>CAWKOS010000013.1:0-150269 GCA_963851295.1 uncultured Actinomycetes bacterium | reverse complement strand
CCTGATAGCGACAGTCATCGGCGAGGTGACCGCCAGCGCACCCGTTGGCTCGCCAAGGCGGAGTGCGGCGACCAGCGGACCGAGCACCAAGGCGAAGAGCGGCGCTCGAGCGCCCGGCACAGGACCAAGGCCGCGAAGGAGTAGCGCCTGCGGACCGCGATGCCACGCCCGCGCCCGGCCGGGCAAGGACGCCGCCCGCCGCAAGCGCCGGGCCCGCCAGCAACACGACCGCCGCCGGCGCAGGCGACCTCTCAGCCGAGCACTGCGCGCTCGACCGCCTCGAGCTCGGGCTCGCACGGGACGACCGAGCCCGACTGCTCGAGCGCCATCTGCGGGTCCTTCAACCCGTGGCCGGTCAGGACGCAGACCACGCGCGAGGCCCCGGCGGCGCCGTGCTTGAGGAGCCCGGCGACCGCGGCGGCGCTCGCCGGCTCGCAGAAGATGCCCTCCTGTGACGCGAGGAGGCGGTAGGCGGTGAGGATCTCCTCGTCGGTGACGGCCTCGATCGCCCCGCGCGACTCGGTGACCGCAGTCATCGCCTCCTCCCAGCGCGCCGGGTTGCCGATGCGGATCGCGCTGGCGACGGTCTCGGGCTTCTCGACCGGGGCGCCGTGGACGAGCGGAGCGGCGCCCGCGGCCTGGAAGCCGAGCATCCGCGGCGCGTGGCCGGCCTCGCGGAAGCCCTTCCAGTAGGCCGTGATGTTGCCCGCGTTGCCGACCGGGATGCAGAGCGCGTCGAGCTCGCCCAGCTCCTCGAGCACCTCGAAGGCGGCCGTCTTCTGGCCCTCCAGGCGATACGGGTTGACGGAGTTGACGAGCGCGATCGGGTGGCGCCGGGTGAGCTCGCGCACGAGCGCGAGCGCCTCGTCGAAGTTGCCGCGCAGGGCGACGACGCGCGCGCCGTGCATCAGCGCCTGGGCGAGCTTGCCGGCGGCGATCTTGCCCTCGGGCACGATCACGGCGCCGCCGATGCCCGCGCGCGCCGCATAGGCCGCGAGCGAGGCGGCGGTGTTGCCCGTCGACGCGCAGATGACGGCCTCGGCGCCGGAGCGCACCGCATCGCTCACCGCGCACGTCATGCCGCGGTCCTTGAACGAGCCCGTCGGGTTGGCGCCCTCGAGCTTCAGCCACACGTCGACGCCGGCCTGCTCGCTGACGCGCGGCGCGTGGACGAGCGGGGTCGAGCCCTCCTGGAGGGTGACGACGGGGTCGTCGGCGGCGAAGGGCAGGCGGTCGCGGTAGCGCTCGATGAGCCCGGCCATCAGAGGAACTCCTCGTCGATCACGCGGATCGCGCGCGGCCGGCCGCGCATGAAGTCCAAACCGCCGATGAGCTCGAGCGCCGCGTAGAACTTCGACTCCAGCAGCGGGTGGGTGACCATCACCAGGCGCGCGTTCTCTCCCAGCCCCTTCTGCACGACCGAGCGGATCGACGCGCCCTGCAGGCCGAGGAGCTGGGCGATCTGGGCCAGCACGCCGGGCCGGTCGGCGACCTCGAGGTGCAGGTAGAAAGCCGACTCGACGTCGCGCACGATGTCCAGGCGGTCGGTCGTCTCGGGCGTCGAGGCCGGCGGGATCATCGCGCTGATGACGTCGCCGAGCACCGCGCTCGCGGTCTGCGGCCCGCCGGCGCCCGGGCCACTGAGCGTGATCTCGGTGATCGCCTGCGACTCGATGGTCACGGCGTTGAAGGGGCCGTTGACGCTCGCCAGCGGATGGCCGCCGTAGAGGAAGGCCGGGTGGACGCGGACGCTCAGCCCGCCGTGGACGCGCTCGGCGGTGCCGATCAGCTTCAGGCCCAGGCCGAGGTCGCGCGCGTACTCCATGTCGTCGGCGGTGATGTGCTCGATGCCCTCGTAAGGGACCTGGTCGAGGTGCACCGGCGTGTTGAAGGCCAACCGCGCGAGGATCGCCATCTTGGCCGCGGCGTCCTTGCCGTTGACGTCCTCGGTCGGGTCGGCCTCGGCGTAGCCGAGGGCCTGGGCCTCGGCCAGCGCGTCGTCGTAGGAGGCGCCGGTCTCGGCCATGCGCGTGAGGATGAAGTTCGTCGTCCCGTTGACGATCCCGTGCAGGCGGTCGACGTGCGCGGCGGCCAGCGACTCCTGGAGCACGCGGATCACGGGCACGACCCCGGCGACCGCTCCCTCGAAGCGCAGCTGGACCCCGTGCTCGCGCGCCGCCCCCCACAACTCCTCGCCGTGCTGGGAGAGCAGCTGCTTGTTGGCGGTGACGACGTGGCGCCCGGCCGCCATCGCGCGCAGGACGTACTCGCGCGCCGGGTCCAGCCCGCCCATCACCTCGACGATCAGGTCCGAGGCGGCGAGGATGTCGTCGAAGTCGCCGCGCGAGCGCGTCAGCACCCCGCGCAGCTCGGGCCGCAGGCCGGTGATCGCCTCGACCTCGCCCGCGCGCTCCTCGAGCAGGGCCGCGAAGGCCGACCCGACCGTCCCATGGCCCAGCAGGCCCACGCCGAAGGGTTCAGACATCTCTCGAAAGTAGGTCGTCGTACGTCTCACGTCTTACTACCAGCCGCGCGTCGCCGTCCTTGACGATCACGACGGGCGCCCGTGGGACGCCGTTGTAGGTGTTGGCCATCGCGTAGCCGTAGGCGCCCGTCGCCGGGGTCACCACGACGTCGCCCACGCGCGGGTCCGCGAGCTCGGCGTCGCGGACGATGAGGTCGCCCGACTCGCAGTGCTTGCCGACGAGGTGGCAGTAGGTGCCGCCGCCGAAGCGCGAGGCGATCTGCGCCTCGTAGCGCGCGCCGTAGAGCATCGGGCGCAGGTTGTCCGACATGCCGCCGTCGACCGCCACGTAGAGGTCGACATTGCGCTTGATCGACTGCACCGTGTAGAGCGTCACCGTCGAGTTGGCCACCAGCGCGCGGCCCGGCTCGTCGAGGATCCGCACTCCGGCGCCCATGACGTCGCGCACGGCGTCGACCTTGGAGGCGACGTACTCCTCGATCGTGGGCGGGTGCTCGGCGTTGACGTAGGCGACGCCCAGGCCGCCGCCGAGGTTGACCATCCCGTGCGTGGCCAGGCCGGCCATCGCCTCCAGGGCGGTGCGAAAGCTCTCGACGTCGTAGATCTGCGAGCCGATGTGCAGGTGCAGGCCCTCGAGCTCGAGGCGGTCGGAGGCGTCGAGGCGCTCGATGGCGGCGGGCGCGGACTGCAGGCCGAAGCCGAACTTCGTGTTGGGCCCGCCGGTGGAGATCGACGGGTGGGTGTCGGGGCTGATGCCCGGTGCGACGCGCAGCTGCACGCGCTGGGTGGTGCCGTCGGGGACGAGTGCCTCGAGCAGGTCGATGTCGGTGTGGTTGTCGACCACGACGTGGCCGACGCCGGCCGCCACCGCCTCGGCGACCTCGCGCTCGGACTTGGCGTTGCCGTGTAGGTGGATCCGGGCCGGGTCGAAGCCCGCCCTGAGGGCGATCGCCAGCTCGCCGCCGGAGGCGACGTCGCAGGCCAGGCCCTCGTCGCGCAGGATCGCAAGCACGGCGGTGCACGGAAACGCCTTGGAGGCGAAGTGGACCTCGAAGTCGTCGCAGCGCGCCGCATAGGCGGCCACGAAGGCCCGCGCGCGCTCGCGCACGTCGTCCTCGACGACGACGTAGGCGGGCGTGCCGAACTCGCGCGCGAGGTCGACGGCGTCGCAGCCCCCGAGCTCGAGGTGCCCGGCCTCCGTGATGCGGCTCCCGAGCGGGTAGACGTGGCTGGGCTGGGCCGCCATGGCGCGCGGAAGGCTACTTCGCGGGAAGCCCTCGCCCGGTCGCGGGTCTCCAGGTAACTCGTCGGCACGTAGAGTCTGGCGCCGTGCGCGCCGTCCACGTCGAGCCGCCCGCGGAGCAGGGCACCCGCGACGGGCTCGCCTACGCCCTCTTCCTGCCCGGGCGCCCGGCGGCCGCCGGGGGCGTCGTCCTGCTCCACGGCGCCGGCTCGTGCAAGGAGAACCATTTCGACGTGGCCCGCGCGCTGCGCGGCGCCGGCCTGGCCGCCGTCGCCTTCGACCAGCGCGGCCACGGCGCCAGCGAGGGCGCGCTGGGCGCGGGCGCCGTCGACGACGTGGCGAGCATGGCCGCCCTGCTGCCGCCGGGGCCGGTCGGCCTGCGCGGCTCGAGCATGGGCGGCTTCATGGCGCTGATGGCCGCCGGGCGCGTCGGGGCGGCGGGCGTCGTCGCCGTCTGCCCAGCGAGCGCGGAGCTGCTGGGGCGCGGGCTGCGCGAGGGCCGCTTCGAGTTCCGCGCCGACCGCCAGGGGCTCGAGGCCGTGCTGGCCGCCGCCGACGAGCGCGCGGCCGCCGCCGCCCTCGGAGAGCGCCTGCTGCTCATGCACGCCGAGGGCGACGAGCAGGTCCCCATCGGCGTCTCGCGCGACCTGCACGGCGCCGCGCCCGGCAGCCGCCTGATCGCGCTGCCGGGCGGCCATCACCGCTCGATCCAGCACGACGGCGAGATGACGGCCGCGGCCGTGCGCTTCCTCAGGCGGGCACTGCAGCCGGGCCCCGCGGCCCGCTGAGCACCGGCGAGCGCACCTCGCCGGCGACGCCCGCGAGCTCGACCGCGGCCGCGCGGTCCAGCGGCCGCTTGCCCCAGCGGGCGGCGCGCGCGAACTCCATGATGCGCCCGAAGTACTCGCCCAGCGGCGTCGGCGCGATCCCCATCGGCTCCAGCAGCGCGCGCGCACGCGCGTCGTCGAAGCGCAGGCGCATCGCGAAGTACGGGAAGTAGACCTCGCTGCGCTCGAGCACCCGTCGCGTCGACGGCGCCACGCGCCGCAGGAGCAGCGGGTGCACGAGCCGCCGGTACAGGCGCGGGGGCACCAGGCGCGGCGCGGGGCGATCGAAGCGCCCGGTGGCGAGCGCCATGATCTCCCCGACGCTCGACGCCTGCGCTCCCGCCGTCAGGTGGAAGGTGCCGCCGACGGCCTCGGGGTGGCGCGCCAGCGCGGCGACCGCGTCGGCGACGTAGTCGACCGACACGACGTCGACCGGCGAGCGCCGGCGCGCGGGCAGCACCGGGTAGGCCCCGGCCGAGAAGGCGCGCAGCGGCCCGTAGAGGACGTTGAACGAGGTCGTCCAGCCCGTCGTGCTCTCGCCGACGACGATGCTCGGCCGGGCGATCGTCCACGGCAGGTCGCTCGCGCGCACGACGGCCTCGGCCTCGTGCTTGGAGCGCTCGTAGGAGTTGCGGAACGGCGCGGGGCCGTGCTCGTCCTCGTAGACCGTGCCTCGCCGGTCGCCGGCCACGTAGGCGGTCGAGATGTACGCCACGCGCGTCAGGCCGGGCACGGCCGCCGCGAAGTCGAGCACGCGGCGCGTGCCCTCGACGTTGATCTCGCGCGCCTCGTGCAGCGGCAGGTCGAAGGAGACCGAGGCGGCGCTGTGGATGACGGTCCCCACGCCCGCGGCGACCTCGTCATGGCGGTCGCCGAGCCCCAGGCGCGGCGCGGTCAGGTCGCCGGCGAGGGCGACGGCGCGCCCGCGCCCCGGCGCCTGGATGCGGTCGAGCACGGCGCGCAGGCGCGAGCCGGCCTCGTCGTCGTCGGCGGCGCGCACGAGGCAGTGCACCTCGTGGCCGGCGGCCAGCAGCCGTGCGAGCACGGTCATGCCGACGAAGCCGGTGGCACCGGTCAACAGAATCGGACGTTCGGTGGCGGACACGGGTCTCAGAAGGCTCCTCGGTCTCGGTCGGGCGTCCCAGGGTGGCGGGCCGGGTCTCCGGCGGCCATGGGCAGCGTGCACGGACTCGCGGCGCGCCTGCTGGACCACTGGTCGAGCACGCGTCGCGTCGCAAGTGCCCCCCCGACTATGGGGCTTGCCGGGGGTGAAGATGCTGAAACACGGTTAACCGGCGAAGTTGCGCAGGGCGCCCGTGGCGGCCCCGCCGACCTGCTGGATCGCCTGCGCAACGGCGGTTCCGCCCGCTCCGACGGCCTCCGCCGCCTGCGGGCTGGTTGGCGCAACGGCGCTCGCCGCGGCCGAGGATGCGTCGCCCGTGGCCTGGGCGACGGGTGCGACCGGGTCGCTCGGCGCGGGGACGGCGGGTGGCGCCGGCCGCGGCGTCGCGGGCGGGGTGCGAGCCGGCGCGGCGGGGGCTGCGGGCGTCGCGGGCGCGGCGACCGGCGCCGGGCGCTCGTCGCCCGCGGCGGGCGCGGCCGGGCGCGCGGGCGTCCGCCGGCGCGGGGGCGCCTCGGACGCGGGGGCATCCGCGCGCCGGCGCGGCCTCGCGCGGTCGCCGGCGCGCCGCCGGACCGTCGCGGGCGACGGCGCGGCCGCGAGCACGATCGGCGCCGCGGCCGTGCGCGCCCGCGCCTGCGCCGGCGCCACCCGCAGCGGCGCCGCGGCGCCGTCGGCGGGCCCATCCGGGAAGCCGCCGAAGCCGAGCAGGCCGGCGATGGCGAGCGCGCCGCCGATCGTCGCGACGAGCAGCGAGCCCGTCGTCCCCGCGCCGGCCAGGGCCGCGCGCCTGCTTGTCTGCTCTGGAGGCATCCGTGCCGTTCCCCTGCGAGGCGGAGGGCTACCCGTCGCGGCGCACGCTCAGCGGCGCCTGGACGGATGTCCGCTCAGAGGTAGTTCAGCGGGTTGGTGACCGCGCCGTTGATGCGCACCTCGAAGTGCAGGTGCGGGCCGAAGCACAGCCCGGTGCAGCCGCTGTAGCCGATGACCTGGCCCTGCGAGACGCTCTGGCCCAGCGAGACCGCGAAGCGCGACTGGTGCGCGTAGCACGTCGACAGCGCGCCGGTGTGCTGGATGCAGGTGTAGTTGCCGTAGCCGCCCGATGCGCCCTCGGACTGCAGCAGGGCGACCCGCCCGGCCGCCGCGGCGCGGATCGGGGTGCCCGACGGCACGCCGATGTCGATGCCCGGATGGCAGGCCTCCCAGGCGCGGCGCTCGCAGAAGGGCGAGGTGATCGGTCCGTTGACCGGCCAGATGAGGCTGCCGTTGCCGTGCTTGATCGGCCCGGCCGGCAGCGCCCCCTGGGCCTGCTGCAGCGTCGCCTCGATCTTGGCCTGCTCGGCCTTCAGCCCCGAGAGGTTGCCCTCGAGCTGCTCGCGCTCGGCGTGCACGGTCCCCAGGGCGCGGGACTTGTCGGCGCGCGTGCCGGCGAGGCCGACGCGCGTGTCGATCAGCCCCTGCTTGGCCTGCGCGATCTCGTCGCGGCGCTGCTGGACGATCGCGGTCAGCCTCTGCTGGCGGCGCTCGAGGACGTCCAGGCGCTTGGCGGTCGCCGTCGCGTCGGCCTTGGCGTCGCGCACGATCTTGATGATGTTCTGGTCCTGCTGGGAGACGCGCTCCATGAACTCGCCGCGTTCGAGCAGGTCGGCGAAGCCCTTGGAGGACATGATCACGGTGACGATGTCGGGCTTGTCGGCCTGGTAGAGCTCGACGAGCCGCTGGGCGAGCGCGGTGCGGGCCTGTGCCAGCCGCGCGCGCAGGCGCACGAGCCGGCGGCGCTCGGCGCGCAGGTCGCGCTGGGTCTGGAAGAGCTCGGCGCGCTTGGCGTCGAGGTCGGCCTGCGCGTTGGCCTGTTGGCTCTGGAAGGTGCCGATCCGCGCCTGCAGGCGATTGATCCGCCGCGTATAGCCGGTGATCTGCGTCGTCAGGAGCCGCTCGGTGCCCTTGCGCCGCCCGATCTTGCCCTGCGTCGTCTGGATCTTGTGCTGGAGATCGTGCAGCCGGCTCGTCGGCGACGAGGCGCCCTGGGAGAACACCGGCAGCGCCGCCCAGAGCACGAGCGGGAGCGCCGCAACCGCGAGCAGGAGGCGCAGGCGCATGCGACGCCGGATGCTACGAGCGCGATCGGACAAGGGTCAACCTGAGGTACACAGTTATGTCCCGTTGCCTGCGGAGTTAGCTGTCGGGCTCGCGCGATGCGCTACCGGGCGGCTCATGGCCCGGACTCGCCCCGTGGGTCTCTTGGGTCCCCCGCTCCCCCGCTCATGCAGGGGATTCGGCGCGTGCGAGCCTACCAGCCCGCGCCGACGGGCGCGCACTCCGACGAACTGTAGGTGCACGCGCGGCGGCTGTGGCAAGATCTAGTGCATGGCTCGCCCCTCCACCTTCGGCCGCGACACCGGGCTCCAGGCCCGGATGCTGCTCACGCTCTTCCTGCTCGGCGCCGTCTACGCGGTGCTCATCGGCGTGCTCTTCGCCGCCGGGGCGAGCGGCATCACGATCCTGATCGTCGCCGTCGGCCTGCTGAGCTTTCAGTTCTTCGCCTCCGACCAGCTCGCGCTGCGCTCGATGGGCGCCCACGAGGTGTCCCCGCAGGAGGCCCCGCAGCTACACGCGCTGATCGAGCGCCTGTGCGTGCAGGCCGACCTGCCCAAGCCGCGCATCTACATCATGGAAACGTCGATGCCCAACGCCTTCGCGATCGGGCGGTCGCAGAAGAAGGCGGCGGTCTGCGCGACGACCGGCATCCTCGAGCTGCTCTCGCCCTCCGAGCTCGAGGGCGTCATGGCCCACGAGCTCACCCACATCGCCAACCGCGACGTGGCGGTCATGACGCTGGCCGGCTTCTTCGCCTCGCTGGCGTCGACGATCGTCCAGTTCGGCTTCTTCTTCGGCGGCTCCGACGACGATGACGACGGCCCCGGGATCATGGTCATCATCCTCGTCTCGCTCGTCGTCTGGATCGTCTCCTTCTTCCTGATGCAGGCGCTCTCGCGCTACCGCGAGTTCGCCGCCGACCGCGGGGCCGCCGTGATCACCGGACGCCCGAGCGCGCTCTCGTCGGCGCTGCTGAAGATCAGCGGCACGATGGAGCGCATCCCGCAGACCGACCTGCGCGCGCACGCCGAGATGAACGCCTTCTACATCTTCCCGGCCAACGCCAAGCAGTCGCTCTTCAACCTGTTCTCGACGCACCCGCCGATCGAGAAGCGCATCGCGGCCCTCTCGCGCCTCGAGGCGCAGCTGCAGGGCGCCCCGGCCTGACGCTCTAGGCTCCCCGCATGGGGTTCCTGGACGCGCTGCTCGGCAAGCGCAAGGTCAAGGGGCCGGCGCCCGACCGGCTCTTCGCGATCTCGACCGCCTACGTCGGGCTCGAGGCCCAGCAGGGCATCAAGACCCGCGGCGCGGCCGGGATCGTCTTCCAGCCGCTGGCCACGGGCGACTTCCGCCAGATCGTCGACGACATGCAGGAGATCCTGTCGGGGACGGGCTCGGAGATGGGCTCGACCGTCGAGACCAAGGACGACGAGTTCGGCTACCGCTGGATGATCGTCCGCGACCCCGACATCGAGGACCTCGCCGTCGCCGTCAACGCCGTCTCGGACGCGCTCGCCGTCGGCGGCTACAACGACCGCGTGCTCGCGGCGGTCTTCCCCTTCGAGGACGCCGATCGCCGCCCGGTCTTCCTCATCTACAACTACAAGCGCGGGACCTGGTACCCGTTCGTCCCCGCGCCGGGCGACAAGCAGCGCAACACCGAGCGCGAGCTCCAGATCAAGGCGGCGACCGGCCCCGAGCTGCCCTTCGAGCCCGAGCTCGAGCGCTGGTTCCCCCTCTGGGGGATCCCCATCTGAGCCTGCGCGCCCTGGCCCTCGCCGACGAGCCGCCCTACCTCCCGCTCGAGCGGCTGCTCCGGCGCGAGGTCGACGTCGTGCTCTGCCTCGGCGACCTCTCGCGCCAGGACCTCGAGCCGCTGGGCAGCGCCCGCCTGCCCAAGCTCGGCGTCTACGGCAACCACGACGACGGCGGCGAGTTCACGGGCCTCGGGATCGAGGACCTGCACATGCGCCGCGTCGAGCTCGGCGGGCTGTGGTTCGGCGGCTTCTCGGGCAGCCACGAGTACCACAAGGAGCCGCGCACGACCTGGAGCCAGAAGAAGGCGAGCAAGCTCCTGGCCAGGCTCGGCCACGTCGACGTCCTGCTCGCCCACAGCCCGCCGCTGGGCGTCAACGACGAGCCCGACGACCCCGCGCACGTCGGGCTGGCGGGCCTGCGCGAGTACCTCGAGCGCGAGCGCCCCGCCATGCTCCTGCACGGCCACACCTCCCCCGCGCTGGCGGTCGAGCGCTTCGGCGAGACGGAGATCCGCCACGTGCGCGGCCACCGCTTCGTGGACCTGCCGGGCTAGCTCACAGCGCCGCGAGCGCCTCGTACAGCTCGCCCGACGCGGCCGCCCCCTGCTCGAGGGCGACGAGGCGGAAGGACTCGTCGGGCGCGTGGTAGCGGTCGTCCTCGACGCCGAAGCCGGTCACCACCGCCGGGATGCCCTTGGCCGCGAACTCCGCGACGACGGGGATCGAGCCGCCGCTGCGCACGAAGGCGGTGGGCGCGCCGACGGCGCGCTCGAGCGCCTGCGCCGCCAGCGCGACGGCCGGCGCGTCGGGCGGGAAGAGGGCGGGCTCGGAGAGCTCGTGGTGGATCTCGAGCTCGGCGCCCGGCGGGGCGGCCTCGCGCAGCAGGCGCTCGAGCGTCGCCAGGGCCTCGGACGAGCGCTGGCCCGGGGCCAGGCGCTGGGAGACGGTGGCGTGGGCGACCGCGGGCACGACGGTGCGCGGCTCGCCGGCGTGGACGGCGTTGACCTCGAGCGAGGTGTCGGCGCCGTTGCGCACGTAGTACTCCGCGCCCGCGCCCGGGTAGGCGGGGCGCGCGCCGGCGTCGGCGAGCAGCTCGTCGCCCGGCGGCAGCGTGGCCCACGAGTCGAGCTCGGCCTGCGACGGGGGCGCGACGCCCGCGCGCAGCTCGTCGCGCAGGCTGCCGTCGACGCCGGGGACGACCGCCGCCAGGACGTGATGCAGCGCGTGCAGCGCGTTCAGCGCGCTTCCGCCGTAGACGCCCGAGTGCAGATCGCGCGCCGCGGCGCGCAGCTCGAGGTTGAGCATCACGAGCCCGCGCAGGCCGACGGTGATCGCCGGAGTCCGCTCGTCGACCATCCCGGAGTCGAAGACGAGCGCCGCGTCGGCGCCGCGCTCGTCGGCGCGCACCCACTGCGCGACGGCGTCGCCGCCGGTCTCCTCCTCGCCCTCGACGAGCACGCGGACGTGGACGGGGAGATCGCCGGCCGCCGCCCGCGCGCAGGCCACGTGCAGGAGCGGCAGGAAGTTGCCCTTGTCGTCGGAGGCGCCGCGGGCGTAGACGCGGCCGTCGCGCACGTCGGGCTCGAAGGGCGGCGTCGTCCATGCCGCGAGGTCGCCGACCGACTGCACGTCGTAGTGGCCGTAGATGAGGACCGTGGGCGCGTCGGGGCGGGCGGCGCGCAGCTCGCCGACGGCCAGCGGGTTGCCGTCCGTGGCCACGACGCGCGCCTCGCCGCCGGCCGCTTGGACGCGCTCCACGACCCACGTCGCCGCCCGCTCGAGGTCGGCCGGATCGCCGCCGCCCGTCGAGATCGAGGGGATCGTGAGCCACTCCAAGAGGTCGTCGAGGAGGCGCTGGTCCATGGCGCGCCACCCTATCGGCGCGCGAGTCAGATCGGCGTGAGCATGAAGACGTCGTCCTCGCGCAGCGACCACTCGTCGCGGCGCTCGCCGCCGAGGCTGCCGATCAGGGGCAGGGCGTCGAGGAACGCCTGCTGGGACTCCCACCGCGAGAGCCCGACGAGCCGGGCGCTGTGCGTGTCGCGGTAGCCGTGGAAGTCGACGAGCCCGGGCGGCTCGCCGACCACCTCGACGACGCGGCGCATGAAGGCCACGAAGTCCTCGGTGTGCTCGGGCGCGGGGTGGTGGACGGCGATCGCGACGAACATCAGGCCGCGCCCCCGGCGCCGGCCGCGGCGGCGAAGCGCTCGAGCAGGCCGGGCCAGCCGCCGGGCGAGTCGAAGGTGTCGCGCATCTCTCCGCCGCGCTCGGCATAGGCCTCGAGGCCGCGGTGCTCGAGCTCGACGCGCGTGCCCGCGCCGCCCTCGGCGAGGAAGCGGACCTCGACCTCCGTGTCGATGGACGCGTCGTGGCGCCAGTCGGCCGAGATCTGCCAGGCGAGCAGGACCCGGTGCGGCGGGTCCCAGTCCAGGACGCGGCCCCAGTCGCACTCGCTGCCGTCGGCGGCGCGCTCGTACCAGCGCCCGCCGGTGCGCGGCTCGATGACGACGTCCACGGCCGGCTCGGCGCCGATCGCGTGGGTCTGCAGCGGCCACCAGGAAGCGAAGTCGCCGGTGAAGACCGCGAAGGCGCGCTCGGGGGCGACGGGCACGGTCAGGCTATGGCGGACCGCGAGGCCGCCGGTCTGGTCGATCACGATGTCTCCTCGGGGGGTTGCGTGGCGGCGTCCCGAAATCCGGCGAGCGCCTGGTCCCAGAACGAATCGAAGTAGGCCCGCAGCTCGGCGACCGCCTGCGGGTCGACCTGGTAGAGGCGCCGCGTGCCGGCCTTGCGGTCGACGACGAGCCCGGCCTCCTTGAGCACCTTGAGGTGCTGGGAGACGGCGGGCCGGCTGACCGGCAGCTCCTCGGCGAGCTCGCCGACAGGGCGCGGCCCGTCGGCAAGACGCTCGAAGATCGCCCGGCGGGTCGGATCGCCGAGCGCGGTCATGGCGGCGGTTACGTTCGTCATGGCTTACGGTTAGCTTAGGCTAACGGTAAGTCGGCGTCAACGGTTCCTCGCTGCTCGCGCTTTCCGCGCGGCGCTTGCGGCGGTTCGCAACGCTTACAGCTGCACCGAGGGAGAGAGGAGCGGGCGGCGGTCGCCGCGCGTGCTGGCTCCGCGGGCGCGTGCGCCTCGGGGACGCGCGGGCGGCGGTCGCCGCGCGTGCTGGCTCCGCGGGCGCGTGCGCCTCGGGGACGCGCTGGCGGCGGTCGCCGCGCGTGCTGGCTCCGCAGGCGCGTGCGTCTCGGGCGGCGCGGTGCGCGGGGGCCGCGCGGGGCGGCGCGTCGTGGGACTTCGCGCGTGATTCGCCACCCCCCGCGCGTGTCTCGCAACACTCTCGCTCGGACCCCTGGGGGGTGGGCTCTCTCATGCAGCACTATGGTGGTTAAGGGAGCCCACCCCCTGGGGCGTCTCCACAGGTGTTGCGAAAGGCGCGCGGTTCGTGCCGACCCACGCGCGACGCTCCGCCCGAGGCGCACGCGCCTGCGGAGCCCGCAGGCGACGCGACCCCCGCCGGCTCCTCTCTCCCTCGGTGCGGCTTCTAAGCGTCGCGCCGAGCCGCACGCGCCGCGCGGAACTACGCGCCCCAAGCACTCATCCTTCGTACAACACCACCCCATGCCCCGCGTGGACCTCGTCGATCAGCTGGTCGGCGTCGGTGCGGTCGATGGTCACCGCGCTCAGGAGGCGCTCGAGCCGCCGGTGGCCGGCGACGCGCGGGTGCTCGCGGTCGCGGGCGAAGGTCACCACGACGTCGCGGTCGACGTCGGCGAAGGAGCCCTGGCGCTGGCGGTCGGGGTCGCCGGCGAAGGCGCCGCGCCCCTGCCGGCGCAGGCGCCGGACGACCGGGGCCGCGTAGGTGCCGACGGGCGCGTCCGGGGGCACGGGCCCCGCGAAGCTGCCCACGAGCTCGCGGCGGATGTCGTGCGGCGGCGTGCCGACCACGAGCCGGAGGTCGCGGCGGGCGCCGCCCACGGCCATCAGGGTGCGGACCGCGTCGCGCGCCATCCGCTCGTCGGGATAGGTCCTGCAGTTGATGGACATCTCGTCGTCTCCCACCGGTAGGATGGATGTCGTGACACGATATCGTAGCGCGATATGAATGCGAAGCCCGGCGACGAGGACTACCGCCGGCTCCTCGAGCTGCGCACCGGCCTGCGGCGCTTCCTGCGCTGGAGCGAGCAGCACGCCCTCGACGCGGGCCTGACCCCGGCCCAGCACCAGCTGCTGCTTGCGATCCGCGGCCATCCCGACCTGCGCGGGCCGACGGTCGGCGACATCGCCGGCTACCTGCTGCTGCGCCATCACAGCGCGGTCGGGCTCGTCGACCGCGCCGAGGCCGCCGGCCTCATCGAGCGCGGCCAGGACGCCGACAACGGCAGCGTCGTGCGCCTGCGCCTGACCGACCTCGGCGCGCGGCAGCTCGAGGCGCTCAGTGCGCTGCACCTCGAGGAGCTGGCGCATCTGGCGCCGACGATGCACGCGCTATGGGACGCGCTCGAGCCCGAGGGCGCCGACGGCGCGCGCCATCCCGCGGCGCCGCCGCGGCGCTGAGCCAGGTCCTCGGGGTGCGGACGCCAAGCGGATGTGGGAGGCTCGAAGCGTTCGCGCATGCCCACCGGTGCTCAACGGTCCGACGTGGCGGTGCTCCTGCGTACGGAGCACGCGGTGGCCCACGTGCTGGCCTCGACCTCCGACGAGGACAGCGCCCACCCGCGGCTGCTCGCCGCCATCGGCGCCGCCCTGGAGTGGGACTTCGGCGCGCTGTGGCTGCCCGCCGACGACGAGGAGGGCTTCCTGCGCTGCGCGCACACGTGGGAGGGCGCCTTCACGGCGTCAGCCGCCTTCGCGCGCGCCAGCCGAGCCGTGCTGCTCGCCCGCGGGCAGGGGATGCCCGGCGAGGTCTGGAACTCCGGCCGGCCGGCGTGGATCGCCGACGCCGACACGCATCCGCGCCCCCTCCCCCGCTCGCGGGCCGCCGCCCGCGCCGGCCTGCACTCGGCCTTCGCCTTCCCGATCCGGGGCACCGGCGAGGTCCTCGGCGTCATGGAGTTCTTCGCCGCCGCCCACCGCGAGGCCGACGACGAGCTGCTGGCGACCATGGCCAGCCTCGGCTCGCAGATCGGCCAGTTCGTCGAGCGCTGCCGGGCGACCGAGGCGCTCACCGAGAGCGACGCGCGCAAGACCGCGATCCTCAACGCCGCCTTCGACTGCATCATCACCATGGACGGCGAAGGGCGCATCGTCGAGGCCAACGCCGCGACCGAGGCGACCTTCGGCTACACGGCCGAGGAGATGGTCGGCCGTGAGCTCGCCGAGCTGATGATCCCGCCCGGCCTGCGCGAGGAGCATCGCCGCGGCGTCGAGCGCTACATGGCCACCGGCGCCTCGAGGATCGTCGGCCATCCGGTCGAGCTGACCGCGATGCGCAAGGACCGCAGCGAGTTCCCGGTCGAGCTCGCCGTCACGCGTCCCGACCTCCCGGGCGCGCCGCTCTTCTGCGGCTACCTGCGCGACGTCACCGAGCGCCGCGAGAACGAGCGCTCGCTGCAGCGCCTCGCCGCCGAGCAGGCGGCGCTGCGCCGCGTCGCGACCGCCGTCGCGGCCGAGGTCGAGCCCGAGCGCCTCTTCGGCCTCGTGGCCGAGGAGGTGGGGCGGGCGCTGGGCGCGCGGATCGGCAACATCATCCGCTTCAACGACGACGGCTCCGCGGTCGTCATGGGCCTGTGGAGCGACGGCGCGGACACGCTGCCGGTCGGCACCACCATGAGCCTCGACGGCGACACCGTCGCCCCGCGGATCTGGCGCACGGGGCGCCCGGCCCGCTACGACACCCTCGAGGGCGTGCCGGGCGATCTCGCCGCCATGCTGCGCGAGCGCGGGATCCGCGCCGCGGTCGGCGCGCCCGTCAGCCTCGGCGGCACGCTGTGGGGCGCGGTCATCATCTCGAGCACCGAGCAGCCGTTCGCGCCGGGCGCCGAGCAGCGCGTCGCCGACTTCGCCGACCTGGCCGCGCAGGCGCTCGCCAACGCCCAGGCCCGCGAGGAGCTGGCGGCCTCGCGCGTGCGCATCGTCGAGGCGGGCGACGCCGAGCGCCGGCGCCTGGAGCGCAACCTGCACGACGGCGCCCAGCAGCGGCTCGTCGCCACCTCGCTGAGCGTACGCCTCGCGGCGCGGCGCCTCGACGACGACCCCGCCCTGAAGGCGATGCTCGACGGCGCCAGCCGCGAGCTGGCGCTCGCGCTCGAGGAGCTGCGCGAGCTGGCGCGCGGCCTGCACCCGGCGGTCCTCACCGACCACGGCCTGCGCGCCGCGATCGAGGCCGTCGCCGACCGGGCCCCGCTGCCCGTGACGATCGACATCGCCCTCGACCAGCGCCTCCCCGAGCGCGTCGAGGCCGCCGCCTACTTCGTCGTCTGCGAGGCCCTGACCAACGTCGCCAAGTACGCGCACGCCTCGAAGGCGCGCGTGTGCGTGGAGCGCGTCGACGGCCGCGCCGAGGTCGAGGTCCGCGACGACGGCGTCGGCGGCGCGGACCCGGGCGAGGGGACGGGCCTGCGCGGGCTCGTCGATCGCGTCGAGGCGCTCGGCGGGCGCCTGGAGGTCGCGAGCCCGGCGGGCGCCGGCACGAGCGTGCGGGCGCGGCTGCCCGCGCCGTGAGGCGCGCGCCGGCGCGCGCCGCGATCAGGCCGGCTCGGGGATCAGCCCGTCGCCGGTGAACTCCTCGCCCGCCTCGACGAAGCTGATGTCGGCGGGCGGGAGGATGACGTCGGAGCCCTCGAGCTCGTCGTCCTCGAGCTCCTCGCCCGCGGTGCGCACGACCTGCAGGAGCTCCTCGAAGGCCTCGTGGAAGCGGTCCTCGTCGCCGGCCTCGACGGCCGCCACGGCCGCGTCGTCGAGCTCGTTGAGACGGTGGTGCAACGAGTCGTCGAGGCGGTACTGGCCCTCGTTGGAGATCCGGACGATCACGAGCCCTGCCCCTCTTCGAGCTGCTTGTTGGGGTCGGCGCCGCCGCCGCTGCCGGAGCCGAGCTCGGCCTTCATCTTGGCCAGCTCGTCGTCGACCTGGCTGGAGCTCGAGAGCTGCGAGAGCTGGCGGTCGATGTCGTCCTGGCCGGGGCCCAGGGCGGTGAGGTCGTCGAAGGTGCCGGCGGCCTCGAGCTCGGAGACCGCGTCGGCCCGCGCGCGCATCTGCTCGGTCTTGTCGACCGCGCGCTGCATTGCCAGCCCGACGTCGGCCATCTGCTCGCCCACGCCCGTGGCGGCCTCGGAGATGCGCACCTGCGCCTCGGCGGCCGAGTACTGCGCCTTGATGACCTCCTTCTTGGTGCGGAAGGTCTCGATCTTCGTGCGCAGCTTCTGCTCGGACTCGGTGAGCTTCTCCTGCTGGGCCTCGAGCTCGACGACCTGCTGGTCGAGCGACTGCAGCTCGGTCTGGGCGACGTTCTTACGCTCCAGGGCCACGCGCGCGAGGTCCTCGTTGCCGGCCGAGAGGGCCTGGCGGGCCTGGGTGTCGAGCTTGACCACGGACTGCTCGAGCTTCTGGGACTGCATCTGCAGGCGCTTCTTCGCCGTGACGACGTCCGCGATGCCCTTCTTGACGTTCTGCAGCGATTCCAGCTGCTTCTGGTAGCTGTAGTCGAGCGTCTCGCCCGGGTCCTCGGCCCGGTCGAGCAGCTTCGAGATCTTGGCCTTGATGACAGTGGACATGCGTCCGCCCATGCCGGGCATACGGACTCCTCGATCGCTGGACGAGTGCAGGTTTCGTCTAGCGTAGTGCCTCGTGGAAGCGCGCACCGTCGCCGATTCGCGGAGCGTGCTCGTGCACTGGATGGGGCCGACCGACGCCAACTCGGCCGGGTTCGTGCACGGGGGCGTGGTCATGAAGCTCGTCGACGAGGTCGCCGGGCTCGCCGCGGTGCGCCATTCGCACCGGCGCGTGGTGACGGCGGCGGCCGATCGCATGACCTTCATGCAGCCCATCCACGTCGGCGAGCTCGTCACGCTCCAGGCCTCCGTGAACGCGGCATGGACGACCTCGATGGAGGTCGGCGTAAGCGTCAGCGCCGAGAACCCGCGCACCGGCGAGGTGCGCCACACCAACACCGCCTATCTGACCATGGTCGCCCTCGACGACGAGGGGCGCCCGGCGCCCGTGCCGGGCCTGGAGGCCGCGACGCCCGACGAGCTGCGCCGCGAGGCGGAGGCGCAGCTGCGGCGCAGCAACCGCCTGGCCGAGCGCGACCAGATCATGGCCCAGCGCGAGAGCGAGGGCTGATGGAGCCGCGCGAGGAGTTCCTGCTCATGGCCTTCGAGGTCGCCGTCCAGGGCGTCGAGTCCGACGCCGGCGGCCCCTTCGGCGCGGTCGTCGTCCGCGGCGACGACATCCTCGCGACCGCCCACAACCAGGTCGCCTCCACCAACGACCCCACCGCGCACGCCGAGATCGGCGCCATCCGCGCGGCGTGCGCGGCGCTCGGCTCCTTCCAGCTCGACGACTGCGACCTGTACGCCAGCTGCGAGCCGTGCCCGATGTGCCTGGGCGCGATCTACTGGGCGCGCCCGCGCGCGGTCTTCTTCTCCGCCACCCGCGAGGACGCCGCCGAGGCGGGCTTCGACGACGCCTTCATCTACGACGAGCTCGCGCTGCCGCCGGGGGCGCGGACGCTGCCGATGCGCCGCGTCGTGCACCCCGAGGCGGGCACGCCGTTCATGGCGTGGGCGGCCAAGCCCGACAGGGTCGAGTACTGAGCCCGCAGGACGGCTTCTGGGCTGCGCTCGAGCCGTCCGACGCGGCGGCCCTGGAGGCCCGCGGGATGCGGCGCTCCTTCGCCCGCGGCCAGGCCATCTGCCATGCCGGCCAGGTCGCCGACCGCGTCCTCATCCTGCGCTCCGGCCGCGTGAAGGTCGTGGCGCCGTCGGCCTCGGGCCGCGAGATAGTGCTCGCCTTCCACGGGCCCGGCGAGCTCGTGGGGGAGCTCGCCGCGCTCGACGGCGGCGTGCGCTCGGCGGGCATGGTCGCGCTGGAGCCCGTCGACGTCCTCGCCCTCGCGCCCGACGAGTTCCGCGCCTTCCTCGACGCCCATCCTGGTGGCGCCCTGGCCCTCGTGCGCACGCTGGGGCAGCGGCTGCGCGACGCCGATGTGCGGCTTATGGAGTTCGCGACCGTCGACACCCTCGGCCGCGTGGCGATCCGCCTCGCAGAGCTGTGCGATCGCTTCGGCGAGCCCGCGGGCGAGCACATCGACGTCGCGCTGCCGATCTCCCAGGAGGAGCTCGCGGGCTGGGCGTGCGCGTCGCTGGAGTCGGTGGCCCGGGCGCTGCAGACGATGCGCTCGCTGGGCTGGATCGAGACGCGGCGACGGGCCATCCGCGTGCTCGACGTCGCGGCCGTCCGCCGGGCCGCCGGCTGAGCACGTCGAATGACGTGCTCGCGGCCCCTCGGATGACATGGGACGGGCGCCCGCCCGAACGTAGCTTGCGACCTCCTCGATCGACCCCTGGAGGTCACCATGAAGTCGCTTGTCGCCGGGCTTGCCGTCGCCCTTGCCCTCGTCGTCGCCGCCACCGCCTCCCCCGCCCTCGCGATCACCGGCCCCGTGCCGCCCACGCAGAGCGCGATCCACTTCGCCCACGTCGCCGACCGCACGCCGATGCCCGCCTTCCTGTGCGTGCGCCGCCCGTCCCCGGCGCTGGCCGCAAGCGCCCACGGCGACGGCTCGACCGCGTCCCTCGCCGGCGGCGGCGCGCTCGCCGCCGTGCTCGTCGGCTCGCTCGCCCTGCTGCGCCGCCGCCACCTCCGCCGCGCGGTCTAGCCGCGATGTCGCAGCCGGTACATGCGCAGGCGCCCGTAGTCCTTGGCCGCGGGCATGTGGCCGACGTAGTCACAGGCCAGGTCGTCGCGGCCCTGCAGCACGAGGGCCGCGGCGAAGGCCTCGGTGACGTACACGACGCCGGGCGGCGTGACCGGCTCGATCCGCGCCGTCCGGCTGACGTGCGAGCCGTTGAAGGTCCGCCCGCGCGTGATCGGGTCGGCCACCTCGAACACCGGGCCGACGTGCCCGCCGAGGCGCAGCGCCAGGTGCTCGGGCAGGCCCGCCGCCGCGAGGTCGACCTCGCCCATCGCCGCCTGGAGGTCCAGCGCGCACGCCGCGGCGCCGGCGGCGTCGCGCAGCACGACGTAGATGCCGTCGCCCCAGCTGTTGCGGTGGCAGATGTCGCCGGCGTGGCGGTCGAGCACCGCCCCGAGCGATCCCAGGACGTGCGCCGCGAAGCGGGGCAGCTCGTCGTCGCGCAGCGCCGAGAAGCCCTTGATGTCGGCGAAGAGCAACGCGCGCACGACGCGCCCGGAGGCCGGCGCCGGCGCGGATGCCGGCCCGCCGGCGGCGACCGGCTCACCGGGCCAGACGACGGTGGTCGACCCGCCGCGCGCGCGCCACGTGGCGACGTCGATCGCCGTGCCGGCGGCGCCGAGCGCGGGGCCCTCGTCCCACAGCGCGAGCTGCTCGGCGTCGGCCTCCAGGTAGCGGGCGCGCAGCAGCGCCAGACCCATCGCCAGCTCGGCGCCGTAGCGGTAGAGGACGTCGTCGCCCAGATAGGCGTCGTCGGTCGCGTAGCTGACGGCCGACGCGCGCTCCACGCAGCGGTCGAAGCGCTCCGCCCATCCCGGGCCGGCGGGCGCCACCGAGTGCTCGACGAACTCCTCGCGCGCATAGGGCAGGACGACGTGCAGCTCCGCGCCCGAGCCCAGCAGCGCCTCGGCCCACATGATGTCGCCGCCGCTGGCCAGGGAGCCGTAGGCATAGCCGGCCGGCCGGCCGCCGACGACCTCGGCGATCGCCGCGGCAGCGCGGCCCTCGGCGTCCGCCTCGAAGCGCCCGTGCTCGGTGACGCGGTGGCCGCAGTAGTGCACGACCCGCGGCGGCGCCAGCTCGGCCAGCACGCCGGCGTCGAGGCCGAGCGCCTCGCACACGAGCCGAAGCTGGCGGCGCGTCGTGGCCACGGCCGCGTGGTCGCCGTCGTGCAGCGTGGCGGCCCGCCGCAGCGCGTCGCGCGCGGGCGCCTCGCGGCCGAGCAGGAGCTGGGCCTCGGCCTCCGTGGCGGCGGCGTAGTAGCCAGGCTCGCCGGCGAGCGCGTCGAGCGCGCTGGCAGCCAGCCGCCGGGCGTCGTCGCGGCGCCCGGCGAACAGGCTCAGGGTCGCGGCGTTGACCGCCGGGTAATAGCCGCCCGTCCGGGCGAAGATCGCGTCGTAGCGCTCGGCCGCGCGCGCGGCGTGCTCACGGCGCCCGGCGCCGGACGCCGCGAGCGCCGCGTCCTTCTCCAGCCGCGCGCCGAGGGCGGCGACGTCCTCCTCGTCCACGGCGTCGAGGCCGTAGGCCGCGAAGCGCCGCGTCGCCTCCTCGGTGGAGCCGGCGCGGGCCAGCGCCAGGACCGCGCGGTGCTCGAGCCCGACGTCGCCGGGGTGGTCGGCGAGCCCGCGCTCGGCGCGGTCGACGGCCGTGAGCAGCTCGCCGCGGCGCTCGGCGTCGCGGACCTCCTCGAGCCACTGCGCGGCGCTGCGGGAGGCGACCGAGTCGTCGACGCCGGACACGCGAGGACTCTAGAGATCCCAGACGAGCGCGCCGTCGACCACGGCGAGCCGGCCGTAGGCGGTCGACGTCGTGTGGCCGTCGGCGTCGACCGAGTAGCGGCCGATGACCGAGTCGCGGTCGCGGGTGGCGCGCGCCGCGCGCGCCGTCGCCGCGCGCTCGCCGGCGCCGGCGGCGATCGCGTCGAGGATCAGGGCCATCGCCTCGTAGCCGTAGAAGGCCATCGGGGCGCGGGCGGCGACGAAGAAGCGGGTGCGCGCCGCGGCCTGCGGCGACAGCTCGCGCGCGAGCCACGCCGCGGCGACTCCGTCGCTGCCCACGAGCCACAGGCCCGGGCCGACGGCGTGCAGCTCGTGCCACAGCGCCACCGCGCCCGACCCGGCGACGCCGACGTACGCGACGGCCTGGGCGTCGCCGAGGTCGTCCGCCGGGCGCTCGTCGTGGTCCCACACCAGCCGCGAGCGGACCTCCAGGCCGCGCGCGCGGGCCGCGTCGGCGGTCATGGCGCCGACCGGCTCGCCGTACTCGTCGCCGTAGTCGTGGACGACGAGCAGGCGCTCGACGCCGGCGCCCGCCAGCCACTCGGCGGCCGCACGCGCGCCGACCCCGTCGTGCGGCGTGATCCGCACGAGCGTGTCGCCGCCCAGCCCCGCGTACGTCGCCACGGGCGCGACCTGCAGCAGGCCCGCCTCCCCCAGGATCGGCGCCGTCGCCTGCACCTGCGAGGAGTGGAAGTCGCCCAGGTAGGCGAGCGCGTCGGCGTCGTCCGCCGCGGCCTTGGCGATCTCCACCGCGGCGCTCGCGTCGCGCTGCGGGCCGAGGGCGCCGTCGTGCGCAACGAGCTCGACCCCCGCGCCGGCGGTCTCGAGCGCGAGCTGCGCGCCGCGCAGCACGTCGCGCCCGGCGGCCGCCGTCGGACCGGTGAGCGGCAGGCTCGCGTGGACGCGTGGCACGGCGGCCAATCTATACCGGCGCCGTCCGCGCCCCGATCGCGTAGCCGACGACGTTGAGCACGGCGTGGATCGCGGCCACCGCCGCGAAGGCGACCGCCACGAGCCACAGCGGCATGACCCACACGGGCGCCAGGCAGACCCAGATGCCGAGCACGAGATCGCCCTGGTCGAGCAGCGCCAGCGCGGCGCCGGCGGCGGAGCGACGGCGCGTCCCCGGGGCGATCCCGAGGCGGCGCTTGAGGAACGAGTTGGGCAGCTCGCCGAGGACGGTGCCCAGGCCGATGAGCAGCCCGACGAGCCACGGCGACGAGGCGCGCACCGCGCCCGGGAGCTGGTCCACCCACCAGTCCCACCGCCACAGCGCCGCCGTGGCGAGGACGACGCCCGCCGTCATGCACAGCGCGCCGCGCCAGGTCTTGTTGTCGCCCAGCAGCCGCCGGCCGCCGAGCGTCCGCCCGCCGTCGAGCGGTCGCTTCAGCGCGGGCAGCAGGTCCCAGCGCAGGACGGGCGCGTGGAGCACGGGCGCCCCGAGGACGGGCAGGAAGATCCACAGCGCGCTCAACGCGCGCCGGACGCTACAGCCCGACCGGGTGGCGGGCCCTGTACCCGCGCGTCGAGCGCAGGTTCGGGCGCCAGCGCGGGCCCGACAGGCCGCTCGGGTCGCCGGCGGCGCTCGTGTCCAGGCGCAGCCCGGCGATCACGGCGAAGGCGTGGCCGGGGTTCGTGTAGACGGTGATCCACTGGCCCTTGCCCGAGGCGCCGAAGCGCATGAACGACGATGAGTCGCGCGGTCGCGCGAGCAGGTTCCCGCCGTGGAGGGCGAAGGAGACGGTGCCCGAGCAGTCGTAGGCGTGGTCAGTGAAGCCGAGCTTGTGACCGCCGCCGAGCCGGTAGGGCAGCCCGACGATCTCGTTGGCGGCCCAGATGGCCTGCTTGACCTGGTCTGGCGCCTGGTCGGGCGCGTAGGCGACGCCGTTGACGATCTGCGCGACGAGGCCGGGGACCGTGGGCTGGAAGACGACGCCGTAGGCGGCGCCGCCGGTCGTGGCGCCGGGTGCCGGGACGGGCGCCGGGGTCGCAGCGGGCACGGGCGTCGCGGGAGCAGGGGCCGGCTCTTGGGCGGCAGCGGGCCCGGCGGCCGCGGCCGAGAAGGCCAGCAGCACCATGCTCATCCACAGGGCCTTGCCCCGCACGCGCGAACCTCTTTCGTCGGCCTGCGGGGTTAGCTGACGGGCTGGCGCTGAAAGAGCCTGCGCCTCCCACGGCCCTCACCGTGAGACTCGCCCCAACATTTGGGTCCCCCGCTCCCCGGCTCCACAACCGGGGATTCGGCGTTGATCGGCGGGAACCTACCCGAACGAGCGGAAGTTATGCAAAGTCGGCGACCCGCGCAGCCGTCGCCCGCCTCTCGTACCGTTGGGCGCCGATGCGTCGCCCCGCCTTCGCCGCGCTGTGCCTGCTGCTCGCCCTCGCGGCCACCGCGTGCGCGCGCAACGAGCGCGCCAAGGGCGGGAGCAAGACGACCACCACCGCCGAGCCGCCCCGCCTCGGCGTCAAGGGCACGCAGGACGAGGCCGCGGGAGACCTCGGCTTCCCGGCCTTCGCGACCAAGAACACGACGCGCATCGGCGGCGCCGACTCGATCGCCAACGCCGCGGGCGTGGCCCGCGCGGTCTTCCCCGCCACCGGCGCCGACAACCGGCCCGCCGCGGTCGCGCTCATCGACGCCCACGACTGGCGCGCCGGGATCGCGGGCTCGGTGCTGGCGTCGACGCCGGTGCGCGCGGCGATCCTGCTCTCCAACGGGACCGAGCTCCCCGACGCCACGCGCGACGCGCTCGCGGCGCTGCAGCCCACCGGCGCCAAGGCCGCCGGCGGGGCGCAGGTCGTGCGCGTCGGCAACGTCGCGCGCCCGGCCGGGCTGCGCACCACCGACATCGCCGGGCGCGACCCGTTCGCGCTGGCGCGCGCGCTCGACGCCTTCCAGACCGCCGCGCGCGGCACGAGCAGCGAGCGCGTCCTCGTCGTCTCGGCCGACGCGCCCGCCTTCGCCATGCCCGCGGCCGCATGGGCCGCGAAGGCCGGCGACCCGGTCCTCTTCGTGCACCGCGACGAGGTCCCCGCGGAGACCAAGGCGGCGCTGCTCGCCCACGACCAGCCGCGCATCTACGTCCTCGGGCCGCCGTCGACCGTGAGCTCCAAGGTGGTCAGCGACCTCAAGAAGCTCGGGACGGTCAAGCGCCTCGGGGCCGCCAACCCGCTCGACAACGCCATCGCCTTCGCGCGCTACACCGACCCCACCTTCGGCTGGGGCGTCGTCGATCCCGGCCACGGCCTGGTCTTCGCGCGCAGCGACCGCCCGCTCGACGCCGCCGCCGCGGCGCCGCTCTCGGTGAGCGGCTCGTACGGCCCGCTGCTGCTGCTCTCGAGCGCCGTCGGGCTCGACGGCGCGGTCGGCCAGTACCTGCTCGACATCCAGCCGGGCTACACGAGGGACCCCGTGCGCGGCGTCTACAATCACGGCTGGATCATCGGGGACGACCGCGCGATCTCGGTGCCCACGCAGGGCCGCATCGACTCCCTCCTCGAGATCCGCAAGGCCCAGAACCAGTCGCAGAGCAGCCCGTGAGCGAAGCCGAGAACCCCATCCGCAGGGCCCCCGGCCACGAGGTCACGGTCGAGGACGTCCGCCAGCTCATGGGCGCCTCGACGCCGCACTTCGCGTTGCAGATCCGCGGGCGCATCGCGCGGCTCATCGCCGGGCTGCCCGAGGATCACCCCGCGCGGATCGAGGGCGAGCGCGAGATCGCCCGCCTGACCAAGCTCGGCTTCGACGGCGAGACGCGCGGCACGCCGCACGAGGACGGCCTCGTTGCGCTGCCGTCGCTCGACGACCACGCCGCCTAGCCGCCCGACGACGCCGCCGCCCGGCGGCCGGCCGCGGCGGCAGGCCCTCGCCGGCCGCGTGATGCCATCATTCCGCGCCCGTGTCGCCCGGCCGTGCCGACATCGACCGCGCCGCGGAGGCGCTCGCCTCCCGCGTGCCGGCGCCGCTGCTCCCGTTCGCCCGCTCCGCGTACAACCTGCGCTGGTCGTGGACGCCCGGCGGCGCCGACGCCTTCCGGGGCATCGACGCGCAGCGCTGGGAGCTGTGCGGCGAGAACCCGATCCGGCTGCTGACCGAGGCGCCGGTGCAGGCGCTGGCGCGCGCGGCCGACGACGCCGAGCTCGTCGCGCGCGGCCAGGCGCTCGAGGAGAGCATCCGCGCCGACCTCGCGCGCCCCACGCGCGACGCCGGGCCCGCGAGCGCCGAGCGCCCGGTGAGCTTCTTCTGCGCCGAGTACGGGATCCACGCCTCGCTGCCGATCTACTCCGGCGGCCTCGGCGCGCTGGCCGGCGACATCCTCAAGGAGGCCTCCGACCGCGCGCTGCCGGTCGTCGCCGTGGGGCTGCTCTACCGCCAGGGCTACTTCCGCCAGCGCATCGACGCCTCCGGCTGGCAGCACGAGTCGTGGGTGCCGACCGATCCCGAGCGCCAGCCGATGGCGCTCGTGACCGGCGACGACGGGCAGCCACTGACGGTCACCGTCCCGGTCGGCGCCGAGCAGGTCGTCGCCCAGGTCTGGCGCGCCGACGTCGGGCGCGTGCCGCTCTTCCTCCTCGATGCCGACCGCCCCGAGAACGGCGCCGTCGCGCGCTGGATCAGCTCGCGGCTGTACACCGGCACGCGCGACCTGCGCCTGGCGCAGTACCTCCTGCTCGGCGTCGGCGGCATGCGCGCGCTGCGCGCGATGGGGATCGAGCCCGCCGTCGTGCACCTCAACGAGGGCCACGCCGCCTTCGCGTCGCTCGACGACACGCCCGACGCCGCCCGCGCGCGGACGGTCTTCACCACCCACACGCCGGTGCCGGCGGGCAACGACACCTACGAGCCCGAGCTCGTCACGGGGGCCCTGCAGGCGCTGGCCGGCGACGACGGCTTCGACCTCGGCGCGCTCATCGACCTCGGCCGCACCCACCCGCACGACGACGGCGAGCCCTTCGGCGTCACGCAGTTCGCGCTGCGCACGAGCCGCAGCGCCAACGGCGTCTCGCGCCGCCACGGCGAGGTCGCCCGCGCGATGTGGTGCGGAGATGTGGCCCGACCGCCCGGTCGACGACGTGCCCATCGGCTACGTGACCAACGGCGTCCATCTCCCCACGTGGCTGGGCGACCCGATGCGCTCGCTGCTGGACCGCTCGCTCGGCGAGGGCTGGATGGACCGCGCCGCCGACGAGGCCACCTGGGAGGCCCTGGACCGGGCCGACGACGCCGAGCTGTGGCGGGTGCGCCGCGAGCAGCGCGCCGCCCTGGCGGCGTGGGCCGGGCAGCGCAGCATGGTCGACCGCCTCAGCCGCGACGAGCCGCGCGCCTACGTCGAGGCGCCCGACTTCGACCCCGACGTGCTGACCATCGGCTTCGCCCGGCGCCTGGCGACCTACAAGCGCCTGCACGTGCTGCTCGAGAGCGCGGCGGGGATCGTCGACCTGCTCTCGGGCGAGCGCTCGATCCAGATCCTGCTCGCGGGCAAGGCGCACCCGCGCGACGACGACGGCAAGCGCAGCCTGCAGGCGCTCTTCTCGGCCAAGGAGATCCCCGAGATCGGCCACCGCGTCGCCTACCTCGACGACTACGACCTGTCGGTCGGCGCCCGCCTCGTCCAGGGCTGCGACGTCTGGGTCAACCTCCCGCGCCCGCCGCTGGAGGCCAGCGGGACGAGCGGGATGAAGTCGGCCGTCAACGGCGGGCTGCAGCTCAGCGTCCTCGACGGCTGGTGGGCCGAGGCCTACGACGGCGAGAACGGATGGGCGCTGTCGGGCGAGGTCGACGACGACCACGCCGCCCAGGACTCCCGCGACGCCGCCGAGCTGCTGCGCCTGCTGCACGAGGAGGTCGTCCCGGCCTTCTACGACCGCGACGCGGACGGCCTGCCCCGCGCGTGGCTGGCGCGGGTGCGGGCCTCGCTGCGCACCAACGGGCCGCGCTTCTCGGCGACGCGCATGGTGCGCGACTACGTCGAGCGCATCTACGCCGCCGGCTGAGCGCGTGGACCTGGACGACCTCAAGCGGCTGCGCCGCGTCCGCGACCGGATCGACCGGGAGTACGCACAGCCGCTGGACGTCGAGGCGCTCGCCCGCGACGCGCACATGTCGGCGGGGCACTTCAGCCGCCAGTTCCGCCTCGCCTACGGCGAGTCGCCCTACAGCTACCTGATGACGCGGCGCGTCGAGCGCGCCATGGCGCTGCTGCGCCGCGGCGACCTCAGCGTCACCGAGGTCTGCCTGGAGGTCGGCTGCTCGTCGCTGGGCACCTTCAGCACCCGCTTCACCGAGCTGGTCGGCGTGCCGCCCGGCGCCTACCGCAGCCAGGACGCGCGGGCGATGGCGGGGATGGCGCCCTGCGTGGCCAAGCAGGTGACCAAACCGATCAGGAATCGAGAAGCGCCGCTGCGCCGGGCGCATCTAACGTGATGGCCATGGACATCACGATTCACGCGAGCTTCCTCCCGCACGACGACCCGGCCGCGTCGCTGGCCTTCTATCGCGACGCCCTCGGCTTCGACGTCCGCAACGACGTCGAGTACGGCGGGATGCACTGGATCACCGTCGGCCCTGCCGACCAGCCGAGCACCTCGATCGTCCTCTATCCGCCGGAAGCGACCCCGGGCATCACCGACGACGAGCGCCGCACCATCGCCGAGATGATGGCCAAGGGCAGCTTCGCGAGCATCAACCTGGCCACCGCCGACCTCGACGGCACCTTCGAGCGCCTGCAGGCCAGCGACGCCGAGGTCGTCCAGGAGCCGACCGACCAGCCCTACGGCGTGCGCGACTGCGCCTTCCGCGATCCCGCGGGCAACCTGATCCGCATCCAGCAGGCGGGCTGAGCCGCGCCGTGACGGACGCCGCCGACAGCCACGATCTGATCCGCGTGCACGGCGCGCGCGTGAACAACCTCAAGGACCTCAGCGTCGAGATCCCCAAGCGCCGGCTGACGGTGTTCACCGGCGTCTCGGGATCGGGCAAGAGCTCGCTGGTCTTCGGCACGATCGCCGCGGAGTCCCAGCGGCTGATCAACGAGACCTACAGCGCCTTCGTGCAGGGCTTCATGCCGACGCTTGGCGCGGCCCGAGGTCGACGTGCTCGAGGGGCTGACGACGGCGATCAGCGTCGACCAGGAGCCGATGGGGTCCAACCCGCGCTCGACCGTCGGCACCGCGACCGACGCCGACGCGATGCTGCGCATCCTCTTCAGCCGGGTCGCGCAGCCCCACATCGGCTCGCCCGGCGCGTACTCCTTCAACGTCGCCACGGCCCGCGGGAGCGGCGGGATCACGGTGGAGCGCGGCGACAAGACGATCACCAAGAGCGCGAGCTTCAGCCGCGTCGGAGGCATGTGCCCGCGCTGCGAGGGCCGCGGCTCGGTCAGCGACTTCGACCTCTCCGCGCTCTACGACGACAGCAAGTCGCTCAACGAGGGCGCGCTCACGATCCCCGGCTACAGCATGGACGGCTGGTTCGGGCGCATCTTCCGCGGCTCCGGCTACTTCGATCCCGACAAGCCGATCAAGAAGTTCAACAAGCGCGAGCTCCACGACCTGCTCTACAAGGAGCCGACCAAGATCAAGGTCGAGGGGATCAACCTGACCTACGAGGGCCTGATCCCCAGGATCCAGAAGTCGATGCTCTCCAAGGACGTCGACGCGATGCAGCCGCACATCCGCGCCTTCGTCGAGAAGGCGGTGGTGTTCACCACCTGCCCCGAGTGCGACGGCACCCGGCTTAGCGAGGCGGCGCGATCGTCGAAGATCGACGGCGCCAGCATCGCCGATGTCTCCGCGATGCAGATCTCCGACCTCGCCGAGTGGGTGCGCGGCCTCGACGAGCCGTCGGTGGCGCCGCTGCTCGAGGCGCTGCAGGAGACCCTCGACTCGTTCGTGGAGATCGGGCTGGGCTACCTCTCGCTCAACCGCCCGTCGGGCACGCTCTCGGGCGGCGAGGCGCAGCGCACCAAGATGATCCGCCAGCTCGGCTCCTCGCTGACGGACGTCACCTACGTCTTCGACGAGCCCACGATCGGCATGCACCCGCATGACATCCGGCGGATGAACGACACGCTGCTGGCGCTGCGCGACAAGGGCAACACGGTGCTCGTCGTGGAGCACAAGCCGGAGGCGATCGCGATCGCCGACCACGTGGTCGACCTCGGCCCGGGCGCGGGCGCCGCCGGCGGCGAGGTGGTCTTCGAGGGCACCGTCGAGGGGATCCGGGCCAGCGACACCATCACCGGGCGCCATCTGGACGACCGCGCGTCCCTGAAGGAGTCGGTGCGGACGTCGTCGGAGGCGCTCGAGGTCCGCGGCGCGAGCACGAACAACCTGCAGGACGTCGACGTCGACATCCCGCTCGGGGCGCTGGTCGTGCTCACCGGCGTGGCCGGGTCGGGCAAGAGCTCGCTGATCAACGGCTCGGTGGCCGGCCGGGACGGCGTGGTGGTGGTCGACCAGCGCGCGATCCACGGCTCGCGGCGCAGCAACCCGGCGACCTACACCGGCCTGCTCGATCCGATCCGCAAGGCGTTCGCGAAGGCCAACGGCGTCAAGCCGGCGCTCTTCAGCGCCAACTCCGAGGGCGCGTGCCCCACTTGCAACGGCGCCGGCGTCGTCTACACCGACCTGGGGATCATGCAGACCGTCGCGACGACCTGCGAGGAGTGCGAGGGCAAGCGCTTCGAGGCGTCGGTGCTGGACTACCGCCTCGGCGACCGCGACATCAGCGAGGTGCTCGCGATGTCGGTGACCGACGCCGAGGAGTTCTTCGCCGACGGCGAGGCGGCCACGCCGGCCGCGCACAAGGTCCTCGGCCGGCTCGCCGACGTCGGGCTCGGCTACCTCACCATCGGCCAGCCGCTGACGACGCTGTCCGGCGGCGAGCGCCAGCGGCTCAAGCTGGCCACCGAGATGGCGCAGAAGGGCGGCATCTACGTCCTCGACGAGCCGACCACGGGCCTGCACCTCGCCGACATCAAGCAGCTCCTCGGGCTGCTCGACGGGCTCGTCGACTCCGGGAAGTCGGTCATCGTCATCGAGCACCACCAGGCGGTCATGGCGCACGCCGACTGGATCATCGACCTCGGGCCCGGCGCCGGGCAGGACGGCGGCCGGGTCGTCTTCGAGGGCAGCCCCGCCGACCTCGTCGCCGGCCGCCAGACGCTGACCGGCGAGTATCTCGCGGACTACGTCGGCACCTGATCGACCGACGGTCGAACGCGCTTCCGACCGGGTGTCAGAGCGACGGCGCGTGCGGCTCGGAGAGAGTCGGACGCATGACGCCCACCCCACCGACGAACGACGAGCTGCGGGCGCTCGTCGCGACCCAGCTGCGCCAATACGGCATCGACATCTCGGTGCTCCCGCCCGGCGGCCCGGGCCTGCCGAGCTCCGATCCCGTGACCGGCCAGCCGACCCAGTTCGCGCTGATCTCGAGCTGCGTCTCGCTCATCACCGGCTCGGTGACCTTCATCGCCGGCTACAAGGTCGACGCCGGCTACAAGCAGAACGTGCAGGAGAACCCCCCGGTCCTCTACCCGTCGCCGTTCTCGGCGTGGACGCGATGACCGGCGCGCCGAGCGACGGCTACGACCGCCGTCAGTTCCTCGCGCGCACGGCCGCGATGTCGGCGGCGGTGTCCACCGGCACGGCGCTCCTGCCCTCCGCGGCGCCCGCCCACTTCCGGTCGTCGCCCGGCCCGTTCGTGACGGTCGAGGTCCGCCCCGAGGCGATCGCCGACCCTGCCGAGGCGACGATCGCCGAGGCGGCGACGCTGATCGCGCGCCACAAGCTGTCGATCGTCGACCTCGTGCAGGCGCACATCGACCGCCACGCCGCCGTCGACGGCGTCCTTCAGGCCTTCAACGCCTTCGTCGGCGACGAGGCCCTCGCCGCCGCCAAGAAGCTGCGCTTCAAGCGGCCGCGGAGCGCCCTCTACGGCATCCCGCTGTGCATCAAGGACAACTACTACACGCGCGGGATCACGACGACGGCGAACTCGCTGATCTACCAGGGCTTCGTGCCCGCCTTCGACGCGACGTGCGTCGCGCGCCTGGTCGGCGCGGGCGGGATCGTCCTGGGCAAGGGCCAGATGGGCCCGCTGGCGACGACACGGGCGACCACGCCGTCGGGCGTGGTCACGACGCGCAACGCGTGGACGCCGGGCAACGCCGCCTACGACCCGGGCGGCTCGTCCACCGGGCCCGCATGCTCGGTGGCCAGCCGGCAGGCCGTGTCGTCGATCGGCACGCAGACCGGCGGCTCGATCGTCAACCCCTCGCTCCAGCAGGGCCTGACCGGCCTCAAGCCGACGATGGGCCGGACGTCGCTGTACGGGGTGATCCCGCTGACCTACACGCGCGACCACTGCGGGCCGCTGGCCCGCGACGCGCTCGACGCGGCGATCATGCTCTCGGCGCTGGCCGGCGCCGACCCGCTCGACCCGCGCACGCACGGGCTGCCCGCGCCGGGCGACTACGTCAAGGCGGCGACGCCGAGCGGCTACAAGGGCAGGCCACGCGTGCGCTATAAGACCACGCTGGGCATGCTGCCCGACTTCCTGACCGGGGGCAGCACGCAGGCCAAGGCCCTGCGCCAGGCCTTCCTGGACCAGATCCAGGCAGCCGGCGTCAAGGTCGTGCAGATCCCGTTCCCCGACGACTGGGCCGAGCTCGTGGGCGGTCAGTTCAACAACGTCCGCCTGCCCGAGCGCTCCGAGCCCTTCCTGGACACGCTGCGCACCGACGTGCGCCAGTTCGGCGTCTCGCTGAGCAGCTGGGTGCAGGGCCTGTTCCTGACCGGCGACACCTTCCTCAAGGGTCAGCGGATGAAGTACCTGCTGCTCAAGCGCTCGCTCGAGCAGATCTTCACCAAGTGCGACGTGGTGACCCAGTCCTCCAACCAGCCCTTCGACATCATCGGGCTGCCGGAGATCGCGTTCCCCGTCGGCTTCGCCACCGACCAGGGCCAGGCGGCCGGAGCCGCGGTCCCGGTCGGCGCCATCCTCGGCGCCGCGCCGTACGCCGAGGATCGCCTGCTCGCCGTGGTCGGCGCCTACCAGGCGATGACCGACTGGCACACGCGCCGCCCGCCCGACCCGCCGGCGTCCGCGCGGGCGCGGATCCGCGCGGCCGGCGACGGCGGCGAGCTGCAGCTCACCCCCGACGACGTCGTCGAGCAGACGCAGTGACGGTGCGCCCCCGGCCTCGGTGTAAGACCTGAGCGGGTTGTTCGGCGTCCTCGTCGCGCCGCTAGCCTCCGGGGGGCGCCGAACGTCGGTCTTCCCCCATCCACACGGGGTAGAACCGACGTTCGACCCCCGGGCCGGAGCCGACGGATCGATGCCGCGGGCGATGGCGCGCCCCGGGGCGCCGCTGGCCGTCATCGCCGCCGCGAGCGTCGCGATCCTCGCCGCCCTCGGCGCCGGGCTCGTCGAGGTCGACCCGATCGTGCGCGCGATTTCGACCTGCTTCGTGGCCGTCTACGTCACCGCCACCGCCGCCGGCGTGCGCCTGCTCGAAGGGCGCCTGCGCGCCGCCGCCACGGCCTCGCTGGCGCTCGTTGTGGTCGTCTTCGCCTTCTCGGGCGCCTACGTCGCGGCGCCCGCCGCGGTCGCCGTGCTCGCGCTGGCCTTCGTCAGTGCCCGTGCGGGTGGCGCAGCTTGGCGGGGATCGTCAGCCGCAGCTGGTTGTCGTGCAGGGCGATCGCCCCGAGCGGTCCCGGCGAGCCGGAGTGCAGGCTGAGCGGGAAGCGCCGACCGTCGGCGGAGATGGCGGTGACCTCGAGTTGGACGCGCACGCTCGGGCGGCGGCTGAGGAAGCCCGAGCTGAGCTTCGAGAGCTTGAAGCGCAGCTTCACCGGGCCGGTGGACTGGGGCGCGCTCGCGGTGGCGATCGCCTTGCCCTTGCCGACGCCCTTGGGCGGCGCCGTCGCCAGGGTCGCCGTGAAGCGCAGCGGGACGGCCGCGGTGCCGATCGGCACCGTGACGGTGGCGTTCGGGGCCACCGTCAGCGTCTTGGGGAGCTTCGTGGGCGCGAAGCTGCGCTGGGCGGTCTCGCACGACGGGGCGATCTCGTCGTTGGGGTCGGCCATGCCCTCGACGGTGTCCTGGCCGCCGCCGCAGTCGACGACGTCGCGCTGGCCGTCGGCGAGGGTGGTGACGGTGTCGTTGGCGCTGCCGCCCAGAAAGGCGTCGGAGCCGGGCCCGAGCGTGACCTGCAGCGGCGTCGTCACGCGCGAGGCGTCGATGCGGTCGTCGCCGGCGCCGGAGTCGATGCGCATGAGCGGGCGCCGGCGCGCATTGGAAGCCGTGGAACTTCGGGCTGACCAGCGGGCAGACCGGGATCCAGGCCGTTGGCCTTGTCGTCGATCGAGACGAACAGGCCGCCGGTCTTGTTGGTCGACAGCGTCGCGCTGTCGGCGCTGCCGGTGACGTCGGTGAGCGTGAGCCCGCCGGCGTCGACCGTGGCCTGCAGCCGCGCGCCGGCCGTGGGCGCGAGCGCGGCCACAAGCGCTAGCGCCGAGAGCGCAGTGACCGCAGCGAACCGACCTTCCCGGATCATGGCGCGCAGCGTCGCAGCGGCGCTCGGCCGCGGCCATGGACCTTCGTCTAGCGCACGCGGATCACGTGCGGGCGTCCCAGCTCGCGCACCACGGCCTTCGGCGTGACGGCGCGGACCGTGACCAGGTAGCGGCCGGGCTTCAGCCGGTGGCCGCCGACCTTGCGGTCCCAGCGGACGTGGTGGGAGCCCTTCCCGAAGCTGCCCAGCGGCACGCGCCGCGCGGGGCCGAGCCGGTAGCCCTTCTTGCCCAGGACGCGATGGGTACCGAGGATCCTCTGGACGATGATCCCGATGCCCGTCGGCTGCTTGAGCCTTAGGTCGAGCAGGCCGCGGGGGTCCACGTTCGTCGCCAGGATGGTCCGGGCGAAGTAGAGGCTGACGCTGCCGACGTCGCGAGTGGTGTCCGCATCGGCTCCCAGATCGACGCCGACGGGGTTCAGGAGCGCCTGGGTCTGGCTGTCCCACACCAACAGCGATGCGTGGCTCCCGCGTCCGTTGCGCACGAAGGCCAGGTAGCGCTCGTCGGGCGTGAGCGCGGGCTGGCGCTCGTCGAACGCCGAGTTCACGATCGTCGGCAGCGCAGTGGGAGGACCGACGAAGCCCGCCACGGTGGCGGGCCGGAAGAAGATGTCGCCGTTGGTGAAGGTCTCCAGATCGCTCAGAACCCTCCGCTGGTCGAAAGCGACGAGCGTCGGGTGGTCGGCCGCGATCGCCGGGTTGGCGTCGCTGATCGGCAGGTTCCCCAGGGGCATGGACGCCGTGCCGTCCGGCTGCATGAGCACCAGCTGCTGGTTGACGTCGTTGATCGCGTACGCCATCAGGCCGTCGCCGCCCACCACCGGGTCGTCCACCGTGCCCACCAGGTGCACCGAGTACTGCGGGCGCAGCGTGGTGTGGGCGTAGGGCGGCGTCGGGAACGGCGCGAGCTCGGTCGAGATCAGGTCGGCGAACCAGCTCGAGCTGTCGCGCTGCGTCAACGGTCCGCCCACCACCACCTTCGACCCGTCCGGCGAGATGGCCGGCTCGCCCGGGGGCCGCTGCGCGGCCTCGAAGCCGTTGAAGAGGTCGCTACTGCGGCCGGTCTGCAGGTCGACGACCACGATGCGGTCCGTGCCCGCGCTCAGGTTGCGGCGCTGGAAGGCCAGCCGCGTGCCGTCCTTGGAGATCGTCGGATGGATCTCGTCGTCGGTGGTGTTCGTGCCGGCCGGGAGGGTGACGCGCGTGCCGGTCGAGGCGTTGAGCACGGCGACGTCGAAGTCGGTGCGGGGGGACGGCGCCACCACGGTCACCGCGGCGAAGATGTCCGCGTGTGCCGGGGCGGGCACGAGGAGCGTGGCCACGACCGCCCCGAGCGCGAGCGAGGTCCTACGCATGATCGGACGACCCTAATCCAGCCCGATGAGCGACGCCACTCGGTCGCGGTGGGTGCGCGCATCGCCCCACAGGTACGCGTTGGCCTTGCCGCGCTTGAGCCAGAGATGCAGGTCGTGCTCCCAGGTGAAGCCGATGCCGCCGTGGACCTGCAGGGAAGCGGCCGGCACGCGCCACCCCGCATCGGAGGCATACGCCTTGGCCATCGACGCGGCCAGCGGCCCGGACTCGGGCTCGTGGTCGAGCGCCCAGGCGGCGTAGAGGACGGTCGAGCGCGCGCCCTCGACCTCGAGCAGCATTTGCGCGCAGGCGTGCGAGACGGCCTGATAGGCGCCGATCGGGCGGCCGAACTGCTCGCGCTCCTTGGCGTACTCGACCGCCATGTCCATCGCGCGCCGGGCGACGCCCACCGACTCCGAGGCCAGCGCGACCGCGACGACGTCGAAGGCGCGCTGGCCCTCGCCCGCGAGCGGCTCGAGCTGGCCCTCCGCGCGCACGCGCCACAGGCGCCGCGTGGCGTCGAGCGCCTCGACCGGCTCCGCGCTCGTCTCGCTGACAAGCGACCAGGCGTCGTTCTCGCGCACCACGATCACGTCGGCGCCCTCGGCGTCGGGCACCGCGGTCCAGCCGACGTCGTCGAGCACCGTGGCGACCGCGCCGCGCGCCTCGCCGGCCGCCAGCGCGGGCAGCCAGCGGTCGCGCTGCTCGTCGGTGCCGGCGTCCGCGATCACCGCCGCGGCGGCCACCGTCGACAGGAACGGCGACGGCGCCAGCGCCGCGCCGAGCTCCTCCTGCACCACCGCCAGCTCGACCACCCCGAGCCCCAGGCCGCCGTGCTCTTCGGGCACGAGCAGCGCCGGCCATCCGAGCTCGCAGATCGCCGCCCAGCCCTGCTCCTCGAAGCCGCGCTCGCTGTCGTAGGCGAGGCGGCGAACCTCCTCGGGCTTGTAGCTCGCCGCCAGGAAGTCGCGGGCGGTGCGCTGGATCGCGCGCTGGTCGTCGGTGAGCTCGAAGTTCATCAGCGCATGCGCGGCAGCCCGAGCACGCGCTCGGCAACGATGTTCTTGAGGATCTCCGTCGTGCCGCCCTCGATCGAGTTCGCGCGGGCGCGCAGGAAGCGGAAGGTCCAGGTGTCGTCGTAGAGCGGCCCGTGCGTGCCGCGCAGGTCCATGGCCAGCTCGGTGAGAGCCTGGTTGACCTCGGCCCACTGCCACTTGCCGAGCGAGCCCTCGGGGCCGGGCACGCCATCCCGCATGATCGCGCTCAGCCCGCGGTAGGCGTTCAGCCGCAGGACCTCGGACTCGATGTAGAGCTGGGCGAGGCGGTCGCGGACGATCGGGTCGCGGCTCGCGCGGTCCTTGCGCGCGACGTCCATGAGCTCGCGCAGCGCGAGCTTGACCGCGACCTGCAGCCCGAAGGCGAGCGTCGCGCGCTCGTGCATGAGCGTGGTGATGGCCACCGCCCAGCCGTTGCCCTCGCCCCCGACGATGTTGTCGTGGGGGACGCGCGCCTCCTCGATGAAGAGCTCGTTGAACTCGGCCTCGCCGGTGATCTGGCGCAGCGGGCGCACCTGCACCGCGTCCTGCTCCATGTCCATGAGGAAGTAGCTCAGGCCCTGGTGCTTGGGGGCGTCGGGGTCGGTGCGGGCGACGAGCATGCACCACTTGGCGTGGTGGGCGAGCGTCGTCCACACCTTCTGGCCCGTGACGACCCACTCGTCGCCGTCGCGCACCGCGCGCGTCTTGACCGACGCGAGGTCCGAGCCCGATCCGGGCTCGGAGAAGCCCTGGCACCAGATCTCCTCGGCCGACAGGATCGGCTCGAGGTAGCGGCGCTTCTGCTCGTCGGTGCCGTGGGCGATGACGGTCGGGCCGCCCATCGCCAGGCCGAGGACGTTGGCGGCGCTGGGCGCCTTCGCGCGCACGACCTCCTCGTTGAAGATCGCCTGCTCGACGAGCGTGGCGCCGCGCCCGCCGTACTCCTGCGGCCAGGAGACGCCGGCCCAGCCGGCGTCGTGGAGCCGGCGCTGCCACGCGCGGCGGAACTCGAAGCCCGCGTCGTCGCCGTCGGGCTCGCGCCCGGGATGGTTGCCCTCCAGCCAGGCGCGCAGCTCGTCGCGGAAGGACTGCTCTGAAGGGGACAGGGTCAGATCCACCGGGAGGCGGAGACTAGTCCACGGCATCGGCATCCGGCCTCGCCCCTGAGAGCGCGGCCTCCCTCCGGCCGGCCGTGACCTGTCAGGGCGTCGGAAGACCGGCGAAGCGGACGCCCTCGCCCGCGCGCTTGGCGTCGTACATGGCCGCGTCGGCGGCCCGCAGGAGGGCGTCGGGGTCGGGGGCGCCGTCGCCGAGGGCGACGCCGAACGAGGCCCGCAGCATGTGGGCGGCGCCGGCGTCGACGGCGGCGATGCCGGCGCCGACGCGGTCCACGACGAAGGCGGCCTCCTCGGCTCCGGCGTCCTCGAGGATCAGGGCGAACTCGTCGCCACCGAGGCGGAAGGCCGAGTCCGAGCGGCGCAGGGTGGCGCGCAGCGTCTCGCCGATGGCCTCGAGGGCGGCGTCGCCGACCACGTGCCCGTGGCGGTCGTTGAGCGCCTTGAAGCCGTCGACGTCCAGCACCACGAGCGCGAAGCGTTGACCGTACCGCGCGGTGCGGTGGACCTCCTCCGCCAGGCGGCGGGTGAAGGCGCGGCGGTTGCCCAGGCGGGTGAGCGGGTCGTGGTCGGCGAGGAACTGCATCTCCTCGAAGGCCGCGACCTGGGCCACCGCGGTCGTCGCCTGGTTGGCGAACATCCGCAGCGCCTGCAGGCGCTCCTTGGAGGGGATCAGCCGGTCCTCGGGCTCGTCGGCCCAGATGACGCCCACCAGGCGACCGTCGCGGTCGTGCAGCGGGATCAGCAGCCAGTGGTGGTTCCAGGCGTACGGGCCGCTGCCGTTGCGGGCCGACTCGAAGGCCGGGCGCTCGATGCCGAGGCGCGCGCACGCCTCGTAGCCGGGCAGCAGGAAGCAGCCCTCGACCTCGAACTCGGCGTCCAGCAGGCGGCGCACGATGTCGACGTCGCCGCTCTGGGAGGCGGCGACCTCCTCCTCGGTCCAGCCGACGACCGCGCGCGGGACGGTGCGCTGGGCGGCGACGTCGATGAGCTCGACGGAGACGTTGTTGAAGCCCAGGGCGGTGCGGATGCCCTCGCAGACGGCCTGCATGATCGCGTCGATCGAGGGCGTCTCGGTGAGGCGCGCCGACACCCGCAGGAGCTGCTCGAGCGCCGTGCGGTGGCGCGCGGCCTCGGATGTGGCCTGCGCGTCCTGGACCGCCTGCGCGGCGTGGGCGGCGAGCGCCGCGAGGACGGCGAGGTCGTCGTCGGTCGGCCGCCGGCCGGTCACTGGCTCGTCGACGGACATGATCCCCAGCATGTGGCCCTCGCTGTGGCGCAGGGGCACGAAGAGCGCGTCCTCGGGGTGCCAGGCGTCGGGCCCGTCGGCGATCTCCATGTCGGGGATGAAGGAGACGGTCGTGTCCGAGGACCAGTCGAACTTGTCCCACGGCAGGAAGAAGCAGCCGTGGCTCTCGAACTCGAGGTCGAAGAGCGGCTCCCACTCGATCCACGTGCGCTCGCGCCCGAGGAGCGCCTCGCGGCCCTCGTCGGAGCCGTGGACGGTCTCCACGCGGAAGTCGTTCCAGGCCGGGCGGTAGAGCGAGATGACGACGGTCCCGTAGCCCATCGCGCCGCTGATCGCCTCGGCGATCGCAGGCAGCAGCGCGCCGAGGTCCCGCTCGCTTCGAGCGAGCCGGGTGACCTCGAGCAGGCCGGTGAGCCGCGCCACCGTGTCGACGCGGTGATCGGATGGGACCATCGCCCGTGTCATCGGCCGCCACCCGTCTGGACTGAAATGCCGTTCATCGCACCTCAACGCCCGCTAGCGTTCGGGTGCGATGGCCGAGCAGCGCGCACGCCCCGAAGGCATCGCAGGATCCCCGCACGCGGGCCCTTTTCCGGTGGGCGCATACGCCGCGAAGCTCCGCGATGAGCTGCGTAAACGGGCGCGAGTGCAGCTCTTCGGCGAGGTGTTCGGCTTCCGCGCGGGGCGCGCGCGGGTGTGGTTCGAGCTGCGCGACGCCGAGGGAGCGGTGCCTTGTGCGATGTGGCGCGATGCCTTCGAGGCACTAGAACTTCCGTCGAGCTCGCTGGTCGACGGCGCCCAGGTCGTGGTCGCCGGCGGACCCGACTACTACCCCGGCTCGCGGACCGCCTCGCCGTCGTTCTCGTTCGCCGTCAGCGGCCTGCGGCTGGCCGGCGAGGGCGACCTGCTCGCCCAGCTCGACGTCCTGCGCAAGACGCTCGCCGCCGAGGGCCTCTTCGAGCCCCAGAAGCGCCTCGCGCGCCCGGCGCTGCCGCACTGCATTGGCGTCGTGACCGGCGAGAGCGGCAAGGCCCGCGACGACGTCCTCGCGGGGCTGCGCCGCCGCGGCTGGGCGGGCCGCGTCGTCTGGGCCTTCGCCCCGGTCCAGGACCGCCACGCGGCGCCCGCCATCACCCGTGCGCTGCAGGACCTCGCCGCCGTCGAGGAGGTCGAGGTCGTCGTGGTCGCCCGCGGCGGCGGCTCGCTGGCCGACCTCTTCGCGTTCTGCGACGAGACGCTGTGCCGCACCGTCGCCCTCCTGCGCGTGCCGGTCATCGCCTCGGTCGGCCACCACACCGACCGCACCCTGATCGACGACGTCGCCGCCGTGAGCTGCTCGACGCCCACCCACGCGGCCGAGACCGCGGTGCCGCTGCACTGCGGGGAGGCGCGCGCCGCGGTCGCGGGCGCCGCGAGCCGCCTGTCGGTCCACGCGCGCCGCGCCGTCCTGGACCGCGCGCGCCACCTCGCCCACCTCTCGCGCGCGCCCGGCGAGCACGTCGCGCGCGAGCGCCAGGCCCGGCACCAGAAGCTGCGCGAGGTCCGCGCCAGCGCCACCCGCCGCTTCCGCGACGAGCGCGTCGCCACGCTGACCCGCGGGCGCGCCCTCGCGCGCCGCGCGGCCGCCGCGGCGGGCCCCGAGCTCGCGGCCCGCCGCACCGCGCTGGACGGCTTCGAGCTCGCGCTCGCCGCCCACGACCCCGAGCGCGTCGTCGAGCGCGGCTACGCGGTCGTCGACGACCGCGCGGGCAACGTCCTGACCAGCGCCGAGGCGGCCCGCCGCGCCGGCGCGGTGCGCCTGTCCTTCGCCGACGCCGCCGTCGATGCCACCATCGAAGACGATGGCTGACGCCGCGCTCCCCCAGCCCCCGCCGTCCTACGAGGCGGCCACCGCCCGCCTCGAGGCGATCATCAAGCGCCTGGACTCGGGCGAGGCGGGCCTGCGCGAGACCCTCGACCTCGTCCGCGAGGGCCGCGGCCTGGTCGAGTTCTGCGCGGGTGAGCTCGACGCGGTCGGCAAGGGCCTCGAGGAGCTACGCCTCGAGGAGCTGGTGGCGCGGCTGGAGCAGTAGCGTCCATCGGGCGTCATGGGCTCCGGGCCGATCACCGTCGTCGAGTACCTGGAGCCCACGGTCGAGGCCGAGGAGCTCCCGGACGAGTTCTCGGCCTCGAGCCTGCGGCGCGGGCTGCTGACCGTCGGGGCGATCGTCATCGTCGTCGGCGCCCTGATCGTCCTCGTGCCCGGCCTGGGCTCGCTGCGCGACCGGCTGGCCGGGGCGCAGCCGGCGTGGATCGCGGTCGCGGCGGTGCTCCAGCTCGGCTCGTGCGCGGGCTACGTGCTCGTCTTCCGCGGCGTGTTCTGCGAGCGGATGAGCTGGCGGACGAGCACCGAGATCGGGCTCTCGGAGCTGGCGGCCAACTCGCTGCTCTCGGTCGGCGGCGCGGGCGGCCTCGCCCTGGGGGCGTGGATCCTGCGCCGGGGCGGCTTGGAGACAGCCTTCATCGCGCGGCGCACCGTCGCCTTCTTCCTGCTCACGAGCCTGGCCAACGTCGGCTTCCTCGTCCTCGGCGGGCTCGGCCTCGCCACCGGCCTGCTGGGCGACTCGCCCAGCTTCCTGCTCGGCCTCATCCCGGCGCTCGTGGGCGTGGCCGCCATCGCGCTGGCGCTGGCGGCTCGCGCCCTGGCCACGCGGTTCGCGCGGCGGCCGACGCGCACCCGGCTCGTCGCGGCGGCCGAGGCGGTTGGCGAGGGCGTCGACGAGGCCCTGCGCCTCCTGCGCGGCGGCAGCCCGGCGATCCTGATCGGCGCCTCCGCCTACCTGCTCTTCGACGTCGCCATGCTCGGCGCGTGCTTCAAGGCCTTCGGCAACGACGTGCCGGCCGTCGGGATCCTGCTCGTGGCCTATCTCATCGGCCAGCTCGGGAGCCTGATCCCGATCCCGGGCGGGATCGGCGGCGTCGACGGCGGCCTGATCGGGACCCTCGTCCTCTACGGCGTCAGCGCGGCCGACGCCGCGGCGGCCGTCATCGCCTACCGCGGGCTGCTGCTCGCCATCCCGGCGATCCTCGGGCTCCCGGCGCTCGCCATCCTGCGCCGGCGCCTGCGCGACGAGGCCCACGACATCGCGGCCTGCGCCCCCGGCCAGGCCGTCGAGATCATGGGGCGCGGAACCGTCCGCATGACCTTCCCGGCGACCCCTGGACCCCCACTCAGCGAAGGAGAATGCTCTTGAAGGCCGTGCGCTTCGATCGATACGGCGGCGTCGACGTGCTGGACGTCGTCGAGGTGGAGGACCCGAAGGCGGGCGCGGGCCAGGTCGTCGTTGCCGTGAAGGCCGCGGGGATCAACCCCGGCGAGGCGGCGATCCGCGCGGGCCTGCTGCACGAGCGCTGGCCCGCGACCTTCCCCTCCGGCGAGGGGAGCGACCTCGCGGGCGTGGTCGCCGAGGTCGGCCCCGGGGTCGACGGCGTGGCCGTCGGCGACGAGGTCATCGGCTGGACCGACAACCGCGCCAGCCACGCCGAGCTCGTCGTCGTCGAGGCCGAGCACGTGACGCCCCGGCCGCCCGCGGTCCCGTGGGAGGTGGCCGGGGCGCTCTACGTCGTCGGCGCCACCGCGTACGCGGCGGTCCGCGCCGTGGGCCTGAGCGAGGGCGACGTCGTCGCCGTGTCGGGCGCCGCCGGCGGCGTCGGCACCCTCGTCGTCCAGCTCGCCCGCCGCGCCGGGGCGACGGTCGTCGGGCTGGCGAGCGAGGACCATCACGACTGGCTGCGCGAGCAGGGGGCGATCCCCGTGACCTACGGCGACGGCGTCGCCGAGCGCATCCGCGAGGCCGCCGGGGGCCGTGTCGACGCCTTCATCGACCTCTATGGCTCCGGCTACGTCGAGCTCGCGATCGAGCTCGGCGTGGCGCCCGAGCGCATCGACACGATCGCCGACTACACCGCGCCCCAGCGCCACCCGGGCGTGAAGACCGACGGCAACATGGCCGGCGCGAGCGCGGCGACGATGGCCGAGCTCGCCGCGCTCATCGCCGACGGCCGCCTCGAGATGCCGATCGCCCGCGTGTACCCGCTGGCCGAGGTCCGCGAGGCCTACACCGAGCTCGAGCGCCGCCACACGCTGGGCAAGATCGTCCTGCGGCCCTGACGCGAGCGGCGCTCAGAGCCCGTCCACGACCGCCTTGGCCTCGAGCAGCGTCATGCCCGTGAGCTGTCGCAGGCGGCTGATCGCCTGGGTGTGCTTGCCGTCCCGGGCGAGGTCGACGACCTCGCCGGGGACGCCGCCGCCCTCTCCGCCCACCGTGCCGGCGAACGGCGGGCAGTCGATCCCGAGGTGGTCGGAGATGAGCTTGAGCTGCCGCTCGATGGCGCCGAAGCGCTGAACCAGTGATGGGTCGTCCATGGGCGGAGCCTAATCGGGCCGCGACACCGCCTCGCGCGCCGGCAGCAGCCACGTCAGGGCCGTCACCGCCGCCCCGAGGATCGCCAGCTCGATCAGGCTGATCTCGAACGCGTGGCCGAAGCCGCGGTCCAGGGCGCCGAAGAAGATGACGCCGGTGACGGCGACGCCGAGGGCGTTGCCGACCTGCTGCATCGTCGACAGCGCGCCCGCGGCGGCGCCCGCGGTGTGGGGCTGCATGTTGCCGAGCACCGTCGAGGTCAGCGGGGTGATCACGAGGCCCATGCCGGCGCCCTCGAGCAGCAGCCCGGGCACGAGCAGCGCGATCGAGCCGCCGACGCCGACCTCGGCCACGCCGAGCGCCAGCAGGCCGTGGCCGGCGGCGAGGACGAGCCCGCCGATCGCCGGCAGCCGCCGGCCCAGGCGCGGGGTCAGGCCCGGCGCGTAGGCCGAGGCGACCAGGTAGGCCGCGGCCAGGATCGTGAAGACCAGGCCCGCCTGGAGCGCGTCGAGCCCACGGCCCTGCTGCAGGTACAGCGCGAGCACGAGGAAGTACGACGCCATCGTGGAGAAGAAGACGAGCTGGGTCACCAGGCCGGCGCTGAAGGCGCGCTCGCGGAAGAGCGCGGGATCCAGCAGCGGCGTCCCGCCGCGGGCGCTCAGGCGGCGCTGGTGGACGGCGAAGGCGGCGAGCGTGACCGGCGCGGCGGCGAGGCACAGCCACGTCCATGCCGGCCAGCCGTGCTGGCGGCCCTCGACGAGCGGCAGGACGACATCGACGAGGCCGAGGGTGATCAGCGCGGTGCCCACGAGGTCGAGGCGGGTCGCCTGCGCCGCGCGCGACTCCGGCACCGCGCGGGCCGCGATCGCCAGCCCCACGAGGCCGATCGGCACGTTGATGAGAAAGCAGCTGCGCCAGCCGAGGCCGGCGACGTCGGCCTGGACGAGGACGCCGCCGATGAGCTGGCCGCCGACCGCGGCGAGCCCGAGGACGATGCCGTAGATGCTGATCGCGCGCACGCGATCCGCGCCCTCGTAGGCGACGCCGATGATCGACAGCACCTGCGGGCTCAGCAGCGCCGCGGCCAGCCCCTGGACGAGGCGGGCGCCGACGAGCACGGCCGGGCTCGGGGCCAGGCCGCAGGCCGCCGAGGCGACCGTGAAGAGGGCGAGGCCCAGGGAGAACATCCGCCGCCGACCGAGCTGGTCGCCCAGCCGGCCGGCGGTGATGAGGAAGGTGGCGAAGGTCAGGCCGTAGCCCGCGACCACCCATTCGATGGCGCCGGCGCCGGCGTGCAGGTCGCTCTGCATCGCGGGCATGGCGACGTTGACGATGAAGAAGTCCAGGACGACCATGAAGGTCCCGGTGAGGACCACGGCGAGGGCCGCCCAACGGTGCGACAGGAGGCGGGCCGTCCGCGGCAGGCGGGGTGCGAGTTCTTGTGCGCTCATGATGGGCTCGAAGGTGCCAGCGAGCGGCGAGCGCGTCGATTACCCGGCAGGTAAGCGCGGGTGGTCCATAGAGTCCGCGCTCCATGAGCCTCTTCGAAGAACGCCTCGCCGACCTGCCGCTGGCGATCGAGGGCTACGCCCTGGAGCGCCTGCAGCGCGACGTCTCCTCGGCCTTCACACGGGTCTCGACCGTGATCCGCATGCACGGCGCCGGGCACGAGGGCATCGGCGAGGACGTCACCTACGAGGCCGAGGACCACGACGCCCTGCAGGCCGCCGGGCCGGCCCTCCCGCTGGCCGGCGAATGGACGCTGGGCTCGTTCTGCGACCACGTCGAGGCGCTGGAGCTGTGGCCCGCGCCGCCGGCCCGCGAGGCCTCGCGCCTGTACCGCGTGTGGGCCTACGAGTCCGCCGCCCTCGACCTCGCGCTGCGCCAGGCGGGCACCTCGCTGCACGCGGCGGTCGGCCGCGAGCCGCGGCCGGTGCGCTTCGTCGTCTCCCTGCGCCTGGGCGAGCCGGCGACGATCGACCCGGTGGCCCGGCGCCTGGAGCGCTATCCGTCGCTGCGCTTCAAGCTCGACCCCACGAGCGAGTGGACGCCCGAGATCATCGCCGCCCTCGTCGAGACCGGCGCGGTGGACTCCGTCGACTTCAAGGGCCTCTACGTCGGCTCGATCGTCGACCAGCCGGCCGACCCGGTGCTCTACCGGCGCGTCGTCGACGCCTTCCCCGCCGCCTGGATCGAGGACCCCAAGCTCACCGAGGAGACCGACGCGATCCTCCTGCCCCACCGCGACCGCATCACCTGGGACGCCCCGATCCACGGCGTCGCCGACATCGAGGCCCTCCCCTTCCCGCCGCGGATGGTCAACGTCAAGCCGTCGCGCCTCGGGCCGCTGCGCAGCCTCTTCGCCGCCTACGCGTACTGCGAGCAGCGCGGCATCGGCATGTACGGCGGCGGCCAGTTCGAGCTCGGCCCCGGCCGCGGCCACATCCAGTACCTGGCGTCGATCTTCCATCCCGACACGCCCAACGACGTCGCCCCCGGCGGCTACAACGGCAACGACGTGCCCTTGGGCCTGCCCTCGAGCCCGCTGGCGCTGCAGGCGCACGCGACGGGCTTCCGCTGGGGCTGAGCGCCCCGGCCGGCTTTACCAACTCCGAACCTTCTCCTGGCCGGCGCCTGGGCGGGCGGCGGGCACCCTGGATGGCGTCAATTCAGCAAGGAGAAACACCATGAGGACCAAGCTCACCATCGCCGCCGCCACCGCCGCCCTCGCCGCCACCGGCGTCGGCGCCGCCGCCGCGGCCCCCACCCATGCACCCGTCAGCGCGGCCGCCACGCGGCACGCCGAGGGTCGCGTCACCGCGATCGACCGCTCGGCGCGCACCTTCACCGTCCGCGACGCCCAGCGCGGCACCCTGAAGGTCAAGGTCACCTCGGCGACCAAGTTCGAGGGCGTGCGCTTCTCGACGCTGCGCACCGGCCAGCGCGTCGACGTCCGCGCCAAGCGCGTCTCCGGCACCTGGACGGCCACCAAGGTCGAGCGCGGCGCGGCCGCGGCCCCCAACCACGACGCCGGCGACGACCATGGCGGCGGCGGCAACGACGACGGCGCCGGCCATCACTGAGCCGTGCGCGTCCTGATCCTCGCCGCCGCGGCGGCCGCGACCCTCACCGGGGGCGCGGTCGCCGCGCTGGCCCTGAGCGAGAGCTCGCTGACCCCGGCGGCGTCCACGACGGCTCCGCCGGCGGTCGCGCCCGCCACGACCGGCGCGACCACCACGACCGAGAAGACCACGACCACGAACACGACCGAGGACCGGCCCGCCCGCCACCGCGACGAGGACAGCGCCCGCCATCGCCACCGCGCGGCCGACGGTCCCGCCGGCCCCGACGCCGGTGACGATCACGGGGCCAACCGCGGCCCCGGGGGCGCCAGCTCCGGCCCCGGCGGCGGCGACGACAGCGGCGGCCACGGCGGTCATGGGCGCGATCACCCCGAGGACGACTGACGAGCCGTCGGAGGCACCGTCCTACGATGAGTGGATGGACGTCCAGCCACGGACGGTGCTGCTCGTCGAGGACGAGGAGGCGATCACGGCGCCGCTCACGGAAGCCCTCCAGCGCGAGGGCTTCCGCGCCGAGGTCGCCCGCTCGATCGCCGGCGGGCTGCAATCGGCCCGCCGCCTCGCTCCCGACCTCGTGCTCCTCGACGTCATGCTGCCGGACGGCTCGGGCTTCGAGCTCCTGCGCGAGCTGCGCGCCGCCGGGCGCACGCCGGTGATCATGCTCACGGCGCGCGGCGACGAGGCCGACCGCGTCCTCGGCCTCGAGCTCGGCGCCGACGACTACGTCGTCAAGCCGTTCAGCGCGCGCGAGCTCGTCGCCCGCATCCGCGCCGTCCTGCGCCGCGCGAGCGCCGTCGCCGTGCCCGCCGCCACCGGCCCGATCCGCATCGGCGAGCTCGAGCTCGACGCCGCGGCGCGCACGGTCGCGTTCGGCGGCGAGCCGCTCGAGCTCACGCGCAAGGAGTTCGACCTCCTCGCCCTGCTCATGAGCCAGGCCGGGACCGTGGTCAGCCGCGAGCGCCTGATCGACGAGGTCTGGGACGTCAACTGGTTCGGCTCGACCAAGACGCTCGACGTCCACGTCAGCGGCCTGCGCAAGAAGCTCGGCGACGACCCCGGCGACCCGCGCTACGTGCACACGGTGCGGGGCGTGGGCTTCCGCTTCGCCGCCGCGGACGCCGAGGAGCCGCGCGCATGAGCCTGCGCGTCCGCCTGCTGCTCGCCTTCGGCTACGTCCTGCTCTTCGCGATCATCGCGCTCATGGTCCCGCTGACCCTCAACTTCTCGCGCCGCGTCGACAGCGAGATCAAGGCCGAGGCGAGCTCCGGCGCGCAGGGCATCGCCGCGGCCGCCTCCGGCCGCCTCGACGACACCCGGGCGCTCACGGCACTCGCGCGCCGGCAGGCCGCCCGCCTCGGCGGCCGCGTGCTCGTCGTCGACGCGCGCGGCAACGTCCTCGTCGACTCCGATGCCTCCGCAGCCCCCGGCACCGCGTACGCGAGCCGCCCGGAGATCGCCCGGGCGCTGCGGGGCGACACCGCCCAGGGCACGCGCCACAGCGACTCGCTCAAGGCCGACCTGCTCTACACCGCCGTCCCGGTCGTCGACGCGGGGCGGGCCACCGGGGCCGTCCGCCTCACCCAGAGCGTGAAGGCCGTCCACGACGAGGTCCGCCGCGACGTCCTGGCCCTGATCGGCCTGGGCGCCGCGGTGCTCGCCCTCGGCCTTGGCCTGGCGTGGGCGATCGCCGGCTCGCTCTCGCGGCCACTGCGCGGCCTGGCCGCAACGGCGCGGCGGATCGCGGGCGGCGACCTCGACGCCCGCGCCGCGCCGGTCGGCTCCACCGAGCAGGTCGAGGTCGCCAACGCCTTCAACGACATGACCGGCCGGCTCGTCCGCGCCCTCGACGCCCAGCGCGACTTCGTCGCCAACGCCTCCCACCAGCTGCGCACGCCGCTGACCGGGCTGCGACTGCGGATGGAGTCGGCGGCCGTGCGCGCCGACGACCCCGACCTGCGCCGCGACCTCGTCGCGGGCGAGGCCGAGGCCGAGCGCCTCGCCAAGCTCCTCTCGAACCTCCTGCGCCTGGCCCAGGACGGCCAGCAGCCGCCGGCCGCGACGACGATCGCCCTCGCCGCCGTCGCCGAGCGCGCGGCCGAGCGCTGGCGCGACCAGGCCGAGCGCGACGGCCACGCGATCGAGCTCGCCGGCGCGGGCGAGCCGCAGGTGCGCGCCTCGGCCGGCGACCTCGACACCATGGTGGACAACCTGGTGGAGAACGCGCTCAACTACACGGCCCCCGAGACGCCGATCCGCATCGAGTGGGGCGCCGACGCCGGCGACGCCTTCATCGCCGTGGTCGACCACGGCGGCGGCATCGACGACGCCGAGGCCCAGCGCGTCTTCGACCGCTTCTACCGCGGCAGCGCCGGGGCCGGCGGCGGCGTCCCGGGCACCGGCCTGGGGCTGGCGATCGTCGACACGCTTGCGCGCCGCTGGGAAGGCCGCGCGACGATCGCCAACGAGCCCGGCGCGGGCGCCCGCGCCGAGCTGCGCTTCCCGGCCATGAGGGCGACGGTGGCGCCATGAAGACCGCCGCGCTCGCCCTCGTCGGCCTCGCGCTCGCCGTCGCCGTCGGCCTGGCCGCCAACGCGATCTCCCGCGACTCGATCGGCCTGGCGCCCACGCCGGCCGGGTCGGCCGTGCCGCTCGCCCCGCCGAAGGCCACCTCGACGCCTGCGGGGTCGGCCGCCCCCAGGCGCGCTCGCAAGCGCAAGGCGACGACGCCGAAGAGCTCCACGACGCGCCCGCCCGCGACCACCACCACCCCGCCCCCGACCACCACGCAGGGCGGCGACGACCACGGCGGCGGCAAGGGCGGCAGCGGCGGCAGCGGTTCGAGCGGAGGCAGCGGCAAGGGCAGCGGCGGCAGCGGCAGCGGCAGCAGCGGCGGCTCGGGCCGCGGCGGCGGCGACGACTGAGGCTCAGGCGAGCGCGGCCCGCAGCGGCGCCGCGAGCTCCGGCGGGTCGACCTCGGCGAGCGCGACCGCGTCGCATCCGACCCACTCGGCGGCCTCGCGCAGCGCGACCGCCATGGCGTCGACCGCAGCGGGCTCGCACGACAGCCGCTTGGCCACGAGCGTCGTGCCGTCGCGCCCGGGATCCACGCGCCCGCGCAGCCTCCCGCCCGCCAGCAGCGGCATCGCGAAGTAGCCGTGCACGCGCTTGGGCGCGGGCACGTAGGCCTCGAGGCTGTGCTGGAAGTCGAAGACGCGCAGGGTTCGCTTGCGGTCCCAGACGAGCGAGTCGAAGGGCGAGAGCAGCGTCGTGCGATGGCGCCCGCGCGCGCCCAGCGCCTCCAGGGCGCCAGGGTCCGCCCAGGCCGGGTCGCGCCAGCCCTCGACCGACACCTCGAGGAGGCCGTTGTCGCGCACGACGGACTCGACCTGCTCGCGCTTGAGGCGGTGGTAGTCCGCCAGGTCGCCGACCGTCGCCACGCCCAGGGCGGCGCCGGCCTGCCCCACGAGCCGGCGCAGGCAGGCCTCGTCGTCGGGCTCGTCGGCGAGGACCTCGGCGGGCAGCGCGCGCTCGGGCAGGTCGTAGACGCGCTTCCAGGCGCGGCGCTCGGTGCACACGACGTCGCCGATGTCGAGCAGCCACTCGACCGCGATCTTGACGTCCGACCAGTCCCACCACTCGCCGCCGCGCCGCGCCCCGCCGAGCTCTGAGACCGTCATCGGGCCGTTGTCGCGCAGCGACGCCAGAACGCGCGGCACGGCGTCCTGGGGCACCTCGTGCCAGCGCCAGCCGCGCCCTTGGTAGTACCGGCGGCGGAAGCCGAACAGCGGCCACTCCTCGGCGGGCAGCACGCAGGCGGCGTGCGACCAGTACTCGAAGGCGCCGCCGCCCCAGTAGGCCTTCTCGACCTTCTCGCGCGCGACCGCGCCCAGGCGCGCGTAGGCGACGAGCTCGTGCGAGCGCGCGAGGACCGAGATCGTGTCGAGCTGGACGGCGCCGAGCCGGCGCAGCATCGCCGCGGGGCCGCCGCGGCGCCCGTCGGCGCCGAGCAGCCCCTGCGCGCGCAGGGCGGCGCGCCGCGCCTCGTCGCGCGACAGCGACGCGGCGCTCAAGCCGCCTACACCCTCTGGATGAGCGTCGCGGTGCCCAAGCCGCCGCCGCAGCACATCGTCACGAGGCCGAGCTCCTTGTCCTCGTCCTCGAGCTCGTGCAGGAGCGTGGTGAGCAGGCGGGCGCCCGTCGAGCCGAGCGGATGGCCGATGGCCATCGCGCCGCCACGCGGGTTGACGCGGTCCATGTCGGGCCCGTGCTCGCGCGCCCACGCGGCGACCACCGGCGCGAAGGCCTCGTTGATCTCGACGAAGTCGATGTCGCCGATCGACATCGAGTTGCGCTCGAGGATCTTCGCCGTCGCAGGGATCGGCCCCTCGAGCATCTTCACGGGGTCGCAGCCGACCGTCGTCTGGTCGACGATCCGCGCCCGCGGGCGCAGCCCGAGCTGGTCGGCCTTCTCGCGCGACATGAGCAGCACCGCGGCGGCGCCATCGGAGATCTGCGACGAGTTGCCGGCGGTGATCCGGCCGTCCTCCTTGAACACGGGCTTCAGCGCGGCCAGCGCCTCGAGCGACGTCTCAGGCCGGATCCCCTGGTCGGCCACGTAGGTGTCGCCGTTGACCTGGAAGGGGACGATCTCGCGCTCGAACTTGCCCTCCTCGGTCGCCCGGGCGGCGAGCTGGTGCGAGCGCAGCGCGAGCTCGTCGAGCTCGGAGCGCGGGATCTCCCACTGCTCGGCGATCATCTCGGCGCCCAGCCCCTGCCCGACGATGTTGTGCTTCTCCATGAGCTTGGGCGTGAAGGCGCCACCGAACTCCTGCTGGGTCTTCATGCCGGCGGCGAAGGGCAGATGGCCCATGTGCTCGACGCCCGAGCCGATGACGACATCGTGGATGCCGGCCGCGATGAGCGCGGCGCCGAAGTTCACGGCCTGCTGCGCGGAGCCGCACTGGCGATCGACGGTGGTCGCGGCGGCCTCGATCGGCAGCCCCTCCTGCAGCCACGCGTTGCGCGCGACGTTGAACGCCTGCTCGCCGAACTGCTGCACGCAGCCCGCGATGACGTCCTCGACCTCGGCGGCGTCGACGCCGGCCCGGTCGAGCACCTCCGTGTAGGTCCTGCCCAGCAGGTCGGCGGGGTGGGTGTCCTTGTAATAGCCCTTCTCGAGATGCCCGCGGCCCACCGGGGTGCGGACGGCCTCGACGATCACCACTTCACGACCCTGCTGACCACTCATTGCTCTCTGACGCCTTTCGTGTAGCGCACTCTGACCCGTGCGTGCCGTAGGTTACTCTTCATTGACTGTCCAGTCAGCCAGGAGCGATGGCAGCGTGCATGAACGACTCGGGATAGCCGGAAGCGGCGCCATCGCGTGCGGGTTGGCGGCCTCGGCGGCTCACCACGGCGAGGAGGTCATCCTGTGGGCGCGCTCGGACGGCTCCGCGCGCCGCGCGCGCGGCAACGTGGCGAAGATCTGCGGCAAGCTCAGCGGCGAGATCAACGCCGGCCGCGTGCGCGTGGAGACCGATCTGGCCGCGCTCGGCGAGGCCACCGCGGTCGTCGAGGCGGTCTCCGAGGACCAGGACGTCAAGATGCGCGTGCTGGGAAGCCTCAGCGTGGTCACCGCCGACGACGCGCTGCTCGCGAGCACCACCTCCTCGCTGTCGATCGAACGCCTCGCGCAGGCCTCCGGCGCGCAGGACCGCTTCGTCGGCCTGCACGTCTTCAACCCGGTCCCGAAGATGAAGCTCGTCGAGCTCGCCTTCCCGGCCGCCGCGAGCGACAGCACGCGCGAGCGCGCGCACGCGCTGTGCACGGCGCTCGACAAGATCGCCGTCGAGGTGCCCGACCTCCCCGGCTTCGTGGTCAACCGCCTGCTCTTCCCCTATCTCTTCAGCGCCGTCGTCCTCCAGGACGAGGCCGGGATGAGCGCGGAGGACGTCGACATGTGCATGACGCTCGGCGCGGGCCACCCGATGGGGCCACTCGCGCTGCTGGACTACGTCGGCCTCGACGTCGCCGTCGCCATCGGCGATGCCATCGGCGCGGACGTCCCGCCGCGCCTGCGCGAGCTCGTCGCGGAGGGGGCCTTGGGACGCAAGACCGGCAGCGGTCTGTACAACCACGAGAACTGATGCGTGTCTATCGGATTCCGTACTCCACGAACGTGGAGCGGGTAGCCCTCGCCCTCGCCCACAAGTCGACCCCCGTCGACTGGGTCGACGTCGACCCCGACGACCGCCTGCGCGTGATCGAGCTCTCGGGCCAGGACCTCGTGCCGGTGCTCGAGGCCAGCCACGGCGAGGTCGTCGTGGACTCGATGCGGATCGTCCGCTGGCTGGAGGCGCGCCGGCCCGATCCGCCGCTGTGGCCGGCGAGCCTCCGGCGCCGGGCCGAGGTCGACATCTTCGTCGAGTGGTTCAACCGCGTCTGGAAGGTGCCGCCCAACCTCATGGCGGCCGAGCGGGCGCGCCCCGAGCCCGACGAGCACCTCCTGCACGACCTCAGCGACGAGCTGCGCGGCTGGCTGCACCTCTTCGAGGAGATGCTCGGCGGCCGCGACTGGCTGATGGGCGAGGCCTTCGGCGCCGCCGACGTCTGCGCCTTCCCGTTCCTGAAGTACGGCGTCCTCGAGCTGCGCGACGACGACACCGACCCCTTCCATGGCGTCCTGGCCGACAACCTCCCGATCAGGGGAGCGTTCCCCGAGCTCGAGGCCTGGGTGCACCGGGTCGACGCCCTCCCGCGCGCTTGAAGCAATCCTTGGCGCAGCTTTAGGGCGCGTTGAGGAACCGTGCCGATACTGCGACGGCGAACGTACCTCGCAAGTGCACCTCCTCCCAGAAGCAGACGAGCGGCCCGCGCAAGCGGGCCGCTCGTTGTTCTGACACAGACGAGCGGCCCGCAGAATGCGGGCCGCTCGTTGTATGCGTGCGGGTGGACCCACCCAGATCCACCTGTAGCCGGCCCGGCCCTCCGTCCCACGAGAGGGAGCGGACCTGTGGTCGACGCCTCCCGCGTTTGGCGGCGTCAGCGGCATGGAACGCAGCCGCGCGCGAGAACTTGCGCCTAGCCGCCGCGTTTACGAATCCGCAACGGCCGCGGTCGCGCCGCGGTCGCGGATGCGCACCGCCTCGATGCGGTTCTCGCGCACCGACTCGACGCGGATCGAGTAGCCGTTGGCGGTGACCGTATCGCCGCGCTTGGGCAGCCGGCCGAGCTGGGCGAAGACGAAGCCGCCGACCGAGTTGTAGGCGTCGGTGTCGACCGGGAGCTCCAGGCCGTAGTCGATGAGGTCCGTCACCGCGACGTGGCCGCGCACGAACCAGTCGCCGTTGGCCAAGCGGCGGACCTCGCCGCCCGCGGGGTCGGTCTCGTCGTCGATCTCGCCGACGACCTCCTCGACGATGTCCTCGACCGAGACGATGCCCGCGACGCGGCCGTACTCGTCGATGACCACGGCCATCGAGGAGCGATGGCGCTGCAGGTCGGCGAGCAGGTCGTCGAGCGGCTTGGTCTCGGGGACGATGATCGCCTCCTTGACGAGATCCTCGATCGACGCGTTCGCGCCCTCGGTCATGAGCTTGCGCGCCAACGAGTTGGAGTGGACGGTGCCGCGCACGCGGTCCTGGTTCTCGTCCTCGGTGACGAGCAGGCGGGTGTGGCCCGAGGAGATGCAGCGCCGCAGCGCGGTCTCGACGTCCTCGGAGACGTCGACGGTGACGACCGCCGGGATCGGGGTCATGACCTGGCGCGCCTCCTGCTCGTGCAGGTGGAAGACGCCGCGCAGCATCCCGGCCTCGCCGGGGTCGAGCTTGCCGCCGGTGTAGGACTCGGCGATGAGCGCCTTGAGCTCCTCGGGCGTGCCGCCCTCCTCGGCGATCCTGTCGGGATCGACGCCGAGCGCGCGCAGGATCCGGTCGCTGATCGCCGTCAGCACGACGATGAACGGCGTGAAGAGCCGGCGGAAGAAGCGCAGCGGGCGCGACAGGCGCCGTGCCACGCTCTCGGCCTTGTCGATGACGTAGAGCTTGGGGACGAGCTCGCCGGCCACGATGTGCGTGCTCGTGATGAGCAGGTAGGCGACGGTCACCGCGATCACCGTCGCGACGCCGTGGCTCAGCGGCCCGCCGAAGAGCGGCTCGAGGAGGTCGGCCAGGACCGGCTCGCCCACCGCGCCGATGCCGATGGAGGTCATGGTGATCCCGACCTGGACGGCTGAGATGTAGTCGCCGATCTGGTCGATCTGCTGCAGGGCCAGGGCGGCGCCCCGGGCGCCCTCGTCCTTCAGCGCCTCCAGGCGCGCGCGGCGCGAGCGCACGAGCGCGTACTCGCCGGCGACGAAGAACGCGTTCAGCGCGATGAGCAGCGCCGTCAGGAACAGCAGCAGCGCCGTCATCGTGGGGCGGCGGCGTGTGAGCCGCTACTTCGAGGGAGGTCGTCGGGCACGAGCCGGATCTGCCGTGGAGGCTAGCAGCGGATCCGCGCGCCGCCACTCACCCCCGGATGCCATGCTTGTCGGCCATGCGGATCGTCTCGCTCGTCCCGCACGCCACCGAGCTGCTCTTCGCCCTCGGCCTCGGCGACCAGGTCGTCGCGGTCACGCACGAATGCGACTACCCGGAAGCGGCGCGCTCGCTTCCGCAGGTCACGCGCGACGTGCTCCCGCAGGGGCTGTCCGCGGCCGGGATCGACGCCGCGGTGCGCGAGCGCACGGAGCACGGCGAGGCGATCTACGAGCTCGACGCCGAGCTCCTGAGCGACCTCGAGCCCGACCTCATCGTCACCCAGGAGCTGTGCGCGGTGTGCGCCGTCAGCTACGACGACGTGCGCGCGGTGGCCGACACGATCCCCAGCCAACCGCAGGTCGTCGCGCTCGACCCGCACACGCTGGGCGAGACCTTCGGCGACGTGCGGACGATCGCCCAGCTCACCGACTCGCGCGAGGCGGCGCTCGACCTCGTCGCGCGCCAGCGCGCGCGGGTCGACGCGGTCCGGGTCGCCGTCCGCGGCGCCGAGCGCGTGCCCGTCGCCGCCATCGAGTGGTTCGACCCGGTCTTCGTCGCGGGCCATTGGACCCCGCAGATCGTCGACCTGGCCGGCGGGATCGACGTGCTCGGCTTCGCCGGCGAGCACTCCGAGCAGACCACCTGGGAGATGGTGGCCGCCGCGGGCCCGCGGGTCGTCGTCGCCATGCCCTGCGGCTACGACGCCGGGCGCTCGCAGGCCGAGGCGCGCGAACACGCCGACGCGCTGCGCACGGTCGGCGCCGAGCGGATCGTGGCCGTGGACGCCGCGGCGTACTTCTCGCGGCCGGGGCCGCGCCTCGTCGACGGCATCGAGCTCATGGGCCACATCCTGCACCCCGACCTCGTGCCTGAGCCCGTGGGAGAGGTCCTCGAGGTCGAGGTCTGAGCGCACGCACCGTCCTCTACCTGCATTCCTCGAGCGGCCGCTACGGAGCCGATCGCCAGCTGCACGCGCTCGCCACCGGCCTCGATCCCGCGCGCTACCGGCCGCTCGTCGTGCTCCCCGACCACGGCCCGCTCGCCGCCGACCTGCGCGCGGTGGGCATCGAGGTCCTCGTGCGCCCGCTCGCGGTGATGCGCCGCTCGCTGATGTCGGCCACGGGCGTGCGCCGCGTCGTGGCCGCCTGGGCCGCCGACGCCGGCGGCCTCGGGCGCCTGGCGCGCTCGCGCGAGGTCGCGCTCGTGCACACCAACACGTCGGTGACCCTCGGCGGGGCCGCCGCCGCGCGCATCGCGGGCGTGCCGCACGTCTGGCACGTGCGCGAGATCTACGCGGGCTTCGAGCGCTGGTTCCCGGCCTACCGGCGGCTGTTGCTCTCCGCCCAGGCGCTGCCGTGCGTGTCGCGCGCGGCCTGCCTGCAGTTCGAGGGCGCGCCGGCGGCGAGCGTCATCTACGACGGGCTGGCGATCGACACGCGCCGCGGCGACCGCGCGGCGGCGCGCGCCGGGCTCGGCCTGCCGGCCGAGGCGTTCGTGGCCGCCGTGCTTGGCCGCATCTCGGGCTGGAAGGGCCAGGACGTGCTCGTCAGCGCGCTGGGCGAGGCGCCGCTGCGCGGGCGCGAGGACGTCGTCGCGCTCGTCGCGGGCGAGCCCTGGCGCGGCGAGGAGCGCCACCGGCGCGAGCTGCACGCGCTCGCCGCGCGCCTGGGGGTCTCCGGCCGCTTGCACGACGTCGGCTTCCAGAGCGACCTCGACCAGCTCTACGGCGCCGCCGACGTGGTCGTCGTGCCCTCCAAGCAGCCCGACCCGCTGCCCAACGCCGCGCTCGAGGCGTGCGCGGCGGGCTGCTGCGTCGTGGCCGCGGCGCACGGCGGCCTGCCGGAGATCGTCCGCGACGGCGCCAGCGGGCGGCTCGTGGCGCCGCGCGACCCCGCGGCGCTCGCCCGTGTGCTCGGGGAGCTGGCGGCCGACCCCGGCCAGCGCGAGCGCCTGGGCACGGCGGCGGCCGCCGACGTCCGCGCCCGCTTCGCCCGCGAGCGGCTGCTCGACGAGATCCAGGCCCTCTACGACGGGCTCGTGGCCTGAGGGCGTCAGCCCGCGGCGGCGAGCGCGCCGATGACCGCCGCGACCGAGAGCACGGCGCACGCCGCGTAGCCGAGCTGGGGCATCCGGCGGCGGTCGCTGACCACGAACGCCGCGCCCACCAGCGCACCGCCGACGAGGCCGCCGATGTGGCCGCCGACCGAGATGCCGCTGAGCGCGAAGGACAGCACGAGGTTGAAGATGATCAGCAGCCCGATGTCGGTCTTGAACGGGTTGATCCCCCGCGAGCGCATCTCGACCGCCGCGGCGCCCATGAGCCCGAAGACGGCGCCCGAGGCGCCGACCGTCGCGACGTTCGGGTCGGCCACCAGGGCGCCGAAGGCGCCCCACAGCAGCGCCGTGAAGTACAGCGCGGCGAAGCGCCCGGACCCCAGCGAGGGCTCCATCAAGTTCCCCAGGAGCCACAGCAGGTACATGTTGAAGAGGATGTGGATCGGCCCCGAGTGCAGGAAGCCGGAGGTCACCAGCCGCCAGTAGTCGTGGCCGAAGTGGACCGCCGGTCCGAAGAGGACCCAGTCCGCCCACAGCTTCCCAGAGCCTCCGCTGAAGCCGTTGGTGGCCAGGAAGACGACGGCGCACGCGATGATGATCGCGATCGTCACGCGCGGCTCGCCGGTGGTCGAGCGCATCGTGTGCACGCGCGTGCGCTGCGCGGCGCATTCCGGGCAGCGCATGCCGACCGGCGTGGGCGTCATGCAGTCCGGGCAGATCGGCCTCCCGCACGAAGAGCACGACACGCCGGTCTCGCGGGAGGGGTGGCGGTAGCAGGTCGCCATGCGGGCGCCGGAAGCTATCAACCGGCGCGTCGACTGCCCGTCAGGCCGTGGAGGCGACGATGACCGGGTTGCTCGTCGGCTTCATCGAGCCGCCGTCGGGCTCGGCGGTGACCAGCACCTGGTCGACGCCCTTCAGGCGGCCGTGCTGGACCTCGACGTCCGCGCTGCCCTTCGGGTCCACGCGGAACAGCGCCGTCGTGGGCGCCGGGTCCTGGTTGGGGCGCTTGAGCCACACCTGGTAGACCTTGCCGCTCGGCGGCGGGGGCATGTTGCGCACCTGGAGCTTGGTGGCGTCGTCGGAGAGGACGAGCGACGCGCGGGCGGTCGGCGCCGACGCGATCTGGACCGTCCCGGTGATCGTCTTCGAGCTCCCGCCGCCGGTGAGGACGATCCCGCCGATGACGCCGGCGGCGACCAGCGCGCCCGCGGCGATCGCGGCCGTGAGCGGGCGCAGGGAGAGCGACCAGCGGCGCCGGCGCGGCTCGCGGTCCGCGGGCGCGGCGGGCTCCTCGGCTCGCGCGTCCGCGGCGGCGCGCAGCTCGGCCTCCGAGCGGACCACGGCCATGATGCGGTCCTTGAGCTCGGGCGGCGGCGCGACCTGGACCGCGGCCAGCGGCAGCGTGTCGGCGGCCATCTGCAGCTCGGCGACGTCGCGCCGGCACGCCTCGCAGCCCTCGAGGTGCGCCGTGAAGCGCTCGTGCTCGTCGTCGGGCAGCGCGCGCAGCACGTAGGAGCCGACGTCGTCGCGGCGCTCGCAGGGGCTCATGACAGCGCCTCCGCCAGCCCGCCGAGCTGCCCGCGGAGCTTCTCGAGCCCCAGGCGCATCCGTCCCTTCACCGTGCCGATCGGCGTGTCGAGCATGGAGGCGATCTCGGAGTGCGTGAAGCCGCCGAAGTAGGCGAGCTCGATGACCTTGCACTGCTCGGGCGGAAGCGTGCCCAGCGCGTGGCGCACGTCGCGGGCCTCGTCGCGGCGCGCGGCCTCGACGTCCGTGCGCTCGCGGGCCTCGAAGCGCTCCTCGATGCCCTCGTCGCTCGCCCGCCGGCGATCGTGGACCATCGCGCGGCGCAGCGCGTCGATGGCGCGGTTGTGGACGATGCCCAACACCCACGTGCGCACCGACCCGCGGTTGCGGTCGTAGCGCGCGCCCGAGCGCCAGAGGCTCAGGAAGGCCTCCTGGACGACGTCCTCGGCGGTGTTGCGGGTGCCTGTCATGCGGTATGCGAGCGAGAAGGCGGCCGTCGCATGGCGCTCGTAGACGACCTCGAAGGCCTGCGCGTCGCCACGACGCACGAGCTGCATCAGGTCCTCGTCGGCGAGCTGCGCGAACGCCATCCTGGGGATGACATTACGCAACAGGCGGGGGTTCGGATCAGCGCCTGGGCATGAGCCGCTTGACCTCGTCGGCCGCGGCCTTGGCCGTCCGCTGGGCGAGCTCGACGCCCTGCACGTGCTTGCGGGACTTGCGGTGCTGCTGGCGGACGCGCAGGATCACGAGGCCCGCGCCCGCAGCGGTGCCGACGGCGACCGCGGCGACCGGGCGCACCCAGTTGCGCGGGTCGCGCATCGAGCTCAGCTCCCACGACTCGAGCTCCTCGGCGGCGAGGTCGGTGAGCTCCTGCAGCGTGGACTCCAGGCGCGTGGCAAGCGTCTCGGGCGGCTCCACCGGCGCGAACGCCTGGCGCAGCAGCCCTTCGATGTCGGCGGCGATCGGATCGCTCATGTCAGCGCGCCCCTCCCCGGGCGACGACGATCTCCTCGAGCTGCTTGATGGCGCGGTGGATCAGCACCTTCGTCGCGCCGTCCGTACGACCCATGGCCCGCGCGATCTCGCGGTTGTCCATCCCCAGCGCGAAGCGCATGATCAGCGCCTCTCGACGGTCGTCGGGCAGCTCCTTGACCCCGTCCAGGATCCGCGCCAGCTCGTCGCGGCCCTCCACCAGGTCCTCCGTCGTGTGCATCGCGCTGAGCACGGTCGTGTCCTCGATCGGCGTCTGCGGCTTGCGCGCGCGGTCGCGATAGAGGTTCGCCGCCAGGTTGTGCGCGATGCGGATCAGCCACGGGCGCAGCGGCCTGCCATCCGATTCCGCGAGCGCCCGCTCGTAGTGCCGATAGGCCTGCAGGAAGGTCTGCTCGGTCAGGTCCTCCGCGTCGTGATGGTTGCCCACCCGGTAGTAGGCGTAGGAGTACACGTCGCGCAGGTGCGCCTTGTACAGCTCCGAGAACTCCGAATCGAGCTGGACCTTGTCCACGCATCGCAGCCTACTTATGCGGCACGCGGACGCCGCACATCGGTCGACTCGGTCACCATCGCCGCCCAGTCCTCGGGCTCGACGCGCCCCGCGACGACGTCGGCCAGCCCGGTGAGGGCCGGCGCCGCGACGCCGTCCTCGCGCAGGGCGGCGGCGAGGAGCAGAAGGTCGTCCGGGGAGGCGTGGCCGTTGCCGTTGCCGTTCTTCGCCAGGCCCGCGAAGCTCTCGGCGCGGGCGCCGTGGCGGCGCGCGTAGGCGTCGACCTCGGCGATGACGAGGGCGGCGGCCGCGCCGGCGGCCGCGGTGCCGGCTGCCGTGGCGGCGGCGAGGGCGGCCGCGTTGCGCGCGGCGGCGGCCAGCTCGGCGCCGGTGACGTCGGTCGTGCGCTCGATCTCGAAGCGGGCGACGCGCAGCGCGTCGGCGACCTGCTTGAGGAAGCCCGGGTCGGCGCCGGCGACGACGAGCGGCGCGCCCGGTTCGAGCGCGTCTGCCGCGGCGCTCACGGAGGCGACCGCGCGGGCGGCGGTGCGCTCGGCGACGTAGGCAGAGGGCAGCGTCCCCAGCGGCGGGACGAGGCCGCCGGCACGGACGACCACCCCTGCGCGCGCGGGGATGGCGGCGCCGATCTCGTCCATGACAGCCGGCAGCTCGCGCGGCGCGACGGCGAGGCAGACGAGGTCGTGGTGGGCGAGCGCGACGTCGCTCGCGGGAAGGACGGTGATGGCGTCGGGCAGCGTGCCTTCGAGCGCGGCGGCCTCCTCGGCGCCGCGGGTCCCGAGGTCGACCTCGAGGCTGGCGCGGGCGAGCGCCGTCGCGAGGCTCACGCCCCATGCGCCGGCGCCGATGACGGCGGCGCGATGGACGCGCGGGGTGCCGCCCAGCCACTCCCACTGCAGCTCGACGCACGGCCAGATGCGGTCGGTCACGGCGCTCGCGAGCGAGCGGCTCGGCTCCTCGACCTGCGGGAAGGTCAGCGGGGCGCCGGCGCGGATGCGGACCTTGTGCGGGCGGATCCGCCAGCCCTTGCGGACGGCCTCCGACCCGATGATCGCGACCGGGACGACGGGCACGCCGCTCTCGAGCGCCAGGCGCCCGACGCCGCGCTTGGGACGGCCCAGCGGCCCCGGGCGGGTCCGCGTGCCCTCGGGGAAGATGAGGACGCCATCGCCGCGCTCGAGGATCGCGCGCGTCGTGGCCATCGCCTCCTGGTCGCCGCCCTCGCGGTCGATCGGGAAGGCGCCGAGCGACGCGAGCAGCCACGCCACCGGGCGGTTGATGAAGGCCTCCTTCTTCGTCATGAAGTAGATCGGCCTGCGGGCCATCACCGCGATGACGAAGGGATCCAGGAACGACCGGTGGTTGGCCGCGATGATGAACGGCCCCGTCGCCGGGATGTGCTCGCGCCCGATGCGGCTCAGGCGCCAGTACAGATGGAAGAACGGCTGCAGGATCGCGCGCAGGCCCCAGTAGACGACCGGGTTCACGCCGCGCCCGCGCGCACGGTCCAGAAGGGCCTGGCGATCCATGCCATCGATACGTCGCGGTGCTGGCCACGGTTACAGTTCCCCGATGTCGATCGATCGCGCACGGACCGCCCGCGGAGCTCTCGCCGGAGCCATCGCCGCCGGCGCCTGGTCGGTGCAGGCGCAGGTCGACATGCGGGCCTTCGGATCGGCCTACTCCGACGAGGCGCTGCTCGGAAAGGCGCTCACGCGCGGCCCTGCGTGGCCCGTCGTCGGGCTCGGCATGCACCTGCTCAACGGTGCGGCGTTCGGCGCCGCGTACGCCAACGTGGCGCCGCGACTGCCGTTGCCGTCGTGGGCGCGCGGCCCGGCGCTGGCGCTGATCGAGCACCTCACGACGTGGCCGGTGACCGTGGCGGTCGACCGCGTCCACCCGGCCCGCGACGAGCTCCCCGAGCTGTGGGGCAACGGCCGCGCCTTCGTCCAGGCCACCTTCCGCCACCTCGTGTTCGGGATCGTCCTCGGCGAGCTCGAGCGCCGCTTCAACGGCCCCGACGACAGCCCCGTGCCGCCGTTCGAGCACGTCGTCTCCTCCAACGGCCACGGCGACCTCGAGCACGCGGTCGGGGCCTCGGAGAGCTAGGCCGCTACGCTCGCGGTCGATCCCTGCCGGAGTAGCTCAGCTGGTAGAGCAACCGCCTTGTAAGCGGTAGGCCAGGGGTTCGAGTCCCCTCTCCGGCTCTCAGCGCTTCAAAACGGTCACGACGTTCGAGCCGCCCGCCAGGTACGGGTACGCCGCCTCTGCCAGGCTCAGCGCTCTGAACCGGTAGCGCGCCGTCCCCGGCTGCTGGAAACGGTAGCGAGCCGCGAACCGCCCGCGCGCGTCGGCCCGCACGACGTTGAAGCGCACCCACGCCCCCCGGCTCGTCCGCGCCATGAGCACGATCTGCTTGCCGCCGCGCGGCATCGGCCCGCCCAGCAGCCGCCCGCTGAACCGGATCGCCTGCCCGCGCCTGGCGTGTCGCGGACGGATCTTGAGTCGCACCCCGGCCCGCACCCTCAGCCTGAGCGCGGCCGTCGCGGTGGCGATCGTGTCGTTGACATGACTGCGATAGCCGAAGCTCAGATCCCGCGAGGACACCGTCCGCGGCAGCACCACGAACCACGACCCATCGCTCCCCGTCCGCGCCCCAACCCGCTTCGCCAACGGCCGCGCATTCACCGCCGTCGTCTTCGAGACCAGATCGATCGTCGCGCCCGAGATCGGCGCCCCCTCCTGCGTCGTCAACCGACCACGCACCACATGGGCGTGCCCGAACGCGCTCACCAGCGACGTCCGCTGGCTCCGCCGGCCCCAATGCGCGGTCAGACGGGCCTGATCGGACGCACCCACGCCGTTGGCCTCGCCGCGCGCGGTCGGGTCGGACCCAGGCCCGATCCCGCGGTTGGTGGCGATCGTTCGCGTCACGGGACCGAAGACCGCCGTTCGGTTCCCCGCCGCGTCCTCCAAGAGCACACGCACGACATGCGGACCCTGCGGGAGCCCGTTGGTGTCGATCGCAAGAGTGCGTGAGTCGATGCGCACGGGGCACGGCTGCGCGGCGGGGTACTCCGGGATGGTCGGATCCTCCCGGAGGTCCTGGCAGATGCGCGGGTCGCCCAGCGGAATGCTGCGCGCATCGGTGCCGTCGAGCTCGAGCACCGCCCGTGCGACGCCACCGCCGGCGTCCGCGGCGTTCAGGGTGAAGAGCACCACGCCCGACCAGGTCTGAGCGTCGACGGCGCTACCGGCGAGCCCGCCCACCGGTGGAAAGGGGTCCGCGACATCGAACGCGGTTCCGGCAACCCTGACGTTCATCGAGATGGGGAACGCGCTCCCCAGGCAGTCCTGCATGCAGGAAAGGCGGATCTCGAACCAGTGAGCGGGACGGAGCTGAGCAGCAAGCGCCGGAGCACCACCCAGGCCGTAGGACACGGTCAATGGCGTGTTCCGCGCGAGCAGCTGCTCCTGGTCGGTGGCAACCGTGAGCTGCGCTACGCCTTGACTGCGGGCGGGGTTCAGCTCCGCGATGGCGCCCCACCGCGTGCTCACCGCGGTCAGTTGTGTCCCGGGGGCCGCTGTCCATCTCACCCAAACACTCTGTCCCGTGGGCATCACGAAACCGTTGCCCGGAACCTCGAGGAAGAACATCCCCCCAGTGGGGCAGCCATCCCTGAGCGACGTCGGCGTCAGGCTTGTGAATCCGTAGTCCCAGCCGCTGACGAAGCTCGGACTGCCGATCGTCGGACCGAGCGAGCGCCAATCTGCCGTGGTGCAAGTCTGGACTCGGTAGTGCCCGGCGTGCGCTTGGGCGCACACGAGCAAGGACAGGGAAGCGGCGAGAGCAGCGCCGGCTGCCGTCCGGGTGATCCTTGCTCTCGACACCAGTACCTCCGCGCTCGTTTCGGGCTCTGCTTAAGGGAGCCGCAACTCGGCTAGGGCGTGACGAGGCAAATGTCTCCCCCGCGACCTGCGCCTTTCGGCCCGGGGCAACTTGGGTAAGGATCCCGTGTTCTGAGGTGCGCACAGCACCCGTGGGGAAACAGGGAGGCAATCTCTTGAGGTCCAGTCGCAGGAGCCGAAAGGCTCTCGTTGCCGCTTCGGCGGCTCTCGCCGCCAGCGCCTTCGCACCGGCCGCGGCGCACGCCGCCGTGAGCGTCACCGTCAACGGAGACGACGGGAACCCGATCACGCTCGGGGGCACGCTCAACATCCGCAACATGAACACGCAGCTCAACGTCACCGCGGCAGCCACCGACAACTGGAAGATCACCGCGTCGGGCCCGAACGGCGCGAAGGTCGTGAACGACTCGTTGTGTACGACGGGCTCGGCCACCGGACCTAGCGTCGACTACGTCGGCAACGGCACGTACACGGTGTCCGTGACCACGTTCGCCGGCTCGGACACGGGCTGCGTGATGGCACCGACGGGCACGCAGAGCCTGCCGTTCACCATCACCGCCTCGACCGCCATCACGGCGCCGCCCGGCGCCGCGCTGACCCGCAATCCCGGGTCGTTCACGACCAACACGGTGAGGCTTCCCATCGACCTCAACCCGGGGGCGCTGTCGACGGACGCGTTCGTGGGGCTCAACGTCGCCGCGAATCCGGATGGGTCGCTGCCGGGAGCACCGGACCAGCTGTTCCCGGACGCGACGACCAGGACGGTCGACGTACCGCTGAACAAGGGTCCGGGCGCGTACGTGGTCGCAGCGCGCGCGAAGGGCTTCACCGGGACGCTGAACCCGCAGGCGTTCAGCCCGTGGGCGACTCCCGTGGCCATCCGCGCCTTCGGCCCCTTCGACCTCAGGTCGCTGCGCTGGACCGACAGCCGCGGGCCGAGCTACGCCTTCCATGCGACGATCATGGAGACGAGTGCGACCGGGCGCGTGAGCATCGCGATCGGGCGTGGGTCGAAGGGCAAGTACAAGTCCTTCGGCTCCGTGAAGATCCGCAAGCACGCCTTCTCCAAGCGCTTCCGGCTCAAGGTCGGGACGTGGCGGATCCGGTTCAAGTTCAAGGGCAACGCGACGGTCGCCGGTGGCGCCGAGGTGCGCAAGTTCCGCATCACGCGGCGCGTGGTCTTCCGCGGAGCGACGTTCCGCTCCTCGTCGGTCGGCTGACGCCAAGCCAAGCGAGACGCCGAACGTCGGTCGTACCCCCTCGGGAGGGGGGAAGACCGACGTTCGGCCGGCCGCGCGGCCCTAGTTGTAGTTCCTGAGCACGTTGTTCGGGGTGCCGGGTCGCTGTGAGGCCCGTTGCGCTGCGAACAGCTCACCGAGGAACGGGTCCGTGCCCCGGGGGGGTCGAACGTCGGTCCTACCCCGTGTGGACGGGGGAAGACCGACGTTCGGCGCCCCCTGGCGGCCCGCGGCGCCCCCCGGGGGCCGGCGGCGCGGCGGGCTGGTCTCCCTCGGTGAGCTGTTCGCGCCCACGCCGGCGTGGCGGGGACGCCGAACAACCTGCTCGGGTCTTATACCTAGTGGCGCACGACGATGGTCATCCGCATGTTGTCCTCCTCGTGCAACGTGCAGATGAACTTGTAGGTCCCCGGCTTGGTCAGGGTCTTGTGGTAGACGTAGCCCGCTGACGCCGGCTCGGTCTGGAACTTCTTGAAGCCCTTGGGGCCGGAGACGAGCTTGACGTCGTGGACGTCGGCGGCGTCCTCGGACCAGTCCCAGGTGATCTTCGAACCGAGGTTCACCGTGAGCTTGTGCGGGCTGTAGAAGTTGTCCGCGACCTCGATGGTCTTCTTCTGGGGCTTGCGCGCCGTCGACGGCACGGCCACGGCCGGCGCCGCGGCGAGAGCCACGACGCCGGCCATTGCGAGTGCGATCGTCCTCGTCACTTCTTGTAGTGCTCCAGGGGCGTCAGGCCGGCCTTGGGCGCATGCGGGTGGCGGATCCAGCTCGCCTCGTGGGTCGCGTCGCCCACGTCCCACTTGATCGCCTCGTCCTGGGCGGCCTGGTTGAACGTGTTCGTGCCGGTGAACGGGCACGGCATGAAGGTCGAGCCGTCGGCCGGCTCCGTGCTCTGCACGCCCACGTTGGGGCCGAAGCAGTTGTCGGTCCCGCTGCCGTCGTAGAAGAGCTCGCGGCCGTTGAGGTCGGCGCCGCCGAGCCCGAAGACGTTGTCGTGCACCTGGTTGCCGATGAGATCCGCCGCGTCCTTCTGCTTGAGCAGGATCTGCTTGAGGGCCCCGATGCCCACGAGCCAGTTGCCGTACACGCGGTTGTTGGTCACCTGGTTGCGCCGGCCGCCGAAGAGCAGGACGCCCACGCCGACGGGATACGGCGTCGACGTCGCCTGCTTGCGCAGCTTGAACGGCGCCCCCTTGTAGTAGTTGAAGTTGTTCCAGAAGACGTCGTTGTCGGTGATGACGTTGTCCTCCGGCGGCGCGTACTTCTCGGAGTCCAGGGCGTTGGGGACGATCCCGGTGCCGTTGTTGAACCACTGCGACTTCGTGATCGTCACGTAGCGCATGTTGGTGCCGGAGAAGCCCAGGACGTTGCCGAACGACTTGACGTTGCGCACGATCGAGCGCTTGGGCTTGGTCTGCGGCGGCGTCTGGCCGATGTAGAAGCCCGAGTCGCTGTTGTAGGACGCGGTCGAGTTCTCCATCACGCCGCCGACCGAGTTGAAGGCGTAGACGCCGTAGACGCCGACGAGCGTCGCCACGAGGTGGTTGAGCTCGTAGCCGTCGACGTTGACGACGAAGAAGCCGTTGGAGTTGTAGTGGCGGGCGGTGAAGCCGTCGACGGTGACCTGGTTGGCGCCGTCGACGAGCACGCCGTTGGCGCGCGGAAGGCCCTTGCCGCGCGCGCCCTCGAGGACGACCTTCGACGGATCGCCGGGGTTGCCGACGAGCTTGAGGTAGCGCTTCGACGAGCCCTTGACGGTCACGGCCTCGCGGTACGTCCCGCTCTTGACCTTGACCTTGTCGCCGGCCTTCGCCTTGTTCACGGCCGACTGGATCGTCTTGTACTTGCAGCCCTGCTTGCACACGGTGAGCGTGTGGAAGGGCCCCTTGGGCGCCTTCTGGGTCGTCGGCTTGGCGGGCGGCGGGTAGTCGGCCGCGAGCGCCGCGCCCGGCAGGGCGAGGGCCACGACCGCGACGAGCGCGAGACCGGCGATGCGGATATGGGACATGTCCCCTTGGTTCTCCTCTGCGTGACTAGGGCTCGACCAGGTACCAGCCCGCCATCCCACCGTCCTGGTGGGTGAAGACGTGGCAGTGGTACAGCCAGCGGCCCGGGTTGTCCTCGACGAAGCGGGCGGTGATCGTCTCGTTGGGCCCCACGGCGGGGGTGTCGACGAACGTGCCGCTGGGGTCCTTCCAGCGGTGCCCATGGATGTGGAAGTCGTGGAAGTTCGAGTCCATCCCCATGATGTGGATGGCGACGTCCTGGCCCACCTTCGACTGCAGCGTCGGCGTGTTGCCGGCGAAGGCGCGGCCGTTGATGCACTGGAACTGGCGCTCGAGGCCGGTGACCGGCGGCGCGAGGGCGTGGAAGAAGACGACGTACTCGACGTCGGGCACCTTGGCGCCCTTCTCGCGCACGATGAGCGAGCCGAAGAGCCCGCGGAAGGTGTTGAGCGTGTGGTTGGGCCCGTGGTCGTGGTAGGGCCAGACGCCGACCGCGTCGGGCGTCGCCTCCCACGTGTAGGTGAACTCCTCGCCCGGCGCGACGAAGCCGCCGGCGCGCGTGAAGTCGCCCAGGTAGACGCCGTCGTACTCCGGGTTGTACTTGACCCCGTGCGGGTGCATGGTCAGCGCCTGGCCGCTCTTGTCCGACAGGCCGTTGCGGAAGTGCACGACGACGGTGTCGCCGACCTCCGCCGCGAGCGTCGGCCCGGGAATCCTCGGCGGCGCCAGCGGCTCGGCGAACCCGGCGGTCATCTGCTGGTAGACGAAGGCGCGGTAGACGCTCGGCCCGGGGATCGCGCGGCCGTGCCACTGGTCGCGCCGCGGGCGCGTCGGCACGATGTCCCACAGGACGTCGCGCGCCTGGATCCAGTACTCGCGGACGGTCCCGCCGGGCTGGGGCCGTGGCGTGGCGAAGGTGAGCTGGTCCACCGGCGAGGCGCCTTGGGGCGGCTTCGCGGCGGCGTCGAGGAAGCGCGGACGCCGGACGCGGGCCGCGGCGGCGTCGGCCTTGGCGGCGTCGCCGGGCTTGCCGAGCAGCACGCGCTCGGCGCCGATCGTGCACAGGAAGGCACCGGCGCCGACGGCGAGGAACCCGCGGCGAGGAAGGCCGTTCTTTGACTCGTGGGACGAAGTCAACGGCGCGCGATCCTACACCGCGCCTCAGTACACCTGTACCAGTAGTGTGCCTGGCCCCATGGCGACCGCCGTCCGCCGCGTCCCCCCGGAGGCCATCCGCGCCGCGATCATCGAGGCGACGATCCGGCTCATCGGCCGCCACGGCGTCGACGGCGTGACGCACCGTGCGGTGGCCCGGGAGGCCGGGGTCTCGCTCTCCTCGACCACCTACCACTTCGACTCCAGGGACGCGATCGTCTCCGAGGCGCTGCGCCGCGTCGCCGCACTGGAGATCGAGCGCATCGCGCGCGACGCGGAGACCCTCGTCGAGGGCCGCGCCGACGTGCCTTCGATCTCCCGAGCGCTCGCCGCCTGGCTGGGCGAGCAGGTCCGCGGCGAGGGCCTGCAGCGCGTGCGCGCGGGCTACCACCTGCAGCTCGAGGCGGCCCGGCGCCCCGAGCTGCGCGCGACCCACGTCGAGTGGGGCCGCGCCGTCCACGACCTCGCCGCGCACGTGCTCCGCGCGGCCGGCTCCCCGCAGCCGCTGACAGACGCCCACATCCTCGCCGCCGCGATCGACGGCCTGCGCCTCGACGAGGTCACCGCCCCGCGCCCGCACTTCGAGCAGCGCATGCGACCGGTCGTCGAGCGCCTGCTCGCGGTGCTCACGGCGCCGTGACGGCGCGGCGTGGCTACGTGCGCCCGAGCTGGGGGTCGCTGGTCAGTCGGGCCGCGGACTCCAGGCGACCGGCGAGCTGGTAGCTGAAGCTCGGATCGCTCGGCGTCGTCAGCGCGATGTCGTACCAACCGCCGCAGTGGCCCGTGTCGACCTCGATCTCCTCGTCGCCGTGCAGCTCGACCTTCCGGTCGCGTCCGTAGGCGTCGGCGACCTGGACCACGACCGGGTGCCTGCGACGGCGATCGTGGCGGTCGCCGTCGTCGTGGAGCCGGAGCCTCAGCCGGCCCGAGTCGTCGCCCTTGGCCTCGACGCGCAGCTCCGTGGCGGGCGAGCCGGCGAAGTGGCGGAAGAAGCCGTTGGGGCCGTGGAGGCTGAGGTCGTACGTACCCGGGTTGGGCAGCGCCGCGGTGAGCTTGTCACCGCTGCCGACCGTGTACGAGTACGGCGCGCCGGCCACCGTGAGCGACCGCGCCTGCAGGCCGACGCCGAGCTTGCCCCGGTTCTTCATCGCGAGGTTCAGGTGGTGCGGATCGGCGTCGAACGCGACCTCGAAGCGGTAGCCGAGCCGGCGCGAGGGCCGCACCCCCGACTCCTGCTTCGGCAGCGAGCCGACGGCCGGTGGCTCGGGGTGGTAGCTCGGCGGGGTCGTGTCCTCGTTGGGCTTGTAGGCCTCGACGCTCGGTAGCGGCGGGACGCGGCGGGACGTGCTCCTGAAGTCGAAGGCCGAGGTCAGGTCGCCGCAGACGGCACGCCGCCACGGCGTGATGTTGGGCTCGCGGACGCCGAAGCGCGCCTCGATGAAGCGGATGAGCGAGGTGTGGTCGAAGGTCTCCGAGCAGACAAAGCCACCGCTGCTCCACGGCGAGACCACGAGGAGCGGCACGCGCACCCCGAGGCCGTAGGGGCCGACGACTCCGTCGGAGCCCCCCGGCGTCCCGGCCTTGCCACCGAACAGCTCGTTGTCCAGCGGCACGGTCGAGCCTCCGCGGAGGTCGCCGACGTTGGGGTAGGGCGCGACCACGTGGTCGAAGAAACCGTCGTTCTCGTCGAAGGTGATCACCAGCGCCGTCTTGGACCACACGTCGGGGTTGCTCGTCAGCGCGTCGAGCACGGCGGCCGTGTACCAGGCGCCGTACCCGGCGGGCCACGCCGGATGCTCGGTGTAGGCCTCGGGGGCGACGATCCAGGACACGCTCGGCAGCCGATCGTTCTGGACGTCGGCGGCGAGGATGTCGAAGAAGCCGCCGCTCTTGTTGACCTCGGTCCCCGTGCGAGCCGCCTGGTACAGCGGGCTGCCCGGGGCCGCGTTCTGGTAGTTGTGGAAGTACAGCAGCGAGTTGTCGCCGTAGTTGCCGATGTACGGATCCGAGGTCCAGCCCCAGAATCCGGCCTGGTCCAGCCCGACGCCGCTGTCCTGGTAGATCTTCCAGTCGATCCCGGCCGCCTGCAGGCGCTCGGGGTAGGTCGTCCATCCGTACCCGAGCTCGTCGTTGGCGATGACCGGCCCGCCGCCCTTGCCGTCGTTGCCCTCCCAGCCGGTCCACATGTAGTAGCGGTTGGGATCGGTCGGCCCGAGCATCGAGCAGAAGTACGCATCGCAGACGGTGAAGGCGTCGGCCAGCGCGTAGTGGAACGGGAGGTCCGCGCGCTTCATGTACGCCATGCAGGTCGTCGTCTTGGACGGCAGCCACTGATCCCAGTTGCCGCCGTTGAACATCTGCTGCGTGCCGCCCCAGCTGTGGTCGAGGTCCTCGATGAAGGTGAGCGCCAGGTTGCCGACGTCCGGGCGGAACGGGAGCACAGTCGTGGCCCCGTCGGCCTGGTTCCAGACCGGCTTGCCGCTGGGCAGCGTGACCGGATGGGGATCGGCGAACCCGCGCACGCCGCGCATGACGCCGAAGTAGTGGTCGAACGAGCGGTTCTCCTGCATGAGCACGACGATGTGCTCGACGTCCTCGAGGCTGCGGGTCGCATGGTTCGCCGGGATGGCGAGAGCGCGAGCGATGCTGTCTGACAGCATCGTCGTGGCCACGCTGCCGCCGGCCAGCTGAAGGAACCTCCGCCGATTCACGACACGCATCGCAACCACCGCCTGTTGTCCACGGACAGCGCGCCAACGCTGCCCTGCGCCGAAGGATCCGGGGCCGCCCGGCTCCGGAGTCGCGGCATGCTAGGCGGACCCCACCGCGGCGTCCACGGTGGGTCACAAGGCGCTTACAACCTGCCCACGACCCGGCTCGTGACGCCGGCGGTTTCGCGCGCTCGCCGCGAGCGAACGCGCGTAGCCGGTCGCCGGCTGCCGGGCTCGCGACGTCCGAGGTCGCGCAGGTAGCGCGACTCGACCGCCGCGAAGCTCCGGCGCTGCCTGCGCGTGTGGCGTGGCGGGCTCATGACCCGCGGTGCACGATGAGCACCGAGCGTCGGGAGTGCGACGCGACGGTGCCCGCGACGCTTCCGACGAGCGGCCCCAGGCCGCTGCGGCCGTGTGAGCCGAGGACGATCAGCCGCGCGTCGTGCGCCTCGGCGAGCTCGGAGATCCCCTTCCACGTCGGGGCCTTCTCGATCTCGGCGCTCTGCGCGCGGAAGCCCGCGGCCTGGGCGAGCGCCGCTCCCTCGGCCGCGGTTTGCGCGGCGGCGCTCCTGACATCGGCGATCTGCGCCGCGTCGAGCTGGAGCCCGGCGGGAGGCAGGAAGCCGACGTCGAACGGCTGCCACACGGTCACGACGACCGCTTCGCCGCCGGCCTCCAGGAGCCGGCCCGCCTCGTCGATCGCGTGCTTGGCGAGGTCGCTGCCGTCGTAGGCGAACACGACGGGACCCGATCCACCTGCGGCGGTCATGACCGCGCGGGGGCGTCGGCGACGCGCAGGCGCATCGCGCGTTTACGGGCGGCGGCCAGGAGCGGCGGCGAGTGCCACGCCGGTCCCTCGCCTCCCATGAAGCGCCCGAGCTGCGGCGTCTCCGGGCGTGCTCCGCCGAGTCGGTAGATCGCGACGGGCACGACGACGCCGGCGACCGCCAGTCCCAGGCCGATCCAGAGCGCGATGCCCGCGCCGGTCTTCGGGTCGCCCCCGACGGTGGCCGCGAAGTGCGCGAAGACGGGCGCGATCATGAAGGCCGCCACGGCGCGCAGGAGCTCGACGATCGCAAAGACGCGCTGCAGGGTGGCCGCGGGCAGGGAGAAGCCGGCCGTGAACAGCGCCGGCGCGACGCTGGCGCCGAGGCCGATCCCGATGAGGCCCGAGCCGATCAGCGTGAGCGCCTGGGTCGGCGGCAGCTGGATGCGGAACACCGCGATCCCGGCCGCGAGGAAGACCATTCCCACCACCGGCAGGTACTGCAGCGCCCGCTTGTCGATGACGACGCCGAGCAGGACGGCGGTGAGGATCGCGCCGGCCAGCTCGGGCAGGTAGAGGAGCCCCACGTGCAGCGGGCTGTAGCGCTGTGCCAGCAGGCCGGCGGTCAGTGCGGTCGCCGACACCGAGGCGGCAGCGGCGCACAGCGCGAGCGCGATTCCCGCCACCGGGATCGTGCTCGTGAGCATGGTGCGGATCGTGAGCAGCGGCCGCTTCGACCGGTACTGGCTGACGATGAGCACGACGATCAGAGAGAGCCCGACGGCCAGCAGGCCGGCGGTGCGGAGCTCCAGGAACTTGTGGGTGAGCAGCTGCGAGGCTCCCCCGAACGCAGCGATCGATCCGACGGCCGCCAGCGCGATGGGCAGCGGGTTGCGAGGCGCGGTGGTGTCGGCGGGCGGGGTGTCCTCGAAGGTCAGGAGCGCCAGCGCGAGCGCCGCCGCCGAGATCCCGGCGATGACCCAGAACATCGGCCGCCAGGCGCCGGCTTGCGCCTGCAGGCCGCCGATGGCGGGCCCGAGCGTGACCGCACCGAAGATGCACATGCTCATGATCACGGCGGTCGAGCGGAACTTCTCCACGCCGAACCCGAGCGCCAGCGGCGGCACCGCCGCGATCAGCAGCAGGCTCGTGCACAGGCCCTGTAGCACGTGGCCGGCGAAGAACATCGCCGGGTTCTGCGCGGCGGCCGCGAGGATCGATCCGATGACGAGCAGCGAGACGTAGAGGACCATGATCCGCCGCTGGCGCAGCAGCTGGGCGAAGTAGACGGCCATCACCGTCCCCGCCGCGTACGCGGCGTTGGCCATGCCCGAGCCCAGGCTCATCGCCTGCGCGCTGATGTGCAGATCGCGGCCGATGAGCGGCGTGACCGGTCCGATCGCCGCCGACAGCGCGAGGTACGGGATCAGGGCGAACATCACCATCGCCGCGGCGGCCGGATAGCGCCCTGCCAGTGGACCTTGTCTCATCGATTTCCTTCTTGCAGAAGTGGCGGTAAACTGGAGGGTGCCTCCACAATCTGATGTGGAGCTTGCCTCCGCTTTCAAGACGTACTATACGGAGGCACCCTCCGCTTTGCAAGCTGCCCCAGCCATGTCCGCGACCGAAATCGAGCAATCGGGTCTCATCCGCCGCCCCAAGCGGGCGGACGCGCGCCGCAACTACGACAAGTTGATCGCCGCGGGACGCGACGCGTTCACCGAGAAGGACAGCTCGGCCTCGCTCGAGGACATCGCCCGCCGCGCCGGGGTCGGCATCGGGACGCTGTACCGGCACTTCCCGACGCGGACCGACCTGATCGAGGCCGTCTACGTCGAGGAGGTCGAGGCGCTCTGCCGCTCGGCCGACGACCTGAGCGACGCGCCGCCGTGGGACGCGCTCGTCGGCTGGCTGCACCGCTTCATCGGCTACATCGCCACCAAGCACGCGCTCGCGGAGGAGCTCTTCGCCGTGGCCGACCGCGACTCCGAGGTCTTCCAGACCTGCCGCGGGGCGTTCTACGGCGCCGGCGAGCCGCTCCTGCGGCGCGCGCAGGACGCCGGCGCGGTGCGACCGGACGTCTCGATCGACGACGTCGTGAAGATGGTCGGCGGCATCGCGAAGATCCAGGGCACGGACCCGGCGACCGTCGACCGGATCCTGAGCGTCGCGCTCGACGGCCTGCGCTACAGCACCACCTGACCGCTCCTAGAGCGGCTGGATCGGGACCCAGGCGTCGTCTTGGCGGCCGAGGAGGATCTCCTCAGAGCCGGCCTCGGTGATCACGCGGAACAGCGCCTGGTCGTGCTCGGTGCCCGGGCGGTCGACGACCTGGATGAGCAGCAGCTCGCGGACCTCGGCGGGCGAGCGCGCCGCGAAGGCGTCGCGGGCGGCGGCCTCGAGGGCGGGGCGGTCCCAGCCGCGGTCGACGGCCTGGGCGGCGGCGAGCGCGCGGTCGGCCTCCTGCGCCGTCGCGCGCAGGCGCGAGTCCTCGGCGCGCCAGCGGCGGTTGACGACGATCAGTCCTCCCACGATCAGTAGGACGACGAGGACCACGAAGACGATGACGATGATCGCGAGTGCGCTCACAGCGCCGGATTACAGCAGCACGTTGCGCGCGGCGAGGTGCGCCCCCACCTTGCGCTTGACGCGCTGGAGGGCGTTGTCGACCGTCTTGCAGTCGCAGCCGATGCGGTCGCCCACCTGCTCGTAGGAGTAGCCGTCGAGGTAGAGGGCGAGCACGCGCGACTCGAGCTCCGACAGCGCCGTGGACAGACAGGCGACGAGCGAGCGCAGCTCCTCGGAGGAGATGACCTGGTTGACGGGGTCGTGGACCGAGGGCCCCGGGATGACCTCGTCGAGGGTCGGCTCGCCGTCGGAGGCGCTGGCCGGCGTGCTCGAGAACGAGACGTACTGGTTCAGCGGGGTGTGCTTGTTGCGCGTCGCGGTCTTGACCGCGGTGATGATCTGGCGCGTGATGCACAGCTCCGCGAAGTTGCGGAAGCTCGACTCGCGGTCGGAGCGATAGTCGCGGATCGCCTTGTAGAGGCCGACGAGGCCCTCCTGGATGAGGTCGTCGCTGTCGCCGCCCGCCAGGAAGTACGACGAGGCCTTCAGGCGGACGAAGCCGTAATACCGGCGCACCAGGCGGTCGTACGAGGTCGGATCACCCTGCTTGGCAAGGGCGATCAGGTATCCATCCTCGACCTGAACCTGAGATTGAGCGTTAGGAGACAGACGGGCCACGAGCGGTCCTTTCGTCCAGCCGGCGGCCATGCCGGCAGGCTCGGGATCAGTGCTCAGTGGCGCAATCCTCCCCGGAGCGCCATCTGTATAGAAGTCTCACTTTGGCTCAACCTCAAGTCGAGCCTCAGTTGGCGCGAGAATTTCAGACTTATGGAGCGCTGTCAAGCGCTGTCGCGCTTCTGCAACATCCCGTACATCAGGGCCGCGGCCGCGGCGCTGGCGTTGAGCGACTGCACGTGGCCGCGCAGCGGCAGCGCGACCAGCTCGTCGCACGCCGCGGCGACGCGCGGGCGCAGTCCCCTCCCCTCGGCCCCGATGACCAGCACGCAGCCGCCGCGGTAGTCGGGCTGCAGGTAGTGGACCGCCCCTTCGGCGGCCGCTCCGTAGCACCAGCAGCCCGCCTGCTTGGCATCGGCCAGGAAGTCGGCGACGTTGCGCACGCGCGCGACGGCGAGGTGCTCGACGGCCCCCGCCGACGCCTTGCACACCGCGGCCGTGACCTCGGCCGAGCGGCGCTCGGGGATGACGACCCCGTCGGCGCCGACGCACTCGGCCGTGCGGCAGATCGCGCCCAGGTTCTGCGGGTCCTGGAGCTCGTCGAGGACGACGACGAGCGGATCGGGCCGATCCAGCAGCGCCGCGTCGTCGACGTAGGGATACGGGCCGGCCTCGGCGCACAGCCCCTGGTGGGCCTCGCTGCCCGCGCGGGCCGCGATCTCCTCGGGACGCGCCTCGACGAGCTCGACGTCGCGCAGCCACGGCTCGGCCGCGGCCCCGCGCGTGGCCCAGACGCGGAGCACCGGGCGCCGCCCGGCCCGCAGCGCCTCGCGGATCGCGTTGCGCCCGTAGAGGATCACTGCTCGGCGCGGACGAGCTGCGGGCCGCCGGCGGAGTCGCGCACCTGCCAGCCCAACGCGGCGAGCTCGTCGCGCAGCCGGTCGGCCTCGGCGAAGTCGCGCTGCGCGCGGGCCGCCTCGCGCTGCTCGAGCAGCGCCAGCGCGGCGGCGTCGGGCTCGCCGTCGGCGCCCGCGACGTCGAGCAGGTTGTCGAGGGCGAAGATCTGCAGCATCTCGCGCAGGTCCGCGTCGCCCGTCCCGGGCTCGCGGCGGTTGGCCTCGCGGATCCACTCCCACACCGCGGCCAGCGCCGCCGGCGTGTTGAAGTCGTCGGCCAGGGCGGCGAAGAAGCGCTCCTTGAGCGGCGAGAGCTCCTCGGGCGACGGGCCCGGCGCCAGCCTGCGCGCGGCCTCGCGCACGCGCCGCACGTTCGCGGCGGCCTGGGCCATCGTGCTCTCGTCGTACTGGATTGGCTGGCGGTAGTGGCCGGCGACGAAGAACATCAGCACGGCGTCGCGGCCGTGCCCGGCGAGCGCGTCGGCCAGCGACTCGATGTTGCCCAGGCTCTTGGCCATCTTCTCGCCGCCCATCTGGAGCATCCCGTTGTGCATCCAGATCCGCGTGAGCTCGGCCCCGCGCGCGCGCCGCGTTTGGGCCGCCTCGTTCTCGTGGTGGGGGAAGGTCAGGTCGTTGCCGCCCGAATGGATCTCGAAGCCGACGCCGAGCTCCTGCTCGGCCATCGCCGAGCACTCGATGTGCCAGCCGGGGCGCCCGCGGCCCCAGGGGGCGTCCCAGGCGGTGTCCTCGCCCTCCTTCTGCGCCTTCCAGAGCGCGAAGTCGAGCGGATCCTCCTTGCGCTCGGAGCCCTCGACCCCCTCCCCCTGGTCCATATCGTCGACCGAGCGGTGGCTGATCGCCCCGTACTCGGGATCCGCGCGGACGCGGAAGTAGACGTCGCCGTCGGCGGCGTAGGCCGAGCCGTTGTCGAGCAGCGCCTGGATCAGGTCCTCGATCGGCCCGATCGTCTCGGAGGCCAGCGGCTCGGCGTCCGGGCGCCCGATCCCCAGCCCCTCGGTGTCGGCCCGGTAGTGGGCGGCCATGTCGCGGGCCAGGTCGGCGCTGGGGACCCCCAGCGGCCGCGCGGCGTCGTAGATCTTGTCGTTGATGTCGGTGATGTTGGCGACGAGCGTCACCTCGTAGCCCTCGTGCTCGAGGAAGCGCTTGAGCAGCGAGGGGACGACGTAAGGGCGCGCGTTGCCGATGTGGATGCGGTTGTAGACCGTCGGCCCGCAGGAGTAGATCCCCACCCTGCCGGGCTCGCGGGGCTCGAGCACGAGCTTGCGGCCCGTGCGCGTGTCGTGCAGGCGGATCTCGCGCATCCAGGGCGCAATCTACGCAAGGTGCGGGGACGGTGCCGGACCGGCGGCGCCGGCGCCGGGCACGGGTATAAGGTCCCCTTGCATGGCAGGGGACCCGCCCCACGCCCGGCGGCTGCGCCTCGTCGAGGAGGCCTTCCGCACGCTGCCGGAGCGCTATCTCGGTGCGCCCGAGGGCTTCGACGCCACCTACCACGTGCGCCTCGGCGACGTCGGCCACACGTGGGAGGTCCGCTGCACGCCCCACGGCGCACGCGTGCGCAAGGGCAGCACCCGCCGCGAGCCCGACGTCGTCATCGGGACCGACGCCGAGACGTGGCTGGCCCTGCGCGAGGGCGAGCTGTCCGGCGTCGAGGCCTTCTGGCAGCGCCAGCTCTACGCGCGCGGCGACGTCGACCTCGCGATCGGCTTCGAGGGCCTCTTCCGCCTGCCCAACGGGCGTCCGCCGCTGCTGCGCATCCACGACGTCCGCCTCCCGGGGCGGCGCGTGTCGACCCTGACGATGGGCTCGGGCCCCGACGTCGTCTGCATCCATGGCCTCGGCGCCACCAAGGCCTCGTTCTTCGACACCGCCGCGGCGCTCACGCGGTCCGGCTACCGCGTCCACGCGCTCGACCTGCCGGGCTTCGGCGGCTCCTCGAAGCCCCTGGCCGGGCCCTACTCGGCGCGCTGGTTCGCCGAGACCGTGGTCGAGGTCATGGACGCGCTCGGGGTCGGCCGCGCGCACCTCGTCGGCAACTCGATGGGCGGGCGCGTGGCGATCGAGGTCGGGCTGCGCGCGCCCGAGCGCGTCGCGGGCGTGGCCCTGCTCTCGCCCGCCGTGGCCTTCGTCAGGCGCGACTGGCACCCGATCGTGCGCCTCCTGCGCCCCGAGCTCGGGCTCCTGCCCCACAACCTCGGGCGCTCGCGCGTCGCGCGCCAGTTCTGGAGCCTGTTCGCCGATCCCGACCAGGTCGATCCGAGCGTGGCCGACGTCGTCGTCGACGAGTTCCAGCGCATCTACGCGAGCGCCGGCGCGCGCCTGGCCTTCCTGACCTCGGCCCGCAACATCTACCTCGATCGCCCCTTCGGGCGCGGCGGCTTCTACCCGCGCCTGGCCGAGCTCGAGGCGCCCTCGCTGTTCGTGTGGGGCGCGTGCGATCGCCTGATCCCGCCCGGCTTCATGCCCCACGTCGCCAAGTGGCTGCCCACGGCCGAGCAGATCGTCCTCGAGGACTGCGGCCACGTGCCCCAGGTCGAGCGCCCCGAGCAGACGATCGGCCTGCTCAAGCGCTTCTTCACGCGCGTCGAGGCGCTCGGAGCCCGGCGCGCGGCCTGATCGCCATGCGCCGCCGCGCCGCGCTCATCGCCGCCGCCGTAGCCCTCCTCGGCGCCGCGCCCGCGAACGCCAAGGTCACCGTGTCGCCGATCGGCGTGCGGCCTTATGGAACCCTCACCGTCCACCTGAGCTCGAGGTTGCCCGAGACGCTGTCGATCGACGCCCGCCGCGTGGGCACGGCGCGCCACCGGACCGCGCGGATCGGCCTGCGCAAGCGCTTCGCCCAGGGCCGCCACCGCCTGCTCGCCTGCCGCCCGGGCGGCTGCGCGAGCGCCGCCTTCGTCGTCACCGACGGCCCGATCCTCGCCGGCTGCCCCGTGCTGCCGCCCGACAGCGCCTGGAACACCGACGTCAGCCACGCGCCCCTGGCGCCCGACTCCGCCGCGCTCGTCGCCGCCCAGGCCGCGGGCCACGACGTCCACCTCGACTTCGGCGACACCCAGCCGGAGTACGGGATCCCGTTCTCGGTCGTGGGGCCCACGCAGCGGCGCGTGCCGATCGTCTTCGGCACCGACGGGGCCGACTACGGCGACGAGAGCGACCACGGCCCCTTCCCGATCCCGCCCCGCGCGCCGATCGAGGGCGCCCCGGCCGGGCAGCCCGACCCGCAGGAGGGCGACCGCCACGTGATCGTCGTCCAGCGCGGGCGCTGCGTGGACTACGAGCTCTACAACGCGGTGCGCCGCGACGGCGGCGCCTCGTGGCAGGTCTCGTCCTCGGCGCGCTGGGACCTCACGCGCAACGGCCGGCGCCCTTCGGGCTGGACCTCGGCCGACGCGGCCGGGCTGCCGATCCTCCCCGGCCTGCTGCGCTACGACGAGGCCGCCTCGGGGACGATCCGCCACGCCCTGCGCTTCACGCTGCCGCAGGCGCGGCGCGCGTGGCAGGCGCCCGCCAACCACTGCGGCACGACGACGGACGTCTCCGCCCCGCCCTACGGCTCGCGCTGGCGGCTGAAGGCGTCCTTCGACGAGTCGCCCTACCGCGGGCCGGCGCTCGCGATCGTGCGCGCCCTCAAGCGCTACGGGCTGATGTTCGCCGACCAGGGGTCGTCGATGTTCATCACGGGCACGACCGACCGGCGCTGGACGCAGACGATCGAGGACATCGACCAGCGCCACCCGATCCCCGGCGACGCCTTCGAGGTCGTGGCGGGGCCAGCGCCGACGATCTGCTGACCCGCCTATGATCAGCTCGGCCATGGGCGCCACCACCACATCGCGCAACGGCCACGGCCACAACGCCGTGGGCGACGGGCGCCTGCGCTCCCAGGACGAGGCCGAGCCGGACACGCCGGCCGGGGGCTCGCTCCCCGGGCGCCTGATGCGGGCGCTGGCCGGCCAGGTGGTCAGCCGCGTCCCGATCGCCGACCTCGACGAGCGCGACCCCGACTACATCCGCGAGGCGCTGCCGCGCCTGTGGCTGCTCTCGAGCCTGTACTTCCGCGGCGAGGTCCGCGGGCTGGGGAACATCCCCGAGGACGGGCCCGTGCTGCTCGTCGGCAACCACTCGGGCGGCAACCTCACACCCGACACGACGGTCTTCACGCTCGCCTTCAGCGCCTACTTCGGCGTCGAGCGGCGCTTCTACCAGCTCGCCCACAACCTGGTGCTCTCGGCCCCGGGGCTCGGCTTCCTGCGCAAGTTCGGGACCGTGGCCGCCTCGCCGGGCAACGCCGAGAAGGCGCTGCGCTCCGGCGCCGCCGTGCTCGTCTACCCCGGCGGCGACCACGAGGTCCACCGGCCGACCTGGCGCGGCAACCGCGTCGACTTCGGCGGGCGCCGCGGCTTCATCCGCCTGGCGCTCGAGCACGACGTCCCGATCGTGGCCGTGGTCTCGATCGGCGGCCAGGAGACCGCGCTCTTCCTGAGCCGCGGCGAGACGCTCTCCAAGCTGCTGGGCCTCGACCGGCTCCTGCGCCTGAAGGTCCTGCCGATCTCGATCGCCCCCCCGTGGGGGATCAACGTCGGCGACTTCCTCGGCCACATCCCGCTGCCGGCCAAGATCACCGTCGAGGCGCTGCCCCCCATCCGCCTGCGCGACGAGTTCGGCCCCGAGCCCGACGTCGACGAGGCCTACGACCACGTCCTGCGGCTCATGCAGGAGACCCTCGACGCGCTCGCGGCCGAGCGCCGCCTGCCGCTTATCGGATGAGGGTCCAGGCGCAGATCGACATCGCGGCGCCGCCCGAGGACGTCTGGGAGTTCATCGTCGACCCCGCGCGCCACCTGCACTTCATGGCCGGCGTCACGCGCTGGGAGGTGGCCGGCGAGAACGCCACCGGGATGGGCGCGCGCTACCGCACGCTCATGCGCGTCGGCTCGGCCGAGGTCGGCGGCCTGGTCGAGATCGTCGAGTGGGACGAGCACTGCGACCTCGCCTGGACCTCGGTCACCGGGGTCGACCAGCGCGGGCGCTGGCGGCTGCGCGCGCAGCCCGGCGAGCACACGCACGTCGAGCTGCGCCTCGCCTACGGGGTCGCGGGCTCAGGGATCCTCGGGTGGGTCGCCGAGCAGGTCGCGGCGCCCACCGTCCGCGGCCACCTGCGCCGGTCGCTGCACCAGCTCAAGCGCCAGGTCGAGCACGAGCGGCTGCGCCGCCAGGCGGCCGAGCGGCGCTCGGCGCGCGGGGTCACCAGTGCCGGTGGTCGTGCCAGTAGTCGCGGCGGAAGCTGACCGTCAGCCGCTGCACCGAGCCGTCGCGCAGGGTGAGGATGAAGCTCCGGCAGGTGCCGGCCCAGCTGCGGTCGGTCTGCCATGTGAAGACGTAGTGGCCGGTCCACTGGTTGAAGCGCAGCCCGCGGTTGTAGGGCGTGCGGGCGGGCTTGCCGCCGGTCGGCTGACCGGGGTGGTCGCAGTCGACGCGCACGCTGCTCGGCGAGCCGGCGGCGAGGACGTCGAGCCCGTGGAAGCCGTTGAGCGAGAAGACGATCGGGACGACGTCGCCGGCGCGCACGACGCTGCCGTCGTGGATCGGGCCGAGGAAGCCGCCGAACTGCAGGACCGGCTCGATCACCGTGTAGCCGTGGGTGACCGTCGTCTCGTTGCCGGCGCCGTCGCGCGCGACCACCGTGAACTGGTGGGGGCCGAGCGCCGTGGTGTCGATCGCGTCGCCGTCGGCCACGTCGCCGGTGCAGGACGCGAGGCCCGAGCCGCCCTCGTCGGCGCACGAGTAGTCGGCCGCGACCTGCTCACCGAGCGCGTACTGCGCGCCGTCGGCGGGCGTGCGCACGTCGACCGTCGGCTGCGTCGTGTCGGGCGCGACGCTGTAGTGATGGGTCGCCGTCGTCTGATTGCCCGCGCCGTCGCGCGCGACGACGGTGAAGGCGTGGTCGCCCGGCGCCGAGGTGTCGACCGGGTCGCCGTCGGCCACGTCGCCCGTGCACGAGGCCAGGCCCGAGCCGCCCTCGTCGGCGCACGAGTAGTCGGCCGCGACCTGCTCGCCGAGCGCGTACTGCGCGCCCTCGGCCGGCGTGCGCAGGTCGACCGTCGGCGCGGTCTCGTCGCGCGGCTTGACCGCCACGACGGCCTGGGTGCGCAGCCCGGCCTGGACCGTGGGCGTCGACTTGGGGGTCAGCGTGCCGTCGGCGGCGACGTCGTACTGGCCGACGACCGGCTGCGAGAAGCTGGCGACGTAGAGGCTCGCGCCGTCGGGCGAGAGCGCCATCCCGTACGGGCTCGTGGGCGCCGCCACCGTCGCGGCGGCGGTCCCCAGGGAGCCGTCGGCGCCGGCGCGGAAGAGCGAGATCGTGCTCGAGTTCGGGACCGAGCTCGAGCCGATGCTGCTCACGTAGAGCCTGCTGCCGGCGACGAGCAGGTTGCGGGGGTTGACCCCGGCGTCGACGGTCGGCGTGGACTTCGCCGTCAGGGCGCCGCTCTGGGCGTCGACCGAGAACTGCGAGACCGTCCCGTCGATCGTCTGGTTGGCCGCGTAGACGCTCGCGCCGTCCGCGCTGACGGCGATGCCGGCGGGAAGCGTGCCGGCCGGGACCGTCGGCGCCGCGGCCTTGACCGTCAGCGACCCGTCGGGGTGGACGTCGTACTGGGAGATCGATCCGCCCGTGAAGTTGGTGACGTAGGCGCTCGAGTCGTCGGGCGAGAGCGCGATCTGCGCGGGCCCGTCGCCGGTCTGCGCGGTGGACGCAAGCGTCAGGGCGCCGTCGGAGCCGACCGAGTAGACGCCGACGTCGTGATCGCCCTGGTTGACGACGTAGACGTGCCTGCCGTCGTGGGCCACGGTCACGCCGAGCGGCGAGGACCCGCTCGCCACCGAGGCGGGCGTCAGCGGGGCGAGCGTCCCGTCCACGTTGATGTGGTACTGCGAGACGCTGCCCGACGTCTGGTTGATGACGTAGAGGCTGCGGCCGTCGGGCGAGGCCGCCGCGCCGGTGGAGGTCTGGCCCGCAGGCACGGGCGTGGCGAGCTCGCTGAGCGCGCCGGCGGCGTCGGCCTGGTACTGGCGAACCGTCTGGCTCCAGTTGGTCGCGTAGACGTACGCGGACGGCGTGTCGGCGCGGGCCAGCGGCGCCATCAGCACGAAGGCGAGTGCTGCGGCGGCGGCCATCCTGGCCCATGGGTTACGCATCCTGGAGTTCAGTTCCTGGGGGTGGTTTATGGACAGTACGAGGTGAACGGTGCCTGGGACCCCGGATGGACGAGTGTCCGATAGCCGCAAGGATCGCTCAAGCCCGTCCCGCCGGGGGCCGGGCCGCTACCTTTGGGGGGCGTGCAAGCCGCCTCAGCGCTCGACATCCTGGTCGTCGACGACGACGAGCCGCTGCGCGACATGCTCACGCGCTCCTTCGAGCGCGAGGGCCATCGCGTCACCGCCGTCGCCGACGGGGACGCGGCGATCGCGCAGGCGACCGAACGCGACTTCGATGTCGTGCTGCTCGACGTCGCCCTCGGCCCGGGGCCGGCCGGCCACGACGTGGCCCGCGCGCTGCGCCAGAGACGCGCGGTGGTTCCGATCATCATGCTCACCGCGCTCGACAGCGAGGCCGACGTCGTGCAGGGCCTCGAGGCGGGCGCCGACGACTACGTCACCAAGCCCTTCGGCCTCGCCGAGCTGCGCAGCCGCATCCGCGCGGTGCTGCGCCGCACCCACGGCCGCGTGGTCGACGGCGTGCGCGCCGTCGGGCCGGTCACCATCGACCAGCGCGAGCGCCAGGTCACCGTGGGCGGCGCCCCCGTGCGCCTGACCTTCAGCGAGTACGAGCTGCTGGCCTGCCTCATGGAGCGTCCCGGCAAGCTCTTCACGCGCCAGGAGCTGCTGCGCGCGATCTGGGGCGACAGCGCCTACCGCGACCCGCGCGCGATCGATGTCCACATCCGCCACCTGCGCGAGAAGCTCGAAGAGCGCCCGGAGGAGCCGACCCTGATCCTCACCGTGCGCGGCGCCGGCTACCGCTTCCGGGAGGGGTAGTGCTGCGACGGCGCGCCTTCGGGCTGCGCCCGCGGCTCCTGGCCGCGCTGGTCTTCACGTCCGTGGTGACCCTCGCGGTGGCGGCGCTCGCGCTGCTCCCGCCCCTCTCGCAACGGCTGACCGACCAGGCCGCCCATGACCTCAAGAACGCGACCGAGACCGACGCGCTGCAGTTCCAGCAGCAGATCGAGAGTAGCCTCGGCCGCTCGGTGAACGACGCACGCGCAGACCGCGTCCAGCAGCTGCGCGACCGGCTCACCAACCGCGCGTTCACGCTGCATGCACGCACCGACGCGCGCGTCATCCTCGCCGAGGCGGTGCCCGACGCCGAGCCCCTCGTCGACACCGAGCTCGGCAGCGGCCTACCGCGCGGCGACCTCCTGCGCGCGATCGCCGACCCGGTCCCGCGCACGGTCCGTCGCGGCAACCAGGTCATCGTGACCGAGCCGATCTTCATCACCGAGAAGAACGCGCTCGACCCGAAGCGTGGCCTACCGGGCCTGTTCATCCTCGTCACCGAGAAGCAGCTCACCGACGTCACCACCGCCGTCCACCAGGTCCGCAACGCCGTGCTGGCCGCGGCGGCGGTCGGCCTGCTGGTCGCGGTCATCCTCGGCATCTTCCTGGCCACCACCATCGGACGGCGCCTGGCGCGCCTGCGCGCCGCGGCCGTGCGCGTCGCACGCGAGGGCCCCGACGCGCCCACGCCGCGCGACGACGGGCTCGACGAGGTCGGCGACCTGGCGCGGGCGCTCGCGCAGATGCAGCGCGAGCTGCGCCGCCAGGAGGCGGCGCGGCGCTCGTTCGTGGCCACCGCCTCGCACGAGCTGCGCACACCGCTGACCTCGCTGCAGGGCACGATCGAGCTGCTCGAGGAGGACCTGCGCGACGGCGCCCTCGACCACGCCGACGCGCGCCGCCAGGTCGAGAGCGCGCGCCGGGAGGTGCGGCGGCTGGGCACGCTCGCCGCCGAGCTGCTGGACCTCAGCCGTCTGGACGCCGACGTCCCGCTGCGCCAGGAGCCCGTCGAGCTCGCCGAGCTGTGCCGCGCGGTCGCCGCGGAGTTCGACCTGCGCGCCCAGGAGCAGGCGGTCATCCTCGACGTCACGACGCCGCCGGGGCCGTGCTGGGGGCGCGGCGACCCCGACGCGGTCGCGCGCGCGCTGCGCATCCTGCTCGACAACGCCCTGCGCCACACGCCCGAGCGCTCGACGGTCGGCGTCGTGCCCGGCTATCACGGCGACAACGCCACGGTGGCGATCCAGGACGAGGGACCGGGCGTGGCCCCCGACGACCGCGGGCGGATCTTCGAGCGCTTCGAGCGCGGGAGCACGCCGTCGGGCGAGACCGGCTTTGGCCTCGGCCTGGCCATCGGGCGCGAGCTGGCGCGCAAGATGGGCGGCGAGTTGCGCCTCGACGAGGACGCGCCCGGCGGCGCGCGCTTCGTCCTCGAGCTGCCGATCGAGCTCCCCTCGGGCTCGCATCCGGAGCCGGAGGCCGCGCCGACCGTTTAGGCCCCTTGCCGTGTATATGCCGCTGTGGTTATATTAGCCGCATGCACGGCACCTTCACCACCATCGACGACCGTCCCGCGCTGATCTTCGAGCGCCGCCTGGCCCACCCCGTCGAGAAGGTCTGGCGCGCCGTGACCGAGCCGGAGGAGCTCGCGCACTGGTTCCCCGGCGGGGCCGCCGCGCGCCAGGTCGTCGAGGTCGACCCGCCACGCCTGGTCGCCTTCACCTGGGGCGAGGACCTCCTGCGCATCGAGCTCGAGCCGGCCGACGCCGGCGCCGCGTGCGCGCTGCGCTTCACGACGATCTTCGACGACGCCGCCCGCGCCTCGCGCGATGCCGCCGGCTGGCACGTCTGCCTCGACACGCTCGCGCGCCGGCTCGACGGCGCCGACACGACGATGCCCGGCAGTGAGCCGACGCCGGAGTGGCGCGAGCGCTACGACGAGTACCAGCGCCGCGGCCTCCCCGCCGGCGCGCCGGTCCCGGGCGGCTGAGCCCGCGCCGGGCCGCCCCCGGCCGCTGCCGTGCGAGGATGCTCCATGGCAGAGATCGACCTCGCCGCGGTGGAGCGCGAGCTGCGCGCGCGTCACGACGAGCTCGAGGCGCGCGTCGCAGGCCTCGCGCGCCCGCCCGAGCGCGGCTCGCAGGTCGGCTTCGGCAAGCGCATCGGCGACGGCACGACCGAGGCCGTCTCGCGGCTCACCGACGTCGGCGTCGGCGGCAGCCTCGAGCTGTCGGCGGCGCGCGTCGCGCGCGCCCTCGCCAAGCTCGAGGAGGGCACCTACGGCGTCTGCGACGCCTGCGGGCAGCCGATCGCGCCGGCGCGGCTGCAGGCGGCGCCCGAGAGCGTGCACTGCATCGCGTGCGCGCGGCGGCTGCGCTAGCCGTCGCGGCGGCTCAAGCCCCGGCGCCGTCGCCGTCCGGCGGCGCGGCGAGCATGAAGCTCTCGATGGCGAGGTCGGGATCCAGGTGGTTGGCGCTGAGGAACGCGATCACCCGGCGTCCGGTGATCTCCTCGACGCCATCGGTGAGGTCGGTGCGCATCGTCTGCTGGTAGGCGCTGCGCGTCTGGAGGACGAGGTCGGCCTTCCCGTCGCGGATCAGGCTCCGCTCGCCCTTGGTCAGGAGGTCCTGCACGACGACGGTGATGAGGTTGTCGTTGAAGTGCGTGCGGGCCTTGGTCGGGCCGCGGCCGGTGTACTCGCTGAGCAGGCGGACGATGAGGTTGCTGATGGCCAGGCCGTGCGGGCCGCTGGTGGACGGATCGAACTGGGGGCTGGACATGCGCCAGCTCCGTTCTCGCCTCCCTCCTCGGGGTCGAGTCGCGCGAAAGAAGGAAGGAGACGGATGGGATCCGTCGGGCGACTCGCGTGCCCCGCGGTACGTCCGCGCGGGACGTCGCCGGGGCCAACGTTCCACCCAGCCTACACCCCACCGCCGAGATGGGCGGCGAACTTAACCCAGGCGTCCCCCGGGGAGGTCTAGGATGCTGCGAGGACCCGGGCGTCGGTCAGGCGTCGGGGGCCAGTGACATGCCACGGATGCGTTGCGGCGTTGCGCCGCCCGCCGACGGGTCCAGCCTGACGAACCGAGGTGTGCCACGTGGCCTCCTTCCAAGAAGCGTTCCCGCAGTTCGACGTGACCGTCGGGCGCCACGACGCGGTGGCCACCGTCGTCGTCACCGGCGAGCTGGACCTCGCCACGGCCCCCCGGCTCTCGGCGGCCCTCGGCGAGCACTTCGACGCCGAGATGCTCGTCGTCGATCTCACCGATACGCGGTTCATCGACTCCACCGGCGTGCGCATGCTGATCGAGGCGGACCGGCGCGCCGTCGACTCGGGGGCGAGGGTCGTCGTGATCGTCGGCGACGGCCCGGTGCGCCGGGTTCTGGAGCTGTGCGAGCTCGACGGGCGGCTGGCCATCGTCTCCGAGCACCCGTCGCGCCACAACGGCGGCGTCTCCGTGTCGGGCGTCAACGGGCGCGCTTGACCGCCCGTCGCCGGCGGCTAAGCTGGACCGCACGCGAGTCCTAGGTCGGGCCAGTCGAAGGCACGACGGAGGAACGCGGGCCGAGTGGTTGGGTTCTTTGCGTCTCCTTCCTCTCCAGCCGCCCGGCTCGGATCCAGGACGGAGGCGAGAACGGAGCCAGGCATGCCTGGCGCTCCCCCGATGAAGCGCGCCTGGTGGGCCCAGAGCCCGACGGCGACGATCTGGGAGACGGTGCTCGAGAGCGGCGTCTCCGCGCCGGCGCGCGCCCGCGCCGAGCTCGCCGGCCGTCTCGACGGCACCCTCGCCGCGGATCGGACGCGCGACCTGCTCCTGCTGGCCGACGAGCTGGTCACCAACAGCGTGCTGCACGCCCGAGCCGACGGTCCCCACGAGATCCTGCTCGAGCTCGTCCTCGGGCGCGATGCGGTCCGCGTGGCCGTCACCGACGGCGGCTCGATCACGGTGCCGACCGTCCAGTCGCGGCGCGCCGCGCCGGGTGGCCACGGCCTCTACCTGGTCGAGCGCCTGAGCGACAGCTGGGGCATGGAGCGCGACGGGACACGGCAGACGCGCGTCTGGTTCGAGTTCCTGCGCAGCCCGCGCGCGACGGCGAACGGGGCTACTGCGTGACGGGCGCCGTCCGCCGCAGCGCCACGTTGACGCGCCGCAGCCCGCCGTAGCGCGCCACCAGGGCGGCCAGGCCGACCACGGTGATCGGGACGTAGAGCACGAAGCGCAGGATCACGGTGTAGGCGAGCGCGGCCGCGTGGCCGCCGGCGGCGACGATGCCGACGCCGAAGATCACGGCCGCGTCGAAGGTGCCGAGGTTGCCGGGCGCGGCGGGCACGAGCGCCACGAGGTTGGCCAGGGCCATGATGTAGAAGCCGTCGAGGAGCGTCAGGTGCAGGCCGGCGACGGCGCCCAGGACGGCGTAGACCGAGCCCTCGACGAGCCAGAGGACGACCGACACGGCCAGCAGACCGCTGCCGGCGCCCGAGCCCAGGGCGCGCGTCGGCGCGAGCAGCCGCGTGAGGAGCTCGCGCAGGCGCCGCCCGGCGCCGGTGTCGCGGCCGAGGATCGCCGCGGCGACCGCGGCGAGGACCAGCGCGACGCCCACGACCGCCGGCACCCAGCCGGGGAGGCCGAGCGGGAGGTGGAGGGTCGTGACGAGGACCGCGAACAGCACCGCGAGCGCCGCCATGTCCAGGACGCGCTCGGCGACGAGGGTGCCGAACCCATCGGCGGTCGCGGTGCCGGTCTCGCGCGAGCTGAGCACCGACTTGATGAGGTCGCCGGCGCGCGCGGGCAGCGCGTTGTTGCCCATGTAGCCGACGGTGGTGATCGCGTAGGCGTCCAGGCGCGACATGCGCCGCGCGTCCGGGTGGTCGGCGCCGGCGCCGATCCGCAGCAGGCGCAGCCAGCGCTCGCCGCGCAGGAGCGTGGCGAGCGCGTAGAGCCCGAGCGCGGCGCCCAGGCGCGGGAGCGCCACGGAGGGCGCCGGCAGGTCGGGCATCTGCTGGCGCGACGCCCACCAGGCCACCGCGACCAGGGCGACCGCGGAGACGGCCGCCGGAAGCAGCAGGGCTCGGCCGCGAAGGGGCACTAGGCGCGCTCGGGCGCCAGCGCCTCGCTCATCGACGGCGTGACCGGCACCTTCTTGTAGGGCTGCTGGGCGTCGGCGTCGCTCTGCTCCTCGTGGTAGGCGCTCTCGACGTTGACGGCCCAGATGTCGTGGCCGGCCTTCACGAGGACGTTGTCGACGGCGCGCATGGCGCTCAGCATCGAGTGGTCGGAGTTGTTGTAGCGGTGCAGCCCGTTGCGCCCGACCTGCTGGAAGTTGGTCCCCAGCGGGTCCAGCCACTCGCGGATCGTCGCGACGCGCTCGGCGTAGTCCTCGTCGTACATCGGGTAGGCGAGCGGGACGCGCACGACGTAGCCGCGGCGCACCTGCTCGGGGCGGGCGAGGCCGAGCTTCTGGAGCTCCTCGGTGGCGAGGGCGACGAGGCCGTCGTCGTCCATCGTCCACAGGTCGTCGCCCTTGAAGCAGAAGTACTCCAGGCCCACGCAGGCGGTGTCGGGGTCCGGGACCATCCACGGGCTCCAGGAGCGGTAGTTCTGGATGCGGCCGACGTGGACGTCGGGCTCGTGGATGTAGATCCAGTTGTCCGGGAAGAGGTCCTCGCCGTCGAGCACGAGCGCGACGGTCAGGAAGTCGCGGTAGCGCAGGCCCTTGGCGGCGTCGACGACGCGCTTGGGGGGCTCCGGGTCGGCAATGCCCGCGGTGGCGCGCAGCGGCAGCGAGGAGATCACGGCCTCGGGCTCGATGACCTCGTCGGGCGTGTGCACGGCGATGCACTCGCCGTCGACGAACTCCAGGCGGGTGGCGGGCGTGTCGGTGCGGACCTCGCCGCCGAGCTCCTCGATGCGCGAGGTCATCATCTCCCACATCTGGCCGGGGCCGTAGCGCGGGTACTGGAACTTGTCGATCAGCGACTTGATCTTGTTGCCCTTGTTGCCGAAGAAGGCGGCCTTGGCGGCGCTGAAGAAGCTCAGGCCCTTGATGCGCTGGGCGGCCCACTCGGAGCGCACCTCGGTGGCCGGGACGCCCCAGACCTTCTCCGTGTAACTCTTGAAGAAGTGGCTGTAGAGGCGCTTGCCGAAGCGGTTGGAGACCCACGTCTCGAGGTCGTCCTCGCGACCCTTGGGCTTGATGGCGGCCCACGCGTAGCTGAGCGTGCAGCGCACGAGCTCGATCGGGCCGAGCTTCTTGACGACATCGGCGCCCTTCAGCGGGTAGTCGAGATAGCGCCCGCGCCAGTAGATGCGCGACATGCGCGGGCGCATCAGGAACTCGTCGCCCATGATCTCGAGCCAGAGGTCGTTGACCTCCTGGCTCTTGGTGAAGAAGCGGTGCCCGCCGAGGTCGAAGCGGTAGCCGTCGGGGTCGACGACGGTCTTGGCCAGGCCGCCGACCTGGTCGTCGGCCTCCAGCACGATCACGTGGCGGCCGGCCTTCGCCAGCAGGTAGCCGGCGGTCAGCCCCGCCGGGCCACCGCCGATCACGACGTAGGGACGGTCGCCGCCGCCGTCGCCGGAGCGCGGGGCGTCGATCTCGAGGAGGGTCATGGCCGACAGCCTCCCCCCTCGCGAGGCCTTCTCAGTCGCCTCGCTAATCGTTGCTAACGATCCTTAACGGCGCTCGTAGAGCACCGCGCGCACGCCCTTGGGCAGCGGCTTGCCCTCGGTCACGGGGGCGGCGAGGGTCCGCGACAGGCGCTTGTCGCGATCGAGGACCCGCTGCCACTGCGCCGAGCGCTTGCGCACCTCGCTCGTCCACGGCGCGCCCCAGCGCGCGGTGCGGATGATCGGGAAGATCGCGAGGAGCTTCTGGCCGGGCTGCAGCGTGCGCACGAGGGCGTCCTCGGTGGGCGTCGGCTTGGCCGCCTTGAGGCGATCGAGCGCGTCGCGCCAGTCGAAGACCGTCGGGTCGCCGACCGGCCCGAGGGCGTCGGCCCAGCGCAGGCCGGCGTCCTGGGGCAGGTAGTAGTGCATCACCGGCCCCTGCTCGGGGTGGATGGCGACGACCATGTCGCCGCGCTCGAGGCGGTCGCGCGTGAGCACCGCGACGGTGTGGGCGTTGCTCTTGGTGTTCAGCGCGCCCGTGCGCGGGTTGAACCAGAAGGCGACGAGGATCGCGACGACGACGAGACCCAGCTTGCCGCCGCGGGCCAGGCCGGCGGCGCCGAGCAGGAGCACCGGGCCGACGAAGACCGCGAAGTAGCGGTTCGACCAGGCGGGCGAGGCCTGCGACGCCAGCCAGGCGAGCGCCAGCGCCGTGAGCCCCATGATCGCCACCGAGAGCGCGGCGCGGGCCCGCGGCGAGCGCCGCGGGCCGGCCAGGATCGTGCTCAGGCCGAAGCCGGCCGCGAGCGCGAAGGCCATCGCCGGGGCGGCGCCGCCGAGCAGCGTCGCCAGCCCGTTGAGGATGTCCTGGAAATCGGGGCGCTCGGCCCAGGGCGCGCCGGTGTGCCTGGCCTGCGAGAGCAGGACCGGGGTCCACGGCAGGTAGAGGACCGCGGCGACGCCGTAGGCGATGGCGGCGTCGCGCAGCAGCGCCCGCCGGTCGGCCGACAGCCGCCAGACGGGGACGAGCGCGGCCACCGTGCCCAGGGCCAGGAAGAGCCCCCAGTTGTGCGCGTAGGCGAGCAGCGCCAGTGAGGCGCCGAACACCGGCAGCCATCCGCGCCTGCCCTGCACGAAGGCCACCACGAAGGTCGCCGTGACCACGGTCGAGAGGAGGGCGACGAGGGTGTACATCCTCGTCTCCTCCGCGTAATAGGTCAGGAACGGGTTGATCGCCGTGAGCAGGGCGGCGATCCAGGCGGCGCGATCGCCGAAGAGGGCGCGCGCCCCGAGCCACGCGACCGGCACCGTGGAGATCGCGAAGGCGACCGAGAGCGCGTGCGTCTCGCCCTCGCCGTTGCCGAAGACGCTCGTCCACAGCTTGAGGATCAGGTAGTACAGCGGCGGCGAGCCGTCCTTGCGCAGGACGCTCGGGATGTCGGTCAGGTGATGGGAGGCGATGCCGACCGAGAGGCCCTCGTCGATCCAGAAGCGCGCGTGGATCGCCTGCGTGCGCAGCGCCAGCGACAGCCCGACGAGAAAGGCGAGCGCCAGGATCGACTTCGGCACGCTCACGGCCAGGCGGGCCGTGCCCAGGCGCGCCAGGCGCGCGCGCGGCCTGGCGACCGAGGGGGCCGCGGCGCTCACCCGCAGCGCCCCACGATCCGCCAGCCGCCCGAGATCGCGAACGTCTGCACGGCCCCCTCGCCGCCGAGGCCGTCGATGGACGGCACCGCGAAGCGGCTGCCCGCCGTGGTCTTCGAGCGCAGGACGACGCCGGGGACCTTCGCCGGCGCGTCGCCGGGCATGCTGGCCGACTGCACGGCGGTGGTGTGCTCGCCGACGTACCAGGCGACGGACGGAACCTGGAAGGCGCCGGTGTAGATCGTGCCGCAGGCCTTGAGGCGGCTTGGGCCGCCGGCGCGCGCGATCGCGCCGGGCAGGCCGTCGCTGAGGCGCGCCTGGTAGTAGACCGACGAGCGCACGGCGTCGAGGCGGTGGATGCTCGGCGCCGCGAAGCCGACGGCCGCGGCGAGCGTGAGGACCGCGACCGCGACGCCGCTGCCGACGAGCCGCGAGGGCAGCGCGCGGATGAGCCAGCCGATCCCCGCGCCCGCGAGGACGCATACGAGCGCCGCGGGCATGATCAGGTAGCGCGAGTTGCCGCTGAAGCCGTCGTTGGTCATCACGGCGACCTCGCAGACCCAGAGGGTCGCGCCGACCGCGAGGGCCAGGGCGATCCGGCGGTCGCGGCGCGTCGCGCCGAGCCGCAGGACGAAGAGCACCGCGAGCGCGGCCAGCCCCGCCCAGAGCGCCGGGGTGAGCATCGTGCCGAACTGGCGGAAGACCTCGCCGACGGGGTTGTCGGCGAAGGCGGCGCTGTTGGCGCGCGGGTTGTGCGCGCGGTGGGCGGCGCGCAGGAGGTCGCCCGAGCCCCACAGCTCGGGCAGCAGCCAGAGCGCGGGCAGCGCGACGAAGCCGGCGGCGACGAGCTTGCGCGCCCCGCCGTCGCGCCAGAAGAGCCACAGGCCGTAGAGGCCGAGGAAGGGCCAGACCTCGGGGCGCAGGAGCGCCGCGCCGAGGCCGAGCAGGAAGGCGTGGCGCGAGCGCCCGGCCAGGTGGCGGTCGATCGCGGCCAGGACGAGGGCGACGAGCAGCCCCTCCGAGTTGCCGAGGGCGGCGTTGCGGATCGTCCACGGAGCGACCGCGTAGGCCGATGCGGCCGCGGCGCCGGCCGGGACGCCGCCGATCCGCCTGGCGAGGCGGTAGGCCATGACGACGCCGGCGATCGCGCCCGCGCGGGCCGCGAAGAGCCACAGGTCCGGAGCGAGGCTGCCGAAGACGGCGAACGGCGTCGTGAGCAGCACCGGCAGGGGCTTCCACGAGGGCCCGTCGACCGTCGAGAGGTCCAGGTGCAGGATTTCGCGGCCCCAGACGATCCATGCCCACGGGTCGTAGGTCGGCGCCGAGGGCGCCAGGAAGGTCAGCGCGGTGAGCGCGAGGACCGTGATCACCACGGGGTGGCGCAGCACGGCGACGCGCGGCACGGCGAGCGCCGGCACGCGGGGACGGGGTGCGGTGAGCTCCTGTGCTGGTGGCATGGAGAGGCGACCGACGATTCTGGCGGACGCCATGTTGCCCGCCGTTAAGGCGGATCAACCCGTCATCGCAACTCCCACGGCTCGTCGCCCGTTGGAGGGTCATGGGTCTTCGTCTCGTCGTAGCCGTCTGCCTCCTGACGCTCCTCGCGCCCGCGGCGGCCGCCGCCGACCCGCCGTGGGAGGCGCCGCAGAGCCTGTCGCTGCCGCATCTGTTCGTCGATCCGGTCGCCGTCACGGCGTCGGGGAACGGGGCCGCGCTTGCGTGGTGGGCATGGCAGGACGGAATCGGTTCCAACGCGCGCACGGGCGTGAGCCTGGCCTCGCGTGGGGCGGGCGCGAGCGCGTTCGGACCCGAGCGCCCGGCGCCCTCCGCGACGGTCGCGATCGCGGGCTACGCGCAGACGCGCGCGGTGGCGCTGACCGACCGCGCCATCGGCTCTGCGGCGGTCGGCCGGACGCGCCTGTCGGTGGCGTTCGGGGACACGAGCGGGAGCTTCGGCTCGCAGCGGACGATCGCCGACGCCAACCGCCTCGACCGGCCGGTGCTCGCGGTCAACGAGCACGGCGACGCGGCCGTCGCCTGGTTCCAGGACGTCGGCGTGGCCAACGACCGGGTGATGGTCTCGTTCCGGCGCGCCGGTGGGAGCTTCGGGGCGCCCTTCCAGGTCGGCCACGGGCGGCTGCGCTCGGTGGCGGTCGCGGTCGGACCGCGCGGCGACCTGCTCGTGGCGTGGAACGACGGCGGCACCCTGCGCGCGCGCTATCGCTCCCCGAGCGCGTCGGGCTTCCAGCCGCTCGAGACGATCTCCTCCGACCCCGCGGACGGGGCGCAGATGCAGGCCGCGGTCGCCGAGGGCGGGCGCTGCTACCTGGCGTGGAGCGCGCAGCTGCAGACCGAGGGCGGCACGCGCGGGCCGGTCTACTACGAGGTCGCCGTGCGCCCGTCGGGTCATCGCTTCCGGGCCGGGCAGCGCCTGGAGCAGGAGGGCGCCGATCAGGCGCAGCACGGCGCCTTCCTTGCCCTGACGGGTCGCGACGCCACGGTCGCGTGGACGGGCTTCGACGGCACGCACTACCGCGTCCGCGCGGCGGCGACCGACCCGAGCGCGCGCTTCGGCGCGGGCGTCGACGTCTCTCCGGCGGGGGTCGACGGGGTCGCCTCGGATGTGGGCGCCGCCGGCGGCATGCGCGTCGTCGCGTGGGACAACGGGAGCTTCGACGCCAACCAGGTCTTCGCGGCGGTGGCGCCGCCGGGGGCCGCGTTTGGGCCGGCCGAGGCGGTGTCGGCGGCGCAGGAGGCGCGCGCGGGGCGCGTCGTCTTCGCGCCGTCGCCGACGGTCGTGTGGACGAACCGCCCTGCGGGCTCGCACCCGCCGGGTGGGATCGCGGCGATCCAGACCTTCGCGCAGGCCTCGACGCGGGGGTAGGTCTTCGTCGTCCGCGGGAGCTTGCGACGCGGCGCGGCCAGGGCATCGAAGGAGAGAGGGCCGGTCGCGTGTGGCAAGGCCGGGGCGCGAGGGTCTGGGACAAAGTCGCTGCAAACCGCGCGCTTCTCGCAACACGTCCTCGCCCGCCCCCGGGGGTGGGCTACCTAAGCACGCACTATGACGGTTTAGGTAGCCCACCCCTTCCGGCCAAGGCGCGCATGGTGTGAGATGGCCGCGAAATGTGGAGGAAGTGCGGACGGGCGCGCACCGATTGCGGAGAAGGCGCGCGCCGAGGCGGCCCCTCTCCCTCGCTGCCCGGCCGCGCCACGCCGCGCCTCGCGCGCGGGCGGCATCCGAGCGCCGGGCACCACCGGCTAGCCTGCGCACGTGCCCGCGCCCTGGACCGCGATCGGCGTCCCGATCGACTCCGTCGGCCGCGCCGGTGGGACGGAGCTCGCGCCCGCGGCGGTTCGTGCGCAGGGGCTGCTGCGGAGCCTCGGCGCCGACGACCGCGGCGACCTGCCCGTCCGCATCCGCGGCGACGAGCGCGATCCGCGCAGCGGCGTCATCGCGATCGAGGACACGCTCGCGGTGACCGCGGCGGTCCGCGAGGCCGTGCGCGACGTGATCGCGGGCGGCGGCCGGCCGCTCGTCCTCGGCGGGTGCTGCGCGCTCGTGCCGGGCGCGCTCGCGGGGATGCGCGACGCGGGCGCCGCGGTCGGCGTCGCCTATGTCGACGGCCACGTCGACGTCTACGACGGCGCCACATCGCCCACCGGCGAGGGCGCCGACATGCCGATGAGCGTCGCCTTCGGGCTCGGCCCGCAGACGTGGGTGCAGGCCGCCGGCGGCGCGAGCGCGCGGCCCGGCGACGTCGTCGTCCTCGGCGCGCGCGATCCCGATGAGGCCGAGGACATCGCGGGCCTGCGGGCCGGCACCCTCGCGGACATCGAGGTCCTCGGACCGGGCGAGCTGCGGGCGATCGGCCCCGAAGTGGCGGGCGCGCGCGCCGCCGAGCGGCTCGCCGCCGGCCCCGGGCGCTTCTGGATCCACCTCGACCTCGACGTGCTCGACGAGCGCGCGATGCCCGCGACCGACTACCTGATGCCCGGCGGCCTGGAGTGGGACGAGCTCGCCGCGCTCATGCGACCGCTCGGCGCCTCCGCGGCCCTCGCCGGCCTCAGCCTGGGGTGCCTGAACCCCGAGAAGGACCCCGGCGGCGCCTGCACCAGGCGGACGTGCGAGCTGCTCGCCGGCGCGCTCGGGACCGGCGGCGACTAGCGCGAGCGCAGCGTCGCCACCGCCAGCGCGGCGACGCCCTCCTCGCGCCCGACGAAGCCCATCCCCTCGCCGGTCGAGGCCTTGACGTTGACGCGCTCCTCCCCCACCGCCAGCCCGGCGGCCAGCGAGGCGCGGATCGCGTCGCGGTGCGGCGCGAGCTTCGGGCGCTCCATGACCACCGTCGCGTCGACGTGCGCGACCTCGAGGCCGCGCTCTGCGAGCATCGCCACGACCGTGCGCAGCAGGGCGATCGAGTCCGCGCCGCGCCAGCGCTCGTCGGTGTCGGGGAAGTGCTGTCCGATGTCGCCCAGGGCGGCGGCGCCCAGCAGCGCGTCGATGACCGCGTGCGTGAGGACGTCGGCGTCGGAGTGGCCGTCGAGCCCCAGCTCGTGCGGGATCGTGACCCCGCCCAGCACGAGCGGCCGCCCGGCCGCCAGGCGGTGCGAGTCCCACCCGATGCCGGCCACGGTGCTCACCCGATCGGCTCCAGGCGGCGCTCGCGGCCCTCGAAGACGGCGAGCTGGGTGACCCCGAGCTCATCGAGCACGGCCAGCGCCTGGTCGTAGTCGCGCCCGAGGTCCTCCGGCGTGTGGGCGTCGCTCGACAGCGCGATCGGGTTGCCCGCGTCGACCACCATCTCGAGGAACGCCCGCGCCGGGTACAGCTCGCCGACGGGCTTGCGCAGCCCCGCGGTCGACAGCTCGACCGCGATGCCCGACTCGGCGATCCCTTCCATCGCAATCTCGTAGTAGTAGCGAAGGTCGCGCTCGGGCCGGGGCCGCTCGCGACCCCAGTACTTGACCAGGTCCGGGTGGGCCAGGATGTCGAACATCCCGCTCACCGCGGCCTGCGCGAGCCAGTCGAAGTACGTGCGCCAGACCTTGTCGGGCGAGCTCGCGGCCGACCAGATGTCGTAGCGGTCGTAGTCCAGGGCGCCCTCGCCGACGAAGTGGATCGAGCCGACGACGTAGTCGAAGTCGCGCGCCGCGAGGAGCTCGGCCATGCGGTCCTCGCGACCGGGGATGAAGTCGGCCTCGATGCCCAGCCGCAGGTCGGTCTCCTCGCGCACGAAGGCGCAGTAGGCGTCGAGGTCGTCGCGCGCCGAGTGGCGCCACAGCTCGTGCTGCCAGACGTCGAGCGCCTGGGTGAAGCGGTAGACGTGCTCGGCGACCCCGAGCTCCTCGATGCCGCGCTCGGACGCCGCCTCGCGGTAGCGCTCGGCGTTCTCGGCCGTCAGGTAGCGCTCGGCCGGCGTCTCGTCGACGTCGTCGGGGCGCAGGTGGACGTGGTAGTCGGTCAGCACGGGCGCGGCATTCTCGCAGTCGCGTGCGCGGGGTTCAGTGAGCCGCTCTCAAGCGGCTGCAGCGACGAAGTGCAGGAAGGCCGGGCGGCGGCGCACCTTGGCCAGCTCCGGCAGGGCGGCGACGTGCTCGTCGCTCGGCGCCGGCTCGCGCAGCGCCCGCACGGCCAGCCCGGCAGCCTCCAGCGCCGCGACGTAGTCCTCGAGCGGCCGGTGGATGCCGTGGAAGGCCATGCCGATGCCGTCGCGCTCCACGACGTCGGTGTAGCGGCGCTGCCCGAAGTACGGGATCTCGTCCTCGGAGCCCAGGTGGGCGGAGGCGAGCGGGTGGACGATCGCCGCGCACAGCCGCCCGCCGGGCGCGAGCACGCGGGCGCTCTCGCGCACCGCGCCCGCGAGGTCCTCGATGTCGTGCAGCGACATGTAGGCCACGACGAGATCGAAGCTCGCGTCGGCGAGCGGCAGCGCCGCCGCGTCTGCCTCGTGGAGCGCCTCGTAGGCGCCGGTCTCCCGCGCGAGCGCGACCATGGTCGGCGCCGCGTCGACCCCGACGACGCGATGGCCGCGCTCGCGCAGGGCCACGCCCCCGCGCCCCTCGCCGCAACCGAGGTCGAGCGTCAGCCGCCCGGCCGGCGGCACGAGCTCGAGGAAGGCCGGCCAGTTCAGCCGCAGGTGCCAGGCGTCGTGGCCCGGCGTGCGCACCCAGGCCGCCCACGCCCGCGCCTCGGCCTCCCAGCGCTCGTGGAGCGGGCGCGGGTCCATGCGCAGCGCCCTACCGGCGCACGTCCTCGCAGTCCCCGGCGACCTTGTCGCCGGGGTCGGCGAAGACGACATCGTGGCCGGGACCGCACCTCACCGTGTCGATGTCACCGCGGACGACGTTGATGCGGTCGTTGCCCGGGCCGCCGGAGATGGTGTCGGGGTCGAGGTTGCCGAAGATCTCGTCGTTGCCCGAGCCGCCCGCGATGTGGTCGAAGCCGCGGTCGCCGGTGATGTGGTCGTCGCCCGCGTCGCCGAAGATGCGGTCGTCGCCCGAGCGCCCCGCGATGGTGTCGTTGCCGGGCCCGCCGTGGAGCTCGTCGTTGCCGTACTCGCCGTCGACGTAGTCGTCGCCGCCGGCGCCGAAGAGCGCGTCCGGCCCGCCCTTGCCGAAGAGCGAGTCGTCGCCGGGCGTGCCGTGCAGGACGTCGCGGTTGGGCGTGCCGGAGATGACCGAGGCCGCATCGGAGTCGTTGGCGCCCTCGGGAGGCACCGGGATCACGGTCTCGCAGTTGAGCAGCTCGTCGCGCGTGGGCGCGTCGGCCTCGACGTAGACGGTGTCGTTGCCTTCGCCGCAGTCGACCTCGTCGCGGCTGTCGTCGGCCACCCGGATCGTGTCGTCGCCGGCGCCGCCGTCGATGGTGTCGGGGTCGGGTCCGCCGACGAGGAGGTCGTCGCCGTCGTCGCCGAAGAGCTCGTCGGGGCCCGAGCCGCCGTCGAGCTGGTCGGCGCCGTTGCCGCCCTCGAGCGTGTCGTCGCCCGAGTCGCCGTGGATGACGTCGGAGCCGTTGTTGCCCGCGAGGATGTCGCGCGCGGCGCCGCCGTCGAGCAGGTCGTCGCCGTCGCCGCCGGTGATGTTCTCGGTGCCCGACTCGCCGTAGAGCTGGTCGTTGCCGTCGCCGCCCTTGATGAGGTCCGAGCCGCGCCCGCCCTTGATGAGGTCGTTGCCGGGGCCGCCGTAGAGGCGGCGGTCGTTGCCGAAGGTCGAATCGATGATCTCGTCGTCGCCGGCCTCGCCGAAGACGTGGTCGTCGCCCGGCCCGCCGTCGAGGTAGTCGTTGCCCGGCCCGCCGTGGATGGAGTCGTCGCCGGTGCCGCCGTCGGCGCGGTCGTTGCCGTCGTCGCCCGAGACGTGGTCGTTGCCCGAGCCGCCGTTGAGGACGTCGTCGCCGGCGCCGCCGAAGAGGTGGTCGTCGTAGGAGCCGCCGAAGAGCGCGTCGTTGCCCAGGCCGCCCTCGAGGATGTCGTTCTCGCGCCCGCCCTTGAGGACGTCGTCGCCGGCGAGGCCAGCGATCAGGTCGCGCAGCCTCGTCCCGGTGATCGCGTCGTTGGCCTCGGTGCCCTGCACGCGCGCCAGGCCCGGCTGGACGACGACACCGAGCGGCGTGGTCCCCGGCAGCGCCACGGAGCCCAGGCGCCGGTGGCGGAACGGGCTGACGAGCGAGAGCGTCGCCCCGCCGCCGTCGGCGAGGTAGACGCGCACGGCGTCGGGCGACCAGCCCGGCGCGCTGGGGCCCCGGCCCGAGCTGAAGCGGTGGACGGCGCGGTGGGCCAGGTCGACGAGCGCGGCGGCGCGGCCCCCGTGCGCGGCGCCGACCGCGAGCGTGAGGCCGTCGGGCGAGGCGGCGACGGCGCCCCCGACGCCCTTGCCCAGGCTCAGCGGATGCTTCTCGGGCTTCCGGGCGCCCGGGCGCACGAGGTACAGCCGCCGCGGCGCGCTGACCCAGGCGCGCCCGCCCACGTCGAAGGCGGCGCCGGCGGCGCCCTTGACCTTCACGCGGCGCAGGAGCTTCAGGCCGCCGGTCGCCACCATGGCGACGCGGCCCTTGGCGAGCACGACCGCCGCGAGCGTCCCCTGGGGCGAGAGGGCCAGGGCGGTCGCGGTGCCGTGCAGGGTCACGCGATGGCGGATCGCGAGCGTACGGGCGTCGAGCACGACGAGGCGCTTGCCGGCGGCGACGTAGAGGCGCGCGCCGCCGGGCGAGACGGCGACGCCGACCGCGGGCGCGCCGACGTCGCGCGTGGCGACCGCGTAGGGCGCCGGCGTGCCGGGCGGCGGCGCGGCCGGGACCATGCCGAGGTCGAAGGCGCCGACCACGTCGCCCGCGGCGGCGAAGGCGCGGCGCCCGTCGCGCGTGATGGCGACCGCCCGGGAGGGCCCGGGGAGCGCCGGGCGCGCCACGACCTGGTTGGTGGTGACGTCCAGGAGCGCGACCTCGTTCGTCCCCGTGGCCAGGAGCGCCACCCGCGCCTGCGCGGGCGCCGCCGCGGGGAGGGCTGCGAGCAGGCAGAGGGTGGCGAGCGCGGCGCGCACCCCCACAGGTTCGCGCTCGGGCGCCGCGGTCCTACAGTTCCCGCGATGGCCCGCCCCGCCGGCTTTGCCTTCGACGCCCGCGACGACGGCACCGTGATCATCACCCACGCCGGACGCCAGGCCGCGACGCTGCGCGGCGAACGCGCGTCTCGCTTCCTCGCCGAGGCCGCCGCCGGCGACCCGCAGCTCGTCATGGCGCGCTGGACGGGCAACTACAAGCGCGGCAACGAGCGCGCGGCGCGCGAGCACCCGCGCAACCGTCCCTGACCGCGCCGAACGTCGGTCTTCCCCTGTCCTGACGGGGTAAGACCGACGTTCGGCGGATCGGGGGTCGCCCGGGCCGCGCGGCGCCTAGCCGCCGCCGGCCCCGCCGCGCTCGGCCAGCAGCAGCTCGGCGAGGCGGAGGTCGAGCGGGGTCGTGACCTTGAGGTTCTGGCGCGGCGCCGCGACGACGCGGACGCTCCCGCCGAGCGCCTCCACCAGCGAGGCGTCGTCGGTCGCGGCGCCCAGGACGGCGTCGCCCTGGTCGAGGGCGCGCTCCAGCGCGGCGCGGCGGAAGACCTGCGGCGTCTGCACCGCCCACAGCCGGGAGCGCTCGAGCGTGCGAACCACGCGCCCGTCGTCGCACTCCTTGATCGTGTCGGTCACCGGGGTCGCGGCGATCGCGGCGTCGGCGTCGCCCAGCGCCTCGAGGCAGGCCGTGACCAGCTCGGGCGTGACGAGCGGGCGCGCCGCGTCGTGGACGAGGACGACGTCGTCGTTGAGCGCCGCGGCGAGCGCGGCGCGCACGGAGTGCGAGCGCTCATCGCCCCCCTCGACGCCGACCGCGCCCTCGGGCGCCTGCACGTCGACGCCGGGCGGCAGCGCCACGACGACCTGCACGACGGCCGGGACCGCCTGGAGCGCCGCGACCGACCACTCCACCATCGGACGGCCGGCCAACATGGCGAACGCCTTGGGGACAGGCTTCCCAAGGCGTTCGCCACGACCCGCGGCCACGACGAGCGCGACCGCCATGTCGCCTCCTAGGCGGTGGCGACCTTCGCGCCCGCCGACTCGGCGAGCAGGTTGTCGAGGTGCTCCTCGGCCTCTGTCTCGTCCTTGTCGAGCGCGTACATCAGCTCGGAGGCCAGGATCTTCTTCGCGCGGGTGAACATCTGCTTCTCACCCGTCGACAGGCCCTTCTGATGCTCGCGGATCGCGAGGTTGCGGACCACCTCGGCGAGCTCGTAGATGTCGCCGGTCTTGATCTTGTCCCGATTGTGCTTGAACCGGCGGTTCCAGTTCTTGGGCATCTCCGAGACGTCGTCCTCCAACACCGCGAGTACCTTCTTGACCGTCTCCTCGTCGATGACCCGCCGCAGCCCGGCAAGGGCCGCGTTCTCACACGGGACCATCACGGTCATGTCGTTGTGCAGGATCTTGATGGTGAGGTACTCGCGCTCCTCCCCGAACATCTTGCGGACTTCCTTCTTGAGGACCTTGCCAGCCCCGTGATGCGGATAGACGACGTTGTCGCCGCATTCGAACTCGATGTTCTCGAGCTCCGGGACATCCAGGTCCTCAACGAGCGTCGCGTCACTAACTTCGGGAATGGTCAGCCTCCTTCGGGGGGTTCGGTACTACGTCTTACGTCTGCAGATAGCGGTCCACGAGGTTGATCTCCTGCAGCCTGCGCAGGCCCTCGCGGATGTCCTTGGCGCGAATCTCTCCGACGCCTTCGACGGTCTCGAGCTCGGCGTCGGTGGCGGCGAGCATCTCGTCGAGCCCGCCGAACTCCTTGACGATCTGCTGGACGACGAGCTTGGGCAGCCGCGGGATGCGGCCGAGGATCCGGTAGCCGCGCGGCGACACCGGATAGTCAAGTGTGTTGAGCTTGCGGTCGTAGCCGAGCAGCTCGGCGAGACGACCGAAGTCGAGCAGGTCCTGATGCGCCAGGCGCCCGATCTGGTCGAGCGCGGCGGCGAAGTCCTCGTCGGTGTCCTGGGCCAGGTAGTCGTGGACGAGCGCGGCCTTGTCGGCCGCGGTGCCCACCATCGTCTCCTCGAGCTGCATCTCGATCAGGCGCCCCTCGGTGCCCAGCTCGACGATGTAGCGCTCGATCTCGACCGCCATGCGCGTGACGAGCTCCGAGCGCTGCAGCACGGTGAGGACGTCGTGCAGCGTGGCGCCGCCCTCGAACTCCAGCGCCGTCAGGCGCGTGGAGACCTGGTCCAGGCGGGTGCGGTACTTGTCGAGCGTCGCCAGGGCCTGGTTGGCCTTGGCCAGCACGACGGGGATGTCCTCGAGGATGTACTTGGCGCCGTCGACGTAGAGCGAGACGACCTCGCGGCGCTGGGAGACGGCGATGACGAGCGCGTCGGTCTGCTTGGAGACGCGCTCGGCGGTGCGGTGGCGGGTGCCGGTCTCCAGCGAGAGGATCGTGGGGTCCGGCATGAGCTGCACATTCGCCATCGTGATCCGCGTCGCGTTGCCGTTGAGGACGATCGCTCCGTCCATCTTCGCCACTTGGTAGAGCAGCGCCGGGGTGTAGTCGATGTCCAGCTTGATCCCGCCTGAGAACAGGAAGCTGAGCTCCTCTGGGTCCCCGATGACGATCAGCCCGCCGGTGCGCGCGTGGAGGATGTTGTCGATCCCCTCGCGCAGCGCCGTGCCGGGCGCGACCATCTCCAATGCCTTGACGAGCCGGGGCTCTTGGCGACCTTCGAGCTCGGTGAGCTCATCCCCGGAACGCTGCGCCATCACTACCGATTCTAGCAGCGTTTTTAGTCTGAGCTTAGGCTCGTCAACTGCGTGTCAAGCCGCGCGCGGCGCCGACTGGCCACTTGCCAAGGCGTGCTTGAGGGCCTCGCGCAGGGTGGCCGCTCCCGGCGGGCGAGACGACCGTCCGCAGCCCGAACTTCGCCGCCTCCTGAGCGCGCCGGTCCGGGTGGGCGACGGTGCGCAGCTCGCCGGTGAGGCCGACCTCGCCGAAGCACGCCAGCGGCGACGGCTCGGTGGCGACGCCCCGGGCGGCGCTCGCGACGGCCAGCGCGACGGCCAGGTCGGCGCCCGGCTCGTCGATGCGCACGCCGCCCACGACGTTGACGAAGACGTCGGCGGTCCCGACGCCGACGCCGGCGTGGCGGCCCAGGACGGCGAGCACGAGCGCCAGGCGGTTGCGGTCGATCCCGTTGCACACGCGCCGCGGCGGCACGAGCTCCGAGGGCGACACAAGCGCCTGGACCTCCACGAGCAGCGGGCGCGAGCCCTCCATCGCCGCGAGGACGACCGAGCCCGGCGCCTTCGTCGCCTCGCCCACGAAGCGCGCGCTGGCGTCGAGGACCTCGACGAGGCCGCCTTCGCGCATCTCGAAGACGCCGACCTCGTTGGTCGAGCCGAAGCGGTTCTTCAGCGCCCGCAGCGTGCGATAGGTGCGCTCGCGCTCGCCCTCGAACTGCAGCACGCAGTCGACCAGGTGCTCGAGCACACGCGGGCCGGCGAGCGCGCCCTCCTTGGTCACGTGGCCGACGAGCAGGACGGCGGTGCCCTGGCGCTTGGCGACCTCGCTGATGCGCGTGGCCACCTCGCGGACCTGGCCGACGGTGCCCGGCGCGGACTCCAGGGCGGCGGAGTGCAGCGTCTGCACCGAGTCGACCACGCAGGCGTCCGGGCGCTCGGCCTCGAGCACGGCGAGGACGGCGTCGAGGTCGGTCTCGGCGAGCACGGGGACGTCGAGCGCGGCGGACCCCAGGCGCTCAGCGCGCAGGCGGATCTGCGCCGCGGACTCCTCTCCGGAGACGTAGAGCGTGGCGCGCCCGGCCGCCGCCAGGTGGCCCAGGGCCATGTTGGTCAGCGTCGACTTGCCGATCCCCGGCGAGCCGCCCAGCAGCACGAGCGAGCCGGGCACGAGGCCGCCGCCGAGCACGCGGTCGAGCTCGCCGATCGACGTCTGCAGGCGCGGTGCGCGCTGGGCGCTGACCTCGCGCAGCGGCACGGGCCGGGCCGCCGGCACGCCGCGCGCGCCATGCCGGGAACGCCCACCGCCGCCGGCCCTCGCCGCCGCGACGCGCTCCTCGGACAGCGTGTTCCATTCCCCGCAGGACGGGCACTGGCCGTGCCACTTGGGCGTCTGGGCCCCGCACGCGGAGCACGCGAACACTGAGGTCGGCTTGGGCACCTGCGGAGCCTAGGGCGCGGGGCGGTCGAATCCCCCCCGCGGGCGGCGCGGCGCGATGCCGCGGGCGGCTCAGGCCTCGACCCGCTCCAGGAACTCCTCGACCACCCGCAGGAAGCGCTCGCGCTCCTCGACGTGGGGCATGTGGCTGGAGTGCTCGAAGATCACGTGCTCGCTGTTGGGCAGCCGCGCGTCCATGTCGGCGACCACCTTCGGGCGGACCTCGTCGTAGGCGCCCGACGCGAGCAGCACCGGGACCTCGACCTCCGGCAGCCGCTCGGTGATGTCGAAGTCCTTGATCGTCCCCACGACCGTGAACTCGGTCGGCCCATTCATTGTCGCGTAGACCGTCGGGTCGCTCTCCATCGCGTCGAAGCTCCGCACGACCTCCTCGGGCCACGGGTCCAGGCGGCAGACGTGGCGCTTGTAGAACTCCATCGCCGCGGCCTGGAACTCGGGCGTCGCGGTCTCGCCGCTGCGCTCGCCCGCGCGGATCGTCTCGCTCACGGCGGGGTCGAGCTCGTCGAGGAGCTCGTTGCAGCCGGCCACGAAGGCCGCGATCGACGCGGGCGAGTCGGCGGCCACCACGCTCACGAGGCCCGCGGGCCGCTCGAGCGCGTGCACGAGCGCGAGCATGCCGCCCCACGACTGCCCGATGACGTGGTAGCGCTCGGCGATCCCCAGATGGGCGGCGAGCGCCGCGAGCTCGCGCTCGAAGAGCTCGACGGTCCAGAACGAGGGGTCGGCGTCGGGCAGGTGGTCGGAGCGCCCGTTGCCGAGCTGGTCGTAGAGGACGCAGGCCCGGCCCGAGCGCCGCAGCTCCGCGATCGAGGTCACGTAGTCGTGCGTGGCGCCGGGGCCGCCGTGGCAGATGATCGCCGCGGCGCGCGCGGCGCGGGGATCCAGCTCGCCGACGATCCGGTACCAGGTGCGATGGCCGCCGTGCTCGAGGTAGCCCTCCATGGGACGGCCACCCTACCGGCGCCGCACCTCCTGCCTCGTGGCCGGGTTGGCGGCGATAGGGTCCCGCGCTACCACGCCGAAGGAGGCCGTCGTGAAGCTTCGCCTGCCGTCACCCGCCATGGTCGTCGCCGTCATCGCGCTGATCGTCGCCCTCTCGGGCACGGCGATCGCGGCGGTGAACTACGCCCGCAACTCGGGCGCGGTCGACGGCAAGAGCGCGGTGGGGGCCAGCGCGTCGCTGCGGACGGCCGCGGGCAAGCTGGTGGCCACCCAGACCGGCGGCGACGGCAAGGGCCAGATCCCCGCGCGCTTCCTGGACGGCGTGATGCGCGGCGGGACGATGACGCTCTCGAAGTACCTGCACACGGCGGACAACCAGGCCGGCCACCCGACCCCGCTGCTCATCGTCCCCGGGATCGGGCGCTTCGACGCCCAGTGCGACGACGTCGACCCCGCGGTCGGCACCCAGACGACGCGCACCTCGATCACCTTCACCGCCTCGGTGAGCAGCGGCGTCAACGTCTCGCGCCTGCTCGGCCGCGACGTCGCGACCGCTCAGCGCCCGATCGTCTTCACCGCGCCCAAGGCCCAGCCGGTCTCGATCCTCGCCAGCGCCGACGGCCTCTTCGAGCTCATCATGGAGGCGCGCGGGCGCTCGGTGCTCGTGACGGGCGCGGCCCGCACCGACAGCTCCCCGGGACCCAACGCCGCCTGCCTCATCTGGGGCACCGCCTTCAGGGTCGGCTGAGCTCCAGCGCGCGCTCGACGTCGGCCACGAGGTCGGCCGTGTCCTCGATGCCGGCGCTGAGGCGGATGAAGCCCTCGCCGACGGCGTCGGAGCCCCAGCGGGCGCGCCGCTCGGCGACCGAGTGAAGGCCGCCGAAGCTCGTCGCCTGGGCCACGAGCTCGCAGGCCGCGAGGAAGGCCTCGGCGCGGGCCTCGGTGGCGAGGTCGAAGCACACGACCGAGCCCACGCCGGGCCACCGCGCCCCGGCGACGTCGTCGCGGCCGCCCAAGAGCTCGACGATGGCGCGGGCGCTCGCCTCCTGGCGCTCGAGGCGCAGCGCGAGCGTCGCCAGCGAGCGGTGCGCCAGCCAGGCCTCGAACGGCCCGGGGATCGAGCCGGTGGCGATGCGCCAGGCGCGCAAGGCCGCCGCCCGCGCCTCGTCGGCCACCGCGACGGTGCCGAGGATGAGGTCGCTGTGGCCCCCCAGGTACTTGGAGGCGCTCATGACCGAGAAGTCGGCGCCGAGCTCGAGCGGGCGCTGGCGCAGCGGCCCCGCGAGCGTGTTGTCGACGGCGACCAGGGCGCCGGCCGCGTGCGCCTCGGCGGCCAGCGCGGGCAGGTCGAGGACGTCGAGCCCCGGGTTGGACGGCGACTCCAGCCACACGAGCGTCGCCCCCGGCAGCGCCTCGCGGACGGCGTCGTCGTCCGTCGGCACGAGCCGCACCTCGACGCCGTTGGGCGCGAGCACGTCGTGGGCGATCGAGCGGATGCCGGGGTAGGCGTCCGAGGGGGCGACGAGCACGTCGCCGCTGTGCACGTTGGGCAGCACGACGGCGCTGACGGCCGCCATCCCGGCGGCGAAGACGACGCTCTGGGCGCCCTCGAGCTCTCCCAGCGCGTCCTCCAGGCGCGCCCAGCTCGGGTTGTCGTAGCGGCCGTAGTTGAAGCGCGAGGCGTCGGCGGGGCCGGCGAGGTGGTAGGGCGCGGCGAAGGTCGGGCCCGGCAGGAAGGGCTGCCCGTCGGCGGCCGCCGGCAGCCCCGCGTGCGCCGCCCGCGTCGAGTCGCCGCGGCCGCTAGGCACCGGCACGCTCGCAGGCCTCGAAGCCGGACTCGCGATGGGAGGCGTCGCAGAAGGGCTTCGTCCGCGAGCGTCCGCACCGGCACAGCGCGACCGGGCCCTCGGGCAGCGCGAAGGCATGGCCCTCGGCGTCGACGACCGTCACCGGACCCGTGACCTTGTACGGACCGTTATCGCGCACCTTGATGACCACGTCGGTGTTGTCCACCCCGACAACCTACCCCCGAGGAGGAGGCACCCACATGCGACCCAAGCGGCCCTCGCCGGCGCTTGTCATCTCGATCATCGCCCTCGTCATGGCCACGAGCGGCAGCGCGATCGCGGCCGTGAACTTCGCCAGCAACGCGGGCGCGGTCGACGGCAAGAGCGCCGTCGCCGACGGCACCGTGCGCAGCAAGGCGGCCGGCAAGCTCGTCGCCACGCAGCGCTCCGGCGCCGCGAAGGGCACGATCCGCGCGAAGTACCTCGACCTCGGCGGCGTCGTGCGCGGGACCTCGAGCACGTTCGGCCGCTCGTTCGCCGTGATCGACAACCAGCGCCTGGCGCCGACGGGCGTCGGCTCGGTCCCCGAGATCGGCTCGGTGACGGCGTCGTGCTTCGACGAGAACGCGACCGCCGGGCGCCTGGACCCCGCCACGACGCTGACCTTCGCCAACACCTCCGGCGAGACGGTCAACCTCAGCCGCCGCGTCGGCAACGGCGACGCGGCCGTCGCGGGCCTCCCCAACGGCGCCACGCACGCGTTCACGATCCACGGCTCGAACACCTTCGAGCTGCATCTCGAGCGCAAGGGGACCAACTACGTCGTCAACGGCGTCGTGCGCGGCGACGGCGGCGGCGCGGGCCCCGCGCAGTGCCTCGTCTACGGCTACGCGGTCGCGATCCCGAGCAGCTGAGCCGCTACGCCTCGTCCTTGCGCGCCGCGACCACCTCGCGCAGGTGGTCGACGGCGCTCGAGGCCGTCTTCTGCAGGCGGCGGACGTCCCAGCTCGTGAGCGTCACCAGGCGCATCGGCGAGGTGGCGACGACCGTCGCGTTGCGCTGCTCGCGCTCGAGGACGCCCATCTCGCCGACGACGTCGCCGGGCCCGAGATCGGCGAGGCGCTCGCCGTGGCGCTCGACGCGGGCGGTGCCCTCCTCGATGGCCAGGACGTCGTAGGAGTAGTCGCCCTCGCGGACGAGCTCCTTGCCCTCGGGGACGGAGACCTCGGCCGCGAGCGCGGCGATGTGGTCGAGCTCGTCGTCGCTCAGGTCGGCGAAGACGGGGATGTTCTTCAGTCGCGCAGGGTCCATGTCAGCGCGCGAGCGTACAACGAGTGAGGGCCGCCTTGCGGCGGCCCTCATCAGGTCAGGACGGCTCTGCGTCCGCCGCGGGTGGCGGCGGCGGGGAGGGTTCCGCGGGCTGCTCGGGCCCGCTGCTGCCCTCCTCGGCCTCGGGCGCGCCGCCGCCGACGGCGGCGGGCACCTTCTTGGGCTCGACGACCTCGAGCGTCACCTCGGGGTCCTCGCCCTCCGGCGCGCGCCCGACCATGACGGTCGCGCCCGGGATGAGCTCGGCCCGCAGCACGAAGTCGGCCAGCGGGTCCTCGATGTAGCGCTGGATCGCCCGGCGCAGCGGGCGGGCGCCCATCGACGGGTCCCAGCCCTTCTCGACGAGCAGGTCCTTGGCGTCCTCCGCCAGCTCGAGCTGCAGCTCGCGCTCCGCCAGCGACTCGCGGATGCGGCGCAGGAGGAGCTCCACGATGGTCTTGATCTCGTCCTTCGTGAGCTTGTGGAAGACGACGACCTCGTCGATGCGGTTGAGGAACTCCGGGCGGAACACCTTCTTGAGCTCGCCCATGATCCGGTTCTTCATGTCCTCGTAGGTGATGCCGGTCTCGTCGTCGGAGACCGCGAAGCCCAGCGGCGTGTTGCGCGCGATCTCCTGGGCGCCGATGTTCGAGGTCATGATCACGATGGCGTGACGGAAGTCGACCGTCCGCCCCTGCGAGTCGGTGAGCCGGCCGTCCTCGAGGATCTGCAGGAGGATGTTGAAGACGTCCGGGTGCGCCTTCTCGATCTCGTCGAGCAGGAGCACGCAGTACGGCTTGCGCCGCACGGCCTCGGTCAGCTGGCCGCCCTCGTCGTAGCCGATGTAGCCCGGAGGCGAGCCCACGAGCCGCGACACGGCGTGCTTCTCCATGTACTCGGACATGTCGATGCGCACCATCGCGTCCTCGTCGCCGAACAGGAACTCGGCGAGCGTGCGGGCCAGCTCGGTCTTGCCCACGCCCGATGGGCCGAGGAAGACGAACGAGCCCGTCGGGCGCTTGGGGTCCTTCAGGCCGGCACGCGAGCGGCGGATGGCCTTCGAGATGACCTCGACCGCCGGCGCCTGCCCGATGACGCGCTTGTGGAGCTCGTCCTCCATGCGCATGAGCTTCTGCGTCTCGGCCTCGGTGAGCTTGAACACCGGGATGCCGGTCCACATCGAGACGATGTCGGCGATCTCGTCCTCGCCGATGGCGGGCCGCTCGTGCTCGCCCTCGCCGCGCTCCCACTGCTCCTCGAGCTCGCGCTTCTTGTTCGTGAGCTTGCGCTCCTGGTCGCGCAGGTTGGCGGCCTTCTCGAACTCCTGCGCCTCGATCGCCGCCTCCTTGGCCCGCCGCGTCTCCTCGATCTCGTCCTCGAGCTCGCGGTACTTCGGCGGGGAGGTCATCGACTTGATGCGCATGCGCGACGCGGCCTCGTCGATGAGGTCGATGGCCTTGTCGGGCAGCTGTCGGTCGGAGATGTAGCGGTCGGCCAGCTCGGCGGCGGCCTCGAGGGCCTCGTCGGTGATCTCGACCTTGTGGTGGCTCTCGTAGCGGTCGCGCAGGCCCTTGAGGATCTGGACGGTCTCCTCGGTCGTGGGCTGGTCGACGCGGATCTGCTGGAAGCGGCGCTCCAGGGCGCTGTCGCGCTCGAGGTACTTGCGGTACTCGTCGAGCGTGGTGGCGCCGATGGTCTGCAGCTCGCCGCGAGCCAGCGCGGGCTTGAGGATCGACGCGGCGTCGATCGCGCCCTCGGCGGCGCCCGCACCGACGAGGTTGTGGAGCTCGTCGATGAACAGGATGATGTCGCCGCGCTGGGTGATCTCCTTCATCACCTTCTTGAGGCGCTCCTCGAACTCGCCGCGGTACTTCGAGCCGGCGACGAGCGCCGCGAGGTCCAGCGTGTAGATCTGCTTGCCCTTGAGCAGCTCGGGCACGTCGGCGTTGGTGATGCGCTGGGCGAGGCCCTCGACCACGGCGGTCTTGCCCACGCCCGGCTCGCCGATGAGCACCGGGTTGTTCTTGGTGCGGCGCGAGAGGATCTGCATGATCCGCTCGATCTCGGTCTCGCGACCGACGACGGGGTCGAGCTTGCCCTCGGCCGCGAGCTTGGTCAGGTTGCGCCCGAACTGGTCGAGCAGCTTCGAGGACTTCTTGCCCTCGCCCGACGCGCCGGCGGCGCCGGCGCCCGCGCCCTGGCCGCTCTGGCGGCGGCCGCCGGGCCCGGAGAGCATGCGGATGACCTCGTTGCGGATCTTCTCGGAGTCGGCGTCGAAGTCGAGCAGGATGCGCGCGGCGACGCCCTCGTTCTCGCGGACGAGGCCGAGCAGGATGTGCTCGGTTCCGATGTAGTTGTGGCCCAGGCTCAGCGCCTCGCGGAGGGCGAGCTCGAGGACCTTCTTGGCGCGAGGGGTGAACGGGATCTGCCCGGACGTCACTTCCTCGCCGGAGCCGACGATGCGCACGACCTGCGCGCGCACGCGCTCCACAGTGATGTCGAGGGACTCGAGCACGCGAGCGGCAAGCCCCTCCTCCTCGCGCAGCAGACCGAGCAGGATGTGCTCGGTGCCGATGTAGTTGTGCTTGAGCGTTCGCGCTTCCTCCTGCGCGAGAACGACGACCTGGCGGGCCCGTTCTGTGAATCGCTCGAACATGTGCTGCTGGTCCTTCCTGCTGTGCGGGTTGAAGCCTCAGCCTCGGTCGATGCTTGGTCCTTGGGCGTGGTCTTCGTGGGACGGGTAATCGGCCCGACTGCCCGTCCCCTGAGCCGGGAAACGGAAGTTCGGGAGTCGCTGGCAGGCCATGGGCCAGTCTACCAACGTGTCTGTCGGCCCCTGCGCCATGCCGCGGAGGCTTCCCGCTCAGTGGGCGAAGTACGCCGCTCGCGGCGCCGTCAGCCGAGCAGGAAGCGCTGCGCCGCGGCCCGGCCGGCGTTGCCCGGCGAGTGCGCCTGCGTGGAGTGGCCGGCCCCGTGGACCACGACGAGGCGGCCTCCGGGCGAGTGCGCGGCCTGGTTGCGCGCCCACGGCAGCGGCGTCGAGAGGTCGCGGTCGCCGGCGAGCAGCAGCGTCGGCACGTCGGGCAGGTTCTCGCTCGCGGGCGGCGCCGGGCCCGGGGTCGGCGGCCAGCGCAGGCAGGTCTGCGCGAAGCCGTTGCCGGCGACCGTCGCCTGGTCGTAGGGGCTCGGGTCGGTGCTCGCGGCGGCGCGGTCGAGCGCGGCCCTGCGGCCGGCGATCGGGACGTCGGGACCGCCCCATGGCGGGCGGGCGTCCCCGCACAGCGTCGCGGCGTGCAGGCCCTGGCTGAGGACGTAGGCGGGCGCCTTCTGGGCGCGCGCGACGAGCCTGACGATCCGCCGCAGGTGCTGCGGGTGCCCGGCGCGCGCCTGGCGCAGCGCGGCCAGGACCCCGGGGAAGTCGGGCGCGCCGACGCTCAGCGCGACGAGGGTGTCGTCGAGCTCGGGGCCGTCGTGGTAGCGGCGCACGACCGCCGCGAGGTCGGCCGCCGGGTCGCCGGGGCAGTGCTGCGCGCGGCACACGGCGCGCAGGACGCGGGCGGTCTCGTGCATCCCGTCAACCTCGAGCGTGTCGAGGCTGGCTGAGGGCACGACGGAGTCGAGGACGAGCCGCGCGACGCGGTCGGGGTGGGCGATCGCGTAGCGCTCGGCCACGAAGGTCCCGTAGGAGACGCCGTCGAGGGTGAGCTTGTCGGCGCGCAGCGCGGCGCGCAGGTCGTCGAGGTCGGCGACGGTGTCCGCGGTCGAGTAGTAGCGGCGGTCGGGGCCCAGCGTGCGCGCGCACGCCTCGACCGTGCCGGGCGGCGGCACCGTGAGGTCCGAGGTCCCGACCGCGCGCTGCAGGGCCGCGCAGCGCAGCGGGCGCACGCCGGTGCCGCGCTGGTCGAGCATCACCAGGCGGTAGTCGTGCAGCAGCGCGCGCATCCGCACGCGCGTGCGTGGGATGAAGGCGACGCCGCCCTGGCCGGGGCCTCCCGTCAGGGCGAGGAGGACGCCCTTGGGGGCGCTCGCGTTGTCGGCGACCGCGACCGCGAGCTTCAGCGTGCCCGGGGTGGCCCCCGAGTGGTCGAGCGCGACCGTGAGCGTCGAGCAGGTGAAGCCCGGGGCCCGCGGGCAGGCGCGCGAGGCGGTCAGGCGCGGCGGCGGCGCCTGCGCCGGGCGCGGCGCGGGCTTGACGGCCGTGCCCGCCGTGGTCGCCGCGGCGCCACCCGACGTGCTCGCCGCGCTGCCGGCCCTGTCCCCGCCCCCTCCCCCGCAGGCCGCCGCCAGGAGGGCGAGGGCGATGAGGGCGGCGCGGCGCACGGCCGGTCAGTCGCGCATCGCCGGGAAGAGGACGACCTCGCGGATCGTGCGCCGGCCCGTGAGCAGCATCACGAGGCGGTCGATCCCGATCCCGATCCCGCCGGTCGGCGGCAGGCCGTGCTCGAGCGCCTGCAGGTAGGACTCGTCGAGGGGCATGGCCTCCTCGTGGCCCTCGGCGGCGAAGCGCTGCTGGGCCTCGAAGCGCGCGCGCTGCTCGTCGGGGTCGTTGAGCTCGGTGAAGGCGTTGGCGATCTCCATGCCGCCGGCGAAGGCCTCGAAGCGCTCGACCAGCCCCGGCTTGGAGCGGTGGTCCTTGGCCAGCGGGGAGATCTCCTGCGGGAAGTCGATGACGAACGTCGGCTGGATGAGCGTCGGCTCGACCGCCTTGGAGAAGAGGTCGTCCACCAGCTCGGGCCACGTCAGGCCGTCGGTCGGCATGTCCGAGCCCGAGGCGGCGATGGCGGCGGCCAGCGCGTCGCGGTCGCGCAGCTCGAGGACGTCGATGCCCGTCGCCTCGTGGATGGCGTCGCGCAGTGCGACGCGGCGGTAGGGCGGCGTGAAGTCGATCTCGCCGTCGTAGCCGGCGGCCTGCGCGACGCGCGGCAGGAGCTCCTCGACGCGGCGCATGACGTCCTCGTAGTCCGCGTAGGCCTCGTACCACTCGAGCATCGTGAACTCGGGGTTGTGCTTGTAGGAGATGCCCTCGTTGCGGAAGTCCTTGGCCAGCTCGTAGACGCGCTCCAGGCCGCCGACGATGAGCCGCTTGAGGTAGAGCTCGGTGGCGATGCGCAGGTAGAGCTCGCGGTCCAGGGCGTTGTGGTGCGTCGTGAACGGCCGCGCCATCGCGCCGCCGTACAGCGGCTGCAGGATCGGCGTCTCGACCTCGATGAAGCCCGCCTCGTCGAGGTAGGCGCGCATCGCGCTGACCACGCGGGCGCGCGCGATGAACACGGCGCGCGACTCCTCGTTGGCGATGAGGTCGAGCTCGCGGTGGCGGAAGCGGGTCTCGACGTCCTGCAGGCCGTGGAACTTGTCGGGCGGCGGGCGCAGGCTCTTGGCCAGCAGCTCGTAGCCCTCGACGCGCAGCGACAGCTCGCCGCGGCGCGAGCGGAAGGCGACGCCGTCGACGCCGACGATGTCGCCGAGGTCGAGGTCGAGCAGGCGCGCCATCGCCTCCTCGCCCAGGACGTCGGCCTTCGCCTGCAGCTGGATGCGCCCCGAGCGGTCGTCGAGGTCGAGGAAGGCCATCTTGCCCTGGCCGCGGCGGGCGTGCAGGCGCCCGGCGACCCGGTAGCGCGCGTCGGAGTCCTCGCCCGCGGGCAGGTCGGCGTGCGCCGCGTGGATCGCCGCCACCGGCGTGACCCCCGGATACGCGTGCGGGAAGGGATCGACGCCCTCCGCGCGGAGGCGCTCGAGCTTCGCGCGGCGCGTCGCGAGGAGCTCGGAGCCTTCCTCGTCGGCCATCGCGGCCTTCAGGCGACGTCGATCTTGGTGATCTTGAGCTTGCGCTTCTTGCCGTTGGGCAGCGAGACGTCGACGGTGTCGTTGCGCTTGTGCCCGATGAGCGCCTTGCCGACCGGCGACTCGTTGGAGAGCTTCTTCTCGGACGGGTTGGCCTCCGCCGAGCCCACGATCGTGTACTTGTCGCTGTCGCCCGTCTTCTCGTCCTTGACGTTGACGGTCACGCCGACGCGCACGATGTCGGTCGAGAGCTCGGAGGTGTCGACGACCTGCGCCGAGCGCAGGCGCTCCTCGAGCTGCGCGATCTTCTGCTCGAGCATCATCTGCTCGTTCTTGGCGTCGTCGTACTCGGAGTTCTCGGAGATGTCGCCGAACTCGCGCGCCTCCTTGATGCGCTCAGCCACTTCGCGGCGCTTGTTGGTCTGCAGGTCGTCGAGCTCGCGCTGGAGCTTCTCGAGACCCTGGGGGGTGAGGATGACGTCCTTGGGCATGGGCGTGGGGTGGTGTGGGTGGCGCCCGCCGGAGACAGGAAACCCCGCTCAGCGGCGGGGAAGCATGGGGGCGGGCTGGCTGGACGAGCGGCGCAGTATAGCGCCGCTCTAAGCGGCCGCCGGTAGTGCCTGCACGCCTCTCAACAGCGCCCGCGCGTCCCCCACCGTGGCCGTCGACTGCATGGCCTGCTGGAGGGCCTTCGAGGCGTCCAGCCTGTCCAGGTACCAGGGGTAGAACTTGCGCAGGTAGCGCCCCGCGCGCTCCTCTCCGAGGTGCTCGACGGCGCGGTCCATGACCCAGTCGAGCTCGGCCAGGACCTCCTCGGGAGTCGGCCGCCGCGCGCGCGTGCCGAGGAGCTGCTCGAAGAGCCACGGGTTGCCCAGCGCGCCGCGCGCGAGCATGACCGCGGCCGCGCCCGTCCGCTCGTAGGCGGCGCGGACGGCCTCGGGGTCGCGCAGGCCGCCGGTGAGGATCACGGGCGCGTCGAGGCTCTCCACGAGCCGCGCGGCGAGGTCGTAGTCGGGCGTGCCCTTGTGATGGACGGCGGCGCTGCGCGGATGGAAGCCGATCGCGCTCACGCCGGCGGCGTGGACCAGGCGGTGGGCGAGCTCGTAGCCGTCGGTCTCGCCCGGGCGCTGGCCGGAGCGCAGCTTGACCGTCACCGGCAGGCCCGAGCCCTCGCGCGCCGCGCGCGCGACCGCGACCGCCGTGTCGGGGTCCTTGATGAGGGCCGCGCCGGCGCCCGTCTTGCAGACCTTGGGCACGGGGCAGCCCATGTTGAGGTCGATGAGGTCGGCGCCGTGCTCGGCGACCGTGGCGGCGGCGGAGCGCATGACCTCGGGGTCCTGGCCGAAGAGCTGGATCGAGACCGGCCCGGCGGCGCGCTCGTCGGGGTGGATGCGCAGCAGCTCGCGCATCGTCTTGTCGTTGCGATGGTGGATGGCGAAGCTCGAGACCATCTCGGAGACCGCGAGGCCCGCCCCGTAGCGCTTGGCCTGCAGGCGCACGAACCAGTTGCCGATCCCGGCCAGCGGCGCGAGCACGACCCGGTTGGGGATCGTGACGGCGCCGATGCGCCAGGGCGTCGTGAGCTCAGGAGTTGCGCTCATGCAACAAGCGTAGGCCGGTCAGCGTGAGGAGGTCGTCCGTCTCGTCGATCTCCTCGGTGAAGGGGACGATGTGCTCCGCCAGCCCGCCGGTGGCGATCGTCTCGATGTCGTCGCCCATCTCGGCGCGCAGGCGGCGCAGGATGCCGTCGACCTGGCCGGCGAAGCCGTAGACGACGCCGCTGCGGATCGCGTCGACCGTCGTCTTGCCGATGAGCGAGCGCGGCGGCCCGAGCTCGATCTTCGGCAGCGCCGCGGCGCGGGTGGTCAGCGCCTCCATCGAGATCTCGACCCCGGGGGTGATGATGCCGCCCAGGTACTCGCCCTCGGCCGAGACCGGGTCGTAGGTCACCGCGGTGCCGAAGTCGACGACGACGCAGGCGCCGTGGACGCGGTCGTAGGCCGCGACCGCATTGACGAGCCGGTCGGGGCCGATCTCGCGCGGGTTGTCGTAGCGCAGGGCCATGCCCGTCTTGATCCCCGGGCCGACGGCGAGCATCTCGTGGTCGAGGTAGCGGGCGGCCATCGCCTCCCACTCGGGGCGCAGCTGGGGCACCGTGCTCGAGACGATCGAGGCGCTGAGGTCGGCCAGCCCGATGCCGCGCAGCTCGAGCAGGTTGCGCAGGACGGCGCCGAGCTCGTCGGCGGTGGAGTCGCGCACGGTCGTGAAGCGCCAGTGCTCGACGAGCTGGCCGTCGCGATAGGTCCCGAAGTGGGTCTGGGTGTTGCCGACGTCGACGACGAGGAGCACGGCCTAGGATCGTCCCATGCCGGCGAAGCTCTACGTCGTCCACGGCTCGCATCCGTGCGCCGCGGTGGCCCGCGCGATGGACCTGAAGTCCGTTCCCTACACGGTCGTGGAGCTCATGCCGCCGCTGCACGCGGCCTTGCAGCGGGCCCGCTTCGGGCGCCGGACGGTGCCCGGTGTCGTGCTCGAGTCCGGCGAGAAGGTCTCGGGGTCGCGGGCGATCCTGCGGCGCCTGGAGGAGCTTGCGCCCAGCCCGCCGCTCTTCCCGGCCGACGACGCGGCCCGCGTCGAGGTGGCGCGCGCCGAGGAGTGGGGCGAGGAGGTCTGGCAGCCGCTCGTCCGCCGGCTGGTGTGGCAGACGCTGACGCTCTGCCCGCAGGCGATGAAGAGCTACCAGGAGGGCTCGCGCTTCGCGCTCCCGACCCTCGCCGTGCGCGCGGCCGCGCCCGCGGTGAGCTTCATCGAGCGCAGGCTCAGCGCGACCGACGAGGGCGCCGTCCGCGCCGACCTGCGCGCCCTCCCGGGCCACCTGGACCGCATCGACGGCTGGATCGCCGACGGCGTCCTCGGCACCGAGGCCGTGAACGCCGCCGACCTCCAGATCGCCTCGAGCACGCGGCTGGCGCTCACGCTCGGCGACGTCGCCGCCCTGACGGCGGGCCGGCCGGCCGAGGCGCACGCCCGGGCGCTGTTCCCGGACTGGCCGGGGTCGACCCCGGCGGGCGTGTTCCCCGCCGAGTGGCTGCCCTAGGTGTAAGACCTGGGCAGGTTGTTCGGCGTCCCCGCCACGCCGGCGTGGGCGCGAACAGCTCACCGAGGGAGACCAGTCCGCCGCGCCGCCGGCCCCCGGGGGGCGCCGCCGGCCCCCGGGGGACGCCGAACGTCGGTCTTCCCCCGTCCACACCGGGTAGAACCGACGTTCGACCCCCCGGGGCACGGACCCGTTCCTCGGTGAGCTGTTCGCACCGCAACGGGCCTCACAGCGACCCGGCACCCCGAACAACGTGCTCAGGAACTACACCTAGGCCGCCTGCGCGGCCCCCTCGCGCACGAAGGCGCGGATCAGCTCGGCGAGGGCCTCGGGCGCGTCCTCGCTCACGAACGTGCGCGCGCCCTCGATCGGCGCAAGGCGGGCGCCGAGCGCGGTGGCCAGGCGCTCGCCGAGCTCGCGCGAGAAGAAGCGATCGTCCTGGCCCCATGCCACGAGCGAAGGGATCTGGAGCGAGGGCAGGCGCGCGCCGGCGTCGAGCATCGTCGCCTTGTCGATCGCGCGCATGAAGGCGGCGGTCTCGCGGCGCACGCCGGCATCCTCGAGGAAGGGCTGGACCCACGCGCCGGTGACCTCGTCGGGGATGTCGTGCGCGAGCCAGCCGTAGGCCAGCGGCGAGCGCCGCGCGGCGGCGGCGCGCATTGGCTGCACCGCCGCGTAGAGCGCGCCGGGGACCTTCGCGGCCTTGACCATCGGCACGAACTCCTTGGGCGGGAAGACCTCGAAGCAGTCGCAGTTGGTGAGCACGAGGCGACCGACGCGCTCGCCGTGGTCGAGGGCCACGAGCTGGCAGATGGCGCCGCCGGTGTCGTTGCCGACGAGGGTGACGTCCTCGAGGTCGAGCGCCGCCAGGAGGTCGCCGACCAGCGCGGCGACGCTCGCCGGGCTGAGGTCGGCGTCGGCGTTCATGGCGATCCGATGGGAGCCGAGCGGGAGGTCGGGCGCGATGCAGCGCGCCTCGCCCTCCAGCAGCGGGACGACCTTGCGCCACAGCGTCGAGTCGACGAGCAGGCCGTGGACGAAGACGATCGCCGGTCCCTGGCCGGCGTCGCCGTAGCGGATGGTCCCCTGCGGAAGCTTGATGTCGGGCATGTCGTCCTCGCGGTCGTCTAGATTTGCGTGCAGACTGTACGTATTTTGGATACAGACAGTATGAATGTCAAGCGCACCAAGCACGCCGAGCGCTCCGAGGCGACCCGCGCCGCGCTGGTCGCGGCCGCCCGCCCGCTCTTCGCCGAGCGCGGGTTCGCCGCGGTCGGCACCGAGGAGATCGTGCGCGCGGCCGGCGTCACGCGCGGCGCGCTCTACCACCAGTTCGCCGACAAGACCGAGCTCTTCGCGGCCGTCTTCGAGCGCGTCGAGGCCGAGCTGTCCGAGCGGATCGGCGCGGCCGCCGTCGCCATCGGCGCCGCCGACCCGCTCTCCGCGCTGCGCGCGGGCACGGCCGCGTGGCTCGAAGCGAGCACCGAGCCCGAGACCCAGCGCATCGTCCTGCTCGACGGCCCCTCGGTGCTCGGCTGGGAGCGCTGGCGCGCGATCGCCATGCGCTATGGCTTCGGCCTCGTCGAGACCGTGCTCCAGGGCGCCATCGACGCGGGCCAGCTCGCGCCCCAGCCCGTCCCCCCGCTGGCCCACGTGCTCATCGGCGCCGTCGACGAGGCCGCGCTCTACGTGGCCACGGCGGCCGACCCGAAGCGGGCGCGCGACGAGGTCGACGCGGTCCTCGGCCGCCTGCTGACGAGCCTGCGCTAGTGGGCCGGCAGGCGCAGCGGCGGCCCGTCGCGGCGCACGCCCTCATCGAGCGGCATCGCGGCAAGGCAGTCGCTCAGGCGCGTGCCGTCCGGCGTGGCGAGGTCGAAGTCCAGCTCGAGCAGCGGGATGAGGACGAAGCGCCGCCGCGTGGCCTCGGGGTGGGGCAGCGTCAGCCGCTGCGACGAGTAGGGCTCGTCGCCGAGCAGCAGCAGGTCGACGTCGATCGGGCGCGGCGCGTGGCGGATCGTGCTCTCGAGGTCGCGGCCGAGCTCGCGCTCGATCGCCTTGCACGCATCGAGCAGCGCCTCGGGCTCCAGGGCGGTCTCGATGCGCACGCAGGCGTTGAGGAACGACGGCTGGTCGAGGATCTCGCCGACCGGATCGGTGTCGTAGGTCGACGAGCAGCCGAGCACGAGGACGCCGTGGTCGGGCAGGGCGTCGACCGCGGCCTGGAGGTTGCCGCGCCGGTCGCCCACGTTGGAGCCGAGGCCCAGGTAGCCCCTCACGTCTCGGCCCTGCGCTTGATCGCGGCGAGCATCTCTCGGCGTGTCAACCCGCTGAAGGGCCCGATGACGCGCCAGTAGCGCCCGAAGCGCCGGCGCGCGGCCTCGTCGGTCGCGGCGATCCGCGTCTCGGTCGCCAGGCGGCAGCCGTGGCCGTCGGGCGTCGTGGTGAAGGCCATCGCAGCGCGCACCCAGCCGGGCTCGGCGAAGGCGCGCAGCTCGGCGGCCGACGCGATCGGGCGGTGGCCGCCGCGCAGCCGCCACGGCGACAGGGCGCCCCCGACGACCACCGCGGCCGGCTCGTCGACGAGCACGGCGAGCCCGATGCGCGCCATGGCGTCGAGCACGGGGCGCTCCCCGGTGGCGCGCCGCCCCAGCATCCGGATGCGCATCAGCAGGCCGGTGAGCGGCAGGTCGCGACCCGTCACCTCGCGCGCCGCAGCGGCCGCGCGCTCGGGCGACGCGGCGACGCGCGTGGCATGCGCGCTGCGCCAGTCCCAGGTCGGCATGACGTCGTCGATCGTCATCGCCCGCCGTCCACGAGCAGCGCGAGCTGGCGCGAGTGGGCGAGCAGGACGCCGTCGCGGCTCCACAGCTCGCCGTCCTCCTCGAAGAAGCCGCCGGCGGCCGTCGAGGAGCGAAAGACCGCGAGCACCGGCTCGTCGGCGATCGCCGCCGCGGCCGCCGGCGCCCGGAAGTGCACCGTGAGGTCGATCGTCGGCAGCGCCGCGGGGCGCGTCAGGCGCGGCATGGGCGAGGGCCACCAGGCGTCGGAGTACATCGCGAGCGCGGGGGCGTCGAGCGGCTGGGGATCGGCGAAGCGCAGCCAGCCGCCGGTGACGGCCTCGGGTGCGCCGGCGAAGAGCGGCGCCCCCATCGTCGGGCGCATGACGAACTGCGACGTCATCGGGACCTCGGCCACGGGCGGCAGACGCTCCACCGCCTCGGGCACCGGGGCCTGCGGCGGCGCGTCGGTGTAGTCGGCGGCCCCCTCGAAGTCGCGCGCGAAGGCGCCCACCCCGAGCACGCACAGCGCCCCGTTCTCCGACAGCCGCGCGGTCACCGTGCTCAGCGAGCGCCCGCTGCGCTCGACGGCGACCTCGAGGCGCAGCTCGCCCGGGCCCGGCGGGCGCAGGTAGTGGCACGTGAGCGAGCGCGCCGCGCGCTCGTCGTCGTCGAGCTCGGCGGCCATCGCGCGCAGGACGATCGCGGCGAGGAAGCCACCGTTGGCGCCGAGCTGGGTCGACCAGGCGCCGTCGTACCCGGCCCGCCAGGCTCCGTCGCCGACCCGCTCCACCGCCGTCGCCCGCGCGAAGGTGCTCAAGCGTGCGCCGCCTCGCTGAGCCCGACGCGCGCGTACAGGCGCCGCAGCGGCGCCGGCGCCCACCAGTTCCAGCGCCCGAGCAGCGCCATCAGCGCCGGGACGAGCAGCGCGCGCACGATCGTCGCGTCGATCGCCACCGCCAGCGCCGTGCCGAGCCCGAGGAGCTTGATGAAGACGATCGACGAGGTCGCGAAGGCGCCGATGGCCACGCAGAAGAGCAGCGCCGCGGCGGTCACGATCCGCCCCGTCCGCTCGACGCCGAAGGCCACGGCCTCGCGGTCGTCGCGGCCGCCGTCGCGCGCCTCCTTGATGCGCGAGAGCAGGAAGACGCCGTAGTCGGTGGCCAGGCCGAAGGCGATGACCGCGAGCAGCACGGGCTGCGTCGACTCGAGGCCCCCCGGGCTCACGTAGTGAAGCGGCCCCTCCAGGCGCCCGTCCTGGAAGACGAGCACCAGGATGCCGAAGGTCGCGCTCAGCGTGAGCAGGTTCATGATCAGCGCCTTGACCGGGAGCACGACCGAGCCCGTCATGAGGAAGAGGATGGCGAAGGTCGTGATCGTGAGCAGGGCGAGGGCGAGCGGCAGCCAGCGCGTGAGCGCCGACTGCTGGTCGATGAAGCGCGCCGCGTTGCCGGTCGCGCCGACCGGGAAGCCCGCCGGGACGGCGCGGATCTCGCGCACGAGGTCGCGCGTGGCGGACGAGCGCGGATCGCCTGGCGCGACGACGTCGATCTCCACGGCGTCGGGCGCGATCCGCCGCGGCGGCGCCACCCGCGCGCCGCCGGGCAGCTCGCCCAGGGCGCGCGCGTAGCGGGCAACGGCGGCGTCGTCGCGCGGACCGGCGGTGGCGACGACCTTGATCGGCTGGCCGGCGGCGGCGCCGAAGTCGCGCTCGACGTCCTGCGCCACGACCCGCAGCTCCGACCCGGGCGGCGCCATGTGCCAGTCGGCCGAGACGAAGGCCGCGCGCAGGAAGGGCAGGCCCGCGACGATGAGCAGCGTCGAGGTGGCCACCGCGACGGGCAGCGCGTGGCGCATCACCCACTGCGCGAGGCGGTACCAGGGCCCCTCGGACGCGGGCCGCGCGGCGGCGTCGGCCGCGCGCCGCCAGCGCGCGATGGACAGTGCGTTGATGCGCGGGCCGAGGACCGCGAGCAGCGCCGGGAGGATCGTCAGCGCCACGGCCGCGGCCACGAGCGAGGCGAGCAGGCCGCCGACCCCCATCGAGTAGAGGAACTTCAGCGGGAAGACGAGCAGCGACGCCATCGCCGCCGCGACGGTCAGGGCGCTGAAGAGGATCGTCCGCCCCGCGGTAGCGAGCGTGTGCACGAGGGCCTCGCGCCCGTAGCCGACCTTCGCGGCCTCCTCGCGGTAGCGCGAGACGATGAACAGGCTGTAGTCGATCGCGAGGCCGAGCCCGACGCCGGTGACGAGGTTCAGCGCGTAGATCGACAGCCCCGTGACGTCGGCGTTGACCAACCGCATGAGCAGGAAGGTGAAGACGATGCTCAGGCCCCCGACGAGCGGCGGCATGAGCGCCGCGACCATGCCGCGGAAGACCCACAGCGCGAGCACGAAGAGCAGCGGGAAGGCGAGCAGCTCGGCGCGGGCGAGGTCCTTGGAGACCTGCTCGCCGATCTCCGGCTCGGCCAGCCCGGTGCCGCCGAAGCGCACGCCCTGCGGGCCGAGCTTCGCGCGCAGCCGCTTGGCGACGTCGAGCTCGTCGGCGTCCTTGCCGAAGGAGGCGGCGACGAGCGCCTGCGTGGCGTCGCGCGAGATCAGCGCCGCCGGGTGGCCGTCGAGCCAGCTGCGCGTCGCCGAGACGCCTGGGTCGGCGGCGATCGCGCGCTGGACGGCGCGCAGGCGCGCACGCGCGCGCCCGTCGGTGCGGATGTCGCCGCCGGGGCGCAGCAGGGCGGTGAGGCCGAAGTCCTCGCGCCCGCCGGTGGCGCGCTCGATCTGGCGGTCGATGCGGTGGCTCTGCGAGCCGGTGTCGCTCAGGCCGGCGCCCTTCAGCTCGCCGGCCACCGGGCCGCCGAGGACGACCGCGACGGCGAAGAGCAGGACGGCCGCCGCGAGCACGCGCGCGCGATGGCGGTAGATCCGGTCGCCGAGCGCGGTCATCGGACCGGCCGCCCGAGCAGCCGCTGCACCCAGCCCTTGCGCCGATGGGCCTCGAGGTCGAGCGTCGCGGCCACGTTGAGGAGCATGCCCTTGGCGATGAAGGCGCTCACGGTCTCGGGGTCCGCGCCCGAGAGCCGCTCGATCTCGCGCACGACCTCGCCGTAGTGGGCGCTCGCGGCGGCGCGGATCTCGTCGTCCGAGCACGCCGCCCAGATCTGCATCTGCATGCGCAGCTGGTCGCGGTCGGCGAGCATCTGCCAGTACGCCTCGCCCATGGCCTCGAGGGCCTGCGGCCCGCCGCCCGCCTCGGCCGCCGCGCTGCGGAAGGCGTCGAGCGTGCGCTCCTGGCAGCGCTCGCCGCAGGCCCGGAAGAGCGCCTTCTTCGTCGGGAAGAGCCGGAACAGGTAGGCGTGCGAGATGCCCGCCGCGCGGGCGATCGCCTCGGTCGTCGTGCCGTGGTAGCCGGTGGCCGCGAACGCCTTCAGGGCCGCCTCGAGCACCTGCTCGCGGCGCTCGCCGGCGGACATGCGGCTGGCGGCGACGGGCATGCGGATAGTGTGAGTGAGTGGTCACTCACCTGTCAAGGCGTCGCGTCAGCGGGCCGCGCGCCGCGAGGCCCTACTCCCCCGACTGGCGCCAGACCTCGACCGACACCGACTCCACCGGGAGCGGGATCGGCGGCTCGGGCTTGGTCGCCTTGACCCAGACCTCCTCGGCGGCGAAGTCCGCCAGCAGGCGGTCGGCGATCGCCGAGCACAGGCGCTCGAGGGTCTTGTAGGAGCGCTGCTGGGCGACGAGCGCCACGCGCTCGCACACGACCGCGTAGTCGACGGTGTCCTCCACGAGGTCGGTGACCGTCGCGTCGCACTCGCCGACCTCCATGCGCAGGTCGAGCACGAGCCGCTGGCCGACCTCGCGCTCGGCGGCGCTGACGCCGTGGTGCGTGTAGAGCGAGAGCCCGGTGACCTCGATGGTCACCTCGGTCTGCGGAGCCTCGTGCTCCTCGTCGTCGTCGTCGTAGTCCTCGTCGTCCTCGAGCTCGTCGTCGAGGTCCTCGTCGTCCTCAGGCGCCATCGGCCCGCAACGTAGCAGTCGCCACCGCCAGGGCGTCCTTCGTGGGGGCCACATCGTGGACGCGGAAGACGCTCGCCCCGCGCTCGAGCGCGAGGACGGTCGTCGCCACCGTCGCCGCGACGCGCTCGTGCGGGTCCTCGCGGCCGGTCAGGCGCGCGAGGAACGACTTGCGCGAGGTTCCGATCACGACCGGGAAGCCGATGGCCGCGATCTCGTCCAGGCGCCGCAGGAGCTCGAGGTTGTGCTGGAGCGTCTTGCCGAAGCCGATCCCCGGGTCGACCATGATCCGCTCCTCGCGCACCCCTTCGCCCACGGCGAACTCGGCGCGCGCCTCGAGGAAGGCGCGGACGTCGTCGACGACGTCGTCGTAGCGCGGGTCGTCCTGCATCGTGCGCGGCTCGCCGAGCATGTGCATGAGGCAGCAGTCGCAGCGGTGGTCGGCGACGAAGCCCGCCAGCTCGGGCTCGTGGCGGAAGGCGGTGACGTCGTTGACGAAGGTCGCGCCCGCTTCGACGGCGGCCTCGGCCACCGTCAGCTTGGCGGTGTCGACGCTGAGCTGCGCGCCGGCGCCGCGCAGGATCCGGATGACGGGCACGACGCGCCGCAGCTCCTCGTCGACGGCGACCGGCAGCGATCCCGGGCGCGTCGACTCGCCGCCCACGTCGATGATGTCGGCGCCCTCGGCGATCAGCTCGCGGGCGTGCGCGACGGCCTCGTCGAAGGCGAACCACTCGCCCCCGTCGGAGAAGGAATCGGGCGTGACGTTGAGGATGCCCATGACGCGCGCGTCCATCGTGCTCTGATCGTAGGCGCCAGCGCGGCGCCGGCGGCGATCACGGGCAGCGCGCCCGCGAGCAGCAGCGTCCAGCGCGCGCCGATGGCCGCGACGAGCAGGCCGCCCGCGACGAGGGCGAAGAGCTCGGCCCCGTTGCGCCCGGCGCTGTAGGCGGCCCACGCGCGTCCGCGCAGCTCGTCGGGCACGCGGTCGTGGATGAGCGTGCGCACGAGGACGTTCTTCGTGCCGTGGCCGATGCCGCCCGCGAGGTAGGCGCCGAGGGCGAAGGGCAGCACGAGCCACAGGGTCGGCAGCGCGAGCCCGGCGCCCTGCAAGGCGATCGCGGCGAGGGCGCCCGTCGCGTAGGCGGCGGCCGGCACGCGCGACGCGACGACGGTCGAGCCGATGACCATGCCCAGCGTCCACAGCGTCATGAGGACGCCGTAGCCGCTGTCGCCGGCGTGCAGGACGTCCTTGGCGAAGAAGACCTCCGCGGTCGCCGACGCGGTCATGAACAGCAGCGAGACGAAGGCGACGAGCACGACCGGCGCGAGCACGCCGTCGCCGAGCAGGAAGGCGAAGCCGTCGCGAGCGCGGGCGCGGTCGCCTCCGCCGCCGGCGTCGCGGGGGCCGGGCTCGCGCCGCGCCCGCAGCGCCTGCGCGGCCGCTGCGACCGCCAGGAAGCTCGCAGCGTTGGCGAGCAGCGCGATGCGCGTGCCGCCGGCCGCGGCCAGCAGGCCGCCGAGGACCGGGCCGAGGGTGAAGCCCAGGTAGCGGGCGGCCTCGATGCGCCCGTTGACGGCCGCGACCCCGCCCGCGCCGGCGACGGCCGGCGCGAGCGCGAACTCGGCCGGCTGGGCGATCGCGACCCCGACGCCGAGCAGCGCCGTGAGCGCGAGCGTCGCCGCCACGCCGCCGAAGGCCAGGGCGAGCACGACCGCGACCGCCGCCTGCGCGAGCGAGACGTCGCGCAGCAGCCGGCGGCTCTCGACGCGGTCGGCGAGCAGCCCCGCCGGCCCGCCGAGGATCACCGACGGCGTCCACAGCGCGATGAAGAGCCCCGCGACGGCGATCCCCGACCCCGTGTGCTCCTGCAGGTACAGGGCCAGCGGAATGAAGCCGAGGAAGTCGCCCAGCGCGGAGAGGCCCACCGCGCCCGAGAGCAGGCGGCGGTCGCGCATCGGCTAGGCGCCCGCCGCCGCCATCATCTGGGCGGCGTGCTCCATCGTCCGGGCGCGGTCGTGGGCGGGCGAGAACTCGAGGACGAGCGTGTCCTCCTCGACGACCACGTTGTGGCCGGCGGGCAGGTAGTAGGCCTGGCCCGTGGTCAGCGTCTCCTCGGAGCCGTCCGTGGCGACGATCCCGAGGCGGCCCTCGATGACGTAGCCCCAGTGCGGGCTCTGGCACGCGTCGTCGGGCAGCCCCTTGAAGAGCGGGGCGGTCTCGACGCCCGCGCTCATGCGCTCGAAGGCGAGCGTCATCCCGCCCGCCTCGATCGAGCGGATCTTGGCGACGTCGGCCTCGAACTCGATCGGGACCTGATCCTGCGAATAGCCGGGCATGGCGCCCCTCTCCTCGGTTGCTGGATGTGCGGGAGGAGCGTCGCGCGGGAGCGCTGCGCCGTCATCGGTGCTGGCACTCAACTCGAGCGCCGGCGGTACCCATTCGCGCCGCTCAGGCGACGCCGGCAGCCAGCGCGTAGGAGGCGGCGGCCGCGCGCGCCGCGCGGCCGGAGGCGCCGATCTTGTCGTAGATGTTGGCGATGTGGCGCTCGACGGTGCGCACGCTGAGCACGAGCTCGGCGGCGATCTCGGCGTTCGAGCGCCCGCGGGCCACGAGCCGCAGGACCTCGAGCTCGCGCGCGGTCAGGCCCGCGGGCGCCGCGGCCTCGGCGGGGGCGGCGTGCGCCCCGAGCGCGCGCAGCGCCTCGTCGCCCGTGCGCGCCTCGCGCTCGGCGGCGGCGTCGTGGCCGAGGGCGCGCAGCGCGCGGGCCAGCTCGCGCCGGGCCTGGGCGGCCTCCCAGCGCCCGCCGGAGCGGGCGTAGAGGTCGACGGCGTCCTCGAAGGCGGTCCGCGCCTCCTCCCACGAGGCCGCGGCCGCGGCGAGGACGCCCTGCGCGTACGACGCGGCCGCCGCGCTCGCCGTGGTCCCCGAGCTGGCCGCGATCGACCGCAGCTGATCGGCGGCCTCGCCGGCGCCCGGCGCGTCGCCGGCGGCGAGCCGGGCGCGCACGAGCACCTCGAGCGCGGGCGCGCGGTCGGTCAGCCCCTCAGGGGGCAGGCGGCGCAACGAGCGCTCGGCCTCGTGGACGGCGGTCGCCGCGTCGCCGCGGTCGAGCGCGAGCTGGGCGCGCACGAGCGGCGCGAGGTGGTGGCCGTCGGCGGTCTCCAGCAGCCGCCCCGCCTCCTCGATCAGCCCCTGGCGGCGGCGCAGCTCGGCCAGGCGGACCATCCCGTCGGCGATCCGGTTGGGGTGGATGTCGGCGAGCGGGCCGAGGTTGGCCCGCAGCTCGGCCTCGGCCGCGCTCCAGTCGCCGCGCCAGATGAGGATGTCGGCGTAGTGGGCGCGGCACGCGGCGAAGGTCAGGCGGTCCGACCACTGCTCGCAGAAGCCCTTGACGTGGTCGCACCACTGGGCGGCGCGCTCGAAGTCGCGCACGCGCTTGCAGGCGTCGATGAGGTAGCAGCAGCAGCTCGAGATGGCGTCGAGGTCCTCGAGCTCGCCCGCGACGGCCGCCGCCGTGGCCTCGTCGAGGCGCCGCATCCCCTCCTCGACCTCGCCCTCGCAGACGTAGGTCAGGCCTTCGAGGGCGAGCGCCATCATCTCGACGTCGAGCACGCCGCAGTCGTGGCCGATGGTCCGCGCGGCCGTCGCGTATTCGCGTGACCGCGCCGGATCGCGGTCGACCTGCAGCGCCAGGTGGCCGCGCAGCAGCGTCAGCCAGCCCTGCTCGACGCCGGGCTCCATGCCCTCCAGGAGCCGCTCGGCGCGCTCGACCCAGCCCAGGCCGACGGCGACGTCGGCATGGAAGTAGCACTCGCCGAGGCAGAGCTGGAGGGCCACGCGCGCGGCGGCGCGCGCGTCGCCGGCCTGGCGATGCAGGCGGTAGGCGCGCCGCAGGGCGCGCATCGCCGCCTCCTGCTCGCCCAGCCAGCGGCAGGCGACGCCGACGCCCTCGAAGCCCGCCGCCGTCGGCGTCGCGTCGACGCTCGCCTGGAAGGCCGCGCGCGCCGCCTCCCAGTCCCCGGCGACCAGCGCGGCGCGCCCGGCGTCGATGCGCCCGCCCGCCTGATCGCCCGCGACGGCCTCTTCCAGCACGCGGCGCAGGATACGCCCGTGCTCACCCGCCCCCGGCGGCGCCGTCAGCGCGTCAGGGTCACCTTGGAGAGCCCGAAGGGCGCGTCGACGTCGACGCCGCGGCGCTCGGCGAGGCCGAGCGCGAGGCGATGGGCCGGGACGATCGCCGTCACCGGCCCCAGCCAGTCGGGGATCTCGACGAGCTCGAGGAACGGGTCCCCGAGGCTCGCGTCGTGGCCGATGGCGGCCACGCGCGCGCGGCGCGCGCGGGCGGCGGCGACGAGCTCGCGCATCGTGGCGGCGGTCGGGTCGGCGGGCGCGATCGCCAGCAGCGGCTGCTGGGGCCCCATGACCGCGATCGGGCCGTGCAGGAGGTCGGCCGGCGAGTAGGCCTCGGCGACGATCCCGGTCAGCTCGCGCAGCTTGAGCGCGGCCTCGAACGCGGTCGCGTAGTGGGCGCCGCGCCCGACGACCGTGAGCCGCTCCCAGCCGGCGGTGGCCGCGACGGCGTCCGCGGCGTCGCCGGTGAGCTGCAGCTGGGCCGCGAGGGCGGCGGGCAGGCCCTCGAGCTCGCGCCGGCGCTCGTCGTCGCCGCTGGCCGCCAGCGCCGCGAGCGCCGCCAGCGAGGCGGTGTAGGTCTTGGTCGCGGCGACCGAGCGCTCCTCGCCCGCGCCGAGGTCGATCACGTGGGCCGCCGCGCCGGCGAGCGGCGAGGCCGGGACGTTCGTGATCGCGGCCGTCAGCGCGCCCTGGCGGGCGCCTTCGGCGACCACGCTGACGACGTCGGGCGAGGCGCCCGACTGCGAGATGCCGATGACGAGGGCATCTGCGAGGCGCGGGGGCGCGTCGTAGAGCGTGTGCAGCGAGGGCGTGGCGAGCGCGACCGGGAGACCCAGCAGCCGGCCGAGGACGTGCTGGCCGTAGCGCGCGGCGTTGTCGGAGGTCCCGCGCGCGGCGATGACCGCGAAGGGCGGGCGGCGCTCGCGCACGGCGGCCGCGAGCGCGTCGAGCGCCCCGCGCCGGTGGTCGAGCAGCCGGGCGACGACGTCGGGCTGCTCGGCGATCTCAAGGGCGGCCAGTGACATGCGCGCCTCCCGAGACGAGCGTGCGCCGCAAGTCGAGGCGGTCGTCGAGGACGACGACGTCGGCGGGCGCGCCCACGGCGAGGCGCCCGACGTCGGAGCGGCCGGCGATCCGCGCCGGCACGGCGCTCGCCGCGCTCAGCGCGTCCTCGAGCCCGACGCCCAGCGCATGGAGGTTGCGCACCGCCTCGATCATGGTCAGCGCGCTCCCGGCCAGCGTCCCGTCGGGGCGGCGGACGGCGCCGCCGGCGGCCGTGACCTCCGCGCCGCCGAGGCTGAACGTCCCGTCGCCCAGGCCGGCGGCGCCGACGGCGTCGGTGACGAGCGCCAGGCGCCCGGCCGCGGCGCGCCAGGCCACGAGCACCGTCTCGTCGGCGAGGTGGTGGCCGTCGACGATGAGCTGCACGCTCACGTCGGTGCGCGCGAGGGCGGCGAAGGCGATGCCCGGGTCGCGGTGGGTCGCCGGGCGCATGGCGTTGAAGAGGTGCGTGACCGTGCGCGCCCCGCGGTCGAAGGCGCGGTGGGCCTCGACGGCCGTCGCGTCGGTGTGCCCGCAGGCGACGGTGACGCCGCGGGCGCACAGCTCGTCGACGAGCTCGAGGGCGCCCGGCAGCTCGGGGGCAAGCGTCGCGTGGGTCACCGGGCCGGCGTCGAGCAGCCGGCGCAGGAGCGCGACGTCCGGCGCGCGCAATGCCGAGGGGTCGTGGGCGCCGGGGCGCTCCGGCGAGAGGAACGGGCCCTCGAGGTGGGCGCCGAGGATCCGCGGCCCGACGCCCGCCGCGGCCGGCAGCGCGCGCAGCGCGCTCACGAGCTCCTCCTCGGGAGCGGTGATGAAGGTCGGCTGGTAGGCGGTCACGCCGGTGGCGAGCATTGCCTCGCCGGCGCGCGCGTAGCCGTCGGCATCCGCGGTCTGCAGGTCGACGCCGGCGAAGCCGTTGACCTGCAGGTCGACGAAGCCCGGCGCCGCGAGCCCGCGGCCGCCGCCGGCGCCGAGTCCGACACCGGTCACCACGCCGTCGAGCACCTCGACGTCGCCCGCCACCAGCGCGCCGTCGACGAGCGCGGCCTCGACACCGAGCCTCATCGCGCGGCCTCCATGACCAGCCGATAGCGATCGCCGCGGTAGATCGCGCGCACGAGCTCGACGACGTCGCCGCCCTCGCTCGTGCTCGTCGCCTCGAAGAGCAGGGCCGGGGAGTGCAGCGGCACGCCGAGCGCCGCGGACTCCTGCTCGTCGGTCACCGTCGCCTCGATCGTCTGGCTCGCCGCCGCGACCACGACGCCGTGGCGCTCGGCGAGCAGCTCGTAGAGCGACTCGCCCTCGAGGTCGGCGGCCGTCAGGCCCGGCGCGAGGCGCTGCGGCACGTGCACGGCCTCGATCGCCATGGTCTCGCCGTCGGCCAGGCGCAGGCGGCGGATCGCCCACAGCGGCTCAGAGGGCGACACGCGCAGCCGCGCGCCGAGCTTGGCGCCCGCGGCGCGCGCCTCGAAGGCGAGCACGCGACTGCCCGGGCGCAGGCCGCGGCGGCGCATGTCCTCCGAGAAGGACACCATGGTGAGCGGCAGCGCGATCTTGGGCTCGGCGACGTAGGTGCCCGAGCCGTGGCGGCGCGTGAGCCGGCCCTCGCGAACGAGCTCGTCGACCGCGGCGCGCAGCGTGGGCCGCGAGACGCCGAGCTGCGCCGCCAGCCGGCGCTCGGACGGGATCGCCGCGCCGACCTCGAGGCCGCCGGCGAGCTCCACGAGCGCCGCGCGGACGAGCTGCTGCTTCGAGGGCGACCGGTCCAGTCCACTCAGGGAGACCACGCGGCGGAAGCTAGCGCGACCGCCGCAGATTGGTCAAGACCAATTCCTCACATGCGCAGGAACGAGGCGCCGTTGACGTCGAGCACCGTGCCGGTGACGAACTCCGCTTGCGGCGAGGCGAGGTAGAGCACGGCGCCGGCGATGTCCTCCGGCGTGGCGACCCGGCCCATCGGGCTCTCGGCGCGGATCGCGTCGCCGCGCGGGCCGGCGAGCGTCTCGGCGGCCATGTCGGTCTCCGTCCAGCCGGGGGCGACCGTGGTGACCGCGATGCCGTGCTCACCGAGCGCTCGCGCCAACGACTGGCCCATGGCCACGAGCGCGGCCTTGCTCGCCCCGTAGGCGGGTGACCGAGGCTCGCCGCGGAAGGCACCGCGCGAGGAGACGTTGACGATCCGCCCGCCGCCGGCCGCGATCATGTGCGGCACCGCGCACCAGGCGGCGTTGGCGGCGCCGACGAGGTTGACGGCGAGCGTCTCGCGCCACGCCTCCTGCCACTGCTCGTAGCTCGTGTCCGTGATCGGGTGCGCGACGAAGATGCCGGCGTTGTTGACCAGCACCTGCAGGCCGCCGAGCGCGGCCGCCGCCGCGGCGACCATCGCGCGCACGGCCTCGGGATCGGCGAGGTCGGCGCCGACGGCGAGGTGCCCGTCGCCGTCCAGCCCCGCGACGACCTCCTCGGCCGCCTCGCGCGAGCGCCCGTAGTGGACGGCGACGCGGTCGCCCTGCGCCGCGAAGGCGCGCGCCACCGCGGCGCCGATGCCGCGCGAGCCGCCCGTGACGAGCACGGCGCGCCCGCTCACGCGCGCTGCCCCCGCCGGGCCCGCGCGCGCTCGCCGCGCGGCCCGCTCATGCGCTCCACGAGCTCGCCCGTCCCCACCTCGACGGCGCCGAGGGCGACCGCGCGCTCGCGCAGGGCCGGATGCAGGTCGTAGTGGTCGCCCTGGAAGCGTCGTCGCGGGATGCCCATCCGCGAGGCGAAGGCGTGCAGCTCCTCGAAGCCGGCGTCGCTGACCATGTGGCACCACCGCGTCCACGGCAGGCCGGCGTCGGGGTACTCGCGCAGGGGATCGACGAGCACGGCCACGCCCGGGCCGCCGGCGCTAGGCGAGCTCTGGCTTCTCGGGCAGGTCGAGCCCGCGGGCCTCGACGCCGCCGCCGGCCAGGCCGGGACGCGGGAGCGGGCGCGGGGCCTCGCGGCCCGAACGCTCGGCAGCGGGCTCGCCCGGGATGGGCGAACCGGGGGGCGGGGCCTCGGAGCCGAAGACCTCTTCCTCGCTCTTGCCGGCGAGCAGGCCCTCGAACTCCTCCTTCTCGATCGTCTCGCGCTTGACGAGGATCTCGGAGATCGTGCCCAGCTCGTCGCGGTACTCGGTGAGGAGGTCCTTGGCCCGCTGGTGAGCGGCCTCGACGATGCGGCGGATCTCGTCGTCGATCTCGCGCGCGATCTCGTCGGAGTAGTCGGGCTCGGCGGAGAACTCGCGGCCCAGGAAGGGCTGGCCGTGGTCGTGGCCGAAGACGCGCGGGCCGAGCTTCTCGCTCATGCCGAAGCGCATGACCATCTGCTTGGCCGTCGCCGTGACCTTCTCGAGGTCGTTGGAGGCGCCGGTGGTGATCTCGCTGAAGACGATCTCCTCGGCCGCGCGGCCGCCGAGCGTCATGGCCAGGTTGTCGGTGAGCTCGGCCTTGGTGGTGAGGAACTTGTCCTCCTGGGGCATCGAGATCGTGTAGCCCAGGGCCTGGCCGCGGCTGATGATCGAGATCTTGTGGACCGGATCGGAGTGCTCGAGGAAGTGCCCGACGATCGCGTGGCCCATCTCGTGATAGGCGGTGATCAGGCGCTCCTTGTCGCTCATGACCCGGGTCTTCTTCTCCGGGCCGGCGATCACGCGCATGATCCCCTCTTCGAGCTCCACCTGGGTGATCTCGCGCTTGCCGTTGCGCGCACTCAGCAGGGCGGCCTCGTTGACGAGGTTCGAGAGGTCGGCGCCGGTGAAGCCGGGGGTCTGGCCGGCCAGGGCGTCGACGTTGATCTCCTTGGCCAGCGGCTTGCCGCGCGTGTGGACCTCGAGGATCTTCGAGCGGCCCTTGCGGTCGGGGCGATCGACGACGATCTGGCGGTCGAAGCGGCCCGGGCGCAGGAGGGCGGGATCGAGGATGTCCGGGCGGTTGGTGGCGGCGATCAAGATGATGTTGTCCTTCATCTCGAAGCCGTCCATCTCGACGAGCAGCTGGTTGAGCGTCTGCTCGCGCTCGTCGTGACCGCCGCCCAGGCCGGCGCCGCGGTGGCGTCCGACGGCGTCGATCTCGTCCATGAAGATGATGCAGGGCGAGTTCTGCTTGGCCTGCTCGAAGAGGTCGCGCACACGCGAGGCGCCGACGCCCACGAACATCTCGACGAAGTCCGAGCCGGAGATCGAGAAGAAGGGCACGCCGGCCTCGCCGGCCACGGCCCGCGCCAGCAGCGTCTTGCCGGTGCCCGGAGGGCCGTAGAGCAGGACGCCCTTGGGGATGCGCGCGCCGAGAGCCTGGAACTTCTTGGGGTTCTCCAGGAACTCCTTGATCTCGTGGAGCTCCTCGACCGCCTCGTCCACGCCCGCCACGTCGCGGAAGGTGATCTTGGGCGAGTCGACGCTCAGGCGCTTGGCGCGCGACTTGCCGAAGGACATCACCTTCGAGCCGCCGCCCTGCACCTGGTTCATGAGGAAGATCCAGAACCCGATGAAGATCAGGAAGGGCAGCACGTAGGTCAGCAGCGACAGCCAGCCGTTGCTCTTGGTGCCCTCGATGTTGTAGTCGTCGAGCTTGTGGGTCGCCTTGGCGGCCTCCAGGCGCGCCTCGAGCCGATCGGCGTTGTCGGGCAGGAAGCCACGGTCGTACTGCGCGCCGGTGCGCGGCTTGACGACGATCGTGTTGTCCTTGGTCTTGACGTCGACCGTCTTGACCTGCCCGGCGTTCAGCTGGGTGATGAAGTCGCCGTAGGACGGAACCGGCTCCGAGCTGTGCGGAGACACGAGCTTCTGGACGAAGAACGCCAGGACGACGACGATCAGGATCGGGAAGGCTGCGCTCTTGAAGAACCGGCTCATGGGGGCTTAGATCGGCGCCCGGCGCCCACTCCTCAAGAGGACGCCCGGGCAGGCAAGCGTACCAGGGGGGTTGGGGTGCTCACGCATGCTGTACGTGCGTCCAGGCTCTCCGGATGCCGTCTGCCGCTGGGCTACGGCTCTACGCCGGTCAACGCTGCGACGTACGGCAGGTTGCGGTAGCGCTCCGCGAAGTCGAGCCCGTACCCGATGGCGAAGCGGTCCGGGATCTCGAAGCCGACGAACTTGATCGGCAGCTCGACCTTGCGCCGGTCGGGCTTGGTGAGCAGGGCGCAGACCTCGAGCGAGGCCGGGTTGCGGGCGCCCAGGTTGCGAAAGAGATATTGCAGCGTGAGCCCCGAGTCGACGATGTCCTCGACGATCAGGACGTGGCGGCCCTCGATGGCCGTGTCGAGGTCCTTGAGGATCCGGACCACGCCGCTGGAGTCCGTGGCCGACCCGTAGGACGAGACGGCCATGAAGTCGACCTCGCACGGGATCTCGATGTGGCGCATGAGAATCGGCGAGGAAGAAGACCGCGCCCTTGAGGACCCCGACGAGCAGCAGGTCGCGGTCGGCGTACTCCTCGCTGATCTGCTCGCCGAGCGTGCGGACGCGCTGTTTGAGGTCGTCGGGCTGGACGAGGATCTCGCCGATCTTCGGGTCGCGCATGAGAGGCGGACTATATGAAGACGTTGCGAGCGGCGGACGCCGGCCCCGCGGGGCGAGCGGCGGCGTGCGCTCGAAGCGCAGCACGCCGCCCTCGACCACCGCCCGCGCGCCGTCGCCGACGTCGAGCGCCCCCGACGCTCCCAGCGCGAGGACGTCCTCGAGCCGGGTCGCGGCGCGCGGGCACAGCTCGCCCGTCGCCGCCTCGGCCAGGCGGCGGACGATGAGCCGTCCCAGCGCTGGCGGCAGGTCGGCGAGGTACAGCACGACGATCCGGTCGCGCCCCGCGAGCGCGTTGTCGACGACGACGTCGAGGACCTCCGCCTCCTCGCGCAGGAGCTCGGAGGTCCGCACGACGTTCGCCGCCGCGCGGCGGTCGACGGCCTCCAGCGCCGGCAGCAGGCCGCCGCGCACGCGCCCGCGGGCGAACGCGGAGGACTCGTTCGTCGCGTCCTCGACCCACGACAGGCCGCGGGCGCGGCACCAGTCCGCGGTCTCTGTCCGCGTGACCCCGAGCAGCGGGCGCACGAGGCGCCCCGAGCGCGGCGCCATCCCCAGCAGCGCGCGGCGCCCCGGCGAGGAGGCCAGCCGGTAGAGCACGGTCTCGGCCTGATCGGTCGCCGTGTGCCCGACGGCCACCACGGCGCCCGCCGCGATCTCGGCCGCCGCCGCGTAGCGCACGTCGCGCGCCCAGGCCTGCAGGTTGCCGGGCGCGTCGTCGGGCCGCGACGCACGCCGCGCGACGAGCTCCACGCCCAGGCGCGCGCACACCGCGCGACAGTGCTCCTCGTCGGCGTCCGCCTCCGGCCGCAGCCCGTAGTTGACGTGCAGCGCCCGCACCGAGCACGCAAGCTCGACCGCGACGTCGAGCAGGCAGACCGAGTCGCGCCCGCCCGAGAGCAGGACGAGCACCTCCGCGCCCCCCGGCAGCAGCCCGGTGGCGCGCACGCGGTCGAGCACCGGCTCAGCCATCGTCGCCCGCGCGCGCGAGGAACAGCTCGGTCGGGCGCTCGAAGCCCTTCAGGCGCACCTCGCCGATGCGCTCGAACTCGAGGTGCCCGCCCGCCTGGTCGACGACCGAGCGCGTGACCAGGACCTCGCCGCCGGCGGCACGGGCGACGACCCGCGAGGCCTGGTTGACCTCGCGCCCGTAGTAGTCGCCGTCGCGGTAGAGCGTCGGGCCGTAGTGGATGCCGATGCGCGGCAGCGGACGCCGGTCGGCCACGATCCGCTGGAAGCCCACGGCCCAGTCGACGAGCGCGGCGGCGTCGGTGCCGACGATCATCACCTCGTCGCCGATCGTCTTGATCACGCGCGCGCCCTCGGGGAGCGTCACCTCGACGTCCTCGATGAAGCGCTCGACCGCGTCGACGGCCTCCTCCTCGCCCTCCTCCTCGGTCAGGCGCGTGTAGCCCGCGAGGTCGGCGAAGGCGATCGCCACGCGCAGGCGCCCGAGGTCGAGCGGCGCGTCCTCGAGGTCGGCCTCCATGTGGCCGATCACGTCCTGCTCGACGAAGTGCGTCAGGAAGCGCTGGTGGATGCGCTCCATGATCGGCGCGGCGAGCGGGAGCAGGTCGCTCGCGAGCGCCTGCATCTCCTCGCCCATCTCGACCCCGGGCACGCGCTGGCGCATGAGCGGCTCGTGGACGTAGAGGTGGAAGAGGCGCACCTCGGCGTCGGCTATCTGCGCGAGCGCCTGCCCGTACACGCGCGCGAGCTGCAGCAGCGCCACGAGCGGGAAGCCCGCCGCGAGCACGACGCCGACGTGGCGCAGCAGCTCGAGGTCGTCGTCGGACAGCCGCTCCAGCGAGCCGGCGTTGAAGCCGATCGAGAGGAACAGCCGCTCGATCAGCGCCGGCTCGAGGTTCGCGTACGTCGCGGCCTCCTCGAGGCTGTGGCGGCCCTCGTGCTCAGGCAGCAGGTCGTCGACGAAGCCGAAGGCCAGCCGCCCGCTCTCGGTCGCCGAGCGGATCTCCTCGAGCGTGTGGCCGCGCTCGCGCAGGCGGGCGACGATCCGCGCTTGGGCCACGGCCGCGCGCGTCCAGCGCCCGTCGCGGGCCTGCGGCACGAGCCCGTCGGCCGCCCAGCGGCTCAGCGTCGAGGGCGTCACGCCGGCGCGCCGCGCGGCCTCGCTGCGCGACACGGTCGCGTCGCTCACGCCCGCGTGCCTCGGAAAGTCAGCGGCGGGACCTCGATGACGAGGGTCCCGCCGCTCGCGGGATTAACGTCCCGCGACGTCGGCCGATGGCGCTCGTCCGCGAGGGGGCGGCACCTTGCAGGTGGCGAGCCACCCACTCTTCGGCCTTTTGCCTTGCTCGGAAGCGGAGTCATAAGCGCGCGCGCCGATGGCTGTCAACGTCAAACGTCGCGCCTCAGACCTTCAGGTGCGGGTACTCGGTCTCGACGACCTCCGTGTACTGCGCGTAGACGGGCTTGGTGATCGGGATCAGCGCGAGCGCGGCCTTGACGTCGCCGCTGGTCTTGATCCGCCGGCGGGCGATCGCGATCGCGATGTTCTCCTTGCCCTGGAAGTACTTGTTCGCGGTCTCGGAGGACATGGTCATCTTGACCTTGGGCTCCCAGGCGACGTCGTCGGTCCACTCCCAGTGCAGGTTGCCCTCCTCGCCGTCGGCGGCCGCGCGGATGTTGACGACCATGTCGACGTCGGAGAACTCGAAGCGCTGCGGCACGTCGGCCGCCTTGAGCTTCGGCCCCATGTCGGGATCGGTGTCCATCATCGAGAAGATCCGGTCCATGACCTCCCGGAACTCCTTGGGCGAGTTGAACTGGGCTGACATCACGACCCTCCCTCTGGGTTGACGAGGCTGTGGTACACCTTCTGCTGCACGCGCGCACGCACGTCGTCGGCCAGCTCGAGCACCAGCGCGCGGTCGTCGGCGGCCTGCGGCCCGTGGTGGGCGACGGCCACCGGCTCGCCGAAGGCGACGTGCCAGCGCGCGGGGGCCGGCGGGACGGGCAGCGGCAGCGGCGGGCGCGGCAGGCGCGCGACGCGCGCGAGCGCCCGGTCGGCCAGGCCGGCGCCGCCGGCCACGAGCGCGCACGGGACGATCGGCGCGCTGGTGCGCAGCGCGAGCTCGACGAACCCGCCGTGGCCCAGGCGCTCCAGCCGGTGGCGCTCGCCGTACCCGGTCCCGGTCCCGCGCCCGCCCGCGGGGAAGGTCATCACGACGCGGCCCTCGGCGAGCAGGCGCTCGGCGTTGCCCGGCGTCGCCGCCACGCCGCCGAGACGCCGCAGCGCCGTCGAGGCCCACGGCAGCTCGAAGGCCCGCCCCGGGGCCATGAAGCGCGGCGGGTCGCCGGCGCGCACGCCGTGGCGGCGCAGCGCCGTCGCGAGCACGGCGGCGTCCCACGGCGGGCCGCCGGCCTGGTTGGCGACGACGAGCGCCGGCCCCTCGTCCGGGACGTGCTCGACGCCCGCGGCGCGCACGCGCCACCACGTCGTGTAGAGCAGGTCGAAGAAGGGCGCGACGGTGCCGGCGAAGTCGGGGTCGAAGCCCCAGTCGTCCTCGGTCACGCCGGGAGCACCTCCGCCGCGCGCGCGATCGCGTCGAGCGTCGAGTGGCGCGGCTCGAAGCCCAGCTCGCGGCGCATGCGCGTCGTGTCGACGCCGCGCCCGAAGCGCAGGTAGCGCGCGATCTCGTCGGGCAGCGGCGCCAGCCCGGCGCCGCGCCGGGCGGCGCCGACGATCGGGCCCCACAACGGCGCGGCCAGCGGCAGCGTCGTGCGCCGCGCGTGGCGCAGCGCGCGCGAGAGCGAGACGATGCCGTCGCCGGCGACGTTGACCGCCCCGCGCACGGGGTGCAGCGCCGCGCGGCGCAGGGCGCCGACCGCATCCTCGGCGTCCAGGAGCTGCACGCGCGGGTCGTAGCCGAGCATGGTCGGCACGACGGGCGCGCGCAGCAGGCGGTTGACCGGCGTGTCGAGGTCGGGCCCGACCACCGGCTGCAGGCGCAGGACGGTGCACGTGATCGCCGCATGACGGCGGGCGAAGGCGCCGACGAGGCGCTCGAGCTCGCCGACGTCGCGCTGGAAGCGCGTGCGCAGCGGGAAGCGGTCGGCGTCGGCCTCGGCGAAGAACGACGGCGCCCCCGGCTCGGAGCCGTAGATCGCCGCCGAGCCGCGCACGACGATCGTGCGCAGCGCCGGCAGCCGGCCGCAGGCGGTGAGGAGCTGCAGGGTGCCGATGACGTTGACGTCGTGCAGGCTCGCGCGCGGGCGCCCGGGCTCCGCGAGCTGGACGATGTCGTTGTGGACGACGGTGTCAACCGCCGCGGCGCGCACGAGCTGCCCCAGCTCCGAGCCGCGCAGGTCGGCGCCGATCAGGTCGATGCGCTCGGCCAGCGCGGGGTCGACCGGGCGCGTGTCGACGCCCACGACGCGCTCGACCGCGTCGTCGCCGACCAGCGCATGCGCCAGCCGCTCGCCGAAGGCGTTCGCCACCCCCGTGATCAGGATGCGCTGCCCGGCCACGGCGAGCCGCGCTCAGGACGACGACGCCGGCGGGCGCTTGGCCGCCGTGGTGCGCCGGCGCGGAGCCGGACCGGCGGCCTCGAGCTTGGCGACGCGCGCCTCGAGCTCGTCGACGCGCTCGCGCAGCGTGCGCAGCTCGCCGGTGTCCGCCGGGCGCAGCTCCTCGAGCGTCTCGCGGAAGCGGTTGGCGGCGTGGGCCAGCTCGTCGGCGAGCTGCTGGGCGCGCTCGCGCGTGAAGCCCGCCTGTCCGGCCGTGGCCTCGATCGCCTGCGCGGCGGCCGAGCGCACGGCGTCGCCGCGGCTCTGGGGCTTCTTCTCCTCCGCCGCGGCCTTCTTGCTCGTGTCCTTCTTGCTCGTGTCCTTCTTGGCCAAGGTCGCCCGAGTCTATCCTCGCCCGCCGTGGCGCACCTCCACCCCACCGCGGCGCTTGCCGAGCGCGCGCTGCTCCCCGACGACCCCGGCCAGGCGCTGGCGCTCACGCGCGTGCTCTTCGACGAGACGCCCCGGATGTTCAACCACCACCGCGGGCTGTGGGGGTACTCGGGGACCGCGATCGACGGCGCCCCGCTGACCGTCCAGAGCACCGGCATCGGCGGTCCGAGCGCCGCGATCGTGGTGGCCGAGCTGCACGCCCTCGGCCTGCGCCGCGCCGTGCGCATCGGGCGCGCGTGGGCGCTCGACGACTCGCTGCGGGCGGGCGAAATGGTGGCCGCGACCTCCGTCGTCGCCGTCGACGGCGCCAGCCGCGCCCTCGGCGCGGCCGCCGCCCTCGAGCCCGACGCCGCCCTGGCCGGCGCCCTGCGCGCCGACCGCTCCGGCGCGCTCGCCTCGGCCGACGTCCCCGAGGGCGACCCGGCGTGGGGCGCACTGGCCTTCGACCTCGAGAGCGCGGCCGTGCTCGCGGCCGCCGCGCGCGCGGGCATCCCGGCGGCGTGCCTGGTCGCCATCGAGGGCCCGCTCGAGCCCGAGGACGTGGCCGAGCGCCTCGGGCGCGCCGCGCTGCCGGCGCTCGCGCCCGTGAGCGTTGCGTGATCCCGCACGTGCGCGAGCGCGCCTGAGCTTCGCGCCTAGCCCGCGCTGGCGGGCGTGTCGTGCACGGGGCGCTTGGCGGCCGGCGGCTTGGGCAGCGCCTTGCGCACCTGTGCGAGCTCCTTGGTGATCGCCTCCAGGGCGTCGTTGAGGCTCGCCAGGCGCTCGTCGAGGCGATCGACGCCGTCCTCGATGCCCTCCAGGCGCTGCGACACCGACCGCACCCGCCGGGTCAGACGCTCGATGTCCGCCGCCGACGGGATGTTCAGGGCGCCGAAGGCGACCTCCTGGGCCGCCGCGGCCTTCTCGCGCGCCTCGAAGGCGCGCGCGATGGCGCCGTTGACGAGCGGGTTCTCGAGCAGGTCCTGTGCGAGCTTCCCGAGGGCGTCCTCGCCCGTCCGGGTGAGGCGCTCGCGCAGGCCGTCGCCACCGGGTTCCTCGACCATGGCGCGAACGCTACTCGAAGGCCGTCGCGAGGGGGCGACAAACAGCCGAATCTAACCCTCGACTTGAGGGTTAGCTATGCGAAAGACCGTGGCGACCGGGCGCGATTGCGCGCATGTTTCGGTCGAGTCTTGCGTCTAAGAGGTCAAGCGGCCGGGCAGTGTGGCCGATCACCCGGGTCAGACCGCAGGCTTCCGAGTTCCCCTTTTGCCTTCCGAGAGACAGCAGAACATCCGACGCACGGCCAGAATGGCCCGTGCTAGGGTCACCGCGCCTGGCGCCGCCCGAAGGGCGACGCTTCTTCGCATGCACAAGCGCAAGCTGCTCATCGGACTCGCGACGGCAGGCCTCCTGCTCGCCGGCTTCGGCGCGGCGACGATGCCGGCGTCGGCTGAGCAGCGCACGCTCCTCGTCACGCTCCTCGGCGGCCAGCAGGTCACGGTGACCGTCGACGTGCCGCCCGGCACGCCGGTCGACCAGATCAAGATCCCGGGGATCACGACGCCGATCACGAGCGTCCAGGACATCACCCCGCCCGCCCAGCAGCAGCCGCCCCAGCAGACCACGCCGTCGCCGACGCAGCCGCCGGTCTCGGTCACGGTCAACCCCAACGGCGGCAAGAGCCCGTCGCCCTCCTCGGGCTCGGGCTCCGGCTCGGGGTCGGGCGCCTCGTCGGACGGCAGCGGCAACGCCGCCGCCTCGCCGAACACGCCCACCCAGGAGCCGCAGGCCGGCCAGCAGGTCCAGCAGCAGACCACGGGCAAGGTGCACAAGCCTGAAGCTCCGGTCGATGCTGCCAAGAAGGCCAAGGACGACGCCGAGAAGAAGGCCAAGGACGCGGTCGACAAGGCCAAGGTCGACGCCGGCCTCAGCCAGCCCGACGGTCAGCCGACGGCCGCCAACCCGACGCTCTCGGAGGCCTTCCCCGGCCCCGCGCCGGTCGGCGTGCCGAACTTCTTCATCGACAAGTTCCGGATCCCGCCGTTCCTGTTGCCGATCTACCAGGCCGCCGGCATCGAGTACGGCGTGCGTTGGGAGATCCTGGCGGCGATCAACGAGATCGAGACCGACTACGGGCGCAACCTGAACGTCTCGACCGCCGGCGCGGTGGGCTGGATGCAGTTCATGCCCTCGACGTGGAAGCGCTACGGCGTCGATGCCAACCACGACGGGCGCAAGGATCCCTTCAATCCGGTCGACGCGATCTTCGCGGCCGCGCGCTACCTGAAGGCCGCCAACGCCGCCCAGGACGTCCGCGGCGCGGTGTTCGCCTACAACCACGCCGACTGGTACGTCGACTCGGTCCTCATGCGCGCGCGCCTGATTGGCGGCCTGCCCGCCGACCTCGTCGGCTCGCTCACCGGGCTGACGCAGGGCCACTTCCCCGTGCACGCCAAGGCGCGCTACGCCGACGACATCGACGACAACGCGATCGCCAAGAAGCACATGAAGAAGGGCCAGAACGCGGCGCTGCCCGTCGCGTCGAACAGCACGCGCCGCGGCATCAACATCTTCGCCAAGGCCGGCTCGCCCGTCATCGCCGTCCAGGACGGCAAGATCGTCAAGATGGGGCGCACCGACCGCCTCGGCAAGTTCATCCAGCTGCGCGACGTCTACGGCAACACCTACACCTACGCGCACCTGAAGAAGCTCTCGCTCGCCTACCCGGTGCCCAAGGAGAAGACCGTCTCCTCGTCGCAGGTCAAGAAGGAGCTGCACCTCGGGGCGCCCAAGAAGGACCCCGCGCCGACCGCCCCGGCCAGCGCCGGCAGGCAGGTCAAGTCGCCCTCGGCCGCCAGCCAGGCCGCCACGCCGGCCGCGGTCAGCGTCGACCTCCACAAGGAGCGCGTCTTCGCCAACCCGAGCCGCCCGGCCGCCTATGGCGCCGGCGGCGAGGAGCAGCTGCTCAACGCGGGCAGCGTCATCCCGGGCTACACCACCTTCAAGTCGTACTTCAGCGGCGTCTACGGCCTGAAGCGCTCCGACGTCGTGCTCAAGCGCCTCAAGCCCGGTAGCAAGGTCATCGCCGGCACCATCCTGGGGCGCATCGGGCGCACCGAGCAGAAGATGGCGCCCCACATGCTCTTCGAGATCCGCCCCGCCGGCCGCGGCGCCCCGCGCGTTGACCCCAAGCCGATCCTCGACGGCTGGAAGCTCTTGGAGTCCACCGCCATCTACCGCGCCGCCGGCAAGAACCCGTTCTGGGGCCCGGACTCAAAGAACCCGTCGATCGGCCAGATCCTGCTCATGAGCAAGGAGGCGCTCGCCCACCGCGTCCTCACCGACCCGTCGGTGCAGATCTATGACTGCGGCCGGCGCGACATCAAGGCCGGCACCATCGACCGCCGCGTGCTCGCCACGCTGGAGTTCCTCTCGGCCAGCGGCCTGAAGCCCACCGTCTCGGCGCTGGAGTGCGGCCACAGCTACCTGACGACCTCGGGCAACGTCTCCGAGCACTCCTCGGGCAACGCCGTCGACATCGCCGCCATCAACGGGATCCCGATCCTCGGCCACCAGGGCCCCGGCTCGATCACCGACATCACGATCCGCCGCCTGCTGACCCTGCAGGGCACCATGAAGCCCCACCAGATCATCTCCCTGATGACCTTCGACGGGGCGGACAACACGCTCTCGCTGCCCGACCACAACGATCACATCCACGTCGGCTTCCAACCGCTCTACGGTTCCAACAGCAAGCTGGGCAAGCAGCTCGACTCGGTCCTCAAGCCCGACCAGTGGATCAAGCTCATCAACCGCCTCGGCAAGATCGACAACCCGACGGTGCCGATCAAGCCGTCGAAGTACTCGATCAAGGTGCCCAAGCGGGCCAGCACGGCCCACGTGGGCGAGTAGCAGGCCTGTTCGGCTTCGTCCAGCTGGAGTTCCCGTGGGCACTGGGGCCGCCCGACGGGCGCTACGTGCTGCGCGGTCACGCCGGCGAGGTCGAGCACGTGCTCGTGGTGGCGACGCTCGGCGCGCCGGAGCGCCGGCGCCTGCTGCGCGGGCGCCGGCCGCGAGCGGCGGAGCCCGAGCCCCAGCCGGCCGCCGTCGCGACGGGCCGCGCGACCGTCGTCGCCGCGCGGCCCTTCGAGAGCCGTGCCGACGCGCAGCGCTGGGTGCGCGAAGCGGGCGAGGACGACGCGCGGGCGGCGGTCGCCACCCTCAACCGCGTCCTGCACCTGCACCGCGCCGCGACGGCCGACCCGCACGTGCGCGAGGTGCGCCGCGAGCAGGCGCTCGTGGCGCGCGTCGGCTTCGGGGACGGCGAGCAGGTGGCCGACGGGCGCTGGCTGGCGGCAGTCGAGCTGCCGGCGCCGCGCGGCCGGACGCGCCGCGAGGCCGCGCTGCGCCCCCAGGAGCGCCTGAGCGCGCTGCTCGGCGGCCGCGACGCCGCGCTGGCGTGCGAGGAGCTCGCGCTGCGCGCGCGCCAGGACGTCGACGCCGGGCGCCGGCGCGAGGCCGCGCTGCAGCTCGACGCCGCGCTCACCGCCGCGCTGGCCGAGATCGAGCCGTGGTCGGAGCGCGGCGACCTCGCCGCGCGCCTGGCGGAGCTGCGCGCGCTCCAGCCGGCGGCGCATGCGGCGGCGCAGGCGGCGCTGCTGGGCGCCGTCGACGACGAGGCCGACGCCGCCCTGCGGCGCACCCTCGAGCGCCTGGAGGCCGCGCTGCGCGCGCGAACGGCGCTCGGGTTCGACTGACCGGCCACGCGCGGGCTATCGATTTCGACGTTCGGGCAGGTGCGGTACGCCGAAACGGCGCGTAGTGTGCCGGGCGCTGGGCATCTCGGGATGAGGAGGGATCGGATGGACCAGGCAGTCTCGCGCGACGAGTACGTCGAGACGACGACCAAGCTCGCCCTGGAGGAGAAGAGCAAGCTCGTCAAGTCGCTCTCGCGCCTCGACATGATCGGCTTCACCGTCTGTGCACTGGTGGGCCTCGACACGCTGGGCACCGTGGCCTCGAACGGAGGCCAGGGGTTCACCTGGCTGATCTTCCTGGCCGTCGTCTTCGTGCTCCCCTACGCGCTGGCCATGGCGGAGGTCGGCAGCGCCTTCACGCAGGAGGGCGGGCCCTACGAGTGGGCGAAGATGGCCTTCGGGCGCTTCCAGGGCGCCATCGCCGCCGTCCTCTACTGGGTGACCAACCCGCTCTGGGTCGGCGGCTCGCTCGCGTTCATCGCCACCGAGGCGTGGAACGACAACATCTTCAAGATCAGCTCCGGCGGGGCCGGCGACTACCTCTTCAAGTTCCTCTTCATCTGGTTCTCGATCGGCGTCGCCATCGTCTCGCTCAAGCGCGGCAAGTGGATCCCGAACGTGGGCGCCCTCATGCGCGTGGTCCTGCTCGGCTTCTTCACCTTCACGACGATCATCTACGCGATCGAACACGGCGTGGCCGGCTTTCCGGCCAGCGACCTCAAGCCGACGGGGGCGGTCTTCTTCGCGCTCGTGCCGCTGCTGCTCTTCAACTACGTCGGCTTCGAGCTGCAGAACGGCGCCGCCGAGGAGATGGACAACCCGCAGCGCGACGTGCCGATCGCGATCGTCCGCAGCGGCATCACCGGCGTCCTGCTCTACGCCATCCCGATCTTCGCGATCCTGCTCGTCCTGCCGGCCGAGAAGGTCACCGGGATCGGCGGCTTCCTCGACGCGGTCAAGGAAACCTTCAGCGTGTACGGCGGCGCGTCGAGCTTCCTGCTGGGCGTGATGACGATCTGCTTCGTCGGCACCCTGCTGACCTCGGGCGCGGTGTGGATGATCGGGTCGGACCGGATCCTGGCGGTGGCCGCCTACGACGGCGCCTTCCCGGGCTTCTTCGGCGTCTTCAACCGCCGCTTCGGCACGCCGGTGCGCGTCAACACGATGTCGGGCATCTTCGCCACGATCTTCATGGTCGTCGCCGTCGCCGCCTTCAACGGCGGGCAGAACTCGAAGTTCGTCGTCGTCCTCGACATCGCGATCTCGACGACGCTGATCTCCTACCTGTGGGTCTTCCCGGCGGTGATCAAGCTGCGCTACACGCACGGCCACGTCCACCGCCCGTACCGGATCCCCGGCGACAAGGCCGGCATGTGGGTCGCCGCGGGTCTGACGACCTTCTGGACGGCCCTGGGCAGCTTCGTGGCGGTCTTCCCGGGCGTGCTCGAGAGCCTGTTCGGCATCGACTACAACTTCGAGGACACCTGGGGCGTCAGCCGCTCGACCTTCGAGGTGCTGACGCTCGCCACCCTCGCGATCGTCTTCGCCATCGCGGTCGTCGGCTACTGGCTGGCCCGCGACGTGCGCGAGGACGTGGCGGTGATCCCGATCGAGCCCGTGGACGCGACGCTGCCCGCGGGGGTGACCTAGAGCGCGGCGAGCAGGGCTTCCAACTCGGCGACCACGTCGCCGTCGAGCTTGACGGCGGCGCGGTCGTCCCACGGCGTCGGGCCCTGGGTGACGAGCGCGACGGCGCCGCCGTTGGCGCGGGTGATGCCCGGCAGCTGGGCGATCGGGTGGACCTCGAGCGAGGAGCCGACGCACAGCAGCAGGTCGGCGCCCGCGGCGAGCGCGTAGGCGCGCTCCAGCGCGGCCTCGGGCAGCCACTCGCCGAAGAGGACGACGTCGGGCTTCAGCGCGTCGCCGCAGTCGCAGTGCGGCACGCTGAGCGGGTCGTGCGCCAGGCGCTCGCGGACCTCGGCGAGCGGGTAGCGCGCGCGGCAGCTCAGGCACGAGGACGACTCGATCGTGCCGTGGACCTCGACGAGCTCGCGCGTTCCGGCGCGGCGGTGGAGCATGTCGATGTTCTGGGTGACGACGGCGTCGAGGCGGCCGCGGCCCTCGAGCTCGACGAGCGCGCGGTGGGCGCCGTTGGGCTCCTTGCCCTCGAGCGCCTGGAAGCGGTTGCCGTAGAAATGCCAGAAGCGCTCGGGGTCCTCGCGCCAGGCGTCGATGTGGGCCACCGCCATCGGGTCGACGTTCTCCCACAGGCCGGTCCCGGGCGAGCGGAAGTCGGGGATCCCCGACGGCACCGAGATGCCCGCCCCGGTGAGCGCGACGACCGAGCCGGCCTCGCGGACGAGGCCGGCCAGCGTCTCGACGCGGCTGTCTACCGTCCGCTCCACGTCGGCTGGCGCTTGCCCAGGAAGGCCCCGATGCCCTCGCGCGCGTCCTCGCTGGCGAAGATCGACGCGAACGCCGCCTTCTCGGCCTCGATGCCCTCGTCGGGGTCGGCGTTGCCCGACACGTCCTTGATCGCGCCCACGGCCAGCGGCGCCTGGTCGGCCAGCTTGCGCGCCCACTGCAGCGCGGCGTCGAACAGCTCGTGGTCGATCACGACGCGGTTGACGAGGCCGAAGACGTAGGCCTCCTCGGCGCTGATCGCGTCGCCGACGAGGTTCATCTCCAGGCCCTTGTTGGCGCCCACGAGCCGCGGCAGGCGCTGGGTGCCCCCGAAGCCGGGGACGAGCCCGAGCTTGACCTCGGGCTGGCCGAAGAGCGCGGACTGCGCGGCGAGCCGCACGTCGCAGGCCATCGCCAGCTCGCAGCCGCCGCCGAAGGCCAGGCCGTTGACGGCGGCGATGGTCGCCACGCTCGAGCGCTCGAAGGAGCGCAGCAGCCCGTGGGCGCCGTCGAGCAGCTCGCGCCCGCCGGCCTCGTCCATCTGCGTGAAGGCCTTGATGTCGGCCCCGGCCGAGAAGAGCAGCGGGTTGGAGGAGGCGATGACGAGCGCGCGCACGCCCGAGCCCTCGATCTTCTCCCACACCGCCCGCAGGTCGGCGATGACCTGCGGCGCGACGGCGTTCATGAGGCCGTTGGCCAGCCACGCGATGGCGACGTCGCCGCGGGTCTCGAGCTTGACCGTCTCCCCCGGCTGCTCGTGGTCGGGCTGCGGGTAGGGGTAGAAGCCCTGGCCGCTCTTCTGGCCCAGGCGCCCCTGGGCGACGAGCCGGCGCAGCACGACCGGCGGCGCGAAGCGCTCGCCGTGGCGCTCGGCCGCGCTCTCGAGGCGCTCGAGGACGACGTCGAGGCCCTCCATGTCGGCCTTCATGAAGGGCGGGAGGAGCCCGCGGCGCGGGTCCAGGCCGGCGCCGGCCATCATGCCGAGGTCGATGTCGCGGTGGGTCGCGACGCCCTCCTCGAGCACCAGGCACGCCTCGACGAAGGTCTTCAGCGTCAGCAGCTCGACGAGCTCGTCGACGTCGGGGTCGGCGTCGCCCTCGAGGTTGGGCTCGCCCTGCGGCGAGTAGAAGCCGTCGCCGCCGGTCTTGGCGCCGAGCCTGCCCTCGGCCACGAGCCGCTGCATCCCCGCCGAGACGTAGAAGCGCTCGTCGCCGTAGGACTCGAGCAGGTGCTCGGCGACGTGCAGGACGGTGTCCAGGCCGAGCAGGCTGACGAGGAAGTACGGGCCCATCGGCACCACGCTCGCGGCGCCCATGCCCTCGTCGAGCTTCTTGATCGAGAGCCCCTTCTCCTCCTGCTCGCGCCAGACCTCCGACATCCCCGAGGTCAGGATCCGGTTGACCACGAAGCCGGGGACCTCGCCGCAGGTGATCGGCTGCTTCTTGATCGCCTGCGCGAAGTTGACCGCGGCGCTCACCGTCTCGGGCGAGGTGTCGTCGCCCTCGACGACCTCGATCAGCGGCATCACCGAGGCCGGGTAGAAGTAGTGGAAGCCCACGACGCGGTCGGGGCGGTTGGTCGCCTCGCCGATCTCGGTGATCGACAGCGAGGACGTGTTCGAGGCGAGGATCGCGTGGCCGGGCGTGGCGGCGTCGAGCTCGGCGAAGACCGCCTGCTTGATCTCCATGCGCTCGGGCACGGCCTCGATCACGAAATCGACGTCGCCGAAGCCGTCGTAGCCGGTGGTGCCGTGGATGCGCCCGAGGACCTCGTCGACCTGCGCGGCGCCCTGCTCCTCGCTGAGCCTGCCCTTCTCGACGAGCTTGCCGACCTGACCCTGGGTCACGTTGCGCGCCTCGTCGAGGCCGGCCTGGACGAGCTCGTCCTTGACGTCCTTGAGCACGACGGGGATGCCGGAAGCGGCGATGGTCTGGGCGATCTGGCCGCCCATGGTGCCTGCGCCGACGACGGCGGCCTTGAACACGAACATGCGGCGGCAGGCTATAGAGAACTCTCGCGTTCAGATGCCACCTCGGTGGCGAAGCGCCGCAGCGTCCGCTGCAGCGACTCGCGCTGCGGGCGGCGGATGAAGAACAGGTCGACGAGCGCCATCCCGGGCCGCGCCTCCTTGAGCGTGTACTCCAGCTCCAGCCCGACGGTGACCCCGGTCTCGGTGGGCGTGAAGGTCACCCGCTGGGTGCCGTGGATCTTCTCGTCCTCGACCGCGACGGTCTGGCCCTCGCGCGCGGCGTAGGCGATCACGCGCTCCTGCACGCGCCCGCGGCCGCCGGGCTTGGAGTCCCACAGCACGCGCGCGCCCTGCCGCGGCCAGTCGCCCTCCAGGCGCGCGACGTGGTGCAGGCCGTCGACGAAGGTCGGCCAGCGGCGCGTGTCGTACCAGAGCTCCTCGGCCTCGCTGGCGAGGGCGGCGATGGCGACGCTGGCGCGGACCTTGGCCACTACAGGCGCAGCTCGGCGCGGATGAGGTCGAGGCTCGCGGCGACGGCGTCCAGCCGCGGCGCCAGCTCGCCGGCGAGCCGGCGGCGCTCGCCCTCGCCGGCGTCGGTGAGCCGGTAGAAGCGCCGCGAGCGGCGCTCGGGGTGCTCCCACTCGCCCGCCACGAGCCCCTCGGCCTCGAGCTCGCGCAGCAGCGGGTACATCGTGTTCGGGTTGACGGCGATGAGCCCGCCGCTGACCTCGCCCACGCGCTCCATCAGCCGCCCGCCGTACGAGGGCTCCTCGCGCAGGAAGTGCAGCACCAGCAGCGGCAGCAGCCCGGCCCGGCGCAGCTCGCCGACGAGCGGGTCCTGCGAGCCCGCGCCGCGGGCGCCGGTCGCGGCCTTCGCCGCCTCCAGGGGCGCCGCCTCGGCGACCGCGCGATCCGTGCGACGTGGAGACATCGAGCCTAGGATCGCGCATCGCGCGGCGGGGGCGGGTCTGCCGCGTTGCGCTTGCGGCGTTGTGCGATGCAAACAGCTGCACCGAGGGAGAGAGGAGCGGGCGGTGGCGCGGCCGCGGGCGGTTGCCCCGAGCCACTGTCCTGCCTGAGTGTCGCTATGCGACCACAAGGCAGGACACTCCCGGTAGCTCAGCGCTCCGCGGGGTGGGCTACCCCGGAGGTTGGTCGATTGTGGGGCCGTGGTCCTCCCAATCGACCACCGTGCGCGGCCGCGACCGCCGAGGCGCCCGCACGCGCCCGCGCCGTCGCCCGCTCCTCTCTCCCT
>CAWKOS010000012.1:0-167801 GCA_963851295.1 uncultured Actinomycetes bacterium | reverse complement strand
GTATTTGGCTCTAGTTAGCCAAAGATTGCGCGATTTCGCGCTCTCATAATCCGTCAGATCCAGGTTCGAGTCCTAGCGGGCCCATGCGGTGCTCGAACCCCGGCCACCAGCCCAGGGCCGACGCCCCGGGAGGCCGAGTCACGCTGCGAGGGCGGGCCGCGGGCCGTCCGTCGCGCCGTCGCGCGATGAGACCAGGACGTGGTCGAGGAGAGCGTCGACGACGCACGGGTCGAACTGGGCGCCGGCGCAGCGGCGCATCTCGGCAACGGCGGCGGCGATCGGCATCGCCTCGCGGTAGGAGCGTGTGGTCGTCATCGCACTCCACGCATCGCAGCAACACACGATCCTGGCTTCGAGCGGTATCTGCTCGCCACTGAGGCCGTCGGGGTAACCGCGACCGTCCCAGCGTTCGTGGTGCGAGCGCACGATCAGGCCCACGTCGCACATGAAGCCGCCCACGCGGTCGAGCATGCGCTGGCCCTCGACGGTGTGAGTCTTGACGATCGCCCACTCGGCGGCGTCGAGCTTGCCGGGCTTGTTGATGAGCTCCTTCGGGATGACGACCTTGCCGACATCGTGGAGAAGCGCGCCAAACTCCAGGTTGCGGCGCTGGACTCGGTCGAGGCCGAGGGCATCCCCGACGTCCATCGCCAGCGCCACGACCCCCCGCGAGTGCTCGCCGGTGTACGTGTCGTCGGCCCCGACCACGTCACCGAGCACGAGCGCTGTGCCGCGGTATGCCTCGTTGAGCTCAGTGAGACTAGCCAGACGCGCGCCGCGCTCCCGGGAGAAGATGGCAAGCACTCCGAGGAGCGGCAGGAAGGCAAGGACAGCCCACGGGCGCTGCTCGAGCACCAGGGCGACGACGAGCGCGATGGGCGTGAGCCCGAGATCGACGCCGTGCACCCAGAGCTCACCAAGTTGCTCGCGCAGCCCGGCGCCGCCGAGGAGCCGCTCCCGCAGCGCCCACGCCACGACCTCGACGAGCCCTTGGGCGAGCAGCGCCGCGACGAGCACAAGCAGGCTGAGACGCAGGAGCGAATCTGCGCCGGCCGCGGCGAGGATGGCCGCGGGTCCGACCGCGAACCACGCGTCACCAGGGACGAGCAGCAACCGGCTCGCCGGCCAGCGACCGGCCGCGACCGCAGGAATGCGGGCCACGAGCAGGGCGAGCACGACGGCCGGCGGCACAAGCGCCGGCGGCAACGTGGCCAGCAGTGGCACGAACGCAAGCTGCGTCGGCACCGTGTAGCCGTCGCCCACGGCAAACGGGACGTGGACGGCCACGGCGAGGCACAGGATGCACGCGACCGCCGGGACGCTGTGGATCTCCGACGCGGGCGCGCCGGCGATCAGCCACAGGGCGACGACCGCGGCGAGAAAGCCGGCGCCGAACAGGGTCTCGACGGTCCGCTCGCGTCGTGCGACGCTCGTCCGTCGGCCCTTGGTGGCCGCGGCGATGCGTTCCTGCTGGGCGGTGTCTGGAGTGATCGGCATGCGGCGTGATCGAGAGAATCGGCCGCTGAGCGCGACGATTGAAGTTTTTGGGCGTGAACCCGCATGTCCGTCCTGGCGCGGACCGAATCGAACAGCGGTCCAGCGCGCGACGCTCGGGCCTTGAGTGCCCGGCCCCGGCCGCCGATGTGCCGGGTGAATGGACAAAACCGCCGTTGGCGGCACGGCCAGTACCGCTCGGCCGCCACACAAGACCAGGACGGATCTCTCTTCATGACTACATCAGGCGCACTTCGACGCGCCCTGGGAACGCTTTGCGTCGCGACCGCCGCGATCGGTCTCGCCGCCGGCTCAGCGTCCGCTGACGCGACTGTGACCGGGGGCGACGCAGCTGCCTGCTCCACTCCGTCCTTCTACCAGCCGTTCACGGCGCTGAAGGACCGCAACTTCTACACGCCGGCGCCCGGCGGGACCTTCGACGATCCGACTGGCGGCGGCTGGCAGCTCAGCGGTGGCGCGCGCATCGTCCAGACCACCCAGCCCGACGGGACCGTGGCGGGCGTGCTCGATCTCCCGAGCAAGGCCACGGCCGTCAGCCCGGTGCTGTGCATCACCGCCGACTACCCCACGGCACGCCTGTGGGTGCGCAACCTCATCGGATCCGAGGGCGTCTTCTTCTACGTCTCCTACAACACCAACGGCAGCTGGACGAGCCCGAAGAACACCGGCCAGTTCCATGGCAGCCGGACGTCGTGGACCCTGTCGAACCCGATGAACGTGCAGCCCAGCAACACTTCCGGCTGGCAGCGCGTCCGCTTCACCTTCGTCGCCGGCGGCAACACCAGCCGCTTCCAGGTGAACGACTTCTGGGTCGACCCACGCATGCGCGCCTGAGATCGCAGGGCCGCCTCCTGGCGGTCCCGTTGGGACGGCCGCTGCACGAGGGAGGATCATGGCATGCCGGTCGACGTCCTCACCGAGATCCAGGTCGCGCGGCCCCGCCTAGAGGTGGCCGGCTACGCCGCCGACCCCTCGAACGCTCCCGAGTGGTACGAGAACATCGAGAGCGTCGAGTGGCGGTCCGAGCCGCCGCTCGCGGTCGGCTCGCGGATGGCCTTCGTGGCGCGCTTCCTCGGGCGCCGGCTGGCCTACACGTACGAGGTCGCCGAGCTCGTGCCCGGCGAGCGGTTCGTCATGCGCACCGCCGAGGGCCCGTTCCCGATGGAGACCACCTACGCCTGGAACGACGCGGGCGACGGCGCCACCCGGATGACGGTGCGCAACCGCGGCGAGCCCGCCGGCTTCGCGAAGCTCGGCGCGCCGATGGTCGCCGCCGCGATGCGGCGCGCGAATCGCAAGGACCTCGAGAGGCTCAAGGCGATCCTCGAGCGCGCGCCGAGGTGACCAAGGGTGCGCCGGGGCCGTCCGCGACAATGGGCGCATGGGCGTCCTCGCCATCTGGCGCTATCCGATCAAGGCGATGCTCGGCGAGCTGGTGCGCGCCGTCGCGATCGGGGCGCGCGGGTGCGAGGGCGACCGGCGGTGGGTCGTCGTCGACGCGCACAGCGGGGAGCGGATCGCCAACAAGCGCGGGCCGACCGATCCGCGGCTGCGCGCCTGCCGGGCGCAGCTGCTCGGCGAAGGCGACGCCGCGCCGCCCGTTCGGGTCACGGTGCCCGACGGGACCGCGCTCGTGGGGGCCGAGATCGAGGCGGCGCTCTCGGACCTGCTCGAGCGCCCGGTGCGGCTGGAACGTTGTGATGCGCCGGCCGACGGGCGCTTCGGGACGACGGGCGCCTTCCACGACCTCGCGCCCATCCACCTCGTCACCGCCGGGACGCTGGCGCACCTGCGGGCCGTGGCGCCGGAGTCCGACTGGGACGTCCGGCGCTTTCGCCCGAACCTCGTCCTCGACGACGGCGCGGTCGCGGGCGACGGCTTCACCGAGGACGCGCTCCTCGGCGCCAGCCTCCGCGCCCGCTCGGGCCTGACGCTGACCGTCGGCCTGCCGACGCCGCGCTGCGTCGTCCCGACCCGCGCCCAGGACGGCCTGCCGGCCGATCCGCGCCTGCTGCGGACGCTGGTGGAGCGCCACCGCGTCGACCTCGGCCCGTTCGGGCGTCAGGGGTGCGCGGGCGCGTACGCCGAGGTCGCGCGCGCCGGGACGCTGCGGACGGGCGAGCGCCTGGCGGTGGAGCCGGGCGGCGGCGGGCCGGGCGAAGCGACGGCGCGCATGGTGGCGCGGCTGAGCGCGCAGTTTGCCGCGCAAACTGGTTGACAGCGCCACGCCGAGCCGGGTAAGGTCTGTGGCGCAAACCAGTTTGACCCAAGGGGCGTGGATGCGGCCGATGCAGCGCAGGGACCTCGAGGATGCGGCGGCGAGCTACTCGTGCCTGCGGGGGCTGCTGTTCGTCCCGGCAGGCGCGCTGGCCATCGTCGCGGCGCTGGGCAACTGGGAGGTCGGGCCGCTGCGGCGCCCGGGGATCTTCCTGCTCGTCGTCGCGGCGATCGCCCTGGCCTTCGTGCCCATCAACCGCTTCTACAACGAGCACTACGGGCGCCTCAGTCCCTCGCGGGCGCAGGAGCTTCGCACGGGGGTCGCGCTCGTCCTCGCGGTAGCGGTGATGATCGGCGGCTCGGCGCTGCTCAACAGCCACGCCAGTTGGTCGCTCGACCTTCCCGTCAACCCGATCGCGGTCTGCTTCGCCGCCGTCATGCTGATCACCTACGCGATCGGCATCGGTCTCAGGACCCACCACGTCGTCATCTGGGGCGCGCTCCTCGTCATCGGAGCCCTTCCGGTCTGGAACGGCCCCGACCCGAGCAACGTCGGCCTCCTGCTCTCAGGGGTCGCGCTCATGGTCGACGGCCTCTTCGACCACCGCCTCTTCGTCCAGACCTTCGGCCCGCCCGAGGAGCGCGCGGGCCTCGAGGAGCGCGATGCTGCTGCATAGCGAGGGCGAGGAGGTCGTCCTCGACCGGCTCATCCACGAGCCGGGGCGGCTGGCGATCCTGACCGTGCTCTCATCGGTCAAGGACGCCGACTTCACCTTCCTGCAGCGCGCGACCGGGCTCACGAAGGGCAACCTCTCCAGCCATCTCGCCAAGCTCGAGGACGCCGGCCTGGTGACCATCGACAAGCGCTTCGTGCGCAAGAAGCCCAACACCAACGTCGCGCTGACCGCCGACGGCCGCCGGCGCGTCGTGCAGCACTGGGACCAGCTCGACCGCCTCAAGACGCTGGCGCAGACGGCCGCCAAGCGGTAGGCGCAGCACGAGCACCGCCGCGACCACGAGCGCCCCGCCCGCGAGCTGCAGCGCCCCCAGCCGCTCGCCGAAGACGACGAACGCCAGCATCACGGTCACGAGCGGCTCGACGGTCGCGAGGATCGACGCGGTGGTCGGTCCCACGCGCCGCAGCCCGGCGAAGAACAGGATGATCGCGCCGACCGTCGAGACGGCGGCCAGGCAGGCCAGCCACCCCCAGCCCGCCGCGGTGAGCTCACCCGGGTGCAGCTCACCGAGCACCGTCGACGCGGTCGTCAGCGTCACCGCCGCACCCGTGCAGACGAGCGCCGACAGCGCGCCCGGCGAGATGCGGCCCACGATCCCGTCGCTCACGAGGATGTAGGTGCTGTAGACGCACGCGGCGCCGAACCCGAGCGCGGCGCCGAGCCCGTCGAGCGTGCCCGTGCCCGCGCCGACGGCGACCAACGCGCCCCCGGCGAGCACCATGGCCAGTGCGAGCACCCGCCGGCGGTCCATCCGCTCGCGCCCGATCACGACGGCGGCGACGGCGACGATCGCCGGGAAGGTGTAGAGCACCAGCGCGAGCAGCGAGGCCTCGATCCGCGTCAGGGCCAGGAAGTAGAGCCCGGCCTGCAGCGAGTAGCCGCAGGCGCCGAGCGCCAGCCCGGCCACGACGTCGCGGCGGCCCAGGGCGCGGACCTCGCGCAGCCCGCCGCCGACGAGCAGCAGCAGCCAGAACAGCGACGCCGCGAGGGCGAAGCGCACGGACAGCAGCGTCCCGACCGTCGCCCCCTCGCCGTAGGCGAGCTTGCCGAAGACCGCCATCGCCCCGAAGGCGGCGCCCGAGGCGATGCACATCAGGGTCCCGGACGAGCGCACGGTGGGATCCTCCCGATCCCAAGCGTCGCGATCGATTCCGATTTCTGGCCTGAAATAGGTAGCGTTGCTGCACGATGCTCGACCTCCGCCGCCTGCGCCTGCTGCGCGAGCTCCACGAGCGCGGGACGATCGCCGCGGTGGCCGACGCCCTGCAGTTCACGCCGTCGGCCGTCTCCCAGCAGCTCGCGATGCTCGAGCGCGAGACCGGCGTGCGCCTGCTCGAGCGCGCCGGGCGCGGCGTGCGCCTGACCGACCCGGCGCTCGTCCTCGTCGAGCACGCCGACGCCCTGCTCACCCGCGCCGAGCTCGCCGAGGCCGACCTCGCCTCCGCCGCGGGCACCGTCGTCGGCCGCGCGCGCGTCGCCGCGATCCAGTCGATGGCGATCCGCCTGGCCATGCCCGCCATGCAGGCGCTCGAGCACGCCGCGCCCCGGCTGCGGTGCGAGCTCGTCGAGGCCGAGCCCGAGGACGCCCTCCCCGCCCTGGCCCTCGGCGACGTCGACCTCGTCCTCGGCGACGAGTGGCACCACCAGCCCTGGCGCCTGCCCGCCGGCCTCGAGCGCCACGAGCTGCTGCGCGACCCCCTGCAGCTCGTCCTTCCGCGCCGCCACGGCGCGGCGCGCCGCCACGAGGACGCCGTGCCGCTCACCGAGCTCGCCGGCGAGCCGTGGGCGACGGGCCATCGCGGCCTGTCCTGGGACGAGGTCACCCAGCGCACGTGCCGCGAGCACGGCGGCTTCGAGCCCGACATCCGCCACCGGACCAACGACGCGACGGTCGCCCTCGCCCTCGTGGCCCACGGCCTCGCGCTGACCCTCCTGCCGCGCATCGCCCTCCAGGGCCGTCAGGCGGGCGTCGCGGTGCGCGCCATAGACGGCTCCGGCGCGGGCCGCGCGATCTTCGCCGTCACCCGCGCCGCCGACGCCGCGCGGCCGTCGACCCAGGCGCTGCTGGCGGCCGTCCGCGACGCCGCCCGCGCGCTCGAGGATGCACCCGCCGGATGATTGCTCGTCACCCCCTGTCGATTTCCGCCCATCCCGTTCGTCTCAGGGCGACCATCCCGAACAGGAGGACGCCATGAAGTACATGCTGCTCATCCACCAGGGCACCACCCCGCTCCCCGGGACCGAGGCGTGGGACAACCTCTCCCAGGAGGAGAAGGGCGCCGTCTACGCCGCCTACCAGGCGGTCAACGAGACCCCCGGATTGACCCCCGGCGAGCAGATGGCCGGCCCGGAGACGGCGACCACCGTGCGCGTCTCGGGCGGCCAGACGCTGACCACCGACGGCCCCTTCGCCGAGCTCAAGGAGGCGATCGGCGGCTACTGCTTCCTCGAGGCCGACGACCTCGACGCCGCCATCGAGCTGGCCGCGAAGATCCCCGCCGCGAGCATGGGCGGGGCCGTCGAGGTTCGTCCGATGGTGGAGCGGTAACGATCCTCGAGCAGGTCTTCCGCGACCAGTGGGGCCGCGTCCTGGCCACGCTGATCGGCTTCCTCGGCGACTTCGACCTCGCCGAGGAAGCCGCGCAGGAGGCGTTCGCGATCGCGACCGAGCGCTGGGCCCGTGACGGGATGCCGTCCGATCCCGGCGCGTGGCTGATCACGACGGCGCGCAACCGCGCGATCGACCGCATCCGCCGCGATCGCAACCTGGCCGCGAAGACCCGCATGCTGATCGTGCCCGAGGCAGCCGAGGACGACGTGGACGAGACGAGCTTCAAGGACGAGCGGCTCGAGCTGATCTTCACGTGCTGCCATCCGTCGCTGGCGATCGAGGCCCAGGTCGCGCTCACGCTGCGCACCCTCGGCGGGCTGACCACGCCGGAGATCGCGCGGGCCTTCCTCGTCCCCGAGGCGACGATGGCCCAGCGCCTGGTGCGCGCCAAGCGCAAGGTCAAGACGGCCGCGATCCCCTTCCGGGTGCCGCCCGACCACCTGCTCCCCGACCGCCTGGCGGCCGTCCTCGCCGTCGTCTACCTGATCTTCAACGAGGGCTTCGTCGCCCGCGGCGACCTCGCCGCCGAGGCCATCCGCCTCGGCCGGGCGCTGGCCGAGCTGATGCCCGACGAGCCCGAGGTCCACGGCCTGCTGGCGCTCATGCTCCTGCACGAGGCGCGCCGCGCCGCGCGCTACCGCGAGGGCGAGCTGGTCCTGCTCGAGGACCAGGATCGGACGCTCTGGGATCCGAAGGGGATCGCCGAAGGCCGCGCGACGCTCGACCGCGCCCTGGCGCTGCGCGGCCGCGGCCCCTACGTCGTGCAGGCCGCGATCGCCTCGCTGCACGCCGACGAGCCGCGCGACTGGCCCCAGATCGCCGCGCTGTACGGCGAGCTCTCACGCCTGACCGCCTCGCCCGTCGTCGAGCTCAGCCGCGCGGTCGCGGTGGCCGAGGCGCACGGCCCCGAGGCGGGGTTGCAGATCGTCGAGGGCCTGGAGGTCGACGACTACCGCTACCTCCACGCGACGCGCGGCGAGCTGCTGCGCCGCCTCGGCCGCGACGCCGAGGCGCGCGACGCCTTTCGCCGCGCGCTCGACCTCGCCCACGACGAGGCCGAGCGGCGCCTGCTCGAACGACGGCTCGCCGAGCTCGGTTAGGCGGCTAGGCCGGCTCCGACACCGGCTCGGGCGCCTCGATGGCCAGCCGGGGCAGGCGCTTGTCCAGCCACGACGGCAGCCACCACGCGTTGCGCCCGAGGAGTTCCATGATCGCGGGCACGAGCAGGCAGCGGATGATCACGGCGTCGAAGAACACGGCGCTCGCCAGGCCGATCCCGAAGAGCTTGATGATCCGGTCGTCGCCGAGCGCGAAGGACCCGAAGACGACGATCATGATCGCGGCCGCCGCGGTGATCACCCGGCCCGTGGTCTGCAGGCCGTGCGCCACCGAGCCGCTGGCATCGTGGGTGTGCTCCCACTCCTCGTGCACGCGCGAGATCAGGAAGACCTCGTAGTCCATGCTCAGCCCGAAGACGATCGCGAACATGAGCACGGGCACGAAGGACTCGATCGGTCCCGTGCCGATCCCGAGCAGGCTCGCGCCGTGGCCCTCCTGGAAGATCAGCGTCACGAACCCCAGCGCGGCGCCGATCGACAGCAGGTTCATGAGCGCCGCCTTGATCGGGATCACGGCCGAGCGGAAGACGACGAGCAGCAGCAGCGCGCTGAGCAGCACGACGACGCCGACGAAGAGCGGCAGCTTGCCGGCCACCACCCGCGAGAAGTCCTCGTTCGAGGCCGTGAAGCCGCCGACCTCCACCGCGGCGCGCGTCTTGGCCTCCACGGGCGGCAGGACGTCGTCGCGCAGGCGCTTGAGCGTGTCGGTGGTCTCCTTCGCCTGTGGGCCGGTCCGCGGGTAGGCGGTGATCGTCGCCACCTGGCCGTCGGGCGACACGACGGGAGCCGAGGCGAAGGTGAAGTCCTTGTCGGCCTTCACCGCGTCGGCGACCTGCTGGGCCGCTTCCTTGTCGCCCTTCTGGGCCAGCTCGGCGACGAGCAGGAACGAGCCGTTGGTGCCCGCGCCGAAGCCGTCGGCGATCAGCTCGTAGGCCTTGCGCGTCGTCGTGCCGGGCGGGTCGACGCCGGCGTCGCTGGAGCCCAGGCGCAGGTTGAGCGCGGGCAGCGCGAGGCCTATGAGCACGATCAGCGAGACGGTCACCGCCACCCACGGGCGGCGCTGGACCGCGCGCGACCAGCGCTCCCAGCCGGTGCCGGTCTCGCGCCGGCGCTCGCGCTTCTCGGCGCGGCGGGCCCGCCACGCCTGGCCGGGGATGTGGATGCGGCGCTTGGTGCCCCAGAAGCGCCAGCCGCCGCGGCGGTCGAACTCGAGCAGCACCCCGTCCATGAACGGCCCCGCGCCGCCCATGAGCGCGGGGATGATGGTCAAGGCCGAGACCATGACGGCCAGCACGGCCGTCGCCGCGCCGAGCGCGACGCCGTGCATGAAGCTCAGGCCCAACAGAATCAGCCCCAGCAGCGCGATGACGACCGTGATGGCGGCGAACATCACCGTCCGCCCCGCGGTGTCGATGGCCTTCTCGATCGCCTCGTTGCGGTCGCGCCCCGCCCGGACCTCGGCCCGGTAGCGCGTCACCACGAACAGCGAGTAGTCGATCCCGACGCCCAGGCCGATGAGCGACGCGAGCTGCGAGGCGAAGTCGGGCGTGTCGACGAGGTGGCTGATGAGGGTGATCAGCCCCAGCGAGCAGCCCAGGGCCAGGAGCGTGGCCACGAGCGGCAGGCCCGCTGCGACGAGCGACCCGAAGGTGATCAGCAGCACGATCGCGGCCGCAAAGACGCCGAAGCCCTCCGACGGGCCCTGGCTGTTGTTGAAGCGCACGACCTCGGCGCCCGGGCCGCCCTGCTCGACCTCGAGCTGCGGGCTGCGGGCCGTGAAGGCGGCGTTTTGCACCGTCTCGAGCTCGTCGGGCTTGATGTCGTTCGTGCTCGTCTTGTAGTTGAGCGTCGCGACGCCGATGCGCCCGTCGTCGGTCAGGCGCCCGCCCTCGCCGAACGGGCTCGCCACGCTGGCGACGTTGTGGTCGGCGGCGACCTTCTTCAGCGAGGCCGCGATCCGGGCGCGCGTCGCGGCGTCCTTCAAGCTGCCGGTGCGCGCCTTGTAGACGATCTGGTCGGTGTCGCCCTTGGCCGCCGGGAAGTGCTGGGCCAGCAGGTCGTAGGCGCGCTGGCTCTCGGTTCCGGGCAGCCGGAAGCTCGAGATCTGCTTGACGCCGACGCTCTGGGCGACGACCTGGATCACGACGAGCGCCAGCAGCCAGGCGAGGAAGGTGCGCCAGCGGTGGCGGTTGCACAGCCGCGCGAGGCGGACGAAGCGAGAGGGAGGTGGAGAGGAGGTGAGGGCCATGAGGTCTGGCCAGGTTACGTGACACCGATGAGTTTCCGAGGTCCCATCCGTTAACCGGGCATGAGCAACAAGATCACTCCCAACCTGTGGTTCGACACCGAGGCGCAGGAGGCCGCGAACTTCTACGTCTCGGTCTTCAAGAGCGCGCGGATCGTCAACGTCGCCCGCTACACCGAGGCCGGGCCGCGCCCCGCCGGCACGGTCATGACGGTCGAGTTCGAGCTCGACGGCCAGCGCTTCGTGGCCATCAACGGCGGCCCGGAGTTCACCTTCAGCGAGGCGATCTCGCTGATGATCACGTGCAAGGACCAGGACGAGATCGACTACTACTGGGACGCGCTCACCGCGGGCGGCGAGGAAGGGCCGTGCGGCTGGCTGAAGGACCGCTACGGGCTCTCCTGGCAGGTCGTCCCCGAGGGCATGGACGAGCTCTTCGCCCATCCCGACAAGGAGCGCGCCCGCCGCGCCATGGAGGCGATGTTCGGGATGCGCAAGCTCGACGTCGAGGCGCTCGAGCGCGCCGCCGAGGGCGTGCCGGCGGCCTGAGCGGTCGAGGACCCGCGGGGAAGCGATCCGCGGAAGGCGCGTCTTGGTCGGCATGCGCACTTCCAGGACACCGACCGAGATCGCCTCCCCGCTGACCCTCGCCGAGCAGCTCGACGCCATGCTGTCGGGCTGGCTGGAGCGCCACGCCACCACCCACGACCCGGGCGCGGCCGACGAGACCGCCAAGGCCGTCGTCACCGTCAACCCCCGCGTCGTCCGCGACATCTGCGTCTTCTGCGAGCGCTGGGATATGACCGTCAAGCGCGTCGAGGGCAGCGACTGGCGGCGCACGGTGCTCATCGTCGAGGGCCGCTCGCTCCCCGTTCGCGGCTTCACCGAGATCGCGATGCTGACCCGTTAGCCTCGCGGCGCAACGCAGTCGATCGCAGAGAGGTGACCCGTGAAGCTCAGCGCCCGCAACCAGCTCCCCGCGAAGGTCGTCGGCATCAGCTCGGGCGAGGCCATCGCCAACGTCGAGCTCGAGGTCGCCGGCATGCGGATGGTGGCCTCGATCACGGTCGAGGCCGTCCGCGACCTCGGCCTTCAGGACGGCTCGGAGGTCACGGCCGTGATCAAGGCCTCCGACGTGATGATCGCGACCGCCTGAGCGGCCGGCGCGGGCCCGAGCGGGCGCCACGCCCGTTAGCGTTGCGGCTGCCATGGCGCGTTCGCTCGAGGACATCGGCGCCGGCGAGTGGGCCGTGCTCGCGCTGCTCGCCGAGGAGCCCACGCACGGCTTCGCGCTCGCCCGCGCCATGGCCCCCGAGGGCGCGGTCGGCCAGGTGTGGTCCGTGCGCCGACCGCTGGTCTACCGAGCGCTCGAGAACCTCGCGGCCATGGAGCTCGTCCGCCCCAAGGCCACCGTGGCCAGCCGCACGGGACCGCGGCGGACCGTCCTCGAGGCGACGCCCGCGGGCAAGCGCGCCGTCACCCGCTGGCTGCGCGAGCCCGTCGCCCACGTGCGCGACGCCCGCTCGCTGCTCATGCTCAAGCTGCTGTTCCTCTGGCGCCGCGAGGCCGACCCCGAGCCGCTGCTGCGCGCCCAGCGCAAGCGCTTCGCCGGCGTCGCCGAGGGCCTGGGCGCGGCCGCCGAGGACGCGGCCGGCTTCGACCGCGCCCTCGCCATCTGGCGCCTGGAGAGCACCACCGCCGCGCTGCGCTTCGTCGACACGATGCTCGGCGAGCCACGCAGAGGTGTGCCTACCCGAACCAAAGCCGCGCAGGCGCGCCGCTAGCTTGCTTGGCAATGACCGATCCAGCAATCGAGGTCTCGGACCTCGAGAAGTCCTACGGACAGGTCCGCGCCCTCTGCGGCGTGGACTTCACGGCCGAGACGGGCACCGTGCTCGGAATGCTCGGCCCCAACGGCGCCGGCAAGACCACCGCCGTGCGCATCCTCACGACGCTGCTCGAGCCCGACGGCGGCACGGCGCGCGTCGCCGGCCTCGACGCCGTCCGCGACGCGGCTGCGCTGCGCGCGAAGATCGGGCTCGCCGGCCAGTACGCCGCCGTCGACGAGAACCTGACCGGCTCCGAGAACCTCGAGATGGTCGGGCGCCTGTACCACATGGGCCGCGGGGCGGCGCGCGCCCGCGCCGCCGAGCTGCTCGAGCGCTTCGAGCTCACCGAGGCCGCGGGGCGCCCGGTCAAGACCTACTCGGGCGGCATGCGCCGGCGGCTGGACCTCGGCGCCGCGCTCATCTTCAACCCGCCGGTGCTCTTCCTCGACGAGCCGACGACGGGCCTCGACCCGCGCAGCCGGCTCGCGCTGTGGGAGACGATCGAGGCCCAGACCGCCGCCGGGACGACGGTGCTGCTCACCACCCAGTACCTCGACGAGGCCGACCGGCTCGCCGACCACATCGTCGTCGTCGACCACGGCAGCGTCATCGCCGACGGCACCTCGGACGAGCTCAAGGACCGCGTCGGCGGCGAGCGCCTCGACGTCGCGCTCGAGGACGACGCCGACGCCGAGCGCGCGATCGCCGCGCTGGCCCCGATCGGCGATGAGCGCCCCACCCACGACGACCACACCGTCCACGTGCCGGTCCGCGGGCGCTCGGGCGTGATCGCCGACGCCGTCCTGCGCCTCAACGACGCGGGGGTCGGGATCGACGACATCGCGCTGCGCCGGCCGACCCTCGACGACGTCTTCATCGCCCTGACCGGCCACGGCGCCGAGGAGGAGCTCGCCGACGAGCAGGCGCCCGAGGAGGTCGCGGCATGAGCGCCCTGGCCGCCTCGCTCTCCGACACGCTGGTGCTCGCCGAGCGCAACCTGCGCAGGATCCCGCGCCAGCCCGACCTGCTGATCGCCTACACGGTCCAGCCGGTCATGTTCGTGCTGCTCTTCGTGTTCGTCTTCGGCGGCGCGATCCAGACGCCGGGCTTCGACTACGTCGACTTCCTGATGCCCGGCATCATCGTCCAGTCGATCGCCTTCGGCGGCTTCGTCACGGCGCTCGGGCTCTCCGAGGACGTCGCCAAGGGCCTCATCGACCGCTTCCGCTCGCTGCCGATGTCTCGCGCCGCGGTGCTCGCGGGGCGCACATCGTCGGACATCCTGCTCAACTGCCTGTCGCTGGTCGTCCTCTTCTCGGTGGGCTTCCTGGCCGGCTTCGGCTTCATCGACTCCTCCGTCGGCCAGGTGATCCTGGGGATCGTGATCGTGCTCCTGCTGGGCTACGCCTTCTCGTGGGTGTTCGCCCTCGTCGGGCTCTTCTCGTCCTCGCCGGAGACCGCGAACTCGATCGGCTTCACGCTGATCTTCCCGCTCACCTTCGCCTCGTCGTGCTTCGTGCCCGTCGAGTCGATGCCCGACGGGTTGCGTCAGTTCGCGGAGGTCAACCCATTCACGACGGTCTCCGACGCCATCCGGTCGCTGTGGATCGGCACGCCGGCGAACACCGACGTGTGGATGTCGTTCGTGTGGTGCTTCGCCATCATCGCGGTCTTCGCGCCGCTTGCCGTGGCGCGCTACCGCAAGGTCGCCGCGCGCTAGCTAGCGCGTGCCCGCGGCGGCAAGGGCGTCGGCCAGCTGGCTCTCGGCCTCGTTGCTCAGCGACGTCTGGATGATCCTCCCGGGGATCTCGATCCTCGGGAGGATCTTGTCCATCGACGCCTGCCGCACGAGCGCCACGACCGCTGCGTTGCCGGGCTGCAGCTGGGCGCCGAGCTCCTTGAGGAACTTGTCGTCGACGCCGGAGTCGCTCAGCGCGCCCGCGGCCGCGCCGGAGGCCGCGCCGATCGCCATGCCGAGGAAGGGCGCGAAGAAGATCAGCCCGATGAGGCCGCCCCACAACGCGCCGCCCGCCGCGCCGACGCCGGCGAGCGAGGGCTGGTGGAGCTTGATCTTGCCGTCGCCGCGACGCTCGACGATGACCATGTCGTCGAGCTCGAGCTCATGGCCCTTCTGGAGGGTGTCGATGTTCGCGGCCACCTGCTGGGCGGTGGCCAAGTCGTCGTACGCGATGGCGACGAGATCGCTCATGGTGCTCCTTTGTCGTTGGAGCGACCATCGTCGCGGCGGCCGGGGTCACCCGGCCTCACCCGGAACGGGTGATTGCTAGGCGTAGGCGGCCCGCAGGCCCACGCGCGAGGGCGCGCGGCGGCTGCTGGAACGGCGGTGACGCTTCAGGCGGCGCAGGATCTTGGACACCCATCGAAGGTACGTCGCGACGGGGGTGCGGGCCAGCCGGGCATCCCGCGTCCGGGGGTGTGGCTGTCCCCCGTGCGGGCCCGGTTGACATTTGCGGGGCGAGGAGTAGGTTCGCCCTGAGGGAGACCGGTCAGTCTCATGCCGCCGCAACAGAGAGGAGAGAGCATGCCGATCCCGACCGAGCTCGTCGGTTCCCTGCCCCGGCCGATGAAGCTCCAGGAGGCCTACGCCGAGTACGACGAAGGCAAGATCTCCTGGGAGGACCTCAAGGCCCAGCAGGACGCCGCGGCCGAGGATTCGATCAAGCGCCTCGAGGAGACGGGCGAGCCGGTCGTCACCGACGGCGAGCAGCGCGAGTCGAGCTTCGCCACCTACCCGATCACGGACACGCTGGCCGGGACGGGCCTGGCCGACAACCTGGCCGGCGACGGGCAGTTCTTCGCCATCTTCGACGACGGCCACCACCGCCAGCTCCCGCGCCTCACGGGCGGCCCCTTCCGCTACAAGACCTTCGCCTCGGAGTTCGTCGAGAAGAACCGGGCCGTCGCCTCCAAGCCGGTCAAGCAGGCGGTCATCGCGCCCTCGATGCTCATGCTCCTCTATCCGCTGGAGGGCGAGATTGAGGGCTACTCGCGCGACCAGTTCCTCGACGACCTCTGCGACGAGGTCGAGAAGGACATCCGCCAGTGCTTCGCGGCGGGCGCGGTGCGCGTCTCGATCGACTTCACCGAGGGGCGCCTGGCCAACAAGAACGACTCGCGCAACCCCTGGACCAACAAGGACATGCTCGACGAGTTCATCGCGCTCAACAACCAGGTGCTCGACCGCTTCTCGCCCGAGGAGCGCGTGAACATCGGCATCCACACCTGCCCCGGCGGCGACTGCGACTCGGTGCACTCCAAGGAGGTGCCCTACGAGAAGCTGCTGAGCAAGATGTTCAACCTCAACGCCGGCTACTTCCTCATCCAGTGCGCCAGCGAGGAGGACAAGGAAGAGGTCTACCGGCTGTGCGGCCGGCACCGCCGCGACGATGCCAACGGCGTCTCGCAGGTCTGCTTCATGGGCGTCATCAACCCGCTGGACCCGACCGTCGAGACGCCCGAGCAGGTCCGCGACGACCTCCTCCTGGCGGCCAAGTACATCCCCAAGGAGGCGCTGGGCGCCACCGACGACTGCGGCTTCTCTCCGTTCAGCCGCGACGTCAAGCCAAAGCACGGCTCCCCGGACTTCGCACGCGACGTCGCGATGCAGAAGATCCGCGCGCGCCTGGAGGGGGCGCGGATGGCGTCCGAGGAGCTCGGCCTGTAGTCCGCTCCGCCCCCCGAGGAGAGCCCCCGATCCCGCGCGGGGGCTCTTCTCGCCTCACTGGCCCAGGAGCGCGAGGACGGCCAGCACGCGGCGGTTGTCGTCCTCGGTGTCCGGGAGGCGCAGCTTCTGGAAGATCGACTGCACGTGGCGCTCGACGGCGCGCGCGCTGACGTGCAGCTGGCCGGCGATGGCGCGGTTCGAGCGTCCCTCGGCGATGAGCGCGAGCACCTCGCGCTCGCGCTCTGAGAGCTCGTCGAGCAGCGCGCCGCGGCGGCCGCCCACGAGCGTGCTGACCACCGCCGGGTCGAAGGCGGTGCCGCCGGCCGCCACGCGCTCGACGGCGTCGACGAACTCCTCGACGTCGCGCACGCGGTCCTTGAGCAGGTAGCCGACGCCCGAGGCGTCGTCGCCGACGAGCTCGAGCATGTAGGCGGGCTCGAGGTGCTGGGAGAGCACGAGCACGGCGACCGCCGGGTGGTCGCGGCGGATCTCGGCGGCGGCGACGAGCCCGTCGTCGGCCTTGCCGGGCGGCATGCGCACGTCGACCACGGCGACGTCGGGCAGGTGGGTGGCGACCTTGAGCAGCAGGTCGGGGGCGTCGTGGGCGCGCCCGACCACCTCGTGGCCGGCGTCCTTGAGCAGCGAGGCGATGCCCTCGCGCAGCAGGGCGTCGTCGTCGGCGACGACCACCCGCAGGGCGCGGCGCTCGTCGGGCGGCGGGGTGTCGGCGGGTGTAACGTCGCTCGCGGTCATGGCAGCTTCAGGGGGCAACCGCGGGCCGGTCACCGATCCGGGTGACCTCGGGCGGGTCGAGCATGCCGTCGCCCGGATCGTCGCCGAAACGGAGCGGCCTGTCGAGGTCTACGAGGCCGCGCTGCAGGCCATCGGCGAGGCGTTGGGATGGCGGCTGGGCGCCGTGTGGGAGGTCGACCCCGGCGACGGCCGCCTGCGCTGCGTGCGCACCTGGCACGCGGGCGCGGCGGCCAGCGAGTTCGAGGCGCTGAGCGAGGCGCTCGTGCTCGAGCCGGGCGCCGGACTGCCTGGCCGGGTGCTCGCCGACGGCGCCCCGACGTGGATCGTCGACGCGCCCGACGACGCGAACTTCCCGCGCGCCGAGGCGGCGCGACGCGGCGGCCTGCACGCCGGCTTCGGCTTCCCGCTGCGCAGCCCGCGCGGGGTCGTCGGGGTCATGGAGTTCTTCGCCGACGAGTTGCGCGAGCCCGACGAGCGGCTGCTGGCCACGATGGACACGCTCGGCAGCCAGATCGGCCAGTTCGTCTCCGGCCGCCGTGCCGCGGAGGAGCTGCGCGCGCGCGAGTCGCGCCTGCGGGCCATGCTCGAGGCGGCGCTCGACGCGGTGGTGACCATGGACGCCGCCGGGCGCGTCGTCGGCTGGAACCACGCTGCCGAGGCGATCTTCGGCTACACGGCCGCGGAGGCCGACGGGCGCGAGATGGCCGAGCTGATCGTCCCGCCGAGCCTGCGCGCCGCGCACCGCGAGGGGCTGGCGCGCTACCTGCAGACCCAGACCGGCGTCCTCCTGGACCGCCGCCTGGAGATCACGGGCATGCGCCGCGACGGCAGCGAGTTCCCCGTCGAGCTGACGATCACGCGGATCGCGCTCTCGGGGCCGCCGATGTTCACCGGCTACCTGCGCGACATCACCGATCGCGTCGCCGCCGACCGCGAGCTGCGCGCGTCGCGGGTGAGGCTCGTCGAGGTGGCCGACGCCGAGCGCCGGCGCATCCAGCGCAACCTCCACGACGGCGCCCAGCAGCGGCTGACCTCGGTGCTGCTGACCCTCGGGCGCATGCGCTCGCTGGCCGGCGAGCCCGAGCCGATGCTCGACTTCGCCATCGACGAGCTGGCCGCCGGCCTGGACGAGATCCGCGAGCTCGCCGGCGGCCTGCACCCGTCCGTGCTCTCCGAGCGCGGGCTCGCCGCGGCGCTCGAGGCGCTCACGCTGCGGGTGCCGCTCGCCGTCGAGCTCGAGGCGGTCCCCGACCGCACGCTGCCCGAGCCGGTCGAGGCGACCGCCTACTACGTGGTCGCCGAGGCGCTGGCCAACGTGCAGAAGCACGCGGGCGCGCGCCGCGTGGTCGTCAGCGTCGCCGCCGACGACGGCCGGCTCGAGGTGCGCGTGGGCGACGACGGCGCGGGCGGCGCCGACCCCGGCGGCCAGGGGCTGCGAGGGCTCGCCGACCGCGTCGAGACCCTCGGCGGCCGGCTGCACCTCGACAGCCCGCCGGGGGGCGGGACGGTGCTGCACGCGGTGATCCCCGTCTAGCCCGGCGCCGCGACGAGCGTCGCGAAGAGCCGCTCGAGGGTCGCCGCGGGATCGTCCGTGAGGCCGGTGTGGCTCGGCGAGGGCTGGATGATCGTCGAGGAGTGCGCGACCACCCAGCCGAAGCGCTCCGACGGCGGCAGCGCGGCGAGCGGGCCGGCGCTCGGGTCGCCGGCGACCACCGCGCAGATCGCCTCGAGCGTCGGGCGGACCTCCTCGGGGTCGAGGTCGGGCGCCAGCGCCGCCAGGCGCGCCGCGTCGATCTCCGAGCGCGCGCGCAGGAAGTCGCGCTGGCGGCAGAAGACCACGACGCCGACGTTGATGCGCTCGCCGCGCTCGACCGAGGGGACGAGCCGCAGCACGGTGTACTGGAACTCACTGGGCTCGGACACGGGCCCCCTCCGCTTCGTCGACGAAGGCGCGCGGCGCACGCAGGCGCTCGGCGAGGAAGTCGTGGAGATCGCGGCGGCGCGCCCGTGGGTCGTCGCCGAGCCAGGTCTCGGGCACGAGGCCCACGGCGTCCTCGATCGCCGCGGCCGCGGCGTCCGCGAGGCGCTCGTCGGCCTCGGCGAGCGGCGCGGCGGCGCCGAGCAGCACGTGGTCGGCGATCTGGGCGAAGGGCTCATGCGCGGTGCTCGCCAGCGGGCGGTCGCCGTGCTGGCGGAAGAGCGCGGCGCCGTGGTCGATGAGCCACGTGCGCCCGTGCCAGACGAGCAGGTTGGGGTTGCGCGGCGTGCGGTCGACGTTGGTCGTCAGCGCGTCGAGCCAGACGACGTCCGCCGCGAGGGCGGGCTCGATGCCGGCCAGCGCGGCCGGCGTGAACGGCAGCGCGCCGGGCAGGAAGTCGACCCCGAGGTTGAGGCCGGCGCTCGCGTAGAGCAGGTCCTGGATCTCGGGATCGGGCTCGGCGCGGGCCAGCTCGGCGCGCAGGGAGAGCGCGACGAGCTCGGGAACCGGCAGCCCGAGCGCCCGGGCCAGCTCGCCCACGACGACCTCGGCGACGAGCGCGGCCGGGCCCTGCCCGGCGCCGCGGTACTTCGCCACGTAGAGCCCGTCGTCGTCGGCCTCCATCAGCCCGGGCAGCGACCCGCCCTCCCGAAGGGGCTCCACGTAGCGGGTCGCGGCGACCGGGCGCAGGGTCGGCGGCACGGGCGCAAGTGTGAGGGATCGCACGCGAGGAACGCGGCGCGACGCGTCGCTCGGACCATGACGTCTACTGCCTTCTCCGCCTTCGCCGCCGACCTCGAGGCCCTGGTCGACGACCCGCACGGGGTCGGCGAGCGCCTGGGCGAGCTGCTCGCCCACGACGGCTGGCTCGCGCCCGAGCACCGGCGCGCCAGCCCCGACCACTACACCCAGCACCTCCTCCACGTGACGCCGGACCGCCGCCTCTCGGTCGTCGCCCTCGTGTGGCTGCCCGGCCAGCGCACGCCGATCCACGACCACGTCTCGTGGTGCGTCGTCGGCGTCTACGAGGGCCGCGAGCGCGAGCTGCGCTACCGCGCCGTCGAGCGCGGCGGCGAGCGCTGGCTCGAGCAGGTCGGCAACGTCGACGCGCTCCCTGGCCACGTCGACGTGATCATCCCGTTCGACGAGGACATCCACGCGGTCACCGCCGCCGGCCCCGGCCCGACGATCTCGATCCACGTCTACGGCGCGGACATCGAGAAGCTCGGGTCGAGCATCTACCGCCGCTTCGACGACTGGGACGTGCGCGAGCCCGCCGTCGCGCCGTCCGCGCCGGCTCACGCCGCTGCGGCCGCCCGCGCGGCCAGGCGCCCCCGCTCGCGCGCGGCCCGCACCTCGTCGCTCAGGGTCGCCACGTCGTAGGCGCCCTGGTGGCGGCGGCCGTCGATGAAGAACGTCGGCGTGCCCGACACGCCGCTCTCGTCGGCGCTCGTGACGTCCCGCGCGATGCGCGGGGCGTTCTCGCGCCCGTGGACGTCGTCGGCGAAGCGCTCGGTGTCGAGCCCGAGGTCCTCGGCGTAGCTCATCAGGTCCATCGGGCGCAGGGCGTCCTGGTGGGCGAGCAGCTGGTCGTGCATGTCCCAGAAGCGCCCCTGCGCGGCCGCGGCCTCGGCCGCCTCGGCCGCGACCTGCGCGCGCGGGTGGACGTCGTTGAGCGGCAGGTGGCGCCAGACGTACCGGACGTCGTCTCCGAAGGCGGCCAGCAGCTCGCGCACCACCGTCTCGGCCTGGCCGCAGTAGGGGCACTCGTAGTCGCCGTACTCCAGCAGCGTGACGGGCGCGTCGAGCGGACCGCGGATGTGGTCGACGTCCGGATCGACCTCGTCGGAGAGGTCGAGGAGCTGGTCGGCCGTCCCGAGGAGCTGGCGCGCGCGGGCGGCGTCCGGGATCAGGGCGATCGCGCGGAACACGCCCCACGCCGCCAGCGACGAGAGGACGGCGCCCGCGAGGATGCCGATCTTCGCCTCGTCGAGCAGGCGCCCGTGGAAGGCGAGGCTCGAGATCAGCAGCGAGACGGTGAAGCCGATGCCGGCCACCGCGCCGACCCCGACCAGCCCGGGCCAGCTCACCGGCGGGCGCCGCCCTCCGAACATGGGCCGCGTCGCCAGGAACGACGCGCCGGCGATGCCCAGCGGCTTGCCGACCACGTACCCGACGACGATGCCGATCGTCACCGGTGAGGAGAGCGCGTCGCTCCACAGGCCGGAGCTGAAGGTGATGCCCGCGTTGGCGAGCGCGAAGAGCGGGACGATCACGTAGCTCGTCCACGGGTGCAGGCGGTACTGCAGGCGCTCGTTGGCCGAGATCGCCGAGGCGAGGCTGACCTGCGCCGAGCGCGCCAGCTCGGGCGTCGGCTGCTCGCGGAACGAGCGGAAGTCGTCGCTCGCGCGCTCGAGGTCCTCGCGCGACGGCGGGTAGGCGCTCGTCACCAGGCCGATGGCCAGGCCGGCGATCGTCGGGTGGATGCCCGACTCGAACATCGCCACCCACATCGCGACCGCCACCACGATCGCCAGCTGCGTGCGCGCGACCGGGACGAAGCGCAGCGCGATGAGGACGCCGAAGAGGCCGATGGCGACCGCGAGCGCCACCCACGAGATGTCCTCGGCGTAGGCCGTGGCGATGACGAGCAGCGCGCCGAGGTCGTCGACGACCGCGAGCGTGAGCAGGAAGACGCGCAGGCGGGTCGCGCCGCGGGGTGCCACCAGGGCGAGGACGCCGAGCGCGAAGGCGGTGTCGGTCGACATCGCCGCGCCCCAGCCGTGCCCGCCCTCGCCACCGGCGTTGAAGGCGAGGTAGATCGCGACCGGCACCGTCATCCCGCCGATCGCGGCGACCACGGGCAGCGCGACGCGCGCCCGGTCGCGCAGCTCGCCGAGGTCGAGCTCGCGCTTGGCCTCCAGGCCGACGACGAGGAAGAAGAAGGTCATCAGACCGTCGTTGATCCACGTGCGCAGGTCGGCCTGCAGCGTCCAGTGCCCGAGGCGGAAGCCGAGGTCGGTCGCCCAGGCGTCCTCGTAGGAGTTCGACCACGGCGAGTTGGCCCACACGAGCGCCGCGATCGCCGCGCCGAGCAGGATGATCGCGCTTCCCGTCTCGGTGCTCAGGAAGTCGCGCACCGGCGCGGCGAGGTTGCGCGCCCACGCCGTCCGTCCCGTCATCGACGTGGCTCGCGCCTCGGCCATTGCCGGAAAGCATGACCGGCGCGGCGGGCGGGCAGCTCGGCGGCTCCCGGCGCGGTCACTGCGGCGCCCGCGTCCGCGCCGCCGGGCGCCGCTCTTCGCTTCGCGCGGGCGGTCGCGAACAGCTCACCGAGGGAGAGAGTGACCGGCGCTCGCGGCGGTGCCGGCGTTGGCGCTTCGCCCGGCGCGCCGGCCCGCCCGGCGGGCGGCTGCCCGGCGGCCGCTTCGCGCGTGCTGCCTTAGCGAGCCATGTGCTCGCAAGAACGACACGCGGCACAGCGGGGCGCCCAAGGTGTGACGAAACACGCTCGCTTCGCACCGGAACACCCCCGCGCCCACGGAATCACACGCGCAGCCACCTCGCCTCGACCCGCGCGTGCTGCCTAATGCATCCATATCGGGAGTTAGACGACACGCGGCACCCACGACCCCGAAGGTGTGACGAAAGGCCCGCGATCGCCGCCAAAACACGCACACGCCAGCGGAGCCGCAAGCGCACCGGCCACCGCAACCTCCTCTCCCTTCGGTGAGCTGTTCGCGACCACCCGCGAAGCGGAGAGCGCGGGCCCGCCGGCGCGGACACGAGCGCGGACACAAGAGGCGCCCGCGCCCCCCCTCAGCCGCCTCCCCGCTCCTGGTGCACCGTGTCGTGCGCGCAGTCGCCGAAGACGCTTCGGTAGGCCTTCGAACCCGGCGCCCCGGCGCGGGCGGCGAAGCCCTCGCAGGCGCGGCGCTCGGCCCCGGTCAGCATGCGGTCCGGAGGGCGCGCGCACCCTCCGGCGAGGAGGGCGCCGACGAGGAGCGCGCAGGCCGCCGGGCGCACGTCGCGAGCGTAGCCCTTCGTCGCCTACGCTGCCGCCGATGGCGCACGACCACGCGCACGACCATGGGCACGGCCACAGCCACGGCCTCGTCGACGCGTCCATCAAGCGCTCGCGCGACGGCGTGCGCGCGGTGACGCTGGCGCTGCTCGTGCTCGCGCTCACCGCCGGTGTGCAGGCGATCGTCTTCGTCGTCTCGGGCAGCGTCGCGCTGCTCGCCGACCTCATCCACAACGCCGGCGACGCGGCCACGGCCATCCCCCTGGGCATCGCCTTCGTCCTGCGCTCCGAGCGCGCCGAGCGCCTGGCGGGCCTCGTCGTCGTGGCGGCGATCTTCGTCTCGGCGTGCGTGGCGGGCGTCGAGGCGATCGACCGGCTCTTCAATCCCCAGCACGTCGACGCGCTCGGCGCCGTGGCGCTCGCCGGCGCGGTCGGCTTCGCCGGCAACTGGGTCGCCGCGATCGTGCGCTCGCGCGCCGGCCGGCGGCTCCACAGCCCGGCGCTCGTCGCCGACGGCGACCACGCGCGCGCCGACGCCTACGTCTCGCTCGGCGTCGTCGGTTCCGCGGCCGTCGTCGCCCTCGGGGTGCAGGCGGCCGACCCGATCATCGGCCTGGCGATCACGGCGCTGATCCTGCGCATCACGTGGCAGTCGTGGCGCACCGTGCGCGGTCACGACCACCACCGATGAGTTCCGCCGGTCCGCGTCGTCTTGGCTGCATGTTCAAGGACACCAAGGCCTTCAGCGGCTTCGCGGTCGACGACATCGCCGCGGCCGAGACCTTCTACAGCGACACCCTCGGCCTCGAGGTCAGCGAGGCCAACGGCCTGCTGACCCTCCACCTCGCCGGCGACCGGCCGACCATCGTCTACCCGCGCCCCGGCCACCAGCCCGCGGCGTACACGATCCTCAACTTCCCCGTCGACGACATCGACGCCGCCGTCGACGCTCTCGTCCAGCGCGGCGTGGCCTTCGAGCGCTACGAGGGCTTCGAGCAGGACGAGAAGGGAATCGCCCGCGGCGGGGGCGGGCCCTTCATCGCCTGGTTCCGCGACCCGGCCGGGAACATCCTCGCCGTGCTGCAGGAACGCTAGCCGCGCGCCTCGCGCATCCCCTTCGGCCAGATCCCCTGCTTGCCGGGCGAGAGGATCCCGTTGGGGTCGAGCGCGTCCTTGATCGTCTCGGTGAAGCGCCGGTAGGCGTGGTCGCCCCAGGAGTACTGGTCGGCCGCGAGGTCCATGAAGTCCAGGTGCGCGCGGTACTCGCCGTAGCCCTGCTTGGCCGACTCGCGCACCAGCCGCCTGGTGACGTCGTAGGCCCCGCGCGCCTGCGCCTCGTTCTTGGTGTCGAAGATGACCATCGTCACATGGATGAAGCTGCGCGCGTGGATCGGGATGAGGGCGGCCATGTAGTCCAGGCCCTCCTCCTCGATCTTCCCGCGCAGCAGGTCGCGCAGCGCGAGGCCGTCGCGGCCGGTCATCGGGGCGACCGGCGAGAAGCCGATGTGGCCGCCCTCCTCGCCCCCGTACCAGCCGGTCATCGCGTTCCACTCGAGGTTGGGGACGCCGCCCTGGATGCGCTCGGCGGGATGCTCCAGGCTCGGGATGTCCTTCGGCGCGCACTTCGCGCCCCAGACCTCGGCGCCGTCGATCCGCGCGAAGGCGCCCTTGATCTTCGCGAAGCGGTGGTCGACGACCGCCTCGTCGCCGTAGAGCGCGAAGCGCATGCACCATCGCCCGATCTCGAGCTCGCGCGCCATCTTGTCGATCACCGCGTCCGGGATCGGCCCCGGCTCCTGCCACCACTGGTCGCGGGTGGAGAAGACCGAGCCGAGCAGGACGGTGTTGATCACCTGCGGGACCATCCGGATCGTCCCGTCGAGCATCAGCGCGCGCAGGACGTCCATGACCGGCGCGAGATCGTCGTCGTTCCACACCCGCAGCCAGAGCGGCATGTAGACCTCGGGGTAGGGCATGAGCCAGACGCCCATCTTGGTGACGATCCCGAAGTTGGACTGCATGAAGAGCTGGTCGGGCGTCGGGCCGAGGCCGCGCTTGTAGACGTTCCACGAGCGGTTGCCGGGCATCGCGCCCATGCCGGTGCGCATGACGTCGCCGTTGGCGAGGACGACCTCCATGCCGCACTGCATCCCCATGTCCAGGCCATAGGGCAGATAGGTCGCGCCATGGTCGAGCGTGTTGCCGACGACGCTGCCCCAGCCGAGGTCTGCGCACGAGAGCATCAGCTCGTGGCCGCCGGCGCTGATCGCCTCGTAGAGGTCGAACCAGCGCACGCCGGGCTCGACGACCGCGTAGCCGAGCTCCTCGTTGATCTCCAGGACGCGGTTCATGTTGCGCAGGCTCACGATCACCGAGCCGCGCACGCGCGGCGCCGGGCCGCCGTAGCCGTTGTTGCGTCCCGTCCCGTGCGTCCACAGCGGCACCCGGTGCTCGTTGGCGACGCGCACCACGGCCTGGATCTCCTCGACCGAGGTCGGCATGACGACGGCCGACGCGGTGTACTCGTCCCACGTCGCGTGCTGGAAGGGGTCGCGGAAGTCGCGCAGGTCGGCGTCGGAGGCGAGCACCTTGTCGGCCCCCAGCGCGGCCGTGAAGGCGTCGAGCGCGCGTGAGAGCTCGGCCTCGCCGAGCCCCGGCGGCAGCGGGCGCGCGGCGACGACATCGGCCTGGCTCATGACCCTCTCCTCTCAGGGAACCTGATGTTCCGGGCGATCCTAGTGAGCCGCCGCGGGTCCCGCCAATTCCTCCGCCTCGCCATGCGCGAGCATCCAGACAAGCGTGCGAGCGGCAATCGAGATCTCGGGCCTGCGCAAGGCCTTCGGGCCCACGCAGGCGCTCGACGGCCTCGACCTCGAGGTCGCCGCGGGTGAGGTCCATGGGTTCCTCGGCCCCAACGGCGCCGGCAAGTCGACCACGATCCGCGTCCTGCTCGGCCTGCTGCGCGCCGACGGCGGCAGCGTGCGCATGCTCGACGGCGACCCGTGGCGCGACGTCGTCACGCTGCATCGCCGGCTCGCCTACGTCCCGGGAGACGTCACGCTGTGGCCGACCCTGTCCGGCGGCGAGGTCATCGACCTCCTCGGGCGCCTGCGCGGCGGCTTGGACCCCGCGCGCCGCGACGCGCTCCTCGAGCGCTTCGACCTCGATCCCACCAAGAAGGGCCGCGCCTACTCGAAGGGCAACCGCCAGAAGGTGGCGCTCGTCGCCGCGTTGGCCTCCGACGTCGAGCTGCTCATCCTCGACGAGCCGACCTCCGGCCTGGACCCGCTGATGGAGGCCGCCTTCCGCGCCTGCCTCGAGGACGAGCGCAGCGGCGGCCGCACGGTCCTGCTCTCCAGCCACATCCTCTCCGAGGTCGAGGCCGTCTGCGACCGCGTGAGCATCATCCGCAGCGGACGCACCATTGACAGCGGCACCCTGGACGACCTGCGTCACCTCACGCGCACCTCGGTCGAGGCCGAGCTCGACAGCGTGCCGCCCGACCTCGCGACCCTGCCCGGCGTCCACGATCTCGACGTCCAGGGCTCGCGCGTGCGCCTCCAGGTCGACACCGAGCGCATCGGCGACGTCATCCCCGCGCTCGCGCGCGCGGGCCTGCGCTCGCTCGCCAGCCGCCCGCCGACGCTCGAGGAGCTCTTCCTGCGTCACTACGAGACATGAGCCGGGTGGCCGCGGCGACGACCGGCGCGCGCACCCTCGCGGCGCTCGCCCTGCGCCTGGACCGCGTCCGCCTGGGCGTCTGGTTGGTGGTCGTCGCGGGCGTCGTCCTCGTCACCGCGGCGTCGTTCGAGAGCCTGTATCCGACGGTGCAGTCGCGCGCGGTCTTCTCGACGAGCGTGACCACCAACCCGGGCCTGCGGGCGCTCGTCGGGCCGCCCTTCGACCTGAGCACCATCGGCGGGCTGACCGCCTGGCGGACGGGAAGCCTCGGCGCCGTCCTCGTGGCCATCATGAGCCTGCTCGAGGTGGTCCGCCACACGCGCACCGAGGAGGAGGCCGGCCGCCTGGAGCTGGTCGGCTCCGCCGCCGTCGGGCGCCGCGCGCCGCTCACGGCGTGCCTGCTCGTCGTCTTCGGCGCCGACCTCGCGCTCGGCCTCGCGGTGGCGCTGGGGCTCATCGCTCAGGGCCAGCCCGCGGCCGGCTCCGTTGCCCTCGGGCTCTCGTTCGCCGGTGCCGGCGCGATCTTCGCCGGGGTCGCCGCGGTCACGGCGCAGATCACCGAGAGCGCACGCGCCGCGAGCGGCATGGCGGCCGGAGCGCTCGGCCTTGCCTTCCTGCTGCGCGCCGCCGGCGACGCGGCCACCGACGGCGGCGCGACGTGGCTGTCGTGGCTGTCGCCCATCGGCTGGACCCAGCGCGTGCGCCCGTTCGCGGGCGAGCGCTGGTGGATCTTCGGCCTGATCGTGGCGACCGTCGCAGCGCTGGTGGCCGCCGCCTACGCGCTGGTGGCGCGCCGAGACCTCGGCGCCGGCCTTCTGCCGCCGCGCGCGGGCCCGGCGCGGGCCGCCGCCGGCCTTCGCTCGCCGCTGGCGCTGGCCTGGCGCCTCCACCGCGCGAGCCTCGCCGGGTGGGCCGCCGGCTGCGCCGTGGTCGGGGGCGTGGTCGGAGCGATCGCCGAGAGCGCCGGGAACCTCCTGAAGGACAACCCCCAGCTCCAGGACGTCGTCGCGCGCCTGGGCGGCAGCGGGAGCGTCGTCGACACCTACCTGGCCTCCGTCCTGCGCATCGTGGGGATCGTCGCGGCGGCCTACGCGATCCAGGCGACCCTGCGGCTGCGCGTGGAGGAGACCGGCGGGCGGGCCGAGCCGATCCTCGCGGCGGCGGTGACGCGGATCCGGTGGGCGTGCAGCCACGTCGCCTTTGCCGCCTTGGGACCCGTGGTCCTGCTCGCGGCCGCCGGTCTGACCGCGGGGCTGGCCCACGGCCTCTCCACCGGCGACGTCGCGAAGCAGCTCCCGCGCGTGCTCGCCGGGGCGCTCGTCCAGGTGCCCGCCGCGTGGGTCCTCGGCGCGGTCGCGCTCTCCTTCGTGGGCCTCGCGCCGCGCCTGGCGGTCGTCAGCTGGGGCGCCCTCGTGGCCGTACTGCTCCTCGAGGAGCTCGGAGAGATCCTGCACCTGCCGCGCTGGGCCCTCGACCTCTCCCCCTTCACCCACGTGCCCAAGCTTCCGGGCAGCGACGCGGGCGCCTGGCCGCTGGTCGTCCTCACCCTGGTCGCGATCGCCTTCGCCGCAGCCGGACTTGCCGGCCTGCGCCGGCGCGACCTCGGCTAGCGACGGGCGTCACATGCAAGATCTGTCCCGTCGCGGACCGCCCGGCGCTACTTGGCGCGGGCGGTGTGTTCAGGATGGGGTGATGGCACTCCGTTCGGTCCAGCCTCTCCCCCGCCTCGTCCGCGCGCTCGCGCTCGCGCTCGCCGCGACCTTCGCGGCAGCCGCGCTGCCCTCGCTCGCGCGCGCCGACTGCCCAGGCGGCGGCGCCACGTGCCTCTATACGGCGTCCGCGCCGATCGGCCAGCGCGCCGAGGGCGTGATGCGCTTCCCCCAGGCCGTCGCGATCGGGCCCGACGGCTCGTCCTACGTCGCCGACCAGGCCTCGCACGTCGTGCAGGTCTTCGGGCCGGACGGCGTCTTCCGCCGCGAGGTCGGGATCTCGGGGACCAAGCCGGGCCAGCTCGGCGCAGTCGGCGCCATCGCGGTGGCGGGCGACAACACGCTGCTCGTGGCCGACGGCTCCAACCGCATCGACCACTTCGACGCCAACGGGGCGCTGCTGAACTCGTGGGGCTCGACGGGCAGCGGCGTGGGCCAGTTCCGCTTCGGCAACGGCGGCGGCAACTCGGCGGCCGCCGGCGGCGGCCTCGCGGTCTCGGGCGACGTCGTCTACGTCGCCGACACGGGCAACGACCGCATCCAGCGCTTCAGCCTCGACGGCGGCCATGGCGCGGAGATCGTCGCGCCGGGCACCCTCGCCAACCCGCGCGGCATCGCCGTTCGCGGCACGCGCCTGCTCGTGGCCGACGACCAGCACCACCGCGTCGTCGTCTTCGACACCGGCGGGCACCTGCTCAAGGTCGTCGGCTCCAGCGGCTCGGGCCCTGGCCAGCTCAACTTCCCCTACGGCGTCGCGGCCGATCGCGCGGGCCGCGTCTTCGTCGCCGACGACCTCAACCACCGCGTCGTGCGCTTCAGCAGCGCGCCGCTGTACCCGTACAAGGGCCGCTGGGGCTCCTACGGGACCACCCCGGGCCGTCTCGCCTATCCGCGCGGCCTGGCCACCGACGCGGCCGGCAACGTCTACGTGGCCAACACCGGCAACGACCGCATCGACGTCTTCGACAACGGCGGGCGCCTGCTGCGCTCGTTCGGCGCCTCGGGCCGCTCGGCGGGCCAGTTCGACGAGCCGATCGGGATCGCCGCCGACGCGAGCGGCATCCGCGCCGTGACCGACGCGGTCAACGGCCGCGTCCAGCTGCTGAACCCCGACGGCTCGCTGGTCTCCTCGTGGGGCTCGCCGGCCCCGGGCCCGACGATCCTCCCCAAGGCCGTCGCCGTGGCCTTCGACGCGGGCGGCAACGCCTACGTCCTCGACCAGCGACGCTCGCGGATCGTGGTCTTCAGCCGCGCCACGGGCCTGCCGGAGCGGACGATCGGCACGCCCGGCAGCGGCCCGGGCCAGCTCCTGGACCCGACGGCGCTGACCATCGACTCCGGCGGGACGATCCTCGTCGCCGACGCCGGGAACTCGCGGATCGCCCGCTTCGGCACCGGCGGCGCCTACCTCGGCGCGACCACCGGGATCGTCGACCCGCGCGGGATCGCGGTGACCCCCGACGGCTCGCGGACCTACATCAGCACCGCGAGCAACCGGATCGAGGTCTACGACCCGTCCGGCAGCGAGGTCGACGAGTTCGGCGGCCAGGGCTCCAAGGTCGGCAAGCTCGAATCGCCCGGCCAGATCGCGCTCGACGCCGCGGGCAACCTCTGGGTCGCGGACCGCGGCAACAACCGCGTCCAGGAGTTCGGGCCCGCGGGCGAGCGCCTCGGGGCCTTCGGCGCCCGCGGCGCCGGCCTCGGCGAGTTCGTCCATCCCTCGGCGGTCAGCGTCGACTGCCACGGGCTGCTGACCGTCACCGACAGCGACAACAACCGCGTGCAGCAGTTCGCGCTCGCCGCTCCCGCGGTCCCGGCGTGCGCCGCGCTCGGCCCAGTCGGCAACCCGCCGCCGCCCAAGCTCCCGACGCTGCCCGCCCCGCTCGGGCCGCAGGTCTCGCTGCGCGTGCTGCGCTCGACCGGCATCGTCGCGACGCGCAACCTCCCGATGCGCGTGGGCTGCGACACGATGTGCACGCTGACCGCCACCGCGACGCTCACGCCACGCGCGGTGCCGCCGCGCAAGCACAAGCGCGTGACGATCACGCTGCGCACGGTCAAGGCATCGCTGGCCGCGGGCCAGACGAAGGTCCTGCGCCCGACGCTGACCCTGACCGAGGCCCGCCGCCTGACCAAGGCGCTGCGTGGCCGTCACGGCCTCGACGTGAACGTCCAGGTCAGCGCCGCGGCGTCGACGGGCGAGCCGACGGCGGTGACGAAGCGGCTGAACGCGACGCGCTGAGCGCGCGCGGCACCCGCTTCACGCCTCCAGGCGCGCCTTCTGGACCTTGCCCATCTCGTTGCGCGGCAGCTCGGCGAGCAGGTGCACGACGCGGGGGCGCTTGTGGGGCGTCAGCAGCGTCGCGACGTGGTCGGCGAGCTCGTCCGACGAGGGCTCGGCGCCGGGGCTCGGGACGACCCAGGCCACGATGCGCTCGCCGAGGTCCGGGTCGGGCTCGCCCGTGACCGCCACCTCGGCGACCGCCGGGTGCTCGAGGAGCGCGCCCTCGATCTCGCCTGCGCCGATCTTGAAGCCGCCGCTCTTGATGAGGTCGGTCGCGCGGCGGCCCACGATGCGCACGTAGCCGTCGGGCGCGCGCGTCGCGAGATCGCCCGTGTGGAACCAGCCGTCGCGCACCGCCTCGGCGGTCGCGTCGGGGCGGTTGAGGTACTCGAGGAACAGGTTGGGCCCACGGACGGCGATCTCGCCGATCGTCTCGTCGTCGGAGGCCTCGATCGGCTCGCTGTCGTCGTCGAGCAGGCGGATCTCGACGCCGTCGAGCGGCGGGCCGACGTAGCCCGGACGGCGGTCGCCGTCGGCGCGGATCGAGGCGTTCATGAGCGTCTCGCTCATCCCGTAGCGCTCGACGATCCGCTGGCCCGTGAGACGCTCGATGCGCTCGTGCTCGGCCGCGGGCAGCGCGGCCGAGCCCGAGACCAGGAGCCGGGCCTTGCCGAGCGCGCGCGCGACCGCCGGGCGCTCATCGGCGTCGGCGGCGAGGCGGTGGTACATCGTCGGCACCCCGAAGACCATCGTCGCGCCGTTCTCGAGGGCGGCGGCGACCCCGTCCGCGGTGAAGCGCCCGAGGTGGTGGGCGGCGCCCCTGCGGCGCAGCGGGCCGAGCGTGCCGATGACGAGGCCGTGGACGTGGAAGAGCGGCAGGGCGTGGGCGACGACGTCGCTGTCCGTCCACTGCCAGGCGGCGGCGAGGGCGTCGAGGTTGGTGGCGATGGCGCGGCGCGGCAGGACGGCTCCCTTGGGCGGCCCGGTCGTGCCCGAGGTGTAGACGACGAGCGCCGGGGCCTCGTCGCCGGGCTCGGGCGGGAGCCGCGGGGCGGCGGCGCCTGAGCCGTCGTCGCCGGAGCCGCCGGCGTCGGAGCCCGGGCCGCCGGCCTCGAGGTCGACGTCCAGGCGCGCCCGCTCGGCGAGCGCCGGAGGCAGCTCGTCGCCCGGCGCCGCGAGGATCGTCTCGGGCTCGGAGTCGCCAAGGATGTGACCGAGCTCGCGCTCGCCGGCCTTCGGGTTGATCGGGACCGCGGCGACGCCCGCCAGCAGCGCGCCGACCACGCCGATGCAGGTCTCGGGCGTCGACAGCGCCCACACGCCGACGCGCCGGGCGCCGTCGAGCTCGCCGGCGACGCGCGCGGCCGCCGCCACCACCTGCGCGTAGGTCAGCTCGCGGTCGGCGAAGCGCAGCGCGAGGCGGTCACCTGGGTTGCTGAACGCCGGGAAGAGCACGGCCTGGGATCCTTCCATGCATGCAGGTGGCAGAGGTCTCCGCCTTCGGCGGGCCGGAGGTGCTGCGCCTCGCCGAGCGGCCCGACCCCGCGCCGGGGCCCGGCGAGGTCGTCGTGCGCATCCGCGCCGCCAACGTCAACCCCACCGACCTGAGCGTGCGCTCCGGGCAGGCGCGGGCGCGGATGCCCGACCTGACGCCTCCGATCGTGCCCGGCTGGGACCTCGCCGGAGAGGTCACGGCGGTGGGGAGCGAGGCCGGCCGCGCCGCCGCCGCAGGCGCCGCGCCCGACGCCGCCGCAGGCGCCGCGCCCGACGCCGCCGCAGGCGCCGCGCCCGACGCCGCCGCCTTCCGCCCCGGCGACCGCGTCGTCGGGATGATCCCCTTCGGGCGGATCGGCGGGCGGGTCGGCGCCTACGCCCAGGCCGCGGCGGTCGACCCCCGATGGCTCGCGCGCCTCTCCCCGGACGGCGGCCTCGACGACGCCACCGCCGCCACGCTCCCGCTCAACGCGCTGACCGCGCGCCAGGGGCTCGACATCATCGCCGCCCCGCCCGGGTCGACGCTGCTCGTGACCGGCGCCAGCGGCGCCGTCGGCGGCTTCGCGCTGCAGCTCGCCGTCCGCGCGGGCGTGCGCGTGCTCGCGCAGGCGTCCCACGACGACGAGGCATGGGTCGCCTCGCTCGGGGCGACGGAGGTCCTGCCGCGCTCGGCGGACCTCGCCGCCATCGGCCCGGTCGACGCCGTCTTCGACGCGGTCCCGCTCGGCCCCGACGCCACCGCGGCCCTGCGTCCGGGCGGGACCGCGGTGTTCACGCGCCCCCCGCAGCCGCCCGAACCGCCGCGCGACATCCGCTTCGAGACCGTGCTCGTGCAGACCCACCCGGCGGCGCTGCAGGCGCTGGCGGCCGACCTCGAGGCCGGCCGGCTGCGCACCCGCGTCGCCGAGGTGCTCCCGCTCGCCCAGGCGGCGCGGGCCCACGAGCTCAACGAGGCCGGCGGCCTGCGCGGGAAGGTCGTCCTGGCGCCGTGACGGCCGCCCGCGGCACGGGGAACCGACGATGACCGCCACCGCCCTCACCGACGAGCAGCTCGATGCCTTCCTCGAGCACGGCCACGTGACGATCCCGCAGTGCTTCACGCGCGAGGACGCCCAGCCGTGGCTCGACGCCGCCTGGATCCGCCTCGGCTACGACCCCGACGATCCCGGGACGTGGGCCGAGAAGCGCGTCCACATGCCCAGCCACCGCCACGTCGACGTGAAGGACTTCGCGCCGAAGGCGTGGGCGGCCGCGTGCGAGCTGCTCGGCGGCGAGGAGCGCATCGTGACGCCCTATACCTGGGGCGACGGGTTCATCTTCAACCTCGGCGTCGGCGCCGACCGCGCATGGGAGCCGCCGTCGGCAGCCGCGGCCGGCTGGCACAAGGACGGCGACTTCTTCCGCCACTTCCTCGACTCGCCCGAGCAGGGTCTGCTGACCCTCGTGCTGTGGTCGGACATCGAGCCGCGCGGCGGCGGCACCTTCGTCGCCGCCGATTCCGTCGCGCCCGTCGCCCGCCTGCTCGCGGGCCGCCCCGAGGGCGTGCGGCCCGACGACTTCGACTACGACGAGCTGATCTCCCAGTGCGAGCGCTTCGTGGAGACGACCGGGCGCCTGGGCGACGTCGTGCTCCTTCACCCCTACGTCCTGCACGCCGTCTCGCAGAACCACCTCGGCACCGCACGGATCATCACCAACCCGCCGATCGCGCTCAGGCAGCCGATGCGCTTCGACCGCGAGGACCCGGCCGAGCACTCGCCGGTGGAGCGCGCTGTGCTGCGGGCCCTCGGCGTCGAGCGCCTGGACTACCGGCCGACGGGCGCCCGCGAGAGCATCGTCCCCGAACGCGTCCTGCTACAGCGGCGGATGCTCGAGGAGGAGCGCACGCGCCTGGCAGGCGCGACCGGGTGAGCTGCGCGCCGTGACCGCCTTCGCCTTCGGCCCCGAGACGCAGGACTTCCTGCGCGAGCTGCGCGGGCACAACGAGCGCGCGTGGTTCGACGCCCATCGCGGCGACTACCAGGCCGCCTACGTCGCGCCCGCCAAGGCCTTCGTCGAGGCCGTGGCGCCGGGGCTGGCGGAGATCGCGCCGGCGGTCCATGCGGAGCCGCGGATCCTCGGATCGATCTTCCGCATCAACCGCGACACGCGCTTCAGCGCCGACAAGCGCCCGTACAAGGACCATCTCGACTTCTGGTTCTGGGAGGGCGAGCGCCGCGGCGCGATCTCGGGCTTCTACCTGCGCCTCACGCCGGACCTGCTCGGCATCGGCGCCGGCGCGCACCACTTCGCCAAGGATGCGCTGGAGCGCTACCGCACCGCGGTCACCGACCCCCCGGCCGGCGCTGCGCTCGCCGACCTCGCGGAGGAGCTCGAGCGGGAGGGCTGGGAGCTCGGCGAGGGTCGCCTCAAGCGCCCGCCGCGCGGGTGGGACGCCGACGGACCGGCGGGCCGCTTCCTGCTGCGCGACGGCCTCTTCGTCGGGCGTCGCGAGCCCGCCGCGCTGGCGACCAACGCCGAGCGCCTCGTGCCGACGTGCCTCGAGGTCTGGGGGCGGCTGGCGCCGCTGCATCGCTGGCTGATCGGCCACGTGCAGTGACGGTCGCTCGGCGGCGATCCCTCAGTCCGGCAGCAGCGGCATCACCACCCCCGGGCTGCGGCCGACGAGCACCGCGCGCGTGATGGCATCCGAGCCGTAGCGGTCGCGCACCTCGTCCAGCGCGGCGTCGAGCGTCGCACGGCCGCGATCGAGCTCGAGCGCGAGCTGCACCGCGCGCGCGTCCTCGAGGTTGGTGAGCGACAGCCCGATGAGCGTGATCCCCTGGCGCGCGATCGTCGGCAGCGAGGCCACGAGCAGGCGCCGCGCGGTGACCTGGATCGTCGCGGTGTGCGCCGTCGACTCGACGAGCGTGGACGACCGCGTCGCCCGCGAGAAGTCGTCGAAGCGCATGCGCAGGATCACCGTCCGACAGCGCCGCTCCGCCGCCCGCAGCCGGCGGGCGAGGCGGTCCACCAGCCCGACGAGGATCGCGTCGAGCGCCTCCGGCGTACGGCGCCCGCGCCCGAGCGCTCGCTGCGCGCCCATCGATCGTCGTCGCCGCCCGACGTTGACGCGCCGCGGATCGCGGTTGTGCGCGAGCGCGTGCAGCTGGCGTCCCGCCGCGCGCCCGACCATCGCCACCAGCGCCGCCTCGCTGAGCCGCGCCACCTCGCCGACCGTCCCGATCCCCCGCTCGTGCAGCTTGCGCGAGGTCACGGCGCCGACGCCCCACAGGCGCTCCACCGGCAGCGGATGCAGGAACGCCAGCTCGCGATCGGGCGCGACGACGAGCAGCCCGTCGGGCTTGGCCACGCCGCTGGCCACCTTGGCGAGGAACTTCGTGCGCGCGACCCCGACCGTGATCGGCAGCCCGACCCGGTCGAGGACGTTGCGCCGCAGGCGCATCGCGATGTCGACGGGCGCGCCCGCGATGCGCTCCATGCCGCGCACGTCCAGGAAGGCCTCGTCGATCGAGAGGCCCTCGACCACCGGGGTCGTGTCCTCGAAGACCTCGAAGACCGCCTTGCTCGCGTCCGAGTAGGCGGACATCCGTGGCGAGACCACCACGGCGTCCGGACACAGCCGCCGCGCCTGCGCGCCGCCCATCGCCGTGCGCACGCCGAAGGCCTTGGCCTCGTAGGAGGCCGCGAGCACCACCCCCATCCCCACGATCACCGGGCGCCCGCGCAGGGTCGGATCGTCGCGCTGCTCGACCGACGCGAAGAACGAGTCCAGGTCCGCGTGGAGGATCGTGGCTTCGGTCGATGACACGAACGCATGTTCGCATCGGTGCCGGACGGAGCGCAGAGCGTCGAACCACGAGTGCACCGACAACATAATTACGCTTGACAAGATTAGTTGTCGGTGAGAAGGTGGACCCGTGCACGACGTCGCCGTCATCGAAGATCCCGCCGCCGCCGGGGCCTCGCTGGACCCGATCCGCGCCCGCCTGCTCGCCGAGCTGGCCGAGCCCGGGTCCGCCAGCACGCTCGCGCCGCGCGTCGGGCTCACCCGCCAGAAGGCGAACTACCACCTGCGCGCCCTCGAGCGCCACGGGCTGGTGGAGCTCGTCGAGGAGCGCCGCCGGGGCAACTGCACCGAGCGCGTGCTCCAGGCGACGGCCGCCTCCTACGTGATCTCGCCCAGCGCCCTCTCGGCGGTCGCGCCGGACCCGTCGCGCGAGCCCGACCAGCGCTCGGCGCGCTGGCTGCTCGCCGTCGCGGGCCGGCTGGTCCGCGAGGTCGGCGAGCTCATCACCCGCTCCGGCGCGGCCGGCAAGCCGCTCGCCACTCTCGGCATCGACAGCGAGATCCGCTTCGCCTCTGCCAAGGACCGCGCCGCCTTCGCCGTCGAGCTGGCGGACGCGGTCAACGGCCTCGTCGCCAAGTACCACGACGAGGCCGCCCCCGGCGGCCGTCCGCACCGCTTCGTCGTCGCACTGCACCCGACCATCACCAAGGAGAAGGAGTCCCAGTCATGAGCCGTGAGTTCGAGGTCATCCGCGAGGTCGACCTGCCCGCCGCCCCCGACGACGTCTGGACCGCGATCACCGCCGCTCCGGCCGCCTGGATGTTCCCGACCGGGATGGAGATCCCCGCCGGGGCGCAGCCGCCCGCGGGCGCGCCGATCACGACCTGGGACCCGCCCCACCGCCTGATCGTCCGCATGGAGGCGCCCGACGGGACCTTCAACGCCCTCGACTACGCGATCGAGGCGCGCGATGGCGGCACCGCGCACCTGCGCTACGTCCACAGCGGCATCCTCGCCGACGGCTGGGAGGACCAGTACGACGCGATCGACGGCCACACGGACTTCTACCTCCACACGCTCGCCGAGTACCTCGAGCACTTCAACGGCCGCCAGGTCACCTACGTGGGCCAGCCGTCGTCGGGCATCGAGGGGCCCGAGAGCGCCGGCGGCGCCGACGCGATGGACACCCTCCGAGCCGCCCTCGGCGTCCCCGACGCGCGCGTCGGCGACGAGGTCCGCGCATCGCTCGGCGATGCCGGCAGCCTCGAGGGCGTCGTCGACTACGCCACGCCGGAGTTCCTCGGCGTCCGCACCGCCGACGGCCTCTACCGCTTCTTCGGGCGCAACCACTACGGCAGCGTCGTCGGCCTCAGCGCGCACCTGTTCGTCGACGGCGTCGACGGCGCCACGCGCGAGGCCGCCCTCAAGGCCTGGCTCGACGGCGTCTACGCCTAGCGGCCGCCGTCAGGTCGCCAGCGGGAAGAGCCCCAGCAGCCGCCTCGCCGCCGCCCGGCTGCCCTCGATCACCACGTCGCCCGCACGCAGCGCGTCGCTGAGGCGGCGGCCGTGCCAGAGCACGGTGGCGAGGGTGCCCGGGTCGGTGGCGATCGTCGCGTCGGGGGCACGGTCGTCGCCGTCGGCGCGCGCGACCTCGAAGCGCCCGTCGCCGACCTCGGCGCGGAAGCGGTCCTCCCCCAGGCGCAGCTCGTAGGTCCCATGCACGCCGCGCGCCGCCTCCGGATCGAACAGCGTCTTGAGGGCGACCACGACCGCGTCGACGCCGATCCGCGCGTCCTCGCGCGGCGGGAAGGGCGCGACGCTCCCCCAACGGCCCAGGGCCAGCACGACCGGCTCGAGCTCGCGGCCCCGGGGCGTCAGCTCGTAGACCTGCGAGGCCGCCGGCGCCGGCAGCCGGCGGCGCTGCACCACGCTGGCGGCCTCGAGCTCGCGCAGGCGCTGCGCGAGGACGTCGGGCCCGACGTGGGGCAGCCCGCCCCGCAGATCGGTGAAGCGCTTGGGGCCGAGCAGCAGCTCGCGCACGACGAGCAGCGCCCAGCGCTCGCCCACGAGGTCGAGGGCGCGGGCCACGCCGCAGCGGTCTCCGTACGTGCGCCTGGCGGCCATGCGGCGGCACTCTAGCGCATGGCGATTGGAATTTCGGAATATCTGGTTGGTTTTTCCAACCACGAGTGCTACGGTCCGCCGACCCCGCCGAGCAGGCAGCCGCCACGGCAGAGCACCCGACCAAGGAGGCAACCATGAGCAAGCGCGACGGATTCCAGCCGGGGGTCCCGGCCTGGGTCGACACCTGGCAGCCCGACGCCCGGGCCGCCACCGCCTTCTACTCGCGGATCTTCGGCTGGGAGACCGTCGACGCCGCGCCCGGTCGCTACGTGATGTGCCGCATGCGCGACGCCGACGTCGCGGGCATCGGCGCCCAGCGGCCCGACGCGCCCCTCCCCGCGACCGCGTGGACGACCTACGTCTGGGTCGACGACGTCGACGAGACCGTGGCGAAGGCGACCGCCGCCGGCGGCACGGTCGTCAACGATCCCTTCGACAGCCTCGAGGGCGGGCGGATCGCCATCCTCGCCGACCCCGAGGGCGCGATCCTCGCGGCCTGGCAGCCCGGTGAGCACCGCGGCGCCGAGCGCGTCAACGAGTCCGGGGCGTGGGCGATGAGCGCGCTGCTCACCGATGACCGCGAGACGGCGCGCGCCTTCTACGGCGCGGTCTTCGGCTGGGAGGTCGAGGAGGCCGGTCCGATCGCGCTCCTGCGCCTGCCCGGCTTCGTCGGCGGCGAGCCCCAGCAGCCCGTCCCGCGCGACGTCGTCGCCGTCATGGCGCCGCTGCCGAGCAAGGACGTCGCGCCGCAGTGGGGCGTGAACTTCTGGGTCGACGACGCCGACGCGATCGCCGCCGCCACCACCGAGCTCGGCGGCCGCATCCTCGCGGCGCCGTGGGACAGCGACCTCTCGCGCAACGCGAGCCTGGCCGACCCGCAGGGGGCGGTGTTCTCGGTGAGCGCGATGCGCGAGCCGGCCTAGGCGGCCCGCTCGGTCGCGATCCGCGCGCCCTCGGCCATCGTGCGCAGCTTGGCCCAGCAGATCGTCGGATCGATCGGCCCGAAGCCCGCCCACGTGCCGAAGCCGCAGTCGGTGCCGGCGATGACGCGCTCGACGCCGACGATGTCGACGAAGTTGCCCAGGCGCTCGGCGACGAGCGCGGGGTGCTCGATGTAGTTGGCCGTCGTGTCGAGCACCCCGGGGATGAGGATCTTGTCGTCGGGGATCTTGTCGGCGTTGGCCTTCCACACGGCCCACTCGTGCGCGTGGCGCGGGTTGGAGGCCTCGAACTGCAGCGCCGAGGGCTTCAGGCGCATGACGTCGTCGAAGATCTTCTCGAGCTCGATGTCGAGGTGGTGCGGGCCCTCGTAGTTGCCCCAGCACAGGTGGACGCGCACGCGGTCGGCGGGGACGTCGCGCAGCGCCTGGTTGATCGCGTCGACATGGACCGCCGCGCGCTCGACGAAGACCTCGTCGGGCTGGTCGCGGTACATGATGTGGCGGCCCATCGCGAGGTCGGGGGCGTCGATCTGCAGGTAGAACCCGGCCTCGACGATGCCCTCGTACTCGGTCTTCATCGCCTCGGCGATCGCGTCGAGGTACTCGTCGGTGGTGTCGTAGAACTCGTTGGGCTGGAAGAGCGCCACGATCCCCGGCGACGGCGCGTTCATGAAGGCGCCCTTCACCGGCTGGCCCTCGACCGCGGCCTGCAGGCGCGCGAGGTCGCGCTCGAGCGGCTCGCGGTTCTCGTAGGCGATCGGGCCGCGGCAGATCGGGCGCAGGTACTTCGCCGTCGCGCCCGCGGCGGCGAGGCGGTCGCGGAAGCTCGGGTAGGCGTCGAGGTCGGCCGGGGTCGCGCGCGGGACGTCGCCGACCTCGAAGCCGCTCAGCCGATGGCGGATGAAGGTGGCATAGCCGATCTTGCTCATCTCGCCGTCGCTGACGATGTCGACGCCGGCGTCGACCTGGTGCTGCACGCGGTCCTTGACCGCGGCGCCGATGACGCGCTCGTACTCGTCGCGATCGATGTCCTCGCCCTTGTCCTCGGCGAAGACCTGGTCGACGACCTCCTGCGGGCGCGGGAGGCTGCCCACGTGCGTCGTGAGAATGCGGCCGTTCTCTGCCATGGCGGCCACGATATAGGACGGCCGTGCAAGGGAACCTGACATGTGCGAGGGTGCAGACATGATCGTCCGGTGGGGTCTGGATGCGCTCGACGAGGTGCTCGGCGAGCTGTCCATCGAGCGCCCGCTGCTCATCACCGAGGAGCTCTGGCAGGAGCTCGAGCTGCCGGTCGCCGCGCGCTTCCACGGGGCCCGCCCGCACGCGGAGATCGCCGGCGTCAGAGCCGCGACGGAGCTCGCGCAGGACGCCGACGGGCTCGTCGCCCTGGGCGGCGGCAGCGTCATGGATACGACCAAGGCCGTGTCGGTCCAGACCGGCCTGCCGATGGTCTCGATCCCGACGACCTACGCCGGCGCGGAGTGGACGCCGTTCTTCGGCGTGCGCAACGAGCAGACGCGCACCAAGGACGCGGGCTTCGACGCCCGCGTGATGGGCATCGTCTACGAGCCGCGGCTGACCCTCCACATGCCCGCGCAGGTCACCGCGGGCACGGCGCTCAACGCGCTGACCCACTGCGCCGAGGCGCTCTACGTGCCCGATCGCACCGCCGAGAGCGACGAGCACGCGCTGCAGGGCGCCGCGCTGATCGCCGAGCACCTTCCCGCGGTGCTCGCGGACGGCCGCGACCTGCAGGCGCGCACCGGCCTGCTCGAGGGCTCGATGCACGGCGGCGCGGCGCTGCGCGTCGGCATGGGCCTGGGTCACGCGATGGCGCAGTCGCTCGGCGGGCGCTACGGCGTCCCCCACGGCGCCATGAACGCGATCTGCCTGCCGCCGGCGCTGCGCTTCAACGCCGAGGTGGCGGCCGACGAGATCGCCCGCCTCGGCGAGGCGATGGGCGCCGACCCGGCCGCGCGAACCGAGGAGCTGGCGGCCATCGCGCTCGACACCCGCCTGCGCGACTACGACGTCCCGCGCGACGACCTCGGCAACCTCGCCGAGGCGACGGCCGAGCGCGGCGCGGCGAAGGCCAACCCGCGGCCCGCGTCGCCGGACGAGATCCGCGAGCTCTTCGAGGCGGTCTGGTAGGCCCCCCGTCAGCGCCGAGCCCGGAGCAGCTGCGCACGCACGCGAAGGACCTCCTGCGCGCGCACCGCGCCGGCGACCCCGAGGCCGTCGCCCGCGTCGCCGCGCACGACCCGGGCGAGCCGCTGAAGCTCAGCGGCGCCCAGCACGTCGTCGCGCGCGAGCGCGGCTTCCCCAGCTGGCCGCGGCTGGAGGCCTACGCGAAGCGCGTGGCCGCGCACGGCCCCGGCCTGCAGCACGCCTTCCACGAGGACCTCGACTACTACGAGGGTCGCGCCCACGGGCTCCTGCAGGGCGCGCGCGACGGGACCGAGCCCGCCGTCGCCGCCTTCGCGCGCTGCGAGGCGCCGCTGACCGAGGCCGGCGCGCGCGCGGTGGTCGCGCGCCAGCACGGCTTCGCGAGCTGGGCGGCGCTGCGCCGCCACGTCGCCGCCCTGCGCGACTCCGGCGAGCCCTTCGCGCGCGCCTACCGCGCCGTCGAGGACCACGACGTCGACGGCCTGCGCGCCGAGCTCGAGCGCTTCCCCGACCTGGCCGCCGCGGTGGGCACCAACGGCAACGACCTGCTCGGCATGGCGAGCGCGACCTGCGACGAGCGCCTCGTGCGGGTCCTGCTCGACGCCGGCGCCGATCCCACGCGCGGCAACAACCACGGCTGGACGCCGCTGCACGCGGCTGCCTACTCGAACCTGCCGCAGCTGGCGCAGATGCTGCTCGACGAGGGGGTTCCGGTCGACGTCTCCGCGCGCGGCGACGGCGGCACGCCGCTGGTCGTCGGCCTCTTCTGGGGCCACCGCGAGGTTCCCGAGCTGCTGGGCCGGCGCGGCGTGCACCCGCGCAACCTGCGCGCCGCGGCGGGCCTCGGCCTGCTGGACCTCGTCGAGGAGCTCGTCGCGCCCGACGGCCGCCTGGCCCCCGGGGCCGGCGCGCATCGCGGCTTCTACCGTCCGCACGGCGGCTTCCCCGACTGGCGGCCGACGGACGATCCCCAGGAGGTCCTCGACGAGGCGCTGGCCTGGGCGGCGCGCAGCGACCGCGTCGGCGTCCTCGAGCCGCTCGTGGCGCGCGGCGCGCGCCCGGAGGCCGACGTCTACCGCGGAAACGCGCTGATGTGGGCGGCGGCGAGCGGGCGCGTGGCGGCCGTGCGCCGGCTTCTCGAGCTCGGCGCCGACCCGAGCGGGCGCTCGACGTTCGGCGGCCCGACCCACGGCGAGGGCGTGACGCCGCTGCACCTCGCGGCCCAGAGCGGTCACCTCGAGACCGTGCGCGCGCTGCTCGACGCGGGCGCCGATCCGACCGCCCGCGACGCGAACTTCGACTCCACGCCCGACGGCTGGGCCGAGTACGGCGAGCACCCGGAGGTGGCGGCCGAGATCCGCGGCGCCACGATTTGACACGAGCCCGCGGTCGCGCTTCGTCACCATGCAGGGCGGCCATGCTCACCGAGGACAGCTCAGCCGCCCGGGACGACACGCACGCCGCGCTGCGGCGCGACATCCGCAGCCTCGGCGTGCTGCTCGGCAACACGATCGTGCGCCAGGAGGGACGCGAGATGCTCGAGCTCGTCGAGCGCGTGCGCCGCCTCGTGCGCACCGATCGCGCGGCCGCCGCCGCCGTGCTCTCCGAGGTCGAGCCGCTCACGGCGATCCGGCTCGTGCGCGCCTTCACGACCTACTTCCACCTCGCCAACGTGGCCGAGCAGGTCCACCGCGCGCGCGAGCTTCAGGCCACGCGCGTCGAGCGCGGGTCGTGGCTCGCGCAGGCCACCGAGCGCATCGAGCAGGCGGGCGTCTCGCGCGGCGAGCTGACGATCGACATCCAGCACCTCGCCGTGCGCCCGGTCTTCACCGCCCACCCGACCGAGGCCGCGCGGCGAACCGTCCTGACCAAGCTGCGCCAGATCGCGACGCTGCTCGACGAGCGCGACCGCGCCGCCGGGCAGACCGCCGAGCGGCGCGTCGAGCGGCGCCTGGAGGAGCTCATCGACCTGCTCTGGCAGAGCGACGAGCTGCGGGTCACGCGCCCCGACGTCGTCGACGAGGCGCGCAACGCCGTCTACTACCTCGACGAGCTGCACCGCGACGCGGTGCCCGAGACGCTCGAGAGGCTCGTCGAGGAGCTCGGCCGCCTCGGGGTCGACCTGCCCGTCGACGCGCGGCCGCTGCGCTTCGGCAGCTGGATCGGCGGCGACCGCGACGGCAACCCCAACGTGCTCCCCGAGACGACGCTCGACGTCCTCGGCCTCCAGCACGAGCACGCCGTCCGCGACGCGCTCGCCGTCGTCGACGAGCTGCGCGCCGACCTGTCCTCGTCGGTGCGGATCACGGGCGTCACGGCCAAGCTCGAGGCCTCGCTCGCCGCCGACCTCGAGCGCCTGCCCGAGCTCGACCAGCGCTACCGGCGCCTGAACGCCGAGGAGCCCTATCGCCTGAAGCTCACGTGCGTGCGCCAGAAGCTGCTGAACACGCGCGAGCGCCTCGCGGGCCGACGCCGCCACGAGCCCGGCCACGACTACCTCGGCGCGGGCGAGCTGCTCGCCGACCTCGCGCTCGTGCGCGACTCGCTGCTGCTGCACCGCGGCGAGCTGATCGCCCGCGGACGCCTGGAGCAGGCGATGCGCACGCTGGCGGCCTTCGGCCTGCACCTCGCCACGCTCGACGTCCGCGAGCACGCCGACGCCCACCACGACGTCCTCGCCCAGCTCTTCGACCGCCTCGGAGAGCTGCCCAGGCCCTACCGCGAGCTGACCCGCGAGGAGCGCATGGCGCTGGTCGCGGCCGAGCTGTCGGCGCGGCGCCCGCTCGCCCCCTCCCCGCCCCCGCTCGACGAGCGCGCCGCGCGCACCCACGCGACCTTCGTGGCCATCCGCCATGCGCTGGACCGCTACGGGCCCGACGCGATCGAGTCCTACATCGTCTCGATGTGCCGCGGCGCCGACGACGTGCTCGCCGCCGCGGTCATCGCCCGCGAGGCGCGGCTCATCGACCTCGACGCCGACCTCGCGCGGATCGGCTTCGTCCCGCTGCTCGAGACGCCGGCCGAGCTGCGCCAGGCCGGCGAGCTGCTCGACGCGCTGCTCTGCGACCCCGGCTACCGGCGCGTGCTGTCGCTGCGCGGGGACGTCCAGGAGGTGATGCTCGGCTACTCGGACTCCAACAAGGAGGCCGGCATCGCGACCAGCCAGTGGGAGATCCACCGCGCGCAGATGCGCCTGCGCGAGGTCGCCGGGCGCCACGGCGTGCGCCTGCGCCTCTTCCACGGCCGCGGCGGCACGGTCGGCCGCGGCGGCGGCCCCGCCCACGAGGCCATCCTGGCCCTGCCCTACGGCACGCTCGACGGCGAGATCAAGCTCACCGAGCAGGGCGAGGTCATCTCCGACAAGTACCTGATCCCGGGGCTCGCGCGCGAGAACCTCGAGCTGATGCTCGCCGCGGCGGTCGAGCACAGCGTCCTGCGCCGCACCTCGCAGCGCACCGACGACGAGCTCGCGCGGTGGTTCGCCGCGATGGACGTCGTCTCGGACGCCGCCTGCGAGCGCTACCGCGCGCTCGTCGAGGACCCCGGCCTCCCCGACTACTACTTCGCCTCCTCCCCCGTCGAGCTCCTCGGCGAGCTGCACCTCGGCTCGCGCCCGGCGCGCCGGCCCGAGGCGGGCGGCGGCATCGACGCGCTGCGCGCGATCCCGTGGGTCTTCGGCTGGACGCAGTCGCGCCAGATCGTGCCCGGCTGGTACGGCGTCGGCAGCGGGCTGGCCGCCGCCCGCGAGGCCGGCCTCGCCGACGTCCTGGCCGACATGCACGAGCGCTGGCGCTTCTTCACCACCTTCCTCTCGAACGTGGCGATGACGCTCGTCAAGACCGACCTCGACCTCGCCGGCCTCTACGTCGAGCGGCTCGTGGCGCCCGAGCTGCGCCACCTCTTCGACGCCATCCGCGCCGAGCACGACCTCGCCGTCGCCGAGATCCTGCGCATCACGGGCCAGGACGCGCTGCTGGCCGCCAACCCGATTCTCGAGCGCACCCTGCGCGTGCGCGACGACTACCTGGCGCCCCTGCACCTGCTCCAGGTCGCGCTCATCGGGCGCTTCCGCGAGGACCGCGACGCCGACCGCCATCCCGATCCCGCGGTCGGCCGCGCGCTCCTGCTGACCGTCAACGGCATCGCCGCCGGACTGCGCAACACGGGCTGAGCGCGCCGGCTAGGCGAGGCGGACGTGCAGGCGCACGACGCTGCCGTGCGCCAGCGTGCGCATCTGGACGAGGTCGCAGAGCTGGTTGCAGAGCCAGAGGCCGTGGCCCCCGGACTGCCCCGAGACCGGGCGCTCACGGCCGGCGAGCGGGTCGGCGATCCCGCCCGCGTCGGCGACCTCGCAGACGAGCGCCGGATCCTCCTCCCAGATGCGCAGGACGCCGGCGCCGCCGCCGTGGCGCACGGAGTTCGTGGCCAGCTCGTTGACGGCGAGCACCAGGTCGCAGACCTTCAGCGGCGCGAGCCCGGCGGCGGTCCCGCGGCCGGCGACCAGCGAGCGCAGGGCGCCGAGCGTCTCCGCCACGAAGGAAGTCTCGTCGGCGTGCGCCGGCGGGTCGGGAAGCGGGGCGCCGAACGGCGCCTGGATCGCCTCGAGGCCGTGGTACGTCGCGCTGGCGAAGGTCGCGCCCTCGTCGACGAGCGCCGGATGGCTGTGGTGGGCCTGCTCGACGACCGCGGGCTCGAGCGCCTGGGTGTCGTAGGGGCACAGCAGCCAGAAGTCCTCGGCCCCGGCGAAGGCGACGTTCAGCAGCGCCTCGTGGCGCTGGCACTCGACGAGCTCGGCGGCTCCGCGCTCGGGGAACACCGGCTCGCCGATCCCGCGCAGCCGCCGCCCGGCGGCGGCGTGCTCGTCGACGAACTCGCGCCAGGCCGGGATGATGCGCGCCGGGTTGGCGCCGACGTCGCTCATGTCGGCGAAGGTGATCTTGGCGGCATCGGCGCCGAGCGCGGCACGCAGGCGCGCGATCTTCGCGGCGCTGACGACGACCAGCGTCGGCTCTTCGGCGCCCGCCGCGTCGCGCAGCCACGGAACGGTTGCGTCGAGGAAGCCGTCGTCGCCCGCGTAGAGCAGCGCCTCGTGGCGAAAGCCGCGTGCAAGGTCCATCTCGGCGTTCTGCTCGACACCCATCAACGTCTCCTGAGCACGACGGGTGAGCCCCCCGGCGTAACAGGCCGTTGTACCCGCCGCTCGCCGGTCGCAAGCGCGGTTGCGCAGGCGCAGTGCCGGTCGCCGCACGGCCGCCGGCTACCGGACGTGGCGCACGAGGACCGTTCGTCGCAGAGGGGGTGATCCCTCGCTCCGGATGGTTCACCGTTGGGACCTTCGGTTCGCAACTTTCGCGGACCGGGCAGGGGCATGGTTTGGTCTTCCGTGCCTTTTGCGTCCGCGGTCCTGTTTGCAGACGGGTGGCCGCGGACGAACAGGGGCCCGCGGCCGCCGGATACGACCGGGCGTGACCAGCTCGGGGCGGCCGCGGCCCCGCCGGTCTTCAGCGGCGGGCCGCCGCGGGGCCGCGGGTGAAGCGGTCAGAGTGCGCGCGCGGCTCCAGACGCCCCGGCGTCGCGAGCATGCGCTCGACGAGCGTCTCGCTCGCGTCGCCGACGAGCTTGGCGTCGATGGCGCCCAGGCGCCGGCTCTCGCGGCGAGTGACCACGAGCAGGGCGCCGACCGCGCGCTCGTCGTGCACGAGCGGCGCCGCCAGCGCGGCGCACGGGGCGTCGTCTTCCCCGGGCGGGCGATGGACCGCCTGCACGCGCGCGGTCTGCAGGACGCGTCCGAGGACGGTCGCGTGCTCGGGCAGCGCCTGCGCGGCGGGCAGGCCGGTCTCGGCCACCGCGACGGGGCGGTGGGGATGGTCGGGGTCGCGCAGGAACAGCGACGCGTGGTCGACCTGCAGCACGTCCGTGATGCGCCGCAGCTCGATGGTCGCGAGGTCGGCCAGGCTCGCCGCCGGCTTCAGCGTCCAGCTCATGCGCGCGTGCGTCCGCGTGTTGGCGATTTCACCCAAATCGTCAATGCACCCTCGTCCCTGAAGGTCCTGCCGTCCGCCCGTTAATGCACCGGAACGCGGCCGTTCATGTGCTGATGTGGACGAACGAACCAGGCCTGTGCGACAGGCGGTGGGAATCGCGCTGTGAACGGCAGGTCAACGGGCGAGCGTGTACCGCCCGCACTCAGCCGAGCGCCGCCTGGAGCACCTTCTTGGCGATGGGAGCGGCGGCCTTGCCGCCGAATCCGGCGCCGACGAGCATCACCGCGACCGCGACCTGCGGATCCGACGCCGGGGCAAAGGCGACGAACCACGCGTCGGCATCCTTCGGGTTCGTCGAGTTCGGGCGCAGCTCGGCGGTGCCCGTCTTGCCGGCGACCTGGACGCCGGGGATCGCGGCGGCCGTCCCGGTGCCCGAGCGCACGACGCCGAGCATCATCTCGCGCACCTGCGCGGCGACGCGCGCGCTGACGACGCGGCGGCGCAGCACCTTGTCGTTGCGCACGATGCGCGGCCGGGCGCGCCGCCCGCGCTCGGCGATGGTCGCTCCCACGACGGCCATCTGCAGCGGCGTCGCGAGGTCGCGGTCCTGTCCGATCGCGCTCGCGCCGACCGCGAGGCTGTCCTTCAGCTTGCCGGCCTCGGGGATCGTGCTCGCCTTGGCATCGGGGACGCGCGGACGCTCGTTGAACCCGAAGGCCTCGGCCATGCGGACCAGCTTGGTCGCCCCCAGCTTCGCCCCGAGCGGCGCGAAGACCGAGTTGCACGAGTCGATGAACGCCTGGGTGAGCGAGCCGCCGCACGACTCGCCCCCGGCATTGCGCAGCTGGACGCCCGACAGCGTCGCCGAGGTCCGCACCGGGTAGCTGCTCGACGGCGTCGCGATGCCGGCGGTCAGGGCGCCCGAGACCGTGACGATCTTGAACGTCGAGCCCGGCGGCTGCGGCGCGGAGACGGCGAGCCCGGCGAGCGCGAGGACGGAGCCGTCGCGAGGGCGCACGACGGCCACCCCGCCGAGCCTGCCGCCCAGCGCGGCCGCCGCGGCGCGCTGGAGCCCCGGCCGGATCGTGGCGTGCACCGAGCGCCCCCGGACACGCTTGACCGTGACGATCACGCGGTCGCCAAAGCGCAGCTGCGCGCCGGGGCGGCCGGCGAGGCGGTCGTTGAAGAGGCGCTCGAGGCCGTTGCCCTTGTCGCCGCCCGACGGCGGGCGGCCCGCGATCGCGGCGGTCGTGGCGTCGGCCCCGAGGCGGCGCCCGTCGGCGCCCAGGACCGAGCCGCGCTCCGGGACCGCGAGGATCTTCCGCGTCACCTGCTCGCCCTTGCGCAGCCCGGGCAGGCGCAGGTGCGGCGCCCAGGCGATCCGCGCGCCGCCGCCCTCGTCGTGGACGGGCAGGACGATCGTGCCGCGCAGCGTCCCGAAGTCGCGCGTCGTGACGGCCACCGGGAGGGCGACCTTCCCGTCGCGGGGGTCGGGCACCTTGCCGACGCGCACGGTCCTGACCGTCGCGGCGCGGTCGGCCGAGGCGTACAGCCGGTGGAAGCGCGCGGCCGGATAGGCGCCGCGGCTGCGCGCGTCGAGCGTGCTCCACATCGCCCGCTCGTCGCCCTTCGCCCACGCGCGCGTGAAGCTCACGGCGGCGTCGCGGCGCATATCCTTCACGTGGTGCTCGTGGAGGACGAACCACACCGCGCCCGCTGCCGCAGCGGCGATGAGCACGAGCACTCCCAGCACCGCCAGGCTCGGTCCGCCGCGGCCGCGTCGCCGGCGCCGGCCCGGCTCGAGCCACATGACGCCCGACCGCCGCGGCGGGGACGAGGAGAACATGGATCGGCGACGGCGACGGCGCACACCCCCCTGTGTAGCGTGCTCAGCCGCGACGTGCGTTACGCCTGGCCCTCGCTACGTGCGTGGATTTGGCCACGCGAACGGGTAGGCGACGGAGCCTGATGGCCCGCCAGCGCGTCCCAGCTCCGGAGAGCGTGTCGGACCAGGTGGCCTTCGAGGTCGAGCGCTTCGGCTGGACCGCCGACGATCGCCTCGAGGTGACGGGCCGCTGGTACGGCCTGCGCGGGCATCGCTTCGTGCGCCCGGTGCTGATGGTGCGCGCCGACGACGACGACCGCCGCATGCTCGCGGTCCTCGACCACAAGCCGTGGGCCGCCGACGACGGCGAGGAGTGGATCGCGGCCTTCCCCTGGGAGGGCGAGCCGCTCGAGCTCGCGAGCGCCGAGCTGGCGGTCGCGCCCACGCTCGCGGTCGAGCTTCCCGCGCCGCTCGTGCCGGGGCGTCGCGGCCGGCCCGCCGCATCGAACGGCCCGCTGCCGGCGCGCGCGAAGGCGGGCGGCGCGGCGCCCGCGCCCGCCACGGCCTCGGGCCGCGCCCGCAGCCGCGCGAAGGCCTCGCCGGCCGCCGAGCAGGAGCGCGGTGGCGACCCGGCCGAGGCCGAGGCGCTGCGCGCGCAGCTCGCCACCGAGCAGGCCACGATCCGCCGCCTGGCGGCCCAGCTCGACGACGCCCACCAGGGCCTGGCCGTGGCGCGCTCCACGGCCGACGAGCGCGACGCGCTGGAGCGCGAGCGCGACGCCGCGATCGCTGCCCGCGACGAGGCGCTCGCCCGCGCCAACGTCGACCACGACGCGGTCATCGAGGAGCGCGACGCCGCCACGCACGAGCGCTCGGCGGCGCTGCACGAGCGCGACGAGGCGCTCGACCAGCGCGCGGCGGCCAACTTCGAGCGCAAGACGGCGCTGGCCGAGCGCGACGCCGCGCTGGCCGAGCGCGACCGCGCCGTCGAGGCGCACCGTGCGGCCGTGCGCGACCTGGAGGCGCTCGAGCGCAAGGTCCGCGGGCTCGAGCGCGCGGCGGCGTCGCCCGCGCCCGAGCCGACGCCGGCCGGCGCGGTGGCGGTGGTGGCCCCGCCCGACCCGTCGCTGCCGCCCGAGCCGATCGCCGCGCGCCGCGCCATCGCCAGCCGCGGCCCGCGCCGCGACACGGCCGCCGCGCTGTGGATCCAGCGCGCGCTGGCGCTCGTCCTGCTCGTCGTCTGGGCGCTCGTCGTCTACAAGGTCCTGCACGGCGTCCTCTGACGCCGCCGTCGCGCACTCAGGCGCCGACGCCCAGCAGGTGCGCGCGCAGGACGCGTCCGACGTCGGCGTGCACGGGCGCGCGGTCGTCGGGCGGCGCGTCGCCGAGGTCGACGAGCGCGCCCCCGCACAGCGGGCAGGCGGCGGCGGTGAGCGTGGCGGCCGGGACCGCGTCCTCGTCCCAGCGGCTGCCGCACGTGGCGCAGACCAGCATCGGCGCGGACCCTAGCGCCGGGGGCGCCGGCGCGCCAGGGACACCTACGCTCGGCGGACTAATCGGCGACCTTGGCCACGGCGCGCTGCAGCTCGCCGACCGAGAAGGCGCCCTCGAAGCGCGTGCTGACCTTGCCGTTGCGATCGATCACGAAGACCCACGGCTCGCTCTGCAGGTGCCACGCCGCGAGCTGCGGGCGCACCCCGTCGTTGGCCTTGTTGTTCTTGTAGATCTCCTGATGGATGAAGGCCACGCCCTTGGGCGCGCCGGCCTTCACCTGCTCGACGATGTCGACGACCGGGCCGCAGACGCGGCTGGCGCAGAGCTGCGGCGTGGCGAAGGCGAGGACCACCGGCTGCTTGCCGAGGACGTCGGCGAGGTCGGTCTGCAGGAGGTCCTTGGCGAAGGGCCGGCGCGTGTCGATCGAGGCGGCGTCGCCGCCGACGTCCGTGAGCGTCAGCGTGTGGACCTTGACCGCGCGGTCGCCCGGGCCGGGCACGCCGCTGGCGCGCGCGGCCGTCACGTCGACCCCCGAGCCGTTCGTCACGAGCAGGCGCCCGTCGAGCTTGGCGATCGCCACCACCGCCTGCTTGCCGTCGCGCTTGAACGGGACGTCGGCGACGTAGACGGACTTCGCCGCGGCCGGGTCCTGGGCCACGGTCTGGCTCTGGAACTGCGGCTTGACCTCGAGCGACTCGGCCCGCGCCACGAACGGGCCGCGCACGCCGGTGCCATCCGAGCGGGCGGTGTAGATCGCGACCTCGGCGCCCGTGATCTGCTTGCGGGCGGTGTCGAAGAGGGCGAAGCCGTAGCGGTTGGTGCCCTTGTGCAGGAGCGAGACGCTCGGCGCGAGGACCGGGCCCTGGCCGTCGGCCATCTGCGCCAGGTCGTCCAGCGTCTTGCCGTTGGCCGCGGGGAAGTCGGCGGTCTGGCCGGTGGGCGGCGGCGGCGGGGGTGGGGTGTCGGGCTTGTTCGACCCGCCGCATCCGACGACGAGGACGGCAGCGGCGAGCAGCCCGAGGCAGAACGGGAGAGGTCGGTGCACGCCGCCCGAGTGTAGGCACAAGTGATGGAATGCCGCGCCACATCCGACGCGGAGGAGGAAGGCCGATGGCGCAGCGAGCGGCGATCGTGACGGACGGGTCGAGCGGGATCGGACTGGCGATCGCCCACGTGCTCGGCGAGGAGGGCCACGCGCTCACGATCGCGGCGCGGCGACCCGAGAAGCTCGAGGAGGCGGCCGAGGGCCTGCGTGGCGAGGGCTTCGAGGTGAACGCCGTGAGCGGCAACCTGGGCGACGAGGCGGTCGTCCAGGAGGTCGTGCGCTCGCACCGCGAGCACGGAGATGCTGCGCGCCGCGGGCGCCGAGCACCGCTGCGCGCTCGTGGTGAACATGTCGTCGATCTCGGGCAAGTCGGGCCAGCCGTGGCTGTCGGTCTACAGCGCCACGAAGGCGGCCGTCGTCGGCTTCACGCAGGCGATGCACAAGGAGCTCGGCTCGGAGGGCATCAAGTCGACCGCGCTGTGCCCGGCCTTCGTCGACACGGCGATGACCGACTTCGTCAAGGAGCAGGTCGCGCCCGAGGACATGATCCAGGTCACGGACATCGCCGAGACCGTGCGCGTGCTGCTGAAGATGTCGCCGGGGTGCGTGGTCCCCGAGGTGCAGTTCGTGCGGCCGGGCGAGGCGCTCTAGGCGGTCCGCTCGGGCTCCCGCTCGCGCTCGTCGGCGCGCCGCCGGCGCAGCCACCCCAGGCCGAGGCTCGCCGCCTCGCCGGCCTTGCGCTCGCGCACGAGCGCCTGGTGGGCGGCGATGGCGCCGCCGAGGTCGGCCTCGGGGCGTTCGGCGACGATCGAGGCCAGCAGGTGGGCCTCCAGCGCGCGCAGCTCGCGCACGCTCGCCCGCCGCGCGCGCCTGGCGCCCGTGAAGCGGTCCCACGCGCGCGCGAAGGAAACGAAGCTCGTGCGCCCACCGCAGCGGTGGGCGGCGAGCATCGGGCAGACGCCGCCCGCGCGGTCGGAGTAGGCGCCGACGATGATCTCGTTGGCGCGGATGCCGGCGAGCATGGCCTCGCGCGTGCGCAGCGGCAGGCAGTCGATCGCGAGGCGCAGGTCTTCGACAGATGAACGCGCGCGTCCCATAGGCTTGCCCGCCTCGGAGGGTACGCCTTTGCCCTCGACATGAAAAGCAACATTCCTGTCCACCGAAAGGACGCTTGCATGAAGCTCGGCGTGCACGTCGGCTACTGGGGCATCGGACTGACCCGCGAGGACCAGCTCGCGATCGTCCAGGAGGCCGAGCGGCTGGGCTACGACAGCGTCTGGGCGGCCGAGGCCTACGGGTCCGACGCGGCCACCATCCTCGGCTGGATCGCCGGGCAGACCACGAAGATCCGGATCGGCTCGGCCATCTTCCAGATGCCGGGACGCTCGCCGGCGATGACGGCGATGACCGCGGCGACGCTCGACCAGCTCTCGGACGGGCGGATGATCCTCGGCATCGGCTCCTCGGGCCCGCAGGTCGCCGAGGGCTGGCACGGCCAGCGCTTCGGCCGGCAGATCCAGCGCACGCGCGAGTACGTCGAGGTCGTGCGCAAGGCGCTGGCGCGCGAGCGCCTGGAGTACCACGGCGAGACCCTCGAGCTGCCGCTGCCCGACGGGCCGGGCAAGGCGCTCAAGCTCACGATCGCGCCGGTCCAGGACCGGATCCCGATCTACCTGGCCGCGATCGGGCCCAACAACACGCGCCTGGCCGGGGAGGTGGCCGACGGCTGGATCCCGACGCTCTTCTCCCCCGAGCACGTCGCCGAGTTCAGGCCGCTGCTCGAGGAGGGCGCGGCGCGCGCCGGGCGCACGCTCGACGGCTTCGACATCGCCCCGACGGTCAACGTCTTCGTCACCGACGATCTCGCGGGGGCGCGCGACGCGATGCGCCCCTTCATCGCCCTGTACGTCGGCGGCATGGGCTCGCGCGACAAGAACTTCTACAACCAGCTCGTCCAGCGCTACGGCTACGAGGACGCCGCGCGCAAGGTCCAGGAGCTGTACCTGGAGGGCCGCCGCGACGAGGCGATGGCCGCGCTGCCCGATGAGCTCATCGACCTCGTGTCGCTCTGCGGGCCGCCGGAGCACGTGCGCGAGCGCCTGGCGGTGTACCGCGACGCCGGAGTCGGGACGCTCGGCGTCACGCCGATGGCGTGGGATCGCGAGGGGCGCCTCGAGCAGCTGAGGCTCGTCGCCGAGCTTGCCGCCGCCTGACCCGCCCGCCTCGCCCCCGCGCCCGCTGCGGCTCCTGCTCGGCGCCTTCGGCGACCCCGGGCACGCGTTCCCGCTCATCGCGCTCGGCCGCGTGCTGGTTGCGCGCGGGCACTCAGTCGCGCTGCAGACGTGGTCGCGGTGGGCCGACGATGTCCGCGCGGCGGGTATGGCGTTCGAGCCGGCGCCCGAGTACCACGTCTTCCCCACGCGCGAGCGACCGCTGAAGCCTTACGAGGCGGCGGCGCGGGCGACGGCGGACACGCGGCCGCTCGTCGCCTCGCTGCGCCCCGACGCCGTCGTCGCCGACATCCTGACCCTGGCGCCGGCGCTCGCCGCCGAGCTCGAGGGCGTGCCCGTGGCGACGGTCATCCCGCACGTCGACCCGCGCTCGGCGCCGGGGTGGCCGCCGTACTCGCTGGGGGCGCGGCTGCCGCGCTCCTTCGTCGGCCGCGGGCTGTGGCGCGGGCTGTCGCGGGTCAGCGATGCGGGCCTCGAGCACGGGCGCCGGGAGCTCAACGAGACGCGCCGGCGGCTCGGGCTGGCGCCGCTGGCCCACGTCCACGGCGGGATCTCGCGGGCGCTCGCGCTGGTGGCGAGCTTCCCGGCGCTGGAGTACCCGCGCGCCGTCGCGGAGCCGTCGACCCACGTGGTCGGCCCGCTGCTGTGGGAGCCGCCCTTCGGCGGCGAGGTCGAGCTGCCCCCCGGCGACGCCCCGCTCGTGCTCGTGGCGCCGTCGACGTCACAGGACCCGTCGCACCGGCTGCTGCGCGCGGCGCTGCGCGGCCTGGCGGACGCGCCGGTCCGCGTCCTGGCGACGTGGAACCGCCGCCCGCCGCCCGAGCCGCTCGACGTCCCCCCGAACGCGCGGGTGGTCGAGTGGGTCTCCTACGCGCGCACGATGCCCCGATGCGACGTCGTCGTCTGCCACGGCGGCCACGGGACGGTGGCCCGTGCGCTGGCGAGCGGGTGCGTGGTGGTCGCGGTCCCCGCCGCGGGCGACATGAACGAGAACGCCGCGCGCCTGGACTGGGCCGGGGTCGGCGTGCGCGTCCCGCGCCGGCTCTGCGCGCCGGGCCCCGTGCGCCTGGCGGTCGACCGCGCGCTGGCCGAGCCGCGGCTGCGCGCGAACGCCCGCGCGGTCGCTGCGTGGCTGGATGCGAACGATCCGGCCACGCGGGCGGCGAAGCTCATCGAGGACCTCGCCATCCGACACACGAACTAGTGTTCGTATCGTGGAGCGGGAGTGGCTGGCAGAGCGATTGGCGAGCGGAGCCTCGATCGAGGAGATCGCGCGGGAGGCGGGGCGCGACCCGTCGACCGTCTCGTATTGGGCGCGGAAGTTCGGCCTGACCTCTGCGCACGCGCCGCGGCACGCCGCCCGTGGTCCGATCGAGCGCGAGCTGCTCGCGGAGATCACCGCCTGCGGTCTGTCCATCCGTGACATGGCCGAGGTGCTCGAGCGCAGCCCCACCACGGTGCGCCACTGGCTGGACAAGCACGCCCTCGAGACGCCACGGATGGCGCGTATCCGCCTCGGCCGAGCCGCCATCGCGCGCGGCTTGACCACGGCGGACCTCCCATGCCCGCAACACGGCGTCACCCGCCATGTGCGACGCGCCGAAGGCTTTCGATGTGCGCGATGTCGCGTCCAACACGTGGCGGAGAGACGGCGACGCACCAAGCAGGCGCTCGTGCTGGAGGCCGGCGGCCGTTGCGAGCGCTGCGGATACGCCGCCTGCGTCGCCGCGCTGCACTTCCATCACCTCGACCCGACGACCAAACGATTCGCCGTCAGCCAGGACGGGATGTGCCGCTCGCTGGCCGAAGCGAGAGACGAAGCGAGCAAATGCGTTTTGCTGTGCGCGAACTGCCATGCTGAAGTAGAGAGCGGCGCGGCCGATACTCTCGTAAGATCGACCGTCGAAGGGTCCCCTCCGGGGTAGCCCAGCGGCCCGATCCGGGGTAGCTCAATCAGGCAGAGCATTCGACTGTTAATCGAAGGGTTGTGGGTTCGAGTCCCACCCCCGGAGCTCGTTCAGACGTCAGGTTCGCGGCGCGTAGCGGTGGTGGAGCATCAGCGCGTTGCCGTCCGGGTCCCTGAAGACGGCCATGTGGCAGACGCCGCTGTCGATGGTGTCCATGCCGAAGCTCACGCCGCGTGACTCGAGCTCGGCGCGCGCGGCCGCGACGTCGTCGACCTGCAGCCCGATCGCGTTGGCGTTGGCGTGGAACTCCAGGCCGAACGCGTCGACCTGGATGACCGCGAGCGTGAGGTTCCCGGTCTCGAACTCGGCTCCGGGACGCTGGCCGTAGCGGGCCGACTCCGGGAGCCCGAGGACGGTGCCGTAGAACTCGACCGCGCGGTCGAAGTCCTGGGTGGGGACGTGGACGAAGTCCACGCCGGTGACAAGAGGGGTCGTGGCAGCCATGGCCGCGACGATAGTGTGCGCGCCGGTCCCGGTCCCGGCATTGGCGGATGAGCTTCGGGAGGCGCAGATGAAGTTCGGGGTCTTCGATCACATCGACGAGGGCGGGCTGGCGGTGAGCAGGCAGTTCGAGGAGCGCCTGCAGCTCATCGAGCGCTACGAGCAGGCGGGCTTCCACGCCTACCACCTCGCCGAGCACCACGGCACGACGCTGGGCCATGCGCCGTCGCCGAGCGTCTTCCTCGCCGCCGCGACCCAGCGCACCGCGACGCTGCGCCTCGGCCCGCTCGTCTACTGCCTGCCGCTCTACCACCCGCTGCGGCTCATCGAGGAGGTCTGCATGCTCGACCACCTCAGCGAGGGCCGGCTCCAGCTCGGGGTCGGCGCCGGGGTCTCGCCGGTGGAGGTCGGCTTCTTCGAGGTCGATTGGGACAGCCGCCGGGAGCGCTTCGACGAGTCCTTCGAGATCCTGCTCAAGGGCCTGGCGTCCGACGAGCTCACCCACCACGGGCCCGAGCACGACTACGACGCCGTGCCCATGACGCTGGCCCCCGTCCAGCGCCCGCACCCGCCGCTGTGGTTCGGCATCTCGCGGCCCGAGCGCGCGGCATGGGCGGCCGACCACGAGGTCAACGTCGTGGCCCTCCTCCCCGCCCCGATGGTCCGCCCGATCACCGACGCCTACCGGGACGAGTGGGCGGCGCGCGGCCGCGCGCCCGAGGACATCCCCTTCATGGGCGTCTCCCGGCTCATCGTGGTCGCCGAGACCGACGACGAGGCGATGTCCGTCGCCCGCCGGGCTTACCGGCCCTGGTTCGAGAGCCTCAACCTGCTCTGGCGCAAGTACGACGTCCCCTCCCCATTGGACGGCGTCCTGCCCGAGGACTTCGCCGACTGGCACGCAGCCGGGGCGGGCTTCGCGGGGACGCCGGCCAAGGCGATCGAGTACATCGCCGCCCAGGAGGAGCAGGCCGGCATCAACTACTTCTGCGCGGACCTGATCTTCGGCGACATCACCTTCGACGAGGCCGCCCGCACGGTCGACCTCTTCCAGCGCGAGATCATCCCGGCCTTCGATCCGGTGGCGGCGAGGTAGCGCCGCGGCTCAATCCGCCGCGTGCGTCTCCTCGATGGCGCGCGCGATCGCGCCGTCACGGCGGCGCTCGAGCTCCTGGCGCAACGCGACGAGGCGACCGACGTCGCCCGCGGCCGCGGCCTTGGCGACCTCGATCTCGCGCTTCACGCGCTGGACCTCGAGGCTCAGGCGCTCGCCCTCGACGGCAGCTTCCGAGTTGCGCATGCCGCCGGAGAGCACGGTGACCTCGGCGAGGAGCCGCGCGAGCTCGTCGTCGCCTTCGGGCAGCGCCGAGCCGCCGCCGGCGAGCTGTGCGCGGACGTGGCGCGCGGCGCGGCGGGTGAGATTGGTCGAGAGCTCCGCGTCGACGTCGAGGTCGTCGAGGGCGGCGCGTCCGGCTTCGGGCGACGCGAGGCACTGGGCGAGGAAGGCGCGCTCGGCGCGGCCCGCGGCGTCGAGCGCCGGCTGCGAGAGCGGCGGGCGCTGCTGCGGCGCGCCGTTGCCGCCGTTCGCGGCGGGGGCGGCGGTCGGCCCCGTCCCCTGCGCCAGCCACGAGGCGGCGAGCGCGGGCGCCAGTCCGGTGCGGTCGGCGACCAGGCCGACCAGCTCCTCGCGCAGGGCGCTCGCCGGCAGGTCGCGGAAGACGGGCCGCAGCGCGCCGATGACCGCGTCCTTGCCCTCGGCCGTCGAGAGGTCGCCGGCGGCGAGCTCACGCTCGACGCGGAAGCGGACGAAGGGCACCGACGCCTCGACGCGGTCGGCCATCGCGCGCGCCCCTTCGGCGGCCACGAGGTCGGCCGGGTCGTCGCCCGGCGGCAGCGGGACGACGCGCAGCGCGAGGTTGCGCCGAGTCGCGACGCGGGCGCCGCGGAGCATCGCCTCCTGCCCGGCGGCGTCGGCGTCGAGGGCGAGGAGCACGGTCGGCGCCAGGCGCGCGAGCTCGGCGACCTGCTCGTCGGTCATCGCCGTCCCCATCAGCCCCACGGTGTGGCGCAGGCCCGCCTGGTGCATCGCGATCACATCGGTGTAGCCCTCGGCCACGATCACCGTGCCCGCCTTCGTGGCCGAGGCCCGCGCGATGTCGGCGCCGAAGAGATGGCGGCCCTTGTGGTACAGGATGTTGTCGGAGGAGTTGACGTACTTGGGCTTCTGGTCGGCGCCCATCGCGCGCGCGCCGAAGCCGAGCACCCGTCCGCGCAGGTCGCAGAGCGGGAACATGATCCGCCGCCGGAAGCGGTCGAAGGTCCGCCCGTCCCCCTTCGCCCGCGCCGCGAGGCCCGACTCGACGAGCTCGCGGTCGGTGAACCCCGCGCGACGCGAGGCGACGAGCACCTTGTCCCAGGCGCTCGGCGCGTAGCCGACGCGGAACTCGCGCAGCGCGCCCTCGTCGAGGCCGCGGCCCGCCAGGTACTGACGCGCGCCCGCGGCCTCGCCGGAGTCCCACAGGTAGCGCACGTAGAAGGCCGCCGTGCGCTCGAGCAGCTCCAGCAGGCGCTCGCGCTCGGCCCGCCGCTTGGCGGCCTCCGGGTCCTCCTCGACCATCTCGAGCTGGATGCCGTAGCGGTCGGCGAGGTACTCCATCGCTCCGGCGAAGCCGACGCCCTCGGTCATCTGGACGAACTTGAAGGCGTCGCCGCCCTCGCCGCAGCCGAAGCAGTAGTAGAGCTTCTCGGCCGGGTTGATCCCGAAGGACGGCGTGCGCTCCTCGTGGAACGGGCACAGCCCCTCGAAGCGGTTGACGCCCGACCGGCGCAGCTCCACGCGCGTGCCCACGAGGTCGACCATGTCGACCGCATCGCGCACGCGGTCGCGGGAGTCGTCGGTGTAGCGGGGCACTGCGGTCCAGCCTAGACGGCGAACGCCTCGGGGACCGACAGGGCCTCGAAGGCCCTGATGCAGTAGCGGTCGGTCATCCCCGCGATCCAGTCGGTGACGCGCTGGGGCAGGTCGGCGCCGGCCACGCCGCCCGCGTCGGGGATCCGGTCGGGCTCGGCGACGTAGTAGTCGAAGAGCGTGCGCACCATGCGCTCGATCTTGCCGTGCTCGCGGCGCGCGATCGGGCCGAGGTAGACGTGGTCGAACATGAAGGTCCGAAGGCTGTCCATGGCGGCGCCCGCCTCCTCGCCCTGGACGATGTCGCCCGCGACCTCGGAGCGCTCGACGAGGTCGTGGACGAGCGTGTCGATGCGCCGCGAGCCCGTGTCGCCGAGGACGGCGATCGGCTCGGCGGGGAGCGCGGCCTCGTCGAGGACGCCGGCGCGCAGCGCGTCGTCGATGTCGTGGTTGATGTAGGCGACGCGGTCCACCAGCCGGACGATCCTGCCCTCGAGCGTGCGCGGCATCGGCGCGCGGCCCGAGTGGCAGACGATCCCGTCGCGCACGTCGTCGCAGAGGTTCAGGCCCGTGCCGTCGCGCTCGAGCACGTCGACGACGCGCAGCGAGTGCTCGTAGTGGCGAAAGCCGCGGCCGAAGCGCTCGCGCAGGCAGTCGTCGAGCACCGCCTCGCCGATGTGGCCGAAGGCCGGGTGGCCGAGGTCGTGGCCGAGCCCGATCGCCTCGGTGAGGTCCTCGTTGAGCGCAAGCGCCCGCGCGACCGTGCGCGAGATTTGGGTGACCTCGATGGTGTGGGTCAGGCGCGTGCGGAAGTGGTCGCCCTCGGGAGCCACGAAGACCTGGGTCTTGTGCTTCAGGCGCCGGAAGGCCTTGGAGTGCACGATCCGGTCGCGGTCGCGCTGCAGCGGCGTGCGCAGCCCGCAGTCCTCCTCGGGCCGCGCGCGGTGCGCCGGCCACGAGCGCGCGGCCAGCGGCGACAGCCACGCGTCCTCGAAGGCGCGGCGGCGCGCGGCGTAGCCCTGGGCCACCGGGCCCGGGTGGGCATGCGGATCCATGACCCCGATTCTCGCATCGCCGGCCCGCGAACCCCGATCGGTACTGTCGGGCCGTGCTCGCGCTGCTGACTTCCTCCTCAGATCCCGGCGTCACGCTCGCCGAGGCGCCCGACCCGACGCCGCTGCCCGACCAGGCGCTCGTCGCCGTCGAGGCGATCTCCGCTGAACCGGGGCGAGGTCAGGGGTTTGTCGACCAAGCCGCCGGGGAGCCTGACGGGCTGGGACCTCGCCGGCACCGTCCGGCGCGCCGCCGCCGACGGCAGCGGCCCGCCCGAGGGCGCCCGCGTCGTCGCGCTCCACAACCAGGCCTGGGCGCAGCTCGCGGCCGTCCGCACCGACGCGCTCGCCGTCCTCCCCGACGGGGTCGCCTTCGCCCAGGCGGCCGCGCTGCCCGTCGCGGGCATCACCGCCCTGCTCGCCCTCGACGTCGGCGGCAACCTCATCGCCCGCCGCGTCCTCGTCACTGGTGCGAGCGGCGGGGTCGGGCGCTTCGCCGTCCAGCTCGCGAAGATCGGCGGCGCCCACGTGACCGCCGTGTCGGCCAGCCCCGAGCGCGCCCGCGGCCTCGCGGACCTCGGCGCCGACGAGGTGATCCACGAGCTCACGCCCGAGGGCCCCGTGTTCGACGTGATCGTCGAGGGCGTCGGCGGCGCGTCGCTCGGCGCTGCCATCCAGCGCGTCGCCCCCGACGGGACCGTCGTCTCGTTCGCCAACAGCGACCCGAGCGCACATGTCGAGTATCCGACGCGGTCGCTCTTCGGCCGGGCGCCCGGCGCCAAGATCTACGGCCTGATGGTCTTTCCCGAGCTGGCCAAGCGCCGCGGCGCGACCGGGATGCTCGACCGCCTGCTCGCGCTCGTCGCCGCCGGCCGCCTCGACCCCCAGATCGACCTCGAGACGAGCTGGCGCGAGGCCGGCGAGGCGATCCACGCCCTCCTCGACCGCCGCATCGCCGGCAAGGCCATCCTCCACGTCGACTGACGCGCCAGCCCCCGTCGCCCTCGTCACGGGCGCCAACCGCGGCATCGGCCGCGAGGTCTGCCGCCAGCTCGCGCAGCGCGGGCACGCGGTGCTGCTGGGCTCGCGCGACCCGGCGAAGGGCGAGCGCGCCGCGGGCGAGCTCGGCGCGGGCGTCCGCGCGCTCCAGCTCGACGTCTCCGACGACGCCGGCGTCCGCGCCGCGGCCGCCCAGATCGACCGCCTCGACGTCCTCGTCAACAACGCCGCGATCTCCTATGACACCTGGCAGAGCGGCGTCGACGCCGACCTCGCCCAGGTCCGCGAGGCCTTCGAGACCAACCTCCTGGGCGCCTGGCGCGTGACCCAGGCGGTCCTCCCGCTGCTGCGCCGCAGCCGCGCGGCGCGGATCGTCAACGTCTCCAGCGGCGCCGGCGCCCTCACCGACATGGGCGGCGGCACGCCCGCCTACCGGACCTCGAAGGCCGCCCTCAACGCGCTGACCCGCATCCTCGCCGCCGAGCTGCGCAGCGACGGCATCCTCGTCAACGCCGTCTGCCCGGGCTGGGTTGCGACCGACATGGGCGGCCGCGGCGGCAGGCCCGTCGCCGACGGCGCCGCCGGCATCGTGTGGGCCGCGACCCTGCCCGACGACGGGCCGACCAGCGGCTTCTTCCGAGACGGCCGGCCGATCGACTGGTAGCTACGCGCTCACTCGAGCACGGCGATCGCCTGGACCTCGACCATCATGTCGAACAGCAGGTCGGCCCCGACCGTCGCGCGGGCCGGGCGATGGTCGCCGAAGGCCTCCACCCACGCCTCGTTGTAGGCGGCGAAGTGGTCGAGGTCGGTGAGGAACACGGTCGCGGTGACGACGCTGGACAGCGAGCCGCCGGCCTCCTCGCACACGCGGCGCACGCGGTCGAGGGTGACCCGCGTCTGCTCGCGGATGTCGCCCTGGCCGACGACGTTGCCCTCGTCGTTGACGGCACCCTGCCCGGCGATGAAGAGCAGGTTGCCGGCGCGCACGCCCTGCGAGAACGGCAGCGTGCTCGGGCCGAACGAGGCCGGCTCGATGTACTGGAGGTCGGGCACGGCGGTCTCCCTTCGAGAGGTCAGCCGGCCGCGGCGCGCACCGCCGCCTGGGCGGCGGCGACCCGCGCGACCGGCACGCGGTACGGGCTGCACGACACGTAGTCGATGCCCGAGTGGTGGAAGAAGTCGATCGAGTCGGGGTCGCCGCCGTGCTCGCCGCACACCCCGAGCTTGATGTCGGGCTTGGTCTTGCGCCCGAGCCACGCGCCCATCCGCAGCATCTGCCCCACGCCGGGTGCGTCGATGGTCTCGAACGGCGAGCGGTCGAAGACCTTCATGTCGATGTAGCGCGCCAGGATCTTGCCCTCGATGTCGTCGCGGCTGAAGCCCAGCGCCGTCTGCGTCAGGTCGTTGGTGCCGAAGGAGAAGAAGTCGGCCTCCTCGGCGATGTGGTCGGCCAGGAAGCACGCACGCGGCAGCTCGAGCATGGTGCCGATCGTGTAGTCGGCGGGATGCTCGAGGCCCTCCTCCTCGCCGACGCGCTCGATGTAGTCGCGCATGAGGTCGAGCTCGCGCTCGTAGCCGACGAGCGGGACCATCACCTCGAGGTGGGGCATGTCGCCGGTGCGCTCGCGTACCGCCTTGGCCGCGCGCATCATCGCGACGACCTGCATCTCATAGATCTCGGGGTAGAGGATGCCCAGCCGCACGCCGCGCGTGCCGAGCATCGGATTGACCTCCTGCAGCGAGCGCGCGCGGTCGCGCTCGCGCCCCTCGGGCAGGTCGTCGGGGTCGGGCAGGAACTCGTGCAGCGGCGGGTCGAGCAGGCGGATGGTGACCGGCAGGCCCGTCATCGCCTCGAAGAGGCCCTCGAAGTCCCCCTGCTGGAGCGGCGCGAGCTCCTCGAGGCGCTCGCGGCGCGTCTGCACGTCGTCGGCCAGGATGACCGCGACCATCTTCTCGTGGCGGTCCTCGCCGAAGAACATGTGCTCAGTGCGGCACAGGCCGATGCCCTCGGCGCCGAACTCGCGCGCCTTGCGGGCGTCCTCAGGCGTGTCGGCGTTGGCGCGGACACGCAGGGTGCGCAGCTCGTCGGCCCACTCCAGCACGGTCTCGAACGCGTCGCCGACCTCGGGCTCGACAAGGGGGACGTCGTCGGTGGTGATCGCGCCGGTGGTCCCGTCGATGGCGATCCGGTCGCCGGCGTGCAGCGTCGTGCCGTCGACGCGCACCTCGCCGGCCGACGGATCGATCTCCAGGTCGCTGGCCCCCGTCACGGCCGGCACGCCCATCCCGCGCGCCACCAGCGCCGCGTGGCTGGCCTTGCCGCCCTCGGAGGTCACGATCCCCTTGGCCGCATGGAAGCCGGCGACGTCGTCGGCCTCCGTGAACGGCCGCGCGAGGATCACGTCGCGGCCGTCGGCGGCGGCCTGGACCGCATCGGCCGCGGTGAAGACGATCTCCCCGATCGCCGCGCCCGGCGACGCCGCGACCCCCGAGGCGAGCACCGCGTACTCGGCCTGCGGGTCGAAGGTCGGGTGCAGCAGCGCGTCGAGGGTCTCGGGGTCGATGGTCACCAGCGCCTGGGCCTTGTCGAGCAGCCCCTCGCTCACCGCGTCCACCGCGAAGCGCACCGCCGCCTGCGCCGGGCGCTTGGCGTTGCGCGTCTGCAGCATGTACAGCTGCCCTTCCTCCACCGTGAACTCGGTGTCCTGCATGTCGCCGTAGTGGCGCTCGAGCTCGCGCAGGATCTCCATGAGCTGCTCGTGGACGTCGGGCATCACCCGGTCGAGATCCGAGATATCCAGCGTGTTGCGCACGCCCGACACGACATCCTCGCCCTGGGCGTTGATGAGGAAGTCGCCCGACGGCTCCGGCGCCCCGGTGACCTCGTCGCGGCTGAAGGCCACCCCCGACCCCGACGTGTCGCCCTTGTTGCCGAAGACCATCTGCTGGACGTTGACCGCCGTGCCCCAGTCGTCGGGGATCCGGTTGATGCGCCGGTAGGTCGCCGCGCGCTCCCCGTTCCAGGAATCGAACACCGCGCGGATCGCCTGGTCGAGCTGCTCGCGCGGCTCGTCGGGGAAGTCGTAAAGCTCCTTGAAGGTCGCGGTCAGCTCCTGCAGCGCCTGGACGTCGAGCTCGGTGTCCTCCTTGACGCCGCGGTCGGACTTCACGCGCTTGATCTCGTCCTCGAAGCGCTCGCCCTCGATGCCCCGCACGACGTTGCCGAACATCTGCACGAAGCGCCGATAGGAGTCCCAGGCGAAGCGCTCGTTGTCGGTCTTCTTGGCCAGCCCCTGGACGGACTCGTCGTTGAGCCCGAGGTTGAGGACGGTGTCGAGCATCCCCGGCATCGACTCGCGCGCGCCCGAGCGCACCGACACCAGCAGCGGATCGTCCGCGTCGCCGAGCTTCTTGCCCGCCCGCTCCTCCAGCGCCGCAAGCTCCTCGTCGACCTGGCCGTCGAGGCCGTCGGGGAATCCGCCGTCGCGCATGTAGGCGACACACGCCTCGGTCGTGATCGTGAACCCCCCCGGCACCCGGTCCGGGCCGAGGATGCGCGTCATCTCCGCGACGTTGGCGCCCTTGCCCCCGAGGAGCTCGCGCATGTCCCTGGAGCCCTCGGAGAACTCGTAGACCCACTTGGTCGCCACCGACGAGCGATCCTATCGGGCGACCGCTTCGCGCAGGCGGACACCGGCGTGGTATTCGACGGTGTCGGCGATCGCCCGCTCGGCCTGGCGCAGCGCGCGGGGGTCGGCGGCCGGCGTCTCGGCCAGCGGCCGGCCGATGGCGTCGACCATGAACGCGTGCGCGTCGGCGGCCAGCGGGAAGGACCCCGCCTCGCACGCCGCGCAGACCACGCCGCCGGCGGCGCCCGAGAAACCGGTGAGGTGCTCGCGCTCGCCGCACGCCGCGCACGCGCTCAGCTGCGGCGCGAGGCCCGCCGCGAGCAGCAGCTTCAGGCGGAAGGCGAGCTGATTGGCGTGCCCGCCGCGTGCCGGATCGGCGTCGAGCAGCGCCAGCTCGTTGCACAGCAGGTTGTAGACGCCGGGATGCGGCTCGGTGGTGTCGAAGAGCCGCGCGACCGCGTCGCACGCGCGCGCCGCGGTGTCGAGGGCCGTGGCGTGCTCGCGCAGGCGCGGGTGGCCGTTGACGGTCTCGGCCGCGGTCACGGTCAGCAGCTCGCTGCGGCCCTCGTGGAGCACGAGGTCGAGGCGGAAGAACGGCTCCAGGCGGCCGCCGAAGCGGCTGCGGGCGCGGCGCACGCCCTTGGCGATGGCGCCGACCTTGCCGCGCTGCGGGGTATACAGGTGCAGGATGCGATCGGCCTCGCCGTAGCGCAGCGAGCGCAGGACCACAGCCTGGGTCTTCACCGGGCCGGGCACGAGACCCCCGCTATATTTTCTGAAGTGGCCAAGATCACCCTCTACTCGACCGACCCGTGCTCGTTCTGCGTGCGGGCCAAGCAGCTCCTGAAGCTTCGCAAGCTCGAGTTCGATGAGGTCAATCTGGCAAAGGACCCGGCCGGACGAGCGCAGCTCGTCGAGGAGACCGGGATGCTCAGCTTCCCCCAGATCGTGATCGGCGACGTCGTGCTGGGCGGCTTCCAGCAGCTCGTGCAGGCCGATCAGAGCGGCCAGCTCGCCCAGCTGGCCCAGGCCGCCTAGCCCACCACCCCGCCGGGAGCGCCCGCGAGGGCGGGAGAGGCGCGACGAGCGCGCCCCTCCCGCGACTCACGTCAGGTCACATCGGGCGCAGCGAGAGCACGCAGAGCCCGGGCTTCGCGCGCGTCGCGTCGATCTTGCCGCTGCCGTCGGCCTTCAGGCGCATCGTGTCGACGACCTTGCCGCTGCGATCCGAGCAGCGGGTGAGGGTCACGCGCACCGTCTTCTGGCGCGGGGCGGCGCCGGCGAGCCGGGTGGCCTGGCCGTCGGCGGCGCTGGCCATCACGGCCCCGTGGCGCATGGCGTGCGCGACGGCGACGCGGTAGTGGCCGCCGCTGCGCGACACCTTCACCGTCACCGCCGCCGACGCGGCCTGCCCGGCCTTGTCGAAGACGCGCGCGGTCGCCGTGTGGCTGCCCGAGTGCAGCCAGTCGGCCGTGACCATGTCCTTGTAGGGCGCGCGCTTGTCGGTCTCGACGCGGTGCCCGTCGATCCAGAACTCGACGCGGTCCACGCCGGCCGGAGCCGTCGCGGTCGCCGAGAACCGGAAGGTGCGCCCGACCGTCGAATCGGCCGCCGGAGCGGTGAGCGTCACCGTCGGCGCGTCCGCGGGCCCCGCGAGCGGCAGCAGCGGGACGACCGTCCAGGTCACGCTGTCACCCGTCGCCTCGGCGTTGCCGGCCGCGTCGGTGGAGCGGACGTCGACCGTGTGGTCGCCGAGCCCCAGCCCGGACACCTGGTACGGGCTCGTGCACGCGGTCCACGCGCCGCCGTCCAGGCGGCACTGGGAGGTCGCGCCGGCCTCGCTCACCGTGAAGGTGATCGTGGCGCTGCTCGAGATGCTCGGCGACGAGGGCGAGCCGGTGATCGTCGTCGTCGGCGCCGCCGTGTCGACCGTGAACGAGCGGCTCGCCGGCGAGCCGTCGGTGTTGCCCGCCGCATCCGTCGCGCGGACCGACACGGAGTGCGAGCCGTCGCTGAGCGAGGGCGTCGTCCATGGGCTCGAGCAGCTGCTCCAGGCGCCGCTGTCGACGCGGCACTCGAAGCTCGAGCCGCTCTCGGTCGAGCTGAACGAGAACGCCGGCGTCGCGTCGTTCGTCGGGCCGGTCGGGCCCGCGGTGAACGACGTGTCCGGAGGCGTCGTGTCCGACGGCGCGGTCACCGTCCACGACCGCGTGGCCGCCGAGGCGTCGGTGTTGCCGGCCGCGTCGGTCGCCCGCACGCTGAACGTGTGCGACCCGGTCGCCAGCCCGCTGTAGCTCTTCGGGCTCGTGCACGTCGCGTAGCTGCCCGAGTCCAGCTTGCACTCGAAGGTCGAGCCGCTCTCGGTCGAGCTGAACGCGAACGACGCGCTCGTCGACGTCGTCGACCCACTCGGACCCGACGTGATCGACGTATCCGGAGGCGTCGTGTCCGAGACCGCGGTCACCGTCCAGGACTGCGTCGCCGCCGAGGCGTCGGTGTTGCCGGCCGCGTCGGTCGCCCGCACGCTGAACGTGTGCGACCCGGTCGCCAGGGCGCTGTAGCTCTTCGGGCTCGTGCACGCCGCGTAGCTGCCCGAGTCCAGCTTGCACTCGAAGGTCGAGCCGCTCTCGGTCGAGCTGAACGCGAACGACGCGCTGGTCGAGGTCGTCGACCCACTCGGACCCGACGTGATCGACGTATCCGGAGGCGTCGTGTCCGACGGGGGCGGGCAGCCGTCGGGCTGGGTGCCCGGCGTGTCGGGGCAGGCGTCGCTGGAGTCGGGCACGCCGTCGCCGTCGCGGTCGGCGGGCGGGGTCCCGCCGGAGCCGAACTCGTAGGCGCCCGCGTCCGGCGTACCGGTGCGCGCGTGGCCGTCGGCGTCGTCGGCCGGCTTGTTGGCCGGGTCGCCCGCGTCGATGGCGGATGCGCCAGCCTTGAGGCGGAAGTCGCCCGGCTTGACCTTCTGGCCGGCCTGGGCGTTCTCGGCCTCGTCGCCGTCGACCCACATCGCCGAGGAGTTGCTGACCCCGTTGATGTTGTTGTGCCAGTCCATGCCGGACTTGGACTGGGTGCTCTCGCCGAAGATGTTGCCGTACACCTTCGCGCCGCCGGCGCCCACGCCCTCCGTCGGCCAGGTCACGGGACCGCGGACCGTGTTGTAGCGGAAGATCACGCCGTCGAGCTTGGAGCCGTCGCGGAAGACCACGTCACGCGCGTGGCAGCAGTTGGGCTTCTGGCCGGTGTTCGGATCGCCGTTGAGGATCGTGCGCCCGAAGACGTTGTTCTCCATCGTGACGTTCTTGGGCTGGTCCTTCTCCGAGTTGGCCGTGGTGACGAACACGTCGGCGAAGGTGCAGCCCCAGAAGCGCGTGCGGCGGATCGTCGTGCCCTGCGTGCCGCCGAGGTAGATGCACTGCGGGTGCACGCTGGAGGACGGCGAGAGGTAGTTGTCGTGGAAGGCCGAGTCCTCGATCGTCAGGTTCGTCACGCCGCCGGTGACGCCGCCGGAAGAGCCGCTCGCGGCCCCGCCGTCGATGAACAGCGTCGCGTTGGCCTCGTGGTTGTTGCCCATGTCGATGCGCCGCCAGGTCACGCCCGAGACCGCCGCGATGTAGCCGACGTCGTTCGTCGTGCCCTTGCCGTCGATGACGCCGTCCTCGACGACGCTGTTCGTGACGTAGTTGCCGGCGCGGCCGGACATCGACAGCGAGCTGGCGGTGAACGGCCCGGAGAACGTCACGTTGGACGCCCCGATGCTCACGCTCGAGAAGGCGGCCGTCTCCCCTGGTGCGGTGTCGAAGCGCACGGTCTTGGTTCCGGAGCCGACGCTTGCCGATGATCCGTACGAGCCGCCGGCCATGATCACCGTGTCGCCCGACGCCGCCTTGCCGTACGCCCCCGACGGGGTCTTGCACGGCGCCGCCTGCGAGCAGGCCGCCGAGTCAGAACCAGACGGCGAGATGTACAGCGTTGCTGCGCTGGCGGGCACGGACAGGCCGAAAAAGAGCGCAAGGAACACGAAGGCGCGACGCACGGTCAACTCCTTTGGGGGGATGAGCTGGGGGAATCGCCGCGCCGGTCTTCCGCTCCGGTGCGCGGCTGCTGAACCGTGGGTGGCCCGTCCCTGGCCAGGGCACGACGACGCGGCCGTGCGTCGTCGAAAGACGTTGTCGGTCTTTTGCCGGTCCTCCTATGAACCCGGAGAGATCCGGGCGTTTTGCGACCCTGCGCCTGCCTCCTGGCTAACCCCTGGTGCCGGAGCTGGGTCCCCTACCGAGCGGCGTATTTGCCCCGCCGCGTCAGGTGCAAAACGTCACGAGCGAATTTCGGTGCCTTGGGTGCCGCTCGTGCCCGCCCGACGACCGCTCGTCGCCCTTCGGCGGGGTCGCGGCTGGCAACGCTCGCACACATATGTCCCGCGACCGGCGGCCACGAGCTTGATCACCTCGCGCCCGCAGCGCACGCACGGCTCGCCGCGGCGCAGGTGCACGAGGAACTCGTTCTGGAAGGCGCCCTGGACGCCGTCGGCGTGGCGGAAGTCGTCGATCGTCGCCCCGCCCGCGGCCAGGCCCGCCAGCAGCGTCTCGCGCACGGCGACCGCGAGCTCGTCGCACTGGGCGCGCGTGAGGCGGCCGGCCGGGCGCAGCGGATGGATGCGCGCGCGGAACAGCGCCTCGTCGGCGTAGATGTTCCCCACGCCGGCGATCCGCCGCTGGTCGAGCAGGAACGCCTTCACCGGCGCCCGGCGGCCGCGGGCCATGCGCGCGAGCGCGGCGCCGGTGAGCTCGCCGTCGAGCGGCTCGAGCCCGAGACGGGCGTCATAGAAGGCGTCGCGCGCGGCCGCCCCGAGGGCAAGCTCGCCCGTTCCGAAGCGCCGCGGGTCGCAGAAGCGCAGCTCGTGGCCGTCGTCGAGCGCCCAGCGCACGCGCTCGTACGGCGTGCCGGGCGGCGGGTCGTACAGCAGCGTCCCGGTCATGCGCAGGTGCATGAGCAGGAAGGCGTCGTCCTCGAGCTCCCACTCCAGGTACTTGCCGCGGCGGCCGAGCCGTGCGACGCGCCGCCCGTGCACCACGTCGACGACCGCCGCGGGCGCCAGCGGCAGGCACCAGCGCGGGTCGGAGATCTCCAGGCGCGCGACGACGCGCCCCTCGACGAGGGGCGCGAGCTGGCGGCGGATGGTCTCGACCTCGGGGAGCTCCGGCATTCAGAGGAAGGCTACGCCGGGCAACCCGTCGGCCTCCCGGCCCGCGAGCCACTTCAGCGTCGACGCCCCGACGTCGGCCAGCGGGCCGTCGTGGCGGCGGCCGTCCTGGCCGGGCCAGGTCGCCAGCAGCGGCGCGTGCTCGCGGGTGTGGTCGGTGTGCGGCGCGCGCGGGTCGACGCCGTGGTCGGCGGTGAGGACGAGCAGGTCGCCGTCGCGCAACAGCGCCAGCCAGTCGCCGACGGCCGCGTCGATCTCGCGCAGGGCGCGGTGGAAGCCCTCGACGTCGTGGCGGTGGCCGTAGATCTGGTCGGTCTCGACGAGGTTGGCGAACACGAGGCCCGCGTCGAGCGTCGAGGCCAGCTCCGTCACCGCCCCGATCGCCCGCTCGTTGGTCGCCCCCGGGTGGTAGGCGTCGATGCCCACGCCGGCGAACAGGTCGCGGACCTTGCCCACCGCGTGGACGGGGACGCCCGCGTCCTGGAGCTCGTCGAGATAGGAGCGCCCGGGCGGCTCCACGGCGAAGTCCCTGCGCCCCTCGGTGCGCCGGAAGGCGCCCGGCTCGCCCACGAAGGGGCGGGCGATCACGCGCCCGACCGCGTGCTCGCCGGTCATCGCCTCGCGCGCCGCGGCGCACGCGGCCAGCAGCTGCTCCTCGGTGAGCACGTCGTGGTGGGCCGCGAGCTGCAGGACGGAGTCCGCCGAGGTGTAGAGGATCACCTCGCCCGTCTTCAGGTGGTGCTCGCCCCATTCCTCGATGACCTCGGTCCCGCTCGCCGGCGTGTTGGCGCAGAAGCGCAAGCCGGTGACCCGCTCGAGCATCGCCACGACGTCGGGCGGGAAGCCGCCGGGGTAGGTCGGCAGGGGCGCGGTCGGCACGACGCCCATGAGCTCCCAGTGTCCCGTGGTCGACTCCTTGCCCGGCCCGAGCGGATGCAGGCGGCCGTGGACAGCGGGCTCGCTGGAGGGCGGCACCCCGAGCAGCGGGACGATCGACCCGAGGCCGAGGCGCCCGAGGACCGGCAGGTCAAGGCCGCCGGCGTCCTCGGCGACGTGGACGAGCGTGTTGGAGCCCTCGTCGCCCGCGTAGTCGGCCGCGTCGGGCAGCGCTCCCACCCCGCAGGCGTCCAGCACGACGACGAAGGCCCGGCGGCTCATGCAGCCGGCTCCCGCAGGCGCAGCGAGCGCACGAGCGGGGCGAAGACGGTCGTCTCGGCGGTCGGGAAGTCCCGCGCCGGCGCGGCGCCGTCGATGATCAGTTCGGCCCCGAACGCATAGACGTGGGTCGAGACGACCGCCCGCGGGACGCCCGCGATCGTCTCGGTCGCGCGCAGCTCGACCGCGGGGCGCCCGTCGACGCGGCGGATCGACGCGCGCTGCAGCGCGAAGCTGCGATCCCGGGCCTTGGCGGCAGCGACGAGGGCGTCGCGCGCGGCCTGCAGCTGGGCGCGGGTGCGCGGCAGCGGCTCGGCGCGGGGATAGCGCCACACGGTCACCGAAGCGGTGCCGCCGTCGGTGCTGAGCACGAGCGGCGCCCTCCCCGCCTCGGGCTTCCAGCCCTGCGGGGCCGCGAGGCGCACCCCGTCCTGGGGGAAGCTCGCGGGCGCCGTCGGGCCGGGCGCGAGCGGTCGCGAGACGTCGGGCACGGGCGTGCGCGCGTTGCCGCAGCCGGCGAGGGCGGCGGCGAGGGTGCACGTGGCGACGACGCGGCGCATGGCCGCCGCATTGTCGCTCAGGCGCCCGCGGCGCGCGGATGCGCCATCAGGTAGGCGTCCTTCAGCCGCTCGGCCGACAGGTGGGTGTAGATCTGCGTGGTCGCGATGTCGGCGTGGCCGAGCATCTCCTGCAGCGAGCGCAGGTCGCAGCCGCCGGCGAGCAGATGCGTGGCGAAGGTGTGGCGCAGCGTGTGCGGGCTCATGCGGTCGTCGAGGCCGACGGCCCGCGCGTGGCGCTGGACGATCTTGTAGAGGCCCTGGCGCGTGAGCCCGCCGCCGCGGCGGTTGACGAACAGGCGCGCCTCGTCGCGGACGCCGACCAGCGCGGGTCGGCCCGCCTCGAGGTAGGCCCGCGTCGCGCTGACCGCCTCGCGGCCGATCGGGACCAGGCGCTCCTTGGAGCCCTTGCCGCGGGCCCGCAGGACGGCGAGCGTCAGGTCGACGTCGCGTACGTCGAGGCCGATCGCCTCCGAGGCCCGCAGGCCGCACGCGTACATGAGCTCGAGCAGGGCGCGGTCGCGCAGCGCGGCGGGATCGGTCCCACGCGGGGCGCCGAGGAGCAGGGCGATCTCGTCGCGCGTGAGGACCTGCGGGAGGCGCTGACGCTTGCGCGGCGCGCGCAGGTCGGCGGTCGGGTCGCCGTCGAGGGCGCCCTCGCGGCGCAGGTGGCGGTAGAACGAGCGCAGGCAGGCCGCCTTGCGCTGCAGCGTTGCGGGCGCCACGGGCGGGCGGCCGTCGCCGCCCGCGGCGAGCTCGGCCAGGAAGGCGCTCAGGTCCTCGGGGCCAGCCGCTACGACGTCGACGCCGCGCCGGCCGAGGAAGGCGCCGAGCTGCAGCAGGTCGGATCGGTAGGCGTCGAGCGTGTTGCGCGAGAGCCCGCGCTCGAACTCGAGGTAGGCGAGGAACTCGAGCATGCGCCCGCCCATCCCCCCGTCCGCGGGAGGCGGGGCGGACGCGGAGGCGTGCAGGTCGGCAGGGCTGACGGCCATGGTCGCCTCCTTTCGCCCCCGCCGGCAGCCGTCCTTGCCGCTGCAACGGCGCGTGCGGGCGGACGGGGCGTCGCGGAGCGGGTCGCGCGGGGCTCGGCGGCGCGCTGCGCCGCGCCGCTCAGGCGACGCGCAGCGTCGGGCGCTCGGGCCGGTCGGCCCGCTCGGCGTGCGCCAGGGCGACCTGCAGGAAGGCCTTGCCGGCCGGCGTCTGGCGGCGCTCGGCGCGCCAGACCAGGGCGATCGGCCACGTCAGGCGCTCGGGGCCGATCGGGCGCAGCTCGATCGGCGGGCCGGGCTGCTCGGCGATCGTCCGCGGGATCACGGCGACGCCGAGCCCCTTGCTCGCCAGCGCCCGGACGGCCCCCATCTCGGTGCAGACGAAGGCGTTGCGGGGCTCCAGGCCGAGGGCGGCCATCGTGCGCTCGAGGCGCCGGCGCAGCGCCGAGTTGTCGCGGTAGGCGATGAGGTCCTCGCCGGCGAGCTCCTCGAAGGTGATCCGCGCGTTCGCGCACAGCCCGTGGCCGGGCGGGAGCACCACGACGAACTCCTCCTCCCAGAGGAGGGTCGCCGCGAACTCGTCGCCGAGGGTGTCGGGGTCCAGGGCCGTGAAGGCGCAGTCGAGATTGTCGGCGCGCAGCGCCTCCAGGACGTCGTCCTGGGTGTCCTCGATCATGTGGACGGCGACCTCGGGGTGGGCGGCGCGGAAGTCCGCGAGCATGCCGAAGAGGTCGTAGGGGCCGGTCGGGTAGACGCCGCCGATGCGCAGCTGCCCCCGCAGGAGGCCCGTGAGCTCCTCGAGTTCGTTGTGCAGGCCGTCGACCTCGGCGAGGACGCGCTGGGCGCAGCCGAGGATCACCTGGCCCTCGGCCGTGAGCTCGACGCTGCGGCTGGTGCGCCGGAAGACCTCGAAGCCCAGCTCGAGCTCGAGACGGCGGATCTGCTGGGAGATTGCCGACTGCGAGAGGTAGAGCTCCTCCCCCGCCTTCGTCAGCGAGCGGTGGCGGGCGACGGCGGCGATGGTGCGCAGATGTCGGAGCTCCATGCGCTGATGGTCGCATCGGCCCGGCCAGAAGTCGAAGTCAGAGTTCTGGGGGCAGCCATGAGCTCATGTCATGGATGGCGGCCCCGCGCTCAGCCGCGCGTCTTGAGCAGCAGCAGCCCGATGAGCGTCTTCGCGTCGCGCGTGGCGGCGATGGCGCCGTCGAGATCGGCGAGCGGCCAGCGGACGATCTCGATGCGCTCGTTGTCCTCGGCCTCGGCTCTTGCATCGCTCAGGCCGGTGGCCAGGAAGACGTGGACCACCTCGTCCATGATCCCGACCGCCGAGACGTACTCGGTCAGTGGCTCCCAGCGCTCGGCGGCCTTGCCGATCTCCTCTGCCAGCTCGCGCTTGGCGGCGTCGAGCGGGGCCTCGCCCTCGACGTCGAGCCGGCCGGCCGGGATCTCGAGGAAGTCGGGGTCGTCGACGGCCTCGCGCGGCTGGCGCACGAGGTAGAGGTCGCTGTCGTCGTGGGCGACCATCGCCACCGCGCCCTGATGGCGAATGACCTCGCGCTCGACCTCCTCGCCGTCGGGAAAGCGGTAGCGCTCGATGCGCAGGTCGACGACGCGCCCGTCGTAGATGGTCTCGCCCCCGAGATGCTCGAAGCGGCGGTCGGCTGAGGTCATCGCCGTAGCCTTGCGCACCCGGCGAGCTGCGCGCTCACCGCCTGGCGCCAGTGCGCCTCGGGGTCGGGCACGAGCATGCCGAGGTTCTCGAACTCAGCGAGGCCGTGGACGGTGGCGCGCAGCTGCGTGACCACGTCCTCAGGGTCGCGGTCGCCCGGCAGCAGGCCCGCCTCGTGGCAGCGGCGCACGCCCTGGCGCAGCTCGTTCAGCGCGGCGCGGGAGACCGCGAGGCCCTCGGGCGAGCGCGAGCGCGCGGGCCGGCCGACGAACCGGTGCATGGCCAGCGCGTAGCGCTCGGGACGCTCGATCGCCCATCGCCGATAGGCCATCGCCTGGTTGAGGACGTCCTCGCGCGGATCGTCGGTGGGCTCGCGCCCTTGCAGGAGATCCCTGAGACGCGTGAACATGGCCTCGTGCAGCGCCTGCTCGAGCCCCTCCTTGGAGGCGAAGAGCGCGTATACGGCGCGCGTGCTCGTGCCGGCCTCTTCCGCGACGCCGCGCACGGTGACGGCGTCCCAGCCACGCGTGGCCGAGAGGCGCTCGGCCGCGTCCAGCAGCCGTCGGGCCGTCGACTCGTCGTGTTCCCGAGGTCTTCCCATGGGTTGACACCATATCGCAACGCCGTTACGGTACGCGTTTACGTAACGCTGTCTCGAAACGTCCCGGGGGACATGACGTGACCACAGCAACCTCGCCCATCCGCCGCAGCGCGCTGGCCGCGCCGGCGTTGGAGCCCGCCGTAGTTGTCGCCGCGCTGCGCCGTGCCGCGGCCGATCCGTCCGCCGTCGCGCTCGTCGACGGCGCCACCGGAGCGTCGCTCACCCGCGGCGAGCTCGCCGCCCGCTCCGCCGCATTGGCGGCCGGTCTGCGCGCCCGCGACGTCGGCCGCGGCGACCTCGTCGCGGTGACGCTGCCCAACGGCCTCTGGTGGCCGGTCGTCGCGCTGGCGGTCTGGCGCGCCGGCGCCGCGATCTCGCCGCTGAACCCGCTCTGGACCGCCGACGAGTCGGCCCGCGTGCTCGCGGGCGCCGTGCCGAAGCTCGCGATCGGCGTCGGCCCCTTCGCCACGAAGGTCGACCATGCGCTGCGGGCGGCTGGGCTCGCCGCGGAGGTGGTCGTGGTGGGCGACCCCACGTCCGCCGCGCCAGGCGCCGGCGTGCCGCCCGACGGCGCGACCGCGGCCCTCACCCCGATTGCCGACCTCATGGACGCCGACCCCGGCGACCCGTTCGCCGAGCCCGACCCCGACCCGGGCGACGTCGCCGCCGTCCCCTTCTCGAGCGGCACGTCGGGGCTGCCCAAGGGCGTGCGGCTGACGCACGGCAACCTCGCCGCGGCGGCTGCGCAGGGCGTCGCCGGCTTCCGCTCAGGCGGCGACTATGACGAGCGTTCCGTCGTGCTCGCCGGAGCCCCCTTCTTCCACTCGATCGGGCTCGCGCTGATGCTCTGCGCGCCGCTCTCGCTCGGCGCGCGCATCATCACGGTGCCGATCCCGAAGGTCGAGGCGCTGCTCGAGCTCATCGGAGCCCACCGCGTGACGCATATGGCAGTGCCGCCACCGATCTTCGACGCGCTCGCCGACGATCCGCGCGTCGACGACGTCGACGTCTCCAGCGTGCGGCTCGTCATCACCGGCGGCGCCCACATGCGCCCCGAGGGGCAGCTTGCGCTGAGCGAGCGGATGGGCTGCATCGCGCGCCAGGGCTACGGGACGACCGAGACCACGTGCACCATCGCCTGCCCGCACGACGGCCCGAGCGACCCCGCCACCAACGGCTGGCTGGCCGCCGGCACCGAGGCGCGGCTCGTCGACCCCGAGACCGGCGAGGACGCCGCCCCCGGCGAGCTCGGGGAGCTGTGGGTCCGCGGGCCGCAGGTCATGGAGGGCTACCACGGCCTGCCGGAGGCCACCGCCGAGATCCTCACGCCCGAGGGCTGGCTGCGCACCGGCGACCTCGTCGCCTTCCGCGATGACGGCCAGCTCGAGATCCGCGACCGCCTCAAGGAGCTCATCAAGGTCAAGGGCGCGTCGGTCGCCCCGGCCGAGGTCGAGCTCGTGCTGCGTCAGCACCCGGCCGTCCGCGACTGCGGGGTCGTCGGACTGCCCGACCGCGAGCGCGGCGAGGCGCCGGTGGCGCTCGTCTCGCTGCGCGACGCCGTGTCGCCCGAGGAGCTGCACGCCTTCGTCGCCGAGCGCCTGGCCGGTTACAAGCGCCCGCGCGAGATTGTGCTCGTCGACGAGGTCCCGCGCTCCCCGACGGGGAAGCTGCTGCGCCGGGCGCTGAGGGAGCGCGCGCCCGCCTAGCCCGCCAGCTCGTCCAGCAGCGCGAAGGTCACGTCGAGCATCCCCTCGAGGGCGACCTGGCTGACGCGCTCGGTCGTCTGGTGGTTGCGCTCGGTGCCGTTGGCGAGGTTCGTGCACGGGAAGCCCTGCGTCTCGAAGGCGTTGGCGTCCGAGCCGCCGCCGGTGTTGATCCGCCGCGGCGTGTAGCCGCGGGCGCCGAGCGCAGCCTCGGCGGCGACGACCCCGGGCTCCGAGGTTCGGTGGCGGTAGCCGGCGAAGAGCCGTTCGACGGTGACGTCGAGGTCGCACTCGCAGACCGGGTCGTTGGCGGCGGCCTGGCAGTGGTCGACCATCTCCGCGACGAGCGTCTCGACCGCCGCCTCGCTCAGCGAGCGCGCCTCGGCGTCGAACCAGCAGTGCTCGGGGACGACGTTGGTGCCGCCCGACCCGCCGGCGATCGTCCCGACGTTGGCCGTCGTCTCGTCGTCGAGGCGCCCATGGGACATGGCGGCGATCGCCTTCGCCGCCGCGAGGATCGCGCTGCGCCCGTCCTCCGGGCGGACCCCGGCGTGGGCGGCGGCGCCGTGGAAGGCCGCGTGCAGGCGGTAGTAGGTCGGCGAGGCGACGACGATCTCGCCGATCGGCGAGGCGTGGTCGAAGACGTAGCCGAGGTCGGAACGCAGTTGCGAGCTGTCGAAGGCCTTGGCGCCCGCGAGCGCGTTCTCCTCGCTGACGGTGAAGACGAGCTCCACCCCGACCGGCACGCCCTCGACGGCGGCGCGGTGCGCGAGCGCCAGCATCACCGCGACGGCGGCCTTGTTGTCGGCGCCGAGGATCGTCTCCCCCTCGCTCTCCCAGCCGCCGTCGACGAGCACCGGGGCGACGCTCCCGTCGTGGGGCACGGTGTCGAGGTGCGCACAGAGCATCACCGAGCGCTCCGAGCGCCCGGGGATCCGCGCCAACAGGTTCCCGCACTGCGCCCCGGTCTCGGCCGCGGCGTCGTCCTCGGCGACCTCGTAGCCCAGCGCGCGCAGGTCGCCCGCCACGCGCTCGGCCATCGCCGCCTCCTCGCCGAAGGGGCTGCGGATCGCGCACAGCTCGGCGAACAGGTCGTTCAGGCGCCGGCGCTCGACCTCCGAGGCTGGCCGCATCGTGCGCCTAGCCGGCGCGGGAGGCGCGGACCTCGCCGCCCTCCGGGGCCACCGACGCGTCCTCGGCCGCGTGCGTCGACCGCGCGCGCTCCAGCGCGGCGGCGACGAACTCGCGGAACAGCGGCGCCGGGCGCTCGGGGCGCGACTTGAACTCGGGGTGGAACTGCGAGGCCACGAAGAACGGGTGGTCGCGCAGCTCGATGACCTCGACCAGGCGCTCGTCGGGCGACGTCCCGGAGACGATGAGGCCCGCGGCCTCCAGGCGCTTGCGCAGCGAGATCGACACCTCGTAGCGGTGGCGGTGGCGCTCGTAGACGACGGCCTCGTCGTAGAGGTCGCGCGTGCGCGTGCCCGGGTGGAGCTTGATCGGGTCGGCGCCCAGGCGCATGGTGCCGCCGAGGTCGGTGACCTCCTTCTGCTCGGGCAGCAGGTCGATCACCGGGTACTCGGTCTCGATGTCGAACTCGGTCGAGTTGGCGCCCGGCATGCCCGCGACGTTGCGCGCGAACTCGCTGACCGCGACGTGCATTCCGAGGCAGATGCCCAGATAGGGGATCTTGCGCTCGCGCGCGACCTGGACGGCGCGGATCTTGCCCTCGATCCCGCGCCCGCCGAACCCGCCGGGGACGAGGATGCCGTCGACGTCGGCCAGCCGCGCCGCGGCCTCCTCCTCGGTGTCGAGGGTCTCGGTGTCGACCCAGTCGATCTCGATCTGCCCGCCGTGCAGGTAGCCCGAGTGGCGCAGGGCCTCGCTGACGGAGAGGTAGGCGTCCTCGAGCTGGACGTACTTGCCCGCGATGGCGATCCGGACCGGCTGTGTGGCCCCGTCGGCGCGCCGCGTGATCTCGCCCCACTCGTCGAGGTCGGCGGGCTCGGCGTCGATGGCGAAGTGGTCGACGATCAGGTTGTCGACGCCCTGCTGGTGGAACCAGAGCGGGACCTTGTAGATGTTGTCGACGTCCTTGGCCGAGATCACCGACTCGTGGCCGAGCGAGGCGAAGAGCGCGATCTTCTTGCGGATGTCGTCGCCCAGCTCGCTCTCGGAGCGGCAGAGGAGCATGTCGGGCTGGATGCCGATGCGCCGCAGCTCGTTGACCGAGTGCTGGGTCGGCTTGGTCTTCAGCTCGCCCGCGTGGCCGATGTACGGCACCAGCGTCAGGTGGATGTACATGCACTGGCGGCGACCGACGTCGACCGGGAACTGACGGATCGCCTCGAGGAACGGCAGCGACTCGATGTCGCCCACCGTGCCCCCGATCTCGGTGATGACCACGTCGACGTCGCTCGTCTCGGCGATCAGGCGGACGCGCTGCTTGATCTCGTCGGTGATGTGCGGGACGACCTGGACGGTGCCGCCGAGGTAGTCGCCGCGGCGCTCGCGCCGGATCACCGAGTTGTAGATTCCGCCCGCGGTGACGTTGGACGCGCGCGTCGTGTTCGTGTTCGTGAAGCGCTCGTAGTGTCCGAGGTCGAGATCGGTCTCCGCGCCGTCCTCGGTGACGAACACCTCGCCGTGCTGGTACGGCGACATCGTGCCCGGATCGACGTTGATGTACGGGTCGAACTTCTGGAGGCCGACGGTCAGTCCGCGGGCCACCAGGAGGCGGCCGATGGAGGCTGAGGCGATGCCCTTCCCCAGCGACGAGACGACGCCGCCGGTGACGAAGATGTATCGCGGCTTAGGCACGATGGGTCCTTCCTGAGTCTAGGCCACGCGCGAGGCTGGGTTGCACTCGGGCAAGGTAGCGGTCCTCGCGGACACCTCGTCGGGCGGGGTCCCCGACCCCGTAACGTGTCGGTCACCCAACCGGACGAACAGGCATATGGAGAAGATCATTAAGACAGAGGAGCAGTGGCGCTCCGAGCTGGATCCCGCCGCGTACGAGGTCCTTCGCCATCAGGCGACCGAGCGCCCGTGGGCGGGCAAGTACGTCAACGAGAAGGGCGACGGCGTCTATCGCTGTGCCGGCTGCGGCAACGCCCTCTTCAACTCCGACACCAAGTTCGAGTCCGGCTCCGGCTGGCCGAGCTTCACCGACCCCATGTTCGGCGAGGCGGTCGACACCTCGACCGACACGTCGCACGGCATGGTTCGCACCGAGGTGACCTGCGCGCGCTGCGGCGGCCACCTGGGCCACGTCTTCGACGACGGCCCCGGCGAGTCCGGCCTGCGCTACTGCATCAACAGCTGCGCGCTGGACCTCGACGCCAACGGCGACGCCTAGTCGCCTCGCGCCTGCGGACGGTCAGCCGCTCAGGCTGACCGTCCCGTCGTCGCGCAGGGTCCAGCCCGGGTTGTGCGCGACCTCCCACGGGTGGCCCTCGGGGTCGACGAAGATCCCCGAGTAGCCGCCCCAGAAGGTCTTGCCGCCGTCGCGCGGGACCGTGCCGCCGGCGGCCTTGGCGCGGGCGAGCACCTCGTCGACCTCGTCGGGCGACCCGCAGATGTAGGCGAGCGTGATCCCGCCCCAGCCGCCGCCGTCCTGCACGGCCGAGTCCTCGGCCAGCTTCGCGCGGTCCCACAGGGCGAAGACCATCCCGCCGGCCTGGAAGAAGACGACCTCGTCGTCGGGCGTCACGGCATCGGTCCAGCCCATGGCGGCGTAGAAGTCGCGCGCGCGGGCGTACTCGCGGTAGCCGAGCGTGATGAGGCTGATGCGCTGATCCATGCCGCGCAGCATGGCGGCTCGCCGCTCCGCGCTCTTGGACGAAACGGACCGATCGGCGCCGCCCGCCCGCCGATTTGCCGCCGGGGCGCCCCCTACGATCGACGGCGTGGACGACGAAGTCGTCACCCGTGAGCTGGGCTTCTCGATCGGGGTCCTGAAGGCGTCGGCCTTCCGGCGCGAGATCCAGCAGGTGTGCGTCGAGCTGGGCCTCGGGTGCGAGATCGACGACCAGGGCGGCCTCATCTCGCGGCGCCTCCGGGTGCTCGTGCGCGGGACGCGCGAGGGCGTCGACGCGCTCGTCGACTACGCGCGCGTGCAGGGCTGGTCCACGTGGTCTGACGACGCGCTGGGCAGCGCGCTGGGCTGACGCTAGCCTCGTCCGCCATGTCCGCGCCTGCGGGACGCAGGTTCGAGGTGGGGATGCTCGCCGGACTCGACGAACCGGTCCGGCGCTACCTCGGGCACGCCCTGCGCGAGGGCGCGCCGCTCGACGGCGCCGTGCGCCTCGCGATGGCGGGGCGCATCAAGGTCGGCGCGTGGCTGCCGTTCACCGCGGACCAGGAGGGCGACGGACGGTCGTTCTCGTGGCGGGCGCGCGTCGGCCTCGGGCCGCTGACCATCCTGCGGGTCGTCGATCGCTTCGCGGCCGGCGTCGGGAGCACCGAGGGGCGGCTGCTCGGGCGGGTGCGCGTCTTCCACGCCGACGGCGCCGACACCTCGCGCTCGGCCGCGGGCCGCGCGGCCCTGGAGAGCGTCTTCGCCCCCGCGGCGCTGCTGCCCGAGCGGGGCGTGACCTGGCGGGCGGAGAGCGACGAGCGCATCGTCGCCACATGGGACGTGCCGCCGGAGCGCCCCGAGGTGCGGCTGCGCATCGACGGCGAGGGCGCCCTGGTCTCAGCCGGCGCGATGCGCTGGGGCGACGACCGCAACGGCGGCCGCGGCTACGTGCCGTGCGGGTGCGACGTCCATGCCGAGCGGCGGTTCGGCGACCTCGTGGTGCCCAGCCGCGTGACGGTCGGGTGGTGGTTCGGGACGCCGCGCTACGCGCCGTTCTTCGAGGCCGAGATCCGCGACCTCGCCCCCGTGTAGCGTCCGCCGATGCCCCCGGCCCTCGCGACCGACCCGGCCGACCTTGGCCTGCTCGAGGCCGCCGCGCTGCTGCGCTCGCGCGCGCTCTCTGCCGTCGAGCTGCTCGAGGCCTGCCAGGCGCGGATCGCCGCGCGCAACGGCGGCGAGCCGACCTTCGACGGCGCCCCGGACGCGGTCAACGCGTGGGCGCGGCTGTATCCGGCGCTCGCGCGCGAGCAGGCCGCGGACGCGGACGCGCGGCTGGCCCGCGCGGCCGCGGGCGCGGGGCCGGCCGGGGCAGGCGCGCAGCTCGGCGCAGACGCGCAGCTCGGCGCAGGCGCGCAGCTCGGCGCCGTCGATCCCGCGGTGCCGCTCGTCTGCGGGATTCCGCTCGCGCTCAAGGACCTCTTCGCGGTCGCCGGCCTCGGGCTGACGGCGTCGAGCCGCGTGCTCGAAGGCAACGTCGCCGACGGCGACAGCGCCGTGTGGCGGCGGTTGCGCGGCCACGGGATGGTGCTGGCCGGCCACACCCACACGCACGAGTTCGCCGCCGGCGGGACGACCGACCAGGTCGGCAGTCCGTGGGCGCGCGACCGCACCGCGGGCGGCTCGAGCGGCGGGTCGGCGGCGGCGCTGGCAGCGTGGATGGTGCCGGCGGCGATCGGCACCGACACCGCGGGCTCGCTGCGCATCCCCGCCGCGCTGGCGGCCGTCTCCTCGATCAAGCCCACGTACGGCCGCGTGCCCGCCGAGGGCTGCATCCCGCTGAGCCCATCGCTCGACCATCCGGGCCCGATGGCGCGCACCGTCGCCGACGCGAGCGCGCTCCTGGGCGCGCTGGCGCTGGAGCCGGGCGCCCGGCCGGACGGGGTCGTCGCCTCGCTGCCGCTCGGCCCGCGCAGCGGCGCGCGCCCGCTGGCGGGCCTGCGCGTCGCGGTCACCGATCGCCCTGAGCGGATCTCGGTGGAGCCCGACGTCATGGACGGCCTCGACGCCGCGCGCCGCGCGCTCGAGCGCCTGGGCGCCGAGGTGGTCTCGGTCGCCGCGGCCCCCGACGTCACCCCCGACGACGCCGTGACGATCCTCTTCCACGAGGTCTGGCCCTACCACTCGGCCCTGGCCGACCGCGCCGACCGCTACCGCCCGAGCATCCGCGAGTTCGTCGACCTCGCCCACGAGGTCCACGACCCGGTCCGCTACGCCGACGCCCAGACGCGCCGCGCCCAGGTCACGAGCGCGTGGCGCGACTGGTTCGGCGCCCACAGCGTCGACGTCCTCCTCGAGCCGACCGTCCCGCTGACCGCCCCGCTCCGCGGCCACGGCTACGACTCCGGCAACCTCGGCGGCCAGGGCGACCCGCTCATCGAGTTCACCGCGACCTGGAACTTCACCGGCTACCCCGTGGTCGCGCTGCCCGCCGGGCTCGGCGCGCGGAGCGGCCTGCCGGTCGGCGTCTCGCTCGTGGGCCTTCCCGATACGGAGCCGCTGCTCGCGCAGGTCGGGATCGACCTCCAGGCGCAGGAGCTCCCGGTGCCGGTGGCGCCGGTGCCGCTGGGCTGAGCGGGCGGCGGCGAGCGGGGTGGCCGCGGCGGCGGGAGCGCGGAGGCGGCCGACGGCCAAGCCGTGATGACTTTCCCACCACATAGGTGGTCAGGGCAGGACGGCGCCCACCGGAACCGAGTGGGCCGCCCTCCCTCGCTGCCTGGCCGCGCGGTGCCGCCCCGGCCGGAGCAAGCCATGCGCGGGCGCTCGCGCGGCGCCCCCTTCAGGCCGCCTTCAACAGCTCCCGCGCGTGACGGCGGGCGCCCACGTCGTCGGCGTCGGCCCCGAGCATGCGGACGAGCTCGCCCACGATCTCGCGCGCGGCGAGCTCGCGGACGGTGGTGCGCGCCGGGTCGGCGTCCGTGTCCTTCTCGATCGAGAAGTGGCGGGCGGCGAGCGACGCGATCTGCGGCAGGTGGGTGATGCAGAGGACCTGGCGGCCCGCGGCGAGGCCGCGCAGCTGGGTCCCGACCGCGCGGGCGGTGTGGCCGCCGATGCCAGCGTCGACCTCGTCGAAGACGAGCGTCGCCTCCGACCCGTCGCTGGCGATCCCCATGAGCGCGAGCATCACGCGCGAGAGCTCGCCGCCCGAGGCGATCTCGCGCAGCGGGCCGGGCGGGACGCCCGGGTTGGGCGCGATCAGGAACTCGACCGCGTCGATCCCCGACGGGCCCGGCTCGCGGTCCTCGAGCGCGATCTCGAAGCTCGCGCCCTCCATCGCCAGCTCCGCGAGCCGCTCGCGCACGGCGGCGGCCAGGCGCGGCGCGGCCTTGGCCCGGGCGGCATGCAGGACGCCGGCCGCGCGCGCCTGCTCGGCACGAGCGGCCTCGAGCGCGGCCAGCCCCTGCTCCAACGCGACCTCCGCGCCCGCCAGCTCGTCGCGCCGCGCGCGGCAGCGCTCCGCGTGCGCGAGCACCTCCTCGATGCTCCCGCCGTGCTTGCGCTTGAGCCGCTCGAGCACGGCCAGGCGCCCCTCCGCGGCCTCGAGCGCACCCGGGTCGCCCTCCAGGCCCTCCGCGTAGCGCACCAGCTCGCCCGCCAGGTCCTCTGCCTCGTAGGTCAGCGATCGCCAACGCTCGGCCAGCGCGTCGAGCTCGGCGTCGACGCCGGCCACCGGGTCGAACCCTGCTCCGCCGCCCGCGAGCAGGACCGTGACGCCCGCGCCGTCCTCCGGCGCGGCCGCCTGCGCGGCGCCCAGCGCGGCGTCCCGCAGCGCCTCGAGGTGGCGCAGGCGCTCGCGCGCGGCGAGCAGCTCTGCCTCCTCGGCCGCCGACGGGTCCGCCGCCTCGATCTCCTCGAGCTCGAAGGCCAGCAGGTCGAGCTCGCGCTCGCGCGCCCCGGCGCGCTCGCGCAGCTCGGCGAGCGTGGCCTCGAGCGCCCGCACGCGGGCGTACGTCGCCGCGAACGCCGCGCGGCGCTCGAGGTGCTCGGCGCCGCAGAAGCCGTCGAGGATCTCGAGCTGTGCCGAGGCGAGCGTCAGCTTGCGGTGCTCGTGCTGGCCGTAGAACGAGAGCAGCGCCACGGCGACCTCGCGCAGGTCGCCGACCGCGGCCGAGCGCCCGCACAGGTAGGCCCGCGTCCGGCCCTCGGCACTGACGCGCCGCGCCAGCACGACCTCGTCCGCATCGGCGGGCAGGCGCTCGCCGAGCTCGCCGCGCAGCGCGTCCGGCAGCTCGAAGACGCCCTCGACGTAGGCCTCGGCCGCGCCTGGTCGCACGATCCCCGCCCGCGCGCGACCGCCCAGCAGCAGGTCGAGCGCGTGGGCGAGCACGGTCTTGCCCGCGCCGGTCTCGCCCGTGAGCACGTTGAGGCCGGGCGCGAGGCGCAGCTCGGCCCGTTCGATGAGGAGGAGGTTCTCGACGCGCAGCTCCAGGAGCACGATCGAGGGTGTACCAGCGGGCGCCGACGGACCGGGCTCGATCGCCCGCTCCCTGCGCGCTTTTGTTGCAAACCCGCGCGGCAGCCGGCGCAGGCCGACGCCCGCTTAGAGCGAAGCGAGCGCGTCCTCGATCGCCAGCTCGCCCGCGAGCAGCTCGAACGTCGCCCTCACCGTCCGTGGCTGGTCGAGGCAGGCGACGAGCACCGCCGCGACGTCGTCGCGCGCGATCGATCCCCAGCGGCCGAGCGACGGCGCCACCTCGACGCGGCCGGTCCCCGCGTCGTCGGTCAGCGCCCCCGGGCGCACGATCGTCCAGTCGAGGCCGCTCGCGGCCAGCGCGGCGTCGGCCCCGGCCTTCGCCTCCAGGTACGGCCGCATGGACTCCGAGCCGCCCGCCGGGTCGCCCGCCCCCATCGAGCTGATCATCAGGTAGCGCCGCGCCCCGGTCCGCTGCGCCGCCTCGAGCAGCTTGACCGCCGCGCCGAGGTCGACCGTGCGCTTGCGCTCGGGCCCGCTCCCCGGCCCCGCGCCCGCCGCGAAGACCACCCCGTCGGCGCCGTCGACGAACTCGGAGAGGTCGTCCAGGCGTTCCATGTCGGCCAGCACCGGCTCGGCCCCCACCGCGCGGACGCCCGCCTCGTGGCCCGGGTTGCGGATCAGCGAGCGCACGGTGTCGCCGCGCGCGCTCAGCAGCGTCGCCAGGCGCAGCGCGATCTTCCCGTGGCCTCCGGCGATCACGATCGTGCTCATGAGGCCAGTCTCCCGAACTTCTGGCGCAGGCGCCGATAGAAGGACGAGCCGGGAACCTGCGCCAGGTCCGCCGCCTCGCGCAGGAACGACGCGGTGATCGCGTCGCCCGGCCCGAGCGTCCCGGCCGGCCGTCCGTCGAGCGAGATGTCGACCTCGCCCTGCGAGCGGTTGTGGACCGAGAGCAGGTCGCCAGGCGCCACCACGAGCGCCCGCGCGGTCAGCGAATGCGGAGCGATGAAGGAGACGACGAAGCCCTCCACGCCCCAGGCGAGGACGGGGCCGCCGTTGGCGAGGTTGTAGCCCGTGGAGCCCGCCGGGGTCGCCAGCACCAGCCCGTCGCAGCGCACCGACCCGGCCTCCTCGCCGTCGATCGCATACGCCAGCTGCGCCACGCGCTCCCCGGCGCGGCGGTGGATCGATAGGTCGTTGATCGCCGCCTGTGGGCCCTCGGGCGTCTCGAGCGCGAGCGCGGGCAGCGTCAGCACCTCGAAGTCGCCCGCCAGCGCGCGCTCGAAGCCCTCGTCGAGGTCGCCGTCGTCCTCGGGGTCGATCGTCGCCAGGAAGCCGACCTCGCCGTAGTTGACGGCGAAGACCGGCACGCTCGTCCCCGCGTAGCGGCGCAGCGCGCGCAGGATGGTGCCGTCGCCGCCGAGCACCACGCACAGCTCGACGTCGTCGCTGAGCGGCGCGTCGAGGACGAAGCCCTCGCGCGGCGTCAGCCCGTACTTGCGGGTCTCGTCGGCGTCGAAGCGCAGCACCACGCCCTCGCGCGCCGCGGCGGCGATGAGCGCGCGCAGGGCGTCGGCGGTCTGGTGCGGGCGCGCGTGTGAGAGCACGGTGGCGGTGCGGGCGACGGTCACGGCTCAACCTCGCGCGCGAGGGCCTCGAGATCGACGGCGGACGCCGCGCGTCCCGCCTCGGACAGCCAGACGAAGGACTCGCGGTTGCCCTTGGGCCCGGGCAGCCCCGACGACGCGAACCCGAGCACCGCGGCGCCCGCGTCCGCGGCGGCGCGAGCCACCGTCAGGAGCGCCTCGCGGCGGTCGTCGGCCGAGCGCACGACGCCCCCCTTGCCCACGCGCGCGCGCCCGACCTCGAACTGCGGCTTGACCATCGCGAGCGCGTCGAAGCGCTCGGCGCAGCACGCGAGGACCGCGGGCAGCACCTTCGTCAGCGAGATGAAGGAGACGTCGGCGACGACGAGGTCGGGCGCGTAGGGCAGGTCGCCGGGCGCCACCGAGCGCGCGTTGGAGCGCTCGATGACGGTGACGCGCTCGTCGGTGCGCAGGCCCCAGTCGAGCTCGCCGTAGGCGACGTCGAGTGCGACGACGTGCGCGGCGCCGCGCTGAAGCAGGCAGTCGGTGAAGCCGCCGGTCGACGCGCCGACGTCCAGGCAGCGCCGCCCCGCCGGGTCGACGCCCGTCGCCTCCAGGGCGTTGGCGAGCTTTACCCCGCCGCGCGAAACGAAGCGCGGGCGCTCGTCGACGGCCAGCTCGACGTCCTCGGCGACGAGCAGGCCCGGCTTGGCGGCGCGCTCGCCGCCGGTTCCGCCCAGCCGGACCTCGCCGGCCATCACTGAGGCGGCGGCGCGGGCGCGCGAGGCGAACAGGCCCCGCTGCGCGAGGAGGGTGTCGAGGCGGACCTTCGGCATTCGAAAGGGGGCCGCGAACGGTACCGGCGGGAGTCGATCACGCCGTACCGTGACGACCATCACACACGATCAGGCGTTCGCCGGGCACTATGTGACACGTGATCACAAGCGTCGCTTCGGCGGCAGCACCAACTTCCCTCAGTGATCACATATAGCTGGACCCACATAGCAGTATCTCTCCTCCCCGAAGCGGCCCGCCATTGGCGGGTCGTTTCACTTTAAGGTCCCGTCACCGTGGGTTTCGAGGAGCATGCCGAGGGCTGGCTGGCCTGGGCCCGGACGCCGGGCTTCGACGCCTACTGGACCTACCGCGACGCCTTCTTCGCGCTCGTCCCGGCGCCCGGCGAGGCGACGCTCGAGGTCGGCTGCGGGGAGGGCCGCGTCGCCCGCGACCTCGCTGATCGCGGGCACCGCGTGACCGGCCTGGACGCCTCCCCCACGCTCCTGCGCGCCGCCGCCGAAGCCGATCCGGGCGCCACCTACGTGGAGGGCGACGCCCAGGCGCTGCCCTTCGACGACGCCTCCTTCGACCTCGTGGTCGCCTACAACGCCCTCATGGACGTCCGGGACATGCCGGCCGCGGTCGCCGAGGCCGCGCGCGTGCTGAGGCCCGGCGGGCGCCTGTGCGCGTGCGTAACCCACCCGATGCAGGATGCCGAGGCGGAGCGCGGGAGCGAGACCGCCGCCTTCGTCGATGACTACCTCGAGCCCCGCTGGCTGACGATCCCGATCGAGCGCGACGGCCTGGCCTTCACCTTCGAGGGCTGGGCCTTCCCGCTCGAGGCCTACACGCGCGCGCTCGAGGACGCCGGGCTGCTCATCGAGGCGCTCCGCGAGCCCGCCGACCCGGCGGGCGGCAGGTGGGCGCGCGTCCCGATGTTCCTCATGTGGCGCGCCGTCAGGGCGCGCTAGCCGGGTTGGCGATCCGCACGTGGACGTGGTCGTCGTGGTGGACGAGCGGCACGACGATCGACCGCGGGCCGCGCAGATGCAGGTGCGGGCCGACGAAGAGCTTGACCGCGCCGGCCGCGCGGAAGCGGTCGACCAGGTCCTGGGCCAGCGCGCGGTCGACCTCCGAGGGCCGCGTCGCCGCGCGCAGCGTGCGGTCGCGGCGCGGGTACATGACGTCGGCGTCGAGGCCGTTCTGGTGCGACGCGTGGCCGAGCCCGCCGTAACGCGCCCCGAAGGGGCCGCCGTGCTCGCGGCTGAGATCGGAGATGAGCACCGGCGGGATGCCGGGATGCGCCTCGCGGAACTCGCGCGTGACCTCGTCGAGCAGGACGATGAGCGCCTCGGTTCCCCAGCGGCGCGACGGGCGGTCGGGGGTCTGGTGCAGGACCTCGTCCCAGGTGACGAAGTCGGTCCCCGCCTCGGGGAGCTGGACGCCGTGCTCCAGGCGCCCGTGCCACGGCTCGCCCACCGCGACCGAGCGCGGCGCGTCGGGCAGCGGCGTCTCGGGCGCGAGGGCGTCGGGGTCGGGCGGCGCGAGCTGGGCGCCGGCCGGCGCCGGGACCAGCACGGCCGCGGCCAGCAGCGCGGCCGCCGCCACCGCACGCAGATGGGCGACCATCGGCGCCATGGGCCACAGGCTACGACGCCGTGCCGGGGTCGATGCGCCAGTTCTCGCCTGAGCACCTCGCGGCGCTTGCCGTGATGGTCGCCGGCGCCGCGGCCGCAGTTGCGGTCGGGCGGCGCGGGAGCGAGCGGACCGTCGCGCTGACCTCGTATGCGCTGGCGGCGCTCATCCTGGCCGGCTGGATCGGCGAGCAGGTGGCCGACGTCGCCGATGGGATCTGGTCGGTGAGGTACACGCTGCCGCTGCAGCTCACCGACGTCGTCTCGGTCGTCGCCGCCGTCGCGCTCGTGCGCCCGCGCCCGCTGCTCGTCGAGCTGACGTGGTTCTGGGCGCTGACCGCGACGCTCCAGGCGACGCTCACCCCCGACCTCGCCCGAACCTTCCCGAGCGTCTTCTACCTGACCTACTTCGGCTACCACGTCGGCGCCGTCGTGGCGGCGTTTCTGCTCGTCGTCGGGCGGAGGATGTGGCCGCGGCCCGGCGCCGCCTGGCGCGTCTTCGCGATCACGCTCGCGTGGGCCGCGATCGCCGGCGCCGCGAACCTCGTGACCGGCGGCAACTACATGTACCTGCGCCGCAAGCCGGTCCACGCCTCGCTGCTGAGCGTCATGGGCGCCTGGCCCTGGTACATCCTCGAGACCGCGGTCCTGGCGCTGGCGATGCTGCTCGTCCTGCAGGCGATCACGCAAGCCGCGCGCGGGCGTGCTCGCCCAGCGCCCGGATGAGCTCGCGGGCGCGCTCGACGACGCCGCCCCAGCGCAGGAAGCCGTGGACCATGTCCTCGTAGCGCTCGACCGTCACCTCGACGCCGGCCGCGCGCAGCGCGTCGGCGTAGCGCAGGCCGTCGTCGCGCAGGACGTCGTGGCCGGCGACGGCGACGTAGGCGGGCGGCACGCCCTCGAGGTCGGTCGCCGCCAGCGGGCCGGCGTCGGGGTCGGCGCGGTCGGCGTCGCCGAGATACAGCTCCCAGCAGCGCTCCATGTCCCGTGTGCGCAGGAGCGGCCCGGCGGCGAACTCGCGGTAGGAGTCGCTGTCCATGGCCGGGTCGAGCGCCGGGTAGACGAGCAGCTGCGCGCGCAGCGTCGCGCGCTCGTGGCGCGCGGCCACGGCGGCGAGGTTGGCGCCGGCGCTGTCGCCGCCGACGACGACCCGCGCGGGATCGAAGCCCAGCTGCCGCGCCCCGGCGCCGGCGGCCCACGCCACCGCGGCGCGCGCGTCGAGCGCCGCCGCCGGAAAGCGGTGCTCGGGCGCCAGGCGGTAATCGACGCTCAGGCAGATCGCGCCCGAGGCGTTGGCGAGCTGGCGCGTGACGCGGTCGAAGGACTCGACGTCGCCGACGTACCAGCCGCCGCCGTGCAGCCAGACGAGGAGGCCGAGCGGCGCGGCGGGCACGGTCGGCCAGTAGGCGCGGGCCCGCAGGCGCCCGCCTTCGGCGTCCGGGATGACGACGTCCTCGACGCGCGCGACGTTCTCGACGGCGCCCCCGAGCTCGAGCGCCGTCTGCAGGTAGGCGGCGCGCTCGGCCTCGAGGTCGGGCGGGCCGGGCTCGTCATCGTCGGCTGCGGCCGCCTCGATGATCGCCCGGACCTGCGGGTGGACGCCGCCGCTCACGCCTCGGCGAGCGCGCCCGCGCCGGCGGCGATGGCCGCCTCGATGCGCTGGGCGATCGCCTTGCCGGTGTAGCCGACCTCGGCGTGCAGCAGCGCCGGCTTGCCGTGGGTGACGTAGCGGTCGGGCAGCCCGACGCGCAGGATGCGCGGGACGTGGCCGCCGGCGTCGTTGAGGCACTCCCACACCGCCGAGCCGAACCCGCCGGCCAGGACGCCCTCCTCGACGGTGACCAGCAGCTCGTGCTCGGCGGCGAGCGACGACAGCAGCCGCTCGTCGAGCGGCTTGGCGAAGCGGGCGTCGGCCACCGTGACCTCGAGGCCGCCCTCCGCGAGCACGTCCGCGGCCTCGAGCGCCTTCTGCACGCCGGTGCCGTAGCCGACGAGCGCCACGCGCTCGCCCTCGCGCAGGACCTCCCCGCGCCCGATCTCGATCGGGACGATGCGGTCCGGCGCCGGCACCACGGCCCCGACGCCCTCGCCGCGCGGGTAGCGCAGCGCGATCGGGCCGTCGTCGTAGGTCAGCGCGGTGCGCAGCATGGTCGCGAGCATCGCCTCGTCGCGCGGGGCCATGAGGACGATGTTGGGCAGGCAGCGCAGGTAGGCGATGTCGAAGGCGCCGTGGTGCGTGGGGCCGTCGTCGCCGACGAGGCCGGCGCGGTCCATGGAGAAGACCACGTTGAGCTTCTGCAGGCAGACGTCGTGCACGATCTGGTCGAAGGCGCGCTGCAGGAAGGTCGAGTAGATCGCGCACACGGGCTTGGCGCCCTCGAGCGAGAGGCCGGCGGCGAAGAGCACCGCCTGCTGCTCGGCGATGCCGACGTCGAAGTAGTGGTCGGGCTCCTCCTCCTGCAGGATGCTCAGCCCGGTCCCGGAGTTCATGGCGGCGGTGATGCCGACGACGCGCGGGTCGCGGCGGACCTCGTTGACCATCGCCTCGCCGAAGACCTGCGTGTACTGCGGCGGCGCGCCGCTGACCTTCGGCTTCGACGGCGCGACGGCCCCGGAGACGATCGAGCCGGGTTTGGCCGCGTGCCAGCGCTCCATGCCCTCCAGGCCGCCCTCCTCGGCCGGGGCGAAGCCCTTGCCCTTGACGGTGGCGATGTGGACGACGACCGGGCGGTCGGCGGCCAGCGCCTGGCGCAGGACGCGGCGCAGCGCGCGGACGTCGTGGCCGTCGATGACGCCGGTGTAGGCCCAGTCGAGCTCCTCCCAGAAGAGCCCCGGCGCCCAGAAGGCCTTGATCGACTCCTTGAGCTGCGGCCCCAGGCGCTCGAAGGCGGATCCGATGCCGCCCGGCAGGTCGGTCAGCCGGCCCTCGACGCCCTCGCGCGCGTGCCAGAGCTTGGGGTTCAGGCGCACTCGGTTGAAGTAGCGCGACAGCGCGCCGACGTTGGGGGCGATCGACATCCCGTTGTCGTTGAGGACGACGACGATCGGCGTGCCGAGGCCGCCGGCCTGATGGATGGCCTCGAAGGCCACGCCGCCGGTCATGGCGCCGTCGCCGATGACGGCGACGACCTTGCCCGCGTCGGGCTCGCCGCGCAGCCGCATCGCCTCCTTCAGGCCGACCGCGTAGCCGATCGAGGTCGAGGCGTGGCCGGCGCCCATGATGTCGTGCTCGGACTCGGCGATCGAGCAGAAGGGCGCGAGGCCCTCGTACTGGCGGATCGTCGGGAGCTGGTCGCGGCGGCCGGTGAGGACCTTGTGCGGGTAGGCCTGATGGCCGACGTCCCAGACGATCTTGTCCGTCGGCGATTCGAGCAGCGAGTGCAGGGCGACCGACAGCTCGCACGTCCCGAGATTCGCCCCGAAGTGGCCGCCGATCTCGCCGACCGTGTCGATGATGTGGGCGCGCACCTCCTGGGCGACCTGCGCGAGCTCGTCGTCGGAGAGCTCGTGGAGGTCCTGGGGGCGGTCGATGCTGTCGAGGATTCGGGTCATGGAACGGCTACAGGCTACTCGGCCCCACGCCGGGCGAGCCGGGGCCGCCGGGGCACACGATCATGCGGTCCGGGTGAGGATGAAGTCGGTGATCTGCTCGAGGTCGGGCGCACCGTCCGGCGCGGCGCTCGCGAGCGAGGCGCGGGCGCTCGCGTGGCACTCGGTCGCGAGCTCGCGCGCGCGCTCGAGGCCGTAGTGGCTGACGTAGGTCCGCTTGCCCAGACGCTCGTCGCTGCCGTGTGGCTTGCCGAGCGCGGCGTCGGTGCCCGTCACGTCGAGGATGTCGTCGACGATCTGGAAGAGGACCCCGAGCTCGGCGGCATAGCGGCGCCATGCCCCCGTGGTCGCCTCGTCCATCCCGGCGAGCAGCAGGACGCACACCACCGAGGCCCCGATCAGGCGGCCGGTCTTCAGCGCGTGCAGGCGGCGCAGGTCCTCGGGGCTGTCGCCGACGCCGGACACGTCGAGGTACTGGCCGCCGACCATGCCGTCGACGCCCGTCGCGGCTGCCAGCTCGCGCGCGACGGCGAGGACGGAATCCGCCCCGCCGGGGCCACCCGCCTGCTCGGAGAGCAGGTGGCGGAAGGCCTCGGCGTACAGCGCGTCGCCGGCGAGGATCGCCACGTCCTCGCCGAACTTCACATGGCAGGTCGGGCGGCCGCGGCGCAGGGCGTCGTCGTCCATCGCCGGGAGGTCGTCGTGGATGAGCGAGTAGGTGTGGATGAGCTCGATGGCGGCGGCGAGCGGCAGGACATCCTGCGGGTCGCGGCCGATCGCGCGCGCGGTGGCGAGGGCGAGCACGGGCCGGATGCGCTTGCCGCCGGCCAGCAGCGAGTAGCGCATCGCCTCCTCGAGGCCGGCGGTGCCGGGCGCCTCGCTGGGGAAGCGCAGAGCGTCGAGGTAGCGCTCGACCTCGGCGCGCAGAGCCTCGGGGTAGGAGCTCACCTAGAGCAGGGTGTCCTGGCCCGGGATGGGCTCCTGCTGCGCCGCGCGGGCCATGCGCTCGAGCTCGGCCGAGGCCTGCGAGGCCAGGCCCGCGCAGTCCTCGACGAGGCCCGCGGCCGCGTCGGGGGACAGCTCGCCGGTGCGCAGCTGCTCGGCCGCGCGCTCCAGGCGCGCGACGAGCGCATCGAGGGTGCTGGTGTCGACCTCGCTCATCGGTGCGCCCCATTCTCACCCATCTCGCGCAGCGCGGCGGCGAGGATGCCGTTGACGAAGCCCGGCGCCTCGGCGCCGCAGAACTGCTTGGCCGTCTCGACGGCCTCGCTGATGGCGCCCTCGGGCGGGATCGGGACGTCGCCCGGCGCCACGTCGGGGTGGACCATCTCGAGCAGGGCGATGCGCATGATCGCGCGCTCCAAGGGCGCGATCCGGGCGAGCGTCCAGCCCTTGGCGTGGCGCTCGATGCGGCCGTCGAGGTCCTCGCCGTAGTCCTGGGCGGCGTACGCGAGCGCGCGGGTGAACGTCGAGGCGTCGCGCTCGAAGAGCTCGTCGAGCTCGCGCCCGGTCACGTCGTGCTGGTAGAGCGCGAAGACGGCGGCGCGGCGCTGGTCGGATCGGCGCGACATGCTCTGGTTCGGTGGTCGGCGGCGGCGGCCCGGGGCCTACGCGCGCGACATGTACTCGCCCGAGCGCGTGTCGACCTTGACGCTGTCGCCGATGTCGACGAACAGCGGGACCTGGATCGTCGCCCCGGTCTCCAGCGTCGCGGGCTTGTTGCCGCCGCCGGACGCGGTGTCGCCGCGCAGCCCGGGCTCGGTCTGGGTGACCGCGAGCACGACCGACGCCGGCAGCTGCAGGTCGCTCGCCTCGCCGTCGATGAAGAGCACGTCGACGGGGTCGTTGGGCTTCGTCCACCGCAGCGCCTCGGCGACGCCGGCCTCGGGGACCGCCATCTGCTCGTAGGACTCGGCGTCCATGAAGTGCGCGTCGGTCCCGTCGGCGTAGAGGAAGGTCATCTTGCGCGCCTCGGTGCGCACGGCGCGGAACTTCTCCCCCGCCCGGAAGGTCTTGTCGATGACGTTGCCGTCGGAGGCCCGGCGCAGCCTGGTGCGCACGAACGCCCCGCCCTTGCCGGGCTTGACGTGCTGGAACTCGAGCACCTTGAAGACGGTGCCGTCGACCTCGATGTGGTTGCCGTTCTTGAGTTGGTTGGTGCTGATCACGGGGGCCTCAGTGTAGGGCGCCCCGGCGGCGCGCAGCCGGGCGAGCGTCCCCTCCGGGCGGGCGATCGCCTGGTCCCAGGTGACGCGCAGGACGCGCTCGCCGTGGGCCTCGAGCAGGGCCTGGCGCTCGGCGTCGTCCTCGCGCGCGAGGCGTCCGTCGTGCCAGGCGGCGCCGTCGGCCTCGACGACGAGCCGCGCACCCGGCCAGCGGAAGTCGGGGACGACGCGGCGGCCTTCGAGGATCAGCTCGGCGTTCACGTCGGGATGCGCGAGGCCGGCGGTGAGCATGAGGTCGAGCACCGCGTCCTCGAGCTCGCTGCGGGTCGGCGCGGGGCCGGTCGCGACGATGCGGGCGAGCCTCGAGGACCCCCGTCTTCGGCGGTGGCGGTTGAGGACGTCGACGAGCTGGGGCAGGTTGACGCGGTGCAGCGCCTGGGCCTCGCGGGTGGCGCGGCGGAGGGGGTTGTGGTCGAGGGTGGATGCGAGGTCGAGGAGGGTGCGGGCGGGTGAGGTGAGGGGGATGCCGCGGTGGCGGGCGATGTCGCGGGCGTCGAGGGTCGTGGTGCGGTGGGTGCGCAGCCCGCGGTGGCGGCGGGGTGTGGTGTCCAGCACGCTGACCTCGGGGTAGCGGTCGTCCCAGCGCACGAAGCCCCACAGCGCCGCCGCGGAGCGGTGGCTCAGGACCGCGCCCGGGCCGCAGGCCTTGACCGCTGCGAGGAAGCGTCCTTCGAGCGGAACGCTCGGGTGCCCGACGGCGTAGACGGCGCGGTGGAGGCGGTGCAGCCGGCCGTGGCGCACGCGGTCTGCGACGGCGTCGGGCGACAGGCCACACGCATACAGCTCATCGATGGCGAGGACGCCCCACGCGTCGGCGGCACGCCGCGCGACCAGGACGTCGGGACGAGTGTCACCTTCTTCGGCTATATGCCGAGTTAGGTGACACTCGTTGCTGGGGGCGGCGGGGGTGGTGGGCATCGCCCGAGGGTGGCGGCGATCGTGTGACGGAACAAGGCGTGCTTCGTTGCGAGTCTGCGTAGGCTCAGCGGGTGCTTCCCGCCCTCGTTGCCGCTTGTTGCGCCGCGACGAGCGCCGGCGCCGCGGCCGCGCCGCCCGCGCCCGCAGCCCTCCCCCCGCCGCGGCCTACGACTTCGCGGTGCGGCTCGCGAACGCAGGCCCGCGGCCCGCGGCGTCCGCGGCGGAGCGCAGCGCCCACGCGCTCGTCGCCGCGCGCTTCCGCCAGGCCGGGCTGCGCGTCGGGTTCGAGCGCTTCACAGTGCCCGGCAAGGGCCGGTCGCGCGACGTCATCGGCATCCGCGACTCCCCGAACAGCTGCCTGGTCATCGCCATGGCGCACGCCGACACGGTCCCCCCGGCGCCCGGCGCCGACGACAACGCCTCCGGCGTCGGGACCATCGCGGCGCTGGCGCCCGCGCTCGCCAAGGGCCCCACGCCCGAGTGCGACGTCTGGCTCGTGTCGACCGGCGCCGAGGAGCGCATCTACACCGGCCAGCCGGACCACCGGGGTGCCACCGCGCTCGTCAACCGCCTCAGGCGCACGAACAGGCTCCGGGACGTCCGCCTCGCCCTCTCCCTCGACGAGGTCGGTCGCGGCAGGCGCTTCGAGCTGCGCTCCCCGGTCGCAAGGGAGCGCGCCACAGTGGAGCAAGCGATCCTCCAAGCCGGCCGAAGGCAAGGCGTCGCGACGACCTGGCAGCGCGACAGCGACACCGGCAACTCCGACCACCGCGAATTCGCCCTCGCCGGCGCGCCCGCCGCGAAGCTCGGCGTCCCCGACGAGCCGCTGCGCCACACGGCCGGCGACACTCCGAACCGCCTCCAAAAGGGCGCTTTCGCCCGCGTGCTGCGCGTCGTCTGGCCGCTGCTGCGCGAGATCAGCTGAGCGCAAGCATCCGCTCGGCCAGGCGCTCGGCCACCGCGATAGCGGTGAGGTTCGTGTTCGCCCGCGGGATCGTCGGCATCACGGAGGCGTCTGCGACCGACAGCCCGGAGACCCCGTACACGCGGCCGTCGCCGTCGACCACGGCCCCGATCGCACACGTGCCGACCGGATGGAAGAAGCCGCGCACGGAGGCCCGCACGTGGGCCTCGGCGCCGACCTCGAGGCCCGGGCGCGCCTCGCGCACGGCGTACGGACGGACCGCGTCGGAGGCGGCCAGCGCCCGCGACGCCTCGACGCCCTCCGTGAGGACCGCCACGTCGCGCTCGTCGGACAGGAAGCCGTGATCGATGGCCAGCGGGGCGCGCGGATCCTCGGACACGAGGCGCACCGTCCCCCGCGAGGCGGGCTTCATCGCGAACACGCCGACGCTGATCTCATAGCCGTCCTCGCCCGGCGGATCGACGGCCGGGAAGAGGAAGAGGTCGCACACGCCGTCGGCGCAGGCGCTGCTGCGCGCCTGGATCGTGACCTGCCCCATGTAGACCCGCGACGTCTCCCCGAAGGCGGCCGTCTCGTGCTGCAGGCGGTCGGTCGCCTCGTAGCCCACGCCGACGCCGACGTGGTCGATCAGCCCCTCGCCGATCGGGAGCTCGCGCAGCGCGGCGGCGTCGCTGCGCAGCAGGATGCCTGGCGAGCCGTAGGCACCGGCCGTGAGCACGACGTGGTCGGCACGCAGCTCTCCCGCGCTCGTCGACAGCCCGACGGCACGGGTTCCCGAGAACAGAACGCGGTCGACCAGCGCGTCGCCCCGGATCGTCAGGTTCCGGCGCCCACGCGCGTCGTCGAGGTACGCGAAGGCCGCGTTCCAGCGCACGCCACCCACGTCGTTGACCGGGTGCGGCACCGCGTCAGCCCCCGCCGCGACGGCGAACGCGCGATGCCAGGGCGAGAGCTCGTCCTCGGTGAAGGTCCGCACCCGGAGCGTGCGCCGGGCGCGCTCCAGGTACGGCGCCATCGCCGCGTGGCTCCAGCCCTCGCCCCACTCGTCGTAGTCGGCCGGCGCGCCCGCCAGCGCGATGCACGCGTTGTGCGACGAGCAGCCACCGAGGATCCGCGCCCGCAGCTGGTTGCGGTCCTCGCGGTCGGTCTCCCACGCGTGCGAGAGGGCGAGCCGCCGCGCGTCGAGGATGTCGGCGGGCCAGCGCCCGCCCTCGTAGGGCCCGTAGTCGGGCCCTGCTTCGACGAGGCACACCTCGCGGCCGGCCTCGCTCAGCCTCGCCGCCAGGACGCAACCCGCGGAGCCGCCGCCCGCGATGAGGAACTCGAACGCAGAGTCCCCGGACACGCGCCGACCATACGCGAGAATGGCGACATGAGCAGAGACTGGACCAGCCTGCCGCCCAACCTCCCCGCCCCGGTCGACGACGGCGCCGCCGACCACCTGACCGGCGCGACCGTCCCGAGCGTCGCGCTGCCCTCCACCCTGGGCGGCGACGTCGATCTCCACGACGCCGCTCAGCGGCGCCTCGCCGTCTACGTCTACCCGCGCACCGGCACGCCGGGCGAGCCCTCGCCCGACGGCTGGGACGACATCCCCGGCGCCCGCGGCTGCACGCCCCAGAGCTGCGCCTTCCGCGACGCGCAGGCCGAGCTCGCCGCCCACGGCGCGACGCTCATCGGCATCAGCACCCAGACCCCGGAGGAGCAGGCGGAGTTCGCCGAGCGCGAGCACATCCCCTACCCCCTGCTCAGCGACCACGACCTGCGCCTGGCGACCGCGATGGGCCTGCCGACCTTCGAGACGAGCGGGCTGCACCTGTACAAGCGCCTGACCTTCGTCGCCGAGCAGGGCCGGATCGTCAAGGTCTTCTACCCCGTCTTCCCGCCCGACCGCAACGCCGACGAGGTGCTCGCCTGGCTGTCGGCCTGACCGGGGCGCTCTTCGCGCTCGTGGCGGCCGCCTGGGCGGTCACGGCTGCGCGCGCGATGATGCGCATGGAGGGCTGATCGATGGCCGGCGAGTGGCATCTGAGCGGCAGCTACCTGGAGGCCTGCAACTGCGAGGCGATCTGCCCGTGCCGGCGCGTCGGCGGCATGGGCGGCGGGCGCTCGACCTACGGCGAGTGCTACGGGGCGCTGTCGTGGTGGATCGAGGACGGCGCCGATGGCGACGTCGACCTCTCCGGCCTGGGCGTCGTCATCGCGTGCCGCTACCACGACGACGAGCCCGGCTCGCCGTGGCGCTACGTCCTCTACCTCGACAAGCGCGCCGACGCGTCCCAGCGCGCTGCGCTCGAGGCGATCTACACCGGCCGCCGCGGCGGCTCGGCGCTCGTCCACTTCCCGTGGGCGTGGAAGGCGAGCGACCTGCTCGCCGTGCGCCCCGCGAAGCTCGAGATCGAGCACCGCCCGCGGCGAGGATGGTTCCGCGCCGCCGACGAGATCGTGGTGCGCGTCGACCACGACGTCGAGCAGCCCGACGCCGTCTCGTGCGTCATCCCCGGCCACCACCAGCCCGGCACCGAGGTCGTCACCGAGCTGATGGCGCTCGGCAGCGAGGCGGCGATCGCCGAGCTGCGCGGCCGCTGCGGCTTCCGGAGCGCCTTCGCGTACTCGGCGGACGAGGCGCCCTTGCAGTCCACCGCGCCGCGGTGAGACGGTAGGCGCATGCCCAAGTTCATGATCGAGGCGTCCTACACGCTGGAGGGCGTCAAGGGCCTGCGGAGCGCCGGCGGCAGCAGCCGGCGCGACGCGGTGGCCGCGACGCTCGAGAGCGTCGGCGGGTCGCTCGAGCACTTCTACTTCGCGTTCGGCGACACCGACGCCTACGTCGTCGCCGAGCTGCCGGACGCCGAGGCCGCGGCCGCCGTCGCGCTCACGGTCAACGCCTCCGGCGGCGCGACCACGAAGACCGTGCTGCTCATGACGCCGGAGGAAGTCGACGCCGCCGCCCAGCGGTCGGTCGACTACCGCCCGCCCGGCTCCTGACGCGGCCCGCAGACAATCGTTGACGAAGTCAACGACTTCGTTGATGATGTCTGCCATGAGTGACCGCGTCGCCGCCGTCCGCGCCTTCAACCGCTTCTACACCAACCGCATCGGCGTCCTGCGCGAAGGGCTGCTGCGCACGCCCCACTCGCTGACCGAGGCGCGCGTGCTCTACGAGCTCGGGCAGCGCGAGGTCACCGAGGTCGCCGACCTGCGCCGCGAGCTCGACCTCGACGCGGGCTTCCTCAGCCGCCTGCTCGCCCGCCTGGAGCGCAACGGCCTGATCGCCCGCGAGCGCAGCACCGACGATGGGCGCCGCCAGCGCATTCGCCTGACCGACGACGGCGCCGCGGCATTCGCCGAACTCGACCGCCGCTCCGCCCACGAGATCGGCGCCGTCCTCGGCGCGCTCGACGACGACGACCAGGGCCGCCTCGTCGCCGCCATGGACGTCGTGCGCGAGGTCCTCGGCGAGGCCCGGCCCCCGGAGGCCTTCGTCCTACGGCCGCCCCAGGCCGGCGACTTCGGCTGGATCGTCCAGCGCCACGGCGAGCTCTACGCGCGCGAGTACGGGTGGGACGAGACCTTCGAGGCGCTCGTGGCCCGGATCGTGGCCGACTACGTCGAGCACCGCGACGCGCGCAAGGACGCGGGCTGGATCGCCGAGCTCAACGGCGAGCGCGTCGGCTGCGTGCTGTGCGTGCGCCGCGACGACGGCGCCGCCCAGCTGCGGCTACTGCTCGTCGACCCCAAGGCGCGCGGGCGCGGCGTCGGCGGGCGGCTGATCGAGGAGTGCCTGCGCTTCGCGCAGCGCGCCGGCTACGAGCGCATCACCCTGTGGACCAACGACGTCCTGCACGCGGCGCGCCGGCTCTACGAGCGCGCGGGCTTCGAGCTCCTCGAGTCGGCGCCCCACCACAGCTTCGGCCACGACCTCGTCGAGCAGACCTGGGCGAGGGACCTCTAGGCCGCGACGCCGGCGATCGCCTCGACCGCGCGCTCGTAGTGCTCGGGCGACAGGCGGATGTGCGACTGCTGGCTCATCGACCGCGCCGCGACGCCGATCGCCTCCACCGGCGGCGCGTTCTCCATGTGGGGCACCACGAGCAGCGCCTCCACGGGGACCGACCACGGCCACCGCGCGGGGTTCGAACCGTGAGCCACGGTGTCGGTCGGCTCGCCCACCACCTCGACGATCGCGAAGACGCGCCGCCAGCCCGCCGCGTAGTACACGAGCCGGTCGCCCGCGACGATCCGTGGGCGCCGCGGGAAGCCCGTGCGCTCGAGCACCCCCGGGCGCTCGGCGAGCCAGGCCTCGGGAAGCGAGCCCCGCGCGTGGCCGATGCCCTTGAGCCACTGTGCGCGCACCGCGCGCGACTGTATCGTCGCGCCGATGCGTCCGTGCGTGGGGATCGCGGTCGTACTCGCCGTGCTGCTGGCGGCGTCCACCGCGTCCGCCGACGTGCGCACGGGCCCGGAGGGCACGCGCTTCTACACGCCGCCCCGCGCGCTCGTGGCGGGCCCGCACGGTAGCGTCATCTGGGCCCGCCGCCTGACCGGCCCCGCGGTGCTCCGCGGCGCCGGGACCAACGAGCTGCTGCTCTACCGCTCGGTCGGGGTGCGGGGCGCCCCGGTCGCCGTCTCGGGAACGCTCGCCCTCCCCGCGGGCCGCCCGCCCCGTGGCGGCTGGCCGGTGATCTCGTGGGGCCACGCGACCGTCGGGCTCGCGGACCGCTGCGCACCGACGCGCTCCGACGTCCTCAACGGCTACGAGCGGCCGCTGCTGCGCCGCTGGCTGCGGGCGGGCTTCGCCGTCGTGCGCACCGACTACGAGGGGCTCGGCACCGCGGGCGTCAACCCGGACCTCATCGGCCCCTCCGAGGCGCACGCGATGCTCGACATGGTCCTCGCCGCCCGCGCCTTCGACCCGCGGCTGAGCCTTCGCGACGTCGCCCTCGCCGGCCACTCCGTCGGCGGCCACGCTGCGCTGTGGGCCACGGCGCGAGCGCGCGCGTACGCGCCGGCGCTGCGCATCCGCGCGACCGTGGCGTTCGCGCCCAGCAGCCACCTCGGCGAGCAGGCCGCGGCGCTCCACGCCCTCACGGCACCGGACGGCGAGCTGGCGGCGGTCGCCGCCGTCATCGTCACCGGCGCCGAGGCGGCCGACCCGGCCCTCGACGTCGGCCCCATGCTCAGCCCGCTCGGCGCCCGTCTCTTCCCCGAGGCGCCGACCGGCTGCCTGCCCGCCCTGGCCGCCGGGCCGTTCGCGGGCGTCGCCCCGGCGGACCTCTTCCGCTCCGACGCCGACCTCGGCGCGCTGGTGGCGCGGCTGACGGCCAACGACCCGCAGGCCCTCAGCTTCCATACCCCGGTGCGCATCGAGCAGGGCGCGGCCGACAGCGTCGTGCTCCCGGCGCTGACCGACGGGCTCGCGGCCGGCTACGCCCAGCGTCACCTCCCGGCGAGCTACGTGCGCTACCCGGGCGTCGACCACTTCGGCCTGGTCACCGCCGCGGCGCGCGACGCGACCGGCTATCTGGCGCAGCGCCTGGGCTAGGCGACGGCGCGCAGCGCGGGCTCGCGGACCCAGGCGGCCGAGAAGGCGTCGACCACGTCGGGGTCGAACTGCGAGCCGGCGCAGCGGCGCAGCTCGGCGAGCGCGTCGGCGGCGTCCATGCCGGCGCGGTAGGGACGGTCGGCGACCATCGCGTCGAAGGCGTCGCAGACCGAGACGATGCGGGCGCCCAGCGGGATCTCGCAGCCGGCGAGCGCGTCGGGGTAGCCGGCGCCGTCCCAGCGCTCGTGGCTCGAGCGCACGAGCGCGGCGACCGGGCGCAGCGCCGGCGCGGCGGCGACGATGCGCTCGCCGATGATCGTGTGGCGGCGGATGAAGGCCCACTCGGACTCGTCGAGGGCGGCGGGCTTGTCGAGGATCGCATCCGGGATCGCCATCTTGCCGACGTCGTGCAGGGCGGCGGCGTGGCGGACGTGGTCGATCTGCTCCTCGTCGAGGCCCAGGCGCCGGGCGACCGCCTCGGCGAGCTCGGCGACGCCGCTGATGTGCTGGCCCAGCTCGGGGTTGCGCTCGGCCAGCGCGCGCAGGAGCACGTCGCGGCTCTGGCTGCGCGCGGAGGTGCGCCCGCTGTGCTTGTGCGCGTACATGCGCTGGTCGGCGACGCGCAGCGCCTCGCCGGCCTCGTCGATCTCGGTCGGGACCGCGACCGCGCCGTAGGAGCAGGTGATGGTGAAGCCGTCGCCGTGCTCGGTCAGCGCGCCCGCGACGGCGGCGACCTGCTCGTCGTCGTCGCCGGCGGTGCGCAGCAGCACGCAGAACTCGTCGCCGCCCATGCGGTAGGCCGAGCCGGTGAGGGCGACGTCCTGGGCGAGCTTGGCCCCGAGGCGCTGCAGGAGCGCGTCGCCGGCCGGGTGGCCGTAGGAGTCGTTGTAGTGCTTGAACCCGTCGAGGTCGAAGAGCACCAGGACGGCCGGGTCGCGGCGGCCCTCGATCACCCGCTCGAGGTCGCGCGTGAGCGCGCGGCGGTTGCCCAGGCCGGTGAGCGCGTCGGTGAGCGCCTCGTGGCGGCTGGCGACGAGCATCCCCGCGTTCTCGCGCAGGCTGATGATGAGCCGGGCGAAGACGGCAAGCAGCGAGGCGGCGGCGAGCACGACGGCCAGCGGGTTCAGCGAGCCGAGCGCGGCGAGCACGAGGATCGCCAGGCCGAGGGTGGCGAAGGCGATCGGGAAGGCGGTGAAGCGCGTGGAGCCGCGGTCGTCGACGGCGACCGTGCGCCGGGCGGGCTGCCACGAGGCGACGGAGAAGAGGACCAGGCAGGCCGTCCAGCCGCCGTCGAAGATGCTCGGGTACCTGTAGGTCTCGTCGGCAACCGTGACCAGGTAGTAAGAGTCGGCGATCCAGAAGAGCACGATGCCCAGGCCCAGCAGCGCCCAGGTGCGGTCCGCGCGCCAGCCGCGCAGGGCAACCGAGGCGACGACGACGGCGAGCAGGATCAGGTCGCCGATCGGGTAGGCGAGGTTGGTCGCCACGCCGAGCGGGTTGCCGCCGACGGTGTGGAGCACGGCCTGCAGGACGACGGCGGCGCTCATGGCGCCGGCGGCGAGCGCCGCGGTGATGCCGTCGACCCAGAGCGTGCGCGGGGCGCCCTCGACGCGCGCGCGCAGCAGCAGGCACAGCCCGGCGAAGACGAGCGGGTAGAAGGCCAGGTAGCCGGCGTCGGAGGCCGACGGGACCGGGATCACGGCCTCGTCGGCGAGGACCAGCGTCCAGTAGACGTCGGCGCACGCCCACAGCAGCGAGCCGAGGCCGATCAGGGCCCAGGCGGCGCCCTCGCGCCCGCGCAGCCGATGGGCGCGGTACAGGGTGACGAGCGAGGCGCCGACGACGACGACCCAGTAGGCGCCCTTGCCGAAGAGCGGCCCGTGCATGAGCGCACGCAGGGGCCCGACCTCTGCCTCGCGCAGGATCGTCCAGCCGACAAGCGCCGCGAGCAGGGCTCGCATGGGCCGTCCCCCGTCCATGGCCGGAGCATCGGCCGTTGAACCGGGATCTTGAGCCGTTGGTCCGAGGATCGGACATCGGGCCGCAGGACGTTTACGCCACGACCTGGAGCTCCTTGGGCAGCGAGGAGACGACCTCGGAGCCCTCGTCGCCGACGATCACCAGGTCCTCGATGCGTACGCCCACCGCGCCGGGCACGTAGACCCCCGGCTCGACGGTCACGACCATGCCCGCGGCGAGCGCCGTCTCGCCCTGCTTGGACAGCCGCGGCCCCTCGTGGACGGCCAGCCCGACGCCGTGGCCCAGGCCGTGGCCGAAGTGCTCGGCGTGGCCCGCGCCGTCGATGATCGCGCGCGCCACGGCGTCGACCTCGCGGCCCGTCGGCCCGGCGCGCACCGCCTCCAGCGCCGCCTCCTGGGCGCGCAGGACGAGCGCGTAGACCTCGCCGTCGCGCCGGTCGATCTCGCCCGTGGCGTACGTGCGCGTGCAGTCCGAGGCGTAGCCGTCGAGCTGGGCGCCCCAGTCGACGACGCACAGCGTGCCGGTCGGGATGGTCACGTCGCGGGGCTCGGCGTGCGGCAGCGCGCCGTGCTCGCCCGCGGCCACGATCGGCGGGAACGACGCCGCCTCGGCGCCCATGCGTCGCATGGTGAACTCCAGGTCGAGGGCGACCTCGCGCTCGGTCCTCCCCACGAGCCCGCGCCCGAGGACCTCGGTGAGCGCGTCGTCGGCCAGCCGGGCGGCGGCGCGGATGGCGTCGAGCTCGGCCTCGTCCTTGACCGCGCGCAGCGCCTCGATCGCCCCGCCGGCGGGGACGAGCTCGATCCCGGCGCGGACCATGCCGGCCAGGCGCCCGTGGTCCTTGACGCTGAGGTTCGCGTCGTCGAAGGCGAGCCGCAGCTCGCCGGTGCCCGGCAGGCCCTTGACCACCCCGGCCAGCAGGTCGACGGCGATCTCGCGCTCCCAGGCCGGGTCGACCTGGTCGGCCGACTGCGTCAGGTAGCGGAAGTCGGTGACGAAGCGCCGGCCGCCGTCGCGGCCGACGACGGCGGCGGCGTTGGAGCCGGTGAAGCCGGTGAGCCAGCGGACGTTGACGAGGTCGGTGACGAGCAGGAGGTCGGCCTCGCGCTCCTCGAGCGCGTCGGCGACGCGGTCGGCGCGGTCGGTGCCGACCGCCACGGGGCCCTCAGCCATCAAGCTCCTCCTTCAGGCGCGCGAGCGCCGCTCGGTATCCCTCGATCCCCTGGCCGGCGACCGTGGTCAGGCACAGGTCGCGCACCACCGAGAGGCGCCGCCACTCCTCGCGGCGCTCGACGTCGGAGAGGTGGACCTCGACCGTCGGCAGCGCGGCGATCTCCAGCGCGTCGCGGATCGCCCACGCGTAGTGCGTCCAGGCGCCGGGGTTCATGACGATGGCGTCCGAGAGCCCCTCGAGGCGATGCAGGTGCTCGACGAACTGGTGCTCGGCGTTGGTCTGGAAGAAGCGCACCTGCAGCCCGAGGTCGCGCGCGTAGCCCTCGACGTGCTGCTGCAGGCGGTCGTAGGTCAGGTCGCCGTAGACCGCCGCGGGCCGGCGCCCGAGCTGGTCGAGGTTGACGCCGTGCATGACCTCCACGCGGTTGCGCACGTTCATGGCGCCGCCAACTCTCGCACGGCCGCCACGAGCTCGGCGGCCCCGACCGCGTGCCCCGGCGTCACGCGCCCCGGCGCGTCGACGAGCACGAAGGGCACCTCCTCCCCCGTGCGCTTCTTGTCGCGCTGGGTGGCGGCGGCAACGTCCGCGGCGTCGACGCCCTCAAGCCGGGCGGGCAGCCCGGCGGCGGCGAGCAGCCCGCCGACGAGCTCGCGCAGCGCGTCCTGGCCGGAGAGGCGCAGGGCGGCGAGGAGCCCTAGGCCGACGGCCTCGCCGTGGCGGTAGCGCGCGTAGCCGGTCGCGGTCTCGATCGCGTGGCCGACCGTGTGGCCGAGGTTGAGCGCCTGGCGCGCGCCGCCGTCGCGCTCGTCGGCGGCGACCACGCGCAGCTTGGTGCGCACGCAGCCGGCGATGACGTCGTCGTCGACGGGCCCGCCCCCGGCGACGCGGTCCCAGAGGGCGCCGCCCGCGATGAGCGCCGTCTTGACGACCTCGGCGTAGCCGGCGGCGAGCTCGGCCTGCGGCAGCGTCGCCAGCAGCGACGGGTCGGTGAGGACCGCCGCCGGCTGGTGATAGGCGCCGACGTAGTTCTTGGCCTCCGGCAGGTCGACGCCGGTCTTGCCGCCGTAGGCCGAGTCGACCTGCGCGACGAGCGTCGTCGGCACCTGCACGACCCCGACGCCGCGCTGGTAGGTCGCCGCGCAGAAGCCCGCGAGGTCGCCGACGACCCCACCGCCGAGCGCGACGACGTGGTCGGCGCGCGTCGCGCCCTGGGCGACGAGCGCGTGCCAGACGCGCTCGGCCGTCGCGAGCGTCTTGTGCTCCTCGCCGGGCGGGATCTCGATGAGGCCCGCGGCCTGCGGGACGCGGGCGCCGTGCAGGCCGCCGACCGTCTCGTCGGTGACGACGATGCGCCGCGGCGCCGGCGGCCACGGCGCCGCCTCGAGGGCGCCCAGCCAGACCGGGTAGTCGCCCGAGGCGCTCGTGGCCCACAGCAGGCGGTGGCCGACGGGGATCGCGAGGAGCGCGTCGAGCGCGCGCGCGACGACCCCCGCGCCTGTGGCCGGCAGGATCGCGCACGCCGCCGCCTCGTAGACCGGCTCGCGCTCGTGGTAGAGCGCCTCGAAGGCGTCGCGCTCGCGCGCGAGCGGGCGGCCGTTGTCGTGGGCGCGCTCCCAGGCGACCTCGAGGTCGACGTCGAGCAGGATCGCGACGTGGCGCGCGAGCGCCGCGCGCACGCGCTCGGAGCCCAGCGCGCCGCCGCCGAGGGCGATGACGCCGCCGTCGGCGCGCTCCAGCAGCGCCCCGCAGAGCTCCTCCTCGGCGGCGCGGAAGGCCGCCTCGCCGTCGCGCGCGAAGACCGCCTCGATCGGCTCGCCGAGCTTGGCCTCCAGCAGCAGGTCGGCGTCGTCGGCGGGCACGCCGAGGGCGTCCGCCGCCTCGCGCGCGGCGCGCGACTTGCCCGCGCCCATGAAGCCGATGAAGACGAGGGCGGGCTTCAGGTCCGCCGCCACCCGATCCGCTCCTCATACCGCGCCACGGCCTCGAGCACGTCGTCGACGTGGTCGCCGCCGAACTTCTCGCGGTAGGCGCCGGCCAGGACGAAGGCGACCATCGCCTCCCCGACGACGCCGGCGGCCGGGATGGTGGCCGAGTCGGTGCGCTCGCGCAGCGCCTCGGCGGGGTCGTGGGTGGCGATGTCGACCGAGCGCAGCGGCTTGGTCAGCGTCGGCAGCGGCTTCATCGCGGCGCGCACGACCACCGCCTCGCCGGTCGTCATGCCGCCCTCGAGGCCGCCGGCGTGGTTGGTCTCGCGGTAGAAGCCGCGCCGCTCGTCGAAGAAGATCTCGTCGTGGGCGGCCGAGCCCGGGCGCCCGGCCACGTCGAAGGCGTCGCCGATCGTCGCCCCCTTGATGGCCTGGATCGAGCACAGGGCGCCGGTCAGGCGCCCGTCGAGGCGGCTCTCCCAGCTCGTGTGCGAGCCCAGGCCCGGGGTCACGCCGAAGGCGATGACCTCGAAGACCCCGCCCAGCGACTCGTTGGCCTTGCGCTGGACGTTGATGTGCTCGACCATCGCGCGGCTCGCCTCGCGGTCCAGGCAGCGCACGGGGTCGTCGTCGACGCCCTCGAAGTCCTCCACGGTCAGCGGCGCCTCGCGCGCGGGCGCGCGGACCGAGCCGATCTGCACGACGTGCGAGCGGACCTCGACGCCGAGGGCGCGCAGGAAGGCCTTGGCCAGCGCGCCGCCCGCCACGCGCGCCGCGGTCTCGCGCGCGCTGGCGCGCTCGAGGACGTTGCGCACGTCGGTCAGCCGGTACTTCCAGGTCCCGACGAGGTCGGCGTGCCCGGGACGCGGGAGGTGGACCTCGGCGACCTCGGCCTCCACCGGCCACGGGCTCATCCGCTCCTCCCAGTTGGCGAAGTCGCGGTTGGCGACCTGCAGCGCGATCGGGCCGCCCAGCGTGCGGCCGTGGCGCACGCCGCCGGTGACCTCGGCGCGGTCGCGCTCGATCTTCATCCGCCCGCCGCGGCCGTGGCCGAGCTGGCGGCGCGCCATGTCGCGGTCGATCGCCTCGCGGTCGAGCTGCAGGCCGGCGGGCAGGCCCTCGACCACGCAGGTGAGGCCGGGGCCGTGCGATTCGCCGGCCGTGATGAGCTTCAGCGCCATGGGGCGCCGAAGTCTATGGGCGGCTGCGCCGCGGGCTCAGCCGCCGAGGGCCCAGTGCCACACGGGCACGCCGGGCAGCGCGCCGGCGGCGTCCGCCAGCGAGGCGGCCGCGGCGCCGTTGACCGAGGCGCGGGCGTTGCCCTGCTTGGGCGTGTGCACCAGGACGCCCTTCTCGGGCAGCCAGCGGTAGGCGGCGGCGCCCTTGTAGGACGAGCTGCCGCGGGCGTGGGCGCCGCGCAGCTCGGCGGCGCCGGCGACCGAATGGCGCTCGTTGGCCGCCGCGGCGGCGGCCGTCGATGCCGCGCCCTTCTTGAACACCTTCACCACGTCGAGCTGGTACTGGACCGGCTTGCCGTCGATGGTGAGGTCGAAGAACTCGGTGTCGCCCTGCTTGACCTCGATCGTCTCGCAGCTCTTGGCGCTCGGCTTGCAGTGGCCGTCGCCGGTCGCGGTCGCGTCGGAGGAGAGCAGGAAGACGGCGGTCTTGCCGTCCTTGAGCACCCCCGTGTAGACGAAGAAGGGGTTGTCGGCCGTGGGCAGCGGCGACAGGCGCGCGACGTCCTTGTAGGTCGTCAGGCTGTCGGCGTCGGCGTGGCCGAAGCGCAACGTCAGGTGGTAGGTGTCGAGCGGATCGGCGTCCGAGCTGGGCGTGGGCGTCGAGGTCCCGTCGCCGGTGCCGGTGCCGGTGCCGCTGCCGCTTCCGTTGCCGCCCGTCGCCGGGGTCGGCGAGCCGCCGTTGCCGGCGTCGCCGGTGCTCGGCGAGGAGCCGCCGTCGGACGACGGGGCCGGGTTGCCGGCGTTGGCGGTCTGCTTGGGCAGGTGCAGCTGCTTGAAGGGGTTGCGGACGCTGCCGGGGCGGTCGTCGCCGGCGGCGGGGTCTTCGAGGCTGACGGCGGCCTTGGAGGCCTTGCCCGTGTCGGCCTTGACGTTGCCCGGCGCGACGGGGGCGTCCGTCTGGTGCGACGAGCGCCCGAGGTAGACGGGCACGCCGAGCGCGGCCACGAGCAGGAGCACGGCCACGGGCCACAGCTTGCGCTCGACCAGGTCGCGCAGCAGTCCGCGCACGGCGCTCATCCGGCCACCTCGGAGACGGTCCCGCCGGTCGAGGCGGCGGAGCCGCCGGTGCCCGACGGCGTGCTCGAGCCGGTGGGCGACGAGGCGCCGCTCGAGGGCGTCGCCGTGTCGTCGGGCGAGAGCAGGTACGCGGTGGCGCTGATGTTCGCCTTGACGCTCGGGAAGCCCGTCGGGCCCGCCGTGAGGGAGAAGCCATCGATGCTCAGCAGGCGCCCGCGGACGTCGACGTCGTCGCCCTTGACACGCACGAAGCGCTGGACCTCGTTCATGAACTGCTCCATGTCGAAGAACCTGCCGTTGAAGATGAACGCGAACGGCATCGTCGGGAACCCGGCCGAGCCGACGCTCGCGCCCGGGGGCAGCGTCGCGGTGGCGGCCTGGGTCGGGGCGGCGGGCGTGCTCGGGGCCGGCGGCGTCGACGACGAGGAGCCGCTCGACGACGAGGAGCCGCTCGACGACGACGAGCTGCTCGACGACGAGCTGCTCGACGACGAGCCGGTGGACGAGCTGCCGTTGGAGTTCGCGACCGCGCCTGTCGCCGCGGCGGGCGCCGACGGCGGCGGGCCCTGACCGGCCGAGGCCGAGAGCTTCACGGAGCGGAAGTCGATGCGCGCGCTGTGCGCGGCGCTCTGCAGCTGGTACACGAGCGAGGGCAGCGCGTCGCTCTTGGGCACGGCCTTGCCGAGCTTCGCCACCGTGGCGTAGTCCGTGCGGTAGCGATCCTTGGCCTGGCGCGCCGCCGACGCCTTCTGCTCAGCGTCCGTCAGCCGCTGGCGCGCCGTGGCGATCTGGGCCTGGAGGTCGGCGGCGTCCTTGCGCTTGGGCGACAGCGCGACGAACCAGAACCCGGCCAGGGCGGCCGCCATCAGGACGGAGACGATGACGAGACGGTCTCGGAGGGTCATGGCGTGCTGGGCTGACCGCTCGCGGGAGACGGGCTGGCGAAGAAGAGCGTCATGGAGAACTGCGGGTAGTGGGTGTTGCCGTGACGGCAGTCGCCGTCGCCGTTGGCGCTGCCGGCCGAGGCCCCGGCGCTTCCGGAGTCGACCTTGTCGGCGGAGGAGAGGGTCACGCGCTGCACGCCGTCGACGCGGCGCAGGCTCGAGATGACCGCAGCGACGCTGTCCTGGCTGACGGTGCAGCCGACGATCGACAGCGCCGGGCTGGCGATCGAGGCGCGCAGCGGGTCGTCCGAGCCGCCGTCGAGCGAGATGCCCGGGGCAACGGTGCCGCGCAGCGACGTCAGCCATGCGTTGGAGGGAATCGTCCGCGCGACCTCGTGCAGGACGTGGCTCCAGTCGAAGCGGCTGGCAGCGAGGCTGCGCACGGTCTCCGACCGCTTCTGGCGCAGCGCCGAGAAGGTCGTGTAGCCGGCGAGCTCGCCCGCCTGGGCCTCGGCCGCCCGGGCCTGCGCCTCGACGGACGTCAGCTCACCGCGCTTGGTGGTGATCGAGCGATTGGCGAGCGTGTAGACCGCGCTCATGACCACGACCGCAGCCAGGACGCCGAGCACGACGTACGAGCCGATGCCCGAGCCCGAGGTGGAGCCGCGGCGGCCGCGCTGCTCGACCGGAATGAGGTTGACGGCCCTCATGGCCGCGGGGCCTCCTGAAGGGCGAGGCCGGCAGCGACCGTGACGCGGCCCGGCTCGAGGCCCGGGGGGGCACCGTCCACGGCGCCCTCGTCGACGGGCATGCCCAGCTCGGAGGCCAGCGCGGCGGCGAAGCCCGGGATCCCGGTCGCCGGCCCGGTCATGATCGCGCGCGAGACGGTGCCCGCGTCGTCCTGCGTGCGGTGGAAGTCGAGCGTGCTGCGCACCTCGGCGGCGATGCGGCGCACGCCGTCGAGGAGGATGCGCCGCGATTGGGCGACGATCTCCTCGTCGCCCTGGATCGTCTCGACCGGCGCCTCCAGTCCGACGTGGGCGAGCCAGCCGCGGGCGTGCTCGACGGTCAGGCTGCTGCGCTCGGCGAGCTCGACGGCGAGCGCCTCGACGCCGCTGCCCGAGGCGCGAGCGAAGGTGCAGGCGGTGCCGCGCGCGACGGCGAGGTTGGTCAGGCCGCCGACGGTGAGGTAGAGGACGTTCTCGTCCTCATCGCCCCCGGCGCGGTGCAGCGCGCGGACCATGGCGAAGGCGGAGAGGTCGACGCCCTCGGGCTTGAGCCCCGCCGCACGCAGCGCCGCGAGGACGCGGTCGACCATCTCGCGGCGGGCGGCCACGAGCAGCACGCGACAGCGGCGGCCGGTCTCGTCGCTGACCACGTCAAGCTGCTGGTGGTCGAGCACGGCGTGCTCGAGCGGCATCGGAAGCTGGTCCTGCGCGTGGAAGCGGACGGCCGCCGCGATCTCCTTGGGGTCCTCGAGGTAGGGCAGGTCGACGACGCGCACGACGATCTTCTGGTTGGCCAGCCCGACGCGTACGCGCTTGTCCAGGCCCTTGTTGGCCTTGTAGAGCGCGCGCAGCGCCTCGGCCAGGCCGTCGACGTCGGCGACCTCGCCGTCGCGGATGATCCCCGGCTCGAGCGCCATGGCGGCGGCGTGCTCGACGCGGATGCGGCCGTTGACCGCGACGGAGGCGGCGACGATGCCTGTGGCGTCGATGTCGAGCCCGACGAGGGTCTTGGTGCGCTTGGCCATGGAGAGGGGTCGCCCGGCGGTTGGGGTGCCGGGTGTCCTCTCTCATCGGCAGCGAGGGCCGCATCCTGAGCGCCGCGAGCGCGCCTTTCCGACATGCGTCCACGGGCCCGCGGCCCGGGCGCGCCGGCTCAGAAGGTGTCGAGGTAGGCGTCGACGAGCTCGTTGCCGACGAAGAAGGCGATCATGCCGCCAAGGGCGAGGAAGGGCCCGAAGGGCACCGCGGTCTTGCGGCCCTCCTTAGCGCCCTTGCGCGCGATGATCGCGGCGCCGACGAGCACGCCGCCCAGGAGCGCGATCAGGATCGCCGGCGCGACGGCGCGGCCCAGGTAGAGCCCGAGCACGCCCGCGAGCTTGACGTCGCCCATGCCCATGCCGCGCGGGTACAGCAGCGCGGCGATCAGGAAGAAGCCGCCGCCCGCCGCCGCGGCGACGAGCGCCTCGACGAGGAAGTCGCGGTCGAGCGCGACGATGGCGATCACGGCGGCGAGCGCCGCCGGCCCGGTGATCTTGTTGGGGATGAGCCGGTGGTCGAGGTCGATCAGCGTGATCGGGACCAGCGCGGTGACGAGCAGCAGCCCGAGGACGATCCGCACGGCGTCGTCCTGACTGGCCACGACGGCGGCATAGAGGGCGCCCGTGCTCAGCTCGACGAGCGGATAGCGCGCGGAGACGGGCGCGCCGCAGTGGGCGCAGCGGCCGCGCAGGGCAACCCACGAGACGACGGGGATGTTGTCGATCGCGCGCAGCTGCGTGGCGCAGTGCGGACAGCGCGAGCGCGGGTGCACGAGCGACTCGCCGCGCGGCAGGCGGTAGGCCACCACGTTGAGGAACGAGCCGACGATCAGGCCGGCGACGGCGGCGAGGGCGATGGCCAGGGCCATGAGGGTGCGGGGACGGTAGCGAGGGGAGCGGATGCGGGCCGGAACGCGACGAGGCGGGCCCGGAGGCCCGCCTCGAACGTACGGCTCGATTCAGTTGGCGTCAGTGACTACCAGTTGCCGCTGCCGGGGCAGGAGCCGGTGCTGACCGGAAGGCACGTGCGGGTCAAAGTGCCAGCCGCCAGGTCCTTCGTGATGGTGAAGACGGTGTTGGACTTCGACTTCGCGTTGATCGTGTAGCCGGCGGCCGTCGCGACCAGACCGACCGTGGCCGGGCTCGTGGTGTTGTCGGGCGCCGCACCGAACTTCATGCCGGTGTTGGCCTGGTTCATCGACGTCACGGCCGGCCCGCAGAGCGAGTAGTCCTGCGTGTCCGTGTAGCACGACTCGATCTGCGAGACGGCGTTACGAGCATCGGACTTGGCCGAGGCGTCCTGACCCTTCTTCTGCTGACCCAGGAAGGTCGGCAGGGCGATCGCGGCAAGGATGCCGACGATCAGGATGACGACGAGGAGCTCGATGAGCGTGAAGCCCTGCTCGTCATCGCGCAGCTTGCGCAGCATTCATGTCCTCCTAGGACCGATGAGCTTCCCGCCGACTCCCCGTTTTTGCCTCCGGTTGTCCGCAACCCGGCTGCCTCTGAGTCGAGGTCCGTGGCTTTGCGTCCCGCCCTCACGGGCGGTTTGCCCTGGCATCCGGAGGAGGCGGCTTCGATTACGCCTCCTTCATCGACTGGCCTCTATGGGGTCTTGACCCCATGCCCGAGGCGTGGACGTTCGTCCGACGGGCGCGGTGCGCGAGAATGGGCGGATGCGCTGGCGTCCCCTGCTCATCGGCCTCACGCTCCTGCTCGTCGGCGCGTCGCTGATCAGCGCGCTGGCGACGAGCGAGCCGCGTCGGCGCCCGCAGGCAGGGCCGCCCGCGGCGACCGGGCCGCCGGCCTCGACCGCCGACGAGGCCGCGCCGCGGGTCACCGCGACCCTCCCGAGCTCCAAGCCGGTCAAGGCCAGGGTCGGCGACGTCGTGCTGCTGACCGTCAAGGCGCCGGCCTCCGACACCGCGGAGGTGCCGGCCCTCGGGGTGCAGGGCCCGGTCGACGCCGAGCTGCCCGCGCAGCTGCTCTTCACCGCCAACGAGGCGGGCCGCTTCCCCGTCTTCCTGCGCGACGCCCAAGAGGCCGTCGGCACGCTCGAGATCGAGGGCTGACCCGCTACTGCTGGTGCAGGGCCGGCTGCTGCTCGGTATAGCGCCACACGCGCCACGCCGACTCGACCGGGTCCAGGAAGTGCGGCGGCGCGCGGAACTGCAGGCGCGGGTCGTAGACGTAGTTCTTGATGTAGCCGTTCGTGGGCGAGCTGCCGCCGCGGCCGACCGGACCGCGGAACTTCTGCGCGATGACGCCCTTGACCGTCAGCGTGCCGAGCGGGCTGCCGCAGTAGTAGCCGTCGACCATGAACGAGTGCTGCAGCGTCAGGATCGCCGCGTCGACCTCGCGGTCGGCGGTGCCCGACGGGTTGTTGTCGCAGTCGGCGCCGCCGTTCCATGTGACGCTGTGGCGCACACGGATGAAGCCGTTGGCGATCAGGCCGAGCATGACGTCGTCGGTGTCGGCGTGCTTGATGTCGCCGTTGATGACGATGTCGTTCTCGGTCGCGATCGTGAGGCTGGTTCCGTAGGACCCGCTGACCAGCGCGTCGCCGCAGGGAGCGGTCGCGGCCGCGTTGTAATCGATGTTGACCGGGTTGTAGGCCGGGCACGGACCGCCGTTCTGCACGTAGACCACGCCGTCGGTCGGGTAGTCCATGACCGAGGTCGTCCCGCCGGTGGTCACGGTCATCTTGCCCGACGGGACGCCGAGCTGGATCTGCGTGCGACCCGAGAACGTGTAGCTCGCCCCGGCGATCTGCTTCAGCGAGGCGTTCGTCGTCGGCATGCCGATCGTGGCCCAGTTCGGGCGCCACGTGCCCTTGATGTTCGGGTTGGCGCCGCTGCACGAGGCTCGCCACGCCTTGCCCGACTCGACCTGGTCCTGCAGGTTACGCCCGAAGGTCGGCGACCCGCACACGTACATCTCGTCGTTCGTGTGGACCGGCCCCGAGACGACGTCCTGCGGGGCGAACTGGATCTCGGTGCAGTTCGCGGTCAACGACTCCTTGGCGCCGTCGGTGTACTTGCCGCTGTAGCTGGCGCCGCCGCGCCCGGCACGGTAGTAGCGCTTGCAGCCCGTGCTCTGGTTGTCGGCCCACGAGGTGATGGACGGGTTCGTCGGGCGCCCGTCGGTGTTGATCAGATACAGCAGCGGGTCGCTGGTCTCGAGATCGGTGAAGTACAGGAAGTCCAGGAATCCCTCGCGCTTGAGGCCCGCGATGACCGAGCGGTACACCCAGGCACCGCTGCCGGTCGGCGCCCGGCCCGTGACGCGGACGCGGATCGAGCGGCTGCCCTTGTCGATCACCGAGTCGGACACGTTGGGCCCGGGCGTGCACTTGCTGTAGCCGTTGGCCGGCAGCAGCTCGATGGTGTACTGCGTCGCCGACCCCGGGACGCTCTGCCAGCTGCGCGGGTCGGGACCCGTGCCGTCCCAGGGGTCGTTGACGGCGTTGGGCGCCGGGACCGCGGTGCACTTGGCCCAGTAGTTGTTGTCGCCGTTGAGGCCGAAGAGATATTGGTTGACGCCGGCCTCGGCCGCCGCCAGCGCCTGCTTGCGCGAGACGTCCCGGCCCGACTGGCGGGCGTCGCCGTTGACGGCGGTGAACGTGGCGACGGTGATGAGGGCGAGGACGACCATCGCGCCCATCACGGTGACCAGGGTGAAGCCGTCCTCACGGCGCAGGCGCTGCCTCAGCATTTCGGTCCCTTCGCGGGGTCGGTCGGGTCGGCCGTGCGGAAGAACACGGACTGCTGGAAGGTGGAGTCGCGACTGCTCGCGGCCTTGGCCCCGTAGGAGCGCGCGACGAACGAGATGTCCACCTGCACGACCTTCTGGGCGTTGGTCGCGCTGACCGGCACGGGAATCACCTGGTTGACCGAGGCCGGCAGGTTGGCGTCGAAGCCCCAGTAGCTGAAGAGCGGCGTCCCGCTGACGAGCGCGACCGGCGACACGAGCGTCCGCGTGCTGGTCGGGTTGACAGGGAACTTGACGGTGCCGGTCACCAGGTCGAAGGTCCCCTTCCAGAGGTCCTCCTTGATGGCGTTGCCCGACAGGTAGATCCGTCGCTGCTGCGGCGCGTCGGCGTCGGTCCCCGTATTGGCGTAGAACCAGATCTCGTTGTCGATCGACTTCGTGGGGATGATGGCGGGGATGGCACCCGGCAGGCAGATCTGCGAGCGCAGCTCGGAGGCCATCACGTCCAATGCCAGGCGGCCACGGGCGTAGGCGTCGACGCGATCCTGCGTCTTGGCGGCCAGCGGCGCTGCGGCGTCGAGCACCGAGTACGCCGCCAGCAGCACGACGACGCCGATCACCATCCCGACGACGATCTCCACGAGCGTCTGACCGCTCTGGGCGCGGGCGCGGCTCATCAGCACTTCCCGGAGTTCGTGGCGCTCGGGATGTTGAGCGAGGTCAGGATGGTCCCGCCGTCCGGCCGGTTCGTGAGCGGGTCGGCCGTCAGCGTGGTGTTGGCGACGGTGACGGTGGAGGTGTGGTGCACGCTCCCGGTGGTCGCGGCGTTGTCGGCGCAGACGGTGTAGGTGCCGTACGGGACCCCGGGATCCACGAGCGTGCCGTCGGGCCCGGTCGCGCGCACGATGCTCCAGTTGCCGCAGCCCGCCGTCGTGTGCGTGATCTTCACGCGCAGGTTGGCCTTGCGCGTGCCGTCGCTGTCCTTGACGAGAACGTTGAGCGCGGGCAGCCGCTGGCGGTAGGTCAGCGTGGTGTTGCCCGGCGGCACGAGCAGCCCCGGGTCGGTGACGCCGTTCTGGGCCGGGTCGTCCTTCGCGCAGTCGCCGTTGCCGGCGTAGACGCCGTAGTTGCTCGTGAACGGAAAGAGCTGCGTCGCGTCGATCGAGGCCTGATCGCCCGTGGAGAACCATTGCGGGCCGCTCGTGGGCACCGTGGTCGGATAGGTGGACCCGAACTGCCTGGCGTGCGCGCCGTTGTTCATGAACACCCGCCACTGCTTGGAGTCGACCTGGCCGCGGGTGGCGCCCTGGTAGTCCACCGGCGTGGAGAAGAAGCTCACCTTGGCCGCGCCGGCCAAGTCGTACGTGAAGCCCTGCGTGGCGACCTGCTGGTCGTTGATCGTGAACCCGCTGACCGACGGCGTGTCGTCTCCGTCCTCGTCGACGTAGTTGCCCTTTGCGATCGCGATCGTGTACGTCGTCCCGGCCGGCAGGTAGCCCAGGAAGGCGCAGCCGTTGGCGTCGGTGAACGCCGTCCCGTTGGCCGGCCCGCCCACGTTGACCGTCACGCCGGGGACGCCGACCGCGTTGCGGTCGACGACGGTGACCGCGAGGCTGCCCTTGCCGTTGAAGCTGCCCGGCGCCGGGGTCACCGTGCTCGAGATCGCGACGGGCCTCAGCGAGCCCCCGCTGCTCGGGGTGACCGTGGAGGTGATGCGCAGGTAGTCCGCGGCGGCGCCGTTGCCGGTGCACGTAGCGTCCTTGGTCTTGTCGGCGATCCAGTCGGCCTTGGAGTCGACGACGAAGCTCAGCCCGGCGACGGTCTTGGTGACCGACTGGTGGTACTGGTTGAGCGACGCGACCGGCATCGAGCGCAGGCGCTCCTGGTCGTCCGAGGCCAGCGCGGCGGCCTGGGCGCGCAGCTTCGACACGCCCGACACCCGGTTGGAGCCGTCGAGGGCGCCGAAGAACGCGACCGCCATGACGGCGACGAGCACGGCCCCGACGAGAGCCTCCATGATCACCGAGCCGCGCTCGGCGGCGAGGCGGCCCTGCAGCAGACGGACGAGAGAGTTCACCAATCTCGTCATTCGTCCGCCCGACGACCCGGCTGTACCGCCCGGCGCCGTGGATGGACGAATCGCCTAGCGCTTGCGCACGAGGACCGAGCGCGAGACCTTGGCCTTGTCGCCGGCCGCGGTCGTCGCCTCGCCGGTGACGAGGACCCTCACCCGGGCGGCGTGGCGCAGGCGCGAGGCCGCGGACTTCGAGAGACGGACCTTCGCCACGCGCGGCTTCGAGCCGTCGGTGCGGACCGTCGCGCGGCCGAGCACGACCGGCGCCTTGGCCTTGCGCGCGACGCCGAGGCGGCGCGCGTCCTTGGCCGAGAGCTCGACGCGCAGGGCGCAGGTCGCCTTGCGGTTGGTGCGGCACGTGACGACCAGGCCCCTCTTGAGCACCACCTTCTGGACCTGGATGGCGCGCCCGGCGAGGGCCGCCGAGAAGCCCGCGCCGCCCGCGGCGGACCCGCCGCCACCACCGCCGCCGTCGCCCCCGCCGCCGGCTCCCGCGCCGCCGGCCCCGCCGGCCCCGCCGGCCCCGCCGGCCCCGCCCGAGGCGCCACCGCCACCACCGCCACCGCCCGCCCCGGGCGGCGCCGAGATCGTGAGCGTCACGCCCTGGCTCGTGGAGTTCCCGTCCACGTCGGTGACCAGGACGTGGACCGTCAGCGTCCCCGGGTTGGGGAACGTCGCCTGCGCCGACGGATCGCTCCCGCCGTCGTAGTCGACGGCGCTGTCGCCGTTGAGATCCCACTTGTAGCCGGCGATCGGGCTGTCGAGGTCGTGGGAGCCCGAGGCGTCGAAGTGGACGACGGCGCCCGCCTCGACCGGGTTCGGCGTCGCGGTGAGCACCGCCACCGGCGGGATGCCGGCGATGGTCAGCGGCAGCGTCGACGTCGTGACCGCGCCCTTGTCGTCGACGATGCGCACCGTGACCGTGCGCTGCGCGCGCACCGGGTAGAGATGGGTGGTGCTCGAGGGGCCGGGGTTCAGAGTAGTGCCGTCGCCGAAGTCCCACTCGTAGTGGGCGATCGTCCCGTCGGGGTCCGTGGCGCCGGTGACGCTCAGGGTCGGGGTCGTGCCCGGCCGCGGCTGCGCCGGCGAGGCCTGCAGCGTCCCGGCGGTCGGGGGATCGTCGACGTCCACGTTGAGCGTCGCGACGTCGACGGCGCCGAGGTCGTCGGTGACCTGAACGCGCACGCTGTGCATGCCGTGCGTGGAGAACACGAGCGAGCGCGTCGGCGTCGTCCCGCCGTCGACCTCGAACCCGTTGGGGCCGGTGCCCGCGTTGCCGTCGAGGTCCCAGCTGTAGTTGGCGATCGACCCGTCGTCGTGCGAGCCGCTCGCGTCGAGCACCGTCGTGCGCCCGGTCACGGCCGGCGCGGCGGCAAGCGCCACGTCGGCCACCGGCGGGCGGTTGTTGGCGGTGACGATCGCCGTCTGCTCGTCGACGGCACCGTCGACGTCGGTGACGCGCACGGTGACGTGGTGGGTGCCCGGCGTCGCGAAGCTCTGCGAGAGCGTGCTCGAGCCCGCCTGGAAGTCGCCGTCGTCGACCGACCACTCGAACGTGATCGCGCTGTTGTCGATCGGGTCCGAGGACGCGCTCGCATCGAAGCTGAAGAGGTCCCCGGTGAAGGCGCTGGCGGGCGTCGCCTGCAGGTCGGCGACCGGCGGGTTGGAGACCACGACCTCGGCGTCGGCCGTGAAGTGCTGGCCGTGGCCGTCGGTGACATCGACGGTCACCGTCTTGCGCCCGCGCGTGGCGAAGCTGACGTGCGCCTGCGAGGTCGTCATGCCCGTCCCGGGCGTGAAGCTGCCGCTGTAGGCGTAGGACGCCGGAGGATCGACGACCGTCCCGGACGCGTCGAGCAGCACGTCGGCCCCCGGCGCCACCTGCGCGGGCGTGGCCACCAGCGAGGCGAAGTCGCGCGGCTCGCAGTCGGCCACGGTGAAGGCGATGCTCCAGTCGCTGAGGCTGCCCAGCTCGGTCGAGTCGTCGACGTCGAAGACGAGCTTCCAGCTTCCGGTGCGCGCCTCGCCCAGCAGCGCGTCGAAGCTCTCCTCCGGGCGCACCGTCGCGCCGGAGAGGTTGGAGGTCTGCGCCGGGTCCGCCCCGCCCGCGGCGAAGGTCAGGTCGTCGAGCGACTGCGCGGCGCCGCCGCGATGGTCGAGGAGCACCACCCGCGAACCGTCGGGCGCCTTGAGGCTGAGGCGCAGGTGGCCCAGCGGGTAGGCGAGATGCGAGAGGTGCACCTGGATGCCGCGGACCGTGTCGGGGCTCGGCCCCGGGATCGTGATCGTGGAGGTCCCGGTGCCGGGACCGCCGAGGCCGGCGAGCCCGACGAGGCTTGCGGTCCCGTTGGGGATGTCGGTCGCGTGGGCCCGCGAGACCGGCGCCGTGGTCGCGCCGTCGTACCCGGTGCGAATCGTCAGCGGCAGCGTGGCGACGACGGAACCGCCCTGCGAGAGCGCGAGCGAGAGCGACACGACGGCGCCGCACGGCAGGTCGGCCGGCAGCGTGACCTCGAAGGCCACCGCGTTCGCCTTGGCGGCGAAGGCCGGAATCGTCGGGTAGCTCGAGCTGTCCTGCGTGACCTCGACGTCGGGGTCGGCGGCGGTCAGCTGGCCCGTCACGCCGCTGACCGGCGACGCCGAGGTGTTGCGGACGCTCTCGACGACCGTGACGGTGTCGCCCCCGGCGATCACGCCGTCGCGCGTGCCGCTCTCGGCGACCATGGTGTCGTCGTGCACCAGCACCGGGGCAGCGCTCGCCGCGCCGGGCGCCACGAGCACGGCGAGGACGGCCAGAAGCAGGCCGAAGCGCAGCTTGGGCGCGGTCACCCCGCAGGCATCGGCCCGCGGGCGCCGCGCTCAAGCGCGGACGCGCCCGCTTCGGCCCTTCGTCCAGTCGCGCTGCGCTAGGCGGCGTCGTCAGGAGGCTCAGCGGTGCCGCCGCGGCGGGCCTTCTGGGCGTCGTGGCCGGGGATCACCTGCCCGGTGCCTTCGCACCACGGGCACGTCACCGTCGACGCCGAGCCGCCCAGGCGCGACACGATGCGGCCCGTCCCGCGGCATGGCGGACATGGCCTGGGGGGCTGCTCGGGGGGGGTGGCGTCGTCGTCGGCCATCGGCCGCGTGAGGCTACAGGGCACAATCGGGTCGTGACCGCTGACGGGCGCTTCGCGCCCTCCCCCACCGGGACCCTGCACGTGGGCAACCTGCGCACCGCGCTCGTGGCGTGGCTCTTCGCGCGCAGCCAGGACGCCCGCCACCTGGTGCGCATGGAGGATCTCGACACGGGCCGCGTGCGCGAGCGCTTCTACGACGAGCAGCTCGCCGACCTCGCGGCGCTCGGCCTCGACTGGGACGGGCCTGTCGTGCGTCAGAGCGAGCGCCTGGAGCTCTATGAGACGGCCCTCGAGGCGCTGCGGGCGCAGGGCCTCATCTACGAGTGCTGGTGCACGCGCGCCGAGATCCGCGAGGCGGCCTCGGCCCCTCACGGCGCCCTCCCGGAGGGCTCCTACCCCGGCACCTGCCTGCGCCTGAGCGCCGCCCAGCGCGCCCAGCGCGAGGCCGCGGGGCGCCCGCCCGCCCTGCGCGTGCGCGCCGACGCGGCGCGCGTGGCCTTCGACGACCGCCTGACCGGCCGCTTCGAGGGCGCCGTCGACGACTTCGTCGTGCGCCGCAACGACGGCGCCTTCGCCTACAACCTCGCGGTGGTCGTCGACGACGCCGACCAAGGCGTGCGCGAGGTCGTGCGCGGCGCCGACCTGCTCGACTCGACGCCGCGCCAGCTCTGGCTCGGGGCCCGACTCGGGCTCCCCGCCCCCCGCCACGCCCACGTCGCGCTGATGCTCGGCCCCGACGGCGAGCGGCTGGCCAAGCGCCACGGCGCCGTGACGCTCGCCGATCGCGCCGCGCTCGGCCAGGACGCCGACGACGTCCGCGACGAGCTCGCGTCCTCGCTGGGGCTGTGCGCCCGCGGCGAGCGGCTCACGGCGGCCGAGCTCGTCGAGCGCTTCTCGGTCCCCGACCTCCTCAGGGCGGCATGACGATGAGGTGGGTGCGCACCTGGCTGCCGATCGGGATCATCGTGGCCGGCTTCGTGCTCGCGGCGGTCACCGGCTTCAGCGAGAACGGCCTCGAGGGCGGCGCGCTGCTCGTCGCCGCGGGCCTCTCGGTGTGGCTTTTGAACCTGCTCTTCCGCATCGGCGTCACGGGCGACCGCGAGCGCGACGAGGAAGACCGCGCACGCGCCTTCTTCGACGAGCACGGCTATTGGCCCGACGACGAGCGGGGCCCGGACGGGGCATGACCGCGTAGATTCCACGGATGGCCGAGGGCGTCGTCGCTGAGCTCGCCGCCCAGGCGAGAGCCGCGGGCCGGCTGGGCATCGACACGGAGTTCATGGGCGAGGGGCGCTACCGCGCGCTGCTGTGTCTCGTCCAGGTCGCGGTGGAGACCGGCGACGGCGACGGCGTGCGCGTCGAGGTCCTCGACCCCTTGACCGAGGAGTACGACCCCGCGCCGCTGGCCGCCGTGCTGGCCGACCCCGACGTCCAGGTCGTCCTCCACGCCGGGCGCCAGGACGTGGCGCTGCTGCGGCGCGAGTGGTCGACCGAGCTGCATGGGATCTTCGACACCCAGGTCGCGGCGGGCTTCGCGGGGCTGCGCGCCCAGCTCGGCTACGAGGCGCTGCTGCACGAGATGGTCGGCGTGCGCCTGCGCAAGAGCGCGTCCTTCACCCGCTGGGACACGCGGCCGCTGAGCACCGAGCAGGTGGGCTACGCCCGTGAGGACGTCCTGCACCTGCTCGAGCTCACCGACGCCCTGCAGGGCGCCCTGAGCGACCGCGGGCGGCTCGGATGGGCGCTCGAGGAGTGCCGCGCCCTGGAGGACGCCTCCGACGAGCGCGAGCCCGAGGCGATCTTCAGCCGCCTGCCGCGCATCAACTCGCTCGAGCCCTCCCAGCGCGCCGTGGCCTTCGAGCTCGTGCGCTGGCGCGAGGAGACCGCGCGCGAGACCGACCGCCCGGTGCCCAGCGTGCTCGCCGACGCCGCCCTCGTCGAGGTCGCCAAGCGCCGGCCCGCCAACCTCGAGCGCCTGGCCCAGATCCGCGGCCTCAACGAGAGCACGCTGCGCCGCCGCGGCCGCGCGATCCTCGGCGTCGTCGAGCGCGGCCGGGAGCGCGAGCCGATCCCCGTCGACGGCGACCGCCCGACCCCCACCGACGCCAAGGACGCGCCGCTCATCGCCCTCGGCGAGGCGCTCGTGCGCGCCCGCGCCTCGGAGGCCGAGCTCGCCTACGAGCTCATCGCCGCGCGCGCCGACCTGCAGCGGATCGTCACCGCCGTCCGCGTCGACGGCGACGAGCCCGAGGTGCGCACGCTGCAGGGCTGGCGGCGCGAGGTGGTGGGCATCGAGCTGCTCGAGCTGCTGCGCGGCCGGCGCTCGCTGCGCGTCGGCCCCGGACGCACGATCGAGATCGACTCCCAGCCGACCGGTTAGGGCAACCTGCGCTTGGCGTGGCCGACGTCATCGGCGGCCGAGCGCCGCGAGCAGCGTCTGCCCGACGAAGCCCCCCTTCGTCGCCCCCGGAGGGACCGCCCACACGCCCGAGCCGACGTGCCTGATGTACTCGTTGAGATGGTCGGCTGAGCCGAGCCGCTGCTGGATGCCCACGAACGCCTCGGGGTCGCGCTGGAAGGAGAGGAAGAAGAGGCCGGCGTCGAGCTGGCCGAGGCGGTCGTCGAGCCCGTCCGTGAACGAGTAGCCGCGGCGCAGCAGCTTGGCGCCGCTGTTCGTGGACGGCGCGGCGAGCCGCACGTGGCTGTCGGAGGGCAGCCGGTCGACCTTCAGCGTCGCGAACTCGTCGCGCTCGCCCAGCGGCGCCCCCGAGGCCTTGTGGCGCCCGATCGTCTGCTCCTGGTCGGCCAGCGACGTGCGGTCCCAGACCTCGATGAGCATCCGGATGCGGCGAGCCACCAGGTACGTGCCGTCGCGCAGCCACGCCGGCTCCCCCGAGCGATCGCCCCCGACCCACACGTGCTGCTCGAGCGCCTCGACGTCCTCGGCCTTGAGGTTGGCGCTGCCGTCCTTGAAGCCCATGAGGTTGCGCGGCGTCGCCTGCGCCCGGCTCGTCGAGGACGTGCGCCCGAAGCCGAGCTGCGACCAGCGCACGTTCACCGCGCCGCGCCCGATGCGCGCGAGGTTGCGCACCGCGTGGAAGGCGACCTGCGGGTCGTCGGCGCACGCCTGCACGCAGAGGTCTCCCCCGCTGCGCTCGCGGTCGAGCTCGTCGCCCGGGAGCGCGGGCAGGTCGCGCAGCGGCGCCGGGCGCCGGGAGGCCAGGCCGAAGCGCTCGTCGAAGAGCGACGGGCCGACGCCGAAGGTCACCGTGAGCCGCGCCGGCGTGAGCCCGAGCGCCTCGCCGGTGTCCTGCGGCGGAGCGAGCGGCTGGTCGTTGGCGTCGCCGACCGGCCGCCCGGCGGTCATCCGCGCGGCCGCCTCCGACCACGCGCGCAGCAGGCCGCGCAAATCCTCGCCGCGCAGGCCCTCCTCGACGTCGAAGGCCGCGAAGTGCAGGCGGTCCTGGGCCGGCGTCGCGATGCCCGCCTGATGGCGGCCGTAGAACGCAACCGTCTGGTCGGCCGCGGTCGGCTGCTGCGCCTCGTCGCCTTCGTGGCCGAGCACGTAGCCGCCCGCCGCGGCGGCGGCGAGACCGCCGCCCGCGGCCGAGGCGAGCAGTGCCCGGCGCGTCAGGCGGGGCATCGCTACCCCGACAGGGCCCGGGCCGGTGCCTGCGAGAGCGGTTCGGCGAGCGCGTCGATGACCTCGCTGAGCCGGCGGACCTGCGGCTTGCCCAGCGCCGTGTAGGGCACGAAGCCGTCCGCGGTCTCGTGCGGTCGCAGCGCGGCGTCGACGAGGCCGAAGCGACGCTCGATCTCCGAGACGAGGTCGGGGTCCTTGCCGATCAGCGCGGGGCGGATCGCGTCGAACGCGGCGCGCGCGCCCTCGACGTTGGCGTCGAAGTCGAGCAGGTCGATGTGCGAGTAGCGCTCCTCCTCGCCGGTGATCTTCGACTTGGAGACCTCGCCGAGCAGCTCGTTGGCGCCGTTGCCGACCTGGGCGGGCTCGAGCTTGACCGTGCGCACGAGGCCCTGCAGCCGGCGCGAGTCCGCCACGAGGCCGTCGGCCAGCTTCGCGGTCCCCTTCGTCGTGTTCTGCACCCACAGCCTGCGCTCGATCGGGTGGAAGCCCGTCCACTTCGACTTCGGCACGTCGTTGGCGCGCGCGTCGATGCGCGAGTCGAGGTCGCCGAAGCTCTCGGCGACCGGCTCGACGCGCTCGTAGGGCACGCGAGCCGTGGCGTAGGCGCGCTTGGCGGCCGCGACGTCGCCGGTGGCGAGCGCGTGGCGCAGGGTCTCGACGCCGGACACCAGCGAGGCGGTCTCGTGCTCGAGGAAGGCGCGGTAGCCGTCGACGCCACGCTGCAGCGCGGGCGCCAGCGCCGCGTTGGCGCGCGCGCCCGTGACGGTCAGCGGCGTCTCCTCGTGCTCGGCGCCGGTGCAGCGCAGCGTGTAGCGGCCCGGCTGCAGGGTGAGCGAGAAGCGCTTGGTCAGGCCGCTCGTGACGTTCTCGACCTCGGCGAGCGTGCGGCCGGCGCCGATGACCTCGTACTCGGTCGAGCGCGAGGCGCCCTTGTTGGTGACGACGAAGGTCGCGGGCCCGGAGGACAGCCGGAGGTTCGCCGGCTGGCAGCCCTCGTCGGTGATCGAGACGTTCACGGTCCGTCCGGCGCTGCTGGCGCTGGCGAGCGCCTGGCTGGTCTCCTTGTCGCCGCCCAGCGTGCCGACGAGCAGCACGATCGGCGCCGCGACCACGGCGGCGCCGGCCATCGTGGCGCGCACGCGTGGGCGCACGGCGTCGGGCGCGAGGACGATCGTCAGCATCGGGATCGCGTAGAGCAGCCAGCCCACGACCTCGATCACGGTCGGCTGGGGATGGATGCCGAGGATCCCGGTGATGAGCGACTCCCAGACCGTGCCCGGCCGGATGACTCCGCTGAGGTCGAGCGCCTGGGCCTGGCCGCCGACCACCCAGCCCGCCTCGGCGGCGGTGTGCAGCGCGGAGGCCACCAGGCCGGCGGCCACGAGCACGAGCACCGCGCCGGTGACGCGGAAGAAGCGCGAGAGGTTCAGCCGCACGCCGCCGCGGTAGATCCCGTAGCCGAGCGCCACGGCGAGCGCCAGGCCGAGGACCACGCCGAGGCCGGCGGGCACCGGGTCGGAGGCGTCGTTGAAGGCGGCCAGCAGGAAGACGGAGGTCTCGAAGCCCTCGCGCAGCACCGCCAGGAAGGCCATGGCGACGAGCGCGGTGGCCGAGCCCTGGACCAGCGCTCCCGCGGCCTGCTCCTGGAGCTGGCCCTTGAGGTCGCGGGCGTGCTCGGTCATCCAGACGATCATGTAGGTGACCATCGCGACGGCGACGAGGGCGACGATCGTCTCGAGGCCCTCCTGCTCGCGCTGGGGCAGCTCGTTGTCGACGATCCGCAGGACGACGGCGACCGCCACGCAGACCGAGACGGCGAGCGCCACGCCGATCCACATCGAGCGCAGCGCGTCGGGACGCCCCTGGCGCCTGAGGAAGGCGGCGATGATGCCCACGATGAGCGCGGCCTCGAGGCCTTCGCGAAGGGCGATCACGAACGTCGTCAGCACGGGATCCTCCGGGTCTGGCGGTTAGGGTCTCCTAATCGCGGTTAGGAGACCCTAACACCGATCGCCTCGGTCGGGTATGCAAGTTCGACGCTCAGCGCCGGCGGGCGACCCTGAGGGTCGCCTTCATGCCCTTCGCGGCGTGCCCCGGCTTCAGGCACACGAGCCGGTAGAGGCCGGCGCGGCGCAGGTGCACCGTGAACCGTAGCCGTCCTCCGAAGGGCTCGACGTCCCGGCTCACCGCGCTGCGGTACCCCCCGGGCCCGGTGATCCGCAGGTTGTGGGCGTCCTCGCCGAAGTTCGTCATGTTGAAGGTCACGGCCCCGGCGTGGATGGTCGGGCGGTAGACGCTGAAGCGGTACTCGCGCATGCCGAGGCCGACGGGCGTCGGCGCGGCGAAGACGAGGGCGGCCAGCAGCGCGGTCATGCGACCAGGCTGATGCGCCCGACGCGGCCGGCGTCGGGCAGCACCTCGTCGGCGCCGGTCCCCAGCCACTGCTCGAGCAGGCTCGAGTAGACGGTGCGGAAGTCGGTGGTGACCTTCAGGTTGTCCTCGCGGTCGAAGGACGCGAGGTCGGGATAGGGCGAGAGCAGGCCGCCGCGCGCGCGGGCGCCCATCACCCACGCGAGGCCGCCGGCGCCGTGGTCGGTGCCGCCCGAGGAGTTCTCCTCCGGACGCCGGCCGAACTCGGTCCACACGAGCGTGAGCACGTGGTCGGCGATCCCGCGCGCCTCGAGGTCGGCCTGGAAGGCGCTCAGCCCCTGCGAGAGCTGGGCGAGGTCGCGCACGAGCGTGGCCGCCTGGTCGTCATGGGTGTCGAAGTCGCCCGGCGCGTCGACCGTGGCCACGCGGATGCCGAGCGGCAACGCCAGCATCGCGGCCAGGTAGCGCAGGTTCTCGGCGAAGCCGTTGGTCCCCTCGCCGTTGTCGGCGCCCGGGTAGGCGACCGGCGGCGCGAGCGGGTCGGCGCCCGTCTTGGCGTCCTTGACGTAGGGCTTGAGCGTGTGGGCCACGAGCTGGCTCTGGCGGGCGGCGGCGAAGACCGCGGCGGGCCCGGGCGCCCCGGGACGCTGCGCGGCGATCGCCGAGTAGTGCTCCATCATGCGGTCCTGCCACTCGCCCCAGACCCCCGGCACCCACGACTGGGCGTCGTCGGGCGACTGCACGGCGGCGACCGGGTTGCGGGCACCGCGCAGCAGCGGCGAGAGGCCGGCGTCCATCGAGAGCGCCTGGAACGGGTTGTCGGCGCCGCCGTGGCGGTCGGTCCAGCGCGCCAGCCACCCGGGCGACGGGCTCAGCGAGATCAGCCCCGTCTCCCAGAAGTGGCGGCTGTTGAAGTGGCTGAGGTCGGGGTTGGCGTAGTCGATGCCGGGGATGAAGCCGAGCCGCCCGCGGTCGTAGAGGCCCTTCAGGCCGCCGCCGAGGCCCTCCCCCATCGCCGGGTGCAGGCCGAAGCCGCCGCCGAGCGCGATCGGCTCGGCCACCTTGACCGCCGGGCGCAGCTGCGCGTAGCGCCCGTAGGCGTCGGTGGGCACCAGCGTGTCGAGGAGGTCCAGGCCGCCAGGGACGAAGACGTTGACGAGCACCGGCGCGCCGGGCGCGGCGGCGGCGCTGGCCTCGGCCGCCTCGAAGGCGCGCGCGAGCGGCATCGCGCGCGCGGCGTAGAGCGAGATTGTCGCGCCGAGCCCGGCCTGCAGCAGCCGGCGGCGGCTGATCGGCCTCTGGAGGGCGCCGCGGCGGTCGGCGTCGGTGCGGCTGAAGTCGTCGCAGTGCATTCGTCGGCTCAGCAGAGGCAGGCGTCGGGGCCGGAGAGCAGGAGGTGGCGCAGGGCCGACTGCGCGAGCTCGGCCTGGTAGGGCGGGACGTCGGCGCCGGGCTTGAGGTCCGCGGTCAGGAAGCGCTGGGCCAGGCGGTGCAGCTCGCGGTCGGTCGTGGCGCTCGTCCACGGGCGGCCGGTGGCGGCGCGGGCGCGCTGCACCTGCTCGGCAGCCGACCACCCGGGGTCGACCGACCCCTTGGTCACCTTGACCGGCAGGTCCTTGCAGACCCACGTGGCGCACAGGAAGCGGGCGCGCATCGTCGCGGTCGACATCCACGCCGGGCCCCAGTCCCAGCCCGCGACGCTCGGCGGGCTGAAGGGCATCTGCCCCATCATCGAGCTGATCCACGCCCAGTCGTCGGTGTCGACGGCGCGGCCGACCATGCGCAGGTTGCCCGCGAGCTGGACGATCGGCCACTTGACCATCTGCGGGCGGTCGAGGTCGGCGTAGAGCGCCTTGCTCGTGAGGATCTCGCGCACCAGGGGCGCGATGCGGTGGTGCGAGCCCACGTAGACGCGCGCGAGGCGCCGGCGCGTCGCGGGCGGGATCGGCTCGGTGATGAAGAACGACCACAGCTTGGCCACGAGGAAGGGCGCGTGCGAGCGGTGGCCGACGACGAGCCGCAGCACGTCCTGCCAGTCGAGGCGGCCGCTGTGGCCGAGCAGGCGCTTGGCGCCGTCGTCGTGGCGGGTGGCGTCGTAGGTGACGGTCAGCGGGCGGCCGCTGTGCCAGTCGCCCTTGAAGCCCGTCAGCGCCCGCGCGGCCTCGCGCACGTCGCGCTCGGTGTAGCCGCCGGTGACGCCGAGGGTGAAGAGCTCCATGAGCTCGCGCGCGTAGTTCTCGTTGGGCTCGCGCTTGTCGGAGTCCACGAGCGAGAGGAACGACTGCATCGCCGGGTCGGTCGTGACCGCGCGCAGGAGCGCCGGGAAGGTGCCGAGGGCGTGCTGGCGCAGCTTGCGGTTCTGGGCCAACATGAGCGGGGCGTCCTGGTCGCGCGTCGCGAAGTGGTCGTGCCAGAAGAGCGTGAGCTTCTCCTGCAGGGGCCGCTGGCTGCGGACCATCTTGTCCAGCCACCACAGCATGTCGTGACCCCACTCGTTGAGCGGGTCCAGCGGCTTGCCGTTGGCGCGCGGCGCGGGGCCGACCATGCGCCTGGTGCCGTGCGGGCCGGCGCCGCCGCGGACCAGCCAGTCGATCGCGCGCTCGCGCGGGCGCTGGGCCCAGAAGTCGATCTCCTTGGGGCGCGCGCCGAAGCCCGCGCGCCACAGCAGGCGCTCGGCGTGCGCGCGCGACCATCCGCGCGAGCGGCGTCGGGAGGTTGCCATCGATCGGTCGTTGCCGGGGGGAAGGGGACGTCCCGCGGGACGCCGGACCGGGAAGTTGGCACATGCGGCGGGCGGACCGGAAAGCGGTGTCGGTTTTGCACGGCTTCCGGGTACACAGAGGGGCGAGCATGGACGCGGACGTGGGGATCAGCAAGAAGGCCGTCGCCGCCCTGGTGGCCGCGACGATCGCGGTGGGCGCCCTCGGGACGCTCCTCGGGCACGCGGGCGCGCCGGCTCCCACTGCCGACCAGGCGCCGGCGACCCCCGGGCAGCAGTCGCGCTAGCTAGCCCGCCGGGTCGGGCGGTGGCTCGGTCAGCAGGTCGTCGAGGTCGAGGTCGCCGAAGAGCGGCGGGACGTGGCCGTCGCCGTCGAGCGGCCAGTCCTCGAACGGGCGGTCCCAGCACAGCTCGAGGTCGTTGCCGTCGGGGTCGGAGATGTAGATCGCCTCGTGCGTGCCGTGGTCGGTCGTCTGGCGCAGCGGCCAGTCGACCGCCTGCAGGCGGCGCAGGGCGTCGGCGAGCCCGGCGCGGGTCGGGTAGCGGATGGCGACGTGGTGCAGGCCCGCGACCCCGTCGGGCTGCGGGCCGCCGCCGGCCGACTTCCACGTGTTGAAGCCGAGGTGGTGGTGATAGCCGCCGGCCGAGACGAAGAGGATGTCGCCCGTCGTCCCCCACCCCGGGACGTCGCGCGCCTCGGCGACGACGTCGAAGCCGAGCACGTCGACGTAGAAGCCGCGCACGCGGTCGATGTCGGCGGTGCGCAGGTGGACGTGGCCGATCGTCACGCCCGGGTCGATCGGGCGCGGGGCGCGGGCCACCGGGGTGACCGTGCCTTGGGGACGGTTCGCGGAGGTGGACATGAGGGGATCCTTGCACCCGTGATGACCGCGATCGCGCGACATCCGATCGCTGCGGGCCTGGGCTTCCTGGCCCTCGCCGGCGTGGTGCTGCTCGGCGGCTTCCTCGTGCTCGTGCGCTCCACGGAGCGCCCGCCGGCGCCGGGCGAGCTGTCGGCGCAGGGCATGGCGCACCGCATGCTCGTGGGGCGCGAGAGCATCGACACCGACGTCTCCGAGCCGGGGCGCTACGTCTTCCGCGTCGTCTACCAGTCGACCGACAGCAACGTCGGGACCTCGCTCTTCGCCACCCACATCGGCGTGGTGGTCTGCCTGCGCGAGCACCGCGCCACGGACGCGATCCGCTTCTCCTATCTGCACTTCCGGCCGTCGTGCAGCGATGGGCGGGCGACGGTGACGCCGGCCGAGACGTCGATCGCCGCCGACCGCAAGCGCTGGGGCGGCGAGTTTCTCTCCGGCGCCGACCAGCGCGACGAGCCGACCCCGAGGAGGATCGGCTCGCCGTAGCGGGCCGCTACGTCTTGAGCGTCAGGGCGCTCGCGTCGATCCACTCGTGGCGGTTGACGTGGCCGTAGACCATGCCGTACGCCCACTTGCCGCTGGGCGACAGGCGCTCGACCTTGACGGTGTTGCCCTTGAACACGGTCCCGTCGAAGATCTTGCCGGCCTGCTTGTAGACGTAGACCTTCTTGCTCACGGTGTACGTGCCCTTGTGCGTCGCCTTGGCCGCGCCGACTGCGGGCACGAGGCCGCCGATGGCCACGGCGGCGGTGGCGGCGAAGGCGGTGATCTTCCTGGTGGTCATCGGGGGGCTCCTTGGTCGTGGGGTTGGTGTCCCTCAGACGAGGCGACCGTGCGCCCGCGACGCGCGTTCTCCCCCGCAGGCAGGTGCGGGAATCCGTACCTCGCGAGGAATCACACGGGTGGGCGCCGGCCTGAGAGGATCACCCTTGGTCGACGAGAGGAGATGGTCGTGTTCGTCCGGGTCGTGCGGTTCACCGAGGTGACGGCGCAGCGGGTGGACTCGCTCGCCGCCGGGATCGACGAGGGCGGCCCACCGCCCGGGGTGCCGATCAAGAAGCTCCAACTGGTCTTCGACGAAGCGCAGGGCATAGCCATCGTCCTGCAGTACTTCGACACCGAGGAGGACCTGAGGACCGGCGCCGAGGCCTTCGCCGCGATGGATCCGTCCGAGACGCCTGGCACCCGCGTCTCGGTGGACACGGGCGAGCTGAAGGTCGAGCGCGCGCTCTGAGCCGGGACTTCCGGCGAGAAACGAGAGGAGACGGCCGTGCCTGGTGTGCAATCACGCGACTTCGATTCGCCTGACGAGACGAGGACGCCGGACAAGACGCGGGTGGATGTCGTGCGCATGGGCGCGACGACAGCCGCACGGATGACGTTCGAGCCGGGATGGCGCTGGTCGGAGTGCGTCAAGCCCGTCGCCGGAACCGAGAGCTGCCAGGCTCGCCACGTCGGCGTCGTCTACGCCGGCCGGCTGGCCATCAAGCACGAGGACGGGACGGAGGTCGAGATTGGTCCGGGCGACGCGTACACGATCGACCCCGGCCACGACGCGTGGGTCGTCGGCGACGAGCGCTTCGTCGGATTCGAGTTCGAGTCGCGGTCGGCCGAGGAATACGCGAAGGGCTGACACGACCCGGCGTGGCGCGATTCCGAACACGCCTGCCCGGGCCTCGCGCGGTGCAATCCGTCCGCGTCACGGTCGCCTGGCAGCGAGGACGGATTCGCCGGATCAAGGTCGAGTACGTGCGGCCGCATCTGATCCAGCGCCTGATCAACGCCGTGAGGTGGTAGCGCGATGCTGAGCCGAAGGTCGATCGTGCCGACGTTGCTGCTCGGGATCGTGGTCTGTCTCTTCGCGCTGGGCCCGCCCTCCGCGGGAGCGGCGACCCGCTGCGAGAAGCTCGATGCGCGCTCCATCAAGGCCCGCGACATCCGCACCTTCGGCGGGCTGAGCTGTGTACGCGCGCGGGTGGTGGTCGCGCGGTACTTCGCGAACATCAGCGTCGGCGGCATCTGCCGCGATGACCGCTTCACCAGCGGCGGGTGCGCGGTCGCGCGATTTGACTGCGCCACGACGCGGCCCCCGGGCGGCGGCTCCGAGTTGAGCGGCCGCTGCCAGACCCTCAACGGTCGCGGCGTGGTGCGCTTCCTGGAGTACGACCACCTGCCGCCGCCCAGCCCGAGTGGGCTGACCGGCTGAGGACGCGGGCCCGCGCGCGGCTGTCACTACCCTCAGTGGTGATGGCAAGGGTCTGGGTCCTCGACACGAGCACGAAGGGAACCGGCGCGAGCGTGGTCCCGCTCGAGAGCGCGCGCGACAAGCCCCCCGCCGCGCCGCGGCCGCCGCGCAAGGCGGTCAAGCCGGCGCCGCGCAAGCGCGAGAAGCCGCCGGCGCCGCGGGAGCCGAGGCGCTTCAAGGTCGTCGACCTCGTCTCCTCGCAGACGCTCGCCGAGGACGCGGACATGCGCGCGACGCTCGACGTGCTCCACGACGTGCGCAGCGCGGTCGACGTCCGGATCTTCGTCTGGGACCGCGAGCGCGACCGGTGGCACCTGCTCACCCTCGCCGAGCAGCGCGCGATGTGGGACGCGGGTCGCGGTCGATCCCGGCGTCCCGAAGGTACCGGGCGCTGACCGGGGCGTCAGGCCAGGAGCTCGACGAACCCGTCCACTCCGTGCACGCGGATCCGCTGGCCGTCGCGGATGAGCCGCGTGGCGTGCTCCACCCCCACGACGGCCGGCAGGCCGTACTCCCGTGCGATCACCGCGCCGTGGGTCATCACGCCCCCGACCTCCGTCACCAGGCCCTTGATCGCGACGAACAGCGGGGACCAGCTGGGGTCCGTGTAGGCCGTGACCAGGATGTCGCCCGGTTGCACGTCGGCCTGCGCCATCTCCAGGATGACGCGGGCCCGCCCCTCGATGGTCCCGGCGGAGACCGGCAGGCCGACGAGCGCACCGGCGGGCACGTCGTCGCGGCGGTAGGTCCCGGCGATGACCTCGCCGTCCGACGTGAGCACTCGCGGCGGTGTGAGCGACTGATAGGACCTGAAGGCGTCCTTGCGCCGGTGGATGAGCTCGTCATCCACGCGGCTCCCGCGCACGACGTCGTGGAGCTCGGAGAGCGTGAGGTAGAAGATGTCCTGCGTCTCGCGAAGCACCTGGGCCTCCACGAGGCGCTCGGCCTCCTCCAGCAGAGCCTGCTTGTAGACGAGGTAGCGGCTGACGATGCCGTACTTCGGATACTCCCGGTAGCCGATGAAGGTCCGGACGCGGTCGATCATCCGCTTGGTCTCTTCGGCCTTGCGCCCGCCGTCCGGCAGGGCGCGCAAGCGCTCCAGCACCTCCTGTTCCTTCGCCCATGCCTCCTGGCGCCCCTGCTCGAAGCGCCGCGCGCCGGCGCCGGGCTCGAAGTTCCTGACGTTGCCGAGGATCACGGGCACGAGCGTGGTGGGGCGTTCGCTCCAACGCGGCCTCGTGATGTCGATCTCGCCGACGCAGCGCATGCCGTACTTGTCGAGGAAGGCCTGGATGGCGTCGCGCGCTTCCCGCCCGCCGGCGAGCTCGGCCAGCTCGTCGAGGAACCCGTCGTCCTCGACGCGTTCCAGAAAGGCCACCACCTCCGGATGCGGGCGGATCGCGTCCGCGACGTCAACGAGCGCCAGCCCCATCTCCGAGGTGACGTTGTGGGGGACGGACTGCGTGAGCGTGTCGGCCACGTTCTTCTCGCCCAGCCACGCCTCCAGGTGCTCGTTGAGCCACCACGTGGCCTCCATCGCCCCCATGAACACCTGATGGCTGCGCCGGTCGAAGAGGATCCGCTTGAGCTCCTGGATGTCCGCGAGGATGAAGTCGAGCAGCGCCGATCCGGACTTCGTGCGGATGTCGCGCTTGAGGGCGGCGACGGAGGCCTCGTTGCTCTCGATGAGCTCGGTGACGATGGCCGGATCGGTCTCGATCGGGGGCGGCGGGTCGCCGGGCGGTGGGCCGCCGGGACCGTCGTCCGGGACCGACCGGATGAAGTCGTGGCGCTCGAGGATGGTGTTGAGCGCGTCCCCGGTCAGCGGATCGGACTTCCCCACGAGCTCCACGAGGCCTGCGCGGCTCGCCGGCGAAGCCAGCCGCTGGGTGACGTCGACGAACAGCCTCCCGCCGGCCTCGAGCATCCGTGGGAGCGCCGTCAGCTGGAACAGCGGAGAGCCCCAGGGGCTTCATGGGGTCGGTCATCATCTGCTGGTGACCGACGGAGAGGTAGACGTGGTTCTCCCGGTCGTCGGCCGCGGGGATGGGGAACAGCGTGGTGATCGGTCGGCTCTGGACGATCTGGAAGTCATCGTCGACCAGGCACCATTCGATGTCCTGGGGGCGCCCGAGACGCGCTTCGATCCGCCGGCCGAGCTGCGCGAGCCGTAGGACCTGCGCCTCCGTCAGCGCGGGCTGCTCCCGGCGCTCCGGCGCGATCGCCTTGGCCACGACCTCGCCGTCGCGCACCTCGTAGCGGTCCGGGTTGACCAGGCCGGAGACGAGGGCCTCGCCGAGGCCGACGACCGCCTCCACTGAGGCGACCTTGCGGTTCGACGTCACGGGGTCGGCCGTGAAGAGGATGCCGGACGCCTGCGGGAAGACCATCTGCTGCACGACGACGGCCATGTCGACCTTGCGCTGGTCGACGCCGTTGCGCAGGCGGTAGGTCACGGCGCGCTCGGTGAACAGCGAGGCCCAGCAGCGGCTGACGTGCTGGAGGATCGCGGCCGGCCCCACGACGTTCAGGTACGTGTCGTGCTGGCCTGCGAACGAGGCCGCCGCCGAGTCCTCCGCCGTCGCGCTCGATCGGACGGCGTAGGCGGCCTGCTCGCCTCCGAGACGGGCGAGCGCCCCGGTGATCGCCGCCGCCTCGTCGTCGGGGATCGCAACCGCTTCGAGGGTCCGGCGGATCTCCGCGCTGAGCGTGCGGATCGCGTCCCGGTCGTCCGGGCTCAGGAGCGAGAGCCGATCGAGCAGATCGTCGATCGATGGGGCCTGCGCGATGGTCCGCCGGAAGGCGTTCGTCGTCACGCAGAAGCCGGGCGGCACGCGGATGCCCTCGATGCGCGAAAGCGCCCCCAGGTTCGCGCCCTTCCCGCCGATGAGCGCGATCTGCGTCCTGTCGATCTCGTCGAAACCCAACACCGCCGCATGCTCGTCCCTGCCCATCGCGTTGCTCCCTTCGTCGCTTGCGGCGAGCGAGTATGGAGCACACCCCGGGGCTTGAAACAAGCCCCCCCGGCAGCGATACTTTGGATGTGGCGAGGGGCTTTTGGGCCCCTCGCAGTCGCGTTAAACGGCGGTTTCGCGGTGTGGCAGCTTCCAGCCCGGCCGCGGGAAGTGGCAGTTGTAGCCGGCCGGGTAGCGCTGGAGGTAGTCCTGGTGCTCGGGCTCGGCCTCCCAGAACGGGACCGCCTCGCTGATCTCGGTCACCACCTTCCCGGGCCACAGGCCCGAGGCCTCGACGTCGGCGATCGTGTCCTCGGCGACCTGGCGCTGCTCGTCGCTCGTATAGAAGATCTCCGAGCGGTAGCTGGAGCCGATGTCGTTGCCCTGGCGGTCCTTGGTCGTCGGGTCGTGGATCTGAAAGAAGAACTCAAGGATGTCCCGATAGGAGATGCGCTCCGGGTCGAAGACGATCTCGACCGCCTCGGCGTGACCCGGATGGTTCCTGTACGTCGGGTTGTCGTTGCGCCCACCGGTGTATCCGACCCTGGTGGAGATGACTCCGTCGCGGCGGCGCAGCAGCTCCTGGACGCCCCAGAAGCAGCCCCCAGCGAGGATCGCGGTCTCGGTGTTGTCGCTCATCGCGCTCTCCTTGATCCGAAGCTCGGTGTTCGAGCCAGTCTGAAGCATTCAAGCGGCGCGGGCAGTGCTGGTCGTCGGGAGCGGCAGCTCGCCGGTCTCTAGGCCGGTGCGACGGCGGGCGCTGCCCCTGGGCGGTCCTCGCGAGTGTCGGCCCGGAGGATCGGCGACGACGGCCTGAAGCCCTTGAAGGTGCAGTAGACGCCGAGGAAGAGTTCCCACAGGAACTCCGGGATGGTCGCGATGCCTTGCAGTGAACGCAGCGCGTCGGTCGGGTCGTTGCCGGTGAAGAGGATGGCGGTGCCGGTCGCAATGAGCAGCGGCCCGCCGATGAGTCCCAGCCAGCACGCCCCTCGCGGGACCAGCTGTGAGCGGTACATCAGGTAGCCGAGGATCAGCCCGTTCCCCCAACCGACGACCCAGCCGGGGCCGAGGAGGAACGTCCAGTCCTTTATCGCCGCGAGCGTGTAGCCGACCGTGCCTTCAGCAGCGCCGGCGACCTGGTTGCGCAGCGTGATGATGGCGAGCACACAGAGGATGCCGGCGAGGATGAACGTGCATTCGATCACCCGCGCGGTCACGTAGCCGAGCGCCAACTCCTCGTTCTGTCGTCGGACGATCGGGAAGATCACGACCGCGGTGCCGATGTTCGCGATGATCAGCAGCAGCTCCAAGAGGGCTGCGAACAGGATCTGCGTGTCATGCCCGGCGCCTGCGATGTAGCCGACGGGATCGTCGAGGACAGGCTGGTAGAGCACCAGCGCCGGGATCGACGTGACGTACGTGATGAGGAAGAGCACGCCGAAGACACGCGCTCTCTTCTGATCCAGAGTCATCCTCAGACCCCCGTTCCTTTCCCCGGCGATCGCAGCCGGCGGATTCCCACGGCACCGCTGACCGGCCAGGAGCCGAACCTATCGGTTGCCGACGGACCTAGGTGTCCGCCGACGGACCCCTCCGGCCGCCGCGGTCAGGTCGGACGCCAGATGTCGATCGCGATGTCCCGCGTCCTTTCGGCGAACCGCCCAGCGGGCGAGATGCGCCCGAGCAGGCGTCGCAGGTCCACCTCGAAGGCGGGCAGTCGCGCGCCGAACAGATGCGGCGCCGCGCTCGAGAGGGAGAACGTCGCCGCCACGATCTCGTCCTCGCCGCGAGTGACGACCTCGGCCGTGTCGAGCTCAACACGCGTTGGGCCCGTGAAACCGGCGGCGCGGAAGACCTCGTCTTCGTCCGCGGGCGTTCCAGCGGGCAGGTGACCCTGGCCGGCACGACGCACGGATCCCAGGTAGTCGCTCACCAGATCCTCGATCTCGGCGTATGGAGGACGGGGATGGACGAGCCGATCGCTGCTGTGATCTCCTCGGTGCGTGCTGGCATGCACGTGCACGCAGGCGCCGTTCGAGCTGAGCATGCCGTGCACGGCAGCGGCGACGGTTCGGCGGTTCATCCAGTGAAAGGACTGCGCGAAGGTCACGAGGTCGAATCGCCCGAGTCCCGCAGGCAGCTCCTCTGCGCGGATGTGCACCCACCGGACGTTGCCGATGCCCTCGCGGTCGGCCTCCTGCGCCGCGGCCGCGATCATCTCGCGATCGGCATCGACGCCGACGGCCGCCGCGACCCGGAGAGCGAGCAACAGCGTCAGCGAGCCGGGCCCGCATCCGACGTCCAGCAGTCGTTGGGTGCCGTCAAGGCCGACCTCGCGCGCCAGCGCGTCGGCGACCGCCGCTGGATACGGGAGCCGCCCTACGCGGTAATAGGCGGCGCTGCCCGCGTACAGGGTCTCGTCCCAACACCATCCGCCGGCGTCCACGCCACGACCTTAGACACACCGCCTGGACGTGGCTCCCCGGCCGTTCGATCCGGGCAACGCCTACTTGATCTGGTCGTAGACCTTGAACAGCGGCAGGTACATCGAGATGACGATGAACCCGACGATGCCGCCGACCACGACGAGCATGACCGGCTCGAGGATCGAGGTCAGCGACTTGACGGCGGCCTCGACCTGGTCCTCGTAGAAGTCGGCGATCTTGGAGAGCATGCCGTCGAGGGCGCCGGTCTCCTCGCCGACGGCGACCATCTGGGCGACCATGCCCGGGAAGACGGCGGCGTGGCGGAGGGGCTCGGCGATCGTGCCGCCGCGCTTGACGGACTCGATGACCTCGGCCATCGCCTTCTCGACCACGTGGTTGCCGGCGGTCTTGGCGGTGATGTCGAGGGCGGCGAGGAGCGGGACGCCGGCGGCGACGAGGGCCGAGAGGGTCCGCGACCAGCGCGCGAGGGCGACCTTCTGGACGATGTCGCCGATCTTCATCGGGATGCGCAGGCGGAAGGCGTCCCACTTCGGGCGCCCCCACTCGGAGCGCTTGAACTTGCGGAACGCCCACGTGGCGCCGACCGTGACCGCGATGAAGGCCCACCACTCGCCCTTGATCGCGTTGGAGAGGGCGACGGTGAACTTCGTGATGGTCGGCAGGTCGCCGCCGAACTGCTTGAAGACGCCGACGAAGACCGGGACGAGGAAGGTGACCAGCGCGATGAGGACGATCAGCGCGAAGGTCATGATGACCCCCGGGTAGACCATCGCCGACTTGATCTGCCGGCGCAGCGAGTCCTCCTTCTCGAGCTGATCGGCCACCCGCTCGAGCGACTCCTCGAGCACGCCGCCGGTCTCGCCGGCGCGGGTCATGGCGACGAAGAGCGGCGAGAAGGCCTTGGGGTGGCGCTCGAGGGCGCCGCTGAGCGGCAGCCCCGCCTCGACGTCCTTGCGGACGTCGGCGATGACCTCGGCCAGCAGCTTGTTCTCGGTCTGCGCCTCGAGCACGTAGAGCGCGCGCAGGATCGTCATACCCGAGCTGATCATCGTCGCGAGCTGGCGCGTGAGGATCGTCAGATCGGTCGGCTTGATCCGCTTGAGGAAGTCGAGCGAGATCTCCTTGGAGGCGTGCTTGGCCTTGATGTCGAGGACGATCAGGCCGCGCGCCTTCAGCTGGTCGGCGACGACCTGCTTGGACTCCGCGTCGACCTCGCCGGTGGCCTTCGCCCCGGTGAGGTCCATCGCCCTGAAGACGAAGGCGGCCATGCGATCAGGCGGCGACTGCGCTGCCGAAGCCGAGCAGGCGGCGCAGCTCCTCGGGGGTCGAGGAGCGCGTCTCGGCCAGGCGCTGGGTGATCTTGCCGGCGCGGATGAGGCCGGCGAGCGCGGCGTCCATCGTCTGCATGCCGACGCCCGAGCCGGTCTGCATCGCGGACGGGATCTGGTGGGTCTTGCCCTCGCGGATGAGGTTGCGCACGGCCGGGGTCGGCACGAGCACCTCGCACGCGACGACGCGGCCCGAGCCGTCGGCGGTCGGCAGCAGCTGCTGGGTCATGACGCCCATGAGGGCGACGGAGAGCTGCACGCGGACCTGGTCCTGCTGGGAGGACGGGAAGACGTCGATGATGCGGTCGATGGTCTGCGGCGCGCTCTGCGTGTGCAGGGTGGCGAAGACGAGGTGGCCGGTCTCGGCCGCGGTGAGGGCGGTCGAGATCGTGTCGAGGTCGCGCATCTCGCCGACGAGGATCACGTCGGGGTCCTGGCGCAGGGCGGCCTTGAGGGCCAGGCCGAAGGAGGCGGCGTCCGAGCCGACCTCGCGCTGGTTGACGATGCACTTCTTGTGGCCGTGGAGGAACTCGATCGGGTCCTCGACGGTCATGATGTGCTCTTCGCGCGTCTCGTTGATCGTGTCGATCATGGCCGCCAGCGAGGTCGACTTGCCCGAGCCGGTCGGGCCCGTGACGAGCACGATGCCGCGCGGCTTCTTGGTGAAGTCGTGGACGGAGGTCGGCAGGCCGAGGTCGTCGATGGAGACGATGTCGGCCGGGATCAGGCGGAAGGCGGCGCCGATGGCCGAGCGCTGGAAGTAGGCGTTGACGCGGAAGCGGGCGTGGCCGGGCACCGAGTAGGCGAAGTCGATCTGCCAGTCGGTCTCGAGCTTCTGGCGCTGGTCGTTGGTGAGGATCGAGTAGACGACCTCGCGCGTGTCGGTCGGCGACAGGCGCGGGTAGCCCTCGACGCCGACGAGGCGACCGCGGACGCGGACCATCGGCGGGGCACCGGCGGTGATGTGCAGGTCGGACGCGCGGCGCGCCACCACGTCCATGAGGAGGTCGGCGAAGTCGAAGTTCATCCCTCCGCGGATCGGACGTTCGGCCAGCGTCCTTGAGCCGTGACGGACGGACGTCCGAAGTCCGTCCGCGCCTCTAGTATCCGGCGCATGCGGCAGGGGGTCGCGGCGATCGTGGCATGCACGCTGGCCTGCGCGGGCGCACCGGCGCGCGCGCAGAGCGGCCCCGCCCCCACGAAGGCGGCGCCCGTCGTCGTCGCGGGCGTGCCGGTGCCGGTGGCCCAGGCGCGGGCGCGCGCGGGCAGCCGCGCGGGGGAGTTCGAGGTGCGCGACGCCTTCACCGACCTCGTCCAGGCGCGCTTCATCGCTGCCGAGGCCGCCCTGCGCGCGATCAGCGCCGGCCCGGACGACGTCCGGCGCGAGCAGCTCGCCGAGGAGGCCGGGTGGGGCGGCGAGGAGGCGTGGCGCTTCTTCCTGAAGGACCGCGGCATCCCGGAGGGCGAGGCTCGCGCGGAGATCGCCGACCGGGCGCTCGCGGCCAAGCTCACCGACGCCCTGACCGACGCCGCCCACGGCGACGCGCGCGCCTGGGGCGCGTCCCTCTTCGCCATGCAGGCCCGCTGGCGCGCGCAAACGACCTGCAGCGCCGAGCAGACCTGGCGCGCACCTTCTACCCCGGCAAGGTCGTCGCAACCTGCGACGACGAGGGCGAGCGCGCCCTCCACCGCCTGCGCGTCTCCCTGAAGCGGACCGCGCCGCGCGTCCTGCGCCGCGCGACCTTCGACTTCGACTGCGACCCGCAGACGTTCCAGACGCGCTACCGGGCCGACGTCGTCGTGGTCTTCCACGCGATCGCCCGGATCGCCGAGCACGTACGCCGCGGCTAGGCGCCCGACGAGGTGACCCGGTAGACCTCGGCGATCGAGGTCCGGCCCTGGCGCACCTTCTCGAGGCCGTCCTCGTGCAGGCGGCGCATGCCCTGCCGGACGGCGACCTCGGCGATGCGATCCGCCGAGGAGCGCTCGATGGCGAGGGTGCGGATCTCGTCGCTGACGGTCATGACCTCGTAGAGGCCGATCCGCCCGCGGTAGCCCGAGCCCGCGCAGCGCGCGCAGCCGACGGGCTCGTAGGCCTCGATGTCGGCCAGCGACGGGAAGCCGTGGTCGCGCATGACCTCGGCCGACAGGATCGTGCGGCGCTTGCAGTGCTGGCAGAGGGTGCGGGCGAGGCGCTGGGCGACGATGCAGTCGATGGCGCTGGCGACGAGGAAGGGCTCGATCCCCATCTCGATCAGGCGGGTGATGGCGCCCGGCGCGTCGTTGGTGTGCAGCGTCGAGAGGACCAGGTGGCCGGTGAGCGCGCCCTCGATCGCGATCTGGGCGGTCTCGCGGTCGCGGATCTCGCCGACCATGATGATGTCGGGGTCGGCGCGCATCATCGCGCGCAGGCCGCTGGCGAAGGTCAGGCCGGCGCGGGTGTTGACCTGCACCTGGGTGATCCCGTCGATCTGGCGCTCGACCGGGTCCTCGATGGTGATGATGTTCTTCTCGGGGGTGTTGACCTCGCCCAGCGCGGCGTACAGCGAGGTCGACTTGCCCGAGCCGGTCGGCCCCGTGACGAGGACGGCGCCGTAGGCCTGGCGGAAGGCCTTCTCGAAGCGGTCGCGCTCCTCGTCGGCGAAGCCGAGCTTACCCAGCTCGGGGATGCCCTCGGAGGTGTCGAGGATGCGCATGACGATCGACTCGCCATGCACGCTCGGCAGGCTGACGATGCGCAGGTCGACGTGGTGGCCGTCGAGGGTGATCCCCACGCGGCCGTCCTGCGGGACGCGGCGCTCGGCGATGTCGAGGTCGCTCATGATCTTCACGCGGCTGATGACGCCGCTGACCATCCGCCGCGGGACGGTCGCGGAGTCCTGCAGCACGCCGTCGATGCGGAAGCGCACGCGCAGCTCATGGCCGTCGGGCGAGAGGTGCACGTCGGAGGCGCCCTGCTCGACGGCCTGGGCGACGATCCCGTTGACGAGCTTGATGATCGGGGCGTCGTCGGCGGACTCGAGGAGGTCGACGACCTCCGCGGCGCCCTGCTCCTCCTCCTCTTCGATCGTCGCCGACTGGACGACGTCGTCCAGGCGCGTCAGGCGCGCGACGAGCGCGAGGATGTCCTCGCGCGAGGCGACCGCGGGACGGACCTCGTAGCCCGTCATCAGGGCGATGTCGTCGACGGCGAGGACGTTGGCGGGATCGGCCATCGCCACGCGCAGCGCGCGGTCGCCGACGAACTGCACGGGGACGGCCTCGTAGCGCTTGGCCGCGGCCGAGGAGATGAGGTTGGCGGCCCCCATGTCGACCTTGAAGATGCTGAGGTCGAGGTGGTCCAGGCCGTTGCGCTCGGCGATCGCGCGGGCCAGCGCGTCCTGGGTGATGGCGCCGCTCTGGACGAGGACCTCCTCGGGCGTCGTGCCGCTCGCGCGAGCGGACTCGATCGCCTCTTCGACGCGCTCGCGGGCGGCGAGGCCGAGCTCGACGATGACGTCGGTCAGGAAGCGCGGGCCGCCGTGGCGGGCGCGCGGCGCGGTGGTCCCGTCCCAGCCCTCAGCCGACCGGTCGACGGCCAGCGCCTCGCCGGCCGCCGTCGCTGGCGGCACCGGTCGGAGGTGGGGATGGTCGGGATTCATCTCGGGTGGGGAACGACGTCATCGGCGTGCGGCCTCGCGCATGATCTGCAGGGGGGCGGCCCGGCCGGTCCAGCCCTCGAAGCTCAGGGCACCCTGCGCCACGAGGATCTCGAGGCCGTCGACCACCTGCGATCCACGGCGCCGCGCCTCCTGCAGCAGCCTGGTGCCGCCGGCCCGGTAGACCAGGTCGACCACGCACGCGTATTCACCGACGGAATCGGCGGTTACGGGCAGTTCCTTGAACGTGCTCGACGGATCGGCAAGCCCCACCGAGGTGCAGTTGACGAGCAGTTCGGCGGCCTGCGGGGCGTCGACGGCCCGCACGCCCAGGTCGGCCGCCAGCGCGCGGGCGCGCTCGGGGGTGCGGTTCCACACGGCGACCTCGGCGCCCGCCCCGGCGAGCGCGTACGCCGCGGCGCGCGCCGAGCCGCCCGCGCCCAGGATCAGCGCGCTGCGCAGGCGGCGCTCGCCGAGCGCGGCGAGCAGGCCCGGCGCGTCGGTGTTGTCGGCCGCGATCGTCCCGTCGGCGGCGAAGCTGAGGCTGTTGGCGGCGCCGATCGCGCGCGCCGCCTCGGTGGCCTCGTCGGCGAGGGCGAGCGCCGCCTCCTTGTGGGGGATCGTCACGTTGGCGCCCACGAAGCCGGCGCCGGGCAGCGCGCGGACCGTCTCGGCGAAGAGCTCGGGCGGCACGGGCAGGTGCTGGTAGCGCCAGCCGGTGAGGCCGACGGCCTGCAGCGCGGCGTTGTGCATGGCCGGCGAGCGGCTGTGGGCGACCGGCCAGCCGAGGACGCCGAGCCGGGTCAGGCCCAAGGACCGACGCCGCCCAGGCGGTCGACCGTGATGCGCACGATGACGCCGGGCGGCGGGTCGTCCATCGGCGGGAACCTCACCTCGGGCCCGAGGTAGGTGTGGGCCAGGCGCTGCAGCAGCTCGGGCCCTCCCCCCTCCTCGATGCGCGCGCGGCCGTGGACGACGAGGTACTCCTTCAGGCCGATGCCGCTGGTCTCGGTGCCCTCCATCGAGAGCGTCACGCGCGGGTCGCGGCGGATGTTGTCGAGCTTGCGCCGCGGGCCCAGCGAGGCGAAGACGAGCTCGGAGTCCTCGAGGCCGACCCACACGCAGCTCACCTGCGCGCTGCCGTCGGGATTGCTCGTGACGAGGTGCGCCAGCGCGTCGCTCTCGAGGATGGCGCGCGCTTCGTCGGGGATGTCGGTCAGCATCGCGAGGGGTCCTTGCCGCCGCGCTTGTCGCGGGCACGATTGTATGCCGCGACGTCCTTCTGGAACTGGGCGTCGGTGGAGCTGAAGGCGTGGGCGCCGTTGCCGCACGGCTTGACCACGTAGAAGAGGTACTTGGCCTTCGCTGGGTCGGCGGCGGCCTGGATCGAGGCCAGCCCGGGGTTGCCGATCGGCGTCGGCGGCAGGCCGATGCGCCGCCGGGTGTTGTAGTCGGAGTCGATGTTCAGCTCGGACTCGCGCAGCGACTTGGTCCAGTTGTTGAGCCGGTAGCGCAGCGTCGCGTCGATCCCGAGCGGCATCCCTCGCTGCAGGCGGTTGTAGATGACCGCGGAGATCAGGCGGCGGTCCTTGGGCACCTGCGCCTCGCGCTCGATCATCGAGGCGATGATGAGGACGTCGTAGCGGCTGAGGTGCCGGCGGCGCGCGTGGGCCATGTTCACGTTGGCGAACTCGCGCTTGAACTGACGGACCTGGAGGTCGACGAGCTGGCGCGCCGTCGCCGTGCGGCTGCGCAGCTGGTAGGTGTCGGGGAAGAGGAAGCCCTCGAGGCTGTTCGTCGACTTCGGCGCGCCGTAGGTGCGCGGGTGCAGGTACTTCGAGCGCTCGCTGGCCGTGACGTAGCTGCCGCGGACGCCGGCCGCCGTCACGCGCGGCGCCAGCTCGCGCCGCGACGGCCCCTCGGGCAGGGTGATGTCGATCGTAGGCGCTCCCTTGGGCGCCTCGGTGAGCGCCGCGAGCGCGTCCTTGTAGGACATCGACTTCTTCAGCGTGTACGTGCCGGCGCGCAGCCTGCCGCGGTCGCCGCTGACGCGCGCGCGGACCGCGAAGAAGAACCCCGAGTCGACGACGCCCGCCGACGCGAGCTGGTCGCCGATGTCGCGGGCGCCCGCGCCCTGCGGGATCTTGACCACGACCGCGTCGTAGCCCTTGCCGTGGAAGGGCTGGAAGAGCATGAAGGCGAAGACGGCGACCGCGGCGAGGGCGAGGACCAGCAGCGCGACCAGGAAGCGGCGCAGCCAGCGGCGCCGGCCCTTGGCGACGCCGACCTTGCGGTGCGGCGGCATCCCCGGCGCGCCGGGCTGGGCCTGGTACTCGGCGCGCGAGACGCGGACGTTGCCGATCGGGCGGTCCCAGGAGTCGGTGTGGTGGCCGAGCTCGTCGGTCTGCGGACGCGGGAGCGAGACCGTGCGGCGCGCGTGGATGGTGCCGACGGGCTCGAGCGGCTGGGTGGAGCTTGGGTCGCGGTCGGGCGCCGGGAGCGGCTCCGGGCTCGGGTCGCCTTCGGCGAAGGGCTCGGACGGAGGGGCGGGCTCGGGCGCGTCCGGGTCCGGGTCCGGGCCCGGGTCCGCGTCGGCGGGCGGGTCCGCGTCGGCGAGCGGCTCGGCCGGAGCGGCCGGCTCCGGCGTGTCCTGCTCCGCGTCGGCGGGCGGATCCGCGTCGGCGGGCGGCTCCGCCGCGTCCTCTTCGGCCGCGTCGTCGTCGCCGAACGGCGCCCACCGCGCCTCGTCCGCGGGGGGCTCGTCCGCCGGGGGCTCCTCCGCCGGAGGCTCGTCCGCTGGGGGCTCGTCCGCGATCGGGTCGACGGCGGGCTCGTCGGTCGGTCGCAGCTCCTCCGGCGGGGTGCGGCCCTCGCGCTCGGCGCGGCGGCGCTCGCGCTCCAGGCGCGCGGCCTCGCGGTCGGATGCGCTGCGCTCCCGGCCGTCGTCGCCGCGCCTGAAGAGCGGCATCAGCCGTCCACCTCGCGGTGCTGGAGCGCCAGCCAGTCCTCGAGCAGCACGGCCGCCGCGCGCGAGTCCTCGCTCGTGCGCTCGCCCGCCGAGCGCGCCGCGATCGCCGTCGTGAAGCGCTCGTCGTAGAGCTCGACCGGCACGGCGACGGCGGCCGCCAGCCGATCGGCCCACGCGCGCGTCTCGCGCGTCTGCTCGGTGTCCGCGCCGCTGAGCCCCAGCGGCAGCCCGACCAGCACGCGCTCGGCGCCGCGGTCGCGCACGAGGTCGACGACGCGGGCGAAGCCCTTGCGCGTCGCGGGGCGCTCGATCGGGTCGATCGGCGTGGCGAGGGTTCCGGTCGGGTCGCTGAGCGCGCAGCCGCAGCGTGCACTGCCGTAATCCAGGGCCAGCACGCGCACGAGGCTAGCCGAGAGCGTGGACGATGGCCGCACGGGCGGCCTCGATCGCCTCGGGGAGCTTCTCGGGGTCGCGTCCGCCGGCCTGGGCCATGGTGTCGCGCCCGCCGCCGCCGCCGCCCGCGACCTGGGCGGCGACCTTGACCACCTCGCCCGCCTTCACGCCGCGCTCCACGAGCGCGGGCGTGACCGCGGCCACGAGGTGCACGCGGCCGTCGACCGCCGTGCCGAGCACGACCGCCGCGCTGTCGCCGAGCTTGCCCTTCACGCGGTCGGCGATGTCCATGAGCGCCTTGGCGTCGGGCGCGTGCACGACCTCGGCGAGCACGACCGCGCCGTCGACCCGCGCCGCCCGCGCCGCCAGCTCCGCCGCGTCGGGCCCTTCGCCCACCGAGGCGGTCTTCGCCGCCGCCCGCGCCTCGGCGCGCAGTGCGGCGACCGCCTCGGGCAGGCGCTCGGCCTGGGTGCGCAGCGCGTCGGCGGTCTCGTGGAGCAGGTCGTCGCTGTGGCGCAGGAGCTTGACCGCCTCGCGCCCCGTGACGGCCTCGATCCGGCGCACGTTGGACGCGCTCGAGCCCTCGCTGACGATCTTGAAGACGCCGATCTCGGCGGTCGAGCGCACGTGCGTGCCGCCGCACAGTTCGCGCGAGTAGCTGCCGTCGCCGATCTCGACCATGCGCACGACGTCGCCGTACTTCTCGCCGAAGAGCGCCATCGCGCCGAGCCGCTGGGCCTCCTCGAGGGTCGTCGTCAGCGGGCGCACCGGATCGTTGCGCAGGATCCACTCGTTGACCGCGTCCTCGACGTCGCGGCGCTCCTCGTCGCTCAGCCGCTGGGTGTGGGAGAAGTCGAAGCGCAGCTTGTCGGGGCCGACGTAGGAGCCGGCCTGGTGGACGTGCGGCCCCAGGCGCTCGCGCAGCGCCGCGTGCAGCAGGTGGGTGGCGGTGTGGTTGGCCTGCGTCGCCGTCCGCGCGTCGCGGTCCACGCGCGCCACGACGCGCTCGCCCGGCTTCAAGGTGCCTTCGACCGCCTCGACGACGATCGCCTGGTCGTCGCCGGAGCGCACGACGTCGGCCACCCGAACCAGGCAGTCGCCGTCCTCGCAGGCGATCGTGCCCGCGTCGGAGATCTGGCCGCCGCCCTCGGCGTAGAAGGGCGACTCGGCGAGCTTGACGATCGTGCGCCCGTCCTGCTCGGAGACGCCGGTGACCGTCGTGTGCTCCTCGAGGCGCTCGTAGCCGGTGAAGGTCGTCGGCTCGCCCTCGACGCTCAGCGCGCCCGACATCACGCGCCCGCCGGTCCCGCGCGAGCGCGTGCGCTGGGCGTCCATGAGCGTCTCGAACTCGGCGTCGCCCTCGAAGGGCACGCCGCGCTCGCCCGCGATCTCGCGCGTGAGCTCGATCGGGAAGCCGTAGGTGTCGTGCAGGCGGAAGGCGTCGGCGCCGGAGACCGCGCCCGCGGCGAGCAGCTCGTCGAGCAGCCGCGTGCCCTGCTCGAGCGTGCGCCCGAAGCTGTCCTCCTCGGCGCGCGCCCACTTGTCGATCGTCTCGTGCCGGGTCAGCAGCTCGGGGTAGCCGGCGCCCATGAGGTCGATGACAAGGCTCACGTACTTGGGCAGGAAGCCGTGCTCGATGCCGATCCGATGGCCCTGCAGCAGGGCCCGGCGCATGATCCGCCGCAGCACGTAGCCGCGGTCCTCGTTGGAGGGCACCACGCCGTCGGCGATGAGGAAGGTCATCCCGCGCGTGTGGTCGGCCAGGATCCGCAGCGCGCGCTCGTCGGGCTCGCTCGTGGCCAGGTCGCGCCCCAGCGTCATGAGCGGCTGGAACTGGTCGGTCTCGAAGACCGAGTCGACGCCCTGCTGGATGAGCGCCATGCGGTTGAGGCCCAGGCCGGTGTCGATGTTCTTGGCGGGCAGCGGCGTCAGCGTCCCCACCGGATCCTGGTCGTACTGCATGAAGACGAGGTTCCAGTACTCCAGGAAGCGCTCGTTCTCCCCGCCGGGGAGGTCGTCCTCCGTCCCCCACTCCAGGCCGCGGTCGAAGTAGAGCTCGCTGCACGGCCCGCACGGGCCGGTCGGGCCTGCCTGCCAGAAGTTCTCCTCGCTGGGCAGCAGGATGATCTTCGAGCGCGGGACGCCGATGGCCTCCCAGATCGCGATGGCCTCCTCGTCGGGGCCGAGCCCCAGCGCGTCGTCGCCCTCGTGGACCGTGACCCAGATGTCGTCGGGCTTGAAGCCGAAGCCCTCGAGCGAGAGCTCCCACGCGTACTGCGCCGCGCCCTCCTTGAAGTACTGGCCGATCGAGAAATTGCCCAGCATCTCGAAGAAGGTCAGGTGCCGGGTCGTCGAGCCGACGTTCTCGATGTCGACCGTGCGGAAGCTCTTCTGGCAGGTCGTGAGCAGCGGGTGCGGCGGCTTCTCGATGCCCAGGAAGTAGGGCTTGAGCGGCTGCATGCCAGCCGTTGTGAGGAGCACCGACGGGTCGAAGCTCGCGGGCACGAGCGAGCCGCTGGGCAGGCGCAGGTGATCGCGCTTCTCGAAGAAGCCCAGGAAGAGCTCGCGGATCTCGTCGGAGGTCACGCCGCGATTGTGGCGCATCCCAGCACGGCATCGCCGCGCAGGAAGACCGCGGTCTGGCCGGGCGCGGCGGCGGCGACGGGCTCGGCGAGCTCGATCGTGTCGCCGCGCAGCGAGCACGCGACCGCGGGGGCGCGGTAGCGGAGCTTCACCGCCCGCACCTCGGAGGCGGGCGCGTGCAGGCGCGCGTCGCGTACGCGCACCCCCGTCGTGGCGAGCGCCGCGCGCGGGCCGACGGTCACCGTGTTGGCCGCGGCGTCGGTGGCGAGCACGTAGAGCGGGTCGACGGTGCCGCCGAGCTTCAGGCCGCGGCGCTGACCGACCGTGAAGTGGTGCGCGCCGTGGTGGCGGCCGAGGACGCGGCCGCCGGCGTCGACGATGTCTCCGGGACGGTCGCCGAGTCCGCCGTGTCGGGCCAGGAAGGCGGCGCGCCCGGTGCCGGCCAGGAAGCAGAGATCCTGCGAGTCGGGCTTGGAGGCGACCGGCAGCTCGTGCTCGGCGGCGATCGTGCGGACCCGCGGCTTGTCGAGCTCGCCGAGCGGGAAGCGCATCCGCCGCAGCGTCGCGCGCGAGAGGCCGGCGAGCATGTAGGCCTGGTCCTTGGCGCCGTCGGCCGCGAGGCGCAGCAGGCCGTCCTCGGTGCGCCGCGCGTAGTGGCCGGTGGTCAGCGTCGCGGCGCCGACGCGGTCGGCGAAGGCGAGCATCGCATCCAGGCGCACGGCGCCGTTGCAGCGCACGCACGGGTTGGGCGTCAGGCCGGCGGCGTGGTCGGCCAGCCACGGGTCGACGACCCCGGCGCGGAACTCGTCGCGCAGGTCGAGGGTGAAGTGCGCCAGGCCCATCGCGTGGGCGATGGCGCGCGCCCCGCGCACGGCGCTCGCCGAGCAGCACGAGCTCTCCGCGTCGTTCTCGGGGTCGCGCCAGAGCTCGAGGGTGACCGCCGCGGCGTGCGGGCCGCTGCGCAGCGCGGCCACGGCCGAGTCGACGCCGCCGCTCATCGCCACGAGCGTGCGCTGCGGGTCGATCGGCGCGGCGGGGTGGGTGGGTTCGGCCGCGACGGCGGCGCCGAGGGCGCGCGCGAGCGCGTCGGCCGCCAGCTCGGCCGCGTGGAGCTTGCCCGGGCTCAGCCCGCCCAGGGCAGCGGAGACCGCGTGCGTGCCCACGCGCGCGGCGTCGAGCACGCGCGCGCCGAGCACCAGCTCGACGGCGGCGCTGCCGGCCGCGATCGCCGCGCCGCAGCCCGACGCCTCGAAGCCCGCGCGCGCCACGCGGTCGCCCTCGACGGCGACGCCGATGCGCACCAGGTCGCCGCACGCGGCGCCGCCGGCGGCGCCGTCATGGGCGGGCACGTCGCCGCGCCCCACCGGGTGGCGAAGGTGCTCCTCGAAGCGCTCATCGGGCACCCGGCCAGTGTAGGCCGGGGGCGAGCGCGATCAGTCGTTGGCGTAGCAGCCGCGGGCGCGGAGCTTCTTGGCGGCGGCGATGTAGCCGTCGTTGCCGTCCTCCTCGAGCTGGCGCAGCGCGAGGAAGACGTTGGCGGCCGGCTGGCCGGCCTTGAGCTTGGCGCGGGCGTCGGCCGCCCATCCGCTGTCCTTCTTGACGAAGGCGACCATCGCGGACTTCAGCGCGCGCTCGTCGCCGGTACGCGCCGGGGTGTGCTGCAGGCGGGCGCTCGACGCGGCCATTGCCTCGTCGGCGACGCCGAGCGTCTTGGACAGCGCCGCCACCGTCGTCGGCGGATCGGCCTTCTGGTCGACGACGTAGCCGAAGTCCTTGCACGTGTCGTCGGCGACCTTGGCGAAGCCGGTGAGCGTGAAGGCCTTGTGGATCGCGAAGCCCGTGCCGCCGATGTCGCTGACGGCCTGGTCGATCTCGCCGGTCTGCGTGTAGCCCGTGATCGCCCGCGCCTTGCCGCCGGCGCCGATGACGAGGATCGTCGGCGACTCGAGGACCTGGGCGCCGCGCGTGATCGCCTCGTAGCGGCCGACGTCGGAGATCGGGATCGCGCTGGCCACGACCTTGCCGTGATGCAGATCGATGGAGCGCAGGGCCGTGCGGGTGGCGCGGTCGTCGGAGGCCTCGTCGTTCCAGAAGAGCACGACGACGACCTTGCCTGCGTCCACGTCGGCCAGCAGCGGGCGCGACGGGTCGCCGGGGGCGGCGTCGTCGGCCAGGCCGGGCTTGGCGGGCTTGACGGGCTTGGGAGCGGCGGCCTTCGGCGCGGCGGCCGCGGGCTTGGCGGCGGTGGCCGCGGGCTTGGCGGCCGAGGAGCCGACCGCGTTGGCGGCGCCCTCGGCGCGGTCGGCGGCGGCCTTCGACGCGGCGACCGCGTCCTTGGCCTTGCCGACGTCCTTGGCCAGACCGGCCGTGCCCGGAGCGGTGGCGGCCGGCGTCGGCGTCGAGGGTGCAGAGGCCGCCTCGCCTCCCGCCTTGGGGCGCAGGACGGCGAACCACACCACGAGGACGGCGAGGAGCGCCACCAGGGCGATGCGGAAGGGAAGGCTGATCTGGTCCATCGCCCTCCGTGTCGGCAGGAGGGCGCCGTTCTTGAGGGAGCGCTAGCCCCGCTCGACGATCGATTTGACGCCCAGCTCGCGCAGCTGATGGGCGTCGACCGGGGCCGGAGCGCCCGTGAGCGGGTCCCCGCCGGAGGCCGTCTTGGGGAAGGCGATGACGTCGCGGATCGACTCGCGGCCGGCGATCATCGCGACCACGCGGTCGATGCCCAGCGCGATGCCGCCGAGGGGCGGCGCGCCGTACTTGAGCGCGTCGAGCAGGAAGCCGAAGCGCCGGCGCCCCTCCTCCTCGCTCATCCCGATGACCTTGAAGACCTGCTCCTGGACCTCGGGGGTGTTGATACGGATCGAGCCGCCGCCGAGCTCCCAGCCGTCGACGATCAGGTCGTAGCCGCGCGAGCGCATCGCGCCCGGATCCGAGAAGTCGCCCGTGGGCGCCGTGAACGGGTGGTGGACGGCGCCCCAGCCGTCCTCGGCGGGCTCGAACATCGGGAAGTCGACGACCCACAGGACGTCGTGGCCGCCCTCGGGGATGAGCCCGAAGCGCCGGCCGAGCTCCAGGCGCAGCGCGCCGAGCGCCTCGGCCGCGACGCGCGGGTGGTCGGCGACGAAGAGCAGCAGGTCGCCCTCCGCGGCGCGCAGCTCGCCGACGGTGGCCGCCACCCGGTCCTCGCCCAGGAACTTGGCGATCGGCGAGCGCATGGCGCCGTTCTCCACGAAGCCCCACGCCACCGCCTTGCCGCCGTGGCGCTGGACGACCTCGTTGAGGCCCTCGAGCTCCGAGCGCGACATCTCGCGCGCGCCGGCGTTGATGGCGCGCACCGCGCCGCCGCCGCCCAGGACCGACTCGAAGACCTTGAACTCGCTACCCCGCAGGGCGGCCGAGACATCGATGATCTCCAGGTCGAAGCGGCGGTCGGGGCGGTCGGAGCCGAAGCGCATCATCGCCTCGTCGAACCCCATCCGCGGCCACGGCGGCGCGGGCACCTCGAAGCCCGTCGCCTTCCAGACCGCGCCCATCACGGCCTCCATCGTCTCGAGGACGTCGTCCTCGTCGACGAAGGCCATCTCGAGGTCGAGCTGGGTGAACTCGAGCTGGCGATCGGCGCGCAGGTCCTCGTCGCGGAAGCAGCGGGCGATCTGGTAGTAGCGCTCGTAGCCGCTCATCATCAGCAGCTCCTTGAAGAGCTGCGGCGACTGCGGCAGCGCGTACCACGAGCCGGGCTGCAGGCGGCTGGGGACGAGGAAGTCGCGCGCGCCCTCGGGCGTGGAGCGCGTGAGGATCGGCGTCTCGATCTCCAGGAAGTCGCGCTCGTTGAGGACCTCGCGCATCGTGGCGACGACGAGGTGGCGCAGCTCCATCGCCTCGCGCATGCCCTCGCGGCGCAGGTCGAGCATCCGGTGCTGGAGGCGGATCATCTCGTCGACGGGGCTGTCCTCGTCGATCGGGAAGGGCGGCGTCTCGCTGGCCGCCAGGCGCCGCAGCGAGCGCACGTGGATCTCGATCTCGCCCGTCGCGAGGTTCGGGTTGACGTTCTCGGGGGCGCGCTTGACGATCTCCCCCTCGGCCGAGACGACGTGCTCGGAGCGCAGGTCCTCGGCGAGGGCGAAGGCGTCGCCGGAGGCCTGCGGGTGGACGACGAGCTGCACGAGCCCGGAGCGGTCGCGCAGGTCGATGAAGATCAGCCCGCCGTGGTCGCGGCGGCGGTGCACCCAGCCGGCCACGCGGACCTCGGTGCCGCAGCGCTCGGCGCCGAGGTCGCCGGCCCAGGCGTCGCGGAAGGTGTTGGGGCTCGGAGGGTGCTTCATGCCGGATGGCGTCCCTTGATGACGCGCGCGACGGCGGCGGCGGCCGACTCGACGTCCTCCTGCTCGCCGGAGTCCATGTCGCGCAGGGCGATGCCGTCGTCGCTGACGATGGCAACGTAGCGAGAGCCGGCGCGGTCTGCCTGCTTGAGCTGGCCCTTGAGCGAGCGCCCGCCGAGCTCCTGCTGGACGGCCAGGCCCGCGGCGCGCGCCTCGGAGGCCAGCGCGAAGGCCTCCACCCCGCGGTCCTCATGGGCGACGAAGAGGTCGGTGAACGGCCGCGGGGCCGGACGCTCGGCGGCGGAGAGCAGCATCCGCTCCAGGCCGGCCGCCCAGCCCATGCCCGGCGTCGGCGGGCCGCCGAGCAGCTCGATGAGCCCGTCGTAGCGCCCGCCGCCGGCGACGCCGGACTGCGCCCCGAGCGCGTCGGAGGTGAACTCGAAGATCGTGCGCGTGTAGTAGTCGATGCCGCGCACGAGCGTCCCGTCGAGCTCCCAGTCGATGCCGGCGACGCGCAGGCGCGCGCAGACCTCGTCGAAGTGCTCGCGGTCCTCGGCGCTCAGCGAGTCCAGCAGCAGCGGCGCCTCGCGCATGACCTCCTGGGTGCCCGGGTCCTTGGCGTCGAAGGCGCGCAGCGGGTTGAGGTCGATGCGCTCGCGCACGTCGGCGCTCAGACGCTGCTCGTGGGCGTGCAGGTAGGCGGTGAGCCGCTCGCGGTACTCGGCGCGCGCGTCGAGGCTCCCCAGCGAGCCGAGGCGCAGCCGCAGCCCCCGGACGTCGAGCTCGGCCAGCAGGGCGTGCAGGAGGACGATGGTCTCGGCGTCGACCGCGGGGTCGTCGGAGCCGATGACCTCCGCGCCGAGCTGCCAGAACTGACGGAAGCGCCCCGCCTGCGGCTTCTCCTGGCGGAAGTAGCTGCTCAGGTACCAGAGCTTCACCGGCTGGGCGAGCTTGTGCATGCCGTGCTCGAGGTAGGCGCGGCACACGGGCGCGGTGCCCTCGGGGCGCAGCGTCAGCGAGCGCCCGCCCGCGTCCTGGAAGGTGTACATCTCCTTCTGGACGATGTCGGTCGACTCGCCCACGCCGCGGGCGAAGAGCTCGGTGGCCTCGAAGGCCGGCGTCTCGATGCGCCCGTAGCCGGCGGGCTCGAGGATCGCGCGCGCGGCCGCCTCCACGCCCGCGCGCGCGGCGGCCTGCTCGGGCAGCACGTCGTACGTGCCGCGCGGCGCCTGGGGCCTCTCGCTCACCGGCCCGCGAGCGCCTGGAGATAGGGGTTGGTCGCGCGCTCGCGACCGAGCGTCGTGAGCCCCATGTGCCCGGGATGGACGGTCGTCTCGTCGTCGAAGCGCTCGAGCAGCGCCGCGAGCGAGGCCATGAGCGTGTCGTGGTCGGCGCCGGGCAGGTCGGTGCGCCCGATCGAGCCCTGGAAGAGGACGTCGCCGGAGAAGAGCGCGCGGTCGATGACGAAGGTGACGTGGCCCGGGCTGTGGCCGGGGGTCGGGACGACGTCGACGTCGAAGCCGGCGAGCTGCAGGCGCTCGCCGCCGTCCAGCGGCTGCTCGGCCTCCCACGGATCGACCGTCCCCCAATCCGGCGGGAAGAAGGACGCCGGGTCGCGCAGGATCGGAAGCTCGACGCGCGGGCAGTAGACCGGGGCGCCGCTGGCCGTCGCGATCGGGGCGACGGCGCCGATGTGGTCGATGTGGGTGTGGGTGAGCAGGATCGCCTCGGGCACGACGCCGAGCTCGTCCATCGCGGCCTGCAGCCGCGGCGCCTCGTCGCCGGGGTCGATCAGCAGCGCGCGGTCGGACCCCTCGCGGCGAACGAGGTAGGTGTTCTCCTGGAACGGCCCGACGGTGAAGACGCGGACGTCCACGGCTAGTGCCTGCCCTCCTGGAGCTTCTTGGCCTGGCGGCGGCGGTAGAAGAAGAGGTCGGTGTAGTAGCTCAGCGGCACGTAGAAGAGCAGCACGAAGCCGCCGAGCACGAGCGACGCCGCGATCGTCTGGTGGACGACGAGGATCATCGCGGCGACGAAGACGAGCGCGGCGACCCCGGAGCGCGTCATCGCGCTGCGGACCGTCGGCGGCTTGTCGAAGCGCGCCATGCCCCCCTTGCGGGCGGCCGCCTTGCGGTCGGCCGGCGTCAGCTTGCGCCCGGTGCGCCCGCGCGTCTCGACCATCCCGGCGGCGTTGCCGCGGTGCTTGGTCCGGCGCTTTCGCTTCGTCGATGCCACGGGCCTAGGACTCTAGTCGCTCTTCGATGGTCGCTCGATTGCGGATCGGCACGCGATCGGGCCAGCCCGCGAAGGCGGCGGCGGGGGCCAGGCCGACGAGCTCGGCCTCGGCCACCGGGGCGTGGCGCTCGACCGCCTCGAGCAGCCGCGCGAGCGCGAGCGCCTCGTGGTCCTCGACGTTGCAGGAGACCTGCGCCACGCCGCCGCGCGCGGCGAGCGTGAGGCCGATGGCGCGCAGGCCGGGGAGGCCTTCGGTGCCGCCCTCGCGGACGGCGCGCGCGATGGCCTGGGCGTCCTGTTCGGTCGCGGCCGGGCCGAGCTCGAGGTTGAAGGCCACGAGCGGCGGGCGGGCCGCGACGAGCGTCGCCCCCGCCGTGCGGTGCATCGCGTGCGGACCGAAGTCGGGGGCCAGCCCGGCGGCCATCCTGGCGGCCAGGTTCGCCGGTCCGCCGCGGCGCAGCTCGGCGCGGGTGCGCCCGCCGGCCAGCGCGCCGTAGAGGAAGACGGGCAGGCCGAGCTCGCCGAGGGCGTCGGCGAGCGCCAGCGCCTCGGCCGCCGCCTGGCCGCGCCGGTCGGGGGTGCGATGCACGACGGGCGCGACGTCGAGGGCGCCGACGTGCGGGTGCAGGCCCTGGTGGCGCGTGAGGTCGATGCGCCCGATCGCTTCGCGCGCGCCCGCCGCGAGCGCCTCGTGCAGGGCGCCGGGCTCGGCGGCGAGGGTGAAGACGGCGCGGTTGTGGTCGGGGTCGGTGTGGAGGTCGAGGACGCGCGCCCCTCCGGCGGCGAAGGCGGCGCCGATGGCGTCGAGGACCGCGGCGTCGCGGCCCTCGGAGACGTTGGGGACCGCCAGCAGCACGCTCAGAGCACGTAGCGCCCGCCGTCGACGACGGTGGTGTCGCCGATGGTCAGGGTCACGTCGGTGACGACCACGTCGAGGTGGATCGGCACGCTGACCGTCCCGCCGATGCCGGCGCTGGCGCCGAAGGCGACGTGGACGGTGCCGAGCATCTTCTCGTCCTCGAGGATGTTGCCGCTCAGGCGGGCGCGCTCGTTGGTGCCGACGCCCAGCTCGGCGAGGTTGGTGCCGCGCTCGCCGGCGCCGGTGAGCATCTCGAGCAGCCTCTCGCCCTCGGGCCCGGTCGCCTGCGTCAGGCGGCCGCCCTCGACCGTCAGCCGCGCCGGGTGGCCCTGGACGAGCCCGATCGCGGCCAGCGAGCGGGTCACGACGGTGCCCTCGCCCCCGGCGGGCGCGATGAAGCCCTCGCCGCACGGGAGGTTGCCGAAGGCGCCGGGCGCGGTGAGGTCGCCGTCGTCGGAGAGGCCGGAGCGCCCGGCGAGGTCGAGCCTGAGGTCGGTCCCGCGCGGGCAGCTGACGTGGGCCTCGTCGGCCTGTTCGAGGAGGTCGGCCACCGTCCGGCTGCGCTCACGCAGGACGTCGAGGTCGACGTCCATCAGCCGCGCGAGCATGTCGGCCGTCACCGTCGGCATCGTCGCGCCGCGCGCGCCGCCGTCGGTCGCGCGCTTGCGCGCCTGCGTGTGCGAGAGCGAGCGCGAGGTCGGCGCGATGAAGACGTCGCACGCGGCGAGCGCCTCCGCGATCGGCGCCGGCGGCTCCTCGCCGTGGTTGGTGCGCGGCGACATCACCGCGAGCACCGCGTCGGCCTCGACGTCCTGGGCCTCGCGCCGCAGCGCCTCCCCCACGTCCTGCAGCGGCTCGTCGACGACGACGAGCACGAGCTCGGTCGGCGTCACCGCAAGGCAGTTGCGCACGACGGTGCGGACGGCGCGGGCGAGACCGGTCATGGGGGCGGAAGGTACTAGCGGGGTCGCGGCGGCGGCGCTTGCGTCCGCGCCGCCGGGCTTGAGGTCACCGCTCGCGCTCGCCGTCGCGAAAGGCGCACCTAGGGAGGGAGAGCTGCCCGCGCTTGCGGTCGCCGCCCGCGAAGGATGGTCGATAGGTGGGCTCCTGGCCCCACAATCGACCACTCCTGCCCCAGCTGGCCGCGACCACCGACGCGCGACGGAGAGCGGCGCCCGGTGGCGCGGACACACGCAGCGGCCCTACGCTCCCCACGTGCCCGAGTGGATCGTCGACGGCAACAACGTCATGGGCTCGCGGCCCGACGGCTGGTGGCGCGACCGGCGCGGGGCGCAGCGGCGGCTCGTCGAGCGGCTGGAGGACTTCGCCGCCGCGCGAGACGTGCCAGTGACGGTCATCTTCGACGGGCGCGAGCACGACGCCGGCGGCGGCGAGCGGGTCGCCGTGCGCTTCGCGCGGCGCTCGGGCCGCGACGCGGCCGACGACGACGTCGCCGCGCTCGTGCAGCGCCACCCCGACCCGGGCTCGCTCACGGTTGTCACCTCCGACGCGGCGCTCGCCGATCGCGTGCGCGACGCCGGCGGCACGGTCGTGGGCGCGGGCGCCTTCCTGCGCGAGCTCGACGCGGTCGGATAGACGCCGCCGCAAGACCGGGCGCCGGCGACCCCTCGCTAGGGTCCGCGCGGTGGAGCTGACCGCGCTCGTCGCACCGCCGGCCGAGGGCCGCGTCTTCACCGATCGCGCCCGGGCCGGGCTCGGAGACGTGGATCCCTCGGGGCGCGTCCGCCTCGACGCGATCGCCCGCTGGCTGCAGGACGCGGCCTTCGCCGACCTCGTCGACTCGGCCGTGCCCGACGACGGCGTGTGGATCGTCCGGCGGCTTCGTCTGCGCGTCGAGCGGTGGCCGCGCTTCCGCGAGGCGGTCGCGGTCGCGACGTGGTGCAGCGGCGCCGGCGGCCTGGTGGCCGAGCGCCGCACGACGGTGCGCGGCGACGGCGGCGGGCTCGTGGAGGCCGTCGCGCTCTGGGTCCACATGGACCCCGACGGCTCGCGGCCGCGGCCGATGCCACAGCGCTTCGACGCGGTCTACGGGCCGTCGGCAGGCGGACGCCACGTGCGCGCGCGGCGGCGCCACCGCGCCGAGCCGCCCGAGGGCGCGCCTGCGACCCCGTGGCGCTTCCGCGCCGCCGACCTCGACCTCGCCGACCACGTCAACAACGCCGTCTACTGGCAGGCGCTCGAGGAGCGGCTCGCCGGCGGCGCCGTCCCCGAGCCGTTCGACGCCGAGATCGAGCACCGCGCCCCCGCCGATGTGGGCGATGCGCGAGTCCTCGCCGACGGCGCGCAGCTGTGGCTCGTGGGCCCCGGCGACGAGGGGGTCCTCGCCACGTTCCTTGTGCCCAAGCTACAAGAATGACCGTGTTCGACGTGGCCCTCGTGCACAGAGCGAGCGAGAACTTGCGCCTAGGGTCAAGACATGACCAAGGCAGCCCGGATCTCGAACCTGCTCGCGGTGATCATCCCGTTCGTCGCCTTCATCGTCGCCGTCATCCTCTTCTGGGGCAACGGCGTCGGCTGGCACGACCTCGCGCTGTTCGCTGCGATGTACCTGATCACCGGCTTCGGCGTGACCGTCGGCTTCCACCGGCTGCTCACGCATCGGTCGTTCGCCACGAGCAAGCCCGTCGAGTACGCGTTCGCGGTGATGGGCTCGATGTCGGTCCAGGGGCCCGTGATCTCGTGGGTCTCGGACCACCGCAAGCACCACGCGCACGCCGACGAGGAGGGCGATCCGCACAGCCCGCACGTGGGCGGCGGCACCGGCCTTCGCGGCCTCATCCACGCGCACTTCGGGTGGCTCATCAGCGAGCAGGGGCTCGCGCGCAAGCGCAAGTACGCCGCCGACCTCATGGAGGACCGCGGCATGCGCCGCATCAACGGCGGCTTCCCGTGGCTCGTCGTCCTCGGGCTGGCGATCCCGGCGCTCCTCGGCTACCTCATCACCGGCCGCATCACGGGCGCGCTCACCGGCCTGCTCTGGGGCGGCCTCGTCCGCGTCTTCTTCGTCCACCACGTGACGTGGTCGATCAACTCCGTCTGCCACTTCTTCGGGCGTCGGCGCTTCGACATCGAGGACCACTCGACCAACGTCTTCTGGCTCGCCCTCCCCACCCTCGGCGAGGCGTGGCACCACAACCACCACGCCTTCCCGCGCTCGGCCTTCCACGGCCTCGACCGGCGCGAGCTCGACCCGTCGGCGTGGGTCATCCGCGGCATGGAGAAGGTCGGCCTCGTCTGGAACGTCGTGCGCATCGCGCCCGAGCGCCAGGCCCAGAAGCTGATCGTGCCCTCGGCGGTCGCACCGGAGCGCGTGGCGACCCCCACCGGCTAGCCTCGGCAGGGCATGGCCGAGAGCTTCTGCCGCGTCAGCGGCGACATCGAGATCTGCTTCGAGACCGTCGGCGACCCGGCCGACCCCGCGCTCCTGCTCGTCATGGGGCTCGGCACGCAGATGATCGCCTGGCACGACGAGTTCTGCGCCGAGCTCGCCGGCCGCGGCTTCCACGTCATCCGCTACGACAACCGCGACATCGGGCGCTCGACGATCCTCGACGCGATCGCACCCCCGACGCTCGCCCAGATCCTGCGCCGCGACGCCCGCGCCGCGGGCTACACGCTGGCCGAGATGGCCGCCGACGGGGTCGGCGTCCTCGACCACCTGGGCATCGAGCGCGCCCACGTCGTCGGCGCCTCGATGGGCGGCATGATCGCCCAGACGATCGCCGCCCGCCGGCCCGAGCGCGTCCTGTCGCTGACCTCGATCATGTCGAGCACCGGCAGCCGCTGGCGCGGCCAGCCGGCGCTGCGCACGTACGCGAAGTTCCTGCGCCCGGTCTCCAGCGACCGAGCCACGTACATCGCCCAGACCGCCGAGCTCTTCGACGTCATCGGCTCGCCCGGCTTCGACCGCGACGACGAGGGCCTGCGCGACCTGCTCGGGCGCATGTACGACCGCGGCCACGACGTCAACGCCACCGGCCGCCAGCTCGCGGCGATCCTCGCCTCGGGCAACCGGACGGCCGAGCTGCGCCACATCACCGCGCCGACGCTCGTGATCCACGGGACCGCCGATCGTCTCGTGGCGCCCTCGGGCGGCCGCGCCACCGCGCGCGCGATCCCGGGCGCGAAGCTCCTGATGATCGAGGGCATGGGCCACGATCTGCCCCGCGGCGCCTGGCCGCAGATGATCGACGCGATCGCCGAGAACGCGGCCCGCGCCGCCGCGCCGGGCCCGGTTCGCCAAGCCGCCTAGCGTCCGAGCGCGGCTCAGGTGATCGGGCCGACCTCGGTGCGTACCCACTCGTCCGGGAAGCCGTGCGCGTACGACCAGCCCGTGGGATCGGGTGGGATGACCATGACCGGGAGCCCGAGCTCTTGGATCTCGTCCGTGAGGCCGTGCCGATGCCAGAGGTGATGGTGCTCGGGTGGCGTGCTGAGCACGATCTCGTCGCACCGGCCCCCGTGCACGAACTCGCTGATCGTGCCTGCGGCGTCCCCGCCGCAGTCGACGAGCTCGACGCTGCGCCCCTTGGCGGCCCGCCGGACGAGGCTCAACGCATCCTCCGGCGCCCAATCGGGAGCGTCGGGGTGGCGCTCGGGCGGGACCATCAGGATGAAGTCGCAGCCGCTGCTGGCCCTCCGCTCGACCTCCTCGAGCAGTTGTGCCGCCGCCTCGGTGCGATTGGCGACGACGAGCAGCCGGACTTGCTCTTCAGCCATACGCACATGGAACGCCGCGCCGAGGGGGTCCGCATCACCCGGATGGGGTGAGCGGCGTTCCTGGCGCCTGACGCTGCCCGCTGAACCCGGCGTGGCGACCCCGCCACGCGCTGTGGCCGTCGCTAAACTCCCCCGCCCCGCCGGAGTAGCTCAGTCGGTTAGAGCAGCGGAATCATAATCCGCGTGTCGGGGGTTCGAGTCCCTCCTCCGGCATCGACGAAAGGCCTGCAAATGGGCGCCTTTCGGAGTATCGCTGATCGGGCATATTGGGGGAATGGCCCCGAAATGGCCCCGAGATTGAGTATTGCGACGTCGTTTCGAGTCGTGCGGGGTCGTCCCGAATCGTCGCGCGGCGAACCCCGATGCGGGTCTCCGCTGGGTGCCTCCGGCCGCGCTCAGCCGGCTCGCGCGCACCCGCGGCTTGCGCCCCGAAGACGTCGACAAGTTGCGCCATCGGTTCAACGGCCCGCCGCACCCGATAATCGGTCCTCGTGGGCGGTGCGCCCAGGTCACACGGCTTAAGGGCGGTGTACCGCGGCCACAAGATCGCAGTGTTCGGCCGCCGAGGTCAGCGCATTCCGACGCACGCCGTATGCGAAAGGGGTGCCTCAGCCTTCTGTCGCGGCGGTCTCAGGCGGCACCGAGGTGAGCGTCACGGCCTCGCGCGACACCGGCCATAGGCGCTCAAAGCGGAACTCCGGGGTCGGGATGATGGGTGCGCGCAGGCCGCTGATTATGGCGTTGATCCGGCCGAGCCTCACGGTGTAGCCGGGAGTGGCGACCTGCCTGGCGGGCATCGGGATCGGCGTGCCATCAGCTCGCCGGACGTTGAAGGTGACGTTGGCGACGCCGCTGGTCGGTCGGACCCCGAACAGCGCCAAGCCCCCGACCTCTGGGACGTCCTCGACGCTGAACGGCACCGGCGGAGCCGGCCCGGCGTAGATGGTGCAATCGGAGGGCGCCAGCCGGTCCCGTGCGAAGCCAGCGCGTAGGCTGGCGAGCTGCCCGTCATTGCCGGCCTGCAATGCATCGAAGATCAGCGCGGACTTGAAGATCCAGGCCGAGACGGCCGACTGCGCCTCCGCGCCCAGCACCGCGTCGGTCCGCCCCTGGATGAGTGGCTTAAGCGCGATCGCGGCGTCGTTGTCGATGCTGGACATCCACTCGTTGTTGCACCGCCGGCAGACCACCTTGGCGCTGGAGATCGGATCACGGGTGCTGAGGCGCATCTCCTGCGGTCCGATGAACGTGCCGCTGAAGTCGCTGCGCGGCTTCTTGGAGCGCACGAAGGCGCGATGGACCCAGTCGGCAACGATGTGCTCCTCGGTCAGGTCATCGTCGCCGCAAAGGATGCAGTGGGTCAAGGAGCGGTCGGATGCGTCCGTCACGGACCCATACGCCCCGACTGGGCGGACATCAAGCCCGGTCAACGGCGACCCCAACGGTCCACCTCAGGACGCAGCAAGGCCACTGGCGTCGCTTCCACGCGAAAGCAAGAGCCACCGTCCGTCAACGGCGTCGATCAGGCAGGTGTTGACTTCGTTTCCCCTCCGATTCCGCCCGGGCATCGAGCTACCGCCGATCGTGCTCGCCAACAAACGACGACGGCCCCGCAGGAACGGCTGTTGTCGGCGGATGAAGTCCCCTGCTCGCCGCGCGCAGGACGTGGTCGAGCGCGCGCCTGGCGGACGGCGGCGAAGCTCTCGAGGAGCGGCTTAACCTCGCGGTCGTACCACCCCGGACCACAGAGGGCGGTGAGGCCCTTCACCGGTCGCCATCACACCTTCCCTCGACGACAGCGAGTGTCGCCGCGGTAGTGCTGGCGCGCCGAACCCAGCGCGTAGTGCGGCCGCGGATCATCATCCCGGCCGTTGCCGTGACGCGACCCGCCAGAAACGCTTACCCTCGAGCCCGCATGGATCCCGTCGCGACTCGCCGCCAAGAGGCGCTATGGCTTTCCGATGAGCTCCTCGCCGACATCGAGCTCTCGCGGCTACCGCCAGCCGATGTCGCCCGAAAGACGTTCCGGCTCTCGCGTCTGCTTGACGACGCCGACGCGATGGCGTGGCTGCGCTGTGAAATCGGCGGCTTTGCGAGCACAGGCACCGTTCTCACGGGCACCGCTCTCACGCCCGAGGCATGGGCTGCGGCCGTCCGCTCGAACCGCGTGTACGTCGACCAGCTCGACGGCAAGCCGAAGGCGAACACCAATCTTCTCGGCCAGCTGCAGACCAGCATCGACGGAGCCCTCCGCCAGATCCAGGCGGCGGCCGACCCGCCGGTCTCCCTCTCCTCGTCGAACCCCTACCAGCGCCTCGAGGCGGGCAAGGGAAACACAACGGAGCGCGGCGCTGTACGCAACTACGCGGGTGAACAGCAAGCGGTCCTCGACAAGGTCCTCGGCGCGATCCACGCGTACGTCACCGAGCGGCACCAGGAACTCCGGTTCGGCGCTGCGGCCGAGACCGCTTTCGAGGTCGTCCGCGCCACGGTCGACGCGCGCATCGGGGAGCGCGTTCCCGCGGCGCCCGGGATGCTCGCAGCCGCGTTCGAGAACGCGGCGTCCGACGAACCCGAGCACTGGGCGGGAACCGCGGCGACGTGTCGTCGGCTGCTCAAGGCCGCGGCCGACGCGCTGCGACCTCCGGGGCCCGACGTCAATGGCCGAAAGATGACCGACGCGGCCTACGTCAACCGGCTGGTCGACTGGATCGTCGTGCAGTGCGAAAGCGACACCGCGTCCGACTTCATCGTCGCCGACCTCGAGTACCTCGGCCGCAGGCTCGACGCGGTCGACGATGCCGGCCATAAGGGCGCGCACGCGAGCGTGTCCCGTCTCGACGCAGCGCGCTTCCTCACCGGCACCTACCTGGCGTTGGGCGACGTGCTCGGCGTAGCCAAGCCCGCCGACGTCGACCAGGCCGCCCCGGTCGAAGGCACAGGGGGCCGTGAGGACTACGGGCCCGCTCCGCTTCGCATCGCCGATACGCCAAGCGATGGTGTTACCGACCAGCCTCGGCCGAGGCAGCCCTAGTGGCAACGCCGACTGCGCCTCAACCGTCCCCGCTCCGACGCGTGGACGCCTTGATCGCGTTGACCGACCGGTACCTGCCGGCGCTCGTCGACAGCGACGGGAGCTACTCCGATTGGAACGTCGCCGCGCCGGCGTTCGTTGCCCTCTCGATGAGCACCCTCGAAGCCGTGTTCCAACTGCCGCCTCCGAGGCACCGGGTCTCGGCCGAGGCGGTGACGCGCTCGCTCGCCGACTACGGGATCACGTTCGCGTGGCTCGCCGCACCAACCGACGAGACAGAGCGTGCGGATCGAATGATGCGCTTCGATCGAGACGAGTGGGCGTCACGCCGGCAAGCTGACAAGCGGTACACGACCATCCTCCCCGAGCGCAGCGAGCTCTACCGCGATATGATCGCTCAAGGCAAGATGCCCGAGGCGCTGTTGGGTGACGCCGCTCGGCTACGCATCGCCGAGATGAGGAAGCTGAGGGGCCCAAAGGGATGCCGCCGCTCCTCGATCGAGCCGTACAGGCCGACGAGTGCTGGGACCGAGGATGCGCGGCCCTTCGCGAGCAACCGCTCGCCAACCTCTACGCCGCACTCTATACGTCGCTCAGCTCCACCGCGCACGCCTCCGTGTCAGCCGTAGACCGGTTTAGTGGGGCGGCCGCCGCGGCTGATGGTCGGCTACGCGGAGCCGATGGGCGATGAGCAGGGTCCGTACGACGTTGCGTGCAGCGTTGCGACGATCGTTCTCGTCATCGCCAGCCGCCGTCTCGGTTGGCCGCCGCTCGAGGACGTCTACGCAGCTGGTGGCCTCGGCCAGCTGCCACCGAGCGGCAGGTTCGACTTCCAGCGCACCATGCGCACGCCCGAGAACGCGGCCGAGCAGGACGCTCCGAGTAAGAATCGCCCAGACAGCCTGAGGCACCGCAGCAGACGGGCGATTCAGAGCGCGGGTGACAACCGAACGAGAGCACTTACCGGGCATGGGCGCAGGCGGGACCCGCGGTACCGTCGCCGTGTCCCGAGCCATCCGCCAGCTTCACCTTTATCCGGAGCGCGTCACCATCACCCCGCAGGGCCAGCCCCGCTGTGGCGACGTCGGGTTCGACGTCCACCCCGGCCACGTCGTCGTGCGCAGCGGCACCCGCCGATGCGGCCGCGTCCGCCGCATCGTCGACCGGCGCCGGCCAGTGCGCGACGGCCGTCCACCCCGAGGTTGTCGACGGCCGCGAGGAGAGCGAGGCGGCCGTCCTGTAGTCGCCGACGCCGCAGGGGCGACCTAGGCGAGGCCGTCCTGTATCGCCGACGCCGCAGGGGCGACGCTCGGCGACGGCCGCGTCTCGCTCGAAGTGCTCGGCGAGTTCGGTCATCTTGGCGAGCAGCATTGCGGCCATGACGAGATGCGCATAGGCGGTCTCCTGGTGGACCCGCTGCCCTGTGGATGACCCGCTGCGTCGGGTCAGCCGGAGAAGATCGGCGACGGCGTCGAGCGTGATCGCGTCGGCGAGTCCCTCCGGCACTGTTCCTCGCAACGGTTCGAGCCGCTTACGGAACTCGTCGAAGCGCCTGTTGTGGCTCGCGTTGTCGGAGAGGAAGCTCTGCAGCCGGCGGGTCTCGGCTGGTCGCGCAGCCACGAAGGCCGCCGAGTCATCCGAAGACCTGCTCGGTCGCGACGCCAAGCATGACCGACGACGCGAGGTAGCACCGCGCGTTGAACGCTCGTAGTGCCTCTTCGAAGTAGGAGAGGGCCTCTACGGCAAGGCCCGGGACGCGCTCGCGGAGTCGGGCCATGAAGCGCGAGGGATCGCGTGGCTCCCAGGTGCCCGTGCGCGCGGTCTGCTTTCCGGCGTCCGTGAGCCGCCATCCGCAGGGTCTCAGGAAGACGCCCCCGCCTGACCGCTCGGGTCGAGGAAAATCAACCCGTCGGCCATTCGGCCCCACAACCCTTCCACCTGCTGAGGGGCGCCGGGAGCGCCTGCGCTACCTCCATCGGCAGGTTGCGCTCGCCGAAGCGGCTTTCCTCTCCTCCGCGAGCCAGTCAAGTACCGCGGCTCGGATCGCGATGGACTGGTCGCTCAAGGCGAATCCGCTGCTAGACCGCTGTCCCGACGGACTTCGAAACGACTTCGGCCAGTGTCTTCGTTCCAACCTCCATGAGCGTGTGGCGCGCCCGCGCCGCCCATCCGCGGGTCTGCCTGTCCTCGGCCTGCGTGGCCATGTTGTTCCTTGAGCGCGGAGAGCAGCCGCTCGGCGGCGTCCCTGCGCCGTCGCCGCCGGGCCAGCCGCGTGTCGCCAGGGGGTCACGCCGCGCATCGTCGGCTGCGTGCTGAGCTGGGTCCCGGTCTCGTCGTGGTCCTCCGCGTTCAGCCAGTCGTTGTCCGCCAGGACCTCGATCGCGCGGACGAGCCCGAGATGCGTTCCGGCTCCCGCTCGACCCGCCGGGCGATCGCGTCGATCTTGACGAAGGCCGCGCTCGAAGCGCCCGTCTCCGCCCACACATCGACGACTCGTGCAGGATCGGCCGGACAGTCGCCCAGGCCAGGTCGACTGGTTGTGGGTCCTCGGCGCGGGCACGCTCTCTCTGCACGGTGCGGAAGGCGCGGCGACCTTCCGGCGTGGGTCGGACGAGGTAGTCGCCGTCGCCGTCGAAGTCGAGGTCGATCAAGCCGTGGGCGCTCGGTCGTCGAGGAATCGTCGCGCGTGACGAGCGGCTGCGTCGTCCCAGTCGATAAACGTCTCGCGCCGGAAGCTCCGGTGATGCGCAAGCCGCCGTCGATGCTCCAGGGGCTGGCTGTCGTAGGTCTGGATGATCCTTTCGAAGATGTCGGCCAAGCGCTCGCTCAGACTGCTCACGGCGCCTGATTGTTGCGCTACCTCCGGTCAAACAACGTCATCCCCTGTCGCTGCGCTCCTGGTCGAATGGATCCAGGCGAGGCTGAGGCCCGCGCCGGCGAGTGTCCGCACCTGGCTGCCGCAGTCGATCGCGAACGCGACCGGATCGCCGCGAGCGAGCGCTACGTGAATCTCATGCGCGCGCAGTGGCGCCTTTGCTCCGCGCAGCGGACAACGCTCGCCGGCGTTGTGCTCGTGAAATCCATAACCGGGCCGTGCCCTCACGCAGCAGGAAGTCCTCGCGCCACAGAGGCCCGCCCTCAGGCCTGGACGATCGCCCGACCCCTGGTCGACGCCGCGCTAGCGTCTTGACGGAGGTAGTAGCGATCGCGTCACGGGCAGCGAAGGCCGAACGCCGCTGACCTGACCTGACCACGGCATGAGCCAATCTCCTGAGTGTGCGTGTGGGCCGACGTCTCAAAGCAGGGGCGGGCGAGTGCGCGCGCGGAGGTGGTCCTCCGCGGCGAGAACGGCAGTGCGCCGGCCAACCTCTCGCTCCTGCTCTCCCCGAAGCTTCCCGGCGCCGCTGCCTACTGGCCCGACGCGGCGGCCGAAGACGTCACGGGGCGAGCAGGCAGCCGAAGTGGACGCGGAATGTGGGTCTAACGGCTGCCTGAGAAGCGGCGCCCATGAACCTTCTGCTTCGGCGTGTGTTGAGTGGTCGCAGCAGCGATAGGTCGTCGACAAGGGGCCAGGCGTGGCCGTCGATGGCACGTCCGTTCCGCAGTTCCTTGGCGTCCGAGGCACCAGTGGGGGCGTGTCCGACTCGACCCCCCGGTAGGGGCGCCAGCCGTGCGTCTAGAACGTCGGATACGGTGGTGCGGTGACACTCGCAGCGGTATGGATCGAAGCCCGAGGACGTGGCCGCGACGCATTGTGTTTTGCCAGCGATTCA
>CAWKOS010000011.1:0-119402 GCA_963851295.1 uncultured Actinomycetes bacterium | reverse complement strand
ACGCCTGGTTCAACATGCTCGCGTCCTTCACCACCGCGTTCGGGATCACGCGCTGGATCACGTGGACGATCCGCACCAAGGGCGGCCTCGGGCCGATCAAGGACGTCGTCGTCGGCAGCCGCCACATCCATCACTTCATCCCCGGCGGCCTGCTCAGCCTCGCCGCCGGCGGGGTGGCCATCGGGGTCAAGGGCAAGGACTACGACCGCTACCTGGCGATCCCGTTCGGGGTCGGCGTGGCGCTGGTGCTCGACGAGTCGGCGCTGCTGCTCGAGCTCGACGACGTCTACTGGACCGAGGAGGGCGTCCTCAGCGTGCAGATCGCCTTCGCCGCGATCGCCATGCTCGCCGCCTTCGCCTACCTCATCCGCATGCTGCGCCACCCCGAGGAGCAGGACTCCGAGACCGACTGGGAGCTCGCGGCCAAGGCCTGGGACGACCTGCAGTCGATGGCGGGCGGATCGGGAGTTCCCGGGATCGGTCTGTAGCCGACGTGCTCACGCTCGCCCGCTTCGGCGCGGATCCGCTCCGCTTCCTCGACAGCCTGCGCGACGACGGGCGCGAGATCGTCCCGTTCACGCTGGGCAACATGCACTGCCACCTGCTCACGCGCCCCGAGCACATCAAGCAGGTGCTCGAGAGCGAGGACTGGCCGCCGCTCTCGCGCGGGCGCATGATGGCGCTCGACCGCTGGTATGGCGGCGGGCTGATCCTCACCGAGGGCGCCGAGCACCACCGCCAGCGCGACGAGCTGTGGAAGCCGGTGCTCGCCGACCCCGCCGCGGCCGCGGGGACCGCCGTGACGCGCGCCGCGCGGCGCGCGGACTCGTGGACCGAGGGCGCGCCGATCGAGCTCTTCACCGAGCTGCGCTCGCTGTGCTGGTCGATCGAGTGGGAGACCCTGACCGGCGAGGACCTCGACGCCTCGCCCGAGCTCCTGCAGGCGCAGGAGGCCGGCATCGCCGCGATGCAGTGGCTGCTGGGCCCCTTCGGCTCGGCGCGCTGGGGCTGGCCGACGCCCGCGAGCTCGCGCACGCGCGCCGCCCGCGACCGGCTCGACGCCGCCATCGACGCCATGATCGCCGAGCGCCGCGCCCGCCCGCGCGAGGACGTGCTCAGCGCTATCGCGGCGCGCGAGACCGACGACGGGGTCGTGCGGGCGACCTTCAAGCAGTGGCTCGGGGCGGACCTGCTGCACGTCCTCTTCACGTGGACGCTGCAGCTGCTGGCGACCCACGAGGACATCGAGGCGCGCTGGCACGCCGAGCTCGACGAGGTGCTGGGCGACCGCCCCGCCACCGCCGACGACCTGGGCGCGCTGATCTACACCCGCCACATCGTCAAGGAGTCGCTGCGGCTCTACCCGCCGATCCCGGGCTTCTTCCGCCAGGTCACGGCCGACTACGCCGTCGACGGCACCACCATCCCCGCCGACCACGTGATCGTCATGAGCCAGTGGATCACGCATCGCGACCCCGAGCTGTGGCCCGACCCGATGCGCTTCGACCCCGACCGCTGGGGCGACGGCGCGCCCCGACCGCCCGCGATCTCCTACTTCCCCTTCTCGGCCGGCCCGTACGAGTGCCACGCCCACGGGCTGGCCACCACCGAGGCGATCCTCATCCTCGCCACCCTCGGCCAGCGGTGGGCGTTGCGCCCGGTGGACGACGGCGAGCCGCGGCCGGTCGCGACCGGCACCATCGCCCCCAAGGGCGGGCTGCGGATGACGCCCGTCGCGCGCTCGCGCTAGCCGGGCGTCGTGACCAGCGGCGGCTGCTCGGCCGGCTCGGGCGGCGGCGCGCCGCTCTCGAAGTCGAGCTCGGGCAGGATCCGGTCGAAGAAGCTCGGCAGCCACCAGTTCCACTTGCCCATGAGCTCCATGGTCGCGGGCACGAGGACGAGGCGGACGAGCGTCGCGTCGAGGAAGATCGCCACGCCGAGGCCGACGCCGATCTCCTTGACCTGCGGCAGGCCGGTCAGCGCGAAGATCGCGAAGACCGCGACCATGATGATCGCCGCGCTGGAGATGGTCTTGGCGCTCGCCGCGAGGCCCTCGGCCACCGCCGTGCGGTTGTCGCCGGTGGCCTGATAGCGCTCCTTGATGCGCGAGAGCAGGAAGACCTCGTAGTCCATCGACAGGCCGAAGACGATCGCCAGCAGCAGCGGTGGCGTGAGCGCGTTGACGTAGCCGAGGTGGTCGAAGCCGATGATGCTGTCCGTCCAGCCGTACTGGAAGACGATGACCAGCACCCCGTAGGCCGCGGCCACCGACAGCAGGTTCATGATCACCGCCTTCAGCGGCAGCAGCACCGAGCGCAGCAGGAAGAAGAGCACGACGTAGCTGAAGAGCAGCACGAAGACGAGGATCTTCCACAGCGAGCCCGAGATGAGGTCGCTGAAGTCGTGGTTCTGCGCCGCCGCGCCGCCGACCTCGACGTCGACCCCCTTCAGCGTCGACGCCGGCCCGGCGGGATCGCGCAATCGCTTGACCAGCGCGGCGGACCCGTCGCTCTCGGGGTCGGTCGTCGGCGTGACCGTGATGAGCACGGCGTGGCCGTCCTTGGAGGTCACGGGGTCGGCCACCTTGGCCACGCCCGGCGTCTTCTGGATGGCCTGCTTGAACTGGCCGAGCGCGGCCTGGTCGACCTTGCCGCTGCCGGCGTCGGCGACGACGAGCACCGGGCCCAGCGAGCCCGGGCCGGCGGCCTTGGCGGCCTGCTCGAAGCCGATCCGCGTCTCGTTGTCCTTGGGAAGCTGCCCGAGCGCGGCGGTGCCCCACTTCAGCGAGAGCGCGGGGATCGCGATGATCAGCAGCGTGACCGTGGCCATCGACCCGTAGAGCACAGGGCGTTGCATGAGCCTGGTCGTCCAGCGCGTCCAGAACGGGTCGCGGTCGTCGGCCGGGCGCTCGGGCCTGATGCGGTGCCACTGCTTGCTGACCCACGTCATGATCGTGCCGCGCTCGTAGACGCGCTTGCCGAGCATCGCGATGAGCACGGGCAGCAGCGTGATCGCCGCCAGGACCGCGATCGCCACCACCATGATCGCGCCGATCGCCATCGACCGCATCGTCTTGGAGTCAATGAGGAAGAGCCCTGCGAGCGAGATCAGGACCGTGATCCCCGACACCGTGACCGCCAGGCCCGAGGTCCGCATGGCGGCGGCGCGCGCCGTCTCGGGATCGAGCCCGTTGTGCAGCTCCTCGCGGTAGCGCGAGAGGATGAACAGCGAGTAGTCGACCGCGACGCCGATGCCGAGCATCGAGGCGATGTTCGTGACGAACACCGACATCTGCAGGTGCTGGGAGAGGAAGTAGACGCCCGCGCCCGTGAGCAGCACGGCGGCGAGGCCGAGGCTGAAGGGCAGCAGCGCGGCGGCCAGCGACCCGAAGACGGCGAGCAGGATGATGAAGACGACGGGGAAGCCGGCGAACTCGGCCTTCTCGAGGTCCTTCTTCGACACGTCCTGAAGGCCGGCCCAGAGCGCCTGCTGGCCGACCAGGTGGACGGGCAGGGCGAGGTTGCCGTTGTTCTCGATGTGCAGGTTCTTGCGCAGGTCGACGGCGGCGTCGACCGCGGCGTCCGCGCCGCCGTTGACGTCGAGCGCCACGAGCACGATGTCCTGGTCGCCCGCGGCCTTGGCGGCGTCGGCGGACTGCTTGGAGATCCCGACGTTGGCGATGCCCTGGACTTCCTTCTGGGCCTTGTCGACGGACGCGCCCAGCGCCGAGGCGTCGTGCTTGGAGTTGTCGAAGACGAGGATCAGCGGCTCGGTCTGCACGCCCGGGAAGCGCTTGAGCGCATCCGAGACGGCCAGCGAGCCGGAGCCGGGCACCTCGAACCCGCCCGCGGTCAGGTGCTTCGTCTGCTGCGCGGCGAACGGCACCGCCGCAACGACGAGCACGGCCCATACCCCCAAGACGAGACGCCGGTGCTGTGTGACGAATCGCTCGAGCCGGTCCATGGCTGCGCGCATTGCCGAATAGATATCCCACGAGGCGGACCCTGTGGGATTTTCTCCACGTCCTTTCGGGGGGATTTGCCGTCCGTCTCGGGCCCGCGACCGTCCGGCCCCGCTGATTCCGCCGCGAGCGGCAAGGGGCGGTGACACCCTGTCCATTCGGGCTTGCCTTTGAGAGCGGGCGCGGATAGAAAGGCGTTCAAGCGACAGGCATGCACGCCGTCAAGGAGGATCGAATGGAGCAAGCGACCGCCGACCGGGGGCCCGGAGGCGCTGCCACACTGCCGCAGCCCGAGATGCACGCGGTGATGACCTCCGATGGCACGGAGATCCGTCTGACCCACTACGCGCTCGGGACGAAGGGGCCGATCGTCCTCGCCCCCGGCTACGGCAACGCCGCGCGGGCGTTCGCGGTCGACACCGTGCCGCTCAACTACGTGCAGGCGCTCGGCGAGCGCGGCTATGACGTCTGGCTGCTCGACTACCGCGCCAGCCCGGACCTCGAGTCCAGCCGCACCCAGTTCACCGTCGACGACATCGCGATGCGCGACTGGCCGGCCGCGATCGGCGAGATCCGCAAGCTCAGCGGCGCCGACTCGGTGCAGGCGATGGGCCACTGCGTCGGCGGCCTGTCGCTGTTCATGGCCATCGGCGGCGGCCTCCAGGGCGTGCGCTCGGCGACCTTCTCGTCGCTGGCCGGCCACCCGGTCGCCACCCCCGGCAACCAGCTGCGCGCGGGCGTGCGCCTGGCCACGGCCTTCAAGAAGTTGGGGATCAAGGGCCTGAACACCGACTACAACCCCGACTACCTGCCCGACCGCGCGGTCGAGCTCGCCATGCGCGCGCTGCCCTTCCGCCACGTCTATGACAGCCCGGTGGGCCGCCGGATCTACTTCATCTACGGCGACGTCTTCGACTTCTCGAACATCAACGACGAGACGATGGACTCGGCCGTGCCGAGCATCTTCGGCATCAGCAACATCACCTTCTTCGAGCACATCTCGCGGATGATCCGCAAGGGCCGCGCCGTCGACCGCAACGGCGCCGACGCCTACCTCGCCAACCTCGACCGCTATCGGATCCCGATCACGTTCCTGACCGGCGAGCACAACCGGATGTTCGTGCCCAAGGGCCTCAAGCGCAGCTACGACCTCGTGCGCGGCAGCAACGACCCGGGCCTCTACAAGCACCACGTCTTCGACGACTACGCCCATCTCGACATGTGGCTCGGCGAGAATGCCGCGCGCGACATCTTCCCGACCGCCCTCGCCGAGCTGGAGCGACAGGACTCGTGAGCACCACCGCAGACGGACCAGCACCGGAGACGACCGGCACCCGCCCGGCCGCCCTCGAGGACCTTTTCAGCTACCCGATCATGGCCTGCATGCAGGACCGCCGCACGCGCCGCGTCGCGCAGGGCGTGTCCCTGAAGGCGGGCGACATGAGCTACGAGAGCGCCAACGAGCCCTCGCCGCTCACGCCGCTGGAGGAGGCCATCCTCATCGCGGGCACCGGCCCGACCGGCGCCGTTATGCACGACGGCCCGCTCGACAAGCCCAGCGGCAAGCCCGAGCTCGGCACGCCGTTCCTGCACGTCACCGGCCGCGCCGCCTCGAGCGCCGACAACGCCCAGGCCACGTCGATGTTCATGATCAACGACGAGGGCATCTGGCTCCTGCGCCGGCCGTGGGAGCGCGAGGCGATGGAGGTCTTCAAGGAGATCCCGGCGCGCTGGGAGGACCGCACCGAGGAGCACTGGCTGGCCTATGCCAACGCGGTCAAGCGCAAGGTCTACGACCAGCGCTTCGAGTTCCCGCGCGAGTGGCCGTACTACCTGGGCTGGAACGCCCAGCACTCCAACGCGCCGGGCACGACCTGCTTCCTGCCGGTCGTCGACAACACGCGCCAGTACATCAACGTGCTGCTCATCCTGCTCTCCGAGCCGAAGGGCACCGCGCCGCTGTTCGTCGACGACTGGCGCCCGTTCCGCCCCAAGGGCGCCGCCGACTGGATCGCGTGGGCCGCGGCCAAGATCGGCCTCGTCGACCCGATCCCCTACCAGCCGATCGGCGGGATCAAGCGCGTGCGCGGCGGCCTCGTCACGCCCGACACGCCGGCTCCGATGGGCAGCCTCACGACGGTGCGCACCGACCACGAGGCGTACTTCCTGATGCAGAACCTGATGCTGCTCGGCGAGGCGCTGCGCCTCGGCGGCTGGGTGCACGGCGCGCCGATGATCCCCCACGTGATGCGCCGCGACCCGGCCAAGGGCCACCTCGGCCTCGGCTTCCGCGAGCACAGCACCAACCCCGCGACGTCGCGTTTCAAGCGCTGGCCTCCGGTACCCGCCTCGCAGCCCAACTACGTCGGCATCGACGGCGTCCTCGAGGGCCTGTGCCCGCCGTACGTCACCGACATGGACGCCGCCGTCGACCAGGTCATCGAGGAGAAGTTCGGGCCGGGCGGCGCCTACGCCGACCCGGAGGTCTTCGGCCAGGCCTACAAGGACAGCGCGAGCGCCGCCGGCTACCTCAAGAACGCCGCGCACCATCCGCCCGAGGCGATCGAGTACACCAAGGAGATCTGCCGCTACCTGGTCGAGACCTACGGCCGCTTCCCGGCGCACACCGACGCCTTCTACCTTCCGGGCACCTGGGTGCAGTTCTCGCACCTGGAGGTCGAGTACTACGAGCGCTTCGCCGCCCCGGGCCACGCCCGCCGCGCGGCGGAGGGCAGGGAGATCTGGGGACGCCGTTGATGAGCACGCAGGTCCAGAGCATCGAGCGCAGCGCGGGCGCGACGCCCGAGAAGCCGCCGGGCAACGTCATCGGCAGGATGACGGGCCTGACGCTGTTCACACCCGTGCGCCGCCGCTGGGAGCCGGTCCTGAAGACGGGCTTCTGGCTGGGCAAGTACGTGCCGCTGGCCCAGAAGCACATCCTGCAGTTCGACTTCATCCACTTCGTGCGCTGGACGATCGTGCACGAGCTGCCGAGCGTCGATCCGGCCAAGCGCCAGAAGCTCAACTACGGCTACACGTTCTTCGAGAGCAACTTCGACGGGCCCTGGCAGCACTACATCGACGCCTTCGCCTACGTCATCCCCAACGACATCCGCTTCGTCTGGGGCCGCGGGATCCACTTCCCCTACCCACCGCCGGCCGAGCCGCTGAAGGCGTGGATCGCGCGCAACAGCATGGAGGGCGGCCACTACTACTGCGCCTATCCGCACGCCAGCACGCGGATGTGCAAGGCCGCGCTCGAGGTGCGTGACGACTTCCAGAAGCTGCGCGCCGACGCCGAGCGCCAGAGCCCCGAGGAGTTCAAGGCCGCCTACGAGCGCTTCCTGGCCGACCACCAGGCGCATCTGTGATGGGCGAGTCGCGCAATCGCGTCGCCGGCGCCTACGCCCTGACCACCTTCGCGCCGATCATCGCGGGCCACGAGGAGGAGCTGCGCGCCTACATCGAGGGCCTGCCGATGGGCGCCGAGAGCCCGCTCGCGCGGCTGGACACGCTGCACCTCTCGCGCATCCAGATCTTCGACCAGCTCGTCGATCAGGGCCCGAAGCACGACCTCGACCGCCTGGAGTCCAGCTGGCTCGTGTTCACCAGCAGCTTCGACGGCGACCTGGACACCTACCTCGACCTGATCTGCGAGCGGATTGCGGACGAGGCCGACGGCTGGTGGAGCCACTGCGTGGGCTACCCGGGCACCGCGGATCGCACGGCGTTCAAGGCCTGGATCAAGGTCCACCAGCGGCACACCCACCTGTTCGCCTCGGCCTACCACGGCGGCACCGTCGCGAGGGTCCGCGAGGGTCTCGCGCTGCGCGACCAGCTCGTCGACTTCGCCGCCGACGCGCAGGGCCTCGACGCCGCCACGCTGCAGGAGCGCTTCCTGGCGACCTTCGCGAAGGAAGGCCGCTGATGGAGCGCCGCCGCCAGCCCGTGCTCGACCTCAAGATCCGCCGCCCCACGAACCTGCCGCGCCGCCGGTCGGAGCCCGCCGACCTCGACCTCGCCGACATCCAGGGCAACGTCCTGCGCGGCTACACCTTCCCGACGGCCGCGTACATCTTCCTGCACATCGACGACGTCGACCGGGCGCGCACGCTGCTGAGCGCGACGCTCACCGAGGTGGCGACGGCCGAGCCCTGGCAGGACGGCCCGCCGGTCACCGCGACGCATGCGGCCTTCACCTACAGCGGCCTGCAGACGCTCGGCGTGCCCGACGAGATCCTCGCCTCGTTCCCGGCCGAGTTCCGCGAAGGCATGGCCGCGCGGGCCGAGCGCCTCGGCGATCGCGGCCCCAGCGCGCCCGAGCACTGGGAGCCCGGGCTGGGCACCGGCGAGGCGCACGTCCTCATCACGGTCTACGCGCAGGACAACGACGTGCTCGACGAGCGCCGCGAGGTGCTGCGCCGGTTCGGCCAGGCGCACGGCGCGACGACCGTCATCAACGAGACGCGCGCCGAGGCGCTGTCCGGCGGCAAGGACCACTTCGGCTTCTTCGACGGCATCGCCCAGCCGGCGCTGAATGGCAGCGGCGTGGAGGCGCGTCCGGGCGACGGCCAGCCCGACGGCGCCGGCGGCTGGCGCGACGTCTGCACCGGCGAGTTCCTGCACGGGCACATCGACGAGGACGGCAACCTGCCCGACGCGCCCGCGGCGCCCTTCGACCGCAACGGGACGTTCGAGGTCTACCGCAAGCTCCACACCGACGTGGCCGCCTTCCGCGCGTACATGGAGGAGAAGGGGCGCGCGTACCCGGGCGGCGCCGACATGCTGGCGGCGAAGATCGTCGGCCGCTGGCCCGACGGGACGCCGCTGGCGACCTCGCCCGACGGGCCCGACGCCGCGCTCGTCGCGGATCCCGCGCGCATCAACGACTTCGGCTACGCCGACGACCCGGCCGGCCTCAAGTGCCCGCTGGGCTCCCACATCCGCCGCGCCAACCCGCGCGACGCGGAGGGCTTCTTCAAGGGCCGGATGACCAACCGCCACCGCATCATCCGCCGCGGGCGCACGTACGGGCCGCCGCTGCCCGAGGGCGCCATGGAGGACGACGGCCAGGAGCGCGGCCTCGTCTTCGTGTGCTTCAACGCGAGCATCTGGCGCCAGTTCGAGACGATCCAGACGCTGTGGATCGACGACGGCGACCCGTTCGGCCTGGGCCCCGACAAGGACTTCCTCATCGGCGAGCCCGGCACCAACGGCGACGGCAAGATGACCATCCCCGGCCACCCGCCGTTCTTCCTCAAGGGCCAGCCGCGCTTCGTGACGATGCGCGGCGGCGAGTACCTCTACCGGCCGAGCATCGGCGCGCTGCGCTGGATGGCCGGGCTGGGCGGCGCGGGCTAGGCAGCCCGCGCCGAGCCTCTCACCCGGTCATTGCACGACGACCGTGCCGTGCATCTGCGGGTGCACCATGCAATAGAACTCGTAGGTCCCCGGCGCCGTGAAGGTCACCGAGTTGCTCGTCGGCTGTGCCGAGGACTTGACGTTGTCCAGCGCGCCGGAGTTCCAGAACCCGTTGCCGTGCGATTGCGGCGTCAGGGTGCCGACCGTCCCGAACGGGTCGCTCGGGTAGATGCCCTGCGGCACGAACTGGCTCGAGAAGAACGAGGCCGCGATCACGCCCAGGTAGCTGGTCGGGTTGTCGATCGGGCCGCCCGGGCCGGTCGTGGCCGTGTGGCTCTCGAAGGACAGCGGCGTGATCTGGAACTTGAGCGTCGTTCCCACCGGAACCGTGGTCTTGCCGGGGAAGAAGCTGAAGTACTCCACGCCGAACTTGCCCGCCTTGCCGACGTCGATCGTGTTGGCGGGCGGCTTCTGGGCCAGGAGCCCCTTCGCGATCTTGAAGTCGCGATCGATCTGCGCCTTCAGCGCCTTGGCGTCGGCCTTCGCGCTCGGGATCTTCTTGGACTTGGCCAGGACGTGGATCACGCCCTCCATGCCGGGGTGCAGGTCGCAGAAGTACTTCACGGTGCCGGCCTTCGAGAAGGTCACGGTCAGCGGCTTGGGGTTGTCGCCGAACGGGATCGGCGTCGCGACCCCCTTCTTGCCCGTGTAGGTGAAGGTGTTCGCCTTCCCCTTGGGCGTCTTGAACGGGTCGTAGTTGACCGGCGGAGTCCCCTGGATGAGGTCCTTGTTGAAGCCGAAGTTCGGGAAGCCGTTGAACCAGTACGGGTTGCCGGCCGCGTCGTTGGAGCCGGCGACGTTCGTCCCCGTGGGGCCGAGCAGGGTCACCGGCTTCTTGCCCGTGGCCGGGATGTCGACGTTGTGGAACGCGGTGGCGGCGAAGGTGATCTTGTCGCCGACGTGGATCGTCGAGGCGTGCGGGAAGAAGTCGATCGCATCGGTGTTCAGCTTGGGATCGATGAACTTCTTCTGGGGCTGGGGCGGCAGGCCCTCGTAGACGGTCTTCGTGAGCGCCTGCGAGGCGGCCGGCAGCGCGAGCGACGCGACGATCGCACCGGACAGCGCCGCGAGTCGGAATCGACTGGTCAACGGATCTCCCTTCCGCAGTGAGGCAAACGCACCTGCTGATGACGCGAGGCCGACCCTAACCGGGTCGTGGCCCGCGGCGCAACCGCCCTCAAGTCGAGACCTCGACGGTGGCCTCCGAGGGCTGCTCGTCGGGCGCGGGCTCCTCGCGCAGCGACCAGAGCTTGATCTTCGCCACGCGGCCGCGGACCTCGAACTCGCCGACCTCGACGAGGTCGTCGGCCGGCTGGCGCAGGAAGCTGCGCGTGGAGTCGGCGACGTAGAGCTGGTAGGGCGTGCCCTTGGTCATGCCCTCCAGGCGCGCGGCGGTGTTCGTCGTGTCGCCCAGCGCCGTGTACTCCAACCGCCGCTCGGAGCCGACGTGGCCCGACATCACCTGGCCGCTGTTGAGCCCGATGCCCATCTTGAAGCCCTCGTGCAGGCCCTCCTCGCGCAGCCAGGCGTTGAAGCCGTGCAGGCGGTCGAGCATGTCGCGCGCGGCGGCGAGGGCGCGGTCGGCGTGGTCGTCCTGCTGCAGCGGCGCGCCGAACACGGCCATGATGCCGTCGCCCATGTAGGCGACGAGCGTCCCGCCGTGGTCGAGGATCGCCTCGCTCATGGCGGTGAGGTAGCGGTTGAGCGAGTCGATGACCGTCTCCGGCTCGAGCGTCTCCGCGAACGAGGTGAAGCCGCGCAGGTCGCTGAACATGACGGTCCCCTCGCGCTGGACGCCGCCGAGGCGGGCGCCGTCGGCGTTCCTGAGGACCTCGTCGACGACGGCCTCGGGGACGAAGCGCGCGAAGGCGTCGCGCGCCTGCTCGCGCTCGAAGGCGACGGTGACGCCGTGGATGAGCGCCGTGGCCAGCAGCGCGAGCACGCCCGCGAGCGCCGGGTAGACGACGGTCAGGACCGCACCGTCGTCGTTGAACGCCAGCTGCGCGGCCACGATGAAGCCCGCGAGGGCGAGAACCCCGATCGCGAGGGCGGGGAAGATCCGCAGCCGCAGCGCCACGAGAGGCGTCAGGACGCCGAGCGCGACGAGCAGCACGATGTCGAGCCAGCGCGGCGCGTTGTGGAGCGGGAAGCCCTCGAGCGCGGTGACGATCGAGCTGGCCTGGATCTCGGCGCCCGGCATCAGCCCGCTTGCCGTGGTCGACGTCGGATGCAGGTCCTGCAAGATCGGCGAGGTCGGGCCGACGACGACGATCTTGCCGCGCACCTGGGAGTCCTCGAACTTGCCGTTGTAGACGTCGCTGAAGCTGATGCGGCGGATGCTCGGCGTGTCGCCCTTGTAGTCGATCCACGCGCTCTTGCCCTTGGGCAGCGCGATGTTGCGGCCCCGGTAGGCACGGGCGGCCGCGAGGGGGAAGGTCCGCAGGCCGTCGATCTTGAAGGCGACGTGCCGGATCCGCCCGTCCGAGTCGTTGATGTAGTTGGAGTCCGCCGGGGTGGCGCGGCTGTAGCGCAGGCCGAGCGCGCCACCGAAGATCCGCGTCGTCCCGTTCTCGAAGACCTCGGTCGTCGCCATCACCGTGCGCGGCTGTTTGCGCACCGCCTCGATGAGCAGGTCGTCGTCGGCGGGGTGGTCGGTGTCGGGCTCGGTGAACTGGACGTCGTAGGCGATCACCGACGCGCCGGCGCGGGTGAGGTTGCGGACCACCTGCGCGTGGTATTTGCGCCGGAACGGCCAGCGCACGTCCATGTCGGAGAAGGTCTTCGTGTCGATGGCGACGATGACGACATTCTTCGGCGGCGGCCTCTTGCCGCGGACCGTGAAGCGCTCGTTGACGCTCGTGTACTCCAGGCGCTGCAGCGCGTGCGTGCGGTCCAGCGCGAAGACGCCGCCGACGATGACGACCATCGCCGCCAGGAGCAGCAGCGTGCGCACGCGCCGGGCGCGGCGGTTCACGCGGCCCCCAGCAGCAGCGCCACGAGCCAGAGCGAGAGCACGTGGAAGGATTGGTCGACCGACGAGGCGACGCCGACGTCGAAGCCCTCGACGTGCTTGACGCGGTTGAGGTAGACGCGCACGACGCGGCCGTCGTCGACGATCAGGTGCGGGACGAACACGAGCAGCGCCGCGACGACGGCCCAGCCGACGTCGAGCTCCGTCGCGATCCAGACGAAGGCGGGCACGAAGGCGAGCGTGTAGGTCGTGACGTGCTTGACGAGCGCCGGCCGCGCGGCCGGGTCGCTCAGGCCGCCGCGCTTGTGGCGCGCCTGCCAGTCGGTCTGCAGCAGGTAGTCGCCCACCATGTGGGCGACGAGGAAGGCGGCGAAGACCGAGACCCAGCTCACTTGCTGCGCGGCGCCTTCGCCAGGTACTGGTGGCCTGCGGTGACGACGACGGTCACGTGGCGAACCTCGTCGCGCACCGAGACCGAGCCGCGGACGACGCGCGTGAGCGTCCCGTCGCAGCGGTCGATGACGACCCAGCGGGTGCCGCGCACCGTCGCCGCTGCGAACTGGCCCGCCGTGCGGAAGCGGCCCTTGCCGTCGCCCCACAGGTGGCGCGTCCGGCGCTTGGCCTTCGCGGCGTCGGCCGTCGCCGCCCGCCCCCCGGCGCAGCTCGGCTTGCGCCCCGCCAGGCTGAGCGTCGTGACCGGGTTGGGCCCGGAGGTCTGCCCCACGGTGAAGGTGCCCTCGTAGAACCATGCGTGCTGTGTCCCGCCCGCCTCGTCGGCGGCCGACGTCAGTGTGACGCGTCCGGCGGTGGTATCGAAGGTCGTGCCGATCGGAAGCTGCGTGGGCTCCGTGAGCGCGACGAAGGTCGTGCCCCCCGGCAGGCGGTAGCGGACCTCCCCGGCCCTGACCTTGGCGTTGACCGTCTGGCCGGCGATCGGCGGCGGCAGCGCCGCCTGCGACGGGATCGCGGTCCCGGTCGCGCCCGCGACGGGGCCCACGGCCACGGCACAGGTCACGAAGAGCGCGCCGATCCATGGCTTGCGAGAACCCCGCACGGGCCGACTATCGAGCGTGCCGCGCCGCTGGTCAAGACCCAAGAGACGAGGGTTCGACCCGGGTCTATCCTCAGGGGCCGTGGCCGAGGTCGGCGACGTGGTGGGGCCCTACCGCCTGCAGGCGGCCCTCGGGGAGGGCGGGATGGGCCGCGTCTTCCGCGCCGCGAACGAGGAGACGGGCGAGCTCGTGGCCCTCAAGCTGCTCAAGCCCGGGCCGAGCGGCGACGAGCAGCACGTGCGCCGCCTGCTGCGCGAGGCGCGGGCCGCGGGCACGGTCGAGCACCGCCATCTCGTCGGGATCGTCGACGCGGGCGAGGACGACGGCCGCCACTACCTCGCGCTCGAGCTCGTCGAGGGGACGACCGTCGACGAGCGCCTCGCCGCCGAGGGCCGGCTGCCGCTCGCCGATGTGCTGCGCATCGCCGCGCACGTCGGCGCCGGTCTGGACGCGCTGCACGACGCCGGGATCGTCCACCGCGACGTCAAGCCGTCGAACGTCCTCCTCGACGCCGGCGGAGACGCGCTCCTCGCCGACTTCGGGCTGGCCAAGGGCACCGACTACTCGACGCTCACGCGCGCCGGCCAGATGGTGGGGACCATCGACTACCTGGCTCCGGAGGTCATCCGCGGCCAGGAACCGGACGCGGCCTCGGACCTCTACGCCTTCGGGTGCACGATCTACGCCTGCGTGGCCGGCGCGGCGCCCTTCGCCGGGCGCAGCCTCCTCGAGGTCGGGATGGGCCATCTCGACGAGGTCCCGGCCGACCCGTGCGCCGCGCGCGATGACGCTCCTCCCGGCCTCGGCGAGGCGATCGGCTACGCGCTGCGCAAGGACCCCGCCGCCCGCCCGCCGACGGCCACGGCGTACGCTCGACTAATTGCAGTGGGCGCGCGCGGCGCGGACGGTTAGTGTCGCGCCCATGCCCTTCCTGATCGTGCGATCCGGCCCGCGCTCGGGCGAGCGGATCGAGCTCGTCGGCGAGCTCATCGTCGGCCGCGAGAATGCCGATGTCACCGTCGACGACGACGAGGTCTCGCGCCGCCACCTCGCCGTGCGCCCGCACGACGACGGCGTCGAGCTCGAGGACCTCGACTCGACCAACGGGACCTTCGTCGACGGCGCGCGGTTGACCTCGACCGTGGTGATCTCCGAGAGCGCGCGGGTCGTGCTGGGCGAGACCGAGCTCGAGATCGAGGTCGAGGTGCCCGAGCCCGAGGTCGACCCGGGCGCGACGCGGCTGCGCGAGCGCCCGCCGTTGCCCGACGCGACGATCGTGCGCCCGATTCCGGCCGCGCCGCCGACGCAGGAGACGATCGTGGAGGCGCCCGCGCCGGTCGCTGCCGCTCCGCCCCCGCCGCCGCCGCCGCCCTCCGCTCCGGCCACTCCGGTCCGCCCGGCGGCCGCCGCGGCCGGCGCTCAGCCCTTCGGGTCCTTCACGCCGGCCGGCCCCGCGCGCTCGCGCGGCGGCCCGGCCACGCGACTGTGGGGCCCGGCGACGATCGTCTTCGTGATCATCATCGCGACCGCGGTCGCGCTGGTCATCTACTTCGCCGCGCGCTGAGGCGCGGCCCGTCCCGCGGCTAGCGCAGGCCCAGGTAGATCACGACCACGAGCGCCACGAGCACGAAGACCGCCAGCGGCGCCAGCGCCGCCTTGGACTTCACGCGCGAGTCGACGAGGCGGTCGAGCTCGGGGATGCCGGCGCCCTGCCCGGCGCGCACGGCCGGTCCGTCGCCGCGATCGACGTAGGCGGGGCGCTGCTCGGGGATCGCCAGCCCGGGCGGCACGGCGAGCACGGCCGAGGGCTGCGCACGGACCTGCTCGGAGCTGCGCAGCTGCAGCACGGTGACGCCGACGAGGAGCTGGTCGCCGGGGCGGACCTCGACCGGGGCGTGGACCTCGTCGTCGTTGACGAAGGTGCCGTTGGTGGACTCGAGGTCCTCGACGAGAGCGCCGCCGTTGGACGGCGAGACGCGCACGTGGCGTCGCGAGATCTGGCCGTCGCCGAGGACGACGTCGGCGGACTCGTCGCGCCCGAGGACGATCGGGCGCGACAGGTCGATCTGCCGCCCCGCATCCGGGCCCTCGACGATCTCGAACAACAGGCTCATCGTCTGCTCCTAGCCTTGGATGATGGGGCCGCCGCCGCTTCCGCCGCCCCCGCCGCCGCCGCCACCCGACGGCGCGCTCGGGGCGGGCGCGCTCGGCGCGGGCGCGGGGCTGCTGGTCGCCGCGGGCGCCCGGGCGGGCGCCTTGCGCTTCGGGCGCGGGGCCGGCGCGAGCGCCGGCAGCGAGCGCTGCGCCACGGGCGCCGCGACCGCCGCCGCGGGCAGCGCGAGCGGCTTGACCGCCGGCGCGGCCTGCGCCTCGTTGCCGCCGGTGCCGTGGGCGAAGACGTAGCCGACCGCGAAGGCCGCGATCGCGCCCACGAGGACGCCCAGGAGCCGCGCGCCGCTCACTTGCACTTCCTCTGCGGGACGTGCGACCCGGGCCGCAGGCAGCGCTCGGTGCGCTTGAAGTTGCCGCGCACGACGTCGTAGCGGATGTAGTCGCCGATCGACGCCTTCTTGGTCACGAAGATCTCGATTCTGGCCCCGGCCGCCAGCGCCCGCCCGCGCAGGAGCGGGAAGGACACGACGCCGGCGGTCCGCGCCTGGTGGCCCGAGCACTTGCGCCGGCAGCGGACCTCGACCTTCGACCCCTTGGGCGCCGAGACGCTGAGACTCCGGACGACGATGCCGCCGCCGGTCGGCGTGGCCGTCAGCTTCGGCGTCGCGCGCAGCGTGGGCGGGCAGCCGCCCGCGGAGCTCACGCCGGCCTGGTCGGGGCAGTTGTCGATCGGGTCGTAGATGCCGTCGTCGTCGCGGTCGGCGAAGAACTGGAAGTTGAACTGCAGCGCGCCGCCGAGCGGCCCGGCGCCCTCGTCGAGGCCGCCGATCTGGATCGTGTAGTGGCGGCCGGCCTTCAGGCGGACGGGCGGGATGTAGTCCTGGGCGCCGCGCTCGGGCGAGCAGTCCACGAGCCGGGTGATCTTCGAGCTGCTCTGATCGAACTCGTACAGGCCGATCGCGACGTCGAAGCCTCCGGTCTGGATCTCGACCGCGCCGTCGGAGTCCGGGTGGACGTCGTACCAGACGGTCTTGCCGAAGGGGACGCCCTTGCAGGTCGTCGTCTCGGGCCCGCCGCCGCCCGTCGGCGCCTCGGGCACGAAGAGGTCGGGCTGCGTCGTCGCCTCGGTGGTGTCGATCGAGTCCTTGACCTCCTCGCGCGGCACGCGCGTCCCGGGCGCGTTGATGCGCTTGGACTTCAGGTAGTCGTCGTTGACGGGCGCGACGGCCAGCGCGACCGCCGGGAGCGCGAGCGCGACGAGCGCGATCAGCAGGGCGGTCATCCGGCGCATGTCACGAGCCCTCCTTGACGTCGTAGCCGAGCAGGCCCAGGACCGCGACGGCGTCGGCGAGGTCGCCGTGGGCGCCGCGCAGGACGCGGCCGGCGGCGGCGTAGGCGCCCGCGTCGTGGGCGCGTGCGGCCTTCGCGAGGCCGCGGTAGCCGCGGGCGATCGCGGCGACGGCGGCGGCGACGTGCTCGTTGGCCTCGCGCGCGGTCTCGGGACGCAGGGCTCGGATCCGCGCCGCGAGCTTGGCCTGCGCGCGATAGGCGTCGGCCGCCACCGGCCCCTGGGCGCGCGAGCTGCCGGCGCGGCCGAGGGCGGCGCGGTCGGCGCTCTCGCGCCGGCTCTGGGCCGCGAGCAGCGCCGAGAGGTCCTTCGCGTAGGCGGGGTCGGGCTTGACGTCGAGCGCGTTGGCGGCCCGCAGGCGCAGCGTGGCGGCGATCGCCTCGCAGTCCGACGCGGTCGCGCCGACGCACGCGACGGCGGCCGGGCCGTGGTCGGTCGGCACGACGTAGACGGTCGAGGGCACGTCGCCCTTGGCCGGGACGCCCGTGTGGCGCAGGGCGGCCGTCGCGCCGAGCTTCACGGCGTCGGTCGCCTTCGCCTTGACGCCGGCGGGGAGCAGGCCCGGGCCGGGGTTGGCGATCCGGCCCGCGACGATGCTCGCGCCGCCGGAGGCGAGGGCGACGGGCCGGGTCAGCGTGAGGCCGGGGATGACGGCGCCGTCGCCGCCGGGCTTCCACGGGGCGTCGTAGCGCAGCTCGAGGTCGGGGTTGCTCGCGACGGTCCCGGCGCTGGTCGTGTCGTCGCTGCCGCTCTTGCCGACCAGGGCGCCGGCCACGGCGGCGACGAGCAGGACGAGCCCGGCGGCGACCGCGAGCAGCGGGCCGCGGCGGCTGCGAGCGGCGGCGGGCCGGGGCTCGGGTGCCGGCGCGGGCGTGGGCGCCAACGTCGGGGGAGCCGGCGGCGCGCCGGGGGGCGGCGCGAGTGGGGGTGCCGCGGTCGCGGGCGCCCGGGCGGCGGCGGGTGCCGGGGCGGCGGCGAGCGGGGGCGCGGCGGCGGCGCCACCCACGCGCGTGACCGCGGCGGGCTTCGCGTGCTCGCGCGTGACCTGGGCGGGCGCGATCGCGCCCGAGGGCAGGAGCGCGGAGCGGGCGGCGGCGACCATCGCGCTGCAGGTCGGGAAGCGCTTGGCCGGCGCCTTGGCCATGGCGCGCGCGACGACGTCGTCGATCGCCGAGGGCAGGTCGGGCCGCTCGGCGGTGACCGTCGGCGGCTCGTCCTGCAGGTGCGCCCACATGACGACGATCTCCTCGTCGCGCACGAAGGGCGGGTGGCCGGTGAGGCACTCGTAGAGGACGCAGGCCAGCGCGTACTGGTCGCCGCGGCCGTCGGGCGTCGAGCCCTCGATCTGCTCGGGGGCGATGTAGTCGATCGTCCCGACGAAGGTGCCCGTCGCGGTGAGCTCGACCGACGACGAGGTGTCCTTGGTGAGGCCGAAGTCGGTGAGGTAGCAGTGCTCGGGGGCGCCGTCGGCGGGGCCGGGGGCGACGAGGATGTTGCCCGGCTTGACGTCGCGGTGGACGAGGCCGCGGGCGTGGGCGGCGTCGAGCGCCGCCGCGACCTGCGCGGCGATCCGCAGCGCGCGGTCGGTCTCGAGGCGGCCGTGGCGCGTGAGCACCGCCCGCAGGTCGGTGCCCTCGACGTAGCGCATGCTGATGAACAGCAGGCCGTCGGCCTCGCCCGCCTCGTAGAGCGGGACGATGTTCGGGTGGTCGAGCGCGGCGGCCAGGCGCGACTCGTGCTCGAAGCGCGCGCGGAAGCCGGCGTTCTCGGCCAGCTCGGGAGCCAGCAGCTTGAGCGCCACCTTGCGCCCGAGCCGGATCTGCTCAGCGCGGTAGACGACGCCCATCCCGCCGCGCCCGATCGCCGTCTCGATGCGGTAGCCGGCGAGCTCCGAGCCGATACGCGCGTCGGTCGCCATGGTCACCCTGGGACCCTCACTTCACGCGCCCGGAGCCTTTGACGCTCGCCCGCTGGGCGCGCGCGAGGTAGCTGTGGCCGGCCTTCACGGTCACGCTCTTCTTGCGCTTGAAGTCCTCAACGCTGACGACGCCGCGCTTCACGGTGGTCAACGTCCCATCGCAGCGATCCTGGGTCAACCAGATCGTGCCGCGGACCGTCGCCGAGCTGTACTTGCCGCTCGTGCGGAACTTGCCCTTGCCGTTGCCCCACAGGCTGCCCAGCACGCCCTTCGGCCCCTTCTTCTTGGCCGCCGCGCGGGCACCGCCCTTGAGCGGCCCGCACTGCGATCGCGGCTGCGCCCTTGAGGACGAGGTCGGTGACCAGCGAGGCCGCCTTCTTGGGCTTCTTCCTCGGGAGCGTCTGCTTGACCTGGAAGATGCCGTCGTAGAAGTCGGCGGTCTGCGTCTTGGCGCCGCCCGTGTCGGCCGCCGACGTGAGCGCGACCCGGCCCCTGCTCGTGTCCAGCTGCGAGCCCATGGGGACGTTCGCCGCGCCCTTCAGCGGCACGAACCCCTTCGGCGGCGTGGCCGCCCGCGGCCCCTGCCCCGCCGGGTACTTGATGAAGACCGTGCCGGAGACCACCCGCGCGTCGAACGACTTGCCGGGGACCGGCGGCAGCGAGCCGTCGGAGGTGTCCTGGTCGTCGGGGATGCCGTCGTTGTCCTTGTCGCCGGGGGCTTGGCTGTTGCCGCCCTGAGGAGTGGAGCCGCCGCCGGCCGGAGGCTGCTGCTGGGGCTGCGGCACCGTGAAGGTGGCGGGGGCACTTACGCCGTTGGCCTGCGCGTTGGCCTGCGTGGCCTGCGCCGTGTACTGCCCAGGCGCCAGGGCGCCGGTTATCACCGACCACGTCGTCCCGGACCTCGGCGCGGCGAGCGTCTGCACCGGAGCACCGGCCGCCACAGGGCCGCTGTAGATGCGGACGGTCACGGTGGTCGCGTCTCCCGTGCCGTTGCCTGCGGTGCCCGTGAGCGTCGGGGTCGCGGTCGCGACCGTGGTCCCGATCGCGGGAGCCGTGATCGCGATCGCGGGCCCCAGCGGCGTCGAGCCGCTCGAGCAGGTCCCGGGGGGCGTCGTCAGCCGGATGTTGTCGATGAAGACCGCGCTGTCGTACATGCGGTCGTTCTGGTCGAAGATCGAGAGGTAGAGCTGAGTCGTGGTGGCCGTCTGCGCGGGCACCAGGATCTGTGCGTGTAGGAGCGCGGTTGCCGCCGAGTACGGCGTCCCGGACGCCTCCGCCGGCGAGAGCGATGCCGACTTGATGGTCACGGGGTTGTTGGCGCCGAACGTGAAGGTGGTCGGTGCCGAGATCGTCGGACCCATAGTGGTCCACGAGCTGCCAAGGGACTCCGCGATGAACGCGTCCGCGTAGGGGCTCGAGAGGCGCGACGGGTACTCCTCCGAGAGGAACCGGTAGTCGAAGGAGAGGCATGCGTCGACCGGTCCTCCGGCCGCACTCCTCGCACTCGCATAGTTGATCTGCATCGCGGTCACGTCGAGCGCGGTGTCACCGCGGTCGCGGATCAGTCCGCCGCCATCGTCGAAGTTCGGGAACGGGACGGCCTGGTCGGGGTCGTCCGCGGCAGTGGCGTCACCGGTCGACAGGATCAGAAACGTCTTGCCGTCACGCGGGAACCCGGGTAGCGCCGTCGCGATGCCCACCGGGGAGTTCATCGGAGCCCTCGGAACGAAGAACGCGTTGTCCGTGGCCACGGTGAACCCTGGGCCTGCAGCGGCCTGGATCGCAGACAGCGCTCCTGCGTTCGTGTTCGGGACGGCCGTGATGGTCGCCCCCGCGGGCGCGGCGAACGCCAGCGCCGCGACGACGGCCGGCCCGGCCAGCATCCGTGCCCGTCGATTGCCCCTCATCTCAGCAGGGTCCGCCCACTGACACCTCGCCCACTGCAGCAATACCGCGTCCACGCGCGCTGGTTACGCCTGTCACGAGCGTCACCGATGCTTGCCCTTGGCCGAGGCGCGCAGCGCGCGGGCCAGGTAGCTGTGGCCGGCCTTGACCGTGATCGTCTTGTTGCGCTTGAAGTCGCGCACCTGGACGACGCCGCGCTGGACCTTGGTCAGCGTGCCGTCGCACTCGTCTTGCGTCAGCCAGACCGTGCCGCGCACGGTCGCCGAGCTGTACTTGCCGTTCGTGCGGAACTTGCCCTTGCCGTTGCCCCACAGGCTTCCGAGGACGCCCTTGGGCCCCTTCTTCTTGGCCGCCGCGCGGGCACCGCCCTTGAGCGGAGCGCACTGCGAGCGTGGGGCGCCCTTGATCACCAGGTCGGTGATCAGGGGCGCGGGCTTCTTCGGCTTCTTCTTGGGGAGCGTCTGCTTGACCTGGAAGATGCCGTCGTAGAAGTCCGACGTCTGGGTCTTCGCGCCGCCCGTGTCGGCGGCCGACGTGAGCGCCACGCGTCCCTTGCTCGTGTCGAGCTGCGAGCCCACGGGGATGTTGGCGGCACCCTTGAGCGGGACGAAGCCCTTGCCCGGGCCCGTCGCCCGCGCGCCGCGGCCGCCGCCCGGGATCTTGATGAAGACCTCACCGGAGACGACCCTCACGTCCACCGACTTGCCGGGCACGGGCGGCAGCGAGCCGTCCGAGGTGTCCTGGTCGTCGGGGATGCCGTCGCCGTCGCGGTCGCCGACCTGCGCCTGGCGGCTCGAGCCGCCCTGCGGGGTCGACCCGCCGCCGGCGGGCGGCTGGGACTGCGCCGGGACCACGGTGAACGTCACCGGTCCGCTGATGCCGTTGATGCCGTTCGTACCCGTCGACTGCGAGGCCTGGGCCGTGTAGGTGCCCGGGTCGAGCGCACCGGTCACCACTGACCACGAGGTGCCCGAGCGGGCCGCCGAGAGCGTCTGGACCGGGTCGCCGATCGCGACGTCGCCGCTGTAGATGCGGACGGTCACCGTGCTCGTCGAGCCGTTGGTCGTTCCCGAGAGCGTGGGGGTCGAGGTGTTGACGGTCCCGCCGTTGGCCGGACCGGTGATCGCGACGACCGGCCCCAGGCCCGTCGACCCGCTCGTGCAGGTTCCCGTCGGGGCGTTGCGGAGCAGGAGGTCGTCGACGAGCGCCGCCGTGTCGTAGGCCTGATCGCCCTGATCGAAGATCGAGAGGATCAGGTCGTAGCTGTTGCCCTGGACGACTGGGACCTGGGCTCGCAGCGGCGCGGTCGCACCGCCGAACGGCGTGCCGGCGGCCTCGACCGGCGACATGGACGTGGGACCGGTCGAGTTGATGGTCACCGGATTGCCGTTCGGGTCGAGCGCGAAGTCGTTCTGGAGCCCCGTGATCTCAGAGCCGTCGGTGCTCCACGTCGAGACCCCGCCGCGAGGCAGGAGCTCGGCGATGAACGCGTCGTTGAACTCTTCGCCGATGAAGTCGGGGTACTCCTCGGAGAGGAAGCGGAAGTCGAAGGACAGGCAGTTGAGGCCCGTCTCGCTGCCAACGTTGACCGGGATGCGAACCACCGTGGCGTCATGCGCGGTGTTCCCGCGGGGCGGATTCTCTTCGGTGAGGTCGATCTCGTGGTTGTCAGCGCTGGCGAAGAAGTCGGGGTCGTCGGTGTCGACGAGGCTCGCGTCGCCGGTCGAGAGGATCGCGTAGCTCTGGCCCGTGCCTCCGAACGGGAACGGCGGCAGCGGCGTCGTGCTGACGGCCACCGGGTCGTAGCTCGGCGGCGGCTCGGGATTCTGGACAGGGATCAGGTCGAAGAGCGCGGGCACGTTGGGGATCGTCGGCGCGCCGATGGCGGTCGCCACGTCTTGCGCGTTGCGCGTCACCGTGATCGTCGCTCCCGCGGGCGCGGCGGCGACGACCCACATCGCCCCAACCAGCACCGCCAGTGTCATCGCACTGCGCTTGCCCCTCATGCCCCAAAGCCCCTTGTCCGCCGACAGACACCAGGGACGATCCCTCAAGCGGGGCGTCGGAGTCCTAGACGCCCGGTCAGGTTCCAGGCGTAACGGTGGCCAGAAGTGGCGATATGAGCCGCTTCAGCGGTGCGACTTCGCGGCGGCGCGCTTCGCGCGCGCAAGGTAGCTATGGCCCGCCTTCACGGTGACCGTCTTCTTGCGCTTGAAATCACGCACGCTCACCCTCCCGCGCCTGACCCTCGTCAACGTCCCATCGCACTCGTCCTGGGTCAGCCACACCGTCCCGCGGACCGTCGCCGAGCTATAGGTCCCGTTGCTGCGGAACTTGCCCTTCCCGTTGCCCCACAACTTGCCCAGCACCGACTTGGGGCCCTTCTTCTTCTTCTTGGCCGACACCGCGGTCCGCGCGCCCTTCAACGGCGCGCACTGCGAACGCGAGATCTCACCCTTGAGAATCAGATCGGTCGTCAACGCCTTGGCCCTCTTGGGCTTCTTCTTCGGCACCGCCTGCTTGACCTGGAAGATCCCGTCATAGAAATCCGACGTCTGCGTCTTCTTGCCAGCCGTGTCCGCCGCCGAGGTCAACGCCACCCGGCCCTTGCTGGTATCCAGCTGCGAACCCATCGGGACGTTCGCCGCCCCCGTCAACGGCACGAACCCCTTCGCCGGCCCCGTCGCCCGCGAACCACCCGGCTTCTTGATGAACACCTGACCCGAGACCACCTTCACCACCACCGACTTGCCCGGCACCGGCGGCGGAGGGGGCGGGGGAGGCGGCCCCTGGGTCCACGTCACCGTGGTGATCTGGCGCGGTTCGGTGTTGACGTCCCAGGCGCCATTGCCGTCGCGATCGGCGAAGGCGGTGAGGGTGTCCGTGCCGACCTTGTTCCCGGTCCACGTGATCGCCGCGATGCCGTCCGCGCCGGTGGTCACGGCGCCGCTGGTCGGGTTCGCGCCGGTGATCGTGTAGGGCACGCTGCGCCCGGCGTCCGGAGCGCCGTCGTTCGTGCGCGCGGTCACGGTGACCGTCTGCGACTGCCCCGTGGCCTGGCTCGCACTGGCTGCCCCAAGGGCGAGGGCGCTGGTGCGACTGAAGCTCCATGCCACGCTGCGCGTGACGTTGGGAGTGCTGGGAACAACGACGCCGAGGTTCCACTGGGCACCCACCGCAGCGCCGTTCGACACGACCGTGGGCACGTAGTTGTTGTTGAGACCTGTCGACGACGTGCTCGTGCTCGCTGCGATGGCGTTGTCGAGGTCGCTGGAGTACGACTCCTGGAAGCGGTCCCACTGGTCGAGCTCGAGGAGGCTGTCCGAGCCACCGGCGTTGGCGTAAAGGCCTTGGGCGCCGAGCCTTCGCGTCGGCGCCGCCCCCATCAGGAAGCCGGAGGCATTGTAGGTCCCGGCAGGGAGCACGTCGGCCGTCTCGTAGAGGCGCACGGTCAACGCCTGGCCCTGTCCCGTCACGTTTGTGACCGCGTACTTGACGCCTACCTGCGTCGTCCCGTTGATGTAGACGACGGTCTCGTTGATGTTGAGCAGCGGGCCGCCGGCCTGCGTCTGAGCCGCGAACGTTGTCGTCAGGGTCCACGGATTGGTGGCACTGCCATCCCCGCTCACCTGGGGAGCGGAGACGCCGGTGAACTGCAAACTCCCGCGCAGACCGAAGTTCGTGAAGGTCGTGCTCGTGCCGACCGCGACGGCCGCGGTCAGGCCGCCCTTCGCCGGAGCCAGCGCACCGGTGTAGAACTCGCCACTCGCTGCGCCGTTGAAGGCGACCTGAAGCTGCCCGATGTCGTTGGCGTAGATGGTCAACGGCGAGCCCGGAATCGTGCCGTTGTTCGCCGCCCCCGCGGGCGCCGCCCCCAGCGCGAGCCACGCTCCTGCGAGCGCGAGCCACAGGATGGTGCGCGACGGGACGGTCCTCACGTGCTGCTCACTTCCGCTTGTGGCTCTTGCTCGCGGCCCGCAGGGCGCGCGCCAGGTAGCTGTGGCCGGCCTTCACCTTCACGGTCTTCTTGCGCTTGAAGTCGCGCACGCTGACCGTACCGCGCGTGACCCTGGTCAGGGTGCCCTCGCAGCGGTCCTCGACCAGCCAGACCGTGCCACGGACCGTCGCCGAGCTGTACTTGCCGCTCGTGCGGAACTTGCCCTTGCCGTTGCCCCACAGCTTGCCGAGGACGGACTTCGGTCCCTTCTTCTTCTTCTTCTTCTTGGCCGACACCGCGGCGGCCCGCGCGCCCTTGAGCGGCGCGCACTGCGACCGAGCGATCTGCCCCTTCATCACGACGTCGGTCGTCAGGGCGGCCGGCTTCTTGGGCTTCTTCTTCGGGACGGCCTGCTTGATCTGGAAGATGCCCTGATAGAAGTCGGCGGTCTGGGTCTTCGCACCGCCGGTGTCGGCGGCGGAGGTGAGCCCGACACGTCCCTTGCTCGTGTCGAGCTGGGTCCCCACGGGCAGGTTCGCCGCGCCCTTGAAGGGCACGAAGCCCGTCGCGGCGCGCGGTGCCCCGGCCCGCGGCACGTAGCCGGGCGGGTACTTCACGAGCACGGTGCCCGAGACCACCTTGGCCACCACGGACTTGCCCGGGACCGGCGGAGGCGGCGCGCCCCAGACCACGGTGACGCTCTGCTCGGGCTCGTCGGCGTCCTTGGTGCCGTTGCCGTTGGCGTCGATGAACGCCGTGAGCGTGTCCGTCCCCGCGTTCGCGCCGAGCCAGCTGATGGTCGCCGTGCCGTCGGCGCCCGTGGTGGCCTTGCCGCCGCCGAAGTTCGGGCCGCTGATGGCGTAGAGGACCGAACGGTTCGGGTCGGGACTGCCATCGCTGTCGCGGGCGGTGACCGTCGCGGTTGCGATCTGGCCCTGGGACTTCGCCGCGGCGGCCAGGCTGAGCGTCATCGGCACGAAGCGGCTGAACCGCCACGTCGCCTGAAAGGTCGACGTTCCCAGCCGCGGGAGCGCGTTCACGTTGCGCTGGACCCCGACGCCATCGTCGACGAGCGTGGGGTCGATCGTGTCGGTGAGCCCCGGGGCGTTAGCGTCGGTCTGCGCCGGCCGCGCTGAAGACGTCGCTGTAGCGACCCTCCTGATAGTGGTCCCAAGCTGTCTGTTCGAGCAGGCGACCCGCGCTCCCGGCGGCCTGGTTAATACCGCCGACGGCGCGGGGTGGGCCCGCGACAAGGAATCCGGTGCCTTGGTCGTTGCCAGCGACGAAGAGATCGGCCACCTCGTACAGGCGCACGTCCATCGGATTGCTGCCGTCGGAGAAGTTCAGGGTCGAGTACGACACGTTCACGTCGTTGGTGCCGTTGACGTACGTGACTGTCTCGGCAACGACCAGCACGCGATCGATGCCCATGGTGCTCGCTGTGAACGTGGTTGCGAGCTTCCACGGATTGCCGGAACTACCGTCGCCGGTCACGGTGGGCGCCGAGCTCGACTCGAACGGCGTCCCCAGGAATCCATAGACGGAGAGCTCACCGGGCGTGGCGGGTCCCGTGAGGGCCACGATAAGCCCCGCATTCGCCGGCGCCAGGCTCGGCAGGAAGAACTCGCCCGTTGCGCTGCCGTCGAAGGCGACCTGCAGCTGCCCGTTGTCGTTGGCCCAGATGTTCAGCGGCGAGCCGTCGATCATGCCGTCCGCTGCCCGTGCGGGCGCTGCCCCCACCACCAGCGCGCACGCCGCCGCCATCGCTCCCAGCCACCTGGCTCGTCCTCCGTGCCTCGCCTCGCCCACCGCGCTCATCCTCGCCCCCGGATCGTCCGGCCGCGACCTTAATCGCTGCCACCGACCACGGCAACACACAGTTCGTCGGGCAGTTGCGGACTAACTCGTGACCAGCAGCGCGAGGCCGAAGAGGGCGACGATGTGCAGGGTCTGGTCGACCGCCGCGCCGACGAGCGGGAAGGCGGCGATGTCGCAGCCCTTCACGCGCCGGACGTACAGCGCGAGCAGGCGACCGTCGTCCTGCACGAGATGCGGAATCGCGATCCCGAACGCGGTGCCGACGAGCGCGAGCGCGCTGAGGTCGCTCGCCAGCCAGATGAGCGCCGGGACGAAGGCGATCGTGTACGTGATCACGTGCATCGTCAGGGCGCGGCGGGCGACGGGATCCCAGCCCAGGCCGCGGTGCTTGTGGACCGCCTGCCAGTCGGTCTGGAGGAGGTAGTCCCCCACCAGATGCGACACGAGGAACACCGCGAAGACCTCGAACCAGGCCATGGTCGGCGCGACCCTACAGCTATGCTCGGGCGGTGGCGACCCGCGGACCGGGCACCGTTCTCGGCGGCCACTACACCGTTCAGGCCCCGATCTCGAGCGGCGCAATGGGCGCGGTACACCGGGCGCTGGACGGCGAGACCGGCCGCTTTGTCGCGGTCAAGCGCCTCCTCGACCCGACGCACATCGTGCGCTTCGAGATCGAGGCGCGGCTGCTGTCCCAGCTCGACCACCCGCGCGTGGTCCGCGTCGTCGACCACTTCCGCGACGAGGGCGACTACTACCTCGTCATGGAGCTCATCGAGGGCGACAGCCTCCACGACCGGCTCGTCGAGCGGGGGACGCCCGGCCTGCCGGTCGAGGACGTCGTCGAGTGGGGCGCGCAGGCGTGCGAGGCGCTGGACTACATCCACGACCAGCACGTCGTCCACCGCGACGTCAAGCCGCACAACCTGATCCTCGGCGACCTCGGCGTCGTGCTGGTCGACTTCGGGGTCGCCCGCGAGCTCGGCGAGACGACGCACGGGACGATCGCCGTCGGCACGCCGCGCTTCATGGCGCCGGAGGTCTTCAGCGGCGGCCGGGTCTCGGAGCGCTCGGACGTCTTCAGCCTCGCGGTCACGATGGTCACGCTCATCGCGGGCTCGCCGCCCTCCTACACCGACCGCGCGCCGCTCATCGGCCGCTACGCCGACATCTCGCCCGAGCTCGACTCCGCGCTGCGCGCCGGCATGGAGTTCATGCCCGAGCGCCGGCTGCCGAGCGTGGCGGCCTTCGCCGAGGCGCTCGGACGGCCGCTGACCTCGCGCCAGGGCGCCCCGCTCGTCACCAGCCTCGAGGCCTCCGAGGGCTTCCGCTCGGTCATCGAGGGCATCGTCCGCACCGCGGCGGGGGTCTTCGACGCGGCGGCCGCCTCGATCGCCCTCGCCGACCACTCGACCGGCGGCCTGGTCTTCCACGCGGCGTGGGGCGCGGGCGCGCGCGAGATCATCGGCGTGCGGCTGGCGCCGGGCCAGGGCATCGCGGGCGCCGTGCACGCGAGCGGCTCGGCGCTCGTCCTCGCCGACTGCCGCAGCGACCCGCGCTTCGCCGCCGACATCGCCAAGGGCACGAACTACGTCCCCGTCACGATGCTCGTCGTCCCGCTGCTGCGCCGCGGCGAGTCGGTGGGGACGCTGTCGCTGCTCGATCGCCGCGACGGCCAGCCCTACGGCTCCGAGGACGTCAGCAAGGCGCAGCTCTTCGCGGACCTCGCGGTGTCGGCGCTGTAGGCCCGGCGCGGACTAGCATCCGCCCCCCATGACCCCCCGCGCGCACAATCCCGAGACGCTCGAGGAGCGCCTCGCCCAGCTTCGCGAGCTGCGCGAGGCCACGCTGCACTCCACGCCCGAGGCGGTGGCCAAGCAGCACGATCGCGGCAAGTACACCGCGCGCGAGCGGATCGAGAAGCTGCTGGACCCGGGCTCCTTCCAGGAGCTCGACACCTTCGTCCGCCACCGCACGACGGACTTCGACATGCAGCGCAACCGGCCCTGGGGCGACGCGGTCGTCACGGGCCACGGGACGATCGACGGCCGGCGGGTGTGCGTCTTCTCGCAGGACTTCACGGTCTTCGGCGGCTCGCTGGGCGAGGTCATGGCCGAGAAGATGTGCAAGATCATGGACCTGGCGGCGAAGATCGGCTGCCCGGTCATCGGGATCAACGACTCGGGCGGCGCGCGCATCCAGGAGGGGGTCGTGTCGCTGGGCGCGTACGGGGACGTCTTCACGCGCAACGTCATGTGCTCGGGCGTGATCCCGCAGATCAGCCTGGTCATGGGCCCGTGCGCGGGCGGCGCGGTCTACTCGCCGGCGATCACCGACTTCATCTTCATGGTGAAGGAGACCTCGCACATGTTCATCACGGGCCCCGACGTCATCAAGACGGTCACCGGCGAGGAGGTCGACTTCGAGTCGCTCGGGGGCGCGATGGCGCACAACTCGAAGTCGGGCGTGGCGCACCTGGCCGCCGAGGACGAGGACGCCTGCCTGGAGGACACGCGCTATCTGCTCTCGTTCCTGCCGCAGAACAACCTCGAGACGGCGCCGCGGGTCATGCCCACCGACGACCCGATGCGCATGGACCCGGAGCTCGACTCCGTCGTCCCCGACAGCCCCAACAAGCCCTACGACATGCGCAACGTGATCCGGCTCGTCGTCGACGACGGCGAGTTCTTCGAGATTCACGAGCACTGGGCGAAGAACATCGTGGTCGGCTTCTCGCGCCTGAACGGCTATTCGGTGGGCGTCGTGGCCAACCAGCCGGCGCAGCTGGCGGGCGTGCTCGACATCGACGCCTCCGCGAAGGCGGCGCGCTTCGTGCGCACCTGCGACGCGTTCAACATCCCGCTGCTCACCTTCACCGACGTGCCCGGCTTCCTGCCCGGCACCGAGCAGGAGTGGGGCGGGATCATCCGCCACGGCGCCAAGCTGCTCTACGCCTTCACCGAGGCGACGGTGCCGAAGATCACGGTCATCACGCGCAAGGCCTACGGCGGCGCCTACGACGTCATGGCCTCCAAGCACCTGCTCGCCGACTTCAACTTCGCGTGGCCGAGCGCCGAGGTCGCCGTGATGGGCCCCGAGGGCGCGGTGAACATCATCTACCGCCGCGACCTCGCCGGCTCGCCCACGCCCGAGACGCGCCGCGAGAAGCTCATCGACGACTACAAGGCGCGCTTCGCCAACCCCTACACGGCGGCCGAGCGCGGCTACGTCGACGACGTGATCGTCCCCCACGAGACGCGCCCCAAGGTGATCACAGCCCTGGAGACCCTGCTCACCAAGCGCGTGCAGGCGCCGAAGCGAAAGCACGGGAACATCCCGCTCTGATCCGGGCGGCGACGGTCTCGGGGTCGTAGCTGATCTGGCGCTTGGTGAAGCGCAGGACGATGTAGCCGGTGGCGATGAGCGCGGCGTCCTTGGCGCGGTCGCGCTCGAAGGCGTGGCGGGTGCGGTGCGTGTCCCACCCGTCGGTCTCGACGACGAGCCGGTACGCCGGGAAGTAGAAGTCGACCTCGTGGGGGTGGTGGTCGAGGTCCTCGACGGTGGCGTTGACCAGCGGTTGCGGGAGGCCGGCGCGCCGGCAGAGCGCGCAGAAGCGGCGTTCGAGCTCGCTGCGGGTGAAGACGGGGTCCTCGGCGGTGGCTCGTCGGAGCGCTGCGGCGCCGCGGCGGCCTGCGTGTCTGTCCAGGACGTCGGTGATGGCGCGGTGGTCGTAGAGCTGGAGGCGCTCGGCTTGGCCTAGGGCATGCTCGAGGTGGTGGATGGGCGCGTATGCCGCGATATCGAGCATGGTCTTCGGGACTGTCGTGGTCGGGATGCCTCGGTGGTGGGTGGTGTCCTGGGCATCGAGGGAACGAGTGCGGTGCAGGCGGATCCCCGGGGCGCCTTGTCTCGACTTTGCGGTGGTGACGTGGGGCTTGGGTGCGTCGTAGCTCAGCAGGCCCCAGTGGACGGCGGCGCTCGTGTGGCTCAGGACGGCGCCGGGCCCGCACGCCAGCACCGCCGCGAGGTGGCGCCCCTCGCGGGGGAGCGCGGCGCCGCCGATGGCGTAGACGCCGCGGTGGACGCGGCGCAGGCGGCCCGACTCGATCCGCCGCGTGACACCCGAGCGGGTTACGCCCAGCGCCGCCAGCTGCGCGAGCGAGAGCACCCCCCACTGCCGACGAGCTAGCTCCGCGAGCGCCCGATCCGGGCGCGTGCCGTCTTCCTCCCGCATACCGGGAGTTAGGCAGCACGGGGCGCGGATTCTCCCCCTCGGTGCCTCGCCGCGCAGCGCCGCCGGCGCGGGCGGCAGCCCGATGTGGCACCCTGCGCCGCCGTGATTCGCCGGTACGCAAGCGCCCTCGCCATCGCCGCCTGCCTGGTCGGAGCAACCAGCGCCCAAGCCTTCGGCCCCACCGGCGTCACCGCCGCGCCCGCCGACAAGCAGGCCGGCGCCAACAGCGACTTCACGCTGCACTTCGACGTCGCGGAGCCCTCGCGCGACCTCAAGGGCTTCACGATCCACCTGCCCCCCGGCCAGGTGGGCTCGGTCACCGCGACGCCGCGGTGCACGCAGGCGCAGTTCGCGGCGAAGGCGTGCCCGGCCAACACGCAGGTCGGCACCACGACCACGCACGCGACGGCCTTCCCGACGCCGGTCACCGGCCTCGCGGTCGACGTCCCCGGCAAGCTCTACAACCTCGCGCCGGTCGGCAAGGAGCCCGCGCGGCTCGGCATCCGCCTGACCCCGAGCGCGGGCGACGAGATCCTGCTGCAGTCGGTCATCACCGTGCGCGCGAGCGACGGTGGCCTGGACTCGACGACCGACGGCCTGCCCAACACCTCGGCGCTCGGCCCGATCGACATCAACGCCGTCGACATCACGCTCCAGGGCAAGGCCGGCGACCCGGCGAAGGGCTTCATGTCCAACCCGACCTCGTGCGCGACCGCGACGACGAAGGTCGACACCGTCGCCTACGACGGCACCACGGGCTCGGGCTCCGGCGCCTACACGCCCACGGGCTGCGACAAGCTCGCGTTCGCGCCCACCATCAGCGCCACGCTCGACCCGGCGACGAAGGGCGCGCACCCGACGCTCACGACCGTCGTCGAGTCGGCCGCCGGCCAGGCCAACGCCAAGAGCGTCCAGGTCACCCTCCCCGCCGGCCTCGGCGCCGTCGTCTCGACGCTGTCGCACGCCTGCCCGGAGGCCACCTTCGACCAGGGCGGCTGCCCGGCCAACGCCCAGATCGGGACCGCCAAGGCCGAGACGCCGGCGCTCGCCGCGCCGCTCGAGGGCCCGGTCGTGCTCGTCAAGCCCTCCGCCTCGCCGCTGCCCGAGCTGGTCCTCGACCTCCACGGCCCGATCGACCTGCGCCTGCCGGTGAGCGTCGGCTTCGGCGCCGGCGGGCGGCTGCAGTCGACGCTCGCCGGCCTCCCCGACACCGCGCTGAGCCGCTTCACGCTCGCCCTCACCGGCGGCGCCGACGGCCTGCTCTCCAACGGCCGCAACCTGTGCACCGGCGCCGTCCCGAAGGTCGACGCCGCCTTCGCCGGCCAGAACGGCGCGAGCGCGAGCGCCTCGACGATCACCCAGGTCGCCGGGTGCAAGCCGACGGCGAGCGCGACCCTCAAGGGCCTCACCTCCAAGCACCCGGTCCTCAACCTCCGCTTCCAGGCGCCGCGCGGCCAGCGGCTGACCTCGGTCGGCGTCGCCCTCCCGAGCGCCCTGCGCTTCGACACCAGGCGGGCGCGCACGGCGATCTCGGTCCTCGGCGGCGGGCGCAAGCTCGCGCACCCCACCCTGCGCCTCACCAAGGCCGCCGCGGCCGCCGGCCTGGCCAAGGGCGGCTCGCGCACCGTCGAGCTGCACATCAGGCGCGGCGCCCTGAAGGTCGCGCGGCGGCTGCGCGCCGGCCAGACGGTCAAGCTCACCCTCGCCACCGCCGACGCGGCCGGAGGCAAGCAGAAGCTCAACCTCACCGTGCGCGCCGCGCGTTAGGCTGCCGCGGGTCCGAGCACCGACAGGAGGTCCGAAGTGCAGACCCGCCGCCAGTTCGTCGTGCGTGCAGGCACGGCAGCCGCCACCGCGATCCTCTCCCCGTCCGCCCTGGCCGCCGGGCTGGGCTCGGCGCGAACGGCGGCTCTGGCGCGAGGCGGGCGCTTCACCGAGGGCGTCATGTCCGGCGAGCCGACGCCGAGCGCCATCACGCTGTGGACGCGCGTGGCCGAGCTCCAGGGCACGGTCGGCGTCGACCTCGAGGTCGCGACCGACAAGAGCTTCCGCCACGTCGTGGCCCACAAGCGGCTGACCACCTCGGGCGCCGTCAACCACAACCTCAAGAGCCGGATCACGGGCCTCAAGGCCCACGAGCAGTACTACTACCGCTTCGCCACGGCGACCAAGGACGGCCCGGTCGGGCGCTTCCGCACCGCGCTGCCCGCCGACTCGCTGCAGCCTGTGCGCTTCGCCTTCTGGTCCTGCCAGGACTACACGCACGGCTTCTACAACGCCCACGAGGCGATGGCGAAGGAGGACCTCGACTTCGTCGTCTGCCTCGGCGACTACATCTACGACGAGACCTACCACACGGTCAAGGACGGCACAGGCGTGCGCGACGACAAGGTCGGGCGCGCCCAGCAGGAGTCCGGCCAGGCCGGCGTCGACTACTCGCGCGCGGCCGAGACGCTCGCCGACTACCGCAAGAAGTACGAGCTCTACCGCTCGGACGAGTCGCTGCGCAAGATGCAGGCGCGCTTCCCGACCGTGATGCTCTGGGACGACCACGAGGTCCAGGACAACTACGCCGGCGGCGCCCCCGACGGCGGCCTGCCGCCCTCCCATCACTACTCCCGCAAGCGCCAGGCGGCCGCCTACAAGGCCTTCTTCGAGACGATGCCCTACTCGCCGCCGGCCGGGGAGCGCAACCGCATCTACCGCCGCCTGCAGTTCGGGCGCACGGTCGACCTGCTCATCATGGACCAGCGCCAGTACCGCGCCAACCAGCCCTGCGACGACGCCACCGGCGTCCCCGCGTGCGCCGACTACGACCAGCCGCGCACGTTCCTGGGCACGCGGCAGATGAACTGGCTGAAGACCCAGCTCAACAGCTCGAAGGCCGCCTGGAAGGTGCTGGCCAACGAGGTGACCATCATGCCGACCCGCGTCCTCGGCGGCGCCTTCTTCGGCTTCGACAGCTGGGACGGCTACCCGCGCGAGCGCGAGGACCTGCTGACCCACATCCGCGACCGCCAGATCAAGGACGTGATCTTCGTCACGGGCGACATCCACACGTTCATCGCCGGCGACGTCAAGACCAACGCCGGCCAGGGCGACCCGGCCGCGATCGAGTTCGTGGGCGGCTCGATCACCTCGTCGGGCCTCGGCGAGACCGACCTGCCGGCCGGCAACGGCGCCGTCATCAAGGGCAACGACAAGAACCCGCACACCGACCCGTCGATCATCGCCGCGCTCAAGGGGATCAACCCCTGGGTCGACAACGCCGACTTCGACCACCACGGCTACGGCAGAGTCGTCGCCACCAAGGACGCCTTCGAGTGCGAGATGGTGCGCATGCAGACGATCAAGAAGAAGTCGACGGCGAAGCTCCCGTCGACGGGCCTGCACTACCGCGTCGCGCGCGGCCAGCAGTCGATCAAGGGAACCTCGATGTAGATGGGCGCGGTCTGGGCCTTCGTCGGCGTCGCCGCCCTGGTGATCGTCACGCCGGGGCCCGACACCGCGCTCACGATGCGCAACGCGCTGCTCGGCGGCCGCGGCGCCGGGGTGGCGACCGCCGCCGGCGTGGTCGCCGGGCTGGCGGTGTGGACGGTGGCGGCGAGCGTCGGCCTCGCGGCGCTGCTCGTGGCCTCCGAGCCGGCCTTCGTCGCGCTCAAGCTCGTGGGCGCGGCCTACCTGGCGTTCCTCGGCGTCCAGTCGCTCGTCCACGCGTGGCGCGGGCGCCCGCGCGAGGACCGCCCCCGCGCCGGGCCGCGGCTCGTGCCGCGGGCGGCGTGGCGCCAGGGCCTGCTCAACGACCTGGGCAACCCGAAGATCGCCGTCTTCTTCACGACGCTGCTGCCGCAGTTCGCGCCCGCGCACGGCCCCGCCTTCGCGAGCCTGCTCGGCTTCGGCCTGCTCTTCTGCGCGATGACCTTCGCCTGGCTGTGCGTCTACAGCGTCGTGGTGGCCCGCGCCGGGCGCGCGCTCGCGCGCCCGCGCATCCGCCGCGCGCTCGACGCCGTCATGGGCGTCGTGCTCGTCGCCCTGGGCGTGCGCGTGGCCGCCGAGCGCCGATAGCGGCGCCTAGAGCTCGACCGTCGTCGCCGCGACGCGGCCCGCGCGCCATGCGTCGTAGGCCGCCGCGGCGATCGCGAGATCCTGGATCGCCAGGCCCGTCGAGTCGAAGAGGGTGATCGCGTCGGAGCCCTCACGCCCAGGCGCCTCCCCCGCGAGCACCGCGCCGAGATCGGTCACGTCGTCGCGGGTGATCGCGCCCTGCTCGACGGCCCCGGTGAGCTCCCCGCCGTGGCTGGCCTGCGCCCACTCGTCGCAGAACAGCGCGCAGGCCGTGACCGCCGCGACGGTCGCCTCGGCCTTGCCGGGGCCGTCGGCGCCGAGCATGTTGAGGTGCATCCCCGGCCGCAGGTCGCCCACGTCGACGACCGGCTGCGTACCGGGGGTCACGCAGCAGACGACGTCGGCCGCCAGCGCGCCGGCGCGATCGCCGACCTGCCAGCTGAGCTCGTCGGCCAGCGCCTGTGCGACCTCGGGGCGCGGGTCCGTGCACACGCCGGGGCCGTAGCCCGCCGCCGCCAGGCAGCGCGCGCTCCACGCGCCGTGCAGGCCGCAGCCGACGATCCCCACCGTGCGCGCGTCCGCACGCGCGAGCGCCCGCGCCGCCACCGCGGCGACGGCGCCCGTGCGCAGCGCCGTGACCGAGCGGGCGTCGAGCAGCGCCAGCGGCGCGCTCGTCGTCGCGTCGCTGAGGACGACCACGCCCATGACGGTGGGCAGGCCGTAGTTGGGGTTGGCCGGGAAGGAGGAGATCCACTTGAGCATCGCCAGGCCGTCGCCCCGCGCGGGCATGGCGCGGAAGTCGCCGTGGCCGGGGCTCTCGAGGTAGACCTTGGGGGGCATCGCCCACGCCCCGGCGTGATGGCGCTCGAACGCCGTCTGGGTGCGCGCGATCGCCTCGGCGGGCGACACCGCAGCGAGGACGGCGTCGTGGGTGAGGACGGGAACGGCGGCCATGAGGTGCCATCATGGCGCGCGTGCCGAATCGCCGCCCCGCGCTGCAGATCGTCGCGCCCTCGGCCTCGCCCGAAGAGGCCGCCGCGGTGGTCGCCGCGCTGGAGCGCTTCATGCGCGACACGGCGCCCACGCCGGCGCCCGCGCCCCCGCGCGTGAGCGGCTGGGTCGAGGCCGCGCGGCTCGAGGCGCTCGAGCGCGCGCCGGGCCGCGATCCCTGGATCTAGCCGGTCCCGGCGAAGCTCTGGGCGACCACGGCGATGCGATCCGCGCCCACGGCCGGGCGCGCGTCGGGGGCGGTGGCGGTGGCGAGCAGCGCCAGCGTGCGCCCGGCGGCCCCCGCGGCCGCGATCGCGTGGACGGTGAAGGACGCCGTCTGCCCGCGCCGCAGGCGGCTGACGTCGCGGCAGACGCGGCCGCGGTAGCGGAAGGTCCCGGGCGCCGAGGTCATCAGCAGCGCCGCCGGCGGGCGGTGGCAGAAGCGGACGGATCGGGCGCCGTCGCGACCGCTGCCGCGGGCCACGACGCGGTAGGCGACCGGGTCGCCCACGCCCGTCGACGCGGGCGCGCGGACGCGGACGGCGACGTTCGCCGGCCGGTGGACGATGAGGCCGGTCGCGGTGATGTTGTTCGACGTGTTGGTGTCCGGCGTCAGCGAGGTGGCGACGACGACGCTCTTGAAGAGCCCTGGGACGAGCACACGCGCGCGCACGCGGATGATCGCCTCGGCGCCGGCGGCGAGCGTGGCCCCGCCGCACTTCACCGGCCGCGTGTTCGTACAGCCCGCGGCCCGCAGGCCGGCCTTGACGCTGAGGATTTCGGCGACCTGGTTGGGATGCTTGGGATCGACCTGCGGGATCTCGCGCGCGAGCGCGTCGACCGCCGGCAGCGGGCCGTGGTTGCGCACCCGGACCGTGACGGACACGACGTGTCCCACCGTGGTCACGCGCGGGCTCAGGGTCTCCGTGACCGCAAGGTCGGCGCCTCCGAGCAGGGACGCCGCGGCGACGAGGTCGGGCCCGGGCAGCGGCTCCACCGGCCCCGGGGGGAGCGGCGGATCCGGCGGGACCGGGACCGGGGGCTCGGGCGGCACGGGTGGCTCCGGCGCCGTCGGGTAGTCGTTGCCGACCGTGACGACCTGCCCCTGCCCGTCGAGGATGGTCACGAGCGGGTTGTCGATCGAGACGACGGCGCCGAGCGGATCGTCTTCGGAGATCGTGTAGCGGGCGCCGCCGGGCACCGAGCCGATGGGCACGGAGCCGGTCTGGTAGCCGCCGGGGACGTCGACCGCGGCCTGGCCGCCGGCGGCGAGGGCGCTCGTGTGGGTGAAGCCGTTGTCGCCCGTGATCGCGATCCGCCAGGGGCCCGGCGGCGCGGCGCCCGGGCCCGTCACGAGCTTGCGCAGGGTGATCGTCCCCGTGCATGTCCGGGTGGTCGTCGTCGCCTCCAGCACGGTGGAGCCCGACGTGACGACGATGTGGTGGACGATGTCGCCGTCGAGGACGTCGAAGAAGGTGTCGGTCCCGGCTCGCGCCGTGAAGGTGGCGCCCTGCGCGCTGTCGCGGTCGCTCCAGGTGACCACGTAGGCGCGGCTGCCGGAGTTGCGCAGGCGCATCGTGTGGTGGTTGGTCACCGGGTCCGTGCACAGCGACGCCAACGCCAGGGGCCTCGTCGGATGGGGGGGCAGGCACCCTGTGAAGGCGACGTGGTTGGTCTGGTAGCCGCCGCTGGACTCGGTGCCCGTCGCGAGCGATGCCGCGACGACCGACCCGTTGAGCTGCCCGTTGTAGAGGGTCACCGCCGCGTACGGTGCGAGGATCGAGCCCTGCCACGCGAAGCCGACCGCGCTCGTCACGCTCGTGGCGAGGGGGAAGTTCCACAGCACCTTCTCGGCCGCGGTGGCGCCCAGCCTCACGTCGTTCAGGGCGTTGACGTAGGAGACGTCCGGCACGTTGATGAGGACGGTCGCGCCCGCGGGGACGTCGATCTGCACCTGGCGGGCGCTCTCCAGCACGGCGACCGTGATCTCGAAGACGTCCAGCGAGGCGTCGGCGCCGGTGAGGGTCAGCAGTCCGTCGGTGGGGCCGCTGACCGCCCCGGTGGGCTCGAGATCGGCCCACTGCGCCGAGCGCGCGCGCAGCGTCGTGAACTGCGCGGCGAAGTCGAACGGCGGCTGTGCATGGGTCAGCGTGACGGTCGAGTTCCAGTTCGAGGGCGTGAGGGCGCCCCCGTAGGTCGTGGCGCCGCTCCAGACGCCGGCGCCCCAGGGGCCGACGGTGAGGTTGTTCGCGACGGTCAGGTCGACGCGATTCGGGTCGCGAGCCAGGCCGCCGCCGACGTTGGCGCCCTGCATGTAGGCGTTGGCGCCCACCGCCGCACGGCCCGAGATTTGCGCGTTGACCCCGCTCCAGTCGTTGCGCACGAACGCGTCGTACTCGCCGGGGATCCCGGGCGCCGCGCATTCGGCCGCGAGCGCGCGGCCTGGAACGACGAGCATCGCCGCCAGCACACCGAGCACCACCCAGCGCGGCATCCAGGCAAAGCTAGGCCCGGAGCGGGTGAGCGAACGTCACCCGCGCGGGGTGACCTCGTGAGCGCCGACGCGCCAGGAGTCTCGGTACTGTCGATCTCGCGCTCCGCCGGGCGTCGTCCTGACGCAGAGCCGGCGAACGGCGCCGGCCCACGACGATCCTCAGGAGGCAGACATGCCGCAGTACATGCTCCTCATCTTCGCCGACCCGGCCGAGGGGCCGCCGCAGGACTCGCCCGAGGCCCAGGCCGAGTGGCAGGCCTGGGGCACCTACACCCAGGGCCTGAAGGACGCCGGCGTGTTCGTCAGCGGCGAGCCGCTCGAGGCGCCCACGACGGCGACCACGGTGGCCGTCCGCGACGGCGAGCGCGTGGTCACCGACGGGCCGTTCGCCGAGACGAAGGAGTGGCTGGGCGGCTTCTACGTCATCCAGGCCGACGACCTCGACGCGGCCCTCGAGCACGCGTCGGGCATGCCCAACATCGCCTATGGCCACGTCGAGGTGCGGCCGCTGATGCAGGTCCCCGCGATGTGAGCAGCGCGGTCGAGCGCGCCTTCCGCGAGGAGTCCGGACGCGTCCTCGCCACGCTGATCCGCCATCTCGGCGGCGACTTCCAGCTGGCCGAGGACGCGCTCCAGGACGCCTTCGCCGTCGCGCTGGCCACGTGGCCGCGCGACGGCACGCCGGCCAACCCCGGCGCGTGGATCACCACCGCGGCGCGGCGCAAGGCGATCGATCGCCTGCGCCGCGAGCGCGCCCTCCAGGACCGCCTCCCCGTCCTGCACACCCTCATGGAGCTCGACCGCCACGACACCGGCCCCGAGCCCGAGGACGACTCCGCCCTCGGCGACGACCGCCTGCGCCTCGTCTTCACGTGCTGCCACCCGGCGCTCGCGATGGAGGCGCGCGTGGCGCTGACCCTGCGCACGCTGGGCGGGTTGACGACGCCCGAGATCGCGCGCGCCTTCCTCGTCCCCGAGCCGACGATGGCCCAGCGCCTCGTGCGCGCCAAGCGCAAGATCGCCGCCGCGGCGATCCCGTACCGCGTGCCCGGGGACGCCGACATCCCCGACCGCCTCGCGGGCGTCCTCGCCGTCGTCTACCTGGTCTTCAACGAGGGCTACGCCGCCAGCGCCGGCGACCGGCTCGTGCGCGCCGAGCTGTGCGCCGAGGCGATCCGCCTCGGGCGCCTGCTCGTCGAGCTCATGCCCGACGACGCCGAGACCGCCGGGCTGCTCGCGCTCATGCTCATCCACGACGCGCGCCGCGAGGCCCGCGTCGGTGGCGACGGGCGGTACGTCGCGCTGCCCGATCAGGACCGCGCGCGCTGGAACGCCGACGCGCTCGCGGAGGGACGCGGGCAGCTGGACCGCGCCCTGCGCCTGCGCCGCACCGGCCCCTACCAGCTGCAGGCGGCGATCGCCTCGCTGCACTGCGAGACCGACGTCGACTGGCCGCAGATCGCAGCGCTCTACCGGATGCTCGCCTGCCTGGCGCCCTCCCCCGTCGTCGAGATCAACCGTGCCGTGGCCCTCGGGATGGCGGGCAGCCCCGACGCGGGATTGGCGCTGCTCGAGCGCATCGACCTCGACCGTTACCAGCCCTTCCACGTCGCGCACGCCGAGTTGCTGCGCCGCCGCGGCGACGACGAGGCCGCCGACCGCGCCTACGCACGCGCGATCGAGCTCAGCGCGAACGCGGTGGAGCGGGCGGAGCTGCAGCGCCGGCGAGCCGCGCGCTGAGGCGCAGGATCGCCTCGCACGAGCGGTCGACGTCGTCGAACGTCGTCGCCCAGTTGGAGACCGAGATGCGCATCGCGCGCCGGCCGCGCCAGGTCGTCGGGCCCATCCAGCACGTGCCGTCCTGCTGGACGGCGGCGATCACGTCCTCGGTGGTCGCGTCGTCGGCGCCGAAGCGCACCAGCACCTGGTTGAGGACGACCGCGTTGAGGATCTCGATGTCGTCGTCCGCGCCCAGGACCTCGGCGAAGCGCCGCGCGCACGCGGACGTGCGCTCGACGAGCTCGGCGACGCCGCTGCGGCCCAGCGAGCGCAGCGCCGCGTAGAGCGCGAACGAGCGCGCCCGGCGCGAGAAGTCGGGCGCCCACGCGCGGTTGCGGCGCTCGTCGTCGTCCCCCGTGACGAGGTAGGCCGCGGTCGCGTCCATCGCCGTCTGGTGCGCCACGGGGTCCGCGACGAAGGCGATCCCGCAGTCGTAGGGGACGTTGAGCCACTTGTGCGCGTCGGTCGCCCACGAGTCGGCACCCGCGCACCCCGCGACCAGGTCGCGGTGGCGCGGGCTCGCGGCGGCCCACAGCCCAAAGGCGCCGTCGACGTGGACCCAGGCGCCGGCCGCGTGCGCCGCCTCGACGACGTCGGCGAGCGGGTCGACGTCGCCGGTGTTGACGTCCCCGGCCTGCGCGCACACGATCGTCGGCCCCTCGCCGCCGGCCAGGACGGCGCGCAGGTCGGCGACGTCCATCCGCCCGCGCGCGTCGACGGCGACCGGCTGCAGCGAGGCCGCGCCGAAGCCGAGCAGGCGCGCGGCGCGGTCGATCGTGATGTGGCGCTCTTCGCTGACCACGATCCGCACGGGCGGCGCGCCCTGCAGACCGCCGATCTCGGCGTCCCACCCGACGCGCCCGAGGACCGCGTGGCGCGCGGCGGCCAGGCAGGTGACGTGCGCCATCTGGCAGCCGGTGGTCAGGCCGAAGGACGCGGTCGCGGGCAGCCCCAGGAGCTCGGCGACCCAGCGGCCGACGGCCTCCTCGGCGACCGCGGCGGCCGGCGAGACGATGTAGCCCGCCGCGTTCTGGTCCCAGCCGACGGCGACCATGTCGGCCGCGATCGCGGCCGGGAGCGCGCCGCCGATGACGAAGCCGAAGTAGCGCGGCGACTGGGTGCGCACGATCCCGGGCGACGCCGCGGCGACCAGCTCCTCGAGGACCGTGCGGGGCTCGACGGGCTCGTCGCCCAGCGGCAGCGCCAGCGCCTCGCGCAGGGCGCGGACGTCGCGCTGGTCGGCGTCGACGCGGGCCTCGGGCAGCGTCTCCAGGAAGTCGGCGGCATGGCGGGCGGCGGCGGCGAGCAGGTCGTGCGAGGACATCCTTCGACCCTATCCGCCCATTCGTCGGGTAAATAGCCGAATCCCGGTCGGCATTTGATACGTTGGACCGCCGCACGCGCACGCGAGCAAGGAGACCGACCCCGCAATGGAGCCCGCTTCCCCCTCGGTGGCCAAGGGCCGCGGATCGATCGAGGACCCCGAGGTCCTCGAGAACGTCCCCGGTCACGTCATCCCGATCCTCGAGCGCGAGTTCGACGACTTCGACACCGAGTCGGCCAAGTTCCTGCGAGGCGAGACCGAGGAGACCGAGTTCATCGGCTTCCGCCTCAAGCAGGGCGTCTACGGCCAGCGCCAGCCCGACGTGCAGATGATCCGCGTCAAGCTGCCGATGGGCGGCATCACGCCGGAGCAGCTGGAGGCCTTCGCGGACGTCATCGACAAGTACGTCCCGCTCAAGAAGGGCCACATCACCACGCGCCAGAACATCCAGATGCACCACGTGCCGCTGGACGACGCCGCCAAGCTCATCCGCGAGCTCTCCGACGCCGGCCTGTCCAGCCGCGAGGGCTGCGGCAACACGGTGCGCAATGTCACCGGCGACCCGTGGGCCGGCGTGGCGCCCGACGAGCTCTTCGACCTCACCCCCTACGCGGGCGCGTACGTGCGCTACTTCGTGCGCCACCCGACCACGCAGCTCATGCCGCGCAAGGTCAAGACGGCCTTCGACGCCTCGCCCGAGGACCGCGCGCTGACCGGCATCCACGACATCGCCTTCATCGCGCGCGAGCGCGACGGCAAGCGCGGCGTCGAGGTCCGCGTCGGCGGCGGCACGTCGATCATGCCGCGCGTCGCCCCGACGCTCTACGACTTCGTCGGCCTCGACGATGGCGAGTATCTCGAGGTGGCCGAGGCCGTCTTCCGGATCTTCGACCGCCAGGACTGGCTGCGCGTGAACCGCGCCCGCGCGCGGATCAAGGTCATGGTCGACAAGATCGGCATCGACGAGTTCCGCAGGCTCGTCGACGAGGAGCGCCAGGGCGACTGGGTCGGCGAGCGCGAGTTCGACGTCGCCGGCCTGCGCCTCGACGTCGACGAGGAGGACCGCGCGCCGGCGGTGCCCTCGACCTACGCATCGCCGAACGGCGACGGCACCGAGTTCGAGCGCTTCTGCTCCTCGAACGTCACGGCCCAGCGTCAGGAGGGCTTCTCGGCCGTCCAGCTCCACGTCCCGCGCGGTGACCTCAGCCCCGACCAGCTCCGCGCGCTGGCGCAGATCGCCCGGACGTACTCGGGCGGCTGGGTGCGGACCACCGTGCACCAGAACCTGCTCCTGCGCTGGGTGCGCGACGAGAGCGTCTACGAGGTCTGGCAGGCGCTGCAGGCCCTGAGCCTCGGCGACGCCGGCGCCGACCAGGTGGGCGACGTCGTCTCGTGCCCGGGCACCGACTCCTGCAAGCTCGGGATCACCTCGTCGATGGGCCTCAACCTGGCCATCCGCGCGCGCCTGGACGAGATGCAGATCGCCGATCCGCTCACGCGCAAGCTGCACATCAAGATGAGCGGCTGCCCCAACGGCTGCAGCCAGCACCACATCGCCAACATCGGCTTCTACGGCGCCTCGATCAAGGCCGGGGGGCACACGATCCCGGCCTACGTCGCGCACATCGCCGGCAACTACGACGGCGGCGAGATCGTCTACGGCCAGCGCCTGAAGGTCCGCCTGCCCGCCAAGCGGGTGCCCGAGGCGGTCGAGCGCTGGATCCGCCTCTACGAGCGCGACCGCACCGAGGGCGAGGAGTTCAACGCCTTCGCCGGCCGCGTCGGGACCAAGGCCTTCGAGGACGAGGTCCGCGAGCTGGCGCTGCCGGTCGAGTTCGGCCTCGACACGATGGAGCACTTCATCGACTGGGAGCGCAAGGTCCCGTTCGTCGTGCAGCGTGGCGAGGGCGAATGCGCGGTCTGACCGACACCCTGGCCAAGGCGGCCGGGCACGAGAACCTCGTCTTCCTGTGCTCCTTCCAGAAGGAGGAGTCGGTCATCCTCGACGAATTGCTCGGCGTGGCGGCGCACACGCGGGTGGTGACCATCGACACCGGCGTCCTCTTCCCCGAGACGCTGCACACGTGGCGCGCCTTCGAGGAGCGCTTCGGCGTCCACGTGGACGTCGAGGACGCCTCGAACCCGAGCCTGCCGTGGACCGGCGTGCCGCACTGCTGCGGCGACGCCAAGGTCGCCGCGCTCGAGCGCGCCCTCGCGGGCGCCGACGCCTGGATCACGGGCATCCGCCGCGAGCAGGCGACCACGCGCGCCGGCGCCGAGTTCGTCGAGTTCGACGAGAAGCGCTCCATGTGGAAGTACAACCCGCTCGCCGACTGGACCGAGCGCGACCTGTGGGCGCGCATCCACGAGCGCGACCTTCCGTACCACCCGCTCCACGATCAGGGCTACGCCTCGATCGGCTGCGCGCCCTGCACCCAGCCCGGGAGCGGCCGCGAGGGCCGCTGGGCGGGGACCGACAAGGTCGAGTGCGGGCTCCACGTGGCGTGATCGACCCGCTCGTCATCGTCTTCGGCCTCGGGGTCGGCGTGCTCATCGGGCTGACCGGCATCGGCGGCGGCTCGCTGATGACGCCGCTGCTGATCCTCTTCGCCGGCGTCCAGCCCGTCGTCGCCATCGGCACCGACCTCGCGTACGGCGCGATCACCAAGACCGTCGGGGGCTGGCGCCACCTGCGCTCGGGGACCGTCGACCTGGGCGTCTCGAAGTGGCTGGCCGTCGGCTCGGTGCCCGGGTCGGTCGCGGGCGTGCTGATCGTCGACGCGCTCCACGACCGCTACGGCGACAGCTTCGACTCGACCCTGCTGGGGATCGTCGCCGCGGCGCTCTTCATCGTCGCCTTCACGGTGCTTGCGCGCGCGCTGTTCGGCGAGCCGCGCGAGCGTCACACCGTCCCGCTCACCGCGGGCGCCAAGGCCGGCGCGGTGGGCATCGGGCTCGTGCTCGGCGTCGTCCTCGGCATGACGTCGGTCGGCTCCGGCGCGTTGGTCGGCCTCGCGCTCATCATGGTCTTCCGCCTCACGCCGCACCGCGTCGTGGGCACCGACGTCTTCCACGCCGCGCTGATGCTGTGGGCCGCGGGGCTGGCGCACCTCTTCGTCGGCAACGTCGACCTCACGCTGATGGCCAACATCCTCATCGGCTCGCTGCCCGGGGTGTGGGTCGGGACCGCGCTGCTGCCGCGGGTCTCCGCCGCCGTGCTGCGCCCGACGCTCGGCTGCGTGCTGCTCGGCTCGGCGCTCGGCGTGGTCAGCAAGGCCGGCGTCGACATCCCGAAGTGGACGATCGTCGCCGTGCCCGCGCTCGTCGGGCTCGTCGCGTGGGCCGTCGTGCGCCTGCGGGCGCGCTCCCCGGAGGTCGTCACGGCATGAAGCTGACCCACCTGCAGGTGCTGGAGGCCGAGGCCGTGCACGTCATGCGCGAGGTCGCGGCCGAGCTCGAGCGCCCGGTCCTGCTCTTCAGCGGCGGCAAGGACTCGATCGTCCTCCTGCGCCTGGCCGAGAAGGCCTTCCGCCCGGCGCGCTTCCCCTTCCCGCTGATGCACGTCGACACCGGCCACAACTTCCCGGAGGTCCTCGAGTTCCGCGACCGCCGCGTGGCCGAGCTGGGCGAGCGGCTGATCGTCGCCAGCGTGCAGGACTCGATCGACGCCGGGCGCGTGGTCGAGGAGACCGGCCCGCGGGCGTCGCGCAACCGCCTGCAGACGACGACGCTGCTCGACGCGATCGCCGAGCACGGCTTCGACGCGGCCTTCGGCGGCGCGCGGCGCGACGAGGAGCGGGCGCGCGCGAAGGAGCGGATCATGTCCTTCCGCGATGACTTCGGCGGCTGGGACCCGAAGGCCCAGCGCCCGGAGCTGTGGAACCTCTACAACGGGCGCATCCGCAAGGGCGAGCACGTCCGCGTCTTCCCGCTCTCCAACTGGACGGAGCTCGACGTCTGGCAGTACATCGACCAGGAGGACCTGGAGGTCCCGTCGATCTACTTCGCCCACGAGCGCGAGGTCTTCCGCCGCGACGGGATGCTCTACGCCGTCTCGCCACACGTGCAGTTCATCGACGGCGAGCAGGCCTTCGTGGAGAGCGTGCGCTACCGGACGGTGGGCGACATGTCGTGCACCGGGGCGGTTGCGTCGACCGCCGTGGCGCTCGGGGACGTCGTGGCGGAGATCGCGGCGACGAAGATCACCGAGCGCGGCGAGACGCGCGCCGACGACAGGGTGAGCGAGGCCGCGATGGAGGACCGCAAGGTTGCCGGATACTTCTAGCAGCGACCTCCTGCGCCTGGCGACGGCGGGCTCGGTCGACGACGGCAAGTCGACGCTGATCGGGCGCCTGCTGCACGACGCCAAGGCGATCCTCGCCGACCAGCTCGACGACCTGCGCGGGCGCGACGGCGAGCTCGACCTCTCGCGGCTGACCGACGGCCTGCGCGCCGAGCGCGAGCAGGGCATCACGATCGACGTCGCCTACCGCTACTTCGCCACCGCCCGGCGGACCTTCATCCTGGCCGACACGCCCGGCCACGTGCAGTACACGCGCAACATGGTCACCGGCGCCTCGACGGCCGACCTGGCGATCGTGCTCGTCGACGCGCGCAACGGCGTCGTCGAGCAGACGCGCCGCCACGCCTTCATCGCCTCGCTCCTCGGCATCCCCCACCTCGTCGTGGCGGTCAACAAGATGGACCTCGTCGACTGGTCCGAGGACGTGTTCGACGCGGTCGTGCGCGACGTCTGCAGCTTCCGCGAGCAGCTTCCGTCGGTGCGCGACATCGCCTACGTGCCGCTCAGCGCGCTGCGCGGCGACAACGTCGTCGAGCGCTCCGACGCGATGCCCTGGTACGGCGGCCTGCCGCTGCTCGAGCACCTCGAGACGGTCGCGATCGAGGCCGATCGCAACCTCGACGACCTGCGCTTCCCGGTCCAGTACGTCATCCGCGACGGGGCCACCGACTACCGCGGCTACGCCGGCCAGGTGGCCGGCGGCGTCCTGCGCCCCGGCGACGAGGTGCTCGTGCTCCCCTCCGAGCGCGTCACCACCGTCGCGGGCGTCGACACCTACGCCGGCCCGCTGGACGCCGCCTACGCGCCGATGAGCGTCACGGTCCGCCTCGCCGACGACATCGACGTCTCGCGCGGGGACATCATCTGCCGCCCATCGGATCGCCCGGCGTTGGCGCGCGACCTCGTCGCCGACGTCTGCTGGATGGCCGACGGCCCGCTGCGCCCCGGCGCGCGGCTGGCGATCAAGCACGCAACCCACACCGCGCGGGCGATCGTCGACGCGCTCGACGACCGCGTCGACGTCGGGACGCTGCAGCGCGAGACCGCGCCCGCCGAGCTCGCCCTCAACGACATCGGGCGCGTGCGCCTGCGGACCTCCAAGCCGCTGGCCTTCGACCCCTACGCGCGCAACCGCGCCACCGGCTCGTTCATCCTCATCGACGAGGCGACGAACGACACGGTCGGCGCGGGGATGATTACGGAAGCCTGATGCGCCGGCGGATAGCGTCGCGCGATGCGACGCGCCGCGGTGCTCGTGGTGGCGATCGGCCTCGCCGGCTGCGGCGGCGGGCACGCCCATCCGCACGCCTCGCACCCGCACGCCTCGACGGCGCCGTGCGCCATGGCGCCGCGCGGCGGCGAGCTTCGCCTGCGGGTGCTCGCGGGCACGCCCGTGGTCGTCGTCCACGTCCCCGACGGCCTGCACGCCGGCGAGCGTGCGCCGCTCGTCCTCGGCCTCCACGGCGCCGGGCAGGACGCGCGTGGCTTCGAGGCCGAGAGCAACCTGTCCAACGTCGCCGACGAGCACCGGTTCGTCGTCGCCTATCCGATGTCCTGGCGGCCGCGCGGCTTCTGGCGCTACCCCGAGCCCGACGGGCCGCGCAGCGGCCTGCGGCTGCTGCGGGCGACGCTCGACGCGGTCGAGGACCGGCTCTGCGTCGATCCCGACCGCGTGCTCGTGACCGGGATCTCCTCGGGAGGCCGGATGACCTACGCGGCGGGCTGCGAGCTGGCCGATCGCATCCTGGCCATCGCGCCCGTCTCGGGCGGGACGCGCGAGCTGCCCCCGTGCCACCCGGCGCGGCCGATCTCGGTCCTCGACACGCACGGCACGTCGGACCAGATCGTCTCCTACCGCGGGCGCGGGCCCGACCGCGACGGCCGCGTGCGCGACGTCATGGCCGCCTGGGCGCGGCGCGAGGGCTGCGACGCGCGCCCGCGCGCCCGCCGCATCGACCGCTACGCGACGCGGCTGGAATGGCGTGGCTGCCGCGGCGGCGTGCGCGTCGCCCACCTGCGCGTCGAGGGCGGCCGCCACGCCTGGCCGCCGCTCGGCGGACCGTCCGGCATCGGCATCGACGGCGCCGAGGAGATCTGGCGCTTCTTCGCGGGGCTGCCCTCGCGCTAGGGATCCTGTCCGCGGGCCGCCCGCCCCAGGCGGCGGCCACGACGAGTGTCACCTTAGTCGGCTATAGGTCGACCAAGGTGACACTCGTGCCGCGGACGAGCGGTCGGGCCCCGTGCTCCCTCGGTGCGCGGTTGCGACACCCGAGGGTCGACCCCTAGGGGCCATTCCCAATGGTGCGCGGCGGCCGCGGCGACGATCCTGTCCTCACGATGACCGACCAGACCCCGAACGAGAACGAGAACGACCATGAGCCCGAGCACGAGCGCGGTGCGGAGCAGCCGGCCGCGGAGCACGAGGTAGGCGCGGAGCAGCCTGTCGGCGCGGAGCCGCCGACGACGGAGCGGCCCGGGCCGGGGCCGCGCCGCCTATACCGCTCGCGCAGCGATCGCGTGCTCGCCGGCGTGTGCGGCGGCATCGCCCGCTACTTCAACATCGACCCCGTGCTCGTGCGCGTCGGCGCCGTGGCACTGATCTTCCTCGGCGGCACCGGGCTGATCCTCTACCTCGGCCTCGCGCTGCTCGTCCCCAACGAGGGCGAGGGCGGCGCGCCGCCCGAGGGCCCGCGACGCTCGGTCGCGATCGCCGGGGTCATCCTGCTCGTCATCGCGGTCTGCGTCGCCCTGCCCTTTCGCGGCGGCTGGTGGGGTGGATGGAGCATCGTGCCGCTCGGGCTCCTCGCCCTTGCGGGCCTCTTCGTCTGGCGTCTGGCTACCGGTGAACGCCCACAGGGCGACGCACGATCGGTCCTGCGGGCGATCGGCCTCGGCCTCGCGCTGATCGCGGTCTGCTGCCTGCTCGCGTTCGGCGCCGCGTGGGCCACCGCCGCGGGCGGCAGCGGCGTCGTGGCGGGCATCGTGATCGCCGCGGGCGTCGCGCTCATCACGAGCGCGTTCGTCGGCGACCGCGCCCGGTGGCTGATCGTGCCGGCCCTGGCCATCGCGCTGCCCGCCGGCGCCGTGGCCGCGGCGGACATCGACGTCAAGGGCGGCTACGGCGAGCGGACCTATCGCCCGGCGAGCCCGGAGACCGTCCGCGACTCCTACCGCGTCGGCGCGGGGCACCTGGTGGTGGACCTGCGCCGCGCGCAGCTCACCCCCGGCGACCACCCGCTCACGCTGCACGTCGGCGTCGGCGAGGCCGACCTGATCGTGCCGCGCAACGTGTGCGTGTCGACCGACAGCCACGTCGGCATCGGCGGCGTTCAGGTCTTCGACCATTCCGGCGGCGGCATCGACTCCGACTGGCAGGACGAGCGCACGGCCCGCGACGGCGCGCCGCGCGTGGTCCTCGACGGCGACATCGGGATCGGCGCCCTCACCGTCCACCACGAGGACGTCGAGCGCTGGGACGACACCAAGCCGGGCAACAAGGCGTGCGCATGATCGAGCGCCGCCCCGACCTTCCGTCGCTGGTCGCCGGCGTTGGGCTCGTCGTCTTCGGCGCCGTGCTCCTCGCCGACGCCCTCGACGCGATCCACCTGGGCTTCGGCGCCTTCGCGCCGCTGGCGTGCTTCCTCGTCGGCGACATCCTGCTCGCCGCCGGCCTGACGCGCCGGGACTGACGGCCCGCGGTGCCTGACATCATCGCGGGCGACGTGGGCCTGGCTCCTTCAGCAACATCGCCGCGCGAGCCGCTGCGCCGGGACCCGGCGCACCGGCTCGTCGGCGGCGTCTGCTCGGGGATCGGCCGCCATCTGGGCATCGACCCGCTGGTCATCCGGATCACCTTCGTCGCCCTGGCCACGGCCGGCGGCATCGGCATCGTCCTCTACCTCATCGCCTGGGCGATCGTGCCCGCCGAGGCCGTCGCAACGCCGCCGGCGCGCGGCATGCGCCATGGCCGCGGCGCGATCGAGGTCGCCGTCGGGATGGGCCTCGTGACCCTGGCGCTGCTGCTCACGATGCGCGCGCTCGGGCTGTGGTTCGCCGACGTGATCGTGTGGCCGGTCGTCCTCGTGGCCGCCGGCGCCGCGCTGCTGTGGCACCAGTCGATGAGCTCGACCCCGGCCGCGGTGTCCGAGCCGGCGCCGCCGGAGGAGGAGCGCAGGGAGCGCACGCGCGTGCTCTCGCGCAGCGGCCTCGGCGCCGCGCTCGTGATCGCCGCCGGGATCGTCTTCCTGCGCACGACCCACTCGCTCACCGCCGCCCGCGACGTCATCCTCGCCGTGCTCGTCGTCGCCGCGGTGCTGGCGATCATCTTCGCCCCCTGGGTCCTGCGGCTCGTGCGCTCGCTGTCGGCCGAGCGCGAGGAGCGCATCCGCTCCCAGGCGCGCGCGGAGATGGGCGCCCACCTGCACGACTCGGTACTCCAGACGCTCGCCCTCGTGCAGAAGCGCGCCGACGACCCGCGCGCCGTCGCCGCGCTCGCGCGCACGCAGGAGCGTGAGCTGCGCGCCTGGCTGGCCGGCCGCGAGGGCGACCACGACCACCTGGCGGCGGCGCTCGAGGCGGCCGCCGGCGAGGTCGAGCGCGCCCACGGCGTGCCGGTCGAGGTCGTCGTGGTCGGCGACGGCGAGCTCGACGGGCACGGCGAGGCGCTCGTGGCCGCCGCGCGCGAGGCGATGGTCAACGCCGCGAAGTTCGGCGGGGGCTCGACGGTCGACGTCTACGCCGAGGCCTCCGGGGGCGCGCTGCAGGTCTACGTCCGCGACCGCGGCCCCGGCTTCGACCTGGCCGAGGTGCCCACCGACCGCCGCGGCGTGCGCGAGTCGATCATCGGGCGCATGGCCCGCCACGGCGGGCGCGCCGCGATCCACTCGGCGCCGGGCGCCGGCACCGAGGTCGAGCTCACGCTGCCGGAGGCGACGTGACCCGCGTGGCGATCGTCGACGACCACGGGCTCTTCCGCGCCGGCGTGCGTTCCGAGCTCGAGGGCCACGTCGAGCTCGTCGGCGAGGCCTCGACGGTCGGCGAGGCGGTCGCCCTCGTCGCCGAGCAGCGCCCGGACGTCGTCCTGCTCGACGTCCACATGCCCGACGGCGGCGGCGTCGCCGTGATCGAGGGCGCGGCCGACCTCTCCCCGGGAACCCTGTTCCTCGCGCTCTCGGCCTCCGACGCCGCCGAGGACGTGATCGCCACCGTCCGCGCCGGCGCGCGCGGCTACGTGACCAAGAACATCGCCACCGACGAGCTGCTCGACGCGATCGCCCGCGTCCAGGCCGGCGACGCCGTCTTCTCCCCGCGCCTGGCGGGCTTCGTGCTCGACGCCTTCGCCGGCCCGGTGCCGGCGGGCGTCCGCGGGGCCGACCCCGAGCTCGACCAGCTCACCACGCGTGAGCGCGAGGTCCTGCGCCACATCGCCCGCGGCTACCTGTACAAGGAGGTCGCGCTGCGCCTTGGCATCTCGGCCAAGACGGTCGAGGCCCACGTCTCGGCGGTGCTGCGCAAGCTCCAGCTCTCCAACCGCCACGAGCTGTCGCGCTGGGCGGCGGAGCGGCGGCTGGACTAGATCCGCACGGCCGGGGCCAGCGGGCAGGCGAAGCGGAAGATCGGGTGCGGCGACAGCGTCGTCGCGCGGGCGATCTCGCGGGCGGGGGCGCGGACCGCGGGCGCGGCGGCGCCGGCCGCGCGGTCGATCTTCAGGACGTCGATGCCGCCCGCGACGTCGAGGGCATAGACGACCTGGTGGGTCGGGTCGCTCGGGGCGAAGTACGCCGCCCAGAACTCGCCCTGGTTGACGTAGTAGCCGACCTGCTTGATCGCGCGCGGGTCCGAGACGTCGAGGAAGCGCACGCCCTGGTCGTACCAGCCCTGCGCGATGAGCGACCCGGACACGTCGAACCAGTGCGCCGAGCAGTTGACCGTCGTGGGGAGGCCCAGCGGGTTCGAGCGCCCGGTGCCGTCCATGAGCTCGTTGAGCTCGGTCGTCCAGAGGTCGAGCAGCTCGAGCTTGATCGTCCCGTCGGGGTTGCGCTCGTCGGTGATGCGCCAGGTCTGCAGCGAGCCCTGGCCCTTGCAGCCTGGGCGCAGGTAGTCCTCCTCGGTGACGGCGAGCAGATCCGGGCCGATGCGCCGCGAGTTGTGGTGCAGGAAGTCCAGCGGCGAGTCGTTGGCCGAGCCGGGGTCGGTCGAGGGGCCGGAGTTGCCCGTGTTCGTGATGCTCGGGTCGCTGCGGTAGACCAGCGTGGGCGCGAGCGGGTTGGTGATCGCGGTGACGTCGTAGCCGAAGGTCCCGTCCTGGCCGGTGACCCAGGCGATCCCGGTGTCGTCGACCTGGACGTCGTGCGTGAAGCCGCCGCCGGGGACCTTGAAGACGCCGACGTACTGCGGCTTGGCGGGGTCGGCCATGTCGAAGACCGTCAGCCCGTCCGAGGAGCCCGTCGTCCACAGGTAGCGGCAGCCAGCGATGCAGTTGGCGATGTGGCCGTTGTTGGAGCCCGGCGTGCCCGCGACGCCGTTGAGGGCGGGAACCTCGACCGGGGTGGCGCTCGCGAGCGAGGGCGCCGCCGGGTCGGTGACGTCGATGACGTAGATCACCCCGACGCCGGTGAAGCTCGGGTCGTTGGTGATGATCACGTAGTCGCGCCCGCCGATGTGGCCGACGTCGACGTCCTCGTTCTCGAAGTGCGGCAGCGGCAGGCGGCTGAGGCGCTGCGGGTCCTCGGGGCGGCTGACGTCGTAGATCCCCAGGCCGGTGGCGCTCGTGACGTACATCGTGTCGCCGTCGGGGCTGAAGCGGGCCCCGATGGCGCCGACCGCCTCGGGCAGCGTCCCGAGCTCGGTGACGTTGGCGGACTTGAAGAGGGCGGCGGCCTGCGCGGAGGGGACGAGCAGGAGCCCGGCCACGACGGCGACCAACGCGACGTAGGAGCGCATGCGGGCTCGAACGCGCCCGGGGCGCCGAACATGCGGCGATCGCGCGGGCCCTAGCGCGCCGGCGCCGTCACGCCGACCGCGGCGCGGACCGCGGCGACGACCTCGTCCTGCTGGCGCGTGGTCATCGTCGCGAACATCGGCAGCGTGAGGGTGCGCGCGGCGTAGTCGTCGGTGACCGGCAGCACGCGCTCACCCGCGTAGATCGAGAAGCGGTGCGCCGGCGGATAGTGGACGCTCGTCTGGATCCCGCGCGCCGCCAGCGCCTCGCGCACCGGCGCCCGCTCGCGGCCCTCGTCGAGGACGACCGTGAACAGGTGGTGGGCGAGCTGCGTCGCGTCGACCGGCTCGAGCGCGGGCGTGAGCCCGTCGAGGCCGGCGAGCAGCTCGCGGTAGCGGGCGTCGAGCATCGCGCGGCGCGCGTTCTCGGCCTCCAGCCGCTCCAGGCGCCGGCGCGCGAGCGCGGCGCGCGGCTCGTCGATCCGGTAGTTGAACCCGAGCGCCACCACGTCGTAGCCCGAGGCGTGGCCGCGGTGGCGGTCCCAGCTCAACGTCGTCATCCCGTGCGAGCGCAGCAGCCGCATGCGGGCGGCCGCCTCGTCGTCGTCGGTCACCGCCATGCCGCCCTCGCCGACCGCGAGGTTCTTGTTGGAGAAGAAGCTGAAGGCGCCGGCGAGCCCGAAGGTCCCCAGGTGCCGGTCGGCGGCCCACGAGCCGACGGCGTGCGCGGCGTCCTCGAGCAGGACGAGGCCGCGCTCGCGCGCCAGCGCCGCCAGGGCCGCCGTCCGCCCCGGGTGCCCGCCGTAGGCCATGGCCATGATCGCCCGTGTCCGCGGGCCGATCGCCGCCGCCGCCGCGTCGGGATCCAGCCACGGCTCGGTCACGCTCACGACGTCGGCGAAGACCGGCGTCGCGCCGGTGTAGGCGATGGCGTTGACCGTCGCCACGAAGGTCATCGACGGGACGACCACCTCGTCGCCCGGCCCGAGCCGCGCGGCGGCGCAGATGAGGTGCAGCGCCGCGGTGCCGTTGGCCACCGCGAGGGCGTGCGCGGCGCCGGTGTAGGCCGCGAACTCGCGCTCGAGCGCCTCGGTCTGCGGGCCCATGCTCAGCCAGCCGGACCGGTAGACGTCGGCGACCGCCGCGATGTCGCCCTCCGACACCACGACATCGGCCAGCGGCACCTTCCAGTCACCCATCCGGCAACGGTAGCGCCGCGTCAGGGAACGTTGCGGTGGCGACCGTCGAACGGGTCACCGAACTGACGCGCGTCGAGCGCGGCGGCGATCTCGGCGACGCCGTCGGCGACCGTCATCGCGGGCTCGAAGCCGAGCACGCCGGCGACCTTCTCGAAGGCCACCTTGTAGTCGCGAGGGTCCTCGTCGCGGTGCACGTAGGAGACCGTGCCGCGGTCGAGCTGCGCGCGGATGACCTCGACGAGGTCGAGCTTGCGGTAGTTCTCGGCGGTCGCGCCGACGTTGAAGACCTCGCCCGCCACGCGTCCGGACGGCGCGTCGAGCACCAGGCCGATCGCCCGCGCGGCATCGCGCACGTGCACGTACGGGCGCCAGAAGCGCTCGCCGAAGACCTCGAGCGCGCGGTCAGCCCACAGGTCGCGGGTGAACTCGTTGACCGTCAGGTCGAAGCGCATCCGCGGCGCGACGCCGTAGAGGGTGGCGAGCCGCACGCACGTCACCTCCATCCCCGTCGGGCCGCCGTTGAGCAGCGAGCGCTCGATCGCGACCTTCTGCTCGGCGTAGAGCGAGACCGGGGCGAGCGCGCCGTCTTCGGTGACGGGGACCGCGCTGTCGGCCAGCCGGCCGTAGTTCGAGCACGTCGAGGCGAAGACGAAGCGGCGCACGCCGGCCGCCCGCGCGTCGGCCACGATCGCCTGCGAGCCCGCGACGTTGACCGCGTCGGCGAGCTCGGGATCGCGAGCGCACGCGGGGTCGCCGACGATCGCCGCCAGGTGGACGACCTCCTCGACGCCGTCGAGGGCGCGGCGGCGCAGCTCGGGGTCGCGCAGGTCGCCGCGCAGGACCTCGACGCCGCGCTCCTGCAGCCGGGCCGCCAGCGCGTCCTGCCCGTCGTGCACGAGCGCGTCGAGCGCACGCACGGCCCTGCCGCCGTCGTGCAGCTGCTCGACCACTGGGATGCCGAGGTACCCGGCGCCCCCTGAGACCAGGGTCGATCCCTTCACCCAACCCCAAAGATAGACGCCTCGACCGGTCGGGCGCCACGGCGTACCCTTGGCGGAAGGCGGGAGCGTTGAAGAGCAAGGCGCAAGGTCCAGTCCGGCGGCGGGCAGGCGACCCGGTTCGGGCGCTCGTCAAGCGCGCGATCGACATCGTCGTCGCGGCCCTCGCGCTCGTGGTCCTGTCGCCGCTGTTCGCGCTGATCGCGCTCGCCGTGGTGCTCGACTCGCCCGGCCCGGTCTTCTACCGCGCCGATCGCGTCGGCTACCGCGGGCGGCCGCTGCGGATGCTGAAGTTCCGCAAGATGCGCACGGGCGCCCGCGGCCTGGCCCTGACCGTCGCCGGCGACGAGCGGCTGACGCGCCTGGGCCCGTGGCTCGTGCGCACGAAGCTCGACGAGCTGCCCCAGCTCTGGCACGTGCTGCGCGGCGAGATGAGCCTGGTGGGGCCACGCCCCGAGTCGCCGGACTTCGTCGCGCGCTACCGCGCGGAGTACGACCTGATCCTGCGCGTGCGGCCCGGCCTGACCGGCTACAGCCAGCTCGCCTTCGCGCGGGAGGGGTCGATCCTCGACCCGAGCGATCCGCAGGGCCACTACCTCGACGCGCTCCTGCCCCAGAAGGTCGGCCTCGACCTCCTGTACGCCCGGCGCATGAGCACGCGCCGGGACCTGCGGATCCTCGTTGCCACCTTCGTGACGCTCGTGCTGCGCCAGCCAGTAGCGGTCCATCGGGGCACGGCCGAGCTCACGATCCGCCGCCGCGAAGCTGAGCCTCTACCTGAGCGTTAGATCGTCTCGCGTGCGACGGCCGGTAGGCCTCGCACGAGGAGCGGTCGTCAGATACCGGATAACGGTGTGTTTTCCAGGGAACGGAGACGCCGCCCTCCGCCCGGCACGCGGGTACATTCGGATGAGGTCCAAGGTGTCGAGAGTTTGGGGGGCGTTTGCTGGCAACCCGTCCAGCAGCGCGCAAGCTCCACCGCCGATCGGTCGGTGGTGCTGTCGTGATACTGCTCGTTGCGGGCGCCCTGCCCGCGGCAGCCGCTGGCGCGCCCGTCAAGGACGCCAACCCTGCGAAGCCCGCTGCCGGCCCGGCCGCGGGCTACGTCGCGTCGCTCTCGAACGTCGCCGCCGCGACCACGGTCGACCTGCCGGGCACCCCGACGACGCCGCCCGACACCTCCCCCACGCCACCCGCGCCGACCACGCCGCCGATCGGCACGTCCCCGCCCCCGCCGCCCGCATCGGGTGGCCCTTCGCCGACGACCCCGCCTCCGCCTCCGCCGGCCGGACCGTCGCCGCCCGCCGGCGGCGGCACACCGCCGGTCAAGGGTGGATCGCCGGGCACCGGGGGCGGGTCCACGCTGCCTCCGGCCGCGCCGCCCGCCGAGTCGGCGCAGGGGAGCGGCGGCACGCAGGCCGGCACGGGCGAGCGCTCGGCGAGCGGCGCGCCGCCGGCCACTCCCGACCCGGCGCCGACCCCGCCGGCGAGCGCAGGCGCCCCCGCCCCCGCGCCGGCCGGGCCGCCCGCGGCGCACGCCACCGCGGTGCGCGCCTCGGCGGTCCCCGCCCGGCCGCCTCCCCCGGCCGCGGGTCCCACCACGGCCGCGCGGGTGACCGGCGTCGCGCTGGCGCCCCTGCGCGCCGCCGAGCCGCGCCGGCACGCCGGCGGGCGCGCGACCGTCGCACCCGCCCGCCGCCTGCCGGCCGGCCTGCCGCCGCGCCGTCCCGCCTTCGCACCGGCTGCAGTGCTCGCCGCGCCGGTGCACGTGGCGAGCGCGCCCGCGGAGCCGTCGCGCCGCGAGCACGCGCGGCCCGCGACCAGGCCGCAGGCCGCCGGGGCCGCCGAGCCCGACCCGGCGCCCGGCTCGCCGCCCGCGCCGCCGCCGGGACGCGGCAACGGCGCCTTCGCCGGCAGCTCGGGCACCTCTGGCGGCGGCGCCGCCGCGGCGCTGTTGTGCGCCGTCCTGGTCGGCTTCCTCTTCGATGCCATCCGCGCCCTCAGGCGCCATCGCGTCCGCCCGCTCCTCGCGGGGCCGGCGGGCGTGCCCCTCCCGCAGCAGCGACCTGGCTAGGCCGTTCGACGTTTCTCGTCCGCCGGTGCCGCGGCTGCGGCGGCCGGCGGTAGTCCAGGCCGCCATCTGAAGGGAGACACGTCATGCACCAACCGCTCTTTGCCTCCGACCCCGGACTGCTGTCCGGGGCACCCGTCCTCGGCTACGTCAGCGCCGCCCGCAACCCCGACGCGACGGGAGCCGACGCCGCGCAGCGCGCCATCGAGCTCGCGTGCGTACGCGGGGGCTGGTGCCTGCTCGACGTCCTGTGGGACGCCGAGATCCGCCGCACGCTCAAGCGCCCGAACCTGATCGCCGCCCTCCAGCGCATCGCCGACGGCGAGGCGCGCGGGCTGGTGGTCAGCGACGCGCGCCTTCTCGGCCACTCGATGGTCGACCTCGCGCCGCTGCTGAGCTGGTTCCGCGACGCCCGCGCGGCGCTCGTCGCGCTCGACCTCGGGCTCGACACCTCCACGGCGCGCGGCAGGCGCGTGGCCATGGCGCTGATCAGGCTCAGCGGCTGGGAGCGCGGGGCGCACGCGAACGGCAACGGAAACGGCAACGGCAACGGCGTGAACGGCCACGCCCGGCCCTTCCCGGCCCTCGACCACCTCCGGCTGACATGAGGACCGTCAGCCGGGGGCGCGGTACTCGTAGGCGCCAATATCCACGCGCCGCCCCTGCGGCCGGTGGATGCCATCGAAGTCCGTCGGCGGCGCGCCGATGCGCGTGCCCGCGTCGATCGCGGGGCTGCCGGCCATCGGCCGGTACCCCGTCGCCGCGCCGCCGATCTTCGGGTCGGCGCTCACCGTCCCCGACACGACGGCGCCCCGCGACGGGGGATCGCCGGGCCGCAGCGCGCCGCTGCCCGACTCGAAGACCAGGTTGTCGATGTAGCGGTTGCCGGGGCCGACCCGGTGCTCGCCGTCGCTGGTCTCGACGACGCCCTGGTGGTTGCCGATCACGAGGTTGTTGGAGACGAGCGTGTGGACGTTGCCCTGGCTCGCGCCCGGGCCGCCCGACCCGATCGTGATGCCCGCGCCCGGGCAGTCGAGCGCCGTGTTGTTGGAGATCGTCAGCTCGGTCGCCGCGTGCCAGCTCGTGATGCAGTCGTGCGCGTTGCGGTAGACGACGTTGTTGGCGATCCACACCTTGGCCACCGAGGCGTAGATGCCCTGCACGGCCTCGCACTCGCGCGTCGGCGTGCCGACGATGTCGTGGACGACGTTGGCGAGGATCTGGATGTCGCTGTTGCCGTAGTCGTGCGCGCCGCCGCCGGCCACGATCCCGCCGCCGCCGTTGTCGCCGCTGCAGGAGACGGACACGTCGTGCACGAGGTTGTGGATGACGCGGTCGTGGCTGCCGGGCACGACGATGCCGACGGTGCCGTCGCCGCCGCTGCCGCTCACGTCGAAGCCCTCGAGGTCGACGTACTGGCCGGCGACGCTGACGATCTCCAGCGAGCCGCTCGAGCTGGCCGTGATCCGGGCCCCCCAGCGCCGCTCGGACACGAAGCGGATGCGCCGCCCCGGGGCGCCGCTGCGCTCGAGCGCCAGCGGCCCGGGGTAGTGGCCGGGGGCGACGTGGACCGTGCTCCCGGGCCCGGCGTGCGCCGCCGCGTGGCGCAGCGTGCGCCACGGGTGCTTGCGCGAGCCGCTGTGGCGGTCGCTGCCCTGGCGCGAGACGTAGTAGTTGCGTGTGGGCTTGGACGCCGGCACCGCGGTCGGCGAGCCCGACTGGGCGGTCGCGGTCGCGGCCGGCGCGGGGTCGCGGTCGGTGTGCGTCGCGGCGTGCTGCGTCCCGCCGCAGGCCGCCGCCGCGAGCGCGGACAGGCCGACGCAGGCGATCAGCCGCGCGGTCAATCCCCGTTCCTCGGCGGCATGAGCGCCATCAGGATCGCGCCGAGGGCGAGCCCCTGCGTGAGCATGGTCGTGAAGAGCCCGGTGCTCCCGAGCGAGAGCCCGCCGACCGCGAGCATCGGCCCTGCCACGCGCGCGTCGCGGCGGCGGCCGACCGCGTCGAGGAGGAGCAGCACCAGCCCGGCGATCACGGTGAAGACGAGGATCCCCGTGAACCCGAAGTTGGCGAAGGCGTCGGCCCAGAAGCTCGTGTTCGCGTCGGTCCCCTGATGGAAGTAGACCCCGCCGATGAGCAGCGGCGCGTCGACGTCGTAGGGACTGGAGAACAGCCAGCTCAGGAAACTGTGCGACAGGTGGTATTGGGGGTGCGACGAGAAGTAGTCGTAGTAGTACCAACCGACGTGCCCGGGGGTCGCGAACACGCGCGTGGCGAGCGCGATCGACCAGTCGCCGGGCTTGGTGGTCGCGAGCACCGCGCCGCCGAGGACGGCCGCCGAGCCGATCACGTTCAACGGGCCGAACCAGCGGGCCGCGCGCGAGATCGCGAAGTAGACGAGCGGCACCAGGGCCAGCGAGAAGAGGACCGACTTGTAGCCGGTGTCCGAGTAGATCAGCAGCTGCCCGAAGAGGCCGAGGACGAAGAGGTCGGCGCGCCGGCGCACCATCCCGAGGGACATCAGCAGCGGGTTGATGGCGTTGGCCGCCCACGGGACGATGTAGCCGCCGATCGCGGTGCCGGCCTGGGCGGCGCCGAACTCCGCGCGCGTCGTGTAGACGTTGGCCAGGCTCGGCAGCGCGTGGATGCCGAAGACCGCCAGGATGTAGAGGCACGACAGGATCGCCGAGACGACGAGCAGCCACGTGAAGGCGCTCATCGAGAGGTGCGGCAGCCTGATCGACGGCGGGCGCACGCGCACCATCAGGCCGAGGATCGCCATCGAGCTCACGAGCCCGACCTCGAGCGGGAGCACGTCGTGGAGGCTGCCCGTCATGTAGAGCGGCACCATCGTCGTCGGGACGTAGCCGACGAGGTACAGCGGCCACAGCACGATCGTCGACGGGCGCCGCGCCGTGAGCGGCAGCCAGGCCGCCGGGGCGACGGTGAGCGCGGCGACGAGCAGCTTGGCGCCCGGCGACGGGTTGGCGTCGATCAGCCCGGTGTAGGCGTAGACCGGCGAGAAGTGCGACGTGTAGGCCCAATCGAGGATGACGACGTAGGCGACCGCCCCGGCAAGCGTCGTGGCGCGCGCCGGGCCGGCGAGGACCAGGGCCGCCGCGGGAGCCAGCGCGAGCCAGCCGAAGCCGACCGGGATCCCCGCCGGCCGCGCGACGAGGAAGAGGGCGAGGGCAGCGGCGGCAAGGAGCACGCCGACCGCCTGCAACGAGGTGCTGGGGCGCGTAGCCATCCGCACGGGCAAGCATAGGCGCCGGGCTCGCGAACGTCGCTGGTAGCGACGCGCCGCGTTCGATGGGATGCTCGGCCGGTGGCAGCACGCCGGCGGCTCCTCTGCATCTACCAGCACGCGCCCACGCCCGGGGCGCCCGGCATCTACCGCCACCGCCTGTATCTGGCCGAGCTCGTCCGCCGCGGCTGGGACGTCGACCTCATCTCGACCCCGATCAACTACATGCGCGGCACGGTGCCCGAGCGCTACGCGGGCAGGCCGTACGTGCGCGAGACGATCGACGGCATCACGCACCACTGGGTCTGGGCCTCGCCGAACGTGCACCGCTCGCGCGTGCACCGGGCGCTCAACTACGCGACCTTCGCCGCTGCGGCCGCGCTGCGGGGCGCGACGCTCCCGCGGCCCGACGTGGTCTGGGTCTCGTCGCCGCCGCTGCCGGTCGGCAGCGTCGGGGAGCTGCTGGCCGCCCGCTTCCGCCGGCCGTGGGTGCTCGAGGTCCGCGACCTGTGGCCCGAGTCCGCGGTCTCGGTGGGGTGGCTGAGCGAGGACTCGCGCCTGTACCGCGTCCTGGACCACATGGCCCGCCGCTACGCGCGCCGCGCCGCGCTGGCGATCGTCCCGACCCCGGGCCTCGCCGACCCGGTCGCCGGCCACGGGGCGGCGAGCGTCAGCGTCGTCCCGGGGGCGGTCTTCGACGCGGCGCGCGGCGACGCGGTGCGCGCCCGCACGCGCGGCGAGCTGGGGGTCGGCGACGGCACCTGCCTGTTCCTCTACGTCGGCGCCATCGGCGTCGCCAACGGCCTGCAGACCCTGCTCGACGCGGCCGCGCAGCTCGACGGCGGCGAGGCGATCGCCCTCGTGCTCGTGGGCGACGGCAGCGACCGCCGCCGCCTTGAACGCGAGGTCGCCGCGCGCCGCCTGGAGCGCGTGCGCATCCTGCCCCCGGCGCCCAAGGAGCAGGTCCCCGACCTGCTGGCCGCCAGCGACGTCTGCCTGCACCTGCTGCGTCCCGACCCGCTCTTCGCGGGCGCGCTGCCCTCGAAGGTCCTCGAGTACCTCGGCGCCCACCGGCCCTTCATCACCACCGTTCCGGGCGTGCCCGAGCGGCTGGCGACCGAGAGCGGCGGCGCCTTCGCGCCATCGACCGGCGAGCTGCTCGCGGCCCTGCGCGCGTGGGCGGCGATGCCGGCGCAGGAGCGCGCGCGCCGCGGCGAGCAGGCCTTCCGCTACGGCCTGGAGCACTTCTCGCTCGACGTCAATGTCAGCCGCCTGGAGGAAGCGCTACTTCGGGCCATGGCGTCGGCCTAGAATGGCCCGCGTGGGTACGACGGGGGGATCCGTCGCTCGGGCCAGCGGACTCAACCTCGTGGCCCGATTGGCGAGCGGGGCGGCGGTCCTGGGCCTCGCGGTGCTCAGCACCAACGTGCTCGACACCCACGGGCGCGGCGTCTACGCGATCCTCGCGACCTGGGCCGGGATCGCCATGACGATCATCACCGGCGGCACGCCGGCGCTGGCCGCCGACCTCATCCATGGCCGCCACGACGTGCGGGTCCTGCACGGCGCGTCGCTGGCGATCGCGCTGCAGGCGGCGCTCGTCCTCTTCCCCGTCGCCGCCGCGGTGTCGCTGCTCACGGGCGGGGTGACGCTCGTCGCGCTGCTGTGCACGGCGGCGGTCGCCGTGCTCGTCACCTACAACAACTTCGAGATGTCGATCGCGCAGGCGCGCGGCAGCGTGCTCCGCGTGAGCCTGACCGACATCGGCATGTCGGTCTTCCCGCTCGTGGTGACCGGCGCGGCCGTCGCGATCGTCGCCGACCCGACGGTGACCACGATGATGGTCGCGTGGGCGGCCGGCGCGACGGTCACCGCGGTCCTGCAGCTCACCGACGCCCTGGCCACCACCGGCGTCGTCCTCGCCCACGCGTGGCACGTCGCCATGCGGATCATGCGCCGCTCCTTCGGCGTCGCCTTCGCCAACGGCCTGGCGCTGCTGACCTCGCGCATCGACGTGCTCGTGGTCGCCGCGGTCCTCTCGACGAGCCAGGCCGGGATCTACTCGATCCCCGTCGCGCTCGCGGGCAGCCTGCTGCTGCTCTCGCGCGCGGTGCTCACGGCGACCTACCGCCCGATCATGACCGCCCCCGTCGCCGAGGTCGCCGGCCGCCTGAGCTCGGCCCTGCGCCACAGCGTGATCGTCGTGCTGGCCGGCGGCGCGCTCTCGGTGCCGGTGGTGGCCGTCGCCGCGGGGCCCGTCTTCGGCGACGCCTACTCCGCCATCTGGAAGCCGTACGCGATCCTCGTCCCGGCCGCCGCGTGCCTCTGCGTCGCCGAGATGCTGCGCCACTTCCTGCTCACGCGGATGGAGCGCCAGCGCGCGGTCGTGCTCACCTCGGTCGCGATGCTGACCGCCAACGGCGTCCTCGCGGTCGTCGGCGCCGCCGCCTTCGGCCTGCTCGGCGCCGCCGCCTCGACCACGATCGCCTACGCCGGCGCCGCGGCGGGGCTCGTCGCCTACTGCGCGCGCACGCTTTCGGTGCCGATGGCCGAGCTCGCCATGCCGCGGCGCTCGGACCTGGCGGCCTACTGGCGCGTGCTGCGGACGGCGTTCAGCCGCACGGGCTCGACGGGGTCGGTCGCCCCGTGAGCGTGATCGCCGACCTGCGCACGGCGGCGACGATGCCGCGCGTGGACATCGTCGTCTCGCGCGGCGACCCCGAGGAGGAGCAGCTCCTGCGCCTCTACAGCCGCCCGCACCCGCGCTACCGCGTGATCGCCAACAAGTCGGTGGGCGCCGCGCTGCTGGCGCTCGACGAGTTCGACGACGTCGACGGCTACCTCGCGGACCTGCGCTACGCGCGGCGGCGGGTGCGGCGCGCCGGGCGGCAGGGGTACACGGTCGCCCCCTTCGACCCCGGCGCGCACCGCGCCGAGCTGCTGGCGATCCACACCTCGCTGCCCGAGCGCCAGGGACAGCCGATCGCCGACGCCTACCTCGACCCGGACGCCGAGTGGGCGACCGGCCCGCACATGGAGTACCTGGGGGTCTTCGCCGCCGACGGAGCGCTCGTCGCCTACGGCCACCTCTGGTACGCGGGCGAGGTCGTCGAGATGAACCGGATCATGGGCCACGGCGACCACCTCGAGAACGGCGTCATGTTCCTGCTCATGGCGGGGATCGTCGGGCACCTCAAGGACGAGCGGCCCGACATCCATTACGTCTTCTACGACATGTTCTTCGGCGCCGCCGAGGGCCTGCGCGAGTTCAAGACGCACCTGGGCTTCCGCCCGCACTACGTGCACTGGAAGCGGCAGCCCGCGTGAGCGGCGCGGGCACCATCGCGCGGCGCCTGCACGGCGACTACCTGCAGCGCGAGCGCCTCGCCGAATTCGAGGCGGTGCTGCGCGGGGCGCAGGACCACGGCTACCGGACGCTGACGCTGACGGCCTTCGCCGCGGGCCCCGCCTCGGCGCCGCCCGGCCCCGACGACCGCGTCCTGCTCCTGCGCCACGACGTCGACACCGACGTCGCGCGGGCGCGGCGGATGTTCGCGATCGAGCGCCGCCTCGGCCTCGTCGGCAGCTGGTTCTTCCGCCGCTCGACGTGGGACGTGCCCTTCATGCACGAGCTCGCCGCCGCGGGCTGCGACGTCGGCTACCACTACGAGGAGCTCGCCGACGTGATCAAGGAGCGCGGCGTCGACACGGCCGCCGGCGCCCGCGCGCTGCTGCCCCCGGCGCGCGAGCGCTTCCGCGCGGCCGTCGCGCGGCTGCGGGCCAGCAGCGGGCTGCCGCTCGACGTCTTCGCCGCCCACGGCGACTTCGCCAACCGCGTGGTCGACGTCTCCAACACCGAGGTGCTCGACGACGCGGCCCTGCGCGCCGAGCTCGGCGTGCGCCTGGAGGCCTACGACGTCGAGGAGCGCGTGGCCGCCCGCTCGTCCGACGGCGTGCGCCCGCGCGGCTGGCGCCCCGAAGACCCGATGGCGGCGATGCGCCGCGGCGAGCGCGTGGTCGCGGTGCTCCTGCATCCGCGGTCGTGGGGCGGCGCGCCGGCCGCCAACGCCCGCGCCGACCTCGTCCGGCTGCGCGAGGGCTGCGCCTACCGTCTGCGCCGCGCCCGGCGCCGCGGCTGAGGCGCCCGGCCGATGTCGCGCGGACGGGTCTGCCACCTCACGACCGTCCACCCGGTCGACGACCACCGCATCCTGCACAAGCAGTGCGTGTCGCTGCGCGCCGCGGGCTTCGACGTCACGCTCGTGGCGCCGAGCGGGGCCGACACGGTCGCCGAGGGCGTGCCGGTCGTGGCCCTGCGCGACGGGGCGCGCAACCGGGCGCAGCGCATGGCGATGCGCCCGCGCGCCGCCTACCGTGCGGCCGTCGCCGTCGGCGCCGACCTCTACCACTTCCACGACCCCGAGCTGCTGCCCGTCGGCGTCCGGCTGGCCCGCCGTGGGGCGCGCGTGGTCTACGACGCGCACGAGGACGTCCCCGTGCAGATGCGCTACAAGGAGTGGATCCCGCGCCGGGCGCGCCCCGCCGCCGCGCGCGCCTTCGCGCGGCTCGAGGCCGAGTGCGTCGCGCGCGTGGACGCGGTCGTGACCCCCAGCGTCGTGGCGCTCGAGCGCCTGCGCGCACGCCAGCCGCGCGCGCTGCTGCTGCCCAACTACCCGCGCCTCGAGGAGATCCGCCCGGCGCCGTCGTGGGACGAGCGCGAGCGCGCGGCCTGCTACGTCGGCGGCATCACGCGGGTGCGCGGGGCGCCCGAGCTCGTCGACGCGATGGCCCATGCCGACGCCGAGCTGCACCTGGCGGGCGCGTTCGTCCCCGCCGAGCTGCGCGGCGAGCTCGAGCGCTCGCCGGGCTGGCGGCGGGTGCGCTACGCCGGGCGCCTGAGCCGCGAGGACGTCGCCGCGCTGCTGGCCCGCGTGAAGGTCGGCGTCATCCCGCTGCGCCCGATCGCCAACTACGTCGACGCCTATCCCGTCAAGCTCTTCGAGTACATGGCGGCCGGCCTGCCGGTGGTCGCCATCGACGTGCCGCGCTGGCGCGCGGTGCTCGAGGAGCACGGCTGCGGCGTCTGCGTGCCCTACGGCTCGCCCGCGGCGCTCGGGGCCGCCATCGAGCGCCTGCTCGACGACGACGACACCGCGCGCGCGATGGGGGCGCGGGCGCGGCGCGCGGCCGAGGAGCGCTACTCGTGGGAGACGCAGGCCCAGGCACTCGTCGCGCTCTACGACGAGCTGCTGTCCTGAGCCACGGCGGCGATCAGCTCCTCGTACCAGCGCCGCTGGCCCGCCGTGGGCAGCGTGCTGTTGTGCCACAGCACCGTGAGCGTGCCGCCCGCGCGACGGCACTCGCGCGCGACGTCGAGCACGCGGCGGACGGCCTCCTCGGGACGCAGCGCCATGTAGCGGAAGAGCGTCACGTCCATGACGAGCAGCGGGCGCTCGCGCAGCCGCAGGGGGCGGCGCTCGCGCAGGTGGAAGGCGCCGAACTCGTGGCAGGTGCCGACCCGGAAGCCGATGGTCTCGGCGAAGCCCAGCGTGCTGTCGTAGTCCAGCCCCGCCTGCTCCCAGTTGCCCCAGGTCGACGGGTTCTCCCAGCGCAGGTAGTGCTGGCGCCCGCCCCACGCCTCCTGGGCCACGCCGAGCTGCGCCGCCACGGTGCGCAGGCGGGCGAACTCCGCCTCCGTGCGCTCCGCGTCGCGGTAGGTGTCGAAGCCGGCGTGGTAGCCGATCTCGTGTCCGCGGGCGTGGATGCGCGCCATCAGCGCGCGCACCCACGGGTGCTCGAGCGTGTAGGAGCCGTCGCGGGGGCTCGCCCGCTCGACGGCCAGGAAGTTGAAGGCGCTCGCGACCCCGTGGCGCTCGCTGACGTCCATGAGGAAGTCGAAGGTGTTGTAGGGGTCGTGGCGGTGGTCGCCGCTGCCGATCGGCGCCCATGAGCGCACCCGCTGCAGGGCCAGGGCGGGGTCGCGCCGGGTGAGGACGTCGGCGGCGAGCTGGCGCGCGAGCATCGGCGGGTTGCGCCCGAGGGTGGCGAGCGGGTCGTCGACGTCGTGGCTGATGGCCAGGCGGAAGCCGCGCGGCCGGCGCCGCAGGCCCGGCCACAGGCGCGCGAGCGCGTCCCACAGCAGCTCGACGTAGGCGTCGACGACCGCGAGCCCGACGAAGCCCGCGCGGTGCGCGAGCGACGACGCCGCCGGGAAGCGCCCGTAGGCGTCGCGGACCTCGACGGCCACCTCCTCGTAGCGCGTGAGCATGAAGAAGGCCCCGCCGAGGACGTCGATGCCCAGGCGCACGGCGTCGCCGTCGGAGTCGGCGGCGGGGGCGGCGTCGGGCGGTCCGAAGAGGACGGGCAGGCGCCGCCCGTCGACCTCGGTCCAGCGCAGCGGGACCGCGGGCAGCGAGGCCTCGGTCAGCCACGCGCCCGCCTCGGTGGCGAAGAGCCCCTCGGGAAGCGAGAGCTCGCGGGCGTCGCCGTCGCCCGCCAACGTGACGCGCACGTCCGAGCGCTCGCCCGGGCGCAGCTCCCAGTCGAGCCCCAGCCACTCTCCGAGCACGACGCCCAGGACGTAGCGCCGCTCGGGCTCATAGGTGGGCGGGGTCTCGACGACCAGCGTCATGCCATGGCGATTCCATCATGCTTCCTTCATGGCGTCGGAGCCCGTGCCGTCACCGCAGCAGAATCCGCGCGCCAACGCGATCTTCCAGCAGCCCTGGTGGCTCGACGCGCTCGCCCCGGGACGCTGGGACGAGGCGACGGTCGAGCACGACGGAGAGGTCGTCGGCCGGCTGCCCTACGTCGTGCGCGGGCGCCGCGGGCTGCGCGTCCTGACGATGCCGCCGCTCACGCAGACGCTCGGCCCGTGGCTGGCGAGCTCGGCGGCGAAGCCCGCCAACGCGCTCGGCGAGGAGCACGAGCGGCTCGCGGCGCTCGAGGCGGCGCTGCCGCCGGCGGACGCCTTCAACCAGCAGTTCTCGCCCTCGATGCTCAACGCGCTGGCCTTCCACTGGGCCGGCTACCGCCTCGAGCTGCAGTACACCTACCGCCTGGAGGGCCTGCGCTCCGACGAGGCGCTGTGGGACGGCCTGCGCGGCAACATCCGCCGGGAGATCCGCAAGGCGCGCACGCGCCTGGAGGTCCGCGAGGACCTCGGCCTCGACGTGCTGCACGCCGTCTGGGCCAAGACCTTCGCGCGCCAGGGGCTGCCCGCCCCGGTCTCGCTCGACGGGCTCGCGCGGCTGGACGCGGCCTGCGCCGCGCGCGGGGCGCGGGCGATGCTCTTCGGCCGCGACGAGGACGGGCGCGTGCACGCGGTCTCCTACGTCGTCTGGGACGAGAACGCCGCCTACTACCTGCTCGGCGGCGGCGACCCCGAGGTCCGCACGAGCGGCGCCGGCAGCCTGCTCATGTGGGAGTCGATCCGGCGGGCCCGCGGCGCCACGGACGTCTTCGACTTCGAGGGCTCGATGCTCGCCCCGGTGGAGCGCTTCTTCCGCGCCTTCGGCGCCCGCCAGACGCCGTACCTGCGCGTCAGTCGCGCTCGCCCGCATGCCAGGGCGGCGCTGGCGCTGCGAGCGGGTCTACGACGGCATGTCCGTCGGAGGGAGCGCTGAGCGGCTCGAGGTCGTACTTCTCGGGGGAGCGCTCGACGTCGGCGGCGGCGCGCTCGTACTCGCCCATGGTCCCGATGTCGAACCAGTCGGCGTCGCTCTGGAAGGCGGCCACGCGCTCGCCGGCGTCGAGCAGGCGCAGGACGAGGTCGGGGAACTGGCACGGGCCGTCGGGCAGGTAGCGCAGCGCGCGCTCGTCGTAGACGTAGACGCCCATGCTGACCTGGTAGCTGACGGCGGGCTTCTCGATGAAGTTGGTGACGAAGCCGTCGTCGCACTCCATGACGCCGAGGTCGAGGTTCACGCGCTGCGAGCGCATGGCGACGGTGAGGGCGGCCTCGCGCTCGCGGTGGTAGTCGACGACCTCGCGATAGTCGAGGTTCGTGAGGATGTCGCCGTTCATGGCGATGAAGGTGCCCTCGAGGTCGTCGATGGCGCCGAGGGCGCCGGCGGTCCCGAGCGGCTCGCGCTCCCAGTGGAAGCCGAGCTGGAGGTCGGGCGGCAGCTCGGCGTTGGCGAGGTAGACGAGGATCAGCTCGCCGAGGTGGCTGACGCAGAGGTCGATGCGGTCCACGCCGCACTTGCCCAGCGAGCGGATGATGTGCTCGAGCACGGGGCGGTTGCCGATCGGCACCAGCGGCTTCGGGATCACGGTCGTGTACGGGCGCAGCCGCGTCCCCAAACCTCCAGCAAGGACGACGGCCCTCATCCCGGCCGCCCAGCGGTCGCGCTCGAAGGCCAAGAGGCCACCCCTGGCGCTGACTGGTCCGCCACGTTCGTCCTTCCCCCCCGACCCTTATCTCCGATGTGGGTGTTGCTGTGCAAATCCTCCCAGAGTCCGAAGGTAACAGCGCAGGGCCGCTACGGGAATCAGGCGTAAAGGAATTCATGGAGGTTTGCCTGGCCGATCGGCGGGCCGACGGCGCAGTAGCGTCCGCCGCCGGACAGTCCGCGCGCCGAGCGGGCCGCCGGTCGCCGGCTAGCCGGGGCTCTTGATCACCGCGATGGTGGCGCCGGAGGAGATCGGGTCGCCCTCCTTGACGGCGAGCTGCTCGACCACCCCGGCCTTGTGGGCGGTGATCTCGTTCTCCATCTTCATCGCCTCGATGATGCAGACGAGCTGGCCCTCCTCGACGTCCTGCCCCTGCTCGACGAGGACCTTCCACATGTTGCCCTGAAGGGGCGAGACGAGCTCGTCGCCGCCGCCCCCGCTGCCGGCGCCGCTGCGCTCGCCGCGTCGCGGCGCCGGGCGCCCGGCTGGGGGCCGCGCCGTTGGTGGCCGCGGCGCCGCCGGCGAAGGGCGGGCCGATCACCCTGACGTCGAACTTGCGTCCCGAGACCTCGACGGTGTAGCTCTGCTCGACGGTGCCGGTCTCCTCGCCGCCCTCATCGCCCGTGGCCTTCTCGACCTTGGGGAAGGCCAGCGCCTTCAGCCAGTCCTTGTCCTCGAGCAGGTCGCGGCAGGTCTCGCCGTTGGCCCACTGCTCGGTCTGCAGGAGCGCGACGTGGAAGGGGATCAGCGTCTTCAGGCCGCCGATCTCGTACTCGCCCAGCGCGCGCACCATGCGCCGCGTGGCCTGCTCGCGGTCGACGTCCCACACGATGAGCTTGGCCACCATCGGGTCGTACATCGGCGTGATCTCGCTGCCCGCGGTGACGCCGCTGTCGACGCGGACGCCGGGCCCGGCCGGCTCGCGGTAGCTCGTGATCTGCCCCGGCGCCGGGGCGAACCTCTTCGAGGCGTCCTCGGCGTTGATGCGGCACTCGATCGCGTGGCCGCGCAGCACGACCTCGTCCTGGGCGACCGAGAGCTCCTCGCCGGCCGCGGCACGGATGCCCTCGCGCACGATGTCGATGCCGGTCGTCATCTCGGTCACGCAGTGCTCGACCTGCACGCGCGTGTTCATCTCCAGGAAGAAGTACTCGCCGTCCTGGAGCAGCCCCTCGATGGTGCCGGCGCCGACGTAGTCGACGGCGCGGGCGGCCTCGACGCCGATCTTGCCGATGCGCTCGCGCAGCTCCTCGTCGACGGCCGGGGCCGGCGACTCCTCGATGACCTTCTGGTGGCGGCGCTGGACCGAGCAGTCGCGCTCACCGAGGTGGATGACGTTGCCGTGGCGGTCGGCGAGGACCTGGACCTCGACGTGGCGCGGGTCGGGCAGGTAGCGCTCGAGGTAGACGGTCGCATCCGAGAAGAACTTCTCGCCCTCGCGCGCGGCGCCCTCGAAGGCGGCCTCCAGCTCGGACTCCTCGAGCGCGACGCGAAAGCCCTTGCCGCCGCCTCCGCCCGCGGCCTTCACCGCGACCGGGAAGCCGATGTCGTCGGCGATGATCTTGCGCGCCTCCTCGACGCTCGCGACGGGGTCGGTCGTGCCGGGGACGATCGGCACCCCCGCCGCCTGCATCAGCTCGCGCGCGCGGGTCTTCGAGCCCATCGCCTCGATCGCGCTCGCGGGCGGCCCGATGAAGGTGATCCCGGCCTCCTCGCAGGCCTTGGCGAACGGCGCGTTCTCGGCCAGGAAGCCGTAGCCCGGATGGACGGCCTGGGCGCCGGCCTCGCGGCAGACCTCGAGGATCCGCTCGACGTTGAGGTAGCTCTCGGCGGCCGTCGGGCCGCCGAGCAGGTAGGCCTCGTCGCCGCGCTGGACGTGCAGCGCGTCGCGGTCGAGCTCGGAGTACACGGCCACCGACGCGATGCCCATCTCCTGCAGCGCGCGGATGACGCGGACGGCGATCTCGCCGCGGTTGGCGACCAGCACCTTCTCGAACATGGCTGGCGAAAGCCTATGTCCTAGCGGTCGTTCAGGCCGTAGACGTAGGGGTCGCCGCGGCGGCCGCTGCCGTTGCGCACGACGTCGCCGCCCTCCACGAGCTGGCGCAGGTGCGCGCGCACCCGCGAGGGCGGCGGGTCGCCCAGAGCGTCGCGCAGCTGGCTGAAGGTCAGCGGCCGGTCGGACATCCGCAGGCGCTCGAGCAGCAGCCGGGCCTCGGCGGCGGGGGCGCCGCGCCCGTTGCCCGAGGCGCCGTCCTCGGCCTGCGCCTCCTCCTCGGCCTCGTCGTCGGCGATCGGCGGCAGCGAGGCGAGGATCGACGCCGGCGGGCGGATCTCGCGGGCGTCCTCGGCTTCGGGCTCCGGCGCCGCGCAGACGGCGCCGAGCACGCGGACGTCGAGGCGCTCGAGGGCGCGGCGGGCGTCGGCCAGCTCGTCGGCCTCCGGCTTCTCCGGGCAGGCGATGATCGCCACGTCGGCGTTGCGGGCCATCAGCCACGCCTCGGGGGCGGCGAGCAGCGCGGGCGCCTCGACGACGACGTACTCGTAGCCGGTGTTCCCCAGCGCGACGAAGAGGGCGTCGACCGCCCCGGGCCGCACCAGCCCGACGCCGTCGTGCGAGGGGCCGCCGGCGGGGACGACGTGGAGGGTGTCCAGCCCGGGCACGGCCGCGGCGCGCAGGCGCACGGCGGTCCCGGCGCGCGCCTGGTCGAGGGCCTCGGTCAGCCCCGGGGCGGGCGCGACGCCGAGCGTCCGCGCCAGCGACGAGGAGGCGGCGTCGGTCGAGACGGCGAGCGTGTCCTGCCCGGCCTGGGCCAGGGCCCGGGCCAACCCCGCCGCGACGCGCGCCGAGCCCTGGTCGCGCGCGGCGCTCGTGACGAGGATCACGCGGCGGTCGCCCGGCGGCGCGGCGAGCAGCACCGCGCCGAGCAGCGAGCGCAGCCCGTCGGCGGTCGCCGTCTGCGCGCGCGCCCCGCGCGCGGCCCGCGCCTCGCGGCGGCGAGCCGTGGCGCCGAGCACCGGCTTGCGGACGACCGGCGGGGCGCCGCGGGCGGCGCTCTCGAGGCGACGCGTCAGGCCGTCCAGGCGCCCCTCGGGCGCCGCGGTCGGAGCGCCCGACGGCAGGGCCGCGAGCAGCGGCACCCCCGAGGCGCGCTCGACGTCGCGCTCGTCGCGCGAGCGCGGGCGCAGCTGGTCGCGCAGGATCACGGCGAGCGCGGCGAGGATGAAGGTCACGAAGGCGGCGAGCACCGCGTTGCGCGCCGGCCGCGGGGCGTACGCCCCGCTCGGCGGCTCGGCCGCCTCGGCCAGCGACAGGTCGCTGCCGGCGTTGGCCTCGTCGACGACGAGCTCGCTCAGGCGGGTTCGGATGGCCGCGGCCTCGCCCGCCGCCGCCGCGCCCCTGCCGACCGCCGCGAGCTGCGCGTTGAGCGCGGCCCGCGTGCGCAGGATCGCCGCGCGCTCGTTGGCCGTGCGGCGCTCGAGGAAGGCGCGCGCGACCGCGTTGGCGTCGGCCGCCGCCGCGTCGGCGCCGTCGTCGGTCGCCGTGACCGTGATGACGTCGGCGTCGGAGGCCACGCTCGTCGAGATCCTGTCGCGCAGCGAGGCGCCGGTCTCGCCCGGGACGCGGCGCGCGGCGGCGTCGAGGACGTCCGGCGTGGTGAGCAGGGCGACGCTCGTGGCGAGCATGCGCGCGTCGGTGTCGGCGCTCGTGCCGGTGGTCGTGGTCGCCGTCGAGTCGGCGACGATCCGGGCGGTCGCGCGATAGCGGCTCGCCGACGAATGCGAGAGCAGGAAGACCACGAGCGCGACGGCGATGACCACCGTGGCGATCGGCTTCCAGCTCGCCGCCAGCACGCGCGCTATGCGCGCCAGGTCGATCTGGCTCTCGTCCCCAGGGTCCCCCATCGGATCCGCGAAGGCGCGATTAAACGCGGCCACCCACCATTTGTACCCCGTCACCGGCGTCCGGTCGAGCGGCAACGTGCGGCTCCACCTGCTGGAGCACCGCGACGACGCCCGAAAACCACGCCCCCGCGAGCAGGTACCCGGCGAGCACGTCGGACGGGTAGTGCCAGGCGAGCGCGACAGTGGTGTAGCCCACGGCGAGCGCCCACGCCCCGCCGACGAGCGCGACGAACGGCTGCCAGGCGGGCGCCGCCACGAGCACCGCGCACAGCGCCAGGGTCAGGACCGCGGTCGCGTGGCCGCTCGGGAAGCTCGCCGCGTCGATCTGCCCGAAGCGCAGCCACGGGACGAAGCGCTGCTCGGCGAGCAGGTGCTTGAGCACCTGCGCCGTGGCGCCGGTCCCGACGAGCAGGGCGGCCGCCGCCGCCGCGCGCCACGGCCGGCGCCGCGCCATCGCCACGCCGATGCACCCCAGGCCGAGCAGCGCGTAGGGCAGCGGGTCGACCGTGCGGGCCACGGCCTCCAGGCCGCGCTCCACGTTGGGGCGGTGGAAGACGACGACGTGGCTGAGGAGGTCGATGTCGCGCGCCTGCGCGCGCGGCACGTCGAAGGCGAGGACCGCGACCGCGACCAGCCCGAGGGCGCACGCCCCGGCGGCGGCCACCGGCAGCGCCTGGCGACGCTCGAGCGCCATCCGGCCTATCGCCGCCTTCGCGACCGGGCCATCCGCCCGAGCGCCTCCCGCGCCGACCGCGCAGCCAACGCCGGCCGCGCCTTGATGCCCACCTTGGAGACCGAGAAGTACGGCGTCTGGCGACCGCCGAAGGCGCGGACGAAGTGCTCGATGGGCTCGAGCATCGAGCCCTCGAAGTCGAAGACGCGCGAGACCTCGGAGGCCAGCCTGATCGCCTCCCAGTAGAGCAGCGTGTTGGCCCCGAAGGCGTGTAGCTCGGGGTCGCGCGCGTTGATGAGCGGGTAGAGGGTGCGCTCGTCCCAGACGACGTAGAGGGCGGCGTGCGCGCGCCCCTGCGCGTCGAGCGCGCCGAGGATCCGGCGCGCGCCGCGTGCGGCGGCCGCCGCGTCGAGCCTGCGCACGAGGGCGTCGTCGTAGGGCGGGCGCAGCCCCTGGCGGGCGAAGGTCTGCGCGTTGAGGCGCAGGAGGTCCCCGAGCGGGAAGTCGTGGACCACCTCGAGCGCGCCCTGCGCCTTGCGGATGCCGCGCCGGACCTCCTCCTGGAACTCGCCGCGGACGCGGTCGAGGTCCGTGAGGTCGTCGATGCGGTACGTGTAGCGGACAGTCGCGTCGAAGCCCGCCCAGTAGAAGGGCAGCCAGTTGGTCAGCGCGGGCGAGAGGTTGACGCGCAGGAAGTCGAAGGGCGGCAGCTGCTCGATCAGCCCGCCGAGCAGTCGCTTCTCGCCCTCGAGGCGCTTGGCGTACTTGCACGTCGTCGGAGCCAGCCAGGGGCCGAGGGTCTGGGTCAGGTGCGGCTGGACGATCGTGGTCAGCCCCAGGCGCTCGCGGCGCATGTACGGCAGCCGCGCCACGACCTCCTCGCCGCGCCGGACGACCGCGGCTTCCCAGTGCCCGGGCGCGACGCTGTCGAGCCACCACGGTTGCTCGAAGATCGCGTTGACCTGCGCGATCGCGCCGCCGGGAGGCCGGGCGACCGTCAGGCGTGGAGGCGTGAGCGTCGGATTCCTCGCCATGTCTTGTTCCTGCCGAGCATCAGGTCCTGCACGAGCCACCAGGTCGCCGCGGGGTTGTGCGCGAGCTCGGCGCGGCCGTACGGGGCGCCGGTGTGGCCGTAGGGGACGTAGATGCGGAGCGGAGCCCCCGCGCGCCGCGCGCACTGCGCCGGCGCCCGGAAGGGCAGGCCATAGAACAGCTCGACCTCGCAGCGCGTGCGCGCCGCGGCCAGGCGCGCCAGCGCGGCCTCGAGCAGCCGCACGTCGTGGGTCGCCACGGCGACGGTCTGCGGGTGGCCGGCCAGGCGGTCGACGACGCGCAGGAAGCCCTCGGCCGCCGGCAGGTCGGCGCCGGCGACGTCGGCCCACTGGCCCTTGACGACCCGGACGGCAAGCCCGAGGCGCGCGGCGAGCGCCACGTCTTCGGGGCTCCGGGCCCAGCGGCCGGGCAGGGCGATCCCGACGCGCCCGTCGCGCGGCAGGCCCTCGAGGAGGGCCCAGGTCTCGTCGGCGACCTCGGGCGCGAGGGCGTCGACGTGCAGCCGCCGGCCCGCGCGCGCCGCGGCGGCCTCGAGCTCGGCGAGCAGCGCCGCGTCGAAGCCCAGCGTCGAGAGCTTGACCGAGAGGTAGCAGTCGACCTCCTCGCGGGAGAGGCGCTCGAGGGCCGCGAGGTGGGCGTCGGCGACCGCGCGCGGCGGATCGTCCGTCGAGGCGGCGTAGCCGATCGTGGAGGCAAGGCCGTAGGTCGCCAGGCGGCGACAGGCGCCGAGCGCCTGGTCGAGCCCAGGGCCCGCTCCGTACGCCGAGCGGCGCCGGCTTCGGAGCGCTCGCGCGCTCCCCCCATCCGCGATGTGGACCTGTTGACTGGCCATTTGCCCCCGGAGCCGTGAGCGACGACTCCCGACCGCCGATGTTACGCGCGTGAGGCTCCAACAGGCGACGCTTCGGCGCGCCGGATTCTTGAACGTTCACGGGCGAACACCGGCTCGCCGCCACGGGCGGCGCGGCCTACGATGGCTTGCAGCCGAGAGGGGGGATCCTGTTGGGGGCCATCGCTCGCAGCTGGCGCCGCGTGCCGGCGTCCCTGGCTGCGCTCGCATCAGTCGCGGCGCTCGGGTTGCCGGGCGCGGCGAGCGCCGCGAGCGCGCCCCACTTCGTCTCCGGGCCGGTCGTCACGGGGAGCGCGACGGTCGGCGCGACCCTGAAGGCGACCGCCACCTGGACCGGCGACCCGGCCCCGGTCGCCACCTACATCTGGGGACGCTGCCCGGCGGGGAACACCAAGGACTGCAGGCAGATCAGCGGCGCCCCGAACGCGCCGACCTACGTCGTCAGCGCCGACGACGTCGGCTCGCGCCTCGCCGTGGAGATCGACCTGGCCAACACGGCCGGCAAGGCGATGGCGACCTCGGCGGCGACGGCTGTCGTCGTGTCACCACCGCCGCCACCGCCGCCGCCCCCGCCTCCGCCGCCGCCGCCCCCGGTCGACGACCCGCCGCCTCCACCTCCGGCGGGCCCGACCGAGGTGGCCGACCCGCCGCCGTTGCCCGCCGCCGCGGCGTCGCTCCTGGCGCGCCCGGCGCTCCCGCGCCCGTTCCCGGTCGTACGCATCCGCGGCTACTTCGCCCGCACCGGCGTCCACCTCACGCTGCTGTCCGTGCGCGGGCCGCGCTCGGCGCGCGTGCGCATCCGCTGCTTCGGCGCAGGCTGCCCGGTGAGCGCGCTCTCGCTGCGCGCGCCCGTGCGGGTCCGGGCCTTTGAGCGCTTCCTGCCCGCCGGCACGCGGCTGGAGGTCCGCGTCGCGGTGCCCGGGAAGATCGGCAAGTACGCGAGCTTCGTGATCCGCGCGGGCCGCGCGCCTCTGCGCACCGATCGCTGCCTGGCGCCGGGGCGCTCGCGGCCGATGAAGTGCCCGCGCTCGTGAGCGCCGCGCGCACCCGCCGCCCGGGGCTGTTGGTGGCGGCGATCACGGCGGCCGCGTTCGCGGTCTCCTACGCGCTCGCCGCCGGCGCCACCTCGGGCCCGCCGCCGCGGCAGGCGCCGACTCGGGCGGTCGCGGCCGCAGCCGAGGCGCCGCCCGCGCTCCCGCGCGTCGCGCTCGGCGCCGCCGCGGGCCTGCGCGTCCGCGCCTCGCTGCTGACCACCCTCCGCCACCGGACGCATCGAGCGCGGCGGGCACACGCGCGCCGCCGTCCCGCGACACCCGCGCCGGCGACCCCGGCCGCGACGGCTCCCCCGGGCGCGACCGCCCCCGTCCCGGCCACGACGGCTCCGGCGCCGGCGGGCACCGCGCCGCCCGCGCCGACCACCACCACGGCGCCGCCGGCCGCCGCCCCCGCCCCACGCCCGGCGCCCAAGCCGGCCCGCAAGCCCGCGCCCAAGCCGACGCGCCCGCCTCCGCCCGACTTCGACAACTCGGGCCCGCCGTCGCCGTGAGCGCCGTCGCCCCTCCCCACGCCGCCCCACGCCGCCGCCGGCCGCCCGTGGCGCTCCTCGTCCTCGCCGCGATCGGCGCCCTCCTCGGCGCGCTCCTGGGCCGGTCGCTGGCCGGCGACCCGTCCCCGGCGCCGGCGCCGCGGCACGCAACGGCCGCGCCGGCGACGAGCGTCGCCGTCGGCGACCTGCGCTTCGCCCTGCCCGTCCGCTGGGCCGCGGCGACCTCAGGCCCGGTCGTGCCGGGCTTCGCCCGCGCGCGCACCGCGTACGCGAGCAGCTGGAGCGCGCGCGCCGCGATCGCGCTCCTGCCCCCGGCGGACCCTACGCTCCTGCCTCCCGCGCTGGCGGCGGCGAGAGGCCCGGGCTCGCCCCCGCCGCTCGTGGTCCACGCCGCCGGCGTGCGCGCCTACCACTACGTCCTCGTCCTCCCCGGCGACCGCGTCCTCGACGTCTACGCCGCCCCGACCACGCGCGGGACCGCGACCGTCGCCTGCGCGGTCATCCTCTACACCCCGGCCGAGTGCGACCCGGCGGTCGGCGCGCTGCGCCTCGCCCGCGGCTCGTTCCTCCCCCTGAGCGCCGACGCCGCCTTCCTCGAGGCGCTCCCGGCCGTCGTCGACCGGCTCAACGCCCGCCGCGGGCCGCTGCGCGAGCGCCTCATCAGGGCGCGCACCTCCCCCGGCGGCGCGCGGACGGCCGCGCGCCTGGGCGCCGCCTACGCGGCCGCGGCCCGCGCCCTGCGTCCGCTCGTGCCCGCCGCGGGCGGGGCGCGCACGACGGTGCGCACGCTCGCGCGCCTGGCCACCGCGCACGCGGCCGTCGCCCGGGCGCTGAAGCGCGTCGACCACCCGGCCTTCTCGCGCGCGGCACGCGACATCCGCGTCGGCGAGTCGCGGCTCGGCCGCGCGCTCGCCCACTGGCAGCGGGCGCTGCGCGGCGCCGCGGGCTGACGGCTGGTCAGCGGTGCAGCGTCTTTGCGCGCTGCGCGTTGCGGCGGTTGCCGGCGCCATCCACCGCGACCGCACTCGCGAGGACGCGCACCTTGGCGGCGCGGCTCAGCGCGCGCGCGGCGCGCGACGACAGGCGCACGGTGACGACGCGCTTGCCCGCCTTGGTCAGGCGCACGGTCGCATGGCCGATCGTGCGCGAGCGCAGGTGCAGGCGGCGGGCCGTGGCCTTGTCGACCACGAGCGCGAGGGTCACCCTGCAGGCCTCGGAGGAGGTCACGGTCACGCGCACCCCGCGCGCCCGGACGAGGCGCAGGTGGCTGCCCGCGATGCTCAGCGCGACCTTCGGAGCGGTCCGGTCGACGGCGGGGGTCGTCGTCGTCGGGGACGACGGAGCGGGCGCCGTGGCCGGGGCCGGGACGGCCGACGGTCCGGAGCCCGACGCGGCGAGCGGCGGAACCGCCAGCGCGGCGGCGACGTCGAGACGGCCGCCGGTGGCGACCCGGCCGGAGAGCGCTGCGACCGCGTCCACGCTGCTGAGCAGGGCCGCGCGCAGCGAGGCGACGCTGCGGCTGGGGTCCTGGGCGAGCAGCAGCCCGGCGGCGCCCGCGACGTGCGGGGTCGCCATCGACGTCCCGCTCATCACCATGTAGGTGCTGCCGGGGTAGGTGCTCGCGATGTCGACGCCGGGCGCGGCGAGGTCGACGTTCCGGGCGCCGTAGTTCGAGAAGGAGGCGAGGGAGTCGTCGCGGTCGCTCGCCGCCACGCAGATGACGTTGGCGAGGTCGTAGTCGCAGGGGTACTCGGGCGTGGTGTCGTCGTTGGCCGTGTCGTTGCCCGCGGCGACCACGAAGAGAGTGTTGGGCGCGGCGGCGATCGCGTCGTGCTCGGCCTGCGAGAAGCTGCTGCCGCCGAGCGAGGCGTTGACGACGCGCGCGCCCGTGCGGGCGGCGTAGGCGTAGGCCGAGATGGCGTCCGAGACGCGCCCGCTGCCGCTGTTGTTGAGCACGCGCAGCGGCATGAGGCCGGCGGTCCAGTTGAGCCCCGCGACCCCGGCGCCGTCGTTGCCGCGCGCGGCGATCGTGCCCGAGACGTGGGTGCCGTGGCCGTTGCCGTCCTGGGGCAGGGCGTCGTTCTGGACGAAGTCCCAGCCGTGGACGTCGTCGACGCGGCCGTTGTGGTCGTCGTCGATCCCGTTGCCCGGGACCTCGCCGGGGTTGGTCCAGATGTTCGAAGCGAGGTCGGGGTGCGTGGCCTCGATCCCGGTGTCGACCACGGCGATCGGGACGCTCGCCGAGCCGGTGGTGACGTCCCACGCGGCGGGCGCGCGGATCGTGTCCATGTCCCACTCGAAGCGGTAGAAGGGATCGTTGGGAGTGCCGGCCGCCTGCACCGCGCGGTCGGGCTCGGCATAGAGGACGCCGTCGGTCTGGTTGAGGTCGGCGACCGCCGCCTTCACGCTGACCCCGGCGTCGGGGTCGACGAGCTCGAGGCCGCTGACCGGGAGGCTCGCGTCGCGCTGGACGTTGGCGTCGTCGCGGATGTCGGCGCGCTCGGTCGACGACGTGTCCGCCGCGAAGCGCACGAGGACGCGCGTAGGCGCGTCGGCCTTCGCGACGGCGGGCGCGCAGAGCAGCAGGGCGCAGGTTGTGACCAGAAAGCGGCGCATCGTCCAGATGGGATGGCCGGTCGTCATGCGTCCAAACCGCGCGGGCGACGGACGGCGGCAACGATCCCACCAACGGTATCGGCAGCCTGCGCAAGTCTGTGAAGCCCTTGGCGTTTCAACGCTCATGCGCTCCGCCGCCGCTGCCCTCGCCGCCGCCGTGCTCGTCGCCGTTCCCGCCGCCGCGAGCGCCGCGGACGCCCCGGCGCGCGAGCAGGAGCCCGTGGTCCTCACCGGGGCGCAGCTCGGCGACTGGTCGGTGCCCGCCAACCAGGCCGTCCGCCCGCCGCTGATGGACCTGGTCGACCCCGGCGCCGACCCGCACAACCACTACGCCGACCCCGCGCTCGACACCGCGCCGCTGCAGCCCTCGGGCACGCCGACCGACCGGCTGCTCGGCTACCGCTACGAGCCGGGCGGGTTCCGCCAGATCCCCTTCCAGGTCGACGAGGTCTTCACGCGCTACCTCGACAACAGCGCGTCGGGCTTCTCGCCCTATTCCGGAGAGGACCAGCACACGACCTACGCCTATGACCGCGAGGGCTTTCGCTGGAGCGATGGCGAGTGCGTCGCGCAGCCGGCCTCGGCGGTGGCGACCGATCCCGTGAAGGGCCTCGACGCCAACGACGAGCTCGCCTTCATGGCGCGCGACGCCGGCGACCGCGCGCCCGCCGGGACGCCGCTGCCGGTGGGCATCGACGGCGCACGCGAGGTCGCGATCGCCGATCCCACGGTGCCGGGCGCGCCGAAGCGCTACGTCTATGTGATGCGCGCGGCGCCCGGCGGCCCCGCGCCCGCCTTCGACGCGGCCAACGGGTACGTGCGCTACGACCGCGACCCCGACGCCGATCGCTTCGCCCTCTCGCAGTCGACGTACTCCGACTACGGCAACGCCAAGGTCGGCCCCTACTGCGACGCGCAGGGCAACGTCATCGGCACCGGCCGGCGGCGGCCCCTCGACACGGCGACGGTGACCACGCCGCGCTACCGCTTCCGCTACGACGGGCGCTGGCTGATGACCGCCATCCAGGTCTCGCCCGGCGACGACTGGGCCTACGGCCCGGACCTCGTCGATCGCTTCAAGGCGCGCGCCTTCGCCCAGGACCCGGGCTCACAGACGCCGTGCTGCGGCTTCGAGGAGGAGGACACCAACTGGGGCGGCTCCTCGACGCTGCTGGGCGAGCGCGTCGGTCCCGTGCGCGCGATCCGCGAGACGTGGGGCGCCGACTCGGGCACCAACGTCGTGCGCCGCGAGACCTTCTACCGCGACGAGGTCCGCCAACGCACGTGGCTGCGCGTACACGTCATCCCGCCGCTCGACGGCATCTACGCGCAGTGGGACTTCAACGCGGGCCGCGTCACACGCTTCTACAACGCGAACAACCCCGGCGGCGTGGCCGTCGACGGGCGCAACGACGAGGCCTTCGGCAACCTCGACGACCCGTGCAACCCCAACTACGACGCCGACGACACGAGCGCGACCGACCAGGGCTACCGCTCGCTCGTGCAGGCGACCGGGTTCTGCGCGGTCAGCCCCTACCACCTGAGCATCGACCCGGGCGACCCGGCCTTCGCGCAGGCCAACGCGGCGCTGGGCTGGTCGGAGGTCGCCGGCCCCGGCGGCACGATCGTCGACCGCATCTCCACGGCGCCCGACGCCGCGACGCCGGGCGGCCTCGCGCAGTCGGTGGCGGCGGTGCCCTACTACCGCGACGACTCGTGCTTCGACGACGGCACCGGCGCCGACCCCGGGCCGAAGGTCGCGCTGCGCTCCGGCGACGAGCCGCGCACGTCCTCGGACGGCAGCCCGCGGCGCTGCTGGCACCCCGAGGACGGCCTGCCCGACGGCAGCGACCGCTTCTTCCAGGGCTCGATCGCCACCCACGGCCTGCATCTGCTCTTCCTCGCCGACTCCGACAACGCCCGCCAGACGGTCCCGACGACCGAGATCGTCAGCGACTGGACGCTCGTGATGCTGCCCGGCGACCAGGGGAACGTCGGAGAGCGCTACGGGCGCTCGTTCGAGCACCCGCTGCTCGCGACCGTGGGGCCGCTTCACTCGTAGACGACGAAGTCGGGGCGCGGCTGCAGCGCGAGCACCGAGCGCGGCGTCATGAGGTTCGTGTCCTCCTCGTAGAAGAGCTTGTAGCCGCGGCGGAAGCGGGTGCCGTCGTGGGTGAACTGCCGATACTTGGCGACCTTGTTGGGGCGGTCGCCGAAGCCGTCGACGTTCATCGTCACCGCCAGCCCCGGCGGCTGCACCACGCGCTCCTTGCCGGCGATCATGTTCGGCGTGAACTGGTGGACGACGAAGAGCTTCTCGGGGAGCGCGTTCTCGCGCACGATCGCCGCGACGTGGCGCGCGACGGCGTTGACGTCGTCGGCGTCGACGGAGCCGATCCGCGTCCCGGGCACGGCGCCGGGCGTGTGCCACTCGGGGTCGAGCGCGAGACCGACGTCGGGCTCCTTCAGCCAGCGGTCGAGGTGGCGCGTCTCGGTGAGGAAGTCGGCGTGGCCGGGCTGGATGTCGAGCACCAGCAGCGCCTTGGCGCGCCGCGCGGCGGCCAGGTAGCGGCGGATCACCGACGGCGGCTGGCGCGTGCGGTACAGCCCGTCGGTCCCCGGGTCGCGGTTGGCGACGTCGGCCAGCAGCTCGAGCGCGAGCATCACGGGTCGCGTCGGCTTGGCGTAGGGCTTGGCCTGTGCGGCCAACCGGCGCACGGCGTGGTCGGGCGAGCCGATGCCCAGGGCGCCGAGCTCGCGGCTCTGCGGAGCGCCGTAGAAGGCGACGACGCGGAAGCGCGGGAAGATCGTCGTCCCGCCGAGCGGGAGCTGCCCGGGCTTGGGCGGCGTCTGCCGCGCCTTGGCGCCGGCGCCCGTGTCGGGAGCCGCGGAGGTGTCGCCGCGACTGCGGTCGCCCGCGCCGACCGCGGCGCCGGCAAGCGCCGCGGCGGCCGCGACGGCGCCGAGCGCGGCCAGGCGCCGCCGGCGGATGACCTCGGGTGATGGGCGCGAATCGGCCACGTACGCTTGAACCCTCTCCCCCCGAACCGGGCACAAAACCACAATGGACCATCCCGCGCCGCCAGACGGCACCCCGCAGAGCACCCACGACGGCGCCCACGTCTGGCGCGCCGAGCGCCACGAGGCCGAGGAGGTCGCCCGGCTGCTCGTCGCCTTCCGCGACCACCTCGGCCTCGACTGGCCCTCCGACAACGCCTTTCTCGCCGGCGTCGAGCGCCTGATCGACGACCCTGCGACGGAGTACCTCCTCGGCGCGGCGGGGCGCGGCGTGCCCGCCGCCGGGGTCGTCCAGCTGCGCTATCGCTGGGCCGTGTGGCGCGCGGGCTGGGACTGCCTGCTCGAGGACCTGTTCGTCGACCCCGCGGCGCGGCGCGCCGGCCTGGGCCGGGCGCTCGTGCAGGCGGCCGTCGCGCGCGCCCGCGCCCGCGAGTGCCGGCGCATCGAGCTCGACGCCGCGGAGAGCAACGAGCCCGCCCTCGCCCTCTATCGCGGGGCAGGCTTCGACAACGACGCCTACGAGGGCGGGCGCGCGCTGTTCCTGCGGCTGCGGCTGGACGGCTAGCTGTAGTTCCCCGCCCTTCGCACGAACGTGTGCGAGTTGGCTTCGGTTTCCGACGCCAACTCGCAAATGTTCGCGCTGACCCGGGCGCCGCGGGCGCTCTCCTCCCTCGGTGAGCCTTCGCGACCACGAACGCCCATTGGAGAACACCGCCAGGCGGCGCGGATCAAGCGGCCTGAGCGACGCGGCAGCCAGCTAGCTGCTAGCCGCCCGCGTCGGCCGCAGCGGGCACCGCCGCCGGCGCGCTCGCCGCCCGCTTGCGCGGCAGCAGCGCGGCCGCCGCGGCGCCCGCCAGCGACAGCGCCGCCGACACGGCGATCGCGGGCGCGAAGCCGTCGGTGAAGGCCTGGGGCGAGGCGTAGCTTCCGGCGCCCGCGAAGACGGCGACGAGGACGGCGATCCCGAACACGCCGCCGAGCTGGCGCATCATGCTGCTCGTCCCGGCGGCCTTGCCGATGGCGTCCTCGGGGACGGCGTTGACGACCGCGCTCTGGCCCGTCGGGATCGCCATCGACACGCCGCAGCCCGCGATCACGAGCGGGGCGATCATCTCGCCGTAGGCCATGCCGGGATCGGCGATCAGCGCGACCCAGCCCATGCCCACCGCCTGCAGCAGCAGCCCGGCGGTCAGGAAGGGTCGCTCGCCGATGCGGTCGGCCAGCGTGCCGGCGATCGGGGCGCAGACGAACAGGGTGATCGTCCACGGCAGCAGCCGCAGGCCGGCGGAGAGCGGGCCGTAGTGCAGCACGCTCTGCAGGAACTGCGCGAAGAAGAAGACGGCGCCGAAGAGCGAGGCGAAGGTGAAGAAGCTCGCGGCGTTGGTCGCCGAGAACGCGCGCGAGCGGAACAGCCCCATCGGGAGCATCGGCTCGCGGGCACGCAGCTCCCAGGCGACGAAGGCGGCGACCAGCAGCGCCCCGCCGGCGAGCGCGCCGACGACCTCGGCGCTCCCCCAGCCCGACTGGTTGCTGCGCACGAGGCCCCACACGATGCCCAAGGCGCCGCCCGTCACGAGCGCCAGGCCGGGGATGTCGAGGCCCCCCTCGGGGCCGCGGCTCTCGGGGACGCGGCGCAGGACGAGCGGGATCGCCAGCAGCCCGATCGGGACGTTGATCCAGAAGATCCACTCCCAATCGATCCCCTGGGCGACGGCGCCGCCGACCACGGGACCGCTCGCGACGGCCAGGCCGGTGATGGCGCCGAAGATCCCCATCGCCGCGCCGCGGCGCTCGGGTGGGAAGGCGGCGCCGACGAGGGCGAGGGCGAGCGTCGTCACCAGCGCGGCGCCGACGCCCTGCGCGGCGCGCGCGGCGATCAGGGCGCCGACGCTGCCCGACAGCGCGCACGCCGCCGAGGCGAGCGCGAAGAGCCCGAGGCCCGTGGCGAAGAGCCGCCGGCGCCCGAAGCGGTCGCCGAGCGCGGCGGCGGTCATGAGGAGCACGGCGAAGCTCAGGTTGTAGGCGTTGACCGTCCACTCGAGCTGCTCGATGGAGGCGCCGAGGTCGAGCCGGATCGTGCTCAGCGCGGTCGAGACGACGAGCGTGTCGAGCGCGACCATGAAGGACGAGACGGAGGCGAGGACGAGGACCCACCTCTGCGTTGCGTTCGAAGTCATGGTGGTTGAGACACCGGCCGCGCCGCGAACTGAGCGCCGGCCGCGCCGCGACCCGACCGCCGGCCGCGCCGCGACCCGACAGCCGCCGCCGCCCGGCTGTGCGAGCGATGACTTTCGGCGACGACCGGTGTCTTGACCTGCGTGACCGAGCACACCCTCACGCGCGCACGCGCGGGCGACGAGGAGGCCTTCCGTGAGATCACGGATCCGTACCGCCGCGAGCTGCAGCTGCACTGCTACCGGATCGTCGGCTCGGTGCAGGACGCCGAGGATCTGCTCCAGGAGACGCTGCTGGCGGCCTGGCGCGGCCTGGACCGCTTCGAGGAGCGCGCCTCGCTGCGGGCGTGGCTGTACCGCATCGCGACCAACCGCAGCCTCAACGCGCTGCGCGACGGCGGCCGCCGGCCGAGCACGCACGTGAGCCACTTGGACCCGCCGCGCCCGACGCGGATGTCGGAGCCCGTCTGGCTGGAGCCGTATCCCGACGTCCTCCTCGACGGCGTCGCCGACGCCGCCCCGGGGCCCGAGGCGCGCTACGAGATGCGCGAGGCGGTCGGGCTGGGCTTCGTGACCGCGCTGCAGCACCTGCCGCCGCGCCAGCGCGCGGTGCTCGTGCTGCGCGACGTGCTCGGCTATCGCGCCGCCGAGGTCGCCGCGATGCTCGAGGCGAGCGAGGCGTCGGTCAACAGCGCGCTGCAGCGCGCGCGCCAGGCGCTCGACGAGCGGCTCCCGGCGACGGGACGCGAGGGGGCGCCGCTTCCCCGGTCGCCGCGCGAGCGCGCGGTGCTCGGGCGCTTCGCCGATGCCTTCGAGGGCGGCGACGTCGCGCAGGTCGTCGAGCTGCTCACCGACGACGCGTGGCTGACGATGCCGCCCGAGCCGTGGGCCTACCAGGGGCCCGAGGCGATCGCCGGCTTCCTCGAGCACCTCACCTTCTGGCGCGAGCGCCGCGGCGTGCGGCTCGTGCCCACCCGCGCCAACGCCCAGCCCGCCTTCGGCTACTACCTTCCCGACCCCAACGCGCCGGTCGCGCGGGCGGGCGGGCTGCTGGTGCTGACGCTCGCGGGCGATCGGATCGCGTCGCTGACGCGGTTCGGCGACACCGGCGTGCTGGCGCACTTCGGCCTGCCGCGCATCCTCCCGCTCGACTAGGGCTCCCAGCGCTCGCCGCCGCGCACCCGGTCGAAGCCGAGCCAGAGGGCGTTCATCGCCGTGGCGACGAGCCGCTCGCGCGGGACGTCGGGGTGCTCGTTCCACCACAGCGCGAGGCCCTGCAGCACCGCGCGGAAGACCTCCCACGCCATCTCGATCGACTCGGGGTCGACGCCGCCGATCCGCTCGGCGCCGGGCTCGCGGGCCAGGAACGGCAGCGACAGCGCGCGGCTGCGCTCCTGGATCTTGCGGTGGCGGGCGGCGACCTCGGGGTCGCCGGTGGTGTCGGCGAAGAGCAGCCGCGCCGCGTACGGGTGCTCCTCGAGGTAGGCGAACCATGCGTCGAAGGCGCGCGGCATCCGCTGGTCGACCGGCTCGTTGCCCGCCAGGTACTCGCGCCAGACCTCGCGCAGCTCGGCGTAGTGGCGCTCGAGCAGGCGCACGTGGAGCTCCTGCTTGGACGCGAAGTGGTCGTAGACGACGGGCGCCGAGATCCCGGCGCGGCGGGCGATCTCGTCCATCGCCGCGCCGCGGTAGCCGCGCTCGGCGAAGACCTCGGCGGCGGCGCGCTCGATGACCTCGCGGCGCTCCTGCTTTGACAACCTAACGGCCACTAGGTAAGTTCCTAACGCTCGTTAGGTTAGCTTGCTCGGACGATGTCTCGCCCCCTCGACACGCGCCGCCTCGATGCGCTCGGCCTCGCCGCCGCCGCCTTCGTCGCCGCCAACGCCCTCCACACGCTCGACCACTTGCGCCAGGGCACCGGGGGCCTCGCCACCGAGGTGCTCGCGGGCGGCACCGTCCTCTCCGCGCTCGCCGTCCTCACCCTGGTGCTCGCGCTGCTGCACCACCCGCGCGCGCCGCTGTGGGCCGCCGTCGTCGGAACCTGGAGCGCGCTCGGGGTCGTGGCCAGCCACGTCGCGCCGCACTGGAGCGCCTTCAGCGACTCGTACTTCGAGATCCACGCCGACGCGCTGTCGTGGGTCGTGATGCTGGCCGAGGTGGCCGCCGCGGCGTACCTCGGCTTCGTCGGCTTCAGGGAGCTCCGACGCGCTCCCGGTTCTCCGCGTCGATCGCCCGCTGAGCGGCGGTCCGCCGCGTGAGCGGCAGCTCCCACGCGGTCAGGTAGCGCACGTCCTCGCGGAGGATCGCGAGCGCGCGGGCGCCGTCGATCGCCGGGCCGTGGCCGGGAACCACCCAGTCGGCCTGCTCGACGAGCGGCCGCAGGCGCTCGAGGGTGGCGAGGTAGGCGTCGTGCGAGCCGCTGGGCGAGATCCATCGGGATCTCGACGGGCGAGAGGTAGTCGCCGCACACGAGCACGCGCGCCCACGGCGCCCAGATCGCCATGCCGTCCGCGGTGTGCCCGTCGGCGGGATGGAGCTCCAGCTCGTGCCCGCCCAGGCCGACGTGACCGGGGACCGGCAGCGCCTGGACCTGGCCGAGGCTCAGCGGCGCGCGCTCGACGTAGTGCTCCTCGTCCCACGCGCGCAGCTCGCGCTGGGCGCCGCCGGGCTCGCCGGTCATCGCGGCCGCGGTGGTCTCCGCCACGCCCAGCGCGGCGCCCGGGAAGGCCTGGCGCCCGAGCACGTGGTCCCAGTCGCCGTGGGTGGCCAGCAGGCCGCTGACCGGGAAGCCCGCCTGCTCGAGGACGGTCGGCAGGACCTCGAGCTCGTCGGGGAAGATGGGCGAGTCGATCACGAAGCCCTCGTCGCCGGCGCGGATCGCGGTGCACGAGGTCTGGTACATGCGCGACGTCGCCACCAGGACGTCCGCGTGGAGCGAGACGACGCGCACGCGCCTCTCCGCGGCTATGCGGCGCCGAGGAGCTTGGCCGCTTCGAGGAGGGTCTTGACCTCGGCCGTGGGCTTCTTCTGCCCCGGGTCGAGCTCCTCCTTGTTGCGGTTGACCCAGATGACCGGGATCTTCTCCTTCACGCACGGCTCGACGTCGTGGTAGTAGCCGGCCGCGACGTGGACCCAGCCCTTCTTGCCGCCGATCCGGCGCGCGCACTCCTTGAAGTGCGCCGGGTCGGGCTTGTAGGAGCGCACCTGCTGGGCGGTGACGACGAGGTCGAAGTCGTGCGGGATGTGGCGCCGCGTCTGGCCCAGCAGCTTGTCGTCGATGTTCGAGACCAGGCCGGTCTGGAACTTCTTGGAGAACTTCGTCAGCTGCGGGTTGGTCTCCTTGAACGGCGCCCAGCGCTGGACCGAGTCGGGCAGGAAGCCGGCGCGCGAGGGCTCCAGCGGCCAGCCGATGTCCTTGGCGATGCGCACGGCGACCCGGCGCAGGACCTCCGCGTACAGCTCGTAGGAGCCGCCCTCGATCTCGCGCTCGTACTCGTGGAAGCGCGAGATGACCTCCTGCGGGTCCTCGATGGTGAACCCGTCTCGGCTCGCCTCGCGTTGGAAGGCGTCGAACACGCCCTTCTCCCAGTCTATGAGCGTGCCATAGACGTCGAAGGTGACCCAGTTGACCTTGGAAGGGAGCGCCATGCGGCGGGCATTGTGCCATTTGACCGGCGGTCGACGCGCTGCGCCACGGCGGTTATAAGCTCCGCCGCCCCATGGACCTGCTCGAGTACCAGGGCAAGCAGCTCTTCGCCCGCCACGACATCCCGGTGCCGGATGGCCGCCCCGCGCGCACCGTCGAAGAGGCCGTCTCGGCCGCCAAGGAGATCGGCTTCCCGTGCGTCATCAAGGCGCAGGTGAAGATCGGCGGACGCGGCAAGGCCGGCGGCATCAAGCTCGCCTCCGACGAGGACGAGGCGCGCGAGCATGCCGCTGCGATCCTCGGCATGGACATCCGCGGCTTCACGGTCCACGAGGTGTGGGTCGAGGGCGCCTCGCAGATCGAGGCCGAGTACTACGCCTCGATCATCTTCGACCGCAGCGCCAAGCAGCCGCTGATCATGCTCTCGACCAAGGGCGGCATGGACATCGAGGCCGTCGCCGAGGAGGACCCGGGCGCGATCGCGACGCTGCACGTCGACCCGCTGCTCGGCTTCCAGGACTTCCACGGGCGCCGCCTGGCCTACGAGGCCGGCGTCGACGCCGACCTCGTGCGCCCGATCGGCGCCTTCCTGCATCGCCTCTACGGGACCTTCGTCTCCGAGGAGGCCACGCTCGTCGAGGTCAACCCGCTGATCGTCACGCCCGAGCGCGACGTGCGCGCGCTCGACGCCAAGGTCACGCTCGACGACAACGCGCTCATGCGCCACCCCGACAACGCCGAGCTGCGCGACCCGTCGGCGGAGGACCCGCAGGAGCAGATGGCCAAGGAGCGCGGTCTGACCTACGTCTCGCTCGACGGCGACATCGGCATCCTCGGCAACGGCGCGGGGCTCGTGATGTCGACGCTCGACGTCGTGGCCCAGTACGGCGGCAAGCCGGCCAACTTCCTCGACGCCGGGGGCGGCTCGAAGGCCGAGGCGATCACGAGCGCGGTCGAGGTCATCCTCGCCAACCCGAACGTGAAGGCCGTCCTCTTCAACATCTTCGGCGGCATCACGCGCTGCGACGAGGTCGCCAACGGCCTGGTCGAGGCCTTCCACCAGATCAAGCCGACGGTGCCCTTCGTCGTGCGGCTGGACGGCACCAACGACGAGGAGGGCCGGCGCATCCTCGCCGAGGCGGCACTGCCCAACGTGCACACGGCGGCGACCATGAACGAGGCCGCCGAGAAGGTGGTGGAGCTGGCCCGATGAGCGTGCTGATCGACAAGGAGACGCGGCTGTGCGTCTCGGGCATCACGGGCCGCGAGGGCACCTTCCACGCGATGAACAACAAGCGCTACGGCACGCAGGTCGTGTCGGGCGTGACGCCGGGGAAGGGCGGCCAGGACGTCGAGGGCGTGCCGGTCTTCGACACCTTCCACGCCGCGGTCGAGGAGACCGGCGCGAACACGGCGATGGTCTTCGTGCCGCCGCGCTTCGCCGCCGACTCGATCCTCGAGGCGGCCGAGGCCGGCATCGCGACGATCATCGCGATCACCGAGGGCATCCCGGCGCACGACGAGCTGCGCGTCTACAACCACCTCGTGCAGGCGCATCCCGGGACGCGGCTGATCGGCCCCAACTGCCCGGGCGTGCTCTCGCCCGGCAAGGCCAACGTCGGGATCATCCCCGCCGCCTTCTTCAAGGAGGGCAACGTGGGCGTCGTCTCGCGCTCGGGGACGCTGACCTACCAGATCGGCAACGAGATCGCCCAGCGCGGCTTCGGCAACTCGTCGATCGTGGGCATCGGCGGCGACCCGGTCCCCGGCTCGTCGTTCATCGACATCCTCGAGCTCTTCCAGGGCGACGACGAGACCGAGATGATCGTCATGGCCGGCGAGATTGGCGGCTCGGCCGAGGAGGAGGCCGCCGAGTACATCGCCGCGCACGTCACCAAGCCGGTCGTCGCCTACATCGCGGGCTTCACGGCGCCGCCGGGCAAGACGATGGGCCACGCCGGAGCGATCGTCTCGGGCTCGCAGGGCACGGCTGCCGCGAAGGCCGAGGCGCTGGAGGCCCGCGGCGTGCGCGTCGGCCGGACGCCGACGCAGGTCGCGGAGCTGGCGGTCGAGATCCTCAAGGGGTAGGGGCCGGGCGGAGCCGCCCGCCGCTCGCGCTACGCTCGCGCGAGCATGGCCGCCGCGCCTGACGACGACGCACGCCGAACCCTCGCCGAGCTCGAGGCCAAGCTGCGCGAGCTGGAGCGCGAGCTGCTGCGCGGCCACGAGGGCGAGCCGGTCGAGGCGGCTGCGGCCGAGCCCGCTGCCCCGGTGGCCGACGCTCCCCCGGTGGCCGACGCTTCCCCAGCGACTGACGCTCCGCACGAGCCGAGTCCGTCGGGTCCGGGGCCGGGCGCGGACGAAGAGGGCGCTGCGCCCGAGGACGCCGACGAGCCCGAGTGGGTCGGGCCGGAGGTTCCCGAGCTCGCGACGCCCGAGCGTGGGGCCGAGCTGCTGAGCGCGCCGCAGCCTGAGCTCACGGCGGAGCCCGAGCCCGAGCCGGAGCCCGAGGAGGAGCCCGAGCCCGAGGAGGAGCCCGAGCCCGTCCTCGACGTCGAGGCGCTCGCCGACGTGCGCGAGCTCGTCGCGGGCCTGCGCTCCACGATCGAGGACATGGGCCTCACCGCCGAGCGCGTCACCGCCGAGGCGCAGGCCGTGGTGGACGACCACGGGCGCACGCTCGGCCGCCTGTCGCGCGCCGCCGATGCCGCCTCGCGCGCCGAGCAGGCCGCGCTGGAGGCGGGCCGGCTGGCCGCGACGGTCGTCGTCGAGGCAGGCCCCTTCGCCGACGCCGCCGCCGTCACGGCGCTGCGCGACACGCTCGCCGCGCAGCCCGGCGCCCGCGACGCGTACGTCCGCGGCGTCGAGGACGGCCGCGCGGTCATCGAGGTCCACCTCGTCCCGCCGCCGTCGTGAGCGACGACGCCCTCGCACTCGCCTTCGAGGCCGGCCTGCCCTTCGTGGGCCTGCGCGACCACGAGCACGACCCGGAGCTCGACCGCATCGTGCCGCCCGAGGCCGCGGCCCGCGCGCGCGTGATCGCGCTGACGGCCGGCGACGATCACGTCCGCCTCGCGGTCGCCGACCCCGACGTCGACCTCGACGCCCTCGCCCCCTACCTCGGCGAGCGCCGCGTCGAGCTGGCGATCGCCCCACGGGAGGAGCTGGAGGCGATCGTCGGTCCGCCGCCCCTCGACGAGAGCCTCTCGGCCCCGGACGACGAACCGCTCGGCGGGGAGGAGCCCGAGGCGTCGCCGCCCGTCGCCGCGGCCCCGCTCGCGCCACCGCCCGACGCGGCGGCCGAGCCCCCACCCGCCCCGCTCGACGCGGGCTCGGAGGCCGAGCCGCCGCCGCTCGACCTCTCAGCGGAGCCTGCGCCGCTGCCGCCGCCGGCACCGCCCGAGCCCGAAGAGGTCGCGCCGGAGGAGGTCGCGCCCGTCCCCGAGCCGCTCGCCGACGAGCCCGAGCCCGAGCCCCAGGCCGAAGCCGAAGCCGCAGCCGAGCCCGAGCCCGAGCCGCTCGCCGACGAGCCCGAGCCCGAGCCAGCTCGCGGCCGAGCCCGCGCCCGAACCGCTCGACGCCGACGACCCCGAGCCCGGCGAGGAGCCGTCGTGGCTCGAGCCGCGGCGACGCGGGCGCAGGGTGCTGCGTGTGCTGCTCGTCCTCTTCCTCCTGCTCGTGATCGCGGCGGGCGCCGCGGCCGCCTACCTGCTCACCCGCTGACCGACACGCGCAGGCGTCGTCGCCTACCCTTGCAGGCATGGCCGCCGACACCATCTCCTTCGCCCGCGGGGCGCCCTCCCTCGACATCGTCGACGTCGATGGCCTGAAGGAGGCGGCCGCTCGCGCCTTCGCCAACGACCCCGGCGGCGCCACCGCCTACGGCACCGCGATCGGGTACCCGCCGCTGCGCGCGTGGATCGCCGAGCAGCATGGCGTCGACCCCTCGAACGTGGTCGTCACCAACGGCTCGATGCAGGCCGACGCCTTCCTCTTCGACGAGGTGGTCGAGCCGAGCGACACGGTCGTCGTCGAGCGCCCGACGTACGACCGCACGCTGCTGGCGCTGCGCCAGCGCCTCGCGGACATCCGGATGGTCGAGCTCGAGCCCGATGGCATCGACGTCGACGGCGTCGCGACCCTGATCGACGGCGGCGTCGAGCCGAAGCTCGCGCACATCATCCCCAACTTCCAGAACCCGGCCGGCTACACGCTGAGCGGTCCGAAGCGCGAGGCGCTGGTCGCCCTCGCGCGAGACCACGACTTCATGATCTTCGAGGACGACCCCTACGTCTCGATCCGCTTCGCCGGCGACCCGCTGCCGACGATGCTCAGCCTCGACCGCGACGAGACGGTCGTGTACGCGAGCTCGTTCTCGAAGACGGTCTGCCCCGGGATTCGCGTCGGCTACCTGGTCGGCCCGGCCGGGCTCATCGCGGGGATCGTCAAGCGCGCGACGAGCACGTACATCAGCCCCAACATGGTGGCGCAGGCGATCGTCCACGAGTTCTGCCAGAGCGGCGCCCTGCAGCGCTCGATCGAGACCGTGCGCACGAACCTCAAGGCGCGCATCGACGCGCTCGTCACGGCGCTCGAGCGCGACCTGCCCGACGCCCGCTTCGTGGCGCCCGAGGGCGGCTACTTCATGTGGGTCGAGCTGCCGGAGGGCACCGACGTCGACAAGCTCTTCGCCGCCGCGGGCGAGCGCGGGGTGACCTTCGTCAAGGGCTCGGACTTCCTGCTCGAGGGCGGGCGCAACACGCTGCGCCTCGCCTACTCCGGCGTCACGCCCGAGCAGATCGACGAGGGCATCGGGCGCCTCGCCGAGGCCTACAACAGCCTGAGCGGCACGCCGGCCGCGGCCTAGCCGAGCGCCTCGCGGAGGTCCGCGACGACGTCGTCGGCTCGCTCGACGAGCTGGCGCTTGCCGTAGCGGCGGACGGTGTAGCCGTGGCGCCGAAGCCACAGGTCGCGCTCGGCATCGATGTCCGCCTGGTGGGGCCGCGCGTGCTGGCCGCCGTCGAGCTCGACGACGACGCGGCGGTCGGGCCACAGGCAGTCGACCGTCCAGGGCCCGAGCTGCTGGTTGCGCAGCGGGAGCTCGATGCCATGGCGGATGAGCAGGCGGCGGAACCGGCGCTCGAGCTGGCTCTTCATCTCGCCGTGGCCGGGCGTGTGGTCCTTCAGCGCGGCGCGGAGGTTGGCGCTGCCCGGGTGGCCGCGGCGAAAGGTGGCCTCGACGTCGGCGGGCCGCAGGTCGTGGTGGAACTCGGCCTCGGCGAGGGCGCGCAGGAGGGCGGTGCGGCTGTAGCGGGCGGCGAGGTCGAGGAGGGTGCGGGAGACGGTGGTGGTGGGGAGGTTGCGGTGGTGGGTGAGGTCGGTGGGGCGGAGGCGGAGACTGAGGTGGATGGTCACGCCGGCGATCGCGCTCCGCGCCCGCGGCACCGCCAACTGCATCACCGAGGGAGGAGCAGGAATGAGACGCCAGCGCCACGCCGCCGTCCCATGGCTGAGGACCGCGCCCTCGCCGGCGGCGAGCAGGGCGGCGGCAAGGTGCCCTTCGTCGGTGAGCAGTTCGGGCACCACCAGCGCGTAGACGCCACGATGCAGCCGGTGCAGCCTTCCGCTGGCGACGGCGCGGTCGATCGCGGATCCCCCCACGCCGGCCGCCAAGAGCTGCGGGCGACTGACGACGCCGTCCTGATCTCGGCCGAGGACGCGAACCTCTTCGAGTTTTCGTCGGTTTCCGGGGGAAAGTCGGATAGGTTCGGCCACACCGCCATGGTCGGGCCCAGCGCTGCGCCGGCGATACACCACTCTGCGACAACTCAGCGCAACCGCTCTACACGGGATCCAGCAGCCGCCGCCGCGGCGGCGCCGCCGACGAACCGGCTAGCGCCCGTACCGATCGCGCGCGAGCACGAGCTGCTCGGGCAGCGCGACCCGCGGCGGGGGCGATGGGTCGGCGACGACCGACACGGTCTCCGCCACCGTGCGCAGGACGCGCACCTCCGTGCCGCCGGCGTCGAGGACGACCTCGTCGCCGTCGTCGCCGCGGACGGTCGCCTCCAGGCCCGGCTCCAGGCCGGCGTCCTTCAGGTAGTGCAGGAGGTCCTCGGCCTCGTTCTCCAGGCGCAGGACCTTCACCGACGCGCCCTCCGCGACGTCGGCGAGCGGGACGCCGTCGATGCGCGTGCCGGCCACGATCGGATGGCCGTGGGGGCAGGTCTTGGCGTCGCCGATGGCGGCGAGCATGCGCTCCTCCAGCACGGGTGACATCGCGTGCTCCAGGCGCTCGGCCTCCTCGTGGACCTCGTCCCACGGGATGCCGAGGACGTCGGTGAGGAAGCGCTCGATCAGACGGTGGCGACGGACGACGCCCTCGGCGTGCTCGGAGCCGGTGTCCGTGAAGCTGATGGTCTTGTCGCCGGCGCGGGTGATGTACCCGTCGCGCTCCAGGCGCCCGATCATCTCGTGCACCGTCGGCGGCGAGAGCTGCATCGCGCGCGCCACGTTGGCCCCCGTCATCGGCAGGCCGGCCTCCTGCAGCCAGAAGAGCGTCTGGAGGTACTCCTCCTCTGCGACGGTGGCGTGCTCGGTGGTCATATGAGCCATCGTAATAGGCTCCGCGCCCATGCAGGTGACGCCGGGCACCAGGGCGTTCGTCACCGGTGCCTCGCGGGGGATCGGGCGCGCGCTCGCCACCGAGCTGGCCGCACGCGGGGCGACGCTCGGCCTCGCCGCGCGCTCGACGCAGGAGCTCGACGCCCTCGCCAAGAGCTGCCCGGCGAGCACCACGTGCTCGAGACCGACGTCGCCGACGCCGCCTCCACCCAGCGGGCGATCGACGCCTTCGCGGCGCAGGCCGGCGGCCTCGACCTCCTGGTCGCCAACGCCGGCATCACCCACTACGGCCCCTTCCGCGACCAGCCGCTCGACAAGGCGCTGCTGATGAGCCAGGTCAACTGGCACGGCACCCTGCACACCGTCCACTTCGGCCTCCCCCACCTGCTGGAGCGAACCGAAGGCCACATCGTCGTCGTCTCCAGCGGCGCGGGACTGCGCTCGTTCCCCCAGGCCGCCGTCTACGGCGCCACGAAGGCGGCGCAGCGGATGTTCGCCGAGGCCCTGCGCCACGAGCTCGCCGGCACGGGCGTCTCGGTCACCGTCGTCTACCCGGGCGAGATCGCCACCTCGCTGCACGACCACGAGAAGGACCGCATGCCGACCTGGTACCGCGGCGGCCCGGAGGCGGCGCCCGCGAGCGAGCTGGCAAAGCGGATCGTCAAGGCCGTCGAGGACGACGAGCGCGCCGTGTACCACCCGCCGCTCGTGCGCGCGCTGGGCATCGCCCACGGCGTCGACCCGAGGCTCGGCGACGCGCTCCTGCGCCGCCTGCGCGGCGAGAGCGCCGCGCCCCGCAAGGGCTAGCCCCCGGGCTTGCGCTGCCGCGGCGGCTCGGTGCGCAGCGCCTGGGCCAGAGCCGTCAGGCGCTCCCGTGCCAGCTCCAGGAACTCGCGCGAGGCCGGCGACAGCGGCGAGTTGGCGCGCGCGATGAAGGCGAAGGTCGTGTAGAAGGGGTCCTCGAACGGCGCCCAGCCCAGGCGCTTGGACACGCGCCGGCCCATCGCGAGCAGGATCCCGCGGGAGACGATCGTGTCGCCGAATCCGCGCGCGGCGAGCTCGAGCGCGGCCTCGATGTCCTCAACGTCGATCTGCGGGCGGATCGAGACGCCGACGCGTTGCGCGAGCTCGGCCAGCTGGCGGCGCATCGGGTCCTCCGCGCCGTAGCTCGCATCCGACAGGATGAGCGGGACGTCCGCGAGCGACTCGATCGTGACGGGGGCCTGCACCCGGACCGGATCGGTCGACGCGTAGACGATCTCCTCCTGCATGATCGGCTGGACGTCGAGCCCGCGGTCGTCGATCGGCAGCGAGACCATGCCCGCCTCGAGCTCGCCGGAGCGCACCGCCTCCACGACCTCCGCGGAGTTCAGGCCCACGACCCGCACGCGCACGCTCGGGTGCCGGCGGCGGAACTCGGCGACGAAGTCGACGCCGGGGTAATAGCGCGCCGTTCCCCAGGTGCCGAAGGTCGCCGTCCCGCCGCGCAGCTCGCGCACCGCGACGACCGACTCGCGCGCGGCCTCGGCCTCGTCGAGCGTCCGCTCCGCGTGCGGCCGCAGCGCGTGGCCGGCCTCGGTCGGCGTCAGCCCGCGCCCGACGCGCTGGAAGAGCCGGACCCCGAGCTCGGCCTCCAGCCGGCGCACCTGCTCGGAGAGCGACGGCTGAGCGAGATGGAGCTCCTCGGCGGCCGCGGAGAAGGAGCCGTGGCGGAAGGCCGCGAGGAAGTACTGAAGCTGTTGTAACGTCAAGGCGTAACCTTGAGGAGTTGGAGGTAACCAAGGCTACAGGAATGGGAACATATGTCCGATCATGTACCTATGTTCTCACTCATCACTCTCATGACCGCGTTCGGCGCGCTCGCGCTGCTCTCGCAGAAGTACGGCGCCGACAGCCGTCGCGACGAGCGCAACCTCTGATCGTCCGACACTAATCTGCGGGGTGTGGCCCTTCCGCTGACCCCGCCCCTCCTGCCCCAGCTCGCACGCTCGCGCGCAGCCTTGCCCGAGGGTGAGGGCTGGGCCTACGAGCCCAAGTACGACGGCTTCCGCGCGCTGGCCTTCGTCGACGGCGAGGACACCTACCTGCAGTCGCGCAATGGCAAGCCGCTGAGCCGCTACTTCCCCGAGCTGCTCTTCCCGCCGGGCCGCTACGTCCTCGACGGCGAGATTGTCGCCGCCTCCTTCGACACCCTCGGCCAGCGCATCCACCCGGCCGCCTCGCGGATCGCCCGCCTCGCCGAAGAGACGCCGGCGACCTACCACGCCTTCGACCTCCTCTCGCTCGACGACGAGGTCCTCACCGATCGCCCCTACGCCGAGCGCCGCGCCGCGCTCGAGGGCCACGTCGCGAAGCCGGTCGAGCTCACGCCCGTCGTCTACAGCGCGCCCGAGGCCGAGCACTGGCTCCACGAGGCCGAGGGCGTCATCGCCAAGGAGATCGCCTCCGCCTACCACGCCGGCGAGCGCACCGGCATGGTGAAGATCAAGCGCGTGCGCACTGTCGACGCCGTCGTCATCGGCTGGCGCCCGGGCAAGGCCGAGCGCACGGTCGGCGCCATCATCGTCGGCCTCTACGACGGCGACCGCCTGCGCGAGGTCGGCCACTCCAGCGGCTTCACGGCCAAGGAGAAGCGCGAGCTGGTCGACAAGCTCGCCCCCTACGAGACCGGCGAGCGCGGCAGCGGCGCGCCGAGCCGCTGGACGCAGGGCCGCGACCTCGAATGGGTCGCCATGCGCCCCGAGCTCGTCGTCGAGATCACCTTTGACCACGTCTCCGACGGGCGCATCCGCCACGGCGCGAAGGTCCAGCGCTGGCGCGACGACAAGCCGCCGGAGGCGTGCACCGTCGATCAGCTCGACCAGTAGAGTCGGGCCGTGAAAGCGGTCGAGCTCGGTCAAGCGTTCGACCAGTTCCCCGACGGCCTCAGCGTGCTCACCGCGGTGCGCGACGACGACGGGACGATCGTCGACTTCCACGCGATCTACGCGAATGCGGCGCTGGAGCGCATCAGCGGGATGCGCATCGCCGACATCGTCGACCACCGGCTGCTGGACTTCGTCCCCGCCTTCCGCAACGGCGGGCCGTTCGACGCCTACCGCGAGGTCGTCGACTCGGGCGCGCCGTGGGAGCAGGAGGTCGAGTTCGACGGCATCGTCGGCGGCGAGCGCATCACGGGCGTCTTCGAGATGCGCGCCGTGCGCCTGGGCGACGGCATCCTCGTCACCTATCGCGACGTCACCGCCCTGCGCCGCGCCGAGGCGGCGGCCGAGCGGATGGCCGCGATCGTCGAGTCCACCGACGACGCCATCGTCGGCGCCGACCGCGAGGGACGGATCACCCATTGGAACCCGGGCGCGGAGCGCCTGCTGGGCCATTCGCGCGCCGAGATTGTCGGCGAGTACGTGCGCACGCTCGTGCGCGACGACGACTTCGCCGCCCAGAACGCGCGCTTTCGCAGCGTCCTCGCGGGCGAGCGGGTCGAGCGCATCGAGACGCAGTGGGTGCGCAAGGACGGCGCCCTGCTCGACGTCGTGCTCACCGCCTCGCCGCTGCGCGACCGCACCGGCGAGGTCGTCGGCGCCTCGGCCGTGGTCCACGACATCACGGCGCGCAAGCGCGACGAGGCCGAGCTGCGCCGCTCGCACGCCGAGCTCGAGCGCTTCGCCGACATCGCCGCCCACGACCTGCGCGAGCCGCTGATGGCGATCACGCAGCTCACGGCCCTGCTCGAGCGCGGCATCGCCAGCCAGCGCGAGGAGATCCTGTCCCACCTGCGCGCAGCCGCCGCCTACGGCTGCCGGCTGGTCGACGGGCTGCTCGACCTCGCGCGCGTCGGCCGCGGCGTCCCGCCCGCGCGGCCGGTCGACCTGCGCCTGCTTATCGACGACCTCCTCGAGACCCTCGCGCCCCAGATCGAGGCCGCCGGCGCCGAGGTCGAGGTCGGCCCGCTGCCCACCGTGCTCGGGGTCGAGGGCGAGCTCGCGCGCGTCTTCCAGAACCTCCTCGCCAACGCGCTGAAGTTCCGTGGCGACGCGGCCCCGGTGATCGCGGTCAGCGCCGCGCGCGCGCCGCGCGAGTGGACGCTGACCCTGGCCGACAACGGCCCGGGCGTCAGCGAGCGCAACCGCGAGCGCATCTTCGAGCTCTTCGCCCGCGGCCAGGCCGACGGCGAGGCGCCGGGCACCGGCCTCGGCCTCGCGGTGTGCCGCAAGGTCGTCGAGCTCCACGGCGGGCGCATCTGGGTCGAGCCCGCGCCGGGCGGCGGCAGCGCCTTCCGCCTGACGCTCCCCGCCTGAGCGGTGTGCGCCGTCTCACAGGATCGATCGGGGGACGTGGCGCCTCTTGTGAGACATGCGCGTCCTCTTCCTCGTGTCCGCCCACAACAGCCTCAGCCAGCGCGCGTGGATCGCGCTCACCGAGATGGGACACGAGGTCGAGGTGGCGGTGGTCGAATCGGGGGTGGCCATGGAGGCGGCGGTCGCCGCCCACCGGCCGGACCTGATCGTCTGCCCGATCCTCAAGAAGCTCATCCCGGAGTCGGTGTGGTCCAGGCACCGCTGCCTGGTGGTGCACCCCGGCCCCCGAGGCGACCGCGGGCCCTCGTCGCTGGACTGGGCGATTGAGGTCGGCGCCGAGCGCTGGGGCGTGACCGTGCTCGAGGCCGACGGCGACTTCGACGCGGGCGAGGTCTGGGCCGACCGCAGCTTCGCCACCCGCCCCGCGGGCAAGAGCAGCCTCTACCGCCACGAGGTCCGCCGCGCCGCGATCGAGGCGATCGTCGAGGCGGTGCAGCGCAGCGGCGAGCCCGGCGCCGTGGGCGTCCGGGTCGCGGGCGAGGCCCTGCCGCTCATGACCCAGGAGGTCCGCGCGATCGACTGGGCCGCGGACCCGACCGAGGCGGTCATGCGCAAGCTCCGCGCCGCCGAGGGCCATCCCGGCGTCCTCGACGCGATCGGCGGCGCGGCCTTCCACCTCTTCGGCGCGCACCGCGAGGGCGCGCTGCGCGGGGCGCCCGGCGAGATTGTCGCGCGGCGCCACGGGGCGATCTGCCGGGCAACGGCCGACGGCGCCGTGTGGATCACACACCTCAGGGCGCCCGACGGCTTCAAGCTGCCCGCCACGCGCGCGCTCGAGCTCGCCGGCGTCGAGGTCGACGCGCCCGAGGTCCCGGCGCCGGCCGATGCCTCGCCCGAGGACACCTTCCGCGAGATCTCCTACGCGCGAGCGCGACGGCGTCGGCTACCTGCGCTTCGACTTCTACAACGGCGCCATGAGCACCGAGCAGTGCCGTCGCCTGCGCGACGCCTACGTGCTCGCGCGGTCGCGGCCGACCTCGGTCATCGTGCTCGAGGGCGGCGCCGACTTCTTCTCCAACGGCATCCACCTCAACGTCATCGAGGCGGCCGACGACCCGGCGACCGAGTCGTGGCTGAACCTGCAGGCGATCGACGACGTCGTGCACGAGATCGTCGAGACGGGCTCGCACATCGTCGTCTGCGCCCTCGCCGGCGACGCCGCCGCGGGCGGCGTCCCCTTCGCCCTCGCGGCCGACCACGTGGTCGCGCGCGAGGACGTCGTGCTCAACCCCTACTACCAGCACATGGGCGGCCTCTACGGCTCGGAGTACTGGACCTACCTGCTGCCGCGCCGGGTCGGCCCCGAGGAGACGGCGCGGCTGACGGGCGTCCCCTTCACGCCGGTGGGCACCGCCGAGGCCGTGGACATCGGCCTGCTCGACGCCGCCTTCGGCGCCACCGCAGGCGAGTTCCGCGCGAGCGTCGAAGAGCTGGCGCAGCGCCTCGCGCGCCACCCCGAGCTCGAGGAGCTCCTGGAGCGCAAGCGGCGTCTGCGCGCCCACGACGAGCAGCTCAAGCCCCTGCGCGCCTACCGAAACGAAGAGCTCGCGCGCTCCTACCGCTGCTTCTTCGGCGAGGACCGCAGCTACCACGAGGCCCGTCATCGCTTCGTGCACAAGCTCGGCGCCCCGTGCGCCGTGGCGCCCGTGGCGACGCCCGTGCGGGCGGCGAGGCGCCGGGCCTAATCCTCCCGGCGCGCGCGGCTCGGCTGGACGCGCTTGGGCTCGCCCGCCTGCTTGGCGAAGTGCGGCGGCCACGGCGCGTCACCGAGGCCTCCCTCCTCGTCGCGGCGGGCGAGGTCGAGCAGCGCGTCGAGCGAGTGGTGCACGTCGTCGATCGTGACGCTCGGATCGCCGACCTCGCGCAGGCGCGCGGGGACGGTGTCGAGGCGCAGGTCCGCGGGCTCGACGTCGGCGACCTCGTCCCAGCGCAGCGGGCAGGAGACCTTCGCGTCGGGCACCGAGCGCACCGAGTACTGCGACGCGACCGTGCGGTCGCGCGCGTTCTGGTTGTAGTCGATAAAGACGCCGACGCGCTCCTCCTTCCACCATGCCGTGGTCGCGCGGCCCGGCATCCGGCGCTCGACCTCGCGCGCCATCGCCAGCGCCGCGCGGCGCACCTCGGTGAAGCTCCAGCGCGGCTCGATGCGCACGTTGACGTGGATCCCGCGCGAGCCGCTCGTCTTCGGGAAGCCGAGGATGCCGTGCTCGCGCAGGACCTCGCCGGCGCACAGCGCGACCTCGCGAACCTCGCTCCACGCCACGCCGGGCTGCGGGTCGAGGTCGATGCGCAGCTCGTCCGGATGGTCGAGGTCGGCGCGGCGCACGGGCCAGGGGTTCCAGTCGATGTTGCCGAGGTTGACCGCCCAGACGAGATGGGCGGCGTCGTTGGGCACGAGCTCGGTGGCGCTGCGGCCCGACGGGAAGTGCACGGTCGCGGTCTGCAGCCACTCGGGGCGCTTCTCGGGCACGCGCTTCTGGAAGAAGACCTCGCCCGTGATCCCGTCCTTCCAGCGCTTGAGCACGGTCGGGCGGTCGTAGAGGCCGCGGACGGTCTCCTCGGCGGCCTCGAGGTAGTAGTGGACGAGGTCCAGCTTCGTGATCGGACCCCGCGCACCCTCGGGGAAGTAGACCTTGGACGGGCTCGAGACCCGCACCTCCCGGCCGCTGACCTCGATCGTCGTGTACTCCTTCGCGGCAGCCATGGCCTCGACAAGCATGACCGACCGACCGGTGCTGGTCGCTCCCGACTCCTTCAAGGGCACCTTCCGGGCCACCGAGGTGGCCGCCGCGATCGGGCGCGGCCTCGAGGCCGCGGGCCTGCGCCCGCCCGACCTCTGCCCGGTCGCCGACGGCGGCGAGGGCACCATGGAGGTGCTGCTCACCGCGCTCGGCGGCGAGACGGCGGCGGCACGCGTCCACGACCCGCTCGGACGGGAGGTCGAGGCCGGCTACGCCCTGCTCGACGATGGCAGCGCGGTCGTCGAGATGGCGCGCGCGAGCGGCCTGGCGCTGGTGGCGCCCGAGGAGCGCGACCCGGTCGCCGCCTCCACGCAGGGCACCGGCGAGCTCATCGCGGCGGCGGTCGCCGAGGGCGCCGAAGTCGTCCTCGCGGCCTGCGGCGGCAGCGCCACCACCGACGGCGCCGCGGGCGCGATCGAGGCGATCGAGGAGGCTGGCGGCCTCGGCGGCGCGAGGATCGTCTGCCTGTGCGACGTGCGTACGCCCTTCGAGCGCGCGGCCGAGGTCTTCGGGCCCCAGAAGGGCGCCGACCCGGCGACGGTCAAGCGGCTGACCAAGCGGCTGAACGACCTGGCCAAGAGGCTCCCGCGCGATCCCCGCGGGGTGCCTATGAGCGGCTGCGCGGGCGGCCTCAGCGGCGGCCTGTGGGCGCAGTACGACGCGGCGCTCGAGCCCGGCGCGGCCTTCGTCCTCGGCGCCCTGGACTTCGATGCGCGCATGCGCGCCGCGCACGCGGTGATCGTGGGCGAGGGCAGGATCGACGAGCAGACGATGCAGGGCAAGATCGCCGGCGAGATCGCGACGCGCGCGCGGCAGGCCGGCGTGCCGTGCTTCGCCATCGTCGGGACGAGCGAGCTCGACGCCTTCGGCGCGCGGATGCTCGACCTCCAGCGCGTGCTCGAGGCGACCGACCTCGACGCGATCGCCGCCGCAGCTTCGTCACTGGCCGACGTCCTCTGATCCGTACCATCTGTTGGACATGGCGACGTGGACCCGGTCGGTCATCCGCCATCGGAAGGCCATCATCGCCGCATGGATCGCGCTCTTCCTCGTCGGGGGGTATCTGACGTCGAGCCTCGGCGACCTGCTCTCCAACCGCTTCAGCGTGCCCGGCTCGGACGCCGAGCGCGGCCTGAACCTGCTGCGCGACCGCATGCACGAGCGCTCCGATGGGGCCTTCACCCTCGTCGTCCGCGGCAAGGACGGCGCGCCCGACCGGCTCGCGGTGGTGGCGGCGGCGCACCGCGGCGCGGCGGCGATCAAGGGCGGACGCGCCGGGACCGTCCAGCAGGCCGCCCCGAGCGTCCTCTACGTCCAGATCTCCACGCCGCTCGAGAACCAGGACGCCGCCAAGCAGACGCCCAAGCTGAGGCGCGCCATCGGCACGGTGCCCGGGGCCACGACCTATCTGACCGGCTACCCGGCGCTCAACCACGACACCCAGCCGATCTACAACAAGGACCTCGGCCGCGGCGAGTCGATCGCGGTGCCCATCGCGATCCTCGTGATGGCCTTCATGTTCGGGACGCTCGGCGGGATCGCGGTGCCGCTTGTCTTCGCGCTCGTGTCGATCCCGACCACGCTCGGCCTCGTGTGGGTCTTCGCCCACGCGATGGACATGGCGATCTACGTGACGAACATCGTCACGCTCATCGGCTTCGCGATCGCGATCGACTACTCGATGCTCGTCGTCTTCCGCTATCGCGAGGAGCTCGAGCTCCATCAGGACGCGCACGACGCGCTCGTCAAGACGATGGGGACGGCGGGCCGCGCGACCCTGTTCTCCGGCCTGACGGTCGCGGTCGGCCTCGGGCTGCTGATCTTCATGCCGGTGCCCTTCATGCGCTCGATGGGCGTGGGCGGCGTCCTGGTCCCGATCGTCTCGATCGCGGCCTCGGCGACCTTCCTGCCCGCGCTGCTGGCGGTGATGGGCCGCGGCGTCAACCGCTTCCGGGTGATCCCGCGGCGCGTGCTCGAGAAGCGCGCCTCGCAGGAGGAGACCGGCGGCTGGCACCGCTTCGCGATGGCGATCATGCGCCGGCCGCTGCTGTGGGGCGGCCTCGCCGCGTCGGTGCTGATCGCGCTCGCGCTGGCCGCGACCGATCTGCACCTCACGGGCGGCGACAACCGCGGCATCCCGATCACCACGGAGGCCGCGCGCGGGCTGAAGATCATGGAGGACACGCTCGGGCCGGGCTCGCTGGCCCCGCAGCAGATCGTGATCGACACGCACCGTCCCAACGGGGTCTACGACCCGGCCGTCGAGGCCGCGCAGCGGCGCCTCGTCGCCGCGCTGCGGCGTGACCCCGAGGTCCAGCCCGACACCATCCTCGCCCCGGCCTTCGTCCCGCGGGCGGAGGCGGTCCAGGCCAGCCTCGTCGACTCGGTCGGCCGCGTCGGGCAGATCCGCGCCGCGGGCCACGGCGACGCCGGCGAGCCCGCGGCGGTCGACCTCGTCCACCGCATCCGCGACCGCTACGTGCCGGCCGCCGGCTTCCCGGCCTCCACCGACGTGCTGCTCAGCGGCGCGCCCGCCTTCGGCGTCGACTTCATCGACAAGAGCTACAGCGCCTTCCCGTGGCTCGTGCTGGCGGTGCTCGTGCTCTCCTATCTGCTCCTGCTGCGCGCCTTCCGCTCGGTCTTCCTGCCGCTGAAGGCCGTGCTCATGAACCTGCTGTCGGTGAGCGCGACCTACGGCCTGCTGACGCTCGCCTTCCAGCACGGCTGGGGCGGGCCGCTCGGGCTGCAGAGCTCACCGCAGATCGAGGCGTGGATCCCGATCTTCCTCTTCGCGGTGCTGTTCGGGCTGTCCATGGACTACGAGGTCTTCCTGCTCTCGCGGATGCGCGAGGAGTGGGACCTGCGCCGCGACAACGAGCGCGCCGTCGCCTACGGCCTGGAGCACACGGGGCGGATCATCACCGCCTGCGCGATCATCATGATCGCCGCCTTCTCCGGCTTCACCTTCGGGAGCTTCGTCGGGCTGCAGGAGTTCGGCCTCGGGCTCTCGGCGGCGATCCTGCTCGACGCGACGCTCGTGCGCGCCGTGCTCGTCCCCGCGGTGATGAAGCTCATGGGCGACTGGAACTGGTACCTGCCCGTGCGCGTCCAGCGGGCGCTGCGCCTTCCGGGGAGCGGGCGCGAGCCGGCGGGCGCGACCGAGTAGCTAGAGCGCGAGCACGGCGGCGACGTGGCGCAGGCGCAGCGCGGCCGGCAGGGCGCCAGGGGCGAGCTCGACGACCCACGCCGAGCCCGCGCTGATGCGCGCGTTCTGCCAGCGCGAGACGCTGCCGGGGCGGCGGCTGAGGCGCTTGAGCGGCAGCCCGACGAGCTCGGCGTAGCGGCGGGCCGTGGCGGGCTTGCCGCCCTCGGGGACGTCGACGAGCCCGAAGGGCTGGTGGTAGTAGAGGCTGAAGGTGGGGCGCTCGCGGAGGATGAGGTCGCGGATCGCGCGCGTCTCGGGCTCGGACCACGGCCGCGCCCCGGCGCCGGCCCAGTGCTCGGGCGAGTTGCGGTTGAGGTCGACGCCGTGGGCGTTGGTGCGCTCGTCGTGGGCGAAGCCGTCGGGGTTGAGGTCGCGGACGAGCAGCAGCTGGGTGTCGGGCGCGGGGCTCGCGTGCTCGAGGTCGGTCACGATGCCGCGGCCGGCGGGCTCGTTGCCGTGGATGCAGCCGACGGCGAGGACCTTGCGCGGTGCCGCCGGGTCGCCGACGCGGAGCATCGTGATCGCGCGCCCCTGCACCGAGTGGCCGATGACCTCCCCGCTCACCGGCGCTCAGCGAGCCTCGTCATCACGGCCTCGTAGACGCCGGCGCCGTGGCCCGCCTCGGCGACGCGGGCGTTCGGGTGGCGCGCGAGCTCGCCGCGCAGGCCGGGGCCGTGGTCGAACGCGTTCGCGACGAGCCACATCTCGCCGACCACGCCGGCCACGCTGAGGTCCTCGCCCGAGTCGCCGACCGCGACGCAGTCCTCGGGCGCGAGGCCGCGGGCGCGCGCGTGGGCGACGACGCCGTTGGGCTTGGAGATGCCGTCGGGGAGCAGGTGGTAGAGGCGGACGCTCGGCAGGCCCGCGAGCGCGGGCGAGCGGTGGTGGGCCTCGCCGTTGTCGATCAGGCGCAGGTCCTGGTGGCCGTGCTCGTCGAGCAGGGCGCGGGCCTCGTCGACGTCGATGTGGCCGCGCAGGATGTGCGAGACCTCGCGGCCCTCCGAGTAGGGCGTGTGCGGCTCCAGGCGCCCCTCGTAGCGCTCGAGCAGGAGCCCGGGCGCGCCGGAGGCCTCGACCCGCTCGTGGGTGTCGGGGTCGGCGAGCCAGTGGACCTCGTCATCGACGGCGAAGCCCGCGCCCGCCTCGAAGATGTAGTCGTCGAGGCCGAGCAGGCGCGCGTCGTCGTGGAGCACCGTGCGCGGGCGGCCCGACATCGCGCACACGAGCACGCCGGCGCGGAAGCACGCCTCCAGGGCGCGGATCCCCAGCAGCTCGAAGCCGCCGTCGCCGTCGCGGGTCACCGCCCCGCCGGCCCCGAGCAGCGTCCCGTCGAGGTCGACGTACAGACAGCGCACCCCGGCATTGTGGCGGGGGCGTCAGGTGATCGCGAAGCGCCGCTTGCCGAGCAGCTTGCCGTAGCGGTGCTCGGAGCGGTGGCCGTAGCCGGCCCACAGGTACCAGACGTACGTCGCGGGCAGCAGCTTGTGCGCCCGCCCGCGGTAGCGCCACCGGGAGCGGAGCTGGTAGTGCGCCTTGGTCGGCCAGGCGCTGAGGATCTTCTTGCCGTTGCGGAAGAGCTGGACGTTGTAGTAGCTCGCCCTGGCGATCTTGCGCCAGCGGAGCATCGGCGGGCGGCTGAGGCTGGATGCGAAGCCCGGGCGAGAGCAGGTGCTTGGTCGACGCGTCGGCGTCGGGCGTGACCTCGGCGGACCCGCTCGCCATGTTGCCCGCCGGGTCGACGGCCTGGACGACGTAGGTGTACTTGGTGCCGTTCTTCAGGCCGCTGTCGGTGAACCCGTCGCCGGTCCCGTCGTAGACGACGCCGCTCTGCGCCGCCCGCGCGGTCCCTGAGCTGCGCATGACGACGAACCTCGCGGCTCCGGACGCCTGCCAGGCCAGCTGCGCGCCGCTGTCACCCGGCCGCGCGCTGACGCTGCCGAGGACGGGCGCGGTGGAGTCGTAGTTGAAGGTGAACGGGACCGCGGCGCTGATGTTGCCCGCGTTGTCCTTGCAAGTGCCTGTGAGCGCGATGCTGCTCCCGTCAGGGCCTGCGTACGGCGTCGAGGAGCAAGCCGCGATGCCGGACGTCGAGTCCACGCCACTCCACCGCGCTGTGAGGGGACGGTTGAAGAAACCGCCGTCATCAGCAGGGCGATCCGCATTGGCCACTACGGCTGGAGCCGTGGCGTCGCGGCGGATGGTCACACTCAACTCGGCCGCATCGCCGTTGTTCTCGGCCTTGCATCCGAGCGTCGTGCCCGGAGTGTCCGACGAGATCTGCGTTGCGGTGCAGCCCGACACGATCAGATACGGCGGCGTGATCGTCCAATTGACGATCACATTGCCCACGTACCAACCGTTGTCGCCCGTTTGTCCGGTGACGGTGGGAGTGATCGTCGGGGGCAGCGCCACGGCGGCGGGCGCCGAGACGGCCAGCGCCGTTGCTGCGAGGACGATCGCGCGCCTCACCGCGCCACCCTCCGCCTCTCCACCCGCAGCGTGAACGCCAGCAGCGTCGCGCTGGCAAGGGCGAGGATGAGCAGGGACAGGGCGCCGGCGGCGAGCTTGCGCGCGCGGGCGGGGTCGTCGGTGGTCGGTGGTGGGGCGGCCAGGGCCGCGAAGTTCAGGTGAGGCACGGCGGGCGCGGCGACCGGGGTGCGGTGCTTCGGCGCGGCGGCGTGGTGCGTGCGGCGCGCCGGCTTGCGCTTGTGCTGCGCCGGCGTGCGGCGTGTCTGCGTCGGCGTCGTCGTCACCGGGGCGGGCGGCTTCACGGTGGTCGTGGTGACCGTCACCGACGGGCCCGGCGCCGGGCGCGCGGGCGCGGACACGGCGGGCTTGCGCGGCTGGGTCTTGACCGGCGCCGGGTCGGGGTTCGGCGAGCTCGAGGTGCTCGGGGCGGAGTCGGGGCCCGCGGGCTGCTGCGCCGCGGCGGGCGCGACTGCCATCACCCACGCGGCAAGCGCGATCGTCACCCAACGCACTGTCGATTCGCCCCCATTGCGACCAGCCGGACCCTTGGTCAGGTCGACCGTACTCCCGGCTGCCCGGCGGTGCAACCGCCGGCCCACCCAAATGGGTGGGCCGAGCGGTTGCGGTGGCCCGCCGGCCGGTCCACCCAGAACCGGCCGACGGGGACCACCCGCACGTCAGTCCACCTTCTTGATGTGGACCGGCTTGCGCTCCTTCCTGCGACAGTCAGAGCCCTTGCCGTAGCCCTGCTGCGCACGCTGGCAGGTGCGGTTCTTGTTGCCCGCAGCCGACAGCGCCGAGGAGTCGTTGGACTGGTTGACCGAGCCGCCCTTGCCCTTGCTGGGGCTCTTGATCGCCACCGGGGCGTTCGAGTTGCTCGGGTAGTACTGATCCGACGTGGCGTGCGACTCTGCGCCCTGGCCGTTGTCGGCCTTCTGGAGCAGCGCCTGCACGGTCACGCCGCCGTGCCCGCCGGCCGACTGATCGGCCGACTGGTCGGTCTTGTTCTTGTTCCCGGCCGCCGAGACGGCGGTCGAGGAGTTGGACTGCGTGACGTCACCGTCGTTGCCGTGGCTCTTGATGCGCACGGGGTCGTTGGTGTTGCACGCGCCCTTCTGCGTCGAGTCCGCCGACGAGTCGGCCGACTGGTCGTTCGACGCCCACTGCAGACCGGCCTGCACGATCGGCGCACCGCCGCCGCACGAGCCGCAGCCGCCCTGGTACGCCGGCACGGAAGAGCCGGCGTTCTGGGTGGCGTCCTGCGTGGTGTGGTTCTTGTTGCCCGCGACCGAGAAGGCCGTCGAGTCGTTGGACTGCGTCACGTCACCGTCGCTGCCGCCGCTCTTGATGCGGACCGGGGCGTTGCTGTTGCTGGCGCCCTCCTGGTCCGACGTCGCGTGCGACTCGGCGTCCTGGTAGTTGTCGGCCTTCTGCGCGAAGGCCTGCACCGCCAGGCCGCCACCGCCGGTCGACTGCTCGACCGACTGATCGGTGTCGTTCTTGTTGCCGGCCGCGGAGATCGCGGTCGACGAGTTGGACTGCGAGACGTCCCCGCCGTCCCCGTAGCTCTTGATGCGCACGGGGCTGTTGGAGTTGCTCGGGTCCTTCTGGGTCGAGTCGGCCGACGAGTCGGCCGTCTGGTCGTTCGACGCCCACTGGCTCGCGTCCTGGACGGTGGGGCCGGAGCCCGCGTCCTGCGTGAGGTCCTGGGTGGTGTCGTTCTTGTTGCCCGCGGCCGAGATGGCCGTGGAGTCGTTGGACTGCGAGACGTCGCCGTCGCTCCCGCCGCTCTTGATGCGGACCGGCGAGTTGTCGTTGCTGGCGCCGGACTGATCCGACGTGGCGTGCGACTCGGCGTCCTGCTTGCTGCCGGCCTTCTGGTCGGCGTACTGGACCGGGTCAGCCCCACCGGAGCCGGCCGACTGGGCGGCCGTCTGGTCGGTGGAGTTCTTGTTGCCGGCGACCGAGAAGGCGCCGGAGCTGTTGGACTGCGTCACGTCGCCGCCGCCACCGCCGCTCTTGATGCGAACGGGGGAGTTGGAGTTGCTGGCGCAGCACTGCGTCGAGTCGGCCGACGAGTCGGCCGTCTGGTCGTTCCACGCCTTCTGGGAGGCGTCCTGCACGACGGGGGCGCCGCCCCCACAGGACCCGCAGCCCTCGAGGGCCTTGATGAGCGGGTCCGAGCCGGCGTCCTGCTGGACGTCCTGCGTCGTGTGGTTCTTGTTGCCCGCGGCGGAGATCGCCGTGGAGTCGTTGCTCTGGTCGACCGAGCCCCCACCGCCGTACGAACCGATGCGCACGGGCGTGTTGGAGTTGCTCGGGTAGAGCTGGTGCGAGGTCGCGTCAGACGACGCGTCCTGCTTGCTGCCCGCCTTCTGCTCGGCGGACTGCACCGCACCGCCACCGGAGCCGGCCGACTGGCCGATCGACTGATCGGTGTGGTTCTTGTTGCCCGCCGCCGAGATGGCCGTCGAGCTGTTGGACTGCGAGACGTCGCCGTCGTTGCCGTCGCTGTAGATGCGAACGGGGATGTTGACGTTGCTCGCGTGGTCCTGGGTCGAGGTCGCCGTCGAGTCGGCCGTCTGATCGTTGTAGGCCTTCTGCGTGGCGTCCTGGACAGCGGGACCGCCTTGGGAGCCGCACCCGCCGCCGCAGGTGGAGCGCACCGGAGCCGACATGTCGCCGCCGGAGCCCTGCTCCACCGACTGGTCGGTCTTGTTCTTGTTGCCCGCGGCGGAGACCGCCGTGGAGTTGTTGGACTGCGTGACCGAGCCGTTGTTCCCGTCGCTGTAGATCCGCACCGGGATGTTCACGTTGCTCGGGTGATCCTGCGTGGACGTCGCTTCAGACGACGCGTCCTGCTTGTTGGACGCGTGCTGATCGGCGTTCTGGACCCCGCCGCCGGACTGCGTGGCGGACTGGTCGGTCTTGTTCTTGTTGCCCGCGGCGGAGATCGCCGAGGAGTCGTTGGACTGCGTCACCGAGCCATCGTCGCCAGGGCTCAGGATGCGGACCGAGATGTTGGTGTTCGTCGGATGATCCTGCGTGGAGGTCGCCGTCGACTGGGCGGTCTGCCCGTTGTCGGCCGACTGGTTCGCCGCCGCCGTGCCCGGCGCGCCGCCACCCTGGGCGGCCTGCTGGGTCGTGGAGTTGGAGTTGCCAGCCGCCGATGTCGCCGACGAGCCGTTGGTCTGCGTCACCACGCCGCCGTTCCCCTCACTCCCGATCCGAACAGAGATGTTCGTGTTCGACGGGGAGCTCTGGGTCGAGGAGGCGGACGAGTTCGCCGTCTGCTGGCTCCCGGCCGTCTGGCCGAGCGCCTGCACCGACGGATCGTCCGCCGCCGCCGACCCGGCTGCCACAGCCGGGAGGAGGACGGCGCTCGCGATGCACGCGAGGAGACGTCGTCTCATATGTGTCGTTCCTTCGTTTCAGAGGACAGTGCCTGCCGGGCTTTCCGCGCCCGGCGTGCGCTGAGATCGGAGCGAAGGAGCTAGCCCGGCCGATCGATCCTTCGGTGACCCCGGTCGCGCCCGTGAAGGGCCGCCGTTGCGACGCGCGTGCTCAACCCGGCGGGGTCGAGCAGCGACACGGCGCCCAGCAGGGCGATGACCAGGAGGAGGACGAAGCCTGAGCCGCCGCCGCTCGCGCTGCTGCCTGCGACGAGCGGGGTGGTGGGATCGGGGTCGAAGGGCGAGGCGGGGGCTTTGCCGCCGCCGGTGCCGATACCGCCCCGCCGACCGCGCTCGCGCGCTGGAGTTGCATGCGCGGCCGGCGAGGCGGTGCGCGCCTGGGGGGTGTGGCGCGCGACGCCGATCTGGGTGAAGTCGATGAGGGTTGCGGTGAGCGGCGCGCCCGCGGTGGCGCCGAGGACCTGCGACGCCGGGGCGGCGGCGCGGCCGGAACCGTGCGAGCCGTGCCGGCCGCCGCGGTGCGGAGTGGCGGCGCCCAGCGACGGCGCGCCCATCGCGACCGGCGAGCCGTCGGCCGGGGTTGCGGGCGTGTCGAGCACCGTGGCGGGGGTCCCGTCCTTCGGATCCTGGTGCCCGGAGCCCGGCGGCGAGGCCGGGCCGGATTGGCCGCCGTCGTCGCACGTCCAGTTCCAGATCCAGGTCCAGCCCGAGCGCGGCGCGCCCGTCGGAGCCGACGTGCAGGCGCCGCTCCAGTTCCAGACCCAGGTCCAGTTGTCCGGGAGCCCCGCGGCCGACGCGCCGTCCGCCGACGCGTTCGCCGCGGGCGTGCTCGCGCCGGCGCTCGAGGCGCTCGCCGCGGGGGTGCTCGCGCCGTTGCTCGACGCGCCCGCCGCGGGCGTGCGCGCCGTGTCTTCCGTGGCGCTCACGACGTCCAGGACGCTCGCGCCCTTGTCGGACACCGAGACGCCCGGGGCGCTCGCGAAGGAGCTCGAGGCCGAGGCCGCGGACCCGTCGTGCGAGGCCGGTGGGGGCGTGTCCTTCTGGGCCGGTGGCGCGGGGTCGTTCGACGCCGCTGCGGCGGGCGTCGAGGCGCCCTGATCGGACGCCGCGGCGGCGGGGCTCGTCGCCCCTCCCGTCGTCGGCGCGGACGTGCTCGCGGCGCCGGCCTGGCCGGCGCCGGCGGCGGCCGCGCCACCGGTCGTGTTGGTCTGGGTGACCGCGCCGTCGTTGCCGGAGCTGCCGACGCGCACCGAGACGTTGACGTTGGCCGGCGCCGCCTGGGCACCGGTCGCGCTCGCGCTGGCCGCCCCGGCCGCGCTCGCGCCGTCCACACCAGCCGCGCTGGTGCCGCCGGCGCTGTTGACCTGCGTGACGGAGCCGTTCTCGCCGGGGCTGTCGACCCGCACCGAGACGTTCACGTTGGTCGGTTGCGCCTGCTCTGCGATGGCGGCGCCCGTGGCTGCGGCGGCGGCTGCGGAGGCATCGTCCGCCCGCGCCGCCGGAGCCATGAAGAGCACGACGAGCGCGGCGAGCAGCCCCAGCGGGAGCGCGCGTCGCAGCGGGTCGTGGGCGCCGGTCATCGGCCACTCCATGCCTCCGAACGGCGCGTGCAATCCCTGTAATCATCGATGAAACCACGGTGATACTGGCCAAAAGTTCACCCACGGACACCGTGGCCCAACCGGTACATTCGGCATGTGCCTGGGGGGCATCAGGAGGCGCGGGCGCGCATGATCGAGAAGCACATGGGTCTGGTGCGCTCGGTGGCGCGCCGCTATGCGCGCGGGGGCGAGCCCGTGGACGATCTCGTCCAGGTGGGCGCCATCGGCCTCATCAAGGCCGTCGACCGCTTCGAGCCCTCGCGGGGGCGCGACCTGCGCGCCGTCGCCGTGCCCGCCATCGAGGGCGAGATCCGCCACCACCTTCGCGACCGCGCGCACATCGTCCGGGCGCCGCGCCCGGTCGTCGAGCTCGCCGCGCGGGCGCGCCGCGCCCAGGTCGAGATCGGCGCCCGCGAGGGTCGGCTGCCGAGCCCGTCGGAGGTGGCCGAGGCCGTGGGCGCCTCTGAGGCCGACGTCTCCGCGGCCCTCCAGTCGCGCGCCCCGACCGTCGAGTTCGATCCCGAACACTCCGCCGCGGCGCCCGACGACCTCGCCGAGGACCGCGCGCTGCTCGAGGCCGGCATGAGCGTGCTGTCCGAGCGCGAGCGGCGGATCCTCGAGCTGCGCTATTACGAGGACCGCAGCCAGGTCGAGATCGCCCGCGAGGTCGGGCTCTCCCAGGCCCAGGTCTCGCGCCTCATCCGCCGCGCGGTTGACCGCATGCGTGCGGCCGTTGTCGAGGACTCCGACGAGGCGTACCCTCGCGAGGAGATGGCCACCCGCGAGGCCGAGGAGCGCCAGCCCCAGCAGCCGCAGACGCACTCCGGGCGCCTGCTCGTCCGCATGCCCCAGTCGCTGCACGCCGAGCTGGCGCGGGTGGCCGAGCACGAGGGCGTCTCGCTCAACACGCTGATCACCGGTGCGCTGGCGAGCTCGGTCGGCTGGCGCGACGGCCAGGTCGACGGCCTCGACGCTGTCGACGGCCTCGAGGAGCGCCCCGGGCGCTCGTCCGGCCGACCGCGCTGGACCTCGATCGCCCTGGCGGCCAACCTCGTGGTCGTCGTGCTCGCGGCGATCGTGGCCATCGTGCTGCTGGTCGTCGCGCTCGGGCACGGCTGGTAGGCGCCGCGCTCGCTCGCTCCGATCACATGCTACGCGCATGCTAACATGCGTGCAGCATGAAGATGATCCAGATCCGCAACGTCCCGGACGACCTGCACAAGGCACTGAAGGTCCGCGCCGCGAGTGAAGGGCGCACGCTCTCGGATTACATCCTGGCCGAGCTGCCGCGGCTCGCAGACCGCCCCTCGCCCGAGCAGGTGCTCGAGCGGATCCAATCGCGGACTCCGGTCGGCGGGCCGCCGGCCGCGGAGCTCATCGGCGCCGAGCGCGATCGGCGCTGATGCTCGTCATCGACGCGAGCGCGGCCACCGACCTCCTGCTCAACCGCGACGTGGCGGGCGTCCTCGCCGATCACATCGCGGAGCGCGGCCTCGACCTCCACGCGCCTCATCTGATCGACGTCGAGATCGCGAGCGCCGTACGGCGCCTGGTGGCAGAGGGCGACGCCACGGTCGACCGTGCCGACGAGCTCCTCGCCGATCTGCTCGACCTCCCGCTGGCGCGTTATCCGCACGACATCCTGCTCCCGCGCATCTGGCAGCTGCGCGACAACTTCTCGCCTTACGACGCGGCGTACCTGGCGTTGGCCGAGGGGCTGGCGGACGACGGTGCCGCGTTGCTGACCACCGATGCCCGGTTGGCGCGCGCGGTTCGCGCTCACACCGGGATCGAGGTCCTCGGCGCCTGATCGCTTCGCCCTAGGATGGAGCGGGTGGCCGTCACCCGCAGCACCGAGCCGTGGAGCGCCCTGCTGGAGGCCGGGCGCTCTGACGATCGTCTCGTGCGCGAGGCCTTCGAGGGGGCGCGGGCGGCGCGCTTCGCGGAGGCGCCGCACGACCTCCACCCCAAGGTCCGCGAGGCGCTGACCAACGCCGGGGTGGACGCGCTCTACGTCCACCAGGCGCAGGCCCTGCGGGAGGCGTGGGAGGCGACGACGATCGTCACCACGGGTACCGCGAGCGGCAAGTCGCTGTGCTTCAACCTCCCGACGCTCGAGGTCCTGTGCAGCGACGCCAAGGCGCGCGCGCTGTACCTCTACCCGACCAAGGCGCTGGCCCAGGACCAGGCCCGCGCCCTGAACGCCTTCGGCCTGCCCAAGCAGGTGCGCGCCGCCATCTACGACGGCGACACCCGCCGCGAGGAGCGCCAGGCCATTCGCCGGCGCTCGAACCTCGTGCTCACGAACCCGGACATGCTCCACGTCGGGATCCTGCCCAACCACCCCGCGTGGGCCGACTTCTTCGCCAACCTCGCCGTCGTCGTGGTCGACGAGGCGCACGTCTACCGCGGCGTCTTCGGCGCGCACGTCGCCAACGTGCTGCGGCGGCTGCGGCGGATCGCCGCGGCCTACGGGACGACGCCGCGCTTCCTGCTCGCCAGCGCCACGATCGCCAACCCGGTCGAGCTCGCCGAGCGCCTGACCGGCTTCGACGACGTCCGGCTCGTCGACGAGGACGGCTCGCCCGGCGCGCGGCGCCAGATCGCGATGTGGAACCCGCCGGTGGTCGACGAGGCGCTGCAGCTGCGCCGCAGCGCGCTGGGCGAGGCGGCCGAGCTGCTGGCCGAGCTCGTGCGCGAGGGCGCGCGGACGATCTGCTTCATCAAGTCGCGCAAGGCGGTCGAGCTCGTGGCGCGGCTCGTGCGCGAGGAGCTGGGGCCCGAGCTCGGCGAGCGGGTCGCGCCCTACCGCGCCGGCTACACGCCCCAGCAGCGCCGCGAGCTCGAGGCGCGCCTGACCGCCGGCGAGCTGCTCGCCGTCGTGACGACCGATGCCCTCGAGCTGGGCATCGACATCGGCGCGCTCGACGCCGCCGTGTGCGTGACCTTCCCGGGCACCGTCGCCTCGCTGCGCCAGATGTGGGGCCGCGCCGGCCGGCGCGGCCGCGGGCTGGCGGTCTACATCGCGGGCGAGGACGCGCTGGACCAGTTCTTCTGCCGCCACCCCGACGAGTTCCTCGACCGCCCCGTCGAGGCCGCGATCGTCTGGCACGAGAACGAGCCGATCCACCTCGCGCACCTGCTGTGCGCGGCGCACGAGGGACCGCTCGGCGAGGACGACGCTGAGACGCTCGGGCCGCGCTGGCAGGCCTACGCGGACCTGCTCGTCTCCCAGGGGCAGCTCGTCGAGCGCGGCGGCAAGTACCTGCTGCGCCACCCCGAGGACTTCCCCGCCGCGCGCGTGTCGCTGCGCTCGGCCTCGCCGGACAGCGTCGCCGTCGTCGACGTCTCCAGCGGCGAGCTGCTCGGCACGGTCGAGGCCTCGCGCGCGCCCAACACGATCCACGACGGCGCCGTCTACCTGCACCTCGGGCGCTCCTACGAGGTCCGCGAGCTGGACCTCGAGGGCCGCCGCGCGCTCGTCGACCCCTTCGACGGCAACTGGTACACGCAACCCAAGCGCGAGACCGACATGGAGATCGAGCGCCTGCTCGACCGCCGCGAGGCGCTCGGGGTGACGCTGAGCTTCGGCCGCGTGACGGTGACCGAGCAGGTCCACGCCTACCAGCGCAAGCGCCTGCCCGACCACGAGGTCATCGACCTGCACGCGCTCGACCTGCCGTCGTATTCGTTCACCACGCAGGCGCTCTGGTACGAGCTCGACGAGGAGCTGCTGGCCGACTTCCCGCACGACGTGCTGCTCGGCGCCCTGCATGCGGCCGAGCACACGCAGATCGCCGTGCTGCCGCTGCTGGCGATGTGCGACCGCTGGGACATCGGCGGGCTGTCGACGAACTTCCACCCGCAGACCGGGCGCCCGACGATCTTCATCTACGACGGGCACCCGGGCGGGGTCGGCATCACGCTGCAGGGCTTTCGCAACTTCGACGTGCTCGTCGAGGACGCCCACCGGCTGATCACCGAGTGCCCCTGTGAGGCCGGCTGCCCGTCGTGCGTGCAGTCGCCGAAGTGCGGCAACCTCAACGAGCCGCTCTCGAAGGCGGGCGCGGCCGAGCTGATGGCACGGATGCTGCAGACATGAGCCTTGTGCAGGTTCGCTGAAGGTTGAGCAGCTTCAAAGCTGTGCATTGACGCTGTGTCGGGGTCGCGCAGGCCGAGGGCGCCGACCTTGAAGGCATGGCAGGAAGCCTTCGCATGCTCGCCGGCGGGACGGCCGGGATCGCCGCGCTGCTCTTGGCGCTCGCGCCCGGCGCCGGCGCCGCCGCGCGCGGGCAGGGCGGCGGGACCGTCGGCCCGTCGGTCGAGGGCGGCACCCAGTACGGCGCGCCGGTCACGCGCGCGCGCGTGCTGGCGCCGCGCGCGCGGTACTTCCGCGTCGGCCCGCAGGTCGTCGTCTCCCCCGACCTGCCGAAGATCGCCCTGCGCATCGACGAGCCCGGGGCCGCCACGGTCAACGCCCGCGTGGTCCTGATGCCCCAGACCGAAACCGGCTCGATCGTCCGCATCGACCTCGGCACGGTTCCGGTCGGAGAGCGCGTCGTCGCGCCGTGGCCGGCGGGGACGACGCTCGCCCCGGGGCGCTATCGCGTGCGCCTGCACGTGCGCGGCCTGCGCGGGACCGTGCTCGCGCGCACGGCCAGCTCGCCGGGCCTGACGACGCTGACGGTGCGCGCGCCCAAGCCGGCGCCGGCGCCGCTGCCCGACCCCTCGGGCCACGTCTTCCCGGTCAACGGACCGCACAGCTACGGCGAGGCCTTCGGCGCGCCGCGCAAGGGCTACACGCACCAGGGCCAGGACATCCTCGCCGCCGAGGGCGTGCCCGTGGTGGCGCCCGTCGCCGGCTCGATCTCGTTCACCGACTACCAGGCCAAGGCGGCCGGCTACTACATCGTCGAGAAGGGCTCCGACGGCTACGACTACTTCTTCGCCCACTGCCAGAAGGGCTCGACGCTGGTCGCCCCCGAGCAGCCCGTGCTCGCCGGCCAGCAGCTCTGCAACGTGGGCATGACGGGCGACGCCACGGGGCCGCATCTGCACTTCGAGGTTTGGGAGGGCGGATGGCGGGTCGATGGGAGCTCGCATCCCATCGACCCGCTGCCGCTGCTGAAGAGCTGGGACGTCAGCCCACCGCCAGCCGCAGCTCGCCGGTGACGCCGGTGAGCTCGGCTCGCGCCCACCCGGTCACGTCACCGAGGCGGTCGCGAACGAGCTCCGGGACCTGGGTGGCCAGGAGACTCGATCGCAGACGGGCGGTGAGCGCGCCGGCAGCGCCCGCAGGCACGGGCGCCGCCGGCGCCGCCGCCGCTGCCTTCAGGTCCGCATTCGGGTCGTTGGAGAGCACGAGCGCCCGGCCGTAGACCGCGACCCGGGCGACCAGTTCCCTGTCCTGCGTGATCGTGTAGACGCCGTCCTTGTGGTCGATGCTCAGGCCGCCGAGCAGCGCCTTGCCGGCGAGGCCCGCGAGGGCGTCGATGCGGCCGAGCTTGCTCGACCAGTCGCCGGGGTCGGGGGGCTCGGACCTGAGGGTGACGCGGCCGAGGTCGAGGCTCTGGGCCGTGAGGGTGCCGTTCGGCCCGAGGTCGTCGAGGTCGGGCTTGAGGAAGCCCGGGAGCTGGTCGAGGAGGTCGAGCTCGGGGAACAGCCCGGCGGCGCGGACGAAGCGCAGGGTCTGGGCGGGGTCTCTGAGGCCGACGGTGAGGGGCGCGTCGCCGCGGGCCTGCGGAGGCTGCGGACCGGTGGCCGTCGGGAGGTCGTCGGGCTGTGAGCCCGACGGGGTCCGCTTCGACTCTGAACGGCACGCGGAGCTCCGAACCCTGCGTCGCGAGGACCGCCGCGCCGTCCCTGAGCGACCGCCCCCACTTCGTCGCCGCGACCTCCTTCGAGCGCCCGGCCAGCAGCGGGCGCGGGTCGAAGGCGACGCGCGCGCCCGCGTCCTTCGGCAGGCCGGCGAAGCGCTTGTCGAACGTCGCCCGGGCGTAGCGCGCGGACGGCGCGCTGCCGGCCTTCAGCGCCTGGTCGAGGTCGGCCTGCGTGGGCGCCACGACGACGACCCCGTCGCGCGCCGCGGCCGCCGCCGGGGGTTGTGCTTCCGGCGCGGGCTCCTTCGTGGCGAACGCGGCCCACGCCTTCGCGCCGTCGGTCGCGATCACCGCCCTGCCGCCCAGCAGCCTCTGCACCTGGTCGGCGCTCAGCGCGTCGTGGGTGATCCGCGGGACGAGCTGCGCCACCGCGAGCCCGAGGATCGGCGCGCTCGTGTCGAGGTCGTAGACGACGTCCGCTGTCGCCGCGGGGACGTAGGCGAGCGGCTCGGCCTTCGCGCCCTGCGTGGGCTTGTCGTCGCGACCGCGCAGCAGAAGCACGACCGCGAGCGCGATGAGGACCACGGCGACCGCGATCCCGGCGGCGATGAGGGGCGCGCGGCGGCCGTCCACCCGCGCCACGGTAGCGACCACCCGCGCGGTACCCTGATCCACCCTCGGCGAGATAGCTCAGTTGGTAGAGCACACGACTGAAAATCGTGGTGTCCCCGGTTCGAGTCCGGGTCTCGCCACTGCGAAAGGCCTGTAAACAGGCGGTTTGGGCGTAGGTCTCTCCAAACGCCTGATCGGCCCAGACCGTCCCGTCTGCCTTTTCCTGCCTTTTCAGCGTCGTCTCGGACCGGCAAATGCCGGTGCGGGGTCGCGGATCGGGCATCATCGAGTCGCCACGTCGTGCACGATCCCGTCGACATCCGACGACGCATCGAGCGTCTCATAGAGCGTGTCAACCGCCGGGACGACTACGGCCAGTTGCTTGCGAGCGGCCAGGTGGTCCACAGCCCCGATGAGGTCATGGACGTCGATGCGTGGCGCGCGGAGATCCGACGCCAGGCGCGCGCAGACAAGATCAAGGTACGCACGGGCGTCAACGACGGGCTCGTCTGGGCGCTGCGCCTCCGCCCCGATCCTTCAACATATGTGCGCGACATCCAGCGCTACCGCGACCTGCTCGCGCACACCGTGCCGTTGGCGG
>CAWKOS010000010.1:0-343985 GCA_963851295.1 uncultured Actinomycetes bacterium | reverse complement strand
GAGCGAACTCGCCCTTCAGGGGCTGGCCCTCGATGGTGAGCGCCATCTTCTGGGTCAGGTCGCCCTCGGCCACGGCCACGATCACGCGCGCGACCTCGGTGGTCGGGCGTACGAGGTCGTCGACGAGGCCGTTGACGGAGTCCATGGCGGTCGACCACCCGCCGTGGGCGCCCTCGACGCTCGCGCGCTCGGCCATCCGGCCCTCGCGGCCCACGACGCGGCCCAGGCGGACGAGCTCGGCCGTGAGCTGGGCGTTGCGCTCGACGAGCTGGTTGTAGGCGGCCTCCAGCTCGCCCACCACGCCCTTGCGCCGCGCCGGCAGCCGATGGGAGAAGTCTCCGGCCGCGGCCGCGCGCATCGCGGCCTCCAGACGGCGCAGGACCTCGTCCTCGTCGTGCCCTCTCGCGGCGGTCCCGTTCGTCCTTGTCTCGACCTTGCCCGCGGCGGCCGTCTTGCTCATGCTGCCCCCGACTCCTCGTTTGGCGCGTTCGGCTACCCCTGCCGGCACGCGTACAAACGCGAACAGACAACTGTTCCCGGCCGGGGAGTCCCTCAAACGCTACTGGGCGCCGAGGCGCCTCGGTAGCGATTCGCGTCGCGCCAATGCGCCAGGTTTCGGTGCGTGAGGGGAGAGACTCGCCGTCCCGTGGGTACATCAGTTGCACGACAGAGGGTCCGGGCTCGGCGCCATAACCCCCGCCGCCCGTCCCTCGCACACGGTTCGCGCCGGTCCGCCGGCACGGATCGCCTTCGCGTCCGGCCCAGGCCGGACGCGTCTGTCTTCAGGGCAACCGGCGTACGCGCCGCGGGGACGTCCATGGCCCCGCGGCGCGCCCTCGCCAGGCGCTACTCGCCGCTGCCGCGGACCACGATCTCGCCGAAGAGACCGTGGGCCTCGTCGGCGATGCCGGCCGTGAAGAGCAGGGTCTGCGGCGTGCCGATGACCCCGTTGCCGAAGCGCAGCGCCCACAGCCCGTCGATGCGGATCGGGTGGGCGTCCTTGTTCATCAACGTCCCCTCGAAGGCGCCCGTGTGCGTGTCGTAGGCGTTGATCAGGCCGTCGCCGAAGTTGCCGACGAGCAGGTCGCCGCCGAACGGCCCGAAGTGCCGCGGTGCGACGGCCAGGCCCCACGGCGCGTCCAGTGCCCCGTTGGAGATCAGCCGGCGGACGAGGCGCCCGCTCGTGTCGTAGACGTCGACGAAGCCGAGGCCCGGCCCCGCCTCCTCGTCCTCGGCATCGGCGTCCTGCTTGGCGTAGGCCACCACGAGACGACCGCCGATCTCCTGGACGTTGAAGGGGGCGAAGCCCTTCGGGAGGTTGGGGTCGGTGAAGGCCCCGGGCGGCGTCGTGACCGGCGCGAAGGCGTCGTCGAAGACGTCGATCGTCGCGGCGTGGAAGTTGGCGGCGAACAGGAAGGTCGCACCGCCCTTGCTCGCGATCGCCAGGCCCTTGTAGATGGCGTTGGGCGTGGTGGCCTCGGTCACGGCCTCGGTGCCCGCGTTCCAGGCGGTGATCGTTCCCTTCTCGGAGTCGAAGATGAACTTCGCCGGAGCGCCGTTGACCTTGAAGCCGCCGGTCGGGTTGAAGACGGTGCCCGTCGGAGCGCCTGCGGGGATGCCCACCACGAGTTGCACGGTGACCGGGATGCTGCGGCGTACGCCGCCGGTGTACAGGGTGGAGACGTCGGCGCCGTTGTCGGCCACCCACGCCGGAGTCGCGGGCCCGAAGGACAGGCCCCAGGGGTTGACCAGGTTGCGGTCGGTGATGCGCGCGACCCCGTTGATGTCCGAGACGAGGTTGCGCTTCTTGTAGACGTTGGCTGCCTTGCCGCCGCCGTGGGCGCCGGCGGGCCCCGCGAGCGCGAGGGCCAGCGCCGACGTTGCTGCGAGGAGGATCCCGAGCCGGGAACCAGGACGGATCGCACGCATGCGAGCCTCCTTTGCGCGCGGAGCGGCGCGCGGTTGGGCCGGCACCGGACGCCGGCCATCACCGAAGGTGACGCCGCCGGCGGCCCGGCCCTTCCCATCGTGGCTCTAGCGCGTCAGGTGGCGCACTTCCTAGGCTCCGCGGTCGACCGCGCCGTTGGGGGCGCTGACGGTGGCGATGTTGCCCTGGAGGATCGTCGAGGGCTCGTAGGTGACGATGCCCTCGCCGGACGAGCGGACCGCGTTGCCGGCGATCACGGTGGCGAGCTGGCCCGGGTTGACCTGGATGCCGTTGCCGAGGATCACGTTGGCGAGCAGCTCGTTGCCGCGGCCGTGGTCGGCCACCGAGGTCTGGACGAGCACGCCGGGCCCGACGCTCGCCGCGATCTGGTCGTGGGTGACGCGGTTGGCCGTGCCGCCCGTGAGGTTGACGCCGACGAAGCGCGAGCCCGACATGGCGCTGCGCTCGACGAGGTTGCGGGAGGACTCGACGAGGCCGATGCCGGTGAAGTTGGCGGTCATCTTCATGTCGACGACGTGGTTGCGCTGCACGCCGGCGAGGCGCACGCCGTAGGCGCCGAAGCCCTGGACCGTGCCGCCCTTGATCGTGACCCGGTCGTGGCCCACGTTCAGGATCCCGTGGGCGGTCGGGTTGCGCTGGGCGGCGGCGGCGATGGTGTGGCCGTTGAGATCGAGCGTGATCCCGTCGGCGCCGATGCGCAGGCCGACGCCGCGGCAGTTCGTCAGGTCCTTGGCGAGCTTCGTGGACTTCTTGATGGTGGCGCCGCAGTGCAGCGGCGCGGCGGCATGGGCCGCCGGGGCGGCCAGGGCGCCCGCGACGAGCGCGGCGGCGGCGACGGAGGTGAGCTTCACGGCGGTGGTCCTCTCGGGAGCGTGGACGGTCGAGAGGTCCAGACGGGCGCTACCGCGATTCGCTTCCAGCCTGTGTGACGGAAGCCTCAGTCGGCGCGTCAGGGAGGAACGCTCGCCCCGCCCGTCGAATGGAAGCGTGCCCATGAAGCGCACGGCATCGACCACCCCTGCGGCACCCATCGAGGCGGCCGGCCACCAGACCCTGTCCGCCTACATCCAGGCGCGCTTCGACGAGTTCTCGCGCTCGCAGAAGGACGTGGCGCAGTACATCGTCGACCACCTGGACGAGGTCGCCTTCCAGACCGCCGAGGAGCTCGCGCGCCGCGCGAACACCTCCTCGTCGACGGTCGTGCGCTTCTCGCAGGCGCTCGGCTTCGAGGGCTTCCCGGAGCTGCAGGGCCAGGCGCGCGACGAGTATCGCCGCCGCGTGGCCGCCGGGCTCACGGGTACCCCGACCGCGTCCGCCGAGCCGCTCTTCTCGCTCGACCAGAACGAGTTCGAGACCGCGGTGGCCGCCGACCACGTCAACGTCGAGGAGACCGCGCGCAAGATCTCGCGCTCGGACATCGAGTCGGCCATCGACGCCATCGCGGGCGCGCGCCGCGTCCTCATCGCGGGCACCGACCAGATGGCCTTCTTCGCCTCCTACCTGCGCCACCTGCTGATGCTGCTCGACCTGCAGGCCGACATCGTCGCCAGCCCGTCGCAGGAGGCGCTCAGCCGGCTGGGACGCATCGAGGACTCGACGCTGGTCATCGGGCTCTCGGCCGGGCGCCCGCACCCGCTCGTCGTGCGGGCGATGAAGCTCGCCCGCCACCGCAAGGCGGGGACGGTGGCGATCACCGACGCGACGCTCAGCGAGGTCGCCAAGCTCGCGCAGATCCGCCTGTACTACTCGTCGAACTCGCCGGCCTACGTGCGCTCGCACACCGCGCTGCTCTCGATGATCCAGGCGCTGGCGTACGGTGTGTACAGCCGTGACGCCGAGCAGTACGCCGATCGGATCAAAGCTTTCCGCCTGAAGTAGTCGGCGGCCCTTGCGGCCCTATCATGGGTCGCGATGCGAGACGAAGCGACGTTCCGAGTCAAGGCCGGGCTGGCCGAGATGCTCAAGGGCGGCGTCATCATGGACGTCGTCGACGCCGAGCAGGCGAAGATCGCCGAGGACGCCGGCGCGTCCGCCGTCATGGCGCTCGAGCGCGTGCCCGCCGACATCCGCCGCGACGGCGGCGTGGCCCGCATGAGCGACCCGGCCATGATCAAGGGCATCCAGGAGACCGTGACCATCCCGGTCATGGCCAAGGCGCGCATCGGCCACTTCGCCGAGGCCCAGGTGCTGGAGGCCCTCGAGGTCGACTACATCGACGAGTCCGAGGTGCTGACCCCGGCCGACGAGGCCCACCACATCGACAAGTGGGCGTTCCGGATCCCGTTCGTCTGCGGCGCGACCAACGTCGGCGAGGCGCTGCGGCGCATCGGCGAGGGCGCGGCCATGATCCGCTCCAAGGGCGAGGCCGGCACCGGCGACATCGTCGAGGCCGTCCGCCACCTGCGCGCGATCACGGGCGAGATCAAGCGCCTGGGGACGCTGAGCGAGATGGAGCTCATGACCGCCGCCAAGGAGCACGGCGCGCCCTACGACCTCGTGCGCGGCGTCGCGCAGGACGGCAAGCTGCCCGTGCCGCTCTTCTGCGCCGGCGGCATCGCGACGCCCGCCGACGCGTCGCTCGTCATGCAGCTCGGCGCCGAGGCCGTCTTCGTCGGCTCGGGCATCTTCAAGTCCTCGGACCCGGCGACCCGTGCGGCGGCGATCGTCGAGGCGACGACCCACTTCCGCGATGCCGACCGCGTGGCCCGCGCGAGCGAGGGCCTGGGCAGCGCGATGCAGTCGCTCGAGGCGCGCAAGCTGGACGAGGGCCAGCTGCTCGCCGGCCGCGGCTGGTGAGCCCGGCGCCGGTCGTCGGCGTCCTCGCCCTGCAGGGCGGCTTCGACGCCCACGGCCGGATGCTGCGCGCCCTGGGCGCGGAGGTCCGCGAGGTGCGGGTGCCCGCCGACCTCGACGGCCTCGACGGCCTGGTCATGCCGGGCGGCGAGTCGACCACGATGACGCTCGGGATCGCGCGCGAGGGGCTGGCCGAGCCGCTGCGGGCCTTCCACGCGGCGGGAAGGCCGATCTTCGGCACCTGCGCGGGGCTGATCATGCTCGACCGCTCGCACCTCGGGCTCATGGACATCGAGGCGCAGCGCAACGCCTTCGGGCGCCAGCTGCACTCCTTCGAGGAGGACCTCGAGTTCCCCGACCTCGACGGCGGCCCGGTCCGCGCGGTCTTCATCCGCGCCCCGTGGATCGTCGACCACGGCCCGGGCGTCGAGGTCCTCGCCGCGGTCGACGGCCATCCGGTCGCCGCGCGCGAGGGCTCGCTGCTGGCGATCTCCTTCCACCCCGAGCTCGGGGCCGACGACCGCCTGCATCGCGCCTTCCTCGACCAGGTGCGTGCCGCGCGCAACGGCGCCGGCGGGTCCTAGCCGCGCTGCGCCTCGTCGGAGCGCGACCACGCCTCGGGGCCCTCGACCGCGCCGGAGGCGTCCATGACGAAGGCGGCGAAGGCCAACGGCTCGGACCTGCGGTCCTCGGCGTCGCGCAGCGAGACCTCGACGTGCACCTCGATGCGGTCGGGGCCGTCGTCCTCCCAGCCGGCGGTCACGTCGAGGGTGTACGCCGCGCCGCTGGGACCCGTGACCGACGACGCGACCCACCCCTCGCTCGCCCAGACCTCGGCCTCGTGGCGCGGACGGCCGCTGAGCTCGCGCACGGCGTCTCGGGCGAGGTCGAGGGCCTCGCGCTCTGGTCCGGACGCCGTCACGCGTCAGGATCCGGGGATCGTCAGGAACTCGGACGACGGGATGAGCTGACGATCGCGGGGCGCCGCGGCGATGTCAAGTCAGGTCGCGTACGAGGCGCTCAGATCACGAGGCCGTGGCGGACGGTGTTCTCCGTCACGACGCGCGGCTCGACGAAGTGCAGCAGGTAGTCGGGGCCGCCGGCCTTCGTGCCGGTGCCCGACAGGCGGTTGCCGCCGAAGGGCTGGCGGCCGACCATGGCGCCGGTGATCGGGCGGTTGACGTAGAGGTTGCCGACCGGCGTGCGGCGCACGACGCGGTCGACCGTGTGCGGGTTGCGGCAGAACAGGCCGCCGGTGAGCGCGAAGGGCAGCTCCTCGACGCGGTCCATGGCGGCGTCGACGCTCTTGACGCGCTCGATGGCCAGCAGCGGGCCGAAGATCTCCTCGCCGAGCACGGGCGAGTCGGCGGGCAGGTCGACGGCCACGGTCGGCGCGACGAACCAGCCGTGGTTGGGGATCTCCTCGCCGCGCTCGGCGGCGATCCGGCCCGCCTCGCGCGCGAGCGTGCGGTAGCGCTCGACGCGCTCCTGGGCCTCGCGCTCGATCACCGGTGGGACGTCGATGCCGAAGGTGTCGGCCTGGCCGACGACGAGCACGTCGACGGCGCCCGCGACGCGCTCGAGCAGGGCGTCGGCGATCGCCTCGTGGACGAGCACGCGCGAGGCCGCCGAGCACTTCTGGCCGGCGTAGACGAAGGCGCTCGAGACGAGCCCGGGCACGGCGTCGTCGAGGTCGGCGTCGGAGTCGACGATGACGCAGTTCTTGCCGCCCATCTCGGCCACGACGCGCTTGAGGTGGCGCGCGCCGGGCTCGGCCGCGGCGCGGATGATCGACAGGCCGACCGGCCCCGAGCCGGTGAAGGCGATCGTGTGCACGCCGGGGTGGTTCACGAGCGCGGCACCCGTCTCGCCCTCGCCGGGGAGCAGCGCGATGGCGTCGGCCGGGACGCCCGCCTCGCGCAGGGCGCGGACGACCATCCAGCCGCACGCCGGCGCCTGCTCGGCCGGCTTGAGGACGACGGCGTTGCCGGTGGCCAGGCCGGCCGCGGCCATGCCCGTCGGGATCGCGATCGGGAAGTTCCACGGCGAGACGACGGCGACCACGCCGCGCGGCGCGTAGCGCATCTCGTTGCGCTCGCCGGGGACCTGGAAGAGCGACTTGCCGCGGTCCAGGGCGACGGCGCCGCGCGCGTAGAACTCCAGGAAGTCGATCGCCTCGCAGACGTCGGCGTCGGCCTCGCCCCACGGCTTGGCGCACTCGCGGACCTCGAGCGCGGCGAGCTCGGCGCGGCGCTCGCGCATCCAGCCCGCGGCGCGGATGAGGATCTCGGCGCGCTTGGTGGCCGGGGTCTGCGACCAGGCTCGAAAGCCCTTCGCGGCGGTCTCGACGGCCGCGTCGACCTCGGCGCTCGTGGCCTTGGCGCTGAAGGCGACGATCCGGTCCGGCGCGCCGGGATCCTCCGAGGTCAGCTCGTCGGCCTGGCGCTCGCCGTCGCCGACCATGACGGGGACGTGGAGCGGGAGCTTGGGCTCGATGGCGGCCATCCCGGCCAGCAGCTCGTCGCGTACGGAGGCGCGGCGCAGCTCGCCGATGGGCTCGTTGACGAAGGTCGGCAGAGAGGTCATCCGCGTCCTAGGTTAGGGCGCGGCCAAGAGCTGCTCGAGCGGGCGCCCGGCGGCCTGCTCGTGGAGGAAGGACTCGTTGCTCGTGTTCTCCAGCAGGCGGCGCACGAGGTAGGCCATGCCCGCGACGAGGTCGCCCACCGGGCAGTAGGTGCGCACCCGCAGGCCGCGGGTGGCGAGCGCGGCCTGGAGGTCGTCACCGAGGCCTCGCAGGACCTGGATCTCGAGGTCGGCATCGTCGGCTCCGAGCGCGCGGTTGACCGCGACGGCGTGGGCGATCGAGCGCAGGTTGTGCGAGGCGACGGCAAGGCGCACGGCGGGGCGGACCTCGAGCAGGCGGCGGGTGAGCGTCTCGAAGTTGCGGTCGGAGTCGCGCTTGACCTCGAAGACGGGCGACTCCCAGCCGTGCTGGCGCGCCTCGACGATCTCGTGGTCCCAGTAGGCGCCCTTGACCAGGCGCACGAGCAGCGGGTAGCCGCGCGGCCTGGCCTGCGCCCAGGTGACGATCCGCTCGCACAGCTCGGGGCTGTCGCGCAGATAGGCCTGCAGGACGATCCCCGCCGACGGGCCGTCGCGGAACTCGTCCTCGGAGAGGAGCTCGAGGACGAGGTCGGTCACGGCCTCGCGCGAGTCGAAGGACTCCATGTCGATGTGCAGGTGGGCGTCGAGCTCGCGGGCGCGGCGCAGGAGGTGGCGCAGGCGCCCGGCGGCGTCGCGTTTGCCGCGCTCGGGCGCGTCGGGGCGCAGCAGCGGCGTGAGGGCCGAGACCTTGACCGAGAGGTTCTCGCGCGGGATGCGCCCGGCGCTGTCGGCCTCGAGCTGGGGGCGCGCCGGGAGCTTGCGGTAGACGTCGACGAGGCCGTCGAGCGCCTCGCGGCAGCGCGCGGCGTAGCGGTCGGCCTCGGCGGTCGTGACCGTCGCCTCGCCGAGCAGGTCGACGCTCGTCGCCACGCCCTTGTCCCACAGCTCCTCGAGCACGCCGGTCGCCTCGCGCGGCGTCTCGCCGACGATGAAGCGGTGGGCCATGTGCTTGACGCCGGCCGCCGCGGCGGCGCCCAGCGCGGTTCGCCCCGCCTTGGACTCGGACATGCGCATCGCCACCTGCAGGGGCGGCGGGCGGTCGCCGACCTCCTCGAGGAAGCCTGAGAGGTGGCGCGCGAGGTCGTCGAGCGAGCGGCAGGCGGGCACGACGTCGACGAAGCGAAAGAGGGCGGCGCGCAGCTCGGCGTCCTGGGAGGCGAGCTCCATCGCGCGGTCGTCGATGGCCTTGAGCGGGTTGCGGCTCGTGCCGGGCAGGGCGTCGGCCAGATCGCGCCCGACGGCGAGGATGTCGGCCTCGGAGGGCGCGGCGGTGGTCACGGAGCGACGATATCGCGCGGTCGCAGGCCCACGCGGTGCAGGCGCGCCCAGCGGCGGGCGCGGTCGCGGGCGGCCCGGTCGCGGGGCGCGGCGGCGGCGCGGGCGAGGGCGCCGGCGACGTTGATCGCCGCCGTCGCGCGGGTGCGCGCGGGGCCGCGCGTGCGCAGCAGCCAGGCGTAGGTCGCCGCCTGCCGGCGGGCCTCCGTGGCGTCGCCGAAGGCCTGGTCGGCGGCGGCCGAGGCGTGGTGGGTCACACGGGCGTCGGGGACGTAGCGGGTGCTCCAGCCGGCCTCGCGCAGGCGGTGGCCGAGGTCGAGGTCCTCGGCGTAGAGCCACTGGCGCTCGTCGAAGCCGCCGAGGCGCTCGAACGCCTCGCGGCGGACGAGCAGGAAGGCGCCGATGGCCCAGGGGACGGTGCGGGGGCGGTCCTGGTCGAGCGGCCATCGCTTGAGGCCCAGATTGAAGGCGAGCGTCTGCGGCAGGGTGGGAAACGGCAACAGCGAGGGCTGCGTGCGGCCGTCGGGGAGGACGAGGCGGGGGGCGAGGGCGCCGTCGTGCGGCGTCGCCGCGGCGAGGAGGGCGGCGAGGGCGCCGGGATGCAGCTTGGTGTCGGCGTTCGCGCAGGCGATCCAGGGTTGCCTCGTGCCGGTCGCGGCGAGGTTGACGGCCCGCCCGAAGCCGAGGTTGGCGTCGCTCGCGGTCAGCGCGGCCCACGGGTGGCGCTCGCGCACGAGGTCGGCCGAGCCGTCGCTCGAGCCGTTGTCGACGACGTGGACCTCGGCGGCGGCGCCGTGCAGCGCCTGCAGGCAGTCGTCGAGGAGCGCGCGCGTGTTCCACGACACGACGCAGACGCGGACCGGCGCGGTCACGCGGGCAGCGGCGCGGCGGGACGGCGCAGGTACCCGGCGACCTCGCGCAGCAGGTCGCGCTCGAGCGCCCATGTGGCGGCGACGGTCACGGCGACGTAGAGCGCCGCCTCGGCGAGGGTCGCCGCGAGCGTGTGCGGACCGCCGAGGGCGCGGACGGCGAGGACCGCGGCGGCCGCCGGGAGCGTCGGCGCGATCGCGCGCGCGGCGTGGCGGGCCATGTCGAAGCCGTCGAAGAGCCGCGCCAGGAAGTAGCCGCGGATCGCGAGGGCGACGAGCGCCACGGCGCCGACGCCGATCGCGTAGCCGTCGAGGCCGTCGGCGATGAGCAGCGGCACCGGGAGGGCCAGGAAGCTGACCATCCCGAGCACGCCGGCCACGGCGATCGGGCGGGTCTCGTCGCGGGCGCGCAGGAAGGCGTCCCAGTTGAAGCCGATGTGGTTGACCGCGGCCACGAGCCCGAGGGCGGCGATCAGGCCGACGGCCGGGCGCCAGCGCTCGCCGATGCCGAAGGTCACGAGGTCCGAGGCGAAGAGCGCGACGCCGGCGCCGAAGGGCACGCCCCACATCAGCGTCAGGCGGTTGGACTTCACGAAGGCCTCGAAGAGCAGGTCGGTGCGCTCGTGGACGGCGCAGATCGCCGGGTAGAGCGTCTGGGTCACGATCGCGTCGACGCGGTGGGCGAAGTCGGCGATCGTCGTCGCCAGGGCGATGGCGCCGACGGCCGCCAGGCCGACCGTGTGGTTGGCGGTGAGGATCGCCGCCTGGGCCGTGACGGTGCCCGCCAGGCCGGCGACGAACAGCGGGCCCGAGAAGCGGACGTAGCGCCGCAGCGAGCCGCGGTCGTACCTGATGGCCGGGCGGTAGGGCGCGGCGGCGAGGGCCACGATCGCCCCGGACCACATCCCGGCGAGGGCGCCGAGGACGAAGGACCAGTAGCCGGCGCCGGCGACCGCGAGGGCGACGGTGGCGACGAAGCCGACGACCGGGTCGACCGCCTGCAGGGAGCGCTGGCGGACGTAGTCCATGCGCCGGTAGTAGACCCAGATCGGCGTCTGCAGCACGGCGGCGGGCAGCAGCGCCAGCAGCGCGAGGGCGGGGGCGACGATCTGCGCCTCGCCGTAGGCGAGCACGACGATCGGGATCGCGGCGAGGATCAGCAGCCCGAAGAGCGCCTGGACGATGAGCTCGAGCGTGAAGGCGCGCTGGAAGGCGAGCTCCTGGTCGGGCTCCTCCTGCTGGACGTACTTGTCGTCGATGCCGACCTGCTTGAGCCAGGAGAGCGTCCCGAAGGCGACGACGATGATGCCCCACAGGCCGTAGTCCTCGCGCGTGAGGAAGGCGGCGACGACGAAGCCGCGCGCGAGGCCGAGGGCGCCCAGGCCGACCGTGAAGGCGCCGTTGACGATCGTCCCGCGGGCGGCGTGACGGCGCAGGCCGAGGCCGTCGAGGGCGAGGTCGGCCCTCATCGGCGCTCCGCGTGCAGGACGACGTGGCGGATGCGGGCGCCGTCGGTGGTGCGCATCGTGAAGCGCGCGTGCTCGGTGACGCGGTCGAAGCCGGCGGTCCAGAGCAGGCGCCGCCACGTGCGCCTCGCGGGCTGCCAGAAGACGACGGTCCCGGGGCCGTCGCCCCGGTAGCGCGCCACGGGGAAGGGGACGAGGTCGGCGGCGCGCGAGTACTCCTCGGCGACGATCGCCGTCCCGCTCGTGAGCTGCGCGATGCGCTCGAGGGCGAGGAGCTGGTCGCGCAGGTGGATGAGGACCGAGCCGCAGAGGACGACGTCGAAGGGGCCGCCGAGGCGCTCGGGGGTCGCGTCGTAGACCGAGAGCTCGACGCGCTCGACGCCCGAGCCGAGGATCTCGGCGGCGAGGCGGAACCCGTCGCCGCGGCGGACGCCGGTGGCGGCCTCGTGGCGCCGGCGCGGGGGCCAGTCGAGCGTCGCCTCGTCGTCGAGGTCGAGCGCGGTCACGGTGGCGCCGCGGCGCTCCATCTCGAAGGCCCAGAAGCCGTCCCAGGTGCCGATCTCCAGCGCCCGGAGGCCGGTCATGTCGTCGGGCAGGCCGTAGTGGCGGACGGCCGGGCGCAGGTCGAACCAGCCGTCGGTAACGTGCCCCGGCCCGAGCTCGAGCGTGTGGTACCAGCGCTGCTGCTTCGCGCGCTCGAGGAGTTCCACGGCGCGGAGGGTAGTTGCCTGTCCCGATCGCGGTGCTGCTTGACCACGAGCCGGCGCTGACCGAGACCTTCGTGGTCAACGAGATCGCCGCGCTGCGGGCGATCGGGCACGACGTGACCGTCCGCGTGCGCGACGCGCAGCGCTCGTCGTGGCGCGATCTCGCGTGGCTGGTGGCGCGCTCGCCGCGGGGGTGTCTTTGGGACCTCTGGGCGCGGCGGCGGTGGCGGCGCGAGGAGTGGGTGCCGCCGCTGCGGCGGCTCGCGCGCGAGGCGCGGGCGGTCGAGGCGGCGGGCGCACGGCATCTGCACGCGCACTTCGCGATGGGCGCGGCGCTGGACGCGTTGCGGGTGGGCCGGCTCCTACGCCTGCCCTACTCGGTCACCGCGCACGCCTTCGACATCTGGCTCATGCCGCGCAACCTCGCCGAGAAGCTGTGCGGCGCCGCGTTCGTCTCGACGGGCTCGGAGTACAACGCGCGGGCGCTGCGGGCGCTCGGGGCGCGCGTCGAGGTGATCGTGATGGGCGTCGACGGCTCGGTGTGGCGGCGGTCGCGGCCGCTCGGCGGCGGGCGCGTGGTGCTCGCGGTGGGGAGGCTCGTGAGGAAGAAGGGCTTCGACGTGCTGGCGCGTGCGGCCGCGCTGCTGGACGACGTGCGCGTGGTCGTGGTGGGGGAGGGGCCACTCGCCTCATCGCTGGAGGGCGTCGAGCTGGCGGGCGCGCTCGGCAGCGCTGGCGTGCGGGCGCTCATGGAGGAGGCCGACGTCCTGGCGATGCCGTGCGTGATCGCCCCCGACGGCGACCGTGACTCGATGCCCGTCGTCGTCAAGGAGGCGATGGCGATGGAGCTGTGCGTCGTCGCGTCCGACGAGGTCGGGCTGCCGGAGTGCGTGATGGCGCCGTGGGGCGTGCTGGTGGCGCCGGGGGACCCCGCGGCGCTGGCGGCGGCCCTGCGCGAGACCCTCGCGCTCGCGCCCTCGGCACGCGCCGCCGCGGGCGCCACGGCCCGCGCGTGGGCGCTCGCGCACGCGGACCTCCACACGGAGACCGCCAAGCTCTCGGCCCTCGTCGACGCGAGCGCCTGCGGAGAATTGATGCATTCCGCGCCCCACGCGTAACACCCTCCTTGCCACGCTGGAGGGGTGGCTGCGTTTGACGGGGACTATCTACGTCGATCGCATCCACCCCTGTGGGCGGGGGTGGTGGCGCGGGCGGATCGGCAGTGGGGGGTGGTGTCGCGCGCGCAGCTGCTGGCGATCGGCGTAGCTGCGTCGGCGGTCGACTTTTGGGTGCGGTCGCGGCGGTTGCAGGTGGTGCATCGCGGGGTCTACGCGGTCGGCCACGCGCGGTTGCGGGTGGAGGGCCGGCGGCTGGCGGCGGTGCTGGCGTGCGGCCCCGGGGCGGTGCTGAGCCACCGAAGCGCCGCGGCCCATTGGGGCCTGCTTTCGACCCAGCAGCAGCCCATCGACGTCACCGCGCGCCGCGGGAGACGCAACGCCCCGGGGATCAGAGCCCACTCCTCTCACTCCCTCGATGCCCAGGACACCACCCGCCACGAAGGCATCCCGACCACGACGGTCAGCCGCACGCTGCTGGACATCGCCGCAAGCAGCAGGGCCAGCGACCTGGAGCGAGCGCTCGCGCAGGCCGAGATCCTGCGGCTCCACGATCACCGCGCGATCACGGACGTCCTGGCCAGGTTCAACGGGCACCGAGGGAGAGGAGCCCTGGCCGGGGCGATCACAGCCGAGCCCACGCCCACGAACCTGTCCGAGTTAGCTCCGGAAACCGACGAAAACTCGAACAGGTTGCACCGATCGAACCTCTGCGGCGCGGGGTCGACCGCCGACGCAGGCGACACTCCCTCCCTCAGTGCGGCTTCGCGACCACGGGCGAGACCGGAGGGCGGCGCCCGGCGGCGCGGACGCGGGCGCCAGAGGCGGACCGCCCTGCGCCGCGTACGCGCCCTCCTGCATCATTGACCCATGCGCATCGCCGTCGCCGCCGACGAACGCACGGGCGTGGCCGACGCCGTCGTCGAGGAGCTGCGGGGGCGGGGGCACGAGGTCGTCGCCCACGGCGCGCTCAACGACGACGAGCGCGACGATTGGGCGTGGGCGTCGGAGGCCGCCGCCCGCGACGTGGCGGAGGGGCGGGCCGAGCAGGGCGTCGTCTGCTGCTGGACGGGCACGGGCGCCTCGATCGCCGCCAACAAGGTCGCTGGGATCCGGGCGGCGCTGTGCGCCGACGCGGCCACCGCGGCCGGGGCGCGCAGGTGGAACGACGCCAACGTGCTCGCGCTGAGCCTGCGGACGACCTCGGAGGCCGAGCTGCGCGAGATCCTCGACGCCTGGTTCGCCGCCGGGCGCAGCGAGGACCCCGACGACGTGGCCAACGTCGAGCACCTGGCCGACATCCGGTGATCGCGCTCAACGCGCGGGCCGCCGCGCGCCCCGAGCTCGGCGGGGTGGAGCGCTGGGCGCGCGAGCTCGCCGCGAGGCTGCCGGCGCTCGGCGGCTACGAGGTCGTCCGCCCTCCGGCGGCGCTCGTCCACCGCGCCGGCCACGCCTGGGAGCAGGCCGTCCTGCCGCTCCGCGCGCGGCGGGCCGCGCTGCTGCTCAACCCCGCCAACCTCGCGCCGCTCGCCTTCCCGCGCAACGCCGTGGTTCTCCACGACGTCGCCGCCCTCCGCGGCCCGCAGTGGTACTCGCCCGCCTACGCGCGCTGGCAGCGCACGCTCGTGCCGAGGATCGCGCGCCGCGCGCGCGTGCTGATCACCGTCAGCGAGTTCTCACGCGCCGAGATCGCAGAGCTGCTCCACGTCGACGCGCACGTCGTGCCGGGCGGCGTCGACGCGCGCTTTCGCCCGGACGCCGACCCCGAGCCCGCGCGCGCGGCGCTCGGGCTCGACAAGCCGTACGTCCTCACCGTCGCGAGCCGCACCGCGCGCAAGAACCTGGCCTCCCTCGATGCGACCGCGCAGAGGCTGGAGCGCGAGGGCATCGACCTCGTCGCTGCCGGCGGCGAGCGCCCGCAGTTCCGTGCGGGCGCGGGCGCGCTCGGCCCAAGGCCCCTCGGCCACGTCCCCGACGCCCATCTTCCCGGGCTCTACGCGGGGGCGCGGGCCTTCGTCCTGCCCTCGCTCCACGAGGGCTTCGGCCTCACCTGCCTGGAGGCGATGGCCTGCGGCGTGCCGGTGGTCGCGGCCCGCGCGGGCGCCCTGCCCGAGACCTGCGGCGAGGCCGCCCGCTACGCCGATCCCCGCGACCGCGAGGCCATCGCCGAGCAGGTTCTCGCCGCCCTCGACGACGACGGCCTGCGCGCCAAGGGCCCCGCGCACGCCGCGGCCTTCACGTGGGAGCGCACCGTCGCCGCGCTCGACGCGCTGCTGCGCGACCGGTGAACAAACCTGAACGCCCCCTTGCTGCGGGCGCGAGCGCCGGGCTATGGTCGGGCATGGGCGTCGCCCAGACCCCGGCGCAGGCGCCGCTGACCGTCCAGCAGCGGCAGGTTCCAACCGAGCCGAAGGACAAGGCGAAGATCCGCTACGCCATGCTCAGCGTGTACCACCACTCGCTGGGCCGGGAGTTCCAGATCTCCGGCGCGCCGGCGGTCATGCTCCCCCAGCAGGTCGAGCCGCTGAGCCTCGCCGCCGCCATGGAGATCCTCGCGCCGTGGCCCGACCGTGTCCGCGACGCCGCCTGGCGGATCGTCCGGGCCTTCCCACCGCCGCGCCACCCGACGGTCGAGGATGCCAAGCGCTATCCGCACGCGCTCGTGGACGCCCTCGGCCGCCTGCCGCCCGACGCCTTCAACGCCGTCGCCGCGCCGGCGAGCCGGACCGACGCCCTGGAGCTGCTCCACCGCCTCGACGAACGCCGCTCCTCGAGCCGCTTCGGCGCCCACCTCTTCGCGATGGCGCTCGTGGCCGTGGCCCAGGACGACGAACGCCAGCTCGACGACGTCATCGCGCTCCTGCGCGGCCGGCGCTCGGCCAACGCCGAGGAGGCCCAGGCCTTCGACAACGCAGCGCATCTCGCGCTGGGCATGGACGTCATGGACTTCCTCGAGACCCTGCGCGCCGGCGCGGACTCGACCCGGGCCCGCGAGCAGATCGTCAAGCTCGAGGACGAGATCGGCCTCGGCCTCTACGAGTTCGTTGAGGAGTTCGCCGACGCCATCGCCTTCGCCGCCTTCTGGGAGGCGCCCGAGGACGTCGCCCTCGTCTACCCGGCGTCGTCGGTGATCCGCCAGGACGCGAGCACGCTCACCACGACGACCACCGTCACCACGCTGATCAAGGGCGACTTCGGCACCCTCTGCCGCTCGATGGACCCCCAGTGCTGGAGGCTCGCCAGCGACGTGATGACGTCGACCTACTACGTCGACGACCCCTTCACGCTCCAGCCCGCCGAGGGCCCCGAGCCGGGTCAGGCGCTGCCCGCGCCCAGGCTGCTGGCCGAGAGCTGCGCGATCTCCTGGGGCGATGAGGGCAACTCGAGCACCTTCGACCAGGTGCTCTGGATCGACAAGTTCAACGTGCACGAGGACGAGGGACAGATCAGCGTCGAGTTCTCCCTCTGCCGGAGCATCGGCAGCCAGGTGCTGTGGGACGAGCGCGCCGGCGGGCTGCTCGTCGACGAGGGCTTCATCAAGGCGCGCCAGCTGACCGACGGCCACTGGCGCGTGACGAGCCGCAAGGTCATCAACTTCAGCGACCGCACGCCGAACACGGCGCCGCTGGGCGGGATGGACATGGGGGAGATGCTCAACTACCTCGCCCCCGCCGCCATGATCTGGTGGGTGGAGAGCGAGATGTACAGCACCTCGGCCGACGTCTACACGAGCGCCGAGAAGGTCCGCGCGGCGCTGGCAAGGAAAGAAGGAAGCGATGGCTGACATCAAGCCGCAGCCCGGCGAGCCGACCGCGTGGGATCGCTTCGGGCAGATGCTCGAGGACATGGCGACCGTCGGCGGGCGCATGGCCAACCGCAACGTCACCCTGTGGACCGGGGTGGCGCAGAGCCTGCGCACCAAGGGGCGCTATACGCCGGAGGACCTCACGTCCGACCTCGCGCGCACGTGGACGACGGCGATGGACAACCTCGACGACGCGTGGACGTTCTGGTCGCGGATCCCCGACCGCGAGCGCGTCGCGGCCGACCTGCCGACCGCGTTCCTGCTCCTGCGTCCGTCGGGCGGCGACGGCTACGGCGTCGACGACCCGGTCTGGATCCGCGTGCCGCCGGCCCTCGAGCAGCCGCCGTCGCAGGCGAAGATCGCGCTCAGCGGCGCCGACGCCGATGACGCCGCCGCGATCGAGGCCTGCCTGAGCACGACGCTGGCGGACTCCGGGACCGCGTACCGGCTCGAGGTGACGTTCCCGCAGGCGGGCCTGAGCCGGAGCCTGACGCCCGGGACCTACAGCGGCGTGGCCTACGTCGAGGGCCGCCGGCCGATGGCGCTGGCCAACCTGCGGATCGTCGTCCGCGAACCGTCGCAGGGCGGCTGAGGCCGGGGCGGGGGGCGGTCATCGCAGCGTCAGACGGCATCGCGGGCAGCGTCGGCGGCAACCGCATGGCCGAGCGCGTGTCCGAGCTGCTCGCCGACGCGCGCCTGGCCCGCGAGGCCGGCGAGTTCGAGCAGGTGCGCGCGCTCGTCAACGCCGTGCTCGCCCTCGACCCCTACAACACGGAGGCCGAGGCGCTGCTCGCCGGGGCCGTCCAGCGCCGCCAGATGACGCTGATGTTCTGCGACATCGTCGGTTCGACGATGCTCGCCGACACGCTCGACCCCGAGGAGCTCAGCGACCTCTTCGAGGGCTACCGCCAGACCTGCACCGAGATCATCGCCCGCTACGGGGGCTCCATCGACGACCACGCGGGCGACGGCATGCTCGTGCGCTTCGGCTATCCCGAGGTCCACGAGGACGACGCCCGCCGCGCGGTCCTCAGCGGCCTGGAGATGGTCGAGGCCCTGCGCGACGGCGCCATGCAGATCCGCATCGCGGTCAACACCGACCTGATCGTGCTCGACCGCGTCGGTGTCACCGGCGCCGCCGCCCACGAGGCGTCGCGGCTGCAGAGCTTCGCCACGCCCAACACGGTCGTCATCAGCGACGCGACGCACGCGCTCGTGCGCACCCACTTCGAGGTCGAGTCGATGGGCCATCGCGAGCTGCGCGGCGTGTCGCGCGCGGTCGAGATCTTCACTGTCCTGGGCGAGCGCAGCGCGGGCGCCCGCGACTCCGCGACGCCCCGGATCCCGTTCGTCAACCGCCGCGCCGAGCTCAAGCGGATCGCCGCCGCCTGGGAGGCGGCGCACGAGGACTGGGGGCGGGCGCTGGAGGCCGAGACCTCGGTGGGCGCGGTGCCGCTGCTCATCACCGGCAGCGGGGGGCTGGGCAAGTCGCGCATGGTCGTCGAGGCGGCGCGCGCCGCCGGCGCGCCGTGCACCGAGTGCCGCTGCTCGAGCTACCACGAGTCGACGAGCCTCTACGCGTTCGCGCCGCTGCTCGAGCAGGCCTGCGCGATGACGCCCGACGACGGCCCCCGCGAGCGCCTCGTCAAGCTGCGCAAGCGCCTGGGCATGGACCCCGAGCGCGGGCCCGATCTGCCCTTCCTGGCGGCCGCGCTGCGGATCCCGGCGAGCGAGATGGCGCCGCCGCCGGACATCGACCCCAGCCGCGTGCGCGTGATGGCGCTCATGGCCGCGGCGCGGCTCGTGCACTCGCTGGTCGCCGACGGGCCCGCGCTGCTCTTCGTCGACGACCTGCAGTGGGCCGACCCGTCGACGCTCGACCTGATCGCGACCCTGCTCGCGGCACCGTGCCCCGGGCTCCTCATCGTCCTCGCCGCCCGCGAGGGCTTCGAGCCGCCCTGGGAGCACCCGCGCGTGCACCGCCTCGCGCTCGAGCCGCTGCGCGAGGCCGAGCTCGAGGAGCTGTCGGTGCTCATGCCCGAGGGCACGCGCCTGAGCGAGCAGGAGCGCTCGGAGCTGATCGCGCGCAGCGACGGCGTGCCGCTCTTCCTCGAGGAGCTCGTGCGCACCGCCGACGCCGTCGGCCAGGGACAGGAGCTGCATCGCTCGCTGCGCTACGCCGACTACCGCATCCCGGCGGCGCTGCGCGACCCGCTGCTCGCGCGGCTGGCCTCGCCCGGCGTCGACCTCGACCTCGCGCAGGTGGCGGCGACCATCGGCCGCGACGTCGACCGCGGGCTGCTGCAGCGCGTCGTCGGCATGGACGACGACTACTTCGAGACCCGGCTGGCGACGCTCATCGGCGCCGGGCTGGTCGACGACGAGGGCGACGGCCTCGTGCGCTTCCGCCACGCGCTCATCCGCGAGGTGGCCTACGAGACGCAGCGGCGCTCGGCGCGGCGCGAGCGCCACAGCGCGATCGCCGACGAGCTGCTGGCCGGCGGCGGCGCGCTCGTGCAGGGCGACGCCGGCGGCACCGCCTTCCACCTCGAGCGCGCGCAGCGCTACGGGGAGGCGATCGAGGCGCTCGTGCTCGCGGCCCAGGGTGCGCAGGCGCTCGGCGCCCACACCGAGGCCACGCGCCACCTGACCCGGGCGCTCGCGCTCCACGAGCGCCTCCCGGAGGGGCCGCACCGGCTGCGCGGCGAGCTCATGGTGCGCGAGCTGCGCAGCTTCAGCGCCGTGATGGCGGGCGGCTACTCGGCGCCCGAGGCGGCCGAGGACCACCCGCGCTGCGTGGCCATCTGCGAGGAGCTCGGCCTCGGCGCCGAGCTGCTGCCGAGCCTTATCCGCAGCTGGTCCTACTACGCCTTCTGCGGCGCCCTCGACGAGGCCGACGCGGTCAGCGCGGCGATGGAGGTCGTCGTCGACACCGCCCACCTGCACTTCCCGGTCGCCGACATCGGCAAGGGCGTCATCGGCTTCTTCCGCGGTCACTACCCGGAGTCGCGCGCGCTGATGGAGGGCTTCATCGCCCATCCGTGGGGCGCCACCGAGGGCCGCCCGCCCAAGGAGTGGCCGCTGCCCAACGATCCGCACTCGGCCGTCTGCGCGCACCTGATCGCCGCCCTGTGGATCATGGGCGACCGCCGTGCCGCGCACGCCCTCGGCGATCGCGCGCTGCGCCGCGCCGAGAGCCTCGTCTTCCCCTACGGCCCGTTCAGCGTCGGCTACGTCAAGAGCCAGATCGGGATGATGCAGCGCCTGGAGGGCGACCACGAGGCGACCGCCCGCCTCGCGGGCGACCTGATCGACGTCGGCGAGCGCCACGGCATGGTCCTCTGGGCGCTCGCCGGGGCGCTGCAGGCGGCGGGCAGCCGCGTGCAGCGCGGCGACGACAGCGCGCTCGAGACGATGATCGAGAGCGTCGCCGCCTGGCGCCACATGCTCGTCGCCGAGGTGTGGACGCCGTACTGGCTGACGGAGCTGGCGGCCGCCGAGCACCTGGTGGGCCGCGACGACGAGGCCGTGCAGGCGCTCGACGAGGCGCTCGTGGTCGCCGACATCACGGGCAGCGCGTTCTACACCGCCGAGACGCTGCGCCTGAAGGGCGAGATCCGCCTGGCGGCCGGCGACCTCGGAGGCCTGAGCAACCTGCGCGACGCCCTCGACGTCGCCCGCACGCAGTCGGCGACCCTGTTCGAGCTGCGCGCCGCGCTCGCGCTCGCGCGCGCGCCACGCGGCGGCGCTGAAGGGCGCGACGCGCTCGCCGAGGCCATCGCCAAGCTCGACCCCGACGCCGGCTACCCGGAGCTCGACGAGGCCCGCTCGCTCGTGGCCTCCTAGGAGGGCACGGTGTCGCCGCAGGCAAGCGCGCGAAGGAGGGTCGCTGTCCTCGGCGGGGGCATGGCCGGCCTCGCCGCGGCCTGGGCGCTGAGCGACCCGAGCGACCCGGCGGCGCCCGAGGTCACCGTCTACCAGCGCGGCCGGCAGCTCGGCGGCAAGGGCGCCAGCGGTCGCGGCGAGCACGGGCGCATCGAGGAGCACGGCCTGCACGTGTGGCTGGGCTACTACGACAACGCCTTCCGCCTCATCCGCGAGGTCTACGACGAGCTCGACCGCCCGACGACCGACCCGCAGTGCCCGATCGCGACCTGGCGCGACGCCTTCGAGCCCGCCGACCGCGTCGGCGTCGCCGACGAGCGCGACGGCGAGTGGACGCAGTGGGTGGCGACCTTCGCGCGCAACGGCCGCGAGCCGGGCGCCGACGGCGCCGGCGGCCCGCTGTCCGTCGCGACCTTCGTGCGCCGCTCGCTGGCGCTGCTCTCGGACTTCGCGGAGTCGATCCGCCGCGGGCGGCTGCCGGCCATGCCGACCGGGGTCGTGCTCAGCGCCTCCCCGACGCCGCCCGCGCTCGGCTCCCCCTCGCAGCTCACGGCGCTGCTGCGCCAGGCCGAGATCGCCGCGATGGTCGGCGCCGTGGAGTCGATGCGCGTCGTCAGCGCCGTGGTCCCCGGCCGCAGCCCGCTCGCCGCCTTCGTCGTCGAGTCGCTCGAGCGCCTGCGCGGCGAGCTCGAGGACCGCGTGGTCGCCGCCGACGACGCGCGCCGCGCCCGCGACCTCGCCGACCTCGTGATCGCCTGTCTGCAGGGGACGGTCCTCGACGGCCTGCTCGCCGATCCCGCCGGGTTCGCGGCCATCGATCACCTCGACTTCCGCGAGTGGCTGGCTCGCCACGGCGCCCGGCCCGAGACGCTCGACTCGCCGCTCGTGCGCGGGATGTACGACCTCGTCTTCGCCTACGAGGACGGCGACCCCGGGCGGCCCCGCTTCGCCGCCGGCCTCGGGCTCTTCCTCGCGGGCAAGCTCTTCTTCGACTACAAGGGCGCGATCTTCTGGCGCATGCGGGCGGGGATGGGCGACGTCGTCTTCGCCCCGCTCTACCAGGCGCTGCGCGCCCGCGGGGTGCGCTTCGCCTTCGGGCACCGGGTGCAGGGCCTGCGGCTGACCTCGGACGGCTCCGAGGTGGGAGCGATCGCGGTGCGCCGCGAAACGCCCGGCGCCCCCGAGATCGAGCCGCTCGAGCGCTTCGGCGGGCTGCCGTGCTTCCCGTCGCAGCCGGACGCTGCGGCCGGCGAGGAGGACGCGGTGCTCGCCCTCGGCGAGGACTTCGACGCCGTCGTGCTCGCGATCTCGCTCGGGGCGCTGCCGGACATCTGCGGCGAGCTGATCGAGCGCTCGGCGCGCTGGCGCGCGATGGTCGAGCAGGTCGCCACCGTCCCGACGCAGTCGCTGCAGCTCTGGCTCTCGGCGGACGAGGCGGCGCTCGGCTGGCCGTATCCGGGCGCGACGGTGAGCGGCTACGTCTCGCCCTTCGACACCTACGCCTCGATGAGCCACCTGATCGAGCGCGAGGACTGGCCCGAGGGCGCCGAGCCGAAGGCGATCGGCTACTTCTGCAGCGCGCTGGGCGCCGCGCAGGCCGCCGACCCCGCCGCCGCGCACGCGCTCGTCGGCGAGAACGCCGAGGCCCATCTCGCCCGCTTCGCGCGCGACTACTGGCCCGGCTTCGCCCCCGAGCAGGTCCTCGCCCGCTACTGGCGCGCGAACGTCGACCCCTCCGACCGCTACGTGCAGTCGCTGCCGGGCAGCGCGGCCCACCGCCTGCGGGCCGACGGCTCGGGTGCCGCCAACCTCTTCCTCGCCGGCGACTGGATCGACTGCGGCCTGAACGCCGGCTGCATCGAGGCCGCGGTCATGGCCGGGCTGCAGGCCGCCAACGCCGTCCGCGGCCGGCCGCTGACCGAGGGCCTGAGCGGGACGTGGTACGGCCTGGAGGACGCCGCATGAGCGACGTCGGGCGCGCCGCCGCGCGGGACGCCGCCGCCGTCGTCGAGGGGCTGATGGCCGAGATCGACGCCGAGGAGGTCGTCGGCTCGCTCGCGCTGCGCGCCTCCGTGGCGCGCACGCTCGACGGCTACGCCGACCTCCTGCGGCGCTCGTTCTCCGCCTACGCGGACACCATCGGCGCGGTGATCGGCGCACGCGGCGCCGACGGCGCGGTCGTCGCGCTGCGCGGCGCGCCCGGGGCTCCGGCGCACGCCACGGTCTGGGCGCACAACGTCGACGGCACGTCCGCGGACGTCGGCGCGCTGCGGATGACGGCCCTCGTCGGCCCCGGCGGGCGCAGCGTGGACGGCGCGGCCGCGAGCTTCGCGCCGCCGGCCCTCACCCTCGCCGCGCACCAGAGCGCCTCCGCCGCGCTGACGGTCGCGATCCCGCCGGGCCTCGCGCCCGGCACCTACGACGGCCACGTCGTCGCCGCCGGCCTGCCGAACGTCGCGGTCCCCGTCCGGCTGGTCGTCGAGTGAGCGCCGATGGCGTCGAGGCGACGCTCGCGCGCTACGCCGCGCTGACGCGCGCGGCGATGGAGCCCTACCTCCTGCGCGACGGCACGCCGTCGGCCTACCTCTACGACCTCGTGGCCGAGTACCCGCTGCGCCCCGGCAAGGGCATCCGCCCCGCGCTCCTGCTCGCCACCTGCCAGGCCTTCGGCGGGCGCGTGCGCGAGGGCCTCGGGCCCGCGGTGGCCCTGGAGATGTTCCACAACGCCTTCCTCATCCACGACGACGTCCAGGACGCCAGCCCGACGCGCCGCGGGCTGCCGACGCTGCACGAGCTGCATGGCATGCCGCTCGCCGTCAACGCCGGCGACGCGCTGGCCGCGCTCGCGCTCGCGCCGCTGCGCGACGAGGGCCCGCTCGGCGGCCGCGTCGCGCGCCGCGTGCTCGACGAGCTGCAGACGATGGTCCGCCATACCACCGAGGGCCAGGCGCTCGAGCTCGGCTGGCGGCGCGAGAACGCCGTCGAGCTCGGGGCCGCCGACTACCTGACCATGACCGCCAAGAAGACGTGCTGGTACACGACGGTGGCGCCGCTGCGCATCGGCGCGCTCGTCGGGTCGAGCGCCGCGGCCGCGCTCGGGGCCCTCAGCCGCTTCGGCTTCTACCTCGGCCTCGCCTTCCAGATCCGCGACGACCTGCTCAACCTCGTGGGCCGCGACGGCCTGCCCGGCAAGGAGCCGCTCAGCGACCTGCGCGAGGGCAAGCGCACGCTGATGCTCGTCCACGTGCTCGCGAGCGCCGGCGGCGGCGAGCGCGAGTGGCTCACCGGCTACCTCGGCGTGCCCGAGGAGCAGCGCACCGACGACGAGGTCGCGCGCGTGCGCGAGCTCATGCGCGAGCACCGCAGCGTCGAGTTCGCGGCCGCCTACGGCGAGGGGGTCGAGCGCTGCGCGCTGGACGCCTTCGACGCGGCCTTCGCCGAGGCCGACGGCCCCGAGCACGTCGACTTCGTGCGCGCGCTGGTGCCCTACATGCTCGCCCGCTCCGCCTGAGCGCGGCCCGCTCCGCGTGGGCGCGGTCGTATGCTCGATCGGGAGATGGAGCAGCAGAGCGCGGCCCTGCGGGCGATGAACGACGCGGTCCTCGCCGTCGCCGCCGAGGCGACGATCGAGCCGATGCTCCAGCGCCTGGCCCACGCGGCGCGCGGGCTCGTCGACGCGCGGTATGCCGCGATCGGCGTCCCCGACGGCGAGGGCGGCTTCGCCCAGTTCATCACCTCGGGCATGAGCGACGAGCTGATCGCGGCGATGGGCCCGCTGCCGCGCCAGCACGGCCTGCTCGGCGCGATGCTCACCTCGCCGGTCCCCTACCGCACGGGCGACGTGCGCCGCGACCCGCGCTTCCGCGGCTGGTGGCCGTCGGCGCACCCGCAGATGCGCTCCTTCCTCGGCGTGCCGATCGTCGCCGCCAGCGGGATCGTCGGGGCGATCTACCTGACCGACAAGCTCGGCGACGAGGACTTCGACGAGGGCGACCAGCAGCTCGTCGAGATGCTCGCCGTCCACGCCGCGCTCGCGATCGAGAAGGCCAACCTCTACGAGCGCAGCCGCGAGCTGAGCATCGTCGAGGAGCGAAACCGCCTGGCGCGCGAGCTGCACGACTCGGTGACCCAGAAGCTCTTCGGCCTCAGGCTGACCGCCGAGGCGGCGGCGACGGTCATCGACCGCGACCCCGCCGAGGCCAAGGCCGCGCTCGTGCGCCTGCAGGCGCTCACGCGCGAGGCGATGGAGGAGCTGCGCTCGCTGATCTTCGAGCTGCGCCCGCCCGCCGCCGAGAGCGAGGGGCTCGCGACGGCGCTGCGCAAGCACGTCGAGTTCCTGCGCCGCGTCCACGGCGACGCGCCGGCGCTGAGCGTCGAGGGCGACGGCGAGCTGCGCGAGGGGGCCGGCGAGGTCCTGCGCATCGCCCAGGAGGCGCTGCAGAACGCGCTGCGCCACGCGCAGGCGCGCTCGGTCGGCGTCTCGCTGGACGCCGAGGACGGGCTCCTTCGCGTCGCCGTCGCCGACGACGGCGTCGGCTTCGACCCCGCCGATCCGGGCCTGCGCTCGCGGCGCCTGGGGCTGACCTCGATGGAGGAGCGCGCGCGGGCGCTGGGCGGGACGCTGCGCATCGAGTCACGGCCCGGCGACGGGACGACGGTCGTCCTCGAGGTGCCGCGGTGATCCGCGTCCTCATCGCCGACGACCACGGCGTCGTGCGCGAGGGGCTGCGGGCCTTCCTGGCCCTGCAGGACGACGTCGAGGTCGTGGGCGAGGCGGCCGACGGGGAGGAGGCGGTGCAGGCCGCGGTGCGCCTGAGCCCCGACGTCGCGCTCGTCGACCTGCTCATGCCGCGCGTCGACGGGATCGAGGCGATCCGCCGCATCCGCGCCCAGCGCCCGCAGACGCGCGTGATCGTCCTGACGAGCTTCGTCGACGAGGACAAGATGCTTCCCGCCGTGCGCGCGGGCGCCGTCGGCTACCTGCTCAAGGACGTCGCGCCGCAGGAGCTCGTGGGCGCCATCCGCACCGTCCACGGCGGCGGGACGCTCCTGCATCCCGCGGTGGTCGAGGAGCTCGTGCGCGAGGTGGCGCGCGAGGCGCCGGCGCCCGCGGCGGCCAACCCGCTGACCGCGCGCGAGCGGGAGGTCCTCGTCCTCATCGCCCGCGGTCGGGCCAACAAGGCGATCGCCTTCGAGCTCGGCGTCGCCGAGAAGACGGTCAAGACCCACGTGAGCAACATCCTGGGCAAGCTCGGCCTCACCGACCGCACGCAGGCCGCGCTCTACGCGGTGCGCGAGGGGCTCGTCGACCTGGAGGCGTAGCGGGAGTCTCCGCGCGCGTTGTGCGGGGCCGCGCGGCCGGGGCGCGAGCGATCGCATCCGGGCGCGCGGGGCGCCGAACGTCGGTCTTCCCATGCCATCACGGGGGAAAACCGACGTTCGGCTTCCCCGGGGCGCCGCGGGCGGGGGGCGCAGGGGCTGTGTTCCTCGGTGCCCTGGCCGCGCGGCGCCGCCGAGCGCCGGCGGACGAACCCCGAAGGGTCCTAGGACCTATTCCCGATACCGCTCGGGCGGCGGCGGACGTACCGTCGTGGCATGCCCCGCACCGCGATCATCACCGGCGCCTCGCGCGGCCTCGGCCTGGCGCTTGCGCGCGCCCTGGCCGCCCGCGGCTGGCGCCTGATCCTCGACGCGCGCGGCGCTCCGGCCCTCGAGGCCGCCCGCCGCGAGCTCGCCGCCGTCACCGACGTCACGGCGCTGGTCGGCGACATCGCCGACGGACGCCACCGGCGCGCGCTCGTGAGCGCCGCCGGCGACCGGCTCGACGCGCTCGTCAACAACGCCAGCGTGCTCGGCATGAGCCCGCAGCCGCCGCTTCACGCCTACCCGCTCGACGTCCTCGAGGAGGTCCTGAGGGTCAACGCGCTCGCGCCGCTCGGGCTCATCCAGGCCGCGCTGCCCGTCATGCCCGCCGGCGCGCGGATCGTCAACGTCACCTCCGACGCCGCGGTCGAGGCCTACGAGGGCTGGGGCGGCTACGGCGCCTCGAAGGCGGCGCTCGAGCAGCTCACGAACGTGCTCGCCGTCGAGCGCCCGGAGCTCGCCGTGTACGCCTTCGACCCCGGCGACATGAACACCGCCATGCACCAGGCCGCCTTCCCCGGCGAGGACATCTCCGACCGCCCGCCGCCCGAGGACAGCGTCCCGGCCCTCCTGGCCCTGCTCGAGGGCGACCTCCCCAGCGGGCGCTATCGCGAGGCCGACGTCAAGGTGACCGGATGACGGCCGAGCCGGCCTTCGCCCTGCCCGAGCGCCTCGAGGCCCACGAGCCGCCCGAGGCGCGCGGCCTGGCGCGCGACGACGTGCGCATGCTCGTCGCGCGCGGCGACGGCCGGCTCGTCCACGCGCGGGCCCGCGACCTGCCCGACTTCCTGCACCCCGGCGACCTCGTCGTCATCAACACCTCCGCCACCCTCCCCGCGGCCCTGCCGGCCGTCGGCGTCGACGGGCGCGAGCTCGAGCTGCGCCTGTCGACGCCGCTCCCCGGGGCCGGCGACGACCGCTGGGTCGTCGAGCTGCGCGCCGGCGGCGAGCGCTTCCGCGGCGGCCGCGCGGGCGACGTGCTCGCGCTGCCCGGCGACGGCCGCGCGCGCCTGGAGGCGCCGTACCTCGCGGGCGCGCGGCTGTGGGCCGCGGCGCTCGAGCTGCCCGAGCCGCTGCTCGCCTACCTCGCGCGCCACGGCGCCCCGATCCGCTACGGCTACGTCCCCGACGCCCACCCGCTCGCCGACTACGAGACCGCCTACGCGGTCGAGCCCGGCAGCGCCGAGATGCCGAGCGCCGGGCGCCCGGTGACGCCGGCGGTGCTCACGGGCCTCGCCGCGCGCGGCGTCGCGGTGGCGCCGATCGTGCTGCACACCGGCGTCTCCTCGCCCGAGCGCGGCGAGCGCCCGTACCCTGAGCGCTACCGCGTGCCGGCCTCCACCGCACGCCTGGTCGAGGCCACGCGGCGCTGGGGCGGGCGCGTGATCGCGGTGGGGACGACCGTCGTGCGCGCACTCGAGACGGTGGCCCGCGCCGACGGCGGCCTGGAGGCGGGGGAGGGGTGGACGGCGCTCGTGGTCACCCCGGCGCGCGGCGTGCGCGTCGTCGACGGCCTGCTCACCGGCTGGCACGAGCCCGAGGCCTCGCACCTCGACATGCTCGAGGCGGTCGCCGGCCGCGCCCTGATCGAGCGCTCCTACGCCGCCGCGCTCGAAGCCGGCTACCTCTGGCACGAGTTCGGCGACGTGCACCTGATCCTGCCCTGATCGCCGCTCGCGCGGCGGCGGCTCAGAACGGCGGCTTGATGGTGTTGACGACGGTGCCGTCGGCGGCGCGCCAGACCTGGCGGTTGTAGAGCGCGTCCTCGGGACGGCGCGGAACCCTCAGCGAGACGATGTTGTCGACGACGGCGACCGTGCGCCGGTAGAGGCTGCGGTAGACGCGGTGGCCCTCGACGCCGATGCTGCGCCCGCGGGCGAAGGTGAAGTCGATGGTCGCGACGCCGTCGGGGATCAGGCCGGTGACCCGCGCATTGCGCCCGACCCCGGTGGCCAGGAAGCCGGCGCCCTTCCTGATGGCGTCGAGCCCCTGGCCGCCGGCGCCGGCGCCGCCGCGGGAGCTGCGCTCCTCGACGAAGAGCCCGGGCTCGGGCGTGCGGTGGGTCGCGTCCTGCCAGCTTCGCTGGAGGCCTCGCAGCTCGCGCCGCGCCAGCCGTTGCGCCGGGGCGGGCTTGCCCCGCAGGCGGTGCTCGAGCGCCTCGCGCTGGCGGACCAAGCAGCTCGCGGGGACCGGGCGCAGCGCCGGCCGGGCGTCGAGCGACGGGATGACGTAGACGGCTGTCCCGCCGGGCAGCACGCGCGCGCGGCGCACGTAGTCGACGTTGATCCTGCCCACGGCGGCCAGGCTGTGCACGCCCACGCGGTCGGCGGGTGTGGCCGGGCGGCGCAGGACGGCGAAGGCGGCGAGCAGCTCCGGCGGCGGCGGGTCGTGCGTCGGCACGCCGCTCGGGCGCGCGGGCCGGAACCCACACGCCTCGTCGCGATGGGCCACCGTCTGGAGGGCGTCGTTCAGCGCGTCTGATGCGAGCTTCGCGTTCGGCCCCGGCTGCTCGGGGGTGGGGAGGACGAAGTCCGCCCGCGCCACCGCGGCGGACCCCGCCACGGCGGCGAGCGTCAGGATCGCGAGGCCGCGCCGCCTGCCCATTGCGCAAATCTACTGCGCGGCGGCGAAGCGCACCACGCCGCCGTCCTCGTGCTCGACGGCGCGCCCGTCGTTCAGCAGCAGGTCGACGTGGCCGAGGACCTCGCTGAGCGTCAGGTAGGCCTGGGTGACGGCGACGTTCCCCCACAGCTCCTGGGCGAGCTCGTGCGCGGTGCGCGGACGCTCGGCGATCAGGCGGTGCAGCTTGCGCGCGCGGCGCTCGTGCATCCGCAGGCGCTCGTCGATGAGCGCGCGGTGGTCGGCGACCGGCTCGCCGTGGCCGGGGAGCACGACGTCGAGCTCCATCGCGCGGGTGGCCCGCAGCGAGGCCAGGTAGGCGACGAGCGCCTGGGGCCGGTCGGCCGGGTCGCCGCCCGCGAGCGGGCGCGAGATCAGCGGGTTGGAGGAGATATGGGAGATGAGGTGGTCGCCGCCGACGAGCTCGCCCGAGGACTCGTCGTGGAACACCGTGTCCGAGGGCGAGTGCCCCGGGCGGTGGTGCACCCGCCACGCGCGCCCGGCGAAGGGCAGCTGCGCGCCGTCGGCCAGCGGCGTCGTCACCTCGCAGCGCCCGCCCCACGCGCGGAAGGAGCGCGTCACCGCCCGCAGCGCGATCACGACCTCCTCGGGGATGCCGTGGCGGAGCATGATCGCCTCGGCGAAGGCGTCGTCGCCCTCCATGACCTCCGAGTAGCGCGCCAGCCAGGGCGCGAGCGCGTCGAGCGCGCAGACCTCGGCGCCCGAGCGGTCCGCGAGGATCGCCACCAGCCCGATGTGGTCGATGTGCTGGTGGGTGATGACGATGCGATCGAGGTCCTCGACGCGCCGCCCGTGCTCGGCGAGGGCGGCCTCGAGCGTGGTCAGCGAGGTCGCCGAGTTCGGCCCGGTGTCGACGAGCGTGAGCGGGTCGTCCTCGACGAGGTAGCAGTTGACGCGCCCGACCGCGAACGGCGTCGGGATCGCGAGGGCGTGGATGCTCACCCGCGGATCATGCCCAGCACCTCGTCGCGGCGGCGCTCCATGTCCTCCTCGGAGACGAGCGACTCCAGGCACAGGCGCAGCAGCGGCTCGGTGTTCGAGGCCCGGACGTTGAAGTGCCAGTCGTCGTAGTCGACGCTGACGCCGTCGAGGTGGGAGATCCGCGCGTCGGCGTAGCGCTCCTGCAGCGCGGCCATCTTCGCCTCGCCGTCGGCGACCTCCGAGTTGATCTCGCCCGAGATGAAGTAGCTCGACCGATACGGCGCGAGCAGCTCGCTCAGGCGCCTGCCCTCGACCGAGAGCTTCTCGAGCACGAGCAGGGCCGGGATCGTCCCCGAGTCGGCGTTGTAGAACTCGTGGAAGTAGTAGTGGCCGGAGACCTCGCCGCCGAAGATCGCGCCCTCGTCGCGCATGCGGGTCTTGAAGAAAGCGTGGCCGACGCGGTTGGCGTAGGCGGTCCCGCCGGCGCGGCGGACGACGTCGGCGACGGCGCGCGAGGCGCGCACGTCGTAGAGGACCGCCGCCCCGTCGTCGCTCTTGGCCAGCAGGTGCTCGGCCAGGATCGCGGTGAGGAAGTCGCCGTCGACGAAGCGCCCGGTGTCGTCGATGAAGAAGCAGCGGTCGGCGTCGCCGTCCCAGGCGATGCCGAGGTCGGCGCCCGTCGCGCGGACCTTGTCGACGATGAAGCGGCGGTTCTCCTCCAGCAGCGGGTTGGGCTCGTGGTCGGGGAAGCTGCCGTCGGGCGTCCAGTAGGTGGTGACGAGCTCCAGGCCGAGGCGCTCGAGCAGCGGGCCGGCCATCGGGCCGGCCATGCCGTTGCCGCCGTCGACGACGACCTTCAGCGGCCTGACGTTGGCCGGGTCGATGAAGGCCATCGCCGCGGCCTGGAAGTCGGCGGTGACGTCGACCTCCTCGACGCCGCCCCCGCCGGGCGGCTCGCCCAGGCCGTCCTCGATCGCGCGGCGGATGTCCTGGATGCCCTGGTCGCCGCTCAGCGCGATGGCGCCCGCGCGCACGAGCTTGGCGCCGGTGTAGGCCTTCGGGTTGTGCGAGGCGGTGCACATCAGCCCGCCGTCGAGGCCGCGCGAGCCGACGAGGAAGTAGAGCATCTCGGTGCCGACCATCCCGGCGTCGAGGACGTGCGCGCCCTCGGCGACCATGCCCGCCCGGTAGCGCGCCGCGAGCTCGGGCGCCGTGAGGCGCATGTCGCGCCCCAGCCCGATGCGCAGCTCGCCGGGCGGCTTGCCGGCCAGGCCCCCGAGCACGCGCACGAAGGCGCGGCCGATCTGCTCGGCGCCCTCGCCGTCGAGCTGCTCGCCGTGCAGGCCGCGGATGTCGTAGGCCTTGAAGATCTCGGGGGGGACGGGCATGGCCGCGGGAGGCTAGAGGACGCGAAGCGCAGCTACCTTTGTGCCGTGGCGCAGCCCATCACGCGGGCCTTCGTGGCCGACCTCGCGGCCGTCGTCGAGCTGCCCGACCCGGTGGTCGAGTTCGGCTCGCTGCAGGTCGAGCCCGGCCAGGACGGCGACCTGCGCTCGCTCTTCGGCGGGCGCGAGTTCACGGGGACCGACCTGCGCCCGGGGCCGGGGGTCGACCGCGTCGAGGATCTGCGCGCCCTGAGCCTCGCCGACGGCTCGGTGGGCACGGCGATCTGCCTGGACACGCTCGAGCACTGCGAGGACCCGCCGGCGGCCTGCCGCGAGCTGGCGCGGGTGGCCGCCCGGGACGGCGGCGTGTGCGTGCTGAGCTCGGTGATGCTCTTCGGCATCCACGGCTACCCGAGCGACTACTTCCGCTTCACGCCCGAGGGCCTGCGCTCGCTGCTGGCCGGCTTCGACGACGTCTGGGTGGCCGGCATCGGCGACCCGGACATCCCGTCGGTCGTGGTCGGGGTCGGCGCGATGGGCACGAAGCTCGACCTCTCGCTGCAGCGCCTGCCGTCGCTCGCGGCCGCCCAGCGCCGCTACGACGAGGCCCGCGACGGCGTGCGCATCGGCCCGCTGCGCGTCCCGCCGCGCGAGCTCGCGCGCACGCTGGCCCGCGAGCTGCCGCGCCTGGCGCGCGCGCGGCTGCGACGCTAGGGGCCGGTGCGCGTCCTCACCCTCGGCAACCTCTACCCGCCCCAGCACCGGGGGGGCTACGAGCTGGTCTGGCAGGGGGCCGTGCGGGCGCTGCGCGCGGGCGGGCACGAGGTGCGGGTGCTGTGCACGGACACGGTCTTCGCCGACGGCGTCGAGGAGGAGGATGCGGACGTCCATCGCGCGCTGCGCTGGTACTGGCGCGACGACGCCTGGCCCCGCCTCGCCGTGCGCGAGCGCTGGGCGATCGAGCGCCACGACCGCGCGGTGGTGGCCGCGCACGTGCGCCGTTTCGCGCCCGACGCGATCGGCTTCTTCGCGATGGGCGGCCTGCCGATGTCGCTCGTCGCGCGCAACCGCCTGCCCGCGGTGGCCGTCGTCCACGACGACTGGATGCTCTACGGGCCGCGGGTGGACCAGTGGCGACGGCTCGTGCGCGCCCCGCGGCTGCGGGCGCCGGGCACGTGCCTGTTCGTCAGCGACTTCACGCGCGGGCGCGCGCTGGCGAGCGCGTGGCGCTTCGCGGCGACGGCGGTGGCGCCGCCCGGGGTCGAGGACGCGTACCGGCAGCCGCGCCCCTCGCCGCCGTGGTCGTGGTCGCTGCTCTTCGTCGGGCGCCTTGACCCGCGCAAGGGCGCCGACGTCGCGCTCGCCGCGCTCGGGCAGCTGCCGCCGCAGGCGACGCTCACCGTCGCCGGGGCGGGCGAGGTGCCGGGCGCCGGCGCCGCCGGGCCGCGGGTGCGGGTCCTCGGCGCCGTGCCCCACGGCGACCTGCCGCTCGTCTACGCGGCCGCCGACGCCGTCGTCTTCCCGTCGCGCTGGGAGGAGCCGTGGGGGCTCGTGCCGCTCGAGGCGATGGCGCTCGGGCGCCCCGTCATCGCCACCGCGCGCGGCGGCTCGGCCGAGTACCTGCTCGACGGGGTCAACGCGCTGGTCGTCGAGCCCGACGACCCGGCCGCCGTGGCGGCCGCGGTCCGGCGCCTGGCCGACGAGCGCGACCTGCGCGCGCGGCTGCGCGAGGGCGGGCTGTCGACCGCGGCCAAGCACACGGCGCCCCGCTTCCATCGTCACCTGGAATCGGCGCTGCGCAGCGCCGTGGGCGGCGGCCCGGCGGCTCAGGCGGTCGCGGGGAGCGAGCCGGGCGAGAGGGCGTAGCGGTCGCGGCCGGCCTGCTTGGCGGCATACATCGCCATGTCGGCGCGGTCCAGCGCGCTCGTGGACGTCGGCTCGTCGCCGAAGAGGGTGAGGCCGACCGACGCGGTCACGCCGCCGACGCCGCGGATAACGCCGACGACCGCGTCGGCCACCGTGAGGGCGTCGTCCTCGCCGCCCGCCGGCAGCAGCACGGCGAACTCGTCGCCGCCCAGGCGGCCGAGGACGTCGGTCTCGCGCAGGCGGTGGCGCAGGGCGCGCGCGCAGCGGACGATGAGCTCGTCGCCCGCGGCGTGGCCCTGGCTGTCGTTGACTGCCTTGAAGCCGTCGAGGTCGAGCACGAGCAGGGCGCCCTGCGCGCCGTAGCGGCGCCCGCGTGCGACGTGCTCGGCCAGCGCGCGGTCGATCCCGCGGCGATTGAGCAGGCCGGTGAGCGGATCGTGGTCGGCGAGGTGGCGCAGCTGCTCCTCGAGGCGGCGGCGCTCGGTGATGTCCTGGACCTGGATGAGCACGTGGAGGGGGATGTTCTCGTCGTCGCGGACGATGGTGGCGCGCAGCGCGACCCACACCGGGTGGCCCTCGGCGTGGAGGATGCGCAGGTCGGTCGACATGGTGTCGTCGGCCAGCAGCGTCGCGAAGGCCTCGGCGGCGACGTCCTCGTCCTCGGGATGCAGCAGCTCCTCGTGGCGCAGCGCCGCGAGCTCCTGCGTCGAGCGCCCGGTGATCGAGGCCAGCGCGGCGTTGACGCGCTCCACGCTGCCGTCGACGCCAATCAGGGCCATGCCGATCGGCGCGCGGTCGAAGGCGACCTCGAAGCGCCGCTCGGCCTCGCGGCCGGCGCGCTCGGCGCTGCGCTGGGCGCTGACGTCGCGCGAGACCACGACGATGCCCTCGATCGATCCGTCGTCGGCGCGCACGGGGGCGGCCTGGACGACGAGCGTCGTCCCGGTCGCCGAGGAGAACGTCTCCACCCGCCCGGTCTGGCCGGCGAGGGCGGCGATGACGATCGGCTCGGTGGCCGCGTAGAGCTCTCGGGAGACGATCTCCGAGACGTGGCGGCCGATCATCGCCTCGCCGTCGATGCCGGCGGCCTGCAGGTGCGGCCCCTCGAGCAGCAGGCAGCGCAGATCGCGGTCGTAGAGGCCGACCGCGGCGCCCGGAAGGTGCTGCAGGACCTGACGACAGCGGCGCTCGCCGGCCCGCAAGGGGTCCTCCGCGTGGGCCGTGTGTCTGCGGGCGGACATCCGTCCACCGTGATCGGCAGCCCGCGGCCGATCTTCAGGGTTTGCGCGCGCCAAGTACGTGCTGGAAGGTGGTCAGCGCGCGCACGCCCGGCAGGTCCGGGACGAGGCGGTCGACCCGCGACGGCGCCCGGCGCAGGCGCGTGACGCGCACGACCTCCTCGACGCGCAGCCCCGCCCCCTCGATCAACGCGTGCGCGTCGGCGAGCGTGAACCAGCGCAGGTGGTCGCGATCGAAGATGCCCTCCGAGCGCCGCGGCCACGTCCCGCGCACGCCGACCTGCCAGAAGGTCTCCCAGTGGCGGACGTTGGGCAGGCTCACCACGGCGGCGCCGCCGGCGTCGAGCAGGCCGGCGTAGCGCCGCAATGCCGTCCACGGGTCGCGCAGGTGCTCGAGCACGTCGGCGGCGATCAGGCAGTCGAAGCGCCCGAGGCCGTCGAGGTCGGCGGCCTCGACGTCGGCGTGCACGACGCGATCCAGGCGGCGCTCGGCGTCGCGCGCGTAGCCGGCGTCGATCTCGATGCCGGTGACGTGCGCCTCCTGGCGGGCCTTGAGCGCCGCGCCCAGCGCCCCCGGAGGAGCAGCCGAGGTCGAGGATCCGCCGCGCGCTGCGCGGCACCAGGGCCGCGACCTCGGGGCGCGGGTTCTCGTAGGCATGCGCCCGGTGACTGCGCTGCGGGTCGTGCACGCCTTGACATGATGGCGCCGCCTGATGCTGCCCACGGTCGTCATCCTCTGCGGCGGGCGCGGGACCCGGCTGCAGGAGCACACCCGCGCGATCCCCAAGGCGCTCGTCGAGATCGGCGGGCGGCCGATCCTGTGGCACGTGATGGCGCTCTACGCCAGCCAGGGCTTCGAGGACTTCGTGCTGTGCACCGGCTACCTCGGCGAGCAGGTCGAGGCCTTCGCCCGCGCGGGAGCGCCCGCGGGGGCGCGCGTGACGTGCGTCGACACCGGCCTCGACACGCCCACCGGAGGACGCATCGCCCGCGTGGGCGAGCGCCTGCGCGGCGCGACGTTCTGCGCCACCTACGCCGACGGCGTCGCCGACCTCGACCTGCGCGCGCTGCTGGGCTTCCATCGCGACCACGGCGCGCAGGCGACCATGACCGTCGTGCGCCCCGAGCTGCAGTTCGGCGTCACCGAGCTCGACGGCGGCGGCGTGGTCACCGGCTTTCGCGAGAAGCCGCGCTCCGAGCACTGGATCAACGGCGGCTTCTTCTGCCTGGAGCCGGCGGTCCTCGACCGCCTGCGCGAGGACTCCGTGCTCGAGCGCGAGCCGCTGGAGACGCTGGCTGCCGACGGCCAGCTGCGGGCCTACCGCCACGAGGGCTTCTGGGACTGCATGGACACCTACAAGGACGCCGTCCTGCTCAACGACCTGTGGGCGAGCGGGGAGGCGCCGTGGAAGACGTGGGCGTGAGCGTCGCGGGCGTGCGCCACTGGTATCACTCGATCGAGCTCGCGCCCGGGCTCGTGACGCCAGGCCGCGTCGACCACCGCCCGATCGCGGCCAAGGTGCTCCCCGCCGACCTCCGCGGCCTGCGCGCGCTCGACGTCGGCACCTTCGACGGCTTCTGGGCCTTCGAGCTCGAGCGCCGCGGGGCGCAGGTCGTGGCCATCGACGTCGAGGCGCTCGACGACGCCCAGTGGCCGCCGCCGCAGCGCGAGCGGCTGCGCGCGCGGGCCGGCGACTGGGGCGTCGAGCTCGGCGCCGGCTTCGCGGTCGCCCGCGAGGCGCTGGGGTCGGGCGTCGAGCGCGTCGTCTGCGACGTGCGCGAGCTGACGGCCGAGGCGATCGGCGGCCCGGTCGACCTCGCGTTCGCGGGCGCGCTCATGCTGCACCTGCGCGATCCCGTCGGCGCGCTGGAGCGGGTGCGCGGCGCGCTCGTGCCCGGCGGACGGCTCGTGCAGATGGAGCCCTTCTCGGTGCGCATGACGCTCGCCCACCCGCGCCGTCCCGTGGGCGCCTTCTCGCCGCTGCGCTCGGACTTCAACTGGTGGCTGCCCAACCTGTCGCTGCTGAAGGCGTGGGCGTGGACGGCGGGCCTCGTCGACGTGCGCCTGCGGCGGCTCGTGCGCCCGCCCGCGCGGCGCGAGATGTCGGGCTGGTACGCGGTGCTGGAAGGATCCCGGCCGCGATGAGATCGGTCTTCGTCACCGGCGCCTACGGGCTGCTCGGCTCGTGGCTGTGCCGGGCGCTGCTCGAGCGCGGCGCGCGCGTCGCGGTGCTCCAGCGCGACGAGCTCGCGACGAGCGCGCTGACGTTGGAGGGCACCGACACGCGCTGCACGATCGTGCGCGGCGACGTCCGCGACCTCGAGCTGCTCGAGCGCGCCGTCGGCGAGGAGGAGGTCGACACCGTCTTCCACCTCGCGGCGCAGACGATCGTCGGCACCGCCCAGCGCTCGCCGCTGTCGACGTGGGAGACCAACGTCCGCGGCACGTGGACGCTCCTGGAGGCCTGCCGGCGCCACGGCGTCGCGCGCGTGGTCGTCGCCTCCTCGGACAAGGCCTACGGCAGCCACGACGAGCTGCCCTACCGCGAGGGCTACGAGCTGCGCGCCCGCTTCCCCTACGACGTCTCCAAGGCGTGCGCCGACCTCGTCGCGCGCTCCTACTGGCACAGCTACGGGCTGCCGGTCGCGGTGACGCGCTTCGCCAACCTCTACGGCGGCGGCGACCTCAACCGCTCGCGGCTGATCCCGGAGGCGGTCGCCGCCGCGCTGACCGGCCGCGCGCCGGTGATCCGCTCCGACGGCTCCCCCGAGCGCGACTTCCTCTACGTCGAGGACGCGGTCGCCGCCTACCTGGCCATCGCCGAGGCGCTCGACCGCGACGGCGAGAGCGCGCGCGGGGAGGCGTTCAACGCCGGGTCCGGGCGCTCGTGGCCGGTGCGTGAGGTGGTCGAGGCGGTCTGCCGCGCCGCCGGCGCCGACGTGCGGCCCGACGTCCGCGGCGAAGGCACCCCGGCGGGCGAGATCGACCGCCAGTGGGTCGACGCGTCCAAGCTGCGCGCCCTGACGGGCTGGGTGCCGCGGGTCGACTTGGACGAGGGCCTGGCGCGGACCGTCGCCTGGTACCGCGAGCACCCGGCGGCGCTCGCATGACGCGGGCACCGGCGGTCAGCGTCGTCGTTGCCTCCCACGAGCGCCCGGCGCGCCTGCGCCGCCTGCTCGACGCGCTCGAGGCCCAGACCCGGCGCGACTTCGAGCTGATCGTGGTCCTCGACGACGCGGGCGAGGAGTCGGCCGCCCTGCTGCGCGAGCGCGGCGTGCGCTTCGAGCGCCTGGCGCCGGGGAGCGCGGGGCCGGGCGCCAAGCGCAACGTCGGCTGGCGCGAGGCGCGGGCGCCGCTCGTCGCCTTCACCGACGACGACTGCCGCCCGGCGCCCGAGTGGCTGGAGGGCCTCGTGACCGCCGCGCGCGACGGCGCGGTCGTGCAGGGCGCCACGCGCCCCGACCCCGAGGAGGCGCACCGCCTGCGCGGGCCGCTGGCCCGCACCCAGCACATCGATCCTCCGTCGCCCTTCGGCCAGACGTGCAACATCGCCTACCCGCGCGTGCTGCTCGAGGCGCTGGGCGGCTTCCCCGACCTCCCCGACGCCGCCGGCGAGGACACCGACCTCTTCCTGCGCGCCCGCGCGGGCGGGGCGCCGCTCGTCGCGGCGCCGGGCGCCGTCGTCTGGCACGCCGTCACGCGCCCCGGCCTGGGTGCCGCGCTCAGCGGGCTCTGGCGCTGGCAACACCTCGCGTACGTCGTGCGCCGCCATCCGTCCGTCCGCCGCCACCTGACCCTCGGCGTCTTCTGGAAGCCGTCGCACCTCTGGCTCACGGTCGCGCTGCTCGCGCGCCGCCCGGTGGCCTGGCTGCCGTACCTGTGGCACGTCCGGCGGCGGCTGCCCGTCGCGCCCGTCGTCGACCTCGCCGAGCTGGTCGTCGCCCTGCGCGGCGCCGTGCGCTACCGCACGCCGTTTATCTGATGCGCGTCGCGGTCTGCGTCGCCTCGCACGACCGTCCGCTGCGGCTGCGCTGGCTGCTCAACGCGCTGGAGGGCCAGGACGCAGAGGTGATCGTCGGTCACGACGGCAGCGACGAGACCGAGGCGCTGCTGAGTGCACGCGGGATTCGCCATGTGCGGCTGGCGCCCGGGACCGGGACGCCGGGGGCCAACCGCAATGCGGCCTGGCGGCTCGCCGACGCCGACCTGATCGTCTTCACCGACGATGACTGCCGCCCGGCGCCCGACTGGGTCGCGCGGGTGCGCGAGGCCGCCCGGCGCGCGCCGGGCGCGGTGGTGCAGGGCAGGACGGCGCCCGACCCCGACGAGCTCGGCCTCGTGGCGCTGCACGGGTGGCGCTCGCAGGACGTGACGCCCCCGACGCTATGGGGGCAGGCGTGCAACATCGCCTATCCGCGGGCGCTGCTGGAGGCGTTGGGCGGCTTCGACGAGGCGATGCGCGCGGGGGAGGACGCCGACCTCCTCCAGCGCGCGCTCGCCGCCGGCGCGCGCCACGTCGCCGCGCCCGAGGCGCTCGTGTGGCACGCGGTGGAGGTCGCCTCGCTGCCGGCACGCATGCGCGCCGCGCAGCGCTGGGCGGACGTCGCCCTGCTCGTCCGCCGTCACCCGCAGCTGCGCGCCGGCTTCCCCACGCGCGTCTTCTGGAAGCAGCGCCACGCGTGGCTCGCGCTCGCGCTGGCAGGCGGTGCGGTCGCGGCCGCCCGCGGCCGCCCGGCGGTGGCCGTCGCCGCCCTCGCCACGCTGCCCTACGCCCGCGCCGCGGCGCCCTCCTACGGGCCCCACCCGCGCGGCCGCGCCCGCGCGCTCGCCGAGCTGCCGCTCTGCGCGCTCGCCGACCTCGCCGAGATGGCGGCGCTCGCGCGCGGCAGCGCCCGGCACAAGACGCTCGTGCTGTGAGGGTCGCGCTCCTCAGCCCGGTCTTCTGGCCCGAGGTGCGGCGCGGCAGCGAGCGCTTCGCCCGCGACCTCGCCGACGGCCTGCGCGCCCGCGGCCACGAGCCGCGGATCCTCACGAGCCACCGCGGCCGGCCGCGGCGCGACGGCGACGTCCTGCGCGTGCCGCGCCTGCCCGACCGCCGGCTCGTCGCCCGCGGGTGGGAGGAGCACCTCACGCACGTCCCCTTCACGGCGCTGGCGCTGCGGGCCGCCCGGCCGCGCGACGACGTCGTCCACGCCCTCTATCCGACTGACGCCCTGGCCGCGCCGCGCGACCGCCCGCTCGTGCTCTCGTTCATGGGCATCCCGCACCGCCGCTGGCTCGTCGCCCGCCACCCGCGCGCCGAGATCGCGCGCCGCGCGGCCGCCCGCGCGGACGCCGTGGTGGCGCTCTCGAGCGCGGCGGCCGACGCCTTCGACCGTCACCTTGGCGTCCACGCGCGCGTCATCGCGCCCGGCGTCGACCTCGACGCCTTCGCGCCCGGCCCCGGGCGCGCGTCCGATCCCACGATCCTGTGCGCCGCCGATCCCGGCCTGCCGCGCAAGCGCGTCGGCCTGCTGCTCGACGCCTTCGCCCGCGTCCGCGCGCAGCGGCCGGACGCCCGCCTGATCCTCGACGCGCGGGCGCCGGCGCCGCGGCCGCCCGGCGTCGAGGCTCGCGCGCTCGACGACACCGCCGCCCTTGCCGCAGCCAACCGCGAGGCGTGGGTCCACGCGCTGCCGTCCGTCGGCGAGGCGTTCGGGCTCGTGCTCGCCGAGGCGCTGGCGTGCGGGACGCCGGTCGTCGGCCCGAACCCCGACCTCGTGGCGGCTCCCGGCACGGGCGTCCTCTTCGACGGCGACGACTCCGCCGAGCTGGCGCAGGCGCTGCTGGCCGCGCTCGACCTCGACCCCGCGACCTCCGCGCCCGCCTGCCGCGCCCGCGCGAGCGCGTTCTCCACCGACGCCACGACCGACGCCTACCTCGCCCTCTACGACGAGCTCACGGCAGCGCGCCGCGGATGATCTCCGCCGTCCGCTCCGGGTCGGTCAGGAACGGCGAGTGGTCGCTGTCCATCCGCAGCACGGTCCCCGCGTTCGCGGACATCGCCTCCTGCGCGGGCACCGGAATGGCCTGGTCGCGGTCGCAGATCACGTAGGTCGAGGGCACCGAGCGCCAGGCGGCGGTGCGCACCGGCTGGGTGAAGGACGCGGTGGTGTGCGGGCGCAGCCGCGCGGCCGCCGCGGCGGCGGCCTCCGGCGGGCTCGTGTTGTAGAAGACGCGCTCGGGCCATTCGACGGTCAGCGTCGTCCCGCCGGCGCCCGGGACCTGCCAGTCGGGCGGCGTCGTGCCGACCACGTCGACGAGCGAGGAGCCCTCGTCGAGCATGAAGGCCGTGAGGTAGACGAGGTGGCGCACGCCCTCGGCGCTCCCGGCGCCCTCGGTCACCACCAGGCCCCCATAGGAGTGCCCGACGACGACCTTGTCGCCGGGGGTGTCCGCGAGCACGTCGCCGAGCGCCCTGGCGTCGGTGTAGAGGTCCCCGCCGGAGACCACGCTGGGCAGGTCGAGGGCGACGACGGGGACGCCGTCGGCGCTCAGGAGCGCCGCGACGCCGTCCCAGCACCAGGCCCCGTGCCAGGCCCCGTGGACGAGCACGACCGTCGTGTCAGCGGGCATGGCTGCGCATCCTACGGCCGCTAGCATCGGCGGCATGGCCGGTCATTCCAAGTGGGCGGGGATCAAGCACAAGAAGGCGATCGTCGACGCGCGCCGCGGCAAGCTCTTCACGAAGCTCGCGCGCGCGATCACGGTGGCGGCGAAGGACGGCGGGGGAGACGCGGACTCGAACCCCGCGCTCGCGCTCGCGGTCCAGAAGGCGAAAGACGCGTCGATGCCCAAGGACAACATCGAGCGCGCGATCGCCAAGGGCACCGGCGAGGGGGCCGACGCCGAGGCGCTCGAGGCGGTGCTCTACGAGGGCTACGGCCCGGGCGGCGTCGCGCTGCTCGTCGACGCGCTCACCGACAACCGCAACCGCACGGGCTCCGAGGTCCGCCACCTGTTCTCCAAGCACGGCGGCAACCTCGGCGAGCCCGGCTCGGTGGCCTACCTCTTCGACAAGCGCGGCGTGATCGTCGTCGACGCCAACCGCTACGCGGAGGACGACCTGCTCCCCGCGATCGAGGCGGGCGCGCTGGACGTCGCGGTCGACGACGACGTCTTCGAGATCCTGACCGAGCCCTCCGACCTGACTGCGGTCCGCGCCGCCCTCGAGGGCGCCGGCGTCGAGCTCGAGTCCTCCGAGATCGCCCAGCACCCGAAGACCCAGGTCCCGATCGACGAGGACGTCGCGACCAAGCTGATGCGCCTCATCGACGCCCTCGAGGACAACGACGACGTCAACGAGGTCCACGCGAACTTCGACGTCGACGCGGCCGTCCTCGAACGTGTGGCCGGTTAGGTAGAGCGCGTGGCCGACGAGCGCTACGCTCCCGCGGCCATGCGGTCGGGTGGGGCACAGCGCAGGCTGCCCATGCCGCTGCGCGAGCGCGGTCCCTTCCGCCTGCTCTTCTGGGGCCAGGCGCTGTCGGTCATCGGCGACCGCATCACCCCGGTGGCCATCGCCTTCGCCGTCCTCGGCCTGGGCTCGGCGACCGACCTGGGCATCGTCCTCGCCGCCGGCGGCATCCCGTTCGCGCTCTTCGCGCTGGCCGGCGGCGTCTGGGCCGACCGCATCGGGCGCCGCGAGGTCATGCTCGCCTCCGACGTCGCGCGGGCGATCGTGCAGACGATCACCGCGACGCTTCTGATCACCGGCGCGGCCGACCTCTGGATGCTCGTCGTGCTCTCCTTCGTCTACGGCACGGCGAGCGCCGTGTTCATGCCGGCCCTCATCGGCCTCATCCCGCAGACCGTCGAGGCGCCGCAGCTGCAGGAGGCCAACGCGCTGCTCTCGCTCACGCGCAGCATCGCGAGCGTCGCGGGCCCGGCGATCGCCGGCCTGCTCGTCGTCACCGCGGGCTCGGGCGAGGCGATCGCCGTCGACGCGGCGACCTTCGCGATCAGCGCCTTGTGCCTGGCGCGGCTGCGGCCGCAGGCGGCGCCCGCGGCGGTGGCGGTCGCCGACGACGACGAGCCCGAGTCGTTCCTCGCCGGCCTGCGCTCGGGCTGGCACGAGGTCCGCTCGCGCGCGTGGCTGCAGTGGGGCCTCGTCGCGCTCAGCGCCTACCACGTCTTCGTGCTCCCGGCCGTCTTCGTGCTCGGCCCGGCGCTCGCCGCGGAGCGGCTCGACGGCGCCTCGAGCTGGGCGGCGATCGTCGCCTGCTTCGGGATCGGCGGGGTGGCGGGCAACGTCGTCGCGATGCGCATCCCCCTGCGCCGGCCCGTGCTCATGGCCGCCGCGGCGCTCGTCGGCGCCAGCACCCAGGCGGCGATCATCGGCAGCGGCCTGGGCACCGTCGGCATCGCCGCGCTCGAGCTGCTCGCCGGTGTCTGCGTGGCGCTCTTCTTCACGCTCTGGGACCTGAGCATCCAGGAGCAGGTGCCCGCGCGCGCGGTCTCTCGCGTCAGCGCCTACGACTTCACGGTCTCGATGGGCCTGATGCCGCTGGGGATGGCGATCTGCGGGCCGATCGCCGACGCCATCGGCCTGGAGGCGACGCTGCGCTGGATGAGCGCGCTCGGCCTGCTCGCGGCGCTGGCGTGGCTGGTTCAGCCGTCGGTGCGCGCCGTTCGGCGCCCGCCGCCCGTGGCGCCCGAGCAGCCGTCGACCGCGCCGACGCCGTCCGAGCCGCGCTTCACGGGCTCGAAGCCGACCGTCGGCACCGGCGGGCGCTAGGCCGCCCGCTCCTCGTCCTCGCCGGCCAGCCGCCGCGCGCGATAGAGCCGCACCGGGCCGTCGACGCCCTTCAGCGAGCGCGCGCCGGCCGACGACCAGCGGTACTCCTCGCCCGCGTCGTCGCGCACCTCGCGGGTGGCGAGGACGCTGCCCGGCCGTGCGATCGCGGTGACGCGGCTGGCGATGTTGACGGGGCGCCCGAACCAGTCGCCGGCGCGGCTGAGGGCCGGGCCCGCGGCCATCCCGACGCGCAGCTGCGGGAAGTCGGCCCCCTCGGCGTCGGCGGCGTCGACGAGGTCGAGCGCGAGGCCCAGCAGCGCGCCGGCGTCGGGGGAGACGAGCATCGCGGCGTCGCCGATCGTCTTGACCAGGCGCGCCTCGCCGCGCAGGCGCTCGGAGGTCAGCTCGACCAGCCGCTGGGCCACGCGCCCGAGCTCGTCGGGCGCCACCTGCTCGCCCAGGCGCGTGAAGCCGACGAGGTCGGCGAAGCAGACGGTGACCTCGCGCGCCCCGGGCAGGCGGCCCGCCTCGCGCTCGGCGGCGTTGATCGCCTCCGTGCGCACGGACTGGCGCAGGTGCAGGCGCACCATGTAGTCGAGCATCGGGCCGACCATCGGCATGAAGCTCGCCACGCGCTCGGCGTAGCGGCGCGTCAGCTCGGCCTCGCTGACCCCCGGCTCGATGACGAGCTGCAGGACGGCGGTGCGCATCGCCTCGGCCGTCTGCGCCAGGCCGTGGCCCATGACGCGAACGACCGCGAGCTGCTGGGCCTCGTCGACGCCGGCGTCGAGGAACTGGCGAGCGATCCGCCCGGCCTCGATGTCGACCTCGGTGCAGACGACGTCGTCGACCTCGGGCACCGGCAGGCCGTGGGCGCGGCGCAGGGCCAGCAGGAAGGCCGGGTCGACGCCGACGCGCTCGCCGACGTCGCGCGTGGAGTAGAGCGCCGGGCCGCCCATGGCGCGCTCGGCGCCGACGAACAGCAGGCGCCCGTCGCGGCTGGCGGCGCGCAGCTCCGCGAGCTCGACGCCCTCGGCCGCGAGCTGCTCGAGCAGCTCCAGGCGCGCCGCCCGCGCCTCGCCCTCGAGCCCGTCGAGCAGCCCTTCCGCCGCGAAGTCGATCCCCACAGCCGCCTAGCTTATGGTGAAGCGATGGCCACGCCAGCCCCTCGCCGGCGGATGCCGGCCGCTCAGCGGCGCGCGGCGATCCTGGCCTCCGCCGAGGAGGTCTTCGGCGCCCGCGGCTACCACGGCGCCGCGCTCGAGGACATCGCCCAGGGCGCGGGCATCTCCAAGGCGCTCATCTACGAGCACTTCGCCTCCAAGCGCGAGCTGCACGCCTCGCTCGTCGAGGCCCACGTCGAGGAGATCTTCAGCCGCCTGCAGGCCAACGCGGCCGCCGGCCTGCCCGGCGAGCAGCGCCTGCGCGGCGGCATCGACGCCTTCCTGTCCTTCGTGGAGGAGCACCGCGAGGCCTGGCGCGCGCTCTTCCGCGACGCCGCCGACCCGGAGGTCGGAGACCTCATCGCGCGCGTGCAGGCGCAGGCGACCGCGGTCATCGCGGCCCTCATCGCCTCCGATCCGGACGCGTCGCGCGACCGGCGGGCGATCGAGATCCACGCCGCGCTGCTCTCGGGCGCCCTGCAGGCCCTGGCCAACTGGTGGGAGGAGCACCGCGACGTCCCGCGCGCGGAGCTCGTCGAGCGCGCGATGGAGTTCTGCTGGACCGGCCTGGACCGCCTGCGCGTCAGCGCGGCGTCGTGAAGCGCGGCTGGCCCTGGCCCAGGTAGCTGACCAGGGCGGCGACGACGCGCGGGTCGAACTGCGTGCCCGAGCAGCTCACGAGCTCGGCGACGGCGGCCTCGTGGCCCATCCCGGAGCGGTAGGAGCGGTCGGAGGTCATCGCGTGGTAGGCGTCGCAGGCGAGGATGATCCGGCTCCCGAGCGGGATCGCGTCGCCCGCCAGGCCGTCGGGGTAGCCCGAGCCGTCGAAGCGCTCGTGCTCGTGGCGGACGATCCGGGCCACCGACCCCATCCCGGGGATCGAGCGCAGGATCCGCTCGCCGATGACGGGGTGCTCGCGCATGCGCACCCACTCCTCGCCGGCGAGCGGCCCGGTCTTGTTGAGGATCTGGTCGGGCATCGCGACCTTGCCGATGTCGTGCAGCAGCGCGGCGTGGCCGATGCGCTCGACCTCGACCTCGTCCAGGCCGAGCGCGATGGCGACGGTCTTGGCCATGTCGACGACGAAGGCCGAGTGCTCGCCCGTGTAGCGGTCGCGCTCGAGCAGGGCGGTGACGAGGGCATCGATGACGTGCGACTGCGCGCGGAAGGGATCGACGCCGCCCTCGGCGGGCCGGGCCGCCGCGCGGGCGCCGCCGTCGGCGCGGGCGCGATCCAGGCCGCGGGCGGCGGCGGCGAGCAGGCTCTCGATCGTGATGCCGGCGCGGTGGGTGGCCACGCCGGCCGAGACGGTGATGAAGCCGGCGCGCGGGATGTCGGTGCGCTCGAGCTCGGCGATGAGGCGCTCGCAGCAGGTGCGGGCGCCCGCGATCGGGGTGCCGGGCATGAGGACGGCGATCTCGTCGGCGCCGGTGCGGCCGATGACGTCAGACGCGCGCGTGAGGACCTTCAGGCGCTCGGCGACCGCACGCAGGGCCGCGTCGCCGCCGGCGGGGCCGCGGCGGGCGTTGAGCGAGCGGAAGCCGTCGATGTCGACGAGCGCGAGCGAGGCGGGCTGCTCGGCCGCGGCCGCGTGCTCGAGGACGGCGCCGGCGTCGCCGCGGAAGGCCTCGAGGGTGAGGACCCCGGTGCGGCCGTCGGTGCGGGCGCGGTCGGCGAGCTGAGCCTCGAGTCCGGCGAGGCGGGCGCGGGCGTCGGCCAGCGCACGGCGCAGCTCCGTCCGGTCACCCCACAGCAGCACGACCGCCTCATCGGTGCGATGGAGGTTCCCATTGAGGGGGTGGACGGATGATCGGGGGCCCGCCACCGCCCGGGCCGGCGCGCCCGGGAAGGCATCCGGTCCCGCACGGAGAATGCCGAGGCGATGGTCGTCCTCGGCATCGATCCCGGCCTGGCCAACTGCGGCTTCGGCGTCGTCGCGCGCCGTGGCCATCGGCTCGTGGCCACCGACGGCGGGTTGATCACCACCGCCGCTGGCCTCGCGCCGGAGCGGCGGCTGGCGACGCTCCACGAGCGCCTGGGCGACCTGATGGACGAGCACCGCCCGGATGCCGTCGCCCTTGAAGCACTCTTTTTCGGTCAGAACGTTCGCACAGCTTTCGCGGTCGGACAGGCACGGGGCGTGGTGCTGCTCGCGGCCGGCCAGCGCGGGGTGGGCTGCGTCGACTACACGCCCCAGCAGGTCAAGGGCGCCGTCTGCGGCGCGGGGCGCGCCGACAAGGGGCAGGTCGCCCGGATGGTGCAGGCGCTGCTCTCGCTGCCCGAGGTCCCCAGGCCCGACCACGCCGCCGACGCGCTCGCGGTCGCCATCTGCCACGCCAACCACGCGCCGCTGGCCGCGGCGGCGCTCGCGGGATGATCGCGCTCGTCGCCGGCGAGGTGGCGGTCCGCCGCCCGGATCACGTCGTCATCGAGACGGCGGGCGGCGTCGGCTACCGGCTGGCCGTCTCCACCGAGACGCTGCGCCAGGTCCCGGGGGTGGGGCGGGCCGTGTCGCTTCACACCCACCTCGTGGTGCGCGACGACGCGCTGGCCCTGTACGGCTTCGCCACCGAGGAGGAGCGCGACCTCTTCCTTGCCCTCATCGGCGTGCAGTCGGTGGGGCCGAAGGTGGCGCTCGCGGTCCTCAGCGGCGGGACGCCGCGCGAGCTGGTGGCGGCGCTGGTGGCCGGCGACGCCGCGCGCCTGCAGGCCGTGCCCGGCATCGGCAAGCGCACGGCCGAGCGGATCGTGGTCGAGCTGCGCGAGAAGGTCGGCGTCGACGCGGCGATCGAGGCGCCGATCACCGTCACGCGCGGCGACGACCCGCGCCACGTCGCCCGCGACGGGCTGCTCGAGCTCGGCTTCGCGCCCGCCGAGGCGCAGGCGCTGCTCGACGGCGCCGAGGGCGAGACGGCCGAGGAGCTGCTGGCCAGCGCGCTGCGCGGGGCGCGCTCGTGACCGTCGAGCGCATCCAGACGCCGGGTGCTCTCGACGGCGAGGACGACTTCGAGCGCTCGCTGCGCCCACGCAACCTCGAGGAGTTCGTCGGCCAGGACGGCCTGCGCGAGCAGCTCGCGGTGTCGATCGAGGCCGCGTCGGCGCGCGGTGAGGCGCTCGACCACGTGCTGCTGGCCGGACCGCCCGGGCTCGGCAAGACCTCGCTGGCGCAGATCGTGGCCGCCGAGCTCGAGGTGCCGTTCGTGCAGACGGCCGGGCCGGCCTTGGAGCGCAAGGGCGACATCGCCGCGCTGCTGACCGCCCTGGAGCCGCGCTCGGTGTTCTTCGTCGACGAGGTCCACCGGCTCAACCGGGCGCTCGAGGAGACCTTCTACCCGGCCATGGAGGACCGGCGGCTGCCGATCACCATCGGCCAGGGCGCGGGCGCCAAGGTCGTGACCCTCGACCTGCCGCCCTTCACGCTGATCGGCGCCACCACCCGCGCCGGGCTGCTCACGACGCCGCTGCGCGACCGCTTCGGGATCCACCACCGCTTCGAGCCCTACGGGGTCGAGGACCTCTCGCGGATCGTGCGCCGCTCGGCGGCGATCCTCGACGTCTCGCTCGCCGACGGCGGCGCCTGGGCCATCGCCTCGCGCTCGCGCGGGACGCCCCGCGTGGCCAACCGCCTGCTCAAGCGCGTGCGCGACTGGGCCGAGGTGCGCGGCAGCGGCGTGGTCGACGACGCGGCCGCCGACGCCGCCCTGACCATGCTCCAGGTCGACGAGCTCGGCCTCGACCGCCTCGACCGCGAGATCCTCAACGCGATCTGCTCGCAGTTCGCCGGGGGCCCCGTCGGCCTCTCGACCCTGGCGATCGCGGTCAACGAGGAGGCCGACACGCTCGAGGACGTCTACGAGCCCTACCTGCTCCAGCAGGGCCTGATCCAGCGCACCCCGCGCGGGCGGGCGGCGACCCGGCGGGCCTACGAGCACATCGGGATGGAGCCGCCGCGCGAGGCGGCGCTGTTCTAGCGCGCGCCGCGCGCCTCCTGCGGCCTGCTTCCGCGCCGCCGGGCCCGCGCTCTCCGCTCCGGCTGCTGGTCGCGAACAGCTCACCGAGGGAGGAGGCCCTCCGGCGCGCCGCGCCGGGCGCGCCAGGCCCGAACTGCTTCGACTTTTCGTCGGATTCCGGGGGAAAGTCGTACAGGTTCGCACCGGCGGGGGCAGCTTCTCTCCCTCGGTGAGCTGTTCGCGACTGCCGACGCGGAGCGGAGACGCACCGCCCGGCGGCGCGGAATCAGGCGCGCGGCGGCCCGGCGGCGCGGAAGCAGGCGCGCCCCGACCCTCAGCAGGGCCGCGAGCCCAGCGGCAGGAACGCGTTGCCCTTGGGCGTGATCCGGACCCCGGTGGGGCTGCCGGAGAGCGGGACGGGCTTGCCGTTGGCCGTGACCTTCGTGCTCGGGCCGAGGCCGATGTTGAAGAGCAGGACCTTGCCGCGGAAGGTCTTCGAGCCGCTCAGCGTGCCGTCGAACAGCCGCCGGCCGTCGCCCTCGACGCACAGGAAGGTCGGGAGGGTCGCGGTCATGCGGACGGTGACGCGCCGGCGGGCGGCCGCGCGCGCCCGGGCGCGGCGCTCGCGGGCGCGGCGCTGCGCAGCCCGGCGCTCGCGGGCGCGCTTGGCCCGGCGGCGCTCGGCCGACGTCGGCGGCGGCTTGGCCGCCGTGGAGGTGGTCTGCGTCGTCGTGGTGTCGGTCGTGGTGTCGGTCGTCGCCGTGGTCGTCGGCGCGGGCTCGGTCGTCGCCGTGCTCTGCGACGTCCCGGCCGGGAGCTCGTCGGCCGTGTCGTCGTTGTTGAAGTCGATCTGGGTGGCGGCCGCCGCCGCGGCCGCGAAGAGCGCGATCAGCGCCAGCACCGCGAGCACGAGCGCCCGGCGCCGGCGCGGGCGGCGGACCTCCAGCGTCACGCGACCGCCCGGCGGCGCCTCCAGGACGTCCGGCACCGCGGCGACCCCCGCCAGCGCCAGCGCCCGGGCGGCGCGGCGGCGCGCATCGATCGTCGGCTCGGCCTCGCCGAAGGCGGCGACGAGCTGCTCGATCGTCGGCCGGCGGTCCGCGGCCTTGCCGCCGCGAACCGCCCGCGCGATGCGGTCGGCGACCTGGAGGTCGGCAACGGGGACGGCGTCTGGCTCGGGCATGGAGGCGGCGGACACCGTGGAAGGACGGGCCCGCCCACGGTGTCTTACCAGGCGACCGGGACGGCAGAGCCCTCCACCTTCTACCCTTCTCCTAGCGCATGGCCCATCTGTTCATCTGCCCGAACTGCGGGCACCGCACCTCCGAGACCGATCGCACCGCCGGGTTCCGCCGCCAGGCCAAGGCCTGCTCACGCTGCGGCTTCGGCTTCCTCTTCGAGTTGCTCGACGACTACTACCCCGCCCCCGACGCCGCGTTCTTCGTCTGCGACGCCGAGGGGAGGGTCATCGGTTGCGGCCGCGGCTCCTTCGAGCTCACCGGCCTCGACGACGAGCGCGTGATCGGCCGCCCGGTGCGCGATGTCCTCGGCCTGCGCTTCGACAACGCCGACGATCCCGTGGGGACCGTCCTCGAGTGGGGCGTGCGCGCGCTCAACAAGCCGGTGGAGGTCAACGCCGAGGGCGACCTGCCCGCCCGCGCGACAGCCGACCTCTTTCCCGCCTACGATGACGATGGCGGCATGCTCCTGGTCCTGACTCCGGCCAAGTAGCCACCGTCGCCGCCCCATGAACGACCGCCGTCGCAACCTCTTCGTCCTGCTTATCGTCGCCGGCCTGCTGGTGGGCTCGCTGGCGGTCATCCTGGCCAAGCCCACGCGCCTGGGCCTGGACCTCAAGGGCGGCGTCTCGCTCATCTACCAGGCCCAGCCGACCAAGCAGTCGAAGGTCACCAGCGACGCGATCAACCGCTCGCTCGACATCATGCGCAAGCGCGTCGACCAGCTCGGCGTCGCCGAGCCGGGTATCCAGCGCTCGGGCTCCGACCAGATCGACGTCTCGCTGCCCGACGTCAAGAACGCCGACGAGGCCGCCGCCCAGGTCGGGACCACCGCGCAGATGTGGTTCTACGACTGGGAGGGCAGCGTCCTCGGGCCCAACTGCAAGCCCAACCCGTCCGACCCGTCCATCACCGGCGGATCGGCCGCCGGCGACGCCGGCGTCGCTCTGTCGCTCTTCGACGCCGTCACGCGCGGCGCCAAGTGCCCGCCCACCAACACCGGCAAGGAGTCGGCGGGCGACAAGTACTACCTCGTCGACAAGCAGGCCAAGAAGGTTCTCGCCGGCCCCGAGGCGAGCGTCGCCGACCTCCAGAAGGAGGCGCTGAACAAGAAGATCCCCTTCGACGAGAAGGACGTCGTCAAGGTCCCGCAGGGCGTCGTCATCATGCGCGCCGAGCAGCCCGACCCCAAGGGCAAGCCGCTCAACAGCTGGTTCGTGCTCAAGGACCAGCCGATCCTCGGCGGCACCGACATCAAGAACCCCGAGCAGGGCTTCGACAACGGCGCGGGGGAGAGCGGCGAGCCCAACGTCACCTTCGACTTCACCGGCCGCGGGCCCAAGGTCTGGTCGCAGTTCACCAAGAAGCTCGCCGAGCGCGGCCGCGACCTCTCGATCGGCCTGCAGGGCGACGCCTCCAACCAGCACTTCGCGATCTCGCTGGACAACGAGCTCATCTCGGTCCCGCAGATCGACTGGCACCGCTACCCGAGCGGCCTGGGGGGCGACAGCGGCTCGCGGATCTCCGGCGGCTTCACGATCGAGTCCGCTCAGCGGCTCGCCAACCTCCTGAAGACGGGCGCGCTGCCGATCAAGCTCTCGCTCATCCAGGCCTCGCAGGTCTCCGCGACGCTGGGCAAGCAGGCGCTGCACCAGGGCCTCATCGCGGGCATCGCCGGCTTCATCATCGTCGCCCTCTTCCTGCTCATCTTCTACCGCGTGTTGGGCGTCATCGCGGTCGGCGCCCTCGTCGTCTACGCGATCTTCTTCTACGCGCTGATCAAGCTCGTCCCGATCACGATGACCCTGCCGGGCATCGCGGGGCTGATCCTGACGATAGGCGTGGCCGCCGACGCGAACATCGTCATCTTCGAGCGCGTCAAGGAGGAGTTGCGCGGGGGCAGATCGATCCCGGCCGCCATCTCGGCGGGCTACAAGCGCGGCCTGTCGGCGATCGTCGACGCCAACGTCGTGACCTTCATGGTCGCCTTCATCCTCTTCCTGCTGGCGACCGCCGGGGTCAAGGGCTTCGCCTTCACGCTGGGCGTCGGCACCCTGGTCTCCTTCTTCACGGCCGTGCTGCTCACCCAGGCCGTGCTCGGCGTGATGGGCCGCTCGAAGCTCATCCACAGCCCCGCCGCCCTGGGCGTGAGCAAGCATCGCGAGCGCCGCCGCTTCGACTTCATGGGCGCGTCGAAGTGGTTCTTCTCGATGTCCGGCGTGATCCTGCTCATCGGCGCGCTGTCCATCGGCGGCAAGGGGCTGAACTTCGGCATCGACTTCGAGTCGGGCACCCGGATCAAGACCGAGCTCAACCGCTCCGCGGACGAGAACGGCGTGCGTGACGCGATCTCGCCCGACGGCTTCGCCGACGCCGAGGTCCAGCGCCTCAGCGGCTCGGGCGTCGGCAAGAACGCCTTCCAGGTCTCGACCTCGACCCTCACCCGGGCCCAGCGCGACGCGATCCAGAAGGACCTGCAGGACAAGTACGGCGTCAAGTCCTTCGACTTCGACACCATCGGCCCGACCTTCGGCCAGACCGTGGCCAAGAGCGCCGTCATCGCGATCATCGCCTCGCTGCTGGTGATCTCGCTCTACATCGCGATGCGCTTCGAGTGGAAGTACGCGGTGCCCGTGCTCATCGCCCTGATGCACGACCTGCTGATCACCGCCGGCGTGTACTCCCTGCTCGGCCGGGAGGTGACGACGTCGACGGTCGCGGCGCTGCTGACCATCCTGGGTTACTCGCTCTACGACACGATCATCGTGTTCGACCGCGTGCGCGAGAACGTCCCGCGCATGCCGCGCGCCGCCTTCTCGCAGATCGTCAACCGCTCCATGAGCGAGGTCCTGACCCGGTCGCTGGCGACCTCGTTCTGCACCGCGCTGCCGATCCTTGCGCTGCTGCTCTTCGGCGGCGACACGCTCAAGGACTTCGCCTTCGCCCTGCTCGTCGGCGTCATCTCGGGCACGTACTCGTCGATCTTCATCGCCTCGCCGGTGCTCACGCACTGGAAGGAGCGCGAGGCCGTCTACGTCCGCCGCCGCCGGCGCATCGCCGAGGCCAACGGCGGCGTCGTCCCCGCCTACGCGGTGGCGACCGGCGGCGCGCCGGTCGACGTGCCGCCGGCCGAGAAGGACCGCCCCGCGCGCCGCATCACCCAGCCCGACGACCCGCAGCGCGGCGTCTCGCAGGACGAGTTCGACGAGATGGTCCGCGACCTGCACGCCGACGCGCCGCCGACGGTCACCGCCGAGCGCGACCCCGAGCCCGAGCGCGACCCCGCCGCCGACCTCGACCCCGAGGACCTCGTGCTCAAGGACGACAAGACCAAGCGCGCGCCCAAGCCCAAGCGGCCGCGCAACCGCCGCCACGGGAGGTCGCGCTAGCCATGGCCATGCTCGCGTGGGTCATGATGGGCCTCGCCATCTGGCACTTCACGATCTTCCTGCCCGACCGCTTCTGGGGCGGGATCGTCGGGGCCTTCCTCGGCGCCCTGCTCGGCGCCATGATCTTCGGGCTGGTCGTCAACGGCTTCACGATTCCCGGCCAGGAGGACACGCACCTGCTGCAGGCGCTGGAGGCGATCCCCGGCACGCTGATCGGGATCGGGCTCGTGTACTTCGAGGGCGTCCGGCGCGGGTACGCGGCGCTCGAGCTCTAGTCGCACGCCGGCTCATGGACCACGCGGTGAGCATCGTGGCGGCCCCCGGGACGCCCACGGTGATCATCCGCGAGACGACGACCTGGGAGCGCTGGCCGACGCTGTGGGGCGAGCTGCTGGAGGAGGTCTGGGCCCACGTCCGCGCCCACGGCCTGCAGGCGGGGCGCAACACGATGGTCTACCTCGACGGCACGCCGACCGTCGAGGTCGGCGCCGAGCTCGAAGGCCCCTTCGCGGCCGCCGGCGGTCGGGTGACCGCGTCGGCGCTGCCCACCGGCCGCGCCGCGACGGCGGTGGCCCGCGGCGCCCCGTCGGCCGAGGGGATCGGCGCGGCGCACGACGCCGTCCTGGCGTGGTGCCGCGAGCACGGCCACGAGCTCAGCGGGGTGCGCTGGGAGCTCTACGACCACTGGCGCGACGAGCCCGAGAGCTTCGAGACCAACGTCTATTGGCAGCTGGCGTCCTGAAGCGCCGAGGCGCTTGTCCGCCCAGAGGTGCCCTTCCAAGATCCATGACCCCGACCCTGACCCTCAACAACGGCGTCCAGATGCCCGCCCTCGGACTCGGCGTCTTCCAGACGCCCCCCGACGAGACCCGGGACGCCGTCCGCGCTGCGCTCGGCGCGGGCTACCGGCACATCGACACCGCGGCGGCCTACGGCAACGAGCGCGAGGTCGGCGAGGCGGTGCACGGCTCCGACGTGGACCGGTCGGAGGTCTTCCTGGAGACCAAGGTCTGGATCAGCGACTACGGATACGACGAGACGCTGCACGCCTTCGAGAAGAGCGCGCGCAAGCTCGGGGTCGACCAGATCGACCTGCTCATCCTCCACCAGGCGCTTCCGTCGGCGTTCGAGCGGACCCTGGAGGCCTACCGGGCCCTGGAGACCCTGCTCGCCGACCGGAAGGTCCGCGCGATCGGGGTCAGCAACTTCACGGTCGAGCACCTCACGACGCTGCTCGAGCGCGCCACGGTGGTGCCGGCGGTCAACCAGATCGAGGTCCACCCCTACTTCGCGCAGCGAGAGGTGCAGGCGTTCGGCGCCGAGCACGGCATCCTCACGCAGGCCTGGTCACCGATCGGCGGCATCACCTTCTACCGCGACGGCAGCCACGGCAGCACCCTCGACGACCCGGTCATCTCAGACATCGCCGGGACGCACGGCAAGAGCCCGGCCCAGGTGATGCTGCGCTGGGGTCTGCAGCAGGGGCGCTCGGTCATCCCGAAGTCCACCAAGCCGAGCCGCATCGCAGAGAACATCGACGTCTTCGACTTCACGCTGACCGCCGACGAGCTGGCCGCGATCGACGGCCTGGACACGGGCCGTCGCGGCGGCCCCGAGCCGGACGCGATCACCCTAGAGGCCTTCGGCCGCGAGATCCCGGAGGCCTGAGAGCCGTCGCCTGGAGGCCAGCACGCGCCGGCCGGCGGTGACGAGCGCCGCCGTCGCCAGGAGCACGAGGAACGGGTCGATCGGCGTGCGATAGCGCGGCGTCTCGACCACCAGGAAGACGACGCTCAGGAACATCAGCGCCGGGAAGGCCCAGACGAACCACGGCGCGCGGCGCGCCATCGGCGTGAAGGCGCCCGCGAGCGCGAGCGCCGCCACGATCCAGAAGCAGACCAGGCCGCGGTCGGCCCACAGGTGGTCGATGGTGATCGTCGCCGCCGTCGAGCGCGACCGCCGTCGCCCGGCCAGGTCGAGGATCCGCCGCGTGTTCCACCACCCGACCTTGAGCACGTAGGCCGGGTGCTCGCGGATGTAGTGAAAGGAGGCCGAGCGCAGCTCGCGCTCGAGCGTCGGCTCGGGGATCTGGCGCACGCGGTCGAAGAGGTAGGCGTAGTCGGGCACGTGCCTGAGCCCGTGCCACGAGGCCGGGTCCTGGGTGTCGGCGCGCGACAGGTCGTTGTAGGTGCCCGCCAGCGCGGAGCCGAACTGCGTGGAGATCGGCACGAAGGTGTGGAAGGTCCGCGCGTTGCGGACCGTCCACGGGGTGATCGTGACCAGGGCGGCGAGCACGAGCGCGACCGGCGGCCCGAGCGCGGCGCGCGAGCGCCACGGGCGGCCGTCCCAGACCGCGACCGCCAGCGGGGCGAGCAGGATCAGCGCCTGCGCTCGCGTCAGCGCCGCCAGCCCGCCGAGGACGCCCGCCAGCAGCGCCCAGCGGTAGCGGTGCGCCGAGCGCCGGTGGGCCAGCGCGGCGGCCAGCGACCCCAGCATGAAGACGTCGAAGAGCGGCTCGGACATCACCGCGCCGCCGACCGTGATGAGCGGGACGTAGACGGCCCCGAGCGCGAGCGCGACGAACGCCGCGACCGCGCCCCACAGCTGCGCCGCGAGGACGCCGACGAGCGCCACCACGGCCGCGCCCACGAAGGCCTGGGCGATCCGCGCGACCCGCAGGCGCTCCTTGGCCGGCTCGCGGTCGGCCTTGAAGACGTGGTAGACGGCGCCCAGGAAGTACGGGTAGCCGGGCGGGCGGAAGGCGGTCGGGCGGCCGTGGGCGAGGGTCTTGGAGTAGCCCTGCCCCTCGGCGATCGAGCGCGCGTGGGTGTCGTAGTCGACGGCGTCGTGGCGCAGCGCGTAGCCGGGCGTCGCGTCGACGTAGGCGATCCGCAGCACGAGCGCGGCCGCCACCAGCGCCACGGCGACGAGGCCGACATGCCAGGGGCGCATGGCTAGGGCCGCTGCACGCCCAGGTCGCCGGCGCTGCGGCGCAGCAGCGGCCAGCGCCCGCGACGGCGGTCGACCGTGAAGCGCGCGAGCACGCCGAGCGTCTGCACGCCGTAGCGGATGCTGGTGGAGACGTCGACGCTCGACGCCTCGAGGAAGTAGCGCGTCGGGATCGGGATCTCGACCACGCGGGCGCCGCGCGCGAGGACCTGCGCGAAGATCTGCTGGTCGAAGACGAAGTCGTCGGAGTTGCGCAGGAAGGGGATCGAGCGCAGCAGCTCGGCCGAGAAGGCCCGGTAGCCGGTGTGGTACTCGGAGAGCCGCACCCCGAAGGCGCGGTTCTCGATCCCGGTGAGCAGGCGGTTGCCGACCCACTTCCAGCGCGGCATGCCGCCGGCGATGGCGCGGTCGCGCAGCAGCCGCGAGCCGATGACCATGTCGGCGCGGCCCTCGAGGATCGGGGCCACCATCTCGGGCACGAGCCCGGGCGCGTACTGGCCGTCGGCGTGGACCATGACGATGACGTCGGCGCCGTCGAGCAGCGCCCGCGCGTAGCCCGTCTTCTGTCCGCCGCCATAGCCGCGGTTCACCGGGTGGCGGATCACGTCGAAGCCGTGGGCAAGGGCGACGTCGCTGGTGGCGTCGGCGCTGGCGTCGTCGATGAGCAGGGCGCGATCGGCGGCCTCGACGGGGATCTCGGCCGCCACGGCGGGGATCGTGCGCACGGCGTTGTAGGCCGGCAGCACGAGGGTGACGGTGGCCGGGCCGCCGCGGTCGCGCACCAGCGGCGCCGGCGCGTGGCGGACGTCGACGCGATTGGCGACGACGACGCGCTCGTCGTGGAGCGCGAGGCTCAGCGAGGCGCTCTCGGGCAGCGCCTGGGCGGCACGCTCCAGCGGCGCCCGGGCGGGGCCGAGGCGCTCGGCGAGGCCCTCCGCCCAGCGCCGCGCCGAGAAGGAGCGCACGAGCGGCACGTCGGTCGTGATCACGAGGCCGCGCGCGGTCAGCAGCTCGCGCAGCGTGGCGCGCGGGACCAGGCAGGCGTGGGCGGGCACGTAGCCCCACCAGCGTCGCCCGGCGATCCGCGCGGTCAGCGACGACGGGTCGGGCGTCACGACGCACAGCGCGCCGCCGGGGCGCAGCAGCCCCGCGCAGCGGTCGACGGCGGCGACCGGGTCGTCCAGGTGCTCGAGGACGTCGGCGAGGACGACCACGTCGAAGCCCTCGAGGTCGACGAACGACTCGACCGGGGTCTCCTGCACGTCGAGGCCGAGCGTCTCGCGGGCGTGGCGGGCGGCCGAGCGCGAGAGCTCGAGGCCGACGACGTCGTAGCCGCGCGCGCGGGCCTCGTCGAGCAGCAGCCCGTGGCCGCAGCCCACGTCGAGCAGGCGCCCGGAGGGGACCCCCGCCGCGACGAGGTCGAGCAGGTGCGCGGCCGTGGCGCGGCGCCCGGTCTCCTCGCCGAGGTAGGCCTCGTCGCTCATCTCGCGGTACAGCGCGTGCAGCTCGTCGCCGGCCGGCAGCAGCGGCTGCTGGACGGTCCCGCACTCCACGCAGGTCAGCAGGTCGCCGTGGCGCCCCGTCTCGTGCCGCGAGGGAGCAAAGGCCTCGGCGACCGGCGCGTGGCCGTTCGCGCCGGCGACGCGCAGGCTCAACTCGCCGGAGCAGACGCGGCAGACGGTTCCCGTCGGCATGCGGCGAGCTTCCCCCACGAGCGGGCGACCCTACACGTCGCGTGCAGTCGACAGCGCCGCCAGTCGCGCCCGCTCTGCACGTCGGGGGAGCTCGGCGGCCTCCTCGAGGCGCGGATCGTCGGGGTGCCCGTTGAGGTTGAGCTCGACGAGCCGGGCCGCCGCGGCGCACGCCGCCTCGGCCAGGAGCACGCCGACGACGGCGTCGCCGTGGACGTGCAGGTTCCCGGTCTGCGCCGTCTCGGCGGCGAGCTCGGCGGTCTGCGCCGCGGTGCGCGCGATCGCCAGCGGGCTGTCCGTGGCGTCCGACAGCGCCGCCTCGACGCGCGCCGCGCGTCCGGGCTCGTCCTCCGGCAGTCGCAGCGCCTCGAGCACCGCGCCGTAGACGTCAAGCTCGCCCTCGGCCAGGGCGAGCGCGTCGGCGCGCAGCTCGCCGCCCCGCGCGCGCACCTGCGCCATCCGCTCGTGGCGATCGGCGTATTCGCCGCGGGCCAGCGTGAAGGCAGCGGTCATCTCGACGAGCCCGGCCGCCAGCGCGCAGGCCAGCGCGCTCGACGATCCGCCGCCCGGCGCCGCCGACTCGGCCGCGACGTCGTCCAGCAGCTGGCCCAGCGGGCGATCGGCGAGCGCGGACATGCCCGTCAGTATCGCGCGGGCTCAGAAGAGGCCGATGGTCCGCCCATTCTCGTCGATGTCGACGTTGAGCGCCGCCGGCGTCTTGCCCAGGCCCGGCATCTGCTGGATGTCGCCGCACAGCGGCACGAGCCAGCCCGCCCCGGTGTAGGCGCGGATGTCGCGCACCGGGAGGCTGAAGTGCTCGGGCGCGTTGAGCAGCGCGGGGTCGGCCGAGAGCGACAGGTGCGTCTTGGCCATGCAGATCGGGAACTGGTCCAGGCCGTCGGACGTGTACTGGCCGATCTTCTTCTCGGCCTCGGGATAGAAGTAGACGTCGGCGGCGCCGTACACGCGGCGCGCGATGGCCTCGATCTTGTCCTGGATGGTCCAGTCGTCGTCGTAGAGGAGCCGGAACTCGCTGGGCTCGTCGCAGGCGTCGACGACCGCCGCGGCGAGGTCGGCGGCGCCGATGCCGCCCTTGGCGAAGCCCTCGTTGGCCTCGGCCCGGAAGGCGCCGGCCTCCTCGGCCAGGCGCTTGACGAGCTCGACCTCCTCGTTGGTGTCGCCGGGACGGCGGTTGACGGCCACGACGCACGGCAGGCCGAACTGCTTGACGTTGGCCAGGTGGCGGCGCACGTTGGCCATGCCGGCCTCGATCGCCTCGCGCCCCTGGGCGCGGTCGGTGCGCGGGTCGTCCTCGATGCCGCCGTGGTGCTTGATCGCGCGCACGGTGGTCACGAGCACGGCGGCGCTCGGCGCCAGGCCGCCGAAGCGGCAGACGATGTCGAAGAACTTCTCGGCGCCCATGTCCGAGCCGAAGCCCGACTCGGTGACGACGTAGTCGCCGAGCTTCATCCCGATGAGGTCGGCGACGAGCGAGTTGTTGCCGTGGGCGATGTTCGCGAAGGGGCCGCAGTGCATCAGGCACGGCTGGCCCTCGAGGGTCTGGATGAGGTTGGGCTTCAGGGCGTCCTTGAGGAGCACGGCCATCGCGCCCGCCGCGCCGAGGTCCTCGGCGGTGATCGGCGCGCCTCCGTTGAAGGAGTGCGCGACCGTGATCGCGCCCAGGCGCCGGCGCAGATCCTGCAGGTCGCGGGCCACGGCCATGATCGCCATGACCTCGGAGGCCGCGGTGATGTCGAAGCCGCTCTCGCGCGGGTAGCCGTTGGCACGGCCGCCGAGGGCGATCGTGATCTGGCGCAGTGCGCGGTCGTTCATGTCCATCGCGCGCCGCCAGCCGACGCGCAGGGCGTCGATGTGCAGCGGGTTGCCGTGCAGGATCGACGCGTCGAGCATCGCCGCGAGCAGGTTGTTGGCCGCCCCGATCGCGTGGATGTCGCCGGTGAAGTGCAGGTTGAGGTCCTCCATCGGGACCACCTGCGTCATGCCGCCGCCGGCGGCGCCGCCTTTGATGCCGAACACCGGGCCCAGCGAGGGCTCGCGCAGGCACGCGACCGGCGATTTGCCGATGACGCCGAGGCCCTGGGTGAGGCCGACGAGCGTCGTGGTCTTGCCCTCGCCGGCCTTGGTCGGCGTCATGCCCGTGACGCACACGAGCTTGCCGTTCGGCGCGTCGGCGAGGCGGTCGAGGACGCCGAGATCGATCTTGGCCTTGTAGCGGCCGTAGGGCTCGAACTCCTCGTCTTGCAGGCCCACCTGCTCGGCGATCTGCTCGATCGGCTTGAGGACGGCTTCCTGGGCGATCTCGAGGCTGCTCTTCATCGTCTCCTCCGGGACGGGGGCGGGGGCACCTTAACCCCTCGCCAGGGGCGCCCGTAACCCTCGAAGTGCAGGGGTTTGCCCTCCCTGTGGCTAGGTGCGGTCCGCGAGCAGCAGGGCGCCGAGCTCGCGGGCGCGGATCCCGGCCTCGCGGTCGCCCTCGGCGGCCGCGACGATCGAGCCCTTCATGAGGATGTGCCACTGGCGCGCGAAGCCGTCGGGGTCCGCGGCGCCGGCCTCCTCAGCCAGGCCGCACAGGAAGCCGCGGATCGTCGCCAGGTGCATCACCGTGGCCTGCCGGACGCTGTGCTCGCGGTCGTCGATCTCGAGCATCACGTTGATGAACGAGCAGCCCTCGAAGTCGTCGCGCTGGAACCACTCGCCGAAGACGTCGAAGATCGCCAGCAGCCGCTCGCCGGGGGTGTCGGCGCGGCGCATGACCTCGGCCTGCAGCCACGCGCGCGTCCAGCGCTCCTCGCGCAGCGCCAGGAAGGCGCGGATGAGCTCGTCCTTGGAGGCGAAGTTGCGGTACAGCGACATCTTCGCGACGCCCGCCTCGGCGATGATCGCGTCGATCCCGACCGCGCGGGTGCCATAGCGGCTGAACAGCTCGTAGGCCGTCTCGAGGATGCGATCGCGTGCGCTGGCGGGTGCTTCCATGCCGTCCCGATGATACAGACCTGTCTCAGTGGCTCACCGCCGCGGCGGCGAGCTCGGAGACGAGCTTGTCCTCGTAGAAGCGCTCGAGCGCGAAAGGGGCGATGAGGTCCGGGGTGCGGCCGGTGTCGACGAGCTCGGCCAGCGTCTTGCCCACGATCGGCGCGGCCTTGAAGCCGTAGGTGCCCCAGCCGGCGCTGACGTGGAAGTTCTCGACCTCGGTCTTGCCGAGGATCGGGCTGTAGTCGGGGCTCAGGTCGCACAGGCCCGCCCACGAGCGCAGCAGCCGCGCGCGCTCGAGCTGCGGGAAGAGCTCGAGCGTGTGGCGGGTGACCTCCTGCAGGAAGTTCAGGGTGCCCTGCATGCGGTACGTCGTCCACGGCTCGATCTCGGCGCCCATGAGGAACTCGCCGCGATCGGTCTGCGAGACGTAGACGTGCATCTGCGAGGACACGATCACCACGTCGAGCAGCGGCTTGACCGGCTCGGTGACGCACGCCTGCAGGATGTGCGTGGTGATCGGCAGCCCGACACCGGCCATGTCGCACAGCAGCGTGCTCCAGCCCGCGGTGCAGTTGACGACCTGGCCGGCGCGGATCGTCCCGCGGTTGGTGCGGACGGCGTCCACGCGGCCGTTGGTGCGCTCGAGGCCGAGCACCTCGGTGTAGGGGTGGATCTCGGCGCCGCCCGCGTCGGCGCCCCGGGCGAGCCCCCAGACGACGGCGTCGTGGCGGATGATCCCGCCGGGCGGGTGGTAGAGGGCGCCCATGATCGGATAGGTGCAGTCGGGCCCGACGTACATCGCGGGAGCCAGGCGCTTGACCTCGTCGGGACCGATGAGCCGCGAGTCGATCCCCTGCAGGCGGTTGACCTCGGCGCGGTTGGCCATGACGAACATCGCGCGGTCGGAGTGCGCGAGCGTGAGGTGCCCGCACTGCGAGAAGAGCAGGTTGAAGTTGAGCTCCTGCGAGAGGCCCTCGTAGAGCTTGACGCTCGCGTCGTAGAAGCGCGCGCCCTCCGGGGTCTTGTAGTTGGAGCGCAGGATCGTCGTGTTGCGCCCCGCCGCGCCCGAGCCGATGTAGCCCTTTTCGAGGATCGCGACGTCGGTGATGCCGCGCTGGCGCAGGTAGTACGCGGTCGCGAGGCCGTGCGAGCCGCCGCCGATGATCACGACGTCGTAGGCGCCCTTGAGCGCCGGGCGCTCGCGCCACATGCGCCGGCGGCGGAAGAGGTCACGCACGGGCGGTCCCGCCGAAGCTCTCCGCCGCGTCGGCGACGACGGTCCACATGTACTCGCCGAGCGCCCAGCCGAAGAGCATGAGGAAGCGTTCGTCGTCCTCGCGCAGGACGTAGCCGGGCGTGCGAGCGACCGACCCCGGGCGGAAGGCACCGACCGGCATCGCGAGCTCGCGAAGATCGAGCGCGCAGAAGCGAGCGAAGACCTCGCGTGCCTGCGGGCCACAGATCGCCAGGGCGGCGAGGCAGCAGGTGACGTCCAGGCCGTCGGCATCCGAGTCGCCGATGACCAGCGCTCGGTCGCGCGTGACCGGACACCACCAGGCCCCGTTGACCTTCGACGCCATGCCCGGCGCCAGCTCGTGGTCGCCGTGCACCTCGCGCTTTCGCAGGTGTGACATGTCGGTCCACGTCACCGGGCCGTTCGTGGGATACGCCACGGCGACGTTCCAGCCGTCGCGCTCCTCGAAGCGCGCCCCCGCGGCCTGCGCCTGGCGCTCCATCGGCGAGCGCGCCAGGACGCCGGGGCCGGCCGCCGGCTCGAGGAACTCGAAGGCACTCACGAGCGCAGCACCTCGCCGTCGGGGTCGTAGAAGGGCCGCGTGAGGACCGCGGCGCGCAGGCGCCGTTCCTCGTCGGAGATCGTGATCGCGGCGCCGTCGGTCGCCAGCGCGGCCGGGACCCACGCCATCCCGATGACCTGGCCGAGCTGGCGCGAGTGGCGCGCGCTCGTGACCTGGCCGATCGGCTCGCCGCGGCCGTCGAGGACGGCGGCGCCCTCGGTGGGGACGTCGCCGTCGGGGAGCGTGAAGCCGACGAGCGCGGTGGGGCCCGGATGCTCGGCGGCGTGCTCGAGCGCCCAGCGCCCGATGAAGTCCTCGTCCTTGTCGAGCTTGACGATCCACGGCATCGCGGCGCCGTAGGGCGTGGACTCCGAGTCGGTGTCCTGGCCGACGAGGACGTGCAGCTTCTGCAGGCGCAGGATCCGCTGGGGCTCGAGGCCGAAGGGCCGGATGGCGTGGTCGGTGCCCGCCGCGAGGATCGCGTCCCACACGTCCTGGCCGTAGGCGGCGGGGAAGTGGATCTCGTAGCCGACCTCGCCCACGAAGCCGATGCGCAGGACCAGCGCCGGGACGCCGGCGACCCGCGCGCGCTTGGCGTCGAGGTAGGCGAAGGCCTCGTTGGAGCAGTCGAGGTCGGTGAGCCCGCCCATGATCTCGCGCGCGTTGGGCCCCGCGAGGTTGACGGCGGCGAGGCCCTGGGTGACGTCGGTGAGCGTCACCTCCATGCGCCAGTCGGCCAGCCACCACGCGAACCACTGCTCGACGGCGCCCGCGCCGCTGGAGGTCGTGGTCACGTAGAAGGACTCGTCGTCGAGCCGGCAGACGGTGCCGTCGTCCATGATCCGCCCGGCGTCGGAGGTCAGCACCCCGTAGCGGATGCGCCCGGGCCGCAGGTTCGAGAAGCGGTTGGGGTAGAGGCGGTCCAAGAAGGCGCCGGCCTCCGGCCCGCGGACGATGAGCTTGCCCAGCGTCGAGACGTCGATGAGCCCGGCGCTCTCGTGGACGGCGAGCGCCTCGCCCGCCGGATCGCCGTAGTCGTAGGCGCGCCGCCAGTCGCCGGCCCAGAGCACGCGCGCGCCCAGCTCGCGGTGGCGGGGGTGGATGGCCGAGCGCTTGGCCGGGTCGAAGGGACGTCCGGCGAGCGCGCCGAGCGGGACCGCCGTCCACGGCGGGCGCGCGGTCGTGGTGCCGATCGCCTGCAGGTCCTGGGCGGTCTCCCGCGCCATGAGCCGCACGGCGGGCAGCTGGCACATCCGCCCCTGGCACGGGCCCATCGTCGCCGTCGTGTAGCGCTTGGAGAGCTCGATCGAGTCGTAGCCCTCCTCGACGCTGAGGTGGATGTCCTTGGCGGTGACGTCCTCGCACAGGCAGGCGAAGCACTTGCCGCGCGCGGCGCCGGCGACCGCGGGGGGCACCGCCTCCGGGGCGGACGGCCCTTCTCCGGCGACGGTGCCGACGGCACGGACGCCCTCGGGCAGCTCGGCGATCGCGAAGTGGCCGCGCGCCGGGTCGTACGCGGTCCGGCCGCCCGCCTGGGCGACGAGCGAGGTGGCGGGCGCGAAGCCGCCCGAGACGACGACCAGGTCGCACTCCACGCGCCGCTCGTTGGCGCCGTCGAGCGTGCCGATGACGGCGGCGCGGACGTGCTTGCGGCCCTCGGCCTCGAGCACCGTCCGGCCCTGGCGCAGGTCGGCGACCTCGGCGACCTCGACGCCCGCGTCGCGCAGCGCCCGCGCCGCCTCCAGGCCGCTGTCCGACGTCGTCGCCACGACCGCGCGCGTGCCCGGCGCCACGCCGTAGAGCGCGATCAGCCGGCGCACGCCGCCGGCGAGCATGACCCCGGGCAGGTCGTTGCCCGCGAAGACGAGCGGCTGCTCGATGGCGCCCGTGGCGAAGACGAGCTCGCGCGCGCGGACCTGGTGCAGCGTGGAGCCCTGCCAGATCGCGACGAGGCCGTCGAAGCAGCCCAGAGCCGAGGCCGAGGCCAGGACCTCGACGCCCGCGTCGCGGGCGCGGGCGGTCAGCGCGCGGGCGCGGGCGCGGTCCTCGACCAGCAGCCATCCGCCGGGCTCGGGGCCCTCGTCGGCGAGCACCACGTCGGAGCCGGCTTCGGCGGCCTCGATCGCCGCCTGCAGGCCGGCCGCCCCGCCGCCGACCACGAGCACGTCGGCGTGGCGGCGGCGATACTCGGTGCGCCACTCGCGCTCGTCCTGGGAGGCGCGCAGCCTCCCGAGCCCCGCGGCGTGGCGCAGGACCTTCTCGTAGACGGGCCACAGCCGCCGGGGCCGGATGAAGGTCTTGTAGTAGAAGCCCGGCGGGGTGAAGGGGCCGCCGACGGCGTCGGTGACCGCCATCGCGTCGTGCTCGAGGCTGGGGGAGGCGTTGAGGTGCTCGACCTCCATGCCCTCGCGCACCGGCTCGGTGCAGGCGCGCACGCCGGGGGCGCCGTCGACGGCGACGAGGCAGTTGGGGCACTGGCCCGCGCAGCACAGCAGGCCGCGGCGGCGGTGATACTTGAAGCTGCGCGAGAACGTCCGCCGCCCGGCGACGTAGAGGGCGGAGGCGATGGTGTCGCCCTCCAGCGCCTCGACGCGCTTGCCGTCGAAGGTGAAGCCGACGCTGCGCGTGCGGTCGATGCGCTCGCCGGGCTGCTCGGGCAGGCGCGTCATGCCGCCGGAGGGACTTCGTCGGGCAGCGCCGTCCACGCCACCGCGTTGGTCCGCGTGTCGCGCTCGGCGATGAACCACGCGCGGCAGCCCGACCGGTGGTACCACCACTCGCGCTGGACGCCGGCGACGTTGCGGCGGAAGTAGTTGTAGGCGCCGAGCTCGCGCAGGGTGGGCCGCTCGCGCGGGCGCTTGCTGAGCTCGCCGCCGAAGGCGAAGTCGGTGACCTCCCGCGCTCCGCAGTTCGGGCAGGTCAGGACGTAGGACAAGCGCGGCCCCCTAGGCCGCTTCGGCGGCGTCGTCGAGGCCTGCCGCCTCGCGCAGCGCGTCCGCCTTGTCGGTGCGCTCCCACGTGAAGTCGTGGTCCTCGCGCCCGAAGTGGCCGTAGGCGGCGGTCTTCTGGTAGATCGGCCGGTGGAGGTTCAGCGCCTCGCGGAAGGCGCCCGGGCGCAGGTCGAAGTGCTCGTCGATGAGGGCGAGGATCCGCCCGCGGCCGATGCGCTCGGTGCCGAAGGTCTCGACCATCACCGAGACCGGGTGCGCCACGCCGATGGCGTAGGCGACCTGAAGCTCGCAGCGGTCCGCGAGGCCGGCGGCGACGACGTTCTTGGCCACGTGGCGCGCAGCATATGCGGCGGACCGGTCCACCTTCGAGGGGTCCTTGCCGCTGAAGGCGCCGCCGCCGTGGCGGGCCATGCCGCCGTAGGTGTCGACGATGATCTTGCGCCCCGTCAGCCCGGCGTCGCCCACCGGCCCGCCGATCACGAAGCGGCCCGTCGGGTTGACGAGCAGGCTCTTGCGCAGGGCGTCGGCGTCGTAGAGCTCGGTGGGCAGCACGGGGACCACGACGTGCTCCCAGAGGTCGTCGCGGATGCCGCCCTCGGCGCCCTCGCGGTGCTGGGCGGAGATGAGCACGCGCTCGATCGCGACCGGCCGCCCGTCGCGGTAGCGCACCGAGACCTGCGTCTTGCCGTCGGGGCGCAGGTAGTCGAGCGTCCCCGCCCGGCGGATGTCGGCCAGGCGCTTGGCGAGCTTGTGGGCCAGCGCGATCGGCAGGGGCATGAGCTCGGGCGTCTCGCGCGTGGCGTAGCCGAACATCATGCCCTGGTCGCCCGCGCCGGCGTCGCCGGTCGCGTCCGAGGCGCTGTCGACGCCCTGGGCGATGTCGGGCGACTGCTTGTCGATCGCGTTGATGACCGCGCACGAGTCGGCGCTGAAGCCCAGGTCGGCGTCGACGTAGCCGATGCGGCGGATCGTCTCGCGCGCCACGTCCTGGATGTCGACGTACGTCGTCGTCGAGATCTCGCCCGACACGACCACGAGCCCGGTGTTCACGAGCGTCTCGCAGGCCACGCGGCCGACCGGGTCCTCGCGCAGGACCGCGTCGAGGACGCCGTCGGAGATCTGGTCGGCGACCTTGTCGGGATGGCCCTCGGTGACCGACTCCGAGGTGAACAGGTACTCGTCGGGCTGGCTCATATGCGAGTGACCTCGAGCAGGTAGGCGACCATGACGTCCTCGTCGCGGAAGCGCAGGTGGTAGGCGTCGGAGAGCTCCTCGACGCGCTCGATCTGATCCTTGCGCTGCTCGAAGAGGGAGTGGAAGGCGAAGAACTCGAAGTCGGCCACGCGCGCCTGGAAGCCGCCGTCGGCGAGCAGCTCGGCGGTGCGCTCCTGGCCGAGGATCGAGAGCTGCATGACGTAGGCGACGCCGTCGTCGGCGAGCAGCTTGGGCAGCAGCGTGAAGAGGTGGTCGAGCAGGTTGCGCCCCCAGAAGTCCAGCGGGCGGTGGCTGTTGGGCTGCTCGTAGGGGTCGACCGGCATCTGGTACAGGCTCGCGACGACGATGTCGTAGCGGTCCTTGGGGACCCACGGGTAGAGATCGATCGCCTCGCCCGTGACGCGGTCGGCGACGCCGTTGCGGAAGGCGTTGGAGAGCGTGTTGGCCACCGCGCGGCGGTCGATGTCGATCGCGTGGACGTGGTCGGCGCCGTTGCGCGCGAGCTCGATGGCGAGCAGCCCGGTGCCGCAGCCGATGTCCAGGCAGCGCTTGCCCTCGCCGATGGAGTGCTGGAAGAGGTGCTTCCAGACCAGGAAGCTGCCGTGGGTGGGCACGAAGACGCCCGGCTCGCACACGAGCTCGGGCACCGCGAGCGGGTACAGGCGCCGGCCGTGGTCGTCGGTCCAGGGCCGCAGCCCGGGATGGGTCGCGAGGCCGGGGTCGATGCCGCCGTTGACCGCGCCGCCGCCCAGCTCGACCGGCCGCGAGCCGCGCGGCATCTCGCGCACGACGGCACGCGCGCCGGCCACGTGCTCGGGCCGCGTGCCGCAGCAGCCGCCGATGATCTGCGCGCCCTCCCGGCGCCACATCGCGGCCAGCTCGCCGTACTGCGCGCCGTCGACGGTCTTGTCGAAGCTCCAGCCGTCGTCGGTGTAGTAGCCGAGGTTGGGATAGACGCCGAGCGGCAGGTCGGTGAAGTCGCGCAGCCACGGCAGCATCCCGGGCACGTGGTCGGGCGGCAGGCAGTTGATGAGCAGCCCGCGCACGCCGAGCTCGTCCAGGCGCCGCGCGGCGCGGCCGAACTCGTCGCCCTCCGGGCCGCCCCAGTGCTGGCCGAAGACGCCGCACACGCCGTGGCGGCAGCGCCGGAAGCTCGTCCACACCGGGATGCCGGTCGCCACCAGGCGCTCGATCGCCTCGATGGTCAGGCCGTCGCGGATGAGGGTGATCGTCTCGAGCAGGATGAGGTCGGGGCGGTGATCCTCGAAGGCCCGCGGGAGCAGCTCGATGAACTCGCGCCGCGCCGGCCCGTCGATGTCGCCGTTGATCGAGAAGGCGAGGGCGACCTCGTCGCGCTTGCCGGCCTCCTCGATCGCCTCGCGGCCGATCTCGATGCCACGGCGGGCGATGTCCATCCAGTGCAGCGGCACGAGGTGGCCCGTGCGCTGGCTCTGCATCTCGGCGGTCAGGCCCCAGGTGTTGGTCGAGATGACGTCGCAGCCCTGCTCGACGTAGGTGCGGTGCACGTCGCGCACGACGTCGGGCGCGTGGACCAGCGCCCACGTGCCCCACAGCGCCTCGTCGCGGCCGCGCTCGGCGTCGGGCAGCCGGCGGCCGAGCTCGGTGGCGATGCCGCCGTCGAGGATCACGCAGCGCTCGGCGCCAATGAGCTCCTCGACCCGACGGTAGGCAGGCTGGACGTCGCGGCCGGCGCTGAGACCCGTGAGCGTGCTCATTGCAGGCCATTGTCGACGCGCCCCTGGGCGCCGTCGCCTCTCGGCGGATAGGAATGTCCCTGCCCGAAGGGAGGGGAACGGTCAGCTCTGGCCCTGCTCGTGGCGCATCGAGAGCCGCAGGTAGCGCGAGGTCGCCTCCGCGCGATTTGCCGCGTTCATCTTGCGCAGGATGTTCTTGACGTGGAACTTGACCGTGCCTTCCGACACGATCAGGGTGCGCGCGATCTCGGCGTTGGTCTCGCCCTTGACGAGGTGCTCGAGGACGTCGATCTCGCGCGGGGTGAGCAGGTCGCTGAGGGCCGAGCGGGCCGCCGGCGGGCGTCCGGCCTCCTCGCCCTCGAGCTGGCGGTCGCGGGCGAGGTCGATGGCGCCGTCGGAGAGCTCGGCCGTGCGGCCGTCCGCCCACGTCGCGATCCGCCGCAGCTCCTGGCGCTCGACGCGCAGGCGCCGGCGCAGGATCGCGCGCTCGTAGACGTCGCTGAAGCCCTCGCCGAAGCGCCACAGGCCCTCGCGCTCGACGGCGCTCAGGGGCGCGCCGCCATCGGCGCGGTCGCCGTGCAGAAAGCCGACGACGCGGCCCTCCATGAGGACGGGCGCGGCGACGTAGGCGTCCCAGCGCATGACCTCCCAGTGGGCCTGGCGCGTCGCCGGATCGCTCTCGCCCGCGGTGACGAGCGCGCCGCGCCGGCGGCGCAGCAGCTCGCCCTCGATGAGCGGGTAGCCGATCTGCACGGGCGCCTCGCGCAGGCGCGCGAGCGTGGCGGCCGCCGCCTTCGCGTCGCCCTCGACGTGCAGCGCCTCGGCCATGAGCCAGCCGTCCTCGATGCGGCTGAGCAGGACGCGGTCGAGGTACAGCGCGGCCGCGGCCTCCGCGGGGGCGCGGTCGAGGATCTCGCTCACCGGGCCGGCATCGGCCAGCCGCCCGAGGGCGCCGCGCACGCGCTCCAGGGCGGCGAGCCGAGCGATCGCCCCCGCCTCGATGAGCTCGCGGTGCAGGCGGCGCAGCTCGTCGTCGCCCGGGTCGGCGTCGAGCGCCGCCGAGAGCGCACGGTGCACCGCGAGGACGTCCTCGGCGCTGCCCTCGAGGGCGGTGGCCACGCGCTCGGCCAGGGTGCTGGGGGTGACGCTCACGGCGCGTGCCTGACCTCGAGCAGGTAGGCGACCATGACGTCCTCGGCGCCGACGGACAGGTGGTAGGCGTCGCTGAGCTCCTCCACGCGGCCGATCTGCGCGCGGCTGTCGGCCTGCTCGGGCGGGAAGGAGAAGAGCGTGTAGTCGACGGGCTGGGCGACGAAGCCGCGGGCGGCGAGCGTGTCGGCCGTGTGGCGCTGGGAGAGGATCGAGAGCTGCACGACGTAGGCCACGCCCTCGGGGGCGAGCGCCTCGGGCAGCTTGGCGATGAGCTGGTCGACGAGGTTGCGGCCCCAGTAGTCGGGGAGCCGGTGGCTCGACACGCGCGCGAAGGGGTCCGTCGGCTTCTGGTAGAGGCTCGCGACGATCACCTCGTAGCGCTCGTCGGGCACCCACGGGAAGAGGTCGACCGTCTCGGCTGTGACGCGGTCGGCGACGTCGTTGCGGAAGGCGTTGGCCAGCGTGTTGGCCACGGCGCGGTCGTCGATGTCCAGGGCGCGCACGTGGGCGGCGCCGTTGAGAGCGAGCTGGACGGCGAGGATCCCCGTGCCGCAGCCGATGTCCAGGCAGCGCTGGCGGGCGCCGATCCCCTCGCGGAAGACGTAGCGCCAGGCCATGTAGCTCGCCGCGCCCGGCGGCGCGACGCCGGGCTCGACGCTGAGGTCGGGGAAGGGGAGGGGATAGAGCGGGCGGCGGCGGCGGTCCGCCCATGCGCCGGGCCGCTCGGCGGGCGCGGCGGCGCCGGCGCCGTTGGCGGCGGCCGTCTCCGCCGGGCGTTCGTGGCCCGGCGCGGTGCCCTGAAGGCGCGCGGAGGCGGCGGCGATGTGCTGCGGGCGCACGCCGCAGCAGCCGCCGACGATCTGCGCGCCCTCCTCGCGCCAGCGCAGCGCCATGGCGGCGTACTCGTCGCCCCCGACGCCGGGCTCGAAGCGCCAGCCGCGATCGGTGTAGTAGCCGAGGTTGGGATAGACGCCGAGCGGGAGGTCGGTGAAGTCGCGCAGGTAGGAGACCATCCCCTCGACGTGGTCGGGCGGGATGCAGTTGATGAGCAGCGCCGCGGCACCGATCTCCTCGAAGCGCCGCGCCGCGCGCCCGAACGCGTCGCCCTCGGGGCCGCCCCAGTGCTGGCCGTAGATGCCGCACAGCCCGTGACGGCAGCGGCGGAAGGACAGCCACAGCGGCAGCCCGGTGGCGAGCAGCCCCTCGATCGCGTCGTCCAGCGACGGCGTCAGCAGCGACAGCGTCTCGAGGAGGATGAGGTCCGGCGGCTCCTCCTCGTCGGCGAACAGCCGTCCGAGCAGGCGGATGGTCTCGGCGCCCTCCTCGGAGTCGACGTCGCCGTTGAGCGAGAACGCCACCGCGCACTCGCCCTCGCGGCCGACCTCGCGCACGGCCTGGCGCGCGAGCCGCAGGCCCCGGCGCGCGACGTCCATCCAGTGCACGGGCTGGTCGCGGTCGGGCCACAGGCGCGGGCCGTCGGCGGCGAGCGCCGAGGCCAGGCCCCACGTGTTGGTCGAGATGACGTCGCAGCCCGCCTCGAGGTACTCGCGGTGCACGCGCAGGACCTCGTCGGGGCCCTCGATGAGGGCGCGCGTGCCCCACAGGGGCTCGTCGAAGGCGCCCTTGGCGCCCGGAGGGTGCGAGAGCTCGGTGCCGACGCCGCCGTCGAGGATCACGCAGCGCTGCGCGGCGATGGTCTGCGCGACGCGCTCGAAGGCGCCCGAGCGCAGCCGTGCCGACGCAACGGCCTCCGTGCTGGGGACCCTCTCCTCCTCGTGTGTCAGGGATCAGAAGATACCTGGCGCCCTGGCGGCCAGCCGCTGCAGCGCCTCCGCGCCGACCATCGAGAGCCCGAGCGCGCGCCCGGCCTCGAACAGCTCCTGCCAGGTGTCGACGGCCGCGTCGGCGTCGAGGACGAGCAGGAAGCGGTCGGCGGCCTCGCGCAGGAGCAGGACGGGGGCGCCGGCGAACCAGCTCTCGCGCACGCCGCCGAGCGGCAGGTCGGGCTCCAGGCCGGCGTCCGCGAGCAGCCTGGCCGCGCGCGGGCCGACGAGGGTCAGCGCGGTGGCGGCCTCGGAGCGGTCGGTGCAGCCCAGCGCCGCGCCGGTGACGACCGCGTGGCGCACGATCCGCGCCCAGCGCGTCGCGGCGCTCCAGGGGCCGACGACGATCGCGCGGTCGGGGGCGACCCGGCAGCACCAGGCGCCGGCTGCGGGCACGGCCTCGCCGAGCTCCGGGACCCGCCCGCCGAGCGCCTCGGCGAGGAAGTGCGACAGCCACGGCTCGGAGCCGGCGATCTCGACCGCGTCGAGGTCGGAGCGGACGGCGAGGCCGACGTGCTTGACGCAGACGGCCATCTCGGTCGCCGCCGAGCCGAAGTTCGCGGCGACGGCGTGGCCCTCGCGCACGACCATTACGCCGCCGGCGAGCTGGAGGCGGTCGGCGATCGAGGGCGAGGCGACATCACCGCGGGTGGCGGCCATGGCTCGGCACGCTAGACCGGCCCCGCGCGGCTTTCGCCTGCCCATGGACAGGTCTTGCCCTCCCCTTCGGGAAGGGGGGAGGTCCGTCCGCCGCCACGCCTAGCGTGCGACGGCCGTGGAGCGCCTCATCGACATCCCTCCCGCCCCGATGGCGCAGGTGCGCGCGCTCGAGCGCGCGCTCGGCGTGAGCTTCGCGCTCGCGCAGGTGCTCGTGCGCCGCGGGCTGGGCGACGAGGAGGCCGCGCGCGCATGGCTGCAGGCCGCCGCGCGCCACGAGCCGTCGTCGTTCGCGGGGATCGACGAGGCCGTCGGGGTGGTGCTCGGGCACGTGCGCGCGGGGACGCGGATCACGGTCCACGGCGACTACGACGTCGACGGCGTCTGCTCGACGGCGATCCTCGTGCGCGCGCTGCGCGGGCTGGGAGCCGAGGTCGACTGGTACCTGCCCAGCCGGACCGAGGACGGCTACGGGCTCAGCGCGGCGACGGTCGAGCGCCTGGCCGAGCGCGGCACGCGCCTGCTGCTCACCGCCGACTGCGCGATCACGGCCGTAGACGAGGTCGCCCGCGCGCGCGAGCTCGGGCTGGACGTCGTCGTCACCGACCATCACAGCCCGCGGGCCGACGGCGCGCTGCCCGAGGCGCCGATCGTCCATCCGGCGCTCTGCGGCTACCCGTGTCCCGACCTGTGCGCGGCGGGCGTCGCGCACAAGCTCGCCGCCGCGCTGCTCGCCGCCGCCGGCCGCGACCCGGCGCAGGCCGACGAGGACCTCGACCTGGTGGCGCTCGCCACCGTCGCCGACTGCGTGCCGCTGCGCGACGAGAACCGCCGGCTCGTGCGCGAGGGGCTGCGCGCGCTGGCCGCCTCGCGCAAGCCGGGGATCCGCGCGCTGCTGCGCGTGGCGAAGGTCGACCCGGGCTCGCTCGACGCGCGGGCGATCGGCTTTCGCCTCGCGCCGCGGATCAACGCGGCGGGGCGCATGTACCGCGCCGACGCCGGCCTGGAGCTCGTGCTCACCGAGGACGCCGAGCGCGCCGCGGCGATCGCCGACGAGCTCGACCACGCCAACGCTGAGCGCCGCCACACCGAGACGCGGATCCTCTTCGACGCCGAGGCGCAGGTGCGCGAGGCGGGCGACCAGCCCGCGTTCGTGCTGGCGGGCGAGGGCTGGCATCCCGGCGTCATCGGCATCGTGGCGTCGCGGATCGCCGAGCGCCACCACCGGCCGTGCGTCCTGATCGCGCTCGACGGCGACGAGGGCACGGGCTCGGGGCGCTCGATCCCCGCCTTCGACCTGCTCGCCGGGCTCGACGCGAGCGCGGAGCACCTCCTGCGCCACGGCGGCCACCGCGCCGCGGCGGGCTGCACGATCGCGCGCGCCTCGCTCGACGCCTTCCGCGGCGCGTTCGTCGCGCACGCGGGCGCTGTGCTTGCGCCCGAGGACCTCGTGCCCCGCGAGCGGGTCGACGCCGTCGTGGCGGGCGACGAGCTTGGCCTCGCGCTGGCCGAGGAGCTCGAGCGCCTCGCGCCCTTCGGGATCGCCAACCCCTCGGTCTCGCTGCTCGTGCCGGCGGCGCGGCTCGTCGACGCGCGGCCGATGGGGGAGGAGGGCCGCCACGTGCGCTTCACGGTGCAGGCCGGGGGCCACCGGGCGCGCGCCGTCGCGTTCGGGACGAGCCGCCTGCCCGACGGCGAGGTCCACGACGCGACCTTCACGCTCGAGCTCAACGAGTGGAACGGGGCCGTCGAGCCGCGGCTCGTCCTGCGTCACGCGCAGGCGCCCTGCCCGGCGCCGGTGGGGCTCGCGGGCGAGCCCGACGACGAGGTCGCTGCGGCGCTGGCCGAGCTGGCGGCGCCGCTGCCGGTGGCCGGCGCCACGGCGCGCGCTCCGGGCGTCCCGCGCGACCGCCGCGGTGGCGGCGCGGCCGGTACGCTGGCGGCGCTCGTGGCCTCGGGCGAGCCGGTGCTCGTCGCCTGCGCCGATGCGCGCCGGCGTCGCGGCCACTTCGAGGGCCGCCTCGGCGGCTTCGACGTCGCCGCCTGGCACGCCGTCGAGCACGACCCGGCGCTGCTCGGCGCCTATGCGCACGTCCTGGCCCTCGACCCGCCGACCGCCGACACCCAGGCCGCGCTCGTCGACGAGCGCTTCACGCTGGCGTGGGGGGAGGCCGAGGTCCAGTTCGCGCTGCGCGCCCACGAGGCGGCCTACGACCTGCGCCCGGTGGCGGCGGCCGTGTATCGAGCGCTGCGCGACGGCGCCGCCGCGCGCGCCGCTCCCGGCGGGGCCGCTTCGCCTCTCGCCGCGGCCGTCGCCGCCGCGCCGTCGCCGGCCGCCGCCGGCCGCGCCCTGCGCGTGCTCGACGAGCTCGGCCTCGTGCGCGTCGGCGAGCGCGAGGCCCAGCTGCTCCCGGCCCGGCGCACCGAGCTCGAGCAGTCGGCCGCCTTCCGCGCCTGCACCACGCGCCTGGCCGAGGGGCGCGCCCGGCTCGCACCGGGCGCCCGGCCGGCGCGGGCCGCGTAGCGGCGCCACCAGCGCACGCGGCCACCGATTGAACGATTGTGGGGCCCAGAGCCCCCACAATCCTCCAGTCCCCGCGCAGAGCGGGCCCGAACCCCGAACACAGCCGCTCGCGTCCCGCACCGCCGCTGACTGCCTTGCCTCGGTGGTCTGCTCGTGCCGCCACCGGCCACTGCGAACAACCTCCGCAGGAACCACACCTATCAGCGCCGCGCGGCTGCGCCGCGCCGCCACTCCGTCCGCCTGGCCGCGCCCGCGCGGGCGCTCAGCCCGCCGGCGCGGGCGCCACGACCTCCGGCACCGCCGGCTCCAGGCCGGCCGCGCCATCGCGATGGCGCTCGGAGAGCTCGTGGATGTAGCTCGCGACGATCCCGCGCTTCACGCGCCGCTTGCGCTGGAGCCTGCGGGTCTTGTCGGGGTGGCGCAGCGTGCCGTTCTCGGCCGCGCGCGACGTGTCGTTCTGGGTCATCCTGGCTCCTCACGGCCGAGTTCGACGGAGATCGAACTCTATCAGATGTTCGACGTCCTTCGAACTGTCTGAGGTTCTGCAAGATCCGCCCAATGGTCCGTGGCAGCCGCTGACCCCTGGGGTACCCTCTGTTGCATGGCTCTCGAGCCGCGCACCGACCCGCCGCAGGCCGCCGCCACGGCCCCGCGCAACGGTGCGCGCGCGCCCGCCGAGCGCATGCCCGTCGACCGCGTCGTGCATCCCGACCAGCACGGGCCCGTCGGGCGCGCCGACCTCACCGACACCGAGCGCCGGCTGCTCGGCGATCTCTTCGCGATCGTCGAGGAGCACTCCGAGGACGCGGCGGTCGCGATCGACCGCACGCGCGTCGAGGATGCCTTCCTCTTCTCGTGCGAACACCACGCCGACCAGCGGCGCAAGTCGGGCGAGGACTTCATCGTCCACCCCGTCGGCGTGGCCAAGATCTGCGCGGGCATGCGCCTGGACACCGAGACGCTGTGCGCGGCGCTGCTGCACGACACCGTCGAGGACACCAGCGCCTCGCTCGACGAGGTCCGCGACCGCTTCGGCGACGAGGTCGCCACCCTCGTCGACGGCGTCACCAAGCTCACCGGCATCACCTTCACGAGCCGCGACGAGGCGCAGGCCGAGAACTACCGCAAGATGATGGTCGCGATGGCCACGGACATCCGGGTCATCCTCATCAAGCTCGCCGACCGCCTGCACAACATGCGCACGATCGGCGCCCTGGCCAAGCAGAAGCAGATCGACAAGGCCAAGGAGACGCTCGAGATCTATGCCCCGATCGCGCATCGCCTGGGCATCCACGCGATCAAGTGGGAGCTCGAGGACCTCGCCTTCGCCGCGCTGCACCCGCGCAAGTACCAGGAGATCAAGGGCCTGGTCAACCAGCAGCGCGAGGAGCGCGAGGAGTACGTGCACCGCAGCGGCTCGGAGCTCACGCGCGAGCTCGACGCCCTCGGCATCCACGCCGAGATTGCCGGCCGGGCGAAGCACTTCTACTCGATCTACTCGAAGATGACCAAGAAGGGCCGCGAGTTCAACGAGATCTACGACCTCACGGCCATGCGGGTCATCGTCGACTCGGTGAAGGACTGCTACGGAGCGGTCGGCGTCATCCACTCGCTGTGGAAGCCGCTGCCCGGCCGCTTCAAGGACTTCATCGCGATGCCCAAGTTCAACATGTACCAGTCACTGCACACGACGGTGATCGGTCCCGAAGGGCTGCCGCTGGAGATCCAGATCCGCACGCGCGAGATGCACGACATGGCCGAGTTCGGCGTCGCCGCGCACTGGATCTACAAGGAGGGCTCGCGCGGCAAGCCCGCGCCGCAGGGTGAGCAGAAGCTCAAGTGGCTGCGCTCGATGCTCGACTGGCAGCAGGAGCTCCAGGACCCCAAGGAGTTCATGGAGAACCTGAAGGTCGACCTCTTCGACGAGGAGGTCTTCGTCTTCACGCCGCGCGGCGAGGTCAAGTCGCTGGCCGCGGGCGCCACGCCGCTGGACTTCGCCTACGAGATCCACACCGAGCTCGGCCACCGCTGCGTCGGCGCGAAGGTCAACGGCAAGATCGTCCCGCTCAACTACCAGCTCAACTCCGGCGACATCGTCGAGGTGCTGACGAGCAAGCGCGAGCGCGGCCCGTCGCGCGACTGGCTGGCCGTCGTCAAGACCACCCGTGCGCGCAACAAGATCAAGCAGTGGTTCCGCCAGGAGTCGCGCGAGGACACCGAGCACACCGGCCGCGCGCTGCTGCAGGAGCACCTCAACAAGGCCGGCCTGCCCGCCCAGAAGATCACCGCCTCGCCGCTGCTGGCCGACGTGATCCGCGAGATGGGCTTCCGCAAGGCCGACGACTTCTACATCGCCCTCGGCGGGGCCAAGATCTCGCCGAAGGTCGTCGTCAACAAGGTCCTGCAGCGCCTCAAGCAGGGCGAGGCCGCCGAGGAGGAGGCGACGACCGCCGAGTCGCTCGTCTCGACCCGCCGCCAGCGCCGCCAGCCCACGGGCACGAGCACCACCTACGGCATCCGCGTCGAGGGCGTCGACGACGTCATGCTGCGCATGGCCAAGTGCTGCCGCCCCGTCCCCGGCGACCCGGTCGTCGGCTACGTCTCGCTCGGGCGCGGCATCACCATCCACCGCGACGACTGCCCGAACACCGCGGCCCTGCGCAAGGACCCCGAGCGCTTCGTCCGCGTCCACTGGGAGGGCGACCACGCGACGGCCTTCAAGGTCGAGCTCCAGGTCGACGCCTGGGACCGCCACCGCCTGCTCGAGGACCTCTCGCGCACCTTCGCCGAGGCGGGCATCAACATCGTCGAGGCCCGCTGCATCGTCTCGAGCCCGATGGTCCAGAATCGCTTCGTCGTCGAGGTCGCCGACACCCAGGCGCTCAAGCAGACGATCACGCGGTTGCGCAACATCGATTCGGTCTTCGATGCTTACCGGGTGACCCCGGGCGCCGGCTGAGCCGCGCGGTCGCGGGCGGCGGCCTGAACAGCATCACCGAGGGGGGAGTGGGCGGCGGGGCGGCCCGCCCGTGGCTCCGCACGTGAACTGGTCCGAATTGCCCTCGCTTTCCGAAGCAAAGTCGGACAGGTTCGCCGCCGAGCCGACTCCGGCGGCCCGCCCGCAGGCGGGGGCCTCCCTCCCTCGGTGCCCGGCCGCGCGGCGCCACACGACGCCGCGCGGCTGACAGCAGCCCATCAGCGGATCGGGTGGCCGTGGCGCGCGGAGATGTTCGGCGACTTGTGGTCCTGGTGGAGGTTGGACGCGTTCGACGGCGAGGTCGGGGTCAGTGCGATCGCGGCCGTGATGCCGGCGGCCGTGAGGGCGGCGAGGACGCGAGGTCCGGTGATCATGCTCGTGACTTCTTTCGTTTCGCGGGAGAGAGAGGGAGAGGTGATGCGGGAAGCGCCGGCGCCGCCGTCCGGGGCAGTGGACGGCGGCGCCGGGAGTCGCTACCCGACGATCCGGAAGGCCGTCGTGGCCTTCGTCGTGCCGGCGCCGGCCATGGCGCGGGCGGTGACCGTCAGCTTGTAGGGCCTGGCCGCAGCGTTCGGGGGAGAGAGGTCATGGCCCACCAGGGTGTCAGCGCTCCGACAGTCCGTCGTCGGCCGCTTGGCGGGTCCGCGGTCGCCCTCGGGGAGGACCCCTCCGTCGTCCCTCAGGAGGATGCGGCGACGTACAGCCGCCCCACGGCCGTCCCGCGCGAGTTGCGCACGACGGGCTCGGCGAGGGCCGCGAGCCCCGGCGCGCCGACCGCCAGTCCGAGGACCTCGTGCGCCGCCCAGACCGCTGCGGGGTCGAGGGCGCGCAGGGCGCCGTCGGCCACCTTGACCGCCACGCCGCGGCCGTCGGAGGTGCCGATCGCGATCACGCCCTCGGCGCCGATCTTGGCCACCACGTCGAGCTCGCGCATGAGCTCGGTGTCGATCGCGCCCGCGTAGGCGATGAGCTCCGGGTGGGCGCGCATCGCGGCGGCGACGCGGACCCCCTCGACGCCCAGCCCGCCGCCGGCGAGGCGGCCGAAGGCGCCCGCGAGCGCCGCCAGCGGGGCGTGGAAGGTCGGCATCCCGCAGCCGTCGACGGCTGTCGCGGGCGCGCCCGCCGCGAGCGCCTCGGCGACCGACGCGGCCATCGCGCGCTGCAGCGGGTGGTCGGCCGCGAGGTAGCCCTCCAGCGGCCAGCCTTCGACGACGCACAGCGCCAGCCCGAGCGCGTGCTTGCCCGAGCAGTTGTGGTGGATGCGTCCCGGCGGGCCGTCGAGCGCGGCCGCGGCGGCGGGCTCGCGCGGCGGGACCGCGCCGCAGGCCAGGTCGTCGACGCCCACGCCCGCGGCGGCGAGGACCTCGGCGACGCGCGCGACGTGCGCGGGCGAGCCGCCGTGCGAGGCGCAGGCCATCGCGAGATGGCGGTCGTCGAGGCCCAAGCGCTCCAGGACGCCCGCGCGCACCGCCGGCAGCGCCTGCAGCGGCTTGGCCGCCGAGCGCAGGAAGGCCTGCGCGTCGGGGGCGCCGCCCGCCGCGCGCCAGGTGAAGCGGTGCTCGCTCTCGGGGCGTCCGCCGCGCTCGACGACGACGCGGCCGTCGATCAAGCGACGACCGTCAGGGCCCGCGGCCAGACGCCGAACACGGCGTCGACGGCGTCACCGATGTAGTCGCCGTCGACCTGAAGCGGCACCGGCCGCCCGTCGATCGAGGTGACGCGCAGGTCCTCGGAGGTGGTGAACCCGGTCACGCGCCGGTGGTCGGCGACGCGCAGGCGGTCGGACAGCAGCCGCAGCGCGACGGTCGGGATGTCGATCGGGGCGGCGCGCTCGAGCACGACGCCGCCGACGAGCCCATCGGCGAGCTCGAGGCCGTCGATCACGCTGATCGGCTGCTCGCCGAAGTACGTGTACGCGCCGCCGTTCTGCACGACGACGGTGACCCCGCGCACGACCTGCCCGTTGACGTGGACCTCCAGCCGCGGCGGGCGAATGATGTAGTTCTTCGTGAAGGTCGAGACCGCCGAGAACGAGAAGTACCACTGCTTGAGCTTGGCCTTGAGCGCCGGGTTGGCGTCGACGCGCTTGACGACCGACGCGTCGAGGCCGATGCCGCCCGAGAAGGTGAAGGCGCGCCCGTTGACGTGGGCGAGGTCGACCTGGCGCGGGCGCCAGTCGTCGGCCACGCGCAGCAGGCGCTCGGTGGCGTCGACGATCTCGCCGGGGACGCCGAGCATCTTGCAGTAGACGTTGGTGGCGCCGCCCGGGAGCGGGGTGAGCGCGGTGGCGGAGTGGGCCAGGCCGTTGGCCGCCTCGTTGACGGTGCCGTCGCCGCCGAAGGCCACCACGACGTCGTAGCCCTCGGCCGCCGCCTCGCGGCAGAGCTCGATGGCGTGCCCGCGCGCCTCGGTGTCGATGGCGTCGACCTCGTAGCGCCCCTGCAGCGCGTAGACGACGAGGTTCTTGAGCCGGTCGGAGACCGTCGTCGCGTACGGATTGACGATCACGAGCATCCGCTTGCGCTCGACGGGCCGCTCCAGGGCGGCATAGCTGTCGGCGAGGCGCTCGAGCGAGTCGATGGGCGGCACGGGCGATTTCTACACCTTGTGAAGGGCGGCGTTTCACAACACGAGGGTCCGCGCCCGCGCCGAGCCGTAGATCAGCGCCGCCAGCCCGACGGCGTCGGCGGCCACCTGCGCGCCGAGCACGGCCGGGGCGCGCCGGCGCCCGTGGCGGGCCGCCTCGCCCACCGCGAGCGCCGCATAGGGGGCCGCGGCGGCCAGCGGCGCCGCGCGGCGCGTGAGCGCCGCGGCGGCGAGCGCCGCGACCGCGAGGTCGAAGCGCGCGCCGCGGCGCGTGAGGAAGGCGCGCCGATGGCAGAGGGCGTCGCGCAGCTCGGGCACCCGCGCCACGAGCTCGGGGAAGAAGCGCCGCCGGCCGCGCTCGGCCACGTAGGCGAGGGCGCCCCGCTCCTGGACGGCGTGGCGGACGACCGCCTCGGGCGCCCACGCGACGCGGGCGCGGGCGCGCACGAGCCGCCAGCCGAGCCACACGTCCTCGCCGAGCTCCTTGGACCGCGCCGGGGCGAGCCACGGCTCGAAGCCGCAGAAGCGCTCGGCACGCACGAGCAGGTTGGCCGTCTCGAAGAGCGGGCTGGGCCGCTGCACCGACAGCGTGCGGTCGAAGGGGCCGACCGGTCCGGCCGGGAGCACCGGGCCCTGGACGACGTCGGCGTCCGCCATCGCCTCCAGGCCGGCGCGCAGCCAGCCGGGAGCCGGGACGCAGTCGGCGTCCGTGAAAGCCAGGACGGCGCCGCGGGCGCGGGCCGCGCCGGCGTTGCGGGCGGCGCCCGGGCCGGCGCCGCCGGCCCGCAGCACCTCGGTCACCGCCGGATGGGCGGCGGCGAGCGCCGCGGTGTCGTCGGCCGACCCGTCGTCGACGACGAGGACCTCGAAGCCGTCGGCGTCCTGGGCGGCGAGCGCGTCGAGCGTCGCCTCAAGGGTGGCCGCCGCGTCGCGGGCGGGGACGACGACCGTCGCCCTCACGTCGCGACGACGACGTCGTGGCCCTTGGCCTCGGGCTGGATCGCCTTGGCCAGGCGCTCGGCCTCGGCGACGAGCTCGCTGCGTGTCGCGCGGGGCAGCTTCTGCAGCGCCGTGAGGGTGACGACGGCGACGCGGCGCTTGACCTCGAGCGCCCAGGTCCCGGCCACGCGGCCGTCGACGAGATAGGTCGGGCGGATGCGCAGGTTGCGCCGCTCGTAGACGGCGTCGCGGTGCTCGTCGGGCAGGATGCGCTCGCGGCGCTTGCTCGCGTAGGCGAGCAGGACGCTGTCGAAGGGGGCGAGCAGGCGGACGGGCGCCGGGGTGTCGGGCTCGGGACGGGGCGCGCCGGCGAGGTCGTGCAGCGCGCGGCCATCCTCGTCCTCCAGGCGCACGAGCTCGCCCTCCAGGCGCTCGAGCGCGGCGCGGACCGGCGGGTTGCGCGCGCCGATCCAGCTCGCGACGTCGTCGGCCGCGGCGGGGCCGAAGGCGCGCAGGTGGCGGCGCACCACCTCGTCGAGGGCGGCGTCGCCCTTGGGCGCGCCGCGCGGGCGCGGCGCCGTGGACAGCGACGTGGGCGCCTTGGATCCCCAGGCGCCGTCGGCGGGCACGCGCACGAAGGCGCTCCAGCGCTGGAAGGGCCGCCACTGCAGCTCGCGCTGGCGCTCGAGCTCGCCGGGATCGAGGGCGTCCGGGTGCTCGGCGACCCACTCCTCGATGAAGGCGCCGACCTCCTCGCCGGTGCGCGGCGTGCGCCGCGCGTACGCCCGCAGCTTGGTCAGCAGCGGCGCGACCGCCTTGCCGGGCTCGGCGTCGGTGCGCCGCCAGTGGTGGCCGGCCTCGGCCGCGGCCACCGCGGCGTAGGCGGGGTGCTCGCGCGCGGAGACGAGGTGCAGCGTCACCCGCAGCAGCGTCCCCGTCACGAGGTCGCCCGCCTCCAGCGCCGCGTAGAGGTCGCCCGGGGTGAAGCCCTCCACGCGCGACCACAGGGCGACCGGCGGGGCGTTCCACTGCTGGGCCTGGACGGCGCCGATCGCCTCGACCGCCTCGGCGAGCGGAGCGTCGAGGCGCTCGAGCAGCCCTTGGCGCGCGAGCAGCGCCCGGTTGAGGCCCTCGAGCGTGATCCGGTCCTCCGCGCCGCTCACGGCGGGCACCTTAGTCTCCGGGCCATGGGCATGGCGGAGTTCTGGGACGCCCGGGCGCGCGAGGACGCGCTGCACTTCGTCGACAACGAGCTGCCCTACCGCCACGCCGATCCCGAGCGTCTGTGGCGCGGCGGCGAGGCGGTCGTCGCGGGCCTGCTCGACCGCCTCGACGTCGAGCTCGACCCCACGGACGTGGTCGTCGACCTCGGCTGCGGTATCGGGCGCCTCACGCGCGCGCTGGCCGCGCGCGCCGGCCACGTCCGCGCCGTCGACGTGTCGCCCGAGATGCTCGCCCGCGCCCGCGCGCTCAACCCGGAGCTTCGGAACGTCACGTGGCACCTCGGCGACGGCGCCACGCTGCGCGTCCTCGACGACGCGAGCGCCGACGCGATCGTCTCCCACGTCGTCTTCCAGCACCTGCCCGAGCCCGAGCTCACCTACGGCTACGTGCGCGAGATGGGTCGCGTGCTGCGCCCGGGCGGATGGGCCGCCTTCCAGGTCTCCGACGACCCCGCCGTCCACCACCCCACGAGGGCGCCGGGACGCGTGCGCGTCGCGCTGCGCCAGGCGCCGCGCGGCCAGCGCGACCCGGCGTGGCTGGGGTCGGCCGTCGATCTCCAGGCGCTGCGCGCGGCGGCCGCCGACGGCGGCCTGGAGGTCGAGCGCGTCCTCGGCGCGGGGACGCAGTTCTGCCTCGTGCGGGCGCGCAGGTCGGGTTAGCCGAACCTCGATCACACAGGCGAGCCGCATTGGCGCCCCCGCGCTCGCGCGCGATCCTTCCGCTACCCCTCACTGCGAACGACGCGCACCTCCTCACATACGCCGCGTCCCGCGCCCCGGGCAGCGATTCCTCCTCCTCCCCGTCGCCGCCCACGAAGGCATCGCGGAGCGCCGCCGGCCCCTCTCCCGCAGGCCGGCGGCGCGCCGAGGGGCTCTGCTCAGAGCCAGCCGCGGCGCTTGAAGAGCGCGATCGACACGGCGAGCACGATGACCATCACCGCGACGACGGCGATGAAGCCGCCGGGCGAGCCCTCGCCGGGCACCTTCGTGTTCATGCCCCAGATGGAGGCGATCAGCGTGAGCGGCAGGACGATGACGCTGATCGCGGTCAGCACCCGGAAGGTGTCGTTGATGCCGTGCGAGATGACCGACTCGTTGGTCGACTCGAGCGCCTCGACGACCTCCTTGTAGTTCTCGAGCGTGTCCCAGATGCGCTCGGAGGCGTCGTTGATGTCGTCGAAGTAGATCTCGAGGTCGTCGGGGATGTAGCGCCTGGTCGCCTCGAGGTCCTTCAGCGCCGCGCGCTGCGGGCGCACGACGCGGCGGAAGTTGATGATCTCCTGCTTGACGTTGGAGATGTCGCGCACGATCTCGGAGGAGTGCTCGCCCTCGAAGATGTCGTCCTCGAGGCGCTCGAGCTTGTTGCCCATCTTGCGCAGCATCGGGAACGAGGCGTCGACGCAGTCGTCGACGATCTTGTAGAGCAGGTAGCCCGGGCCCTTGGAGAACAGCTGCTCGCGCAGGTCCGTGCGCGTGCGGCAGCGCTCGAAGAGGTACTCGAGCGGCTGGATCGGCTGGTTGGGCAGCGTGATGACGTAGTCGGGCCCGACGAAGACGTCGAGCTCGGCGGCGTTCAGGCGCCCGACGACCTTGTCGTAGGCGGGGAAGTGCAGGACGACGAAGAGGTAGTCGTCGTACTCGTCGACCTTCGGGCGCTGGTTGCGGCTGTAGACGTCCTCGTAGTCGAGCGCGTGGAAGTCGAAGTGCTCCTCCAGCCAGGCGCGGTCGACGGCGCGCGGCTGCTCGATGTTCAGCCAGCGCAGCGAGTAGCCGTCCTGTGTCGAGTACTCGACGACCTCGACGTTGGGGCGCTCAGGCTCGGATGCGCGTGTGACGACCCCGCCGCGAGTCCGCGCCGTACGCCGCAGGCGTGGCTTGGGCAGATTGGGCATGGGGACTTCGCGGCTCGTCGGTCGTCATCGCGGTCAGCATCGGAATTCGCTCTGCAACGGAGTCTACCTGCGCCTTGCACCTTGCCAAAGCCTTGCTAAGGTCCGCTCCTACATAGCTGGACACATCCAGAGGGGTGGAGGGACTGGCCCTATGAAGCCCCGGCAACCTCCCGCATGCGGGAAAGGTGCCAATTCCTGAGAGATGTGGCCGAGGCTTTCCAGACCTCCGCCACGAACGAGATTCCGGCGGAGGTTTTTGCATCATGGGAGCCACCAACCTGACGTGTAGGGAGTGCGGCGCGGAGTACGGCCTCGAGGCGCGCTACGTCTGCGACCGCTGCTTCGGCCCGCTCGAGGTCGCCTACGAGCACGACATCCAGGACGTCGAGCACGCCCGCCGGCGGATTCAGGGCGGGCCACAGAACATCTGGCGCTATCACGACTTCCTGCCCCTCGAGGGGCCCCAGCCGCGCACGCGCACCGGCCTGCCCGCCGGGTGCACGCCGCTCGTGCGCGCCGACCGCCTCGCCGCCCGTCTGGGCCTCCGCGAGGTCTGGGTCAAGAACGACGCCGCCAACCCGACGCACTCCTTCAAGGACCGCGTCGTCTCGGTGGCCGCCACGCGCGCCCGCGAGCTGGGCTACACGACGCTCGCCTGCGCCTCGACCGGCAACCTCGCCAATTCGGTCGCCGCCCACGGCGCCGCGCTGGGGATGGACACCTACGTCTTCGTCCCGTCGGACCTCGAGGAGCAGAAGATCCTCGCCACCGGCGTCTACGGGACCAACCTGGTGAAGGTCAAGGGCAACTACGACGACGTCAACCGCCTCTGCACCGAGGTCAGCGGCGAGCGCGAGGACTGGGCCTTCGTGAACATCAACGTCCGCCCGTACTACGCGGAGGGCTCCAAGACGCTTGCCTACGAGATCGCCGAGCAGCTCGGCTGGGAGGTGCCCGACCGCGTCGTGGCGCCGATCGCCTCGGGCTCGCTGTACACGAAGATCGCCAAGGGCTTCGACGACTTCCTCGAGCTCGGCCTCGCGCGCGGCAGCGCGCCCGCCATGAACGGCGCGCAGGCCGACGGCTGCTCGCCGGTCGCCGCCGCGTACGCCGCCGGCGCCGACTTCTGCAAGCCGGTCAAGCCCGACACGATCGCCAAGTCGCTGGCCATCGGCAACCCCGCCGACGGGCCCTACGCGCTCGACCTCGCGCGCCGCAGCGGCGGCTCGATCGACTCGGTCTCCGACGACGAGATCCGCGCCGGCATCCGCCTGCTCGCCGAGACGACGGGGATCTTCACCGAGACCGCGGGCGGCGTGACCACCGCGGTCCTGGCCAAGCTCGCCGAGCGCGGCGACATCGGCGCCGACGAGCGCGTGGTCATCGTCATCACCGGCGAGGGCCTGAAGACCCTCGACGCCGTTCGCGGCACCTTCGAGTCCTATGAGATCGAGCCCTCGTACGACCGGTTCGTCGAGGAGGTCGAGGGCGCCGAGGTGCGCGCCTGATGCCGACGGTCAAGCTCCCGACCCAGCTGCGCGAGGCGGCGGGCGGCCAGAGCGCCGTGAGCGTCGAGGGCGCCACCGTCGGCGCCGTGCTCGACGCGCTCTTCGACATCCACGGCGAGCTGCGCGACCGCCTCTCCGACGGCGACGGCGGCCTGCGCCGCTTCGTCAACGTCTACGTCGACGGCGAGGACATCCGCTTCGGCGACGGGCTCGACACGCCCGTCGCCGACGGCCAAGAGGTGCAGATCCTCCCCGCGGTCGCGGGCGGGTAGCGCCCGGCGGCGGCGCGGGGATCCCGCACCCCGGCACCCCGGACACCCGCCGCCGGGTTGCGGGTCAGCACGGTGGGCGGCGGTCGCGAGGTGGGCGACCCTTGAGGCATGACGACGAACCTCGCCCGCCTCGAGCGCCCCGCGCTGCTCGTCGGCCTGGCGCTGGTGGTGGCCCATCTGCTCGAATCTCGCCTTCTCCGGGCCGTCGACCTCGCTGCTCGGCGTCGTCGGGATCGTCGCCGTGGCGGCCGCCTGGGCACTTGCCCGGCCGCACGTGACGCGCCCCACGCGCGTCGCGCTCGGCGTCTCGGTGGGCCTCGTCGTCGTCGGCTTCGCCGTCGTCTCGCACGTCCTGCACGTGATCAACTCGGGCCCGGATTGGCGCGACGTCACCGGGGTCGGCTACGCGATCGGCGGGGTGGCGCTCGTCCTCTCCGGGGTGGCCGCGGCCTTCGCGCCGCGCCGTGCGCCACGCCGGCCGGAGCGCCGCTGGCGCGCGGCGCACGTGGCCGCCTGGATCGCCGGCGCGGTGCTCGGCGCCGTCCTGGTGGCGTCCTTCGCCTACGCCAACCTGATCACCCACGCGCCGCGGTGGGCGGTGCACGAGTCGTCGGTCGGGATCTCGCACCAGGAGGTCAGGTTCGCCACGCCGGACGGGGTTAGGCTCGCCGCCTGGTACGTCCCCTCGCGCAACGGCGCCGCCGTGCTCCTCAGCCACGGCTCGGGCGGCAGCCGCGGGCGCGTGACGGCCCACGTGCGCATGCTCGCCCGTCACGGCTACGGCGTCCTCGCGCTCGACGACCCAGGCAACGGCGAGAGCCAGGGCCACGCCAACGGGCTCGGCGACAACGTCCAGCCGGCCATCGAGGCCGGGATCGACTACCTGGCCCACCGGCCCGACGTCGACCCGCGGCGCATCGCCGGCTTCGGCCTCTCGCTGGGTGGCGAGGTGCTGCTCGAGGCCGCCGCGCACGACCGCCGCCTGGCGGCCGTCGTCTCCGACGGCGCCACCCGCCCGATGGACGGTGACCGCGTCACCCACCCGAGCGCCACCGAGCGCGCGCTGATGTGGCTGACCATGCAGCAGGTGCGCGGGATTTCGGGCATGGAGCCGTCGCGATCGCTGATGGGGCTGATCCCGCGCATCGCGCCGCGGCCGGTGCTGCTCGTCGCGAGCGGGGGCTTCCCCGCCGAGATCCCGGCCTCGCGCCTGTATCAGCGCGCGGGCGGGGCGAGCGTCCAGCTCTGGGAGCTCCCCGACAGCGGCCACACCGCGGGCCTGCGCACACGCCCCGCGGCCTACGAGCGGCGCACCGTCGGCTTCCTGGACCAGGCGCTCGGCGCCGGCTAGGTGTAGTTCCTGAGCACATTGTTCGGGGTGCCGGGTCGCTGTGAGGCCCGTTGCGCTGCGAACAGCTCACCGAGGAACGGGTCCGTGCCCGGGGGGGTCGAACGTCGGTTCTACCCCGTGTGGATGGGGGAAGACCGACGTTCGGCGCCCCCTGGCGGCCCGCGGCGCCCCCCGAGGGCCGGCGGCGCGGCGGGCTGGTCTCCCTCGGTGAGCTGTTCGCGCCCACGCCGGCGTGGCGGGGACGCCGAACAACCTGCTCGGGTCTTACAGCTAGGCGCGCTGCGCGATCGCGTCGGCGGCCGCGTTGGCGGCCGGGCAGTGCCCGTCGTCGCGCCCGCAGGCGCGCAGGTCGCACAGGCGGCAGGTCCAGCGCGTCGACTCGTCGGCCTCGCGCTCGAGCTTGGCGCGCACGACGCCGTCGAGCAGCTGCGCGGCGAGCTGCTCGAAGGCGGCGCGCTGCGCGGGGGAGAGGGGTGCCAGCGCGTCCTCGAGCACCGCGGCGCGCGCGGCGGTGACCCGCCGCGCCGCGCGCCGGCCGGCCGCGGTCAGCGCGATGCTTGTCGTCCGCGCGTCGGGCCCGGGCTTGCGGCGGACGTTCCCGGCGGCCACGAGCCGGTCGACGAGCCGGACGGTGCCCGACGAGGTCAGGCCCAGCACGCGCCGCAGGCGGTCGACCGAGCAGCCGTCGGCGAAGTGCTCGAGCGCCGAGAGCGCCGCGGCCGCCGTCTGGGACTGATCGGCGGCCGCGGCCACGGCGTCGGACATCCGGTCGGCGACGGCGAGCGACAGCGCGCCGAGGACGTTGCCGTCGCGGGCCAGCGCTGCCATCGGGCTACTCGAAGTCGTAGTCGAGCTCGACCGAGGCCTCGGGCCCGCGCGGCGCCGTGAAGGCGCCCGTGCCCGTGATGCCCGCGAGCTCGTCGGTGCCGGAGCGCTCGACCACCTCCAGGCGACCGCGCGCCTCGGAGCCGTCGAAGGTGCCCTGCGTCTGCATCACGAAGCTCCCCGAGCGCTCGCCCAGGCGCCCCACGAAGCGCTGCAGGCCGACGAAGTCGGCCGTCTGGTCCTCGCGGTAGCACATGAGCCACTCGACGGAGCCCTCGCCCTCGAGGTCGCCGGTGAACGCCTGTGCCACGCTCGCGCGCGTCAGCTTGGCGTCGCCCGCGAGCTCCTCGTAGGGGCTCTCCTCCCAGCCCTTGATCTCGAATGTGCCTTTCGCATGTGTGCTCATGGTGGGAGCAGTACCCACATGTGCGTGAGTCACACATCAGTTGGCGCTGCGCGGCCCGGCCGCCCCGCGCCGTAGCATCGGACCGTGCTCGCGGTCCCGCCCACGCCCGTCGTGCAACCGACGGAGATCCTGAAAGTCAGGCCCGGGCACCTCGTGCGGATGCACGTGCGACCCGGAGGCAAGCTGCTGTACCGCGTGCTCCCCAAGACGGTCTACGGGCGGCGGCTGATCCTCTCGGTCACCCACCGGCGCGGGCCGTGGGCGGCGGTCACGACCTTCCTGGTCCCCAACGGCAGGCGGGCGTGGGTCCGCGTGGACCGGCGCGTGTTCGTCACGCGGCGCACAGGCTGGCGCCTGGCCGCCGACCTCAGCGCGCGCACGCTGACCGTCGTGCACGCCGCCCACCGGGTCCGCACCCTGCGCGTGGCGATCGGGGCGCCCTCGACGCCGACGCCGCCGGGGACCTACGCGATCACCGACAAGCTCGGCGGCCGCCCCTTCGGCAGCGCCTACGGCTGCTGCATCCTCGCCCTCTCCGGCCACCAGCCGACGGTGCGCACGGGCCCGATCGACGGCCGCCTGGCCATCCACGCGACCGACCGCCCCGATCTCGTCGGGGCGGCGGCCTCGGAGGGCTGCCTGCGCGCCCGCGACGCCGCCGTGCGCTGGCTGATGCGCACGGTGCCCGTCGGGACGCAGCTCACGATCCGGCGGTGAGCTCGCCGGTCGGCACCATGCGCTGACGGTATCCTCGGCGCCTTGGTCCACGCCCTTCGGGCCCTGCGCTTCACCCTCTGGACGGTCGCCTCCCGCGCGCGCCTGGCGCGCCTGGGCATCCGGGCGCGCATCGCCTGCGACGCGACCCCGCGCTTTCGCACCCTCCCGCGCCTGGAGCCGATCCCGGGCCGCGGCTCCCTGACGATCCGCATCGGGCGCGACGTCGACCTCGGCCGCGACCTCGTCCTCGCCGTCAGCGCGGGCAGCACGCTCGACGTCGGAGCCGGGACGCGCTTCGAGGGCTGGTGCCGGATCCAGCTGGAGGGCGGCGCGCTGCGCCTCGGCGAGCGGGTCAACGTGCGCGACGGGTGCCTGCTGAAGTCGCGCGCGACGCTCACCGTCGGCGACGAGGCGGTGATCGCCCGCCTCGCCGCGATCCACGCCACGGCCGGGGTCAGCATCGGCGCGCGCGCCGGCATCGGCGAGCGGACCTCGATCATCGACTCCGACCACACGGACGACGGCCGCGGCTGGCGCGCCAGCCCGCTGCACGCCGAGCCGATCGCGATCGGCGACGACGCGCTGCTGAGCGCGAACTGCGTCGTCCTGCGCGGCGCGCGCATCGGCCCGCGCGCCGTGGTGGCGGCGGGCTCGGTCGTGCGCGCCGGCGAGCACCCCGGGGGCTGGCTGGTGGCCGGCAACCCGGCCGAGGCGATCCGGGCGCTGACGTGAGTGACAAGCTCGAGACCTACCGCGCCAAGCGCACGGCGGGCGCGACCCCCGAGCCGATGGGCGACGGCGACGAGGGCGCCGGTGGCGGGCGCTTCGTCGTCCAGGAGCACCACGCCACCCGCCTGCACTGGGACCTGCGCCTCGAGCACGACGGCGTCCTGGTCTCCTTCGCGATCCCCAACGGGCTGCCCGAGGCGCCGAAGGACAACCGCCTCGCCGTCCACACCGAGGACCACCCGCTCGAGTACCTCGAGTTCGAGGGCGACATCCCCAAGGGCCAGTACGGCGCCGGGAGCATGCGCGTCTGGGACCGGGGCGCCTACGACATCCTCAAGTGGGAGCCGCGCAAGATCGAGGTGCGCCTGCACGGCGCGCGCGTCGAGGGCCGCTATGCGCTCTTCCCGATCGACAAGGACGAGGACCCCAAGAACTGGATGATCCACCGCATGGACCCGCCCGCCGACCCCGCGGCGGCGGAGCCCATGCCCGACAAGCTCGTCCCCATGCTCGCGCGCGCCGGGACGCTGCCGCGCGACGACGGCGACTGGGCCTTCGAGCTCAAGTGGGACGGCGTGCGGGCGATCTGCCACTCCGAGCCCGGGCGCCTGCGCCTGCACTCGCGCAACCTGCTCGACATCACGCCGCGCTATCCCGAGCTCGGCCGCCTCAACCGCGCCCTCAGCCACCACCGCGCGATCCTCGACGGCGAGGTCGTCGCCCTCGACGCCGAGGGGCGGCCCAGCTTCGGCGCCCTGCAGCGGCGCATGCACGTCAGCTCCGAGAGCGCCGTCCGGCGGCTGATGAAGGACACGCCGGTCACCTACGTGATCTTCGACCTGCTGTGGCTCGACGGGCACTCGCTCATGGAGCTGCCCTACGTCGAGCGCCGCGCGCGCCTGGCCGAGCTCGGCCTGCGCGAAGGCGAGCGCTGGCGGGTGCCCGACCACGTCGTCGGCCACGGCGCGCAGCTCCTGGCCGCGACCGCCGAGCAGGGCCTCGAGGGCGTCCTCGCCAAGCGCCTGGACTCGACCTACGAGCCGGGTCGGCGCACGCCGGCGTGGCTGAAGATCAAGAACGTCCACCGCCAGGAGGTCGTGATCGGTGGCTGGGTGCCGGGCGACGGCAAGCGCCGCGACCGGATCGGGGCGCTGCTGGTCGGCGTGCGCGAGGACGACGGCGGCCTGCGCCACATCGGCCGCGTCGGGACCGGCTTCACCGAGTCCGAGCTCGACGTGCTCGGCGAGCGGCTGCGCCCGCTCGAGCGCGAGGACTCGCCCTTCGCCCCGGGCGGGCCGAAGATCCCGCGCGGCGCCGTCTTCGCCGAGCCCGAGCTCGTGGCCGAGGTCGAGTTCCGCGAGTGGACCGACGGCGGCCAGCTGCGCGCGCCCTCCTACAAGGGCCTGCGCGACGACAAGCCCTCCGAGCTCGTCGTGCGCGAGGAGGCCAACGCGGTCGTCGCGCAGGTCGGGGGCCGCGAGGTCAAGCTCTCCAACCTCGACAAGGTCCTCTATCCCGAGGCCGGCTTCGCCAAGCGCGACGTCATCGACTACTTCGCGCGCATCGCGCCGGCGGTGCTCCCGCACGTCGGCGGGCGCGCGCTGACCCTCAAGCGCTACCCCAACGGCGTCGACGCGCAGTTCTTCTACGAGAAGAACGCGCCCTCGCACCGCCCCGACTGGGTGCAGACCGCACGCGTGGGCTCGATCGACTACGTCCTCGCCGAGGACGAGCCGACGCTCGTGTGGCTGGCCAACCTCGCCGACCTCGAGCTGCACACCTCGCTCGCGCTCGCCGCCAGGCCCGAGCGGCCGACGCTCGTCGCCTTCGACCTCGACCCCGGGCCGCCCGCGACCGTCGTCGAGTGCGCGCGCGTGGCGACGCTGCTGCAGGGGATGTTCGAGGGGCTGGGGCTGCAGAGCTTCGCCAAGACCTCGGGCTCGAAGGGCATGCAGGTCTACCTGCCGCTGAACGGCGAGGCGACCTTCGCGCAGACCAAGGCGTTCTCCAAGGCGGTCGCCGAGCTGCTGGCGCGCGAGGAGCCGGGCCTCGTCGTCGCGCGCCAGACGAAGTCCGCCCGCGCGGGCAAGGTGCTCGTCGACTGGAGCCAGAACGACGTCAACAAGACGACGGTCAGCGTCTACTCGCTGCGGGCGATGGCGCGCCCGACGGTCTCGACGCCGGTCTCCTGGGACGAGGTCGCGGCCACGCGCTCACCCGAGGACCTGACCTTCGAGGCCGCCGACGTCCTGCGGCGCGTCGAGGAGCAGGGCGACCTCTTCGCCCCGGTGGCCACGCTTGTCCAGCGGCTCCCGGGCGCGTAGCGTGCAGGGCGTGAGCCTGGTCAGCCGGGTCATCGCCGCGATCCGCGTCTCTCCCGAGGAGCGCCACGCCGAGTGCGCCGAGCGCTGCCTGGAGCTGCTCTGCGACCCCGAGCGCGCGCCCGCCGCGCGCCTGGGCGAGCACGAGCAGGCCGCCATCGAGGCGGAGCGGCGACGGTGGGAGGGCTTTCACCCGCCCGCCTCGCAGCCCTAGGCGCTCACCGGTCGCGCACGAGCGGCACGAAGCGCACCTCCTCGAACAGCTCGCGCGCCAGCCCCGCGGGCGTGCGGCGCGTCATGGACAGGCGCTGCAAGGGCTCGGTGACCGGCGCCACGAGCCGGCCGCCCGGCGCGAGCTGGGCCTCGAGCTCGCCGAGGGCGTCGAGGCTGCCCGCCGCCGCGACGTTGATCGCGTCGAACGGCGCGGCCTCGGGCACGCCGCGCGTGCCGTCGCCGACCACGAGGGTGACGTTGTCGATCCCGGCGGCCTCGAGGTTGCGCGCCGCGCGGCGCGAGAGGCGCTGGTGGCGTTCGATCGACCACACGTGGGCGCCGAGCCGCGCCAGGACGGCCGCGTGGTAGCCCGAGCCGGTGCCGACGTCGAGGACCCGGTCGCCCGGCTGCGGGTCGAGCAGCTCGCTCATGCGCGCGACGACGAGCGGCTGGGAGATTGTCTGGCCGCATCCGATGGAGAGGGCGCGGTTGTCGTAGGCGCGGCCGCGCAGCGGCGCCGGCACGAAGCGCTCGCGCGGCACCGAGGCGACCGCCTCGAGCACGCGCTCGTCGGCGACGTAGGGCCGCAGCTCGGCGATCAGCGAGTCGACGTCGTGCATAGGATCACCGCGTGGCGCGCCTGCCTCCCGAGACGTTCCGGCTGCCCGTCGAGCGCATGCGCGAGGGGTATTACACCGACCAGTACTTCAACCTCACGCGCGAGCTGCTCGAGCTCGAGGACCGTCACCCGCGCGTCCTCATGCAGGTCTTCCAGAAGGAGGAGTCGATCCTCGGCGGCATCGACGAGGCGATCGCCGTCCTCGCCCTGTGCGCCGGGCGCCACGTCGACGGCGGCTGGGAGGGCGGCTGGGCCGACCTCGAGGTCCACGCGCTCGCGGAGGGCGACGCGATCGAGCCGTTCGAGACGGTCCTGACCATCGAGGGCGACTACTCGCTGTTCGCGCATCTGGAGACGGTCTACCTGGGATGCCTGGCGCGGCGCACGCTCGTGATGCGCAACGTCGCGGCGGTGGTGCACGCCGCGCACGGCAAGCCCATCCTCTTCTTCCCGGCGCGCCATGACCACTGGCTGGTGCAGACCGGCGACGGCTGGGCGGCCCACGTCGCGGGCGCGATCGGCGTCTCGACCGACGCCCAGGCGTCGTGGTGGGGCGGGCGCGGCGTGGGCACGGTTCCGCACGGCCTGATCGCGGCCTTCGGGGGCGACACCGTGGCGGCCGCGCGGAGCTTCGCCGGCCGCTACGGCGCCGATACGAACATCACCGTGCTCGTCGACTTCGAGAACGACTCGGTCAGGACGGCGCTGGAGGTCGCCGACGCGCTCGGCGAGGGCCTCTGGGGCGTGCGCCTGGACACCTCCGAGCGCCTCGTCGACGTCGCCCTCCAGAGCGAGCCCGACCCCGAGCGCAACCGCGGCGTCACCGCGCTGCTGGCCCGGCGCGTGCGCGAGGCGCTCGACGCCGCGGGCCACCGGCACGTGCGGATCGTCGTCTCGGGCGGCTTCGACGCCGAGAAGATCGCGCGCTTCGAGGCCGAGCATGCGCCGGTCGACGCCTACGGCGTGGGCTCCTCGCTGCTGCGCGGCCAGAACGACTTCACCGCCGACGTCGTGCGCGTCGACGGTGACATGGTCGCCAAGGCCGGTCGCCACGAGCGTCCCAATCCGCGCCTGCAGCGGGTCGCCTAGAAGCGCAGGGTCGCGGCCACGCGACCGTGCGAGGCGAGCTCCGGCCGGTCGCGCAGCACGTGGACGTCCGCGTCCTGGGTGAGCGTCCGCGCGACGGCGACCTCGACCACGTCCTCGACGCGCTCGACAGCGCTGCCGTCCGCGGGGCACGCCGTGGCGCCGTCGGCGCTCAGCCACCCGCAGGCCGGGCACACGGCGCCCGGCGCCGCGAAGCCGTCCTCGACGAGCAGCGCCTCGATGCGCTGCTCGTGCACGGCCGCGAGCACCTCCTCGAGTCCGCTGGCGGCGCGGCCGGTGCCGGTGCCGAAGGCCTCGGCCAGGCGCGCCACGGCGGCGTCCACGCGGGCGCGGGCGGCGCGCTCGACGTGAGGCGCGGCGGCCTGGCGGACCGCCTCGGCGCTCGTGTGCTCGACGTCGATCTCCAGGCGTCCGGCGAGGCGCTCGGCGAGGTAGGGGTGAAGCTGGGCCTCGAAGTCGCCCGCCAGCTCGCTCGGGGCGCCGACGAGGATGCCGACCGGCAGGTCGTCCTTGAGGCGAGCGAAGGCGACCTCGGCGGCGCGGCGCAGGTGATCGGCGACGTCCTTGTCGATCGAGCGCTGGTAGTTGGCCTGCGACCAGCCGCCCTGATCGTGGCGGCGGCGGATGTCGTCGTCGATCTGCTCGAGCTCCTCCAGGGCGGCGCCGGGCCCGCAGAACAGGCGCGCCGTACGCCGGTTGACGAGCAGCACGCACCAGCGCTCGGGGGCGCCGATGGCCGAGAGCGGCTCGAGGTACGGCGCGTCGGCGATCACCGGGTCGTGGTCGACGGGCTCGGCGAGGCGCAGGACCTCGAACAGGCCGGCGGCGCTCGAGACGAAGACCGCCAGGCCGTGGGCGCCGCGGGCGTCGAGGGCGCCGCCGTCGGCGAGCTCGGCCCGCGCGCGCTCGACATCGCGGCGCAGCGCGCTCCTTGCGTGCGGGCTCAACGACGCGTCCTCGCGGACCAGCCGCGCCGCCCGGTCGAGCACCGACCGCAGCTCCGTGCCGCGCGCCGCGGCGGTGGCGAACGCGCTCGGATCGAGGTTGAGGAAGAGCGAGAGGACCTTGCCGTCGCCCGGCGTCGTCGCCGCCAGGGCGCGAAGGCGCTCGCGCGTGATGTCGTTGGCCTGCATGGCGACGACGCTACCGCCGTTGCGGTAGGCGTCAACGCGCCAGGTCTGGCGGCCGTCCCATGGGCCGGCGGCCCGCGCCGTCCGGGCCCCGCGCAACCGCCCCGCAGGCTGAAAAGCTCGTGCCGTTCGGCACGTAATACCTACCACCGAGCGCCCAAATCCGCCGATCGGCGCATGGTCCGCGCGCGGACCATGGGGTGCCGGAGTCACCCGGTTGGGAAAGAACTTCCCCTGACCCGGCCGATGGATCGGGCGAGGATTCCCCTGCCTGTGCAATTGGTCCGGCCTCAAGAACAAGGCGTGCGTGTCGTCGTCGCCCACCAGCGCGAGCTGATGGCCGAGGCTCTCGGCCGGCTGCTCGGCGATCTCGGGCTGGTCGTGGTGGGCTCGGCGTGCGAGCCCGCGGCGCTGCTGGGCAACCTCCCGCAGATCGAGGCCGACGTGCTCGTGCTCGACGCCGGCTTCGACCCGACGGCAGGGACGCTCGTCGCCCTGGACCGCATCCGGGCGGTCGCGCCGGAGCTGCGGATCGTCGTCGTGGCCGACGCGCTCGACGACATGCTCAGCGTGGCGGCGCGCGAGGGCGACCTCGACGGCGTCGTGCTCACGAGCACCGCGGGCGTCGAGCTCGTGGCCGCGCTGGCCCAGGTCGTCGCCGGCCACGCCGTCTTCCCGGCCGGCTGGCTGCGCCAGGTCCAGCGCTCGGCGGCCAACCCGCTCGGGCAGCTCAGCCCGCGCCAGCGAGAGGTCCTCCAGCTCCTCTCGCTGGGGATGGACAACGACCAGATCGCCGCGCGCCTGTACATCTCGCGCAACACGGTCAAGTTCCACGTGCGCACGATCTACGAGCGCCTCGGCGTGCACAACCGCGTCGAGGCCGCCCGCGTCCTCGCCGGCGCGGCGGCCTAGCGCCCCTACCCGCGCGGGCGTCGAGGGACCCACCCGCGGGCGTCCTGGACCCTGCCTTACCGGGTGTCGGGCGAACCGCCTTGCCGGTCGTTGCGGGGGATCGGCCCGCGCAAATAGCTTCACCGATGAAGAACCAGGGCGGCCCAGGGGCGGGCGCCCGATACTCGATGGGGGTTACATGCAAGCTCGGCTCGCGCTCTTCCTGAGCGCGCTGCTCGCGGTGTTCAGCCTGGGCGCCGCTGCGGCGTCGGCGTCCTTCCTGGGCGATCCGGCGATCAGCAGCGATCATCCCTTCCGGCTGAACACCCACACCCTGGAGCCGGGGTGCTTCCTCCCCGGCCACGGTCCCATCGATCTGGACAGCCACCTGAGCCTGTCGTACCTGGATCAGGGCCAGATCGCGAAGGAGCTCCACGTCACGGTCGACGAGGACTCCCCGGTGAACGTGGACCAGGTGCTGGTGCCGTCGGCCTTCGACGGCTACCGGATCTACAACACGTTCGAGAACACCGGACGTGCTGACGACATCGGCCCGAACTTCACCGCGGTGGACATGTTCGCGCCGGACTCCAACGGGGTCGACGGCCCCGACCCGATCGACAAGTACAGCGTCATCGTGTGCGTGTCGGATCACGGCGCGGCTCAGAACGAGCCGTACGACCAGGCAGGGCCCGGCGCGCCGGTATGGGCGAAGAACCGTCCCGTGCTGGAGCCGTTCGTCTCGGCGCTCGGCGTCTCGGCGGTCGAGCCGCTGAACACCTACAAGGTGGGCTTCGGCTACCAGGTCGACCGCTGGTACCAGGCTCCGTCGTTCGACGGCCACAGCGCCTTCCCGACGGTCACCGACCCCAACGGGTTCGGCGGCGGTGCGATCCCGTCGCTGGTGCGCCTCGATCCGCGTGAGGACCCGGGGGTCTTCGACTCGCGTCGCGTCAACGACGTCGACAGCGCGAACGAGGACTGGGCCGGCCTGCAGGCCGACTACGACCAGACCCGCGTCTTCAAGATGTCGGGCGACGCCACGGCGTGGTCGCTGTCGAACAACAACGACCCGGACACGCTGTCGCATCTGATCACGTTCACCGCGCAGGGCGACCTGCCGCTGTCGTGGTCGCTGCGTCCGTCGCTGGCTTCGCCTTCCAGCTTCAAGAAGGCGACCATCGACTACGCGTTCCTGGCCGACTGGAACAAGCAGTGGCAGGACTACTACGACTGCAAGGGCCCGCTGCCCGCGCTGCCGCTCGCGCCCGGCACCAACTCGCCGGCGTCCGATGACGGCAACGACTGCAACAGCCCGGTGTCGGCTCCCGCCACGAGCACCACGTCGACCACGACGACGACGAACACGACGACGATCATCCAGCAGGTCGCCGGCGGCTCGAACGCCGCGCGGTCGGCCGCCGGGTCGTCGAAGAAGGCCGCCAAGGCGTCCATCCGCTCAGCGCGGGTCGTCGCCACCAGGAGCGGCAAGCGCCTGGTCGTCTTCGTCAAGTCGACGAAGAGGACCGCCCGGATCACGATCCGGATGTACAACGCGAGCGGCCGCAAGGTCGGTCAGGTCACCAGGACGGTGCGCGCCAACCGCGCCGTCCAGGTGTCCGGCGTTCGCATCGCCGGCAAGGTCAAGACCGTCAGGGTCTCACTGGCCTAGCAGGCGCAACGGTCCAGGAAGGCAGAGGGCCCGCCGCATGCGGCGGGCCCTCTCGCCGGCGCTGGACCGGGACTAGGAGGCCGTGATGGTCAGCGTGTGCTGGCCGCCGGGCCTGGCCTCGACGACGACCTCGAGGCCGCGGTTGGTCACCCGCGCGTCATACGAGTGCACGGCGCGCCCGTCGAGGCGGACCTGGTGCACGTGGGCGTTGCGCGGGAGGGTGTGGCCGACGAGCAGCTTGCGCACCGGCGTGCGCGTCGCGTCGACCTTGGTCGTGTAGTCGTGTCCGTCGTGGGCGGCGAAGACGCCGACCGAGCCGCGCCCGAGCCTGATGTTCGAGCCCGCGACGCTCGGCTGGCCGGGCGGGACCTGCGGCACGACCTGCAGCTCGCCGTCGTTGAGATAGGGGCGCACGCCGAGCTGCTGGTGGACCACCGCCCACGCCGTCCCGTAGTTGCCCCACGCCTGCATGAACATCGAGCGGCACGTCCAGCAGCGGTCGATGTTCGGCGGGATGCCGGCGTTCGGCGGGTCCACCTTCGGCGTCGACGGGAAGATCTCCGGCATCGCGCCGGGCTGCTCGTCGGGCGTGTTGCCCGTGGCGGGCTCGGAGAACATCGTCTCGGCGTTGGCGTCGGTGTAGCGCTGCTGCTGGCCGGCGCCCAGGCGCCCGAAGTTCCCCTCGCCGATGGCCTGGATCGAGGTCGTCAGCGAGAAGATCTCGAAGTCGCCCTGGCCGTCCAGGCCGCCGCCGCAGCCGGTGTGGAAGAGGCCGCGGCTGCCGGGGCGGTCGCCGCTGAAGCACGAGTTCTCGCGGGCGGCGAGCGCGGCCGTGCCGTGCTCGTTGGAGGCCACGCCGGGCGTCGCCTCGTCGCCGATGTTGAGCTCGGCCTCGGCCGGGACCTCGCCGATCCAATGCTTCTGGAAGGACTGCTGGTTGCCCGGGTCGATGAGCGAGTCGGCGTACTGGCCGGCCGCCGTGTCCCACCACGTGCCCTCGAACTGCTTGCGCAGCTTGCGCGCGAGGTTGGTCGCCCACGACGCGGTCTTCCCGTCGTGCTTGGAGCGCGCCATGTCGGCGAGGTCGTAGAGCGAGCGGATGTAGTAGACGCCGTTGTCGAGCTTCTCCGGGCCCATGCCCGGGCGCTCGACGTTGCCCGACCCCTCGGGCCAGCCGTCGCGGTCGACGTCGAGCTTGCGGTCGACGGCCTGCAGGTTGCGCTTGGCGAAGTCGTACATCTCGTCGCGGAAGCGGTCGTCGCCCGTCCAGCGCCAGATCAGCGCCACGGCGCTGGGGAACTTGATCGTCTCGTCGGAGTTGAAGTCGTTCACCTTCGTGCCGTCGGGCAAGGTCGACTGGGAGTCGTGGCCGAACCAGATCGACCCGTCCGACACCGCCTCGTGGACGACGATCCCCGAGTGGTCGTTGAGGACGTCGGAGATGTCGCGCAGCGCGCGCAGGTGGTCCTCGGCGACGTCGAACTGCCCGAGGGCCATCGCCGCGAAGTTCGTGTACTCGACGTCGGTGGCGAAGATCCACGGGTAGTCGGGGTAGCCCGCGCCGAACCAGCGCGCGTGGGCGACCGTCCCCAGCGGCGCCGGGAACTGCTTGCCCTGGTTGGTCCAGCGGATCTGCAGGTCCGAGGCCGTCTGCGTCAGGTCGGCGAGGTTCTGCTTGCCCCAGTCGATCGCGTTCTGCAGCAGGCGGTCGCCGGGGAGCGAGACCTGGGTGTTGTGCGCGAGCCGGTCGCGCGACGCGATCTTGGCCGCGAGCGCGCCGGCGGGGTCCTTGAGCGCGCCGGCCAGCTCGCCCTGGGCGTCGGCGAGCCCGTGGTCGGAGCCGGCGACCGCGATCCACAGCGTCTTGGAGCCGTTGGCCGGGACGGTGACCGAGTAGCGCAGCTCGCCGCCGGTGCCCTTGCCGAAGGGGCCGTCGTCGCATGCGCTCGGCGGCGGCGGCGGCGAGTCGCTGGCGGTGCACGGGGGATGGGTCTGCGGGCCGCGGAAGGCGCCGCCGGTGTCGTCGGCGACCCCCGAGACCGGGTCCTGGGTGGAGCCGACGAGCGCCGCGTAGTCGTGCTGCGGGGCGCCGTCGGGGAGGGCGCCCTGGTCGGTGAACTGCAGCCTGCCGTCGACGTAGGCCCCGTGGTCGGCGAGGTTGTCGCTCGCGTTGGGCGTCACGCCGTCGAAGCCCCACGGGTAGGCGGTCATCAGCTCGGAGTGGGCGTCGACCTTGACCGTCACGGTCTTGTCGGCCGCGGCGGGGTTGCTCATCTGCAACCCGAAGAGGACGGCGCGGTTGCCGTCGGGCGCGACGTCGGTGCGCTGGAGCTTCAGCCCGCTCGCGTCGGGGAGGTCGTAGCGCGTGTAGCCGTAGCCGCTGGAGAACTTCGTCGCCTGGCCGACCCAGGCGTCGTCGACGCCGAACCACACGCCGTCGACGAGCTTCAGAGGCGGGGCCCAGACGCCGCCCATCTCGCCGGTCGTGTGCCAGCCGTTGGCATAGAAGCGCCCGTCCTCGAAGCCCACCGCATACGAGCGCTGTCCGGCCGCCACCTCGCGGCGATCCTGCAGCCGGGTGCCGACCGAGAGCTCGGGCGTCGCGGCCTGAGCCGCTCCGGCGCTGATCAAGACGGCAGCGACCCAGGCTGCCAGGGCACGCGAGACGCGCACGACGTCACCTCCAGGATGGGTGGACCCCCTGCGATGCGGTCCATACCCCGAGCGCCCCGGCCCAACCATTACGATGGGCGAGCGAGCGCCCTTAGCTCAGCTGGATAGAGCGCGTCCCTCCGGAGGACGAGGTCGCAGGTTCGAATCCTGCAGGGCGCGCTTGAGGGCCGTGTCCGTCGGCGACGCCGCGCAGGCGGTCAGGCGCCTCACGCCGCTGGCCGCCGAGGACGTCCGTGAGCTCGGTCGCGGCGCGGACAGCGTCGCGTTCCTGGTGGACGGCGAGTGGGTGTTCCGATTCCCCGCCGCGGCGGAGGCCCAGGCGACGCTGCGCCTGGAGATCGCGCTGCTGCCCGCCCTCGCCTCGACGCTGCCGCTCCCCGTACCGGCGTTCGAGCACGTCGGCCTCCACGCCGGCGAGCTTGCCTTCGTCGGCTACCGGGTGGTCGCCGGCGTGCCGCTGACCGCACAGCGCTTCGACGCGCTCGACCACGACGAGCAGGAGCGGCTGCTGGCGTCGCTGGCCTCCTTCCTCGAGGCGCTCCACGCCTTCCCGCTGCGGGCGGCGACGGACGCGGGCGCGGGGGAGGAGCTCGTGAAAGGCGCCTATCACCCCGGTCAGCGCGCCCTGGTGGCGGAGGCCGGCGCCCTGCTGAGCGCGTCCGAGCGCGCCCGGCTGCACGCCGTCTTGGACGACTTCGAGCGCGACCACTGGCCCGGCGCGCGGCAGCCGGTGCTGCTGCACGCCGATCTGAAGCCCGACCACGTCTCTACGACCCGCGCGAGCGGCGCGTGGCCGGGGTGATCGACTGGGGCGACGCGTGCCTGGGCGACGGCGACTTCGACCTTGCCGTGATCGCCATGTTCTTCGGCGCCGGCTTCCTCGCTCGCCTGCTCGGGCATCTGCCCGGCCGCGACCCCGCGCTCGTGCTCGAGAAGACCCGCTTCTTCACGATCGTGCGCCGGCTTCAGGACCTCGTCTACGACGCCCGCCGACAGGATCGCGGCGGGGTGGCCGGCAGCCTGCGCACGCTGCGCGAGCACCTGCGCTCGCGCTAGCCGCGCCCGTCGAGGCGGATCGTCCACGGCTCGATCGCCTCGACGCGCAGGTGGCTCTCGCTCCACGGGTCGTGCGCGAGGGTCGCGCGGACGGCGTCGGCCGACTCGGCCTCGATGGCGTGCACGACGCGCAGCTCGTCGCCGAGCGGGCCGCCGAGGACGATGAAGCCGCGCTCGACGAGGTCGTCCATGAAGGCGGCGTGCGCCTCCCAGCCGGACTGTCCGTCAAGCGGCTGCGATCGATCCCATTCGGGGCCCGATCGGCTCACCACGACGTGGAACATCGCCATGTGCGGTTTGTAGCAGGCGGTCGTCGTCGAACACCGGGCCTCACGCGGCGTGGCGGGCGGCGCGTCGGATGGGCATGGCTTCACACGACCACCGGGGGCGGCTGCTGGCCGTCCTGCTCATGGCGCCCTTCATGGCGCAGGCCGACGCCACGATCGCCAACGTCGCCACGCCGGCGATCCACGCCGACCTCGGGGCCTCGGGCGCCGAGCTCGAGCTCGTCATCGGCGGCTACCTGATCGCCTTCGCGGTCCTGCTCATCGCCGGCGCCCGCCTTGGCCAGACCCACGGCTATCGCCGCGTCTTCCTGCTCGGCGTCGGCGTCTTCACGGTCGCCTCGCTGGCCGCCGGGCTCGCGCCCGGGCCGCTCGCGCTCGTCGTCGCGCGCGTGATCCAGGGGGCGGGGGCGGCGCTGATGTTCCCCCAGACGCTGACCGGCATCCAGCTCAGCTTCGAGGGGGCGGCGCGCGTGCGGGCGATCGGTCTCTACGCGATCGCCCTGTCGTGCGGCGCGGTGGCGGGCCAGAGCCTCGGCGGGGCGCTCGTGTCGGCGGACGTCCTCGGGAGCGCCTGGCGCTCGATCTTCTTCGTCAACGTCCCGGTTGGGGTCGCGGTGCTCGTCGCGGGCGCCCGGCTGCTGCCGCGCGACGCCACCGCCGGCGCGCGGCGCGTCGACGTGGCGGGCGTGGTCGCGCTCGGCGCGGCGGTGGCGCTGATGGCGGTGCCGCTCGTCCTCGGCCGCGCCGAGGGGTGGCCGGCGTGGACCTTCGCCTCGCTGGCCGCGAGCCTGCCCGCCCTCGCGCTCTTCGTCGCCGCCGAGCGCCGGGCCGTCGCTCGCGGCCGCCCGCCCCTGATCGACCTCGGCGCGCTGGCTCCGCGGCCGGTCGCATGGGGCCTGCTCGCCGTGGGAGCGGCGACCGGGACGTACTACGCGCTGCTCTTCGCCCTGGCCCAGTACCTGCAGCAGGGGCTCGGGCGCAGCGCGCTCGTCTCGGGGCTGACGCTCGTCTCGTGGGTCGCCGCCTTCGGCGCGGCGGGCCAGGTGGTGCGGCGCCTGCCCGCGCGCGTCGCGCCCGCCGCGGCGCCGGTCGGCTGCCTCGTGCTCGCGGGCGCCTACCTGGCGGTGAGCGGCGCGCTCTTCGCGGGCCGCCACCCGGAGGGCCTGCTCGTCGTCGTGCTCGGCGTCGGGGGGCTGGGGCTCGGCACGCAGTTCAGCGCGATGATCGCCCACCTCACGAGCGCGGTCTCCGAACGCCATGCGCCGGACATCAGCGGCGTGACGACCACCGTCATGCAGATCGCCGCGACGCTCGGCGTGGCGGTCTTCGGGACCGCCTACCTCGGCCTCGCGGCCGACCCCGGACCGGCGGCGGCGACGCACGCCTTCGCGATCGTCACCGCCCTGCTCGCCGTTGTCGCCGCGCTCGCGGCGGTCGCCGCTCAGCGCGCGACGCAGTGGCGCCGGCGGCGCAGCGCGAGCGTGACGCGGACGCCCTCGAGCGACACGGCCGGCGACATCTTCGACTCGCCCGCGACCCGCTCGCTGAAGACGAACGGGACCTCCTCGATGCGCTTGCCCATGAGGTAGGCCAGCTGCGTGGTCTCGACCTGGAAGGCGTAGCCCGTGGAGAGCATCGAGTCGAAGTCCAGCTCGGCCAGCGTCGACGCGCGCCAGAGCTTGAAGCCGCCGCTGAGGTCGTCGAAGGGCAGGCCGAGCACGAGCTTGGAGCCCGTGCAGCCGATGCGGCTGAGCACGCGCCGACCACGCGACCATCCGGCGGTGCCGCCGCCGGGCATGTAGCGGTTGCCGAGGACGAGGTCGGCGTCGCGGGTGTCGAGGACGGCGAGCATCTCGGCGAGCTTCTCGGGCGGGTGGGAGAGGTCGCAGTCCATCTGGCCGATCGCGCGGTAGCTGCGCTCCAGGCACCACGCGAAGCCGGCGCGGTACGCGACGCCGAGCCCGTCCTTGCCCGCCCGGTGCAGGACGTGCAGCCACGGGCGTGTCGTGGCGAGCTCGTCCGCGAGCTCGCCGGTGCCGTCGGGCGAGGCGTCGTCGACGATCAGCAGCTCGAGGCCGGTGGGGGCGAAGCGCTCGACGAAGCGGGGGAGGGCCTCCGCCTCGCAGTAGGTGGGGACGACGACGATGGTGCCCGCGCTCGCGCCGGCGCCCCGGGGGGCGCCGAACGTCGGTCTTCCCACGTCTGCACGGGGTAGGACCGACGTTCGGCGCGTGGGGGGCGCCGCAGGCGCTGCCTCGCGACGCCCGAGCGCCAGGGCCGCCAGCTCGGCCACGGCGATCGCCACCAGCTCGCCGGCGAAGGACACGAGCCGCAGCGCCAGGGCGAGCGCGGTCGCCGGCCCGGCGCCGACGGCCGCGGCGAGCGAGAGGACCAGCGAGCCCTCGCGCAGGCCCAGGCCGCCGGGCGCCAGCGGGACGAGGACGCCCAGCAGCCACGACAGCGCGAAGGCGCCGAGGAGCAGGAAGGCGTCGAGGCCGGCGGTCGCGCCGAGCGCGCGCGCCAGCGCCCACGCGCCGAGGCCGGTGGCGACCCAGCCGGCCGCGTCGAGGGCGACCATGAGCGCCAGCGTGCGTCCGCGCAACGGCCCGGCGGTCTCGATCCCGCGCGCCTTCAGGCGGTCGTGCAGCCAGCCGCCCACGAACGCCGGCCGCGCGGCGACGAGCCCCACGAGCGCGACGGCGAGGAGCACGATCGCGAGCAGCGGCGGATCGACGCCCGCGCCCAGGAAGCCCGCCATCGCCGCGACCGCGCCGGCCGCGACCACGGCGAGCTGCTCGTAGCCGGTCACGGTGAGGACCTGCGCGGTCGAGGCGCCCACGCGCTCGCGCGCGGTGACCCGGTAGACGAAGCCGACCGTCCCGCTGGGCTCGTAGCGCAGCAGGAAGGAGCGCGCCCACATCCGCGCCAGGGCGCTGCGCGGCCCCGCCGCGCCGACGCGCCGCAGGCCGAGCGCGAAGGTCAGGCCCTGCAGCAGCGGCGCGACCGCGAAGAGGGCGACCGCGAGCGCGAGGCGCCCGTGGTCGACCGACCAGTCGAAGGAGGCGAGGGCCTCGCGCTGCGACCACGCGGCGCAGGCGAGGCCGAGGACGGCGACGATCGCGAGCAGGGGCCGCACACGACGGGAGATCCAGGTTTGCATGCACCCAGGTACACCACTGTTGACCGTCGGTTAGCAAGCGGGGCACGCGCTGGCGCGCGGGCGCTCCGCGCGTTCGAGCCTAGGCTGTCGCCGGCGCCGGGCCGACTTCGGACGTGCAGAACGCGCAGCGGTGCGCCTGCACCGGTATCGCGCTCAGGCACTCGGGGCAGTCGCGCGTCGTCGACTCGACGTCGAGCCCCGTGCGGCGGCGCGCCATGAGGTAGTTCACCGGCTTGACGACGAAGAAGAAGAGCGCGGCCGCGACCAACACGAAGGTCAGGATCGCGTTGAGGAAGTCGCCGTAGGCGAAGCGGCTGTCGTTGATCGTGAAGGCGAGGTCGCCGAAGTCGGGCTTGCCGAACAGCGCCGCGATGATCGGCGTGATGAGGTCCTTGACGAGGGCGTTGACGACGGCCGTGAACGCCGCGCCGATGACCACGGCGACGGCCAGGTCGACGACGTTGCCGCGCAGGATGAACTCGCGGAACTCCTTGAGGGTCTCGGTCATCCGGGACATGGGCCGCGAAGTTAGCGATCGTTGCGGCGGTACCCTCGACCCCCGCGCATGGACCTCTCGCTCTTCTTCGCCGGCACCGCGGGCTCGGTGCCCACCGCGCGCCGCGGCCTGCCCGCCGTGCTCATGCGCCGCGGCGGCGACCGTCTGCTCTTCGACTGCGGCGAGGGCACGCAGCGCCAGCTCCTGCGCACCGTCGGCCTCCCCGACATGCAGGCCGTCTTCCTCACGCACCACCACGCCGATCACTGGCTCGGGCTTCCCGGGATGCTCAAGTCCTTCGAGCTGCGCGACCGCCAGGCGCCGCTGACCGTCTACGGCCCGCCGGGCACGGGCGAGCTCATGCGCGCGATGCGGATCGTCTATGGCCGCCTGCGCTATCCGTTCAGCGTCGTCGAGCTCGAGGCGGGGGAGGGCGTGGCCTACGACGGCTACGAGGTCACCGCCTTCAACGTCCGCCACCGCGGCCGCGCCTTCGGCTACGCGATCGTCGAGGAGCCGCGGCCCGGGCGCTTCGACGCCGAGCTGGCCGAGAGCCTGGGGGTCGCCTTCGGGCCGGACTACGGGCGCCTGCAGCGCGGCGAGGTCGTCGACGGCGTCAGTCCCGAGCAGGTCGTGGGCCCCGAGCGCGCCGGACGCAAGATCGTCCTCTCCGGCGACACCGCGCCGTGCGAGATGCTCGAGGTCGCCGCCCACCAGGCCGACGTCCTCGTCCACGAGGCGACCTTCACCGACGAGGAGCGCGAGCGCGCCCTGCAGACGGGCCACTCGACCGCGCGCCAGGCCGCCCAGCTCGCCCTAGAGGCCGAGGTGCGCCTGCTCGTCCTCACGCATGTCTCGACGCGCTACGCCGGCGGCGAGATCCGCGACGAGGCGCGGGCGATCTTCGAGCGCACCGAGGTGCCGCGCGACTTCGACACCGTCGCGGTGCCGTTCGCCGAGAAGGGCGAGCCGGAGCTGGTGCGCTGGGACGCGGAGCGGGCGAGCGCGTGAGCGACCGCTTCGAGCGCGGCAGCGACCGCTTCAGCCACGAGCGCGGCGGCGCCCGGCCCGACGAGCGCACGCGCGTCCGGCCGCGGCCGCGGCGCTTCGGGCCGCTCGGCCTGGCGCTGGCCGGCGCGGGCGGCTTCCTCGCCGGCGTCCTGCTCATCGCCGTCCTCGGCGGCGCCCAGCCCGTGTACAAGGAACGCACGCTGACCGTTTCGCGCCCGCCGCAGGGCACGGCGGTCCCCGCGCTCGTCGGCCAGCGGCTCGACGTCGCCCTCGACCGCCTCCAGCGCGCCGGCCTCAAGGGCGACGTCCGTGGCGGGGGCTTCTTCGGCGTCCTCGACGAGAGCCAGTGGCAGGTCGTCGACCAGGACCCGTCGGCCGGGGGCCGCCTGAGTCAGGGTGACACGGTGAGCCTGGACATCGAACGCGCATGACCCGCCGAGCGCTGCTCGTCGACCTCGACGACACGCTCGTGCTGGAGGAGCCCGCGGCGGTTGCCGCCTTCGCCGCGACCGCCGCGGTGGCCGCCGAGCGCCACCCCGTCGACGCGGCGCGGCTCGCGGTCGACGCGCGCATGCGCGCGCGGGAGCTGTGGCGCGCCGGCCCCGTGTGGCCGTTCTGCAAGCGCATCGGGATCAGCTCGTGGGAGGGGCTCTGGTGCCGCTACGAGGGCGACGGCGAGGAGCTGCGGGCGCTGCGCGCGTGGGCGCCGGGCTTCCGGCGCGAGGCCTGGCGCTGCGCGCTCGCCGATCAGGGCGTCGACGACGACCACCTTGCCGCCGAGCTGGGCGAGCGCTTCGGCGCCGAGCGCCGGGGGCTCTGCGAGACCTTCGCCGACGCGGCGCCCGCGCTCGACGCCCTGCGCGCCGACCACGCGCTCGCGCTCGTGACCAACGGCGCGTCGTGCCTGCAGCGCGAGAAGCTCGCGGCGTCCGGGCTCGGCGATCGCTTCGACGCGATCGTGGTGTCGGGCGACGTCGGCCGCGGCAAGCCCGACCCGGCGATCTTCGCGCACGCGCTGCGCGCCCTCGGCGCCGAGCCGGCCGACGCCGTCATGGTCGGCGACAGCCTGGAGAAGGACGTCGACGGCGCCCTCGCCGCGGGGCTGCGGGCGCTGTGGCTCAACCGCGACGGCAAGCCGCGCCCCGCCGACCGCCGGGACCTGCGTGAGATCGCGAGCCTCGGTGAGTTGCCCGCCGCACTGGCCTAGGAGGTGGGCCGCATCGCCGCGGCCCACCTCCGGCCCTTGAGGAGGTGTCAGTGCGAGCGCCCGACGGCGTGGCGGCGCTCGAGGCGAACGCGGACGAGCAGGAACGCGGCGCCCATGAGCACGATGAGCAGCGCGGCGCCGGAGAGCACGATCGGCAGCGCCTCGTTGACGTCGCGCACGACGGTGCGCTCGGGCCGGACGACCTGGATGGTCGGCGGTGCGGCGGCGGGCGTGCGGCTGGCGTCGGGGAAGTCGGCCGGCGTGTCGCCGACCTTGGTGGCCGCGTTGAGCGCGACGCCGGGTGCGCGGCTGGCGCCGGGGAAGTCGGCCGGCGTGTCGCCGACCTTCGCGGCCGCGTGGTCGGCTGACGGTTCCTGGAGCGCCGACGCGGCGCTCACCGGGACGAGGACCCCAACGGCGACGAGCCCGATGGCGAGGCTGCGGACGAAACGGCGGTGGGACTTCATGTTGGCCTCCTCTGGGTGGGCTGCTGCTGACACGACGAGGCTGCGCCGGCGCGGTAAGGCGGCGGTAGAGCGCGGGTAAAGCGCGCTTGTGCGGGCTCCGGAGCGCGAGTACCGTCGCTAGCGACGTCGACGCCTGGGGGCCTATGGAAATCAGCCTGCTCGGTCCGGTAGAGGTGACGGTCGACGGCCATGAGGTGGCCATTGGCAAGGGCAAGCCGCGGGCGCTCCTGGCCGTCCTGGCCCTCCACGAGGGCTCGACGGTGTCCAGCGATCGGCTCGTCGAGGCGCTGTGGGGCGAGGATCCGCCCCCGACGGCGGCCAAGATGGTGCAGCTGTACGTGTCGCAGGTCCGCAAGGCGCTGGCGGCCAGCCGCGACGGCGCCGAGATCATCACCCACGGGCGCGGGTACGAGCTGCGCCTCGGCGACGGGGATGTCGACGCGCTGCGCTTCGAGGCGCTCGTCGCCGGCGACATGCCGCGCGAGGCGCTCGCGCTGTGGCGCGGGGCCCCGCTGGCCGACGTCGCCGGCGAGCCGTTCGCGGACACCGAGATCCGCCGCCTCGAAGAGCTGCATCTGACCGCGCTCGAGCGCGCGATCGAACGCGACCTCGCGGCGGGACGCCATCGCGAGGTCCTCGGCGAGCTCGAGACGCTCGTCGCGCGCGACCCGCTGCGCGAAGGGCTCCACGCGCAGCGGATGCTCGCGCTCTACCGCTCCGGCCGCCAGGCGCAGGCGCTGCAGGCCTTCCGGCAGGCACGCTCGGCGCTGGTCGAGCAGATCGGGGTCGAGCCGGGGCCGGAGCTGCGCGAGCTCCACGACGCGATCCTGCGCCAGGATCCGGAGCTGGACCTCCCCGGCCTCGAATCCGAGCCGCTGCCGGCCGAGCTGTACGCGGGCACGCCCCTCGCGGGTCGCCAGGCGGAGCTCGACGCGCTGCGCGAGGCATGGCGCGATGCGCACGCCGGAGCCGGGCGGTTCGTCCTCGTGGTCGGCGCTCGCGGCATGGGGAAGACGCGGCTGGCCGCCGAGCTTGCCGCTGAGGTGGACCGCGACCGCGGCATCGTGCTGCATGCCTCCGGCGCGGGCGATGCGGACGCCGGGCGAGCAGCGATCTCCCGCGCCGCACGCGCGCGACGCCCGACGCTGCTCGTCGTCGACGACGTCGACCGTGCCGGTGAGGAGGTGGGCGCGGACCTGGGCGGGCTGCTCGACGGCCTCGACGCGCGGCCGGTCCTCGTCCTCGCGACGGCGCAGGACGCCGCGGTGCCCGTGGCGCAGCGCACCGACGGGACCCTTGCGCTCGGACCCCTCGGCTCCGAGGACGTGGCGGCGATCGCCCGCCTCTACACGGACCCGCGCGACGAGGCGGACGTGCCCTTCGCCGGCATGGCCGAGGCCAGCGGCGGCGTGCCCCGGCAGGTCCACCAGGCCGCAGTCGAGTGGGCACGCGGCGAGCGCGTCCGCCGCCTGGGCGGTGCCGCCGGGCGCACCGCGTCGAGACGGGCCGGGCTGCGCGCGGCGGAGGACGAGCTCGCGGGCGACGTGGTCGTCGCGCTGGAGGCCGCACGCGAGCGGCGCGCGCCCGCCGCGACGGACGCGGACCTCGTGGTGTGCCCGTTCAAGGGCCTGGCCGCGTTCGAGCCCGAGGACGCCGCGTTCTTCTTCGGGCGCGAGCAGCTCGTGGCGGAGATGGTGGCCCGTCTGGCGGGCGCGCCCATGCTGGGACTCGTCGGGCCGTCGGGCAGCGGCAAGTCGTCGGTGCTGCGCGCGGGCCTGCTCCCGGCGCTGCGCCAGGGCGTCCTGCCCGGCAGCGAGAGCTGGGCGATCGCGCTGCTGCGCCCGGGCGAGCATCCGCTGCAGGCACTGCATGACGCGACCTCCGCGGCGGCTCCCGAGGGGCGGCTGGTGCTCGCCGTCGACCAGCTCGAGGAGGCCTTCGTGGCCTGCCGGGACGAGGGCGAGCGCGCGGCGTTCATGGATGCGCTCGTGCGCGCGGCGCGCGACCCGCGCCGGCGGGCGGTCGTGCTGATCGCGGTCCGCGCGGACTTCTACGGGCGCTGCGCCGCGTATCCGGAGCTGTGGCGGCTGCTGGGCGCCAACCAGACGCCCGTCGGGCCGATGCGCCGCGACGAGCTGCGCAGCGCGATCGAGCTCCCGGCCCGGCACGCCGGGCTGGAGGTCGAGCCCGACCTGACGCACGCGCTGATCGACGACGTCGAGGGTGAGCCGGGAGCCCTGCCGCTGCTGTCGACGTGCCTGCTCGAGCTGTGGCAGCGGCGCGACGGAAGGCTCCTGCGCCTGGCCGCCTACCAGGAGCTGGGCGGCGTGCACGGGGCGGTGGCCCGCCTGGCCGAGCGCGCGTACGGCCGGCTCGACGCCGACGGCCGGCGGATGGCGCGCGCCGTCCTGCTGCGGCTCGCCGGCGAGGGCGAGGGCGAGGGCGTCGTCCGGGCGCGCGTGGCGCTCGAGGAGTTCGGCGACGATGCCCGCCCCGTCCTCGACGAGCTCACCGACAGCCGCCTGCTCACGGTCAGCGAGGGCGAGGTCGAGGTCGCGCACGAGGCCCTGCTGCGCGAGTGGCCGCGCCTGCGCGGGTGGCTGGAGGACGACGCGGAAGGCCGGCGGCTGCACCGCCACCTCCGCGCCGCGGCGAGCGAGTGGGACGGGAACGGCCGCGACCGCAGCGAGCTCTATCGCGGCGCGCGCCTGGCGGCGGCCCGCGATTGGGCGGCCGAGCACGATCCCGACCTGGCCGCCCGCGAGCGAGCCTTCCTCGACGCGAGCGCCGCCGCGAGCGAGCGCGCGCACCGCCGCCTGCGGATGGTCCTGGCGGGCGTGGCGGCGCTGCTCGTCGTTGCGGTCATCACGGGCGCGCTCGCGCTGAACGAACGCGGCAACGCGCGCGGCGAGGCGGTCGCCGCGGACGCGCAGCGGCTGGGCGCGCAGGCGCTGACCGACGACGACCTCGATCGGTCGCTGCTGCTCGCCCGTCAGGGCGTCGAGCTCGACGACTCGGTGCAGACGCGCGCCAACCTCCTGGCGGCACTGCTGAAGAGCCCTGCCGCGATCGGCGTCGTGCGCGGTGACGGCGACGGGCTCATCGACCTCGATCTCAGCCGCGACGGGCGGACGCTGGCCTTCATGGAGGGCGACGGCACGCTGCGCTTCGTCGACACGCGCACGCGGCGCGTGGCGGCGCCGCCGGTGCCCGTGCCCGGCCAGGCGCCCTGCACGATCGCCGCGGTGCTGCGCTTCGACCAGCTCCACTACAGCCCTGACGGGTCGCGGATCGCGATCGGCGGCTGCAAGCCGGTGATCCTCGACGCCGCGACCCATCGCGTGATCGCGCATCTGAAGGTCGGCAGCGAGGACCTCGTCTACGGCCTGCGCTTCTCGCCGGACGGGCGGACGCTCTACGCCGTCGGCGGGTTCCCCGCGGGCGGCGCGCGGCTCGTGCTGCGGTTCGACGGGCGCACGGGCCGCCGGCTCAGCGGCGAGGCGCGCTTGGGCATCAGCGGCTTCGCGACAGCGATCCCAACCCCCGACGGCCGCGCGCTCGTGACGGCCGACGCCCCGGAGCGCGGCACCGTCGTCCGCGACCCGCGCACGCTGCGGATACTGGGGCGCATCCATGCCGGCGCGCAGTACACCGCGCTGAGCCCCGACGGGCACACCGTGCTGCTCGGCGGCGCCGACGGCTCGGTGCGCTTCGCCGACCTGCGGACCGGGAGGGTGCGCGTCGCCTCCGGCCGCCACGACGGCGTCGTCGAGCGCGGCATCTTCAGCGCCGACGGGCGCTTCGCCGTCACCGCCGCGACGGATCACCAGATCATCCTGTGGGACGTCCGCCACGCTGCGGAGGGCGAGGCCTTCAATGGTCATCACGGCCGTATCACCGCGTTGGCGATCAGCCGGGACGACTCGACGCTCTACAGCAGCGCGCTGGACGGGGAGGTCCTTATCTGGGACCTGTCGGGTGCGCACCTGCTCGAGCGTCCGTTCCCGGTGAAGGTCGGCCTCGATCGGCTCGGCGCGCTGCCGCGCTACGCGCTCAGCCCCGACGGCCGGATCCTCGCCGTGGGCCGACCGGACGGCAAGGTCGGCGTCTTCGACATGCGCACGTTGCGCCGCCTCTGGGTGTTCCCTGTCGTCCCGGGGGCCGGCGTGGCCGTGGCCGGGATGGCCTGGATCCCGCACAGCGACCTGATCGTCGTCGGCGGCGAGGACGGCTTCCTCGCGGTCGTCGATCCGCTGCGTCGCCGCGTCGTCAAGCGTCTCTACGGCCACACGGCGCACGTCCTCACGCCGGGGATCAGCGCGGACGGGCGCCTGATGGTGACCGCCGCAAACGACTGGACCGTCCGCGTCTGGTCACTGGCTTCGGGGCGGGAGATGGGCGCGCCGCTGAAGATCCGTGGCGGCGCCGGCGACGTGTCGATGAGCCCCAACGGGCGCAGGTTCGCCGTCGCCGGCATCGAGGGCACCGACAACCCAGGCGTGCAGATCTTCGACGTGGCCACCCACCGCCGCGTCGCGGCGCTTTCGCAGGACGAATCGGTCTGGGAGTTCGCGCGCTTCACCCCCGACGGGCGCTACATCGTCGGCGGCAGCGTGAACGGGTGGGTCCGACTGTGGTCGACGAAGACGTGGCAGCCGGCCACTCGCATCCTCGGAGGCCACTCTGCCGAGTTGGATTGGGAGTCGATCAGCCCGGACGGCCGCACGCTGGCCACCAGCGGCTTCGACGGGACAGTGCACCTGTGGGACCTGCCGACACAGCGCGAGGTCGGCGCGCCGCCTCCGGGCGTGCCCGGCCGGCTCACGGTCCCGCAGTTCACCCCCGACGGCAGGTCGCTGCTGGCCATCACCGACGCCGGGCGCGCCTACCTGTGGGACGTGCGCCCGTCGCGGTGGCTGCGCCAGGCGTGCGACGTCGCCGGCCGCACGCTGACGCGCGCCGAGTGGCAGGACGCCCTGCCCGGCCGCCCTTACGCGCCCGCCTGCGCACGGTGAGCCGGTTCCGCGCCCCGCGCTGCTAGGGTCAACCCACTGCCCCTTTAACCCGGTCCCGTGAGGCCAGGAAGGAGCCATGAGCAACGACAAGGTCGTCCTCGACGGGGACGACATGCGGCGGACGCTCGTGCGCATCGCGCACGAGATCGTCGAGAAGAACCCCGAGCACGACCGCCTCGCCATCGTGGGCATCCACCGCCGCGGCGCGCTCCTGGCCCGGCGGCTGCGCGAGCTGCTGGCCGACCTGCTGGAGGCCGAGGTCCCGCTCGGCGAGCTGGACATCTCCTTCTACCGCGACGACCTCGGCCGCCGTGCCGAGGCGCCGATCGTCCACTCCACCCACCTCGACTTCCCGCTCGACGGCGCGACGGTGGTCATCGTCGACGACGTCCTCTTCACGGGGCGCACCGTGCGTGCCGCGATCGAGGCGCTCTTCGACTACGGCCGCCCGGCGCGCGTCCAGCTCGCCGTGCTGGCGGACCGCGGCCACCGCGAGTTGCCGCTGCGCCCCGACTACGTGGGCAAGAACCTGCCGACCTCGCGCGCCGAGCGCGTCAACGTCCACGTCGTCGAGCTCGACGGGGTCGACGAGATCACGATCACGGAGACCGCGGAGGTGGTCGCGTGAGGCATCTGCTCTCCATCGAGGACCTCGACCGCGCCGCCATCGAGCGCATCTGCGACCGCGCCGCCTCCTTCGCCGAGGTCGCCGACCGCGAGATCAAGAAGGTCCCCGCGCTGCGCGGGCGCACCGTCCTGAACCTCTTCTACGAGGCCTCGACGCGCACCCGGTCGTCCTTCGAGCTCGCGGCCAAGCGCCTGAGCGCCGACGTCGTGAACTTCTCGGCCAGCGGCTCGAGCGTCGAGAAGGGCGAGTCGCTCAAGGACACGGTCCTGACCCTCAACGCCCACAAGCCCGACGCGATCGTCATCCGCACGCCGTGGGCCGGCGCCGCCGCGCTGGTCGCGCAGTGGACGCCGGCGGCGATCGTCAACGCCGGCGACGGCAAGCACGAGCACCCGACCCAGGCGCTGCTCGACGTCCACACCCTGCGCCAGCGCCTCGGCGGCCTGGACGGCCTGAGCATCTGGATCGTCGGCGACATCCTGCACTCGCGGGTCGCGCGCTCGAACATCCTCGCCTTCCAGAAGATGGGCGCCCACGTGACCGTCTGCGGCCCGCCGACGCTCGTGCCGCGCAACGTCGAGGCCCTCGGCTGCGAGGTCCGCTACACGCTCGACGACCTGGCCGAGGCCGACGTCGTCTACGCGCTGCGGATGCAGCACGAGCGCATGGACCAGGCCTTCGTGCCGACCCTGCGCGAGTACGCCAGCGAGTACCAGATCAACGGCCGGCGGCTGCACCCGCGCCAGGTGCTCATGCACCCGGGCCCGGTCAACCGCGGCGTCGAGCTCTCGGGCGAGGTGGTCGACTCGCCCCAGGCGGTCATCACCGCGCAGGTCGAGGCCGGCGTGGTGGTCCGCATGGCCGTCCTCTACGAGGTCCTCGCGAGCGCCCGCACGGGCGAGCCGGTCCCGGAGCCGGCGCCGGCATGACGCTCGTGCGCCCCGCCACCGCGCCCGCCCGCATGGTCGTGCGCGAGGTCCACGTCGTCGATCCCCGCGAGGGGCTCGACGGCGCCTTCGACGTGGTCGTCCACGACGGCAGGATCGTCGAGCTGGCCGCCGCCGGGACGGCCGACGCGCCCGAGGGCGCCGAGGTCATCGAGGGCGCCGGGCGCCACCTGCTGCCGGCCTTCGTCGATCCCCACGTCCACCTGCGCGTCCCCGGCCAGGAGCACAAGGAGGACCTCGAGACCGGGACGCGCGCCGCCGCGGCCGGCGGCTTCTGCGCCGTGGTCGCCATGCCCAACACCGACCCGGTGGTCGACAGCGCGCCCGTCCTGCGCGCGCTGCGCGACGCCGCCGCGCGCGACGCCCGCGTGCCCGTCGGCTTCACCGCCTCGATCACCCGCGGCCTGCGCGGCGAGGAGCTCACCGAGATGGCCGAGCTGCGCGACGAGGGCGCGATCGGCTTCACCGACGACGGCAAGCCCGTCGTCTCGGCGGGGATGCTGCGCAAGGCGCTGCAGTACCAGCGCCTGGCCGGCGGGCTGCTGGCCCTCCACGAGGAGGACCCGGCGCTCAGCGGGCGCGGCGCGATGCACGAGGGCGAGGTCAGCGCGCTGCTCGGCCTGGCCGGCATCCCGAGCGTGAGCGAGTCGACCATGGTCGCCCGCGACTGCGCGCTGGCGCGCTACGAGGACGCGCGCATCCACCTGCAGCACCTGTCGTGCGCGGAGTCGGTCGAGGCCGTCGCGGCCGCCAAGGAGCACGGGGTGAGGGTCACCTGCGAGGCCTCGCCGCACCACCTGTGCCTGACCGAGCACGCGGTCCGCGGCCTGGACACGCGGATGAAGATGAACCCGCCGCTGCGCACCGAGGCCGACCGCCAGGCCCTGATCGAGGGCCTGCGCTCCGGCGTGATCGACTGCATCGCCACCGACCACGCGCCGCACGCGCGCGACGAGAAGGAGGTCCCCTTCGAGCAGGCGCCGATGGGGACCACAGGCCTGGAGACCGCCTTCGCGGCCGTGCACTCCGAGCTCGTGCTGACCGGGGCGCTCGACCTCGCCCTGGTGGTCGAGCGGATGACCGCCGGCGGCGAGCCCTTTGGGGTCCCGGCGCCGCGGATCGCGGTGGGCGAGGAGGCCAACCTCGTGCTCGCCGACCTCGCCGCCGAGTGGGAGGTGGGCGAGGACGGCTACGAGAGCCGCTCCGAGCACTGCTGCTTCGCCGGGCGCCGGCTGACCGGGCGGATCCTGCTCACGGTCGCCGCCGGCGGGGTCGCGTATCGCGAGCGGGCGTTCGCGGTGACGGCGGCATGAGGGGCGAGCGATGAGCGCCTACGTCCTGCTCGAGGACGGCGCCCGCTTCGACGGCGACGCCTGCGGAGCGCAGCCCGAGACCGCGGTCGCCACCGGCGAGGTCGTCTTCACGACCGGCATGAGCGGCTACCAGGAGTCGATGACCGACCCGAGCTTCGCCCGCCAGCTCATCACCTTCACCTACCCGCACATCGGCAACTACGGCGCCTCGGAGGAGGCGATGGAGTCCGATCGCGTCTGGGCGCGGGCGGCGATCATGCGCGCCGCGGTCAACCGCGAGGACGCCCCCGGCGCCGAGCGCGGCTGGCTGGACTGGCTGGCCGACTGCGGCATCCCGGCGATCAGCGGCGTCGACACGCGCGCGCTCGTGCGCCACATCCGCACCGCCGGCGCGATGCGCGGCGGCGTCTTCCCGGCCGCGATGAGCGAGGGTGAGGCGCGCGAGCGGATCGCCGCCGAGCCGGCGATGGCCGGCCTCGACCTCGCGCGCGAGGTGACCCCGGCCGCGATGACCGAGCACGGCAGCGGCGACGGCCCGCGCATCGCGGTCATCGACACCGGGATCAAGGGCTCGATCGTGCGCAACCTCGTCGAGCGCGGAGCGCGCGTCGAGCTGCATCCGTGCACCGCGACCGCCGCGGAGCTGACCGCCGGCGACCCCGACGCGATCTTCCTCGCCAACGGGCCCGGCGACCCGGCCGCGCTGGACTACGTCGTGGCGACGGTGCGCGAGCTCGTCGGCACACGGCCGGTGTGGGGCATCTGCCTGGGCCACCAGCTCCTCTGCCAGGCCGTCGGCCTGCAGACCTACAAGCTGCCCTTCGGCCACCGCGGCGCCAACCACCCGGTCAAGGACCTGCGCACCGGCAAGATCGAGATCACCTCGCAGAACCACGGCTTCGCCGTGAGCGCGCCCGACGGCGGCGGCCGCGTCGAGGCCGACGAGCCCGTCCGCTGGAGCACCGACTTCGGGGAGGCGGCGCTGACGCACGTCAACCTCTACGACCGCACGGTCGAGGGCCTCGAGCTCCTCGACGTCGAGAGCGCCACGGTGCAGTACCACCCCGAGGCCGGACCGGGCCCCAACGACGCCCTGTACCAGTTCGACCGCTTCCTGGAGGCCGTCCGTGCCGCGTAGGGACGACCTCCACAAGATCCTGATCCTCGGCAGCGGGCCGATCGTCATCGGCCAGGCGGCCGAGTTCGACTACTCGGGCGTGCAGGCGTGCAAGGTCCTCAAGGAGGAGGGCTACGAGATCGTCCTGGTCAACTCCAACCCGGCGACGATCATGACCGACCCCGAGTTCGCCGACGCGACCTACATCGAGCCGCTGCTCCCCGGCCCGGTCGCCCAGGTCATCGAGCGCGAGCGCCCCGACGCGCTGCTGCCGACGCTCGGCGGACAGACGGCCCTCAACCTCGCCAAGGCGCTGCACGAGGACGGCACGCTGGAGCGCTTCGGCGTCGAGCTCATCGGCGCCGACTACGACGCCATCGCGCGCGCCGAGGACCGCGACCTCTTCCGCCAGACCATGGAGAAGGCCGGCCTGAAGATGCCGCGCAGCGCGATCGCCACCTCGCTCGACGAGGCGCGCGCCGCGCTGCCCGACGTCGGCCTGCCGTGCATCGTGCGCCCGGCCTTCACGCTGGGCGGGCGCGGCGGCGGCATCGCCCGCGACGCGGAGGACTACGAGCGCATCGTCCAGCGCGGCCTCGCCGCGTCGCCCATCGGCCAGATCCTGCTCGACCAGTCGGTGCTCGGCTGGGGCGAGTTCGAGCTCGAGGTCATGCGCGATCGCAACGACAACGTCGTGATCGTGTGCTCGATCGAGAACATCGACCCCATGGGCGTGCACACCGGCGACAGCGTCACGGTCGCACCGCAGCAGACGCTGACCGACCGCCTCTACCAGCGCCTGCGCGACCAGGCCATCGCGGTCATCCGCGCGGTCGGCGTGGAGACCGGCGGCTCCAACGTCCAGTTCGCCGTCGACCCGGTGAGCGAGGAGATCCTCGTCATCGAGATGAACCCGCGCGTCTCGCGCTCCAGCGCGCTGGCCTCCAAGGCGACCGGCTTCCCGATCGCCAAGATCGCCGCCCGCCTGGCCGTCGGCTACGCGCTCGAGGAGATCACCAACGACATCACGGGGATCACGCCCGCCAGCTTCGAGCCCACGATCGACTATGTGGTGGTCAAGTGGCCACGTTTTGCCTTCGAGAAGTTCCCCGGCGTCGCCTCCGATCTGTCGACCCACATGAAGTCCGTAGGCGAGGCTATGGCGATCGGACGCACCTTTCAGCAGGCGTTTGCAAAATCTCTGCGCAGCCGCGAGCTCGACATTGCGACGAAGCTCGACGGGGTCGACGCGGCCACGCTGCTGGAGATGCTCGAGCGCCCCGCCAGCGACCGCTACGACGTCGTGCTCGAGGCCTTCCGCAAGGGCGCGAGCGTCGCCGACGTGCGCGCGCGGACCGCGATCGACCCCTGGTTCCTGGAGGAGCTGCGCGCGCTCGCGCTCGACCCCGAGGCCGCCGAGGCGGGCGAGCGCTCGTTCAAGGCGGTCGACACCTGCGCGGCCGAGTTCCCCGCGCGCACGCCCTACTACTACTCGGGCTGGGAGCGCCGCGCCGAGCACGAGGTCGAGCGCGGCGAGCGCCCGAGCGTGGTCATCCTCGGCAGCGGCCCCAACCGGATCGGGCAGGGCATCGAGTTCGACTACTGCTGCGTCCACGCCGCCATGACGGTTCGCGAGTCGGGCCGCGACGCGGTGATGATCAACTGCAACCCCGAGACGGTCTCGACGGACTACGACACCTCCGACCGGCTCTACTTCGAGCCGCTGACCCTCGAGGACGTCCTCGGCGTCCTCGAGGTCGAGCGTCCCGAGGGCGTCATCGTCCAGTTCGGCGGCCAGACCCCGCTCAAGCTCGCCCGCGGCCTCGAGGAGGCCGGCGTCCCGATCCTCGGCACGAGCGTCGACGCGATCGACGCCGCCGAGGAGCGCGGGCGCTTCGGCGCCCTGCTGGACCGCCTGGGCTACCAGGCGCCCCCGTACGCGACCGCGCACTCCGTCGACGAGGCGCTCGAGCGGTCCGAGACCGTCGGCTTCCCGCTGCTCGTGCGCCCCAGCTACGTGCTCGGCGGCCGCGCCATGGAGATCGTCTACTCGCGCGAGGGCCTCGCCGACTACCTGACCCGCCACGCGCGCGACGGGCGCGCGATCTTCCTGGACCGCTTCCTGGAGAACGCGATCGAGGTCGACGTCGACGCCCTCTGCGACGGCGAGGAGGTCTGGATCGGCGGGATCATGCAGCACGTCGAGGAGGCCGGGATCCACTCCGGCGACTCGGCCTGCGTGCTGCCGCCGCACTCGCTCGGCCACGCGATGCTCGACGAGATCGGCGAGGCCGCCGAGGGGATCGCGCTCGGCCTCGGCGTGGTCGGGCTCATGAACGTCCAGTTCGCGGTCCACGGCGGCGCGCTGTTCGTGATCGAGGCCAACCCGCGCGCCTCGCGGACCGTGCCCTTCGTCTCCAAGGCGATCGGCATCCCGCTGGCCAAGATGGCCTGCCGGATCATGCTCGGCGAGCGCATCGCCGACCTCGACCTGCCCGCCGAGCCGATGGCGGCCGGCCACGTCAGCGTCAAGGAGGCGGTGCTGCCGTTCGACCGCTTCGAGGGCTCCGACGCGATCCTCGGCCCCGAGATGCGCTCCACCGGCGAGGTCATGGGCATCGCCCGCGACTTCCCGACCGCCTTCGCCAAGGCCCAGGCCGCCGCCGGCGCCGCGCTGCCCACGACCGGCACCGCCTTCATCACGCTCACCGACTCCGACAAGCCCGCGGCGATCGGGATCGCCCAGATCCTCCACGACAACGGCTTCCGGATCGTCGCCACGCGCGGGACCAAGGAGGCCATCGAGCGGATGGGCATCCCCGCCACCGAGCTCAAGAAGGTCGGCGAGGGCTCGCCGAACGTCGTCGACTGGATCGAGAACGGCGACGTCGACCTCGTGGTCAACACCCCGACGGGCTCGGGCGCGCGCTCGGACGGCTGGCAGATCCGCCGCGCCGCGGTCACGCGCGGGATCCCGTGCCTGACGACGCTCTCCGGCGGCCTGGCCGCCGCGCGGGCGATCGCCGCCGGACGCCACGGCGCGCCCGAGGTGCTCTCGCTCCAGGATGTCCACGGCGGGCGGGTGCCGGCCGAGGCGGGCGAGTAGGCGGCCGCGTGACCGCGGAGGCCGAGCCTCGCACCCAGGCGCCCTTCGGCCGGCGCACGCTGGAGGTCGTCGAGCGCCGCGTCCTCGGCGCCTACGTGGTGCTCGCGGCGGCCGACCCCGACGGCCCGATGCCCCGCGCCGGCCAGTTCTACATGCTCGCCGCCGCGCGGCGGTGGGGCGGGGGAGACGACGAGCGGCCCTTCCTCCCGCGGGCCTTCAGCGTGCTGCGGGCGGGCCCGCTCGACGCGCACGGCGCCGGCGGGTGCCGGCTCGAGTTCATGCTCGAGGCCGTCGGCCCGGGCACCGAGCGCCTGTGCGAGCTGCAGCCCGGCGACGGCCTGCACGTCACCGGCCCGCTCGGCGTCGGCTTCGCCGCGCCCGATCCGACCCCGCCCGCCCGCCGCGCCGTCCTCTGCGGCGGCGGGGTGGGCACCGCGCCGCTGGCCATCTGGCAGGACGAGCTGCTCGCCGGCGGCGCGCCCGCGCCGGCGCTGCTGGGCTTCCGCGACGCCGCCCACGCGCCCGGCGCCGAGCTCCTGCACAACGCCCGCGTCGCCACCGACGACGGTTCGCACGGCCACCACGGGCTCGTCACCGACCTGCTCGCCGACGAGCTCGACCGCGACGCCCACGCCGTCGTGTACGCCTGCGGCCCGCCGCCGATGCTCGAGGCGGTCCGCGCGCTGTGCGAGGGGCGCGGAATACCGTGCCGGCTGGCCCTGGAGTCGGGGATGGCGTGCGGCTTCGGCGCCTGCTTCGGCTGCGTCGTGCCCCTGCGCGCGGGCGGCTACCTGCGCCTGTGCGTCGACGGGCCGGTCCTCGATGGGGCCCTGCTCGCGGAGGTGCCGGCGCATTGACTCCGATCGACTTCTGCGGCCTGCGCCTCGCCCACCCGATCGTCAACGGCTCGGGCACCTTCGACGCCATCGCCGCCCGCCGGGCCTTCGGCCAGGCGCTCCTGGACGGCTTCCCGTTCTCCGCCTTCGTCTCCAAGACGATCACCCTCGAGCCCCGCGACGGCAACCCGCCGCCGCGCCTGTACGAGGCGCCCGCCGGCCTCATCAACTCGATCGGCCTGCCCAACAAGGGCCTGCGCGGCTACCTCGACGACGACCTCCCCGAGCTCGCGCGCCTACCCGTTGCGCTGATCACCAACGTCATGGGCTCAACCGCCGCCGAGCTCGTCGCCCTCGTCGAGGCGCTCGACGCGCGCGAGGAGGTCGACGCGCTCGAGCTCAACGTGTCGTGTCCCAACGTCACCACCGGGCTCGACATCGGCGCCGACCCCGTCGAGCTCGCCGCGGTCATGGCCCAGGTCCGTCCCCGTACGGCCAAGCCGCTGATCGTCAAGCTCACGCCCAACACGGCCGACGTCGCGGCGGTCGCCCAGGCCGCCCAGGACGCCGGCGCGGACGCCGTCTCGCTCATCAACACGCTCCGTGCCTATGCACCGCACCCGACGGTGGCCGGCGCCGCCTGGCTGGGCAACGAAACCGGCGGGCTGTCCGGTCCGGCCGTCCGCGCGGTGGCCCTCGCGCAGGTCGCCGCGGTGGCCGCGCGGGTCTCGATACCCGTGGTCGGGATGGGCGGGGTGCAGACCGGGGCGCACGCCGCGCAGATGCTCGAGGCGGGCGCAACCCTCGTCGCCGTCGGGACCGAGAGCTTCCGCGATCCGGCCGCGGGAACACGGATTTCACGCGAGCTTGACGATTTGTTCGCAAAAAGCGGGGACAAGCTCGGCTGAACGCCGGCGTCCTCGAGGTCGAGGTCGCCGAAAGCCCTGCAAACGGCGTGAAAACCGTCAAGCAGTCTGGATCGACCTCGACCTCAGGTCGAGGTCGAGGCGAATTCGACGGTTTCCGCTTGCCTGCGGCCCCCCGCTGTGTAGTATCGCCGACCGATGCCGCCGGCCACGAACTCCCTTGCCAAGCACTCGGCGGCACCCGAGCGATCGCTTCTCCAGCGCATGGACGCGCTGCAGCGCGCCAACGAGATCCGTACGCGGCGCGCGACGCTGAAGAAGGATCTGAAGGCGGGCCGGGTGTCGATCCACACGCTCCTCAAGGAGCCGCCCGAGTACGTCGAGACCGCCAAGGTCTTCGACATGCTCCTGGCGGTCCCGAAGTACGGGCGCGTGAAGGCGAACAAGGTGCTGCAGCAGTGCCGGATCTCGCCGAGCAAGACGATCGGCGGGCTCTCCGAGCGTCAGCGCGCCGAGCTCGTCGGCATGCTCCGCCGGTAGGGCTCGTACCCTCGCGAGGGTGGCTCGCGTCTTCGTCATCACCGGCCCCTCGGGGGTCGGCAAGGGCACCCTCATCCGCACCCTGCGCGAGCGCCTGCCCGAGCTCGAGCTGAGCGTCTCGGCGACCACCCGCGCCCCGCGCCCGGGCGAGGAGGACGGCGTCGACTACCACTTCCTCAGCGACTCAGATTTCCAGCGCCGCGTGGACGGAGGTGAGTTCGTCGAGCACGCGATCTACTCCGACCGCCGCTACGGCACCCTGCGCTCCGAGCTCGAGCGTCGGACCTCCGCCGGCCACCCGGTCGTCCTCGAGATCGAGGTCCAGGGCGCCCGTCAGGTGCGCACGACGCTACCCGACGCGGTCCAGGTCTTCATCGCCCCGCCGTCGCTGGACGCGCTGCGCACGCGCCTCGTCGGCCGCGGCACCGACGACGAGGACCAGGTCGCCGCGCGAATGCGCGTGGCGACGGAGGAGCTCGCGGCCCAGGGCGAGTTCGGCCACGTGGTGGTCAACGACCGCCTGGAGGACGCCGTCGAGCAACTCGTCGCGATCGTCTCGTCGGCGCTGAGCGGCTGCGTCAAGACGGCATAAGGAACGCCCTGCAAGTCGGCGGTCGGCGCGCGCGCCCCTGGTACCCTCGGACGCAATGATCAACCCGCGCATCGACACGCTCCTCGAGCAGGTCGACTCCAACTATGCCTCGGTTCTGGTCGCCGCCAAGCGCGCGCGCCAGATCAACTCCTACTACCACAACCTCGGCGAGGGGACGTTCGACGAGTTCCCGCCGCCGATGGTCGACTCCTCCTCGAAGAACTACCTCACGATCGCGCTCGAGGAAGTCGCCGCGGGCAAGATCAAGTACCAGTACCGCTAGGGGGCACATGGGTCGCGTCCTCCTCGGCGTCAGCGGCGGGGTCGCCGCCTACAAGGCGCTCGAGGTGGTGCGCCTGGCCACCAAGGCCGGGCATGCCGTGCGCGTCATCGAGACCCCGACGTCGCAGCGCTTCGTCGGGGCGGCGTCGTTCGCCGCGCTCACCGGCGCGCCCGTGCTCACCGACGAGTTCGAGCGCGACCCGGCGCGCGGCGCCTTCCCCGACCAGCCGGCGCCGGAGCACGACCCGCTCAGCCACCTCGAGCTGGTCCGCAACGCCGACGCCTTCCTCGTCGCGCCGGCGACCGCGAACACGATCGCCAAGCTCGCCCACGGCCTGGCGGACAACCTGCTCACGTCGGCGGCGCTGGCCGCCACGTGCCCGGTGCTCGTCGCGCCGGCCATGAACAACCACATGTACGAGCACGCGGCGACGCAGGCCAACCTGGCCACGCTGCGCGAGCGCGGCGTCACCGTCGTCGATCCTGGCACCGGCGCGCTGGGCTCCATGCACGAGTGGGGGATCGGCCGCCTCGCCGAGCCCGCCGACCTGCTCGCCGCCGTCGAGGCCGTCATCCCGGCGGGCGGGCGCCCCTGGGACGGGCTGAAGGTGCTCGTCACCGCGGGCGGCACGCGCGAGGCGATCGACGCCGTGCGCTTCGTGGGCAACCGCAGCTCGGGCCGCATGGGCTTAGCGCTCGCCGAGGAGGCCGCCGCCCTCGGCGCCGCGGTGACCGTCGTTGTCGCCAACGTCGCGCTGCCGCGCTCGCCGCGCGTGCGCTACGTCGAGGTCACCACCGCCGCCGAGCTGCAGGGCGCCTGCGAGGCCGAGTTCGCGGCCGCCGACGTGCTGCTCATGGCCGCCGCGGTCGCCGACTACCGGCCGGCCGAGGCCGCGCCCACCAAGCTCAAGAAGGACCAGCGCGAGGAACTCGTCGTCGCGCTCGAACGTACTCCGGACATCCTGTCCGGCCTCGCCGCCACCCGTCGCGCCGACCAGACCCTGGTCGGCTTTGCCGCCGAGCACGGCGACGGCGCGCTGGCCTACGGGCGCGAGAAGCTCGCGCGCAAGGGCCTCGACGCGGTCGTCGTCAACGACATCGCGCGGCCGGACATCGGCTTCGAGGGGTCAGCCAACGAGGTCACGATCGTCACCGCCGCCGGCGAGCGCCACGTCCCGCGCGCCTCGAAAGCGGAGGTCGCACGTGCGATCCTGGAGACGGTCGAGGCACTGCGCACGGGGGAGAGGACGACAGCGTGAGCACGGAGCGCATCGAGGAGGAGCCGACCGGCCCGGTCGGCGGGGAGGAGATCGCGAGCGCGCAGCAGCTCGGGCGCCAGGTCGCGCTCGCGATCACGGATGCGGTCGAGGTGCGCCGCGATCTCCTGGACCTGGTGCTGGTGTGCGTGGTCGCCGAGGGCCACATCCTCATCGAGGACCTGCCAGGCGTCGGCAAGACGACGCTCGCGCGCTCGGTCGCGCGCGCCTTCGACCTGCAGTTCGCGCGCGTGCAGTGCACCGCCGACCTGCTGCCCGCCGACGTGGTCGGCACCAACGTCTTCAACCAGCGCGAGGACCGCTTCGAGTTCCGCCCGGGGCCGATCTTCGCCAACGTCGTCATCGTCGACGAGATCAACCGCGCCTCGCCGAAGACGCAGTCGGGCCTGCTGGAGTGCATGCAGGAGCGCCGCGTCACCGTCGACGTCCACACGCACGAGCTGGCGCGGCCCTTCGTGGTGCTCGCCACGCAGAACCCGATCGAGTTCGAGGGCACCTACCCGCTGCCCGAGGCGCAGGTCGACCGCTTCATGGCGCGCGTCTCGATGGGCTACCCGTCGTCGGCGGGCGAGGTCGCGATGCTGCGCGCCCACGAGGTCTCCGACCGCGTCGACGTGCTCGAGCCGGTGGCGACCGCCGCCGAGCTGCTCGCCGCCCAGGACGCGGCCCGCCGCGTCCACGCCTCCGACGCCCTGCGCGGCTACGTCGTCTCGCTGCTGCACCGCACGCGCGACGACTCGCGCGCCGAGCTCGGCGCCAGCCCGCGCGCCGGCCTGCTGCTCCTGCGCGCCGCCAAGGCGCGCGCGCTGTTGCAGGGGCGCGACCACGCGCTGCCCGACGACGTCCAGGCGCTGGCCGAGGTCATCCTCGCCCACCGCATCGTGCTCGCGCCCGAGGCGGTCGACACGAGCGGCGAGAAGATCGTGGCCGACGCCCTGGCGGCGACGCCGGCGCTGTAGGCGAGGCCATGCGCCCGGCCGCCGCCACCGCGCTCCTCGGGCTCCTGCTGACGCTGACCGCGGCGACCTTCGACGCCGAGCCGCTGTACGTGCCCGGCGTCGCCCTCGTCGTCCTCGCGGGCGCGGCGGCCCTGTGGGTCGCGCTCGCCTCGCGCGGCGTGCGCGTGACGCGCACGGTGGCCACGCGCCGCGCGCTGGAGGAGCAGCCGGTGGTCATCGACCTCGTCGTCTCCGCGGGGCGCCTGCCGCTGCCCAGCGGGATGATCGAGGACGAGCTGCTGCCCGCCCCGGCGCCGATGGCGAGCGGGCGCCAGCGCACCGAGGTCCACATCAGCGCCCGCTTCGCCCGCCGCGGGCGCAAGGTCCTGCCGCCGCCGCGGATCGTGGTCTCGGACCCCTTCGGGCTCGCGACGAGGATCGTCACCGCCGACGAGCGCGCCGAGCTGCTCATCCTGCCGCGCATCGAGCCGGTGGTGACGCCGCCCGGCGAGGGCGACGGCAGCGGCCTGGCCGCGCGCCGCGGACGGCCGTCGATCGCCGCCGAGGTCGACCTCGACGGCCTGCGCCCCTACCGCCCGGGCGCCGCCGCCTCGCGCATCTTCTGGCCGGCGCTCGCGCGCGGCGGGGAGCTCATGGAGCGCCGCCTGCGCTCCGACGGCGACACGCGCCCGCTCGTCGTCCTCGACCCGCGCCGCCCGGCGCGCGAGGACGATCTCGACGCCGCCGTGCGCGCCGCCGCCTCGCTCTGCGTGCACCTCGCGCGCGCCGGTGGCTGCGCGCTGCTGCTCCCCGGCGACCGGCGCCCGACCGTGCTGGAGCCGACGCTGATCGGCTGGCCGCACCTGCACGTGCGCCTGGCGCTCGTCGACGACCGCTCGGGGCCCAACGTCGCCGGGCTGGCCTCGCGGCGCGGACCGCTGCTCTACGTCGCCGCGCACGCGCCCTCGAGCGCCCCGCGGGCCCTGGGACACGCGGTCGGCGGCGGGCGCTATCTCATCGTCCCCGGCGGCGACGGCCTGCCCGAGAGCGCCAACGGCGCCCCGCGCGGCGCGCGGCGGGCGGGCGGGCGGCGCGCGGTCTTCACCGTCGCGGGCTGCACCGGCTACGAGCTCAGCGGCACCCGCCACCAGGTCGCGGAGGTCGCGTAGTGGCCGCCGCCGCGCTGCCGGCGCGCGCGCACGCCGGCGCGCCCTCGCGCGCGCATCTCGAGCGGGTGCGCCTCGGGGCCTTCGCCGTCCTGGGCTTCTACGCCGCCCTGCACTGGGCCGCGCTCATCACCCCCGCGCCGGGCGGCAAGATGCTGCTCTCGCTGCTCATCGCGCTGGCCGGCGGCGCGGCGCTGATCTCGATCCCCGACGGCGCGTCCGACGTGCAGCGCCGGCTCGTCACCTGGGGCGTCGCGTTCGCCTTGCTCGTGCTCGCGCTGCTCGTCGCGGGCGTGCCGCTGCGGCTGCTGTGGCCCAAGCACTGGGACGACCTCTGGGGGGGCTTCGTCGACGGCATCGGCGCCACGCCGGCGATCACGGTGCCCTACCGCGGCGTCGACGAATGGGTGCGGATCGCGATCCTCTCCGGCGGCACCGCCCTGCTGGCGCTCGCCGCGCTGCTGGCCTTCTGGCCGCGGCGGACCGGCACCGTCGGCCACCCCATCGCCGCCGCCGTCGCCCTCGGCACGCTCTGGGCGGTGCCGATCATCGAGCACGGGCCCAAGTCGCCGTACCTCGACGGCGCGGTCTTCTCCATCCTGCTCGCCGGCTTCCTGTGGCTCGAGCGCGTGCGCTCCGACCAGCTCGCGGTCGGCGCCGCCTGCGTGCTCGGCGCCGTCGTCATCGGCTCGGTCGTCGCCCCGCGCATCGACAACCAGCGGCCGTGGTTCAACTACGAGGCCTTCGCCGAGAAGCTCGAGCCCAAGCGCGCCGAGGCCTTCTCGTGGACGCACAGCTACGGCCCGCTGAACTGGCCGCGCGACGGGCGCGAGATGCTGCGCATCAAGGCCAAGTCGCAGAGCTACTGGAAGGCCGCCAACCTCGACGAGTTCGACGGCTTGCGCTGGCGCCAGGGCCCGCCCTCGCGCGACCAGCAGATCGACCAGCGGATCAACCCGCGCTGGCTGCAGACGATCAAGGTCGTCGACCGTGGGCTGCGCTCGAACCTCTTCGTCGGCGCGGGGGAGGTCAAGGACATCCTCCCGGGCTCCTCGCGCGTGCCGCTCCCGCAGGCCGACGGCACCTTCGTCACGGCCAACAAGCCGCTGAAGCCCGGCGACAGCTATCAGGCCCAGGTCTACGTCCCCAATCCGAGCGACAACCAGCTCAAGCGCTCGGGCACCGACTACCCGGACTGGAGCGACGAGTTCCTCGAGGTGCGGGTGCCGCTGCAAGGCGCCTCCTCGGGCCTGGTGGACCGAGTGTCGGGCCAGCCGCTGGGGCCCAACGCGCTCATCCGCTTCCAGCCCTACAACATCAACGTCGGCGCGGGCATCGTGTGGCCCAGCGGGTTCGGGATCGAGCAGGACGGCGACGCCGTCCTCGACGACTCGCCCTACGCCCGGCTCTACGCGCTGGCGCTGGCGCTCAAGCGCGAGACGAGCTCGCCCTACGAGTTCGTCAAGGCCGTCGAGGATCGCGTGCGCGACGGCGCCCAATACGACGAGAGCCCGCCCCAGACGCGCTACCCGCTGGCCACGTTCCTCTTCGACACGAAGTCGGGCTACTGCCAGCAGTTCTCCGGGACGATGGCGCTGATGCTGCGGATGGGCGGCATCCCGGCGCGCGTCGCCTCGGGCTTCAGCCCCGGCTCCTACAACTCCGAGCGCAAGGACTACGTCGTCCGCGACACCGACGCGCACTCGTGGGTCGAGGCCTACTTCCCGCCCTACGGCTGGATCACCTACGAGCCGACGCCTGCCGCGTCGCCGGCCACCGCGCAGCTCGACGACTCGGGCACGAGCCCCAACGGCGGGCCGACGCTGCCGCCGAACTTCGGCCGCCTGGGCCAGGCCGGCGACCGCCCGTTCGCCCCCGGCGACCCGGGCGCCGACATCGCGCCCAGCGACAGCGGCGGGCTCGGCTGGAAGCTGCCGGTGGCGGTGGCGCTGGTCGTGCTGACCCTGCTCGCCGTGGGGATCGTGCTGTGGCGCCGCCGGACGCCGTTTGAGACCTCGTCGCCCGAGCTCGCCGAGTTGCAGCGCGCGCTGCACCGCTCCGGCCGCGATCCCGCGCCGGACGTGACGCTCGCGCGCCTGGAGAGCCTGCTCGGCGGCTCGAAGGCTGCCGCCGGGTACGTGCGCGCCGTGCGCGACCAGCGCTATTCGCCCTCCGCCCCGGGCCCGACCTCGGCCCAGAGGCGCGCGCTGCGCCAGCAGCTCGCCTCGGGCCTGGGCCTGCGCGGGGTCCTCCGCGCGTGGTGGGCGCTGCCTCCGGCGGCGTTCAAGAGCCGCTTGCGCCGTCCGTACACTGGAACGTGAGCATGGACAGCGCCTACGACCTCTTCATGAACGGCACGAAGCTGCTCGAGCACGGCGACTTCCACGCCGCCGTCGTGCCGCTCGCCCGGGCGCGCGACCTCGAGCCCGACAAGGCCTCGATCCGCGAGGCCCTGGGCCGCGCCCTGTTCGGCTCGCGCCGCTACCGCGAGGCGGCGGCCGAGTTCGAGGCGATCGTCGAGCACGCGCCGACCAACGACTTCGCGCTCTTCTGCCTGGGCCGCGCGCTGCAGCTGCAGGGCCGCCACGCCGAGGCGCGCAAGCCGCTGGCGCTGGCCTCGCGCATGCGCCCCGAGCGCCGCGACTACGAGAAGTACCTCAGTCAGGCGCGCCGGCGCGCCGCGTAGCGCGCCTCGTCGGCGGCCTCCACGAGGGCGCCCAGCAGCCGGTCGACGTGGGCCGTCGTGGCCGGCGCGGGGACCTCGCCCTGGACGTAGACGTCGCCCGCTCTGGTGTGCGCGAAGCGCACCAGGCGCAGCGTGCGGTTGCGGTGCAGAAGGGCGTGCTCATCGGCCTCTCCGCCGGGCAGCGCGTGGGCCTGCGCGCACACCAGGCCGTCGCGCAGAGCGAGCCCGACATGCAGGTCCCAGCCGCCCGCGGCGACGGTCACGCCCCACTCTCCGGGGGCCACTCGGCGCCATGTCGCACCCGCCTCCTGCAGGGCCTTCTCGACGGCCTCGCTCCCATCCATGGTGCTATCTTCCCCGCTACAGCTTTCGGGACCGGCCCCCTCGGCCGGTGTGGTTGAAAGCGGGCGCTCGCCCGCTTTTTTGTTGTCAGGAAGGAGGGATGGATGAGCAGCCTGCAGACGGACATCGAGGCGCGCCTCGCACAGTCGGCGCCGGATGTCGAGGTACTGCTCGCCGAGGTCGTCGGCGGCCACACCATCCGCCTCTTCATCGATCATCCCGACGGCGTCACGCTCGATCTGTGCGAGCGGGTGACCCATCTGCTGCCCGAGGTCCGCGAGACCTACGCGCTCGAGGTGTCCTCGCCCGGGCGCGCGCGCCCGCTGACCAAGCCGGACCACTTCCGCCGCTTCCTCGGCCGTCGCGCCCGCGTCCGCATGCGCGAGGCTCGCGACGGCCACACGTCCTTCACGGGCGAGCTCGTCGGCGCCGACGACGCCGAGGTGACGATCGCCGCGGATGGGAGCCCTCCCAGCCTGATCGCCATCCCGTACGCCGACATCCGCAAGTCCAACCTCGTCGAGGAGTAGTACCGACATGTCGCGAGAGATTGTCGAAGCCATGAAGGCCCTGGCCGTCGAGAAGGGGATCGCCCCCGATCGGCTGGTCCATGCGCTCGAGGACGCCCTGCTGTCGGCCTACAAGAAGCAGCCCGGCGCGGCCAAGTACGCCCGCGTCGAGATGGACCCCGACACCGGCGACTACCGGGTCATCGAGCTGATCGTGCCCGAGCGCCTGGAGGCGCACCTGATCGTCGAGACGATCGACGAGGGCACCTACATCGACCCCGAGACCGGCGAGCCCGTCGAGCCCCAGGATCCTGAGATCGACCCGGCGAAGTTCGAGGAGTACCGCGACCAGATCGACGAGCGCGACGTCACGCCCGACGACTTCGGGCGGATCGCGGCGCAGACGGCCAAGCAGGTGATCCTGCAGCGCATCCGCGAGGCCGAGCGCGACATGATGTTCGAGGAGTACCGCGATCGCGTCGGCGAGCTGATCACCGGCATCGTCCAGCAGTCCGACTCGCGCTACACGCTGGTCCAGCTGCGCGAGCGCGTCGAGGCGCTGCTGCCCAAGTCCGAGCAGGTCGACGGCGAGCGCTACGACCACTCCCAGCGCATCAAGGCGGTCATCAAGGAGGTCTCGCCCTCCACGAAGGGCCCGTCGATCATCGTCTCGCGCCGCGACCCCGAGCTCATCAAGAAGCTCTTCGAGCTCGAGGTCCCCGAGATCGCCGACGGCCTGGTCGAGATCGCCAACGTCGCCCGCGAGCCCGGCTACCGCTCGAAGATCGCCGTCGTCTCCTACGCCGACGGCGTGGACCCGGTCGGCGCCTGCGTCGGCCCGCGAGGCTCGCGCGTGCGCATGGTCGTCTCCGAGCTGCGCGGCGAGAAGATCGACATCATCCCCTACAACGACGAGCCCGCCCGCTTCGTGGCCAAGGCGCTCTCGCCGGCGCGCGTGCGCGAGGTGCTCGTCGACGACGAGGCCCGCCAGGCGACCGTCGTGGTCCCCGATGACCAGCTCTCGCTGGCGATCGGCCGCGAGGGCCAGAACGCGCGCCTGGCCGCCCGCCTGACCGGCTGGCGGATCGACATCAAGTCCGAGACCGAGTTCGCGACCGAGGAGCCCGACTCCCAGTACCCCGAGGAGGAGACGGGTGGCCGCTGCGCCGCCATCCTCGGCAACGGCCGCCGCTGCCCGAACGCGGCGCTGCCCGGCTCGCGCTTCTGCGGCGTGGACAGCCACCAGGCGCTCGAGGGCACCGGCACCGTCTACGTCGCCGGCGAGCCGCCGCCCGAGGCGGCCGTCGACGGCGGCGGCGAGAACGGCGCCGTCGAGGAGGCCGTGGCCGAGGAGGCGCTGGCCGAGGGCGTCGACGGCGGCGAGGCCAACGACGGGCTGGTCGAGGAGGCCGTGGCCGAGGAGGCGCTCGAGCCGGCGCCCGAGGCGTCAGAGGCCGAGGCCGTGGCCGCCGATGAGCCGGTGGAGGACGCCGAGGCCGTTGACGCCGTCGAGGGCGAGCCCGTCGAGGCCGAGCCCGTCGCCGAGCAGGGGGCAGAGGAGCCCACCTCATAGCGTCGCCGCGTACCCCTGAGCGACGCTGCGTGGCCTGCGGGCGCCGTGCGCCCAAAGCGGCGCTGCGGCGCCTGGCCGTGCGCGACGACCACGTCGTCGCCGATCCCGGCAATCGCCTGCCCGGGCGCGGCGCCTACGTCTGCAACGGCGCGTGCGCGCGCGCCGCGATCGAGCGGCGCGCGTTCCCGCGGGCCTTCCGCCGCGCCGTGTCCATTGGCGACGACCTCGTAGAATCGGTGAGCGGATGACGAAGAAGCGCGTTCACGAGATTGCCAAGGAACAGGGCATGTCCAGTGCGGACGTGCTCACGAAGCTGCGCGCCGCGGGCATCGACGTCACGGCCGCCGCGTCGACCGTCGACGAGGCCGAGGCCCTGCGCGCCCTCGGCGGCAACGGCGCCGCGCCGGCCAAGCCGGCGGCGCGCCCGACCGCCCAGGCGCCTGCGCGCCCGGCCGCCGCCCAGCAGCAGCGCCCCGCCGCCCAGGCCGCTCCCGGCCAGGCGCGTCCCGGCGCGCCCGCGCGCTCCGCGGCCGCCGCCGCCGGCCAGGCCGCGGCCGCGCCCCCGCAGCGCACGCGCCGCATCTTCGAGCCCGACGGTCCGCCCCTGAAGGTGCCCACGCGCCGCCAGGAGGAGGAGTTCCCGCGCCCGCCGCTGCCGCCGCGCCCGTCGGCGCAGCCCGCGCCGCGCCCGGCTCCGGCGCCCCCGCGCCCCGTGGCGCGCGAGGCGGCCCCGACCCCGGCCCCGCCCGCACCCAAGCCTCGCGAGGCCCAGCCCGCGCAGCCCGCCGCGCCGCAGGCGCCGGCGGCCGCCGCGCCGGCCGCGCCCGCCCCCGCCAAGCCCGCCGAGCCGGCCGCGCCCGCGCAGGCCAAGGCCCCCGCCGCGCCCGCGGCGCCCAAGGAGCCCGCGGCCGCCGCGCCGTCGGCGCCGCCCGCCGAGGCGAAGGCCCCGGCCGCTCCGGCCCCGGCTCCGACTCCGGCGCCGGCCGCTGCGCCCGAGCCCGCCCAGCCCGCCGCTGCGGCGGCGCCGGCCGAGGCGCCCGCCGCCGAGGAGCCCGCGGCGAACGCCGCCGCGGAGTCCAAGAAGCCCGAGGCCAAGCGTCCGGAGCGCCCGGCGCCCGGCACCGGCCCCAAGATCATCGCCCAGCCCGAGGAGCCCAAGCGGCCCACGCGCGACGAGACGCAGTCCAAGCCCTCGCGCCCCTCGCGGGGCGGCGTGCGCAACGAGGGCGGCCCGGCCGGCGGCCGTCGTCGCGTCGTCATCGACTCGCAGGCCTCGCGCCGTCAGGGCCCGGGCGGCCCCGGTGGGCCGGGCGGCCCCGGCGGACCACCCGGCGGCGGCCCTCCCGGCCGGCGCCCCGGCCGCCGCAGCCGCGGCCGCCGTCGCCGCGAGGTGCTCGAGGAGGTCGCAGCCCCGCTGCAGGCCGACATCATGAGCCGCACCGACGTCGCGCGGATCAACTCCGGCTCGACGGTGCGCGACGTGGCCGAGTCCCTCGGCATCGCCGTCGCCGACATCATCAAGAAGCTCATGAGCATGGGGGAGATGGTCACCCTCACGCAGACGCTCTCCGACGAGGCCATCGCCATCCTGGCCGAGGAGTTCGGCAAGCAGGTCGAGGTCGTCCACGCCGGCGACGAGGACGAGGACGAGGACGTCTTCGAGGACGCCGACGAGGACCTCGTCGAGCGCCCGCCGGTGGTCACCATCATGGGCCACGTCGACCACGGCAAGACGTCGCTGCTGGACGCCATCCGCGAGACCGAGGTCGCCTCGGGCGAGGCGGGCGGCATCACCCAGCACATCGGCGCCTACCAGGTCCACCACAACGACAAGACGATCACCTTCCTGGACACCCCGGGCCACGAGGCGTTCACCGCCATGCGCGCCCGCGGCGGCCAGGTCTCGGACATCTCGGTCGTCGTGGTCGCCGCCGACGACGGCGTCATGCCGCAGACCCGCGAGGCCGTCGACCACTCCCGCGCCGCCGACGTCCCGATCCTCGTCGCCGTCAACAAGGTCGACAAGGAGGGCGCGGACCCGACGCGCGTGCGCACGGAGATGACGCAGCTCAACCTCCAGCCCTCCGAGTGGGGCGGCGAGACCGAGTTCGTCGACGTCTCCGCCAAGACCCATCAGGGGCTCGAGGATCTGCTCGACACGATCCTCGTGGTCGCCGAGCTCGAGGAGCTCGAGGCCAACCCGCAGGCCGAGGCCAGCGGCGTCGTCATCGAGTCCAAGCTCGACGCGGGCCGCGGCCCGGTCGTGACGCTGCTCATCCAGCGCGGCACGCTGCGGGTCGGCGACGCGATCGTGGCCGGCGCCCACTGGGGCAAGGTCCGCGCGATGGCCGACTACAACGGCGAGCGCGTCGAGGAAGCCGTGCCCGGCGACCCGGTCGAGGTCCTCGGCTTCGACAGCGTCCCCGACGCCGGCGAGTACGCGCGGGTCGCCGAGAACGACCGCACCGCCCGCCAGCAGGCCAACGAGCGCGCCGTCCGGCTGCGCAACGAGGCCCAGGCGCGGCGCTCCGGGCGCAAGGTCTCCTTCGAGGACATCTTCAAGGGCATCCAGCAGGGCGAGGTCCAGGACCTCGACCTCGTGCTCAAGGCCGACGTCTCCGGCTCGCTGGAGGCCTTCGAGGACGAGATCGCCAAGCTGCCCCAGGACGAGATCCACGTCAACGTCCTCAGCTCGGGCGTCGGCGGCATCACCGAGTCCGACGTGATGCTCGCCGCGGCCTCCGACGCCGTCGTCCTGGGCTTCAACGTCCGCCCGGTGGGCGACGCGCGCATCGTGGCCGACCGCGAGGGCGTGGAGATCCGGACCTACTCGGTCATCTACAAGGCGCTCGACGACCTGCGCGACGCCATGACCGGCATGCTCGCGCCCGAGGAGGTCGAGGAGACCGTCGGCACCGTCGAGGTGCGCCAGACCTTCCGCGCCTCGCGCGTGGGCACCATCGCGGGCTGCTACGTCACCGACGGCACGGTCCGGCGCGGCGCCAAGGTCCGCATCGTCCGCGACGGCACCGTCATCTACGACACGACGATCGACTCGCTCAAGCGCTTCAACGACGACGTGCGCGAGGTCGCCGCCGGCTACGAGTGCGGCATCGTCCTGGCCAACTACCAGGACGTGAAGGAGGGCGACGTGCTCGAGGTCTACGAGACGCGCCAGGTCGAGCGGGCGCTCGCCTAGCGCCCGCCCCGCGACAACCAGTCCAGATGCCGTTGCAGCGCCATCGCGTCGCCGCGACCCGTCGCGGCCAGGTACGCCGTCCCCTGGGCGACGCGCGCGTCCACGCACGCGTCCAGAAGCGCCTCGTCGTAGGGGCCGCCGTGGGCGGCGAGCGCCGCCTCGCCCCAGCCGAAGTCGTCGCCGCGCGTGCGCGAGCCGGCGACCAGGCACGCGAGGTCCCACTCCAGCGGCGCGAGGTGGGCGTCCTCCCAGTCGCTCCACAGGGGCCCGCCGGCGGTCCACAGGACGTTGCCCGGGTGGCTGTCGCCGTGGACGATGCGGTGCGCTCGCGCGGCCCCGAGCGTCGCCAGCGCACGCTCGATGACGGCAAGTACGACGTGGGACGTGTCACTTCCCACCTTCGCCGCGAGGCGGCGCGCCTCGGTGAGCATCGCCAGCGGCTCGAGCTCGAGCTCGCGGCGCGTCCGGGCGCCGTCGAGGGCCTCGAGCGCGTCGTGGCAGGCGCGCAGCGCGCGCCCGGCGTGCGCCGCGTCGCCGGCGTGGCCGGCCACCTCGACCCACGGCCACAGCGTCACCACGCGCCCGCCCGCCGCGATCGGCCCGGCCAGGGGGCGACGACCGGGGCCCCGGCCTGCGCCAGGGCGCCCGCCAGCCGCGCCTCGCGGCGCAGGTTGGCCTCGGGGTCGCGGAAGCCCTCCGTGACGCCGGTCAGGCGCGCCGCGACCGGGGGCGGTTCGAGGCGCACGAGAACGTTGGCGGCCACGTGGACCACCTCGCCGCGCTCGACGGCGAGCCCCGCGCTGTGGGCGGCGGCGAGCGCCGCGGAGGCGTGATCGAGTGGCATCGGCGCGCCCGCACGCTACCGTCGAGGGGAACGTGTCCCCTGCGTACGTCGCGCTTCTGCTCATTCACCTGCACTTCCCCGAGGCCGGGAGCCTCAAGTCCAAGCGCAAGGAGCTGTCCTCGGTGAAGGCCCAGCTCCACACGCGCCTGGGGGTGGCCGTCTCCGAGGTCGACGGCCAGGACACCTGGCAGCGCTCGACGCTCGCCGCGGCGCTCACGAGCGGATCGCTCAAGACGCTCGCGCAGGCCACCGACCACGTGGAGGAGTGGTTGCTCAGCCGCTATCCCGAAGGCGTGCGGGTCGAGCGCACTCTCACCTCGTTCCAGGATGCCGGGGGGATAGGATGAGCGCGGAGAGGATGCGACGTGTCGATGAGGCCGTGAGAGAGGTCCTCAGCGACGCGATTTCCCATGAACTGAAGGATCCCCGCGTCGGATTCGTGACCGTCACGGACGTCAAGACCAGCCCTGACCTGCGCCACGCTCGCGTGTACGTGAGCGTGCTCGGCGACCCTGCCGCGGTGGCGGCGTCGCTGGAGGGCCTGGTCTCGGCGCACGGGTTCCTGCAGGGTCGGGTGGGCGGCGAGCTTCGGCTCAAGAACACGCCCGCGCTGCAGTTCGTCCACGACGACACCGCCGCCCGAGCACAGCGTTTGGAAGCACTCATGGACGAGCACTCGGAATGAGCACGGTGGAGGCCGATACCCGCGAGGAGGTCCTGGACGAGGTACGCGACGCGTCGCGCTTCGTCCTCGTCACCCACGAGAACCCCGACGGCGACGCCCTCGGCTCGCTCGTCGGGATGCACCGCGTCCTGCTCGCCCTGGGCAAGGACACGGTGATGTTCATGGACGCCGACGAGTTCCCGCTGCCCTACGAGTACCGCTTCTTCGAGCTCGACGGCCTGCAGAGCACGCTGCCGCCCGACCTCGACGAGCGGACGATCGTCTTCCTGGACTGCGGCAACATCGACCGCAACCCGGTCGGCGCCTTCAAGCGCGAGGACGCGCACATCCTCAACATCGACCACCACCACGACAACACCCGCTTCGGCACGGTCAACCACGTGGTCGAGGACGCGTCGTGCACCGCGGAGATCGTCTGGGACCTCATGCGCGCGCTGAACGTCGAGCCGACGATCGAGATCGCCGAGGCGCTGTACGTCGGCCTGGTCACGGACACCGGCAAGTTCATGTACGAGAACACCGGCGTGCGGGCTCACGTGATGGCGGCCGAGCTCATCGACGCCGGCGTCGACGTCCACGGCATCTACCGGCGCCTCTACGAGGGCATGCCCTACGCCAAGCTCGAGCTGCTGGCGCGGGCGCTCAACCACGTGGAGCGCTACGACGACGGGCGCCTGACCTTCACCCGCCTCACGCGCGACGACTTCCGCATGTCCGGCGCCGAGGAGAGCTACTCCGAGGGCATCATCGACCACCTGCGCTCGGTCGAGGGCACGAAGGTCGCCGCGCTGGCGCGCGAGCTCGTGGCCTCCACCGGGCGGCGCAAGGTCTCGCTGCGCGCCACCGACGGGGAGGTCGACGTCTCGGTCATCGCCCGCGCCGGTGGCGGCGGCGGCCACCGCCAGGCGGCCGGCTTCGCGACCGAGATGACCGAGGACCAGCTCGTGACCTTCCTGCGCGAGCAGGTCGCCGCGCAGCTGTAGCGCGAGGCGATGGACGGCCTGGTCCTCGTCGACAAGCCGGCCGGCAAGACCTCGCACGACCTCACGCTCGCCACGCGGCGGGCGCTGGGCATCCGCAAGGCCGGCCATGCCGGCACGCTCGATCCCTTCGCCACGGGGCTGCTGCTCGTGCTCGTCGGCCGCGCCCGGCGCGTCCAGCGCTTCCTCATGGCGCTGCCCAAGGAGTACGTGACCGTCGCGCGGCTGGGGGCGATCTCGACCACGGGCGACCCCGAGGGCGAGATCACCGTCACCGGCCGCGTGCCGCCCGCCGACGTCGAGCTGCCCACGGGGAGCATCGTCCAGCGCCCGCCGATCTGGTCGGCCGTGCGCGTGCAGGGCCGTAAGGCCTACGAGCGCGCCCGGGCGGGGGAGGAGTTCGAGGTCCCCGAGCGCGAGGTCACCGTCTACCGCTTCGAGCAGCAGTGGCGCGAGGACGACCGCGCGCAGTACGTCATCGAGTGCTCGGCGGGGACCTACGTGCGCTCGCTGATCGCCGAGCTCGGCGACGGCTACTGCGAGGAGCTGCGGCGCACGCGCATCGGCCCGTTCTCGGTGCAGGACGCCGATCCGACGCGCGTCCTGCCGCTCGAGCGCGCGCTCGGCTTCCTGCCGCGGGTGGAGCTCGACGCCGACGCGGCACGGCGCGCACGCCACGGACAGGCGATCGCCGGCGAGGCCGTGGCCGAGCACGTGCTGCTCGCCGACGTCGACGGCCCGGTGGCCATCGCCGAACCCCGCGAGGACGGCCTGTTGAAGCCCGTCGTAGGCTTCCGCGGCTGATGGAGGTCACCCGACTGCCCGACGTCCAGCCCCGCCCGCGCCGTGTCGCGGTGGGTACCTTCGACGGCGTCCACCTCGGCCACCGCGAGGTGATCGCGGGCGCGGACACGGTCGTCACCTTCGAGCCGCACCCCGCGGCGGTGGTGGCGCCGGGGGGCGCGCCGCGCCTGCTCACCGACCTCGAGCGCAAGGCCGAGCTCATCGGCGCGCTGGGCGTGCGCGAGTTCGTCGTCATCCCCTTCAACCGCGAGTTCGCCGGGCGCAGCGCCCAGAGCTTCGTCGACGACGTCCTCGTGGGAACGCTGCGCGCCGAGCACGTCAGCGTGGGCGAGAACTTCCGCTTCGGCCACAAGGCGGCCGGCGACCAGGGGCTGCTGCGCGCCGACGGGCGCTTCGAGACGCGCGTCGTGCCGCTGCTCGAGGTCGACGGTGAGGTCGTCTCCTCCAGCCACATCCGCGGCCTCGTGCTCGGCGGCGCCGTCGAGTACGCCGACAAGCTCCTCGGGGCGCCCTTCACCGTCGCGGGCGAGGTCGTCCAGGGCGACCAGCGCGGGCGCACGCTGGGCTTCCCGACGGCCAACCTCGTGCCCCGCGAGGGCTACGTGACGCCCGGGCACGGCGTCTACGCCTGCCGCGCGCTGACCACCGACGGCGAGGCCCGTGTCGCGGCCACCAACGTCGGCGTGCGCCCGATGTTCGTCACCGGGCGCGGCGAGCTCATCGAGGCGTTCCTCGTGGACTTCGAGGGCGACCTCTACGGCTCGGTGCTGCGCATCGAGTTCCTCAAGCGCCTGCGGGGCGAGAAGCGCTTCGAGTCCGTCGACGCGCTCGTGGAGCAGATGGGCCGCGACGTCGAGGACGCGCGGGCGATCGTCGCCTGACGGGTCGGAAGGGAGGGCTGATGCCGGGTCTGGTCGAGGGCAAGGCAGGGCTGGTGACGGGGTCGGCCGGCGGGATCGGGCGGGCAACGGCGCTCGCGTTGGCGCGCGAGGGGGCGGCGGGCGTGCTCGTCACCGACCTGGAGTCGCGCCGCGCGGACGGCGAGGAGACGGTGCACCTGATCGAGCAGGAGGGTGGCCACGCGGTCTTCGTGTCCGGCGACGTCTCGGTGGAGGCCGACTGCGAGGCGATCGTCCGCCGGACGATCGCGGCCTTCGGCCACCTGGACTTCGCGCACAACAACGCGGGCGTCGAGCTGCAGGCCTCGATCGTCGAGACCACGGAGGGCGACTGGGACCGCGTCATCGCGGTCAACCTCAAGGGGGTCTGGCTGGGGATGAAGCACCAGATCCCGGCGATGCTCGAGCACGGCGGCGGCGCGATCGTGAACACCGCCTCGCTGGCCGGGCTCATGGCCGTCCCGGCGCTCGCCGCCTACATCGCCAGCAAGCACGGCGTCGTCGGCCTGACGCGCGCGGCGGCGGTCGAGCACGCCGACGACAACATCCGCGTCAACTGCGTCTGCCCGGCCGCGATCCGGACCGCGATGATGGACGTCCTCCCGGAGGAGCGCCAGCGCGAGCTGCTCGCGCCGCAGGCGATGAAGCGCTTCGGCCTGCCGGCGGAGGTCGCCGAGTCCGTCGTCTGGCTGCTCTCCGACCGCTCGTCGTTCGTGACGGGAACGGCGCTGTCGGTGGACGCGGGGGCGATGGCGCAGTAAGGGACGCTTCCCTCCGCCTGGCGCTCGCGGCGCTGCGCGGCCAGGGCACTGAGGGGAAGGGGCCCGGTCGCCAGCGGTGAGCGCGTCGAACGTCGGTCCTACCCCGTCAGGACATGGGAAGACCGACGTTCGACCACCCGGGCCGGCGGGCCGTCCTCCCTCGGTGCCCTGCCCGCGGCCCGACGCTAAGCGAAGCGCGGGCGCCTCACCCGCCGCGCGCCAGCCGCAGCCGGACCTCGCGCAGCTTGGGCGCCGTCGCCGGGCGCTGCCAGCCGCGCGCCGTCAGAACCCAGTCGCCCTCGTCCTCGCGCAACACGATCAGGGGCGAGCCGTCGGTGGTGGTGGCCAGGGCGGCCTGGCTCAGCGGCCAGCGCCCGTAGGTCGACAGGCGGTCGACGAGGCGGTGCAGGTCGGCGTGGCGGATGCCGCGCTCGAGCAGGGCGCGCACGACGGCCGCCTCGGCGACGTCCTCGACGCTGTAGACGCGCGGATCGTCGTCGGAGATCGACGAGCGGATCAGCCCTCGGCGCGCCCATTGGCCGATCGTCGTCCCCGACACCCCTGCCAGCTCGCCGGCCTCGGCGGCCAGGAAGCTCCCATGTGGCCGGGCGTTGGAGGGCGCGGGCACTCTGCTACCTTCCCACGTCGCCATGACGCTGACGCAGGAACGAAAGGCCGAGCTCACCAAGCAGTTCGGCAAGGACGAGCGCGACACCGGGAACACCCGCGTGCAGATCGCGCTGCTCAGCGAGCGCATCGCCGAGCTCACCGAGCACCTGCGCTCGCACGGCAAGGATCACCACTCGCGCCGCGGGCTGCTGATGCTCGTCGGGCGTCGCCGCCGGCTGCTGAACTACATGCAGCGCAGCGACCTCGAGGGCTATCGCGAGCTCATCAAGGAGCTCGGCCTCCGGCGATGACGGGAGCGATCATCGCTCCCGGCACAGCCGTTCCGGAGTTCACGCTCAAGCGCGAGGACTTCGAGGCGTTCACGCGCGAAGATCTGCTGGGCAAGACGACCGTCCTCGTCTTCTACCCGTTCGCCTTCAGCCCCGTCTGCACCGACCAGCTGCAGATCTACGAGGAGGCGCTCGAGGACTTCGCCGCCCAGGGGGCGACGCTCTACGGCGTATCCACCGACCCCGTCTGGTCGCAGAAGGCGTTCAGAGAGAAGCTCGGGGTCAGCATCCAGCAGCTCTCGGACTTCGAGCCCAAGGGCGCCGCGGCACGCGCCTTTGGCGCCTACTTCGAGCCGGGCGGCATGACCAACCGCGCGCTGGTCATCGTCGGCCCCGACGGCGTCGTCCGCTGGAGCCACCTGGCCGACTCGCCCGGCGACCTGCCCGGCGTCGGCCTGATCTTCGACGGCCTGGCCGCCTCCACGGTCAGCTGACCAGCTCCGCCACGCGCCGCGCGCGGCACGGGCGTGGGCGTGCAGAACACCGCATTCGCTTTTCTGGGATCTACAATCCAGATATGCGAACGAGCGTTCCGAGCGCGCTCCCGTTGTTCCGCTCCGACATGCAGGTTCGGCTGCTCGGGCTGCTGCTGCTTCAGCCCGAGCGCGTGTGGACGATCGACGAGCTTGCCGCGACGCTGGGTGCGCCGTCGTCGTCGGTCGTACGGGAGCTGGTGCGCGCGGAGGACGCAGGCATCGTGAGACGAGACAGCTCGTCGCGACCGCACCGGCTGACCGCCGCGGCCACGAGCCCGCTCTTCGGGCCGCTGCAGTCGTTGCTCGAGCGCACCGTCGGTGTGGAGGACGATCTGCGTGCCGCGCTCTCGATGGAGGGCGTCGAGGCCGCGGCGATCCACGGGTCGTGGGCGAGTCCGCCACGCAGGCCCGAGAGCGATATCGACGTGGTCGTGGTGGGGCGGGCCAGCCTCCGCGAGCTTCGCCGGCGCGTCCGGCACGTAGGCGACCGCGCCGGCCGGTCCATCGATCTCACGCTCTTCAGCCCAGAGGAGCTGCGCGACCGTCACGCGCGGGGCAACGGCTTCATCACGCGTCTGCTCGACGAGCCACTGATACCGCTCGTTGGGGACCTGCGCACCCTCGTGACGCGATGACCGAGGCGCGCATCGAGGAGGTGCCTGCGGATCGGGTCACTGCACGCGAGTACCTCGACCAGGGCCGGCGCTTTCTCGAGGACGCGGCACGGAACTCGAACTCGAACGAGTCGCGCCAGCTTCTCTTCCACCAGGCTGCGCTCTGCGCGTGCGACGCGATCCTGCTCGCGCGCCGGCGCCGGGTCTCCTCCGGCGACGCAGCCCATGTCATGCGCCTGAGGGCGGCGCTTGCCGAGCTGGCGGGCGACACCGACGACCTGCTCGATGCCCTCGACGCCGCACGGGCAATGCGTGTCGAGGCGTCCTACGGCGCTTTCCTGGTCCCGGACGCGAGCCTCGCGGACGCCACCGAAGCGACGCTCGAGCTCTACGCGCGTGCCGCGGAGGTCGTCGAGGGATGAGCGACCTGCGCAGCGCACCCGTGCCGCCCCTGCGCGACGACGACCACGTCCGCGGCGACGGCGACGGGCCGGTCGTCCTCTTCTACGGCGACTTCGCGTGCCCGCGCTGCGCCGTCGAGGCGCGGCGGCTGCGGGAGGCGGGGACGCGCGTCGCCTTCCGGCACTTCGCCCTGAAGGCCAAGCACGAGCGGGCCGTGGCCCTCGCGCACGCCGCCGAGGCGGCGGCGCGCCAGGGGGCCTTCTGGGCCTTCCACGACGCCCTCTACGCCGACCAGGGCCGCCTCGACGACCCGCACCTGTGGGCGCGCTGCGAAGCGCTCGGACTCGACCTCGAGCGCTTCCAGGCCGACCGCCGCGACCCCGCGATCGCCGACAAGGTGCGAAGCGACGTCCGCGACGCGCTGCGCGCCGGCGCGACCACCACCCCGACGCTGTTTACCCACGGCTCTGACGGCACGCCGGAAGGGAGCCCTCGGCGCCACGGTCGCTAGACTGGCCGGGTTCGGATTCCGTGAGAGACACGACTGAGGTCGGCGACCGAAGGCCGGCCAGGAAAGGCAGTACATATGAGCACTGACGCCGTGAAGACGGTCTCGGTGGAGATCGCCGGCGAGGAGATCTCGTTCGAGACCGGCAAGATGGCCAAGCAGGCCTCCGGCGCGGTCGTCGTCCGCCAGGGCGACACGATGGTCCTCTGCACCGCGACCATCGGCAACCTCCGTGACGTCGACTTCCTCCCGCTGACGGTGGACGTCGAAGAGCGCATGTATGCCGCGGGCAAGATCCCCGGCTCCTTCTTCAAGCGCGAGGGCCGCGCAGGGGAGAAGGGCACGCTCACCGCACGCATGATCGATCGTCCGATCCGCCCGCTCTTCCCCAAGGGCTGGCACTTCGAGACGCAGCTCGTGGCCATGCCGCTGAGCATCGACCACGTGCACCCCTACGACATCCTCGCGATGAACGGCGCCTCCGCGGCGCTGATGATCTCGCCGGTCCCGCTGCCGACGCCCGTGGGCGCCGTGCGCATCGGCAAGATCGACGGCAACTTCGTCGTCAACCCCGACGAGGCCGACCTCGTGGGCAACACCGACCTCGACCTGATCGTGGCCGGCACCGACGACGCCATCCTCATGGTCGAGGCGGGCGCCAACGAGATCCCCGAGGCCGAGATCCTCGACGCCCTCGACATCGCCCACTCCGAGATCAAGAAGATCTGCGCCGCACAGCGCGAGCTGGCCGAGCTCGCCGGCAAGGAGAAGCTCGTCATCGAGCCGCCGGTCATCGACGAGGACCTCGTCAAGCAGATCTCCGGCAGCCACGGGGCCGCCCTCGACGCCGCCACGCAGGTCGAGGACAAGCTCGAGCGCCAGGACGCCACCAAGGCCGTCGAGGAGGCCGTGCTGGAGCAGTACTCCGGCGATGCCGAGGCCGACACCTACGGCGAGTACCGCCAGCGGGCGCAGCTCGCCTTCGACAAGCTCGAGAAGTCGATCATCCGCGAGCGCATCGCCGTCCACAAGAAGCGCCCGGACGGCCGCGGCGAGCGCGAGATCCGCGACATCTCGATCGAGGTCGGCGTCGCCCCGCGCACGCACGGCTCCGCGCTCTTCACGCGCGGCCAGACGCAGGCCCTGAGCGTCGTCGCCCTCGGCACGCTCAAGGAGGAGATGCGCCTCGACACCCTGGGCCTCGAGACCCAGAAGTTCTACTGGCACCACTACAACTTCCCGCCCTTCAGCGTGGGCGAGGCGGGCTTCATGCGCGGCCCCAAGCGCCGTGACATCGGCCACGGCGCGCTGGCCGAGCGCGCCCTCGTGGCCGTCGTGCCGAGCACCGAGGACTTCCCGTACACGATCCGCGTCGTGTCGGACATCCTCGAGTCCAACGGCTCGTCGTCCATGGCCTCGGTCTGCGGCTCGTCGCTGGCCCTGATGGACGCCGGCGTGCCGATCCGCAAGCCGGTCGCGGGCATCGCCATGGGCCTCATCAAGGAGGGCGACGACTACGTCGTGCTCACCGACATCGCCGGCGTCGAGGACCACCTCGGCGACATGGACTTCAAGGTCGCCGGCACCTCGGACGGCATCACCGCCCTGCAGATGGACATCAAGATCACGGGCGTGACCTTCGACATCCTGCGCGACGCGCTCGCCCAGGCCCAGGAGGCCCGCCTGACGATCCTCGACAAGATGCGCGCCACGATCGACGGCCCGCGCGAGTCGCTCTCGCCGCACGCGCCGCGCATCATCACCGTGCAGATCGACCCCGACAAGATCGGCCTGCTGATCGGCAAGGGCGGCGAGACGATCCGCGGCCTGCAGGACGAGTTCGAGGCCCAGATCGACGTCAACGACGAGGGCCAGGTGCTCGTCTACTCCTCCAACGGGGAGATGGGCGAGGCGCTCGCCGAGCGCATCCGCTCGATGACCAAGGAGGTCGAGATTGGCGACGCCTTCACGGGCAAGGTCGTCAAGACGACCACCTTCGGCGCCTTCGTCGAGCTCGCCAAGGGCACCGACGGCCTGCTGCACATCTCCAACGTGTCGCCCGGCCAGCGGGTCGACACCGTCGAGGACGTGCTCAACAAGGGCGACGAGATCGCGGTCCGCGTGGTCGAGGTCGACCGCGAGCGCGGCCGCATCGGCCTGCGCCTCGCCGAGGACCCGGAGATCGCCGGCAAGTCCGTCGAGGAGCTCGCCGCCCTGGCGGCCTCCAGCGGCGGCGGCCCGCGCCGTGACCGCGGCGACCGTGGCGACCGCGGGGACCGCGGCGGCGACCGCGGCGGCCGCGACGGGCGCGACCGCGAGCGCAACGGCGGCTCGCGCGGCTCCGGCCGCCCGCGCCACCGCTCCGGCACCGGTCGCGATCCGGAGCGTGGGTAGGGCTCAGGACCATCCCTCGGCGGCCGTCAGCGAGGCCGTCGACGCAGTCGAGGACGGCCATCGCCTGACCGTCCTCGACTCGGGTGTCCGCGTGGTCACCGAGCGGATGCAGTCTGTCCGCTCGGTCGCCCTCGGGCTGTGGATCGGGACCGGCTCGGCCGCCGAGGACGAGCCCGAGGCCGGGCTCAGCCATCTCATCGAGCACATGCTCTTCCGGGGCACGGCGCGCTACCGCTCCCTGGAGATCGACCAGCTCTTCGACGCCATGGGCGCCGAGCTCAACGCCGGCACCGGCAAGGAGACGACGTCGGTCTACTCGCGCGTGCTCGACCGCCACGTCGAGCGCGCCTTCGACGTCATGGCCGACATGGTGTGGCGGCCGGCCTTCGAGGCCTCCGACCTCGAGCAGGAGCGCCAGATCGTGCTCGAGGAGATCGCCATGTACGAGGACGACCCGCAGGACAAGGTCTTCGACGTGCTCGGCGAGGCGGTCTTCGGCGGCCATCCGCTGGGGCGCGCGATCATCGGCCGCGCCGACGTCGTCGGCTCGGTCGGCCCCGAGACCCTGCGCGACTTCCACGCCGCGCGCTACGTGCCCACCAACGTGGTCGTCGCCGCCGCGGGCTCGATCGACCACGACGCGCTCGTGGGCCTCGTCGAGGGGGCCGGGATCGAGCGGGTCGGCGGGCGCGCCCCGTCACTGCCGACGGCGCCCGACGCCCAGCCCGCGCGCCGGCGCTTCTTCGCCAAGGAGACCGAGCAGTACCACGTCTGCCTCGGCGCGCCGGGCCTCGCGCGCGACGACGAGCGCCGCTTCGCGCTGCGCGTGCTCGACAACATCCTCGGCGGCACGTCGTCCTCGCGCCTGTTCCAGGAGGTCCGCGAGAAGCGCGGCCTGGCCTACAGCGTCTACTCCTTCCAGTCGCTCTACGCCGGCTCGGGCCAGATCGGCCTCTACCTGGGCACGCGCCCCGACAACGTCGCGCGCGCCATGCGCGTCGTCGCCGACGAGCTCGAGCGCTTCCGCGCCGAGCCAGGGACGGCCGAGGAGCTCGACCGCTCCAAGGAGAACGTCAAGGGCCGGGTCCTGCTCGCGCTCGAGTCGACGACCGCGCGCATGAACCGCCTCGGCTCCTCGGTGCTGGCCGACATGCCGCTGCTGAGCGTCGACGAGGTCGAGGCGCGCATCGATGCGGTGACCCTCGACGACCTCGGCGAGCTGGCCGGCGAGCTGCTGGCGCCCGAGCGCCTGAGCGCGGCGGGCATCGGCGCCGACGAGTCGGCCTTCCGCACCGCGCTCGAGCCGCTGTCGGAGGCCCTCGCCGCGTGATCCGCGTCGGCGTCTGCGGGGCCGCCGGGCGCGTCGGGACCGCCGTGTGCGAGGGCGTCGAGGCGGCCGACGACCTCGAGCTCGCGGGCCGCGCGGATCCTCAGCTGGGCGTCGCGCTGGCCGACATCCTCGGCGACTGCGAGGTCGTCGTCGACTTCACGACGCCCGACGCCGCGCTCGACAACGCGCTGGCCTGCGTGCGGGCGGGCGTGCACGCCGTCGTCGGCACCACCGGCTGGGACCCCACGCCGCTGCGCGAATTCGGTCCCCACCCACCCGCCAACGTCTTCGTGGCACCCAACTTCGCGATCGGCGCGGTGCTCATGATGCGCTTCGCCGTCGAGGCCTCGAAGTACATGGCCAAGGCCGAGATCATCGAGCTCCACCACGACCGCAAGCTCGACGCGCCCAGCGGCACCGCCGCGCGCACCGCGCAGCTGATGGAGGGCGAGGTGCCGGTCCACTCGGTGCGCCTGCCCGGCCTCGTCGCCCACCAGGAGGTCATCCTCGGCGACGTCGGCCAGACGCTGACCATCCGCCACGACTCGACCGACCGGACGTCCTTCGTCCCGGGCGTCCTGCTGGCCGTCCGCCGCGTGGCGGACCTGCCCTCGTCGCCGACGATCGGCCTCGAGCACCTGCTGTGATCCGGGCGGCGGTCGACGCCGACGCCGAGGCGATCGCCGAGATCCAGGCCCGGACCTGGCGCTGGGCCTACGGCGACTTCATCGCCCCCGAGGACATGCCGGCCGGGCGCGTCGAGGCCTGGCGGGAGCACGTCGCCGCCGGCGCCGTGCGCGTCTTCGACCACGACGGCGCCGTCGTCGGCTACACGGCCCTCGACGACGACGAGCTCAAGAGCCTGTACGTCGACCCGCCGGCCCAGGGCGCGGGGGTGGGGCGCGCGCTGCTCGCGGCCAGCGTCGAGGCGCTGCGCGCCGCCGGCCACACGGAAGCCTTCCTGTGGTGCTTCGAGGCCAACGGGCTGGCGCGCGCCTTCTACGAGCGCCACGGCTGGAAGCTCGTGCCGGGCGCGCGCCAGGACCACATCGCGCCCGAGGTCCGCTACCGCCTCGCCCTGTGATGCCCGTTCTCGTCGCCGTCACCGACCACGCCGTCGAGCGCTTCCGCCAGCGGATCGGCGGGCGCTCTGGCGACGTCGATGCGCGCCCGGAGATCATCGCCCGCGTGACGCGGGCCTGGGAGGCCGGACGCGTCGAGGAGGAGCCGCCGCCGGGCGCGAGCGGCGCGCGCGGATCGGTCTACGTCCGCGATCTCGTCGATCGCTCGCTCGTCTTCGTCTGCCGCTACGACCGCGCGGCCAACGAGGCCGTGGTCATCACGCTGTGGGAGGCCGAGGGCGGCGCGGCGCCGCCGCGGGTGGCGCGCAGGTGGACCGATGCCCTGCGTCGCCCGTCGGGCTGAGTGGTACCTTCGACGGAGAGGATCAGAGCCGACAGGAAGGGCACCATGGCCTTCACAACGCACCTCCTGGTCGTCGCCAACAAGACCGTCGACGCCCCGGAGCTCCTGGACGCCATCCATCAGCGCGCCGCGGTGGGACCGATCCACGTGACGATGCTGGCGCCGTGCGGCTACTCCGAGCGCGGGCAGGCGCAGCAACGCCTGGAGAGCGCTGCCGCGCGCCTCGGGGCGAGCGGGATCGAGTCCGACGCGATGCTGGGCGACGCCGACCCGATCGTGGCCGTGCAGGAGACGTGGGACCCCGGCCGCTACGACGAGGTGATCGTCTCGACGCTTGCCGAGGGCTCCTCGCGCTGGCTGCAGGTCGACCTCCCGCACCGGGTCGCCAAGCTCACGGACTGCCAGGTCCGCCACGTCGCCGTCCCGACCGCGCGCCCGCAGCCCAAGCAGCCGTCCGCGCCACCGCCCGCCCGCCCGATGCTCGAGCGGGTGGCCTCGCTCATGCGGTCGGGGACGCGCTCGGACACTACGTAGACGAAGACGCGGCGATGTCGAGGCCGCCCCGGGCGGCGAGCTGGTCCTGCCTGCGCACGATGTCGCTGCGGCCGAAGTTGTCGAGCTGCGACTCGGCGTAGCGGTCGACGAAGCGGGTGAACAGCTGTTGTGAGTACCCCAGGATGATCGCCCACGCGACGACTTGGGCCGGCGTGTCGAGGGCGCCAAGGCCCGGGATGAAGCCGCCGCGCATCAGCAGAAGGCCCAGGACCGCGGTGAGGGCGCCCGTTGGGAGCTTGAGGACCGCCAAGGCGAGCGGGACGTGAAAGGGCGTCGCTGTCCCGCGGGTCCGGCTGAGCGACCCTGCCGCCGCGACGGCCGCCGCCAAGAGCCCGACGCCTTCGAGTAGCGCGATGTCCCATTTGCCCGCGTGATTCCGCATCGCCGCGTCGACGTGAGGGGTGACGGGCTTCGGCTGCCCTGAGGTGGCGTCCTTCACCGACGCCGGGGTCTCGCTCATCGACGTGGGGCACACGACGCCGTCGACGGGGTTGAAGCACACCGGCAGGTTGCGCGGGCCGATGAAGCCGACCGCCGCGAAGAGGAGTGCCCCGATGCTCAGCACGGCTGCCGTCGCGTAGAGCACGCGGGTAAAGCTGCTGAGCCGCCTGATCTGGCGTCTCGCCTCGGCGCTCGCAACGCGCTGCGTCGCGGCGATGAGCTCGCGGTCGCTCTCGGCGAGCGTGTCGTTGGGGCTCTTGGCCAGCTCGGCGATTCGCTTGACGCGGGCGTCGTTGGCCGGGAGCTGACACTTGATGTCGGCCAGCAGTCCTGGAAGCCGGCCATACACGTACCACGCAGGCGCCAGTTGCAGGACGTCGGCGTCCACGGCGTCGAGGTGGCTCACGACCCGCTCGACGGCCGCCCCTCGGCGGCGACGGGCCAGGTCACACGCCTTGTTCGCCTCCGCCCAGTGGGCCTCGATGGTCTCCACGGCCTCGGTGGTGAACCGCGAGCCGTTGCCGGGGTCCGATCGCAGCAGGTCCACCGCGAAGCGCTGCTCGGCGATCCTCGCCCGAGACTGCTCCAGCCACGGGCTGGTCGCGTTGCCGAGCGGGAACGGCGGGCGCGCCGAAGTGGTCTTGCTCTCGTGTGCTGTCGTCGCCACAAGCACTCGGAGGGGTGAAGCCCGCACCGCGATACACGCGGTCAGGACTTGCGCGGCTTCCGGACGCGAGGCGGTGCACAAGCGGCCGCGGTGCCTAGGCGGTGACGAGCTCCTTCAGCCGCGTGTGGCGTGCGTGGGCGTCGCGGCGGCCGAGCGCGACGTGCAGCGCCGGGCGCTCGCCGACGACGACGCAGACGCGCTCGGCGCGGGTGATCGCGGTGTAGACGAGGTTGCGCGTCAGCATCACGTGGTGTCCGCGGTGCAGGACGACGACGACCGCGGGCGCCTGCGACCCCTGGGCCTTGTGGATCGAGACGGCGTGGGCGAGGCGCATGGTGTCCAGCTCGCCCACCGGCAGCGTCAGGCGCCGGCCGTCGTCGCAGGCGAGCAGCACGCGGTCGCGCTCGGCGTCGTGATGCTCGATGACGCCCATCTCGCCGTTCATCAGCTCGCGTTCGTGGTTGTTCTTGAGCTGAATGACCCGGTCTCGGACCCGCAGGGGCGTGCCCGCGATCGCCGCCCCGTCGGCGTTCAGCCGCGCCCGCAGCTCGGCGTTGAGCGCGTCGATCCCGGCCGGGCCCCGGTGCATCGGCGCCACCACCAGGACCTCGGCGCGGGCGTCGAGGTCGTAGTGGGCGGGCAGCCGCGCCGAGGCGAGGGCGACGACCTCGTCGCGGATCGCGTCGGCCCCCGCCCGCTCGATGAAGAAGAAGTCGCGCACGTCGCCGGGGCCGGCGGTCGTCGGCGGGGGCTCGCCGGCGTTGACAGCGTGCGCGGCGCGGACGATCAGCGAGCGCGCGGCCTGGCGGAAGATCTCGGTCAGGCGGACGACCGGGACGCTGCCCGACTCGATGAGGTCGTCGAGGACGCGGCCCGGGCCGACGGGCGCGAGCTGGTCGACGTCGCCGACGAGCAGGACGTGGGTCCGCGGGCCGACCGCGCCGAAGAGTGCTTCGGCGAGGCGCACGGAGAGCATCGAGGCCTCGTCGACGATGAGCACGTCGGTGCCCGGGATCGGGTCCTCCGGGCCGCGGGCGAAGCCCTCGCCGGGCATGTACTCGAGCAGGCGGTGGATCGTCGTCGCCTGCGCGCCCGTGATCTCCGCCAGCCGCCGCGCCGCCTTGCCCGTCGGCGCGCACAGGCGCACGGTGCGCTTCTCGGCCTTCAGGAGGTCGACGAGCGCGCGCATGGTCATCGTCTTGCCGGTGCCCGGCCCGCCCGTGAGGATCGCCAGGCGGTGGTGCAGGACGGCGCGCACCACGGCCCACTGGTCTTCGGTCGGCGCCAGCGGCCCGGTGGGGCGCTCGACGGCGTGCACGCGCAAGCGGGGCTCGTCCTCGGCGAGCGCGCGCACGTGGCGGGCCAGCCGCCGCTCGCACTCGTACATCGACGGCTCGAAGACGCGCCCGTCCTCGAGCACGAGCCGTCCACGGGCGGCGAGGTCGTCGACGCGGTCCTCGGCGTCGGCGCCCAGCAGCCGGCGCGCGCGCTCGGCGAGCTCGGGGCGGGGGAGATGGCAGTGGCCGTCCGCCTCGGCCTCGAAGAGCGCGTGGCGCAGCCCGGCGTCCAGGCGCCCGGGCGAGTCGGGCGGCGTGCCCAGCGCCACCGCCAGCGCATCGGCGGTGGCGAAGCCGATGCCGTCGAGCTCGGTCAGCCCGTAGGGGTCCGAGCGCAGTGTCTCGATCGCGCCCGGGCCGTAGGCGCGGTAGATGCGGGCGGCGACCGCGGCGGGCACGCCGTGCTCCTCGAGGAAGAGCCGCACCGCGCGCAGCGCCCCCTGGTCCTCCCACGAGCGCACCGCGGCGCCGATCCGCGCGCGACCGATCCCCGGCACCTCGCGCAGCGCGCGCTCGGGGTCGCGGTCGACGGCGGCGAGCACGTGCTCGGGGCCGTGACGCTCGAGCAGCCACGCCGCGCCGCGCGGCCCGACGTGCTTGACCGAGCCCAGATAGGCCAGCAGCGCGGGCTCGCTGGCGGGCTCCTGGACCCGCGCGCGCTCGGCGACGAAGCGCCAGCCGTGGCGGGCGTGGCGCTGCCAGCCGCCGTGGACGTCGACCGACTCGCCCTCGTGGACGTGGTCGAGCGCACCGACCACGACGACCTCCTCGCCCTCGTCGCTGACCCCGGCGAGCACGGCGAAGGCGCCGTCGGGCGCCCGCCAGCGCACGGCGGCCACCTCGACGCTGAGCGCGCGCTGTTCGGGGTCGAAGGGCTCCACCAAGCGAAGGTAGCGCCCGGCGCGGCGGCGGTTCTACGCGCGATCGCGCACAGCTGGGCGCGGTTCTGCGCAGGCGGCGCCTCGCGGCCAGTCACCGAGGGAAGCCGGCCTCGCGCGCCTGTTGTGGCGCGAGGGCGCTCACGCGGAGCCAGGGGTGCCGAGTTGTGGTCGCATAGCGACCAAAAGTCCGCATTGTGGCCGCTGACGCCTTTCCCTCGGTGCCGGCCGCGCAGCGCCGCAGGCGCGCGCGGCTATCCCCGCAGCAGCGCCAGTGCGCAGGCCGCCCCCGGAGTCAGCGGCGCCGGTGGGCGCGCCGGGTCGAACGCCTCGACGGCGTCGAACTCGTCGCCGCCGGCGCGCGGCGGCACCCCGTCGAGCTCGAGGGCGAGGCAGACCTCCGGGCGCAGGCGCGCGAGGTCCCAGCCCAGGCCGAGGACCCGCGCGGCCGCCGGATCGGCCTCGACGCCGAGCTCCTCGCGCGCCTCTGCGGCAAGCGCCCGGGCCACCGGGTCGCCGGGCGCGGGCTCGAGCATCCCCGAGGGGACGACGTGCCAGTGGCCGGGATCCAGCGGCAGGTCGGGCCGCCGGCGCCCGAGCAGGACGCGCCCGCCCGGCACGAGCGCAGCCACCGACAGCCCGATCGCCGCCACGCGGCCGTCGCCGCGGCGCAGCGGCTCGCCGCCCGCAAGGTCCGCCGCCCGCGCGCGCAGCGCGAGGTCGGCGGCCAGGGCGTCGCCCGTCGCGACCATGTCGAAGTAGCCGGCCACCCGCGCGCGCACGCGACCGCCCTCGACCGCCGTCATGGCCAGCACGCGCCCGTCGTGCATGGCCGGCGCGCGCTCGCGCAGCGCCGCCAGATGGGCGGCGCCGCCCGCGCGCAGGGCCGCGTCGACCGGCCACGGGCCCTCGTCGACCACCACGCGCACGTCGGCACGAGCCGTCACCGCCACCACGTGTGGGATGATGGCGCCAGTGCCGGGTCTCGGGTCGGTCATCACCGCGATCGTGACGCCGTTCGACGAACGGCTGGAGGTCGACGAAGAGGCGTTCGTCGACCTCATGGCGCACCTCGCGCGCCACGGGTCCGACGGCTTCGTCGTCTGCGGCACCACGGGCGAGGCGCCGACGCTCTCCGACGCGGAGCACCTGCGCGTCATCGAGCTGGCCGCCACCGAGCGCCCCGAGGGCACGACCGTCATCGCCGGCACCGGCTCCAACGACACCCGCCACGCGTGCCACATGACCGAGCGCGCGACCGAGCTCGGCGCCGACGCGATCCTCTCGGTCACGCCGTACTACAACAAGCCCAACCGCCGGGGCCTCAAGCGCCACTTCGAGGAGGTCGCACGGGCCACCGACAAGCCGGTGGTCCTCTACAACATCCCCTCGCGGGTGGTCCTCGACCTCCCCAACGACTTCCTGGCCGAGCTCGCGCAGATCGAGCGCGTCGACTACGTCAAGCAGGCCAACAACGACAACCTGGCGCTCGTCGACGGCCTCGGCCTGTACGCGGGCAACGACGAGGTCTTCGCGCGCACGCTCGACCTCGGCGGCCTGGGCGGCGTCCTCGTCGCCAGCCACGTGGTGGGCGACGAGATGCGGCGGATGGTCGACGAGCCCGACGAGCGCGCGGGGATCGACGCGCGGCTGCAGGACGTCTGGAAGGCGATGGGGGTCACCACGAACCCGATCCCCGTGAAGGCCGCCCTGAACATGCTCGGCCGCCGCGTCGGCGGCCTGCGCCTGCCGCTGGTCGAGGCCGACGCGGACGAGCAGGCGGCGGTCCGCGCCGTGCTCGAGCGCCACGGGCTGCTGCAGGCCACCGCCGGGGCGTAGGCGTGGCGAACGGGTCCCTGCGGGTCCTGCCCCTCGGGGGGCTGGGTGAGATCGGCAAGAACATGACGGTCTTCGAGTTCGACGAGCGCATCGTGGTCGTCGACGTCGGGCTGCGCTTCCCGACGGCCGAGATGGTCGGCATCGACCTCGTCCTGCCCGACTTCTCCTACCTGCGCGACCGCGTCGACGACATCGAGGGGATCGTCGTCACCCACGGCCATGAGGACCACCTCGGCGCGCTGCCATGGGTGCTGCGCGAGCTCGCCGTCGACATCCCCGTCTTCGGCGGCCCGCTGACCACCGCGATGGCGCGCTCCAAGCTCGACGAGCACCGCCTGCGCGAGGTCGACGTCAACGACGTCAAGGACGGCGATCGCGTCGAGCTCGGCCCCTTCGACGTCGAGCTCGTGCACCTGACGCACTCGATCCCCGACTCGAGCGGCGTGGCGCTGCACACGCCCATCGGCACCGTGCTGGTGACCGGCGACTACAAGTTCGACCAGACGCCGGTCGACGGCGTGCCGGCCGACGTCGGGCGCCTGGCCGAGCTCGGCCGGGAGGAGCTGCTGCTGCTCTGCGGCGACTCGACCAACGCCGACCGGCCGGGGTTCTCGCCCAGCGAGGCGATCGTGGGCCCCAAGCTCCAGGAGCTCTTCCTCGGTCGCCAGGGGCGCATCATCGTCACCTGCTTCGCCTCCAACATCCACCGCGTCCAGCAGGTCGTCGACGCGGCGGCCGCCCACGGGCGCAAGGTCTCGCTCGTCGGGCGCTCCATGCGCAAGAACGTCAACATCGGCCGCTCGCTGGGCCACATCGACGTGCCGGAGGGCATCCTCGTCCAGCCGCGCGAGCTCGAGGACTGGCCCGACGAGAAGCTCGTGATCATCTCGACCGGGTCACAGGGCGAGCCGCTCAGCGCGCTGCGGCGCATGGCCCACCGCGACCACCCCCAGGTCGAGCTGCACGAGGGCGACACGGTGCTCTTCAGCGCCACCCCGATCCCTGGCAACGAGCGCGCCGTCAACGAGACGATCGACCGGCTCTACCACATCGGTTGCGACGTGATCACCACGCGCGAGGCGCCGATCCACGCCTCCGGCCACGGCTACGAGGAGGAGCTCAAGCTGATGCTCAACCTCGTGCGCCCGCGCTACGTCATGCCCTTCCATGGCGACCACAAGCGCATCCACCTGCACGCCCGCCTGGCCGAGGCGGTCGGCGTCGACCCCGACCACATCTTCAAGGGCGAGAACGGCCTGCCGCTCGAGCTCGACGAGCGCGGCGCGCGCTTCGCGAGCCCCGAGCGCTCGGGGATGATCTTCGTCGACGGCGTCGACATTGGCGATCCCACCGACGTCGCCCTGCGCGACCGCCGCATGCTCTCCGCCGACGGCATCTTCGTCGTCGTGGCGACGATCTCCGAGCAGGACGGCTCGTCGGTGGCCGAGCCGGAGGTCATCTTCCGCGGCGTCCCGTACCCCGACGACGCCGTCGAGCTGCTCGACGAGCTCCGCGGCACGGTCGAGACCTCGCTCGCGCGCGCCGCCACGGAGGAGATCCGCGAGATCGACCTCCTCCAGCAGGTCCTCCACGACGACCTCGCCGAGTTCGTCTACGAGCGCCTGCGCCGGCGGCCGATGGTGCTGCCGGTAGTCGTCGAGGTCTAGCGTGGCCGAGGTCGGCGTCCTCGACGGCGCCGCCGCGGACGACGCCTCCCTGCTCGCCGCGCTGCGCGAGGTGGTCAACGAGGCCTACGACCGGGGCGAGGTCGGGCTGTGGGCGGAGGGCTCGGAGCGGATCTCGACCGGCGGCCTGCGCGAGCTCGTCGCCGCGGGCGAGCTCGTCGCCGCCCTCGACGACGGCGAGGTCGTCGGCTGCGTGCGCGTGACGTCGATCGACCGCGGGCTCGCGGAGCTGGGGCTCTTGGCGGTCCGCCGCGAGCGCGCCGGGTCGGGCCTCGGCGGCGCGCTGATCGGCTTCGCCCACGACCTCGCCCGGGCGCGCGGCCACGCGACGATGCGCCTCACGCTGCTCGTGCCGCGGGAGGGCACCCATCCCTTCAAGGAGCGTCTGCACGGCTGGTACGGGCGCCAGGGCTACCGCGTGGTGGGGCGCGAGGACTTCTCGGCGACCCACCCCGAGGTGGCCTCTGAGCTGCTCGTCGCGTGCGACCTGCTCGTCTTCGAGCGCCCGCTGGGCTAGACGACCGGCGCGGGGGCGGGCTCGGGCTGCGGCTCGGGCGCCGGCACCTCGGCGCGCGGGAGGCGCACGACGAAGCGCGCCCCGCGGCGCGCGTCCTCGAGGGCGACCGAGCCGCCGTGCGACTCGGCGACCGCGCGCACGATCGAGAGGCCCAGGCCGCTGGAGGAGCCGCGGTCGCCGGTGCCGCGGACGAAGCGCTCGAAGACGCGTTCGCGCAGCTCCTGCGGGACGCCGGGCCCGTCGTCCTGGACGGTGAGGACGACCTCGCCGTCGTCGTTGGCGACCGTCGCGCGGATCCGCGTGCCGTCCGGCGTGTGGCGGATGGCGTTCTCCATGAGGTTGAGCGTCATCCGGTAGAGCTCGTCGCGGGCGCCGTCGACGACCGCCGGGTCGGCGTCGACCGTCAGGTGGTGGCCGTCGGCGACCGGCCCGAGCTCCGCCGCCGCCTCGACCATGACGCGGCTGACGTCGGTCGGCTCGTGCGGCTGGTAACGGTTGGCGTCGGCGCGCGCGAGCAGCAGCAGGTCGCCCACGAGGCGGCGCATGCGCTGCGAGGAGCGCAGCGCCGACTGGGCGGCCTCGCCCTTGTCGCCGTCGAGGACCTCGGCCAGCAGCTCGAGGTTGGCCAGGATCGAGGTCAGCGGCGTGCGCAGCTCGTGGGAGGCGTCGGCGACGAACTGGCGCTGGCGCGCCAGCGCGCCCTCGGTCTCCTCGCGCGAGGCCTCGAGCGCGTCGAGCATGTCCTGCAGGGTCCCGGCCAGCTCGGAGACCTCGTCCTCGGCCTGGGGCTGCGGCATCGACTTCGACGGATCGCGCGTGCGCTGGATGTCCCGGGCGGCGGTGGTCATGCGTGCCACCGGAAGCATCGCGCGGCGTCCGAGCAGGACCCCGCCCAAGAGGGCGAGCAGCGTCCCTCCGAGGACGCCGGCGGTCAGGAAGAGGCGGACGCGGCGGACCGTCGCCTCGATGTCGGAGACCTTGCGCCCGTACTGCAGGACGACGGGCAGGAGAAAGCGGCTCGGGCGCCCGGTCTCGGCGTTGATGCTGCGCACGGGCCGCTTGCGGACCTCGACGCGCAGGCCGCCGATGCGCGCGCTGCGCTGCGGGTAGATGAGCCCGAAGTTCGGCGCGCTCTTGGTCTGGTCCAGCGCCCGCCCGTCCGGGAAGAGGACGCGGATCGTCGCCGAGCCCGCGGCCGCGTAGTCCTGCAGGTCCGGCGAGCCGCGGTGGCAGCGCCCGCGCGTGAAGTCGCACACCACCGCGACGCGGTCGGAGAGGTTGTCGACCGCTGCGGCCAGCTCGTTCTGGAAGTCCGAGCGGACGCGCGAGGCCGTCACCTGCCCGACCGCGACGGCGAAGGCGGCCAGGATCACGAAGGTCAGTCCGGCTGACGTCAGCGCCAGGCGCCAACGAATGGGGATGCGCTCAAGCACGCAGGACGTACCCCGCGCCTCGGATCGTGTGCAGCAGCCGCGCCTCGCCTCCCGCCTCGAGCTTGCGGCGCAGGTTGGACACGAAGACCTCGATGGTGTTCGTGGTCGCGAAGGGGTCGTAGCCCCAGACCTCCTCCAGCAGGCGCTGGCGCGGCACCACGATGCGCTCGTTGCGCATCAGGTACTCGAGCAGCTCGAACTCGCGCTGGGTGAGGTCGATCTCGCGCTCGCCGCGGCTGACCTCGTGGGTGTCGGGGTTCAAGGCGAGGTCACCCACGACGACCGAGGCGCTGCCGCGCGGCGGGCGGCGGCGCAGCAGGGCGCGCAGGCGGGCGAGCAACTCCTGGCGTTCGAAGGGCTTGACGAGATAGTCGTCGGCGCCGGCGTCGAGGCCCTCGACGCGCGACTCGAGCGCGTCGCGCGCGGTGAGCACGAGGATCGGCACGTCGTCGGCGGCGCGCAGGCGCCGCGCGACCTCCATGCCGTCGAGCTTGGGCAGCCCGAGGTCGAGGATCACGAGGTCGGGGTTGAAGGCGGCCGATTGGTCGAGGGCGGCCTCGCCGTCGCCGGCGATGCGCACCTCGTATCCCTCCAGGCGCAGCGAGCGCTGCAGCACCTGGGCGATCTCCTCGTCGTCCTCGACGACGAGCACGCGTGGGTCGCGGCCGGTTGCGTTCATGTGCAGGCATTCACTGTACGGCGACGGGTCAAGGCGCGCTAAGGCAGAAAGAGGCGCGCATTACGGTCCAGGGGCGTGCCCGCGTCGTGCTGGGGGCGCCCGCCCTGGGCGTCGAGATGGGCGAGCTCGCGCGCGGTGTCGGCGAGGGGGTCCGGCGCGGTGTCGAGCATCCAGGTCTCGAGCACGGTGGCGCCGCCGGGCGCCGCGCGCACCCTGAGCACGCGCGTCTGCTGGGGGTAGTCGGCCAGCGCGGCGGTCTGGATCATCCAGTACCCGTGGCCCGCAGCGTGCCGCGCGACGATCCGGTTGTGGTGGGTGTCGCCCGCGAGGGTGGCCACGACGTGGGGGTCGGCGTCGAGCAGGGCCAGCGCGGCCTGGCCGCCGTCGACGCTCGTGAGCGGCTGGTGGGAGACGACGATCACGCGCCTGTCGCCCGCCTTCGCGAGCTGGTCCGAGAGCCAGCCGACCTGCTCGGGCGCCAGGAGGCCGCCCGACCCGGCGTCGCGGCGCACGGTGTCCAGGACGACGACGCGCACGCCGGCGCCCGGGCCCGCGTCGAACGCGTCGTCCATGCGCGGGCCGCTGCCGCCGTGGCCGCTGGCGGCGCGCAGGGCGGCGATCGCCTGGTCGGGCGTGAGCTCGCGGCGGCCCGGGTCGGCGGCGATCCGCGTGGTCGGGCCGGGGAGGCCGCCGCTGAGCACGCCGTCGACGAGCTGGGGCGTGAGGGCGCTCTCGCTGCGCGGGACGTCGAGGCCCGCGTCGGGCTGGACAAGGCGCTCGCCGCCGACGGCGACGGCGTCGGTCGATCGGGTGCGCGCGAGCTCGCCGGCGACGAGCAGGTCGTGGTTGCCGGGCACGGCGTACCAGGGCGCCTTCAGCCCCGCCGCGCGGAACGGGCGCTGCGCGGCGGCGAGCAGGCCGGGGTGGCGCGGCGGGTCGACGTCGGGGCGGTAGTAGGCGGGGTCGGGGTCGGTCGCCTCCTGGACGCCCTGGTAGCCGCGCGCGCCCGAGTCGGGGTCGGCGCGGCCGCCGTCGAGCACCGCGCGCGCGAGCGCGAGCTCGTTGGCCTGCGCGTTGTCGATGAGGTCGCCGGCCACGACCACCGCGTCGGGGCGCGCGGCGTCGATCGAGCGCACCGCGGCGTCGAGGACCTGCGCGGAGAGCGTCTCCTGCGGGCGGAAGGTCGAGGAGAACTCGCCGCCGAGGCGGTCGAGGAAGGGCACGCGCGCGGGCGACTCCTCGTCGCGGACGTGCGCGTCGGCGATCACGGCGAGGGTCGCAAGCGTCCGGCCGGGCCGCGAGGCGCGCGCGAGCTCGGTGCGGTCGCGCAGCGGCTCGCCCGCGCCGCGGGCCAGGAAGCCGTCGCCGTCGGGATCGCGCCAGGTGGCGGTCAGGGTGGAGCCGTCGGCCGCGCGGGGATCCCCGGCCTGGCCGCCGCAGCTCGCGGCGGCGGCGCATGCCAGCGCGACCAGCGCCAGGACCGCGAGGCGCCTCATTCCTCGCGCAGCCCCTCCACCGGCGCTTCGGCGGTCGCGCGCCGCGCGACCCACGCGGCGGCGACGACGCCCAGCGCCGCCAGCCCGCCGAGCGCGAGCGCGACCTGCGCGGCCGACGACTGCGGGCCGAGGTCCGCGTAGCCGGCGGCCAGGCGGCTGACGAGCGGCGCGAGCACGAGCCGCTCGAGCGCGAGCGCCAGCACCGCCGCCGGGATGGCGACCGCGAGGGCGGCGCCGGCCAGGACGGCGCCGACCGTCGCGCCCTGCGCGCCGGTCGCGCGCAGCAGCGCGAGCGTCGGCCGGCGCTCGCGCGCCACGAGCCCGAGCGCCTGCACAAGGGCGTACAGGCACACGAGCGCGTCGACGAGCGCGATCACGCGCAGGAGCGCGGCGAGCGTCCCGAGGAAGGCGCCGTTGCGGGTCGTGGCGCCGCCGACGGCGGCGGGCTGGGCGCCGAGGGCGGCGAGCCGCCGCGAGACGGCCGCCTTGTCGGCGCCGCGCGCAAGCCTGACCACGATCTCCGGGCTCGCGCCGGGGTCGGCGGTCAGCACGCGCGTCGGGCGCACGTAGGCGACGCGGCCGCTGTCGTCGAGCGCGCGCACGGTGCCCACCACGCGGAAGCGCGTCTCGCCGCCGCCGGGCATCTGCACCGCGAGCGTCGATCCGACGCCGATCCCCAGCGCCTGCGCGAGGCCGACCCCGACCTCGGCCTCGTCGCTGCGCGCCAGCCGGCGACCGGCGTCGAGCGGCGGGTCCTCGAAGCGCGTGTGGTCGCCGGGGAAGGCGACGAGCTTGACCGGCTCGCCCAGCGCGAAGGAGTCGGCGCCCTGCACGACGTAGCGCGGCGCCGCGTCAGCCACCCCGGGCAGCGCGCGGACGTCGGCGGCGCGGTCGGCGGGCAGCCGCGCCGTCAGGTCGTAGCGCTTGCCCACCGAGCCGGGGTCGTCGCGCAGCGAGGCGACGAGCGAGGCGAGGCCGAGCATGAGCAACACCACGGCGGCCGAGACGGCGAGCACGGCGACGGTCGCCGCGGCGCGCCCGCGGCGCGCGAGCGCCAGGCGGGCGCCGAGCGCCGCGAAGCCGCCGCCGAGTGGCAGCCGCCGGGCGCCCGCGGCCTCGGCGCCGCGCAACAGCTCCACCGTCGGCCGCGCCGTCGCCCGCCACGCCGGCCACGCCGCGGCGCCGGCGACGACGGCGACCACGACGGCGAGGGTCGCCGCCAGCGGCCCGAGCAGCGCCCGGCCCGGGGGCTGCTCGTTGAGGGCCTCGAGGAGGTCGCCCGAGGCGCCGCGGACGGCCAGCGCGCCGAGCGCCACGCCGAGGGTGCCCGCGACCGCCCCCGTGCGCGCCGCGCGCGCCGCGTGGGCGGCGGCGATCCGCGTGCGCGAGAAGCCGATCGCGCGCTGCACGCCGATCGCCGGCAGCCGCCGCTGGACCTCGGCGGCCGAGCCCGCGGCGAGCATCGTGGCCGCCGCGGCGAGCGCCACGAGCGAGAAGGCGACGAGCAGGGCGATGACGATGCCGGCGGCGGAGTCGATGAGCACGCGCACGCCGCTGCGCGTCACGAAGCGCACGCCGCGGACCTGCGTGCTCGTCGCTCGCGCCTGCTGGAGCAGGACGTCGACCCGCGCCGGGTTCGCGGCCCAGATCAGCGCCTGGTCGACCGGGAAGCTTTGCCCGGCCTCGCGCTCGAGCCACGTGCGCGCGATGTAGACCCGCGGCGCCGAGGCGAGCGGGAAGGCGACGTTGTCGGGCGCGACGGCGATCCCGACCACGCGCAGCGACCCGAGGCGCCCGACCTGGACCTCGTCGCCCACGCCGACGTGCCATGCGGACGCGACCCCGCGCTCGAGGACGACCTCGTTGGCGCGCGAGCCGACGTCGCGCCCGGCGACGATCGCGTAGCCGCGCCGCCCGGGCTCGACGAGCTCGACGCTGCCCTTCTCCGACGAGCCGCTGCCGCCGGTCAGGCTCACGTCGGTGATCTCCAGGCGGTACGCGCGCGCGGCGACGTTGGGCAGCGCGGCGACGATCCGGTCGATCTCCTCGCGCGACTCGCCGCGGAAGCGGACGATGACGTCCGGGAGGCCGGCCTGCCGGGCGGCGCGGTCGAACCCGGTGGCCAGGCTGTAGGCGACGGTCACCGCGGCGCCCGCCATCGCCGCGGCGAGCAGGACGCCGGCGAAGGCCAGCCGCGTGCGCCTCACGGCGCCAGGCGCCCGTCGACCAGGCGCAGGACGCGGTCGGCGGCGCCCGTGGCCGCCTCGTCGTGGGTGACGAGCACGACGGCGCGGCCGTCGTCGGCGGCGCCGCGCAGGAGCCCGAGGACGGCGGCGCCCGCCTCGGGGTCGAGGTTGCCGGTCGGCTCGTCGGCGAGGATCAGCTCGGGCTCGTGGACGAGCGCGCGGGCCACGGCGAGGCGCTGCTGCTCGCCTCCGCTGAGCTCGTGCGGCATCCGCGAGGCCGCGCCGTTGAGCCCGAGGCGCTCGATCAGCGCCCGCCCACGCGCGGGGGCGTCGGGCGCGCTGCCCGGCAGGCGCGTGGGGAGCAGGACGTTCTCCTCGCCGGTCAGCTCCGGGACGAGGTGGTATGCCTGGAACACGAAGCCCACGTGGTCGCGGCGCACGCGGGTCAGCTCGCGCTCGGGGCGCCCGTCGAGGCGCCGGCCGGCGACCTCGATCGTCCCCGCCTCGGGCCGGTCGAGGGCGCCGAGCAGGTGCAGCAGCGTCGACTTCCCCGACCCGGAGCGCCCGACCACCGCCACCAGCTCGCCCGCAGCGGCCTCGATCTCGGCGCCGTCCAGGATCCGCCGCGCGGCGCGGCCGCTGCCGTACGTCTTCACCAGCCCGCGCGCGGCGACGACGATCACGGCACATCACGGTAGGCGACGGGCGTGAACGGTGTATGAAGTCGCCGCCGGCAGGGTCGCGGCCGTCGAGGTCGAAACAGGGGGCTCAGGACGATGCCCCCTGCCCGCAAGCCCGCCAAGAAGCGCGCCAAGGCCCGCGCCCATCGCTCGCCGGTGCCGTGGCCGCCGCGGCTGCCGATCCTCGAGCAGCGCCACCTCGACCTCCTCGGCCTCGGGCTCGTCGCGCTGGGCGTCTTCCTCGCGTTCCCGCTGTACCTGCAGTGGGACGGGGGAGAGGCCGGCCAGGCGGTCGTCGACGGGCTGACGTGGGCCGTCGGGCGTGTCGCGTGGGCCACGCCCGTCGCGCTCGTGGGCGCCGGCGCGCTGCTCGTCATGCGCCCGGCCCTGCCCGCGGGCGTGCGGCCCTTCCGCGCCGGCGCGATCTGCCTGCTGGGGAGCGCGTGCCTCGGCCTGTCGGTCGGGACGCTGGGGTTCGGGCCCGGCGAAGGGGCACCGGTCGCCGAGCGCGGCGGCCACCTCGGCCAGGTCATGGCCGACGGCGCCACGCGCCTGTTCTCCGACGTCGGCGCCCACATCATCGCCATCTTCCTGTTCTGCGCCGCGCTGCTGCTCCTGACGGGCGCGACGGTCGCCGGGGTCCTGCGCTTCACCGGCGAGCAGGTGGTCGAGACGGCGCGCACGCTGCGCCCGCCGCCGCGGGGGCGCCCCGAGCGCGACCTCGACCCCGAGCCGCTGCTGCCGCCCGAGCTCGAGGACGAGGAGGTCGTCATCCGCCCGAGCACGCGCACGGGCGAGCTCGACGGGGCGCTGCGCTACCCCGACCTCTTCGAGGCGGCGGTCGCCCCGCCGGCGCTGCCCGAGCCCGACGAGGCGGTCGAGGAGCCCGAGGAGCCGGTCGCCGAGCCACCCGCGCCGGTTGTTTCCGAGGACCCCGAGGAGGACGACGACGAGGCGCGCCTCGAGCAGCTCGATCCCGGCGACGTCGAGTTCCGCCTCCCCGACGCGCGGATCCTCAAGCGCTCGACGCCCGAGCAGGTCAAGCCCGACACCGCCGGGCAGGAGAAGACCGCCGCTCGCCTGGTCGAGGCCCTCGGCCACCTCGGGGTCAGCGCGCAGGTCATCGGCGCGGTCGCGGGCCCGCACATCACCCGCTACGAGCTGCAGCTCGCGCCCGGCGTGAAGATGGCGAAGGTCGCCAACCTCAAGAACGACCTCGCGTACGCGCTGGCGGCCACCGAGATCCGCATCCTGGCGCCGATCCCCGGCAAGCGCGCGGTCGGCGTCGAGGTCCCCAACCGCCACCGCCGCGTCGTCACCCTCGGCGACGTCTTCTCGGAGCCGCCGCGAGACTTCTCGCCGCTGACCGTGTGGCTGGGCAAGGACGTCTCGGGCGCGGCGATCCCCGCCGACCTGGCCAAGATGCCCCACCTCCTCGTCGCCGGCACCACCGGCGCGGGCAAGTCGGGCGCGATCAACGCGATGCTGTCCTCGATCCTCCTGCGCGCCACGCCCGACGAGGTGCGCCTGGTGCTCGTCGATCCCAAGCAGGTCGAGCTCAACCACTACGAGGCGATCCCGCACCTCCTGACGCCCGTCATCACCTCGCCGCGGATGGCGGCCAACGCGCTGCAGAACCTCGTGCGCGAGATGGAGTGGCGCTACGGCGTCATGAGCGTCAAGCGCACGCGCTCGCTCGTGGAGCTCAACAAGCTGCGCGTGCGCGAGGGCGAGAAGGCGCTGCCCTACATCCTCTGCGTCATCGACGAGCTCGCCGACCTGATGATGGTCGCGCCGGCCGACGTCGAGGACTCGATCATCCGCCTGGCCCAGAAGGCGCGCGCGGTCGGCATCCACCTCGTGCTCGCCACGCAGTCGCCGCGCGTGGACGTCATCACGGGCATGATCAAGGCCAACGTCCCGTCGCGGATCGCCTTCTCGGTGAGCTCGCAGACCGACTCGCGCGTGATCCTCGACCAGAACGGCGCCGAGTCGCTGCTCGGCCAGGGCGACCTGCTCTTCTCGCCCGTCGGCTCCTCGCGCCTGCAGCGCATCCAGGGCGCCTACATCGACGAGCCGCAGATCGAGGCGCTGACGAGCTTCTGGGCCCACCAGGGCGAGCCCGAGCTGCGCGAGGACCTGCTCGAGGAGGTCGAGCCCGAGGCGGTCGAGAAGGCCGAGGAGGAGGGCTTCGACCCCGACGAGGACCCGCTGCTGGGCGATGCGATCACGCTCGTGGTCGAGATGGGGACCGCGTCGACCTCGATGCTCCAGCGCCGCCTGCGCCTGGGCTACACGCGCGCCGGGCGGCTCATCGACATGCTCGAGCGCCGCGGGATCATCTCGGGCTACGAAGGCTCCAAGCCGCGTCAGGTCCTCGTCACCGAGGGCGATCTCGCGCGCGTCCTGGCGGCCCTGGAGACCACGCGCGAGGAGCCCTCGGAGCCCGTGCGCGTGCCGGGCGACGAGCCGATGGAATAGGAGTTGCAGGAAACCTGCCGCTGCGCAGGGCATTCACGTGGCCGCAGGTAACCTCCGGCCGCGAATGCCGGACATCGGCACCACCCTGCGCGAGGCGCGGATGCGCCAGCGGATCGACATCTCGGAGATCGAGACCGAGACGAAGATCCGTGCCAAGTACCTGCGTGCGCTCGAGAACGAGGAATGGGACCTGCTCCCGGGTCCCACCTACGTCAAGAGCTTCCTGCGCACGTACGCCGACGCGCTCGGCCTCGACGGCAAGCTGCTCATCGAGGAGTACAAGCTGCGCCACGAGCGCCTCAGCGACGTCGAGCTGCAGCCGATCGCGCCGCTGGGCCAGCGTGAGCGCCGCCGCCGGCCGCGCGCGGCGATCCCGCGCGGGTGGCTCGTGGCGGCGGTCGTCGTCGCGCTCATCGCGGCGCTGTGGGCGCTGGGCAACCGCGACAACGGCAACAACACGAGCACCCAGTCGACCGTGCCGCCGCCGACCACCTCCTCGAGCACGAGCGGCAAGGGGTCGTCGTCGGCGGGGGCTTCGTCGTCGTCGTCGAAGAAGAAGCCGAAGTCCAAGCCGAAGCCGAAGTACGCGAAGCTGACGATCGTGGCGACCGGCCAGGTCTATGTCTGCCTCAAGGCCGCCGGCAAGCGCACGCCGGTGCCGGGGATCGTCCTGACGGGCGGGGCCCGCCAGGGCCCGTACAAGTCCTCGCGCTTCCGCCTGCAGCTCGGGACCTCCGAGGCGCGGCTGCTCGTCAACGGCAAGTCGCACACCGTCCCCTCGGTGGCCAACGGGATCGGCTATGAGATCACGCCGCGCAAGGTGCGCCGGATCCCGGCGGCGCAGTGGCCGAAGTGCCCGACCGCGTGAGCGCCTGGGCCGGCATCGTCGTGACGGGCACCGAGGTCCTCACCGGGCGGGTGACGGACCGCAACGGCCCGTGGCTGTCCGAGCGCCTGCGCGACGCCGGCGTCGACCACGCCTTCACGCTGGTGGTCGGCGACCGCCCCTCGGACATGGAGCAGGCGCTGCGCTTCCTGGCCGCGCGCGGCGTCGATCTGATCGTCACGAGCGGCGGCCTGGGCCCGACCGCCGACGACCTCACCGCCTCGGTCGTGGGGGAGTTCGCGGGACGCGAGATGGTGCTCGACGAGGCGCTCGAGGAACGGATCGCGGAGATCCTGCGCCCGCTGATGTCGCGCTGGCCCGACCTCGATCCCGAGGCGATCCGGGCCTCGAACCGCAAGCAGGCCGTGGTGCCGGTCGGCGCCACGGTGCTCGAGCCCGTCGGCACGGCGCCGGGGCTCGTGGTGCCCGTCGATGGCGGCCCGACGGTCGTGGTGCTGCCCGGGCCGCCGCGCGAGCTGCATGCGATGTGGCCGGCGGCGGTCGCGACGTCGGCCTTCCAGGCCGCCGTGACGGGGGCGGTCGAGCTGCGCCAGGAGACGCTGCGGCTGTTCGGGATCCCCGAGTCGGAGATCGCCGAGACGCTGCGGCTGGCGGAGGACGCGCATGGGCTCTCGGGGCTGGAGATCACGACGTGCCTGCGACGGGGGGAGGTCGAGGTCGTGACGCGGTTCGCGCCCTCGGCTCTGGGGTCATACGAGCGCTTCGTGGGGACGGTGCGCGAGCGCCACGCGGACACGCTGTTCTCCGAGGACGGGCGGACGGTCGACCAGCAGGTCGCCGATACGTTGCGCTCGCGCGGGCTGACGATCGCGACGGCGGAGTCGTGCACGGCCGGCCTCCTGGCGGGCCGCCTGACCGAGCTCGCGGGCTCGTCGGAGTACGTCCTCGGCGGGCTCGTCGTGTACTCCAACGAGGCGAAGGCGTCGCTCGCCGGGGTCGATCCGGAGCTCATCGCGCGGGTGGGGGCGGTGTCGGTCGAGGTGGCCGAGGCGCTGGCCGACGGCGCGCGGTCGCGCGTGGGCGCCGACGTCGGCGTCGGGATCACGGGCATCGCGGGCCCGGGCGGGGGGACGCCCGAGAAGCCGGTCGGGCTCGTCTGCTTCAGCGTGGCGGGGCCCGACGGCGCGCATCTGACGCGGTCGCTGAACCTCCCGGGCGGCCGAGCGGACATCCGCGATCGCTCGACGACGGTGGCGATGCATCTGGTGCGGCGGGTGCTGGCGGGGGCATCCGACGCGGGCGCTCGGGCTTCGGCGCCCCCCGGGGAGGCCGCTCCGCCCGCCCCCGACGCGGCCGCTGCGGCCCTCCCCGACCTGGCCGCTCCGGCCGCCGACCCGGACGCCCCGCGCTCCCTGTGAGCGCGCGCCTCTTCGCCGCCCTTCAGCTCCCCGCGGACGTCCGCGCCCAGCTCGCCGACTTCGGCCGCGGGGCCGCCGGGCGCGACCAGGCGCTGCGCCCGACCGCCGAGGACGCCCTGCACCTCACGCTCGCCTTCCTCGGCCATCGGTCCCTCGACGAGATCGATCCCGCCCGCGAGGCGGTCCGCGCCGCCGCCGGCTCGCCCGCGCTGTCGCTCGCCCTGGGCGGCGCCCTCTGGCTGTCCCCGCGCCGTCCGCACGTGCTGACCGTCGCGCTCGAGGACTCCGACGGCGCGCTGGCGGAGCTTCACGCGCTCGTCGTCGCCTCTCTGGCCGCCGCCCTGCCGTGGGAGCCGGAGACGCGCCCCTTCCGCCCACACGTCACCGTCGCCCGCGTCCGGCGCGGCTGGCGCCCGCGCATCGACGAGGCCCCCGAGGCCCCGGCGGCCCGCTTCACCGCCGACGAGGTCGTGCTCTTCCGCTCGCACCTCGGCGGCCGCGGGCCGGCGCGGTACGAGGCGCTGGAGCGGGTGGCCCTGGGCGCCTGATCGGGCCGTGCGCTGCGCAGTCCGTCCGCGGCGCCTGCGCACATTCGTTGCGATCGCGTGGTAGAGCCGTCACACGAACGTGCGTACGGTCCGGTTCCGTCCGATCCGCCGTCGACACTGCACTGCTCAGGAAGCGCCAACAGAGAGGTTCGCAACCCCATGCCCACCGAAGAGGAGAAGGCCGCCAAGGCTCGCGATGCCGCGCTGCAAGGAGCGCTCAGCCAGATCGAGCGCGAGTTCGGCAAGGGCACGATCATGCGCATGGGCGACGAGGGCGCGAAGGTCCGCGTCGGGGCCATCCCCACCGGCGCGCTGTCGCTCGACCTCGCCCTCGGGATAGGCGGCGTTCCCCGCGGGCGCATCGTCGAGGTCTTCGGCCCCGAGTCCTCGGGCAAGACGACGCTGCTCTACCACGTCCTGGCCGAGGCCCAGAAGCTCGGCGGCGTCTGTGCGTTCATCGACGCCGAGCACGCCATGGACCCGCTCTACGCGCGCGAGATCGGCGTCGACATCGACGAGCTGCTCGTCTCCCAGCCCGACTACGGCGAGCAGGCGCTCGAGATCGGCGACATGCTCGTGCGCTCCGGCGCGGTCGACGTGATAGCGGTCGACTCCGTCGCCGCGCTCACGCCGCGCGCCGAGCTCGAGGGCCAGATGGGCGACCAGACCGTGGGCCTGCAGGCGCGGATGATGAGCCAGGCGATGCGCAAGCTGGCCGGCAACCTCAACCGCACCGACACGCTGTGCATCTTCACCAACCAGATCCGCGAGAAGGTCGGCGTGATGTTCGGCTCGCCCGAGACGCAGCCCGGCGGCCGCGCTCTGAAGTTCTACGCGTCCCAGCGCCTGGACATCCGCCGCATCGAGACCCTCAAGGAGGGCACCGAGGCGGTCGGCAACCGCGTCCGCGTCAAGGTCGTCAAGAACAAGGTCGCCCCGCCCTTCCGCCAGGCCGAGTTCGACATCGAGTTCGGAAAGGGCATCTCCACGGCAGGCTGCCTCATCGACCTGGGCATCGAGAACAACGTGGTCACCAAGTCGGGCTCGTTCTTCTCCTACGGCGACGAGCGCCTCGGACAGGGCCGCAACAACGCCAAGGCCTTCCTCGAGGAGCACGTCGAGATCGCCAAGGAGATCGAGAGCAAGATCTACGCGGCGCTGGACATCGACCACGACCTCGTCCAGCCGATCGACTCCGACACGGAGGTGCCGGCCGCCGACGCACCGGAGGCGGAGGTCGCCGCGGCGGCCCCGATCGAGCAGGCGGCGTGACGGGCGCCGAGCGCCTCCAGCACGCCCTGGACCTGGCCTACCGCTTCCTCGGCCACCGTGACCGCACGGTGGTCGAGGTTCGCGACCGCCTGACGGCCGAGGGCGTCGAGCCCGGCGTCATCGACGAGGCGGTCGACGAGCTGCGCCACCAGGGCTACCTCGACGACGCCCGCTACGCCCAGCGCTTCGTGGAGGACCGGCGCACCATCGACGCCTGGGGCGCCGAGCGGATCGAGCGCCGCCTCCTGGCGGTCGGCGTGGATCCCACGCTCGTCGCGGCCGCCCTCGACAACCGCGACGCCGGCGAGGAGCTCGAGGCCGCCCTCGCGGTCCTCCGGCGTCGCTTCCCGCGCGCCCCCGCCGACGATCGCGACCGCGACCGAGCCCTCGGCCTCCTGGTCCGCAAGGGCTACGAGCTGGACCTCGCCTACGACGCGGTACGGACGTTCGAGCGGGACGCGGCCTGAGCGGCGCGCCGGTCCGCCGCGCCCGCGGCTCCGCGTGGGCTCACGGGCGACGAGTGTCGAGTCGTCTGCCTATGGCTTACGAAGTCGACACTCGTCACCGGGGTCGGGCCGCCGCTCGTTCCCGGCCGACCCGCCGACCCGCGAGGCCCGCGGCCCCGCACACCCGGCGCCCAACACTCCGCCCGGCGGGGCGTCGGATTGCGCGACACTCCCCGCGGTACTACGATCCAACCAGCGAACGACCGCCCGCGAGGGCGACGAAAGACCAGCAAATCAAGCTTTTTCCGTTACCGGCAGCTTCAGCTTCGACGCGACCTTCATGAGAGCCACAACCGGGCGACCGCGCCCGTCGAACATCACCACCGAACACCCACAGCGCACCTGAAGCGCGGCCTCCCAGGCCGCATCGCCACATTCCATCGTTCCCGCCGCCACCGCGGCCGGCCGTCCGCTCCATGACCACGGAAGACCGTCTGGGCTGGGCGCCATCCCGGCTCGCGGGGAGAGGACACGGCAATGGAACTCGTGATCGCGGCGGCCGTCCTGGCAGTCGGCCTCGTCGCGGCCGCCACCCTCTACGGGCGCGGACGACTCGCCACGGCGAACGGGGGTCACGCCGAGGCGCCGCCCATCGACACCCGGCGGCGCGACGCCGCCGCGGCCGCCGCGGCCGCCGAGGAGCGCGCCGCCGAGCGGAGCAAGTCGCTGGAGCGCTCGCTCGACCGCCGCTCGGCCGAGCTGGACGCACGCGAGCGCGACCTCGAGGCGCACGTCGAGCGCCTCGCCGCCCAGGAGGAGCAGCTCGTCCACCTGCGCGAGGAGCACGAGCGCGCCCTCGAGCGCGTCGCGGGCCTGAGCGTCGGCCAGGCCAAGCAGGCGCTCCTCAAGGAGATCGAGGATCAGGCGCGCCACGACTCGGTCAAGATCCTGCGCGCCGTCGAGGAGGAGACCAAGCGCGACGCCGAGCGCCGCGTCCGCTCGATCCTCTCCGTGGCGATGCAGCGCCTCGCGGCCAGCCACGCCGCCGAGACCACGGTCTCGGTCGTCCAGCTCCCCAGCGACGACATGAAGGGCCGGATCATCGGCCGCGAGGGCCGCAACATCCGCGCCCTGGAGAACCTCACCGGCGTCGACTTCATCATCGACGACACGCCCAACGCCGTCGTCCTCAGCGCCTTCGATGGCGTCCGCCGCGAGATCGCGCGCATGACCCTCGAGAAGCTCCTGCAGGACGGGCGCATCCACCCGGCCCGCATCGAGGAGACCTACTACCAGTCGAAGTCCGAGCTCGAGTCCCACATCATGGAGCTGGGGGAGAAGGCGGTCTTCGAGGCCGACGTCCAAGGCCTCGACCCCGAGCTGACCAAGATGCTCGGGCGCCTGCGCTTCCGCACCTCCTACGGCCAGAACGTCCTGGCGCACTCGGTCGAGTGCGCGCAGCTCGCGGCGATGATGGCCCACGAGCTGGGCGCGAGCCCGAAGACGGCCCGGCGCGCGGCGCTCCTGCACGACATCGGCAAGGCGGTCTCGCACGAGATCGAGGGCCCGCACGCGCTCGTCGGCGGCGACCTCGCGCGCCGCCACGGCGAGCCCGAGGCCGTCGCCCACGCGATGGAGGCCCACCACAACGAGGTCGAGCCGCAGACCGTCGAGGCGGTCATCGTCCAGGCCGCCGACGCCCTGTCGGGCGCCCGTCCCGGCGCCCGCGGCGAGTCGCTGGAGCAGTACGTCAAGCGCCTGCGCGACCTCGAGCAGATCGCCACGCGCCACGACGGCGTCGACAAGGTCTATGCGATGCAGGCCGGCCGAGAGATCCGCGTCATCGTCGCGCCCGAGGCGATCGACGACGACGCCGCGATCCTCCTCAGCCGCGCGATCGCGCGCGACATCGAGAAGGAGCTCGAGTACCCCGGCCAGATCAAGGTCACGGTGATCCGCGAGTCGCGCGCCGTGGACTACGCGAAGTGACGACGAAGAGGTATGAACCCGTCATGGCACGTATCGACTTCTTCAACTTCTTCGGCTCGCGTCGCCGGCGCCGTGGCGCACCCTCGGTCACGGGCCTGGGTGCGACCGGCATGAACACGACCACGGCGGTCACCGGCGCCGCGCCCTTCGCCGTCGCCGAGGCGGCCGAGCACGCGCACCACCACGACGCAGGCCCGGGCTCGCCCGAGGGCGGGTCGCACGGCGAGGACTCCGGTGGCGCGGCCGGCTATGACAGCGGCGCCGGCTTCGAGGGCGGCGGCGCCGACTCCGGCGGCGGTGACTCCGGGGGAGGCGGCGACTCCGGCGGCGGAGGCGGAGACTAGCCGTGGACCCCGTCTCCGAGGCAACGGTCAAGGACACCGAGACCGGGAAGGTCGTCGACGGCGAGGGCTGGTTCATCGTCAACCTCGCGGAGGCGAGCTGGGAGCGCGACCAGGACGTCGGCGTCTGGCTGAGCCTCGGCGCCGAGGGCGCGCCGTTCAAGGAGTTCGGGATCGGCCCGCACCTGCTCATGCCCGGCCAGCCGAGCGCCCGCTATCACGCCGAGAGCGCGCAGGAGGGCTTCCTCGTCCTCAGCGGCGAATGCCTCGCGATCGTCGAGGGCGAGGGAAGGCGCATGCGTCAGTGGGACTACCTGCACTGCCCGCCCGGCACCCACCACATCACCGTCGGCGCCGGCAACGGCCCATGCGTGATCCTGATGGTCGGCACCCGCAAGCCCGACGTCGAGGTCGAGTACCCCGTCGACGAGCTCGCGGCGCGCTACGGCGCCTCGGTCGCCCGCGAGACCACATCGCCGAAGGAGGCCTACGCCGACCTCCCGCGGGAGTCGACGCGCGAGCGGTCGCCCTGGCCGCCGCGCGACTGACGGCCGCCCGCCGGTAGCCTGAGACGACCCATGGCGGCCGCCAAGCGCTTCCACGTCACCACCTTCGGGTGCCAGATGAACGAGCACGACTCCGAGCGCATGAAGGGCATGCTCGTGGGGCTCGGCTACGCGGAGTCGCAGGCGCGCGACGACGCCGACCTGATCCTCTTCAACACGTGCTCGATCCGCGAGGCGGCCGACAGCCGCTTCGTCGCCCATCTGCAGCAGGCCAAGGGCGTCAAGGCACGTCGGCCCGACGTCGTCATCGGCGTCGGCGGGTGCTGGGCGCAGTCGGTCAAGGACGACGTCTTCCGCCAGTTCCCCTTCGTGGACGTCGCCTTCGGCCCGGGCCAGGTCCACAAGCTCGCCGAGTTCCTCACCTCCGACTCGCTGACCGCCCAGGGCTACTTCGAGTTCGAGGGCTTCACCGGCCACCTGCCCGTCAAGCGCGCCCGCGAGTTCCAGGCCTGGGTGCAGATCTCGGTCGGCTGCAACTGCCGCTGCTCGTACTGCATCGTGCCCTCCACGCGCGGGAGCGAGGTCTCGCGCCCGTTCGACGAGCTCGTCGAGGAGGTCCGCGGCCAGGTGGCCGACGGCGTGCGCGAGGTGACCCTTCTGGGCCAGAACGTCAACTCCTACGGGCGCGACCTGCGGCCGGACCGCCGCTCGTTCGCAGAGCTGCTGCACGCCCTCGACGCGATCGACGGCCTGGACCGCCTGCGCTACACGAGCCCGCACCCGAAGGACATGCGCGAGGACGTCATCCGCGCCCACGCGGAGCTGCCCTCCGTCTGCGAGCACATCCACCTGCCGCTGCAGTCGGGGTCGAGTCCGATCCTCAAGGCGATGCGCCGCACCTATGACCGCGAGCGCTACATGGACCGCGTGGCGCTCATCCGCGAGCTCGTGCCCGACTGCGCGATCACGACGGACATCATCGTCGGCTTCCCGGGGGAGACCGAGGCCGACTTCGAGCAGACCCTCGAGGTCTGCGAGCAGGTCGGCTACGACGGCGCCTTCACCTTCGTCTTCTCGCCGCGGCGCGGGACCGAGGCGGCGAGCTTCACCGAGGGCCTCGTCGCGCACGAGGTCAAGGTCGAGCGCATGGAGCGGCTCGTCGAGGTCGTGCAGCGGCGCGCGCACGAGCGCGCCCAGCGCTTCGTGGGACGCACGCTCGACGTGCTCGTGGAGGGTCCGTCGCGCACCGATGCCTCGCGCCTGCGCGGGCGCTCGCGCCACGGCAAGACGGTCAACTTCACCGGGCTGGCGGCCCCCGGCGAGATTGTCGCGGTCGAGATCCATTCGGCGACGAGCACGACGCTCGCCGGCGAGGAGTCGCTGCTCTCGCGCGCGGCGGCGTAGCGGGCCGATGGCGCGCGTCGCGGTGGTCGGCGTCGGCGCGATCGGCGCCGTGATGGCGGCCGCGGTCCAGTCCGCCGGCGGCCACGCGCTCGTCCTCTGCGCGCGGCGCGAGCTCGACGCGGTGGTGGTCGAGCTCCCCGACGGCTCCGAGGTGGCCGTCGACGCTCCCGTGTTGACCGATCCTGCCGCGCTCGACGGCGGCGTCGACTGGCTCCTGCTCGCCGTCAAGGCCCACCAGACCGAGGGCGCCGCGGGCTGGCTCTCGGCGCTGTGCGGGCCGCAGACCACGGTCGCCGTGATGCAGAACGGCATCGACCACGTCGAGCGCGTCGGCCCGCTCGCGGGCGAGGCCGAGGTCCTGCCCGTCGTCAACTGGTGCCCGGTCGAGCCCGTGGCGCCGGGCCGCGCGCGCCAGCGCGACGCGCTGCGCCTCGCCGTGCCCGCCGGAGCGGCGGGGGAGGGGCTGGCGGCGCTGCTCGGCGACCGCGCCGAGGTCGCGGTCGGAGGCGAGTTCGCGTGGGAGGCATGGCGCAAGCTCTGCGCCAACGCGGTGTCCGGGGTCATGGCGCTCGCCGGCCGCCCGGCCGAGATCTTCGCCCTCGACGACGTCCGCGAGGTCGCCCGGGCGCTCGCGCACGAGTGCGCCGCCGTGGCGCGGGCGGACGGCGTCGCCCTCACCGCGGGCGACGCCGACGACGTCATCGGCTGGCTGGAGGCGCTGCCCCGCGACGCCGGCTCCTCGATCCTCACCGACCGCCGCGCCGGCCGGGCGCTGGAGTGGGAGGCCCGCAACGCGGTCATCGGCCGCCTCGGCCGACGGCACGGCGTCGCGACGCCAGTCTCGGACACGGTCGCCGCCCTCCTGCACGCCGCGAGCGACGGGGCGTAGCGCCGGCGTTCCCAGTCCGTCCTCCCGGTGTGCGAACATACGTTCGTGCGCTGGGACAACCTGACGATCGAGGCCCAAGAGGGGACGACGCTCCCCGGCTACCGCGAGCCCGCGGTCGTCCGCCACTTCGACGCCCCGGAGGCGCTCGACACCCGCTTCTACGAGGTCCGCGCGAAGTCCGCCCTCAACCGCGTCCCAGCCCAGTCGCGCATGCCCTTCCGGTGGACGATCAACCCCTACCGGGGATGCAGCCATGCCTGCATTTTTTGTTTCGCTCGCCCGACCCACACGTATCTCGACTTCAACGCCGGCCGGGATTTCGAGAAGGAGATCGTCGTCAAGGTCAACGTGCCCGAGGTGCTGCGCGTCGAGCTGAGGCGGCCGTCGTGGAAGGGCGAGCACATCGCCATGGGCACGAACACCGACCCGTACCAGTGGGTCGAGGGCCGCTACAAGCTCATGCGGGGGATCTGGGAGGCGCTGCGCGACGCGGCCAACCCGTGCTCGGTGCTCACGAAGTCGCCGCTGCTGCTGCGCGACCTCGACCTCATGCGCGAGATCGCCGCGGTCACCGAGATCAGCGCGAACCTCTCGGTGCCGACGATCGACGAGAAGGCGTGGCGGGCGAGCGAGCCGCACACGCCGAGTCCACGCGCGCGGCTGGAGGCCGTGGGGGAGCTCAACCGGGCCGGCATCCCGACGGGGATCCTCGTGGCGCCGCTGATGCCCGGGATCAACGACGACCCGCGCCAGGTGGAGGAGATCCTCCAGGCCGCGGCCGACGCCGGCGCGACCGGCGTGAGCGGCATCACGCTGCACCTCCGCGGCGAGGTGCGCGGCATCTTCATGGAGTGGCTGCGGTCGTATCGACCAGACCTCGTCGAGCGCTACGAGGAGCTCTATGCACGCAGCGCGTACGCGCCGCGGGTAGAGCAGGAGCGGATCGCGGCGCTCGTGCGGCGGGCTCGCGGCCGGACCGTGGGCGCGTTCCGGCGCGAGCCGGGTCGCGACTACGAGCCGATGCGGAGGGGGATCTCGGCGGCTGCGCTGCCGACGCGGCCACCACCGCCGGAGCAGACGACGCTCTTCTGAACCGCCGCGGCAACTGTGAGCACCGTCACAGGTTCAGCCTGATACCGACCGGGCAGCGTGGTGTTGTCCTTGTACGGGGGCGTTCATCACAGACGCCCGAACCGGACGCACGGACCCGCGATCTCTCTCGACATGCAGAAGCTGTTCAACACCCAGAGTCACTCCTGGCGCGAGGCCGGCCTCGCGCGCCAGCTCAGCCGCCGCGCGGTCAAGCGCGCGCGCATCCAGGCCATCGTCATGGTGCCGCTGCTCATCGGCATCCTCGTGGTCTACAGCTACCGCGACCGGCTCTTCGGCCACGCGTACGACACGCCGGTCCAGATCGTCACGACGATCGTGCTCATCGTCCTGGGCTGGCAGATCGCGCGCGACGTGGGCCGCGCGCTCGGCCCGACGCTCTTCCGGCGGCTGGACCCGGGCACGGCGGGCACGGTCGGCTTCCTCATCCGGCTCGTCTTCGTGGGGTTGGCGATCATCGTCGCGCTGCGCGTGGCGGGCCTCGACCCGCGGACGCTCGCCGTCGGCGGCGCCTTCACCGCGGTGATCGTCGGTCTCGCGGCGCAGCAGACGCTCGGCAACCTGATCGCCGGCACCGTGCTGCTCAGCGCGCGACCGTTCCGCGTCGGCGAGCGGGTGCGCCTGCAGGGCGGCGGGATCGGCGGTCAGATCGAGGGGATCGTGAGCGCGCTCGGCCTGCTCTACACGACCTTCGCGCAGGGCGACGACCACGTGATGATCCCGAACTCGGTCGTCCTCAACGTCGCCATCGTGCCGCTGCGCGAGCCCGACGCCGTCGACCTGCGCGCGCGGCTGCCCGCAGGCGTCACGCCGCTCGACGTCCAGGAGCTGCTCGACGACCAGCTCGAGACGCCGATCCGCGATCGCCCCTCGATTACCCTGGAGGAGCTCGACGGCGAGGAGGTCGTCGTGCGCATCACCGCCACGCCCGAGGTCCAGAGCGACGGCCCGCGGCTGGCGAGCGAGGTCCTCGAGGCGGTCGCCGCGCAGACGGCACGCGCCGGGGACTCACCCGCGCCGCCGCTCGAGCCGCGACGTCAGGCGACGTATCAGGCTCCCTGACGGGGCTTCGGAAAGGTGGTAGGACATGCCCGCAGGCGACGGCATCTCCCCACAGGAGGCAGTCCATGAAGCTCCTCAGCCGCTCCCATCTGATCGCGATCGCGGCGGTCACCATCATGGCGGTCGGCGTCGGCGGCGCGCTCGCGAGCACGCAGCACCGCAAGCCGCCGGCCCACGCGGGCAAGCACGGGTTCAACGGGCCCTGCTCGCGCGCGCAGGTCGAGCGCAACAAGGCGACGGTCGTCGCCTACTACACCACCGCGTTCAACGACAAGAAGCCCGAAGAGGCGGTGGCGAAGTACGGCGGGCCGGTCTACATCCAGCACAACCCTCTGGCGGCGGACGGGTTCGACGCGTTCATCGCCTTCGTGAAGTCCTACACGGGGCAGTACCCGCAGCTGCACGTCGACATCAAGCGCGTGATCGGCGAGTGCAACATGGTCGTCACGCACAGCCACATCACGACCTCGCCGACCGACCGCGGTACGGCGGTGGCGGACATCTTCCGCCTCAACCGCCAGGGCAAGGTCGTCGAGCACTGGGACGTCATTCAAGAGGTGCCGGCGACGTCGGCGAACAACAACACGATGTTCTGAAACCTGATATCCGGGTTATCCTCACCGAGGTGGCCGAGAGCTACGACGTAGCCATAGCGGGCGGCGGCATCGCCGCCCTCACGGCAGCGGTCCACTCGACCCGCATGGGCCGGTCGACGCTCGTCCTGGGCGGCAGCGCGCCCGGCGGGCTCCTGCTCAGCATCGAGCGGATCGACGGAGTGCCGGGCTTCCCAGAGGGCGTCGCCGGCTACGAGCTGTGCCCGATGCTCCAGGAGCAGGCGGCCGACGCTGGCGCCGAGGTCCGGATGGCCGAGCTCGAGGCCCTCGAGCCCGCCGGTGACGCCTGGCGGCTGCGGTGCAGCGACGGCAGCGGCGAGCCCGAGGCCCGCGCCGTGATCCTCGCCACCGGCGCGCACCTCAAGACGTTGGGGGTCGACGGCGAGGAGCGCCTCCAGGGGCGCGGGGTCAGCCACTGCGCGAGCTGCGACGCCCCGCTCATGCGCGACCGGACGGTCGCCGTCGTCGGAGGCGGCGACTCGGCGATGCAGGAGGCGCTGACGCTCGCCGAGGCCGTCGGCGAGGTCGTCGTGCTCCAGCGGGGCGATGCCCTCACCGCGCAGGCAGCCTACCGCGAGCCCGCCCTCGCGCACCCCAAGATCACGATCCGCTGCGGCGTCACGGTCGAGGCGATCCTCGGTGACGAGGCGGTCCGCGCCGTGCGCACGAGCGACGTCGCCTCGGGCGAGACGCAGGACCTCGAGGTCGCCGGTGTCTTCGTCTACGTCGGCCTCGAACCCAACAGTGGCCTGGTGGCCGACCGGATCGCGCTCGACGACGACCGGCGGATCCTCACCGACGGTGCGCTGCAGACCGAGCTGCCGGGCGTCTTCGCGGCCGGGTTCGTCCGCAGCGGATCGCTCGTGCAGGCCGCGATCTCCGCCGGCGAGGGGGCGGCGGCGGCCAAGGCCGCGCACCTGTACCTGGGGGGCGACCACGCATCGACCGCGGCCGTCACGGCCGCCCGAGCCACCGGAGGCTGACATGGCGCAGAGGCTCACCGTCCACGATCCGCGCGGCTATCCGCCGACGGTCACCGGCAAGCCGCTCGCTCCGCGCCTGCAGAGCCTCGAAGGCAGCACGCTCTATCTCGTCGACTGCCTCTTCGACAACTCCGAGGCCTTTGTCGACCAGCTCCACGCCTGGTTCTCCGAGCACATGCCCGGCGTCGACATCAGGCGCATCGCGCCCAAGGAGAGCTGGGTCGACGACCCCGACATGTGCGCCGCGATCCAGGCCGGCGGGGACGCCGCCGTCTTGGCGGTGGGTCTCTGAAGCACCTGTAGCCCGACGGTCGTCGGGCTCGCGACGTCTCTGGAGAGCAACTACGGGGTCCCGACGGTGGCCGTGCACACGCACGTCTTCGCCCGCCTCGCGCGCTCGGTGGCGCGCGCCAACGGGATGCCGACGACCCGCCAGGTCTTCGTGCCCCAGCCCGTGGTCGGGCGCTCGAGCGACGAGCTGCGCGCGTACGTCGACGGCGAGGACCCGGTCAACGGTGGCCCGTTCATGCAGCTCGTGGTCGAGGGGCTGACGAAGCCGCTCGACGACGAGGACCTCACGGGCGTGTCCTTCGACCGCTCGGCGCCGGCGCTGCTCGACGCCGACACCGAGGACAACCTCCACCGCCTCTTCGCCGAGGAGCGCTGGACGGACTTCCTGCCCATCGTGCTGCCCACCGAGGAGCGCGTCGAGGCGATGCTCGCCGGCACGAGCCGCGGGCGCGACGAGGTGGTCGGGCGCCTGCGGCCGACGGCCTTCCGCGAGCTGTGGGAGTTCACGGTCGAGAAGGTGGCCGTCAACGCGGTGATGGCGGGCGCGCGGCCGGAGGACCTGCCCGTGATCCTCGCCGCGCTGTCGAGTGGCATGACCGGGCGCTCGAGCTCGACGACCTCCTTCGCGACGATCGCGATGGTCAACGGCCCGATCCGCAACGAGATCGGCATGAACTCGGGGATCGGGGCCTTCGGCCCCTACAACCACGCCAACGCGACGATCGGCCGCGCGTACAGCATGGGCTCGGCCAACCTGCAGGGCGGCTCGGTCCCGGGCGAGACCTACATGGGCTCGCAGGGCAACTCCTACGCCTACAGCGCCGCGTTCGCCGAGAACGAGGAGCGCAGCCCGTGGACGCCGTTCCACGTCCAGCACGGCTTCGAGGCGACCGACAGCACCGTCAGCCTCTTCCTCGGCGGCTGGTACACGCAGTTCGGCACCATCCGCGACGACACGTGGCAGGAGCGCTTCCGGGTCCAGCTCGCCGCGTGCGACCCGTTCATCGGGCCGATCGTCGCCCTCGACCCGCTGGCCGCGAACAAGCTCGTCGACTACGGCTTCGACACGCGCGAGAAGCTCGTCGAGTGGCTGGCCGAGAGCTCGCTGCGCCCGGCCGCCGAGTACTGGGACAACCAGTGGATGCAGACGCTCGTGCGCCCGTGGGCGGTCCTCGGCCAGGAGCCCTTCGCGACCCACCTGAAGGCCGCGCCCGACGACCTCGTGCAGACCTTCCGCCCGCAGGACATCAACGTCGTGGTCGTCGGCGGCGAGAGCGGCGGCACCTACAAGATGCTCGCCGGGTCGCTACGTGACTCGATCGTGAAGGTCGACGACTGGCGCTGAGGGGCCGGGCAGCGCGCCCCCTGCGCGCTCAGCGCTTGTCGCGCTGCATGGCGACGTGCTCCTCGGCGACCCGCTTGCCGCCGAGCCGGCGGCTGACCGAGTTGGCGAGGTCGGGCGCCAGCCTCGCCGCGACCGCCCCGACTCGGACGCCCACCGGAGCGACGTCGATCTCGCCGCGGTTGCGCTCGATGGCGCTGACGACGGCGTCGGCGACGGCGTCGGGAGCGACCGTGCCCATGCCCGGCGGGAGCTTGCTCCCCGTGTCGTGGAACATGCCCGCGTCGCGCACGAAGCCCGGGAAGATCGCGCTCACGCCGACCCCGCTGGGGCGCAGGTCCTCGCGCAGGCTGCGGGCGAACCCGCGCAGCCCGAACTTCGTCGCGCTGTAGACCGAGGCCAGCGGCGGGGCCACCTTCCCGGCCAGCGACGACATGAAGACGAGGTGGCCGCTGCCGCGCGCGACCATCCGCTCGGCGAGCTCCCGCGCGAGCACCATCGGGGCGCGCAGGTTGACCGCGAGCGCGCGGTCGATCTCCTCGACGCTGAAGGACATGATCTGGCCGGTGCCCGGCAGGCCGGCGTTGGACACCAGCACGTCGACGTCGGCGCACTCGCTCGCCAGGCGCAGCACGGCCTCGGCGTCGGTCAGGTCCACCGCGAGCGCGCGCGCTCCCGTCTCGGCCGCGAGCGGCTCGAGCACCTCGGCGCGCCGGCCGGTGAGGACCAAGGACGCGCCCTCGGCGTGCAAGCGCCGGGCGATGGCGTGGCCGAGCCCGCCGGTCGCGCCGGTGAGCAGCACGCTGCGCCCCGCCAGGTTCACGGCGGGAACACTGCCACAGTGGCCGTGAAGCCGTGCAGGAAGGGATCCCCGCCCACGGGGCCGATCTCGCCGGCGGCGAAGAAGCCCGCGGCGGGTGCGCCCGCGAGCTCCTGCTCGAGGGTGACCGCGTCGTGGTCGGGGACGCCGAACATCGCCTCGCCGCGCCCGTTGCACGTGAAGACGAGGGCGCCCGCGGGCGCGCCGCCGCCGAGGGCGTCGCGGCGCAGCCCCAAGGCCGCGCGCAGGTCGCGGTCGGCCGAGACGGCGTCGCGGGCGTGCAGGCGCACGACGGTGCCCTCCTGGACGCGGGCGCCGACCGTGAGCGTGCCCGCGCTCGGGTCGGCCCCGATGACGCCGCGCACGAGGAAGTCGCCCTGCTCGTACTCGGGCTTGCCGCCCTCGATGACGATGCCCAGCAGCAGCCCGCTCGCCACGAGCGCCTGCTCCTCGGGCTCGAGGCCGGAGATCGCGTCGCGCAGGGCGTCGAGGGCACGACGCCCGGCGAGCTCGCGGATGACGTGGCCCTCGGCGGCGGTGACGGTCAGCTCGGGGCCGACCGGGGCGGCGCCCTGCGAGACGCACGGCAGCACCTCGACGCCGGAGAACGCGATCCCGACGGCGCCGTCGTCGACGAGGCGGTCGCCGAGGAAGAGCGCGGCGTTGCCGTCGAGGGTCCGGGCGCTCGCGATGCCGCCGAGCACGGGCACGCCCGGGGCCCGGCGGGCCAGCTCGCCGAGGACGAGGTCGGTGGGGAACGAGTAGGGGTCGGGCATGAGGACGACCGCGGTCGCCTCGTCGAGGTCGGGCAGCCCGCCGACCGCGACGGTGTCGGGGCCCTGGGTGACGTCGAGGTGGAAGGCCTCGGCGCTGCCGCCGCCGAGCGCCGCGGCCCACACCGCGACCGCCGTCCCTCGCTCGACCTCGCGTCCGCCGCCGACGACGCCGCCCGCTCCGCAGCCCGCGAGCTCGGCCGGCGCCAGCGCCTCGTGGACGCCCTCCAGCGTGGCCTCGGGCGCGGCCAGGTGCGCGCCGGAGGCGAACACGCACACGACGTCGGCACGCGATCCCGCGAGCCCGGCATGCGCGTGCTGGCCCGCCTCGATCGCTGCGAGGCGCGGGTCCGGGGCCGTCGACAGCCCGCAGCCGATGCGCACGCTCACCCGCCTGACGATACTCCTGCCCGATGGCCGGATCCGAGCCTTCCGTGTGGGCGATCTTCGGGCCCACGGGAGTGGGGAAGACCGCGCTCGCCCTCGCGCTCGCCGAGCGCCTGCGCGCGCGGGGCGAGCGGCCGGTCGCGGTGTCCGCGGACGCGCTGCAGGTCTACCAGGGCCTCGAGACCCTCACCGGCGTCCCCGAGCCGGCCGAGCGCGCGCGCCTGGAGCACCGCCTGGTCTCGATCCTGCCGGTCGACGCCCGCTTCTCGGTGGGGGAGTACGCCGAGCTTGCGCACGCCGAGATCGACGGCCTGCTGACCCAGGGCGCGCGCCCGATCGTGGTCGGCGGCACCGGGCTGTACCTGCGGGCGGCGCTGGCCGAGCTCGATCTGCGCCCCGCGGCGCCCGACGAGGTCCGCGCCCGCTGGGAGGACGAGCTCGAGCGTCGCGGCCCCGAGGCCCTGCACGCCGAGCTGGCGCGCCGCGCGCCGTGGGCGGCCGAGGGCATCGAGGTCCGCGACCGCAGCCGGATCGTGCGCGCCCTCGAGCTCCACGAGCTCGGCGAGCTCGAGCCGCCCGCCGGGCCCAACCAGCTCTGGACGGCCGACACCCGCCACCCGACCCGGCTGGTCGGCCTCGTCATGGACCGCGACGCGCTGTACGCGCGCATCGACGCGCGCGTCGACACGATGCTCGCCGCCGGCGCCGCGCACGAGGTCCGCGTGGCCCATGCCGCCGGCGCGTCCGACACCGCCCGCAAGGCGCTCGGCTTCGACGAGCTGCTCGCCGGGGACGTCGAGGCCATGAAGCGCCGGACGCGCAACTTCGCGCGCCGCCAGCTCACGTGGATGCGCAAGCTCGCCGGCGTCGAGGTCCTCGACGTGACGGGCCGCGCGCCCGAGGAGGTGGCGGCGCAGCTGCTGCCGTAGGGCGGGCGAATTGTCCCGGGGGGACCGCTCCACGCCCGACACCCCGAGAACCGGCGCATCGTCGCGCGAGGTGTGCCACGCTCATCCCAGTGAACGCTCGCGTTCGCACATTTGTGGCAGGGGTCGTGGTCGCGGCTGCCCTCGTGGCCGCGCCCGCGGCCAATGCCCGCGACGTGATCGTGACGTCGTTCGACGGCACGCCGATCGTCGCGAGCTTCTTCCCGGCCGAGGGGCTGGCGGCGGGCCAGACGGCGCCGACGATCCTCGAGACGCACGGGTGGGGCGCCACGCGCGACACCGACGAGAACAGCTCGACGCTCGCGCCCGTCGGCCAGGTCGGCCTCGGGCCGCTGCGGCGGGCGGGCTTCAACGTCCTGACCTGGGACTCGCGCGGCTTCGGGTCCTCGGGCGGCACGGTCGAGGTCGACTCCAAGGACTACGAGGGCCGCGACGTCTCGGCGCTGCTGGACTGGCTCGCCACGCAGCCCGAGCAGCAGCTCGACGGCGCCGACGACCCCCGCGTCGGCATGACCGGCGCCTCCTACGCCGGCGGCATCGAGCTCGTCGCCGCCGGCATCGACAACCGCATCGACGCGATCGCGCCCGACATCGCCTGGCACTCGCTGCTGACGGCGCTGTACCGCGACGACCTCGTCAAGGGCGGCTGGGCCGCCGCGCTGTCGGGCCTCGGCATCCCGACGGCCACCGCTCTGGGCGTCATCAGCCCGGCCGGGGTGCAGACGGGCACCGTCGACCCGCACATCGTCTCCGCGCTGCAGGAGGGGCTCGCCACCGGCCACCTCTCGCCGGAGGACAGGGCGTGGTTCGAGAGCCGCGGCCCCGGCGACGCGCTCGTCTCGCGCATCCACGTGCCCACGCTGCTCGTCCAGGGCACGGCCGACACGCTCTTCACGCCCAGCGAGGCGATCCGCAACTACGAGCTGCTGAAGGCCAACGGCGTCCCGGTCCACATGCTGTGGTTCTGCGGCGGGCACGGCGTCTGCCTGACCCAGGGCGACAACGCCCGCGTCGAGACGCGGATCGTCGCGTGGCTGCGGCGCTGGCTGATGGACGACCACGCCGCCGACGCCGACCCGGGCTTCGAGTGGCTGGCCGACGACGGGGCCTGGCGCAGCGCCGCGAGCTGGCCGCCGCCCGCGGGGCCGGACCTGACCGCGTCGGGCTCGGGCACGCTGACCTTCAGCCCGGCCGACACCGCCTCCTCAGGCCTGGCCGTCGCGGCGACGCCGTCGCCCGACGCGGTGAACGTTGCGATCCCGCCACCGACGGCGCATGTCGACGCGGTCGGCGAGCCGAAGCTCGAGCTTCACTACCAGGGGACCGCGACCGATCCGCGCGGCTACGTCTTCGCCCAGATCGTCGACGAGCAGCGCCACCTCGTGCTCGGCAACCAGGTCACGCCGATCGCGGTGAAGCTCGACGGCCTTCCGCACACCGTCTCGCGCTCGCTGGAGGGCGTCGCCGCGGCGATCGAGCCGGGCGCGCGCTACACGCTGCAGATCGCCGGCGGCTCGAGCGTCTACGGGCCCGTGCGCTCCGCCGGCACGGTGTCGCTGGGGCAGATCCGCCTCAGCCTCCCGACGGTCCGCCGGTAGCCTCCCGCAGGACATGGCCAAGACCTTCGACGCGATCGACGCGCGCCTGCGCGCGTGGATCGAACGCCAGCGCGTGTTCTTCGTCGCCACCGCGCCCAGCGGCGACGGCGGCCACGTCAACGTCTCGCCCAAGGGGCCGATCGAGACGCTGCGCGTGCTCGACGAGCGCACCGTCGCCTACCTCGACCTCGTCGGCAGCGGCGCCGAGACCGTCGCCCACCTGCGCGCGAACGGGCGCATCGTCGTGATGCTCTGCGCCTTCGAGGGCCCGCCGCGGATCGTCAGGCTCCACGGCCGCGGCGAGATCCTGGACGCCGAGGCCTTCGCGTTCCCCGGCGTCGACGCGCTGCCCGAGCAGCACCGCACGGTGATCCGCGTCGACGTCGAGCGGATCGCCGACTCGTGCGGGTTCGGCGTCCCGCTCATGGCCTATGAGGGGGAGCGCCCGCAGGCGCGCGCGTGGGCCGAGACGAAGCTCGCCAAGGGCGGCCCGGGCGCGCTGGACGACTACGTGGCCGAGAAGAACGCCGTCAGCATCGACGGCCTGCCCGCGCTGGGCTGAGCGATGCGCTTCGAGAAGTGGCAGGCGCTGGCCAACGACTACGTCATCGTCGAGGCGAGCGAGCTCCCCGCCAACCGCGCGCCCGACCCCGAGCTCGTCAAGGCCCTCTGCGACCGCCACACCGGCATCGGCGCCGACGGCGTCCTCGTCCTCGCCCCGCCCGACGAGCCCGGCTACGTCGCGCGGCTGCGGATCTTCAACCCCGACGGCTCGGAGGCCGAGCTCAGCGGCAACGGCGCGCGCCAGGCGATCCTCTACCTCGTCCGCGCCGGCTGGACCGACGCGCGCCAGTTCTCGATCCAGACCGCCGCCGGCGAGATCCGCCCGACGATCCTCTCGCCGACCACCTGCCGCGTCGACATGGGCCGCGCCTCGCTGCGCCACGAGGGCGAGGCGCACGGCTTCCGCTTCCAGCACCTGATCGTCGGCAACCCGCAGACGGCGATCCACGTCGCCGACCTCGCCACCCTCGAGGCGCTCGACCTCGCCGCTCTCGGCCCACCGATCGAGACCGACCCGCAGTTCCCGCAGCGCACCAACGTCTCCTGGTTCACCGCCCTCGACGACGCGACCATCCGCGCGCGGATCTTCGAGCGCGGCGTCGGCGAGACCGCCTCCAGCGGCACCGGCGCCTGCGGCGCCGCCATCGCCCACGTCCTGCGCGGCGGCGACTCGCCGGTCACCGTCAAGCTCGACGGCGGCGAGCTGGAGGTCGACGTGGGCGAGGACCTCCACGTCGACCTGACGGGCTGGGCCGTGCCGGTGTATGCAGGTGAGCTAGACGCTGACCGCGTGCTCGCGCAGCGCGTCGGTCAGTGACGTCTTGCGGTCCGTCGCGGCGCTGCGCTCGCCGATGATCAGCGCGCACGGGATGCGGTAGGAGCCCGCCGGGAACTTCTTCTTGCGGGTGCCGGGGATAACGATCGCGCGCGGCGGGACCTCGCCGCGCAGCTCGACGGGCTCCTTGCCGCGGACGTCGATGATCGGCGTCGACGCGGTGAGGACGACGTTGGCGCCGAGCACCGCCTCGCGGCCGACGCGCACGCCCTCGACGACGATGCAGCGCGAGCCGACGAAGGCGCCGTCCTCGACGATCACGGGACTCGCCTGCAGCGGCTCGAGGACGCCGCCGATGCCGACGCCGCCGGAGAGGTGGACGTCGGCGCCGATCTGCGCGCACGAGCCGACCGTCGCCCAGGTGTCGACCATCGTCCCGGAGCCCACCCACGCGCCGACGTTGACGTAGGAGGGCATGAGCACGACGCCGGGGGCGACGTAGGCGCCCTGGCGGACGGTGGCGGGCGGCACGACGCGCACGCCCAGGTCGGCCCAGCCGCCCTTCAGGGGCATCTTGTCGTGGTACTCGTACGGCCCGACCTCGATCGTCTCCATCCCGCGGGTGCGGAAGGACAGCAGGATCGCCTTCTTGGCCCACTCGTTGACGTGCCAGCCGGTGTCGCTCGGGCTCGCGACGCGGACGCTGCCGTCGTCGAGCAGGGCCAGCGCCTCCTCGACGGTGGCGGCGGCCTCCTCGCCCAGGTCGCTGGTCGCGCGCTCGTAGAGGTCCTCGATCTCGGCGGCGAGGGCGGTCAGGTCGGTGGCGGCGCTCATACGCCTGATGCTAGGCGCTCGGCCGCGCGCCGGCAGTCCTCGGGCGTCGGGACGAGCGCGATTCGCACGTGGCCCTCGCCGCCGGGGCCGAAGTACGGCCCGGGCGCGACGGCGATCCCGTGCTCGTCGAGCAGCGCCAGCGCGTAGGCCTCGGCGTCCTCGCCCTTCGGCACGCGCAGCCACAGGAAGAAGGAGGCGTCGCCGCCCGAGGGCCGCAGGCCCGCGGCGAGCAGCGCGGGCAGCAGGGCGTCGCGCTTCTCTCGGTAGCGCTCGCGGACCTCGATCACGTGCTCCTCGTCGCTCCACGCCGCGCTCGCCGCCCGCTGGATGAAGGTCTGCGGCGCGACGCCGACGTTGGGCCGGTAGCGCTTCATGGCGGCCACGATCTCGGGGTCGCCGGCGGCGAAGCCCGAGCGGTAGCCCGGCATCGACGAGCGCTTGGACAGCGTGTTGAAGACGACGACGTTCGTGCGGTCGGCGAGCGACAGCGCGCTGACCGGCGCATCGCCGTCGAACCACAGCTCCGAGTAGGCCTCGTCGGCGGCGAGGACGAAGCCGTGGGCGCGCGCGAGGGCGGCGGCCCGCTCGTAGAGCTCGGGCGTGGCCGTGGCGGCGGTCGGGTTGTTCGGGAAGTTCAGCCACAGCAGCGCGACGCCGTCCCAGTCGACCGCGTCGAGGTCGGGCAGCCAGCCGTGCGCAGGGCGCAGCGGCGCCTCGACGACCTCGGCGCCGGCGAAGAGCGCGCCGCGCGCGGGCACCGGGTAGCCCGGCGTGGTGACGACGACGCGATCGCCGCGGCCGGCGACCACCTGCGCGAGGTGGAAGATCGCCTCCTTGGAGCCCTGGGTGGGGATGACCTCGGTGTCGGGGTCGACGGCGGCGCCGAAGCGCCGCTGCGTCCAGGCCGCGATCGCGGCGCGCAGGTCGGGCAGGCCCTCGCTCGCCGGGTAGGTCGAGACCGGCTCGTCGACCAGGGCCTGCGAGAGCGCGCGCGGGATGAAGTCGGGCGTGCGCTCGCGCGGCTCGCCGATGCCGAAGTCGATGACGTCGATCCCGCGCGCGGCCGCGGCCTGCTTGGCCTCGGTCAGGCGCAGGAAGGGATAGGCCTTCATGCCGGCGAGGACCGGGTTCACGCGCACGCGAAGGCCTCGATCGTCTCGTAGGCGCCCACCAGGGCGTCGATGCGGACGTGCTCGTCGCGGGTGTGGGCCTGGGCCGGATCGCCCGGTCCGAGGTTCACGGCGGCGACCCCGGCGGCGGCGAACTCGGCCACCGGGGTCCACGCCTGCTTGGCCTCGACGGCGAGCGAGCCCGAGGCGATCAGGCGCTGGACGAGCGGGTCGGCGGTCGCGACCGGCGCGCTCGGGGCGTTGCCCTCGATCTCGACGGTGCCGAAGGGCTCGCAGAGCTCGCGCAGCCACGCCTCGGCCTCCGAGGGCGTGCGCCCCGGCGCGTAGCGGTAGTTGACGTGCGCCACGGCCTCGGCGGGCACGACGTTGCTCGCGATCCCGCCCGCGATGCGGGTCACCGACACGACCTCGGTGAAGCGCAGGCCCTCGAACTCGACCGGGGCGGGCGCGACCGCGGCGACCGCGCTGATCCCCGCGGCGGCGCGGTGGATGGCGTTGTCGGCCAGCCACGGGCGCGCCGAGTGCCCGGAGCGCCCGTGGAAGGTCCACGTCGCGTTGATGTTCCCGAGGCAGCCGGCGTGGATGGCGTTCGAGGTCGGCTCCATGACGATCGCGAGATTGGCCCGGCGCAGCCCCGGCTCGCGGCCCAGCAGCAGGCCGAGCGCGCTGTCCACGAAGGGCAGCTCCTCGCGGCCGAAGAAGACGTAGCCGAGGTCGACCTTGGCCGGCGGCCGGGCCAGCGCCAGCTCGATCATCACCGCGACCGCGCCCTTCATGTCTGCCGCGCCGAGCCCGTGGACGGCGTCGGCGTCGCGATGTCCCGGCCGGTTGCCCTGGGCCGGGACGGTGTCGAGGTGGCCGGCGAGCAGGACGAGCGGGCGCTCGCCGCGCTCGGTGACGCCGGCCAGGACGCAGGTGTCGCCGGCGTCGCGCGCCTCGACGCCGCCGTCGCGCAGGACGCTGAGCACGTGCGCCGCCAGCGCGGCCTCGTCGCGCGATTCGGAGGGCGCGTCGACGAGCTCGAGCGTGCGGGCGGCGAGGCGGTCGGCCAGGGACACGCCCCGGCACGCTACCCGGCTAGCGCCGGCGGAGGCCGTCGGCGACGGCGTACAGGCGGGCGGGGTCGGGCGGGCCCGGCGCGGCGCGCTTGTTGGGCGTCGTGTCGGGCGGGCGCATCCGACGCGGGATCACGTCGCCGTGCTCGAGCGCCGCCGACCTGAGCCTACGGGCCGCGACGGCCGGGACCTCGAGCGCGGCCGCGACCTGGATGAGGCGCCGGCGCTTGGCCCCGCGCGACATCGGCAGGGCCAGCGCGACGATCATCGCGTGCTGGGCGCGGATGCCGTGGGCGTGGAGCTCGACCTGGCCCCACATGGCGACCGCCCCGGCGACGAGGTCCGGCGTGGCCGTCGACGCCGTCCGCGGCGTCGGGTTGTACCAGGCGTAGTAGCCGCAGGTGCAGCCGTTCTGCGGCGCGGGCCCGTCGTGGGCGTGGTCGCCCAGGCAGCGCGCGGTCATCAGGCCGCGTTCCCAGCGGTCCTCCGCGTGCAGCGACCACAGCCCGCCGTCGCGCAGCCGCCACTGGCGAAAGCCGATGACCGCCCTGATCAGGTCCGGAGCGCTTCCCTGCACCACGGTCCCCATGCCCTAGCGCGAGGGAACCGCGGGCTCGGCCGGCCGCGACGGCGCGTCGGGCGTGCGTTCCGGCTCGGGCCGGATCTCCGGCGGCGGCGCCGGGGTCGGGGTCTCGACGGGCTCGACGGTGATGGTGCGCGACGGGCCGTCCAGGGAGCCCGTCAGGCCTGAGCGCGTGGGCCGGGGGGTTGAGCGTGAGAACTTCATGTTCGGTACCTCGGTCGGATCGACGGCGGAGCCGTGTTTCCCCGCTGTCGCGTCCCTCAAAGCTTCCTCGTGTGGGAGGGCGTTGTCGAGGCGCAACTAGCCTGTTCTGAGTATGCGCTACTGCGGCATCGACGTCTCGGCCCGCGCGGGCCAGCAGCAGCTGTGCTCGCTGCACCCGCGCCGCGGCGCCGACGGCGCCACCGAGCTCGTCGCGACCTTCTACGAGCCGGGCGACGTGGACGCGGTCGTGCGCACGGTGCTCGGCTTCGGGCGCGAGGCCGTGGTGGCCATCGACGCGCCCTCGGGCCGGCGCCTGGACCTGCTTGCCGACCGGATGCCGCTGCGCGACGAGCTCGACCTCCCCGAGGGCCGCTACGAGCGCTCGCGCGTGTGCGACACGCTGCTCTTCCGCCGCCGCCTGCCGCTCTATCCCGTGCCCGCCACGGGCCAGGCGCTGGCCGCGTGGGAAGGCTGGATGGAGGTCGGCTTCGAGCTCTTCGACGCGCTCGACGGCCTCGGCCTCTTCCGCCCGGAGTCCGATGCGCTCGAGGCGCCCGTCGGCGCCGGCGCGCTGCGCTTCGGGCGCCTGTGCGAGACCTACCCCGACGCCGTCTTCTGCTCGCTGCTCGGCCATCGCCCGTCGCCCAAGCGCACGCCCTGGGGCCTGCAGCAGCGCATCGCGGCGCTGCGGCTGCGCGGCGTCGTCGACGACGACGGCGGGCTCTGGCACCGCACGCTCGACGAGCTCGACGCGTGCGCGGCCGCCTACGCGGCGTGCGCGCTGGCCGAGGGCACCGGCTCGTGGGTCGGCGACCCGCGCGAGGGCGTGATCGTGCTGCCCGTGCGCGAGCTCGACGACCGCTACGACAAGCTGCCGCCGCCGGCGCGCACGCGGCTGGCCTGACGCGAGACGACCGCCGCCGAGGCGCACGTCGCCAGCGCGAGCGGGAGCTCGTCGTGGCTGACGCCGCGCAGGTCGGGGTGATCGAGGTCGACGTCGATCGTGTCCCCGCTCTCCAGGCCGAGGCTCGCCAGGCCGTTGCGGGCGAGCGCCGCCCACAGGTCGCCGGCCTCGGCGAGCAGCGCGCGGCGGGTCGTGCCCTCGCGGCGCGCGCCGGTCTCGAGCTCGCGCGTCTCCTCGAAGGGGTCGACGCGGACCTGCGAGTCCGACCCGATCGCCAGGCGCACGCCGGCGTCGCGGTAGGCGAGGGCGGGGAGATGGCCGTCGCCGAGGTTGCCCTCGGTCGTCGGGCAGGTGACGACGATCGTGTCGGTGTCGGCCAGCAGGGCGATGTCGCGCTCGTCGACGTGGATGGCGTGGATGACGCTCGTGCGCGGCCCGAGGAAGCCGGTGCGGTGCAGCAGCTCGATCGGGCTGGCGCCGTGCTGGGCGCGGCAGTCGCGGACCTCGCGCGGCTGCTCGGAGGCGTGGACGTGGCGCGGCAGGCCGTGGTCGCTCGCGTAGCCGGCGATCGCCTCCAGCCACTCGGGCGGCACGGCGCGCACGGAGTGCGCGGCGACCGCGACGGAGACGCCGTCGCGCCCGTCGGCCCACTCGCGCAGCGCGTCGACGCGCGCGAGGAAGGCCCCGACCTCGGGGTCGTGGAAGCGCGGGTGGCCGCCGCGGTGGTAGGCGGCGGGGATGAGGACGATGCGCAGGCCGGCCTCGATCGCCGCCTGGACGCAGGCGAGCGCCAGCGCGTTGGGCTCCTCGTAGGGCGTGCCGTCGGGCTGGTGGTGGACGTAGTGGAACTCGCCCACCGCGCCGTAGCCGGCCGCGAGCATGTCGCCATACACCTGGGCCGCGACGCGCTGCATCGACTCGGGGTCGAGCGCCTGGGCGAGGTGCATCATCTGCGTGCGCCACGACCAGAAGTCGTCGGGGCTGGTCTCGCCGAGGCCGCGCAGGTCGCGCTGGAAGGCATGCGAGTGCGCGTTGGGCATCGCGGCGACGGTCGCGCCCCTCATCGGACCACCTCCAGGATCGCGGTGGCGGCGGCCGCGGCGTCGTCGAGGTCGACGCCCTCGTCGGGCGAGTGGCTGACGCCGGTGGGATTGCGGGTGAGGACCATGGCCGCGGGGACCTTCTCCGCCAGGATGCCCGCATCGTGGCCCGCGAAGCACGCGATTCCCTGCGGATCGCCGAGCGCCGCACGCAGCCGCGGGTCGAAGGTGACGCCGTCCGAGCGCGAGGCGACGGTCAGCTCGGCGCCCGCGGGCAGGTCCTCGAGCCACGCCGTGAGGGCCGCGGGGTCCTCGGAGCGCGCGTCGAGCCACAGCCGGACGTGGGAGGCGATCGTCGTCAGCGCGTTGGGCTCGACGAGGATCCGCGACGCCGTGACGACCATGTCCTCGGTGGCGCGCTGGTGGGCGGCCACGATGAGGATCGCGGCGCGCAGGAGCGCGTCCTCGCGCTCGTGGCGGCGCGTGGTGCCGGCGTGGTCCGCGCGCCCATGGAGGTCGGCCTGTACACGCATGCGCGCCGCCAGGCCGTGGACGACGGCGAAGCGCGTCAGGTCCGGCGTCTGGTCGACGTGGAGCTCGAGGAAGCCGCGCAGGCGGCCCAGCCACGCGGGGGCGTCGGCGACCCCGGCGGGATCGACGCCGGCGGCCGCCATCGCGTCGGCCAGGCGCACGCCGTCGTCGTCGTGGCGGTCGAGGACGGCCGGGTCGAGGATCCCCGTGAGGGCGCGGCTGCCGAAGGTCGGCGTGTTGAAGCGCGCGCCCTCCTCGTCGGCGAAGGCGATGACCGCGACCGGCGCGTGCTCGGCGATGGCGAAGGCGGCGCAGACGCCGAGGGCGCCGTCGTAGCGGCCGCCGGCGCGGACGCTGTCGAGGTGCGAGCCGACGCCCCACCACGGCTCGGGCGCGTCGGGCAGCGCCCAGCGGTTGCCGGCGGGGTCGCGCTCGACGCGCAGGCCGACCTCGGCCGCGCGGCGATCGAACCACGCGCCCGTCGCCGCATCCTCGTCGGTCCACGCCAGGCGTGTGGTGCCCGCGTCGGTCAGGCCGATCGGCAGCAGGTCGATGAGCCGCCGCGCGATGTCCTTGGCCTCGATCACGAGGCGACCCTCCACGCGGCGTCGGGGCGCACGTAGGCGACCTCGCCGGCGCGCACGACGAGGCACACCGGGTTGCGCCCGAAGCGGTAGGGCAGGTGGGCGACGGGGGTGTCGAGGAGCACGAGATCGGCGCGCTTGCCGGCCTCCAGCGAGCCGAGTTCGCCCGAGAGGCCGAGCACCCAGGCGGCGTTGAGCGTGCACGCCAGCAGCGCCTCGCGCACGCTCCAGCCGTAGCGGCGGACGGCGAGGCCGATGACGACGGGCAGCGAGGCGACCGGGGAGGTCCCGGGGTTGAGGTCGGTGGCGAGGACGCAGATGGCGCCGGCGTCGGCGAGCTCGCGGGCGGGGGCGGTGCGCTCGGCGCCGAGGAACTCGGCCCCCGGGAGCAGGACCGCCGCGCACTCGGCGGCGGCGAGCGGCGCGATGTCGTCGGGGTGCAGGCAGGCGAGGTGGTCGACCGAGCGGGCGCCGGCCGCGAGCGCGACCGGCACCGAGCGGTTGGCGTTGAACTGCTCGACGTGGGCGCGCAGGGGCACGCCCTCGCGGCGGGCGATGGCCCCGAGGCGCTCGAGGTGCTCGTTGGCGAAGGCGACCGACTCGACGTAGATGTCGAGCGCGTCGACGTCGCAGCGCGCGGCGAGGCCGTCGACCTCGTCCATCCACGCGTCGGCGCTGTAGCCCTGCGGCAGCGCGTGGGCGAAGAGGCCGGTGACGCGGTCGGCGCCCAGCGCGCGCCCGAGCGCCGCCGCGCGCTCCTCGGCCGCCACCGAGAGCCCGTAGCCGGTCTTGGCCTCGAAGACCGTCGTCCCCGCTGCCAGCATCTCGGCCACGAGGCCCCGCGCCTGTGCGAGCACCTCGTCGTCGCTCGCCTCCGCGAAAGCGCGCGCGCTCGCGGCGATGCCGCCGCCGGAGCGCGCGATCTCCTCGTAGGGGACGCCGGTGACCTTCTGCTCGTACTCCTCGGCGCGCCAGCCGGCGAAGGGCAGGTGGGTGTGGCAGTCGACGAGCCCCGGGAGCACGGCGCAGCCGGCGGCGTCGATGCGGATCTCGGCCCCCGAGTCCGGCTCGAAGGCGGCGATCCGGTCGCCGCGCAGCGCGATCGGCGCCGGCTCCAGGGCGAGCGCGCCGGCGCGGTCGTGGCGCAGGTAGTCCAGGCCGTCGTCGGGCGGGCGCAGGACCTCGAGCGCGCCGGTGATCGAGACCGCGCTCAGGCCCACCGGGTCCCCCCTCACAGCGGCTTCGCGCCCGGCCCGGCTGCTGGCGGGGGCGCCGGGTCGAGCATCGGCATCCGCACGCCGCCGCGCTCGGCGGCCTCGACGGCGAGCGGCTCGCCCGCGTCGGCGTGGCGGACGATGCCCATGCCGGGATCGGCGGTCAGGACGCGGCGGATGCGCTCGCCCGCGGCCGGGGTACCGTCGGCGACGCAGACCTGGCCGGCGTGGATCGAGAGGCCCATGCCGACGCCGCCGCCGTGGTGGATCGAGACCCATGAGGCGCCGCAGGCGACGTTGACCATGGCGTTGAGCAGCGGCCAGTCGGCGACGGCGTCCGAGCCGTCGGCCATCGCCTCGGTCTCGCGCTGGGGGGAGGCGACCGAGCCGGCGTCGAGGTGGTCGCGGCCGATGACGATCGGGGCCTTGAGCTCGCCGCTGGCCACCATCTCGTTGAAGCGCACGCCGGCGCGGTCGCGCTCGCCGTAGCCCAGCCAGCAGATCCGCGAGGGCAGGCCCTGGAAGTGCACGCGCTCGCGCGCCAGCGCGATCCAGCGCGCGATGTGCTCCTGGTCGCCGAAGAGCTTCAGGATGGCGTCGTCGGTGGCGTGGATGTCGGCCGGGTCGCCCGAGAGCGCGACCCAGCGGAACGGGCCCTTGCCCTCGCAGAAGAGCGGGCGGATGTAGGCGGGCACGAAGCCCGGATAGGCGAAGGCGTCGGGGTCGCCGTGGGCCGCGGCCAGGCCGCGCAGGGCGTTGCCGTAGTCGAAGGCCTCGGCGCCCGCCTCCTGCAGCAGGCGGATCGCCGCCACATGCGCGACCGCGCTCTCGCCGACGCGGCGCAGGTAGTCGTCGGGGTCGCTGCGGCGCAGGGCGTCGGCCTGCTCGACGGTCAGCCCCGCGGGGACGTAGCCATTGAGCGGGTCGTGGGCGCTCGTCTGGTCGGTGACGACGTCGACCGCGGCGCCGCGGCGCACCAGCTCGGGCAGCACCTCGGCGGCGTTGCCGAGCAGGCCGATGGAGAGCGCGTCGCCGCGCCCGCGGGCGTCGTCGAGGCGGCGCAGCGCGTCGTCGAGGTCGGCGGCGCGCTCGTCGAGGTAGCCGGTCTCGATGCGGCGCTCGATGCGCTGCAGGTCGACCTCCACGCACAGGGCGCAGCCGCCGTTCATGGTCACCGCCAGCGGCTGGGCGCCGCCCATCCCGCCGAGGCCCGCGGTCACGACGAGCCGCCCGGCGAGCGAGCCGCCGAAGCGCTTGCGCGCGACCGCGGCGAAGGTCTCGTAGGTCCCCTGCAGGATCCCCTGGGTCCCGATGTAGATCCAGGACCCGGCGGTCATCTGCCCGTACATCATCAGCCCGGCGGCGTCGAGCTCGCGGAAGTGCTCCCAGGTCGCCCACTGCGGCACGAGGTTCGAGTTGGCGATGAGCACGCGCGGGACGTCGGGCTGGGTCTGGAAGACGGCCACGGGCTTGCCCGACTGCACGAGCAGGGTCTCGTCGTCTGCGAGGCGCTGCAGCTCGCGCTTGATCGTGCGCAGCGACGCGTGATCGCGCGCGGCCTTGCCGATCCCGCCGTAGACGACGAGGTCCTGCGGACGCTCGGCGACGTCGGGATGCAGGTTGTTCTCGAGCATCATCAGGGCGGCCTCCTGCTGCCAGCCACGGCACCTCACAGCACCACCTCCCCGGTACGCAGCGCGACGGCGAGCCGTTCGAGCTCGCCGCTGAGCACGCGGTCCTCCTCGACGCGCGGGACGATCGCCCGCACCTTCGCCACGGCCGCCTCAAGCGCCGCGGTCGTCCGCAGCGGGCGGTGGAACTCGAGGCCCTGGCACGCGCACACGAGCTCGGTCGCGATGACCTGGGCGCAGTTCTCGACGACCGTGCGCGCCTTGAGCGCCGCGGTGGCGCCCATCGAGTTGAAGTCCTCCTGGCCGGCCGAGGTCGGGATCGAGCCCGCGCCCGCCGGGTGGGCGAGCACCTGGCACTCGTTGACCAGCGCCGCGGCGGCGTACTGCGTGAGCATGAGGCCTGTCGAGAGCCCCGGGCGCGGCGAGAGGAAGGCCGGCAGCCCGGCGTAGCTGGGGGAGAGCAGCGCGTAGGTGCGCCGCTCGCTGAAGGACGCCAGCTCGCAGAGGGCGAGCGCGAGGTGGTCGAGCGGGAGCGCGAGCGGCTGGCCGTGGAAGTTGCCGCCGGCGACGACGTCGCCCTCGCCGGGGAAGACGAGCGGGTTGTCGGTGACCGCGTGCAGCTCGCGCTCGAGCGCCTGCTCGACGTAGGTCAGGGCGTCGTCGATCGCGCCGAGGACCTGCGGCGCGCAGCGCAGGGTGTAGGGGTCCTGCACGCGCCCGCAGTCGGCGTGGCTGGCCACGACCTCGCTGCCGTCGAGCAGGGTCCGCAGCCGTGCGGCGACGCGTTGGTGGCCGGCGTGCGGGCGGACGTTCGCGAAGCGCTGGTCGAAGGGGACGGTCGAGCCCTTGAACGCCTCGAGCGAGAGCGCCAGGGCGACGACGGCGGCGTCGAGCAGGCGGCGGGCGTCGCGGACGGCGAGCGTCCCCGCGGCGGCCATGAGGTGCGTGCCGTTGATGAGGGCGAGGCCCTCCTTGGGGGCGAGCGTCACGGGCCCCAGGCCGGCGCGCCGCAGCGCGGTCGCCCCATTCAGGCGCTCGCCGTCGAGCTCGGCCTCGCCCTCGCCGACGAGGACGAGCGCGATGTGGGCCAGCGGCGCGAGGTCGCCCGACGAGCCGACCGACCCCTTCGAGGGCACGATGGGGAGCACGCCGCGCTCGAGCATCCCCAGCAGGAGCTCGACGACCGCCTCGCGCACCCCGGAGTGGCCGCGGCGCAGCGAGGCGGCGAGCAGGGCGAGCATCCCGCGCACGACCTCGGGCGGCAGCGGCGGGCCGCTGCCGACGGCGTGCGAGCGGATGAGATTGAGCTGCAAGGCGGCGGCGTCGTGGGCGCCGATGCGCACGCTCGCCAGGTTGCCGATGCCGGTGGTGACGCCGTAGACCGCGTTGTCGGACGCGAGCGCCTCGTCGACCACGGCGCGGGCGGCCGCGATCCGCTCGCGGTCCTCGGCGGTGAGCGGGGCGGGGCCGCCGCCGCGGGCGACGCGCTCGAGATCGGAGAGCGTGGGCATCGCGGCCTCACGCTACTGCGAGTCGGGGTGCCTACGCCCGCTCGACGATGACCGTGGTGGCCTTGACGACCGCCGTGGCGGCGTCGCCGGGCTTGAGCGCGAGCTGGTCGGCCGCCTCGCGCGTCATGAGCGAGACGATCCGGTGCGGGCCGCAGGCGAGGTCGACCTGCGCCATGACCTCGTCGCGGCGCACGGAGAGGACGATCCCGGCCAGGCGGTTGCGCGCGCTGCCGCCCGCCGCGGCGCGCTCGCGCAGCAGCCGGGCGAGCTCCTCGGAGCTCATGTACCGCTGCTGCCCGCGGCGCTCGAAGGTGACGCGGCCATCGCGTTCCCAGCGGCGCAGGGTGTCGATGCTGACACCGAGAGCGGTGGCGGCGGCGCCGATGCGGATCGCCTCGTCCATGGAGATGCCAGACAGACCGCAACCGTACCCCTGTGGGCGACCGAGGTGGAGAAGATTGGAGGCTCAGTTCACAGGTGTGAAGCGGATGGCGTAGGGGAAGTCGCCGAAGCTCACGTCGACGAAGAGCCGTCCGTGCAGCGTGAGGGTCTTGCGGCCGGTGCGCGCAGCCTCGTGGAAGAGCTTGACGCTGCCGGCGACCTCCTCGCCCTCGTGGCGGTCGAGCGTCGTCACGAACGCCGTCTGGCCGGTGAAGTCGAGCTTCGGATCCTCGGGCGCGAACTGCTCGAAGCGCGCGACGTAGCGCCCGTCGAAGGCGTACGGGCCGTGGGAGGCGGGGGAGAGGTCGCCGCGGATGAGGACCTCGCCGGGGCGCTTGGGCGCCGTGAGGAGCGCGACCTTCGTCCTGGCCGGATCGGGGGGCTTGGGGCGGTCGGCCGCCTCGGCGCCGCAGCCCGCAAGGAGGGCCAGAGCGGCCAGGAGCACGGCCGTTCGCGGCGCCCGTGCGCCGGTAGTCAAATGTTGACTCCTAGGCATCCGGTCGGATATGCATAGGTTCATGGACCTTACTCGGGGCGGTTTCCTCCGTCTCGGCGCAACCGGAGTCGCCACCGCGGCGGGCGGGATGCTCGTCGGCGGCACCGCACTCGCCGCACCCCAGCCGCCGGCGCCTCAGGGCGACGATGTCGGCTTCCTGACCTTCGGGGTCGTGGCCGAGCGAACGGCGCTGAGCTATTACAAGAAGGCGCTGACGACACCCAAGCTCTTCGACGCCGCCGACCGGCGCCGGCTGCTCTCGGCGCGCGCCGCCAAGCGCGACCACGTCAACAAGCTCAACGCCGCGCTGGGGACCGACGCGGTCGGCGCGGCCGACTACCAGGTCGACTTCCCCAAGAGCGCGTGGGGGACCCGGGACAGCGCGGTCGCGCTCGGCATCGAGCTCGAGAAGCTGCTCGTCGGCGTCTTCGTCTACGGCGCCGGCTACACGCTGGACCCGGGCTCGCGCCTGCTCATCGCCCGGCTGCTCACGGTCGACGGCCAGCTGCTCGGCTCGCTGCGCGAGATGGTCGGCAAGCCGATCGCCGACGGCATGCCGAACCCGCTCGACACCGAGGCGGCCGGCGACGCCCTCGACAAGCTCATCACCGTGCCCGGCTCGCCGGGAGGAGGCTGATCATGCGCCGCACGACGCTCTGCGTCCTCGTCGTCGCCGCCGTCGCGCTCATGGCGCCGGCCGCGGCGTCGGCGCTCAACGTCTACGCCGCGACGTCGCTGACCAACGTCTTCCCGGCGCTCAACAAGGACCCGCGCTACAGCTTCGGCGGCTCGAACACGCTGCAGCTGCAGATCGAGCGCGGCGCGCCGGCCGACGTCTTCGCCTCGGCCAGCCCGACGGAGGCCCAGACGCTCTTCCGCGAGGGCCTGTGCGACCGCCCGGTGACCTTCGCCATCAACCGCCTCGTGCTGCTGATCCCGAACTCGAACCCCGGCAAGATCACGTCGGTGTACTCGCTGCGCGCGGGCGGCAAGCGGCTGTCGATCGGGACCGCCGGCGTGCCGATCGGGGCCTACACGCGCCAGCTGCTCAAGCGCATGCGCCTGTCGCGGGTGCTCACGAGCAACCGCGTCAGCCAGCAGACCAACGTCGGCCAGGTGGCCTCCCAGGTCGCGCTGGGCGCCGCGGACGCCGGCTTCGTCTACTACACCGACGGTCTGGCGGTGAAGGACAGGACCAGGATGATCAGCCTGCCCAAGTGGGCCCAGCCGCCGGTGCGTTACCAGATCTGCACGGTCAAGCGCTCGGGCGCCGACAGCGCCGGAGCGGCGGCGTTCATCAACCAGGTGACCGGCAAGGCCGGCCGCGGCGCGCTGAAGGCCGACGGCTTCGGGCTGCCGCCGCGCAAGTAGGTGCGACAGAACGCCTTCACCGGGCTGCTGGCCCTGATCACGGGCATCACGCTCGCCTTCCTGGCGATCCCGATCGTGGCGCTGTTCACGCAGGTCCCCCTGCGTGACGTGCCCGACCTGCTCCGCCAGCCGGCGGTCCAGGACGCGCTGAAGGTCACCGTGCGCACGAACGTGGCCGCCAACGCGCTCATCCTCGCGTTCGGGACGCCGACGGCGTGGTTCATCGCCCGCCGCCGGTTCCCGGGGCGGGCGCTGGTGGTGACGCTCGTCGAGCTCCCGCTCGTGCTGCCGCCCGCCGTGGCGGGGATCGGGCTGCTCGCGGCGGTCGGGACGGGCGGGCTGTTCGGCTCCGAGCTGCGCGACGCCGGCATCCAGCTGCCCTTCACCGAGGCGGCGGTGGTGCTCGCGGTGGCCTTCGTCGCCTCGCCGTTCTACATCCGCCAGGCGATCGCGTCCTTCGAGTCGGTCGACCCGACGCTCACCGATGCGGCGCGCACCCTCGGCGCCGGGCCGGCGCGAACGTTCTGGCGCGTCGGGCTGCCGCTCGCGGCCGGCGGGCTGCTCGCCGGCTGGGTCCTCGCCTTCGCGCGCGGCGTCGGCGAGTTCGGCGCGACGATCATCTTCGCCGGCAACGTCCGCGGCGAGACGCAGACCCTGACCCTGACCATCTACGAGCAGCTCGAGGCGAACCTCGACGTGGCGCTGGCGATCGGCGTCCTGCTCGTCGTGCTCAGCGGCGGGGTGCTGCTGTCGTACAAGATCCTCTCCACGTGGAGACGCTCGAGCTCGACATCGCCGTCGCCCTTCGCTCGTACGAGCTCGGCGTCAGCCTGAGCGTCGGCGCCGAGACGGTCGCGCTCGTCGGGCCCTCGGGGGCCGGCAAGACGACGGTCCTGCGCGCGATCGCGGGGCTGCGGCGTCCGGACCGCGGGCGGATCGCGCTCGGCGACCGCGCGTGGTTCGACTCGTCCGCGAAGGTCGACCTGCCCCCGGAGCGCCGCTCGGTGGGCCTCGTCTTCCAGGACTACGCGCTCTTCCCGCACATGACGGTGGGGGCGAACGTGGCCTTCGGGGGCGCGTCCGCCGCGGAGGTCACGCGGCTGCTCGAGCGCCTGCGCATCGATCACCTCGCGGGCGAGCGCCCCGGGGCGCTGTCGGGCGGCGAGCGCCAGCGCGTGGCCGTCGCGCGTGCGTTGGCGCGCGATCCGAAGGTGCTCCTGCTCGACGAGCCGCTCGCCGCGCTGGACGCCCACACGCGGGCCGTCGTCCGCGCCGAGCTCTCCGACGTGCTCGCGGCGCTGGCGCTGCCCACGCTGCTCGTGACCCACGACTTCCGCGACGCGGCTGCGCTCGCCGACCGCATCGGCGTGATCGTCGACGGGCGCCTGCGCCAGGAGGGCACGGCCGCGGAGCTCGTCGCCCAGCCCGCCGACGCCTTCGTCGCCTCGTTCACCGGGGGCAACCTGCTCCCGGGGCGCGGCGACGGCGGGGTCGAGGTCGCGTTGGACGCCGGCGGCGTCGTGCGCGCCGCGGCGCCGGCCTCGGGGCGCGTCGGCGTCGCGGTCTACCCGTGGGAGGTCGCCGTGGCGTTGGAGGCGCCCGCCGACGGCCTCAACGGCCTGCCGGGCACCGTCCACGCCATCGCCCCTGAGGGCGCCCGCGTCCGCCTGCGCGTCGGCGACGTCGTCGCCGAGCTCCCCGCGGCCGACGTCGAGCGCCTGGGCCTCGAGCCCGGCACCAACGCGTGGGCCACCTTCGCGCCGAGCTCCGTGCGCCTCGTTGCGCTGGATTGACACAAACGCCTGTAGATCGGTAACCCCGGCCTCGCGACCCTCTGGGGGTGGGCTCGTCCGACTTGAATAGTTTGGGTCAAGCGAGCCCACCCCTGTGGGCAGCGGCTGTCGAGGCGGCCGGACGCCAGTGGGGTGTGGTGTCGCGCGCCGAGTTGCGCGCCGTCGGCGTGTCGGCCGGGACCGTCGACTACTGGGTGCGCGTGGGCCGGCTGCACGTTCTTCACCGCGGCGTGTACGCCGTCGGCCATCGCCGGTTGCGGCCGGAGGGGCATCGGCTCGCGGCGGTCCTGGCGTGCGGGCCCGGCGCCGTGCTCAGCCACACCAGCGCCGCGGCCCACTGGGGCCTGCTCACCTCCGACCAACAGCGCATCGACGTCACCGCTCCACGCGGCAGGCATGGCGCCCCGGGAATCCGCCTGCACCGCACACGCTCCCTCGACGCGAATGACATCACCGAACGACACGCGATCCCCGTCACCACCATCGCCAGAACCCTCCTCGACGTGGCGGCTGCCAGGCCCGAGCGTCTCGAGAACGCGCTCGCCCAGGCGATGCGCCAAAACCTCTACGACCATCGGGCGCTGCAGAGCGTCGTGGCCAGGAGCAACGGGCATCGCGGCAGCGGGGCGCTGACCAAGGCGATCGCCCACGACCCGAAGTGGACCCGCGGCGCCTTCGAGCCACGCTTCCTGAAGCTGCTGCGCGACGCCGGCCTCCCCGAGCCGCTGGTCAACGAAGCCCTCCACGTCCGCGACTTCGGCGAGTGCCAGCCCGACTTCCACTGGCCCTCGCAGCGCCTGATCGTCGAGCTCGACGACTGGCACTCCCACCGTACCCGCGCCGCCTTCGAGCGCGACCGCGCCAAGGACGCCGCCCTGACCGCCATCGGCTACCGCGTGATGCGCTTCACGACGCGAACCGACCCCGAGACCGTCCTACGCCGCGTCAAAGCCCTCCTGGCGCCCTAGACTGGAACAGAGAGATGGAACGTAGTCGCCACGGTCGCACCACCCCTTCACGCAGCACGCTCGCCGCCGAGCAGGAGGGCCGCCCCAAGCAGCGCGCCTTCTGCATCGCCGCGCTCCCGGACGGCGACGACCTCTCCGAGCTGCGCGAGCTGCTGCGCACCGCGGGCGTCGCGGTGGTCGGGCAGTCCGTCCAGCACCGCGACCAGCCGCATCCCAACAGCTACCTCGGCCCCGGCAAGATCGAGGAGGTCAAGGCGGCGGCGAAGCAGGCCGACGCCAACGTCATCGCGTGCGACGACGAGCTCTCGCCCCGTCAGGAGCGCAACCTGGAGGGCGAGCTCGGCATCCCAGTCATCGACCGAACGGCGATCATTCTCGACATCTTCGCCGACCACGCCAACAGCGCCGAGGGCAAGCTCCAGGTCGAGCTCGCCCAGCTGCAGTACAACCTCGCGCGCATGCGCGGCCTGTGGACCCACCTCGAGCGCCTCGGCGCCTCGGCCTCGGCGCCGGGCATCGGCACCAGGGGCCCGGGCGAGACACAGATCGAGACCGACCGCCGCCTGGCGCGCGACCGCATCTCGGCGCTCAAGCGCAAGCTCGCCGAGGTCAAGTCCTCGCGCGCGGTCATGCGCGCCGAGCGCGAGCGCGCGCACCTGCCGCTGGTCGCGCTCGCCGGCTACACCAACGCGGGCAAGTCGACGCTGCTCAACGCGCTCACCGGCGCCACGGTCGGCGTCCGCGACCGCCTCTTCCACACGCTGGATCCGACGACGCGCGCCGCGCGCCTCAACGGCCGGCCGTACCTGCTGACCGACACCGTCGGCTTTATCCGCAAGCTCCCCCACCAGCTCGTCGACGCCTTCGGCGCCACGCTGGAGGAGACCGTGATGGCCGACCTCATCGTCCACGTCGTCGACTGCTCGGTCCCCGAGGCCGAGATGGACGACATGCTGCGCGCCGTCGACGCGGTCCTCGACGAGATCGGCGCGGGCGACCGCCCGCGGCTGCTCGTCCTCAACAAGGCCGACGCCATCGACGCCGAGCGCCGCGAGGAGCTGCGCTTCGCCCACCCCGACGGCATCCTCGTCTCCGCGCTCGCGGGCGAGGGGATCGAGGAGCTCGCCGAGCGCGTCGAGCACGCCTTCCGCGAGACGCTGCGCTCGGTCGACCTCCTGCTGCCCTTCGCCGAGGGCGGCCGCCTGGCCGAGCTGCACGAGGTCGCCGGCGAGCTCGAGCGCGTCGACACCGCCGAGGGCGTCCGCGTCCGCGGGCGCGTCCCGGCCACCGTGGCCGAGCGCTTCGCGCGCTTCGCAGTGTCGAACGGCACTCCCGCCTAGCGGCGGCACCGGCTAGCGGGTATCGCCCGAGCCCGACAGGACCCCGCGCTCCTTGCGCGAGAGGAGCTTCGCGAGGTTCGCGGCCGCGATCTCCTCGAGGTCCAGGTGCGCCTCGGTGGCCACCTGGGCGACGTACCAGAGCACGTCGCCGAGCTCGCCCGCCAGCGCGGCACGGCGCTCGTCGGACATGACGCCGCCGTCGTCGCGCAGCAGCTTCTTGACCTTCTCGGCGACCTCGCCGGCCTCGCCCGCCAGGCCGAGCGTGGGGTAGACGATGTTCTCGCCGGCACCCGGGTAGGTCGCGGTCCGCCGCGAGAGCTCCTGGTAGTCGGAGAGCTCCATGGCGCGCGACGCTAGCACGCCGTTCGGCCGCCTTCGCGTTGGTGCGGCTACCCGCACCTCGCGACGGATGAAGCCCGCCCGGCCACCGAAACGCGTTCAAATTACCTTCACACCCGATGGCTCTCTCGACGCCGAGACTCGTGCTGCTCGTCTTCGGCGTCCTGCTGGTCGTGTGCGGCTTCTCGGTCGGCGTGAGCGAGGCCTTCAAGCACCAGCGCACCACGAACGCGACGATCAACCGCCACATCGAGCGCGTGGTCGTCCGCGCCGGGACGGGCAAGGTCCACCTCGAAGGCACCGACGCGCAGCGCGTCATGGTCCACGAGCAGCTGCAGTGGCTGTGGCGCAAGCCGATCGTTCACACCAGCGTCCACGGCGCGACGCTCACCGTCAGCGGCTCGTGTCCGGACACCGGGCCCGTCAACCGCTGCAAGGCCGACCTGGACCTCGCGATCCCGTTCGACGCCGACGTGGTCGTGCAGGGCGACAGCGGCGACATCTCGGCCGAGCGCCTCGCCGGCCACATCAAGCTCACCACGGACTCGGGCGACGTCAGTGCCCGCGACCTCAACCCGATCTCGGTCGCGGCCACCACCAACGCGGGCGACGTCAAGCTGGACTTCACGACGCAGCCCGTCTCCGTGAGCGCCAACAGCAAGTCCGGCGACGTGCTCGTCGTCGTACCTGCCGGCGGCGAGTATCGCGTCGACGCCACCACCGACGCCGGCGACGTCACCGTCGAGGGCGTGCTGCGCAACGACCGCGCGCTGCGCTCGATCTCCGCGACCGCCGACGCGGGCGACGTCACCGTCCAGGGCGGCCCGTCGTGAAGCTGGGGGCCGGGGTCTCCGCGGGGCTGGGGGCCCCGCGGAGACCGGGGGCTCACGCCGGGATGAGCTTGAACTGCTTGAGGTAGGCCTGGGCGGCCTGCTCGGGCGTGTCCTTGTCGAGGTCGACGCGGGCGTTGAGCTCCTGCATCACGTCGGCCGTGAGGTTCTTGTTGACGGCTTCGATGGTCGACGCGAGGTCGGGCCCCGCCTTGTCGGCGACCGACTTCTTCATGAGGAAGGTCGAGTTGTAGGGCGGGAACATGCCCTTGTCGTCCTCGAGTAGGACCTCGTCGTTGCGCTTGATCTGGGGGTCGGTGGTGAACACGATCGAGACGTCGGCCTGGCCGCTGGTGAGCACCTGGTGGCGCTGGTCGATGTCGACGGGCACGAACTTCTTGAACTTCAGCCCGTAGACCTGCTCGAGCCCGAGCAGGCAGTCCAGGCGCGTGCGGCACTCGGGTGAGCCATAGAGCGTGAGGCTGCCCGCCTTGGACTTGAGGTCGGAGATCTTGGTGACCCCGAGCGCCTGGGCCTTCTTCTTCAGCAGCCCCACCTCGTTGGACGAGGTGAAGGGCGTGGGCGGGAAGGCCTCGATGCCCTGCTTGGCCATCCCGGCCTTGACCTGGTCGTAGGCCTCGCCCGCGTCGTGCGTGAGGTCCTTGACCGGCACCTTCAGGAACGACAGCAGCGCCGTGCCCGTGTATTCCGGATAGCCGGAGATCTGGCCGGTCTTCAGGGCCTTCAGCGCCGTGGTCTGGTCGCCGAGGTTCAGCGACTTCTTGACGTTGTAGCCCGCCGCCTGGAAGGCCTGGGCGTAGATCTCGCCGAGCACCTTCTGCTCGGTGAAGTTCTTGGAGCCGACGTTGACCGTCGTCTTCGCGTTGGCATCGTTGTGCTTGATGATGGCTGTCGGCTCGGCGTTCTCGGTCGTGCCCGCCGGGCTGGAGCCGCCCCCGTTGTCGTTGTTGGAGCCGCCGCATGCGGCGGCGCCGAAGGCGAGGGCGAGCACGGCGCCGAGCGCGGGAATGGTGCGTCTCGTGCTCATGATGTGGGTGCGATCCTCCTCTTGGAGATGGAGAGCAGCCGGCGCCGGGACGCCTGCTGCTCGCTGAGCCTGAGGCCCTCGGGCGTGATCTTGCGTTGCACGGCGGACAGCCCGACCTCCGCCGCGATGGCGAGCGCGGCGACGACCATGGCGCCTCCCAGTCGCCCGGGCTCGCCGTAGCTCGATGGGTTGATGATGGGGTCGCCGAGCGTCACGACGCCGGCCGCGGGGCCGAGCGTGGCGGTGGCGATGACGTTCACGGTCGAGGTCTTGACCCCGCCGAAGATGAGCGGCAGCGCGAGCGGGAGCTCGACGCCCCGCAGGACCTGGATGCCGGTGAGGCCCATCCCGCGGGCGGCGTCGACGGCCTCGGGGTCGACGGCCCGCACGCCGGCGTAGGCGTTGAGCAGGATGGGCGGGATCGCCAGCAGGACGAGCGCGAGCGTGATGTTGAAGAAGCCCGCGCCCAGGACGGCGAAGAACAGGAACACGACGCCCAGCGACGGCACCGCGCGCCCCGCGTTGGTCACGCTGACGACCAGGAACGAGCCGCGCCGGCTGTGGCCGAGCCAGGTGCCGAGCGGCAGCGCGATGGCGGTCGCGATCCCGACCGCGACGAACGTGATGAGCAGGTGCTCGCGCAGCAGCGGCAGCAGCTGGCTGCCGCCCACCTGCGCGCCGCCCGGCCCCTCGCTCTTGGTGAAGATGAACTGGACGGCGTCGCCGAGCTGTCCGAGGAAGGCGAGCGTCATGCCGTCCTCACGCGCGTCCAGGGGGTGAGCAGGCGCTCGACGACGATCAGGATCGCGTCGAGGCCGACCGCCATCAGCACGCAGAGCCCGCCGCCGACCGCGATGTTGGAGATGAACTCCTTCTGGGAGGCCATCTGGTCGCCCAGGCCGCCGGCGCCGGCGAAGGTCGCCAGCGCGGCGAGCCCGACGGTCGTCGTCGCCGCGATGCGCAGGCCCGCCATGATCGTCGGCAGCGCGAGCGGGACCTCGACGCGCCAGAGCAGCTGGCGCTGGGTGAGCCCCATCCCGCGGCCGGCATCGCGCGCCTCCTCGGGCACGCCGTCGAGCCCGTCGACCATGTTGCGGAAGAGGATCAGCAGGGTGTAGGCGGTCAGCGCGATGAGCGCCGTCGTGTTGCCGCGGCCGGTGATCGGCAGCAGCAGGAAGAAGAAGGCGAGGCTGGGGATCGTGTAGAGGACCCCCGTGACCTGGGTGATCGGGCTCACGAGGCCGCGGTGGCGGTGGGCGGCCAGCGCGAGCGCCGAGGCGATGGCGAAGCCGAGGCCGACCGAGACCACCACGAGGAAGAGGTGCTGCCAGAAGGGCGACACGTAGCGGTCGAGGTGGTGGACGATCCAGTCCGGGCAGAACCCGTTGTCCTCCACGCAGCTGCGTCCGCTCGAGCGGTTGCGGAAGAAGTCGTTGCCGGTCTGGGCGAGGACGGTGGGGCTCACGGCGCGTCCTCGTGCTCGAGCAGCTCGTGGATGACGTCGAGGCCGAGCACGCCCTCCACGCGCCCGTCGCCGTCGACCACCGCGCCGAGGGCGACCGGGCTGCGCAGCAGGTCGCTGAGGGCGTCGCGCAGCGACTCGTCGCGGCGCACCGTGCGCACCGGGTGGCGCTCGCCGTCGCGCTCCCACGCGACGGGCCGTCCGCCGTCGTCGCGCACGAGCGCGAAGGGCAGGCCGTTGTCGACCGGGCGCAGGGTCACGTCGCCGGCGCGCGTGAGCGCCAGGCGCTTGAGCGCGCGGTCGGCGCCCACGAAATCCTCGACGAAGGCGTCGGCGGGGCGCATGAGCAGCTCCACCGGCGAGGCGTACTGGGCCAGGACGCCGCCCTGCTTGAGCACCGCGATGCGGTCGCCGAGCCGGATCGCCTCGTTGATGTCGTGGGTCACGAAGACGATCGTCTTGCGGACCTGCTCCTGCACGTGCAGCAGCTCGCCCTGGAGGCGCTCGCGGTTGATCGGGTCGATGGCGCCGAAGGGCTCGTCCATGAGCAGCAGCGGCGGGTCGGCGGCGAGGGCGCGGGCGACGCCCACGCGCTGGCGCTGGCCGCCGGAGAGCTGGGCCGGGTAGCGGTCGCGCATCTCGGCGGGGTCCAGGCCGATGATCTCGATGAGCTCGTCGACGCGGGCGCGGATGCGGGCGCGCGGCCACCCGAGCAGCCGCGGCACCGTCGCGATGTTCTCGCCGATCGTCTGGTGCGGGAAGAGCCCGATCTGCTGGATCGCGTAGCCGATCTCGCGGCGCAGGTCGGCGGGCTTGCGGGTCTTGACCGAGACGCCGTCGAGCAGGATGTCGCCGCTCGTCATCTCGGTCATGCGGTTGATCAGGCGCATGGCCGTCGTCTTGCCGCAGCCCGACGGCCCGACGAGCACGCAGATCTCGCCGGCGGCCACCTCGAAGCTGAGGTCCCGGATCGCCGGTGCTTCCGACCCTGCGTAGGTCTTGGAGACGTTGCGGAGCTCGAGCGTCGCAGCCTGCGGGTGCGACGACGGCCCCGTGGTATGGGCGCCGGCGGGTTCGGTCACGAAGGAGAGAGGCCCTGGGGAGCGTTCGATGGTAGCGAGGCCCTACACCCCGGCCACCCTCCGGGCGTCGGCATGGGCCGCGCGCTCGAGCTCGTCCTGCAGCGGCGCCAGCGGCCCCTCGAGGCCCAGCGCGGTCGCGATGAGCCAGTCGGCGAACCAGGCGTTCTTGGGCAGCAGCGGGCCGTGCAGGTAGGTCCCGATCACGTGGCCGCGCAGGACGCCCTCGTACCCCGAGGAGCCCGTGTTGCCGTGGCCGGAGAGCACGCGGCCGAGCGGCTGGGCGCCCGGGCCCAGGTGCGTGCGTCCGCCGTGGTTCTCGAAACCGGCCAGCACGCGCGCGCCGTCGAGGCCGGGCAGGCGGACCTCGATCGCGACGTTGCCGATCAGCCGCGGGCCGTCCTCGCGCACGGTGTGCAGGTCGACGAGCCCGACGCCGGGGATCCGCTGGTCGCCGAGCTGGTAGTGGTGGCCGAGCAGCTGGTAGCCGCCGCAGACGGCGAGCACGACGCGGCCCGCATCGGCGGCGGCGTGCAGCGCGTCGCGCTTGGTGTCGACCATGTCCTGCGCGCAGAGCGCCTGGTCGCGGTCCTGGGCGCCGCCGATGTAGAAGATTTCGTGGGCCTCTGGGTCGATCGACTCGCCGAGGCCGGCCGGCACGACCTCGAAGCCGATCCCGCGCCACTCACAGCGGCGCTCGAGCAGGAGCACGTTGCCGCGGTCGGCGTAGATGTTCATGAGGTCGGGGTACAGCGCGCAGACGCGCAGCGTGCGCTCAGCCACGGATCATCACCACCGTCGAGCCGACGTACTCGATGGTGGCCGGGATCCGGCGCGGCGTCTCGGCGCGCAGGCCGAGCGCCGCGGCCTCCTCGGCCAGGCCGTCGGGGTCGATGCGATCGAGCTCGACGACGTTCTCGGTCCGCGTGTGCGTGCCGTCGGCCTCGACGACGTCGCGGATGCGGTCGATCGCGGCGCGGTCGCCGAGGTCGCGGACCGCGATCGGCCGGCTGGCGTAGACCACGCCGTCGATCTCGCGCATGTCGGGCGGCGGCGGCTGGTCGTGCTCCTCGTCGAAGCACTCCAGCGCGTCGGCCAGCGCGACCGCGATCAGGCCGCCGGTCGCCAGGTGGTCGCGGGCGCGCACCAGGAAGCGCGCGCGGCCGTCGGCGCCGCCGAACAGCTGCAGGGTCTGCATCGGCACGAGCACGAGCGGGAAGCGGCGGGCGACGGCGAGCTCGCGCGCGTCGGACGCGACGGTGGTGACGGGCAGGCCCTCGGCGCGCTCGCGCAGGGCGTCGAGCAGCTCGGCGCTGAGGTCGAGGGCGACGACCTCGTGCCCGCGGCGGGCGAGGTCGAGCGACACGCGCCCCGTGCCGGCGCCAACGTCGAGGATCGGCGAGCCCTCGCGGTCGGCGAGCTCGCGCCACAGCGGCAGGTCGAGGTCGTAGCCCCAGCACTCGAGGTCGTGCCAGATGACCTCGGTCACACGAAGGACCCCTGGGCCGCGCCGCGCGCGACGAGCAGGTCGCGCAGCGCGAGCATCGCGGTGTACGTGGGCAGGGCGAAGAGGCGGCCGTCGCCGTCGCCCAGCGCGCGGTCCAGGCCGGCGTCGAGGTCGGGCTCGACGGCGATGCGCTGCACCGGGACGCCCGCGTACTTCAGCCGCAGCGCCATCTCGGCGGCGCGCGTGCCGCTGCACGTGGCGCGGCGCACGCGCGCCGCCAGCAGCTCGAAGTCGGCGTCCCAGATCCAGCTGACGTCGCGGCCGTCGGCGATGTTGTCGTTGAGGACGGCGAAGAGGTCGTGCTCGCCGTCCTCGAGGATCAGCGTGCGCAGGACCTCGTTGGCGCCGGCCGGGTTCTTGACGAGCAGGATCGACAGCTCGCGCCCGGCGATGCGCAGCGTCTCGGCGCGCCCAAACGCGGGGGAGACCGCGTGCAGCCCGGCGTCGACCTGGTCGAGCGAGGCCCCGAGCGCGAGCCCCAGGGCGGCGGCGCCGAGCGCGTTGTAGACGTTGTAGAGCCCGGGCAGGGGGAGCGCGATCGCACGCTCGCCGGCCGGCGTGCGCAGCGTGAAGCGCGCGCCGCGCACGCCCTCGAGCACGATGTCGGTCGCGGCGACCTGGGGCTCGGGGCGCGTCGCCCCGCACGCGTCGCAGTGATAGCGCCCGAGGTGGCCGAGGTACACCGCGTCGTAGCGGTAGGGCGCGCCGCAGCGCCGGCAGTGCGTGGCGTCGGCGGCGTGCTGCATCTCGGTCAGCGCCATCGCGTCGTCCTGGACGCCGAAGTACGTCGCGCCCGCCTCGCGGCCGAGGTCGGCGACCGTCGGGTCGTCGGCGTTGAGCACGAGCGCCGCCTCGGTGCGCTGCGCGACCGCGGCCCAGCGGTCGGCGATCGTGTCCAGCTCGCCGTAGCGGTCGAGCTGGTCGCGGAACAGGTTGGCGAGCAGCAGAGCGCGCGGTCGCAGCTCGTCGACGACCTGCCTGAGCCAGAACTCGTCGACCTCGAAGAGCCCGGTGTCGGCGTCGCTCGGGCCGTCCAGGAGCGCCGTCGCGACGCCGCCGGCCATGTTCGCCCCGGCGCGGTTGTGCACGAGCCGCGCGCCCGTCCGCTCGAGGATCCCGGCGGTCATCGCGGCCGTCGTCGTCTTGCCGTTGGTCGCGGAGATCACGGCGCTGCCGTGTGAAAGGCGCCCGGCGAGGCGCCCGATCGCGTGCGGCTCCATTCGCATGAGCAGCTTGCCCGGCAGCGACGTGCCGCCGCGGCCCGTCCGGCGAGAGAGCGCCCCGGCGGCCCGCGCGGCCGCGACCTTCACCCCGAGCGCACTCATGCGGGCAACAGCACCTGCAGCGCGGCCGGCAGCGCGCGGAACGTCATCGGCAGCTCGCCGACCGGGTCGCCGTCGGCGTAGACCATGAACGGGCGGTCGGAGTCGATGTGGATCTCCACGCCGCGCATCACGTGGACGCTCGGCTCGTTGATGTGCTCGCCCTTGAAGACCTTCGGCAGGACCCTGCCGACGAAGCGCGCCTTGCTCGTGCGCTCCATGTAGACGACGTCGAGGGCGCCGTCGTCGAACTCGGCGTAGGGGGCCGCGTACATGCCGCCCCCGTAGGCCTTCGAGTTGGCCGCCCCGACGCTCCAGCCCGAGAACTCCACGCGCTCGCCATCGACCTCGAGCGTGAAGCCGGCGGGCTTCCACGTCACGAGCGCGCCGAGCGCGCCGTAGAGGTAGACGAGCGGGCCCAGGCGGGCGGGCGCCTTGTTGGCAACCCGGTTGGCCTCGGAGTCGAAGCCCACCGAGGCGATGCCGATGTAGGGCTGCGCGCCCGCCATGCCGAGGTCGATGGCGCGTGGCACGCCGTGGGCGATGACCTCGCAGGCGGCCTCGGCGTCGAGCGGGATGCCCGCCACCCGGGCGAAGTCGTTGCCGCGCCCGCCGGGCAGCACGCCGAGCACGGCGTCGGGGACCTCGCGCAGCGCGCCCGCGACCTTGCCGAGCATCCCGTCGCCGCTCAGCGTCACCACGACGCGCCCGCGGCGCGCCGCCGCGACGGCCAGCTCGGTGGCGTGGTCGAGGTCGCGGGTGGCGTCGACCTCGAGGTCCATGCCCAGCGCCAGCAGCCGCGCCTCGACCGCGGGCAGCGCCTTGGCGGCCCGTCCGCCGCCGGCCGAGGGGTTGACGATGAGAGCGACCGAGCGGGTCATGAAGCCGCTCATCTTGCCCACCCGGCGTCGCGCATGAACGCCTCGACCTCGTCCGGGCGGTCGGTGACGACGTAGGCGTCGATCATCGCGCCCTCGGAGTTGATCGTGATCGAGAGGCCGCTGGGCACGCGGCGGACCTTCGAGATCGGGGCGACGGGGCGGCCCGAGCCCATGCGCGGCGTGACCCGTCCGGTGGCCACGCGATGGACCGCGTCGTGGGCGGCGAGGCGGTCCAGCAGCCTCCGATAGCCCTTCTTGGAGGAGTGCTTGTGGTGGGTGCGCTTCCTCACGGGGCGAGCAGCAGCTCGGCCAGCGTGGGGGCGACGAAGACGGGCGCGGGGTCGGCGCCGTCGACCATGGCGGCGGTCGTCGCTCCGGTGAGGACGATGGCGCCGTCGAGGCCGGCGGCGCGCGCGCCCGCGACGTCGGCGTCGAGGCGGTCGCCCACGACCAGGGCGCGGCCGTCGCCGCCGATGCGGTCCAGGGCCGTGAGGAAGAGCTGGGGCTCGGGCTTGCCCACCGAGCGCGCGTCGACCCCCGTCGCGGCCTCGACCGCCGCCACGACCGCGCCGGTGCCCGGCCACGGTCCGTCGGGCATCGGGAAGGTGGCGTCGCGGCCCGTGCACCAGACCTCGGCGCCGCGCAACGCCGCCTGGACGGCGCCCTTGAGCTCGTTGAAGTCGAGGCGGTCGTGGCCGCTGACGATGACCACGTCGGCGCGGTCCGCGAGGTCCGAGCCGTTGAGGATCCGCAGCCCCGCGTCGGTGACGTGGCGGTGGACCGCCGCCGAGCCGATGACGAAGGCCGTCGCGTGCCCGGACTCGGAGAGCACGTGCTGCAGCGCGCCCCCGACGGTGACGATCTCCTCGCGCGCGGCCCGGAAGCCGAGGCTCCAGAGCTTGCGCACGAAGTCCTCCTCGCCGTGGCGGGCGTCGTTGGTCACGAAGGCGACGCGGCGGCCGGCCGCGCGCAGGGCCAGGACGGCGTCGACCGCACCCGGCGTGGGGTCGTCGCCCACCCAGACGCAGCCGTCGAGGTCCAGGAGGAACGTGTCGTAGGGCGCGAGGCCGGGTGCGACGGGCACAGGAGTGCGCCCATTATCCTCGCCCGCCGTGCGACGGACCGTGATCGCCCTCACCGCCGTGCTGCTGCTCGCGGGCTGCGGCGGCGCCGACAAGAGCACGACCGCGACGACGGCGGCGGCGGCGAAGGCCGCCTGCCGGCCGGTCCCGGCGCCGGAGCCCAAGGGCGAGCAGCACCTCTCCAAGCCGACGGCGAAGCTCGAGCCGGGCAAGCGCTACACGGTCGACCTGCAGACCAACTGCGGCACGATCACCATCCGCCTGGCGACCGGGCGCGCCCCCAAGACCTCGGCCTCGTTCGCCGACCTCGTCAAGCGCGGCTTCTACGACGGGCTGACCTTCCACCGGGTCGTGCACGGCTTCGTCATCCAGGGCGGCGACCCGCTCGGGACCGGGCTGGGCGGGCCGGGCTACACGGTGGTCGAGACGCCGCCGGGCGACCTCGGCTACACGGCGGGCGTCGTCGCGATGGCCAAGACCGAGGCCGACCCGCGGGGCGCGTCGGGGAGCCAGTTCTTCATCGTCACCGCACCGGACGCGCAGCTCCCGCCCGACTACGCGCTCCTGGGCGGCGTGGTGGGCGGCATGGACGTGGCCCAGCGGATCGGGAGGGTCCCCGTCGACGGGCAGGGCAAGCCGAACTCGCCGGTCGTGATCGAGAAGGCGACGCTCAGAACAGGGTGAGCGGCGGCGGCGCGGGCTCGAGGCAGTCGGGCTCGTCGTGGCGCGCGTCGTTGACCGCCGGGCCGACCGCCCGCATCGCGGCCTCGGGCAGCGGCGCGCACAGCGCCAGCAGCTCGTCGGGCGGCGTGTCGCGCGCCAGCCAGGCGTCCTCGGCCTCCTGGGGGAGCATGACCGGCATGCGGTCGTGGATCGGGGCGAGCTGCTCGGAGGCCGCGGTCGTGACGATCGCCACCGTGCGCAGCGGCTCGACCTCCGGGTTCGAGCGCCAGCTCGACCACAGCCCGGCGAAGGCGAAGGGCTCGCCGCCGGGCATGGTGATCCACCACGGCTGCTTGGGCGCGTCCGGGCGCTTCTCCCACTCGTAGAAGCCGTCGGCGATGACCAGGCAGCGGCGCGCGTCGCGGAAAGCGCCGTTGGTGAGCATGGTCTCCGAGCGCGCGTTGATGAGCTTGAGACCGAGCGTCTTGGGGTCCTTGGCCCAGTAGGGGACCAGGCCCCAGCGCAGCAGCTCGCCGCGCGACTCGCCCTCGCGGTCGGTCGTGACGGTCAGGACGTCGTCGCCGGGAGCGACGTTGTAGCGCGGGCGGACCGGGACCGTGTCGCCGATCGCGAAGCGCTCGCGCAGCCGTGCCGGATCGGGCGACGCGAGCGAGTAGCGCCCGCACACGTCAGCCGCCTTGCGCGGCTCGCGCCTTCTCTCTCGCCCGCGCCTGGCGCCGTCGTCCCAGCAACGCGAGGACGCCGATGATCGCCGCGATGACGATGATCCCGAGCAGCAGGCTCGCCACCGTGCTCGCGCCGCCGAAGGGCAGCGCCACGAGCTTGACGATCCCGAAGCCGAGGGCCAGCAGGACGATGACCAGCAGCAGGATGATCAGGAAGCCGCGCGCCTTGATGTACCAGGGCGCGCTCGCGGGTGGCGCGAGGAAGCCCATGAGGCGCAGGAGCAGGAGCTGGCGGTTGCTCGGCGGCTCCTGGCCAAGGCGCTCGACGGCCTGCTTGAGGTCGTCGGGCCGGCGCTCGGCGAGGGCCAGCGACGCGTCGGCCATGCGCCGCACCTGCATCCGCTCCTGCGGGCGCGAGGCGGCGATCGCGCGGCGGAAGTAGTCGCGCGCCGCGTCCGCGTCGTAGCGCTCGGCCGCCCGGGCGCCGAGGATCGCCAGCGCCGCGGCCTTGAACTTCTGCTCGCGCTCGAGCTCCTCGTCGGAGCGGTCCTGGAGCGCCTGCATGGCGGCAAGGGCGCCGCGCTGCTCGATGCGGATCTGGCGGGGCTTGGGCGGCATGGTGAAGGGAGAATCTAGCGCCCCGGCCCGCGCCGACCCCAGCCGGGCGCAGCCACCGCCGCCTCGCGCGGCGTTGCGTACACTCGCCGCCTTATGCCGGTCCGCCTCAGGTCGCTGCTCGCGCTCGCCGCCCTCGTGCTCGCCCTCGCCGTCGCCGCGCCCGCGGGCGCCCAGCAGACGCCGACCCTCGGCGCGCCCGAGACGACCCAGACACAGGCCGCGGCGCCGCCCGACACCTCCTCGGACGGCAACGGGGGCCTGAGGACCTGGCAGGAGGTCCTCATCTTCGCCGCGGGCCTGATCCTCCTGGGCGGGATCGGCTTCGCCATCGTCGGCGACGCCCGCGACAGCGCCCGCAAGCTCACGCGCCACGGCGGCGACCCCGAGCCCGCCGGCGTCCCGCACAAGCATCGCCAGGCGTCCAAGCAGCGCGCTCGGGCGAAGGCGCGCGCGGCCAAGGCACAGCGCCGGAAGAACCGCTGAAGGCTTGGCCGCCGCCGCTCGCGGCGCTGCGCCCCTAGCTCCCCGGCACGTCCACGTACCCCGTCCCCAGCGCGCGGCCCTTCGCGGCCAGGCAGGCCCGGTCCAGGCGCACGAAGGCCAGCGCCACGCCGCGCTCGCCCTGGGCGGGCGTGTTGCGACACCAGACGTAGGTGAAGCGCTTGAAGTCCAGGGCGGCGACGAACGCGTAGCCGAGGCTGCCGACCGACTGGCCGCCCTCGCCGTTGATCGAGCGCTTGATGGCGACGCAGTCGTAGCGGCCGATGGGCTTGGAGAGGATGCGGTCGTCGGGGACCGCGTCCTTGGCCTTCAGGAGCGGCCCGCACTCGGTGCGCGAGATTCGGGCCCTGGAGCTCGCCGGCGCGGTCGCGCGCCTGGGCGTCGGTGGTGATCGAGGCCTCGGCCGCGCGCACGAGCGCGGCGCGGGCGCCGAGAACGTCCTGCTCGGAGGCGCCGGGGGCGGGCACCAGGCCGGTGGCGGCGCCGCGGTGGGGCGCCTGGATGCGCGTCAGGCGGACGCGCTCGGCCGCGGCGGCCTTCTTGGCCTCGCGGGCCTCGCGGTCGTTGCGGTTGGAGACGACGTCATTGAGGACGAGCGCGATCGCCGCCACCGCGAGGAGCAGGGCGGCGCCGCCGCCCCAGATGACCGCCGTGCGCCGGCGCCCGCGCAGGCGCGGGGCGCGGATGAGGACCGACTTGCCGCACCGCGAGCAGCGCTCGCGCTCCGAGCGTTCCTCGAAGCCGCAGTGGGGGCACGTGCGCTGGGGCACCTCGGTCATGGTCGCCGACATGTCGAGGCTAACCAGCGTAGACACGATGACTGGTTCGTGTCAATCTGCGCTGTCGTGGACCGCTTCGACGCCGGCACGCAGCCCGCGGGCCGTCCGCCCGCGCCCGGGCGCCTGGCCTTCGTGCAGGCGTTCCTCAACAGCTTCTGGGACCTCGACGGCGACGGCTCGGAGGTCTGGAGCTCGCCGGGCGCCTACGGCGCGTGGCTGCGCGCCCGCGGCTTCCATGCGACGCCCCACGACACCGACCTCGAGCGCGCGCTGACCCTGCGCGAGGCGCTGCGCCAGGTGTGCCTGGCCAACCACGACGCCGGCGAGGCGCCCGCGGCGCTCGCGGTCCTCGACGCGATCGCCGCCGACGTCGCCCCGGCGGCCGCGCTGACGCCGAGCCTGCGCAGCGGCACGCTGGAGCCCGGTAGCGACGGCCCCGACGCCGCCTGCGCGCTCGCGCTGGGCATCGTCTTCGCCGCCCGCGCCGACGGCAGCTTCGCGCGCCTGAAGGCGTGCCCGCACGCGCACTGCGGCTGGGCCTTCTACGACGCCTCGCGCAACCGCTCGGCGCAGTGGTGCTCGATGAGCATCTGCGGCAACCGGACGAAGGGGGAGACCTTCCGCCGCCGCCACGCTCGACATGGATAGTTGAAGTAGTCAACTAATCCGGTATCCTCATCCTCTGTGAGAAGCGGCTCCGACAGCGCGCGCATCGCGCGCCTCTTCAAGCCCTACAGGGCGCGCCTGGCGGTCGTGCTCGCCCTCATCGGCCTGTCGGCGGGGCTGAGCATGATCTCGCCCTTCCTGCTGCGCGAGGTCCTCGACAAGGCGATCCCCGAGGCCGACACGCGGCTGCTGACGATGCTCGTCGCCGGGATGGTCGCCATCTCGATCGCCACCGGCGCGCTCGGCGTCGCGCAGACCTGGCTGTCGAACCTCGTCGGCCAGCGCGTCATGCACGACCTGCGCGCCGCCGTCTACCGCCACCTGCAGCGCCTGTCGCTGGCCTTCTTCACCAAGACCCGCACCGGCGAGGTCCAGTCGCGGATCGCCAACGACATCGGCGGCGTGCAGAACGTCGTCACCTCGACGGCGACGTCGATCGTCTCCAGCGTCACCACGGTGCTCGCGACCATCGTGGCGATGTTCCTGCTCGACTGGCGCCTGGCCGCCTTCAGCCTCGCGCTGCTGCCCTTCTTCATCTGGCTCACGCGCCGCGTCGGGCGGGAGCGCAAGCGCATCACGGCCGAGCGCCAGGGCCGCCTGGCCGACATGAGCTCGCTCGTGGAGGAGTCGCTGAGCGTGAGCGGCATCCTGCTGGGCAAGACGATGGGCCGCGCTCCGGAGCTGGCCGAGCGCTTCACGCGCGAGTCGGCCGACCTGGCCGACCTCGAGGTCCGCAGCCGCATGGCCGGCCGCTGGCGGATGGCGAGCGTGCAGATGGCCTTCTCGATCATGCCGGCGCTCGTCTACTGGTTCGCCGGCTACTCGATCGCCCACGGCGGCGGCGCGATCTCGATCGGCACCGTGGTGGCCTTCACCACGCTGCAGACGCGGCTGTTCTTCCCGCTGCAGTCGCTGCTCTCGGTCGGAATCGACATCCAGACCTCGCTGGCGCTCTTCCACCGGATCTTCGAGTACCTCGACCTTCCGGTGGACATCGACGAGCGCGACGACGCGCGCGAGCTGCGCGACGTTCGCGGCGAGGTGCGCTTCGAGTCGGTCGCCTTCGGCTATGACGCCGACGCGCCGGCGACCCTGCAGGACATCGACCTCGTGGTCCCGGCGGGGACGACGACGGCGATCGTGGGGGAGACCGGCTCGGGCAAGACGACGGTGGGCTACCTCGTCGCGCGCCTCTACGACGCCAGCGCCGGACGCATCACCGTCGACGGCGTCGACATCCGCGACCTGTCCTTCGCCTCGCTGGCGCGCACCGTCGGCCTCGTCTCCCAGGAGACCTACCTCTTCCACGCAAGCGTGGCCGAAAATCTGCGCTTCGCCAAGCCCGACGCCACCGACGCAGAGCTCGAGGACGCCGCGCGGGCAGCGCAGATCCACGACCTCATCACGAGCCTGCCCGACGGCTACGACACGGTCGTCGGCGAGCGCGGCTACCGCTTCTCCGGCGGCGAGAAGCAGCGCATCGCCATCGCGCGCACCGTCCTTCGCAACCCGCCCGTGCTCGTCCTCGACGAGGCGACGAGCGCGCTGGACAACGAGACCGAGCGCGCCGTGCAGGAGGCGCTCGACCGTCTGGCCGAGGGCCGCACGACGGTCGCCATCGCGCACCGCCTGTCGACGATCCGCGAGGCCGACGAGATCGTCGTCCTCGACGGCGGGCGCATCGTCGAGCGCGGCACGCACGCCGAGCTGCTCGCCCGCGGCGGGCGCTACGCGACGCTCGCGGCGCGCGACGCCGAGCCCGTCGCGGCGTGACCGAGCTGGCGGCGCTCGAGCTGGGCGACGCGCCGGCGGTCTGGGAGCGCCTGGGCTTCGCGGTCGAGGGCGACCGCTGCCGCGTCGGGTCGACCGAGCTCGTGCTCACCGGCGCCGGCGGCGGGATCGCCGGCTGGACGCTGCGCGGCGACGGCGAACGGCCCGAGACGCCCGCGCCCGAGCACCCCAACGGCGCCATCAAGCTCGACCACGTCGTGATGACCACGCCCGACCTCGAGGCGACCTTCGGCGAGCTGGAGGCGCTCGGCCTGCCCCTGCGCCGCGTCCGCGACGCGGGCGACGGGCGTCGCCAGGGCTTCTTCCGCATGGGCGAGACGCTGCTGGAGGTCGTCGGTCCGGCGGGCGAGGAGACGGCGTTCTGGGGCCTCGTGGTCGTCGTCGAGGACCTCGACGCGCTGGCCGCGCGCCTCGGCGACGACGTGGGCGAACCGCGCGACGCCGTTCAACCGGGCCGGCGGATCGCGACCGCGCGCCCCAGCGCGGGGTCCGGCCTGCCATTGGCCTTCATGTCGAAGCGGATTCAGTAGGCTCAGGCGGTGCGTCGCCCGCTCCTGTCCCTGGCCATCCTGGCGGCGGCGCTGCTGCTCGCGCCCGCCGCGCACGCCCGCTCGACGACGGTCCGCACCCCGCAGGGCACGATCACGACGACGCCGGGCAAGGACGGCGTCCGCCACCTGAAGTTCCGCTGGGGCCCGGTCCGGATCGCGCCCGGGCAGAACACGATCTCGCTCGCCGACAACGACCTGCTGCCGCGCGGGCCGGGCTGGATCACGTCCTTCAGGCCCGACCTCACCTACGTCGACGGCACGGTCCCGCGCGTCGACGTCATCCACCTGCACCACGCGGTCTGGCTCGTCCAGGGGCACGGCGACTTCCGCCCGACCTGGGCCGCCGGCGAGGAGAAGACCGTCGCGCGCCTGCCGAAGGGCTTCGGCTGGCGCTACCGCAAGGGCGACCGCTGGCTGCTGAACCACATGATCCACAACCTCACGCCGGTCGCGACGCGCGTGTACATCACGTGGGAGATGGACTTCATCGCGCTCGGGACGCCGGCCGCGAAGCGGATGCAGGAGATCAAGACGCAGTGGCTCGACGTCGAGGGCATCAAGGCCTACCCGGTGTTCGACGCCGTGCAGGGCAGCGGCCACGACGGGCGCTTCACCTTCCCCGACGATGCCGCGAACCCCTATCCCGACGGCAATCTGCGCAACACGTGGGTCGCCGACCACGACGCGACCCTCGTCGGCGCCTTCGGCCACCTGCACCCGGGCGGCCTCTACACCGACCTCAAGCTCACCCGCGACGGCAGGACCGTCGAGCTCTTCCGCTCCCGCGCGCGCTACTTCGAGCCCGCGGGCGCGGTCTCGTGGGACGTCGCGATGGGCACGACCCCGTCGAACTGGCGCGTGGCGATCAAGAAGGGCGACGTCCTCAGCGTCTCGGGCACCTATGACACGCGCACGACCTCGTGGTACGAGGTGATGGCGATCATGCCGGTGGCGATCACGATGGGGCCGGCGGGCGGCGCCGACCCGTTCGTCACGAACGTCGCCGTGAAGGGCGTCCTCACCCACGGCCACCTGCCCGAGAACAACCACCACGGCGGGGCGCCCGGCAAGCTCGCCAACGCGACCGGGCTGCCCGACGGCCCGCGCGCGCCGACGATCGACATCTCCGGCTTCGTCTACGGCCAGGGCGACCTCTCGGCCACCGGCTCGGCCGCGCGCCCGCCGGTGGTGAGCGTCGGCCAGCCGCTGACCTTCGTCAACGAGGACGCCGGTCAGAACATCTTCCACACCATCACGGCATGCCGGACGCCGTGCACGGCGACGACGGGGATCGCCTTCCCGCTGGCCAACGGGCCGACGGTGTTCGACTCCGGCGAGCTGGGCTTCGGCCCGGTCGGCTTCACCGCGGCATCCAACCGCAAGCAGTGGCAGACCCCGACGGACCTCGCGCCCGGCACCTACACGTACTTCTGCCGGATCCACCCGTTCATGCGCGGCGCCTTCCGGGTCAAGGCGTAGGTGCGCCTGGTCGTCGTCCAGCAGCAGCCCGACGCACCGGCCGGGCTGGTGGGGGAGTGGGCCGCCGCGCGCGGGGCGGAGCTCGACGTCGTCCACAGCCCGACGCTGCGCGCGTGGCCGGATCCCACGGGCGCCGACGCGATCGTGGCGCTGGGCTCGGACCGCTCCGTGCACGGCTCGGGCGACCCGTGGATCGCCGCCCAGGTCGACTACCTGCGCGCGACGCACGAGGGCGGCACGCCGGTGCTGGGCATCTGCTTCGGCGGCCAGGCGCTGGCCGCGGCCCTCGGCGGCACGGTCTCGCGCGCCCCTGAGACCGAGATCGGCTGGATCGAGGTTCAGGGCGACGACGACTACGGCGGGCGCTGGTTCACGTGGCACGAGGACGTCTTCACGCTCCCGCCGGGCGCCGAGGAGCTCGCGCACGCCGCGTCGGGGCCACAGGCCTTCGCGGTGGGGCGCAGCGTCGGGCTGCAGTTCCACCCCGAGGTGACGCCCGCGATCGTCGAGGACTGGCTGGCCGGGGCGCGCGACGGCGTGGTGCCCGATCCCGGGCAGATCAGGCGCGAGACGGCGGATGCCGAGGGCGACGTGCACGGCCGCGCCTTCGCCTTGTTGGACCGCATCTCGGCGCGCTGGCGCCGCTGACCTCCGAGATACGTCCACGAAATCGCCGTTGAGCGTCGCTGGGGGACCGTCCGTCCGATGCACCGGACATGTCCCGTCGCCGACTTGCCGCCGCGGCCGCCTTCGCAGCACTGGCCCTGAGCGCTCCCGCGAGCGCCCAGGCCGCCGATTGCGCCGGCGCCGACGTCGTGCCGGCGGCCGGCAACCTCGTGGTCGTCGGCCAGGCGACGCTGTGCCTGCTCAACCAGCAGCGCGCCGGCGAGGGCGTCAAGCCGCTCGCCGAGAACGCGAAGCTCACGCGGGCCTCGGCGAGCTACTCGCAGCGGATGGTCGCGCAGGCCTTCTTCGCCCACGAGTCGCCCGACGGCGGCACGCTGGTCGATCGGCTCACGAGCACCGGCTACCTGGGCCACGACGACCCGTGGGTCGTGGGCGAGAACATCGGCTGGGCGCAGGGCGACCTCGCCACGCCGCGCTCGATGGTCGACGCGTGGATGAACAGCCCGGGCCACCGCGAGAACCTGCTCAGCGACGACTACACCGAGGTCGGCCTCGGCCTCGCGCTCGGCACCCCCGAGGACGCCGCTCCGGGCGCCACCTACACCACCGACTTCGGCGCCGGGACGCCGCGCAAGCGCGCGATCGCGCACGTGACCTGCGCCCGTGCGGCCTCCAAGGCGCACAAGACCAAGGCGTGCGCGGCCCGCTCGGCGCGGGCGCGGCGCAGCTGATCGGGTGAATCGCCCCTGCGCAGACGTGTCCTATCCTCAGCCGCCATGCTCCGCTCGCCGCGCATCCCGGTCCTCCTTGCGCTCGCTGTGGCGGCGATCGCGCCCGCGACGGCGACGGCAGGCAGCCTGCCCGCCGCTACGCCCCCGGGGACGGTGAAGGTCTCCGACGAGCGCCTGACCACCCGCTGGGCCCACACCGCCGACGTCCAGCCCGTCTTCAGCCGCCCCTCGGGCAAGGCGCACCGCGTCGCCACGCTGCGGCTCTTCACCGAGGACAAGTTCCCCGAGGTCTACGTCGTCCTCTCGCGCTGGAAGAACGCGGAGGGCAACACGTGGTTCAAGATCCGCGTGCCCATGCGGCCCAACGGGCGCACGGGCTGGGTCCGCGAGAGCGCGCTGGGGTCCCTGCACACCGTCCACACCCTGCTGCGGGTCAACAAGCACACGCTGCGGGTGACGCTCTTCGACCGCGGCCACAAGCGCTTCAGCGCGCGTATCGGCGTGGGGAAGGCCTCGACGCCGACGCCGACGGGCCACTTCTGGATCCGCGAGAAGTTCCACGTCGCCGGCACGACGATCTACGGCCCGCGGGCGATCGGCACGAGCGCGTACGCCCCGACGTTGAGCGAGTGGCCGGGCGGCGGCGTCGTCGGGCTGCACGGCACCAACGAGCCGAAGCTGATCCCGGGCCGGCCGTCGCACGGCTGCATCCGCCTGCGCGACGCGGACATCATGAAGCTCTATCGGCTGGCCCCGACGGGCACGCCGATCGACATCGTCTGAGCGATCCCGGCCGCGCGACCCGCGTGTGGGCCGCGCCCGCGCCGGGTATGCCCCGGTCGCTCTGGACGACCGTTTGACCACTATTGGGGACCGTTCAGCCCTTGCAACGCGCCGCCCGACGCACTAGGCTTTGCTCCGGAATCTTGACGAGCCCGGTAGGACGAGGGGCAGTTCGACGGGGGGATTGACGGATGGGCCGCCGGCCCTTGGGGAGGGGTCGGCGGCTTGATCCATCAACCATCTTGGGGGTGGGCCGGCGTTCGCCCACCCCCCGGTCCGGTCCCCCTAGGGGGCCTCAGGCGGGTCCGCCGGCACCACCCAGCCGGCGGGCTCGCCATTTCTTCCCCGTCTCCCGCCGCCTCCGGCTGTAGAACCTGCACCTCACCATGCGCCGCGCGCAGATCCTCATCGCCATCGCCGTGCTCGCCACCGCCCTCTCGTCCGGGGTGGCACGGGCCGCCGGGCCCTCGGCCAACCCGCCCGGCATGAAGCAGCTCAGCGACGAGCGCACGATCACGCGCTGGGCGTATCCGAACAACCACGCGAAGATCCGCTCGCGCCCGACCGGCCACGCCCGCACGGTCGGCAAGCTGCGCTGGCTGACCGAGGACGGCCTGCCGGAGATCTACATCGCGCTCGCCTCCTGGCGCGACAGCCACAAGAACACGTGGGTGAAGATCCGCGTGCCCAAGCGCCCCAACGGCGTGACCGGATGGGTCCCGCGGCGCGCGCTGCGCTCCTACACGGCGGTCGACACCTTCCTGGACCTCAACCGCTCGCGCCTGCTGCTCACGCTCTACCGGGCGGGCAAGCCGGTGATGTCGGCGCACGTCGGCATCGGCGCCTCGTCGACGCCGACCCCGCGCGGGCACTTCTACGTCCGCGAGAAGTTCCGCGTCGTCGGGGCGGCCGTCTACGGCCCGTTCGCCCTGGGCACCAGCGCCTACGCGCCTCACCTCACCGACTGGCCCGGCGGCGGCGTGGTCGGCCTGCACGGCACCGACGAGCCCAGTCTGATCCCGGGCCGCCCGTCGCACGGCTGCATCCGCCTGCGCAACGACAAGATCACCCGCCTGTACCGGCTGACCCCGCGCGGGACGCCGATCTTCATCCACGACTGAGGTCCTCCGCCGGCGGTCGCTGGCCAGCGCGGCGCTTACAGCATCACCGAGGGAAGTCAGCCGCCCGCGCCTGAGCCGGGCATCGCGAGCGACGATTCGCGAACGACGAGTATGTCGCCTGTGAGCGGACAAACTCGTCGCTCACCATCGAGCGACGACTTCCAGACGCCGTACGTCCGAAATTCGTCGCTCGCGATGCGCGCCCGCCCCGCGCATGCTCACCCTTCCCTCGGTGATGCTGTAGGCGTCGCGAAGCGCCGCACACGCGAGCGGAGAGCCCGGGCCGCTACAGCCCCGCCGGATGCCGCGCCACGTAGCCGGCGCTCGAGCGGTCCGTGCGCTGCCAGCGCGAGCCGGTGTCCCAGCGGCCGGTCGTGTCGTAGCGGCGGCCCTCGATGACCATGTAGGCGTGGCCGCCGTTGGCGTAGATCGTGATCCAGCGCCCCGGGCCGGGCCGGCCCCAGGACATGAGCTCGCCCGAGTCGCGCGGACTGCCGAGCCGGCCCGTTGCGTGCAGGACGTAGGAGACCGAGCCCGAGCAGTCGTAGCCGGAGTCGTGGAAGGAGCGGTGCCCGCCGCCGTAGCGGTAGGGCATGCCCGCGATCCGGTTGGCCGCAGCGATCGCGCGCAGCACGGCCGCCGGCGGGCCCGAGCGCACGCCCCCGCCGCCGCCGTGCAGGTGGGCGCGCTTGAGGACGGGATGGCGGCCGGGGAGGCCGAGCGCCGTCCACGTCGCGGGCCCGACGACGCCGTCGGCGGTCAGGCCGTGGGAGCGCTGGAAGCGGCGCACCGCCCGCGAGGTGCCCGGGCCGAAGACGCCGTCGGCGGCGACGCCGAGCGTCTGCTGCAGCAGGCGCACGCTCGCCCCGCGCGTGCGCACCACGCCCGCGCTGCCGCCGACGGCGGCGCGCGCGCGGTGGCGGTGCAGGCTGCGGCGGATCATCCGCCAGGTGCCGGCGCCGACGACGCCGTCCGCCGTCAGGCCGTGCCGGCGCTGGAAGCGCTTGACCGCATGCAGCGTGCCCGTGCCGAAGACGCCGTCGGCGCCCAGGTGCAGCGCGCGCTGGAGCTTGCGCACCGAGCGGCCGCGATCGCCGTGGTGCAGCGTCGGCAGCGCCTGCGCGTCGGCGACCGGCAGCAGGGCGAGCGCGGCGACGACGGCCAGGCAGCGGGTGGGGGGTAGGCGGCGGGGCATCGGTGAGGCGCCTACGAGGTGAGCTGTCGGGCTCGCGCGATGCGCTACGCCGTACTGCGGCGATTCGCCCCTGCGGACGCCTCCACGCGTCCGCCACGGTTCCCCCGATCACCCCCGTGAGGAAGGCGACTCGGCGCGACGGCCGTCGACGCTACCACCCAAAATCCCTGCTCCTTGCAGGATTCGTTGCACGCGAGCGATGTGCAATCAGCGGCCCGGGCGGCGCAGCCGAACCCGCCCGAGGTCGATCTCGCTCTGCTCGACGAGCATCCGCAGCGGGTAGCCGAGCGGCGGCGCCGTCGAGCGCCCCAGGCGCGCCACCTGCTCGTCGGAAAGCGAGAGCTGCGCGGCGGGGAGGAGGTCGGCGAGCTGGTCGGGCGTGCGCGGGCCGATGATCGGGGCGGTCACGCCGGGCTGGGCGAGCAGCCACGCGAGGGCGACCTGCGCGACGCTCGCGCCGACCTCCTCGGCGACCATGCCCGCCTCGTCGACGGCGCGGAAGTTGGCCTCGGTCCCACGGCGGTGCAGCGCCTCCTCGAGGTCCTCGCTCGCGTCGCCGATCCGGGTGCCCGCGGGCGGGCGCTCGTCGCGCCCGTAGCGGCCGGTCAGGAAGCCGGCGCCCAGCGGGCCCCACGGCAGGACGCCGAGCCCCGCCGCACGGCAGAAGGGCAGGATCTCGGTCTCGATCGAGCGCTCGACGAGCGAGTACTGCGGCTGCAGCGAGACGAAGGGAGAGAGGCCCTCGCGGTCCTGCACGGCCACGGCCCACGTCAGCAGCCAGGCCGGGAAGTTCGAGGCGCCGAGCGCCCGCACCTTGCCCGCGCGCACGAGCTCGTCGAGCGCCCCGAGGGTGTCTTCGAGCTCGACGTCCGGATCGGGCGCGTGCACCTGGTAGAGGTCGATGACGTCGACGCCCAACCGGCGCAGCGAGGCGTCGCACGCCTTGGCGACCCGATCGGGCGCCAGGCCCTCGCCGCCGGGGTCGGAGACTCCGAAGCGCAGCTTGGTGGCGAGCACGACGTCGTCGCGGCGCCGCGCGAGCCAGGGGGCGAGCGTGCGCTCGGAGGTGCCGTCGCCGTAGGTGTCGGCCGTGTCGAGGAAGTTGTGGCCTGCGGCGACGAAGGCGTCGAGCATGCGCTCGGCGTCGTCGGGCGGCGTGCGCCCGCCCATGAGCATGGTTCCGAGGCACAGGCGGCTGACGCGCAGCGGCCCGAGATCGACGCGGTCCATGGCCGGCTCTATGCCCGCCGATCGGCGAGGCGAACCAGGCCGGGGCGATAGGTTCCGGCGCGATGACGCTCCTCTCCGAGCTCGACCTACCGGTCCTCGACTACACCGATCCCGCGCTGCGCGGACCCGCCTTCCACCCGCGGATGGCCCAGCTGCGCGAGCAAGGCTGGCTGGCGGCGACGCCGATCGGCGCCATGGTCCTCGAGCGTGAGGCCGCCGAGGTCTTCCTGCGCAGCCGCTGCACCACCTTCCCGGGGCGCAAGCTCGCCGAGCTCTTCGGCATCGAGAGCGGTCCGCTCGCCGAGGAGCTGCGCCGCAACATCCTCTGCATCGACGGCGACGACCACCGGCGCCTGCGCAACCTCGTCAACCCGGCCTTCACGCCGCGCGCCGCCGACCGCTGGCGGCCGTTCATGCGCACCTACCTCGAGCAGCTCTGGGATGCCGTCCGCGGCGACGGGCGCTGCGAGTTCGTCGAGGCCTTCGCCAAGCCCTACCCGTCGCTCGTCATCGCGACCGTGATGGGCGCGCCGCTCGCCGACGCCCCGCGCCTGCACCACTGGTCCAACTGGATCCAGAAGCAGTTCGACGCCGAGGCGCTCATGACCCAGCGCGAGCTCATCGAGGAGGCGGTGGTCGAGTTCTACGACTACGCCGACGCGCTGCTCGCCGCGCGCCGCGACGACCCCGGCGACGACCTCGTCTCGACGCTGCTGGCCGCCGAGGCCGACGGCGACCGCCTCTCCGACGTCGAGTGCGTCAACCTCGTCCTCAACGTCCTCATCGGCGGCGTCGACACCACGCAGTCCCAGCTCGCCCACGCCATCCGCCTGCTCGCCGAGCACCCCGAGCAGTGGGAGGCGCTGCACGCCGACCCGTCGCTGGCTCCGGCCGCCGTCGAGGAGGCGCTGCGCTACGAGCCGATCACGCCGTTCACCGCGCGCATCGTGATCGAGGACATGGAGGTCAACGGCGTCTCGTTCCCCAAGGACACCGTCGTCCTCGTCGCGAGCTGCACGGCCAACCGCGACGGCCTCGAGGAGCCCGACCGCTTCGACATCGCGCGCGCCGACGGCGCCCGCCTGACGACCTTCGGCGCCGGCATCCACTACTGCCTGGGCGCGAACCTCGCGCGCGCCGAGCTGCAGGAGGGCCTCGGCTTCCTCGCCGAGCGCATCGAGCGCCTGCAGCTCGACGGCGAGCCGGTCTACGGCGGCGTCACCGGCATCTACGGCCTCGACCGCCTGCCGGTCCGCTTCACCGCCGCCTGAGCGCGCGCCCTCGCGGCCTGCCGTCCGGCACGCCGTCGATGATGGCGCGACCCGGCATGCGCGCCGCCGACATCAGCCCGCGGGTCATCCTGCGCATCGTTCTCATCATCGTGGGCGTCGTGCTGACGCTCTACGTGCTCTACGTGCTGCGCAAGCCGCTGAGCTGGATCGTCATCGCGACGTTCCTGGCGGTCGCGATGTCCGGCCCGGTGAACCTGCTGGCCCGTCACATGCGCCGCGGGCTGGCGATCTTCCTCGCCTACCTCGGGCTGCTGCTCGTGCCGGTCCTGCTCGCGGCGATCCTCGTCCCGCCGATCGTCAACGGCGTCAACGACCTCGCGCGCAAGGCCCCCGACTACGCCGCCCAGGCCAGCGACTACGTGCAGAAGAACAAGCGGCTGCGCAAGCTCGAGGCCGACTACGGCGTCGTCACCAAGCTCGAGGACGAGGCCAAGAAGCTGCCCTCGAAGGCCGGCACCGCGGCCGGGACGCTGACCGACATCGGCGTGGGCGTCGTCAACTCGATCTTCGCGGGGCTGACGATCCTCATCCTCTCGATCTTCATGGTCTCCAACGGCCGCGGCTGGGTGCACCGGGCGATCCAGCTGCGCCCCGCGCACGAGGCCGAGCGCCTCGAGCGCGCCGTCGACCGCATCGCGACGGCCGTCGGCAACTACGTCGGCGGCGCCATCGCCCAGGCCACGATCGCCGGGATCACGAGCTTCGCCGTCATGAAGATCCTGGGGATCCCGTTCGCCGGTCCGCTGGCGGTGCTCGTCGGCTTCGCCGACCTCATCCCGCTCATCGGCGCCACCATCGCCGCCGTGCTGGTCGCGATCGTCACCCTGTTCGCCGACTTCCCGCTCGACACGATCATCTGGGTCATCTGGGCGATCGTCTACCAGCAGCTCGAGAACACCGTCATCCAGCCGCAGATCCAGCGCCGCGCGGTCGACCTCAACCCGTTCGTGGTCCTCGTCTCGGTCCTCTTCGGCTCGACGCTGTTCGGCGTCCCCGGCGCCCTGCTGGCGATCCCCTTCGCGGCGTCGCTGCAGATCGCCGCGCTCGAGTGGTGGCAGTTCCGCCAGGCGGCGCGCGCGCAGCCGCTGCCCGAGCCCTAGAAGTCCTCGGGCAGGATGTGCCCGGCGTGCAGCGCCTCGGCGAAGCGGTCGATGCGCTCGAGCTCGAGCGTCAGCGCCAGGGCCGCGGCGGCGGCCTCGATCTGGGCGGTGTCGCGGTCCAGGGCCTCGTCGAGCGCGCTCAGGCGCTGGCCCGCGTGGAGCTGGATGGCCCACCAGCCGCAGTTCGCGCAGCCAAGCTCGACGACGTGGTTGCCGTCCTCGTGGGAGGCCAGGATCTCGACCGGCGCGACGAACGGCCGCCGGCAGGTGGGGCAGTGCCGCAGGTCGCGGCCGATGGCGGAGTCGAACAGGCGTCGCATGACGGCTGAGAACGGCTGCGCGGCAACACTCTTGCGGCAAGATTTCGGTGCTTCGTGGGTAGTGTCGTGCGCATGCTCTCCACGCGCACCGCCGTCCTGCATGGCCACGCCGTCAACTACTCCCGCGACGGCGAGGGACCCGCCGTCGTCCTGCTGCACGGGATCGGCTCCAGCTCGCTGACCTGGGAGCCCGTGGCGGGTCCGCTGGCGGAGGGCCACGACGTCATCGCGCCCGACCTCCTCGGCCACGGCGCCTCGGCCAAGCCGCGCGGCGACTACTCGCTGGGCGCCTTCGCCAGCGGGGTGCGCGACCTGCTGCAAGTGATCGACGTCGAGCGCGTCACGATCGTCGGCCACTCGCTCGGCGGCGGCGTGGCGATGCAGTTCGCCTACCAGTACCCCGAGATGTGCGAGCGCCTGGTGCTCGTCTCCAGCGGCGGCCTGGGCCACAGCGTCAGCCCGCTGCTGCGCGCGGCGACGCTGCCCGGCTCGGAGTGGGTCCTGCCCGTCATCGCGGGGGCCGCCGGCGGCGTGGGCGCCAAGGTCGGGCGGGTCGCTCGCGCGCGTCGGCGTCGGCACGGGCCACGATGCGGCCGAGATGCGCCGCGGGATGGCCGACCTCGGCGACCGCGAGGCGCGCCAGGCCTTCCTCGACACCCTGCGCGCGGTCGTCGGCCCCGGCGGCCAGCGCGTCAGCGCCCTCGACCGCCTCTATCTGGCGGCCGACCTGCCGCTGCTCATCGTCTGGGGCGAGCGCGACCCGATCATCCCCGTCGGCCACGGCCGCCGCGCGCATGCGGTCGTCCCCGGGAGCGAGATGCTCGAGATCGAGGGCGCCGGGCACTTCCCGCAGCTCGAGGACCCGGCCGGGTTCGTCGCCGCGGTGAGCGCGTTCATCGCGACGACGGAGCCGTGGACCTACGACGTGGCGCGCGTGCGCGAGCTCATGAGGACGGGCGCAGGCGATCGGTAGGGTCAGGGGCATGGCGAGAGAGCCGATCTACACCGCCCGCGCCCACGTCATCGGCGGCCGCGTGGCCGGCCACGGCAGGACCGACGACGGCATGCTCGAGGTCGACCTGCGACGCCCCAAGGAGATGGGCGGCGAGGGCGACGGCACCAATCCCGAGCAGCTCTTCGCGATCGGCTACGCCGCCTGCTTCGAGGGCGCCCTCGGCGCGGTCGGCCGGCGCATCAAGGTCGACCTCGGCGACGCGGCCATCGACTCCGAGCGTCAGCCTCATCCCCGGCGAGGAGCGCACGTATACCGTCGCCGTCACCCTCGACGTGACGCTCCCCTCGATCGGCGACCCCGAGCAGGCCGTCGAGATCGTGAGGGCCGCCCACCAGGTGTGCCCGTACTCCAACGCCACGCGCGGGAACATCGACGTCGGCCTCACCGCGAACGGCCGGACGGTCGAGCACGGATGAGCGACGACGACGACGACTGGGTCGGCACGCCGCCCGAGGGCCACTACACGCGCGATCGGGCCAAGCCCGAGTTCTGGCGCACGCAGCGCCCGCCGGCCCTCGTGGCCGGGGCGATCGGGATCGTGGTCCTGATCCTGATCGTCGTCATCCTCGTGCGCTGATCGCGCTCCGACATCTTGAGCTGCGCTTGAGCGAGCCTTCGTAACGCCTTCAGCGTCGCGGGCGACACTGCCTGCATGGCGATCGAGCTCACCACCGACCAGGCGAGGTTGATCGTCCGCCTGCGCCGGCGCTGGCCCGGCGCCCACGTCCGGGTCCATCAGCGGCCCTGGGGCGTCATCGTCGAGGTGCACCGCGACGGGCGGACGGTGTCGCTCACCGCGCTCGACGGCGAGGGCGGCATCGAGCCCGAGCGCGCGATTCCACGCGCGGCCTGAGGGTTGCCGCACGCGAGGGCGGAAATCGCCGGGCGAGCCCGAAAGCTCGCCCGGCGCCGCCCGGTCATGGATCGCCGCTGAACTACTACGTCCCAGGACTTCGTGTCATTGCCTGGGTGGCGTCGACACTCCCGATCACCGGGGCGGGCCGCCGGCACGAGGCCGGCGCGGTACCCAGCTGGGAGCCCCGGAAGGGCTTCCTGATCGAGTAGGCGATCCGCCGGACCGCAGAGGCTAGCGGGAAACGCCCGGCACCTGGGGCCAGCCGGCCCGCGGGTCGGGCAGCGGGGTGAGGATCGCCTCGATGCGCTCGCGGTCGGCCTCGAGCCGTGGCGGGAGGATGACCGCCGATCCGAGCTGCTCGAGCGTGTAGCCGTCGACGGTGAAGCCGGGGCCGTCGTCGGCGATCTCGAAGAGCACGCCGCTGGGCTCGCGGAAGTAGATCGAGTGGAAGTAGTGGCGGTCGACGATGCCCGAGGTCTGCACGCCCGCCCCGCGCAGGCGCTCCTCCCAGCGGGGGTGCTCGGCGACGGTCGTGCCCCAGGCGACGTGGTGGACGGTGCCCGCGCTCTGGCGACCGGGCTCGGCGGGCGGCTCGTCGTAGGCGATGACCCCGCCGCGGACCTCGCCGCGCAGCTCCCACGCATCGTCGCCGAGCGCCGTGGCGCCGAGCAGGCGCTCGAGCACGGCCCCGCTGGAGGCGGGCTGGGCGCTGTAGGCGCGCACCGCGTCGAAGCCCTGCAGCGCGTGCTCGGCCGGCACCTCAGGATGGTCGGCGGCGAGCGGCGTGTCGACGTCCGGGCGCACGGCGAGCTCGTGCCCGAGGCCCTCGGGGTCGGCGAAGCGCAGGGCGCCCTCGGCGCGCTCGTACGCGACGCCCTCGGCGCCGAGACGGTCGGCCCAGAAGGCGAGCGCGTCCTCGGAGCCCACGCGCGAGACGATCCGGTGCACCATGCCCGCGCCCGCGCGGCCGGGGATCGCCCGCGGGTACTCGAAGAAGGTCAGCTCGGCGCCCGGGCGCCCGCGCTCGTCGGCGTAGAAGAGGTGGTAGACGCTCGGGTCGTCCTGGTTGACCGTCTTGGCCACGAGCCGCAGGCCGAGGACGCGCGTGTAGAAGTCGACGTTGCGCGGCGCGTCGCCCGTGATGGCGGTGATGTGATGGATGCCCTCGAGGCGCATGGGTCAGTGGCCGATCGTCTTGAAGCTGATCGTCTCGCAGTGGCTGATCGCGTAGCCCGGCTTGCTGCGGTGGCTGATGAAGAGCGTGTCCCTGCCGCCGCCGCAGTCGATGCTGCCGCGGCCGAAGTGGGCGTGGATCGTGTCGTTGCCCGCGCCCGCGGCGATGACGTTGCGCCCGTGGCTGGCGTAGATGAAGTCGTTGCCGGCCCCGCCGTACATGTGGTCGACCTGGGCCGTGCCCTGGCCGGAGGGCTTGTAGTCGCCCCACAGGACGTCGGCGCTGTCGCGGCCCCAGAGCGTGTCGGAGTCGTGGCCGCCGAGCAGCTCGTCGCTGCGCGAGGTCCCGCGCAGCGTGTCGTTGCCGTCGTTCTTGTTGATCTTCAGGACGCCGTCGATCTCGGGCCAGCCCTCGTGGCTGGTCTGGGCGCGCGCGACGCCGCCCGCCCCGGTGGCGAGGACGCATGCGGCGAGCGCGGCTGTGGTCTTGCATCGTGAGGTCACCGCCTCGGAGCGTAGCGGCGCAGGACTGCTGGGCTGCCCTCGGCGACGGTCAGGAAGCTGGTCCCGTGGCGGTCCAGGGCGACCGCCTCGCCCTGGCCCTCGCCCAGCAGCGAGGTGGGCGAGAGGCAGGGCCTGCGCGCCAGCGTGGTCGTCAGCGGCTCGCGCCCGTGGCGGACCCACACAGCGAGGCGCTCGTAGCTGCGCAGCACGACGATCCGCCCGTCCGCGCTCACGTCGCCCGCCGTGACGAGCGTGAGGTCGATGGGCGGGCCCTTGCGCAGCGTCGTCAGCGAGCCGGCCGGGCGCCGCGCGGAGGCGCGGTAGGCGCGCGCGACGCCGATGACCTTGGTGACGATGACGAGGTCGCCGCGCAGCGGGTCGACGAGCAGGGCCTCGGCGTCGTGGGGCCCGTCGGGGTAGCGCAGGCGCAGGCGCGCCGCGGGCGCCGTGGCGGCGGCGCCGACCGCGGGCTCGGGGACCCGGTAGACGTCGATCGACGAGCGCCGGGCGGCGTTGTCGCCGATGTCGCCGACGTAGAGCAGCGCGTCACCGCCCGGGCCCGGCCCGGCCGCGATGTCCTCCCAGTCGGTCGCCTCGGCTCCCGTGACCGTCGGGCGCGTGGCCACGCGTCCGTCGCGGCGCAGCCCGTAGAGCACCGGGCCCGCGCCCGAGTCGTCGTGGCTCCAGAGCAGGTCGGCCTGCGTGCGGCTGCGCACGAGGCCGCTGAGCTCGTCGGCGGTCGGGTCGGCGACGCGTCCCGTCACGCGCATGCGCAGGGCGCCGCACAGGGCCGGGGCGCGCGTGGCGGGGCGCGTCGCCGGAGCGGAGCTCGTAGCGGATGGGGGAGCGGAGGCGGCGTGGCCTGCGCCGCCGCCGCAGCCGGCGAGCGCGGCGCCGGCGAGCGCCGCGGCGAGCAGCGCCGCGCCCGGGCCTCCGGCCCGCCTCAGTCGTCCTGCTCGTCGCGGGCCGCCGCGGCGAGGGCGATGAGCTCCACGCACGCGTCGAGGGTAAAGGCCGTGGAGTCCACGACGAGGTGGTAGTGCGCGGCATCGCGGGCGTCGGCCCCGTAGAGCTGCTGCACGTAGGCCTCGCGGGCGCCGTCGGTCTCGCGCAGGCGGCGCTCGGCGGTCTGGCGATCGACGCCCTCGATCCGCATCGCCTGGGCGATCCGCCGCTCGTGCGGCGCGTCGAGGCGGACGTGGAGGGCGTGCCGCGCGTCGTGCAGGACGATGGCCCCGGCGCGGCCCAGGATCACGCCGGAGCCGCCGGCGGCGTGCTCGCGGATGACCTCCTCGGTGGCGCGCAGGAACGGGCGCTCGTCGATGAGCTCGGGCGGCGGCGCGGCGGCGCCGGAGAACGCCTGCGCAGCGGGCGCGAAGCGCATGAGCAGGCGCTCGAGGACGCCGCGCACGGACTCGTCGTGCGCCAGCGCCTCATTGAGCGGGACCGCGAGGCGCTCGGCGACCGTGGTCGGGATAACGCGATCGAGGAAGGGGACGCCGAGCCGGTCGGCCAGCCGCGGGCCCACCTGGCTGCCGCCGGTGCCGTAGGCCGCTGAGAGGGTGACCACCGTCATGTCCCTGGAGGTTGACCCTGGGTCTTGCGTCATCAAACTACGTCTGTTAGTTTGTGGGCTATGGCTCCTAACCTGACCCGCATCAACCGCCTGCACTTCGTCAACGCCTACCTCGTCGGCGAGGACGACGGCCTGACCCTCGTCGACACCATGCTCCCGCGCAGCTCGAAGGCGATCCTCGCCGCCGCCGAGGACCTCGGGGCGCCGATCGTCCGCATCGCCCTCACCCATGCCCACGGCGACCACATCGGCTCCGTCGACGACCTCGTCGCGGCGCTCCCCGGCGTCGAGGTCATGATCTCCGCGCGCGACGCGCGGCTGATGGCCAAGGACATGACGCTGGACCCGGGCGAGCCGCAGGGCAAGCCGCGCGGCAGCTACCCGGGCGCCAAGACCACGCCGACCCGCACCCTGGCCCCGGGCGACATGGTCGGCTCGCTGGAGGTCGTCGCTGCGCCCGGCCACACCCCGGGGCACGTCGCCTTCCTCGACCGCCGCGACGGCACCCTCCTCTGCGGCGACGCCTACACGACCATCGGCGGCGTGGCCACGAGCGCCAAGGCGAGCTTCCCGTTCCCGCTGGCGACCATGGGGACGTGGGACAAGCCGACCGAGCTCGAGTCCGCCCGGGCCCTGCGCGCGCTGGCGCCCGAGCGCCTGGCGCCGGGGCACGGCCAGGTGGTCGAGTCGCCGCTGGCCGCCATGGACGCCGCCATCGCCAAGGCGTCCTGAGGCGATGCCGCGCCGGGGCCTCGACCCCGATGGCGTCGTCGACGCCGCCGCCCGGATCGCCGACGCCGACGGCCTCGAGGTGGTGACGCTTGCACGCGTGGCGGCCGACCTGGGCGTCCGGGCGCCGTCGCTGTACAACCACGTCGACGGCCGCGACGCGCTCGTGCGCGCGATCGCGCTGCGCGGCGTGCGCGAGCTGGCGGCCGCGCTGCGCGAGGCCGCGGTCGGCCGCTCCGGGCCGGAGGCGCTCGCCGCCGGGGCGCGCGCCTATCGCGCCTACGCCCAGGCGCACCCCGGGCGCTACGCCGCGACCGTGGCCGCCCCGGCCCCGGACGACCCCGAGCACCGCGCCGCCGCGGCCGAGACGGTCGAGGTCGTGCTCGCGATCCTGCGCGGCTGGGAGCTCGAGGGCGACGACGCGATCCACGCGGCCCGCGCCTTCCGCAGCGCGATCCATGGCTTCGTCGCGCTCGAGGCCGGCGGCGGCTTCGGCATCCCGGTCGATCTCGACGTCTCCTTCGACCGACTCGTGGCCGCCCTCGCGGCGGGGTTCGCTACAGGTCGGTGATGCGCAGGTCGCGCCGCCGGCGCACGAGCGCCTCCGCGACCAGCCGCCGGTGACAGCCCGCGGGATCGGCCTCCAGGCACAGCAGCGCCGTCGGCGGCGCCTTGGGCAGCTCGTCGGCCAGCGCGTCGAGGTCGTCGGCCGCCGTCGCCTCGACGTGCTCGCGGTAGGCCTCGGTCGCCTCGGCCAGGCGCCCGGCGCGGAAGAGGACGCGCAGGTCGGGCGGCGTGCCCAGCGCGCGGCGATGCTCGTAGGCGATCCCGTGCTCGGCGAGGAGGTCGCCGAGGCGCGTCTTGGACATCCCGGGGCGCCGCGACTGCGGGCGGAAGCGCACGTCGATCACGCGCCGCACGCCCGCGGCCTCGAGCTCGGCCACCAGCGCCTCGGGCAGCAGCCGCTCGTAGCCGATGGTCCACAGCCTGGTCACCCGGGCAGCTTGGCACGGTTTGGCAGGATGCCCCGCATGGACTACCGCCAGCTCGGCCGCTCCGGACTCCGCGTCTCGACCATGACGCTCGGGACCATGACCTTCGGCGGCGTGGGGCCGTTCGCCAACGTCGGGTCGATCGACCTCGACGGCGTGCGCCGCCACATCGATATGGCCGTCGACGCGGGCGTCAACCTCGTCGACACCGCGGACGTGTACTCCGGCGGCCTGTCCGAGGAGCTCATCGGCAAGGCCCTGGAGGGCCGCCGCGACCGCGTGCTGCTGGCGACCAAGGCGCGGATGGCGATGGGGGAGGGGCCCAACGACGCCGGGCTCTCGCGCCACCACCTGATCGAGGCGTGCGAGGCCAGCCTGCGCCGGCTGCGCACGGACCACATCGACCTCTACCAGGTCCACGAGTGGGACGGGCAGACGCCGCTGGAGGAGACGCTCGACACCCTCGACACGCTCGTGCGCGCCGGCAAGATCCGCTACGTCGGCTGCTCGAACTACGCCGGCTGGCAGCTGCTCAAGGCGCTGGGGACCTCTGATCGCCTCGGGCTGCAGCGCTTCGTCAGCCACCAGATCTACTACTCGCTGCAGGCGCGCGAGGCCGAGTACGAGCTCGTGCCCGCCGCGCTCGACCAGGGGCTGGGGATCCTCGTCTGGAGCCCGCTGGCGGGCGGCCTGCTCTCGGGCAAGTACCGCCGCGACGGCGGCCCGGAGAGCGGGCGCCAGCTCACCGACTGGGACGAGCCGCCGGTCCGCGACCGCGAGCAGCTCCACGACATCGTCGACGTGCTCGTCGACATCGCCGAGGGCCACAGCGTCTCCGCGGCGCGGGTCGCGCTCGCGTACACGCTCGGCCGGCCCGGGGTGACCTCGGTCATCGTGGGCGCCCGTACCGACCACCAGCTCGCCGACAACCTCGCCGCCGCCGAGCTGCCGCTGTCAGGCGCCGAGCGCGCCCGCCTGGACGAGGTCAGCGCCCCGCCGCTGATCTATCCCCACTGGCACCAGGCCAAGACGGCGTCGGACCGCCTGGGCGAGGCCGACCTGGCGCTCCTGGGCCCGCACGTGGGCTAGGAGCTCGCGCGCAGCGGGCCTCAGGCCCGTGCGGCCTTGAGGACCTTCTTGGGCGGGATCACGACGAGCGTCCAGGTGCGCCTGTCGACGCGCTCGGTGTAGCCGTCGGCCTCCAGGCGCTTGCACACGACCGGGCAGCGCTTGCAGCGGGGCCGGCTCTTGCAGCAGCGCTTCTTCGTCTTGATCCTCTTCGCCACGCTTAGGGGAGCCTAACGCAAGTCCGACCGAGAACGTCGGACATGGCGCGACTCAACCCGCGGACAGGCGCGACAGCGGCTCGCCCCAGACGGCGAGCGGCGGCGTGGGCGGCGGGACCTTGTAGCCGATGTCGAGGCTGACGCCGATGTCGCCGAGGGCCCACTTGGCGAAGCTCTCGGCGAAGCGCTCCTCGCGGACGGCGCAGGCGCCGAGCTTGCCGGCCTCGCAGCCCAGGCCCCGCGGGATCTCCGCGTCCATGCGGGCCATGACGTCGTCGGTGACGAGCGCCATGTCGACGACGTGGCCGAGCTCGTGGAGCACCGTGCGGTCGATCCCCCGCGGCCCGAACCGTCGCGAGACCTGCCCGAGGTCGATCGTCACGGTGTAGCCGGAGGGCCCGCTTTCCGTGAGCCCGATCGCGAACGGGATGCCGGTCGGCCCGATGCGCACGTCGACGAGGCCGTCGACGAGGCCGACCAGGCGGCGGGCCTCGGGCCGCGCCGAGGCGACGGCGTCGAGGAACACCTGGCGGTCGGCCGGGGCCACCGAGGGATCGAAGCGGAAGGTCCGGCGCCGCAGGGCGGGGGTGAGGTACTGCGCGCCGGTGGCGCGGGCGCTCGCCGCATCCAGGCGGTAGCGCGCGCCGGCGACCTCGCCGGCGGCGGCCCGCGCCGTCGTGGCGCTGGGCGCGGTCACCTTGTGGGCCAGGAAGCCGAGCACCGCCACGCCCAGGACGGCGAGCAGCGCGCGGTAGAGCTGGGGCGAGACCTCCATGTCCACTCTTGATCGGCACGCGCGGGCGCCGGTGCAGCCCTTCACACGGGTCTCACACCGCGCCTCGGGCCGCTTGGCGCGCCTCGCCGTGGCGCCCGTGACATCCTGCGCCGCCGTGATCTTCTACGAGCCGCACCTCCGCGACACCGCGCTGCTGCCCCACGACCCCTTCAAGGCCGCGATCGCGCCGCGCCCGATCGGCTGGGTCTCGACGCTCGCCGCCGACGGCTCGGTCAACCTCGCGCCCTACAGCTTCTTCAACGCGATCTCGGGCGCGCCGCCGATGATCGCCTTCTCCAGCGAGGGCATGAAGGACTCCGCGAGCTTCGCGGGCGAGACGCGCGAGTTCGTGTGGAACATGCCCACCTGGGAGCTGCGCGAGGCGATGAACGCCAGCTCGGCGTCGCTGCCGCGCGGCGTCAACGAGTTCGAGCACGCGGGGCTCGAGACGGCGCCCTCGGTCCTCGTCGGGCCCCCGCGCGTCGCCGCCAGCCCGTGCGCATTGGAGTGCAAGGTGACCCAGACGCTCACCCTCACCGACCTCGACGGCAACCGCACCGATCGCCACCTGGTCATCGGCCAGGTCGTGGGCGTCCACATCGATGAGCGCTTCATCACCGGCGACGGGATCCTCGACGTGGCCGCCATGCGCCCGATCGCGCGCTGCGGGTACACCGCGGACTACACCGTGCTCGACCGGCTCTTCCAGATGGAGCGCCCGCGCTAGGCGCCAGCGGCCCGCGCTAGCCGACCACCCCGTGCACGAAGTACCAGACGAAGATCGCGCTGATCACGAGCATGAGCGGATGCACGCGGCGCCCGCCCAGCAGCGTCAGCACCGAGTAGGAGACGAAGCCGGCGCCGACGCCGTTGGTGATGCTGTAGGTCATCGGCATCAGCACGATCGTCAGCAGCACCGGTAGCGCGATCCCCGGCTCCGTCCACTCCAGATGGCGGACGAGCTCGAACATCATCGCCCCGACGATCACGAGCACGGGCGCCGTCGCCGCGCTCGGGATGATCCCGGCGAGCGGTGAGATGAACAGGCAGCAGGCGAAGAGCAGCCCGGTGATCACCGACGCCAGGCCCGTCCGCGCCCCCTCGCCAATCCCAGCCGAGCTCTCGATGAACGTCGTGTTCGACGAGGCCGACGCGGCGCCGCCTCCGGCCGCGGCGAGGGAGTCGACGAGCAGCACGCGGCGCATGCCCGGCAGCCGGCCGTCGGGTGTCACGAGCCCGGCCCGGCGCCCGAGGCCGAGCACGGTGCCGGCGGTGTCGAAGAAGTCCGACAGGAGCACCGAGATGACGACCGCGAAGGCGCTCCAGAACCCGAGCACCGAGAAGAAGTGGAAGCTGAATTCCCCGACGAGGCCGAAGTTCGGCGCGTCGAAGATCTTGTCCGGCCACGTCGCCGACCCGTTGGGGAAGACCTTCTTGTCCTTGGCCTCGTTGATGATCGTCGCGATCAGCGTGGTGCCGAGGATCCCGAAGAGCAGCGCGCCCCGGACGCGCCGGACCACCATCGCGTAGGTGGCGAAGAGGCCGAAGACGAAGATCGCGATCGGCCACGTGTTGAGCTTCGGCGCGATCGTCACCACCGTGCCCTGGCCCTTGATGACGATGCCCGCGTCGACGAGGCCGATGATCGTGATGAAGAGCCCGATCCCGATCCCGATCGCGAGCTTGAGGTCGTGGGGGATGGCGTTGATGACCGCCTCGCGGAAGCCGACGAGCACGAGCACGGTGATGGCGAGGCCCTCGACCACGATGACGCCCATCGCCTCCGGCCAGCTCAGCCGGTCGGCGCCGACGAGCGAGAAGGCGACGAAGGCGTTGATCCCCAGCCCCGCGGCCAGCGCGAACGGGTAGCGGCCGTAGATGCCCATCGCGAGCGTCGCCACCGCGGCGACCAGCGCCGTCACCGTCAGGACCTGGTCGAACGGGAGCTTGGCGCCGCCCGGCGCGGCGACCGACCCCAGGATCTGCGGGTTGACGAAGAGGATGTAGGCCATTGTCAGGAACGTGGCCGCACCGGCGCGCACCTCGGTCGGGAGCGACGAGCCGCGGGCGGTGATGTCGAAGTAGCGGTCCAGCCTCGCGCCGAAGGACGAGCCTCGGGGCGGAGCGGTGCTGCTGGTGGTGGCCTCCATGCGCGCCATGATCGCGCGCGTACCGGCGGATTCGCGGTGGCGCCGCCCGCCGCGCCTCACTAGCCGCGCGCCTTCGGTCAAGCGTCCCCGGAGGAGAGAACGTGGCCTCGTCGCTGGATTCGCAGGTCGGCGCCGTCGATGCGCTGGTCGCCGCCCTCGACGGCCTGGAGGCCGTCGACCTCTCGCCGACGCTGCGCTCGGCGATGCCCCCCTTCTTCGCCCACCCCGAGTTCCACATCATCGACGACGCCCGCCTCATCGAGCGCGACAGCTACCGCTTGCAGACGCTCGTGCTGCCCGAGCACGTCGGCCCGCACGTCGACGTCCCCGCGCACGTCGTCGCCGACCGCCCCGAGGCCACGATGGACACGGTCGCGGTCGACGCGCTGTGGGGCCGTGGGGTCGTCATCGACGTCTCGGACCGCGACTGGCAGGCAGGCGAGCTCCTGGACCTCGACGACCTCATGGGCATCGCCGCCGCCAACGACGCCAGGATCCGCGAGGGCGACGTCGTGCTCGTCAACTTCGGCTGGAACCGCCACCTGCGCGAGGGCGGCCCGGGCGAGCAGTGGTGGAGCTCCAACGCGCCGGGCTTCACCGAGGACCTGTGCCGCGAGCTGCACGACCTCGGCGTGCGTGCGGTCGGCTCCGACGACCCGACGTGCGACATGGGCTGGGTCGACGCCGAGCCGACGGCCGCCTTCGGCCACCTCGAGTGGTTCCTGCAGAAGGACATCTACATCCTCGAGAACCTCGAGGCGCTGGGCAGCCTGCCGCCGCTGGTCTACTTCGCCGCCCTGCCGCTGAAGATCGCCAACGGCAGCGGCTCGCCGCTGCGCCCGGTCGCCTTCGTGCCGAAGCGCTAGCCGGCGGGGCGTCGTGCCGCCGGCGCCTCTGCCGCCGGCGCCTGTGGTGCTGCGCGGCGCCAAACGCGCCGGCGGCAGAGGCGCCGTCCGCAGCGCGACCGCACCTAGCCGCCGGCCTGGAACTCCGCCACGAGGCGGTCGACCTCGTCGATGCCGTCGGGCCACGCCGCGTTGATGGCGATGAAGTCGCGCTCCCCGGGGGCCACGCCCTCGGCCGGCGTGATCGCCGACACGGGGCAGGCCGGCTCGCACAGCGAGCAGTCGATGCACTCGCCGGGGTCGATGACGAGCATCTGGGAGACCTCGTGGATGCAGTCCACGGGGCAGACGTCGACGCAGGAGCGATCGGTGGTCCCGATGCACGCCGCGCCGATGACGTAGGTCATGCCGCCGCTCGCGCCCCCGCGGCCTGCAGGTGGACCCCTTGGGCGGCGAGCTCGCGCTGCAGCTCGCGGACGTCGAGCGCGCGCGGCTGCGTGCCGGTCGCCGCCGACATCGCGGCGGCGACGCCCGCGGCCTGGCCCGTCAGCCAGCACTGCGGGATCTCGCGCATGAAGGCCTGCGTCTGCGGGTCGGTGGCGACGTGGCGCCCGCCGACCAGCGCGTTGTCGAGCTCGGCCGGCACGATGCAGCCGTAGGGGACCGAGACGTTGGCGAACTTGCGCGAGGGGGAGGGGGAGACGCCGATCTCGTCCTCGTGGCGAACCGCGTCGCGCCACTCCTCCATCGTCATCCGGTGCGTCCCGACGAGCCGGCGCGTCATGCGGACGCCGAGCTGCGGCGCCGAGAGCATCAGCCACGCGTCCTCGAAGCCGGGCGCGTGGCGGCGGAAGAAGTCGAGGTGGGCGGTCATGCGCCGGCGCGACTCGATCTCCACGGCGGTCAGGTCGGCGACCTTCAGGCCGCTGTAGCCGGTCAGGCGCGGGCCCATGAAGAGCCCGACGTCGTCGCGCCAGCCGACGTGCGGCGTCTCCATGTAGCCGAGCTCCTCGTGGCCGCGCTTGAAGAGCTCGCGGTGGGCCTCGGGGTTGGCGCGCTTCCACGCCACCCACTCGGCGAAGTCGATGCCCGCCCAGGTCCAGGCGGTGTTGACGCAGTGCTGGACGTTGGCGCCCTGGCCCTCGGCGTCGGACTCGAAGGGGGCGCCGGCGACGGCGCAGACATCGAGGTCGCCGGTCGCGTCGACCACGACCTTGGCGAGGATCGCGCGCCGGCCCTCCTTGCTCTCGAAGATCGCGCCGCGCAGCTCGCGGCCCTCGACGATCGCGTCGACGACCCAGGCGTGGAGGATCAGCCGCGCCCCGACCTCCTCGAGCAGCTCGACCGACTCGTACTTCAGCCACTCGGGATCGATCATCGGCGACCACGTGACCGTGTCGCGGAAGGCGCTGAGGCGCTCGCGCCAGTGGGCGACCGGCTCGGGCTCGGTGGAGCCCCACTGCTCCTTCGGGGCTCCGGCGACGGCGCCCTCGGGGAGGCGCTCGAGGATCTCCGAGGCGAAGCCGGTGATGACCTGGCGGCCCTCCCAGTCGCTCATGCGGTCGATCCAGATCACCAGGCCGCCGGTCGACAGCCCGCCGAGGTGGTTGTAGCGCTCGACGAGCGTGACCTTGGCGCCCAGGCGCCGGGCCGCCACGGCGGCGGCGCAGCCGGCGGGGCCGCCGCCCACGACGAGCACGTCGGTCTCCTCGTAGACGGGCGTCTCGCGCGCGGGCTCGGTGATCGTCCGCTGTGGACCGCCCTCCTCGGGCGCCGCGGGGCGCTCGGTCCCCGGCGTGAACCAGCTCTCGCGGCCGGTGTGGTACTGGTCGCCGCTGTCGCTCTGGGCCATCGTGCGCCCAATGGTGACACGACCGGGGTGTCAGGCAACCGAACGTCCTACGCACGGCGCAGCAGGCGGGCGATCAGCCCCGGGCGGGGCGGCTGCACCTCCTCGCGCAGCGGCAGGCGCCCGGCGCGACGCGCCTGGACGACGCACGCGGTGTGGGCGTGGCGGCGGCGACCGGGGTCGCCCTCGGGGAGGATGAGCGCGTGCTCGGTGAGGGCGGGGAGGAAGCGCCCGCAGAGCGGGCACGTGTAGGTCGACGGCTTGGTGTTCGTCGCCCGGCGGATGGCGTACCACGGCGCGTCGGAGAACGCCTTCCCGGCCCGCCCCGCATCGCTGCGTCGGCGGGCCGGCAAGTGCTCGTGCGGCCTAGAGGGGGGTGACGTTGACGGCCTTGGGGCCCTTGTCGCCCGCCTCCGCGTCATACGACACGGCGGCGCCCTCGGCGAGCGTCTTGAACCCGCTGCCGTTGATGCCGGTGTGGTGGACGAAGAGGTCCTTGCCGCCCTCGTCCGGCGTGATGAAGCCGAAGCCCTTCTCGTCGCTGAACCACTTCACGGTGCCGGTGGCCATGCTGATCCTCCACGGGGTACGGATGTGCTTCGCGAACGCGGAGGATGCTTTGCGGCAACGACGCGGGCGCTGAACACTGATTTCTCGAGCCTGCAGGCTCGACCTTGGCGCAAAAGCGTAGCGATAGTGGCCGCGGGATTAGTGTTCGGCTCCGTACCCGACCCGGGAGGCCCCGCTCATGTGCTTCGCGTTCGACGCCCATCCGCCCGACCTGCCGGCCGATCTGGCGCTGCCGCCGATGGCCGGCGGGGCCGCGGCCGAGCTGCTCGAGCTGACGTCGGCGGACGGCACGCGGTTCTCCTGCGCGCTGGCGCAGTCGCCGCAGGGCTCGGACCCCGCCGTGGTGATCCTGCCCGACGTCCGCGGCCTGTACCGCTTCTACGTCGAGCTGGCCGAGCGCTTCGCGCAGGCCGGCCATCACGCGATCGCCTTCGACTACTTCGGGCGCACGGCGGGCACGGGCGAGCGCGACAACGACTGGGACTACATGCCGCACGTGATGCAGACGCGCGTCGCGCAGATCCAGGCCGACGCGGCCGCGGCGATCGAGCTGCTGCGCGAGCGCACGGGCGCGGGCTCGATCGTCACCGTCGGCTTCTGCTTCGGCGGCACGCAGTCGTTCATGGCGGCCGCGAGCCCGGAGCTCGACCTCGACGGCGCCGTCGGCTTCTACGCGTCCCTGGTGCCGCGGCGCGAGGGCGCGCCGGAGCCGCTGAAGGCGGCGCCGGAGACGCGCTGCCCGGTGCTCGGCCTGTTCGGCGGCGCCGACGAGAACATCACGCCCGACCACATCGCGGCCTACGAGCGCGGCCTGCAGGAGGCCGGGGTCGAGCACGAGATCGTCAGCTACCCCGGGGCGCCGCACTCGTTCTTCGACCGCTCCTTCGCCGAGCACGCCGAGGCGTGCGAGGACGCGTGGCGGCGTGTCCTGGGCTTCCTGCAGCAGGTGGGCGCGCGCGTGGGCGCCTAGCTCAGCGCGGCGCGGCGAGAGAGGCGCGCAGCTCGTCGAAGGCCGCGCCGGCGAGCTGCACGGCCACGAGGTCCTCCTGCGCGCCCGCGTACAGGACGATGGTTCCGTCGGCGGCCTTGAAGCCGCCGAAGACGTGGTGCTGCTGGTGGCGGCTCGCCCTGCCCTCGGCCGCGAGGATGTCGAGCGTCTCGGCCAGCCAGCGCGCCTGCGCGAGGCTGAGCATGACGGTGCGCGCCCCGTCGCAGACGTAGAGCGCGCGGTTGTCGAGATGGACGTGCGGGGCGGGGCGCTGCGCGTCCAGGGTCAGCGTCATGGGCGGAATGTAGCGGCGCCCCGGGACGGCTCCGGACGCTCTAGTAGGTCAACGGCGTGCCCGCGTCGTCGCCCTTGCGCTCGGCGCGCAGGGTGAGCTTCTTGGTCACGCGCTGGCCGTCGCGCGTGAAGAAGCGGACGGTGAAGCTGCGGCCGATCTTGGCGCCCGTGCGGATCGACTTGCCGTTGAGGGCGGCGATCGAGTTGCCCTTGACCTCGGCCGCCCCGGTGTAGATGGGCTGGCCCTTCTTGACCGTGGCGATCGAGTGGCTGAAGCCGTCGATCGAGACGCCCGCCTGGATGGCCCCGTCGGCGCGGCGCGGCAGGTCGTCGGCCGTCCGATACACGACGCGGACGAAGTCCTGGCCGCTGGCCGGCTCGTGGTCGAGGTACAGGTAGGCGCCCGTCACCTTCAGGGCGGGGGAGGGGTTGTCGGCAGCAGCACCGGCGACCGGGGCGAAGGAGGCGGCGGCGATAGCGGAGGCTGCGGCGATGGACAGGATCTTGCGGTTCATGGTGGTGCGACTCCGGGAGGCGAGGGGAGAAATGGGAGGTTGTGCAGACCATTGAAGGGGAGTTGGATGGGAAATCGGCGCCACTAAGGTGTCCAGTTCCCACACCCTGTATGCGAGGTGTCTCATGAGCCAGCTGGTCTTCGACGACGACGCCGCGCGGCAGCTCGAGACGCTCTACCGCACGCGCGACGTGCGCCGCCGGCGGGCGCTCGTGGGCGCGGCGCTGGCGGTCGCCCCGGGCGAGCGCGTCCTCGACGTCGGCTGCGGGCCGGGGTTCTACGTGGAGGAGCTGCTCGAGGCCGTGGGGCCGTCGGGCTCGGTCGTGGGCCTCGACGGCAGCCCGCAGATGCTCGCCGCCGCCGCGCGGCGCTGCGCGGGATACGCCAATGTGGCCTTCCAGCAGGCCGACGCCACCTCGCTGCCCGTCGAGGACGCAAGCTTCGACGCCGCGCTCTGCGTCCAGGTGCTCGAGTACGTCGCCGACGCGACGACCGCCTTGGCGGAGATCCGCCGCGCGCTGCGCCCGGGAGGGCGCGCCGTGGTCTGGGACATCGACTGGTCGACGGTCACCTGGCACTCCGAGGACCCCGAGCGCATGGAGCGCGTGCTGGCCGCGTGGGACGACCACCTGACGCACGCGTCGCTGCCGCGGACGATGGCCGCGCGGATGCGCGCCGCGGGCTTCGCCGAGGTCGACGTCGCCGGCCACGGCTTCGCGACCGCGTCGCGGGACCCCGAGGCCTTCGGGACGGGCGTCGCCCTCGGCCTGATCGAGCAGTACGTCGCGGGGCGGCCGGCCATCGGCCCGGAGGTGGCGGCGGCATGGGCCGACGAGCAGCGCGAGCTCGGGGAGCGCGGCGAGCTCTTCTTCTGCGTGACGCAGTTCTGCTTCACGGGGGTGCGGCCGGCGAGCAGGGGGTGAGGCGTCGCTCGCGGACTGCACAAATCGTGTCAAGCCGTGTAGGCTTTGCGAGATGGACCGCCTGAACATCACGCTGGACGAAGAGCGGGCCGAGAAGCTGAATCGCCTCGCCGAACGCATGCACGTCCAGCCTGGGACGATCGCGCGCTCGCTGCTCTCCAGCGCGATCGACGACGCGGATCCGGACGCGCGCAACGTGGTCGCGTTGCTGGACGGCCTTCCCGGGGCATTCGAACGCGCGCAGCTGGGTCTCGAGCAGGCCCGTGCAGGGCAGACGATTGCCCTGGATCAGCTGTAGTGCCTCGAGTCGAGCTTGCGGTCACCGCCGTCGAGGATCTGCGACAGCTGGCCGCGTCGCACAACCTGCCCTCCGACACGCCAGCGCGGGTGGCTCGCGTACTGCGTCCCTTGGAAGACTTTCCGCTGCTCGGCCCAGCCCTCACGGGACGCTGGGAGGGGTTTCGGTTCGTCCTCGGCCCGTGGCGCTGGATGCTGCTCGTCTACGTGTACCTCGAGGCAGAGGACCGGGTGGTCGTGGTCACCGTCCAAGACGGCCGCTCATCGACTGCGGTGACGGCACGCGGCGTGTGACCCTCAGAAGTCGAGCTTGTGGGTCGGGTGCTCGCGCCAGGCGGCGCGGGCGCGGTCGTACAGGCGGGTCGTGTCGGCCGAGGCGTGGCGGGCGGCGTCCTGGACGGCTGGGAGCGGGACGCCGCGGTCCAGCAGCATCGTGACGAAGGTGTGGCGCAGCTTGTGGGGGTTGAGGCCGTCGACCTGGTCGTCGCCGTCGCCGACGAGCCCGGCGCGCTGCGCGAGGTCGGCGAGCAGGCGGTAGACGGCCTGGCGGTTGTAGGGGACGCGCGGGGCGGCCGAGCCGCCGCGCAGGCGCCGGCCGTCCTGGCGGCGGAAGAGCGGGCCCTGCGTCCGCGCGCCGATCGTCTGCAGGACCGCCCGCTCGGTGCGGTCGTTGAGCGCGACCTCGACCTCCTTGCCGCCCTTGCCGCGCACGACCAGCGAATGGCCGCCGCCGGGCTCGCGCCGCAGGTCCTCGACGTCGGCGCCGCAGATCTCCGAGACGCGCAGGCCGTTGAGCACGAGCAGGCAGACCATCGCGTCGACCTCGTGGCCGTCCTGCGCGGCGACCTCGAGCAGCCGCCTGACCTGCTCGTCGGTGATCGCGCGCCCGCGCGGCTCGCGCCGCAGCCGCGGGCCCTTGACGCCCGCCGCGGGCGAGCCCGGGATGACGCGCCGCTCGCTGAGGTAGTTGTAGAAGGCGCGCACGGCGGAGAGCTTGCGCGCGGTCGTCGCCGGCGCGTACCGCGGCCGCCCGTTCGCCGCGGGGTTGCCGTCGGCGTCCACGGGCTCCGACAGCCAGTTGCGATAGCGGTCGACGTCCGGCCGCGCGACCTCGCGCGGATGCTTGCCGCGCCCGGCGAGCCAGGTCAGGAAGATCGCCAGGTCGGTCGCGTAGCTCTCGCGCGTGCGCGGCGACAGCTGAGCCGCCAGGAAGTCCTCCAGCAACGCGGCCAGCTCGGCATCCGGAGCGAGGGCGACGGGGTCGGCAGCCACGGATTTGGCTTTCCACGGGGGGCCGGGGTCTCCTGCGCCTGAGTTTCCCGAACGCCGATTCTGTCCAGTAGGGGTGGCACCGGTTCTGGGCTGCGGGTTTGCGCTACGTCGTCATCCCGGTCGGCGGCGCGGGCGGCCGCTTCACGCGTGTTGGCGGCCCGATCGGCTTCGCGCCGCTCGGCGGCTCGCGATCGGCGGTTCGAGATCCACGCGCCCGAGGCGATCCGCGTCGGACAGGTCGGCGACGTCGACGTCGACCTCCCACGTCCACAGCTCACGCGGCAGCTGCTCGTCAGGCGGCACACCGAGCTCGGCGAGGTGGCGATACCACTCGGCCCACACCGTGTCCTCGTCGTCGGCCAAATAGACGGCATCGACGACATCGCCTCGCTGCCAGCGGTTGTCGGGCGGCGGCTCCCGGCGAGGCATCGGCCCGGCGTCGACGGCGGCGTGCTTGAGCCAGCGGCCCGTGACGCGGGTCGCGTCGACGTCGAGCGCCACCGGCTAGCTCGCTCCGGGGTCCTCGAGCTCAGAGATGATGCGCGCGACGCGGCGGTACTCGCCGCGTCCGATGAGATCGATCGGCTTCTCGTCGTCGAGGGCCTCGATCGGCTTGGCCAGCCAGACCGGTATGTAGTCCGGGCTCATCACCCGCGGCAGCCGCTCGACGATGGCCGACAGCTCGCCGACGCGCTCTGCGCGAACGCCCGTGGGTGAGCTGCGCCGGGCCAGCCAGTCGCGGACGGTGCTCCGCGCCGCGCCGGTGGCGCGGGCGATGAGGTCGTCGTTGAGACGCCCGTTGCTGTGGATCCGAAGCGCTTCGTCGGCGTACGCGGTGGCCATAGAGCACTGAGTGTATCAGGCCCCGTCGTGATTCCGTCAGGATATCGCCGTGATTCCGCGAGCGATCACCACCACGGCCACCGCCCGGCTCGTGCCCTGGAAGGGCCACGCCCGCACGCTGCGCCTTCCCGTGCTCGGGTGCGGCCGCGTGGCGTAGGCGCGCTCAGCGCGGCGGCTTGCCCGCCACGCCGTGGGTCTCGTGCCACTGCACGAGCTTGCCGGAGAGGGTCGTGCAGTAGTCCGGGTCGCGCTTGCGGAAGCAGTGGTAGCCCGAGACGATGCAGCCCGTCGCCGGCGCCGGCTTGTTGGCCGCTCCGCGGCACGACGCGCTCGACGCCGCCCGCTTCATGAAGGCGCGCAGCACGTCCTTGCCCGCCGTGCACGAGACCTTCGTCACCCGGATCGAGCCGGCGCGCACGAGCTTGCCGGCCAGCGAGCTGGTAATCGAGCCCGAGCACTTGGTCGACGTCGGCACGCCGGCGTCGCGGTGCGCCGCGGCGAGCGACGGCACCGCCAGCGCAGCCACGCACGAGATCACGACGAGCATGCGACCCATGGCCGTTCTCTCTCCCTCCCCGCGAGTCGCCAAACGCGGCTTCGCTATCGTCGTCAACCGGAATGCCTGATCCGCTTGTGCTCAGCGTCCTCGACCAGTCTCCCATCTCCGAGGGCTCCACCGGCGCCGACGCGCTGCGCAACACGCTCGACCTCGCCCGCCTGGCCGACGAGCTCGGCTACCACCGCTACTGGGTCGCCGAGCACCACGGCGGGATCCTCGTCGCGGGCCCCAGCCCCGAGGTCCTGATCGGGCCGATCGCGACCGCCACCTCGCGCCTGCGGGTCGGCAGCGGCGGCGTGATGCTCCCGCACTACAGCCCGCTCAAGGTCGCCGAGAGCTTCTCGGTCCTGGCCGGCCTCTTCGGCGATCGGATCGACCTCGCGATCGGGCGGGCGCCGGGTACCGATGGGATGACCGCCTTCGCGCTGCAGCGAGACCGCCGCCAGGCGGCGCCCGACGACTTCCCCCAGCAGCTCACCGAGCTCCTCGCGCTGCTCGAGGACCGCATGCCCGAGGGCCACCCCTTCGCGCGCCTGACCGACCTCCCGGGCCTCCCCCACGCGCCCGAGCCGTGGCTGCTGGGCTCCTCGCCCCAGAGCGCGATCTGGGCCGCCGAGCTGGGCCTCCCCTACGCCTTCGCCGACTTCATCAACCCGGCCGGTACCGCGATCGCCGCCGACTACCGCCGGCGCTTCGTCGACTCAGAGCGCCTCGCCGCCCCCTACCTGGCGGTCGGCGTGACCGCCATCTGCGCCGAGACCGACGCCGAGGCCCAGCTCCTGGCGACCAGCTCGCGGATGGCGTTCTCGATGCTGCGCCGCGGACGCCCGATCGCGGTCCCGCCGACCGACAAGGCGGTGCGCTTCCTGGAGTCCGAGGGCCAGACGGTCGACGTCATGCCGTCCGGGCGGCGGCTCGTCGTCGGCTCGCCCGAGACCGTCGCCGCCGGCCTGCGCGAGGTCGCCGAGCTCTACGGCGCCCAGGAGCTCGTGGTGGTGGCGATCACCCACGACCACGGCGCGCGACGGCGCTCCTACGAGCTGATCGCCGACGCCTTCGACCTCGCGGCCGAGCCCGCGCAGGAGCGAATCGCCTCCTAGCGGGGTACCTTCGGCCCCGTGGCCGACGTCCCCGCACCGGCGCCGGGAGTCCGCACCAGGCCGGTGCGGTTCGTCCCGCGGCTGCACTGGGAGCTGCTCGTCTGCGGCGTCGCGGGCCACGAGCTGATCGGGCTCGACGCGGCGACCGTGCGCCCGGTCGACGCGCTCGTCGTCCGCGAGGTCGGCGACGTCCGCTGGCACCGCTGCCTGCGCTGCGACAGCTGGCTGCCGCTGGCGCCCGTCGAGGAGCCCACGCGCGAGCACCCGCCGGGCCGCGACGAGATCGAGCTGCCGCTCCGCGGACGCCCGCTGCGCGACAAGATCGTCCTGCGCCTGATCGCGATCAACCGCGCGCTGCACTTCGTGGTCCTCGGCCTGCTCGGACTGGCGATCCTGGTCTTCGCGTCGCACCGGGCGTCGTTCCGCGACCGCTTCTACCGCGTCGTCACCGACCTGCAGGGCGGCGCGATCTCCGGCGGCGGCCACGCCCACGGCGGCCTGCTCGGCGAGATCGACAAGCTCTTCTCGCTGCAGTCCTCGCGGCTTCACCTCTTCGCCGCGGTGATCCTCGCCTACGCGGCGATCGAGGGGATCGAGGCCGTCGGCCTGTGGTACCAGCGCCGCTGGGCGGAGTACCTGACGCTGATCGTCACCGCCTCGCTGCTGCCGCTCGAGGTCTACGAGCTGGTCCACCGCCTCTCGCCGCTGAAGATCCTTGCCTTCGTCATCAACGTGGCGGTCGTGGCGTACCTGCTCTACGCCAAGCGCCTGTTCGGCATCCGCGGCGGCGCGGCGGCCGACCAGGCCGAGCGCGAGCGCGACGTCGGCTGGGGCGCGCTGGAGCGCACCGCGCCGGAGGCGGCGGTGGCGGCGCCGTCGGGGTAGGCGGCTTGGTTCCGCGCCGGCGGGCTTGGTGCTCTCCGCTTCGCGCGAGTGGTCGCGAACAGCTCACCGAGGGAGAGAGGAGGTTGCGGTGGCCGTTGCGCCTGCGGCTCCGCGGGCGTGTGCGTGGTTCGGCGCGAAGCGTGCGCGTTTCGTCACACCTTCGGCGCCCCTGTATGCCGCGTGCCGTTTTTGCGATCACATGGGTCGCTAAAGCAGCACGCGCGGGTCCGGGGGCGGTGGTTGCGCGTGCTGCTCCGCGGGGGCGTGCGTGTTTTGACGCGAAGCGCGCGTGTTTTCGTCACGCCTTCGACGCCCGCGTGCGCCGCGTGCGGTCTAACTCCCGCTATGCGGGAGAAAGGCAGCACGCGCGAGCAGGCGCGCCCGGGCGAGACGCCCGCGCCGGGCGAGCCGCCGCGCCGGCACGGCCGCGAGCGACGGTCACTCTCTCCCTCGGTGAGCCGTTCGCGACCACCCACGCCCAACGGAGAGCACGAACCCGGCGGCGCGGACCCGGCCCCATCGCCAGTGCTGCGATGCTGGCCCGGTGGCGCGACGGCGACGCGAGCGCGATGCGGGCGGGCCGACGGTGCGCGTGACCGCCGCCGAGAGCGGCCGCACGCGGATGCTCGTCGACGGGCTCGAGGCCGCGGTCGTCGACCGCGCCGACCCGACGCACCTCGACTTCCCCTACATGCGCTGGATCGCGGACGTCCTCGACGTCGGCTGGCGCGCCGGGACGCCGCTGCAGGCCGCCCACGTCGGCGCCGGCGGCTGCGTCCTGCCGCGCTATCTCGCCGCCACGCGCCCGGGCTCGCACTCGGAGGCCTACGAGGCCGATCGCGCGGTCCTCGACGCGCTCGCCACGGTGCTCGACGTCGCCGCCGAGCCCGGCCTGCGCGTCCGCCAGGGCGACGGGCGCGCGCTGCTGGCCCAGCGTGCCGCGCGCAGCGCCGACGTCGTCGTCACCGACGCGTTCTCGGGCCCGACCGTCCCCGCCCACCTCACGACGGTCGAGTACCAGCGCGACGTGCGTCGCGTCCTGCGCGCGGGCGGCGTGCACGTCGTCAACGTCATCGACGCGCCGCCCGGGCGGACCGCGCGCCGCCAGGCCGCGACGCTGGTGGCCGAGTTCGCGGAGGTCGTGCTCATGGCTCCGCGCGCCGTCGTCGCCGGCCGGCGCACCGGCAACGTCGTCTTCGCGGCCGCCGACCGCACGCTGGCCCTCGCGCGCCTGCGCGCCCGCGCGGGTGCCGATCACGAGGTGCTCGAGCCCGCGGAGGTGGCGGTCCTCGCCGAGGGCGCCGCGGTCCTGCGCGACCGCTAGCGACCGACGGCGCGTCGGCGATCCGGGCGCGAAAACACCAGCAAGTTCCAGACTTCCGGTGCGTTCCAGCGGTCGTGGCAAAGGTCATCGCCCTTCTCACGGTCGTCGCCGCCCTCGCGCAGGTCGCAAGCGCCAGCGCCGCCTCCGCCGACCGCGTCCTCGTCGCCGACGTCTCGCGCCTGCTCGCGGTCGGGCAGCGCGTCGGCGCCCCGCCGGCGACCGAGCGCATGCGCATCGGCTTCGCCCTCGCCCATCCCGATCCCGCCGCCGAGGACGCCTACCTCAAGCGGCTCTTCGACCGCTCGAGCCCCGATTACCACCGCTTCCTCACGCCCGCGGGCTACGCGCGGCGCTTCGGCGTCACCGACGCGACGCAGAGCGCCATGCGCGCGTGGCTGACCACCGGCGGCCTGCGGGTCGAGCACGTCACCGGCGCCGGCGACTACGTCCTGGCCAGCGGCACCGTCGCCCAGGTCCAGGCGCTCCTGAAGACGACGATCGGCCGCTACCAGGTGGCCGGCAAGACCTTCGACGCCAACGACAGCGCGCCCTCGGTCCCGCGCGCGCTGCCGATCTACACCGTCATCGGCCTCGACAGCAGCCGCCGCCACCACACGATGGCGAGCGGCACGGCGACGCCGAACCCGGGCGCCCAGTCGCCCGAGGAGCTGCGCTCGGTCTACGAGCACCCGGCGGGCGTGACCGGCCAGGGCGTCTCCGTGGCCATCCTCGGCAACGGCGCGACCGCCTCGGTCATCAACGACCTGCACGCCTTCGACTCCGAGCACGGCATGCCCCAGGTCCCCGTCGACGTCGTCCACGTCCCGGGCAACGGAGACTTCTCGGACACCAGCGGCAACCTCGAGTGGAACATCGACATGCAGGCGATCCACGGCATGGCGCCGGGGATCTCGCGCGAGGTCCTGTACTTCGCGCCGTCGCTGGCCGACAGCGAGCTCACCGCCGCGCTGGGCGCCTGGGTCAACGACCCCAACGGTCCGCAGGTGATGAACGCGTCGCTGGGCGAGTGCGAGCCGATCCCGGTGCTCAACCCGATCCTCAACAACCCGACCCTCGACCCCATCAACGGCAACAACAACCCCGACGCCCTGCCCGCCAGCCAGGCCGTGAGCCAGGCCTCCGAGCCGGCGACGACCCAGCTGCTGCAGCAGGCGGTCATGGAGGGGCGCAACTTCTTCGCCGCCTCGGGCGACAACGGCTCGTCGTGCACGGTGGCCTACCCGGGCGCCAACGGCGTGGCCAACGAGGGCCTGCCGCTGACCTCGGACCCGGCCAACACGCCCTTCACGACGGGCGTCGGCGGCACCGTCCTCTACAGCGACGGCAACGAGCCGGCGGGCCGCTCGCTCGAGCGCGCGTGGGAGTACTCGGGCGGCAACTCGAGCCCCTTCATCCGCGCGCCCGACTACCAGCAGAGCGTCGCGAACCTCAACCACCCGTGCGCGCTCGACGCCAACGGCCAGCCGACGAACACCGGCCAGCTCTGCCGCGGCGTGCCGGACGTCGCGGCCCTCTCGGGCGACGCGATCTCCAACGGCTACACGATCGTCTCCGACGGCCAGGACGCCGGCGGCTCGGGCACGAGCCTGTCCTCGCCGCTGTGGGCCGGGATGTGGGCTGACGTCGTGAGCACCGCGCCGAACCTCACGAGCGGCTACGGCTTCGCCAACCAGGCGATCTACGCGATTGGCCGCGATCCCGCGCGCTACCCGCAGGCCTTCCACGACATCACGGTGGGCGCCAACGGCCTCAACAGCGCCCAGGCCGGCTACGACTACGTCACCGGCTGGGGCGTGCCGCGCCTGTCCGGGCTCATCGCGCAGGTCCAGGCGGTCACGGGGATCGCGGGCCGCGGCGGCGCAAGCGCCGCGAGCGGCTGCGCGGACCGCAGCGCGCCGGTGTCGAAGTTCGCCCGCAAGGGCGCCGTGAAGGCGTCGCGCAAGCGCCTGGCGCTCAAGGGCACCGCGACCGACAAGGGCTGTCGCGCCAAGGGAGCGGGCCGCGTCAAGCGGGTGCGCGTCGCCGTCGCCCGGCTGGTGGGCAAGCGCTGCCGCTTCCTGACCGGCAAGCGGGGCTTCACCAAGGCCCGCCGCTGCTCCAAGCGGGTCTACCTGACCGCCCACGGCACGTCGCGCTGGAGCTACACGCGCCGCGCGCGCCTGCCGAAGGGCAGCTACCGCGCCTACGTCCGCGGCACCGACGCCGTCGGCAACGGCCCGCGCAACCCGTCCTCCAAGCGCTTCCGCGTGCGCTAGACGGCGGCCCCGCGCCCGGCGGCGACGCGCTGGGCGATCGCCGCCGCGGTGCTCGGGCGCAGGTCGGCGAAGCTGAGCTTGCGCCCGCCGGGGGTCCGCACGCGCAGGAGCGCCGAGCGCCGCAGCGGGCGCCCGAGGCGGTGCTCGACCCCCGCGACGTCGCGGAAGCGCAGCGAGCGGACGCGGTGCGTCGGCGCGTCGTCGAGGAGCCACAGCAGCCGCCGATCGGTCACGGCCAGCAGCGTCTGCGGGCTGGCCCAGGTCGAGGTCGGGGTGACCATGGCGACCTCCTCGCCGGCCTCGAGCGCGCCGAGCAGCTCGCGCCCCAGCGCCCGCCGCAGCCCCTCGGCCAGCCAGGCGCCCGCCCGCGTCCGCGGCGCCGCGACGTCCGGCCGGCCCGCAGGCGGCGCCGTGCGCCCGTTGCGCTCCAGCCAGCGCTCGGAGCGCACGAGGTCGTAGGCGGCGTTGATCTCGGCCATCCGCCGCGCGGCCTCGCTGCCCTCGGCGCGGTCGGGGTGCCAGCGCTTGGCGAGCTTCTTGTAGGCCGCGGTCACCTCCTCGCCGGAGGCGCCGGGCGCGACGCCCAGGATCGCGAACGGGTCGGCGCTCACGCCTTCATCGTAGAACCGGCTCCGATCACCGACACCGCGTCGCACCACCCCACCGCTGGGTACGCTCGCATCCATGCGCGGCGGCATCGACCTCGGCGGCACGAAGATCCAGGCGGTCATCGTCGACGGCGACCACGCCGTGCGGGGTGAGTCCCGCGTCCCGACTCCCACCAGCGGCGGCCCGTCCGACGTGGCCGAGGCGATGGCCGGCGCGCTGCGCGAGGCGGCGCAGGCCGCCGAGGTCCAGACGGGCGAGCTCGAGGGCGTCGGCGTCGGCTCGCCCGGCGACGTCGACGGCGAGCAGGGCACCGTCACCAGCGCGCGCAACCTGCCCGACTGGGAGGGCTCGTTCCCACTCGCCTCCGAGCTCTCGAGCCGCCTCGGGACGCGCGTGGCGCTGGGCAACGACGTCCAGGTCGCCACCGACGCCGAGGCGCTCCTCGGCGCCGGCCGCCCCTACCACTCGCTGCTCGGCGTCTTCTGGGGCACCGGCGTGGGCGGCGGCATCGTGCTCGATGGCCGCCCGTGGATCGGCCGCGGCGCCGCGGGCGAGATCGGCCACGTCGTCGTCAAGCGCGACGGCGCGCGCTGCACGTGCGGGCGCAAGGGCTGCATGGAGGCCTACGCGGGCCGCGGCTCGATGGAGCTGCGGGCCCGGGCGCGCCACGACAAGGGCGAGAAGACGGACCTCTTCGACATCATGAGCGAGCGCGGGCGCGACCGCCTGACGAGCGGGATCTGGGCCCGCGCCCTGGACCGCGGCGACAAGCTCGCGGGCGAGCTCATGGACGAGGCCATCGAGGCGCTCGGCGCCGGCGTCGCCTCGGTGCAGAACGTCCTCGACGTCGAGGCGATCGTCATCGGCGGCGGCCTCGGCATCCGCCTCGGCGAGCCGTTCGCGCGGCGGATCCTCGACGCGATGATGCCCCACCTCTTCGTCGACACCGACCCGCCGGCCGTGGCGGTCGCGGCCCTCGGCGACCTCGGCGGCGCCATCGGCGCCTCGCTGCTCGTCAGCTCGTAGCGGCCGGCTCGCGCGTGCCGGCGCGCATCGCCAGGTACGCCCGCGTGCGCTCGGGCGTTCCCAGGATGTCGACCTGGCGCTCGGGGTCGTTGAAGTTCGAGGTGAACTCGTCGCACAGCGCCTTGTCCTGCGAGAGCGCCCCGAGGAACTCCTGCACGTGCGCCGGCGGGTTGAGCATGAGGTTCGTCCAGTCCGACACCCCATGCACGAAGCCCTCCCGCCGGCGCGCGACGCGCCGGCAGAAGCGCTCGTCGTAGACGTGATCGGCGACGATCGCCTCGCCGATCGTCCACGCGGAGTACGAGGCCGAGTTGGCGCCCTGTCCCATCATCGGGTCGACCACGGTGTGGGCGTCGCCCATCGCCAGCGCGTAGCGCCCGTTGGCCAGGCGCGCGTAGTCCTCGCGCACGATCGGCGTCAGCGCGCCCTGGAGCAGGTCGCGTTCGGACCACAGCCCGAAGGCGCCCTCGTCGACGCGCTCGGCCGCCATCGGGAAGTGCGTGCGGAGCTTGTCGAGGACGAGGCGGTCGTACGCCGCCGGATCGTCGGCGTAGCGGATGTCGGCGAGCGCCTCGAGGTCGCCGCCGGGGACCGCCTCGAAGAGCAGCGCCGTGGCGAACCCGTCGTGCGAGTAGATCGGCAGCTCGAGCAGCTCGCCGTGGCCGGGCGCGAAGTGGACGCCGACGCCCTTGGGGTCGGAGTACTCGACGCCGCTGTAGATCCCGGCCGACAGGCGCCGCTGCGGGCGGTCGTAGGGCGACTTGTCGTCGCGGCGCGCGAAGAGCTCGTCGATGCTGCGGCGGCCGACGGCGACGACCACGAGGTCGTGGCGATCGGCGAGGCGCTCGATCTCCTCGAGGCCGACGGCGGGCACGATCGCGAGCTCGCCGCCGCGCTCCTGGAAGTCCTCCATCAGCGACGGCAGGTAGACGCGGTAGTCGATGGCCGACGACGGATGCGCGAAGTCGCCGCGGAAGCGGATCTCGCCGGCGATGCAGTGGTGATGGCAGACGTAGCCGTACTCGGCCACGTCCCAGTGGTCGACGCCCAGCGCGCGCTCACGCTCGAGGGTGCGGTGGTGATGGGCGACCGTGTTGAGCAGCCTGCCCTCGCGGATCGCGTCGGGCGTCTTCTCTGCGTAGATGGTCACGGGCACGTCGTGCGCCCGCAGGAAGAGGCCGAGGTGCAGGCCCGACACCCCCGAACCGACGATGCCGATGCTCGTGTCCATGCGCGCACGCTACGGTCGCCCCGGCCTGCGATCAAGGTCGGCGTGCGACTGCTTCCGATGGACGATCTGCATCGGTTACCCTGCGCGCGCGATGGTCGAGCTGCGTGATCTGCGCGTGTTCGAGATGCTCGCCGCCGAGCTGCACTTCGGCCGCGCGGCCTCGCGCCTCGGCGTGCCGCAGCCGACCGTCAGCCGCTCGGTGCGCCGTCTCGAGCACGAGCTGGGCGTCGTCCTCGCGCACCGCACCAGCCGCACGGTGCGGCTGACCGAGGCCGGCCACGAGCTCGCCGGAGCGCTGCCAGGCGCGCTGCGTCAGCTCGACCGCACGCTCGCGGCGGCGCGCGCGATGGCGCAGGGCGGCTGGGAGATCTAGCCCGCGGCGGGGCGGTCGAGGGTCACGACGAGGACCGCGAGGTCGTCGAGCGGGTCGCCCGCGGCGCCGCGCTCGGCCAGGCGCACGGCCTCGCGGGCGACGGCGGCGGCACCCGCGGGCGCCGCTGACACGAGCGCCGCGCCGAGGTCCTCGGGCGCGAGCGGGCGCTCGCGCCGGGCTTCGGTGACGCCATCGGTGTAGAGGACGAGCGTGTCGCCCGGGGCGAGGTCGCTCTCGTGGTCGACGCTGCGGGCGCCGGGCTCGACGCCGAGCAGCGTCCCCGGGCAGTGCACGACCTCCGCGCCGCCGTCCGCGCGCAGGAGCACCGGCGGCGGGTGGCCGCCCGAGGCGACGACGAGGCGCGCGCCGCCGCCGGGCCGCAGCTCCAGGCGCGCCAGCACCGCCGTGACGAAGCGCCGGTCGGGGTTCTGGCGCAGCATCTCGTCGTTGAGCGCGGCGAGCGCCGCCGCCGGCGACGGCGAGCGGCCCGCCACGGCGCGGACGGTGTAGCGCGCGAGCGCGGTCACCGCGGCGGCCTCGGCGCCCTTGCCCTGCACGTCGCCGATCACCACCGTCCACGCCCCGTCGTCGAGGGCGAAGACGTCGTAGAAGTCGCCGCCGACCTCCATCCCCTCCCCCGCCGCCACGTACTCCGCCGCGAGCGTCGCCCCGTCGATGCGCGGCAGCGCTCCGGGCAGCAGGCTGGCCTGCAGCGTCTGGGCGACGTGGGCGCGCTCGCGATACTGCAGGACGCCGTCGAGGGCGAGGGCGATGCGCTGCGCGAGCGCCTCGATCAGGCTCCATTCGTCGCGCGCGGGCCGGCGGCCCGCGTCGCGCCAGCCGAGCGAGAGCACGCCGACGGCCCTTCCCCGGGCCACGAGCGGGACGAGTGTCACGCTGCGCCCGAGGACGGCGCCCTCGTCGTCCTGGGGCTCGGCGTCGTCGAGGAAGACGGGGTCGCCGCCTGCCATTGCCCGCGCGACCTGCGGGTCGCCCTCGAGCGCCAGCAGCCGTGCGCGGCCGTCGGGGACCCGCGCGTCGGCCCCGGCGCGCCGCAGGCGCCCGCCGCGCTCGACGGCGTCCAGCGCGCAGGCGTCCGCGACCCGTGCCACCAGCAGCTCGCAGACCTGCTGCAGCGCGTCGTCGCTGGAGAGCGAGCGCTCCAGGAGCGCGCCGGCGTCGGCGAGCAGGCGCACGCGCGCGTGCGCGGCCTCGCTCGCGCGCCGCGCCGCCTGCTCGACCTCGAGCGCGCGCTGGCGCTCGCGCTCCTGCGCCACGCGGTCGGTGATGTCGCGCGCGATGACCACGAGCCGGTGGGCCATGTCGCCGCCCAGGCGCCGGCCCGCGGCCTCGATCGGCACGCGCGTGCCGTCCGGGCGCCTGACCTCGGTGCGGAAGGGCACGGCGGGCTCGCGCCCCGCGCGGGCTCCTGCGAGCCGCCCGGCCACCGCGCCGCGGACCCCGCGCGGGAGCACCTCCATGATCGAAGGCAGGCCGAGCAGCTCATCGGCGCTGCGGCCCGTGAGCACCTCGGCGGCCGCGTTGACGTAGACCATGCGCTCGCCCTCGAGCAGGACGAAGGCCTGGCCGAGCTCGCTCTGGGCACGCATCAGCGCCTCGTAGAGGTCGCGCTGCTCGCGCAGGGCGTCGTCGGCCTCGGCGCGCTCGGTGACGTCGGACACCGTCACGCCGACCCCGAGGAGCTCGCCCTGCGCGAGCGCCACCGGGTACCAGCTGGCGACGTAGTGGCGCAGGCGCCCGGGCTCGCGCGGCGCCTCGCCCGCGACGCGGACGTCGACGATCGCCTCGCCGGTCTCGAGCACGCGCGCGGCCGCGGCCTCGATCTCCTCGCCCAGCCCGGGCAGGACCTCGCGCGGCGGGCGGCCGAGGTGGTCGATCGCCGGCACGCCGTTGATCTCCGCCAGCGCGTCGTTGACGCGCACGTAGCGCAGGTCCGTGTCGAAGAAGCCCAGCCCGATCGGGGCCGCGGTCACCAGCGCGTCGAGCAGCGCCCGCGCCTCGCTCGACACGCGCTCCTGGTTGCGCGCCTCGCCGTACAGGCGGGCGTTGTCGACGGCCAGCGCGGCGCGCGCGGCGACCTCGCCGACCAAGGCGACGTCGTCATCGGTGTAGGCGGGGCGCACGCCGGTGCGCACGAGCGTGATGGCGCCGACGACGCGCTCGCGGGCGCGCAGGGGCACGATCATCATCGAGGTCAGCCCCAGCGAGCGGAGGAGCTCGAGGTGCTCGGCGTCCTGCGCGCCGGCCGCGAGCTGGTCGTCGGTGATGCGGGCGTGCACGATCGGCTCGCCGGTACGCATCACCGCGGCGGCGCCGGTCGGCGTGCGCGGATCGGGCGGGTAGCGCTCGCGCATGCGGTGGGCGAGCTCCACCTTGGTGGGGTCGACGTGCGCCACCGCCACGTTGCGCAGCGCCTCGCCGGGGCCGGCCATGTCGATCGAGCACCAGTCGGCGAGGTCGCGCACGCACAGGTCGGCGACGGCCGCCAGTGTGCTGTCCATCTCGAGCGTCTCGTCGAGGGCCGCGCTGACGTCGGCCAGGAAGCGCATGCGCTCCATGGCGCCGCGCTCGGCGTCGATCAGGCGCGCGATGCCGACGATCGTCCCGCCGCCGTCCTCGGCGCCGACGATCCGCCAGCGCGAGTCGTACCAGTGCGCGCTGCCGTCGGGCCAGAGGACGCGCAGCTCGATCTCGGTCGTCGCGCCGTCGGCGGAGGTCGCGGCGACGGCGGCCTGGAGGTCGAGGCGGTCGTCGGGGTGCACGCGCGCGGCGAACTCCTCGAAGGTGCCCGGCGCCTCCTGCGCTCCGACGCCCGTGATCGCCGCCAGCGAGCCCGACCAGCGCAGCCGGCCGGTCGCCATGTCCATGTGGAAGATGCCCGCGCGCGCGGCGTCGAGGACGAGCGCGAGCTCGTCGCCCGTGAGGTCCTGCGCACGTGGTGAGGATGAGCTCAGACTGGACTCCGGATTCCTGGGCACCGAGGCTACCTCCGCGGACGTTGCGCGCCAGGGGAGGTTCCAAACCCAGCCGCTCGGCGGGCCCGTGGCGCCGCTAGCTGACGTGCCTAGGGACGTTGTGAGCGGCTGAGAAGACGTCCGGGCCCGTCCTGAGGCTGTGGGTCTTGCGAGGGACTCACAACCGAGGAGGGCCCGGATGGGCGTTCACGCTAACGCCAAGCTCGGACCGGCTGGCCGCCGGCAGCTGGTCAGGTTGATTCGTGAGGGGTCGACAGAGAGGGCGGCCGCGGCCGCCCTCTCTGTCGCGCCGGCGACCGCGCATCGCTGGTCGGTGCGCGAGTATCAAGCCAGCCCTGAGGAGCGGGCGTCGGGAGCTTGGGCGCTGGATCGCTCGAGTCGTCCGCAGCGCTCTCCACGGCGCACCGACGCCGAGACCGAGCAGCGCGTCTGTCAGGAGCGCCTGCGCACCGGCTGGGGGCCGCGACTGATCGCCGGGCGCACCGGTGTGGCGCACTCGACGGTCCATGCGGTGCTGCGCCGCCACGGCCTGTCGCGCGCCGCCAAGGCTCCCAGGGCGGCGTTCTGTCGCTACGAGTGGCCGTGCCCGGGCGATCTGCTGCACATGGACGTCAAGCGCTACCCGCGCTTTCTGCGCCCCGGGCACGCCGTCACCGGCGATCGCACCCGCACGCACGCCGACAAGGTCGCCAAGCTCGGCGAGGACTACTTTCACGCCGTCGTCGATGACCACAGCCGTCTGGCCTACGGCGAGCTCCTCGACGACGAGCGCGCCGGCACCGTCACCGCCTTCGTGCAGCGCGCGCTGGCGTGGTTTGCCGAGCATGGCATCACCACGCGGCGGGTGATGACCGACGGCGCCTGGAGCTACACCCACAACCGAGCCCTGGCCGACCTGCTCAGCGAACGCCAGATCCGCCACATCGTCACCCCGCCCTACACGCCGCGCTGGAACGGGAAGGTGGAGCGCTTCCACCAGACCATGGAACGCGAGTGGGCCAAAGGCCTGCGCTACCGCAACCACCACGCCCGCAACCAAGCACTGCCACACTGGCTAGCGCACTACAACGAGCGCAGGCCCCACAGCTCCATCGGCGGGCGCCCCCCGATCAGCCGCGCTCCCAACCTCTCAGGGCAGGACAGCTAGCCGCGGTCGGCGACGAACAGCGTCTGGGCCGAGAGGCCGAGCCTGCCGCGCTCGTCGCTGAGCAGCGACTGCGCCAGGCCGGCGCCGTGGTCCTCCAGGCGCGTGCGCGCGTCGAGCAGGACCCACTCGCCCGCCGGCTCGCGGTGCAGGTGGACCGACAGGTCGGTGTTGACGAAGAGGTAGGACTCGAAGTCGACGACGCGCGAGACGCCGTTGCCGAAGTCGGCGGCCGCGAGGACGCGCGCGAGCGGGCTCGCCGGCTCGTCGTCGACGAGCGGGCGCGTGAGGCGAAACCACGCGCGCGCGGGCCCGCGTTCGAAGCCCGCGCCGCCGAGGAAGCGGATCTCCATCGCCGTCAGGTGGAAGCCCTCGTCGTGGCCGTCGCGGATCGGGAACCGGTCGGCCCGGCCCTCGTCCGGCCCGGGCGGGGGCCCGTCGTCATCGGTGTCCAGCGGCGGGAGGTGGACCTGCCCGCGGCGCAGGCGGACCGCCCGGGCGCGCACGAGCGTGCGCCCCTCGGCCGCGAGCTCGGCCTCGGCGAGCTGGAGGTTGCGCCCCGGCTTGGTGGTCTGCGCCGTCAGCGTGAGCGGCGCGAGCGGGACGGGCGCGAGGAAGTCGAGCGTCATGCGGGCGACGAAGTAGCCCTCCTCCTGCACGGCCTCCGCGATGAGCGCCGCGGGCGCCCCGCCGTGGAGCTGGCCCGGGTCCCACGGGCCGCGCGCGTGCCCGGTCGGCACGAACGTCTCGCCCTCGCGCCGGAAGATCGGCTCGCTCAGCGCAGCTCCCGGCGCACGACGAGCTTCAGGCCCGACCACGTCTCGTCGACGGCCGCGACCTTGACGTCGACCAGGCCGGTCGGCAGCAGCACGTCGCGCACGACGTCCTCGGTGACGTCGGTGGGCACCTTCGACGCGCGCTTGGGCCAGCAGACCCAGACCATCCCGTCGGGCGCGACCGCCTCGCGCAGCCGGCCGGCGCGCCTGGCCAGCGCGGCGCGCGTGGTCACGAAGCACATCGCGAGGTCGACGTGGCCGCGCAGCGCGCGCCTCACCGTGACGCCCTCGAGCTCGCCGAGCAGGGCGTCGAGGTGGTCGGGCGCGTCGAGGAAGGCGGCGGTCGTCCCGGGCTTGAAGCCGAGCTTCTTCTGCAACGGGGTCCCGCTGTAGCCGGCGGCGCTCATCGGCCCGCGAACCCTACCCTTCGCGCCATGAGCCCCAACGAGCCGGCCGATCGCGAGCCGAAGGTCTCCGAGGCCCGAGCGCGCGTCGCCGCCACCGACTTCTCCGACCCCGCGCAGGCCAAGCTGGCGGCGGAGGCGCTGGTCGAGGCCCTCGAGGCCGTCGACGACCTCGTCGCGCAGCTGTACCGCCTCGGCTGAGGCGGGTTGCGTCAGCCCTTCAGGCCGCCGTCGACGCTCAGCGTCGTGGCGGTGACGAACGAGCTGTCGTCGCTGGCGAGGAAGAGCACCGCGCGGGCGATCTCGTCGGGCGCCGCGTGGCGGGCGAGCGGGATGCGCTCCTCGAAGAGCTCGGCGGCCTTGGCCTCGGGCGCGCCGGTGATGTCGACCTCGATCGTGTGCTGGAAGCGGTTGTCGACGGGGCCTGGGTGGATCGAGTTGACGCGGATCTGGCGGCCGGCGACCTCGCGCGCGGCCGTGCGCATCAGCCCGACGAGCGCGTGCTTGGAGGTCGCGTAGCCCGCGATCCCGGCGTCGGAGAGCAGGCCGACGACGCTCGAGTTGAAGATCAGGCTGCCCCCGTCGCGCATGACCGCGAGCGCGTGCTTGGCGACGAGGAAGGGGCCGCGGACGTTGACGGCCATGACCGCGTCGAAGACGTCCTCGGGGTAGTCGGTGATCGGCGCGTTCGCGCCGAAGATGCCCGCGTTGGCGAAGGCGACGTCGAGGCCGCCGAAGCGCTCGACGGCGATCGTCACGGCGGCGCGGACCTGGTCTGAGTCCGCGACGTCGGTGACGACGTAGGCGGCGCGATCGGCGCCGATCCCGTCGGCGACGGTCGCCAGGCCGTCCTCGTCGACGTCGGCCAGGACGACCCTGGCGCCCTCGTCCGCGAACAGGCGCGCGGTGGCGCCGCCGATGCTCCCGGCTCCTCCGGTGATCAGCGCGACCTTGTCGAGCAGTCGATCCACGGCGGGCGGCAGGCTATCGCAGTTAGAGTGCCCGCCATGGCGGGCGAGCAGGTCGGGACGGCGCGCGAGGCGATCGCGACCGCGGGCAACGGCGGCGCCCCGGCGCCGACGGTGCGCGAGGCGACCTTCGACGTCCTGCGGCGGCTGGAGCTCACGCGGATCTTCTCGAACCCGGGCTCGACCGAGGTGACCTTCCTCGCCGGCCTGCCGGGCGACCTCGAGTTCGTCCTCGGCCTCCACGAGGCGTCGGTGGTCGGCATGGCCACGGGCTACGCGCTCGGGCGCGGGCGCCCGGCCTTCGCGCTGCTGCACACGACGGCGGGCCTGGGCAACGCGGTCTCGGCGCTCGCCACCGCGCGCGTCAACCGCGCGCCGCTCGTGGTCATGGTCGGCCAGCAGGACCGCCGCCAGCTCGCCCAGGAGCCCTTCCTCGCCGGCCGCCTCGACGGCCTCGCGGGCGAGTACCCGGTCTCGGTCGAGCAGCCGGTGCGCGCCGCCGACGTCCCCGGCGCGCTCGTGCGCGCCCACCATGCCGCGATCACCGGGCGTGGGCCCGCGCTGGTCATCGTGCCGATGGACGACTGGCTGGCCCCGGCGCCGGAGGCCCACGAGGTGATCGGCCCCGATCGCCTGGTGCACGCGGCCGCGGCGGCGCCCGAGGCGATCGACGAGCTCGCGGACTGGCTCGCAGATGCGCAGGCTCCGGCGCTCGTCGCCGGCGCCGGCGCCGACACGCCTCAGGGCTGGTCCGCGCTCGTCGCGCTGGCCGAGCACCTGAAGGCTCCGGTCTGGACCGAGGCCTTCGGCGCCCGCGCCGGCTTCCCGCAGCACCACGCGCTCTTCGCCGGCCACCTCTCCCCCGGCCGCGCGCGCCTGCGCGAGCAGCTGCGCGGCCACGACGTCGTCCTCGCCGTCGGCGCGCCGATCTTCCGCCAGTACGCCTATGAGCCCGGCCCGCTCGTCGACCCGGGCACGCGCCTGGCGCTCGTCACCGACGATCCCGCCGAGGCGCACCGCAGCCCGTCGGAGCTGACGCTGCTCGCTGAGCCCGCCGCCGTGTGCCGTGGCCTGGTCGAGCGCCTCCCGGCTGCCGCCGGCGAGGGGCCGGCGGCGCGCGAGCGCCCGGCCGCGCCCCCGGCCCCCGCGCCCGGCGAGCCGATGCGCGCCGGCCACGTCCTCGCGGCGATCGCCGAGCGGCTGCCGGCCGACGCGATCCTGGTCGAGGAGTCGCCCTCCAGCCGCCCGGAGATGAACGCGCGCATCCCCGCGCGCGTGCCGATGGGCTACGTCAGCGCCGCCATGGGCGGCCTGGGCTTCGCGCTGCCGGGGGCGATCGGGCTGCGCATGGCGCTGCCCGGGACGCCCGTGCTCGCGATCGTCGGCGACGGAGCCTCGCTCTACGCGATCCAGGCGCTGTGGAGCGCCGCGCGCTACGAGGTCGGCGCGCTCTTCGTCGTCATGGCCAACGGCCGCTACGCGATCATGGACAAGCTCGCGGCGAACACGGGCAAGGCCGCGCCGTGGCCCGCGTTCGAGACGGTCGACATCGCCGCCCTCGCCCGCGCCTTCGGCTGCGAGGCGATCCGGATCGAGGACCACGACGACCTGCTCGCGCGCCTCGACGAGATCCTCCCGGCGCTCGCGTCGCGCGCTGCGCCGCTCCTGCTCGAGATCGCCGTCGCGGCGGACTGAGCGCGCGGCGCCTCAGGCCGCGCTCGGCAGGCCGTGGCGCGCGACTGCGCGGTCGTAGTTCAGGCGCAGCAGCTCGATGACGTCGCGGACGTCGCCGGCGTCCTCGATCCGCCGCGCCGCGGGACCTACCTTCCCGGGGAAGACCGGGTGGTAGCCGACGCGGCCCTGCTCGTGGAGCTCGGCCCAGACGTCCTTGGGAAACGAGAAGTGCGCGGCCCGGTCCCCGTGCAGGTGGCCGATCTCGCGCCGTCCGACCCGGAAGGCGAACTCGCCGCGGCGGCCCGGGCCCGCCGTCACGCCGGGCCACGACGTGACCTCGGAGATGATCTGCTTGCCGGCGTTGGGTGTCTCGGTCATGGCGTCGATTGTCCGCTCTGCTCGGCGGCGCGCCCAGGGGCAATTCGTCCTAGGTCCATGGGCCGACGGCGGCCTGCGCTACCGTCGCGGCGATGGCCAGGCGCGACGCGAGGGTGGTGTGGTCAAGCGACGACGGCGACCTGCGCAAGGCGCGCGACCCCAAGCTCAAGGCGCGGGTCGCCGCCGGCGGGCGCGTCAAGGTCCGGCGCGAGACCAGCGGCCGGCGCGGCAAGGCGGTGACCACCGTCGCCGACGTCCCGCTCGACGACGCGGGCCTCAAGGAGCTCGCCGGGCGCCTGAAGAAGCGCTGCGGCGTCGGCGGGTCGGTCAAGGACGGCGTCATCGAGCTGCAGGGCGACCACCGCGACGCCGTGGTCGAGGTCCTGCGCGCCGACGGCTACGACGTCGTGCTCGCGGGCGGCTAGCGCACGTCGACGAGGTCGACGACGAAGACGAGCGTCTCGTCGGGGCCGATGACGCCGCCGGCGCCGCGCTTGCCGTACGCCATGTGCGGCGGGATCGTGATCCGCCGCCGGCCGCCGACCTTCATCCCGGCGACGCCCTCGTCCCAGCCCTGGATGACCTGGCCCTTGCCGAGCTTGAACTTGAAGGTGTCGCCGCGGTCCCAGGAGGCGTCGAACTGGCTGCCGGTCTTCCAGGAGACGCCGACGTAGTGGACCTCGACGACCTGGCCCGCGATGGCCTCCTCGCCTTCGCCGACCTCGATGTCGTCGAGCTCGAGCTGGTAGGAGGGCGGCTGGTCGGAGGGGACGTCGACCTGGGGCTTCTCGTTGGCGGCCATGGCGGGCACGGTAGCGGTCGCGAAGCCACGAGCGCCCTGCGCCGCGGTCAGAGGGCGCGGACGGCTTCGGCGATGGCCTCGGCGTCGGGAAAGAAGGCGTCCTCGAGCGGCGGGCTGTAGGGGATCGGGAGGTCGTCCGTCGTCAGGCGGCGGATGTCGTCGAGGTCACCGAGACCCTCCTGAGCGACCGTCGCGAGGACCTCGGCCGCCCAGCCGCCGGTGCGCGGGCCCTCCTCGACGGCCACGAGCCGGTTGGTCCTCTCGACCGACCGCAGGATCGTCGCCGTGTCGAGCGGGCGGACGGAGCGGATGTCGATCACCTCGCAGTCGATGCCCTCGCCCGCGAGCGTCTCGGCCGCGGCGAGGCAGTCGTGCAGCGTGCGCATGGCGCCGACGAGCGTGACGTCGGCGCCGTCTCGGACGACGGCCGCCTCACCGATCGTGCCCACGTCGGCGTCGGTCTCGCCGGTCATCGGGTACAGCCGCTTGTGCTCGAGGAAGAGCACGGGGTTGTCGTCGCGGACGGCGGCCTTCAGCAGTCTTTTGGCGTCCCCCGGGGTCGCCGGGCAGACGATCTTCATCCCCGGCACGCCCTCGAACCACGAGATCGGCGTCTGCGAGTGGATCGCCCCGAAGCGCCCGCCGCCTCCGATGGCGGAGCGCACGACGAGCGGGATGCTCTTCTGCTCGTTGGACAGGTACCAGTACTTCGCCGATTGGTTGACGAGGCTGTCCATCGCCAGGGCCAGGAAGTCGCCGAACATGATCTCGATGACCGGTCGCAGGCCGCAGACGGCGCTCCCGAACGCGGTGCCGGCCAGCGCCAGCTCGGAGATGGGCGTGTCGAAGACGCGTTCGGGGCCGTGCTTCTCGGCCAGGCCGCCCGTCGTGGCGAAGACGCCCCCGGGGACCGCCACGTCCTCGCCGAAGAAGACGACGTCGTCGTCGTGGGCGAGCTCCTCGTCGAGCGCCTGGCAGATCGCGGTGCGGAAGTCGATCTCGGTCACGCCTTGAACTCGCTGGCCGGCTGCCCCGGCTCGGGAAAGGGCGCGGCCCGGGCGCCCTCGACGGTGGAGGCGATCTGCTCCTCGACCTCGGCGTCGACCCGATCGACCACCGCGGCGGGCGTCCCGTAGCGCTCCGAGAGCCCGACGCGCGCGACGAGGAGCGGGTCGCGCGCCTTCCACTCGTCGAGCTCGCCGGGCTTGCGGTACTTGCCCGGATCGCTGCGCGAGTGGCCGACGTAGCGGTAGGTCAGCGTTTCGACGAACTGCGGCCCCTCGCCGGCTCGGGCACGCGCCACGACCTCGTCGGCGGTCGCGCTCACCGCCCAGATGTCGTTGCCGTCGATGGTCACCGTCGGGAGTCCGAGGGCGCGCGGACGGTCGGCGATCGCGCCGGCCGTCACCTGCTCGTACGGCGTGAACTCCCCGTAGCGGTTGTTCTCGCAGACGTAGACGACCGGCAGCGAGAAGACCTTCGCGAAGTTCAGGCACTCATGGAAGTAGCCCTGGTTGGTCGCGCCGTCGCCGAAGAAGGCGACCGCGACACCGCCCGTCCGCTTCAGCGCGAGCGCCGCACCCGTGGCGGCGGCGATGCTCCCGCCGACGATCCCGAAGCAGCCGATCAGGCGGTGCTCGAGGTCGACGACGTTCATCGACCCCGCACGCCCGCCGCACACGCCGGTGGCGCGGCCCAGCAGCTCGGCCAGGAGCGCCTCGGGGTCGACCCCGAGCGCGAGCGCGTGGCCGTGGCCGCGATAGGTCCCGGCGACGCGATCCTCGGCCCCGAGCGCGCTGCAGACGCCGACGGGCCCGGCCTCCTGCCCGGAGCACAGGTGCGTCGTGCCGTGGACCAGCCCTTGCTGGAACAACGATTGCACCTCGTCCTCGAAACGGCGGATGAGGCGCATGCGCCGGTAGCGCTCGAGGTACGTCCGTGCCTCCTCAGGAGCCGCAGGCTGGGCCCGGGCGACGGGCGTGTGCTGGTCGCTCACGTGTTCAGCGAAAGTAAACAGTCGCGCCCGATGGTGTCAAGGAGCAGCGGCCGCGGCGACCGTCTGAGCCTCGGCAACGAGGTCGGCGCCGCGAACGTACTGCTTGCCACAGACGAGCAACTCCTCGGCGGGGAACTTCGTAAGGATCTCGCTGCCGTCGCTCGTGACCACGACCTCCTCCTCGATGCGCGCAGCCGAGCGCCCGTCGCTGGCCGCGCAATAGGTCTCCAGGGCGAACACCATCCCCTCCTCGATCACCGCCGGGTGATCGAGCGAGTGCAGGCGGCTGATCATCGGCGCCTCGTAGAGGCCGACCCCGAGGCCGTGGCCGAACTGCAGGCCGAAGCATGCCTCCTCGTTCGGGAACCCGAGTTCCTCGGCGGTCGGCCACACGGAGGCGATCTGGTCGGTCGTCACGCCGGGACGCACGAGCTCGATGGCCGCGTCGAGCCACTCGCGGCACTGCTTGTAGGCATCGAGCTGGGACTGGCTGACACCGCCGACGTTGAACGTCCGGTAGTAGCACGTCCGGTAGCCCATCCACGAGTGGATGATGTCGAAGAAGGCCTGGTCTCCGGGGCGCAGCAGGCGATCGGAGAAGACGTGCGGGTGCGGGTTGCAGCGATCGCCCGAGACGGCGTTGATCGCCTCGACCTGCTCGGAGCCGAGCTCGAACAGCAGGCGCTGGGCGTCGGCGACGACCTCGTGCTCGCGGACCCCGGGGCGCAGAGAGCGGTAGATCTGCTCGTACACGGCGTCGACGACGCCCGCTGCGTGGTCGAGGAGCGCGATCTCGTCGGCGGTCTTGATCCTTCGCGCGCTGAGCATCACCCGCGTGCCGTCGGTGACGTGCACCCCCGCGCGCGCCAGCGCCTCGAGCGTGACGATGTCGGGGATGTCGACGCCGAGCTTCTCGCCCTCCACCCCGTGCTCGCGCATCTCGTGCGCGATCCGGTCGCCGAGCGCGTCGGGGACGCCGGTCTCGATCGGCATCGCCCCGCGCATCGGCGTCACGCCGGCGCGGAAGCTCTCGGGCGGCAGCCACGGCGCGTAGAGCTGGTGGTGGCGCGCCGCCGAGCCGAAGTCCCAGAGGATCGGCTCCCCCTCGCGGGGCACGAGGACGTAGCGGGCGTTCTTGTCGCGCGCCCACTCGCCGATGTGCGTGCTCGTGACGTAGCGGATGTTGTTGGGGTCGAAGAGCAGCAGCGCCCCCAGGTCCGACGCGAGCAGGGCGTCCTTGGCGCGCTGCAGGCGCTCGGAGCGCAGGCGCGGGAAGTCGATGCGCTGCTCCCAGTCGACCGCCATCGTCGCGCCGCGCGATGCGATGTTCATGCTCGTTCCCCAGCCTCGATCGTGTGTTCGGTCGTCGTGAACATCCCGCGGAACTCGTCCAGGCTCGCCGTGAGCGCGTCGTCGTAGGACAGCTCGCGGAAGCGGTAGAAGCTGCGCCGGCCGGCGGCTAGGGCCTTGCCGGCGCGCACCGAGAGCCGCGCCCAGCGCTCGATGGCGGGCCACAGCTCGTCGTCGCCGACGACCTCGTTGACGATCCCGATCTCGTACGCGCGGCGCGCGTCGAAGGGCTCGCCGGTGAGGAGGTTCTGCAGCGCGTGGCGCGGGTGCAGGCGCTGCAGGGCGGGGACCTGGGCGATCATCGGCCAGATCCCGACGCTCGCCTCGAAGGTGCCGATGCGCGCGCGCTCGACGGCCACCGCGATGTCGGCCGCGCACGCGAGCGCGTAGCCCGAGGCGAGTGCGTCGCCGTTGACGGCGGCGATGACCGGCTTGCCGAGCGTCGGGAAGACCCGCAGCAGCTCGACGAGCGCCGAGGCGAAGGCGACCGGGTCGGCCCCGGCCTGGATGCGCTCGATGTCCAGCCCGCCGCAGAACATGTGGCCACTGCCGGTGAGGACGATGGCCTGCACGTCGGCGTCGGCGTCGGCCTCGAGGATCGCGTCGCGCAGCGCCGCCATCACGTCGGGATCGAGCAGGTTGCGCGGCGGCCTGGCCAGCTCGAGGCGCGCCAGTGCGCCGTCGCGCGAGCGCTGCAGCCCGTGTCCGTTGGACCCTTCCATCTCCACTCAGCCCTCCCCCGTCACGCTGTCCGCGGCGGTGGTCGTCGAGATCCCGAGACGTTCAGTGCCACCATACAGGCTGTGTTAGCTTAACGCCGGACAGCAACCCGGGACGGGGACATGGCGGACGCGACGGTCGACGGGCTCGCCTTCCGTGAGGCGATCGCCCATTTCGCAACGGGGGTCACCGTGGTCACGACGACCTACGAGGGTCGCCCGGCCGGCATGACCGCCAGCGCCGTCTGCTCGCTGTCGCTGGACCCGGTCCTGCTCGTGGTCTGCATCGACAACCGCCTGGCCACCCACAAGGCGATCGAGGCCAGCAAGCGCTTCGCCGTCAACGTCCTCGGCGAGCGCGACGAGGAGCTGGCGCGGCGCTTCGCGCGGCGCGCCGAGGACAAGTTCGCGGGCGTCGCGCTCGTGGAGGGCTCCGAACCGCCCGTCCTCGAGAAGGCGATCGCGCACTTCATCTGCAGCGTGCAGGAGCGCGTGCCCGGCGGCGACCACTCGATCTTCATCGGCCAGGTCTCCCACTGCGAGGCGACCCCCGGCCGCCGGCCGCTGCTGTACTACCGCAGCGCCTTCGGCGCGATCCGCGACCCGCACTCGGAGTTCCTCGACGAGGCCGCGGGGTGGGACGCCGCGTCGGTCGGCGGGCTCGGCCACTTCCACGTCCGCCCGAGCTGATGGCCGCGGAGTCGACCGCGCCGCTCGTCGGGCTGGTCGCCAAGGAGGACGCGCCGCCCGAGGTCCGCGCCGTCTACGACCAGGCCGAGCCCGTCTACGGACGGTTGCTGCACACCTGGCAGGCGCTCGCCCAGCGCCCGGAGATCTTCACCGCCTACCTCCCCTACCTGCGCTCGATCATCGGCCCGGGCGAGCTCGAGCAGCGCACCAAGGAGCTCGTCGAGGTCCGCACGGTCGTGCTCTGCCGATGCCTGTACTCGACCAGTCACCGCGTTCGCTCGGCCCGGGCCGCGGCGGTCGCGGAGGAGGACATCGTGGCGGTGGCGCGCGGTGAGCTCGACGCCTTCGACGCGCGTGAGCGCCTGGCGCTGGAGCTGGCCGAGGCGCTGACCGTGCTGCCGGCGGCGGTCCCGTACGCCGACGCTCCCCAGCTGGTGGGCGACGAGCTGCTCGTCCGCCTGCGCGCGGAGTTCTCCGAGCCGCAGATCGTCGAGCTGGTGGCGACGATCGGGCTGTGGAACGCGCTGGCGCGCTTCCATCGCGTGATGGGGTTCGAGCTCGACATGGACGCGCCGCCGGACGCGGTGGTCGCGGAGCTGTAGGGGGTCTCGTCCGCGTGGCGCCGGGAGCGCCCGCGGAGGGACTACTTCCCCGTGATCAGGTTGATGTCGTCTGGGCTGATCATGTCCTCGGCGACCCATCCGTCGAGGTCGTACTCGGCCATGCACTGCTCGGCGAAGCCCTTCATGCGGTCGACGGTGCCGTCGCCCTGCGCCATCCACCAGCACTCCAGGCGCGTGAGCTCGTGGCTGCCGGAGTACGTGCGCTCGTAGAGCTCGTGGCGCCCGCCGAACTCGGACCCCACCGCGTCCCAGAGCAGCTTGACGAGCTTGATCTTGTCGACCGCCTCGTAGCCGTTGGAGCCGCGGTAGAACTGGTCGAGCAGCGGACGCAGCTCCTCGTTCTTCCAGTCGACGGCGTGCGAGGGCTGGACGATCATCGCGCCCGCGACCTGGTTCTCGATGATCTCCTTGATCTTGGGGATCGCGATGTTCGAGAGGATCCGGTAGGCCGAGCCCGCCTGGTTGTTCGGGATCACGCTGCCCTCGGCCGAGGGCACCGGGTTGTGGCACATGGCGTCGGTCAGCGCCCAGAAGGTGTTGCGCCAGGCGAGGATCTCGCCGACGCTCGCCTGGACGCCGCGGAAGGCGATGGTGCCGGTGGCCTCGAGCGCCTTGATGAACACGCCGGCGAGGAAGTCGAGCTTGACCGCCAGGCGCGTGCAGCCCTGGAGCATCGCCCGCCAGATGAATCCGGTCAGGTGATAGGTGCTCGCGATCTCCAGGTTGCGGTAGATCAGGAAGTTCTCCCAGGGGATCAGGGCGTCGTCGAACATCAGCACCGAGTCGTTCTCGTCGAAGCGGCTCGAGAGCGGGTAGTCGAACGGGCTGCCGACGGCGGCGGCCATGAACTCGTAGGACGGCCGGCACAGCAGCTTGATGTTCGGGTGGTCCATCGGCGCGAAGAAGGAGAGGGCGTACTCCTCCTTCTTGATGGGCAGGTTCCCGTGGTAGGAGACGAAGTTGTAGTTCGACAGCGCCGAGCCCGTGGCCACCATCTTCGCGCCGCGGACGACGACGCCCTCGTCGGTCTCCCGGACCGCGTGGATGAAGACGTCGGAGACCTCGTGGATCTCCTTGTCGCGGTCGACCGGCGGGTTCACGAGCGTGTGGTTCATGAAGTACACGCGCTCCTGCGACTCGCGGTACCAGCGGCGCGCGTTGTCGGCGAACGGCGCGTAGTAGTCGGCGTTGGGGCCGTACGTCGCCAGGAAGGCCGCCTTGTAGTCGGGGCTGCGGCCCATCCAGCCGTAGGTGAGCCGCTGCCAGGCGGCGATCGCGTCGCGGCCGGCGACGAGGTCCTCCGCCGAGTGCGGCGCCTTGAAGAACGGGTGCGTGTAGCCGCCGCTGCCGGTGTCGGTCTCGGACGTCAGCACGCCCTTGAGCTCGGGGTCGTGCAGCGCGTCGTACAGGCGGGCGATCGAGCGCACGCTGTTGCGGAACGCCGGGTGCGTCGTGACGTCGTCGACGCGGTCGCCGTGGATGTAGATCTGGCGCCCGTCCTTGAGGCTGTCCACGTACTCGTCGCCGTTCATCGGGCGCGACACGGACTGCCCGGCTTGGTCGCCCTTGACGTCTACCGACATGCTCGGAAGCCTCCTCCTCGACCAACCCGGCTGAGTCGCGCCGAGTGTGCGTTGACACTTGACACTCCGGGCCACCTTACCCCGGCTCGAGCGGAGCGTCCAGCGCGAGCTTGCGGGCATCGCTCTCCGAGCGCCCGACGACGAACCAGATCGCCTCGACGGGCTCGTCGCCGGCGTTCTCCAAGCGATGTGGCCGCGAGGACTCGAACGCGATCGAATCGCCCGGGCCGAGCTCGTACTCGTCGTCGAAGCCGATCGTGACACGCAGGCGCCCCGAAAGGACGAGGCCGTACTCGCGTCCCATGTGGCGCATGTGGGTCCCGTGCCGGCTCGAGGCACCGCCGATCTCGTAGACGACGTACAGGAAGTCCGCGTCGTGCTCGGCAGTCGGCGTCAGCCGTTCCCAGCGCACGCCAGACTCGAGGTCGATGCCCTTCCGTGCGTCTCGGCGCTGGACGAGCGTGGCCCGCCCGCCGTCCTCCGGCTCGGCGGGGCGCGGCGCCGCCGCTTGCATGTGCGGCGAGCCGAAGAGCTCGTCGAGCGACATCTCGAGCTCGGTGACGATCGCGTAGAGCGTTCCCACCGACGGCCGCGAACGGCCGGTCTCGATCTGCGACAGGGCGCTGGGCGAGATCTCCAGCCGTCGCGCCAGCTCGCGCAGGCTCAGTCCGTGGCCCTCGCGCTCGGCGCGGAGCCGCTGCCCGACGCCGTCCTGGAAGTCTGCGGTCAGATCGCGAAGGCGCCTGGCTCCGGTGGGGTCGATGGACATCCGCGATCCACTGTAACCGTCGGACCCAGAATGTGTCCAGGGTCACTGCACAGCCGCCTGGCGCAGCGTCACCCCAGCGGCTGCGAGGCGTCGCGCCCGTTCGCGGAGAGCCACGGATAGCGATCGGTGTCGGCCCCCGCGTAGTCGGGGTCGAGGTAGATGAAGCAGCGCTGGATGAGGAAGTCGCGGACCTCGAAGACGTCGCACCAGCGCCCGGCGTGCGTGATCCCCGCGCGCCACTCGCCGTCCTGGTGCTCGCCGTAGCTGGTCCCCTCGCAGACGAAGCAGTCGCCGCCGGTCATGAGCCAGTTGAAGTTCGCGTAGTCGTGGCGGATCGCGCGCAGCGTCCCGCCGACGTCGGTGAAGCACTGGCCGATCGCCTCCTTGCCGTTGGCCAGGCCCCACTTCGGGAAGTGGACCTGGGCGTCGTCGGCGAAGAGGTCGAGGATGCTCGCCCCGGTCGAGGTCACGCCGCCGTTGTCGAAGGCCTTGAGGTACTCGAGCGCGACCGACTTGCGCTGCTCGTCGGTCATCGACTGCTGTGCGATCGCCATGGCGCCGACCCTCTCACCCACGTTCGCGGCCTGTCAAGCAGCAGCGCACGCGCGGATTGGCGGGAAGGATCCGTGGCGGATGGCGTCAGCAAGGCAAGACCCGGACCTCCCCCGCTTCGTGGTCCGGCGCCAGCGAAAGGGATGCACATGCGACGTTCCGTCGTCCTCGTCACGCTCGCCGCTGTCGCGGCGGCCGCCCTCGGGATCACCGCGATCGCTTCATCGGCCGTGAGCAAGCCCGCCACCGTGAAGACGCATCACGTCAAGCTCGGCACGATCCTCGTCAACGGGAGCTCGCACACGCTCTACCTGTTCGAGAAGGACAAGCACGGCAAGAGCGCGTGCTCGGGCGCGTGCGCCACCAACTGGCCTCCGCTGCTGACCAAGGGCAAGCCGAAGGCCTCCGGCAGCGTGAAGTCCTCGCTGCTGGGCACGACCAAGCGCTCGGACGGCACCACGCAGGTGACCTACAACAAGCACCCGCTCTACACGTTCAAGGGCGACGCCAACAAGGTCGGCGCCACCAAGGGCGAGGGCCTCGACGCCTTCGGCGCCGAGTGGTACGTCGTCGGCACCAACGGCAAGAAGATCGAAGCGGAAGGCGACTGAGCCCGCGCTCAGCGGGGCGCCACGAGACGGCGGGTGGAGAGCCCGGCCGCGACAGCCGAGGGGGCGGAGCTAGGCCTCCGCCCCCCCGGCGGCCTCCGCGATCACCTTCGAGAGCTGGCCGCCCTGCCAGGCCAGCGGCGAGCGCCCCGGCTCCTCGACCAGCAGCTTCGCGCCCGGGATGACGCGCGCGTAGTCCTCCCCCACGCTCAGGGGATGGCCCGGATCGGCCTCGTCGCGGTCGGCGACGATCACCGTCGGCGCCTCGATTGCGGCGAGGTCGTGCAGGGTCCCGAAGGGCCGCGAGCGCGGCACCGCCTCCAGCGCGTCGGCCACCGCCTCCGGGTGCTCGTGGGCGCTCAGGCGCTGGCGCAGCACCTTGACCACCGTCTCGCGCCACGCCCCGGGCACGCCGGGGTCGCCGTAGGCGGCCACGAACCCGTCGACGCCGCCGCTGCGCAGCCCCGCGGCGAGCGCGTCCCAGCGCGCCAGCCGCGCCGGGTCGTCGTGGTCGACGGGATCGTAGGCGGGCGTGATCACGACCAGCGCCGCCGCCCGCTCGGGGTACTCCAGGGCGAAGCGCAGCAGCGTATGCGCCCCCATCGAGGCGCCCGCGAGGACCGCGCGCTCGATGCCGCGCTCGTCCATCACCTGCGCGAGGTCGGCGACGAGATCCTCATAGCGATAGGCCTCCGGCGCCGGCGCCGGATCGCTGCGCCCATGCCCGCGCGCGTCGTAGGCGATCACGCGGTGGCCCGAGCGCTCGAGCGCCTTGGAGCCCATCACCACATAGCGGTGCGTCGCGGTCAGGCCATGCAGCAGGACGACCGGGATGCCCTCGCCGTCGTCCTCGACGTGGAGCGCCATCGCCGGAGTCCTATCATCGAAGGCATGGCCGTCATCGACGTCACCGAGCAGGACTTCGAGCAGGAGGTCGTCGAGCGCTCGCGCACGACCCCCGTCGTCGTCGACTTCTGGGCCGAGTGGTGCGGCCCGTGCCGCGCGCTGACCCCGCTCCTCGAAAAGGCCGCGGCGCAACGCGAGGGCCAGGTCGTCCTCGCCAAGCTCGACACCGACGCCAACCCGTCGCTGGCGCAGGCGTTCGGCATCCAGGGGATCCCCGCCGTCAAGGCGTTCAAGGGCGGCCGCGTGGTCGACGAGTTCGTCGGCGTGCAGCCGCCCGCCAACGTCGAGCGCTTCTTCGACGCGCTCGTGCCCAGCGAGGCCGACGCCCTCGTCGCCGGCGGTGACGAGGCGTCGCTGCGCCGCGCCCTCGAGCTCGAGCCCGGCCGCGCTGACGCCGCCGTCCCGCTCGCCGGGCTGCTGCACCGCCGCGGCGAGGCCGACGAGGCCGCCGCGCTGCTGGCCAACGTCAGCGGCTCGTTCGCCGCCGACGGCCTGGCCGCCCGGATCCGCCTGGAGGGCGCCGACGACCTCGACCTCGACGAGGCCTTCCAGGCCCTCGACGACGGCGACGTCGAGCGCGCCATCGACCTGCTCATCGCCGCCCTCACGAGCGCCGACGGCCACCAGGACGACGTGCGCAAGGTGGTCGTCGGGGCGCTCGACGAGCTCGGGGTCGAGCACCCGCTGGCGCGCGACGCGCGCCGCCGCCTGGCCGCCGCGCTCTACTGACCGGCGACGTGGGAGCGCACGAGCGCGGCGCTGCGCTCGGGCTCCTCCCACCAGAACATGTGGCCGACGCCGTCGAGCAGCTCCAGCCGCGCGCCGGGGATCAGCCGCGCGATGAGCTTGCCGTTCTCGACCGGGAGCATGCGGTCCTCGGTGCCATGGACGACGAGGGTCGGCGCCTCGATGCTCGCGAGCCGCGCGCTCGCGTCATGGCCCATGACCGCCTGCATCTGCAGCATGATCACCGGCACCGGCACCGGCAGCTCGGTCGCCATCGCATGGAACGCCGGCCAGTTGGCCTCGTCGGCGACGTAGGCGGTCGACAGGTTCGCGGCGAAGCCGGTGCGCAGCGCCAGCTCACGGTCGCCCGACATGAGCGCGCCGGCGAGCTCCTGGATGAGCGCCGGGTCGGCGAGTCGGCCCTCGGCGCCGCCCGGGTACGTGCACCCCAGCGTCAGCGTGCGGATCCGCCCGGGGTGACGCAGCGCGAGCTCCTGGGCGACCATCCCGCCCATCGAGATCCCGACGACGTGCGCGTCCTCCCACCCGAGCGCCCCGATCAGGCCCGCGGCGTCGTCGGCGAGCTGGTCGATGGTGATCGGCCCGTCCTGCGGCGTGGACTCCCCCACGCCGCGATGGTCGTAGGCCACCACGTCGAGGTCGTCGCCGAGGCCGCCCAGAAAGGGCTCGCCCCAGGCGAGGTGCGTGCCGCTCATGCCCTGGACGAGCAGCACCGGCTCGCCGGCGCCGCGGCGCTCGTAGTACAGCGAGGTCCCGTCGAAGGCGGCGTTCGGCATGGAGCGGCACGGTACTAGGGTGCGGACCCATGCACCGCACCCGCTTCCCCGGCCTAGCGGACGGCTGGGCGCGCCTGGACGGCGCCGCCGGCACCCAGATGGTCGACGACGCCATCGAGGAGATGGCCGCCTTCATGCGCTCGGGCGACAACGCCAACCACGGCGGCGCCTTCCGCGCCGCCGAGCGGACCGACGCGCTCGTGGCCGGTGCGCGCGCCTCGGTCGCCAAGCTGCTAGGCGCGAGCGCGCAGGGCGTCGTCTTCGGCCCCTCGATGACGGCGCTGACGATGCGCTTCTCGGCCGCCGTCGGGCGCACGCTGCGCCCCGGCGACGAGCTCGTGCTCACGCGCCTGGACCACGATGCCAACGTCGCGCCGTGGCTGATCGCCGCCCAGCGGGCGGGCGCCGAGGTCCTCTTCGCCGAGCCCGAGCGCGAGACGCTCGAGCTCCCGGCCTCGGCGGTCGCGGCGGTGCTCTCCGAGCGCACGCGCTGGGTCGCTGTGACCGCGGCCTCCAACGCCGTGGGCACGATCCCCGACCTGCCGGGCATCGTCGGGGAGGCGCATGCGGTCGGCGCGCGCGTCTTCGTCGACGCCGTCCACGCCACGCCCCACCGCGCCATCGACGTCGCCGCGCTGGACTGCGACGCGCTGGCCTGCTCGGCCTACAAGTGGTTCGGCCCGCACATCGGGATCCTCTGGGCGCGGCCGGAGCTCCTGGCCGAGCTCGGGCCCGACAAGCTGCGCCCCTCGCCCGACGAGGTGCCGGACCGCTGGGAGCTCGGGACGCTGCCCTTCGAGTCGCTGGTCGGCGTTCGCGCGGCCGCCGACTTCGTCGTCGCACTCGATCGCGAGGAGCTGCGCGCCCACGAGGACCGGCTGCTGGCGCAGATGGTCGAGGGGCTGCGGGACGTGGACGGCGTCACCGTTCACGGCTCGGCGCGCGACCGCACCGCGACGGTGATGTTCACGGTCGCGGGGCGCTCGTCGCACGACGTGGCCGCCGCCCTTGCGCGCGCGGAGGTCGCCGTCTGGCACGGCAACTACTACGCGCTCGAGCTCTCGCGCTGGCTGGGCCTCGAGCCCGACGGCGCGCTGCGCGCCGGGGTCGTGGCCTACAACGACGAGGACGACGTCGGACGGCTGCTCGACGCCGTCGCGTCGCTCTAGGCGCGCTCCTCGTAGACGACGAGCGCGCACAGCGCCGCCGCCGAGGCGGCCGCGACGGCCACCGGGGTCAGAAGCCCGACGAGCGCGGCGACGGCGACGAGCGCCACACCGGCCAGCGCCCGCGCCGCGCGCGAGGGCGCGCCGCGGTCGGTGACCGCCTGGGCGATCGTCAGGCACAGCAGGTAGAGCGCCGCGCCGCCGTCGAGCGCCCACGCCGCGCCCGCCTGCACGCCGCCGGCCGAAGCCTCCTGGATCAGCATGTGCACGCCCGCGCCGACGGCGGTCAGGCCCGCCAGGAGCGGGATGTGGATGCGCGTGTAGAGCTGCATCGAGCCGTCGGTGCTGCTCAGCCCGCCCGCCATCCCGCGCCCGAAGTACACCCACCACAGGCAAGCGGCGGCCGCGAAGCCCAGCGCGGCGGTCGTCGCCGAGGCCAGTCGCCAGTCCTCGTGGGCGGTCCCCAGCGCGACCGCGACGACCGATTCGCCGAGCACGATGATCGTGAAGAGGCCGAAGCGCTCGGGGACATGCGCGGGATCCACCGGCAGGCGCGAGTGGAAGCGCTGGGCCACGACCGGCATCGCGTACTCGATCGCCAGGCCCACGCCCCACAGCACGTAGCGCACGGGCGGGTCGACGAGCAGCGAGGCCAGCCAGATCGCGATGCTCAGCGAGTAGCCGCCGGCGTAGCGGGCGATCAGGGGCCGCGCGGCGGGCGCGCGCGCCCACGCGCGCAGGTAGAGCGCGACCAGCAGCGCGCGCAGCGTCACGTATGCGACGACGAAGCCGGCGTCGTGGCGCCCGGCGGCGACGTCCGGGATCTGCACCGCCAGCGCCGCGATCGCGAGCATCGCTCCCAGCAGCGCCACGCGGAAGAGCGCGTCGTCGGTGTCGAAGCGATCGGCGTAGAACGTGAAGCCCTGCCAGGCGATGAAGACCGGCAGGAACAGGCCCGCGAAGATCGCGAAGCCCCCGAGGCTGTGGTCGCGGACGAGCTCCTGCGCGAGCTGCGCGATCGCGACCACGAAGACGAGGTCGAAGAACAGCTCCAGCCACGACGCGTGGCGCTCGTCGGCCCCGTTCACTCGCCGGCGCCGGCCTCCGTGACGGGTGCAGAGACCGCCCCCGCCTCCGCCTCGGCGGGCGCCGCCTCCGCCGGCGGCTCGCCCGGCGGGTCGGGCACCGACACCGGGATCTCGGTGCCGAGCTCGAAGGGCGGCACGAGCTCCAGCGAGTCGCCGCTCCAGAAGCGCCCGGGGTCATACCAGCTCGGCGGGCGCTCGTCGGGGAGCAGCCCCATGTACTGGTAGGTCGTGGCGACGAGCTCGGCGCAGTAGACGGTCTCGAGCGCCTGCGCGGGGCGCCGGCGCACGCGCCCGGTCGCCCACGAGCGCGCGAGGCCGGCCGTGGTCGGGAACGGCCGCCCGTCGTAGCGCTCGATGACCTCCATCAGGCGGTCCTCGTGCTCGCGCTCGATCTTGCCCTCGAGCGGGCGCACCCAGCCGCGCTGGCCGTAGCGGTGCTTCCACATCGTGACGGCGTCGACGAGCTTGTGCAGCTGGACGCCGCGCTGGCGCTCGCCGGTCCACACGTCGGGCAGCGACTTGCCGAGCTCCGCGTGCCAGAGCAGCGGCTGCAGGTCGTCGAGCGCGACGACCATCCCGACGTGATTGATCGGCGCGTTGGTCACCGTGCGAATCGCCAGGTCGGCGAACGACTTGCCGCGGAAGAGCCAGACGTCGCCGGTCGACGCGGTCGCGATCGCCTCGTCGAGGGTCAGGTTCGGGCCGTCCACGGACGGTAACTTACGCACCCATGGGCGTTCCCTGGAAGATCGTTGGCCTCGCGGGCGTCGCGGGCGTGGCCGCCACCACCGGCGTCGTCGTCGCGCGCAAGCGCCGCGACCACGAGGAGTACGACCCCGACCAGCTGCGCGACAAGCTCCACGACCGCCTCGCGGCGGTCGCCGAGGGCGAGGGCGAAGCCCCTCAGACCTCCAGCGCGAGCTGAGCGGACGGCGTCGAGGGCGGCGCCGCGACCTCGTCCTCGAAGGACGCCACCCGGACGCCGAGCAGGCGGACCGGGCGCGCCGGCGCGTACGCCCGCAGCAGCTCGAGGGCGACCGCCGTGACCTCGGCGGTGTCGTTCGTGAAGCCCTCGACCGTCCGCGCGCGCGTCGCGTTGGTCCAGTCGTCGAGGCGGACCTTGATGCCGATCGTGCGCCCGCGCATGTCGCGGCGCTGCAGGCCACCGCAGACGTCGGCCGCCAGGCGGCGGATCGTCTCCTCGAGCGCGGCGAGGTCGTCGACGTCCTCGTCGAACGTCGTCTCGCTCGACAGGCTCTTGGCCTTGGCGCGCGCGACGACCGGGGAGTCGTCGTGGAAGAAGGCGGCCGCGTTCAGCCAGCGCCCCATGCGCTCGCCGAACCGCGCGACGAGCTCGGCGACGTCGGCGGCCTGCAGCTCGCCGACGGTGGTGAGCCCCAGCTCGGCCAGGCGCTCCTGCGTGCGCGGGCCGATGCCCTGCAGCAGGCGTGTCGGCTTGGCGGCGAAGCGCTGGCACGCCTGCTCGCGCGAGAGGACGACGAAGCCCGCCGGCTTCTCGGCGTCGCTCGCGGTCTTGGCCACCAGGCGCGAGGGCCCGACGCCCACCGAGATCGTGATCCCGGTGCGCTCGCGGACCTCCCCGACCAGCTCGTGGAGCACGCGCAGGGGCTTGTCGATCGCGGTGACGTCGACGTAGGCCTCGTCGAGCGACATCCCCTGCATCGGGCAGTCCAGCCGCTCGCGCACGAGCTCCCAGACCTCGCGCGACTTCTCGCGGTAGGCCGTGAAGTCGGGCGTGAGGAAGACCGCGTGCGGGCACAGTCGCCGGGCCCGCGCCGCCGACATCGCAGACTGCACCCCGAAGCGGCGCGCCTCGTAGCTGGCCGTCGTGACCACCGCCCGCGGCCCGCTCCCGGCCACGACGACCGGCCGCCCCCGCAGCTCCGGGCGGCGCAGCAGCTCGACGCTCGCGTAGAACGAGTCGCAGTCGAGGTGCGCGATGACGCGCCGGGGCCGCTCGGGAGGCTGTTCGCTCAACCTCCCGAGGGTACGACGGCGGGGTGACGGCGTTCAGCTCGTCACCAGCACCGACCCCACCCCGCCGAAGCGCAGGCGCCGGCGCGTCGCCGACGTGAGGTCGAACTCGCGCCCGCCGACGTAGGGCCCGCGGTCGACCACGCGCACGCGTACGACGCGGCTTCCCTTGCGCAGGGTCAGGCGCGTGCCGCACGGCAGCGTCTTGTGGGCGACGCCGAGCGTGCCCGGCGTCAGGGTCCCGCCGCACGACAGCCTGTTGCCGTACAGGCCCGGGCCGTACCACGAGACCGAGGCGCGGCGGTAGACGTTCAGGCGCCCGATCTCGCGCCGGGCGGCGTCGACGAGCACCCGCACCCTGGCGCTGCTCGGGCGCCGCGGGCGGAAGGCGAAGGCGAAGCGGCCGCCCGCCCGCGTGGTGGCGCGGTCGATCGTCGCCCAGCCGCCGGCGCCGCGGCGCTGCAGGAGCACGCGCCGGCCGGCGGCGCCGGAGGCGATGGTCCCGCTCACGCTGGCGCGGCGGCCCGCGAGCACGTTCAGGCGGCTCTTGCCGGGCCTGATGTCGGCCGCGACCGCGGCGTGGGCGTTGGCGGTGGCGGTGCCGGTGGTGTCATCGGACTGCGCGGTGCCCGGCAGCACGGCGATCGTCATGGCGAAGCAGAGCGCGCCCAGCGCCGCGAGGGCGCGGCGGGCGCGCAAGTTCAGATGCGGCCTCATACGAGGTCGATTCCTCCTTGCGTCAGCCGCCTACGAGGCGGGCACGAGCGCGGCGAAACGGTGTGCCGTCGCTACGGCGCCCTCAGGCGCCGGCCCTGCCTCGCTCGCCCCCGGATACGTGCGAAGGCGATTCGGCGAGTCGAACAGAAGTTCGGCAGGGTAGGAGGTGTTCTGAAGGGTTCGTGTGACGAGGGTCACACAGCGGCGGCCGGCACTCCGGCCCCCGCGGTGCCCGCGACCACCATCGCCAGGAGCGCCGCGGGCATGACCGCCAGCGGCACGTCCGGGTGGGCGGCGGCGTTCTCCTGGCCGATGGCGAGCAGGCCGTCGACGTAGGTCAGCACCTCGCGGACGTTGCCGTCGCGGCAGGTGCGGCAGGCCAGGCGCGCGAGCGCGACCGGCTCGGCGGGCGGCAGGCCGCGCAGCGCGAGCTGCAGGGCGGCCGCCAGATAGGAGACGACGCGCTCGGCCTCGATGACGCGCTCGCCCACCGCCCCGTGACCGGGCGCGGGGCCGACGTCGAGCGGGTCCTCCCCCGCCACGACGCGCGCGAGCTGCTCGCCGGCGATCGCCCGCAGCGCCTCGGGCCCGTGGCCGACCGAACGCGCGACGCGCAGGAAGATGTAGGCGGCGAACAGGCCCGGGCCGTAGGGCATGTCGCTGGCATAGAGGATCCGCCCCGGCGGGATGGTCGCGTAGAGCTGGAGCTGGTCGGCGACGTTCCACCAGGCCGTGTCGAAGAAGAGGTTGTCCAGCGCCGCCGCCTCGTCGGCGATCCAGCCCAGGTCGCTGATCCCGGCGTGGGCGAGGATCAGTCGCGCGCCCGGGTAGCGATGGGCGAGCTCGACGACGGCGTCGCCGAGGTGCGGGATGCCGCGGCCCGCGTGGAAGAGGACCGGCGCGCGCGCCTCATGGGCCAGCGCCACGACCTGCTCGACGACCGGGTGCGGCAGCCCGAAGGCGTCCGAGCGCGGGTGCAGCTTGAAGCCGCGCGCGCCGCCCTCCAGGCAGCGCTGCGCTTCGGCGAGCGCGTTGCCGGCGTTGGGCGCGATGCGCGCGAGCGGCAGCAGGCGCCCGTCGGAGGCGGCCGTGGCGGCGAGGACGGCGTCGTTGGCCTTGCGGTAGCCGTCCGGCTCGTGCATCGCGAAGAGCAGCGCGCGCTGGTGGCGCGCGGCGTCGAGGCCGCCGATGATCTCGTCGGCGGTCGCCTTGCGCCCGTCCGGATCGTTCTGGCCGATGTGGGTATGCGCGTCGAACCACTCGACGTCGCCGACGGCCTCGCGCCCGTCGAGATAGACCGGCAGCAGGCGGGGATCGAACTGGCTTCCGTTGACGGGCACCGCCCGCCCCAGGCTACAGCTAGGCGGCGAGCGCCCCTCCGAACTCGGAGCGCATCCTGGCCAGGCCGAGGCGGATGCGGCTCTTGACCGTGCCGAGCGGCACGCCGCAGCGGCGCGCGATCTGGGCGGCGGTCAGTCCGCCCCAGTAGGCCAGGACGATCGCCTCGCGCTGGGCGGCGGGCAGGGAGCGCAGCGCGTCGCGGACGGTGCCGCGCTCGCCGTGGCGCTCGGCGGCGAGCGCGGGGCGTTCGTCGGCGCGCTCCTCGAGCGTCGCCACCACGTCGCGCAGGCGGTCCGAGGCGCGCCCGGCGGCCTGGGCCTCGCGCCAGACGTCGAGGGCGCGGCTGCGCGCCATGAGGCGCAGGTAGGCGCCGAGCTCGCCGCGTCCGGAGTCGAACTTCGACGGCTCGCGCCAGAGCTTGACGAAGACGTCCTGGGTGACGTCCTGGGCCTGGGCGGCGCTGCCGAGGACGCGGAACGCCGCGCGATAGACCCCGCGCGCGTGCTCGTCGTAGGCGCGCTCGAAGCTCCGCGGGTCGCTTAGGTCGGTCATCTGTGCGCGAACTCTACACAACTTGTGCAACGTTGTGGAGGGGCGCGCGACGTGTGAGGATCGAGGCGTGTCCAAGCGCGATCGACTGACCGCCCTCGACGCGGGCTTCCTGCACCTCGAGCGCGGCGGCGCGCACATGCACGTCGCGGGCGTGCTCGTCTTCGAGGGCGAGGCGCCGGCCTACGACGACCTCGTCGAGATCATCGCCTCGCGCATGCACCTCGTGCCGCGCTACCGCCAGAAGCTCGCCCACGTGCCCTACGGCCAGGGCCGGCCGGTGTGGGTCGACGACCCCCACTTCAACCCGGGCTACCACGTCCGTCACAGCGCGCTCCCGGCCCCGGGCTCCGACGAGCAGCTGCGCAACCTCGCCGGGCGCCTCTTCGCCCGTCCGCTGGACCGCACCAAGCCGCTGTGGGAGATCAACCTCGTCGAAGGGCTCGCCGGCGGGCGCTTCGCGATCATCTCGAAGACCCACCACGCGCTGGTCGACGGCGTCAGCGGCGTCGACGTGACCTCGGTGCTCTTCGACACGTCGCCCGAGCCCGCGCCGGCGGCCACCGAGGCGCGCGAGTGGGTGCCGCGCCCCGAGCCGACCGGCGTGGAGCTGCTCGCCGAGGCGCTCGCCGAGCGCGCGACGGTGCCGGCCGAGGGCGCGCGCGGGGTGCGGGCGCTCACGCGGGCGCCGCGCCACGTGCTCGGGCAGGCTGGCGAGTGGCTCGTCGGCGTCGGCGCGATGGCATGGGCGGGGCTGCGCCCGGCGCCGCCGTCGCCGTTCAACGTGCCGATCGGCCCGCACCGGCGCTACACCTGGGTCGACTCGGAGGTCGCGCGCTTCAAGGCGATCAAGAACGAGCTCGGCGGGACGCTCAACGATGTCGTGCTCGCGGCGGTGGCGCTTGCGCTCGGGCGCTTCCTGCGCCGGCGCCAGATCGAGACCGACGGGCTCGTGCTCAAGGCGATGGTCCCGGTCTCCGTGCGCGCTGACGTCGAGCGCGGCGCCCTGGGCAACCGCGTGGCCGCCATGTGGGCGCCCCTGCCGGTCGGGGTCGAGGACCCCGAGGCCGTGCTCGCCGAGGTCGGCGAGGCGATGCGCGGGCTCAAGGAGTCCGGCCAGGCCGTGGGCGCCCAGGCGCTGACCTCGCTGGCCGACTTCGCCCCGCCGACGATCATGTCGCAGGCCGCGCGGCTGCAGGCGCGCCAGCGCTTCTTCAACCTCGTCGTCACGAACGTCCCCGGGCCGCAGATCCCGCTCTACCTGCTCGGGCGGCTGATGGTCGGCTTCTATCCGGTCGTCCCGCTCGCCCACCAGCAGGCGCTGGGGATCGCGATCATGAGCTATGACGGTCGTCTCGGCTTCGGCCTGCTCGGCGACTACGACGCGATGGCCGACCTCGAGGACCTCGCCGACGACCTGCGGCTGGCGATCGCCGACCTCTCGCGTGCGGCCGGGCTGCCCGCCCCGAAGGCGCCGGCGGGCGCGGCGCGCAAGCGCGCGCCCGAGGCTGCACGGGCCTGACCGTCATCATTGGGGTGACGAATGCGCGTCGCCCTCGCCCAGATCGACCCGACGGTCGGCGACATCGCCGGCAACGAGGCCAAGGTGCTCTCGGATCTCGCGCGTGCGCGCGCGGCCGGAGCGCAGCTCGCGCTCTTCCCCGAGCTGGTGATCACCGGCTATCCGCCGGAGGACCTGCTGCTCAAGGAGCACTTCCTGGCCGACGCGCGCGCGGCGGTCGACCGGATCGCCGCCTCCGTCCAGGGGATCGTCGCCGTCGTCGGCTTCCCCGAGCGCGCCGACGACGTCTACAACGCGGCGGCGGTCCTCGCGGACGGCGAGGTGCAGGCGATCTACCGCAAGGTCAACCTGCCCAACTACGGCGTCTTCGACGAGCTGCGCTACTTCCAGCGCGGCCCGGGCGGCGCGATCATCGAGGTCGACGGGATCAAGGTCGGGCTCACCATCTGCGAGGACATCTGGGTCCCCGGCGCCCCGATGACCGACGAGGCGCTCGCCGGCGCGCGGCTGGTGCTCAACATCTCCGCCTCGCCCTACCAGGCGGGCAAGGGGCGCCAGCGCGAGCAGATGATCGCCCAGCGCGCGCGTGACAACCTCGCCGCGGTCGCCTTCTGCGCTCTGGTCGGCGGGCAGGACGAGCTCGTCTTCGACGGCCACTCGTTCGTGGTCGACCACGACGGCGAGGTCATCGCCCGTGCCGCGCAGTTCGCCGAGGAGCTGCTCGTGTGCGACGTCGACGTCGAGGCCGCCGGGGCGGCGCGGCTGCGCGACACCCGCGCGCGGCCGGCGGCGCGCCGGATGGTCGCCGAGGTCGCCCAGTTCGGCTCCTTCACGACCGAGGGGCGCTCCGACGCCGCGGCGGCGCCAGGCGGGCCGGTGGCCGACCTCCTCGACGCGGACGCCGAGATCTACGCGGCGCTCGTGCTCGGGACGCGCGACTACGTGCGCAAGAGCGGCTTCGAGCACGTGGTGATCGGGCTCTCGGGCGGCATCGACTCCACGCTCGTGGCGCTCATCGCCGTCGACGCGCTCGGCCCGGAGTGCGTGACCTGCGTGACGATGCCCTCGCCGTACTCCTCGGAGGGCACGCGCTCCGACGCGCACGTGCTGGCCGCGAACCTCGGGGTCGACCTGATCGAGCTGCCGATCGCCGAGGCGATGCACGGCTATGACGAGCTGCTGGCCGAGGTCTTCGCCGGCCGCGAGCCCGACATCACCGAGGAGAACCTGCAGGCGCGCATCCGCGGCAACCTGCTCATGGCGATGTCCAACAAGTTCGGCTGGCTCGTGCTCACGACGGGCAACAAGTCGGAGATGTCGGTCGGCTACTCGACGCTCTACGGCGACAGCGCCGGCGGCTTCGCGGTCATCAAGGACGTGCCGAAGCTGCTCGTCTACCGGCTCGTGGCCGAGCGGGCGCGGCGCGATCCGGAGTCGCCGGTGCCCGAGTCGATCGTCACCCGCGCGCCGTCGGCCGAGCTGCGCCCCGACCAGCGCGACCAGGACTCGCTGCCGCCCTACGAGATCCTCGACGCCATCCTCGAGGGCTACGTCGAGGAGGACCTCGGGCGCGAGCAGCTCATCGCGCGCGGGCTGCCCGAGGCCGACGTCGACCGCGTCATCCGGCTCGTCGACCTCTCCGAGTACAAGCGCCGCCAGAACCCGCCGGGGATCAAGGTCACCTCGAAGGCCTTCGGCCGCGACCGGCGCGTGCCGATCGTCAATCGCTACGGCGGATGATCGCCATCGTCACCGGCGCCGGGAACCCGCGCGGGATCGGGGCGGCGTGCGTGCGGGCGCTGGCTGACCGCGGCGCGACGGTCGCCTTCACGGTGATGCCCGACGAGGCGGTCGCCGCCGACCTGCCGGGCACCGCCTTCACGACCGACCTGTCGGAGGCGGTCGCCCCCGAGCACCTGATGGACGCGGTGACCGAGCGCCTCGGCCACCCCACGGTGCTCGTCAACAACGCCGCCCACTCCACGCGCGACGGCTTCCGCGTGCTCGACGCCGCCACCATCGACGAGCACTTCGCGGTCAACGTCCGCGCCCCGATGCTCCTGAGCGCGCTGCTCGCGCGCGCCGAGCGCCCGGGGCGGATCGTGAACCTCGTCTCGGGGCAGTTCCTGGGCCCGATGCGCGAGGAGCTGGCCTACACGGCCTCCAAGGGCGCTCTGGAGGCCTTCACGCGCCAGCTCGCGGCCGAGGTCGCGGGCTTCGGCATCACGGTCAACGCGGTGGGCCCGGGACCCAACGACACGGGCTGGATCGACGATGACCTGCGCGCGGAGCTCCTCCCCCGCTTCCCGATGGGGCGGATCGGACGCCCCGAGGACGCGGCGGCGGTGGTGGCCTGGCTGTGCTCGGAGGACGCCGGGTGGGTCACGGGCCAGGTCATCCACTCCGAGGGCGGCTTCCTGCGCTGAGGACGGCTTCGACGCGGCGCAGGACGGTCTCGGGGTCGGTTCGCGTCGTGAAGCGCATCACGCGGTAGCCGATGGCGGTCAGGGCGGCGTCCTTGGCGCGGTCGCGCTCGAAGGCGGCGCGGGTACGGTGGGAGTGCCAGTCGTCGAGCTCGACGATCAGGCGCTGCGAGGGCCAGTGGAAGTCGGGCTGGCACTCGCCGAAGTCGGGGACGTGGAGGGCTTCGTTGACCAGCGGCTCGGGGAGGCCGGCGTCGCGCAGCAGCTTGAGGAAGCGTGGCTCGAAGGCGCCGCGGGTCCACTTCGGGTCGTGGGCGATCGCCTTGGTCAGCGCCCCGCTGCCGCGATGCCCGCTGCTCCTGGCCACGACGCTCTCCAGCGCCCGATGGTCGTAGAGGTTTTGGCGCATCGCCTGGGCGAGCGCGTTCTCGAGACGCTCGGGCCTGGCAGCCGCCAGGTCGAGGAGCGTGCGGCTCACCGTCGTGGTCGGGATCCCTCGATGGCTGGTGGTGTCTTGGGCATCGAGGGAGCGTGTGCGGTGCAGGCGGATCCCCGGGGCGCCGCGTCTGCCGCGGTGGGCGGTGACGTCGATGCGCTGTTGGTCGCTGTTCAGCAGGCCCCAGTGGGCGGCGGCGCTGGTGTGGCTGAGCACGGCGCCGGGCCCGCACGCCAGCACCGCCGCGAGGCGGTGGCCCTCGGGCCGCAGCCGGCGATGGCCGACGGCGTACACACCGCGATGCAGCAACCGCAGGCGCCCCCTCCGCCGCCACGCGTCGATGCGCGCCGCCCGACACACCGAGCGCGACCAACTCGCCGCGCGACACCACTCCCCACTGCCCTTCGGCCCGCTCCACCACCGCCAACCACAGGGGTGGGCTGCATTGGGGGTCACTATGGCGCTCAAGGTCGCCCACCCCCACAGGGTCGCGAGGCCGGGGTTGCCGATCTACCTTCGTTTGTGACGAATCAGCGGACTGGGATCTCGCGGACGGCGATCGTCATGCGGACGAGGGCGCACAGGCGGCCCTCGTCGTCGGTGATGTCGACCTCCCAGACCCACGTGGTGCGGCCGCGGTGGCGGCGGCGGGCCTCGGCGTGGATCGTGCCGGTCGTGATCGGGCGCAGGAACGACGTCTGGTTGGACATGCCCTGGGCGGCCTTGCCGTCGGGCCACACGGCCATCGCCGTGGCCGTCGAGGTGATCGACTCGGCGATCGAGGCGTAAATGCCGCCGTGGACGAGCCCCATCGGCTGCTTGATCTCGTCGCGGACCCTGACCTGAGCGCGGACGAGCTCGTCGCTGGACTCGATGACCTCGAGACCGTAGAGCGCGTCGAACGTGCGGTCGAGCGGGACGATGGGCTCGATGTCGGTCATGCGGAGTGCGGCACGATACTGACCTGCGCCGCTACCCTCCTGACCCTTCATGAGCCGTCTCGACGCGCTGCCCGCCGACCAGAAGTCCGTCCTGCAGCTCCTGCTCCGCCAGGGCAAGGGCTATGACGACCTGTCCGAGCTCCTGAAGCTCGAGTCCGGCGAGGTGCGATCCCGCGCCTACGACGCCCTCGACACGCTCGGGCCCGGCGCCGGCGGCCTGCCGGCGGAGCGCCGGCACGAGATCGCCGACTGGCTGCTGGGCCAGCAGAGCCCGGACGAGGCGGCCGCGACGCGCGAGTTCGTCGACGGCTCGTCGGCCGGCCGCGCCTGGGCGCACGGCGTGGCGCGCGAGCTCGAGCCGCTTGCCGGCGGCCGGCTGCCGGAGCTCCCGGGCGAGGCGGAGCCGGCGGCCGAAGCGGCGGCGCCGGCGGAGGCGGTCGCGCCAGTGGAGGCGGTCGCGCCGGCGGCGGAGGCGGCCGCGCCCGGCGAGACCCCGACCCCCTTCGCGCCGGCTCCCACCGCCGGCCCCCGGGTCTCCCGCCGCGGCGGCATGCTGCTCATCGGCGGCGCGCTGGCGGCCATCGCGATCGCCGTCGTGCTGATCGTCGTCCTCACCGGGGGCGACGACAAGAAGAGCTCGACCGGCACCCAGGCCGCCGACACGACCTCCTCGACCGCGGCCCAGCCGCAGGTCCGCGCCCAGATCAACCTCACCGCGCCGAAGGGCTCGCCCGCCAAGAAGGCGATCGCGATCGTCCAGATCGTCGACAACAACGGCCAGCAGACGGTCAACGCCGTCTCCCAGGGCCTGAGCGTCGACAAGAAGGCCGCCTACGGCATCTGGGCCTACAACAGCCGGTCGCAGGCCAAGCTCATCGGCGGGTTCGACAAGACCGACAACAACGGCCACCTCGTCTACCAGGGCGCGCTGCCGTCGGGCGTCGACCTGTCGACCTACAAGGACGTCATCGTCACCCGCGAGACGAGCGGCAACCCGACGAAGCCGGGCACGATCTACCTGCAGGGCAAGATCCAGGCCGCCGCGGGCGGCTGAGCGCCCCCGAACGGCTAGCCCGCCGCAGGCAGCAGCTTCCCGGGGTTCATCACCCCGGCCGGGTCCAGCTCGTCCTTCAATGCCCGCAGCGCCGCGATCCCCTGCGGCCCGACCTCGGCGGTCATGTACGGCGCGTGGTCGCGCCCGACCGCGTGGTGGTGGGTGATCGTCCCGCCCGCCTCCACGATCGCCGAGCACGCCGCCGCCTTCACGGCGGCCCATTGGGCGACCTCCTCCCCACGCCGCGCCTGCGCCATGAAGGTGAAGTACAGCGACGCGCCCGTCGGATAGAGATGCGAGATGTGACACGCGACGAGCGGCGCGTGCGCGCGCAGCGCGTCGCCCACCGCCCGGTACAGCGAGAAGAGCTGGGCCCACGTGGTCGCGGTCTCGAGCGTCTCGACGAAGACGCCGCGGTCCATCAGCTCGTCGCGCAGGTAGGGGCCGTGGAAGCGCGAGCGCACCCACGTGCGCCCCGCCGGCGTGCCCAGGGCGACGCCGCCGCCGTCGCGCAGCACCTCGATCGCCGCCTCGCGCCGCGCGCGCACCGTCTCCTCGGCGCCCGCCCAGCCCACGATGGCGACCGAGCCATCCGCGATCCCGCGAGCGCGCAGGTAGCCGCGCAGCGCGGTCGCCCGCAGGCCGCCGAAGCCCGCCAGGCCGAGCCCCATCCGCGTCTCGAGCTCGTCGGAGAGCCGGGCGACGTCGGGGGCGATCGCGCCCTGCTCCAGGCGCCGCAGCGCCTCGGCGCCCTCGCCGAAGCCCGGGAACATCCAGCCCTCGTAGCGCGTGAGCTCCGGCGCCGGGCGCACGCGGACCGCCACCTGCGTGATCGCCCCCAGCACCCCCTCCGAGCCGATCACGAGCCGCCGCAACTCGGGCCCGGCCGCGCTCGCGGGCCGGGCGGGCAGGTCGAGGTCGCCGGCCGGCGCCGCGAGCCGGGCGCCTACCACGAGGTCGTCGATGCGCCCGTAGCCGGTCGATGCCTGCCCGGCCGAGCGCGTCGCCACGCACCCGCCGATCGTCACGTACTCGTAGCTCTGCGGGTAGTGGCCCAGCGTGTAGCCGCGCTCGGCCAGCCGCGCCTCGAGCTCGACCGCGCGGATCCCGCCTCCAACGACCGCCAGCTGCGAGCGCTCGTCGAGCGTCTCGAGCGCGTCCAGGGCGCCCAGGTCGAGCGAGACGAGCGCCGAGAAGCCCTCGCGCAGCGGCTCCAGGCCGCCGACGACGCTCGTCCCGCCCCCGAAGGGCACGACGGCGACCCCGGCGCCCGCGCACGCCGAGATCACGGCGCGGACCTCCTCGTGCGAGCGCGGCGTGAGCACGGCGTCCGGCGCGCCCGCCAGGTCGCCGGCGCGCTGGCGCACGAGGTCGGGATACGACTTCCCGCGCGCGTGCAGGACCCGCGCCGCGCGGTCGTCGCGCAGGATCTCGGCGAAGCGCTCACGCAGCGCCGCGGGCAGCGCCGGCTCGTCGAGGCGGACGTCGTCGAGCGTGACCGGTCCCTGCGGCGCCGACAGCTCGCCCAGCTCGCGCTCGAGCCACGTCCAGGCCGCCTCCGAGGTCGAGCCCGCATGGGCGTCCTCCCCCCACCCCCACCACCGCATCTCACGCCCCATGCAGCGCCTCCAGCCCGTCGAGCGCCTGGTCGAGCACGCGGCCCGTGGCGCGCCGCACCACCCAGCCGCCGAAGCGCGCCGGGCCGCGCAGCTTCTGGCGCACCACGAGCGTGACCCGCGTGCCGCCGTCGGCGGGCTCAAGGGCCACCGACGTCATCGAGGCCGCGAACACGCGCTCGAACGGGGTCCCGTCGACCTCCTGCTCCCACGCACGTCGCGCCCGCGCCCGCGACTCCACGACCCGGAAGTCCGCCCGCATCGCCCGCCCGGTCTCGGTCTCGAGCACCTCGGTGAAGTGCGAATCGGTCACGGCCTCGACGCGCGAGACGCGCGGCCACCAGCGCGGCAGGTGATGCGGATCGCCGACGGTCTCCCACACGCGCTCGGGCGGCGCGGCGACCGTGCGGCTTCGGCGCGCGGTGGGCATCTACTCGGCGTCGTACCGCAGCAGCGCCTGGACGTCGTAGCCGCCGAGCGCCTGGCGCCCGTCGAGGAAGGCCAGCTCGATGAGGAAGGCGCAGCCGACGACGTCGGCCTCGAGCTGCTCGACGAGCGAGCACAGGGCCTTCGCCGTCCCGCCCGTGGCCAGCAGGTCGTCGTGGACGAGCACGCGCGCGCCCGCGGCGACCGCGTCGGAGTGCAGCTCCAGGGCGTCGACCCCGTACTCCAGGACGTACTCGGCGCTGACCGTCTCGTGGGGCAGCTTGCCGGGCTTGCGGGCGAGCACGAAGCCCGCGCCCAGCTCGCGCGCGAGCGCGGGGCCGAGGAGGAAGCCGCGCGCCTCGGCGCCGACCACGACGTCGACCTCCAGCCCCCGCGCCAGCTCGGCCAGCCCGCGCACGGCCGCGTCGAGCCCCTCCGGCGAGGCGAGCACGGGCGTGATGTCCTTGAAGACGATCCCCGGCTTCGGGAAGTCCGGGATGTCGCGCACGAGCGCGTCGAGGTCGACCGCCATGGGCCCGGCTCTCAGGAGACGATCTTGCGCAGGTCGCGGATCAGCAGCAGGTGCTTGAGGTGGGTGGTGACCGCGGCGAGGTTCTCGAGGGCCTCGATCGCCTCCTTGCGGCGCTTGGCGTTGCGCGAGCGCAGTGCCGGGGCGAGGATCTGCTGCAGCAGCGCCGCCTCGCGGTCCGCGCTCGTGCGGAAGGCGCGCAGGTTGCGCCCGCCCACGCCGTAGCGGGCCAGCTCGGTCACGGCGCGGACGATCTCGCGCTCGGTCTCGTCGTAGTACTTGTTCCCCGCGCGGACCTCGCCCTTGATGACGCCGTACTCCTCGAGCTCCGAGACCAGCCGCGGCTCGGCGCGCGTCTCCTCGATGACGTCCTCGAGCGAGTACAGCGCACCGCTGGAGGGCGCGGTGACCGACGGGCGGCGCTTGCTGCGCGCGGCGCCGGCGCTCGCGCCCGTGACCGCCCCGGCCCCGTCGCCGCCGGCGGGCGCGACCTCGTTGCCGGCGCGCCCCGAGGCCAGCTCCTGGCGGATCACGCGCAGGGGCAGGAACTCGTCGCGCTGCAGGCGCAGGATGGTGCGCAGCCGCTGCACGTCGCCGGCCGAGTACAGCCGGTAGCCGCCCGGGGTGCGGCGCGGGGCCAGGAGCTTCTGATCCTCCAGATACCGGATCTTGGAGATCGAGAATCTCCGGGAACTCCTGATCGAGCGCCTTGCACACGGCGCCGATCGTCATCGCCTTGCTGCGCGGGGCCCCGGCGTCGACGTCGACGTCGATCTCGGCGGGGACGGTGGTGTCCTGTTCGTCCTGAACGGCCATGAGCGTCACTGGGAGAGGAAGGTGAGCTTGAACTTGCCGACCTGCAGCTCGTCGCCGTCCTCGAGGCGGTGGGATTCGATGCGGTGGCGGTTGACGTAGGTGCCGTTGAGCGACCCGAGGTCGTCGAGGTAGTGGTCGCCCCCGCGCTTGACCAGCAGCGCGTGGTCGCGCGAGACGGTCACGTCGTCGAGGAAGACGTCGGAGTCGGGCCGGCGCCCGATGGTCATGCGGTCGTGGTCCAGGGGAAAGGACTCGCCCACGCGCCCGCCGCCCGCACGGATGACGAGCGCCGCGCCCTCGTGGGCGACGACCTCCTCGACGTCGACGGGCACGAGCTCACCCGTCTCGTCGATGCGGTACGTGGCGGTCGACTCCCCGCCCGCGCGCTCTTCGCGCGCGCCGAGGAACGAGCCGCACTTCTGGCAGTAGTTCGCTCCGTCGGCGTTGACGAAGCCGCACTCCGGGCAGTGGAGCGCCATCGAAGGTCGCTATTCGGCGTCCGGGCCCTCGGGACCCGCCGCGCGACCGGCGAGGATGTCCGTGAGCTTCTGGACGTCGTCGCCGGTGATGACGTCCTCGCCCGTCTCGTGCTTCTTGCGCAGGCGGTTGACCAGCTCCGCGCGCAGGATGTCGATCTTCCCGTGCAGGATCCGGCGCTTGTAGGAGATGTCGATCTCCTCCTCGGTGAGCTGCTGGATGTACTCCTTCAGCTCCTGGTCGGAGAGCGAGCCAAGGTCAGGAAACGTGTCCATGGCGCGAGCATACCAGCGGATCGCGCACGCTCAAGCTGAGGTTGAGGGTCTTGCATCGCGTACGTACATCGCGGTCGCGACGAGGGTCATGGCGAGCCCGATGTAGAAGAGCACGGTGCTCAGGGTCTCCAGGCCGCAGAACGCGAACTCGAGCGCCGACAGCACCGGCCAGATGGCGAGCCGGCCCACCATGTTGACCTGGATCTCGACCCCGCGCCGCAGCGCCTCGCGCCCGGCGACGAGCATGAAGAGCTCGCGCGCGACGAGGACGGCGAGCGCCCAGCGCGGCAGCAGCTCGTGGTACCAGCAGGCGATGACGCCCGCGAGGACGAGCAGGCGGTCGGTGATCGGGTCCAGCAGGGTGCCGAAGCGGCTGTACTGGCCGGTCACGCGCGCCGCGATGCCGTCGAAGTAGTCCGACCAGCCGGCGACCCCGAAGAGCACCGCCGGCCACACGCCGACGCCGCTGTCGCTGGAGAGCGAGACGACGAGGAAGATCGGGATCAGCGCGAGGCGCGTCATCCCGATGGCGTTGGGGATCGTCCACAGGTTCAGCGGCTGGCCGGCCAGCGTCTCGGGCGGCGGCGGCCCCGAGCGGTCGACCCCGACCAGCCGCCCGAAGCTGAGCCGCCCGCGCCGCGCGCCGGGCTGCTCTACGGGAGAGTCGCCCACAGCTCGCCCACCGCGGCGGCGGCGTCCTGCAGCGGCACGCCGCCCTCGTGGTCGGCGCGGCCGCGGCGGGCCTGCGCCTCCGCGCGGCCGGACTCGAGCGACCGCTTGCCGACCGTGAGGCGCAGTGGCACGCCGAGCAGCTCGGCGTCGGCGAACTTCTCGCCCGGGCCCGCGTCGCGGTCGTCGAGCAGGACCTGGAGCCCCGCCACCGACAGCTCGGCGTAGAGCGCCTCGGCGGCCTCGCGCTCGGGCGTGCCGGGCTTGCCGATGGCGACGATCTCGACGTCCCACGGCGCGATCGCCCGCGGCCAGGAGATCCCGTGCTCGTCGGCGAACTGCTCGATCGCCGCGGCCGCGACGCGGGCCGGGCCGATCCCGTAGGAGCCCATGACGATGTGGCGCTCCTTGCCGCCCTCGTCGAGGTAGGTCGCGCCCAGCGGCTCGGAGTAGCGCGTCCCGAGCTTGAAGATGTTGCCGATCTCGATCGCGGGCTCGATGCGGATCGGGTGGCCGTTGACCGTGTCGCCGGCCTCGACGGAGCGCACGTCGCCGCGCTCGCCGCCGTCGACGGTGATCACGCGGTGGTAGTCGGGCCGGTTGGCGCCCGTGACGTAGGCCTGGCCGGGGACGATCGCCTCGTCCCACAGGGTCGGGACGTCGGGGGTCGGGCCCAGGAAGCCGCCGGGGCCGCGCAGCTCCTCCTCGCGCGCGGGCCGGAAGGTCTCGCCCAGCGTGTTGCCGAGCTTGATGTCGTTGACGCGGTGATCGCCGCGCACGAAGGCCATGACCAGGCCGCGCGACTCGGTGACCACCGGATAGGCCTTGAGCAGGTTGCCCGCGTGCACGCCGAGCTGGCCGGCGAGGGCCGCGATCGTGGTGGCGCCCGGCGTGTGCAGCTCGCCCTCGAGCTCGAGCGCCGGGACGGCCTGGGCCTCGGCGCTCGCGACCTCGGTGTTGGCCGCGTAGCCGGGCGCGAGCGCGACGTCGTTCTCGCCCGCCGGGCACGGCGCCATGTACTCGTGGGCGCCCGAGCCGCCCATCATCCCGACGTCGGACTCGACGCGGTACCACTCCAGGCCCGCGCGGTCGAAGATGCGGTCGTAGGCCGTGACGAACTTGTCGTAGGAGGCCTGCAGCCCCTCCTCGTCGCGATCGAAGGAGTAGGCGTCCTTCATGATGAACTCGCGTGTGCGCAGCACCCCGGCGCGCGGGCGCGCCTCGTCGCGGCCCTTGGACTGGAAGTGGTAGAGCAGCATCGGCAGCTCGCGGTAGCTGCGCACGGCCTGGGCGATGTGGAAGGTGAGCGTCTCCTCATGGCTCAGGGCGAGGATGAGGTCCGCTCCCCGGCGGTCCTTGAGCTTGAAGACCTCCTCGATGGCGTAGCGCCCGCTGCGCTTCCAGAGCTCGGCCGGCGTGATGAGCGGCATCAGCATCTCCTGGCAGCCGATGTCGTCGAGCTCCTGGCGGATGATCGAGACGACGTTCTGGTGCACTCGCCAGCCCGCGGGCAGCCAGCTCCACAGCCCCGAGCCGACCTGGCGGATGAGGCCGGCGCGCACGCCGAGCTTGTGCGAGAGCGCCTCGGCATCGGCCGGGGGCTGGCGCTCGGTGGGCAGGAAGTAGCGATCCAGACGCGTCATGGACGGCCGAAGGTTATCGGCGCGCCACCTGTTCACATCCGCGCACGACGTCGCGGCGGTCGACCGTGGCGCGGTCGTTGCCCGGCCCGCAGTCGACGACGTCGCGCGAGCCGTCGCGTGCGCTGACGACGTCGTCGCCCGCGCCGGCGAGGACCCGGTCGCGCCCTGTGCCCGGGAAGAGCTGGTCGTTACCCGAGCCGCCGCTGAGGACGTCGCCCTTCAGGCCGCCGTAGAGGCGGTCGTTGCCCGCGCCGCCCGCGAGGTGGTCGCGGCCGTTGCCGCCCCACAGCGCGTCGTCGCCGCCGTCTGCGTCGAGGACGTCCTGGCCCTCGCCGCCCCACAGGCAGTCGTTGCCGTCGCCTCCGCGCAGCAGATCGGAGCCCTCCAGGCCGTAGAGCGTGTCGCCGAACGCCGTGCCCACGAGGACGTCGTCGTCGCGGGTGCCGCGCTGCACGTTGGCGCACGGCGGCCCCGAGAGCACGATCGGCGGCGGTGCCACGCTGGGCGCCGTGATCGTCGTGTCGACCGCGGCCGTGAGGTCGGCGGGCGTCGGATCGGTGGTGGTCGCCGTCACCGTGACCGCGTGGTGGACCTTCGTGCCCTCGGTCGTCCCCGCCAGGACGATCGTCACGGCGGCGTCGTCGCCGCTCGCCAGCGCGGGCAGCGTGCAGCGCAGCGTCGCCCCCGGCGTGCAGGTGCCGTCCCCCGACGTCCGCACCAGGCGCGCGCCCGCCGGGATCGGGTCGCTGAGGGTCACGCCGGTCGCCGCGTTCGGGCCGGCGTTGGCCACCGTCACCGTGTAGGCCGCCTCGGCGTCGACGACCGCGAACTCCGGGCCGTCCATGCCGACCGAGAGGTCGGCCGTCGCCGCGCGCGCCCCCGCGGGGACGGCGAGGAGCAGGCACATCGCGAGCAGCGCGGACCGGGGCGTCATCACCGCAGCTTGAACGAAGCGCCGGGTGGATATGTTTCGGTGAGACCTGGACATCCCCGACAAGGAGACGGCATGGCATACGAGGTTCCGGCCCTGCCCTACGACTACGCGGCGCTCGAGCCGCACATCGACGAGCAGACGATGCACCTGCATCACGACAAGCACCACCAGGCCTACGTGGACAAGGCCAACGGCGCCCTCGAGGGCACCGAATGGGAGGACAAGCCCATCGAGGAGGTCGTCGCCAACCTCGATGCGCTGCCCGACGACAAGAAGGGCGTCGTGCGCAACAACGGCGGCGGGCATCTCAACCACTCGCTCTTCTGGGAGTCGATGAGCCCCGACGGCGGCGGCGCGCCCTCCGGCGACCTGGCGAGCGCGATCGACTCCGCGTTCGGCTCCTTCGACGCCTTCAAGGAGCAGTTCGAGGCCGCCGGCGTCGGCCAGTTCGGCTCCGGCTGGGCCTGGCTCGTGCTCGACGGCGGCTCGCTGAAGGTCACGAGCACGCCCAACCAGGACAACCCCGTCACGTCCGGCGCCACCCCGCTGCTGGGCAACGACGTCTGGGAGCACGCCTACTACCTGAAGTACCAGAACAAGCGCCCGGACTACCTGAAGGCGTGGTGGAACGTGGTCGACTGGGACAAGGTCGCCGAGCGTTACGCCGCCGCGAGCTGACCGGCGCGCACGGTCAAGTCGGCCACTACCCTGCCGATCGAACAAGCCTAGAGGGGGGCGGCTGAAAAGCCGCCCCCTTTTTCCGTCCAGGCAGGAGCTTCATGTCCCCCCTCCCCCGGTCCGGTCTCGTCCTCGCGGCGCTGAGCGCCGCCGCCCTCGCCCTGCCGGCGGCGGCGAGCGCCAACGCCACGCAGCAGTCGATCATGATGGACGACGACCAGCTGCTCTACCGCGGCGACCAGGCCCGCGACCAGGCGCTCGGCAAGATGGCGGCGCTGGGCGTCGACCGCGTGCGCGTGACCGTGCTGTGGAAGGTCGTCGCCGACAGGGCGCGCTCGACGAAGGCGCGCGACCGTACCTTCCGCCGCCTGGGGGCGGCCAACCCGCGCGCCTACCCCAAGCTCAACTGGGACCGCTACGACCGCCTCGTGCGCGCCGCGGGCGCGCGCGGCATCGGGGTCTACTTCGACGTCACCTTCCCGGGCCCGCGCTGGGCCCACGAGACGGCCCCGCGCGCCCATCGCCGCGACCAGGGCACGTGGAAGCCCAAGGCGGGCGCCTTCGGACAGTTCGTGCAGGCCGTCGGCAAGCGCTACTCGGGCACCTATCGCGACGAGAACGACGGTCGCGGCGCGCTGCCGCGCGTCTCCTTCTGGGCCATCGGCAACGAGCCCAACCAGGGCGGCTGGCTGACGCCGCAGTGGTCGGGCGGCAAGCCCGCCTCGCCCGCGCTGTATCGCAGCCTCTACCTCGCCGGCCACCGGGGCCTCGTGCACAGCGGCCACGGCAACGACACGATCCTCGTCGGCGAGACCGCGCCGCTGGGCAGCGCGCAGCGCACGAGCCGCTCGCCGATGCGCCCGCTGGCCTTCATCCGCTCGCTGTTCTGCGTCGGCAACGGCGGCGCGGCCCTCCACGGCGCCGCGGCCCGCGGCTGCACGGGCTTCCCGCTGCCCGCGACCGGCTACGCCCATCACCCGTACGCCAAGAAGGCCGCCCCGACCCAGCGCTACCCCTACGCCGACGGGGTCTCGATGGCCAACATCGGCGACATCCCGGCGCTGCTGGATCAGATCGCCGCCAAGACCGGCCGCGTCAAGGGCGGCCTGGACGTGGTGGCCAGCGAGTTCGGATACGAGAGCAACCCGCCCGACCCGTTCCAGGGCGTGGCGCTCGCCACCCAGGCGCAGTGGAACATGCTCGGCGACCTGCTCGCCTACCGCCAGCCGCGCGTCGTGGCCAACACCCAGTTCCTGCTGCGTGACGCGGGGCCGCTGACCAGCCACAAGAAGGGCTCGAAGGCCTACTGGTTCACCTACCAGTCGGGCCTGTACTTCGCCAACGGCCAGCCCAAGCCCGCGGCCTTCGCCTACGTCTTCCCCTTCGTGGTCACGGGCGCGAGCGAGTGGGGCCAGCTGCGCTTTCGCCCGAACGGATCGGTCGGCGACACCGTGCAGCTGCAGTGGCGCCCCGCCGACGGCGCGTTCGCCGACGTGGGAGCGCCGGTCGCGGTGACCAGCCCGCTGGGATACTTCGAGGCGGCAGTGGCGCCGCCCGGGCCCGGATTCATGCGAGCCGTGTGGACGGCCGATACGACCATTGCCTCCCCGGAGGCAGCGGTCGGCTGACCGCAACCACTCGTTCCCCACCGACGTTCGGACATCGATGACCTCTCTCCCGCGCCTGCTCGCGGCGGTCCTGGCCGCCGCCCTCCTGCTCCCCGCGGCCGCCCACGCCTCCTCCACGATGGAGACGGGGATCGCCGACGACGCCGCCCTGCTCAACGAGCCCAGCGACGCGAAGGCCGCCGCTGCCGTCGCCGCGTGGGCGAGCCTCGGCATCGACGACGTGCGGATCTTCGTGCAGTGGCAGGCGATCGCGCCCGGCCTCAACGACACCAGGCCGCCCGCCGGGTTCAACGGCGCGGACCCCAACAGCCCGCTCTACAACTGGTCGCGGGTCGACCGCGCCGTCAACCTCGTGAGCGCCGCGGGCATGCGCCCGCTGCTCGTGGTCACCGGGCCCGGGCCGCTGTGGAGCTCGCAGGTCCCCGGGCGCCACAGCATCCGCTACAAGCCGCGCCCCGACCTCTTCGGGCAGTTCGCGCGCGCCGCGGCCCTGCGCTACGCGTCCGCGGTCGACCGCTGGATCATCTGGAACGAGCCCAACCTGCCGCTGTGGCTGCAGCCGCAGAACACGTGCAAGGGCAGCCGCTGCACGCCCTACGCGCCGCACCTGTACCGCAAGCTCGTGCGCGCGGCCTATCCGGCGATCAAGACCGTCGACCCCAGCTCGACGGTGCTCTTCGGCGCCCTGGCGCCCAACGGCGAGAACGCGATCAAGCAGAACGCCAAGACGCGCCCGCTGGCCTTCATCCGCGCGCTGGGCTGCGTCAAGGTCACACTCAAGCGCGACCGCGGCGGGCGGTGCTCGGGCTTCAAGCCGCTGACCGCCGACGGCCTCGCCTACCACCCGCATGCGACCACGCGCGCCCCGAGCGAGCAGCAGCCGATCCTCGACAACGCCTCGATCGGCGACCTCGGCCGCCTGGAGCGCACGGTCGACGCCACCCAGCGCACCGGCGGGCTCAAGAAGGCCGGCGGCGGCAAGTTCTCCCTGTACTTCACCGAGTGGGGCTACCAGACGCGCCCGCCCGACCCCACGCGCGGCGTCTCGCTGGCCAAGCAGTCGCGCTACCTGCAGCAGGGCGCCTACATCGCCTACAAGGACCCGCGCGTCAAGCTCCTGACCCAGTACGAGTGGCGCGACGAGCCGGTCCGCAAGACGTCGGCGGACCCCTACGCCGGCTGGCAGTCGGGCCTGCGCTTCGCCAACGACAAGGCCAAGCCGTCGCTCGCGACCTTCGCCAACCCGTTCATGGTCGACCTCAAGCCCGGCAGCCGCAGCGCGCGGCTGTGGGGCCAGGTTCGCCCGGGCGTGACCCACAGCGTCACGGTGCAGCGCCGCCGCGCGGGCACGAAGCGCTGGACGACGATCCGCACGCTGACCACCAACGGCAACGGCTACTGGAAGCTCAACCAGACCCTGAAGGCGACGACCGAGTACCGCTTCACCTGGCAGCCGACCGACGACTACGACGCGCCGATCGGGCCCGTCAAGTCCAGCGACGTCGTGAAGGCGACCGTCGTCAAGAAGCGCCGTTAGGCGCGGCTGAACCGGCGCCCGGCGACGGGCGACTCGTCCTCGTCGAGGCGCGCGGCCTCGGCCTCGAGCGCCGCCAGGCGCTCGGGGGTCATCGCGGTCGCGTCCTCGTTCGCGGCCAGCCACTCGGCGGCCTCGGCGGCCTGCGTCTCGTCGCGCACGACCTCCTTGCCGCGCTCGTAGTAGCGGTCGATCTCGGCGAAGAGCTCGTCGACGAGGCGCTCGGTGGGGACCTTCCGCAGCGGCTCGCCGCGGGAGAAGATCATCGCCGAGTCCTTCGCGCCGGTGATCCCGAAGTCGGCGTGGCGCGCCTCGCCGATGCCGTTGACCGCGCAGCCGAGGATCGAGACCTCGATCGGGTCCTCGTAGGCCTCCAGGCGCCGCTCGACCTCGGCGACGACCGAGTCCATGTCGAACTGCAGGCGCCCGCAGGTCGGGCAGGCGATGAGCACCGGGCCGCGCTCGCGCAGCTTGAGCGCCTTGAGGATCTCCCAGGCGACCTTGACCTCCTCCTCGGCGTGGAAGGTCGAGAGGCTGATGCGGATCGTGTCGCCGATCCCGTCGGCCAGCAGCGTCCCGAGGCCGACCGAGCTCTTCAGCGACCCCGACCACTTCGTGCCCGCCTCGGTGACCCCGAGGTGCAGCGGGTGGTCGATCTTCTCGGCCAGCAGGCGGTTGGAGGCGATCGTGTTGGGCACGCTCGTGGACTTCATCGAGACCTTGAAGTCCATGAAGTCCAGGCGGTGCATGAGCGCGACCCACTCGGTCGCGGCGGTCACGAGCGCCTCGACGGGGTTGGTGAACTCGAGGTCGCGCAGGTGCTTGGGCAGCGAGCCCGAGTTGACGCCGACGCGCAACGGGGTGCCGTGGCGCTTGGCGGCCTCGACGACCTCGGCCGTCTTGTCGGGGCCGCCGATGTTGCCCGGGTTGATGCGCACGCAGTGCGCGCCGGCCTCGATGGCCTTGATCGCCAGCGTGTGGTTGAAGTGGATGTCGGCGATCACGGGGATCGGCGAGTCTCTGACGATCGTCTTGAGCGCCTCGACGTCCTGCTCGCGCGGGACGGCGACGCGGACGATGTCGGCGCCGGCCTCGGCCACGCGGCGGATCTGGTCCATCGTGGCGGCGAGGTTCGCCGTCTCGGTCTTGGTCATCGTCTGCACGGCCACCGGGGCGCCGCCCCCGATCGGCACGCCGCCGACGTGGATCTGCCGGGCTGAGGCCATGCGGTGAGTGTACGAGGCTTATCGTGGGGTCGATGGCAGCCCCCCAGGACGTCTACGGGACCGCGCGCGGGCGCCTGCGCGCCAGGATCGCGTCGCCCGTGGCCGCCCGCGCGCGCGAGCGCCGCCACGGGCGCTTCTTCGCCCTGACGGGCCTGCAGCCGGGGATGCGCGTGCTCGACGTCGGCTGCGGCGCCCTCGGGCTGCGCGCCCTGGAGCCCGGCCTCGACATCACCGGCGTCGACGTCGCGCCGCGTCCGCACTACCCGGGCCCCTTCGTGCAGGCCGACGCCACCGAGCGCCTGCCCTTCGACGACGGCGCCTTCGATCTCGCCTACAGCTCGAGCGTGGTCGAGCACGTGGCGCCGGCGCGCCGCGCGGCCTTCGCGGCCGAGGTCCGCCGGGTCGGGCGCGGCTGGTTCGTCCAGACCCCGGCCTGGTCGTTCCCGATCGAGCCCCACGCGCTGCTCCCGTTCGCCCACTGGCTCCCGCCAACCCTGCGCCGGCCCTACTGGCGCCTCGGCGCCGCCGGCGCCTGGGAGGACGTGCGCCTGCTGCGCCGCGGCGAGCTCGTCGCGCTCTTCGGCGAGCCGGTGCTGGCCGAGCGCCTGGGCGGCCTGGTCAAGAGCTGGATCGCGTTGCGGGCGATCGCGCACCCGCCTCTGAGCTGACATCGGGGGTTTGTCACGGCCGTCCGTGCTGACTAGGCTGCTCGCGCCGCTCGGGAGGCCCATTGTCCACAGTCATCGCGTCTGACGCCCCGCCGAAGGACCCGGAGCCCCCGAAGGAGGCTGCTCCGGAGGCCCCTGGCGCCGGCGGCGGCCTGCTGTCCAAGCTCGCCGACCTCGCCGTGCAGGCCCTGCCCGCCATCGGGAGCGCGGTCGGGTTCCTGGGCTTCGTGGCCTTCGTCGGCGCGGCGATCGAGTGGATCCGCTTCTCCGCCGCAGGTCTTCCGGCCGATCAAGCGGTCCGGGTCGTTCCCAGGCAGGAGCTGGTGACCATCGGGGCCGCCGCGCTCGTGGGCTACACGGCGGGGGCCCTGCTGGCGGTTCTCGTCGTCTACCTGCTGGACCGGCAGGGCAACGCCACCGTCGCGACGCTCCGCGGGCTCGTGGCCGTCGCCCTGGTGGAGATGCTCGTCACGGTCTACTTCATCCGTGCGACGACCATCGGGTACCTCCTGCTGATCGCGTGGCTGGTCGTCGTGGCGGTCCTGGCGGCGGGCTCGCTCGCACAGGTGATCGTGCACGTCCGCGAGCGCTCGCAACGAACGCTCATCGACGACGTGCTGCGCGCGGCGCGCGAGCGGTGGGAGGCCGCCGTGGTCGCACTGGAGCGCGTGCGCCATGCCGAGCAGCTCGTCGCGGAGCCCGCTCCTACCCCGCCTCACGGAGGGCCGGGGCCGGCGCCGGCGCCAGCGCCGTGGTGGCGCCGGCTGTTCGAGCCGCCGCCGCCGGCGGCGCGACCGCCCGAGCCGGCGCCCGAGCGCGTCGCGGCGCAGGCGGCGGTGCGGGCCGCGACGCTGGAAGCCTGGTCGGCGCAGCAGGACTGGCACCGGGCGCTCGAGCAGTGGGCGGAGTTCACCGAGGTGTCGGATCTCCAGGAGCGGCGCGGCGCTGTCCTGGCTCTCGGCGACCGCGACGAGCCGCCCACGGCCATCGACCTCGATGGGCGTCTGCAGGCAGCGGAGGCGCCGCGCCGTTCGCTGGTCGTGATGGCGGTCACCTACCCGTTCTCGACGATCGTCCGCCGCCTGCGCGTCATGCCTGACAGGAGAAGGCAGGTCGGGTACGTCGCGTTCCTGATCCTGCTCGTCGCCGCGGCCCTCACCGGGGCCGTCCTCGTGATCCACTTCGCGTCGTCGCGGTGGCTCGCCGCGATGTTCGTCGTCGTCGTGGGGCTCGGGGTGATGAACCTGGGCGTCGCTCGGGTCACGCGGACGTTCGTGTGGTACGGCGTCGCCGTGTTCTTCTCGGTGGTCCGTCGGCCGCCCCGCGTCGACGGGCTGCTCGGACTCGGTCGTGGTCTGCGTCCCAGGGGCGGTCTCGGTGACCTTGTCGCCGACCACCTTCGTCGTCTTGGTCGGCTTGACCGTCGGCGCCGGCTCCTGAGCTCGGTGGCCGTCGCCGTCGCCTCCGGCGGCGTGTACCAGGGACAACCTGTGAGCCGGGCACGGGCGCCGGCCGAGGTGGCCGGCTGGCCGTGAATGATCCGATCGGGGGGCCGCGGCGAAATAGGATCGCGTCAAAGGGCGAGATCACGAGGGGCGAGAGAGATGGCGAAGTCAGGTGACGTGCTGGACATGGAGCCGCTGGGCTGCCGGGTGGAGCTGCTGGCCACCGCCGAGGACACGGGCGGCGCGTACGTCGAGTTCGACGTGCTCGGCTGCCCGCGCGGGCTGCTCATCCAGCCCCACGTCCACGTGGGCCAGGTCGAGGGCTACGAGGTCATCGCGGGCCGGCTGAAGATCCACGAGCGCGGCCGCGAGCACCTGCTCGGGCCCGGTGAGACGATGGAGGTGCCGGCCGACGTCGCGCACCGCCAGATGCCGGGCGAGAAGGGCGCCGACGGCCACGTCCGCGTCCGCGCGCGGCCCGCCGGGCGGACCGTCGCCTTCCTCGAGCGCGTCGCCGAGATGTGCGCCGACGGCGAGTTCAACCGCTTCGGGCTGCCCAAGCCGATGGCCGGCGCCCGGCTCGTGGCCGACTTCGCCGACTTCGGCCACGCGGCACGCCCGCCGCTGCCCGTGCAGAAGGCGCTCTCGAAGGCGCTGCTGGGCGCCGCGGACCTCTCGCGCCCGTACGTCTTCGTCGACGAGTGGGACGTCGCGGCGCCGCCCGAGGCCGTCTTCGACGCGATCGCCGACGCGCGCACGTACCCGCAGTGGTGGCGCCCCGTCTACCTCGACGTCGACGCCGACGGCCCCGCCGAGCTGGGCAAGGAGTCGCGCCAGCACTTCAAGGGCCGCCTCCCCTACCACCTGCACACGCGCTCGCGCGTGACCGCGATCGACCCGCCGCGCACCGTGACCGCGGACGTCGACGGCGACCTGCGGGGCCGCGGAACGTGGACGCTGACGCCGACGGCGAGCGGCACCCACGTGCGCTTCGACTGGCAGGTGCACGCCGATCGCAAGCTGCTGAGGGCGCTCACGCCCGTCCTGCGCCCGGTCTTCCGCTGGAACCACAACTGGGCCATCGCGCGGGCGATGGAGGGCCTGGAGCCCTTCGCCCAGGCGTCGCGCTCCTGAGCGCGGGCCCCCGGCCCCCGCTCAGCCCGCGTACATCGCCTCGATCACGTCGGCGTACTTGGCGTCGATCGGCTTGCGCTTGAGCTTCATCGTCGGGGTGAGCTCGTCGCCGCCGGGCAGCCAGTCGCCCTCGACGATCGTGAACTTCTTGATCTGCTCGACGCGCGCGAGCTTGGCGTTGGCGGCGTCGACGCCCTCCTGGACGGCGGCGCGCATCTGCTCGTTGCGCGCGAGCGACTCCAGCGAGGCGTCCTCGATGCCGTGCTGGCCCGCCCAGGCGGGCGCGAAGTCGGAGTCCAGGACGATCAGCGCCGTGTTGTAAGAGCGCCCGTCCCCGATGCAGGTCGCCTGCCCGATGAGCGGGCTCGATGCCTTCAGGGCGGACTCGACGTTGGCCGGCGACATGTTCTTGCCGGCCGCGTTGATGATGATCTCCTTCTTGCGGTCGACGATCTTCAGGTAGCCGTCCTCGTCGAACTGGCCGATGTCGCCCGTGCGCAGGAACCCGTCCTCGGTCATCACCTCGGCCGTCTTGTCCGGCTGGTTGCGGTAGCCGAGCATCACGACGTCGCCGCGGACGAGCAGCTCGCCGTCCTCGGCGAGCTTCATCTCGACGCCCGGCGCCGGCGGCCCGACGGTGCCGATCTTGATCCGCTCGGGCGGGTTGGCGGCGCCCGCGCCGCACGTCTCGCTCATCCCCCACAGCTCGGCGAGCGGCAGGCCGATGGCATGGAAGAACTCGAGCACCTCGACCGGCGTCGGGGCGGCGCCGACGTGGATCGCCTTGACCTGGTCGAGGCCGAGCATCGCCCGCAGGCCGGAGAAGATCTCCGCGTCGGCCTGGGCGACGCGCTCGGCGAGGTCGGCGGGGACCTCCTGGCCGCTCTGCTCCAGGCGGACCTTCTCGAGCGCGTCGGCGATCGCGGCCTGCGTATAGCCGCGCTGGTCGTCGGGCTGGCCGGCGACCATCGCCTCGAGGCCCGCCTTCAGCTTCTCCCAGATGCGCGGCACGGCGAAGAACCACGACGGGCGGACCTCGGGCAGGTAGCCGAGGATCTCGCGCGGGTTCGAGCAGCAGGTGACCTGCAGGCCGTAGACGATCGGTAGGTAGTGGTGGGCGTTGCGCTCGGCGACGTGGGCGGCGGGCAGCCAGGAGATCACGCGCCCGTCGCGCGGGAGGTCGATGAGCGCCTCGGCCTGCTCGACGGCGGCGAGCAGGTTGCGGTGCGAGAGCTGCACGCCCTTGGGCGGCCCGGTCGTGCCCGAGGTGTAGATGATGGTCAGCAGGTCTTGCGGGCCGAGCGCGGCGACCGAGGCCTCGGCGTCGAAGTCAGGGTCGGGATCGGCGACGACCTCGTCGAGGCTGAGCACGCCCTCGGGCGCGTCGCCGTCGATGACGATCACATGGGCGACGTCGGGCAGCTCCGTGCGCGCCTCGAGCACGCCGGCCAGATAGGCCTGCTCGGTGATGATCGTGCGCGCGCCCGCGTCGGAGACCACGAAGCGGATCTGCTCGGGCGTGTACTGCATGTAGATCGAGAACGGCGTCGCGCCCGTGGTCATCACGGCGAGGTCGCACAGGTGGAACTCGGGGCGGTTGCCCAGCAGGAGGGCGACCGTCTCCCCGCGCCCCACGCCGAGCGCGGACAGGCCGGCCGCGAGGGCGTCGACGCGCTCGCGCAGCTCGCCCCAGGTCCAGGAGACCTCGTCGCCCTTGGTGCGGATGGCGACCTCGTCGGCCCGGTTGGCGACCGTCGTGTGGAAGGCCTCGGCGATGGTGGCCGCGCTCACGGCGTCGCGCGGCGTCGTGCTCTGCTCCATGTGGGCAACCTACACGGGCTATGCCGCCGAGGGCAGCGCCCGCCAGGCCTCGAACGCGGGCCGGCGGGCCCCGCCCGTCTCGGCCGTGTCGCACAGCCCGCTGTCGTAGCGCGGGTCGGTGTGGAAGAGGTACTGCGTCACGAGCGCGACCCCGGGCCCCTCGGTCCACGCCAGGCGCTGGTAGGCGGCGCGGATGAGCTCGGCCTGCCGGGCGCGCTGGGCGGCCGGGTCGCCCACGCCCAGGCGGCGGGCGATCGTGGTCAGGGTGACGCCGCCCTCGGTGATCATGATCCGCGGGTCGCCCTCGTCGGCGGCGGGCCAGCCCGCCCAGCGCCCGACCAGGCGCCGGCGGACGTCGGCGGCGCGGAGCGTCCCGTAGGCGACGTCGGCGTAGTTGTGGTGCGTCCACGCGAAGCGCGGGCCGGCCACGAAGCCGCGCGCGTCGAGCGCGTCGAGCAGGCGCTCGGTGAAGCCCGCGTAGCCGCGGACGTCGGACGTCCCCGGCCCGGCGAGCACGATCGGGCTGTCCAGGTCCGCGGCGATCCGCTGGGCGCTGGAGAACATCGCCGCGACCGTCTCGGGCGCCACGCCCTGCAGGTTGGGCTCGTTGCAGAGCTCGAGGACGTCGACGCGGTCGCCGTAGCGCGCGATCGTCCACTGCGCGAAGCGCTGCCACGGCGGTCGGGCAGCGACGCCCCGCCCGACCCAGGCCGGCGTCCGATAGAGGGTGAGGATCGTCCGCAGGCCGTCGGCGCGCGCGATCGCGAGCTGGTCGTCGAGCGCCGCCACGCGGTCGGCGGCGAAGGTGCCCGGCGCCGGCATGAGCGTCGGCCAGTCGGCCCAGAGGCGCACCCAGCGCGTCGCGCTCTGCGCCAGCAGCGCGCGGTTGTCGGCGGCACGCAGGTCCTGCGGGCAGCCCGGCGCGATGCAGCCCGCCGGCCCGAGAGCGATGCAGCGACGCGGCACCGAGGCGACGGCGGGCGGCGGCTTCGACGGCGCGCCGCTGAGCAGGGAGGCGCCCGCCAGCCCGACGGCGGCGGCCGCGCCGCGCGCCAGCATCTGGCGCCGGGTCAGCTCAGGGGCCGTTGACGCCCTCGCGCAAGTGGCCGATGTCGTTCGTCAACCCGACGACGAACAGGAAGGCGACGAGCATGAAGCCGACGACCGACGCCCGCTCGATGACGCGGTAGGGGATCGGGCGCCCGCGGATCTTCTCTGCCACCGCCCAGAAGATATGGCCGCCGTCGAGCGGCAGGAAGGGGAAGAGGTTCACCACCGCGAGGGAGAGCGAGATGATCGCGAGGACCGTGAGCGCCTGGACGGTGTCGAACTCGAAGGACTTGCGGGTGGCGTCGTAGGAGCCGACGACGCCCGAGACGTCCTTGCGCGCCTTCGAGCTGTAGAAGATGCGCACGATCGACGAGGTCGTCAGCCGCGTGATGTACCAGAGCTTCGAGGCCGTCATCGGGACGGCCTCCCCCGCCCCCACGTCCTGCGTGGCGCCGTAGGTGATGCCCAGCAGCATGCGCTTGTTCGCCGTGTCCCATTGGGGTGTGACGAGTAGGGTCGCCCGCTTGCCGTCGCGATCGACGACCACCTTGGCGGGCGTCGTCGCCTTGCAGCCCTGCGTCGGCTTCCCGGCGCACGTGTGGCGACTGACCACGCGGCGCAGGCGCAGCTGGCGATCCTGGATCTGCTGGTCGCTGAGGCCCGCCTGGTAGCCGGGGACGCCGTCGATCGAGAGGACCTTGTCGCCCTGGCGCAGGGTCGTGGCGGCCGCGCTCGTGGGCTGGATCGTGTCGACGACGAGGTCGTTGGTCTGGATGCCGCTGAAGCTGAGGATCCCCCAGACGAGCACGAAGGCGATGAGGAAGTTCATCGCCGGGCCGGCCGCGATGACGACGATGCGCTTCCAGGGCGGCTGGTTGAGGTACGCCCGCGACGCGACCTCCGGTGGGAGGTCCTCGTGGGGGCTCATCCCGCTGATCTTCACGTAGCCGCCGAGCGGGATCGCCCCGATCGCGTACTCGGTCTCGCCGCGGCGCACGCGCGCCAGCAGCGGCGGGAAGAAGAGCGAGAAGCGCTCGACGCGCATCCCCGTCGCCTTGGCCGCCGCGAAGTGCCCGAACTCGTGGAGGATGATCAGCGCCGCGAAGCCGACGAAGGCGAGGACCCAGCTCATGCGCGGACCGCGACCAGCTCGGCGGCGAGCGCGCGCGCCTCGCGGTCGGCCTCGTAGAGCGACTCGAAGGCGCGTACGGGGCCGGCGGGCAGGCGCGCGAGCGCCTCCTCGATGACCGCGGGGATGCCGAGGAAGTCCAGCCGGCCGGCGAGGAAGGCGTGGACGGCGACCTCGTTGGCCGCGTTGAGCACGCACGGCGCCGTGCCGCCCGCCAGGGCGGCCTCGCGCGCCAGGCGCAGGCACGGGAAGGCCTCGGTGTCGACCGGCTCGAAGGTCAGCGCCCCCACCTCGGCCAGGTCGAGCGCCCGGACCGGGACGTCGACGCGGTCGGGGTAGTGCAGGGCGTAGGAGATCGGCACGCGCATGTCGGGGTGGCCGAGGTGCGCCAGCGCCGCGCCGTCGCAGAGCAGCACGTAGGAGTGCACGATCGACTGCGGGTGCACGACGACGTCGATGCGGTCGTAGGGCGTGCCGAAGAGGTGATGGGCCTCGATGAGCTCGAGGCCCTTGTTCATCAGCGTCGCCGAGTCGATCGTGATCTTGCCGCCCATGTCCCACGTCGGGTGGCGCAGGGCGTCCTCGACGCTGACGGCGTCGAGCTGGGCCCGCGTGCGCCCGCGGAAGGGGCCGCCGCTGGCGGTGAGCACGAGCTTGTCGATCGTGCCCGCGCGCTCGCCGGCGATGAGCTGGTGCAGGGCCGAGTGCTCGGAGTCGACGGGGATGATCTGCGCGCCCGTGGCCTCGGCGAGCTGGATGACGAGCTCGCCGCCCACGACGAGCGACTCCTTGTTGGCCAGGGCGAGGTCGATCCCCTCCCCCAGCGTCGCCACCGTCGGGCCCAGGCCCGCCGAGCCGACGAGCGCGTTGAGCACGACGTCGGCGCCCGACTCGAGCACGAGCCGCACGAGCCCCTCGGCGCCGGTGAGCACCTCGCCGTCGGTCCACGCCTCCGCCGCGCGCGCTCCGGCGTCCGCGTCGGCCAGGGCGATCCGCGCCACGCCGTGCTCGCGCGCCTGCTCCACGAGCGCCTCCCACGAGCGCTCCGCGCTCAGGCCGACGAGCTCGAGGTCGCCGGAGCCCTCGACGATGTCGAGCGCCTGCGTTCCGATCGAGCCGGTCGAGCCGAGGATGAGCAGCCGGCGGGGCACGCCCCTAGGGTGACACAGCCCGCGTCAGCGACTCGTCAAGCTCACGCCACACTCGGCGCCGGCCGGGCGTGGCGGTCCGACGGGAAGGTCTCCACGCGGCGCGTCCACGGGCGCCAAGTTGCGACCGCCTCGATCACGGGGCGCTCCACGAGCACCCAGCTCGCCACGGCGGCGAGGACGCTGGCGAGCGTCACCACGACCCACGGGCCGAGGAACCCGGCGTGCGGCATGAGGCCCACGAAGCGCAGCCACAGCAGGACCGGCAGATGCCAGAGGTACAGGCCGTAGGAGATCGTGCCCAGTTGGCGCAGCGGCTGCGACGAGAGGATGGCGGGCGGGCGCGCGGCGACGGCGGCGACCACGGCGGCGAAGCCGATGGCGGCCGGGAGGTCGCGGACGACGTGGCCCGGCAGGCCCGTGCCCTGGTGGTGCCAGACGGCGTTGGCGACGATCAGCGCGGTCCCGCCGACGAGCAGCGCCGCCCAGGCCGGGCGCGCCGGCGCGCGGCCGTGCGCGAGCGCCGCCGCCGCCATGCCGCAGGCGAAGACGGGCAGGAAGGTCGGCAGCGTGGCCATCGCGGTGTCGGGCCAGGCCAGCAGCGCGCCCGCCGCGCTCCACGCCAGGCCGAGGGCGACGAGGCCGGCGCAGGCGAGGAGCATCGGCGCGCGGCGCGCGGCGCGCACGAGCAGCCACCCGACGACGGGGAGCACGGCGTAGAAGCTCACCTCGACCGCCAGCGACCACATCGGCGGGTCGAGCTTGCCCGCGGCGCCGGCGACGTAGTTCTGGCCGAAGACGGCGAAGAGCGGGAGCTGACTGCCGGCGACCTCGTAGTCGTGGCCGCTGCCGCGCAGGAGCAGGAAGGCGCCGATCATCGCCACCCAATAGGCGGGCAGGATCCGCGCCGCGCGCCTGACCGCGAAGCGCCCCAGGCGCGGCGGCGAGCGCCCGTCGAGCGCGCTGGCGATCCAGGGGCCGGCGAGCAGGAAGCCCGAGAGGACGAAGAAGAGCACGACGCCGAGGCGCAGCTCCCCCATGACGAGGCTCACGAGCTCGCGCGGGGAGTGCTCGTCCTGGACGGTGAACATCCAGACGTGGAGCGTGAGCACGCCGAGGGCGGCGAGCCCGCGAAGGCCGTCAAGAGCGTGATTGCGCGCGCGCATCCGCTCTCGTGCTTACCGGCGGTCGGCCAACCCATAAGCACCGCTAACAGAGCTTAAGAAGTAAGGCCGGCGGCGGCCGCTCCACCGCCGCCGGCCACCCCCCTATGGTGTCAGACATCATGTAGGAGGTCCAGTCCGGACCCTACAACATCGCGTGCCAGACGTAAAAGCCCGCGACCATGGCGAACATCGCGGCGTCGAGGCGATCCAGCGCCCCGCCGTGGGCGCCGAAGATCCGCCCCGTGTCCTTCGTGCCCGCGTCGCGCTTGAGGTAGGACTCGAAGAGGTCGCCCACCGGCGCCGCCGCGGCCACCGCCGCGCCGAGCATGAGCGCGTGCGCCCCGCTCAGCCAGTCCTGGTAGAGGCCGGCCAGCCACACGGCGGCGATGCCGACCACGAAGCCGACGGCTAGCCCCTCGATCGTCTTGTTGGGCGAGATCGTCGGCGCCAGGCGCCGCGTGCCGAGCGTGCGCCCGCCGAGGTAGGCGGCCGTGTCGCCCACGAAGGTGCCCACGAGGACGTCGATGACGATGCCGTCGCCGTGGGGCAGGTCGCGCAGCAGCACCGCGTGCGCGAAGGCCAGGCCGATCCACGCCAGCCCGAGCATCGTCACCGAGACGCCGGGCGCGCCCGCGTGGCGCGCCTGCAGCAGGCAGAGCAGGAAGACCCACGGCACGCACGCGACGAAGGCGCCAAGGACGCTGGCCTGGTCGCCGACGTGGGCGGCGACGAGCAGGGCGATGAGCCCGGTGAAGCCCGCCAGCCGCGACGGGTTGGCGAACGCGTACATCGCGAAGAGCTCGTGCAGGCAGACGCACCCGAGGACCACGAGCCCGGCGACGAAGATCCAGCCGCCGAAGCCCACGAGCGCCAGCGCCACCGCGACCGCCGGGACGGCGGCGAGGATCCGCGCCCCGAGGTCCGAGCGCGCGTTGCGCCGCTGCGCGCGCCCCGCGCGCCGCCGGCTGGCCGGCTGGCGCCGTCGTCGCGCGCCGCCCTCCATCAGCGGCCCCCGAACCGGCGCCGCCGGCTCTCGTACTCGTCCAGCACGCGCCGGAAGGCCTCGCGCGAGAAGTCGGGCCACAGCTCGTCGGCGAAGACCAGCTCGGAGTAGGCCGACTGCCAGAGCAGGTAGTTGCTCGTGCGCTGCTCGCCGCTCGTGCGGACGATGAGGTCGGGGTCGTGCATCTCGGGCGCGTAGAGCAGCCGCCGGAAGGCCTCCTCGCCCCCGCCGCCGTAGCGCTCGGCGGCGTCGAGGATCTCCGCGCGCCCGCCGTAGTTGAAGGCGACGTAGAGCGTGATGCGGTCGTTGGCGGCCGTCTCGCGCTCGGCCCAGTCCATCTGCTCAAGCAGCGCCGGCATCACGCGCTCGCGGCGCCCGATGAAGCGCATCCGCACGCCCTCGTCGTTGAGCTCGGGCGTCTCGGAGGCGATGCGCTGGGAGAACATCCGCATGAGCGCGGTGACCTCCTCGGCCGGGCGCGACCAGTTCTCGGTCGAGAACGAGTAGACGGTCAGCTCGCGGATGCCGAACTCGACCGCGTCGCGTAGGCGCGCCTTGACCACGTCGGCGCCCGCCTGATGGCCCTCGACGACGGGCAGCCCCCGTTGCGCTGCCCAGCGGCCGTTGCCATCGGTGATGATGGCGACGTACCGCGCCGGCTCCGGGGCGCTCACACCTCGAGGATCTCGGCTTCCTTGGCCTTCAGCGCCGCCTCGAGGTCGGCGATGCGCCCGTCGGTCAGCTTCTGCAGCTCGACCTCGGCGCGGTGCTCGTCGTCGGCGCCGGCGTCCCCGGCCTCCTTGAGCTCGCGCAGGTCGTGCATGACGTCGCGGCGGATGTTGCGGATCGCGACGCGCCCCTCCTCGGCGATGTGGCGCACGACCTTGACCAGCTCGCGGCGGCGCTCCTCGTTGAGCTCGGGGATGGCCAACCGGATCAGGCGGCCGTCGTTGCTCGGCGTGAGCCCGATGTCGGACTCCATGATCGCCTTCTCGATCGACTTGATCGAGGCCTGGTCGTAGGGCTGGACGGTCAGCAGGCGGGCCTCGGGGACGTTGATCGTGGCCAGCTGCTTGAGCGGCGTCTGCGCGCCGTAGTAGTCGACGACGATGCGATCCAGCAGGCCCGGGCTCGCGCGTCCGGTGCGCACCGTGCCGAACTCGCCGCGCGTCGCCTCGACCGACTTCGTCATGCGCTCGCCGGCGTCGGCGAGCAGCTCGTCTGTCAGCTCAGTCATGTCGCCACCAGGGTTCCCACGCGCTCGCCGGACACTATCCGGTCGATGTTGCGCTCGTCGTCCATGTTGAAGACGTGGATCGGGAGGTGGTTCTCCATGCACAGCGTGAGCGCCGTCAGGTCCATGATCCGCAGTCGGCGCTCGAGCGCCTCCATGTGGGTGATCTCGGCGATGAACTCCGCCGACGGGTCCTCGCGCGGGTCGGCGGTGTAGACGCCCTCGACCCCGTTCTTGGCCATGAGCAGGGCCTCGGCGTGGATCTCGACGGCGCGCAGCGCCGCGGCCGTATCGGAGGTGAAGAACGGGTTGCCGGTCCCGGCGGCGAAGATCACGACGCGCCCCTTCTCCAGGTGGCGCATCGCGCGGCGGCGGATGTAGGGCTCGGCGACCTCCTGGACGTGGATGGCCGACTGCACGCGCGTGTGGACGTCGCGCTTCTCCAGGGCGTCCTGGAGCTGGAGCGCGTTGAGGACGATCGCGAGCATCCCCATGTAGTCGGCCGTCGCGCGGTCCATGCCCTCGGCCGCGCCGGCGATGCCGCGGTAGATGTTGCCGGCGCCGAGCACGATCGCGATCTCGACCTCGCGGTCGTGCACGCGCTTGATCTGCTCGGCGACGGCGCCCAGGCGCTCGGGGTCGGTCCCGTAGTCGAGGGAGCCCATCAGGGACTCCCCCGACACCTTGATCAGGATCCGCCTGAAGGCCGGGGCGCCGTCCTGGCTCACTCGCCCACCGAGAAGCGAGCGAAGCGCCGGATGACGACGTTCTCGCCCGTCTTGGCCGAGAGGTCGCCGCGGAGCTGCTCGATGGTCTTGCCGTCGTACTTGTCGCCGTTGACGTGGACCTGGTTGAGCAGGACGACGTCGCCCAGCCACTTCTTGATCTGGCCCTCGACGATCCGCGGGCGGACGTTCTCGGGCTTGTCGGCGGCCTGCTGCTCGAACACGCGCGCCTCGGCATCGCGGGTCTCGGCGGGGACCTCGTCCTCGGTGACCCAGCGCGTCTGCGGCGAGGCCGCCAGGTGCAGGGCGACGTCGCGGGCGAAGGCGATGAAGTCGTCGTTCTTGGCGACGAAGTCGGTGTTGCAGTCGACCTCGACGAGGACGCCGACCTTGCCGTTGGCGTGGATGTAGCTCTGGACGGTGCCCTCGGCGGCCTCGCGGTCGGCGAGCTTGCCGAGCTTGTTGCCCATCTTGACGCGGAGGATCTCGGTGGCCTTCTCCACGTCGCCCTCGGCCTCCTCGAGGGCGCGCTTGCAGTCCATCATGCCCGCGCCGGTCTGCTGGCGCAGGGCGGCGACGTCCTTGGCGCTGATCTGGGGAGTGGTGCTCATGCGTTCTGTTCCTGGGTCGCGTTCTCGGTCGTTTCGGTCGTCTCGGGGGCGGCCGGCTCTGCGGGGGCGGGCTCGGCGGCGGCCGGCGCGGGCTCGGGAGCGGGCTCGGCCGCAGCGGGCTCAGCCGGCGGGGCCGGCGGGGCCGGCGGCTCCGCGGGCGGCGCCTCGGCGGCCGGCGCAGGCTCGGCGGCCGCAGGCTCTGCGGGCGCCTCGGCCTCCGCCGCAGCGGCGGCCTCGGCCGCGGCGGCCTGCGCGGCGGCCTGGGCCTCCGCGTCGCGGCGGGCCTGCTCCTCGGCCTCGCGGCGCGCGCGCTCCTCGGCCTCGCGGCGGACGCGCTCCTCCTCCTCGGCCCGGCGGCGCTCCTCCTCGGCCGTGAAGGCCAGGCGGCCGTCGCGCGAGGCGTCGCCGATCGCGTGGGCGACGACGGCGCAGGACTTGATCGCGTCGTCGTTGCCGGGGATGACGAAGTCGATCCCGTCGGGATCGCAGTTGGTGTCGACCAGGCCGATGATCGGGATGCGCAGGCGCTGCGCCTCGCGGACCGCGATCGCCTCGGTCTTGAGGTCGATGACGAACATCGCGTCGGGCGTGCGCTGCATGTACTTCACGCCGCCGAGGTTGGCGCGCAGCTTGGCGAGGTCGGCCTCGGCGGCCATGCGCTCGCGCGTGGGCAGCAGCCCGAGCTGGCCCTCGGTCTCGTAGCGCTCGAGGTCGTGCAGGCGGCGGATGCGCTGGCTGATGGTCTGGAAGTTCGTGAGCAGGCCGCCCAGCCAACGATGGTTGACGTAGGGCATGCCTGCGGCCTCGGCGACGTCCTTGACGGCGTCGCGGGCCTGCTTCTTGGTGCCCACGAAGAGCACGACGCCGCCGCGCTGCGACAGGTCGCCCGCGAACTGGCGGGCCTGCTCGAGCAGGCGCTGCGTCTGCAGCAGGTCGATGATGTAGATGCCGCCGCGCTCACCGTGGATGAAGCGGCGCATCTTCGGGTTCCAACGACGGGTCTGGTGGCCGAAATGGACGCCGGCCTCCAGCAGCTCCCTGATCCCGACTTCGGGCATAGTGGTGACTCCCTTGCTGAGGTGCTTGTGGTGATGTGCCCGCGGGGGCGGCGCGGATCCGGGCCATCAGCCCGGACAGGGATCGCTCCGCTCGGGTCCCACGGGGTCGTAGGACGTAGACAGGACGTTTATAGAACGTCCGGGCCCATTGTACGCAAGAGTTCCAATGCGCCTGCGTTAGGAGTATTGCGGGCCGGCCCTCCCTTCCCCTACCTCCGGTGGTCCGGTCCGCGTCGTGATGGTGGTGGGGCGGCCAAGGACGCGGTCGCCCCGCCACCTACCCTGTGGCCATGAGCGAGCTGGCGCGCAGCTTCGGCGACGTCGCCGAGGCGTACGAGTTCGGGCGACCGCGCATCGGCCCCGAGGCCGTGACGGCAATCGCCCAGGCCGCGGGCGGCCCGCGGCTGCTCGACGTCGGCGCCGGCACCGGGCGGCTGTCGGGGCCGCTGCTCGCGCTCGGCCGCGACGTCGTCGCCGTCGAGCCCCTCGACGGCATGCGCGCCGTCCTCACGCGCACGGTCGGCGCCGAGCGGGCGCTGGCGGGCAGCGCGGAGGCGCTCCCGCTCCCCGACGTAAGCGTCGACGGCGCCGTGTGCTGCGACGCCTGGCACTGGTTCGACGGCCCCCGCGCCGCCGACGAGCTGCACCGCGTGGTGCGCCCCGGCGGCGGGATCGTCGTGTGCGTCCTGCGCTTCGTCGAGGACTACCACGCCTCATGGGCCGACGAGACCGAGGAGATCCTGCGCGCGCGCTGGGAGTCGGTCGCGCACCCATACCGCAACGGCACCAAGCGGCCCGACGGCCTCGAGGGCCACCCCGGCTTCGAGCCGGTCGAGGTCCGCAAGGTCCCCTTCCCCCACCGCACGAACCGCGGGCGCATGGTCGCCCACTGGACGTCGATGTCCGCCCTCGCCTCGCTGCCGCCCGCCGAGCGCGCCGAGGTCCTCGAGAGCCTCGACGCCGTGCTCGCGCGCCACGGCGTCGGCGAGGTCGAGATCCCCTACTTCGCCGAGCTGTGGGTCACTCGGCGCCGGCCCGCTCCAGCGCCGCCCGCAGGTCCGCCGGCAGCGGCGAGCTGACGTCGACCGGCGCGCCCGTGACGGGGTGCGCGAAGGCCAGCCGCGCGGCGTGCAGGAACTGGCGCTCGAGCCCGAGCCGCCCCGGGGTGCCGTACTCCGGGTCGCCGACGACCGGGTGCTCGATCGCCTGCAGGTGGGCGCGGATCTGGTGCGTGCGGCCGGTCTCCAGGCGCACGCGCAGCAGCGTCGTGCGCGGCAGCGCGCGCTCGAGCTCGAAGTGCGTGACCGCCGCCTTGGGCCCCTCGCTGTCGGTGGACATCCGCGTGCGCACGCGCCGGTCGCGCCCGAGCGGCGCGTCGATCGTCCCCGTCCGCGCGGGCGGGCGGCCCTCGACGAGCGCGAGGTACTCGCGCGTGATCTCGCGCGCCTGCAGCGCGCGTCGCAGCGCCCGGTGCACGGCCTCCGAGCGCGCCACGACGAGCAGCCCGGAGGTGTCGCGGTCCAGGCGATGGACGATGCCCGCGCGCGCCGGGTCCTCCCCGCCCGCCGCCACGCCGGTGAGCGCCTGCGCCAGCGTCCCGCGGCGGTGCCCGCGGGCCGGGTGCACGACGACGCCCGCGGGCTTGTCCACCACGAGCAGGTGCTCGTCCTGGTAGGGGATCGCGAACTGCGCCTCGGGGACCGCCTCCGGCGCGGGCGCCGGCGCGGGCTCGTCGACGTCGACCACCTGGCCGTCCTCGAGCCGGTGGCGCTTGGGCGCCGCGCGCCCGTCGACCAACACGGCCCCCGCCTCGATCAGCCGCTGCGCGCGCGCCCGCGACCCCAGCGGCCCGGCCAGGAAGGCATCCAGGCGCGTGCCGGCGTCCTCAGGCGTCGCGTGCAGCCGCATCGCGCGGGCGCTCCGTAACGTAGAGCAGGACGAGCACGCCGACCGTGATCGAGATGTCGGCGACGTTGAAGGCCGGCCAGCCCGGGAGCTTGATGAAGTCGGTGACCCCGCCGTCGCGGACGCGGTCGATGACGTTACCGAGCGCTCCGCCCAGGAGCAGCCCCGTCGGCAGCCACACGAGCGGCTTGCTCATGTGGGTCACGAAGTAGGCCAGCAGCGCCACGAGCGCCACGGCCACGATCACGCTCACGACGGTCCCGCCGCCCGAGAAGCGGCTGAAGGCGACGCCCTCGTTGCGGACGTGGACGATCTCGACGCCCGGGAAGACGCCGTCGCGGTCGCCGATGGCGACGCTCGAGCGCACCCACGCCTTGGTCGCCTGGTCGACGACGATGACCGCCGCCGTCACCGCGGCGGCACGCAGCCATGGCGCCATCAACCGGCGATGAGGTCGTGCACGACCTTCCCGACGATCTGCAGCAGCACGATGCCGACCACGGGGCTGAGGTCGAGCGGCCCGATCGCGGGGATGAAGCGTCGGAAGATCGACAGGTAGGGCTCGCACACGTCGCGCAGGAAGCCCAGCAGCGCGCTGGACCACCGCGAGTAGGGCACGCGGCCACCGAAGGCGAAGAAGAGCGAGCTCAGGATGTAGGCGATGATCAGGATCGTGTAGACCTGGACCAGCGCGAGCACGTAGCTGGCGATCTGCTCGCGGGCGGTGGCCAGGACGGCGATCATGGCTTGAGGATCGCATCAAGCGCGGCCGAGAAGGCCGCTCGCACCCCGCCGCGCTCCAGCGCGTCGAGTCCCCGGGCGGTCGACCCGCCCGGCGAGGTCACCGCCCGGCGCGCCGCCAGCGTGTCGTAGCCCTGACGGCGCAGCAGCTCGGCGGTCCCGGCCATCGTCTGCACGACGAGGCGCGAGGCCTGGTCGGGCGTCAGCCCGTGGCGCACGCCGGCGTCGACCTGGGCCTCGACGACGAGCGCGTAGTAGGCCGGGGCGTTGGACATCAGGCCCATCGCCACGTCGATGAGGCGGTCGTCGAGCACGACCAGCGTCCCGAGCTCCTCGAGCAGCGCCCGCACGGCGGCGTCGGTCTCGGCGTCCTGCTCCGCGTCGGCGGCGAGGATCACCGCGCCCTGGCGGACCTCGACCGGCGTCGAGGGCAGCAGCCGGTAGACCGGGCGCCCGGGGTAGGCGGCCTTGACGTCGGCCAGCGGCGTGGCGGCGAGGATCGAGGCGACGGCCCTCGCGCGCGGCGCGACCTCGGCGGCGACGTCGGCCAGCTGGGGCGGCTTGTGGCAGAGGATCACCAGGTCGGCGCGCTCGGCGACCTCGGCGTTGGTGGCGAGCGCCTCCCCGCCCACGGCGTCGGCGAGCGCGCGGGCACGATCGGGCACCACGTCGGTGACGAGGACCGGCCGGCCCCAGCCGAGCGCGAGCCCTCGGGCCATGTTCCCGGCGCCGATGAGGCCGACCTGCACTAGCCGCCCCGCGCGTCCACTAGGACTGGTTGAAGAAGCCCTTCTCGATGAGCTCCGCGCGCTCCTCCGCCGAGATCTCGACGTTGCGCGGCGTGAGCATGAACACCTTGTCGGCGATCCGCTGCATGCCGCCGTCGAGGGCGTAGGTCAGCCCGCTGGCGAAGTCGATGAGGCGCTTGGAGAGGTCGGACTCGATGCCCTGGAGGTTCAGGACCACCGGGATCGAGTCCTTGAACTTGTCCGCGATCTGCTGGGCGTCGTTGAAGCTCTTGGGGATCACGAGGTGGACGCGCACGTCGCCCCCCTTGCCGTTGCCGCCGCGCACGGAGCGCAGCTGCGTGGTCGGCCGCGACGGGACGTCGTCGTCGGCGAAGATGTCGTCGAAGTCGTCGCGGCGGCGGCGGGCGCCGAGCCGGCGGACGTTCGGGCGCTCGCGATAGCGGTCCTCGAGCTCGGCCTCGGGCTCGTAGGGCTCGTCGTCGTCGACGTAGGGGTCGCGTTCCTCGGCGAGGCCGAAGTAGACGAGCGCGCGGTGCCAGGAATCGCGAAACGCCATACCTAGAGCGGAAGGTTAGCCCTCCTTGGCGATTCTCCTGCAACTTACCTATACAAGATCGTGCCAACTCGCACGATGGTCGCGCCCTCCTGGGCGGCGACGGCGTAGTCCTGGCTGGTGCCCATCGACAGCTCGCGCAGGCCGCGCTCGGCGGCGAGCTGCGCCAGCGCAGCGAACCAGCGCCGGCTGTCCTCCGGGCGCTCGGTGAACGGCGGCATGGTCATCAGCCCCACGACCGCGACCGGACAGCGCTCGAGGAAGCCGTCGAGGTCCTCGGGCAGGACGCCCGACTTGCCCTCCTCGCGCGCGACGTTGACCTCGACCAGCACCTCGGTCTGCGGCGTGCCGTGCTTGCCCAGCTCCTTGAGCGCCGAGTCGCTGGCCACCGAGTGGATCCAGCGCACGAGCGGCAGCACCTGCCTGACCTTGCGGCTCTGCAGCTGGCCGATGAAGTCCCACGTGAAGTCGGCCCGCCCGTCCCAGGCGGCCACCTTGGCCTCGAGCTCCTGCGCGCGGTTCTCGCCGACCGTGGTGACCCCGGCCTCGGCGAGCACGCCGAGCTCCTCGAGCGCGACGTACTTGACCGCCGCGAGGACCTCGACGTCGTCGCGCCCCAGCTCGTCGCGCACGCGCGCGAGGTTGTCCGCCACCCGCGAGGCCTGCAGGCCCCGGATCAGCTCCGCCACGCGAGCCCCGCCTGGCGGCCGGTGACGCCGCGGTCGCGGCGGTGGGAGAAGAAGCGCTCGGGATCGCACGCGGTGCACAGGCCGCAGTCGTGGACGTCGCCCACGCCCGCGGCGCGCAGGCGCTCGCGCGCGATCGCCTTGAGGTCGAGCGTGGGCGCGCTCGTGGCGAAGACGGCGCGCACGTCGTCGCCGACCTCATAGCAGCAGGGCCCGATCCCCGGGCCGATCGCGGCGGCGACCGGCCCCGCGCCGAGCGCGGCCACCCCGGCCTCGAGCACGCCGCCGGCCAGGCCGCGCCAGCCCGCGTGCACCACCCCGGCCGCCTGCGGCCCGGCGAGCGCGACCGGCAGGCAGTCGGCGGCGAAGACGATCGCCGCCACGCCCCGGCCGGTGACGACCTGGCCGTCGGCGTCCACCACGCCGGGCGCGTCGACGGCGACCGCCGTCCCGTGGACCTGATGGCCGTGGGCCAGACGCTGCGCGCCCGCCTGCGCGCGTACGCGCTCGTGGTTGGCCTCCACGCGCGCGGGGTCGTCGTCGGTCCACAGCCCGAGGTTCAGCGATGAGTAGTCGCCCTCCGAGACGCCGCCGCGGCGCGTCGTGAACAGCGCCGTCGCGCCCGGCAGGTCGATCGCCAGGTGCTCCCCGGCCGCGCGGAAGCTCACGGGACGAGCAGCTCCACGCCGTCGACGGGCGTGCGCTGGGCGTACTCGAAGTGGGCGGTGCCGTCGGCCACGAGGGTGTCGCGCAGGGTCCACCCGAAGCGCCCGCGCGCGACCCGATCCCACACGAAGAGGCGCATCGAGGCCACCTCGCTGTTGTAGCAGTAGGCCAGATCCCCATCGGGGTCGTGGTAGGTGACGCCCACGAGCGTGTCGCGCGGCGCATCGACCTCCCCCACGAGCTTGCGCTTGCCGTCGCGCGCCTCGAAGCGCCAGGTGGTCAGCCCGAAGCTGCTGGCGCTGCGGACGACTGCGGCGGGGCTCGTGGCGCGAAAGTCCTCGCCGCCGAAGCGCCCGACGACCGGCGTGCTGGGCCCGAGCTCGCGCCCGAGGCGCGGGACGTAGACGCTGACCCCGTCGACGTAGGCCTCAGGGCGCGGCTCGCCGTCGAGGCCGCGCAGGTCGTTGGCGTGCGTCCACGTCCAGCGGGCGGCGTGCTTGGAGCCCCAGAGGTGCGCCTGGCCGCCGCGGGCGCCGCCGAGCTCGAAGGCGTGCTCGCCAAAGCGCACGGTGCCCGAGACGGCGAGGTCGGGATGCGGGAGCACGAGCAGCGTCTTGGCGATCCCGGCGCGGCGCAGGAGCGGATGGACGTGCTCGGCCGCCGGCAGCGACGGCTCCCACGAGAGCTCCCACGACACGTCCGCGAACGCGCCCGCCATCCCGCGGTCGGAGAGGTCGGCGCCCGCGAGCGTCAGCCGGAAGGGCTCGGGCTCGGCCACGAGCTCCTCGATCGGGTACGTCGCCTTGCGCGCGAAGCGCGACCCGTCGCGGTCCATGGCCATGAACCACAGCGAGCACTCCCCGGTGCCCTCGAGCGGCGAGCGCATCGTGTAGCGGATCCACAGCCCGAGGCCGCTCGCGGGATCGGTGGCCGAGAGGTAGTAGACCTCGTAGTGGCCCGGGCCGCCGTTCCACTGCAGGACGTTGGGGTTCACTCGGTCGAGCCTAACGCCGTTTCCAGCTCCGCCTCGCGGCCGGCGATCTCGCCGTCGAGCTTGCGGTCCAGCGCGCGCTGCAGCCGCGCGCCGATCTCGGGGCCCTGCGGGATCCCGGCGGCGAGCAGGTCGTCGCCGTCGATCTCCAGGCGCACGTGGCGCAGCTCGTCCAGCCAGCGGCGCGCGTTGTCGCCACCGGCCAGGGCGACGGCCTCGACGGGGGCGCCGCGGGCCGCGCGGGCGATCTGCGCGTTGGTCCGCGCGGCGCGCAGGGGGGCGCCGGTGGAGAAGCGCGAGGCGGCCGCGACGAGGTCGCGCTCGGAGGCCGTGAAGCCCATCTCGTCGAGCCATCGCAGCAGGGCGCGGGCGTCCATCCCGGCCACGCACGCGGCCAGCGTGAGCAGGTCGCGGCGGCCGCCCTCGGGCAGCAGCGCGAGCGCGGCGCCCAGCGCGGGCGGGTCGGGGTCAAAGCGCTCGGGCAGGTAGGCCGGGTTGAGGCCGGCCACGGCGCGCAGGGCCGCGGTTGGGTCGCTCTCGCGCAGCGCCAGGCGCAGCTCGGCGCCGAGCCGGTCGCCGCTGACCGTGGCCGGGTCGGCGGCCGCGGCGAGCGCGCGCGTGTGGGGCTCGACCTCGAACCCGAGGCGCGCGGCGTAGCGCGCGACGCGCCAGACCCGCGTCGGGTCGTCGACGAAGGAGGCGTCGTGCAGGACGCGCAGGACGCCGTCGCGGAGGTCGCGCTCGGCGCCCTCGACCGCGATGACGGTGCCGCCGAAGCCCAGGGCGATGGCGTTGACGGTCACGTCGCGGCGCCCGAGGTCCTCGGCGAGCGTCGCGGCCGGGCGGACGTCGGGCAGCGCGCCCGGGCGCGCGTAGGTCTCCGAGCGCGCGAGGGCGAGGTCGTACTCGCAGCGGCCATCGCGGACGACCGCCGTCCCGAAGCGCTCGTAGGCGTTGGCGACCTGGCCCAGGCGCGCCGCGGCGGCGGCCACGTCGCCCTCGACCACGAGGTCCAGCTCGCGCCATTGGCGCCCGAGGAGCAGGTCGCGGACGGCCCCGCCCACGAGGTGGACGCCGTCGCCTGGCGCGAAGGCGCTCAGCAGCCGCGCGCCGCAGGGGTCGGCGCGCAGCGCGTCGAGAGCCTCCCGTGGGCTGCGCATCGCGCAATCCAACCACGCTACCCTCGGGGCATGTTCCCGCGCCTGCGCCGCAGATGGCGCTGGCTGGCGCTCGGGGGCGTGATCTGCGTGGTGGCCGCCGGGGCGGCGGTCGCGATCCTCCTGACGTCGCAGCCCGGCGACGTCTCCAACCCGGACGTGGAGTTCACCGACACGCAGGCCACGAGCCCCTCGAGCACTCAGCGCGAGCCGAAGGCGACCGAGCACCCGATGGACGACGGCTTCGCCTGGCCGCAGTTCGGCTACACGAAGGCGCGCACGCGCTACCTGCCGCTGAAGGTGCCGCTGCGGCCCCCGTTCGTCGCGCAGTGGCGGGTCACGGGGCGCGAGCTGATCGAGTTCCCGCCCGTGCTGTGCAAGCGCTCGCTCTACATGGAGAAGAACAACGGCGCGCTCTACAAGATCAGCCGCCTGACCGGGAAGGTGCGCTGGAAGGCGAAGATCGGCTATCTGGCGGCCTCGTCGCCCGCGTGCGCCGGCAACACGGTGTACGCCGTCGTGCTCTCGCGCGGCAAGGGCATCGACGCCGGGCGCGTGATCGCCCTGGACACCAAGAACGGCCGCGTGCGCTGGTCGCGCAAGCTCCCGTCGCGGGCGGAGTCCTCGCCGCTCGTGGCCAGCGGGCGCGTGTACTTCGGCACCGAGGACGGCACGGTCTACGCGCTGCGCGCCCGCGACGGCGACGTGCGCTGGCGCTACAAGGCCGACGGCGCGGTCAAGGGCGGGCTCGCCCTCGACCAAGGGCGGCTGTTCTTCGGCGACTACGGCGGCAAGGTCCACGCGATCCGCCAGCGCGACGGCTCGCAGATCTGGGAGACCTCGAGCGCCGGGAGCGCCTTCGGCCTGCAGGCCGGACGCTTCTACTCGACGGCGGCGGTGGCCTACGGGCGCGTGTACATCGGCTCGCTGGACGGCTTCGTCTACTCGTTCGGCGCGTCCAACGGCAAGCTCGCCTGGCGCCACAAGACGGGCAACTACGTCTACTCGTCGCCCGCGGTGGCGAGCGTCCCGGGCGCCGGGCCGACGGTGTACATCGGCTCCTACGACGGGCGCCTGTACGCGTTCGACGCGCGCTCGGGGCGCGTGCGCTGGACCCACAACGCGCACGGCAAGATCTCGGGAGCGCCGGTCGTCGTCGGCGACCTCGTCTTCTACTCGAACCTCTCGCGGCGCTCGTCGGGGGCCGTCGGGGCGGTGACGGGCAAGCTCGTCTGGGCGACCGGCCGCGGCTCCTTCAACCCCATCATCTCCGATGGCAAGCGCCTGTACTTCCTGGGCTACTCGAGCCTCTTCATGCTCTCCAGCCCCGAGCAGGCCCGGCGCGACGAGCGCTCCCGCGACCGCCTCGCGCGCGCCGCGGGCGCCGGCGCCGCGGCCGCGCGCGCCAAGCGCAAGGCCGACAGGAAGCGCGCGCAGGCCGAGCGCAGCGCCAAGCGCAAGGTCGCCCGCCGCGTGGCCGCACGCCGGGCCGCCCTGCGCCGCAACGCGCGCCTGCGCCGCGCGCACCGCAGGGTCTGCTTCACGAGCCACGGGCACACGCGCTGTCGCGTCCCGCGGCCGCTGGTGTGCGTCAAGCGCCACGACGGGCGCACGGTCTGCCGCCCGCGCCGCGGCTGACGGCGCCGAACGTCGGTTTTACCCCGTCCTGACGGGGGATGACCGACGTTCGGCGGTCACGGGGTCGTCGCGGGCGGCTGCTGCGCGGGCGGCGTCGTCGGCTGGGTCTGGGCCGGCGGCTGCGTGGTCGCCGGCGGCGCCGTCGACTGCGGCTGCGTCTGGCTCTGGGGCGCCGGCGTCGTCTGGCCGGGCGCGGTCGTCGTCGTGTCCGGCTGCGTCGTCGTGTCCTGCGGCTGGGTGGCGGTGCTCGTCGACTTCTGCTCGTCGCTCTTCGACGTGGTGGTGTCGGTGGACTTCGTCTTCGTCGAGGAGGCCGAGCGATGGCCGCCGAAGATCGTCGTGTGATGCGAGCCGCTGACCACCGAGCGCCCGGCCACGAGCTCGGGCAGGGTCATCGCCGCGACGGCGATGACGCAGGCCAGCAGCCCGGTGGCGACCGCGAGCTTCCAGCGCCGTCCGCCCATCGTGCGCTCGCGGCGGTAGACGCGCATCTCGGAGAGCTCGTCGTCGGGCCCGACGACCGGCGGCGGCGGCGCGTAGGCCTCGGGCGGCGGCGCCACCACGCGGCGCGACGCTCGCGCCACCGGCGGCGCGGCCGCGCGCGTGGCGATCGAGCTCACGCGGCGCGCCGGGCGCTCGACGGCCTCTTTGACCAGGGCGACGATCACGGGCGTCATCGCCGTGGCCATGATCGTGCCCGCCTGCCAGAACCTCGAGACCAGCGTCGCGGCGACCACCGACGCGATCGCGGCCGCGATGAGGGTGCTCACGTTGAGCCCGCCCCCGCTGGGCGCGGGCTCGGGTGGGGCGCTCGCCCGTGGCGAAGCGGCCGTCCTGTGGGTGCGGGCAGGTGGTGACGACATCGGCTGGCGGGGCTGCGCCCGGAAGGCGGGCGCACAACGGGCTCGCGCACCGCGGCAACGGCACCGGCGAGCCTCCCCATGGTTGTAGCAGACGTGCGCGGACGGAAGCCGCGGGCCCGTGCGCCTACGTACGCACGGCGATCCCGGCCGCCGCAAGGTGCGCCTTCGCCTCGGCCACGGTGTGGGCGCCGTAGTGGAAGATCGACGCGCACAGGGCCGCGTCGGCGCCCGCGGCGAGCGCCTCGGCCAGATGGTCGAGCGTTCCGGCGCCGCCCGAGGCGATGACCGGCACGGACACGGCGCCGGCCACGGCGGAGGTCAGCGGCAGGTCGTAGCCGTCGTTGGTGCCGTCGCGGTCCATGCTCGTGAGCAGGACCTCCCCCGCCCCGCGCTCGGTCCCCTCGCGCGCCCACGCCACCGCGTCGCGCCCCGTCGCCGTGCGCCCGCCCGCGACGAAGACCTCCCAGCCCGTGTCGGCGGCCTTGGCGTCGATCGCGAGGACGACGCACTGCGCGCCGAGGCGGTCGGCGAGCTCGTCGATGAGCTCGGGACGCGCGACCGCGGCCGAGTTGACGCTGACCTTGTCGGCTCCGGCGTCGAGGACGGCCTGCGCGTCGGCCACCGAGCGGATGCCGCCGCCGATGGTGAAGGGGACGAAGACGTTGTCCGCGGTCCGGCGCGCGAGCTCGACCATCGTGTCGCGCTTCTCGTGCGTGGCGGTGATGTCGAGGAAGACGAGCTCGTCGGCGCCCTCCGCGTCGTAGCGCTCGGCGAGCTCGACGGGATCGCCGGCATCGCGGATGTCGACGAAGTTGGTGCCCTTGACGACGCGTCCGGCGTCGACGTCCAGGCAGGGGATCACGCGCTTGAGGTGCACGAGGTCAGCCTAGTGAGGGTCAGCTCTGGGCCGGGATGGTGACGGTGACGGACCGCGAGACGCTGCGCTTGGAGCCGCGCGGGCGGAAGCTCAGGCGCACGCGGGCGCTGATCGCCGGATGCGCGGCGGCCCCGACGGCCTTCCCGGCCGCGGTCGCGACGAGCTTCAGGGCCACGGCGCGATCGAAGCGCTTGGAGCGCCCCTTCGCGGTGGCGAGCACGACGGGCCCGGCGCCCGCGCGCACGTGGGCGCGGTTGCCGACGAGGGTCCCGCTGACGTCGAGCGAGACGTCGCCCTGGCCCATGCCCGGCACGAGGATCGTCTCCTCGCCGCCGCGCAGGACCCTGGCGAGCCCGGATCCGAACATGCTCTCCACGACGCCGCCGTCCTCCAGATACAGGCCGATGAGCTTGTCCAGCTTGGGCTTGGGGCGCGGGGACGGCTTGCTGACCACGAGGAACGACACGCTCGAGTCGACCTTGACCTGCGCCTGCTCGGTCGCCGGGCCGGCGAAGCCGGGGCGACTTCCCGTGCCGCTGATGGTGACGTTGCGGAAGTCGCGGTGGAACGGCAGGTCGTCGTAGTGGACGTTCGCGGTGCCGCTGAAGGCCTCCCGCATCTCCTTGGTCGGCGGGAGGGCCGTGAGCACGGTCCCGCCCGGCTGGGAGTCGGTCCACTTCAAGAACGAGAAGGCGAACATCGACGGGCAATCGGGGTTGGCGGTCCCCGTCAGCGTGAACGGCGGCGCTCCGTTGGCGCGCCGCGACCCGTAGTCGGGGATCTCCCATGCGACGCCGATCGCCGGGTTGCTCGCCGCCGTGAGCGGCGCGACGTTCGTCCCTGACGACGCGGACGTCACCGGCGTGGCGGCGGAGGCGATGCGGCAGTCCGTCGTCTTCGTGAAGGGGCCGCCGGGGAGGTTCGAGCCCTCGACGTCGACCGCGGTGATCGCGCCCTGGGCCGCGATGAAGCGGCTGCGCCTGCTGGTGAAGCTGTGGTCGGGGTGCAGCGTCACCCGGTCGTAGTCGTAGACCGCCCACCCGTAGTCCTGGACCGTGTCGAGCCCGTCCGGTGCGTTCGGCGCGGCCTTGTAGTGCTGCGCGAACGTGTAGGACCCGACGTAGCTCGTCAGGTACTCGAAGCTGTCCGCGCGCGCGGCGGCCGGCGCCGTCGCCAGGCAGAGCGCGGCGATCAGGAGGGCCCGCCTCATGGCGCGACGCTACAGCGCAGCGGCCAGCCGTGCCATGCCTTCGGCGAGGTCGTCGTCGTCGAGCGCCAGCGACAGCCGCGCGTAGCCCGCGCCGCGGGCGCCGAAGCCCTCGCCGGGGGCGACGGCGACGCGCGCCTCCTCGAGCAGGCGGTCCGCGGTCACGCCCTCGGGCAGGCGCCACCACGCGTAGAAGCTGCCCTCGGGCGGGTCGATCGCGAGCCCCTCCATGAGCACGTCGCGGCGCCGGCGGTAGACCTCGAAGCGCTCGCGCACGTGGCCCTGGTCGCCGGTCAGCGCGGCCTCGAGCCCGTGCTGGAGGGCGACCGGCACGCCGGCCGCGAGGTGGTCGACCAGCAGGCGGATGCGCCCGACGACCTCGGCGTTGCCGACCGCGAAGCCGACCCGCCAGCCGGCCATCCCGTAGACCTTCGAGGGCGACCACAGCTCCATGGCGGTCTCGCGCGCGCCGTCGACCTCGAGGACGCTGCGCGCGCGGCGCCCGTCGAAGGCCAGGAAGGCGTAGGCGAGGTCGTTGAGCAGCCAGGCGCCGCGCTCGTGCGCCCACGCGACCGCGGCCTCGAAGGTCCCCGGCGCCTCGCAGGCCGCGCACGGGTTCGACGGGTAGTTGAGGACGGCGAGCGCGGGGCGCTCGGCGCCGAGCGCGTCGAAGTCGGGCTGCCAGTGCGCGTTCGCGTCGAGCGGCAGCGCGAGGGTACGGGCGCCCGCCAGCGCCACGGCCGAGAGGTAGTCGGGGTAGCCCGGGTCGGGCAGCGCGACGGCGTCGCCCGGGTCCGCGCAGGCGAGGACCGCGAGCATGATCGCGGTCTTGGTCCCGGCGACGACGGCGACCTCGCGGTCGGGGTCGAGCTCGACGCCGTGGTCGGCGCGGTAGTGGGCGGCGATCGCCTCGCGCAGCTCGGGCCGGCCCTGGAAGGGCGGGTAGCCGTGCATCCCGCCCGAGCGCTCGAGCTCGGCCTGCAGCGCGTCGAGGGCGACCTGCGGCGGCGGGAGGTCGGGGTTGCCGCGGCCGAGGTCGATCAGCCGCGGGCCGGGCAGCGCGCGGGCGACGGCGGCGGCGGTGACGATGCGCGTGAAGTACTGCTCGGGCAGCCGTGCGAGCAGATCCGGCGTCGGGCGGGTCATGGCGCCGGGTATTCTCGCCTGCGTGCCCCGTGCCATGGACGACGCCGAGTGGCGCGCCTTCGTGAGCGAGGGCACCCGCACCGGCAAGCTCGCCACCACGCGCCACGACGGGCGCCCGCACGTGGTGCCGATCTGGTTCGTCCTCGACGGCGACGACTTCGTCTTCAACACCGGCGAGCACTCGATCAAGGGCCGCAACCTCAACCGCAACGGGATCGCCGCCCTGTGCGTCGACGACGACCGCCCGCCCTACGCCTTCGTCACCGTCACGGGCACGGTGACGATCACCACCGACCTCGACGACATGCGCCGCTGGGCCGCGGCGATCGGCGAGCGCTACATGGGCCCGGGGAGCGGCGCGGAGTTCGGCGAGCGCAACGCGGTCGAGGGCGAGCTGCTCGTGCGCCTGCACGCCGACCACGTCTTCGCCCAGGCCGACGTAGCGGGGTACTCGTGAGCGCCTTCCACATCGCCCAGCTCAACATCGGCCGCATCCGCGGGCCGATCGACTCGCCGATCATGGCCGAGTTCGTCGCGCTGCTGGACCCGGTCAACGCCGTCGCCGACGCCTCACCGGGCTTCGTCTGGCGCCTGCAGACCGAGGAGGGCAACGCCACGGCGGTGCGCCCGTACGAGGACGAGGCGATCGCCGTGAACATGTCGGTCTGGGAGTCGATCGACGACCTCGCGGCCTTCGTGTACCGCAGCGGCCACGTCGACGTCATGCGCCGCCGCCGCGAGTGGTTCGAGCGGATGCAGCTCTACATGGTGCTCTGGTGGGTGCCCGCAGGCCACCTCCCGAGGGTCGAGGAGGCCCAGGAGCGCCTGGAGCACCTACGCCTGCACGGCCCGACGCCGTACGCCTTCACCTTCAAGGCGCGCTTCGCGGCGCCCGACGCCGAGGAATCCTCCGAGGTCGTGGTGGACGACGACCTGCGCTGCCCTGCGTAGGGCTTGGGTCTGCGGCGCCGGGCTTGCGGTCTGCCGCTCGGGCGTACTGGTCGCGAAAGCGCACCGAGGGAGGGAGGCCTGCCCGCGGCGGCCCGCGGCGGGGCGCCCGGCCCGAACGTGTGCGAGTTTTCGTCGGTTTCCGGGGCTAATCCGAATAGGTTCGCGATTGCGCGGCCCCACACGAGCGAGGCGGGCGGGCTTCCCTCCCTCGGTGAGCTGTTCGCGACCACGCGCGCGAGCGGAGACGGCCACCCGCCGGCGCGGACGCAAGCGCCGCCGCCCCCTACACCCGCACCCCCGACACCAGCTCCAACCGCCCCCACACCGTCCGCAGGCGATCGTGGATCGCCACGGCCGCGAAGCCCGCGTCGGCCACCAGGGCGGGCACACCGCCGGCGACGTGCTCACGCAGTCCCTCAGGCCCGTCGACCCGCTGCAGCGCCCACGCCCCGGCGCGCATGACCGGATCGCCCGGGCGCCCCCAGTCGGCGACGTGGAGCCGCCCGCCGGGGCGCAGCGCGCGCGCCGCCTCGCCGAGCGCCGAGCGCTTGGCCTCCGCGCCCAGGTGGTGGAGCAGCAGCGACATGACGACCCGGTCGGCGGTCGCGTCGGCCACCGGCAGCGCGGTCGCAACGCCCTCGACCCACGTCACACCCTCCGCCCCCGCCTTGCCCCGCGCGATCGCGAGCACCTCGGCGTCGCCGTCGACGCCCGTGACCCGCGCGCCGCGCGCGGCCAGCGCGATCGCGAGGGTCCCGGTCCCGCAGCCGACGTCGACGATGGCCGCGCCCGGCGCCAGCCCGGCGAGCACCTGCTCGGCCAGGCGCCCGCGGAAGGTCGCCTCGCGCATCGTCAGCGCGACGACGGGGTCGTACAGGCGGGTGAACGCGCGCCGCCCGGCCGCCGGGACGTAGCGCTCAGTCACGGGTCGGCTCGAGCGCCTGCTGGCCCTCGCGCACGGTGAAGTTGTGCTCGTAGAGCGCCTTGCCCACGATCACGCCGCCGAGGTTGACCTGGCGCAGGTCGCGCAGCGCGCGCAGGTGGTCGAGCGTGCCGATCCCGCCCGAGTACAGGAAGCGCCCGCGCACGACGCCGGCGATCCGGCGCACCTCGTCGGGGTCGGGGCCCTCGAGCATCCCGTCCTTGTCGACGTTGGTGTAGATGAAGGAGCGGACGCCACGGTTCTGCAGGCGCTCGATGACCGAGTCGGCCGGCATCTGCGTCGTCTGCTGCCAGCCCGAGGTCGAGATGTTGCCTCCGCGCGTGTCGACGGACACGATGACGCGCTCGCGGAAGGCGCCCAGGACGTCGTCGAGGAAGTCGACGTCCGTATACGCGGCGGTGCCGAGGATCACGCGCTCGGCGCCCGCGCGGAGCGCGTCGCGGACCGCGGGCAGCGAGCGCAGCCCGCCGCCGTACTGCACCGGCACCCGCAGCGCGTGCGTGATCTGCTCGAGGTGGTCGATCGACTTCGGCGAGCCCGTGCGCGCCCCGTCGAGATCGACGACGTGCAGGAAGCGCGCGCCCGCGTCGACCCACGCCCGCGCCGCCTCCAGCGGCGAGTCGCGGTAGACGGTCTTCTCGGCGAAGTCCCCCTGCACCAGGCGCACCGCCTGGCCCTCGGAGATGTCGATCGCCGGATAGAGGATCAAGCGGCCACCCGCGCGCAGACCGAGGTGAAGTTGGCCAGCAGCCGCAGGCCGGCGGCCGACGACTTCTCGGGGTGGAACTGCACGCCGTAGACCTCGCCGCGCCCCACGATCGAGGTGAACGGGCCGCCGTAGTCGCCGCGGCCGAGGACGTCGGCCTCCTCCTCGGGGAGCGCCACGAACGAGTGGACGTGGTAGAAGGCCGCGCGCTCGCCGAGGCCCTCGAGCAGCGGCGAGGAGCGCGTGAAGGCGACCTCGTTCCAGCCGATGTGCGGGACCTTGAGCCCCTCGGGCTCGAGGGCGACGACCTCGCCCGGCAGCAGACCGAGCCCGCGATCGCCGCCGAGCTCGCTCGAGGAGTCGAACAGCAGCTGCATGCCCAGGCACAGCCCGAGCACCGGCGTCCCCGAGCCCGCGCGCTCGATGACGAGCTCGTCGAGCCCGAGCTCGCGCATCGCCCGCATCGCGGCCGCGAAGGCGCCGACGCCGGGGACGACGAGGCCGTCGGCGGCCCGCAGCGCGTCGTGGTCGGCGGTCAGCGCCACGCGCGCGCCGACGCGCTCGAGCGCCTTCTCGACGCTGCGCCGGTTGCCCATCCCGTGGTCGACCACCCCGATCGTGGTCACGACGTCAAGGTCCCCTTCGTCGAGGGCACGCCCGTCTCGGTCGGGTCGATCGCCACGGCGGCGCGCAGCGCCCGCGCGAAGGCCTTGAAGGCCGCCTCGATCATGTGGTGGGCGTTGGTGCCGGTCTCGACGTCGACGTGGACGGTCAGGCGCGCCGCGTTGGCCACGGCGCGGAAGAACTCCTCGGCCAGCTCGTGGTCGAAGCCGCCGGTGCCGCCCGGCGGCAGCGCGGCGGCGAAGTGGCAGTACGGGCGCCCGGAGATGTCGATCGCGCACGACGCCCGCGCCTCGTCCATCGGCACGGTCGCCGCGCCGTAGCGCGTGATCCCGGCGCGGTCGCCGAGGGCGCGGTCGAGGGCCTGCCCGAGGACGATCCCGGTGTCCTCGACGGTGTGGTGGGCGCCCGTCTCGAGGTCGCCGGTGACCTGGACGTCGAGGTCCAGGCGACCGTGGCGCGCCAGCAGGTCGAGCATGTGGTCCAGGAAGCCGACGCCCGTCGTCCGCGTGCCCGCGCCCGTGCCGTCGAGGCCCAGCGTGAGGGCGACCTGCGTCTCCTTGGTGTCCCGGCTGATCTCGGCGGTCCGCTTCACGGGTCGGGATTCTCCCGAACCTCCATCGACGCCGCGTGGCGCTCGAAGCCCTCGGCGCGCGCGATCGGCGCGCCGGCCCGCGCCAACGCGGCCGCCGCGGGCCCGATGTGGACCTCGCTGACCCGCCGGCGGAAGTGGCGCGCGCTCAGCCCCGAGGCGAAGCGGGCCGCGCCGCCGGTCGGCAGCGTGTGGTTGGAGCCCGCGACGTAGTCGCCGAAGGCCGTGGCGCCCTCGCGCCCCACGAAGACGGCCCCCGCGTTGCGCACGCGCGGCGCGAGCGCCTCGGCGCCGGCGCCGACGAGCTCGAGGTGCTCGGGCGCGAAGGCCTCGACGAAGGCCAGCGCCGCCTCGAGGTCGGGCGCGTCGACCAGCGCGGCGGCGGCGTCGCCGGGATCGAGGTCGATCGCGTCCAGCAGCCCCGGGTGGTCGCTGACCGCGCAGACGATCGTCCCCTCGCCGTGCTCGGCCTGGGCGGCGAGATCCAGCGCCACGAGCGCGGGGTCGGCGCCCTGGGCCGCGAGGACGAGGACATCCGACGGGCCCGCGAACCCGTCGATGCCGACGTCGCCGCTCACGAGCCGCTTGGCCTCCTGCACGTAGAGGTTGCCCGGGCCGGCGATCACGTCGGCGCGCGGGACGGTCTCGGTGCCGTAGGCGAGCGCGGCGACCGCGTGGGCGCCGCCCATGCGGAACACGGCGTCGACCCCGCACAGCGCGCAGGCGGCGAGGATCACCGGGTGCGCGCCCGGCGCGCACACGACGATCTCGTCGACGCCCGCGGCGCGCGCGGTGACGACGCCCATGACGACCGTCGACGGGTACGGCGCGCGGCCGCCGGGGACGTAGATCGCGGCGCGGCGCACGGGCACCTCGCGCAGGCGCACGACCTGGCCCTCGGGGAGCACCACCTCGCGCTCCTCGTCGCACCCGGCCTCGGCAACGGCGCGGACGTTCGCGATCGCGACCTCCAGGCCGGCGCGCACGTCGGGGTCGAGGGCGGCGAGCGCGGCCCGGCACTCGTCGCCGAGGACCGCCGGCATGCCCACGACGTGGTCGAAGCGCGCGACGTACTCCAGCAGCGCGGCGTCGCCATGGGCGCGGACGTCCGCGACGATCGCGGCGACCGCCTCGCTCACCCCCTCCCCGCCGGGCGCGAGCGCGCGCACCCGCGCGGCGACCCGCACCGGTCCGCCGTCGTCTTGCAGCGAGAACCGCTCAACCGCCACGCAGCCCCTCCACGACCTCGTCGATCGCGGCCGCCTTGAGCTTGTGCGACACCGGGTTGGCGATCAGCCGCGCCGTCGAGGCCGCGATCTCCTCGCGGACGACCAGGCCGTTCTCGCGCAGGGTCGTCCCCGTCGCGGTGAGGTCGACGATCGCCTCGACGAGGCCCGTCAGCGGCGCCAGCTCGACCGAGCCCTTGACCTCGACGATCTCGGCCTGGCGTCCGGTGTCCTCGAACCAGCGCGCGGCCAGGCGCGGGTACTTGGTCGCCACGCGCAGCACGCCCAGGCGCCGCAGCGCCTCCGCCGCGGGGTCGGGGTCGCCGGCGACGCTCGCCAGCACCATCGTGCAGCCGCCGTAGCCGAGGTCGAGCAGCTCGAAGACCTGGCGCTCGTGCTGCTCCATGAGCACGTCCTTGCCGACGATGCCCAGGTCGGCGGCGCCGGCCTCGACGTAGGTGGGCACGTCGGACGGGCGCATGGTCACGATCCCGACGTCGCCGAAGAGCAGCCGCCGGTCGTTGGAACGGACCTCGCCCGCTTCGACGCCGATGCGCTCCAGGGCGTCGAGCGTCTCCGCGAAGAGCGCCCCGCGGGGCACCGCGAAGGTCAGCCCGAAGCGGTTCACCGCCCCTCCCCGGCCAGCGCGGCGTGCAGGCGGTCGACGCCGATGGCGAAGCCGACCGCGGGCAGCGCGCGCCCGAAGCGCCCAAGCAGGTCGTCGTAGCGCCCGCCGCCGCCGAGCGGCTCGCCGAGCGCGGGGTCGTAGACGTCGAAGACGGCGCCCGTGTAGTAGCCCAGGCCGCGCGCGAGGCCGAGGTCGAAGATCACGCGCTCGGCGACCGCGGGCTCGAGCAGGTCCAGGACGCGCCGCAGCCCGGCCACGGCGTCGGCCACCGGGCCCGGCGGCGCCTCGAGGACGTCGGGGCCGCCGCGCAGCTGGGGCACGCGGACGAGCAGCTCGGCGTCGCCGGCGTCCAGGCCCAGCTCGCGCACCTCGCGCTCGAGGCCGACGAAGTCCTTGGTCGCCAGCTCGTGGAGCAGGCGCTCGCGGTGCTCCTCGTCGACGCCCAGGCCGCTCAGCAGCGCCGGGTAGAGCGCCGCGTCGCCGAGGCCGACGCGGTAGCCCTCGAGGCCGACGGCGGCCAGCGCGTGGCACAGGACGGTGAGCGCCTCGGCCGTGCCGTCGGCCCCGGGGGCGCCGACGAGCTCGATCCCGGCCTGGAGGAACTCGCGCATCTGGCCGCGGTGGGGCGTGACGCGGCGGTAGGCGTGGGCGACGTAGCAGAGGCGTAGCGGCGGCTCGGCGGTCGGGTAGCGGGTGGCGACCACGCGCGCGATCGGCACCGTCATGTCGGCGCGCAACGCGAGGACGTCGCCGTGGTCGTCGACGACGCGGTAGGCCGGCTGCGCCCCGCCGTCGCCGCGGCGCAGGACGGACTCGTACTCGATGGCGGGCGTGTAGACCTCGCCGTAGCCATGGCGCTCGAAGACGCCCCGCAGGGCGTCCGTGATGGCACGCAGCTCCCGCATCTCGTCCGGGAGCACGTCGCGGGTGCCGCTCGGGATGCGGTGGATCACACCGGGGCGGGCTCTGTGGCGACCCGCTCGATCTGGGCGCCGAGCTCGCGCAGGCGCTCGTCGATGCGCTCGTAGCCGCGATCGATCTCGCGAATGTTCTGGATCTCGCTGCGCCCGTCGGCGCACAGGGCGGCGATGAGCATCGCCATGCCGGCGCGGATGTCGGGCGAGGACAGGCGCTCGCCGCGCAGGCGGGCAGGCCCGGTGACGATCGCGCGGTGCGGGTCGCAGAGCACGATGTCGGCGCCCATCGAGACGAGCTTGTCGGTGAAGATCATGCGGTTCTCGAACATCCACTCGTGCACGAGGACCGAGCCGCTGCACTGGGTCGCGAGCGCGATGGCGATCGAGGTGAGGTCGGCGGGGAAGGCGGGCCACGGGCCGTCCTGGACCTTGGCCTTGTACTCGCCGACGTCGCGCTGGGCGACGAGCTGCTGCTCGCCGGGGATGATGACGTCGGCGCCGTCGACCTCGGTGCGCAGCCCCAGGCGCCCGAAGACGAGGCGGATCATGCGCAGATCCTCGGGCTCGGTGTCGGTGATCGTCAGCTCGCCGCCGGTGACGCCGGCCAGCGCGATGAAGGAGCCGATCTCGATGTGGTCGGGCCCGACGTCGTGCGTGCAGCCGCCGAGCTCGTGCTTGCCGCTGACGATCAGCACGTTGGAGCCGATGCCGCGGATGTCGGCGCCCATCTTGACGAGCATGCGCGCGAGGTCCTGGACGTGGGGCTCGCAGGCGGCGTTGCCGATGATCGTCGTGCCGGGCGTGAGCGCGGCGGCCATGAGCGCGTTCTCGGTCGCCATGACCGACGGCTCGTCCATGAACACCTCGCCGGCGCGCAGGCCGCCGTTGGGAGCCACGAGGACGATGTCGCGGCCGGCCTCGTAGACGGCGCCGAGGGCGCGGAAGGCGTCGATGTGCGGATCCAGGCGGCGGCGGCCGATGACGTCGCCGCCGGGCGGCGGCATGTCGGCGCGGCCGAACCGCGCCAGCAGCGGCCCGGCGAGCAGGAACGAGGCGCGGATGCGCTCGGCGTGCTCGCGGTCGATCAGGGCCTCGCGGTCGACGCCGGCGGCGCAGATCGCCAGCTCGTTGTCGTCGCGCCATTCCGCGCTGGCGCCCAGCCCCCGCAGGACGCGCAGCATCGCCTCGACGTCGCGGATGCGCGGCACGTTGCGCACGACGACCTCGTCGGTGGTGAGCACCGAGGCGGCGAGGATCGGCAGCGCGCCGTTCTTGTTGCCGGCGGGGGTAACCGTGCCGCGCAGCGGCACGCCGCCGTCGATGACGAACTTCTCCATGAGATGAGGGGGTGCCGCGTTCGAAGGCGGTAGCGGCGGCTCGGCTAGCCTAACAGCCATGTCCGTGCAGCTTTCGCGCGATGAGGCCTGGAACCTTCTCTCCGAATGGGTGCAATCGGAGTCCCTGCTGCGCCACTGCCAGGCCGTCGAGGCCTCGATGCGGGCCTACGCGCGCCGCAACGGCGAGGACGAGGAGCTGTGGGGCGTCGTAGGGCTCCTGCACGACATGGACTACGAGCGCCATCCCGACCTCGAGACGGGCCACCCGCGCGTCGCGCTGGCGGAGCTCGAGTCACGCGACGTCGACCCCGTCGTCGTCCGCGCGATCGCCTCGCACGCCGACTTCCTCGGCGTCTCGCGCGACTCGCAGCTCGAGAAGACCCTGTACGCGGTCGACGAGCTCAGCGGCTTCATCCTCGCCTGCGCGTACGTGCGCCCCGAAGGCATCCACGGCCTGACGCCCAAGTCGGTCAAGAAGAAGCTCAAGCAGCCGAGCTTCGCCGCCGCGGTCAACCGCGACGAGGTCCGCGGGGGCGCCGAGGAGCTCGGCGTCGACTTCGACGAGCACGTCGCCTTCGTGATCGCCGCGCTCGAGGAGCGCGCCGACGAGCTGGGGCTGCACGGGCGCGACGCTGCCGACGCGGCCGCTCCCCCCGAGCGCGACGCCGCGAGCGCGGGATAGCCGCGCCGGTGTCGGCGGCAGACCGCTACGCCCGCGTCCTGCGGGCGCCGGACGTCGCGCGCCTGCTCGGCGCCGCCGTGCTCGCGCGCATGCCGATCGGGATCGACAGCCTGGCGATGGTGCTCTTCGTGCGCGCCGAGACCGGCTCGTTCGCCGTGGCGGGGCTCGTCGCGGCCGCCTTCGGCCTGGCGAGCGGGACCTCGAGCCCGATCCAGGGGCGGCTCATCGACCGCCACGGCCACGCGCGCGTGATGCTCCCGCTCGCGGGTCTGCATGCCGCCTCGCTCGGCGCCCTCGTCGCGCTCGGGCTCGGCGGCGCGCCCGACGCGGCGCTAATCGCCTGCGGCCTGGCCGCGGGCGCGAGCATTCCGCCGGTCGGCTCGGTCGTGCGCCCGCTGCTGCCGCGGCTGCTCGGCGGCGAGGAGCGCCTGCTCCCCACGGCCTACGCCGTCGACGGCATCGCAATCGAGATGGTCTTCATCGCCGGGCCGCTGCTCACGGCGCTGATCGTGAGCGTGGGCTCGCCCGCGGTGGCCCTGCTCGTCTCCTGCGGCTTCGTCCTCGTCGGCACCGTGGTGCTCGTGACGGCGCCGGCGTCGCGCGCCTGGCGGCCCGACGCGGGCGACCACGAGCGCCACCTGCTCGGCGCCCTCACCTCACCCGGGGTGCGGACGATCGTCGCCACGACCGCGCCGATCGGCTTCGCCCTGGGCGCGACCGAGGTGACGATGACCGCCTTCGCGAGCGACCACGGCTCGCGCGCCGCGGCGGGCGCGCTGCTGGCGCTGTGGGCCGTGGGCAGCGGCGTCGGCGGCCTGGCCTACGGCGCGCGCGAGCACGAGAGCGCGCCGGGCGCGCGCTGGGTGCGCATCGCCATCGCCTTCCCGCTGTTCTCGGTGCCGCTGTTGGCGGCGCCCTCGATCGCCGTCATGGCCGGGCTCGCGCTGATCGCGGGCGTCTGCCTGGCGCCCTACATGGCCGCCGCGAACCAGCTCGTGGGCGACGTGGCGCCGCCCGGCGCCGTCACCGAGGCCTTCGCGTGGCCGATCACGGCGATCGCCATCGGCGCGGCCGGCGGGAGCGCGGCGGCGGGAGCGATCGCCCAGTCGGTCGGCTGGCGGACCGGCTTCGCCGCGGTCGTCGCGGCGGGCCTCGTCGCGGCGTCGGTCGCCTTCGCCGGGCGCTCGACGGTGCTCGCCTGAGGGCTCGGCCGGCGGCCGCGGCCGCCGCGACCGCCGCTCAGCTGGGCGCCTGCCAGCGCCCGCCGGCCTTGGCCCACTGCAGGAGGTGGTCGACGCCGCAGAACGCATCGGCGATGCGGTGCTCGCCGCGGTGGCGCACGAGCAGGACGCGGCGGCCGCCCAGCGCGCCGCCGCAGTGCGCGCAGCGCCCGAGCCCGTCGTCGGGGTCGCCGGGCTGCAGGATCGTGCCGGGGTCCCAGTGCGCGCCCTGGATCGCCCAGGGCACGACGTGCTCGAGGCGGCAGAAGGCCGCCTTGCGCTCCCCATCGGGCTCGGCCGCGCGGAAGCCCTCGTCCGCCCCGACCTCGACTCCACACCAGCTGCACAGCACGCCGCTCATCCTTGTGCGCAGAGCCTAGCCTCGGCGGCGGCGACCTTCCGGCTATCGTGGCGGCCCATGGCCGACGCGCTGAAGATCGTCGTGCTCGAGGGCGACGAGACCGGGCAGGAGCTGCTCGACCAGGCCCTCCGCGTGCTCGAGGCAGACGTCGTCGCCATGGACCTCGAGCTCGAGTCCTACAATCTCTCGCTCGAGAACCGGCGCGCGACCGACAACGCCGTGGTCAGCGAGGCCGCCCGCGCGATGAGGGCCGCCGGCTTCGGCATCAAGGCCGCGACCGTGACCCCGGAGGGCAAGGACGACGTCGGCTCGCCGAACCGGATCGTGCGCGAGGAGGTCGACGGCAAGGTCATCATCCGCACCGGCCGTCGGATCCCGGGCGTGACCCCGATCGCGGGCGTCCACCATCCGATCAGCGTGGTGCGCATGGCCGTCGAGGACGCCTACGGCGCCAAGCAGTGGCGCGAGGGCGCCGAGGGCGCGCCCGACGAGGTCGCCTACCGCACCGAGAAGGTCACGCGCTCGACGTGCCGCGCCGTCGCCGAGTACGCCTTTCGGACCGCGCGCACCATGGGCGGCAAGGTCTACGGCGGCCCGAAGTGGACCGTCTCGCCGGTCTACGAGGGGATGCTCAAGGAGGAGATGGACGCCGCCGCCGCGCGCCACCCCGACGTGACCTACCAGCCGGTGCTCATCGACGCCACCTACGCCGGCCTCATCAGCTCCCCGCCCGAGAGCCCGCTCGTCATCCCGGCGCTCAACCGCGACGGCGACTGCCTCAGCGACCTCGTGATGCCGATGTTCGGCTCGATCGCCGGCGCTGAGTCGGTCCTGCTCGCCTTCGACGACCAGTTCGAGACCCAGGTCGCGATGGCCGAGGCGCCGCACGGCACGGCTCCCGCCCTGCAGGGCAAGGACATCGCGAACCCGATGGCGATGATCCTCGCCTGCGGCGCGGTCCTGCACTACGCCGGCCTGCGCGGCCACGCGGGCGCGGGCCGCGCCGCCCGCGCGATCTACGAGTCCATCCTCGAGGCCAGCGCCGCCGGCGTACGGACGCCCGACCTCGGCGGCGCCGCCACCACGACGGGCTTCACGACCGAGGTCGTCGGTCGCGTGCGCACGAAGATCGACGTCTGGTCGTCGCTGGGCACGACGGTCTGAGGCCGCTTCGCGCGGCCGCTCCCGCCCTGGCGCAGCCGATTCGCTCGGCCCCTGCAACTTCCCTTGCAGGATCCCCCTTCCGTCCGACCCCGGTCCTAGGTTCTCGAACACATGTTCTCCCCTGCCTCGAACCCCCGGCCGGCCGCCCCATCGTGGCGCGCGACCGTCCGGCGCGCCGTCGACCTGGCCGTCGCCTTCGCCACGCTCGAGAGCTGCAGCTCCGTCAGCGACCTCTGGTCCGGCGGCGCCGATGCAGCCGATGCGAGCGCGAGCCCGCACGGTCCCGTCGACATCCCAGCGCCCCATCCGCACCGCGCGCCCCTGCGCGCTCCGGTGCGCCCAGGGCGCTCCGGGACGGTCTCCGCGCGGACCCACCACTGCCTGACGCCCCAGTCGGGGCGTGCGCGGCACCGCAGCGTGCACACCTCAGCGCGCTGAGCGGCCTGGGAGGGCCGCCACGAACGATCCGGGCCGCCCATGGGGAGCGGCTCGCGGTCGTTCAGGGGCGGCGGCGCCGGTCAGCCGGCGGGCGCCGGCTCACGCCGTGCCTCGTACTCCGCACCCGGCAGCCCGCGGTAGGCCCACGGCGCCGCGTAGGTCATGCCGATCTTCTCCATCACGCGGATCGAGCCTGGGTTCGACAGCAGCGAATGGGCGAACACGCGCGTGAGGCCGGGGCGGGCGAACGCCTCCCGCAGGAGCGCGGCCGCGCCCTCGCTCGCGTAACCCCTCCCCCACGTCTCCGGCCGCAGGCGGTAGCCGAGCTCGCGCTCGCCCGGCCGCCCGTCGGCCTCCTGGAACTGGAACCACCCGATCACGGCGCCCGTCTCGCGCTCGACGGCGGCGAGGAACCCGGGATCGCCGACGAGCCGGCGCTCGTAGTCCCGGCGAGCGTCCACGTCGTCGGGGATGTGCTCGTCGAAGGGGTCGATGGCCGCACGCACCTCCGGGAAGGCGTCGAGCTCGGCCAGCGCGTCGACGTCGGCCTCCTCGATCGGCCGGATCAGCAGGCGCTCCGTCACCAGGTGTGTCTCCACGCGCCGACCCTACGGGGCGCCGGCGCCCCCGCGGCGAGAGCATCCGAGCGTGAACCTGTCCGACTTTGCCCCGGAATCCGACGAGAACTCGGACCGGTTCGCGCCCAGCGACCGCCGGCGCGAGCCACCAACGCAGCGAGCCCACAACGCAGAACGGACCGCCTCGAAAGGCGGCCCGTTCTAGGA
>CAWKOS010000009.1:0-482505 GCA_963851295.1 uncultured Actinomycetes bacterium | reverse complement strand
ATGTGTCCAGGTTCCCATGACGAAGTAACGCCTGACCCCCGCCGCCCCGCCGCGTTCTCCGTTCAGGAGAGGTTCGTTCGCCAAGCAAGGGGAGGGCACGCCGATGCTCAGTCGCTCCCCGCGAGCAGCGCTCACCGCGCTCGCGGCCATCCTCACCGCCGTCGCGCTCGCCGCTCCGGCTGCAGCGTTCAATCCCGACGCCTTGGTCACGGTCGGGAGTCCGCTCACCCCGTTCTCGCAAAACAAGCAGAACGAGCCGGCGGTGGCGATCGACGCCTACCATCCCAACGTCCTCGTCGCGGGCTCCAACGACGAGATCGATATGGAGGCGTGCAATGCGGGGGCCGACAACACGTGCCCGTTCACTCCGGGCGTCGGCGTCTCGGGCGTGTACTTCTCGTTCGACAGCGGGACGACGTGGACGCAGCCGACCTACAGTGGAGTGACCGCGCGCAATTGCCTTGGCGTGCTCGGTGACTCCGATCCCGCGTGCACGACGCAGACCGGGCCGATCGGGACGCTGCCGCATTACGCCGAGAACGGGCTGGTCTCCGACGGCGATCCCGCCGTCGCGTTCGGTCCCGCTCCAGGGCCCGGCGGATTCAGCTGGGCCAACGGCTCGCGGCTGTACTACGCCAACCTCACCGCGAACCTCGCGGCCACGCGGAGCGATCAGACGTTCAAGGGCTTTGAGGCGATCGCGGTGTCGCGCACCGACAACCCCGCTGCTGCCGCGGCGGGCGACGCGCGCGCGTGGAAGGCGCCCGTGCTGGTCAGCAAGCAGTCGAGCACGACGTTCTCCGACAAGGAGCAGGTCTGGGCCGACAACGCCTCGTCGAGCCCGTTCTTCGGCAACGTGTACGTGTGCTGGGCGTCGTTCGTCGGCCAGGAGAAGGGCAACGCGGCGCCCGCCCCCCTGATCGTGGCGGTCTCCCGCAACGGCGGCGACACCTGGACCCAGCACCAGATCACCCCGGCCGCCAACAACGGCCAGCGCAACCCGCTCGACGGCTGCACGGTCCGCACCGATAGCCACGGAACGGCGTACGTGTTCGGCGTCGGCACTTCGGTCTCGGGCGGCAAGGCGCCGTTCGAGTTCATGTCGCGGTCGACCAACGGCGGGGCCAACTGGTCGCGCCCGCAGGCCGTCGCCGGCCCCGTCCAGCAGCCCGGCGCGTTTGACCCCGTGCAGGGCCGCCCAGTCATCGACGGCGTCGCCGGCGCCCGCAGCGACCTGGCGCCCGCCCCGAGCGTCGATATCGCCAACGGCGCCCCCACCGGCGCCGACGCGACCGACCGCATCGTGATGAGCTACGTCAGCGGGACGCTGGCCGCGCCGCACGTGTTCTTCACCGAGTCCACCGACCGCGGCGCGATGTGGGCGGCGCCGCGGGCGATCGAGACCGCGGACGACCGCGGCTTCTATGCCGCGCCGGCGATCTCGCCCAGCGGCACCGACGTCTACGTCGTCTACAACGCGTTCACGACGTCGTTCCAGCCCACCACCGGGACAACGCGCGCACTGGTCGGCGTGGTCAAGCACGCCGACACCGCAGGTACCGCGCCGACCGGGTCCTTCACGACGCTCAACCGAGGCGCGCCAGGCGATCCGCGGTCCTCCAGCGCGAACGCCCTGACCGACGAGTTCCTCGGCGACTATGTCTATGCAGCCGCGACCCGAACCTACGGGGCGGCCGTGTGGAACGACAGCCGCCGCGGCGCGGATTGTTCGGCGATCGACGTTTGGCGCCAGGCCCTGCAGGACGGCGGGAGCCCGCCCGCGCCCGCACCCCAGCAGAAATGCCCGGCGACGTTCGGTAACTCGGACATCTTCGGCGGCACCTACCCAGACCCGACGCCATAGCTCGACGCGGCCCGGGGCGGTCCCGCGACCGCCCCACGGGCCCGACACTTGCTGGGCGGGGCGGCTGCTTGCGACCGCTCACGGCCATTCAACTGGTGGAACGGTACGCGGCGCGGTCCTGCGTCCGCTTATCGAGGGGCGCGTCTCATCGCGTGTTGCGATCGTCAGGGCCGCCGGGGCGATCCTGGGCAGACGCCGGGTGCGAAGCGTGAGATTGTCCGAGCGGGCGAGGACGATTCGAGCCATGAGCGGGTCTACGGTCATTGCGATCGTCTCTGTCACTGCAAGCGCCTTGACCGCGATCGGCGTCCCACTCGTCAATGGGTCGCTGGAGATGCGACGCGAGGAACGGAAACGGCTAGGCGAGCAAGCAACCAAAGACTTCGATCGGCTCAGAGATCTCCTCGACGAGTGTGCCAGCAGCATCGAGGACGCGATCGCGGCCATCTTCGACCTTGGCGACGCGCAGGCCATGGCATCCGACCGCGGGCGCAGCGCGAAGCTGATTGACCCTGTCGAGACGGCCGGCCCGCGGTTGCTGGCAGGCCACCGCCGACTCACCATCCTGTTAGGGCGCGAGCATCCCGTGACGCTTGCGTTTTTCGAGGCTCTTGTCGCATTGGACAAGGCTCGCAGCGAAACCCTGAGTTGGGTTAGCGCAGGCCCACGCCCGACTCTGGGTGCGGCTCTCGGTGCGAGACACCAGCAACAAGAGCTCCGCGACGCCTTCCTCGATGCCGCCACCGCGCTCGTGGGATCGCCGTTCGCAACCGTGCCACCGCGGCCCTGACTCGCAGGCTTCCGAGCCACGGCTAGGTGCTGATGGACGGACCGCCGCGGGGGATGCGGAGGATGGCCCTTTTGCCGTTGCGACATCGAGGCGCTATCCGACGACGCGCCACCGGGGCTGCTCGGCCACCTTCCCCTTTGCCGGCAACGACTGAAGAGTGTCCGCAGGGTCCCTGACAACCCACCGTTCGTTGTGCGTGATCGACACGGTGGACGCTCGCTGGTCATCGAAGGGCATGCTGGGCGACGGCTCGACCCACCAGGCCGGGGCCCTCGACCAGGATCTGATGACGGATAGTTCTTGCTGCGTGCTCGCCGACTGGCAATGCGGCGACCGCCAGGTCCGCGAGAAACGAGGAGACGACCGGTGATTCCGACCGCAATGCTGGGCCGCTCGGGGGCGGCGTTCACGCGTCTTGGTCTCGGTACCTGGGCGATCGGCGGGCCGTGGCGGTTTGGCTGGGGTCCCGTCGATGACTCGGAATCGATCGCCGCGATCCGCCGGGCCATCGATGAGGGGATCAACTGGGTCGACACGGCTGCCGTCTACGGCCTTGGGCATGCCGAGGAGATTGTCGGGCAGGCGCTGGACGGGTACGCGGCGGGCGACGACGTGTTCGTGTGCACGAAGTGCGGCAGGAAGACTGGCCCGGACGGCACGCCGTATGGCGACCTGCGTCCGCAGTCGATCCGCGACGAATGCGACGCGAGCCTCCGTCGCCTGCGGCTGGAACGGCTCGATCTCTACCAGATCCACTGGCCCGACTTGGACAGCGGAACGACGCTCGAGGAGTCCTGGTCGACGATGGCCCAGCTGGTCGATGCGGGCAAGGTCCGCTGGATCGGCGTCTCGAACTTCGACGTCGATCAGCTCGAGCGCTGCGAGACGATTCGCCATGTCGACTCTGTCCAGCCACCCCTGTCGATGGTTCAGCGCAGTGCGCTTCTGGACGTGATTCCGTGGGCCGCCGAGCACCAGACCGGGGTGATCGTGTACTCGCCGATGGCCTCAGGGCTGCTCAGCGGCGCCTTCGATCGCGACCGGCTCGAGCGCCTGCCCTCCGACGACATGCGCCTGGCGCGGCCCGAGTTCGCCGAACCCTTGCTGTCCAGGAACCTGGCTCTCGTCGACCGCCTGCGCGCGATCGCCGACCAGCTCGGCTGTGCGGTCGCCGAGCTTGCGATTGCATGGACGCTGGCACAGGAGGGTGTGACCGGTGCGATCGTCGGCGCGCGCCGACCCGCTCAGCTGGACGGATGGATCGGCGCCGGCGGCGTCGAGCTCTCCCAGCAGATGCTTCAGGCGATCGACGACGCAATCGCCGAAACCGGCGCAGGGACGGAGGAGCCCGCAGCGCCGCCACGGCCATCAGCGACGTGAGCACGCACGCTCCCGCAACTCGTCCGTTGCGACAGCGCCGCCCGTGTTGTCGTTGCCATACGTGTCTGCCTCGAAGCGAAAGCCGTTCTCAACGTCCTCTTGCTCGGTCGTGGCTGGTGGCGGCAGCCACCCCAGATCTGGCGTCTTGGGTCGAGCAGCCTCATCCGCGTGAGCGTTTCGTGGATGGGCTTGAGTAACCGGGGCCGCCCGCCGATTACTCCTACCGATGCCCGAATCCGCCTCCGGCGACCGCACGAAGCGTGTCGTCACACTCACCGGCGAGGCCGCCGTCGCTGTGCGCAATACCCTCGGCGAGCCCGCCAAGAAATGGATGCTCGCGCGCAAGGCCGCGCCAGTGACCGAGCAGACGTATCGCATCGTTCTCGACCCGACGCAGCAGAAGGCCCTCCGGGAGCGGACGCAACGGTTTGCCAACCCAGGCAAGGGCGACGCCAGCTTGCGGCTAAGGGACGTCAAGACCGGGGGGCCGATGCCGGAGGCCCGGTTGGAGAAGGTCGGTGATTCCGCGAAGACCGCCATGCCGTCGGTGACGAAGGTGCTGGGACCGGTCGCGTGGGAGGCGATGGCGATGGCCACTCAGCAGCACTATCTCGTGGAAATCAGCGACAAGCTCGAAGGCATCGCCTCTGGCATCGAGGAGATCCTTGAGCGCGACGACGACGACAAGCGCGGGACGCTCCTCCACGTCGACAACACCGTCGCCCGCTCTCGTGAGCGACTCGAAGCGCACGGCTCGCTGTCGGCGTCCCGTATCCAGGAGCTCCGAGACGGGGCGCGCGATGCCAGCCGGGTCTGGAATCAGTTGCGGGAACGGTTCCGGCGCCACCTCACCGGCTACGGCGAGGGCGTGACGAGCCGCGAGGCTGTCGAGCGCTCGTGGGAGATGCTGCTGCACGCGACCAGGGTCATGACCGCAGCGAGCGGCCTGCTCACTTCGTTGCCGTTCGACACCGTCGAGGAGCTGGAGAGTGCACAGTTCGAGGAGCGCGAGCGTGTGCTCGACGCCCTCGCCGACCTCCAGGAGCTCGCCTACGAGTTCGCGGCGTGGCACCTGGAGTTCCGCGAGCAAGCGTTCAAGTGGGACACCTACGGCTCCCGCAACCCGCTCGTGCGCCGCTACCGCCGGGCCCGCGGCCTTCCCGAAGCACCGCGGCCCGACCAGGAGATGCTCACCGGGGCGGTCGCGCGGCAAGCCGCACAGCTCGCGCTTGCGGCACCGGCGCCGTCGGCGCTGCTCATCCGCACCCACGCCAGCGGCGAGGTCTCGGTCGTCGTTGAACCGGCGGCCGCAACAGCGGCGTGAGACCGCGGTCGCGAGTTGCATTGCCGGCAGAGCTTCCCTTTTCGTCTGGCAGGAGCAGTCAACCGGCGCGCGCTGCCGCTGCTCCTATTCATGCAGCGGAGCAGCCGTCCGTCGCGCGCCTGCGGGCTAGTTCGGGCGCCGGTACGCCGCACTCGATGACCGAGCATCTGCGGTCATCGGCCGCGGGCTGAGCGGTCATCGCTGCAGAAGCAGGCCGTGCTTGGTGACGGGCACCGGCGGCGGTGAGAGTGGCAGGTCAAGAGCGCGTGGGCGGGAGCCAACACGTCTGCGCTGTCCCGACCAGCACGTCCGGAAGAGGCTACGGGCTACCGCACGGCCTCCTGGCGGTGCGCCGAGAACCACGCCTCGAAGTCAATCGTCCCGATGCGTGCGCCGTCGCCCGGCGTCAGCTCGCCGCCGTGAAGCTCGGTGCCGTAGTAGCGCGCGTGCGGGTCGCCGACGACCGTCCGCTCGTCGCCGGTGGCGGCGAACAGGCGACGCGCCCACGCGTCGATGCCCAGCGCCTCGGGGCCGCCGAGCTCGACGCGGCCGCCGACCGGCGCGGCCATCGCCAGCTCGGCCACCGTGGCGGCGACGTCGTCGGCGCCGACGAGCTGCATCAGCCCGGTCGAGAGCCGGACGGCGTCGTCCTCGGCGCCGGATTCGACGATCTGGGGCAGGAACTCGAAGAACTGCGTGGCGCGCAGGATGGTGAAGGGGATGCTCCCGGCCTCGACCTCGGCCTCCTGGGCGACCTTGGCGCGCAGGTAGCCGCTGTCGGGCAGGAGCTCGGCGCCGACGATCGACACCGCGAGGTGGTGGCCGACGCCGGCGTCGCGCTCGGCCGCCAGCTGGTTGCGCGTCGAGGTCGTGAAGAACTCCCGGACCGCGTCGTCCTCCCAGACGGGCGAGTTGGAGACGTCGACGACGACGTCGGCGCCCGCCATCACGTCGGCGAGGCCGTCGCCCGTGATGGTGTCGACGCCCGTGGCGGGCGAGGCCGGCACCGCGTCGTGCCCGCTCGCGTTCAGTCGCTGGACGACGTTGGCGCCCACGCGGCCGCTTCCACCGATGACCACGATCTTCATGATGTTCCTTCCGGTTGGTGTTGGAGGTGATGCAGGACGTGGGGCGCGGGGGCCCGCAGCTCCCAGACCGCGAGCGCGCTCAGAAGCGCGGCCACCGTCGCGCTCAGCGCCAGGGCGCTGACCTGCGACCCGAACGGGACCAGCGCCACCAGGATCGCCGCGACCGCGAGGCGCTTGGCGTTGGCGGCGCCGGTCACGCGGAGCCGGAACAGGCTCTCTCCCAAGAGGTAGAGGGCCGGCCCGCCGAGCACCATCGCCAGCCCGACGCCGTGCAGCGCGCCCCCCGGGTCGCCGATGAGCAGGTCGTCTCCCACCGCGACGGCGATGATGCCCGCCACGATCGGGGCGTGCAGATAGGTGTAGGCGTCGCGCGCCAGGCGGCCCGGGTCCTCGCATGAGCTCATGATCTGGCGCGAGCGCTCGGCGACCGCGCCGAAGTACAGCCACCACAGCGCGGCGGTCTCGACGAAGGCGATGCCGAGGCACAGGACGACCGTGGAGGACAGGCCGGCGTCTGCGGCCGTGGCCCCGGTGACGACGATCGACTCGCCCAGCGCGATGATGATGAAGCCCTGGCAGCGGTCGGTGAAGTGGCCGGCTTCGATGTCGTACTGGCTGGTGATCATGTGGCCCCTGCGCGGCAGCCAGTAGCCGGCGAACGGGGCGCAGAGGTCGAGCACGACCGCCGGGATCCAGAGCAGCAGCCGCCGGTCGCCGGGCAGCGCGGCGCCCGCCAGCCAGAGCACGCCGGACGCAGCGCTCCAGCCGACGAGCCGCTCGAAGACGTCGCGCAGCGGATGGTCGCGGCCGAGCAGGCTCGCAGCCGCCGCGTTGCGCCCGACCTGCAGGACGACATAGCTGATCGCGAACAGCGCGCCGTCCTCGCCGAACGCGCCCGGCAGCGCGGCCGCCATGAGCAGGCTCGCGAGCATCACGCCGGTGAGCACCGCGCGCACCGAGGGCGACCCCGGATCGAACCAGTTGGCCATCCAGGTCGTGTAGATCCACGCCCACCACACGATCAGCAGCAGGAACGCCGCCCGTGCGAGCCCGGCGACCGTGGAGATCGCCGAGGATCATGTGCGAGAGCTGCGTGATCGCGAAGACGTAGACCAGGTCGAAGAACAGCTCGACCGTCGTGATCGGCTGCTCGACGCCCTGCCCGCGCGGGCGCAGGTGGCGCACGGGTGCGCGAACGGCGATCACGGCAGCAGGCGGTGCAGGAACAGCGTCGTGCCGTGCGCGCGGTGGTGGGCGAGCACGCGGCGGACGAGGATCGTCGGCACCGCGACCGCGGCCACCACGGCCGCGACGACCGCGGTCATGGCGATGAGCGGCGCCGCCACGACGACCGCGAGGATCAGCAGGGGCGGGCAGACCAGCAGCCCGAGCAGGATGACCAGGCCGATCTCCGCGATGCGCAGGCCGCCGCCGGTCACCTCGATGACCTCCGCGCTCACCTCGAGGTGCGTCGGGTGCGCGGAGCGGACGTCTTGGGTGGTGTTCATGCCGGCAACGGTGCCGGAGTGGCGCGTGCATCTCGTCCGGGTGGGTCCCCAGTCCGATGCCCAGTCTCTGCGCTTTCACCCCGTGCCAAAAGACGTCGCGTAGGTTCTCGCCATGACCTCCTCGCAGACATCCGACGTCCAGGGCCGGTGCGACGAGCTGCGGTCGCTGCACCGCCCCGGCGCCCCCCTCGTGCTGCCGAACGCCTGGGACGTGGCCACCGCGAGAGCGGTGGTCGCGGCCGGCTTTCCCGTGGTCGCGACCACCAGCGCCGGCGTGGCGGGCACGCTCGGCTATGAGGACCACGAGGGCGCGCCGGGCGACGAGATGCTCGCCGCGGCGGCACGGATCGCCAGGGGCGTCGACGTGCCCGTGACGGTCGATGCCGAGGCCGGCTACGGGATGGAGCCCGCCGAGCTCGTCGCCGCGCTGCGGAGCGCCGGGGCCGCCGGGTGCAATCTCGAGGACACCGACCACACCGACGAGAGCCTCCGCGATCCCGACCGCCACGCCGAATGGCTCGGGGCGGTTCGCCAGGCCGCGGCGGCGGACGGCTACCCGCTCGTGATCAACGCCCGCGTGGACGTCTTCCTCGGTCCCTTCCTCGCCGGTGCCGCCCCCGGCACCCAGCAGGAGCTCGTTGCCGAGGCGGTGCGGCGCGCAAACGCGTACCTCGAGGCCGGCGTCGACTGCGTGTATCCGATCACCCTCTGGGAGGCCGACGCGCTGCGCGCCTTCATGGCGGAGGTCGACGGCCCCGTCAACGTCGTGGCGCTGCCGCAGGCCCCGTCGCTCGCCGAGCTGGCCGCGCTGGGCGTCGCCAGGGTGAGCTGGGGACTGTTGCTGTACGCCGGCGCGATGGCCCGCTTCGAGGAGCAGCTCGCCTCGCTTCGGGGGGAGTCCGGTCAGTAGGGACGTGCCTCACACGGTCGCGGGCTGGCTCAGCCAGTCCTTGTAGCTGGTCGCGGCGATGTCGGCGTCGTCGCCGGGTAGGAGGGTGCGCTCGCCTGGCGTGATGCCGAAGTAGGACGCCTTCGGGTCGGCGATCACGTCGCGGGGATCGCCGACCGCGCCGAGGCGTCCGCGAATGAGCTCGTCGAGGTGGAACCGGTCGGGCCCGGCAATCTCGACGATGCCGTTCACCGGCGAGCCCGCGGCAACCGCGCAGAGCGCGCCGGCGACGTCGTCGGCCGCCATCGGCTGGATGAACGCGTGCGGCAGACGGACCGTGTCGCCCTCGGTCGCATCCGCGGCGATGCGGTCCAGGAACTCGAAGAACTGCGTCGCGCGGACGATCGAGTACGGGATCGAGGACTCCTCGATCAGCTGCTCCTGCACGAGCTTCGCGCGGAAGTAGCCGCTCTCGGTCAGGCGCTCGGTTCCCACGACCGAGAGCGCGACGTGATGGCCCACCCCGGCGGCGGCCTCGGCCGCCAGCAGGTTGCGCGTCGACGTGTCGAAGAACTCGAGCACCGCGGCGTCCTCCCAGGCCGGCGCGTTGGACACGTCGACGACCGCGGAGGCGCCCGCCACGGCATCGGCGAGCCCGTCGCCCGTGAGCGTGTTGACGCCGGTGTTCGGTGCGGCCGCGACGGCCTCGTGGCCCCGCTCGTCGAGCTTGGCCACGAGCTTTGATCCGATGAGACCGGTTCCGCCGATGACGACGATCTTCATGTTCGTGCCTTTCGCTCGTGTGGGGTGATGCACAAGCGAGACCGGACAGCCGCGCCGGTTGTGACAGAGCGACCGGCGCGGGCTGGTTCAGGCGGGCATCCCCGCATCGACCCACCGTTGGAACGTGGCGATCTGCTCCTCAGGCCAGGCGCCGTCACAGGGCATGCTGCCGTCGCGAAGGCGACCCAGGATGGCCTCGCTGCTGCCGGCGACGTCGTCGCGCGACCACAGGTCGAACGCCCGCTTCATCGACTCGCGGTCGCGTTCGCGGAACAGCGGCTTGATGTCCTGCTCGAAGCTGATCGGCTCGGCGCTGGTGGACACGTGACCTCTCCTCTCCGTTGCTTGGCGCGAGCATACGTCGCAGGCCGTCACGCGGTGACGTGCAGCGACGCCGCCTCGAGGATCAGGTGCACCGTGGCCTCCGGGTGGGCGACGGTGACGGCGTGCGAAGCGCCCGGGATCTCGATGGCACGGCGCGCGTGGGCGCGCTTGGCCATGTAGTGCTCGAGCTCGGCCGGGATGTTGCGGTCCAGCTCGCCGAACACGAAGAAGGACGGCACGTCCTTCCACAGCGAATGCTCGCCGGAGGGCTCGTAGAGCGCCTCCGCCTTGGCGGGCCGCTGCGTCGCGGCCATCCGCGCGGCCTGGTCGGCCGGGACGTCGGCGCAGAACTGGCTCGGGAACCGATCCATGTCCAGATACAGGTCCGTTGTGCCGTCGCGGCGCGGGACCGGACGGACGGCGTCGCCGAGCGTGCTCCCGGGGAACATCCCCGCGAGGGTGAAGGCGCTCTCGCCCGCCTCCGGCGCGAAGGCCGCGACGTAGACCAGGCCGACGATGTCGCCGGCGTCGGCGTCGACGTTCGACATCACCATGCCGCCGTAGGAGTGCGCGGCGAGCACGACCGGCCCGTCGATGGAGCGGACCAGGTCGCTGACGGAGGCGGCGTCGGCGGCCACGCTGCGCAGCGGGTTGGCGGCGGCGATCACGCGATGACCCGCGCGCTCGAGCGGATCGATGACGCCGTCCCAGCTCGCCGACTCGGCGAAGGCGCCGTGGACGAGGACGATCGTGGGCTGCATGAGGAGGTCCTTTCGGTTCGGGGAGTCGTGCAGCCCCGAAGACCGGACAGGGCCCCGGTTCGTGACAACTGGGGACTGGGGACTCCGACTAGGCACTTGCCCGGACGAGATCTCGGCGGCCCGGATCGAGACTCCGCGGCATGCAGAGCACCGAGCCCCCCACCAACCACACCGGCTCCGGGACCCCGACGCTCAGCGCCGAGATCTCCGAGATCGACCCGATCATCGGCACCGTCTTCGTCGCGGGCCCGCCCGTGCTGCTCGTGTGGGCGGGAACCGTCCTGTTCGCGCTGATGCTCGCCGGACCGTTCGCGCTTCTCGTGACCTTCGTCGTCGTGCTCGCCGCGGCGGCGACCCTCGTGGCGCTCGCGGGCCTTGTCCTCGCGTCGCCCTACCTGCTCGTCCGCCACGTCCGTGCGCGCCTCACTCAGCGCACCACGGTCGTCGCGCCCATCCGATCGATCACTGCGGAGGTTGCACGATGACGTCGTCGACGCTGGACCCGATCACCTACACGTCGACCGAGGTCGACCAGTTCATCGCCGGCGTGCTTTGCCGCGCTCACCAGCGCGCCGAGGCCCGCAACGCGCCGACCGAGGCGCGCGCGATCCTCGAGCTGGCGCACATGTTCGCCGACGAGATGGTGGCCAGCCATCCGGGGTTCGACCGCGTCGTCTTCGTCGACGCGGCCACGGAGGACCCGTCGTGACCCTCCAGGCGGTCCCGGCCGTCGCGCCGGTCGACGTGGCGTCGTTCGAGGCCATGCGCCCGCGCCTCTTCGGGATCGCCTATCGGACGCTCGAGAGTCGCGCGGACGCGGACGACGTTGTGCAGGACGCGTGGATCCGCTGGCAGGGCACCGACCGCGACCAGGTGCGTGACGCCGGCGCGTTCCTCGCGACGATCACCAAGCGCCTCGCGCTCAACGTCGTCCAATCGGCTCGCGCCCGCCACGAGACGGCCATCGAGCCGTGGCACCCCGAGCTGGTCGACGTCCACGCCGATCCGACGCTCGGCGCGGAACGCCACGAAGCGCTCCAGCTGGCGCTGCTCGCGCTCTCGGAGAAGCTGTCTCCCACCGAACAAGCCGCCTACGTTCTCCGCGAGGCGTTCGAGTACCCCTATCGCGAGGTCGCGGCCGTGGTTGGGACCAGCGAGGCGAACGCCCGGCAGCTCGTCGCCCGCGCGCGCGTCCGCCTCGCGAGCGAGCGTCTCGCCGCCGAGGTCGAGGCACGCGCACCGCTCGCCGTGGCGGCGTAGCTCTGGCCGCTTGCGGCCGTCGCGCGTCCGGCCTAGGGTCGCATCGATGGCCGCCGACGGAAGCAAGACGCCTCGCCGCGGCCGGCTCGCCGCGGTGATCGAGTCACGCGGTGGCAAGGCGCCGCCCGAGGCGCCCTTCGTGATTGAGCACCGCGAGGCGCTGATCTACATGCTGTACGAGGCCGCCGAGCTCGAGCACGGGATCATGTGCCAGTACCTGTTCGCCGTGTTCTCGCTGAAGCAGAGCGCCGACGAGGGGCTGACCGAAGACGAGCTCGCGGCCGTGCAGCGCTGGCGGAAGGTCGTCGCCCACGTGGCGACCGAGGAGATGCTGCATCTCGCGCTGGTGCAGAACCTGCTCTCGGCGATCGGGTCCGCGCCGCACTTCTCTCGTCCCAACCTGCCGGCCCCGGCGAGCCACTACCCCGCGGGGGTCCGCCTGGCCTTGCTTCCGTTCGGCGAGCAGGCGCTGCGGCACTTCATGTTCCTCGAGCGCCCCGAGGGGATGGCGCTGCGCGACGCGAAGGGGCTCGAGCACGCGCTCGCCGAGGCCGCCCCCGTCGTCGACGAGACCGAGATCGTGCCGCGCGGCCAGGACTTCGCCACCATCGGCCATCTCTATCGCTCGATCGAGCACGGGATCGCTCGCCTCGCCGAGAAGTACGGCGAGCGCCGGCTGTTCGTGGGGCCTCCGCGCGCGCAGGCGACGGAGCGAGACTGGCCGTGGCCGGAGCTGGTCGCGGTGACGGACGTCGCCTCCGCGCAGCGGGCGATCGACACGATCCTCGAGCAGGGCGAGGGCGCGCGGGGACATTGGGAGACCGCGCACTTCGGGCAGTTCGTGCAGGTCCTCGACGAGTACCGCCAGATGAAGGCCGCCAACCCGGCCTTCGATCCGATCCGACCGGTGCTCCCCGCCAAGGTGCGCCCATCCGAGCACGACGACGGCCGCGTCCCGCTCATCACCGATCGGGGGACGGCCCGCTGCGCGGACCTGTTCAACGTCGCCAACGAGGTGCTGCTCCAGACGCTGCAGCGCTACTTCGTGCATACCGAGGAGACGGACGAGCAGCTCTCGACGCTGGCCCGCGCGGCGATCGGCCTGATGGTCCGCGTGCTCCGGCCGCTCGGCGGCCTGATCACGACGCTGCCGGTCGGCCCCGAGCACCCGGGCCGCACGGCGGGGCCGAGCTTCGAGTTGTTCTACGAGAACGACTATCTCGTGCCTCATCGCGAGGCCGCGTGGCTGGTGCTCGAGGAGCGCCTGCGCGAGGCGGCGTCGTTCTGCGGCGCCCTCCGGGACGACTGCGACCCGGCCACCGCCGTGCGGCTCGCCCCCGTCCAGGATGCGATCGCCGGCATTGCCGACTCGCTGGCCGCCCAGCAGGCCGACTGGGGCGGCCCCAGCGCATTCGTCGCACCCGGCGACGAGGAGGTCGTCATGTCCGCCGGCGAAGGGTCGGTCAGCTTCGCCGGCGACATCCAGCCCCTGTTTCGCGAGGGCGACCGCAAGGCGATGAAGTTCGCCTTCGACCTGTGGAGCTACGACGACGTCGCCCGCAACGCCGACGGCATCCTCGCCCGGCTCCAGGAGGGCTCGATGCCGTGCGACGGCGCGTGGCCGGCGGAGAGGGTCGATGTGTTCCGGCGCTGGGTCCAGGGCGGCATGGCGGCGTGAGGCCCGGCCGGCGGGCCTCACGCCCGCGACGCCGCGGCCGTCAGGCCCTCACGGGCTCCGCCGTCTCGGCTGGCGCGCCCACGTGGAGGTTCACCCAGTCGAGCGCGTAGTCGGCCACCGTCTCCCAGCCGGGCGCCGCCGGGAAGTGGGGGCGCCCCATGAACTCCTTGTAGTCCACGACGGCCTTCGACTTGCCGAGGCGCTTGGCGGCCTCCTTGCTCACCGAGGCGGGGATCGTCTGGTCCTGATCGTTGCCCATGACGAGCAGCGGCGGGCGGTCGTCCTTGTGGAAATCGACCTTGGTCACCGCGTGCGGATTGACGTTGGCGAACGACGCCTGGAAGATCACCCGGCCGGGAGCGGGGACGTAGTAGCGCTCGTAGGCCGCCTCGGCGTCCGCGTCGTTCATGGTGTTCGTGAACCCGCGGCGGAACTGCTTGGGCGTCATCGAGTAGGTCTTCTTGCTGGTCGCCGGGTTGCGGAGCGCCGGGAAGACGGTGCGCAGCAACGCCGGCGGCAGGCCGAGAACGCCCTTCACCGGCGCGGGCGACAGGGTGGCCCCGGCCGCCCCGAGGCCGCGGTCGAGCAGCAGTTCGGTGATCAGGCCGCCGAAGGAGTGGCCCATGATCACCGGCGGAGTGTCCAGGCCGCGGATGATCCGGTCGTAGTGGTCGACGACCTCGGTGACGCCGAGCCCGTTCATGACGGACGGGTCGCGGCGGAGGGCCTCGACCTCGCGCTCCATGTGAGGCCAGGCCGGCGTCAGGACCTCGTGTCCGCGCTGCTCGAAGCGGGCCTTCCAGCCCTCCCAGCTGCGTGGCGTGAGCCAGAGGCCGTGGATGAGGACGATGGTGCGACGCATGAGGTGGGCCCTCCGGTTTTGGGGTGGAAAACGCGAGCACCACCGTCGCGCTTCGGGTCCCCCAATCTCCTCCGGGCGGGTCACTAGTCGGTGCCCCAGTCCGCCGACTGGTGTGCGCCCCGATCCGGCACAATCCCATCAGCCATGCGACTGCTGGTCACTGGCGGAACCGGTGTGCTCGGCTGTGCGCTGCGGCCCTTCGCCGACGCCGCGGGCCACGAGATCGCGATGCCCGGGCACGAGGAGCTCGACCTCTTCGACCCGTCCGCGGTCGGCGACGCCGTGCGCGACGCCGATGGCGTCATGCATCTGGCGACCAGGATCCGTTCGCTCGATCAGATCTCCGACCCGGACGCCTGGCGCGAGAACGATCGGCTCCGAGCGCAGGCTTCGAGGATCCTCGTCGACGCGGCGATCGCGGCCGGCGCGGAGGTCTACGTCCAGCCCACCGTCACGTTCGTCTACGCGCCGGACGCCTCGACGTCCGAGGACACGCCGATCCACGACGTCCTGCCGATTCTGCGCTCGTCGCTCGTCGCCGAGCAGGAGACCGCCCGCTTCGCCCGTGCCGGCGGACGGGGCGTGGTCCTGCGCTTCGGGCTGCTCGACGGCCCGGGCACCTGGTTCGAGGAGCCGATGGGGGACTTCGGTGCCACGTTGCACGTCTCTGATGCCGGGCGCGCGCTCCTCTCGGCGCTCTCTCTGTCCAGCGGCATCTACAACGTGTGCCGCGACGGGGAGCGTGTCTCAACGGATCGCTTCACGCGCGCCGCCGGATGGCATCCGCAGCGGTGAGCGTCTAGCGGGTCGCGACACCGCCGCCGTCGGGAGCTGCGCCAAGCGCGCTGCGGAGCTCCTTGCGGGAGCTGATGTCGAGCTTCGTGAAGACCTTGCGCAAGTGGTATTCGACGGTGCGTGAGCTGATGAAGAGCTTGGCGCCGATCTCCGGGTTCGTCTGGCGCTCGCTCGCCATCCGGGCGATCTGGGCCTCCTGAGGCGTGAGGACATCGCGGGTCTCGACGGTCCGCCTCGGCGCGGTCTCCCCGGTGGCCAGCAGCTCGCGGCGGGCGCGTTCGGCGAACGCCCCGGCGCCGATCTGGTCGAGCCGGTCGTAGGCGGCGCGAAGCTGCTCGCGCGCGTCGATGCGCCGGTTCTGGCGACGGAGCCATTCGCCGTACAGGAGCTGGGCACGGGCGAGGTGGACCACGCCGCGGGTGCGCGCGAGCCGTTCGACGGACTCCCGGTAGAGCGGCTCCGCATCCGCTCCGTCGCTCAGCAGAGCGCGCGAGCCGGCCTCGATACCGAGCGCCCAATCCGTGCCACTCGCCTGTGTGCGCTCGCTCAGGCGGTCGAGCGCCTTGGCGGCCGCGTTGGTGTCGTCGCTGCGGACGGCCGCTTCGATCAGCTCCACGAGGGTCCACGTGAAGACCCGGGCATCGTCCTGGTCGGAGCTTCGCCGGGCGGCCGCGAGCGCCTCGTCATACCGGCCGTTGCCGTTGTGGAGCAGGGCGGTGGCCCACTCCACGATGGTCAGCCCCACGCCCTCGCCCCGCGCCGTTGCCTCGCGCCTCCCGGCCTCGAACAGCTCCAAGCCCTTGGACTCCTCACCACGCCATGCCGCCAGCATCAGCGACCCCAGCTTCAGCGGTGCCATCTCGGTCGCGTCGATGATCGCGTCGGATTCATCGATCAGCGACGAAGCGGCGCCGAACTGTCCCTCGTGGACGTGGAGGGAGGCGCGGAAGGTGAGCGCGATCGGGAGCACGCGCAGCGCACCCGTCTCGCGCGCAGCACGCAGCCCACGCGTCACGAGCTCGTACCAGAGCTCGTCGTCCCAGATGTTTCGGGCCGCGCGGCAGGCCAGCCACAGCCAGCGCGTGTCGGTTTCCGTCAGCAGCTCCGCACGGCGGAAGGCGGCGAGGGCCTTCCGCAGCGGCGGCACGCCCGCCGCGTAGCCCTCGGCGAAGCGAGTCGCCAGACCGTCGAGGAGCAGGTCGATCGCGCGGGGTGGCTGCGGTGCCGGGGGCGCGGCCTTCGCGGCCTCGGCCGCCTCCCGGACGTCCGGCTTGTCGACGAGGTGACCGGCGTAGATCGCCGCCGCGATGGCCTCGAGATGCGTCTCGCGAGCCAGGCCGGCGTCGAGCGGCTCGAGGCGCCGGGCGGCGTCGAGCAGCAGCGCCGGCGCGTCGTTCCCGCGCGTGCGCGCGAACGCGATCTCCGCCCGCAACCGCTCCAACCGCGCGCGCTGGAGCTCGTCGAGCGGCGCGAGCTCGGCGGTGTCCAGCAGCTCGAGCGCCTCGTCCGATGCCGCCGCATCGAACTTCGCCTGCGCAGCGGCCAGCGCCCGCCGCCCCCTGTCGGCCGGCTCGGGCGTCAGCTCGACCGCGTGTGCCAGGAACGCGGCGGCCGCCGCGGTGCCTCCGCGTGCCTGCGCGCGGTCCGCCGAGCGCTCCAGCTCGTCGGCGACCGCCTCGTCGGGCCCGGACGCCGCCTGCGCCCGATGCCAGGCGCGACGGTCGGGATCGGTATCCGGGTCTGTCGCCTCGGCCAGCGCCCGATGCGCCTCCTGGCGCTCGCGGAAGCTCGCGGTCCGGTACGCGGCCGCGCGGGCGAGCGGATGGCGGAACCGCACCCGGATGCCGAGGTCTATCAGCGCGGCCTCCTCGGCCGGCTTCCCCGCGTCCCCCCTGAGGCCGAGGCTCGCGGCCGCCCGCCACAGGAGGCTGACGTCCCCCACCGGCTCAGCCGCCGCCACGAGCAGGAGGCGCTGGGTCTCGGTGGGCAGGGTCCGGATCCGCTGCGCGAAGGTCTCCTCGACGCGGCTGGCCAGCGGCCTCGCGTCGGGAAGCTGGAATCCGCCCGCGAGCTCGGCCGGCGTCAATCCCCGTGGCAGCTCCAGCAGCGCCAAGGGGTTGCCGCGCGACTCGGCGATGATCTGATCGCGGATCCGCTCGTCCAGGCGCCCGGGGATCGCCGACGCCAGCAGCGAGCGCGCGTCGTCGTCGTCGAGGCCACCGACCACAAGCTCCGGCAGGCCGGTGAGATCGTTGACGTCGCTCGGCTCGCGGACGGCGAACACCATGCCGATCGGCTCCGCGAGCAGGCGTCGTGCCACGAACGTCAGCGTCTGCGCGGAGGCCCGGTCGAGCCACTGCACGTCGTCGACCAGGCAAACGAGCGGCTCCGCATCGGCCGCACCGGCCAGCAGGCTCAGGGTCGCAAGGGCGACCAGGAAGCGATCCGGGGCGGCCCCGCCCTCCATCCCGAACGCGACCCGCAGCGCGTCTCGCTGCGGTTCGGGCAGCGCATCGAGGCCGTCGCGCAAGGGCATGCAGAGCTGGTGGAGCCCCGCGAAGGCGAGCTCCATCTCTGACTCGACGCCCGCGACCCGGGCGACGCGGCACTCCGTCGCGCGCTCGGCGACATAGTCGAGCAGCGACGACTTGCCGACCCCCGCCTCGCCCCGCAGGACCTGCACGGAGCTCTGCCCCGCGCGCACCCGCTGCAACTGGCGATCCAGCGCCTCGCACTCGTTGCTGCGGCCTCGTAGCACGGGACGTTAGAGCCTATCCCTCGCCGCCCCGCTCGCCATGTCGGCGTCGCTCAAGCGACGCGCGGCTTCGCCAGGCGCAGCTTGTGGTGGGCGCCGACGATCAGGTCGAGGGGCCGCGCGCGGTCCATCGGGACGGTTCCGGCCACCGCGCGCAGGGTGATCCGGTAGCGCCCGCGCGCCAGCGGTCGGCCCTTGACCCTCAGGTTCCAGCGCACCCTGGCCTTGCCCTTGGCCTTCTCGCCGAAGGGAACCCGCCCGACGCGGCTCAGGTGCTTGCCGCGGTAGCGCTCGACCAGGAAGCCGATCGACGCGGGGGTGCTCAGGTTCGGGTTGCTCTGCAGGCCCGTCGGGCCGCCGGGTGCCGGCGCGAGCGTGATCGTGGCCGTGCAGAGCGCGATGACCAGGCAGGTCTGGCCCCACGAGATGTCGCCCGGCCGGATGCTGTGGATGTTGTTCGCGGCCGGGTAGGGGTTGAAGATGGGCCGCGGGTCCGTGTGGCGCGCGAGGTCGGTCCCGTCGGGCTTGGAGCTGTAGAGCGCCGGCGGGCCGACGGAGCTCCCGATCGCCTCGGGCTTCGCGAGCCCGACGAATGCGAGGCGCGTGCCGTCGGGCCGCCACGCGGGCTCGTCGTAGTAGAGGTCGCCGGGCAGCGGCAGGTAGTCGTTGTGGGTGCCGTCGATGTCCATGACCCGCAGCCGCGTCTCGTCGCTGGAGTTCTGGAAGCTCTCCTCGACGTAGGCGATGCGCTTATCGTCGGCCGACAGCGCCGGCGAGCGGTTGTCGTGGCCGGGGTTGAACGTCAGCTGGGTCTCCGCACCCGTGTCGAGGTCCCTCAGGTAGAGCTCGCTGTAGTGGTTCCCGCCGATGAACACGGGGGAGAGGTGGCTGACGATCGCCCGGTGGCCGTCGGCGAACAGCGCCACGTCTGGGTTGCCTGTCGCGTGGGGGTTGACCAGCGTCGGGCTGCTGCCGTCGGCCCCGATCGAGGCGATCCCGAAGCTCTCCATGTCGAGCAGGATGCGTGCGCTGGTGCCGGAGCCGATCCAACGCGGCGCGTAGAGCAGCCGCGTGAGCATCTTGTTCGTCCGCAGGACGTCGATCTTGGTCGTGAGGTCATGGCTGATCCCGTCCGGAGACTCGATCACCCGCAGCCGCCAGTCCGGCGTTCCCTGCTCGACGAGCGCGAACGACGCGGCCCCGGGAGCCCAGGCGACGGCGTAAGGGAACGGCCCCGAGTCCGAAGCGACGACGGCCGTCGTCACGTTGGTCGTCTCGTCCTGGCGCGCGGTCACGAACACGCGATGCCTGGAGGCGAACGAGACGGCGATGCGATCGAACGTGCTGAGCGTGCGGAACGGCGGTGGCGTCGCGGCCGCGGCGCCCTGTGGCGCGGCGAAGGTCACGCCCAGGACGGCGAGGAGGATGGGCCACCGCCGCGGCATCGCGCGATCCTACGCACGCGCCCCTACGGCGTGTAGAAATCATCTCGCCCGCAGCTGTGCTGGTTCTCGGCCGAGGGCCCAGCGCCCGCGGCGGGCGGGTCCTGTCGCCGGACGCGGGCGCTATTCCTTCGCGACCACAGCTCCCGGCGCCGGGCTCACCTGCACTGCCCTCCGCACGCGTGTCGCGCGACCGTGGTCTGACTCCGAGTTGGCGAGCCAACGGGTGCGCTCCCGGTAGGACGCGGGCGCTTCGTCCCACACGAGTGTCGCCTCCACGCGGAAGCAGGAGCGACGTCAGATCCGATTTCCCGGGCGCACGCCAGCACCTCGTCGGTTGCGGGAGTCTGATGAGGTTGGTCGGGATGCTCGCTTGTGGCGTGGGGTGGCGAGGTCTCCGCGCGGTGAGCTGGTTGGGTTTGCGCTGGCGCGGATCGAGCGACTCGACGGCGAGCTCAACGCGTTCGGCGCAGTCCTGGCCATGTCGTCGAACGGCTCCCCGATGGTCGTCAGCTGATCGCGCGGGCCGACGATCAGGCGACGCTCCTCTCACGCGGCGTAGCTCGAGCACGAGCGACCATGGGCCGAGCGCCATCCGCGGTGTTTTAAGGCTCGCGTTGATGCCCTGTCCGTCCGGTGCCAGCGCGAGTCGCGTCGCGACAGGCCTCCGCGCGCACGCCGCCGACGGTGGCCATGCGGCGCATTAGTTGATGCGCCGGTCGCGTCCGGCCCATTCGGGCTCGCGCAGCAGGAACTTCTGCACCTTCCCGGTCGAGGTCTTCGGCAGCGGGCCGAAGGCGACGGCGTCTGGGCACTTGTAGTGCGCGAGCCGCTCGCGGCAGAACGCGATGATGTCAGCCTCGGTGGCCGTGGCGCCGTCCTTGAGAGTCACGAATGCCTTGGGGCGCTCGCCCCAGTGGTCATGCGGAACCGCCACGACGGCGCATTCGAGCACGGCGGGGTGTGCGCAGATCGCATGTTCGACCTCGATCGACGAGATGTTCTCGCCGCCGGAGATGATCACGTCCTTGCCGCGGTCGCGCAGCTCGATCGCCCCATCCGGGTGCCAGACGGCGAGGTCGCCGGAGTGAAACCAGCCGCCGCGGAACGCCTCGTGCGTCGCGTCCTCGTTTGCGAAGTACCCGGCCATGACGTTGTTGCCGCGCATGACGACCTCGCCCATCGAGGCCGCGTCGCGGGGCACGTCGCCCATCTCCTCGTCGATGACCCGCACGGGGTCCGCGGTCGTGTACGCGTGTCCCTGGCGCGCGAGCAGGGCCGCGCGCCGGTCCGTGGGCAGCCCGTCCCAGCCGTCCTGCCAGCCGCACACCGTGTGCGGCCCATAGGTCTCGGTGAGCCCGTACACGTGCACGACGCGGATGTTGAGCTCCTCCAGGCGAGCCAGCAGCGCCGGCGAGGGCGGCGCGGCCGCCACCATCGCCGTGACGCGCCGGTCGAGCCGGCCGGCGTCGGGGTGGCTGACGAGCGTCGTCTGCACGGTCGGCGAGCCGTTGTAGTGCGTGACGCCCTCCTCGCGGAACAGCCGCCAGATCAGCCCTGGATCCACCTGGCGCAGGCACACGTGCGTCCCCCCCGCGGCGGTCACCGCCCACGGAAAGCACCAGCCGTTGCAGTGGAACATCGGCAGCGTCCACAGGTAGACCGGGTGATGCCCGAGCTCTGCCTCGATCACCTCACCGAGCGCGTTGAGGTACGCGCCGCGGTAGGTGTAGACGACGCCCTTCGGGCGCCCGGTGGTGCCGGAGGTGTAGTCGATCGCGATCGGCTCCTCCTCGTCGGCCAGCCACGACGGCACGCCGGCTGCGTCGCCGCCGGAGACGAGCTGCTCGTACGGACCGGCGGCGCCGCCATCGTCCACGCGGACGATCTCGAGGCCAGCCGGGGGATCGACGATCAGCGGTTCGAGCTCGGCAGTGACGAACAGCATCCGTGCCCCGGAGTGCTCGAGGATGTAGCGAATCTCGTCGGGGCCCAGGCGGACGTTGATCGCAACGAGGACGCCGCCTGCCGCCGGCACCGCGTGATGCAGCTCGAGCAGGGCGGGCACGTTCGGGCACAGGGCGCCGACGCGGTCGTGACGCTCGATCCCCCGGCCGCGCAGCGCGGAGGCCGCGCGGTTCACCCGCTCGCGCAGCTCGGCATACGTCCAGCGGCGGTCACCGTCGACGACGGCGATGCGCTCGGGATGCACGGTGGCGCTGCGGTGCAGGAACGAGACGGGATCGAGCTCGGTACGGCTCACAGCAGTGCGTGCAGGCCATGGCGTCTGCGTGATGGAGCCGTCGCTCTGGACCTCCATTGCGACCTCCTCGGGACCCGCCGACGCTACGCCGCTCGCCGACCGATGGCAACCGGCGTATCGTCGGCACCATGAGCACGCTCGCCGCCGACGCCGCCGTGCTGGTCCACGAGGACGAGCCGGCAGTGCACATCACCCTCAACCGACCCGACAAGCGCAACGCCCTGAGCCTCGAGCTCATGCAGGACCTGACGGGCACGCTGCGGCGCGTGAGCGCCGACCCCGGCGTGCGGGTCATCGTCCTCGATGCCGCCGGTCCGGCGTTCTCGGCCGGCCACGACCTCAGCGAGATGATCGGCCGCGACGTCCCCTTCTTCCAGCGCCTCTTCGACGTCTGCACCGAGCTGATGGAGACGATCCATCGCCTCCCGCAGCCGGTCGTCGCGAAGGTGCAGGGCATCGCCACCGCGGCGGGCTGCCAGCTCGTGGCCGCCTGCGACCTCGCCGTCGCAGCGGACAGCGCGCGCTTCGCCACCCCCGGCGTCAAGATCGGGCTGTTCTGCTCGACGCCGATGGTCCCGCTCTCGCGCGCGATCGGCCGCAAGCGCGCGCTCGACATGCTGCTCACCGGCCGGCCGATCGATGCCGCCACCGCGCTGGACTGGGGCCTCGTCAACCGCGTCGTGCCGGCCGAGGCGCTGGACGACGAGGTCGCCATCATCGTCGACGCGATCGCCCGCTCGAGCCCGCTCACGGTCGGGATCGGCAAGGAGGCGTTCTACGCCCAGATCGAGCTCGACGAGCACCGCGCCTACGACCTCACCAAGGCCGTCATGGCAATGAACGCACGCGCCGACGACGCCCAGGAAGGCATGGGCGCCTTCCTAGAGAAGCGCCCGCCGGAATGGCGAGGACAGTAGTGCGCGTGGCTCAGCCGAGCCGTGGGCAAATCTGCTCCAAGGTGACTCTCTGAAGATCGTGGTGCCCCCGGTTCGAGTCCGGGTCTCGCCATTTCGCGAAGTGCCCGAACAGGCCATCGTTCCGCGGCCGAGCACCGAGCCTCCGTACGGGATGCCCGCCAGCGAGGCGGCACGAAGTCCCAAACAGCGGCGCGGAGGCGTCCGAGCACCCCCGACGCCCGCGCCCGGAAGCGGTCCTGGCCCCCCGCGATCACTCCAACGCGCTCGGTCCGTCGAGCATCGAGAACCGGACGCGTCCAACGACGATCCCTTTCACGCTTGCTGTTCTGATTGCGGCTGTCGGCGATGTCCGACGCTGAGGAGAGGGTCCCGACCGGCGGCGAGCTGACTCGCTTTGACGCTGTCGGCCCGTGGGCCTGACCGGCTTTCGTTGTGTCGCTCGTCGCCGGTCGGGGATGTCCCGGCGTGACTTGATAGATGCGTGGCACCGCCCCCAGCAAGCCATGTCCGCCGGGCGTCCGCCTTCAGTCGAGTGAAAGGGGACGGGGCCATGATCGTGCTCGGTGCGGACATTCACAAGCGCTCGCACACCCTCGCCGCTGTCGTCGCCGCCACCGGCGAGCTGCGCGGCGAGCAAGACGATCCAGGTCGGCGATCAGGGGTTTGCCATGGCTATTGATTGGGCGCGCGGGATCGGCGATGAGCGGGTCTGGGCGCTGGAGGACTGTCGTCATGTCTCGGGCGCCTCGAGCGGTTTCTGATCGTCCATGGCGAGCGCGTCGTTCGCGTCGGGACGCAGCTGATGGCGGCGCGCGTCGCGGCGGGCGCGACCGCGGCAAGTCCGACGCCATCGCCGTCGCTCGGGCGGCGTTGCGCGAAGGCGTGAGGGTGTCCGAGCTTCTGTGTGTGAGGCCGCGGTGGCTGGTTGATGGTGGTTAGCCGGGGAAGCGGTCTCCGAAGTGGATCTTGAGGCCTGCGCGTGCTGCGGTCCAGGCGCGGTTGGAGCGCCACTTGCCTTCGGCCTTCTCGATGGCGAGGTAGATGAGCTTGGTGGCGGACTGCTCGTCGGGGAAGTGTCCGCGAGTCTTGATCGCCTTTCGGATCTGGCGGTGCAGCGCTTCGATGGTGTTGGTGGTGTAGACGGCGCGGCGTAGCTCTGAGGGCAGCGAGAGGAACGGGATGATGTGCTCCCAGTGCTCGCGCCAGGCGGTCGCGATCATCGGGTAGCGCTCGCCCCATTGCTCTTCGAAGCGCTCGAGTTCTGTGAGGGCGTCGTCGGCGTTGGCGGCGGTGTAGATCGGCCGCAGGTCCTTGGCCACGGTCCGGCGGTCGCGGTAGTTGACGTAGCGCAGGCTCGCTCGGATCTGATGGACGATGCAGGTCTGCACCCAGGCTTGGGGGAAGACGGCCTCGATCGCCTCGGGGAACCCGCTCAGTCCGTCGACGCAGGCGATCAGGACGTCGTCCGTGCCGCGGCGCTTGAGGTCGTTCAGCACGGCCAGCCAGAACTTCGAGCCCTCGGTCTCCTGCCACCAGATCCCCAGGACCTCGCGGTCGCCGTCGCAGGTCACCCCCATCGCGAGGTAGCAGGCGCGGGCCCGGACCGAGCGGTCCTCGCGGACCTTCACGAACATCGCGTCGAAGTAGACGATCGGGTAGACGCGCTCCAGCGGCCGCGAGCGCCATGCCGCGACGTCCTCCAAGACGGCGTCGGTGATCCGGCTGACGGTGTCGCGGCCGATCTCGGTGGCGTAGAGCTCGGTCAGGTGCGCCGAGATGTCACGCACCGACATGCCGCCGGCGTAGAGGGCGAGGATCTTGTCGTCCAGCCCGGCCAGCCGAGTCTGGCGTTTCTTGACCAGCTGAGGCTCAAAGCTGCCGTCGCGGTCGCGCGGGGTGCGGACCTCGACGGGCCCCAGATCGGTGCTCACCGTCTTGGCGGTCGAGCCGTTGCGGACATTCGCGCTGCCCGGGACACCGCCCGGCGGGTGACCGAGGTGTCCGGTCAGCTCGGACTCCAACGCCGTCTGGATCACGCGGCCGGCCAGCTGCGACAGCAGCCCGCCAGGCCCGGTGATCTCCTCGCCCTCAAGGCCCTTCAGGGCGTCCTGCAGGGCCTCCTCGGGCAGCAGGCCGGCCAGACGGTCGGCGACCGCCTGGCAGACCCGCTGATCAGGCTGCTCGGCGCCAGTGCCCCGGCGCCGCTTGGACTGCATATTGGTCATGGTGATGGGTGGTCCCTTCTCGGGCCGCCCGCCGGGCCGGCCACGACGCTCGCCCCTCCGGGGCTCCCGTCGCGACCGGCCCGGCAGCCAGCACCGGATCGATCACCACGACCACACACACTTCATCGGACAGACCCGACTCGAGTGCCTTCCCGGTCGCGCATTTGGACGGGCCTGAGCTCGATCTGCGGCTGCTGGTCGATCATCGCGAGCGGCTGGTTCGCATGCGCGTCGCGCTCAACAGCGACGCTGCACTGGCATCTGCACGACCTCTGGCCTGAGCTCGTGCTGCCCGGCAGCTCGCTGTTCTCACGGTCGCTGGGGCCGCGCGTCGCCCGGCGGCTCGCCAGGGCAGAGCAGACCATGCGCGTCCGCATCGCCCGCGACGAGCTGCGGCGCATCCGCGAGCTCACCGACACCATCAACGCGCTCGAGCGCGAGATCGCCGGCCTCGTCGCGACGTCGCGCCGCAGCTGCTCTCCGAGCCGGGCTTCGGACCGTTGACCGCGGCCAAGCTCGTCGGCGAGATCGCCGGCGCCCACCGCTTCGCCACCGCCGCCAAGTTCGCCCGCGCCGCCGGGATCGCGCCGATCCCCGTCAGCTCCGGCAACACCAGCCGCCAACGCCTCGACCAAGGCGGCAACCGCCAGATCAACGCTGCGCTTCACCGCGTCATCGTCACCCGCGCCCGCTGCCACCCCGAGACCCAGGACTACATCGCCCGGAAACACGCCGAAGGCAAGAGCAACCGCGAAGCCATCCGCTGCCTCAAGCGCTACCTCGTCCGCCACGTGTGGCGACTCCTGCAGCCGCCCCACCCGCCCAGAACTCCCCCAACATCAATCTCTTGACATAGAAGCAACAAGGAGCGGTCGGCACGGGTCTGCACCGTGGCGGTGTGCGCGGTGCATGCGAGCGGTGGGCGGAGGTTGCTCGACGGCTTCCCCTGCCCCGGGGTTGCCGTCGCGTCGCGCTGCGAACTCTTGCCGGTCGGGGGCCCTGCTCTCGTCGCCGATTACGCCTTGCGATGGGTCACGGAGGCACGATCGGCGACGACCCACTTCTTTGCAGTGTGTACGTCACCGCGCCGCCGACCTCCGCGCCCGCATCGCCCAGCTGCGGATTACGCGGCACCTCACCCGTGCACATGGGTCCGCGCGACGCCGCGTCGAGTACCCCGCCGGGGCGTCGCCAGCGGCCGCGATGCACGCTCGGAGTTCGCCATGCGATGGCAAGCGAGCCGCTCAAGGTTTCAAAGTGCGCACCGATTTCTCGGACGAGGCGCCCTGCTCCACCCGCGGGGCGCCTCGCTCTTGACAGGGCGTCCCGGCCTGATGCGTCGAACGTCGGCGACGTCCGCCGTGCTGTCGAGCTGGGCGAGCTAACCGACCGCACGCTCTCCACGTTCGCCGCGACCTCCTGCCAAGCACGCGAGCGATGCGCGCGACGTTGGCCGCGGTTGAATGGTTCGCGTCGAGCATTGACCGAACGGCGCGCTGCGGCCCGAAGGCGGCCGGCTGGAACCACGCAGCCGGGTTGCCCGGGACACCTCTCCGCAGGACTGCCATGGATTCCCACACGGCGCAACGAGTGGAGCCTGTTGCCGCGGTCGTTCTCGTCGCGCCGCGTGCTCTCGCTGCTTGTCGTCGGCGCGACTGCCACATCGCTTCGACGGCGCCGAGATCGTCGGACTGATCGCTCTGGCGCTCGGGGCCGTGCTCGGGCTCGATGCCTGGCGTCGTTCCGGCGTACGCACACGTCGACTCGATGCTGCCCTGCGCAGGACACAGGTCTGAAGCGGCTCGCGAGTTGCGCGAACGCGAGGACGCGGTCCAGGCGGCCCACCGCGAGCTTGGACGCTGGCAGCGGATACTGCCCAACAGGCCGAGCGCCAGCGCGACGAGCGCGAGCGGTCCAGCAGGCCTTCGGCGGGCCGAGGAGACCGCTGCACGCAACGGGTCCTCCTTCGTCGCTTCGCGCAGTCGCGGCGTGCCGAGCGCGAGTCGAACCGCGTGCTGCGCGGGCAGCTCCAGCAGATGTACGAATCGCCTCGCGGCCTCGCAGGCCACGACGACGTGCACGCGCTCGTTCTCCACGCAGCGATCCAGCTCGTCGAGGCCGAGAAGGCATCCTGCTCTCGCGCGAGGATGCCGACGGCGACGGCGCCCTCGACGTAGTGATCGCGCACAGCTTCGCACACGACCCACAGGACAGCGCCGTCGCACAGCGCTTCGCCCACGAGGTGCTTGCCCTCGACGATATCGTGCGCGAGGACGCACCGACGAACGATGTCCAGGCCCGCTCGCCGGCCGACGAGGAGATCGATGCCCTCGTGGCGATCCCGGTGTACATGCTGACCGCTTCCACGGCGTGATCGTTTGCGCGAACCGTACCAGCGGTTCGAAACGTCGATGACGACGTCCTGCTGTCGCTCGGCGACCTAGCCGCCGCGCCCTGCATCACGGGCAAGTGCGCAGCGAGTGCGCGACGCGCATCACGCGGCAGTCCGTGCGCTCGCCGAGGCGATGTCGGCGCGTGATCCCGAGCAGCACCGCGAGACCATCGGCCACGCCGCGCACGCCCTCACGCGGAGCGCTGGGTTGGACGAGGACCGGCGGTCAGCTCAGCGACGACGCTGAGTGCACGCGTTGCTCAGACGTTCGCACTGCCGGGACCACTCGACCGACGAACGCGCGGACATCGAGCTGCACCCACGGCTCGGCTTCAACATCATCGGCCAGGTCCGGGCGTTGCGCGATGTGGCCACCGCCGTCCTGTACCACCATGAGCGGTTCGACGGCGCCGGCTATCCGGCCGGACTCGCCGGGAAGGACATCCCGATAGCGGCACGCGCACTCGCTGTGCTAGAGGCATACGGCGCCATGACCTCCGACCGCCCGCACCGTATGAAGCGCTCGCCCGAAGCGGCCTGCGTCGAGCTCGTCGCGGGAGCGGGCACCCAATTCGATCCCGAGATCACACAGCTATTCGTCGAGGAGATCCGGCGCGGGAGCGGTGTCGTCGACCCGGGTGTCGCCGAGGCGGTCGTGGAGGCCCTGCCGCTCGAGGCCTTGCGGCACGTCGGCGAAGCCCTCGGCCCGCTCGCCGCCTCTTCGGTCGATCCGCTGACGCTGCTTGCAAATCAGAGGGCGCTGGCCCAGGATCGGCTCCCAGTTCGGCCATGACTCGGAACGAGCGTCGCGATACTGCTCGTGCAGCTCGAGGATCTCCCGCAAATCAACGGAACGGCCGGTTACGAGGCCGGCGACCGCCTCATCCAGCTGGCCGCCCGAACGCGCAGCGGATGGCCGCACGCTACGGCGGCACTGCGTATCGCTTCAGCGGTCGCCCGCTTGCGATCGTGGCACCGCTGGCCGACGACGAGAACGGCGACCACCTGCTCGACGCGCTGCGGGCAGAGTTCGCGGCCGGTCCTTTGGTCCGAGCCACACTTTCCGTACTGGGCCAGGGGGAGCGCACATCAGACGCGCTCGAGCGCGCCCGCCGCTCCCTGGTCAAACCCGCCTGACCGGCGGGCGAGCCTGCCGTCGCCGAGCAGCACGTCCAGCGTTGGCTCCTCGAGGTCGAGGAGGGTCCCGTCCCGTCCGAAGTGCTCAAACCACGCGAACGCGAGAGCGACGTTGCGCGAGCTCGGTCGTGTGGGGACCTCGTATCTCGCCGACGTTGTGACTCTGCACCGCGTCCGCGCGCGACGCTTCGACTGCTCGTCCGGAGCGAGCGCCCGACCCTGAAACTCGACGACGTTCGCGTGAACCGTCGATGGCGATCTGACCGACGACGAGCTCGGACGGCCAGCGCTTGGCGCGGCCGGTGACGCACTTCTCCTGATAGGCGCGCAGCGCCTATCAGGCTTAGCGCGGCGGGAGCTTGTCCTTGGAGACCGCGTCTTCGAGGTCGTCCGCGAACGCGTCCGCGTTGCGCGTCCGGACGTAGGTGAACACCGCGTCGTAGAAGCCCTCCTGGAACTCCGGGCTCATCGCCTCGCCGTGGGTGATCGACAGCAGCACCGGCGACGCCCACAAGGCCTTCGAAGACGCCCGCTGATAGGCGGTCAGAGACGAGACGTCGATGTCGCGCAGGACCGGGACGGACCCCTTCGCCTTGTGGAACGCGAGCTGCGTGTCGGGCTCGCTGATGCCGCCGAGGAACGCGAGCGCGTTCTTGGCGTTCGGCGCCTTGGTCGCGGCGACGAAGACGTCGACGACGGCGAGGAAGCTCGCGCCGGTGCCGGGGAAGGCGGTCGCCCCGAAGTCCTGGCCCTCGTGCGCGCCGGCGCTGACGAGCTCACCGAAGGCGGAGTCGTTCATCGATTCGAAGGCGCAGCCGCCTGCGGCGAGCTTCTTGGTCGCCTGGTCCCAGGTGAGCTGGCTCGCCTTCGGATCGGCGTAGCCGAGCATGGCGCCGAAGGCCTTCAGCGCCGCCCGCACCCGGCCGCCCCGCCAGTCGAGCTTGTCGTCGACCATGTCCGCCCAGCCGCGCGGCCCGATCGAGCTCAGCAGCGTGTTCTCGAACAGCTCGACCGTGGTGAAGCGGTCCTTGGCGCCGAGACACAGGGGCGTCGCGCCGGAGGCCTTGACCTTCTTGAGGTCGGCGAGGAACGCGGGAAGGGTGTAGCCACTCGACGGAAGCGTGACGCCGGCCTCGTCGAGCAGCTTCTGGTTGAACCACAGGACGTTGCCGCGATGGGCGCCGGTCGGGACCCCGTAGGGGTGGCCGTCGTGCATCACCGACCGCAGGATCGTGGGGTTCATCCTCGCGCGCAGATCCCCGCTGGCGAAGACGGAGGTGACGCTGCGGACCACGCCGCGGCTCGCGTAGCCCTGAACCGACTTGCCGTTGAACGTCTGCCAGACGTCGGGCGGGTTGCCGGCCTGCAGGCGCTTGGCGAGCGCGACGATCGCGTTCGAGCCCGCGCCGCCGGCGACCGCGGCGTTGACGGCCTTGACCCCCGGGTTCGACGCACGGAACGCGGCGAACAGGGAGTCCAGGGCCCTCGCCTCGGACCCGGAGGTCCACCACGAGACGACCTCGAGCTGCTTCGTGCTCGTGGCGGCGCTCGTCGGCTCGTCGTCGCCGCACGCGCCCGACGCCAGCGCGAGCGCGGCGACGGCCGCGGCCGCGGCCAGGCGGCACCGGACGGTCACGCCGGGCCTCCGACGGACCGCGCAGGAAGGGCAGGGCGCGACGGCAGGGGGTCGCGGACGGGCTCCCCGCCGATGACGCTCGGCTCGGCCCTGAGGTCGTAGAGCGCGTAGAGCCCGACGACCGCAAAGCAGCCGGCGGGGACGATGAACGAGAAGGCAGCGCTCGTCGCGTCCACGAGCTTGCCCTGCACCAGCGGCATGATCGCGCCACCCACGATCGCCATCACGAGGCCGGCCGCCCCGAACTTCGTGGCCGGCCCGAGGCCCTTCAGGGCGACCCCGTAGATCGTCGGGAACATCAGCGACAGGCAGAAGGACAGCGAGACGACGGCGATCACGCCGGCCATGTTCGGGCTCGACATCGCGAACAGGCACAACCCCACGGCGAGGAAGGCGAGCACCGCAAGGACGAGCGTCGCGCGGATGTAGCCAATCACCCACGTCATGAGAAAGCGCGAGAACAGGAAGATCAGAAGGCTGGCCTGCAGGTAGGCGCCGCCCTTCTCGAGGCTGCCGCCCAGCGCCTGCTCCACGTACACGATCAGATACGTCCACGCGCACACCTGCGCCGCCACGTTGGAGAACTGGGCGACGACGCCGAAGCGGTAGCGCTTATTACGCCACAGCACGCCGAACAGCGCGCGCGTGCCGCCCTCGTGCGGACCGGCGTCGGGGAACTCCTCGACGATCTCCGGCGCCCTCTGGCTCGCAATCGCCAGGCCGATGAGGAGGAGCAGGCAGGCGAGGCCGAGGTACGGGCCCATCACCGCGCCGAGCTCGCCCGCCCGGACGGTGTGCAGCTGCTCGGGCGTCAACGAACCGATGTCGACCGGGTCGGCGAGCCTGGGCAGGATCAGCGTCGACGCCAGCAGCACCCCGATGTTCGTGCCCACCGGATTGAAGGCCTGGGCGAGGTTCAGCCGCCGCGTCGCCGTGGCCTCCGAGCCGAGCGAGATGACGTACGGGTTCGCGGAGGTCTCGAGAATCGAGCACCCCGCCGCCATCGCGAACAGGGCCACGAGGAACGCCTCGTAGGTCATGATCTTGCTCGCCGGATAGAACAGCAGGGCGCCGAGCGCCGCCAGCCCGAGACCGGTGAGGATGCCCGTCTTGTACCCGAAGCGCTGGTTGATGAAGGCCGCCGGCAGCGCGAGCAGAAAGTAGGCGCCGAAGTACGCGAGCTGCACGAGCGACGCCTGGAACGTGCTCATATCGAAGATCCGCTTGAACCCGGCGACCATCGGCGTCGTCAGGTCCTGCGCCACGCCCCACGCGGTAAAGCACGCGATCAGCGCGATGAACAACACGAGCATGCCCTTGCCGAGCAGCGGCGCACTCTGCGCTTGCTCCGCCTCCCCAGCGACGGAGTTCTGAGCGATGGTGCTCAACGGCCCCCACCTCCTCTCGTGGCAGATGCTACATGCCTGCCCTACCGCGGTCGCGCCGAGACGCGGGCGTCCGATCGAATCGCGGGTCGTGCTCGTGGACCATGAGCATGAGATCTCGAGCGGGCCGCCCAGCTGGATCGCATGGAGCTCTGCCGCGGCCATGAGCACGACGGACAACCTCCGGGTCTGCAGTCGGACGGCGAGGGATCGAACCCTCGGTGCGCCAATGACGCACAACGGTTTCGAAGACCGCGCCGTGCTGGAGCTCGACCCGCGATTGCCTGCCGGCTGTTGCACCAAAGCGCGCGCGTCGGCGGGAGCGCCGCTCGCACTCGCAAAAGGGACGAGCAGCAGAAGCGTCGCGCGGCTCGGCAGAGCGGACGCGGCGCATAGTCACAACGTCGGCGGGATACGAGGTCCCCACACGACCGAGCTCGCGCACCAGCGGCGCGCTCCTCCCTTCGCGTGGAGGCAACACGCCTACGCCGGTGCCAGGAGCTGCGCGAGCTCGCGCTCCAAGCCGGCGTCGCCGACCTCGCGGACCTCGAGCGGAAGACCGAGGCGCTCGGCCGCGCGGTGGGCCAAGCGCTCAGTGCCGGCCGTGCGGCGCTGCGCCAGCCACACCACGCGCGTGTACGACCCGAAGTAGTCGTCGCGCAGCTCGGGGTGGCGATCGAGGCCGAGCTCGCGGATCACGGTGTGGTCGAAGGTGCGCGCGAGGAAGTCGGTGAGGAAGTAGGTGCCGGGCTCCTCGGCCGCCGCGGCGGCGACCTCGTCGGCGGCGAAGACGTCGTAGCAGTGCTCGCCGCGCAGGCGCGGGAGGCCGAGCGCGTCCAGGGCGCCGTAGGTGCCGCAGTCGCCGTAGGCCACGGCGACGCGGTCGTAGCGCTCGCGCAGGTCATCGGCGAGCGAAGCGACGGCGGCGGGGATCTGCGAAGGACGGTTGTGCAGCAGCGCGGGCACCGGGAAGACGTCGACGTCCCAGCCGCGGCGGCGCGCGATCGCCCGGACGTGGACGGCGAGGGCGCCGCAGGCGACGACGGCGCTGCTCATCCCGGCAGCGCGAGCTCGTCGATGAAGAGGTCGTTGAAGTCCTGGCGCCCGGAGAGCTCGACGTACTCGACCTCGCGGACGATCGAGCGCGCCTCGGCGCGCTCGCGGTGGCTCAACGCGACGATCTTCGCCCCCTCGCCGGCGACGTTGCCCGCCGAGACGATGCGCGGCAGCGCCATCCGCGGCACGAGGCCGATGCGCACGGCGGACGCGGGGGAGAGGTAGGCGCCGAAGCTGCCGGCGAGCAGCACCTGCGCGACGTCGGCCGGCTCGATCCCGTACTCGCGCATGAGGATCGTCCAGCCGGTGGCGATCGAGGCCTTGGCGAACTGCAGCTCGCGCACGTCGCGCTGGGAGAGGAAGACCGACTCCGCTGGGTCATCGCCGCGCCAATGCATGACGAACACGCGCTCCTCGCCGATCTTCGTCAGCCGCGAAGCCAACACGGGCGAGAGCGCCGCGGCGTCCTCGTCGGGGATGAAGCGCCCCGAGTGGTCGAGCAGCCCCGAGCGCACGAGCTCGGCGACGCAGTCGACGAGGCCCGAGCCGCATAGCCCGACCGGGTCGGCGTCGCCAATGACCTGCAGGGCGACCTCGCCGTCCTCGATGCGGATGCCCTCGATGGCGCCCTCGGCGGCGCGCATGCCGCAGCGGATCTGGGCGGCCTCGAAGGCGGGGCCGGCGGGCGCCGCGGTGGCGAGGACGCGCTCCTCGCAGCCGAGAGCGATCTCGCTGTTGGTGCCGACGTCGATGAAGAGGCGGATCCGGCGGTCGCGCGTGAGGCCGGTGGCGAGCATGCCGGCGACGATGTCGCCGCCGACGTAGGCGCCCAGCGACGGGAAGACGAAGGCCGGCGCGCGCGGGTGGACCTCGACGCCGAACTCGCTGGCCCGCGCCTCGGGCAGCTCGTGCGTGGCGACCACGAAGGGCGCCATCGACAGCGGCTCGGGGTCGATGCCGAGCGCGAGCTGCATCATCGTGACGTTGCCGCAGACGGTGATCTCGTAGACCTGCTCGGCGGCGACGCCGGCCTCCTCGCAGGCCTCGGCGGCCAGCGCCGCCATCGTCTCCTGGGCGCGCGAGCGCAGCGTGCCGAGCGCCTCGGGGTCGAGCATCGTGGCCGAGATGCGCGAGATGACGTCGCCGCCGAAGGGCTGCTGGCGGTTGAGCATCGAGTGCACGGCGAGCGGCTGGCCGTTCTCGAGGTCGAGCAGGGTCGCGACGACCGTGGTGGTTCCGAGGTCGAAGGCGAGCGCGTGGCGTGTCCCGGTGGTGTCGCCGGGCTCGACGTCGATCATCTCCTCGTCGACGATCACCGCGGTGACCTTGAAGTGCGCGGCGCGCAGGACGCCCCCGAGCTTGCGCACGACCTCGAGCGGGACGTGGGGCTCGAGGTCGTCGATGGCGTCGAGCAGGCGCTGGACGTCGGAGCGCTGATCCTCGAGCGTCGGCTCGGAGAGCTCGACGTAGCGCTTGACCACCGCCGGGCGCAGGATCACGTGGCGTCCGACGCCGACGAGGGCGGCCTTGGGGCGCGTCTGCAGGGGCGGGACGTTGACCACGAGGTCCTCGCGCGCGGGCGCGCGGCACGCCAGGCGCCAGCCGTCGTGGAGCTCCTGGGTGCTGAAGGCGCGCGGGTCCAACGCGCTGATCGGCGCGTCGCCGCGCAGGATCTGGACCTTGCACTTGCGGCAGGTGCCGTGGCCGCCGCACGTCGAGTCGATGGCGATGCCGTTCCAGCTCGCGGCGTCGAAGATCGGCGTCCCGCTGGGGACGCGCACGTCGGTGCCGTCGGGCAGGAAGCGCAGCAGGACGCGCTCGGCGCCGTCGACGGAGGCGGGGTCGTCCACGGGCTCGTCCGGCGCGGGCTGCGGCTCGGGGGTCAAGACGCGGCCGCCGCCTGCTCGGACTTGGCCGCCTCGCGCGCGCGATGCTCCGCGATCCAGCGCGCGCCCCACTCGTCGTGGCCGAGCAGCAGGTCGGCGGCGCGCACCGCGGAGACGACCTCGTCGGCGCAGCTCATGATCGCGCTCGTCAGCCCCGCCGCCATCGCCATCGGCAGGAAGGCGGCGTTGAGCTGGTGGCGGCGGGGCAGGCCGAAGGAGACGTTCGACGCGCCCAGGCACATGTTCACGCCGAGCTCGTCGCGGATGAGGCTGATCGTCTCGAGGGTGATCGTGACCGCGTCGGTCGCCGCGCCGACGGTCATGGCCAGCGGGTCGATGACGATGTCCTCGGGCGGAATGCCGTGGTCGCCGGCGGCCGAGACGATCTTGCGCGCGATCTCCAGGCGCTGTTGCGGGGTCTCGGGGATCCCGGTCTCGTCGTTGGCCAGGCCGATGACGGCGGCGCCGTGGCGCGCCACGAGCGGGAGGATCTCCTCGAGGCGGTCGTCCTCGCCGGTGACCGAGTTCACGAGCGCCTTGCCCTCGTAGACCGACAGCCCCGCCTCGAGCGCCTCGATCACCGAGGAGTCGATGCAGATCGGGACGTCGACCGCACCGGCCACGGTGCCGAGCATGCCCTTGAGCAGCTCGGACTCGTCGACGAGCGGGATGCCGGCGTTGACGTCGAGCATGTCGGCGCCGGCGTCGACCTGGGCGAGCGCGTCGACGGCCACCGTCGACAGGTCGCCGCCGCGCAGCTGCTCGGCGAAGAGCTTGCGCCCCGTGGGGTTGATGCGCTCGCCGATGACGCAGAACGGCTGGTCATGGCCGATGACGACGGTGCGGTTACGCGACTGCAGGGTCGTGTGCATACGCGAGCGACGTCTCCCTTTCGATGCGCGGCGCGAGGCCGAGCCGTGTGCAGAGCTTGGCGATGCCGGCGTCCCGCCGGAACGAGATGAGATGCAGCCCGCGCACCCCGGGCAGCGAGAGCGCGTGGGCGGCGAGCTCGTGGGCGAGGTCGAAGCACGCCGCCTGCTGGTCGGGCGCGGCCTCGACGCGCTCGATGAGCTCCGCGGGCACCGAGACCCCGGGGACCTTGGAGTCCACGAAGCGCAGCGCGCGCGCCGAGCGCAGGATGGCCACGGAGGGGATGAGCGCGGCGCGCTCGGTCAGCCCGCAGGCGACGGCCTCCTCGACGAAGCGCTCGAGCAGCTCGGGGCGGTAGCCGATCTGCAGCTGCAGGAAGCGCGCGCCGGCCTTGGCCTTCATGAGCGCGCGCTCGACGCGGTAGTCGGTCGGCGGGGCGCCGGGGTTCTCGACGGCGCCGACGAAGAACCGCGGCCCGGGCTGGAGGGCGCGGCCGGAGAGGTAGCGCCCGCGCGCGAGGCTGCCCGCGAGGGCGACGAGCTGGGGCCCGTCGAGGTCGAAGACGCGCTTGGCCTCGGGCTCGTCGCCGGCGGTGACGTCGTCGCCGGTCAGCGCGAGGACGTTCTCGATGCCGTGCATGGCGGCGCCGACGAGGTCGGCCTGCAGGGCCAGGCGGTTGCGGTCGCGGCAGGTGAGCTGCATGACCGGCTCGACCCCGGCCTGCCGGAGCGCCACCGCCACCGCGAGCGAGGAGGCGTGGGCGCGGGCGGCGGGGTTGTCGGTCGCGTTGAACGCGTCGGCCCAGGCGGCCATCGGCGCCAGCTGGCGGCGCAGCGTCCACGCGCCGCCGCCGTCGATCACCGGCATCTCGGCCGTGATCACGGTCTGCCCGGCGGCGAGCTTGTCGGCGAGCGTCGCCATCAGCCCTGCGCGTCCCACCCGGCGGGCGTCCGGTGGTCGCGGCCGGTGACGAGGTTGCGCCACGCCGAGGTGCCCTGGAGCGTGTGGTCGACGGGCGGGCGCAGCTCCGAGAGCGCGGCGCGCCACGGCAGCCGGCGCGAGCGCTCGTGGGCCTTCAGCCACACGCAGCGCATCTCGGGGATGACCTCGCAGCCGCCGTCGGCGCGCACGCCGCCGCAGGGGCCGTTGCGCAGCGTCTTGGGGCAGTTCATCGGGCACGTCAGCCCGGTGGTGTGCAGCACGCACTGGCCGCACATCCGGCAGCCGAACACGGGGCCCTTGACCGCGTGCTCGATCTGCTCGAGGGCGCCCATGCCCTAGGCGGCCACGCCCGCGCGCTTGAGCTGGATGAGCTCCTTGGCCTTCTTGACGGCGGTCGACGCGTCGGCCGAGTACCCATCGGCGCCGACGGCGTCGGCGTACTCCTGGGTCACGGGAGCGCCGCCGACCATGACGATGACCTGGTCGCGGATGCCGGCCTTCTCGAGCGCGTTGATGTTCGCCTTGAACATCGGCATCGTCGTCGTGAGGAAGGCCGAGAAGCCGACGATGTCGGGCTCGACGCGGTGGATCTCCTCGACGAACCTCTCGGGCGCGACGTTGACGCCAAGGTCGACGACCGTGAAGCCGGCGCCCTCGAGCATGATGTTGCAGAGGTTCTTGCCGATGTCGTGGACGTCGCCCTTGACCGTGCCCATGAGGAAGGTCCCGACCCGGTTGGCGTCGGTGTCGGCGAGCAGCGGGCGCAGGATGTCCAGCGCGCCCTGCATCGCGCGCGCGGCGATCAGCATCTCGGGCACGAAGTAGTCGCCGCGCTCGAAGCGCGCGCCGACCTCCTCGAGCGAGGGGATGAGCGCGTCGAAGAGCATGCTCTCGGGCTCCATCCCCTGCTCGAGCCCCGCCTCGACGTTGGCACGCACCTCCGGCGCCTTGCCGACGAGGGTGTCGTCGTAGAGCTGCTGCAGGATCTCCTCGTGGGTCATGCGGCTCTCTCTCCCGGGCTGCGGTTGGCGAGGCGCTCTCCCAGCGCGCGCGCCTCCTGGACGAGGACGGGCGCCAGCTCGGCCACGCGCTCGTAGGTCAGGCGCAGCGTCGGGCCGGAGATGCTGAGGGCGGCGATGACGTCGCCCGCGGGCCCGTGCACGGGCGCGGCGATCGCGGTCAGGCCGTCCTCGAGCTCGTCGACGGCGATGGCGTAGCCGTCGCGGCGTACGTGCTGCAGCTGGCGCTCGAGGGTGGCGCGGCTGACGACCGTGTCCGTCGTCAGCCGCGCCAGCCGCCCGGGGGGAGCTGTGCCGCGCCGAAGGCGAGGAAGACCTTGCCGTTGGCGGTGCAGTGGAAGTCCACGCGGCGACCGACCCACTGGCCGGCGCCGAGGAAGTGGCGGCCGTCGACCTGGGCGAGGTGGTCGACGCCGTAGGGGGTGGGGACGGAGAGGTTCACCGTCTCGCCGCTGGCCTGCGCGACCGCCTCGAGGGCGACCTCGGCGAGCTCGATGAGGTGGCGCTCGACGCCGCCGCGCTGGGCGAAGCGCAGGATCGCCGGGCCCGGCTCGAGCTTGCCGCGCTCGCCGGCCTGGTGGACGAGGCCGTGGCGCTCGAGCGCGGTGATGAGGCGCGAGGCGGTGCTCTTGGGCAGGTCGGCGGCCTCGGCGAGCTCGCGCAGGCTCATCGGCTCCTCGCTCTCGAGCAGGCGGGCGAGCATCTCGCCGGCACGGTCGATCGACTGGGTGCCCGGAGCCGGCCCGGTCACGTGGAAGTCCTGTTCCACGGATGCTGGAACTGCAGTTCCATTGCGGATAGCATGCCCGGCGCCCGAGCGGCTTGTCAAGCGACCCCACCGGCGATCGCTCGCCGGCGCAAGGAGGAGAGCCCGTGTTCGTCAACACGATGCCGCGCTACGAGATCCTCAGCGAGGACGCCCTGGCGGTCCTCGACCGGGGCTGGCGGCGGATCGTCACCGAGATCGGGATCGAGTTCCTGCTCGACGAGGCCGTCGAGGCCTTCCGGGCCGCGGGGCAGCAGGTCGACGGCCAGAAGGTGATCCTCGACCCCGACTTCGTCCTCGAGCAGGTGGCCAAGGCGCCGCGCGAGTTCGACCTGCAGGCCCGCAACCCCGAGCGCTCGGTGCACATCGGTGGGCAGCACATGGTCTTCGCGTCGGTCTACGGGTGCCCCTTCGTGCGCCAGGGCGACGCGCGCCGCGAGGCGACGATGGACGACTTCGAGAACCTCGTGCGCCTCTCGCAGGCGTTCCCCGAGCTCGACTCGCCGGGCGGCACGATCTGCGAGCCCAACGACCGCCCGCTGGACTCGCGCCACCTCGACATGGTCTACGCGCTGCAGACGCTGTCGGACAAGCCGTACATGGGCTCGGTCACCTCGGGGCCCAACGCCGAGGACACCGTCGCCATGGGGGAGATCCTCTTCGGCGGGCGCACGGCGATCGAGGCGACGCCGGCGTCGATCTCGCTCATCAACGTCAACTCGCCGCTGCGCTACGACGACCGCATGCTCAGCGCGCTCGTCGCCTACGCGAAGGCCAACCAGGCGGTGGTCATCACACCCTTCCTGCTCATGGGCGCGATGTCGCCGGTCTCGATCCCGGCGACCCTCGCCCAGCAGATGGCCGAGGCGCTCGCGGGCATCGCGCTCGTGCAGCTCATCCGCCCGGGCTGCCCCGTGGTCTTCGGCTCGTTTCTCTCGAACACCGACATGCAGTCCGGCTCGCCGTCGTTCGGGACCCCCGAGTCGGCGATCGGCCTGTTCTGCACCGGGCAGATCGCGCGGTCGTTCGGGCTGCCGTGGCGCTCGGGCGGCGGGCTGAACTCCAGCCAGACGGTCGACGCCCAGGCGGCCTACGAGTCGCTCATGACGATGCTGCCGACCTTCCTGGCCGGGGCGAACTACGTCATGCACTCCGCGGGCTGGCTCGAGGCCGGGCTCGTCTCCTGCTACGAGAAGTTCATCGTCGACATCGAGATCCTGCGCCAGCTCAAGCACGAGTTCACGCCTCTGGAGATCGACGAGGAGAGCCTCGCCTTCGGCGCCCACGAGGAGGTCGGCCCCGGCGGGCACTTCCTCGGCGCCGCGCACACGCTCGAGCGCTTCCGCGAGTGCTTCTACCGCCCGCTGCTGTCCTCGACGGAGAACTTCGAGCGCTGGCAGCGCAACGGCGGCCTCGACGCGGCCGCCCGCGCGGAGAACATCTGGAAGCGCACGCTGGAGGAGTACGAGCAGCCGCCGCTCGACGAGGGGATCCGCGCGGCGCTCCAGGAGTACGTCGATCGCCGTCGGATCGAGCTGGGAGACTGACGGCGATGCGCCGTCCCACGCTCGTCCTCGCCCTGGCCGCCGCCGTGCTCGCGCTCACCGCGGCGCCCGCGCTGGCCGTTCCGAAGCTCGCCCCCGGCACGCTCAACCTGAGCGGCACGCCGACCGGCAGCGGCACGCTGGAGAACGACATCAGCGCGAACTTCTTCCTGACCGTGAAGGTGCTCGGCAAGCGGGTCCACGTGACGATCGCCGGCCACAACGCCCCGGTCCGCCACGTCGGCGGGAGCACGAAGTTCTACGTCGGCCGGCTCCCGAGCTCGATCAAGCTGCACTTCGGCCGCCGCTACCGCGTCGTGATCACTGCGTGCAGCAAGCTCGGGTGCTCGCGCGCGGTGCGGCTCAAGACGCTGCCCAAGCCGAGCCTATAGGGCGCGGCGGCGCTCAGGCGCCGAGCACGTGACGCTCGAGCCACGCGTTGCGGAAGGCGCCCCGCGCGTCCAGGCGCCCGGCGAGGGCGCGGAAGTCCGGTAGGCGGTCGTAGAGCTCGGCGATCCGATCCGCGCCGGCGTGGAAGACCTTGCCCCAGTGCGGGCGCGCCGCGAACGGCTCCAGCGCCGCCTCGACGAGGACCAGCGCGCGGTCGACGCCCGCCGGGTCGCGGTTCCACGTGAAGTGCAGGGCGACGCTCTCACGCCCGTGGTGCGGGCTCATCCACAGCGCGTCGGAGGCGATCGTGCGGATCTCCGACACCTGCATGACGGGCGCGATCGCCGGCGCGAGCTCGCGGAAGGCCGCGATCGCGGCTACGGCATCGCCCCGCCCGACGAAGAACTCCGACTGGATCTCCTCGCCGTTGCTCGGCGTGAAGCCCATCCGGAAGTGCGGCAGCCGCTCGTACCACGGGCCCGCGACGCCGAGCTGCGGCGAGCAGTGGACGGGGTCCAGGCCGAGGATCGGATGGCGCTCGAGCGTCGCGGGGCGCGCGCCGAAGAGCTCGTCGCGCAACACCTCGGCCGCGCCGGTCGCCCGCGTCTTGACCCAGACCTGGTCGACGTCGTCGCCCCAGCGCGTGAAGACGCTGACGCTCTCGCCGGCGGCCGTGATCGCGTCGAGGTGCTCGAAGAGCGCGTCCCAGCGCAGGCCCTCGAACACGCGCTGGCGGACCTCGTAGGCGGGCTCGACATCGAGCACGAGGCGCGTCACGACGCCGAGCGCCCCGAGGCCGACCACGAGGCCGTCGAAGTCGGCGTCGCCGCGCGCGGCGCGCAGCAGCTCGCCGTCCGCGGTCACGAGCTCGAGGCCCGCGACGACGCTCGCGAGGTTGCCGGAGGCATCGCCCGAGCCGTGCGTCGCGGTCGCGACCGCGCCCGCCACGGAGATGTGCGGCAGCGAGGCCAGGTTGTGCAGCGCGACGCCTTCGCGGGCGAGCGCCTCGGCGAGCTCGCCGTAGCGCATGGCGCCATTGCAGGTCACGGTGGCGGCGTCGTGGTCGACCACGGCCTCGGCCGGCAGCGCGTCGAGCGCGACGAGCTCGTCGGAGTCGGCGACGTCGGTGAACGAATGGCGCGTGCCGAGGGCCCGCACGTGTGGCGCGGCGGCGACGATCTCCTGGAGCTGCTCGATCGTCGTCGGGTGGTGCAGCGCCCGCGCGGCGTAGACGTGGTTCCCCGCCCAGTTGGTCTGCGTCACGCCCGGCAGCCTAGCCCCGGCGGCCTTGACCGCCCGACGGCGTGTCTGGGAGGGTCGGCGCAAGCGAGATGCCCACCTGGGGGTGCGGCTCCATGGACAGCGCGGATCCCATCGACGTCGCCGAGGCGGAGAACCATGCCCGCTACGTCCGAGCCGCGCTGCTGGCGGAGTCCGACGAGGAGCGGCGCGCCGCGCTCGGCGAGGGCCTGCTCTTGTTCGGCACGCGCTTCGCGCACACGCTCAGCATCCTCACCGAGCAGGAGGTCCAGAGTCCCAACCGGTTCGCGCCGCTGCGCGACGAGGCCGCCGAGCTCTTCACGAGCTGGGCCACCGGCACGCGGCTGACGGACCGCGCCGACGAGGACGAGCGCCGCGCCGCGATGATGGCGGAGTTCGCCGAGGAGAACCCCGCCATCGGCGCCATCGCCGCCGATGCGATCCTCGCGCTGGACGAGGGCAATCCCAAGCGCGACCTCGCCCGCGTGCGCACGCTCATGGAGCGCTACGTCGAGGCCGGTGACGGCGAGCCCGACACCGAGCTGCGGGCGATCAATGTGCTGTTCGAGGTCGAGCCCACCGACGCCGAGCTCGAGGAGCTGCTCGCCCGCGGCGCCCAGCTCGAGCCGTCGGTCGAGGACGAGGGGGTCAGCCGGTCGTTTCATGCGATCGCCGCCGGGGCGTGCCTCCTGCGGGCCACGCGCGCCCGCGACGACGACGAGGACGTCGAGGCCCAGCACGCCTGGGCGCGGCGCGGGATCGATGTCCTCGGGCCGCCCTCGCCCGCGACGCTGTCGCTCCTGGCGGCGCTCTACTCGCTGCTCGACGACGACCGCACCGCCGCCGAGACCCTCGCGCGCGCCGCGGCGGACCCGACGCTGCGCGACGAGGTGCGCCAGGACGCGGCGATGTTCGAGGCGCGCTTTCGCTCGGGCCTCGGCGAGCACGCGCGGGTCGTCGAGATCCTCGAGCCCCTGCTCGCGATCTTCGAGGAGCGCTACCTGACCGCGGTGACCGCCGAGGCGATCGACAGCGCGGGACGCGGCCTGGGCGACGCGGTCATCAACCTGGCCTTCGCGCTCGCGCGGCTCGGGCGCTGGAGCGAGGCGTTGGGCGTCCTCGATCGCGGGCGCAGCCTGCGGGCGCGCTACCGCGCCGCGCTGCGGCGCTCGGAGGCGGGCGCCGACCTGCTGGCCCTCGAGCGCGACCTCTACCGCGTCGAGCGCGGCGCCGGCGGCGGCGAGGCGCCCGAGCAATGGCGCGACGAGGACCGGCTCGCCGAGGCGGTGCAGCCGCGCACCCGGCTGCTCGAGGCCTACCGCCGCCTGCGCCCGCGGCTGCCCGCCGAGACGGTGCGGGGGCCGAGCGTCGCCGACCTCGCCGGCGTGCTCGGCGCCGACGAGGCGGCGGTCGTGCTCGGGGTGACGTCGAGCGAGCTGCTGATGGCCGCCGTCGTTACGAGCGACGCCGAGGCGCCCGCGTTCGCGCGCGTCCTCGACTTCCCCGCCGAGCGCTGGATGGGCGTGCTCGTGGCCGACGAGGGCGGCGGGTGGCTGACGGGGATCGAGAGCGGCGCCGAGCGCGCCGAGCTCTCCGCCGCCCTCGCCGCGGTCGTCGCGCTCGCGGGCGAGGCGCTCGGCGACCTGCCCGCGCAGCTCGCCGGCCGCGGCGTGCGCCGCCTGGTCGTGATCGCCCACCGCTGGCTGCACCTCGTGCCCTGGTGGGCGGTGCCCGCCCTCGACGGCTTCGAGGTCGTCCAGACGGCGCCCAGCGCCGCCGACCTCGTGGCCGCCCGCCGAGCGCCGACCCCGCCGCTCGGCGATCGCGCGCTCGTCGTGGCCAACCCGACCGGCGACCTGCGCGCCGCGCCCGCCGAGGCCGCCGCCGTCGACCGCCGCCTGACCGCCCTCGGGATCGCGTGCTCGCGGCTCGACGGCGCGGGCGCCACCGAGGAGGCGGTCCTCGGCGCGATGCGCAAGGGCCCGGGCATCCTGCACTTCTGCGGCCACGGCAGCTCGGACCTCGTGCGCCCCGATCGCTCGGCGCTGCTCCTGCACCCGCACGTCGACGTCCGCGCCGGCGATCCGTTCGAGCCGTGGGCGGCGGCGGTCACGAGCTGGGAGGACCACGAGGACGGACGCGCCGGCGAGGTCCCCGGCGTCGGCCGGCTCGTCGAGGAGGACGCGGACGGCGCCCGGATCCGGCGCCTGGAGCACGGCGACACGGGGACGCTCTGGGGCCAGTACGACGGCGACCGGCTCGTGCGCCTCGCCGAGCTGTGGACGGCGGGCGACATGCTCGTGGGCGACGCGCTCGACGGCTGCTCGCTCGCGGTCCTGTCGGCGTGCGAGTCGGGCAGCGGGTCGCTCGGGGTGGAGAAGATCGACGAGGCCGCGGGCCTGCCCGCCGCGATGGCGCTCGCGGGGGCGGCGACCGTCGTCGGCACGCTGTGGCCCGTGGGCGACGCGCTCGGGGCGCTCTTCGTCGACATGCTCTACGCCCGGCTCGCCGAGCCGCGCGAGGGCGACACCGACCTCGCCGCGCTCGTCCACGCGACCCGCACGGAGCTGCGTACGCTCGCGCGCGAGGCCGCGGTCGCCGCGATCGACGGCCTGCGCGCGGAGACCACGGACCCGATCGCGCGCTTCACGCTCGAGGCGTTCCGCGAGGACGTCGCCGCGCGGCCGGGCGCGCCGTTCGCCGACCCCTACGACTGGGCGCCGTTCTTCACCACCGGGACCGGGCGCGTGCGCGCGCCCGTGGAGGCAGCCGCATGACCGATGAGATGTCCGCCCTGCGCCAGGCCGCGACCGCGCAGGCGCCCAAGGACCCCGAGAGCGCGGGGACGGTGATCGTCGCCGGCGCGGACGCCTGCATGCCCGCCCTGTGGGCCTACTTCGGCAGCGGCGACGACCGTCAGGTCGCGGAGGTGTTCGTCGGCGCCGAGCAGATCGGCTTCGTCGCGCGCGGCGCCGCGATGGCCGGGATGGCCGACCAGGTCCGCGGCCTGGCGCTCGGGGACGCCTCGGCCGGCGCCATGGTCCCCGGCCAGTCGACCGGCACCGTCGACATCGAGCTGCGCTGCGACGAGCCCGGCTGTCCCAAGAACCCGTTCCACACGATCGTCTTCGACGAGGATTTTCCGCCCCACTGCCCGCTGCACCCGGCGCGCGAGCTACACCGGGTGAAGGGCGCCTGATGCTCGACGCGCTCCTCGGCGTGGCACGCGACGCCGGCCGGCGGGTCACGCTGATCGGGCTCCTGCCGACGGCGATGCTCGCGCTCTGGGTCCTGTTCCTGGTCTGGGGCGGCGCGCCGACCGACGCGCCGAGCGTCAACCGCTTCGTCGACCACCTCGACGACCTGAGCACGACCGAGGTCCTGCTCGGCTTCCTGGCGCTGCTCGGGTTCTCGATCCTCTCGCAGCCGCTGCAGCTGCCGCTCGTGCGCCTCCTGGAGGGCTACTGGCCGGCCGGCGCCGACGCCCTCGCGAACCGGCGCCGCGACGCCCACCGCAAGCGTCGGGCGAAGCTCGAGGCCGCGCAGATGACGACGGGCGACGAGCGCGACGGCGGCGAGCCCGGCGGCGCCGCGGACCGCGCCGGGCGCGGGCGCGCGGCGTGGCGGTTGCGCAAGCTCTATCCGCCGGACGCGCTCGTGATGCCGACCGCGCTCGGCAACGCCCTGCGCGCGGCCGAGGACCGCGCCGGCCGCCGCTACGGGCTCGACACGGTCGCGGTCTGGCCGCGGCTGTACCCGGTCCTCGGCGAGCGCGTCCTGGCGATCGTCGACGACGAGCGCACGCAGCTCGACGTCGCGGTCCGCTTCTGCGTCGTGCTGCTCGTGGCCGCCGTCGTCTCGCTCGGGCTGCTCGTCACGCAGGGCTGGCTGCTGCTCGTGCCGGCCGCCACCCTCGTGCTCGCGTGGCTCGCCTACAAGGGCGCGGTGGGGGCGGCCGTCGCCTATGGGGAGGGCCTTGAGACGGCGTTCGACCTGCATCGCTTCGACCTCCTGCGCGCGCTGCACCTGCCGCTGCCCGCCGACGCCGACCAGGAGCGCGCGCAGAACGCGCAGGTCACCGCCTTCCTCGCGCAGGGCACGCGGGCCGCCTTCGCGTACGCGCACGGCGACGCCGCCGACGAGGCCGTGCCGGCCCCGGTGGAGGACTAGCCGTTGACCGAGAAGCTCGAGTTCGGGTTGATCTCGCGCAGGCGCGAGTAGAAGCCGCAGTCGAGCTCGAGGTCGGTGTTGTAGGCGCAGCGGACCTTGACGGGGTCCGCGTCGTGGTCGTGGCCGTGCTCGACCTTGTCGATCAGCTCGGCCATGAGGTGGCCGACCACGGGGGCGTTCTTGAACTGGTTGCCGCTCGTGCCGATCGCCATGTAGAAGCCGTCGAGGACCGAGCGGTCGTAGATCGGGATCCAGTCGTCGGAGACGTCGTAGAGGTCGACGATGCCCTTGCGCTCGTTCGGGATGCGCAGCGACGGCATCCGGCGCGCCAGGCGGTAGACCTGCGCCTCCCACTGCTGCTCGGTGACGTGGCGGTCGAAGCTGTCGGGGTTCTCGACCCAGACCTTGGGATCGCAGTCGGGGTCCTCGGAGCCGATGAGGATGTTGTTGCCGCTCTCGGGCCGGAAGTAGATGCCGGTGTCGCCGTCGGAGGTGTGGAACCCGTCCTGTTCGAAGTCGAAGTCCGGCGGCGAGGGGACGTGGTGGACCTCGTGGCGCAGCGCGCGCGTCTTGACCTTCATCTCGTCCTCGACGCCCGCCAGGCGGTTGATGAGGAACGAGTGCGGGCCGGCGACGTTGACGACGATCGGCGCGTCGATCTCCATGCCGTCGGCCAGCGTGACGCCGGCGACGCGGTTGCCCTCGCGGCGGATCTCGGCGACCTCGGCGCGGAAGAGGAATTCGCCGCCCTTGGCCTCGGCGGCGCGCTGGAGGTTGTGGGTCGCCAGCTGCGGATCGTTCACGTAGCCCGAGCCGGGGGTGAAGATCGCGCCGTCGAGCTGCGCCTGCGACTCGTCCCAGAAGTGCGGGTCGTCGGGGCGCTTGGGCGGCCAGAAGGCGTCGGTCGAGTAGACGGGGATCCTCTCGACGAGCGTCGCGTTGTCCCACTCCTCGAACTCGACGCCGAGGTCGCGGTAGTGGCCGAGGACCTTCTCGTGGTGGCCGGTCGCGCTCTTGAGCAGCACGGTGCCGCACTGCATGTACCGCGACGTGCCCATGTCGTCGACGACGCCGAGGTAGCGCTCCCAGTCCTGCCAGTAGAAGAAGCCCTCGTAGGCCATCGCCACGCCGTCGCGCGAGGAGTAGTGGGCGCGCACGATCGCGCACGAGTTGCTCGTCGGCCCGTAGCCCGACGTTGGCAGCTTGTCGATGTTCAGCGTCTTGTAGCCGCGCTTGGCGAGCTCGTACGCCGTCGCGGCGCCGATGACGCCGGCGCCGATGATGATCGCGTCAGCCTTCCTCGCCATCCGGCGTAATATATCTGTCTTCAGGCCAGTAGTCGGGGAGAGACGGCGTGAGCTACGACTACGTGATCGTCGGTGGCGGCTCTGCCGGTTGCGCGCTGGCCAACCGGCTCAGCGCCGACCCCTCCACGCGGGTCCTCGTGCTCGAGGCGGGGCGCCCCGATTGGCCCTTCGACGTCTTCATCCACATGCCCGCCGCGCTGCCGTTCCCGATCGGCAGCCGCTTCTACGACTGGCGCTACGTGTCCGAGCCCGAGCCGGACATGCGCGGGCGGCGGATCTACCACGCGCGCGGCAAGGTCCTCGGTGGGTCGAGCTCGATCAACGGCATGATCTTCCAGCGCGGCAACCCGATGGACTTCGAGAAGTGGGCGGGCGACCCCGGCCTGGAGGACTGGGACTACGCGCACTGCCTGCCCTACTTCAAGCGGATGGAGACCTGCCTCGCCGGCGCCGACGACTGGCGCGGCGGCTCCGGGCCGCTCGTGCTCGAGCGCGGGCCGGCGCGCGGGCCGCTCTTCGACGCCTTCTTCGCCGCCGCCCAGCAGGCCGGCCACCCGCTGACCGACGACGTCAACGGCTATCGCCAGGAGGGCTTCGCCGCCTTCGACCGCAACATCCACCGCGGCCGGCGGCTGAGCGCGGCGCGCGCCTACCTGCACCCGGTCATGGACCGCGAGAACCTCGAGGTGCGCACCGGGCGGCTCGTCGGGCGCGTGCTCTTCGAGGGTCGGCGCGCCGTCGGCGTCGAGGCGCTGCATCGCGGGCGCCGCGAGGTCGTGCGCGCCGGCGAGGTCATCCTCTGCGGCGGGGCGATCAACTCGCCGCAGCTGCTGCAGCTCTCGGGCGTCGGCGACGCGACGCGGCTGTCGGGCCTCGGGATCGACGTCGTCGCCGACCTGCCGGGCGTGGGGGAGAACCTCCAGGACCACCTCGAGGTCTACGTCCAGTACGGGGCGCGCAGGCCGGTGTCGATGCAGCCCAACCTGGCGTGGCGCCGGCGCCCGCAGATCGGCGCCCGGTGGCTCATCGGGCGCAGCGGCCCGGGCGCGACCAACCACTTCGAGGCCGGCGGCTTCACCCGCTCCAACGAGGACGTCGCCTACCCGAACCTGATGTTCCACTTCCTCCCGCTGGCGGTGCGCTACGACGGCTCCAAGCCGGCGGCCGAGCACGGCTACCAGGTCCATGTGGGGCCGATGAACTCCGACGTGCGCGGCTCGGTGCGGATCGTGTCCGCCGACCCGCGCGTGCATCCGGCGCTGCGCTTCAACTACCTCTCCACCGAGCAGGACCGGCGCGAGTGGGTCGAGGCGGTCCGCTGCGCGCGCGAGATCCTCACGCAGCCGGCCTTCGACGACATCTCGGCGGGCGAGCTGTCGCCGGGGCCGTCGGTCGAGAGCGACAAGGAGATCCGCGACTGGGTCGCGCGCGACGCCGAGACGGCGCTGCACCCGTCGTGCACGTGCCGAATGGGCGTCGACGACATGGCCGTCGTCGACCCGTCCTCGATGCGCGTCCACGGCCTCGACGGCCTGCGCGTCGTCGATGCTTCGGTGATGCCCTACGTCACCAACGCGAACATCTACGCGCCGACGATGATGATCGCGGAGAAGGCGGCCGACCTGATCGTCGGCAACGCGCTGCCGCCGTCGACCGCGGGCTTCTACAGCCACGCCGCGGCCGGGGTCGCCGAGGCATGAGCGTCCCCGAGGCCGCGGGCGAGCTGCTCGCCGACCGCGCGTACGCCGAGCTGCGCGATCGGATCGTCACGCTCGCGATCGCCCCGGGCGCGCCGATCAACGAGGACGCGCTCGGGCGCGAGCTCGAGATGGGGCGCACTCCGGTGCGCGAGGCGATCAAGCGCCTGGCCCTCGAGCGCCTGGTCACGGTCTTCCCGCGCCGCGGCACCTTCGCCTCGGAGATCAACATCACCGACCTCGCGGCGATCTCCGACGTGCGCGTCCAGCTCGAGGGCCACGCCGCCCGCCGGGCGGCCGAGCGCCTCACCGCGGTGCAGCGCGACGCGCTGGACCGGCTCGTGGCGGAGATTGACGCCGGCGAGGGCAGCGGCGACGCCGACGCGCTCATGCGCCTGGACGCCGAGGTCCACCGCTTCGTCTACGCGTGCGCCGGCAACGCCTACCTGCAGGAGACGCTCGAGCGCTACCTGAACCTCTCGCTGCGCATCTGGTACCTCGTCCTCGACCGCCTCCCGCACCTCTTCGACCGCGTCCACGAGCACCGCGACCTCCTCGCCGCCGTCCGCGCGGGCGACGCCGACCGCGCGCACGCGATCGCGGCGGAGCACGTGGCGACGTTCGAGAGTGAGATTCGCGGGGTGCTGTAGGGCGGTTGTGCCGTCCGCGCGTCCGCCGCGAAGGTCGGCGGCGCCGCGCGGCGAGGCATCGAGGGAGGGTGAGTCCGCCGCGCGGGTTGTGGCGCGCCGGCGCTCGTCGCGGGGACGAGTGTCACCTTTGTCGGCTATACGCCGACTTAGGTGACACTCGTCCACTCGGAGCGCGCGCGGAGCGGCGCACGGTCGCGCCCGGGCCGGCTCCTCTCTCCCTCGGTGATGCTGTAAGCGCCGCGCAGCACCGCGGGCGCCCGCGGAGAGCGGGCCGCGGCCCCTACGAGTCGCCGTTCGCCGACACCCGCAGCGCGCGCAGCTCCGTGAGCTCGCGCTCGGTGACCGGCTCGGTGACGCCGAGGGGCTCGCGGACGCGCAGGGGCCAGCCCGTGGCCTCGCGGACCTGGTCGAGCTCGACGCCCGGGTGCAGGGCGACGAGCTCGAGCTCGCCGTCGTCGGGCGAGGGGCGCAGGATGCCGAGGTCGGTGATGACCGCCGACCCGCGGGCGCCGTCGCGGCCCCCGTCGAGGTCGCGCCCGACCGAGGTGACGAAGTCGACCTCGCCGACGAACGAGCGCGGGGAGTGGCGCAGCAGGACGATCACGCGACCGGCCGAGCGGGCGATCTCCGGGGCGCCGCCGGCGCCCGGGAGGCGGACCTTCGGATGGTCGTAGTCGCCGATGACCGTCGTGTTGATGTTGCCGAAGCGGTCGATCTGCGAGGCGCCCAGGAAGCCGACGTCGATGCGCCCGCCGCCGATCCAGTAGTTGAACATCTCGGGGACCGAGACGAGGTCCTGCGCGGCGGCGGCGAGGTCGTCGTCGCCGATCGAGAGCGGCAGGCGCTGCGGGCGCGCGCCGATGGCGCCCGACTCGTAGATGAGCACGCATCCGGGGGCGTCGAGGCGGCGCGCGAGGTTGGCGGCGGCGTTGGGCGGCCCGACGCCGACGAGGACGACCTCGCCGTCGGCGAGCTCGCGGGCGGCGCCGATCGTCATGACCTCCTCGGGCGTGGGGTCGACGGCGGCGGTCGTCGGGTCGAGGGTGCTCACCGCGCCACCGCCGAGGCGGCGACCGGCGCCGTGGCGTTGAGGACGTTGTCCTCCATCCACTGCGTGAAGCGGTCGCGGTCGCGCGAGATCGCGTCCCACTCGGAGTAGAAGCCGTTGTCGCGGACCGAGAAGTCCGCCGCATACGAGGGCCAGGCGCCGTTGGGCACGTGGCAGACCGCGTCGAGCACCCAGGAGGGCAGGACGACGGCGCGCGGCTTGGGCGACAGCTCGTCGACGACCTCCTCGACGGTCACGATCGCGTGCTTGGCGGCCAGGACCGCCTCCTTCTGCACGCCCGAGAGGCCCCAGAGCTGGACGTTGCCCTGCCGGTCGGCCTGCTGGGCGTGGATGATCGCCACGTCGGGCTCGATCGCACGCACGGCGGTCAGCCGCTGGCCCGTGAACGGGCACTCGATGAAGGCGATGTCGTCGCTGTGCGCGGGCAGGTCGGTGCCCGCGTAGCCGCGCAGGACGCCGAAGGGCAGGCGCGAGGCCCCCGCGACGTACGCGTTGGCGAGCCCCGCGTGGGAGTGCTCGAGCAGCTCGATCGGGCGCGGCCAGCCGTTCTCGACGGCGTCGCGGAAGCGGTGCAGCGACCCGACCCCGGGGTTGCCGCCGTAGGAGAAGATCACCTTGCGCACGCGCCCGAGCCCGATCATCTGGTCGAAGAGGACGTCGGGGGTGAGGCGTACGACGGTGAGGTCGGTGCGGCCCTGGCGCAGCAGCTCGTGCCCGGCGGCGAAGGGGATGAGGTGGGTGAACCCCTCGAGGGCGACGAAGCCGCCGTCCTTGACGAGCGCTGCGACAGCATCGGCAAGCGGCTGGATCTTGCCGGCCTTCTTCACCCGGTTCTCCCCGTTTCGTTCGACATGCGCACATCTGTGCGCAACAAGAACACACTACCTGACGCGGATGGCACCGAAAAGGGCGGCTGGACGCGTTCAGACACGCTCGACGGTCAGCGCCATCCCCTGGCCGACCCCGATGCAGAGCGTGGCGAGCCCGCGCCGCAGGTCGCCGTCTTCGAGCCGCCGCAGGAGGCCGAGCACGAGCCGGATCCCGGAGGCGCCGAGCGGGTGGCCGACCGCGATCGCGCCGCCGTAGGCGTTGACCGTCTCGGGATCGAGGCCCAGGCGGCGGATGCTGGCGATGACCTGCGTGGCGAAGGCCTCGTTGATCTCGACGGCCTCGAGATCGCCGACCGCCCAGCCCGAGCGCGCGAGGACCTTCTCGGTCGACGGCACCGGGCCCAGCCCCATGATGTGGGGCGGCACGCCGGCCGAGGCCGAGGCGACGATCCGCGCCCGCGGCGTCAGCCCGTGGCGCTCGACGGCCTCGCCGCTGGCGACGACGATCGCCGAGGCCCCGTCCGACAGCGGCGAGGCGCTGCCCGCGGTGACGACCCCGTCCTCCTTGAAGGCCGGCTTGAGCTTGGCGAGCGCGTCGGCGCTCGTGTCGGCCCGCGGGACCTCGTCGGCCTCGAGCGCGCCGTTGCGCGTCTCGACGGGCACGAAGTCCAGCGCCAGGCGCTCGCTCGCCTTGGCCGTGAGCTGCTGGGAGCGCAGGCCCCAGGCGTCGGACTCCTCGCGCGAGATGCCGTCCAGCACGGCGACCTCCTCGGCCGTCTCGCCGAGGCTGATGGTCGCCTTGCCGCAGTCGATCTCCTTCATCTTCGGGTTGACGAGCCGCCAGCCCAGGGTGGTGTCGGCGACGTCGGCGGCCGCCGCCCACGGGCGCGGGCTCTTGGGCAGGACCATCGGCGCGCGCGTCATCGACTCCACGCCGCCGGCGACCACGACGTCGGCCTCGCCGGTGCGGATCTGCTGCGCCGCCGAGGCGATCGCCTGCAGGCTGCTCGCGCACAGGCGGTTGACCGTGTAGCCCGGGACCTCCTCCGGGAGCCCGGCGAGCAGCGCGGCCATGCGCGCGACGTTGCGGTTGTCCTCGCCGGCCTGGTTGGCGGCGCCGAAGATCACCTCGTCGACGGCGTCGTGGGCGACGCCGGCGCGGTCGAGGGCGGCGCCGAGCACGAGCGCGGCGAGGTCGTCGGGCCGGGAGTCGGCCAGTGCGCCGCGATAGCGCCCGAAGGGCGTGCGGACGCCGCCCACGAGGAAGGCATCGGTCATGGTGAGCGCTCCATCAGGTCGGTGAGCAGGCTACGTACCGCGGCCGCCTCGTCGTCGTTGACGCCGTGCTCGTCGTCGTCGTAGACGCGCAGCTCGCAGCGGGCCCCGGCGCGCCGGAAGGCGGCGACGCTCACGCGCACCGCGGCGACCGGGATCCAGTCGTCGTCGCGCGCGATGCCGAAGAACATCGGCAGGCCGTCGAGCGCCCCGATGGGGAGCCGCTCCGCGTCGGGCGTGCCGAACAGCGCGCCGGTGAGGATCGCCGCCGCGCCGTAGGGCTCGGGCCGGCGGGCGAGGTGCTCGGCGACGATGCAGGCGCCCTGCGAGAAGCCCACGAGGGCGATGCGGTCGAGCGTGCGCCCGTGGCCGCGGGCGGCCTCGACGGCGGCGTCGATCGCCTCCAGCGACCAGCCCAACCAGGGCTCGTTGTCCTCCATCGGGTCGTAGAAGCGCCCGGGATACCACGAGCGCTCGGCCGCGCGCGGGAGCACGTAGGCGACCGAGTCGTCGAGGTCGATGCGCCCGGCGACCTCGAGCATGAACTCGGGGTCGAGGTCGCGGCCGTGGACGAGCACGGCGGCGACCGCGGCGTCGGGGTCGCCTGCGGTCACCCAGTCGGTGCGGAGGTGCGGGTTCGCCGGCACGGCGCGGGGATGTGTTCGTAGCGCGCACATGCGTACGCAGAGCGCACGCTAGCAGAGTGCCTCGGGCGCTCCGGGAGGGCGGTCCGCTCAGGAGACCGGGCGGTGGTACGCGGGGCCCTGCTGGGTGAGCGCGTTGGAGATCGTGTCGGCGGTGTGCACGAGCGGCGGCAGGATCCGGCGGCGCAGGTCGTCGAGCGAGACGCGCGAGACGGCCGAGGAGACGTTGAGCGCCGCGATGGTGTCCGGGCCGCGGCGGATCGGCGCCGCCACCGAGCGCAGGCCGATCTCGAGCTCCTGGTCGACGAGCGCCCATCCGCGCTGGCGCGTCTCGTCCAGCGCGGCGCGCAGTCGCTTCGGGTCGGTCGTCGTGCGCTCGGTCCACGGCTCGAGCTTGGCGCCGGCCAGGTAGTCGTCGAGCTGGTCGGGCGGGAGCGAGGCGAGCAGCACGCGGCCCATCGAGGTGCAGTGCGCCGGCAGCCGCGTGCCCACGCTGAGCGTGATCGACATGATCCGCCGCGTGGGGACGCGCGCGACGTAGACGACGTCGGGGAGGTCGAGCGTCGCGGCCGAGCACGATTCGTGGGTCTCCTCGACGAGCGTCTCCATCAGCGGCAGGGCGAGCTCGGACAGGTTCAGCGACGACAGATAGGCCCAGCCGAGGGTCAGCAGCCGCGGCGTGGGCGAGAACAGGCGCCCGTCGGAGCGCACGTGGCCGAGCTTCTCGAGGGTCAGCAGGATCCGCCGCGCGGTCGCGCGCGTGATGCCCGTGAGGTTGGCGACCTCGCTGAGCGTGAGGGCCGGGCGCTCGCGCGAGAAGACCTGGATGACGGCCATCCCGCGCTCGAGCGACTGCAGCGACTGCTGGCGCTCTCCATCGGCGGGACGCTCGGTCTCCGGGGCCTCGGCCATCGCGGCTGACTGTACCGGGAGTCGCGGCCGTCGCTCGCGCGCTGCTGCGGTAGATTCGTTGGACGCACACGCGTTCGCTCCGCGCACACGTGGGGTACAGAAGGGGCAACCACCGTGGACGACAACGCCGCCATGACGCCGGAGCACGAGCCGTGGAGCTGATCCTGGGCTCGACCACGGCCCGCCTCGAGGACGCCGAGGACCTCACGAGCTTCGCCGTCGTCATCGACGCCGAGGCCGATCCGGGCCCCGAGGCGCTCGCGGCCGGGGGCGTGCTCGGGCTCGGCGCCCACGCCTGGGTGCGCACCGACGCGCTGCGCGAACTCGCCGGCCTCGCGGCGACGCCAGAGTGGGAGGACGGCTTCGACGCCATGCTCGGCTACGCCCGCACGCGCGGCTGGGTCGACGACGAGCATGGCGCCGTCCGCGGTCATGTGGAGCGCCGGCCGGCCGCACCGCCGGCGCGCGTGGGCGACGGCGCGTGAGCGCCGACCTGCGCCGGACTGTCCTGCTGAGCTTCGACAACCTCGGCGAGGCCGCGGACATCGAGCGCCACGCGGCGCCCGAGGGCGGCGTCCCCGGCGAGCACCCGTCGGTGAGCGTCGGGCTCCCGCGCGCGCTCGAGGCGCTCGCCGCCGCGGGCCTGCGCGCGACCTTCTTCGTCGAGGGCCTCAACGCCGAGCTCTATCCCGATGCGCTGCGCGCGATCGCCGCCGCCGGCCACGAGGTCGGCCTGCACGGCTGGCGCCACGAGCAGTGGGACACGCTGGCGCCGGAGGAGGAGGCCGAGCTCGTCGGCCGCGGCGTCGCCGCGCTGCGCGGCTTGGGCCTCGAGGTCGAGGGCTTCCGTCCGCCGGGCGGCGCCCTCGGGCCGCACTCGATCGCCACGCTCGCCGCGCACGGCCTGCGCTGGGTCTCGCCGCTGGGCGAGCGTCCGCAGGCGACCGGCGGCGTGGTCTCGCTGCCCTTCCGCTGGGACGCCGTCGACGCCTACCACCGCATGGAGTCCTTCGCACCACGACGCTTGGCTCGGGGCGACCGGGCGGACGTCGCCTCGCCGCGCGAGACCGCCGATGCCCTCATCGCGGCCCTCGACGCGCGAGGCGACGCCCCGGTCGTGCTCATCCTGCACCCCTTCCTGCTGCTCGGCGACGAGGAGCGCGACGAGCTCGCGCGGGTGCTCGGGCACCTCGCCGCGCAGGTCGCGGCGGGGACGCGCCGGGTGGCGCCCGGCCGCGAGCTCGCGGCGCTCGCCGCCGCTCAGCTCGGGGCCAGCACGAAGTCGAACTGCGCCGTCGCGTAGGGGCCGTCGAGCTCGCGCCCGTCGGGCGCGGTCCCGGCCTCGTGGCGCTGGAAGCTCGTCAGCAGCGAGCTGCGCACGCCGAACACGGCGTCGGTGTCCAGGTACTCGTCGTTCTCGTCGAAGACGTGCGTGATGAGCGTCTGATAGCCGGGCGCGGTGACCTTGAAGTGCACGTGGGCCGGCCGCATCGGGTGGCGGTTGGTGGCCGCGAGCATCTCGCCCACCGGGCCGTCGGTCGGGATCGGATAGGCCTCCGGGTGCACGGTCCAGAACCAGTAGCGGCCCTCGTGGTCGGAGTGCAGGTGGCCGCGGCCGCGGGCCTCGTCGAGGTCGGCGTACTGGACGTCGTAGAGGCCGTCCTCGTCGGCCTGCCAGATGTCGAGCAGCGCGCCGGGGATCGGCTCGCCGTCGGTCGATCGCACGGTCCCGCTCATGAAGCACGGCGTCCCCGGGGCGCCGTTGGCGAGGTCGTCGCCGTTCTCGAAGGCCGGCGAGCCCTCGACGAAGAAGGGGCCGAAGACGGTCGACTCGGTCGCGCCGGTGGGATGGCGGTGGTTGATGCCGATCACGAGCATCGACAGCCCGAGGGTGTCGGAGGCGAGGATGAACTCCTGGCGCTTGTCGTCGGTGATGTGGCCGGCCTTGGTCAGGAACTCGATCGCGCCGAACCACTCCTCCTCGGTCAGCTCGACCTCCGAGGCGAAGGCGTGTAGGTGGCGCACGAGCGCCTGCAGGACCTCGCGCAGGCGGGGGTCGGGGGTCTCGGCGAAGCTCGCTTCGACGGCGCGGGTGAGGTCGGCGTCGGCGAGGTTGCGCCGCTCGGGCGCGCTCGTGGTGGGTTGCTCGGTCACCACTCGACCTTCGCGCGAGCCGCCGGGCGTGTCAAGTGCCACTGCACGGTCAGGCGTCGTCGGGGTCCAGCCACCCGCCGAGGACGCCCTCGAGCTCGCGCGCGAGCGCCAGGAGGGCGCGCTCGTGGCCGCGGCGGCCGAAGAGCTGGACGCCCACGGGCAGGCCGGCCTCGGTGCGCATCACGGGCACGACGACCGCCGGGAGGCCCAGCGCGCTGGGGTAGCTGGCGAGCGTGAGCTTGCCCCCGGGGCGGACCGGCTCGCCGTCGATGGGGCCGAAGCTCCCCCGCAGCGGCGGGGCGACGTCGGGCGCCACAGGGGAGAGCGCGGCGCCGTGGCGCGCGAGCCACTCGTCGGCCTCGACCTCGATTGCCTTCAGCCGCGAGAAGGCCTCCAGGTAGGGCACGAGCGAGGGCTCGAAGTGGCGCGCCGCCTCGGCCATCTCGCGCATCGGCGGTGAGAGCTGATCCTCGCGCCCGGCGACGGCGGGCACCATCCCGGCGGCCATCTCGGTGACGATCGCGAGGTCGAAGGCGGCGCGGGCGAGCGCCTGGCCGGGCGGGCGCGCCTCGACGACGTCGTGGCCGGCGTCGCCCAGCGCGGCGGCCGCGCGGCGCACCGCCTCGCGGCACGCGCCGCTCACGGGCTGCAGGTCGTCGTCCTCGAAGACGGCCACGCCCATCGGCGCGGAGACCGCGGGCTCGAGCGGGGCGAGCACCGCCAGCGCCAGCTCGAGGTCGTCGACGCAGCGCGCCATCGGCCCGACGGTGGCCATGAGCTGCGGGGCAGGCCCGTTGGACATCGGGTGATGGTCGGCCCAGGGCACGGTGTCGCGCCCCGGGCGCAGGCCGAAGATCCCGCAGAAGTGGCACGGCGCGCGGATCGAGCCGCCGAAGTCCGAGCCGAGGCCCAGCGGCGACATCGCGCTCGCGATGGCCGCGGCCTCGCCGCCCGACGAGCCGCCCGCGCTGCGCGTGGTGTCGTGCGGGTTGGCGGTCGCTCCGTAGAGCTCGTTGTAGGTGTCCCAGTGCGAGCAGAACTCCGGGACGTTGGTCTTGCCCAGGAGGATCGCGCCGGCGTCGCGCAGCCGCCGGACCGGGACGGCGTCGGCCTCGGAGACGTGGTCGGCGAGGAGCCGCGAGCCGTTGGTCGCCGGCATCCCGGCGACGGCGATGACCTCCTTGACCGTGAAGGGCACGCCGTGCAGCGGGCCGAGGTGATCGCCGCGCGCGAGCGCCGCGTCGGCCTCGTGCGCCTCGGCGCGCGCCTCCTTCAGGCGCGGGAGGACGAGCGCGTTGATCTGCGGGTCGCGCTCGGCGATCCGGTCGGTGTGGGCCTCGACGAGCTCCACGGCGCTCACCTCGCGGTGGCGGACCGCCTGCGCCATCCAGGTCGCCGAGGCCTTGACGAGCTGCTCGGACATGACCCGCGCGGACCTCGCGCGGGAGCCTAGCCCTCAACCGCCGACGGCGTCCAGGCCGCGCCGCCAATCGCGGAAGGCGTGCAGCAGCCCCGCCATGGCGGGCGTGCGCTCGAGCTCGCCGGAGGCCAGCCCGACCGCCTGGACCGTGCGTTCGAACTGCGCGAGGTACTCCACGCACGGCGGGCACAGGTGCAGGTGCGCGTCGAAGCGCTCGCGGTCCTCGGGCGCCAGCGCGCCCTCCAGGTAGGCGGTGACGAGCTCCACCAGCTCCTGGCAGCTCATGTGCGGCGTCTCGGTCATGCCGCCACCTCGTCGTCGGCGAAGTAGCGCTCGAGCTCGGCGCGCACGCGCGAGCGCGCGCGATGCAGCAGGACGCGCTGGTTGCCCTCGCTGAGCTCCAGCACGTCGCACACCTCCTCCGGCGGCCAGCCCTCGACGTCGCGCATGACGATCACGGCCTGCTGGCGCTCGGGGAGCTCGTCGATGGCGCGGCGGATGCGCTCGCGGACCTCGCGGGCCAGCAGCCGCTCGTCGGGCACCGCGCTCCACGAGGCCGGCGGCGCCGCCCAGCCGCCCGGATAGCGGGGATGGTCGGCGGATAGGAAGCGGTCGGGATCGACCGACGGGCCCTCGCCGTCGTCGTCGCCGCCCACGCACGAGAACGGGATCGTGCGCGCCTCGCGCATCCCACGCGTCTTGGCGCGGTTGGTGAGGATCCGGAAGAGCCAGGTCTTGAGCTGGGCGCGGCCCTCGAAGCGCTCCAGGCCGGTGAGCACGGCGCACCACGTCTCCTGCACGACCTCCTCGGCCACGGACGGCGTGCGCACGTAGCCGAGCGCGACGCGGTGCATCAGGCCGCCGTAGCGGCGCACGAGCGCGACGTAGGCCTGCTCGTCGCCGTTGCGCAGCGCATCGAGGAGCTGCTGGTCGTCCGCCCTGGGCGAAACATGGGGCGGGACTGCGATCTCGGGCATGGGGCGACCCTCCGGCGCGCGGGGGTGAGCGGTCATCACCCCTTGCGACGTTCACCCGGGTGACGCAACGTTCCGGCCCGACAAGGAGACTCCCCCTGAGATGACGCTGCTCGTCCTCTTCGCCTTCGTGGCCGGCGCCGGCACCGCCCTGAGCCCGTGCGTGCTGCCCGTCCTGCCCGCGCTGCTGGCCTCCGGGGCGACCGGCGGGCGCCGGCGCCCAGTCGGCATCGCCCTCGGCCTCGCCGCCACCTTCACGGTCACGATCGTCGGGCTGGCGAGCGTCATCGACGGCGTCGGCCTCGGACCGGGCGTGACGCGGACGATCGCCGTGGTCGTCCTCATCGGCTTCGGGATCGCGCTCGCCGTGCCGTCGCTGGCAGCGCGCGTGGAGGCGCCGCTGGCGCGCCTGGCGCGCTTCGGCCCGCGCGGGATCGGCGACGGCTTCGCCTCTGGCCTGCTCGTCGGCGCGGCCCTGGGCTTCGTCTACGCCCCGTGCGCGGGGCCGATCCTCGCCGCCGTGATCGCGGTCGGGGCCGCCTCCTCGCGCACGCTCCCGGTGGGCATCGCGTTCGCACTCGGCTCGGCCGTCGTGCTGCTGGCGCTCGCGCTCGGCGGGCGCGCGCTGGCCGGGCGGCTGCGCTCGGCCGGCCGCGGCCCGGGCCTCCAGCGCGCGCTGGCGGCGGTGCTCATCGCCACCGGCGTCGCGATGGCGGCCAACCTCGACGTGCGCTTCCAGTCGACGATCGCCGATCACCTGCCGGCGGGGCTCGTCAACCCGACCCATGGCCTGGAGACCTCGCACGCGGTCGCCAGCCGCCTCGACCACCTGCGCGGGCGGTCGCCCTTCGCGGTCGCCAGCACCGGACGCCAGGGCGTCGAGGCGGCGGGGCTGCCGAAGCTGGGCCCGGCCCCGGACTTCACCGGCAACCAGCGCTGGTTCAACACGCCCGGCGGGCGCCCGCTGAGCCTCGCGGCCCTGCGCGGCAAGGTCGTCCTCGTCGACTTCTGGACCTACACCTGCATCAACTGCCTGCGCACGCTGCCCTACCTGAACGCGTGGGACGCGCGCTACCGCGACGACGGCCTCGTCATCGTCGGCGTCCACTCGCCAGAGTTCCCGTTCGAGAAGGACGCCGGCAACGTCCAGGCGGCGATCGAGCGCGAGGGGATCCACTACGCGGTCGCGCAGGACAACGACCTGGCCACGTGGAACGCCTGGGGCAACGAGTACTGGCCGGCCGAGTACCTCATCGACGCGCAGGGCCAGGTCCGCGAGGCGCACTTCGGAGAGGGCGAGTACGACAGCACCGAGTCGTCGATCCGCGCGCTGCTGAAGGAGGCCGGGCACGCCAACCCGGGCGCCATGGCGACGCCGGAGGGCACGGTCTCGCCGAGCGCCCAGGAGACGCCGGAGACCTACGTCGGCCTGGCGCGCGCCGAGCGCTTCGATCCGCCGCCGCTGGCCGGGACGCACAGCTACTCAGCGCCGAAGAGCCTGCCGACGAGCCACTTCGCGCTCTCGGGGACGTGGACCGAGAGCAAGGAGGCGGGCACGGCCGGCCCGGGGGCCGAGCTCCGCGCCTCGATCGTGGGCAAGGACGCCTACCTGGTGCTCAGCCCGCCGGCCCACGGCGCCGGCACGGTCCGGGTGCTGCTCGACGGCCGGCGCATCTCGCCCTCGCGCGCGGGCGCCGACGTCCACGGCGGCGCGGTGCGCGTGGACCGCCAGCGCCTCTACCACCTCGTCTCCGCGCCCTCCGACGAGCACCACGCGCTGACCCTCCAGGTCTCCCCGGGAGTCCAGGCGTTCGCGTTCACCTTCGGGTAGCTACAGCAGGCCCAGCTCGCGCGCGCGGGCGACCGCGTCGTCGCGGCCGCTGGCGCCGAGCTTGGAGTAGATGTTGCGCGTGTGCGTCTTGATCGTGTTGAGCGACAGGTAGAGCTCGGCCCCGATCTCGCGCAGCGACAGCTCGGAATGCAGCATGCGCAGGACGCCGAGCTCGCGGTCGCTGAGGTCCTCCCCGGTCGCCGCGGGGCCGCGCGGCGCGCTGAGCCCAGGCGCGTGCTCGGCCTGGGCGAGCGCGCGCGTGAGGATGCCGGCATCCGCGCACGTCGCGAGCAGCTCCTCGGCGTGGGCCAGCCGCGTGCGCGCGCTCTCGCGCTGGCCGAGGGCGCCGAGCACGCGGGCGTGCGCCAGCGCCGCCGCGGCGCGCTCGAGCGTGCCCGCGCCGCGGCGCGAGAGCTCGACCGCGCGCGCGAGCTCGCGCTCGGCCTCCGCGAGGCGGCCGTCGAGCTCGGCGGCGCGTCCGAGGGCCAGGTGGCCGACCATCGCCGTGAAGTGCTCGCCGACCCGCGGCTCGGCGGCGGGTCCGGGCAGCAGCTCGCGCGCGGCGTGCGGCCCGTCGTGCTCCACGGCGTCGAGGGCCAGGTAGCCGAGGACGTACTGGTGTGCCAGCGCGTTGCCGGCGCCCTCCGCGATCCGCTGCGCCTCGCGCAGGGCCGGGCGCGCCTCGGCGTAGCGCCCGCGCCAGTAGGCCGGCACGCCCGTCACCACCGCGGCCACCGTGCGCCAGAACGACCCCGCCTCGCCGTCGGTGGCCGTCGCGGCGCCGACGGCGCGCGCGGCGCCGCCCACGTCGCCGAGCTTGAAGAGCCGCAGCGCGCGCAGGACGCCGACCCACTCGTCGCCGGCCGGCGCGCGCTCGAGCCACGCCGCGACCTCGTCGAGCTCGCCGAGGTCCATCGAGGTCCAGGCGCGCGCCAGCCAGAGCTGCGGCTCGGCGGCGACGCGATCGGCCGGCAGCGTGTCCAGCCAGCGGCGGACCGTCATGAGCCAGCCCTGGTTGAAGAAGGTCAGCCAGTGGGCGGCCGCGAGCCGCGCCGTGGTGTCGCGGTCGCCCGCGGCGATGGCGTGGCCGATCGCGTCGGCGACCTCGCCCTCGGTCGCCAGCCACGCGGCGGCGCGGCCGTGCAGCGCGGCTGCCGCGCCGGGCTCCTCGGTCTCCAGGCGGGCGCGCAGGAGGTCGGAGAACAGGTGGTGGTAGCGGTACCAGCGCCGGCGGCGGTCGAGCGCGACGACGAACAGGTTGCGGCGGTCGAGCTCCTCCAGGCGCACGGCTGACCCCTCCCGCTCGAGGACGGCGTCGCACAGCGGGCCGCACATGCGCTCGAGGATCGAGGTACGCAGCAGGAAGGCGCGCTCGGCGGGCGCGACGCGGTCGAGGACCTCGACGGCGAGGTAGTCGCCGATCTGCGGGCTGTCGCCTGCGAGCGCGCCGACGGCGTCCTCGCCCGCCGGGTCGCTGCGCAGCGAGAGCCCCGCGAGCTGCAGCCCCGCCGCCCACCCCTCGGTGCGCTGCTGGATCTCGGCGACGCGATCGGCCGAGAGCTCGAGGCCGATGGCCGCCAGGTAGGAGGCCGCCTCGGCCTCGCTGAAGCGCAGCTGCCCGGCGCGCAGCTCGACGAGCTGGTCGCGGGCGCGCAGGCGCGGCAGCATCGGCCACGGCGGGTCGCTGCGCGTGGCCACGGCCAGGTGGACGGTCGCCGGCAGGCGCTCGACGAAGGCGACGAGCGAGCGGTGGATCTCGTCGTCGCTCACGGCGTGGAGGTCGTCGAGGACGAGGACCACGCGCCCCGGCAGCTCGATGAGGTCGTTGACGAGCAGCGGGACGACGACCTCGTCGAGGCTCGCGCCCGGCGAGTGCAGCGCGCCCTCGGCGCGGGCCCCGACGCCCGGCGCCACCGTCCGCAGCGCCTCGATCACGCAGGTCCAGAAGCGCACGGGGTCGTCGTCGCCGGGCTCGAGCGACAGCCACGCGAAGGGCTGGTCGGCGGCGGCGAGATGCCACTGCTGCAGCAGCGTCGTCTTGCCCGACCCGGCGGGGGCGGAGAGCATCGTCAGCCGCGTGTGCTCGGCGCCCGCCAGCAGCGAGACGAGCGCGCCGCGCGGGATCAGGCCCTCGCGGCGCGGCGGGATCTCGAGCTTGGTCCGGGCGATGACGGTCATGCCGCGGTCAGCCCGCCGTCGACGGTCCACAGCGCGCCGGTGACGTAGGAGGCGTCGTCGGAGGCCAGGAAGGCGGCCACGGCGGCGACCTCCTCGGCGCGCGCCGGGCGCCCGAGCGGGATCGGCGCGACGACCCGCGCGCGGATCTCCGGGTCGTCCATCCACCAGCGGTTCATGGGCGTCTCGGTGATCCCGGGCAGGACGCCGTTGACGCGGATGGCGTCGGCCGCGTAGTCGGCGGCCATGGTGCGCACGAGGCCGACCATGCCCGCCTTGCTGGCGGCGTAGGCCTGCAGGCCGCGGGCGATGCCGAAGCTGCCGGCGACCGACCCGATGCAGACGATGGCGCCGCCGCCGCTGTGCAGCAGCGCGCCCGCCCCGTGCTTGGCCGTGAGGAAGGCACCTGTGAGGTTGACGTCCAGCGTCTGCTGCCAGACGTTGCGATCCAGGCGGTCGGCGCGGTCGTCGGCGTCGGTGAGCTGGATCGCGGCGTTGGCGACGACGACGTCGAGGCCGCCCCAGGCGGCGCTCGCGCGCTCGAAGGCCGTGGCCAGGGCGTCCTCGTCGCGCACGTCGGCGCGCAGGGCGAGCGTCCCGTCGCCGGCGCCCTCGACCGGGTCGGCGTCGACGAGCGCGACGCGCGCGCCCTCGCGCACGAGGCGCTCGGCGGTGGCCCGGCCGATGCCGCGCGCGGCGCCGGTGACCAAGGCTCGCTTGCCCTCCAGGCCCTCCATCGCGGCAACCGTAACGCGGTAGGGTCGCCCATCAGCGTCCTCGCCCGACCCGGAGCCGCCACGGCGCCCTCCTCTCGGATGGGACGGCTGCGCCGCGAGCTGGGCCAGGTGGCGACGCTCTCGGTCTCGATCGGCGTGATGGCGCCGACGCTCGCGGTGTCGATCACCGGCGTCGCGGCGGCGGCCCTGCTCGGGCGCGCGGCCTCGCTGGCCTACGTCGTGGCCGCGGTCGGCGTCGGCCTCGTCGCCTACGGCTTCGCGCGCCTCTCGGCGGAGTTCTCGAGCGCCGGCTCGGTCTACGCGTTCGTGGGCGGCGCCCTCGGCCCGCGGGCGGGCTTCGTCGCCGGCTGGGCGCTGCTCGGGACCTACCTGATCTTCCCGGTCGTCTCGATCTCGGCGATCGCGATCTTCGGCCAGGCCTTCCTGCGCTCGACCGGCATCGCCCACGACGCCGCGTGGCTGCCGCTCGCACTGGTGGGCTGGGCGCTCGTGTGGCTCATCGCCTCGCGCGAGATCCTCACCGCCGCGCGCACGCTGCTGCTCTTCGAGGTCGTCTCGGTGACGGTGATCCTCGTGCTGATGGCGATCATCGTCGCCAAGCTCGTCTTCGGCGGCGCGCCCGAGGGCCGGGGGGTGACGCTCGAGGTCTTCTCGCCACCGCCGGGCACGACGCTCTCGACGATCGCGCTGGCCTCGGTCTTCGGCTTCCTCTCGTATGCCGGCTTCGAGTCGGCGGGCTCGCTGGGAGAGGAGTCGACGGATCCGCGCCGGATGATCCCGCGCTCGATGGCCGCCGCCATCGCCTTCGGTGGCGTCTTCTATGTCCTGTGCGTGGTCGTGCAGACGTGGGGCTTCGGCACCGACCCCGCGGGGGTGAAGGCGTTCGCCGGCTCGCCGGCGCCGATCGGTGAGCTCGCCGAGGCCTACGTGGGGCGCGGGATGGCGGACGTCCTGAACCTCGCGGCGATCATCAGCGCCATCGGCGCCGGGCTCGGCTGCGCCTCGGTGGCGGCGCGGATGCTCTACGCGCTCGGGCGCGACCGGCTGCTCGACGCGCGCCTGGCGACGGTCTCCGCGACGGGCGCCCCGGGCGGCGGGCTGGCCTTCGTCATGGTGCTCGACCTCGTGATCCTCGTGGTCTTCGGGGTGGCGAAGGCCAAGCCGTTCAACGTCTTCTTCTACTTCGCGACCATCGGCACGCTCAGCCTGCTGTGCATGTACGTGCTCACCAACGTCGCGGCGACGCGCTTCCTGGCGGCGAAGGGGTCACGCCTCGAGCTCGCGCTGCCGCTCGCCGGGATCGCCGTGGCCTGCTACGTGCTCTACCACAACGTCCGCCCGGTGCCCGACTCGCCCTACGACGCGTTCCCCTACGTCGTGGCCGGCTGGCTCGCGCTCGGGGCGGCGCTGGCGTTCGTGCGCCGTCCCTGACCCCGGCGCAGCAGCACGAGCGAGACGGCGGGGAAGATCACCACCGAGAGCAGGCCGGCGGCGATGAGCGCCGCGGCGTTGGCGGGGGTGACCACGTCGAGCGCCAGGCCGACGGCCGTGGCGGCGACGATGAAGGGCAGCGAGGTCGCCTGCATGAGGACCGCCACGGGCAGCCGGTCGCGCGGGATGACCGAGCGGTACAGGAGCGCCGGCAGGCCGCGGACGAGGAGCAGCGCCGCCAGGAAGATCGGGACGTGCATGAGCGTCGAGGCGTGCGCGGTGAGCGCGTCGAGGTCGTACTTGACGCCGGTGGTGACGAAGAAGACCGGGATGAAGATCCCGAAGCCGGCGGCCTCGAGCTTGCGCCGGAAGTCCGGGTGCGTCATGGCCCGGTCGCGATCGACGAGCGAGATGATCGCCCCGGCGATGAAGGCCCCGAGGATGACCTCGAGGCCGAGCGAGGTGGCGAGCGCCACGAGCCCGACGAGCAGCACGAAGGCCGCGCGGATCCGGATCTGCGCGGTCGTGTCCTGAAGGCGGTTGAGCACGTCGCGCACGCGCCGCGAGTGCTCGACGCCGGCGACCAGCAGCGCCACGAGCACGGCGACCACGAAGAGCCCGCCAAGGAGGATGACCTTCGACGCGGTCGAGCCCGACTCGCGCGAGAAGAAGAGCGAGAGCAGGATCACGGTCGCGAAGTCGGCGATGGTGCCGCTGGCGATGATGAGCTGGCCGAAGGTCGATCCGCTCTCGCCCGCGTCCTTGAGGACGGGCACGAGCACGCCGAGCGACGTGGCGGAGAGGACGATCGCGACGAACAGCGGCTGCGCGACGAAGCCGCCGGCCTTCAGCAGCAGGCCCACGACGACCGCGATCGCCAGCGAGACCACGAAGCCGACGAGCGCCAGGCGCAGCACCCGCCCGCGCAGGCGCATGAAGTCGATCTCCAGGCCGGCGAGGAAGAGCAGGTAGGCGAGGCCGACGGTCGAGAAGACCTGGACCGGGTCGTCGACGTGGACCCAGCCGAGCAGGGCGGGCCCGAGGACGATCCCGAGCACGATCTCGAGGACCACCGAGGGCAGGCGGACAGAGGGGAAGAAGCCGAGCGCCAGCGGGGCGGCGAAGCCGGCGGCGACGATGACGAGGAGGTTGGTGAAGGCGAGGTCCATGGCGCTGCGCAGTCCGCGCCGCCGGCCCGCCCGTTACGCGTAACTCCTCGCGCCGCGGCGAGACATGGCCGCCATGAGCACGCTATCCGAGCCCGTCACCACCGTCGCCCAGCGCCGCGCCTCCGGCTTCAGGCCGATCGCCGACTACGGCCTGCTCGCCGACTGCACGTCGGCCGCGCTCGTCGACCGCGACGGCTCGATCGACTGGCTGTGCATGCCGCACTTCGACTCGCCCGCGCTCTTCGCGCGGATCCTCGACCCGAACGCCGGCCACTGGTCGATCGCGCCCGCCGGCGAGTGCACCTCCGAGCGCCGCTACCTCCCCGGCACGCTCGTCATCGAGACGACGTTCACCACGCCCACCGGCAGCGTCCGGCTCGTCGACGCGATGGCCTCCGCCCCCGGCCAGCGCGGCCACGACCTCGGGCGCGGCGCGCCGCACGAGGTCCTGCGCCTCGTCGAGGGCGTGGCGGGCACGGTCGAGATGACCATGGAGCTCGCGCCGCGGCCCGAGTACGGGCTCGTGCGCCCGCTCTTCCGCATGGAGGACGGCGGCGGGCGCACCTTCGGCGGCCCCAACCAGATCGCGGTCTCGGCAGGCGTGCCGGCGGTCGTCGAGGACTCGACGATGCGCGCGACCTTCACCGTCTCCGCGGGCGAGCGCGTCGGCTTCGGCCTGCACTGGGCGCCCGCCGAGGGCGAGCCGCCCGTCGCCTGCGCGCCCGAGCGCGTCGCCGAGCGCATCGAGGACACCGTCGAGGGCTGGCGCTCTTGGGAGGCCGAGCACTCGGCCTACGACGGCGCGCGCAGGGAGCTCGTCGCGCTGAGCACGCGCGTGCTCAAGGGCCTGACCTTCCGGCCGACCGGTGCCATCGTCGCGGCGCCGACGTGCTCGCTGCCCGAAGGCGTCGGCGGCGAGCGCAACTGGGACTACCGCTACGCGTGGATCCGCGACGCGAGCCTCACCACCGAGGCGCTCTACATCGGCGCCTGCTCGGACGAGGCCGAGGAGTTCGTCTCGTTCATGACCAGCTCGGCCGGCGGGCGCGCCAGCGGCGGCTCGCTGCAGATCATGTACGGCATCCGCGGGGAGCACGACCTCTCCGAGCGCGAGCTCGCGCACCTGCGCGGGTGGCGCGACTCGCGGCCGGTGCGCGTCGGCAACGGCGCCTGGAACCAGACCCAGCTCGACGTCTACGGCGAGCTGCTCAGCGCCCTGCACGTCTACGAGGGCCGCCTCGGCGAGCTGCATCCCGAGATCCAGGCCTTCGTCGCCGATCTCGCCGACACCGCGGCGCGGCGCTGGCGCGAGACCGACTCGGGGATCTGGGAGATGCGCGGCGACCCGCGCCACCACCTGTCGTCGAAGGTCCTGTGCTGGACCGCGCTCGACCGCGCCGTGAAGCTCTCGCCCAAGCTCGGCGAGCACGCGAAGGCGGCCGAGTGGAGCGCCGAGCGCGACCGCATCCGCGACGCGATCCTCGAGCGCGGCTGGAGCGAGGCCAAGCAGGCCTACGCGCAGTCCTTCGACGCCGACGAGCTCGACGCGGCGGCGCTGCTGATGGTCACCTACGGCTTCCTGCCGGCGACCGACCCGCGCATGCGCTCCACGATCGAGGCGGTCGCGCGCGAGCTCACCGAGGACGGCATGGTCCTGCGCTATCGCAACGACGCCGGCCTCAACGCCGACGGGCTCTCGGGGGAGGAGGGGACCTTCGCGGTCTGCACCTTCTGGCTGGTCTCCGCGCTGGCCAAGGCGGGCGAGGTGCAGCGCGCCGAGGAGCTCTTCGACGCCCTCGTCGGACACGCCAACGACCTCGGGCTGCTCGGCGAGGAGATCGACACCGCCACCGGCGAGCAGCTCGGCAACTTCCCGCAGGCCTACAGCCACATCGGCTTCATCACGGCCGCGCACGACATCGACCGCGCGCGGGCGCAGCGATGAACGTCCTCGCCGAGGTCGACGCCCACGAGGGCCCCGTCTACGTCGCCGACGAGGACGCCCTGTACTTCACCTCCGTGTCCGCGCCGGACAGCGCGATCAAGCGGCTGGCGCTTTCCACGGGCGAGGTGTCGGTGGTGCGCGCCGAGGCCAACCGGGCCAACGGCATGGCGCTGCATCCGGACGGCCGGCTCGTCGTGTGCGAGCAGGGCACGCGCTCCACGCCGGCGCGCATCGCGCTCGTCGACCGCGCGACCGGCGTGGCCGAGACCGTCGTCGACGGGTGCGGCGGGCTGCCGCTCAACTCGCCCAACGACGTCGTCGTCAAGCGCGACGGCAGCGTGTGGTTCACCGACCCGTCGTACGGCTTCCTGCAGGGCTTCCGCCCGCCGCCGATGCTCGGCGACGTCGTCTACCGCCACGACCCGCGGACGGGCGCCACGACCGCCGTGGCCGACGGCTTCGACAAGCCCAACGGTCTGGCCTTCTCGCCCGACGAGCGGGTGCTCTACGTCGGCGACTCGGGTGAGCAGACGCATCGCGTCGAGGCCTTCGACGTCGTCGGCGGACGCTCGCTCACCGACCGTCGCGTGCTCGCCGTCATCGATCCCGGCTACCCCGACGGCATCAAGGTCGACGCCGCAGGGCGCGTCTACGTGGCGGGCCCGGCCGGCGTCGACGTCTTCGCCCCCGACGGCGAGCGGCTCGCCGCGATCGCCATCCCCGGCACCGTGCATCTCGCCTTCGGCGAGGCCGGCCGTCTCTACGTCACCGCGGACACCGCCGTGTGGGCCGCCGCCATCCCCGATCCCCCCAAGGAGGCCTGACCGGCCATGTCGCTCGTCCGAACCCGTCACGTCATCGACACCGAAGGCGCCGACGCCGTCATCGCCGCCGCCGAGGAGGCGGCCGCCGCGACCGGCGCGCGCGTCTACCTCTGCGTGGTCGACCCCTCCGGCGAGGTCGTCGCCATGCGGCGCACCGCCGGCGCCCAGGTCGCCAGCGCGCGCGTCGCCGTCGACAAGGCGCGGACCGCAGCGATCTTCGTGCGGCCCTCGCGCGAGATGGAGGAGCAGGTGACCGGCGGGCGCCTCGGCGCCCTGGCCCTCCACGGCGCCGCGTGCCTGACCGGTGGGATCCCGCTGAAGGTCGGCGACGAGGTCGTCGGCGCCGTCGGCACGAGCGGCGAGACGCCCGACGAGGACGAGGCGATCTCGCTCGCGGGCGCCGCCGCGGCCTTCAGGACGACCGAGCTCCCCGCCCTCACCTACGAGGGCGCCCGGATGGCCGCCGAGGCGATCGGCGCCGCCGCCGCGCAGCGCGGCGTCGCCCCGGTCGTGTCGGCCGTCGACGCGGGCGGCGAGCTGATGTTCCTCGTGCGTCCCGACGCCGCCCAGGTCGCCAGCGTGCAGGTCACCACCGACAAGGCGCGCACGGCCGCGATCTACCGCCGGCCGAGCCGCGACTTCGAAGTGCAGGCCTCGAACGGGCGCCCGTCGGCCCTGCACCTCGCGCGCGCCGTGCCCCTCCAGGGCGGGATGCCGCTCGAGCATGCCGGCGAGGTCATCGGCGCCGTCGGCGTCAGCGGCGCGCGCTCGGCCGACGAGGACCAGGAGCTCGCGACCATCGGCGTGCAGGCCTTCGCGGCCGCCCTCGACGGCGCGCCGGTGGCGGCGTGACCATGGCGAGCACCGTCACCCCGGTCGCCGTCGACTCGGCGGCGCTGCTGCCAGGACCGCCCGAGCTGCTCCCCGGCCGCCCCGACGCGATCGTCGACCTGCAGAGCGACGAGGGCGCCGCGCTCGTCGGCGCGCAGTGGCGCTACAGCGACGCGCGGGTGCGCGAGATCGCGTTCGTCGAGGTCGGCGGGACGGGCGCCGCCGACCCGCTCGGCCCCGGCGACGTCCCCAATCGCACCTACGACATCGCGCCCCACGCCGAGGGTGCGGACTACGACGACTCCGGCTGGCGGGCGCTCGCGCCCGCCGACACCATGCGCCGCCTGTCGCAGGGGCGCGTGTGCTTCAACTGGTACCGCACGACCGTGACGATCCCCGAGCGCGTCGGCGACTTCGACCCGACGGGGGCGACGATCGTCTTCGAGGTCGCGGTCGACGACTACGCCGAGGTGTGGGTCGACGGCGGGCTGCCGCACGCGCTGGGCGACAGCGGCGGGCCCGTCGTCGCCGGCTTCAACGCCCCCAACCGCGTCGTCCTGACGCGCGACGCGCGTCCCGGCGACCGCTTCCAGATCGCCGTCTTCGGGATCAACGGCCCGATCTCGGCCTCGCCGCACAACTACATCTGGATGCGCACGGCGACGCTCGACCTCTACGCGCGCGAACGGGCCGCGGTCGCGGTGCCGGCGGCGCTCGAGGTCGAGCGCCTCGGCGACGGCCTCGACGACGTCCTCGGCGCCGACGCGCGCCTGGAGCAGGTCGCCGGCGGCTTCCCGTTCACCGAGGGCCCCGTCTGGAGCCCGGAGGGCGCGCTGCTCTTCTCCTCGCCCAACACCAACGCCATCTACCGCTGGGACCCGCGCGGACAGGTCACCGTCTTTCGCTCCAAGAGCGGCTACGCCGGGACCGACGTCGGCCGCTACCACCAGCCGGGCTCCAACGGGCTGACCTTCGATCCCGCAGGCCGCCTGACCATGTGCCAGCACGGCAACCGCCGGATCCTGCGCGTCGAGCCCCACGGCGACACGACGGTGATGGCCGACCGCTACGCGGGCGCGCGCCTGAACTCGCCCAACGACCTCGTCCATCGCTCCGACGGGACGCTCTTCTTCACCGACCCGCCCTTCGGCCTGCCGGGCGTCTTCGACGATCCGGCCAAGGAGCTGCCGTTCTCCGGCGTCTTCGCGGTTCGCGACGGCGAGGTGCTGCTCGTCACCGACGAGCTCGCGGGCCCCAACGGGCTGGCCTTCTCGCCGGACGAGCGCTACCTCTACGTGGGCAACTGGGACCTCGAGCGCAAGGTCATCATGCGCTACGCGCTCGGCGACGACTGCGCGGTACGCGAGGCGACGGTGTTCGCCGACCTCACCGCCGAGCCCGGTGACGACGCCCTCGACGGCCTGAAGGTCGACGAGGCGGGCAACGTCTACGCGTGCGGGCCGGGCGGCGTCTGGATCCTCGCGCCCACCGGCGAGCGCCTCGGCCTGCTGCGCCTGCCGGAGGACCCGCACAACCTGGCGTGGGGCGAGGCCGATCGCCGCACGCTCTACGTCACCGCCCTGACGGGCGTCTACCGCATCCGCCTGGAGATCCCGGGCACGCCGATCCCAAGGAGCGACTCATGAGCAAGCACCTCGAGCCCGGAAGCACCCTGCCCGACTTCGAGCTGCCCGATGAGAACGGCGACCGCCATCGCCTCTCGGACCTCCAGGGCGACAACTGCCTCGTCCTGATGCTCGGCCGCGGCGAGCACTGCCCGCGCGAGCGCCAGCAGCAGCGCGAGATGGTCCGCTTCCACCAATGGTGCGACGTGGCCTTCACCCAGATCGTCACGATCCTGCCCAACGACCTGCACGACGCCTTCCGGATGCGCATCGCCGCCGGCGCGCACTGGCCCTTCCTGGCCGACGTCGACCTCGAGGTGCAGCAGGCGCTCGACATCAACGAGTACACCGACCCCCACCACGACCACGCCGGCGTCCCCCACACGGTGATCCTCTCGCCCGGGCTGAAGATCGAGAAGGTCTACGTCGGCTACTGGTTCTGGGGGCGGCCCTCGATCTACCAGCTCTGGGCCGACCTGCAGGAGATCCACCAGCGCATCAAGGCCGACTACGACCCGACGACCCCCGAGGCGCGCGCCGCGTGGATGCAACGAAACGGCGGCTCGCTGGTCGAACAGGCATGACCGAGTGGGATTTCTCCGACCTGCGTGCCCTGTTCATCAACTGCACGCTCAAGCGCTCGCCCGAGGTGTCGCACACCCAGGGCCTGGCGGACACGTCGATCGCGATCATGCGCGAGCACGGCGTCGCCGTCGAGACCATCCGCGCCGTCGACCACGAGATCGCGACCGGCGTGTACCCCGACATGACCGAGCACGGCTGGGAGCGCGACGACTGGCCCGCGATCTCCGAGCAGGTCCTCGCCTCGGACATCCTCGTCATCACCTCGCCGATCTGGCTGGGCGAGAAGTCGTCGGTCTGCACGCGCGTCATCGAGCGCCTCTACGGCAACAGCCACATCCTCAACGAGGCCGGCCAGTACGCCTACTACGGGCGCGTCGGCGGGTGCATCATCACCGGCAACGAGGACGGGGCCAAGCACTGCGCGATGAACATCCTCTACTCGCTGCAGCACCTCGGCTACGTCATCCCGCCGCAGGCCGACTCGGCGTGGCTGGGCGAGGCGGGGCCCGGGCCCAGCTACCTCGACCAGGGCTCCGGCGGCCCCGAGAACGACTTCACCAACCGCAACACGACGTTCCTGACCTGGAACCTGCTGCACCTCGCGCGCATGCTCAAGGATGCCGGCGGCATCCCGGCGCACGGCAACCAGCGCAGCGAGTGGGACGCCGGCTGCCGCTTCGACTTCGCGAACCCCGACTACCGCTAGTAGCTGAAGACCGTCGCGTCCTGGTCGCCGATCCACTGCCACAGGGGCGTGGCCCCGGCGATGGTCGCGTTCTCGACGAGCTGGTCCTTGTCCAGGCGCCGCGCGTCGAAGCAGATCGGGCACACGAAGAGCTGCCCGCCCTTCTCGCGGAACTGCCCGAAGAGGCGCTCGACGGGCGGCGCCCCGGCGGACTCGATGGCCTCCGCGTAGCCGGGCAGCCCGAGGCGCACCGCCTCCTTGGTGCAGAACATCACGACGTCGCGGCCCTGCTCGAGGGCGGCGGTGCCGGTCAGGAAGGCGACCGTCACGAGGTCGGCGTCCTCATGGCCGGTGGTGAGGTTGATGACGACCTTCTTCTTCATGGCGCGACTCTACGGGCGGCGAACGGACCGCGCTTGGATTGCCCCGCGGACGGGGAGGGACATGGGCGATGCCGTCCCATCGCCATCTCGTCTTCGGCTACGGCTCGCTGCTGCGGCGCGGGCCGGGCATGTCCCCGGACGCGGCGATCGCCTGCCGGCTGCACGGCTTCCGCCGCGCCTGGAACGTCGCCATGGACAACCTGCTGACGGTCCCGGGCTACAAGCACTACGTCGACTCGCGCACCGGCGAGCGCCCGCTCGTCCACGTGACCTTCCTGAACCTGCGCCCGCACGCCGGCGCCCACGTCAACGGCGTCGTCCACCCGGTCGACCGCGGCGCGCTGGCGCACCTCGACCGCCGCGAGCGCAACTACCAGCGCCACGAGGTCACCGGCCTGCTCGGGCGCGACCTGGGGGCGCCGGTGTGGGCGTACTTCGGCCGCCGCGAGGCGCGCGTGCGCTACGAGGCCGCGCGCCGCGACGGCACGGCGGTCGTCTCGCAGCCCTACCACGACGGGGTCCGCGCCGGCTTCGCCGACCTGGACCCCGCCATGCTCGCCGAGTTCGACCGGACGACGGACGCGCCCGCGGTGCCGCTGCGGACGCTCAGGCGGGTCGACGTGCCGCGCCGGCGATGAGCTCGTAGGCGACGCCGGTCGCCAGCGCGTAGACGGCGTGGTGGAAGAGGTCGATGGCGACCTCCTGCTTGCCCCAGAAGACGAAGGGCGGCGCGACGTCGAGGGCGGGCAGCGTGACCGCCGCGCTGCCCCAGATCGCCGCGCCGTGGGCGGCGGTCGCGCGCGCCGCGGGCATGCCCGTCGCCCCGAGCAGGCCGCGCACGACGCCCCAGCCGGTCCCGTAGCCCCAGTGCGAGATGTCGTTGAAGCGCGCGCGGGCGAGGTCGTCCTCGAAGTCGGCGATCCCCAGCGCCTTGGCGGTGGCGCGCGCGGGCGCCGTGCTCGCCGCGCGGTGGCGCAGGCGCGCCTCGATCGTGCTCGACACCGTCATCGCCGCGGTCCCGAGGAAGCCGGCGACGAGGCCGTCGCCGATCGCGCTCGCGAGCTTGGTCAGGGCCTTCATGACGCCACCTCCTGCAGCTCGGCCTCGATGGTCGCGTCGAGGCGTTCGATCAGGTGGTCGCCGACGCGCAGGGCGTTCGCCATCGCCGTGAGCGCCGGGTTCACCGCGCTCGAGGACGGGAAGAAGCTCGTGTCGACGACGTAGAGGTTGTCGAGGTCGTGGGCCCTGCAGTCCACGTCGAGCGCCGACGCGGCCGGGTCGGTCCCGAAGCGCACGGTGCCGGACTGGTGCGCGACGCCGGCCAGCGGGATGCGCTGGTCGAGCACCGCCCAGCTGGGGATGAAGGTGTCGTGGCAGCCCAGCGGCCCGAGCAGGCCCTTGAGCTTGGCCAGCAGCCGCCGGTGGGGCTCGACGTTGTGGTCGACCTTGGCGAGGTGGATCTGCCCGCGGCGGTCGACCGTCACGCGGTTGTCGGGGTGCGGCAGGTCCTCGGTGGTGAGCCAGAAGTCGATCGCGTGCTTGGCCATGTAGTCGAGCGCCAGGCCGGGGGCGAACCACGGCGCGCCGGCGCGCAGGATGCTGCGGTCGCTCTTGCCCAGCATCTGGATGTGGCCGAGCGGGAAGTCGAAGTCATCCGAACCCCAGTAGTAGTCGTTGACGCCGAGGGTCTTCTGGAACTTCGTCGTGTTCGGCGTCTGCGAGATCGCGATGACGCCCGAGTTGATGTGGGCCATGTAGTGGCGGCCGACGACGTCGGACGAGTTGGCCAGGCCGCGCGGGTGACGGTCGTTGGCCGAGCGCAGCAGCAGCGCCGCCGAGTTGACCGCGCCGCACGAGGCGACGACGACGTCGGCGCTGTAGCGCTCCTCGTTGCCGCGGCGGTCGACGACCACTTCGGTCACGCTGCGTCCGCTCGCGTCGGTCTCCAGGCGCGTCGCGCGCGCGTGCGTGCGCAGGGTGACGTTCTCGCGCCGGACGGCGGGCCGCACGCAGCGCACGTGCGCGTCGGCCTTGCCGTCGGTCAGGCACGGGAAGCCGTCGAAGCGGTCGCAGCGCACGCAGCGCCCGCCCTCGGGGTTCGTCTCGTCGAGGTCGACGCCGACGGGCAGGTGGAACGGATGGTGGCCGGCCTTCAGGAAGTCGTCGTGGAGCTGCTGGATGCGCGGCTCGTGGGAGACGGCTGGGTAGGGGAAGGGGCCGGAGGCGGGCGCCTCCGTCGGGTCCTCGCCGCGCTCGCCGTGGACGAGGTACAGGCGCTCGGCCTCGGCGTAGTAGGGCTCGAGGTCCTGGTAGGCGAGCGGCCACGCGGGGGAGACGCCGGCGTGGTGGCGCACCTCGCCGAAGTCGCGCTCGCGCAGGCGGAAGAGGATCGCGCCGTAGAACTTCGTGTTGCCGCCGACGAAGTACTGCTGGTGGGGCCGGAAGGCGTTGCCGTCCTTGTCGATCCACTGCTCGCCGCTGAGGTAGCGCTCCTTGAGGAAGACCTGCTCGGAGTCCCAGTTCTCGGGCTCGCGCGGCAGGTAGCCGCCGCGCTCGAGGAGCAGGATCCGCTTCCCGGTCGGGGCGAGCCGGTGAACGAGCGTGCCGCCTCCCGCGCCGCTGCCGATGACGATGACGTCGTAGTGGTCCATCTCTGCCTCCTCAGACGAGGGCGATCGGCGCGGTCCAGGCGCCGGTGGCGCCGCGGAGCCGGGGGTGGGTGAGGATCAGGGCGAACTCGCGGACGCCCGCCGCCGCGAGCGCGGAGAGGTCGAGGTTCTCGACGATGAAGACGCCGTGGCGGACGTTGAGGTGCTGGGGGACCTCGAAGGGGCGGTCGGGGTGCTCGGCGGGCACGGGGCCGTAGCTCCACGTGTCGCACCCGGTGAGCGCGACGCCGCGGGCCACCAGCCACTCCGCGAGCTCGAGGCCGGGGCCGGGCTGGCCTTCGAGGTAGGCGTCGGGGTGCTCCCAGCGCTCGCCCCACCCCGTGTGGAAGAGCACGGCGTCGCCGGGCTCGGGGAGCACGCCGGCGACGTCCTCGACGCCGATGACGTCGCCGGGGCCGAGGGGGGCGACGTCGACCAGCAGGCCGCGGGTGACGACCTGTGGGACGGTCTCGATGCCCAGCCGCGTGACGCCGGCCGGCGTCGAGTCGGCGAGCGTGAAGCCGTCGTAGCCGACGTCGCCCATGCGCAGGTGGCACAGCGCGTCGAGGTGGGTGCCGAGCTGCATGGTCGTGCTGACGACCTCGTGGCTCCAGTCGACCTGGTTGCCGCCCAGCGCGGGCCCCGGGTTGGGGACGAGCGTCTGGCGGAAGTGGCGCCCCGGGAAGACGGGGATGCCCTCGTGCAGCTCGCGCCCGAGGTCGAACATGCGGCCCTCGCGGACGAGCGCCATGGCGGCGGCGCGCTTGGCGTCGTCGATGTGGCGCAGGGCGCCGAGCCCCGCCGCGTCGGTCACTCCGAGGACCATGGCTCGCGGAAGCTCGGGTAGAGGGTCAGGCCGCCGTCGACGAAGATCGTCTGGCCGGTGATGTACGCGCCGTCGTCGGAGGCCAGGAAGCACGCCACGCCGCCCATCTCGTCGGCGGTGCCGGCGCGACGCATCGGGATGTGGCTCTCGACCATCTCCTTCTTGACCGGGTCGTCGATCCAGGCCGAGTTGATCGGCGTGATCGTCGCGCCCGGGCCGATGCCATTGACGCGGATGCCGCGCGCGGCGTACTCGAGGGCGAGCGTGCGGGTGAGGTTCATCATCCCGCCCTTCGAGCACGAGTAGCCCAGGTAGTCGGGCTTGGGGATGACCTGGTGGACGCTCGAGACGTTGACGATCGAGCCGCCCTTGTCCTCGGCGAGGAACTGCTTGATCGCCTCGCGGGCGCACAGGAACGAGCCGCGCAGGTTGACGGCGATGACCTTGTCGAAGTGCGCGCTCGACAAGTCGTGCGAGGGCCGCGAGATTCTGGATGCCCGCGTTGTTGATCAGCACGTCCAGGCCGCCGAGCTCCTCGGCCGCCGCGCCGACCATCCGCACCACGTCGGCTTCGTCGGAGACGTCGCCCTGGACGAGCACGTCGCGCACGCCCTCCTGGCGGACCCGGTGCACGCAGGCGTGGACCTGCTCCTCGGTGCCGCTGGCCTCGTCGGGCGTCGTCAGGTAGTTGATGGCGACGTTGGCGCCGTGCTCGGCGAAGCGCACCGCGATCGCCTGCCCGATCCCGGAGCTGCCGCCGGTGACGAGAACGTTCTTGCCCTTGAGACCGGGCATGGCCTCGGTGCGGGCCCGGGTGGGAGCGGTTGCCATTGCGAGTTCCTCCTGGGGGGTCGGGGTGCTCGCGGCAAGGTCCTGGGTGGGTGTGGGGCGTTACGCGGTCGACGAGCGGCCGGACCGCCGGGCTCACAGCGCCGCCGCCGCGAAGGGGACGTGGAAGCGCGCGCACCACACGACGACGCTGCGGTAGCGCTCGAGCCGCACTCCGCCCGGGATCGCGTAGTTCTGCGCGCCGATGTTGCCCTTCAGGTCGCCGAGGTCGACGAAGCGATCGTCGAAGGCGTCGCCGGGGCCGGTGGCCGGCGCCGCCGAGAGGTAGACCTTGAGCGCCGGGCCGTTGGAGGTCTCGAAGTCCTCGAAGCGGACGTAGCGCCGGCCGTCGGGCAGCGCAATGACGCGCGCGCGGCCCGAGGTCCGGTGCTCGTAGCTGCGAAACGCGCCGCCGAGCGCGTGCGGACCGCCGCAGGCGCGGCGGGCACGGCTTCGGCGACGCGGTCGTCGATGACCAGCTTCTGGGGCTCGAAGTAGGCGAGCACGAAGACCGCGATTGCGACGGCGCCGAGCGCGCCGAGCCGGCGAGGACGGGGTGGCGGCGCAGCAGTCGCATACGGCGCCTTCAGACCGTCGGCGTGCACCGGGCGTTACGCGTAACGCGGCGCGGGGCGACGTGACCGGGGTCGCCATGGAGCTCACCCAGCCCACCCGCCTCGAGGGCTACGACGCGGTCCGCCTGCGCTCCGCCTCCGCCCACCTGGACGCCACCTTCGTCCCCGGCGCCGGGATGGTCGGCGCCTCGCTGCGCGACGGCGGCGAGGAGCTGCTCGGCCGCGGCAGCGGCGTGCACTGCTACGCCCGCGGCGGGACGACGATGGGCATCCCGCTGCTGCACCCGTGGGCCAACCGCCTGGACGCCGACGAGTACCGCGTCAACGGCACCGCCGTGCGCCTGCGGCCCGACTCGCGCCTCGTCGCGCGCGACGAGCACGGCCTGCCGATCCACGGGCTGCTCGGCGGGTCGCCGCATTGGCGGCTGCGCCGCGCCGTGGCCAATGGCCACGGCGCGTGGGGGCTGTCGGCCGAGCTCGACTTCGCCGCGCACCCCGAGCTGCTCGAGGCCTTCCCGTTTCCGCACCGGGTCGCGCTCGACGTCGGCCTGCGCCGGCGCACGCTGACGGTCCGCACCACGCTCACGGCGACGGGCGATCACCCCGTGCCCGCGTCCTTCGGCTTCCACCCCTACCTGCGCCTGCCCGGAGTGGCACGTGAGGAGTGGCACGTCTCACTTCCCGCCATGCGCCACGTCGAGCTCGACGAGCGCTCGATCCCGACCGGCGCCTCGCGCCCCGTCGCGGCGCAGGCCGGCCCGCTCGGGGCGCGCGCCTTCGACGACGGCTACGTCGACGTGGCCGCCGGCGCCGAGTTCGCCGTCAGCGGAGGCGGGCGCAGCGTCGTCGTGCGCTTCGAGGAGGGCTATCCGGCGGCGCAGGTCTTCGCGCCCGCGACCGAAGACGTCATCTGCTTCGAGCCGATGACCGCGCCCACCAACGCGCTGCGCAGCGGCGACCGCCTCCCGGTGGTCGCCCCCGGTGAGCGCTACGCCGCGACCTTCTCGATCACCGTCCAGCGATGACCGCCGTGGGGAGCGTCCTCGGACGGCCGGCCTCGTAGCAGCGCTCAGCGCGCCGCCAGGGCGTCGCGCCCAGCGGCCCAGAAGCCCTGCGCGAGCGCCGGCGGGTCGCGCTCGGCGGCGAGCGACTCCCACCCCAGCTCGGCTCCGGCGAAGCCTGTCGCGTTCCACAGCGCGCCGGGCTCGGGAGCCGTCCACGGCGCCACGTAGAGATAGGGCTCGGGGTGATCCTCGTCGCCCGGGGAGGCGCCATACGTGGCGCGCGTCCCGGCCGCCTCGTCGCCGGCGTCGAAGGCGACGTCGAAGTGCTCGGGCCACAGGTGGATGGGCGAAGGATCGTGAGCGCCTGCGCGGGCCTGCTCGAGCGCGGACCAGGCGAACGCGTAGAAGGCGCCGAGGAAGTCGGCGGCCGCGGGGTCGACGTCCAGCGGCTCGTCGGGCAGCTCGGCGTCGAGGCCGGCGAGCTCGCCGGCGGCGCGCAGCGTGGTGAGCGGGGCGCTGCGCTCCTGCCCCGCGCCATCGCGCACGACGAGCGTCGCGCCCTGCACGCGCACCAGCCCGCCGTCGGGGAACGTCGGCGTTCCGAAGCCGCCGGGCGTGGCCTCCAGGGCGATCTCGTTGCCGGTGGCCTGGACCCGGGCGGCCGCGACGACCCGCTCGGCGACGGCGTGCAGGGCCTCGCGAGTGCGCGCCAGGCCGTGCGGAGCGGGCTCGACGGTCATGGCGCCAGTATCGCCCGTCGCGTAACGCCCGGCGGGCAGACGGGACTGCACCGGGCATGGCCGAGCTGACCTGGCACCGCGTGGCGGGCGTCGACGAGCTTCCGGAGGGCCGCGTGCGCACGGTCGCGGCCGGTCACAAGTCGATCGCCCTCACGCATCACGAGGGCCGCTACGGCGCGCTCGACAACCGCTGCCCGCACCAGGGCGGCCCGCTCGGCGAGGGCTCGATCGAGAACGGGCTGCTGCGCTGCCCGTGGCACGGCTACGACTACTGCCCGCTGACCGGCAACCCGCCCGGGGAGTTCGTCGACGAGGCGACGACCTACGCCGTCGAGGTCCGCGAGGACGGCGTCTACGTCGGCGTCGAGGCCCCGCCCGAGCACGAGCGCACCATCTCGGACGCCATGGCCGAGACGATGGTCGCCTGGGGCGTCCGGCACGTCTTCGGCATGGTCGGACACTCCAACCTCGGCCTTGCCGACGCCATCCGGCGGCGAGCCGAGGCGGGCGAGCTCGAGTACATCGGCATCCGCCACGAGGGTGCCGCCGCCTTCGCGGCCTCGGCCTACGGCAAGCTCACCGGCCGCCCGGCGGCGTGCCTGACCATCGCCGGCCCCGGCGCCACCAACCTGATGACCGGCCTGTGGGACGCCAAGGTCGACCGCGCGCCGGTGCTCGCCCTGACCGGCCAGGTCGACGTGCAGGTCCTCGGGCCCGGCGCCTTCCAGGAGGTCGACCTCGCCGCCGCCTTCGCGCCCGTCGCCGCGTGGAGCCAGACGGTGCTGCCCGAGAGCCGCCACTCGGAGCTCATGGCCCTGGCCTGCAAGCACGCGCTGCTGCGCCGCGAGGTCGCCCACCTCGTGTTCCCCGACGACGTGCAGACGCTGCCGGCGCCCGACACGCCCGTGTCAGGGCCCGAGGGGCGCGTGCCGGCGCCCGAGATCGCCCCGCCCGCCGAGGCGCTCGAGCGGGCCCTGGCGCTGCTGGCCGCCGCCGAGCGCCCGGTCTTCATCGTCGGCCACGGCGCGCGCGAGGAGATGGCGTCGATCGTCGTGCTCGCCGAGCGCCTCGGCGCCCCGATCGTCACCACCTTCAAGGCCAAGGGCGCGGTGCCCGACGACCATCCGCTCGCCGCCGGGGTCCTCGGGCGCAGCGGCACGCCGGTCGCCAGCTGGCTCATGAACGAGGCCGACCTGCTGGTCGTCCTCGGCGCCTCGTTCGCCAACCACACCGGCATCTACCCGGGCCATCCGATCATCCAGGTCGACTTCGACCCGCTCCAGCTCGGCAAGTTCCATCCGGTCGCGGTGCCGATGTGGGCGCACGTGGGCGTGGCCGCGCGGGCGCTCGCCGACGGGCTGCCCGCCGCCACCGCGGCGACCGACCAGCGCCCCGACGTCGCCGCGCGCCGCGCGCTGTGGGCGGCCGAGAAGTCGGCCCGCGCGCGTGACGACCGTGGCCGCGGCGTCAACAGTGCCGCGGTCTTCGCGGCGCTCACGCGCCATGCGCCCGAGGACGCGGTCATCGCCGTCGACGTCGGCAACCACGCCTACTCGTTCGGGCGCTACTTCGAGTGCGCCCGCCAGGCAATCCTCATGTCCGGCTACCTGGGCTCGATCGGCTTCGGCTACCCGGCCGCGATGGGTGCCTGGGCGGCCACCGGCGGGCGGCGCAAGGTCTGCGCCGTGACCGGCGACGGCGGCTTCGCGCAGTACATGGCGGAGCTGCTGACCGCCGTCAAGCACGGCATGGACATCACCCACGTCCTGCTCAACAACGGCCAGCTCGGCAAGATCTCCAAGGAGCAGCGCGCGGGGGAGTGGGACGTGTGGCAGACCGCGCTGCACAATCCCGACTTCTCGCGCTACGCCGAGCTGTGCGGCGCGCTCGGGATCCGCGTCAGCGCCGCGGGCGAGCTCGACGACGCGCTCGCCCGCGCCTTCGCCCATCAGGGGCCGGCGCTCGTCGAGGTCATGTGCGACCCCGAACTCGTGTGATCGGCGACGCCTTCCCCGACGTCCGCCTCACCGACCATGCGGGCAACGAGCGCGCGCTGAGCGACCTCGTCGGCGGCGACCCGACGATCGTGCAGACCTATCGCGGCTGGTGGTGCCCGAAGGAGCAGGCCTTCTTCCGCGGGCTGGTGGCGCTGCAGGACGAGGTCGAGGTCGCCTACACGCGGATCGTCTCGATCAGCATCGACCCGCCGCCCGTGGCGGCCGCCTTCCGCGCGGGCCTCGGCGCGCGCTGGACCTTCCTGTGCGATCCGGACCGCGTCGCCCAGGAGCGCCTCGGCCTGCGCGAGACGACCGACACCGTCCACGACCCCTACGTCCCCGCGGTGTTCACCCTGCGCCCGGACCTCACGGTCCACCGCGCCTACGACGGCTACTGGTTCTGGGGCCGGCCGACGCTCGAGGAGCTGCGCCGGGACATGCGCGAGATCAGCCGCGCCGTGCGGCCCGATTGGGCCGCGCCGACCCCATGAACCCGAGCTGGCACTGGCTCGCGCTCGTCGACGAGCGCCCCGGCGACGCCACCGCCTCCGCGCCGGCCCACGAGCCCGGCGGCGCGCCCGCCGGCCACCTGGCGATCTGGGACCGCCGCGCCAAGCCGTCGCGCGATGCGCGCCGCATCGACGCGCGCCTGCTCGACCCCGCCGGCGCGGGCGCCGTCGTCTCGCTCGTGCGCCCGCCGCCGGGCGTGCGCCTGCTCTTCGACGACCCGGCGGTCCAGCACGCTCGCCGCGCGGTGCTCGCCGCGCAGCCTCAGGACGCGGTCACGACCTTGCTCAGCGACGCCAGCCACTTCGAGGGCAGCCTCACGGTCGCGCGCGGGGCCGGCGTCGCCCGCCTGGCCGACGATCCCTTCGCGCGCGTCTTCCCCGCGCGCATCCTGCACGTCGGCGCCGGCCTGCTCGGGGCTGTGCCGCCGCCCGCCGGGCCCGTGATCGAGCGCTACGGCAGCGCCCAGCCCTGGCCCTGGGACCGGTTCGCCGACCCGTAGGCTTCCGGGCGGGGTGCAGATCGAGACGCGCTACGCCCGCAACGGCGACGCCACCATCGCGTGGACGCTGGCCGGCGACGCGCCGACCGACCTGCTCTTCATCCCGGGCTTCATCTCCCACGTCGAGCACCTGTGGGAGCAGCCCGGCCTCGCCGGCTTCTTCGAGCGGCTGATGGGCTTCACCCGCCTGATGAACATGGACCGGCGCGGCTGCGGCCTGTCGGACTCGCGCACGGAGGCGCTCGGGCTCGAGGACGAGGTCCGCGACGTGCTCGCCGTCCTGGACGCGGCGGGCAGCGAGCGCGCCGTGCTCATGGGCTACACGACCGGCGGCCTGCTCGCCATCGCCACCGCCGCGCTGGCGCCCGAGCGCGTGCAGGCCATCGTCCTCTACGCCTCGATGGCGCGCGCGATCGCCAGCCGCGACGTCGACTGGACGCTGACCGAGGAGGAGCGCCTGGCGATGTGGCGCCAGCTCGCCGAGGTGTGGGGGACGGGCTCCAACCTCGAGCTGCTCGCCCCCTCGCGCGCCGACGACCCGCGGATGCGCGCGTGGCTGGCGCGCATGGAGCGCCTGTCCTCGAGCCCCGGCGAGCTCGTGCGGCTCATGGCCTACATGGGCGCCCAGGAGATCGGCCACCTGCTCGACGAGCTGCGCGTGCCGACCCTGATCCTGCACCGCACCGGCGACCGCCTGATCGACGTGCGCCACTCGCGCTACCTGGCGCAGCGCATCCCGGGCGCGCGCTACGTCGAGCTGGAGGGCGTCGACAACCTCCCGGGCGCCGTCGACAGCTCGGACATCCTCGGCGAGATCGAGGAGTTCCTGACGGGCGGGCGCTCGCGCGCGGTCGCACGCGAGCTGCTCACGGTGATCTTCAGCGACATCGTCGACTCGACCGGCCACGCGGCGCGCCTGGGCGACGCGCCGTGGCGCGACCTGCTCGCCGCGCACCAGGCCGCGGTGCGCCGCGAGATCGAGCGCTTCGGCGGGCGCGAGGTCAAGACGATCGGCGACGCCTTCCTGATCGCCTTCGAGGGCGCGCCGTCGCACGCGGTGCGCTGCGCGGAGGCGATCGTCGAGGCCGTGCAGGCGGTGGGCCTCGACGTCCGCGTCGGGCTGCACACGGGCGAGTGCGAGGTCATGGGCGGCGACGTCGGCGGCATGGCCGTCCACATCGCCGCGCGCGTCGCCGGCCTCGCGGCGCCCGGTGAGGTCCTGGCCTCCGGGACCACCTACGGGACGGTGGTCGGGGCGGGGCTGAGCTTCGCCGACCGGGGCATGCACGCGCTCAAGGGCGTTCCCGGGCGCTGGCCCTTGTTCGCGCTGTACGCGGACTGACCGGCGGGTTGCAGACCGCAACCTTCGGCGCGGGTGGCCTGTTGGGGCGCATAGGCAACCCCCCAACCAGGAGGAAGCAACCAGATGCGATCCCGCATCCGCAACGTCCTCAACTTCCGGGCCAACGGCCCGTGGATCATCGCGGCCGCCCTGCTCGTCGCCCTGATGGTCGCTCCGTTCGCCGGCGCCTTCGGCGAGGGCAACAGCGTGCGCGGCGGCGCGCGCAACCCGTCTCCCGACGCCCGCAAGGCGTACACCAAGGAGACCGAGATCATCGCCAACGTCAGCACGTACGGCACGCGCCAGTCCAACAAGTCCAACAACGGCGGCGGCGCCGTCTACGGCTGCCGGTCGGCGGCCGGCGGCACGCCGAAGGGCAACGAGCCCTGCGTGCGCGCGAGCAACCTCGAGGCCGGCCGCGCGTTCGAGTTCAACTCCAACAGCGGCACCGAGGTCGGCGCCATCACCGGCCCGGCCACGGCGGCGCCGTTCACGACGACCGCCAAGGGCGTGGCCACCGGCCTGAACGCCGACCAGGTCGACGGCAAGAGCGCCGACGAACTGGTCGCCGCCGCCCAGGCGCTGAACAAGTTCGCCGACGTCAGCGCGGCCGGCGCCCTCAACGCCGGGCGCGGAGCCAAGGCGGCCAGCGTCGCCGCGAGCGTCTACAGCGTCGACTTCGACAGCGACGTCAGCAAGTGCGCCCGCACCGCGACCATCACCGGCGCGGACGCAGGCCGAGGTCACCACCGACGCTGACCGACGCCGACACGATCGCCGTCCACACGTTCGACAGCGCGGGAGCCGCGGCCGACCGCGCCTTCCACCTCGTCGTCACCTGCTAGGCGGCTGACGAAGGATCGCGTCCTCGCGCGCGCGCCCAGGCGATGCGCGCGAGGAGCGCGGTCCAGTCGGCCAGGCCGCCGTAGAGGTGGCCGACGGGGCCCGTGACGATCCAGGCGGCGAGGCGGCGGCGCGGGCCCATTCGCCCACGCTATCGTCAGCGCCCCATGCCAGCCGCCGTCAAGACGTCCGTCACCGAGCTGCCCGAGTCGCGCGTGCGCGTGGAGGCCGAGGTCGCCGCCGAGGAGATCGAGCGCCGGATGCAGGCCACCGCCCGCCAGCTGGGCCAGAACCTGCGGATGCCCGGCTTCCGCAAGGGCAAGGTCCCGCCGCCGGTGGTCATCCAGCGCGTCGGGCGCGAGACGGTGCTCGACGAGACCGTGCGCGGCGCCATCGGCCGCTGGTACCTCGACGCGATCGACGCCGCCGGCATCCACCCGGTCGGCGACCCGGACCTCGACCTCGGCGACCTCCCGAGCGAGGGCCAGCCGCTGACCTTCACGATCGAGATCGGCGTGCGCCCGACGGCCGCGCTCGGCGACTACAAGGGCGTCGAGGTCGGCAGGCGCGAGCCCGTCGCTGCCGACGACGCCGTCGACGCCGAGATCGAGGCGCTGCGCGAGCGCAGCGCGCGCCTGGAGACCGTCGAGGAGGCGGCCGCCAACGGCGACTTCGTCGTCATGGACTACGTCGGCTCGATCGACGGCGAGACCTTCGCCGGCGGGGAGGGCCGCGACCAGCTCGTCGAGCTCGGCTCCGCGCGCCTCGTGCCCGGCTTCGAGGACCAGCTCATGGGCGCCAAGGCCGGCGACGAGCGCACCGTCACCGTCAACTTCCCCGACGACTACGGCGCCGCCGAGCTCGCGGGCAAAGAGGCGCAGTTCGCGGTCACCGTCAAGGAGGTCAAGCGCAAGGACCTGCCCGCGCTCGACGACGACTTCGCCTCCGACGCGGCCGGCTTCGACAGCCTCGCCGAGCTGCGCGAGGACATCACGGCCAAGCTGCGCGAGGCCGACGAGTCGCGCGTGGAGGCCGAGTTCCGCGAGGCCGTGCTGGACGCCGTCGCGCGCGACTCGAAGGTCGACATCCCCGCGGCGCTCGTCGACGCGCGCGCCCAGGAGCTCTGGGAGCGGATGCTGCACTCGCTCTCCCACCAGGGCATCGACAAGGAGGCCTACCTGCGGATCGCGGGGCGCAGCGAGGAGGACATCCTCGCCGAGGCCAAGCCCGACGCCGAGCAGGCGCTGCGCCGCGAGGCGGTCATCGCCGCGATCATCGAGGCCGAGGCGATCGAGCCCTCCGACGGCGACGTCCTCGACGCGCTGCAGTCGAGCGCCACGCGCGAGCGCACGACGCCCGAGAAGCTGCGCGCGCGCCTGGAGAAGGCGGGGCGCCTCGACGACCTGCGCGAGGACCTCGCGCAGCGCGCGGCGCTCGATCTGCTGGCCGAGAGCGCGACTCCGATATCCGTCGAGCAGGCCCAGGCGCGTGACAAGCTTTGGACTCCGGGCCGGCAAGGCAGCGACGACGTGCCCGCACGCCTGTGGACGCCGGGCGCGGGAGACTAGGAGAGGCCTTTCTCCAAGCAGCTGGAAAACCGTCCTCCTGCCCAGGCGGACGGGCCAAGGGTGGTTGCTAGGCTGCCCCGACAGCAGGAACCACCCCGACGACCGAGAACGAAGCGAGGACCATGAGCCCCCTTGTCCCCATGGTGGTGGAGCAGACGTCGCGAGGCGAGCGCGCCTTCGACATCTACTCCCGCCTGCTCAACGAGCGCATCGTCTTCCTGGGGACGCCGGTCGACGACCAGATCGCCAACCTGATCGTGGCCCAGCTCCTGCACCTGGAGTCCGAGGATCCCGACAAGGACATCTCGGTCTACATCAACTCGCCGGGCGGCTCCGTGTACGCGGGCCTGGCGATCTACGACACGATGCAGTTCATCAAGCCCGACGTGCAGACCATCTGCGTCGGCATCGCCATGTCGATGGGGGCGCTGCTGCTGGCCGGCGGCGCGGCGGGCAAGCGCATGGCGCTGCCCAACGCCAAGATCCTCATCCATCAGGTGAGCTCCGGCTTCCAGGGCCAGGCCACCGACATCGAGATCCACGCGCGCGAGATCATCGACATCCGCCAGCGCCTGGACCACATCATCGCCAAGCACACCGGGCAGGACTACGACAAGGTCCGCACCGACACCGAACGCGACTACTTCATGTCATCCGAAGAAGCCGTGAAGTACGGGATCATTGACCGGGTGATCTCCGAGCATTAGCTTGGGGGACGCCTGAGGGAGAGAGGGAATGGCTCGTCCGACCGACGCGAACGAACAGCTCCTTTGCAGCTTCTGCGGGAAGTCGCAGCGGCAGGTCAAGAAGCTCATCGCCGGGCCGGGCGTCTATATCTGCGACGAGTGCATCGATCTCTGCAACGAGATCATCGACGAGGAGCTCACCGCTCCTCCCTCGTTCGACATCGAGAACCTCCCCAAGCCACGCGAGATCTACGGCGTGCTCGACGAGTACGTCGTCGGCCAGGAGGAGTCCAAGCGCACGCTCTCGGTAGCGGTCTACAACCACTACAAGCGCGTGCAGATGATGCAGGCCGACGACGCCGACATCGAGCTGCAGAAGTCGAACATCCTGCTCCTCGGGCCGACCGGCTGCGGCAAGACGCTGCTCGCGCAGACGCTGGCGCGGATCCTCAACGTCCCCTTCGCGATCGCCGACGCCACGGCGCTCACGGAGGCCGGCTACGTGGGCGAGGACGTCGAGAACATCCTCCTCAAGCTCATCCAGGCCGCCGACTACGACGTCAAGAAGGCCGAGACGGGGATCATCTACATCGACGAGGTCGACAAGATCGCGCGCAAGGCCGACAACCCGTCGATCACGCGCGACGTGTCGGGCGAGGGCGTCCAGCAGGCGCTGCTGAAGATCCTGGAGGGGACCACCGCGAGCGTGCCGCCGCAGGGCGGGCGCAAGCACCCCCACCAGGAGTTCCTCACGATCGACACGACGAACGTCCTCTTCATCTGCGGCGGGGCGTTCGCCAACCTCGACAAGGTCATCGAGCGGCGCGTCGGCTCCAACGGCGTCGGCTTCGGCGCCGCGATCGAGTCGCGCCTGGACCGCGACACCGGCGAGATCTTCTCCCAATGCCTGCCCGAGGACCTCGTCAACTACGGCCTGATCCCCGAGTTCATCGGCCGCCTGCCCGTGATGAGCGCCGTCCACCAGCTCTCGCGCGACGACCTCATCACGATCCTCACCGAGCCGCGCAACGCGCTCGTCAAGCAGTTCCAGCGCTTCTTCTCCTTCGACGGCATCGAGCTCGTCTTCTCCGAGGACTCGCTGACCTCCGTCGCCGACCGCGCGCTCGAGCGCGAGACCGGCGCCCGCGGCCTGCGCTCGATCATCGAGGAGATCCTCCTCGAGGTGCAGTTCGAGCTGCCCTCGCGCCGCGACGTCAAGAAGTGCGTCGTCACGCGCGAGACGGTCGAGAAGGGGCTCGCCCCGACGCTCGTCACCGAGGCCGTCTCGGACGACAGCGGCGAGCAGCGCCAGGCCGAGTCGGCCTAGGCCCGTGCTCCCCGGCGCGCTCCGGGTCCCGATCGTGCAGGCGCCGCTGGCCGGCGGCGCGTCGACGCCCGCGCTCACCGCGGCCGTCGTCGAGGCGGGCGCCTTCGGCTTCGTCGCCGCGGGCTACAAGACCGTCGACGCGCTGCGCGACGACCTCGCCGCTACGCGCGCGCTCACCCCGCGGCCCTTCGGGGTCAACCTGTTCGTCCCCGGCCACGCGACCGAGCGCCGCGCCTATGTGCGCTACATCGAGGCTCTGCGCGACGAGGCCGGCCGCCGGGGCGTGGCACTGGGCGAGCCGCGCTTCGAGGACGACGCCTGGGAGGCCAAGCTCGCGCTGCTCGAGGCCGAGCCCGTGGCCGCCGTCTCCTTCACCTTCGGCTGCCCGCCCGCCGACGTGGTGGCGCGCGTGCAGGCGACGGACGCGACCGCATGGGTCACGGTGACCGACGTCGACGAGGCGCAGCGCGCCGCCGCGGCCGGCGCCGACGTCCTCATCGTGCAGGGCATCGAGGCCGGCGGCCATCGCGCCTCGTTCACCGACGTCGAGGGCGCGGGCGACTACGGCCTGCTGGCGCTGCTGCAGCTCGCGCGCGCACACACCGACCTGCCGCTCGTCGCCTCGGGCGCCATCGCCTCGGGCGGCGCGGTCGCCGCCGTCCTCTGCGCCGGCGCGCAGGCCGCGCAGCTCGGCACCGCCTTCATGCTCTGCCCCGAGGCGGGGACCGCGCCCGCCCACCGCGACGCGCTCGCGGCGAGCGGCCCGACGGCCCTCACGCGTGCGTTCACCGGCCGCCAGGCGCGCGGGATCGTCAACCGCTTCCTGCGCGAGCACTCGGGCGACGCGCCCGCCGCCTACCCCGAGATCCACCACGTCACCGCGCCACTGCGCGCCGCCGGCCGCGCGGCCGGGGACCCCGAGGTCCTCAACCTCTGGGCCGGCCAGGCGCACGAGCTCGCCCGCGACGCGCCCGCGGCCGACGTCGTCGCCGCGCTCGCCGCCGACGCGCGCCGGGCGCTCGAGGCGGCCCGCCGCGCGGTGGGCGAGCCCTAGGGCCCCGGCTTGATCACGAACCACTGGCCGCCGACGCCCTGGCCGTTGGCATCCGCATCCGACTTGTCGCCGGCGTAGCGATAGAGCGGGTGGCCGTCGTAGGTGAGCTGGAGCCTGCCGTCGTCGGGGCGCTTGACCGTCGCGACGTGCGCGGGCAGGTGCGCGCCGGCGGCGACGAGCGCGGGCGGCCGGGTGCCGACGCAGGCGCCGGTGCACACGTGGAGGCCCTGGGCCTCCGCCGCATGCCCACAAGGACGCGATCGCGGCGCCGGGGTTTCGCCGCGATGTCCGGCGCGTGTCCGCCCGCGCATGGCGGGTAACGCCTCAGCATGCTCCTACGACGCCTCGCCCCGTGGCTGCTCGTCTTCGAGATCCTGCGCGCGGGCCGCGACCACTGGGACCGCCTCGACCCCGACGACCGCCGGTGGGTGACCGACCTCATGCGCCGCTCGCGCGGCAACCCGCGCAACCTCACCGCGGCCGACCGCGCCGAGCTGCGGGCGCTCGGCTCGCGGATGCGCCTCGGGCGCCTGGGGATCTCGCTGGCGGCCGTCACCATCGTCGGCCGGCGCCGCCGGCGCCGCGCGCGTGGGCGCTAGCCTCGGGACAGTGCCGCGCACGCCAGCCCTTCGCACGATCAAGTGGGCCCTCCTCTTCGAGGCCCTGGTCGTCGCGCGCGACCACTGGAACAAGCTCACCCCCGGGGAGCGCGAGCATCTGACCGCGCTGCTGCGCAAATCGCGCGCCCGGCCCGGCAACCTGACGCCCGCCGAGCGCCGCGATGTGCGCCGCCTCGCGGGCAAGCTCGACCTGCCCAGCCTCGGGCGCAACCTGGCCCCGGTTGCGCGCCGGATGCGCGACCGTCCGCGCTGAGGACGCTGCGTAGACTCCGCCGCCCGATGACCAGCCTGCAGGATCGCACCCGTTTCGAGCCCTCCGAAGTCGAGCCGCGCATCACCGAGCGCTGGCTTGCATCGCGCCTGCATCACCCGGAGCCGGAGGGCACCGCGGACGAGAACTACTCGATCGCGATCCCGCCGCCCAACGTCACCGGCGTGCTGCACATGGGCCACGCGCTCAACGGCTCGGTCCAGGACACCCTCATCCGCTACCACCGCATGCGCGGCAAGCGGGCCAAGTGGATCCTGGGCACCGACCACGCTGGGATCGCCACCCAGAAGCAGGTCGAGCGCGCGCTCGTCGCCGAGGGGACGAGCCGCGAGGCGATCGGCCGCGAGGCCTTCGTCGCGCGCGTGTGGGAGTGGCGCGAGCAATACGGCGGCACGATCATCGAGCAGTTCAAGCGCCTCGGCGCGACGGTGGACTACGAGGACGAGCGCTTCACGCTCGACGAGGCCTACGTGCGAGCGGTGCTGAAGGTCTTCGTCGACCTCTACGACAAGGGCCTGATCTACCGCGACCACTACATGGTCAACTGGGACCCGGGCTCGCGCTCGGCGATCTCCGACCTCGAGGTGGAGGACCGCGAGGTCACCGACACGCTCTACCACGTCGCCTATCCGCTCGAGGGCGGCGGCGAGATCGTGGTCGCGACCGTGCGTCCCGAGACGATGTTGGCGGACACCGCCGTGGCGGTGAACCCCGACGACGACCGCTACCGCGAGCTCGTGGGCCGCACGGCCGTGCTCCCGCTCGTCGGGCGCCACCTGACGATCATCGCCGACGACTACGTCAAGACCGACTTCGGCACCGGCGCCCTGAAGATCACCCCGGGCCACGACCCCAACGACTTCGAGATCGGCCGCCGTCACGAGCTCGACGAGGTCTCGGTCATCGGCGAGGACGGCCGCATGACCGCCGAGGCCGGCCCCGACTACGCGGGCTTCTCGGTCGAGGAGGCGCGCGCGAAGGTCGTCGCGGACCTGACCGCGCAGGGGCTCATCCGCCACTCCGAGGCCTACACCCACACGGTCCCGTTCAGCCACCGCTCGGGCGAGCGCATCGAGCCGCTCATCTCGCTGCAGTGGTTCATGGCGATGGAGGAGCTGGCGCGGCCGGGCATCGAGGCCGTCAAGGACGGCCGGCTGCGCTTCACGCCCGAGCGCTGGGGCGGCGTGTACCTCGACTGGCTGGAGAACATCCGCCCCTGGTGCATCTCGCGCCAGCTGTGGTGGGGCCACCAGATCCCGGTCTGGTACCGCGGCGACGAGGAGACCTACGTCGGCGTCGATCCGCCCGACGGTCCGGGCTGGGAGCGCGACCCCGACGTGCTCGACACGTGGTTCTCGTCGGCGCTGTGGCCGTTCGCGACCCTCGGCTGGCCGCAGGACACGCCCGAGCTGCGCGCCTTCTACCCGACCGACGTCCTCGTCACGGCGCGCGACATCATCTTCCTGTGGGTCGCGCGCATGGTGATGATGGGCTGCGAGTTCGCCGGCGGCCTGCCCTTCGGCGACGTCTACATCACCTCGGTCATTCAGGCCCCCGACGGGCGGCGGATGAGCAAGTCGCTGGGCACGGGGATCGACCCGCTCGACGAGATCGACGCCCACGGCGCCGACGCGGTGCGCTTCGGGCTGCTGGCGATGTCGAGCACGCAGGACGTCCGCTACTCGGCCGAGAAGGTGCGCCAGGGCCAGGCGCTGGCCAACAAGCTCTTCAACGCCGCCCGCTACGTGTTGGGCAACGTCGTGGCCTCCACGGACGCCGCGCCGCGCCCGACGACGGTCCACGATCGCTGGATCCTCAGCCGCCTGCAGGCCGCCAAGGCCCAGTTCTCCGCCGACGTCGAGGCCTACGACTTCGCCAAGGCCGTCCTCGGCCTCTACGACTTCGTCTACGGCGAGCTGTGCGACTGGTACCTGGAGTTCAACAAAGGCCGCGAGTACGACCACGACCTGTCGGCCACGATGCTCCACGTCCTGCGCGAGACGCTGCTGCTCGCGCACCCGGTCATCCCCTTCGTCACCGAGGAGCTGTGGTCCCACGTCCCCGGCGCCGAGGACCTGCTCGCCGCCCAGCAGGCGACGGCGGTCGACGAGAGCCTGCGCGACCCCGACGCCGAGGCGCGCGTGAGCGCGATCGTCGCCGCGGTCAGCGCCCTGCGCTCTTGGCGCGACGAGGCGGGGGTCAAGCCCGGGCAGGTGCTGCCCGCGCGCCTGGACGGCCTCGACGGCGACGCCGAGCTCGTGGCGCGGATGGCGCGCTTGGACCTCGCCGCCGACGGCGAGCCGACCGCCGCCGTGAGCTTCGCGGGCGGGACGGCCGAGATCCGCGCCGGGGCGCTCGTCGACCCCGCCGAGGAGGAGCGCAAGCGCGACGCGGAGCGCGCGCGCCTGCGCTCGGAGATCGCCCGCGCCGAGGGCAAGCTCGCCAACGAGGGCTTCGTCGCCAAGGCGCCCGACCAGCTCGTGGCCGCCGAGCGCGAGAAGCTCGATCGCCTGCGCCGGGAGCTCGACGCGCTGTGACCCTCGCGGAGGCAGAGCGCTACCTGCTCGGCCTCGAGCTCTTCGGCATGCGCTTCGGCCTGGATCGCATGCGTCGGCTCATGACCGTGCTCGGCTCGCCACAGGAGCGCTACGAGTCGATCCACGTCGTCGGCACCAACGGCAAGTCCTCGACCGCGCGCATGACCGCGGCGATCCTGCGCCGCCACGGCCTGCGTACGGGGACCTACCTCTCGCCGCACCTCGTGTCCTTCACCGAGCGCGTGCGCATCGACGACGAGGACTCCTCGCCCGACCGCTTCGCGGCCGCCGTCGACCGCGCCCGCCGCGCCGCGATCAAGGTCGACCGGACGCTCGGCGAGGGCGACCGCGTGACCCAGTTCGAGGCCCTCACGGCCGCCGCCTACGACGAGCTCGCCGTGGCCGGCGTGCAGGTCGCCGTGATCGAGGCCGGCCTGGGCGGGCGCTACGACGCGACCAACGTGATCGGGTCGCGCGTGCAGGTGCTGACCAACGTCGGGCTGGAGCACACGCGCTGGCTGGGGCCCACGGTCTGCGACATCGCGCGCGAGAAGCTCGACGTCGTGCAGCCCGGCGGCGTGCTCGTCGTCGGCCACGACCTGCACCCCGACGCGCTCGCGCTCGCCCGCACGACCTGCGCCGAGCGCGGCGCGCGGCTCGTGACCGCCGGCGCCGACCCCGGCGTCGAGGTGGTCGCGGGCGGCGCCTACCAGCGGCGCAACTTCGCCCTCGCGCGCGCGGCGGCCGAGGCCTACCTCGGCGCGCTCGACGACGAGGCGGTGCGCGCGGCCGCCGCCTCGACGCTCGTCCCCGGGCGCTTCGAGGTCGTCGCCGAGGAGCCGGCCACGGTGCTCGACGGCGCCCACAACCCGGGCGGCATGGCGGCGCTGGCGGAGGCGCTGCGCGGCTTCCTCGACGGCCGCCGGCTCGTCGCCTGCCTGTCGGTCCTCGACGACAAGGACGCCGCGGGCATGCTGCGCGAGCTGCTGCCCCTGTGCGACGAGGTCATCTGCACAGCGACCGCCAACCCGCGCGCGCTGCCGCCCGCGACGCTGCAGTCGCTGTGCGGCCAGCTCGGCGGCCCGCCGGTGCGCACGGTGCGCGACCCGCGCGCGGCGCTCGCCCAGGCGCGCGAGTCCGCGGGCCCCGGCGGCGTCGCGCTCGCCACCGGCTCCATCTACCTGATCGCCGACCTCCTGCGCCCCGAGGGGGCCGAGCGCCGGAGCACCCTATGAGCGACGACGGCCCGTCCGTGATCGCCATGGTCCTCGCGGTGGCGGTGATCGTCGCCCTCGTGATCCTCGTGTTCTTCGCGCTCGGCTACGGATTCGGACGCCTCTTCCTGTGAATCGGGTAGACCCCGGTGCCGGATCCGCCCGCTCCTTGGTCTAGCCTTCGCCCCTTCGCATGCCTCCCATCGGCCTCTTCGGCATCAACAACGACGGTCTCGACACGGCGGTCAAGCTGCTGATCCTCGTGCTCGTGGTCGTGTGGCTCGCGCTCGTCTACTACACGTACGCCGACGCGCGCCGGCGGATCGCGGATCCGATGCTCGTCGCCTGTGCGACGGCCGCGGCGCTGTTCCCCTTCGTGGGGACGGTCGTCTACATGATCGTCCGCCCGCCGGAGTACCTCGAGGACGTGCGCGAGCGCGAGCTCGAGATGCAGGCCGCCGAGGCGCGGCTGCACTCGATGAACTACTTCCTGTGCCCGCACTGCGACACCGAGGTCGAGCGCGAGTTCCTGCGCTGCCCGAACTGCATGCGCAAGCTCAAGGACCCGTGCGGCAACTGCGGAAAGCCGCTCGACCCGTCGTGGCGGATCTGCCCGTACTGCGAGGCGGAGATCCCGGGCGTCACTCCCACGCCGCGGCGCAGGCGCCGCCGGCGCTCGGGCGCCGACGACCACGAGCACGAGCTGGAGCTCGAGCCCGAGGCGACGGCGTCCTTCGAGACGCCACCGCAATAAGACCGAAGGAGAGCTGCCAATGGACCGGACCCTCATCCTGGTCAAGCCGGACGCGTTCGCGCGCGGCCTGACCGGCGAGATCATCGCCCGCTTCGAGCGCAAGGGCCTGCGCATCGTCGCGCTGGCGCACATGGTCCTCACCGAGGAGATCGCCCAGCGCCACTACGCCGAGCACGAGGGCAAGCCCTTCTTCGGCGAGCTCGTCGAGTTCATCACCTCGGGCGCGCTGGTGGCCATGGTCCTCGAGGGCCACGAGGCGGTCGTCGCGGCGCGCCAGGTCATCGGAGCGACCAACCCGCTGGAGGCCTCGCCGGGCTCGATCCGCGGCGACTTCGCGCTGGAGATCGGCCAGAACATGGTCCACGGCTCGGACTCCGACGAGTCGGCGGCGCGCGAGGCCGCGCTCTTCTTCCCCGACCTCGGCTGAGCCCCGGCCGGCCCTCGGGTGACGCTCGTCCTGGCCAGCCGCTCCCCGCAGCGGCGCGCGATCCTGCAGCAGCTCGGGGTCCGGTTCGTGGAGCGGCCGGTGGACGTCGTCGAGGAGGACGCGGGCCCGCCGGAGGCCGTGGCCGGCGAGAACGCGCTGCGCAAGGCGGTGGCCGCGGGCGCCGGGGAGGGGGAGGTCGTCCTCGGGGTCGACACGCTGGTGGCCACCGAGCTCGAGATCTGGGGCAAGCCGCCCAACGCGACGGCCGCCGCCGAGACCCTGCGCCGGCTCTCGGGGCGCACCCATCGCGTCGTCAGCGGCGTCGCGCTGCTGCGCGCCGCGGGCGACGTGCAGGCGGCCACGGCGTGCACCGAAGTCACCTTCCGCGAGATCGACGACGCGCTGCTGCAGTGGTACGTCGGATGCGGCGAGTGGGAGGGGCGCGCGGGCGGCTACGCCATCCAGGGCCGCGGCGCGGCGCTCATCGAGCGCATCGACGGCGACTACCTCAACGTCGTCGGGCTGCCGGTCGCCACGCTGATCGGGCTCTGGCCCGGCATCCTGGACCAGACCACCTGACGGCCGGACGCGTCGGCGCGAGCCGCGGACGGATGTGCGCTTTGCAGCGCATTTTGCGGCCTGCGCAGGCGGGGTAGGCGGCGGACTCTCCGATACACTGGCCCGACCGCGGCCGTCGGTGTCGCCCCCACCGGGGGGCGAGCAGCGCCGTGCGCCCGCGCCTCTCTCTCACATGGGCTTCTTCAGCTACCTCACCGGTTTCGGTGGCCGCGACATGGCGGTCGACCTTGGGACCGCCAACACGCTCGTCTATGTCCGCGGCCGCGGCATCGTGCTCTCGGAGCCCAGCGTGGTGGCGATCGACTCGCGCACCGGTGAGGTCCACGCCGTCGGCATCGAGGCAAAGCGCATGCTCGGCCGCACGCCGGGCACCATCCAGGCCATCCGGCCGCTCAAGGACGGCGTCATCGCCGACTTCGACGTGACCGAGGAGATGCTGCGCCACTTCATCCAGAAGGTCCACCAGAATCGCTGGGCGCACCCGCGCGTGGTGGTCTGTGTTCCCTCGGGGGTGACGGGCGTCGAGAAGCGCGCGGTCGAGGAGGCGTGCCTCAGCGCCGGCGCGCGCCAGGCCTACCTCATCGAGGAGCCGATGGCAGCTGCCATCGGCGCGGGCCTGCCCGTCGGCGAGCCGACCGGCAGCATGGTGGTCGACATCGGCGGCGGAACCTCGGAGGTCGCCGTCATCAGCCTCGGCGGGATCGTCGTGTCGCAGTCGATCCGCGTCGGCGGCGACGAGCTCGACGAGTCGATCATCAACTACGCCAAGCGCGAGTACAAGCTGCTCATCGGCCAGCAGACGGCCGAGGAGGTCAAGCTCGAGATCGGCTCGGCGTACCCGATGGAGGAGGAGGTGCAGGCCGAGATCCGCGGACGTGACATGGTTTCGGGCCTGCCCAAGACGGTCGTGCTCACCTCCGAGGAGATCCGGCAGGCGCTCGAGGAGCCCCTGTCGCAGATCATCGATGCGGTCAAGGAGACCCTCGACCGCACGCCGCCCGAGCTGGCCTCGGACATCATGGATCGCGGCATCATGCTCGCGGGCGGCGGCTCGCTCCTGCAAGGGCTCGACGAGCGCCTGCGCGAGGAGACCCAGATGCCCGCGCACCTCGCCGAGTCGCCGCTGACCTGCGTGGCCGTGGGCTCCGGGCGCTCGCTCGAGGAGTTCGAGGTCATCCACCGGACGAACAAGAATTCGAGGAACCGCCGCCGTGGCGCCCGCTACTAGCGCCGACGCCGCCGCGCGGAACCCGATCAAGACTTTGGAGATCCACTCCACGTGTATGACAAGACGGTCCGCCGGCGGCGGGTAGTCCTCGGACTGCTCGTAGCCAGCTCGCTCATCCTTCTCACCGCCTACTTCGGCGAGTCCGCCGGCGGTGGCCTGCACTCGGTCCAGCGCGGCGTGCTCGACGTCGTCGCCCCGATCCAGGAGGGCGCCAGCAAGGTGCTCAAGCCCGTGCGCGATCTCTTCGGCTGGGCGGGCGACACGCTCGACGCCAAGGGCCAGCTCAAGGACGTGCGCAAGGACCGCGACGCGCTGCGCGCGCAGAACATCCAGCTGCAGGCCCAGCTGCGCGACGACGCGCAGCTGCGCGCGCAGGTCCAGCTCAACGACAAGCACTCGCTCTCGGACAACGCGCCCGTGTCGGCGCACGTCATCGCCCAGGACCCGAACCTGTGGTTCACGCAGGTGACGATCGACAAGGGCACCTCCTCCGGCGTGCACGAGAACCAGGCCGTGGTCAATGGCGAGGGCCTCGTGGGCAAGGTCACGAGCGCGGCGGACTCCACCGCGATCGTCACCCTGGTCACCGATCACACGACCCAGCTCGGCGCGACGGTGAGCGACAGCGGCGTCAAGGGCCTGCTCGGCGTCGAGGCCGGCCATCCGACCGACCTCGTCCTCAACGCGCTCTCCAGCAAGGACGTCGTCAAGCCGGGGGAGATGGTCGTGACCTCGGGGACCGTCTCGAAGGTCGACAGGTTCCCCTCGCCCTACCCGCGCGACATCCCGATCGGCCGCGTGACGAGCGTCGACGAGCCGGGCAGCGACAACCAGCAGGTGCACGTCGCGCCCTTCGCCAACGGCCGGCGGCTGGACCTCGTCGAGGTCCTCACGAAGGGGGACGTGACCGGCCGGTGAGGTTCGCGGTCCCTCAGCTCATCCTGCGCCTGACGATCGTCGGCGTCGTGACCGTGCTCGTGCAGGTCTCGGCCGTGACCCAGATCCACATCTTCGGGACCAACGCCGATCTCGTGCCGCTCGTGATCGCCGCCGTCGGCCTGCTCGCCGGCTCGATCGCCGGCGCCTGCTTCGGCTTCTCGGTCGGCCTCTTCCTCGACCTCGCGCTCGTGCAGACCGTCGGCCTCTCGTCGCTGGTCTACCTGGTCATCGGCTACTGGGCCGGGCGCTTCCGCGAGCTGCGCGATCCGCAGAGCGCGCTCGTGCCCCTCGCCGTCGGCGCAGCCGCGACGGCGGCGGCGATGATCGGCTACTCGCTGATGCAGTTCCTGCTCGGCGTCGAGGCGCCCGTGAGCTTCCTGCTCTTCCGCGAGATCCTCGCCACCGTCCTGCTCAACGGGGTCATCGCCACGCCGGTCTACGCCGGCGTGCGCCGCGTGCTCCTGCCCGTCCTGCCCGAGGACCCGCGCCGGCGCCGGCGCCGGGCCTACACGACCGGCGGCCTCTCGCCGCTCTCGCGCGCATGACAGCGCGTCATTGCTCGCCCATGGCTGCCGGCCTCCTCGATCGCAAGGGCTCGCGATGATCGACCCCGTCGGAGTCACCGAGCGCCGGCCGCCGATCACGCCCCAGCTCGCGCTGCGGGTGGCGATCCTGGGCGGGATCGCCTTCGTGCTCTTCGCGATCGTCTTCTTCCGCCTGTGGTACCTGCAGGTGCTCTCGGGCGACCAGTACCTGCAGCAGGCGCGCGACAACCGCGTGCGCGAGCTGCGCGTGCAGGCCCCGCGCGGCGAGATCCTCGACCGCAACGACAACGTGCTGGTCGAGAATCGCGCCGCCACGGTGGTCCAGATCGACCCCGAGAGCCTGCCGCTCGCCGAGCGCAACGATGCGGCCAACTGGGGCCAGAAGGTGACGGCGCGCTCGCGCCGGCCCAAGGGCCAGAAGGGACCGCTGATCGCGATCCCGCCGCCGGCCACGCCGCACCTCGAGGACCGCTTCAAGAGCCTCGCGCGGGTGCTCAACATGTCGCCCAAGACGATCCAGGAGCGCGTCGTGCGCGCCCTGGCCACGCTGCCCTACGCCAACATCACGGTCAAGGTCGACGTCGACGTCCCGCGGCGCAACTACCTCGTCGAGCACTCCGAGGGCTTCCCGGGCATCGATGTCGAGCGCAAGTTCCTGCGCCGCTACCCGGAGCACTCGATGGCCGCCCAGCTCGTGGGCTCGATCGGCGAGATCGACCGCGACCAGCTCGGGCTCAAGCGCTTCAAGGGCGTCAAGTCGGGCACGGTGGTCGGCCAGGGCGGCCTCGAGCGCGCCTACGACCAGTACCTGCGCGGCGTCGACGGGTCGACGAAGGTCACCATCGACGCGCTCGGGCATCCCAAGGGCGCGGCGCCGGGCCACGCTCCCGTCCCGGGGCGCTCGGTGCGCACGACGCTCGACACGCAGGTGCAGCAGACGGGCGAGAAGTACCTGGCCCAGACGATCAACCAGGGGCCGGGGACCGCCGGCGGCTTCGTCGCGCTCGACCCGCGCGACGGCAGCGTGCTGGCGCTGGGCTCCTATCCGACGGTCAACCCGTCGATCCTCTCCAAGCCCTTCTCGCAGGCCACCGCCGACCGCCTCTACGGCGACACCGGCGGCGCCCCGCTCTTCAACCGCGCCATCGGCGGCTCGTATCCCACGGGCTCGACCTTCAAGCCGATCACGGCGCTGGCGGCGATGAGCACCGGCCAGGTCTCGCCCAGCGAGGTCATCGACGACCACGGCTGCATCAAGATCGGCCTCAACCAGGAGGAGCGCTGCAACGCCGGCAAGGAGGCGCTCGGCCAGGTCAACATGACCAGCGCCCTGTCGAAGTCCTCGGACGTCTACTTCTACGAGATGGGCCTGCGCCTGAACCGGCTCGCCGGCCAGCCGCTGCAGAAGTGGGCGCGGCGCCTCGGTCTCGGCCACACCACCGGCATCGACGTCCCCGGCGAGTTCGGCGGCACGGTGCCCGACCGCGCCTGGCGCGACCGCCTGAACGCCAAGGAGGCCGCCTGCCGCAAGGTCAAGCACCACCCGTGCGGCTACGCCGACGGCACCAACCGCCCATGGACCGAAGGCGACGAGGTCGGCCTCGCGGTGGGCCAGGGCGACCTGCAGGCCACGCCGCTGCAGATGGCGGTCGCCTACTCGGCCCTCGCCAACGGCAACCACCGCGTGCGCCCGCACCTCGGCGCCGCCGTCGAGGAGTCCGGGACCGGGCGCCTGCTGCAGCGCATCGAGCCCGGCGCCTCGACGCACGTGACCATCGACCCGACCGCGCGCCAGGTGATCCTCGACGGCCTGCACGACGCGACCATCCACGGCACCTCGGCCGACGTCTGGAAGGGCTGGGACCAGAAGCAGTTCCCCATCTTCGGCAAGACCGGCACCGCCCAGCGCCTCAACCGCCCCAACGACCAGTCCTGGTACGTCTGCTTCGTCAACGACCCCAAGCGGCCGATCGTGGTCGCGGTCACCGTCGAGGACGGCGGCTTCGGCGCCGACGCCGCCGCGCCGATCGCGCGCACGCTGATCTCGCGGTGGTACGACCAGCCGATCAAGTACATCGTCGGCAAGTCCAAGACCTACTGATGCCGCCGCCCTCGGTCAACACCCCGATCCACGACGTCGACGACGTGCCCGTCGCCACGTCGACGCGGGCGCCGGCGCTGACGCTGCCCTTCGACCCGGTGCTGTTGCTGGCGATCGTCGGGCTCTGCATCGCCTCGATCGTCACCATCGGCGGCGCGACGAGCGACGACATCCCCGGCGACCCTCACTACTACGTCAACCGCCAGGCGGTCTACTTCGTCGTCGGCGCCATCCTCGCCGTGATCCTCGCGCGCATCGACTACTCGCGCCTGCGCGACGCCAAGTACGTCGTCTACGGGCTGCTCATCGCCTCGATCCTCGCGGTCTCCGCCCTGGGGTCCGTGGCGCGCGGCTCGCGGCGCGCCATCGACCTGGGGTTCTTCTCCTTCCAGGCCTCCGAGGCGGGCAAGGTTCTCCTCGTCGTTGCGTTGTCGGCCTTCGTGGTCGACAGGGCGCGCGGGATACAGGGCCGCGACACCAGCGTGCGCGTCATGCTGCTCACGCTCGTCCCCGCGGGCCTCGTGATCCTCCAGCCCGACCTCGGGTCGGGCCTGGTCTACATCGTCATCGGCCTCTCCGTGCTCTTCGTCGCCGGCGCCAGCTGGCGGCACTTCGCGGCCCTCTTCGCGCTCTTCGCGGTGGCCGTCACCTTCACGCTCGTGGTCGCGCCGAAGGTCGGCGTGACCGTCCTGCACGGCTACCAGAAGGACCGTCTCACGGCCTTCCTGCACCCGACCGACAACCCGGCCAAGCAGGGCTACCAGCAGAACCAGTCGCGCATCGCCATCGGCTCCGGCGAGAAAACCGGCCGCGGCGATCGCGCGACGCAGACGAAGTACGACTTCCTTCCCGAGCACCACACCGACTTCGTCTTCGCCGTGGTGGGCGAGCGCTGGGGCTTCGTCGGAGCCGCTCTCGTGCTCTCGCTCTATGCCCTCCTGATCTGGAGAGGGCTGCGCATCCTCACGATCTCCAAGAACCTGTTCGGCGCGCTGATCGCCGGCGGCATCGTGTCGATGCTCCTCTTCCAGGTCTTCGTCAATGTGGGCATGACCATCGGGATCATGCCCATCACCGGCATCCCCCTGCCGCTCATTTCCTACGGCGGCTCGTCGGTGCTCACAACCTTCCTGGCCGTCGGCCTCTTGCAGTCGATCTACGCGCAAGGGCGCGCATCGGCTGCCACCAAGGGCCGCGTCCTGGCTCTCTAGGAGACATCTGTTTTGAAGAAGCAAGTCCTCGTCAGCGTCGACCGTGGGGAGACCCGGGTGGCGCTGCTCGAATCAACAGGCACACCGGGCGCCGCCAAGTCCGGCCGCCGCCGCGGGAAGAACCCCGCCGCCGGCTATCGCGTCGCGGAGCTCTACTTCGAGCGCCGCGGCAACCGCTCCATCGTGGGCAACATCTACAAGGGCAAGGTCGACAACGTCCTGCCCGGGCTCGAGGCGGCCTTCGTCGACATCGGCCTCGACAAGAACGGCTTCCTGCACGTCGACGAGATTGTGCTGCCCGGCGTCGAGACGCCTCGCCGCGGCCGCGGCAAGGAGGGCGGCAAGAAGATCACCGACCTGCTCAAGCCCGGTCAGGAGATTGTCGTCCAGGTCGTCAAGGACCCGCTGAAGACCAAGGGAGCGCGGCTGTCGATGGACCTCACCATCGCCGGGCGCTACATGGTCTACACGCCGACGGGCGAGGGCGTCGGGGTGTCCAAGCGCCTCGACGACAAGGAGCGCGAGCGGCTGCGCCGCGAGGCCCGGGGCCTGGACCTCCGCGGCGGCGGCGCCATCGTGCGCACGGCCGCCTCGGGGGCCAAGCGCGAGGACTTCGAGCGCGAGATGCAGTACCTCTTCAAGCTCCACGAGGTCCTGGGCAAGCGCGTGGCGGAGGCGACCGCTCCCGAGCTCGTCTTCCAGGAGGCCGACCTGTCGGTGCGCGTCGTGCGCGACATCTTCTCGGCCGACTTCGAGCGCGCGCTCGTCGACGACGAGAAGCAGCACCACCGCCTCGTCTCGTTCTTCACGCGCACCGCGCCCGAGCTCGTCGATCGCGTCGAGCTCTACCAGGACTCCACGCCGCTCTTCGAGGCCTATGGCGTCGAGGACGTCATCAAGGGCCTGATCTCGCGCCGCGTCGACCTGCCCTCGGGCGGCTACCTGATGATCGATTACGCGGAGGCGCTGACCGTCATCGACGTCAACTCCGGGTCGTTCGTCGGGCGCGGCAAGCAGGCGCGCCTGGAGGACACCATCACGCGCACCAACCTCGAGGCGGCCGAGGCGGTCGTCAACGAGCTGCGCCTGCGCGACATCGGTGGCATCATCGTCATCGACTTCATCGACATGGCGCGCGCCCGCAACCGCGACGCGGTGCTCAAGACGCTGCGCAAGACGCTCGACGAGGACCGCACCAAGACGTTCACGGCCGAGATCTCCAAGCTCGGCCTGGTCGAGATGACGCGCCAGAACGTCACCGAGGGCGTGCGCGAGATCATGACCAGGCCCTGCCCGGTGTGCGGCGGCGACGGCGTCGTCCTCTCCGAGGAGACGATCGCCATCGAGTTCGAGCGCGAGATGCGCGAGCTCGCCGCGCGCTCCCCGCGCAAGACCGAGGCCTTCCTCATCCGCATGCACCCGCACGTCAGCTCGCAGTTCACGGGCAACGGGTCGCGGGTGCTGCACCAGCTCGAGGCCGAGACCGGCAAGCACTTCCACTTCACGGGCTCCGAGGGCCTGCCGCACGACCACTTCGACGTGGTCCTCGAGGGCTCCGACGCCGACGTGCGCGAGGAGGCGATCCCCTTCCGTGAGGGCGACGAGGTGCTCGTGACGATCGTCGAGCCGCACATGTACGCGGTCGACGACGCCGTCGCCAAGGTCGACGGCTACATCATCTCGGTGGCCAACGGCGGCGCCCACGTGGGCGAGAAGCGCCTCGTGCGCATCGAGGAGGCCGGGCGCACGTCGGCCACGGCGGTGCTCGTCGGCGAGGACGCGGACGGGTCGGCGAACGGGTCGAGCGCCAAGAAGGCCGCGGCCAAGCCGGCGGCCAGGAAGCCGCGCGCGTCGCGCGCCAAGGCGGCGCCGAAGGACGACGCGCAGGATGCGCCGGCCGACGCTCCGGAGGAGGCCGCCGCCGACGAGGGGGCGGCCTCGGAGGGCGATGGCGTAGAATCAGCCCCTCGGCGCCGTGGCCGCAGAGGCGGACGGCGCCGTTCCGCTGCCAAGGCGGACGCCCCCTCGGACTGAGACAGAACATGTACGCGATCGTCAAGACCGGCGGCAAGCAGTACCGCGTCGAGCAGGGTCAGACCCTGCTCGTCGAGCGCCTGCCCGACGAAGCCGGCGCCACCGTGGCCCTCGAGCCGATCCTCTTCCGCTCCGACGACGTCGTCTTCGACGCCGACGGCCTGGCGAAGGTGAAGGTCGACGCGAAGGTCGTCGAGCACGTCCGCGGCAAGAAGCTGCGCGTGTTCAAGTTCAAGCCCAAGCGCGGCTACAAGCGGCGTACCGGGCACCGCCAGGAGCTGACCCGCATCGAGGTCACCGAGATCAAGCAGCTCTCGCGCAAGCCGCCGGCCAAGAAGGCCGACGCCCCCGGCTCGGCGGACGCGCCCGCCGCCGCGACCCAGGAGGCCGACGAGTAATGGCACACAAGAAGGGCCTCGGCTCCTCCCGCAACGGCCGTGACTCCAACGCCCAGCGCCTCGGCGTGAAGATCTTCGCGGGCCAGGTCGTCACCGGCGGCGAGATCATCGTCCGCCAGCGCGGCACGCGCTTCCGGCCCGGCGACGGCGTCGGCATCGGCAAGGACGACACGCTGTACGCCCGCGCCGCCGGCACCGTGCAGTTCGTCGAGGGCCGGCGCGGCCGCGTCGTGTCGATCCTCCCCGACGCCGCCGAGTAGGTCCGTGGACCGCGACGTCGCCAGCGCCATCGCGGCGATCGGCGACGTCGTCGGGCCCGAGACGCTCGAGGCCTCACGCGCCGTCTTCGCCGGCGCGCACGAGCAGCCGCCCTACGAGGGCGTCGCCCTCACGCGGGACGTCGCGTACGGCCCGCATGAGCGCCATCGCCTCGACCTCTTCACCGCGCCCGGCGCCCAGGGCCGCGCCGTCGTGCTCTTCGTCCACGGCGGCGGGTTCGTGCGCGGCGACAAGTCGACCCCGGGCACACCGCACAACGAGAACGTCGGCCTGTGGGCGTGCCGCTCGGGGATAGTCGGGGTGACCATGAACTACCGCCTGGCGCCGGAGCATCGCTTCCCGTCTGGGCCGCAGGACGTCGCCGCCGCCGTCGCGTGGCTGCGCGCGAACGTCGCCCAGCACGGCGGCGACCCCGACCGCATCGTGCTCGTCGGCTCCTCGGCCGGCGCCACCCACATCGCCGGCTACGCGGCGATGGCCGAGCTGCACCCCGGCGGTGAGCCGGGCGTCCGCGGGCTCGTCCTGCTCTCGGGCGCCTACGACCTGCCGACCTTCGACGACGACGCGGTCCTCGGCCCGTACTTCGGCGACCGGTCGGGCTGGGAGGCGGCCTCGCCGCTGGCCGGCCTCGTGACCTCGGGCCTGCCCGTGATGGTCGCCGTGGCCGAGCACGACCCGCCGGTCTCCCACCGCCAGGCCGCGATCGCGTTCACGGCCCTCTACGAGCGCGGCGGTCGCGTCCCGCACCTGGTGTACGTCGCGGGACACAACCACTTCACCGAGGTCTTCCACCTCAACACGGCGGACCGGCTGCTCGGCGACCAGATCGCCGCGTTCGTCGAGGCCCACGCGCCGGCGCGCGAGCTGGCCGAGCGCGCGTAGGTCGCTCAGTCCTCGCTGTGCTCGTCGTGCTCGCGCAGCGCCTCCTCGACGTGCTCGAGCTCCTCCTCCTCGTGGGGCGGCGCGGCGTGCGTCTCCTCGCGCGCGGCGCGCTCGCGGGCGACCGCCTCGCGCGCGCGGCGCAGCGCCTCCTGCGGGTCGGGCTGCCCGCCGCCTCGCTCCGAGCGCTGGAAGCGTCCCATGCCTGCAGGCTACCCCGCCTGTGCCGTGGGCCGTATGAGGATCTCGTTGACGTCGACGTGCGGCGGCTGCTCCACGGCGAAGATGACCGCCCGGGCGATGTCGTCGGCCTGCAGGCGCCCCTCGCCGGGGTTGTCGAAGAACGGCGTGTCGACCTGTCCGGGCTCGACGACGGTGACGCGTATGCCCGTGTCGTTGACGTCCTGGCGCAGCGACTCGCCCATGCCCGTGATGGCCCACTTGGTCGACGAGTACAGGCTCCCCGGAATCGCGCGCCGGCCGGCCACCGAGCCCGTCAGGAGGATGTGTCCCTTGGACTCCTTGAGCGCGGGGAGCGTCGCCCGGACGGTGTAGGCGGCGCCGAGGACGTTGGTGAGCACCATCTCGCGCCAGTGCTCCGGCGTGTCGGCGAGGAAGCCGCGCGAGGCGCCGAAGCCGGCGTTGGCGAAGGCGACGTCGAGGCGTCCGAAGCGCTCGAGGGTCGCGGCCACGAGCGCCTCCTGGTCGTCCCACTCGGTGACGTCGCAGCGCACCGCCACCGCGCGCTCGTCGCCCCCGAGCTCCCCGGCGAGCTCCTGGAGGCGGTCGACCGAGCGCGCGGCGAGCACGAGCCGGTAGCCGGCCTGCGCCGCGTGACGCGCGGTCGCGGCGCCGATGCCGGAGCTCGCGCCGGTGATGAGGAAGACATTGTCGTCGTCAGCCATGGGGCGGGTCCTTTCTACGATGGGCCGTGCATGCTCTACGACAAGGCGCGCATCTTCGTACAGGGCGGCGCCGGCGGGGATGGCTGTCGCTCCTTCCGCCGCGAGGCGCACGTGCCGCGCGGCGGCCCCGACGGCGGCGACGGCGGCCGCGGCGGCGACGTCGTACTGCTCTGCGACGACTCCCTGCGCGACCTGCAGTCCTTCAAGCGCAGGGCCCACTACAAGGCGCGCCGCGGGGGCCACGGACAGGGCGCGCTGCGCCACGGGGCCGACGGCGGCGACCTCGTCGTGCTCGTTCCGCCGGGCACGCAGGCGGTCACCGAGGACGGCACCGAGTACGACCTCGTGGTGCCCGGCGCGCGCGCCGTGCTCGCGCGCGGCGGCTCGGGCGGGCGCGGCAACAAGCGCTTCGCCTCGTCCACCCGGCAGGCGCCGCGCTTCGCCGAGCGCGGCCTGGCCGGCGACGAGGGCTGGGTCGACCTGCGCCTGAAGCTGCTCGCCGACGTCGGGCTCGTCGGGCTTCCCAACGCGGGCAAGTCGTCGCTGCTCTCGCGCCTGACGCGCGCCGCGCCGAAGGTCGCCGACTACCCGTTCACGACGCTCGAGCCGGTGCTGGGCACGCTGGAGTCCGACGACCGCCAGCTCGTGGTGGCCGACATCCCGGGGCTCATCGAGGGCGCGTCGGAGGGGGCCGGGCTCGGCCACGACTTCCTCGCGCACGTCGAGCGCACCCGGCTGCTCGTCCACGTGCTCGACCTCGCTCCGCTCGACGGCTCGGACCCGGTCGCCAACTGGGAGACGATCGAGCGCGAGCTCGCCGCCCACGACGCGCGCCTGGCCGCGCTGCCGCGCGTGCTGGCCCTGTCGAAGGCCGACCTCGTCACCCCCGAGGCGGCGGACGGCGCCGCGGCGCAATGGCGCGCGCGCCTGGGCGACGACGTGCCGGTGCTCATCACCTCGAGCGCCACGCGCGTGGGCCTCGACGAGCTCGCGCGCGAGCTCCTGCACCGCGTGCCCGTCGAGGCGCCGCACCCGGCGGCCGAGCTCGCCGCCGAGGAGGAGCTCGCCGAGCACCGCGTCTTCCGGCCCGCCGCGGACCGCGGCTGGCGGGTCGAGCCGATGGGGGAGCGCGCCTTCCGCGTCAGCGGTGCGCCCGTCGAGCGCCTGGTCGCGCGCTTCGACATCGACAACGATGAGGCGCTGGCCCACATCGAGCGCCGGCTGCACCGCATGGGGGTCGTCCGCGCGCTCGAGGCCGCCGGCTTCGAGCCCGGCGACGACGTCGAGATCGGCGGCGTCGTCTTCGAGCTGGACCCTGGATAGCCTGCGCTGGCGATGGCCCGCTACGTCGTCAAGCTCGGTTCGAGCATCGTTGCCGAGGACTCCGGCGCGCTGCGCCCGGACGTGCTCGCGCGCGTGTGCGACGAGGTCGCGGCCCGTCACGGCGCGGGCGACGAGGTCGTGGTCGTGACCTCCGGCGCCATCGCGCGCGGGATCCAGGTCATGGGCCTCTCGCCGCGCCCGACGGCGGTCGAGGACCTCCAGGCCGCCAGCGCGGTCGGCCAGGGCAAGCTGTACCGCGTCTACGACGAGCTGCTGCGCGAGCGCGGGATCACGAGCGCGCAGGTGCTCCTGACTTTCTTCGACATGAGCGCGCGCACCCACTACCTCAACGCGCGCCAGACCCTGCGCCGGCTGCTCGACTGGCGCGTCGTGCCGGTCATCAACGAGAACGACACGACCACCACCGACGAGATCTCCTTCGGCGACAACGACTTCCTCGCGGCGCAGGTGGCGATCCTCATCGGCGCCGAGCTGCTCGTGCTGCTCACCGACACCGACGGCCTCTACACGGCCGACCCGCGCCGCGATCCCGCCGCGCGCCTCGTCGAGGAGGTCACCGACTTCGGGCGCCTGGACGAGATCTCGATCGGCCACGCCACGTCGCCTCTGGGCTCGGGCGGCATGCGCTCGAAGGTCGTGGCCGCCGAGATGGCCACGGCCGCGGGCATCCCGGCGGTCATTTGCAACGGCCTCGACGAGTCCGCGCTCGGGTCGGTGCTCGGCGGCGGCGCCGCCGGCACGCGCTTCGCCGCGCAGCAGGCCCGCTACTCCTCCTTCAAGCTGTGGCTGCGCTACGCAAAGCCGTCGCACGGCACCGTCGTCATCGACGCCGGCGCGGCTCGGGCGCTGCGCGAGGGCGGCACCTCGCTGCTGCCCGTCGGAATCGTCGACGTCCACGGCGGCTTCGACGCCGGCGACGCCGTCCACGTCGCCGAGGGCGCGGCCGTGATCGGCAAGGGGATCTCCAACTACTCCGCCACCGAGCTGCGCCGCGTGATGGGCATGAAGAGCTCCCAGGTCCGCGAGGTCCTGCCGCGCGCGACCGACGAGGCGGTCCACCGGGACTACTTCGTCTTGGTCTAGGGGTCGCTGCCGCGCGAGAACGCGCCGGCATCGCCTCGCTTCGTTGACGTTGTGCGGACGGTCTGCGTCAGGTGACCGCCGGGTCCCGGATCTCGTCCGGAGCCGTACTACGCTGGCGAATGCCTTGGTGAGAGAGACCAACAGGCTTGCCTACGAGCTCAGTCGCTCGGCGCTCCGCGATCAAGCGGACCGGCTCGGCGATCTCAAGAACCGGGCCGGGACCCTCCTGGCCGCTGCGTCGATCGCCGGGTCGTTCCTCGGCGTCACTCAGGGCTCCGTCAACACCACGGCGGTCCTCGCGCTCGTTGCCTATCGCGTGAGCGTGGGGACGGCGGTCTACACCCTCCTCCCTCATGAGCTCACGACCGAGTTTCGCGGCACCGCGCTGCTTCGCGTCGTCCGGGAGGTCGACGAGGCCTACGAGGCCACGGTCGGCTGGCTCGAGCGGATCAGGGGCAAGAACGTCGCTGAGCTCGACCGGCTCGCGAAGTGGTACGTGGCTTCGGCGGTCGCGCTCGGCGTCGAGGTGATCCTCTGGACCCTGTCGCTGACGGCGTAGACTCGAAGCCCGATGAGCAAGCGGCCGCGCCCGAACCCGATGCCCAGCAGCCCTCCTCCGGACTTCGGAATTCCGGAGAATGGCGGCGGCGAGGCCACGCCGACGAGATAGCCCCGGAGGTCGGCGCTCGATCGCGTTCGGCTCGGCTTGGTGTAATAGGTCGATGGCCACCACCGCCGCACCGGTCGCTGCCAGGGCGCCCGCCCGCTCCGTCGCCGAGCTGTGCCTCGCCGCGCGCGACGCCTCGCGGGCGCTGGCCGCGCTGCCGACCGGCGTCAAGGACGCCGCCCTGCACGCGGTCGCCGACGCGCTCGAGGCGCGGACGCCGGAGATCCTCGAGGCCAACGCGCGCGACATGGAGGCCGGGCGCGAGGCGGGGCTCGACGCGGCGCTGCTCGACCGCCTCGCCCTCGACGCCGCGCGTGTGCGCGGGATGGCCGACGGCGTGCGCGCGATCGCGGCGCTCCCGGACCCGGTCGGCGAGGTCATCGACGGCCACCGGCTGCCCAACGGGCTGGACGTGCGCAAGGTGCGCGTGCCGCTGGGGGTCGTCGCCGTCGTCTACGAGGCGCGGCCGAACGTCACGATCGACGCGGCGGCGCTGTGCCTGAAGTCGGGCAACGCGATCGTGCTGCGCGGGTCGTCGTCGGCGGCGCACTCCAACGCGGTGCTGGCCTCGATCGCCGCCGACGCGGCGGTGCAGGCCGGGGTGCCCGAGGGCGCCGTCGTGCTCGTCGCGGGCGGCGGGCGCGAGGAGCTCGCCGAGCTCGCCACGCAGGAGGGCGTCGTCGACCTCATCGTCCCGCGCGGGGGCGAGGGGCTGAAGGCGGCGCTCAAGGGCGTGGCGACGGTCCCGGTGATCTACGCCGCCTCGGGCAACTGCCACGTCTACGTCGATGCGCGCGCCGACCTCGACGCCGCCGAGCGGATCGTCGTCAACGCCAAGACGCAGCGCCCCGGCGTCTGCAACGCCGCCGAGACGCTGCTCGTGCACGCCGCCGCGGCGCCGGCCTTTCTGCCGCGCGTGCTCGGCGCGCTCCGCGAGGCCGGGGTCGAGCTGCGCGTCGACGGGCGCGCGCACGCGCTCGCCGGCCAGGCCCTCGCGGGGACGCTGACCGACGCCACCGAGGAGGACTGGGACACCGAATTCCTGGCGCTGATCCTCGCCGTCGGCGTCGTCGACTCCGTGGACGAGGCGATCGCGCACGTCAACGCCCACGGCTCCGGCCACTCGGAGGCCATCGTCACCTCCGACGCAGCCGCAGCGCGCGCGTTCGAGCGCGGGGTCGACGCGGCGTGCGTCTACATCAACGCCTCGACGCGCTTCACCGACGGCGGCCAGTTCGGCATGGGCGCGGAGATCGGCAACTCGACGCAGAAGCTGCACGCGCGCGGCCCGATCGGCCTGCGCGAGCTGTGCACCTTCAAATACGTCGTCGTGGGCGACGGCCACGTGAGGGGCTGAGGGCGCTCCTCGCCGCGCGGGCTTCACCTGCGCTTCACGCATGGGTCACATCGGCATCCTCGGCGGGACGTTCAATCCGCCGCACATGGGTCACCTCGTCATGGCGCAGGAGGCGCTCGACCAGCTCGACCTCGACCACGTCCTGTTCATGCCGGTGGCCGTGCCGCCGCACAAGGAGGCGCGCGAGGACCCGGGCGGCGACGCGCGCATCGAGCTCTGCCGGCTCGCCGTGGCCGGCGACGAGCGCCTGGGCGTATCGACGCTCGAGGTCGACCGTGGTGGCGCGTCCTACACGGTCGATACCCTGAGGGAGCTACATGAGCTCGAACCGGAGCACGACCTGACCTTCATCGTCGGAGGCGACATGGCCCAGAGCCTCCCGGCGTGGCGTGAGCCCGAGGCCCTTCTGGGCCTTGCGCGGCTCGCCGTCGCCGAGCGCGAGGGCGTCCGCCGCGAGGACGTGATCCGTCGTCTGGAGCCTCTGCACCCGGGCGATCGCGTCGCGTTCTTCGACATGCCGAGGATCGACATCTCCTCCTCGGCCATCCGCAGGCGCGTCGCGGAGGGGCGGCCGATCCGGTACCTCGTCCCGGATGCCGTGGCCGATGCGATCGCCGAGCACAGCTTGTACCGAACAGCAGCGGGGAGGCCTGCCGCATGAGCCTGAGCCCCGAGCGGCTCGCGACCACCATCGCCGCGCACGCGGCGGACAAGAAGGCGATCGACATCGTCGCCCTCGACCTTCGCGAGGTGGCCGGATACACCGACTTCTTCGTGATCTGCTCCGGCAACACGGACCGCCAGACCAAGGCGATCCACGACGCCATCCACCAGGGTCTGAAGAAGGAGCACGGCCTGCTACCGCGGCGGGTCGAGGGCGTCTCGGAGGCCCGCTGGGTCCTCATGGACTACCTCGACGTCGTGGTCCACATCTTCACCCCGGACACGCGCGACTTCTATCGGCTCGAGTCCCTGTGGGGCGACGTGCCCCGGCGCGACTTCGATCCCCAGACCCTGCTGGCGGAGCTGCCGGCGTCGTCGGCGGCGAGCTGAGCGGGCACGCCGCGGCGGCGGCGTCCGGGGGGCCCGGCCGATCTGTTCGAGCAACCGGGCCCCCGCTCCGGATGCCGGAGCGACCGCAGCGAGACCGATCCAGCGCGCGGTCGCGGACATGCATAGCGCAGTTCCACGCACCGGTTCCTAGCCGAAGGGACAGGGGCCGCTGTGGCGCGCGGCTGCGGATTCCCGTCACCATCGAGGATTCGCGTGCGGCCCCGGCGGGCGAAGGTGGCGCGTGCCCGCTGGCGGTCGATGAGCACGAAAGAGGCCGCCCGAAGGCGGCCTCGTGAGATGGAGCTAGCCGGGCTCGAACCGGCGACCTCCTGCATGCCATGCAGGCGTTTGGGTCCCCTGATTTCGTGGTATTTGCAGCGCATTCTCTGTCGCCAGCGCTTGAGTCGCGGCGGACGTTTGTGCGGAATTTCCGTCCTTTTCTGATCGGATCAGGCCAAAGACGGCGGCCTTTGGCCCGATCTTCCGAGCTCGCGGGCTTGGACGTCGTTCCAGAACTCACTTGACGACGGATCCAGCACGGGGGTGAACCAGATAGGGCGGTCGCCCGGTGGACCGCGGAATATCCGTCGGCTGCGCAGGGTTGCCGTTCGCGAGCTTCCTCGATCGCATGATCGCGACAGCGACCGCCCCCGCGCCGGCACGGCCGCCGTCGCACATCGCTCGGCGTTCGGCGGTTCATCGCCCAGCACATCCACCCTGTCACGCAGCTCGAGTTGCTTCTGCTGCACCCGCGATCCCACGGTGGATGGAGGTCCGAACACGCGAGCGCAAGCCCGTCCTCCGACGCGCCGCACGGTTCAGTCTCTCGCCTCGGCGCGCTCAATGAGCACGCCCATCGCGGCGAGCACCTCGCCATGGGGCGCGTCCTCCTCGGGCACGCCGGCGAGCAGCTCGATCTCAATTCCCTCGAACATATTGGCGAGGAGCGTGGAGAGGGCGCGGGGGGAAAGCGGCAGCTCGATCTCGAGCTCCTCGGCCCAGGTGGTGAACACGGACTCAAGGAGGCGCCGCCAGCCGCGCATGGCTGAGCGCCAGCCGGCGGCGAGCTCCTCGTCGGCGAGCCCTGCCGCCCAGAGCTCCCACAGCACGCGCACATAGCCCGAGCGGATGTCCTGGTCAAGGAAGTCGCAGGCCGTGCGCCACTTCTCGGCGAGAGGCCCGGGGGCGGCGTAGAGATTCTGCTGGCGTCTCAACAGCAGCTCGTTCTCGCCCTGAAGCACCTCGAGTAGCAGGCCCTGCTTGCCACCGAAGTGGTAGTGCACGAGCGAGAGCGGCACGCCCGCCTCGTCGGCCACCGCGCGCGTGCTCGCGACGGCGTGGCCGCGTTCGAGCAGGATCTCACGAGCGGCGTCGACGATCCGTCGGCGCGTCGCCTCGCCGCGGAGGACGCGGCCGTCGGTGGCGAGATGCGGCTTACCCGACACGCGCCTAGCTTAGTCGGTCGAACGACCAACTTGCTCCACAGGGCCCTCGACAGTCGGAGGGCATCAGGATCCTCCCATTCACTACTTGACAGTTGTTGAGATGTAGATATAGTCCCGCATCTACTGCTTGTCAACTGTGGAGTTGTAGATGTCCGAGACCGTCCCGATTCCCCGCCCGCTGCCCGAGCAGCTGGTGGATCTGATCGCGCAGCGTTTCCGCGTCCTCGGTGAGCCGATGCGCATCAGACTGCTCGACCGCCTGCGTGACGGCGAGGCGACCGTCGGCGAGCTGCAGGAGGCGCTTGATGCGTCGCAGCAGAACGTGTCCAAGCACTTGGGCGTGCTGCTGCAGGCGGGCATGGTCAGCCGCACGAAGCGGGGCACCTCGTCGGTCTTCGCGATCGCCGACGATGGCGTTTTCGAGCTGTGCGAGCAGGTGTGCGGAGGTCTGCGCCGCCAGCTCTCAGAGCTCGACGCGATCCTGCAGGGAGGCCAGCCCGCATGAGCCCCATGCGATCCTGCGCCCGGCAGGCTGGCTGGTCGCTGGAGCGGGTGCTCTTCGCGATGGCCGCGACCGTGACGCTGCTCAGCGCCATGCTGGCTGCCGTCGTGTCGGCCTGGTTTCTGCTGCTGACGGCGTTCGTCGGCGTCAACCAGTGGCTCTACGTCCTCTTCGCCGCATGCCCCGCGTCGCTCGTGCTCAGCCGTGCGTTCGGCCTGCGCTCGACCCTGTACCCCACGGAGGTCGGTCCTCGATGACCACCACATACGGACCCATCGGCCGCCTCGGTCGCTACACCGCGACGCACTTCCGGATGGTCGCGATCGCCTGGGCACTCGTGGCCGTCGTGCTCGGCGTCTTCGCCCCGAAGGTCGAGACGGCGCTGTCGGGCGCGGGTTGGGAGGCCACGGGCTCGGAGTCGGTCGCCGCACGCAAGGCGATCGACAGCAACTTCCACGGCCTGTCGTCCAGCGCCCTGATGGTCGTCGTGCACTCCTCCGACAAGACGGTCAACGACCCGGCCTTCCAGCGGGCCGTCGCCTCGACGCAGAACGTCCTAAAGGGCGACCGGCGCGTGAAGTCCGTCGTGGCGCCGCAGCCGGGAGTGTCGATCTCGGGCGACGGCCACACCGCGATCGTGCAGGCCGGCGCCGCGGCCGACGCCAACACCATGGTCCGCGCCGCTGATGACCTCAAGACCGAGCTGCATCGTCTGCAGGGCGACGGCGTCCAGGTCTCGCTGACCGGCGCCAGCGGCATGTGGTCGGACTTCAACACCGCCAACCGCACCGCGATGATGAAGTCCGAGCTCTTCAGCTGGCCGGTGACGATGGTGATCCTCGTACTCGCCTTCGGCTCGCTGGTGGCCGCGGGGCTGCCGCTGATGCTCACGATCCTCGGGCTGGTGGCCTCGGCGGGGTCGCTGTATCTCGCCACGCGGTTGCTGGACGTCTCGATCTGGGCGATGAACTTCGCGCTGATGTTCGCGCTCGCGCTGGGCATCGACTACGCGCTGTTCATCGTCATGCGCTTCCGCGGCGCGCTCTTCGGCTCCAAGGAGCCCGTCGAGGACGCCGTCGCCGAGACGATGGACACCGCCGGAAAGGCCGTGCTCTTCAGCGGCGTCACGGTGCTGATTCTCGCTCACCGCAGTCATGCTCGTCCCGAGCCCCGCCTTCCGGTCGATGGCGCTGGGGATCATGCTCTCGGTCATCTTCATCCTCGCGGCCACGCTGACGCTGCTGCCCGCCGTCCTGGGGAAGCTCGGCCCGCGCGTGGACAACGTCTCGCTTCCGTGGGTGCATTCCGGCGAGCACCGCTCGCCGCGCTTCGCCGCCTGGGGCGAGCGGCTGTGGAAGCACCCGCTGGCCTTCGGCTCGATCGCGGTCGTGGCCTTGCTGGTGCTGGCGCTGCCGGTCTTCGGGCTGAAGACCGGCATGCCTTCGATCAAGGTCGTGCCGAGCGCCGACAGCTCGCGCGTCGGCTACACCCAGGTTCAGCAGGCCTTCGGCCGGGGCGCTCCAGGTGCGATCCAGATCGCCACCACGCAGCGCGACGCCCAGCGCGTCACGGCGGTGGCCAAGGCCGACCCCGGCGTCGCGCGGGTGATGCCGGTCGTGCCCGGCGCTGGCGGCGCCGCCATGGTGCAGGCGATCCCGAACGCCGATCCGTCGGCGAAGGCCGTCGGCAGGACCGTCGATCGCCTGCGCTCTGGCGTGCCGCCGGGTGCGCTTGTGGGCGGCGCGGTGGCCGAGAACCACGACCTCGAGTCGCTGCTGGCGGCCAAGACGCCGCTGGTCATCGGGGTCGTGCTCACGCTCGGATTCCTGCTGCTGCTTGTCGCGTTGCAGGCCCCGATCATCGCGGCCTTTGGCGTGCTGACCAACCTGCTGGCCACGGGCGCGGCGTTCGGCGTCGCGCGACTGATCTTCCAGGGGGGCCACGGCAGCGCTCTGCTGGGCTTCGAGCCCCAGGGCTTCCTGGACGCGTGGGGACCGGTGTTCTTCTTCGCGATGATCTTCGCGATCTCGATGGACTACACCGTGTTTCTGCTCTCGTCGGCCAAGGAGCACTGGGATCGCAGCCACGACCCGCACGAGGCGATGATCGGCGCCGTCGCGCACTCCGGGCGCGTCGTGTTCGCCGCCGCCGCGGTGATGGTGGCGGTGTTCTTCACCTTCGCGCTCTCCGGGCCTCTGCCGCCCAAGGAAATGGGGGTCATCCTCGGCGTCGCCGTCCTGCTGGATGCCGCGCTCGTCCGGCTGCTGCTCGTGCCCGTGCTGCTGCGCTTGCTGGGCAAGTGGGCCTGGTGGCTGCCCGCGCCCCTTCACCGCATCCTCCCCGACGTCCGCTTCGGCCACGCCTAGGAGGCGGGGGTGCGGTTTCGCAGGCACGTGCAAACGATCACGGCGGGCGCTGCGTCCGACCGGTTCTTCATGGGCCTGCTCGTGATCGTCGACGTCCGAAGCGAGGCCGAGTGGAGTCGGGTGCGCGTGCCGGGCGCCACCCACATCCCGCTGGGCCAAGTGGCGCGCCGCCTGCACGAGGTCCGCAGCGACCGGCCGGTCGCGTTCGTCTGTCGGTCCGGTCATCGCAGCGCGCTGGCGGCGCGCCGGGCCGCGCGGCAGCGTGATGACGTTGCCAGCATCGCCGGCGGCATGCACGCCTGGCTCGCGGCAGGCCTCCCCGCGGCGCGCTGCTCGCCCCCGACCCCAGCGCGGCGCGGTCGTGATCTTCCGTCAGGCCATCCGTGACGACCTCGGCTGCGCCTCGTCCTGATCTGCGACGAAGAGACCACGGCGCCCGCCACGTCATCCACCTGGCCGACGGCGGCGTTAACAGCCGGCAGCGCCGGGGCTGGTCGATCGGCCCACAGCGGCCATCGCCGTGGAGCCGTCCCTGGCGCACCTCTGACTGCGCGCGGGTTACCGTCGGCGATGTGCCGGTGGCGGCTCTGCGTCGGGCTCGAGTGGCAGGCCGAGCGTGACCCAGTCGTGGATCCCGCCGCGGTAGTAAAGGAGACGTTCCGCCGGGTGCCCGGCGCGCAGCAGGGTCCGGATCGCGTCGGGCGTAGCGGCGCACTGCGGCCCGTTGCAGAACAGCACGGTGTCGACGCTGGCATCGAACTCGTCGAGCCGGTCGGCGGTCTCGTTGTGCGGCACGACGCGCGCCGTCGGGATCGTGCCCGCGGCCACGTACTTTGGCAGGCGAGTGTCGATCAGCGGCAGGTCGGCCTCGATGTGAGCAATGACCTCCAGTTCGCCGACCGTGCGCACGCCGGGCGCCGGCTCGATCGGCATGATGGTGCCCCAGGTCGCGTCGACGACGACGCGTCCAGGCTCCCCCGGCACGGGTCGCGGGAGCATGAATGCGTCGTCACGCCGCGCGAGGCGCCGGACGCGCTGAGCGACGGACGACTCTACGAAGATCGAAGAGCCCGATGGCGACTTCGCGGGCATGACCATCTCCCTGGTTTCGGGCCGACGCGCGGATCCTCGCCCAACCCCCGGCGTGCGCCATCCGCGGAAAGCCCCATGCGAAAAGGGGAAACCCGCACGCGTCAGCCGCCGTCGGCGGCGGTCTGTGTTGAGGACCAAACGCGCGCGAAGCCGCGTTCTCGCGCGCCGGGTCCTCGGCAGGCGTCGCAGCGTGCCCGACGTCCTCGACGGGTCACGGGCTCGAGCAACTCGTGGCGAATCAGCACCGCGCACGAAGCGACACGATCGGCGTCGTCAAACGGACCGGGGAGCAGGCCCGGGCGAGGTCGGTCGCGTCGGGGCACGTTCATATGACGAGGACGCACTCGCGATCGCCCGGCGGGCGATGCGCCAGATCATCGGTGAGACGGACGCACTCGCCCAACAACACGCGGCAGGACGCGCCCGCCGTAGGCGATGTGGGGCCGCGAGTCCATCGCGCACGAGGTCAGCGCTGAGATCGCGAATCCTCGCCCCTCCCATCGCGCGGTGGGCGAGGGCGGCGGTGGCGGGACCAACCGACAGCATCTGCCTGCGCCCGCGCACCAGCGCCACAACGCGACCCCGCGACGTCTTCCGTCGCCGTAGGTTTCGTCCTTTCCCGCCATCTCGTGAACCTCCCCGAGACGCCTCCTTCCACGCGAACGCGGGACCCAGCGGTCGACGTCGGCCACCGGCGGCTCGAACGCCGTCTGGGTGAAAGCGCGCCACGACGTCAAACTTGAACTGCTGTAGTCGACTTCGATCTCGCGGTTCTCGTGGAGCGCGTCGACGACGCAGCGCTGCGGGTAACTACGACGCTCCCGCACGAGCGGGAGCAGCGCCGTTCACGCTCGCAGGCTCGGCGCCACCGCCTCGACGCCATGGACGACGACCTTCTCGTCGAACGTGAATCCTGCTTCGAGCGCGCGCTTGACCGGACACGTGTCGGCGATCCGGCGCAGTCGTTCGGTCTGCTCGCGAGTCAAGCCCACGGGCGCGTGAACGACCAACTCGATGTGCCGCGGGGTGGGTTCGGGGTCGTAGACGACATCGACGCGTAGGTCATCCAGCTCCAGGCCGCGCGCGTTCGCATACATCAGGATCATGGTCGAGGCGCACGCGGCGAGCATCGCGGCCAGGAGTTCGTGGGGAGCGGGACCAGCGTCGGTGCCCCCGAGCCGTGTCGGCTCGTCGGTGATGATCGTGTGACGTCCGTTGACGTCGACCTCGTGGCGGAGCGTGCCATCGATTGACCGCGCTGTGGCTGTCATGCTCATGCCACTGATATTCAGTCGGCGAGACGACGCGGGCATCCGGGCAAACCCACAGCGAACGACCGGCGATCTACAGAGCCGGTGAACCCAGGTCATGCCCGCTGATGGTGATCGTGGTCGAGCGGGGTGGTTCGCGAGCAGCGCGAAATGGCCCGGTAATTCTCCGGTCGACTGCTGCGGGAGACCGCCGATGACCAATCCCCTCGGGGCGCGGAGATTGCGGGCATGCGCCTTGATGCGGCATCGCGGCAGCGTCCCCGGGTCGCAGCCTCCTTCGACGGCAGCCGCTGGGACTGTTTCGTGGTCCGCCTGATGCCCGACCGCCACTGGGTGGTGCTGCACAACCGCGGCTCGACGATCGAGCCTGGGCTCGAGACCCGCGTGACCCAACTTCTGATCGGCTTTAACAGCTACATGGCCGCCCGCGCCATGGCCGTCGCGCTCGCGCGCGCCGGTTTCGCCCACGACGCCTGCCCCGACGAGCGGCGCACGCACGTGCCGCTGCCGGTCCCGCTGCTGCTCAGGCTCGCTCAGGATGTCACCGGAGACCCCGATCGCCTGGGTCCCGTCATCACGACGGCCGACCTCGTCGGCTGATCGTCAGCGGCCCTTGACCATCGCGCCAGTAGAGGAGCGGCAGGCCGTAGCGATTGAGCTGGTACATCGCCAAGGCTGACGCGGAGCTCGTCGGGCTGCGGCGGGGGCTGTTGGAGGATCGTGTCGAGCTCGTGCAGCGGGCGGCGAAAGGCCGCCGCAGACCTGCTCACAAACTCGCCCACGGGCGATTCGCACGGTTCGCGGGACGCCGCTCAGGCGGCGAGCTTCGCTTCTACGAGCATGTGGTTGCCGCGCGACGGTTCGAGGCCCGGCTGCAGCGTTTGGCCGATGCAACGGTCTGAGACTCTTCGGCGGGTACCACTTGGCACGCGATACCGAGGCCGCGATCGAGCGCGCTGGGTTCGGGATCGAGCGCATCGAGCGCTTCCCGGTCACGCCGTGCGCCCCGTTCCCGCGCCTACCACACATCCTTGGCGTCGCGAGGCGATTTCCGACCCAACCTCCAACCGGTGACACCAGTACTTCCAGTAAGTGAGCGGAGCATGGACACGGGCCGAATAGCCTGCAGACGCCCGGTTTGAGTGTTACTGGAGGCTGGCCATTTCGATGGCGCTGGATCCAGCCACGGCGTGGTGTTTGCCCGGTTGGGCCGCGAGCTTTCGCCGATTCTCACTCCGGGCTGGCCGCCGATGACGGAGGGGCGCTTGCGCCCGCTTGGCGTACCGCGTCGCGAATCGCCGCAGCGACCACGGTCGCGGCCATGGCGCCCAGAACGGTCAGCGACCATGACGCGGCGGGACCGGGCGCAGGCGGCGGTCCGCCTCCAGATGCGAGGCAGAAGACGACGTCGCCGTCGAGGGGCGTGAAGGCTGGGTCGACTGCCCGCGCGATCCCGGCGCTCGCGACTCGCGCGACGATGCCGCAGCCGCGCTTGTCCAGGGTGGCGTCGGTGCAAACGCAGGCCAGCGTCGTGCTCTGACCGGGCCTCATGGCCCACTCCGGGAGCTGAGGCATGTCTTCCATGAGCTCGACGGTTCGCAGCAGCTCGCCGCGCTCGCTGTGCGGGCCGCCCACGACTTTGCCGTCGTCGATCACGTCTCCGGAGGCGTTGGCGACCGCGATCGCAGCGACGGTCGTCCCGCCGCTCACGCGCGTCGCCGCGTAGCCCAAGCCGCCCCGTGTGGCTCGCTCGCGCCCCAGCGCCTTGCCCACGGCGGCACCCGCGCCCGCTCCGACTGCGCCGCGTGGCGGAATGCCGCCGGCGGCCGTCTGGCACGCGGCGGCGCCCTCCTCCGCCCCGGGCCGACTGCCGCGTTTCCCAACCGTGAGGTCGAACACCACCGCGGTGGGCACCAACGGGATCACGCCCATCGGCGTGGGCCGCCCGAGGCCGCGCCGCTCGAGCCAGCGCATCACACCGTCCGCGGCCGCAAGCCCGAAGGCACTGCCACCCGTCAGCAGGACCGCGGTCGGCCCCTCGGCGTTCGCCAGTGGCGACAGCGCCTCGATTCTCGCGTGTGCCCGTCCCGCCTCCGCGCACGTCGACCGCGCCCCGCGTTCCCGCGGGCGGGATGACGACCGTGCAGCCGGTGCGCAACTCAGGGTCGGTCCAATGGCCGACAGCGAAACCTTCTGGCAGCGGCAGCGGATCCGTCACCGCCAAGCTGCGCCCGTCGAGACCCTGCCGTCGCCGTCGAGCACGTCGTCGCACACGGCAAGGTGGCCGGTCAGTCCTTGAGCCGCGACGCGGGTCTGGCCCAGGCCACGCCTCGCATGCAAGGATTCCTCGAACGGCCCGCCGAGCCCGAGATCGCTGAGGTCCACAGGGCGCAACTTACTCCTGCTCGGCCCCGAGTCCGCAGGCCGATCGATGCGGACCGCGTACCGGACCGACGTTCTTCCCACCCCTTTACGGAGGGCCACCTCGGGTCGTCGTTGAAGCGCACGCGGCGGACGTGAACTGACCCGGACGCGCGGCGTCGCTGCGCTAGCCGTTGCGCGAGCTGAGTGCAGGTCGCGTTACTCGCCGGCGGCTGGTAGCGCGTCGGCCGGCGCCGAGGCGGCGTGGGCTAGCCGAGTAGGCGTCCACCACGTCGCCGAGGTTGTCGGCGGCGCCGGCCTGGTTGAGCTGCCGGACCGCCGTGTCGAAGCGCGTCCAGAGCCGGCCTGGTTGAGCTGCCGGACCGCCGTGTCGAAGCGCGTCCAGAGCTCTGCTGGGCCGCGGCGGCCGGTCCCCGGTCGCAGCTCGTACGGTGGGCGCGCGCGTTCGGAGTCAGCGACGGGCCGCCATGCCAGTCCTGCCTGGAGCGCCCGGTCGTGGGCGTCGCGCATCGCAGCCGCCGCGTCGGCGAGCGCTCGGAGTCGATCGCGGAAGCCGGGGTCAGGCGGTGCCTGCTCGTGGGCGCGCATCGCGGCGCCCCACGACGCTCGAGCGTAAGCGTCGCGATCGCGAGCAGATCGGTCGCGCCTTCGACCACCTCCTCGTCGGTGGCGGAAGAGGCGAGCCGCGCGCCGCGGCGAGGGGGGCGAGGCGCCCGATGAGTCGCTCCAAGACGGCGGCGCGACGAGGCCGCAATCCCGGCTGAATCGGGTCAGCCGGAGCCGAGATCGGGCCAAAGACCGGGCCAAAACCGCAGAATCGCAGTGACACGCATCTGGCACGCGCTCGCCTCCAACGAAGAAACCCCCACGTTTGCGGGGGTTCTCCGAGTGGAGCTAGCCGGGCTCGAACCGGCGACCTCCTGCATGCCATGCAGGCGCTCTCCCAGCTGAGCTATAGCCCCAGGCTGGTACTGGGCGGGCATTGTACCGCCAGTCGGCGGATCGGTCGTCGCCGCGCCGCCGCCCGCACGGTGCCGCCCGCGAGCCGCGCCCTATCCTTCGCGGCTCGACATGGCCGAGCCCTATCGCTACGACCCGAGTGAGATCGAGCCGCGCTGGCAGCGCGTCTGGAGCGACGAGCACACGTGGGAGGTGTCCAACGAGCCCGACGGGCGCGAGGAGGCCTACGTGCTCGAGATGCTGCCGTATCCGAGCGGCGAGCCGCACATCGGCCACCTCAAGAACTACTCGATCGGCGACGCCGTCGCCCACTTCCGCCGCCGCCAGGGCTATCGCGTGCTGCATCCGATGGGCTACGACGCCTTCGGGCTGCCGGCCGAGAACCACGCCATCGCCACCGGGCAGCACCCGCGCGACTCGACGAACGCGTCGATCGCCGCCTTCCAGCGCCAGTTCCGCGAGTGGGGCATCTCGATCGACTGGTCGCGCGAGTTCGGCACCCACGAGCCGCGCTACTACCGCTGGACGCAGTGGATCTTCCTGCAGCTCTTCAAGCACGGGCTGGCGTATCGCCGCGAGGCTGCGGTCAAGTGGTGCCCCAACGACCAGACCGTCCTCGCGAACGAGCAGGTGATCGACGGACGCTGCGAGCGCTGCGGCCACGAGGTCGAGGTGCGCCAGCTCGAGCAGTGGTTCTTCCGCATCACCGACTACGCCGACCGCCTGCTCGACGACCTCGACACGATCGAGTGGCCCACGCACGTCAAGACGATGCAGCGCAATTGGATCGGACGCTCGGAGGGCGCCGAGGTCACGTTCCGCTGCGAGGAGCTGGGCATCGACTACCCGGTCTTCACCACGCGTCCGGACACGCTCTTCGGCGCGACCTTCTTCGTCATGGCGCCCGAGCACCCCGACGTCTTCCGGCTGGTCGCGGGCACCGAGCACGAGCAGGAGGCTCACGCCTACGTCAACCGTGCGCTCAACGAGTCCAACGAGGAGCGCGGCGCCGCCGACAAGGAGAAGACGGGCGTCTTCCTGGGGCGCTACGTGACCAACCCGGTCAACGGCGAGCAGCTCCCGATGTACGTCGCCGACTACGTGCTGATGGAGTACGGCACCGGGGCGATCATGGCGGTCCCCGGCCACGACCAGCGCGACCACGAGTTCGCCAGGACGTTCGAGCTCCCGATTCGCGAGGTGATCGCCGGCGGCGAGGACGTCCAGGCGGAGGCGTACACGGGCGACGGCCCGCTCGTGAACTCGCACCCCGACTTCGACGGGCTCCCCAACCGCGAGGCGCTCGAGCGGATCGTCGCCTGGCTGGACCGCGAGGGGAAGGGCCACGCGTCCGTCAACTACCGCCTGCGCGACTGGCTGCTCTCGCGCCAGCGCTATTGGGGATGTCCGATCCCGGTCGTCCACTGCGAGCGCTGCGGGATCGTGCCGGTCCCCGACGAGGACCTGCCCGTCCTGCTGCCCGACGTCGAGGACTACGCCCCCAAGGGGCGCTCGCCGCTGGCGGCCGCCGAGGACTGGGTCAACACGACGTGCCCCTCGTGCGACGGTCCCGCCCGGCGCGAGACCGACACGATGGACACCTTCGTGGACTCCTCCTGGTACTTCATGCGCTACACCGACGCGCACAACGACCAGGCGCCCTGGGACCGCGACGTCCTCGCCCGCTGGATGCCGGTCGACCAGTACATCGGCGGCGTCGAGCACGCGATCCTGCACCTGATGTACGCGCGCTTCTTCACGAAGGCGCTCGCCGACCTCGGCCACCTCGGCTTCCAGGAGCCCTTCGCGCGGCTCTTCACCCAGGGGATGATCACCCGCGACGGCGCCAAGATGTCCAAGTCGCGCGGCAACGTCATCTCGCCGCAGACCTACATCGACCGCTACGGCGGCGACACCGCGCGCGCCTACATCCTGTTCATCGGGCCGCCCGACCAGGACGCCGACTGGTCCGACACGGGCGTCGAGGGCGTGCACCGCTTCCTGGCCCGCCTGTGGCGCCTGAGCGCCGAGACGGGCGACCGGATCCCCGACCATCCGCTCCCCGACGAGTCCTCCGACGACGACCTCGAGCTGCTGCGCAAGGCGCACTGGGCGATCGAGAAGGTCACCAACGACATGGCGGGTCGCTTCGCCTTCAACACGGCGATCGCCGCGATCATGGAGCTGACCAACACGATCTCCCGGCAGCGCGAGGAGGGCGACCCCTCGCCAGGCGCCATGCGCTTCGCGCTGGCGACCGCCTCCTCGCTGCTCTTCCCGTTCGCCCCGCACACGGCCGCCGACGCGTACGAGCGCGTGACCGGCGAGCGCGTTTGGGAGCAGCCGTGGCCCGCCGCCGACCAGCGCTACCTGGAGCGCGACACGTACGAGCTGGTGTGCCAGGTCAACGGCAAGGTCCGCGACCGCGTGCAGGCGCCCACGGGCGCCGCGCGCGACGAGCTCGAGGCGCTGTGCCTGTCGACCGCCAACGTCCAGGCTCACATCGACGGCAAGGACGTGGTCAAGGTCGTCGTCGTGCCCGAGCGGCTCGTCAACGTCGTCGTGCGGTAGCCGGCAGGCGGCCCATGACCCGCACGCCGTACGTCGGTGTGGTTGGTCCGGGGCAGGCGTCATCGACCGAGCTCGCCGTCGCGGAGGAGGTGGGTGCGGGGCTTGCCGCGCTCGGCGCGGTCGTGGTCACGGGGGGCCTCGGCGGCGTGATGGAGGCCGCCTGCCGCGGGGCGCGGTCGCGCCGGGGCCGCACGCTCGGCATTCTGCCGGGCGACGACCGCGACGCCGCCAACGGCTGGGTCGAGATCGCCGTGGCGACCGGCCTGGGCGAGCTGCGCAACGGGCTCCTCGTGCGCGCGAGCGATGCGCTCGTGGCCGTGGGCGCGAGCCACGGAACGCTGTCCGAGGTCGCCCTCGCGCTGAAGCTCGGGCGAACTGTCGTCGGCCTGGGGACGTGGGCGGTGCATGGCGTGGACGAGGTAACCACGCCCGAGGAGGCCGTCGAGCGCATTGCGCGTGTGCTGGCACTGGATTTGCGCTGATTTGTTGCAACGCCGATGTCCCGTGTAACGCGATGCCGCCTAGCCTCGCTGCATGCCCGTCCTCACCCGCTCCCAGCTCGCGGCCTACGCGCTCGCGGGACTCGTCGTGGTGGTGCTCGGCGTGCGCTTCATGCACGGCCAGGCGAGTGGAGCCGGGGCGCCCGCCGGCCTCGACGCCGCCTCGGGCACGCGCGGCGCCAGCACGTCGCCGGATCGATCGGCGGTTCGCCTCGACCCGCGCCCGCCGGCGACGGCGCTGGTCCACGTCGCCGGGGCCGTTCGCACCCCTGGGGTCTACCGCCTGCGCGACGGCGAGCGCGTCCAGGACGCGGTGCGCCGCGCCGGCGGTCCCCGCGCGGGCGCCGACCTCAACGCGATCAACCTGGCCGCCAAGGTCGCCGACGGCCAGCAGGTCGTCGTGCCGCGCCGCGGCGCCGCGGCCGCCGCGGGCGCCGGCGGCGACGCGACGGGCGGCGGCGACGGACCCGCCGCGCCGCCGATCAGCCTCAACACGGCGACGGCCGAGCAGCTCGACACGCTCGACGGCGTCGGACCGGCCACGGCGAGCAAGATCCTCGACTACCGCCGCCAGCACGGCGGGTTCAAGTCGATCGACGACCTCGGCGAGGTCCCCGGCATCGGACCCAAGCGCCTCGCGGCGTTGCGCACGAAGGTGCAGCTGTGACCCGCGCGCGCGTGGCGCTGGCCGAGCTCCGGGCGCGGCCGTGGCACGTCGGGACGGCGGCCGTCGCGCTGGGCCTCGTGGCCGGCGCGGTCGCGCCGGCGGCCGCGGTGCCGGCCGCGTGCCTTGCGCCGGCCTTCGCCTCGCGGGTCGCGGTGCGCGTGACGCTGGCGGTCGCCGTCCTCGCCGGGGTCCTGCTCGCCCAGGCTCGGCTGGACGCGATCGACGCAACGCGGCTCACGCCGCGTCTCGGCCATGCCGTCCACGGGCGCGTGATCCTCCTCGAGGCACCACGCCGCCAGTCGTTCGGCTCGCGCGTGGCGATGGTGGGCTTCGCCGGCGAGCGGGTTCTCCTGCGCGCGGGACGCGGCGTGCGCTGGCCGACCGAGCGCGTCGGGGCGATCCTCGACGTCCGTGGCGGGCTCGAGCCGCTGGCCGCGGGGCAGGCGTGGCAGCGCATCCGCGGCGTCCATGCCGAGCTCCGAGCTGACGCGCTCAGCGACACCGGCGCGGTCCGGGGCGGCCTCGCCGGCCTCGTGGACGGCGTGCGGGCGAGAGCGCAGGCCGTCCTGCGCGCGGGGGTGCCGCCGCCCGAGGGCGCGCTGCTTCGGGGCATGGCCCTCGGCGACGACAGCGCGCTCGACGATCGCACGCGCGCCGAGTTCCGAGCCTCCGGGCTTTCCCATCTCGTCGCCGCCAGCGGCCAGAACGTGATGCTTCTGGCGGCGCTCGTGCTCGGCGTTGCCGCGGGGCTCGGGCTCGGCATCACGCTGCGCCTCGTGCTCGTCCTGGGCGCCATCGCGCTGTACGTCCCGCTCGCCGGCGCCGGGCCGTCGATCCAGCGCGCCGGGATCATGGGCGCGGCCGGGGTCGTCGCCGTGCTCGCCGGACGGCCATCGGCGCGCTGGCACGCCCTCCTGCTCGCGACGGCGATCACCCTGGCGCTCAACCCGCACGCGATTGGGGACGTGGGCTGGCAGCTGAGCTTCGCGGCGGTCGTCGCGATCCTCGTGCTCGCCGCCCGCGTTCGCGAAGGGTTGGCGAGGCGCGGCGTGCCGGGCGGCCTCGCCGAGGCGATGGCGCTCACGGCGACCGCGACCCTGGGGACCGCGCCGCTGATCGCGGCACACTTCGGGCAGGCGTCGCTGATTCTCGCTGCCGGCCAACGTCGCGGCCGCACCGGCGGTGGCGCCGGCGATGTGGCTTGGGATGCTCGCCGTCGCGCTCGGCCAGCTCGGGACGGCGATCGCGGCTCCCTTCACCGCACTCGCGGGCTTCCCGGTCTCATATGTCCTGTGGATCGCCCACGTGTCGGCCGGTCTGCCCGGCGCGCAGGCCAAGCTGCCCGTCCCGGTCGTGGCCGCGGCGTGCCTCGCCGCAGCCCTCGCGGCGGGCGTCCGCCGGGCGCGACCGCTGATGCTCGCCGGCGCACTTGTGGCCGTCGCCTTCGGGGTGGTGGTCTCGCGCACCCATGCGGGCGGCGCGCGCGGCCCGGCCGGGCTGCGCCTGACGTTCCTCGACATCGGCCAGGGGGACGCGACGCTGATCCAGTGGCGCAAGGCGACGGTGCTCGTCGACACGGGCCCGTCGGACGGCCCGATCCTCACGCGCCTGCGCCATGCCGGGGTCCGGCGGCTGGACCTGCTCGTGGTCACCCACGCGCAGGCCGACCACGACGGCGGCGCGGCCGCCGTCCTGCGGACGCTGCCGGTCGGCCTCGTGCTCGACGGCCGCGACGGCGTGCGGGACGCCGACGGCGCCCGCATGGCGGCCGAGGCCGTCCGGCGCAAGGTCCGCCTGCTCGCCGCGCGGGCCGGGCAGGTGCTGCGCATCGGCGGCCTGGCCCTGCGCGTCCTCTGGCCGGGGCCGCCGACCGGACCGCCGGGCGCGGGCGGCGACCCGAACCAGCGGGCGATCGTCGCCGAGGCCGACGCCGGCGGCGTGCGCACGCTGCTGACCGCCGATGCCGAGTCCGACGTCCTCGGTGGGCTGGACCTGGGACCGGTCGACGTCCTCAAGGTCTCCCACCACGGCAGCGCCGACCCCGGGCTGCCCGCGCTGCTGACGCGGATCCGGCCGCGCCTGGCGGCGATCGAGGTGGGGCGCCACAACACCTACGGCCACCCGGCCGCCGCGACGGTCAGGGCGCTCCTGGCCGCCGGCGCGCGCGTCGTGCGCACGGACCGCGACGGCAGCGTCCGCGTGGAGGCCGGGGGCGGCGCGCTGCGCATCCAGGCCCACGCCTAGACTCGGTGATCGTGCCCACCTTCAAGCCCGCCTACCTCGTCCACGGCGACGACCACGGACGCCTCGGCGAGCGCCGCGCGCGCCTGCGCGCGCTGGCGGAGGCGGAGTCCGGCACCGGCGGCCTCGAGGTCTTCGAGGGCGACGCCTCGACTCCCGAGGCGGTGGCGCTCGCGCTCAACGCGATGACCTTCGCGATGGGGCGGCGCTTCCTGATCGTCGACGGCGTCGAGCGCTGGAAGGACGCCGACGTCGAGGCGGCGCTCGCGCCGGTCCTCGCCGCGATGCCGCCCGACACGACCGTGACCTTCTTCGCCCGTGAGGACGGCCGCGTCAAGACGCCGGCCAAGCTCGTCGCGGCGGTCAAGAAGGCGGGCGGCGACATCGCCGTCGAGGCGACGCTCAAGCCGAAGGAGCTCCCGCGCTGGGCCGTCGACGAGGCCGCCAAGCTCGGCGTGACCCTCGAGGGAGCGGCGGCGAAGTCGCTCGTCGCTCAGGTCGGCGAGCGCCAGCAGCGGCTGCTGCGCGAGCTCGAGAAGCTCGCGCTCGAGCACGGCGAGGGCGCCCACATCGGCGTCGAGGAGGTCGAGGGCGCCGCCGCGCAGTCCGCCGAGCATCAGGTCTGGGGCCTCGTCGACGCGCTCGTGGCCCGCAACGGGCAGGCGGCGACGCGCGCGTTCCTCGAGCTCCGTGCCCAGGGCGAGACGCTCCCGCGGCTCGTGCCGCTGATGGCGCGGCGGGTGCGCGACGTGCTCGCGATCACGACGCGGCTGGAGGCGGGGGAGTCCCCGGCGCAGGTCAAGGAGTCGCTGCGGATGAGCCCGTGGGCCGCCGACCGGCGCATCAAGGAGGCACGCGCGACCGACACCGAGGCGTTGCGGCGCGCGCTCGAGGCGCTCGCCGAGCTCGAGCTCGCCAGCCGGGGTCAGAGCGAGCTCAGCGACGAGACCGAGGCGCTCCGGGCGATCGCGACGATCGCGGCCTGAGCTTCGGCGACGGGGCCCTGAGCTTCGGCGACGGGGCCCTGAGCTTCGGCGACGGGGCCCTGAGCTTCGGCGACGGGGCCTGAGCTTCGGCGACGGGCCTGAGCTTCGGCGACGGGGCCCGAGCCGCAGCCGCGCGGCCTGAGCCTCAGCCGAAGGAGACCGGCTCGTACCCGCGGCCGGGCGCGGAGCCGACGATGAGGACGCGCAGGCCGTCGGGGCCGCTGGCGAGCGAGCGGGTCGTGCCCGGGCCGACGGCGCAGACGTGCTCCTCGTCGAGAGCGAGCCGCTCGCCGGACTCGTCCAGGACGATCCAGCCCGCGCCGGCGAGACGCACGTAGAGCTCCTCTTGACCGCTTCGCGACTCGTTATGCGAGCGGGTCGCGTAGTCGGGCGGCAGGTTCATGATGTTCGCCCCGAAGGCCGTCAGGCCGAGGCCCGGGCGGACCATCCGCATGAACCCGTCCCACATGTCGGGGAGGTCGTCTATGGCACTGCCGGCAGCCGTGAGCTCGGACATGGGCCGATGCTCTCTGGCCGGGACGGCGAGGTCAAGCAGCGAGCCGGGGGGCTCGCCGACTACTCCGAACGCTCGCCGCGCAGCAGGCGCGCCGCCCGGGACTTCTTGCGCGCGCCGGTGTTGCGATGCAGGGCGCCGCGCTTGACGGCCTTGTCGATCATGCGCACGAGCGTGAGGTGCTCGGCGGCGGCGGTGTCCTGGTCGCCCGCGACGACGGCGGCGTCCAGGCGGCGGAAGAACGTCCTGATCGACGAGGTGTAGCGGCGATTCTCCAGGCGCTCGCGCTCGGCCCGGAGGATGCGCTTCTTCTGTGAGTGGATGTTGGCCATGAGGCGGCGACGCAGTGTAGCGGGCCCCGCGCGCAGGCAGCGCGCGCGAGGAGCGCGCCGCGACGATCCCGCGGGGACGCCGCGTAGCATCCGGCGCACGTGTCAGTCGACCCGACCGCGACCGCGCCCGCAGATACGGAGGGCCAAGGGCCGCCCGAGGCCCCCTCCCGAGCGGGGCGAGCGGCCGCGCACAACACGGCGATCTTCTCGGTGCTCACGGGCCTGTCGCGGATCGCCGGGCTCGTGCGCGAGATCGTCGCCTCGAGCTACTTCGCGACCTCCGGCGCCTTCAGCGCGTTCACCATCGCCTTCCAGGTGCCCAACGTCGTGCGCTCGCTCTTCGCCGACGCCGCCCTGGGCGCCGCCTTCGTCCCGGTCTTCACCGAGCTGCTCGAGCACGGGCGCCGCAAGGACGCCTTCAAGCTCGCCTCGACGCTGTTCTTCCTGATCCTGACGGTGCTGGGCGCGATCACCGTGCTCTTCATCGCCTTCGCCGGGGTGATCGTGCCGGTCTTCGTCGGCTCGGAGCTGTCGGCCTACCAGGACCTCACGGTCGGCCTCAGCCGTGTGCTCTTCCCCGTGGTGCTCCTCCTCGGGCTCAACGGCCTGGCGGTCGGGATCCTCAACGCGTACGACCACTTCACGATCCCGGCGCTCAGCCCGCTGGTCTGGAACGCGGTCATCCTCTTCTGCCTGATCGGCTCGCAGCACGTCCTCCACGGCGACGATCAGCTCTACGGCTACGCGGTCGGCGTCCTGGTGGGGACGGGCGTGCAGCTCGCGATGGCCGTGCCGATGCTGCGCCGGCTCGGCTTCCACCTGGAGGTGTCGTTCTCCTTCCGCGACGAGCGCGTGCGCAGGGTCCTGCGCCTGATGCTGCCCGTGACCATCGGCCTGGGGATGATCAACTTCAACGAGCTGATCAACTCGACGCTCGGCTCGCTGGTCTCGCCCGGCGCCGCCCGCTCGATCGACGCCGCCTTCCGCATCTACATGCTCCCGCAGGGCGTGTTCAGCGTCGCGATCGCGACCGTGCTCTTCCCGGCGCTGAGCCGCCTCGCGGCCCGGCGCGACCTCGACGGCCTGCGGGCGCTGATGGCCAACGGGACGCGCCAGATCTTCCTCATGCTCATCCCGGCCGCCGCGGCGACCCTCGCCCTCTCGACGCCGATCGTGCGCCTGATCTACCAGCACGGCAACTTCGGCCCCTCCTCGACCGAATCGGTGTCGACGGCGCTCTTCTGGTTCTCGTTCTCGCTGCCCTTCAGCGGCGTGAACCTGCTGCTCACGCGGACCTTCTTCAGCCTCCAGCGGCCCTGGATCACGACCGGGCTCGCGGGCCTGAACCTGACCGTCAACCTCGCCGTGTCGATCGCGCTGTACAAGCCGTTCGGCATCGCCGGCATCGTCATCGGCACCGGCGTCTCGACGCTGGCCATGACGCTCGGCGAGGCGTACTTCCTGCGCCGGGAGCTCCACGGCCGGCTCGACGGGCGCCGGACGCTGACGGTCACCGCACAGATCACGGCGGCCTCGGCGCTCCTGGCCGGCGTCGCCTACGGCGTCTGGTACGGCCTCGACGACCTCCTCGGGCAGGGGCTGGTGGCGCAGATCGTCTCGCTGGGGACGGCCCTGGCCGCCGGAACCGCGCTCTACGCGCTCACGGTGCGCGCGCTCGCGATACCGGAGGCGCGCCAAGTCGAGCGTCTCATCGCGGGACGGCTCGGTTTGCGCGGTGAGCGGTAGATCGGTTAGGTCGAACGGCCACCCCTCCTTCAAGTCCGCAGCCAGGAGGCCGATACAGACCGTGGCATGCGGGCGACCTCCGCGATGTTGGACCTGGCGCTGGACAGCGCCCCGGACGCGGCTCGCGCCGCGGCGGCCGTCGTCGACCTCGTCGCCCAGGAGCAGCGCCTGCTCCCCGCCGTCTACCTCGTGCGCGGGGGCCGGCTGCGCTGCGCCGCGCTGCACGGCTACTGGCAGGCGCGCGACGGCCTGCCGCCGAGCGCCGGGATCATGGGCCGCACGTACCGCACCGGGACCGAGGTCGTGGTCGCCGACGTCGGCGCGAGCGAGGACTACCTCGAGGCCAATCCGGGCGTCCTGGCCGAGGCGTGCTTCCCCGTCGTCGCGGGCGGACGCACCGTCGGTGTGCTCAACATCGAGTCGCGCGAGCCCTTGCGCGACGGCGACCTCGACCACCTGCGCGGCTGCGCCGCCGCCCTGGGCGAGCGCATCGAGGCGCTCGGCGGCCTGCCCACCGAGTCGGCCACCCAGCGTCTGCTCGGCCACCTCGCCGAACTGGCGGCGCTGCAGGACGCCGACGAGATCTCCGGCGCGCTGCTGCGCGCCGCGCTCGACCTCGTGCCGCTGGGCTCGGCGCTCCTTGTCCGCGCGACGCCGGGCGGCGCGCTGCGCCCGGCCATGGCGGCCGGCCCGCTCGCCCAGGTGCTGCGCGCCGCCCGCACCGAGCCGATCGGCGATTGGGTCCGCGGCGGGATCTCGTGCTTCACGGTCGGCTCGCCCGACGCGCCGCCGGCGGCGAACCTCGCCGACCTCCGCGCGGCCGGGGTCGAGACGCTGATCGCGGTCGGGCTCTTCGCCCACGGCGAGATGCTCGGCGCGATCGTCCTGGCCTCCAGCGCCGCGGCGGACATCGACACCGACGACGTCGAGGTCCTCGAGCAGCTCGCCACCCACGGCGCCGCGTGCCTGCGCACCGCCGAGGCGCTCGGCTCCCTGCGCGAGCGCGCCGCGAGCGACCCGCTCACCGGGCTCGGCCACCACGCGACCTTCCACGAGGCGCTCGCCACGTCGCACCGCCGCCCGACGACCGCGGTCGTGGTCTGCGACCTCGACGGCTTCAAGCGCCTCAACGACACCTACGGCCACGGCCATGGCGACCGCGTCCTGTGCGGGGTCGCCGATGCGATGAGCAGCGCGCTGCGCCGCGGCGACCGCCTCTTCCGCGTGGGGGGCGACGAGTTCGCCGCGCTGCTGGCCGTCGAGTCCGGCGAGCAGGCGCTCGGGGCCGCCGGCCGCCTGCGCCAGGCGGTCCTCGACGCCAAGCTGGGCGTCACGGTCTCGGTCGGCGTCGCCGTGCCGCAGGCGGACGAGACCGACGCCGCGCTGCTGGCGCGGGCCGACCGCGCCCTGTACTCGGTCAAGGCGGCGGGGCGCGACGGCGTCGCGCTGGCCAACGACGAGCCGCTGCCGGCGACGCCCGCGCTGGGCTGAGCGGCCGGCGCCGCGTCGCGCGGCGCCGGCGGCGCGCCGGGGGCGGATGGCGCGCGCCCGCGCCGCCTATCCTGGGTCGCCGCACGCATGGCTGACCCGGCGCACATCCGCAACTTCTCGATCATCGCCCACATCGACCACGGCAAGTCGACGCTGGCCGACCGCATCCTCGAGATCACCCACACCGTCGACCCGCGCCAGATGCGCGAGCAGCTGCTGGACTCGATGGACCTCGAGCGCGAGCGCGGGATCACGATCAAGGCCCAGGCGGTGCGCGTCTTCTACGAGGCCCGCGACGGCGAGACCTACCAGCTGCAGCTCATCGACACCCCGGGCCACGTCGACTTCACCTACGAGGTCTCGCGCAGCCTCGCGGCGTGCGAGGGCGCGCTGCTCGTGGTCGACGCGTCGCAGGGCGTCGAGGCCCAGACCCTGGCCAACACCTACCTGGCCGTCGACGCCGGGCTCGAGCTGATCCCGTGTCTGAACAAGATCGACCTTCCCGGCGCCGAGCCCGAGCGCGTGGCCGAGGAGGTCTCCGAGCTGCTCGGCGAGCCGGCCGACACGATCCGGCGCATCTCGGGCAAGACCGGCGAGGGCGTCGAGGACGTCCTCGAGGAGCTCGTGCAGAAGGTGCCGCCGCCCGGCGGCGACCCCGACGCCGCGCCGCGCGCGCTCATCTTCGACTCCGAGTTCGACCAGTACCGCGGCGTGGTGGCCTACATCCGCGTCGTCGACGGCGTCTTTCGCAAGGGCGAGGCGATCCGCGCGATGGCCGCCGGGACCGAGGCCGACATCGACGACATCGGCTTCTTCACGCCCGCGATGACGAGCGCGCCGGAGCTGCGGGCGGGCGAGGTCGGCTTCCTCATCACCGGGATCAAGGACGTCACGCGCCTGCGCGTGGGCGACACGCTGACCACCAAGGCCCGCGGCGCCACCGAGCCGCTGCCGGGCTACCGCGAGATCAAGCCGATGGTCTTCTGCGGCCTGTTCCCGATCGACTCCGACGACTACGCCGACCTCCGCGACGCGCTCGAGAAGCTCACGCTCAACGACGCCGCGCTGAGCTGGGAGCCCGAGACGAGCGACGCGCTGGGCTTCGGCTTCCGCTGCGGCTTCCTCGGGCTGCTGCACATGGACATCGTGCGCGAGCGCCTTCAGCGCGAGTACGACCTCGACCTGCTGGCGACGATGCCGAGCGTCGGCTTCGAGGTCACGCTCACCAACGGCGAGGAGATCGAGGTCCACGCGCCCAGCGACATGCCCGACCCGGCCCGGATCGCCGAGATCCGCGAGCCCTACATCAAGGCGTCGATCGTGACGCCCAAGGAGTTCATCGGGCAGGTCATGGAGCTCTGCCAGGAGCGCCGCGGCGACCACGCCGGGATGCACTACCTGTCCTCCGAGCGCGTCCAGCTGACCTACGACCTGCCGCTGGCCGAGATCGTCCTGGACTTCTTCGACCAGCTGAAGTCGCGCACGCGGGGCTACGCGTCGCTGGACTACGAGATCATCGGCATGCGCCCGGGCGAGCTCGTCAGGCTCGACGTCCTGCTGGCCGGCGAGATTGTCGACGCGCTCTCGATGCTGGTGCACAAGGACAAGGCCTACGGCGTCGGGCGCATGCTGGTCGAGAAGCTCCGCGCCAAGATCCCGCGCCAGCAGTACGACGTCCCGATCCAGGCGGCGATCGGCTCGCACATCATCGCCCGCGAGACGGTCAAGGCCTTCCGCAAGGACGTCATCGCCAAGTGCTACGGCGGCGACATCAGCCGCAAGCGCAAGCTGCTCGAGAAGCAGAAGGAGGGCAAGCGCCGCATGAAGCAGGTGGGGCGCATCGAGGTGCCGCAGGAGGCCTTCCTGGCGGTGCTCGAGCTCGGCGACTCGTCCTAGGGACTTGACGCGGCGGCCCGGGATGGGCCACCATGCCGCACCCGACGGGGAGAGGGAGAGAGGACCCCGGAGGACCCCGACGCTTGTCGGGGGAGGAGAGGGAAGGCTTCAGGCGGGCCCGATCGTGAGGGCCGGGCCCGCCGGAAGCCGGAACCGCGTGCCGCTACGCCAGCGAGGCGTCGACCGTGATCTCCAGGCCGTTCTTGAGCACGGCCGAGATCGGGCAGTTCTGCGCCGCGTCGGCGGCCGCGGCCGCGAAGCCGTCGGCGTCCAGGCCGGGGACGGTCCCGCGCACCGTGAGGTGCGACGACGTGACGTGCGGGCCGCCGTCCATCGAGAGCGTCACGGTGGCGGAGACGTCGAGGCGCTCGGGCGGGTTGCCGCCCTCGGCGAGCCCGTGCGAGAGCGCCATCGAGAAGCAGGACGCGTGGGCGGCGGCGATCAGCTCCTCGGGGCTGGTCTTGCCGTCGGAGCGCTCGGTGCGCGAGGCCCAGGTCACGGGGAGGTCGGGCGCCGCGCCGCTCTTGAGCGACAGGACGCCGTTGCCGTGGGCGAGGTCGCCCTCCCACACGGTCGTGGCGGTGCGTTCAACGTTGGCCATGCGCCCATCCTACGGCGCCTTCGCGGGCGCCCGGATGCGGCCGCGCCGAACCCGGCATCCTGTGGGCGATGCGGATCCTCTTCGTCTGCATGGGGAACATCTGCCGCTCGCCGACGGCCGAGGGCGTGATGCGCGGGCTCGTGCGCGACGCCGGGCTCGAGGGGCGCGTCGAGCTCGACAGCGCGGGCACCGGCGGCTGGCATGCCGGCGACCCGCCCGACGCGCGCGCGACGGCCGCGGCGCGGGCGCGCGGCGTGGACCTCGACGGGGCGGCGCGCGCGGTGACCGCCGAGGACTTCGAGCACTTCGACCTGCTGCTCGCGATGGACCGCGAGAACGAGCGCGACCTGCTCGCGCGCGCTCCCGACGCCGACGCCCGCGCCAAGGTCCGGCTCCTGCGGGAGTTCGATCCCGAGGCGGTCGCCGCCGGCGACCTCGACGTCCCCGACCCCTATTACGGGGGCGCGCGCGGCTTCGAGCACGTCCTCGACCTCGTCGAGGCCGCCTGCCGCGGCCTGCTCGCCGAGGTCCGCGCCGCGGCGTGACCGTCCCGAGCGCGCTCGCGGAGGCCGTGAGCCGCGCCGCGGGCGCGGCCGTGACGGGCGGCGAGCGCGCCTCGGGCGGCTCGATCAACGAGGCCTGGGCGGTCGAGCTCGCCGGCGTCGGGCGCGCGTTCGTCAAGACACGCGCGGACGCCCAGGCCGCCGAGTACGCGACCGAGGCGGCGGGGCTGCGGTGGCTGGCCCAGGCGGGAGCGGTCGCGCTTCCGGAGGTCATCGCGGTGGGTGACGGCGATCCGCCCTTCCTCGCCCTGGAGTGGGTCGACGAGGGGCGCCTGGGCACGGCGGGCGAGGAGGAGCTCGGCCGCGGGCTGGCCGCCCTGCATGGGGCCGGAGCGGCCGACTTCGGGACCCCGCCACCCGGAGCGCCGTCGGTCCCCGGGGCCGTCGCCCCGCTGCGCATCGGCGAGCTCGAGCTCCCCAACGACCCGGCCGCGGACTGGCCGAGCTTCTACGCGCGCCGGCGCCTGGAGCCGCTCGTCGCGCTGTGCCGGCAGCGCGGGACGCTCACCGCGGCGGGCGCCCGCGCGGTCGAGCGGGTCTGCGAGCGCATCGACGACCTCGCCGGCCCGTCCGAGCCGCCGGCGCGCCTGCACGGCGACCTGTGGGGCGGCAACGTCATGGCGGGCGCCGACGGCCGCGCCCGGCTCATCGACCCCGCCGCCTACGGCGGCCACCGGGAGATCGACCTGGCGATGCTGCGCCTGTTCGGCGCGCCCTCGCCGCGCGTCTTCGCCGCCTACGAGGAGGCCGCTCCGCTCGCCGACGGCCACCGTGAGCGCGTCGAGCTGTGGCAGCTCTTCCCGCTGCTCGTCCACGCGGCGCTCTTCGGCGGCTCCTACGGCGCCTCCGTCGAGCGCGCGGCCGTGCGCTACGTCACGTGACGGCGGCGCGCGGGCAGGCACAATCAGGCCATGGATCTCGGGCTCGAAGGCAAGGTGTGCGTCGTGACCGGCGCGAGCCGCGGGATCGGCCTCGAGATCGGGCGCGGCCTGTGCGCCGAGGGCGCGCACGTGCTCTTCGTGGGTCGCGACGCCGACGCGCTCGTCGACGCGGCCGACGGCTGCGGCGGCGACTACCTCGCGGGCGACGTCACCGACCCCGAGATCAACGAGCGCATCGTCGCGACGTGCGCCGAGCAGATGGGCGGCATCGACGTCCTCGTCAACAACGCCGGCACCAGCTTCGCCAAGGGGCTCGACGAGCTCACCGACGACGACTGGAACATGCAGTGGGAGCTGCACGTCATGGCGCCGATGCGGCTGATGCGCGCGGCCGCGCCGCTGATGGCGGCCGGCGGCGGCGGGCGGATCGTCAACGTCTGCTCGAGCGCGGGCAAGCGCCCGTCGCTGACCAACGCCGCCTACTCGGTGACGAAGGCCGCGCAGCTCTCGCTCTCGCGCGTCTTCGCCGAGGCCTACTCGTCGGACAAGGTGCTCGTCAACGCGGTGGCCCCCGGCGCGGTCGCCTCCGAGCTGTGGACGGGCCCCGACGGGCTCGCCGAGCAGATCGCCGCCGGGCGGGGCATCACGCGCGACGAGGCGCTCGCCGTCCAGGCCTCGAAGATCCCGCTCGGCCGCCTCGCCGAGCCGCGCGAGATCGCCGACGTGGTCCTCTTCCTGTGCAGCGAGCGGGCCAGCAACGTGACCGGCGCGGCCTGGTCGGCCGACGGCGGCACGGTGCCGATCATCGTCTGAGCGTCCGCCAGGCTCTTGCCAGGCGCCGCACGCCCTCGTCGAGCGCGTCGGGCCCCGCGGCCGCGTAGGTGAGGCGCAGGAACGGCCCGGGCGGCTCGGCCGGGAACCACGGGCGTCCGGGGAAGACGACGACGCCCTCGGCGGCGGCCTCGCCCGCCAGCGCGAGGTCGTCGGCGCCGTCGGGCAACGCGACCCACAGGTGCAGCCCGCCCGCGGGGACCGTGGCCGGCGCGAGCGCCGGCAGGTGGCGGTGCAGGGCGGCGACGAGCGCGTCGCGGCGCGCGCGCAGCTCGGTGCGCAGCCGCCGGCGATGGCGCCGCCAGGCCGGCGAGGAGACGACCTCGAGCGCGGCCTCCTGCAGCGGCCCGGAGACGAAGAAGTCGTCGACGATGCGCGCCGCGCGCAGCCGCGCGCCCGCGGCGCCGCGGGCGCCGATGCCGGCGACGCGCAGCCCGGGCGAGGCCGACTTCGTCAGCGAGCGCACGTAGACGACGTGACCGTCGCGGTCGTCGGCGGCGAGCGGGGGAGGGGGGTCCTCGCCGGCGCTGAGGTCGCGCGCCCAGTCGTCCTCGATGAGGAAGGCGCCGGCGCGGGCGACGGCGTCCAGAACGGCGTCCCGGCGGTCCGCGGCGAGCGTCGCGCCGTGCGGGTTGGCGTACAGCGGCTGGCAGTAGACGACGCGGGCGCCCGTGCGCCGCAGCGCCTCGGCGAGCAGGTCGGGGCGCACGCCGTCGCCGTCGCTGGGCACGGGCACCACGCGCAGCCCGGCGGCGCGGGCGGCGACGATCGCGCCGAGGTAGGTCGGGGACTCGACGAGCACCGGGTCGCCGGCCGCCGCGAGGGCGCGGAAGGCGGTCGAGAGCGCCGGCTGGCCGCCCGAGCACACGACGACGTCGTGGGCCGCAAGCAGGCCGCCCGACTCGCGGGCGAACCAGGCGCGCAGCTCGTCGCGGCCCTCGACCGGGCCGCGCTCCCACGCGCCGGCGCGGCGGGCCGCGCGGGCGAGCGCGGCGCCGACGACGGCGGTCGGCTGCAGGTCCGCCGCCAGGTAGCCGGTGGAGAGCGCGATGGCGCCGGGGGGCGGCACGGCCAGCAGGTCCTGCAGGGCGGTGCCGTCGACCGCGCGCTCGCCGAGGGCCACGGCCTGCCAGGAGAGGTCGGGCGGCGCCTGTGCGGCGGGGCGGGCGGCCACGAAGGTGCCGCGGCCGGGGCGGGGCTCGACGACGCCCTCGGCGGCGAGCGTCGCGACCGCGCGCTGCACCGTGACCGGCGAGGCGCGATGGCGGGCCATCAGCTCGCGCACCGACGGCAGCCGCTCGCCGGCGGTGCGTCCGTCAGCCGCGGCGCGCAGGTCTTGGATGACGCGGGTCTCTGCGTTATCGTTGAGCATGCGAGGTTCAGATAACGCTATCGCGTTGGAGCGGGTAACGGCAAGGGCCGCCCCGCGCGCGCTCCCGCCCGGCCTGCTCCTCGGCTCGCTCGGGATCCTCGGCTTCTCGTTCTCGTTGCCCGCGACGCGCCTCGCGGTCGCCGACCTCGACCCGTGGCTCGTCGCCTTCGGCCGCGCGACCGTCGCGGCGGCGCTCGCCGCCATCTACCTCGCCGCCACGCGAGCGCCGCTACCCACGCGCGAGCAGGTGCGCTCGCTGGCGATCGTGGGCGCCGGGGTCATCGTGGGCTTTCCGCTGCTGACCTCGCTGGCGCTCGAGGTGCAGACGGCCGCCCACGGCGCCGTCGTGATCGCGATCCTGCCGGCGGCGACCGCGGTCGCCGCGGTCAAGCGCGCCCATGAGCACCCCAGCCGCGGCTTCTGGCTCGCCGCCGGCGCCGGCCTCGCGGCGGTCCTCGCCTTCGTCCTCACCCAGGGCGTCGCCGGCGTACAGGCGGGCGACGCCTTCCTGCTCGTCGCGGTCGTGCTGTGCGCGATCGGCTACGCCGAGGGCGGCGCGCTGAGCCGCACGCTCGGCGGCCCCACGACGATCTGCTGGGCGCTCGTGCTCTGCGCGCCGCTCACGGCGAGCGTCACGGCGGCGGCGATCGTCCTCACCGGGGCGCACGCGGGCGCCACCGCGTGGCTGGGCTTCGCCTACGTGGCGTGCATCTCGATGTTCCTGGGCTTCTTCGCCTGGTACGCCGGGCTGGCGCGCGGCGGCGTCGCGCGCATCGGCCAGGTCCAGCTCGCCCAGCCGGTGCTCACGCTGGGCTGGTCGGCGGCGCTGCTGGGCGAGCACGTGGGCGTCGCGACGCTGCTCACGGCGCTGGCGGTGCTCGCCTGCGTCGCCGCGACGCAGCGGGCGAGGTGATTACATGCCGCCGCGATGGCCGTCAACACCAACGCCGTCGGCAAGCGCTACGCGCCGCTGACCTACGCCGTCGGACGCGAGAAGGTCCGCGAGTACGCCTTCGCGGTCGGCGAGACCAACCCGCTGCACCTCGAGGTGCAGGCGGCGCGCTCCGCGGGCTACCGCGACGTCGTCGCGCCGCCGATGTTCGCCGCCGTCTACAGCTCCCCGGCGATCGTGCCGGCGCTGTTCGACCCCGAGGTGGGCATCAACTTCGCGCTCATGGTCCACGGCGGCCAGGAGTTCAAGTGGGGCCCGCTGGTCATCGCCGGCGACGAGATCGAGACGACCGTCGAGGTCAAGGACATCTCCGAGCGCAGCGGGACCGGCTTCTACGTCTTCGAGTCCGTGTCCACCAACCAGGACGGCGACACCGTGTGCGTCGGCACCTGGACCAACATCGTGCGAGGGGCGTGAGATGCAGCCCGGCGAGCAGATCCCCGAGCTCAAGGTCACCCCGGACAAGTACCTGACCGTCCGCTATGCGGGCGCCTCGGGCGACTTCAACCCGATCCACATCGACGAGGACTTCGCCCGGCAGGTCGGGCTGCCCGGGAAGATCCTGCACGGCCTGTGGACGATGGCCCAGGTCGCGCGGGCGCAGACCGACGCCGGGGGCGGCCCGCACAGCCTGCGGCGCCTGCAGGTCCAGTTCCGCGGCATGGGGCTGCCCGAGCACGAGGTCACCGTGACCGGGACCGTGCACGAGGTCCGCGACGGCGTCGCGGTGGTGCACACGGTGGCCGAGCAGGACGGCAAGGCGATCATCCGCAACGCCGAGGCGGAGATCGCCGTCGAGTAGCGGTGGCCGGGGCCGCGCCCGGCCGACCTACAATCGACGTGGTGCTCACTCCCCGCCAAGAGCTGATCCTGCGCAAGGTGGTCGAGGCCCACACGGCGAGCGGACTGCCGGTGGGGTCGAAGGCCCTGTCAGCCGATCCGGACCTCGACTGCGGCGCCTCGACCATCCGCAACGAGCTGGCCATGCTCGAAGAGCACGGCTTCCTGGCGCACCCGCACACGAGCGCGGGGCGCGTCCCCACCGACGCGGGGCACCGCTTCTACGTCGATCGCCTGCTCGGTCAGGAGATCGTCGCGCGCGACCGCGGTCTGGACCTGCAGCTCGTCCGCCGCGAGGTCGACGAGGCGATGCGGATGACGACGGAGACCCTGTCGCAGGTCACCAACCTGCTGGCGATCGTCTCCGCGCCGCCGATCGACACCGCCACCATCCGCCACGTCGAGGTCCTGCTCCTGCAGCCCCAGGTGCTGATGGTCGTCGTCATCACCTCGACCGGCGGCGTGACGAAGAAGGTGCTGCCCTTCGAGCGCCCCATCGACCAGGGCCTGGCGTCCTGGGCGGGCGCGTACCTCAACGAGCGCCTGGAGGGCGTCAGCCTGGGTGCGCGCATGCTGCACTCGCGCCTTGCCGACCCCTCGCTCAACGCGACCGAGCGCGCCTTCCTCGAGCGCCTCAGCCCCGCCTTCACCGAGCTTGCCGCGACCGCCGAGGACGCGCTCTACTTCGGCGGCGCGGCGCGGCTGATCACCGAGAACCGCTTCCAGGACCTCACGGAGATCAACGAGCTCATGGGGATGCTCGAGCGCCGCGTGGCGCTCCTCAACGTCCTGCACGCCGCCCTCGGTCAGCGCGACGTGCTCGTGCGCATCGGCCACGAGAACGAGCTCCCCGCCCTGCACTCGCTGGCGCTCGTCGCCGCCGGCTACGGCCTGCCCGCGCGCCACCTCGGCACCGTCTCGGTCCTCGGCCCGGTGCGCATGGACTACGCCGGCGCGATCCGCACCGTCCGCGAGGCGGCGCGCCAGCTCTCCCGCTTCATCGAAGACGTCTACGAGGGCTGATGGCCGGCACCCGACCGCGAGATCCCTACGAGGTGCTCGGCGTCGGCCGCGACGCCGGCGAGGGCGAGATCAAGAAGGCCTTCCGGCGCCTGGCGCGCGAGCTGCATCCCGACGTCAACCGCCACGACCCCGACGCCGAGGAGAAGTTCAAGGAGGCCGCCGAGGCCTACGAGATCCTCTCGGACGCCGAGCGCCGCGCGACCTACGACCGCTACGGCCACGACGGCCTGCGCTCGGGCGGCTTCGCGCCCAACTTCGAGGGCTTCGGCTCGATCTCCGACCTCTTCGACGCCTTCTTCGGCAGCGCCTTCGGCGCCGCCGCGCGCGGGGGCCCGATGCAGGGCGGCGACGTCGCCGTCAGCGCCGAGGTCACGCTCGCACAGGCGGCGACGGGCGCCGAGGTCGAGCTCAGCTTCGAGGCCATCGAGGCCTGCGAGCGCTGCCACGGCAACGGCGCCGAGCCCGGGACGCCGATCGTCACCTGCGAGCGCTGCGGCGGCGCGGGCGTCCTGCAGGCCGTGTCGCGCTCGCCCTTCGGGCAGGTCGTGCGCCAGGTCGCCTGCGACGTCTGCGGCGGCGAGGGCAAGGTCCCCGAGCAGCCGTGCCCGCAGTGCGACGGGCGCGGGCGCGAGGTGCGACGGCGGACCTTGCGCGTCGACGTCCCCGCCGGGATCGGCGACGGCCAGCGCGTCCGCCTGGCCGGCCGCGGCCACGCCGGCGAGCGTGGCGGCCCGGCCGGCGACCTGTATGTCCTCGTCCACGTGCAGCCCGACGCGCGCTTCGTTCGCGACGGCGACGACCTCGTCACCGTGCTCGACGTGCCCGCTCCCGTCGCCGCGCTGGGCGCGACGCTGTCGGCGCCGTCGCTGGACGGCGACGTCGACGTCGAGGTGGCCGCGGGCACGCAGCCGGGGTCGGTCCTCACCGTCGGCGGCAAGGGCATGCCGCGCCTGCGCCGCCCGGGCCGCCACGGCGACCTGCGCGTGGTGGTCAACGTCGTCGTGCCGCGCAAGCTCAGCAAGGACCAGCGCCGCCTCGCCCAGGAGCTGGCCGACTCGATGACCGCCGAGAACCTGCGCACCGACGAGTCGCTGCTGGGCAAGCTCAAGCGCCTGCTGGGATGATCCGACTGGCGCTGCGCGTGCGGCGCGAGGAGGCCGAGCTCGTGCTCGCCGAGCTGCTGGAGCTGGCGCCCGGCGGGGTGGAGGAGCGCGAGGACGGCGACGTCGTGGAGTACGCGGTCTACGGCGCGCCGGGCGAACTGCCCGAGCTGCCGGACCTGCGCGCGGCCGCGGGCGGCGCGCTCGTCGAGGTGACGACGACCGAGGTCGCCGACGACTGGGACGAGCGCTGGAAGGCCTTCCACGAGCCGGTCGAGGTCGGCGGGCTGCTCGTGCGCCCGCCGTGGGCGCCGCCGCGCGCGGGCCTGCTCGACGTGGTCATCGACCCCGCCCAGGCCTTCGGCACGGGTGCGCACCCGACCACCCGGTTGTGCCTGGAGCTGCTGCGCGAGCTCGAGCCCGGCGGCGCGCTGGTCGACGTCGGCTGCGGCTCCGGCGTCCTGGCGATCGCGGCGGCGAAGCTCGGCTGGGCGCCGGTCCTCGGGATCGATCACGAGCGCGAGTCGGTCCAGGCGACGCTCGACAACGCCGCCGCCAACGGCGTCGTCGTCGGGGCGCGCCGCCACGACCTGCTGCGCGACGGCCCCGCGCCGGGCGCGCCGACCGTGCTCGCCAACCTCCTGCGCCCGCTGCTGCTGCGCGTCGCCGCCGACGGCTTCGCGGGCGCGGCGCCGGACGCGCTCATCGCCTCCGGCCTGCTCGTCCGCGAGGGCGACGAGGTCGCCGCCGCCTTCGCGCGCCACGGCCTGCACGAGACGCAGCGCCGCGCCGGCGGCGAGTGGGTCGCGCTCCTGTTGCGCCGCTGAGCCCCGCTATTCCCGACCGTCCCGCGATCACCCTCTCCTCGGCCATCGACGACCTGCTGCTCGACCGCGTGGTGGCGGGTGGCGCCGGGCATCCGCTGCTGCTCGCCATCGCCTGTGCGGAGGCCGGACGCCGCGCCGGGCTGGCGGTCGGCGTCGTGGCCGGCGCCTGCGGCGCCTTCGTCGCCCACCGCGCCCTGGCCGAGCCGCTGCTCGTCGACCCCGCCACCGCGGCGATCCGCGACGCGCGCGCCCTCGACGCGCCGGTCGCCTGGCAGTGCTGCCACCAGGTCGCGGCGCGGATCCTCAACCGCATCGGCGAGCGCGCCGAGCGCGTCGGCCACGTCACGTGGGCCCTGCGCGCGGCCGAGCTGCGCCTCGCGCTCCCGTTCGACGGCCCCACGCGCGAGCGCCTGGAGGCCGACCTGCGCCGCGTGCGGGCGAAGCTGAACTAGCTGTAGTTCCTGAGCAGGCTGTTCCGGGAGGCACTCGCGGGCGACGCGGCCGCGCGCGGCCAAGGCATCGAAAGAAACGAAGCGACCAGCGGCGCGGAACGTGAGCGGCGTCGCCAGCGCCTGCGGCCACCGATTGAACGGTTGTGGGCCCCAGAACGCGCACAATCCTTCAATGCCCACGCGGACCGTGCCCGAGCCCGAACGGGAGCAACTCGCGCCCCGCACCGCCGCTGACTTCCTTCCCTCGGTGAGCTCTTCGTGCCGGCGCCGCCAGCGACCGCGAACAACGTGCTCCGGAACTGCAACTAGACGACGCGGCGGGCCCAGCTGAACTCGCGGGCGCGCCAGGCGTCGAAGAGCGGTGAGACGTACACGCCCTGGGCGCTGGAGTGGATCATCCACTCCGGGCTGAGCGCGATGCCCTCGTGGACGATGCGCCGCTCCGTCGCCTTCTGCCAGAAGCGGCCAGGGCCGAAGAAGAGCAGGTCGGCGGGGCGCACCTGGGACAGGCGCAGGCGCCGCGAGCGCGGGATCTCGGCGGCCTGCTGGGCCGCGGTGCGCCCTTGGATGTGGGCCAGGCCGGTCTCCTTGAACACGCGCCACGCGAAGCCCGAGCAGTCGTAGCCGCCGCGCACCTGCCAGCCGCCGGGACGGTCGAGGGTGCCGCCCCAGATGTAGGGCATGCCGATGCGCTGCACGGCGATGCGCAGCGGGCGCAGCTGGCGGGCGGAGTAGCGCGGCAGGACGAAGCGCGCGAGCGTCTGGCGCACCGACTCGACCTCCCAGTCGCCGAAGTCCAGGACGCGGGCGAACGAGTAGGCGGCCTCGGCGCGCGTGATCGGCTCCCAGGGATAGAGCTCGTCGCGCTCGTCGTCGGCCGGGTGGTTGAAGCGCAGGCCCAGCATCCGCGCCACGACCTCGCCGCCGAAGCGCGGCGGGGGCCGCAGGCCCGCGTGGCGCGCCTGCGCCTGCACCGCGGCGGCGACGTCGGCCAGGCCGAGCTGGTCGACGAGCAGGCGGTCGAAGCCCGCGACGCTGACGTGGCCCGAGGGCGCCGGCACCGGCGCGACGGCCAGCCGGCCGGCGAGCGCGTGGAGCGCGCCGCGCAGCTGGCCGCCGGCCAGCGGGCGCTCGCCGTGGAACTGGCCGTCGTCGAGAGCGACCAGCACGCCGGCGTCCGCGACGGAGCGCTGGTCGTGGCGATCCCACGCGCCGGGCCGCGTGGCGGCGGCGGCGGGGGAGGCGATGGCAAGCGCGAGGAGGACCGCGCCCAGGAGGGCTCGCATGCCCTTCAGGTCGGCGGATCGCGGCGCTCGCTTGAGTCCGGACGCGGACGTGCCCGCCGACGGTTCTATCATCGGCGCAGTGGAGTTGGCCGACCGGGTCAAGCAGGACCTCACCGCCTCGATGAAGGCGGGCGACAAGGAGCGCGTCTCGGCGCTGCGCCTCGTGCTCTCCGAGCTGCAGAAGGCGGCCAAGGAGGGCGACGGCGACGAGCTCGCGGTGATGCGCCGCGAGCGCAAGCGTCGCCACGAGGCGGCCGCGGCCTTCCGCGAGGGCGGCCGGCCCGAGCTCGCCGAGGCCGAGGAGTCCGAGGCGCAGGTGATCGAGGCCTACCTGCCGGCCGAGCTCTCCGACGACGAGCTGCGCGAGATCGTCGCCGCCGCCGTGACCGAGACCGGCGCCAGCTCGCCCAAGGACATGGGCCAGGTCATGAAGGCCTCGATGGCGCGCGTTGCCGGGCGTGCCGACGGCAAGCGCGTGTCCGCCCTCGCCCAGGAGGCGTTGCGCAGCTGATGCGCCGCCAGCTCGAGGTCTCCAACGAGGTCGCCGCGGCGTTGAGCGGCTCCAACGACCAGATCCTGCGCGCGCTCGAGGGCCACGTCGACTGCGAGCTCTTCCTGCGCGGCAACGTGATCACCCTCGACGGCGAGGCCGAGGCGGTCGCCGCCGCGGCCGTCGTCGTGCGCGAGCTCTCCGAGCTCATCGCGCAGGGCCACGAGATCGCCGAGGGGACGATCGCCGCGGTCACCGACGCCCTCGACCAGCACGAGTCGCCCGCCGAGGTGCTCGAGGACGTCGTCTGGCGCCACCGCTCGACCAAGGTGGCGCCCAAGACGGTCAACCAGAAGCGCTACGTCGACTCGATCCGCCGCAACACGATCACCTTCGGGATCGGCCCGGCGGGCACCGGCAAGACCTTCCTCGCCGTGGCGATGGCCGCGGCCGCCCTCAGCCGCCGCGAGGTCAACCGCATCATCCTCACGCGCCCGGCCGTCGAGGCGGGCGAGCGCCTGGGCTTCCTGCCCGGCGACCTGATGGCGAAGATCGATCCCTACCTGCGGCCGCTCTTCGATGCGCTGCACGACATGATCGACCCCGAGAAGGTCGCCACCCATCTCGAGCGCAACGTCATCGAGGTGGCGCCGCTGGCCTTCATGCGCGGGCGTACGCTCAATGACTCGTTCGTGATCCTCGACGAGGCGCAGAACACGAGCCCCGAGCAGATGAAGATGTTCCTCACGCGCCTGGGCTTCAACTCGAAGATGGTCATCACCGGCGACATCACGCAGATCGACCTGCCGCGCGACCAGCGCTCGGGCCTCGTGGTCGTCAGCGAGATCCTCGGCGCGGTCGAGGGGGTCGAGTTCGTGCGCTTCGGCGGCGCCGACGTCGTGCGCCACCGTCTCGTGCAGCGCATCGTCGAGGCCTACAACGAGCACTCGGAGCGCGCGGCACCCGAGCTGCGTCCCGCGCAGCAACCCGACCGCCGCCGGGCCTAGGCGAGTGCTCGACGTCGAGGTCATCGGCGACGGCGGCCCGGGCGCGCCCTCGCGCGCCGAGGTCGAGCGCATGGTCGGCATCGCCTTCGCCTCCGCGGGGGTGCAGGAGGGCCACGTCGCCGTCGAGTACGTCCCGCCGGATCGGATCGCCTCGCTCAACGAGGAGTTCCGCGGCAAGGAGGGGCCGACCGACGTGCTCTCCTTCCCCATCGACGGCGAGGGCCCGGCCGCCGGCCCGCGCGAGCTGGGCGACATCGTCATCTGCCCCGAGCACACCGAGGACATGCGCGAGGCGGTGGTCCACGGCGCGCTGCACCTCACGGGCATGGACCACGAGAGCGACGAGGGCGAGATGCTCGCCCTCCAGGCGGAGCTCCTGAAGTGGTAGCGCCGACGGCCACGCGGGCGGGCTTCGTCGCGCTCGCCGGGCGCCCGAACGTCGGCAAGTCGACGCTCGTCAACGGCATGGTGGGGCGCAAGGTCGCGATCGTCTCCGACAAGCCGCAGACCACGCGCCGCGCGATCCGCGGGGTGGCGACCTCCGAGGAGGCCCAGCTCGTGCTCGTCGACCTCCCCGGCGTCCAGCGCCCGCGCGACGCGCTCACCGAGCGCATGCAGCGCCGCGTCGAGGCCGAGCTCGCCGAGTCCGACGCCGCGCTCTTCGTCCTCAACGGCCAGGAGGGCGTGGGCCCCGGCGACCGCTTCATCGCCGGCGCGCTGCGCGGCGCCGGCGTCCCCGTGGTGCTCGCGGTCAACAAGATCGACCGCCTCGACCGGCCCCACACCGTCCAGGCGCTCAGCGACGCGTCGCAGCTCGACATCGCCGAGGAGATCTTCCCCGTCAGCGCGCGCACCGGGCGTGGCGTGGCCGAGTTGCGCGACCATCTCGCCTCGCTCATGCCCGCAGGCCCCTTCCTCTTCCCGCCGCAGGAGCAGTCCGACCAGCCGCGCGACGTGATGCTCGCCGAGCTCGTGCGCGAGCAGGTGCTGCGGCGTACCTTCCAGGAGGTCCCGCACTCCGTCGAGGTCGTCATCGACGAGCTCGAGGAGCGCGACGACGACCTGACCGTGGTGCGCGCGCTGGTGTGGGTCGAGGCCGAGTCGCAGAAGGGCATCCTGATCGGCTCGGGCGGGCGGATGATCAAGGCCGTCGGGATCGCGGCGCGGCGCGAGCTCGAGCGCGAGCTGGGCACGCGCGTGCACCTGGACCTCTCGGTGCGCGTGCGCCGCGGATGGCGCGCCGACGAGGCGCTGCTGGACCGCCTGGGGATCGAATGAGCGGCGCCATCGTGGCCATGGGCGGCGGGGGCTTCTCGCAGGAGCCCGACAACCCGCTGCTCGACCTCTACGTGATCTCGCTCGCGCGCCGCGAGCACCCCAGCGTCTGCTTCGTTCCCAGCGGCAGCGGCGACGCCGAGGGCTACGTCGCCCGCTTCTATCGCGCCTTCGCCGAGCACGACTGCCGCGCCACCGACCTGGCGCTCTTCAACCGCAGCGTCGGCGACCTGCGCGCGTTCGTGCTCGAGCAGGACGTCATCTACGTCGGCGGCGGCAACACCGCCTCGCTGCTGGCCGTCTGGCGCGCACACGGGCTCGACGAGATCCTGCGCGAGGCGCTCGACGCCGGCGCGGTCCTCTGCGGCGTCAGCGCCGGCATGAACTGCTGGTTCGAGGCCTCGGTCACCGACTCGTTCGGCCCGGCGCTGAACCCGCTCAACGACGGGTTGGGCTTCGTCGCCGGCAGCGCCTGCCCGCACTACGACGGCGAGGAGCAGCGCCGGCCCGTCTACCACCGCCTGGTGGCCGCGGGCTTCCCCGCCGGCTACGCGGCCGACGACGGCGTGGCGCTGCGCTTCGCGGGCAGCGAGGAGCTCGTCGAGGTCGTCGCCTCGCGCGAGGGGGCGCGCGGGTACCGCGTCGAGCGCCGCGACGACGGGGCCGCCGTCGAGCGCGCGCTGCCCACGCGCTACCTGTGGTGAGCGCCTAGAGCCGGCGCGCGAGCTCGTCGGCCAGCGCGGACACGTCGTCGAGGCCGAGGCGGGGCGCGGCCACATGGGGCAGCGTCGCCACGTGCGCCGCCGTGTGGCGGCGCAGGCGGCGCAGCTGACCCTGCTGGACGGTGGCCTGGCCGTGCTGGCGGCGCGCCGCCGCCGTCACCGCGTCGGGGACCGCGCCGTCGGCCGCGGCGAGGCGGTCGAGCTCGGCGGCGCTGAAGCGGCGCGGCAGCACGCCGTTGACGACCACCGCGTCGAGCGGGCGCCCGAGGGTGTCGTCGACGCGCTGCTCGATCTCGAGCGCCTCGCTCACCGAGAGCTCGGCCGGCAGCGCCACGGCGATCACGGCGCTGCGCGACGGGTCCTCGAGCAGCGCCACGACCTCGCGCGCCTGCGCCGCGATCGGCCCCACACGGGCGATCTCGGCGAACGTCCGCGGCGTGCGCAGCAGCCCGACGCCGTGGCCGCTGGCCGGGCCGTCGACGACCACGAGGTCGTAGGCGCCGCGGCCCTTGACCCAGCGCTGGGGGCGGCCGAGCTCCCAGGCCTTGGTGATCGCGACCAGCTCGCGCGCGCCCGGCGCGGCGTTGACGAAGGCGTGAAAGGCGTTGGAGTGCGTCATGAGCCCGACGAGCCGGCGCGAGCCGATCTGGCGCGCCGCCCACTCCTCGAGCGCCATCACGGGGTCGATGGTCGTGGCCCAGAGGCCGTCCTCGAGGCGGTGCTCGCGCCCGGCCTCCGGGGCCCGGGCGCCGAAGAGCGCCGCCGCGCGCGCCTGCCCTGCCAGCTCGCAGAGCACGACGCGGCGCCCGTCGCGCGCAGCGGCCATCGCGGTCGCCAGCGCGACCGTCGTCTTGCCCACGCCGCCCTTTCCGGTGATGTAGGCCAGCTCAACGCCGTCGAGGAAGGTCATCCCCTGTACCCGGGTACCCCGTAGGCTCGTCATCGTGTCCGTGGTCGCCGATCCATGGCTGGAGGAGTCCTACCGGACGTGCCGGCGCCTGCAGCGCCGCCACGACCCGACCTACTACTGCGCGACGCGCTGCCTGCCGCGCGACGTGCAGCCCGCCGTCCATGCCCTGTACGGCTTCGTGCGCGGCGCGGACCAGATCGCCGACGGCCCGCGCCGCCCGCCGGCGGGCCGCGCCCGCCGCGAGGCCCTCGACGCCTGGCAGGCCGAGCTCGAGCGCGGCCTGGCCGCGGGGCGCTCGGACCATCCGGTGATCGCGGCGCTCGTGGACGCCGGCCCGCGTCACGGGCTGCCGCTGCAGCACCTCGGGCGCTACATGGACTCGATGCGCGTGGACTGCGACGAGCCGGTGCGGATCGCCTCACGGGCCGAGCTCGACGACTACATGGAGGGCAGCGCCGCCGCCGTCGGCCGCGTCATGGCCCCCCTGCTCGGGGCGCCGGACCCCGACGACGTGGCGCGGCTGGCCGTCGCCTTCCAGCTGACGAACTTCATCCGCGACGTCCCGGTCGACTGGGAGCTCGACCGCGTCTACCTGCCCGGCCTGCCCGAGGACGACCTGCGCGCCGGCGCGGCCACCGAGCCGGTGCGCGAGCGCGTCGCGCAGGAGGTGGCGCGGGCCCGCGGCCTGTTCGCCGACACCGCAGGCGTCGCGCGCGCCCTGGCGCCCGGGATGGCCCAGGGCGTCCGGATGGCGCGCGCGGTCTACGCGCGCGTGCTCGACCGCGTCGAGTCCAACGGCTACGACGTCCTGCGCGCGCGGGCGCGGCTGCGCCCCTGGGAGGCCGTCCGCGCGGCCCTGGGCGGGTGACCGAGGCGGACGTCCTCGTCTGTGGGGCGTCGTTCGCGGGCTTGGCCGTCGCCCGCGAGCTGGCGGGCTCCGGCGCCGACGTGCTCGTCGTCGACCGCTACCCGATCGGCGCGCGCCCGACCTCCGCGTGCGCCGCGCCCGCGCCGTGGCTGCACGCGATGGGCGTCGAGCACGCCATCCGCCAGATGCTGCCGGCGATGACCTTCAGCACGCCCCACGGGACGGTCCGCTACCGGCTGCCGTGGAGCTGGGCGGCCTTCGACTACGAGGCGCTCTGCGCGGGGCTGTGGCGCCAGTGCGGCGGGGCGCGCTTCGCCCTGGCCAAGGTCGACGGCCGCGAGGGCCTCACGGTCCACACCGACCACGGCGACCTGACCGCGCCGCTCGTGGTCGACGCCCTGGGCTGGCGGCGCGTGCTCGACGTGGGGCGGGCGGGCCCGTATCAGCCGCCCGACGCCCCGCTCAGCCGCGGCCTTGAGGTCCACCCGCACGCCGACGGCTCCGGCGACGCCCTGGACGTGTGGGTCGAGCGCTCGCTCGTGCGCCGCGGCTACGGCTGGCGCGTCCCCGCCGGCGCCGAGGCGCGCATCGGCGTCGGCTCCTACGACCCGCGCCAGCACGTGCGCGAGCCCACCGACGCGCTCGCCGAACGGCTCGCCGCGCCCGCCGCGCGCTACCAGGGCAACTGGTTCCCGCACCGCCTGCGGGCCGCCACCGACGGCGAGGTCGCCTACGTGGGCGACAGCGCCGGCCACTGCGTCCCGCTCTCGGGCGAGGGCATCCGCCCCGCCTTCTACTTCGGGATCGCGGCGGGCCGCGAGTTGCGCGCCGTCGTCGCGGGCTCCAAGCCGCGCGCCCGCGCGCTGGCCGACTACGCCGCCTTCCACGACGCCCACGCGCCCTTCTTCCGGCGCGCGCTGCGCCTGCAGCGCCTCCTCCCGGCGCTGCCGCCGCGGGCGCTGGCCGGCGTCCTTCGCGCCCTCGGCGCCCAGCCGCTCGTCGATCGCGCCTTCGGCTGGTACCTCGAGCAGGCGCACCCGCGCTTCGCCGAGCGTCCGGCCGCGTAAACCCCGGCTCGGCGCGGGCCGATACATGGGGTGGTGAGCCCCGAGCGCCCCGATGAGACCTCGGTCCTGGAAGCGATCCCCGCGGTGACCTACATCGCGGACTTCGACGCGACCGGGACCCTGCGCTGGGTCAGCCCCCAGGTCGAGGCGCTGCTCGGCCATCCGCCGGACGCCTTCCTCGAGGACCCCGACCTCTGGGACGACCTCATCCACCCCGACGACCGCGAGCGCGTGACGACGGCGACCGCCGACGCCTTCCACGCCGAGAGCGAGTTCGACTGCGAGTACCGGATGATCGCCGCCGACGGCAGCGAGGTGCACGTCTGGGAGCGCGACGCGATCGTGCGCGCCGACGACGGCCGCCCGCTGCTCACCCAGGGGGTGCTCGTCGACGTCACCCGGCTGCGCGCCGCCGAGAGCGCGCTGCGCGACGAGCGCGACCGCGCGCAGCGCTACCTCGACGTCGCCGGGGCCACGATGCTCGCCCTCGACGCCGACGCGCGCGTGCTCATGCTCAACCGCGCCGGGCACGAGCTGCTGGGCTACGCCGAGGGCGAGCTCCTGGGCTGCGACTGGTTCGAGACCTGCACGCCGCCCGGCCAGCGCGCCCAGCTGCGGACGATCTTCGACGAGGTCGTCGCCGGGCGCCGGCCCGCGCGCGAGGACGAGGAGTCCGGCGTCCTGACCCGCGACGGCCGCGTGCGGACCATCCAGTGGCTCAACACCGCCCTCTACGACGAGGACGGGTGCGTGACCACGACGCTCAGCTCGGGCCTCGACGTCACCGAGCGCCGCGCCGCCGAGGCGCGCATCGCCCACCTCGCCTACCACGACCACCTCACGGGCCTGCCCAACCGCGCGCTGCTGCGCGAGCACCTCGAGCCCGCGCTGGCCCGCGCGCGGCGGATCGGCCACGCGGTCGCGCTGCTGTACCTCGACCTCGACGACTTCAAGCTCGTCAACGACTCCTTCGGCCACGACGCCGGCGACGAGCTGCTGCGCCAGGTGGCCGGGCGCCTGTCGGCCCAGCGCCGCTCCGCCGACGTGCTCGCCCGCCAGGGCGGCGACGAGTTCCTGCTGCTGCTCATCGACGTCGAGGGCGACCCCGACGCCGCCGCCGACGCGGCCGCGCGGCGGATGCTGAGCGCGCTCGACGAGCCCTTCCGCCTCAGCGGCGAGGACTTCTACGTCGGCGGCTCGGTCGGCATCAGCATCTTCCCGTGCGACGCCTGCGACGGGCGCACCCTCCTGCGTCACGCCGACGCGGCCATGTACGAGGCCAAGGCCGCGGGGCGCAGCGGCGTGCGCCGCTACGAGGAGCGTCCCACGGCGGCCGTCGACCGGCTCTCGCTGACCACGCGCCTGCGCCGCGCGGTGGCCAACGACGAGCTGCTGCTGCACTGGCAGCCGATCGTCTCGCCCGCCGACGGAGCGCTGCACGCGCTCGAGGCGCTCGTGCGCTGGCGCGACCCGGTGCGCGGCCTCGTCCCGCCCTCGGAGTTCATCCCCGTCGCGGAGGAGACCGGGCTCATCGAGCACGTCGGCGAGTGGGTCGTCGACGCGATCTGCCGCCAGCGCCTGCAGTGGCGGGCGCAGGGCGCCTCGCCGCGCGTGCACCTCAACGTCTCGCCGCGCGAGCTGCGCCAGGGCGACTTCGCCGAGCGCCTGCTGGGCCAGCTCACCGAGCTCGCCCAGGGCCTCGAGGGGCTGACGATCGAGATCACCGAGACGGTGGCGATGCGCGAGCGCGCGCGCACGGAGCCGCTGCTGCGCCAGCTCGTCGCCGCCGGCGCGCAGGTCGCGATCGACGACTTCGGCTCGGGCTACTCGTCGCTGACGCGGCTGCGCGAGCTTCCCGTACAGGTGCTCAAGCTCGACCGCACGCTGCTGCGCGACGTCCCCGCGCGCGGAGAGGCCGCCGCGGTCGTCGTCGCCGTGCTCGACCTCGCCGCCGCGCTCGACATGACCGCGGTCGCAGAGGGCGTGGAGACCGAGGAGCAGCGCGCCTTCCTGGTCGCCCGCGGGTGCCCGCTGGCGCAGGGCTACCTGCTCGGCCGCCCGATCGCCGCCGCCGAGCTCGGCGAGCTGCTCGCCGGGCCCGAGGCGCGCGCGGCCTGACGGTAGCCTTCGCCGTCAGATGGAGATCGCCTACGACGAGCGCGGCCTCGTCCCGGTCGTCGTCCAGGACTGGCGCACGGGGGAGGTCCTGACCCTCGCCTACGCCAACGCCGAGGCGGTCGCCGCCACGCGTGAGACCGGGGAGCTGCACCTGTGGAGCCGCTCGCGCGACGAGCTGTGGCACAAGGGCGCGACCTCGGGCCACACCCAGCGCGTGCGCGCGCTGCGCCTGGACTGCGACGGCGACGCGCTGCTGGCGCTCGTCGAGCCCAACGGCCCGGCCTGCCACACCGGCGAGCGCACCTGCTTCCACGCCGGCGACCTCGAGCCGCCGGCGCCCCACGAGGCGCTTCCGGCGCTCGAGCGCACGCTGCGCGAGCGCACCGCCCAGCGCCCGGAGGGCTCCTACACCGTCGAGCTTCTCGACGACCCGCCGCGCATCGGCGCGAAGGTGCAGGAGGAGGCCGAGGAGGTCGCGCGGGCCGCGCGCGAGGAGCCAGACGACCGCGTCGACGAGGAGGCCGCCGACGTCCTGTACCACCTCACGGTGCTGCTGCACTCGCGCGGGCGGGCGCTGGGCGACGCCGAGGAGGTGCTCAATGGCCGTCGCCGCTGACCCCGCCGCCCTGCCCGTCGAGCCGTCGCTCGAAGAGGTCCGGGCGCTCGCCCGCGAGCACAACCTGGTGGCGCTGCGCCACAGCTTCATCGACGACCTCGAGACGCCGGTCAGCGCCTTTCTCAAGCTCCGCGGGCGCGACCCGCAGTACCCCGCCTTCCTGCTGGAGTCCGCCGAGCAGGGCCAGCGCGTCGGGCGCTTCAGCTTCATCGGGATGCGACCGCGCAAGGTGGTGCGCTGGTCGCTGGGCGACGGCGGCGACCCCTACGCGATCGCCGCGCAGGAGGTCGGGGCCTTCAGCCAGGCGCCGTTCCCCGAGGCCCCGCCCTTCGCCGGCGGCGCGGTCGGCTTCTTCGGCTACGACCTCGTGCGCACGGTCGAGCCGCTGGGCGATCCCAACCCCGACCCGGTCGGGCTGCCGGACATGGCGCTGATGCTCTCCGACGTGCTCGTCATCTTCGACCACCTCAAGCACACGATCACGATCCTGGTCAACGTCTATGCCGACGACGGCGAGGTCGACGCCGCCTACGCCGACGCCCTGGCCACGATCGCCAAGGCGCGGCGGCTGCTCGCCGGCCCGGTGCCCGAGGTGGCGCCCACGCCGGCGCGCGGGCGCCCGGCCTTCGCCTCCAACATGCCGCGCGAGCGCTTCGAGGCGATGGTGGCCCGGATCGTCGAGTACGTCCACGCGGGCGACGCCTTCCAGGTCGTGCCCTCGCAGCGCTGGAGCGCCGAGCTCGACGCCGACCCGTTCTCGATCTACCGGGGCCTGCGGGTCGTCAACCCGAGCCCGTACATGTACTTCCTGGACTTCATGGACTTCCAGATCGCCGGCGCCTCGCCCGAGCCGCTGCTGACGGTCACCGGGCGCCACGTGTCGACGCGCCCGATCGCCGGCACGCGCCCGCGCGGCGCCGACGCCGCCGAGGACGCGCTGATCGCCGACGGCCTGCTCGCCGACGAGAAGGAGCGCGCCGAGCACGTGATGCTCGTGGACCTCGGGCGCAACGACCTCGGGCGCGTGTGCGAGTACGGCAGCGTCGAGGTCGACACCTTCATGGCGGTCGAGACCTACTCGCACGTGATGCACATCGTCTCGTCGGTCTCCGGGACGCTGCGCGACGACGTCGGGGCCATGGACGCGCTGCGCTCGGTGCTCCCGGCCGGCACCCTCTCGGGCGCGCCGAAGGTCCGCGCCATGCAGATCATCGACGAGCTCGAGCCGATCAAGCGCGGCGGCTACGGCGGCGCCATCGGCTACCTCAGCTACACCGGTGACCTCGACACCTGCATCCACATCCGCACCGTGGTGATCAAGGACGGCGTGGCCCACGTGCAGGCGGGCGGCGGCACGGTCGCCGACGCCAAGCCCGACTACGAGTTCGCCGAGTCCGAGGCCAAGGCGCGGGCGGTCCTGCGCGCGGTCGAGATGGCGATGGAGCAGCCCGACTGGCCGTGAGCGACATGCGGGTGCTGATGGTCGACAACTACGACTCGTTCACCTACAACCTCGTCCAGTACCTGGGCGAGCTGGGGTGCGACCTCGAGGTCGTGCGCAACGACCGCGCGAGCGTCGAGGACCTGCTCGGGCGTGGGTTCGAGCGCGTGGTCGTCTCGCCGGGGCCGTGCACGCCCAACGAGGCCGGCATCTCGGTCGACGTCATGCGCCGCTTCCCGGAGGCCGGCGTGCCGACGCTCGGCGTCTGCCTGGGCCACCAGTCGCTCGCGCAGGCCTTCGGCGGCAAGGTCATCCGCCACGTGCCCGTCCACGGCAAGACGACGACGATCGAGCACGACGGCCGCACGATCTTCGCCGGGCTGCCGTCGCCGCTGACCGTGGGGCGCTATCACTCGCTCGTGGTCGACGGCAACCTCCCGGCCTGCTTCGAGGTCTCCGCCAGCGGCGGCGGCGTGGTCATGGCCATCCGCCACCGCGAGCTGCCCGCCGAGGGTGTCCAGTTCCATCCCGAGTCGGTCCTCACCGACGAGGGCAAGAGGCTCCTGGCCAACTTCCTGGACTAGTGCCCAACGACACGCTCACCCGGGCCATCGACGCGCTCGCGTCGGGCCACGACCTCGCCCAGGAGGAGACCTCCGCGGTGCTCGCCGAGATCATGGCCGGCAACGCCTCGGAGACCCAGATCGCCGGCTTCCTCATCGCGCTGCGCACGAAGGGGGAGACCGTCGAGGAGCTCGCCGGCCTGGCGGGCACCATGCGGGCGCTGGCCACGCCCGTGCCCTGCGCGCGCCGCGACCTGCTCGACACGGCGGGCACCGGCGGCGGGCGCCCGACCTTCAACGTGTCCACCACCGCCGCGCTGATCGCCGCGGGCGCCGGGTGCGCGCTGGCCAAGCACGGCAACCGCTCGGCCACCGGGCTCTCGGGCAGCGCCGACGTGCTCGAGGCGCTGGGCGCGCGCATCGACCTCGGCCCCGAGGCCGTGGCGCGCTGCATCGACGAGGCCGGCTTCGGCTTCATGTTCGCCCCGACCCACCACCAGGCCACGCGCTTCGTGGTCCCGGTGCGCCGCGAGCTCGCCGTGCGGACGATCTTCAACTTCCTGGGCCCGCTGACCAACCCGGCGGGCGCGCGGCGCCAGCTCATCGGCGTGTCCGACCCCGCTTACCTCGAGCGCATGGCGGGCGCGCTGGCGCGCCTGGGGGTCGACCGAGCGTTGGTAGTGTCCAGCGAGGATGGACTCGACGAGATGAGCACGTCCGCGCCGACACACGTCGTCGAGGTCAACGGCGACGCCATCGAGCGCTACGTCGTCGCGCCGCAGGACGTCGGGCTGGAGACGACGGCTCCCGAGGCGGTCGCCGGCGGCGACCCGCACGCCAACGCGGCGACGACGCGCGCGATCCTCGGCGGCGAGCCCGGCGCCGCGCGCGGGATCGCCCTGCTCAACGCGGGCGCCGCGATCTACGCCGCCGGCCTGGTCGACAGCCTGCGCGAGGGCGTCGACGCCGCGCGCGAGGCGATCGACTCGGGCGCCGCGCTGCGCACCACGGAGGCCTTCCTCGAGCTGTCGCGGCGGCTCGCGGACGACGGATGAGCGTCCTCGAGCGCATCGTCGACGCCACGCGCGAGGACGTGGCCCGCCGCCGGCGGGCGGTCCCGCTCGCCGAGCTCGAGCAGCGCGCCGCCGGCACGCGCGAGGACCGGCCCTTCTCCGAAGCGCTGACGCAACCGGGGATCTCGGTCATCGCCGAGCACAAGCGCCGCTCGCCGAGCGCCGGCGACATCCGCAAGGGCGCGAGCGTCACCGAGATCGTCGAGGCCTACGAGCGCGGCGGGGCCGCGGCGGTGTCGATCCTCACCGAGGAGCGCCACTTCGGCGGCTCGTTGGACGACCTCCGCGACGCGCGTGCGGCCAGCGCGCTGCCGATCCTGCGCAAGGACTTCGTCGTCGACCCCTACCAGGTCTACGAGTCGGCGGTCGCCGGCGCCGACGCGATCCTGCTCATCGTCGCCGCCCTCGACGACGACGACCTCGGCGTCCTGCACCGCGAGGCGCTCGCGCTCGACCTCGACGTGCTCGTCGAGGTCCACGACGAGGACGAGCTCGAGCGCGCACTGGAGGTCGTCGACGCCGACGTCATCGGCATAAACAACCGCGATCTCGCCGACTTCACGGTCGACGTCGAGCGCACCTACGAGCTGCTCAGCGACGTGCCCGCCGGCAAGACGGTCGTCTCGGAGTCGGGCTTCCACACCCGCGCGCAGCTCGACGACCTCGAGCGCGTCGGGGTCGATGCGGTGCTCATCGGCGAGAGCCTCATGCGCGCCGCCGACGTCGAGGCCGCCTGCCGCGCGCTGACAGGCGTGGAGGGCGTCGAGCCCGAAGCGCCCTGAGCGCAGCGGTTTAGGAATCCTGACCCCGGCTTCATGGAGGATTAAGCACGGGATCGGATCCTGATCCCATGCAACGAAGCCTCCTGCCCATCGCGCTGGTCTCCGCCGTCGTCGGCGCGGCCGCGGCCGTCGGCATCGTCGAGGGCCTCGATCTCGGCGGTGGCGGCAAGACCTCGACCACGGTCGTCCAGCAGGCGCCGCTGGGAGGCTCCGACAACGCCAGCAACGACTCGAGCACCGGCCTCACCGCGGGCGACATCTACAAGCGCGACGCCCCAGGCGTCGTCTTCATCCGCTCGCAGATCGTCCAGGGCAGCCAAACGCCATTCGACTTCGGGCTGCCGCAGGAGCAGCAGGGCGAGGCCACCGGCTCGGGCTTCGTCATCGACCGCAGCGGCACGATCCTCACCAACGCGCACGTCGTCAACGGGGCGACGAAGGTCACCGTCCAGTTCCAGAACAAGGAGAGCGTGACCGCGAAGGTCCTGGGCAAGGACGAGTCGACGGACCTGGCTCTGCTCAAGGTCGACCCCAAGGGCCTCAAGCAGCTCACGCCGCTGATGCTCGGCTCCTCGCGCAACGTCCAGGTCGGCGATCCCGCGATCGCCATCGGCAACCCCTTCGGCCTCGAGCGCACGCTCACCACCGGCGTGATCTCCGCCGTCAAGCGCACGATCCAGGCCCCCAACAACTTCCAGATCGACGACGCCCTGCAGACCGACGCGCCGATCAACCCCGGCAACTCGGGCGGCCCGCTCATCGACGCCACGGGCCGCGTGATCGGGATCAACTCCCAGATCGCCACCGGCGGCAACGGCTCCAACGGCAGCGTCGGGATCGGCTTCGCGGTGCCCATCGACACCGCCAAGGCGATCATCCCGCAGCTCGAGCAGTCCGGGCGCGTGGAGCGCGGCTACCTCGGCATCCGCACGGCCGACGTCGACCAGACCCTCAAGGACCTCAACCTGCCCGTCGACCACGGCGCCCTCGTCCAGCAGGTCACGCCGGGCGGGCCGGCCGACAAGGCCGGGATCCGCCCGGGCGACATCAGCGCCCAGCTCGACGGCAACCCGATCCAGCTCGGCGGCGACATCATCGTCAAGGTCGACGCCAAGGACGTCCGCAACGGGACGGACCTGCAGACCGCGGTCGCCGACCACAAGCCCGGCGACAAGATCAAGGTCACGCTGGTGCACGCCGGGAAGACGAAGACCGTCGTCGTCGTCCTCGGCGACCGGCCCAACACGGTCTCGAACACCCCGTAGGCCCGGGCCGCCCTACGATGCGAGGGCGATGTCCACCGACGCCCCTCGCATCAAGCTCTGCGGGATCACCTCGCTCGACGACGCCCAGCTCGCCGTGGAGGCGGGCGCCTGGGCCGTGGGCTGCATCCTGTGGCCGGGCTCGCCGCGGGCCTGCGACCCGGGCGAGGCCGGGCGGATCGCCGCGGCGGTGCGCCGCCGCGCCCACGTGTGCGGCGTCTTCGTCAACGCGCCGCTCGACGAGGTCGCCGGGCTGGTGGACGGCCTGGGGCTGACGATGGTCCAGCTCCACGGCGACGAAGGCCCGGCCTTCTGCGCCGAGGTCGCGCGCCGCACGGGGGCGAAGGTCATCAAGGCCGCGCGGGTGGCCGGCCTGGCCGACGTGCAGGCGCTCGCGGCCTTCCACACCGACTTCCACCTGCTCGACGCCCACCGGCCCGGGATGCCCGGCGGCACGGGCGAGACCTTCGACTGGGAGCTCGTGCGCGGCCGGCGCTCGCCGATCCCGCTCGTGCTCAGCGGCGGCCTGCGGCCCGACAACGTCGCCGAGGCGGTCGCGGCGGTGCGCCCGTTCGCGGTCGACACCGCCAGCGGCACCGAGGCGAGCCCGGGGGTCAAGGACCCGGAGAAGGTCGCGGCCTTCGTGGACGCCGTGCGCTCGACGGCTGCGGTGGAGGCCGGGACGTGAGCGCCGTCGAGCACCGCTTCGGCCCCTACGGCGGCCAGTACGTCCCCGAGACGCTGATGCCCGCGCTCGCCGAGCTCGAGGAGGCCTGGGTCGCCGCCCGCGACGACGCCGGCTTCCGCGCCGAGCTCGACGGGCTGCTGCACGACTACGTCGGGCGGCCCTCGCCGCTGTACCTCGCCTCGCGGCTCAGCGAGCTCGCGGGCCACCGCATCTACCTCAAGCGCGAGGACCTCAACCACACCGGCGCGCACAAGATCAACAACGCCATCGGCCAGGCGCTGCTGGCCAAGCGGATGGGCAAGCGGCGCATCATCGCGGAGACCGGCGCGGGACAGCACGGGGTGGCCAGCGCGACCGCGTGCGCGCTGATGGACCTCGAGTGCGTCGTCTACATGGGGGCCGAGGACATCCGCCGCCAGGCGCCCAACGTCCAGCGCATGGAGCTGCTCGGCGCCACGGTGGCCCCGGTCGAGGCCGGGGCGCGGACGCTCAAGGAGGCCGCGTCGGAGGCCATCCGCGACTGGGTGACCAACGTCGCCACCACGCACTACATCATCGGCTCGGCGGTCGGTCCGGCGCCCTACCCGGCGCTGGTGCGCGACCTGCAGCGCGTGATCGGCGACGAGGCGCGCGCCCAGATCCTCGAGCGCGAGGGGCGCCTGCCCGACCGGGTGATCGCGTGCGTCGGCGGGGGCTCCAACGCGATCGGGATCTTCGTGCCCTTCGTCGGCGACGAGGACGTGAGGCTGATCGGCGTCGAGGCCGGGGGCACCGCGCTGGAGGCCGGCCACCACGGGGCGCCGCTCACCGTCGGCGGGCGGCCGGGCGTCCTGCACGGCTCGCTCTCGGCGGTCCTGCAGGACGAGATGGGCCAGATCCTCGAGGCGCACTCGATCTCGGCCGGCCTCGACTACCCCGGCAGCGGGCCCGAGCACGCCCACCTGCGCGACACGGGCCGCGCGACCTACGTCGCCGTCAGCGACGCCGAGGCGCTGGAGACCTTCCGGCGCGTGACCCGCCTGGAGGGGATCATCCCGGCGCTCGAGACCGCCCACGCCCTCTTCTACGCGCTGGCCACCGCCGACTCCGAGCTCGACGTGGTCTGCTGCTCGGGGCGGGGCGACAAGGACCTCGCGGAGGTCCTCGGGCAACCGTGACCTTCTCCGGGGTCGACGCGATCGCCGCGAGCTTCGCCGGCGACGGCCGGCGCGCCGCGCTGATGCCCTACATGATGGGCGGCTTCCCCGACATGGAGACCTCGCGACGGATCGGCGAGGCCTACGTCGACGCCGGCGCGGACCTCATCGAGCTCGGTGTCCCCTTCAGCGACCCCCTCGCCGACGGCCCGGTCATCCACGCGGCCGGCACGGCGGCGCTGCGCGCCGGGGCGACGACGCACGAGGTGCTCGCCGTCGGCCGCGCGCTCTCGGAGCGCGTGCCGGTGGTGGCGATGGTCTACGCCAACCTCGTGATCGCGCGTGGGCTGGAGCGCTTCGCCGACGACCTCGCCGCGCACGGCATCGCCGGGCTGATCGTCCCCGACCTCCCGCTCGAGGAGAGCGACGGCGTGGGCGAGGCGTGTGCCGCGGCCGGGGTCGCGCTCGTGCCGCTGGTGGCGCCGACGACGCCCGACGAGCGCATGGCGCGCATCGGCGCGCGCGCCCGCGGCTTCGTCTACGCCGTCTCGGTGACGGGCACGACGGGCGAGCGGGCGTCGCCGTCGGAGAGCTTCGGCGCGATCGTCGAGCGGGCCAAGGCCGCCACGACGGTGCCGGTGGCGCTCGGGTTCGGCATCGGCACTCCCGAGCAGGCCCGCGAGGCCGCCGACGCCGGCGCCGACGGCGTCATCGTGGGCAGCCGGCTCGTGCGCGCCGCCGCCCAGGCCGACGATCCCCCGCGCGAGGTCCAGGCGCTGGTCGCGCGGTTCGCCCAGGCCCTCAGATAGTCTCCCGCGGCATGGGACTCGTCGTCGCCACCACCTTCGGCCTCGTCATCTGGATCGTGCTGTGGGCCCTCGGCGTGAAGGCGATCGACGCCTTCATGATCACCGTCCTGGTTGTGCTCACGGCCGCCACGGTGCGCATCCTCGCGCCGTTCCTGCCCGGCAATCGCAACCGCTGAATCCGGCGTTAACACAGGGCCCGTTGCGCGCGGTCTGGACGCTTCGATAGATTCGCGGGCCAATTCGGTATCGCATTCCTTGAGGAGGGAACCTTGCGAGCACGTTCACTGGCAGCGTCTGGCTGCCTCGTGTCCGCCCTTGCGTTGGGCGTCGCCGCCTGTGGCGGCAACGACAACAACGGGGGCGGCGGAGGCGGCGGCGGCTCGAGTTCGGGTCGCACGTCACTGACCATCTATTCGAGCCTGCCGCTGCAGGGCGACTCGCGTCCGCAGTCTGAGTCCGTCGTCAACGGCGAGAAGATGGCGCTCGAGGAGGCCGGCGGGAAGGTCGGCAATTTCACGATCAAGTACGTCAGCCTCGACGACGCCACCGCCGCAGCGGGCAAGTGGGATCCGGGCCAGACCTCGGCCGACGGCCGCAAGGCCGCCCAGGACGCTTCGACCATCGCCTACTTGGGCGAGTTCAACTCGGGGGCATCGGCGATCTCGATCCCGATCCTCAACGAGGCGAACATCCTGCAGATCTCGCCGTCCAACACCTACGTCGGCCTGACGCGCTCCCAGGGCGCGGACAAGGGCGAGCCCGACAAGTACTACCCGTCGGGCAAGCGCACGTTCGGCCGCGTCGTCCCCGCCGACCACATCCAGGCGGCGGCCCAGGTGACCTACCAGAAGGATGAGGGCTGCAAGAAGACCTACATCCTCAACGACAAGGAGGTCTACGGGAAGGGCATCGCGGTCCAGGTCGAGAACATCGGCAAGGCCCAGGGCCTCCAGATCGCCGGCAACGACGGCATCGACACCAAGGCCGCGAACTTCCGCTCCATCGCCCAGAAGATCAAGTCCAGCGGTGCGGACTGCATGTTCTTCGGCGGCATCACGCAGAACAAGGGCGTCCAGGTCTTCAAGGACGTCAACGCCGCCAACCCGACGATGAAGCTGTTCGGGCCCGACGGCGTCGCGGAGTCGGCCTTCTCGAGCAAGATCGGCTCGGCCGTCGAGAAGAACACCTACATCACCAACCCGACCCTGGATCCGAAGCTCTACCCGCCGGCCGCCCAGGACTTCTTCACGAAGTTCAAGCAGAAGTACGGCAAGAATCCGGAGCCGTACGCGATCTACGGCTACGAGGCCATGAAGGTGGCCCTCCTGGCTATCCAGAACGCCGGCGACAAGGGCAACGACCGCCAGGCCGTGATCGACGCGTTCTTCAAGATCAAGGACCGCGACTCGGTCCTCGGCAAGTACTCGATCGACGAGAACGGCGACACGACGCTCTCCGACTACGGCGCGGATCGCGTCGAGGGCGGCAAGCTCGTGTTCGACAAGGTGATCAAGGCCCAGACGCAGGGCTGAATGCCATGACCTGACGCAGGAACCGGCCGGGAGCGCGCGAATGACGGAGCGCTCCCGGCCGGTCCTGGTTGGGGGAGCTCGCGCCACCCATGGAAGCCGCATCGATCCCAGAGTCACCCGCCGCCAGCCCGCGCCGGCGGGCCGGCGACGTCCTCGCCGACAACATCCTGTGGGTGCTGCTGCTCCTGGCCCTGGCCGTCTACTTCATCCAGGACCCCAAGCAGACGCTCGACGACGTCAAGACGGGCCTGTCCAACGGGACGATCTGGGCGCTCATCGCCCTCGGCTACACGCTGGTCTACGGCATCATCGAGCTCATCAACTTCGCCCACGGCGAGGTCTTCATGATCGGCTCGTTCATCACCGTGTCGGTCTGGAACACGCTCGGCATCACCCCGGGCAACGGCATCGTGGCGATCGTCGCCTCGATCCTCGTGGGCCTCGTCGTGGCGATGCTGTGCTCGGGCACGCTCAACGTGATGATCGAGCGCGTGGCCTACAAGCCGCTGCGCGGCGCGCCCAAGCTGGCGCCGCTCATCACGGCCATCGGGATGAGCTTCATCCTGCAGAACGTCGGCCTGCTGTGGCGACCGCAGCCCGACAGCTCCCCGGACCTCATCGGGTCCCAGAAGGACTACTTCTCGATCTTCGGCGTCGCCATCGAGCACTCCGACGTGTTCGCCGTCGTGGTCACGGTGCCGCTGCTCATCGCGCTGCTGTGGTTCGTGGGCTCCACGCGCTACGGCAAGGCGATGCGCGCCACCGCGCAGGATCCCGACGCCGCCCGGCTCATGGGCATCAACGTCGACCGCACGATCTCGCTGACCTTCCTGCTCGGCGGCGTGCTGGCGGGCGCGGCCGGGATGATCTACGCGCTCTACAACGGCACGATCCAGTTCAACCAGGGCTTCACCGCCGGCCTCATCGCCTTCACGGCCGCGGTCATGGGCGGCATCGGCAACCTCAAGGGCGCGGTCGTCGGCGGCCTGATCATCGGGGTGATCCAGTCGGTCTCCGACACCCACTTCGGGCAGGTGTGGACCCCCGCCGTGGTCTTCGCGATCCTGATCCTGATCATGGTCTTCAAGCCGCAGGGGCTGTTCGGCGAGGAGACGCGCGAAGGATGAGCACCGCCGTCGCCAGCCTGCGCTCGAACGCCACGTCGCTGCGGCGGATGGTTCCCGACTGGGCCTGGATGCTCATCTTCCTGGCGCTGGCGCTGCTGTATCCCTACATCCTCGACCAGCTCCTGACGGCGCCCGACGACCTGCTCGACGCCTCGATCCAGACCCTCGCCTACATCATCATGGCGCTGGGCCTGAACATCGTCGTCGGCTTCGCGGGCCTGCTTGACCTGGGCTACGTCGCCTTCTTCGCGATCGGCGCCTTCGTCATGGGCTGGCTGGGCTCCCAGCAGTTCCCGGACGTGGCCAACGGCAAGGGCATCCACTTCCTGACGCCCGCCAAGTCGGCCTTCGGCTCGCCGCTGCCGGGCATCCACATCAACTTCTTCTTCGTGATCTTCATCGCCGCGGCGTTCACGGCGCTCTGGGGCGTCATCCTCGGCGCCCCGACCCTGCGTCTGCGCGGCGACTACCTGGCGATCGTGACGCTGGCCTTCGGCGAGATCGTGCCGCGCATCTTCGAGAACGCCACGAGCGGCATCTTCGGCATCGGCAACATCGACTTCTCCAACGGCCGCCAGGGGATCACGCCGATCGACAAGGTCAACTTCCCCTGGTCGGACAAGCCGTTCAGATATCCGCTCGAGCTCAAACCGATCTACTACGTGGGCCTTGCGATGGTCCTGCTGGTGATCTTCTTCAACCGGCGGCTGCGCGACTCGCGCATGGGCCGGGCGTGGATCGCCGTGCGCGAGGACGAGGTGGCGGCGGCCGCCATGGGCGTCAACCTCGTGCGCACGAAGCTGTGGGCCTATGCGCTGGGCGCGGCGCTCGGCGGCTTCGCCGGCGTCTTCCTGGCCACGTACAACAACACGGTCAACGTCGACCAGTTCGAGTTCGGCTTCTCCGTGCTCATCCTGTCCATGGTCGTCGTCGGCGGCATGGGCAACATCTGGGGCGTCATCCTCGGCGCCATCGCGCTGTCGATGATGAACCGCTACGGCCTCAAGCAGCTCAACGGCGTCCCCGACAAGTTCGGGCTGAGCTTCGACGTCACGTCGATCAACTTCGGGATCTTCGGCTTCTTCCTGCTGGCCATGATGGTGCTGCGGCCGGAGGGCCTGCTGCCGTCGAGCAGACGAAAGCTCGAGCTCCACGGGGAGGTCGACGAGTCCGACCACCTCGGCGCCGAGTCCGACCACACGCTCTACGACGTGCGCGAGGACCGATGACCGAGCAGGCTCAGGCCCAGCCCCCCGCGGCGCCCGCCGACGGCGGCGGCAACCTCCTCGAGGCGACCAACATCTCGAAGGTCTTCGGCGGCCTTGTCGCCGTCAACGACGTGACCTTTACCGTGCCCGTGCGCGGGATCGTCTCGCTCATCGGCCCCAACGGCGCGGGCAAGACGACGTTCTTCAACTGCATGACCGGGCTCTACCGGCCCACCACGGGGCGCGTGCACTTCGACGGGCACGACATCACCGCCAAGCGCCCGGACCTCGTGACGCGCGCCGGCGTCGCGCGCACCTTCCAGAACATCAAGCTCTTCCGGACGATGACGTCGATCGAGAACGTCCAGGTCGGCATGCACTCGCGGATGCGCACGCGGGTCACGGGGATGGTGCTGCACACCCCGTTCAACCGCCGCGAGGAGAAGGAGACCTACGAGAAGGCGCGCGAGCTGCTGCGCTTCGTCGGCCTTCGCCGCCACAACGAGCTGGCGATGAACCTCCCGTACGGCGACCAGCGCCGGCTGGAGATCGCGCGGGCGCTGGCCTCCGACCCCAAGCTGCTGCTCCTCGACGAGCCGACGGCGGGCATGAACCCGCAGGAGTCCGAGGAGCTGCGCCAGCTGATGGAGACGCTGCGCTCCGAGCGCGGGGTCTCCGTGCTGCTCATCGAGCACGACATGAAGGTCGTCATGAACGTCTCGGACCGCATCACGGTCCTCGACCACGGCGAGAAGATCGCCGAGGGCAACCCCGCCGAGGTCCGCGCCAACCCGCGCGTCATCGAGGCCTACCTCGGGAGCCAGGCGTGAGCGCCGAGGGCGCCCCCACCACGCCGGCGGGCAACGGCGCCAAGCCGCTGCTCGAGGTCGACGACATCCACACCTTCTACGGCACGATCGAGGCGCTCAAGGGCATCTCGATCGCCGTGCACGAGGGCGAGATCGTCACGCTGATCGGCTCCAACGGCGCGGGCAAGTCGACCACGCTGCGCTCGATCTCGGGCATCGTCCCGCCGCGCACGGGCCGGATCGTCTTCCAGGGGGCCGAGATCCAGGGTCTGGCGGGCCACGAGGTCGCCGAGATCGGGATCGCGCAGTCGCCCGAGGGCCGGCGGATCTTCCCGCGCATGACGGTGCTCGAGAACCTCGAGATGGGCGCCTTCACCCGTCGCGACCAGAAGTCGATCCGCGACGACATCGCCCGCGTCTACGACCTCTTCCCGCGCCTGAAGGAGCGCGAGCGCCAGAAGGGCGGCACGATGTCTGGCGGCGAGCAGCAGATGCTCGCCATCGGCCGCGCGCTGATGGCCCAGCCCAAGCTCCTCCTCCTCGACGAGCCCTCGCTCGGCCTCGCGCCGGTCATCGTCGACCGCATCTATGAGGTGGTCCGAGAGCTCAACTCGCAGGGCGTGACGATCCTGCTCGTCGAGCAGAACGCCAACTACGCCCTCGACGTCTCCGCGCGCGGCTACGTCCTCGAGACCGGTCACGTCGCGCTCACCGACAGCTCCGACAACCTTCGCAACGACGAACGCGTGCAGGCCGCGTACCTGGGGGCATGATGGCCGTCCTGATCCTCGCCGCCGCCGTCGGAGCCAAGGCCTTCTGGCTGCTCATGGTCTGGCTCGCCTCGGCCATCGGCGCCAGTGAGCTGTCCAAGCGCAAGGGCTACGGCGAGAAGTGGGGGCTCGGCACCGGCCTGTTCCTCAGCGTCGTCGGCCTGATCATCTGGATCTTCGTGCCCGCCCGGCCCGATTCGCCGTGGCGCCAGCGCCAGGCGCGCAAGGCGGCGGCGGTCGACGCCGCCGAGCTGGCTGAAGAGCGCAAGTAGCCCTCCCGGTCTGGGGACCGAGAACCGCCGCAAGGCCGCGCGGAAATCGTGCCGCGCGACCGATGAGTTTCGGCGCGCCGGCCAGTTCTATGGGCATGTGCATCACGATGACCGTGGACGGGGGAGAGGTTCGGGAGCTCAACGCGGCGGCGGGGATCCTCGAGGCGCTGGCGATCGGGCGTGGGTGCTTCGACGCCGAGCTGATCGCGGAGCTGCGGGCGGCCAACGAGCGCGTGGCGGCCGCGAGTGGCGCGGTCGCGTACGCGGTGGCCGACCACGACCTGCACCGGCGGCTCTCGGAGCCGTGCGGGGACGACGAGCTGCTGCGCACGCTGGCGTCGGTGCGGCGGGCGCTGCACCGGGTCCGCAGCGCGGCGGCGCCCGACGCCGGCGAGATTGAGCGGACCTTCGCCGAGCACGAGGCGATCATCGACGCCATCGAGCGAGGGGAGGGCGAGGCAGCGGCGCAGGCGATGCGCCGGCACGTCGCCGCCGAGCTCGAGGGCCTGCTCAGGCGAGGGCGCTGACCGCCTCGGCGAAGACCGCCGTGTGGCGGTCGACGTCTGCCTCCGTCGTCGCCGGGCACATGAGCGCCATGTTGTGGAAGGGCGTGATCATGACGCCGCGGTTGAGGAGGAAGAGGTGCATCGCGTCCTCGAGCGCGTGGTCGAAGGCCGCGGCGCTCGCGCCGCCCGTCCGCGGCGGCTCGGGCGTGTAGGCGAGCTCGGCGCGGGCGCCGAGCCCGACGATCGACCACGGGACGCCGTGCGAGGCGATGACGTCCCGGACGCCGGCGACGAAGCGGTCGCACAGCGCGAACATCCGCTCGAAGGCCTCGGCGGTCAGCACCTCGCCGAGGGTGGCGCGGGCGGCCGCGAGCGACAGCGCGTTGCCGGCCAGGGTGCCGCCGACGCCGCCGACGTCGACGAGGTCGGCGTCGTCGAGCGCGTCGATGCGCGCGCCCAGCTCGGCGCTCACGCCGTAGGCGCCGATCGGGACGCCGCCGGCGATCGCCTTGCCGATCGTCACGACGTCGGGGCGCAGGCCCCAGGCGGCCGTGCAGCCGCCGGGCCCGGCGCTGATCGTGTGCGTCTCGTCGATGATGAGCAGCGTCCCGGTGCGGTCGCAGGCCGCGCGCAGGGCGTCGTGGAAGCCGGGCTCGGGGAGCACGATGCCGACGTTGGTCAGCGCCGGCTCGGCGAGCACGCAGGCGACCTGCTCGTCGGCGAGCAGCGCCTCGAGCGCCTCGAGGTCGTTGAGCTCGCAGACCCGCGTGGTCACGGTCGGGTCGACCGCCGGGCCGACGTTGCCGGGCCGCGAGCGCGGCCGCCCGCCGTCAAGGCTGACGAAGGCCTCGTCGACCGAGCCGTGGTAGCAGTGGTTGAAGACGAGGATGTGCGGGCGGTGGGTGACCTCGCGGCACAGGCGCAGCGCCCAGCGGTTGGCGTCCGTCGCGGTCAGGGCGAAGCTCCAGAGGGGGACGCCGAAGCGCCGGCCGAGCTCCTCGCCGACCCAGGCGGCGTCGTCGGTGGGGAGCATCAGCGTCGCGCCGCCGAGCTCGCCGAAGCGCCGCTGCACGGCCGCGACCGTCGCCGGCGGCGAGTGGCCCGCCATGGCGGCGGTGTCGCCGAGCGAGAAGTCGACGTAGACGTTGCCGTCGACGTCCTCGATCGTCGCCCCGCGCGCGGAGGCCGCGTAGACCGGATGGCCGCCGACCCACTTCGCCATCCAGGTCATCGGCACGCCGCTGACGAGCGAGCCGCGGGCGCGCTCGAAGAGCTCGCGCGAGCGCGGGTGCTCGCGCGCGAAGCGGGCGAGCTCGGCCTCGTGGACGGCGGCGAGCCGGCGGTCCTGGGTCTCGGTCACGGCCCGACCCTAACCGGCCTAGCCGAGCGCGTCGCGGAGCGCCGGCTCGAGGTCGGCGTGGCGGTACGCGTACCCGAGCGCCAGCGCCCGCGCGGGCACCGCGCGCCGGCCGGCGGTGACGATCTCGGCCATGTCGCCGTAGAGGGCCCGGACGGCGAGCGCGGGTACCGGCGCGAAGGCGGGCCGGTGCAGCGCGCGCCCCAGGGCGTGCGAGAACTCGCGGTTGGTCACCGGCTCGGGGGCGCAGGCGTTGATCGCGCCCGACCAGTCCTGGCCGTCGAGGGCGGCCAGGTAGAGGCCGACGATGTCGTCGACGTGGATCCACGGCAGGTACTGGCGCCCGCCGGCGACCGGCCCGCCGATGCCCAGGCGGAAGAAGGGCAGCATCTTCGACAGCGCCCCGCCGCTCTTGTCGAGCACCATCGCCGTGCGCAGGCTCGCCACGCGCAGCCCGTGCTCGCCCGCGACGGCGGCCTCGCGCTCCCACGCGACGCAGACCTGCGCGAGGAAGTCGCCGCCGGGTGGGTCGTCCTCGGTGACGGGCTCGTCGCCGCGCGCACCGTAGTAGTCGATGCCCGAGGCGCTCACGAGGACGCCCGGGCGCGGGTCGGCGGCGGCGATCCCGGCGACGAGGTTGCGCGTCCCGACCTCGCGCGACTCGCGGATCGCGCGCCGCGCGCCGTCGCTCCAGCGCTGGGCGACGCTCTCGCCCGCGAGGTGCACGACGGCGTCGCGGCCCTCCAGTGCCGCCGCCGGCGCCGGCGTGCCCAGGGGCTCCCAGGCGTGGGCCTCCACCTCGCCGAGGGCCGCCCGCGCGCGGTCCGGGCCGCGCGACAGGACCGTGACCTCGTCGCCGCGCGCCTGCAGCGCGTGGACGATCTTCGTCCCGATGAGCCCGGTGGCGCCGGTGAGGGTGACCTTCATGCCCTGGGTACGAGGTCGCGCGCGGCCGGGACCACGTCACCCCGCCCGCATCCGCTCCGCGTCGATCGCGGCGAAGCCGATCGTGTCGCCCGCGACCGTCGCCGTGCCCCGCTCCTTGGCCTCGGCGGACACCGAGTCGGCCACCGCGGGCGCGACGTCGCGGTTGAAGACCGAGGGGACGATGTAGTCCTCGCGCAGCTCGGAGTCGGGGACGACGCGCGCGATGGCCCGCGCCGCGGCCATCTTCATGTCCTCGGTGATCTTGTGGGCGCGCACGTCGAGAGCGCCGCGGAAGATCCCCGGGAAGCAGAGGACGTTGTTGATCTGGTTGGGGTAGTCCGAGCGCCCCGTCGCGACGATCCGCGCGTACGGCGCGGCCTCCTCGGGCGAGACCTCGGGCGTCGGGTTGGCCATCGCGAAGACCATCGCGTCGTCGCTCATCCGGCGCAGCTCCTCGGCGGCGAAGATGCGCGCGCCCGAGAGGCCGATGAAGAGGTCGCGCCCGCCGAGGGCACCCGCGGGCGGTCCCGTGAGGCCCTCGGGGTTGGTCGCCTCCGCGTACCAGCGCTTGATCGCGTTCATCGTCCCGTCGGCGTAGTCGGGGCGCGTCGTCGACACGAGGCCCTTGGAGTCGGCGCCGACGATGTCGCGCACGCCCGCCTCCATGAGGATCTTCGTCACCGCCACGCCCGCGGCGCCCAGGCCGGTCACGAGGACGCGGAGGTCCATGAGTTCGCGGCCCGTGAGCTTGCACGCGTTCAGCAGCGCCGCGAGGACGACGACGGCGGTCCCGTGCTGGTCGTCGTGGAAGACCGGGATGTCGAGGTCGGCCTTCAGGCGATCCTCGATCTCGAAGCAGCGCGGCGCCGAGATGTCCTCGAGGTTGACGCCGCCGAAGCCCGGGGCGATGCGGCGGACGGTCTCGACGATCTCGTCGGGATCCTTGGTGTCCAGGCAGATCGGGAAGGCGTCGACGCCGGCGAACTCCTTGAAGAGCATCGCCTTGCCCTCCATGACCGGCATCGCCGCCTCGGGGCCGATGTCGCCGAGGCCGAGGACGGCGGTCCCGTCGGAGACGACGGCAACCGTGTTGCGCTTGATGGTGTACTGGAAGGCCTTGTCGCGGTCCTCGGCGATCGCCATGCAGACGCGCGCGACGCCCGGCGTGTAGGCCATCGAGAGGTCGTCGCGCGTCTTGAGGGGGTGCTTGTTGCGCTGCTCGATCTTGCCCCCGACGTGCAGCAGGAAGGTGCGGTCGGTCGTGTCGACGACGCGCACGCCCTCGAGTGCGTCGAGCGCGGTGGTGATCGCCTCCCATTGCTGGGGCCCGGCGGCGTCGACCGTGATGTCGCGCAGCAGCGTGTCGTCGGAGACCTCGACCAGGTCGACCGCGCCGATGATCCCGCCCGCCTTGCCTATCGCGCCCGCCACCTGGCCGAGCATGCCCGGGCGGTGGGCGATCTCGACGCGGATGGTCAGCGAGTACTGGGCCGACGGCGTGACGCTCATCGCCGGGAGCATATGCGCGGATATTGCGGGCAGGTGCCGGGGGTGTGCGGCGCGGTCGTTGTAGCGTGATGCCCGTGGCGGCCAACGGGCACGACGAGCTTTTCCTGATCGACGGCAACTCCCTGGCCTACCGGGCGTTCTTCGCCCTGCCGGAGTCGATCGCGACCTCGACGGGCTTCCCCACGAACACGATCTTCGGCTTCGCGTCGATGCTCGTGAAGCTGCTGACCGAGTACGGCCCCAAGCCCACGATCGTGGTCTGGGACGCCGGCTCGTCGGGGCGCAAGGAGGTCTCCGAGGACTACAAGGCCACGCGCCGCTCGCGCCCGGACCTGCTCAAGGAGCAGTGGCCGCACCTCGAGCCGCTCGTCGACGCCTTCGGCTACCGCAACGTCGCCGTCGAGGGCTACGAGGCCGACGACGTCATCGCCACCATCGCCGACCGCGCGCGCGCCGAGAACGTGCCGGTGATGGTCGTCACCGGCGACCGCGACGCCTTCCAGATCATCGACCCCGAGTCGCGGGTGAAGGTGATGGCGACGGGGCGCGGGATCACCGACACGAAGATCTACGACCACCAGGCCGTGATCGACCGCTACGGCATCGCCCCGGAGCTGATCCCCGACTTCTACGGCCTGAAGGGCGACACGTCGGACAACATCCCCGGCGTCCCGGGCATCGGCGACAAGACCGCGTCGGACCTGCTGCAGCGCTTCGGCTCGCTCGAGGAGGTCCTCGACCACATCGACGACATCTCCGGCGCCAAGCGCAAGGAGAACCTCGCCGAGCACGCCGACAACGCGCGCCTCTCCAAGGTCCTGGCCACGATCAAGCTCGACGTCCCCGTCGAGATCGATCCCGTCGCCGAGGCGGCGCGCGAGCCCGACCGCGCGCGCCTGCGCGAGGTCTTCCGCGAGTTCGAGCTGCGCGCGCCGCTCGCGCGCCTGGAGGAGGCCTTCGGCGAGGGCGACGCCGCCGCGCCCGCCCCGGTGGCCGAGGTCACCGTCAAGGCCCGCGTCCGCGAGGGCTCGCTCGCCGACGTCGCGGGCTTCGAGCGCGGCAAGGAGGTCACGGTCGCGGTCGTCGCGCCCGAGGTCCCCGAGGGCCAGCTCATGGCGGCCGACAGCCACTGGCGCTTCGGCGTCGCCGCCGGCGAGAACGTCCTCGTGGGCGCCTGCGACGGCCCCGAGGCGCTCGTGGCGGCGCTCGGCGACCGCCCCGTCGTCGCCCACGACGCCAAGGAGCTCGGCGTGGTGCCGCCCGGCCTGACCCACGACACGGTGCTCGCCGCCTACCTGCTCGAGCCCGCGCGCCGCGGCTTCCCCTTCCGCGAGATCTGCGAGGAGCGCGGCCTGGCCTCCGACGTGCCCGACCAGGCCGGCGCCGACGCCGTCGTGCTGCAGGCGCTCGCGGTCTGGCAGCGCGAGCAGCTCCACGACCGGGGCCTGGAGTGGTTGATGGCCGAGGTCGAGCTGCCGCTCGTCCGCGTGCTGCGCGACATGGAGGTCGCGGGCGTGCGCCTCAACCGCGACCGCCTGGCCGAGGTCGACAAGCGCGTGCGCGACGAGATCCACGGCCTCGAGCGCGAGATCTGGGACCTCGCGGGCGAGGAGTTCGTCATCGCCTCGCCCCAGCAGCTCGGCGCCGTGCTCTTCGAGAAGCTCGGCCTCTCGCGCAAGCGCCGCGGCAAGACCGGCTTCTCGACCGACGCCCGCGTGCTGCAGGCGATCCGCCACGAGCACGAGATCATCCCCAAGATCGAGCGCTGGCGCGAGCTCAACCAGATCCTCAAGACCTACCTCGACGTCCTGCCCCAGCTCACCGACACCGAGTCGCGCGTGCACACCACCTTCGTGCAGGCGGCCGCGACCACGGGGCGCCTGGCCTCGACGAACCCCAACATGCAGAACGTGCCCGTGCGCACCGAGCTGGGCCGCGAGATCCGCGGCTGCTTCGAGGCCGCGCCCGGCAACGTGCTGACCTCGGCCGACTACTCGCAGGTGGAGCTGCGGATCCTGGCCCACATCGCCGAGGAGAAGGTGCTCGAGGAGATCTTCGTGCGCGGGGAGGACGTGCACACCGCGACCGGCTCGGTGGTCTTCGGCAAGGACCCCAGCGAGCTGACGCCGATGGACCGCTCGAAGTCGAAGATGATCAACTACGGGATCGTCTACGGGCTGAGCGACTACGGCCTCGCCGACCGCCTGAACATCCCGCGCGAGGAGGCCAAGGCCTTCATCGACGCCTACCTCGAGCGCTTCGCGAAGGTCGCCGAGTTCATCCGCACGACGATCGAGTCCGCCCGCGAGCAGGGCCACGTGACGACGCTCTTCGGCCGCCGGCGCCAGATCCCCGAGCTGCGCGCGCGCAACTGGCAGGTCCGCTCGCTCGGCGAGCGCCTGGCCGTCAACACCGTGATCCAGGGCACCGCCGCCGACGTCATGAAGCTCGCGATGATCGGCGCCCACCGCGCCCTGGCCGAGAGCGACCTGACGACGCGGATGATCCTCACCATCCACGACGAGCTGCTCTTCGAGGGCCCGCCCGAGGAGGCCGACGCCGTGCGCGAGCTCGTCGAGCGCGAGATGCTCGCGCCCTGGGGCGATCGCACACCGCCGCTGGAGGTGGACGTCGGCGTGGGGCAGACCTGGCTGGCCGCGAAGTAGCCGCGCGAGCGCGCGGCTTCTAGGCCAGCGGGCCGACCGGGACCCGCAGCTCGCGTGCCAGCGCGGCCTGCGATCCGTCGAGCGTGTACAGGGTCCTGCCTCCGGCGGCTGCCGTGGCGATGATGAGCAGGTCGGTGGCCTTCGCGCCGCGGCCCAGGTCGCGCGCCGCCGCGAGCGCCTCGCCGTAGCGCTCGGCGACGTCCTCGTCGACGGGCAGTGCGGCGAACGCCCTGCGCACCGCGGCGAGCCGATGCGCACGCGCGGCGCGCAACCGGGCGTCGGCAGCGCGCAGCACGCCGGCGCGCAGCTCGCCGAGGGTGATCACGGAAATCGCTGCGGCGTCGGGCAGCCCAAGCTCGCCGCGCTCGTCCGTGGCGATGACCACCGACGTGTCGAGCAGCGCGGTCACCGGTCGTGCCACGGATCGTCGAGCGGGAGCTCGCCCGCATCGAGATCCGCCTGCCACGCCTCGGTGTCGACGGGCTCCGCGAGGATCGCGCGGATCGTCTCGCGTTCGACGTCGACGCGGGGCGCGGGGGCCGCCTCGAGCGGGCCGAGTTGCGCGACGGGCTGCCCGCGGACGGTGATCGTGAACGTGGTGCCGGCCTCGGCCTCACGCAGGACCTTCGCCACCTCGTTGCGCAGGTCGCGTTGGGCGATGGTGCGTCGCATTTGCTACGGACTGTAGCAGTCGCCGCGGCGCGGCTTCTAGGACAGCCGGAAGGTCCCGACGAGCGCCTCGAGCTCGTCGGCGGTGCGCGCCAGCTCGCCGGCCGACGCGGTGATCTCCTGGGTCGCCGCGGTGGTCTGCTGGGTGGAGGCCGAGACCTGGTCGGTCGAGGCCGACGAGCGCTCGGCGACCTCGGCGACGGTGTCGATGTCACCGCGGACGCGGTCGCTGCCGTCGGCGACCTCCTCGACCGCGGCGGCGATCTGCGCGACGCGCTCGGCCATGGCGTCGACGGCGGCGTCGATGCGCTCGAACGAGGCGCGGGCGGCCTCGACGGCGCGCACGCCGTCCTCGCCGACACGCGTCCCGGCGGCGACGGCGTCGATGGCGCGGCGCGTCTGGCCCTGAACCTCGTCGACGAGCGCCGCGACCGCGGCCGTGGCGCGGGCCGACTCCTCGGCGAGCTTGCGGACCTCGTCGGCGACGACGGCGAAGCCGCGGCCGTGCTCGCCGGCGCGCGCGGCCTCGATGGCGGCGTTGAGGGCGAGCAGGTTGGTCTGCTCGGCGATGCCGGCGATGGTGTCGACGATCGTGCCGATCTGGCCGGACTTGGCTCCGAGCTCGCGGATCTCCTCGGTGGCGCGGCCGGAGCTCGCGCTCAGGCCCTGCATCGCCTGCGAGGCGGCGGACACCGTCTCGGCGCCCTCGCGCGCCAGGGCGCGCGTCTCCTCGGCGCTGCGGCGCGTGGCGGTGGCCTGATCGGCCGAGGCGCGCGAGGCGCCGGCCATCTCCTCGGCCAGCGAGCGGGTGCGCACGACGGCGTCGACCTGCTCGCGCGCGCCGCTCGACATGCCCTCCATCGCGACCGCGATCTCCTCGACGGCGCGGCCGGCGTCCTCCGAGGTGTCGGCCATCTGCTGCGAGGCGGCGCCGAGCCTGGCGGCGGACGTCGAGAGGCGCCCGACCAGCGTGCGCAGCTGAGCGGCCATGCTCGAGAAGGCGAAGCCGAAGACGTCGGCCTCCGAGCGCGGGCTGGGCTGCACGGTGAGGTCGCCGCGGGCGATGCGCCCGGCCGCGTCGGCGGCCTCGCGCAGGTAGGAGACCATCCGCCCGAAGGCCTGGGCGAGGGCGCCGATCTCGTCCCGGCTGGAGACGTCGTGGTCCTGGTCGAGGTCGCCCTCGGCGATCGCGTCGGCCGTGGCGACCATGCGCCGCACCGAGCGCGTCAGCGCGCGGAAGAAGGCGAGGAAGAGGTAGGCGGCGAGCGCGATGCCCAGGCCGACGGCGAGGTAGGCGCGGCGGGCGGCGGCGCGCAGGTCGTCGACGCGGGCGGCGAGCAGGCCGTCGAGCTCCGGCGCCAGGCGGTTCTGCAGCGCGGCGGCGCTCGTGACCGAGTCGCTGCCGAAGATGGTGGCGGCCGTGCCGTCCGGGCCGCGGTGCACCGCGCGCGAGAGCTCGAGGCCGAGCGACGCGCTCGAGCCCGAGACGAGCGCGAGCGGGGGGTCGAGGCGCTTGCGCATCAGCGGGTCGTCCGTGTTGGCGTAGGCGGTGGCCAGGCCCGAGCGGATGCCGTCGACGGCGCTCGAGAGCACGCCCTGGTCGACGGCGAGCAGGATGCGCTCGGCCTCGGTGCCGCGGCCGGAGGCGACCATCGCGATCTCGCGGCTGGTGACCCGGCCCGCCGTGTCGAGCGCGACCGGCGCCTTGTTGACCAGCGCGTCCATCAGGTAGTAGGAGTCGAGGTCAGGGTCGAGGATGAGGTTCGACTCGTTGCCCGCCTGCACGATCAGGCGCGTGACGGCGGCCGTCAGGCGCCCGTAGGCGCTCAGCGCGGCGGCCGCGCTGGACGGCTTCGCGGGGACCGTGGCGGCGATCTGTCCGCGCAGGCGCTTCCACGCGGCGGTGGTGCCGAGCGTGCGCCCGACGCGGCGGTCGGTCGCGTCGAGGGCGGCGGCGGCGCCTTCGACATCGTGACGCGCGGCGGGCAGGCTGCTCGTGGCGGTCGCGTCGCCGCCGGCCGAGCGCACGGCCAGCGAGCGCGCCGTGGCCAGCTCGGTCAGCAGCCGCCCGGCGGGCACGATCTCCTCGATGCCGACGCGCTCCTTGGCGCTGAAGGCGATCTGGGTCTCCTGCTGGGCGCGGAACTGCCAGGTCGCGTAGAGCGCGGGCGCGATGAGCACGAGCGCGATGAGCACGAGCTTGTGCGCCAGGCGCAGGCGGTCGAGCCCCGCGACGGCGGGACGCAGCAGGAGCGAGGGCAGAGACCGGACCACGTCAAGGTGGTCGGTCGCGCGGGAGGCGTTCTTGAGCGCTCAGGCGGGCGCCGCGACGAACTCCGGCGGCGCGATCTCGAGGTAGCGGCCGAAGGACCAGTCGACGAAGGCCTGGTGGTCCATGAGCTCCAGCGCGCTCGTCATCGCCGGATAGGGATTCAGCCGCCCGACCCAGCGCTGGACGCGCAGCAGCCAGGTGAAGGCCCAGCGGTGCTCCTCGCAGAACTCGGCGTAGCGGCGCAGGGCCTGCTCGCGCGTCTGGCGGCCGTCGATCACGAGCCGCAGCTCGCGTCCGCAGGCCAGGCCGAAGTACAGCGCCGTGCGGATGCCCTCGGCCGTCGTGGGCAGGCAGTGCCCGGCGCTGTCGCCGGCGAAGAAGATGCCGTCCTCGGTGGGCGCGCGCATCTGGTGCGGGATCCAGTTGCCCTGGTAGCGGACGGCGGGAACCTCGAGGTCGCCGGCCAGGCGCACGGTCGGCTCCTTGACGTGGTCGCGGGGATCGAAGGAGCCGACGCCGACGCGCAGCTCGTCGCGCGCCGGGAAGCTCCACGAGTAGCCCGCGCGCACGTAGGCGGGGTCCAGCCACAGCTCGAGGTCGTCGCCGGAGGCGTGGGGATGGACCTCGAGCCCGCGCGACAGGCGCGCGTCCGGGGGCTGAATGGCCTTCGGGGCGTTGGAGAGCACCCGCCGCCAGCCGAGGGCGTCGATGACCAGGGGCGCCGTGAGGTCCCCGCGGTCGGTGTGCAGCGTGAAGTCCGTGCGCCCGGTGACCGTCGCGGTCTCGAACTGCACGTCGGGCGCCTGGGCGCGCAGGAGCGCGCAGAGCTCGGGGTAGTCGAAGGTCGAGAACGTCCACGGAAGGGTCCAGCGGAAGCTCTTCAGCGGGGTGTGGATGACGAGGTCGCGGAAGGTCTGGCGCATCGAGCCCTCGAGCCCCAGCGCGACCAGCCAGTCGGTGGGAGCCGCGCACGCGCTCGTCTGGCGCTCGCCGACCTCGTAGCGGTCCACCATGAGCACCCGGGCGGGTGGGCGGGATGGTTTCGAGAGCTCGCGGCAGACGGCCAGGCCGGCGAAGCTCGCGCCGGCCACGACGACGTCCCATTCGCCCTGCAGGGGGGTGCGCTCGGCACCCCGTTTGGTGGCTCGAACCGGCATCCGGGCAGGGGATTCTAGGAACTCGCCCCATGTCGGCCTGCGCTACCCTACGCCGTCACATGACCCAGACCCTCAACCCGCCCGCAGACGCGAAGGTCGTCGACGGTAGCGACGGCCTGCTTCTCGAGATCGACGGGCAGATCGTTCCGAACTACGACGCCACGTTCGCCCCCTTCGAGGAAGGCGAGGTCGTCTCCGGCCGCGTCGTCCGCATCGACAACGACGAGGTCCTCGTCGACATCGGCTACAAGAGCGAGGGGGTCATCCCCTCCAACGAGCTCTCCATCCGCAAGAACGTCGACCCCCACGAGGAGGTCGAGCTCGGCGAGGAGGTCGATGCGCTGGTCCTGACCAAGGAGGACCAGGACGGCCGCCTGATCATGTCCAAGAAGCGCGCGCGCTTCGAGAAGGCATGGCGGCGCATCGAGGCGGCCGCGGAGTCGGGCGATCCGGTCGAGGGCACCGTCATCGAGGTCGTCAAGGGCGGCCTCATCATCGACCTCGGGGTGCGCGGCTTCCTGCCCGCCTCGCTGGTCGACATCCGCCGCGTGCCCAACCTCGACGAGTACATGGGCACGAAGATCGAGACGAAGGTCATCGAGCTCAACCGCTCGCGCAACAACGTCGTCCTGAGCCGCCGCGCGGTCCTCGAGGAGGAGCGCAAGGAGCAGCGCCAGGAGATCCTCGACCAGCTGCAGCCGGGCATGATCGTCGAGGGCCAGATCTCGAACATCGTGGACTTCGGCGCCTTCGTCGACCTCAACGGCATCGACGGCCTGATCCACATCTCCGAGCTCTCGTGGTCGCACGTCAACCACCCGAGCGAGGTCCTCAACATCGGCGACACCGTGCAGGTCAAGGTGCTCGACATCGATCGCGACCGCCAGCGCATCTCCCTGGGCCTCAAGCAGACCCAGGAGGACCCGTGGCAGCGCGTGGTCGACACCTACAACGTCGGCGACGAGCTCGAGGGGACCGTCACCAAGGTCGTCACCTTCGGCGCCTTCGTCGAGATCCTCGACGGCGTCGAGGGCCTCGTCCACATCTCCGAGCTGGCCAACCACCACGTCGAGAACCCGCGCGAGGTCGTGCAGCCGGGCGACGACGTGAAGGTGCGCATCCTCGAGATCGACACCGAGCGCCGCCGCCTGTCGCTGTCGGTCAAGCGCGTCGAGGGCCAGATCCTGCCCTCGCGCGTCGTGGAGGGGCCGCAGGCCGTCTCCGAGGGCGCCGGCGACCTCGACGACCTGCCCGAGCTGGGCCTGAGCGAGGACGTCTTCGCGTCCTCGCCGACGGCGGCTCCGGCGGCCGAGCCGGAGGCCGGGGCTGCCGCTCCGGTGGCCGAGCCCGAGGCCGAGGCTGCCGCTCCGGTGGCCGAGCCCAAGGCGGAGACTCCCGCTCCGGTGGCCGAGCCCGAGGCCGAGGCTGCCGCTCCGGTGGCCGAGCCGGAGGCCGAGGCTGCCGCTCCGGTGGCCGAGCCGGAGGCGGAGGCTGCCGCTCCGGTGGCCGAGCCCGAGGCGGAGGCTCCCGCTCCGGCGGCCGAGCCCGAGGCCGCGGCCCCGGTCGAGCCCGAGGCGATCGCCGACCCCGACGCCGCCCCGGTCGCCGAGCCCGACCCCGAGGCTCCGGCGCCCGACGAGCAGTCGCCGGCCCCGGCCGACGAGGAGGCCTGAGCCCGCAGTCCGCATCCCGCGTCCCGTTCGTCGGCTTGACCGGCGGCCTGGGCGCGGGCAAGTCGACGGCCCTGGCCGCGCTCCAGCGGCTGGGCGCGGCGACCATCTCGGCCGACGCCGTCGTGCACGAGCTCTACGGCTCCGACGAGGTCCGCGAGGCGGTGACGGCGCGCTGGGGCGCCCAGGTCGCGCCCAACCTCGTCGTCGACCGCACCGCGGTCGCGCGCCGCGCCTTCGCCTCCCCGGAGGAGCGGGCGTGGCTCGAGGGCCTGCTGTGGCCGCTCGTGGGCGCCCGCGTCGCCGCCTGGCGCGAGAGCCTCGACGACGCCGACCCGCGCCCGCGCGCCGCCGTCGTCGAGACGCCGTTGCTCTTCGAGGCCGGCCTCGAGCGCGGCTACGACGCGACGATCGCGGTCGTCGCCGACGAGGATGTGCGCGCCCGGCGCGCCGAGGACCGGGGCCATCATGCGGTCGACGAGCGGGCCGCGCGGCAGCTCAGCCAGGAGGAGAAGGCGGCCCGGGCGACGTACGTGGTCGCAAACAGCGGGACTGTCGAACAGTTGGAGCTTGCGCTGGCCGACGTCCTTGAGAAGCTAGGCGCCGCCGCCGATCGAGACGAGCAGTGAGCACGCAGACCCAGTCAGCCCCCCGCCGGAGCGCGAGCGCGCCGGCCGCGCGCCGCGCCGCGGCGCGGCGACGGACCGTCGCCCGCCGCCGCATGGGCGCGATCGCGGGCACCATCGCCCTCGCCGCGCTGGGCATCGTGCTGGCGTGGCCGCAGTTCCACCACGCGGTGCGCGAGATCACGCTCCCGCTGCGCCACGAGGACATCATCCGCCAGCAGGCGCGCGACAAGGGCCTCGATCCGTCGCTGATCGCCGCGGTCATCTACGCCGAGTCGCACTTCCGCGACGGGCAGACCTCCGCGGCCGGCGCCGAGGGGCTGATGCAGCTCACGCCGGCGACCGCGCGCTACATCGCGCACAAGTCGGGCGGCACCCAGTTCGTGGTCGACGACCTCGCCACCCCGCAGGTCAACATCTCCTACGGCGCCTACTACCTGCGCTACCTGCTGCGCCGCTACGGCGGCAACGTCGACTTCGCGCTCGCGGCCTACAACGCCGGCGAGGGCAACGTCGACCGCTGGATCGCCGCGGCGACGGCCAAGGACCGCGCGCTGACGATCGACGCGATCCCGTACTCCGAGACGCGCGCCTACGTCGCGCGCGTGCTCACCGTGCGCCGGCAGTACCGCCAGGCGTACGCCGCCCAGCTCGGCCTGTAGCCGCGCCCGCCGGCCCTCCCCAGCGCACCGTTTCACGGTGAAGGAACCGGCGTTCCCACGGAGAACGCCAACGCGCCACATGGGGGCGTTCACCGTCGAAAGGACAAGCATGCACCGATCACTGCCGCGAGCCGCCGCGCTCGTCACGGCAGCGTTGACCCTGGGAGTCGGCGCCGCCGCCGCGGCCGCCGACACCAACACCTACAGCGTCTTCTCGTGCCGCGGACCGGGCGGCGCGCCGAACCCCGCGGCCGGCTGGGCGGGCTTCGCCAGCGCCATCCCCGGCGCCCTGGCCGCCAACGACTGCGCCACCGGCGGCACGCTCGCCGCCGTCCTGCCCGCCGGCGCCAACGGCGGGCGCATCGCGCGCTGGCGCTTCGAGGCGCCGGCCGGGACCCGCATCGTGCGCGTGTCCGCGACGCGCACGACCACCGGCCTGGCCAAGAGCCTGCAGCCCAAGGACGTCGGCTACGGCCTCTTCTCCGACCCCGATCCCGGGATCATCGAGGCGTGCGACACCGGCGAGGCCTCGCCGTGCGTCGCCGACCTCGCCGACGTCCTCGACAAGCAGGGGCTCGACAAGGCCGCGCTGCAGTTCGCCGTCACGTGCAACGGCGACGAGACCAACGTCTGCCCGCACGCCGTGCGCGCGGACTACTCGCAGGTCGTCCTCGGCCTCGGCGACGCCACCGCGCCGACGGTGTCGGGCGTGCGCGTCGTCGACGACGGCGAGGACAGCGGCAGGCTGCGGATCGTGGCCGACGCGGCCGACGCCGGCGGCGGCGTCTACCGCACCGTCCTGCGCGTCGACGGCGAGGACGCCGCGACGGCGCCGCTCGGCGGCCCCGACTGCCGCGACGCGGACCCGACCAACGCGGACGCCTACCAGTTCCTGGTCGCGGTCCCGTGCCCGGCGAAGCTCGCCAACGTCCCGTTCACGGCCGACGTCCGCAAGCTCGATCCCGGGGCCCACACGGTCGAGCTCGCCGTCGAGGACGCCGCGGGCAACAGCACCTCGGTCTACGGGCCGCTCGAGTTCCCGCGGCCCAACGGCCAGCCGTCGAGCACCAAGAACGGCAAGCCCGACGTCGACCGCCTCCTGCACGCCAAGGTCAACGTCTGGTTCGACAGGTCCAGGACGGCGGCGTTCACGAGCCTCTACGGCCAGCGCGTCGTGATCCGCGGCCTGCTGCGCGACCGCCGCGGCCACGGGATCCAGGGCGCGCGGATCGACGTCTACCACCTGCTCAAGAACGGCAAGCGCAAGCGGCTGGGCAAGACCGGCCTCAAGACGCGCGAGCGCGGCAAGCTCACCCTGATCCTGCCGCTCAACGTCGACACGCGGCGGATCGAGTTCGCCTACCGGGCCCTGCGCCCGGGCCGCGTGACCAGCGAGAAGCTCCTGCGCCTCACCGTGATGCGCGGCGGGCAGGTCTTCGTGCGCTCGACTCGGTAGCCGTGTCCGGGGCGGGGGCGCTCGCTCACGCGGGCGTCCCCGCCGGCTCCGCCGCCAGGACGGCGTCGAGCAGGCCGGGGAAGCGGGCGTCGAGCTCGTCGCGCCGCAGGCTGAGGAAGCGGTGCGCGCCGTCGATGCGCGTCATCGTCAGGCCGGCCTCGCGCAGGACCTTGAAGTGGTGCGAGGCGGTCGCCTTGGTCACGCCGAGCGGGAGGGTCCCGCACGCGCGCTCGCCGTCGTCGGCGAGGATGCGCACGACCTTGCGCCGCGCGGGATCGCTCAGCGCCTGCATGACGGCGCCGAGCTCGAGCTCCTCTGGCGGGGGATGGTGCGGCTCGCCCATGACTCAGCATTGTAGACGAGCTGTTAGACAGCGGTCTAACTACTGATCGGTTCGGGCGCCGCGGCGGGCTCGTCGCCGCGCTGCAGGCGCGAATGCGTGCGGCCGTAGGCGAAGTAGATGACCAGGCCGATCACCAGCCAGGCGAAGAACCGCAGCCACGTCACGCCCTCGAGCTTGGTCATCAGGTAGATGCACAGCGCGCTGCCGATGATCGGGAAGGCCGGCACGAAGGGGACGCGGAACGAGCGCTCCATGTCGGGCGCCGTGCGGCGCAGGACGATGACGCCGATGTTGACGATCAGGAAGGCGAAGAGGGTGCCGATGTTGACGAGCTTGGCGATCTCCGTCAGCGGCACGAAGGCGGCGATGATGGCCACGAGCAGGCCGAAGGTCGCGGTGATCAGCGCGGGCGTCTGGCGCGGGCTGAGCCTGCCGACCCAGCGCGGCACGAGCCCGTCGCGGCTCATCGCGAACATGATCCGCGTCTGGCCGTAGAGGACGGTCAGGGTCACGCTCGTGATCGCGATCAGCGCGCCCACGGAGAGGATGTCGGCCGCCCAGTCGCCGACGCCGGCGCCGAGCTTCAGCGCTTCGGCGAGCGGCGCGTCGGAGCCCGCGAGCTTGTCGGCGGGCGCCAGGCCGACGGCGACGACGGCGACGAGGATGTAGAGCAGCGTGCAGATCAGCAGCGCGCCGATGATCGCGATGGGGAGGTCGCGACTGGGGTTCTCGGCCTCCTCGCCGGAGGTCGAGATGGCGTCGAAGCCGATGTAGGCGAAGAAGATCAGCGCGGCGGCGTCGACCGTGCCGTTGAACCCGTGCGGGGCCCACGGCGAGAAGTTGTCGCCGTTGATCGAGCCGACGCCGACGACGATGAAGAAGATGAGGATCGCGATCTTCGTGACGACCATGAAGGTGTTGGTCCGGGCGCTCTCGCGCACGCCGTAGATGAGCAGCCCGGACACCGCCAGCACGAGGAAGACCGCGGGCAGGTTGACCGTGCCGCCGTCGCCCGGCGGCGCGGAGATCGCGGTCGGGAGGTTGATGCCGAAGAGCGAGTCCAGCAGCGACTTGAGGTAGCCACCCCACCCGACCGCCACCGCGGCCACGGCTACGCCGTACTCCAGGATCAGGTCCCAGCCGATGATCCACGCCACCAGCTCGCCCAGCGTCGCGTAGCCGTACGTGTAGGCGCTGCCGGAGACCGGGATCGACGAGGCCAGCTCGGCGTAGGAGAAGGCCGAGAACAGGCACGTGACCCCCGCCAGCGCGAAGGAGATGATGATCGACGGCCCCGCGGTGCCGATCGCCTCCCCGATGATCACGAAGATCCCGGTGCCGATCACGGCGCCGATGCCCAGCGCGGTGAGGTCGAGGACGCCGACGGCGCGCTTGAGGCCGTGCTCGGGGTCGGAGGTGGCATCGCGGACGAGGACGTCGTGGGACTTGCGGGCCCAGGGGCCCGGGCGGGTGGCGGTGGCCATGGGCCGGGGCGTCCCCACGTTTTCCTTGTGTGAAACCGCACCTCGACGCGCGGCCGTGAGCGCGCCGTGAGCGCGGCGGCGTACGGTCGCGCCATGAGACTGCCCGGGCTGTGCCTGCTCACGCTCCTGGCCATCGCCGCGGCCGCGCCGGCCGCCGGAGCCGCCACCGACGACCGCCCGATCTACCGCGTCGTCGTCCTCGGCGACTCCTATGCCGCGGGCGAGGGCGCGCCCGGCACCCCGGGCCAGTACAACGCCGACGGCACGAACGGCGACCCGCGGGCGGTGTGGTCGGGGAGCGCGGCCGACCGCGCCTTCACGGGCGACGTCGAGTCGAACCTCACCCTCGGGGCGCGCCGCTGCCACCGCTCGCCGCTGGCCACCGCGCCGGTGGCCGTGCAGGCGCTGCAGGACGAGTTCCCGCAGATCGAGTTCAGCTTCCGCTCCTTCGCGTGCTCGGGCGCGAGCATCAACCGGGGGCTGATCGGCCCCTACGACGGCGCCGAGCCGATCGACCACGACCATCAGGTCCCGGCGCAGCTCGCCCAGGCCAACGACTACCTCGAGTCGCTGCCGGCCGACTCGCGGCGCATCGACGCGCTCGTGATGAACGTCGGCGGCAACAACCTCGGCTTCGGCCAGATCATCCAGAACTGCACCGAGATCCCGGTCGGCACCAACCCGTGCTCGCCGCCCGACAAGCACGACACCGAGGCGATCCTGCTCACCGGCGCGGGGACGGCGGACCCGGCCAACACCGGGCTCGACGACCTCCCGCGCCTGTTCGACACGCTCGACCACCGGCTCGACCGCGCGGCGACCGGGAACCTGCAGCTCGACGTCGTTCCCGACCACGTGCTGCTGACCGGCGTCCCGAACCCGCTGGCGGGCGACTTCGGCGGCTGCGCCTCGCTCACCGGCCAGTACGACTACGAGAACCGCATCACCTCCGCGGAGCGGTCGTGGATCAACACCACGGTCTTCCCGATGATCAACCAGGCCTTCTCCGACGGCGCCCTGGGGCGCTGGGACTTCGTGCCGCTCGCCTCGGCGGTGCCCAACGGCATGTGCGCCAGCTCGGGGCGGATGCTCAACCGCAACCGCGACGCCCTGGTGGCGCAGGGCGCGACCGTCGCGTCGTCGTTCGGGATCGGCGTCTCCCACGGCTGGGTGCACCCCAACCGCAGCGGCTACGCGGCGATGGCGGGCGTGCTCGCCGGCGCGCTGGGCGACAAGGTCGTCGCCGACTTCACGCCGCCGGGCAACCCGAGCTCGGCCGAGCCGCTGCCCGTGGTCGACCTCCTCCCGCGCGTCGAGCTGAGCGTGGCGCAGGTCACGACGCCGTTCGACACCCGCCCGGCCGGCCAGCAGGCGGGGCGGCCCGGCGCGCCGACGGCGGGCGCGATCGGCGCCACGCAGGTGACGGTGCCGGTCGACCCCGATGGCCAGGGGACGATCCTCGTCAAGCGCTGCGGCCCGCTGCCGCCCGCCGACGACGGCAGCCCGCGGGGCTGCTCGGCCTCCTCGCGCCACATGCCCGCGCTCGTGGGCACGCCGTTCCCGCCCGCCTCCGTGACCACCGCCAAGGACCCGCTCGGCGTCCGCGTGACCTGGACGAAGGGCTCCACGGTGGCGCTGCGGCGCTTCCAGGTCGAGCTGACGACCACGACGACGACGGGCACGGTGAGCGACCCGGCGGCCGCGCTGGTCAAGGGCTCGACCGCGCCGGTGGGCACGCTGCGCACGCTCTCGCTGACGACGGTCTACAGCTTCGGGCCCGACCTGCGCTCGGTCGCGCTTCCGGCGCCCGCCGGCGCGCGCGTGACCGCGAAGGTGCGCGAGTGCACCGACCGCGGCTGCGGCGCCTCGGCGCCCGAGCCGATCTCGATCGTCGCGGCGCCGCTGGCCGACGTCTCGCTCGCGCCCCCCTTCATGGGGCCCGAGCTCGACCAGCTGCCGCTCGGCGCCTTCACGATCGTCGCCGGCCAGAAGGCGCGGCCGCGCCACCCGTTCGGGCTCGTGGCGACGTGGGGGTCGTGGCGGCGCTGGCGCGACCTGCGCGAGATGCGGGTGCGCCTGCGCGGTCGCGACGGCGTGCTCGCCACGCTGCGCGTCGGCCTGCGCAGCGGCCGCGTGACGATGAGCGCCCCGGGCGGGCGCACGCGCCGCGGCACCTTCGGCCGCCGGGGGACGCTGCGGGCGGGGGCTGTCGCGCTCGGACTGCGCGGCGCCCGCGTCGTCCCCGGCGGGCCGCGCAGCCGGCTCGTGGCCCTGCGCCTGCCGCTGACCGCGAGCCGCGCGCTGCGCGGCCAGCGCATCGACGTCGACGTCGGCGCCGTCAGCGTGAAGGGCCGGACCCAGGCGCCGGCGTGGGCGGGCTCGTTCGCCGTGCGGGGCTGAGCACCCAGGCCTCGATCTGGTCGCCCACGCGCGCGACGTCGTCGACGCGCGCGTGCGAGCCCGTCTGCACGTCCTCGACGACGGCGACGCGGCCCGCCTCGAAGACGGTGACGACGAAGGTGCGCCGGACCTCGCTCATGGTCGGTGACCCTATGTGCGCGCGCTCACGCGGCGCTCACACGGGCTCGCCGACGAGGATCCGGCGCTGCAGCGCGGTCGTCGCCTCGGAGGGCTCGAGGCCGAGCTCCTCGACGAGCTGCTTGCGGCACTCCAGGAACTGGCGCAGCGCGTGGGCGCGGCGGCCGGCGCGGGCGTAGGCGAGCATCGCGCGCCGGTGGGCGGACTCGTCGAGCGGGTCGAGCTCGACCAGGCGCCGCGCGGCGGCCTGGGCGGCCGGGCGGTCGTCGTCGGCCTCGCAGGCGTCGGCGAGGGCCGAGAGGACGTCGGCGTAGCGGTCGACCAGCCGCTCGCGGAAGACCGCGGCCCAATCGGAGTAGCGCTCGTCGGGCAGCGGGTCGCCGGCCCACAGCTCGACCGCGCGCTCGAGCTGCCCGCGGCGCTGGGCGCCCTGCGCCTGCAGGGCGCGCTCGGCGGCGGCGAGGAAGACGTCGGCGTCGACGACGTCGCGCTCGTCGAGCGCCAGCCGGTAGGCGCGCGCGCTGCCCTCGATCACGCTGTGCCGCGCGCCGGGCGGGTCGAGCGCCGCGCGGGCGCACGAGACCGCCACCTGCAGGCTGCGGCGCGCGGCCGCCGGCGCGCGGTCGGGCCACAGCGCCTCGAAGAGCAGGTCCTCGGGCACGGGGTGCGGGCGCTGGACGAGGAGCATGCGCACGACGCGTTGGGCGATCCGCCGCTGCCAGGCGCCGTCGTCGATCGTCCAGCTCCCGCGCCGCACCGAGAAGGCCCCGAGCACGCGCAAGGAGAGCGGCGGCGGGCGGCGGCGGGTGGCCTCGGCGGCGGCGCGCGCGGCGGCGGCCACGCGCGCGTCGGGGTCGGCGGCGAGCTCGGCCAGGCGCGTGACGGCGGCGGGGCTGCCGGACGCCGCGGCGGCGACGGCGGCCTCGGCGCGCACGGCGGCGACGGGGTGGCGCGTGAGCGGCAGCGCCGCCTCGCCGCCGGGGAAGGCGCCGGTGACCGCGGCGACGGTGGCCGCGGGGTCCAGGACGCCGCGCTCGAGCCCCGCCCACAGCAGCGCCTCCAGGCGCGGCCACTCGCGGCGCACGAGGTGGCGCGCCTGGTCGCCGGCGCGCTCCATGGCGGCGGCGAGGTCGTCCCAGGCGCCGGCCTCGTCGCCCGCGCCGTGGCGCAGCCAGGCCCGCAGCGCGAGCAGGCGGGCGGGGGAGACGTGCGCGCCGAGGCCGTCGAGGGTGCGGTCGACGATTCTCGCGTGCGCGGGTCGCGAGGCCGGCCTCGGCCAGCGTCGGGACGAGCCACGCCGCGCCGCGGGCGCGCTCGTAGTCGGGCGCGTCGGCGAGCGCGGCCAGCGCCCGCTCGGCCGCCGCGCCGGCCGCGGCGGGCTCGCCGCCGGCCACGGCGATGCAGGCGCGCGCGAGCTCGAGGTCGGCACGCCACCACGAGCGCACCACGGCGGCCTCGGCGCGCTCGATCTCGGCCGTCGCCTCGCCCAGCAGCCCGCGGCGCGCGAGCAGGTGCGCGCGCCGCGCGCATACGAGGCTGACGACGAAGCCGCCGAGCGCGGTGCGGCGGACCTCGGCCTCGCAGGCGTCGCCGACCGCGAGCGCCGCGTCCTCCTCGCCGCGCTCCTCGAGGATCTGGGCGCGGTAGGCGAGCGGGTAGGCGAGCGACATCAGCGGGTCCTCGCGCGGGAAGTCGCGCAGGTCGTCGTCGACGGCGGCGAGGGCCTCGTCGAGGCGCCCGGCGGGCATGTGCACGAACAGCCCCTGCCAGGCGCAGCGCGCCTGCCACGCGGCGCCGTGGGGGTGGGCGAAGACGCGCGGCGCCAGCGCCTGGGCCTCCTCGATGCGCCCGAGCTGCGCGAGAGCGACCGCGGCGACGAGGCCGGTGGCCGCGGCGGTGGGGAGCTCGGCGGCCTCCGGCGCGTCGAAGCCGTCGGCGAGCGCGATGACCTCCTGGGGCGCCCCGGACCAGATCAGGGCGTCGGCGAGCAGGAAGCGCGCCAGCCAGCCGCCGCCGGGGTCGCCGCGCTCGGCGAAGCCCGCGACGGCCGCGCGCAGCAACGCGATCGCCCGCGCGGGCTCGGTGCCGCCGGCGTTGACCGTGCTGCCCTCGAGCAGCGCGAGCTCGGGGCGGGCGCGCTCGGCCTCAGGCAGGCGCGCGAGCCAGCCGAGGACGCGGTCGGGGGCGGTCCGGGTGAGGGTGGCGCCCGCGGCCGCGATCGCGCCGGCGGCCTCGGCGGGGCGGTCGGCGGCGAACCAGTGGTCGATGGCCTCGGCGGCGCGGCCGGCGCCCTGCAGGGCCTCGGCGAGCCGCGCGTGGAGGCCGGCGCGGCGCGCGCCGTCGCCGCCGTCCTCGCCGCGGCGCAGGAGCAGGGCGCGGAAGAGCGGGTGGTAGCGGACGGCGCCGGGGGCGGCGCCCGCCGGGCCGAGGAAGAGGCCGCGCTCGCGGACCTCGGCCACGAAGCCCTTGGGCAGGTCGAGGGCCGCGAGCACGACCGGGTCGAGCTCGGCGGGCAGGGCGGAGTCCTCCAGGCCGGCGGTGAGGTCGCCCGGTAGACGGTCGAGGACCTCCTCGGCCAGGAAGGCGAAGGCGCGGCCGTCGGCGGCCAGCGCGCGGCCGTCGAGCGCGACGCCGCGGGCGATCGCGGCCGCCGCGACGCCCAGCGGCCAGCCCTCGGTGGCCTCGACGACGGCGTCGACCTCGGCGGGGGTCGGGTCGCTGCCGCGGCGCGCGCGCAGCAGCTCGGCGCACTCGGGCGCGTCGAAGACGAGGTCGGCCGGGCCGACGACGGTCAGCCGCCCCGCGGCCTCCAGGCGGGCGGCGTGGACGGCCAGCTCGCCGCGGGTGGCGACCGCTACGCGGATCGGGCCGTCGGCCGCCAGCAGCTCGGCCACGAGCGCGGACGCGGCGGGCGAGGCGCGGACGTGCTCGGCGTCGTCTAGCACGAGCGCGAGCGGCTCGACGAGCAGCTCGGCCAGCGCGCCGGAGACCTGGGCCGCCAGCGCGCGCGGATCGACGCGCTGGCCGGGCATGACGAGGCGCTCGCCGAGAACGTCGACGGCGCCGGGCATGGCGCGGCCCAGGGCGGCGAGGATGCGGGTCATGAGGGTGCCGTCGTCGTCACCCTCGGCGCAGCGCACCCAGGCCGCGGTGAGGCCGCTGCGCTGCACCGCGGCCTCCAGCGCGGTGGTCTTGCCGAAGCCCGCGCCGGCGACCAGGAGGAGCGAGCCGCCGCCGAGGGCGTCGGCGAGCCGCTGCTCGAGCTCCGTGCGTGCGATCCTGGCGGCCGTGCCTGGCACGTGCGCAGTATCTAGTCCGTCCGACGCGCCCGCTACCGTCTAAAGGTTCGTGCCCGAGTTTCGCCTGGATCCCATCTTCACCCCCGCCGCCGACCAGCCGCAGGCGATCGACGGGATCGCGCGCAGTATCGGCGGGGGCGAGCGCTTCACGACCCTGCTGGGGGCCACCGGCACCGGCAAGACCATGACCATGGCCGGCGTCATCGAGCGCGTGCAGAAGCCCGCGCTGGTGCTGGCCCACAACAAGACGCTCGCCGCGCAGCTGTGCAACGAGTTCCGGACCTTCTTCCCGGACAACGCGGTCGAGTACTTCGTCTCCTACTACGACTACTACCAGCCCGAGGCCTACGTCCCGAGCAAGGACCTCTACATCGAGAAGGACTCGGCCATCAACCAGGAGGTCGACCGGCTGCGCCACGCGGCGACGGCTGCGCTCTTCGCCCGCCGCGACGTGATCATCGTGGCGTCGGTCTCGGCGATCTTCGGCCTCGGCTCGCCGCAGACCTACGACGACAACCTGCAGGTCCTGCGCAAGGGCGACTTCGTCGACCGCGACAAGCTGCTGCGCAAGCTCGTCTCGATCCAGTACACGCGCAACGACCAGGCGCTGGCCCGCGGGACCTTCCGCGTGCGCGGCGAGTCGCTGGAGATCTTCCCGGCCTACGCGGAGTCGGCCTTCCGCGCGACGCTCTTCGGCGAGGAGATCGAGCGCCTGCAGCACTTCGACCCGCTGACCGGCGAGCTGATCGAGGACGACCTCGAGCACGTCGCGATCTGGCCGGCCACGCACTACAACGTGCGCGAGGGGACGGTCGAGTCCGCGGTCGAGGAGATTGCGCGCGAGCTCAACGCGCGCTGCGCGGAGCTCGAGGCCGAGGGCAAGCTCCTGGAGAGCCACCGCCTGCGCCAGCGCACGCAGTACGACATGGAGATGCTGCGCGAGATGGGCTTCTGCAACGGCATCGAGAACTACTCGCGGATCCTCGACGGGCGCAGCCCGGGCGACCGGCCCTACTGCCTGCTCGACTACTACCCCGACGACTTCGTCTGCTTCATCGACGAGTCCCATCAGACGGTGCCGCAGATCGGCGGCATGCACGAGGGCGACCGCTCGCGCAAGCAGACGCTCGTCGACTACGGCTTCCGCCTGCCCAGCGCGCTGGACAACCGGCCGCAGACCTTCGAGGAGTTCCTGTCGATCACGCCGCAGATGGTCTTCGTCTCGGCGACTCCGGGCGAGTACGAGCGCTCGCACTCCTCGCATGTGGTCGAGCAGATCGTGCGCCCGACGGGCATCGTCGACCCCGCCGTCGACGTGCGCGAGACGCGCAACCAGATCGACGACCTCATGAACGAGATCCGCGTGCGCGTCGACCGCGACGAGCGCGTCCTCGTCACCACGCTCACCAAGAAGATGAGCGAGGACCTCACGGACTACCTGCTCGAGATGGGCTTCAAGGTCCGCTACCTGCACTCCGAGGTCGACACCCTGGAGCGCATCCAGATCATCCGCGACCTGCGCCTGGGCGAGTACGACGTGCTCGTCGGCGTCAACCTCCTGCGCGAGGGGCTCGACCTGCCCGAGGTCTCGCTCGTGGCGATCCTCGACGCCGACAAGGAGGGCTTCCTGCGCGGCGAGACCTCGCTCATCCAGACGATCGGCCGCGCGGCGCGCAACGTCGAGGGCACGGTGCTGATGTACGCCGACAAGGAGACCGCCGCCATGCGCGCGGCGCTCGACGAGACCGAGCGCCGGCGCAACATTCAGCTCGCCTACAACGAGGAGCACGGGATCACGGCGGCGACGATCGTCAAGGGCATCAGCGACATCGCCGAGTTCCTGCAGTCCGAGGGCAAGACGCCCAAGGGCCGCCGGCGCTCCGAGCGCCGCCGGGCCAAGGCCGAGGACATGACGCAGGGCGAGATCCAGAAGACGATCGTCGAGCTCGAGGAGGAGATGCTCGTCGCGGCCGACGACCTGCGCTTCGAGTACGCCGCCCGCCTGCGCGACGAGATCCGCGAGCTGCGGCGCGAGCTGGTGGCGATGCGCGAGTACGAGGCGCCGGCTTCGTAGGCGGCGGGCGCGCGCGGACACCTCGCGCGCGCCCGCCCGTCAGCCCCCTTACGCGGCGATCAGCGTCGGCTGGCCGGGCTGCCAGCTCGCCGGGCACAGCTCGCCCGTGCGCAGGGCGCGCACGACGCGCAGCGTCTCGGCGGCCGAGCGGCCGACGGAGCCGTCGCTGATCGTCGCGTGGCGGACGACGCCCTCCGGATCGATGACGAACGTGCCGCGGCGGCAGGTGCCGTCCTCCTCCAGGACGCCGAAGGCGCCCGCGAGCTCGTGGGCCGTGTCGGCCAGGACCGGGTAGGCGACGCGGGCGAGCAGCGGGTCGTCCTCGAACCAGCGCCGGTGCGAGAACCAGCTGTCGGTCGAGGCGGCCATGATCGCCGTCTCCTCGTCCATGAAGTCCGCCGTGAGCTCGGCGAGCTCGGCGAGCTCGGTCGGGCAGACGAAGGTGAAGTCGCGGGGGTAGAACATGAGCACGACCCAGCGACCACGATGGTCGTCGGGGCCCATGAGCGGGGCGTTGGTGCGCCCGCGGACGTAGGTCGGGGTCTGGATCGAGGGGACGGGATCGCCGACGGAGATGGGCATCGGGAGAGTGGGCTCCTTGTGGTGTGCGCTGCGGACCGCGTCCGGCAAGGTAGGCGTCCGCGCGCGCCGTGTCGTCGGCCTGCAGGCCCATCCGCGCCACCCTCGGGGAGGATCCGCGCGTCCTCCTCGCGACGGATGCGGCTAGCCGGCCGACGGGCTCGCGCCGTCCGGCGCGCCCGAGCCGTCCGACGCGCCCGAACCGAAGCTGACCGCGAACCCGTCGCCGGTCGGAGAGAGGTCCGCGGGGGTCGCGGTGTCGGCGTCATCGCCGGCGAAGCGCGTCCCGGGGGCGAAGCGGTCGGGCGAGAGCGTGATCGCGGTCGCCGCCCAGGCGGGGTCGCTGATCGGGCCGGCGTGGCCGGTCGCCGAGACCGCACGCGCCCTGGCGAAGCTCGTGGGCGAGAACTCGGCCAGCGGGAGCGTCCGGCAGCCGCCGTTGTCGATGCAGGCCGACGGCGCCTCGACGATCCACTCGGCGGAGGTGACGTCGACCCGGTCGGGCTGCATGGACTTCGAGAACGAGGTCCCGCGCGTCAGGTTGGCGAGGTAGAGCTTCACCGAGCGGCCCTCGACGGTCACGGCCGCGGAGATGGTGTCGCCCGGGCGGATGGTCATCTTCAGCGTGACCGGCGCGGCCGGGACGATCTCGTACCACGCCGAGTAGGCGTGCCTGCCGCCGACGCAGTCCGCCTCGGTGCCCACCTGCTCGAGCGCCCTGGCGGTGGTGTGCAGCCCGCCGAGGCCCAGCCACGCCGCCGAGTAGCGGTGGCTGCGGTCCGATGGGCTGCAGGTCACCGCCGGCGCCACCCACGTGCCACTGACGCGCTTGAAGGTCACGCCAGGCTTGCTCGCCGCGTAGCCGGCCCAGTTGGCGCTCGTGGTCTTGCGCACCGCGGCGTCCGCCGCCGCGGGTGCCGCGCAGGCCAGCAGGAGCGCTGCGGCGCAGAGCAGCAGCGGCGCGGGACGGGAGAGAATCACCCGACCCAGGATGGGGCGCGAGCCCAAGAGTTGGCTAAGAAGTTCCTGGAGGTCGCGCCGGTAGCCTGCCCGCCGTGGTCGAGGCCCTGCTGAGCTGGTACGAGCGCTCACGCCGCGAGCTGCCGTGGCGGCGCACCCGCGACCCCTACGCGATCCTCGTCTCGGAGGTCATGCTCCAGCAGACGCAGGTGGCGCGCGTCGTCCCGCGCTACGAGGCGTGGCTGGCGCGCTGGCCGACGGCGCGGGCGCTGGCCGCGGCCCCGCTCACGGAGGTCCTGCGCGAGTGGGTCGGACTGGGCTACAACCGCCGCGCCGTGCGCCTGTGGGAGGCGGCCCGCGTGGTCGCCCGCGACGGCTGGCCCGAGCGCCTGCAGGACCTGCCCGGCGTCGGGCCATATACGGCGGCCGCGGTGGGCTCGTTCGCCTTCGACCGCCAGGAGGTCGCGCTCGACACCAACGCCCGGCGCGTCTTCGCCCGCCTCGGCGCGGCGCTCGTGCCCCCGCCGGGCCGGGCCGCCGACTTCAACCAGGCGACGATGGAGCTCGGCGCGACGGTGTGCACGGCGCGGGCGCCGCGGTGCGGGGTCTGCCCGCTGCGGGAAGGGTGCCCGGGGCCGGCCGCCTCTGAGCGCGCGCGGCCGCGTCCGGCGGGCGCGCGCGAGCGCTTCGAGGACTCAAACCGCTGGGTTCGAGGGCGCGTCGTGGCCGCGCTGGCTGCCGGGGAGGGGCTGCCGACAGGCATCGCGACCGAGCGCCTGGAGCCCGCTCTGCAGGGCCTCTTGCGTGACGGCCTGATCCGGCGGGCGGCCGGTGGGTACGCGCTAGGCTGACGCCACCGTGGCCCTCGACCGTCAGTCCATCGCGCGGCGCGACTTTCCCGGCAATCGCCGCGGTTACGACCCCTCGGCGGTCGACGCCCACCTGGCCCAGATCGCCGACGAGGTCGACGAGCTCAAGCGGCGGGCGGCCGCCCCGGCGCCCGCGCCGGCCCCGCTGTCGGCGCAGGCCGGCGAGCAGGTCAAGGCCATCGTCGAGGCCGCCGAGCGCGGCGCCCAGGAGATCCGCGACGGCGCGCGCGCCGAGGCGCGCGAGCACGTCGCCCGCGTGACCGCGGCCGCCGACACGCTGCGCGAGCGCATCGAGCACATGGAGCGCGACGTGACGCAGCTCGTGCTCGACCTGCGCACGAACGCGGAGCGCCTGCGCGCGGACCTCGCGGCGCTGCAGGCGGGGACGGGCGACCTGCGCGAGGCGGCCGCTCCCGCTCCGCAGCCGCCCGCTGCCGCCCCGGCCGCGCCCGCTCCGGACCCGCCCGCTGCCCCCCCGGCCGCGCCCGCTGCCGCCGCCCCAAACGGCGACGCCGCCGCGGCGCGCATCGTCGCGCTCGACATGGCGCTCTCGGGCAAGCCGCGCGACGAGACCGACCGATATCTCGCCGAGCACTACGACATCGCCGACCGCGAGGCGCTGCTCGACGAGGTCTACGCAGCAGCCGGCGGCTGACGAGCCCCGGGCGCCCTGCCCGGGGGGTCGAACGTCGGTTCTACCCCGTGTGGAGTGGGGAAGACCGACGTTCGGCGCTCCCAGGCGGGCCGGCGCCCCTCGGGGCGGCGGCCGTCAGCGCCTCAGCGCGATGACACGGACCGTCGTCTTGCTGCCGTGCACCCCGCGCTCGATCGACGTGAGCTGGCCCCGAGCGCGGCGGCGGCTCCCGAGCGCCCGCCGGTCGCGGGCCGACAGCGCGACCGTCACGCGCTTGGTGGCGCCGTGCCCGATCGAATACCGCGTCCCGCCGGAGGGCAACGAGCGGCGCTTACCCGAGAACAGGCTCAGCGACAGCCGGCCGCTGCAGGGCCGTGTCAGCTTGGCGGGACAGGTCAGGCGGACGTGCGCGCGCCCGTCGCGCCCGAGGGCGAGCGTCGCCGTCGCCACGCGCACGTTCGGCCCCTCCTTCACCGCCCCGCGGTCGACGTTCTCGCAGTCGTCGACGACGTTGTCGCGCAGGTCGACGTCGACCGAGTCCAGCTCGGTGCCGCAGGCCACCGACTCCGCGTTGCCGTCGCGCGCATCGATGCTGTCCGCGCCCGAGCCGCCGGAGAAGTGGTCGATGCTCGTGCCGCCCTCCATCGTGTCGTTGCCCGCGCCGCCCGAGAACGTGTCGCTGCCGTCCGACGCCGTCATGGTGTCGTTGCCGTTGCCGCCCTGGACGGTGTCGGGCCCGGCCCCACCGTTGAGCGTGTCGTTGCCGTCGCCCCCGTTGAGCAGGTCCTGGCCGCCCTCGCCCGACAGCCGGTCGTTGCCGCCGCGGCCCTCGAGCGTGTCGTCGGAGTTGCCCGTCTTCGACGGCGGCAGCGGGATCAAGGGGCTGCCGCCGACGAGGATGTCGTCGAAGTCGCCGCCGCGCAGATGGTTGGGCGTCGACGATCCCGTGATCCGGCCGTTGGCGTCCACGTCCTCGACCGTCGAGCGGACGTTGTCCGCGGGCTCCATGGGGATCTCCGTGCATCCGATCGCGGATCCCGGCGTCTTGCCGGAGTCGTTGGCCACGTCGTCGAGCGTGATCGTCCAGAAGACCGTGCTGCAGCGGTCGGCCCCCAGGACACCGAACGGGGTGGACACGTACTTGTCGTCCCCCGGGCCGCCGTCCACGACGTCGATGCTGAACTGCGACTCGATGATCGTGTCGTCGCCCGCGCCCCCCATGAGCTGGTGGGTCGGAGCCGGGGGCGGGCTCAGGAGCTGCGTGCTCCGGAAGCAGACGCCACCCGACGGAGGCGGGAACGTGGTGCTCACGCCGTCGCTGCTGATCGTGTCGTCGCCGTCGCCGCCGTCGATGATGTCGTTGCCGTTGCAGCCGATGAGCAGGTCGTTGCCGCCCTCGCCGTGGATCGTTGCGTCCATCGCCGGCGCGCCGGTCCCACGGGCCACGACCGCCTGATCGTCGCCCGCGCCGAGATTCAGCACGACGGGGGTCGGGGACGTCGTCGACGCCGGGCAGACGACGCGCGGATCCCCCGCCGTCCCCAGCTGGTCCACGGTGCACCCGCTGCCCGCCTGGAGCGCCTGCGACCGCGACACCAGTCCGTGCGGGACCTCGACGATCCAGGAGCCCGAGCCGCGCGTGACGCCGACGAGGTCCGTCGCCCCGACCGTGTCCTGGATGAGCAGGGTGCCATCGGCGGCCGTGCTGACGTTCGTGGCCGCGCCGGCGCTTCCGGCGACCACTGCGAGGATCAGCATGGTCAGGGTTCCCAGCAGCGCTGGCCGGCGGAGTGCCAGGTTGGACATGGGCGACAGCGAACCAGCGAGCGCTCACGGAACGCTCACCGGCGCCTGGGCCAGCCCGAGCAGGCGCTCGGCGTTGCCGTGCGCGAGGCGTTCGAGGTCGTCGGGCGCCAGCGGCGCGGTCTCGAGCAGCGCGCGGCCGTCCTCGTTGGGCGCGTAGGGCCAGTCGACCGAGAAGAGGACGCGGTCGGCGCCGAAGACCATCAGCGCGCACAGGAGCGGAGGCACCGTGAACAGGCCGCTCGTCGTGATGTGGACGTTGGCCAGGATGTACTCGGAGGGGAGGCGGTCGAGGCCCGTGACCTTCGGCGGGAGGTTGTCGTCGACGCGCGCGAGCATGAAGGGCAACATCTCGCCCATGTGGCCGATGACCACCTGGAGGTCCGGGTGGCGGTCGAAGACCCCGCTCATGACCATCCGCAGGACGTGGAGCCCGGTCTCGGCGTGCCAGCCGAAGGCGGCGGCGCTCAGGAACCACGTCACCGCCGGGGCGAAGCCGTCGTAGTAGGCCTCGCGCACCGCGGGCACCGGCTCGGCCGGGTGCAGGTAGAGCGGCACGCCCAGGCGCTCGAACCGGGCGAGCAGGACGTCGAAGGCCGGGTCGTCGAGGAAGCGCCCGCGGGTGTGCCCGTTGACCATCGCGCCCCTGAAGCCCAGCTCGGTGACGGCGCGCTCGAGCTCGTCCGCGGCGGCCTCGGGCGCCGAGGTCGGCAGGGTGGCGAAGCCCGCGAAGCGGTCGGGGTGCTCGGCCACCGCCCGCGCGAGCGCGTCGTTGGCCTCGCGGGCGAGCGGGATCGCGGTGTCCGCGTCGAGGTGCTGGACGCCCGGGGTGGTGTGGCTGATGACCTGCAGGTCGATGCCGCAGGCGTCCATCGAGGCCAGGCGGCGCTCGCCGAGGTCGAGGAGGTTCGTCTCCAGCGGGCCGCCGGCATCGGTGTCCGGGTTGCGCAGCGCGCCGATGGCGCGGGCGATTTCGGGAGTCCAGAAGTGATCTTCGAGGCTGATGACGCGCATGCGCGCATCTTCGCGCGCGCGCCGTCACCGTCGCGGCGCCGCTACGTTGTGGCCGACATGAGCCGTCCAGCAGGGGCCATCGTCCTCGCCGCGCTCGCCGGCGCGGCGCTCGCATGCGCCGGGCCGGCGGGCACCGCGCTCGCCGCCTTCGGCGCGCCGACCGAGCTCGCTACGAGCCCGTCCGGCCTCGGCATCGCGGCCGATACCGACGCCGCGGGGGCCACGACCCTCCTCGTGACCTCGGGCGATCACGGCCCGCGGCTCTTCGAGCGCCCCCGCGGCGGCCCCTGGCCGGCGCCCACGCCGCTGCCCGGCTCGCCGAAGGGCGTGGCGGGTCCGGTCCTCGACGCCGCCGGCGACGGCGCGCTCGGGATCGCGTGGCGCGTCGACTCGCCGCGCCACTACGGCGCCATCGCCGTCGCGATGCGCGACCCCGGCGGCGCGCTGGGCGCGCCCGCCACCGTCGTCGGCCCCGAAGCGGGCGGCGTGCGCTACCCGGCGCTCGCGGTCGCCCCGTCGGGCGAGGCCCTGCTGGCGTACTCGACGGGCACGAGCGAGGCGCACCTGAACATGCGCGGGGCCGTCGCGGTGAGCCACCGCGACGCCCACGGCTCGTTCTCACAGCCCGAGATTGTCGACCGCACGCTGTCGGGGACTCCCGAGGTCGCCATCGCGAGCGACGGCAGCGGCATCGTGGCGTGGGCCCACAGCCGCCGCGTCTACGTCGTCTCCGTCGCCGCCGGCGGTGAGATTGGCAAGGTCAAGTCGCTGCGCTCGGTCGTCGGAATCGGCGGCCTGTCGGTCGCCGCAGGCGACGACGGCGCTGCGACCGTCGCCTGGGTCAATCACACCTACAGCGGGCCGCGGGGCCACCGGCGCTCGCGGTACCACGTCTGGGCGCTGACCCGTCGCGCCGGCCACGCCTTCGGTGCTCCCGCGGTGGTGGCGTCGACCCCCGACTACCTCCGCGACCTCGCGCTGCGCGCCGACGAGGACGGCCGCGTGACGCTCGCCTGGAGCCCCGAGAACTTCGGCCGCAACCACACGATCGGCCAGAACGGCATCACAAGCTCGGTCCAGGCGACGACGGCGCCCGCGGGCTCCGCGTTCCCGGCGCCACGCACAGTGGCCCCGCGCACGGACCTCTACCTCGCGTCGCCCGCGCTCGCGGTGGCCAGCGGACGGATCGCCCTGGCGTGGAGCACCACGGCGTCGCGCAACGACATCGGCGTGCAGGCCGCCGCCGGCCCCGCGCGCCGGCCGGGGGCGCCTCAGACCCTCGACCGTCGCCAGGTCGCAGTCGGCTACTACCTCTCGAGCCGCCCGGTCGCCGTGACCATCGGCCCGGGCGGCGCCACCACAGTGCTCTACGTGGCGCCCACCGAGAACGCCGACCGCACCCTGATCTACCACCTGCTCGCCGCCGACGGGCCCTAGCCGGCCACGAGCCGGCACATGAGCCCGGCGACCTGCTCGTCGTCGAGGCCCTCGTCGAGCGCGAGCGAGCGCCACGTCGCGAAGGCGAGCGCGTGGCCGAGCGCGGCCGCGAGCTCGTCGCGCCGCGCCCCGCGCGCCCGCCGCCCGCGCATCAGCGCGTCGCGCGCGGCGGCGAGGTACTGGTGGTAGGGCGCGAAGTTCTCCTGGACGACCGGGGTCGTCGGCTCGTCGCGCAGGAGGTTCTCGAGCATCGGGGCGGTGCGCCGGTAGAAGGGGTAGAGCGCGCCGAGCGCCGCTCGCAGGCGCTCGTCGGGATCCTCGATCCCGGCCCACTCGCCCATGTCGGGCACGGGGTTGCTCGCGCTCCAGTGCGCCGTGCACGCCTTGAAGAGCGCGACCTCGTCGGGGAAGTGGCGGTAGACGGTCGAGCGCCGCACGCCGGCGTGCTCGGCCAGGGCGCTGATCGAGGTCCGCGCAGGGCCGACCGTCCCGTGCAGGGCGACGGCGCTCTCGGTGATGCGCCGGCGCGTCTCGTCCTCGAGCTCGGCGCGGCGCTTCATGCGGTACGTGCGCTTTTGAGTTTGGTCGGTCATTCGTGTCCAACCAATATTGACAGAGCCTGCGGACGCAGTTACATTGCCGCGACACTACTGTTCGATGAAAGGTAACGAGATGCTGCAGACGACGAGCGCGACGAAGGTGAAGGTGGTCGGGCCGGCCGACGGCAAGAGCGGGTCGCTGGGGATGATCGGCGTGCGCTTCATGATCGACGGCGACGAGACCGAGGGCCGCTTCTCGCTCGTCGAGCACCCGATGCCGCCGCGCGCGCTGGCCGCGCCGCTGCACCGCCACCTGCGCGAGGACGAGTACAGCTACGTGCTCGAGGGCAAGGTCGGCGCCCTGCTGGGCGACGAGGTGGTCGTCGCAGGCCCGGGCGACCTGCTCTTCAAGCCGCGCAACCAGTGGCACACCTTCTGGAACGCGGGCGACGAGCCCGCCCGGATCCTCGAGATCATCGCGCCGTCGGGCTTCGAGCGCTTCTTCGACGAGCTCGTCGACCTCGGGGGCGCGGTGAACGCCGACCCGGGCGAGCTCGCCGAGCTCTGCGAGCGCTACGGCCTGGAGATGGCGCCCGACACCATCCCCGGGCTCATCCAGCGCTTCGGCCTGCGCGCCCCGGGTGACACGGCGTAGGGAGGCGCTCGCCTAGGCTTCCCGGATGCGTCGCGCGCTCCTGGCCGCCCTGCTCGCCGCCCTGTGCCTCCCGGCCGGGGCGGCGGCCAAGGTCCCGCGCGACTTCTTCGGCGTGATGGCCAACGGGCCGCTGGACCAGCCCACGTTCCCGCTCGACGCCGAGTCCGCGGCGATGCACCGGGCCGGCGTGCGGACCGAGCGCATGGAGATCGCCTGGGACCTCGTCGAACCGGCAAGTGGGCAGTACGACTTCTCACTTCCCGATCGCAAGGTGCTCGCGGCGGCGCGGGCGGGGATCGACGTCCTGGGCCTGATCGTGCGGACCCCGGGGTGGGCGGCCCGGCAGCCGGGGCAGCCTTTCTCGCCGCCGCGCGACCCGGCCGACTACGCGGCCTTCGCGAAGGTCCTGGTCGCGCGCTACGGGCCGGGCGGCGAGCTGTGGCGCGCGCATCCCGAGCTCACGCCGCGGCCGGTGCGCGCGTGGCAGATCTGGAACGAGCCGAACATCTCCGTCTACTGGACCGCGCAGCCGTTCATGCGCGGCTACGCGAGGCTGCTCGACGCGGCCTATCCGGCGATCAAGCAGGCCGACCCGGGCGCGACCGTGATCATGGCGGGCCTGGCGAACTTCTCCTGGCGCGACCTGCAGCGGCTCTTCGCCAAGGGCGGGGCGAAGCTGCGCTTCGACGTCGCGGCGGTCCACCCGTTCAGCGGCCGGCCCAGCAACAGCGTCAAGATCGTCCGCCTCAACCGCGAGGTGCTCGACCGCCACGGCGCGGCGAGGAAGCCGATCTGGCTCACCGAGCTGACGTGGTCGTCGGCCAAGGGCAAGAAGGCGATGCTCACCAAGGACTGGGAGACGAGCGAGGCCGGCCAGGCCAACCGGCTGCGCGAGGCCTTCCGGCTCTTCGTCCGCGACCGCCGCGCCCTGCGCCTGGAGCGCATCTACTGGTACACGTGGGTGACCGTCGACCGCGGCTCGCCGAACTCGTTCGACTACTCGGGCCTGCGCACCCAGCGCGCCGACGGCCGCGTCGTCGACAAGCCGGCGGCCAGGGCGTTCCGCGCGGTCGTCAAGCGCTACGGCTGAGCGCCGCGGAGCGCCCCGCCGCGCGCTGCGCGAGACTAAGGGCCATGAGCCATCCCGAACGACGGCCCGGCGGCGGCCTCTCGCGCCGCAAGCGCGAGCAGCGCGCCTACTACCTCACGCTCACCACCGGCGGCCTGGCGCTGGCCGCGGTCGTCGTCCTCGTGCTGGCGATCGTCGGCGTCGCCAACTTCGGGCTCTTCATCCTGCTCCTGGTCCTGGCCGCCGTCGCGGGCTTCCTGCTGCGGCGCACGCTGAGCCCGTAGCTGCGGATTTCTCCCGTTGCCCGGCCGCGGCGGCGGGCGTAGCGTCGCCGGCATGACCTTCCTCTGGTTCGCCATCTGGCTCGTCGCGAACAACGTCGGGGCCAACGAGCCGCTCGTCCTCGACCCCGTCAACGCGTGGGTCGGGACGCTGATCCTCGCCGTCGCGCTCGACCTCGGCCGCGCCGGCACGTACCCGGGGCGCAAGCGGGCGTAACGAGCCGAGCCTCAGCCCTTCGGACCCATCAAGACGCGCTCGATCTCCTCGATGGTCAGCGGCGGGACCGGGAGCGGCGTCGCCGCCTCGGGGCGCAGGGCGTCGAGCAGCAGCGCCAGGTAGCGCCGCCAGCCGTCCGCGCGCAGGCCGGGGGAGGGCGGCAGGCACGCGACCGAGCCCTTGACGAGGCCGAGCACGTCGAGGGTGGTCACGTCGTCGCGCAGCACGCCGGCCGCCTGCGCGCGTGCGACGAGCGGGTCGACGGCGTCGAGGATGCTGCGGTGGCGGCGCAGGAGCGTGGGGTGCTCGAGCAGGTGCTGCTCGGTGGCCTGGAAGAAGCCGCGGTCGCGCGCCTGCAGCTCGGCGGTCGTCTCGAGGTAGGCGACGAGCGCGTCCCAGGGATCCTCGATGCCCGCCGCCGCCTGCGCCGCGTCGACCAGCTCGGTGATCTTCTCGTCGACGATCGCCTCGTAGAGCGCGTCCTTGCTGGGGAAGCGGCGGAAGACGGTCGCGTTGCCGACGCCGGCGCGGCGGGCGATCTCGGCCATGCCGACGTCGAGGCCCTCCTCGGCGAAGGCCTCCGCCGCCGCCTCGAGGACGAGGCGGCGGTTGCGCTCGGCATCGGAGCGCAGCGACCGCTGCCGGGTCTCCGTCACCAGCCGCACACTACGCCCCTACGAGGACCGGTTGCGTCGCATCGATGCGCGCGAGGTCGCGGCGGCGCAGCAGGATCGCGGTGAGCACGACGCCGGCGATCATCAGCCCCGCGCTGACCGCGAAGGCGAGCTGGAAGCCCTCGACGAGGCCGGCGGCCTGGTCGTGCGGCGTGGGCGCGTGGCCCAGCCCGGTCAGCCACGAGGTGGTGCGGTTGCTGGCGAGGGTCGCGAGGACCGCCAGGCCCAGCGCGCCGCCCACCTGCTGGGAGGTGTTGAAGAGCCCGGAGGCGAGGCCGGCGTCGGCGGGCCCGATGCCCGTCGTGGCGACGAGCGTCAGGGGCACGAAGGTGCACCCCATGCCGATCGCCATCGGCACGAGGCCGAAGAGGATGCCCAGGTAGGAGCCGTCGACCTTCGTCGTGGCGGCCAGGATCACGAGGCCGAGGGCGGCGGAGGTCATGCCGCCCAGGGCGGTCGGCTTGACGCCGAAGCGCGGGATGAGCCGCTGCGAGAGCCCGGCGCCGACGATGATCCCGAGGGTCACCGGCAGGAAGGCGAGCCCGGCCTCCAGCGGCGAGTAGCCGAGGATCCCCTGCACGTAGAGCGAGGCGAAGAAGAACATCCCGTAGAGGCCGCCGACGATCACGAACATGACGCCGTTGGCGGCCGCGAGCGTCCGGATGCGCAGGATGCCCAGGCGCACGAGCGGGGCCACCGAGCGCTGCTCGATGACCACGAACGCGGCCAGGAGCGCGAGCGCGACGGCGCTGAGGCCGATCGTGTGCAGCGAGCCCCAGCCCTTGTCCTGGGCCTTGACGATCGCGTAGACGAGCACGATCAGGCCGGAGGTGACGCTCACGGCGCCGGCGACATCGAAGCGCCGGTGGGTCAGCGGGCCGCGCGACTCCGGGACCCAGCGCAGGGCGGCGAGCGCGGTCCCGAGCCCGATCGGGACGTTGACGAGGAAGATCCACGGCCAGCTCAGGACATCGGTGAGGACCCCGCCGAGCAGCAGGCCGAAGGCGCCGCCGGCGCCGGCGATGGCGCCCCAGACCCCCATGGCGCGGGTGCGCTCGGAGCCTTCGGCGAAGGTCGTGGTCAGGATCGAGAGGGCGGCGGGGGAGACGAGCGCGGCGCCGAGACCCTGCACGCCGCGAGCGATGATGAGCACGTTGCCCGAGTCGGCCAGCGCATTGGCCAGCGAGGCGGCGCTGAAGAGGGCGATGCCGGCGAGGAAGAGGCGGCGGCGGCCGATGAGGTCGGCGGCGCGGCCGCCCAAGAGCAGGAAGCCGCCGAACATCAGCGTGTAGGAGTTGACGATCCACTGCAGCTGCGCGGTCGTCAGGCCGAGGTCGGTCTGGATCGAGGGGAGCGCGACATTGACGATCGTCGCGTCGAGCACCACCATGAACTGGGCGAAGCACACGACGACGAGGGCGGTCCAGCGCGCGCGGGCGGAGAGGGTCTCGGGCATGGAGTGGGGTCCTTGCGGAAGCGGATCGGGGAGTCCGGTTCACGGTATCAAAGCGGACTGGCGAGTCCAGTTCGTGTGACCGAGATCACAGATCGCGCGTTGTCGTCCGCTCCGCCTGGCGGCGCTGCGCAGCGCTTACTGCGTCACCGAGGGGGAAGCGGACCCGGGGCGGCGCGACCGGGAGCGGTCGTCCTCCGTTGTGGGGCGAGCTACACCGAAGGATGGTCGCTAGGGGGGCTCCTGGCCCCCCAATCGACCACTCTGGCGTGACTGTCCTGCCTAAGGTGTCGTCCTGCGACACCAATCCAGGACAACCGCCGCCCGGGGCCCCACTGGGCGCCGCCGCGGGACTCCCTTCCCTCGCTGATGCTGTTGACGCCGCGCAGCGCCGCAAGCGGAACGGAGAACGCCGCAACGTGCGGGGAGCGACACAGGCGAACGTCTGTTCGGCTGGCTACACTCCTTGGCAATGCCGCCCAGCAACGCGATCGTCGTCTCCGGCGCCCGCGAGCACAACCTCAAGAACGTGTCGCTCACCCTCCCGCGCGACGCTCTCGTGGTCATCACGGGGCTGTCGGGATCGGGCAAGTCGTCGCTCGCCTTCGACACGATCTACGCGGAGGGCCAGCGGCGCTACGTCGAGTCGCTGAGCGCCTACGCGCGCCAGTTCCTCGGCCAGATGGACAAGCCCGACGTCGACTCGATCGAGGGCCTGTCGCCGGCGATCTCGATCGACCAGAAGACGACGTCGCGCAACCCGCGCTCGACGGTCGGCACGGTCACCGAGATCTACGACTACCTGCGCCTGCTCTGGGCGCGCATCGGCCATCCGCACTGCCATATCTGCGGCAAGCCGATCGCCGGGCAGTCGGCCGAGCAGATCATCGACCAGGTGATGGAGCTCGAGGAGGGCACGCGCTTCATGGTCCTGGCCCCGCTCGTGCGCGGGCGCAAGGGCGAGTACGGCAAGGCCCTGGAGGAGCTGCGCGCCGAGGGCTTCCAGCGCGCCAAGGTCGACGGCGAGCTGCGGATGCTCGAAGAGGAGATCGTGCTCGACAAGAAGTTCAAGCACGACATCTCGGTGGTCGTCGACCGCCTGGTGATGCGCGGCGACCTGCGCAAGCGCCTCGCCGACTCGATCGAGACGGCGGTGGCCTTGGCCGACGGCATGGTCGAGATCGAGACGGTCCCGCGGGAGGGCGCCGGCACCGTCACGCTCTACTCCGAGAAGTTCGCGTGCCCCGACCACGGGCCGGTCATCCCCGAGCTCGAGCCGCGGATCTTCTCCTTCAACTCGCCGCACGGCGCGTGCCCGCGCTGCACGGGGCTGGGGTCGCAGATGGAGATCGACCCCGAGCTCGTGGTGCCCGACCCGTCGCTGTCGATCGGCGAGGGGGCGCTGGCGCCGTGGGCGACCTCGACCTCGCAGTACTACGAGCAGATCAGCCAGGCGATCGCCGAGAAGTACCGCATCGACCTCGAGGCGCCGTGGGAGTCGCTGGACGAGGACGCGCGCGACCTCTTCCTCTACGGCACCAACGGCGACCGCATCGAGGTCTCCTATCGCAACCGCTACGGGCGCAAGCGCTCGTACGCGACGCGCTTCGAGGGCATCGTCCCCAACCTCGAGCGCCGCTACCGCGAGACGGACTCCGACCTCGCGCGCGAGAAGATCGAGGAGTACATGTCGCTCGTGCCGTGCCCAGCCTGCAAGGGGGCGCGGCTGAAGCCCGAGTCGCGGGCGGTCCTCGTCGGCGGGGTGGCGATCCACGAGTTCACGAACCTGAGCGTCAAGCGCGCGCTGCAGTGGCTCGGCGAGGTCCAGCTCACAGAGACCGAGCGCCACATCGCGCGGCTCATCCTGCGCGAGATCGACGAGCGCCTGCGCTTCCTGGACAACGTCGGCATCGGCTACCTCTCCATGGACCGCGCGGCGGCGACCCTGTCGGGCGGCGAGGCCCAGCGCATCCGGCTGGCGACGCAGATCGGCTCGGCGCTCGTGGGCGTGCTCTACGTCCTCGACGAGCCGTCGATCGGGCTGCACCAGCGCGACAACTCCAAGCTCATCGCGACCCTCGAGCGCCTGCGAGCCCTGGGGAACACGGTGCTGGTCGTCGAGCACGACGAGCAGACGATGCGGGCGGCCGACCACCTCGTCGACCTCGGGCTCGGCGCCGGCGAGCACGGCGGGCGGATCGTGGCCGAGGGCACGGCGGCGCAGGTCGAGAAGGTCAAGGAGTCGCTGACCGGGCAGTTCCTGGCCGGGACGCGTTCGATCCCGGTGCCCGAGAAGCGGCGCACGCCCAGCGGCTACGTCGAGATCCGCGGGGCCCGGCAGCACAACCTCAAGTCGATCGACGTCAACGTCCCGCTCGGCGTGCTGACGTGCGTGACGGGCGTGTCGGGGTCGGGCAAGTCGACGCTCGTCAACGAGGTGCTCTTCAAGGCGGTGGCCAACCGCCTGCACCGGGCGCGGACGCGGCCGGGGGCGCACACGGCGGTCCTCGGGCTCGACGCGCTCGACAAGATCATCCAGGTCGACCAGTCGCCGATCGGGCGCACGCCGCGCTCGAACCCGGCGACCTACACGGGCCTGTTCGACGTCATCCGCGACCTCTTCTCCAAGACCCAGGAGGCGCGGGCGCGCGGCTACAAGCCCGGGCGCTTCTCCTTCAACGTCAAGGGCGGGCGCTGCGAGGTCTGCCGCGGCGATGGGCAGATCAAGATCGAGATGCACTTCCTGCCCGACGTCTACGTGCCGTGCGAGCAGTGCCACGGCAAGCGCTACAACAAGGAGACCCTCGACATCCGCTTCAAGGGCAAGACGATCGCCGACGTGCTCGACATGCCCGTCGAGGAGGCCGTCGTCTTCTTCGAGCACATCCCGAAGATCCGACGGCGCCTGGAGACGCTCAACGCGGTCGGGCTGGGCTACATCCGCCTGGGCCAGCCGGCGACGACGCTGTCGGGCGGCGAGGCGCAGCGCGTCAAGCTCGCCACCGAGCTGTCGAAGGTCGCCACCGGCAGCACGCTGTACATCCTCGACGAGCCGACGACGGGCCTGCACTTCGCCGACGTCGAGCGGCTCCTGGACGTCCTGCAGCGGCTGGTCGACCAGGGCAACTCTGTCGTCGTCATCGAGCACAACCTCGACGTCATCAAGTCCGCCGACCGGATCGTCGACATGGGCCCGGAGGGCGGCGAGGACGGCGGCGAGGTCATCGCCCACGGCACGCCCGAGGAGGTCGCGGGGACGCCCGGCTCGTACACGGGCGAGTTCCTGGCGGGCCTCGTGGAGCCGGCGGCGCCGAAGGCGCGCCGCGGCGGCTCGGGCAAGCGCAAGAAGCGGGTGGCGACCGCGGCGTGAGCGCGGTGGGCGGCGAGCGCCGAGCGATGGGCGCCCCGGAATACATCGAGCTGGCCGCTCCGGCCGCCGTCGGCTCGCACGCCTGCTGCGTCTGGACGCACACCGCCGGCGACGGCGGCCACGTCCAGCGCGTCCTGCCCGACGGCTGCGCCGACGTCGTCTGGGTGGAGGGCGGGCGGGCGGTCGTCGCCGGCCCGGCGACCGAGGCCGTGCTGGTCGCGATCCCCGCCGGCGCGGCCGCGTACGGCGTCCGCTTCGGCCCGGGCGCGGCGGGCCCGGCGCTGGGCGTCGCCGCGCACGAGCTGCACAACCGCACGGTCGCGTTGGCGGACATCTGGGGCGCCGACGGCGCCGAGCTCGACGAGCGTCTGGCGGGCGCGCCCCCAGGCGCGCGGTTCTCGGTGCTCGCCGCGGGAGTGGCGGGGCGGGTGCGCCGCGCCGCCGAGCCCGACCCGCTCGTCACGCGGGCGAGCAGGCTGCTGGCGGGCGGCGCCGCCATCGCCGCCGCGAGCCGCGAGCTCGCGGTCAGCGACCGTCACCTGCGCCGCCGCTTCCACGACGCGGTCGGCTACGGGCCCAAGACGCTGCAGCGGGTGCTGCGGCTGCGGCGCTTCCTGGCGCTGGCGGAGGGGGTGGGCGCCGGCGGGCCGGCGCGCGCCGATGCTCTCCCGCTGGCGCGGCTCGCCGCCGAGGCCGGCTACGCCGACCAGCCTCACCTCACGCGCGACTGCACCGAGCTGGCGGGGCTCGCCCCGGCCGCGCTGCTCGCCTCGCGCTCCAGGAAAGGCTCGGCCAGCCCGGGCACGAGCTCCTGAGCCAGGCGCAGGGCCTCAGAGACCTCGACGTCGAGCACCTCGTAGTGCTGGTGGCCGGCGGCCGTGGTCGCGGTGAGCGTCGCGAGGCCGACGCGGCGCTGGAAGAACGAGCGCTCGAGGTTGAAGCCGATGATCCCCTCGGCGGCGAGCGCGGTGCGCCGGCGGACGAGCGAGCCCGACCGCGCGACGAGCCGGCCGTCCGCGACGGCGTGGCCGAGGTTGCGGTAGCGGTCGGCGGCGAGCGCGGCGGCCGCGGGGAGGAGCAGGAGCCAGGCCGCGAGCGGCCACGGGGGCAGGCCGGCCGCCCACCCGGCCGCGAGCGCCGCGGCGAGGAGCGCCCAGCCCGAGAGCGCACGGGTATAGCGGCGGCGACGGGCGCGCGGGCCGTGCTCGACGAGCGGGCAGGTCAGCGGCTCGGCGCTCGCGATGACCTCGGCCCCCACCCGCTCGGCCGCCGACCGCGGCGCGGGCGGCAGCAGCAGCGCGCCGCTGCGCTCGGGCCCGCGGCGGACGCGCAGGCCGGTGGCGATCGCGACGCAGCGCGCGGCGCCGGCGAGGCGCAGGAGCAGCGTCTCGCCGATCTCGACGCCGTGCAGGCGGCGCTCCTCGATCGTCGTCGCGCGCGTGGTGAGCAGGCCGCGGGTGACGTGCAGCGTGCCGCCCGGCTGGCGCGTGAGCCTGAAGTCCCAGAAGGCCATGACGTAGCCGACGGTCGAGGCGACGATCACCGCGACGGCGGCCAGGGCGGCGAGCTCGCCGACCGCCACCGCGGTCGGCGCGTGCTCGATCTCATGGGCCAGCCGGCGCAGGGGCCCGAAGCGCTGGGGGTCGACGTTCGCCTCGTTGATCAGGTTGGCGAGGAAGCCGGCGACGACGCCGAGGGTGACGACCCCCGAGAGGGTGAAGGGGGCATACCAGACCCACCGCGGGTCGAGCCGCGCGAGCTCGGTCTCGGGGAGGCCGGCGTCGGGCGCAGCGGCGGCGTCGGCGGGGGCGGCGGCGTCGGCGGGGGCGGCGGCGTCGGCGGGAGCGGCCGCGCCGGCGGGAGCGTTCGCGGGGGCGGCCGCGCCGGGCGGGCCCACGGGCGCCGCTGCGCGCCGGTGCAGCAGCTCCTCGCGCAGCGCGCGCGCCTCGGCCTCGGTCAGGCCGTCGAGCCGCACGGCGCCGCTGTCCTCCGAGCGGCCGGTGCCGACGTCGACACGGGTCAGGCCCAGCAGGCGGTGCAGGGCGCGGGCGGTGACGTCGACCGTGCGCACGCGATCGCGGGAGACGGCCAGCGCGCGGCGGCGGAAGAGGCCGGTGCGGACCTCGACGCGGTCCGGGGTCACCCGGTAGCTGGTCGTGAACCAGCGCGAGATGGCGAGCACCACCGTGATGACGAGGGCGGCCGCGGCCCACACCGCGCCGCGGCCGCTGTTGGCGCCCGCCACGAGGACGCCGATGAGGACCGGCAGCGCGCGCGGTATCTCGTGCAGCGGGTGGATGAGCAGCATGCGGGGGCTCAGCCGTCGCCACCCGTCGTGCGCGACGGCCGTCACGTGGCGTCGCCCCGCGTCGCCTGGGCGGCGGTGGTGAGCTCGTCGACCAGGCGCTCGGCGGTCGCGCGGTCGAGCCCCTCGATGGTGAGCGGCCCCGCCGCGGAGGCGGTGGTGACGGTCACGTCGGCGAGCCCGAAGAGCTGCTCGAGCGGCCCGCGCTCGGAGTCCACGGTCTGGATCCGCGAGATCGGCGCGATCCGCGACTCCTGGTGAAACCAGCCCGAGCGCGTGTAGACCGCCTGCGGCGCGACCTCCCAGCGGTGCACGCGGTAGCGCCAGCGCGGCATGACGATGAGGTGCGCGAGGCCGACGACGGCGGTGAGCACCAGGGCGGCGACGTGCAGCCCGCGGTGGTCGTCGCTCGACAGCAGCCAGACGACCTGCGCCGCGGCCACGACGACCCACCCGCCGAGCGCCCTCAGCGTCCAGTAGCGGATCGCGACCGGGCTGACGCTGTGGCGCGGCGGGCGCACGGAGTCCATCCGGGGCAGGATGGCAGCCGCGCGGCGCGCGGCGGCGCTCCGTCCGCTGGCGCGGCGGGTGCGCGGTCCGTCCGCCGGCGCGTGCCACACCGCGCGGTCCGCCGCCGGCGCGTGCCGCACTGCGCGGCCAGGCACCGAGGGAACACGATCCGCGGACGGTGCCGGGGCCGTCCTGCCTTGGTGTTGCTATGCGACACAAAGTCAGGACGGTGCGACGCGGCCGGCCCCGCCTGGGCCGCGGGCCTGTCTCCCTCGGTTCCCGGCCGCGAAGCGCCGCGCGCGCGGGCGGAGGAGGCGCTCCCGCCTACCCCTTCGACGCGACGCGCGAGCGCGAGCGGGTGCCGCGGCGGTGGCGCGCGCGGTCGCCGTCGATCGCGTCGCCGAGGGCGATGGCCTCGAACATCATGATCACCATGCCGACGTCGACGGGCTCGTCGTCGGGCGCGGCCTTGCCCGCCATCCGCTCGGCGGCATCGGCCTCGATGCGCTGCGCCTGCTCGTAGAGCTTCCGGCAGGCCTTGGCGAGCTGCTGCCAGCCCTTGGCGTCGAGCGAGAGCGAGAGGCGGATGAGGGCGGCGTCGGAGTGGTCGAAGCCGCCCGACGCCGCCGAGGCGCGGGCGTACTCGTCGATCACCTGCAGCGACGAGCCCACCGCGGCCTGCTTGGCGATCGGCCGCGCCTGCGACCACGCCTCGTCGCTCACCGTCGGGCGCGGCTTGGCCTTGTAGTGGTGCTCGACGGCGCCGCGGACCCGGGTCTCGTCGACGAGCTCGATGAGCCCCAGGTGGTGCAGGGTCCGCACGTGGTAGGAGACCGTGCCCAGGGTCGCGTCCAGGACCTGCGCGAGCTCGACCGGACTGGCCGTCCGCTCCTGCAGGATGGCCAGGATGCGCACGCGCAGGGGGTGGCTCATGGCCTTCACATATCGAGGGTCGTCGATGCTCGTGATTGCTTTCATCGTCCCTGGAGCACTGGTCGGAGGAGGGCGCAGCAAAGGCTGCGGGGGCGAACCTTATCCGTGTGCTCGGGCGGCCGACCAGATGGCGTCGAAGGCGGCCCCGTCGAGCGCCAGCAGCCGGCACTCGGCCACCCGTCCGCCCCGCAGGCGGTAGAGGCCGACGGTCGACCAGTGGTGCTCGACCCCGCCGATGGTGGCCGTGCCGTCGGTGAGCACGGCGACCTGGTCGCCGTCCCCGACGAGGACGTCGCCGGGATGCATCCGAAAGCTGTTGCGGGCGATCGCGCGCCGGCGCTCGAAGTAGTCGAGGACCTCGCCGAGGCCGCGGTAGGTGCCCGCGATCGGGTTGTCGCCGGGAACCACCCAGAGGATGTCGTCGGTCAGCACCTCCCGCAGCGGCGCCGCCGTGCCGCCCGCGTAGAAGGCGCCCTGGGCCTCGTGGAGACGGGCGAGCACGGCGAGCGCCTCCTCGCGGGTCACGTCACGGCCCCTGCAGGTGCGCGAGCTTGTCCGGGTTGACGACGATGCGCACGGCCGTCACGAGCCCGTCGGCGACGTCGAGCGTGAGGACGGCGACGGCGGTGCCCTGCGCGTCGCGCGCCAGCCGGCCTGGCAGCCCGTTGACGAGCACCGGGTGCAGCGTGACCGCGGGGACGCCGCGCTCCGGGCGCGCGATGCCGACCATGAAGCGCGCGACGCGCTCGCGGCCGTGGACCGTGCGGCGCGGGGCCTGGGCCTTGCCGCCGCCGTCGGTGTACGTGTAGGCGTCGGCGGCGAGGAGCTCGATGAGCCCGTCGACGTCGCCGTCCTGGGTCGCCTGGACGAAGCGCTCGGTCAGCGCCTCGTGCATCTTGCGCGAGACGTCGAAGCGCGGGCGCTCGGCGTCGACGTGGCGGCGGGCGCGGCTGACGAGCTGGCGCGTGTTGTCCTCGCTGCGGTCGATCACCTCGGCGATCTCGTCGTAGGGATAGCCGAAGACCTCGCGCAGCAGGAAGGCCGCGCGCTCGACGGGCGACAGGCGCTCGAGGAGCACCAGGAAGGCGAGCGAGAGCGAGTCGGCGAGCTCGGCCTGCACGCTGGGGTCCGGGGCGCGCTCGTCGGCGACCAGCGGCTCGGGCAGCCACGGCCCGACGTACTCCTCGCGCCGGGCGCGCGCGGAGCGCAGGTGGTCGATCGCCAGCCGCGTGGTGACGGCCGACAGGTAGGCCTTCGGGCTCTCGACGTCGGCCGGCTGGGCGCGGTGGTAGCGCAGGAAGGCCTCCTGGACGAGGTCCTCGGCCTCGCTGACGCTGCCCACCATGCGGTAGGCGATCGAGAAGAGCAGGGGGCGAAGCTCGGTGTGCAGGTCGATGTCGGTCATCGCGCCCTGAGACGAAGGGGGCGCTGTGACTGTGACAGCTAGCCGGCGCGCAACGCGCGCAGCAGGGCGTCGACGACCTCGGGGTCGAACTGCGTCCCCGAGCCCTCGCGCAGCTCGGCCTCGGCCGCGGCGCGCGGCAGGCCCGCGCGGTACGGGCGGTCGGCCGTCATGGCCTCGTAGGCGTCGGCGACGGCGAGCACGCGCGCCTCGACCGGGATCTCGTCGGCCGCGAGGCCGTCGGGGTAGCCGCGGCCGTCGATGCGCTCGTGGTGGCGCAGGACCCACACGGCGATGTCCTTGAGGCGGGCGTGCTCGAGGATCCGCGCGCCGATCTCGGGGTGGCGCTTGATCTCGTCCCACTCGGCGTCGTCCAGCGTGCCGGGCTTGTGGAGGATCTTGTCGGAGATCCCGAGCTTGCCGATGTCGTGCAGCACGCCCGCGGCGCGCAGGCGCTCGGCGCGCGAGCCGCGCCACCCGAGCTCGCGCGCGATCAGCTCGCACAGGCGCCCGACGGTCTGCGAGTGGCGGGCGGTGCCGCCGTCGCGCAGGTCGAGGGTCTCGGCCAGCAGCATGGCGGCGGCGAGCTGATCCTCGGAGGCGCCGCCCGCGTCGCGCAGGTCGTCGATCAGGCTCAGCGTCTCGGCGTGGTAGCGCACGCAGCGGTCGCGGCCCATGCGCTTGGCGGCGTACAGCGCGCGGTTGGCGGCGCGCATCAGGTCGATCGCCGTCACGAGCTCGGGCGAGGAGGCGGCCACGCCGATCGAGACCGAGACGGCGGCGGGGAAGCCGCTGAACTCCTTGCGCACGGCGAGGCGCAGGCGCTCGGCGACGACCACCGCCTCGTCGCCGCTCGCGCCCGGGAGCAGGATCGCGAACTCCTCGCCGCCCAGGCGCGTGGGGACGTCCGTGCCGCGCGTGCTCTTGCGCAGGACGGCGGCGAAGCGGCGCAGCACCTCGTCGCCGGCCTCGTGGCCGAGCGAATCGTTGATGCGCTTGAAGTTGTCGAGGTCGCAGACGAGCAGGGCCACGCCGCCGACGCCGCGCAGGCGCTCGAGCACGCGCGGCTCGAACTCGCGGCGGTTGCGCAGCCCGGTGAGCGGGTCGTGCTCGGCGAGGTGGCGCATGTCCTCCAGCCGCCGGGCCGACTCGACGGCCGCGCTCGCCTGGTTGGCGAACGCGCACAGGGCCTGCAGGCGCTCGGTGGTGGGCAGCAGGCGGTCGGAGGGGTCGTCGACCCAGATGGCGCCGATGACGCGGCCGTCGGGGTCGTGCAGCGGCACGACCAGCCAGTGCGACGACCAGGCGAGCGGCCCGCGGCCGTTGGTGGCCGACGTGTAGATGCCGTGCAGGGCGGGCGGGACGAGCGCCAGTGCCTCGGCGGGCTCGAGCAGGATGCAGCCCTCGCGCTGGAGCGCAGGGTCCAGCAGCGGCGCGAGTTCCTCGAGCGTGACCTCCGGCAGGTCGGTGAGCGCGCCCGGCGCCCAGCCGGCCGTCGAGCGCGGGGCCAACAGGCCGCCGGGCCCGTCGGGCATGAAGAGCATCACCTTCTCGAAGCCGAGCGCGTCGCGGATCGCCGCGCACACCGCGTCGAAGAGCTCCTGGGCGCTGCCGCGGGTGCTGAGCTGGGACGAGACGCGCAGCAGGTGCTCGACCGCGGTGCGGTGGCGGGCGCTCTCCGCGACGGCCTGGGCGTGCTCGATGGCGACGGCGGCGTGGGCTGCCATCGCCCCGAGGATCTCGAGCTGGGCGTCGGTGGGGCGCTGGCGCGAGACGGGCTCGTCGACCGAGAGGATGCCGAGGAGCGCGCCGGAGGAGGCACGCAGCGGCACGAGGAGCGCGTCCTCGGGGTGCCAGGCGTCGGGGCCGTCGCCGGCGGGCAGGTCCGGGACCCACCACGGGCCGTCGTCGTCCCAGCGCACTGCGCCGTTAGGGATGAGGTAGGCGCCGTGGCGCTCGAAGCGCGCGTCGAGCAGGTGCTCCCACGCGCTCCAGTCGCTCGTGGTGCCGAGCAGGTAGTCGCGCGCCTCCTCGCCGCCGTGCATGACCGCGACCTCGTAGTCGTCGAAGGCGCGACGGTGCAGGTTGAGCACGACGGCGCCGTAGCCCAGCGACTCGCCGATCACGCGCGCGATCGCCTCGAGCACGGGCTCGAGCCCGCCGCCGGAGCGCGTGGCCTCGGCGACGTGAAGAAGGCCCCGCAGCTCCGTCAGGGCGGAGGCCTCGGGGCCGGGGGAGGTGGGCGGCGGAAGTTGGCGCAACGGCCCGTTTATTCGGCGGCGGCCGCGCGGAATGAAGCCGCGCGGTCGCCACCGGACACGGTCAGCCTCCGAAGCGGCCGCGGAGGGCGAGCACGTTCGCCACGTAGCGCTGGGTCTCGGGGAGCATCCCGATGCGGCGCACGGAGGCCAGGCCCTGGTAGTAGCCGGCCGCGGCGAGCGCCGGGTCGCCGTTGGTCTCGCGCAGCAGGTGGGCGAGGTACAGCGACCCCGCCTTGACGTTGTCGGTCGGCGACGACGGGTCAAGGCGCGCCGAGCTGAGGTTCGACTGCACCCAGCTCCAGGTGCCGGGCATGACCTGCATGACGCCGCGGGCGTTGGCGGCGGAGACCATCGCGTTGTTGAACCCGCTCTCCTGCCAGGCGATGGCCGCGGCGAGCGACGAGGGGACGCCGACCGACGCCGCGAGGGTGCCGACCTGGCCGGCGCTGAGGCGGCCGGGGGAGGCCATCGGCGCCGCCTGGGGGACGATCGTGCGCGCCGGAGCGGGCGCCGTGGCGTTGATCGAGGCGCCCGTCGGGAGCTTGATGACGGTGCCCGCGACGAGCTGGGACTGCGGGTCGAGGCCGTTCATGTAGGCCATCTGGGCCGCGGGGACGCGCGCGGCGGCGGCGAGGCCGCTGAGCGTGTCGCCGGGTCGCACGGTGTAGGCGCCCATCGCCTCGGGCGCGCCGGCGGGGCTCGACGCGGCCGGCTGGGCCACCGGCGCGGAGCCGGGGGCGGGGAGCCTAAGGGTCGTCCCCTGGATCACCCACCCGTCGATCTTCAGGCCGTTGGCGGCCGCCAGCGCGCTCAGCGAGACGCCCTGGCGGGCGGCGATGGCGCTCAGCGAGTCGCCGGGCTGGACGCGGTAGCCGCCGCCGCCCGTCGAGGCGGGCACCGGCGCGGTGCCCGGCGCGGAAGGCGCGGCGTTGACCGGCGGCGTCGGCGTCTGCCCCGGGGCCGGGATGGTCAGGTTCGTCCCCGCCACCACGCGCGCCTCGGGGGACAGCCCGTTGGCCGCCGCGACGGAGCTCGTCGGCAGGTTGTTGGCGAGGGCGATGCCCCAGAGGGTCTCGCCGGGAGCAACGGTGTGGACCGCCGCCGTGGACGTCGCGGGCATCAGGGCACACGCGGCCATGGCGGCCAGCAGGGAACGAGAGAGCATGCACGTTGCCTACCACCGGCCTGCGGGGCGTGACCCCGCTGGGCGGTGTTCCGTGAACCTGCAAGGCACCCTGCACCTGCGATTCTCCACCCCGATGACCCCTGCGCAGGCCAAGCTCTGGCTGCAGAAATGGCGTTGGTACGAGCGCAACAGCCTGCCGTGGAATCGCGCTCGCATCCATTGGGAGATGGCCCGCCGCGAGGCGTTCGTGCGCTGGCCGGTGCACGGCAACGTCCTCGAGGCGCTGCTCGAGGGGCGCCTGGAGGTCGGCGCGGGCACGCTCTTCGAGCCCGGCGTATGGATCACGGCCCCCGGCGCCGCCCGCGTGCGCATCGGCGAGGGCACCTTCCTGAACCTCAACGTCATGCTCGCGAGCGTCGAGCTCGTCGAGATCGGCTCGCACTGCATGTTCGCCAACGGCTGCTTCGTGACCGACGGCAACCACCGCTTCGACGACCGCACGCGGCCCGTGACCTGGCAGGGCTTCACCACCAAGGGCCCGACGCGCATCGGCGACAATGTCTGGTGCGGGGCCAACGTCGTCGTGACCAGCGGGGTGACGATCGGCGAGCGCTGCGTCATCGGCGCCAACTCCGTCGTCACGACCGACATCCCGGACGGCTCGATCGCCGCCGGCGCGCCCGCGCGGGTGCTCAAGTCGATCGCCTGGGCGGCGGATACCCCTCTCGTTTAGCCGCCCCACCCGCCTGGGCGGGGGCTGGCTATCCTCGCCGGAGCGACCGGAAGGACACGCAACGTGCGACTGCGACACCGAATGACGGCGTTCGCGCTCGCCTGCGTCGCCGGCGCGACGGGGTTCGCCGCCAGTGGTTGTGCTGCCGCCGACCACGACAACAAGGCCCCGGAGCGGTTCTTCGCGCCCAGCAGCGTGTGGAACCGCCCGCTGGCGCGCCAGGCCCCGCTCGCCGCCGACTCCCGCCCCCTCGTGGCGGAGCTGCGACGTCAGGTGCGCGTGAGCGGCTCCTGGATCAACACCAACCAGTACAGCGTCCCGATCGTCACCGTGAGCGCCCGCCAGCCGGCGGTGCGCGTGCGGCTCGACACGAGCTACCCGGCCCTCGCCCGCGACTTCTCGCGCGTGCCGGTGCCCCCGAAGGCCAAGCCGGCCGCGGGCGGCGACCGCCACCTCGTGGTCTGGCAGCCCAGCTCCAACACGATGTGGGAGTTCTGGCTGATGACGCGCCGCCACGACGGCTGGCACGCGCGCTGGGGCGCGAAGATCTCCCACGTCAGCCGCAGCTCGGGGGTCATCCCGGCGCCCGAGGGCGCCACGGCCAGCGGCCTGCCGCTCACCGGCGGCCTGATGACCTTCGACGACCTCCTCAACGGCGAGATCGACCACGCCCTGGCGATGGGCGTGCCCGCGGTCCGCGCCGGCGTCTTCGCCTCGCCCGCCGACCGCACCGACGGGCGCGTGAAGGGCCGGCGCTCGATCCCGATGGGCACGCGCTTTCGCCTGGATCCCAAGCTCGACGTCGACAAGCTCGGCCTGCCGCCCGCCACCGCGATGATCGCCCACGCCGCGCAGCGCTACGGGATCATCGCCCGCGACACGTCGGGCACCGTCAGCCTCTACGCGCAGGCTCCGCCCACCGGGCAGCCGCACATCTACCGGCCCGTGTTCAAGGGCGCCTATCCCAACCAGCTCCTGGCGCGCTTCCCCTGGGATCGCCTGCAGGTGGTGCGCGCGCCGGTGCACAAGGTCCGCGCCGGGTGAGGCGCAGGCTGGCAGCGGCGCTGCTCGTGGCCCAGGCGCCGCTGGCCGCCGCGTGGGCGTACCTGCTGGCGCTGCTCGTGGCGGCGCGGCCGCGGCGCGCGGCCGCCACGGGCGGGGCGGGCCTCCGCGTCGCGGTCCTCGTCCCCGCCCACGACGAGGGCGCCGGCGTGCGCCCGACCGTCGCCTCGCTGCTCGCCCTCGACTGGCCGCGCGAGGCGCTCGACGTCGTCGTCGTCGCCGACAACTGTGGCGACGACACCGCCGCCCAGGCGGCCGCCGCCGGGGCGCGCGTGCTCGAGCGCCGCGACCCGCAGCGCCCCGGCAAGGGGCGCGCGCTGGCCTGGGCCGTCGAGCGCCTCGGCCGCGAGGAGCGCCCGCCCGACGCCGTGGCGATCGTCGACGCCGACTGCGTCGCCAGCCCCAACCTGCTGCGCGCCTTCGCGGCGCGCTGGGCCGACGGCGCCGGCGCGGTCCAGTCGCGCTACCTCGTCGCCAACGCCGACGCCGCGCCCACCGCCGCCGCCCGCGCCGCCGCCTTCGCGCTGGCCGCCGACCTGCGCGGCCTGGGCAAGGACCGCCTCGGCCTGTCGTGCGGGCTCTTCGGCACCGGCATGGGCTTCACCTGGGAGCTGCTGCGCGAGCACCCGTGGGACGCCTTCGGCCTGGCCGAGGACGTCGAGCACCACCTCGCGCTCGTCGAGGGCGGCGAGCGCGTGCGCTTCGCCGACGAGGCGGCCGTGAGCTCCGCGATGCCGACGTCGGCGGGCGGGGCCACCGGCCAGCAGTCGCGCTGGGAGGCGGGCAAGGCCTCGCTCGTGGCCCGCTGGACGCCGCGCCTGGTGGCCCGCGGGCTGCGCGAGCGCGATCCGGGACGGATCCACGCCGGCCTGGAGCTGCTCGTCCCGCCGCAGTCGTTGCTGGCCGCGGCGACCGTGGCGAGCGCCGGCGCGGCCGCCGTCGTGGGCCGCCGCGGCCCGCGGCGCATGGCGGGCGCGCTCGCCGCCGCGCAGGTCGTCTTCGTCGTCGGCGGGATGCGCCGCGTGGGCGCCCCGCCGGCCGCCTGGCGCGGCCTGGCCGAGGCTCCCCGGGTGGTCCTGGCCAAGGCCGGCATCTACGCCCGCGTGCTCGCCGGGCGCGGCCCGCGCGACTGGGTGCGAACCGTCCGCGACGACGCGGTTTGACCTCGACGGATGACGGGCAGCCCGGGCGGGTGCCCTCGCTCTCCCTCAGGCGGCTCCAGGAGCTGCCGCGCGACGCCCAGCGCGTGCTGCGGCGCACGCGTCCCGAGCTCGCCGCGCGCCTGACCTGGGAGGTCAAGCGCCGCCGCGGCGACCAGATGCTCGCGCTCGTCGAGCGCTTCGTCGGACCCGGCGACCACGCGGTCGACGCCGGCGCCAACTGGGGCCTGTTCACGGCCCGGCTGGCCGAGCTCACCGGTCCCTCCGGCCACGTCACCGCGTTCGAGCCGCACCCCGGCCACGCCCAGACGCTCGGCGCCATCGCGCGCCACCACCACTGGGTCGACCTGCGCTTCGCGGCGCTCTCGACGCAGGCCGGCAGCGCCGAGCTCGCCGTGCCCGTCCACGAGGGCCGCACGCTCAGCGCGCTGGCGAGCCTCGATCCGCCGCCGGCCGAGGGCGACGTGCGCTTCCAGAAGCTTGCGGTCGAGGTCACCACGCTCGACGCCGCCCTCGCGGGCGCGCCGCCCGTGCGCCTGGTCAAGTGCGACGTCGAGGGCCACGAGCTCGCGGCGCTGCGCGGCGGCGAGCAGATGCTGCGGCGCGACCGCCCGATCGTGCTCGTCGAGGCCGAGCAGCGCCACCAGCGCGAGGGCAGCGTCACCGACCTCTTCGACTGGCTCACCGGTCTGGGCTACGAGGGCTCGTGCCTGCGCGAGCAGGGCCTCGCCCCGCTGCAGACCTTCGATGTGCGGCGCGACCAGCTCGCCTTCCTGGACGAGGGGTCCTTCGTGGCGCACGACATGCCCGCCGGCTACGTCAACAACTTCCTCTTCCAGGCGCCCTGAGCGCGACCGCCACCTTGAGCGAGCCGGCCATCGTCACGACGCTGGTCAACCGCCGCGCGGGCTGGGCGGGCCGCGTCGCGATGGTCGACCGCGGCGCCATGGCGGCGCCGCGCGTCACGGCGCGGCTGGTGGCCGAGGGGCTGCGCGGGCGTACGCTCGTGCTCCTGGGCTCGGTGGGCTTCGGGGCGCGCTACGCCGACCTGCTCGCCGCCGTCGCCGTCGCGCGCAGCCCGCGGCGGCCCGCGGTCGTGCTCAGCGAGTGCACTTGGGAGCCCGGGAGCGCCGCGCTGGCGCGGCGCCTGGGCATCGGCGGCGACGGCGGCGCCGCCGCCCGGCTGGCGGTGCGGGCCATGGACGGCGAGCACGCGACCTTCTGCGTGCTCTCGCGCGCCGAGGTGGAGCGCTTCCCGCGGACCTGGGGCGTCGACCCGGCGCGGGTCGTCTTCACGCCCTTCACGGTGACCCTCGACGAGGCCGACCTCGAGGCGCCGCCGCCGGCGGGCGAGGCGGTCTTCGCGGGCGGCAACTCGCTGCGCGACTACGCGCCGCTCGCGCGGGCCGCAGCGGGCATCCCGGCGCCGGTCGTCCTCGCCACCACGCAGCTCGACGGCGCCGCCGGGCTGCCGCGCAACGTCCGCGCCGGCCCGCTGCCGCACGCCGACTACGTGCGCGAGATGCGCGCGGCGCGTGTGGTCGTGGTCCCGCTGGCCGAGAACCGGTGGCGCAGCGCCGGCCAGCAGACCTACCTCAACGCCATGGCGCTCGGCAAGCCGGTGATCGTGACCGACGCGATGGGCGTGCGCGACTACGTGCAGGACGGCGTCACGGGCCGCGTCGTGGCGCCCGGCGACGCCCAGGCGATGGGCGAGGCCGTGCGCTGGACGCTCGACCCCGCCAACGCCGACGCGGTGGCGCGGATGACCGCGCGCGCCCGCGAGATCGCGCGCGAGCGCTACACGCTCGACCGCTACCTGGCCAGGCTGCTCGCGGTGGCGTCGGAGACCGTCGCCCGCCGCGGCACGCGCTGAGGGCGCCCGCCGGCCACGACGCCCGCCCACGTCCACAGGACGAGCGTCGGGAAGGTCCACGGCAGCGGGGTCAGGTTCGCGACCACGACCCACTGCAGGGCGATGGCCACGAGCGCGACGCGCCACGGCTCGTGCGACGGCGGCGCGCGCCGCACGAGCGCCCCGCCGACGGCGAGCACGAGGCCGCAGAGCCACAGGAAGGCCCCGGGCAGCCCAAGCTCGGAGGCGTGCGAGAGGAAGACGTTGTGGACGCCCTCGCCGACGCCGTTGAGCGGGTAGGTGGAGGGCTGCGTGAAGTAGGGGACGCTGTCGGCCTGGAAGCGCTGCCAGCCGAAGCCGGAGATCGGGCGGTCCTTGACCATCGCGATGGCGGCGCGGCTCGTGTTCTCGCGCACCCAGACCGAGCGGTCCTCCTTGGAGCGCTCCACGACGCGCTCGTGCAGCCCGGGGACGACGGTGAGCATCGCCGCGACGGCGATCGCGCCGGCCGCGAGGGCCGGGATCAGCCAGCGGCGCAGGCCGGGGGCGCAGAGCATCGCGGCGACGGTGGCGACGACCGACGAGACCCAGATCGAGCGCGTCAGCGTCAGCAGCAGGCCGAGGACGCACAGGGCGATGACGGCGCGGCACGCGTTGCGCGCGCGCCGGTCGCGCCAGACGGCGAGGCCGGTGGCGGCCGCGGTGGCGCCGATGAAGAGCCCCATCCCGTTGGCCACGGCCTCGACGAAGGGCCCGCGGGCGCGGCCGAAGTGGATGCCGACGGCCGGGTTGGAGATGTAGCCGGGCCAGACGAGCGCGTTGAGTCCGACGCCCTCGAAGAGCGCCGTGACCCCGAGGTAGGCCCCGACGACGACCAGCGTGCCGAGCAGCACCGTGCGCTGGCGCTCGGTGCGGAAGACGACGGGCGCCACGTAGTAGGCGGCGAAGGCCATGATCGCGAGGCGGTCGGCAAGCGCGAAGAGCCCGGTGCTCGTGGTCAGCGTGCCGGCGCTCCAGGCCGAGACGAGCGCCCATGCGCTGGTGGCGATGAGCAGGCCGTGGGTGAACGTGATCCGCGGCAGTCGCCGCTCGCCGTGGCCGTTGTTGGCGGGATGGACCTGCGCGCGCAGGACGATGGCGAGCATCCCTCCGGCGATCAGCAGCCGCTCGGGGCCGATCGGCAGCCCGAGCTGGCCGGTGTTGCCGGAGAAGATCGACAGGCCGATGCCGGCGCTCAGCAGCCACGCCGGCTCGCTGCGGGCGGCGACGTATGCGGCCGCCGCCGCGCCCGCGGCGAGCACGGGCAGCAGGTAAGCGCGCTCGGCGCCGCCCGCCGCGGCCGCCAGGGCGGCCAGCGCGGCCACGCCCGCCAGCCAGGCGAGCATGGCGCCAACTTGGTGGCGGGTGGCGGTCACGCGTGCGCGGCGCGGCGGCGGCTCGAGCCCGCCTCGAACGCGGTGGCCAGCGCCACGCCGATCGCGAGGCCGGCGAGCACGCCGATGGTGGCGAGCAGCTTGAGGGACTTGCTCGCGTCGCTGCTCGCCGACCCGGCGGCGTTCAGCGTGCGCACGGGGATCCCCGAGCTCTCGGACTGCGCCTGCTGCAGGTAGGACGTGCGCAGCGCCTTGGCGCGCAGGTCGAGCGTGTCCGCCCGCGTCTGCGACTTGTCCAGCGCCCGCTGGGCGCTCGCTGAGTTGGGCTGGCGGTTGACCGCGCGCTGGCGGATGTTCACCCGGTTGTGCGCGCGCGAGGCCTCGGCCTGCGCGGCCCGGAACTGGTTGAGCACGTCGGTCGCCCGCGCGCCCGTCACGTCGGAGCGGCGCACGTAGGCCAGCAGCGACTGGGTCGCGGCGTTGGTCATCTTGATCGCGGCGTCGGCCGACGGCCCGGTGCCGTCGATGCGCAGCATCGGGCTGTCGGGGATCGGCGTCGCGATGACGCGGCCGGCGACCTCGCCGGCGGGCACTCCGGTCTGGCGCGCGACGGGCGCCACGACGTCGTGGGCGCCGATCGCGCGGCTGTAGGCCGCCGCGAACTGGGTGCCCGCGTAGGCGGCGCCGGGCGCCGCGTCCTGGCTGGGGTTGAAGCTCCCGATCGCCACGCGCGACTCGGCCGTATAGGTCGGCTTGCGCAGCTGGCTGACGACCACGGCCAGGGCGGCGAGGGCCACCACGGGCAGGATCACCAGCAGCGGCCGGCGCAGCGCGGCGCGCACGGGCGACGCGGGCGTCGGGGCCGCGGGAGCGGGTCGGATGCGGTCTGGGCGTTCGGTGGTCAGTGGCATGTGGGTGTCCTAGGTGTCGTTGTCGGGAAGAGGGTCGAAGTGCGGATCGCCTACGTCTGCAGCCGTTACCCCGCCGTCTCGCACACCTTCATCCAGCGCGAGGTGGCGGCGTTGCGCGGCTTCGGCCTGGACATCGACACGGTCGCCGTCCGCCGCGCGGAGCCCGGAGAGGTCCTCTCGCAGGCCGATCGCGCCGAGGCCGAGGCGACGTACGCGATCCTGCCGGTGGCGCCCCGGGATCTCGTCCGGGCGCACGCGGTCGCCCTTTTGCGCTACCCCGGCGCCTACCGGGCGACACTGCATCGGGCACTGGAGCTGGCGCCGCGCGGGCTGCGCGGGCGGTTGTGGCAGCTCTTCTACTTCGGCGAGGCCGTGGTCCTGTGGGACCACGCGCGCCGGCGCGGGGTCGGCCACCTGCACGCGCACTTCGCCAACGTGGGCAGCGACGTCGCGCTGCTGGCCGCGCATCTGGGCCGCGCGGCGGGCGCGGGACCGCGCTCGTGGAGCATGACGATGCACGGCTCCACCGAGTTCTACGACGTCAGCGCCTTCCGGCTGCCCGAGAAGGTCGAGGACGCGCGCTTCGTCGCCTGTGTGAGCGACTTCACACGCAGCCAGCTCATGCTCCACGCCCCCGAGGAGCATTGGCCCAAGCTCGAGCTCGTGCGCTGCGGCGTGGATCCCGACGGCTTCCCCGCCGTCGCGCGCAACGGACACGGGCGGGCGCTGCGGGTGCTCGTCGTCGGCCGCCTCGTGTCGGGCAAGGGCTTCTCGCTGCTGCTCGAGGCGCTCGCCGAGGTCCGCGCCCGCGGCCACGAGGTGGCGCTCGACGTCGTGGGCGAGGGGCCGGCGGGCGAGGCGCTGCGGGCGCGCGCGGCGGCGCTGCGCCTCGACGATCGCGTGCGCTGGCTGGGCGCCGTCGGCCAGGACGAGATCCGCCGCCACTACGCCGAGGCCGACGCCTTCTGCCTGCCGAGCTTCGCCGAGGGCGTGCCGGTCGTGCTCATGGAGGCGATGGCGATGGCGCTGCCGGTGGTCGCGACCCGCATCGCCGGCATCCCCGAGCTGATCGAGGACGGCGTCAGCGGGCTGCTCGTGGCCCCCGCGCGCAGCGACGAGCTCGCCGACGCGCTCGCGCGCCTGGCCGAGTCGCCCGAGCTGCGCCGCGAGCTGGGCGGCGCCGGCCGCGAGGCCGTGGTCGGCGGCTACGACGCCGAGCGCTGGGCGCGGCGGCTGGCCGAGCTGCTGGCGGCGCACGGCGGTCACTCGACGTAGCCCTCCCCGTCCACGAGCGCGTCGCGCATCCGCCGGCGATGGGCCTCGCTGATGCCTCCGGTCATCGTCCAGCCCTGCCAGGGGAAGCGCGGGCGCCGGCCGAGCGCCTCGCGGTGGCGCGCGACGTAGGCCTCCGTCTCGCCGACGACCTTCGCCGGGTTGCCGGCCGCCACGCAGCCCGGCGGGATGTCGTGGCGCACGACGCTCCCGGCGCCGACGATCGCGTCGTCGCCCACGGTCGTGTTCGGGAGCACGATCGAGCCGGCGCCCAGGAAAGCGCGGCGGCCGATGTCGATGCGCCCGATCCGCGTCCAGCCCAGGTGGCGCTTGGTGCTGGCGTCGTGGGCGAGCAGGTGGACGCCGGGGGCGAGCGTGGCCTCGTCGCCGATCGTGATCAGCCAGCAGTGCCAGGGGTCGATGATCGCCCGCGGGCCGATGTAGACGTCGTGGCCGAGCTGCAGGCCGCGGGCGACGAGGACGTCGGCGTCGACGACGCCCTGCAGGCGCAGGCGCAGGCGCTGCAGGAGCCCGAGCTGCCGGATGGGGAAGCTCTTGATCTTCATCGCGACCACTCCTTCAGGCGCGCGCCGCGGCGGCGCAGCCGCGCCCGCCACGCCAGCGCGATCGCCACGCCGAGGGCGCGGCGCGGGTCGCGCAGCTCGCGCGCGAAGGCGCGCGCGGCGCTGCTGCTGCCGCCCCCGGCGCGCAGCGCGTCCCAGGCCATCAGGCCCTCGAAGCGCCGGCGCACGCCCGTCGTGCACCACGGACGCGCGGCGTGGCGCTCGAGCACGGCGCGGTGCGCGCGCTGCATGGCGGCGCCGTCGGCCGAGACCTGGCCGGCGTGCAGGTGATAGACGGCGGTCACGTCGGGGGCGGCGACGCCGCTGCCGTGCTCGAGCATCCGCAGCCACAGCTCGAGGTCGGCGCAGCGCTCGAGCGTCGTGTCGAAGGCGCCGGCGCGCAGGGCGACGTCGCGGCGCAGCAGCGCGGCGCTCGGCGGCACGCAGTTGTCGGGGTGGGCGAGGCGCGCGGGCGTGCGCAGGCGCAGCGGCCGCGGCCCGGGGACGCCGTAGACGCGCCGCGCCGGCGACTCGGGGTCCAGGCCGATGCACGACGTCGAGACGAGCACGTGGTCGCCGCGCAGCGCCCACAGCGTCCGCAGGTGCTCGGGCAGCCATTCGTCGTCGGAGTCCAGGAGCGCCACCCACGGCTGCGTGGCCTGCTCGAGGCCGGTGTTGCGCGTCGCGCCCTCGCCGCGGTTGACCTCGTGGCGCACGACGCGCGCGCCGAGCTCGGCGGCGACGGCGCCGGTGGCGTCCGTCGAGCAGTCGTCGACGACGATCACCTCGCGCGGCGCGACGGTCTGCGCGGCGACGCTCTGCACCGCGCGGCGGACCATCTTCGGGCGGTTGTAGGCCGGGATGACGACCGAGACGGGAAGCGTCCGCGGCTCGTGCGGGCCCTCGCGGCGGGCGCGCCGGGCGCGGGCCGCCGCGGCGGCCTGCTGGCCGAGGCGGACGTCGAGCACGGCGGCGGCGCGGCGGGCGCGGCGGGGGCCGCGGCCCCGCGCGAGCGCGGCCAGCGGGCCGCGCAGGGCCTGGCGGACCGCGGGCCGGCGGGCGGCGCGCACGAGCGCGGCGCGGCCGCGCGGCAGCCCCTCGGCGAAGGCGTCGACGGTCAGCGACCCGACGAGGTCGCCGTGGCGGTGGTGGACCAGCCAGCGGCCCTCGCCCGAGGTGCGCGCGTCGCGGCGCAGGTCCGACAGCGTGCGCCGGTAGAGGTGCGTGGCGCGCAGGTCGCGGTCGAAGGCGCCCGTGAGCCCGGCCCGCACGAGCCGCAGGCCGAGGTCGCGATCGGCGTTGTAGGCGGCGTCGTAGTCGGGGTCGGCGAGCCCGACGCGCAGGGCGTCCTCGCGCCGCAGCGAGAGGTTGCCCGCCCACGCGCTGTGCAGGATCCTCGCCGGGTCGCGCTCGTACTGCGCCACGCACGCCTCGTAGGCGAGGGCGTAGAGCTCCTCGGCGATCCCGTCGGCCTTGCCGACGGGCATGTAGCCGAGCACGACAAGGCCCTCGGCGCCCGCGTGGGCGCGGGCGTGGCCGGTGACGAGCCCGGGCTCGGGCAGCACGTCGTCGTCGAGCAGCACCACGACCTCGCCGTGGGCCCGCTCGACGCCGGCCTGGCGGGCGCCGTTCTCGCCGACGCCCGGCGTGGCGAGCGCGTCGATCAGCGGCTCCTCGTCGGCCAGCTCGCAGGCGCGGCGGTGGGCGTCGTCGTCGCCGTCGGCGACGATCACGACCTCGGTGGTCGCGGGGTCGTCGAGCAGCGGCGCGACGATCGCGTCGAGCAGTCCGCTGCGCCCGTGGGACGGGATGACGACGGAGGTGGTCGGAAGGTCAGGCATGGGCGGCCTCCATCTCGTCGGCTGCGACCTGGGCCTCGCGGGCGTCGCCGGCCATCCGCAGCAGCGGGTTGCCGGCGCTCCACGCCTCCACGAAGCGGCGCAGCTTGCCGTAGCCCGTGTCGACGGCCACGTGGGGCACGCCGAGCAGCAGGCAGAGGATGTGCGCGTGGAGGCGGTCGGTGACCACGACCGGCGCGCGGGACAGGAGCTCGAGCGCGGCGCGCACGCGCCGGGTCGTCAGCCCGCGATGCAGGGCGGCGACGGCCGGGGTGGCGGCGCCCGCCAGCCACCAGCGCTTGGTCGCGCGCTGGCCGGCGACGCGGCTGATCTCGCGCAGGGCCGCCTCGCCGGTGCCCGCGGGCGGCCAGTCGACGACGGTGCCCGCGCCGGCCGGCGGCTCCAGGCGCGCCGCGCGGCGCTCGCGGTCGGTGCGCGCCAGCCACAGCGCCGGGGCGTCGGCGCGCTCGCGGCGGACCGGCGGGCGCAGGGCCAGGGCGGCGTCGGGGCACAGCTCGACGGTGGCGCCGGGCGCCAGCGCGCGGACGGCCTCCACGCTCGGGTGGTCGCGCGCGAGGACGGTCAGCCGCGGGTGCCCGGCGAGCGCGGCGGCGGCGCGCTCGCGCGCGGCGTCGGCGCCGAACTGGACCGACTGCGGGAGCTGGACCACCGGCAGGTCGGGCAGCTCGCGCACGACGCGCTCGCGCAGCTCCTGGTAGCCGGGCCACTCGTCGCCGAAGTTGCCGCCGCCGTGGAGCGCCACCACGCCGTCGGGGCCGATCGCGCGGCGCGCGGCGCGGGCGTCGAAGCCGTGGGTCTCGCAGACGTAGCCGATCCGCGCCCCGAGTCCGCGCAGGAGGGCGAGCTCGCCCAGCCAGATCGCGTTGTCGCCGGAGTTGGGGTGGTTGGGCGCGTCGATGAGCGCGACGCGGGCTCCGTGCGGGATCGCGCGCGCGACGGTGCGCTCCAGGCGCACGCGCAGGTCGATGACGTGCTCCGCCGTCGTGGCGGTCATGCGGTCACCCCGCTCAGGCGGGCGCGGGCGTCGCGCACCCGGGCGCGGTCGCGCGGGTTGTGCCGCGAGGCGAGCGCGACGATCGCTCCGTAGGCGACCGTTCCGAGCGCCAGCGCCAGCAGCGGGCCGAGCGGCAGCGCGCCGTCGCAGGCGCGCGCCACGACGAAGCCGGCGGCGCAGGCGGCGGCGAGGCCGAGCAGCTCGCGCGCCGGCCACAGCGAGCGCAGCGGGCTCGTCCAGTGGCGGCGGGCGACGAGCCCGGTGCACGTGAGCTTGGCGACGCCGGCGAGCACGCAGCCCAGCGCGGCGCCGGTGATCCCGAGCGCGTGGGTCAGCGCGATCACCAGGACGACCATGAGCAGCGTGTGGCCCGCGGCGATGACGGTCACGATCCCGGGACGGTCGACGGCCCAGAGCTGGGTCTGCTGGACCGAGCTGAGGGCGCCGAGCGCCGGCACGATGAGCAGCAGGGCGAAGGCGTCGGCCGCGCGCTCGAAGCCGGGGCCGAAGAGCGCCATGACCCCGTGGGCGGCGCCGCCGCCGACGGCCGCGGGCAGCAGCAGGGCGATCGCGGCGTAGCGCAGCGAGTCGGCCACGGCGCGGTCGAAGCCCGCCTCGTCGCTCTGCGAGCGCCGCTCGACGAGCGTCGGGAAGAGCATCTCGAGGATGCGGAAGTTGACGTCGACCAGGCGGCTGGCGACCTGGGCGGCGCGGTTGTAGGCGCCGATGGCGGCCGTCGTGGCCACGAAGCCCATCACCCAGATCGCGACCTGGCTGGCCACGCCCTGGAGCGCGGTGCCCGGAGCGGTCTTCAGTCCCCAGCGCACCATGCCGGGCAGGGCGCCGAAGCCGTGGCGCAGCTCGTCGACGCCGATGCGCAGGCGCATGAAGCCGCCGATGACGGCCAGGCGCACGCCGAGCGCCAGCAGCGGCCCGGCGATCGTCGCGACGACCAGGCACCACAGCGAGCGCGTGATCAGGGCGGCGCCGATGGCCACGGCCAGGAAGACGACGGCATGCGTCAGGCGCGCCCAGAAGAGCTGGCGGCCGGCCCGGAAGGCCGACAGGATCATGTCGAGGTTCCAGTTGGTGTTCTCGATGAGCACGTAGCTGGCCACGAGCGCTACGCACGGCCCGAAGAGCTCGGGGCGGTGCAGCGGCCCGTGGAAGAGCAGGTAGGCGGCCGGCACGGTGATCGCCGCCATCGACAGCGTGAGGCCCAGCGAGAAGGCGAAGACGGCCGCGAAGAGCGCGGTCACGCGCGGAGCGCGCGGGTGCAGGACCGAGAGCTGGCGCACGAGGCCCGCCTGCTCCTGGGCGGTGGAGAGGAAGGCGAGCGCCAGCGCGGGCGCCTGGGCGAGGGCGAGCTCGCCCAGCGTCGAGGCGCCGTAGAGGCGCGCGATGGTGACGCTGCTGGCGAGGCCGACGATCGCGGTGAGCGCGAAGCTCGCCCCGCCGAAGGCCATGCCCTCGCGGAAGGTGGCGCGGGTGCGGGTGCGCGTCGGGGCGCTCACGGGATCGCCCCCCGGGCGCGGCGGCGCAGGGCGCCGGCGAAGAGCGCTCCGGCCAGCGGCATGCCCTCGACGAGGTAGCGCCGCCACAGGCGCGAGGGCTCCTGCGAGAGGCGCCACAGCCACTCCAGGCCGCTGCGCTGGACGGCGCGCGGCGCGCGGCGCACGTCGCCGGCCACGAAGCTCAGCGACATCCCGAGCCCCAGGAACCAGCTCGCGGGCGAGGCGCGCCGCAGGCGCGGGATCGCCGCAACCTGCTTGGCGAGCGGCAGGCCGACGTAGACGAGGTCGGGCCGCGCGGCGCTCAGCTCGCGCGCGACGCCGTCGAGCTCGTCGCCGCCGCCGTCTTCGGAGACCTCGGGCGCGGCGGTGCCGGCAAGCTGCAGGCCCGGCGCGTGGTCGTGCAGGACGCGGGCGGCGTCGTCGGCCGCGCCGGGGTTGCCGCCGAGCAGGAAGACCGAGGCGCCGACGCGCCCGCCGGCGTCGCTGAGCGACCAGATGAGGTCCGAGCCGGCGACGCGCTCGGGCAGCGGCGTGTTCTGCAGCCGGCTGGCCCACACGAGCGGCATGCCGTCGGCGAGTACGAGGTCGGCGTCGGCGAAGGCGCGGCGGACCCTCGCGCTGTCGCGATGGTGGCGCAGGTGGTCGAGGTTGGGCGTGATGACCCAGCCGCCGTCGCCGCCGCCAAGGGCGCCGACGATCTCCTGCACCGCCTCGCGCTCGGTCACGCGGTCGACGGGCATCCCCATCAGCTCGATGCGGTCGTGACCGTGCACGTCAGAGCCCCCTGCGGCTGAAGACGAAGCCGATCGTGCGCAGCATGATCTTCACGTCGAGCCACAGCGACCAGTTGGCCGCGTAGAGGTAGTCGAGCTTGACCATCTCGTGCAGCGGGATCCGCGCCGAGCCGAGCACCTGCCAGCGCCCGGTCATCCCCGGGGTCAGGTGCAGGCGCCGGCGGTACCAGCCGACGACGCGCTGGTCGTCCTCGGGGACGAGCGGGCGCGGGCCGACGAGGCTCATCTGGCCGCGCAGCACGTTCCACAGCTGCGGGAGCTCGTCGAGCGAGGTGTGGCGCAGGAAGCCGCCCACGCGCGTGATCCGCGGGTCGTCGGCGATCTTGAAGAGCCCGTCGGCCTCGTTGCGGTCGCGCAGGGCGGCCTGCTGTCGCTCGGCGCCGTCGAACATCGTGCGGAACTTGGCCATCGCGAAGGTCCGCCCGTCGCGCCCGACGCGCTGCTGGCGGAAGAGCACCGGCCCGCGGCTGTCGAGCTTGACGGCCACCGCGATGAGCGCGAGCAGGGGGCAGATGAGCACGAGCCCGATGGCCGAGCCCACGACGTCGGTCGCGCGCTTGAGGGCCCACGCCGAGCGCGAGAGGCCAAAGCGGCGCACGCCGAGCAGCGTTTCGCCCTCGACGTCGTCGAAGACGACCGACGAGCCGACGACCTCGAGCATCCGCGGCACGACGCTGACCTTCAGGCCCAGGGCCTTGGCGGCCCGCACGAGGTCGAGGATCTCGGCGTGGTCCTCGGGGCCGGGGGCGACCACGAGGCGGTGGATGTCGGTGCGCACCCGGATCGCCTCGAGCGCCTGGGCGGCGATGTGGTCGCGGGTGGGGTCGTCGGAGGCGATGATGCTCACCACGCGCGCGTGGGCGCCGTGGGCCTGGCGGATCTTGGCCTCGGCGCGGTCGCAGGCCTCGCGCTGGCCGACGAGCAGGCAGCGGTCCAGCGGCGTCGCCCGGCGCGCGACCGTCCGCGCCAGCACGCGGCCGCCGACGAGGGCGAGCGTCAGCCCGCCCCACAGGGCGAGGATCTGGTCGCGCCCGAGGAAGCCGCCGAGCACCGGCTGGCCGGCGACCCAGACGACGAGCGCCCAGAGCGTCGCGAGCTGGAACAGGCGCGGCGCCTCGTCGAGGGTCGAGGGCTGCAGGGTCAGCTCGTCGCGCTCGTAGAGGCCCAGCGCCTTGGCCAACCCCACGCAGCCCAGGACGGCCACGATCGCCGCCAGGACGGGCAGGCGGTCCTGGCTGCCGCCGAGCGCGAGCACGCAGACGGTGAGCGTCACCGCGGCGGCGAGGCCGTCGGCGGTCGCCAGCAGGCGGCGCCCGCGGCGCTCGCGGCGCTGCGCCGCGACCGGGCGCAGCGCCTCGGCGTCGGGGCGCCAGACGCTCGCGCCGGCATCCGTCGCGGAGTGCTGGCGCGGCAGGAGCTGGTCGACCGCGACCGGTCTGCGCGGTCGACGGCGAGCGCCGGCGCGATGCCGGCTACGAAGCTGCGTCGGACCGATCACTCGGCGTGGGTGGCGGCCGGATCGCGGTCTGCGTCGAGCAGCAGGGCGAGCGCCTCGGAGCGGTTCTCGACGCCGAGCTTGGCGAAGCACGAGGAGAGGTGGCGCTTGACGGTGCCGGACGAGACCGTGAGGTGGGCCGCGATCTCGGCCGTCGTGGCGCCGTCGGCCGCCAGCGAGAGCACCTCGCGCTCGCGCGGTGAGAGCGCGGGCGGCTCGAGGCGGTCGCGCATCTCCTCGGGCACCACGAGCAGGCCGGCGGAGGCCGAGCGGACCGCGAGGGCCAGGCCGGTCTCGACCTGGGCCGCGGCCACCGCGGCGGCGGCGCCGGCGCGCAGGGTCCGCCGCAGCGGCCCGCCGCGCATGCGCTCGAGGACGAGGACCACGCGGGTGTCGGGCAGCTCGCGCTGGATCTCCTGCAGGGGCCCGAGGATGGCGTCGCCGTCGAGGCCGGCGAGGACGGCCACCGTCGCGGGCGCCGGCCCCCCGGCGGGGAGGACGGCCGCCGGCTCGTGGCCCTGGGCGACGACCGGGAGGCGGTCGAAGTCCAGCGCGGCCACGATCCGGCGGCGCATGAGGGCGGGCTCGGCGATCACGGCCACGGAGGGCTCGGGCTCGGTGAGGTCGACGTCCTCCAGGAGGCCGGCGAGCTCGAGCGCGGGAAGGTTGCGGTCGCCCACGGGCGACTCCTCTCGTCGATGCGTTCGGGCGTCGTTCAAGGCGTGGCGCACGCTACGAGGCGCGTGTCGATGCCGTTTGAGATCGCTGTTGACTGCGAATTAGGAGGTTGAGATTCGGTTTTCGCGCCGAGCGTGAAAATCTCGGCAAGGACCGAACCTCAGGCAGGAGCGCCTGTTAAGAAGACTGGGAGGGGGCCAGGTACCGGGCCCCCTTTTTTCATGACTCACTCCCCCGACACCGGTGGCGCCCGCGCGGCGGCGCGCCTGCACGACCTTGCCTCGCCCCTGCTGGCGCAGCTGCCCTTCGGCATCCTCGTGGGCGACCGCGACGGCTGCCTGGAGGCCTGGAACGGCGCGGCGCAGCGCCTCCTGGGCGGCGATCCGCAGCTCGCCGACGACGCCGCGGGGAGCGTGCGCTGCTGCGACGTGCTCGGCTGCCGACAGGGCGACGGACCCCTGGCGGACTCGTGCATCAGCGAGATGGCGCTCGAGGCCGACGAGGTCCTGCCCGAGGTGCGCATCGACGTCCGCGGGGGCGGGGCCGCGTGGATCATGGCCGCGTCCGCGCCAGCGGATCGCGTCGTCTTCCAGGTCCGGCCCGCGAGCCCGCGCGACCGCCGCCGGCGCACCGATCCGCACTGGGTGGCGGGGGCGCAGCTGCACCTGCAGGTCCTCGGGCGCACCCAGGTGCACAGCGGCGAGACCCACCTCGGCGGGCGCTGGCTGGCCCAGCGCCCCGGGCAGCTGCTGAAGTTCATGATCGCCAGCCGCGGCCGGTCGGTCCACGCCGAGGAGATCGCGCAGGCGCTGTGGCCCGAGGGCGGCTACGACGCGCACGGCAACGTCCGCCACCACATGCACGCGCTGCGCCGGCGCCTGGAGCCCGAGCGCCCCAAGCGGGCGCCGTCGGAGTTCGTGGTCACGCGCGGCGGCGGCTACCAGCTCGATCGCGCGCGGGTGACCATCGACGTCGACGCCTTCGTCGAGCTCGCCCACGCCGGCCTCGACGCCGCCTCGGCCGAGCGGCCCGACAAGGCGCGCGCCAAGCTGGCTGAGGCCGCCACCCTCTACGGCGGCGACTTCCTCGCCGACGAGCCCTACGCCGAGTGGGCGCTCGACGAGCGCGATCGCCTGCGCGAGCTCGCGGCACGCGTCCTGCACGTGCTCGCCGATCTCGATCGCGCGGCGGGCGACATCGAGGCCGCCTACCGCCACCTGCGCCGCCTGGCCGAGCTCGAGCCGCTCGACACGCACGTCCAGCGCGAGCTGCTCGAGGTCTGCCTGCGCCGCGGCCGGCGCACCGAGGCGACGCGCCGCTACCAGGCGCTGCGGATGCGCACGATGCGCGAGCTGGGCCAGGAGCCGGGCTTCAGCCTCGCCGACCTCGCCGACGAGGTCGGAGAAGTGGCCCGCCAGCGCCGTTAGGGAGTACTCGTGGGGGGTACTAGGGGCAAGTTCGGTCCCCCCGACACGTTGAAGGGTCCATGCTCCTGCGCTCGCTGTCCGTCCTCGCCTTCGCCGTGCTCGCGCTCGCCCCCGCCGCGCAGGCCGATGCGCCGCCCGGCTCGACGTGGACGCAGTCCACGATCACCGAGCCCGACGGCACCAAGCTCCACGCCGACGTCCTGCGCCCGAGCAACCTCGCCGCCGGCGCCAGGACGCCGGTCATCCTCTCGATCGGCCCGTACTTCAACCACTCCGGGCAGACGGGGCCGCTCGGCCCGGTCGAGGGCACGCCGTATGACCCGACCGGCGCCGCGGGTCCGTCGTCGCGGTTCTTCGACTTCGTCGAGGGCGCGCACCTGATGGAGCGCGGCTACACGTACGTGATGGTCGACCTGCGCGGGTTCGGCGGCTCGACCGGGTGCCTGGACTGGGGCGGGCCGGGCGAGCAGTCCGACGTCAAGGCCGCCGTCGAGTGGGCCGCGTCGCAGCCGTGGTCCTCCGGGCACGTCGGGATGTACGGCAAGTCCTACGACGGCGTCACCGGGCTGATGGGCGTTGCGCTGCGCCCCGCGGGCCTCGACGCGGTGGTCTCGCAGGAGCCGGTCTACGACATGTACCGCTACCTGTACTCCAACCGCGTGCGCTTCGAGAACTCCTTCGCCACGCCGGCGCTGTACACGGCGATCGACGCGACGCCGGGCTCGATCCAGGACGACCCGGGCTACAACCTCGATGGCGCGAACAACACCGCGCGGCCGGGCTGCTACCCGCTCAACTACCTCGACCAGCAGAGCGACGACCACTCCTCGGCCTACTGGAAGTCGCGCGACCTGATCGCCAAGGCGGCCGGCTCGACGGTGCCGCTGTTCATGACGCAGGGCTTCATCGAGGACAACACGAAGCCCGACGGCGCCTACGACTTCTTCAACGGGGTCGCCGGGCCCAAGCGCGCGTGGTTCGGCATGTGGGACCACGTGCGCGGCAACGACGTCGACGACAGCGGGCGCCTTGCGATGGGCCGCCACGGGTGGTTCGACGAGGTCATGCGCTTCTACGACCAGTACCTGCGCGGCGTCGCGCCGTCGGTCGTCGATCCGCCGGTGGCGGTCGAGTCCAGCGACGGGACGTGGCGCTCGGAGGCCTCGTGGCCCCCGGCCGACGCCTCGTCTGTGACCACGCCGCTGCGGCCCGGCTCCTACACCGACGACGCCCAGAACAACGGCACCGCCGAGGGCGGCACGCCCAACGGGCAGGGGATCTGGACCTTCTCGCCGCCGCTGGCGCACGACGCGCACCTCGCCGGCGTCCCCAAGGTCACGGTGAACGCGGGGATCACGATCCCCGACGCCAACCTCGTCGCCGACGTCTACGACGTCGACTCGGCGGGCCAGGCGACGCTGATCTCGCGCGGGGCCTACCTGCTGCCCGGCAGCGGCTCGGTGTCCTTCGACCTCTACGGCGACGACTGGAAGCTGCCCGCCGGCCACCGCGTCGGTGTGCTGCTGACCTCCTCGAACGCCGAGTGGTGGCTGCATCGTCCGACGCTGCAGCCCGTCACGGTCAGCTCGGCCTCGATTTCGCTGCCCTGGCGCGGGTGCGAGAACGCCGCCACGATCGAGGGCGGCCCCTCGATCAAGCTCGACTCCTACAAGGCCGACGCCCCGTTCGCGGTCGACGCCGCCACCGTTGCCGGCGCCACCGACCCCTCGTTCGCCCTGCCGGGCGCGCTGCCCGCCTGCTCGTGACGTCGTAAGACGTCCCCCCGCCGGCGGGGGCGACTGGACCCGCCCCCGCCGGCAACGCTTGTGGCGCTTCGCCGGCGAATTGTGACGCCTTGCTCTGACGCGTCACGCCGGCCGTGCCACCCTCGCGGGGGTGGCTGCGTTTGACGGGGACTATCGACGTCAATCGCATCCACCCCTGTGGGTCTATGCGGTCGGCCACGCGCGGTTGCGCGTCGAGGGGCGACGGCCGGCGGCGGTGCTGGCGTGCCGCCCCGGGGCGGTCCTCAGCCACCGAAGCGCCGCGGCGCATTGGGGCCTGCTTGCGACCCAGCAGCAGCGCATCGACGTCACCGCGCGCCGCGGGAGCCGCAACGCCCGGGGATCCGCGCCCACTCCTCTCGCTACGTCCTGGCCAGGTCCCACCGGCACCGAGGGAGACCGACCCTGCAGCGCTCCCCGGGCGCGGGCGCGGGCGCGGGCGCAGGCGCGGCCCGCGGGCGCGGGCGCCGGGCTCGACGCCGAACGTCGGTCCTCCCACGTCAGGACAGGGCATAACCGACGTTCGGCCCGTGCGCGGCGCGTTCGAGGCCGACCGCCCGCGGCGGGCCCGTCGCGGCGGCGGCGGAGTTCCCGCCCTCGGTGCCCCGCGACCGCCGACCGCGACGGAGATCGACAGGCGGCGGCGTGGACGCCGGACGCTCGCCTACAGCCCCGCCAGCTCCGCGCGGAACTCCGCCAGCTCGGCCTCGTCGATCGAGTAGCCGTGCTCGGGGCCCGGGTAGCGCCCGCTGCGCACGTCGTCGGCGTAGGCCGCGACGCCGGCGACCATCTCGTCCTGCAGCGAGGCGTAGCGCTTGACGAAGCGGGCGCCGAGGCCCTCGCGGATGCCGAGGAGGTCGTGGAAGACGAGGACCTGGCCGTCGGTGGCCGGGCCGGCGCCGATGCCGATGACCGGGATCTCGAGGCGCGGCATGAGCTCGGCGGCCACGGCGCTCGGGATCGCCTCGAAGACGAGGCTGAAGCAGCCGGCGGCCTGCAGGGCGAGGGCTTCACGCGCGATCCGCGTCGCGGCGGCGCCCGTGCGCCCCTGCGCGCGGTAGCCGCCCAGCGCCGTCGAGGTCTGGGGCGTCAGCCCGACGTGCCCCATCACGGGGATGCCCGCCTGCACGATCGCCCGCGCGCGCGAGACGCTGACCTCGCCGCCGCCCTCGAGCTTGACCGCGTCGCAGCCCGCGTCCTTGACGAAGCGGAAGGCCGTCTGCACGGCCTGCTCGTCGGAAACCTCGTAGGAGCCGAAGGGCAGGTCGCCGACGAGGAACGGCGTGCGCAGCCCGCGGCGGGCGGCGCGGGCGAGCACGAGCAGCTCGTCGAGCTCGACGGCGACGGTGCTCGGGTAGCCGAGCACGGTCATGGCGCCCGAGTCGCCGACCAGGACGAGGTCGACGCCGGCGTCCTCGGCGGCGCGCGCGCTCGGGAAGTCGTAGGCCGTGACCATGACGATGGGCTCGCCGAGGCGCTTCTTGTCGAAGAGCCGCGGCAGCGTCATCGGCAGGCGCGAGGCGTCGGCCGGGGTCTGGATGTTGGGATGGGCGCTCATGTCGGTGTCAGCCTCCCGGCTTCCCGTTGGCACTGAGGATCGTGTTGTCGATGAGGCGCGTGGTACCCACGCGGGCGGCCACGGCGAGGAGGACGTCGCCCTCGACGCGGTCCACGCGGGAGAGGTCGTCGGTGCGGACGAGCTCGAGGTAGTCGGGCTCGACGCCGCGCCCGTGCATGGCCGCCAGGGCGGCGGCGCGCAGCGCGTCGGCGTCGCGCTCGCCGGCGGCGAGCGAGGTCTCGGCGGCGGCCAGCGCGTCGCGCAGGGCCAGGGCCCGCTCGCGGTCGGCGCCGTGCAGGTGCGCGTTGCGGCTCGAGAGCGCGAGGCCGTCGGCCTCGCGGACGGTGGGGCGGACCTCGATGCGCGCCGGCAGGTCGAGGTCGCGGACGAGCCTGCGCACGACGAGCGCCTGCTGGGCGTCCTTCTGCCCGAAGTAGGCGACGTCCGGCCCGACCATGTTCAGCAGCTTGGTGACGACGGTGGTCACGCCGTCGAAGTGGCTGACGCCGCGGTGCTCGCCCTCGAGCGTCTCGGTCAGCCCGCCGACGTGGACCGTCGTGGCGAAGCCCGGCGGGTAGACCTCGTCGGGCGCCGGGGCGAAGAGGAGGTCGGCGCCGGCCTCGGCGGCCAGCGCGCCGTCGCGGGCCTCGTCGCGCGGGTAGGCGGCGAGGTCGGAGGCCTCGTTGAACTGCGCCGGGTTGACGAAGAGCGAGACGACGACGACGTCGCAGGTCGCACGCGCGTGGCGGACGAGGCTCAGGTGGCCGTCGTGCAACGCGCCCATCGTCGGCACCAGGCCGATCGTGCGCTCGGAGCGGCGGGCGTCGCGCAGGGCGGCGCGGACCTCGGCGACGGTGCGGACGGTCCTCATGCCGCCGCCACCGTCCGCGTCGCGTCCGCCATCGCGTCGTAGAGCGCCAGCAGCTCGGGCGTACGCTCGCCGATCGCCTCGCGGTGGCGGGCCACCGTCGCCTCGTCGCCGCGGACGATCGGGCCCGTCAGCGAGGCGTCGCCCTCGGCGGCCCACGCCTCGACGGTCGCGCGCACCAGCGGGACGAGCAGCTCCCGCTCGACGCCCGCCGTCGCCGCGACGCGCGCCGCCGCGGACTCCAGCGCGACCAGGAAGTTCGAGGCCATCGCGGCCGCCGCGTGGTAGGCGACCCTGTCCTCGTCGGCGATCGCGAAGGGCCGCATGTCGAGCCGACGGCCGAGCCGGCGTGCGACCTCGAGGGCGCGCGGCGTCGTGCCCGCCACCGCGCAGCCGGCCCCGGCGAAGTCGGCGCCCGCGTGCGTGACGGTTATCAGCGGGTGCAGGCCGAAGCCCTCGTGCGGGGCGAGGACGTCGAGCCCGGTCGCGCCCGAGCAGTGGCCCACGAGCGGGCCGGGGTCGACCGCCGCCGCGGCGGCGGCGATCTCGCCGTCGGGGACGCAGAGCAGGACGACGTCCGCGCCCGCGCCGTCGTAGCCGCGGGCGTGCGGACCCGTGGCCCGCAACGCGGTGGCGAGGGCGCGGCCAAGTCGGCCGCCTCCCACGATGGCGATCGTCTCGTTCACTTGATTTCGGATCCAGCCCACATGGGGTGCCGGTCACGTTGTGCTGTCCGCACAGCGTACCCCCTGGAGCAAGCGGATCCACGCAGGTTGCGGCTTGTGCCCCGACCCCCGACCGGCGCGCGTTCTACGCTGGGGCTGTGCCGCCTTCCGCAAGGGATGAGCGTCGCGAGGCGCTCAAATCCGTCTTCCACGAGGCGCGGGCCTGCACGAAGTGCCCGCAGCTCGCCGCCACGCGCACCACGGTCGTCTTCGGCTCGGGCAACGCCGACGCCGACCTCATGTTCGTCGGCGAGGCGCCGGGCAAGAACGAGGACGAGCAGGGGCTGCCGTTCGTGGGTCAGGCCGGCCGTCTGCTCGACCGGCTGCTCGAGGAGATCGACCTCCAGCGAACGGACGTGTTCATCTGCAACGTGCTCAAATGCCGGCCTCCCGGCAACCGCGATCCGCACCCCGAGGAGATCGAGAACTGCCAGGACTACCTGCTCGAGCAGGTGCGGCTCATCGAGCCGCGGGTCATCTGCACGCTGGGGAACTTCGCGACCAAGCTCCTGCGCGCCGACCCGACCGGCATCACGCGCCTGCACGGGCGCGACGAGGTGCGCGTGATCGGGTCGCGCGCCGTGCTGCTGTACCCGATCTTCCATCCGGCGGCCGCGCTCTACACGCCCGCCAACGTCGAGGTCCTGCGCACCGACTTCGCGCGCCTGCCCGAGCTGCTGGCGATGGCGCCCCCGCCGCAGCCCGGCGAGCCCGAGCCGCCGCCCGAGCTGCCCGAGCCCGCGCCCGCCCCGTCCGACGCGCACGAGCTGCCCGAGCCCGAGGTCGTCGGCGTCGCCGTCGACGACCGCCAGATGGGCCTCTTCTGATGGTCCACCCGTCGGCCGCGACCGGGTTCGCGCGCTCGGTCGAGGCCTACGAGCGCGCGCGGCCCGAGTACCCGCCCGCGGCGATCGAGTACCTGGCGGCCGAGCTCGACCTGCGCCCCGGGCGCACGGTGCTCGACCTCGCCGCCGGCAGCGGCAAGCTGACGCGCCCGCTCGCCGCGCTGGGCTGCGAGGTGATCGCGGTCGAGCCCGTGGCCGAGATGCGCGCCGCCATCGGCCCGGCGGCGTCGAGCGCGCTCGACGGGACCGCCGAGGCGATACCGCTGGAGGACGACAGCGTCGACGCCGTCACCGTCGGGCAGGCCTTCCACTGGTTCGACGGGCCCACGGCGCTGGCCGAGATCGAACGCGTCCTGCGCCCCGGCGGCGCCCTTGCGCTGGTCTGGAACCGCCGCCCGTTCGAGGCGTCAGCCCTGCACGCCGCGATCACCGAGCTCATCGCGCCCTACCGCCACGACGCGCCCTCGCACGGCAGCGGCGCCTGGCGCGAGGCCTTCGCCGGGCGCGAGCTCATCGAGCGCACCTTCGAGTTCACCCAGCGCCAGGACGCCGACGGGCTGGCCGACCGCGTCGGCTCGACGAGCTTCGTCGCGGCGCTGGACGACGAGCGGCGCCTGCCGCTGCTGGACCGCGTGCGCGCGCTCGCGGCGGAGGGGCCGGTCGACGTCCCCTACGTCTGCGAGGTCCACCTGTGGCGTCCGGGCTGAGCTTCCGCGCGGCGACCGTCGACGACGCGCTCGTCATGGCGCAGACCGTCGACGTGTGCTTCCAGGGCTACCGCGAGTTCGCGCCCGAGGGGTGGCAGCCGCCGGCGGTGGCCATCGAGGTCACGACCACCCGCGCGCGCCTGGCGAGCGAGGGCGCGTGGGCGCTGCTGGCCTACGACGACGACGAGCCCGCCGGCCAGGTCGCGCTCCTGCCTGACCCCGCGCCCGCCACCGCGTACCTGTGGGAGCTCTTCGTCCGCCCCGCCCACTGGGGCAGCGGGCTGGCCCAGGAGCTCCACGAGCGCTTCCTCGCCGAGGCGCGCTCGCGCCGCTACGAGCACGGGCGGCTGCTGACGCCGGAGGGGCAGGCGCGGGCGCGGCGGTTCTACGAGCGCAACGGATGGGAGAGCGACGGCGTGGCGACCTTCGAGGAGCGCCTCGGGATGCCGATCATGGTCTACACCCGGGTGGGGTTGACGTAACCGACCGCCAGGCGGACCATCGCGTCCGATGCGCGCCTCCGACCGCGATCGCGAGCGGGCTGTCGCCCTCCTGCAGGCGCGCTGCGCCGAGGGCTACCTGAGCGTGGAGACCTTCGAGCACCGCCTCGACGGCGCCCTGCGCGCGCGGACGGCGGCCGAGCTGCGCGCCCTCGTGGCGGACCTCGCCCGCATGGGACGTCCGTGGCTGCGCGCCTTGCGGCGGCTGCGGCCGACCCGGGCCGCGCCGGTGGCGCTCCCGGTCACCGGGGCGATCGTCGTCGGGCGCAGCCGCGGCTGCGACGTCGTCGTCGCGGACCCGACGGTCCGCGCCGCCACCTCGAGCTGCGCGCGATCGACGGCGCCTGGCTGGCGGTCGACCTGGGCTCGTGCAACGGGACGTGGATGCTCGGCCGCCGGGTCGGGCGCGCGCGGGTCGAGGCCGGCGACGAGCTCGTGCTCGGCCAGACGGCGATCAGCCTCCGCGAGGCGTGACGGCCCAGGGGTCGGGACCGGCGTCGCCCCCGAGCCCGCCAACCACGGCCAGGGGGAGGTCGCGCCGGCGACCGCCCGCCCGGGCGCTGAGGCGCGTCATCGGCGGCGCAGCAGCGCGTCGCCGATCGGCGTGCGCGAGTAGAGCACGCGGCGCCCGTCGCGCGCCGAGGCCACGAGCCCGGCGCGGCGCAGGATGCCCAGGTGCTCGTTGACCCCGGCGGGCGAGGCCGACAGCCGCGCCGCGAGGTCCGAGGTCGCGGCCGGAGTCTCCAACGCGGCGAGGATCGCCGTCCGCCGGCGGCCGAGCAGCGCGTCGAGGGCGTCGCGGTCGCCGCCGCCCTCGACCGGCGCCCACAGCGTCCCGAGGCCGCGGGGCGTGTAGATCAGCGCCGGCTGCCACGGCTCGTCGATCATCGCGAAGACGCGCGGCCACGCGAACGCGGCGGGGACCAGCAGCAGCCCGCGACCGCCGAGGTCGACGTCCTGCTCGTAGGGGCGCTGCACCTCGAGCACGCCGTCGCGCCAGTGGACCTGGGGGTGGAGGTCCTCGAAGACCTCGATCGCGCCGCCGGCGGTCAGCCGTCGCGCGCGGTGGAGGATGTCGGCCTCCAGCGCGGCGCGGATCTCGGGCCACCAGGGCGCCACCGCGCGCTCGAAGTACCCGGCCATGACGGTCGTGAGCTCGTCGAGGCCGCGCTGCGGGTCGTCGAGCAGCGTGCGGGCCACCGCCGGCACCGCCCGGCCGTCGAAGCGCCAGCCGACCTCGATGGCGACGCGCTCGGCCGGCGTCGCGCGGACACGCGCGAGCTCGTCGTCGAGCTCGGCCAGCGGCGTGGTGGGGGGAGGGGCGAGGAAGTCGGGGACGTAGCCGGCGTCCGACGAGGTGGCCAGGAGGTCGACGAGCGTGTAGTCGAAGCCCTCCAGGCGCGCGCGGGCGGCCCGCGCCCACGGCAGGTGCAGCGAGTGCGCCGCGGGGTCGCGCAGGACGTCGGTGCTCCACGTCAGGTCGAACAGCGGCGAGACCGCGAAGCGCGTGCGGACCAGGTCCTCGTGGCCGAAGCGGAAGCGGATCACGGGCGCGATTCTCGCGCACCCTTCGGCTGGGAGCGAATCGTCAGGCGGCGAGGTCGAGCAGCGTGCGCGCGGGGCGGTGCTCGGGGTGGCGCGCGACGACGGCGACGAGGGCGGCGACGACGGCCGGCTCGAACTGCGTCCCGGCGCAGCGCTCGAGCTCGGCGACCGCCTCGGCGACCGGCAGCGCGGCGCGGTAGGGGCGGTTCGTGGTCATCGCGCTGTAGGCGTCGCAGGCGCAGATGATCCGCGCCGCGAGCGGGATCGCCTCGCCGGCGATCGCGTCGGGGTAGCCGCCGCCGGCCCAGCGCTCGTGGTGGTGGCGGACGATGATCCCCACCTCGGCGAGGACGCCGCCGACGCGCTCGAGCATCTCCTGGCCGTCGACCGGGTGGCGCTTGACGAGCTCGAACTCGGCCTCGGTGAGCTTGCCCGGCTTGTTGATGATCTCGTCGGCGACGCGGATCTTGCCGACGTCGTGCAGCAGGGCGGCGAACTCGAGGTTGCGCCGGTCGCGCCCGTCGAGCCCGAGGGCGTCGCCGACCGCGAGCGCGAGGGCGACCACGCCGTGGCTGTGCTCGCCGCCGGTGTACGCGTCGTCGGCCTCGAGCACGTCGCTCATGAGCAGCGCCGTGCCGCGGTAGGCGTGCGAGAGCGCGAGCGCCTTCTCGATGTGGGCGCGGCGCTCGCGCGCGAAGAGGACGAGCAGCCCCATGAGCGGCACGATCGCGGCGACCGCGAGCGGCTGGCGGCTGCCCGCGATCCCCGCCAGCGCGCCGACGGGCGTCAGCGCCGCGTCGACGGCGAGGATCCACAGCGCGAAGCCGATGATCGCGGCGGGCGGCACGCCGCGGGCAAGGCGCTCGCGCAGCGTCGTGAGCCCCACGTCCGAGACCGCCTGGGCGACGAGGGCGATGGCGAGCACGGTCCACACCCCGGTGTCGGGCGCGCCCGGGGCGAGGACGGCGACGACGGTCGCGGGGAGGACCGCGTGCCACGCGTCGGGCAGGACGAGGGCGAGCCGGCTGGGGTGCAGCTCGCCGCGGGTGAACCCGGCCAGGCGCCCGAGCAGCAGGCCCGCCGCAACGAGCACGGGCACGAGCGCGGGCGGGGCGAGGAGCAGCGTGGGGACGAGCACGAGCTGCGTGGGGATCGTGTAGGCGGGCCCGACGTCGAACTGGATCTGCTGGGCGATGGCGTAGAGCGCGACGAGCCCCACGGCGCCCGCGAGCGACAGCTCGCGGCCGGACGGCGCCAGCACCGCGAGCAGGACGACGGCGACGACGAGCGCCGCGCTCAGCGCGAGGCTGAGCGCCAGCTCGCGGCCGCGCAAGCGCGCCGACGGGCGCTCGAGCGCGTCGTCGAGAAGCTGCTCGACGTAGGGGTCGTCGTTGGGAAGGGCCATGGCGCCTTCCTTTCATCGGCGCTCGCGCGCGTAGGACGCACCGTCTTCTGGACGCATGTTCGGCGCCGCTCGGCGCGGGCTCATGGCCGTTCGGCGACGCGCCGATGCCGCCGGTGCCGCCGTTTGGCGACGATCAACGACTTACAGGGGGAACACGACGCTCATGTCTGGGAAGCGACTCCTGCGCCGCGGGCTTCCGGGGGTTCTGGCCGCGCTCGCGCTGGCCGCCATGCCGGCGGCCGCCTCGGCGGACACGCTGAGCCTCGGGCTCGACGGTTGCCCGGCTCGCACCGTCGAGCACCCGTTCGCGAAGTGGCTCGACTACGGCAACTACGTGCTCGCGCCGGGCGGGACCTTCGAGGGCTCGCTGGACGGGTGGAAGCTCAGCGGGGGCGCCAAGGTCGTCTCCGGCTCCGAGCCGTTCAACGTCCACGGCGCGGGCCGCAACGCGCTCTCGCTCCCGTCCGGGAGCTCGGCCACGACGCCGCCGATCTGCGTCGCGGTGCTCGATCCGACGATGCGCTACTTCGCCGCCAACGACGGCGGTCTGCTGTCGCTGCTGCGCGTCGATGTCATCTACCACGCCCCGGGCGGGGGGACGCTGACCCTGCCGCTGGGCGTCAACCTCGGCGGCAAGTCGTGGGCGCCGTCCCTGCCGGTCATCGTCGGCGCCGACCTCCTCGGCGCGCTCACCGGCGGCCAGGCCACCGTGCAGTTCCGCTTCGTCCCGACGGGTCTCGGCGCGAAGTGGCGGGTCGACGACGTCTACGTCGACCCCTTCATGACCCGCTGATCGTCCGGCTGCGCATCAGGCCGCGCGGCGGTGGCCATCCGCCGCGCGGAGCGCAGTGCGCGCAGGGCCGCCAGGTTGCGGCCCCGCTCGCGGCCGACGGCGGCGCGCAGGCCGAAGGTCAGCGCCTGCGCGCCGTCGTCCATCTGTAGGGCGCGCGGCCCCAGCCGCGCCGCGACGACCTCGCGGCGCCGGCGCGCCTGCAGCTCGAAGGCCTCGCCGCCGAACGCCCGCGCCGTGCTGCGCCCGCCCAGGTGGCGAACCTGGACCTCGGGACGCAGGATGGTGGGGACGCCCGCCGCGCGGGCGCGCAGGCACAGGTCCATGTCCTCGTAGAAGAGGAAGGCGTCGGGGTCGAACGGGCCGAGGCGGCGCAGGAGCGCCGTCGGCGCGGCCACGCACGCCGCGATCGCCCAGCCCACGCGGCGCGGCCGGCGAGCGTGATGCGGTTGGGGCAGGGCGCGTCCCGGCAGCACGGCGCGCAGCAGCGACGACGGCCGTCCGGGCAGCGGGTGGGCGCTGCGCTGCACGCCGCCGTCGGCGTCCAGCAGCCGGGGGACGAGCAGGGCGTCGGCCCCGGCGGCGCGCGCGGCGAGCCGCGCCAGCCCGTCGTCGGGCAGCTCGCAGTCGGGGTTGAGCAGCACGGTCACGTCGTGGCGGGCCAGCGCGACGCCGGCGTTGCTCGCCGCGCCGAAGCCCGGGTTGCCCTCGAGCACGACCGCCTCGGCGCCGGCCGCGGCGGCGAGGGCCGGGCCGTCGTCCGACGAGCCGGAGTCGACGACGACGAGCTCGACCTCGGCTGCCAGGTGGTCGCGGATCGAGCGCAGCAGCCCCGGCAGCTCGGGGCCGGAGTCGTGCAGCACCGTGACGATCGTGAAGCTCACGCGGCGGCTCCGGCCAGCAGCGGGTGCAGCGCGTCCGCCGCGCGCTCCCAGGTGTAGGCCGCGGCGCGCTCGCGCGCGGCGGCGCCGAGCCTCGCCCGCAGCGCCTCGTCGCCCGCGAGCCGGACGATCGCCCCCGCGAGCGCCGCGGCGTCGCCGGCGGGGACGCGCAGCGCCGCGTCCCCGAGCGTCTCGGCAAAGCACGGCAGGTCGCTGACGATCGCCGGCGTGCCGTGCGCGGCGGCCTCCAGCGGCGGCAGGCCGAAGCCCTCGAGGTGCGACGGCGCCACGACGGCCAGCGCGCCCGCGTAGAGGGCGGCGAGCTCGCCGTCGTCGACGCGCCGGCCGCCGTCGCCCACCACCACGAGCTTCGCCTCGAGTCCGCGCGCCCGCGCCCGCGCGTAGGCGTCGCGCAGGACGTCGAGCCCCTTGCGCGGCTCGTCGGGGCCGACGAAGAGCAGGTAGCGCCCCGCGCGCGGGAGCGCCGGGGTGGCGTCGACCCCGGGCGAGACGATCGCCGCCTCGACGCCCCAGGCGCCGCGCAGCTCGTCGGCGACCGCGCGCGAGTCGGCCGTCACGGCGGCGGCGGCGCGCGCCAGCGCGCGCGGGCGCGCCAGCGCGTGCCAGGCGCGCTCGTAGGCGGAGAAGTCGTGCGGGCGGCGCTCCCACGAGCGGTCGTGGACGGTGAGCACGTAGGGCGCGCCGGGCGCCACGGGCGCCGGCGCGGGCAGCCAGACGACGTCGGCGCCGCCCACGAGCGCCGCGAGCGTGGGCCGCCGCGCGACCGCGGCGGCGGCGAAGAGCGGGCGCCCGCCGAGGCGGTGGCGCACGAGGCGGACGCGGGGATGGACGGTCGCGACCGGGGCGCGGCCGGGGACGAAGGCCAGCCACTCGTCGCCCTCGAAGCGCTCGGCCAGCGCGGCCAGCAGCCCGCGCGTGAAGCGCGCCACGCCGCGCCCGGCGAGCAGGGCGCGCGCGTCGACACCCACCTTCATCGTGTCGGGACGGTATAGGCTCGCGCGCCTATGCAGGAGGGAACACGGGTCGCCCTGGTGCACGACTTCCTCGTGGACGTGCGCGGAGCCGAGCGCGTCTTCCTCGCCCTCTGCGACCTGTTCGAAGGCGCCGACCTGTTCACCGCGGTCTACGACGAGGAGGGCACCGAGGGCCGCTTCGCGCACCGCCGCGTGCACACGTCGTTCCTGCAGCGCATGCGCCCCACGGCCCGCACCTTCCGGGCGCTGCTGCCGCTGTATCCGGCGGCGATGGAGTCCCTGGACCTGCGCGGCTACGACCTCGTGGTGTCGAGCTCGAGCGCGTGGGCGCACGGCGTGATCCCCGAGGACGACGCCGTCCACGTCTGCTACTGCCACAACCCGTTCCGCTACGCGTGGAACGCGCGCCAGGAGACGCTCGCGGCGCGCGGGCCGGTCGGGCGCGCCGCGCTCGGCGCCGTCTTCCAGCGCTGGCGCCAGTGGGACTGGATCGCCGCCCAGCGCGTCGACGCCTACGCCGCCAACTCGCAGACGACGAGGCGCCGCGTCGCGCGCTACTTCGGCCGCGAGGCGACCGTCCTGCACCCGCCAGTCGAGCTCGAGCGCTTCACGCCCGGGCAGCCCGGCGACGGCTACGTCATCCTCTCCGAGCTCATGCCCCACAAGCGCATCGACGTCGCGGTGCGGGCCTTCAACGAGCTGCGCCTGCCGCTCGTGGTCGTCGGCAACGGGCCCGACGCGCGCCGCCTGCACCGCCTCGCCGGCCCGACCGTCAGCTTCACGGGCCGGGTGACCGACGCGCAGGCCGCCGAGATCCTCGCCCGCTCGCGCGCGCTCGTGGTCACCGCGACCGAGGAGTTCGGCATCGCCGCCGTGGAGGCGCAGGCGGCCGGGCGCCCGGTGATCGCCCTGCATGAGGGCGGCGTGCGCGAGACCGTGATCGAGGGGCGGACCGGCGTCTTCTACGACGATCCCGAGCCCGCGGCGCTCGTCGCGGCGGTGCGCTCGTTCGACGCGCTGGCCGTCGACCCGGCGGCGTGCGTGGCGAGCGCGCGGCGCTTCGACACCGCCCAGTTCCGGCGCGGCCTGCGCTCGATCGTCGAGCTCGCGCTCGACGGCGTCGGCTCGCGGCGGGCGTCCCGGCGCCGGCCGCCGCGCCGCGCGCGCGGCCTCGCGCGCCAGGTGTGAGCCGCCGCGAGCCGGCGGTCGTGGCGGCGCTGGCCGCTGGCGCCGCGGCCCTCTCGGCCTTCACGATCCTGCGCGGCTACGGCCCCCACGACGAGGGGCTGATGCTCGTCTGGGGGCGGCGCATCGCCGACGGGCAGTGGCCCTACCGCGACTTCTGGGCCAACTACGCGCCCGGCCAGCCGCTGCTCCTGGCGGCCCTGGTCAAGCTCTTCGGGCCCTCGCTGCTGTGGTGGCGGATCGTGCGCGTGGCGATCGACGCCACCGTCTCGGTGCTCGCCTTCGCCTACGTGCGCGGGCGCGCGGGGACCTGGTGGGCGCTGGCGGCGTGGGTCGCCGTGGCGGGCGCCATGGCGTGGCCGAGCGGCCCGGGGCCCAACCCGCCGGCGCTCGCGCTCGGCCTCGGGGCGCTGCTCGCGGCGCGCCGCGCGCCGCTCGTGGCGGGCGCGCTGGCCGGGCTCGCCGTCGCCTTCCGTCCCGAGATCGGGGCCGCCGCGGCCCTCGGCGCGGCGCTCGAGACGGGCCGGGCGGGCGCCGCGCGCGTGACGCTCGCCGCCGTCGGGGTCGCCGCGCTGGCGCTGGCGCCGTTCGCGATCGTCGCGGGGGGCGCGATGGCCGACCAGGTGCTGGGCTTCGCCTCGCTCCAGGACCTCCAGCGCCTGCCCTTCCCGCTGCACTTCCACGGCGGCCTGGACCCCAACAAGCTGCTTGAGTTCTACCTGCCGGCGATCCTCGTGGCGGGCAGCGTCCTGTGGGCGACGTGGGCGGTCGCCCGTCGCGACGGCTGGCCGCTGGCGCCGCTCGTGGCCGTCGGCCTGGCCTACCTGCTGGCGCGCACCGACGAGTTCCACCTCGTGCCGCTCTCGGTCGCGCTGGCGATCGCGCTGGCCTGCGCCGCCGGGCGCGAGGCGAGCCCCGCGCCCCGCGCCGCGCTCGCCGTCGCCCTCGGCCTCGTGGCGCTCCACGGGCTCGAACGCCGCGCCGGGCAGGCGCTGCACCCGCCGGCGCTCGCGGCGATCCCGGCGCCCGCGGCCGACGGCGTGCGCACCACGCCCGCCGACGCCGCCGCCCTGCGCGGGCTGATCGGCTTCGTGCGCGCCCGGACGCCGGGCGGCGCGCCCGTGCTCGTCGCGCCGCCGCGCTATGACCGCGTGCGCGTCGGCGACCCGATGCTCAACGTGCTCCTCGACCGCCCCGACCCCACGCGCTACGACGTCGTCCAGCCCGGGGTGGTGACCACCGCCAAGGTCCAGCGCGAGATGGCGCGCGACCTGCGCGGCACGCCGGTCGTCGTGCGCTGGCTCTCCCCCGAGGCGACTGAGCGGGAGCCCAACGGATCGGGGCGCTCGAGCGGGATCTTCGTGCTCGATCGCGCCATCGCGCGCGGCTACCGGCGGGCGGCGCGCTTCGGCGACTACGTGGTCCTCGTACGGCGGTGAACGGCCGGTGAACGTGTCCTGGACTCCTACGGTGGGCGTGTGGGACCCTCGGGAGCGCGATGGCCGCCGAGCCCACCGTCATCCGCGGGGCATGCCCCCATGACTGCCCCGACACGTGCGCGTGGGAGGTCACGGTGCGCGACGGCGTGGCCGAGAAGCTCGTCGGCGTCAAGGAGCACCCGTTCACGCGCGGCGGGCTGTGCGCGAAGGTCAGCCACTTCCTCGAGCGCACCTACAGCCCCGACCGCCTGCGCCACCCGCTGATCCGCGACGGGGCCAAGGGCGAGGGCGCCTTCCGGCGCGCGTCGTGGGACGAGGCGCTCGCCCACGTCGCCCAGCGCCTGGGCGCGGTCGTCGCCGAGCACGGCGGCGAGGCGGTCCTGCCCTACAGCTTCGCCGGGACCCAGGGGCTGGTGCAGGGCGCCTCGATGGACCGGCGCTTCTTCGCCCACCTGGGGGCCAGCCGCCTGGAGCGCACGATCTGCGGCGCGGCCGCCGCGACCGGCCATCTCGAGGGCGCCGGGAACCTGATCGGCCTGCGCCCGCAGGACATCGAGCACTCGCGGCTGATCGTGCTGTGGGGGACGAACACGATCGTCACCAACCTGCACCTGTGGCCCGTCGTCCAGCGCGCCCGCAAGGCCGGCGCGCGCGTGGTGGTGATCGACCCGCTGCGCACCCGCACCGCCGCGGCCGCCGACTGGCACGTGCGCCCGCTGCCGGGCAGCGACGCGGCGCTCGCGTTGGGGCTCATGCACGTGATCGTGGCCGAGGGACTGCACGACGCCGACTACGTCGAGCGCCACGCCGAGGGCTTCGACCGCCTCGCCGAGGAGCTGCGCGCGTGGCCGCCCGCGCGCGCCGCGGCGGTCACGGGCGTCCCGGAGGACGAGATCGTCGAGCTCGCGCGCGCCTACGCGACCACGCGCCCGGCGGCCATCCGCCGCCTCATCGGCATCGAGCACCACCGCGAGGGGGCGCGGATGGTGCGCACCATCTCCTGCCTGCCCGTCCTCACCGGCGCCTGGCGCGAGCGCGGCGGCGGCATCCTCGGCCCGACGGCGTGGGCGGCGTACAGCACGCTCGACCAGGCGGCGCTCGCGGGCCCGCAGCCCGAGACGCGGCGCGTGAACATGGTCCGCCTCGCGCACGCGCTCAACGACCTGCGCCCGCCGGTCCACGCGCTCGTCGTCTACAACTCCAACCCCGCGACGACGGCGCCCGACAGCACGCGCGTGCTGCGCGGCCTGGCGCGCGAGGACCTCTTCACGGTCGTGCTCGAGCACTTCCTCACCGACACCGCGCGCTACGCCGACGTCGTGCTGCCCGCGACGACGCAGGTCGAGCACGTCGACCTCGTCCCCTCGTGGGGCCACACCTACGTGACCTACAACGAGCCCGCGATCGCGCCGGTCGGCGAGGCGCTTCCGAACACCGAGATCTTCCGCCGCCTCGCGCGCGCCATGGGCCTCGGCGGCGAGGCCTTCGACGCCACCGACGAGGAGCTCGCGCGCGCCGCCGTGGAGGGCGCCGGGCCGCCGCTTGACCACATCGACTTCGACCGCCTGCGCGCGGTCGGCTGGGCCGAGGCGGACCTGCCCGAGGACTTCCGGCCCTTCGCGCAGGGCGGCTTCGGCACGCCGTCGGGGCGCTTCCGGCTGTGGTCGGAGGACCTGCCGCCGGGCTTCGACCCGCCGCCCGGCGACGACGAGCCGCTGGCGCTGGTGACGGCCAAGAGCGCCCATCACTTCCTCAACTCGACCTACGCCAACCTCCCGCGCCACCTGGCCGGCGAGGGCGAGCCGATGCTCGACGTCGACCCCGACGACGCCCGCGCGCGGGGGATCGCCGACGGCGACGTCGTGCGCGTGCACAACGCGCGCGGCGAGGTCGTGGCGCGGGCGCGGCTCGGCGACGTGGTCGGCCCCGGCGTCGTCGCGCTGCCCTCGGGCTGGTGGGCCACGCGCAGCCCGGGCGCCACGATGGCCAACGCGCTGACGCACGAGGAGCTGACCGATCGCGGCGGGGGCGGCGCGTTCCACGGGGCGCGCGTGGAAGTGGAGCGGGTCGCGACGCAGCGCGCGATCGACATCGAGGACACCGGCGAGCCCGTGGAGGTCTCATGAGAAGGCGTACGGCATTCAAGATCGCGCTGCCCGCGGTGGTGGCGCTCGGCGCGGGGACCGCGGTGGCGATCGCGGCGATCCCCTCGTCGTCGGACGGCGTCATCCACGCCTGCTACGTGACGACCGGCACGGCGCCCGGCCAGCTGCGCGTCGTCGACGCCGAGACCAGCCCGCCGCAGGCCTGCACGACGGGCGAGCAGACGCTGACCTGGAACCAGCAGGGCCCCACCGGGCCCTCCGGCCCGCCCGGGCCCCAGGGCGACCCCGGCTCGTCGAGCGACAGCGGCGGCGGCGGCTTCGGCGGCACCGGATCGGGCCCGCTCATCGACAGCTCCCAGCCCGGCGGCCCGCAGGCCGACATCTTCCTGTCGCTGGACGGGATCCCCGGCGACAGCACCGACGCCAAGCACAAGAACCAGAATCTCGATCGAATCCTTCGCCTTCCTGGCCAGGAAGCCGGCGTCCGGCCACAGCGCGGCGACGCGGCTCTCGTCGCTGCGCCTGGACAAGATCTACGACGTCTCCTCGCCCAAGCTCTTCGCGGCGGCCACGAGCGGGCGCCACATCAAGAGCGCCACGCTGACCTTCAGCACCGACGGCGACACCGGCAGCGACGTGCTCACCTACAAGCTCAGCGACGTGACCGTCACGAGCTACGAGCAGGGGGGCGCCAACCCGGACGCCAAGGCGCTCGGCTCGCTCGAGGAGGAGGTCGGCCTGCAGGCGGGCAGGATCGCGGTCAGCGAGAAGACGCTGTCGGCGTCGGGCAAGGCCGGGCCGCCCGTGAGCGCGAGCTGGGAGGTGCCGCGCAGCCGGCGCTAGAGGTCGCGGCGGCCGAAGACCACGGCGCCCACGAGGCCCAGCAGGCACAGGTAGACGACGATCCACGGCAGCAGCAGCGCGCCCTCGTCGTGCGAGCCGCCGAGCGGCCCGAGCTGCACGATGGCGCCCGTGACGCCCGGGATGTCCTGCACGAGCAGGCGCAGGGCGTCGCGGTAGAGCGCCTCGAAGGGCAGCAGCCACGAGGCGGTGTTGGAGATCGTCTGCAGCGTGTGGGAGTCCAGGGCGTCGCCGATCGAGCCCAGCAGGCCGGCGAGCAGGCCCGCGCCGAAGACCATGAGCACCCCGATCCCGTTCGCCGTCGCCGTGAGGAAGATCGAGCCCAGCAGCGAGAGCGCCGCGACGACGACGACGGCCAGGCCGAGGCGCAGGCCCGCGCCGACCGGCGACTGCGGCCACCAGCCGCCCGTGACGCCCGTGATGACGACGGCCCCGGTGTAGACGATGGCCACGTAGGCGAAGGCGACCGCGGCGGCCGCCACGAAGCGCCCGGCGAGGTACTGGTTGCGCCCCAGCGGGCGGACGATGAGCGGCTGCAGCAGCCCGGTCTCCGCGTCGCCGCGGACCGCCGAGAGCGTGAGGAAGACCGCCAGGACGGCGCCCAGGAAGAGCGTGCCGAACATCGCCAGGCCGAGCAGCGTCGCGCCGGCCAGGGTCTTGGGGTCCAGGCCGAACTGGTTGAAGCGGAAGCCCGAGACGTCCTTGAAGAGCTCGCTCGCGCCCCAGACGTACAGCGCGCCGAAGCCGAGCGTGAGGACCACGACGACGGCGAAGACGCGGCGGCGCAGCGACTCGCGCAGGGCCTGGACGGCGACGACGAGGACGTCGTTCATACCGGGGGCTGGCGCTCCACGACGGCCAGGTAGGCGTCCTCGAGGCTCGAGCGCACCAGCCGCACCTCGTAGATCCGCTCGCCCGCGGCGACGAGGCGCTCGACGATGGCGGGCACGTCGTCGCGCTCGGCGGCCTCGAAGCGCTGCGTGCCCGACGCGGTCTCGACCTCGAGGCCCTGCGGGCGCGCGAGCTCGTCCGGGCGCCCGGCGGCCAGCAGCTCGCCGCGGTCGATGATCGCCACGCGGTCGCAGACGCGCTCGACCTCGCTGAGCAGGTGGGTGTTGAGCAGGACGGCGACGCCGCGGTTGCGCAGCTCGTCCAGCAGGTCGCGGACGATCCGCCTGCCCGCGGGGTCCAGGGCGCTTGTCGGCTCGTCGAGGAGCAGCAGTCGCGGGCCGCCGACGAGCGCCTGCGCGATCCCGAGCCGCTGCTGCATGCCCTTGGACATGGTCTCCACGCGCCGTCGCGCCGCGTCGCTCAGGCCCACGAGGGCGAGCAGCTCCGCGCGCTCGCCGGCGCCGCCCTCAGACGACGCCAGGCGCTGGTGGAGGTGCAGCAGCTCGTCGGCCGTCGTCCAGCCCGGGAAGCGGAAGAGCTCGGCCAGGTAGCCGAGGGCGCGGCGCGCGGGCGGCGAGCCGGCCGGCGCCCCGCACACCTTCACGCTGCCCGACGACGGGCGCACGAGCCCCGCCGCGCTCTTGACCAGCGTCGACTTGCCGGCGCCGTTGGGACCCAGGAGGCCGACGAGCTCGGCCTCGCCCACGGTCAGGTCGACGCCGCGCAGCGCGGCGGTCGCGCCGTAGCGCTTGGCCAACCCCTGGACCTCGAGCGCAAGCGTCACGAGCGCGTCGGACGATACCGTCCGGGTCGTGGGAGGCGTCTCGATCCGGCACGAGCGCCGTCACGATGCGGCTGTGAGCCCGGCGCGGCGCGCCAGCGCCCGGCACACCGAAGCGGCGACCGGCAGCTCGCGCGCCGCGCCGACGCGGTAGCGCTCGCCCGGCGTGTAGGGCGCGAGGAGGCCGACCACGTTGCGCCCGCCAACGCGGACCCACACCGGCGCGTTGGGCCCTGAGTCCTCGAAGGAGACGACGACGGGCTCGCCCGGGGCGAGCGCCACCGGCGGGCTCTCGCGCGCCGGCTGGCCGGCGGCGCGCAGCGTGAAGACGACCCCGCCGGGGGCCCGGCGGGCGAGGACCGTCACGCCTGCGCCGGCGAGGATCGCCCGCGCCTGCGGGCCCAGGGCGCCCAGCGCCAGCCGGTGGTAGCCGGTGGCGGGCGTGCGCTCGACCGTCAGCCACCGCCCGAAGGAGCTCACGGCATAGAGGCCGGCGCAGTCGCCGACGACCAGCAGGTCGCCGGCGCGCCCGGTGGGGCGCGCGGGCAGCGCGGCGGCGGCGCGGACGCCGCGGGGGCGGCGGCCGAGGAAGCGATCGACGTCGTCCTGGGCCGAGACGAAGGCCGCGCGGTCGCCCTCCTTCGACAGCGGGCTGACCAGCCGCTGGTCGACGAGGCCGGTCGCGGCGTTGACGACCAGGCCGACGGCCACGAGCAGCGCCGCGCCGGCCACGAGCGCCCGGCTCCTGACGCCGCGCGCGAGCAGCAGCTGCAGCCCGACGAGCGCGCCGAGGGTCAGGAAGGGCACGAGGTCGGCGAGGTAGCGCGTGGTGACGTAGGCGATCGTCAGCGCGCCGACGTAGCCCGTGGCCGCGGCGGCGAGGATGGTCAGCAGCGGGCGCAGCGCGGCCCGGCGCGCGAGACCGACCAGGCCGACGAGGGTCAGCAGACACAGCAGCGGCATCGAGGTGGGCGCGCTGAGACTGCGCTGCAGGGTGTCGAAGCGCACGTCGCCCACCACGTGCGGCAGCCCGCCCGGCAGTCCGACGAAGGGGAAGGCGCGCACCGTTCCCACCGAGTCCGGGCGCACCGTCGCCAGCAGCGTGGTGGGGACGAACTGCGGGCCGAAGATCGTGCCGTCGTTGGCGGCGAGCGCGGCGCGGCGGTTGGCGTCCAGGCGCGTCGCCACCTGCTTGTCCATGGGGAGGCCGAACGGACGGTCGAACTTCGCCTCGTTGACGGCGGCCGAGGTCGCCAGTGCGATCAGCGCCGCGGCCGCCAGGGCGACGGCGACGCCGCGGGTCGCCGCGCGCGGGCCGAAGCTCGCGACGAAGGCGGCGGCACGCGAGCGGTCGGCGCGCAGCCCGGCGGCCGTGGCCACCGCCAGCGCACCGAGGGCCACGATCGGCCCCAGCCCGACCGAGACGCGCGTGTTGACCGCCAGCGTCGCGAGCAGCCCGGCCCACAGCGCGCGTGCGACGCCCGGGCGCTCCACCACGCCGACCGCGGCGCTCACGGCCGCCAGCGCGAGCGCGGCGCCCCAGAGCTCGGTCTCCTCGTAGACGGCCGGCGTGGCGGCCAGATAGAGCGCGACGCCGCCGGCCCCGAGCGCCAGCGCGAAGAGGAAGGCCAGGACCGCCTCGCCGCGGGTCACGGGTGCCTCCGGGCGCACGAAGCGGCGCACCTGCTCGTAGAGGGCGCCGCCCGCGACCAGCAGGACCGCGATCGCGACGAGCATCGACAACGCGGTCATCCGGCCGTCGTAGCGGTGCGTGACGGCGAGCACCGGCAGGCGCGCCAGCGCCAGTACTGGCCCGTAGTACATGTAGGTGGCGCCGTCGACGTCGAAGCCCTCGAAGCCGAGCGCCGACGCGGGCACCGCGAGCCGGCCGTGGAGGAAGGCGCGGCCCTGCACGTCGTAGAAGGCGCCCAGCGGCGAGGCGTCGCGCGTGAGGCTCCAGTGCGGCCCCGCGAGCATCCACAGATCGATGACGAGCGCCAGCAGCGAGCCCGCCGCGAGGGACCGGCGCAGGGCGGACGCGGACACCGACACCGCGCAACCCTATGGCGTCGCCGTGCGCGCGAGCCGCGCCCCGCGGCCGCCGACGCGGGCCTTGAGGCCGAGCGCCGGGCGCTCGATCCAGCGGTAGGAGGCGGCGGCGGCAGCGAAGGTGACGGTCCACGCGAAGACGATCCGCGCCGCCGTCGACCACGAGCCCGTGTGCTCGCCGACGACGATGAAGAGCGGGAAGTGCCACAGGTACAGCGAGTAGGACAGGCGCCCGACGGTCACGGGGAGGCGCGCCCCGAGGGCCGCGGCCAGCACGCCGTCGCCGGGCAGGACCGCCGCGATGAGCACGCCGCACAGCAGCGCGACGACCGTGTAGCCGCCGAGGTAGAGCACGCCCGAGGACGCCTTGAGGGTCTCGGCCGCTGCGAGCACCGCCACCAGGGCGGCGACGCCCGCCGCGGTGCGTGCGCGTAACGGGACGCGGGTCACGCGCCGCCACGGCAGCTGGGCGAGCAGGGCGCCGATCAGCAGCGAATCCAGGCGGGCGTCGGTGCGCAGGTACAGGCGCTCCCAGGGATGGCCGCTCTCCCACAGCACGGCCCGCCAGACCGCCGAGGCTCCCGCGATCGCCACCGTGATCCAGAGCAGGTGCCGGCTGCCGCCGCGGCGCGCGGCGAGGACGCTGAAGAGCAGCAGCGGCCAGACGGCGTAGAACTGCTCCTCGATCGCCAGCGACCACAGGTGGGTGACGTGGCGCTCGATCGCGACCCCGGCGAGCATCGCCCAGTTCGTCGTGTAGGTGAGGACCGCCGCGAAGGTGTTGGCGACGGTCCGCGCCGGCTCGCCCTCGGCGAGCGCGATGACCGCGACGCCGACGAGCAGGACGACGACCGCCGGCAGCAGGCGCAGGGCGCGCCGCAGGTAGAAGGACGCGATCGGCCGGCGTTCGCCGCGGCGCTCGAGCAGCAGCGTCGTGATGAGGAAGCCGCTGAGGACGAAGAAGACGTCGACCCCGAGCGCGCCGCCCGGCAGGACGCGATCCGGGCCGGGCACCAGGAAGGCCCCCGTATGGACGAGCAGGACCATGACGATGGCCACGGCCCGCAGGCCGTCCAGGGCCGGCCGGTAGCCGAGGCGGTCGGGGACGGGCGCGATCATCGCGGGGCTAGGATGGCGCCGTGGCGCTCCGGGTGGCCTGCATCGCCGTCGCCGTCCTGTGCGCGGTCGTCGGCGCCCGCGCGCTGCGCTCCGACCACCGTTGCGAGGACGCGCAGGCGAGCGCCCGCACGGCGCCGGCGGGGGAGCTCGCGGATGTCGCGCGCGCCATCGGCGACCGCTGCGGCGACCCGCGCGAGGAGATTGTCGGCGCCGTGCTCATCGGCGGACGCGGCCAGCGCTCGGTGGCGACGTCGCTGGCCCGCCGCGTCGCGGCGCAGCACCCCGACGACTACATCGGCTGGCTTGCCGTCTACCGCATCGGCGGCGACGAGCGTGCGCTGGCCCGGGCTCACGCGCTCAATCCGCGCGCGGTGCCGCCGCCAGGCCGTCCGCGATAGGCGGCTCGGGTCGCCGCGGGGCCCGCACGAGCCGTTTGAGGGTGAGGACGGGTCGCTCGAGGCCGTACCAGCTCATGGCCGCCAGCAGCGACGCGCCGGCGAGCGCCGCCAGCGGCCACGCCAGGTAGGGGTGGGGGAAGTCGATCGAGCCGAAGCCCCGGCGCGCGAGCAGGGCCAGGACCGTGTCGTGCCACAGGTAGATCCCGTAGGACACGAGGCCGAGCCAGATCAGCGCGCGGTTGCGCAGGACGGCGCGCTGGAGGCCGCCGTGGGCGGTGCCGAGCACCGCCGGCGCGAGCATCGTGATGCCGATCACCGCGTACAGGTAGTGGCGCGCCAGGTACTGGGCCGGGGTCATCGGCTCGAAGAGCCGGTCGCCGATCCCGATCCCGAAGCTCACGAGCACGAACGCCACCAGCGCGACGAACCACGAGTAGCGCAGCCCGCCGAAGGCCCGCGGCTCGGGCCGGCCCTCGAGCCACACGGTGAGCACGGCGAGGCCCATGCCGAGCGCGAACTGATCGAGATAGGCGGGCAGCGCGATGAGCTCGGGGGTCACGCGGATCTCGCTCTGCGAGCCGAGCCCGAGGACGACGAGCTTGTAGGCCAGCGACGCGGCCGCCAGCGCGGCGAGCGCGATCGCCTCGCCGCGCAGGCTGCCGACCGCGCGTCGCATCGCCCACGCCCACAGCGGCAGGAACGCGTAGAAGGTCACCTCGATGCACAGCGTCCAGGCCTGCGTCAGGCCACCGGGGATGGTGTACTCGCGATAGGTCTGCGCGAAGCCGTAGTACGTCCACAGGCCGTCGCCGGTGAAGACGCCGCGCGTCCCCAGCCACCAGGCCGACAGCGTGAGCGCCAGCCAGTAGGCCGGGACGATGCGCAGGAAGCGCCGCCACGCGTACGCGCCCACCGCCGGCATCGCCTGGGCGCGATGGTGGGCCACCACGAACGGGCGGTAGAGCAGGAAGCCCGAGATGCAGAAGAAGATCGCGACGCCGACCTCGAGGCGCATCGTCAGGTGCCCCACGAACGAGCCCGGGTACTCGGCGCCGGCGAAGAAGGCGGCGTGCGTCCCCAGGACCGCGAGCGCGGCGATGGCGCGCAGCGGATCGACCATGGGGAAGCGCTCGCCAGCGGTCCGCATCGATGACCATACTGTCAGCGATGGGTCGGCCGACGCGGGGATTCGCCCTCCGACTGGCCGGCCTGACCGCGGTCGGCGTCGCGCTGCGCGCGCTGTACCTCTTCACGATCGCGCGCCACGTCAACGGGGCCGGCGATTGGCACTTCTACCACCTGCAGGCCAACCTGGTCGCGGACGGCAAGGGCTTCATCGAGCCCTTCAAGTACACGTTCGACCACCACGTCTCGCCGTCGGCCGGCCACCCGCCGCTCTACCCGCTCGCGCTCAGCGTGGTCTCCAAGCTCGGCGGCACCGGGGAGCTCTCGCATCGCGCGCTCGGGCTGATCCTCGGCGCGTGCACGATCGTCCTCGTGGGGCTCCTGGGCCGGCGCGCCGGCGGCGATCGGCTGGGGCTGCTCGCCGCCGGGCTCTGCGCCGCCTATCCGCTCATGGTCGCGGTCGACGGCGCGCTCATGAGCGAGACGCTCTATGGGCCGCTGATCGCGATCGCGCTGCTCGCCGCCTGGCGGCTGCTCGACCGGCCCGGCCCGTGGATCGCGCTCGGCACCGGCGCCGCCATCGCGCTCGCGGCGCTGACGCGCTCGGAGGCGCTCCTGCTGATCCCGCTGCTGGCGTGGCCCGCGGCGTGGCGCGGCGGAACCGGATGGCCGTGGCGCGCCGTGCTGGCCACGCTGGGATGCGCCGCGGTGCTGGCGCCCTGGACGATCCGCAACGCCGACCGCTTCGGCGCCTTCGTGCCGATCTCGACCAACGACTCGACCGTGCTTGCGGGCGCGAACTGCCCGCTGACCTACCACGGCGTCGACACCGGCGGCTGGAACCTCGAGTGCATCTCGCCGCGCCGCGAGGACAACGAGGCGCGCCAGGCCGCGATCTGGCGCCGCCAGGCGACCGACTACGCGCGCGACCATGCGGGCCGGCTGCCGGTCGTCGCGGTCGTGCGCTTCCTGCGCGTCTGGGACCTGTGGCAGCCGCGCCGCCAGGTGATGTTCGCCGAGGGCCGCCAGCGGCGCGTGGAGCAGGCCGGGGTCGCGGTGTACTTCGCCTTCATGGTGCTCGGGGTCATCGGCGCGATCGAGCTGCGCCGCCGCGGCGTGACGCTGCTCGTGCTGCTCGCGCCCGCCGCGATGGTGTGCGTGTCGGCGGTGTTCGGCTACGGCGTCCCGCGCCTGCGCCACGCCTTCGAGATCCCGCTGCTCGTCCTGGCCGCCGCGGGGATCCTGCGGCTCCTCGAGGCGCGCCGGGCGTGACCGCGTTCGGGCGCCGCCTCGCTCTCATCGCCGCCGCCGGGCTGGCGGCGCGGCTGGCCTACGCGCTGCTGCTGGTCAAGTCCAAGCCGCTGCTGGGCGACGGCCTCGAGTTCCACCTGCAGGCGAACCTGCTCGCCGACGGCAAGGGCTACATCCAGCCCTTCCTCTACGAGTCGAAGGGCGTCGCGCGCGCCAGCGCCGACAAGCCGCCGCTGTACCCGTTCCTCGAGGCGGGCGTCTCGCTGCTCGGCGGGCGCTCGTGGGCGTGGCACCAGCTCGTCGGCTGCGTCGCCGGGACCGGCACCGTGGTCGTCACCGGCCTTGTCGGGCGGCGCGCCGCGGGCCCGCGCGCCGGGCTCATCGCCGGCGCCATCGCGGCGTTCTACCCGCTGCTGGTCGCGGCCGACGGCTCCCTGCGCTCGGAGTCCGTCTACGCGCTGTGCATCGCCCTCGTGCTGCTCGCGGCGCTGCGCTATCGCGACGCGCCGACGGCCGGGCGCGCGGCGCTGCTCGGCGTCGCGATCGCCGTGGCGGCGCTGACGCGGGGCGAGGCGCTCGTGCTGCTCGTGCTGCTGGCGCTGCCGCTGTGCGGCTGGCGGCGCGCCGGCGTCGCGGCGGTCGCATGCGTCGTCGTGCTCGCGCCCTGGATCGTGCGCTGCCTGATCGTCTTCGATCGCCCGGTCCTGATCTCGACCAACGTCGGCGGCCTGCTGGCGGGCGCCAACTGCCCGACGACCTATCACGGCGACCTGATCGGGCAGTGGGACTTCGGCTGCATCCCGCCGCCGGTCCACGCCAACGAGGCGCTGGAGGCCAACCGCCTGCGCGACCTCGGGCTGAGCTACGCGCGCCACCACTCGGGGCGGCTGCCGGTGGTCGAGGCGGCGCGGCTCGGGCGCTCGTTCGAGCTCTTCCGTCCCCGCGAGCAGGCGCGCCAGGAGGCGTTCTTCGAGGGGCGCAACCTGCGCGTCGAGCAGGCGGGCGTCGCGTGCTACTACGCGCTCGTGCTGCTGGCCGCCTACGGGGTCGTCGTGCTGCGCCGCCGCCGCGGTCCCTGGGGGGTGCTGCTCGCGCCGGTGGCGCTGGTGGTCTTCGTCACCGTGATCTCCTATGGCTTCACGCGCCTGCGCGCCGCGGCCGAGCCGGCGCTCGTCGTGCTCGCGGCCGTCGCCCTCGACGCGCTCGCGGCGCGGCGGTGGGGCTCGGCATGAGCTCGCGCCTGCCCTTCCCGCGCTCGGAGCTGCGCCACCGCACGGTGCGCGGTGCGGTGGTGACCGCCGCGTTCCTGGTCGGCATCGACGGGCTCGTCGTCGTGCAGGGCCTGATCGTCACACGGCTGCTGGGGCCGAGCGAGATCGGCCTCTACGGGATCGTCTCGGCGACGGTGGTCACGGTGCTGGCGCTCAAGCGGGTCGGCATCGACGAGGCGTTCGTGGCGCGCGAGACGGAGGCCGTCGAGCGCGAGTACCAGTACGCGTTCACGCTCGAGCTCGCGCTCGCCTTCGTGGCGTCGCTCGTGCTCGCCGCGCTCGCGCCCGTGCTCGCCGCCCTGTATGGGCAGCCGCGGCTGCTCGGCCTCACGCTCGGGCTGGCGTGGCTCCCGGTGGCCCTCGCGCTGCTGGCGCCGCTGTGGATCTTCTTCCGCCGCATGGACTACGCGCGCCAGCGCTCGCTGCAGGCGCTGCAGCCGCTCGCCACCTTCGCGGTCACGGTGCCGCTGGCGGCGGCCACGGCGCTCGGGGTGTGGTCGATCGTCGTCGGCCAGGCGGCCGGCTACGCCGTCGCGGTGGCCGTCGCGCTCGCCGTCTCGCCCTACGCGCTGGCCCTGCGCTTCGATCGCGCCGTGGCGCGCCGCTACCTGACCTTCAGCGCCTGGGTCTTCGTGGCGGTGGTGGCGGCGATGGTGGTGCTGCAGGGCCAGGTGATCGCCTTCGAGGCCGACGGCGGGCTCGCCGCCGCGGGCTTCATCACGCTGGCCGTCACCCTGACGCGCTACGTCGACCGGGCCGACCAGATCGTCACCGCCACGATCTACCCGGCGGTGTGCGCCATCCAGGGCCAGCAGCGGGCCCTCGAGGAGCTGTTCGTGAAGTCCAACCGCGCGACGCTGCTCTACGCGGCGCCGTTCGGCGTCGGCGTGCTCCTGTTCGCGCCGGACCTCGCGACCTTCGTCCTCGGCGACGCGTGGCAGCCGGCGGTCGTCCTCCTGCAGGGCCTGGCGGTCGCCGGCCTGCTCGCCCAGCTCGGGTTCAACTGGTTCTCCTTCTATCGCGCGCACGGCGACGCGCGGCCGCCCGCGATCGAGGCCGTGGTCGCCGCCGTCGGCTTCCTGGCGCTCGCCGTGCCCGGCCTCGTGCTGTGGGGCTACGACGGCTTCGTCGCCGGGCGCATCGCGGCCGTCGTCGTGGCGCTGGCGTGGCGGGCGCGCTACGTGCACGCCCTGCTGCCGGGCGTGCGACTGTGGGCGCTCGTGGGGGGCGCCGCGGGCCCGCTGGCCGCGGGCGTGGCCGCGGCGCTGGCGCTACGGCTCGCGCTCTGGGGTGGGGAGCGCACGCTCGCCCAGGCGATCGCCGAGGTCGGGCTCTTCCTTGGCATCTTTGCGGCCGTCGCCCTGCGCTCGGAGCGCGGCCTGCTCGCCGAGCTGCGCGCCGGGCTCGCCCGCCCGCGCGAGCAGGGCGCCGGCTAGGACGACGGCGACCAGCGTCAGCGCCGGCATCTCCCAATCCCAGTCGATGGCGCTGTGGAACGCCCAGACCGTGAGCGCCGCGACCGGCCCCGCGACCAGGAGCGGGTCGGCGGCGTGCGCGGCGCGCGCGCTCAGGGCCACGCCGCCGAGCAGGAGCGCGAGGAGGGCGACGCCGACGAGGCCGAGCTCGGCGAAGGTCTCGAGCTCGAGCGAATGGGCGTCGCGCACGACCTCGTCGACATGGCGATGGCGCAGCCACTCGACGCGGAAGCCGCTCGCCCCCACGCCGGCCAGCGGGTGGGCGAGGCCGGCGTCGACGGCGACGCGCCAGTAGCCGTAGCGGTTGGATCCCAGCGAGGCCAGCCGCTGGCTGGTGGCGCCGGTCACCGGGGGCGCCTGCTGGTGCCCGCGCGCGGCGACGACCGGCACCACGAGGAGCGCGAGGATCGCGGCGAGCGCGGCGGCGCGCGACCAGCGCGGCAGCGCGAGGGGGCGGTCGTCGCCGCCGGCCGCGGCCGCGAAGGCCGCGAGCGCGGCGAGCGCGAGCAGCGCCGCGAGGACGATCGCGCCCTCGCGCTCGCGGGTGGCCATCGAGCCGTCGAGCGCCCGCACCGCATGCGCCGCCGCCGCGGCGAGCGCGCCGGCGGCGCCCGCCGCGACCACCAGCACCGCCGCACGCAGCTGCGACCGCGTCGGCGCGAGCACGACGAGCGCGAGCAGCCCGGCCGCGAGCGCGGCGAGCGCGCCGCGCGAGAAGCTGAGGTAGCAGCCCACGCCCAGCGGCACGGCGCCCGCCGCGGCGGCCGCCCGGACCGCCGCCGGGCGCGTGCGGTCGCCCGCCAGCCGGGCGCAGAGCACGAGCCCGATCGCGGCCAGCGCGCCGGTCGCGTTCCAATACGTCAGCGGCTGGTCGAGGCGCCCGGCGGCGCTGGCCTGCGGGTGCTGGGTGACCAGTCCGGGCAGCAGCCGCCCGCTCAGCCCGTAGCCGATGACGATCACCGTGCCGGCGGCGACGGACGGCTCGAGCGCGCGGACCGCGCCGCGCGACGTGAAGGCGAGCGCGGCGGCCGCGAGCACGGCGGCGTAGAGCAGGGCCCGCTCGGCGTCGTCGCCGGCGAAGTCGCGCACGGGCGCCCACGTGGCCGAGAGCGCGATCCAGCCTGCGTACGCGAACGCGGCGAGGATGGCGACCTGGGCCGCCCGGTGGCGCGGGGGACGGGCGGCGCCGGTGGCCGCCAGCACGACGAGTCCGACCGCGACGACGAGCAGCGCGACGTCGCGCGGGCCGTCGAAGAAGCCGCCCGCGAAGAAGGCGAGCACGACGGGCCCCGCCACCAGGGCGCCTCGTGCGCAGAGCAGCCCGGCCGCGCGCATCGCTCGGCGGCTAGCGCCGCCCGCCGACGACCCCGACGGCGCCGCGCAGGCCGACCGCTCCGATGCAGCCGATGCAGCCGATGCAGTTCACGCAGCCGATGCAGCCGATGCACGCCGAGCAGCCGACGTTGCCGATCCCGCCGACGATGGCACTGCTCAGCACCACGCCGGCGCTGGCCGCGACGCCGGCGCTGCCGATCACCGCCGCGCTGCCGGCGACCCCGGCGCTGCCGACCACCGCCGCGCTGCCGGCGACGCCCGCGCTGCCGACGACGCCCGCGCTGCTCGCCACGCCGGCGCTGCTCGACGACGCCCGCGCTGCCCGCCACGCCGGCGCTGCCCGCGACCCCGGCGCTGCCGACCACGCCCGCATTGCGCGCTGCCTCCTCGGAGGTCATGCGCGCAGGCTAGCCTCCCGGCCTCCGTGCGGTGGCCCCGGCGCGACAGCCTCATCCCGTTCGCGCTCGGCGCGCTGGCCTTCGCCCTCGCCCTCCTGCAGCGGCCCGGGCTGATCGTCGCCGAGACGAAGGTCGACCTGCACGTCTCGCCGGGCTCGTTCCTGCACGACGTCGTCAGCGCGTGGACCCCGAGCGAGTCGCTCGGGCACGTCTTCGCCGGGCAGTACGGCGGCTACCTGTGGCCGATGGGGCCGTTCTTCGCCCTCGGCGACGGCCTCGGCATCCCCGACTGGGTCGTCGGGCGACTGTGGATCGGCCTCGCGCTGGCGCTCAGCGCCTGGGGGATGGTGCGGCTGCTCGACGCGCTCGTCGGGCGCCCGCGCGGCGCCGGGCACCTCGCGGGCGGGCTGCTGTACATGCTCAACCCCTACGTCGTCACCTACCTGGGGCGCACGTCGATCACGCTGCTCGCCACCGCCGCCCTGCCGTGGCTGCTGCTCTGCGTCCACCGTGGCCTGCGCGAGCCGCGAGGCCTGTGGTGGCCCGCGGCCTTCGCGCTCGTGCTGACCTCGACCGGCGGCGGCGTCAACGTGGCGGTCACCGCCTGGCTGCTCCTCGGCCCGGCGCTGCTCGTCGCCTACGAGCGCGGCTGGGGCGAGCTCGAGCCGCGCGCCGTCCGCGCCTTCGCCGTGCGGCTCGTGCCCATCGCCGCCCTCGCCTCGCTGTGGTGGGTGGTGGCCGTGCTCGTCCACGCCCGCTACGGGCTGGACTTCCTGCCCTACACCGAGCAGCCGGGGACGATCTGGGGGACGACCTCGATGCCCGAGTCGCTGCGGCTGCTGGGGTTCTGGACGAGCTACATCGGCGTCGGCTACACGGGCACCCTGCGCGCCTTCCAGGCCGACGCCGGCGTGTACCTGGGCCTCGCGCCGGTCGTGGTCGCGACGCTCGTCATCCCGGCCCTGTGCCTGGGCTCCTTCGCGTGGACGCGGCGCGCGCGCTACGCGCCGTTCTTCCTGGCGCTGGTGCTGCTCGGCGTGCTCGTGATGCTCGTCGGCTTCCCCGAGGGGGCGCCGCTGCGCCGCGCGGCGACCTTCACCTACAACCACGCGCAGTCCGTGCGCTTCCTGCGCACGACCTACAAGGCCGGCCCACTGGTGGCGCTCGGCCTCGCCGGGCTCGGGGCGCTCGGGATCCAGGCGCTGGCGCCGCGGTGGCGGGCGCCCGCGCTGGCGGGCGGCGGCGTGCTCGTGGCGCTCGCCTGCTGGCCGCTGGCGCGCGGGGTCGGGCTCGACCGCCAGCTCGGGCTGCCCGACGGCGTGCCCGCGGCCTGGAGCGACACCGCGCGCGACCTCGACCGCACGCTGCCGCGCGGCGAGCGCGCCATGGTGCTGCCGGGCCAGCTCTTCGCCTTCTACGACTGGGGCGGCACCTACGACCCCGTCCTGCCCGCGCTCACCGACCGCCCCGTCGCGGTCCGCTTCATCGTCCCCTTCGCCGACCTGCGCTCGGTCGACCTGCAGTGGACGACCGACGCGCTCGTCAGCCAGCAGCGCGCCGTGCCCGGGCAGCTGCGCCCGCTCCTGGACCTGATGGGGGTGGGCGCCGTCGTGCAGGGCGCCGACGACGACCGCTCGCGCAGCGGCGCCGTCCCCGCGTCGTCGGCGGCCGGCGTGCTGGCGGCGCTGGGGACGCCGGCGGCGGCGCACGGCCCGGCGCGGAGGGCGCCCGGCGCCGCCGGGACGCTCGAGGCGCCCGCGCGCCTGCCCGAGGTGCGCCGCTGGACCGTGCCGACCGGCGGGATCGTGCGCGTGCTGCCGCGCGACGGCGCCACGGTGGTGGACGGCTCCGCCCAGGCGGTGGCGGACCTCGCCGCCTTCGGCGCCCTGCGCGGCGACCGCCCGCTGCGCTACGCCGCCGACCTCGACGCCGGCGCCCTGCGCGACGAGGCGCGGCGCGGGGCCTCGTTCGTCATCAGCGACTCCAACCGCCGGCGCGTCTTCGTCGCCGCGCGCCTGCGCGGCAACGCCGGCTGGACCGTCCCCGCCGACGAGCGCTTCTCCGAGGACGCCGCGCAGCTCGACCCGTTCCCGACGCGGGGAAGCGACGCCCAGACCGTGGCGCTGCTCGGCGGCGGGATCGCCTCGGCGCACGCCGACTTCTCGCCGGGCTTCGCGCAGTTCCCCGAGCGCCGGCCCTTCGCCGCGCTCGACGGCGACCCCTCGACGGCCTGGCTGGCCGACCGCTCCCTGGCGCCCGACCGCCGCCACCTCGACATCGCCTTCACCGCCCCGCGCGACGTCGACCACGTCGATCTCATGCCCTACGACGACAGCCGCGGGCGCGTCGAGCGCGTCGCGGTCAACGGGCGCGAGTTCCCCGTCCACCCGGGCTGGAACCGCCTCGAGCTCGGGCTGCGGGGCGTGAGCTCGCTGAGCGTGCTCCTGGCGCGCGTGGTCCAGCCCCCCACGGGCGAGGGCGGAGCGGGCGGGATCCGCGAGCTGCGCATCCCGGGCCTGCACCCGACCGAGACCCTGCGCCCGCCGCTGCTCGTCGAGCAGGCGCTGCACGGCACGGCCGTGCGCCACGCGAGCCTCACGTACCTCTTCGACCGCACCACGGGCGACGACCCGTCCCGCCCGCGCGTGGTCACCGGCGACCGCCAGCGCGGCCTCGTGCGCGACCAGCAGGACGGCGAGCGCGGCTGGGCGCGGGCGATCGCGCCGCCGGCGCGGCGCGCCTGGCGGGCCGACGCGTGGGCGAGCGTCGCGCCGGAGACCCCCGACCACGTCCTCGACGCGTGGGTCGGCGCCGGGGCCGGCGCCTTCGACGGCTCCTCGCGCTTCGAGGGGCTCGGGCGCAACCGGGCCTCGTCGGCCTTCGACGGCGATCCGCGGCGGGCGTGGATCGCGGGCTGGATCGGATCGCGCGAGGCGTGGCTGCAGTGGCGCACGCCCGCGCCGCGGACGCTGCGCACCCTGCGCCTGGAGCGCCCGCGCGTGCGCGTGCGCTTCCCCACGCGCGTGCGCGTGGTCGCCGATGGGCGACCGGGCCCGCCGCTCGCAGTCGCGGCCGACGGCACGATCGCGCTGCCCCGGCCCCTGCGGGCGCGCACCGTGCGCCTCGAGGTCCTCGACGCGGCCTTCCCGCGCGGCACCCCCGGCCTCGCCCGCCAGCGCCGTGCCGTGGGGGTGGGGGAGGTCACCGGCGACGGCGTCCCGCGCGCGCGCGTGCCGCGCCGGGGCCGGCTGCCGATCGGCTGCGCCGAGGGCCCGGCGCTGCACCTCGGCGCGGCGACGGTCCCGCTGCGGGTCGCGGGCGCCATCGAGCAGCTCGACGCCGGCCGCCCGCTGCGCGCGCAGGCGTGCGGCGCGCCGGTGACCCTGCCCGCGGCGCCCGTCACCGTCCGCGCCGACGCGGCGCCGTGGCGCCTGGACCGCGTCCGCCTCGCGGCGCCGGCCCCGGCGCCGGTGGCGGTCGCCGCCGCGGGGCGCGTGCTCGACCAGGGCAGCGACGGACGCGGCGCACGCGACGGCGTGCGCGTCGCGGTCGACGGCCCCGGCTGGCTCGTCCTCGGCGAGTCCTACGACGCGGGCTGGCGCGCGCGCTGCAACGGGAAGTCGCTCGGCGCTCCGGTGCCGCTGCAGGGCTACGCCAACGGATGGCCGGTGCAGCGCGGCTGTCGGGACGTGTCCTTCGCGTTCGCCCCCAACCGCGCGCTGCTCGCGGGCGACGCGATCTCGCTCGTCGCCTGCCTGGCGCTGCTGGCGCTGCTCGTCCTGCGCCGCCCGCACGCGGGGGCGGCGAGCCTCGCGCCGCTGCCCGCGGCCGTCGCGCGGCCGTGGCCGGCGCGGCGCGCGCTGCTCGCCGCGGTGGTCGCCGGGCTCGTCCTCGGCTTCGTCTTCGCCCTGCGCGCCGGCGCCGTGCTCGGCCCGCTGACCTTCCTCGTGCTCTGGCGGGGCGTCTCGGCGCGCACGCTGGCGCTGGCGGCGGGCGCGGCGCTGCTCGTGGCCGCGCCGATCCTCCACGTCGCGGTCGGCCTGCCGTCGGTGGGCTACGACACCAACTACGCCGTCGAGCGGATCGCCGAGCACTGGGTCGCGGTCGGCGCGGTCTGGGCGCTCGGCGCCGCGCTGTGGAGGACGCTCAGTACGGCCAGGGCCCGCGGCGCACGCCGGCGAGGATCAGCGCCTTGAGGACCAGGTTGCGCGCGAACCACGGCAGCTGCGCGAGCTGGCGCGCCGCGTTGGCCGGCCCGCGCGCGTCGGCGCGCACGAACTCCGCCAGCGAGCCAGCGCGCCCGAGATAGCGCCAGCGGCGGCCGAAGACGGTCGTGGTCGTGAGCGCCAGCGTCACGCCGACCGAGGACCACGCGTCGTGGACCAGCAGGCGCCCGCCGTCGCGGACGCGCCCGCCCCAGCGCACGAGGTCGTCCCGCGCCGGGCCGAAGCGATGGGCGCCGTCGACGAAGAGCACGTCGATCGGGCCCTCGACCTCGCCCAGCGCGGCGCCGGAGAAGGCGCGCAGGTGGCGGATGCGGTCGGCGACGCCGGCGCGCTCGAGGTTGGCGCGGAAGGCGGCGAGGTCGGCGGCGCCGCGGTCGGCATCGGCGGCGATCTCCTGCGGGCCGCGATCCGAGCCCGCGTGCGGGTCGACGCACACGACCTCGACGCCCGTGCTCGCGAGCACGATCGCCGAGCGCCCGCGGAAGGAGCCGATCTCGACCACGCGCCCGCCGGGCGCGACGGCCGCGGCCGCGGCGAACAGGCGCCGCGCCTGGGCCTCGGTGAGCCACCCCTCGGCGTCGCGGGCCGCGCCCCAGGCGGCCTCGAACGGCGGCGCGGTCACGCCACCGACGCCGCCCGGCGCCGCCGCCTGCGGGCGGTCAGCCCGAAGGCCAGGACGGCCGAGGCGGCCACGCACTGCACGCCGAAGACGATCGCCGCGAAGGCGACGATGCCCGCGTCACCGGCGGTGAGCAGGAAGGGCTCGGCGATCGCCACCACGCCGAGCACCCACAGGAAGCGCGTCTCGCCCAGGGCGATCATGTACTGGACCGTGAGGTAGGCGACCGCGAGCAGGGTCATGGCGGCGCCGAGGAGCGGCAGGGCGTCGGCGGCGTCGGTGAAGCCCGGGCCGAAGGCGAGGCGCAGCAGCAGCTCGGGCGCCACGAGGAAGACGAGCATCGCCGGCGCGGCGACGATGGCGAGGATCCCCAGGGCGCGCAGGAGCACCGGCCGCGGATCCAGGCCCGCCGCGGCGCGACGCGTCGCCTCGGGCAGCAGGTGCAGGCCGATCCCGATCGCCACCCACACCACCGCCTTGGCCGCGACCGCGGCCGCCGCGTAGGAGCCCGCCTCGTCGCCGCCGAGCGTGTGCTTGGCCACGATCACGTCGATGTTCTGCAGCGAGGCGAGCAGGAAGAGGCCGACGATCGGCACCCATCCGTCGCCGATCAGCGAGCGCAGCGTTCGCAGCGGCCCCTTGACGGGAGCCACCGGCCCGACGGCGCGCTGCAGCTCGCGCTCGAGCAGGACGATGACGACGACGAAGGCCAGCGGCGTGCCCAGCAGCGCCCCCGTGACGCTGAGGCCGACGCCGACGAGCAGCAGGCCGAAGACCAGGCGCCCCGCCGCCTCGACGACGATCGAGACCCCCACGGGGCGGTAGGCGCGCAGGCCCTGCAGCGCCCCGCGCTGCAGCGAGAGCAGCATCCACAGCACGCCGGTGGGCGGGATCGCGGCGGCCGCCCACGGCACGTCGTCGACGCCGATGAGCAGCGCCAGCTGCTCGCGCAGCAGGATCGACGCCGCCGTCACCGCCACCAGCGCGACGAGCAGCCGCTGGGTCCACGCGTGCAGCGTGGCGCGCAGCACCTCCGGATGACCGAGCCGGTCCAGGGCCGCCTCGCGCGCCGCGGCGAGCTGCACCGACTGCCCGGCGACGAGCAGGATCAGGAAGGCGGAGATGAGCGCGGCCAGCGTGCCGTAGCCGCTCTGGCCGAGCAGGCGCGTGAAGACGACCGTGAAGAGCAGCTGGATCGCGTTGTTGCCCAGCGTCGCCGCCGCCAGCCCCGCGGCCTTGCCCGACTCCGAGCGGGCGAAGGCCGCCCGCAGGCCCGGAAGGCCGGCCTTGATCGCGCCTTCCATGACGTTCAGCGTTCCCGCGGCGCTCGACTCCCATGTGAACGAATGCGCGCGCGCCATCGCCTCCTCGCCCATGGCGGCGCGGCGCGCCGGGTCGGCGACCAGCTCGCGCACGCCGCTCACGAGCTCGGCCGGGGTGTCGGCCAGCACGCCGGTGTGGCCGTCGACGATCGCCTCGCCGAGCCCGCCGACGCGCAGCGCCGCGGTCGGCGTCCCGCACGCGCCGGCCTCGAAGACGGTCAGGCACCAGCCCTCGGCCGACGACGCGGTCAGGGCGACCCACGCCTGCGCGAGCAGCCCCGCCTTCGTCGCCTCATCGACGTGGCCGTGGAAGGTCACGCGCCCGCCGACCGCCCGGCGCGCCACCTCGGCCTCCAGGGCGGCGCGGTGGTCGCCGTCGCCGGCGATGTCGAGGTGGGCCTCGGGGATCGCGTCGAGGACGTCGAAGAGGAGCTCGATGCGCTTGTACTGCTTCAGGCGCCCGAGGTAGATCAGCGCCGGATCGGGCGCCTTGGGCCCGGGCGCGAGCGAGCCGACGTCCATGCCGCAGTAGACGACGTGGATCCGCGCGCGGTCGACACCCATGGCGACGAGGTCCTCGCGCGAGGACTGCGAGAATCGTCAGCACCGGGACGCCCGGATAGAGCACGCGCAGCGGCAGGCGCTCGAGCGCGAGGGCGGCGATCCGCCCGCGCAGGCCGAGCTCGGTGACGTAGTGCTCCTGGTGGACGTGGAAGACGAGCAGCACGCGCGGCTTGCGCATCCAGCGCCACAGCGAGGTGAAGAAGGCGATCCCGTTGCAGACCTCGAGGACGACGTCGGCGTCCTCCCCGAGGCCCCGGAAGGTGGCCCAGGCCGCGCGCGGGAAGACCGTCAAACGGGTCCCCATGCGGTGGACCTCGAGGCGCTCGTGGGGCCGCGAGACGCGCTCGGCGCCCGGGTAGGAGCCGGCGACGACGGTCACGCGATGGCCCCACGCCAGCCAGCGGGTGATCTGGCCGTAGAGCACCGTCCCGGTGCCCCCGGCCTCGGGATGGGTCCAGTCGCGGTCCGTGAGGACCAGGATGTGGCGCGGCACGCTCACGCGGAGCGCGACGCTACCATCGCGCGGCGTGCCTGCCCCACGCCGCATCGCCGCCCTCGCAGTGAGCCTCGCCTTCGCGCTCGCTCCCGCGGCCGCCCACGCGCAGAACGGCGCGGGCGACGAGCAGTACAGCGATCCCTTCGCGGGCCAGACGACGCCGCCCAAGTCCAGTCCCAAGCCCACGCAGACGCAGACCGCACCGTCGCAGCAGGCCGCGCCGCAGACCACGGCGCAGCAGCCGAGCGCGCCCGCCGCGACCCCGGCGCCGGCGACCACGAGCGCGCCGAGCGAGCTGCCGCGTACCGGCTTCGACGTGCTCCCCGTGGCGCTGGCCGGCCTGGCGCTCGTCGCGGTGGGGCTGGCGCTGCTGCGCCGCCGTGGCGCCCATGGCCGCGACTGAGACCGCGTCGGCGGCCGAGACCGAGGCCGTCGCCGCGCGCCTGGCCGCGACGCTGACGCCCGGCGACGTCGTCCTGGTCTCCGGAGAGCTCGGCGCCGGCAAGACGACCTTCGTGCGCGGCGCGGCGCGCGCCCTCGGCGTCGGGGTGCCGGTCACGAGCCCGACCTTCACGATCGCGCGCCGCTACGAGGACGGCCGCGTGCCTGTCAGCCACCTCGACCTCTTCCGCCTGGACGGCCTCGGCGGCGAGGAGCCCGACCTGCTCGCCGACGAGCTCGCCGGCGACCGGATCGCCTTCGTCGAGTGGCCCGAGCAGGCCCACGGCGACCTCGGTGACCTGCGCGTGGCGGCCCGCGTGCGCCTCGAGCACCTCGGCGGCGATCGCCGGCGCGTCATCATCGAGTCGTGATCCTCGGCCTGGACACCGCGACGCCGGCCACGGCGGTGGCCGTGCTGCCCGACGGCGGCGAGGGCGTCGAGCTGCGCCACGAGCCCGCCCCCGGCGAGCGCCCCGGCCACGCGGCCCAGCTCCTGCCGCTGGCCCGCCGGGCGCTGGAGGCCGTCGGGGCCGGCTTCGCCGACGTGCGCCGGATCGGCGTCGGCGTCGGGCCCGGGACGTTCACGGGCCTGCGGATCGGGGTCGCGACCGCGCGCGCGCTCGCCCAGGCGACGGGCGCCGAGCTCGCGGCGGTCTCGACGCTCGAGGCGCTCGCCGCCGCCGCCGGCGGCGACCGGGCCGTCCTCGCCGTCCTCGACGCCCGCCGGGGCGAGGCGTTCGCCGCCGCCTACCGGGCCGGCGAGCGGCTCGCGGCGCCCGTGGCCGTCGCCCCTGAGGGGCTCGCGGCGCTGGCCGATCCGGCCCGCGCGCCGTGGCTGGCGGTGGGGGACGGGGCGATACGATTTCGAGACCGGCTCGAGCCGGCGGCCGAGGTCCCGGAAGACGCCTCCAGCCTGCACGGTGTCAGCGCACTCGCAGTGTGCCGGCTCGCCACGGAGGCGCCTCCCGTCGACCGCGACGCCCTCCTGCCGGACTACGTGCGCGCACCCGACGCCGTGCCCCGCCGATGACCGCCCCGCTCGAAATCCGCCGCCTGACCTACGCCGACCTCCCGCAGGTCATCGCGATCGAGCGCCGCGCCTTCCCGACCCCGTGGTCGCTGGCCATGTTCGTCCTCGAGCTCTCCAAGCCGGGCGGCGTCTGCCTGGCGGCGCGCCGCGACGGGAGCCTCGTCGGCTACCTGATCTGCTCGCGCTATGACACGGTCTGGCACGTGATGAACATCGCCGTCGACCCCGACGGCCGGCGCATGGGCGTCGCCACGACGCTGCTGGACGAGCTGCTGGAGCGCGTGGGCGACGAGGACGCCCGCTTCACGCTCGAGGTGCGCACCTCCAACGCCGCGGCGATCTCGCTCTACGAGCGCTTCGGCTTCCGCGCCGCGGGCATGCGCCGGCGCTACTACCAGGACAACGGCGAGGACGCGCTCATCATGTGGCGCACGCGGGCGACGCTCAACGGCTCGCTCGAGGACATCCCCAACGCGGGGCCCGTCCGCTAGCCGCCGTGATCCTCGCCATCGAGACGAGCTGCGACGACACCTGCGCGGCGGTCGTCACCGCGGACGGCGCCATCCGCTCGAACGTCATCTCCTCGCAGGGCGTCCACGACCGCTACGGCGGCGTCGTGCCCGAGGTCGCCGCCCGCCACCACCTGGCGCTGATCAACGACGTCGTCGACGACGCGCTGGCCACCGCGCGGATCGGCCTCGACGACGTCGAGCTCGTCGCGGTCACGCAGGGCCCCGGCCTCGTCGGCGCGCTGCTCGTCGGCGTCGCGACCGCCAAGGGCCTGGCCGCCGGGCGCGGCCTGCCGCTGGCCCCGGTCGACCACCTGCAGGGGCACGTCGCGGCCAACTTCCTCGAGGAGTCCTTCGAGCCGCCCTTCCTGTGCCTGGTCGCCTCCGGCGGCCACACCTTCCTCGCGCGCGTCGAGGAGCACGCCGGCTACGAGGTGCTCGGGCGCACGCTCGACGATGCCGCGGGCGAGGCCTTCGACAAGGGCGCGCGCCTGCTCGACCTGCCCTATCCCGGCGGGCCCGCGCTCGAGCGCCTGGCCGCGGAGGGCGACCCGACGGCCTTCGCCTTCCCGATCGCCGCGGGCGTCGCGGGCCTGGACTTCTCCTTCGCGGGGCTCAAGACGGCGCTGCTCTACAAGGTCCGCGACCTCGGCGACGAGGCGCGGGCGCGGCGCGCGGACCTGGCGGCCTCCTACCAGCACGCGATCGTCGAGGCGCTCGCGCTGCGCGTCGAGCGTGGCCTGCAGGCCACGGGCCTGACGCGCCTGGCCGTCGGCGGCGGGGTGGCGGCCAACGGGCCGCTGCGCGAGCGGATGGCGGGGCTGGGCGTCGAGCTCCACGTCCCGCCGCGCGTGCTGTGCACCGACAACGCCGCGATGATCGGCTCGGCGGCGCGCTGGGTGGCGCCCCTGCGCGAGTTCGGCGGCCTCGACGCCTACGCCAGCGGGCAACGCGGCCTGTGAGCCTCGTCCTCTACGGGCGGGCGGGCTGTCATCTGTGCGACGAGGCGCGCGCGGTGCTCGTGCGCGTCGGCCACGCCTTCGAGGAGGTCGACATCGAGTCCGACGACCGCCTGCTGGCCCGGTATCTGGAGCGGATCCCGGTCGTCGCGCTCGACGACGAGGAGCTGTACGACTTCTTCGTGGACGAGTCCGACCTGCGCGCGCGGCTCGCCGCTAGAGTGCGACGGGCATGAGCGTCGGCGACGCCATCCACCATGCGGCCGACCCAGGGGACAGCGCTCCGATGCCGGAGCGCCTCTCGCTGGGCGTCGCCGCGCGCCTGTCGCGCTACCTCCAGGTCCTGACACAGGCCAAGAAGATGGGCAAGGAGACGATCTCCTCCCAGGAGCTCAGCGACTACACGCACGTCAACTCGACGCAGATCCGACGCGACCTGTCGGGCTTCGGCAAGTTCGGCAAGCGCGGGGTGGGCTACAACGTTGACTCGCTGGTCTCGCAGATCCGCAAGATCCTGCGCACCGCGGGCCAGCACAACATCGCGCTCTTCGGCGCCGGCCACCTCGGCCGGGCGATCGCCAGCTCGGACATCTTCGCCGACCACGGCTTCCGCGTCGTGGCCATCTTCGACGCCGATCCGCGCAAGGTCGGCCACTCGGTCGGCAACCAGGCGGTGCGCCACGTCCGCGACCTCAAGCAGGTCGTCGAGGAGGAGGACATCGTCGTCGGCGTGCTCGCGGTGCCCAACGCCGCGGCGCAGTCGCTGGCCGACGACCTCGTCGACGCCGGCGTGAAGATCATCTTCAACTACTCCGAGGCCCTCCTGCAGGTCCCGCCCGAGGTCACCGTCCACACGTCGAGCCCCGCCGTGGACCTCCTCTACGCGCTGTACTTCTATCTGACCTGACCTGAAGGCCCGTGGCCATCGACCTCGCCGCAGCGGAGGAGCTCTTCGCCACCTCGGCCGACGCGACCGTCGGCATCGAGGAGGAGTTCGCCATCCTCGACGCCGCCTCGCTCGACCTCGTGCCGCGCTTCGAGGAGCTGCGCGACCTCGCGGCCGCCGAGGACCCCGTGCTCTCCTATGCGATCGCGGGCGAGCTCATCTCCAGCGAGATCGAGATCCGCTCGGGCCGCGGCGAGGACGTCCACGACGCGCTGCGCCGCCAGCGCGACGCGCGCAGCCGGCTCTTCGGCCTGGCCGAGGCGCGCGGGATCGCGCTCGGCGCCACGGGGACCCATCCCTGGGCCGACTACCGCGAGCAGCGCAACATCGACACCGAGCACTACCACCGCGTGGTCGACGGCCTGCGGTACGTGGCGCGGCGCAACAACACCTTCTCCCTGCACGTCCACGTGGGGGCCCGCGACCTCGACCGCGCCGTGCGCGCGTGCGACCGCCTGCGCCCGGTCCTGCCGCTGCTGCTGTGCATCAGCGCCAACTCGCCCTACCTCGACGCCCGCGACAGCGGCCTGCACTCGGCACGGTCGCAGGCCTTCACCAAGAGCTTCCCGCGCTGCGGGATCCCCGACGCCTTCGGCTCGTGGGCGGCGTTCCGCGACTACCTGCAGTTCCTCATCGCCACCGAGTCGATCGTCGAGTACACGCAGGTGTGGTGGTCGATCCGCCCGCACCTGACCTTCGGCACCGTCGAGGTGCGCATCTGCGACGCGCAGACCACCGCGGCGGAGTCCGACGCGCTCACGAGCCTGATCGTGGCGTGCGTGGCGCAGGCGCTGCGCGACGTCGACGAGGGCGTGCCCTTCGCCGACCCGCCGCGGCGGCTGGTCGAGGAGAACTTCTGGCGCGCGATCCGTTTCGGCCAGGACGGGACCCTCATCGACCTCGACCGCGCCGAGCGGTTCCCGGCCGCGGCGGCCATCGAGCGGCTGCTCGCGTGGACGGCGCCGGTGCGCGCCGAGCTGGGGATCGAGCCGAGCTTCCCGACGCTCAACGGCGCCCAGCGTCAGCGGCGCGGGATCGACGCGGGTGCCAGCATGCAGGAGGTCTTCGCCGAGGCCGTGCGCGAGACCAGTCAGACCTACGTCCAGGAGGCCGAGACGGCATGACCGATCAGCAGCCCAGGCAGCCCACCGAAGAGGAGCTGCGCGCCGCCTACGAGGAGCAGCTCAAGCAGATCCGCGTCGAGGACGTCCTCGTGCAGACCGTCCTCTCGCTCATCAACCTGGGGAGCCTGCGCGCCGGGCTCGTGCCGGGCAGCGAGGGCGAGGCCGACCCCGACCAGCTGCGCCAGGCGATCGAGGGCGTCCGCGCGCTGCAGGCGCTCGTCGAGCCGGCCCTGGGCCCCGACGCGCGCCAGATCCGCGACGCGGTCTCGCGCCTGCAGATGGAGTACGCGCGGCTGGCGGGGGCGGGAGCGCCCGGCGCGGGCGGGGCGGGCGGCGCGGCCGAGCCGGGTCCGAGCGCTGACCAGGAGCCCAAGCCGCAGGCCGAGGAGCCCAAGCCGCAGGGCCAGGAGCCCGAGCCGCCCAACGCCGGGGACAAAGGCCCGGCCGAGAGCAGCGGGAGGCTCTGGGTTCCGGGGCGCTGAGGCGCGCGCGATGCCGACCGTGCGGCGTTTCCGCCGCCGACCTCGATAGGATGCGCCGCCCCTGAGCGGGTACGGCGCCCTCGCGGGCGCCTTTTGCCGTTCGCTCACGCGTCCGCGTGCCGCAGGAGGGCCGTGACGCGCACCCGAATCACATCGCCGGAGGACTTCCGAACTTGAGTGACTTCCTGACCGATCACGGGGTCGTCATTGCGCTTTTCTGCGCGGGCTTCGCCGTGGCCTACGGCCTCTTGACCACCCGGGCCCTGCTCGCACTGTCGCCCGGCAACGCCGAGATGCAGCGCATCTCGGGTGCCGTGCAGGAGGGCGCGCGGGCCTATCTGAACCGCCAGTACACCGTCATCGCCGCCGTCGGCGTGGTGCTGGCCATCGCCCTGATCTTCATCCAGGACGGCTACGTCGCCCTGGGCTTCGTGATCGGAGGCGTGCTCTCGGGCGCCACCGGCTACATCGGCATGAACGTGTCGGTGCGCGCCAACGCCCGCGTCGCCGAGGCTGCCCGCGGCGGGGTCGGCCCCGCCCTGGACGTCGCCTTCCGCGGCGGCGCCATCACCGGGCTGCTCGTCGTCGGCCTCGGCCTCCTGGGCGTCGCCGGCTATTACGGCGTGCTGACCACGCTCTTCGACCGCACCCCGAAGGAGGCGGTCGACGCGCTCATCGGCCTGGGCTTCGGCGGCTCGCTGATCTCGGTCTTCGCCCGTCTGGGCGGCGGCATCTTCACCAAGGCCGCCGACGTGGGCGCCGACCTCGTGGGCAAGGTCGAGGCCGGCATCCCCGAGGACGACCCGCGCAACCCGGCCGTCATCGCCGACAACGTCGGCGACAACGTCGGCGACTGCGCCGGCATGGCCGCCGACCTCTTCGAGACCTACGCGGTCACCGCGGTCGCCGTGATGCTGCTCGGCGTCCTGACCTTCCAGCAGGACACCAACGCGGCGCTCTACCCGCTCATGATCGGCGGGGTGGCGATCGTCGCCTCGATCATCGGCACCTTCGCGGTCAAGTCGTCGGCGGGCAACGTCGAGCGCGCGCTCTACCAGGGCCTGATCCTCTCGGGCGCGATCGCGGCCGCCGCCTTCTACCCGGTCACCAAGTGGCTCATGGACGGCATCAGTGGCGGCGGCAACCCGAGCGTCGGCGAGCTGTACCTGTGCTCGATCGTGGGCATCGGCGTCACTGCGCTGCTCTTCCTGCTGACCGACTACTACACGTCGACGCGCTTCAGCCCGGTCAAGAAGACCTCGGCGGCGTCGCAGACCGGCCACGCCACGAACATCATCCAGGGCTTCTCCAGCGGCCTGCAGGCCACGGCGCTGCCCGCGCTCGTGCTCGTGCTCGGCATCCTCCTCTCGTGGAAGCTCGCCGGGATCTACGGGATCGGCGTGGCGGTCATGGGCCAGCTGTCGCTGACCGGCCTCATCGTCGCGCTCGACGCGTTCGGCCCGATCACGGACAACGCCGGCGGCATCGCCGAGATGGCCGACCTGCCCGAGGAGGTCCGCAACGTGACCGACCCGCTCGACGCGGTCGGCAACACGACCAAGGCGGTGACCAAGGGGTACGCGATCGGCTCGGCGGTGCTCGCGGCGATCGTGCTCTTCGCGGGCTTCAAGTCCGAGCTCGCCGCGGCGGGCACGAACGTCGTCTTCGCGGTCGACGACCCGCCGGTGCTCATGGGCCTGCTGCTTGGCGGCATGATGGTGACGCTGTTCGCCTCGCTCTCGATCGAGGCGGTCGGTCGCGCCGCGGGCGGCGTGGTCGAGGAGGTGCGCCGCCAGTTCCGCGAGAAGCCGGGGATCATGGAGGGCACCGAGCAGCCCGACTACGCGATCGCCGTCAGCATCGTGACCAGGGCGGCGCAGCGCGAGATGATCCTGCCGGCCCTGATCCCGATCCTGATCCCGCTCATCGTCGGCCTCATCGACGTCAAGGCGCTCGGCGGCCTGCTCATCGGCGTCATCGTCGTCGGCTTCTTCTTCGCCGTCCTCATGACCGCCGGCGGCGGCGCGTGGGACAACGCGAAGAAGCTCATCGAGGACGGCGCCTACGGCGGAAAGGGCTCCGCGGCCCACGCGGCCTCGGTCACCGGCGACACCGTCGGCGACCCCTTCAAGGACACCGCCGGCCCGGCCATCAACCCGATGATCAAGGTGGCCAACATCGTGGCCATCCTCATCATCCCGATCATCACGTAGAGGGTCGGCGAGCTTCGGCGCTGTGGCGAGCGGGCGGCCTTGGGCCGCCCGCTCGCGTTCGTTCTCCGCGGGGCGCTTGTGGCGCTTCGCGGCGCTTAACGGCCGCATCGAGGGAGAGAGGAGCCGGCGGCCGCGCCGCCGCTTGCGGTCGCGTTGGCGTGGCGGCTGCGCAGTGTCTCCGCGTTCGGGGCGCGAGTCGCCGCACTCTCGCCGCGTTGCCGGGGGGTGGGCTACCTTGACCAGGATTATCCGGGTCAAGAGCGCCCACCCCCTGGGCGCTCCGGGGTGGGCGACATTCGGGGTCACTATGACCCGCAAGGCAGCCCACCCCCCGGGCGACCGCCCGAGGTGTTGCAAGACACGCGCGGACCGCGCAGAACCGCACGAGGAAGGCCACAGGCGGTCGCTCGGGCGGTCGCCTCTCTCCCTCGGTGATGCTGTAAGCGCCGCACACCGTCACAAGCGTCGGCGGAGGTTGACCCGGCGCCGGCCTGTGACGACCATCACCCCATGACCCTCGGCGAGACGGTCCCCGCGCCGCCGCCCGCGCTGGCCGCCGCGACGATGTGCGAGGCGCTGATGACGACCGCGGCGCAGCGGCCGGACGCGGTCGCCCTTCGCTCCCCGGACGGCGCCGTCGAGCTCACCTGGGCGCAGCTGCTGCGGCGGCTCGCCGCCACCGCCTCGCTCCTGCACGACCTCGGCCTGCGCCGCGGTGACGCGCTCGGGCTGATGATGCTCAACCGCCCCGAGTTCCACGTCGTCGACGCCGCGGCGATGCTCCTCGGGGCGACGCCCTTCAGCCTCTACAACACCGCGCCCGCCGAGCAGATCGCCTTCGTCATGGGCGACGCGGGCAACCGGATCGCCGTCACCGAGCTGCGCTTCGAGGCGGTCCTGCGCGAGGCGGCCGGGGACGACGTCGCCGTCGTCCTCCTCGACGACCTCGACGGAGGCGACGAGGACTTCGACCTCGAACGCCACTGGCGGGCCGTCGTGCCCGACGACCTGCTGACGCTCATCTACACCTCGGGGACCACGGGGCCGCCGAAGGGCGTCGAGCTCACGCACGCGAACATGCTGGCCGAGCTGCGCGCGATGCACGCGGCGGTGCCGCTGCCGTCCGGCGGGCGCTGGGTCTCGTTCCTGCCCGCGGCGCACGTCGCCGATCGCTGGGGCTCGCACTACTCGTCGCTCATGACCTACGGCGCCACGGTGACGCCGGTGGCCGACCCCACGCAGCTCTTCGCCGTCGTCGCCGAGGTCCGCCCGACGGCCTTCGGCGGCGTCCCGCGCGTGTGGGAGAAGCTCAAGGCCGCGCTCGAGGCCTCGGGCGCGGCCGACGCGCCGCCCGAGCAGCTGCGCGCGCGCCTGGGGCTCGACGAGGCCGCGTGGCTCGGGGTCGGGGCCGCGCCCACGCCGGTCGAGGTGCTCGAGTTCTTCGATGCCCGCGGCCTGCCGATCTGCGAGGTGTGGGGGATGAGCGAGACCTCCTGCATCGTCACGACCAACCGCCCGGGCGCGATCCGCTTCGGCTCGGTCGGGCAGCCGATCGAGGGCATGGAGCTGTGGATCGCCGACGACGGCGAGCTGCTCGTCCGCGGGCCGCTCGTGATGGCCGGCTACCGCAACCGCCCCGACCTCACGCGCGAGGCGATCGACGGCGACGGCTGGCTGCACACCGGCGACGTCGCGCGGATCGACGACGACGGCTTCGTCTGGATCGTCGACCGCAAGAAGGAGCTGATCATCAACGCCGCCGGCAAGAACATGTCGCCCGCGAACATCGAGGCGCGCCTGAAGGCCTCGGGGCCGCTCATCGGCCAGGCGTGCGTGGTCGGCGACCGCCGGCCCTACAACGTCGCGCTGCTCGTCCTCGACCCCGACACCGCCGCCGGCCTGGACCCCGAGGACCCCGCGGTCGTCGCGCGCGTGCAGGAGGAGGTCGACGCCGCCAACACGCACCTCGCGCGCGTGGAGCAGATCAAGCGCTTCCGCCTCCTCGCCGCCGAGTGGCTGCCCGGCGGCGACGAGCTGACGCCGACGATGAAGCTCAAGCGCCGCCCGATCACGGCCAAGTACGCCGGCGAGATCGACGACCTCTACGCCGCGTGAGCGCCCCGTCGCCGGTCGCGCCTAGACTCCCGGTACGGCATGGCCGAACGCCGCTTGCACGGCCTCCAGCGCGTCCTGGGGGTCAACGCCCTCTTCTCGACCGCCTACGGCAACGTGGGCTCGTCGATCTATTACGCGCTCGGCCTCGTGGCGTCCTTCGCGCTGGGCCTGACGCCGGTCGTCTTCGTCATCACCGGCGTGATCTTCTACCTCACGGCCGCCACCTACGCCGAGGCGACGGCGATGTACCCGGAGGCGGGCGGCTCGTCGTCCTTCGCCCGGCGGGCCTTCAACGAGTTCGCGTCCTTCTTCGCCGCCTGGGCGCAGATGCTCAACTACACGATCACGATCGCCATCTCGGCGTTCTTCGTGCCGCACTACTTCGGCAGCGTCATCGGCGTCGACGCGCTGCGCCACGGCCCGGCCGACATCGTCTTCGGCATCGGCGTGGTCGTGGTCCTCAGCCTCGTCAACGTCGTCGGGGTCAAGGAGTCGGCGGGCGTCAACGTCCTGCTCGCCGTCGTCGACTTCCTCACGCAGCTGCTGCTCGTGGTCGTCGGCTTCGTGCTCGTCTTCTCGCCCGACGTTCTGGTCGACAACGTCCACCTGGGCGTGGCGCCGACGTGGAAGGACTTCTTCCTGGCGATCCCGGTCGGCATGATCGCCTACACCGGCATCGAGACGATCTCGAACATGGCCGAGGAGGCCAAGGACGAGACGAAGACGATCCCGGCCGCGATCAACCGCGTCGTCATCGCCGTCTTCGCCATCTACGCGCTGCTGCCGATGGTCGCCCTCTCGGCGCTGCCGGTGACCCAGAACGCGGACGGCAGCTACCAGACGCTGCTCGGCGTCCCCGAGGACCAGGGCGGCTTCGCGGGCGACCCGGTCCTGGGGGTGGTCAAGCACCTGAACCTGGGCTTCATGCAGGGGCCCGCGGAGATCTACGTCGGCCTGCTGGCGGCGACGATCCTCTTCATCGCCACCAACGCCGGGATCATCGGCGTCTCGCGCCTGGTGTACTCGATGGGGCTGCACCGCCAGCTGCCCGACGGCCTGCGCCGCCTGCACCCGCGCTACGGCACGCCGTGGATCGGGATCCTGCTCTTCGGAGCCATCGCGTGCGTGGCGATGATCCCGGGCGAGGCCGAGTTCCTGGGCAACATGTACGCCTTCGGCGCGATGCTCTCGTTCACGATCGCGCACATCTCGGTCATCCGCCTGCGCAAGCGCTACCCGGACTTCAATCGGCCGTGGACGGGACCGGGCAACCTGCGCCTCAAAGGCTGGTCGCTGCCGCTCTTCGCCGTCTTCGGGGGCATCGGGACCGGGCTGGCCTTCGTCGTGGTCACCGCGCTGCACGTCGACGTCGCCCTGGCGGGCATCGGCTGGCTGGCCCTCGGCTGCGTGATCTACCCGATCTACCGCCACCGCCAGGGGCTCGACCTGACCTCCACGGTCAAGGTCGCGATCCCGGCGCCCGTCGTCGACCACGAGGCCGAGTACGAGTCGATCCTCGTGGCGCTGGAGGGCAAGGAGTACCCCGAGGGGGCGATGGCGACGGCGATCAAGGTCGCCGCGCGCCGGCGGCGCGGCATCCACGTGCTCGTGACGATCCCGGTGCCGGCCTCGGCGCCCATCAGCGCGTCGCTGCCCGAGCAGGAGAACGCCGCCCAGACCATCATCGAGCAGGCCAAGCTGCAGGGCGGACGGCGCGTGACCGGCCACTGGGAGAAGGTCCGCGCCGGCGGCGCCGGGCGGCTGATCGTCGAGGAGGCGCGCGCGATGGGCGCCAAGGCGATCGTCATGCCGCTGCCCGCGCGCGCGGGCGCGACGGTGTTCTCCAAGACGGTCGAGACGGTGCTCGCCGAGCGCCCGTGCCGCGTCATCATCCAGGCCGACCCGACGAGCGCCCGCAACGCCGCGCGGCTCGCCGCCGCCTCCGCGGCGTAGCATCAGGCCGTGCCCGCGCCACGCGACGTCCACCGGGGCGCCACGCGCGTCATGTCCGTGCTGATCGTGCTCATCGGCGTGGCCCTGCTGGTCGCGACCTTCGCGCGCGGCGGCGGCCCCCTGGCGAAGGGCGTCCTGCTCGGCATCCTCTTCGTGCTCGCGGGCGCAGGGCGCCTCTACCTCGCGCGGGGAGCGCGCTAGGTGTTCCGCCGCAGCCTCGGCCAGCCCGCGCTCTTCGCGATCATCTACACGTCGGTCGCGAGCGCGATCTACTTCTCGCTCGGCGTCGTGGCCGGCCGCGCGCTGGGGCTGACGCCGGTCGTCTACGTGCTCGCGGGCATCTCGTTCGCGCTGGCGTGCATGACCTACGTCGAGGGCGCCTCGCTGCACCAGGATCGCGGCGGCGCGACGGTCTTCGCCCGCTACGCCTTCAACGAGCTCGTGAGCTTCGTGGCCGGCTGGATGATCCTGCTCGACTACATCATCCTCATCGCCGTCACGTCGTTCTCGGCGACGAACTACCTGGCCGCGTTCTGGTCGCCGCTGGGGAGCGGGACCGACGAGCTCGTCCTGTGCATCGCGATCATCGGCTACGTCGCGGTGCGCAACGTCCGCGGCTTCTCCAAGACGCGTGTGAACCGCATCGCCGCCCTCGTGGTCGCCGACGTGGCGCTGCAGGTGCTGGTCATCGTCCTCGGGCTCTTCGCCTTCTTCCACCTCGACGCGATCACCGACACGATCCACCTCGGCTCGACGCCGACGTGGGGGGACACCGTGTTCGCGCTCGGCGTCGCGACCGTGAGCTTCACGGGCCTGGAGTCCGCCTCGGGGCTCTCGGGCGAGGTCGCCGTCGGGCGCCGCGGCCTCAAGCGGCTCGTGGGCGCCGCGGCGCTCATCGTCATGCTCGTCTACGCGGGCATCGCGGTCGTGGCCATCAGCGCGCTCCCGGTGGTCGGCAACGCGACCTCCATCTCGCGCAACTTCCTCGACGCGCCGATGCTCGGCATCGCCGAGTCCTTCGACGCCGACTGGCTGGCCAACACCCTGAAGTACGTGATCGCCGCGGCGGCGGCGGCGACGCTCATCGCGGCGGCCAACTCGGCCATGATGGGGCTCTCGCGGCTGGCCTACTCGCTGTCGACCAACCGGCAGATCCCGAGCGCCGTCGGGCGCCTGCACCCGACCCGCGCGACGCCGTATGTCGTCATCACGATCGCGGCGCTGCTCGCCGCCGGGCTGACCGTGCCCCAGGACCTCGAGCTCATGGTCGGGATCTTCGCCTACGGCGCGCTGCTCGGGCTGACCATCGCCCACCTGTCGATCGTCGTCCTGCGCTACAAGGAGCCCGAGCGCCCGCGCCCGTACCGCACGCCGCTGAGCCCGCGCGTGCGCGGCGGCGAGCTGCCGCTCTTCGCCGTGCTCGGGGCCGTGCTCAGCGCGGCGGTCTGGGTCGGCCTCGTGATCACCCACAACGGCGCGCGCTGGGTCGGCACGGCGTGGCTCGTCGGCGGCGTCGCGCTCTACCTCGTCTACCGCACGACCGAGGGCAAGTCGATCCTCAAGCGCGTCGTGGTGCCCGAGGAGGCGCTGCGCCGCGAGCGCCGCGAGGCCGAGTACGGCTCGATCCTCGTGCCGCTGACGGGCTCGCCGCTGGACGACGACATCGTGCAGACGGCCGGCCGGCTCGCCGCCGAGGAGGACGTCGACGCCTTCGAGGAGGACAAGGGCGCCACCATCGAGGCGCTGTGGATCTTCGAGGTCCCGATGTCGCTGCCGATCGACGCCGCCCTCCCCGAGGCGCAGCTCAAGCAGGCGCGGGCGGCGCTGGCGCGCGCCAAGGCGGTGGGGGAGGAGTACGAGGGCGTCGAGGTCGCCACCGCGACGGTGCGCGCGCGGCGCGCCGGGCAGGCGATCGTCGACGAGGCCAAGCGCCGCGGCGTGCAGGCCGTGGTGCTCGCGGCCGAGGAGCCGTCGAAGATCCGCGGCGGCGCGCTGCTGGGCGGCCGGGGCGGCCCACTCGACAACTTCGTCGGGGAGGCCACCAAGTACGTGCTCGCCAAGGCGCCGTGCCAGGTCATCCTCACGGCGCCGCCGGCGTCGGAGGCGCCGGCGGCGACGAAGGCCGCGGAGGTCGTCGTCAGCGGCGACGGGGCCGCGGCCGGCGACGCCTCCGCGCGCCCCGACGGGGCCGCGCCGGACGGCAACGGTCCCTTACCGGGCGATGACGGCCCGTCTCGCTAGAGTCCGCGCCGATGGCCCTCATCCTCATCGTGGGCGCCGGCCGCGTCGGGTCGCAGGTCGCGCGGTCGATGCTCTCCGCCGGTCACGAGGTCTCCGTCCTCGACGAGGACCCGCTGTCCCACGAGCGCTTGGACGCAGGGATGGACACCACCTGGGAGGACGCGGGCGGGCGCTTCACGGTCGGCCACGGGCTGGAGATCGACGCCCTGCTCGAGGCCGGCATCGGCGAGGCCGATGTCTTCATCGCCTCCACGGACGGCGACAACACCAACCTCGTGATCGCCCAGATCGCCGCCAAGGAGTATGGCGTCTCGAAGGTCCTCGTCCGCGTCATGGACCCGGCGCGCGCGGAGTGGTACGCGGAGCAGGGGCTGCACACGATCTGCCCCACCCGCTACGCGATCGAGATGTTCGAGCGCGCCCTGGAGGTCTGATGTACGTCGTCATCGCAGGCGCCGGCAAGGTCGGCTGGAACCTCGCGCGCGAGCTCATGGCCAAGGGCCACGAGGTGACCGTGATCGAGAGCGACCGCTCGCGCTACCTGACGGTCGAGCAGGAGCTCGAGCACGCGATCCAGTACGGCGACGGGACCGAGCTCTGGGTGCTCGAGCGCGCGGGCATCAATCGCGCCGACCTCACGATCGCGGTCACCGGCGACGACGAGGACAACCTCCTGATCTGCCAGATCGCCAAGGAGAAGTACCTCTGCTCGCGGATCATCGCCCGCGTCAACAACCCGCGCAACCGCCAGTACTTCGAGCTGCTGGGCATCCAGCCGGCGGTCAGCGCGACCGACCTGATCCTGCGCCTGATCGAGCACGAGGTCCCGTCCTACGGGCTCGTCCACCTGCTCGACCTGCGCGACGAGCAGCTCGAGATCATCGAGGTCGAGGTGGGTCAGAACGCCCCCGCCGCCGGCCGCCGGGTCTCCGACGTCGAGCTCCCCGACGGCTCGCTGATCATTTCCGTGCTGCGCGACGGCAAGGGCTTCGTCCCGAACTCCGACACGGTCATCGATCCCGGGGACGAGGTCCTGCTCGTGCTCGACCCCGGGCTCGAGGAGCGCATCACCGCACAGTTCGCCGCCGGGCGCTGACCGTCGTCAGCCCACCCGGCCTGCGCCAGGTCGTCGTGCAGGCGCACGCCGGCGACGCGGGCTGCCGCCGCGTGATCGCCGACGCGGGCCGAGCGCTCGGCCTCGCCGTCGCGGGCGTCTGCAACCTCCTCGCGCCCGAGCGCGTGGTCGTCGGCGGCGAGCTCGCCCAGGCCGGCGACCTCCTCCTCGACCCGCTCCGCGACGCGGTCGGCCGCTCGGCGATCGCCGCCATCCGCGAGGTCCCGGTCCTCGCGGGCGTGCTCGGCGAGCGCGCCGAGGTCCTCGGAGCCGTCGCCCTGGTGCTGCGCGAGTCGCAGCGCTTCGTGGCCGAGCCCGCACGCGTGCCCTAGGCAGCCTCCTCACTCGCATCGCCGGGACGAGGGGCGTCGCCGCCCCGCCCCGCGTTGCGCCCCGCGAAGTTCTCCGTCTGGCTGTGGCAGTTCGGGCACAGCAGCGCGAGGTTCTCGAGGCGGTCGTCGCGGTTGTCGCCGTTGATGTGATGGAGGGCGAGTGAGAGAGGCTCGCCGAGCCAGTCGTCGATGCCGCAGCGCTCGCAGCGCGGCTCCTTGAGCCCTGCGAGGAGCAGGCGGCGCTTCAGGTTCCAGCGCCCGCCGGCCTCGGCCTTGACGACCAGGAGTTGCTCCATCGGCGTGGCGTGGGGGCGGGCGACCACGTCGCCCCGCCGGCGCGCTGCGTTCCACGTCTCGCGCGCGAAGCCGTAGCGCCCCTGGCACTCGGTCACCGAGTGGCCCTCGTCGTAATAGCGCTGGATCTCGGCCCAGTCATAGCGGCGCGTGAACCGAGCATCCGCCGGCTTCCCGAGGGTGCGCGCGTGATAGGCGACGGTGTGCTTCGTGATGTCGAGCCGCCGCGCGATCTGCGTGTGATTCAGCCCCTCCGCGAGAAGCTCGGAGACCCGCTCTTTCGTCCTGACGTTCCAGCCTCCCATACGAACACATGTTCGTTCCTGGGTCGGACGGAACGACCCCCTCGTTGCTATCCTCGGGCCGTCCTTTGCGGGATGGTGTAATTGGCAACACGCGTGTCTCTGGAACACGAATTTGGGGTTCGAGTCCCTGTCCCGCAGCTGGCCGTCACCCCTCGACGACGACCTCCACGTCCTCGCTGCCGGGGATGAAGACCGCCGGGATCGTCGCCGTGAACGTCGTCCCGCGGCCGGGCTCGCTCGACACGCCGACCTCGCCGCCCAGCAGCGTCGCCAGCCGCTTGCAGATCGGCAGGCCGAGCCCCGAGCCGCGCAGCTCGCCGACCTCGCCGGCGCGGGAGAGCTGGGTGCCGGCGCGGCCGAGCTGGACGAACTCCTCGAAGATCCGCGCCTGATCGGCCTTGTCGAGGCCCGGGCCGGTGTCGGAGACCGCGAAGCGGACCTGCTCGCCGGCGTCCACGGAGACGGCCGACACCCGCACCTCGCCGCGCTCGGTGAACTTCAGGCCGTTGACCACGTAATTGCGCAGGATCTGCGAGAGCTTGAAGGCGTCGGTGCGCAGGATGGGCACGCCGTTGAGGTCCTCGAAGACGACGGTGACCTCGGGCGACCGGGGGAGGTGGATGACGATGCCGCGCAGGGCGCTGAAGAGCTCGTCGACGTGGACGTCGGTGATGCGCACGACCTCGCGGCCCGCCGTCATGCGGGCGAGGTCGAGGTGGTCGTTGACGAGGTCGAGGGCCTCCTCCATGGCGCCGTCGATGAGGCGGACGTCCTCGCGCAGGCGTGGGTGCAGCGAGTCGCCGCCCTCGCGCAGGATCGCCTCCGTCATCCCGCGCACCGCGTACAGCGGCGTGCGCAGCTCGTGGGTCAGCGCGCTCAGGAAGGACGCGTTGCCCGCCGCGCGCTCGCGCAGCTCCTGCGCCTGCTGGCCGAGCTCGGCCAGCAGCGCCGTGACCGCGCGGTTGGTGTCGACGAGCTCGCGGTTGAGGCCGATGAGCTCGCGCTCGCGCTGCGACAGCGTCGCCAGCGCGCTGACCAGCTCGGCGTTCTGCATCCGCAGCTCGTTGAGCGTCGCCTCCGCCTCGCCGGACTCGTGGTGCTGCAGCGAGCCGAGGACGTGGGAGAGCTCCTCGACGCCGGGCAGCCAGGCGTCGGCGTCGAGGTTGCTCGTGAGGCGCACGAGCGCCGAGCCGTCGATCTCGCGGGCCTCGACGCGGTCGACGAGCTGGCGCAGCTTCGCGAGGTCGAGGCGGTCTATCGCCTCGCCCGGCCTGGCGCCGGTCAGGGTCGCGTGCGCCATGCCGCGGATGGTCACGACGGCGGCCGGCGGCTCGTCCTGCAGCGTGAGCTCGACCTCGCCCGTCGAGCCATAACGGTGGGCGAGGCGGGCGACCTCCCAGACCGCGGTGGCCAGGCGGCTCTGGGCTTCGGCCCCGAGCTGCAGGAAGCCGGCGAGGTCGCGTGCGCGGCGCCGGGCGAGGAGAACGTCCTCCTGCGAACGCAGCGCCAACGTGATGACAGGCCCCCCCATCCGAACCGAATGTAGTCGATCGCACCCCGGTCGTGGGACCGGACTCATCCGATCGGGGGAGGCCCGCCTCATCCACGCTCCCACCCGGCGAGGCGGTTGTGCCCACTCGGCCTGGGCACGATCCTGCCCGTATCGAGCCGACGGAGTTACTGAGGGGGGCGCCGTCGGCCCGGGATTGTCGGGCGCGATATCACGACAGCTCCGAGGTCCTGCCCGTGGACCGCCCGCATCTTCGCGCCGGGGGGCGTCAAGCGAAGATGCGGCGGAGCGGTCGTCGACTGCGTAGGGGAAGGTGAGGAGGGCGATGGACCGGGACGCAAGACCCGCTGCCGGGTCGACGGAGTTGGCTGCGGGAGTATCCGGCCGCGGCGGCTCCGTCAGCGTCCTCGTCGTCGACGACAGCCCCGTCTTCCGCCGCGGCATGGGCCGCGCGGTGCAGCTGCACGCGGGGCTCGAGCTCGTCGGCGAGGCCGACAGCGGCGAGGCCGCCCTGGAGGCGGTCGACCGGCTGCGCCCGGAGGTCGTCCTGCTCGACCTGCGCATGCCCGGCCTCGACGGCCTCGAGGTCCTCGATCGCCTGGGCGAGATCGACCCGCCATTCGCCGGCCGGGCGATCATCGTCAGCGCCTCACTCGACGCCGACATCGAGCGCGCGGCGCTCGCCGCGGGCGCCGCGACCGTCCTGAGCAAGGATCTTGCGCGCGCGGACATCTGTGCCGCGGCCCTGCGCCTGGCTCGCCAGTAGGGTTGCTCGCCACGGAGCAGCCGTGGCCAGATCGGAGTTCCAGCGCACGACGGTCCTCGTCGCCGACGACCACCCCCTCTATCGCGAGGCGGTGGTCCGTGCCGTGCGCGCGCGGCCCGACTTCGAGCTCGTGGGGGAGGCCGGCGACGGACGCGAGGCGCTCGAGGCGATCCGCAGCGACCGCCCCGACGTCGCCGTCCTCGACGTCGAGATGCCCAACCTGCGGGGGATCGACATCGTCGAGGCGCTGCGCCGCGACGGCGTCGCCACCCGCGTCGTGCTCCTGAGCGCCCATCTGGAGAGCGACACGGTTTACGAGGCGGTGGCGGGCGGCGTCGCCGCCTACCTATCGAAGTCGGCGCCCGGCGAGCGCATCTGCGAGGCGATCGCGGCCGTCGCGCGCGGCGAGGTCATCCTGCCCGCCGAGGTGCAGGCCGGCCTGGCCGCCGAGATCCGCCTGCGCTCCGAGCCCGGCCGCCCCGCCCTGAGCCCGCGCGAGCAGGAGGTCCTCGGCCTGATCGCCGAGGGCATGAGCGCCCCGGCGGCGGCGCGCGAGCTGCATCTGAGCACCGCGACGGTCAAGTCGCACCTCAAGACGCTCTACGAGAAGCTCGGGGTCAGCGACCGCGCCGCGGCCGTGGCCGAGGCGATGCGCCGCGGCCTGCTCGAGTAACCGCCGGCACACCGCATGGTTCCGACGATCACTCGGTTGCCTGCGTCAGGGGGTATCCGTCAGGACCAACGGCCATCATCGGGGTTTGTGTCAGGACACGCTCAACACCGGCGACATCCCACCGGGCCACCGTCGTGTAGCGGGCCGCGGCGGCGCAACGGAGGCGCGAGCTGATGGCGCCCGCGACCGGCACCGCGATTCTCGTGTTGGCCGCGTTTGTCCTTCCCGGGTTCGTTGCGCTTCTCATACGCGAGCGCACCTACATCGTGCGGGGCGAGGACTCGACGTTTGAGCGCCTGCTGAATGCCCTCTCGCTCTCCGCGGTCGTCTATGCGATCGCCACAGCTGCGGCGCTTGTCCTCGGGCTGGACGCCGGCGACATCAGCGAGCTGTACCACGGCCGAGGTGAGCTCTGGCAGTACGCGGTCTTGGGGGCGTGTGGCCTCTTCATCGTGCCGGTCGCGGTGGCGGAGGCGGGACGTCGATGGCACGGCTCCAGACGCCTGCGTCCGAAGGCCTTGAGGTGGCTTGGAGTGGCCGAGACGCACGCGACGCCTGCGGGATAGGAGCACTTCGTCCTTCAGGGCCGAGCAGCGATGGTCCGAGCGACGCTCGAGGACGGGCGTGTGGTCGGAGGCTACTTCGGCCAGGAGAGCTTCGCGGGCTACACGGCCCAGACGCGTGACCTGTACCTGCAGCAACGATGGGAGCTCGACTCGGACGACTGGTTCTTGCAACCCGCTGCGAGCAGCCTCGGCCTTTGGATCGATCGGGATGCGGTCCGGTCGATCGAGTTCTATGAGCCACCTAGCCAGACATAGACGTCATGGGCGACGCGTCGTATCCTGACCTTATGGCTGCTGTGCCTGACACTCCACCGCTCGAGAAGCGTGGTGGGATCTCGCCCCAGAACACCGGCGCTCCCCCTACGCAGCCACCTCCGAAGCCGAGCGATGCCGCTACGAGCGCCCGACCAAACGGTCACGCAGGTTAGAGCGTCCGCCGGTACTCGGCGATCTCCAGGCCGATGCGCCCCTCGAAGCCCGGCGGGCGCGCGAGCGCCCAGCCCTCGCGCTCGTAGAAGCGCCGCGCGCGGTCCTGGCGCGCCGGCGTGAACAGGCGCATCGCGGTGAAGCCGCGTGCACGCGCCTCGTCGAGCGCGGCGGCGTGCAGCGTCGTCGCGAGGCCGCTGCCCCAGTGGGCCTCGCGGACGAAGAGCTGGCGGAAGTGCACGAGCCCCGGGTCGTCGACCGGCGCCCAGGCCAGCGACGCGGCGGGCAGGAAGCCGACGTGGCCGACGACCTCGCCCGCTTGCTCGGCGACGAGGTACCAGACGTCGTCGCGGCCGACCAGCTCCTCGAGTCGCGCAAGCTCCTGCGCGGCCGACGGCGGCTCCCAGCCGACCGGGGCGAAGGCGCGGTAGCCGTCGAAGCCCTCAGCGGTGACGGCCACGATCGCCGCGGCGTCGGCGGCCGTCGCCACCCGCAGCGCGTACGCGCTCACGCCGCGGCCTGCGCGGCCCAGTCGGCGTACAGCGCCTCGTACGGGCCGCCGGCCGCGATCAGCTCGTCGTGGGTGCCCTGCTCGACGATCCGCCCGTGATCGAGGACGACGATCCGCCCGGCCTGGCGGATCGTCGACAGGCGGTGGGCGATGACGATCGCCGTGCGCCCGGCGAGCAGCCGCCGCAGCCCGACCTCGATGCGCCCCTCGGTGTGGAGGTCGACGTTGGAGGTCGCCTCGTCGAGGACGAGGATGCGCGGGTCGGCGATCAGCGCCCGCGCGAAGGCGACGAGCTGGCGCTGTCCCGCCGAGAGCTGGACGCCGCGCTCGCCGACCTCGGTCTGCGCGCCCTCGGGCAGCGCCGCGATGAAGTCCCAGGCGCCGACCGCGCGCGCCGCCGCCTCGATCTCGTCGTCGCCGGCCCCCGGGCGCCCGAAGGCGATGTTGTCGGCGATCGTGCCGCTGAACAGGAACGCCTCCTGCGGGACGATCCCCATCTGCGAGCGCAGCGAGCGCGCCGCGACGTCGCGCAGGTCGTGGCCGTCGACGAGCACGCGCCCGGACGTCGGGTCGTAGAAGCGCGCGACGAGCTTGGCGAACGTCGACTTGCCCGCGCCGGTCGCGCCCACGAGCGCCACCGTCTGGCCGGGCGGCACGACGAGCGAGACGTCGTCGAGGGCGAGCTTGGTTCCTTCGGCGGTGCTGTAGGCGAAGGTCACGTCCTCGAAGACGATCTCGCCGTGGATGCGCTCGAGCGTCACGGCGCCGGGCTTGTCGGTGAGCTCGGGCGTGACGTCGAGCAGCTCGAAGATCTTGTCGAGCGCCGCCATGCCCGACTGGTAGGTCGTGTAGACCTGCGAGAGCTGCCCGATCGGGTCGAAGAAGCCGTTGAGCGCGGCAATGAAGCCGACCAGGACGCCGATCTCGATGTCGCCGTTGATCGCCTGGCGCCCGCCGATGATGAGGATCCCGACAGTGGCGACGGCCGAGACGAACTCGACGCCCGGGAAGTAGGCGGCGTTGAGGTTGACGGTGACGAGGTTGGCGTCGCGGTTGACGTCGTTGAGATCGGAGAAGGTCGAGCGGTGGCGCGGCTCCTGGGCGAAGGCGCGCACGACGCGGATGCCCGACAGCGACTCCTGCAGGTAGACCGTGATGGCGCTGATCGTCTCGCGCGTGCGCCGGTAGGCGTCGGCGCTGGCGATCCGGAAGGCGAGCGACCCGATCGCCATCACCGGGAAGATCAGGAAGGTCAGCAGCGCCAGCTTCACGTCGAGGAAGAGCAGGATCACCACCGAGCCCAGCAGCGTGAGCGTGGCCTGGAAGAGCGTGACCACCGTGTCGGTGACCAGCGAGTCGAGGGCCTCGACGTCATTGGTCATGCGCGAGATCAGCATCCCGGCCGGGCGGCGCTCGTAGAAGCCGACGGGCATCTCCTGCAGGTGGCGGAAGATCTGCAGGCGCAGGTCCGCCAGCGCGCGCTGGCCGACCCAGCCCACGAGGTAGGTCTGCGCATACGACGCGCCCCACACCACCAGCGCGCTGACCACGAAGGCGACGACGACGAGGTCCAGCGTGTGGAGGTCGCCCTTGAGGATCCCACCGTCGATCGCCGCCTTGGCCAGGGGCGCGGGGGCGAGGGACGCCGCGGTCCCGGCGACGAGCGCGAGGAACATGAGCACCACCCGCGTGCGATACGGCGCGAGCAGGACGATCAGCCCGCGCAGCTTGCGCGCGCGCCCGCCGGTGCCGCGCAGCCGCCGGCGCAGGTCGTCGCGGCGCGTGGCGGCGCGGGCGGCGTCGGCCCCCTTCGTCACAGCCCCGCCACCTGGCGCTCGGCCTCATTGCGCGTGAGGAAGACCTGGTCGGGCAGGCCCTTCTCGACGATCTCGCGGTACAGCTCGGACTCCTCGAGCAGCGCGTCGTGGCCGCCGGCGGCCACGACCTCGCCGTCCTCGAGGACGACGATCGTGTCGGCCAGCGAGATCGTCGAGAGGCGGTGCGCGATCACGAAGGTGGTGCGCCCGGCCATGACCTCGCGCAGCGCCGCCTTGATCTCCTGCTCGGTCGAGGCGTCGACCGACGACGTCGCGTCGTCGAGGATGAGGATCCGCGGGTCGGCGAGCAGCGCCCGCGCGATGGCCAGGCGCTGGCGCTGTCCGCCGCTGAGCGTCAGCCCGCGCTCGCCCACGCGCGTCTCGTAGCCGTCGGGCAGGCGCGCGATGAAGTCGTGGGCCTGCGCGCGGCGGGCGGCGAGCTCGATCTCCTCCTGGGTCGCGTCGGCGCGCGCGTAGGCGATGTTCTCGGCGACGGTCGCGCTGAAGAGGAAGGGGTCGTCGTTGACGACGGCGATCGCGGCGCGCAGCGAGGCGATGTCGACGTCGCGCACGTCGGCGCCGTCGACGAGCACGGCGCCCTCGGTGACGTCGTACAGGCGCGGGATGAGCTGCACGAGCGTCGTCTTGCCCGAGCCCGTCGCGCCGACGAGCGCGACCGTGGTCCCGGCGGGGACGTCGAGGTCGACGTCGCGCAGCGCCGGCCGCGCGGCGCCCTCGTACTGCAGCGTCACCCCGCGCAGCTCGACGCGGCCGGAGCCGGCGGGCAGCGGCGGCGCGCCCTCGCGCGACGCGATGCCGGGCGCGCGGTCGAGGATCTGGTAGACGCGGGCGCCGGCCGCGGTGGCCCGCTGCGAGAGGCTGAGCAGGACGCCCAGCGTGCGCATCGGCGAGAGCAGCATCAGCAGGTAGGCGTAGAAGGCGCTGAACTCGCCGATGGTCAGGCGCCCGTCGATGACCTGGCGCCCGCCGAAGAAGAGGATCGCCGCGAGCCCGAGCTGGGGCAGGAAGCCGATCAGCGGGTTGTAGTGGGCCTGCAGGCGCGTGGTGACCATCGCCTGGTCCCAGACGCGGCCGACCTGCCCGCGGAAGCGCTCGAGCTGGCGGTCCTCGCGTGCGAAGGCCTTGACCACGCGCACCCCGCCGATGTTCTCCTCGACGTCGGCGGTCAGCTCGCCGATGCGCTGCTGGAGCTCCTGGAGCGCGGGGCGCGAGCGCCGGCCGTAGCGCCCGGCCACGAAGACGACGAAGGGCACGGGGAGCAGCGACACCGCCGCCAGGCCGGGCTGCACGATGAACATGGCCGCGCCGGCGAGCAGGATGGTCAGCGCCGACTGGATGATGAAGACGAGGCCGTAGCCGAGGAAGAAGCGCACCGCCTGCAGGTCGACCGTGGCCCGCGACATGAGCTGGCCGGTCTGCTGGCGGTCGAAGAAGCCCAGCTCCAGCGTCTGCAGGTGCTCGTACATGCGGTTGCGCAGGTCGAGCTCGACGCCGAGCGAGACGCGGCCGGCCACGAGCCGCCGCGCCACGGTGAGCGCCAGGCGCACCGCGCCTGCGCCCAGCACGGCGAGACCCAGCTTCGTCAGGCCCGCCGTGTCGCCCTCGCGGACCTGGTCGATCGCGCGCCCGGTGAGCCACGGGATCGCCACCGTCATGACCATGGCGACGGCCGCGAGCAGCCCCGACAGCACGACGCCGCGCCGGTACGGGCGCAGCCAGCCGAGCAGTCTCAGGAAGGTGGCCATCGCCGAGCCATGCTAGTTGACGACCTCAATCATCGCCCTCGGCAATTGGACCTACGACCGCGGCTCGTACCCGCGACACTCGGCCACGGGCACGCGCGGGTACTTGGGGAAGCCCGGGTCGATCTTCGAGCGCTCGCAGAGCGTGAAGACCGACCCGCGGCCGCTGCGGACGATGCGCTGAAAGCGGCACGTGTCGCACAGGCCGAAGCCGCGATCGGCGCGCGCGGTGACCTCGGCCGCACGGCGAGCCTGCACCTCGTTGGGGTTGTCGCGGTAGCCGAGGCGCAGGTAGGAGAGCGGCATGGCGAGCGGGTGGTGCTGCATCTGCCAGACGTGGCAGAGCTCGTGGGTGACGAGGTCGTCGCCGGCGTCCGCGACGCGGCCGCGCACGAGGATCAGGTCCCACATCGTGTAGCCGTCGAAGCGACGGAACCACGGCAGGCGGAAGAGCCACGGCGCGCTGACGAGGCGCACGAAGCGCATGCGCACCGGGCGCGGGTACCAGTCGAGCGCGTCCAGGCGCGCCTTGGCCTGCGCGAGCTTCGCGCGCGCGGCCTCGGTCAACCGCTGCCCTGCGTGGCGGCCGTCGCCGCCGCGGCCGCGGCATCCTGCTGCTGCTGCTTCAGGCGCTTCTGCAGCGCGCGGTCGCCCTCGGGCGTGTACGGGTCGAGGACGAGGAAGCCGCGGTCGTTGAAGCTCGAGCCCATCAGCGAGAAGAGGTACGGGTCGGTGGCCTGGCCGACGAGGGCCGCGTCGGGCGACAGCGTCACCGTCTTGATCGACGGCGGGCTGGGCACGAGCGACGCGGTGATCGGCCGGTCGAGCTCGGGCTTGACGGCCTGGCGCGTGAAGTACAGCGCCACCGTCTGCGCCTTGCCCGGCGTTGCCGGGATCAGCACCACGACCTGCTTGACGTCCTTGAGGTAGTGCAGCGTGTAGAGCGCCAGCTCGAGCCCCTCGCGGCGCAGCAGGAAGGCGCGCTCCTTGGAGGGCTTGCCGACGTCGATGGCGCAGTTGGTGCCCAGGCCGCACATCTGGAAGAGCACGCCCTTCTCGTCGTGGACCTGGATCGCGCCGCCCTGCTCGGCGGACTTGCGCAGCGCGACCGTGAGCGGGATGCCCTTGTAGCTGATGTCGTTGGCCTCGACCTTGACGAGCTGCTTGCCCTTCTCGCGGTACTGGGCGCCGATGTGGTCGGCGATCTCCGACGCGCCCTGGATGCCGCCCTTGGCGGGCTTCCAGCCCGACCACGCCGGCCCGTCGTCGCCGCCGGGGGAGATGCCCACGATCGCGATCGTGATCCCGGCGACCGCGGCGATGCCGATCGCCACGAGCGCGCCGGTGAGGAACTGGAAGCGTGGGGAGTAGGAAGAGTGGCGCTTGCCGGAGCCGGCCAGGGCGGGGGCGCCCGCGCCGCGCCGGCGCTCGGGGAGCAGGTCGCCCTCGGGCGCGTCCTCGTCGATCGCGTCGGACTCGACGACCTCGGCCTCGGGCGGGATCAGCGGCTCGCTGGCCTCCGGCAGCAGCGACGCGGGGTCGTGCTTGGACCGTGTCCCCGCGGGGTCCCAGGGACGCCCGTCCCGGTGCTTGTCGTCCGCCTCGCTCATACCTTGGGCCAGATGTCCTCGTCGAGCACGTCGATGACGGGCGGCACCGGGGAGGCGGCGTCGAGCAGCTCGACCACCTCGTCGCCGTAGAGCTCCTTGCGCGCCACGAGCGCGTCGGCGACGCGGGCGACCGCCTCGCGGTTCTCGCGCATACAGCAGACCGCGGTGAGGTAGGCCTGGCCGAGGATCTGCGCGGCGGCGGTCCGCTTGGCCGGGTCGCCGAGCACGGCGCCCATCGGGTCGGCGTCCATCGCGCTCGCCATGCGCGCGCGGTTCATGATCTGCAGCCCGATGCGCTCGAAGCGCTTCATGAGCTCGTGCTCGACGTCGCTCAGGCGCTCCTTCGGCACGCGGCCGCGCAGGTCCAGGGGCTCGGGGCCCATGCCGCTCATGCCCACCATCCGCGACGCGCGCCAGGTCGCGCTCTGGATGTCGCCGCCGACGCCGACGCCGTTCTCGCCGTAGAAGACGTGCTCGGCCGCCATCGCGCCGAGCGTCCAGACGAGGTTGCCGACCTCCTCGTGGCGCCAGCTCGAGAAGCGCTCCTCCTTCTCGATCGCCTGGTGGTGGCCCAGCGAGCCTCCGCGCATGCGGATCGAGAGGCGGGTCGAGAGCACGTCCTGCATGTAGACGTGGCTGGCGACGGCGTGCCCAGCCTCGTGGATCGCGACGGCGCGCGTCTCGTCCTCGATGTAGTTGATGCCGACCGCGGTGCCCGACTCGATCGTCGTCATGGCCTCGACGAGGTCCTTGCGGTCGAACTCGGGGCGGCCCTCGGAGTGCGCGTAGGTCAGCGCCATCGAGCAGACCTGCTCGATCATGGCCGGCGAGTACCCGTTCGTCATCCGCGCGAGCTCGTCGCGGCGCTCGGCGCGGTCGAGGTCCTCCTCGTGGGAGACGCGCTCGAGGTAGAGGTCGAAGATGTCCTTGCGGTCGTCCTTGGTCGGCGTGCGGAACCAGATGTGGCGGCCCATGCGGCCGGGGCGCACGAGCGCCGGGTCGAGCGACTCGATCGGGACGTTGGTGGCGCCGATGAAGTAGACCTGCTCCGGCCGCGGCTTGGGCGGCTTGACGCGCAGCCGCAGCCTGCCGATCCGCTGCGGGACGATGTAGGTCGCGTCGAGGAAGGTGTTGAAGCGGTTGGACAGGAACTTGCGCATGAACGGCGGCTCGTCGACGCCGTCCATCTGCACGAGCAGCTGGTTGAGCGCGAGCTGGCCGCCGCCGCCCATGCCCGGGAACATCACGCCCTGGATGCGGTCGCGGACCGCGCCGTAGGGGCCGGGCAGCGCCGTCGGGCCCTTGGGCTCGGCGCGCGAGGCGAAGAGCCGGTCGCGCCATTGGCGGGTCTCGAGCACGAGGTCACCCGTCGGGGTCAGGGCGCCCCACGGCCCGTACATCGGGGGCTCCTCGAAGCCGCTGGCCATCGGGCGGAAGCTGCTGCCGCCGCCCAGCGCCTGGCGGCGCATGCCGACGGCGTCGATCTCGTCGATGAAGATCATGCACGTGTCGCCCCACTTGCGGGCGAGCTTGCGCGCCTTGCGGATCAGGAACATCACGATGACGACGTCCATGCCGATGAAGGTCTGCGCGAAGCCCGACCCCGGCATGGTCACGATCGGCGAGTTGAACGACGTCGCGATCGCCTTGGAGAGCATCGTCTTGCCGGTGCCCGGCGCGCCGATGAAGAGCAGGCCGCGCTCGGGCTTGCCGCCGGCCTTGCGGAACTCCTCGCCGGCCGACCACAGCTCGATGACCTTGGTCACCTCGGCCTTGGGCTCGGCCTGGCCGCGGACGTCCGCGAGCTTGACGCCCCAGTCCGCGTCGCCCGGCTCGTAGCCCTTCATCTGCTTGAGGCCGAAGAAGAGCAGCGGCCCGAAGAGGATGAGGATGTTGACCAGGAAGAAGAGCGGGATCTGCAGGCCGAAGCCGACGAGGTAGGTCGCGAGCTGCGGTATCGCGTCGAGCAGGTCCTGGACGGTCCCGCCGAAGGCGTACGTGAGGCCGAGGATCGAGCCGACGATGAGCGCGAACCAGAAGAGGTGGCGGAAGCGCGCGCGCCAGTACCAGACGCGCCGCCGGTCGACGATGTCCTGCGCCATGAGCTCGTGCCCGGCGCCGTAGAGGCTCGCGCGCGGGATCAGCTTGTGGGCGACGACGTCGACGAAGCCGCGGAAGGCGATGACGAGGACGAAGGTCGCCAGCAGCGCCCAGAACCACGGCCAGCCGTTGGCGCCGTAGAGCCAGACGAACATCCCCGGGCTGGTGAGGACCGCGACGAAGGTCGCGGCACGGCCTAGCCGTCGCCATTCGCGGGCGAGTGCCGATTGCTCCTCCGTGCGCCGGGAGCCGAGCAGCGTCCTCTCCCCATTCGGCATCGTCACATCAGAGTATTGCGAACTCGCCTTATTTCCAGATCAAGAGGTCCAAAGCGACCTCGCCATCGCGTCGATGCGTGTACCGTGCGCCGTCCTTGCGCGCTCACCTCGCCGCTGCCTCCGCTCTCGTCGTCCTGGCTGCGCTCGCGCCCCCGGCTGCCTTCGCCGCCCCGGCGCTCAAGGCCTGCCGGGGCCAGGAGGACTTCGGCTGCGCGACGCTGAACGTGCCGCTCGACCGGACCGGCGCCTTCCCCGGGAGCGTGCCGCTGCACTACGCGATCCAGCGCAACGGGCCGCGCAAGGTCCTCATCGCGCTCTCGGGCGGGCCGGGGCAGTCGTCGGTCTCGGCCGCCTCGTCGTTCGCCATCTCACTGGACCCCGCGCTGCGCCGCTACCGCCTGGCGGTGCTCGACCAGCGCGGCACCGGGGAGTCGGGGGTCCTGAACTGCCCCAACCTCCAGCGCCTGCGCACGCTGGACCCGACCCTGCCCTCGGCGGTCGCCGGCTGCGCCGGGCGCATCGGGCCGCGCCGCGCCTTCTACACGACGGCCGACACCGTGCTCGACATCGACGACCTGCGCAAGGCGCTGGGCGCCGACAAGGTCGCGCTGATGGGGATCTCCTACGGGACCCACGTCGCGCTGCAGTACGCGCGCGCGTTCCCCGACCACGTCGACCGGCTGATCCTCGATTCGATCGTCGGCCCCGACGGCCCGGACGCCTTCCTGCTGGACACCTACCGCAACCTGCCGCGCGTGCTCGACGAGCAGTGCGCCCACGGCGCCTGCCGCTTCGCCACGAAGGACCCGGTCAGCGACGTCGGCGCGCTCGTGCGGCGCATCAACGCGTCCGGGCCGCTGCGCGGCAGCTACTACGACGACCACGGGCGCAAGCAGCCGACCGAGTACCACACGCCCGACGAGCTCTCGTTCCTGCTCGTCGCCGGCGACCTCAACCCGTTCCTGCAGTCCTCGCTGCCGGCGGCGATGAGCGCCGCGCGGCGCGGCGACCCGGCGCTGCTCATGCGCCTGCGCCGCATCGGCCAGGGCGGCGAGACCAGGCTCGGCGACCTCTCGGTCGGCCTCAACGCGACGACCGGCTGCACCGACGTCACCCTGCCCTTCACGCGCGGCGCGCCGCTGGTCGATCGCGAGGCTCAGGCCCAGCAGGCGCTCGCCGCCATCCCGCCCACCGACTACGACCCCTTCGACGCGCAGACGGTGCTGCGCACGGGCTACGTCGACGACTGCCTGCAGTGGCCGAACGACGCGTTCCGCCCGTCCTTCACGGGGCCGCTGCCCGACGTGCCGGCGCTGCTGCTCGGCGGGCGACTGGACACGCGCACGCCGCTGGAGAACGACCGCGCGACCGCGCAGGAGCTGCCGCACTCGACGCTCGTCGCGCTCAAGGGCTCGGGCCACGACGCGCTCGACAGCGACATCACCGGCTGCACGCAGCAGGCCCTGACGCGCTTCATCGACGACCTGTCGGTCGGCCACCCGTGCCTGGGCCGCGACAACGGGGTCGCGCCGGCGCCGCTGCCGCCGCGCTCGCTGAAGGACTTCCGCTCGGCGCCCGGCGTCGGCGGCACGCGCGGGCGCGTCGTCTTCGCCGTCCTCGACACCGCCGGCGACGCGCGCCTGAGCGCCCTGCAGGCGCTCTTCGCCGGGCTCGACGTCCGCGGCGGAGGCCTGCGCGGCGGCAGCTACTCCGGCCAGGCGAGCTTCGAGGGCCGCCTGCACCTGCGCGACTACGCCTTCGTGCCGGGCCTGCGCGTGACCGGCTCGCTCTCGACCAGCGAGGGCACGCTCTCGGGCACCGTGCACGTCTCCGGCATCGCGCACGGGACGCTGCGCATCAGCCGCAAGGGGACGGTCACCGGGACGCTCGGCGGCCACCACGTGCACTACAAGCCGACGACGGGCGCGGCGGCGGCGACGCTGCGCGCGGGCGGCTCGCTGTGGGGCCGGCGCTACGCGCCGCGGCGCCTGCCGGTCGCGCGCTAGGCGGATTGGGGCAAGTTCCGCACCGACGCGCCGTTTGAGCGCGCATGCATGCTCGCGCCGCCGTCCTCGCCCTCGCCGTCGCCGCGCTCGCGGCGGCCCCCGCCGCGGCCTCGCCGGTGGCGACCTCCGACCAGCAGTACACGGCTCTGGGCCGCGTCTTCCCGGACCCGCTCGCGGGCTGCATGACGATCGGCTCGCCGGTCTGCTCGCCGCGCGCGGAGGGCAACATCCCCGCCTCGAGCTTCATCGGCGTCGACGAGTTCGTCGACGCGCTGAAGTACATGAACCCGCGCTGGTCGCGCTACATGGAGGTCCTCGTCCTCGACGGCAAGATCGGCGACGGGTCGCAGACCAAGTCGCAGGTGCAGGCCGACCCGGCGCGGATGTTCCCCGGCGACAACCTCTCCTCGCTGGAGTTCACGCCCAAGCCCGAGTACGTGTCGGCCGGCCTGCCGACGTCCACGCTCGAGCGCAAGCGCAGCGACCTGATCGTCGTCCGGGTGACCGACGAGACGGTCCCCGACGCCGGCAAGAAGCGCTACGCGCTCTCGCTCTCGATCCACGGGATCGAGCGCGCCGGCGCCGAGGGCGGTACGCGGGCGATGGAGGACCTCGTCACCGCCTACGACACCGGGATGGCCGGCAAGCCGGTCGTGCCCGCCGCGGTGAGCGCGGGCGCTCCGACCTTCGCCGACGTCCTCAAGAAGGCGATCGTCTACTTCACCTACCCCAACCCGGACGGCTGGCGGCGCGGCAGCGTGCAGTCGGGCGGCGTCTTCTTCCAGCGCTACAACGGCAACGGCGTCGACCCCAACCGCGACTGGCCCGACATCGGCTACTCCTTCCGGCCCTACAGCGGCGCCTCGGAACCCGAGACCAACGCCTTCATGGGCTTCTACGACGGTGCCCGCCAGGCGGGCCCGTTCACCGCCGGCGACGACCTCCACGGCCAGCCCGAGGCCGACGCGCTCAGCTACACGCTGCTGCCCCACGGCCGCCACACGCTCGGCAAGGACGCGCGCATCCGCGAGACGGCCAAGGCGATCAACCGCTCGACCTACGAGGCGGTCAAGTGGTCGCCGATCGTCAAGCCCAACGACGAGGTCGCCGAGCCCGAGAGCAACCCGGATCCGTGCGTGCCTGGCGAGCTGGGCGACGTCTGCACCAAGATCTACGGCCAGACGTGGGGCTCGGTCTACGACACGATCAACTACACGACGACGGGCGCGCTCGGCGACTGGTTCGACTCCAAGCTCGGCCTGCAGGCCGACGGGATCGACAACGAGATGGCCTTCAGCCACCTCGACAAGAACATCGTCTTCGACCCGCACACCGAGCAGATGCACGTCGACGGCAACAAGGCGCTCATCTACGCCCACCTGGCCTCGATGCTCGCGCCCGTCTCGGCGCGCATGGACGCGCCCGGCGCCCAGGGCTACGTGCCCAACGTGCGCGTCAGGCGCGACGAGCAGGTCCTCCAGGGCGACGCGCCCGCGAACACCGACCCCCAGCCCGACATCGACGGCGCGACCGCGACGCCGTCGGCCGACGGCTCGGTCTACGAGCTCCGCGTCCAGCGCCGCGCCGCCACGCGCGACGTGCCGGGCATCTACGACGGCGGCATGCGCGTCGCCGCGACGCTGCCCAACGTCCAGGGGATCTCGACGGGCAGCGCCACGCTCGCGATCCAGTGCCAGCACTGCGACGAGCACCCCGGCACCGATCCCGCCGCCGAGGGCGAGTGGGTCACCGTCGCCCAGGACTTCAACCAGTCGCCGCTGTACCTGCAGGCGGGGCTGACGGCGACGGTCAACCGCCCACAGGCGAGCTACCGCGACGAGCAGGGGCGCGCGCACCAGGTGCCGTGGCGCGTCGTCGTCGCGCTGCTCGCGGGGGTGACGGCCGGCCCGGCGCGCATCGACGTGCACTTCACCTCGGGGCCCGCGTCGAGCGACGGCGACACCAACGGCGACGCGCCGCCCGTGCTCAAGGGCTACGACGTCGCCAACACCGACTTCTTCTCCGACCTCGACGGCTTCATCTCCGACCCGGCCGACCGGTTCCATGCGATCGACCCGCACGCGGTGATCGCGGGCTCCCAGTCGCTCGATGGCCTGCGAAACCTCGTTCTCGCCGACGACGCGCTGCCCGGCTACACCGGCCCGTTCGGCGACGAGACGCGCCCGAGCGGCCCGCCGACCGCGGACGTGACCTTTGCCGACACCAAGCCGACGGCCCCCGCGCAGGGCGCGGACTCGTGCACCCGGACGGACGCGTCGACCGACAGCCACGACTTCACGGTCGGCCCCGACGACGGCAACGCCTCGATGGCCGTGCGCATCACCTGGCCCGACCCCGTCGGCGACTTCGATCTCTACCTGCAGCGCAAGGCCGGCGCCGGCTACGCCGACGTGCGCAGCGCGACGACCTCGGACCCCGGCGCCGAGGAGATCTCGCTCGACAGCCCCCCGGCGGGCGACTACCGCGTGCAGGTCGTCAACTGCACCGCGGTCGCCGACACGAGCTATGCCGGCACCGTGAGCTTCACGGCGCTGCCGGCCGCAGATGGCACCGGCGCCTACACGACGGCCGAGAAGGACGCCTGGATGGCCAAGCTGCGCGACTGGGTGCGCGCCGGGGGCAACCTCGTGCTCACCGACGGCGCGCTGCGCGCGCTGCCCGAGCTCGCGGACGTCCCCGCCTCGCAGGTCGGCCGCACGACGGTCTACACCGGGCAGGTGACCTTCCGGCGCTGCACCGCCTACGCCGCCGACGACACGTGCACGAGCGACGAGCGCACGCTCGACGACCGGCTGGCGCGCAACGTCAACCAGCCCGGCTCGCGCTTCAACACCGGCATGCGCCGCCAGGTCTTCGAGCCGACGCCGCTGGGCTTCGCGATCCAGGACGGCTCGGGCGCCGACGCCTCCTCGGCGCGCCAGTGGGACGTCGACGCGCAGACCTTCCAGGACGCCGGTGGGCGGATCGCGGCGACCTCGGTGAACAGCGGCACGCGCGACGCGGGCCCCGTGCTCGAGCGGGCGACGCTGGGCGAGATCGCGCTCGGCTCGGGCACGGTCCGCATCGCCGGGGCCCTGCTGCCCCAGCCCTCGACCGACCACGACCACCCGCTCGGCCTCGAGCCCTACGCCCTGACCTACACCGGCTACATCCTGGCCTGCAACCTGCTCGACGCGAGCTGCCCGGTCGTGAGCGGCGGCGCGTAGCCTGTCCGGGCCTTGGCCCGGAGCGCCGCCCCCGCCGTCCCCGCCCCCGTGTCGGCGCTCGTCGCGCGCCCGCGCGCGATGGCGATCGCGGGGGCGCTGACGATCGCCTTCTCGGCGATCCTCGTCAAGCAGGCGGGGGTCTCGCCTTCCACGGCCGCCATCTTCCGCTGCGCCTACGCCGTCCCCGTCCTCGCCGTGCTGGCGTGGTGGGAGGACGGGCGCCTCGGCCCGCGCGCCGGCCGCGACCGCCGTCTGTCGGCGCTGGCGGGGGTGTTCTTCGCCGCCGACCTCATCTGCTGGCACCACGCGATCGAGGACGTCGGCGCCGGCCTGGCGACCGTGCTCGGCAACCTGCAGGTCGCCTTCGTGCCGCTCGTGGCGTGGCTGGCGCTCGGCGAGCGGCCCGCCGCCCGCGTGCTCGCGACGCTGCCCCTCGTGCTCAGCGGCGTCGTGCTCATCTCGGGCGCGCTCGAGCAGGGCGCCTACGGCGCCAACCCGCGGCAGGGGGTCGTCTACGGGGCGGCGACCGGCCTGGCCTACACCGCCTTCATCCTCCTGCTGCGCGCGGGCAGCGGCGAGCGCCGGCGCGTCGCCGGCCCGCTCTTCGACGCCACCTTCGTCGCCGCCGTGGCGGCGATCGGCGCCGGCGCGCTGATCGGGGACGCCGACCTCGTCCCGTCGTGGCCGGCCCACGCGTGGCTGTTGATCCTCGCGCTCAGCTCGCAGGTCGTCGGCTGGCTGCTGATCTCGGCCTCGCTGCCGCGCCTGCCGGCGGCGCTGACCTCGCTGCTGCTGTGCATCCAGCCCGTGGGGTCGGTGATCCTCGGCGCGCTGCTCTTCGCCGAGGCGCCCTCGGGGCTGCAGCTGGTCGGCGTGGCCGCAATCCTCGCCGGCCTGGTCATGGTCGCGCGCGTGCGCCCGCCCGAGAGCGAGGGGATCTAGCTCACGCCCGCACGCGCGCGGGCGTCCCCTCGGCCCGCGCCCCGGCCGGCACGTCGTGAGTGACGACGGCCCGCACGCCGACGCGGGCGCCCGCGCCGACGGTCACGCCGCGCAGCACGCCCGCGGCCTGGCCGATCACCGCCCGCTCTCCGATGACGACCGGGCTGGTGACGAGCCCCTGCTCGCGGACGGGCCGCTCGACGTCGCGCACGTCGTGGTCGAAGTCGATGAGCACGGCCTCGTCGCCGAGGCGGGCGCCGGGGCCGATCTCGACGCGCTCGTGGGCGGCGACGACGCAGCGCTCGCCCAGGCGGGCGCCGGGGCCGACGGTCACGGCCGCCCCGGCGCCGAGGTGCAGGCGGCACCCGTCGCCGATGCGGCAGCCGTCGCCGAGCGTGAGCAGCGCGCCCGGTGCGAGGTCCAGGCGCACGTCACGGCCGAGCCGCGGACGTCCGTGCACGACGAGGCGGCCGCGGGCGCGCAGGCGGGCGAGGGTCAGGCGCAGCATCGTCGACGGAGCGTAGTCCGGGCGGCGCGCCCCGTATCCTCGCTGGCCGCCATGGAGGGGCTCTCGCGCAACGAGCGCATCGCGATCGCCGCCATCGCCGCAGCCACGGCGCTCGCGGGCGTGGCCCACTACGCGGGCTGGACGCCGGTGCTCGCCTTCGTCCTCGCCACCGTGGCGCTCGCCGGACTCGCGCACGTCGTCTCGCTGGCCACCGAGCAGGTCGGCGAGCGCTACGGCGCCGCGGTCACCGGCCTGCTGCAGTCGACGCTCGGCAACCTGCCCGAGCTCTTCGTCGTGATCTTCGCCCTGCGCGCGGGCGAGGTCGTGGTGGCGCAGACCTCGATCATCGGCTCGCTGTTCGCCAACGCCCTGCTCGTCCTGGGCCTCGTGATCGTCGTCGGGGCGCGCGCCGCGCCCGACGGCGTGATGCGCTTCCGCCGGCGGCTGCCCAACGACACCGCGACCCTGCTGCTCGTCACGAGCTTCATCATCGTGCTCGTCGGCCTGGCGCACGCGACCCACGAGCCGGCCGCGCACCACGAGCGCGCGATCTCGTCGATCGCGGCGGTGGCGCTGCTGGGCGTCTACCTGGCGTGGGTGGTGCCCTACCTGCGCGCGGAGCGCGCCGAGGAGGGGCCCGGCGAGCGGCGGCCGCGGGTCGCGCTGCCGGTCGCGATCACCCTGCTCGCGGCGGGCGGCGTCGGCTCGGCCTTCGTGTCGGACTGGTTCGTCGCGGCGCTGCGCCCGACGATCGACCGCCTCGGCGTCTCGGAGGCCTTCGCCGGCCTGGTCGTGGTGGCGCTGGCGGGCAACGCGGTGGAGAACGTCGCCGGGATCGTGCTCGCGCACAAGGGCCAGTACGACCTCGCGATCTCGGTGGTGAAGAACTCGGTCGCCCAGGTGGCCGCTTTCCTGTACCCGGCGCTCGTGCTCATCTCGCTGATGTTCACGACGCAGCTGACCTTCGCCCTGGCGCCCGTGCTCATCGGCGCGCTGCTGCTGACCTCGCTGGCCGTCTGGCAGATCACCGGCGACGGCGAGGCGGTCGCCTTCGAGGGCTGGGCGCTGGTGGCGCTCTACGTGATCCTCGCCGTCTTCACGCTCTACGACTGATGAGCCGGCGCGCGCGGATCGCGCTGCTGTGCGTCGTCGGCGCCGTCGTCGTGGTCGCGGTCGGCGGCTACGCGGTCCTCGCGCTGACCGGCGACGACGCGCCCCCGCCGCCGAAGCTCTCGGGCGCGCCCGCCGCGGGCGGCGGCAGCGGCGCCTTCCGCCCGTCGCCGGCCGACAGCTACGTCGGCTATCGCGTCAACGAGCAGTACCTGGGCATCGGGGTGCGCACCGCGGTCGGGCGCACGAGCTCGGTCGCGGGCACGGTGAGCGTCGCGGGGGAGGAGGTCCGCGCCGCCGACCTGCGCGCCGACCTGCGCACGCTGCGCTCCGACCAGACGCGGCGCGACGATGCGCTGCGCTCGCGCGGCATCGAGACCGACCGCTACCCGAGCGCGCGCTTCACGCTCGCGGGCCCATTCGCCATTGCGGGCGGCGGCGTGCGCGCGCGGGGCACGCTCGAGCTCCACGGCCACCGCGCGCCGATCGCGGCGACGGTCCGCGGCCGGCGTGTCGCGGGCGGGCGCCTGGAGCTCGTGGGCAGCGCCCCGATCCGCTTCGCGGACTTCGCGATCCAGGCGCCGAGCGTCGCCGGGATCGTGACCGTGCGCGACCACGGCGTGCTCGAGTTCAAGCTCGTGCTCGCCCCGCCCGCCTAGCGCAGCCGCACGCGCTCGACGGCCCGGCGGCGCAGGTCGCCGGCGAGCATGACGCCCCAGCGGGCGGCGAAGCGCGCGCGGGCGCGGTGGGACTCGTAGACCTCGACGCGGGCGGAGGGCAGCGGCGCGCCGAGGGCCCGCGCGGCGCGGTCGGCGATCTCGAGCTGGCCGACCGCCGTCGGGTGGACGGCGTCGGGCATCAGCCACGGCGCGCCGGCGAGATCCTCGAGGCCGGCGAGCGCGGCGCCGTGGTCGGCGGCGACCGCGCGCACGACGCCGTTGGCCTCGCGCGGCTTGGGCTCCGCGCGCGGGCGGCCGAGGTCGAGCGGCAGCGTGCACAGCAGCAGGCGCTCGCTGCAGGCGGCGAGCGCGATCGCCGTGGCGCGCAGGCTCGCCTCGTAGGCGGCGGCGTCCCAGTCGGGCGCGCGCGCGTCGTTGACGCCCGCGTACAGGCAGGCGACGTCGTAGGGGCCGTCGAGGCGCGGGGCCTGCTCGCAGAGCACGTCGGCGGCGCGGGCGCCGTCGCGCGCGAGCTTGGTGAAGGGCAGCGCCAGCGCCTCGGCGAGCCACTGCGCCCACGACTGCATCGTCACCCCGAGGGCGGGCTCGCCGTGGCCGTTGGTGATCGAGTCGCCGAGGGCGACGAGCCCGCGGCGCGTCACGAGAGGGCGGCGCGGGTGAGGTCCTCGACGCGCGCGTGCAGCCAGTCGACGGCGTGCTCGTGCTCGGGCTTCATGAGCACGCTGCGCAGGACGCGCGCGCCGTCGGCGTCGAGCTCGAGGCCCGGGTGGCGCGCCGCCAGCGCGTCGCGCCCGAGGTACAGGGTGCTGAGGAAGACGGGGTCGTCGGGGTCGTCCATGCCGGCCTTGAGCACGGCCTCGCTGGCCCGGTCGAGCGCCGAGAGCGAAGGGGCGCGCGGCAGGTAGGTGACGATGTCGAGCTCGGGGTCGACGTGCAGCTCGAGCACGTCGGAGTCGCGCAGTCGTTCGGCCCAGTCCAGCGCGGCGCGGCGGCCGGCCGCGAGCACGGCGCCGAGGCCGTCGTCGCGCTCCAGCGGCAGGGCCTGCAGCGTCAGCCACAGCCCGGCGGCGGCCGCGCCCGCGCGCGAGCACTCGAGGCTGATCTCGCCGAGGTGCAGGTCGGCCTCGGTGAAGTAGGTGAAGGGCGAGTCGTGGCGGTAGACGCGCTGTACCGCGGGGTCGGCGAAGAGCACCGCGCCGCAGCCGTAGGGCTGCAGGCCGTGCTTGTGGGGGTCGACGACGACGGAGTCGCACTGCGCGATCGCGGCGTAGGGGGCGGCCTCGACGAGCGGGTCCTCGCCGCGGGCGAGCAGCGTGAAGAAGCCGCCGTAGGCGCCGTCGACGTGCAGGCGCGCGCCGTAGCGGTCGCGCAGCGCGAGGGCCTCGTCGATGCGGTCGATGGCGCCGAGGCCGGTCGAGCCGGCGGTCAGGACGATGGTGCCGACGTCGCCCTTGGCGCACTCGGCCTCCACCGCGTCGAGGTCCAGGCGCCCGAGGGCGTCGGGCGCGACGGCGGTGCCCGTCATGCCCAGCAGCTCGCACATGCGCGCGTGCGTGTAATGCGCGGCGGAGCTGTGCACGATGCGCTTGCCGGGGTGGACCTCGCGGGCGACCCAGAGCGCCTCGAGGTTGGCGATCGTCCCGCTCGAGGTCAGGTGCCCGAGCGCGGGGGAGGGGACCCCGAACATCGCGCGCAGCTGCTCGACGACCTCGACCTCGAGCGCGCTCGTCCCCGGCCCGCCGTCGAGGGCGTGGTTGTTGGGGTTGACGAGCATCGCGGCCAGGTAGCCGGCCACCGCGACCGGGTGCGGCGGCTTGAGCATCTGCCCGGCGTAGCGCGGATGGAAGAAGGGGTAGTGGTCGGCCATCCGGGCGCCGAAGGCGTCCCACGCGGCCTGCAGCCGCTCGGCGTCGGGCGCGTCGGCCGGATGCGTGTCGTAGGCGCCGAACCTCGCCTCCCACGCCTGGATGAGCGCGGTGGCCCTGGGAACGAGGTCGGCGAGCTGCTCGGATCGGCTGGGCGGCGGCACGGGCGCGCAATGCTCGCACGCCTCTGCCGCGCTCGCTTGCGGCGCTGCGCGGCGAGGCATCGAGGGGAGTGAGTCGCTCCGCCCGCGCCGCCGCTCGCCGCCGTCCGCCGGCGCGGGGCGCAGCGTCCTGTCCAGGTGTTGCAGGACAACACCAAAGCAGGACGCCGCGCTCGGGGAGGCCGCGGGCGGTGGCGGTGCAGGTGCGGCTCGTTCCCCTCGGTGCCCGGCCGCGAGGCGCCGCCGACGTCAGGAAGGCAGGCGGCCTGCGGCCGCGGTCAGCCGCCGCAAGCGTCGCGCCAGCGCGGGCGTCAGCGCGCCCGGCCTCAGGCGCCACCTCCACTGCCCGCCCGCGACGCCCGGGGTGTTCATCCGCGCCTCGGAGCCCAAGCCGAGCACGTCCTGGGCCTGGAGCATGCACAGGCGCGGCTTCGCGGAGAGCGCGAGCTCGATGAGGCCCCACCACGGCTCGCGGCCGCGCACGCCCTCGGCCCGCACCAGCGAGAGCTGCTCCGGGCCCAGCGCGTCCAGCCAGCCGCGCAGGGTGTCGTTGTCGTGGGTGCCGGTGTAGAGGACCTGGTCGGCGCGGTAGCGCGCGGGGACGTGGACGCTCTCGCGCTCGCCCGGGTTGAAGCCCCACTGCAGGACGACCATGCCCGGCAGCCCGAGCCCCTCGCGCAGCCGCGTGACCGCCGGCGTGATGACCCCGAGGTCCTCGGCGATCAGCGGCAGCCGGCGCAGCTCGGCGCGCGCGGCCTCGAACGGCGCGGCGCCCGGGCCGCGCGCCCAGTGCCCGCCCGAGGCGTCGCGCGCGCCCGCGGGCACCGCCCAGTAGGCGGCGAAGCCGCGGAAGTGGTCGATGCGCGCGAGGTCGAAGAGGTCGAAGGTCCGGCGCAGGCGCTGCACCCACCAGCGGTAGCGGCGCGCGCGCATCGCGGACCAGTCGTAGATCGGGTTGCCCCAGAGCTGGCCCTTGGCCGTGAAGGCGTCGGGCGGGACGCCGGCCACGACGTCGTCGCGGAAGAGCTCGGGCCGGCGCACGTGGTCGGCGCTGCCGGCCGCGACGTAGATGGGGACATCGCCGATCAGCCGCACGCCGCGCTCGCGCGCGTAAACGCGCAGTGCAGACCACTCGCGCTCGAAGCGGACCTGGTCGTTGACCGCCCGCGTGCCGCCGGCGAACGCGGCCCAGTCGTCGGCCCAGAAGGCGTGACGCGCCCGAAACGCGTCGAGCTCGGCCTCGCTCACGGGCGCGTGCGGATCGGCCAGAAGCCCGCGCCATGCAGCGAAAGCCGACGCGGCCTTGTAGGGCGAGCCCTGGCGGTTGGGCGGGCCGAGCGGGAGCACCTGCCACCACGACTGCCCGGCCGCGGCGAGCCAGTCGACGAAGGCGAACGCCGATGCGCCAAGCTTCCCGTCCGGAAGCGAGGTGAGATGCAGTTGTATCCCGCTGGTTCGTGGAAGTCGCATGTGGGAAAGAGGGGTGGACGTGCCCGCTCGCGCCAAGGCCAAATCGCCTAGCCGCATCCGGATCGCGTACCCGTCGCCAACCGTCGACGCCGGGCGCTGGCCAGTCAAGCGCACCGTCGCCGACACGGTGCACGTCTCGGCGGACATCTTCCGCGACGGCCACGAGGTGCTGCGCGCCGTCGTGCGCTGGCGCGCGCCCGGGGAGAAGAAGTGGCGCGAGGCGCCGCTGCACGCGGTCGACGCCCACCACAACGGCGTGCGCTGGGAGGGGATCTTCACGGTCGACGCTCCCGGGATCACGCAATGGACGATCCAGGCGTGGGTCGACCTCTTCGCCGGCTGGCGCGACGAGCTCGCGCGCAAGGTCGAGTTCGGCCAGCCCGACCTCAGCGGCGAGCTGAGCGAGGGCGCCGTCATCATCGCCGCGGCCGCGCACCGCGCCAAGGGCGACGAGAAGCGCCACCTGAAGGCCGCCGCCGACGAGATCCTCACCGATCCGCAGGCCGCCCTGGACCCGGCGCTGCTCGAGCTCGTCGAGGCCAACCAGGAACGCACCGAGGCGACCGAGCTGCCTCAGCCGCTGGAGGTCGACGTCGACCGCACGCTGGCGCGCTTCGGCTCCTGGTACGAGCTCTTCCCGCGCTCGTGGGGCGGCTTCAAGGGCGTCCAGGAACAGCTCCCCAAGCTCGCCGAGCTGGCCTTCGACGTCCTCTACATGCCGCCGATCCACCCGATCGGCCACACGAGCCGCAAGGGGCGCAACAACACCCTGACCGCCGAGCCCGGCGACCCGGGCAGCCCGTACGCCATCGGCGACGAGAGTGGCGGCCACGACGCGATCCACGCCGACCTCGGCACCGACGAGGACTTCCGCGCGCTCGTCGCCGCCGCGGCCGAGCATGGGATCGACACCTGCCTGGACCTGGCGATCAACTGCTCGCCCGACCACCCGTGGCTCAAGGAGCACCCGGAGTGGTTCTTCCGCCGCCCCGACGGGACGCTGAAGTACGCCGAGAACCCGCCCAAGAAGTACCAGGACATCTACAACGTCAACTTCGCCTCCGAGGACTGGCGCGCCCTCTGGGACGCGCTGCTGGAGGTCGTGCGCCACTGGGTCGATCGCGGGGTGAAGGTCTTCCGCGTCGACAACCCGCACACCAAGCCCTTCGCCTTCTGGGAGTGGCTGATCCGCGAGATCCGCGCCACCGACCCCGACGTGATCTTCCTCGCCGAGGCCTTCACCCGCCGCTCGGTCATGCGCGAGCTGGCCAAGCTCGGCTTCGCGCAGAGCTACACGTACTTCACGTGGAAGAACAACCGCTGGGAGCTCATGGAGTACGTCAACGAGCTCGCCCACGGCCCCGAGCGCGAGTACTTCCGCCCCAACTTCTTCCTCACGACGCCCGACATCCTCACCGACTACCTCGCCGAGGGCGGCCCGGCGGCCTTCCCGATCCGCCTGATCCTCGGCGCCACCCTGAGCCCGAGCTACGGCGTCTACTCCGGCTACGAGCACTACGAGCACATCCAGCGCCCCGGCAGCGAGGAGTTCCTCGACAACGAGAAGTACGAGATCAAGCACCGGGCCCTCGACGGCCCGCTGCTGCCGATGATCCAGCGCCTCAACCACGTGCGCCGCGAGAACCCCGCGCTCCAGCGCCTGGACAACATCGGCTTCCTCGACGCCGCCAACGACGCCGTCATCGCCTACGCCAAGCGCGAGGGCCCCAACGCGATCATCTGCGTGGTCAACCTCGATCCCCACCACGCCCAGGAGGGCCTGGTGCAGGTGCCCTACGAGCTCGGCGTCCCGCCGGCCTTCGAGGCCGAGGACCTGCTCGACGGCCAGCTCTACCAGTGGCGCCTGGGCGGCAACTACGTGCGCCTGGATCCCGGCGAGCGCGCCGGACACGTGCTGCGGGTGAACACGGCATGACGCCGCCGCCTCCCCCCACGTCCTCGGGCCACTGGTTCGAGGCCGATCCGCTGTGGTTCAAGAAGGCCGTCTTCTACGAGATCCACCTGCGCGGCTTCTTCGACGCCAACGCCGACGGCTCGGGCGACTTCCGCGGGCTGACCGAGAAGCTCGACTACCTGCAGTGGCTGGGGATCGACGTCGTCTGGCTGCTGCCGATGTACGCCAGCCCGCTGCGCGACGGCGGCTACGACATCGCCGACTACTACGAGGTCCACCCCGACTACGGGACGATCGACGACGTCCGGACCTTCATCGAGGCGGCGCACGAGCGCGGCCTGCGGGTCATCGCCGACCTCGTCATGAACCACACCTCCTCGGACCACCCGTGGTTCCAGCGCGCGCGCGAGGCCCCGGCCGGCTCGCCCGAGCGCGACTGGTACGTCTGGTCGGACACCAACCAGCGCTACGAAGAGGCGCGGATCATCTTCACGGACACCGAGACGTCGAACTGGACGTGGGACGACGTCGCCGGCGCCTACTACTGGCACCGCTTCTTCTCCCACCAGCCCGACCTCAACTACGACAACCCGGCCGTGCAGGAGGCGATGCTCGACGTCCTGCGCTTCTGGCTGGACCTCGGGCTCGACGGCTTCCGCCTCGACGCCGTGCCCTACCTCTTCGAGCGCGACGGCACCAACGGCGAGAACCTCCCCGAGACCCACGACTTCCTCAAGAAGGTGCGCGCCACGGTGGACAACGAGTACCCCGACCGCGTCCTGCTCGCCGAGGCCAACCAGTGGCCCGAGGACGTCGTCGAGTACTTCGGCGACGGCGACGAGTGCCACATGGCCTTCCACTTCCCGGTCATGCCGCGCATGTTCATGGCGGCGCGCCGCGAGGAGGCCACGCCCATGTACGAGATCCTCGAGCGCACGCCGGCGATCCCCGAGAACTGCCAGTGGGGCCTGTTCCTGCGCAACCACGACGAGCTGACCCTCGAGATGGTCACCGACGAGGAGCGCGACTACATGTACAGCGAGTACGCCAAGGACCCGCGCATGAAGATCAACGTGGGCATCCGCCGCCGCCTCGCGCCGCTCCTGGACAACGGTCGCGACGAGATGCAGCTCCTGCACGCGATCCTCTTCTCGCTGCCGGGCTCGCCGGTCCTCTACTACGGCGACGAGATCGCCATGGGCGACAACGTCTACCTCGGCGACCGCGACGGCGTCCGCACGCCGATGCAGTGGACGGGCGACCGCAACGCCGGGTTCTCGCGCGCCGACTTCGCCCAGCTCTACGCCCCGCCGCTCATGGACCCCGTCTACGGCTACCAGGCGGTCAACGTCGAGGCCCAGCTGCGCACGCCGACCTCGCTGCTGCGGTGGCTCAAGCGCTTCATCGCCCTGCGCAAGGAGCACCCGGTCTTCGGCCTGGGCGAGTACATCCCGCTCGAGCCGAGCAACCCGAAGATCTTCGCCCACGTCCGTGCCTACGAGGAGGACGTCGTCCTCTGCGTGCACAACGTGGCGCGCTCGGCCCAGGCGGTGGAGCTCGATCTGTCAGCCTACGAGGGGCGGTGGCCCGAGGAGATGCTCGGGCGCACGCGCTTCCCGCGCATCGGCGAGCTGCCCTACCTGCTCACGCTCGCCCCGCGGGGCTGGTTCTGGTTCCTGCTCAAGGAGGACCCCGACGCCGACATGGAGCTGACCGATGGCAAGCGTTGACCTCGCCTCGCTCGACGAGGAGCGGCTCGCCGACTGGCTGCTCGACCGCCGCTGGTTCGGCTCCAAGGCGCGCGACGTCGCCTCGATCCACGTGCTCGACGTCGTGGCGATCCACGACGGGCCGCCGGCCCTGGCCTCGGCGCTCGTCGAGGCGCGCTACCCCGGCGGCACCCACGACGTCTACCAGCTGCTGCTCGGCACCGGCCCCGACGGCCACGGCGAGGACGCCCAGCTCGACGAGGTCGGCGGCGTCTCCGTCTACGACGCCTTCGCCGACCCGCGCGCCTGCGACCTGCTCGGTGGCCTGCTGCGCGAGGGGGCCGAGATCCACGGCGAGCACGCCCGCGTCGAGTTCCACTGGCTGGAGGGCGTCGAGCCGCCGCGGCCCGGCGCGTCGGTGCGCGCGATGCGCGCCGAGCAGTCCAACACGTCGATCGTCTTCGACGACGCGCTCGTCCTCAAGGCCTTCCGCCGCGTCGAGGCCGGCGACAACCCCGAGCTCGAGATGCTGCGCTTCCTCAGCGCGCGCGACTTCCCCAACATCGCCGAGCTCGGCGGCTGGTACCAGTACGAGGGCGAGATCATGGACGCCACCTTCGGCGTCGTGCAGCGCTTCGTCGCCGACGCCCGCGACGGCTGGGAGCTGTGCCTGGAGGAGCTCGCCTCCGACCCCGAGCGCTTCGTCACGCGCCTGCGCGACCTCGGCACGGTCATCGGGCGGATGCACACCGTCCTGGCCTCGGACCCCGGCGACCCGGCCTTCGCGCCCGAGGAGCCCTCCGATGAGTCGCTGGCGCTGCTGACCGCGACCATCGACGAGGAGATCGAGCGCGTCTTCCTCGAGCTCCCCGACGAGGAGGCCGTGGCGCCGATCGCCGGCCAGGCTGCGCAGGTGCGCGACCGCCTGCAGCTGCTCTCGCACGTCGGCGCCCGCGGCAAGCTCATCCGCACCCACGGCGACCTGCACCTCGGCCAGACCATGCTCGGCGGCGGCGCCCGATGGGTCGTCCTCGACTTCGAGGGCGAGCCCGCGCGGCCGCTGCTCGAGCGCCGCCGCAAGCGCTCGCCGCTGCGCGACGTCGCCGGGATGCTGCGCTCCTTCGCCTACGCCGCCTCGGCCAGCGACCTCCAGCAAGGGCGCCCGGCGCCCGAGGGCTGGGAGGAGCGGGCGCGCGAGTCCTTCCTGGCCGGGTACCTGGAAGCCGTGGACTCCGTCTTGCTGCCGCCGAGCGAGGCGCCGACGCGCACGATGCTCTCGATCTTCGAGCTCGAGAAGGCCGTCTACGAGCTGCGCTACGAGCTCAACAACCGACCGGACTGGGTGGGCATCCCCGTGGCCGGCATCGCCCGTCTGCTGGAGGAGCCGCTGTGAGCGTCGAGGCCGACATCGAAGCCATCGTCCAACGCGACCTGGCCGACCCGCACCGCCTGCTCGGAGCGCACCCGCAGAACGGCGGCGTCGTCGTGCGCGCCTTCCGCCCCGCCGCGGCCAAGGTCGTCGCGCGCCCGGAGGGCGGCGACCCGGTCGAGCTGACCCAGCGCCACCCGGCCGGCCTCTTCGAGGGCGAGCTCACGGGGGCCTCGCTGCCGCTGCGCTACGAGCTCGAGGTCGACTACGCGCCGGGCGAGAGCTACACGCTGCGCGACCCGTACGCCTTCCCCCCGACGCTGGGCGAGATCGACCTCTACCTCGCCGGCGAGGGGCGTCACGAGGAGCTCTACGAGAAGCTCGGCGCCCACCTCATCGAGCTCGACGGCGCCACCGGCGTGGCCTTCGCCGTGTGGGCGCCGAGCGCCCGCTCGGTCTCCGTGGTGGGCGACTTCAACTCCTGGGACGGACGCCTGCACCCGATGCGCTCGCTCGGCGCGTCGGGGATCTGGGAGCTCTTCGTGCCGGGGGTGGCCGAGGGCTCGCGCTACAAGTTCGAGCTGCGCGCCCAGGACGGCGAGCTGCTGCTGCGCGCCGATCCCTTCGCGTTCGAGGCCGAGCTGCCGCCGAAGACCAACTCCGTGGTCAACCGCGAGCGCTACGAGTGGGGCGACGACGGCTGGATGGCGCGCCGCGAGGAGGGCGAGGCGCTGCGCGAGCCGATGTCGATCTACGAGGTCCACCTCGGCTCCTGGCGGCTGAACCCGCTGGAGGACAACCGCTCGCTGACCTACCTCGAGCTGGCCGACGAGCTGGCCGCCTACGTCACCGACCTCGGCTTCACGCACGTCGAGCTCATGCCCGTGATGGCCCACCCGTTCAGCGGGTCGTGGGGCTACCAGGTGACCTCCTACTTCGCGCCCACGCCGCGCTTCGGCACGCCCGACCAGTTCCGCGCCTTCGTCGACCGCCTGCACCAGAAGGGCGTCGGCGTGATCCTCGACTGGGTCCCCGCGCACTTCCCGCGCGACGAGTGGGCGCTCGCGCGCTTCGACGGCACGGCGCTCTTCGAGCACGCCGACCCGCGCCGCGGCTCGCACCCCGACTGGGGCACGCTGATCTTCAACTTCGGCCGCCACGAGGTGCGCAACTTCCTGCTCTCGAGCGCCCTGTACTGGCTGCGCGAGCACCACGCCGACGGGCTGCGCGTCGACGCCGTCGCCTCGATGCTCTACCTCGACTACTCGCGCAAGGAGGGCCAGTGGGTCCCCAACGAGTTCGGCGGGCGCGAGGACCTTGAGGCCGTCTCCTTCCTCAAGGAGCTCAACGAGGTCGCCTACGGGCGCGAGCCGGGGATCGTCTCGGCGGCCGAGGAGTCGACCGCCTGGCCGGGCGTCTCGCGGCCGACCTACGTCGGCGGCCTGGGCTTCGGCTTCAAGTGGAACATGGGCTGGATGCACGACACGCTGGGCTACTTCCAGCAGGACCCGATCCACCGCCGCTACCACCACCACGAGCTGACCTTCTCGCTCGTCTACGCCTTCAGCGAGAACTTCATCCTGCCCCTCAGCCACGACGAGGTGGTCCACGGCAAGGGCTCGCTGTACTCGAAGATGCCGGGCGACCGCTGGCAGAAGCTCGCCAACCTGCGCGCGCTCTACGCCTACATGTGGGCGCACCCCGGCAAGAAGCTGCTCTTCATGGGCGGCGAGCTGGCCCAGGAGGACGAGTGGAGCCACGAGCGCTCGCTCGACTGGCACCTGCTCGAGAACCCCGAGAACGCCGGCGTCCAGGCGCTCGTGCGCGACCTCAACCGCGCCTATCGCGACCACCCGGCGATGTGGCAGATCGACGACTCCGATCGCGGCTTCTACTGGCTCGAGCCCAACGACGCCGAGAACAACGTCGTCGCCTTCTGCCGCGCCGGCCAGGACCCGACGCGCGACGTCGTCGCCGTCATCTGCAACCTCTCGCCGGTGCCGCGCCCGGGCTACCGCCTCGGCCTGCCGCAGGCGGGCCGCTGGCGCGAGCTGGTCAACACCGACGCCGGCGTCTACGGCGGCAGCAACACCGGCAACCTCGGCGGCGTCGAGGCCGAGGGGACCGGCTGGCACGGCCAGCCCTTCTCGGCCGAGCTCACGCTGCCGCCGCTGAGCGTGGTCTGGCTCGTGCCCGACCGCTAGGCACGGCGCACCAGGTCGGTTACGGTGGCCCTGATCGGCCACCGTCCGAAGTTGGTGTCACATGACCGAGCTGCAGGACCGTCTCGACGCGCTGCTGACGGCGCCATCTGACACCGCCGGCGAGCAGTTCTCGCACTTCCGCGAGGACCACCTGGAGCGCTCGGCGGCGCTCGCCGCCCGTCTGATCGCGACGGCCGACCGCGACGGCCCGCAGGCGGCGCTCGAGGAGGCGGAGGCGTCCGACGAGCTCACCGGCGTCGTCAAGCACGCCACCAAGCTGATGGTCACCCACAGCCCGGCCGCCCGCGCCGAGCTCGTCGTGCCGGCCGTCGAGGTCGCCGCGCAACCGGCGCCCGCCGCGGCGCCGCCGGCGGCGGTCACGGCGCAGGACGTGTTCCCGGTGCCCAACCCGCTGACCGAGCCCGCCGCCGAGCGGGCCCTCGACTGGTATCGCCAGGACCCGCGCACCAGCGACCATCACATGCACTGGCACGACGTGTACCCGGGCGTTCCTCCGGACGGCCGCCTGACGCAGAAGCGTCAGGGGGAGCTGTTCCTCTACATGCACCAGCAGATGATGGCCAGGTACGCCACCGAGCGCGGGCTGGCGGGCCTGCCGGAGGCGGTGCCCTTCGACCCGGTCGGAGCGGACGCGCACGAGGCCTACACGCGCCCGATCGCCGAGGGCTACGGGCTGCCCGGCTACACGACGCGCCCGCCCGGCACGCCGCTGCGCGACTTCGTCGACCCCGACCCGCGCCAGTCGGTGCCCGTGGCCAACCTGGCGTTCGCGCACCGCAAGCTCACCAAGGCGGTGGAGGATGACGCGGTCACGCTGGCGAGCCACGCCACGCACGCCCTGACCTCGCCGCTCCTCGGCGCCGCGACCGAGGCCTCTCGTCCACGGGACCCCGACGCCGACGAGTTCCTGGTGCTCGACCGCTACGGGTCGCTGCACAACAACGGGCACGTGCTCGCCGCCAACGTCGTCGACGCCACCGGGGACGTCTTCCCGGGCGTCATGTACTTCTTCGAGACCGCGATCTGCGACCCGTTTTTCTACCGCTGGCACGGGCACATCGACGACCTCTACGCCTCCTACCAGGACACGACGGGCGCCAACGACCACGACGCCTTCGCCGCCGCCGTCGCCTTCAGGGGCCACGACGACATCGCCCTCGTCCCCAGCACCGGCGTGGATGCGGAAGGCGGCGACTTCTCGGCGTGGGCGACGCAGACCTTCGGCGAGGACCCCGCCGCCTTCGGGCCGCCGGCCGTCGACCAGCTCACGACGCGCTTCGTGGCCTCGCGCGTGACTGTCCCGTGGGCGGACAAGCCGACGGTCGACGACGCGATCCTCCTCGAGCACGATCCGTTCCTGACCGTCCTGCGGATCGAGAGCCTGTTCGACCACGACCAGGCCGTGACGGTGCGGCTCTTCCTCGCCCACGCGGAGCTCGCGGGCAACCGGCGCCGATGGATCGAGCTCGACAAGTTCCACGCGGTCCTGCACAAGGGCGTCAACCTCGTCGCCCAGCCCGACGCGCGCTCGTCGGTGATCAAGCGCAAGGGGCTGAAGGCGCCCGGGGCGGCGCGGGTCGGCGACGCGCGGTCGCTGTGGTGCGACTGCGGGTGGCCGTACGGCCTGCTGCTGCCGAGCGGAGCGTCGAGCGCGGACGGCGCTCCGTTCAAGCTCATGGCGGCCGTGACGGACCACGCCCTCGACAACGCCAACGAGGCGAACACCTGCGGGTCCATGAGCTTCTGCGGCGCCGAGGACGACTACCCCGACGCGCGCGCGATGGGCTACCCGTTCGACAAGCCCTTCCCCGGGGGCGACCCGGTGGCGGCCATCGCGGCGCACCCGACGATGGCCGTGCGCGACCTGACTATCCGCTGCGCCGACCCGCACCCGGGCTGATCGACGTCTCGCCGGCGAGGGCGGCGGCGAGCACGACGACGAGCGCCGCCACCTGTGCCACCGCGGCGACCTCCGTGCCCAGCGGGACGGTGGCCAGCGCGAGCACGGCGGCGACCGTGCGGTGCGGCGCGCGGCCGAGGCCGAGGACGCGGCGGAAGGCGACGTCGGCGGCGAGGAAGAGCGCCACGCCGCCGCCGAGGACGAGCGCCTCGGCGGCGTCGAGCGGGTCGTAGGCGTGGCCGACGCCCTTCTTGATGCCCGCGGCGGTCAGGACGACCCCGAGCAGCAGGAAGTAGTGGGCGATGCCGAAGCCCTCCAGCGCGATCCACGGCTGGCGCTCGGCGGGGGCGTCGGTGAGCGCGCGCTCGGCCTGCTCGTCGTCGTCGGCGCCGAAGTAGGCCCACCACAGGCCGGCGCTGAGCAGCAGCCCGAGGACCGCCGCGGCCACGAGCTCGGCGTCGACCTTCAGCCCGGCGGCGCCGATCCCGATCGCCACCACCGACTCGCCGATGGCGATCAGGACCACGAGCCCGTGGCGCTCGACGAAGTGCGCGGCGGAGATCGCGAAGCTGCTCTGGCGCTCGCGGTTGGCGATCCACGGCGTCGACCACTCGAGGACCGCCGCCGCGGTCCACAGCACCGCCTCGGCCGTGCCGCCGATCGCCCCGCCCGCGACCACGAGCCCGGCGTTGAAGAGGTTGTAGGGGGCGATCCCGAGGAAGGCCCACGAGGACTGCGCCGACGCCGTCCAGACGAACAGCGAGGCGTGGACGGCGACCACGACGAGGTAGCCCACGCCGAAGGCCAGGCCGCTGCCGTCGAAGGCCTCGGGCACGGCGAGGGCGAGGACGAGGTACCCGGCCATGCCGCCCAGCAGGACGGCCCGCTGGCGCAGCCCGCGCGTGGAGATCGAGTTCGTCAGCCACGCGTAGCCGCCGTACATCCACCAGATGAGGGCGAGCATGACCACGACGCGCCCCAGCGAGGTCCACGACAGGTCATGGGTCAGCACCGCGGTGAGCTGGGTGACCGTGAAGACGAAGACGAGGTCGAAGAAGAGCTCGAGCGTCGAGACGCGCTGGACCGGCGCCGGCGTGGTGGTTTGGTTATCGACCGCGCTCGCCACGCCCGGCGAGGCTACTCTGCGCGGGTGCCCGGCCGAGAGATCCGCTCATGGCTGATGGACATGGACGGCGTGCTCGTGCACGAGGAGCAGGCGATCCCGGGGGCCGACCGCTTCCTGGACCGCCTCCGCGAGCTCGGGCTGCCCTTCCTCGTCCTCACCAACAACTCGATCTACACCCGCCGCGACCTGTCCGCGCGCCTGCGCGCCAGCGGGCTCGTGGTCCCCGAGGAGGCGATCTTCACCTCGGCGCTGGCCACCGCCGCCTTCCTGCGCGACCAGCGGCCGGGCGGCTCGGCGTTCGTCATCGGCGAGGCGGGGCTGACCACCGCCATGCACGAGGCGGGCTACACGCTCACGGAGCGCAACCCCGACTACGTCGTCCTCGGCGAGACGCGCATCTACAGCTTCGGGCGCATCACCCAGGCGATCCGCCTGATCGTCGACGGCGCGCGCTTCATCGCGACCAACCCCGACAACACCGGCCCGTCGACCGAGGGGCCGATGCCCGCCACCGGCTCGGTCGCCGCCCTCATCAGCAAGGCGACCGGCGTGGACCCCTACTTCGTCGGCAAGCCCAACCCGCTGATGATGCGCTCGGCGCTCAACGCGATCGACGCGCACTCCGAGACCACGGCGATGATCGGCGACCGGATGGACACCGACGTGGTCGCGGGCCTGGAGGCCGGGCTGCACACCGTGCTCGTCCTCAGCGGCGTGACCACCGCCGACATGGCCGACCGCTTCCCCTACCGCGCCTCGCGGGTCGTCGACTCGGTGGCCGACCTCGTCGAGACCCTGGGCTGAGCGCGCTCAGACCGGGACGTCGGGCGTGACGAGCCCGGTCTCGTAGGCCAGGACGACCGCCTGCACGCGGTCGCGCAGCTCGAGCTTGCCGAGCAGCCGCCCGACGTGGGTCTTGATCGTGTTCTCCCCGAGCACGAGCTCGGAGGCGATCTCGGCGTTGGACTTGCCCTGCGCCACGAGCCGCAGGACCTCGACCTCGCGTGCCGTGAGCTCGGCGAGCGCGGGCGGCAGCCCGTCGCCCGCGGGGCGCGACGCGCGGGCGAAGTCGGCGATGAGCCGCCGCGTGATGCGCGGGGCGATGAGCGCCTCCCCGGCCGCCGCCACGCGCACGGCGTCGAGCAGGCGGTCGGAGGGCGTGTCCTTGAGCAGGAAGCCCGTGGCCCCGATGCGCAGCGCCTTGAAGACGTACTCGCTTGCGTCGAAGGTCGTGAGCATGACGACCGCGGTCGCGCACTCCGGGTCGCTCAGGATCCGCTCGGCCGCCGCCAGCCCGTCGAGCTCGGGCATGCGGATGTCCATGAGCACCACGTCGGGCCGCCGGCGGGCGACGACGTCGACCGCGGCGTAGCCGTCGCCCGCCTCGCCGACGACGGTGACGTCGGGCTCGGCGTCGAGGATCACGCGGAAGCCGGTGCGCAGCAGGCGCTGGTCGTCGGCGATGACGACCGTGATCGGGCGCAGCGGCGCGTCCTCGCGTCCCGGCGGCGCGTCCTCGTCGTCTTCGTCCCCGCGCCAGCGCACGAGCGCCGTCGACACCGACTCGGCGATCCCCTTGACCCGGATCGTGCCGGCGGGGCGCATGAGCTCGGCCACGCGCGGTCCCGCGATCTGGCGCACGACCTGGGAGGCGAGGATTTCGCCCGCGCCGGCCGAGTCGCACAGACGGCTGGCGACGATCACGGGCGTGCCGTAGAGGTCGCCGGCCTCCTCGAGCGGCTCGCCGGCGTCGATGCCGACGCGCACCTGCAGGCCGTCGTCGGCGCCCGTCGTCGCGCGCTGGAGCGCGACCGCGCAGCGCACGGCGGCGACCGCGCTCGCGAAGGTGACCATGAGCCCGTCGCCCGTCGACTTGACCTCGTGGCCGCCGTGGGCCGCCACCACCTCGCGCAGGACGGCGAAATGACACGCGCGCCGCGCGTCGCCCTCGTCGTCGCCGAGGCGGTCGTAGAGCGTCGTCGAGCCGACGACGTCGGTGAACATGATCGTGACGAACGAGCCCTCCATCGACGCGGAGCATCTTCGCCCCTGCCACGGCGCGTGTCACCCCCGCGGGTGAACCGCGCCCGCCACGTTCACCCCGCGGGATGACGGCGGCGCGCCCGCCGCGGCCCATCCTCTCGTCCATGGTCAACGGCTTTACGAACTGGAGGGCGATGGAGATGATGCGCACGATGGGTCATACGGGGGAGCCGATCGGCCGGCTGGACATCGCGATCGCGGTCGTGCTCAGCGCCCTCGGCGTCCTGCTGATGTACGGCAACGTCACCGATGCCGACGTCGACGCCAGCTGGCTGGCGATCCCGACCTTCCTCGCCGTGACGATCCCGGTCCTGTGGCGTCGTGCCGCTCCGCTGCAGGCGCTGGCGGTCGTCGGCGCCGCGACCGTGGTCCACGCCGCGCTCTTCGGGACGATCGTGCGCTGCGGCGTCGTGTTCCCCGTCGTGGGCGTGCTCGTCTTCTCGATCGCCGCGCGCTTCGACCGCACCACCTCGCTGTGGGCGCTCGCGGGCGGCCAGGCGATCATCCTCGTGATGTCCGCGACCGACTCCAACACCATCGGCGTGGCCTTCCTCCTCGTCCCCCTGACCTTCGTCGCCTACGGGCTGGGGCGCGTCGCCTACGCGCGCAGCGGGATGGTCCGCGAGCTCAAGGACCGCACCGAGGAGCTGCGCTCCGCGCGCGACGAGCGTGCCCGGCTCGAGGTGGCCACGGACCGCACGCGGCTGTCCGGCGAGCTCGACGTCCTGCTCACGCGCCGCCTGGGCGAGCTCAGCCGGCTGGCCGACGCCGGTCCCGAGGTCGCCGCCGACGGCGCCGCGGCCACCGCGACGCTCGTCCAGATCGAGGAGGCCAGCCGTGCCACCCTCGAGGAGATGCGCGACATCGTCGGCGTCCTGCGCGACGACGACGCCCCGACGTCGCCGCAGCCCACGCTGACCTCGCTGCAGGCGCTGCTCCTGCGCGACAAGGGGGATGCGGCCCGGCTGACGGTCCAGGGCAGCCCGCGGGTGCTGCCCGCTGGCGTCGAGCTCTCCGCCTATCGCATCGTCGAGCACCTGCTGAGCGCGCTCGACGACTCGCCCGGCGTCGAGGTCGGCGTGCGCTTCGGCGAGGACGCGCTCGAGATCCGCGTCGCCGGCCACGCCGGGCGCCGCGGCGACGTCGGCGCCGCCCTGAGCCGCGCGCGGGAGCGCGCACAGCTGCACCGCGGCACGGTCGACGCCCGCACGCGCGGCGGCCGCGCCGAGGCGGTCGCCCTGCTGCCGGTCAGCGCCGGGGCGTGACGTGCGGCGCCCGGTCCGCATCGACGTCCTCGTCGGCGTGGCGGCGGCCCTCTTCGGGGCCGCCGGCACGGCGGTCTGGCAGGGGCCGCTCGCCTGCGTCGCCGCGGCCGCCCTCGGCGCCGCGCTGGGGCTCTACCGCGCGCACCCGCTCGCGGCCACGGCCCTGGCCGTGGCGGCGGCGGTCGCTCTGGTGCCCATGGGAGACCTGGCGCCGGCGCCCGCGATCCTCGTCTGCGCCAACGCGTTCGCCGCCGCGCGCTGGACGTCGGTGTGGGTCTCGGGGGCGACGGCGATCGTGCTGCTGGGCGCCACCTTCGCCGCGGCCGTGCTCGTCGACAACGGCGACGGCTGGTTCGTCCCGTCGATCCTGCTCGTGGGGACGGCCTGGATCGCGGGCCGCGCGATCCGCGAGCGCGACCTCGTCGCCGAGCGCCTGGCCGAGCGCGCCGAGGAGCTCGAGCGCGAGCGCGAGGAGTTCGCGGCCCTCTCCGTGCGCTACGAGCGCGCGCGCATCGCCTCCGAGCTGCACGACATCGTCGCCCACGCGATCAGCGTCATGGTCGTCCAGGCCGGCGCCGGCCAGCGGATCGCCGCGATCGACCCCGAGCTGACCGAGGAGACCTTCGAGGCGATCGCCGGTGCGGCCCGCCAGGCCGAGCGCGACATGACCCAGCTCGTGGCGCTGCTGGCCGACGACGACGCGATCGGCCACGCGCCGGACCTCACGCTCGTCGAGGAGCTCGTCGCGCGCGCGGCGGGCACCGGCCTGGAGGTGACGCTGCGCCTGGAGGGCTCGCGCGAGGGGCTGCCCGCCGGGGCGGTCCAGACGACGTACCGCGTCGTGCGCGAGAGCCTCACCAACGCCCTGCGCTACGCCTCGGGCGCCCCCGTCCACGTGCTCGTCCGCGGCTCGGGGGCCGCCATCGACGTCGAGGTCGTCAACGAGGCCGCCGACGGCGCCGAAGCGCTGACCGGCCACGGGACGGGCAACGGCCTGCGCGGCCTGCGCGAGCGCGTCGGCGCGTCGGGCGGGCGCCTGGAGGCCGGGCCGCGGACGAGCGGCGGCTGGCGCGTCGCCGCCCGGATCCCGTGCGTCGTGGCCGCCGGGGTGCAGGACGGAGGCTGACGGGTACGGCACGAGCATGGTCAGGGGCCTGCTCGTCGCCGCCATCGCCGCCGCCGCCGTCGCCCTGGCGGCGTCCGACGCCCGCGCATGCACCGGCGCGCAGTGCTACGTGCAGGCCGTGACGCTCGGCGAGGCGCCCGCGACGGGCTCGAGCGTGCTGCGCTTCCCGCAGGCGCTCGCCTACAGCCCCGGCGCGAGCACGATCCTCGTGGCCGACCAGTACGGCGCCGTCGTGCAGCGCTTCGACCGGTCGGGAGCCTGGGTGGGCGAGCTGGGCGGGTACGCCGACGCGGGCCAGCTCGGTCGCATCGGCGTCGTCGGCGGGCTGGCCACCGACCGCGCCGGCCACGTCTACGTCCTGGACTCCGAGAACGACCGCGTGCAGGTCTTCGTGTCGTCCACCGGTCAGTGGCTGGCGTCCTGGGGGAGCACCGGTCAGGACCCGGGCCAGTTCCGCCTCGGCGACAACACGGGCGCCGGGGGCATCGCCATCGACCAGCCGACCGCCGCCGCCACGCCGATCGCCTACATCGCCGACCAGTACAACCACCGCATCCAGGCCTTCCGGCTCGCCCAGGATGCCTCGGGCGATCCCGGCCATCCGGTGCTGCCCGCCGGCACGCGGACCGGCGACGTCGTCGACGTGCCGACGCCGAGCGTGTGGTGGGGCAGCCACGGCGACTGCTCCGCGGGCACGTGCTCGGACCCCGCCTACAACAGCCGCTTCAACTACCCGCAGGGGATCGCCGTCGACCCCCGGACCGAGCACGTGCTCGTGGCCGACGACGACAACCATCGTGTCGTCGAGTACCTGCCCGACGGCACCTATGTGCGCCAGGTCGGCACCTACGGGACGGGCAACGGGCAGTTCCGCTTCCCCTACGACGTCGGGGTCGACGCGCACGACCCGCGCCAGCTCTACGTGGCCGACAACAACAACCACCGCGTGCAGGCCTTCGACTTCGCGAGCTTCGCCTTCCAGCGCACCTGGGGCCAGTTCGGGACCGACGTCGGCGACCTCGCCTTCACGCGCGCGCTGGCCGCCGTGGCCGACGACCCGGCGGGCGGCGTGGCCACCGCCGACACCGCCAACGACCGCGTCGAGACCTTCGCACCAGACGGCGGGCGGACGGCGGCCTGGGGCATCGCGGGGCGCGGCCCGGGCTACGTGACGCGGCCCGAGGGCGTCGCGATCGACGCGGCCGGGACCGTCCACGTCGCCGACACCCTCGACCACCGCGTCGAGCGCCTGGGCGCCGACGGCGCCTACCTGGGCCAGACGGGCTACATCTCGGCCAACTCCGGCTACGCCGCGCCCAACGGCGGCAGCGGCCAGTTCAACACGCCCGGGGGGATCGCGGTCGACCGCGCCGCCGGGCGCGTGTGGGTGGCCGACACCGCCAACTCGCGTGTGCAGGCGCTCGGCCTCGACGGGACGTGGCAGTCGACGGCCACCGACTTCGCCGCCCCGCGCGCGGTCGGTGTCGGCCCCGACGGCGCGGTCTACGTGGCCGACACCGGCAACGGCCGCGTCCAGCGCCGCGATCCGGTCAGCGGGGCGTGGACGACGCTCGTGTCGGGGCTCTCCTCGCCCGCCGGGGTCGCCGCCACATCGACCACGGTCTACGTCGCCGACACCGGCCACGACGCCGTCCTGCGCGTCGGCTCGACGCCGCTGCCCGCGCCGCCCGGCGGGCTGCACGCGCCCACCGGCCTCGCCGCCGCCGCGGGCGCGGTCTACGTCGCGGACACCGGCGCCAACCGCGTGCTGCGCTTCAACGAGGGCGCCGGGACCTGGGACGTCATCGGCGCCGAGGGCACCGGCGCCGGCCAGTTCATCGCGCCCCACGGCGTCGCACTCGACGTCGCCGCGGCGACGCTCGTGGTGGCCGACACCGGCAACGACCGCCTGCAGCGCATCACGCTCAGCGGCACGCCGCGGGCGCCGCTCGCGCGCCTGGACGCGGCGACGGCCGGCACCGGCGCCGGGACGGTGACGAGCGCCCCGGCGGGGATCTGGTGCCCGACCGACTGCCGGCAGGGCTACAGCCCGGGCGCCGTCGTGCGCGTGCAGGCCGCGCCCGCGGGCGGCTCGACGTTCGCCGGGTGGTCGGGCGCGTGCTCGGGCACGGGCGCGTGCGACCTGACGATGGCGGGCGACCGGGCCGTCACCGCGACCTTCACCGCGACCGGCGCGCCCCCGCCGCCGCCGGGCCCGGCCCCGCCCGGGCCGACGAGCGGTCCGGCGCCGAGCTCGGCCGCCAGCGCGCGCGACGCCACGGCGCCGAGCCTGCGCGGCGTGAGCCTGCGCCCGAGCCGCCTGCGCGCCGCGCGGCGCGGCGCCACCGTCGCGGCGGTCGCCCAGCGCGCCACCCTGCGCTACGCGCTCTCCGAGCGCGCGATCCTCACGCTGGAGGTGCAGCGCGCGGACTCCAAGGGGCGCTACCGCACCCTGAAGGGTGCCATCCGGCGCCCGAGCGCCGCGGGCGCCCACCGCCTCGCGTTCCGCGCGCGCCTGCGCGGCCGCGCCCTGCGCGCCGGCCGCTACCGGCTCGTCGTGCGCGGCACGGACGCCGCCGGCAACCGCTCGCCCGCGCGCCGCGTGCGCTTCGCGGTCGTGACCGGGCGATAGCCGCGCGCGCCCGACGGGTACGGTGCCGCGAGTGGCCGAGGAGTACCCATGGCAGCGCCCCCTGGGCGCGCGCGTGATCGACGACGCGCTCGTCGAGCTCCGCGCGTGGGCGCCGTCGGCGCAGCGCGTCGCCGTGCGCATCGGCGGCGCCGAGCACGAGCTGGCCGACGAGGGGTACGGCGTGTACGCGGCGCGCGTGCCGGCGCGCGCGGGCGACGACTACTGGCTCGTGCTCGACGGCAGGCGCCTGCCGGACCCGGCCTCGCGCTGGCAGCCCACCGGCCTGCGCGGCCCCTCGCGCGTGGTCGACCCCGCGAGCTTCGAGTGGACCGACCGGCGCTTTCGCCCCGCGCGCCTGCGCGACGCCGTCCTCTACGAGCTGCACGTCGGGACCTTCACGGCCGAGGGCACCTTCGACGCGGCCGCCGGGCAGCTGGCGGCGCTCGCCGAGCTCGGCATCACGCACGTCGAGGTCATGCCCGTCGCCGAGTTCCCGGGCCACCACGGCTGGGGCTACGACGGCGTCTACCTGTCGGCCGCCCACTCGGCCTACGGCGGCCCTCACGGCCTGGCGCGCTTCGTCGACGCCGCGCACGGCGCCGGCCTCGGGGTGATCCTCGACGTCGTCTACAACCACGTCGGCGCCAGCGGCGTGCGAGCGCTGGAGGCCTTCGGGCCGTACTTCACCGAGCGCTACGTGACGCCGTGGGGCAAGGCGGTCAACTACGACGGCGAGGACTGCGACGCCGTCCGCGAGTGGGTGCTGCAGAGCGCGGCCGGCTGGGTGCGCGAGTTCCACCTCGACGGCCTGCGCCTGGACGCCATCCACGCCATCCACGACGGCAGCGCCCACCACGTCCTGCGCGAGCTCGCCGACCGCGTCCACGCGATCGACCGCCGCGCGCTCGTCATCGCCGAGAGCGGCCTCAACGACCCGAAGGTCATCCGCCCGGCCGGCCGCGGCGGCTACGGCCACGACGCCGCCTGGGCCGACGACTTCCATCACGCCCTGCGCGCCCTGCTCACGGGCGAGCGCTCGGGCTGGTACGAGGAGTTCGGGCGCGTCGCCCAGCTCGCCAAGGCCTTCCACCGCCCGTACGTCCACGACGGCGGCTACTCGACCTTCCGCCGGCGGCGCTTCGGCGCCCGCGCCGACGACCGCCGGCCCGAGCAGTTCGTCGTCTTCAGCCAGAACCACGACCAGGTCGGCAACCGCGCCTTCGGCGACCGGCTGGCGCCGAAGGTCAGGCCGCTGGCCGCGTTCTGCACGCTGCTGGCACCCTTCACCCCCATGCTCTTCATGGGCGAGGAGCACGGCGAGCCGGCTCCCTTCCAGTTCTTCTCCGACCACATCGACAAGCGGATGGCCGACGCGACCCGCGAGGGGCGCCGCGCGGAGTTCGCCGCCTTCGCCGAGTTCGCCGGCGAGGAGGTGCCCGACCCGCAGGACCCGGCCACCTTCGAGCGCTCCAAGCTCACGCGCCGCGGCAGCCGCCGGCTGCGCGAGCTCTACGCCGCGCTGTTGCGCGTGCGCCGCGCGCTGCCGCCGGGCGTGGACAGCATCGAGTTCTCCGAGGACGACGGCTGGCTGCGCGTGCACCGCGGCGCCTTCGAGCTGGCGTGCAACTTCGCCGCCGGGGCGCGCACGATCCCGGTCGTCGGGCGCGAGGTCGCGCTCGCCACCCACACCGCGAAGCTCGGGGGCGGCGGCGTGCGCCTGCCCGCCCGCGCGGGAGCGCTGATCGCCTCATGAGCCGCGACTCGTGGCCCGGAGCCCCCTTCCCGCTGGGCGCCACCTGGGACGGCGAGGGCACGAACTTCTCGCTCTTCTCCGAGCACGCCGTGCGCGTCGAGCTGTGCCTGTTCGGCGAGGACGGCGCCGAGGAGCGCATCGACATGGTCGAGCGCACCGCCCACAACTGGCACTGCTACCTGCCGGGCGTCGGCCCCGGCCAGCGCTACGGCTACCGCGTCCACGGCCCGTACGCGCCGATGGACGGCCAGCGCTTCAACCCCGTCAAGCTCCTGATCGATCCCTACGCCAAGGCGGTCGAGGGGCCCGTCCGCTGGGACGTCGCCAACGTCCTGCCCTACACGCCCGACGACACCCCCGACGCCGACCTCGAGCCCGACGACGAGGACAGCGCCGAGGCGATCCCCAAGTCGGTCGTCGTCGACCGCTCCTTCGACTGGGAGGGCGACGTCCCGCCGCGCACGCCGTGGAACGAGACCGTCATCTACGAGACCCACGTGCGCGGCTACACCAAGCGCCACCCGGCGGTGCGCGAGGACCTGCGCGGCACCTACGCCGGCCTCGCCTCCGAGGAGGCGCTCGGCTACCTGAAGACCCTCGGGGTCACGGCGGTCGAGCTGCTGCCGATCCATCACATCGCCGACGAGTCCTTCCTGCACGACCGCGGGCTGAGCAACTACTGGGGCTACAGCTCGATCGGCTACCTGGCGCCGCACTCCGAGTACGCCGCCACCGGCCGGAGCGGCGACCAGGTGCGCGAGTTCAAGGGCATGGTCAAGGCGCTGCACCGCGCGGGCATCGAGGTGATCCTCGACGTCGTCTACAACCACACCGCCGAGGGCAACCACCTCGGGCCGATGCTCTCCTTCAAGGGCGTCGACAACTCCAGCTACTACCGCCTCGTCCCCGACGACGAGCGCCACTACATGGACTACACGGGGACCGGCAACACGCTCGACGCGCGCCACCCCGCGGTCCTGCGGCTCATCATGGACTCGCTGCGCTACTGGGTCAGCGAGTGCCACGTCGACGGCTTCCGCTTCGACCTCGCCAGCGCGCTGGCGCGCGAGCTCTATGACGTCGACCGCCTGAGCGCCTTCTTCGACACCATCCACCAGGACCCGATCCTGTCGCAGGTCAAGCTCATCGCCGAGCCGTGGGACGTCGGCCCCGGCGGCTACCAGGTCGGCAACTTCCCGGTCCTGTGGAGCGAGTGGAACGGGATCTACCGCGACGTCGTGCGCGACTTCTGGCGCGGGCAGTCGAGCGTCGGCGAGTTCGCCTCGCGCTTCACCGGCTCCAGCGACCTCTACGAGTCCGACGGGCGCCAGCCGTTCGCCTCGATCAACTTCGTCACCGCCCACGACGGCTTCACGCTGCGCGACCTCGTCACCTACAACGACAAGCACAACGAGGCCAACGGCGAGGACAACCGCGACGGCACCGACGACAACCGCTCGTGGAACTGCGGCGTGGAGGGGGAGACCGACGACCCCGGGATCGTCGCCCTGCGCTGGCGCCAGCAGCGCAACTTCCTGGCGACGCTGCTCCTCTCCCAGGGCGTGCCGATGATCCTCGGCGGCGACGAGCTCGGCCGCACCCAGCACGGCAACAACAACGCCTGGTGCCAGGACAACGAGATCTCCTGGTACGAGTGGGGGCTGCGCGAGGGACAGGGCGACCACCTCGAGTTCACCGAGCGGCTGATCGCGCTGCGCCAGGCGCACCCGGTCTTCCGCCGGGGCAAGTTCCTGGCCGGCACCGAGCGCGAGGGCTCGGGGCTGCCCGACGTGTGGTGGTTCCGCCCCGACGGCCGGCGCATGACCCAGCGCGACTGGCAGCAGCCCGCGCACGTCCTCGGCGTGTTCCTCAACGGCCAGGAGATTGCCGACCGCACGCCGCGCGGCGAGCCGATCGAGGACGACTCCTTCCTGCTGCTCTTCAACGCCTCCCACGTTGACATGACCTTCACGCTGCCGGCGCGGCGCTTCGGCGCCGAGTGGGGGCTCGAGCTCGACACCTTCGACCCGTCGCTGCAGCCCGGCTCCCAGCGCTGGCCCTCGCGCGGCGAGGTCGTCGCCCGCGCGCGCTCGATGCTGCTCCTGCGCCGCGGTTGATGATCGCCACCTACCGCCTGCAGCTCTCGCCCGAGCAGGACTTCGCCGCGGTGCGCGCGCTCGTGCCCTACCTGCGCGAGCTGGGCGTCTCGCACCTGTACCTGTCGCCCTCGCTGCAGGCGCGCTCGGGCTCCACCCACGGCTACGACGTCGTCGACCCGACCCGGGTCTCCGAGGCGCTCGGCGGAGAGTCGGCCCTGCGCGAGCTCGCCGCGGCCGGCCTGGGGATCGTGCTCGACATCGTCCCCAACCACATGGGCGTCTCGGAGGAGAACCGCTGGTGGGCCGACGAGCGCGAGCGCGCGCGCGTCTTCGACTACGACCCGGCCGACGGCTGGTACCGGCGCTTCTTCGACATCGACGACCTCGCCGGCGTGCGCGTCGAGGACCCTGACGTCTTCGACCTGCTGCACGGCAAGGTGCTCGAGCTCGTGCGCGACGGCGTCGTCGACGGCCTGCGCGTCGACCACCCCGACGGCCTCGCCGACCCCGCGGGCTACCTGCGGCGGCTGCGCGACGCGGGCGCCGAGCGCGTGTGGGTCGAGAAGATCCTGCACGTGGGCGAGGATCTCCGCGACTGGCCCGTCGAGGGCACGGTCGGCTACGAGTTCCTCAACGACGCGGCGGCGCTGTTCGTCGACCCGGCGGGCGAGGCGGCGCTCGCGCGGCTGCCTTCGGCCGGCGAGGACTTCGAGGTGGTGGCCGCGCAGGCGCAGCTGGAGATGGCGACGACGACCTTCGCCCGCGAGGTGGCGCGGCTGCGCGAGCTGCTCGACGTCGACGGCATCGCGGACGCCCTGGCCGCGCTGCCGGTCTACCGCACCTACGTCGAGCCGTGGTCGGGGCGCGTGGAGGACGCCGACGTGGACGCCATCGCGGCCGCCGCCGGCGGTCGCCTGGCCGACGTGCTCGCGCTGCGCGAGCGCGGCCACGACGACTTCGTCACGCGCTTCCAGCAGACCTCGCCGCCGGTGACCGCCAAGGGCATCGAGGACACGGCCTTCTACCGCCACCTGCGCCTCCTGGCGCTCAACGAGGTCGGCGGCGACCCGGCGCGCTTCGGCCTTTCCGTGGCCGACTTCCACGCGGCCAACGTGGCGCGCGCGGCGCGCTTCCCGCGCGGCCTGCTCGTCACCCAGACCCACGACACCAAGCGCTCGGGCGACGTGCGCGCGCGCCTCGGCGCGCTGAGCACGATGGCCGAGGAGTGGGCGGCGCTGGCGCAGGGGTGGCTCGCGGGGGCCGACGCGCCCGACGAGCACAGCGCGCACCTCGCGCTGCAGACGCTCGTCGGCTGCCTGCCGATCGAGCCCGAGCGCCTGGAGGCCTACGTCGTCAAGGCGCTGCGCGAGGCCAAGCTGCGCACGAGCTGGGCGGCGCCCGACGAGGCCTACGAGGCGCACGCGCGCGCCTACGCGCGCGGGCTGATCGAGCGCCCGCCCGACGGCCTTGCCGACTTCGCGCGGCGTGTGGCGGACGAGGGCCGGCGCGCCGCCCTCGGCCAGCTCCTGCTCAAGCTCACCGTCCCCGGCGTGCCCGACGTCTACCAGGGCGACGAGCTCGAGGCGCTCAGCCTCGTCGACCCCGACAACCGCCGTCCCGTCGACTGGGAGGCGCGGCGCGCCGCGCTGGCGCGGCTGCGCGCGGGCGAGCCGCCGCGCGGCTTCGGCGAGCGCAAGCTCGACCTCATCCGCCGCGCCCTGGCCCTGCGCGCCCGGCGCCCGGAGGCCTTCGCGGGCGCCTACGAGCCCGTCGACGCGGGGCCCAGCGTCTGCGCGTACGTGCGCGGGGGCGAGGTGCTCGCGGTGGTGCCCGTGCGCGACTGGGAGGCGGCGACGGTCGCCGTGCCGGGACGCTGGCGCTCGGTGCTCGACGACCGCGAGGCGCTCGCGCTCGACGGCGGCGCGACCGTCGCCGAGGTCACCGCTGGATGGCCGGTGGCGCTGCTCGAGCGGGCGTGAGCAGCTCGGCGCCCAGGCCCTTGCGCGGCACGCGCAGCCCCACGAAGGCGGCCGCCGCCACGATGACCGCGATGCACAGGCCCGCGAGAAGCCGGTGGCCCGAGGCGTTGGTGAGCGACTCGTGCAGCAGGCCGACGATGCCGGCCCCGAGCAGCCCGCCCGCCAGGCCCGCGCAGGCGGCCTCCATGCGCGCCCCCGAGCGCTCGGCGCCGAAGGCCCACCCCAGGAAGGCGCCGGCGGCGATGAAGCCGACCGCGGTGCTCGAGGTGTCCGAGCCCTCGGCGCCGAGAGTCAGGCCCGCGTAGGCGCCGGCGTAGACGGCGCCCGCGACGACGCCCGCGCCGAGGCCGAGCAGGAAGGAGACGATCGGCTCGCGCGAGCGCGGCGAGAGGAAGCCGACGGCGAGCGCCGCCAGCGCCCCGACGATGCCGAAGAAGATCCCCTTCTGCAGGACGAAGTCGCGGACGGTCATCAGGTCGTCGCGTTTCAGGGGTGAGCGATGGACGACGTTGCGCGCGATGAGGTCGGCGGGGAACGCCGTGAGGAGCGCCACCGCGGCGGCGGCGAGGATCGCGGTCGTCGTGTGGTCGGCGGCCGGCGCGGGCGTGGGCGCGGGGGCCGGGGCGGGCGGGGCCGCCGCGACGGTCGTCGGCGCCGGCGGTGGCGCGGTCGGCTTGGCGCGGATCGCGCTCGTGCCGCTCAGCAGCGCGTCGAGATGGTTGCCGAGCTGCTCGACGTCGTAGTCCCAGCGGCGGTCGGAGAGCTCGAAGGCGTTGCGCCGCCGCAGCGAGAGCAGCGACTCCGGCAGCTCCTCGCGCGGCGGGATGCGCGCGCCGTCGACGAGCACCGGGATGACCTTGACGTTGTTGCGGGCCAGCGCGCGCTCGATCTCCAGGCGCACCCAGTCGTTGGGCTCGTCGATGCGCCGGCGGCCCTCGCGGTCGCGCGCGTTGAGCCAGTTGGGCCCGATGATCGCCAGCACGACGTTGCAGCGATCCAGCAGGCCGTTGATGTGCTCGGCGAAGTCGTCGCCCGGCGGGATCTCGACGTCGCGGAAGACGTGCTCCTCGCTGTAGCGGCGCGAGAGGTCGCCCTGCAGGCGCCCGGCGTAGCCGGCGCTGTCGCCGCGCCGGTAGCTGATGAAGATCCGCTCCGCCATGCCTAGCCCTTCTGCGTGCTGGGCTGCTGCTCGGAGGACCACGCCGCGTGCTCCTGGGACACGAGCCCCTCGCAGCGCTCGGCGAGCAGCCCGACCGGGTTGGCCGCGGTGGCGTAGTGGCCGGCGCGCGCCAGGGCGAGGAACTTCTCGTGCTTGAGCGCCTCGGCCGTGGTCCGGTACTGGGTCCAGTTGGCGTGGTACTGGAAGAGCTGCTGGACGCTCTCGAGCACGACGACGCCGGCGCCGAGACTGCCCATGATCCACGTCGGCAGGTCGACGGCCGCGAGCACCGGGATGAACGCCGCGGCGACGATCTGCACGACCTTTATGCGCATGTAGTTGCGCTTGGAGCGCCGCGCGTTGCGCGAGTACCAGGAGATCTGCGTCTCCAGGCGGTCCCAGACCTGCTCCTCGATGCCCTTCTCGATGGCCGGCGCGGCCGCCGGCGCCGGCATCGGCGTGGCGATCGGTGTCGTGCTCGCGCTCATCTTGCTGCTCCCCCTAGCTGCTCCGTGAGCCGAAAGTACGTCTGAGCGGGGCGTTCGTTGTGCCACTGCACGTCTTGTCCCGCTTCACGCCCCGAAAACGGGACAGAAGCGCCATCGCGCCTGCAACCGCGCTGGCGTGGCGCCGGTAGCCTCCGCGCGGCGAGTGCCGCGCCGGATCCTCATCCTCTCCTGGGAGTACCCGCCGATCGTCGAGGGGGGCCTGGCGCGCCACGTCCGAAAGCTCTCCGAGGGGCTCGTCGAGCGCAGCGTCGCGGTCCACGTCCTCACGCGCGGGCGCGAGGACGACCTGCCCGAGGAGGTCCGCGTCGGCGTCCGGGTCCACCGCATTCCCGAGCCGGCGATGCCGCGCGACCTCGACGAGTTCGTCGCGTGGGTCGAGGGGATGAACGAGCACATGCTCGAGGCCGGGCGGGCGCTGACCGCGCGCTACGAGTTCGACGTCGTCCACGGCCACGACTGGCTCGTCGCGCGCGCCGCCGGGGCGCTGGCGCACGAGGCGCGCCGCCCCTACCTGACGACGATCCACGCCACCGAGTACGGCCGCCACCAGGGCTGGGTCGACAAGCACCCGCAGAGCTACATCCACGGCGTCGAGCGCTGGATGGCGCGCCGCGCCGAGGGCGTCGTCGTCTGCAGCCACTACATGCAGGGGCACGTCGCCGACGTCTTCGGCATCGACGAACGCAAGGTCCAGGTGATCCCGAACGGGATCGACCCGCTCGACCTCGCGCCGGTCGACGACCTCGCCTCGCTGCGCGCGCGCTTCGCCGACCCGACCGAGAAGCTCGTGCTCCTCATCGGGCGCCTGGTCTACGAGAAGGGCTTCCAGATCGCCCTGGAGGCGCTCCCGCGCGTCATCGCGCGCCTCGACGGCGTGCGCTTCCTCGTCGCCGGGTCGGGCACCCACGAGGCCGAGCTCAAGGCCCAGGCACGCGACCTCGGCCTCGATCGCCACGGCAGCTTCCTGGGCTGGATCGGCGACGACGTGCTGCGCTCGCTGTACCGGATCGCCGACCTCTGCGTGGTCCCGTCGATCTACGAGCCCTTCGGCCTCGTCGCGCTCGAGGCGATGGCGAGCGGTTGCCCGTGCATCGTGGCCGACACCGGCGGGCTGCGCGAGGTCGTCCCCAACGACGACGTCGGGCTGCGCTTCCGCTCGCGCGACCCGCGCTCGCTGGCACAGATGATGGAGTGGGTGCTCGCCAACCCGGCGCTGCGCTTCCGCCTGGTGACCGAGGCCTCCGCCCACGTCGCGCGCTTCGACTGGTCCGACGTCGCGCGCCGCACCGGCGAGCTCTACGACGCGGTCGCCGCGCGCGGCGCCAAGCGCCGCCCGGCCACGCTCGGGCGCGGGCGCTAGCCGCAGCGGTCACCGGGCGCGGCCCCTCGGTTCACCGCCAGGTCACCGCTCGGTCACGGCGCGGTCACAGCCCAGCCGCCCGGCGGGGGGAGGCCCCGCGGGGTCTCGAGGCCCTGGCGGCCGACGGCGATGGGAAAGGTCCGCGCGGGCTTGAGGTGCTCGCTGCAGGCTCCTTTCCGGCCCCGCCAAACGGGCAGGGCCATCGTCGTGGGGTCGATCGCCCGGGCCGCGAGGCCGGGGAATTCTGGTTGACATCCGGGTGTCGGCGGGCGGAGACTCGGCCGACCGAGGAGGTGTGGGCAGATGGCGGACGCACGACTCAGGCGGGCCCTGTTCGTGGTGTCGGTGGCGGTGACCGGCGCCGTGGCTGGATGGTCCGCGGGCGCCGGTGCCTCGTCGATTGCGCCGCGTGCAGGCGCCCGGCTCACACAGCCCCTGGTCGTCGTCAGGCCCACGGCCGCGTTCCCCTGCCGGTGGCGGTTTGATCTGGAAGCGGGCCTGAGGACGGGCTACGTGACGGCGGCGAACAGCGCGGACTGCAGCGGACGTCAAGGCTCGCTGACGCTCAGCGTCCGCCTGCTCAGATGGGACGCGGCGAGCAAGGCGTGGCACACCGCCAAGGTGCAAGCGAAGACCTGGCGCAATCTCGCTGGCAACCACTACCTCGAACTCGCGAAGCCCTGCGTTGCCTCGACGGTCCGCGCGGTGTTCGGCTGGACCCTGCGCAACACCGGCGGGACGGTCGTGGCCCGCCACTCGCTTCGCACCGCGTCGCTGAAGGTGCCCGGCCCGGGCTGCAAGATCGGGATCGGCTGAGGACCCCACGGGAAGACCGCCGCAAGTGCCGCGACCAAGCCGCTGCCACCGCGGAGGGCTGCCACGCCGGCGGGACGACCTCGAGCGCCTCGAACACGCCCGCGTTGAGCGCCGCGCCGGCGTTGTCGCGCGCGGGGTGGCGGCGGCCGTGCCAGCGCTCGTCGACGTGCGGATCGCGGTCGCCGTCGCCTCGCCGAGCCCTCGACACCACGACGTGCCCGACTGGTCGATCCAGCGCGACGACCCGGCCGCGACCACGATCGAGCTGCCGGCGGGGACCACGCCCGACCGCGTGCAGGCGATCCGCGCCGTCGCCGTCCCGGTGGCCGCCACGGCGCCGCCCGCGCCCGCGCCCGCCGACTACCGCATCGAGGTGACCGCCCTCAACCGCGGCCTGATGCTCGGCCCGTCCTACCTGCCCGGCCCTCCTTCGTGACGTGGCAGGGGTCGGCAGTGCTCACGCCGCAGCAGCCCGCGGCGATCCTGTGGCAGCGATGAGGCCGCCGCTACGCCGTGGCGAGCAGCTCCTCGGGGTCGCGGACGAGCTCGAACTCCTCTCCGACCGAGGCCAGCGCGAAGAGGCGCTGCACCGCGTGCGAGCCGCGGACGAGCACGAGCCGGCGTCCTGCACGCCGGCAGCGGCGGCGGACGGCGACCAGCCGCGAGAGGCCGGCCGTGTCCAGGAAGTCCAGAGGCCGTAGGTCGAGGAGCAGGCGGCCCGGCGCGTCGCGCTCGATGCGGCGCATAGCGTCGTCGAAGTCGTAGGCGCGGACGAGGTCGAGCGAGCCTTCGACGACGACATGGACGGTGTCGTAGTCGGGGCGCTGGACCGTGAGCTGAATGGGTGTCACGGCGTCCCTCCAAACGGGTGGATCGCCCCTAGCTACCCGTTCGGCGCCCGAATAACCCCGATCGGCGCACCTTTTGCCGCGCCTGCACGCGTCGTTCACGCGACGATGCACGCGTCGTGTGCCGCGCGGGCGATCTCGACCTCGCGCCGGACGCGCCCGGCGCGGTCCAGCACGGTCAGCCGGCCGCTCGAGAGCGACGGCGTGACGACGGCGCCGGCGCCGGCCTGCACGTTGTAGGAGCCATAGGGGACGCGGGCGACCGCGACCACGCCGCCGTCGGCGAGGCCGTGGACGCGGACGCTGGCGCCGTCGCCGCTGGCGACGAAGGCGCGGCCGTGGCCGAAGCTCACGTGCTGCGGGGCGTCGTCGGCGGCGAGGATCGACAGACGCTCGCCGCCGTTGGCCGGCAGGACGGCGATCCGCCGCTCGCGCCCCGCGGTCACCCATACGCGCCGGCCGCTGGGGGAGAAGGCGACGTCGTGGGCGAGGAAGGGCGGGCGCACGCGGCGGCGCAGCCGCGGGCGGGTGGGCTCGGAGACGTCGACGACCGCGATCGCCGAGGCGCTCGACCCCAGCGCCGTCCACAGCGTGCGGCCGGCGGGGTCGAGCGTGATGTGGCGCGCGCCCGCGCCGACCTCCACGCCGCCCACGACCCGCCGGCGCTCGAGGTCGAGGACGACGACCTCGCCGCGGCCGCCGTCGCTGACGAAGGCGTGGCGCCCGTCGGGGGCGATCGCCGTGTAGCGCGGGGCGCCGAGCCCGCGCAGCACGCGCCGCACGCGCGCCGGCCGCGCGGAGAGCAGCGACACCGCGCCGGCGCCCGGGTGGCCGACGACGACGTGGCCGCCGGGGCCGCTCTCGATGCTGCGCGGATCCTCCGCCGTCGCCAGCCGCCTGCGCACGCGGCCGCTGGCGAGCGCGACGACGACCACGTGCGCCTCCGTGTCGGCGGTCGCGAACGCGAGCGCCTCGCGGCGGCCGGCGGCGGTGGGCAGGCCCGCCAGGGCGGGGAGCGAGACGAGGCCGAGGCCGAGCAGCTCGCGGCGATCGAGGTCCATGTCCGCCACTACGCTGCCAGGCCGGCGGCGGGTCCGTGCGGGCGCTAGGTGTAGTTGCTGAGCACGTTGTTCGGGGTGCCGGGTCGCTGTGACGCCCGTTGTGGTGCGAACAGCTCACCGAGAACGGGTCCGTGCCGGGGGGGTCGAACGTCGGTTCTACCCCGTGTGGACGGGGGAAGACCGACGTTCGGCGCCCCTCGGGGGCCGGCGGCGCCTCTCGGGGGCCGGCGGCGCGGCGGGCTGGTCTCCCTCGGTGAGCTGTTCGCACCCACGCCGGCGTGGCGTGGACGCGGAACAACCTGCTCGGGTCTTACAGCTAGGTCGGCGCGACCACGAGCACGCTCGCGTCGTCGCGCAGCGAGCCGGCGCCGTCGTCGCGGATGGCGCCGAGCACCGCCGCGACCGCGGCGGCGGCGGAGCGGTCGCCCGCGCGCTCGAGCGCGCGGCGCAGCCCGCGCAGCCCGAAGGCCTCGCTCTCGGGGCCGATGCGCTCGAGGACGCCGTCGGAGACGAGGACCACGAGCTCGTCGGCGGCGATCGTCGCGCGCGCGGGCTCGTGAGGCGGCGTCAGGCGCTCGAGCCCGAGCACCGGGCCGTCGCCGCCCTCGAGCACGCGCAGGCCGCGGCTGGCGCTCCAGACCATCGGGCCCGGGTGCCCACAGCGCAGCCAGGTCAGCGCGCTCGCGGCGCCGTCCCAGGCGGCGAGCACGGCGGTGACGAAGACCTCCTGGACCTCGAGCTCGCAGACCGCGTCGTGGATGCGGGCGGCGCCGTCGGCGAGCGTGCCGCCGCCGCGCCGCGCCGCGCGGTAGGCGCCGAGCGCGATCGCCCCGATGGCCGAGGCCTGCGGCCCCTTGCCGACCGCGTCCGCGACACCCAGCCAGCCGCCGCCGGGCAGCGCGCAGTGGTCGATCCAGTCGCCGCCGATGTTGTAGGCGGGCAGGATCGCCCCCGCCAGCTCAGCGCCCTCGACCTGCGCGATGCGCGGCGGCAGCAGCTCCTGCTGGAGCTCGGCGGCGGCGCTGCACTCCTGGTGACGGCGCGCGTTGGCGAGCACGTCGGTGTAGCGCTCGGCGAGCTCGAGCATCGCCGCGCCCTGCGCGGCCAGCGAGCTCAGGTCGCCCTGCGGCGGCGAGGCGAAGGCGAGCACCACGAGCGCGCTGCCGCGCGACCACAGGGGGACGACCGTGGCCGCGGGGATCGAGCGCCGCACGGCATCGGCGGCCCGCGGCGGGATCTCCGGGCCGACGAGCTGCTGCTCGGCGTCGATCTCCTCGGGCAGGCCGCCGTCGCCGGCCACGCGATGCAGCGAACGGCCGTCGAGGTCGGCCACGTAGAGCGCCGCCGGCGCCCCGGCCGTGCGCTCGACCTGCTCGACGAACCGATCGGCAACTGCGGTGACCGCCGGCTCTTCCAGTAGCTGCAGCGGTCCGCCCACCGCCACACCTCCTCTCTAGTCGCCTGCTCGTGCCTGCACGCTCGGGCGCGTGAAGCGGTTGCTGTCCTTGGGGACGCCGCGCGGCTCGAGCTGCAGGTCGCGCTCCGCCGGCAGCCCGGCCGTCAGCTCGCGGCCGCGCTCGATCTCGGCGTTGAGCTCCTGCCCGAAGAGCACCGCCAGGTTGGTGATCCACAGCCACACGAGCAGCGAGATGGCGCCGCCCAGCGTGCCGTAGGTCTTGTTGTAGGAGCCGAAGTTGGCCACGTAGAAGCCGAAGGCCGCCGACGCGACGATCCAGATCGCCAGCGCCACGATGGCGCCGGGGCTCAGCCACTGGATGCGCGGCAGGCGCGCGTTGGGCGCCGTGTAATAGAGCAGCGCGAGGATGACCAGGATCGCCGCCGCCATCAACGGCCACTTCGCGACCTGGTAGACGGTCACCGCGGCCGAGCCCATCCCGACCTTCGAGCCCAGCGCCTTGGCGAGCGGCCCGCTGACCACGAGCGCCATCAGGACGAGCGCCACGAGCAGGACCATCGCGAGGGTGACGACGACCTGCAGCGGGCGCAGCTTCCAGAACGGGCGGCCCTCGTCGACCTCGTAGATCGCGTTGGACGCGCGCATGAAGGCGCCGATGTAGCCAGACGCCGACCACACCGCGCCGGCGAGGCCGAGGCCGAGCAGCGCGCCGGCGCCGCCCTTGTTCTGGACGATGCCGTTGATCGTGTTGGCGAAGCCGTCGAGGGCGCTGTTGTTGCCCGAGGCCTGGCGCGCGACGTCGATGAGGGCGTTCGTCGTCTGCGGGTACTGGCCGAAGATGCCGACGAGCGCGACGAGCGCCAGCAGCGCGGGGAAGAGGGCCAGCACGGCGTAGTAGGTCAGGGCGGCCGCCCAGTCGGTGAGGTTGTCGTCCTTGAACTCCGCGGCCGTCCGCCTCAGGACGGCCCAGCGCCCCGTCCCGGGGATGTCCGTGGGCTTGGTGGCGGTGTCGGTGCGCATGTTGTTGGGGCGTTCCCGGCCTTGCAAAGCCGAAACTCCCGGCCGCCCAGGGGTGGCGCCTAGGCACTGGATAAAGATCCATAAAGTCGGCGACGCATCGCGAACGTGGGCTTTTGCGGCTTCTCGGGACCGGGTAGCCCGCGGACCCCTCACCTGATGCCGGCTCTCTTCCACGGATATGGAGCAGTCGACATCTCGTCGTGTACCGCGCTCGCGGTGGCCCAAGGGGTCACCGTCGTCCTGCCGCGGAGTCCGCGGCGGGTGGCGCTGCGCATCCCCCACACCTGGGCGGCGATCCTGCCGCCCGGGGCGTTCCTGGCCACCGTCGCCGGGCTCGCGACGCACCCGTCGCTCGCGCTGCTCGTGGTCGCCATCGCGGCCGTCGGCGTGCCCGCGCTGGGAGCGCTGGCGATGGCGGGGCACGCGCGCGGCGGACGGCCGGTGCGTGCCGTGCTCGTCGTGCCGCTGCTCCTGCTCGCCGGGCTGCGGGTCGGGGTCGCCGGCGAGCTGGCGGTGCTGATGCTCGTGATGCTCAGCTGCGTCGCGCTCGGCTCGCTGCTGGCGGCCGTGGCCAACGTCCGCGCGCTCGTGGTGGCCGCGGTGCTGGTGGCGGCGCTGGATCTCGCGCTCGTGCACGTGGGCGGCATCCGCGTCGCGACCGCGGCGCTCCTCGACGCGCGCGCGGGCGCCATGCCCGACTTTGCCCAGCCCGTGCTCGGCCACATGACCATCGGCTACGGCGACTTCTTCGTGGCGGCGCTGGCGGGCGCCATCGCGGCGCGCCGGCCGCGTCATCAGTGGGTCGTGGCACTCGCCACCACCTGCTTTGCCTTCACGCAATACGCGCTCTCCACGGACGGCGACCTGATGCCGGCGACGGTGCCGGTGGCCGTCGCGCTGCTGGCGGCGTCGCTGGTGGCGGGCTGGCGGCGGACGCGCGTGGCGCCCGCGCCGGCCGCTCTGCCCGCACGATAGTTCGCTATGCTAATTAGCAATGCGAACCAGCTCCCAGGCCGATCTCGCCGTCAGGCTTCGCCTCGCCATCGCGCGCACGGCGCGGCGCCTGCGCCAGGAGGCCGGTGAGGAGCTCAGCCCGTCGCAGGCCGCGGCGCTCGCCACGATCGACCGCCACGGCCCGCTGACGCCCAGCGAGCTCGCCGCGCGCGAGCGCATCCAGCGCCCGACGGCCACGCGGCTGATCGCGCGCCTGGAGCAGGACGGCCTCGTCGACCGCACGCGCGACCCCGAGGACGGCCGCTCGTGCCTCGTGGGCCTCGCGCCCGAAGGCCGCGAGCTGCTGGCCCGCGTGCGCACCCGCAAGGACGCCTATCTCTCGCGGCGCCTGCGCGAGCTCGACGCGGAGGACCGCGCGACGCTCGACCGCGCCGCCGACGTCCTCGAGCGCCTGCTCGAGGAGGGCCGGGCGTGAGCGCCGGCCTGCGCCGCGCCGTCACCTCGCTGGCCGTCCCCAACTACCGCCGCTACTTCGCGGGCCAGGTGATCTCGGTCTCGGGCAACTGGATGCAGACCGTGGCCGAGATGTGGCTGATCGTGAAGCTGACCCACAGCGGCACGGCGGTCGGCGTCACCGCGGGGCTGCAGTTCGTGCCAATCCTGCTCTTCGGCGCCTGGGGCGGGCTGATCGCCGACCGCCTGCCCAAGCGCCGCGTCCTCATGGTCACCCAGGCGCTCATGGCGCTGCCCGCGCTGACCCTCTGGGCGCTGACCGCGGCCGGCACCGTGACGGTGCTCGTCGTCTGGGCGCTCGTGCTCGTGCGCGGCACGGTCAACGCCTTCGACAACCCGACGCGCCAGAGCTTCGTCATCGAGCTCGTCGGCCCTGACCGCCTGGTCAACGCCGTCTCCCTGAACTCGGTGATCGTGCAGAGCGCGCGGATCGTCGGCCCCGCCACGGCCGGCGTGGTGATCGCCGTCGCCGGCGTGGGCACGTGCTTCGCGCTCAACGCGCTGTCCTTCGCGGCGATGCTCACGGCCCTCGCGCGCATGGACGCCACGGCGCTGCGCCCGGCGCCGCCCGCCCAGCGCGCGCCCGGCGAGCTGCGCGCCGCGATCAGCCACGTGCGCGCGGCGCCGGCCCTGTGGATCCCGCTGGCGATGATGGCGCTGGTCGGCACGCTGTCCTTCAACTTCCAGGTCCTCATGCCGCTGCTGGCCAGCGAGACGTGGCACGGCACCGCGACCACCTACGCGCTGCTGACCGCCTCGATGGCGGTCGGCTCGGTCATCGGGGCCCTGGCCTCGGGCGCGCGCGGGCGCGTGTCGCCGCGGATCCTCGTTGCGGCCGCCGCGGGCTTCGGAGCGCTCGAGCTGCTCGCCGCCGTGGCGCCGTCGCTGCCGCTGCAGGCGCTCGCTCTGATCCCGCTCGGCGCGGTCACCGTGACCTTCTCGGCGGGCGTGAACTCGGCGCTCCAGCTCGCCGTCAGCCCGGCGATGCGCGGGCGCGTGATGGCGCTCTACTCGGTCGTCTTCCTCGGTTCCACGCCGATCGGCGCGCCGCTCGTCGGCTGGCTGGCGCAGGTGGCCGGCCCGCGCGCCGGGATGGCGCTCGGCGCCGTGGCCGCCCTGACCGCCGCCGCGCTGGCGCGCGCGGCGTTCGCGCGCACGGCGGCGCCCAGGCTCGCCGGGGCGGCCGCGGCGGCGTAGAGTCCCGCCGCCGTGCTCGTCGACCTCCACGCGCACTACCCGATGCACCTCATCCCGCCCGCCGAGGCGGACACTCGCGCGGCGGTCACCGCGCGCCGGCCGGGGGCGCGGTGGAAGGCGATCCTCGTCGACCTGCTCTCGCGGCGGATGAACTACGAGGGGCCCGGCGGGGCGCCGGGCGTCACCGTCGAGCTCATGCGCGCCGGCGAGGTCGGCGCCGTGCTCTCGGTGCTCTACTCGCCCTTCGACGAGATGGACCTCGAGCTGCCCTACGGCGCGCCGCCGCGCTCGCGCTACATCGACTCCGTGCGCGGCCAGATCGAGCTCGTCGAGTCGCACGTCACGACCGAGCCGCTCGGCGCGGTGGTCGCGCACGACGCCGCCGAGCTCGACGCTGCCATCGCCGCCGGGCAGCCGGCGATCGTCCACTGCATCGAAGGGGGCTTCGCGCTCGGCGCCACGCCGGCCGAGATCGACGTCAACGTCGCCGAGCTCGCCGGCCGCGGCGTCGCCTACGTGACGCTCGCGCACCTCTTCTGGCGCCAGGTCGCGACCAACGCGCCGGCGCTGCCCTTCATGCCCGACTGGCTCTACCGCCTGGTCTTCGGCGAGCCGGACGCCGGGCTGACCGAGCTCGGCGGGGCCGCCGTCCGCGCGCTCGTGCGCGAGCGCGTGCTCGTCGACATCACCCACATGAGCGAGCGCGCGATCGCCGAGACCTTCGAGGCCGCCGGCCCCGAGGCTCCGGTCATCGCCTCGCACATGGCCTGCCGCTTCGGCAAGCTCGTCTACAACCTCACCGACGACGTCATCGCCGAGGTCGCCCGCCGCGGCGGCGTGATGGGGACGATCGCCTGCCGGCACTACATGCAGTCCGGGCTGCGTCCCGCGCGCAAGGTCAAGCGCTTCGAGGACAGCATGGAGCTGGTCTTCGCCCACATCGACCGCATCCGCGAGGTGACCGGCTCGCACGACCACGCGGCCATCGGCTCGGACCTCGACGGGTGGATCAAGCCGGCGCTGCCGGGCCTCGAGCACCTCGGGCGCATGCGCATGGTCCAGGCCGCGCTCGCCGACCGCTACGGCCCCGAGGTCGGCGAGCGGATCGCCGGCCGCAACGTCCTCGAGCTGCTCCGCCGGGCGTGGCGGTAGCGTCCCGGACGATGGGTCGCGCGCTCCTGATCCGCTGGGTGTCGAACGTGGTGGCGCTGTTCGTCGCCGCGTGGCTGCTGAGCGGCGTCACCTATGGCGACCAGTGGTGGACGCTGCTGATCGCGGCGGCGGTCTTCACGGTGGTCAACGCCTGGGTCAAGCCGATCCTGTCGATCCTCTCGATCCCGTTCATCATCGTCACCCTCGGGCTCTTCTACTTCCTCATCAACGTCCTGATGCTCTACGTCACGGACTGGCTCGTGCCGCAGTTCGAGATCGAGACGTTCTGGTGGGGCGTGTTGGGGGCGATCATCGTGAGCGTCGTCAACGGGCTGATGAACATCGTCCTGCCGGACCCCGACCCGCCCCGGCGCGCCGTCCGCGGCTCCTGACGTATCTGGCGCGCCGCCGCGGGCCTCCATCCGGCATGACCTATCTCGTCGTCGGCATCGATCACGCCACGCTGTCGCCGTGGCACCAGAACGTCTCGGCCCGCAACGTCGCCCGCGCGGCGCACGAGGCGATCGAACGCGCCGCCGGCGCGGGCGTCGACCTCGTCGTCGCGGCCGTCATCGGCCCCAACTCGACGGTGCTCGCGCATCCGGCACCCGGGCGCCTGGCACCCGCGCGGGTGGCCTGAATCACCCGATCGAGATGAACCGGCTCGCGCCGCGGCGAGCGATGATCGCCCCCTTGCCCGCTTGCGAAGGAGGTGCCGTGCCGATCGCCGTGCGCATCACCCCGTCGAAGATGACGCGGGACGACTACGAGAAGATCATGAAGCAGCTCGAGGAGACCGGGGGCGGACCCCCCGCGGGGCGCGTCTTCCACGCCGGCTATGGCGAGGACGAGGTCCACATGTTCGACGTGTGGGATTCGCCCGAGAGCTTCGAGCCCTACCACCGCGATCTCATGGCGGTCCTCCAGGGCGCCGGGATCGACGGCGGGACCGTCCAGATCGAGCCCGTCCACAACACGTTCGACTAGCGCGGCCGGGCACGCGCGCGGGCGGCCGGTAGCGTCCCGGCCATGACGGCGGTGCCCGTGCTCGACGTCGACACCCCCCACGGGCCCGCGCGCGTCCATCTCCACGAGGCCGACGCGCCGCGCGGGGCGGTCGTGCTCGGCCACGGGGCCGGGGGAGGGGTGGGGGCGCGCGACCTCACCGCCGCGAAGGCCGCGGCGCTCGACGCCGGCTGCAGCGTGGCGCTCGTCGAGCAGCCCTACCGCGTCGCGGGGCGGCGCTCGCCGGCGCCGGCGGCGCAGCTCGACGCGGCGTGGATCGCGGTCGTCGAGAGCCTGCGCGGCGGGCCGCTCGCCGACCTGCGCCTGGTGACCGGCGGGCGCTCCTCGGGGGCGCGGGTGGCGTGCCGGACCGCCGCGCAGACGGGCGCGGCCGGCGTGCTGTGCCTCGCCTTCCCCGTCCATCCGCCCGGTCGGCCGGAGAAGACGCGCCTGGCCGAGCTCAACGCGGTCACGGTGCCGGTGCTCGTCGTCCAGGGCGTCTCCGATCCCTTCGGCATGCCGCCGCGGCGCAAGGGCCGTCGCGTGGTGAAGGTGCCCGGAAACCACAGCCTCACGGGCGATCTCGGCAAGCTGCGGGCCGCCGTCGCCGCCTTCCTGGCCGAGGCGCTGGGCCTGCCAGACTGAGTCGATGGCCACCCGGGTACGCGACGCGGTCAATCGCCGGCTGAAGGAGCTGCGCTACGAGCCGATCGAGAAGCGCGAGCGGGCGCTGATCGGCGACGAGGTGGTCGTCGACAGCACGCGCACGCTGCTCGTGTGGGAGCCGCGGCGGGTGGTGCCGTCCTTCGCGGTGCCGGTCGAGGACGTCCGCGGCGAGCTCGTGCCCGCGCCGGCGGCCGGTGGGCCCGGCGCGCCGCCGCCGCTCCTGCACCCGGGGATCGGCTTCGGCGTCCACACGACCGAGGGCGAGGCGCTCTCGCTGCGCCTGGACGGGACGACGCGCGAGGGCGTCGCTTCGCGCCCGCCGACCCCGACCTCGCCGGCTACGTGATCCTCGACTTCGGGGCGTTCGACGCCTGGCTGGAGGAGGACGAGCCGCTCGTCGGCCACCCGCGCGACCCCTTCCACCGCATCGACATGCGCCGCAGCTCGCGCGAGGTCCGCATCGAGCTCGACGGCGCGCTGCTGGCCCGCAGCACGCGCGCCGTCCTGCTCTTCGAGACCGCGCTGCCCACGCGCTTCTACCTCCCGCGCGAGGACCTCGTCGCCGCGGCGCGCCCCAGCGACCGGCGCACGACCTGCGCCTACAAGGGCCACGCCTCGTACCTGTCCTTCGACGCGGGCGCGGACCTCGCGTGGACCTACGAGGACCCGTTGCCCGAGGCGGCGCCGATCGCGGGCCTCGTCGCCTTCTTCGACGAGCTCGTCGACGTGTCGCTCGACGGCGAGCCCCGCAAGCGCCCGCGCACGCAGTTCGCCAAGGCGATCGTGCAGGAGGCGGGCGTCTAGGCCAGCGCGTGCTCGACCGCCGGGGCCGGCGCGCCGGCCCTGCGGAAGAGCGTCACGCTCGCGACGAGCGTCCACAGGACGAAGAGCAGCAGGGCCGGGACCGAGTCGGTGGTCGGCACGGTGCCGTTGACGGCGAGCGCAGCAGCCGTCACGGCGGCGCCGATCCCCAGCCATCGCGGCAGAGCGCCCGCGCGCAGCGCGAGCGCGGCGACGGCCGCCATCGCCAGCGCGAGCGGGAAGAGGCTGATGACGGTCGCGGCGCCGCCCAGGCCGTCGAGCGCGGCGTGCAGCTGGGTGCCGTCGGCGACGTGGGCGCGGTGGATGGCGACGTCGGGCGCGCCGGAGGCGAGCTTCAGGGCGATGCCGACGAGGCCGGCGCCGAGCGCCGTCGTCGACAGCCAGCCGCCCGGCCCCTCGGCCGCGCGCAGCACGCTCCACAGGCACCCGAGGAACGGCACGAAGAGCGCGAGCGCGGCGGCGCCGGCGACGAAGCGCGCCGTCGAGTAGCCGCCGCTTCCGTCGCCGTTGGCCACGAAGAGGGTGACGGCGAAGACGGCCCCGCAGGCTGCGCCGAGCCGTGACGGGGTGGTGGTCGTGGTGGTGGGCATGGCGACTCCTTTGAGCGGTTGATACGACGGCGCCGAGGCTAGGCGCGGGCTCCCGACGCGTCGTCGCAGCGCCGCCGTATCCCGCCTACACCCACAGGGTGATCTGAGGCGGGGCGAGGTCGGGTCCCCGGATGATGCGCGCAGACGTGGCCGCCGCTACGGTCAGCCCGTGGACCGCACGCGCATCGCTCGGCGCTGGCGCTCGCTTCGGGGCGGGGTCGACTGGGCGGTTGCGCTCGTGCTCGCGGCCGTCGGCCTCGCCGACGTCATCCACACGCGCTTCGCCGAGCCGCTGTGGGCCGGGATCCTCGCCACGCTGCTCGTCTTCCTGCCGCTGGGCCTGCGACGCCGCCACCCGCTCGCCGTGCTCGTCACCGTCGCCGCCGCCTCGCTCGTGCTCGAGCTCGCGCTCGGCAACCCGGCCGACGGCAAGCAGTACTCCTTCGAGGTCTTCGTCGCGTGGCTGATCGTCGCCTACTCCACGGCGGCGCACACCGACGGGCGCACGCATCGCATCGCCGCCGGCGTCGGCGCGGCGACCGCGGCGATCTGGATCGCGTGGTCCTACGCCGCCGGCGCCGGCGACCAGAACACCGTGCCCTCGGTCTTCTTCGCCGCCGTGGCGTGGCTGGCCGGACGCGCCATGCGCCGCCGCCAGCAGCTCGTCGACCTCCTCGCCGAGCGCACCCGCCAGCTCGAGAGCGAGCGCGAGGAGCGCGTGCGGGCGATGGTGGCCGAGGAGCGCACGCGGATCGCCCGCGAGCTGCACGACGTCGTCGCCCACAGCGTCAGCGTGATGGTCGTGCAGGCGCAGGCCGGCCCGCGGCTGGTGGCCGACGAGCATAGGACGAGGGCGGCCTTCGAGGCGATCGAGTCAAGCGGCCGCGAGGCGCTCGTCGAGCTGCGCCGCCTGCTGGGCATCCTGCGCACCGACGACGACCGGCTCGCGATCGGCCCGCAGCCCGGCCTGGCCTCGCTCGGCGCCCTCGTCGAGCAGGTCCGCGAGGCCGGGCTGGCCGTGGACCTGCGGATCGAGGGCGAGGACGCCGCGCTCGCGCCGGGCGTCGACCTCGCCGCCTTCCGCATCGTCCAGGAGGCGCTCACGAACACGCTCAAGCACGCCGGATCCGCGCGGGCGCGCGTCGTCGTCCGCCACAGCGCGGCCGCGGTCGAGCTGGAGATCGTCGACGACGGTCGCGGGGCGCCCGCCAGCGTCAACGGCTCCGGCCACGGCCTGATCGGGATGCGCGAGCGCGCCGCCCTCTATGGCGGCCGGCTCGAAGCGGGCCCGCGCCCGGACGGGGGCTACGCGGTCCGCGTGCGTCTGCCGCTCGCGGAAGGCTCGCGATGACCATCCGCGTCGTGGTCGCCGACGACCAGGCGCTCGTGCGCGCGGGCTTTCGCGTCATCGTCGACGCCGAGCCCGACATGGAGGTGGTCGCCGAGGCGGCCGACGGGCGCGAGACGCTCGACGCCATCCGCCGCCGTCGCGCCGACGTCGTGCTCCTGGACATCCGCATGCCGAACCTCGACGGCATCGAGGCGACGCGCCTGATCGCGCTCGAGCCCCAGCCGCCGCGGGTGCTCATCCTGACCACGTTCGACCTCGACGAGTACGTCTACGAGGCGCTGCGCGCCGGCGCCAGCGGCTTCCTGCTCAAGGACGCGGGCGCCGGCGAGCTGCTGCACGCGGTACGCGTCGTCGCCGCCGGCGAGGCGCTGCTGGCGCCCACGATCACCCGCCGGCTGATCGAGGACTTCGCGCGCCGGCCGCGCCCGACCGCCCGCCCGGCGGCGCTCGCCGAGCTGACCCCGCGCGAGCTCGAGGTCCTCGGCCTGATCGCGCGCGGATCGTCGAACGCCAACATCGCGCGCGAGCTCGTGGTGAGCGACGCGACGGTCAAGACCCACGTCGCGCGCATCTTCTCCAAGCTCGACCTCCACGACCGCGCGCAGGCCGTGGTCCTCGCCTACGAGTGCGGCCTGGTCGCGCCGGGCGCGCCGTGACGGGCGACGTCCACGCGGCCTTCGCGCAGGCGGCCGCGCGCGACGGGATCGTCCTCGGGCCCGCCGCCTTCGACTGGCTCTGCGAGCAGGGCCACGTCGGCCTGGAGCGCGTCGCGAAGGCGCGCCGCGACCCGGCGCTCGTCGAGCCGGTGATCGCCGCGCTCGAGCAGCTCGAGGCGATCTACGCGCGGCTGCGCGGCGACGTCTCGGTGCTCCACGCCGCGCGCGAGAACCTGCTGCTGCCCGTCGAGCTCGTGCACGAGCCGACCGGGACCGTGATCGAGGTCGACGACGCGGCGCACTTCACCTCCTTTCGCCTGGCGGCGCTCGAGCTCTACCGCCCCGGCGCGCCGCTGGGCTTCGACGCCGCCGAGCACGCCGCGCTGTGCCGCGAGCACGCGCCGCGCACCGACGGCCTGGAGCGCGGGCTGGCCGCCAAGGGCTTCGGCTTCGGCGGGCGCCAGCGCGAGCGCGCCTACCACGACGCCCTGCGCGACCTCGCCACGCCCGCCATGGGCCACCCGCCGGTGATCCGCATCGCGGCCGTCGACGGCGACGGCGCCGCCGCCTACGCGCGCCACCGCGACGCGCTGCGCGGCCTCAGCGGCGCCTGAGGCTCGGGTCGTGCACGTCGGTGGCCGAGACGTTGACCGTCCCGCAGCGCCCGCACCGGACGCGGACCTTGTAGGTCATCTGCAGGTCGTGCATCGCCTCGGCCAGGACGTTGCCGCACGACACGCAGACGTAGTCGTCGGGGCCGTTGCCGCGGAAGACGGGGCGGTCGACGTCGTCCTGGACCGCGGTCCCGCCGTCGGGCGGCACCTCGCCGGGACGGACCTCGCGCATCACGACGCGCGCCATGGCGTCAGATGTCGCCCAGCCTGGTCGTGAAGTCCTTGATCAGGGCGTCGAGCACGCCCGCGACGACGCCCTCGCCCATCGAGGCGGCCTTCCCGGTGATCTGGGCGTTGGTGTGGATCGTCCCGCCGCCGTCGGCGAGGTCGAAGGCCACCGTGGCGTTCGCGTGACCCTGGCCGCCCTCCTCGCGCGACTTGACCGTGAGGACCGCGCGGTGGGCGGCCTCGTCCTTCTCGGTCACCTCGACCGTGCCGGTGAACTTCATCGACATGGCGCCCATCTTGACCACGATCTGCGCCCGCACCGCGTCGTCGCTCGTGCGCTCGAGCACCGAGCCGCCCTGGACGGCGGGGACCACGCGCTCGAGGTCGAGGATCGCGGCGTAGCTCTCGTCGAGCGGCTTCGACGTCGTGAACGGGTGGTCGAGCTCTACGGCCATTGGACGGCTTCCTCCGGGCGGTCGGGTGGACCGCGAGTCTATGGATCGCTTACGTTCCACGGGTGAGCATCCCGCCCGGCAGCTACAGGCTCGGCCCCGACGACGGGACGCTCTCGGTGCGCACCGGGCGCACCGGCGCGGCGGCCAAGGCCGGCCACGATCTGCTCATCGAGGTCGGCGCGTGGGAGGCGACGCTGGAGGTGGGCGACGAGGCGAGCGTCGAGCTGAGCGCCGACGCGGGATCGCTGCGGGTGCTCGAGGGCACCGGCGGCATCCAGCACCTCGGCGACGACGACAAGGCCGAGATCCACAAGACGATCGTCGGCGAGGTGCTCAAGGGCCACCCGATCTTCTTCCGCTCGACCGCGGTGGAGCTCGGCGGCGACGTGCTCGCGGTCGCGGGGGAGCTCACGATCGCCGCAGCGACCCGCCCGCTGGCCTTCGACGTCGTCCTCGATGCCGGCCGCGTGCGCGCCACCGTCGTCGTGACGCAGAGCGAGTTCGGGATGAAGCCCTACTCGACGCTCTTCGGCGCGCTCAAGGTCGCCGACGACGTCGAGGTCGCGCTCGACGCCGCCCTGCCTCAGTCGCGGTAGACGGTCTGCGCGTCCAGGCCGCCCTCGACCCCGGGCGGCAGCTCGCCGGTGCCGTGCGCGTAGAGCGCCGCGTCGGCGATGGTCTGGATCCCCGACGCGTCGCCGCCGGCGGCCGCGAAGGCGCCGTTGGACCACGTCAGCGCCTCGGGGGCGGTCTCGAGCGCCATCCCGGCGAGCAGCTTGGCCTTGTCGCGGATCTTCCCGGTGGCGCCGACGATCGCCGCGGGCGTCCCGTCCGAAGGCGTCGTGTTGAAGCCGTGGCCGACGCCGAAGCGGTCGGTGTCGGCGGGCACGACCTTGACGTCCAGGGCGGGGACGCCGAGCTCCTCGGCGACGATCTGGGCGTACTGGGGCTCGTTGCCGTCGGAGTCGATGGTCAGGCTCAGCACCATCTTTCCCGTCGGGTGCACGCGCAGGAAGACCGCGCGGTAGGCCTCGTTGGCCATCACTGCCTCTCCTTGTCCTCGGGGATCGACCCTGCGCGGCGCTGTCGCTCCTGGTGGGCGGTCAGCGCGTTGTGCTCCTCCAGGTCGCAGAACGCGGGCTGCGGACCGCCCAGCGGGTGCGGCGGCACCGCGGGCCGCTCGCAGCCCGGGTAGATGCAGACCTTCACGTCACTCGCTGTCATCGGTCACCCATCCCGGCGTGGTGTTGCCGCGGCTCGGGCCGTGGCCGCTGGGCATCGCCACCGAGCTCCCCGGGACCGGCGTCGCGCTGCCCCAGGGCTCGGGCTCGCCGGCGCCATCCGCGCCGTCGGGGACGTGCAGCGCGGGCGGCTCGCACACGTCGGCGCCGATCGCCTCGACGACCTCGCCCAGCGCCCGGAAGCTGTGCCCGCTGACGAGCGCGTCGCAGTGCGGCAGCGCGGCGACCATCCCGCCCGCGCGCACCGAGAAGGCGCTGGCGCCGACGCGCGGGTTGACCCACACGATCCGGTACGCCAGGCGCGACAGGCGCGCCATCTCCCGGCCGACGAGCTCGGGCTCGCCGCGCTCCCAGCCGTCGGAGAGGATCACGACGACCGCCCCGCGCGCCATCCCGCGCCGGCCGTGGCGGTCGTTGAAGCTCTTCAGCGCGTCGCCGATGCGCGTCCCGCTCGACCAGTCGGGCGCCGCGGCGGCCGCCCGCTGGATGGCGCGCTCGGGGTGGCGCGAGGCCAGCGCGCGGGTCAACCGCGTCAGCCGGGTGGCGAAGACGAAGGCCTCGGCGTGCGGACCGCTGCCCGCCGCGCCCGCCAGGAACTGCAGGTAGGCGCGCGCGTAGGGCTCCATCGAGCCCGAGATGTCGCAGAGCAGCACGAGCCGCCGGCGCACGACGCGCCGGTGGCGGCGCGCGAGGCGGACCGGGTCGCCGGCGGTGCGCAGGCTCGTGCGCAGCGTGCGCCGCAGGTCGATCTGGCGGCCGCGGCGGCCCCGGGCGAAGCGGCGCGTGCGCCGCTCGGGCGTGGCGAGCCGCAGGTGCGACATGAGCCGGTAGAGCTGCGCGAGCTCGGCGGGATCGAGGGCGTCGAAGCGCTTGGTCGCCAGGCGCTCCTCGTCGCTGGCCATCGCCACCGGGACGTCGATCGCCTCGCCCTCGTCGCGACCCTCGCCCTCGGCGGCGGAGACGCCGGCGCGCGCCTCGCGGTCCTCGCCGGCGCCGTGGTCGGTGGCGGCGGCCGTCCGCGTCTCGTCGGGATCGAAGCGCTCGTCGCTGTGGCGGTCGCCGAAGAGCGCGAAGAAGACGCGGTCGAAGGCCGGCACCTGCGCGGGGTCGGAGACGAGCACGGCGCGCGCCGTCCAGTACAGGCGCCGGCGGCTGATCGGGCGCACGAGCGCCAGCGCGCGCGCGAGGTCGGCCTCGCGCGCCGGGGTCATCGCCAGGCCGGCGTCCTGCAGCCGGCGCCCGAAGGCGACGGCGAAGGGCGGCAGGTCGACGTGGATCGTCTCCACGCGGAAGGCGCGCGCGTCACTCACCGCTGCCCACGAGCTGCTCGAGGCCGGCCGCGCGGATCACCTCCTGGTCCTCGTCGTACTTGAGGACCGCGCCCAGCGTGCGGTCGATCGCCGCCGCGTCCAGGGCCTCGACGCCGAGCAGGCTCAGGGCCGCCACCCAGTCGATGGCCTCGGCGATCCCCGGGGGCTTCTGCACGTCGGAGTCGCGCATCCGGGCGACGGCGTCGGCGACCTGGACGGCGAGCGTCTCGGAGGCGCCGCGCACGCGCCGGCGGACGATCTCGACCTCGCGCTCCGGGGTCGGGTAGGCGATCCAGTGATACAGGCAGCGGCGCTTGACCGCGTCGTGCAGGTCGCGCGTGCGGTTGGAGGTCAGGACGATGATCGGCGGGTGCGTCGCGCGGATCGTCCCGAGCTCGGGGATCGTCACGCTCGCCTCGGCCAGCAGCTCGAGCAGGAAGGCCTCGAAGTCGTCGTCGGCGCGGTCGATCTCGTCGATGAGCAGCACCGCGGGCCGCGGCCCGGGATGCTCGAGGGCGCGCAGCAGCGGGCGGCGGATGAGGTAGTCGGGCCCGAAGAGCTGCTCCTCGCCCAGGGTCGAGCCCTCCGCCTCGGCGAGCCTGATGCTCAGCAGCTGGCGGGGGTAGTTCCACTCGTAGAGCGCCTCGGCCGAGTCGATGCCCTCGTAGCACTGCAGGCGGATCAGCGGCGTGTCGAGGATCGCCGCGAGCGCCTTGGCGGCCTCGGTCTTGCCGACGCCCGCCTGGCCCTCGAGCAGCAGCGGCTGGGGCAGCCGCACGCTGAGGAACATCGAGGTCGCCAGGCCCTCGTCGACCAGGTAGTCGACGCTCGCCAGCCGCTGCGCGAGCATCTCGACGTCGGGGACGAGGTGCTCGAGCTCGCTCATACCGGTGCGCCGGCGGGGACGCCGGCGATCACTGCGGCGGCTCCGCCCGCCCCTGCATCGCCCGCCACACGCGCGCGGGCGTGCACGGCATGTCGATGTGGTCGACCCCGTGCGTCTCGTGCAGCGCGTCGATGACGGCGTTGACGATCGCGGGCGGCGAGCCGACGTTGGGCGACTCGCCGACGCCCTTGGCGCCGAGCGGGTGGTGGGGGCAGGGGGTCACCGTCTCGCCGAGCTCGAAGTCCGGGCACTCGAGCGCGGTCGGGATCAGGTAGTCCATGAACGACGAGTTCAGGCAGTTGCCCTCCTCGTCGAAGGAGATGAGCTCCATCAGGGCGATGCCGACGCCCTCGGCCAGGCCGCCGTGGATCTGGCCGTCGACGATCATCGGGTTGATGCGCACGCCGCAGTCGTCGACCGCGATGAAGCGCCGCACGGTGACCTGGGCGGTGTCGGGGTCGACGTCGACGACGGCGATGTAGGCGCCGTAGGGATAGGTCAGGTTGGGCGGGTCGTAGATGACCTGCGCGTCGAGGCCGCCCTCCATGCCCTCGGGCATCGGCTCGCCGCTGTAGGCGCGCACAGCGATGTCCTCGATGAGCGCGCCCTTCTCGGGGTCGCCCTTGACGTACCAGCGGCCCTTCTCCCACGCGAGGTCCTCGGGCCGGGTCTCGAGCATCGTCGCGGCGATCAGGCGCGCCTTGTCGCGCACCTTGCGCGACACGACCGCGACGGCGCCCCCGGAGACCGGCGTCGAACGGCTGCCGTAGGTGCCCAGGCCGTAGGGCGACCTGTCGGTGTCGCCGTGGCGGACCTCGACGTCCTCGGGCGGGATGCCGAGCTCCTCGGCCACGATCTGCGCGAAGGTCGTCTCGTGGCCCTGGCCCTGGGTCTGGGCGCTGATCGAGACCACGGCCTTGCCCGACGGGTGCACGCGCAGGTCGGCGCCGTCGTTCATGGCCAGGCCGAGGATGTCCATGTGCTTGCGCGGCCCGGCGCCGACGCCCTCGGTGAAGAACGAGACGCCGATGCCCATCAGCTCGCCGCGGGCGCGCTTCTCGGCCTGCTCGCGGCGCAGCTCCTCGTAGCCCGCGATCTGCATCGCGACCTTCATCGTCTTGTGGTAGTCGCCGGAGTCGTAGGTCCAGCCCGTCGTTGTCTCGTACGGGAATTGGTCGGCGTTGATGAAGCTGCGCATGCGCAGGTCGATCGGGTCGGTCTTCATCTCCAGCGCCAGCGCGTCCACCATCCGCTCGACGAGGTAGACCGCCTCGGTGATGCGGAACGAGCAGCGGTAGGCGACGCCGCCGGGCGCCTTGTTGGTGTAGACGGCCTTGACCTTGACGTGCGACGCCGCCAGGTCATACGAGCCGCAGCAGATGTGGAAGAAGCCGGCCGGGAACTTCGTCGGCTGGGCCGTCGAGTCGAAGGCGCCGTGGTCGGCGATCACGTCGACGCGCAGGCCGGTGATCTTGCCCTCCTTGGAGCACATCTCCGCGTGCATGACGTAGTCGCGCGCGAAGCCGGTCGAGACGAGGTTCCCCGTGCGATCCTCGACCCACTTGACGGGCACGCCGGCCACGATCGAGCCGGCGATGGCGCACACGTAGCCGGGGTAGACGGGGACCTTGTTGCCGAAGCCGCCGCCGATGTCGTTACACATGATGCGGATCATGTGCTCGGCGAGCCCCGCGACGTGGGCGTAGATCGTGCGGTGGGCGTGCGGCGCCTGGTTGCCGTTGTAGATGTCGAGCTGGCCGGTCTTCGGGTTGAAGTCGGCGATGATCCCGCACGTCTCCAGCGGCGCCGGGTGGCAGCGCGGGTAGATGATGTCGCGGCTGACCACCGTGTCGGCCTCGGCGAAGGCGCGGTCGGTGGCCTCCCCGTCGCCGGCCTCCCAGGTCGGGCTGGCGAGGTTGTCGCGCTGGCCTGCCTTGTCGTCGCGGATCAGCGGGGCGTCCTCGTCGAGCGCCTTGCGGGCGTTGACGACGGCCGGCAGCGGCTCGTACTCGACGTCGATGAGCGACAACGCGTCGTTGGCCGAGTACTCGTCGGTCGCGATGACGAAGGCGACCTCCTGGCCCTGGAAGCGGACCTTGTCGCCCGCGAGCACGGCCTGGGTGTCGTAGGAGATCGTCGGCATCCACGCCAGGCCGAGGGTCTCGAGGTCCTTGGCGGTGACGACGGCCGCGACGTTGGGATGCGCGAGCGCGCGCGAGGTGTCGATCGAGACGATCCTCGCGTGGGCGTACGGGCTGCGCAGCAGCGCGCCGTAGACCATCCCCGGCAGCTTGATGTCGTCGAGGTAGTTGCCCTGGCCGCGGATGAAGCGCGCGTCCTCCTTGCGCTTGAGGCGGCCGAAGCCGATCGGGCGCTCGGTGGCGGGGCTCGGGAGGTTCTCGACGATGCTCATGCTCTAGCCCTCCTGTCGTGCGGCGGCTTCGTGGTCGGCCGCCCAGCGCACGGCGCTGACGATGTTCTTGTAACCCGTGCAGCGGCAGATCGCTCCTGAGATCGCCACCCGGATCTCCTGGTCGGTCGGGTCGGGGTTCTCGTCCAGCAGCGCGCGCGTGGTCATCAGCATGCCCGGCGTGCAGAACCCGCACTGCAGGGCGTGGAGCTCGTGGAAGCCCATCTGGATCGGGTCGAGCCGCCCGTCGACCTCGAGCGCCTCGACCGTGCGCACCTCGTGGCCGTCGCACATCACCGCGAGCATCGTGCACGACTTCACCGGCGTGCCGTCGACCTGCACCACGCACGCGCCGCAGTTCGACGTGTCGCACCCCCAATGGGTCCCGGTGAGGTCGAGCGTCTCGCGGATGAAGTGCACGAGCAGCATCCGCGGCTCGATGTCGCGGGTGACGCGCTCGCCGTTGACGGTCATCGTGACTTCCATGATCAGGCCGCCCCTTGCTCCTGCGCGCGCGCCGTCGCGCGGCGCAGCGCTCGTTGGGTGAGAACGCCGGCGAGGTGGCGCTTGTAGTCGACGGGCCCGCGGCCGTCGGCCATCGGCGAGCAGTCCTCGGAGGCGATGGCGCCGGCCTGCTCGAAGAGCTCCTCGCTGGGCGACTGGCCGCGCAGCAGGTCCTCGGCGCGCGTGAGGTGGATGGTGGTCAGGCCGACCGCGCTGAGCGCGATCCCGACCTCGCCGATCGTCGCGCCGGTCATCCACACGGCGGCCGACGCGGCGGCGATCGCCCAGTCGCCCGCGCGGCGCTCGACCTTCTCGTGGGCGCTGCCGCCGCCGGGGCGCTGGCGCAGCCGGATCTCGGTGAGGATGTCGCCGTCGCCCACCGCCGTCATGTACGGGCCGACGTGGAAGTCCTCCATCCCGACGACGCGCTCGCCGCCGGGGCCGAGGATGACGACCTGCGCCTTGGCCGCCGAGCACACGGCCGAGAGGTCCTCGGCGGCGTCGGCCTGGCACAGCGAGCCGCCGATGGTGCCGCGGTTGCGCACGACCGGGTCGGCGATGACCTCCTCGGCGTCGCGGAAGAGCGGGTACCACTCGGCGAGCACGTCGGACCGCAGCAGGTCGACGTGGCGGGTGAGGGCGCCGATCTTGATCAGGCTGCCCTCGGTGCGGATGTAGGACAGCTCGGAGAGCTCGTTGATGTCGACGAGGTACTCGGGGTTGGCCAGGCGCAGTTTCATCATCGGCAGCAGGCTGTGGCCGCCGGCGATGATCCGCGCCTCGGAGCCGTGCTCCTTGAGCGCCGCGAGCGCGCCCTCGACGCTGGTCGCGCGCTCGTATCCGAATGGCGCGGGGGTCTGCAACACGTGCTCCTTTCGTGTCAGCGGGCGGGCATCCGCTTACGCGGCTGGCCGATGTCCTCGCGCTGCTCGTACTGAACGGGTGAGTCGCTGCCGATGACCGGCGAGCGCGGCAGGTTCTCCGGGCGCTCCTGGCGGCCGTCGGGATACAGCAGCCGCGCGGCCAGGCTGCCGCCCTCGACGTTGCGCAGCACGGCGCCGCCGGCGGGCGTCGCCTGCGCGACCGGCGCCTCGCGGCCCAGGCGGGCGAGCGTGAGGGTGCCCTTGGTGTAGACCTCGGAGATCCGCGGCGGGGTGATGCCCGTGCTCTCGGGGAACTGGCGGAAGCCGGCGGCCGCCGCGCCCGGGTACAGGCCGTCGACGAGGCCGAGCGCGTCGTTCATGCCGGCCTTCTTGACCAGCAGCCCCTCGAGCAGGTCGACGCCCGCGTCGAGGTTGGCGTTGATGTCCTGGACGACCTCGTTGACGGGCGCGCTCTTCTCGATGATCTCGCTGACGCCCTTGATGACCTCGTCGAGGCCGCCCGTGATCTCGCGCAGGGCGAGGATCGTCGAGACCAGGAAGTAGACGAGCGCGAGCACGATGAGGACGACGGTGACGAGCAGGACGACTCCGGCGGCCGGCATGGCTAGCCCTCCTCGGCGTCGTCGACGATCACGTCGAGCGAGCCGCCGTAGTTCGCGACGCCCGCGACGGTCTGCCTGACCTGGTCCTGCGTGGTGAGCAGGAGCGGCACGGCGTCGAGGTCCTTGGACCCCGCGGCCGCGACGGTCGCGATCTGCCGCACGCTGGGGACGATGCTGCGCGCGGTCGTCAGGACGCCGTTGAGCAGGTAGACGACCACGGGCACGACGACGACCAGCAGGACGATGTCGCCGATCCACCAGAGGGTCATCGCGGCCTCCTCTCGGCCACGATCGCGGCCTTGCGGGCGATCCCCGGCAGCGCGCTCAGGATGACGTCGAACTGGGAGTTGATGGCCTTGACGGCGGGCTCGAGCGGCCGCAGGTGCTCGGCCTCCACGCCCTCCAGGGCGCCGCCGAGCGCGGCGAGCCCCTCGGAGATCCGCGTCAGCCCGCGCCTGACCTCGATGAGGGCGAGCGCGAGCACCGCCACGACGATCACCGCGAGCATGACGCTGAGCAGGACGAGGACGTCGTTGGTGCTCATTGCCCACCGAACCCGTCGGTCAGGGCGTTCATGTAGCCGTCCTGCACCACCGCCTCCTCTACGATCAGGGACAGCACGGGCGCCGTCGCCTCGAGCTGCGGGATGTACGCCGTGTTGGCGGCCACCTTGGGCGCGACCTCGAGCAGGCCGTCGACCGACTTCTCGATGCTGCGCACCGACCGGATGAGCGCGAGCAGCAGGCCGGCGACGATGAGCGCGGCGACGAGGCCGATGATGAGCGCGATCGTCCAGTAGGTGTGGTCGGAGACCGCGAGCGGGAGCGCCGTCATTTGCCCACCGCCGCTTTCCGCAGCGCGCGGGCGGAGTGCAGGATCCGCACCCCGGAGTCGTTGATCCGCGCGATGCCCGGCAGCTCGGCGGTCTGCTGCCTGACGACCTCGACGGCCTCCTCGGCCGTCCTCGCCTGCCTCTGGATCCGCATGGCGAGGGCCACGATCGTGATTACGATCGCGGCGGCGACCAGGATCACGACGATGCCCAACGCAAGCCCGACCGGCCATCCCGCGGAAGCCGTGGTCCCCATATGCACTGCCTCCTCCGACCTAGTTGCGACCGCAATCGACCTTACTGCGGGACGTGTGAGCGTGTCCAGGCGTCCCGGCAGCCGTCGCAGCAGAAGTAGATGCGCCGCCCCTCGTGCTCGACGTGCAGCGTCTGCTCGACGGCGGCGACCGCCATCCCGCAGATGGGGTCGATCGCCGTCGCGGGCGGCGCCGCGGCCGCCACGACGCGCACCGACAGCGTCTGCTCGCCGCGGCGCACGGCGACGATCCGGGCGAGGATCGACAGCGCGATCTCCTCGGGCGTGCGCGCGCCGATGTCGAGCCCGGCGGGCGTCTCGAGCTTCGCCAGCCGCTCCTCGCTCACGCCCTCGGCGGCGAGCTCGGCGACCACGGCCGAGCCGCGCACGCGGCTGGCCACGAGGCCCACGTAGGGCAGCCCGGCCTCCAGGGCGCGGCGCAGCGCGCCCAGCTCGTCGCGGCCGTGCGCCGCGACCACGAGGCCGAGGTCGTCGCCGCCGGGCGCGACGTCGGCGCCGGGCACGACCGCCATGTCGAGGTCGAGCTCGGCCCCCAGACGCGCCACCGCGTGGGCGATCGGCGTGTCGCCGACCACGAGCACGCGCGGCGAGGGGAGCATCGGCTCCAGGAAGATCTCCAGCGAGCCGCCCGAGAGGCACGGGTTCTGGACGCTGACAGCGCCCTCGACGGCCGGAGCGTCGTCGTCGCCGGGCAGGATGCGCAGCAGCAGGCCCTCGCCGGTCTCCAGCGCGCGCAGCGCGTGCAGGCGCACGCTCTGCTCGGCGCACGCCCCGCCGACGAAGCCCTCGATGGTCCCGTCTCCGAGCACGAGCGCCGCGTCGCCGGCGTGCACGCTCGTAGGGCGCTGGGCGCGCACCACGGTGGCGACGACGAACGGCGTGCGCGCGGTGCGCAGCTCGCCCGCTCGCCGGCTCAGACCCGCGGCGATCATGGACCAAGGCTACCGACGCCGCGCCCCGGCCACGAAGGCAAGCAACTGCGCTGTCGCGCGCACGCCGGAGGGGTTGTGCTGCGGGCGCGGCGGGCCGGCGCCGGGCCAGCCGTGGTCGGTCCCCGTCAGGCGCAGGCGCTCGACGCGCAGCCCGTCGTCGCAGCCGCGGTAGGTCACGCGCGTGACCAGGCGGCGGGGCGTGGTCGTGCGCGTCGCGGTGCAGCCGTCGCGCTCGGCCCAGCGCGCCGTGTAGCGCGCGACCGAGCCGGCGCGGTCGGGGCGCTTGCCGTTGTAGGGGACGACGGTGTCGGCGGTGCCGTGGATGTCCAGGAACGAGGCCCGCGCCTGCGCGGGGCACGGATCCAGGGCGCGGTAGCCGGCGGCGACCGGTACGACGGCCGCGAAGCGCCCGGGGAGCGCGCACGCCATGCGCGCGGCGAAGCCGGCGCCGTTGGACACGCCGGTGATCGACACCCGCCGCGCGTCGAAGCAGCCGCCGGCCATCACGCGGGTCAGGAGGCCGGTGACCGCGTCGACGTCGCCCGTGCCCTGCGCGCGGTTCAGCGACCAGAAGCTGTCCTCGGAGGTGGGGTAGAGGACGGCGAAGCTCTTGCGCGTCGCGGCACCCGCGACGCCGAGGCGATCGTCGGCGTCCCCGTCGCCGCCGGGCACGACGACCACGATCAGCGGCGTGGCGCCGGGCCGCGCCCCCTTCGGCGTGATCAGGACGCCGCCGTCGAGGTCGCTGCGCCCGGCCGCCGGGCACGCGGGCGCCTGGGCCGTCGTGGCGGCGCGATGGTCGGCCGCCGCCGGCGGGTCGGCCGGGCGCGGGTGCCCACCGGCGCCGCCGCAGCCGGCGGCGGCCGCCGCCACGAGCGATCCGGCGATCAGCCGTTGGTGAAGCACATGCGCAGCCGCGTCCCGCCGCCCCGGTCGGGACGCTCGATGTTGAGCTCGGTGGTCAGCCGCCCGATGACCGAGAGCCCGAGCCCGAGGCCCGGGCTGTTGGGGTGCGGGCTCATGCCGCACCCGTAGTCGCGCACGACGACGACCAGCCGCTCGGGCTCGGCGCAGGCCACGACGCGCACGTCCCCGGAGCTTCCGTCGCGGTAGGCGTGCAGGACCGAGTTCGTCACGGCCTCGCTGACCGCGAGCGCGACGTCGGGGGGCATGCCGACGCCGTGCAGCTCGGCGAAGTCGACGACGGCGCGGCGCACGCCGGGCACGGCGGCGGGCGTGGCGTGCGTGCGCAGCTCGAGCCGCTCGACCTCTGTCGCCAGACGCGCCATCTCAGGTCACCGTCACGTTGGGTCGGGGCTCGGCGGCGGGGGCGTGGGCCCCGGGGACCCCGACGAGCTGCAGCGCGAGCATGGCGCGGTCGTCGACCACGTCGCCGATCTGGAAGGCGCGCAGGGCGCGGCGGACGCTCTCGATGATCGCGGCGGGATCGGCGGGGGCGGGCGGGAGGGCGGCCAGCAGGCGCTGCTCGCCGAAGCGCTCGGCGCCCGCGGGCGTGTCGGTGACGCCGTCGGTGTAGAAGAGCAGCGTGTCGCCGGGCACCAGCTCGAGCTCGGCCTCCTCCCAGCGCGCGCCCGAGGACATGCCCAGCAGGAGGCCGGGCGGCCCGACGGTGGCGGGCGCCGAGCCGTCGGCCCGGACGAGGATCGGCAGCGGGTGGCCCGCGCTCGTCAGGCGCACCAGCGCGCCGGCCGGGGTCGGCACGACGCGCGCGCACGCGACCGTCAGCAGCGAGATGTCGTGGCGGTCGACGAGGACCTCGTTGAGCAGCCGCACGACGGCCGCCGGGCTGGGGTCGAAGCGCGCGGCGGTGGCCAGGGTGTAGCGCGCCAGGGCGGTCAGGGCCGCGGCCTGGACCCCCTTGCCGGTGACGTCGCCGACGATGGCCATGAAGCCCTCGTCGAGCTCGACGACGTCGTAGAAGTCCCCGCCGACCTCGGCGGTGACGTCCCCGGCGGCATAGGAGGACGCGAGCTGCCAGCCGGACATCGTCGGCAGGCGCGCGGGCAGCAGGCTCTCCTGCAGCGTGCGCGCCGCCGCCGCGCGCTCGGTGTAGAGGCGCGCGTTCTCGACCGCCGTCGCCGCGCGCCGCGCAAGGTCGCCCACGAAGGTGAGGTCGTCCTCGTCGAAGGCGCGGCGGCTCTCGGCCGTGACGAGCGTCATGACGCCGATCGTCTGCCCGGAGACGGCCATGGGCACGAGCATCACCGAGCGCATGCCGACCTCGCGGATCGCGGCGAGCTGGTCGGGGTCCTCGATGCTCTGGGCGAGCAGCTCGTCGGGGATCTCGGGGTAGAGCTCCGGGCGGCCCGAGCGCAGGACGCCGTAGATCCCCGAGTCCTCGCTGGGGTCGGGCGGGTAGCGGCGGCGGAAGTCGCGCGCGAAGGCGACCTTGTCGGGGTCGACGTGGGCGACGGCGACCTGCTTGAGGCGCGTCGCGGCGTCGACGACGTCGACCGCGCACCAGTCGGCCAGCGCGGGGACCGTGAGCGCGGCGACGCGCTGCAGCGTCTCCTCGTAGTCCAGCGAGGAGGCCAGCGTCTCGCCCGCCTGGGCGAGGAAGCGCTGGCGCAGCTCGGCCTCCTTGGCCTCGGTGACGTCCTCGATGACGCTGACGGCCAGGAGCTCGTTGTCGGGCCCGCTCAGCGGCGCCGCCTTGACCAGGCGCCAGCGCAGCTCGCCCGTATCGCGGTTGACGTTGCGGGTGAGCAGCGGCTGGGCCGGCAGGCCGTTGACGATCTTCCAGCTCGGCACGTCCTCGGCCACCACCGCACGCCCGTCCTCATGCGTGGACTCCCACTGCGAGGCGATGGTGCCCAGCGGCAGCGACAGCAGGTCGGCGGGCGACGCGCAGCCGAGGAGGTCGGCCGCCGCCTGGTTGGCGTAGCGGAAGCGCCGGTCGCGGCCGGTGACGGTGACGGCCTCGGTGAGGTTGGCGAGCATCCCGTCGAGGCGCTCGCGGGTGGCGGTGAGCTCGTCGACGAGGTCGCCCTGCCGGCCCTTCAGGCGCGCGGTCCACCACGCCAGGGCGCCGCCCGCCGCGCCCGCGCGCAGCAGCAGCCTCAGCAATGCGGTCATGCGGCGACCGTGCCTGCGGCGCCAATGCCCCCGTGCATACGTCCGTATCTTGGCGCGTCCGTGGCCGGAAGGCGAAGCCGGGGCGTCCGATTGCCGTTTCGGGCGCCGCCGTCAGCCCGCGGTGAGCGCCGCGCGGGCGACCTCGAGGCGGCGCGCCTCGACCTCCTCGCGCTGGCGCTCGGCGCGCGCCGCGAGCTCGTCGAAGCGGGCGCGCTCGAGGCCGAGATCGGGGGCGACCTCGGCGAGCGCGCGCCACAGCCCGCGCTTGCCCGTGATGCCGATGAGCAGCGCCTCGAGCTCGACGAGCGGGCTCAGCGGCGAGTAGCCGAGCAGCTGCGCGTTGGGCTTCAGCCGCCCGGCCTTCTCGGCCGCCCAGCCGGCGGCGACCTTGACGCGGTCGGGCTTGACGCCGAGCTCGCCCATCAGCGACTGCAGCGTCTCGCGGTCCTCCTCGATCTCCTTCGCCAGCCCGGCGAGGAAGGCCCCGAGCTCGTTGCCCTCGTTCTCGCGCGCGGCGCGCTTGACGAGCTCGGCCCCGCCGGTGGCGCCGGCGAGGTGGTCGTTGAGGTAGGTCGCGAGGTACTTCGAGATGGCGGTCACGCCGCATGGCCTACCACGTGCGCGGGCTGCGCACGCGGGAGGAACTGCCGCCGCGCGTCCCGAATGCCAGCAGCGTGGGCGGCCTGTTCACCGATCTGGCGACCGAGCGGCGCGGCGATCGCGTCGGCCTCTGGACGCGCCGCGCCGTCGTCTCGCTCTTCGCCCTCATCGGGGTCCTCGGGCTGCTCGACGTCTTCGGGCAGCGCGCGTCGCAGACCGCGGCGAGCGCGCCGGCGGCGACGGTGCGCGTGACCGCGCCCACGGCGGTCCGCGGGGGCCTGTTCTTCCAATCGCGCGTGGAGATCCGCGCCGTGCGCGCGATCGCGCATCCGCGGCTCGTCCTCGACGAGGGCTGGGTCGAGGGCATGCAGGTCAACTCGATCGAGCCCGCGCCGATAGGGGAGGCGGGCCGCGACGGCCGCGTGGTGCTCAGCTACGACGGCCTGGCGGCGGGAGAGCGGCTCGTCGTCTGGCTGCAGTTCGAGGTCGACCCGACCAACGTCGGCCACCGCTCCTACGACCTCGAGCTCGACGACGCCGATGCCAAGCTCGCCACCGTGCACCGCTCGCTGACCATCTTCCCCTGAGCCGCCATGGATCTCGTCCTGCGCACGATCTTCGTCTTCGTCCTGATCTTCGTGATCACGCGGGCGGTGGGCCGCCGCGAGCTGAGCTCGATGGAGCCCTTCGATCTGATCCTGCTCGTGGTCATCGGCGACCTGGTGCAGCAGGGCGTGACCCAGAGCGACTACTCGCTCACCGGGGCGACGATGGTCATCGTCACGGTCGCCGTGCTCACCGTGGCGACGGCGTGGCTGAGCTTTCGCTTCCGGCGGCTGCGGCCGGTGCTCGAGGGCGAGCCGATCGTGCTGGTCGCCGACGGGCGCGTCGTCGAGCGCAACCTGAGCCGCCAGCGGATGACCGTCGAGGAGCTCGGGGCCGAGGCGCGCCAGGCGCAGATCGCGTCGCTCGACGACGTCCGCTATGCCGTCCTCGAGACCAACGGCAAGGTCAGCTTCCTGACGGACTCGGCGACCTAGCTCGGTCGCTCGCGGACGACGTCGCGCGCGGCCTTGTCGTCGCGCAGGCCGAGGTAGCGCGGGTGGCGCAGGCGCCCGTCGCGCGTCCACTCGGTGAAGCCGATCTGGGCCACGAGCTCGGGCTCGACCCACGTCGTGCCCTTGGTGGGCGGATCGCCGGCGCCGAAGGGCGACTGCCTGCGCTCGAGGGGCGCCATCCGCTCGGCGAGCGAGCGCAGCTCGGCGCCGTCGAAGCCGGTGCCGACCTTGCCCGCGTAGCGCAGCACGTCGCCGTCGTAGGCGCCCACGAGGAGCGCCCCGAACTCCTCGCGCGCGCCGCGCGGCGCGGTGAAGCCGCCGATCACGAGCTCCTGCTGGGCCGAGCACTTCCACTTCAGCCAGTCGCGCGAGCGCTTGCCGGCGTATGGGCTCTCCACGCGCTTGGCGATCAGGCCCTCCCAGCCGCGCCGGCACGCATCGGCCAGCAGCGCCTCGCCCTCGTGCGCGCGGCGATGGGGCGTCCAGCGGATCGTCCCGCCGCCGAAGCGCAGCGCGGCCTTCAGGGTCGCCTTGCGCTCGCCGAGCGGCCTGGCCCGAAGGTCCTCGCCGTTCAGCCACAGCACGTCGAAGACGTAGAAGGCGAGCTTGACGGCGCGGTCGTGGCCCCGGCGCTGCAGCGCCTCGAAGGTCGCGCGGCCGTTGGTGAAGCCGACGATCTCGCCGTCGATCACGAAGCGCCGGCACGGATCGTCCTCGAGCGCGGCGGCGATCTCCGGATAGCGCCCGTTGAGCGACAGCCCGTTGCGCGACTCGAGGGTCACGGCGCCGCCGTCGCGGAAGGCCAGGCAGCGGTAGCCGTCGAGCTTGCGCTCGACGATCCAGCCGGGGTCGTCGAAGACCTCGTTCGTGAGCGTCGCCTTCATCGCGTCGGGGTGGCGGGGCATGCGATCGGCCATGGCCTATTCCTACCGGCGTTGGGCGAAGCGGTGCAGCGAATCGCGGCAGCGGGGAAGCTGCTCGACCATCGCGAGGACCCACCGTGCCTCCTTCAGGGTCATCGGCGGGGTCTCGATCAGCAGCCGCCCGATCCACCGCGCCGCGGCCCGCTCGAAGCGCGGATCGCCCTCCTGCGCCATCAGCGACAGGATCTCGAGGCTGTCCGCCAGCCCGATCCACGGCAGCTCGGCCGCGGCGGGGAGGACGATCGACAGCTTGCGCGTCTGCAGCGAGCGCTGGAAGTTCGTATACGCGCTCCCCTTGATCGACACGAACGCATGTTCGCATCTGTCGCGGCCGCCGGGTGCGTCGACCCCTCAGGCGCTGCCGGTGGGTTGCGGAGGCTGGATCAGTGCGCTCCGTCCATCTTCGAGAACGAGGACGACCGGCCGTCCTTCGTCGAGCTGTGAGCGCAGCACGAGTCCGAGGTTCGCCGTCCCGATCGGGACGAACACGGAGCCGTCGGGGTACGTGGGATCGCCCGCTGCCGCGGAGGCGATCGCCTCGTCCATTCGGAGGTCGGTCACCGACGAGTGCGCTATCCGGCCTGCCGCGCCCATGCCTCGATCATCGTCTCAAAGCTGCTGCGGATCAAGCGCATCGCTTCCTGGCTGGCCTCCTGTGCGGTGCCGTGATGGAAACGATCTGCCGGCCTGGTACGCCCATCCCGGCCGCAACGGTGTTCGTCATGCACCCCGTGCGCGTTGTCGAACACGCGCACTGCTCGGCGGTCTGAGCCGAGCTGGTTGGTGCAGGTGAGTACGACCGAGTACCTGACGATGCCACGGTTGTCGGTCTCGAGACTGACGTCGACCTCGGCGAGTCCCACGTTCTCGACCCATCCCCGCCGCCGGCGGGGATCTTCAGGGGATTGCTTGGGGGGCGTCGCGTGGGCGACGGGGGACGGAGCCGGCGGTGGGGATCACCCGAAGCGGCTGATCCCCCACCACGAGATGGGTGTAGCGATGGCTCCGACGAGGAGGGCGAAGACGGTGGCGTCGATCATGGCCGGTGGGTTCAACGCCGGGCGCCGCGGCTCCTGCGGGCCGCGGACGCGACTGGACACATAATCGATGCGCGGTCAGGCCGGCGCGGGCTCCCGCGGCTCGCCCGCGCGCCGGCGCAGGGCCGGCATCACCTGCGTGGCGAAGAGCTCCATGCTCTTGACCGTGCGGTAGTGGGGCATGTCGCCCACGCCCATGAGCGCGATGATCTGGCCGAAGCCCAGCTCGTCCATCAGCGCCTCGAAGCGCTCGCCGACGGTATCGGGGCTCCCGACGACGGCCATGCCGTTGTCGATGATCTCCTCGTAGGTGTACTCGTTGGGCGCCTTGCCGCGGCCCATCAGCATCCCGCGCAGCGAGTTCAGCGACGTGTAGCCGGGCGGCATCACCCGTTCGAGGCCCTGCTTGAGGCCCTTGTGGTAGAGCCACTCGATGTGCTGGCGGCCCTCGGCGTGGGCCTGATCGTCGGTCTCGGCCACGTACACCGGGATCGAGAGGCCGAGCCGCTCGGGGTCGGGCTCGTAGCCGAGCTCGTTGGCCGCCGCGCGGTAGCCGTCGAACCAGCGCTTGACCACCGGCGTCGGCGCGTAGACCGACATGTACGTGTAGCGCTTCTCGGCGCAGAACTTCATCGTCTCGGTGCTGCCCGCGCCCGGGATGTAGATCGGCGGGTGCGGGTCCTGCAGCGGCCGGGGCCAGACGTTGACGTAGCGGAACTCGTAGTTGGGGCTGACCCACTCGAAGACCTCGTCGGTGGTCCACGCCTTGATGATCAGGTCGTGGGCCTCGTTGAAGCGCGCGCGCGAGCGCGTCGGGTTGATCGAGTGCGCGTAGTACTCCCAGCCGATGCCGCGCACGAAGCCCGACACGATGCGCCCGTCGGTGATGTGGTCGAGCATCGCGATCTCCTCGGCCACGCGCAGCGGGTGGTCGCGGATGCCGATCGCGTTGCCGAGGACCATGACCTTCGCGCGGCTCGTCCGCCGCGCCAGGGCGGCGGCCATGATGTTCGGCGAGGGCATCAGGCCGTAGGCGGTCTGGTGGTGCTCGTTGACCGCGATGCCGTCGAAGCCGAGCTTCTCGGCGTACTCGAGCTCGTCGAGGTAGCGGTGGTAGAGCTGGTGTCCGATCTTCGGGTCGAAGTGCTTGTTGGGGAAGTCCAGCGACGGCGAGGCGTAGCGCTCGTCGAAGTCGTCGGGCAGGTACGGGTACGGCATGAGGTGGAAGAAGACGAACTTCACGACCCGGCCTCCACGAACTCGATGACGGCGTCGGCGAACGCCTCGGGGCGCTCGAAGTACATGGCGTGCCCGCAGTCCTCGACGATCTGCAGCGTCGCGTCGGGGATCCGCTCGGCGTAGATGCGCCCGTGCTCGATCGGGACGACGCGGTCGTCGTCGGCCCACAGCACGAGCGTCGGCGACGCGATGCGGTGCAGGCGGCGCTCGAGCTTGGGGTTGTTGAGGTAGGGCGCCCAGCCGTAGCGCGCGAGGCCCGCCTGGTCGCGGATCGTGGCGAGGATGAAGTCGACGTCGGGCTCCTCGGGGAACATCCCGGCCGCCGCCTCGGGGTGCTTGAAGAGCACGCCGACGACCTGGTCGGGCGTCATGAGGAAGATGTCGGTCGCCATGTTGCCCGGGACCCGGATGCCGGCGGCGCCGAGCAGCGCCAGGCGCCCCACCCGCTCGGGCGAATGGACCGCGAGCTCGGCGGCGAGCCAGCCTCCCAGCGAGCCGCCGACGACGTCGACCCGTTCGAGACCGAGCCGGTCGAGGACCTCGAGGTAGTGGTAGACGAGGTCGTCCATCGCCTCGACCTCGGGCAGGTCGTCGGAGCCGCCGAAGCCCGGGTGGTCGGGCGCGATGACCTCGAAGCGGCGGGCGAGGAGCCCGAGGAAGGGATGCCACGCGCCGGCGCCGCCGGCCGCGTGGAGGAACAGGAGCGGCGGGCCTTCGCCGCCGCGCTGGACGTGGATCGAGCCGCCGCCGAGCTCGAGCCGCTCGCTTGCGCCCTCGGGCAGCGCGCTGGCCGTGTCGGTCACGCGCAGTAGCCTACCGCGCACAGTTGTTCGCCAAGCGAACATGACGCGGCGGCGTCGGGCGTCGGACGATCATCCGTCGAGTCCCGGCGCCCCGACGCCGGGGCCGGCTTGACCTGCGCCTGCGGGCGGGCTAGGTTCCGACTCTCCTAGCTGCGCGCACATCCGTGCGCTCTGCGAACAGTCGTCGACCGCGCCCGAACCAGGCTGGAAATGCCCGGTTTGGGCGCGTCGGCCTCTGCCCACGCGGGCGCCGCCTCGCGATGCAGCACGGCGCCGACCCCGGCCATCGCCACGAGCATCCCGACCAGGCTGGCGGGGTGCAGCGCCTCGCCGAGCGCCGGGGCCGACGCGATCGCCGTCACCGCGGGGACGACGAGGAGCAGGGCGGCTACCGCGCTCGCCGCGTGCCTGCGCAGGACATGCACGAGGACGAGCAGGGTGCCGATCCCCATGCCCCAGGACAGCCACGCGACGGACGCCGCGAGCTGCACGCCGAGCTGTAGCCGGCCGCCGAGGATCGCCGCGACGGGAACGACGAGGACGACCGCCGTCGCCGACTGGGCGGCGACCGCGACGCGCGGGTCGGCGGCGCCGACCCAGCGCTTCTGCAGGACGGTGCCGCCCGCCAGGCCGAGCATGCCCAGCACGGTGACCCCGACGCCGGCGCCCACGCGCGCGGATCCGAGCTCGGGCGCCAGGCTGATCGCCACCCCGGCGACGCCGACCGCGAGCCCCACCCATAGGCGCGCGTCGCCGCGCTCCTGGCCGTCGGCGATCGCGAGGATCGTGGTCAGCAGGGGGGAGAGGCCGAGCATCACGAGCGCCGAGAGCGCCGCGGGCACGCCGAGCGCGAGGCCGCCGTAGATGCCGCCGAACTGGACGACCTGCAGCAAGACGCCGACGAGCGCCAGGCGGGCGAGCGGCGCCCCGCGCCAGCGCCCGCGGCGCAGCGCGAGCGGGACGGCGACGAGCGCTGCGAGGGTGAAGCGCAGCGCCAGCAGCGGCAGGGGATCGGCGACCTCGATGGCCAGCGCGCCGACGACGTAGCCGGAGCTCCAGAGCGCGACGAAGCTGGGGAGGACGACGCGATCGGGCATCTCCACCACGGTGCCTGCACGGGCGCCCGGGACCAATCGCACCTGCCCACGGACCGATGCGTATCCGTGATCGATCCCTTGCGGGCGCTGCGCGGGCACGCCACCATGGCGCGGTGGACCTCGACCCCTCGCACCTGCGCTCCTTCCTGGCCATCGTCCGCTATGGCGGCTACCACCGCGCCGCCGAGGCGCTGCACCTGACGCAGCCCGCGGTCAGCCGCCACATGCGCCGGCTCGAGGAGCAGCTCGGCGAGCCCCTGTTCGCGCGCCGCGGGCGCGGGGTCGAGCTGACGCCGTACGGCGAGCGCGCCGCGGCGGAGCTGGGCGAGGTGCTCGCCGCCCACGATCGCGCGCTCGTGCGGCTCGAGCGAGGCGGCGACGGCGGCGGGCCGTTCGTGCTGGGGACGGTCGAGAACGTCGTCGACCCCGTCCTGCCCGACCTGCTGGCGGCGACGCGTGAGCAGCTCGACGACCGTCCGCTGCAGCTGCGGGTCGACCGCGCCTTCAAGCTCATCGAGCGCCTCGGGCGGGGGGAGGTCGACGCGGCGATCGTGATCGATCCCGGCGACGTCCCGGATCCCGTCGCCTTGGGCGCGATCACGCTGCGCTGGTGGGCGAGCCCCGCGCTCGCGGCGGCTGCCGATCCGCCACCCGATCCCTTCCCGCTCGTCGCGTACGACCCGCCCTGCGGGCTGCGCGACCTCGCCCTCGGCCGGCTCGCGGAGCTCGGCCTCGACCCGGTCCTGGCCGCCGAGAGCCCGCACCTCAGCGGCGTCCAGGTGGCCGTCCGCAACGGCCTGGGCTTCGCGCTGCTCGTAGCCGGCGGCGACGGGCTGAGGCCGGTCGCGCACGGTCCCCTGGCGCAGACCATCGCCGCGCGGCTGTGGCTGCTGCTCGCGCCCGGCCATCGCGCGCTGGCCGAGCCGCTGCGCGCGGCCCTGTGGCGCGCGACGACGCGGCGCGCGCTGCCCGCGGCCGCGTAGCTCAGCCGGCCGTCGGCTGGGCGGCGGGCGCCGTCGCGCCGCTGACGGCCAGCACGCCGCCGCCGGCGCCGAGGAGCGCCCCGAAGAGCAGGAAGAGGCCGAAGACCGAGCCGCCGTCGGCGTCGCCGTGGAAGAGGCCGCCGGCGAGGGCGACGAGGATCGTCATGGCGATCGCCCACGCGGGGCCGGTGACGGCGCCCCACGCGGCGCCCATCGTGGTGGTCGCGGCGCCGACCGCGCGCGCGGCCGCGAAGCCGGCGTAGAGGGCGGCGAGGATGAGCAGGCCGATGAGGATCGCGAGCGCGGGCAGGAAGACGTAGGCGGGCATCGCGTCGGAGTAGGAGAAGACGCGCAAGCCGCCGTCGCGGCCGGGGACGTCGCCCGCCTGGTCGACGGGGAAGGGGAGGCCGAGGGCTCCGGGGGCGTCCGGGGTGAAGCGCGCGCCGGCGCCCAGCGCGGCGAGGTGGACGCCGTGCTCGCCGACGAAGAGCGACTCCTCGACGAGCGCCGTCGCGGTCGAGCGCCCGCCGCGCACGTCGTCGACGTTGGCGCCGACCTGGACGAGCCAGCCGACGAGGCCGAGCGCCGCGCACACGATGAGCAACGCCCCCAGCGGCCGCAGGGTGGCGGCCGCCGCCGTGAGGATCCGGCGCACGAGCGGCGGCGCGGTCCGTCCCTCGGCGGCGCGCTCGAGCGGGATCGCGGTGGCGGCGCCGAGCGCGCCGCCGACGACGCCCCAGAGCAGGCCCAGCCCGAACGCGCTGCCGGCGGAGGGCGAGACGTTGGTCGCGTCGCTGTCGCCGCCGAGGACGGCGAAGGCGAGCATGAGCAGGCCGAACGGGAGGCCGACGACCGCCGCCCAGGCGATCCGCGCCGCCGGCCGCGCGCCCTCGGTGCGGTGCAGCTGCCAGCGGGTGGCGAAGGCGACCGCGGCGATCGGGATCGCGACGAAGATCATCGGCGCCAGGCGGCCGGAGGCCGAGCTGAGCGGCCCGGTGTCGACGACGGGCGCCAGCAGCGTGCTCACGGCCTGGCGGAAGCCCTCGGTGAGCAGCCCGCCGTCGCGGCCGACGACGCCGAGGATCGACGCGTCGGGCGTCGCCAGCGCGATGATCAGGCCGGCGACGAGCACGGCGGCCGCGGCGGCGAGCGCGGCCAGCCCGGCGGCGACGACGCCCGGCACGGCGAGCTGGACCATGAGGGCCTCGGAGAGCTCGCCGGCCTGGGGGTCTACCCGGCCAATGCGGTCGCGCAGCGGCTCGCGCGCAGCGGCGGGCTCGGGCTCGGGCTCGGGCGGCTGGGGCGGCGGCGGAGCGGCCGCGACGGGCTCGGGCTCCGGTTCGGGCGGCTCGGGTGGCTCGGGTGGCGGTGCGGCCGCGACGGGCTCCAGCTCCGGCGCGGGCGGCTCCGGCTCCGGCGCGTCCGGCTCCGCCGGCTGCACCGCGAAGTCCTCCTGCTTCGCCCCGCACGACGGGCAGAACCGCGAGCGGGCGCTGATGCGCTCGCCGCAGTTGGCGCAATACCTGGTCTCGGTCCCCGCCATGCCGTGGTCTCCCGTACCCCGTGCGTCCGTCTGCCCAGATGGGTATCAGTTCCAAACGATGGACGGCGGGGGAGCCAAGCTTCGCCACGCCCGCGTGCTCGCGGCGATGGCGTTCGCGGCGGCTGTGCTCCCGGCCCCGGCGGCCGGCCAGAGCCCGGCGCCCGCGGCCGCCGGGCCGCCGAAGATCCTGCTCGCCTTCGACGCCTCGGGCTCGATGGCCGCCGACGACGGCGCCGGCACGCCGAAGATCAAGGCCGCGCAGGACGCCGCCGTCGACCTCCTCGGCTCGCTGCCGCCCTCCACGCAGCTCGGCCTGCGCGTCTTCGGCGGCACCAAGCCCTCGCGGCCGATCGGCCCCGCGTGCAGGGACTCGAGCCTCGTCCTCCCGATCGGCCCGCTCGACCGCTCGCAGGCGGAGTCCCGGATCCGCTCCTTCAAGGCCAAGGGCCGCACCCCGATCGCCTACGCCCTCGAGCGCGCCGCCGAGGACCTCGGCACGAGCGGGTCGCGCACGATCATCCTCGTCTCCGACGGCAAGGACACCTGCCAGCCGCCCTCGCCGTGCCAGGTCGCCGAGCGCATCGCCAAGAACGGCGTGGAGATGCGCATCCAGGCGATCGGCTTCAACGTCGACGCCAGTGCCCGGCGCGAGCTGCAGTGCATCGCCCAGGCCGGCGGCGGCGTCTACACCGACGCCGGCGACGCGGCCGCCCTCAAGCAGCAGCTGCGCGTCCTCTCCACGCGCGCGCTGCGCCAGTACGTCCCGAAGGGCAGGCCCGTCCGCGGCGGCCCCAACGCGCGCGCTGCGGCGGCGCTCGTCCCGGGCCGCTACGTCGACGCGATGCTCCCCGACTCCGAGCGCTGGTACTCGATCGAGCTGCGCCGGGGCGAGACGCTGAAGGCCAGCGCCTCGTTCATCCCGCCCAAGCGCGACGTCTCGGACGTCAGCAACGTCGCGCGCGCGAGCCTCGACATCGTCACCCCGAGCTTCGAGATCCCCGCGCGCCAGAACTCGTCCTCGGCGGGCTTCGTCTTCCAGCGCCGCGGCTTCATCGACGGCTTCGGGGTCGTCTCGCGCCCGATCGGCGTCGGCGGCCAGGCCGACCCGAGCGAGTCCTTCTCCCAGCCCGGCCGCTACTACCTCAAGCTCGGGCTGAAGGACAGCGCCGACAAGGACCTCTTCAACGCCACCGGCGGCCAGCCCTATCCCGTCGAGCTCTCGGTCGAGGTCCTGGGCCGCCACGGCGCCAACCCCGCGCCCTCCAAGGGCCCGCAGCCGCAGGCGAGCGCCGGCCCGACCCCGGCGGGCGTCGCCGAGCCCAACGAGCCGCCCGCGACGGCACTGCTCGTCCTCGTCGGCGGCGGCCTCGCCGCGGCCGGCTTCGCCGGCGGGGCCGCGCTCCTGCGCAGGAGGCGGGCATGACCGTCAGGGCAGCGGCGGCGATCGCCGCGGCCGCGGCCCTCGCCCTCCCGGGCGCGGCGGCCGCGCAGAGCCCCGGCGCCAAGCCGGTCGTCGGCGGCGGCTCGTTCAACACCGCCCCGCTGCTCGCCTCCGGCGCCTACACCGACACCGTCGCCGCCGGCGAGACCGTGTACTGGAAGGTGAACATGGCCAAGGGTCAGGTCCTCCAGGTCAAGGCGACGGTCGACACCTCGCAGGTGCAGACCGACCCGACGGCCGACGACTACGAATCCGGCCTCGCCAACCTCGACTACCGAGTGGACATCTTCACCCCGCTGCGCGAGCAGCTCAGCGAGGAGAGCGGCGGCGGCTACGACAGCGCCTCGGCGCGCCTGGAGGGCGCCCCGGGCGCCGGCGCGAAGTCGGGCACCGCGACGGGCCCGCGCGTCCTGGGCTTCGAGCAGATCCTCGCCAGCGACTACGACAAGGACAAGTTCCCCGCGCCCGGCGAGTGGTACGTGTCGCTGAGCGCCGCCGACTCCAAGACCTTCCCCAACGACATCCCGCTCGAGCTGCCGGTCGACCTCGACGTCCAGGTCATCGGCACGGCCCAGCCCTCCTCGCCGGACTTCGCGCGCTCGCTGCCCGGCCCGGCCAAGCAGCAGCCGGCCTCGCCGGGGGCAGGCGGCCCGTCGCCCGCCGACCTGCTCGCCACGGCCGACCAGCCCGCCGACCCGGCGCTCACGCTCGCCCTCGTCGCCGTCCTCGCGCTCGTCGGCGGCCTCGCGCTCGGCGTCCTGGCGGTCGTCGTGCTGGGCGTCGGCCGCAGGCGCGAGTAGAACGTAGGCGTCATGGCGCGCCGCCCGATCTTCGTCGTCCAGCAGCACCAGGCGACGACGCTGCACTACGACCTGCGCCTCGAGGTCGCCGGCGTCCTGAAGTCGTGGGCGGTGCCCAAGGGCCCGTCGACCGACCCGCGCGACAAGCGCCTGGCGGTGGCCGTCGAGGACCACGAGCTCGAGCACGCGCGCTTCGAGGGCGCGGCCGGACGCGGCGGGGTCATCGTCTGGGACACCGGCCCGTACGCCAATCGCACCGCGCGCGGCGGCGACGAGGTCCCGATCGAGCGCGCCCTTGCCGACGGCCACGCCGTCGTCGAGCTCGAGGGCCGCAAGCTCCGCGGCCGCTACGCCCTGACGCGGACCGGCGTCGAGCGCGGGCGCGAGCAGTGGCTGCTGGTCAAGGTCCGCGACGAGGCGGCCGACGCGCGGCGCAACCCGGTCTCCACGCAGCCCGAGTCGGTGCTCAGCGGACGGACGCTCGACGAGGTGATCCACGGGCGGCCGGCGCGATCTGACGAGGGGTCGCACGCCGGCCGCCCACGGAAGGGAGGAGGTACACGAAGGAGCTAAACAATCCTTCGCCGCGCGGATTTCCCGCCAGCGGCCCGGTGCAATCCCAGATACGTCCGGCGCCGGACGGCGGCCGTCAGCCCGACAACGCGGGCTCGGTGCCCTGCTCGCGCACCCACTGGCCCACGAGGCCGCGGAAGTGCGCGACGAAGCGCTCGTGCTCGTGCGCCGGATAGAGCTTGCGCACCGTCGCGATCAGCAGCTCGTCGAACTCCGTCGAGGCGACCCAGTCGAGCAGCAGCTCGTCGAGGTGGCCGAGGCTGCGCGCGCAGAACTCCTGGTAGCGGTCGGCGTCGAAGTAGTCGTCGGCCAGCTTGCGGTAGGCGGCGAGCTTGTCCTCGTAGGAGAGGTCGTCGCGGTCGCCGATCTCGAAGTAGCGGCGCGTGTCGAGGTCGAGCTGCGCCCGGCGGCCCGTGACGACGCAGAAGGCGCACCACCGCACGAGCGCCTTCATCGCCCACGGGAAGTAGTAGTGCAGGCTCGTCAGGCCGACGTCGGGGCAGGCGTTGGCGTAGTCGATGGGGTAGACCTCGTCGCCGCGCACGAGGCACTCGCAGGAGTTGAACTCCCAGCGGAAGAAGGCGTTGATGAGGCGGCTGATCGCGACGACCTCCGAGCCGACCTGCGGCGTGAGGAAGTCGTGGGAGACCGCGTAGCGGTCGTGCAGCGGCTCCTCCGGGCGGAAGCGCATGACCATCGTCTCGGGCCCGATCGACAGCGAGCGCGCGAAGACGTCGTAGCCGTCGACGGCGGCCTGCAGGTGCATCAGCCGCTCGCCCGAGGCGTCGTAGGCACGGTGCAGCTCTTCGCCGTCGCGGATGCGCGTGACGCCGACCCACTGCCCGCCGTCGTAGGGCTTCATGAAGAGCGGATAGCCGACGTGCTCGGCGAGCTCGTCGAGGTCGAACGGCCGGTTGTACTTGGTCGCCGTATAGGCCCAGCGCGCGTTGTCGGGCGGGCGCTTGAAGGGCACGAGGACCGTGGTCGGCACCTTCAGGCCGCAGCGGATCATCGCGCAGTAGGCCGCGTGCTTCTCCATCGACTGGAAGGTGAAGGGGCTGTTGAGCAGGTACACGTCGTCCATCAACGCGACCTTCTTCAGCCACTCGCGCGGGTGGTAGTACCAGTAGGCGAGGCGGTCGACGACGAGCTGCGAGCGCGGCTTGTCGCGCAGGTCGAAGGGCTCGATGGTCAGCCGCTCGACGTCGATGCGGTGCCTGGCGCCGTCCTCGCCCTTGATCGGCCCGAGGCGGGCGACGAGCGTCTCGAAGGCGGTGGGCCAGTCCTCCTCGGTGCCGAGCAGGAGGCCGATGGCGTGCGTGGTGTCTGGCATCAGCAGAAGCGGGGGAGGTGGTGGGCGAGCTGGGCACGCCACGACGGCCAGTCGTGGGGGACGTCGTACCCCCACAGGTCTAGCTCATGACGGAGCCCCTTGCGTTCCAGCAGGGCCGCGAGCGCGCGCGTGCTCTCCAGGGCCCCGGTCGTGTCCTCCCATTGGCCCTGACCGCAGACGAGCAGCAGGCTCACGTGCGCGCGCAGCCAGTCGAGGTGGTCGCCGCCGAGGTGCTCGACGTAGTCCATCGGGTTGTGGAAGTAGGCGCCGTCCCCGCGGTCGCCCCAGCCGTGCCAGTGCGACGGGTCGTAGCTGCCCGACAGGCACAGCGCGAGCGGGAAGAGGTCGGCGCGGCGCAGCGCGAAGTTCGCGGCGTGGTAGGCGCCCATGCTCGCGCCCGCGACGAGGATCTCCTGCCCGCCGCCGAGGTCGGCGTGGATGGCGGGGACGACGCGCTCGACGATCCACGTCTCGTAGGCGTCGTGGGCGCGGGCGCGGTCCTCGAGCGGGATCGAGCGGTTCGACCACGAGGCGCCGTCGTAGGAGTCGACGGTGTAGAGCTTCGCGCGCCCCGCCTCGATGAGCTCGCCCACCGCGTCGATCATCCCGGTGCCCTCGAGGTCCCAGGCGCGGCCCTGCTCGGCGGGGAAGAGCAGCACCGGCCGGCCCCAGTGGCCGTAGCCGATCACCGTGCCCGCGCCGCCGATCGAGGGCGCCTCGATCTCGACCTGCTCGCGCCTCACGACCACACCTCGCGCAGCAGCGCCGTCAGGTGGGGGTCGAGGTCGTCGCGCCAGGCGGTGAAGTTGTGCAGGTCGGCGCCCTCGTGCAGGGCGACGTGGTGGCCCTGCGCGGCGAGCGCCCGGGCCATGACGCGGTTGTCGTGCATGTTCTCCTCCAGCCGCCCGCAGGTCATCGCGACGGGCACGGCCCGCCGCGGCGGCTCGCGCAGGGTCGCGCGCACGAAGCGCACGATCCTCCGGTAGCGCACGAAGCCCGACTCGTGGGCGTCGAAGCGCGGCATGAAGAACGACCCCGACTGCAGGAAGAGGCCGTCGAAGGCCTCGGGGAAGCGGCGCTGGGCGTGGAGCATGGCGAGCGCTCCGAGGCTGGCGCCGGCGCCCACCGGCCGGCGCACCGCGACCGCGCCCGCGATCGCGGGCAGCACGCGCGTCGCGAGCGTGCGCGCGTAGAGCGCCGACGCGGAGTACCACTGGTTGCGGTCGCCGGGCGCCAGGAGCGCGACGCGCAGGCGCGGCAGCGCGCCCGTGGCGACCTGCGCGGCGGCCCAGTCGGTCAGCCGCGCGAGCGCGTCCATCTCGGGGCCGTCGTGGGCCACGAGGACGGGCAGCCGCTCGCCCTCGTCGGCGTCCGCCGGCGCCCACAGGCCGACGTGGACCTCGGCGCCCAGCGCGGTCGACTCGACCGCGAGCGCCTCGGTGCGGCCCTCGACGCGCGGGGCGTCCAGCCACGCGGGCGGCGCGTAGCCCGGGAGCTCGATCACCGACTTCTCGCCGAAGGCCCCGGGGGCGCGCAGCGGGTTGGAGGCGTCGCAGACCAGCGCGCGGTCGCCGCCGGGGTGCTCGAGCTCGAAGGCGTACTCGAAGCGCGCCAGCGCCGGGACGGGGATCCGCAGCGCCCAGCCGCCGCCCTCGCGCGCGAAGCGCTCCGCGCCGGCGGGGAAGCCGCGGTCGGTCCACAGGCGCACGCCGGCGAGCTCGTCCTCGGGATCGGGCAGGCGGAAGCTGATCCGTCCCTGCTCGACCACCGGTCCCGCGACGGTGGTCGGAGTCGACACGGGCGGGGACTCTACGCGTGTCCATCGCCCCGGCGCGGCGTGTTCGTCGTGTGACGTTCCTGCCCTCGGCGAGATGAAGGTTTGTGGAGCTTTGCCCTCAGGACCGGTGCGGAGTCTCCAGAGCGCTCAAGGCGCGGCCCCTGAGCGCCGAGGCGATCTCCATGAACGCCCCGGGTAGTCCCTCCGCACGGTGGCGCTCTTCCGCGGCGGTGGACGAGCGGAGTCGCCACGCGGCGCAGGCGCTCACGCGCGCGCGGGTGCTGACGATCACCGACCGCTGCTGGAACTGCCGCTCGAAGGTCCGCGGCGTGGTCGGCATCCTCATCGACAGCGCGCAGGGCCGGAGCTTCGTCTCCTTCACCGACGTCGCCGAGGCGATGGCGAGCTCGGCGGACCCGAAGATGCTCGCGCTGCGCGGGATCGGGCCGCTGCGCCACCGCGACAGCCCGGGGATCACCGGCGGCTACGTCTCCAACGGCTGCCCGGAGTGCGACGCGCTCATCGGCCGCCTCTCGCTCGAGGACATGCTCGACGAGCACCTGCGCAACGGCGGCACCTACGCGCAGCTCGACTGCGGCCTGGCGCTCGAGCTCGAGATCCCGGCTGCGGCCTCGCGGCTGGCGGCTCGCTAGCCCGGATCGCGCATCGAACCGGCCCCTTGCGGGGTAGCCTCGCCGCCCGGCAAGGGACGGCAGGAGGAATCGATGCGGGAGCGGATGATCCGGGCCGCGGGCGCCATGGCAGGCGCGCTCGTGGTGGCGGCGACGACGGCGACGGCTGCGCGGCGGGCCCCTCGCCGACGCAGGCGGTCGGACTGCGCCCGGTGTGGAGCGTCACGTCCACCGACGGCGACTTCACCGGCACGCCGGCGGAGGCCGACGGCACGGTGGTCGCGGTGTCGGGCGGCGGCACGGTCGTCGCCGTGGACGCCTCGACGGGGGCGGCGCGCTGGTCGCGCGACCTCGGCCAGCCGGCCAACGCGAGCGTCGCGATCGCCGGCGGCCTCGTGTACGTCCCGCTCGTGACCACCTCCGCGCCCGCCGTCGCGGCGCTCTCGCTCGCGGACGGGTCGCCCGTGTGGACGACGGTCCTCGACTCCAGCCAGGGCGCGTCGGCCTACGGGAGCCCGGTCGTCTGGAACGGGACCGTCTACATGGGGACCTCGGGCGAGCTCGGCGACCCCGACCTGCCGCTGCGCGGCGCCGTTGTCGCGCTCGACGCCGCCACGGGCGCCGTGCGCTGGCGCACGTACATGGTCCCGCCCGGCTACTCGGGCGCCCCGGTGTGGAGCACGCCGACGATCGACACGGCCACGGGCCGGATGTACGTCGGGACGGGCAACGCCTACAACGCGCCGGTGGCCGACACCACCGACGCGATCGTGGCGATGGACGCCGCCACCGGCGCCATCCTCGACCACTTCCAGGCGACCGCCGGCGACGCCTTCAGCGGCTCGGACTCGGCCGCCGGCCCCGACTACGACTTCGGCGCGTCGGCGAACCTCATCACCGCTCCTGACGGGCGCCTGCTCGTCGGCGAAGGTCAGAAGGATGGCACGTACTGGGCGCTCGATCGCGCGACGATGGACCCCGTCTGGAACCAGACGACCGGACCGGGCACCCAGGTCGGCGGGATCATCGGCTCGACGGCCTACGACGGCACCCGGATCTACGGCCCCGACACGCCCGCGGGCGAGCAGTGGGCCCTGACCGCCGCCGGGGCTCCGGCGTGGGTGTCGGCCGACGGCGGCCCCCTGCACTTCAACCCGACCGCGGTGGCCAACGGCGTCGTCTACAGCGCTGACATGAGCGGCTTCCTGACGGCGCGCGAGGCCTCGACGGGCATCGTGCTCGCCAAGCTCCCGCTCCCGGGGCCGTCCTACGGCGGGGTGGCGATCGCGGGCGGCTACGTGTTCGCGGCGGTCGGGACCCAGGGGGCCACGGGGTGGATCGCTGCGTACCGCGCGCCGTAGCACCGGTTGCCTGGGCATGCGCGGCTCGGGCGCCCGCGGCTCCTGGTACGGTCACCGCGCCTTGGCCGCCGGCGTCTCCGACCCCACGCGCTTTGCCATCGGCTTCGACCGTCGTGACCGGGCGCGGCTCCACGCCCTGTGGGACGAGGTCATCGACTCCGAGCAGTGGTCGGAGGGCGAGATGACGCGCCGCTTCGAGGCGGCCTGGGGACACTGGAACGGCGCCGGCGCCGTGGCCACGGCGTCGTGGAGCGGCGGCGCGCTGGCCGCCCTGGAGTTCGCCGGGGTGCGCGGCGAGGCCGTGCTGTGCCCGTCGAACACCTTCATCGCGACGCCGCTGGCGATCCTGGCCGCCGGCGGACGGCCGGTGTTCGTGGACTGCAACCGCGACGACCTCTGCGCCTCGCTGGCGTCCTTCGAGGAGAAGCTGCACCGCCATCGTCCGAAGGCGGCGGTCCTGGTCCACATCGGCGGCCACGTCGCCTTCGAGGTCGACGCGATCGCCGCGCTGTGCGCCGCCGAGGGCGTGTTCCTGCTCGAGGACTGCGCCCACGCCCACGGCGCCTCGTGGCACGGCCGCCGGCCCGGCACGTGGGGCGACGCGGGCGTGTACTCGTTCTACGCGACGAAGACGGTGTCGACGGGGGAGGGGGGCGTGCTCGTCTCGCGTCGCGACGACGTGCTCGACTTCGCGCGCGCCTACCGCAACTACGGCAAGCCCGACCACGCCGTCGCCGGGCTGAACTTCCGCATGAGCGAGTTCACGGCGGCGCTCGGTCTCGTCCAGACCGAGCGCATGGACGAGATCGTCGCGGCCAAGAACGCCACGGCCCGCGAGCACGTCGACCCGCTGCACCCCGCGCGGCTGGAGCTCCCCGACGGCATGGTCTCCGGCCTCTACAAGTACATCGTCTTCGATCCGATCGAACGCTCGACCGGGAAGGTCTACGCCGAGCCCTGCCACCGGATCATGGGCACGGGCGACGACCTGCCCACGAGCGACTGGGTCGGCGAGCACCACTGGTGCGCGCCGCTGTACTACCACTCGCCCGAGGAGCCGGCATGAGGGTCCTCGTGACCGGCGGGGCCGGGTTCATCGGGTCGCACGTCGTCGACCGCCTGCTCGCCGCCGGCATGACGCCGCGGATCTTCGACCTGCGCGAGTCCGCCCACCACGCGCCCGACGAGGTCGAGACCGTGGTCGGCGACCTCCTGGAGCGCGAGGCGCTGGAGCGCGCGCTCGAGGGCTGCGACGCGGTCGCCCACCTCGCGGCCGCCGCCGACGTCGACGACGTCGCCCGCCGCCCCACGGAGGCCGAGGCCGTCAACTCGCGCGGGACGCTGAACGTGCTCGAGGCGGTGCGGCGCGCGGGCGTCGGACGCGTCGTGTACGCGAGCACGATCTGGGTCTACGGCAACGCCGTCGGCGCCGTCGACGAGGACGACGCGCTCGGCCTGCCCGACCATCTCTACACGGCGACCAAGCTCGCCGGCGAGATGTACTGCCGCTCCTATGCGGCGCTCTACGACCTCGACTGCACGATCCTGCGCTTCGGGATCCCGTACGGCCCGCGGGCGCGGCCGGCCGGGGTGATCCCGATCTTCGTGCGCAAGGCGCTCGCGGGGGAGGCGCTGACGATCGCGGGCGAGGGCCTGCAGTCGCGGCGCTTCGTCTACGTCGAGGACCTCGCCGACGGCGTCGTGCGCGGCCTCGCCCCCGCGGCTCGCGGTCGCGTCTACAACCTGGTCGGCGACGAGAGCGTGACCGTGCGCGGGATCGCCGACACCGTTCGCGACCTCGTCGGCGACGTCGAGGTCGTCCACACCCCGGCCCGCGCCGCGGACTTCGCGGGCGCCGAGGTCTCGGGGGCGCGCGCGGCGCTCGAGCTGGGCTGGCGCCCGGCGACGTCGTTCGCCGACGGCGTGGCGCGCTACCTGGACTGGCACGTGCGCGACGCCGAGGAGGAGCGCGAGCGCGAGGAGGCGTCGGGCGCCGCGCCGGTGCTCGCGATGGCGATGGCGGCGGCGCCCGCCATACCGGCGCTGCGCGCGTCGCGGCGTCCGCACATCGCGCCCCGCTTCGTCTCGCGCGTCCTGTCGTGGCTGACGCTGCTGGCGATCGCCGGCGCGCTGTCGGCGTACCTGGCCACCGTGCACGCGATCGGCATGGCGATGGCGTCGGACCGCACCGTCGCCGTCCTCAGCGTCAGCGCCCTCTTCGGCTACCTCGCGATGGCGCTCGAGGGCCCGCGCAAGGCGCTGTGGACCTTCACCGGCTGGGCGGTCGCCGCCGCCGGCCTCGTCATCGTCTACGAGCCCGAGTTCCGGGAGGTCCTGCACCTCGCCGGCCCCGACGAGTCGCGCGTCCTGCTCGGCCTCGCCGGAGGCGCGCTGGCGATCGCGATCGCCGACGCCGGTCTGCGCCTGCGCCGGGTCGGCGACGAGCGGCTCGCGGCCGACCGGGCGTAGGGCTCCGCGCGCTCTCTCCGCCGGGGCGCGCGGCACCGCGCGGCCAGGGCACCGAGGGAGGGTGGGTCAGCAGTCTCGCGCTGCTCTCGCCGCGAACCGCGCGCCTTTCGCAACACGTTCGCCGGCGCTTCGAGGGGTGGGCTCCCATTGGGGGTCATAGTGACCCCCAATATCGCCCACCCCCGCCGGCGCGCCGGCTCGACCCGGGGTGCCGCCAACGCCCGCGGACGAAGCGTCAGCGCAGCGCCGCCGGCGACAGCCCCGCGGCCCCCACCGCCTCCAGCACCGCCGGCAGCGCCGCCGCGGTGCGCCGCCACGAGCCCGGGGCGCTGTAGGTGTCGGCGTCGTGCAGCAGCACGACCTCGCCCGCGCGCAGGTCGCGCGTGGCGCGCGCGGCGATGGCGGCCGGGGTCGTGCGCGCCGCCCAGTCGCGGCCCCAGCGCGACCACAAGAGCGCCCGCCAGCCGCGGCGGCGCACGAGCGCCAGGCCGGCGGCGCTGAAGACCCCGAAGGGCGGGCGGTAGAGCGTGGGCATGAGCCCGGTCGCCTCGGCCACGCACGCCTCGACGCGCGCGAGGTCGTCCGCCATCGCCCGCGGCGTCAGCAGCAGCTGGCAGCGGTGGCGCTCGCCGTGCAGCGCCAAGGCATGCCCGGCCGCGACGATCTCCCGCGCGAGCCCCGGATCGCGGCGGACCTGCTCGCCGACCACGAAGAAGGTCGCCGTCGCGCCGGCGCGCGCGAGCTCGTCGAGCACCGCCGGCGTCCCCTGCGGATGCGGCCCGTCGTCGAAGGTCAGCGCGACGCCCGCGAGCTCCGGCGCCCGGCGCTCGATGCCCAGCGCGCCGGCCAGCGCCGGCGCGTGCGGGGCCGCCGCGGGCGCCGACCACGCCGCCGCGGCCGCGCCGACCGCGAAGATGGCGGGACGCATGGCCGGATGGTGGCACTGATGGCGGGCTCGACGGGCGCCGGCGTAGCGGTCGCGGCGCTCGCGGCGTGCTGCTACGAGGTCGGCTACGCCTTCCAGGCGCTCGAGGCGCGCGCGGTCCCCGAGCGCCACGCGCTGCGCGCCTCGCTCGTCGGCCAGCTCGTGGGCAACGCCCGCTGGCTCGCCGCCACCGGCGTCTCGCTCCTGGGCTGGCCGCTGCAGGTCCTCGCGCTGAGCCTCGCCCCGCTCGCCCTCGTCCAGCCGACCCTCGCCCTCGGCCTGCTCCTCCTGCTCGCGCTCGGCTCGCGCGTCCTGCACGAGCGCGTCGGGCGCCGCGAGCTCGTCGCCGTCGCCCTGGTGATCGCCGGCATCGCCTGCCTCACGGTCGCCGCGCCCGAGCGCGGCACGGCGCAGGCGAGCACCGGCCTGCTCGTCGCCCTCGCGGCGCTCGCCGCCGTCGCGGTCGCGCCCTACGCCTTGCGCGGGCCGCGCCGCGCCCGCGCCGGCCTGCTCGCGGTGCTCTCCGCGGGCGCCGCCGACAGCGTCGCCGCCCTGGCCGCCAAGCTCGTCGCCCAGGAGCTCGGCGACGAGCGCTGGGCCGTCGTCGTCGCGCTCGTGGTCGCCGCCGGGCTCGCGGGGGTCACCGCCACCGTCAGCGAGATGTCGGCGCTGCAGCGCCTGCCCGCCACGCGCGTGGGCCCGATGATCCTCGCGCTGCAGATCGCCGTGCCCGTCGTCGTCGCGGGCGCCGTCGGCGGCGAGGACTGGGGCGCCACCGCGCTCGGGGGCCTCGTCCTCGGCGCCGGGCTGCTCTGCGTCGTCGCGGGCGCCGTCGTCCTCGCGGCCTCGCGCCAGGTGTCGACCCTCACCGCGCCACCAGCGCGAGGATCTCCGACGCCGAGCTAGGCAGGCGCGTCAGCGACAGGTCGGGCTCGCGCGGGGCCGCGAGCGCACGGCGCAGCGCCGCGTCGAGCTCGGCGCGCGTCGTCGCCACCTCGGCCAGCCCGAAGCGCCGATAGGCGCGGTTGTTGGCGCCGATGTGCCCGTGCCCCCAGCCGTAGGAGATCACGGGGCAGCCGCGGATGATCGCCTCGAGGACCGTGAGCCCCGCCGTCGAGTGCACGAGCGCGTCGGCCGCGGCCAGCCAGTCGCCCATGCGGTCGGTGAAGCCCTCGGCTCGCACGCGGTCCTCGCTCGCGAAGCGCGCGGCGAGCTGTGCGCGCACCTCCTCGCTGCGTCCGCACAGGCAGACCACGGTCGCGCCCTCGACCCCCAGCGCCACCTCCGCGGCGCCCTCGAGGTCGCCCATCGCCCAGCCGCCGCCCGAGACGACGACGACCGGCCCGTCGCCCGCCAGCCCCAGCGCGCGGCGCGCCTCGGCGCGGTCGACCGGCACGAGGAACTCGGGGGCGGTCATGCCGCTCGCCCAGACGATCCGGCTCGCGGGCGCGATCGCCCGCACCTCCTCGATCGACTCGCGGTGGGTCACCAGGTGCAGGTCGACCCCCGGCTGGGCCCAGTAGTACAGGGCCGCGAGGTCCGTGATGGCCGACACCACGGGCACGTCCAGGCGCCCGCGCTCGCGCAGGCGCCCGAGCGCCTCGCTGACGCCGGGATACGTCGCCACGACCACGTCGGCGCGCTCGGCGGCGATCAGCGCTCGCAGGCGCGGGCCGCCGAGCGTCTGCAGGAGCCGGCCGCCGAGGCGGCGCGTCGGCCCCACCCGCGTGTAGAGCCAGTACAGGCCGTCGAAGAGCAGGTAGTCCAGGCGCGACTCCGGGTGCGCGCCGCCGAGCACGGCGCGATCGATCGGCCACCCCATCGCCCGCAGCCCGTCCTCGATGCGCACGTGGGCGTCGGGGCGCTCGGCGCGTATGCCGTCGGCGAGCACGCGCGCCGGCAGGTCGTGGCCCTCGCCGATCGAGGCCGAGAGGATGAGGACGCGGGGCGCTTCGCTCACAGCTCGATGTGCGAGCCGATGATGACCGTGCGGTCGTCGGGCAGGCCGAAGTAGCCGATCGGGGTCGCGGCGTTCTGGGCGATGGCCACGAACAGCTTCTTGCGCCACCGCGCCATGCCGGGGGCGTCGGTCGGCAGGATCGTGATGCGCGACAGGAAGTAGGTCGCGGCGCCGATGTCGGCCTTGCCCTCGATGTGCTCGGCGGCCTCGCCCAGGGTGGCCGGGATGTCGATCACGTCCTGGAAGCCGACGCGCGCGGTCAGATGGGTGATGCCGTCGTCGCGGTAGCCGAGGTCGTCGACGCTCAGGCGCTCCTCCGGGGGCACGTGCGGGACCCGCAGCGTCTGCACCGACAGGATCACGACGCACGCGTGGATGGCGTTGTTGTGCTCGAAGTTGGCCCGCAGGGCCAGTGGCGTCGTCTCGATGTTGGCGTTGAGGAAGACGCCCATGCGCGGGGGGCGGTAGACGGGCGGGTCGAGGCCGCGGATCTCCTCGACGAAGTCGCGCAGCGGGCCCTCCTCCTCGATGCGGTTGCGCGTGACGATCTTGCGCCCGCGCTGCCAGGTCGTCAGCACGACGAAGATGACGATCGCGATGGTCAGCGGCAGCCAGCCGCCATGGGCGATCTTGGTGAGGCTGGCCGAGAAGAGCGTCAGGTCCGCGGTGAGGAAGACGACCGCGCCGGTGGCGACCACCCACCATGGCTTACGCCAGCGCTCGCGGACGATGACGAGGAAGAGGACGGTGGTCGTCGTCATCGTGCCGGTCACCGCGATGCCGTACGCCGACGCGAGGTGCGCCGAGGACTCGAAGCCGAGGACGAGCACGATGACGGCGGCCAGCAGCCCCCAGTTGACGGCCGGCACGTAGACCTGGCCGATCTCCTCCGCGGAGGTGTGGCGGATGGTCAATCGCGGCAGGAAGCCGAGCTGGACGGCCTGGCGCGTGACCGAGAACGCGCCCGAGATCACCGCCTGCGAGGCGATGACCGTCGCCACGGTCGCGATCACCACCATCGGGATCCGCGACCAGTGCGGGAAGAGGAGGTAGAAGGGGTTGTCGATCGCGGCCGGCGTGCGCAGGATCAGCGACCCCTGGCCCATGTAGTTGAGGATCAGCGCCGGGAAGACGACGGCGAACCACGCGCGGCGTATCGGGGAGCGGCCGAAGTGGCCCATGTCGGCGTAGAGCGCCTCGGCGCCGGTCACCGTGAGCACCACCGAGCCCAACGCGATGAACGCCGTACCTGGGTGGTCGAAGATGAAGCTCAGCGCGTAGCTGGGGGAGACGGCGCGCAGGATCCCCGGGTGATCGAGCACCTCGCGCAGCCCGGAGAGCGCGAGGATCGCGAACCACGCGCCCATGATCGGCCCGAACAGGCGCCCGACGGCGGTCGTGCCGTAGGGCTGGATGGCGAACAGCGCGGCGAGGATCGCCAGCGTGATCGGCACCACGAGCGAGTCCAGCGAGGGGGAGACCACCTTGAGCCCCTCGACCGCCGAGAGCACCGAGATCGCGGGCGTGATCATGCCGTCGCCGTAGAAGAGCGAGGCGCCGAAGATGCCGAGCGCGACGAGGGCGGCCGTGGCCGCGCGGCGCGTGAGCTTGACGTCCTGCACCAGCGCGATCAGGGCCATGATGCCGCCCTCGCCCTCGTTGTCTGCGCGCATGATGAAGGTCACGTACTTGACGGTGACGACAATCGTCAGCGTCCAGAAGACGAGCGAGATCACGCCGTAGACGTCGTCGAAGGTCGGGTGGACGGCGTGGTTGTCGGCCGCGAAGAGCGTCTGCAGCGCGTAGAGCGGGCTCGTCCCGATGTCCCCGAAGACGACGCCGAGCGCGCCGACGGCGAGGGCGGCCATCCCGGCCTTGGCGTGCGGGTGCGAGGGTGGCTTCGCGGCGGCCTCGGTGGGTGGCTCGGGCGCCTCGCCGGGGGTCAGCGACGCGGGGTCGACGTCTGCCATTCGCCGGTGAAGCTACCCGCGCGGTGGCGCGGGCACCGGCCGGGGGCGGGTGGGTACCCCCGGCCGGCGCACGATCGATGTCCTAGTGGTGGTGCTTGCGCCCGCCGACCGTCGAGAAGTTGTAGACGGTGGACGTGTTGTAGGTCTGCCCGGGACGGAGGACCGTCGACGGGAAGTCCGGCTGGTTCGGCGAGTCGGGGTAGTGCTGGGTCTCCAGCGCCAGCCCGTCGCCCTGGCGGTACTGGCGGCCGCTCGTGCCGTAGAGCGTGCCGTCGAGGAAGTTGCCCGAGTAGAACTGCAGGCCGGGCTCCTTGGTCAGGATCGTCAGCATCCGTCCGCTGGAGGGGTCGAACAGCCGCGCGGCCAGGTTCAGGCCGGCGTGCTTGGGCGGATTGAGGACGAAGTTGTGGTCATAGCCGCGGCCGTTGACGAGCTGCTGGTCGTTGCCGCGGATGCGCTCGCCGATCGCGTGGAAGCGCGTGAAGTCGAACGGCGTCCCCGCGACCGGGGCGATGCCGGTCGGGATGAGCGTCGGGTCGACGGGGTTGTAGTTGTCGGCGTTGATCTGCAGCTGGTGGTCGTAGATCGTCCCCGAGCCCTCGCCGGCCAGGTTCCAGTAGGAGTGGTTGGTGAGGTTGACGACGGTGGGGGCGTCGGTCGTCGCCGTGTAGTCGAAGCGCAGGTTGTTGTCGTTGTCCAACGTGAAGAGCACGTTGACCTTGAGGTTGCCGGGATAGCCGGTGGTCCCCGGCGTGGTGCCGCCCTCGCCGGCGGTCGACGTGCGCGAGAGCCTCACGCCCACGGTGTTGGAGCCGTCGACCTCCTCGGCGTCCCAGACGAACTGGTTGAAGCCCTTGAAGCCGCCGTGGAGGGTGTTGGGGTCGTTGTTGATGTCGAGGTGGTAGGTGACGCCGTCGAGCGTGAAGGTGCCCTTGGCGATGCGGTTGCCGTAGCGGCCGATGATGGCCCCGAAGTACGGGTTGCTCTTCATGTACGCCGGGCTCAGGTAGCCCGCGAGATTGGCGAACCCGAGGGTGACGTTGTCCTCGTGACCGCGGCGGTCGGGCACCGTCAGCGACTGGATGATGCCGCCGTAGGTGATGATCGAGACCGACATGCCGCGCCGGTTGGACAGCGTGTAGCGGTCGACGGGCGTGCCGTCCGGCATCGCGCCGAAGCTGTCCTTGGTGACGCTCAGGCCGCTTGAGTGATTGCGTCCATGGCTGTGCCTGGACTTCTTCGCCGAGCCGACGGGCGCCAGCAGCAGCGCCGCGACGAGCACGACGAGGACCGCGCCGAACAAGACGCGTAGGTGCCTCCCAGAGAGGCGGGACCTTGCCATGACTCCTCCTTGGAGTGGAGTGGGGTTGGATGGATTGGTCAGTGCTGGATCAGAAGCCGCCCGCGATCAGGCCGCAGCGGCCGGTGAAGGAGGCGCCGGGCTCCAGCACCAGGAGCCCGTCCCCCGAGTTGAAGGCGTCCGGGGCGCACGTCATCGGCTCGACCGCGACCGACGCCTCGGCGGTGAAGACCTGGACGAAGCGGAAGCGCTCGTCCATCCAGACGGTGAGCTGCTCGGGGCCCGTCGTGCTGCCCAGCCGCACGCGGGCCACGCCGGCCGGCGTGCGCTCGAGGTCGCCGAAGCACGCGTCCAGGCGCAGGCCGCCCAGGCGCCGCTGGTGGCGGAAGTCGAGCACGGTGCCCGCGACCGGCGTCGCCGCCCCGGTGGGCAGCAGGCGGTCGTCGACCGGGACGCTGCTGGCCCCCGGCAGCTCGAGTGCGAGGTCGTCGACCAGCGCCAGATAGGGGTGCAGACCGGCGCCGAACGGCGCGCGCTCACGCCCGACGTTCGTCGCATGGAGGGTGACGACCACGCCGCCGGAGGCCAGCTCGTAGCCGACCACGAGGCGCAGCGAGAACGGGTATCCCGGCTGCGGCTCGAGGTCGTAGGTCAGCGTCACGCGACGGGCCGCCGCGCGCACGCCGCGCCAGCGGCCGGCGAGCACCAGGCCGTGGAGGGCCGTGCCGCGTTCGGGCTCGGTGACCTCCAGGCGATGCTCGCGGCCGTCGAAGCGATAGCGCCCGTCGCGCACGCGGTTGGGCCACGGGGCCAGCACGCGTCCGGCGAACGCCGCATCGCTCGAGCCAGGAGCGAAGCTCGCAAGCAGCTCCCGGCCGCCCACCGTCCACGAGCGCATCCCGGCGCCCAGCTCGCCGATCACCAGGCGCTGGCGCCCGCGCTCGAGCTCGAACTGCGCCCCGGTCGGCGGCTCGGTGACGACGGCCACCGGTCACGCCTCCGCGAACTCCAGGCCGGCGAGCTCCGAGAACGTGCGCCACGCCTGCGCCTGGCGCCCGGGGTTGAGGACCTGATGGTGGGGGCCGCCGAGGTGCAGCCACGCGTTCATGCATGCGCGCACGCCCGAGTCGGGGCGGAAGGACCCGTAGGGCATCTCGAGCGCCGGCAGCTCGGCGGTGTCGAGGATCTCGCCCTCGCTGACGAGCAGGCGGAAGCGCTCGCCGCCCAGCGAGACGAGGGTGGCCAGCGTCGCCGGCCCCGTCGCGTACTGGAAGACGAAGGTGGGCGGGTCGCCGAGGCCGCCGATCCCGAGCGGGCGCTTGATCAGGCGCACGGGCCGGTCGCCGCGCGCCAGGGCCCAGTTGCCCTCGCCCATGTGGCTCATCAGGATCGAGTCGCCGGGGAAGTCCATCGCGTACATCTCTGTGAACTGGGTGTCGCCCAGCAGCTCGCGCCCGGCGACCATGAGCGCCGCGGTCAGCGCGTCGCCCTCGGCGCCGTAGCCGTAGCCCTTGGCCATCAGGCTCGAGGCGGCGGCGAGCGGCAGGCGCCCGAAGCGCCCGTCCTCGGCGATGGCGTCGAAGTGCGTGGAGTAGGCGCCGTAGCCGCCGTCGACGAGCAGGCGCTCGAGGCCCAGCTGCATCCGGGCGTGCTCCTCGCGCTCGTCGGCCTGCAGGCGCGGGTCGACCTCGAAGCGCTCGTCCTCGGAGGCCATCAGCGCGCGGACGTCGTCGTCGGAGATGGCCTGCGCGGCGCGGTGCAGCGCCCCCGGCGCGAGCGCGTCGACCTGCGGGCCGAGCGCGCGCAGCAGCGCGTGCTCGTCGACGCGGATGTCGCCCATCTGGTTCATCGCGTAGCCGAAGACGGCGACCTTCAGCGAGCGCCAGCGGGTCACCGCAGCGGCGGCGCGCGCCCAGCCGCCGACCTCCTCGGCGAACGACTCGGCGCGCCAGTCGTCGGTGACGACGTGGAACGGCCGCCCGGCGCGGACCATCGCGTTGGCGGTGTCCTGGGCGCCGTGGATGCCCTGGTTGTAGGTCAGGTCCGCCATGTCCCACGCCTCGGTGACCGCGGGCACCGGCTGGACGTTGGCCAGGCAGACGGGCAGCGGCGTGCCCGCGAGCGCGCGCGCCACGCGCATGCCCGGGCCGTAGGTGAGCATCACCACGAGCAGCCCGTCGACGCCCTCGCGCTCGAACTCCGCCACCGTGCGCTCGATGTCGTCGCGGTCGCGCGCCGGCGGCCCGACAGTGACCTCGGCCACCTCGGCCAGCGCCGCGCCGATCTCCTGGGCGTAGGCGCCCTGGCGCTCGGTGATGCCCGGCAGCATCTCGTCGTAGAGCGCCTGCATGACGCCGAGCAGCCCGATGCGCGGCCGGCTCGGCGTCGCCTCAGCGCTGTCCGTAGACGTTCTGGTAGCGGTGATGGAGCGCATCGATGTCCTCTCGGGCGAGCGGAATTGGGTCCCCGAGCACGCGCGCGAGGTGCACGATCCGGGCGGCGTCCTCGCACATGACGGCCGCCTTGATCGCCTCCCGCGGCCCGGGGCCGAGCGTGAAGACGCCGTGGCTGCGCAGCAGCACCGCGGGGGAGCGGTGCTCGGCCAGCGTCGCGACCACGGCCTCGCCGATCTCCTCGCCGCCGATGAGGGCGAACGGGCCGATCGGGATCTCGCCGCCGAACTCGTCGGCCATCGCCGTGAGCACGCAGGGGATCGCCTCCCCGCGCGCGGCCCAGGCCGTGGCGTAGGCGCTGTGCGTGTGGGCGATGCCGCCCACGTCGGGGAGGTGGCGGTAGACGTGGCCGTGGGCGGCCGCGTCGCTGGAGGGGGTCAGGTCGCCTTCGACGAGCTCGCCGTGGAGGTCGCAGACGACGATCGCCTCGGGCGTCAGCTCGTCATAGGGGACGCCGCTGGCCTTGATCGCCATCAGCTCCTCGCCCGGCACGCGCGCCGAGAGGTTGCCGGAGGTCCACACGACGAGCCCGTTGCGCACCAGCTCGCCGTGCAGGGCGCAGACCTCGCGCCGCAGCTCGCGCAGCTCGTCAGCCACGGGCGACCTCGCGCGGCCGGATCCGGCGCAGCGCGTGCATGACGTCGTCGCCGCCGCGGCCGAAGTGGTCGTGCAGGATCGAGTAGCGCTCGTAGAGGGCGTCGTAGGCGTCGGCGCGCGCCTCGTCGGGGACGTAGACGTCGCGGCGGACCTTGCCCATGACCGCCGCGGCGGCGTAGATGTCCGCGTAGGCGCCGGCGGCCACAGCGGCGTGCATCGCCGAGCCGAGGGCGGGGCCCTGATCGGAGTCGATCAGGTGCAGCGGGTGGCGCGTGACGTCGGCGTAGATCTGCATGATCACCGGGTTGCGGATCAGCCCGCCGGCGACGATCAGGTCCTCGACCGGGAGCCCCGACGCCTCGAAGGTCTCGATGATCTTGCGCGTGCCGAAGGCCGTCGCCTCGATGAGCGCGCGGTAGATGTCCTCCGCGCGCGTGCTCAGCGTCAGGCCGACGATCAGCCCGCTGAGCTCGTGGTCGACGAGCACCGAGCGGTTGCCGTTGCTCCAGTCCAGCGCGACGAGGCCGTGCTCGCCGACCTCCTGGCGCCCCGCCAGCTCGGAGAGGTGGTCGAGCAGGTCCTGGCCGCGGGCGCGCGCGACCTCGTGGTAGCGGGGCGGCACGGCGTTGTCGGCGAACCACGCGAAGATGTCGCCGACGCCGCTCTGGCCGGCCTCGTAACCCCACAGCCCGGGGGTCACGCCGCCCTCGACGACGCCGCACATCCCGGGGACCTCGGCCAGCGCGTGGCCGTTCATGATGTGGCAGGTGCTCGTCCCCATGACCGCGAGCATCTGCCCGGCCTGGACGGCGCCGGCCGCGGGGGCGGTGACGTGGGCGTCGACGTTGCCGACGGCGACGGCGATCCCCTCGGGCAGCCCTGTCCAGGCGGCCGCCTGCGCCGTCAGGTCGCCCGCGCGGGCGCCCAGCGCGGAGAGCGGGCCGCCGATCTTGGCCGAGACGAAGTCGCCGAAGCCGTCGTTGAGCGCGCGCAGGTAGTCCTCGGACGGGTAGCCGCCGTCCTGGTAGACGCCCTTGTAGCCGGCCGTGCATGTGTTGCGGGTCTCGCGCCCGCAGAGCTGCCAGACGATCCAGTCGGCGCCCTCGACGAAGCGGTCCATCCGCGCGTAGACCTCGGGGTCCTCCTCGAGGACCTGCAGGCCCTTGGCGAACTCCCACTCCGAGGAGATGAGACCGCCATAGCGCGCGAGCCACGGCTCGCCGCGCTCGCGCGCCACGGCGTTGATCCGCTCGGCCTGCCCGCCCGCCGCGTGGTGCTTCCAGAGCTTGGGATAGGCGTGCGGGCGCCCGCGCAGCTCGTCGAGCGCGCACAGGGGCGTGCCGTCGGCGAGCACGGGCAGCGGCGTGGAGGCCGTGAAGTCGGTGGCGACCCCGATGACCTGGTCGGGCGCGATGCCCGCCGCGGCGACCGCCGCCGGCACCGCCTCGCGCAGCACGTCCAGGTAGTCCTCGGGCTCCTGCAGCGCCCACTGCGGCGGCAGCCGCTCGCCCGAGGCCGGCAGCTCGCGATCGATGACGCCGTGGGCGTAGTCGTGGACCGCGGAGCCCAGCTCCGCGCCGTCCTCCACCCGCACGACGACGGCGCGCCCCGAGAGCGTCCCGAAGTCGATGCCGATCACGCAGTCCGGTCCCCCGGCCACGCGTCAGCCTCCCGCCGCCCGAGCCGCTCGGCGCGCGCGCCGGTACTCGTCGACCACGATCTCCGTCAGCTCCTCGACCGACGTCTCGGAGGTCGGCTTGTCGAGCGAGATCACGCCGTCCTGGATAAGACAGACGCGATCGCACGCGGTCAGCACGTGGACGTAGTTGTGGAGCACCATGATCATCGAGACCTGGCCCTCCTCCTTGAGGCGGGCGATCAGGTCGAGGATGAGGGCGCCCTCCTTGGCGCCCATGGCGGCGAGCGGCTCGTCGAGGAGCAGGATGTCGGCCTCGGAGTGCACGGTCCGAGCGACGGCGATGGCTTGACGCTGACCCCCGGACAGGCGCGCGACGGGCACGTTGAGCCGGGGGATGTTCACGCCGATGTCGTCGAGCGCCTCGCGCGCCTCGTTGCGCATGATGCGGTTGGCCAGGAACGGCAGCGGGCTGTGGACCCTCTCGCGCCGCAGGAACATGTTGTGGAACACCGACAGCTCGTCGACGAGCGCGAGGTCCTGGTAGACGGTGTCGATCCCGAGCGAACGGCTCTGGTCGACGCTGCGCGGCTCGTAGGGCTCGCCGCGCAGGAACATCTGCCCGGCGTCCGGCTTCTGGAAGCCGCAGATGATCTTCATGAGCGTCGACTTGCCCGCGCCGTTGTCGCCGAGCAGGCCGAGGACCTCGCCCTTGCGCAGGTGCATGTTGATGTCGCGCAGGGCCGTGACCGGGCCAAAGCGCTTGGAGATGTGCTCGACGCGCAGCACGTCGTCGGCCGCCGCGGTCGGCGCGACGATGTGCTCGCCGGTGATGCCGCCCTCAGCCAATGCCCGACCCCTTTCGCACCCGTCCGACGTACGTGTTGGCGGCCATCGCGATGATGATCGCCAGGCCGAGGTAGAAGCTCAGGTAGTCGGCGTTGACGCCCTTGATGATCAGGCCGTCGCGCAGGGCGCCGAGGAACAGCGCGCCGATCAGCGCGCCGACGACGGTGCCCGAGCCGCCGGCCAGCAGCGTGCCGCCGATGACGGCTGCCGAGATCCCGTCGAAGAGGACCTCGTTGGCGCCGGAGGGATCGGGCTGGACCGAGCTCGTGCGCACCGCCTCGAGCACGCCGACCAGCGCGGCGCACGTGCTGCAGAGGATGAAGTTGCGGATGATGACCAGCCGGACCTTCACGCCGGCCTCGGCGGCGCCGAGCCGGTTGCCGCCGACGGCGACCGTGTACAGACCCCAGCGGGTCGCCACGAGCAGGATCTGCAGCACGATGATGACCGCCAGTGCCCAGATCAGCTCCGAGTAGGTGCCGGCGCCGAAGATCCTGGCGAAGGTGGTCACGTGCGCGACGTCCGTGCCGGGCGTGTCGACCGGCTGGGCGTGCGAGATGATCAGCGTGAAGCCCGAGACGGTGAACAACATGCCGAGCGTCGTGATGAACGAGTTGATGCCGACCACGGCCGTGAAGAGCCCGTTGATGAGCCCGATGACCATGCACGCGAGGATGGCCAGGATGAGCGAGGCGATCAGCGGGATGCCGCCGTTGTTGAACTCGTAGAAGATGAACGGCGCGAAGAGGTAGACGGCGCCGATCGACAGGTCGATCTCGCCGTTGATCATCAGGAAGACCTCGCCGGCGGCGAGGATCGCCACGGGGGCGAAATACGGCAGCAGCGTCTTGAAGTTGCCGCTCGTGGCGAACTGCTCGAGGGTGACCGAGAAGTACAGGATCGTGAGGACCGTGATCACGATCACGCTTCCTTCGCGCAGCGTCAGGAAGCGCTTGAGGAGCGTCCAGGCACCCGAGGCAAGGGCCCGGCTGGTCGCCGGGCCCTTTTCGCTGGTCTCGGTTGGCGGAGGTTGGCTGCCGGTCTCGACGGCCACGGGTCAGCTCTTGGTCACACCAGCCGACGATGAGGTGCCCTCGTACCGCGACTTCGTGCTGTTGTAAGGGACGACCGTCTCCTTGTCGAGGAACTTCAGGCCCGTGTTGACGTCGGCCATGCCGGTCAGCGTCCCGGACGCCTGGTACGTGTAGAGCTGCAGGATCGGCAGGAAGCCCTGCAGGTAGGGCTGCTGATCGATGGTGAAGTCGATCTGGTCTGCGGCCAGGAGCTTCTGCGTGTTCGGCGTGAGGTCGTAGCCGCCGCCCTTCACGCCCTTGTCGCGGAGCTTGTACTTGTTGATCACCTTCGCCAGGTTCTCGGTGCTGCCGGCGTCCACCGCGAACATGCCCTTCGTGTTCTGGTGGCCCTGCCAGTAGGCGTCGATCGTGGAGAGCTCCTTCGGCAGCGCGGCGCCCGTGGCGATCACGTGCGGCGTGATCCCCTTGCCCTTCTTCTTGATCGTGTCCTGGGCGCCGTCGATGCGCGGTTGGATGTTCAGCGAGCCCGGCGTGGCGATGAAGAGCGCCACGTCGCCGGACGGGACCAGCTGCACGATGTGCTCGCCCATCTGCTGGCCGGAGACGAAGAGGTCCTGGCCGATGTAGGCCAGCCGGCTGTTGCCCGCGGCGTCGGCGTTGTAGCCGACCACCGGGATCTTCGCCGCCAGCGCCTTGTCCGTCGGGCCGTTGAACGCCTTGAGGTCGACGAGGCACACCCCGATGCCGTTCGCCTTGGCGGTGATCGCGCTGTTGAACGCGTTGACCATCTCGTTGACGTTGCTGCTCTGCGAGCCCGTCCACTGGTAGCTGCAGCCCAGCAACTTGCACGCGTCCTCGGCGCCGTACTTCGTCGGAACGAAGAACGGATTCGTGGTCACGTGGTTGACCAGGACGAACTTCAGCTTGGGCTGCGAGCCGAAGACGCCGGCCGCGGGCGTGCCCTGGGCCTTGGCCGCCGTCGTGCCCGTCGACGACGTCTTCTTGCCGCCGCCGCAGGCCTCGAGGATGAACGCGGCCACTCCGGCGGCCCCGCCCGACAGCGCGGTGCGCCGGGTGATGTCCCGCCATCGCTTGTGAGGAGTGTCGTCCTGCTTGCCGTCGGCCCACTCGAGGCGTTCGATCACGTCCTCGACAGCATCCGGGTCTGGTCGCTGCACTGGCTCGTCAGGCACCTCTAGCTCCCTTCTGGCCGCGTCGCCCTCGCGGAGTGGGAACACCGAGGAGGCGGATGCGCGACCACCTGCGAACAGGACCGAGCGACCCACCGATCGGGGTGGCGGAGACCGCCCCCCCTCACTCTGCGCACCCACGGACGGGACACGTCCGTTGTGCTCTCTCCAGAGTGCGATTGTTATCGCTCACATTTCCGCGTGTCAAGGTGCAAAAACGCTACGAGCCGGTCGGCCGCAGGAGGAGGAGTCCCGGCCGACCGGCTCACAGAGCGGAAAAAAGGGCGCAGACACACGCCCTTGCGGGTGAGCTCTCGCGATACGCGCAACTGCCCTTCGCACAGGCCGAATCCGCTCGATTGTGAACGCTAACAGAGAAATTCGGCCATGCAAACCGCGCTGAGATGCATACTCAGCGCGTGGCGACTCGGCGCCCTCCCGACGGGAAGCGCAGGACCGCGGTGATGGCCGACGTCGCCAAGCTCGCCGGCGTCTCGCACCAGACGGTCTCGCGCGTGGTCAACGACAGCGCGCACGTGAAGCCCGAGACCAAGCGCCGCGTGCTGGCCGCGATGCGCCAGCTCGACTACCGCCCCAACCCGGCGGCGCGCGCGCTCGTGACCGGGCGCTCGGGCACCCTCGGGGTGGTCAGCTTCGACACCACGCTCTACGGCCCGGCCTCGACGCTGTTCGCGATCGAGCAGGCCGCCCACGCCGCCGGCTACTTCATCACCATCGTCAGCCTGCTCGTGCTCGACCGGGCGTCGGTGCTCGCCGCGGTCGACCGCCTGCGCGTGCAGGGCGTCGACGGCATCCTCGTCATCACGCCCCAGGAGGGCGCCGCCGACGCGCTCGTCAACCTGCCCGCGGGCGTGCCCATCGTCGCCGTCGAGGCCGGGCGCCCCAACTCGGTGCCGCTCGTCGCGGTCGACCAGTTCGCGGGCGCCGTGAGCGCCACCCAGCTGCTGCTCGACCTCGGCCATCGCAGCGTCTGGCACGTCGCCGGGCCGCGCGACTTCCTCGAGGCCCAGCAGCGCACCGACGGCTGGCGCGCGACCCTCGAGCGCGCGGGCGCCGAGGTCCCGGCGATGGTCGCCGGCGACTGGAGCCCGCGCTCGGGCTACCGCGTCGGCCAGCAGCTCGCCGCCGACCCCGACGTCACCGCGATCTTCGTCGCCAACGACCAGATGGCGCTCGGCGTCCTGCGCGCGCTGCACGAGCGCGGCCGCGAGATCCCCGGCGAGATCAGCGTCGTCGGCTTCGACGACATCCCCGAGGCGCAGTACTTCACGCCGCCGCTGACCACCGTGCGCCAGGACTTCGGCGAGATGGGGCGCAGCAGCCTGCGCCTGCTGCTTCAGCTCATGCACGACACCGGCTCGCCGCCCCAGCGCGTGACGATCGCGCCCGAGCTCGTGGTGCGGCGCAGCACGGCTCCGCCGCCGAAGGGCTAGCTGTAGTTCCTGACCCTTCAGTCGGTGGCAGCCGGCGCAGGCGCTACCGTAGGGGGTACGGATCGTCCACAGAGAGGGGCCGCTGCGATGAACAACCAGCGCGAGCGTGCCGAGAAGCAGCGCCAGGTGAAGCTCGAGGCTTTGGCCGAGCAGGTGGCCGAAGGATCGCTGACGATCCGCCAGATGACGCCGGAGGAGCGCAAGAAGTATCCGAAGCCCACGACGCCGCGCCCGCAGCGACGGCGGCGGACATGACCGGCTTCTTCGTGCCCGGCGTCTGCGTCGGCGATCAGGACGACGTCTACGAGGACCTGCGGCGCCACGCCGAGGACGACGCCGGCCGTGCTCCGCGGCCCCTGCGGATCTATCAGTTGAGCTGTCGCCGGGACGGGGCGGACTGCGAGACCAGCGTCGGCGACCATGGCCCTGGCGGCACCGTCCACGCCATCTTCGACGTCGGCGATCGCTACGCCGTCTACCTGCAGGGCGGCCACGACATCGTGACCAAGCGCCAGACGTACGCCGTCGTCGAGTTCGACGACTGACCGCGGCGCCCGTCGATACTGTGCCGCGTGGCGGCCATGCGCGCGCTCGCCCTCGCCCTGACCGGCCTGCTGCTCGCGGCGGGCGTCGCCGACGCCCGCGCGGTGCGCCTGCGCGCGGCGCGCTCGCTGCACGCGGTGGCGGCGCGCTCCGGCGGCCGGCCCGTGGTGAAGCTCACGTGGCGCGACCGCGCGCGCGGCGAGACACGCTGGGAGGTCTGGCGCGGCGGGCGCCGCCGCGCGCTGCTGAAGGCCAACCGCACGCGCTACACCGATCGCTCCGTCAAGGCCGGCGTCACCTACCGCTACCGCGTGCGCCCGTGCCGGCGCTCCCGCTGCGCCAGGACGGTCGCCGTGCGCGTGAAGGTCGCCCGCTCGCTCGCCACGCCGGGGGGCGGGGCGGGGACGGGCGGCCCGGCGCCGGGCGCCGGCGCAGATCCCTTCGCCGGCAGCCCGCGGATCGCCGGGTGCCCGGTGTTCCCGAAGGACAACCCGTGGAACACCGACGTCTCGGGCTACCCGGTCGACCGCGCGCGGTCCGACGCCTACATCGGCACGCTGGGGTCGATCACCCTGTGGCCCGACTTCGGCTCGGGTCAGTACGGGGACTTCGGGATCCCGTACGGCGTCGTCGCCCAGGACCAGCCGCTCGTGCCGATCGGCTTCCACGTCAGCCCGGCGATCGCGGCCGAGAGCGACCCGGGCCCGTATCCGATCCCGCCGACCGCGCGCGTCGAGGGCGGCGGCGACCACCACGTCCTCATCCTGCGCCAGGGCGACTGCCGGCTCTTCGAGCTCTACGACGCGAACAAGCAGCCCGACGACAGCTGGAGCGTCTACAGCGCCGCGACCTTCGACCTGCGCTCCGACGCCCTGCGCCACGACGGCTACACCTCGGCCGACGCCGCCGGCCTGCCGATTCTGCCTGGGCTCGCCCGCGTCGACGAGGTCCAGTCCGGCCACATCGACCACGCCCTGCGCGTCGCGATCCCGCAGACCCAGGACGCCTACATCCACCCGGCCACCCATGCGGCCTCGAGCAACGCCGACCCGTCGCTGCCGCCGATGGGCCTGCGCCTGCGCCTGAAGCCCGGCTACGACATCTCGGGCCTGCACGGCCAGGCCCGCGTCATCGCCCGCGCCCTGCAGGTCTACGGCGCCCTCGTCGCCGACAACTCGGGCGGCTCGAAGGTCTTCATCTCGGGCACCCCCGACCCCGGCTGGGACGACGACGACCTCGACCAGCTCAAGGGCATCCCGGCGAGCGCGCTGGAGGCGGTGGTCACCGGGCCGGTGGTCCCGGGGTGACGCCGCGCCTGGGGAACACGTTGCGAAAGGCGATCCGCACGGCCAGCCGGCGCCGGATCGAGTCGTCGACGTCCTGGAAGGACGCCGTGCGCATCGCCTGATCGCGCGAGCCCTCGACCACGAAGTAGAGGGCCGAGAAGGCACCGAGGAAGGCGGCCACGCGCAGCGCCAGGCTGGTGGGGGAGCCGTGGCCGCCGACCTGCCAGGAGTGCAGCACGTCGCCGTTGACCGCGAGCAGGCCGACGACGAAGAGCCCGACCGCCACGCCGACGCTGACGACGACGATCCGCAGCAGGGCCTTCGTGATGAGGATCGCCATGATGTTGACCTGCTCGGCGCGGTCCAGCGGGATGTCGTGGCGCGGGTCGTCCACCTCGATGGTCGCGAGCTCGCGGACCGCGTCGTTCTCCACTCTGTGCGCGGACGTCCTGGCGTGCTCATAGCTCTCGAACGCGCCCTGGTCGTGGATCACCTGCAGGGCGCTGCGGCTGACGATCCACGCCGCGAACGCGAGCGGCGTGAGCACCAGGATCCAGAAGCGCCACCGGTCGAGGTTGGCGGCCAGATTCCACAGCTCGGTGGTGAAGAAGAAGAAGAAGATGAAGACGACGACGATCGGGCCCGCGCGCTCGACCGCGCGCGACCTGAGCGTGGCCGCCCGGAACGGCTCCTGCGCGATCCACTCGTACACGTGGTGCAGGCCGAACGCCACGGCGGCCGTGATGGCCACCAGCACGGCCACGTTCATCGCGAGCATCGTCGCGGCCGTCGCGACCGGGGTGGCGTCCGACAGGCGATCGCTGACGCCGAAGGCCAGCCCCGCCGGAACGACGACGAAGAGGGCGACGACCGCCAGCGCGAGCCGCGGCGTCAGCGTCGAGAACCAGCCGCGACCGCCGGCGAGCCTCAGGGCTGCCAAGGGGACGATCAGCGCGGCGACGCTGAGCGCGCCGTTGACCGCGGTCTCCGTCGACCAGAGGTAGGGCATCACCGCCAGCTCGAAGGCGAGCACGACGAGGAACACGGGCACGCGCAGGGCCGCGTCGGCCTCGCGATCGGCTGCCGTCCCTCCGGGACGCCGGGGAGCCGGGGCGCGCGCGAGAAGCCAGAGGACGACCGGGAGGGCCACGAGCGACTGCCGGAGGTCGCTTCCCGGCTCGATGTCTGGCCACCACCACGTCCACAGCACGCTGAAGGCGGTCAGGCCGCCGACCCAGCTGCCGACGCGGCGGGCCTCCGCATCGGTGGCCGGCTGGCGCGCGAAGCGCCACGCGGCGAGGATGAGCAGCAGGAAGGCGGCCACGTCGACGCAGTCGCCCTCGTGCAGGTGGACGAAGGCCCGCTCGCGGCGCAGCCACAGGAGCACGATGACCAGCGGCGCGACGCGCATGCCGATCGTGAGGGCGGCCGAGATCAGCCGCGACACGCGCTGCACGAGCCGCCACCGGCCGTAGGAGCCCACGCCCGGAAGCTCGCCTCGCAGCAGGGGCACGACCGGGACGAGGGCGATGAGGAAGGCGACCATGACGAGCGTGAGCGCCACCGCGGCCGGGACGATGTCCCTGGGCCCGCCGCTCACGCCGACGGCCTGCACCCGCCGGGTCAGGTGGTCGAGCTCGAGCCACGGGATCGCGATGACCTCGAACGTGAGCACGACCGCCAGCAGGGGCACCGCGAACTCCATGAAGCCCGTGTCTGGGTGCCAGCCGAAGTGCGGCACGCCCTCGGACGTGAACCAACGCTCGACGTCCCGCTGGAGCTTGCGGCGCGTGGTCGCCGCCGCGGGCGGCGGTGCCGTGTCGGGCGCGCCGCGCTCGATGCTTGCCGGAAGTGCTGACATCCCCCTCCTCGCGAAGGAGCGCAGCGGCCGGCGCTGTGATACGCGCCCGGGTTCGACGGCGGTCCCGGGCCCGGCTAGTGCTTCGTGGCGAGCACGGTGACGCTCGCCACGCCGTACTTGTCGGCGGCCTCGCGGGCGCGGTCGGTGAGGAAGCGGTAGGTCGGATTCGGGCGCACGCTCTCGACGCGCAGGCCGGCCGCCTCGATCGCGTCCACGTAGTCCCCGCGCGGCACGGCGCCCGCGATGCAGGCCGCCCAGAGCGCGACGTTGCGGCGCGTGCGCTCGACCAGCTCGCGCTCGCTGACGATGTCGGCGAGCGCGAGGCGCCCGCCGGGCGCCAGCGTCTTGGCGGCGGCGCGGAACACGGCGGCCTTCTCGGGAGCGAGGTTGACGACGCCGTTGGAGATGACGACGTCGACGCTGCCGGGCTCCACCGGCGGGGCCTCGATGAGGCCCTTGACGAAGCTGGCGTGGCGCACGCCGGCGGCGGCCGCGAGCCGGCGCGCCTTCGCCAGCTGGGCGTCGGTCATGTCGACGCCGATCACGCGGCCCGTGGGCCCGGTGAGGTGCGCCGCGATGAAGGCGTCGGTGCCGGAGCCCGAGCCGAGGTCGAGCACCGTCTCGCCGCGCTCGATGCCCGCGACGTCGAGCATGTGGCCGACGCCGGCGAAGGACGCCAGCGCGTCGGCGGGCACCGCGTCGAGCCACTCGGGCGGGTAGCCCAGCCGCTCGGCGAGCGGACGCCCGAGCTCGAAGTGGAAGTCGCCGTCCGGATGCTCGGCGACGTCGGTGTACATCTCGCGGACGCGGTCGCGCAGCACGCGGGCGTCGACGATCGGATCTGTCTCGGTGGACATGCGATCACTCCGCAGCGAATCGAGAATGACCCACGGCTCGGGCGGCGCGTACGCCGCCGAGCTCGTGGGGCCCCCCTGGCGACGAGCATGCAAGCACCGCCGTGGCGGCCCTTCAATCGGGGAGCGACCCTGAACTTTGGCGGCTGGCGACCCTCGCACCTGGGCATCGCGAAGGTCTTCGCGCCGGGGTGGGAAGGTTTCGCCATCTCGCGCGTCTCGACGGTCAATGACCGGTGCTCCAGGTCGAGGCGCCGTCTCCCATCTGCACATCGTCACGTCGGAGCGCACGCCCGACTCTGCGCCCCTGCTCGAGCGGGCGGCCGAGCTCGAGGTGCTCGCCGGAGCGGTACGCAGGCTGGCCGGCGGCGGCGGAGAGGTCGTCGTGCTCGACGCGCCCGCGGGCCTCGGGAAGACGGCCCTGCTCGAGCGCGCGGCGGGCTTCGCCACGGACGCCGGCTGCATCGTGCGCCGCGCCGCGCCCGGGCCGATGGAGCGCCACTTCCCCTTCGGCGTCGTCCGCGCGCTGCTCGAGGCGCCGCTGCGCGACGCGTCCGAGCGCGAGCGCGCGGAGCTCCTCGACGGCGCGGCCGCGGCGGCCGGGGCGATGCTCCTGGAGGGCACCGTCCCGGGCCAGGAGGCGACGATCCTTGTCGCCCACAGCGTCCTGTGGCTGTGCGCGGCGATGGCCGACCGCCGGCCGCTGGCGCTCGTGGTCGACGACGCGCAGTGGGCCGACCACGCCTCGCTGCAGGTGCTCGCCTACTTGGCGCGGCGCATCGAGGATCTCCCGCTGCTGATCGTCGTCGGCGCTCGGACCGACGATCCCGCGGCGCCCTCGGACCTCCTCAGCCTGCTCGGGGGCGTGCGCTCCGCGACCGTCCTGCACCCGCGCCCGCTCTCGCCGCGAGGGGGCGCGCAGCTCATCCGCCGCCTGGCGCCCGACGCGCCGGCGTCCCTGTGCCGCGACTGCCACCGGGCGGTCGGCGGCAACCCGTGGCTGCTCGGCGAGCTCAGCCGCCAGATCGTCGTCCACGGGCCCGAGGCGATCGACGACCCCGGCGACGAGCCGCCGCCGGTCTCGGCGCTCGCGCGCAACGTCGTGCGCCGCAGGATGGCCGCCCTGACCGAGCGCGACCGCGCCGTGGCGACCGCGCTGGCGGTCATCGGCGACGGCGCGCCGCCGCATCTCGTTGCCGCCGTCGCCGGGGTCCCGGTCGCCGAGCTCGGCCCCGCGCGCGACGCCCTCGTCGCGGCGGGCCTCGTCGACCCCGGGGGCGAGCGCTTCGTCCACGGCCTCGTCGCGGTCGCCGTCGCCGATGACGTCGCCCGCACCGAGCGCGAGCGCCTGCACCGCGAGGCCGCCCGCGTGCTGATGGCCGCCAACGCCGACGTCGACCTCGTCGCCAGCCACCTGCTGCAGTGCCGCCCGCACGCCGACCCCGACGCGAGCGCGCTGCTCGCGCGCGCCGCCGAGGCGGCGGCCGAGCGCGGGGCGCCGCACACGGCCGCCGCCTACCTCGAGCGCGCCCTCGACGAGCGCGCGCCCGGCGACGACCGCGGCCCCATGCTCTCCCAGCTCGCGACGGTCGCCTTCGACGCCGATCTGCCCGACTCGCAGCGCCGGCTGCTCGAGGCGCTGCGCGAGGTGAGCGATCCCGAGAGCCGGGTCGAGGTGCTCACGCGGCTGGCGGCGCTCAACGTCCTCGGCGCCGGCGACCCGGAGCTGGCCGAGCTCGTCGAGCAGGAGCTGCCCGTCGCTCCCGACCCCGGCTTCAGGCTGGCCGTCGAGGCCGCGGCGCTCGACGCGCTGATGATGATCCCCGACCGCCACGTCGAGCGCGCGCGGCGCGCGGCCGCGATCGAGCTGACGCCCTCGACGGACCCGCTGCTCGCGCGCGTGATCGTCGCCCACCGCGCCTGGATCGGGATCGAGCTGGGGACGCCCAACGCCGACGCCTGCGCCGCGCTGGCGCTGCGGGCGCTGGCCGGCGACCTGCTGCTGCGCGAGGCCGGCCGGCGCGCGGCCTACCACCTCTGCGTGCGCACGCTCGTCGTCACCGATCGCGCCGACGAGGCCCGCGCCGCGATCGCGGCCATGCGCAGCGAGGCCGACGCCCGCGGCTCGCTGCGCCTGCGCGCCGGGGCGGCCTGGTACGCCGGCGACCTGGCGCTGCGCGGCGGCGACGTCGCGGAGGCCGAGAACCAGGCGCGGCTGGCGCTCGACCTCATCGACGGCGACGCCAACACCTTCACGGGCGGGGCGATCATGCTGCTCGTCTCCACCCTCGCCGAGCGGGGCGAGTTCGAGGAGGCGCACGAGCTGCTGCGCGTGCGCGAGATTGACGGCGCGCTCGGCCAGACGCGCTGGGAGATCGGGATCCGCCACGCGCGGGCACGGCTGTACCTGGCCGAGGGCGACTACGAGCACGCCCGCGTCGAGGCGCTCGAGGCCGGCGTCCTGCGCGAGCAGCAGGGGCGCCCGAACCCGAGCTGGACGCCGTGGCGCTCGACCGCCGCGGTCGCCCTCGCGCACCTCGGGCGCCGCGAGGAGGCCGCTGCGCTCGCCGACGCCGAGCTCGTCCTCGCCGGGCGCTTCGGCGCCCCGGTGCCGATCGCCCATGCGCTGCACGCGCGCGCCGTCGCGGAGGCCGACGACGCGGCCCGCGTCGCGCTCTGCGAGCGGGCGCTGGCGGTCGCCGAGGGCTCCCCGGCGCTCCTGCAGTCGGTGCGGGCGCGCCTGGAGCTCGGCAGCACGCTGGCCCACATGGGCCGCCGCGTCGAGGCGCGGTCGGCGCTGCGCCCGGCGCTCGCGGAGGCCGACGCCGCCGGCGCCGTGCTGCTCGCCGAGCGCGCCCGCCGCGAGCTGGTCGCCACCGGGCTGCGCCCGCGCCAGGCCGCCACCGAGGGCGCCGCGGCGCTGACGCCGCGCCAGCGCCAGGTCTGCGAGCTCGCCGCCGCGGGCAAGGGCAACCGCGCGATCGCCCAGGAGCTCTTCCTCTCCATCAAGACCGTCGAGGCCCACTTCGCCGCCGGCTACCGCAAGCTCGGCGTCAACACGCGCGCCGACCTCGCCGACGAGCTGGCGAGCTAAGGGATCCGCGCGCCGGCGCGGCAAAGATCAGGGTGGGCGACCGATTGTCAGCGTGGCGCCGCGGCCGGATAGTCGAACGATGCAGTATCCGAACGTCGTCGAGGTCGCGCGCGGGGGGTCAACGCGGCGCGGCCGCACGCGCCCGGCCGGGCGCCGCGTCGCGCTCGTCACGGGAGGCTCGCGCGGTCACGGCCGCGCGATCGCCCGGCGACTGGGTCGCGACGGGCTGGCCGTGGCCGTCAACGACGTCTGCGGGCCCGAGGAGGTGCTCGACGTCGTCAACGCGATCCGCGAGGACGGCGGCATCGCCGACGCCTACATGGGCGACGTCACCGACGAGCGCCAGGTCGCCGACATCGTCGCCGAGGTCGCGCGCACGCTCGGCCCGGTCGAGGTCCTCGTCCTCGCCGCGGCCTGCCCGCAGCAAGAGGCGCCGCTCGCGCTCGTCGCCTGGGAGGACCACGTCGCCCAGCTCGAGCAGTTCGTCAAGAGCCCCGTCGTCCTCGGCCGCGCGCTGCTGCCCGCGATGGCGGCGCGCCGCTCGGGGCGCATCGTCCACGTCGACTGCGACGCGACCGACGGCGCGTCCGGCCGCACGGCCTACGCGACCGCCAAGGGCGCGCAGATCGGCCTGACGCGCAGCTGGGCGCGCGAGCTGGCGCCGCTCGGGATCACGGTCAACACCGTCACGCCCGGCTCCGGCGCGGCCGAGCGCGCCATCGCCCAGGCCGTGAGCTTCGTCGCCTCCGAGTCGGCGGGCTACATCACGGGGCAACGGATCGTCGCCGACGCCGGCCGCGGTGGCCTGGCGGCCTGAAAGGAGCACGCCGTGACCTATCTCATCGTGGGCGTCGACCAGAGCACCTTCGCCCCGTGGCACCAGAACGTCAGCGCCGACGACGTCCCGACCGCCAAGCAGATCGCCTTCGCCCGCGCCTCGGCGCGCGGGATCCAGCTCGTGGTCGCGGCCGTGATCGGGCCGGGGATGACCGTCGTCCCCGACACGACGCAGCTGTCGGCGACGTGGGAGCGCGCGGCCGCCTGACCGCTCAGGCCTGTGCGCCGGAGAGGATCCGCGCCTGCAGGCTCGAGGTCTCGGCCGAGGGCTCGACGCCGAGCTCGACCACCAGGGCCGGGCGGCACTCGAGGTACTGGCGCAGCGCGTAGCTCGTGCGGCCGGTGCGGGCGTACGCCGCCATCAGCTGGCCTCGCCGGTCCACAGTGCGGCGGCCGCTCGAGCGCGGTCTCGATGACGCTGGCCTCGGCGCCCGCGGGTGACGCTCGCGCTCGCCTTCACGCCCCGCTCCGGCCGCGCGGTCGTGCGCCAGACGACCGTGAGGCTGCGATGACCGTAAGGAAAACTGTGGCGCCGGACCGAATGGGAGAGGATGGGCGGGCCCCAGGGAATCGCCATGAGCTGAGCTCGCTCACCGCCCGCAGCGCCCGGATCTCCGCGCAGGTCGCGTCGTTGCGCTCGACGCGGGGCGGGCGGCTCGTCCTCTCGGGCGCCTCGATCGGTCTCCTCGCGGCGGCGTACTACGCCGCCGCGAAGCTCGGCCTGCGGCTCGCGTACCTGCACGGCTCGGTGACGGCGCTCTGGCCTCCGGTCGGCGTCGGGATCGCCGCGCTCGTGCTCTACGGGCCGCGGCTGTGGCCCGGCATCGTCATCGGCGACCTGCTGGCCGCCGACTACTCCAGCCCGATCGGCACCGTCCTCGGCCAGACGGTCGGCAACACGCTCGAGGTGGTCGTCGCCGCGATCATCCTGCGCCGCCTGATCGGCGGCCGGACGGGCCTGGAGCGCGTGGGCGACGTGTTCGCCCTGGTGGCGGCCGCCGCCGTGGGGACGCTGATCAGCGCGGCCTTCGGCGCCACATCGCTGCGGCTCGGGAACGTGATCGCAGCGCACGAGTTCGGGGAGGTGTGGCGCACGTGGTGGCTGTCGGACTTCTCGGGCGCGCTCGTGGTCACGCCGCTGATCCTCACCTGGGCGACCCGCGGATGGCGAGACCTCTCGCGCGGCGACCTGCTCGAGGGCGCCGCATTGCTGACGACGCTCGTGCTGCTGGCCGAGCTCCCGTCCCAGCGCGACGTCCCGTACGTCGTCTTCCCGGCGCTCATCTGGGCCGCGCTGCGCTTCGGGCCCCGGGGCGCCTCCACGGCGCTCGTGGTCGTCTCGTCGCTCACCGTCTGGAACACGGCGCACAACGCGGGGCCGTTCGTGCGCGAGTCCATCACCGACAGCCTCCTGTCGAGCCAGCTCTTCCTGGCCACCGCGGCGCTCACGTCGCTCGTCCTCGCCGCGGTGACGGCCGAGCGCACGCGCGCCGACGAGGCGCTGCGCGCCAACGAGGAGCGGCTGCGCTCCGTGGTCCAGTCGATGGCCGAGGGCCTCATCGTCCGCGACGCCCGGGGCACCATCAGCGACTGCAACGCCGCGGCCGAGCACATCCTCGGCCTCGACCGCGATCGCCTGCGCGGCCGGCGGCCCGAGGACGTGCTCGGCGCCGTGGTGGATGCCGACGAGCAGCCGGTCCCGGGCGGCCGGCTCATGGGCGACGAGTCCCTGGCGACAGGTCGCGCGGAGAGCGCGCTGACCGTGTGCCTGACGCGCCCGGACGGGACGCCGGCCTGGCTCTCGATCACCTCGGCGCCGGTCCTGGACGCCGCCGGGCGTCCCGAGGGCGTCGTCTCCACGCTGAGCGACATCACCGAGCGGCGCGCCGCCGAGCAGCGCCTCGTCGCCAGCGAGCAGGCGACGCGCGCCATGGCCGACGAGCAGGCCGCCCTGCGCCGCATCGCGACGCTCGTCGCGAGCGAGGCACTGCCGAGCTCGGTGTTCGAGCAGGTCACCCACGAGGTCGCGCAGCTACTCCACGCCCCGAGCGCGAGCGTGCTGCGCTACGAGGGCGACGGGCAGGCGACGGTCGTGGGCAGCTGGCGCGAAGCCGGGATGGAGGGCATGCCGCTGGGCGCGTCGCTGCACCTGGGCGGGGACTCGGTCGTCGCGCGCGTCCATCGCAGCGGCCACCCGGAGCGCATCGACGACTACGACGACGCGCCCGGGGAGCTCGCCGAGCAGCTGCGCGCCCTGGGCTTCCGCTCCTCGGTCGCCGCGCCGCTCTCGGTCGGCGGCAGGCTGTGGGGCGCGCTGGTCGCGTCGACCACGCGGCCCGACGGCCTCGCGGCGGGCCTGGAGCAGCGGCTGTGCGACTTCGCCGACCTCGTCGCGCAGGCCGTCTCCAACGCCGACGCCTACGACAAGCTCGCCGGCTCGCGAGCCCGCATCGTCGAGGCCGGGGACGCCGAGCGGCGACGGCTGGAGCGCAACCTCCACGACGGCGCCCAGCAGCGGCTCGTGTCGCTCGCCCTGCAGCTGCGAATGGTCGAGGGGAGCTTCGAGAGCAACCCCACCCGCGCGCGCCAGGACCTGACCGAAGCCAGGGAGCAGCTCACCCAGGCGCTCGACGAGCTGCGCGAGCTCGCGCGCGGGATCCATCCGGCCATCCTCACCGACGGCGGCCTGGCGCCCGCGCTGTCGGCGCTCGCCCACCGCGCGCCGCTGCCCGTCGAGATCAACGACGTGCCCGACGAGCGCCTGCCCGAGCCGGTCGAGGCCGCCGCCTACTACCTCATCGCCGAGGCGATCACCAACGTCGCCAAGCACGCCAACGCCTCGCACGTGGCCATCAGCGTCCGTCGCGACAACGGTCGCCTGCTCGTCGAGGTCGCCGACGACGGGGTGGGGGGAGCCGACCCGGTCGCGGGCTCGGGCCTGCATGGCCTCACCGACCGCGTCGAGGCGCTCCACGGGCAGCTTCGCCTCGAGAGCCCGCGCGGCGGCGGCACCCGCCTGGAGGCGCGCATCCCGGTGGGCTGACGGAGCCCCACGCGATGCCGACGTCCGTCTGTCAGCCTATGAGCTGCTGGCCGCCGTCGATGTCGTAGGTCGCGCCGGTGAGCGCCGTGTTGGTCATGAGGTGCACGGCCAGCGCGGCGACGTCCTCGGGGCCGACGACGCGCCCGATGGGCAGCGTCGCGCGCAGCTCCTCGCGGCGCTCCTCGAGGCCCTCGCCGAGGAGCGACGCCGAAAGCGGCGTGTCGACGAAGCCGGGGGCGATGAGGTTGACGCGGATGGGGGCGACCTCGAGGGCCAGGTTGGCGATGAGGGCCGGCATCGCGGCGGTGGCCGACGAGATGATCGAGAGCCCGACGCCGGACCGCCGGCCTCCGGTCCCGCCGATGAACAGCAGCGTCCCTCCCGGCCGCACCTTGCCGATCGCGAGACGGGCCATGTGGAGCGCCAGCCAGTAGTGGTCGTCGAACGAGCGGCGCGCAGCGTCGAAGTCCAGCTCGGCCAGGGGCCCGTAGTACGGCCGGCCCGCGGTGCTCAGCACGTGGTCGATCGGCGTCGGCAGCTCGTCGAAGAAGCGCTCGAGCGCGGGGACGTCGGTCGCGTCGAAGGCTGCGGTGCTGCGCGCGCCGACCTGGGCCGCCGCGCGCTCCAGGCGCTCCGGGTTGCGCGCGGCGAGGACGACCTCGGCGCCCTCGGAGCGCGCCAGCCGGGCCGTCTCGAGCCCGATGCCGGCGCTCCCCCCGAGCACGACCACGGTCTGGCCGGCCAGCTGGCCTTCGGTGTTCGGCATCCTCGTCTCCTTCTCGTGGCGGTGGTGACGCTGTGGATAGAGTTGCACCGCTCCATGAGCGCGTCCGATCACGTGCACATGCCTTCGCTGTCCGGGGCGACCGGGTGGCTGAACTCGGAGCCGCTCGATCCCGACGGGCTTCGCGGCCGCGTCGTGCTCGTGAACTTCTGGACGCTGACGTGCATCAACTGGCTGCGCCAGGAGCCCTACGTCCGCGCCTGGTCGCAGGCCTATCGCGACGACGGGCTGGTCGTCCTCGGCGTGCACACGCCGGAGTTCGCCTTCGAGCAGGAGATCGACCGCGTGCGCCTGGCGCTCGGGGTGCGGGAGATCGACTACCCCGTCGCGCTGGACAGCGACTACGAGGTCTGGAGCGCCTTCGCCAACCACTACTGGCCGGCGCTGTACTTCGTCGACCGCGAGGGCATCATCCGCGACAGCCACTTCGGCGAGGGGCGCTACGAGCAGTCCGAGCGCGTCCTGCAGGAGCTGCTCGGCGTCGAGCGCGAGCTCGTCCCCGTCGAGGGCGTCGGCCCGGAGGCCGAGGCCGACTGGGACCACCTGCGCACGCCCGAGACGTACCTGGGCTACGCGCGCGGCGAGAACTTCGCCTCGGCCGGCGGGGCGGTTGACGAGCCGCGCACCTACGAGCTGCCCGAGCGCGTGCCCCCCAACAGCTGGGCGCTCGCCGGCGAGTGGACGATCGGCCAGGAGGCCGTCGTGCTCGGGCAGGCCGGCGGGAGCATCGCGTGGCGCTTCCACGCGCGCGACTCGCACCTCGTCCTCTCGGCCGGGACGCACGAGCCGATCCCCTTCCGCGTGCTGCTCGACGGCGAGCCCCCGGGTGCGTCGCACGGCGTCGACGTCGACGAGAACGGCAACGGCCTGCTCGTCGACGGCCGCCTCTACCAGCTCGTGCGCGAGCACGACGCCGTCCGCGAGCGCACGCTGCAGATCACGTTCCTCGATCCCGGCGCCGAGGCCTACGTGCTCACCTTCGGCTAGCCGGGGCGTACCCTTCTCCCGTGGCCAAGCGCGACCGTCCGGAGGGGTCTGAGCCGTTCGACGTCACCTTGCCCGCGGGCTTCGATCTCGGCGAGCACGAGTCCACGCTCGCCGCGGCCGCCAAGGACGCGGGTTGGACGATCGAGCGCGACGGCGCGACCGTCGTCGTCCGGGATGTCTGGACCGAGAACGAGGACCACGCGGCGTGGCTCGTCGCGACGAAGGTCGGACTGCCGCTCGAACGAGTGACCGTCTGGGCCGGTCGGGGGGAATAGAGCATCTCGTTAACAACTGCGCCGCCCGCGCCCTCATAGGGTCATCCCGCCGGCCGGAGGCCGACCTCAACCCGCTCAACGGCAACGTCAAACCGGGCCAGAGGGCGGTGCTGATCGGGCTCTACAAGGTGGGTGTCGCCGTGCTCGTCTCCGACGGGTGGCTGACCCGGGCGCAGGGGACCGAGCTGGCGGGCTTCGCGTCGAAGCTGTAGCGCGAGGGCTTCCGGGAGTTGGCGGCGTCGTGCCTCAGAGCCAGGAGCGTAGAAGGATCTGGGCGACGTCCCCGTCGGGGTTCTCGCGGACGTCGTAGAGCCCGCGGGCGCCCGCCCACAGCACGAACCGCCCGAGATGCTTCGGGTAGCGCTCGATCTTGGCGTTGAAGAAGTCGACCGCGGTGGTCTCGATCTGCAGGAGCTCGTCGGCGTCGTCGAGGTAGCGGCGGGTCTCGGCGATCTGGCGTTCGGCGTCGTCGTCGAGCCGCCTGTTCTGATGGCCGGCGACGATGTGCCGCGGGTGGAGGGCCTCGACCTTGTCGATCGCCGCCCGCCACGTTCCGAACCCGCCGACGGTCACGCTCTGGCCGAGATACATGTGCACCCCGTTGTAGATGACGTCGCCGGCGACGACGAGGTCGAGATCCGGCACGTGCAGGACGGTCGTGTCGTCGCTGTCGGTGTGGCCGACCTCGACGATCACGAGGTCGTGTCCCTCGAGCGTGAAGCGGTTGTCGGGCACCGTCACCGCCGTGACAGGCGACGGCGGGATGTCCTCGTAGACCTTGTCCCAGAGCAGCGGGCGCGTCACGACGGCGCCCTGCATCTGGGCGATCGTGCCCGCGGCGGCGACGACGCGGGCCCCGAAGCGCTCCGCCAGCAGTCCGGCGGCGAACCAGTGGTCGCCGTGGCCGTGGGTGACGAAGATGTCGGTCACGTTCCGGCCCTTGGCGGCGACCCAGTCGCCGAGCGCGCGCGCCTGGTCCGCGGTCATCCCGGGATCCGTCAGCACCGCGTCCTGGCTGCCGTAGATCAGCGTGCTGGCCATCGGGGAGAACAGCTTGCGCTCGCCGTTCGGGAGGACGCCGTCCTGGGGCGGCGGGTCGTTGACGAAGACGTCGTAGGCGAGGTCGTGGGCCGAGCGGCTCAGCGCGTCGCCGGTTGCCTCGGGGGTGCTCATGTGATCCTCCGTGGGTTGTGTGGTGGCGCTATCCGCGCACGACCTGTGCGCCCTGGGGTCCGGCCCACGCCACGAGCGCCGCCGCCGCCCCGATCGCGGCCCCCGTCGGCTGAGGCAGGGTCGCGGTCCGCGCGTCGGCGAGGAGCTGTGGCGCGCCGAACGAACCCGACGCGTCGGACACGGCGGCGAACACGCCCGACGGCGCCTGCGTCGCGGGATCGACGCCCGACGCCCACGACACGAGCGCCCGGCCGCCGTCGGCGACGGCCGCCTGTGCCCCGAAGGCATCGCTGACGAACTGGGCGGGCGAGAGGTCGGTGAACGGCCCGAACGCCTGGCCCGGGAGCCGGCGCGCCGCGGACACGACGACCGACGTCGGCGCGACGTGGCGATCGGTCGCCAGCAGCGCGTGGCCGTCGGGCGAGCCGGCGAGCGACAGCGTCGAGCCGGGCCCCAGCGACTGTGGCGCGCCGAAGGCCGTGGACCGCGTCCGCGTAGCCACCTGCACGGTTCCGGCCGGTTGCGTGGGGTCGATGCCGTTGGGCGCGGTGAGCCACGCCGCCACGTAGGCCCCGCCGTCGCTGGTGACCAGCCGCAGGTCGGCGGCGCGTGCGCTCGTTACGCTCCTGGGCGACGTGAACTCGCCGACGCGGCGCGCGGCGGTCCGCACGCCCCGGCCTCCGCTGCGCAGGTCGGCCAGCCAGACGGCGACCGTCCGGCCCGACGCGTCGGTCGCGAGCTGCGGGTTGTCGCCGAACTCGCCCAGCGTGTGGGTGGCGCCGAGCTTGCCGTCGGTCGTGATCCGCCACATGAGGCGATTGGCGCCCTTGCTCGTCCGCCCGCGCCACATGACGATCGTCCGACCGGTCGTCGGCTGGACCGCGACCGCCGACTGCGGCTTGAGCGCGGAGGTTCCGACGCGCACCGTGGAGCCACAGCGGCCCGCGTGGCACATCGCGAGGTACGCGACGTGGCCGACCGTGAAGGTGAGCGCCACCTGGCCGGCGGCGTTGGCCCCGAGCGCGAGGTCGAACGCCCCGGACGACGGTCCGAAGGCGCGCGCGGACGACGGCGGCGCCGTCGCCGTCCCGAAGGCGGCGACCGCCTGCCGGTTTCCGGACGTGTCGGCGCTGCCGAAGATCACAGAGGCGCCGCTGGCGTCGATCGCGGCGCCCGCGATCTGCGCGAGCGCGGGCTGGTTGCCGAAGCCGGAGACCGGCGTGGCCGGCGCGAACGGCGCCGCGGCCGCCGCGGTGGTCGCGGCCAGGAGCACGGCCACGGGCACCGCCGGCCGCGCGAGACGGAACATCGCCGCCCGTGCTGCGCCGCGCCGGCGCGCGGGTCTGCTTGCCTCGCGTTGCACATCAGCTCCGATCGTCGGGTTCGAGCATGCGCGCGACGCTGAAGCGCCGCCTCAGCGGTCGCGCCCGCAGCAACCCCGGTCGGTCACACGGGCTCATATGGCGGGGACCTCGGAATCCGAGGGCTGCAGAGCGCCTCCCAGTTCGCGTCGCGAGCGGATTCCGAGCTTGGAGAACACGTGGCGCAGGTGCCACTCGACGGTGCGCCGACTCAGGAACAGGCGCGCGGCGATGTCCGCGTTGGAGAGCCCGTCGCGGGCGAGCTCGGCGATCTGACGCTCGTGCGGGGTGAGATTGTCGCGCGTCTTCGCGATCCGCCGACGGGCCTTCTCACCCGTGGCGAGGAGCTCGCTGCCGGCGCGTTCGGCGAAGGCCTCCATCCCCATCGACGTGAACAGCTCATGCGCGAGGTTCAGCTCGGCGCGCGCGTCGAGCCGGCGGCCCTCGCGCCGCAGTCGTTCGCCGTACAGGAGATGCGTCCGGGCGAGCTCGGCGCGCACGCGAGTCCTGCCGAGATGCTCGAGCGCCGTGCGGAACCAAGGCTCGGCGTCAGCGCCTTCGGCGAGAAGGGCCCGAGCACGCGCCTCGATGCCGAGCGCCCAATCAGTGCGCGTGGCCTGTGTCTTCGTGGCCAGCCGCTTCATGGCGTCCGTCGCGAGGTCGGTCATTCCGCATCGCGTGGCAGGCTCGACCAGCTCGCTCAGGCCCCAGTTCTCCGCGACGACCTCTCGGTGCTCGCTGGCCGTGACGGCGGCGGCCAGGGCCTCCTGATACAGGCCGAGCCCGTTGCACAGGACAGCACGCGCATACGCGCTGATGGCCAGTCCGATGCCCTCGCCGCGGGCCTCGGCCTCGCGCTCCGTGGTTTCGATCAGGGCCGTCGTCTCGGCGCGCCTGCCCTGCCACGCCGAGAGGATCAACGCGCCGTACGGGGCGGCCCGGACGCCGGTCACCTCTTCGACCGACCGTGTCTCGGAGACGGTCGCGCCGGCCGCGGCGAGGTCTCCGCAGAACACCTGGATCGGCGCGCGCGCGCTTTGGGCCAGCGCGAGCTCGGCGAGGGTTCCCGTCTCGCGGGCGATCTCGACGCTGGAGCGCGACAGCGTGTGTGCATGTTCGTCGTCCCAGATCTCGAGGGCGACGACGCACCCCTGCCACAGCCAGCGCAGTCGCTCCTGGGCTGAGGGCTTCTCGCCGGCGAGCTGCTGCACGGCCTCCCGGCAGCGCGGGACCGCCGTGTCGTAGTCGTCGGCGAGAGCGACCAGCGCGTCGAGCAGCAGATCCGCGCTGGCCGGCTCGGCCTGCGTTGTGCGCGGCGCGGTCCTGGCGGCCGCCGCGACCTCCTGTACCCCGACGCTGCCGTTGAGCCTGGCCCCGAACAGCGCCGCGGAGAACGCGTCCACGTAGGTCTCACGCGCGAGCGAGACGTCCAGCTGCTCGAGCCGGCGAGCGGCGGCCAGCAGGAGCGGCGTCGCGTCGGTGCCGCGGCTGGAGACGAACGCGAGCTGGGCGTGGAGCAGGTCGATGCGCGCGCGCTGGAACTCGTCGAGCGGACCCGCGTCGCCCGTGGCCAGCAGGCCGCGAGCCCTGGTGAAGTCGCCGGCCTGGATGCTGGCCTGAGCGGCCGCCAGCGCACGTTCACGGCGCCGCGCCGGGTCCGGGGTCAGAGCGACGGCGTGGTCCAGGAACGCCGCCGCAGCGGCCGCGCCACCGCGAGCCTGCGCCCGGCCGGCCGACCGCTCGAGCTCGGCGGCCACGTCCTCGTCTGCTTCTGCTGCGGCGAGGGCCCGGTGCCACGCGCGGCGATCAGCGTCGGAGTCCGGGTCGCTCACCTCCGCGAGAGCCGCGTGCACACGCTGTCGGCTGCCGCGTTGCGCGGCGCGGTAGACCGCCGAGCGCACTAGGGGATGGCGGAAGCGGACGCTGGCGCCGATCTCCAGCAGCCCGGCGGCCTCGGCCGGCGCGAGCGCGCCGGTCCCGATGTCGAGCCTTCGGCTCGCGCGCAGGACCAGCGCGGGGTCGCCCAAGGGCTCGGCGGCCGCCAGCAGCATCAGGCGCTGCGTCGCCTCGGGCAACTCGCCGACGCGGCGCAGGTAGTGGTCCTCGATGTGGGCCGGAAGGCCGCCGGCGGCCGGAAGCTCGAAGCCACCGGCCAGCTCAGCAGCGGTCATCCGCCTCGGCAGCTCCAACAGGGCCAGCGGGTTCCCCCGGGACTCGGCGACGAGCCGGTCACCGATGCGGCTGTCCAGCCGTCCGGTGACGGCGTGGCCCAACAAGGTGCGGCCATCCTCCTCCGGCAGCCCCTCGAGGCGCAGCTCGGACAGGCCGTCGAAGTCGTGGGCAGCGGTCGGCTCGCGCACGGCGACCACGATCGCCACCGACTCCGCTCGCACCCGTCGCGCAACGAGGCCGAGGACCTGGCTCGAGGCGCCATCCAGCCACTGCGCGTCTTCCACGAGACATAGCAGCGGCCGCTCCTCCGCCGCCGCGGACAGCAGGCTGAGCACGGCCAGTCCAACCAGGAACCGGTCCGGCACCGCGCCGGCGGCCAGTCCCAGAGCGACGCTCAGGGCGTCGCGCTGCGGGGTCGGGAGTGTGTCGAGCCGGTCGAGCATCGCGGCGCACAGCTGATGGGTCCCAGCGAACGCCAGCTCCATCTCTGCCTCGACGCCCGCGACCTCCGCGACCCGGAAGCCGGACGCCTGTCGGGCGGCGTAGCGCAGCAGCGCGGTCTTGCCGATGCCCGGCTCGCCGCGGATGACCAGCACCTGGCTCTCGCCTCCGCGTACCCGCGTCAGCAGTCCATCGAGCACCTCGCGCTCCCCGGCACGACCCACGAACGACGGCCCACCCGACGCGGACATGGTGCAACGCTAGCTGTCCGCCGACGCTCCGCGGGCTTGGGCCTCACTGCAGGCGCGCGGCCCGCGGCTCCTGTCGCGGCAGTGCGGCGCCGAGACCGCTTCGAGCGTCGATCCCCAGCTTGCCGAAGACCTTGTGCAGGTGCCACTCGACCGTGCGCGGGCTGAGGAAGAGCTGGGCGCCGATCTGCGCGTTGGTGAGCCCGTCGCGGGCGAGCCGGGCGATCTGCTCCTCCTGCGGCGTGAGCGCCTCGGGCGCGTCGAGCGCGCGCCTGCGCGCCTTCGCGCCGGCCGCGGCCAACTCGCCCTCGGCGCGGTCGGCGAAGGCCTCCATCCCGATCTCGGCGAACAGGTCCTCGGCCGCGCGCAGCCGCTCGCGCGCCTCGCGCAGACGGCCCTCGCGGCGCAGCCATTCGCCGTAGAGCAGATGTGCGCGGGCCAGCTCGGTGCGAACTCCGGTTCGATCCAGCTGCGCGATGGCCTCGCGGTAGGACGCTTCGGCATCATCGGCGTCGGCGAGCAGCGCTCGACAGCGCGCCTCGATGCCGAGCGCGAGGCCGCTGCCGGCGGGCCGGGTGGTCAGCGCGAGCGCGTCGAGTGCATGGCGCGCGCGCTCCCTGTCGCCGACGCGCGCGGCAGCCTCGACCAGCTCGAACTGCGCCCACATCGACACCCAGGGAAGGATGCCGTTCGTGACGGCCTCTCCAGCTGCTGCCGCCGCCTCCTCGTGGCGTCCGAGGCCGTTGTAGAGGACCGCGCTGGCCCATCGAGCAACCTTCACGACGTGTCGCTGGCCTCGTGTCGTGGCCTCGTCGATGACGGCGTCGATGAAGGGGGAGGCCTCGGCTGCGCGCCCCTGCAGGGCCAGGATGCGCATCAGCGCAAACGGCGGGACCGGGTTCCCCGTCGAGGTCGAGATGCTCTCGGCCTCCGCGGTCAGCTGTCGCGCACCCGGCAGGTCGCCTCGCCACGCTCGTTCCAAGGCCAGGGCCTGGAGGTGGATCGGAAGCTCTGCGAGCGCGCCTGCGTCGCGGACGAGCTGTGCCTGTCGCTCGTACACGGCGATCGTGTCGTCGTCCCACGTGGCGCAGCGCACGCCGCCGACATGCCAACCCCAGCGCAGGACGTCCTCCACCGGCAGGTGCAGGACCTCCTTACCTGCGCGGTGCAGGACGGGCATGGCGACCGCGGGTCCGTCGGTGATCAGCAGGGCGAAGCCTTCGATCACCAGATCGAGTGCATGCGGGTCCGCCGGCAGCGGTGGGAGGGCCCGCACGGCGCGAGAGACCTCGAGCAGGGCGTCCGCTCCGCCGAGATGATGCGCGACGACGGCGGCGCTCCACGCGGTCAGGTAAGCCCTGCGGGCGAGGCTGAGATCGAACGGCTCGAGCCGCCTCCCGGCCTCCAGGAGCAGGGCGACCGCCTCGTCGCCATGGCGGGACACGGCGGCAGCGTGGCCCCGCAAGAGCGCGGCGCGCGCGCGCGGGAAGTCGCCGAGCGGGCCGCTCTCGGCGGTGGCCAGGAGGCGCTGCGCCGTCTCGAACTCACCGGCCTGGAAGCTCGCCTCCGCCGCGGCGAGCGCGCGCCCGGCCTGGAGCGACGGGTCCGGTGTGAGCGCCGTGGCGCGCTCGAGGAGCGCCGCTGCGGCCGTCAGACCGCCGCGCCTCTGCGCTCGTCCCGCGCAGCGCTCGAGGTCCGCGGCCACGGCTTCGTCCGGTCCGGCGGCGGCGAGCGCCCGGTGCCAGGCGCGGCGGTCGGCGGCGAGCTCGGGATCGCTGACGTCCGCCAGCGCGTCGTGTACGCGCCGTCGCTCGTCAAGTGACGCGGCTCTGTACACCGCTGAGCGCACCAGCGGGTGGTGGAAGCGAACGCGGTCGTCGACGTCGAGCAGCCCCGCTTCCGTCGCGGGACCCAGAGCGCCGACCTCGGTGGACAGCCGTTCCGCCGCGCGCCACAGCAGGCTGGCGTCTCCCAGCGGCTCCGCCGCCGCCAGCAGGACCAGTCGCTGCGTCGCCTCCGGCAGTTCGGCGACGCGCCGCAGGTACTGCTCCTCGAGCCGACTCGGAAGGTCGATCTCCACGGGCGGCGCGAAGCCCCCGGCTCGCTCGGCGGGGCTCATCCGCCGCGACAGCTCCACCAGCGCCAGCGGATTGCCCCCGGTCTCGGCGATGATCCGATCGCGGACGCGGTCGTCGAGCCGGCCCGGTACGGCTCTCGACAGCAGCGCGCGCGCATCCGGCTCATCGAGGCCGTCGAGCATGAGCTGCGGGAGGCCGTCGAGCGCGCGGGTGGTGGTCGGCTCGCGCAGCGAGAAGATCATGGCCACCGGGTCCGCCAGCAGGCGCCGCGCGACGAACCCGAGCGCCTGCACCGAGGCGGCGTCGAGCCACTGGGCGTCGTCCACCAGGCACAGGAGCGGCCGCTCCGCGGCGGTCTCGGCGAGCAGGTTGAGCACGGCGACGGCGACGAGGAACCTGTCCGGGGGATCGCCCGGCAACATGCCCATCGCGACGCGGAGCGCGTTCTGTTGGGGCTCTGCGAGCTCCTGCAGCCCGTCGACGAGCGGCGCGCACAGCTGATGGATCCCCGCGAACGGGAGCTCCATCTCCGCCTGGACGCCTTCGATCTCGGCGGTCCGCATGCCGGAGGCCTGCCGCGCGGCGTGGCGCAGCAGCGCGGTCTTGCCGATCCCCGGCTCCCCCCGGATCACGAGAACGGCGCTCTCACGGGCCCGCGCGTGAGCGAGCACGGCGTCGACGCGTTCGCGCTCGCGCGTCCGGCCGACGAAACCAAGCCCGCGGATGGCAGGCATCTCGCGACAACTCTACGGCTGCCGCCGAGGCCCTACCCGACGACCTGCCGCCGCCAGCTGTCGAGGAACGCGAGCACCTCTCCCGGCGGGGCCCTCCCGACGCTGATCGCGCGCTCGCGCAGCTGGCGTGCGACCCCGGGCGTCACGCGGTCAGCCGGACAGACGCTGACGATCGCCCCTCGCGAACGGAGGTGCCGCGCCGCGTGCGCATAGAGGAGAAGGGCGCTCTCCGATGTGGTGTGGACGACGACGTCGACGCCCGCGAACGCCGCGGCCGACTCGGCGAACAGGCGCTGGACGTCGAGGTCGTCTCCGAGGTCGGCGCGCACCGCGACGATCCTGCCGTCCGCGGCGAGGATCTCGGCGACCGTCGCCTCGGCTGTGCGCTGATGCTCGAGGTAGACCAGGACGATCGCCCAGGCCCAGTCCGCCAGTCCGCTCGCGACCTCGCGTCCGGTCCCGGTGGAGCCGCCCGTGACGATCGCCACCGCCTCTCGGCGGGGCCCCCTCGCGCTCGGGCGGTCGTGGTCGTTCGGGATCATCCGTTGGGGACACGGTCGTCCCACGCCGCGCCCGACGCGCCCGTAGTAGCCCCGGCCGGTGCGCGGGTCCAGGCACCGTCGGGCGCCGGGGTGTGCACGCAGGGTGCTCCACCGGGTCGACTCGCGGGCCCGACCCGGGCCGCCACGGGCGCGAGCAGTCGCGCGACTCGCGACCGTGCACGCCATGGCGAGCTTCGACTACGACGTGCTGATCATCGGGTCCGGCTTCGGCGGAAGCGTCGCCGCGCTCCGTGCCGCCGAGAAGGGCTACCGCGTGGGCGTCATGGAATCCGGCAAGCGGTGGAAGGACGAGGACATCCCGAAGAGCCAGTGGCATCTGCCGGGCTTCCTGTGGTTCCCCGCGGCCGAGCTGTACGGGATCCAGAGGGTCGAGTATCTCGATGATGTGCTCGTCCTCTGCGGTGCGGGCGTCGGTGGGGGGTCGCACGTTTACGCCAACACGCTGTACGTCCCCCCGAAGCAGTTCTTCGACGCGCCGGAATGGGCCGAGATCACCGATTGGGCCGACGAACTGGCGCCCCATCTCGACCAGGCGACCCGGATGCTCGGCGCCGTGCGCTACCCGTACATGCCCACCGACGTCGATCGCGTCATGCACCAGGTCGCAGACGAGATGGGCAGAGGGGAGACGTTCAACAAGACCCCGGTGGGCGTCTACTTCGGCAGCCCGGGCGTCGATGCCGAGGATCCGTACTTCGGCGGGGTTGGACCGCGTCGCACCGGTTGCATCTCGTGCGGCAAGTGCAACATCGGGTGCGGCCACAACGCCAAGAACAAGCTGACGACGAACTACCTCTACCTGGCTGAGAAGCTAGGCGCCGAGGTCCATGAGCTGCACGAGGTGTACGACCTCGCGCCGCTCGACGGAGGCGGGTTCGAGGTGCACGCGCGTCATCCAGGCTGGGCGCAGCGCGCCACGCATCTGGACCATCACACGTACACCGCCGAGCAGGTGATCGTGGCCGCCCATGCGTACGGGTCGGCGAAGCTGCTGCTGCACATGCAGCACAAGGGCCGGCTGACGGGCCTCTCGAGCGAGCTCGGGCAACGGGCACGGACGAACTCCGAGCAGCTCCTCGCGATCACCCGGACGCACGCCGAGTGGAAGGACGACCCGGACAAGATCTGTCTGTCGCCGGGGTCGGTGTCGATCACGTCAGGCGTCTGGCCGGATGCGGTGACGAGCATCGAGCCTGTCTACTGGGGCGTCGGGAACGACCTGTTCGCCTTCCTCGTCACCTATCACCAGCGCGGCGCGCAGAAGCACCCGACGGCGTCCTGGGTCAAGGAGCTGATCCGGCACCCCACCCAGGTGCTCAGCTTCGACGACCCGCGCGATTGGGCCGAGCGGACCGTCGTCATGCTCTGCTCGCAGACGACCGACACGTCGATCGAGCTCTACTGGCACGACGACGTGCTGCGCAGCCGGCACACTGGCACGCCGCCCTCGGTGCACATCCCGATCGTCGAGCAGTTCGTCGACCGGATGGCGGCGAAGATGAATGGCCACGAGGGGGCGCTGCCGTTCGAGGTCATCAACCGCACCGCCTCAGCGCACTTCACCGGCGGGATCCCGATCGCCGACAGCAGCGAGAGCGGCGCCGTCGACCCCTACCTGCGCATGTTCGGGCAGCCGGGCCTGCACGTCATGGACGGCAGCGTGATGCCGGCCAACACCGGTGTGAATCCATCGCTCACGATCACTGCCCTGGTCGAGCGCGCGATGTCGCTGTGGCCGAACAAGGGCGACACCGACACCAGACCGCCGTTGGGCTCCGGCTACGAGCGCATCGACCCGATCATGCCGCACCGTCCCGTCGTGCCCGCGGGTGCTCCCGGCGAGCTGCGCCTCGACGCGAAGGCCGCCGACGTGATCCCGGAGTACCCCTACTGAAAGGTGAACCCGATGACCGACCTCGCTGCCGGCGCCTTCCGCACGATCGGGCCAGGGGACGCGATCCCCGACGACTTCGTCGTCGCCTACTACCTCGACGACCCCAAGCTCCGGATCTCGGTCGCGCGCGTCGACGGCCGCCTCTACGCGTTCGACGACCTCTGCACCTGCACGGACGAGGCGTGCCCGCTGTCCGGGGGCCTGCTCACTCAGACCACGCTCATGTGCCAGTGTCACGGCTCGCGGTTCGACGTCACGACCGGGGCCGTGATCAACGGCCCGGCGACCCAGGCACTCCATGTCTACGAGGTGCAAGAGGTCGACGGCAGCATTCGACTCCGGGCCTGAGCGGCGGGGAACGTCCATGGCGAACATGGCGCCCACGCCCAAGACCGTGGCGATCGTGCTGTTCCCCGCGCTGGTGCTCATGCTCGCGTTCGCGTTCTCGTATGTCGGCGCGTTTCACGACCCGACGCCGCACAACGTGCCGGTCGCCGTCGTCGGCCCGCCGGCGGCGACGTCGCAGCTCGACGCGCTGCCCGGCGATCCGCTCGATGCGCGCCAGGCCTCGTCGCGCGCGGACGCGCTGTCGCAGATCGACGACCGCGAGGTCTACGGGGCGTACGACGCGACGACGAACCGCCTGTTCGTCGCCTCGGCGGCCAACCGTGCGACCGCGATCGCCCTCGCGGCCACGTTCAACCGGGTGGCCGCGGCCAAGGGCGGGCCCGCAGTGCGCGTCACCGACGTCAAGCCGCTCCCGCCGAAGGACCCGAACGGGACCGCGGCGTTCTACGCCGTGATCGCGTGGGTCTTCGGCGGCTACATCGGCTCGACGCTGATCGGGTTGATCGGCAGCCCGCGCAGTCGCAGCAGGCAGCGCGCGAGCGCGCGGATCGGCGCCTTCGCCGCCTTCGGCATCGTCGGCGGGATCCTCAGCGTGGTCATGCTGCGCGCCTGCTTCGACGTGTTCTCGGGCCATGTGGTCGCCCTGTGCGCGATCGCGGCGCTGACCATCTTCGCCAGCGGCGCCGCCACCGGGGGCATCCAGGCCGCGGCCGGCCCGGCAGGGACCGGGCTCGTCATCCTCGTCTTCGTGATCCTCGGCAACGCCGCGTCGGGCGGGCCGTTCGCGCGGCCGCTGCTGCCGGGCCTGTGGAGGACGATCGGCGGCATCCTGCCCCCGGGCGCGAGCGTCGATCTGGCGCGGTCGGCGCTGTTCTTCGATGGGGCGCGGATCGCGGGGCCGATCCTCGTGCTCGTCGGCTGGACGGCGTTGGGCACGGCCCTTGCGGTCGCGTTCGGGGGCCGCATCGTCGACCCGGTCGACATCGAGGCGCGGGCCGCTGCGGGGGCAGCAGTGTGAAGACCGAGCGGCGCTGTCAGCCCAGCGCCTCCGCGAGCGCCGCTCGTTCCAGCTCGCCGTGATAGGACGTAGAGGAGGTGGATCTTCCCACCTACGGGGCGGCTCAGCCGCGCGTGAAGGCGTCCACCAGCACCAGCACGAGCGCGGCGGCGACGAACGCGGCGGCGCTGACGATGCCGTGGCGGAACGCTGACGCGAAGTCGCCGTGCGATGACGCGAGCCGGGTGTAGAAGACGCTGCCGGTGATCGCGATGCCGGCGGCCGAACCGATCCGCTGGCCGGTCTGCAGCACGCCGCCGGCGCTGCCGGCCCGCTGCACCGGTACCTGCGACAGCGTGAGGGTCAGGTTCGGCGAGATCACGAGCCCGCCCCCGACGCCGGCGATCAGCAGCGGCAGCGCCATCCACAGCGCGACGTCGTGGCCGGGATGGGTGTCGACCGCCAGCCAGAGTCCGGCCAGCCCGACGAGCACCATGGCGAGCCCGAAGGCCACGAGCTTGGGGCCGCGGCGCAGCGCCTGGCGGCTGCCCGCCGACGAGACCAATGCGCTGCCGATGGCGAACGGCGTGACGGCCAGGCCGGACTTCCACGCGGGGTAGCCCAGCCCGAGCTGCAGGTACTGGGTCTGGATGAAGAAGATCGCGATGAACCCGGCGAAGTAGATGAGGCCCACCGGGGCGCCGAGCGCGTAGGAGCGGATCCGGAACAGATCGAGCGACACGAGCGGCTCGCGGGTGCGGGCGTAGCGGCGCTCGTGCAGCACCCACACGACGAGCAGCAGGGCGCCCAGCGGGAACAGCGCGAGGCGCAGCGGGCTGTCCCACGTGCGCTGCTCGATGAACGGGACGAGGATGCACACGACCGCCGCGCCCAGCAGCACGACGCCGAGCGGGTCCATCGCCTGGGGCCGGCGCTCGGCCGCGGTCGGCGCGGGCAGGTAGCGGCGGGCCAGCAGCAGGATCACCAGCCCGATCGGGAGGTTGACGAAGAACACCGCCCGCCAGCCGTCGTGGGTCCCGAACAGCGCGATGAGCGCGCCGCCGGTGAGCGGGCCGACCGCGGTCGACACGGCGATGGTCGAGCCGAAGAGGCCGAACGCCCTGCCGCGCTCCTCGCCGCGAAACAGGCTCTGGATGAGGCCCGAGATCTGTGGCGTGATGAGACCGCCGGCGAACCCCTGGACGATCCGCAGCAACACGAGCGCGAGCGACGTCGGCGCCAGCGCGCAGGCCGCGCTTGCGACCACGAACAGCGCCACGCCGAGCATGAACACCGGTCGCCGGCCGTGCGCGTCGCCGAAGCGCCCCGCCGGCACGAGCAGCAGCCCCAGCGCGAGCGCGTAGCCCGAGACGATCCACTGCAGCTCATTGGGCTGCGCGTGCAGGCCCAGCTGGATGCTCGGCAGGGCGACGTTGACGATCGAGACGTCGAGCAGGGTCATGAACCCGGCGGCGAGGACGACCCCGAGGGCCATCCAGCGGTCCGGGTCGGGGCGGTAGTCGCCGTGGGCCGGCGGCGGGCGAGGAGAGACGGCGGAGGCCACGGGCGGTGGCTCGTCGACTAGCCCGCCGTGGCGGTGACCGGGCGACCGACCGCGGCCGCCGCGGTCTTGATCACGTCGGCGACGACGTCGGGCCGGGAGATCATGATCACGTGCGAGCCCTCGACTTCGGTGATGGCCGCCCCGGCGCGCTCGGCCATCGACCGGACCACGTCCGTGCCGGCCGCCTTGTCGGGGGACGCGAGCACCGTCCAGGACGGCAGCGACTTCCAGGCGGGCGGTCCCGACGGCTCGGTGAAGGCCAGCTCGGAGACGGGCCGCTGGGTCGCGGCCATCACGGCGGCCTGTTGCGCCGGCAGGTCGGCGGCGAACACCTCGTGGAGCTTCGCGGGGTCGATCGCGAGCTCGGTGGTCGTCCCGGCGCCGTCCGCAGCCGGGTACTGCAGCGCGACCTGCGCCGTCCCCAGGGCGCTGTCGCGCGAGCCGGCGGCCACCTCGCCCAGGCGCTCGCCCTCGTCGGGGGCGAACGCGGCGACGAAGACGAGCCCGACGACGTTGCCGAGCCCGGTCGCCGCGTTGGAGATCACCGCGCCGCCGTAGGAGTGGCCGACGGCGAGGACCGGCCCGGGGACCTGCCGCATGAAGCTGGCGACGTAGGCGGAGTCGTGGGAGATGCCGCGCAAGGGATTCGGCGCCGCGGTCACCTGGATCCCGGCCGCCTGGAGGATCTCGATGACGCCGTTCCAGCTCGACGAGTCGGCGAAGGCGCCGTGGACCAGGACGACGGTGAGCGGGGCGTTGGAGGTTGCCTCTGGCATGAGAGCTCCTTATTGGGTGTTGACGTCGATGACCGCCTGGGCGAAGGCCTCAGGCGCCTCCTGAGGCAGGTTGTGGCCGATGCCGCCAGTGATGGTCCGGTGCGAGTACGGACCCGAGAACTTCCCCGCGTAGGACCCGGGGTCCGGATGCGGCGCGCCGTTGGCGTCGCCTTCGAGGGTGATCGTCGGCACGTCGATGACGGGCGCCTCGGCCAGGCGGCGCTCCAGCGCGTCGTACTGCGGCTCGCCGTCGCCCAGGCCGATCCGCCAGCGGTAGTTGTGGATCACGATCGCGACGTGATCCGGGTTGTCGAGAGAGGGGGCGCTGCGCTCGAACGTGGCGTCGTCGAAGTCCCACTGTGGCGAGGCCGTCCGCCAGATGAGCCGCGCGAACTCGCGCCGGTAGCGCTCGTACCCGGCGCGGCCGCGCTCGGTCGCGAAGTAGTACTGGTACCACCACTGCCGCTCGGCCTCCGGCGCCAGCGGCAGCTCGCCGGACTGCTGGCTTCCAACCAGATACCCGCTCACCGACACGAGCCCGGCGCACCGCTGCGGCCACAGCGCCGCGACGATGTCGGCCGTCCGCGCTCCCCAGTCGGCGCCGGCGACGACCGCCTTCTCGATCCCGAGGGCGTCCATCAACGCGACGGTGTCGACCGCCAGGACCGACTGCTGTCCGTTGCGCAACGTCTCGTGGGAGAGAAAGCGCGTCGTGCCGTAGCCGCGCAGGTACGGGACGATCACCCGGTAGCCCGCCGCCGCCAGCCGCGGCGAGACCTCGTCGAAGGTGTGGATGTCGTACGGCCAGCCGTGCAGCAGCACGACCGCAGGACCGTCGGCGACGCCGACGTCGGCGTATCCGACGTCGAGGACGCCGGCGGCGATCTGCTTGACACGCGTCGCGAGGACCTGGCTCACGTCCGTAGCGACCTGAAGGCGGCGCGGAGCTCCTCGCGAGAACAGCTGGGGCTGCTCCCAGGCGGCGAAGTGCCCGCCTCGGTCGAGCTCGTTGTAGTGGATGAGGTTGTCCGGGTAGGCGCGCTCGGCCCAGCTGCGCGGGGCCTGGTAGAGCTCGTCGGGGAAGACGCTGATGGCGAACGGGATCGAGATGTCCTTGGCGTCGAAGAAGTCCGCCTTGTTCTCCCAATACAGGCGAGCCGCGGAGACCCCGGTGTTGGTCAGCCAGTAGAGGGTGATGTTGTCGAGCAGGTCGTCGCGCGTGAGGTCGCTCTGCAGCCGCCCCTCGAGGACCTGCTTCACCAGGCCGGGCTGACCGGTCCCGTCGCCGTGGTCGAGCGCGAACGCCGCGAGATCGATGGGCGAGTCCGCCAGCCCGTACATCGTCTGCGGGCGCGTCGACATGATCTGGGCGTAGGCCACGTGCTTGGAATAGAAGGCGCTCAGCTGCTCGTAGGCGCGCAGCTCCTCCTCGGAGAGGCCCGGCGGTGCCGGCTCGCCGGTCTCGAACCCCTTGACGAGGTGCGCAGGGGCCGTGCCGGGCATGTTGGAGTGGATCCCGAGCAGCCCCGCCGGCGCCTGGATGCCCATGGCCTGTGTGACGGCCGCGCCCCAGTCGCCCCCCTGCGCCACGAACTCGGTGTAGCCGAGGCGGTTCATCAGCACCACCCAGGCGCGGGCGATGCGCATCGGATCCCAGCCGGTGCCGGCCGGCTTCGCAGAGAACCCGTGACCCGGCAGCGAGGGGATCACCAGATGGAACGCGTCGGCCTCGGTGCCGCCGTGCGCCGTGGGATCCGTGAGCGGCTCGATGATCTTCAGCTGCTCGACGATCGAGCCGGGCCAGCCGTGCGTGACGATGAGCGGGAGTGCGTTCTCGTGGCGCGAGCGGACGTGGATGAAGTGGATGTCGAGCCCGTCGATCTCGGTGAGGAAGTTCGGCAGGGCGTTCAGGCGCGCCTCGCACCTTCTCCAGTCGTGCTCGGTCGCCCAGTAGCGCGCGAGCTCCTGCATGGTCGCGAGCGGCACGCCCTGCGAGTCGTCGTCGACCGTCTCGCGCTCGGGCCACCTGGTCGCCTCGATGCGCCGGCGCAGCTCGATGAGCTCCGACTCATCGAAGCCGACCTCGAACTCGCGAATGGTGGCGGGGTCGCCGGTGGTGACGTCGGTAGCGGACATCTGCTCCTCCTGTCAGGTGGTCGACGTCGCGCGCGCGGGGGCGAAGAACTCGATCAGCAACTCGTTGACGCGCTCGGCCTCGTCGTGGTGGACCCAGTGCGAGGCGTCGGGCAGGCGCTCGACGCGGTCGAGGTTGGGCACGTCGTCGTGGTGGGGCTCGGCGAGCGTGGGGCCGAGGTACCGGTCCTGTTCGCCCCAGATGACGAGGGTGGGCGCCGTGATGGGCCGGATCTCGCCTGACGAGTGGCGCACCGCGAAGCGGTAGTAGTTGATCATCGCCGTCGCCGCCCCCGGCTGTGACCACGCCTCGATGTAGCGCTTGATCTCCTCGGGCGTGTACGGGGGCTGCGCGTCGCGCAGGAAGTCCTGCAGGAACTCCCAGTCGTCGGCCTTCGCGTGGTGCTCGGGCAGATCCGGGAGCTGGAAGTAGAAGAAGTACCAGGACCGTCGTAGCTGGCTGGGGTGGCGCAGCCCCTCGTTGAGCTTGCGCGGATGGGCCGCGTCGAGGACGGCCAGACGGTCGACGACCTCGGGGTGGTTCATCGCGAGCGTCCACGCGGCGGTTCCACCCCAATCGTGGCCCGCCACGAGCGCGGACTCGGCGCCGCGCTCCTGGATGAGCCCGCGGACGTCCTCGGCCAGCTTGGCGGCGCCGTAGGCGCCGATGCTGTCCGGCTTGGACGACAGGTTGTAGCCGCGCAGGTCGGGCGCGACGACGCGGAAGCCCGCCGCCGCGAGCGGCGCGATCTGCAGCCGCCAGCCGTACCAGAACTCCGGGAAGCCGTGCAGCAGGACGACGAGCGGCCCGTCGCCGGCCTCGACGTAATGCAGCCGCACGTCGTCCCCGACGTCGGCATAGCCCTCACGAAGTTCGGACTGGCCGTCCGACGCAAGGCTGGTCAACGCATCTGCCGAACTCATGAGGATCTCCTTTCGCGCGCCCTGAGGAACGCGTCGATGTCGTGGGCGAACTCGGCGTGGTGCTGGAACAGGAACCCGTGCGCCGCGTCCGGGTAGATCTTCAGCTGCGCCTGCGCGATCAGGCCGGCGAGCAGATGGGAGAAGTGCGGCAGGATCATCGGGTCGCCGTCGCCGTTGGCCACGAACACGGGCATGCCGATCGCGCTGACCCGCTGCAACCGGCCGTGATCCGGGATGCCCCAGTCACATACGGCGTCGTACTGAGCCTGCCGGGTCTGCCAGGTCGTCGGCTTGTCCCGGTCGTCGCGCCGTGCGCTCATCCGCCCCAGGGCCTCCACGCCCGCTTGCCGGCTCGCGGCCGAGCCCGTGAAGAAGACGCCGAGGTACCCGTCGGGATTGGGCTCGGGCTCGCCCACGGCTCCGATCACCTCGGGCGCCCAGCCGTGCATTCCGGCCGCGCCGCGCGGGGCTGACGACGCGAGGACCAGGCGACGGACCACCGCCGGCCTGATCAGCGCGATCTCCTGGGCGACGAAGCTGCCGATCGAGAAGCCGAGCAGGTCGACCGCGCCGAGCTCGAGGGCCTCGAGGAACGCGATGGCATCGCGCGCCATCTGCGCGATCGTGCTCGGCGTCGTGCCCGTCGAAGCGCCCACCCCGGCGTTGTCGAACGTCACGACGCGCCGATCGCGCGCCAGCGCGTCGACCAGCGCGGGATCCCAGTTGTCGAGGTTCCCGCGGAAGTGCTGCAGGAGCACGAGCGCCGGCGTCCCATCGCCGACCTGGCGATAGGCGTAGTCGATCCCGTTCGGGGCGCTGACCACTCGGTTGGGAGCGGTTTGGTACTCGCCGGTGGGCGACGCGGCCGCGGTCATGCGCGATCACGCCTCGCCGGCGAGAAACTGCTCGCCGTAGGGGGTTGCGGCGAGCCGCTCGCGCAGCAGGCGGGAGAAGAACAGCAGCGAGCTCAGCGGCCGGTAGTGGGCTGCGATGTGCTGCGTCTGTCCGTCGGCGTTGAAGGTGACCAGGTGCAGGCATCCGAGCGGCCTGCCGCGAACGTCGGCGGTGTAGTCCTCGATGAAGCCGTTGTCGCCCCAGGGGCCGGCGAAGTTGAAGTCCTGGCGGTCGTACAGCTCGCGGACGCCGCCGATGACGGTTCGGATGGCGTCCGGGCCCTGCAAGGCGCCGTCCAGCATCGACCCCTCCAGGCTGACGTCGCCGGCCAGCTTGTCCATCCACGCCGGGTAGTAGTCCCCGAACCGGCCGGCCGGATCGCCCCTTCCGAGGTAGGTCGGAACGCCGTCGGTCGCTTGGGTCTTGGGGACGTCGGCCATGGCGTGAGGGTCGCCTACGGCCTGGGCCCTTCGCGCCCGTAGCACCCGGGCGTGGACCCTGGTCCCGGGCAGGGACGCGGGCACGACGACCGCATTGCCCGTCGAGGGTCACATCCCTGGTTTCAAGGTCTGTGAATCTCAGGTGGGATCGAACCGGCCCTCGTCCAGGTCCGGCGCGTCCGGGCCGACCTCGAACAGGCCGTCGCCCAGTTCTTTGATGGTCCCTTGGCGATCCCCTGCCGGAGCGCGGCGTTGAAGCTCTCATGTGACCAGTGGCGTGCGCCAGAGTGCTCGAGCAGCTCCGCGCGCGTCAGCACCCCATAGCTCCGCAGGGCCCTGACGAGGTGGGCGAGCTCAGGATCGCTCGCGAGCCGGTGCACGTCAGCGTAACCGCCGGATCGCCTGAAGGCACTGCCGCCGACCACCGGCAGCGCAGTGGACTGGGTCGCGTGGTGGAGGGTACGATCGGCGGCGGGCCATGGCACGCGATGGACCCATCTCGACCCGCGACGCGATGGTCGCGGGATGAGCGGTCGCGCGAAGGCACTGCTCGGCTTCTTCGTTGCCCGGCCGCTGATCGCCGTCGTGATCGCGGCGGTGGTCGTCGGGGTCGTGTTCCTGAGCGCCCACCGGCAGAAGACGCCGGTCACCCACCGGACCGAGCGCGTGGGGCTCACCGATCAACAGCAGATGGAGCTTGGGAGCCAGCAGTACGCGAAGACGCTGCAGCAAGACCAGGCGCGAATCGTCTCATCGGGCACCGAGTACTCGGAGGTGCAGCGGGTCGCCAAGCGGATCGAGGCCGTCGCCGGCCGCGACAAGCCGGCGTTCGTCTGGAGGGTGACGTTGCTGCGCAAGAACGAGGCGAACGCGTACTGCCTGCCGGGGGGCAAGATCGTCGTCTACACGGGCATCCTCCCGCTGACTCGCAACGACGCGGGGCTGGCGACCGTGCTGGGACACGAGGTCGCCCATGCGACGGCCGAACATGTGGCCGAGCGAATCGAGCGCCAGCACCTGACCCGGGTCGCCGCGGCGATCATCGCGGGCGGGGTGGCGGTCACGCCCGGTCAGTACGCACGCGTCGTTGCGCTGCTGGGCGTCGGCGGCGAGGCAGCGTCGCTTCCGTTCAGTCGCAAGCAGGAGTCCGAGGCCGACCACATCGGCGTGGTCTACATGGCTAGAGCGGGCTACGACCCCCGCGAGGCGCTGGCCTTCTGGAAGCGGATGGCGCAGGCATCGAAGGGCAAGGAGCCACCCGAGTTCGCCAGCGACCACCCCAGCGACCAGCATCGGATCGAGCGGGTCCAGGGATGGTTGCCAGAGGCCGAGAAGGCGTACAAGCCGGCCCACTCGACCTGACGCTCGGTTAGGGTGGGATCGCGCGGGTGCACCCGGCACCGGCCGTTGAAAGGACTCGACATGCCCCACGGTGCCGGCAAGGCCACCATGCTCGGCGCCCGTGCCCTGCTGCTCGCAGGCGTTGTCGCGGCCTTGGCGACGCCCGCAGTCGCCGGCGCCGCGTCCGTTGCCTACGTCGACAAGGGCGAGGTCTGGCTTGCGTCGCTGGACGGAGCGAAGAAGGCGCGGCTGGCGGCGCCCGTGGTGAACGCCGGCGGCGAGACGGAGGAGTGGCTCGACGTGGCGCAGTCCGACGGCGGGCGGATCGTGGCGGTGCGCAACAAGCCGGGCCGCCTGTCGAGCTTCTCGTGGTTCAAGATCTGGGAGCCGGACGGGAGCTCGAGTGTCGAGGGTCCGCTCAACGCGCCGAGCGGCTGGGCGGTGTACGCCTATCCGCTCGGCTTCGACATCACCGCGGACGGGTCGCACCTCGTCTACGGATACTCGAACTCGGGCTTCTGCTGCCCGACCCCGTTCGGTCGTGGGACGTACGTCCGGCCGGCGACCAACAGCGCGCTCAACCCGATCGACACGACCAGCCAGACGAGCCCGTCGCTGCTCGGCGCGCGGGTGATCTCGCGGGACGCCTCCTCTCCGGCGGTCATCAACGTCCAGAACGCGGATCTTGGCAACCCCTACACGAACGCCTTCACCCCGTGGCTGGACACCTCGGGCGTGGGGCTCGACCTCGAAGGCGTGGACGTCGCGGCCAACGGGCGCCTGGCGGCGCTCGGGTTCGAGACCTACGTCGGCGGCACGCAGACGGTCGGCAAGATCGCGGTCCTCGCGATCCAGGGGGTGGATCAGGCGCCGACGTTTCCCGCCGCCGTGGACTGCTTCCTGCCCGCGGCCGGCATCGCACGGGACGCCTCGCTCGCGCAGGACGGCGGGGCGATCGCCTGGAAGGACGACGGCGGCGTGAAGGTCGCGGGCAGCCCCTCGACCGCGGCCGATCCCTGCGTGATGGGAAGCGCGGCGGTCGTGCTCTCCCCGACCGGTGCGCACCCGTCGATCGGATCTGCCGACGTGGGCGCGTTCCTGCCGACGTCCACCTCGAGCCCGACGGCCACCCCGACCGGGGCCGCCCCTGGCGCGGCCGCGCCGGGCGCAACCGCAGCCCTCGCCCCGGTCATCAAGCTCCCGGCGAAGCTGACCGCGAAGGCGCTGGCCGCCTCGCGCGGCGTTCCGGTCAAGGTCAAGGTCAGCGGCCCCGGCAAGGTCTCCATCAGAGGCACCGTTCCCGCTCGGCGCCTCGGGCGCCGCGGCAATCCGGTCGTCGTGGCCACGGGGACGGGCGTCGCGCGAGCCGCCGGGACCGTGACGATCCGCCTGCGACTCACCGCCGTCGGCCGCAAGCGGGTCCACCGGCTCAAGGGCTCGCTGCTCACCCTGCGCATCGTGCAGGGCTCCCGCAGCACGACGAAGGTTGTGAAGCTCCGATAGCTCCACGGCGAGGCTCAGGCGGGAGAGCGAGAATCCGCGGCGTGGCGCCGACCGACGCGACATGGCCGTATGCGGGAGCAACTCCCGAATTCCGGCCTCGATCCCGTGGCACAGCACCTCGATGTCCGGGGCGGTCTCGTAGTCGCCGGTGACGCCGTAGTTCAGCGCGCCGTCGTAGGAGACGATCGCTACGCCGATGCGCAGGTGACCCCCGAGCGGCACGAACGGGAAGTAGTCGAGCATCCGGTGGCCGGCGAAGTAGATCGCGTGCTGCGGACCGGGGACGTTCGTGGTCACGGTGTTCACCGAGTGCTGCGGCGTGCGCGTCGCCACTCGGCCGGCCAGCGCCAGGAGCATTGCGGGCGCGAAGCCGCCCAGCGACACCAGCGTGGAACCCGCCACGGCCTGGTGGCTCGCCTTGAGGTCCTGCATCTGGGTGCGGACCGTCGCGAGGCGTTCGACCGGGTCGGCGACGCTCACGGGGAGGTCGGCGAACATCGCGGAGACCCTGTTGTTGTAGGTGCCGCGCTCGGCCGGCGTGCGCACCGACACGGGCACCATCGTGCGCACGACGCGGTGCTCCACGGGCTCGCCGCGCTGTTGGAGCAGATCGCGGAAGCCGCGCGCGATCACGGCAAGAACGACGTCGTTGACGGTGCCGCCGTGCTCGGTCCGGATCGCCTTGACGTCGGCCAGGCGCCCGCGGGCCCACGCCCAGCGTCGGTGCGGCCCGATCGGCCCGTTGAGCGACGTCCCCGCCGGCGGACGCAGCAGCCCGCGCAGGCTCGTCACGGCGCGGGTCAGATCGACCGCCTGGGACGGCGCGCGCGCCGTTGCCCACAGGCTGCGCGCGGCGTCGTACGGGATCTTCGCCCGCGTGGGCCACCGCCGAGCCCAGGATCCGCCGGGTGCTCGGCTCCGGCGTCGGGTCCCACGGCGGGGGGCTCTCGGCGGGCGTCGCCCGGCGCTCGGCATCGAAGACCACACTCAGGAGGTCCGTGCCTGAGACGCCGTCGACCATGGAGTGATGCAGCTTGTTGACGAGCGCCCAGCGGCCGTCGCCGAGGCCCTCGGCGAGCCACATCTCCCACAGCGGCTTCGAGCGGTCGAGCTTCTGCGCCATCACCCGGCCGACGAGGTTGCGCAGTTCCTCGTCACCGCCCGGCGCAGGAAGCGCCGTGCGCCGCACGTGGTACTCGAGGTGGAAGTGGACGTCGTCCACCCAGACGGGACGGGCGAGCGCGAGCGGCGAAAAGCGAACGCGCTGGCGGTAGCGAGGGACGAGGTGCAGCTTGGCGGCGATCGCGGCGAGCACCGTGTCGTGAGGCGGCGCGGGGCCCTCGAAGATCCCCACGGAGCCGATGTGCATGTGACTCACCGCGTCCTCCACATGCAGGAACGAGGCATCGAGCGCGCTCATCGTCTCCATACCCCAAGCATGCCCCATCGGGCCGTGCCGATGCCGGATGGGCCGCACAAGTCGCGGGCGGCCACTGACGCGGCGGCTCGCAGCGCGCCGCCATCTTCGCTATGCCCGCCTACTCCGCACGTGGTACGCGAAGCGGCCGGCCAGCCAATCGTCGACGAAGCCGGGAGCGTTGCCGCGCTGGCGGTAACCGGTGCGCTGGTGCTCGCTTCGACCACACCGGAACGCGCCGACTCGACGCCGCCTGACCGGACCCTCACCGGGTGAAGGTGTGACCGAACGGGGCGTCGGCGGCATGGCTTTGACCGGTGGCGAAGCCGTCGAGCGAGATCGAGAAGTTGTGGGTTCTGGCGCGCGACATGGCGGCTCCTTCGGATGTCGGCGTCCGGACCGGTGGACCTGTCCCGCAGCGCCATTCATCTTTCAGATAGACCGCGCGGCTGGCGAGAACTCATCGGTGCGCACCTGGTGGACCGTGGGCAACCGGCTGCCGCTTGGAGGCTTGCTGTTTCGATTCTCGGGTGTCGGTGACGTCCGATGCCGAGGAGAAGGTCTCGACCGGGCGGCGGGCTGACTCTCTTTGAGGCTGTCGGCCTGGGCGGTCTGACCTCCTTTTGGTGTGTCGCTCGTCGCCGGTCGGGGATGTTCGGCGTGACTTGATAGGAGCGTGGCAGCGCCCCCAGCAAGCCCTGTCCGCCGGGCGTCCAGCATCGGGATGGAAGGGATGTGGACGCGGGTCATGATCGTGCTCGGGGCGGACACCCACGAGCGCTCGCACACGCTCGCCGCGGTCAACGTCGCGACCGGTCAGGTCCTCGGCGATAAGACCGTCCAGGTCGGCCCGCGAGGGTTCGCGACGTTGCTGGGCTGGGCGCGCGAGCTCGATGGCCAGCGGGTCTGGGCCTTGGAGGACTGTCGGCACGTTTCGGGCGCGCTGGAGCGCTTTTTGCTCGGTCGCGGTGAACGCGTCGTGCGCGTCGCGACGCGGCTGATCGCGGCCAGCCGGCGTTCGAGCCGTCAGCGTGGGAAGTCCGATCAGATCGACGCGGTGGCGGTCGCGCGCGCCGCGCTGGCGGCCGGGATCGAGACGCTGCCGATAGCGGCGTTGGCCGGTGTCGAGCTGGACATCCGCTTGCTGGTCGATCACCGCGAGCGCCTGGTCGGGTCTGTCCGATGAAGTGTGTGTGGTCGTGGTGATCGATCCGGTGCTGGCTGCCGGGCCGGTCGCGACGGGAGCCCCGGAGGGGCGAGCGTCGTGGCCGGCCCGGCGGGCGGCCCGAGAAGGGACCACCCATCACCATGACCAATATGCAGTCCAAGCGGCGCCGGGGCACTGGCGCCGAGCAGCCTGATCAGCGGGTCTGCCAGGCGGTCGCCGACCGTCTGGCCGGCCTGCTGCCCGAGGAGGCCCTGCAGGACGCCCTGAAGGGCCTTGAGGGCGAGGAAATCACCGGGCCTGGCGGGCTGCTGTCGCAGCTGGCCGGCCGCGTGATCCAGACGGCGTTGGAGTCCGAGCTGACCGGACACCTCGGTCACCCGCCGGGCGGTGTCCCGGGCAGCGCGAATGTCCGCAACGGCTCGACCGCCAAGACGGTGAGCACCGATCTGGGGCCCGTCGAGGTCCGCACCCCGCGCGACCGCGACGGCAGCTTTGAGCCTCAGCTGGTCAAGAAACGCCAGACTCGGCTGGCCGGGCTGGACGACAAGATCCTCGCCCTCTACGCCGGCGGCATGTCGGTGCGTGACATCTCGGCGCACCTGACCGAGCTCTACGCCACCGAGATCGGCCGCGACACCGTCAGCCGGATCACCGACGCCGTCTTGGAGGACGTCGCGGCATGGCGCTCGCGGCCGCTGGAGCGCGTCTACCCGATCGTCTACTTCGACGCGATGTTCGTGAAGGTCCGCGAGGACCGCTCGGTCCGGGCCCGCGCCTGCTACCTCGCGATGGGGGTGACCTGCGACGGCGACCGCGAGGTCCTGGGGATCTGGTGGCAGGAGACCGAGGGCTCGAAGTTCTGGCTGGCCGTGCTGAACGACCTCAAGCGCCGCGGCACGGACGACGTCCTGATCGCCTGCGTCGACGGACTGAGCGGGTTCCCCGAGGCGATCGAGGCCGTCTTCCCCCAAGCCTGGGTGCAGACCTGCATCGTCCATCAGATCCGAGCGAGCCTGCGCTACGTCAACTACCGCGACCGCCGGACCGTGGCCAAGGACCTGCGGCCGATCTACACCGCCGCCAACGCCGACGACGCCCTCACAGAACTCGAGCGCTTCGAAGAGCAATCGGCAGCGCGTCGCGCTCAACAGCACGCTGCAGTGGAATCTCCACGACCTCTGGCCCGAGCTCGCGTTGCCTGGCGGCGCGTTGTTCTACGAACGCAGTGCACCGAGCAGATCGCCCGGCGGCTACGCCAGCGCCGAGCAGACCATGCGCGTGCGCATCGCGCGCGACGAGCTGCGCCGCGTGCGCGAGCTGACCCACACCATCAACGCGCTCGAGACGGAGATCGCCGACCTCGTCGCCCAGGTCGCGCCACAACTCGTCGCCGAGCGCGGCTGCGGGCCGCTGACCGCGGCCAAGCTCGTCGGTGAGATCGCCGGCGCCGATCGCTTCGCCACCGACGCCAAGCTCGCCCGAGCCGCGGGGATCGCCCCGATCCCCGCCAGCTCGGGACGAACCGACCGTCACCGCCTCGATCGCTGCGGCAACCGCCAGATCAACGCAGCCATCCACCGCATGGCCGTCACCCGCGCCCGCTGCGACCCCCAGACGCGCGACTACATCGCCCGCAAGAAGGCCGAGGGCAAGACCAACCGCGACGCCATTCGCTGCCTCAAACGACACCTCGCCCGACGCGTCTGGCAGCTCCTACGCGCCCCCACCCCGTCCAGGGCATGACCCCCACCATCAAATTTCTTGACATAGGAGCAGCAGATGCGAAAGCGGCGGTCCCATTGACCGCTACCGCAACGGCTCGTGGCAGGTCTCGCCGAGCCGGGCTGCACCGTGTGATGAGCTTTCGGGCGTGTCGCCGTCACACGGGACATGACCTCCACCACCGAAGACCTCCAGCAGCTCGACGAGGCCGCGTTCGGCGCGCGGGTCGAGCGCCATCGCCGCGAGCTGCACGTGCACTGCTACCGGATGCTCGGCTCGTTCGAGGAGTCCGAGGACCTCGTGCAGGAGACGTTCCTGCGCGCCTGGCGCCGCCGCGAGACCTACGCCGGGCGCGCGTCGGTGCGCGCGTGGCTGTACCGGATCGCCACCAACGCCTGCCTCGACGCGCTCGACAAGCGGCCGCGGACGCCGACGGCCGACGGCGAGGTGCTCTGGCTGCAGCCGTACCCCGACGCGCTGCTCGAGGAGCTGCCCGACGGCCGCGAGGGCCCCGAGGACGTGACGCTCGGCAAGGAGACGCTCGAGCTCGCCTTCCTCGTCGCGATCCAGCACCTGGCGCCGCTGCCGCGGGCGGTGCTCGTCCTGCGCGACGTGCTCGGCTGCTCGGCGCGCGAGACCGCGTCGCTGCTCGAGACGACCGAGGCCTCGGCCAACTCGGCGCTGCAGCGGGCGCGCGCCGGCCTGCGCGAGCGGCTGCCCGAGCGCCGCGCAGAGTGGGCGCCCGGCGCCGAGCCGACCGCGGCCGAGCGCGAGCTGCTCGACCGCTACGTCGAGCTCAGCGAGCGCGCCGACGTGCAGGGCCTCGCCGCGCTGCTGCACGAGGACGTGCGCTTCACGATGCCGCCGCAGCCCGGCACGTGGGTCGGCCGCGACCGGGTCGTCGGCAGCTGGGTCGAGGGCGGCTTCGGCGAGGGCATCTTCGGCAGCATGCGATGCGTCGTCACCCGCGCCAACGGGCAGCCGGCTGTCGCGTGCTACGTCCGCCGCCCCGGCGACGACGCGTACACGCCGCTCGCGATCGACGTGCTGCGGATCGAGGAGGGCGCCGTGAAGGACATCACGACCTTCGACGGCGCCCTGCTCGGGATGTTCGACCTGCCGCCGAGGCTCTAGCCGCCGCGTTCGACGCAGACGCGGCTAGGAGCGGCGCCGGACAGCCAGGCGAGCCGCCCAATGGCGCTGGCTAAGCAGGCTCTACGGTCCTTCTGCTTCCCCGAAGCGCAGGGGCGGCCGACCTTCCGTCAGCTCGTGGAGCGAAACGCTGCGTCAGGGCTCCTACTCGGGGGAGCCACTAGTTCCCCCACGAATCACCGTTCAGGAACGACCACATGAGCAAGGCTGCGAGCGCGAGCACGGCGATCGCTCCCAGCACTATCCATAGCTCCTCCATCAGGATCGCGATCACGGCGACGGCCAGGAGCGCAATGACCGATGCCCCTCCGAAGGACGTGGCTGCTGCCCACCACCAGCGCTCACCTTCGCGCGAGGACCACTTGGAGCGTCCGGGCTTGTGATCGGTCTCGCGCATCGACGGAGTTGACAGCGTACCTTCCGCGTAGTTGCAATCGCCGACGTACGCGTTCGGGTTCTCCCGTCGAATCGCTAAAGCGCTCAGGATCACTGAGCAAAGTAGTAGTAGGAGCTAGCCCTCGGCTTGGGTGACCCGCGGTGGGATTAGGCCCAGGGGGCTGGTGGGGGTGTGTCGAGCGTGGCGTGGATGGCGGTGTCGGCGTCGTTGATGACGTGCTGGGCGTGGTGTCCGGCGGCGTCGGCGAGTGCGTCGAGGACGCGGGCGACTACGGCGAGGTGTTCGCCCTCGGCAGCGCTGAAGGCGACGTTCGTGCATGCTCCGCTCAGCCGCCCGCGCTCACAGATGGTCGTCGTCGGGCGCCTCGGCCGCGACCGCCAAGCCGGGACGACCGCCAAGCCGGGACTTTGCACGCGCGCGTCTTACTCAGCAGGACTTCGCTTCTCGCGTTGTCCGCGACCGCGACGCGGACTCCCAGAGAAGTCTGCCGGAGAAATCCAATGTTCCTGGAACGATCCGAGATGAACAAAAGCGCCGAATTACCAGGGATTATCTCGATGCCGGAGGAGGGACTCGAACCCCCGACACGCGGATTATGATTCCCGCCTAATCTGGCTTAGCCATCGAGGAATCTGGGCCGATTGGACACACCGTTGGACACAACCGACATTCGTGGCGCTCGCCATTCCGCGTGTCCTAACGTCTCGCACGCGTCGGCGAGACGACGGCATCCGGCGGAAGTGGCACTCGTGGCAGCCGATGCCTGTGCATCCCGTGGTCATCGGCGAGCTGGGCGACAATCGAAACCGCTGGACGAATGCCACTTCGGCGGCCCGGCAGATCGTGACCGGCGTCGTCCTCAGCCCGCTTGACCCCGCGGCAGGTCACGGGTGCTCTGTGCGCCAGGGATCCGCTCGCCCTTGGCGATCGAGCCAGGCCCGCGCGTCTCGCCGGCCCAGCTCGATCAGCGGCTGGATGAACTCGGGAGCAAAAAACAGGTAGCTCAGCAGGTCGCCGCGGACCGGGTTGCGGCCCGCGTCCAGCAGCCGCCCGAGCAGCGCCAACTCGCGGTTGTGGTGGAGCCCGCGCGCGCCCGCGTAATGGCGGTTGTAGACGTCGGTCGCGAGGCGGCCGATCGCGAGCCAGTCGGTGGGCGCGACAAAGATGTACGGCACGAGCCGGTGCGTTATCGGCTGGCGGCTCTCTTTGACGTCGTCGTTGATCGTGCTCAGGGTGTCAACGTCGTGGGCGAGCTGGTCGGCGAGCAGGGACTGGGCGACGGCGGCGGCGCCGTCGAAGACATCCGGCCGACGATCGTCGTACTCGAGCGGCGGCCCGGCGACCGAGTTGAGTCCGATCACCACCAACCGATCGGCGTTCAGCTTCAGGGCAGGCTTCAGCGGCGTGTTGAGCCGCACGCCGCCGTCGCCGTACCAGCGCTCACCGACGAGTACGGCCGGGAACAGGGACTGGATTGCGCTGGAGGCCTGGACGTGCTCGACCGCGAGCGCGGTCGCGACGTAGTCGATGCCGCGCCGATCGTCGGTGGGTGGCGACTGGCCACCGTAGTGGAAGACGACGCTTCTCGCCGTCGCGTAGGCGGTCGCCACGACGGCGGCCGTGGCCAGGGTGCCGTCCTCGACGTTGCGCGCCAGCTGCTCGAAGTCGATCAGCGCCGCGATCGTCTCTGGCTGTGGACTGGTGTCGAGCAGGCTCGGCGGGGCGGGCGCGCGGACGCCCAGCAGCTCGAGTCCGTAGAGCAGCAGACGGGCAAGCTCGCGCGGCGAGCACAGCGGGCCGATGACGTCGCCAATCTCGACTTCGAGCCACTTCTCGCCGCCCGAGCGCGCGGCGGCCTCGAGCCCGTGGTGCACGTTCGCGGCCAGATAGGCGGCGCCGAGCGCGCCGGCGCTCGTGCCGACCATCATCCGCGCCGGCCCGTCCAGAACGGGCGCCAGCACCTCCAGCGCGCCGAACTCGTACGCCCCGCGAGCGCCGCCGCCCGACAGCACCACCCCAATCGTCCCGTCCATCGCCCCAACCCTCTCACGCCCTGACCTCGCGCGAGCTCGAAGACCTATCCGATTCGACGAGGAGCAGCACCCTCGCGGCCGCGAGCTCGCTACCGCGATGCGAGCGCGGCGGCTGCGCGGTCTCCGGCGCTCGCCAGGGACGAGATGCGGGCGTGCCAGCCGCGGGTCGACTCACGCCTGCTTTTCGTTAGCTACCTGTGAGCCGGCGGCTCTCCGTCCGGGACGGACGGGGCTCGTCGAGCAGGCATCTTGGCGCCGGAGTGGACACGCGTGCTCGTTTGCCAAGCGGTATAACGGTGCCGTTGCCCGCCGACGATCCACTGGCGATGGTGGACCGCCACGCCGTGCTGGAGTTGCTCGCGCGCTTCCTCGGTCAGGCGTGGGAGTCCTTTGACCACCCGCGTCCGCACGAGCCGGTCGCACCCGAGGAGTTGCGAAGGCGGTTGACGGCGCCGCTACCTAGCGAGCCTGGGGATGTCGAGGCGGCGCTTGAGGACGCCGTCTGTGCGCTTGACGCGAGCGTCTCCCCATCTCGACCGCTGTACGTCGCCTACATTGGTTCGACCGGCCTGGAGGCCGGGGTTCTCGGCTCGGCGCTGGCCGCGGCCTACGACGTCAACGCGGCCGCCTCGGGCGGGACGGTCGACCTGCTCGAGCGCCAGACGGTGCAGTGGGTGGCTGAGCTCGTCGGCTACCCGCTCGGCGAGGGCGTATTCACCAGCGGCGGCATGGTGTCCAACCTCACCGCGTTGCTGGCTGCCCGCGAGCGGGCCCTGCCTGGCTGCCGGATGGGTGGGGTCGGGAGCCGCCGAGGGGCCGTCTACTGCTCGCAGGAGGCGCATCAGTCCGTCGTGCGCGCGGTCGAGGTGATCGGCCTGGGGCGTAACGCGATCCGCAAGCTGCCTCTCGACGATCGCCGGCGCTTGGGGCCGGACGCCCTGGAACGGGCCATCGCGGCTGACCGCGCCGACGGCGTGACCCCGGTCGCGGTCGTCGCCACGGGGGGAACGACCCTGACCGGCGCGGTGGACCCGCTGGATGCCGTGGCCGAGGTCTGCGCCCGACACGGCGTGTGGATGCACGTGGACGGCGCCTACGGGGTGCCGGCCGCCTGCGCGCCGAGCGCCGCTGCGCTGTTCGACGGCCTGGATCGCGCGGACTCTGTCACGGTCGATGCGCACAAGTGGCTGGGCATGCAGAAGAGCTGCAGCGTCGTGCTGCTGCGCACGCGCGGCGCGCTCGCGGCCGCCTTCCGTCACGACGAGCACTACCTGCTCCACGAGGCCGACGCAGCGAATCCCGTCGACCGCACGCTCGAGTACTCCCGCCCGATCCGCTCGCTGAAGCTGTGGCTGGCGTTTCGTACTTACGGCGCGCAGGCGTTCCGGGCCGGGATCGAGCGCACGCTGCGCCATGCCCGCGCGCTCGCCGACGCGGTCGACGCCGACCCGGGACTGGAGCTGTTGTGCCGTCCGACGCTTTCGACGGTCAACTTTCGCGACCGGCCGACGAGCGCCACCGACGTCGACGCGCACAACCTCGCGCTCGCCCGCGCGATCCAGCAGGACGGGCGCGTCTACCTCGCCCCCGCCACCGTAGACGGCCGCGTCTACCTGCGTGTGTGCTTCACGAACTTCCGCACGACAGCCGAGGACGTCGTCGAGGTGCTTACGGTCGCGCGCGAGCTGGGCGACCGCCTTGCCTCGACTCGGTAGCGCCCGGACCCATGGCCGCGAGAGCGGCGACAGGGTTCGTGGATCCCGAAGCGTTCAATCATCGCGTCCGCGAGCCCGTGACTGGTAATCCTCCGAGACGCTGATTGCGTCAAACCTGAGCGTATCGTCCGCCCATGACGAGCATCGCCGTGCTCGGGCACGGCAGCACCCGGCATCGCCAGCAGCATCGCGCGACGAGCGACGTCGGCGCCGAGCGCCTGCATCGCGCCGAACGTGTACGCCCGGTTCGCCCCCGCGCGCGCGACTCGCACGCGCGTTCAACACGCTCGGCTTCGAGATGGTCGCCGACCCAACGGTGCGGGCGAGGTGGCGGGACCTCTTCTGGTGCGCGCCCAAGGACGCCGGCGTCGAGCAGCTGATCGCCGACGTCGGCTTGCCACCGGTGCGCGTCGGCGACATCGACGCGATCGACGTCGACGGCGTCGGCCGGCTCTGGCCGACACGCGTGATCCGCGCGGGGTCGCAGCCTTGCGACCAGCGCCGTTCTCGGCGTGCTCGCGTTGCGCGGCGCGCGAGCCGGTCACGGTCACGCGTTTCTGCGGCGCCAGACCGCCGACGGCGCCAGACGACCTGCCTAATGCCTGCCGGCGTGATGCGCCATCGCGCCCAGGACCAGCAGGAAGGGCGCGGCGCACGCGACGATAAGCAAGAGGACCAGGAGTGTCGGCCCGAGGGCGAAGCCGATGAAAAGCAGCACAGGCAGCGCCAAGACCGCGAGAACTGCTCCCAACACAACCAACATTGCGGTCTTCATGATCCACCTCCCTCGTAGACCGCCTCGGCCGACCGTAGGCCGAGTGTGGGCGCTTGTCATCCGTTGATTCGCGCAGCGCCGCTGCCTCCGACTACGGTCGTACTGCATCAGCCACTCCGGAGTCGAGCCGAACCGCCACTCCAGCGACTGATCGCTCCCTAGAAGACTCCTGAAGAAGTCGCCCGGCACCGGGTCGCTCGCGGCGAGGCGCGTTTCCCGAGGTCAAAGATGTCGGGACGGACGATCGGAAGCCCTCAAGTCGCGTGAGATTGACGGACGGTTCCGGGCCGTCGTTCTGACCCCGGGTTGTTCAGGACCCTCCTCGCCAAGAGAAACGGGCCTCACGGCGGGCGGCGGCGCCGGCGTCCCACGGCTCGCAGGACGACAAGGCTTGGCTGTTTGGCAGTGCCGGAGGAGGGACTCGAACCCCCGACACGCGGATGATTCCCGCCTGATTTGGCTTAGCCATCGGGAATTCAGGGCCGGTTGGACACGCCGTTGGACACAACGGCACCGTCAGGCGTACAGCATTCCGCCTGTCCGCACACGTAGCGCGCAAGACCGGCGCACCCCAACTCGTGAACTCGCACGCACGGCGGCGCTTGCCAGGTCGCATCGGTTACGCCTACCCGCGGGGTCGTCTTTGCCTTCAGACTCTGCTGGACTCGCGCGTCGCGGTCTAGGGTTCGGGTGGTGGTCGTAGCGGTGTTCGGCGACGCGCACGCGCACGCGGAGGCGCTCGACGCCGTGATTGGCGCGGCCGAGGCGTGTGGCGTGCAGGAGTTGTGGTCGCTGGGGGACATGACCGGCGGAGGCCCGGACCCCGAGCATGTGGTGGCTCGCACGCGCGGGCGTTGCGCCGTGGCGCTGATGGGCAACCATGACTACGGCACCACGGGATCGGCCGAGCTCACGAGGTTCGGCGATCCGGGGTCGTGCGCCGCGCGGTCGATCGAGCTCGCGCGCGAGCGGTTGAGCGCCGCCGATGTGCAGTGGATGCGTTCGCGCAAGCCCGCGGCGCGTCGCGGCGACGTGCAGTGCTGGCACGGCAGCCCGCGGAACCCCGTGCACGAGTACGTCGGCGCATCGAACGCGGCAGCCTGCCTGGCGGTCCAGCGCGGCGCGCTGGGGCTCGTCGGCCACACCCATGTTGCCGCCGCGTGGCGGGGCACGCCAGGCGGCGCGAGCGCGGTCAAGATCGCGCCCGGCGTACCGCTGGATCTCACAGGCGGCAAGTGGCTGCTCAACCCAGGCGCGGTTGGTGCCCCGGCACCGTCGCGGGTTGGCTGGTGGGACGGTCTGGACCTCGAAGCGGCTGACGGCGCCTACTGGCTGCTGCTCGATCTTCAGGGGCAGATGGCGACATGGCGCCGCGCGCCGTATGACCCGGCTCCGGCGCGTCTGCGGGCGCGCGCGCTCGGCCTCGACGGTGCTGAGGGGTCGGTCAGCGATCCGCAGCGTCGAGCCACCGGCTCAGCGCGTCGCGGCCGGCCAGCGTGATTTGACCGTCGGCGGTCATCCAGTCGCGAACTCGCAGCTCGCGGACGAGCCCGAGCGCGTCGCTGGGGCCCGGGCCCTCGCCGTGGACGGCAAGCGCGCTCGTTCCCGGCTCGACCCTCCAGCGGCCCGAGTCGAGTGCCGCCAGCGCCACGCCTTGGTCGGGCGTGGGGAGATCGAGCGGATGCGGCCCGGCGTGTCGCAGCGGATCGTCGCCCGTCGGGCTTCCTGGCGTCGAGCGGTCGGCAGGCGCCGGCCCGTGCTCCCACGCGCCGCTCTGCTCGCGCAGCCACCGGCCAAGGTCGTCGATCCATTGTCTCGCGCGCTCGCCTTCCGCGCTCGCGGCCCGCGCAATCTCATCGAGGTCGATCTCAGAGAGCCGCTCGATCGCCCCGCTGACCTCATCGGCCAGCGCCCGTGCGACGTCCTCGAAGCTGCTGCGTTCCGGATCAGGCTCACTCATGGGTCGATGATCGCACGCAGGCGTGCGTGTCGCGCCGCGTCGGGCCCGATTCCGACCTCGTGTGCAGCCATCTCGAACGACACGTCTCGATCACGACGCAGCTGCTTCGCCAGAAACCGGGCGGCGGCCCCCCTGGAACCCGCACTTCGGATCGTTCCTGCACGGTGCGGCACGCTACCCAGCCACATCGGCTGAGGTTCAGCATCCAGTCGCGCCCAAAAAGGCAACACCCAGGGGGTGTTGATCGACTTCGTGGCTTCGAACCCCGGCTCCACCGCGGGCGACGTCGCGCGAGCGCGGGGGCTCAATCGGAACTCGGTCGCCACGCGTCTGGCCCAGCTGGCCAGGTCGTGAGAGTTTACGAAGGCGAAGCGCGGCTACGCGGCGCCTAACTGCGCGTAGCTGGTCCAAACGCGTCGCTAGGCAACGCTCGCTCGATCATCGCGGGCTCGGACAGCGTGGGAATCGCCGCACCTATTGGCGGCACAGCCCGGAGCCAGTCCGGCCAGCGGCTCGACGGTCGACCTTCTGCATGGCAAGCAAACCCTGATTGTCCGCTCTCACCGCTCCATCCCTGCATATCGGGGCGCATCGGCGTCTTCGCTGCGTCGGCGGCTGTCTCCGGTTTCGCCGCTGTTCGCTGGAGTTCTGGCACCCAACTGGCACCGAGACACGGGCCGAGGAGACGTGGCGAGCGCCGCGACTCCGCTGATGCTTCAGTCTCTGCCGATCTCGGCGCGGTTAGAGCGCGATCTGGGATCCCATCAGGACGGTGCGGTCGCTGGGCAGTCCGAAGTGGTCGATGGGGCTTGCTGCGTTGCGGGCCATCGCGATGAAGAGCCCCTTGCGCCAGGACCGAAGTGGGCGCGCGGAGGTGGGGGTGATGGTGATCCGGGACACGAAGTAGGAGGCGTGCTCGAGGTCGAGGTCGCGTTCCAGCAAGCCCTGCTTGCGGCATTCGTGTAGCGAGCCGGGAATGTTGAGCTCGTCGTGGTAGCCGTTGCGGATAGTGACGTGGCGGATGTTGAAGCCGCGTGGTCCGAGCTTCTCGACGGCGAACCGGTCGTGGTCGTCGACGTGCGGGATGCTGACCGTGTCGATGGACACGATGAGGACGCGCTTGTGGAGCGTGTGGGTGTGCTCGACCTGCGCATGGAGCGCAAGCGGGGTTGTGTCCCCGTTGGGGTTCAGGAAGATCGCGACACCGGGCAACCGCAGGAGCGGAGGCTCCTGCTTGAGGAGGCCGGCGAGGAACTCGTCGAGCGATCCCTCCTTGGCGATCCGGTTGCGGGTGACGACGACCTGGCCCCGGCGCCAGTTGATCATCACGAGCGAGATCGCGAGCCCGACCACCAGGGGCAGCCAGGCGCCGTGCTCGACCTTCGCGATGTTGGCGCTGAAGAACGTCGTCTCCACCATGAGGAACAGCGCTGCCACCGGCAGGATCCGGCGCTTGGGGGTTCCCCAAAGCAGTCGCGCGACGGCGACGAACAGCAGTGTGTTGAGGATGAAGGTCCCTGTTACCGCGACGCCGTAGATGTCGCCCAGCTTGTCGGCTGACCGGAACGCCAGCGTGAGGACCACGACGCCGATGCACAGGCCCCAGTTGACGATCGGCACATAGATCTGGCCCTCCGTCTTGGAGGTGTGGAGGACCTTGAGGCGCGGGAGGAAGCCAAGCTGAACGGCCTGCCGCGCGACGGAGAAGGACCCCGAGATCGCCGCCTGGGAGGCGATGATCGTCGCCGCCGTGGCGAGGAACAGCATCGGGTACCGGCTCCAGTGGGGTGCCATCAGGAAGAACGGGTTCTCGGCAGTGCTGGGCCGGTGCAGGATCATCGCGGCCTGGCCGAGGTAGTTGAGCATCAGGGCCGGAAACGCGAGCCCGAGCCAGCCGATCCGGATCGGCATCGCCCCGAAGTGTCCCCTGTCGGCGTACAGCGCCTCGGCGCCGGTCACCGCCAGCACGACGCCGCCGAGCACCAGGTAGCCGGAGACGCCGTGGTCGATCAGGAACCGAACGCCCCAGCTGGGAGACAACCCCTGCAGCACCGCTGGGTCCTTGAGCACCTCCTTGAGGCCGATCAGCCCGATCGCGACGAACCACACGACGATGACGGGACCGAACAGCCAGCCGATGGTGCCCGACCCGTATCGCTGGAGCACGAACAGGCCGATCAGGATCCCGACCGACAGCGGGACGACGAGGTGCGAGAGCCCGGGCTGTGCAACCTCCAAGCCCTGAAGCGAGCCGAGGACGGAGATCGCGGGCGTGATGATCCCGTCGCCGAAGAACAACGCCGCGCCGAAGATACCGAGCATCACGAGCGCGCCGGCGTGAGCCACCCGGTTGCGGTGCAGCAGGGCGCACAGCGCCATGATGCCGCCGTCGCCGCGGTTGTGGGCGCGCATGATGAAGCCCGCGTACTTGATCGAGACGACGATCGTCAGCGCCCAGAAGATCAGCGACACGATGCCGTAGGCGACCGCCGGCGTGACGTGCGCGGTCGCGTGATAGGAGCCGAAGATGACCTGCTCGGTGTACAGCGGGCTTGTCCCGATGTCGCCGTAGACGATGCCCAGCGCTCCCAGCACCAGCACCGCTCGCCCCGCGTGGGCGATCACGTCGCGGTCTTGATCGGCAAGCGCCTCGAATCGCTTGCGCGTGGCCTCAGACTCGATCTCCCTGCTGTCCGGTGTCGGCGGCGCCCAGTAGCCAAGCTTGTGCGCTGCCTCGTTGAAGATCCGCTTCTGAGCCGGCGCCCTCCCATTCGGGACTCCGGCGGCGATGTCCTCGCCCGCCTTCACTTCCAGCTTGTGCGCGGCCTCGTTCAGCGTGCGCCTGGTAAGCGGCCGGCCTCCCTCGACTGGCGTCATCGTCGGCACCGCCCCGCGCTGGCGGCCTCGCGTGGTCCCAGCGCGAAGAGCGCCGCGCGCGCCAGCTCATAGAGCTCTTCGGGATACGCGGGCCGGTAGAGAGCGCTGGAGGGCTCCGTCAACAAGATGTGCGTGATCGCGACGCCGCGCGGCTCGACGTCCGCGCGCGATCGAAGCGCCGACGCGAGCTGCTGCAACGCCGACCGCGCGAGCTTGACGGCGTGCTCATCGACCGCCACGGCCGCCGACGGCACCGCAGGCCCTGGCGGCATCGACCAGGCGCGCCCAAGTCCGCACGCAAGCCTCCGCCGTGACCGCCCGGACACCAACCGCCGCGAGCGACACGCCAGAACACCATCGCTCAGTGGATCCTCGCCCGCAGCGAGACGCGCATCGAGTCGCGGCGCCGCAACACGCGCCAACACGCTGCTTACGAACGCGGCGGCGATCGGACGACGTCTGCTTGATCGCACAGGCTTGCTCGCCCGTCGCGGGGCGGCGACGACATCCACGCATGCCACCTCATCGCCTACGCGTCAAGCCGGCGTACAGATCCGGCGCCACGGCATCAAGATTTCGTGAAGAACACGGCCAGACCCGGCCCCTCGAAGCTCCTCCCCCCGGATGAGCCGCCTCACCTGGCGCTCGCGGCCACTGGTGCGAGCCGAGTCACGATCCGCGCGTGGGATCGCCCCGCGCTTAAGCTGCGCGACATCGACCTCGTCTCGGTCTCATCGCAGGAGCTGGCGGCGACGCCGACCCGTCTGGCATGAGACAACGACATGCGCCGAACGGTTCGCCCTCGTCGGGCCGACTACGTCTGTGCGCGATTGAACTTCCCGGTGTCAGGTAGCGTCGGATTCATGTCTACGCCAGCGCCGTCCGAGGTCACGTCGAAGCGCAGCCCGAGTCTGTAGCAGCGGGCGTATGCGCTTGGAGCCGCCAGCGTCCGATCTCGCGGCGGTTGGCTCATCGCGCTGGGATGCGCGGTCGTGTCGTTCCTGTTGTTGTGTTTCGCAAGCGGCGCACAGCTCGAGCTGTTTCTCACTCTCGGCGTCGTCATTGGCGGGATCGTCGTGGGACTGTTCGCGGCCTTCTACACCGCCCTGTGGCGTGGAGAGATCCCGTGGCGGCGCTCGGGTCCCCCGATTGTGGCTGCGGTGGTCTGGACTCTGGCCATCTCGCTGCGGGGCGTTGAGGAAGTGCCGGAGGAGGGACTCGAACCCCCGACACGCGGATTATGATCGCATCGCCAGGCCCAATATCTGGCTCTAGTAAGCCAAATATGCTTGGGTTCAGGGCGTGCTAGATCATGCTGTTTCTGCTGAGTCGGGGACCCTTCCGGGACACGTCGGGCCATCCCACCTCGCGCCTAGCGTGTGGCCCGTGGAGGAACTGCGCGAAGCCCCGGTCAGCGGTCACATCTTTCGCAAGAGCCGCAAGTCGGGCGATCGCTGGATGGCCAAGTGGCGCGACGCCGGCGGTCAGCACCAACGCGTGATCGGCAAAGCGTGGGTCGGTCGGGGTCGTCCACCCGAGGGCTATCTCACGAAGCGGGGCGCCCGAGAGGTGCTCGACACCATCCTGGCCGACGCGCGCCGCGGGCGCGTCGTCGCCCGACGACCGGGAGCAACTGTCACCTTCGCCGACGCCGCCGAGGAGTGGCTGCGCTATCTCGAGCGTGAGCGCGGTCGGCGTACGTCGACGCTTCGCAACTACCGCCTCTCGTTGCGCAACCACATCCTGCCCGCGCTCGGTCGGCTGCCGCTCACAGCGGTCACGGTCCCGCGCATCGATGCCCTCCGGACCTACCTGATCCGGCAACGTGGCCTTGCGCCGTCGACGGTCAATCAGCACCTGGTCCTGGTGCACGGGATCCTCAAGCGCGCTCAACGCGCGTACGGCCTGCCGTTCAACGCTGCCTCGGTTATCGAACGCCAGGTGGTACGGCGCTCCGGCGACTTCGAGGTCTACTCGCCGGAGGAGGTGGCGGCGCTCGCGCGGGCAGCGGCCTCGCCGCAGGACGGAGCGATGTACGTCGTCGCCGCCTACACCGGCGTGCGGCTCGGCGAGCTGCTGGCGCTGCGCTGGCGCGACATCGACTACGGCAAGCGCCTCGTTCACGTGCGGCGCTCCTACGTCACGGGTCAAGAGGAGATGCCCAAATCGGGGCGCGTCCGCAGCGTGCCGATGACCGACCAAGTGATGCTCGTGCTCGACGAACTGAGCCGGCGATCCCTCTTCACGGCGGAGGAGGATTTGGTCTTTCCGAACGCGGCTGGCGAGCATCTCGACGGCTCTGCCCTGCGTCGGCGGTTCTACGCGGCGATGGATCGGGCCGCGCTCAAGCGCATCCGATTCCACGATCTGCGCCACACCTTCGGCACGCTCGCGGTTCAGGCCTTCCCTCTCACCGACGTCAAGGCGTTCATGGGACACGCCGACATCAGCACGACGATGATCTACGTGCATCACGTGCCCCAGCACGACGCTGCTGAGAAGCTCTCGGCCGTCCTTCGCGCCACATCGTCAGGTGAGGTGGCGGCTCGCGAGGTTGAACCGATCGAGTTGCGCTGACCGGCCAGCAAAGCCTACTAATCTGCCGGCATGGACGACTCAAGTCAGGGAGGAGGATGCTGGCGCCGTGCGCGAGTGGCGACGCTCCCGGCCGAGGCGCTCACGGGCGTCACCGCGACCTGGCAGTCAATTCTCAGGACTCGCCATCCGGAGTATCGCGGGCTCGTCGTTGAGCCGGTCGTCGACCCGAGTCCCGGGCCCTTTGGCGCTGAGGACCAGCCAGCGTGACGTGCCGAGGTCACGACACACGGTGGTGAACCATCACATTGGCACCCTGTCGGGTGCCAGCGTGACGTTCGCCGACGGTACCGCAGCGAGGCGCCCCGTCGCGCCTGCGGTATGAGAGGAAACGCCGCGCAGCTTCGTGACGAGCGTTCTGCGCTGATGGTTGCAGCACATGTATGGCCACGCGAAGCTCAAGGCGTTCCGCGACGGGACCCGATTCCAATAGGCGTTCGCGTGAATCAGGCGTCTCGATCGTTGTCGCAGAGCGGTGCCGGCTCATCGATGCACGCCGCATACGCTCGCGCCAACCAAGCACTTGCTCCGCCTCCACGGGTCGCACGCAACGGATGACCCGCTCAGTAGCTCGCTGAGATCCCTGGCGGTCCGCTCGTAGGCGCTCTCCGTCGTCCGCGACGATACGCGCAGACCTCGGAGCGGCTGACGGGTCGCCAACATTCCTAGACGCCGCGAGCCTCCTGCTCGATCCCCTCCGCCAGATAGCGCTCGGCGGCATGGAGGAAGAAGAACTGGTTCCGGCGTCGCTCGCGATCCAGCTCGGCCCGTGTGAGCAGCTCCTTCGTGTAGGCCGTCGACAGACCGGCGAGCAGCGGGACATATTGCGCCAGCTCTGGGGCCTTCACGGCAGCCGCGGCGGTCAGGCCAAGCGCCCCAGCGGCAGCTGCTGGCCACCCGCGCAGGAGCGTGTGCCGCGCGCCAAGCTGCTCGAGGTTCTCCTCGATCTCCTGCAGTGCCGGGTCGATCGTTCGAGCCCGCAGATCCTCGACCGCGGGGCCCAACCCCTGCGCTGCATCGAACTGGCCGAGCTGGTCGGACGCCTGGGCAAGCGCGGCCCGGAAGCGCGCGAGCGACGGCCGAATCCGTTCGCGAACGTCGAGCACGACGTCCATTGACGCCATCGGGAAGGTCTGAAGGGAGACAACGAGCTCTTGGGCGATGCCGACGCGGGTCACGGTTGGCACGAGCTCGTGCCTGGCGAGCGCGCTGATAACCGTGTCGGCACGATCATCGAAGACGGGGTAGATCGCTCCGGGAGTGGTCGCCAGCGCGACGACCGCGTCGAGCAATCGCACAATCGTCTCATGCAGCAGCGGCTCGACCTCCACGTCGTAGGTCCGCTGGGCATCGAGTAGGTCGAAGTCGAGCACGCCCGCGTCGGCGGCCGCCTTGAGCTCGCGGGCGGCGGCCGTGAGCGGTGCGGGATCGACCTCCTGCCGTCGCGCGTACGTGGCTACGAGCTGCGGCAGACCGCGTCGAAGTATCGCCTCGTGCACGTGCGCCGGGCTTGCTCTGAGCTGCGGAAGAATCTGCTCCTCCCAGACCGCCTCCACAGCCTCGAAGAAGGCAGTGGCCGTCCCGGTTTGCCTGGCGATCTGCTGCAGCTCCTGCGCCAGCGCCGGATCGCGGGTTCGCACTACCTCGACCAGGTCGGCCATCACGTCGTCGCCGGACGCCTCGAGGCGCAGTGCGTCCTGGTACATCTCGGGCATGCGCCGCATCTGCTCGCCGCCCTGGATGTAGAGGGCAGGCAGCTTTCCGCTGACCAGACGAACGCCGTCCGCGTAGAGCAGCGAGCCTTTGACGATCGCCGTCTCAGGCCGGAGGTCGCCATATGCCTTGCCGGTTGCCGCAGTGACGACTGCCACTTGCATCGGCACCACCGTATCGGCACCGCAGGTGATGTCCGGTCCGCCGCTCGTTGCCGTTCGATCGCGATGCTGCCGCGACGGGTGACCAAGATAATTCAATCACCGGATGCCCCTGTTTCTGCGGCCTCCTAACCGCACAGAACTGTAGATGCGTGACGCGACTATTCCCATAGCCATCAAGGACACCGATGACGTCCTGCAGCGCGCTGCTCCAACTGGGCCTCGGCGTCGACGCGAGCGGTGGAGCTCGTGCTGCGTGGGGCTACATCCTGGGCGACTTCGCGATCGGCGCGTCGCACGCGCAGCTCGCGCGTTGGCCCTCGGCTTGCGCCTCCGGGGGCGGCGCCGATGACGGTTCCAGCGCTGCCGCGCCTGCCGTGCGCCTGCGTACGGGACACTCTGGTGCGCGGCGACAGCAGCAGTGGCCAGCGCATGTTCCATCCGCGGCGCGGATTCGGCGGGCGCCGATTGCCCGCATATGGTGCCGGCGTGACGTCATCAAGGGGACGGGACGCGCTCGCGGCCGGAGAACCGTTCCCTGGCCACTTCTGGCCGAGCGGCAGCGACTCCGCGGCGCCGGGGTTCATGTCCTGGAGCGATGCCGATGGAGTCACCGTCGAGCTCATCGTCGACAGCGAGGGTCCGCAATGGCCGCCGCTGGGCGCCGACCACAAGTTCGTGATGCACGCCCGCACCGACACGGGCGACGACCTAACCGTCCCGGACGCCTGGGTCAAAACGAGGACGGGCTTCGACGACGCAGCCCGGCGCGTGCGCGGCGCGACTCTGCTCCTGGGCGAACACACCGAACGCGAAGCAGCGTGGCCGACGGTCTTCTACGGCACGGCCAACCTCAGCGAGTGGCTCGGCGAGACCGGTCTCGCATGGCCGGGTCACGACGCTGACGGCATCGCCGTCACCTGGAAGCCCCCGGCGGCACAGGACCTGCGTCTTCCCGGCGCGCAAGGCGCACTCATCGGCCGCGCCGACCCGGCACCGGTCGGCGTCACGCCGCGATGGTCGATCACGACCAGCCGCAACCTGAAGATCGATCCGGCCCGTCGGCAGACGGTCGTCGAGCTGCACCGCCGTTACGCACTGCCCCTTCTGGCCTTCACGGCGTTCGCGGCCGACCGGCCGGACGCACTGACCTTCGAGGTCGTGCTGGATCGGGAGGCACAACATCGCTGTGAGATCTGGCGATGGGGAACGAGGATCACGCCGCGCGGTTGGGACCCGGTGCGCGGCTATCTCTTCCGGGCCAAGGATGTCCGCGACCCATCTCGGACGCTGAGGCGCTGGTATCGCCTGTATGCGGAGGTCAATCCCGCGCTTGATCTCTTCGCCGGGCACGTCCAAGAGGGGAGCAGCTACTCGCCCGCGCGGTTCCTCGGCCTCTACACCGCAATGGAAGCCTATTGCCGCGCCCGTCACGGCCAGAGCAACTTCCGACGGCTGCGCGAGTACGCTCGGGTCCCCGACGAGGTCCACGGATGCACCGATGCCTCGCTCGCCCTCATCGGCCAGACGCGCAAGTACCTCGCGCACCTGCGCCACGACGGCAGGTTCACCGATGAGGAGATCATCGACAGCGTCTTCGCGTCCACCCGTCGAGCGTCAGCGCTGATGCAGTGCTGCCTGCTTCGCGAACTGGGCTTCGGCCACAAGCAGGTCGAACGGTTGGTCAACCACCACTACGGTAACTGGCCGATTCCCACCATCGCCGCACCCTGAAAGGCGAGTGTGCCCAAGTCGCCGAGCGCCTCGAGCGCGCGCTCGGCCCCGAGGTCGGCCTGCTTGTAGGCGGAGGCCTTCATCCACGCGAGGATCCGGTCGCGCCGGTCGCGCTGTTGGGGGACTGGTGGAGCTTCTTGCACCGAACTACCCCGCTTGGCAAGCCGCCACCGTGCGCTGCACGCGACGGCACTCGGCGCGGGATGACGATTGCACGCTCTCTGACGTTGGAAGACTCGACGAGCAAATGCTCGGGCTATTCGATGTGCAAGGCGATCGGGTCGTCGCGCCGACGGACGCCTGCAGCTCGTCCGGAGCGAGCCTCCAACGTTGAGCTCAGCGACGCTCGCTTGCCCGGGCGCGAAAGGAGAAGCGCGCCGTGGAGTGCGCGAGATGACGGCCCCAGTGCCCGAGTTGCTGGAAAGCAGTACTCGGTTGTAGCTTCGGTCAGGCTTGATCCGGCTTAAGGAACAGCCGCACGGCGCCGGTCTCGAAGGTCGTGCTGTCGGTGAGCCGCAGCCGGACGAGGTGGCCGGGGTCGTCGAACAGCCGCCGGCCGGCGCCCGCCACGACGGGCGTGAGCGACAGCACGAGCACGTCGAGCAGCCCGTCGGCCAGCAGATCCCGTGCGAGGCGCCCGCAGCCGTAGGTCAGGAGCTGTTCGCGCTCGCGCAGGCCGGCGATGTCGTCGTAGCCGACGATCGTCGTGTGGTCCCACTCGTCGGCGGACCCGAGCGTCGCGGACACGACGTACTTCGGCATCGCGTTGAGCCGCTCGGCCATCGGGCCGGTCTGGTCGCGCCACGCCCGGGCCAGGCCCTGCCAGGTCTCGCGCGGGAGCAGCAGCGCGTCGGCCGCCAGCGCGAGATCGAGCGCTCCCTGCCGGCCGGCGTCGCTCATGTACGGCAAGAGCGCGTCGGCGGGCGGGGCGTCGATGACGCCGTCGAGCGTCGCGTGCGTCTGCGCGGTAATCGAGGTCATGCGCGTAAGACCGCCCGCCGCCGCGCAACTCATCGCAGCGCACGAAACCGGCGCCCTGGCGGGACTCACGACGGTCGAGCACGCCGTACTAGAAGTAGCCGTCGCCCTGCTAGGGGCTTATCCAGCCAGTGCCATGAGCAAGGGGCGCACCGTCCTCCTGCGGACCACCAGCTTCTCCGTAGAGGCAGGTGAGGCAGCGGTGGGCGCCCGCCCGGCGACTGTCGCATCGGACGAGTACCGGCAGCCCGCGCCGCGCGCGCTTGGCATGGAAAGCAGCAGTGGGCTCCAGGCCTATACGCGCTTGCATCAGGCGAGTGCCGCAGCGTAAGCCCCGTTCGCTAGCGCGGCTCGCCTACACCCGCACGGATCATTCGTGCGAGCAGCAGTCGTCGCTGCAGGCCGGCGTGGAGGCGTGCGCCGGTGCCGCCTCGGGCCGTTGCTTGCGAACGCGGCACGGCTGGCCGGAACGCCCACGTCATGCCTAAGAGGCCGCGACGGGAAGGGATGGCTGCGCGGATCCTCTTCGTTCAGACCTGGCGGGGGACGGCAGCGAGCCGGGCGCTCGCATCGTGTACCGGAGCGGAAGCGACGGCCGTGCCGTTAGGGGATCCTTCACCGGGACGGAATAGGTCGTGGCTGTTTGAGTCGATCGGTGGTCGGGGCGGTGCTCCGCAGGCCCTAGTCGTGTGCGAACGCATCAGGCCCTGCCGACGCCGCGGGAAGCGAGTAGAGTGGGTCGTAGAAGCAGATCAGTGCGTGGCACTTCTGGATCCCGATGAAGGGGTTTTTTCCGCCTCGCCTCGATCGCCGCTCGTGCTCGTAGCGACAGTGCCGGTGACCCTCGGGAGACCTTGAAGACTGCGCCGTCGGCGCCACATGCCTGTCTTGAGAGGAGTGCGTGCATGAACGAGCACGCCGCCCCATCTGTGTATCCGCCGCGCGTCCAGGGGGAGCCTGCGGGCGTGTCGGACGCCTCGGGGACGCGGCTGGCAATGTCGCCGAAGGCGTTGTGGGCGCTGGCGATCACCTCGGTCGCGGTATTCATGGTCACGCTCGACAACCTCGTCGTGACGACCGCGATCCCGGTGCTCCGCGAGGACCTGCACGCCAGCCTCAGCGGGCTTCAGTGGACGGTCAACGCGTACACGCTGACCTTCGCCGTGCTGCTGTTGACCGGCGCGGCGCTGGGCGACCGCTTCGGCCGGCGGCGGCTGCTGGTGATCGGCATCGCGATCTTCACGGTGGCGTCTGCGGCGGCCGCGCTGGCCCCGTCGATCCTGGCGCTCGACGTTGCGCGGGCGGCCCAGGGTCTGGGCGGCGCGATCGTGATGCCGTTGACGCTGACCGTCCTGTCTTCCTCTGTGCCCGCCGAGCGGCGCGGGTTGGCCCTGGGCATCTGGGGCGGGATCAGTGGTCTGGCCGTCGCGCTCGGGCCGCTAGTGGGCGGCGCGATCGTCACCGGCATCTCCTGGCACTGGATCTTCTGGCTCAACGTCCCGATCGGGCTGGTGCTCGCGCCGCTCATCATGCTGCGGCTCGACGAGAGCCGCGGACCCGCATCCCGGCTCGATCTCCCCGGCCTGGCCCTGGCCAGCGCCGGCCTCGTCGGGATCGTGTGGGGTCTGGTGCACGCCAACGAGGCCGGCTGGACCTCCCCCGGCATAGTCGGCTCGTTCGTTGTCGGCGTCGCGCTGCTGGTGGGCTTCGTCGCGTGGGAGCTGCGCACGGAGCATCCGATGCTGCCGATGCGCTTCTTCCGTAACCGGACGTTTGCGCTGGCAAACGTCGCCAGCCTGTTCATGTTCTTCGGGATGTTCGGGGCGATCTTCTTCATCTCGCAGTTCTTTCAGACCGTGCAGGGGCTCTCGCCGTTTCAGTCCGGGCTGCGACTGCTGCCCTGGACGGCGATGCCGATGCTCGTCGCGCCGATCGCCGGCGCACTCTTGGACCGCATCGGCGGCCATCGGCTGATGGGCGCCGGGCTGGCGCTGCAGGCGATCGGTCTCGCATGGATCGCCACGGTCTCGACGCCGACCACCCCGTACGTCGAGTTCATCGGCCCGTTCCTGATCTCCGGCGTCGGCATGGCGCTGTTCTTCGCGCCCGTCGCGCACGTCGTCCTGTCCTCCGTCCGGCCCGAACAGGAAGGCCAGGCCTCCGGAGCCAACAACGCGATCCGCGAGCTCGGCGGCGTGTTCGGCGTCGCCGTGCTGGCCGCGGTGTTCACCGTCAACGGCGGCTACGGCTCGGGCCAGCAGTTCGTCGACGGCATGAATCCCGCCGTCATGATCGGCGCCGCGCTCGTCGCGGTCGGCGCCATCGCCGCGTTCGCGATCAAGCGCAGCCCGCAGACCGAGCCCCTCGCGATCGCCGACCAGGCCCCATTCATCACCGCCTGCGCCTGCGCCTCGTGCTGGTGCGCGCCGGACGGCGAAACCGCGGACACCGAAGACCACGACATCGGCGCCGTCAAGATCCCCGTCCTCGCTGGGGTTTCGTGAGGCACGCACCTCAAGTTCGCCGTGGCCTACCGCCACGAGGGCGTGGCGGTAGGAGCGGCCAGGCCAGCTAGCGATCGCCTATCTCCGCACGCAGCAGGGCCGGGACTGACGACTCAACCGACCATCAGAACGAAGGATCGCGATGCAACACCACACCGAGACCGCACCCCCCGACCACTTCCCCACAGAGACGACCGGACTTCCCGCATGTCGCCGTCCGGAGATCGTCGAGCTAGCCGACGGCGACACTCTTGATCTGCGGATTGCTCCGGTCGCGAAGCGACTGGGCGACGCGACGGTCCGGATGCTGGCCTACAACGGGTCGATCCCCGGGCCGATCTTGAAGGTCCAGGAGGGCTCGGAGGTCATCGTCGACGTCGAGAACCAGGGGGACATGGACGCCACGGTTCACTGGCATGGGTTGCGGCTGGAGAACCGCTACGACGGAACGCACGAGACGCAGGCGCCGATGGCCGTGGGCGAGAGGTTCTCCGCGCGCGTCACGTTCCCCGATCCGGGCCTGTACTGGTACCACCCCCATATCCGCGAGGACTACGGGCAGGAGATGGGCCTGTACGGCAACGTACTGGTGGAGCCGGCCGACCCGGACTACTGGCCGCCGGTGCACCGTGAGCTGGTGCTCACGCTCGACGACATCCTGCTGGAGGACGGCAAGGTGGCGCCGTTCAGCCGCTCCGAGACGACCTATGCGGCGATGGGCCGCTTCGGCGACGTGCTGTTGGTCAGCGGTGAGCCGGATCTCGCGTTGACCGCGCAGCTCGGCGAGGTGGTTCGCCTCTACCTGACCAACACAGCGAACACGCGGGTGTTCAAGGTCAAGCTGCCGGGCGCGCGGATGAAGCTCGTCGGCGGCGACAGCGGCCACGTCGAGCACGAGCAGCTCGTCGATGACGTGATCCTGGCTCCCTCCGAGCGAGTCATCGTCGATGTCCTGTTCGACCGGGCCGGCGAGCTCGCGCTGGAGCACCACACCCCGGACCGGGTCTATCCGCTCGCCGCGATCACCGTCAGCGAGGACCCGGCCGAGCCGCCGCTCGCGGAGCAGTTCGCGGTTCTGCGCACCAATCCCGACATGGTGGCCGAGCGTGAGCGCGTCGCGCCGTATCTGGAGGCCGAGCCGGACAAGACCGTGGCGTTCATCGCCGAGATGGACATGGATACCCCGCAAGGTGACGGGCCGGTCGTCTACTCGTGCCCGATGCACCCGGAGGTCGTTGACGAAGCGTCCGGCCATTGCCCGCAGTGCGGCATGAAGCTGCTCGCGGTCGAGGCGCCGGCGACCACCTACACGTGCCCGATGCACCCGCAGGTGGTCAGCGAGGAGCCCGGCCACTGCCCGGACTGCGGCATGAAGCTGCTGCCGGCGCAGCTCGTCGCCCAAGCCGGCGGCCACGAGCACGAAGGCCACGCCCACGGCGAGCACGAGCATGCCGCCCACGATCACGAGGCGGCCGGCGGGATCGAGTGGGAAGACGACATGGTGGCCGTCAACCGGCTGACAACACCGGCGAACATGCGCTGGAAGCTCATCGATCGCGAGACCGATGCGGAGAACGCCGCGATCGACTGGCAGTTCAAGGTCGGCGACCAGGTGAAGATCCGGCTGTTGAACGAGATGGCCGGCGACCATCCGATGCATCACCCGTTCCACGTCCACGGCGCCGGCCGCTTCCTCGTGCTCGCCCGCGACGACGTCGCCGAGCCCAACCTGGTCTGGAAGGACACGGTGCTGGTGCGCACCGGCGAGACCGTCGACATCCTGCTCGACGTCACCAACGTCGGCCGGTGGATGGCGCACTGCCACATCGCCGAGCACCACGAGAGCGGGATGATGTTCAGCTTCAACGTCACCCCGGCCGACGACGACGCTCCGAGCACATGACCGCTGACGCGGCAGGCGACCGGCGCGACGTGATCGTCGTCGGCGGGGGGCAGTCCGGCGTGGCGATCGGATACCTGCTCGCCCAGCAGGGTCGGCGGTTCACGATCCTGGAAGCGGCCGACACGCCGGCGGCGGCGTGGCGCGATCGCTGGGACTCGCTGCGGCTGTTCACACCGGTCCGCTACGACAGCCTCCCGGGCCGGGCGTTCCCCGGGGATCCGGACAGCTACCCGGGCCGCGACGACGTCGTCGCCTACCTCACCGACTACGCCCGCGCGTTCGAGCTGCCGGTCGAGCTGAGCAGCCCTGTCCGCGCCGTCCGCAAAGGCGAGCGCGGCTACCTCGTCGAGCTCGACGATCGCAGCTACGAGGCCGACCAGGTCGTGATCGCCACCGGCCCGTTCCAGATCCCGCGCGTGCCGGGAATCGCCAAGCGCCTGGACCCCAGCATCACGCAGTTCCACAGCAGCAAGTACCGCGGGCCCCAGGACGTGCCGGCCGGGCCGGTCCTGGTCGTCGGTGGCGGCAACACCGGCTATCAGATCGCCGAGGAGCTCGCGCGCACCCACAAGGTGCACTTGTCGATCGGCGCCCGCCAGACGCCGTTGCCGCAACGGATCCTGGGCCGCGATCTGTTCCGCTACCTCGAAGCCATCGGCCTGATGGGAAAGACCGTGGAGTCGCGGATCGGCCAACGCCTGCAACGGGGCGAGACGCTGGTCGGCTCTAGCCCGCGCGCCGCTCGACGCCGGCACGGCATCGAGCTGCACGGCCGCACCGACGACGTGTCCGGGTCCGAGGTGCGCTTCAGCGACGGCGGCCGGCTCAGTCCCGGCGCGGTCATTTGGGCGACCGGCTTCGAGCTCGACCACTCCTTCGTGCACCTGCCCGTCTTCGACACAGACGGCCGCCTCGTGCACCAGCGCGGCGTCACCGCATCGCCCGGGCTGTACTTCCTCGGCATGCCGTGGCAGCACACGCGCGGCTCGGCGCTGCTGGGCTGGGTCAAGGACGACGCCCAGTACATCGCCGACCGGATCGCCACCCTCGCGAGCACCGGCACAAGCTCGGCGGCGCCGGCGCTCGCAGCCGAACCGCCGCAGCGATGAGCACGCCCACAGCCACACCGCGGCCGGGACCGCGCGGACACGCTCGCTAGCTGAAGTGCATGCCCGTTGCGATCTCGCCAACGATGATGGCGGCCACGACCCAGTCGACGACCATGCAAAACGGCGGCCACCATCGCGTGTTGGCGACGAAGTGGCTTCGATGCTGCCAGAGGTCCTTGAATCCGTGGCCGGCCAGGCCAACCACGAGCAGCCACGGTGATCCGGTGATCGCCGCGGCGGCCACGACGACGAACGCAAACGTCACGCTGCTCTCGACGGCGATGACCTTCGGCCGTCCGTCGGCGACCGCGAAGCCGACGTAGATCGCGGCGATCACTGCCAGCCCGAGCGCGTAGACCGTCGCGCTGTCCAGCCACCAGAAGACCAATGGCGTCGCCGCCTGCAGCAGCCCGACGACAATCCCCCACAGCATCGCGGCTCGATCTGCCGCGGGCTGCGAAGCGGGAGACGCTGGAGCGGCCTGCCGGCTCATCGCGGTCCCGATGATCCCGCACGTCACCGACGACGGCGCGGCTCGTGTCTTGCGTTAGACGCCACTGTCGGCGCCGCCGCTGTAGATGTCGAGGCGCAGAAGCATCGGGATCAGCATCGCCGGCATCATCAACCCGTGCTCCAGCAACGCGAGGCCATCCTTCGGCAGGGCACCGAGCAAACTGAGGCCGACGAGCACGATCGCGACGATCGGCATCGCAGCCGACATCTCCGCGATCGCCCGGTCAGGCATCCCGCGGTAGAGCATCCAGGCCGTCATCGGCGCCGTCATCGAGACGGTGACCACGAGGACGGACAGGTAGGGCAGTTCGCTGAAGGGCTCGGAATAGCCGGCAAGGCTCGCGAGCCAGAAGTACAGGAGATCGCCGACGGCGAAGCCGATGCACATCGGGGCACACATCTCGGCGAAGTGCAGGGCGAAATGTCCGACCTGCTTGAGCGACGCGGTCGCCGCTCCGTGAGCGCGAGGCGCGGTCTTCGTGGCACTCATCACAACACCTCCTTCGCGGCATGTCGTACCGCCTCGGCGGCCGCGATACATCCGTAGTCGTATGTCGCCCGAGTAGGGGTTCTCAACGGCGTCGCATCGGTTCTCGACCGCACCCGCCGTGGTGCCACTGTAGGCGCGCCGTCGCTACGCCTTGGATTCCGAGAGCGCGGATCCTGTCTTCAGTGCGGCAGATGCGAGCGAGGCGCACGGAAGTGCGCATGCACACCGGTGCGCCAGCCGCAGTCTCGTCGCGTCGCCCCGGTCGCGTCGGGGTGGAAACGAGTCGCGTCCCGCCCTTCGGCGTGCGGTAATCCCTCCCGTTCGCGCGGCGCCGAACCGTGCTCAGTCGAGGGCGACTGGATCGCGGGTAGTGTCCAGGATCTGGTCGGCGCTGCTGAGGGCGAGGAGGCGGTCGATCGGCCGCGCCGGTGACCAGCACGACGCGCCGTTGCTCGTCGCGGGCGCGCCTGGTAAGCGCCGATCAACTGGGCGAGCCCCGCGGAGTCGATGAATCTCGTCTCGCGCAGGTCTATGTCGATCGTCGCCGGCGCTTCTGCTCGAAGGGCGCGAGCTGCGCGGCGAACTGCTCACCGCTGCCCCCGTCGCAATCGCCGGCGAGCGTCACGGTCATGCGGTCGGCGTCCCGACGGTCGACCGCCACGCGCAGACCGCCGTTTCGGACGGCGGTGTCGCGCTCGGCGTCGGCATCCTCTCGCCGCTGACCTGCGCCGCGTGCGCTGGAGTGTCGAATTGGCCGATCGGTGCCGGCGCCGTGGCCACTGCTAACCCCGCCTACGAGGCAGTCACATCGCCGTCACCACCTCCGGGGCGGTCTACGTCCTCGCCTGGATCGTCGGCCTGATTGGCACCCCAGCCGCGCCCGACGCGACGGCGTCCGACATGGATAGGAACAGTCCGCCTGTCGCCGCCGCTCTCATGGATGCCGGAGCGGCACGGTCTCCCATCGAGCGCCGGCGGGCGCCTGGTCCTCGTTCATCGCGAGCGTGTGGCGCGCGGGAGCCGACATGCTCGCTCGTCGCGCGAAGTAAGCGTGCTCCGCCGCATCCCGGCCAACGACGCCCTTGACGCGCTGGAAGTTCGCCGGAGCCTCCCGCTCCAGCTTGCTAAGTACCAAGATCGCGTGACCCGAGCGGCGTTTAGCCCTCACACGGCGATGACGATCTTTCCTCGGGTGTGTCCTTCTCCCTGGTGTCGAAGGGCTTCGGGGACCTCACTCAACTCGTAGCGCCGATCGATGACCGGCGCGACCTTCTTGGCCTCGACGAGCTCCTTCAGAACAGCCAGGTCCTCCCTGTTGTGCCTCACGACGAACACCCGCATCCGCTGGCGCACGAGCGGCGACAGCAGTAGCGCTTTGACCTGACGAGCGAGCCCGAACCAACGACCGAGGTCCCGCACGCCGACCACGACGTACGTGCCCCGCCGGGTCAGCGCTCGCCGGCAGTCCGACAGCGAACGGCTCCCAATCAGGTCGAGCATCACGTCGTAGCGCGGCTCGGTCTGGGAGAAGTCCTCCTTCGTGTAATCGATGACCTCGTCGGCGCCGATCGATCGGACCAGGTCGACGTTCCGCGTGCTGCAGACGCCGGTCACGTCGGCGCCGAACGACTTCGCGATCTGCACGGCGAACGTGCCGACACCGCCCGACGCACCGTTGATCAACACTCTTTGCCCAGATTGCACCTTCCCCTGATCGCGAACGGCGGCGAGGGCGGTGAACGCGGAATCTCCGACGGCCGCGGATTGCTCGAACGTGAGGTTGGCCGGCTTCGGCAGGAGGTTGTTCTCCGCGGCACCGGCATACTCGGCGAAGGCGCCCGCGCACCAGCCGAACACCTCATCGCCCGGGCGAAACTGCTTGACGTTTCTGCCGACCTCCTCGACCTGACCGGCGATATCGAGTCCCGGTACCGCGCGCCTGGGCTTGCGCAGACCCGACACCGCGCGCATGACGTACGGCACGCCCCTCAGCAAGTGCCAGTCACCGATATTCACGGCCGCCGCCCGGACCCGTACGAGCACCTCGTCGTCCTTGAGGACCGGCTTGTCGATAGCTCGGAGCTCCAGGACGTCAGGGGAGCCGTACTTGTCTTGGACGATCGCCTTCATCAGGTTGTGCGGCTCGATCCCGGTCGCCCGCTCGGGCCTCGGCGGCCGGAACATGCCCGGCAGCATCCGTCGCCAGTGGGTCCGGGTCACGTCCCAGGTGGCCGGCCAGAAGCCGGCCCGCGGCACCGCGTGCCACAGCTCTCGCTTGAGCCAGGAACGAGGGATGCCGAAGCGCATCAGCTCTGGGATCACTTCGACGAGGTCGGAGCGGCGGACGAGCTCGACCTCATTTCCCATCGACCAGCGCGTGGTGAAGGCGTGGTGCTGCTCGCAGGCGTCGAGGCAGAGTCGCAGGCGCTCCTCCGGCCAACGGAATGGTTCAAGCGTTCGACGGGCGTAGCGTGCGGAGTCCTTGATGTAGACGTCCCCCGTGCTCGCGGGGCCATAGAGGCCCGCATCGTGCAGGAACGAGGCGCAGAGCAGCAGCTCACGGTCATACGCGACGCCGCCCGTGTCAGCGAGGCGCTCGGCGATCAAATACTGGCGCACGGTGTGCCGCTCCATGTCACCGTCGGTCTCCTCGGTGGCCGTGCGCAGGGCGTGCAGAGCCGCGGCCTCGGCCTCGGTGCTGATGAGCTCGTCGGCGTGTCGTCGGGTCTCACCTTGGACGTCACGCCACGTGAGCGGCCGCCCCCGGCCTGACGCTCCGGTGTCCCCGGGGGCTGTGGCGGTGGGTTCGCTCGACATGTGCGCACCTTCCTTCGTAGCTGCGCCAAGCGTACGCCGCCGGCCCTGGCTCGACGCACAGGCGCTGATCCGCTTCGCCGCTCGGCCTCTCGACCGGGCGTGCTCGGCGGAACGGCGTCGATCGGCTGACGGCAACGACTCCACCCGCGTACGGTCACCCGTGCGGTCGGAACGTGCGCCCGGGCAGAACCACAAGCGCGAACGTCACGTCGTGAATACGAACGGTCGGCCTCATGCTCGCTATCGCTTTGGACTGCCATGAAGGAGGGCCTCCTCGGTGGCACGCTCCGCGTGTTCACCGAGGAGCGATCTCGAGGAGGCCCGTCTTCCCTTCGCTCCCGCCCCGGGAGGCTCCGCTCTTCGTCTGGCCGCCTGACGGCCCTTTATGAGGGTCTCGAGAACGACACGCACGGTCCTAAGTCACTCCGCTGCAGGTGCCGCTATCCCGTGCCGGCGGGTGGAGCGGGCATTGCGAGTTCGAGTCGGTCGAGGCGTTTGTGCGATGGCGTCGAGCTTGGCGTGCGTGGCGTCCTGTTTCGCGAGGTCTCGATGTTGACCTGGGTGACGTGCATCTCCCGCGACTTGAGCCGCGACGTCATCGGATCACGAGAAGCGTCAAGCAGTGCTCACGCGGCGCGTCGCGGTCGGCCGGTCCCACGGCGTCCACTTCCCGAGTGCGCGGTCACGCGCGCGCTCATAGGAGCGCCGGAGAAACCGGCGGCCGCGCTTTGCGTCGGTGGTCCCCCTGTAGCGGTCCCAGAGCTCCAGGGCGCGCTGCGCCTCCGCGCCGCCACCTCGCCGGAGCACGAACAATGCGCATGGCTCGTCCGCAAGCCGAGCGTTACACCCTTCCCCCGGCGGGCAGCATTTTCTCATCGCCACCGCGCTTCCCGGCCGCGCAGCGAGGCAAGCGCCCGCCGCACGTCGACGAACAGGAGCGACGTCGCGGGGGTTTAGACCTTCCACCGTCATCGCGGGATCGGGGTGAAGGTCGCCGGCGGCTTGGGCGCGCGAGCGCCGGCGCTGTCGTCGACGCCGAGGCTGACGTGTCGATCGACCTCGGCACCGGGACTATCGCGTTCGGCGAGGCGCGCAGGGACATCACGCGGAGTGCTGGGTTGGACGGAGGCTGTCGGGAAAAGTCGCCGAGTGAGGTGAAGCTCGGACTCGCCGCCCGGCGGGTGCGATCGGCGCGGTGCGCCGCGACCGCCGCTCAGGGGGTTGCGGCGGCGAGCTGGTGGCTGTGGAGCTTGAGGAGGTTGTGGGTGGCGGCGATGAGTCGCCATTCGCTTCTGCAGGCCGCCCGGCCGCGGCGTTGGAAGCGTTTGATCGCGCGGTTGAACTTGATCTGGCCGAACACGGGCTCGATGGTGACCTGGCGGCGCCGGTAGAGCGCGCGCCCTTCCGGGCTGGCCAGGGCGCGGCGCATGAAGTCATAGACCCCGCCGGTCCAGCCGGGGCGGGTGTCTTTGCGCAGCCCGGCGTCCGGGGGAACGAGGACGGTCATGCCGTCGCTGACGACGTTTTCCATCTGGCGCTGATGCCAGTAGCCGGCGTCGGCGAGCACGACGTCGGGATCGTTGAGGCCAGCCGCGTGCAGTTCGCGTTGGGTGGCGCGGACCATCGGCTCGAGGTGTCCGAAGTCGGGCGACTCCGTGGTGACCTCGGCGGCGATGGCGATCTGGTGGTCGTTGACCGCGAGCTGGGCGTTGTAGCCCTGCAGCGGCGCCTGGCCGTGCGTGCGGACGACGCGCGAGTCGTGGTCGGTGGTGTTGATCAACCCGGCCGGGGCCAGCGCGGGCTCGTGCGGCTTGACCGATCCGCGCGCCATCCGGCTCGTGCCGTCGCTCGCGATCCCCCGCGCGCGCCAGGCCTCGTAGGCGCGATGTGAGGCGTGCTCGAAATCGAGCTCTTCCTCCAGGCGCCGGCAGGCCTCAAAGAGCCGGTCGGTGCGTTCCTGCGCGATCGGTCGCGCTTCGCGCTCGCGCTTGGCGTCCAGGGCGCGGCGGCCCTCGCGGACCCAGGCCCTGCGACCCTGCGGGCGCGTGACGAACCGCTCTGGGTCCAGCTCGAGCGCCACCCCGTCGCCTTCGTCGCCGTCAGACTCGGCGGCTTGCTCGCGCTCGCGCGCGAGACGCTCCTTGGCCTCGCGCAACGCCTTGCGCCGACCCTCCCTGGTGCGTAGATGCTCGGGCAGCTCGTCGCCGCGCTCGCGTCCGTAGAGCTCGTCCTCGCGGCGGTCTGTCTCCGCCGCGTCTTCGAGGATCTCGCGCGCGATCTGCCCAAAGTCACGGTTGGCGTTGACCGAGGCGTTGGCCGACATCTTCGTCCCGTCGATCGCCACGACACCGACCGACGCCAAGCCGGCGCGGGCGCAGAGCCCGAGGACGCCGGTGAACACCTCGCCCAGCGCCCGCTCGTGGCGACAACGGAACTCGGCGATCGTCGAGTGATCCGGCACGAGGTTGCCCGCGACGACGCGGTAGGCGACGTCTTCGACGCACGCGCGCTCGATCGCCCGCGACGACCGGTTCCCGCGCGCGTAGGCGTAAAGCAACAGCCCGACCATCATCGACGGCTCGTAAGCCGGCCGCCCATGACCATCCGCGCGGTAAGCCGCGTAGAACGCCGACAAGTCCAGCTCCTCGACCGAGTCGAGCACCGTCCAGACCAGATGCCCTTCCGGCACCCAGTCACGCAGCGACGGCGGCATCAAGAACACCTGATCACGATCAACACCGATGAACCTCGCGCCCATGCCCGCAAGGCTCCCGACCCGACCGGACACCACCCCCTTTTCCCGACAGCCTCGACGAGGAGGAGCACTCGGCCTAATCCCAAGCACGCAAGACGCCTCGCTCCCGCCTTCGACGACCGCAACACGCTCCCGCTGGCGCTCGACGCAGAGCCCGTTTGCCGATGCATGCGCACTCGCCGCGACTCAATCGGCCCTTCCCGCGATACGCGCAACAACCCATGTAGAAGGCAAGGCGATCAGGTCGTCGCGCCGGGCTCGACGGGGCGCGGGGTGCTGGTTGAGGCAGACCATCGGCCGCCTCTGGAAGGACGCCGATGTCGAGCAGCGGGATGACGTGGCGGCGGGCGTCGGCGGCCCGTTTCCAGCCACTGCTCAGATTCGTCCAACTCACGCGCCGCGTCGATCGTCCCATCCCGCTATCGCATCTTGTCGCTTCTATGTCAAGAAATTGATGGTGTCGATGTCCTGGGCGGGGGTGGGCGGCTGCAGCAGTCGCCAGACGCGGCGGGCGAGGTAGGTCTTGAGGCAGCGGATCGCTTCGCGGCTGCTCTTGCCCTCGGCGCGTCGGCGGGCGATGTAGTCGCGGGTCTGCGGGTGACAGCGCGCGCGGGTGACGATCACGCGGTGCAGCGCCGCGTTGATCTGGCGGTTTCCGCCTCGGTCGAGCCGCTGGCGCTGGGTGTTTCCCGAGCTGGCGGGGATCGGTGCGACGCCTGCCGCGCGGGCGAGCCTGGCCGGGGTCGCGAAGCGCTGGGCGCCGGCGATCTCGCCGACGAGCTTGGCGGCGATCAGCGGCCCGAAGCCCGGCTCGCTGAGCAGCTGCGGTGCGATCTGCCCGACGAGCTCGCTGATCTCGCGCTCGAGCTGGTTGATCGCCTGGGTGAGCTCGCGCAGTCGGCGCAGCTCATCGCGCGCGATCCGAACGCGCATCGTCTGCTGCGCGCGGGCGAGCCGCCCGCCGATGCGCGTGCTCCACTTCTTCGAGAACAATGCGCCGCCCGGCAGCCGCAGCTCGGGCCACAGGTCGTGCAGATGCCACAGCAGCGTGTTGTTGAGCTCGACGCGATGACCGACCAGCCGTTCGCGGTGGTCGACCAGCAGCCGCACGTCGAGCTCGGGCCCGTCCAAGTGCGCGGCCGGGAACGCGTCCAGGCCCTCCTGCAGGGCGGCGCGGGCGACGTTGACCGCGTCGATCGGATCCGACTTGCCGCGCTGGCGGGCGCTCTTGCGTGCGTTCGCGGTCAGGTGCGTCGGGATGCGCAACACCCGTTCGCCGCGCTCGATCAAGAACCGCTCCAGCGATCCCGAGACGTGCCGGCAGTCCTCCAGCGCCCACACGCGGTCGCCGTCAAGGCCGCGCGCCCACCGCAACAGCGCGCCGAACCCGCGCCGGCCGACCCGGACGGTCTGCTCGCCGAGCAGCTCGCCGGTTGCGGCCGCCACCGCGGCCACCGTGTGCGAACGCTTGTGAGTGTCCGCGCCAAGCACGATCATGACCCTCGTCCTCCTCTTGATACGTCAGGGGCGGACGTCTGGTGGACACGGCTTGCTCGAGGCGGTGCCACGCATCTATCAAGTCACGCCAGACATCCCCGACCGGCGACGAGCGACAAAACAAAAGGAAGTCAGGCCCTAGCCCGGCCGACAGCCTCAATGAGAGTCAGCTCGCCGCCCGGTCGGGAACATCACCTCCGCGTCGGACGTCACCGACACGCCCAATCCAAACAGCAAGCGCATCTATGAGCAGTTCTCGGGCTTCTTCGAGCGTGAGCCGCTCGTCGCCGCCGACGTGGCCCACCGGCCGTTCTCAGCACCGCGGCTACTCGGCTATGAGCGGACCGCTGGCAGTCAGGTCGTCAAGCAGAACGATGTGCTGCTGCTGCACCTGAACGTGCCGAACGAGACCGCACCCGGCTCCCTGCAGCCCAACCTCAACTTCTACGAGCCACGCACATGCCATGAAAGCTCACTCTCCCCGGGATCCGCCGCCGAGGCGCTGGCACGGGCCGGACGACCCGGCAAGGCGCTGCACTGGCTGCGCGAGAGCGCGTTCATCGACCTGCCGCACCTGCGCGCCGTGCCGAGACCCGGGCTGCACACCGCCGCCATGGGCAACACGTGGCGGGCGGTGGCGCTCGGCATGATGGGGCTGCGCCCCGCCACCGACGCGCTCGGCATCGACCCTTGCCTGCCGCCCGAGTGGCCCTCGCTCGACGTGCGCGTCCGCTATTGCGGGTCGCTCCTGCAACTACACGCGACGCCGGACGGCGTGACCATCAGCTGCGACCGTCCCACCAGGGTCCGCCTCGGCGCCGGCCCGATCCGTACCGTCAGGCCGGGCCAGCAGGCGCTGACGTAGCAGCCACGCCCGTGGCGATCGGACCGCGCGCGCCCGCTCCCGGCGGGCGCGCGACGCCAGCCATCGCGCCACCTCGCTTCGACCGCCGGGATACTCGCGACGGACACGAACGGAGCCCGCCGCACACGACGGGTTCTCCCAGCCCACCGCACGCACGCGCTCGCGTTCGCGTTCGCGTTCGCAAGCGTGGCCGCCGTAACGGCGCCGCTCGCCGTGACGAGCTCGTAGTGGTCGTTCATCTCCCGATCGAGGCCGACGGGCGCCGCCCATCGATGCCGTCGCTTTCGAGTGCGAATGCGACAGCGCACACGCGGTCCGCGACGGCTCCCGCCTCGGACGAGCAGGGAGAGTCGCGGGGCGCCGTAGGCTCGCGCCTGCTTCGGCGGCAAAGCGACAGCGCCGCGAAGCTGATCACTCGCGCCTGCTCACGCGTGAACCGGGCGGTCCCGCTCGAGCGGGCGTTCGGCTCCCCTCTGTCGTCCGTGGCGGAAGCGCCGCCGGGGTCGCCCCGCACCGCTGCTTTTGCCTTACCGTCTCGCCCGTGGATTTGATCGGTCGTATTGCGCGGGGCCAGGGCGAGTTTCTGCTCTTCGCCCTCACCCCCCCACGTCTCGCGACCGAGCGCGAACGCGCGCAGGAGATTGCCGACGCGACAGCCGCTCGGCTTCGCCCGCTGGGTCTGGACGGCCTGATCCTTTACGACATCCACGACGAAGCCGAGCGGAATCCGGCGGAGCGCCCGTTTCCGTTCATGCCGACACTGGATCCTGCCGACTACCTCGCCAATCATCTCGAGAACTGGCCGACGCCGGTCATCGTCTACCGCGCGGTCGGCAAATACGCGCCCGAAGACTTGCGGTCCTGGTTCTCGGCGCAAGATCCGGCGCGGTTGATGACGGTCCTCGTTGGAGCAGCCTCGAGGGGCGCGAAAGCTCGGACCTCCCTCGCGGGTGCTCAAGCGCTGCGGCGTGAAGCTAACCCGACCTTGTCACTAGGCGGCGTAGCAATCCCTGAGCGCCATGGCCGCCGCGACGATGAACACCTACGCCTCCTCGCCAAACAGGATGCCGGTTGTCGGTTTTTCGTGACCCAGGTTGTCTACGACACCAACGCAGCGAAGAACCTCGTCTCCGACTATCACTACGAGTGCAAGGCGCGCGGCATGTCGCAAGCGCCTTTCGTCTTCACGTTCTCGGTATGCGGGTCGATGAAAACCCTGGACTTTCTCCGGTGGCTGGGCGTCGATGTCCCGCGATGGATCGAGAATGACCTCAAGCACGCCGCAGACCCACTCGAGGCCTCGTATCAGCAAGCGTTCACGACAGCAACCGAACTAATGGCCTACTGTCGCACGCTCGGCGTGCCCTTCGGAATCAACGTCGAAAGCGTGTCGATCAGGCGCGTGGAAATCGAAGCCTCGGTGCGCCTCGCAGGACAGCTTCGAAGACAACTCGTGCGCTGACTAGGTTGGCGCTCAGCAAAGAGCGGTCCGCGCCGACCATGAGCCCCGCTTCCACTTGAACGCGCTTATCTCAGCGGCCCCGCCGCCTGGTTGTGCACCGCGCGGAAAGCAGGGCGCCACGCGCCGCTTTCGCCCCATTGCGGGCAGCCCATGGTTCGGTAGTGGCGCGCCTGCTGCGGACGACGAGGAGGCGCGGGTCGAGGCGTCTCCTCCTGGAGAGTGTGCGGCCGTCGCGCGTGCCGCACCTCATGTGGCCCTCGCGGCGATGCGGGCAATAACCCATGTAGTCGGCAAGGCGATCGGGTCGTCGCGCCCGGTTCGACGGGGCGCGGGCTGCGGGTTGAGGACGACCATTGGCGCCTCCGGCAGGACGCCGATATCGAGCAGCCGGATTGTGTGGCGGCGGGCGTCGGCGGCCCGTGTCCTCTCACAGGGCGCGCATGTCCGGCTGGACGTCGCGGTGGGGAGGGGTTCGTTCGGCCACCCGCAGGACGACAAGAGACGTTCGACCCGGGCGCCGGCTTGCGCTCGCTTTCGCCAGCGATTGCGGTCGTCGGCACGCGCCCGGACGACGCGCTCGCGTGTCGTCCAGGGCGGGAGCCCGTGGGGCGCCGATTCGACACGCTCACTGCTCACTTGAGAGCAGCGTCCGCCTGCACGACGACGAAAACGATCCCTGGATGGGTGTGCCAGCCGGAGAAGCCGAGCGGGTCGTACGTGAAGCTGAACGCCGCGACGTCCGCGGCGTCCTTCGTCTGGAACTTCAGCCGGTCGGTGTTGACCTGGTGGCCGGCGGCCAGCATCCCGATCGCCGGCGTTGTCGGATGCTAGCCGGACGACGGCGTCGCAAGCGCGTACGCCGCAAAGCCTCCGGCAAGCGCCGCCACGGCGACCGCCGGGATGAGGCGCTTGATGGCTCGCATCGCGAGCTCCTTCCTTGTGGTGGACCAGACCTCGCCGACGCTAGGTCCGCCGCGCGGGCGCGCCGATCGCGCCACCCTGGGAGATCGCCACCGTGGTGGCATCCCTCCGTTATGGTCGGTCGATGGAGGGGTCCGCCGCTGGCCGCATCCGCAATGCCCGCGGCTGGATCGTTCTCGGCGTAATCGTGCTCACACCGATCGCGGTCTGGGCCACGGCGCGTCCGCTTGACAGCCGGTTCGCGAGCACGACGGCGACGCTGGGCAGCCTTGCGAACATCACGGGCCTCGCGGCGGTGGCCGCGTTCGCCGGGAACCTGATCATCGCCGGGAGGCTCAAGCCGGTCGCGCGCCTGTTCGGCGGCCTCGAAGCGATGTACGCCGCGCACCGCCGCATCGCGGTCGCCGCGCTCGCGCTGGCGGTCGCTCACGGGGTGCTGGCCGCCGGGCACGCGGACGGGCTCAGGCTCTTCCTGCCTGCGGCGGGCTGGGCGGTCTTCGCCGGGACGATCGCGCTCGCATGCATAGCCGCCGCGCTGACGCTGACGTTCTTCGTGCCGCTCTCCCACGAGCGGTTCGTGCTCGTCCAGCGAGCGCTCGGGGTGACCTTCGCGATCGCGGCGCTGCACGCGGTTGGTGTGCCCGGCCTACGGTCGGCGACGCCGTTACTGGTGGTCGTCGCCGTGCTGACCGCCGTCGCGCTCGCCGCGTTCGTCTACCGCTCGCTCCTCACAACTGTGCTGGCGCGCCGTCACCGATACGTCGTCGCCGCGGTGAACGCGCTCGACGACACGGTCGTGGAGATCCGCCTGGAGCCGGTGGGTCGCGGGATCGCGTTCATGCCCGGGCAGTTCATCTTCGTGAGCTTCCGTTCGGCCGCGGTCTCGCGCGAGCCGCACCCCTACTCGATCGCCTCGGCGCCGGGGAACGGGACGCTCGCAGTCGTGGTCAAGGCGCTGGGCGACCACACCGCGGCGCTCAAGGGCCTGACGCCCGGGGCGCGCGCAGACATCGAAGGTCCCTACGGCACGTTCTCGTACCTCAACGTGCCGAACGTGCGACAGATCTGGATTGCCGGTGGCATCGGGGTGACGCCGCTGCTGAGCATGGCGCGAAACCTCGACGGCTCGACCGGCGAGATTGACTTCTTCTACTGCACGGAGGGGCCCGAGCACGCCCACTTCATCGACGAGCTCTACGCGAAGGCGGACCGGTACCCACAGTTCCGCGTCGTGCCGATCCGCAGTCGCTCCCTGGGGCGCATCAGCGCGCAGGACATCATCGGCGTCAGCCGCCCGATCGAGCACGACGCCGCGATCCTGATCTGCGGGCCGCCTGCGATGAATGCGAACCTCGCGACGCAGTTCATCGAGCGAGGCATCCCGCGCAGCCAGGTCTACTTCGAGGACTTCTCGTTCCTGGGATCGCCGGGGGCGCGGCGGCGGGAGGCCAGCGCCGCCCGCGCCGCCCAGTATCCGCACATGCCGTGCACACCGCCACCGGGTGGCGTCGACGAGGAGCACAGGTAGACGCCGGGAAGCGGCGTCGAGTACGGGTTCGCGCGCGCGACGGGGCGCGTGAACAGCTGACGCACGTCCTGCATGCCGCCGTTGATGTCACCGCCCACGTAGTTGGGGTTGTGCCGTTGCACGGCGGCCGAGTCCATGACCGAGCGCGCCACGACGACATCCCCGAAACCGGGCGCGAACCGCTCGACCTGCGCCTCGATCGCCGCCGTCATGTCGCGCACCGACCCATTCGGCAGGTGGCAGTACGCCCACGCCGTGTGCCTGCCGGCAGGGGCCCGCGACGCGTCGAACCGGCTGGCCTGCACGAGCAGCACGAACGGGCGTTCGGGATGCTGCCCGTCGTTGACGGCCCGCTCGCCGGCGGCGATCTCGTCCAGCGTGCCGCCCAGGTGCAACGTCCCCGCGCGCGCGGCCTCGGGAGCCGTCCACGGGATCGGTCCGTCCAGCGCCCAGTCCATCTTGAAGATGCCGGGGCCGTAGCGATACCGGCCCAGCCGGCGCCGGTAGCCCTCGGGCAGCCGCGGTCCCGCGAGCTCGATCAGCTGCCGGGGCGTCACGTCGAGCAGCACAGGCGCGCGGCCGACCGGCAGCTCGTCCAGCGACGCAACGCCGTGCCCGGTCTCGATGGTCCCGCCGAGCGAGCGCAGGTGGGCGGCGAGCGCGTCGGCGAGGCGCTGCGAGCCACCGCGCGCCACCGGCCAGCCGACGGCGTGCCCGCTCACCGCGAGCACGATCCCGAACGCCGCGCTCACCGGTGCTTCCAGCGGGAGCATGGAGTGCGCGCTGCAGCCGGCCAGCAGCGCCCGCGCACGCTCGCCCTCGAAGCGCGAGCGCGCCAGCCCCTCCGCCGACCGCGTGCCGCTCGCAGCGAATCGCGCCATCAGGAGCGGATGGCGCGGGGCGCGCAGTGGCCCGAGCAGGGACTCGAAGAGCGAGGCGGCGTCGCGCACGAGCGGCTCGAACAGGCGGCGGTAGGCACCCTCGTCGGGCCCGAGCCCGGCCGCGGTCCGCGCCACCGAGCGCTCCAGCATCACCGCGGTCCCGTCGTCCAGCGGATGCGCGAGCGGGGCCGCCGGGTGGACGAGCTCGAGACCGTGACCTGCCAGCGGCAGGGCGCGCAGGAACGGCGAGGCGAGCGCCAGCGACTGCACCGTGGAGCACGTGTCGTGCACCAACCCCGGCAGCGTCAGCTCGGCGGAGCGGCAGCCTCCGCCGAGCGCCTCCGAGCCCTCCAGCACACGTACGGCGTGGCCCGCCCGCGCCACGACGATCGCAGCCGCCAGCCCGTTGGGGCCCGACCCGACGACGACCGCAGGCTCAGGCAATCGCGCGGTCGCGCCGCACCAGGCGCTTGACCAGGCGCGCGGGCGCGGCGAGCGTGTAGAGCGTCGACCGGATCGCCGCACTGTGCCAGACGTTGCGCCACTTCGACCACTGGCGCCTGCGATCCACGCACACGACCTGCGTGTCCACCTCCTCCGTATGCCCGAAGTGGGCGGCGAGCTGCGTCAGCGTGTGCTGCCAGAACGCGTCCTCCTGGCGATGGCCGCCGAGCGCCAGGCCGACCTCGTAGATCGGGTCGCTGGCGCGCATCAGCACCTGCGCCTGCGCGACGGTCTCGCCTTCCTCTTCGACCGCGCTGAACGTGATCCAGCCGGCGAACATGTGGCCCTGCGGCGTCATCAGGGTGAACGACTCTTCGTCGGCGTAGAGCACCATCACGCCCGTCGAGAGCTTCATCCGGCCCGGCAGCGCCATGTTCAGCAGCGCGACCTCGCCCGGCTCGATCCCGGTGAGCGGCGAGTAGAAGCTGCTGCCGTCCGGCCAGAACTCGGGGAAGTGCTGCTTCCACGTCGCGATCAGCTCCGTTGGCGACACGCGATCGGCCGGCATGCGCACGCGGTAGGTCTTCTGCCACATCTTCCCGAAGCCCTGGATCGGGGACGTGACGCGGCGGCCGTCCACGTTGCGGTTGACCGCGCCCTCGGGCACGTCGCCCACATTGAGCCGCGAAACCGACTTCGCCCAGCTCGTCGTGTCGCGTGTCATTGGGTCACCGCCAATGCTTCGGCTTCGCTGTCGTGGATCGACATCGCCTCGTCGAGCCGCGTCAACTCGAAGATCTGGCGGTAGTGCTCCGAGAGGCCGAAGGCGAGCACCCGCTGATGCTGGCGCTGGGCGCGCACGAGCAGCGTCACGAGCAGCCCGATGCCACCGCTGTTCATGTAGTCCAGGCCGGTGAAGCCCAGGACGATCGCCTGCACCCCGTCGTCGCTTGCACGCGTGTAGGCCTCCATGAGGACGTCCTCGCTCGCGGCTGTGATGTCGCCCTGGATGTCGATGACGCGCGTCTGCCGGGACGGCTCGCGCACCTCGAACCTGGTTGCGGCTTCAGGCATGGTTGCTCCGTTCCGCGCCGTCGACGGCGCCGTTCTCGTTGTCTGCGATCGTCATGAAGTCGGCCAGCCGGGTGATCTCGAAGATCTCGCGGTAGTGGTCGGTCAGCCCGAACGCCCTGATCTGGACTCCGCGGGCGCGCGCCTGGGCCAGGAGGCCGACGATCAGCGCGATCCCGGTGCTGTTGATGTAGTCCGCTCGGGAGAAGTTCAGGGCGATCGGCCGCGGCTCGCGGGCGGCCTCCTCGTAGGCGCGCTGGAGCGCCGCCTCCCCTCCTGCGTCGACGTCACCGACAAGGTCGATGATCGCCACGCCACCGTGGTCGCGGACCGACACCTCGAGCTCATGCACCGCCATGGTCGCCTCCTCGCAGGTACACGACGAGCTCGAGCGTGCGCCGGGTGCCGTCGCCGGTCACGTTCGCCTCGTCGACCATCTTCTCGATCAGGAAGAGCCCCCAGCCGCGCGGCGTCTGCTCGCCGGCGAGCTTGGCCTCCAGGTCTGGCGCCTCGGCGGGATGGACCTCGGCGGCACTGCCGCGATCGCTCACCTGAACGCGCAGCCGATCGCCGTCGTGCAGCACGCGGATCGACACCGGGCGGTCGTCCCGGTACTCGTTCCCGTGCTCCATCGCGTTCATCGTCGCCTCGCCCACGGCGGTCTTGAGCTGGTCGAGGCGCACCGCCTCGAGGCCGAGCGTCGCCACCGCGCTCGCGACGCGGTCGATCGCCTCACGCTCGTTGCCGGGCGCGCTGGACAGCTCGAACTCCGCGAGGACCGCGTCGCCGGCCGAGCGCTCGAGCGTGACCATCGTGATGTCGTCCTCCTGCTCAGCACCCTTCCCCGTGAAGGTCTCGAGCTCGGCGATCACGTGGTCGATCAGCGGCTGTCCGCCGGCGTGCTCGGCGACGGTCTCCTTGAGGCGCGGGAAGCCGAACATCTCGCGGTCGGGGTCGTGCGCCTCGACGATCCCGTCGGAGTGCAGCAGGACGCTCTCGCCCGGCGCCAGCACGGTCTCCTTCTCCTCGTAGGCCATGCCCGGCATCAGTCCCAACGGCATGCCGCGGGCGCGAAGCTCCTCGACCCCGTCGGCCGTCTTGACGTAGGGCACGTCGTGCCCGGCGTTCGCGAAGCGCAGGTGGCCGGTCGCGGGGTCGAGCACCCCGTACAGGCAGGTGACGAACATCTTCGGCGGCATGTCGGGACACAGCAGCTCGTTGACCCGTTCGAGCACGACACCGGGCTCGATCAGGCGCGGCGCCGAGGCGCGCAGGACGCTGCGCGTCGCGGACATCACGAGCGCCGCCGGCACGCCCTTGTCCGTGACGTCGCCTACGACGAAGGCGACGCGGCCGTCCGGCAGCGGGATGACGTCGTAGAAGTCGCCGCCGACCTCGCGCGCCGGCCGGTAGTAGGCGGCGATCTGCCAGCCGGGCAGGTCGGGAAGCTCCTTGGGGAGGAAGTTCTGCTGAATCAGCCGCGCGACCTCGAGCTCCTGTTCGAACCGCTGCCGCGTCGCCGCCTCGGCCTCCTGCTCGCGGACGAGCTGGCCCACCCGCAGCGCGGGCGCTGCCTGCGCTGCGAGGTTGTCGAGCAGCCTGCGGTCGTCGGACGAGTAGTCCTGCTCCGACAGCCGCGGGCCGAGGTTCAGCACCCCGATAAGCTCGCCCTGGCTGACCAGGGGCACCGCCAGCTTCACGCCCGCTGCCTTCAGCTCGCGCAGCGCGGGCGAGTCGAGGTCGAGCGCCTCGACGTCGACGGCGCCGCTCGCCGACTGCAGGTAGGCCAGCAGCGGATCGTTGGGGGCGATGTCGACCGGCGGCCGCTCGGGGGTCGCCCGGGCGGGGCAGTCGCCGACTCCGTCGCGGCGGCCTCCTCGCGGGCGCGCGCGCCGCCGGCGAGCCGGTGCCGGAACGGTCTGGTCAAGGCGATCATCGCCGCTCCGTTGTATGGCCTGGGCGTCCAGGAACCGTTACGGCTGCCGCCGCGAGTCCAAACACCTCAATGGGACGCGCCCTGCCGCGAAGCGCGAGCGAGCCGCGAGCGACGAGATCGGGGCGCTCGGAGTCGAGCAGCAGGCAGGTCGCCTCGGTGACGAGCAGCGGCTCGCCGAACTCGCGCGTCGCATCCTGCACGCGGGCGGCGACATTCACCGGATCGCCGATCACGCCGAGCTCCTCCACGCCCGCGGCTCCGATCGTCCCGATCAGCACCAGGCCGGAGTTGACGCCGATGCCGATGCGGCAGCGCTCGCCGAGCTGGGCATCGACGGCAGACACCATCGCGCGGCCCGCCGCCAGCGCGCGATCGCCGTGGTCCGGCTTGTCGAAGACGGCGAGCAGACCGTCGCCCAGCAGCTTGTTGACGTGCCCGCCGTGCGCATGGACCACCGGCACCACGGTCGCGAAGAACTCGTCGAGGTAGGCGACCGCCTCCGCGCTGTCGCGCGGTCGGCGAACAACGTGAAGCCGCGGATGTCG
>CAWKOS010000008.1:0-395616 GCA_963851295.1 uncultured Actinomycetes bacterium | reverse complement strand
GGGTAGATGAAGGTCTTCAGCTCGACCCCGTGCGTGCTCGCCGCCGAGAGCTGCTCCAGGCCCGTGCCGAGCACGAAGAGGAAGAGCAGCGGCTGGACGAGCGCGGTGACGATCCGGATGCGGTCGCTGCGGAAGCGGATCAGCTCGCGACGCCAGACGATCTTCATCGCGCGAAGCTCACTGCGCCAGCTGCGCGGCGGGACGCGGACGCGGATGATCTCGGGCGCGGCGGCGCCGGTGGGAGCGGCGACCTGCTCGGTGGCGCTCATCGGCGGCCCCCGGACATCATCTGCATCATCACCCGGTTGGCGTGCTTGTTGCCGGACTCCTCGGCGTCGCGGATCGTGGTGCCGGTGTGCGCCATGAAGACGTCGTCGAGCGTCGGGCGCGAGACGCTGACCGACACGATCGGGATCCCGAGCTCCGCGAAGAGCCGCGGTACGAACTCCTCGCCGCCGGGGACGAGGAAGGTGACCGCGCCCTCCGACATGCCGGCCTCGATCTCGAAGCGCCCGGCCAGCGCGGCGATCGCGGCCTCGTCGTCCTCGGTCTGGATGCGCACGCGATCGGCGCCGACCTGCGCCTTGAGCGCCTCCGGGGTGTCGAGCGCGACGATCCGGCCCTGGTCCATGATCGCGATCCGATCGCAGAACTCGGCCTCGTCCATGTAGTGGGTGGTCATGAAGATCGTGATGTCCTCGCGCTCCTGCAGCTGGGCGATGTAGCGCCAGATCGAGCTGCGCGTCTGCGGGTCCAGGCCGATCGTCGGCTCGTCGAGGAAGAGCACGCGCGGGGAGTGCAGGAAGCCGCGCGCGATCTCCAGGCGCCGGCGCATGCCGCCCGAGAAGGTCATGACCGTCGCGTCGCGGCGCTCCCACAGGCCGACCATCTCGAGCACCTGGCGCATCCGGTCGGGGATGAGGGCGGAGTCGACCCCGTAGAGCTCGGCGTGCAGGCGCAGGTTCTGCTCGGCGGTCAGGTAGCCGTCGAGCGTCGGATCCTGGAAGACGAGGCCGATGTGGCGGCGCACGTCGTCGCGCTCGCGCACGACGTCGTGGCCGGCGACGCGCGCGCGCCCCGCCGACGGCTTCGTCAGCGTGCAGAGCATGTTGATCGTGGTCGTCTTGCCGGCCCCGTTGGGGCCCAGGAACCCGAAGACCTCGCCGGCGGCCACCTCGAAGCTGACGCCGCGGACGGCCTCGATCTCGCCGAAGGACTTGCGGAGGTCGTCGACCTCGATCGCAGGTATTTCAGTCACAGCAACTTTATAGCAAATGTACGTTAGACTGCGCACCCATGGCCGCGACGACCGAGGGACTGCGCGAGCGCAAGAAGCGCCAGACGCGCGAGGCCATCGCCCAGGCGGCGATGGCGCTGTTCTTCGCCCACGGCTTCGATGAGGTTACGGTGGCCGACGTCGCGCGGGCAGCCGACGTGTCCGAGAAGACCGTCTTCAACTACTTCCCGGCCAAGGAGGACCTCGTCCTGCACGGAGGCGAGGAGCGCCGCGCCGCGCTCGTGGAGGCGATCCGCACGCGCCCGGCCGGCATGTCGATCGTCGAGCCCTTCCGGGCGGCGACGCTCGCGTTCGTCGACCGCGTCGAGCACGACCCGGTCGAGTCGATCGTCGGCATCCCGCGCCTCGTGGCCGGCGCACGCACGCTGCGCGACCGGCTGTTCCTGAGCTGGGAGCAGGAGGCCGCGACGCTCGCGCCGATCGTCGCCGAGGAAACGGGCGCGCCCGAGGGCGACCTCGTGCCCGCCGTCGTCGCGCGCTCGCTGGCGTGGACGCAGCGGCTCGTCTTCCGCGCGGCCTTCACGCGGCTCATAGCCGGCGAGGACCAGCGCGCGGTGGCCGCCGACCTGCGCGACCAGGCGCACCGCGCCTACGAGGCCCTGGAGCAGGGCCTCGCAGGCTACGGAGCGAAGGCGGCGTAGGGCCTAGGCGGCGACGACCGCCTTGGGCTCCTCGATGTGGCGGGGCAGCAGCGTCTCGCGCGCGATGACGAGGCGCTGGATCTGCGACGTGCCCTCGTAGAGCTGCATGATCTTGGCGTCGCGCATGAGCTTCTCGACGGGGTAGTCCTTGATGAAGCCGTAGCCGCCGTAGACCTGGACGGCGTCGGTGGTGACCTCCATCGCGGTGTCCGCCGCGAAGCGCTTGGCGTGCGAGCTCTCCAGGGTGTTGCGCTTGCCCTGGTCGAGCAGGACGGCCGAGTTCCAGGTCGCCAGGCGCGAGAGGTGCACCTTGGTCGCCATGTCGGCGATCATGAACTGGATCGCCTGGTGCATCGCGATCGGCACGCCGAACTGCACGCGCTCCTTGGAGTACTCGGTGGCGAACTCGAACGCGGCGCGCGCGATGCCGGTGGCCATGGCGGCCACGCCCGGGCGCGTGCGGTCGAGGGTCATCATCGCGAGCTTGAAGCCCTTGTTCTCCTCGCCGATGAGGTACTTGGCGTCGACCTCGGTGTCGTTGAAGGTGATGGTCGCGGTGTTGGAGGCCCGCTGACCCATCTTGTCCTCCTTCTTGTCCACGATCACCGTGTCGTCCTTGCGCACGAGGAACGCGGAGATGCCGCGATGGCCGGCATCGGGGTCGGTCTTGGCGTAGACCGTGAACCAGTCGGCGTAGCCGCCGTTGGTGATGAAGCACTTCGAGCCGTTGAGGACGTACTTGTCGCCGACCCTCTTGGCGCGGGTGCGCATGCCCGAGACGTCCGAGCCGGCGTCGGGCTCGGTGAGGCAGAACGAGGCGAGCTTGGGCGACTCGACGAGCTCGCCGAAGTACTCGGCCTTGACCTCCTCGGAGCCTCCGAGGGCGACGGGCGCGCCGGCGAGGCCGTTGGCCCCGAGCGAGGTGCCGATGCCCGAGCAGCCCCACGAGATCTCCTCCTCGATCAGGCAGCCATCGAGATAGGAGAGGCCGGGGCCGCCGTACTCCTCGGGGACGTGGACGTTCATGAGGCCCAGCTCGTGGGCCTTCTCGAGGATCTCCTGCGGCCAGGTGCCTTCCTTGTCGTACTCCCAGGCAACCGGGCGGATCTCCTTGGCGGCGAAGTCGTGCGCGAGCTCCCGCAGCGCCTTCTGCTCATCGGTCAAAGTGAAGTCGACCACTGTCTTCTCCTTGCCAGGCGATTGACTGGTCAGTCAATCTGGTGTCAGGGCGAAGGTTACCCCACGTGACGGGCGCGTCAACCGCTATCCGGCCAGGGCTGCACGCGCGACAATGCCCGCATGCAGGACGCCTTCGGGATCGTGCTCGTCGTCGTGGTCGTGCTGGCCGCGCTCGTGGCGATCGTCACGGTCTCGGGCTTCGGCAAGGCCTACGACCAGATCGGCCGCGGCGGCCTGTCGCTGCGCGACGGCACCGACCGCCCGGAGCGCGAGCCGACGACCGCGATGGCGGCCGGCGAGCGCGACGAGGAGATCCGCCAGATGCTCGAGGCGCGCAACGCCCGGCGCATCCGCCAGGGCCGCGAGCCGCTCGATATCGAGGCCGAGCTGGCGGCGCTGGCGCGCCCGGCCGTCGACCCGTCGCTGGCGCTCGAGATCCGCCAGCTCGTGGTCGCGCGCAACGCCCGCCGGGCCCGCCAGGGCAAGGAGCCGCTCGACGTCGAGGCCGAGGTCGCGCGCAGGATCCGTGAAGTCGCCGAGGATGGCTAGTCTTTCCGCGCCATGGCCGCGCCACGACGCTTCGAGCTCGACGACATCCTCAACCGGCCCGGGACCTACTTCAACCCGGAGACCGAGGTCCTGCTCGTCATCGACGACGCTCCGGAGGTCGATCCCGAGCTCTTCGAGGACGACGAGAACGAGGGCTGGGTCCTCATCGGCGACGACGTGCCCATCGACGAGCGCGTCCGCGACGAGCTGATCGAGCGCTTCGAGGTCCGCCACCACCCCGGCCCCACGGGGGCGGTCGCGGCGACCGAGGACGACCCCGACGAGCTCGACGAGATCGAGCCCGACGAGGACGAGGACGACGACTACTAGAGCGCGGCGCGCACGCGACGCACCGCGGCAGCGCGCGCGTTACGCGTGGGCGTGGCTCTGCGACAACACTGCGGGGTCGATGGACCAACGCTGCGCAAGGTCGTGGAGCTCCTGCGTCAGCGGCCAGCCGTCGGCGCGCGGGTCGCCTTGGAACTGCGGCGAGGCGCCCTTCAGGGCCATGGAGCCCGTGTTGTCGCCGATGGCGCGGATCTCGGCGACCTCGGCCTCGGTGAGGCCGATCTCGCGCGGCACGGCGGCGAGCTCGGCGCGCTTGGCCTCGATCGGCTTGGCGGCGCCCGGCTCCTCGATCAGCGTCGGCACCGCGCAGCGCACCGCCGCGTGGGCGAGGTTCCACTGGCACGCGAGCTGCAGCGGCGTCAGGTCGTGGCGCTCGGCGACGGCGCGCATACGCTCCAGCCGCTCGCGGCCGGCCGCGACCCAGCCCTCGGGCCGGAAGGCGCGATGGTCGCGGGGGGCGAAGGCGTGGTCGTCGAGGACGTCGTCCCAGAAGAGGCCGCCGTAGTCGACCACGCGCGTGATCAGCTCGACGCCGTGGCGCTGTGCGGCGGGCAGGACGAGCTCGCCCGGCCATGGCTCGAGCGGGTTGAGGATCACCATCGCCCAGTCGATCAGCGACCCGAAGCGCTCCAGGCAGTCGATGAGGTCCAGCGTGAAGCCGTTGGCCGGCCCCGGGGCGACGCCCAGCGCCCGCGTCAGGCCGGCGTCGCGCAGCGCCGCCATCCCCTCCCACACCTCCGGGCTCGTGTACCCGGCGCGGTCGGGGTTGTGCAGGAGCAGGAGGTCGAAGCGCTCGACGCCGAGGCGCTCCAGCGAGCGCTCGGCCGCCATCCGCAGGTAGGCGCCGTACTCCGATGGCGCCCGCAGCCGCGGGTCGGTGAAGCGCGGGAAGCCCTTCGCTCCCTCGCGCTCGCCGAGATAGAAGTCGTGGCCCACCGCGCCGACCAGGCAGTACGCGTCCCGCGCGACGCCGGCGAGCGCGCGGCCGAGCAGCGCGTCGGCCTCGCCGGCGCCGTAGGCGTCGGCCGTGAGGACGGTGTCGATGCCGTCGCCCGGGCGCAGCAGGGCCACGAGGCGGTCGTCGTCGACGGCCTCGCCGAAGTGCATGAAGCGCCCGCCGCTCCAGGTTCCGACGGCGACGTGTCCGGGGTCCGTCACGCCCCCGAGTGTATGACCGCTCAGGCGGCGTGCGCCGCGAAGCAGACGTCGCCGCCCGAGCGCTTGGCCTCATACAAGGCCTGGTCGGCGCGGCGGATGAGCTCCTCGGCCTCCGCGCCGTCCTCGGGGAAGAGCGCGATGCCGAAGCAGATGCCCAGCCCGCGGCCGTCGGCCAGCGCGGCGACGGTGCGCCCGACCGCCTCCGTGGCCTGCGCCTTGTCGGTCTCGGGCAGCAGCAGGGCGAACTCGTCGCCGCCGATGCGGAAGGCGAGGTCGCTGCCGCGCAGCGTGCGCTGCAACAGCGCGGCCACGTCCTCGAGCGCGCGGTCGCCCGCCGGGTGGCCGTCGGTGTCGTTGATCGCCTTGAAGTCGTCGAGGTCGCCGATCGCCAGCGCCAGGTTGTGCCCGTAGCGGCGCGAGCGGTCGAGCTCGCCGTCGAGCTCGCGCATGAAGGCGCGGCGGTTGAGCATGCCCGTGAGCGGGTCGCGATCGGCCTGCGCGCGCAGCTGCTCGACGTGGCCGGCGGCGATGACCGCCATGGTCGCCTGGTTGGCGAGCACGCCCAGCGCCTGCAGGCGCGAGGACGACGGCAGCAGCCGGTCGGCGGGGTCGTCGGCCCAGATGCGCCCGACGAGCTCGCCCTCCTGGTCGTAGAGCGGGACGACGAGCCAGTGATGGTTCCAGGCGTGCGGGCCGTGGCCGTTCATGGTCGAGGTGAAGGCGTCGCGCTGCGGCGTGCGCGCGAGCGCCGCCACCTGCGGGACCAGGTAGCAGCCCTCGACCTCGAAGGCCGGGTCGAGCAGCGGACGGATCTCGTCGACCGACAGGCGCCACTGCGGGGCGTGCGAGACGTCGGGCCAGCCGGCGACGGCGCGCGGCGTGAGCAGCCCGGTGGCGTCGTCGACGAGCTCGATCATGACCTTCTGGAACTCCAGCGCGCCCGCGACGCCGTCGCAGACCTCCTGGAGCACCTCGTCGATCGACCGGTGCTCGGGCAGGCGTGAGGAGATCTGCAGCAGCTGCTCGAGCGCAGTGCGGTGGCGGGCGGCCTCGACGGCCTCCTGGGCGCCCTGCAGCGCGCGCCCGGTGAGCGCGACGATCGCCACGAGCAGGTCGAGCTGGTCGTCGGAGGGGCGCAGGCCCGACTCCGGCTCGCCGACCGAGACGATCCCGAGCAGGTGGCCGTCGGAGTGCCGGCAGGGGACGAAGAGCTCGTCGCCGGGGATCCAGGCGTCGCCGGCGGCGACCGCGGGGCCGGCGGGCACGTAGCGCGCGCCGAGCTCGGGGTCGCTCCAGTCCAGCGCGCCGTCGGGGATGAAGTAGGCGCCGCGGCGCTCGAAGCGCTCCTCGAGCGGCAGCTCCCAGACGCCCCAGCCGTAGGTCTCCCCCAGCAGCTCGTCGCACATCGCCTCGCTGCCGTGGACGGTCGAGACGATGAAGTCGTCCCACGCCGGGCGGTAGAGGTTGAAGGCCACGCCGCGGAAGCCGAGCGCCTCGGAGATCGTGCGCGCGATCTCGGCCAGCACGGAGTCCATGCTGCGGTCCGAGCCCACGAGACGGGCGACGTCGAGCAGGCCCTGCACGCGCTGCAGGGCGACGAGCTGATCGGCTTGGGTGCGGTCCTCGCGCAATTCCCCTTTCTAATCGGCGGATCGCGGCCGGCGCTTAGGGAGCGTCCGCCCGATCTGGACGCCGCCGGGCGTGCCTAGGCAGCCGCTCGACGCTCCGCCGCGCCCGCCGGATCGCGGCGGTCGCTGACGATCGAGGCGCCGATCCCGACCACGAAGGCGCCCAGCACGATGGCCAGGCTGGCCACGGGTCCCACCTTGTAGACGTCCTCGATGAGCAGTTTCACGCCCACGAGGCCGAGGACGACGGCGATCGTCTCGTCCAGGTAGCGAAAGCGGCGGATCAGCTCCTCGACGAGCGCGAAGAGCGCCCGCAGGCCCATGAGCGCGAAGGCGTTGGCCGTCCAGATGACGAGCGCGTCCGTGGTGATCGCGAAGGCGGCGGGGATCGAGTCGACCGCGAAGGCGATGTCGGCGGCCACCACGGCGGCCAGCGCGACGACCATCGGCGTCGCGACCAGCCGCCCGCCGTCGCGGGCCAGGAAGCGCGCCCCGTGATAGTGCTCGCCGACCGGCAGCACGCGCCGCACGAGCCGCGCGGCGCGCCCCTGCCCGGGGTCGGCGTCCTCGTGCGCGCCGCGCAGGATCCGCCACGCGAGCACGAGCAGCGTGGCGCCGAGCACGTAGACGATCCAGTGGAAGCGCTCGATGAGCTCGACGCCGACGAAGATCGCCAGCCCGCGCATCACCAGCGCCAGGACGATGCCCCAGAACAGCAGCTTGCCGCGGTGGGCCTGCGGCACCGCGAAGGCGCCGAAGATGAGCAGGAAGACGAAGAGGTTGTCGAGCGAGAGCGTGCGCTCGATGAGGTAGACGGTGACGTAGTCGACCGCGCCGTCGCCGCCGTCGATGAGCCACAGCGGCAGCGCCACCGCCAGCCCGAGCACGAACCAGCCCGCGCTCCAGGCGACGCTCTCGCGGAAGCTCGGCGCGCGGCCGCGGGCGAAGAGGAGCAGGTCGACGAGCAGCAGGGCGACGACGACGGCGATGAGCCCGGCGGCGAGGGTCATGCCCTCAGGCTACGAAGAACGCGATGCCGAGGACGACGTAGACCGACAGCAGCTGCAGTCCCTCGTACCACGTCGACTCGCCCTCGTTGGTCACGTGGTTGGCGATGATGATCGCCAGCAGGATGCCGCCGAGCTCGAAGCCGTTGAAGACGAGCGCCATCGGATGCGGCCCGAGGAAGAAGCTCACGAGCACGAGCACGGGCGCCACGAAGAGCGCGATCTGCGCGCTGGACCCGATCGCGATGTTGACCGCGAGGTCCATCTTGTCCTTGACCGCCACGAGCACCGCGACCCAGTGCTCGGCGGCGTTGCCGACGATCGCCACGACGATGACGCCGATGAAGAACTCGCTGAGGCCGAGCTGCGAGGCGGCGTCGGAGATCGAGTCCACGAGGATCTCCGACATCACGCCGACCGCCACGCCGGCGATGGCCAGCGCCGTGACCGACTTGCGCACCGACCACGGCTCGCCGTGCTCATCGTCGCCGTCGTGGGTGGGGTTGAAGAGGTCGCGGTGGGTCTTCAGCGAGAACCACAGCCCGGCGACGTAGGAGAAGATCAGCACGCACGCGACGGCGGCCGAGAGCCCGATCACGGTCGAGTCGTAGTGGACGCGCTCGGCACCGGGCTTCGGCAGCCCGCTGCCCTCGACGAGCTCGTAGATGGCGGGCATGACGAGCGCCGCGGCGGCCAGCAGCAGCATCGAGGACTGCGCCGAGGCGGCGGTGCGGTTGAAGGTCTGGTGGTCGCGCTTGAGCCCGCCGAAGAACATCGCCGCGCCGAGCACGAGCAGGACGTTGCCCATGATCGAGCCGACGATCGAGGCCTTGACCACCTCGTGCAGGCCGGCGCCCAGCGCGAAGAGCGCGATGATGAGCTCGGGCGCGTTGCCGAAGGTGACGTTGAGCAGCCCGCCGATGCCGGGGCCCGAGCGCACGGCCAGCTCCTCGGTCGCGCGGCCCATCAGCGCCGCCGTCGGGATCACGCCCAGCGCCGAGGCGAAGAAGATCACGACCGCCCCCGCGTGCACGAGCTCCAGGGCGATGGCGAGGGGGATGAACGGGACCAGCAGGTAGGGCCAGCCCTGGCTCGACAGGAGGAATCGGCGCAGGTCCACGGAGGCGCCGGAGACTACTGGCCGCGCGGGCGGGCGCTTGCGGGCACACGCCGCGCGCGCCGCTAGCATCGCGGCGGTGCGCCGCCCGCCGGTCGTCCTGCTCGCGGCCGTCCTCGCGGTCCTCGTCTGCCCCGCCGCGCGGGCGCAGGTCCCGCGCACCGTGCCCTCCGAGCTCGACGCGCTGCTGGCGGCGGGGGCCATCGACCAGGTCCATCACGACGCCTGGGCGCAGACCTACGACAACGCCAAGGCCGAGCTCGAGCGCCTGCACGGCACCCGCCGGCGCCAGCTCGCCGCGGTCGTCTCCAACACGCGCGCGATCGCCGCCGGCGGCCTGCTCAGCGCCTCGCGCGCCCCGCTCGTCTTCCTGACCCTGCAGCGCAACCGCGCGTGGTGGTCCAACGGCTCGCTGCTGCACTACGGCCAGCGCGTGATGTTCGCCGGCAGCCAGCTCGTGTGGCAGTACTACCCGGGCCAGGGGATCCAGGTCCAGTGGCTGGGGACCTTCGGGCGCGCCAACGGGCTCTTCCAGACGCAGGTGCGCGACGACGAGCTTCGCGCCCTGCTCGACGAGGCCCTCGGCCTGGCCACCGCGCGGGCCGGCGGGATCGCCTTCGAGTCGATGTTCAGCTTCGACAAGGGCCGCCCGCCATGGGTCAGCGGGCTCTCGCAGGGGACCGCTATCCAGGCGCTCTCGCGGGCCGCCGCGCGGCTGCAGGAGCCCCGCTATTTCGAGGCCGCCCGCTCGGCGCTGGGGATCTTCAAGGTCGCGCCGCCCGAGGGCGTGCGCGTCGACACGCCCGCGGGCGCCGACTACCTGCAGTACTCGTTCGACCCGGGCATGCGGATCCTCAACGGCTTCGTGCAGGCGCTCAACGGGCTCTACGACTTCGCCGCCTACGCCAACGACGCCGAGGGCCGCGCGCTCTTCGCCGCCGGCGAGGCGCAGGCGCGCATCGAGGTGCCGACCTTCGACACGGGCGCGTGGTCGCTCTACCGGCCCGGGAAGGAGTCCGACCTCGGCTACCACAAGCTCCTGCGCGACTTCCTGCGCGCGCTCTGCGAGCGCGTCCCCGACCCGGCGGTCTACTGCACGGAGGCCGACCGCTTCACCGCCTACCTGCGCCGGCCGCCGGTGCTCGCGATGAAGTCGACCTTCGCCGTGGCCCGCAAGCCGTCGAAGCTCGTCTTCACGCTCGACAAGGTCTCGATCGTCACCGTGACGATGCTGCGCAAGGGCAAGGTCGTGTTCACCCGCACGGCGCGCTTCGGCTACGGGCGCCACGGCTTCGCCTACCGCCCGCGCACCCACGGCGCCCTGGCCGTCCGCCTGCGCGCGGTCGACCTCGCCGGCAACGCCGGCGCCGTCGCGGGGCAGATCGCGGTCCGTTCACGCTGAGTAGGCTGACCCGTCGCCATGGCGCCCCGGACGATCCTCTACACCGGCAAGGGCGGGGTCGGCAAGACCTCGATCGCCGCCGCCACCGCGCGGCAGGCCGCCGCGAGCGGCGTCGACACGATCGTGCTCTCGACCGATCCGGCCCACTCGCTGGCCGACTCGCTGCAGGCCGAGGTCGGCGGCGAGCCCACGCCTGTCGGCGAGCGCCTCTGGGCCCAGCAGGTGGCCGCCCAGGACGAGATGGAGCGCAACTGGGCCGCCGTACAGGACTGGCTGGGCGAGCTGCTGCTCGAGCGCGGCGTCGATCGCATCAGCGCCGAGGAGCTCACGGTGCCGCCGGGCCTCGACGAGCTCTTCAGCCTGCTGCAGATCAAGCGCCACCACGAGGAGGGGCGCTTCGGCTGCGTGATCGTCGACTGCGCGCCGACGGGCGAGACGCTGCGCCTGCTGTCCTTCCCTGACGTCGCGCGCTGGTGGCTGCAGAAGGTCTTCCCGCAGTCGCCGCAGCTCATGGCGGCCGCCCGGCCGCTCGCGCGGGCGGTCCTCGACGTCTCGCTGCCCGGCGACGCCGTGCTCGACGACGTCCAGCGCCTGGTGCGCAACCTCATCGCCATGAACGAGATCCTGCGCGACACCGAGTGCGTCTCGGTGCGCCTGGTGATGACGCCCGACCGGATGGTGGTCGACGAGGCGCGGCGCACCTTCACCTACCTGAACCTGTACGGCTACCTGACCGACGCCGTCGTGGTCAACCGCGTCTTCCCCGAGGAGGTCGGGTCGTACTTCGGCGCCTGGCGCGAGCGCCAGCTCGAGGCGCTGGCGGAGGTCGAGGCGGGCTTCGCCCCGGTGCCCGTCCTGCGCGCGCCGTACTTCGGCGAGGAGGTCGTCGGGGCCGAGATGCTCGACCGCCTCGGCGCCAGCGTCTTCGCCGGCCTGGACCCGGCCGCCGTCCTGCACGAGCGCCTCACCCAGGAGCTCGTCGTGGGCGCCGACGCCGCCGAGCTGCGCCTCGACCTCCCCTTCGCGCAGAAGGGCGAGATCTCGCTGAAGAAGATCGGCCTCGAGCTCGTCGTGCGCGTCGACGGCCACAAGCGCACGCTGATGCTCCCGCCCGCGCTCGGCGACTACAGCCCCACCGGCGCCTCGTTCGACGGCGCCGCGCTCCACGTCACCTTCGATGGCCCCGCCTGACCCGATCTCCGAGCTGCGCGAGCGCGTCCACGCCGCCCAGGCCGCGGCCGAGCGGCTGGCCGGCGAGGCGCACATCCCGCGCCCCGAGGCGCGCGACGAGCTCGACGCGCTCGTGGCGCTCCTGCGCGTCCTGCGCGACCTCGTGCCGCCCGAGCTCCAGCAGCAGGTCTCCGAGCTCATCCGCCAGGTCCTGATCCTGCTGCGCGCGGTCATCGACTTCTGGGTGGACCGCCTCGAGACCCCGCGCCCGAGCGAGGTCGAGGTGCAGGACATCCCGATCGACTAGGGCGCCGTCGGGCCCAGCGGCGCCGTCCCCAGCGCCTGGAAGAAGCGCGCCGCGATCGGGGCGGCGACCGAGCCGCCCGAGCGGCCCTTCTCGACGAGCACGGCGATCGCCAGGTCGCCGCGGAAGGCGATGAACCATGCGTGCGTGGGCGGCGGGTCGCCGCCGCCGAACTCCGCCGTGCCGGTCTTGCCGGCGACCTCGCCGGGGATCGCCGCCAGCGCGGTGCCGGTGCCGCCGGTGACGACGCTGCGCATGAGCGTCGCGAGCGTCGTGCGCTCGCCCTCGTCGAGCCGCGGCCCGCTGCGGCGCGGGTCGCTCGAGATCAGGCGCGGCGCGCGCCAGCGGCCGTCCTCCACGGTCGCCGCGACGCCGGCCATGGCCAGCGGGCTGGCGACGATGCGGTCCTGGCCGATCATCGCCGCGGCGCGCGCCACCGGGTCACGGCCCGGCGGGACGGCCGAGGCCTTCGTGCGCCCGAGCCCGAAGTCGCGCGCCGTGCGCGGCAGGGCGGCCGCGGGCAGGCGCTTGGCCAGCGAGACGAAGGCGGTGTTGCACGACTGCGCGAAGTCGCGGGCGAAGGGCACGGCGCCGACCGCCTCCCCTTCGAAGTTCTTGAACGCCTTGCCGCCGACCGTGATCGTCTTCGGGCACTTGACGACGTCGCCGGTCTTCAGGCCGTCGCGCAGCAGCGCGGCCGTGGTCACGACCTTGAAGGTCGAGCCCGGCGCGTAGCGGCCGTCGACCGCGCGGTCGTAGGTCGAGGCGGTCGGTCGGTTGGCCACGGCGAGGACGTCGCCCGTCGAGGGCTGGATCGCGACGAGGGCCTCCTTGGCCTTCGTCGGCCCGAGCGCGGCCTCGGCCGCGTCCTGGACACGGCGGTCGAGCGTCGTGCGCACCGGGCGGCCCTTGCGCCCCGGGTGGTGCAGAAGCGTCTGCACGGGCGCACCGGTGCGCGAGCGGATGACGATCCGGCTCGTCGGCGTCCCGGCGAGCTGATCCTGGAAGCGCGCCTCGAGGCCCCACTGGCCGATGTCGTCGCCGGACGCGATGGCGCCCTTGGAGCGCTGAATCTGCTCGGCGGTGGCGGGCGCGACGGCGCCGAGGAGGGCCCTGGCGAACGTCTTGCTGGGCGCGAGCTGCGCGGTGTCGCGGACGACCTGGACGCCCTGGATGGCCTGCAGCTGCGCCGCCAGCGGCTGGTAGGCGCCCGGGCGCAGCGTCTCGGCCTCGACGAACTGCTTGGGACCGGCGCGGCGGGCGGCGCGGGCGAGCGCGCCGCCGTCGGTGCCAAGAACGGCGGCCAGGGCGGTCGCGCTCGCGTCGACGTCCTTGACCGACGCGCGATCGATGCCCACGCGGACGACCTCGCGCTCCGAGATCAGCGCCACGCCGTTGCGGTCGACGATCGGCGCCCGCACGTCGGGAGCGCCGATGGTCCCGAGCCGCTGTCCCGCGGTCAGGCGCGGGTGCACGACCGTCGGCGCCCAGACGACCTTCCAGTGGCGGCCGTCGCGCGCGAGCGCGATCGACGTGCGGTAGCTCCACGTGCCGATGCCGGGCACGTCCCAGCGCATGCGGACGGTCGCCTTGGCGCTGTCGTTGCGCTGGGCGACCTCCTCGACGGCAGCCTGCACGCGGGCCCCGTCCAGGCCGCGGCGGTTGGCGACGAGCGCCGCGCCGGCCGCGCGCGGATTGTCGGTGAGCGCCGCCGCGCCCTGATCGTCGCCCCTCGTCCAGGCGGCGACGAACGGCGTGAGCACCTCGTCGGGGCCGGGCGGCGCCGCCTCGCGCACGAAGATGATGACCGCGGCCGCGCCGGTCACCACCGCCAGCGCGGCGAGGGCCGCGATGCGCGCGTAGGCGGGATTGGACCGGGCCACGTTGGCAGGTTACGCATGGCCGCCGCCCTGTCCAGCCATCCCCCTCGATCCGGCAGGTGTCCGTACGAGCGGTGCCTACAATGCCGCCCATGAGCGGCGCGCTCGCCCGCATCCGGAGGAACTGGCGCGCCCTGAGCAGCGAGCAGCGGCTGGCTGCGATGGCCGCGATCGCCCTGCTGCTCTCGATGCTGCTGCCGTGGTACCAGGAGACCGGCAACGCGCTGGTCAACAACGGCCGCACGCTGCAGCGCATCGACGACACCAAGAACGCCTTCGGCGTCTACTCGTTCGTCGAGGCGGCGATCTTCGTCGTCGTCGTCGGGGTGATCGTGCTCCTGTGGGCGCGCGCCGAGCGCAAGGCCTTCCACCTGCCCGGCGGCGACGGCACCGTGATCATGGGCGCCGGGCTGTGGGTCATGTTCCTGATCTTCTACCGCCAGCTCGACAAGCCCAACGGCCGCAAGGAAGGGCTGATCCAGACCTCGATCGGCGTGCAGTGGGGCATCTTCATCGCCTTCCTGCTCGGCGCCCTGCTCGCCTACGCGGGCTATCGAATACGCGCCGCCCACGTGCCCGAGCCGGTGACCGACGACGCGCCGCCGCCGCCCGCCGAGCCGCAGCGCGCGCCGGGGCCCGACCCCGAGCCGCCCGAGCCGCCCGAGCCAGGCGACGAGGGCCCGACCGTCGTCGCGCGCCGCCGCCGCCCGCCGGGCGACAGCCCCTTCGAGGGCCAGCTGTCCTTCGACGAGCCGGCCGAGTACCGCCCGCCGCCGCGCTCCTAGCGCGCGCTAGTTCCAGGCCAGGGCGGCCCGGTGCTCCCAGTAGCCCTCGGCGGGCTCGGCCAGGCCCGCGAGCCGCTCGTCGAGCTCCGGGTCCCACGCGACCTCGAGGGCCGCGAGGTTGCTGCGCAGCGTGTCGACGGTCGCGGCGCCGCTGAGGACGACGTCGGCCCACGGCTGGGCCAGCACGGCGGCGAGCGCGAGGGCGTCGGGGGTGACGCCGCGCTCGCGGGCGGCGACGGCGAGCGGCCCCTCGGAGGCGTCGCCGCGCGCGGTGAGTCGGCCGTTGGCGAGCGCCTCCTTGACGATGACGCCCAGCCCGGCCTCGTGCGCGGCGGCCAGCGCGCCGCCCGCCGAGCGCTCGTGGAGGTTCCACGTCGCCTGGACGGCGTCGAAGCCACCGCCCTCCAGCGCCCGCTCGATCGTCTCGGCCTGCTTGGGACCGGTGGCGGAGAGGCCGATGAAGACGCCGGACTCCCGCAGCCGCGCGAGCTCGTCGCGCACGGCGCCGTCGTCGAGGACGCCGCTCTCGATCGTCGCCGAGTGGATCTGGTAGAGGCACAGGCGCTCGCCGAGCAGCGCACGCGTCTCGCCGAGCTGGCGGCGCAGCGTGTCCACGGAGAGGTCCTTGACCTCGTGCTCCTCGGCGTCGATGCGCCACCCGGCCGTGTACGTGTAGCCCCACTTCGAGCCGACCGTGACGTCGTCGCGCCCGAGGCCGCGAGCCTGAAGCCACGAGGCCAGGAAGGCCTCGCCGCGCCCGTAGGAGCGCGCCGCGTCGTAGTAGCGCACGCCGCCCTCGTGGGCCGCGTCGAGGACCGCGTGGGCGTGGCGCTCCATCGCCGCCACGTCGGTGCCCCCGACGTCGCCGGCGTGGCCGAGGTTGATGTAGCCGGGGCGGCCGAGCGCGGCGAGGCCGATCCCCAGCGGGCTGACGGGCAGGCCGGTGGCACCGAGGGTCCTCATGGCACGTCAACGGTAGAGGCCGGCGCTAGATTTGCCCGATGCGGCCGTCCACCCTGGCCATCGCCTTCGGCGCGGGCCGCGCGCTCGTGGGCGTCGCGCTCCTCGCCGCGCCCGCCCGCGTCGCCCGCTCCTGGGTCGGCGGCGACGACACCCCGCACGTCGTGCTCACGCGCGCCCTCGGCGGGCGCGACCTCGTGCTCGGCGCCGGCCTCGCGCTCGCCGCGGCCCACGAGGGCGACGCGGGCACGTGGCTGCGCGGCGGCATCGTCGCCGACACGATCGACGGCGTCGCGACCGTCGCGGCCGGCGACGCCATCCCGGGCAGCGGACGCATCGCGACCTCGGCGCTCGCCGCCGGCTCGGCGCTCTTCGGGGCCTGGCTGTCGCACGCCGTCGATTGATCCGCACGGCTTCGGGATCCGAAGATCAGTGTCGTGAGGATCGCGATCATCGGCTCCGGCGTGTCGGGCCTGACGGCGGCTCGCCTGCTGCACCGCGAGCACGAGGTCACGGTGTTCGAGGCCGGCGACCACGTCGGCGGCCACACCAACACGATCCGCGTCGACACGGCGCAGGCCACCTGGCACGTCGACACCGGCTTCATCGTCCTCAACGACCGCAACTACCCGCGCTTCGAGGCGCTGCTCGACGAGCTCGGCGTCGCGCGCCGGCGGACCAACATGAGCTTCTCGGTGAGCGCCGAGGCCGAGGACTTCGAGTACTCCTCGCACGGCGTGCGCGGGCTCGTCGCGCAGCCCTCGAACCTCGCGCGCCCGCGCTTCCTGCGCATGGTCGCCGACTACGTGCGCTTCAACCGCGCCGCCCGCGGGCTGCTCGACGACCCCTCCGACCAGCGCTCGCTGCGGGCCTTCCTGGACGAGGAGGGCTTCTCGGGCTGGTTCGTCGAGCGCCTGCTCATCCCCCAGGCGGCGGCGGTGTGGTCGGCCGACCCCGAGCAGATGTGGAGCTTCCCGGCGCGCTTCCTCGCTCAGTTCTTCGACCACCACGGGATGCTGTCGCTCACCCGGCGCCCGCGCTGGTTCACGATCGAGGGCGGCTCGGCGCGCTATGTCGAGGCGCTCACGGCGCCCTTCGCCGACCGCATCCGCATCCGCACGCCGGTGGCGGCGGTCACGCGCCACCCGACGCACGTCGAGGTCGTCCCCGAGGGCGGCGGCGCCGAGCAGTTCGACGAGGTCGTGATCGCCGCGCACGCCGACGAGGCGCTGGCCATGCTCACCGACCCCACGCCCGAGGAAGTCGAGGTCCTCGGCGCCTTCGCCTACCAGCCCAACGAGGCGGTCCTGCACACCGACCGCTCGCTGCTGCCGCGCCGCCGCGCCGCGTGGTCGGCGTGGAACTACCACCTGCCGCCGCGGCCGCGCGGGCGCTGCGCGGTGACCTACTACATGAACCACCTCCAGGGCCTCGACGCCGACCGGCCGCTCTGCGTGACCCTGAACCGCACGTCCGCGATCGACCCGGAGGCGATCATCCGCGTCATCCCGTACGCGCACCCCGTCTTCACGCGCGCGGCGCTGGCGGCGCAGGACCGCCACGCCGAGGTCAGCGCCGTCGGGCGCACGCACTACTGCGGCGCCTACTGGGCCTGGGGCTTCCACGAGGACGGCGTGGTCAGCGCGGAGCGGGCGGTCGGGCGCCTGCGCGAGCGCTCGCGCACCGGGGCGGCCGCGTGAACGCCCTCTACGAGGGCTGGGTCGGCCACCGGCGCCTTCAGCCCGTCGACCATCGCTTCCGCTACCGCGTCTTCATGGCCTACCTGGACCTCGACGCGATCCCCGAGCGCGTCGGCCCGGCCTGGCTGTGGTCGGCGCGCCACCCGGCGCTCGTGCGCTTCCGGCGCTCGGACTACCTCGGCGACCCGGAGATCCCGCTCGCCGACGCCGTCCGCGCCCTCGTGGCCGAGCGCACGGGCACGCGCCCCGGCGGCCCCGTGTACCTGCTGACGAACCTGCGCTGCCTGGGCCACCTCTTCAATCCCGTCAGCTTCTACTACTGCTTCGACCGCGCGGGCACGGGGCTGCAGGCCGTCGTCGCCGAGGTCACGAACACGCCCTGGGGCGAGCGCCACGCCTACGTGCTCGGCCTGCGCTCCGAGGACGGCGGCGTGCACGAGCGCGTCGACAAGGTCTTCCACGTCTCGCCCTTCATGGCCATGGACCACGAGTACGAGCTGTGCCTGACGCCGCCGGGCCCGCGCCTGGGCGTCGAGATCGTCAGCCGCCGCGGCGGCGAGGTGCACTTCGACGCCTCGCTCGAGCTCGAGCGCCGGCGGCTGGACGCCGACGGGCTGCGGCGGGTCCTGCGCCGCCAGCCCGCCCCCACGCTGGCGGTGATGGCGCGCATCTACGCCAACGCCGTGCGCCTGAAGCTCAAGGGCGCGCCGTACTTCCGCCATCCGCGCGAGGCGGCGCGATGAGCCACCGGATCGCGCGCGCGATCGTCCACCGGCTCCTGCGCCTGGCGCGCGGCGGCGTGCTCGAGCTGCGCGAGGCCGACGGCACGGTTGCGTCCTTCGGCGCGCTCGACCCGGCCGCGCCGCTGCACGCCGTGCTCGAGGTCCACTCGCCCGCCTTCTACCGCGCGCTGCTGCGCGGCAGCGTCGGGCTCGCCGAGGCGCACATGGACGGCCTGTGGTCGAGCCCCGACCTCGTCGCCCTCGTGCGCCTGGGCGCCCGCAACGGCGAGGCGCTCGACCGCCCGCGGCGCTGGCTGCGGCCGTTGATCGGCCCGGCCCGCGCGCTCGGGCGCGCGCGCAACACGATCCGTCGCAGCCGCCGCCAGATCTCCGCCCACTACGACCTCGGCAACGAGCTCTTCGCCCTTTTCCTCGACGAGCGCATGATGTACTCGTCGGCGATCTTCCCCACGGCCGGAGCGACGCTCGAGCAGGCGGCGCTGCACAAGCTCGAGGTCGTCTGCCGCAAGCTCGACCTGCGCCCCGGCGACCACCTGCTGGAGATCGGGACCGGGTGGGGCGCGCTCGCCGTCCATGCCGCGCGCGAGCACGGCTGCCGCGTGACGACGACGACGATCTCGCGCGAGCAGCACGACCACGCCGTCGCGCTGGTGCGCGCCGCGGGCCTCGAGGACCGCGTGACCGTGCTCCTGCGCGACTACCGCGAGCTCGAGGGCAGCTACGACAAGCTCGTCTCGATCGAGATGATCGAGGCGGTGGGCTGGAAGGACTTCGGCACCTTCTTCGCGCGCTGCAGCGACCTGCTGGCGCCCCACGGGCTGATGCTGCTGCAGGCGATCACCATCGACGACCGCGCCTACCACGTCGAGAAGGGCAACCGCAGCTTCATCGCCACCTACGTCTTCCCCGGCGGCTGCCTGCCCTCCAGCGAGATCATCGCCCGCTGCATCGCGCGGCGCACCGACCTGCACGCGGTCGGCCTGCAGGACATCACCGCCGACTACGCCGAGACGCTGCGCCACTGGCGCCGGCGCTTCCTCGCCCGCCTCGACGAGGTCGCGGCGCTGGGCTACGACGAGCGCTTCCGGCGGCTGTGGGAGCTCTACCTCGCCTACTGCGAGGCCGGCTTCCGCGAGCGGCGGATCCGCGACGTCCAGCTCCTGCTCGCCAAGCCGCGCTGGCGCGGCGACGCGCCGGCGCCGGCGCTGGCGGCGCCGGAGTCCGAGCCCGAGGCCGCGGCCGCCTGAGCTTTCGACCCGTCACAGGCACGCCGCGAGCGCGTAAGAACCGAGCATGGAGCCCGACCGCGACGACGAGGACGCCCTCCTGGTCGCCGCCGCCGACGATCCCGAGGCCTTCGCGCGCTTCTACCGCCTGCACGCGCGCGGCGTCGTCGCGTACTTCCGCCGCCGCGTCGGCGACGCGGAGCTGGCGGCCGACCTGACGGCCGAGACGTTCGCCGCCGCCCTCGAGGGCCGGCGGCGGTACGCGCCCGAGCGCGGCCCCGCCGCGGCGTGGCTGTACGGCATCGCGCGGCGCCAGCTCGCCGTGTTCCATCGCCGCGGCCACGTCGAGCGCCGGGCGCGGCGCAGGCTCGGCATGGCGCGCATCGAGCTCACCGACGAGATGCTCGAGCGCGTCGAGGCGCTCGCCGACGCCGAGCTCGCCCAGGTCGACGTCGCCCTCGCGGCGCTGCCCGACGAGCAGCGGGCCGCCGTGCGGGCGCGGATCGTCGAGGACCACGACTACGAACAGATCGCCGCCGCGCAGTCGATCTCCGAGCCCGCGGCCCGCCAGCGCGTCTCGCGCGGGCTGGCCGCGCTGCGCGCGCGGATGCGAAGCCAGGAGCAGCAGCCATGACCGATTTCATCGACGTCCTCGAGCAGCAGCTCGTCGCCGCCCACGCCCGCGACGACGGGCGCCGCCGCCGCTTCGCGCCCGTGTCCTGGCGCCCGGTGATCGTCTTCGCGGGCGCGGTGGCCGCGGCGGCCGTCGTGGTCGCCGCGGTGCTTGCGCTGTCCTCGCCGCAGTCCCAGCCCGCACCGAGCCCGGCGACCGAGCCTCCGCAGACCACGCCGGTGCACCCCCCGCCGCCGGTGCGCCTCGCCGTGCTCAACGGCACGACGGTCACCGGGCTCGCGCGCGTCGTCGCCGACGAGCTCGTGAGCAAGGGCTACCACGCGCCCGTTCTCGTCACCAACGACGCGACGAACCCGTCGCGGCGGCGCACCGTGGTCGACTACCGGCCCGGCCACAAGGGCGACGCGCAGGCCGTCGCCGGGTGCCTTGAGGTCGGTCTCGATCGCGTGCGGCCGATGGACACCGAGGCGACCCTCCAGGCCATCCGTGCCGATGACATCGACGTCGCGGTCTACGTCGGGGCCGACCGGGTGCGGTAGCTCAGTCGTTCTCGACCAGCACCGCGCCCGTCGACATCGGCTGCACGCTGCGCTGGTAGATCGACAGGTAGCCGCGCGCCCGCGGGAGCCGCGGGACGCCGAGGCGCTCGCGGCGCGCTGCGAGCTGCGCCTCGGGCACGTTGAGCTCGAGCGTCCGCGCGTCGGCGTCGATCTCGACCTCGTCGCCGTCCTCGACCAACGCAAGCGGACCGCCGACCGCGGCCTCGGGCGAGACCTCGGCCACGGTGACCCCCTTCAGGCACAGCCCGGAGAGCTGGCCGTCGGTCACGAACGCGACGTCCTTGGCGAGGTCGGCCGAGTCGATCGCGAAGAGGATCATCGAGGCCGGGCCGGCCATCCCGGGCCCGCCCTTGAGGCCCATGCCGCGCGCCACCACCACGTGGCCTGCGCGGACGGTCCCGTCGTGGATCGCGGCGATCGCGGCGGCGCCGTCGTCGTAGACGAGCGCGGGGCCGACGAAGCGGCTCTGGCGGCCGGGCTCGCGCACGCCGAGCTTGAGGATCGCGCTCTCGGGGGCCAGCGAGCCGTGCAGCACGACGATCGCGGGCTTGTCGGCGAACGGGCGCTCCAGCGGGCGGATCACCTCGTCGTCGAGGACGACCGCGGCGGCGAGGTTGTCGGCGACGGTGGCGCCGGTGACGGTCAGCGCGCTCGTGTCGAGCAGCGGCTCCAGGCGCTTGAGCAGCGCGTGGGCGCCGCCGGCGTCCTCGAAGGCCTCGATCGTGTCCTCGCCGTTGGGGCGCACGGCGCTGAGCACCGGCACCTCGTCGCCGAGCTCGTTGAACAGCCCGTAGACGTCGACGTCGAGGCCCGACTCGATCGCGGCCGCCTGCAGGTGCTTGATGCAGTTGATCGAGCCGCTGACCGCCAGCACCGCGGCGGCCGCGTTGCGGAAGGCGCCGGGCGTCATCACGTCGCGTGGCTTGAGGTCCTCGAGCACCATCTCGACGATCCGCTGCCCCGATCGGCGCGCGACGTCGATCATCTTCGGGCTGTTGGCGCGCACCGGCGCGGCGCCGGGCAGCGTCATCCCCAGCGCCTCGCACGCGACGTGCATCGAGTTGGCGGTCGCCATGCCCTGGCAGACGCCGGGGCCGCGGATCGCGTTGTCGGCCATCGCGCGCAGGCGGTCGGCGTCGAGCTTGCCGAAGGCGACCTGGACGCCGCCGACGAAGACGTCCTCGATGTCGACGGGCTCGCCGTCGAGCCGGCCGCAGGGCTGATAGCCGCACACCACGAGGATCGTCGGGACGTTGAAGCGCCCGGCGGCCATCAGGTGCGCGGGCGGCGTCTTGTCGCACGAGGACAGGCAGATCATTCCGTCGAGCTGCGCGCCCTCGACCGCGATCTCCATGTCGTTCACGACGAGGTCGCGCGAGGGCAGGATGTAGCCGCCCGACCCGCCGGCGCTGATGATGAAGTCGCTGGGCGCCGTGGTGCGGATCTCGAAGGGGAGCCCGCCGGCGGCCCAGATCGCCTCCTTGACGATCGCCGCGACGCCGTCGAGGTGGCGGAAGCAGATCGCGAGCTCCGAGGAGCTGTTGACCACCGCGATCTTCGGCTTCTCGATGTCGGCGTCCGTGAGGCCCAGGGCCTTCCACTGCGCGCGCCGCGCCGCCTCGCGCACGGACCCGGGCTCGAAGTTGCTGCGCAGCGTCGGCGTCACGATCACCCTCCCGCGATGTAAGGCCCCCGTACATCGGCGAGCGTATCGCGGCTTCGTCCGCGCGTGGCTCGCGAGGGTTCGCGGCCAGGCATCGAGGGAGCGGGAGCGAGCGGTGAGCCCGGCGCGAGCGGGTTCCCTGGCGCGTCGCCGCTCCTGGCAGCGCCGAACGTCGGTCCTACCCCGTCTGGACGTGGGAAGACCGACGTTCGGCCCTCCGCGGCGCTCGCGGACCCCCGCTCACGCTGCGCCGACCGCTGACTCCTCTCCCTCGATGATGCGGTTTGCGCCGCGCCGCGCCGCACGCGCCGGCGGACGGCGGCCTCACGACCCCGACTTGATCACGTTCGCCGCCAGCGGCAGCAGGAACGTCGCGAGGAAGACGAGGCCGATCCCGAGCGCCACGAGCGAGCGTGCGCGCACGATGGAGCCGAAGACGCCGATCGCGAAGCCGGCGATCATCATCGCCACGTAGGGGCGCGGATCGCTGCCGAACGGCGGGTGCGGGTCATAGAAGAACCCGGGTGGCGCGAGGCCAAACACTGGGGGCTTCCTATCATTCGCCGTTCATGACCGCGCCATCCAAGGTGCAAGACGTCGCGAACGGCCTGCGCGAGGTGGGTTACCTGCCGGGCGAGTCCACCGCCCTGGTCTCCTACCTGGCCACCAAGCTGGGCAAGCCGATCCTCGTCGAGGGGCCCGCCGGCGTGGGCAAGACCGAGCTGGCCAAGGCGCTCGCGCAGTACCTCGGGCGCAGACTCGTGCGCCTGCAGTGCTACGAGGGGCTCGACGAGGCCAAGGCGCTCTACGAGTGGAACTACCGCAAGCAGCTGCTGCGCATCCAGGCCGAGGCCGACGGCGCCGGCTGGCAGCAGGTCCAGGACGACATCTTCGGCGCCGAGTTCCTGCTCCAGCGCCCGCTCATGGCGGCGATCGCCGCCGAGGAGCCGGTGGTGCTGCTGATCGACGAGATCGACAAGACCGACCAGGAGTTCGAGGCGATGCTGCTCGAGCTGCTGAGCGACTTCCAGCTCTCGATCCCCGAGCTCGGGCTCTTCGAGGCCAGGACGCGGCCGGTCGTGCTGCTCACGTCGAACAACTCGCGCGAGCTCACCGAGGCGCTCAAGCGCCGCTGCCTGTACCTGTGGCTCGACTACCCCGAGCTCGAGCACGAGCTCGAGATCGTCAAGCTCCACGCCCCCGAGCTCGGCGACGACGTCGCCCGCAAGCTCGTCGAGGTCATCGCGATGGTCCGCGAGCTCGACCTCAAGAAGCCGCCCTCGATCGCCGAGTCGATCGACTGGGCGCGCGCCCTGATCCTGCTCGGCGCCGACGACATCGACGGCGAGACCTTCGCCCAGACGATGTCGATCATCGTCAAGCACCGGACCGACCTCGACGTGGTGACCGAGCGCGTCGGGGTCAAGCTCGGCCTCCGTGCCGCGCCCGCCGGCTAGCCGCCGCGCGGCGCTCTACGGCGGCGGCGACCCCGACAAGGCGCCGCCGGGCCTCAGCGCGCGCATCCTCGAGCTCGGGGAGGAGCTGCGCGGCGAGGGCGTCGCCGTCGGCACCAGCGAGCTGCTCGACGCCTTCTCGGTCCTGCGCGAGGTGCCGTGGTCGGAGCCCGTGGACTTCAAGGAGAGCCTCGCCGCGACGCTCGCCAAGTCCCAGGAGGACCGGCGGATCTTCGACCTCGTCTTCGACCGCTTCTTCTTCCGCGCGGCCGAGATGGCGGCCGTGCGCGAGGGCGTGACCGAGGGCGGCGGGATGGACGCCGCGGGCGCCGAGCTCAACCTCGAGACCCTGCGCCAGCAGATCGCCCAGGCCCTGCGCGACGGCCAGGAGGCGCTCATGCGCGACCTAGCGCGGCTCGCCATCGCCGCCTTCGGGCGCCAGGGCGAGGGCTCGGGCGTCATCGGCGTCGACGTCCAGCGCATCCGCCGCGCGCTCGGCCTGCGCGCCGAGCCCCAGCCCGACCTGCCGCCCGACGACCCGCGCGCCGAAGGCCTGCCGCGCGACGCCATCCGCCGCTTCGAGGCCCTGCTCAGACAGGAGCTCGAGCGCCGCCAGATCGAGCGCACGGCGGCACTGCCGCCCGCCCGCCCGCTCAACGAGCTCGACCGCGCGCTGCCCAGCGGGCCGCTGCAGGACCTCGCGGCCGTGCACCGCGTCGTCGCCCAGCTCAAGCGCCGCCTGAAGACCCAGGGCCACGAGCTGCGCGGACACAAGCGCCACGCGCAGGTCGACGTGCGCAAGACGATGCGCGCCTCGCTGGAGACCGGCGGCGTCCCCGTCGTCCTGCGCTACAAGCCGATCCGCCCGCGCCGGCCCGAGATCTACGTGCTCTGCGACGTCTCCACCAGCGTCACCAGCGCCAGCGTCTTCTTCCTCAGCGTCCTGCACGCGCTGCACGACTCGTTTCGCAAGATGCGCTCGTTCGTCTTCATCGAGCGCATCAGCGAGGTGACCGACGTCTTCGAGCGCGAGCGCAACTTCAAGGCCGTCAGCGAGGCGATCGGCCGCGACGCCGGCGTCGCCGACGTCTCGGGCTACACCGACTACGGACGCGTGTGGAGCGAGTTCGCCACGCTCGTCGAGGACGACCTGCACCCGCGCGCGACCGTCATCGTCCTCGGCGACGCGCGCACCAACGGCCGCGACCCGCGCGCCGACGTCTTCGCCCAGGTCGCCGAGAAGGCGGGGCGCACCTTCTGGCTGAACCCCGAGCCGCGCCTGTACTGGAACTACGGCGACTCCGTGATCGCGGCCTACGAGCGCTACTGCGAGGCCTTCGAGTGCTGGACGACGGGCCAGCTCGAGGACTTCGTCAAGGCGCTGACGCGTCCCGTCGGGCGCGCCTAGCTCACATGTCCCACTGACCGAAGCTGAAGGCCGCCGCCGTGCGGGCGCCGCCGAGGGCGCCGGGCGCGCGCGGCCCGTCGTCGGGCGCGAGCTCGACGACGAGCTCGAGCTCGTTCATAACCGGTACTCGCCGTCGGCGTCGGTGAAGGTGAACAGGCGCCGGAAGGTCAGCTCCCGCCCGGCGTCGTAGAGCAGCGTGTCGCCGTCGTCGGCCTCGAGCCGGCAGGTCGTGCCGAAGGCGTCGACGAACGGCTCGTCCGGGGCGGCGCGGGCGAGGGCCGCAAACGCCTCCCAGGCCGCCCGCGCGTCGGACCCGGCGCCGACCATCCTGTAGTCGGCCTCGCGCAGCGCCACGCCCCGCTCCTCGAGCAGGGCGTGCAGCTGATGGTGCAGATCGACCGCTCGCACGGGCGAGTTGGTACCCCGTGAATAGCTCAGTGCCCACCGGGTAGCGCGTTAAACATGACGCACGAGTACACGCTTCCAGTCCGCGTCACCGAGATCACCGGCGAAGGCCCGCCCGAGCGCGACCCCGAGACCGGCGAGCTGCTGCCGCCGGCGCCCGTGGCCACCGACGAGGGCGAGCCGCTGCGGCCCCCGGCGACGCCCGAGAAGGACCCCGCGCGCTAGCATCAGGCGCAGATCGACAACAGGGGGGCTGGCGGAGGCCGGCTGAGATAGCGCCCACGGATCCCGGCGCTGACCCTTCGAACCTGTGGGGTAATGCCCGCGGAGGGAGCGATGGCGACGAGGCTCGAGGCTCCCGCGCAGGAGCCTCGAAACGTTGAGGGGGGACCCAGAGGCGAGGTACGGCTCGCGGGCGTCGCCCGCGCGTTCGGCGCCGTCCGCGCGCTCGAGGGCCTCGATCTGCGCGTCGGCGCGGACGAGCTCGTCGCCGTGGTCGGCCCCAGCGGCTGCGGCAAGACGACGCTGCTCGAGCTCGTCTGCGGCCTTCAGGCGCCCGACGCCGGCACCGTCGAGGCCGCCCCCGCCGTGCTCATGCCCCAGCGCGACGGCCTGCTGCCGTGGCTGCGCGCCATCGACAACGCCGCCCTCGCCGCGCGTCTCGCCGGGGCCTCGCGCGACGAGGCGCGCGAGCGCGCCCACCCGCTCTTCGCCGCCTTCGGCCTCGAGGGCTTCGAGCGCGCCCGCCCGCACGAGCTCTCGGGCGGCATGCGCCAGCGCGTCGCCTTCCTGCGCACGCTGCTCTCGGGCAAGCCCGTCCTGTGCCTCGACGAGCCCTTCGCCTCGCTCGACGCGCTCACCCGCCGCGAGATGCAGGACTGGCTGGCGCAGGCGCTCGCGCGCGAGCCGCGCACCGTCGTCCTCGTGACCCACGACGTCGAGGAGGCGGCGCGCCTGGGCGACCGCGTGGTCGTGCTCTCGCCGCGGCCGGGCCGCGTCGTGGCGGAGATCGCGGTCGACCGGCCGCGGCCCCGCGGCGAGGCCGACGTCGTCGCCGTCCGCGAGCGGGCGATGGAGGCGCTGGCGCCGTGATGGCGCTGCTCGTCATCGCCGTGCTGCTCGGCGGCTGGGAGCTCTACGCCGACCTCGGCGGCGTCGACGACTTCATCCTCCCCGCGCCGAGCGAGATTGCGACCGCGCTGTGGGACGACCGCTCGCTGCTGTGGTCGAACCTGCTCGTCACCGCCCAGGAGGTCGGGCTCGGGATCCTGCTCGCGCTCGTGCTCGGCTTCGCGCTCGCCGTCGCGCTGCACTTCTCGGGCACGCTGCGGCGCAGCATCTATCCGCTGCTCGTCGCCTCCCAGGCCGTGCCGATCGTGATCATCGCGCCGCTGCTGGTGGTCTGGTTCGGCTTCGGGATCGTCCCCAAGCTCGCGATCATCGCCCTCGTCTGCTTCTTCCCCGTCGTCGTCACGACCCTCGACGCCCTGCGCTCGGTCGACCCCGACCAGCTCAAGCTCATGCGCACCCTCGACGCATCGCGCTGGCAGGCCTTCCGCTGGGCCGAGGCGCCCGCCGCGCTGCCCGCGGCCCTCAGCGGCGCCAAGATCTCGGTCGCCATCGCCGTCATCGGCGCCGTCTTCGCCGAGTACGCGGGGTCCAGCGACGGCCTCGGCCACCTCATGCTGCAGTCGATCCCCCAGCTCGAGACCGCGCGCGCCTACGCGGCGGTCGTCCTGCTCGCGGCCTTCGCCGTGCTCCTCTTCTCCGCCCTGGCGCTGGCCGAGCGCCGGCTCGTGCCCTGGACCCGCCGATCGGAAGGATCCCGACCTTGACTCGTCGCCTCGCGCTCGCCGCGCTCGCCCTCTGCGCCGTGCTGCTCGCCGCCTGCGGCGAGCGCAACGAGCCCACGGGCGCGCCGCCCCAGCAGCGCCTGCGGCTGATGCTCGACTACTTCCCCAACGCCGACCACGCGGGGATCTACGCCGCCAAGGCCGAAGGCGACTTCAGCCGCGCCGGCCTCGACGTCGAGGTCCAGACCCCCAGCGACCCTGCGGCGCCGCTGAAGCTGCTCGCCGCGGGCAAGGTCGACCTCGCGATCTCCTACGAGCCCGAGCTCCTGCTCGCGCGCGACAAGGGCCTCAAGCTCGTGGCCGTCGGCGCGCTGGTGCAGAAGCCGCTGACCTCGATCATGTCGATCGGCAAGCACGCGATCGACGACCCGGCGCAGCTGAAGGGGAAGACCGTCGGCACCGCCGGGATCCCGTACCAGACGGCCTACCTCAAGGCGATCCTCGACCGGGCGAGCGTCGATCCCTCGTCGGTCAAGGAGGTCAACGTCGGCTTCAACCTCGTGCCCGCGATGAAGACCAAGAAGGTCGACGCGACGCTCGGGGCCTTCTGGAACTACGAGGGCGTGCAGCTGCGCCTCGAGAAGCAGCACCCGAAGATCATCCGCATGGAGAACGTCGGCGTGCCGACCTACGACGAGCTCGTGATCGTCGCCCGCCAGCAGGACCTCGCGGAGGGCGGCGAGAAGGTGCGCCGCTTCATGCGCGCGCTCGGGCAGGGCCACGTCGCGCTGCGCGCCGATCCGCAGGCCGGGGTCAAGCCGCTGCTGCAGGCCAACCCCGACCTCAAAGCCGATCTGCAGCTCGAGAGCGTCAAGGCCACCCTGCCGGTCTTCTTCCCGGCCGCCGACAAGCCCTTCGGCTGGATGGAGCCCGCGGAGTGGGCCTCCTATGGCGACTGGATGTACCAGAGCAGGCTCCTGACCCGCCCGCCCAACGCCCAGCGCGCGCTGACCGACGAGTTCCTGCCCGGGCAGGGGCTCGCCGACGACGGCTCCAGCGGCTGATCGATTCGCCCGCCGGCGAATCCGTAGCGCGCGCCGCAGGCCCCGCGCTACGGTCCCGCGCGCGTGCTGCGCATCGAGATGACCGACGACGACCTCACCCGCACGCGGCTGGCGATCAGCCCGCTGTGGGAGGTCTTCGCCTCGCTGCTCATCCTCCACGACGAGCGCCCGCCCGCCGAGTTCGCTCCGTGGGTGGCGCGCACCCGCAGCGCCCTGCGCGGCGTCGACCTCGGCCCCCTCGGCCTTGCCACCTCGATGCGCCGCATGATCCCCGACTTCGCGGCGCCGATCCCCAAGGCGCCCCTGCGCGGCCTCGAGGAGGAGATCGAGGCCGTCAGGGCGACGGAGCCCGCACTCGTGCGCGAGCACATCGCGGCCTGCTGGCCCGACGGCCCGCCGCCGCCCTGGGACGCGTTCACCGCCCGCCCGCGCGAGATGGTCGACCGCCTCGCCGACGCCCTCTGGGCCTATTGGCAGGGCGCGCTCGCCCCCGACTGGCCCCGGCTGCGCGCGGTCCTCGAGGGCGAGATGCTCGGCCGCGCCCGCTCGCTGGCCCTCTCCGGTCCCGGGGCGGTGCTCGAGGAGCTGCACCCGAGCATCCACTGGCGGGCGCCGGTCATCGAGCTCGACAAGGACAAGGAGGGCGAGATGCGCCTCGACGGGCGCCCTCTCGTGCTCATCCCGCTCGTCTTCGCCAGCGGCGTGCTGATGGGCGAGGCCGAGGACGACAACGCCGTCGCCCTCGGCTACCAGGCGCGCGGCACCGCGGCGCTGTGGGCGCCGGAGGAGGCGGGCCTGGACGGGCGCCTGGAGCTGCTGCTCGGCCACGGCCGCGCCGCGGTCCTGCGCGCGCTCGAGCGGCCGGCGACCACGACCGAGCTGGCGCGTCGCATGAGCTACGCGCCGAGCACCGTCTCCGCGCATCTCGACGTCCTCGCGCGCGCCGGGCTGGTCGAGCGCCAGCGCGTGCGGCGCAGCGTCTACTACGGGCTCAACGACACCGGCCGCTCGCTCGTGGGGCTGCTGGCCGACGTCCCCGTCGCGCTGAGCGCCTGACGATTTGACGTTGGGCGAATCGATCGCCGGGCCGGGGTCGCGGCGCCAGGATCGAGTCCATGCTCATACATCCAGACATCCACCGCGCCCTGTCCGCCGCGCGCTACGACACGGCCTTGCCGAGCAGGTGCGCCCCGGCCAGCCCGGCCCAGCCCTCGTACGGCGCGAAGAAGGCCCGCACCTCCTCCTCGGTCACGCGCGCCCGCGGGTTGCCCGTGGTGATGCGCCCGACGATGCGCAGGTAGCCGAGGTCGCCGGCCGGCAGCTGGTCGTAGCGGCCCTGGCCGTAGAGGGCCAGCATTTCGATCGTCCAGCTCCCGATCCCGGGGATCGCGCGCAGGCGCCGCCAGGCGCGCTCGTGGTCGGGATCGGTGAGGTCGGCCCGGCCGGCGGCGACCTCGCGGGCGGCGTGGCGCAGGGCGATGGCGCGGCCGGCGCTCAGGTCCATCGACTGCAGCAGCGCCGGCGCGGTGCCGGCCAGGGTGGCGGCCGCCGGAAGGTCCCGCAGGCCGGTCGTCGCGCAGCGGCGCCCGAGCCGCGCGACGATCCGGCGCTCGATGGCCTCGGCACGCTCGGCCTCGATCAACTGCTCGCAGATCGCCCAGGCCAGCGCCTCGAACGGATCGGGGCGGCGGATGACCCGCAGGTGCGGGCGCTCGCGCACCGAGCGGCCGATCAGCGGGTCAGAGCGGAAGCGCTCGTAGAACGGGCGCAGGTCGTCGTCGACGCCCAGCGCGAAGCGCATCCGCGCCAGCGCCTCCTCGGCGACGTCTGGGCTGTCGGCGCCGGCCACGAGGATCACGCGGTCGCGGGCGGGCTGGCCGACCCGGACGATCGCGGGGGCGCCCTCGACGTGCAGCAGGCGCTCGAGGCCGCCGCCTTCGCGGCGCCGCCGCATCACGCCGTCGCGGCCCGCGCGCGGCAGCCGCAGCGGCCACTTCGGGCGGACCTCGTGGGTGACCTCGACCACCCCCGCGACTCTACGCGCCGGCGGCGACGGCGGCGGCGGGCGTTCCCGGATCTAGCGGGGAAGCGGCGCGGCGAAGCGCGTGAGCGCCAGCCACGAGCCGCACAGGCAGTGCAGCGAGAGCAGGGCGGCCACGACGAGGATCGCGTCGCCCACGCTGTAGACGTTGCTCACCGGCCACGAGGCCGGCACGGCGAACACGTCGCCGAGGAAGGCCAGGTGCGGATGGGCGACCGCCGTCGAGTTCAGGAACTCGCCGGCCTGCTGGTGGATCCCCGCCGCCTCGAGCGCGTCGGGGTCGGCGGGCATCACGCCGCCGTTGGCGGTGATGGCCAGCAGGTTCAGGCCGCCGCCGATGGCGGCCAGCCACAGGTAGGGGATCGCGCGGTTGGCCCAGAGGAAGGCGGCGATGAGCGCGTAGCTCGCCAGGTGCACCGTGTGGTGCAGCCAGCCGTTGCCCTGGGGGACGATCGAGATGATCAGGATCTGGGCGACGATCGCGGCCACGGCGAGCGCCGGAGCGCGGAAGCTGACGTCGGCGAGGGCGGATACCCGCCCGCGCGCGAGGGGCACGGTCGCGAGGCAGAGCAGCAGGGCGATGCCGATCAGCATGGCCGAAGCATCGACAGGCGTGCCAGACGGCTTGAGCGGGCGCGTCGGCGGCATCGGATGTCCGTGTAAGGCGGATAACCAACGATTAAAGGTTTGCTCCGCGCTGCCGACATGGTCAGACAAGGGGCTGCGCATGGAGGCGAGGCCCCATGACCAAGGGGAGTGCTGATGAAGACCCGTCTACTGCGCCTCACGACCACCGTCGCGATGCTCGCGGTCCTCGTTGAGGCCCTCGGCGCCGGCGCCAAGTGGTGCTAGGACCCATGCGGTCCCGTACCGGCAGCCGCGCCGCGAACCAGGCCCGCGGCGGGCGCAAGTGGAGCTAGCCAGATCGTCCGAAGGCGCCCCGTGTCCCACGGGGCGCCTTTGCGATCTGCCCTCCGTCCCTCCCCCCTCCCCCTGAACCCAGACTCGTGCCGCTGAGAGCCCGCCTCTACGTCACCTCCGTCATCACGACGGGGATCGGGCTGCTCGTCGTCTTCGCGGTACTCGAAGGCTCGCACCTGGTCCGTCACGGCTCCGTGGGCCTGTGGGTCCTCGCCGCGGCCGTGATCGTCGGCGAGCTCGTGCCGATCAAGCTCGGCACCGGCGAGGGCGAGGTCGCGCCGTCGACCACCTTCACCTTCGCGCTGCTGCTGTCCGGAGGCGTCGCCGCCGCCGTCATGGCGGTCGCCGCCAGCTCGGGCCTCGCGGACGCCATCGACCGCAAGCGCCCGTCGCGCAGCGCCTTCAACATCGCGCAGTATGTCCTGGCGATCTCGGCGGCGGGCGCGGTCCTCGTGGCCGCCAACGTCCTGCCCCATCACGAGGAGTTCCGCGCCGGCGACGTCCCCGCCATCCTCGCCGCGGCGCTGACCTTCTTCCTGGTCAACACCGGCCTCGTGGCCGGCGCCATCGCGCTGACGACGGGCTCGCGCCTGCGCGACCAGATCTCCGGCGACCTCATCCGCCAGTCGGCGACCGAGGGCATCCTCCTGGGTCTCGCGCCGCTGGCCGTCCTGGCCCTCGACGCGGCGCCGATGCTGCTGCCGCTGCTGGTCCTGCCGATGGTCGCCGTCCAGCGCGCGGGCCGCCAGGCGGTCATCGCCGAGCGCCTCGCGCTGCACGACGCCCTCACCGGGCTGCCCAATCGCGTCCTCTTCCGCACGCGCACCCAGCAGGCGATCCACGTCGCCGGGCGCGGCGGCACGCGCGTCGCGGTCATGCTCCTCGACCTCGACCGCTTCAAGGAGATCAACGACACCCTCGGCCACCACTACGGCGACGAGGTCCTGCGCCAGGTCGGCGAGCGGCTCGCGGGCCTGCTCGGCGACGAGGACACCGTCGCCCGCCTCGGCGGCGACGAGTTCGCGATCCTCCTGCGCTCGGTCGAGACGCCGGCCGCCGGCGTCGCCGTCGCCGCCGCGGTGCGGCGCGCGATCGCCAAGCACTTCGACGTCGCCGGGGTGCGCCTCGAGCTGGGCGCCAGCGTCGGCATCGCGTCGTTCCCCGAGCACGGCCACGACGTCGACGTGCTCATGCAGCGCGCCGACGTGGCCATGTACCAGGCCAAGGAGGGGCGCACGGGCGTCGAGCGCTACGTCCCCGAGCTCGACGGCAACAGCGTCCAGCGCCTGGCCCTGGCCGGCGACCTGCGCGCCGCGCTCGAGCGCGAGGAGTTCGTCCTGCACTTCCAGCCCAAGGTCGACCTGCGCAGCGACGCGGTCAAGGGCGCCGAGGTGCTGCTGCGCTGGGCGCACCCGGTCCACGGCTGGCTGCCGCCCGACGAGTTCATCCCGCTCGCCGAGCACACGGGCCTGATCGTGCCGCTCACCAACTACGTGCTCGACCACGCCCTGCGGCAGGTGGGCGCCTGGCGCACGGACGGGCTCGACGTCGGGGTCGCGGTCAACCTCTCTGCGCGCACGCTCATCGAGCGCGAGCTGCCCGACCAGATCGAGGCCGCCTGCCGGCGCTGGAACGTGCCCACGAGCCGGCTCGTGCTCGAGATCACCGAGAGCATGGTCGTCGCCGACCCGGCCCGGGCGCTGCCGATCCTCGCGCGCCTGCACGAGCTCGGCGTCGAGATCTCGGTCGACGACTTCGGCACCGGCTACTCGTCGATGGACTACCTCAAGCGCCTACCCGTGCGCGAGGTCAAGATCGACCGCTCGTTCGTCACGCCGATGGCGACCGACGCGCGCGACTCGGCGATCGTGCGCTGCACGATCGACCTCGCCCGCAGCCTCGGGCTGCGCGTCGTGGCCGAGGGGGTCGAGACGTCCGACGTCCGCGCCCGCCTGACCGCGATGGGCTGCGACCAGGGCCAGGGCTACTCGTTCTCGCGCGCCCTGCCCGCCCACGAGTTCACCTCGTGGCTGGCCGCGCGCGAGCGCAGCCCGCTGGCGCTCAGCGCCTGAGCGCCGCGAGCGCGCCGGGGAGGTCGGCCGCGGGGGTCGCGGCCACGTGCGCGCGGCCGGCGGCCGCGGAGGCGTCGGGCCCGGCCACGACGATCCGGTCGTAGTCCTGGGCGGCGAAGTAGCGCACGTCGGTGAGCGCCTCGCTCGCGGTGCGCGGGAGGCGGACGTCGGCGTCGAGGCCGCGCAGGCGCGGGTCGAGGAGGTCGCGGCCGTCGCGGGCGGCGGACGCGTCGATCACGACGGCGGTCCGGGGCCGAGGGGCGCCCGTGCCGTCGTTGGCGCCCGCGCCCACGACGCTGCTCGCGGCGAGAGCGCCGGCGGCCACGATCGAGGCAAGGGCAGAGGTCAATCCAGTCATACGTATGATCATACTACGTATGACGGATTTCTCCCGCGCGGCTTTCGACGTGTGACGCATCGCACCGGCGATCGCTTCCCGCTGCGCCGCGTGGTTGCATATCCGGCCATCGCCCGCAGCGGCCACACCCGCGTGACGAGCGTCGACGTCGCACGGCACGCCGGCGTGTCGCAGTCCACGGTCTCGCTCGTCTTCTCGGGCAAGGGCCGCGGCCGCGTGTCGCCGCGGACCCAGGAGCGCGTGCGCCTCGCCGCGCGCGAGCTCGGCTACCGGCCCAACGTGGCGGCGCAGGCGCTGCGCCTCGGCGCCTCGCGGGCCGTGGCGCTCCTGGTCCCCGACGTCACCAACCCGTTCTTCGCGCGCGTCCTGCGCGGCGCCCAGCGGGCGGCCGCCGTGGCCGGCTACACGGTGGCGCTCGTCGACACCGCCAACGACCGCCGCTGGGAGGAGCAGTCCTTCGAGGCGCTGCGCGCCGGGCCGGTCGACGGGTACCTGCTCTTCGAGGTCATGCCGCCCGACGGGCTCGGGCCCGACGAGCACGTCGTTCTCATCGAGAGCCGCGCCAAGGGGCGCTCATCGGTGCGCTTCGACTCCGAGGCCGGCGCGGAGGCCGCCTTCCGCCACCTGATCGAGCTCGGCCACCGCAAGATCGGCCACCTCGCCTCCGCCTTCGACGCGCCGACCTTCGAACTGCGCGAGGCCGCACGCCGGCGGGTGCTCGCCGACGCGGGCCTCGACCCCGACGCCTCGCCGCGCGCGCTGACCGAGATCACCATCGACGACGCGCGCGACGCCGCCGGCCCGCTCCTCGACGAGCGCCCGACGGCCGTCTTCTGCGACGACGACATCATCGCCGCGGGCCTCTATCTCGCGGCGCGCGAACGCGGGCTGAAGATCCCGCGCGATGTCTCGGTCATCGGCTTCGACGACATGGACTTCGCGCGCGTGCTCGACCCGCCCCTGACCACGGTCGCGCTCGACGCCGAGCTCCTCGGCGCCACGGCCTTCGAGCTCCTCGAGGGCCGGATGGCCGGCCGCCGCGGCCGCGGCACGGTGCTTCCGGCCGAGCTGGTCGTGCGCGGGTCGACGGCGCCGCCGCGGTGAGGTTTCGTCCGCGTGTGGGCCGCGCGGTGCCGCGAGCGCGGAGCGGACGACGCCGCGCGGCGCCGGGGCCGGGCGGGCGCTAGTCCCGCGAGCCCAGCAGGTGCACGTCGATGAGGAACGAGCGCGTGGCCAGGACCGGCGCGAGCTGGTTGGCCTTGCGGCGCGTGCGGCGCCGGGCGCGGACCGCGCGGGCTCCGCGGACGACGGCGACGGTGGCGACGCCGGCGGCGAAGGAGGTCGCCGCGACCGCCGCGGCCTGCTTGGCGACGACGACGCCCGTGGAGGCGTCGGCGCGTTGGAGGGCCCGCGCGTCGTCGGCCAGGACCGGGACGCCGTCGACCTCCTCGGCCTCATCGGGCGGGTTCTCTGCCTCCATGCGGGCCGATCATAGCCGCGCCCGCCGACGCCGCCACCCCCAGCCGCTCAGTCGAGCGTCCGCTGGAAGACCCGGTAGGTCTTGACCTTGCGGCCGTTCATGGCCTCCATGCCGCGGTTCATGGACCGGTTGGTCTCGAGGATCCAGCCCATCTCGCCCCACGTGACCGGCCCGCGCGACGCAAGGTCGAAATGCTCGACGTACAGCGCGGCGGCCACGCCCGTGTGCTGGTACTCGGGCTTGACGCCCAGGAACCCCACGCGGCAGCGGTCGATGATCTTCCGGCGCCGAAGGAAGTGCCACCAGCCGAAGGGCAGGATGCGCCCCCGCATCCTCTTGAGCACCTGGTTGATGTCGGGCACCGTGATCGCGACCGCGACCGTCTCGCCCTCCTTCTCGGCGACCATGAACCAGGGCGCGTCGAAGACCAGGTGCAGCTCCTGGGTGTAGTAGTCGAGATCCGACTTCGAGTACGGCGTGAAGCCCCAGTTGCCGGCCCAGGCCGCGTTGTAGACCTCGGCGAAGCGGTCCATGTCGCGCCGCAGCGAGCGGCGCGTCATCTTGCGGATCGTCACGCCGTGCTTGGGGCCCACCTGCTCGGCGAGCTCGAAGACGATCGGGAGGATCTTCGACCGGTCGGAGATGTCGAGCTCCCACATCCAGAGGTCCATGGCCTTCACGAGGCCGGCCTCCTCGCAGCGTGTCGCGTAGTACTCGGGGTGCCAGGGCTGCTTGATCATCGGCTCGCGGTCGAAGCCCTCGACGAGGACGCCGTTCTCGTCGTTCATGCCGAAGTCCATCGGCCCGATCATCAGGTCGCGCCCGCGCGCCCGCAACCAGCCCTCGGCGGCGGCCAGCAGGGCGGGCAGCACCTCCGGGTCGTCCTCGAGCTCCAGGAAGCCGAACATCCCCCAGCGGTTGTCCTGGTGCTCGTTGAAGGCGTGGTCGATCTGGGCGCTGATGCGGCCCACGACGCGCCCGTCGCGCCAGGCGCAGAAGAGCTCCGCGTCGCCGTGCTTGAAGAACGCGTTCTGCCTGCGACTGAGGAACATCCGCCGCTCCAGGCGCAGCGGGGGGATCCAGTACGGCGAGGTAGAGTGCAGGCGGTACGGGAGCTCGATGAACTCGCGCAGCTCCTTGCGGCCCCTCACGGGCCTCACGTCCACGGACACGGCGGCGCACCCTACATGCCCGAGACCTCGATCGACGTCTTCGCCAAGGCCCGCGACAACGACCGCGTGGCGCTGCTGCGCGCCGCCCGCGAGGCCGACATCGTCCCGTATTTCCGCACCGTCGAGGGCCCGGCGCGCCCCGTCGTGGAGATGGAGGGCGCCCCGCGGATCATGCTCGGGTCCAACAACTACCTGGGCCTCACGGGTGACGAGCGCGTCATCCAGGCCGCCCGCGACGCGCTCGAGGTCTACGGCACGGGGCTGACGGGCTCGCGCCTGCTCAACGGCACCACCACGCTGCACCTCCAGCTCGAGGAGGAGATCGCCGACTGGATGGGCACCGAGGACGCGATCGTCTTCACCACCGGCCACCAGGCCAACGTGGGGACGCTCGGGACGATCCTCGGCCCCGGCGACACCGTCGTGGCCGACTCCGGCGACCACGCCTCGATCCTCGACGGCTGCCTGCTCAGCCGCGCCAAGCTGCGCCCCTTCCGCCACAACCGCATGGACAAGCTCGAGCGTTCGCTCGAGCGCGCGGCCACGGACGGCGGCGGCATCCTCGTCGTCGTCGACGGCGTCTTCTCGATGGAGGGCGACGTCCCGCCTCTGCCCGAGATTCTGCGACCTATGCGAGCGCTTCGGCGCGCGGCTGATGGTCGACGAGGCCCACGGCGCCGGCGTCCTGGGCGCCCGCGGCGCCGGCGCGAGCGAGCACTTCGGCGTCGAGGACCGCGTCGACCTGCGGATGGGGACCTTCTCCAAGTCGCTGGCCAGCTGCGGCGGCTTCCTCGCCGGCCCGGCCGACGTCATCGAGTTCCTGCGCATCCAGAGCCGCGCCTTCCTCTTCACGGCCTCGGCGGTCCCGGCCGCCGTCGGCGCCGCGCGCGCGGCGCTGGCGATCATCCGCACCGACGAGGGCCGCGAGCTCATGGCCCGCGTCCTCGCCAACGCGCGCTACTGGAGCGACGGCCTCGTCGAACGCGGCTTCAAGGTCGTGCGCCACGGCGACCTCGTCACCCCGATCGTGCCCGTCCTGGTCGAGGACGACTGGAAGGCCGGCCTGCTCTGGAAGGCCCTCTACGACGCCGGCGTGTTCGTCAACACGGCCCTTCACCCGGCCGTCCCGCCGGGCGGCGCGCTCCTGCGCACGAGCGTGATGGCCACCCACGACACGGCGACGATCGACCGCGCGCTGGACGCCTTCGCCTCGGTCAAGGCCTCCTTCGAGGCCGAGCACGGGCCGCTCCCCGGCCCCGCCTAGGCACGACCGCCGGCTCCTACGGGCCGCTTGCTTGTCCAATTCTTCACAAGTCTGAGCGGCCAAGAAAAAGCATGCTCTTTGCGACCGTTCGCCAGACACGCGCGTTGACCGATCCGCAACTCGTGGCGTAGCTTCACGCGCTGTCGGCGAGACGCCGCGGGGAGAGGTCTTCAGACCGGGTCCGATGTGACTATCGGGAGAGTCGGGCCCAGCAGGTCACGAACCTCACACGAGGGCCCCGCTGCCGTCGCGCTGCACGCGCACGTACCAAACCAAGGATAGGTTCCCCTTGAGGGAGGGGAGCAGGGAGGATCGATGACCGCAGAAGCGAGGATGTCCCCTGGGCCGCAGCACATGCAGGCCCTCCAGCGGGCGAACGCCGTCCGGCTGGCGCGGGCGGAGCTCAAGCGCCGTGTCGCAATCGGGGAGATCACCGCGGCCGATGTGATCCTGGACGCACCGTGGGAGGCGGAGAGCATGACGGTCTCCGATCTGCTCACGAGCCAGCGTCGCTGGGGTCACACTCGCTGCCGCAAGTTCCTCCAGTGCATCCCGATGTCGGAGAACAAGACGGTCGGTTCCATGACCGACCGTCAGCGTCATGCACTCGCGCAGATGCTCAGCGCGAGCACAGCAGCGTCGCGTTCCGCGCCAGAGCGCGCGGACGGGCTGACCCCCGTCTTCGCAGGGATGGTCTGATCAGGACGCCACGACCACGGGCTGACCGGGCACCCACGGGGCCGCCCGGTCAGCCCGACGTCGTCGTGATCTCCACGATCGTGCCGTCGGGGTCGCGCAGGTAGATCGAGCGCAGGCCGCCGCGGTCGAAGATGTCGGTGCAGTCGACGTCGCGCGAGCGCAGGTAGTCGCGCCACGCGTCGAGCTCGTCGCCGGAGGCCACCGCCAGCGCGATGTGGTGCACCGAGCCCACGCCGACCTTCCCGGGCTCCATCTGCGGGTACTCCATGAAGGACAGCAGCGTGCCCGCCGTGCCGTGGCCGTCGCCGAACCAGAAGTGCCGCGCGTCGGGGTCGTCGTCGTTGACCGCCTCGCGCACGAGCGCGAGGCCGAGCAGGTCGCGGTAGAACGCCGTCGTGCGCTGCAGGTCGGCGCAGATCACCGTCACGTGGTGCAGGCCGAGCAGGCGCATCCGCCGCGGCTCGCCGGGCGGCAGGACGTCGGTCACGTGCGCATCCCGAGCCCGCCCGAGCGTGCGCGGAAGGCCGCGCGCAGCCGCGTGAAGACCAGCGCGAAGATGGCGACGCCGAGCACGAGCAGGACGATCTGCGGCAGCCCGGTCAGCAGGTAGAGCGGCGCGGCGACCGCGATCGCCGCGGCGGCTGCCAGTAGCGTCGAGTGCGAGCGGTAGCCCGCGAAGTGCTCGCGCAGCGCGAGCTCCAGGCCCGCGAGGCTGACGAGCGCGAAGCCGCAGCCCAGCAGCGCGCCGCGGCGCCCGCCGTCGGTGAGCAGGCCGGCGACGATGAGCGCGATCGACAGCAGGGTGACGAGCTCGGTGAGCGGGAACGGCGACCACGGCGCCTTGGGCGCCTCCTCCATGCGCGCCCGCGGCCGCGGCGCCGCCGGGCGTGGCGGCCGCGACGCGGCCGCGGGCGGCGGCGCGGGCGCGGTCAGCCCGCGCTTGCGAGAACGGCGTCCCATGTCAGCAGGCTAAGGGACAGCCAGAGGAGAGCTTGACCTGCCACCACCCCATCAGCATGCCGATGAGGCCCAGGCGCGGTCGCACGTGCCAGACGCCGCAGCCGTCCTCGCCCAGGTCGCGGTTGGCGACGCGGACGAACTTGTGGCGGCCCGGCTCGAGCAGCATGCGCTCCAGCAGCACCCGGCTGGCCTCCTGGCGCGCGCCGCGCTCATCGAGCACCGCGCGCGCCTGCGCGAGCTGCGCGGCGAGGCCGTCGCGGATGCGCTCGAGCTCGCCCAGCGTGAGCACCCGCGGCCCTCCGGGAGCGGGCACGGCGGCATGCACGCCGCCGTCCGGGAACGAGCTGACGACCGCGTCGGAGAGCTGTCCCTCGAGCGCGCCGATCTGCTCGCGCAGCTGGGCGCGGGCGGCACGCTCATCGACGACGACGCGAACGTCGAGGTCCAGCATGCCGGCGAGTCTACTGAGCCGTTCAGCCGTGCGAAAGAGCCTCGACGCAGCCGAACATCGCCTCCTCGACGTGGAGGTCGGGCACGCCGGGCACCGCCACCGCGAAGAGCCGCAGGCGCTCGGTATGGCGATCGGGCCGCCGGCTGGGCGCGACGTCGCCGAAGAGCGCGGCCACGGGCCCGCCGGCGTCGGCGACGACGATCCGCCCCGGCGCCAGGTCGGCGGCGTACTCGCCCTCGCCCAGGCGCTCGCGATCGCGCGCCGGGCGCAGCCCCAGCGGGCCGTCGAGCCGCGCGTCGTCGAGCGCCCACACCGGCACGCCGGTCTCCACCACGGCCACGAGCAGCGCGTCCTCCAGCGCGCCGCGCGAGGCGAAGCCGCCGCCGACGAGGCGGTCGAGCGCGGCGGCCTCGACCGGCGTGCGCTGCGCGTCGGGGTCCAGGCCGACGTGGCGGAAGAAGACGCGGTAGGCGTGCGGGACCGCCTCGCGGCGCAGGGTCAGCGCGCGGGCGCCGTGGAAGCGGTCGGCGAGCACGCGCAGGCGCTCGCGCAGCGCGCTCGGCGTCCCGCGGGGCGGGGCCGCCACGGCGACCGAGACCAGCCGCAGCCCCGGGAACTCCTGCGCCAGCGCCTGGTCGACCCAGCCCTCGTCGAGCGTCGGGTCCGCGCCGCTCACGGCGCCGTCATCCCCCGCCCCTCGCGCTCGAGGGCGACGAAGCGCCGGTCGAGCTGCGCCTCGTCGAGCTCGCCGACGCTCGTGGCCTGCACCACCCCGCCCGCCAGCGCGTAGGTGAGCTGCGGGCAGACCGCGACGCCGAAGAGGTTGGCCAGGATGCCGTCGCGGTCCCAGGCGACCGGGAAGCGCCACCCGTGGCGGCGCACGAGCGCGCGCAGGTCGTCGCGGTTGCCGCGGATCGACACCGCCGCGACCTGGATGCGCGGATGGCGGGCCCCCACCCGCGCCAGGCGGTCGAGCTCGCCCGTGCACTGCTTGCCGGGCGTGGCCAGGAAGGCGAGCACGAACGGTCCGCGCTCGCCGAGCTGGCAGGAGTTGAGGATCTGCGCGCCGCGGACCGTGCAGGCCGGGTGCCTGCCCGCCGAGCCCTGGTTGGGCTTGCGCGCGACGTTGACGTCGCCCTCCAGCGCCCCGAGGGCCAGCGGCGCCGCGAAGGGCGGGACCTTCGAGCCCACCTTCGGCCCCTGCGAGGAGACCCGGTCGCTGCGCAGGGTGTTGATCGAGACGTAGACGACGAGCGCGACCCCGATGGCCGCGACGACCCACCCGTAGCGCCGCGGCGCGCTCACCCCGTCGAGGCGCGCTGCGCGTCGATCCGGCGACCCAGGCGCGGCACCACGAGGCGCAGGCGGCCCTGCTCGGCCAGCAGCAGCACCGCCGGCAGCACGACCATCACGCCCAGCAGCGCCACCGTGAGGTCGACCACGGTGACGAAGCCGAAGTCGCGCAGCATCTTGATGTCGGAGACCACGAGCACGGCGAAGCCGGCGATGGCGGTCGTCCCGGAGGCGAGCACGGCGGCGCCCGTCGAGCGGTAGGTGCGCGCCAGCGCCTCGGCGGGCGCGTGGCCGGCCGCGCGCTCGCCGCGGTAGCGCTCGGACAGCAGCACGCTGAACTCGGTCGAGATGGCGATCACGAGCGCCCCGAGCACGACGGACATCGGGTTCAGCGGGATCCGCAGCGCGAAGAGCACCAGGGCCGACCAGCCCGTCGCCAGCGCGATCGGCACGAGCGGCACGAGGGCCCGCTGCCACGCGCGGAAGGCCGCGAAGAGCACGAGCGCGACGGCCGCCAGGCCCGCCAGCAGCGTCGCGAGCCGCCGCCACGGCGAGGAGACCGCGGCGTTGGCCTCGGCGGCGAGCACGGGCAGCCCGGCGAGCTCGGCGTCGATCCCCTTGGGCGGGTGCAGGCGGTCGCGCATCGCCGCGATGACCTCCTCCTGGCGGTCCAGCGGCATCAGCCGGATGCCGAAGGCGAGCGTGGCCGTGCGCCGGTCGGGCGTGATGACGCCCTGGGAGAAGTAGGCCGGGACCGCATCGAGCAGCCCCTCGATCTGCGCGCGCGTCGCGCTCTGGCCGCTGCTGAAGAGGTCGGGCAGCGAGAAGGCCGGGCACAGCTCGGCCTTGCCGCAGCCGCGCTTGTCCGAGAAGCCGAAGTGCTTGAGGACGTTGCTCTGATAGCTCGTCATCCACTTGACCACGGCGGGGTCGGTGACGCGCCCCCCGGAGACGACGACGTCGATCTCGCCGCCGACGTCGGTCGAGCGCTGCAGCTCCTGGAGGTCGTGGATGGCGCCGTTCTGGGGCACGAGCTTCGTGAGGTCGGACTCCACGCGCGTCTGGGTCTCCAGCGCCCAGCCGGCGGCGGCCACCACGAAGGCGGCGAGCAGGACGCGCCCCGGGTGGACCGTGGCGAGGCGCAGCGCCCCGCGCCCGATCGCGGCACCGCGCCTGCGCACGGCGAGCGCCGCGCGATTGGCGAAGAGCAGCTCGCCGGCGCCGCGCCACGCCGGGGCCAGCGGCGCGAGCGGGCTGCGCCGCGGCGTCGCGCGCCGGGCGGCGCCCGCGAGCGCCGCCACCCCGAGGGTCAGCGCGCAGCACAGCGCCAGCGCGATGCCCGCCACGAGCAGCAGCCCGAAGCCGCGCACCATCGGCACCGGGGAGAGGGCCAGGACCAGGAAGCCCGCGCCCGTCGCGGCCGCGGCGGTGGCGACGGTCGGCGCCCCGCGCGCGGCGACCTGGTCGACGGCGTCCTCGATGCCCGCGCCGGCGGCCTGCGCCTCCTGAACGCGCGACTGCAGCTGGATCGCGTAGTCGACGGCCAGGCCGATGAGCACCGGCAGCACCGCGATCGACGCCATCGTCAGCGAGGCGCCGACGAGCGAGAGGGCGCCGAAGGTCAGCCCGGTCGCGGCGAGCGCGACCACGAGCGGCAGCAGTCGCAGGCGTACGCGGAAGACGAGCGCCAGCGTGATCGCCATGACCACCAGGGCGGCGACGAGCAGCACGAGCAGCGAGTGACTGATCGAGCTCGTCAGGTCGCTGACCACGACCGGCGCCCCGGTGACGACGTAGGTGCCCTTGCCGTTGGGCAGCTTCCAGTCGGGCATCGCGACCGCCCGGCGCACGAGGTCGATCGCCCGGTCGCGCTGGGCCTCGCTGAGGTTCGGCTTGAAGCGCACCTGCACGAGGGCGCTGTCCTTGTTGGGGAAGATGTAGGCGAAGCGGCCCTTGGGGACGCCGGGCCCCTTGGTGTCGTCGAAGACGATCCGCGAGACGAACTGCGGGTCGTTGAGCGACGGCGCCGAGCGGATCCCGTACTTCAGCGCCAGCGCGATCACGGTCTTGGCGAACTCGGCGTCGACGAGCTGCTTGGCCTGCTCGCCGAGCTTGCGCACCTCGGCCGGGCTCTTGTGCCTGGCCCGCGCCAGCCCGCGCGCGGCGGCGGCGGCGCGCTTGGCCTGCAGGTCGTGCGCCCTGGTCTGCGCGGCGAACTCGTCCTGGATCTGCCCGACGGCCTCGTTGAGGAAGGTTCCCGGCCCGAAGACGACCTTCGCCGGCTTGCTGGCGGCCAGCTGCGCGCACGGGCCGTCCTTGCCGCCCGGCGGCGCCGTGCCGGCCGGGAGGTTGCCCGAGATGCAGCCCTCGAGGCCCTGGACGCGCAGGATGTCGGAGGTCAGCGTGAGCTGCGTGACGGGCTCGCGCACGAGCACGTAGACCGCCTCGTCGCCGAAGCGCTGGTGCAGGCGCTCGGTGGCGGCGAAGCTCGCGCTCCCGCGGCCGACCAGCGTGTCGGTGGCCGCGGTCGGCTTCAGGCGCAGCGCCAGCGCGCCGCCGGCAAGCGCCAGCAGCCCGACGGCGAGCCCGACCACCAGCGGCCGCCGAGCGGCGGCCCCCATGACCGCCCGCAGCAGACCCGACAGCCTCATCTCGACGGGCAGGGTACCCGCGAGGGCGGCTCACCGGTGCTGGTTGGCGCGCGGCTCAGCCGCCGGGGCCGCGGGCGAGCACGTCGGTGCCCGGCCCACCGGTGAGCCGGTCGGCGCCGTCGTCGCCGTAGAGCACGTCGTCGCCGGGGCCGCCGTCGATGGTGTCGTTGCCCGCGTCGCCGTAGACGACGTCGTCGCCGCCGCCCGCGTCGATGCGGTCGTTGCCGGCGCCCGCGCAGATCACGTCGTCGCCGCGGGTGCCGCGCAGCCGGTCGGGGCCGGGCGTCCCGGTGATCGTGCACCCGCGCGGGCTCGCGCCGAACTCCTCGACGCCGAGCACCGGGCGCACGGCGCGCTCGAGGTCGGGCCCGTCGAAGGCCTTGCGCAGCACGTCGCCGGCCAGCGCGTTGCCGATCGCGGCCATGATCATCCCCTGGTCAAGCGAGAGATAGGCGCCCGACGGCGTGCCGGTCTGGACGTTGACGCTGTCGCGGAAGCCCCACGGGCCGTAGAGGCCCGGATAGCTCGCGGCCAGGTGGCGCAGGTCGGCCAGCGCGGCCTGCGGCGCGTAGCGCAGGGCCAGGAAGGCGGCGTGCGGCGTGACGACGCCGTTCGTGTAGGCCGAGGGCGCCGGCGGCGGCTGCGGGTCGCGGCCCGGGCAGCCCGAGAAGCCCGCGTCGACGAGCGTGCGGTCCTCGTTGGACGGGTTGCCGTTGGGGTCCATCCCGACCGCGTCGACGCCGTACGCCGCGTAGCCGCCCTCGGGCGTGTTGGAGGGCGAGAAGCCCCAGGCGCCGTAGCCGGCCTCCTGGAGGCCGTGGTGGATCTGCGCACGCACGGTGAGCGGGTGGTTGACGCCCCACGACCCTGGGCCCCAGCGCTCCTCGGGCACGAACAGCGAGGGCATCAGCGCCTCGAACATGCTGCCGCCCCACGACGGCGTGAGCATCATCCCGTCGTAGGGGTAGGCGCCCTCGAAGACGTCGACGCCGAAGTACGAGCGCTCCTCGCCCACCGGGCGCGTCTCCTGGAAGGAGTAGTCGCAGCTGTCGGGGAAGCTGCGCCAGCGCCCGAAGTACTCCTTCTGCGGGAGCTGGCCCTTGGCGATCCCGAGGTAGTCGACGATCCGGCTCTCGCTGACCACGGTGTCGTAGCAGCAGGGCGCGTCGCCGGTGTCGGGCGCGTAGTGGAAGAGGACGCGGTTGACCTCGGGCCGGTAGTAGAAGCCGAAGTCCATCGCGTCGTAGAGCGCGCCCGCGCGCCCGGCGAGCTCGGGGACGCGGTGGGCGACGATCCGCAGCCCGGTCGCCAGCCAGCCGTTGTCGACGGAGGACAGGATCGGCGTCAGCGGCTCGCCGGTCGGCGGCCACGTCGTGAGCTTGGCGCCCGTGCGGTGGTCGTACCAGTTGTAGAACTGGCCCGTCGACCCGTACCGCTCCATGTGCTCGAGCGAGCCGATCGTCTTCGTCAGCCGCGCGACGAGCTCGGCGTGGTCGATGATCCCCAGGCGCTCGGCGACCAGCGCGCTCCACATATAGGCGCCGATGTTGGTCGTCGAGGTCTGCACGCTCGTCGTGCCGTCGGCGTCGAGGCTGTCGGCGGGCAGGCCGGAGTCGGAGTCGGTCATGGCCGCGAACGACGCCCACGTGTCGCGGGCGTAGGCCGTCAGCTGGTCGCGGCCGCCCTGGTCGGCGCGTGCGGCGGCGGGTGCGAGGACCGCCGCGGCGGCGAGGACGACAGCGGCGAGGAGGCGGGCGTGGGACATCCCGCGGCCCCGGTACCCCCGTTCGACGGTCCTCGAACCTGGCGTGTTTGAGCGCCGCCCGCTGCGGGGAGGTTTGGGCGGCGCGGCAGGCGCGCGCGCAGTCCCACGAGCAGGAGGAAGAACATGGGCCGAAGGGGATCCCGAGCCGCCGTCGCGGCGACGATGGTGCTGCTCAGCGCGGGGGCTGCGGGCGGGGTGATCGCCGCCACGCGCCCGGCCGACGACCAGGCCCTGGCGCCGACGCGCAAGCCGGCCAGCCAGAGCGTCGAGCACCGCGTCGACGCGCTGCTGAGGAAGATGACGGTCGACGAGAAGCTCCAGCAGATCCAGCTGCTCTCCGACGGCCAGATCACCGACGCCGACGCGAAGGCGGGCGTCGGCGGCGTCTTCAGCCTCACCGACCCGGTGAAGATCGACCACTTCCAGCACGTCGCCGTCGAGCAGTCGCGGCTGCACATCCCGATCCTCTTCGCCTACGACACGATCCACGGCTACCGCACGACCTTCCCGATCCCGCTGGGCGAGGCCTCGAGCTTCGACCCCGCGGTCGCCACGGCCGACGACACCATCGCCGCGCGCGAGACCGCCGCGGTCGGCATCAAGCAGATCTACAGCCCGATGGTCGACATCTCCCACGAGCCGCGCTGGGGGCGGATCTCCGAGGGCGCGGGCGAGGACCCCTACCTCGGCTCCGTGATGGCCGCCACGCGCGTGCGCGCCGCCCAGGGCTCGGACTACAGCCAGCCCGACAAGGTCGTCACGAGCGTCAAGCACTTCGCCGCCTACGGCCAGCCCGAGGGCGGCCGTGAGTACAACACGACCGACATGTCGCCCCAGCGGCTGTTCAACATCTACCTGCCGCCCTTCAAGGCCGCGATCGACGCCGGCGCCGACACCGCGATGTGTTCGTTCAACGCCATCAACGGCGTCCCCGGCTGCGCCAACAAGGACACCGAGACCAACCTCCTCAAGGGCCAGTGGGGCTTCGACGGCTTCATCGAGAGCGACTACACCGCCGTCGCCGAGCTGCGCGCCTGCCCGCCGAAGAACCCCGACAACGGCCCGTGCGGCCACGGCGTCGCCGCCGACGGCCCCGACGCGGGGCAGGCGGCGCTCAACGCCGGGACCGACTCGGAGATGGTGAGCACCAACATCCGCGACTTCGGCAAGCAGCTGCTCGCCCAGCACCGGATCTCGATGAGCCGCGTCGACGACGCGGTGCGCCGGATCCTGCGCGTGAAGTTCCGCGCCGGCCTCTTCGAGCACCCCTACGTCGACCAGGCCCAGATCCCGGCCAAGACCCTGACGCCCGACGACCGCGCCGCCGAGCGCAAGGCCGCGGGGCGCTCGATGGTGCTGCTCAAGAACGACAAGACCGGCGACAAGCCCACGCTGCCGTTCGACGCCAAGGCCAAGACCGCGGTGATCGGCCCGCTGGGCCAGGACGGCCACGACATGCTCGGCCCGTGGTGGGGCCAGGGCCAGGACGCCGACGCGGTCAACGTCTTCGCCGGCATCAAGGCCCAGGACGCGAACACGACGTTCACCCCCGGCTGCACGATGAGCAACAACGAGCTCGCCGACCCGGCCAACGAGTGCGCCACGGCCGACATCGCCGGGGCGGTCGCGGCCGCGAACGCCGCCGACCAGGTCGTCCTCGCCCTCGGCGAGACGCGCGAGATGAGCGGCGAGGCGGAGTCGCGCAGCGACCCCGGCCTGCCGGGCGTGCAGCAGGACCTCATCGACGCGGTCGTCAAGACCGGCAAGCCCGTGGCGGTGGTGCTCTTCAACGGCCGCCCGCTGACGCTGAGCAAAGTCGTCGAGAGCTCGCCGGCGATCCTCGAGGCCTGGTTCCCGGGCATCGAGGCCGGCAACGCCGTGGCCGACGTGGTCTTCGGCGCCGTCAACCCGGGCGGCAAGCTGCCGGTGACCTTCCCGCGCAGCGTCGGCCAGGTGCCGATCTACTACAACCGCGAGCCGACGGGCCGGCCGTGCGACACGACCTCGAAGTACAACTCGCGCTACCGCGACATCCCGTCGTGCGCGCCGCTCTTCGAGTTCGGCTACGGCCTGAGCTACACGACGTTCAGCGTCTCGAACCTCAAGCTCAGCTCGTCGTCGATGTCGCCGCGCGGTAGCGTGACGGCCACGGTCGACGTCAAGAACACCGGCGACCGCGCCGGCGACGACGTCGTCCAGCTCTACCTCCACGACCCGGTGGCGAGCATCTCACAGCCCATCCGCCGCCTGCGCGGCTTCCAGCGCGTGACGCTGAGCCCCGGCCAGTCGCAGACGGTCTCCTTCCGGCTGGACAAGAGCGACGTCGGCTTCTACGACAACCAGGGCCGCTTCGTCGTCGAGCCGGGGCGCATCGACGTCTACGCAGGCGACACGTCGAGCGCGGACATGACCGCCTCGTTCCAGGTGACCGGCCACTGACCGCGATCAGCCGCTTCCCGGTCGCAGACCTCGATGCCGTGCCCGCCGACGTGCGGGCACGCATCGAGGCCGTGCAAGAGCGCACGGGCTTCGTGCCCAACGTCTTCCTGGCCCTCGCCCACCGGCCCGACGAGTTCCGCGCCTTCGTCGCCTACCACGACGCGGTCATGGAGCGCGAGTCGGGCCTCTCGAAGGCCGAGCGCGAGATGATCGTGGTGGCCACGAGCGCGGCCAACGACTGCGTCTACTGCGTCGTGGCCCACGGCGCGATCCTGCGCATCCGGGCCAAGGACCCGCTCATCGCCGACGTGCTGGCGACCAACTACCGCCACGCCGAGCTGTCGCCGCGCCTGCGCGCGATGCTCGACTTCGCGGTCAAGGTCTCGCTGCGCGCCCAGGAGGTCGAGGAGGCCGACCTCGACACCCTGCGCGCGCACGGCTTCGACGACGAGGACATCTGGGACATCGCGGCGGTGACGGCGCTCTTCGCGCTCTCCAACCGCCTCGCCCACGTGATGGCGCTGCGCCCGAACGAGGAGTTCCACACGATGGGCCGCGACGCGGCACGTACCCTGTAGGGCATGTGCCGCAACATCCGCCCGCTCTACAACTTCGCCCCGCCCGCGACCGAGACCGAGGTGCGCGACGCCGCGCTGCAGTACGTGCGCAAGGTCAGCGGCTTCACCAAGCCCTCGCAGGCCAACGCCGAGGCCTTCGAGCGCGCGGTGGACCGCGTCGCCGAGGCGACGATGGAGCTCATGGGCGAGCTCGTGACCACCGCGCCGCCCAAGGACCGCGAGGTCGAGGCCGCCAAGGCCCGCGCGCGCAGCGCCCAGCGCTACGCGGCCTAGCGCGTCCGGCTCGTGACGGCGGCCGTCCGGGCCGCCGAGCCCGCCTGCGCGGCGCGCGCCAGCGCCCGCGCCGTCGGCCCCGTCTCGGGGTTGACGTGCGGGTACTGGGTGACCTCGCCGCCGAACGGGAACTTGCCCTGCTGCTTGCAGGGGGGGGCCGCGACGGTGCCGGTGGTGCCGAAGAAGAACTTCTGGACGTTGGTGGCGAGGTCGGCGGGGATCAGCGACAGCGGATCGATCGGCAGCCCGGGCTGCGGCTGGGTGACCAGCGTCGGCACCGGGCCGTTGGCGCAGTGGCGCGTCTCGTAGGAGGGCAGCCCGGCGGCGAGGTTGCGGAACGCGTCGGGGAACTCGTAGGGGTTGGGCCGGTTGGTCCCGATCCGGCGCGGATAGACGGCGAGGTTCTCCGGGTTGGCCGGGTTGGTCGTGCGCAGGTAGTGCACGCGCTTGGTGCCCACGAGCGTCGTGGCCTGCGTCGTCGCCACCACGTTGGCGAAGAACGCGGTCAGCTCGTCCTTGTACTGCGCCAGACCGAGCAGCGGCGGGTTGAGCTGGCGCAGCGGCGCGTCGAAGTTGGCCAGCAGCGGGTGCAGCTCGTCGAGGAAGGCCTCGCTCGCCGGCAGGCCCTTCTTGGAGGCGTCGAAGAGCGGGTTGAGGTCGCGGAAGAGCGCCTTGAGGTCGGGCGCGAGCGCCTCGAGGTCCTGCGCCGTGGGCTCGAGCTCGCGGGCGGCCGGCCGCAGCTGGGTGACCAGCGGGTTGGTGTCCTTGGCGAACTTCGTCACGCGCGCGAGCGTGGTCTTGGACTCGCGCTCGAAGGTCGGCAGGGCGCGGAAGGTGTCCTCGAGCTCGCGGTTGCGCGCCGCCGTGGTCGAGAAGACGGCGTTGGAGCTGTCGATCAGCGAGCGCAGCTGGCCGTCGCGCTCGGAGAGCGCGTCGAAGACCTCGCCGGTGTCGCGCACCACGCCCTGTACGTCGGTGTGCTGGGCGTTGAGGATCCGCAGCAGCGCGTTGGTGTCCTCCTCGAAGGGCGCGAGGTTGCCCAGCGCGTCGGAGATGTCGCGTCCGCGGCCCTGCGAGGAGAGCGCGAGCTGCGCCATCCAGGTCTGGAAGGCGGCCCGCGTCTTGGCGTCGAAGGCGCGGAAGATCTCGTCGAGCTCGACCGTCTGCGCCACCGAGCCGGCCGGCAGGCTGCCGTTCTCGGGCACCATCCCGGAGCTCTTGTTGCCCGGCGTGAGCTCGACGTAGGTCTCGCCCAGCAGCGTCTTCTGGCGCAGGACCGCCTTCGTGTCCTTGGGGATCGGCGCGTACTGGGCGTCGAGCTCGATCGTCGCGTCGGAGTCGCCGGTCTGCTGGTCGGGCGTGATCGTCTTGACCTTGCCCACCGAGACGCCGGAGATCCGCACGTCGGCCTCCTGGGAGAGCTGGCCGGCCTCGCGGAAGGAGACCTCGAAGCGGTAGCCCTTGGGCTGCAGCGGGATCGGGCCGCCGAAGGCCAGCCACAGGAAGAGCAGCAGCCCGAAGCACGACAGCGCGAAGCCGACCATCACGAGGATCCGCCCGAGGCTGGGGGCCTGCTTCTGCACTAGGGCGTCCCCCCTGCCTGGCTCGAGGTCGGGCACACCGTGGCGGGGTCGGGCGCGTTGAGCAGGCCCGACAGCGTGCCGAGCTGCGGCTTGACGGTGCCGATCTGCTGCAGCACCCCGAGCGTCGAGCACGAGGCCAGGACGAGGCCGTGACGGATCGGGCCGTGGGCGTCCTGGGTGGAGAAGACGGTCGCGCCGGCGTGGCTGGCCCACGAGCCCCAGTAGAGGTAGCCCTCCTCGCTGCCCGGCGGGTTGTAGGCCAGCTCGTTGAGCAGGTAGTTGAGCACCTGCACCGTGGTCGTGAGCTTCGGCGTCACGGCCGCGAGGTCGTGGGCCGCCGGACGCAGGACCTTGACCACCGGCAGCGCGTCGCGCGCGAAGGGCCGCAGCTGCTTGGCGATGATCGGCGTCGTCTGCTCGAGGAACGGGCGCGTCTGCGCGAGCGACGGGCCGAGCGCGCGAGCGCCGGGCCGCAGGGCGCCGAGTGTCGGCCCGAGGACCTTGCCGAGGTCGTCGACCTGGCCCAGGGCCGTGTTGGTCGCGTCGAGCGCGGTGGGCAGCTGCTGCAGCGAGTTGCGCAGCGCCGCGTCCTGGTGGGCGAAGGCGGTGAAGACGCGGTTGGAGGAGTCGACCAGCGCCGCGAGGTCGTCGTCCTTGCCGCCCACCGCCTGGGCGAGCAGGCGGAAGTTGTGGATCGAGCGGCGGATGTTGCGCTCGCGCAGCGCCAGCGCGCCGTTGAGCTTGGCCAGGTAGCGGCCGGTGGGCTCGAAGCGCTTCAGGGAGCTCGACAGCTGCTTGCCCTGGCCGGCGAGCCCCTCCCCCGCGCCGCCGAGCAGGAGCCGCAGGTAGTCGCGCGTGTCGGCGTCCAGCGAGGACAGGATCTCGTCGACGTTGACGTTGGGCAGCGTCTGGTCGACGGGCACCGTCCACCCGGCGGGCGCCTCGCCCGCCGTCTTCGAGCCCGGATCGAGCTCGATGACCATGTCGTTCAGGCCGGTCTTGGGCCGCAGCAACGCGGTGGAGTCCTTGTAGATCGGCGTGTACTGACGCCGGATCTTCACCGTCACGACCGCGCGCCCGTCCACGAGGTCGACGCTCGTGATGTCGCCGACGTCGACGCCCGCGACCTGGACCGTCTGGCCCTGCCCGGGCGTGACCGACTGCGCGGTCGAGAACTGCGCCTTGTATTCGACGAAATCCGAGCCGAGGACCGGCACCCACTTGGGCAGGTAGAAGCGCTGGTTGGAGAGGATGTAGCCGCCCACGAGCGCCGCCACGAGCACGAGCCCGAGGACGAAGGCGAAGTCGCGCGCGTGCTTGCGGATCGCGGTCGTCACGGCGTGCCCTTCCGGCCAAGCATGGGCACGGCGCGCGCCGCGGCCCGGGTGGGATCGGCAGGCCCGGTCGGCGCGCCGTTGAGGTCGGGCAGCGGCTGCTTGTAGCAGGGGACGTCGGGCTTGTAGGGCGGCCGCTTGCCCGGGAAGGCCGGCCGCGTCCCCAGCGGCTTGGCGACCGCGTTGGCGAAAATTGTGTCGGCCGCGTTGCCGCCGCCCGAGGGGCCCAGGGCGACCGTCTGGTCGCCGCCGCCGGGCTGGAAGCGCACGTACATGCCGTTGCCGTCGAAGTTCTGGCCCTCGCCGGCGAGGCCGACCATCGTGTACCAGAACTCCTTGTAGTTCTCCTCGCCGGTCGACAGCCCGCCGTCGGAGATCTTGATGTCGCCCGTGGGCAGGATGACGTCCGAGGCGCACTGGGCCGCCAGGTCGGCCTGCGGCAGGAGCGTCAGGCTCGAGTCGATGACCTTCGCGAGGTCGCGCGTGGCCGGGCTGAGCTCCTTGGCCACGCCCTGCAGCTCGTCGGGCCCGAGCAGGCCGCGGGCCTGCTTGATCCACGGGAACGAGGCGTCGATCGTCGCCGCCGTCTCGTTGACGCCGGGCAGGATCTCGCGCGCGAACGCGCGCGTGTTGGGGAACGAGGCGTTCAGCGAGTCCAGGGCGCTGTCGGCGCTCTCGAGCGTCGGGCCGAGCAGCCGGATCGAGGCCTGCAGGTTGCCCGACTCCGAGGCGGTCGCGGCGACCGTCGTGTTGAAGTTGGTGACGAGGTCCTTGAGCTGGTCCTCGTTGCGCCCGAGGCCCTCCGTGGTGCGGCTGAGCCCGTCGATGAGCCGCGAGAGGTCGTGGTCCTGGGTGCCCAGGAAGGCATCGGCGACGACCGCGGTGCCCCTCAGGGAGCGCGCGCCGTAGCGGATCGCGTCGTTGAGCGACTGCGCCGCGCTCTCGCCGCGCGCGCTGGGGTCAGCGCCGAGGTCCTGCGCCTTGGTGGGCGTGTAGGTCAGGCCCTGGCCGAGGCCGTCGAGGGTCTCCTGCAGGCTCGTGCGGCTGTCGCTCTGCAGCGACGTGAGCACCTGGTCGAACTGGACGGGCGTCGCCGTCTGGGTGATCGGGATCGTGTCGCCGTCGTCGATGGTCGGCGCCGACGGCGTCCCGGGCGTGACGTCGACGAAGAAGTTGCCCTCGAGGAAGATCCGCGGGCGGATCTTCATCGTCGCGTCCTTGTGGAGCGGCAGGCCCTTGCGGTCGAACTCGACGGTCACGACGGCGGCGTCGCTGCCGGGCTTGCCCTCGATGGCGGTGACCTTGCCGACGTTGACGCCGGCGATGCGCACCGGCGAGTTCTTGCGGATCGAGTTGGCCGACTCGAAGACCGCCTTGACGCGGAAGCCATGGGTGAACGGCACGTGCTTGGTGAACCCGAAGAAGACCGCGAGCACGAACACGACGAGCATGACGACGCCGACGGTGAACGGGTTGAAGCCCGTGCGGTCCTTGCGCGGGACGCGCTGGTCGGGGCTGGTGTCGCGCCGTCCGGCCATCACTGCTCGACCTTGGTCGACTCGGTCTTGGCGGGCTGGGTGCCGGGCGCGTGGCCGATGACCTGCTGGCCGACGGCGTAGGGCTCGTTGCCCGCCTCGCACTCCTTCGTCTGCCCCGGCGAGGCGGTGTTCGGGTAGGGGTCGGTGTGCAGGTAGTTGTCCTTGGCCCCGGGGACGCCGCCGTTGGCCGGCGCCGACGACGGGCTGCCCTCGTTGTTGGGCCCCTGCGGGGTGGCGATGATGATGAAGAGCTGCGCGGTGCCGTTCTGGTTGCCGACGCTCAGGTGGCTGGCGACGTTGCGGAACCACAGCGACACGTAGTTGCACACCGTCTGGGCCGGCGTGAGCTGAGCGATCGTCGGCGACAGGACGTTGACGGTGCTCTGGAGGTCCTTCACGCCGAGGGTCACGAGCGGGTCGTCGGCGAAGCGCTCGAGGGCGGCGAAGGCGGGCTTGAGGCTCTCGTTGAAGGCCACCGAGCGCTTGAGCGTCGGCGTCCCGATCTCCAGCGCGTCGGCGAGGTCGGGGGCCGCGTTCGTGAACGCGTGCACGCCGGGGCGCAGCTCGCGGAAGAGGGCGGTGCTGTTGGCCAGGAAGGGCCGCTGCTGCGGGAAGTCCTTGATCGCCTCGTCGAGCGCCGGCGGCCCGCCGGTGATCGACTCCTGGATGAAGGGCGCGACGTTGGCCAGCGCGCGGAAGGTCGTGTCGAGGTTGGCGAAGAGGTCGGCCTGGGTCTGCGCCGACGGGGCGACGATCCGCGCCGTGCGCGCGAGCGCGAGGCCGAAGCGCGGCAGCCGCGTGGCCGGGTCGGAGAGGTTCTGCATGACCGGCGTGAGGTTGGTCAGCAGCGGGTTGACCTCCTCGATGGCCCGGTTGAGGTCGGGCCCGCGGCCGGCGAAGGCGTTGCCGAACTCGGTGAGGTTGCTCTGCGAGGCGGCGCGCGTCTTGTCGTCGAAGGTGCTGAGGACCTGGTCGATCTCCACCGGCTCGGGGCGCGCGCTGCCCAGCGGGATGGTCGCCCCGTCCTCGAAGCCCTGGCTCGAGGTGCCCCTCGTGATCTCCACGTACTTCAGGCCGAGCGCCGACCGCGGGCGGATGAGGACGGTGGAGTCGGTCGGCAGCGGCTTGACGGTCGTCTCGAGCTTCAGCGTCAGGACCGCGGTCACCGAGCCGTTCGAGTGCGCCTGGGGCGTGATGTCGGTCACCGCGCCGACGCGCGAGCCGCCGATGCGCACGTCGTTGCCCTTGACCAGGTTCGCCGCGTTGGGCACCTCGGTCTTGAGCTCGTAGGTGGGCACGAAGGGCAGGCCCGAGTTGGCGTTGTAGGCCAGGAAGACGGCGACGATGATCACGAGCGTCGTCGCCGCGCCGATGAGCACGGGGTTGGCCGCGAGCGAGGCCGAGCCGCGGCGCATCAGCCGTCGTCTCCGAGCAGGTAGCCCAGGAGCGAGTCGGCCGCGTCGCTCGACGACGGAGCGGGCTGCTGGGCGTCGGCCGCGGGCTGCTGGGCGCCGGCCGCGGGCTGCGAGGCGCTCGCGGGCTGCTGGGCCGCGGGCTGCTCGGCGGCCGGCGACGAGCCCTGCTTCGCCGCGGTCTCGTCGCCGCCGGTCTTCAGCCTCTTGCCCTGGAAGAAGGCGTCGAGCTTGCGCAGGTCGGGCGAGCGGCGCGTGTCGGCGTAACCGGCGACCTTCGCCCGCGCGCTCGCGCCCGAGGAGAAGTTCGCCGTGCACGCCGCCGAGTTCGTGATCGAGTACTGCGAGCACTGGTTGAGCAGCAGCTGGGCCCGCAGGTAGTGGCCGTAGGCGTCGAAGCCGTTGATCGCGGCCACTTGGTAGAAGAGATAGTCCATCAGGCGCTCGATCCCGCCCGTGTCCTTGAGCGAGGTCGTGAGCGCCGCGAGGTTGTTGGTCAGCGGCTTGGCGGTCGAGGCGAGCTGCCCGACGTCGGTGATGATCGGCTTGCTCTTGACGAGCGCCGGGCCCCCGACGTCGGCGGTGTCGCCGAGCGCCTGCAAGGCCGGGATGCCCGCCTGCGAGAAGGGCCCGAGCTGCTCGATGAAGCGGTTGAGCGACGTCGCGTGGCGGCCCAGGTCGGTGAAGACCGGCGTGGCCTGGCCGGCGAGGCCGCCGAGCTGCTGCATCGTCGGCGTGAGCTCGCGCAGGAAGGCCGGGAGCTTGGCGATGCTCCGCTCGAGGTCGGGCGCGCGCTCGGCCGTCGCCTGCGCGGTGGTGTTGGCCTGCGAGACGAAGTCGGCGACCTGGGCGCGGTTGCGTGCCAGCGGCGCGAGGATCGTGTCGCTGTCGCGCGCGAGCCCGCCCAGAACCTGGTTCTGGTTGGCCAGGATCCGCAGGACCTTGTCGGTCTCCTTGAGCGCCGGGTCCGCGTTGCGGATCGCCAGGCGCAGGTCGCCGCCGCGCCCGGCCAGGCCGGTGCCGAGCTCGTTGAGGATGATCGACAGGCGCTGGCGGTAGGGCAGCCGCAGCGTGTTGTTGACGAGGTCGAGGTCGACCGGCTTGGAGGTCTGGCTGACGGGGAGCAGGTACTGGCCCTTGCCCGGGCCGTCCTGGATCTTGCGCAGCGGCGGCGCGGGCTGGGCGTTCTCCGGCCGCGGCTGCGTCGGCGTGCACTCGACGTACTTCTCGCCGATGAGCGACTGCGGGCGGATCGTGCACTCCGCGTCCTGTCGGAAGTCGCCGAAGCCGGGCTTGTCGATGCGCAGGACGACGGCCGCCTTGTGGTCGGGCGTGACGTCGAGCGACTCGATCTTGCCGACCTTGACGCCGGCGATCTTGACGTCCTCCCCGGCGATGACCGAGAAGGCGTTCATGAAGATCGCGCGCACCCGGTAGCTGCCGCCGTCGTCGCTCGCGCCCGTGCCGAAGACGACCAGCGCGCCGGCGGCGAGGAGGACGGAGGCGATGGCGAGGACGCGCTTCATGGGCCGGGGGGCACGAGGCTCGGGTCGCAGTCCAGGGAGCCGTCGGAGTCGCGGAAGGGCGCCGAGCCGTCCGCCGGCGCCTGGGAGGCCGCGCCCGGGCAGCGCTTGATCTGGCCGGTCTGCAGGCCGGCGAGGCGCTGGCTGGGCGGGATCGGCGTCAGCGTGGCGCCGCCCGGGGCGTCGTCGAACGAGTAGGCGTTGAAGATCGGCTGGATGCGCGCGAAGTGGCCGTTGGCGTCGTAGTTGGAGGCGCCCTGGCCGAAGTCGCGCAGCCAGCCGACGAGGTCGGGCGTGTACGGGCGCAGGAACTTCAGGACCGGGGTGGCCTTCTGCAGCGCCTCGATCGAGTGGGCGAACGACGGCTTGGCGGCGCGCTCCAGCGCGGGCGCCTTCTTCAGCAGGTCGGTGAGGTCGTTGCCCGGGCCGCTGCGGTTCACGAGCGTGCGCAGGTCGGCGATCGTCGGGCGCGCGTCGTGCACGAGCGGGCGCAGCTCACGCAGGAAGCGCGCGAGGTCCTTGGTCGCCGGCTTGGACGCGGCGACGAGGACGTCGAGGTCGTCGAGCGTCGCGCGCAGGTTCACGAAGGTCGTGTTGGCCTTGCGCAGCGTCCCCGGCAGCAGCGTCAGGGCCTGGTTGAACGAGCTGTTCTCGGCGGCGATCGCCGACGCGGTCGCGTTCGTGTTGGAGACGAGGTTGGCGAGGTCGCCGCGGCGCTGGGCGAGCGCGTTCGTGGTCCGCGCGGCGTTGCGCAGGAAGGCGTTGAGCGTCTGCTGGTTGGCGACGACCTCGTTGACCAGCCGCCGCGACGCGCTCAGGGCCGGGTTGAAGTACTTCGTGGCCGCGTTGGCCTGGCGGCCCTTGCCGTCGTACCACGTGGCGCTGCCCTGGATGAACTGCTGCAGCCCCGCGCGCGTCTTGGGGTCCAGCGTGTTGAAGAGCTGGTCGAGGTCGACGATCGACGTCGTCTTGTCGGTCCCGAGGGTGGCGCCCTCGGCCAGCTCGGGGTTCGAGTTCGGGCCGGGGGTGAGCGCGATGTAGCGGTTGGCGATCCCCGAGAGCGACGTCGCCCTGATGATCGCCGTCGTCCCTTGGTGCAGGGGCGCGTAGTCGCCCTGGACCTTGACCGTGATCTCGGCCTGGCTGTCGTCGGTCAGCGCGATCTTGGTCACGGAGCCGATGCGCCGCCCGCCGACCTGGACGTCGTCGTCCTTGACGAGCTGGCCGGCGTTCTGGAAGTGCAGCTTGTAGGTCGTGCCCCCGCTGTCGCGCAGGAGCAGGACGGCGACCACGGCGACGGCGAGGACGAGCGCGCCGAGCGCCGCCCCGCGCGCCGCGTTCACGCGCGGGCCTTCCGCGTCACGGACAGCTTGCGTGCGGTGGCCTGGAGACGAGAGATGAGAGGTTGAGTGGGTGGGTTTCCGGTGCGTCGGCCGGCGGCATCCTCCCGTGGCCGTGTTACGCGCGTGTTAGAGAGCTACTCCATGCCCAGCGGCCCCTGCGACTCGCCCGACAGGAACTGGCGCACGAAGGCGTTGTCGGAGTTGAAGAGCTCCTCGGCCGGACCGGATTCCACGATGCGCCCCTTCCACAGCACCGAGATGTGCTCGGCGACGCGGCGCGCGCTCATGATGTCGTGGGTGATGACGACGTAGGCGCCGCCGTTCTCCTCGTGGATCTCCTGGATGAGCTCGCACAGCAGGGCGGTGCGGACGGGGTCCAGGCCCGAGTCGGGCTCGTCGAAGAGCACGATGTCGGGGTCGAGCACGAGCGCCCGCGCGAAGCCCGCGCGCTTGCGCATCCCGCCCGAGAGCTCGTTGGGCATCTTGTCGCCCGAGTCCTGCAGGCCGACCTCGGTCAGCCGGCGGTTGACGATCTCGAGGATCTCCTCCTCGCCCTTGTCGGTGTGCTGGCGCAGCGGGAAGGCGACGTTGTCGAGCAGGTTCATCGAGCCGAAGAGGGCGCCGTCCTGGAAGAGGACGCCGAACTTCTTGCGCATCTCGAAGAGCTCGTCGTCGTGCATGTTGGGCACCGACTCGCCGTGGACGAGGATGTCGCCCTCGTCGGGATACAGCAGCCCGACCATGTGCTTGATGCACACCGACTTGCCCGTGCCCGAGGGCCCGAGGATCATCGAGATCTTCCCCTCGGGGATGCCCATGTTCAGGCCGCGCAGGATCTTGTTGCGCCCGAAGGCCTTGTGGACGTCGACGAACTCGACCGCGTCGGCGGCGCCGGTCGGCCGGTTGAGCCCCGTGTGCCAGCGGAACTCGTCGTCGTCGGAGCGCTGGGGCTCGTTGACCACGGAGACGCGCGAGCTCTCGGCGCGCTCGCGGCGCTCCTCCTCGTCACGCGCGAAGTCGTCCTCGGTGAGGGGCTCCTCGGCGTGCTCGTCGGCGGTCCGTCGCTCGTCGTCCATGAAGGTCAACCTCCGATCGGGGCTCTCGGGTTCGCGCCCCAGAACAGCTGCGTGCCGAGCATGCCTATGAGGTGCACGAGCACGATGTTGAGCACCATCGACTTCGCGGTCGCGGTCCCCACCCCCACCGGTCCGCCGCCGGCGGTGTAGCCGTAGTAGCAGCCGACGAGGACGATGGCCGTGGCCATGAACATCCCCTTGAGCACGCTGTATAAGAGATCGGGCGGGTTCTGGAACATCCAGAAGATCAGGAAGAAGCCGCCGCTGGAGACCTCGCCGATCTGCTGCACGACCGCCAGGTAGCTGGCGAAGAAGCCCGCGCCGACGGCCGCGATGTACATGAAGGGCAGCACCATCCACGCGGCGAGCAGGCGCGTCGCGCACAGGAAGAGCATCGAGTCGATGCCCATGACCTCGAGGGCGTCGATCTCGTCGGAGATCCGCATCGAGCCCAGCTCGGCCACGATGCCGGTGCCGACCTTGGCGGCCATCATGTAGCCGAAGGCGTAGGGCACGAGCTCGCGCAGGTCGCACCAGGCGCTGAAGACGCCGGCGTAGGCCGGCGCGCCCACCGAGCGGTTGAAGTAGGCGCCCTCGATCCCGCACTGCAGGCCGATGATGAAGACCAGGCCCCAGATGACGAGCGTCGAGGAGAGGATCAGGATCCCGGCCTGGCGCAGGGCCTCGCCGAAGAAGCGGAAGACGCGCAGGCCGTAGACCTGGCCCAGGACCTTGCCGCAGAACTTCGCGATCTCGCCGAAGCTCGAGATCCAGTCCTTGGGGACCGCCAGCCAGCCGCCCACTACTTGATCACCGTGATCTCGGGGTGCGTGGCCAGGAGCGTCTGGGTGAAGACGTAGTTGAAGGCGAAGACGCCCAGGAAGGCTATGACGACCGCCTGATTCACGGCGCGGCCGACGCCCTCGGCCCCGCCCGAGGCGGTCATGCCCTTGTAGCAGCAGACGATTGCGATGATCGCACCGAACAAGGTGCACTTGAGGACCGACCCCCACAGGTCCGTGACGGAGGCGTTCGTGAAGAAGGTGGCCCAGAACGGGCCCAGCGGGGCGCCGTTGACGAGCGTCGCGAGGACGCCGCCGAAGATGCCGAAGAGCAGCGCGTAGACGTCGAAGAGGCCGGTGACGAGCATCAGCGCCAGGAAGCGCGGCACGACGAGGTTCTTCACGGGGTCGACGCCGAGCACCTGCAGCGCGTCGAGCTCCTCGCGGATCTTGCGCGCGCCGAGGTCGGCCGTGATCGCGGTGCCGGCCACGCCGGCGAGCACGATCGCGTCCACGAAGGGCGCGAACTCGCGGATCGACGCGAGCACGAAGAAGCCGCCGAGGCGGTCGATGGCCCCGAAGAGGACGAGGAAGTTGGCCGCCTGCAGGCCGGGCGCGCCGTAGCCGAAGGCCACGGTCGAGACCAGCAGCGGGAACCAGCACAGCCGCAGTGCGAAGAGGAACTGGCTGACGAACTCGCCGCCATAGGGGTACGGCGGACGCAGGGCAGACAGAATCGTCTTCCCCGTCAAGATCATCATGTCCCCGACCTCTTCGAGCAGGTTCTTCGTAGGAAGAAACGCCCGGTCGGCGACGTTGCGAACCAATTCCCACCTCGTTGTAGGGACCCACGAGCGACGCACCCCCTCCGGGAACGCCGCACTCGGGCACTCTAAGCAAAGGGCAGGACCGCTGACAAACCCGAACCGTCGCGTTCAGGTAAGCGGCATGGGGCGCGCGGACCCTGTGGTACGTTCCGGCCGCAGTGGAGGGGTCGAGCCTGTTCGCGTGCCGTGTCGCGGTCCTGTGCGCCGCGCCGCTGGCGCTCGGGATCGCCGGCTGCGGCGGCGGCCAGCGCCAGGACGCCGACGAGCCGTCGGGGACCTTCCCCGTCGCCATCGTCCGCGCGAGCTTCCCGACCAAGCAGCATCTCGCCAAGTCCGAGCGCTTCGTCATCGCGGTGCGCAACACCGGCTCGCAGGCCGTGCCCAACCTCGCGGTGACCGTCGACTCGTTCGCCTCGCGCTCCGAGCAGGCCGGCCTGGCGGATCCCTCGCGCGCCGTCTGGGTCATCGACGACGGCCCGCGCGGGGGCGACACGGCCTACACGAACACGTGGGCGCTCGGCCGCCTCGAGCCCGGCCAGACCCGGCGCTTCGTCTGGCGCGTGACCGCCGTTGCGCCCGGCACGCACACGGTCAAGTGGCAGGTCGCCGCCGGGCTGAACGGCAAGGCGAAGGCCACCCTGTCGGACAACCGCGCCCCGGAGGGGTCGTTCACCGTCGACGTGTCGGAGAAGCCGGCGCAGGCGAAGGTCGACCCGGACACGGGCAAGGTCGTCCGCGAGGGCAGCTGAGCGCTGCAATCGACGCTTCGGGCGCGTCGAGGCGCCGAACAGTGCGCTTTACTGCGGATTGACCCCGATCTCGCGGAGGGATCCCATTGCGCGAGCGCTTCGATGCGGGCACCGGGCTCGTCGCCGTTGGTGCCGTCCTGCTGCTGGTGAGCCTGTTCATCGACTGGTACGACCCGGGCGGGGACGCCTGGGCGACGTTCGAAGCGCTCGACCTCGTGCTGGCGGGCGCCGCCGTGTGCGGGCTGCTGGCCGTCGCGCCGCGCTTCGGCAGCGGCGGCCTGGGCCGGGCGCTGCCCCTGATCTCGGCGATCGCCTTCATCGTCGTGGCCATCCAGCTCGTCGACCCGCCGCCGGTCGTCGCCGACTCCGACCTCGCCTCCGGCGCCTGGCTGGCCCTCGGCGGCACCGCGCTCATGGCCGCCGGCGCGCTGCTGGGCGCCGCGAGCATCTCGGTGACCGTCGACGTGCGGGGGCGCGAGCGTCGCCGCCGCGCCGCCGCCATCGACGCCCGCGAGAGCGCCGCCGAGGCGGCCGAGGCCACCGCCGTCGAGGAGACCGACGCGCCGGCGCGCCCGCGCCGCTTCCGTCGCGGCGAGCCGCTGCTCGAGCCGCGCGAGCCCCGTGAGCCGCGCGAGGCCGACGTCGCCGAGCCCGACGAGGACCCGCAGCGCACGCAGGCCCTGGATCCCATCGAGCCCGCCCAGGAGTGATGAGCGCCGTCGCCAGTGGGCTGAGCTTCGAGGTCCTGCGCTTCACCGTCGAGCCGGTGAGCCCGGACGTGGCGCTGCTCGAGCTCGAGGGCCGCTTCCGCGCCGACACGCGCCGGCGCCTGGGCGTGCCGCGGCTGATGGCCGAGGGCGCCGAGGGCTCGCGCGAGATCGCGCCCGCCGCCGCGGGCGACGCGCAGGCCGAGCCCGACGGGGGCGCGCTGTGGCGCGCCAGCTACGCGATCGCCCTCGAGCTGCTCGACGACGGCGACTTCTCGCTCGCGGTGGGGCGCCAGCTCCTCCTCGACCTCCCCGTGCCGGACCCGGCCGAGGGCACCGGCGACCGCGAGGTCCGCCTGGCGCGCGAGGCCAACGCGCTGCGACGCACGGCCGACGAGGCGCGCGCCGCCGCCGCCGCGGCGCTCGCGTCGGCGGGCACCGAGCGCGAGGCGCGCGAGGCCGCCGAGGCCCAGATGGCCGAGGCGCGCATGGCGCGCGACGACCACGCCCGGCGGGCCTCGAGCCTCGACGACGACCTCGCCGCGGCGCGTCGCGACCACGCGGCCGAGCTCGTGCGCCGCGACGAGGAGCTCCAGGCCGCGCTGTCCGGCCGCGACGAGGAGACCGCGCGCGCGGCGGACGAGCGCATCGCCGAGATCGAGGCCGAGGCGGCCGAGGCCCGCCGTGCCCTGCGCGCCGCCCGTGCCGAGGCCGAGGCGATGCGCCGCGACCTCGAGCGCGAGCGCGAGCGCGCGGCGGCCGCCGAGGCCGGCGTCCGCCGGGGCCGCGTGACGGCCGTGGACGACGAGCCGCTCGACGAGCACCCGACCACGGTGGCCGCCGACGACGAGGACGCCGCGGTCGCTCCCGAACACGAGGATGCCGCGACGGCCGCCCCCGGCGGCGAGGAGGCGCTCGCCGCGGCCCGCGCCGAGGCGCACGGGCCGACCTACGAGGATCCCTCGCTGGAGGGCATCGCCTGGGACCACCCCACCGAGGACCCGACCGAGGTCGCGTCGCGCGAGCCGAGCGCCATCGAGGGCAGCCCGGGTGAGACCGTCCGCGTGCTCGGCGCCCGCCGCCCGCGGCGCACCGGCGAGGGCGCCCCGGCGGAGGCCGCGCCGGGGACGGCCGCCATCGGCGCCCGCCACATCGAGCCCGGCCAGACGCCGCGGCGCAGCGCCGCCGCCGCGTGGCTCACCCGCGCCCTGGCCTTCGCCGCGCTGGCGATCGTCGTCCTCGCGCTGCTGCTCGTGATCAAGCCGTTCTAGGCGCTGAACGTCGGTTTTGCCCCGTCCAGACGGGGCAAAACCGACGTTCGGCCTACTTCGGCAGCCGCGGCGCGATGATGCGATAGGCCTTCAGCCCCAGCCCGAGGCGCTCGCGGTCCTCGGAGAGCATCGGGTCCAGGCCCGTCAGCTCCTTCACGCGCTCCAGGCGGTACGCGACCGTATGACGGTGGGCATAGATCGCCGCCGCGGTCGCGTTCATGTTGCAGTTCTGGTCGAGGTAGGCCTCGAGCGTGCCCACGAGGTCGGTGCGGTACTGGTCGTCGTAGCGGACGATCGGCGCCACCGTGTCCTCGTAGAACGAGCGCACCTCCTCGGGGTGCGAGGCGAGGACGCGGAAGAGCAGCCGGTAGGTCCCGGTCCCGATGTCCTGGGCGATCGGCGCGTCGGACTGGCGCAGGACGTCGAGGACGAGCTCGGCCTCCTGGATCGCGCGCCCGAACTCGCCGGGATCGGCGTAGAAGCTCGACAGGCCGACCGTGCCGTGCTGGCGCAGGCGCTCGGCCAGGCGGCGCGCGCGCTCGAGCGTGCGCTCGGGGGCGTCGTCGCCGCCGATGGCGGGCAGCAGCGCGTAGACGCGGCCGTCCATGTGCTGGGCCAGCGCCCCCGGGTGGTCCTCGGCGATCGTGGCCACGACGTGGCGCGGGCGGTCGGTCGTCAGCTCGGCGCACAGCACCACCGCGCCGCGCGACAGGTCGCAGCCCAGCCGCCCGGCGCGCCGCACGATGTCGCGCGGCTCGAGCTCCGGTCGCGAGCGCAGGTCCTCCAGGAAGGAGCCGCGCAGGTTCTGCTCGACCTCCTCCTTGGCCTCCTCGACGGCGACCTCGGTCAGCGAGGCGACGGCCGCCAGGTGCAGGAACTCCCCCGCCTCCTGCCCGGGTGGGTTGGGTCCGATCAGCATGAGCACGGCCCCGACGATGTCGTCGCCGGACATGATCGGGACCTCGGCGGCCACCGCCGGCGGCACCTGGGCCGGGCGGTCCTTGACGCGATCGGCGACGTAGCGGCGCAGCGTCGCCAGGTCGTCGTCGGCGAGGTGGGGCGCCGCGGCCGCGGCGCCGAGCCGTGGGATCACGATCGCCACCGCCGCCCCGGCCGCGTCGGCGGCGAGCGCCGCCACCTTGTCGAGGCCGTCGCCGCCCAGCACGGCGTCGACCATCTCCAGGTGAACGGCGCGCAGCCGTTCGACGATCCCTCCGCCGCCGCGCGGGGCGGCGGGCTCCCTTTCAGATCCCGCCGCCTCGGGCACGCGACTCATCCTCTCCTCAGGTCGTGGCGGCCGCCGGGTCCGGGTGGGCCTGGAGGACCTCCTCGCCGGACTCACCGGTCCGCACGCGGTAGCTCTCCTCCACTGGGATCACGAACACCTTGCCGTCGCCCACGGCGCCGGTCCGGGCGTGCTTGAGGATCGTGTCGACGATCGTCTGCACGTCGCGGTCGGCGACCACGCACTCGAGCTTGACCTTGGGCCGCAGGTAGTTCGTCAGCTCGGCCCCGCGATAGCGCTCGGTGATCCCCTTCTGCCGGCCCGAGCCCTTCACCTCGCTGATGCTCAGCGACGGGAAGCCCAGGCTCAGCAGCTCCATGCGGATCGGCTCGAACGCCTCGTGGCGGACGAAGGCCTCGACCTTCTTCACGCCGTCACCTCCTGAGTGGTCGTCATCGATGCCGCCGTGGCCGGGGTGGCCACATGCGGAGCCGCACCGTAGCCGACGAGCTCGGGGATCGGGATGAACTGCTCCGGATAGCCGTACATGCCGTGCTCGGAGATGTCCAGGCCGGCCTCTTCCTCCTCCGCGCTGACGCGCAGGCCGTAGGTCTTCTTGATGGCCCAGAACGAGGCGTAGCTGGCCGCGAACACGAAGGCGAACACCGTCACCACGCCGAGCGCCTGGGCGCCGAGCTGGTGGAACGAGCCCGAGTAGAACAGCCCGGGCTTGCCGACCGCGTTGTAGGCCGCCAGCGACGGCAGCGTGAACAGGCCGCACGACAGCGTGCCCCAGATGCCGCACAGACCGTGCGCGGTGAGGGCGCCGACCGGGTCGTCGAGCTTGCGATCGATCGCGTAGACGCCGAGCGGGACGATGATGCCGGCGATGAAGCCGATGACCACGCCGGCCCAGGGGGCGACGTAGCCCGACGGGGCCGTGATGGCGACGAGCGCGCCGATGGCGCCGTTGCCGGCCATGCCGATGTCGATCTGCCCCGTCTTCAGGCGCGCGGTGATCAGCGCGCCCAGCACGCCGGCGGAGGCCGCCATCTGCGTGACGAGGAGGACCTCGGTGAAGCGGCCGTCGAGGGCGCCGAGCGTCGAGCCCGGGTTGAAGCCGAACCAGCCCAGCCACAGGATCAGCACGCCGAGCCCGAAGAGCGGCATGTTGTGGCCGGGAATGGCGCGCGCCTTGCCGTCAGCGCCGTACTTGCCACGACGCGGGCCGAGCAGCAGCAGGGCGGCGAGGGCGCCGGTGGCGCCGATCAGGTGGACGGCCGTCGAACCGGCGAAGTCCTGCATGCCGACGTTGACCTGCAGCCAGCCGCCGCCGAACACCCAGCCGGAGGCGATGGGGTAGATGAGCGCGCTGAAGATGACGGCGTAGATGACGTAGACGCCGAACTTGATGCGCTCGAGCGTCGTGCCCCACACGATCGCCAGCGAGACGGCGCAGAAGACGAACTGGAAGAACCACTTCGACTCGATGGTGGCGTCCGAGAGCCCCATGATCGGGAAGGCCTTCTGCGGATCGCCGAAGTCGCGCAGGAAGAAGCCGGTGTCGCCGATGATGTGGCCGGTCGCGCCGCCGAAGGCGAACGCGAAGCCCACGGCCCAATACAGGATCGCCGCGATCGAGAAGTTCGTGAGGATCTTGGCGACGACCGTGCCGGCGTTCTTGCCGCGCGAGAAGCCGATCTCCAGGAAGGCGAAGCCCGCCTGCATGAACATGACGAAGCAGCCGGCGACGATCACCCAGATCGAGTTGATGCCGACCGAATCGGGCAGGCCCTTGCCGGCGGCATCGAAGGTGTCGGCCAGGCCCGTGGCCGGGAGCGCGAGCAGGGCCAGCAGCCCCAACATCACGGCACGGGTCATCGTGGTACGTCTCATCGGTCCTCCTGGGTCGAGTGCGCCTCGCAGTCTGTTGGCCGGCCGGCGGAGCGTCTTTCGCCCGATGTCGAAAGATCGACCCGCCCGATTCGCCATCCGGTAGAGGCGCCCTGTTCGCCCCGTCCAACAGGGCGAACGCGAGCGGAAGATTCTTCGACGGGTGGATAAGGTTGGGCCGCCGCCGCACACCTAGGCTCACCCTGCGTTCGTACGCACGCGATCAGAGCCCGAGATCCAGGAGGACCCGACCCACCCATGGCACGCACCCGCCAGCAGAACGTCACCGCGGCGCAGTGGAGCGCCAACGGCGCCGCCCTCGGCGCGCCCGACCTCACCGAGCCCGGCAGCTACCCGTTCGGCGCCAACGTCTTCTCCGTCGCCGTCCAGAAGGAGCGCCTGCCCAAGGAGGTCTTCAAGCAGCTCCAGGCGACGCTGCAGCGCGGCGAGGCGCTCGATCCCTCCCTGGCCGACGCCGTGGCCAAGGAGATGCGCGAGTGGGCCATGGAGCGCGGCGCGACGCACTTCACGCACTGGTTCCAGCCGCTGACCAACTCGACGGCCGAGAAGCACGACTCCTTCTACGAGCCCGTGGGCGACGGCACCGCGATCGCCGGGTTCTCCGGCAAGGAGCTCATCCAGGGCGAGCCCGACGCCTCGTCGTTCCCGACCGGCGGCGTGCGCGCGACCTTCGAGGCGCGCGGCTACACCGCCTGGGACCCGACGTCGCCGGCCTTCATCATCGAGAACCCCAACGGCGCGCTGCTCTGCATCCCGACCGCGTTCGCGTCGTGGACCGGCGAGGCGCTGGACAACAAGATCCCGCTGCTGCGCTCGATGGACGCGCTGTCGACCTCCGCGATCCACGCCCTGAAGCTGCTCGGCGACGCCGAGGCCAGCCGCGTGTTCACGACGGTCGGCCCCGAGCAGGAGTACTTCTTCATCGACGAGCAGTACTACTTCGAGCGCCCCGACCTCTACACGACGGGCCGCACGCTCTTCGGGGCCAAGCCGCCCAAGGGCCACGAGCTCGACGACCACTACTTCGGCTCGATCCCCGAGCGGATCCTGGCCTGCATGCTCGAGACCGAGCAGGAGCTGGCCAAGCTCGGCGTCCCGACCAAGACGCGCCACAACGAGGTCGCCCCCAACCAGTACGAGCTGGCGCCGATCTTCGAGAACTCCAACGTCGGCGCCGACCACCAGCAGCTGACGATGCAGATCATGCAGAACGTGGCCCGGCGCTACGGGCTGGTCTGCCTGCTGCACGAGAAGCCGTACGCGGGCGTCAACGGCTCGGGCAAGCACAACAACTGGTCGATGGGCACCGACACCGGGCTGAACCTGCTCGAGCCCGGCGACACCCCGCACGAGAACCTCTCCTTCCTGTTCTTCGTCGCGGCCGTGATCGCGGCCGTCAACAAGCACCAGGCGCTGCTGCGCGCGAGCGTGGCGGGCATCGGCCAGGACCACCGCCTGGGGGCCAACGAGGCGCCGCCGGCGATCATCTCGATCTTCCTCGGCGCCGAGCTGCGCAAGATCCTCGACACGATCGAGGCCGGCGAGGGCGATCCGGCGACGCCGGGCTCGTTCCTCGGGCTGGGCACGCCGGTGCTGCCGCCGCTGCCGATGCACGGCGGCGACCGCAACCGCACCTCGCCCTTCGCCTTCACCGGCAACAAGTTCGAGTTCCGCGCCCTGGGCTCCAGCCAGTCGCTGGCGCTGCCCAACACGGTGCTCAACACGATCGTCGCCGAGGCCATCGAGGAGCTCTCCGACAAGCTCGAGAAGGCGACGGGCGAGGGCACGGCGACCGAGGAGGCCGTCGTCGCCGTCGTCCGCGACGCCTACGCGGCCAACAAGCAGGTCTGCTTCGACGGCGACAACTACTCCGATGCGTGGCACGCGGAGGCCGAGGAGCGTGGGCTGGCCAACCTGCGCACGACCGTCGACGCGCTGCCGTGGCTGGTCGAGAAGCAGACGATCTCGACCTTCGAGCGCTACGACGTGCTCTCCGAGCGCGAGCTCGAGTCGCGCTTCGAGGTCTTCGTCGAGCAGTACACGACGCACGTCAACATCGAGGCCGAGACCGCCGCCTCGATCGCCCGCACGATGCTGCTGCCGGCGGCCGTCCGGCACCTCAACGACCTCAAGGGCGCCGGCCACGACGGCCTCATCGCGGAGAGCCAGGAGCTCCTGGGCCAGTTCTACGACGCGATCCTGGCCCTCGAGAAGGCCAACGCCGACCACCCCGCCGAAGAGGGGCTCGAGCTGGGCAAGTACATGCGCGACACGGTCATCCCCGCGATGGACGCGACGCGCGAGGTGGCCGACAGGCTCGAGCGCATCGTCTCCGACGACCTCTGGCCGCTGCCCAAGTACTCCGAGATGCTCTTCATCAAGTAGGCGCGCTTCGCCCCCCGAGCGCGCTGTGGTGTGGCCCCGCTCCGGCGGGGCCACACGCCGTTCGGGGCCTTTGACACAGTGCCGGGATGGCCACGGCGGGGATGGCGGCCGCCGGACGCGTGCGCGTGCTCGGCGGCTTCGCGGCGTTCGGCGCCTTCTGGGGCGCGTGGGGCGCGACGCTGCCGGCGGTCCAAGACCACGCCCAGGTCGACGACGGCCAGCTCGGCGTCGCGCTGCTGTTCATCGGCGCCGGGGCGCTGCTGTCGATGCGCCTGGCGGGCAGCGTGCTCGATCGCTGGGGCGCGCCCGCGCTGCCGGCGGCGCTCGGCGCGTTCGCGGCGGCGGCGCTGCTGCCCGGCCTGGCCACGTCGACGGTCGCCCTGTGCGCGGCGCTGCTCGTCCTCGGGGCGACGTCGGGCGCCGTCGACGTCGCGATCAACGCCGAGGGCGTGCGCAGCGAGGCGGCCGGCGCGCGCCCGGTCCTCAGCCTCGCGCACGGGACCTTCTCGGCCTGCGTCGTGATCGGCAGCCTGGGCGCCGGTGCCCTGCGCGCCGCCGGCGCGGGCGCCGAGCTCGTGCTGGCCATCGTCGGCGCGGTGGTCGGGCTGGCCGCGCTGGCGCTGCTGGCCGCGCCCGCCGCGGGCGGCGGCGTCGGCCGGCCCGACGCCTCGCTGCGTCACGTCCCGCGCGCGCTGCTCGTGCTCGGGGGGCTGTGCGCGCTGGCCTTCTTCGTCGAGAACGCATGGCAGAGCTGGGGCGCCGTCCACATGGAGTCCGACCTCGGCGCCTCCCCCGGGCTGGGCGCCCTCGCGCCGGCGCTGTTCGCGGGCTCCGCCGCGGCCGCGCGCTTCGGCGGCCACGGCCTCGCCGGACGCGTCGACGAGACGACGCTGCTGCGCGCCGGCGCGATCACCGGCGCCGCCGGCACGCTGCTCGGCGCCCTCGCACCGGTCGCGGGCCTCGCGCTGGTCGGCGTCGCGCTCGCCGGCGGCGGCATCTCGATCTGCGCGCCGATCCTCTTCTCGCTCGCCGGTCGCGGCGCCGATGAGGCGGTCCGCGGGGCGGCGGTGTCGATCGTCACGACGATCGCCTACCTGGGGTTCGTCGTCGGGCCGGCGGTCGTCGGGCTGCTCGCCGACGCCACGACGCTGACGGCGAGCCTCGCCTCGGTCGCCGCCGTGGCGCTCCTTCTCGCCGCGCTCAGCCCTGCAGCAGGGCGAGCCGCCCGAGCCCCTGCAGGCTTCGCTGCAGCCCGTCGCGCAGATCCGGCTCGCTGAGCTCCTCGCCGCCGGCGGCCAGATGCGCCCGCAGGTCGGCGCGCACGGCGGCGCGGTCGCGGGTGCCGTCGAGCAGGGTGACGAGCCGGCGGCCAAGGTCGTCCTCGATGCGGACCGTGACGTGGCGCAGGTTGGTGACGAGGTCGCCGGCGGCCGCCTGGTGGCGGGCGAGCGGGCTCGCGCACGGCGCCTCGCCCGGGGTCGTGACGAGGCGCGGCGGGTGGACGTGGAGGGCCACGAGGTTGGCCGCGTAGGCGCGCAGGAGGGCGTCGCACAGGGCGTCGCGGTCGGGGCCCGGGTCGGCGAGGTCGCGCACCCACAGCGCCGCGGGCCACGCCTCGGCGGCGCGCTCGAGCGCGGCGACGACGGCCGGGTGGTCGGTGCTCAGCGTCGATCCGCTCGGGCCCTCGAAGGTCGCTCCGTTGCGCCGCGCCTGCGTGGAGACGGCCAGCGCCTCCAGGACGCGCGGGCGCGGCGTGCGGTCGATGGCGTGCTCGGCCGCGACGAGCAGGGTCTGGCGGAACATGCGGCCCTTGAGGAGGTCCAGGTACTGCTCGCGGCGGATCGGATCCTCGATCTCGCGCAGCGCGTCGGCGGCTGGCTCCGGGAGCGCGCCGATCTGCATCTCGAAGAAGTCGGCCTCGGCGAGGTACTGCAGGCCGTGGCGAGCGGCGTGGGCGGCGAAGGCGTGGAAGTGGATCGGCTCGTTGACCGCGGCGAGGTCGTCGTGCAGCAGGGTCGCGTCGCTGCGCTCCAGCAGCTCGGCGGCCCGCCGGCGCAGCTCCGTGTCGCCCGGCGTGCCCTCGACGACGAAGCGCAGCAGCGCCCGGGCCTGCGCCGCGCGCTCGTCGGAGTCCTCGAGGGCCGCGGTGTGGAAGAGCAGCATGTCGCGCAGCGCCAGGCGGGCGTGGCCGCCGGGCAGCGCGTTGTAGCTGACGTAGGCCACCCCGTCGGGCGCCAGGGCCGCGCGGCAGAGCGCGAGCAGCGCGTCGCGGGTGGCGGGCGCGACCCAGGAGTAGACGCCGTGGGCGATGGCGTAGTCGAAACCGGCCGGCTCGGCCTCGAAAGCCTCGATGCCCTGCGCGTGCAGCGCGACGTTGTCGAGCCCGAGCGCGTCGACGAGCTCGCGGCCGCGGGCGATCGCCCCCGGCGCCGAGTCGACGCCGACGAACGTCGCGCCCGGCAGCACGACCGCCATCCCCACGAGGTTGGCGGCGTCGCCGCACCCCACCTCGAGCACGCGGCAGCGCTCCACCGCGGCGGGGCGCAGGCCGAAGAGCGTCGCCAGCGTCGCGAGCCGGTCGGGATGGGTCTGCGCGAAGGGGTGGCCCGGGTACGGGACCGCGTCGTAGGCCGACGCGCTCAGAACGCCTTGTTGGCCTTGCGGTCCCAGCCGGCCCTCACCTCGGCGCCGGGCCCGCCCTTGGCCGACTGCTGCTGGTAGCGGACCTCGATCTTGGAGAAGCTCAGCGAGATCGAGTCCAGCGGCGCCTCGGCGGTCGTGCCGCCGGTCTGGTAGGAGCTCACGAGGACGTCGGAGAGCGAGAAGGTCAGGAACTCGGCCTGCGCCTTGCCACCGCCGCGACGGCCCGCGAGGACCGCGCTCTTGAAGTGCTTGCCCGAGGCGCACGCGAGCAGCAGCGGCGGCGACGCCTTGGACAGTTCGGCGCTCACGTGCAGGTCGCCCATCGCGACCTTGCCGGCCCCCGCTCCGCTCCCCGCGCCGACCGGCCCCGGCTGGCTCTCGCCCCACGACCAGCTCAGGACCTCGATCTCGTCCTTGTGCTTGGCGTCGGCGCTCTCGCCCGCGATGCCGTCGATCTTCAGGAAGTAGTCGAAGGCGGCCACGTCGCTCGCGGAGTGGTCTACATGACCCCGCCGGCCCCGTCAACGAGGGCCCTCGCCGCCGGCGCGATCCGTGAGGTCGGCGATGTCGCGCAGATCGACCTCACGGCCCGACGCGTGCTTGAGGGCGATCAGGTCGTCCAGCCCGACGACCGGCACGCGCGTCCCGAGCATCGGACTCCGTGGCGCTCGAGCGTCGCCAGGATCTGGGCCGGGTTGAACCTCACGCGCGGTCCCGCGCGCGGCCGTGGAGCTCGGCCGCGAACGACGCGGCGGCCAGACCGCGCTCCAGGCGCTCGGACATCTCCATCGCCCCCGTCGCGGCACGGTGTGCAGCGTCGTCGTCGTCGTGCGTCATCCGCGTGGCGCGAAGGTCCAGCCGCTCCCCCATCACCGCGAGGAGGCGCTCCAGCGACTCGACGGACGGGGAGACCGCGCCCCGCTCCACGCGCGACATCCACGCCTGGCTGGTGCGGGCGCGGATCGCGAGCTCCCGCTGCGAGAGACCGTGGCGGTTCCTGAGGTCGGCAACGAGCTCACCTGCTCTCATGCCTGAAGAGATATCGCGCCCAGCGGGCGCTGGTACCACGTGACGTCCCAGAGCCGGCCGAACTTCGTGCCGACGCCCTCGAAGGTCCCCACCACGGTGAAGCCGTGGGCGAGGTGCAGGCGCGTGCTCGCCGGGTTGGGCTCGGTGACCCCGCCGACCGCCAGGCGCAGGGGGCCGCGGTCCAGGCGCGCCAGCAGCTCGCGGTACAGCGCGTCGCCGACGCGCCGGCCGCGGGCGGCCTCGGCGACGTAGACCGAGGTCTCGCAGGTGCTGTCGTAGGCCGGCTTGTCGCGAAAGCGGCCCGTGCGGGCGTAGCCGAGCACCTCGCCCCCGTCGACGGCGACCAGGAACTCGCGCCCCACGGCCGGGTCGACGGCCGACAGCACGTCGCGCCACCAGGCGACGGCGTGGCCCTCGAAGTCGAAGGTCGCCGGGCTCGTGCGCGCGGCGACCGCGTAGATCTCGGCCACCCCCGGCAGGTGCTCCTCGCGGGCGTCCATCACGGTCACCGTCGCGCTCATATCGGCATCCTCTCAGGGGCCCGAACATTGACAAGGTTGTGTCAAGGTTCTGGTAGCATCCCGCCGATGCGCGACTACCTGGCCGCCACGCGCGAGCGCATCGTCGTCTTCGACGGCTCGATGGGAGCCACGCTCGAGCAGTACGACCTCACCGCCGAGGACTACGGGGGACTGCAGGGCAAGTGCCACGAGGCGCTCGTCCTGCACCGCCCCGACGTCATCGAGGCGCTTCACGCGTCGATGATCGACGCGGGCGCCGAGGTCGTGCAGACCGACAGCTTCCAGGCCTCGCGCCTGAAGCTCGAGGAGTGGGGCCTGGGCGAGCACACACTCGAGATCAACCAGAAGTCCGCCGAGATCGCGCGCAAGGCCGTCGGCGACCAGCACTTCGTGGCGGGCTCGATCGGGCCGACGGGCCACCTGCCCGCCTCCGACGACCCGACGCTGGGCAGGATCACCTTCCGCGAGCTCGTGGCGGTCTTCGAGGAGCAGGCGCGCGGGCTCGTCCAGGGCGGCGCCGACCTCATCATCATCGAGACCGCGCAGGACATCCTCGAGGTCAAGGCCGCGATCTTCGGCGCCCGCGAGGCCTTCAAGGCGCTCGGGCGCGCGGTGCCGATCCAGACCAGCGTCTCGCTGCTGCCCAACGGCGGCAAGATGCTGCTGGGCACCGACATCAGCGCCGTCCTCACCACGCTCGAGGCGCTCAAGGTCGACGCGCTGGGCCTCAACTGCTCGACCGGCCCCGAGGACATGCGCGACGCGATCCGCTTCCTCGGCGAGTACAGCCCGGTCCCGGTGCACTGCATCCCCAACGCCGGCCTACCGCTGCAGGGCCCCAACGGCGAGACGATCTTCCCCGAGGAGCCCGAGCCGCTGGCCGACGTCCTCGGCGAGTTCGTCGAGCGCTTCGGGGTCACGATCGTCGGCGGCTGCTGCGGCACCACGACCGAGCACATCGCCGCCATCCACGAGCGCTGCGCGCGCCACACGGTGGGCCCGCGCCCGGCGCCGCGCCCGCCGCATGTCAGCTCGATGATCGCCGCCGCGCCGCTCGTGCAGGACCCCCGCCCCACGCTCGTGGGCGAGCGCGTCAACTCGCAGGGCTCGCGCAAGGCCAAGGAGCTGCTGCTCACCGACGACTACGACGGCCTCGTGCAGGTCGCCGAGGACCAGGTCGAGGGCGGCGCGCACGTGCTCGACGTCTGCGTCGCGCTCACCGAGCGCCAGGACGAGGACGAGCAGATGCGCCAGGTCGTCAAGCGCGTCTCGCTCTCCCAGCCGTCGCCGATCCAGGTCGACTCGACCGAGCCCGACGTCATCCGCCTGGCGCTGGAGCAGATCCCCGGCCGCGCGATCGTCAACTCGATCAACCTCGAGGCCGGGCGCGACAAGCTCGACACCGTCGTCCCGCTCGCCATCGAGCACGGCGCCGCGGTGATCGCGCTGACCATCGACGAGGTCGGCATGGCCAAGACCGCCGAGCGCAAGGTGGAGATCGCCCAGCGCATCAAGGAGCTGGCTTGCGACGAGCACGGGCTCGACCCCGAGCTGCTGATCTTCGACGCGCTGACCTTCACGCTGACCACCGGCGACGACGAGTGGAAGCCGTCGGCCGTGGCCACCATCGACGGCATCCGCGCGATCAAGGAGGCGCTGCCGGAGGTCAAGACCTCGCTGGGCGTCTCGAACGTCTCCTTCGGCGTCTCGCCCGGCGCCCGCGCCGTCCTCAACTCGGTCTTCCTGCACCACTGCGTCGAGGCCGGGCTGGACCTCGCGATGGTCAACCCCAACCACATCACGCCGTACGGGGAGATCTCCGAGGCCGAGCGCGAGCTCGCCGACGACCTCGTCTTCAACCGCCGCGAGGACGCCCTGGAGCGCTTCATCGCCCACTTCGAGGCCAAGGGCGAGGAGGCCGCCGACGAGGCCGCCGACCCGACCTCCGAGATGGAGCCCGAGGAGGCCCTGCACTGGCACATCCTGCGCCGCAAGAAGGACGGCGTGGAGGACTGGATCGACCGCTCGGTCGACAAGATCGGCGCCGTCCCGACCCTCAACGACGTCCTGCTGCCGGCCATGAAGGAGGTCGGCGACAAGTTCGGCGCCGGCGAGCTGATCCTCCCCTTCGTGCTGCAGAGCGCCGAGGTCATGAAGCGCGCCGTGGCTCGGCTTGAGAAGTACCTCGACAAGCTCGAGGGCTACACGAAGGGCACGGTCGTCATCGCCACCGTCTTCGGCGACGTCCACGACATCGGCAAGTCGCTCGTCAACACGATCCTCACCAACAACGGCTACACGGTCATCGACCTCGGCAAGCAGGTCCCGATCGGGACGATCATCGAGGCCGCCAAGGAGCACGACGCGACCGCCATCGGGCTGAGCGCGCTGCTCGTCTCGACCTCCAAGCAGATGCCGCTGTGCATCCAGGAGCTCCACAGCGAGGGCCTCGAGTTCCCGGTCCTCGTCGGCGGCGCGGCCATCAACCGCGACTTCGCGCTGCGCGCCCTGTACCCGGGCGGCCGGGACTCCGACGAGGTCTACGAGCCCGGGCTCTTCTACTGCAAGGACGCCTTCGAGGGCCTGGCCAAGATGGACCAGATCATCGACCGCGAGGCCCGCTCCGCGCTCGTCACCCAGACGCGCGAGGCCGCGCAGAAGCTGCGCGACAAGGGCCCCGAGCCCGACCAGGGCGACACGACCGACGCCTCGGTGCGCTCCGCGGTCGACACGGACAATGCCGTCCCCGAGCCGCCCTTCTGGGGCGCGCGCGAGGTCGACGTCGCGATGGACGAGGTCTACCACCACCTCGACACCCACGTGCTCTTCAAGCTGCACTGGGGCGGGCGCGGCGTGAAGGGCGAGGCCTGGCGCAAGCTCGTCGAGGAGGACTTCCGCCCGCGCCTTGAGCGCATGTGGCGCGAGGCCGACTACCTGCACCCGCGGGCCAAGCTCGGCTACTTCCCCTGCTACAGCGAGGGCAACGAGGTCGTCGTCCTCGATCCCGAGGACCGCGAGACCGTGCTCGAGCGCCTCGTCTTCCCGCGCCAGCCCAAGCACGACCGCATCTGCCTGGCCGACTTCTATCGCCCGCGCGAGAGCGGCGAGCTCGACGTCGTCGCCGTGCAGGCGGTCACCGCCGGCGACGAGGTCACCGAGCTCATGGCGCGCCTGGAGGCCGACGGCGAGTTCGCCGAGCAGCTCTTCACCCACGGCCTCGGCGTCCAGACGGCCGAGGGCATCGCCGAGTGGCTGCACTGCTGCGTGCGCCGCGACCTCGGCGTGGGGCTCGACCAGGGCCGGCGCTACTCGTGGGGCTACCCCGCATGCCCCGAGCAGTCCGAGCACGAGAAGGTCTTCCGCCTGCTCGACGCGCCCTCGATCGGCCTGCGCCTCAGCGGCGGCTACGCCGTCGAGCCCGAGCAGTCGACCATCGCCATCGTCGCCCACCACCCGCAGGCCGTCTACTTCGGCATGAAGTCGGGCTTCCTGCCCAAGAACGACCGTCAGGCGCGCGACGAGCTGATCGCCGGCACCGACCGCGATCCCGCGAGCCTCGACGCGGCGCTGCCGGAGAGCGATCCGGCGCAGCGCGGCGAGCCGGTGGGCTCGCGGTAGGCATTACATGACGCCGGGCGAGCACGTCACGCCGAGCGTGCCCGGCGGCCGCGCCGTGCGCCCGCGTGCCAGCAGCCCGTAGAAGGTGCCGCTCATCTCCGGGGCGCCCGTGCCCGCGGGCGCCCCGCGGAGGTCGGCCACGGCCTCCCAGAGCCCGCTGCCGTGCGCGTGGCGGTAGACGCCCGTGCCGCCGCACAGCCGCCAGCGCCCTCCGACGCTCTGCCCACCGTCGACCACCGGCCCGAGCCTGCCCCGCATGCTGATCGTGAAGATGCCGCGCGCCCCCATCACCGTGGCGGTGCCGCCAACGTACGGGGTCGCGAAGCGATAGGACGTGCGGACGGTCCCGGAGTCGGCGAAGCGCCCGCTCATCGCGAAGGTGCCGATCATGCTCGCGGCGTTCGCGTCGCGGGTGGTGCCGGCCGCCTGGAAGCCGATGGTGACATCGCCCGATTGACCAGCGGAGGCGCCGGCCGGGGCCGCCGCCATCACGAGGATCGTTGCCAGGAGTGCGCGGGGGGGTCGCATACATCATCGAGCCCCGGGGGCGGACGCGTGATACGCGCTCGCGTAATCTCGCGCGCATGATCATCTCCACCATGAACGACCTGCCCGGCTACCAGATCGAGGAGGTCATGGGCGAGGTCTTCGGGCTCACGGTGCGCTCGCGCAACGTCGGCTCGCAGATCGGCGCCTCGCTGAAGTCGCTCGTCGGCGGCGAGCTGAAGGGCATGACCAAGATGCTCGCCGAGGGCCGCCGCCACGCCCAGGAGCGGCTCGTCGAGGAGGCCGAGGGCAAGGGCGCCAACGCGGTCATGGCGTTCCGCTTCGACACGTCGGAGCTGGGCACCACCTGGACCGAGATCTGCGCCTACGGCACGGCGGTCCGCGCGACGAAGCTCTGACGCCGCTGCGCCGGCTCCGGGTCACCCTGCGGTGGGGCGTGCGGCGGCTGCGGCCGCGGCTGCTCCCGATCTTCCAGACGGCGGCGGCCGCCGTCGCCGCCTACTACCTGGCGTTGCTGCTGCCCATCGACGACCCGCGGCCGGTCTTCGCCTCGATCGCCGCGGTCATCTCGCTCGGCGCCAGCTACCACCAGCGCGGCCGGCGCGCCGCCGAGCTCATCGCCGGCGTCGTCCTCGGCCTCACGGTCGCCGACCTGATCCTCAACGCGATCGGCAACGGGCCACTGCAGATCGGGCTGATGATCGTGCTCGCCATGAGCGCCGCGGTCGTCCTCGGGGGCGGCGAGCTGCTGGTCAGCGAGGCGGCGGTCTCGGCGCTGCTGCTCGCCTCGATCGAGCCGTCGCAGTCGGGCTACTCGCCCGACCGCTTCCTCGAGGCGCTGACGGGCGGCCTGGTCGCGATGGCGGTCGGGACGCTCTTCTTCCCACCCGATCCCGGGCTGCTCGTGGGCCGCGCGGCGCAGGCGGTCTTCCGCGACCTCGGCGAGACGCTCGAGCGCGTCGCCGGGGCGATCGCGGAGGGCGACCCCGACAGCGCCGACGTCGCGCTGCGCCTCGCGCGCGGCATCGACGCCCGGATGTCCGAGCTCGAGGAGACGCTGGGCGACGCGCGCGAGATGGTGCGCTTCGCCCCGCCGCGCCGTGGGGCGCGCAGCCTGCTCGAACGCTACGCGCGCACGCTGCCGCACGTGGACTTCGCGGTGCGCAACACGCGCGTGCTCGCGCGCCACGCGCTGCGCTACACGCGGGCGCGGCTGCCCGCGCCCGAGGGGCTGTCCGACGCGATCCGCGAGCTCGCCCAGGCGGTGTGGACGCTCGCCGCCGCCTACGACGACCCCACGCGCGCGGCCGAGGCGCGCGGCCGCGCCCGGCTGGCCGCCGCCCACGCCCGCGACGTCTTCGAGGGCGAGCCCGACCTCGCGCTGACCGAGATCATCAGCCAGGTGCGTTCGACGGCGGTCGACGTCATGCGGGCCGCCGAGGTCATCGCCGGCGCGCCGCAGCCCGCGGACGAGCTGCCCACCGAGGAGATGCTCGCTTCGCCGCCGCCGGCGTCAGCCGCCGACGGTCCAGGTGTCGCCGGCGGATAGGAGCGCGTCGAGGTCGGCGTCGTCCATGCCCTCGCGGTTGGCGCGCAGCTCGGCGACGAGGCCGGCGCCCCACGCGGGGGCGTCGACGGCGCGGAAGACGCCCAGCGGCAGCGGGCCGGCGCCCAGGACACCCAGGCGCGCGAGGGCAAAGGCCAGCGACGGGTCCTCGCAGGTGGCGTCGTGGACGATGAGGCGCTCGGCGCCGACCTCGTCGACGCGGGCGACGGCGAGGGTGCCGTCCTCGTCGCGCACGACGCCGAGCTCGTGGTCGAGCCCGAAGCGGATCGGCTGGCCGTCGACGAGCCCGATGCGGTTGTGGGCGGCGGCGTCCTTGTCGGTGAGGTGGTCGAAGGCGCCGTCGTTGAAGACCGGGCAGTCCTGCAGGACCTCGACGAAGGCGGCGCCGCGGTGCTCCGCGGCGGCGCGCAGGACGTCGACGAGCCCCTGCTTGTCGCGGTCGACGGCGCGCGCGACGAAGGTCGCCCCCGCGCCGAGGGCCAGCGAGAGGGCATCGAGCGGCGGGTCGATCGAGCCGCCGGGCGTCGACTTGGTGACCTTGCCGAACTCGCTCGTCGGCGACGCCTGGCCCTTGGTGAGGCCGTAGATGCGGTTGTTGAAGAGCAGGATCTTGACCGGCACGTTGCGGCGCAGGGCATGCACGAGGTGGTTGGCGCCGATCGAGAGCGCGTCGCCGTCGCCGCTGACGATCCACACCGAGAGGTCGTCGCGCGCCGCGGCCAGGCCGGTGGCGATCGTCGGGGCACGGCCGTGGATGGCGTGCATCCCGTACGTGTTCATGTAGTAGGCGAAGCGCCCCGCGCAGCCGATGCCGGTGACGAAGACGATCCGCTCCGGCGGGATGCCGAGCTCGGGCATGAAGCCCTGGATCGCGGCGAGCACGGAGTAGTCGCCGCAGCCCGGGCACCAGCGGGTCTCCTGGTCGGACTGGAAGTCCGCCTTGGTCAGGGCCAGCGGCAGGGTCGTCATGCGGGCAGCATCTCCAGGATCGCCTCCTCGAGCTCGGCCGCGAACAGCGGCCGCCCCTCCACGCGCGTGTAGCTGCGCACGTCGACGAGGTACTCGGCGCGCAGCACGCGCGCGAGCTGGCCGCTGTTCATCTCGGGCAGCAGGACGCGCTCGTAGGAGCGCAGGACCTCGCCGAGGTTCGACGGCAGCGGGTTGAGATGGTGCAGATGGGCGCGCGCGACCTTGCGCCCGCCGGTGCGCACGCGGCGCACGCCGGCGCGGACCGCGCCCTCGCTCGAGCCCCATCCGATGATGAGCAGCTTCGCGCCGTCGTCGTGGTCGACCTCGACGTCGGGGACGTCGATGCCCGCGACCTTGGCCGCGCGCAGCGCGGTCATCCGGGCGTGGTTGGCGGAGTCGTAGCTGATCTCGCCCGTGACGTCGGCCTTCTCGAGGCCGCCGATCCGGTGCGCCAGCCCCGGCGTGCCGGGGATCGCCCATGGCCGGCCGCCGTCGGCGTTGCGCGCGTAGGGCATGAAGGCCGCGCCGTTGCCCGGCGGCCGGGCGAAGTCGGGATCCATGGCGGGCAGCGCCGCCGCGTCGGGGACCCGCCAGGGCTCCGAGCCGTTGGCCAGGAAGAGGTCGGTGAGCAGGATCACCGGGGTGCGGTAGCGCACGGCGATGCGCACCGCCTCGTAGGCGGCGTCGAAGCACTGCCCCGGCGTCGAGGCGGCGACGATCGGCACCGGCGACTCGCCGTGGCGCCCGTAGAGGGCCGCCAGCAGGTCGGACTGCTCGGTCTTCGTCGGCATGCCCGTCGAGGGCCCGGCGCGCTGGACGTCGACGATCACCATCGGCAGCTCGAGCGCGACCGCGAGGCCGATCGCCTCGGTCTTGAGGTCGAGGCCGGGGCCGCTCGTGGCGGTCACGCCCAGCGCGCCCCCGAAGGCGGCGCCGAGCGCCATGCCCGCGGCGGCGATCTCGTCCTCGGCCTGGATCGTGCGCACGCCCGCCGACTGGCGGTTGGAGAGGTCGTGCAGGAGCTCGGAGGCCGGGGTGATCGGGTAGGCGCTGAGGACGAGCGGCAGGCCGCTGCGCACGCTCGCGGCGAGCAGGCCCAGGGCGGTCGTCGTGGTGCCGTTGACGTTGCGGTAGACGCCGGCGGGGACGTCGGTCGCGGGCAGGACCTCGTAGCGGACGTCGATGAGCTCGGCGGTCTCGCCGTAGGCGTAGCCGGCGCGGAAGGCGGCGAGGTTGACGTCGCGGACCTTGGGCTTGTCGGCGAACTTGGCCTCGATCCAGCGCTCGGTGACCTCCGTCGGGCGGTCGTAGAGCCACGACAGCAGGCCGAGGGCGAAGAGGTTGCGCGCGCGCTGGGCGTCGCGCGTCGTGGCCCCCTCGAGCCCCTCGATCGCGCGGCCGACCAGCGTGTTCATCGGCACGCGCTTGACCTGGAAGGCGTCGAGCGAGTCGTCCTCGAGCGGGCTCTCGTCGTAGGCAGCCTTCTGGAGGTTGCGGGTCGTGAACGCATCCTCGTTGACGATGATCGTCGCGCCGCGCGCGAGCTGGGCGACGTTGGCCCGCAGCGCCGCCGGGTTCATCGCCACGAGCACGTTCGGCAGGTCGCCGGGCGTGGCGATGTCGCGCGAGGCGAAGTGGATCTGGAAGCTCGAGACGCCGGCGAGGCTGCCCGCGGGCGCGCGGATCTCGGCCGGGAAGCTCGGCAGGGTCGCGAGGTCGTTGCCGAAGACCGCGGTGGCGTCCGTGAAGCGGCCACCGGCGAGCTGCATGCCGTCGCCAGAGTCGCCGGCGAAGCGGACGATCACGCGCTCCTGGCGCTCGACCTTGACGTGGCCGTTCTTGGCCGGAGCGGACTCCTCGACCGCGGGAAACTCCGTCGTTGCCATCGACGATGCCTACGCTAGCACTCTCGGCAGGTGTGTTCGGAACCCAGACACTGGCGGGCCGGGGTCCGCGCCGCCGGGCGGCGGTTTTCGCTTGGCGCTCGCGGTCGCGAACAGCTCACCGAGGGAGAGAGTGACCGGCGCTCCCGGCGGCGCCGGCGTCCGCGCTTCGCCCGGCGCAGGCGGCTCCCCGGGGCGCGCCCGCTCCGCGCGTGCTGCCTTAGGGCCGCATATCGACCCTTAGGCAGCACGCGGCACACACGGGCGCCGAAGGTGCGACGAAACGCCCACGCTTCGCGCCGAACCACGCACACGCCCGCGGAGCCGCGAGCGCACCGGCCACCGCAGGCTGCTCTCTCCCCTCGGTGATGCTGTTCGCGACCACAAGCGCCAACCGGAAACCAGCACCCGGCGGCGCGGACGCAAGCGACCCCGTCAGCCACCCGCGTCGGCGATGAGCGCGAGCTTCGCCGGCCGATCGAGCGCCTTGATCCGCGCCTCCTCGCGCCGCGCCGCGGTGCGGTCGGCGACCGGCACCGCGAGCGCCAGCTCGACGGGCAGGCGGCTGCGCGTGTAGGCGCTCGCCTTGCCCGCGGCGTGGCGGCGCAGCCGCGCCTCGAGGTCGACGGTCCAGCCGGTGTACAGCGAGCCGTCGGCGCAGCGCAGCAGGTAGACCCAGGCCTCGGCCAAGGCCCGCTTATGCCTCCGCGCGGACCTCGCCGCCGCGCCCGCTCGCGGGCAGCGGATCGAGCTTGACCGGGCTGGCGTGCAGCGCGCGCAGGCGCACGTCGCGCCAGCTCATGCCCTCCTTGACGAGCGCCGGGCGCGCCCATCACGACGGCGGTCGCGATCTCGACGGCCTGCAGGATGATCCCGTAGGCCAGCGCGTCGGCGTTGCCGACACCGTAGGCGCCGGCGAGCACGGCGACGCAGGCGAACTGGAAGACGCCGAGGTTCGACGGCGTGATCGGCAGCACCGCGGTGACGTTGACCGCGAACAGCACGGCGGCCGCCGCGCCGACCCCGGCGCGGTCGTCGAGCCCGAGGGCGACGAGCAGCACGTAGCACGACATCCACTGGATGACCCATGCCGTGAGCTGCAGGGCCGTCGCCTGCGCCCCGAGCTTGGGCGAGCGGAAGACCCGCAGGCCCGCACGCACCTGGGCGAGCGCGGCGCGCACCTTCGCCGCGCCGGCCTGGACGCGGCGCGAGCGCGAGGGCAGGCCGCCGCGCAGCAGCGCGGGCAGCACGAGCACGGCCACGAGCACCGCCATCGGCGCCAGGGCGAAGGCCACCAGGCCGCGCTGGCGATGGCTGAAGAGGTCGACCGTCGAGAACATCACGATCCCCAGCGCGACCAGCGCGACGACGTTGAGCAGCGCCTGCGAGACGATCGAGCCGACGACCGTGGGCAGGTTGTCGCGTGGCCGTCCGCTGCGGCGGGCGACGATCAGCGCGCGCGACGGCTCGCCGAGGCGTGCCGGCAGGGTGGCGGACATGAGCACGCCGATGAAGGTCCCCTGCAGCGCGTCCGAGCGGCGCAGGCGGGCCTCGGGCAGCGCGGCGGTCAGGATCGCGTGCCACGCGACGCCGCGGACGACCATCGAGGCGCACATCAGCCCGAGCCCGAGCAGGACCCAGGTCGGCGTCGCCCGTAGCAGGCTGTCGCCGATGCGGTCCAGGCCGATGCGCTGCAGGGCGAGCAGGGCGAGCCACGTGGCGGCGAGCCCCGCCAGGCCGATGCCGACCTTGCGCGCCGCCGCGCGGCGGCGATCGCGGCCCTCGCGCTTGGAGGCCTCGAGGCTGGGCAGGCGCCATCGGGAGGCTGGCGCGGACCGAGATCGGCGGGGATCGTGCCCAGGAACACGCCGACACGCTGGCGCGTGGTGGCCGGTCGCGGCATCGCGGCGGCGTCGGTGTAGGCCTCGAGGACCTCGCCGGCGACGGTCGGCCAGGCGTAGCGGGGCGCGTGCGAGCGGGCCTCGACGGCCATCGCCGCGCGCCGGTCGGGCGCCACGGCGAGGTCGCGCAGGGTCTCGGCCAGCGCGGTGGCGTCGCCGCGCGGGAAGAGCACGCCGTCGACCCCGTCGCGCACGACGTCGCGGTAGCCGGGGATGTCGGAGGCGACGACGGGGGTGCCGGCCGCGAAGGCCTCGGTCAGGACCATGCCGAAGCTCTCGCCGCCCAGCGATGGCGCGACGAGCAGGTCGGCCGAGGCGAGCGCCGCGGCCTTCTCGGCGTCGGAGACCTTGCCCAGCACGTTGACGCCGTGGACGCCGTCGAGCATGAGCGGCTCGACCTCGTCGCGATCGGCGCCGACGACGATGAGCTCGACCCCGACGTGGTCGCGCAGCGCCTCGAAGGCGCGCAGCAGTACGGGCAGCCCCTTGCGCTCGACGGCCTGGCCGACGAAGGCCAGGCGCAGCGGCGCACCAGGCGGCCGCACCTCGGGCGCCGGCAGCGTGGCCGGCACGTCGACGCCGTTGGGGATGATCCGGTACGTGCCGCCGTAGAAGCGCCGGCCGGTCCACGCGGCGGCCTCGGAGACGGCGATGCGCACGTGCAGGCGCTGCAGCTTGCGCCGCGCGCCGAAGGCGTTGCCGATCCCGTTGGAGATCGCGTTCTCGGAGTAGCAGTGGAAGGTGCCGACGAGCGGGGCGACGGTCGTGTCGAGCGCGTCGTAGCCCACCACCGGGGCGACCGGCTCGTGCACGTGGATGACGTCGAAGTCGCCCGCGCGCAGCTCGCGGCGCAGCGTGGAGATCGCGTACGGCGTGTGCGGGAGGTTCGAGACGGCGCCGTTGGACTTGACGCCGATCGTGCGCCCCAGCGGGATGACCCAGTCGGGCAGCTCGCGCGCCTCGGGGCGGGCGCCGCGATGCATCCGCGCCGACAGCTTGTCGGGCGGGTCGTAGGGCGCGAGCACGCGCACGTCGTGGCTGCCGGCGAGGAATTGCTCGGCCAGAGCCTCGATGTGGCGGGTGACTCCGCCCGGGTAGCTCCACGAGTACGGAGACACGAGGGCGATCCGCATCCCCTTCATCCTATCGACCGTGCCCGGCGGCCATGGTGTGGCAAACCCGCGTTCCGGGCCAGGACTATCCTTTCTGAAGTGCCCGAGCGACACTTCGTGAAGTACACGTTCCTCAAGGTCGATCCTGCCTGGCGGCGTCTGGACCCCGACATCCGCGCGCGCGACAAGCAGGAGTTCCTCGCCGCGTGCGAGGACTTCGCCACCGACCACCTGCTCCAGGCCTTCAGCCTCGTGGGCACGCGCGGCGACGCCGAGCTGATGCTCGTCGCCGAGGCCGAGAACCTCGACCGCATCCACGAGTTCCACGTCGTCCTGGCCCAGGCGGGGCTGACGAAGTGGTGCTCGCAGCCCTACTCGTTCCTCGGGCTGCGCAAGGGCTCGGAGTACTCCGACGAGAAGCGCCTGGTGCCGCGGCCCTTCCGCGGCAAGTACCTCTTCGTCTACCCGTTCGTCAAGACGCGCGCCTGGTACGCGCTGCCCGCCGACGAGCGCTGGCGGATCATGCAGGACCACATCCGCGTCGGGCGCGAGTACCCGCAGGTCGACAACCACACGACGTACTGCTTCGGCCTCGACGACCAGGAGTTCGTGGTCGCCTTCGACACCGACGACGCGGGCGCGTTCCTGGATCTCGTCCAGCGCCTGCGGACGACCGAGGCGTCGGCCTTCACCCTGCGCGACACGCCGAGCTTCACGTGCATCGCGACGTCGCTCGAGCGCGCCCTGAGCGCCCTCGACGGCGAGCCCGTCCCCACGGCGCTCGAACCGCTCTCATGACCCATCCCGACTTCGACGAGATCCGCGACATCACGGTCATAGGCGCGGGGCCGGTGGGGCTGTCGGCCGCCTTCTGGGCCGGGATGCGCGAGGCCAGCTCGAGGATCATCGACTCGCTGCCCGAGCTCGGCGGCCAGCTCACGACGCTCTACCCGGAGAAGTGGATCTTCGACGTCCCCGGCCACCCGAAGATCCTGGCCAAGGACCTCGTCGAGCTGCACCGCCAGCAGACGGTCGAGCAGTTCGACGTCCCGGTCCACCTCGAGACCACCGCCGACTCGATCTCCTGGGAGGACGACCTCGTCGTCCTGCACACCGACAAGGGCGACCTGCGCTCGCGCACGGTGATCGTCGCCGGCGGCCACGGCGCCTTCGAGCCCAAGAAGCTCCCCGACTACGACATGACCGCCTGGGAGGGCCGCGGCGCCCACTACCTCGTCGGCTCCAAGAGCGAGTTCGCGGGCAAGCGCGTCGTCATCATCGGCGGCGGCGACAGCGCCTGCGACTGGGTCGTCAACCTCCTCGACGTGGCCGAGCGCGTGGCGCTCGTGCACCGCCGCGAGGGCTTCCGCGCCCACGAGGCGACGGTCAAGGAGGTCATGGACGCCCACGCCGATGGGCGCATCGACCTCCACGTCCCCTACCAGGTGCGCGACGTGCGCGGCAACGGCGCCGTCGAGGGCGTGGAGCTCTTCCACTCCGAGGACGACTCGCAGACGATCGAGGTCCCGTGCGACGCCATCCTCCTGCAGCTCGGGTTCAAGACCGCGCTCGGGCCGCTCAAGGAGTGGGGCTTCGAGATCGAGAAGGGCGCCATCCGCGTCGACGGGCTCTTCAGGACGTCGCTGGACCGCGTCTGGGCGTGCGGCGACATCACGACCTTCGACGGCAAGCTCAAGCTCATCGCCACCGGCTACGCCGAGGCGGCGATCGCGGTCTCGCAGGCGGTGCACCACATCCGGCCCGAGATGAAGATCCAGCCCAAGTACTCGACGAACACGGGCGTGCCGGGCGCCGTCGAGGGTCAGCCGTAGACGCCTGGGAGCACCTCCACGCCGCCGACCCGGTGCTCGCGCGGCTGCTCGACGAGCGCGGTGCGCCCGAGCCGCGGCCGCCGCGCGGCGAGCCCTACGCCGCGCTGGTGCGCGCGATCGTCGGCCAGCAGCTCTCGGTGCACGCGGCGCGGGCGATCTGCGGGCGGCTGCTCGAGCGCTTCGGCGGCGAGCCACCGACGCCCGAGCAGATCCTCGCCGACGAGCCCGACGAGCTGCGCGTCGCGGTCGGCCTCTCGCGGGCGAAGACGACCTTCCTGCGCTCGCTCGCCGAGCACGTCGTCTCCGGCGAGCTCGAGCTCGACCGCCTCCAGGAGCTCTCCGACGACGAGGTCATGGCCGATCTGACGGCGGTCAAGGGCATCGGCGCCTGGAGCGCGCACATCTTCCTGATGTTCACGCTCGGCCGGCCCGACGTCCTCGCCGTCGGCGACCTCGGTATCCGGCGGGCGGTCCAGCGCGCCTACGGGCTCGACGACCTGCCGGCCGCTACCGAGCTCACGGCGCTCGCCGAGCCCTGGCGCCCGTACCGCACCGCGGCCTGCCTGCTGCTCTGGCACTCGCTGAACAACGCGCCGACGTGAGCGTCGCCATCCGCGCGCCGCGGCGCGACGAGCTGGCGGCGCTGGTGGAGATCGAGCGCGCGGCGGGCGCGATGTTCGCGGCCGTCGGCATGCCCGAGATCGCACGCGACGACCCCGGCTCGCCCGAGGAGCTCGAGCCCTACCGCGCCGGAGGCCGTGCGTGGGTGGCGCTCGACGGCGACGATCGCCCGGTCGCCTATCTCGTCAGCGACGTCGTCGACGGCTGCGCGCACATCGAGCAGGTCAGCGTGTCGCCCGAGTGCGCGGGCCGGCGGCTCGGCGCGGCGCTCATCGACCACCTCGCGTCGGTCGCCGCGGCCGAGGGCCTCGCGGCGCTGACGCTGACGACCTTCCGCGACGTGCCGTGGAACGCGCCCTACTACGAGCGCCTGGGCTTCGAGGTTCTCGCGCCGGGCGAGCAGGGCCCGGAGCTCGCTGAGCTGGTCGCCGAGGAGGCCCGGCGCATCCCGGGCGACGCGCCGCGGGTGGCGATGCGGCGCGAGGTCGGGGGCGGTTAGGCCTTCCGCCGGCGCTCGCGGCACCGCGCGGCGAGGCGCCGAGGGAGGGTGAGCCTGCCGCGCAGGCGGCGAGCCGAACCTGTTCGACTTCTCGTCGGTTTCCGGGGCAAACTCGAACAGGTTCGGGGCGACCGCCAAGCGCGGCGCGGACGGGCGGCGCCTAGGCCAGCTGCCAGACGCCCTCGCGCAGGAGCGGGACCTCGGCCCCGCCGGGCTCGACCCCGTCGATCTCGACCTCGGGCGAGCCGACCATGAAGTCGGTGTGGGTCGCCGACTCGTTGAGGCCGGCGGTGGCGCGCGCCGCCTCGGGCAGGTCGTCGGCCGCCCAGGGCAGGGCGCGGCCCCAGGCGATGTGGGCGGCGGCGTTCTCGTCGAAGAGCGTGTTGTTGAAGGTCACGCCGGTCTCGCCGACGCGCGAGGAGGCGTCGACGAGCGCGACCTCGCCGAGGCGGCGCGCGCCCTCGTCGGTGTCGAGCTCGGCGTGCAGCGTGTCCTCGCCGCGCGTGGCGCGGGCCTCGACGATCTCGCCGCCGCTGAGGCGCAGCTCGATGCCCTCGATGACCGTGCCGCGCAGCGCGAGCGGCATCGTGCTGCGCACGGTCCCGTCGGCGCGGTCGCGGTGCGGGCTCGTGAAGACCTCCTCGGTCGGGAGGTTGGCCGCGTGGACCTGGCCGTGGACGGTCTTCTCGCGCCCGGCCAGCCAGCGGCCGCCCTCGATCAGGCCGACCTCGAGGTCGGTGCCCGGGCCGCGGTAGCGCAGCGCCGTGAAGCCGCGCTCGGTCATCTGCCGCGCGCGGGCCTCGAGCTCGCCCAGGCGCTGGGTCCAGGCCGCCGCCGGGTCGGGCTCGTCGAGGCGCAGGGCGTGGGCGAAGGCGTCCCACAGGCGATCGAGGTCCGGCTCGCCGAGGGCCTCGACGGCCCAGCGCTCGGTCGGGTAGGCGACCAGCGTCCAGGCGAGCTTGCGGCCCATGACGCCGTCCAGCCAGACCTCGTCGAAGTCGCGGAAGCGGGCCCGCGCGAGGCGGGCGCCGTCGAGGCCGGCGAACACGTCGGCGCCGGAGTCGCCCGAGATGCCGATCACGGCGCCGCCGACCTCTACGGCGCGGCTCAGGCGCGCGACCATCCACGGCGGCGTCCAGCCGAGCATGTCGTCGGCCGCGTGCGCCACGAAGGCGCGATGGATCCAGCGGTCGCCGTAGCCGACGTCGACGTAGCGGGCGCCCGCCTCGTAGGCCTCCTCGGCGATCGCGCGCACGAGCGGCGCGTGCTCGAGCTGGCCCTGGACGAGCAGCTCCTGGCCCTCGCGCAGGTTGACGCCGGCGCGGACGAGCAGGCGGGCGTATGCGCGCAGGCGCGCGTCGAAGCGATCGGTCACGGTTTCTCCTGGCATCGCGGGGCCACCCTACGCCTGGCAGGCCGTGGGCAGCGCGGGCGGCGGGTCGTCCGGGCGCCGGTCGCCTCCCCACGCCTTGAAGAGGTCGTAGGCCGGCCACGCCTTGGTCAGCTTCGCGTCGGCGAGGCCGACGGGGAAGATCGGGTCGTCGCGGAAGGTGTACTGGAAGACCGCGCGCACGCGCGGATCCTCGTTCCACCGGCGCAGGGCGACGTTGAGCGCCTGGCAGTCGGCGCGGATGCTCTCGTCCTTGGGCGACCGTTCGTCGCCGACGTGCGGGCCGCCGACGCCGCTCTCGGTGACCCAGATCGGCTTCCCGCGCGCACACGGGCGGCGGTCGAGGACGTCCTCGAGCGCGCCGACGGCGCCGGGGTCGTCAGCCTTGTCGCCGCGCTTGGAGTAGGCGTGCTGGGCGAAGACGCCGGCCTTGCAGACGACGTCGTCGGGCAGGCCGTCGAAGAACTCGGAGATCGAGGTGCCGTACTTGCGCGCGTTGGTCAGGCCCGCCAGCTCGCCGACGACCAGCTCCTGGCCGGGCTTCAGCCGCGTCTGCATCGTGTGCGCGAGCTTGGCGTAGACCGCGGGCGCCAGCGACTTCGACGAGCCCTTGCACTGCTCGCGCTGCGGGCTGATGAAGAACGGCCCATTGGGTTCGTTCCACGGGCTCCACCAGCGGATCGACACCCCCTCGCCCCTGGCGAGCTCCTGCAGCGAGTCGATCAGCTTCGCGTAGGCCTTCAGGCCCTGGGCGTTGATCGGGCGCGAGCGCGCGCCGATGTCCTTGCGCTCGCAGCCGCTCGCGGGCATCGCCGCCCAGTCGGGCACGCCGTAGATGACGACCATCGTCGCGAAGCCGTTGCCCGCCTGCTGCTCGGAGCGGATGGCGCGCAGCGTGTCGCGGACGCCGTCGAAGGGCCGGCAGGGCTGCATGCCGCGCATGCAGCCGTCCGAGCGGCGCGTCCAGTCGACCGGCGCGTCGGGCCTGGGCTGCAGCGAGGCCCAGTCGACCGCGAGACGGTAGAGCGGCGGCTTGAGCGCCTCCATCCGGTCGCGCCACGGCGTGAACGCTCCGACGTCCTCGCCGTGCCAGAAGAGCGCCGGGTTGATCTCGGTCATCCCGATCGCGAGGCCGCCGCCCGGGGCGATCTCGGCGGGCGGCTGAACCGGCGTGGGCGGGTTCGACGCCGTGGACGTCGCGTCGGACGTCGTGTGGTCGTTACCGCCGCAGGCCCCCAGGGCGACGGCGGCGGTCAGCATGACCGCCGCTATCGCGCGCGACACTAGACCGCGGACACCTCTTCGTCCTCCGCCACGCGGAAGGACGAGCCGCAGCCGCACGCAGCGACGACGTTGGGGTTGTTGACCTGGAAGCCGGCGCCCTGAAGCGACTCGACGTAGTCGATGGTCGAGCCGTCGACGTAGGGCAGGCTCTGGTTGTCGACGAGCAGGCGCAGGCCGCTGTGCTCGAAGATCGCGTCGCCCTCGCGCTGCTCGTCGAAGGCGAGCTGGTACTGGAAGCCCGAGCACCCGCCCCCGCGCACGCCGACGCGCAGGCCGGCGGTCGCCTCGTCGAGCCCCTGGCCGACGATGAACTCGCGGACCTTCTCGGCGCCCGTGTCCGTGAGGGTCACGCCCTTGGCGTGGTAGGTGATCTGGGTGCTCATACTTCACAAAGAATAGCGACCGCTACCCTCTGAGTTTGAGGATGCCCACCGCCGACGAGGTCAAAGCCCGCATCGAGGCCATTATCCCCGGCGCGACCGCCGACGTGCAGTCGCCCGACAACGTGCATTTCAACGCGCGCGTGGTCGCCGATGCCTTCGCGGGCCTCAGCCGCATCGAGCAGCACCGCCTCGTCTATGCCGCCTTCGAGGGCGAGCTGGGCGGCGAGATCCACGCCCTCCAACTGAAGACGGAGACACCATGACCGACCAGGCTTCCAACCCGATCCGCGACGCGATCGCGCAGGCGATCGGCGACAACCACGTGATCCTGTTCATGAAGGGCACGCCCGAGCAGCCGATGTGCGGCTTCTCCGCGCGCACCGTCGGCGCCCTGCAGGCGCTCGGCGCCCCCTTCGCGGCCGTCGACATCCTCCCCGACCCGCGCATCCGCCAGGAGCTCTCGGCCCTCTCGCAGTGGCCGACGATCCCGCAGCTCTTCGTCAACGGCGAGCTCGTCGGCGGCTGCGACATCGTCACCGAGATGTACGAGACGGGCGAGCTGGCCGAGGTCCTCGGCGTCGAGCAGCCCGCGCCGCAGGCCGTCGAGGAGCCCGCCGTGGGCCCGCGGCCGATGGGCATCGAGAACCGGCTGTCGTAAGCCGCTCGGCGGCGCGGGTACGCTGCCGCCATGTCCGTCGCGACGGCCTCCAGCCCCGCCCTGCGCTGGGACGGGCGGCGACTGCAGGTCCTCGACCAGACCCGCCTGCCCGCCGCCGAGGAGTGGCTCGGCCTGGAGGGCGCGCGCGACACCGCCGAGGCCATCCGCCGGCTGTCCGTCCGCGGAGCGCCGCTGATCGGCATCGCCGCGGCCTACGGCCTGGCCATGGAGGTCGCGCGCCGGCCCGGCCTCGGCACGCTCGAGGACGGCTGGGAGCTGCTGCGCGGCGCGCGCCCGACCGCGGTCAACCTCGCCTACGCGGTCGACCGGGTACGCGCGGCCGCGCTGGCGGCGGGGCCGGCGACGATGGCGGCAGCCGCGCGCGCCGAGGCGCAGAGCATCCACGCCGAGGAGGACGCCGCGTCGGCCGCGATCGCCGCCCACGGCGCCGACCACCTGGGCGGGGCGCGCCGGATCGCCACCCACTGCAACACGGGCGCGCTGGCCGCGGGCGGCCGCGGCACCGCGCTGGCGGTCATCCTCGCCCTCCACGACCGCGGCGCCGTCCACGTCCTCGCGGGCGAGACGCGGCCGCTCCTGCAGGGCGCGCGGCTGACCGTGTGGGAGCTCGCCCGCGCCGGCGTCGCCCACGAGCTGGTGGTCGACGGCGCCATGGCCGGCCTCATCCGCCGCGGCGAGGTCGACGCCGTGATCGTCGGCGCCGACCGCGTGGCCGCCAACGGCGACACGGCCAACAAGGTCGGCACCTACCCGCTGGCGCTCGCGGCCCGGGCGGCCGCCATCCCCTTCGTCGTCGCCGCCCCCACCTCGACCATCGACCGCGACCTCGCCGACGGCGACGGCATCGAGATCGAGGAGCGCGACGGCGAAGAGGTCCGCTCGTTCGCGGGCGCGGCCACGACGATGCCCGGCACCGCGGTGCGCAACCCCGCCTTCGACATCACGCCCGCCGACCTCGTCACCGCCCTCGTCACCGAGCGCGGCGTCGCGGCGCCCCCCGACCGGGCCTCCGTCGCCGCCCTGCTGGCATGAGGGTCGCGCGCTCGGTCACCGCGCGCGAGGTCCGCATCGAGGAGGCGCCCGACCCGCAGGCGGGCCGCGGCGACGTCGTCTGCCGCGTCCTGGCGTGCGGGGTCTGCGGCTCCGACGTCCTCGAGTCGTGGGTGGCGCGCAAGGTCCCGACCGTGCTGGGCCACGAGCTGGCCGGCGAGGTCGTCGCCGTCGGCGAGGAGGTCGAGGGCGTCGGGGTCGGCGATCGCGTCGTCGTCCACCACCACGCGCCGTGCGGCGAGTGCCGGCGCTGCCGGCGCGGGCACGAGACGCTCTGCGAGCGCTTCAAGGCGACGGCGCTCGACCCGGGCGGCTTCGCCGAGCGCGTGCGCGTCCCCGCCGACCTCGTCGGCGAGCTGCTCGTCGTCGACGGCCTCGACCCCGAGCGCGCGACCTTCGTCGAGCCGCTGGCCTGCGTCCTGCGCGCGTTCGAGCGCTGCGGCCTGCGCGCGGGCGACAGCCTGCTCGTCGTCGGCTGCGGCACGAGCGGCCTGCTCGCCGTCGCCGCCGCCCATGCGCGCGCCGTCGAGGCGGTGTGGGCGCGCGAGCCGCGCCCCGAGCGCCTGGAGCGCGCGCTCGCCCTCGGCGCCGAGCGGCACGGCAACGAGCTCGTGGACGTCGTCATCGTCTGCACGCCCAAGCCCGAGGCGATCGCCGCCGGCTTCGCCGCCGTCGCCCCGGGCGGCGCGCTGTGCCTCTACGCCCCGCCCGATCCCGGCCACGCACTCGGCCTCGACGGCCACGCGCTCTACGTCGGCGAGGTCGACGTCTGCGCCTCCTACTCGGCCGGCCCGGGCGATATGCGCGCCGCGCTCGAGCTCATCGCGGGCGGCCAGGTCGATCCGCTGCCCTTCGTGACCCACCGCCTCGGGCTCGACGACACCGGACGCGCGCTCGAGCTCGCCCGCTCCGGCGAGGCGATCAAGGCGCTGGTGGCGCCGTGAGCGGCGCCCTCGACGCGCTGCGCGCCGCGATGGCGAGCGGCGACGTCGAGGCGCTCGCGCCCGCCTACGCCCGCAACGCCGTCCTCGACGCCTCGCTGCCCGGCGGCCGCGCGCGCCACGACGGGCGCGCCACCATCGTCGCCGAGCTCTCGCGCTGGTGGGACGGCCCCGGCGAGGTGGGCGAGTGGCGCGCCGGCGAGTGGCCCGCGGGCGCCGCGCTCACGGCGGCGCGCGACGGCGTGCGCCGCCGCCACTACCTGCACCTGTCGGGCGACCTCATCGCCCGCCACTGGGTCTACGCGATGGCGCCCGCCACGCTGGCCGGCGGCAACAGCGGCGCCACGCTGGAGCGCGTGACGCTCGCCGACGGCACGCCGGGCATCGCCAAGCGCGTGGTCGCCGGCGGCGATTGGCTCGGCCGGGCCGCGGGCGGCGGCGCGGTCACCCCCGCGCTGTGGCAGGCGGGCGCGCTCCAGCGCCTCCCGGCGGTCATCGACACGGCGATCGTCGACGTCGAGCCCGACGGCGACGGCTGGCGGATCCTCATGCGCGACCGCTCCGACGCGCTGCTGGGCGACGGCGAGCGCGTCAGCCGCGCCCGCCATCGCGAGGTCATGGCCGCCGCCGCGGCGCTCCACGCAGCCTTCCGCGACGAGCCGCTCGAGGGCGCCGTGACGCTCGAGCGCCACCTCGCCATCAGCTCGCGCGCGGTCGCCGACGCCGAGCGCGACGGCAGCGACCTGCTGCCCAAGCAGTTCGAGGCGGCCTGGGAGGCGTTCGGGCAGGCCGTCGACGGCGACGTCGCCCAGGCCGTCCTCGCGTGCCTCGACGACCCCGCGCCGCTCGCGGCCGCGATGGCGGCGAGCGGCACGACGCTGCTGCACGGCGACCTGCGCGACGAGAACCTCGGCTTCGCCGACGGCCGCGTCGTCCTGCTCGACTGGGACCTGGCGACCGCGGGCCCGCCGGCGCTCGACGTCGCCTGGTACCTGTGCCACGACGCCTGGCGCACCGACGCCACGCACGAAGAGATGCTCGCCGACTTCCTTGACGCCGCGGACGGCACGGTGAGCGAGCGCGACCTCGACCTCGGCCTGATCGCCGGCCTCGTGCTCTACGGCTGGATCTTCGGCCACAGCGCCGTCATCCACCCCGACCCCGCCGAGCGCGCCTGGGCGCGCGACGAGCTCGCGTGGTGGGTGCCGCGCGTGCGCCTCGCGCTCGAGCGCACGGGCGCGCTCGCCTGATGCGCGCCGCCGTCCTGCACGGCCCCGGCGACCTGCGCGTGGAGGAGATCGACGAGCCCGGCGGCGAGGTGGTCGTCGAGGTCTCGGCCGCCACCGCGTGCGGGACCGACCGCAAGATGCTGCGCCATGGCCACCCGATCCTCGGCGGCTACCCGGCGCGCTTCGGCCACGAGACCGCCGGCGTGCGGATGGACACCGGCGAGCGGGTGCTCGTGGGCGACTCGGTCGCGTGCGGCGCCTGCCGCCCGTGCCGCGCCGGGCGCGCCGCGATCTGCCGCTCGCCGACCTGGGTGCTCGGCGGCTTCGCCGAGCGCATCGCCGCGCCGCCCGGCGCGCTCCACGCGATCCCCGACGGGTTGGACTTCGCGGGCGCCGCGATGGCCGAGCCGCTGGCGGCCTGCGTGCACGCGGTCGGGCGCGGGACCGACGCGGGCGACGTCGCCGTCCTCGGCGGCGGGACGATCGGGCTCATGCTCGCGCGGCTGCTCGTGCTCGAGAGCCGCGACGTCCTCGTCTGCGACCGCCACCCCGAGCGCCGCGCGCAGGCCGAGGCCTTCGGCGCGCGGGCGAGCGACGCGCTGGGCGAGCACGACCTCGTCTTCGAGGCGGTCGGGCGCGTCGAGGCCTGGGAGCAGGCGATCGCGGCGGCGCGCCCCGGCGGGACGGTCGTGCTCGTCGGCGGCTGCCCGTCGGGCAGCGAGGTCGCGCTCCCGACCGGCCCGCTGCACTACGACGAGGTCGACGTCCGCGGCGCCTTCCACCACACGCGCGCCGAGGTCGACCGAGCGCTGTCGCTGCTGGCCGCCGGCGACGTCGACTGGCGGGCGCTGGCGGGAGACGTCGTCGGCCTCGATGACCTCGCGGGCGCGCTGAGCGCGCCGTCGGAGGGCGAGGCGCGCAAGCTCGTGGTGGACCCGGCGCGATGAGGCGGGCGCTGGCCCTCGCGCTCTGCGGCCTGGCCCTCGGCCCGGCGGCGGCGCGGGCGGCGGCGCCGTGCCCGAGCGTGCCCGAGCTGCGGCCCGCCTCCGGACCGCTGAGCGCGGCGGAGATCGACGCCTACGTGCGCGCGGTCGCCCGCTCCTCGCCGGTGGTGACGAGCGCCGTCGCGGGCACGAGCGTGCAGGGGCGCCCGCTGCGCTACGTCGTCGTCTCGGCGCTGCCGGCCCGCACGCTGCGCGCCGGGTTCGCGCGGCTGCGCGCCGTGCGCGCGGGCCTCGCGCGCGAGACCCGCGACGCGCCCGCGGTGGTCTGGGTCGCCGGCTCCGTGCACGGCAACGAGCCCAGCGGCGCCGACGCCGACCTGCGGCTGCTGCGCTGGCTGGCGGGCCGCTGCCACGACCTGCTCCTGCGGCGCGTGGCGGTCGTCGTCTGGCCCGACCAGAACCCCGACGGCCACGAGGCGAACACGCGCGTCAACGCCGCGGGCTTCGACCTCAACCGCGACTGGATGGCGGTCACCCAGCCCGAGACCGAGGCGCGCCTGGCGGTGCTCGCCCGGATGCCGCCGCTGGTCTACGCCGACCAGCACGAGCAGGGCGGCGGCGCCTTCTTCTTCCCGCCCTACGCCCAGCCGCGCTTCCACGAGCTGCCCGACGCGGCGCTGGCCGCCGAGCGCGACGTCCTGGCGCCCGCGATCCGCGCCGCCTTCGCGCGCAAGGGCTACCCGTCGACCAACGCGGGCTTCGATCTCCTCTACCCCGGCTACGGCGACAGCGCCACGATGCTCCTCTACGGCGCCGCCGGGATGACGCTCGAGGCGGGCGCGGCGGCGCCGTATCCGACGCGCATCGCCGAGCACCTCGCCGCGGCGCAGGCCGTGGTGCGGGCGGTCGGCCGCCACCGCGCGGCGCTGCTGGCTGCGTGGGCGCGGTCGTTCGCGCAGGCGCGCGCGCAGGGCGCCCGCGGCGAGCTGCAGCACCGCCCGGCGCCGCGCGTGTTCGGCTACGCGCTCGGGCCGGGGGCCGACGCGCTGGTGGCGCGGCTCCTCGCCGACGGCGTCGCCGTGCGGCGGCTCGCCGCGCCCGCGCCGGTCGCGCGCTTTCGCCCGTACGGCTCGCCCACCGTCGGCCCCGCGACGCTCGCGGCCGGCACGTGGCTCGTCCCGGCGGCGCAGCCGCTCAAGCACTGGGTCCAGGCGCTGCTCGGAAGCAGCCCCGAGGCCGGCGGGCCGTCGACCTCAGACGTCAACGCGTGGTCGCGACCGGTGCTCATGGGACTGCCCGGCGGGACGATCGAGTCGCCGGTGCCGAGCGCGCCCGCCGCCGCGGTCCCCGCGGTCGCCGCCGCGCGGCCGCTCGCCGGGCACCGCGTCGCGCTGCTCGCCGACCCGGGCGCCTTCGCCTCGGTCCCGCCCGGCGTCGCGCAGCCCAACGCGAGCACGAGCTGGGCGCGGTGGGTGCTCGCGACCCGCCTCGGCGCGCAGGTCGACCTCGTCGACGACGCGGCGGTCGCCGCCGGCGCGCTGACCGGCCACGACGCCCTCGTGGTCGCCGACGGCACGCCCGTCTCGCTCTCGGCGCCGGCGCTCGCCGCGGTCGGGGCCTTCGTCGCGGGCGGCGGGACCTACGTCGGCTGGCGGGCGCGCGGCATCGCCCTGGCCGGCGCCGCCGGACTGACCTCGGCCACCATCGCCCCCGGGCCGGCGGGCACCTGGGTGCCCGGCGCCGCCGTCGCGGTCGGCAGTGCCGTCGTACTGGACAACGACGACCCCGTCGTGACCGGTGGGAACGTGGTCGCGAGCTACGGCCGCGTCGTGAGCGGCTTCGCCTCGGGCTCGCCCGAGGGCCGCCCGGCGATCCTGGCGCAGGCCCACGGCGCCGGGCGCGCGGTCCTCTTCACCTTCGACCCCGTCTTCCGGGCCTCGACCGAGAGCGCCGAGGGACTGCTCACAGGCGCGCTGCTCGGCGCCACTCCAGGTGCTCGATGATCCGCGGCGAGTCGCAGATCGCGTCGCCGTCGAGGACGAGCAGCGGCACGCGCCGCTGACCGCTGAGCGCCTCGATCTCCGGGCGGTCGCGGCGGCGCCACGGCACCCGACGCTCCTCGTAGTCCACGCCCTCGCGGCGCAGCTCGCGGGCGACCCGCCCGCATGGGCACAGCCAGTCGGTCGGGGTGCGGCAGCGGTGCAGGGTCGCGGGCATGGCTAGGTCACGAAGCGTGCCAGCACGCCGCCCGCCGTGCGCAGCCCGAGGCCGGCGGCGCGCAGCGGCAGCGGCTGGCGGGTCCCCGCGGGCTTGAGGCGCTCGGGCTCGCGCTCGCGGTACCAGTCGATCGTCGTCTGCAGGGTGTCCTCGTGGTGGGCCGGGCGCCAGGCGAGCTCGCGGTGGGCCTTCGTCGAGCGGAAGGCCCACCACAGCGAGGAGGCGCGGACCTCGACCGTGGTCACCGCCGGGCGGCCGGGGGCCAGCTCGGCGGCGCGCGCGAAGGCGAGCGCCGCCTGCAGCGGGAGCTTGAGCGCCGGCGGCTCGACGCCCGAGAGCCGGCCGAGATCGGCGAAGAGGCGGTCGAGCGTGAAGTTGCGGTTGCCGAGGATGTAGCGCTCCCCGACGGCGCCGCGCTCGTCGGCGAGCAGGTGGCCGCGGGCGACGTCGTCGGCGTCGACGACGTTGAGCGCGCCGTCGACGTAGGCCGGGATCTGGCCGCGTAGGAAGCGCCGCACGAGGTCGGTCGACGAGCGATGGTAGTCGCCGGCTCCGAAGACGTGGGCGGGGTTGACCACGACGAGCGGCAGGCCGTGGGCGACCAGGCGCAGGGCCTCGATCTCGGCCTCGTGCTTGGCGTTGACGTAGGGCAGCCCGTAGCGCCCGGCGCGGAAGACCTGGGTCTCGTCGGCCGTCGAGCCGCGCGGCGCGGGGCCGACGGCGGCCACCGACGAGGTGTGCACGGCGCGCGCCACGCCGGCCCGCAGCGCCTCCTCGAGCACGATCCGCGTGCCGTCGACGTTGACGCGGAACTGGCGGTCGGTGTTCGCGCGCAGCGAGGTCAGGCCGGCGACGTGGAAGAGGCGCTGGACGCCGCGCATCGCGCGGCGCACCGAGGCGCGGTCGAGGACGTCGCCCTCCGTCAGCTCGACGTCGAGGCCGGCGATCGCGTCCAGCCGCGAGGTGCCGCGCACGAGCGCGCGCACGGAGTCGCCGCGCGCGACGAGCAGGCGCGTGACGTGTGACCCGACCAGCCCTGTCGCCCCCGTCACGAGGGTCGTCATCGGAACCGATTATCTAGGGTCCTGGGATGCCGGACGTCGCCGTGGTCACCGATACGACCCACTACCTGCCGCCCGAGACGGTCGCCCAGCTCGGCGTGCGGGAGGTCAGCCTGTACGTCAAGGACGGCGAGCGCCAGGAGCGCGAGGCCGACATCCGCGACTACACGGCCTTCTACGACGGCCTGCGGGCCGCGACCTCGCTGCCGACCACCTCGCAGCCGTCGATCGGCGACTTCCTCGCCGTCTACGAGCCGCTCGTGGCCGAGGGCCGCGACGTCGTCTCGATCCACATCTCGGGCGGCATCTCGGGCACCGTCGAGGCCGCGCGGCAGGCGGCGGCGTCGCTCCTGGAGCGCGCGCCGGACGCGCGCATCGAGGTCTTCGACTCGCGGCTGGCGTGCGGCGCGCTCGGGCTCGTCGTCCTCGCCGCGTCGGCGGCCGCCCGCGCGGGCGGCGACCTCGAAACGGTCGCGGCGCGCACGGCCGACGCGATCGAGGCCACGAAGCTGTGGTTCGCCGTCGACACGCTGGAGTACCTGCACCGCGGCGGGCGCATCGGCGGCGCGCAGGCGTGGATCGGCGGCGCGCTGAAGATCAAGCCGATCCTGACCTTCGACGGCGAGATCACGCCGATCGAGCGCGTGCGCACCGCCGGGCGCGCCTTCGACCGGATGGTCGAGTACCTGCGCTTGCGCCACGCCGACGGCGCCGACGGCTGGGTCGTCCAGCACATCCAGGCGCCCGACGTCGCCGAGCGGCTCGTCGCCGGCGGCCGCGAGATCTTCGGCTCCGAGCCCGTCTTCGTCTCCGAGGTCGGGCCCGTGATCGGGGCCCACGCCGGGCCTGGGCTCATCGGCGTCGGCGGCCTGCCGCGCGCGCTGCTGGCGTAGCGCCGTCGCCCTACGCCGGGCGCGCGCCCGGACGGCCGATCGCGTCGGCCGCCGCGGCGACGGCGGCGCGGGCGCATGCCTCGTCGTCCTCGCCGCGCAGGCGCGCGGCGAGGAAGCCCGCAGCGCAGGCGTCGCCGGCGCCGGTGAGGTCGACGACCGCGGCGGGCGCCGCCGGGACGTCGATGGCCGCGGCGCCGCGGCGCAGCACGCGCACGCCCTCGGCGCCGCGCTTGAGGACGAGGACGTCGAAGGCGTCGGCGAGCCCGTCGCCGAGGACGTCGGCCTCGTCCTCGTTGGGGAAGCAGACGGCGGCGCCCGCCGTCCACTGCAGGAACGGCGTGCCCGCCGCGAAGGCCGAGGAGGCCGGGTCCACCGACCACGGCACGCCGGCGCGGGCGACGAGGTCGAGCACCGCCCCCCGCGGGCCCTCCTCGAAGAGCGCGTAGCCCGAGACGTGCACGTGCTCGACGCCCTCGAGCAGCGCGTCGGGGAGGTCCTCGGGGGCGAGCCGCAGGTTGGCGCCGCGGTCGGTGAACATCGAGCGATCGTGGGCGAGGACGACGATGCTCCCGGTCGGCGTGGGCCCGTCGCCGACCAGGCGCGCGTCCACCCCGCAGCGCTCGAGGGCGGTCGCGTGGCGGCGCAGGTCGGCGAGGCCGACGCGGCCAGCGAAGCGAACCGGGGCGCCCAGGGCGCCCAGCCAGGCGGCGGTATTGGCGCCCGAGCCGCCGGGATGGCGCTCCATGCGCGCGGGGGTGTCGCTGCGGGCGACGAGCGGCCCGAGCGCGCGGACGACGAGGTCGTCCATGACGTCGCCGACGACCAGGATCACGCCCGCGCCGCCCACGCCGCGGCGATCGCCCCGGCCACGGCGGCGTTGCCGCGCGCGACGGCGATGTTGACCTCGAGCGAGCGCCCGTCGGTCGCGCGGTGCAGGTGGTCGAGCAGGAAGGGGGTCACGGCCTTGCCGGTGATCCCCTGCACACGCGCGCGCTCGAGGCCCTCGGCGAGGACGCGCTCGTGCTCGGCGGGGTCGAGCTGCTCCTCGGGCGCGACCGGGTTGGCGATCACGAGCGCCGCGCCGACGCCCAGCTCGTCGGCCGCCGCCATCGCCGCGGCGACCTCCTCGGGCCCGTCGACGCTCCAGTCGAGGTCGTAGCCGCCGTCGGTGAGGTAGAAGCCGGGGAAGCGCCGCGTCCGCCAGCCGGCGACCGCGACGCCGAGGGTCTCCAGGCGCTCGAGCGTCGCGCCCACGTCGAGGATCGACTTCACCCCCGCCGCCACGACCGTGATCGGCGTGCGCGCCAGCTCGAGCAGGTCGGCCGACTCGTCCCACGACGCGCGCGCGTCGCGGTGCACGCCCCCCAGGCCGCCCGTGGCGAAGACGCGGATCCCCGCGCGGGCGGCCAGGTGCGCGGTGGCGGCGACCGTGGTGGCGCCGGCGACGCCCCGCGCGGCCGCGAGCGGCAGGTCGCGGACGCTGACCTTCGCCAGCTCGTCGTTCGCGATCCGCTCCAGACCGTCCGCGTCGAGGCCGACGTGGGGCTCGCCGCCGAGCAGGGCGATGGTCGCCGGGACGGCGCCCGCGCCCCGCACGGCGTCCTCGAGCGAGCGCGCGACCTCGAGGTTGCGCGGCCGCGGGAGGCCGTGGGCGATGATCGTCGACTCCAGCGCGACGACCGCCGCGCCCGCGTCGAGCGCCTCGCGGACCGGCTCGCTGACGACCGTCACTACCTGCGGCGTCTGAACAGGCCGCCGACGGCGGCGATCCCGCCGCCGAGCACGAAGCCGGTCACCGCCGCGCCGATGAGCACCTGCTTGCGGTGGTCGGCGATCTGCTTGCGCCAGTCGGTGATCTCGGCCACCTCGCCGCGCAGCCGCCCCAGCGAGTGCGCGAGCTCCATGCGGTTGGCCTCGATCGAGGCGCGGATCTCCTCCGGCGTGCGCGTCGGCATGGTTTAGACGGTCTGCTCCGGGTGCTGGGACTGGACGGTCTCCCTGATGAGCTTCGCCTCGTCGATCGCCAGCTGCGGCACAGGCGGCGCTCCGGACTTGAAGGCCCGCGAGGCGATGAAGCCGGCCAGGGCGCCCAGCAGGAAGAGGATCGCGGCGACGACGAAGAAGCCCCAGAAGAACTGGTCGTTGGGGAAGAACTCGAACCACGCCAGCCAGGCGAGGCCGTGGAGCACGAAGACGAGGCCGAAGACGGCGAAGATGCCGGCCGCGATCCCGACCACCGCGCCCTTGATGAGCTTGGTGATCTTCTCGGTCACCTCGACCTTGGCCAGCTCGATCTCCTCGCGGACCAGGAGCTGGGCGCGATCGGAGACCTCCTGGATCGCCTGCGCGATGTTCTGCGTGCTGTTGGAGCTCTGCTGGTCGGTCATCGGCCCAGTCGCTTGAGGATGAAGGCGGCGACGATGCCGCCCGCGAAGGCGGCGCCGACGAGGATCTCGGGATGCTCCTCCACCGGGAGGTTCGCGAGCGGCCCCGGAAGCGAGACCCCGCCCGCGGCGCTGCCCGGCGGCTGGTCGAAGCTCGCGTCGCCGGGTCCCACCACCGGGGTGGGCTCCGGCCCGGCGCTCGTCGGACTGTGGAGGTCCTCGGTCACTCCGGCGGATCTTCCCCGAACGCGCGGCGCCAAATCATCGCTGCGACGCGCGTGGTGATCACGGACGCCAGCGCGCCGAGCCCGGCGAGCAGTCCTGACCAGACCAGGCGCTTGACCATCTCGTTCTCCATCGGCCGGACCCTATCTCACGCGGTCGCGGGGACGGCGTCGAGCCCGCCGCAGATCGTCTCGACCACGAGCGTCTTGGCCTGCTCGTACTCGGCGTCCCCGCGCGGCAGCGTCTCGAAGATCCATCCCGACAGCACCTGCTCGATGGCCCCGTAGAAGGCCAGCGCCGCGAAGCGCGGCGTCACCGAGTCCTTGAAGACGCCGTCGGCCTGGGCGCGCTCGACGATCCCCGCGATCAGCTCGTAGGCCTCGGTGATCTTCTCCAGGTGCGTCTGGCCGAAGGAGTTCGCCGCCCGCGTGACCTCGACGATGATGACCTTCATCAGGTCGGGGTCGTGGCGGTAGGAGTCGACGATGAACGAGGCGATCGCGTAGAGCTTGTCGCGCGGCTCCAGGTCCTGGCCGTCGAGGTCGCGGATGACCTGGAGCATGACGTTCCAGCGCTCGAGGAAGAGCGTGTCGAGGACCTCGTCCTTGGAGCGGAAGTAGTGGTAGACGAGGCCGTAGGCGACCCCGGCCTCGTCGGCGATGTCGCTCACGCGGCACTGGTTGAAGCCCTGGCGCGCGAAGACGCGTACGGCGGCATCGAGGATGAGGCGCCGCTTCTCCGCGGCGAGCTTCTCATTGCGCGCGGCCATCAGACGTCGGGCCAGCGGTAGGCCGCGGGGCGGCGGTTGGCGAGCGCAGGCAGGCGCGAACGGGTCGCGGCCTGGGCGTCGAGGTCGAGGTCGGCGGTGATCACGGTCTCGGAGTCCGCGGCCTGGGCGAGGACGAGGCCCCACGGATCGACGATCATCGAGCGCCCGCCGGACCGAAGGCCCTCGACGTGCTCGCCGACCTGGTTGGCGGCGATGACGAAGCACTGGTCCTCGATCGCGCGGGCGCGCACGAGAACCTCCCAGTGGTCGCGCGTCGTGGGGACCGTGAAGGCGGCCGGGACCGTGATGATGCGGGCGCCGCGCACGGCGAGGATCCGGTAGAGCTCGGGGAAGCGGACGTCGTAGCAGACGGTCAGCCCCAGCTCGACGCCGTCGGCGGTGGCGCTGAGGACGACCTCGTCGCCGGGCTCCTCGTGCTCGGACTCGCGATAGACCGTGCCGTCGACCTCGACGTCGAACATGTGGACCTTGCGGTAGGTCGCGCGGACCTCGCCGTCGGGGCCGATGTGCAGCGAGGTGTTGCGCAGCTTCTCCTCACCCTCGACGCGCTCGGAGACCGAGCCGGCGACGAGGTCGATGCCCAGCTCGCGCGCGGCCTCGCGCGCCCAGGTCACGGCCGGGCCGTCGAGCGGCTCGGCGCCGGCGCGCAGATCGGCGCCGCGGCCCAGGACGCTCCACTTCTCCGGCAGGACGACCAGGCGCGCGCCGTCGGCGGCGGCGCGGCGCACGAGGCGATCGGCCGTCTGCAGGTTGCGGGGCTTGTCGGGGGTCGCCGTGAGCTGCACGGCTGCTGCGCGAAGCAGGGAAATCTGGGCTCTCCTCCTACGAGATTGACTGATGAGTCAATCGCGGAGAGCATAGCCCGCATGCTGGAGGCGCTGCCCTACCGGGGCGACGGGAGCGATCGGCCGGCCGGGCTCGCGCTGCCGCCCGCGCCGATGCCCCGCCGCGCCGGTCGCCGGCCGCTCAAGCGCTGGCGCTACGTCGGCGTCTACGGGCCCGAGCTGATGCTGTGCGCCGGAATCGCGCATATCGCCGGCGTGCCGCAGTCGTTCTGGGCCGTCTGGGACCGCGGCGCGGAGCGTCTCTGGGAGCGCACGTCGCTGCGCCGCGGCCGCGTCTCGGTGCCCGACGGCGTCGTCGGCGTCAGCGATCGCGAGGTCGGCGTCGACCTCGTGCTCGAGGGCGCCGGCGAGACGGTCGAGGTCGTCAGCCGCCACGGCGCGTCCTACATCTGGACGCGCAAGCAGCCGCTGCGGGCGACGGGCCTCGTGACCCTCGAGGGCCGCACGCTCGCGGTCGACGCGCCCGCCCTGATCGATGACTCCGCCGGCTACCACGCGCGGCGCACCGCGTGGGAGTGGAGCGCGGGCGCGGGGATCGCGGCCGGCGGCGAGGCCGTCGTCTGGAACCTGGTCGCCGGGGTGCACGACGCGCCGCGGCACAGCGAGCGCACCGTGTGGGTCGACGGCGCCGCGCACGAGGTCGGCCCCGTCGTCTTCGCCGAGGGCCTCGACGCGGTCGGCGGCCTGCGCTTCACGGCCGAGGCCGAGCGCGTGCGCCGCGACGACCTGCTGCTCGTCGCCAGCGACTACCGCCAGCCCTTCGGCGCCTTCACCGGGGTGCTGCCCGACGGCACCGAGCTCGCCGCCGGCCAGGGCGTCATGGAACGCCACCGCGCGCGCTGGTGACACCCCCGCGCGCGCTTCAGCCGCGGGGGACGGCGACCCCGTCGCGAACCGTCGGGAAGCGCGGGGTCCAGCCCAGCTCGGCCTTGGCGCGGGCGTTGCGCACGCGCTGGGAGGCGGCCAGCGAACGGGCGAGCGGGAAGCCGACGCGGGCGCCGGAGATCCCGATCGACCAGCTGCCGGGGCGCGGGCGCCCGGCGGCGTCGGCGACGACGTCGGCCAGCGCGCGCTGGGTCACCGGCTCGTCGTCGACGGCCAGGTAGGTCGTGCCCGCCGTCCCGCGCTCGAGCGCGGCGGCGACCGCCCGGGCGCCGTCGTCGACATGGACGCAGCTGAGGTAGTTGCCGCCCCACCCCACGACCCGCGCGCGACCGTCGAGCAGCACGCGCTCGAAGAGGCCGCCCGGGCCGTAGACGAGGCCGAGGGCGACGAAGACGACGTCGAGCGTGCGCTCCTCGCGCATCGCCTGCAGCCGGCGCGCGACGTCCGCGTCGCCGGCGCCCAGCGGCGCGGGGCGCTGCGGCGTGCGCTCGTCGATCCAGCTCGAGCCGTGGTCGCCCCAGGCGAAGGCGCTGCCGACGTGGACCAGGCGCGCGCCGCAGACGAGCGCGTCCTCGGCGAGCTTGTGCGCGCGCGCCGCCTCGCCGCGACGATGCGCGGCGAGACGGCGGTGCGTCAGGCGCCCCGGGGGCACGGGCGCCGGGCAGTGGACGATCGCGTCGACGGGCGCCGTCGCATGGAGCAGCTCGTGGCCTGCGGCCTGGAGCTCGCCGGCGACCGCCGCTCCAAGCAGTCCGCCGGCTCCGGCGACGTGCACACGACGAAAGCGCAGCTCGTCCATCGCCATCGACGGTAGGGACGGCGGCATAAGGTGGGCATCAGCGTCCAGGGGATCTGGACGAGGGTCCGGCCTAGCCCGCGGCGGCGTGCGCCAGGCGCCGGCGGCGCTCGGTCAGGTGCCACCCGGTCGTGCCCGCCGCGGCCGCGCCCGCGACCGCCGCGAAGGTCGTGACGCCGGTGCGCAGCGAGATTGTCGAGGCGAGGATCCCGACGCCGACGACCGAGGTGGCGACCCCGCAGTAGATGACGGAGATGAACGCCGCGGTGACCTCGCCGCGGCGCTCGATCGGCGCGAGGTCGTTGACGTCGGCCTGGGCGCCGAGGAAGGCGAGGCCGTGGCCGGCGCCGCCGAGGATGGCGCTCGCGAACAGGGCCGCCAGCGAATGCAGCGGGAAGGCGAGCACCAGCGCGACGAGGCCGGTGGCGACGAGCACGAGGCCGGCGGGCTGGGCGCGGGCGGGGTCGACCCGGCGGGCGGCGAGCACCTGCGCCACGCACGACGTGCCCAGCAGCGAGGCCGCGATCGCGCCGAGCAGCGCGAGGTTCGAGGTGTCCAGGAGCTTGGCGGCGTAGCTCGGCACAACCGAGAGGTAGAGCGCGGCGACCATCCAGACCGTGGTCGCGGTCAGGCTCGCGCGCCAGAAGCCCGCCCGGATGTCCTGGGGGACCGAGGGGCGCTGCATGCGCCAATGCCCGCTCGCGCGCGGCGACTGCGGGAGGGTCAGGGTGGCCGCCGCGGCGAGCAGCGCGAGCACGAGGGCGACGACGTAGCAGAGCACGCGCGGCGCGGGCGCCCACTGCGCCAGGACGCCGGCGAGCAGGGGCCCGATGCTGCTGCCGCCCGCCTGGGCGAGCACGGCGAAGAGGGCGGCGCGGCCACGGTCGCCGTGGGGCTCGAGCTCGACGAGGCCGGCGGTCGCCGCGCCGGTGACCATCCCCACCGCGAGGCCCTGCACGGCACGCGCCGCGAAGAGCCACGCGGTGGCGTCGGCGACCGCGAAGAGCAGGAGGCCCAGGGCTGCCACGCACAGCCCGGCGGCGATGACGCGGCGGCGCCCGACGCGGTCCGAGAGCTGTCCGAAGACGAGCAGCGAAGGGACGAGCACGACCATGTAGGTCGCGAAGACGAGGGTCAGGACGACGCTCGAGAAGCCGAAGCGCTCGCGATAGACCGCGTAGAGCGGCGTGGCCAGGTTGCTGCCGACCAGCAGCACGAGGAACGCCGCGGCCAGGATCGCGAAGGGGCGGGCGCTGCGCTGGGGCACCGTCACAGACTGCCGCACCGATGCTTCGACGGTCGTCGAAGCCTGGCGGCGGGCGCGGATGGTGGGCTCGCTGGCTCATCCGCGGTCCTCCAGCGACGGGAGCTGGCCGCTCGTCCCGCTCGTCCCGCTCGTGCCGCTCGTGCCTCGCGTGCCCGGCTGCCGGTGGCCGAGGGCCGACTTGACGCTGGACGGCCTCCACATCGCCCCGCCGCGGATCGTGGGCACGCCCTCGGCGTTGAGCTGGTCGGCGATCGCCTGCAGCGTCATGTTGGCCGCGCGCATGGCGGCGATGCGCTCGACGAGCTCGGGCCGGTCGCTGAGCGCCGTGCGGCCGGTCTGCCGGGCGCCCGCGCTGACCTCGGTGAGGCCGCTGCGCGTGCGCCGCGCTGCGCGCTCGCGCTCCCAGCCGCCGAGGGTGATGAGCGACGCCGCCACGTGCTGGCCGGTCGGCGTGGACGTGTCGACCCCGAGGTCCAGGGCGACAAGGCCCGCCTGGGCGTCGCGGAACCACTCCATGAGGGTGGCGAGGTCGACGATCGAGCGGCACACGCGCCGCAGGTCGGCGGCCACGAGGCCGCGGGCCTGGCCCTGGGCGATCTGCTCGAGCGCGTAGGCCAGGCCGGGCCGCTCGAGTCCGTGCCCGGTCTCGCGGTCGGTGACGACCTCCGAGAGCTCCCAGGCGGCGCGGTCGCAGGCGTCCTCGATCCTGCGGATGGCGCCGTCGGCCTCGGTCCGCGGGCCCTCGGCCGAGACCGTGACGTAGCCGATCACCGGCTCACCGGCGGCGAGCTTCGAGGGCGAGCGCTGCACTTCGGCGCCGCTGACCCACACGGGCGCCCCCTTCCGTACGTCGTCGACGAGGTACCAGGTCGCCTCCTGCGTCGGCGGCGCGCCGGGCGCGCCGAAGAGCGTCGCCGCGAGGGCGTTGCCGCGGAACGCGCCGATCTCGTCGTCGGCGCTGCGACCCTCCAGGTAGAGGTCGTGGGCGATGGGCGTGACCGCGGATGCCGCGGGAGCCGCGGCGGTCTCTTGGCCGGCCGCTTCGGGGGCCGGCTCCGGAGCGGGAGCGGGCGCGGGCGCGGGCGCGGTCGCGCGCGACCGCCTCGTCCCTGCCCACAGCGCGGCGCCGAGGGCGGCCAGGACCGTTGCGAACGCGAGCGCCACCAGCCAGGTGAGGTCCGTGCCCGTCCCGTTCGACGGTGCCGGCTGCGAGGTCTGCCGCGGGGCCGGGGCCTGCTGTGGGCTCGGCGGCGGCGCCTTCTGCGGCGTCGTCGACTGCTTGGGCGTGGTCTGTTGGCCCGCGCCGCTGCCTGGCTGCGACCGGCGGCCCTGGACGAGGCGCATCAGCTTGCGCGTCTTCGGGCCGACGATGCCGTCGGCGGCGAGGCCGTAGTCGCCCTGCAGCGTGCGGACGGCCGCCGCGGTGATGGGGCCGAAGCGCCCGTCGACGCCCGGCCGCCCGAGGCGGTATCCGTTGTCGTGGAGCACCCGCTGCACGCGGCGCACCGCCGCGCTGGGCCGGGCGCCCATGCCGGCGCCCTGGGCGAGCACCGGGGTCTGCGTGGCCGCCGCCCGGGCGGGCGCGGGGGCGACGACGGTCAGCGCGACCGCCGCCGCGACCAGCGCCGCCAGCGCTGCCACGGTTCGTGTCCGGCCGCCTGCGGCGACCAGCTTCGTACGCATTGCTTCTCCCTTCAGAACGTCTCATCGAGACGCCGGCCTGCGCGGCACGGCGCTGTGCACGCACTCCGCGCCGGCCCGTGGCGCGGCGGGGTGCGCGAGAGGCCCTGAAGGGCTAGCCAGGTCGTTCTTGGATGGAGACGAACGCGAGCTGTCGCCAGAGCGCCGGCGACAGCAGCAGGGGCTCGGTCAGGCGCGGGGCGCCGCACCCGCCGGAGGTCGCCGCGAGGCCCGCCCACGCGCCGGCGCCGAGGCCGCCGGTGGGAGCGCCGACGGCGCCCGCTGCACACGGTGCCGGACCGGCCGGAGCGAGCGGCGCGGGCACGCCACGACCGTCGCGCGGGGAGAGCCCGCCGGACGCGGACTCGAGAGATGCACCCCGCGCGGACGGCGCCGAGGCATACGCCGCGGCGAGCTTCTGGAGCTGGGCGGGAGCGTCGAGGCCGAGGAGGGCCGGGGAGGTCCAGGCCGGGGAGGTCGAGGCGGAGCCGGTGGGCGCCTGCCGCGCGGCCCGCTCGCCTGAAGGCGCCGCGGTCGCGACCGGCGCGGGCGCGAAGGTGGCCGCCGCGGAGGTCGCCGTCGAGGCCGGCCGGGCCCCGGGGCCCGAGGTGACTGCCGGCGTGGCGGCGACGCTCCGCGACGGCGCGCTCGTGGCGGTCGGCGCGGCCGCCGTCCCGGTCTCGGGGAGCGGAGCGGGCCGGACGGCCTGCGTGACCGGCGCGACGAGGTTCTGCAGCGGCGAGGTCACCGGAGCCGCCACCGAGGCCACGACCTGGGTCACCGGCGATGCCGCGGCGGTGACCGTCGAGAGCGCCGGCGCGGCGACCTGAACGACGGGGGCCGCGACGGACTGCAGCGCCGACGTGACCGGCGCCGCGGCCTGGACCACCGGAGCCGCCGCCTGGACCACCGGCGCGGCAACCGACTGCACCGACGACGTGACCGGAGCCGCGGCCTTGATGACCGGAGCGGTAACCGACTGCACCGTGGACGTCACCGGAGCGGCGGCCTCGACGACCGGCGCCGCCGCCTGAGCGACGGGCGCCGCGACCTTCGCCACGGCGGCGGTCGCGGGAGCGGCGGCCTGGACGACCGGTGCCGCGACGGTCGCCACGGCGGCAGTGGCTGGAGCGGCGGCCTCGACGACCGGCGCCGCGACGGTCGCCACGGCGGCGGTCGCTGGAGCGGCGGCCTGGACGACCGGCGCCGCGACGGTCGCCACGGCGGCAGTGGCTGGAGCGGCGGCCTGGACGACCGGTGCCGCGACGGTCGCCACGGCGGCGGTCGCTGGAGCGGCGGCCTGGACGACCGGCGCCGCGGCCTGAGCGACGGGCGCCGCGACCGACTGCACCGTCGACGTCACCGGAGCGGCGGCCTGGGCGACGGGCGTGGCGGCCTGGGCGACCGGCGCCGCGACCTTCGCCACCGGCGCCGCGGCCGACTGCACCGTCGACGTCACCGGTGCGGCGGCCTTCGTGACCGGGGCGCTCGCCGGAGCGGCAGCCTTCGTGACCGGCGCCGCCGCCTGGGCGACCGGCGCCGCGACCTTCGCGACTGCTGCGGTCGCGGGCTGTGCGGCCTTGGTCGCGGCGGCGACGGGGGCGGGCGCCGGAGCGGCGGGCTTGGGTGCGACCGCCGGCGCGGGGGCGACCGGGGCGGGCGCCGGAGCGGCGGGCTTGGGTGCGACCACCGGCGCGGCGGCGACCGGGGCGGGCGCCGGAGCGGCGGGCTCGGGGGCGGCCGCCGGGGCCGGCAGGGAAGCTGGAGTCGAGGTCGAGGGTGCGGCCACGGCCGGCGCGACCGACGAGGCGGCGCCGGAGACCGTGCCCTGGGCGGCCGAGGTCACGGCGCCGACGCTCGGGGCGGCGGGGAGGTCTGCGGTCGCCGTCGAGGTGACGATGCTCGAAGCGAGAACGAGGATCGCAAGGGCGATGAGGGCCGTGCCGAGCCGGACGCGGCGGGACCGGATCGGTCTCACCTGCTGGTCTGGCAGTAGGTGGCGAAGCGGGAGGCTTCGCATCGGCAACGGCTTTCCCCCGGCGGCTGAACGTTCTGGCTAATCGTGGCGTTCACACCCTGGCCCGAGTTGAAACCCATCTGTCGGCGGTCGAACACGCCGTCCGCGGGCCTATTCGGCCGCTCGGCGCGGCCCGATGTCCGTCCGCCGGGAGGCCAAGTGCCGCTCGGCGCGCCCCAAACACGGCCGCGCGCGCCCGCGGAACCGCTTGTCATACCGCTCGGAGGAGTGTTGCGGGGCGCAGTGGGATCCCGGCCCGGACCGGCCGGGGCTAGGGCGTGACGGCCGGGCTCAATGGCCCTCGCGCTGGAAGCGCAGCTCCTCGAGCAGGAGCTTGGAGTGCAGCGCGCCGATGAGCTCGCGCAGCGGCTCGGCGCCGGCCGCGATGATCTCGACCGCGTCGTCCACGTCGACCTCGACGAGCCGGTCCAGCAGCGTCCGGACCTCCTCCTCGACGAGCGGCTGCAGCGCCTCGCGGTAGCGCAGCGTGTCGAAGACGGTGAAGCCGAGCTGCTCGTTGTAGCCGCCGGCGCGGAAGCGCGAGATCGCCTCGATGATCTGGACGTCGTCGCGGTCGTAGCCCTTCGCGTCCGGGGTCAGGATCCGCAGTTCGGCGAGGCGCTCGAGCACGTTGCGCGGCATCTCGTAGCGGCGCTGGGCCTCGGCCATCGAGATCCGCTCGCCCTCCTGGGCCTCGAGCGCGCGCTCGAGGACGCGGTCGCGGATCACCCGCAGGGGCATGTAGCGGTCCTCCTGCAGGTGCTTGATGAGGCGGATCCGCTCGACGTACTCGGGCGGGTAATAGGCCATGTTGCGCGAGGTGCGGACGATGTCCTCGCCCTCCCCGAGCAGCCCCTCGCGCAGGTAGTGCTTGATCGTGCCGGCGCTCACGCCCGAGCGCTCCGCCAGCTCGCTCATCTTCAGCAGGCCGTCCTCGTTCATCAGCCCAGGAACGACCCCTGCGCACCCGTCACCGGGCCGGCCGCGGCGCCCGACTCGAGCAGCTCGGCGATCTCCTCGTCGGCGTAGCCGAGGCCCGCGAGCACCTCGCTCGTGTGCTCCCCGAGCGCCGGGCCCGGCGCGCGGTTGGCGTCGCCGGGCGTGCGGCTCATCTTCACCGGCACGCCGAGCAGGCGCACCGGCCGCTGCGCCCCCGGCTGGTCGAGCTCGACCACCATTTCCCGCGCGCGCGTGAGGCTGCTCTCGAGGGCCTCGTCGAGGTCGAGCACGGGCTCCAGGCAGCAGTCGTGCTCGGAGGCGAAGGCGCGCCACTGCTCGCGCGTGCGGGAGGCGAAGACGGCCTCGACCTCGCGGTGCGCGTCGCTGCCCGGGCGCTCGAACTGGCGCTCGATCAGATCTTCGCGCCCGACCCCGCGACACCACGCCTGCCAGAACTTCGGCTCGAGGGCGCCGAGGGTCACCCACCCGTCGGCGCATGCGTACGGGCGGTAGCAGATGAGCGAGCCGGCGAGCTCGAGGTCGCCGCGCTGCGGCACGACGCCCTCGGCGAGGTGGCGCGCGGCGACCATCGCCAGCCACGACAGCGCGCCGTCGGCCATCGAGACGTCGACGAGCTGGCCCTCGCCCGAGCGGTCGCGCTCGCGCAGCGCGGCGAGGATGCCGAAGGCGGCCATCAGCGCGCCGCCGCCGAGGTCGGCGATCTGGCCCGCGGCCTGGACCGGCGGCCCGCCGGCGTCGCCGGTCAGGCCCAGCAGGCCGACGAGCCCGAGGTAGTTCATGTCGTGCCCTGAGCGGTCGCGGTTGGGCCCGTCCTGGCCGTAGCCGGTGATCGCGCAGTAGACGATCGCCGGGTTGACCGCACGCATCGCCTCGTAGCCGACGCCGAGGCGGTCGAGGACCCCCGGGCGGAAGGACTCGAGCACGACGTCCGCCTCGCGGACCGCGCGCAGCAGCGCCGCGCGACCGCCGTCGGTCTTGAGGTTCAGCCGGATCGAGCGCTTGCCGCGGTTCAAGGCGAGGAAGAGGGCCGACTTCGCGGAGTCCTCCGCACCCTCGTAATAGGGCGCGGCCCACCGAACGTAGTCCCCCATGCCGGTGTCCTCGACCTTGACGACGTCGGCGCCGAAGTCGGCGAGCAGCAGCGAGCAGAAGCCGCCGGGCAGCAGACGGCTGAGGTCGAGGACGCGGATGCCGTCGAGCGCCGGCGTCACGCCGCGACCCTCCGCGGGACCCCCAGGATCTCGCGCGCCTCGGCCACCGTCGCGGCGCGGCGACCGACGTCCTCGGTGAGCTGACGGGCCTTCGCGATGAGCTCGCCGTTGGAGCGGGCCATGGTCCCGTCGGGGAGGTAGAAGTTGTCCTCGAGGCCGACCCGGATCGACCCGCCGAGCGTGAGCGCCGCGGCGACCAGCAGCCACTGGGCACGGCTGATCCCGATGACGCCCCAGTGCGATCCGGCCGGGACGTTGTCGGCCATCATCGCCAGGTTGCGCGCGGTGGGCGGGATGCCGCCGGTGACACCCATGACGCACGAGACGTGCAGCGGCGGATGGAGCGTCCCCATGTCGACCAGCGGCGCCAGCGAGCCGACGTGGCCGACGTCGAAGCACTCGTGCTCGGGCTTGATCGACAGCTCGTTCATCGCCTCGAGCAGCTCGATGATCTCGTCGAACGGGTTCGCGAAGACCGCCTTGAACACGAACTCCTTGCGCCGCGCCGAGTACTTGGCGTAGTTCATCGAGCCCATGTTCAGCGCCGCCACGTCGGGGCGGCAGGCGCGCAGGTACGCGACCCGCTTCTCGACCGGGACGCCGATCGCGCCCGTCGAGAAGTTGATGATCACGTCGTCGACCTCGGCCAGGATCGCGTCGGTGATCGCCTGGAAGTCCTCGGGCTCGTAGCTCGGCGTGCCGTCGGGCCGGCGGGCGTGGATGTGGATCATCGCCCCGCCCTCGTCGACGATCCGCCGCGCCTCGGCGGCGTACTCCTCGGGCGTGTACGGGATCGCGGGGCACTGCTCGCGGTTGGCGAGCGAGCCCGAGATCGAGCAGGTGATGATGGCGGGGTCGTCGAGGCTCACGCGGATGCGCTCCCAGTGGGAAGTGAGACGTACCACTTTCCACTTTGGCGAACCGGGTGGCGAGCGTCAAGCGGCCAGGACCGTGACCACTGAGACCATCACCTCGAGATCGTCCGGCAACGCAAAGGAGCGCCGCGGCCCTGCTCGGCGGCGCCAAAGACGACGTGTCGAGGATCGCGCCCAGCGTCAGCCGAAGACGTCGTCCGTGGTCTGCTCGCCCAGATCGGCGAGGTCACTGCGCAGCGCCGGGTCGGTTTCACCCCGGGCGAGCCGCTCTCGAACGTCCGCGAGCGGCGTCCAGCGCACGGGGCCCGACGCGTCGCCCACCGGCACGAGTGCGGCGACCGGCCGACCGTGAGAGGTGACCGTGAAGTGGACGCCCTCCTCGTTGACGCGCTTCAGCGCCTCGGCCGAGCGATTGCGCAGATCGCGTGTGGTGAGCTGCTCCACGGCAACCCGCTCAGGACGCGGTGAGGACGATCGGCTCGCCGGACGTGACGACGATCGTGTGCTCTTCGTGGGCCGACGGCGCGCCGTTGGCCGTGACCACGGTCCAGCCGTCGGCGGTGCCGAGGACGCGGCGGGTGCCGGTGGTGACCATCGGCTCGATGGTCACGACGAGCCCCTCGTGCAGGCGGGCGGCCGGCTCGGGGTGCGCGTAGTTGTAGACCGTGGGCGCCTCGTGGAGGCCGCGGCCGATGCCGTGGCCGGTGAGCTCGCGCAGGACGCTGAAGCCGCGGGCCTCCACGATCCGCTCGATCGCCTCGCCGACGTCGCGGGTGCTCGCGCCCGTCGTCGCGGCCGCGATGCCGCGCGCCAGCGCCGCGCGCGTGGCGGCGATCAGGCGCGAGTCGGCGGAGGCGACGGGGTCGACGGCGACCGTGGTCGCCGTGTCGCCGAAGTAGCCGTCGAGCTCGACGGCGACGTCGAGCTTGACGAGGTCTCCGGGCGCCAGGCGGCGCGGGCCGGGGATGCCGTGCACGGCCTCGTCGCCGACGCTGATGCAGATCGCGCCCGGGAAGTCGTAGGTGATGATCGGCCCCGAGCGGCCACCGGCCTCGGCGATGATCTCGGCGGCGAGCGCGTCGAGCTCGGCGGTGCTCACCCCCGGCGCGACGGCCTCGCGGACCTCGCGCAGCACGCGCGCGGCGAGGGCACCGGCGCGGCGCAGGCCCTCGAGCTCCTCAGGCGAATCGACGGACATGGAGTCAGGCTACTCGCCGCGCGTCGGTGGCCCGCGGGGCTCGCGGGCGCGCGCCCTTACAGGTCCTCGCGCCACGGCAGCCCGCCCTGCGCCCCCGGCCGCGTGACGCTCACGGCCGCGACGCGGACCGCCCAGCGCGCCGCCTCGACGAGCGTCGCCCCGTCGCCCAGCGCGCCGGCGAGCGCGCCGCAGAAGGCGTCGCCCGCGCCGGTCGTGTCGACGGCCCGCACGCTGGGCGCGGGCACGCGCTCGGAGCGGTCGCCCTCGACGACCACGGCCCCCTCGGAGCCGCACGTGACGACGACGGCCTTGGTCCCGGCGAGCGAGCGCGCGAGCGTGACCGGGTCGCCGCTGCCGCCCGCCAGCGCCTCGAGCTCGCCGCGGTTGGGGACCAGCACGTCGACGGACCCGACCAGGCCGCGGGCGGGCGCCGGGTTGAGCACGACCGTGCCGCGCGCCGCCTCGATCGCCGCCGCGACCGCCTCGGTCGGGATCTCGTGCTGGAGCAGCAGCACGTCGGCGTCGGCGACGAGCTCGCCGGCGGCGGCCACGTCGCGCGGGCTGACCCGCGCGTTCGCCCCCGGGCTGACGACGATCGTGTTCTCGCCCGTCGGGTCGACGGCGATCAGCGCCATGCCGGTCGGCGCCTCGCGATCCGAGCGCACGTGGCGGACGTCGACCTTCTCGACCGACAGCCCGTCGCGCAGCCACCCGCCCTGCGGGTCGGCGCCGACGCGCCCGACCATCGCCACCGCGCCGCCCAGCCGCGCCGCGGCCACGGCCTGGTTGGCGCCCTTGCCGCCGGGGAGTTGGCGGCAGTCGCCGCCGAGGACCGTCTCCCCCGGCCGCGGGTGGCGCTCGACGCTGACGACGAGGTCGAGGTTGATCGAGCCGACGATCGCGATCACAGCGCGGCGATCGCCCCCACCACGAGGTCCCAGAAGCGGTCGACGTCGAGCTCAATCGCGACGCGCGCGTTGGGCTCGCGGCCCAGCCGCCCGTGGAGGTCGACGACCGTGGCCCCGCGCGTCCAGCGGCCCTCGGTCTCGATCGCGACGAAGGCGTCGACCGTCCGCACCACCGCGGGGTCGATCACGAGCGCCAGCGCGCACGGGTCGTGCACCGGCGGACCTTCGAAGCCGAAGATCTCCAGGTAGGTGTGCGCGAAGAACGACAGCCAGCCGATGGTGGCCTCCGACGCCGCGGTGCCGATCGCGCGCAGGCGCTCGAGGACGGCGGGCGTCGCCTGCGCCTGATGGGTGAGGTTGAGCCCGACGAGCGTCACCGGGACGCCGCTGGCGAAGACGAGCTCGGCCGCCTCCGGATCGACGAGCGAGTTGAACTCGGCGTAGGGGCGCGTGTTGCCGCGTCCGGTGGAGCCGCCCATCCACACGATCTCGGCGACCGTCTCGGGCGAGCGCTCGAGCAGGTCCGCGACGTTGGTCAGCGGCCCGGTCGCCACCACCGTCGCCGGCCCGTGCTCGATCATCAGCTCGACCGCGCCGCGTGGATCGACGTCGACGGCCGGATCCGGCAGCAGCGGGCCGTCGAGCCCGCTCTCCCCGTGGACGTCCAGCGCCGTGATGAGCTCGCCCCGCCGCGGCGCGGCGGCCCCCGCCGCGAGCGGGACGTCGGTGAGCCCCGCGAGCGTCATGACCCGCCGCGCGTTGAGGGTGACCTTGTCGAGCTCGGCGTTGCCGGCCACGGTGGTCACCGCGCGCAGGTCCAGGGCAGCGCGGCTGCCGGCCGCCAGCAGGAGCGCGACCGCGTCGTCGTGGCCGGGGTCGCAGTCGAGCAGGAGCGGGCGGGGGGCTGGCATTGCGGCAGCCTAGACCGCGCCGGTCACACGCGGTGGCCGTCATCCGAACCAGTCCCCATGAAGCCCAATCGCAACCAGCCGGCGCCGGCGGCGGCCACAGGCCAGGTCGGCGACCACGCCCACAAGCTCAGCAGGGTGCGCCCGATCGCCCACGACGAGGACGAGCGCCAGTCGGCAGCGGATCGTGGGACGTACCACTCCCCACTTCAGAGCCTGTTCGAGCCGGTGCCGCTGCCCAAGTGGCTGAAGCCGCGCCGCTCGAAGAAGCTGCTCTAGGCGGGGCGGCGCGCGCCCTCAGACGGGCACGACGCCGTTGCGCTTCCACGGGCGCTCGACGACCTTGCCCTCGGCCATCTCGAGCGCGCGGCAGATCACCGGCCGCGTCTCGCGGGGGTCGATGACGTCGTCGATCATGCCGCTGCGGGCCGCGATGTAGACGTCGATGATCTGGCGGTAGGCGTCGATGAGCTCGGCCTTCTTGGCGGCGGGATCGTCGGCCTCCTCGACCTGGCGGCGCATCACGATCTCCACGGCGCCCTCGGCCCCCATGACGCTGATCTCCGCGCTCGGCCACGCGACGATCAGGTCGGGCTCGTAGGCGCGGCCGTTCATCACGTAGTAGCCCGCGCCATAGGCCTTGCGCAGCACGACGGTGATCTTCGGCACCGTCGCGTTGGCCACCGCGTGCAGCATCTTGGCCCCGTGGCGGATGATCCCGGCCTCCTCGACCTTGGTGCCGACCATGAAGCCGGGCACGTCCTGCAGGAAGACGAGCGGCAGCCCGAAGGCGTTGCAGAGGTTGACGAAGCGCGCGGCCTTGTCGGCCGAGTCGTTGTCGAGGATGCCGCCGAGCTGGCGCGGCTGGTTGGCGACGATCCCGACCGGCCGCCCGTCGAAGCGCGCCAGGCAGGTGATGATCGTCTTGGCCCACTGGGGCTTGAGGTCCAGCCACTCGCCGTCGTCGACGATGCGCCGGATGACGTCGTACATGTCGTAGGGCTTGCGATTGGACTCGGGGAGCACGTCGAGCAGCCCATCGTCGCGGCGGTCGACCGGGTCGGCGGTCGCGCGCCGCGGCGCCGCCTCCCCGTTGTGCGACGGCATGAAGGACAGGTACTGCTTGATGCGCGCGATGCACTCCTCGTCGTCGGCGACCTCGAGGTCGCCGACGCCCGACTTGCGGCAGTGCACGCGCGAGCCGCCGAGCTCCTCCTGGGTGACGTCCTCGCCGACCGCCGCGCGGACGAGGTGCGGGCCCGCGAGCGCCATCGAGCCGCGCCCCTTGACCATCGGCACGAAGTCGGCCAGGCCCGGGATGTACGCCGTCCCCGCGGCGCACGGACCCATGAGCGCCGCCACCTGCGGGATGACGCCGCTCATCACGACCTCCTCGCGGAAGAGGTGGCCGCTGCCGGCGAAGAGCGAGCCGACGGCCTCCTGGATCCGCGCGCCGGCGCTGTCGAGCAGCCACACGAAGGGCAGGCGCTTGGTCAGCGCGAGCTCGCGCAGCCGGGCGACCTTCGTCTCCCCCGTCATGCCCATCGAGCCCGCCATGACCGTGAAGTCGTAGGCGGCGACGGCGACCAGGCGCCCGTCGACCTTGCCGTAGCCGGTGATGACGCCGTCGGCCGGCGCCTCCTTGCCCTCCAGGCCGCGCACCGAGTAGTGGATGCCGGCGTGGATGCCGAGCTCGTTGAAGGTCCCCGGGTCGATGAGCAGGTCCAGGCGCTCGCGGGCGGTGAGCTTGCCCGCCGCGTGCTGCTTGGCGATCCTCTCCTCGCCGCCGCCGAGCTTCGCCTTGGCGCGGCGCTCCTCGAGGTCGTCGACGAGCGGGCGGAGGATCGAAGGCGGGGCGTCGGTGCTCACGGGGCGGCAGTCTCCAGCAGCGGCGCGGCGGCGTGCGCCAGCGCGCCGCCGAGCTCGGGGGTCGAGAGGCAGGTGATCTCGGCGCCGACGATACGCGCCCGGGCGGCCACGTCGGCCAGCAGCTCGCGCAGCTGATCCATGTCCAGCCCGCCCGCCGCCGGGTAGAGCTGGCCCGGGAGCACGCTCGGGTCGAGGATGTCGACGTCGAGGTGGACGAAGACGTCGCGGCCGTCGAGGATCGGCGCCGGGTCGCCGGTCCTGACCACGCCGTGACGCTCCATCAGCTCCTCCTCGGCCGCGTCGAGGTCGCGCCCGCCGACGAGGACGACGCGCTCCGCGGCGGCACCCGCGCCGTAGCCCGTGTCCCACAGGCCGACCGCGCCCGCGAGGCACATGCCGCCGAGGAAGCCGGACGGCGTCGTCTCGGGCGTGTTGAAGTCGCCGTGGGCGTCGAGCCACAGCAGCCAGGCGTCGGGCCAGCGGCGCGCGACCGCCGGCACGGTGGCGACGCAGATCGAGCAGTCGGTGGCGGTGAGGATCGGCCGGTCGGCCTCCGCGACGGCCGCGGCGGCCGCCTCGAACGTCGCCCGGCCGTCGCGCAGATCCTCGTCGTAGCGGCCTTCGCGGGGCTCGCCCGGCTCGCCGACGACGCGTGCGTCGGCGCTGAGGGCGCGCGCCAGCGCCTCGGCCCCCGCGGCGCGCCCCGGCGCCCGGTCCGACGTGCGCCCGACGACCGCGACGACCACCTAGACGAGGTTGATCAGGACGACGACGGCGAGCGCCAGCACCGCGACGGCGGCGACGGTCACCGCCGCGGCGGCCAGGGCGACCATGCGCGCGACCGCCGAGACGCGCAGGACGCGACCGGTGGCGCGGCGCACGGTCACGACGCGCGTCGGGCCCAGCCACTCGGCGAGCGCAAGCACCGGGCCGGCGACGGCGACCACGCGCCAGCGCTCGAGCTGGGCGTGCCACAGGCGCCGTCGCCAGCGCACGATCATGGTCCGGGCCTCGGACCGGGCGCCGCGCCGGTACCACGGCAGCCGGCGAAGGCGCCCGCGCCAGAAGTGCAGCGCCTCGCGCGCCTCCGCAACCGACGTCCCGGACGGAGCCTCCTCCTCGGCCCCGAAGGCCGGTCGCGTGAGCAGGCGCCAGTCGGGTGCGTACATGCCCGACAGCGTAGTGCGCCTGGCGCCGCGCTCAAGGCAGCGGCAGCAGCGGCTCGACGATCGTGGCGACCCGCCGCGCCAGCGCCGGCGCCGGGAAGTCGGTGACCTCGACGCCGATCACGTGCGCCGCCTCGGCGACCTCGGCCAGCAGCGTACGCAGGCCGCCGTCGCTGAAGCCGCCCTCGACCGGCCAGTGCAGCCCGGGCATCACGCGCGGGTCGAGGACGTCGAGATCGAGGTGCACGAAGACCTCGCGTTCCTCGAGCAGCTCGGCCAGCCGCGAGGGCCGCTCGACGAGCCCGACGCCGTGGGTCTCGACGAGGACGCGCTCGCCGGCGTCGACGTCGCGCACGCCGCACATGACCACGCGTGCGGGATCGACGCGGGCGCCGTCGAAGCCGGCGTCCCACGCGCCGCACGCCGCGGCCAGGCACATGCCCCCGAGGAAGCCCGAGGGCGTCGTCTGCGGGTCGTTGAAGTCGGGATGCGCATCGAGCCAGAGCACCAGCGCGTCGGGCCGCAGGCGGGCGACGGCGGGCAGCGTGGTGATGCAGATCGAGCAGTCCGAGGAGGTCAGGACGGGGAAGCGGCCGGCGTGCAGCGCGTCCTCGACCTGGCCGCCGGCCTCGAGCAGGCACCCGTGCGCGTCGCGCAGGTCGTCGTCGTAGCGGGTGGCGCCCGGCTCGCCGGGGGTACCGATCAGGCGGGCCTCGACGCCCAAGCGCTCGGCCACGGCCTCGGCCAGCGCGCGCGCCCCCTCGGAGGTGGAGGCGATGCGGTCCGAGGTGCGGCAGAGAAGGGCGGTCACCGCCCCTTCCACTGCGGCTCCCGCTTCTCGAAGAACGCCTGGACGCCCTCCTGGATGTCCTCCGTCGAGAACGCGATCGTCAGCTGGGCGCGCAGGTAGTCCCAGGCGTCCTCGAGCGCCATGTCGTTCTGGCGCCAGAGCGCGTCCTTGCCGAGCTTCATGAGCACGGGCGACTTGGCCGCCAGGCGCTCGGCCCACTCGCGGACGGCATCGTCGAAGGCCTCGGGCGCGACCACGCGGTTGACGATCCCCAGCCGCTGCGCCTCGTGGGCGTCGAAGCGCTCGCCGAGCAGCAGCATCTCCGTCGCCTTCTTGCGCGGGACGTTGCGGACGATCAGCGCGAGGATCATGAACGGGAAGACGCCGACGTTGATCTCGGGCGTGCCGAAGGTCGCCTTCTCGCCGGCGATCACGAGGTCGCAGGCGAGCGCGAGCCCGAGCGCCCCGGCGAGGCAGTGGCCGTTGGCGGCGCAGATGACCGGCTTGCCGAGCTCGCCGATGAGCGTGAAGAGGCGCGGGAAGCGCTCGGTCGCCTCGTGCTTGTGCACGAGCGGGACGTCGGCCGCGAAGCCCGCGAGGTTGCCGCCCGAGCTGAACGTCGTCTCGTGCGTCGAGGCGAGGACGACGCAGCGGACCGCCTCGTCGTCGCGCGCGGCCTCGAAGGCGGCGACGAGGTCGGCGAGGAGGTCGTCGGACAGCGCGTTGCGGGTGTCCGGCTGGTCCATGGCGATGGTGGCGACGCCGCTGTCGGCCACCTCGTAGCGCAGGGTCGCGTAGGTCAGGCGCGCCACTCTGCCGCACGGCCGCGAAGGCCGCAAGCGGGTGGCGTCGGGCGGGCGCTAGGCCGCGCGGCGGTGCGTCGGGCCCTTGACGAGCGGGCGGGCGATAAGGCTCGCTCGGACCAGCTCGCGCTGGCGCTCGTGGGCCGTCGGCAGCGAGAGCACGACGCCGAGCGTCGACGGCTTCGCGGCGGTGACGGGGCGGGGGGTGCTCATGTCCATGATCATCGGCAGCTGCGGCCTCCGGTTGAAGGGGGCGTGCCGACCAGCTTCGGTGCGGCGGGCCGTACTCCTACGGTGCGTGTTCGACCACCCCGTGCGGGGCGCCGTAGTCGGCCAGCAGCTCGAGGAAGGGGACGGCGTCGAAGGCCTCGGGGCCGAGGACGCCCGCGCCGCTCCACGTGCCGGCGTCGAGCAGCTCGAGGGCGACGATCGGGTTGATCGCGGTCTGCCACACGACGGCCTGCGCGCCGTCCTCGCGCATCGTGCGCTCGTTGTCGACCAGGTGGTAGAGGTAGGTCGCGCGCGGGGCGCCGTCCGGCCGCGGCGCCCACGCCGCCGGCCCCGACGATGAGGATCCGCATCGGCGCGCAATGTAGTGGTCGGGGTGCTGGGGGCGGCGCGGCGCGCTCTGCGCACCCCGGTTGCAGTAGAAAGTGGGAAGTCCTACTGTCTACTTCTCATGAGCGCCGCCGACGCCGTTCTCAAGCCCGACTTCGCCTCACGGCGCAAGCACTTCATCTTCAACGACGACCACGAGGCGCTGAGGGAGTCGATCCGGAGCTTCGTCGTCAAGGAGCTGCAGCCTCACGCGGAGGAGTGGGAGGAGACCACGTTCCCCGACTGGGTCTTCACGCGCATGGGAGAGCTCGGGTTCCTCGGCCTCGACAAGCCCGAGGAGTACGGCGGACAGGGCGGCGACTACTACACCTCGCTGGTGCTCGCCGAGGAGATCGTCCACGCGCACTCGGGCGGCCTGGCGATGGGCCTCGCCGTGCAGACGGACATGGCGATGCCGCCGATCCTCGCCTTCGGCACCGAGGAGCAGAAGCAGGAGTGGGCGGCGCCCGCGATCCGCGGCGAGAAGATCCTCTGCCTCGGGATCACGGAGCCCGACGCGGGCTCGGACGTCGCCGGCATCAAGACCCGCGCCGTGCGCGACGGCAGCGAGTACGTCATCAACGGGTCGAAGACGTACATCACCAACGGCCACCGCGCGCACGTGATCGTGCTCGTGACGAAGACCGACCCCGAGGCCGGCTACGACGGCTTCACGCTCTTCCTCGTCCCGATGGACGCGCCGGGCGTCATCCGCGAGAAGCGCCTCGAGAAGCTCGGCATGCACGCGTCGGACACCGCGCTGCTCGCCTTCCAGGACGTCCGCGTGCCCGACACCGCCGTCCTCGGCCAGGTCGGCAAGGGCTTCTACCACATCATGTGGGAGCTCCAGGGCGAGCGGCTGATCGGCGCCGCGGGCTGCGTCGCCGGCGCCCAGCGCGTCTTCGAGCAGACGCTGCAGTACGCGACCGAGCGCACCGCCTTCGGCCGCCAGATCGGCAAGTTCCAGGTCAACCGCCACAAGTTCGCCGAGATGGCGACCAAGATCGAGGCCGCCCGGCAGCTCGTCTACACGACGGCGTGGCGCTTCCAGAACGGCGAGTACCCGGTGCGCGAGATCTCGATGGCCAAGCTCTACGCGGCGCGCATCGCGGTCGAGGTCGCCGACGAGTGCATCCAAATCCACGGCGGCGCGGGCTACATGAAGGAGTACGGCGTCGAGCGTGTCTGGCGCGACATGCGCCTCAACCGCATCGGCGCCGGCACCGACGAGATCATGCTCGACGTGATCGGGCGCTCGTACGGGTTGTAGGCCGAGCGGGCCGCGCCCCCCTTTGGCGCGGCGCCCTCCCGTGTGACCGGGAACCGCCGGCCGCCCGCGGGTGTAGCCGCAGTGTCATGCGCCCGCGGATCATCCTCGCCACCGTCGCCGTCCTCGCGCTCCCGGCCACCGCCGGCGCAAAGGAGGTGAGCAGCCTCGACGTCTGCGGCACCGACGGCTGCACGCGCATCGCCGAGCGCGACGTCCTGCGCAGCTTCGAGCAGGGCTCCGCGCTCGCCGAGGCCGCGCCCGCCGGCCGCCACCGCTCCTACCTGGTGCGCGTGCGCCTCCGCGACGACGGCGGCGTGGCGCGCACGGGCTGGACGACCCTCTGGCTGCCCTCCGTGCATCTGATGGCCTTCGACGACGGGCAGCCGGGCGCCACCTTCACCCCGGTTCCCCCGGCGCTCGAGCGCGCGCTGGCGAGCGCCGCCCGCGGCCACGCAGCGCGGGCGGCGCAGAGCTTCGGCGAGCGCAAGCAGCCGACCGCCCAGGTGGCCGAGGTCGTCCCGGCGCCGACGTCGCCAACGCGCGCTGCGGACGACGGGCCGCCCGCGCTCATGTGGACCGGGGCGGCCGGCCTCGTCCTGCTGATCTCGGCCGGCGCCTGGCGCGCCCGGCGGCGCTGAGGAGGCCACCTCGTGCGCAAGCCCGTCGCCCTCGCCACGATCGTCCTCGCCGCCGCGACCGCCGCCCTGGCGGGGTGCGGCAATCGCGACGCGGCGCCCGCCGCCTCGCCGGGCGCTCTCGTGCTCCTGCGGGCCGGCGCCGAGCGCACCCTCACGCTCGGCGCCGGCGCCCCGCGCGCGCTGCCCGCCGGCCAGCCGGCGCCGGGCTGGCGCTCGCTCTACACGGCGACCCCGGACGGCGCGGACACGACCGTCGCCCGCGTCGACGTCGCCACCGGCCGGCCGCAGCGCTCGCTGCGCCTTCCCGGCCGCTGGACCCTCCCGGCCACGGTCGTCGACGGCGCTCCCGATGCCGCAACCGCCGACGGCCGCACGCTCGTCCTCGCGCGCGCGGGCGCGCGCGAGACGCACTTCGCGCTGCTCGACGCCTCCCTGAGCCGGCCCCCGCGCACCGTGACCCTCGCCGGCCGCTTCGCCTTCGACGCCATCGCGCCCGACGCCGGGCGCATGTTCCTCATCCAGCAGCGCGGCGGCGGCCACTACGCGGTGCGCGCCTACGACCTCGCCCGCGACGAGCTCGTGCCTGGCGCGATCGTCGACAAGGCCGAGCCCGGCGAGCCGATGGAGGGCCGGCCCGTCGCGCGCGCCGTGCCCGCGAGCGGGCCGTGGGTCTACACGCTCTATCGCAAGCCCGAGGGCCCGTTCGTGCACGCGCTGAACACCGAGGGCTTCGCGCTGTGCCTCGACCTGCCGAAGGCCGCGCGCTCGGGCGCGGAGCAGGCGCGCGAGTGGGGCCTGGTCCTCGCCCCCGGCGACGGCACCCTCTACGCCGCGAACCCCGCGCTCGGCCTCGTGGTCGAGCTCGCCCTGGACGAGGGCCCCGGCGTCCGCCGCACCGCCCGCATCCCCCAGGGCGCGATCGGCGCGACGCCGCGCCTGGCCGTCGCGCCCGACGGGCGCACGCTGTACGTCCCGACCGCGGGCGGCGTCGTCGCCGTCGACACCGGCACGCTCGCGGCGAAGCGGATGCTGCTGCGGGGCGACCGGGTGAGCGCGGTCGTCGCGAGCGGCCGGCGCCTCTACGCCCAGGACGGCGCCGTCGTGACGCTCGACGCCGCGAGCGGCCGCGTGCTGCGCCGCACGCCCACCTCCGCGCCGCCCGCGACGCTGGCGGCCGTGCTGCCCGCGCCCTGAGCAGCCACGGGACGACGCGGCACCCTGCGCGGTGCACTACGGTCGCCGGGCCGTGTCCCCCACGCCGCCCTTCACCGACGAGCACGAGGCGCTGCGCGAATCGATCCGGCGCTTCGTCGCCCACGAGCTGCGCCCCCACGCCGCCGAGTGGGAGGCGGCGCGCTGGTTCCCCGACGCCGTGTTCGCCAAGCTGGCGGGCGCCGGCTTCCTCGGCCTCAAGTACCCCGAGGAGTACGGCGGCCAGGGCGGCGACTACCTGCACGACGCCGTCCTCGCCGAGGAGATGGCGCGCTGCGGCTCCGGCGGCCTGGCCGCCGGGGTGGGCGCGCACGTCGGCATCGCCACGCCGCCCGTGTGGAAGTTCGGCACCGAGGACCAGAAGCGCCGCTACCTCGCCCCCGCGATCGCCGGCGAGAAGGTCGCCGCGCTGGCCATCACCGAGCCGGGCGCGGGCTCCGACGTCGCGGCGGTCGCGACGCGCGCCCAGCGCGTCGACGGCGGCTTCGTCGTCAACGGCGAGAAGACCTACATCACCAACGGCGTGCGCGCCGCCTTCTACGTGACGGCGGTCAAGACGACGTCCGAGGGCGGCCACCACGGACTGAGCTTCCTGATCGTCGACGCCGGCGAGGGCGTCAGCGCGTCGAAGCTCGAGAAGCTCGGCTGGCACGCGTCGGACACCGCGACCGTCGCCTTCGCCGACGCCTTCGTCCCCGAGGAGAACCTCCTCGGGGGCGAGCATGAGGGCTTCAAGCTGATCATGGCCAACTTCCAGTGGGAGCGCCTGCTGATGGCGCTCGGCGCCGTGGGCGCCATGGACGTCGCCCTCGAGCGGACCATCGCCTACACGCGCGAGCGCCACGCCTTCGGCCGGCCGCTCACCGGCCACCAGGCGGTCCGCCACCGGCTGGCCGAGCTCGCCACGACGGCCCACACCGGCCGCTGCGTCACCTACGACGCGCTCGCGCGCTTCGCCGCCGGCGACGACGCGGTGCGCGAGGTGACGATGGCCAAGCTCGCGACCCAGCGCGCCGCCTTCGACGTCATCGACGCCTGCCTGCAGCTCCACGGCGGCGCCGGCTACATGCGCGAGTACGAGATCGAGCGCATGGCGCGCGACGCGCGCCTGGGCCCGATCGGCGGCGGCACCGACGAGGTCATGAAGGAGATCCTCGCCAAGGTCATGGGGCTGTAGGTTCGCCTGCACGATGGGCGCCCGAGCGCTTGCATCTCTCGTGGTCTGCGCGCTCGCCGCGGCCGGCTGCGGCGGCCACGTCCGCCAGATCACCTCGAGCACGCCGACGACGACCATCGCCCCCGGCAACCGCCCGCTCGCCGAGCCTCCCGCCGACCAGCTCCCGGCGCTCATGACCGACCTCAGCGTGCCCAGCGCCGAACGCCGCATCACCGCCTCCGACCTCGCGGGCGCGGCCCGGGCGACCTGCGCGAAGGGCAGCGCCGAGGCGCTCAAGGCCTACATCCGCGCGCGCCTGCCGACCGCGCAGGTCGACGCCGCCGGGCGTCTCGGCCACGTCGTGGCGCTCGTCGACGCCCGGTGCCCGCTCACCCCCGGTCATTACCTGGAGCTCCAGAGCGCTGTGCTCGTCGAGCTGGCCCTCAACGGCCTGCGCTCCGCGACGGGCGCGCGGATCCCCGAGGCGCGGCTCAACGCCCAGGCCTGCGACGTCATGGCGAGCTCGGGGCGCTCGACCGACCGGGTCGTCGCCGGGCTGGCTGCGATCGCCGGCGACCACCGGCTCGACCGGCGCCGGGCGCTCGACATCGGCGTCAAGGCCGTGGTCCAGGCGTGCCCGGTCTTCATCGCCGACCTGCGACCCGCCATCGCCGCGCTGCGCGCCGGCTGACCGGCGGGAACCCCCGGTGGGCGCCGGGTGTAGCAGCGACATGCGCCGCCTCGTCCTGCTCGCAGCCGCCGCCGTCCTCGCCCTGCCGGCGGCCGCCGGCGCCAAGCAGGTCGGAGGGCTGACCGTGTGCGGCCACGACGGCTGCCACAACGTCACGTCGACGGCGGCGCTGAAGGGCTTCATGAGCGGCTACGAGACGCTCTCGCCCGAGAAGGCCGAGCCCTTCTTCACGGTCAGGGTCACGATGCTCCACGACCATGAGAACGCCGGCGGCTGGACGGTCCGCTACCTGCCCACCGCCAACCTCATGCGCGCCGACGCCGACTACGGCAAGCAGATCTGGACGCGGCCCGCCGGGGTCACCGCACGCGCCCTGCGGCGCGCGGCCCGCGGCCTGGGGCCGTACCCGGCCGCGAAGCTCGGCCCGGTGCGCGAGCCGTCGCCCGCGGCGGTCGAGGTCCCGCCGGCCCGGGTCTCCGCACCGGCGCCGGGCGGCGGCTCCTCGACGCTCGGGATCGCCGGCGGCGCGGCGGGCGCCCTCGCCGCGGCGGTCGCGGCGGCCGTTCTGGTGGCGCGCCGGCGCCGCCACGCGGGCTGATCGAGGGCTCAGACGGCGCCTTCGCTACCTTCACACGAATGGCGACGGCCCAGCGCTCGCTGCAGCGTGGCGAACTCCGGATCCTCGCCATCCTCGGCGTCCCGACCTTCGCACTCGCCCTGGCGATCACGACGGTCTCGACCTACCTGCCGGTGCTGGCGGGCGAGTTCTCGAACTCGTCGATCGTCATCGGGCTGCTGATCGGCGGCGAGGGGCTGATCGCGCTGTGGCTGCCGCTCGTGGTCGGCTCGTGGTCGGACCGCCTGCGCACGCCGCTGGGCAGCCGCCTGCCCTTCATCCTCGCCGCCACGCCGCTGCTGGTCGCCTCGCTGGCGCTGCTGGGCTACGTGACCTCGATCGCCGCGGCGGCCGTCGTCGTCGCGATCTTCTTCGTCGGCTACTTCGTCGCCTACGAGCCCTACCGGGCGCTGTACCCGGACCTCGTCGACGACGAGATCGCCGGGCGCGCGCAGAGCAGCCAGGCGATCTTCCGCGGGCTGGGCACCTTCCTCGCGCTCGTCGGCGGCGGCCTGCTCATCTCGATCTCCGACCCGCTGCCCTTCATCGGCGCCGCGGTCGTCGTCGCCGGCAGCCTCGGAGCCTTCTGCGTCGCCGGCGTGCGCTACCGCCGCCGCGAGCGGCCCGTCCAGGAGGAGCCGATCGCCGAGGCCGCGCGCCAGGTCCGCGACCTCGTGCGCGGGGACCGCACGCTGCAGGCCTTCCTGGTGGCCAACGCGCTCTGGGAGCTCGCGCTGGCGGCGCTGAAGACGTTCGTCGTGCTCTACGTGACCAAGACGCTCGGGCTCTCGCTGGCCGGGTCGTCGCTGGCCATCGGCGTCGCGGCCACCGTCATCCTGGTCGGGGCGCTGGTCAGCGGCAAGCTCGGCGACGCCGTCGGTCGCGCGCGCGTGATGCGCATGGCGCTCGTCGTCTACGGGCTGGGGCTGATCATCCCGTTCGCGAGCACGACGCCCTGGGTCGTGGCGCTCGCCGCGCCGCTCGTGGCCTTCGGGGGCGGCGTCACGATGTCGCTCCCCTATGCCCTGCTCATGCCGATGATGCCGCGCGGCGCCCACGGCGCCGTGACCGGCCTGTACTCGCTCAGCCGCGGCGTCGGGACGTCGCTCGGGCCGCTCCTGGCGGGCGTCGCCATCCAGGCCGCCGGCGGCGACTACCGCTGGATGTGGCTGGTGTGCGCCGCGGCCGTCCTCGTCTCGATCCCGGTGATGGGCCCGTTGCGCGACGACAGGCACTGATTGGCCGGTCGGCCAATAGGATGCCCGCCTTCATCGAGACGAGAAGGAGACGTGAATGGGAGTCCTCGACGACAAGGTGGCGATCGTCACCGGCAGCGCGCGCGGCATCGGCAAGGCGACCGCGGAGCTGCTGTCGGAGCACGGCGCCAAGGTCGTCGTCAACGACCTCGACGGCGACGCGGCCAAGGAGACGGCCGACGCGATCGCGGGCGAGACCGCGGTCTACGCCGGCGATCTGACGCAGGAGGGCGCCCCCGAGGCGCTCGTGCAGACCGCCCTGGACGCCTGGGGCAAGATCGACATCGTCGTCAACAACGCGGGCTACACCCTGGACGCGCCCATCCACAAGATGAGCGACGACTGGTTCCAGAAGATGCTCGACATCCACCTCGTCGTGCCCTTCCGGGTGATCCGCGCCGCCGCGCCCCACCTGCGCGAGCCGGCCAAGAAGGAGCGCGAGGAGGGCCGCGAGGTCTTCCGCAAGATCGTCAACGTCTCCTCAATCTCGGGGACGATGGGCAACGCCGGCCAGGCGAACTACGCGGCCGGCAAGGCGGGCGTCGTCGGCCTGACCAAGACGCTCGCCAAGGAGTGGGGGCAGTTCAAGGTCAACGTCAACGCGGTCGCCTTCGGGTACATCGAGACGCGCCTGACGGCGTCCAAGGACGAGGCGAACGTCGCCGAGATCGGCGGCGAGAAGGTGCAGCTGGGCATCCCCGACCAGATGAGGGGGATGGCCTCGATGCTCATCCCCCTCGGCCGCCCGGGGACGCCTCAGGAGGCGGCGGGCGGCGTCTTCCTGCTGTGCACCCCGTGGGCCAACTTCATCCACGGCCAGGTGCTCAACATCACCGGCGGTCAGTTCACGGGCATGACCACCTAGCTATCGCTTGTGCTTCTTGGCCTTGCTCTTCTTGAGCTTGGCCAGCTTGACGGAGCGCGTCGTCTTGGTCTTCTTGACGTTGCCCGAGGCGTCGCGCGCCGTCACCGTGATGGTCGCCTTCAGCGTCTTGCCCGCGTACTTCTTGCGCACGGCGCTCGAGAGCTTCAGCGACACCGGGACCGGCTTGCCGGGCGTGACCGTGATCGTCGTCGTCTTGAGCTTGATCGCGGCCGGCTTCTTCGGCTTCTTCTTCTTGTCGACGGTGGCCGCCGCCGCGCGCCTGCGGGCCGCGGGCGGTTGCAGCGACGTCTGAACGGTCACGGTGGCCGCCTCGGCGCAGTTGACCGAGATGACCAGCGGCTTGCCGGCGCCGCCGCTGCCGCCGGGGCGGTCGCCTGTGACCTTGACCGTGCAGCTCGGCGGGACGTTGTCGACGAAGGTGCCCAAGCGCCGAGGCCTGCGGCTCGGCGGTGTCGCGCGTGCCGTTGTTGTTGAAATCGACGAAGGCGATGACGGTGTCCGCCCCGGCGTTGGTGCCCGGGTCGGTGATGACGCCGCTGCCGCTCGCGTCCAGCGTCGTGGCGCCCGAGGTCGCGTTGACGCCGGTGATCGCGTAGCGCAGTGTCTTGCCCGCGTACGGGGTGCCGTTGGTATCCACCGCGGTGGCAGTGAAGCTGATCGGCGTGCCCTTGGGCGCCCCGCCGTTGGTCGGGTTCAGCTGCAGCGCGGACGGGATCGCGGTGCGGGCGATGATCTCGAAGGTGGCCGTGTGGCCGCCGTCGAGGCCCGGACCGCCGCCGGCGTAGGCGTCCCACTCCACGGCGCCGGCGTTGTCCACCTGCTGGCCCACGACCGTGTCGTCGAGCACCTGGCTGAGGTTGGCAGCCGAGTTCTCGATCTTGTCCCAGACCTCGCCCGGGCTCGCGCCGAAGGCCAGCGCCTGGTAAGCGGACCACCGCGACGTCGCCGGAATCTCCACGAAGCCGCCCGATGCGCCGGTATCCGCGTTGGTGCCGCCGATGAACTGCGGCGGCCCCTGCGTGTAGATGCCCGTTCCTCGATCGCTGCCGTCGAAGAAGAAGTCGGCGGCGACGAGGGCCTTGAAGTGCTTCGGGCTCCCGGCCCCGAGCGTGTTGGTGACATCCCAGCGGATCCTGAACTCCTGCGACCCGTTCACGTACGTGGTCGTCTGCGTGATGCTGATGTCCGTGTCCGCCGTCGTGTAGCTCGTCTGCTGCGTGAGCGGGTCGGCTGCCGTGCCGGTGCCGGTGACCGGGTGGACTGCGATCGGGTTGTAGAGAGCGAGCCCGTGAGGACCGGCCGCGCCTTCGAAGCCGTTGACGACGCGCGCATCGGTGTCGGCCAGGAAGAACCCGGCGTCGCCGCTCGTCTGGGTCGGCGAGAAGTAGATCCCGTTGCTCTCCCCGGCGCGGAACGCTTGCAGCTGGCCGCGCTCGCCGACGTAGACGTTGAGGGGGCTACCGCCGAGGGGAACGGCGTCCGCCACCGCCGACGACGCCCCGACCGCACAGAGGACCACGACCGTCGCTGCCACCGCAGCGACCCGCGAGCGATGCATCTCTCCTGCCTTCCTGAAGGGGACGGTGCGGGGGGACGGTCCCACGGCTGGCCCGCGATAGCTTCCCCCCTATGACCAGGATCGACGTCGCCGAGGAGGCGGACCTTTCCGAGCTCCTGACGCTGATGCGCGGTTATTGCGACTTCTACGAGGTCGCGCCGGGCGACGACGACCTGCTGCACCTCAGCCGCGCCCTGATCGCCGACCCCGGCCGCGAGGGGCTGCAGCTCGTCGCCCGCGACGAGGCCGGGCGCGCGATCGGCTTCGCGACGATCTTCTGGACCTGGTCGACGACGCGCGCCTGCCGCATCGGCGTCATGAACGACCTCTTCGTCACGCAGGGCGCGCGCGGCTCGGGCGCCGCCGACGCGCTGATCGAGGCGTGCGCCGAGCGCTGCCGCGCGCACGGGGCCAAGTGGCTGACCTGGCGCACGGCGCTGGACAACCACCGCGCCCAGAAGGTCTACGACCGCGTCGGCGGCCGGCGCTCGCAATGGCTGGACTACGATCTCCCGGTCCAGGAGGGAGGAGCGCAATGAAGATCGTCAAGCCCGGTCCTGAGCACGACACGCCGCGCGGGATCCTGGGAGGGGCTGAGCTCTCACAGGCCACGACAGGCGCGACGAACATCTACATGGCGAAGTTCCGCGTCCCCCCGGGCGCGCGCTCCCGTCCGCACTACCACGCCGACTGCGAGAGCGCGCTCTACATGCTCTCCGGGCGGATCGCCATCCACTGGGGCGAGCACCTCGAGCAGCAGCTCGAGGTCGAGCCCGGCGACCTCCTGTACGTCCCGCCGCGCGAGACGCACGTCGTGGTCAACCTCTCCGACGACGAGCCTGCCGACTACGTCGTCGCCCGCGACTCCCCGACCGAGGACTCGGTCGAGGTGCCGTGGGCCGAGGAGGGCCAGCTCTAGGCGACCTCCTCGGCCGCGCGCGCGAAGCGCGGGGCGTCGGGCTCGGGCGACGGCTGGGGGCCGGGCTCGGGGAGCCCGAGGCGCGCGCGCAGCCAGTGCACCGAGCCCCACTCGCCGACGACGTCGCGCCAGCCCTCCATGCGAGCTTCGAGGTCCTCGAGCGTCGGGGCGCTGGCGACGACGTCGACGCGCCCGCCGCCGGGCGTGCCCTCGTGCTGCATGAGGTAGAGCTCGCCCGTCTGCGCCACCCAGGCGGCGCGGAAGCGGGGCTGGTGCCAGTCGTCGCCCAGCCACCAGAGGCCGAGGTCGTGCTCGCGGGAGATGTCACGGCGCTTGTCGGCGGAATAGAAGGCGCCGAGCGAGAGGTAGGTGGTCGTCGCGGCCATGGGGGCCTCCGTCTCGTAACCGGAAAGGGCGTTCCGGGTAGTATACGGAAAGGGCGTTCCGGTTCTGTTACGCATCTTCACCGACACGCCGGGTACGCTCGCCCATCGGATGGCCGCCCCGACCACAACCCGCCCACGCCGCGCCGACGCCGAGCGCAACCGGTCGCGGATCCTCGCCGCCGCGAGCGAGCTGTTCGCCGAGCGCGGGCTCGACGCCTCGATGCCCGACCTGGCCGAGCGCGCCGGCGTCGGGATCGGCACCGTCTACCGCGCCTTCCCCGACAAGGACCACCTGCTCGGGGCCGTGATGGCCGAGCGCCTGCGCTGGCTGGGCGACCAGGTCGAGGCCGCCGTCGCCGCGGACGACCCGTGGGAGGCCTTCACCGACGTCATCTGGAAGGGCGCCACCCTGCACGTCAAGGACCGCGCCTACCACCAGTGCATGCGTGCCGCGATCGAGCTGCCGGAGGTCCGCGAGGCCCGCGACCGCACGCTCGACGCCTTCCAGCGCCTGATCGACCGCGCCCAGGCCGAGGGGGTCATGCGCGACGACGTCGTCGCCGAGGACATCCCGATGCTGATGGCGGGCGTCGGGCTCTCGCGCGCCGCCGGCCCCGGCGCCGCGTGGGAGCGCCACCTCGCGGTCGTCATCGACGGGCTGCGCGCCGAGGGCGCGCACCCGCTGCCCAGCCGCCCGCTGAGCCGCGCCCAGCTCGACGCGATCGTGCGCGAGCTGCCCTGCCCGCGCTAGGCGGCGACCGCCGGCACCTCGGCCTCGACCGTCGCCTTGATGGCCTGCGCGAACTCCTCGGCGCCCTTCTGCGCCGAGCGCAGCGCGAAGCCGACGATCAGCTTGCCGCCGAAGTTCGCCGGTTGCAGGACGTTGTAGAAGCTCAGCTCGGTCCCCGCGCCCGCCGGGGCGAGGTCGTAGCCGCCCTCCGGGGTGATCACGGGCCCGGTCGAGATCTCCTGCCAGCGGATCCTCGTCGGGGCCTGGACCTCGGTGAGCTTGAACGCGCGCTTGAACTTCACGCCGGCGTCCTTGACCGTGCTCGCGTAGATCGTCCCCACGCCGGGCGGGCCGTCGGTCGTCTTGTCGATCTCGAGCACGCGCGCGCTGAACTTCTTGTCGTTCTCGCCGTCGAGGAGGAAGGCGAACACAGCATCGATGGGCCGGTCGATCACGACCGTGGCCCCAAACCGTCCTCCGGCCAAGGCTGCCTCCTTGTCGCTTGAGGTGGGCGGCGAAGCCTAGCCCTGCGCGCGGCCCATCGCGAACGCGCAGCCGCTGAAGTAGTCGCCGGCCGGCGAGGCGAGGTAGGCGGCGAGCGCGGCGACGTCGTCGTCGAGCGTCTCGTCGCCGGGCAGGATCGCGGTGCTCCGGATCGCGTAGCGCGCCCACTCGATCGAGAGCGTGCGCGCGGTGTTCTCCAGAGCGGCGCCGAGCGCTCCCGCGTGGGCGCCGTCGCGCGGGCGCGGCGCGAGGAGCACGAGCTTGCCGCCCTCCCCCGGGCGCCAGACGGCGTTGGCGACCGCGCGGGTGGCGATCCACGCCTCCTCGAGGCCGGCGGTGAGCCCCTCGAGGCCGCCCCCGTGGGCGACGAACGGGGCCGCGGCGTCGCAGACGAGCGTGCCGACCGGCCCGAGCGTCGCGGCGGCCGCCGCGACGGCGTCCTCGTCGGCCGGATCGGCGTCGAGCCCGACGGTGGTGGCGCCCAGGGCGGCGCAGGCGGCGGCGACGTGCGCCGCGCCGCCCGCCGTGGCGACGACGGTCCCCTCGAGCAGCCCCGCGCGCAGCATCGTCGCGGACCCTATAGCCCCCGGATAGCCTGACGGGGCATGGCGCTCGCCACCCACCCCAAGCGCGTGAGCCTTCCGCTGCCCGGCGGCCGCGACGACGCCGGCGTCGCCGTCACGCCGATGCTCACGGCCGAGATCCAGACGCCGCCGCGCTTCTTCCAGCGGCCGGGCGGCCCGCTGACGACGCTGCGCGGGCTGGGCCTGCTCACGCCCCGCAGCCGGTGGACCTACGTCCCGGTCCCGTGCTTCCTGGTCGAGCACCCGACCGTCGGCCCCTTCCTGATCGACACCGGCCTGCCCCCGGCGGCGGGGCACGACGTGCGCGCGGCCCTCGGGCGGCGCGCGAGCCTCTCCTACAAGATCCGCATGGAGGACGGCTGGGCGGTGACCGATCGCCTGCGGGCGCGCGGCCTGGATCCGCTGAGCATCGACATCGTCGTCATGACCCACATGCACTTCGACCACGTCGGCGCGGTCGCCCAGCTCCCGCGCGCGCAGTTCGTGGTCGACGGGGCCGAGTGGCAGGCCGCGGTCGACGGCGGCTTCGCGCAGGGCTACCGGCGGGCGCTCTTCGACCACGGCTACGAGTGGCGCACGCTCGACTTCGGCGCCCCGCAGGTCGACTCGTTCGCGTCCTTCGGGCGGGCGGTCGACCTCTTCGGCGACGGCTCGGTGCGCCTGCTCTCGACGCCGGGGCACACGAAGGGGCACATGAGCGTGCTCCTGCGCCTGCGCTCGGGGCGCGAGCTGCTGCTGACCGGCGACGCCGCCTACTCGCGGCGGACCATCGAGGAGGGGCTCGTGCCGCTCTTCTGCGACGACGTCCATCGCTACATGCGCTCGCTGCGCGAGATCCGCCGCTACCTTGAGCTGACGCCGAGCGCCCTCGTGGTCTGCGGCCACGACCCCGAGTCCTGGCCGCAGGTGCGCGAGCGGTACGACTGACCGCAACCTCTTGGGCGTCAAGAGGGTTGGGAGCCTTCGATGCCTTCGATGCCTTCGATGCCTTCGATGCGCCACCTGATCGTCGCCTCCGTCCTCGCCGCGCTCGCCGCGCTGCCGACCACCGCAGCCCAGGCCCGCGTGGTGGTCGTCGCCACCGGCGACGGCGCCGCTACGCTGACCGACGTCTCGACCAACAAGGTCGTCGCGCGCATCCCCGTGGGAGGGCGCTCGCGCGCGGCCGCCGCCGCGCCCGGCGGCACGCGCGCCTACGTGGCGGCCGGGCAACGCGTGGTGGCGATCGACCTCGCCACCCGCGCCACCGTGGCGGCGGTCTCCCGTCCTGGCACCGTGAGCGCGCTCGCGATCTCGCCGGACGGCTACCGCGTGTACGCGGCGCGGCGGGGAGCGCTCGACGTCGTCGACGTGGCGAGCATGCAGGCCATCGCCTCGATCGCGCTCGGCGCGAAGGCCACCGGCGCCGCGCTGGCGGTGTCGTCGGACGCCACGCGCGCCCTCGTGATCCTCGACGCCAAGCACGTGGGGATCGTCGACCTCGTGCGCTTCCGCCTCTCGCGGCGGCTCGAGCTCTCGGGCCCCACGGGCGCCGCCTTCGCGCGCACGGGCCCCAACGCGTACGTCGCGACGAACGGGCACTCCGGCTCGCGGCTCGTGCGCATCAACACCGACACCGGCGAGGTCACGCGCAAGGTCTCGCTCGGCAAGGGCCTGGGCGGCGGCGTCGCACTCACCAACGACGGCCATCGCGCGGTCGTCGGCGCCGCGAGCGGATCCCAGGTGACCGCGATCGTCCCGTTGCGGGCCGGCAAGCTGCTGCGCGTGCACACCGGCCGCGGGCCCGGCACGCCCGCCGCCTCGCCGGACGGCACCCGCGTCTACGTCGCCGACGCCGGCTCGGGGACGGTCTCGGTGCTGAGCGCGCTCTCCTTCAAGCGCCTGACCGTCCAGCGCCTGGGCTCCTCCACGAGGCCGTCGGGCATCGCGGTGCAGCCCGGCGTGGCGCTCATCACCGGCACCGAGGGCAACGACGTGCTCAAGGGCACCCGCGGGATGGATCGCATCGACGCGCTCGGCGGCGACGACCAGCTCTCGGGCGGGCGCGACGACGACGTCCTCCTGGGCGGCGCGGGCAACGACCTGCTCAGCGGCGGCGCCCGCGACGACATCCTCGACGGCGGCGAGGGCGACGACCGCATGTTCGGCTCCGCCGGCAACGACCAGCTCCTCGGCGGTCCCGGCAACGACTACGGCAACGGCGGCACCGGCAACGACAAGGTCGACGGCGGCGACGGCAACGACTCGCTCGACGGCGGCGACGGCGACGACACCGTCTTCGGCGGGGCCGGAGACGACCGCATCAAGGAGCTCGGCCTGGGCAACGACTTCCTGCTCGACGGCGGCGCGGGCAACGACTACATCGACGGCAACCGCGGGTCCGACACGATCAAGGGCGACGACGGCAACGACACGCTCTTCGGCAGCTCGGGCTCGGAGATGATCGACGGCGGCGAGGGCGACGACGCGCTCGACGGCGGCACCGGCGGCGACCGCCTGTACGGCCGCAACGGCGACGACTCCATCAAGGGCGACGCCGGCCGCGACACGATCTACGGCTCCTACGGCAACGACACGCTCGACGGCGGCTCGGGCGAGGACTACCTCTCGGGCTCCTACGGCGCCGACGAGATCACCGCCGGGCCGGGCGAGGACGAGGTCAACGGCGGCACGGGCAACGACCAGATCCGCGTCGCCGACGACAGCGTCGACCACGTCGACTGCGGCCCCGGCAAAGACACGGTGTACGTCGAGGACACGGCGCCCGAGCGCGACGATCTGACCAACTGCGAGAAGGTCGTCCCCATCCCGCCCGAGCCCGCCACCGACGCGCCTTCGACGGCCAGCAACATCACGGGCACGCCGGGCGACGACGTCCTCGTCGGCACCCCGGGCGACGACTCGCTCTTCGGGCAGGACGGCAACGACTCGCTCTTCGGCGAGGACGGCAACGACTACGTCGACGGCGTCAACGGCGACGACACCCTGCGCGGCGGCAACGGCGACGACGAGATCCACGGCCGCAACGGCAACGACCTCATCCTCGGCGGCCCGGGCAACGACGAGATCACCGGCGACCGCGGCAACGACGTCATCAACGGCGAGGACGGCGACGACGTCATCGACGGCAACCTCGACGACGACACCATCGAGGGCGGCGCCGGCAACGACCGCATCAACGCGATCGGCGGCGGCCACGACCGCATCTCGTGCGGCGACGGCGTCGATGTGGTCTTCGCCGACGTCAGCGACGAGGTCAACGCGAACTGCGAGGACGTGCGGCGGTAGGCGTCTGCCGTCGTGGTCGGCGCTGAGCCCCGGTGGTCGGGCGAAGAGTGGTCGATTGTGGGGCCAGGAGCCACACAATCGACCACTCTGCGCAGCCGCGGCGCCGGCGGAGAGGCTAGGGCCCGTACTCGCCGCGCGGGTGCGCGTGCGCCGCGGGGCGGAGGGTCGCGCCGTGCGGCGTGTCGCCGGTGGCGGAGCCGCCCCCGTACTCCGCGCACAGCGTGTCGCACTTCCCGCTGCTCGCTCGGGCGGGGGCGGACGGCGGCGCGTGCGGCGACGCCGCGGCGCTGACCAGCGCCGAGCGGGCCTGGGCCTCGGTCGGCGCCACCGGGCCCGATACGTGCAGCGAGCCGACGGCGCTCGTGCCGGCGAGCGCGATCGTCGCGAGCGCGGCCGCCCCCGTCGCGTGCTCGGCGATCAGGCCGCCCAGGATCTGGCCGGGCCGCAGCCGCGCGATGCGCGCGACCAGCGGGGTGAGCAGCGCCGGGAGCGAGCCCTGGTGGGCGAGCGTCGCGCGCGCCCGGTGCAGCAGCGACTTGACGGCGGGCACGGTGGTCGACTGGCGCCGGGCGATGTCCTCGTAGCTGCGGCCCTCGAGCTCGCGGCCGACGAGCGCGGCGCGTTGCGCGCTGGGCAGGCGCCCGACGGCGTCGAGCGCGCCGGCGAGCCGCTCGCCCTGCGCGACCTCCTCGAAGGCCGAGGGCGAGCCCCCGGGGAGCTCCGCCGGCAGCGGCGCGGTCGGATGGGCGGCGCGGAAGTAGTCGTGGCAGCGGTTGCGGACGATCGCGAAGAGCCACGCCTCGATGTCGACCGGCACCTTGCCGGCGACGATCGCGCGATGCGCGCGGACGAGCGCGTCCTGGACGACGTCCTCGGCCAGCGCGGCGTCGCGGCCGCAGCGCGAGGTCGCATAGCGGACGAGGCGCGGCCGGTGGCGGGCGACGAGCGCGGCGAAGGCGGCCTCGTCGCCGCGGGCGCCGGCGAGCAGCAGGGCCTGGTCGGTGCGCGATCGCATCGTGGATGAGACGAGACGGCGGCGGCGGAAGTTGCGGCGCGAAGCGGCCGCGCCGTGGGCGCGCGCCGCTCGCCGGCCGCCGTCAGCGCACGATCCGCGCGCTACGCGTCCGCTTGCGCGCGTTGCCCGCCCGGTCGACGGCCCGGACCGTGATGCGGACGGTCGCGCGGCGGTGCCGAGCGAGGGCGCGGGCGATCGCCCGGCGCGTGGACTTCGACAGCTTCATGCGCAGGGTCGTGCGCGCGCCCGCGACGAGCGTCGCCTTGGCCGTGCGCGTGCGCAGCGTGCGGGCGGCGGCGGCCCGCCCTCGCGCGCGCGAGATCGTGACGCGCCCGCTCGCGCTCACCGTGCACAGCTCGTCGCAGCGCACGCGGATGCTCACGAAGCCCGTCCGCAGCGCGTGCTGGCGCGCGGCGGCGCGCAGGAGGGTGATCGCGGGGGCCCGCCGATCGGCGCCGCTGCTCGCGCCGCCCGAGCCCGACCCCGCGCCCGCGGGCAGATGCCCGACGAAGGGCGCCGGCCCGGCGCACGCGCCGCTCGTCGCGAACCGGTACACCGGCCCGTTCAGCGAGGCGGCGTACACCCGTCCGCAGCCGTCCTCGCCGAAGCTCGAGACGGACGGGACGTTGAGGCCGAGCGAGCGCGTCGCTCCGCCGGGGAGCGTCGCGCCCGTCAGCTCGCCGGTGCAGTTGTCGCCATAGACGTAGGTCCCCGCGAGCTCGGGCAGCGCCTTGTCACGGACGACGTAGCCGCCGGTGATCGAGCACGCGCCGCCCGAGTGCGGGTACTCGACGACGGGCAGGACGGTCCCCGGCGCGCTCCCCGCCGGGTCGCCGCCCGGATAGGTGTGCAGCCCCTCGTAGGTGTTCCAGCCGTAGTTGGCGCCCGCCCCGATCCCGGGCGCGGCGGCGAAGTCGACCTCCTCGTAGGCGCCCTGGCCGACGTCGCCGATGGTCAGGTCGCCGGTGTCGCGGTCGAAGGACCAGCGCCACGGGTTGCGCAGCCCGTAGGCGAAGACCGTCGCGCCGCCGCTGACGCGGTCGATCTTCAGGAGCTTGCCGAGGCGGTAGTCGTGGTTGACCTCGTGCGGCGGCGTGCCGAACGTGCCCGGCGGCGCGATCGTGGTGTCCTGGGCGTTGCCGCTCGGGTCGCCGCCGTCGCCGCCGTCGCCCGTCCCCGCGTAGAGCGTGCCGTCGGGCCCGAACTGCAGCTGGCCGCCGTTGTGGTTGGCCTGCTGGTCGTGCGGGATCGTCACGAGCACGCGCGAGAAGGACGCGTCGGCGCGGTCGGGGTTCGCGGGGTCGACGCGGTGCTCCTCGATCGTCACCTGCCCCGCCGGGCTCTTGGCCGTGTAGTAGACGTAGAAGAGCCCCGTCGTCGAGAAGTCGAGCGGGAAGGCCATCGACAGCAGCCCGCGCTCGCCGCCGGCCAGAACGCGGTCGGTGAGGTCGGCGAAGGTCGAGATCGCGCCGTTCTTGACGAGCTTGATCGTGCCGCCCTGCTCGACGACGAAGACGCGCTGGGTGTCGCCCAGCGGGGCGGTGACGTAGACCGGCGAGGAGAAGTCGCCGAGCTTGGCGAGGGTCACGGTGGCGGCGTGGGCGCTGGCGGGCGCCATCCCGAGCGCGACCACGGCGAGGGCCAGGACAGCGGAGCGGCGCACGGCGCAGATGATCCCCGCGCGCGGGCGCGGGCATGCCGCTCAGGCCGCGGCGGTCCGCTTGGCGCGCCGCGCCCGCCGTTCGGCGCGCCAGCGCGCGAGCGCGGCCGGCCGCCCCGCCGCGTCGAGCCCGTCGTAGAGCTCGCGGATCTCGCCGAGGATCTCGTCCGCGACGACCTGCTGCTGGTGGCGCGTCGAGGCGGCGACGGCCTCGTAGCGGAAGGGCTCGCCGTACTCCACGGTGACCGTCGGGAACTGCAGCTTGCGCCAGTTGCGCACCCGCGAGGAGCCGTGCACCGCGACCGGCACGATCGGCGCGCCCGACTCGAGCGCCAGGCGCCCGATGCCCGGACGCGCGCGCTCGCCGACCCGGCCCGTGCGCGAGCGCCCGCCCTCGCAGTACATCGCCACCACGCCGCCGTCGGCGAGGACCTTCAGCGCGGTGATGAAGGTCTCCTCGTCGCGGTGGCCGCGGCGCACCGGGAAGACGCCGCCGTGCGTGTAGACGAACTGCATCGGCGGCTTGAAGAGCTGCGACTTGGCCATGAACCGCACCTTGCGCCTGATCGAGGCGCCGAGCAGGAAGTGGTCCATGAACGAGAAGTGGTTCGGGGCGAGGATGACGGGCCCGCTCGGCGGCACCTTCTCGGGGTCGATCCCGCGCACGCGGAACAGAACCCACGAGTACAGCGTGGTGGCCACGCGCACGACCTCGTAGACGATGTCCGGGTCGCGGGTGCGCGAGCGCTCGTGGAAGCGGTCGAAGTGCTCGGCGGGCCGCGGGTCCGTGTAGACCTGCTTGCGGATCGGGACTGCTTCGTCTCGCGGCTCGTCGCTCACTACACGGAACGCTAGCGGCCCATACGAGCGGTGGGCCCGCCCAGCGTGAAGATGAGGCTCGCGGCCCATGGTGGCGGCCCCGGCGCGGTGGCACCGTGCGGGCATGCGGGAGCGCGGGCAGAGCCTCGTCGAGTGGGTGGCGGTGCTCGCGGGCGTCACGGCGCTCGCCACGGGCGCGGCGGCCGCGGCGCCGTCGCTCGCGACCGCCGTCGCGGGCAACGCCGAGGCGATCGTCTGCGCCGTGGGCGGCGGATCGTGCACGGCGCCCGCGCAGGCCGCGCCGCCGACGAGCGCGCCGGCGCCCTCGCCGCAGCCCGCCCCGCCCACGCCGCCGGTCGTCCCCGCCGAGCCCGACCGCGACCTCTGCGGCTCGAGCTGGTTCAACGTCCCCGAGCTGTGGTTCACGCCCGCGTGCGCCAACCACGACCGCTGCTACGGCGAGCACCGGGGCAAGGCCGCATGCGACACGGCCTTCCTGAACGACATGCTCGAGATCTGCAAGACGGTGGGCTCGTCGTCGGGCGGCGTGAACCCCGCGATCGAGCGCGCCACGTGCCGGGCCGCGGCCCGCCTGTACTACAAGGGCGTCGTGGTCGGCGGCGGGCCGTCCTACTGCCACCGCGCGGTCTGCCGCGAGGACGAATGACGATCGGGCCGGGGTCCAAACCCGCGTTCGGCGCTGTCCCCTCGCCGCCGCAGATGTCCCCTGGACCCCGGCCCGACCGTGTTATCCCGAGAAGGCTGGGTCAGGGCCTCGACGGGGGAATGGCCTTCGCTTCGGGGGTTCGTCGCAGGAGGAGACGGTGGGTTTCTAGGCCCTCTTCCCGAAGCGCTGGCGGCCACATCCGGCAAGGTACGCGCCGGGCGCCGACCCTCCCACCGACCCGCGGTCGGAAGCGATTCCGACCAGAGGTCGAACTATCGTGGCGCGCGTTGCGGTTCCCCCTCGAGGAGCACTGGAGGACGCGGTGGCAGACGTCGAGGCCCACATCACGGGCACGGTGTGGAAGATCGAATGCGAGGTCGGCGACGAGATTGAGGAAGGCGACACGGTCGTGATCCTCGAGTCGATGAAGATGGAGATGCCCGTCGAGGCCGAGGACGCCGGCACGGTCAAGGAGATCCTGTGCGAGGAGGGCCAGGCCGTCAACGAGGGCGACACGCTGGTCATCCTCGAATAGCCCGGCTGCACTAGCCTCCCGCCCGTCGATGGCGGGCGAGCTGCTCCTCGATCGACCGGCGGACGGCGTCCTCCGGCTCACGATCTCCAACCCGGCCAAGCGCAACGCGCTCGACCAGGCGATCCTGGACGCGATCGCGGTCGCCGTGCGCGATCTCGGCGAGGCCCGCGCCGTCCTGCTCACGGGCGCGGACGGCATGTTCTCCTCGGGCTACGACATCGGCGGCATCCCCGACGACGTCTTCGCCCAGGAGGCCGAGAGCCTCGTCGCCCACCCCTTCGCCGAGGCGCTCGAGGCCCTCGACGCGTGCCCGGTCCCGACCGTCGCGTCGCTCCCGGGCCACACGATCGGCGGCGGGCTCGAGCTGGCGCTCGCCTGCGACCTGCGGATCGCCGCCGACGGGATCCTCCTCGGGATGCCGCCGGCCAAGCTCGGCCTCGTCTACTCGCACACGGGCCTGCGCCGCTTCCTGGACGCCATCGGGGCGCCGCGCACGCGCGAGCTCTTCCTCACCGGGCGCAACGTCGACGCGCGGACGGCGCTGCAGTGGGGGCTGATCAACGACGTCGTCGGCGGCTCGGACCTCGACGGCGCGGCGCTCGACCTCGCCGACGACCTGGCCGCCAACGCCCCGCTCAGCGTCCGCGGCAACAAGCGCGTCATCCGCGAGCTGCTGGCCGCGGAGGGACAGCTCGAGGCCGACGTCGAGCGCGAGCTCATCGAGCTGCGCGAGGCGAGCTTCCACTCCGAGGACCTGCGCGAGGGAGTCCGCGCCTTCGGCCAGAAGCGCCCCGCACGCTGGAAGGGGCGGTGAGTGAAGCTCGTCACTTGGAACGTCAACTCGCTCAACGCGCGGCTGCCGCGCGTGCTCGAGTTCCTCGAGATGCACGCGCCCGACGTCGCGCTGCTGCAGGAGACCAAGACCGAGGAGGGCACCTTCCCCACCGAGGTGCTCGCGCAGGCCGGCTACGGCGCCGTGCATCAGAGCGCCGGGCAGTGGGCGGGCGTCGCCATCCTCGCGCGCGCCGGCCTGGCGATCACCGACGCCGTCAGGGGACTGCCCGGCGAGCACCGCACCGAGGAGGCGCGCTGGATCGAGGCGAGCGCCGGCGGCGTGCGCTTCGCGTCGACCTACGTCACCAACGGCCGCGCGATCGGCACGCCGACCTTCGAGGAGAAGCTCGCCTTCCTCGACGCCATGCGCGCGCGCCTGGCGGCCGACGGGGCGCCGGCGATCGTGGGCGGGGACTTCAACGTCACCCCGGCCGACATCGACGTCTACGACCCGGCGGCCTTCGTCGGCGAGACCCACGTCACCGACGACGAGCGCTCGCGCGTGCAGGCGATCCTCGACGACGGCTACGTCGACGCCTTCCGCGCCGTCAACGGCGCCGAGCTCGTCCAGCACACCTGGTGGGACTACCGCCAGGGCCACTTCCACCGCGGCATGGGCCTGCGCATCGACCTCGTGCTCGTGCGCGAGGCGCTCGCGGGCGGCCTGCGCCACGCGGGGATCGAGCGCGACTTCCGCAAGGGCAAGAAGCCCTCCGACCACGCGCCGTTCGTGGTCGAGCTGGACCTCTGAGCGCGCCTCAGCCCGCCGCCGCGGCGCGCACGGCGGCGCGGATGGCCTCGACGTCGTCGGTCTTCTCGACGTAGGCCACGGCGCCCTGCTCGATGGCGGCCTCGGCCATGCGCTCGGCGCCCCACCCGCTGAGGGCGACGACGCGGGCGCCCGGCGCGCGCTCGAGCAGCGTGGGGAGCGCGTCGATGCCGTCGAGGATCGGCATCGTGAGGTCGAGCAGGACGACGTCGGGCTGCAGGCGCTCGGCGGCCTTGATCGCCGCCATCCCGTCGGGTGCCTCGCCGACGACCTCGATCTCGGGGTCCTCCTGGAGCGTGAAGCGCATCAGGGCGCGGAACGCCTCGACGTCGTCGCATACGAGGACCCGGATCGGCGCCACCGCCCCGAGCCTACCGGCGAGCCGAGCGGCGTCGTCCGGCGCGCCGCCTAGGTTTCCCGGGCATGCCGCCGCTGATCTCCCGCGAGGAGGCTCTCGAGCTGGGCGAGCTCGAGGACCACGCCGCGATCGAGGCGCTCGTCGAGCGCGCCTGGCAGGCGCGACAGGAGCGCTTCGGCGAGAGCACCGACCTGTGCTCGCTGGTCAACGCCAAGTCCGGCGGCTGCGCGGAGGACTGCGGCTTCTGCGCGCAATCGCGCTTCGCCGAGGCCGAGACGCCGCTGCACGCGATGATGGAGCCCGAGCAGATGCTCGAGCACGCGCGCGCCGCCGAGGCCGCGGGCGCCCACCGCTTCTGCATGGTCACGCAGGGCCAGGGGCTCTCCAGGCGCGACTTCGAGAAGGTCCTCGAGGGCGCGCGGCTCGTCGCCGAGCACACGAACCTCAAGCGCTGCGCGTCGATCGGGCACATGAGCGCCGCGCGCGCCAAGGCGCTGCGCGAGGCCGGCATCCAGCGCGTGCACCACAACGTCGAGACCGCCGAGTCCTACTACGACGAGGTCTCCACCACCGTCCGCTACGAGGCGCGCCTGCGCACGATCGACGCCGTCCGCGAGGCCGGCCTGGAGACCTGCGTCGGCGGCATCCTCAACCTCGGCGAGTCGCGCGAGCAGCGCGTCGAGATGGCCTTCGAGCTGGCGAAGATCGACCCCACGAGCGTCCCCATCAACCTCCTCAACCCGCGGCCGGGCACGAAGTTCGGCGACCGCGACTACATGGACCCGTGGGAGGCGGTCAAGTGGATCGCCATCTTCCGCCTCATCATCCCCGGCGCCCTCTTCCGCCTCTGCGGCGGGCGCGTCGAGAACCTCGGCGAGCTGCAGCCGCTGGCGGTCAAGGCCGGGCTCAACGGCGTGATGATGGGCAACTTCCTCACCACGCTGGGCTCCACGCCCGACGAGGACCGCGCGATGTTCACCGACCTCGGGCTCAACGTCGCGCGCCAGCCGGACAACGGCGCCAACCCGCGCCCGGACAACCGCTCCGGCTGGCTCGGCGGCGAGCTGCCCAAGGCCGAGCTCGACCCCGTCGAGACCCCGATGGAGCTCCACATCCGCATGTGGGACCCGTCGACCCAGCTTCGCTTCAAGCGCAAGACCTCGGTGCCCTCCAGACCGGACGGCGCGCCGAACAGCTGGCCAAGCAAAGCGGCCTGAGGAGGGCCCTCCACGTGACCGAGATCCACGAGCGCCTACAAGAGCTCAAGGAGCTCGGGCTCTATCGCCGGATGCGGATGATCAGCGGGCCCCAGGGCCCGCGCGTCGTGCTGGACGGCAAGCCCGTGCTCCTGCTCTGCTCGAACAACTACCTCGGGCTCGCGGACCATCCTCGCGTGCGCGAGGCGGCCGCGGACGCCGCCATGCGCTGGGGCGTCGGCGCGGGGGCGTCGCGGCTGGTGTCGGGGACGATGACCGTCCACCGCCGGCTCGAGGAGCGCCTGGCCGACTTCAAGCGCACGCCCGCGGCGCTGCTCTTCGGCTCGGGCTACCTGGCGAACATCGGCGTCATCACGTCGCTGGCGGGCGAGGGCGAGGTCGTCTTCTCCGACGAGCTCAACCACGCCTCGATCATCGACGGCTGCCGGCTGGCGCGCGCGGACACCTTCGTCTACCGCCACGCCGACATCGAGCACCTCGCGTGGGGCATGCGCCAGGCCGAGGGCCGCGGCGCGCTCATCGTCACCGACTCGGTCTTCTCGATGGACGGCGACGTCGCGCCGCTGGCCGAGATCGTCGAGCTCGCCCATCGGCACGGCGTGCGCGTCGCGGTCGACGAGGCGCACGGCACCGGCTGCCTGGGCCCCGAGGGCCGCGGCGCGGTGGCCGAGGCGGGCGTCGAGGACGAGGTCGACGTCGTCATCGGCACGCTGAGCAAGGCGCTGGGCGCCTACGGCGCCTTCGTCGCCTGCGACCAGGAGATGGCCCAGCTGCTCGTCAACAGCGCGCGGCCGTTCATCTTCTCGACGGCGCCGCCCCCGCCCGCCGTGGCCGGCGCGCTGGCGGCCCTCGAGCTCCTCGCCGACCAGCCCCATCGCGCCGAGAAGCTGCAGGCCAACGGCGACGTGCTGCGCGACGAGCTCGCCCGCGAGGGCTTCCAGGTCGCGGGCTCGACGACCCAGATCGTGCCGCTCGTGATCGGCGACGCCCATCAGGCGATGCGGATCTGCGAGCTGGCGATCGAGCGCGGCGTCTTCGCCCAGGCGATCAGGCCGCCGACCGTGCCCGAGGGGACCTCGCGCCTGCGCCTGGCGGTGATGGCCTCCCACAGCAAGGCCGAGCTGCGCGAGGCAGCCCAGGTCCTCGGGCGCGCCGCGATGCAGGCCGGCTGGCGCCCGGCGGAGGGCGTGCCCGTGGTCGCCGCCCGCGAGGAGGCCGCCGCGCGCTCGGCGGAGTCGGGCCGCCAGCCCTTCGACATCGAGCGCCAGGCCGCGTAGGCCGCGGTTGCGCGGCCTCTTCGTCACCGGCACCGACACCGGCGTCGGCAAGACCGTGCTGGCCGCGGCAGTCGCCGCGGCCCTGCGCGCCGACGGCGTCGACGTGGCCGCCTTCAAGCCCGTCGTCACGGGCATCGACGAGCCTGAGGAAGGCCGCCCCGCCGACCACGAGCTGCTCGCGACGGCGGCTGCGCGCCCGGTCGACGAGGTCGCGCCGCACCGCTTCGGCCCGCCCGTCTCGCCGCACCTGGCCGCGGAGCTGGCCGGGGTGGCGCTCGAGCCCGCGGCGCTCGTCGCCGCCGCCCGCGCCCTGCGCGCCGACGTCGTCGTCGCCGAGGGCGTCGGCGGCCTGCTCGTCCCACTCACCCTCGGCTACACGATCCGCGACCTGGCGGTCGACCTCGGGTGGCCGGTGGTCGTCGCCGCCCGCCCCGGGCTGGGCACGATCAACCACTCGCTGCTGACGGTCGAGGCGGCGCGCGCGGCGGGCCTCGACGTCCGCGCCGTGGTCCTCACGCCGTGGCCGGGCGAGCCGAGCGTGATGCACCGCTCGAACGCCGAGGCGATCGCGCGCCTGGGCGCCGTCGAGGTGGCGACGCTCGGTTCGGTGGGGGTCGACGTGGGCGAGCTCGCCCGTGCCGGAGCGACGCTGCCGTACGAGCGCTGGCTGGGGTGACGCCGCCTTCCTTTGCGGCGCTGCGCGGCGAGGCATCGAGGGAGAGAGAGCGGCGGCGGTCGCGGCGGTCGCGGCTCCGCGCGAGCCGGCGTGGCACGTTGGCGCTCGCGGCGGGAACGAGTGTCGACTTAGTCGGCTATAGGTCGACAAAGTCGACACTCGTCGTCAATGAGCGCGAACGCGCCAGCTGCCCCGCGCGGCCCGCCACGCGCGCAGGCTGGCCTCCTTCCCTCGATGCCTCGCCGCGCAGTGCCGCGAGCGCCGGGACCGCAGCGCCGCGAGCGCCCCACAGCAGGTACAAACGCACCCATGCCCAACCTCCACCAGCCGGTCTACGACGAGCCGCGCGAGCACCCGGGCTTCCGGGTCCGGCGCGCGCGGCTCGGCCACCAGCTCGCCACCGAGCGCGTCGGGATCAGCCTGTGGGAGATCCCGCCCGGCGAGGCGGCCTACCCGTACCACTTCCATCTCGGCGAGGAGGAGGTCCTCGTCGTGCTCGAGGGCACGCCGCACCTGCGCACGCCCGAGGGCTGGCGCGTCGTGCCCGAGGGCGAGGTCATCGCCTTCCCGGTCGGCGAGCGCGGCGCCCACCAGATCGACAACCGCACGGAGGCGACGGTCCGCTTCCTGGCTGTCAGCGACGCACGGGCGCCCGGAGGTCACCGTCTACCCCGACGAGGGCAAGCTCGGGGTCGGCGAGCGCCTGCCGCGCGGCGGCGGCCTGCGCGCCTTCTTCCGCTCCGGCGACGCCGTCGACTACCACGAGGGCGTCGCGCCCCCGGCGCGCGACTAGCCCGTGGCCGCCATCGACCTCGCCCGCGCGCGGGCCGACACGCCGGGCTGCGCGAACGTCGCGCACTTCAACAACGCCGGCGCGGCGCTCCCGCCCCGGCCGGTGATCGACGCCCTCATCGGCCACCTGCAGCGCGAGGCGGAGATCGGGGGCTACGAGGCCGCCGCCGAGGCCGACGGGCGCCTGGAGGCCGTCTACGACGACCTCGCCGAGCTCCTGGGCTGCGACCGCGACGAGATCGCCGTCGTCGAGAACGCCACCCGCGCCTGGGACATGGCCTTCTACTCGCTGCCCTTCGCCCCCGGCGACCGCATCCTCTGCGCGCGCGCCGAGTACGAGAGCAACGTCATCGCCTTCCTGCAGGTCGCGCGGCGCCACGGGGCGACCGTCGAGCCCGTGCCCAACGACGAGCACGGCCGGCTCTCGGTCGCCGCCCTCGCCGACATGCTCGACGAGCGCGTCAAGCTCGTGGCGATCACCCACGTGCCCAGCAACGGCGGGCTCGTCAACCCCGCCGAGGAGGTCGGCGCGCTCACCCGCGAGGCCGGCGTCCTCTACCTCCTCGACGCCTGCCAGGCGCTGGGCCAGATCCCGATCGACGTCGGGCGCATCGGCTGCGACATGCTCTCGGCCACGGGGCGCAAGTATCTGCGCGGTCCGCGGGCGACGGGCCTGCTCTACGTCCGCCGCGAGCTCGCCGACGCGCTCGAGCCGCCGCTGCTCGACCTCCACGCCGCGCGCTGGGTCGCCGACGACCGCTACGAGATCTTCCCCGGCGCCCGGCGCTTCGAGAACTGGGAGTACAACGTCGCCGGCAAGCTCGGCCTCGGCGCCGCCGCCCGCTACGCACTCGACTGGGGCCTGGAGGCGATCGAGGAGCGCGTGACGGCGCTCGCCGAGCGCCTGCGCGCGGGGCTCGGCGCGGTCGACGGCGTCCACGTCCACGACCTCGGCGTGCGCCGCTGCGGGATCGTGTCGCTCACGGTCGACGGCAGGAGCTCGGCCGAGGTCAAGGCCGCCCTCGCGCAGCGCGCGATCAACGTCTCGGTCAACCCCGGCCACTACACGCGCTACGACATGGTCGAGCGCGGCCTCGCCGACCTCGTCCGCGCCTCGGTCCACTACTACAACAGCGAGGACGAGGTGGACGCGGTCGTCAGCGCGGTCAGCGACCTCCGTCCGCGGCGACCTTGACGATCGAGGCGTCGATCAGCCACTCGACGGGCGCGCGATCGTCGGTGTAGACGTCCCCGCCGGGCAACGCCGGCTCGAGCCGGCCGGCGGCGGCCGCGGTCACCGCCGCGAGGTCGGGCGGCTGCGTGCGCGTCGCCGCGCGCATGGTCCGCGCCGACGCCGTCGCGTCGGTCCCCAGCAGGACGGTGTTCGTGTCCTTGACCGCGTCGCGCAGGACGGTGGAGAAGGCCGTCCCCATCGTCGCGCCGAGGACCTTCTCCAGGCGGTCCGAGCCGTCGGGATGGCCGACGTTGACGAGCACCGTGCCGCCCGCCGTCAGGTGGTCGCGCACCTCGCCGAAGAACTCGCGGGTGGTCAGGTAGAAGGGGATGTACGGCTGGCGGTAGGCGTCGACGACGATGACGTCCCAGCGCCGCGTCGCCCGGCGCAGGAAGGGCCGCGCGTCGGCCGCGTGCAGGTGCAGGTTGGGCCCGTGGAGGTCGAAGAGCCGGCGGCCGACGTCGGTCAGCGCCGGGTCGATCTCCACGCCGTCGACCCTCGCGGCCGGGAAGAAGTGGCCGTAGGCGCGGGCGGTGGTCCCCGCGGCGTTGCCGAGGATCGCCACCGAGCGCGGCGGCCGCGGCCGCGTCGCGAAGGGCAGGACGAGCATCTCGTCCCAGTAGTCGTGGGTCAGCCACTCGCCCGGGCGGTAGACCGAGTGCACGGCCTGGCCCTCGTTGAGCTCCAGGCGCCGCTCGCCGTTCGGGCGCTCGGTGACCCGCGCGTACTGGTACTCGGTCTCCCTGTCCCAGATCACCCGCGCGTCGCCGGTCGCCTTGACCGTCCCGACCGGGATCGCCAGCAGCAGCGCGACCCCGACCGGCGCCAGCACGAAGCGCCGCGAGAGGGCGGGGACCGCCACGAGCGCGAGGGCCAGCGCGAAGGCCAGGAAGGTGCGGCGCGTGCCCACGAGCGGGATGAGCAGGAGCGCGCTGAGGAAGGTGCCGACGAGCGAGCCGCCCGTCGAGATCGCGTAGAGCCGGCCCGTGACGCGCCCGGCCTCCTCGACCGTCGTGACGCTCAGGCGCACCGCGTAGGGCGCGACGGCCCCCAGGAGCATGACGGGCACGGCCACGAGCGCCAGCACCCCGAGCAGCGAGCCGACGAAGGCGCCCGCCTCGACGCGATCCAGCGCCTGCACCGAGACCCGCAGGAAGGGCGCGGCGACGAAGGGCACCAGCGCCAGCAGCGCCGAGGCGCCCAGCACGATCCGGCTCAGGCCCGCGAGCGTGGGGTCGCGGTCGGCCAGCCGGCCGCCGACCCAATAGCCGATGCTGAGCGCGACGAGCACGGTCGCGATCGTGTTCGCCCACACCACCGTGGAAGCGCCGAACCACGGCGCCAGGAGGCGCGCTGCGGCGATCTCGGCGCCGAGGGACGCGGCGCCGACCACCGCCGCGATGACCTCGATACGACGGCCCGGCACCCCCCACAGGCTAGGCGGTTCGTCCGCGAGCGGAGCTAGCTTGCGGCGCACGATGCCGATGTCCGCCGCCGAGCTCGCCGACCTCGACCGCCAGCACCTCTGGCACCCCTTCACCCAGCAGCAGGGGTGGATGGAGGAGGACTTCCCGATCATCGAGCGCGCCGACGACACGACGCTCTACGACACCGAGGGCAACGCCTACATCGACGGCGTCTCCTCGCTGTGGTGCAACGTCCACGGCCACCGCCACCCGGCCATCGACATCGCGATCAAGGACCAGCTCGACCGCGTCGCGCACTCGACGATGCTCGGGCTCTCGCACGCGCCGGCGGCCAAGCTGGCCAAGGCGCTCGTCGACCTCGCGCCCGACGGGCTGAGCCGCGTCTTCTTCTCCGACAGCGGCTCGACGGCGTGCGAGATCGCGCTGAAGATGGCCTACCAGTGGCACCATCAGCGCGGGGAGTGGTGGCGCTCGGGCTTCGTCTGCCTGCGCAACAGCTACCACGGCGACACGCTCGGCTCGGTCTCGGTGGGCGGGATCGAGCTCTTCCACTCGCTCTACCGCCCGCTGCTCTTCGACGCCCTGCAGGCGGAGCCCGGCGACGTCGAGGCGATGCGCGCGCTGCTGACCGAGCACGCGGATCGCTGCGCCGCGGTCATCGTCGAGCCGCTCGTGCAGGGCGCGGCGGGCATCCACGTCGCGCCCGACGGCTATCTGCGCGCCGTCCGCGAGCTGTGCGACGAGTTCGGCGTCTTCCTCATCTGCGACGAGGTCGCCACAGGCTTCGGGCGCACGGGGACGATGTTCGCCTGCGAGCACGAGGGCGTCGCGCCCGACCTCATGTGCGTGGCCAAGGGGCTGACCGGCGGCTACCTGCCGCTCGCGGCGACGCTCACGACCGAGCGGATCTACGAGGGCTTCCTCGGCCGCCACGAGGAGCTGCGGACCTTCTTCCACGGCCACACGTACACGGGCAACCCGCTGGCCTGCGCGGCGGGGCTGGCGACCCTGCGGGTCTTCGAGCAGGAGCGCACGCTCGAGCGCCTGCAGCCCAAGATCGAGCTCCTCGGCGACGTGCTCGCCGAGCACGTCGAGCGCCTGCCCGGCGTGCGCGAGGTGCGCCGCCGCGGCTTCATGGTCGGCATCGAGCTCGACGGCTTCCCGCTCGAGGCGCGCATCGGGCACCGGGTGACGCTGGAGGCGCGCGCCCGCGGAGCGATCATCCGCCCGCTGGGCGACACCGTCGTCCTCATGCCCCCGCTCTCGATCCAGCCGGCCGAGCTGCGCCGGCTGGTGGAGATCACCGCGGCAGCGATCTCGGCCGCGACGGCCTCCCAAGCGCTCGCCGCTGCCGCCTGAAGGCGGCGGCCGCGATCAGGCCGCCCAGGGCCGCGCCGCCCGCCGCGAGCGCCCGCGCGCCCGACGCCGGCGGGCCGCCGATGGCCTCGAAGCGCGCCCCGGCGGCCGAGACCTCGATGAAGCCCACCGGGACCGCGTCGAGGCGCCCGCCGCCGCCGTTGCGGCCCATGCCGCCCGCGGCCCGCACGCGCGCGACGGGGATCACCGTGCGCCCGTCGACGTGCACCGGCTCGCCGTAGCACAGGCGCGCGCCGCGGGCCGCGGCCAGCAGCTTGCGCGTGGCCAGCGTCCGGTCGACGGGGCGCGGCTTGGCCATCAGTCCTCGTAGGGCGTGAAGTCGCGCTTGCGGGCGCCGCACACGGGACAGAACCAGGTGTCCGGGATGTCGTCGAACGCGGTGCCGGGCGGGATGCCCCCGTCGGGGTCGCCGTCTGCCGGGTCGTAGATGAACCCGCAGGAGTCGCAGATCCACTTCTGCGCGGTGGTCGTCTCGCTCATGGGCCGAAAGGTACCTTTCACGTCGTGCAGTTCGACCGTCCCCCGCCCGGCGAGGAGCTGAACACCAGCGGGCAGGAGACCCCTCCGCGCCAGGCGGCCACCGTGATCGTGCTGCGCGGCGGCGCCGACGCGCTCGAGGTGCTGCTCGTGCGGCGGACCCCGCAGGCGCGCTTCATGGGCGGCGTCTGGGTCTTCCCGGGCGGCGCCGTCGACGCGCACGAGGGCGAGGGCGACGGCGCCCATCGGATCGCCGCGGTCCGCGAGCTGCAGGAGGAGGCCGGCATCGAGCTCGACGACCCGGCCGCGCTCGTCAAGTTCTCGCGCTGGATCACGCCCGCCGAGGTCGTCGTGCGCTTCGACACGCACTTCTTCCTCGCCTCGCTGCCCGACGGCCAGGAGCCGCGGGTCGACGGCGACGAGATCGTCGACCAGGGCTGGTTCACGCCCGCCGCGGCGCTCGCCGCGAACGCCCGCGGCGAGATCGAGCTCGTCTTCCCGACGATCAAGCACCTCGAGCAGCTCGGCGCCTTCGCCAGCGCCGACGAGCTGCTGGAGTACGCCGGCGGCCGCGAGGTCGGTCCCGTGCAGCCGCGCGTGGTCACCGAGGGCGAGACCGCCCGCGTCGTGCTCCCCGGCGAACCCGGCTACGACGACTAGATACCCGCGCCGGCTGACCCCTTGCGGCGCGGCCGCCACGGGTCCAGACTTGGGCCGTGGCGCGCCGGATCGCCTGGGCCCTGCTGGCGTCGGCCCTGGTCGCCGGCTGTGGCGGACACGGCTCGAAGGTCCAGAGCGCCTCGTCCGCGACGGGCCCCAACAACCCCGTGGTCATGAGCGGCCCCGGGAAGCTCGTGGCGATCGGCGGTGGTCGCAGCCTCTTCATGCGGTGCATCGGATCGGGCAGCCCGACCGTCGTGCTGGAGGCCGGCTTCGGCGGCGACGTGAACAACTGGAGCGAGGTGCAGCCGCAGCTTGGACGGATGACGCGGACCTGCTCGTACGATCGCGCGGGGCTGGGCAACAGCGTCGGGCGCCGCGGCGTCCACGACGCGCGCGCCGAGATCTCCGACCTGCAGCGCCTGCTCGCGAGCGCCCGCCTGCCCCCGCCGTACGTGCTCGTGGGCCATTCCTACGGCGGGCTGCTGGCGCGCCTGTTCGCCCACGCCCACCCCGACGAGACGGCCGGGGTCGTCCTCGTCGACGCCATGGGGCGCGCGCAGACGCGCCGCCAGCTCGCGATCTGGCCGCCGTCGCAGCTGCGCGCGGTCCGCCGCATGGTCGCCACGCCCGTGCGCGACGGCGTCGATCTGGGCGCGGGCGAGGCGCTCGCCGCCCGCGTCACGAGCCTGGGCGCCACCCCGCTGGCCGTGGTCACCGCCGGGAGCCACCGCGACGAGTGGGGCCGCGCGCCCCGGCGCCTGGCGCAGAGCCTGGACCGCCAGTGGGCGACCATGCAGGACGAGCTCGCCGCACTCTCCCCCGACCACCTCCACGTCGTCGCCGTGCGCAGCGACCACTCCGTCATGGGACCCCAGGGAGAGCCGCAGGTCGTGGTCCGCGCCGTGGACGCCGTCGTCCGCGCCGGGCGCGACCACGCGCGCCTTCCCGCATGCCCGCGGCTGTTCCGCGGACCGGACGTGCGCTGCGCGAGCTAAGCGGCCAAGAGCCGGCCGGGCGGGGTGCCGGCCTGCGCTCAGCGGACCAGGCGCGCGCTGGCCTGGCTGGCGACCGCCTCGGCGGCGGCCGCGGTCCCGCGGTAGGTCGCCAGGCGCATCCCGGTGAAGCGCATGACGTCGGCGAGCTGCGCGCTGTCCTTCGACGGCACCACCGCGAGGACGGTCACCACCAGCGGGCCGCCGCCGTGCTCGCGCAGCGCGCGGGTGATGTCGACCGTCTTGGTGTGCGGCGTCAGCCCATGCTCGGGACGAGTGTCGAAGGCGTCGCGGTCCTCGTGGCCGGGCTCGCAGTGGCCCTCGTCGCCCACGCAGCCGCCGTGCCCGAAGATCGTGAAGAAGCCCGCGTAGCGGTCCTGGCGGTCGGGCGACGTGTCGGGCTTCCTGCTCCGCGGCGCGTCGAGGAAGACGCGGGCCGTGTAGGAGTTCCAGCTCGCGTCGACGCCGTAGAAGATGAGGTCCGCGGCCTCGAAGTCGCCGGCGGCGATGCTCGGCGCGAGCTCGATCGCGTCTGAGGTGAACCGGTCCATCGTCAATGCCTCACGGGGATGTCGGTGGCGGTGATCGCGTAGTCGTAGCCGAGCGCCGCGACCTCGATGGTCCTCGCGGCCGTCATGTGGAAGGGCTGCATGACGAGGTCGGTCAGGCTCGCGGGGCAGGCTGGCGCTGTGGTGGTTGAGCTGCCAGATGCGCCAGAGGCGGTCGATCATCGTGTGGTGGGCCCAGAAGATCGGGTCGTAGGCGGCGTAGGCGATGTCGCCCATGTGGCCGCCCACCCAGACGTGGATCTGGCCGTGCCAGTCCTCGAGGTTGCTCGTGAAGCGCGAGAAGTCCGGATAGCCGAGCACCTCGTCGATGTCAGCCTTGGTCGGCAGCTGCGTGCCCGGGCGCCCGGGCTCGCGGAAGGTCGTGCGGCGGCTGGAGAGCTCGAGCGTGCTCGAGCCCGGCGGCGCGTTCTTGCCCTGCTGGAGCGCGACGGGGTTGATCCGCACCGAGCGCAGCGGGTTGGCCTTGCCGTCCGCCCCCTTCGCCGCCTTGTAGGCGGCCGGGATCTCCGGCGTCGCCACCCAGTCCCACCACGGCAGCATCACGTCGTGGCCGGTGGCCCGCAGCGCGCGCTCGAAGCGCCACAGGTAGGCGCGGTGCCAGTGCAGGAAGGTCGGCGTGCCGTGGCCGTTGAGGTCGCACCACGCGGGCAGCGGCAGCCCGTGGACCCCGGCGAAGTACTGATAGCCGCGGTCGTCGCTGATCTGCTGGACGTCGTGGAAGGCGGCCCGGAGCTCTGCGAGCTGGGTCGGCGTCAGGTCGGTGACGTTCGGGCGGAACCGAATCGGCACCGACGCGTGCTGCGGCGACGGGGCTCCGGTCGCCATGAGCCGACTCTAACCAGTGCGGGCGCCGAGCGCTAGGATCGCGGCGGTCATGAAGGGGTCGCTGCCTGAAGAGCTCCTCGAGGTCTTCGCGCGCTCGGCGACGGCCGAGTTCGTGACGGTGGACCGCGGCGCGCACCCGGTCGTGTGGCCGCTGGCGCCGCGCTACCACGCCGACGTGGGCTGCATCGACGTGAGCGTCGTGCGCGGCGACATCGACCAGGCCGGCGACAGCGTGGCCGACGCCCACGTGGCGCTGCTCTTCTCGGAGGGCGCGCCGATGGTGCTCGTGCAGGGCACGGCGAAGGTCGAGGACCGGGGCGCGCCGAAGGTCGACGTCCACGTGCGCCCGGAGCGCATCTACGTGTGGCGAGCGGCCGACGCCGAGGCCGAGCCCGAGCTCTTCGACGCCCACGTCGAGGAGGTCCGCTCGGCCCGCAACGAGGAGCCCGAGGTCGAGCACCCGGCCCCCGAGGGCGGCCCGGTGGCCTGGGACGAGCGCCTCGACGCGCTGGGCGCCGCTCACCCGACCGCCGTGCTCGCCGTCGTGGGCCCCGACGGCTTCCCGTTCGCCATCCGCGTGCCCGTCCGGGCCGACCGCGAGGGCCGCCTGGTGCGCATCGAGGCCGACCCGGTCGGCGCGCCGATCGAGCCGGGCCTGGCCTGCCTGTGCGCCCACGAGGCCGGGCGCTGCTTCGACGTCGTCGGCGACCTCGAGGAGCTGGGCGGGCGCTTCGTCCTGCGCCCGCACGGCCTCGTCGGGGCCGCCGAGCACGCAAGCAGCGGACGCTGATGGCCGGCCTCACCGTCGCGGTCACCGGCCCGACGGGGGAGATCGGCCGCTCGTTCATGCGCGCGCTGGAGCGCTCGCGCGAGGTCGGGCGCATCGTCGGGATGGCGCGCCGGCCCTTCGACCCGGCGGCCCACGGCTGGAAGCGCACCGAGTACCGGCGCGGCGACGTTCTGGACCGCGCGTCGGTCGAGAGCCTCGTCGAGGGCGCCGACGTCGTCGTGCACCTCGCCTTCGTCGTCCTGAAGGCCAGCGACGAGACGCGCCACGTCAACGTCGAGGGCTCGCGCAACGTCTTCGAGGCGGCGGTGGCGGCGAAGGCGAAGCGCCTGGTCTACTCGAGCTCGGTGGCGGCCTACGGCTTCCCCGAGGACCTCGACGGCCTCATCACCGAGGACGTCCCCGCGCTCGGCCACGCCCGCCACCCCTACTCGGCCCACAAGGCCGAGGTCGAGGAGGTCCTCGACGAGGCGCTCGGCGGCGGAGAGACGGACCCGTGGATCTTCCGCCCCTGCATCGTCGCGGGCCCCGACGCGCCCGCGCTCGTCGAGCAGGCGCGCTGGCCCGACCGCCTGCCCGCCCCGCTCTCGTCGCTGGCGGGCGCCATCGGCGTGCTTCCCGACCCGGGCGTGAGCTTCCAGCTCGTCCATCACGACGACGTCGCGTTGGCGCTGCGCGCCGGCGTCCTCGGCCGGGGCGAGCCCGGCGCCTACAACCTGGCCGCCGACGGCGAGGTCGACATGCGCGACGTGGCCGACGCGCTCGGCTACCGCACGGTGCCGATGCCCCATCTCGCGGTCGAGGCGGCGGCCGAGCTCGTGCGCCACCTGCCCTTCCTCCCCGAGGAGGCGACGTGGGTCGAGGCCCTGCGCCGGCCGGTGCTCATGGACACCTCCAAGGCGCGCCGGCTGCTGCGCTGGCGCCCGCGCCACGACGCGCGCGAGACGCTGCGCCTGACGGTCAGCGGGCGATGACGGCCCCTAAGATCGCGACATGGAACGTGTGCTCGGAATCGGCGGGTACTTCATGCGCGCCGCCGACCCTGCGGCCCTGGGCGCGTGGTATCGCGATTGCCTGGGCCTCGACGCCGACGAGAACGGCCTGTGGCATCAGGAAGCCGGGCCGACGGTGTTCGCGACGTTCGAGTCCGAGACCGACTACTTCGGGTCCCGCGCCCAGCAGGCGATGATCAACTTCCGGGTCGGCGACCTCGATGCGACGCTCGCGCAGCTGCGCGCCAAGGGAGCGGACGTGGCTGGAGAGACGCAGGAGATGGAGGGTGTCGGTCGCTTCGGCTGGGTCACCGACCCCGAGGGCAATCGGATCGAGCTGTGGCAGCCCGCCTAGCTAGGCCAGGTCGCTGCGCCCCGCCGCCTCCAGCTGGGACGCGTACTTCGCCTGCACCGGCTTGACCAGCGGCACGAGCTTGAGGATCTTCGCCACGGGGCCGCGGGCGCTGATCTGGCCCCGGGCGAGCGCCACCGTCACGTTGACCTTCCCCAGCCAGAAGCGGTGCGCGGTGTCGGCGTCCATGGCCAGGATGACCTCGGGCTGCAGCTCGGTCACCCCGAAGTCCACCCGCGGCTCGGAGCCCTCGAGCGCCTGGACGGTGAGCTGCGAGTCGGGGCGGCGCATGCGGTACTGGAAGACCGTGTCGGCGCTCTGGAAGCGCGGCGCCAGATCGCCGTCGCCGACGATGTCCTCGAAGAGCTTCCCGAGGTTCGCGTAGACGTCCTCCGCATCCTTGAAGTAGGGCATCGGCGGGCAGCTTAGACGGAGGAGTACGCTCACGCCCATGGACGACACGCGCGTGACGAACCACATCGAGCAGCTCGTCGCGGAGGAGCACCGACTCCTCGAGGCCCACTCCGAGGGCGAGGGCCTGGGCCCGGAGGAGCACGCCCGCCTGGAGCGCATCCGCGTCGAGCTCGACAAGTACTGGGACCTGCTGCGCCAGCGGCGCGCCCGCGAGCGCGCGGGCCTCGACCCCGACCAGGCCTCGCTGCGCGACGAGGGCACGGTCGAGGGCTACCTGCAGTAGTTCCGCCTGCACGGCGCACGCGCGGGCGCGAGATTCTCCCGACCGGCGAAGCGGCCGGTGCTACGTTGCGACCAGCCCCGACACGAGGAGACTGCCGCGATGGCGACCGCCACGCAGACCTTCAAGAACTTCATCGACGGCGAGTCGGTCGACGCTGCCGAAGGCGCCACCGACGCGGTCGTGAACCCGGCCACGGGCGAGGAGATCGCGCAGGCCGCGAGCTCGACCCAGGAGGACGTGGAGCGCGCCGTCAAGGCCGCGCGCGCCGCCTTCGAGAACGGCTGGGGCACGACCACGCCGGGCGAGCGCGCCCTGGCGATCCTCAAGCTCGCCGACGCCCTCGAGGAGCGCGCCGACGAGATCGCCGAGCTCGAGTCCGCCAACGCCGGCAAGCCGATCGAGGCCTTCAAGGGCGACGAGGTCCCGGCGATGATCGACAACCTGCGCTTCTTCGCCGGCGCCGCGCGCTGCATGGAGGGCAAGGCTGCGGGCGAGTACCTCGAGGGCTACACGTCGATCATCCGCCGCGAGCCCGTCGGCGTCATCGGCCAGATCGCGCCGTGGAACTACCCGATCATGATGGCCGTCTGGAAGATCGGCCCGGCGCTGGCGACGGGCAACACGATCGTCCTCAAGCCCGCCCCGACGACGCCGCTGAGCACGATCCGCCTCGCCGAGATCGCCTCGGAGTTCCTGCCCAAGGGCGTCCTGAACGTGATCGCCGGCGGCAACGACCCCGGCGCCGCGCTCGTCGAGCACCACGACGTCGACATGGTCTCGCTGACCGGCTCGGTCGAGACCGGCAAGTGGATCGCCGAGCACGCCGCCAAGACGCTCAAGCGGGTCCACCTCGAGCTGGGCGGCAAGGCCCCGGTCGTCGTCTTCGACGACGTCGACCTCGACGCGGTCCTCGAGACGATCGCCGGCACCGGCTACTACAACGCCGGCCAGGACTGCACGGCGGCCACGCGCGTGCTCGCCTCCAGCGCGATCCTCGACGACGTCGTCAGCGGCCTGGCCAAGGAGGCCGAGGGCTACGTGATGGGCGACACCACGTCGGCCGACACGACGCTCGGCCCGCTGAACTCCGCGCGCCAGCGCGAGCGCGTCGAGGGCTTCCTCGAGCGCCGTCCCTCGCACGCCGAGGTCGTCACCGGCGGCAAGGAGCCCGACCTGCCCGGCTACTTCCTGCAGCCGACGGTCGTCAGCGGCCTGCAGCAGGACGACGAGATGATCCAGAAGGAGATCTTCGGCCCGGTCATCACCGTGCAGCCGTTCTCCGACGAGGAGCAGGCCATCAAGTGGGCCAACGGGACGCCCTACGGCCTGGCCGCCTCGGTGTGGACGCGCGACGTCGGCCGCGCCCTGCGCGTCTCCAACGCGCTGCGCTTCGGCTGCGTGTGGATCAACGACCACATCCCGTTGGCGAGCGAGATGCCGCACGGCGGCTACGGCCAGTCCGGCTACGGCAAGGACCTGTCGATGTACGCCCTCGAGGACTACACGCAGGTCAAGCACGTCATGGCGTCGCTGAGCTAGGCGCCCGGCAGCTCGACCACGACACGGCATCCGCGCGGGCGCGCGCGCTCGGCGCGCAGCTCGCCGCCGTGGCGCCCGACGATCCGCCGGGCGTCGGCGAGGCCCGCGTAGCAGTCGCCCAGACCCTCGTCGAGGACCTCGAGGCGCACGCCGTCGGGCGCCGAGCGCGCCGCCAGCGTGACGATGCCGCCCGGCGGCGAGCGGCGGGCCGCGTGGGCGATGAGCTCGGCCACGGCGCGGTGCAGGCACTCCGGGTCGCCGACGGTCCGCAGCCGCGCGGGCGCGACGTCGACGCGCACGTCGACGTCGGCGAGGACCGGGCGCGACTCGTGCGCCGCGCGCGCCAGCAGGGCGCGGACCCCGAAGGTCCGCGTCGCGGCGGCCTCGGCCGAGCGGCCCGAGGGCTCGATGGCGACGGCGAGCAGAAGGCCGAGCCCGAGCCCGAGGACGGCGGCCAGCGGGCCGCACACGGCGACGGAGCCGCCGATCCCCATGCCCACGACGACGACGAGCGCCGCCACCGGCACGGCGGTGACGATGAGCGCTCCAAGCCTGGTCTTGTCGAGAGAGAGGCGCTGCATGGGTGGTGGTGGTCTTCGGTCCGGCTGGCTGCCGGCCACGGCTCCGGCCCTCGGAGGGATGCGTTTTGAGGGCCGGAGCTCGTGGCTGGCGCATGGCGAGCGGGCGAGCCGTCCCCCCGGATAGCTCGTCCCTCAGTCCGCCTGGTTGCCCCCCGGGCGGCCCTGCCTCGCCGTGTCGTTCACCGCCCCGCTGGACCGGGGGGCAACGGCCCCCCGGAGCGATGAAGCTCTGTCAAGTCGACCCTTATGGCGCGCGGGGCGCGGCCCCTAGCGGCGGGGGAGCGGCCCACATCCTCCACTCCTCCATGCCGCGCTCGCGCGCCTCCCCGGGGACCTCCATGCCTCCGGCCCCCTGGAATCCTTCGCCGGCCCCCGTGAGTCGCTCACGCCGGACCATCCGGTCATCCGCGGCCTTGCGGAGGGCCGTACCTTCGCTGGCGAGGAGAATCAGCATCAGGCGGCGGGCGTGTTCGCGACTCGTCATGTGGCTCAGGTCTCCAAGGGTGGGTCTGACCCGAGGGCGTGACTCGGCGTGGAACGGTGTTCCAAGGGCTTCCGCGGGCGTGTTCGGCGTCTTGGCTGCCGGCGTCTGCGGCGCTGCGTGGCCAGGCATCGAGGCAGGGCGAAGCCGCACGCTTCGGCGGGCGCGCCGGCGACGAGGGCGGGACGAGTGTCACCTTTGTCGGCATATAGCCGACTAAGGTGACACTCGTTGTGCGCGCGACCTAGAGCGCAGGCAGCCGCCGCAGCGCCCCGACCGAAGGCACGATCAGGTACCCCCCGCCCCGGCACTCGACATACGAGCGCAGCGGCGCCGCCACCAGCGGCGGGTCGCCCTCGATGAGGTGGCGGACCTCGACGCCCGGCGGGCCGGTGACGGGATCGGCCTCGCGGCCCAGGCGGAACGCGTTGCCGTCGTTGCACCACTGGGTCTGGACGATCTCGAACTGGCGGGCGATCGAGGCCTGCAGGCAGACGAAGAGCAGCCCGCGGTCGGCGCCGTCGTCGGCGGAGCCGTCGGGGAGCCACGGGCCGTAGGGCATCCCCCGGCGCAGGATGCGGTGGCGCGCGGTCAGGCGGCCCTGCCAGCCGAGCGCGTCGCGCGGGTTCGTGCGGCGGATGTGGGCCCCGCGCGGGCAGCGCAGGCCGCCGGGGTCGTCGCCGTAGAGGAAGTCGTTGGCGCGGCGCTTGTCGTAGCCGAGGTCGCGGTCGGGGGCGTCGGGGCGCAGGGCCAGCGGGCTGCCGTCGCGCCAGCGGCCGACGAGCTTGGCCGCCAGCAGCTCCTCGTCGAGCCCGAGCCGTTGCGCCTGCGCGGCGAGCTGGCCGCGGAAGCCCGCCACGTCCTGGCGGAGCTTGCGCCAGACCATGAAGCTCGCATCGCGGTCGAAGGGCGCCGGCGGCGCGGGCGCGAGGCCGCCGTCCTCGTCCTCGTAGCCGAGGACGAACTCGCCCGGCTTGATCGCGCGCCAGCGCATCGGCGCCGGCGGCCACCATGACGGCCGCCGGTACGGGATCCCCTGGCCGCTGACGTCCTCGCGCGCGACCCCCTCGATCGCCGGCTGCGAGAAGCCGTCGGTGAAGCCGAAGTGCTCGCGCTGGTCGCGGTCCAGCAGCGCCGCGGGCTGGGCGTGCACGAGCTCCAGGCCGCTCCCCGGCCCGGCAAGACCCGCCTCCCATCGGCCGGCCTCCGCGTCGAGCCCCGCCGCGCTCGGCGCATGGACCACGAGCAGGACCTCGGGCGAGCGCAGCGCCTCCTCCCACGACGACGGATCGTCGGCGAGCCGCTCGGCGCGTGCGCCCATCCCGAGGCGGAACTCCTCAGGGAAGCGGTCGAGCATCGCGCCGGGGAGCCCGAGCGCCGCCAGCGCTCGGAACGACAGCGCGACGTTCAGGGTCGTCGGCGGGTGGCCATCGACCCACTCCTCCTCGGTCGTCAGCGGCTCGGCCAGCCCGGCGAGGAAGGCCCGCGCCGCGCCGGCGTCGGTCACCCGCGCGAAGAGGTGCCGCGCAAACCCAAATCGCGCGCCGTAGCCGCGGACGACCCCGCCCTGCAGCTCGGCGGCATCGATCATCGGCCCGCCGCCCACGCCGCCTGCAGGGCGGCGTCGTCGAGGTCGGCGGCGCGGGCGGCCACGTCGAGCACGTGCTCGCGCAGCCGCAGCGCCTCGAGCACGTCGTCCACAGAGGCTCCCGGCGAGCCGACGACCGAGAAGCCGACGTGCAGCTCGCGCGCCCGCGCCCAGCGCACGACCGCGGCCGGGTCGCCGGCGCCCGGCCAGAAGGCGCAGTGCGCAAGCGCCGGCTCGAGCTCGCGCCCCGCCGCCGCCAGCCACGGCTCGGGCGGCCCGTCGTGGTCGGCGGCGAGCAGCAGATAGTGGCCCGTGCGCCCCCGGAAGCGGCGCGCCGGCGGCTTGAGCACCTGCACCCGGGCCATGTGCGTGCCGGGCACGTTCGCGAAGGGCTCGCGGAGTCCCGCGATGGCCGCGCGCGCGGCGTCGGCCCGCCCGGCGAGCACGGGCGCGAGCACGAGGACCGCGGAGCTCACAGGAGCCCTTGCACCTCGGTCAGGAAGCGCCGCCACTCGCGCGCGAAGGTCGTCGCGTCGGCGCCCTCGACACGTGCCGCGAAGGCGTCGTGGGCCGCGCGCAGCTCGAGCGCCTGGGCGACCATCGTCGTCGAGGCCTGCGGGTAGGCCATCCAGAAGTGGTCGACCGGGTGGCTGTGGTCCTCGATGTACCGCGCCACCGGACCGAAGCGGTGCGGCCCGGGGAAGCCCTTCGCCCCCGCGTAGAGCCCGTTGATCCGCGACGGCACGACGCGCACGAACGCCTCGATGTACTGGATGTCCGAGCCGTCGAAGTTCGTCAGGAACAGCAGCGAGCGCGGCGCCGCCCGGTCCCGGCGGGTCTCGGGCTCCGACGGCCAGCGCCCGATGAGCGACCAGCGCGCGAAGTGGATGAACGACAGCTTGCGCAGCGGAGCCGACACGAGCGGGGTCAGCGAGCTGACCAGCCACGTGAACCGCACCCAGATCGCCCACCACCACGGCACCGGGGTGAGGATCGTCAGCGGCGTCGCTCGCATCGGTGTCGAACGTACCGCAGATGCCTAGGCGCCACCGGCGCGCGCGCGTAGAGTCCCGGACGTGGGGGATGCGGTTTCCCAGCGCTCGGACGCCGTCGGAGCGACCGGCCAGCTGCCCCTGCTCGGGCGCGCGAGCGAGCTGGCGGATCTCGAGACCGCGCTCGACGAATCGGCGGCCGGACGCGGCGGCCTCGTCCTGCTCACGGGCGAGCCCGGGATCGGCAAGACCCGCCTCGCCACGGCGCTCGGCGACCGCGCCGCGGCCGACGGGCACCGCGTCACCTGGGCGCGCGGCTGGGACGGCGGCGGCGCCCCGGCCTTCTGGCCGTGGGTCCAGATCGTGCGCGCCGTGGCGGCCGAGCGCGACGACGACGACCTGCGCACCGACCTCGGCGCCGGCGCCCGCTGGGTCGCCCAGCTCGCCCCCGAGCTGCGCGAGCGCCTCGACCTCCCGGAGGCCGGCGACCTCGAGTCCGAGCAGGCGCGCTTCGCCCTCTTCGACGCGGTCACCGTCTTCCTGCGCAACGCCGCGCTGCGCAAGCCGCTGCTCGTCCTCCTCGACGACCTCCACACCGCCGACCTCCCCTCGCTGCTTCTGCTGGCCTTCCTCGCGCGAGCCCTGAGCGAGACGCGCGTGCTCGTCATCACCACCCACCACGAGGCCGGCCCGCGCCGCGGCGCCGAGGTCGAGGCGGTGTTCGGGGAGCTGGCGCGCTTCGGCCGCCGCGTCGATCTCATCGGCCTCGAGGACGACGACCTGCGCGCGCTCGTGATCCACCGCAGCGGCGCCGACCCCTCCGAGGAGCTCGTGCACTCGCTGCGCGCGCTCACGGAGGGCAACCCCTTCTACTCCGACGAGGTCGTCCGCCTGCTCGTGGCCCAGGGGCGCCTGACCACGTCGCTGGGCGAGCGCGCGCCGCTGCTGCCCGACAGCGTCCGCGACGCCATCCGCCGCCGCCTGCTCCCGCTGCGCCCCGAGGTCCGCCAGGCGCTCGAGGTGGCCGCCATCGAGGGCCGCGACTTCCAGCTGACGACGGTCGAGCGCGCGGCCGGGATCCCGCGCGGCGAGCTGCTCGAGTGCCTCGACGAGGCGCTCGCCGTGCAGCTCGTCGAGGAGGCGCCGGGCCCCGCGGGCTCGTTCCGCTTCGTCCACGGCCTGATCCGCGAGACGCTCTACGGCGACCTGACCGCCACCCGCCGCGCGCGGCTGCACGCCGCGGTCGGCGAGGCGCTCGAGCGCACGGCGGCCAGCGAGGCCGAGCTCGCCCACCACTTCATCGAGGCCGCCCCGGTCGGCGATCCCGGCAAGGCGCTCGAGCACGCCGACCGCGCCGGCCACGAGGCGCTCGCCGCGCTGGCCTACGAGCGCGCGGCGGACCTCTTCGACTCCGCGCTGGCGGCGCTCGACCTGCTCGCCGAGCCCGACGAGCGCCGCCGCGGCGAGCTGCTGCTCCTGCGCGGCCAGGCGCAGATGCAGGCGGGCGGCGACGCGGCGCGCGACACCCTGCTGGCGGCCATCGAGCTCGCCCGACGCGTCGACGACCCCGACCTGCTCGCCCGCGCGGCGCTGAGCCTCGGAGGCTTCGGGCTCTCGCCTGGCATCGTCGACGACGACCTCGTGGCCGTCCTGGAGGAGGCGCTGCGGGCCCTCAGCGCCGACGGCGGGGCGCTGCGGGCGCGCCTGCTCGTCCGCCTCGCGGTCGCCCTCTACTACCTCGACGACCCGCAGCGCCGCGAGGACCTCGTGCAGGAGGCGCTCGCCATCGCACGCGGCCTCGACGACCCGCTGACGCTCGCCTACGTCCTCGACCAGGGCCACATCGCCACCAACGGCCCGGACACCACCGAGCGCGGGCTCGCCTGGGCCCACGAGCTCTTCGAGCTCGCCGATGCCGCCGGCGACCAGGAGCTCTCGGTCCGCGCGCGCTCGTGGCAGATCGACCTCCTGCTCGAGCTCGACGACCTCTCGGGCGCCGACATGGCGATCGAAGCGCTCGACCGGATCGCGACGGACTCCCGCGACCCCCGCGCCCGCGCCTTCATCCCGCTGCACCGCGCGCGCCGGGCGATGATCTCCGGCCGCCTGGAGGACACCGAGCAGCTCATCCACGACGGCATCCAGCTCGGCTGGAGCCTGCAGGACTCGACGGTGCCGATCCTCGCGGGCGCCCAGCTCTTCTGGCTGCGGATGGGCCAGGGGCGCCTGCGCGAGCTCGAGGACGCCGTGCGCCAGTTCGCCGATCAGCTCCCGGCGATGCCCGCCTGGCGCGTGGCGCTGGCGACGCTCTACCTCCACACCGGGCGCCCGGCCGAGTCGCGCCGCGAGTACGACCGCCTGGCCGAGCACGACTTCGCGACGATCCCGCGCGACAACGTCTGGTCGGTGGCGATCGCGCTGTCGGCCGAGCTCAGCGAGACCTTCCGCGACGCGGAGCGCTCGCGGGTGCTCGAGGACCTGCTGAGGCCGCTGGAGGGCCGCAACGTGGTGACCCCGACCGGCATCTTCGCCGGCCCGGTCACCCGCTACCTCGCGCTGACCGCCGCCGCGCGCGGCGACCACGACGCGGCGCTCGAGCTGCTGGCGCGGGCGCGCGCGGCGTGCGAGCGCATGGGCTACATGCCGATGCTCGCGGTCATCGACGTCGACGAGGCGCGGATGCTGGCCCGGCGCGGCGAGCCGAACGACGTCGCCAGGGCGCGCGAGCTGCTGCGCAGCGGGTTGGCGCGGGCCGAGGCCGTCGGCGTCCCGCGGATGGACGAGCGCCTCGCGCGCGCTCAGTCGCTCCTGCCGCCCGAGGAGGCCGCGCCCGAGCCCGCAGCAGGCGCGCCCGCGGGTGGCCCCGCCGCCGCCGTGCTCGCGCGCGAGGGCGACGTCTGGCGCCTGGACTACGAGGGCCGCGTCCTGCGCGTCCGCGATGCCAAGGGCATGCGCCACCTCGCGCTGCTGCTCGCCAATCCCGGCATCGAGTTCCACGCCGTCGACGTCGCGACCCACGCCGAGGGCGGCGGCGTCGCCTCCGGCCCGGGCCCCGAGGCGGACGGCCTCGCCGTCCGCGCGGGCACGGGCGACGCCGGGCCGGCGCTCGACAGCCAGGCCAAGGCGGAGTACCGCTCACGGCTGGAGGACCTGCGGGCCGAGATCGAGGAGGCCGAGGCCTTCAACGACCCCGAGCGCGCCGCGCGCGCCCGCGAGGAGATGGACTTCATCGCCCACGAGCTCTCGGCCGCCGTCGGCCTCGGCGGGCGCGACCGCAAGGTCGCCTCGGCGGCCGAGCGCGCGCGGGTCAACGTCACGCGCGCCCTGCGCCGCGAGATCCGGCGCATCGCCGACGAGGACGCCGGCCTCGGGCGCGAGCTGGAGACGACGGTCCGGACCGGCACCTTCTGCGCCTACGAGCCCGATCCGCGGCGCCCGGTGGCGTGGGACGTGGATGCCGGCTGAGCGCTACGACGCCGTCGTCGTCGGCTCGGGCTTCGGCGGCTCGGTCGTCGCGTGCCGCCTGGCGCAGAAGGGCGCCTCGGTGCTCGTGCTCGAGCGCGGCCAGCCGTGGCCGCCGGGCTCGTTCCCGCGCACGCCGCGCCAGTGGCGGGGGGCGCTGTGGGCGCCCCGCAAGGGCAGCCACGGCCTCTTCGAGTACCACCACTTCAAGGGCCTGGACTCGCTCACCGCCAGCGGCGTGGGCGGCGGCTCGCTGATCTACGCCAACGTCATGCTGCGCAAGGACCCGGCCACCTTCGCGCCCGACGGCATGCCGCTCGAGCCCGGCGAGCTCGACGAGCACTACGACGCCGTGCACGAGATGCAGGGCGCGCAGCGCTACCCGTGGGCCGACCGCACGCCGAAGACGCGCGCCCTGCTCGACGCGGCCCGGACCGCCGGGCTGCGCGCCGAGCGCCCGCCGCTGGCCGTCGCCTTCGGCAGTCGCCCGGGCGAGCCCTTCGACGACGGCGAGGGCAACCTCCACGGCGCGCCGCGTGAGAGCTGCCGCCTGTGCGGCGGCTGCGACGTCGGCTGCCAGTACGGCGCCAAGAACACGGCCGACCTCACCTACCTGAGCGCCGCCGTCCGGGCCGGCGCGCGCGTGCGCGCGTGCTGCGAGGCGCACACGCTGCAGCGCGACGGCGGCGCCTGGCGCCTGCGCTATCGCCAGCACGTCGCCGCCCGCGGCGGGCACCCCGAGCACCTGCTCGACCCGGACCCGGGCGCCGAGCGCGAGGTGCGCGCCGAGCGGGTCGTGCTCGCCGCCGGCACCTTCGGCTCGACGGCGCTGCTGCTGCGCAACCGCGCCGCGCTGCCCGGCCTGAGCCCGCGCCTGGGCCGCGGCTTCTCGGGCAACGGAGACCTGCTGCTCTTCCTGCGCGGCGCCGACCGCTACCTCGACCCCGCCACCGGGCCGGTCATCACCGCGTCGGTCCACGTCCCCGACGCCGAGTCGCCCAGCGGGCGCGGCTTCCTCATCCAGGACGCCGGCGCGCCGGCCTTCTCGGAGTGGCTGTGGCAGGGCCTCGAGGCGCCCGGCGACCTGTGGCGCGCGCTGCGCCGGCGCTCGGCGCCGGAGGCCTTCGGCAGCGCGCGCGCCTCGGCGGCGATGGCGCCGCTGCTGGGGATGGGCCGCGACGTGCCCGGCGGGCGCATGGAGCTGCGCGGCGACCGGCTCGTGCTGACCTGGCGCGGAACGGCCTCGCGGGCGTACTTCGAGGCCCTCGAGGCGACCGCCAAGCGGCTGGGCGGCGCCCTCGGCGGCCGCGTCCTGCGCCTCGGCGGGCGCTACGCGCGCCTGCTCAGCGTCCACCCGCTGGGCGGCTGCGCGATGGCCCGCCGTCGCGACGAGGGCGTCGTCGACCCGTACGGGCGCGTCTTCGGCTGCGACGGCCTGCACGTGGCCGACGGCTCGATCCTCCCCGGGCCCGTGGGCGTGAACCCGAGCATGACGATCGCCGCGCTCGCCGAGCGGATCGCGGGGGCGATGGCGTGAGCGCGCTGCGCTGGTCGGAGTCGATGCGCGGGCGCGTGTCCTTCGACACCGACGACTACAACCAGGGCTGGTGGCAGGGCACGCCGTGCGCCTTCCACATCGACGTCACGGTGCAGGACCCCGACCGCTTCTTCGCCGACGACGAGCACGAGGCGCAGTGCATGGGCGTCATCGACTGCGACGGCCTCGGCGAGCGGATGGCGATCGACCACGGGACCTTCAACCTGCTCGTCGCCGCGGCGGGCCCGCGGCGGCGCGAGCTGCGCTACCGCCTGTTCGCGCGCGACGGCGGCGGGCGCGAGGTCACGCTCGCCGGCTTCAAGAGCGTCGAGGACGGCTGGTTCCGCGACACCTGGGACGACACGACGACGCTCTTCACCCGCCTGTACTCCGGCTGGGTCACGCGCGACGCCGAGGACGAGGCGACGCCGATCGCCACCGGGATCCTGCACGTCTCGCTCGCGGGCTTCACGCGCCTCATGCTCGGCATGCGCGGCTCGCTGCGCGACCGGCTGCGCTACGGAGCCTTCTTCACGCGCACGCTCGTGCAGGCCTACGCCGGGCCGCGCACCGCGAGCGTCCCGACCGACTTCCCCGGCCTGCAGGCGGGGCCGGGCCCCTGGCACGACTGCCCCGGGCGCCCCGGGCTGCGGCGGCGGATCGTCGGCGCGCGGACCGAGGACGGCCACGACCTCACGCTGCACCACATCCGTGGCGAGGCCGAGCCGACCGCGGGCCCGGTGCTCCTGCTCCACGGGACCGGCGTGCGCGCCGAGCTCTTCTACGGCGCGCCGATGGCGCGCTCGGTGGTCGACGTCCTCGTCGAGGCGGGCTTCGACGTGTGGGTGGGCAACTGGCGCGGGTCGATCGACCTCCCCGAGTGCAGCTACTCGCTCGACGAGGTCGCGCGCTACGACCACCCGGCGCTGGTCGCCGCCGTCCTGCGCGAGACCGGCGCGAGCACCCTGAAGGCCGTCGTCCACTGTCAGGGATCGACGTCGTTCGCACTCGCGGTCGCCGGCGGCCTCGTGCCCGAGGTCACCGACGTCGTCTCCAACGCCGTCTCCTTCCACATCGACGTGCCGAGGCTGTCGAAGCTGCGGATGCAGGCGCTGCTGCCCGGGATGACCATCGGCTACCCGGGCTTCGACCCGCAGTGGGCGATCCGGCCGACCGCGCTGCGCGCGCGGCTGCTGGCGCTCACGGCCCGGACCATCCGCCGCGAATGCCGCGAGCCCGTCTGCCAGATGGCGAACTTCACCTACGGCGTGGGCGGCAACATCCTCTGGGACCACGCCAACCTCGACCCGCCGACGCACCGCTGGCTCGCGCGCGAGTTCGGCTGGGTCCCGACCTCGTTCTTCCGCCAGATGGCGCGCTGCGCCAAGGCCGGCCACCTCGTCGCCGTCGACGGCTTCGACGAGATCCCCGACGACGCGGTGGCCGCGCCGCCGGGCAACCGCCCGCGCTGGACCTTCCTCGCGGGCTCGGCCAACCGCTGCTTCCTGCCCCGCAGCCAGGAGCGCTCGTTCGCCTGGCTGGACGCCCTGGAGCCCGGCCGCCACCGCTTCGTCGAGCTCCCCGGATACACCCATCTCGACGTGTTCTTCGGCCGCCACGCCGAGCGCGACGTCTTCGCCCACGTGCTCGCCGGGCTGCAAGACGGAACTTCCGTTGTCGCGGGGCGTTAGAGTCGCCGAAAGGGGAGACCGCTCTGGAAGCCTCAGCACTCCATGCTCCGTCGGGACTCGGTCGCATCACGACCCGCGGACCGCTGCTGCGATTGCGCACCGACGACCAGCTCGTCGCGCTCTTCCGGATGGGCTACGACGACGCGTTCGGCGCCATCCACGACCGCTACCGCCAGCGCCTGTTCGCCTACACGCGCCAGATGCTGGGCGGCTCGCGCTCGGACGCCGAGGACGTCCTGCAGGACGTCTTCCTGCGCGCCTACGGGGCGCTGCGCCACGACAACCGGCCGGTGACGCTGCGCGCGTGGCTGTACCGCGTCGCGCACAACCGCTGCATCGACCACCTCCGCCGCCCCGTCCCGCCCGCCGCCGAGGTCTACGAGCTCTCGCGCCCGCCGGCGCACGACCCGCTCGTCGAGACCACGCGCCGCGAGGACCTGCGCCTGCTCGTGCGCGACGTCCAGCGCCTGCCCGAGCAGCAACGCTCGGCCCTGCTGATGCGCGAGCTCGACGGCCTCTCCTACGCCGAGCTGGCCGACGCGCTGGACACCTCGGTCCCCGCCGTCAAGTCCCTGCTCGTCCGCGCGCGCGTGGGCCTCGTCGAGGCCGGCGCGGCGCGCGACACGGCCTGCGTCGACATCCGCGCCGAGCTCCTGGGCGCCCACGGGCGCGGCGTGCGCTCCAGCGGGCGCTCGCGCCGGCACCTGCGCGACTGCGACGCGTGCCGCGAGTACCGTCAGGCCCTGGGTGCGTCCCGCCGCCGGTTGGCCGCCCTCGTGCCGGGCGGCGGCGGCCCGCTGGCGGCCTTCGCCCAGCTCCTGGGCCTCGGCGGCGCCTCGTCGGGCGCGGCCGCCGCGGGCGCCGGCGCCGGCGCCGGCGGCTCGGCCGTCGTCGTCGGCGGCGCGACCGCCGCGACCGCGACCAAGGTCGTCGCCATCGTCTGCTGCGCCGCCGTGGTGGGCGGCGGGGCGGTCGAGGTCCACGACCAGGTGACCGCCCCGGCGCCGTCGCACCACCGCGCCGCCGCGCCGCGCCGCGCCGCCGCGCCCGCGAGCGCCGCCGCGGCGGCAGCGGCCGCGGTGACGCCCGTCCAGGCGCCCGTGGCGCGCGCCGCCGACCCGCTGCGCGGCCACGAGGCCCTGACGCCGCAGACCACCGGACGCGACGCGCACGGCAAGGCCAAGGCCGGCGACGACGCCGCCGCGGCCCCGGCCGGCACGCACGTCGGCGAGCCGTCGGCACCGGCCGCGACCGTCGCGCCCGAAGAGGCCCAGACGGGCGGCACGATCGCCCCCGACGAGAACTCCATGCCCGACGAGGCCGCCCCGACCGGCTCGGTCGGAGCGCCCTCCCCCACCGGGTCGACCGACCCGCCCGCGCCGACCGACACCAGGCCCGCCGAGCCCGGCACGACCGCCGGCACTCCGGTCACGCCCGCGGCCACCGGCGCCACGACCGGTCCCACCGGCTGAGCGGCGCGCGGCGCGCGGGCGCTATCGTCGCGCCCCGCGATGGAGCGCTACCTGGCCACCCTCGAGCACGAGCAGCTGCTCGTGCGGCGCGGGACCCGATCCGGGCGCTACTGCGTGGTCGCCGTGCACTCGACGGTCCGCGGCCCCGCGCTCGGCGGCTGCCGGATGTTGCGCTACCACGACAGCCGTGCCGCCGTGCGCGACGCCCTGCGCCTCTCGCGCGCGATGACCTACAAGTCGGCCGTCGCCGGCCTGCCGCTCGGCGGCGGCAAGGGCGTGATCATGCTGCCCGACGGCCCGCCGCATGGCGCCGAGCGCAAGGCCGTGCTGCTCGACTTCGCCGACGCCGTCGAAGCGGTACGCGGCGATTACATCACCGCCGAGGACGTCGGCACCTCGGCACGCGACATGACCGTCATCGCCCAGGGCACGCAGCACGTGTCGGGACTGTCGCGCGCCCGCGGCGGCTCGGGCGACCCGAGCCCGTACACCGCACTCGGCGTCGAGGCCGCCGTCCTGGCCTCGGTCGAGCGCGCGTTCGGCAGCGCGTCGCTGAAGGGCCGCTCGGCGGCCGTTGTGGGGCTGGGACACGTCGGCCTGCGCCTGGCGCGGATGCTCGCCCGCCGCGGCGCCAAGCTGCTCGTCGCCGACATCGACCGCGGCAAGCGCGACGAGGCCAGGCGCCTCGGCGCGCGCTGGGTGACGCCCGAGAACGCGATGCTCGCCCCCGTCGACATCCTCGCCCCCTGCGCGCTGGGCGGCGTGCTCGACGACGAGTCGGTGCCCGCGCTGCAGGCCCCGGTCGTCGCGGGCGCGGCCAACAACCAGCTCGCCGACGAGTCGGTGGCCGACCTGCTCGAGCGCAAGGGGATCCTCTGGGCGCCGGACTTCGTCGCCAACGCCGGCGGCATCATCAACATCTCCGTCGAGCTCGAGCCCGGCGGCTACGACCCGAAGCTGGCCCGCGAGCGCGTCCGCGGGGTCGGCGACACCCTGCGCGCGATCTACGACGCGACGGCCGGCGGCATGACCCCGCTGGCGGCGGCGATGGAGCTCGCGCGCAGGAACCTCTCAGAGTCGCGCGCGTAGCGCGCGGCGACCCAGACGGCGTCGTCGCCGGTCGGGACCCGGACCGCGTCGCCGCGCGCGGCGGCCTCGATGAGCGCGTCCTCGGTGGCGCCGCGATCGGCGGGGAAGTTGCCCGGGCGCATGATCTCGGCCATCTCGGCCGTCACGAGGCCGAGCGGCGCCTCCGCGAGCGCCTCCATCGGGTCCTCGGGCGCCGGGCGGCGCGTGAGCGTCGGGTCGAGGTTGGCGACCACGACGTCGTAGGCCTCCACCGGCTGGAAGCCGCCGGCTTCCAGGCGCGTGCCGTCCCGCTCGAAGATCAGCGAGGGCGCCGTGTAGCGCACGGGGCCGTCGGTGGCGGCCGCCTTGCCCTGGAACTCGGTGGGCGAGCCGGCCGCGGTGCGCGCGGCCGCGCGGTCCTCCTGGTAGGCGGCGACGACGTCCTCGTCATCGATGCGCGCGACGATCGCCTGGGCGTCGAGGCCGGCGACGCGGCGCAGGCCGGCGGCGATGTCGCCGTCCTCGTCGAGCAGCAGCGTGGTCGTGAACTGCATGAGCTGCAGCGCGCGGAAGGCGGCCTCGCCCAGCGCCGGGTCCTGCATCCGGGCCGCGACGATCGCGCGGCAGGCGCGCGAGGTGCCAGAGACGCGGCGCTTGGGCTGCATCTGGAAGGGCATGCCGTAGCGGCGGAAGTTGCGCGCGTAGCCGCGGACCTGGCCCTCGGGCGTGTAGCCGCGGTCGACGTACTGCTGGGCGTGTTCGGTGAGGCCGATGACAATCAGCCGCCAGTCGAGCTGATCGCCGTAGCGCCAGCGCAGCGTGGCGAAGGCGGGCGACGCCGAGTAGGCCCACGGACAACCCGGATCTGAGAAGTGCTGGACGATGATCGGTTGCACGAGCAACATTGTGGCACTCGGCGGGCCTCGGCAGGGACAGGCGCCGTGCGCGGCGCCTCAGGGCGGTGGCGCGCGGGCGCGTGCCGGGACGTCGGCGCTCCGGCCGGCGCTGTCATGCTCGCCGGGCGGCTCGCCATCGACGCCGCCCCCGGCGACCACGGCATTGCGTGCAGCGAGCCCGGCCTGTGGAGCAGCGGGTCCGCGCGCCGTGGTCGCGCCCACCTGCGCCGGCAGTACCGCGGGAGGTCCGAGCGCCTTCGGGCGCGGCACACGCCAGTGCGCCGCGTCCGCGGGCGCCGGCGTGCCGGCGGCGGTGGCGGGGACGGCCCCGACCGCGCCCGCCACCACGGCCACGGTGGCCGCGGCGAGGGGTCGGAGGGCGGGTCGGGTCATGGCGCGGATCTTGAGGCGCGCACCTAAGAGCCTGCGAAGGATCGCTTGGGAGATAGCTGAGAGCGCCTGTCACACTGGCGCGGTGGACCTCGCCCACGTGATCGCGGTCAACGTCGGGCGCCCCGCACCGCTGGTCGTCGGCGGGCACGTCGTCAGCTCGGCGATCCTCAAGCGCTCCGCGACGGGCCCGATCGCGGTCGGCTCGACGGGGCTCGCGGGCGACGAGCAGGCCGACCGCATCAACCACGGCGGGCCGTACAAGGCCGTCTACGCCTACGCCCGCGAGGACACCGAATGGTGGTCGGCGCAGGTCGGCCGTCCCCTGCAGCCCGGCGCCTTCGGCGAGAACCTGACCGTGGCGGGCGTCGACGTCAACGGCGCGCGGATCGGCGAGCGCTGGCGCATCGGCACCGTCGAGCTCGAGGTCTCGGGGCCGCGCGTGCCGTGCTCCAAGCTCGCCGCGCGGATGCGCGACCCGCGCTTCCAGCGGCGCTTCGTGTTGGCCGGGCGCCCCGGCGCCTACCTCGCGGTGCCGACGCCGGGCACGCTGCAGGCGGGCGATCCCGTGGAGATCGTCCACCGGCCCGACCACGACGTCACGGTCGCGCTCGTCTTCGAGGTCGCGCTGCTGGCGCGCGAGCGCCTGCGCGAGCTCGAGCCCGCGCGCGCCGACATGAACCCCGAGCTCACGAGCTGGCTGTACCGCGCCGCCTGAGCGCCGCGCTCAGGCCTCGCCGCGCAACGAGAGCTGCGGGCGCTCGACGTCGCCCGGCAGCCTGCCCTCGTCCGCGAGCTTGTCGAGGTGGGCGGCGAGGGTGACGGTCGCCGCCGGGCGCAGGGCGGCGGGCGCGTCGCTCCACACGCGGTCGACGAGCTCGTCGGCGCTGCGCAGCCCCGCGCCGAGCGCCTCGACGAGCTTGCGCTCGCGCTCGAGGCGGTGGGCCACGTACTCGTCGAGCTTGGCGTTGGCGTCGAGGACGACAGGGCCGTGGCCGGGGCAGATGACCTTCAGCCCCATGACGCGCAGCCGCCGCAGCGCGCTGAGGTAGCTGCTCAGCGAGCCCGGGTCGGGCCACACGAAGACCGAGCCCTCGCCGAGCACCGCGTCGCCGGAGAAGCAGACGCCGCCGGCGACGTAGGCGAGGTGGTCGGGGGCATGGCCGGGCGTCGCGATCGCCCGCAGCGGGCCGAAGCGCTCGCCGTCCTGCAGGCGAACGTCGGCGCCCTCGTAGCGCGCCGCGGCGACCGGGACGCCGCCTGCGCGGCCGCGCAGCTCGGGGATCGCCTCAGCGTGGTCGAGGTGGTCGTGGGTCAGCGCGATGCCGCCGATGCCGCCGCGGTCGCGCGCGTCGGAGAGCACGCGCTCCAGGTGGGCCTCCATGAGCGGCCCCGGGTCCACCACCCAGCACGGGTCGCGCCCGACGAGCCACGTGTTGGTGCCGCGCAGCGTAAAGGGGCTCGGGTTGTCGGCCGTGATCAGCGCGACGTCGTCCATGGCCCAACCGAATCGAAACCCGCCCTCGCGCGCACCGTGGGATCATGCCAGCGTGCCGCCGATCGATCGCCTCAGCGCGCTCGACTCCGCGTTCCTGGACCTGGACAGTGCGACGGCCCCGCTGCACGTGGGCTGGACGATCCGCGTCGAGGGGCGCGCGCCCTCGCTGGCGGCGCTGCGCCGCCACGTCGAGGGCCGCCTCGAGCACGTGCCGCGCTTCCGCCGCCGCGTCGCGCGCCCGCGCCTGGGGCTCGGCGATTCCCACTGGGCCGACGACGCGTGCTTCGACATCGCGCGCCACATCCACGCCGTCACGCTCGCCCCGCCCGCCGGCACGACCGAGCTGCGCGAGCTGGCCGGCACGCTGCTCTCGCGCCCGCTGGATCGCGAGCACCCGCTGTGGCGGATGTACCTCGTCGGCGGGCTGCGCGGCGGCGGCTGGGCGGTCGTGGGCCAGGCCCACCACGCGCTGGTCGACGGGATCGCCGCCGTCGAGGTGGCGATGCTGCTCTTCGACGCGGCGGGCCACGCGCCCGCGCCCGCGCGGCCCCCGCACTGGGCCCCGCAGCCTTCGCCTTCGCCGCCCGCCGCGGTCGCGGCCTTCGCGCGCGACCGCCTCGTCGGTGCCGCCCGCGCGGCGCGCGCGACGGCGGCGACGGTCGGCCAGGGCGGCGACCTGCCCGGCGCCGTGCGCCAGCTCGCGATGCCCGCGCCCGCCACCGCGCTCGACCGCTCGGCCACGTCGCGGCGCGCGGTCGGCTTCGGCGTGACCTCGCTGGAGGGCGCGCGCGAGGCGGGGCGCCGCCACGGCGCGACGATCAACGACGTCCTGCTCGCCGCGGCGACCATCGCGCTCGGCCGCGCCCTGCGCCGGCGCGACGAGCGCCCGGCGGCCGTGAAGGTGCTGGTCCCCGTCAACGTCCGCGCGCGCGGCGAGGCGTCGGGGATGGGCAACCGGATCTCGTTCGTGACCGTCTCGCTGCCGGTCGCGGTCGTCGATCCCGTCGAGGTCCTGCGCCGGGTGCGCGCCGACATGCGCGCCCGCAAGGACGGCGGCGGCGCGGCGCCGCTCGAGGCCCTCTCGGAGGTCGCCGAGCTGCTGCCGGGCGGCGCGCGGCGGATCGTGGCGCGGGCGGCGTCGCGCGCGGCGTCCTTCAACGCCGTGGTCTCCAACGTCCCCGGGCCCCCGGTCGAGCTCGACCTCCTCGGGCGCCGCGTCAGCGCGATCTACCCGGCGGTGCCCTTCCTGCAGGGCCACGCGCTGTCGATCGGCGCGCTCTCCTACCGCGGGCGGCTGCACATCGGCGTCTACGCCGACGCCACCGTGGTGCCCGACGCCGCCGAGGTCGCCCGAGACCTCGAGGCGGCCTTCGACGCCCTGCGCGTCGTGCCGCGACCGCCGGACACGCCGTGGCGCGCCCGCGCGCGCTCGCGGCGCCTCAGCGCGCGGCGAAGCGGTACACGGGGCCGTTGAGCGACGTCACGTAGACGCGGCCCGCGGCGTCCTCGCCGAACGACGAGATGCCCGAGATTGTGTCGACGCCCTTCAGGACGCTGCTCGTGGCGCGCTTGCCGGCGCGCAGCGTCGCGACGCGCAGCCTGCTGTTGCAGTAGTCGCCGTAGACGTAGCGGCCGTAGAGCCCGGGCACGCCCTTGTCGCGCACGACGTAGCCGCCCGTGATCGAGCAGAAGCCCGCCTGGTGGGTGTGCGTGATGACGGGGAAGACCGCCCCCGGCGCCGGCTCGTCGAAGTTGCGCCGCCGCCCCTCCCAGGGGCGCCAGCCGAAGTTCGCGCCGCGCCCGTCGTCCTTCTTGACGAAGTCGATCTCCTCGACCTCGTCCTGGCCGACGTCGCCGATGCTGAGGTCGGCGGTCGCCCGGTCGAACGAGAAGCGCCACGGGTTGCGCAGGCCGTAGGCGTAGATCTCGCCGCGCGCGCCCGCGCGGTGCACGAACGGATTCGAGGCCGGGATCGTGTACGCCTTGCCGCCCGACTGCCGCGGGTCGATGCGCAGGAGCTTGCCCAGCGGCGAGCCCAGGCTCTGGGCGTTGCCGCGCGCGCCGTGCTGGTCGTTGCCCCCGCCCCCGTCGCCGGTGCCGACGTACATGTGCCCGTCGGGCCCGAAGATCATCAGGCCGCCGTTGTGGTTGGGCTCGGGGTCCTGCATGCGCAGGACGAGGCGGGCGCTGCCGGGGTCGGCGCTGTCCTCGGAGGCCCGGTGGTACTCCCAGATCGCCTCGGTGCCAGCCTTCTCGGTGTAGTAGACGTAGAACAGCCCGGACTTCGCGTAGTCCGGGGCGAAGGCCATCGAGAGCAGGCCCTGCTCGCCGCCCGCGGTGACCTTGGCGCCGATGTCCAGGAACGGCTGCGGCCGGCGCTTGCCGCCCAGCAGCTCCTCGATCTTGCCGCCCTGCTCGACGACGAAGATCCGCCGCTTGTCGCCGGGAGGCGCCGTGACGTAGAGCGGGGCCTGGAAGTCGCCGACCTTGACCAGCCTGACCCCGCGGCTGGCGGCCGTCGTGCCCTGCGCCGGCGAGCCGCCGCCGGAGCTCGTGTCGTCGTTGGTCGAGGCGGTGGCCTTCTGGTCGGTTGCCGCGCTGGGGGTCTGCGGATCCGAGCCGCACGCCACGACGAGCGCGGCGACGACGGCAAGGGCCGGGACGGCGGCGGAGCGGCGCATCCGGGCAGGATGCCACGCGGCTTGTAACGAGGGTCGCACCGGGATTGACTGCGCGCCATGAACGAGCGCAGCTTCGACGTGATCGTCATCGGCGCCGGCCCCCCGGGGGAGGTGTGCGCGGGGCGGCTGACCGCTGCCGGCCTGGAGGTCGCCATCGTCGAGGAGCACTTCGTCGGCGGCGAGTGCTCCTTCTACGGCTGCATGCCGTCGAAGGCGCTGCTGCGCCCGGGCCAGGTCCTGGCCGAGGCGCGGCGCGTTCCGGGCGCGACCGAGGCGGTCGGCGAGCTCGACGTGCCGGCCGCGCTGGCGCGCCGCGACGTGATCATCAACAACCTCGACGACAGCACCCAGGTGCCCTGGCTCGACGACAACGACATCGTGCTCGTGCGCGGCCACGGCCGCCTCGCCGGCGAGCGCACCGTGCAGGTCGGCGACGAGACCCTTCACGCGCGCCGCGCGGTCGTCATCGCCACCGGGACCGAGCCCGCCGTCCCGCCGATCCCGGGGCTGCGCGAGGCCAAGCCGTGGACGAACCGCGAGGCCGTGACCTCCGAGGAGGTCCCGGACACGCTCGTCATTCTCGGCGGCGGGACGGTCGGCGTCGAGATGGCCGACGCGTACGCCTCGTTCGGGTCGAAGGTGATCGTCATCGAGGCGAGTCCGCGCGTGCTGGCGCGCGAGGAGCCGTTCGCCGGCGAGGAGGTCTGCGCCGCCTTCGCCGAGGCCGGCATCGAGGTGCGCGCCGACACGCGTGCCACCGCCGTGTCGCGCGAGGACGGCAGGGTCACGGTCGAGCTCGACGACGGCTCGAGCGTCTCGGGCGACGAGATCCTCGTGGCCGTCGGCCGGCGGACCCTGTCGGCCGACCTCGGCGTCGAGCACCTGGGCGTCGAGCCCGGGAGGCCGATCGAGGTCGACGACACCTTGCGCGTCCCGGGCCACGACTGGCTCTACGTCATCGGCGACGCCAACGGCCGCGTGCTGCTGACCCACATGGGCAAGTACCAGGGCCGCCTCGTCGCCGACCGCATCGTGGGCAAGGAGCTGCCGCTGCGCAGCGACGGCGCGCTGAGCCCGCGCGTGACCTTCACCGACCCGCAGGTCGCGGCCGTCGGCCACACGCTGGCCAGCGCCCAGGAGGCCGGGATCAACGCCCGCGCCGTCGACGTCCCGACCGCCGGCAACGCGGGCGGCTCGTTCGTCGGCATCGGGGCACCGGGGACGGCCCGGATCGTCGTCGACGAGGACCGCCGCGTGATCGTCGGCGCCACCTTCACGGGCCCGGAGATCGGCGAGTCGCTGCACGCCGCGACGATCGCGGTCATCGGCGAAGTCACGCTCGACGACCTCTGGCACGCCGTGCCGTGCTTCCCGACGCGCAGCGAGCTGTGGCTGAAGCTGCTGGAGGCCTACGGGCTCTAGTCGCGGACGACCGCGACCGTCCGGTCGGCCTCGCGCGCGACGCGCCAGCCGGGGACGGCGTCCGGCCCGCGGAAGAGCCCGTCGACGACCGCCGTCGGCCCCGGCAGCCCGCGGCCGCCGGGCTGGGTCGCGCGCGCGTCATGGAAGACGACGGCGCCGCCGGGCGCGACGAAGCCGTGCCAGTCCTCCCAGTCGCTGCGCACGCCCTTCTCGCTGTGGTCGCCATCGATGAAGACGAGGTCGGCGTCGCCTGCCCAGCGCCGCGCGACCGCCGCGCTGTAGTCGACGTGCCAGGTCACGCGCGGGCCGTCGTGGCGGCGGCGCGCGCGCTCGACCACGCGGCGGCTCGCACCCTCGGTGGCGCCCCAGCCCGCCGGCAGCGCCCAGCCGTGATGGCCGAAGGGGTCGATGAGGTGCAGCTCGGCGCCGGGATCGAGGACCTCGCAGAGCACGACGGCCGAGGACCCTTCGTAGACCCCGATCTCGACCACGCGCGAGCGGCCGGCCGCGGTGGCGCGCAGGACGGCGGCGTCGTCCTCGGAGTGCATCGTGCGCGGCGGGATCAGCCCGGCGCCGACGAAGATCGAGCGCAGGCGGACGTCGTCGCGCAGGCGCTCGGGCGCCAGGCTGCGGATCGCCTTGGGCAGCGCCATCAGGGCGCCGGCGCGATCCGTCCGCGGACCTCGCCGAGCGTGACGTCGTCGCCGGCGCTCCCGCGCAGGACGACCTCGTCGCCGTCGAGCAGGAACGTGCGCGTCGAGCCGTCGTCGAGCGCGATCGGCTCGGCGCCGTTCCACGAGAGCTCGAGCAGCGACCCGCGCTCGGAGCGCTCGGGCCCCGAGATCGTGCCCGAGGCGAAGAGGTCGCCGACGCGCAGGCTCGCGCCGTTGACCGTCATGTGCGCGAGCTGCTGGGCCGCCGACCAGTACAGCCGCCGAGCGCTCGTGCGCGCGACGACGGTGCCGTTGAGCTCGAGCTCGAGGTCGAGGTCGTAGGCCCACGGCTCCTCGCGCAGGTATGGCAGCGGCGCCGGCTCCTGCGCGGGCGCGCGGACCCACCGGTCGTCGATGGCGTCCAGCGGCGTGACCCAGGCGGCCATCGAGGTCGCGAACGACTTGCCGAGGAAGGGCCCGAGCGGCCGGTACTCCCACGCCTGGAGGTCGCGCGCGCTCCAGTCGTTGACGAGCACCACGCCGAAGACGTGGTCCAGCGCGTCGTCGACGGCGACGGGCTCCCCCAGCGCGCTCGGCGCCCCGACCACGAAGCCGAGCTCGAGCTCGACGTCCAGGCGCACGCTGGGCCCGAAGACCGGCGCCTCGTCGCCGCCCTCGCGCCGCTGGCCGCTCGGGCGGCGGATCGGCGTGCCGCTGACGACGACCGTCCCCGCGCGCCCGTGGTAGCCGATCGGCATGTGGCGCCAATTGGGCACGAGCGGCTCCGCGTCGGGACGGAAGATCCGCCCCACGTTGGTCGCGTGGTCAAGCGACGAGTAGAAGTCGACGTAGTCGCCGAGGGCGATCGGCAGCAACAGCTGCACCTCGTCGAGTGCGACGGTGGCGGGCTCGGCGTCGGGCCCGGCCGTCAGCGCCCGCAGCGCGTGGCGCACGCGCCGCCACGTGTCGCGCCCGGCGGCCATGAAGGCGTTGAGCGACGGCTGGAAGAAGAGCAGCGGGTCCTCGTCGAGCGGCCCGTCGGCGGCCAGCTCGGCGAGGTCGAGCACCCCGTCGCCGAGGCGCGCGCCCACGCGCGGCTCCTCGCCCGCGCGCCGGAAGACCCCGTAGGGCAGATGCTCGGGGCCGAACCCGGTCACGCGCGGATCATGCCAAGGCGCCGTCCGTGGGGGCCTGCCAGAGATGCTGCGTCGCGTAGGAGCGCCACGGCGCCCAGGCCGCGGCGAGGGCGCTCGCCCCGCGCAAGTCGTCGGGGGCGCCGAGGGAGCGAAGGGCGCGGCGCACTCCGAGGTCGCCGGGGAGGAAGACGTCGGGGTCGGCGAGCGCGCGCATCGCGACGTAGCCCGCGGTCCACGGGCCGATGCCGGGCAGCGCGAGCAGGCGCCGCAGGCTCTCGTCGCGGTCGCCGGCGGGGTCGAGGCGCAGCTCGCCCTCGGCCAGCGCGCGGCAGAGGCCGACGAGGGCTTTGGCGCGGGCCTGCGGCATGGGCAGGCGGGCGGGGTCCAGCGCGGCGAGCGTGGTCGATGAGGGAAAGAGCGAGGTCAGCGCCCCGCGCGGCGCGGCGAGCGCCTCGCCGTGCTCGGTGACGAGCCGTCCGGCGGCCGTGCGCGCGGCGGGCACCGAGATTTGCTGGCCAAGGACCGCGCGGACGGCGAGCTCGCCGCCGTCGACCGTCCCGGGCACGCGCAGGCCGGGCGCGCGCTGCACGAGGGCCCCGATGACCGGGGCGCCGGCCAGGGCGTCGGTGATCGCCGCGGGCTCGGCGTCGAGGTCGAGCACGCGCCGGCAGCGCTCCACGGCCGCCGCGCGGTCGCGCGGATCGTCGAGCCACAGCCGACAGCGCACGGTGTCGGGCCCGAGCGTCAGCTCGGCGACGCCGGCGCCGTGGGGCAGCCGCAGGCTGCGGCGATAGCGGTCGCCGTCGACCTCCTCGACGCCGGGGACGGCGCGCGCGGCCAGCCACGCGAGCAGGGCGCCGCCGTCCAGCGGCGCGCGGAAGGGCAGGCGGACGGTGCGGGCCTCGGCCACGCGCCCACTGTGGCAGGCGCCGCGGTGCGGCTCGGGCTTGTGTCCGCGCCGGGCGGGCTTTGCGCTCTCCGCTTCTCGTGGGTGGTCGCGAACAGCGGCACCGAGGGAGAGAGGAGATTGCGGTGGCCGCTGCGCTTGCGGTTCCGCGAGCGTGTGCGTCTTTCTGCGGGAACGACGGGCCTTTCGTCACACCTGCGGCCGTGTTCTGTGCCGCGTGCTGTTTTTGCGACCACATGGGTCGCTTAAGCAGCACGTGCGCGTCCGGGCGCGGTGGTGGCGCGTGTGGCTCCGCGGTGGTGTGTGTGTTCTGGCGCGAAGCGCACGTGTTTGGTCACACCTTGGGCGCCCGCGCCTGCCGCGTGCTGTCTAACTCCCGCTATGCGGGAGAAAGGCAGCACGCGCGAGCGGGCGCGCCCGGGCGAGCAGGCGCGCCGGGGAACCGTCCGCGCCGGGGCGAGCAGGCGCGCCGGCGAACCGCGCGCGTCGGGCGAAGCGCGCGCGCCGGCACCGCCACGAGCGCCCGTCACTCTCTCCCTCGGTGAGCTGTTCGCGACCACGAGCGCGAAGCGGAGGCAACAAGCCCGCCCGGCGCGGAAGCAAGGGCTCAGCGCGCCGTGACGAGGATCGTCCCCCCGAGCAGCAGCGTGAACCCGAGCACGCGCCCCGGCGTGAGGCCGACCTTCTCCAGGCCTAGGAAGCCGTACCGGTCGAGGACCGCCGACACGACGAGCTGCCCGAGCACGGTCGCCGCCACGACGCCGCCGGCGCCCAGGGTGCGCACGGTGACCAGCGAGACCGAGACGAGCACGGCGCCCATGAGGCCGCCGGTGAGGTACAGCGGCGGGATGTGCGGCACGTGGCGCACCTGGCCGGCCTCGCCGAGCGCGACGGCCAGCACGCCGAGGGCCAGCGCGGCGATCGCGGTCGCGATGAACGCTGCCGCGACCACGCTCGTCCGCTTGGCCAGCTCGGAGTTGATGGGCGGCTGGAAGGCGATCAGCGCCCCGACGCCGACGGTCGCGAGCACGGCCAGCACGCGTGTCATGGCGAACCATTCAGCGCGCGGGACGCTTACCCTCCCGGGCCTGCCATGACCATTCCCGAGAGCTTTCCCGCCTTCCTGGCCACCCGGACCGACGACGGCGTCGACCGCGGACCGGCGACGCTGCGCCGCGACGACCTCGGCGAGGGCGACGTGACGATCCGCGTCGACTGGTCGAGCATCAACTACAAGGACGCCCTGGCGACGATCCCCAAGGGCCAGGTCGCGCGCATCTCGCCGCTCGTGCCGGGCATCGACCTCGCCGGCGAGGTCGTGGCCTCCGACAGCGACTCCGTGAGCGAGGGAGACGCGGTCCTCGTCACCGGCTACGACCTCGGCGTCGCGCACCACGGCGGCTGGGCGCGCTACGCCCGCGTCCCCGGCGTCTGGATCGTGGCGCTCCCCGACGGGCTCTCGGCGCGCGAGGCGATGGTCCTCGGCACCGCCGGCTTCACGGCGGCGCTGTCGATCCACGCGCTCGAGGCGCGCGGCCTGCGGCCCGACGACGGCCCGGTGCTCGTCCTCGGCGCCACCGGGGGCGTCGGCAGCGTCGCCGTCGGCGCGCTCGCGGCGGCGGGCTACGAGGTACACGCGGCGACCGGCAAGGTGGGCGAGCACGACTACCTGCGCGGCCTCGGGGCGCAGGAGGTCCTCGGCCGCGAGGAGGTCACCGCCGACTCCGACCGCCCGCTGGAGAAGATGCGCTGGGCGGCGGTCGTCGACCCGGTCGGCGGCAAGGCCACCGCCTACGCCCTGCGCACGACGCGTTACGGCGGCGCCGTCGCCGTCAGCGGCCTGACCGGCGGCACGGCATTCGACGCGAGCGTCCTGCCCTTCATCCTGCGCGGCGTCGCGCTGCTGGGGATCGACTCGGTCGCGGCGAGCGCGGCGGTGCGCCGCGAGGTCTGGGGGCGCCTGGCGACCGACCTGCGCCCGCGCGGCCTGCACGACGCGATCGCGCGCGAGGTCGGCCTCGACGGCGTCGAACCGGTCCTCGACGCGCTGCTGGCCGGCGAGGCCGTCGGCCGCACCGTCGTGCGCCTGGCCGACTGAGCCGCGCCCGCCGGCGCCGCCCCCGTCGCACGGTGCCGCGGTCGCCGGCGCGTAGTCCACCGCGGGCACGACGGGGTCCGCCCCGGATGCGCCCGCGGCGCACGCGCGGCAAGCTGGCCCCGTGTCCACCGAGACGGACTCATCTCGCCCCGCGTCGGCCCGCGTGCACGCCGGGGGCGCGTGCCCGACGTCGCGGCAGCTCGCCGGCGAGGTGATGGATGTGGCCGCGACGCTCCCGCTCTTCGCGACCGCGCCCCTCATGCGCCGCTGGCATCGCCGCTGGGGCGCGACCGACGCGGAGGTGGCCGCAGCGATGCCCGGCGACGCGCTCGTCCCGGGCTGCCAGTACCGCGCCACCCGCGCGATCACGATCGGCGCCCCGCCGAGCGCCGTCTGGCCCTGGCTCGTCCAGGTCGGCTTCGGGCGCGCAGGCTTCTACTCCAACGACCTGCTCGACAACGCGGGCCACCCGAGCGCCAACCACATCGTCACCGAGCTGCAGGACCCGCAGGTGGGCGACTGGATCCCGATGTTCTCGAGGATCAGCGACACGACCGCGTTCCGGATCGCAGAGATCGAGCCTCCCCATCGCCTGGTGTGGCTCAAGCCAGACAGCACCTGGGCCTGGAGCTTGACCGGCGACGGCATGCGCACGCGCCTGGTGACACGCCTGCGGATCCTCTATCCCCGCGCCCGCCCGGCCTCCGCGCTGCTCTCGCTGGTCCTCAACGAGATCGGCGACTTCCCGATGATGCGCCGGATGCTGCTCGCGATCAAGCGCCGGGCGGAGGCCGGGCCTCCTCCGGGCTAGGGGTGCGCGCTCACGAGCGCGACGCCCATGAGCACCGCGAAGACGCCGGCGGCCTGCAGCGGCGCGACGCGCTCGCGCAGCAGCAGTGCGGCGAGCATCACCGTCGTCACCGGATACAGCGACCCGAGGACCGACACGGTGCTCGTCAGCCCCTGGGTCAGCGCGAAGGCGAACATCGCGTTCGCGGCGCCGTCGAGCAGACCGACCGCGACCACCCCGGCGAGGAGACCCGGCGCCGCGATGCCCAGCCGCGGGCGCATCAGCGCCACCGCGGCGAGCAGCACCGAGACCGAGGTCGAGCGGTTCAGCGCCACCGCCCACGCCGGCCCGGCCGCGTCGGTGGCCGCGTTCATGGCGGTGAAGAAGCCGCCGAAGCACAGCGCCGCGAAGACGGCCATGGCGGCGCCGGGCACGACGCGGCGCCGGGCGCGCGCATCGCCTCCCCCGCGCTCGACGCAGGCCACCGCGGCGCCCGCGAGCGCGAGGCCCATCCCGAGCGCGGCGACCGTCGCCGGGCGCTCGCCGCCGGCCACCGAGGCCGTCACCGGCACGAGCGCCGCCGCCGAGGAGATCGGCGCCACGACGGACATCGGGCCGAGCGCGAGGCTCTTGTAGAGCGCGGTGAAGCCGGCCAGCTCCAGCACGCCGGCCGCGGCGGCGATCAGCGCCCCGTCGCCGGGCGGCGCCCCCTCGCCGGTGACGGCCAGCAGCGCGACGAGCAGCGCGAGCCCGGCGGCCTGCGAGCCGACGAGCACCGCGAGCAGCGGCAGCCGCCGGCTGGCGAGGCCGGCCATGAAGTCCGAGCCGCCCCAGGCCACGCTCGCGCCGAGCGCCAGCGCAAGGGCGAGCATCAGGCCACCGCGACGTCGAGGTGGCGACGGCCGCGCGCGGAGAGCGCGGGCTCGGCGACGACGAGCAGCGTCGCCAGCGTCGGGTCGGCGGCGCCGCGCACGACGCCGCCGTGGTCGAGGGTGCGCCGCAGCGTCGCGATGTTCGCGGCGGTCAGGCGCTCGCCGGGAAGGACGTTCGGGATCCCTGGCGGATACGCGGCCAGGCACTCCGCCGCGATCCGGCCTTCGGCGGCGGCGATGGGCACGCGCTCGCGCGCGGCCAGGAAGGCCCGGCGCGGCGACAGCGCCGCCGGCCCCCACGGCGGCGCCGGCCGCGCAGGCGCGATCGGACCCGATCGCGCCCCGCGCCCGGGGGTGCACGCCCGGGCGAGGCTCTTCAGCAGGCGGCCCCCGTGCAGCCCGACGCGCTCGCCGAGCCCGAAGACTGCGACGAGCACGTGCTCGCCGCTGAGCTCGACGTGGACGTCGTCGGCGCGCAGGCGCCGCGCGACCTCGTGGCCGCCCAGGCCGGTGGCGCGGACGTCGACGCAGAGGCGCAGCGGGTCGAGGGCGGCGACGCCGAAGGAGCCGACGACGCGCTCGTCGAGGACGTCGAGCCCGGGGATCCTGCGGATCGCCCGGCGCAGCGCGGCGAGGTCGGCGACCTGGCGCGGGAGCAGCCGGCCGCCGTGGACGGCGGCGTGACGGCGCGCCGCGTCGAGCGAGGCGATGAGCAGGCTGCTCGGGCTCGTGGACGAGACGAGCCGCAGCGCGTGGTCGATGCCGGCCTCGTCGAAGCGCTCGCCGCGCCCCAGGTGCAGCATCGCCGACTGGGTCAGGCTGCCGGCGTGCTTGTGGGTGCTCGAGATCACGAGGTCGGCGCCCGCCGCCAGCGCGTGCTCGGGCAGCGCGTCGCTGAAGGCCAGGTGCGCGCCCCAGGCCTCGTCGACGACGAGCGGCACGCCGTGGGCGTGCGCGACCCGCGCGAGGCCGCGGACGTCGGCGACGGCGCCGAAGTACGTCGGCGAGACGACGATCGCCGCCGCGGGGTCCGGCGTCGCGGCCAGGGCGCCGTCGAGGTCGTCGGGCGTCACGCAGTGCGCGATGCCGAGCTCGTGGTCGGCGCGCGGCGCGACGAAGGTCGGCCGCAGGCCCGCGAGGACGATGCCGTCGATCGTGCTCGCGTGCACGGTGCGCTGGACGACGGCGCGATCGCCGCGCGCGGCGATCGCCAGGCAGGCGGCCACGTTGCCCTGCGAGGCGCCGTTGGTCATGAACCACGTCCGCCGCGCGCCCCACGCCTGCGCGGCCAGCCGCCGCGAGAGCTCGTAGGGCGTCGTCGCGGCGCCGGGGGCGATGTCGACGCCCTCGATGAGCGTCGGCAGGTCGAGCGCGAGGGCGCCGTCGCCCAGCGCCGCGCGCAGGCCGCGGTCGGCCACCCGGCCCCCCTTGTGCCCGGGGACCATCGCCCGCCCCGGCTCGCGCCCGGCGAAGGCGATGAGCGCCTCCAGATAGGGCGCGCGGTGCTGTCCGGGCTCGTCCATGACCTCACGTCCAGAGCGTCGAGCGCAACCCGCTGATACGTGGCCGGCTCAGTAGCTGAAGACGGCGCCGCCGTCGTCCCCGAGCCAGTCCCACATCGGCGTGGCCCCGGCGACGCGGGCGTTGGGCACGAAGCCGGCGGCGTCGAGCCGGCGGGCGTCGACGCAGATCGGGCACACGAGCAGCTCGCCGCCGCCCTGTGCGAACTGCTCGAAGATCCGCTCGAGGGGCGGGCAGCCGTCGCACGCCGAGCCGACGGCGTGGCCCGGCAGCGCGAGGCGCACGGCCTCTTTGGTCAGGAACATGGCGACGTCCTGTCCGCGCTGCAGCGCGGCGCCCGCCACGAGGAAGGCGACCGTCACGCGCTCGGAGTCCTCGAGCCCCGTCGCCAGGTTGATCATGACCTTGTCCGCCATCGCTGCCTCTCCTCCTTGTGTGCCGATGACTCGCGATCGCGGCGATTGTCGGCGGCGGCCGGGGGCCGTCGCATCGGCTGCGCGGGCCAAGCTCGGCCGCGCGCGCGAGATGGCCCGTACGGGCCAGCGCGGTTAGAGGAGCCCGCGCTCGGCGGCGGTGACGGCGGCCGCGGCGCGCGAGCGCGCGCCGAGCTTGACGAGGATGTTCGCCACGTGGCGGTGCACCGTGTGCTCACTGAGCACGAGCCGGCCGGCGATTTCGGCGTTGGTCAGCCCCGCCGCGACGTAGCGCACAACCTCGCGCTCGCGCGGGCTGAGCACGTCGTCGGCGCCCTCGGCGGCGTCGCGGCCGCGCAGCGCCCGCTCGACGAGCCGCTGCACCTGCTCGTCGTCGAGCTCGCGCCCGCGCGCCCGCGCCTCGTCGACGCGCTGCTCGCCCAGCGCCGCGCACAGGAGCTCGTGGGCGTGCTCGAACGGGATCGCGTCGATCGGGTCGAGCACGACCTCCATCGACGCCATCGCCGCCTCGGCGGCCCCGTACAGCGTCGCCGCGGCCATCGTCGGGGCCACCTGCGCCGACGTCGACGTCACGGCGGCCAGCCCGCCCGCGCGCAGGTTGAGGTCGCCCATCTGCGCGCCCGCATGTAACGACTCGCGCAGGAGCGCGCCCGCCCGCTCCACGTCCCCGGTGGCGAGGGCGAGCTGCCCGAGGTTGTGGGCCGCGCGGCAGACGCCCGTCGCGTCGCCCAGTGTCCGCCACAGCTCCAGCGCGCGCGAGTAGAGCGCGTGGGCTTCGTCGAAGTCGCCGCGGGCGCGGGCGAGCTCGCCGAGATCGTTGCTCGCCGTGGCGACGCCCAGGTCGTCGCCGACGCTCTCGGACAGCGCCAGGCTCTCGCGGTAGAGCGCCTCCGACGCGGCCGGGTCGGCATCCATCACCGCGACCGCGCTGGCGTAGAGCGCTCGCACGAGGATCAGGGGCTCGCCCGCCTCGCGCGCCGCGGCCAGGCACCGCTGCGCCGAGCGCTGCTCGGCCTCGTAGTCGCCCTGGAAGTGCGCCAGCCAGACCGCGACGAAGTGCGCTCGCGCGCGGATCGTCGGCGCCACCTCGGCGCCGCCGGCGGCCAGCGCCCGCGCGACCCAGTCGCGGCCCTCACGGACGTGGCGGGCCTGCCAGACGCGGAAGAGGTCCCCGCAGAGCTCCACCGCGAGCGCGGGCGCCCGCTCGAGCAGGACCTCGAGCGCCGCGCGGACGTTGTTGAGCTCGCGGTCGACGGCGTCGAACTCCTCGCGCGACCAGCTCGCCGTGAACTGGCGGCCCTCCCGCCGGACCGACGCGGCACAGGCCCGCGCCATCCACAGCTCGGCCGCCTCGGCCTCCCCCGCCTGCGCGAGGCGCTCGCGCAGGTACAGGCGCACGGTCGTGAGCATCGAGAAGCGCGGCTCGGCCGCGGGCGCCGTCGCGCGATGCAGCAGGCTGCGGTCGGCCAGCGCCGCCAGCGTGGCGATCGGGTCGAGCGCGAGCGCCGCCAGCGCGCCGCCGTCGCCGCGCTGCGCCGCCTCGACCGCCTCGACGCCGAAGCCGTCGGGGAAGGCCGCGAGGCGCCGAAGCAGCGCGCGCTCGTCCTCCTCGAGGAGCTCGTAGCTCCAGTCGAAGGCGGCGCGCAGGGTGCGCTGGCGCGAGGGCAGGTCGCGCGCCCCCGGCGTGTCGAGCCCCAGCGCCGCGTCCCAACGGGCGAGCATGGCCGACGGCGAGAGGACGGCGATGCGCGCGGCGGCGAGCTCGATCGCGAGCGGCAGGCCGTCCAGGCGCGCGCAGATCTCCGCGATCGCCCCCTCGTGCTCGGGCGTGAGCTCGAAGCCGGGGTCGCGCGCCTGCGCACGCGCGACGAAGAGCGCGATGGCGCCGTGGGTGTCCAACGGCGCCAGCGGCAGCATCCGCTCGGCCGAGAGGCCGAGGACGTGGCGGCTCGTGACCAGCGCGGTCGCGCCCGGGCAGGCGTCGAGCAGCGCGCCGAGGTCGCCGGCGGCGGCCTCGACGTGCTCGAAGTTGTCGAGCAGCAGCAGGGAGCGCTCCGAGCAGAGAGCCGCAGTGGCCGCCTCCAGGGCCGAGGCCGCTCCCGACGACCCGGCGCCTGCCGCCACGGCGATCGCCTCGGCGACGAGGCGCGCGTCCTCGAGGGGCGAGAGGTCGACGCGCAGGACACCGCCGCTCAGGCCGGGCGCCAGGGCGTCGGCGGCGGCGACCGCCAGGCGCGTCTTGCCCACGCCCGCCGGCCCGGTGACCGTGACGAGCCGGGTGTCGTCGTCGCCGAGCATGCCGGTGAGGCGGGCGAGCTCGACCTCGCGGCCGATGAGCTCAACGGCGGGCACGGGCCTATGGTCGCGCGCGCCCACACCACCGGCAACCCGGCGTCAGCGGGCCGGGCGTAGGCGGCTGTGGCGGGCCACCACGAGCGTGCCGGCGCCGGCGAGGATGAGCCCCGCGCCGGCAGCGGCGCCGATGCCGGCCGAGCCCCAGTCGAACCCCTCGTCCCGGCTCGCCGTCGTGACCGCGGGGACGTGCACCGCGGCCGGAGGCTGCGTGGTGGGCGGGTCGATGGCCGGCCTGGCGCCGGCGCCGGCGGGGGCGGCGGCGAGGGCCGCGACGGCGAGCGTCGCAGCGGCGGCCCGGACCCGGCGAGAGCGATGATCGCGCTGCATGAGAACCTCCGTTTCGATCTGTCCGCGACGGCCCCGAGGCCATCGCACGACGATCATGCGCCGCGGGCGGCGCGGCGGCTTCCCCCGGGCGGGCGATCCTCGCCGTCCGGCCGCCGGATGGCCCGTCCGGGCCAGGCTCGTGTGTACGACGCCGCCCGGTGTGGCAACCTGACCAGGTGAGCACAACGGTCCGCAACCGGGGTCCGTCGCGTGAGAGGCTCGCGCGGGCGCTGCGTCCGCGCCGCGCGCTGCTCGTCGTGGGGGTCCTCGTCGTGGTCCTCGTCGGCGGCGCGGTCGCCTTCGCCTACATCGACGATCAGGGCCATCGCGACCGCATCGCGCAGGGCGTGCGGATCGGCGGCGTCGATGTCGGCGGGCTGACCGTCGACCAGGCGCGGGCGCGCCTGGAGGCGCGGGCCGTCAAGCCGCGCCGGCGGACGCTGACCGTGCACGCCGGCGGGCGGACCTTCACCCTCGCCCCGGGCCAGAGCCGGCTGACCGCCGAGCTCGACGTGGCGCTCGAGCGCGCCCGCTCCGACAGCCGCCGGGGCTGGCTCGGTGCCCGGGTCTGGCGCGACGTCACCGACGAGCAGCTCCAGGAGAGCCTGCCGCTCAAGCTCCACTACGCCCCCGGCGTCGTCCCCCGGCTCGTCGACGAGGTGGCCGCGGCGGTCCGCCGCGAGCCGCAGGATGCGGCGGCATCGCCCACCGCCCAGGGCCTGACCGTGACGCCCTCGCGCACCGGCCGCGCCCTCGACGCGCCGGCGCTCAAGCGCGCGCTCGCGTCGGCGCTGGTCTTCCCCTCGCACTCCGCCGACATCCCGGTGACGACGAAGTCGGTCGCCCCGAAGGTCTCCAGCGCGAAGCTCGCGCAGAAGTCGGCCGCCTACATCATCGTCGACCGCCACGACCACGTCCTGCGCTTCTACGAGCACCTCAAGCTCACCCACACGTGGCCGATCGCGGTCGGCCGCCAGGGCCTGGAGACGCCGGAGGGCCTCTACGACGTGCAGTGGAAGCAGACCAACCCGTCGTGGTACGTGCCCAACTCGGCGTGGGCGGGCAAGCTCGCGGGCAAGACCATCCCGCCCGGCCCCGACGACCCGATCAAGGCCCGCTGGATGGCCTTCAACGGCGGCGCCGGCATCCACGGCATCGACCCCAGCGAGTACGGCTCGATCGGCCACGACGCCTCGCACGGCTGCGTGCGCATGCGGATCCCGGACGTGATCTCGCTCTACGCCCGCACTCCTGTGGGCACGCCGGTCTTCGTCGCCTAGGATCCGGCGACCATGGCCTACGACGAGGACCTCGCCAACCGCCTGCGTGAACTGCTCGCCGACGAGGACGCCATCACCGAGAAGAAGATGTTCGGCGGGCTGGCCTTCCTCAAGCACGGCAACATGACCGTCAGCGCCTCGCGCAACGGCGGGCTGCTCGCGCGCATCGACCCCGCGAAGACCGACGAGGCGCTCGCGCGCCCGCACGTCAAGCTCATGGAGATGGGCAAGCGCACGATGGACGGCTGGATCACCGTCGCGCCCGAGGGCCTGAAGACCAAGCGCGACCTCTCGGCCTGGGTCAAGCGCAGCCTGACCTACGTCGGCACGCTGCCGCCGAAGTAGTCAGCGCGGGTCGACCGCCGCCGGGTCCCACGCCCCGGCGCCGCCGGAGGGCCGCAGGGTGTTGGTCGCCGTGGCGCCGCCGTCGACCGAGACGACCTCGCCCGTGATGTAGGCGGCGTCGTCCGAGAGCAGGAAGGCGACGAGCGCGGCGACCTCCTCGGGCGTCCCGGCGCGGCGCATGGGCGTCGTGGCCGCGCGCGCCACCATGTCGCTGCCGCCGCCGCGCGCGCCGCCCGCCGCCGCGAAGAGCTCGGTCGGCACGATGCCGGGCGCCACGGCGTTGACGCGGACGCCCAGCGGCCCGCCGTAGACGGCGGCGCTGCGCGTGAGGCCGACGACCGCGTGCTTGGAGGCGTGGTAGGCGAGCAGGTCGGCGCTCCCGCGCAGCGACGCGATCGAGCCGGTGGTGACGATCGCGCCGCCGCCGCCCTGGGCCGCGAAGCGCCGGAAGGCGGCGCGCAGCCCGAGGAACATGCCGCGGACGTTGACGGCCAGGACGCGGTCGAAGTCGGCCGCCTCGAGGTCGGGCAGCGCGGTCAGCGTGCCGGGGATGCCGGCGTTGAGGTGGTGCAGGTCGATGCGCCCGAAGCGCTCGACGGCGGCGGCCACGTAGCGCTCGACGTCGTCCTCGAGCGCGACGTCGGCCGCGACCACCAGCGCCTCGCCGGGCAGCTCGGCCGCCACCCGCTCCGCGCGCTCGCCGTCGAGGTCGACGACGACCACGCGCGCGCCCTCGGCCGCCAGCCGCCGCGCGGTCGCCCCGCCGATGCCGCCGGCGCCGCCGGTCACGACCGCCACGCGGCCCGCCAGCCGCCCCTCGCTCATCCGCCGACCTTGGCCTCGATCCAGGCCGCGATCGGCTCCAGCGCCTCGGCGTTGTTCTTCTCGAGCATCATCGCGTGGCCGTTGCCCTGCACGCCCTGCTCGGCGAGCTTGAGACTGTCGACCTCGCAGCCCGCCGCGCGCAGGTACTCGACCATCGCGTCGTGGAAGTGCACGAAGGGCGAGGCCGGCGCCGACACGTAGGCGATCGGGACCTTGGCCAGGTTGGGCAGCCGCCGCGGCCTGCCCTCGAGCTCGGCCGGGTCGCCGACGGGCGGGTCGTAGGTCAGCGGCGCCGCGGTCAGCCCGTACTCGAGCGTCAGCCCGAGCTGGGGGTTCTCGGCGAACGGCGGGCCGACCGCCTCGATCTCCACGAGCGCCTTGACGAGGTCGGGCCGGGCGTCGGCGATCAGCCAGCCCGCGGGGCCGCCGAGCGAGTGGGCCATGACCACCGCCGGCCCGATGCGGTCCAACAGCTCGGCCAGGCGCGACTGGTCGAGCTCCTGGGAGACCTTCAGCTCGGGGACGGGCCCGCTGGAGGCGACGATCGCCTCCAGGGCCGGGTCGTCGTCCTCGCTCGTGCCCGGCCACTGGGTGTGCAGGTGCGCGGTCGGATGCGACATCGGCCCCTCGGTCGGCGAGCGGAAGATCCCCACGCCGGCCTCGAACGGGAACGGCGCCCCCATCGGCGCGATGACGTCGGGGTGAAAGGACGAGCGCCCGTGGCCCGGGCGGTCGACGACGTAGACCTTGTAGCCGCGCTGCACGAGCATCGGCGCCCACCCGGGGCGCCCGTCGAAGGTCTGCATCCAGTCCAGCCCCTGCCCGCCGCCGCCGTGGACGAGGACGATCGGGAAGGGCCGCGTGACCTCGACGGGCTCCTCCCACTCGACGTACATCGGGCCGCGCACGACGGTCCCGAACGGGCTCTGCACGCGCTCGACGCCGGTCCAGAAGAAGCCGCGGCGCGAGGTGACGGGGTCAGCTGAGGGCATCGACGGCCTCCTGGTAATCGTCGTCGGAGACGGGCTCCTGCCAGTCGGCGGGCCCGACGGAGATCGCGAGGTGCAGCAGGAACGAGTCCGGTGCGCCGCCGTGCCAGTGGCGCTCGCCGGCCGGGATGTGGGCTACGTCGCCGGGCTCGAGGACGACGCCGCGGCCCTCGTCGGAGGACCACAACAGGCCGCGCCCGTGCGTGACGTGCAGGACCTGGCCGACGCCGTGGGTGTGCCAGTGCGTCCGCGCCCCCGGCGCGAAGAAGACGCTGTTGACGGTCAGGCCGTCGCCGGCAAGGACGACATCGCCCCATACGTCGCCGGTGAAGGTCTCGGTGCGATGCTCGGAGGGCTTGCCCTCGCGGCCGCGGACGATCTTCATGTCGCCTCCCTGGTCTGGTCGTGGATCCGCACGCCGCCGGCGATGTCGCCCAGCGCATCGACGACGCGGTTGGAGATCTGGTCGCCGTAGCCCAGCGCCGCGGCGAGATGGAACGCGGCCAGGCACGGCGGCCCGTTGAGGCTCGTGACCCCGAGCTCGCGCGTGAGGTCGAGGTAGAGCATGAGGTCCTTGGCCATCAGGTCGCTCGTCAGGCCGCCCTCGAGGTAGTCGCCCTCGACGATCCGCGGGAAGCGGTGCAGCGTGGCGAAGTTCACGCCGCTGCTGGTGTTGATGACCTCCAGCAGCTGGCGCAGGTCAAGGCCCGCCTTGCGCCCGGCGACCATGACCTCGGCGGTCGCCGCCAGGCTGACGCCGTTGAGGAAGTTGTTGAGCAGCTTGGCCGTGTGGCCGCTGCCGCTGTCGCCCATGTGGTGCACGTGCTCGGCGAAGTGCGCGAGCACCGGGCGGACCGTGTCGAGCGCCGCGGCCGGGCCGCCGGCCATGATCGTCAGCGTCCCGGCCTCGGCGCCCGCGGCGCCCCCGGAGATCCCGGCGTCGACGTAGGCGACGTCGCGGTCGGCCAGACGGTCGTGGAGCGCCACCGTCGACGCGGGCGCGGCGGTGCTGAGGTCGACCACGACCTGGCCCGCGCGCAGCGCCGGCTCGATCGCCTCGACGACCGCCTCGACGGCCGGGCTGTCGGGCAGGGAGAGGAGCACGACGTCGGCCTCGCGCGCGACCTCGGCGGCCGAGCCGGCGGCGCGCGCCCCGGCGGCGGCCGCGCGCGCCGGGTCGAGGTCGAAGCCGACGACGTCCTCGCCGCCGTCGACGAGCCGGCGCGCGATGCGCCCGCCCATGTTGCCCAGGCCCACGACGCCGACGGTCACGAGCCCAGCTCCTCGATGAGGATCGGGACGCCGACGGCGCACGAGTGGATGCCGATCACGCTGACGAGCTCGATGACCTCCATGATCTCCTCGCGCGTGGCCCCGAGCCCGAGGGCGTTGCGAATGTGCGCGCGCAGCCCGGGCGCGTAGAGGTGCGTCGCCGCGACGTCGAAGGCGATGTAGATCATCTCCTTGACCTTGGGCTCGAGCACGCCGTGGACCCACGGCACGCCCGAGAACTCGGTGTAGGCCGCCATGAACTTGGGGTCCAGGGCGAGGATGTCGTCCCAGAACGGGTTCCAGTAGCCGCGCTTGGCCTCGAAGTCCGCCCTGACCTCGCGGCGACGCTCGTCGAGCTCGCGGTCGATGGGCTGCCCGGCGGCCTCGAGCTCCTCGACGAGGATCGGCACGCCGATGTTGCAGGCGTGGATGCCGAGCGTGCTCGTCAGCTCGAGGACCTCCATGAGCTCCTCGCGCGTGGCGCCGTGGCCGATCGCGTTGCGGGCGTGCTGGCGGATGCCCGGCTCGAAGAGGTGCGTCGCGGCCGCGTCCATCGCGAGCAGGACGAGCTCCTTGACCTTCGGCTCCAGCGGCCCGTTGCGCCACGGCACCGACGAGAACCCGAGGTAGGCCTCGAAGAAGTCGGGGTCGAGCTCCAGCAGCCCCTCCCACAGCGGCGTCCAGAAGCCGCGCGCCTCGATGAAGGCCTCGCGCAGCTCGCGGCGGCGGTCGTCGGCGGCGCTCACCGGATCTCCACGGCGAACTCACCGGCGGGGCCGTCAACGCGCGGGTAGCGCGCCATCACGTCAGGGTCGTGGCCGGGCACGAGGTGCGCCTCGGGGAAGCCCGCGAGCTCGCGCAGCGTGTCGTAGCCCTCGTACATCTCGGCGAGGTCGGCGAGGACGCCGAAGGGCCGGTCGCGCTCGAGCTCCTCGTAGAAGTGCACGGCGTCGGAAGCGAGCACGGTCCAGCCGCCGCGCCCGTCGATCCCGAGCGCGAGCTGCCCGGGCGAGTGGCCCCCGAGGAGCAAAGCGTGCACGCCAGGGGCGATCTCCTCGCCGCCCTCCAGGCGCCGCACGCGGCCGGCGTCGACGGCGGCGAGCACCTGGCCCAGCTCGCTCGCCTCGACTGCGTGGGCGAACTGCGCGCGGCGGGCGAGCGGGCCGAGCCAGAAGTCGAGCTCGCGCCCGGCGACGAGCAGCTCGGCGTCCGGGAAGCGGTCGAGGTTGCCGGTGTGGTCGTAGTGCAGGTGGGTGAGCAGGATCCGCGACACCGTCTCGGGCCCGACGCCCAGCGCCGCCATCGCCTCGGCCGGCTCGATCAGCAGCGTGCGCCCGCGCCGGCGCCCGACGTCGGGGTGAAAGCCGGTGTCGACGAGGATCGTCTCGTCGTCGCGACGGACGATCCAGAAGAAGTAGTCGAGCACCTGCGGACCGTCGGGCTCGCCGTAGGCCTGGTAGCGGTAGTAGGCGTCGGCGCGGGTCGTCTCGAGCGTCCCGTAGCGCACCGCGAGCACGCTCCAGCCGCTACTCATCGCCCACCACCACCCCGGCGTCGGCCTCGAGCATGCGCACGATCTCGGTGCAGTCGGCGCCGTCGGCGGCGTCCGCGGCCGCGCGCTCCCAGAGCTCCCCGACCGCGCCGCCGAGGGTCATCGGCACGCCGCGCCGGCGCGCCTCGTCCAGGCACAGGCGCACGTCCTTGTTCATCAGCTCCAGGCGGAAGCCGGCGCCGAAGGTGCGCGGGAGCACGTGCTTGGGGAACTTGTCGGCGCTGGCCGTGTTGCGCCCGCTGCTGGAGTTGAAGACGTCGAGCAGCGTGCGCGCCGAGAGGCCGCCGCGGACCCCGAGCGCGAGCGCCTCGCCGGTGATTGCGATGGCGCTCGCCGAGAGCAGGTTGTTGAGGACCTTCGCGAGCTGGCCCTGCCCGGGCTGCGAGCCGACGAGGACGACGTTGCGCCCGAGCGCCTCGAGCAGGGGCCGGACGCGCTCGAAGACCGCCTCCTCGCCCGCGGCCATGATCGTCAGCGTGCCGGCCTGCGCGCCGGCGACCCCGCCGCTGACGGGCGCGTCGAGCGACGCGACGCCGTGGGCGCCGAGCGTCGCGGCGATCTCCCCGGCGACCTCGGGCCCCGTGGTCGAGAGGTCGACGAAGGTGTCGACGGCACCGCCCTCGGCGGCCTCGCCGGCCACCGCGCGCACGACGTCGGGCGTGGGCAGGCTCACGAGCACGGTCTCGGCCGCGTCGGCGACCTCCTTGGCCGAGCCGCAGGCGCGGGCGCCGCGGGCCACCGGCTCCCGAAGCGCCTCGGCGCGCGTGTCGAAGACCGCGAGCTCGCGGCCGGCGTCGAGCAGCCGCGCGACCATGTGCGCACCCATGGCGCCGAGGCCGACGAAGCCGACGGTGCCCTCAGCCATCCACCACCTCGCGATCGTCGGGGACCTGACAACCGCAGTTCTATCGCCTGGCGACCGTGGGGCGGCGCCCGGCGCCGCGCTCAGGCGGCCACGCCGAGCGTGATCGCCCCGCGGTAGCCCTTGCGCCCGTGGCTACGCCGGCCGAGCCTGAGCGTCGCGCGCGAGCGGCCCGCCTGCGCGTAGAGCGCCGATCGCGGCTCAGGCGATTCCCAGGCGCGCCACGTATCGCTCCAAGCCCGCGCGCCGACCCTCTTGGCCATCATGCCGACGCTCTCCAACGCCGCCGCCCCCGCCGCGCCCGCTCGCGCGCGCCGCCGGCCCGCGGCCTTCCAAACCGCAGACACCGACACCCGCGCGCGCTCGCTTCGGCGGGCGCTCCCCTTCCCTGAGCTGGGCGCCCTCGTCGTCCTCGCCGGGCTCCTGAACCTCTGGGCCCTGGACCGCAACGGCTGGGCGAACTCGTACTACAGCGCCGCCGTGCGCTCGATGAGCTCGAGCTGGCACAACTTCCTCTACGACTCCTTCGATCCGAGCGGCCTGATGACGGTCGACAAGCCGCCGCTCGCCCTCTGGGTCCAGGCGCTGTCGGTGAGGGTCTTCGGCTTTCATTCCCTGAGCATCCTCGTGCCCGAGGCGCTGATGGGCATCGCGGCCGTCGCGCTCGTCTACGACCTCACGCGCCGCATGTGGGGCCGGACGGCCGGCTTCGTCGCCGGCCTCGTGCTCGCCGTGACCCCGATCACCGTGGCGATCTCGCGCCACAACAACCCCGACGCGCTGCTCGTCCTGTGCTGCGTCGCGGCCCTCTGGTGCCTCGTGCGCGGCTTCCAGGACGGCCGGACGCGGTGGGTCGTGCTCGCCGGCGTCTGCGTCGGCCTCGGGTTCGAGACGAAGATGGGCGCCGCCCTGCTCGTGGTGCCCGCGATCGTCGCGGCGTGGCTGTGGATCGCGCCGCGCGGCCGGCTCGCGGCGCTGCGTCAGCTCCTCCTCGGAGGCGTGGCGATGGTCGTGGTGGGCGGGGCGTGGCCGCTGCTGATGGCGCTCACGCCCGCCGGCAGCCGCCCGTGGATCTCCGGGACGAGCGACAACAGCATCCTCAGCCTGATCCTCGACTACAACGGCTTTGGGCGCCTCGACGGCCAGGCCGGCGGGCCGCAGGCCTTCGGCGGCGGCGGTGGACCGGGCGGCGGAGGCCCGGGCGGCGGCACGACCTTCGGCGGCGCCACCGGCCCGCTGCGACTCTTCAACGAGGGCCTCGGCGGGCAGGCCGGCTGGCTGCTCGGCTTCGCCGTCGTCGCGATCGTCGCCCTCGCGGTGGCGACGCGCTTGCGCCGCTCCGACGCGCGCACCGGCTGGCTGATCGCCGCCGGCGGCATGTTCGCGACGATCGCGATCGCCTTCAGCTTCGCGCGCGGGATCTTCCATCCCTACTACGTCTCGCAGCTCGCGCCCTTCACGGCGACGCTCGTGGGCGCGGGCGCCGGCTGGTTCCTGACGCGCGGGCGCCTCGCCGGCGCCTTGGCGGCGCTCGCGCTCGCCGCCGGCGTCGTCAGCGAACTGCTCGTGCTCCACAACCTCCCCGGCGAGCTGACGTGGCTGCCGGCCGTCCTGCTCGTCGGCGTCGCGATCGTCGCCGTCACGCTCGTGGCGGTGCCCGGCCGCCTGCGTGCGGCGGTCCTCGCGGCCGCGCTCGGCCTGCTCCTGCTCGCTCCGGCGAGCTGGGCGGTCCAGACCCTCGGGCACGCGACCGAGGGGACGTTCCCCGCGGGCGGCCCCGCGACGGTCGGCTTCGGCGGCGGCCCGGGCGGCGGCCCCGGCGGCGGCCCCGGCGGCGGCCCCGGCGGCGCGGGCGCCTTCGGCCGCGGCGGCTTCACGCCCCCCACCGGCGGCGGCACCGCGCAGGGCGGCGGCTTCGCGCCCCCCACCGGCGGCGGCTCGGCGCAGGGCGGCGGCTTGGGCGGCGGCATGCGTGGCGGCCCCTTCGGCGGCGACAGCGCCGGCCTGACCCAGGCGGTCGCCTACGCCGACGCGCACGGCGGCGGCGCCATCGCCGTCTCCAGCCAGTCGGGCGCGGCGGCCTCGATCATCCAGTCGGGCGCCGACGTCGCCGGCATCGGCGGCTTCTCCGGCCGCGAGAGCGAGGTCAGCGTCCAGTGGCTCGCCGACGCCGTCCGCAGCGGCCGCGTCCGCTGGGTCCTGACCAGCGGGTCGAACGGCTTCGGCGGCAACGACGGCCGCGTCGGCGCCTCCAAGGTCATGGCGGCCGTGACCCAGGTCGGGCGCAAGGTCACGATCACGACCGGCTCGACCACCACCACCCTCTACGACCTGAGCGGCCGCGCCGACGCGCTCGCCGCCCTCGCGTAGACGCCACTGTCAGATCCAAAAGTCCAGGCTCGCTTGCCTCCCGCCTCCCGTCCGGATAGCGTCCACGCGCCATGTGGGGCATCCGGCGGGGGGTTGTGAGCCTGACAGCGACGTGCGCCGTCCTGACGGCGCACGCGCCGGCCGCGCAGGCCGATCCAACGCGCACGCTCGGCGTCGCCACCATGCACGCGCCGGCCACCGCGTCCTGTCAGTTCCTGGGGGACGTCTCGTGCGACGCGGGCTCGAGCAACGCGTCCTTCTCCCCCAACCCCGCACAGCCCGGCCAGACGGTCACGTTCACCGCGGACGACTCCTGGGAGGAGAGCTTCCTCAACCAGGCCCCGTGCTCCGCGCCGGGCACCGACGAGAGCGACCTGGACCCCGCCGACTTCCCGACCTTCCCGCTCGCCCGGGTCGGCTCCCAGGGCTTGCTGTTCGACGGCGCCGACCCGGTCAGCGATCAGCTTGACCTGCCGGCGACCGTCACCGGCCATGACGTCGAGACCCGGACGTGGACCCTCTGCGGCGGCGGCTCGGAGACCGACTCCATCGACGAGCACGTCAGGACCACCTTCACCGCGCCCGCCGCCGGCTGCTACCAGGCCGTCGCCCCCGTCAGCTGGGACGACGCCGGCAGCCCGACCGGCACCCACTTCGCCCGCGCCGAGACCACCGGCACCGTCGCGACGCTGCAGGTCGGCGACGGCAGCTGCATGCTGACCACCCGGCTGACGGTCACGACGGCGGGCGACGGCAGCGGGAGCGTGGGGCTGCCGATCAGCGCGTGCGCGCTGCCGTGCGCGCGCGACTATGCGACCGGCACCACGGTGCATCTGCACGCCCGCGCCGCGTCCAACTCGCACTTCGACCATTGAGAGGGCGCCTGCGCCGGGACCGACCCCACGTGCACGGTGGCGATGACCGCGGACCGGCAGGTGACCGCGGTGTTCGCCAAGACGTCGGTCCGCCTCACGGTGACCAAGCGCGGATCGGGCACCGTGAGCGGGATGGGCTTCGTCTGCGGCCCGCGCTGCTTCGATGACGTCACGCCCCGCATACCCGTCACGCTCAGCGCCCGGCCGGCTTCGGGCTGGTACTTCGACCGCTGGCTCGACGGTGCCGCGGCCTGCGGCGCCACCCCGACCTGCACGTTGCGGATGGACGGCCCGGTCACCGCCACCGCCGTCTTCGTGGGCTGCCGCCAGACCCTCCAGCTCGAGATCTCCGGCGACATGCTCAACCCGCCCGAAGGGATCCCGTGCCTGCGCTGGTCGCACACGGTCGACTTCAAGGGCGCCCCGGCGTGGCCCGGCCACGTGCCCGCCAAGCTGCCCGGCCTCCACCGCTGCGTCTACAGCGCGCCGTGGCGGAACGCGCTGGCAGTGGCCGCCTACGACGAGGTGAGCCCCGCCGCGGCCGACAAGCGCCGCGACGCGTCCACGTACGCCAGGTGCATGCGCGACGTCCCGGACGGCGCCAAGGCGCCGACGACGCTCGTCGCCCTCTACGGCTACACGGCCGCGCGCGGACGCCCGCACTGGGGCCTGCACGGCCACCTGCCGAAGAGCCATCGCGCCGGCCGGGCCACCGACTTCGTGAAGATCTTCCGCGGGCGCAACAGGGTCCTCGATCCCACCGCCCGCCGGCTCTGGCACGCGACGGCGATGCGGTCGAGCTACGCACCGATGCTCAACGTCAGCGCGACGGGCTCCACCGCGGCCCAGGTGGCGGCCGCCGTCGGCGCGATGTGCGCGGGCGGCCCGAACGGCGTCCCCTACGAGGACGGGCGCGGTTATCTCGGCCTCTGGTCGGGGTCGGTCCGCGGCAGCGCCAACGCCGAGGCCGTCTACGCCGCCCTGTCGGCCTGCACGCGCACGTTCCTCGCCACCGGCTGAGGCCGGCGTCCGCGGGCGAAGACCCACGTGCGCAGCGCGACGTAGCGCGTGATCGTGGCGGCGGCGCCGGCCGCGACCAGCACCGCGAGCTCGACCGCTCGCGCCGGCGCCGGGTCGACGCGGTGCAGCGTCACGAGCGCGAGCGTGGTCAGCCCCAGGGTCAGCACGTACACGACGGCGCCCCGGGCATGGTGGCGCGCGAGCCCCTCGCGGCCGCGCACGCCGAAGGTCAGGCGCCGGTTGGCGGCGGTGTTGGCGACCGCCGTGATCGCCAGCGCGATCGCGTTGGCGGCGCCCGCGCCCACGACCGCGTGCAGCAGCACGTAGAGCGCGACGTAGGCGATCGTCGACAGGACGCCGACGGCCATGAAGCGCGCCACCGGGCCCGCGGCCGCCAGCCGCGCCACGCCGCGCAGGTCCTCGAGCGCCGTGCGCACGATGTCCACGCGCGAGTCGGGGTCGTCGACCCAGTCGACGGGCACCTCGTGGATGCGCAGCCCGCGGCGCTGCGCGAGGACGAGCAGCTCGGTGTCGAAGAACCAGCCGTCGTCGCGGACGTCGGCGAGCAGGCGCCGCGCCGCCCCCGCGGTGACGGCCTTGAAGCCGCACTGCGCGTCGGAGAAGCGCGCGCGCAGCACCGTGCGCAGCAGGCGGTTGTAGGCGCGCGAGATGAGCTCGCGCTTGGGCCCGCGCACGACGCGGGCGCTGGGCGCCAGGCGCGTCCCGATGGCGACGTCGCTGTGCCCCGAGAGCAGCGGGGCCACGAGCGGCAGCAGGGCCCGCAGGTCGGTCGAGAGGTCGACGTCCATGTAGCAGACGACCCGCGCGTCGCTGCGCGACCACGCCTCGCGCAGGGCGAGCCCGCGCCCCTTGCGCTCCAGGCGCAGCAGCTCGACCCCGGGCAGCTCGCGCGCGAGGGACGCGCCGATGACAGGCGTCGCATCGGTGCTCGCGTTGTCGGCGATGACGATCCGCCACGAGAAGGGGAACTCGGCGCCCAGATAATGATGCAGGCTGCGGATGCTGCGCTCCAGGCCGGCCTGCTCGTTGTAGACCGGCACGACGATCTCGACGCTCGGCGCGCCGTGCCCGCGCGCGCGTCCGTTGCGCCGCGACGCCGGCCGGCGGATCGTCTGCTCGCTCATGGCCCACAATGTCGGCCCGCCGCGTGGGACGGCGGTGGGAGCAGCCTGAGAGGCGGCTGGGAGTCAGGCGGCGGGCAACGTGACCACGAAGGTCGCACCGCCGCCCGGGGCGTTGCCGGCGCGCACCTCGCCCTCGTGCGCGTCGACGATCGCCGCCACGATGGCCAGCCCCAGCCCGGCGCCGCCGCGGCCGCGGACGCGCCCGCCCTCCGAGCGCCAGAAGCGCTCGAACAGGGCCTCGGCATCGCTCGTGGGCAGCCCGGGGCCGTGGTCGCGGATCTCCAGGCGCACGTCGCCGCCGTCGCGCCCCAAGGTGACCTCGATCGGCGTCCCGTCGGGCGTGTGGACGAAGGCGTTGCGCAGCAGGTTGCCGAGCACCTGGCGCAGCTGGTCGCGGTCGCCCACGACCATGGCCGGGCCGTCGATCGCGGCGCCGATCGTCCGTCCCGGCGCCGCGGCCCGCCCGTCGTCGACGGCATCGCGCACGATCGCCGCGAGATCGAGCTCGACGTGCGGCATCTCGGCCACCTCGTCCAGGCGCGCCAGCGTCAGCAGGTCCTCGACGAGCACGCCCATGCGCGCCGCCTCGTCCTCGATGCGGCGCATCGCCTTCTCGACGTCGGCCGGCTCGCGCGCGGCACCCATCCGGAAGAGCTCCGCGTAGCCGCGGATCGAGGCCAGCGGCGTGCGCAGCTCGTGCGAGGCGTCGGCGATGAAGCGCCGCAGGCGGTCCTCGCTGGCCTCGCGCTCGCCGAAGGCGCGCTCGAGGCGGTCGAGCATCGCGTTGAGCGCGATCCCCAGGCGGCCGACCTCGGTCCGCGGATCGGTCGGCTCGACGCGGTGGGAAAGGTCGCCGGCGGCGATCGCGCGCGCCGTGTGCCCCATGCGATCCAGCGGCAGCAGGCCGACGCGGACGACCACCCACGAGACGAGGCCGAGGACGATGAGCACCGCCGCGATGACGAGCGCCTCGACGGCGAGCAGGCGCCGCAGGTTGTCGTCGGTGGCCGCCAGTGGGATCGCTGCGACGTTGATGGTGCCGTCCGCCGTGTCGCGCTGGGCGAGGACGCGGTAGCGCGTTCCCGCGCCGCTCACGCCCTCGACGGTGACGGTGCGCCCGATCGGCAGCGTCGCCGGCAGGTCGGGCATTGCCGTCACGGTCTGGCCGAGGGTCTCGACCGGATGGCCGCTGAGCACCGTCCCGTCGGCGGCGCGCCGCTGGACGTAGCTCCCGGGCGGCAGGCCGAAGCCCCCCGGCGGCGGCTTGCCCTGGCCGTAGTCCGACCCCCCGCCCCGGTCGTTGTCGTGGTCCGGGCCCCCGAGCTCGTGCGCGGCCGGCCCGATCCCGCCGCGCAGCTGCTGATCGACCCGGTCGAACTGGAACGAGCGCTGCTCGGCGTAGGTGATCGCGCCCACGAGCAGCAGCCCGCACGCCGTCAGCGCCAGGACGGCCACGAGCAACCGCGCCCGCAGCGAGGCCATCATGCCCGTGGCTGGCGCAGCGCGTAGCCGACGCCGCGCACCGTGTGGATGAGCGACGGCCCGTGGGCGTCGAGCTTCTTGCGCAGGTAGCTGATGTACGTCTCCAACACGCGCGCGTCCCCGCCGAAGTCGTATTCCCACACGTGCTCGAGCAGCTGCGTGCGCGTGAGCACCCGACGCGGGTTGAGCATCAGGTAGCGCAGCAGGCGGTACTCGGTCGCGGTGAGGTCGACGATCGCGTCGCCGCGCCGGACCTCGTGCGCGTCCTCGTCGAGCTCGAGGTCCTCGAAGACCAGGCGGCTGGACTCGGGCTCGGCCTCGCCGGTGCGGCGCAGGATCGAGCGGATGCGCGCGACGAGCTCCTCGAGGCTGAAGGGCTTGGTGACGTAGTCGTCGCCGCCGAGGGTCAGCCCTCGGATCTTGTCCTCGGTGGCGTCGCGGGCCGTCAGGTAGATGATCGGAACCCGCGCGTGCTGGGCGCCGAGGCGCTGGGCCACGTCGAAGCCCTCCATGTCGGGGAGCATCACGTCGAGGACGATCAGGTGTGGGTGGAAGGAGGCCACGGCGGCCACCGCGGCGGCGCCCGTGCCCGCCGACTCGACCGAGAAGCCCTGGAACTTCAGGGCCATCGTGACCACGTCGACGATGTTGGGCTCGTCGTCGACGACGAGCACGCGATGTCCGTTGACTCCCTGACCCATGTCCGACAGTATCGGCGCAGAAGCTGTGAGCCGCCTGAGAGCCCCGTGAGCGGCGCCTGAGCCGCCGGCCTGAGCCACCCGCCGCCCCGCGAGCGTAGCGTCGGCCGCAGAAGACGCGCGAGGAGAGGAGACCAACGTGTCCCTGGTCAACGAGCCCCGATCCACGCTGCTCGGGCCGCCGCTCGCCATGCCGGTGTCCGCCGACGCCGCCCTCGCGCCCGGGGACGTCGTCGCCTTCGCCAACGAGCACCAGGTCGCCCTCGTCGACCTCAAGTTCACCGACCTCCCCGGCACCTGGCAGCACTTCGCGGTCGCCGCGCGCGAGCTCTCGGAGGGCCTGCTGACCGAGGGCGCCGGGTTCGACGGCTCCTCGATCCGCGGCTTCCAGGCGATCAACGAGTCGGACATGCTGCTCGTGCCCGACCCGGCCACGGCGATGATCGACCCCTTCCACGAGTTCCCGACGCTGTCGCTCGTCTGCGACGTGCGCGACCCGATCAGCGGCGAGTGGTACTCGCGCGACCCGCGCCACGTCGCGCGCAAGGCCGAGCGGCACCTCACGAGCAGCGGCATCGCCGACACGGCGTTCTTCGGCCCGGAGGCCGAGTTCTACATCTTCGATCACGTCGCCTACGGCCAGGCGGCCAACCGCGGCTTCTACGAGGTCGACTCCCCGGAGGGCTTCTGGAACGCGGGCCTGGGCTTCGGGCGCGACGGCGACGGCGCGGGAGGGAACCTGGGTTACACGAACCGCTCCCAGCAGGGCTACTTCCCCGCGCCGCCGCTCGACACCCTCGCCGACCTGCGCGGCCGGATGGCGCTCACGCTCGAGCGCATGGGTGTCGAGGTCGAGGTCCACCACCACGAGGTCGGCGGCCCCGGCCAGGCCGAGATCGACCTGCGCTTCCAGCCGCTGCTGCGCATGGCCGACACCATGCAGCTCTACAAGTACGTCGCGCGCAACGTGGCCCGCCAGGCCGGCAAGGTCGCGACCTTCATGCCCAAGCCGATCTTCGAGGAGAACGGCTCGGGCATGCACACGCACATGTCGCTGTGGAAGAGCGGCGAGACGCTGATGTTCGACGCCGACCGCTACGCGCTGCTCTCCGAAACCGGGCGCCACTACGTCGGCGGCCTGCTCACCCACGCGCCGGCGCTGCTCGCCTTCTGCGCGCCGACGACGAACTCCTACAAGCGCCTCGTGCCCGGCTACGAGGCGCCGGTCAGCCTCCTGTACGCCCAGCGCAACCGCTCGGCCGCGGTCCGCGTCCCCGTCTACTTCACCCACCCGAAGGCCAAGCGCGTGGAGTTCCGCTCGCCGGATCCGAGCGCCAACCCCTACCTGGCCTTCGCGGCGCTGCTCATGGCCGGCCTGGACGGCATCCAGCGCGGGCTCGAGCCGCCCGACCCGGTCGACGAGAACCTCTACGAGCTCTCGCCCGAGCGCCAGGCGCAGATCGCCCAGGTGCCGACGTCGCTGGACCGCGTGCTCGACGCGCTCGAGGCCGACCACGAGTTCCTGCTCGCCGGCGACGTGTTCACCTCCGACCTCCTCGAGGCCTACATCGAGCACAAGCGCGCCGAGGTCGACGAGGTCCGCCTGCGCCCGCACCCCTGGGAGTTCGCGCTCTACCTCGACGCGTAGCGCCTCTCGATCGAAGAAGCCATCCCTTCGCGCCCTGACGCTTCTGCACCGCTTCGCGGCCCCAGGCGCACCGAAGTGCGCAGGCGCCCGCCTGCGACAGCGCGTAGGAGCACGCTCGCGCCATGGGCGATCAGAGCGACGCACCGACGCTCGAGCTCGACCCCGCCATCCACAGCGTCGAGTTCAAGTTCACCGTCTCCGCCGCGGACGAGAAGCTGGTCGAGGCCGGCCTCCACGAGCCCCGGAGCAACCCGATCGCGCGCAAGATCTGGTTCTTCGACTCCGACGACCTGGCGCTCTTCGAGGCCCACGTCGTCCTGCGCGCTCGCGCGACCGAGGGCGCGGGCGAGGACTCGACCGTCAAGCTGCGCCCCGTCGTGCCCTCGGCCGTCGACGCGGCCTGGAACGACCTCGACGGCTTCGAGATACAGCTCGACGTCGTGGGCGCCGACCCGCAGCCCTCGGCGAAGCTCGACGCCGACCAGGACCCCGGCGAGCTCGCCGACGTCGTCGCCGGCCGCCGCACCCTCGATCGGCTGTTCTCCGCCGACCAGGAGCGCTTCCTGCGCGACCTCGCGCGCGTCGGCGAGCCGCTTGCCTCCGTCTCGCCGCGGGGTCCGGTCGACGTCCAGCGCTGGACCCTCGAGCCCGACCTGCTGACCGAGAAGGTAACCGTCGAGCGCTGGGTCATGCCCGACGGCGACGACTTCGTCGAGCTGTCGATCAAGGCCGACCCCGACGACGCCCACCAGGCCGGCCGCGCCTTCCGCGCGTGGCTCGCCCACGAGGGCCTCGACGCCTCCGCCCCGCAGGAGTCAAAGACGCGCAAGGTGCTCGAGTCCTTCACGTGAGCGCTCAGCGCTGCTTGGCCTCCCTGCGGCGCCGGCGGCGGCGCTCGATCTCCTCGCGCGTGGTCTCCCATCGCAGCCGGAGGTCGCCGAGGAGCGTGTCCCACTGGCGGCGCACCTCGTTGTCGGCCGGGCGCTCGCCGCGCCGGATGCGCCCGAGCTCGTCCACGACCTCGCGCCCCACCGCCGCGGAGCCCACGAGCACGACCATCACGCAGAAGAGCGTCGAGATGATCGCGAAGACGGCGCCGATCACCCCGTAGCGGTTGGCATACGTGCTGAACAGGTGCGGCACGTACACGGTCGCGCCCACCGAGTAGATGGCCAGGAGGACCGCCGCGACGACGCCGAACGGCACGAGGTCGGCCCGCGCGATCCGCTTGGCGCTGAGGACCCAGCCGCTCCAGACCAGGAAGGCGAAGGTCACGGGCATGACGATGGCCGAGGCGACGAGGTCGAAGCGCCCCGCGTCGACCTCACCGTGGATGGCACCGGTACCCGCGGAGTACACCGCCAGCACGCCCACCCAGAGCAGGCCGTTGACCGTGTTGCGCACGCTCAGTGCCTTGAGCTCCCACGTCTGCTCGAACAGGCGCTGCGCCGCCCTCGTGAAGCTCAGCACCGCGAGCAGCAGGAACAGCACGCCGACGATCCCGAGGCTCGTGGTCGCCCCGTTCGCCGGCGAGAACGCGTCGCGCACCGCCTCGGCCCCGTCGCCGGTGAGGTCGTAGCGGTCGATGATCCGGGCCGCGGCGTCCTTGATCCCCAGCTTCGAGAGCACCGCGCTGGTGATGATGGTGAGCGGGATGAGCGCCGTCAGCGCGCTTGACGCCAGCGCCACGGCACGGTCGAACCCCGCCACCTTCTGGAAGCGGTTGACCACGCGCAGCGCGAAGGCAGGCCGAAGCCAGAAGGTCAGCGTTCGCAGGACCCGCTCGCGGTCTATCGGCGCCGTCGTGCCCTCCTCGTGTTCGCGCCGGACGGCGCGGGATCGTCTCCCGCGGCGGGGTGACCGCGCATCACTCCCAAGGGGTGAGGGGGCCCGGACGGCGTCGCCGAGCTAGGTCTGCCCACGCAGCGAGCCGATGCCCAGCGACCGCGAGGCCGTGGTCGGGGCCGATGGCGCTTCGCCCAGCCCCTCGAGCATCGCCGCGGTGGGCACGAAGAAGGTCGCCCCGGTGACCGCGGTCGAGAAGTCCAGGAGCCGGTCGTAGGCGCCGGGCGGCACCCCGACGAACATCCGCTCGAGCATCTTCTCGATGACCCAGAGCCGGCTCGCGTAGCCGATGAAGTAGGTGCCGAACTCCCCCGCGCCCGGGCGCCCGAAGGGCATGTTGTCGCGCAGGATGGCCAGCTCGCCCCCGTCCGGGTCCTCGATCGTCGCGAGCGTCTTGTGGGACTTGCGGGGCGCGTCGTCGTCGTCGAGCTCGATGTTGTCGATCTTGGTCCGGCCCATGATCGCCTCCTGCTCCTCGGTCGACAGCGCCGCCCAACCGGCCATGTCGTGCACGTACTTCTGGACGACCACGTAGCTGCCGCCGGCGAACTCGGGGTCGGCGTCCGCGCCGATGAGCGCCGCGTCGGGCAGCTCCGCCCCGGTCGGGTTGGCCGTGCCGTCGACGAAGCCGAGCAGGTCGCGGGCGTCGAAGTAGCGAAAGCCCGTCGTCTCGTCCGCCACCCGGGCCGCGTCGCCGACGAGGTCCAGCAGCTGGCGCTCGAGCTCGAAGGTCATGTCCTCGCGCTCGGCGCGGATGTGGAAGAGCAGGTCCCCCGGCGTCGACGGCGCCGCGTGCACCGGACCCTCGATCCGCGCGAAGGGACGCAGCTGCGCCGGCCGCCGGCCCGGCGACAGCCGGTCCCACAACGCCGACCCGATCCCCACCACGCACGACAGCCGCCCTCCGAGGTCCCGGAACCCGACGTTCTTCACGAGGTCGCCGACCGCCCCGAGCACATCGCGGATGCGCGCCAGGTCCCCCTCGCCCCCGCCCGCGGTCATCACCAGGAAGACGGCCGAGCGCGACAGCGGCGCCTCGACGCTCTGCGCGTTGATCGGGACGCGCTCCCACGCACCGTGCTCCATCACGGCGATGTTCGCACGCGCAGAGGTGTGCGGTCAGCCCGAGGCGACCGGAGCCCCGCTCAGCTCCCCGGTCACGGCGTCCGAGGTCATCACGTCGGAGAACATCGGGTAGTCGAAGCGGATCGCGTTCTCGTGCTCCTCCGTGGAGGTCCCCGCGACGCAGTCCGAGAGCGTGATGACCTGGTAGCCCTTCTCGTAGCCGGTGCGCATCGTCGACTCCACGCAGCAGTTCGTGAGGAAGCCGCCGAGGACGATGGTCGTGATCCCGCGGGCGCGCAGGATGAAGTCGAGGTTCGTCGTGGCGAAGGTGTCCAGCCCGCGCTTGCCCTCGACGACGACGTCACCCTGCTGAGGCGCGAGCGCGTCGACGATCTCGGCGCCCCACTCGCCCTTCACGAACGCGGTCGAGTCGACGACGCCCTTGAGGATGCCGTAGGGGTGATCGGAGAGCTCGCCGTACCCGGGGGCGAAGGTGATCGGCGCGTGCACGATCGTGGCGCCGGCCGCCCGCGCGCCCTCCACGAGCCTGCGCGTGTTCTCGAGCATCCCCGTCTTCTCCATGACCTCCTGGACAGCCCCATGCAGGACCCCGCCCTCCGAGGTGAAGTCGTTCTGGTACTCGATCAGGACGATGGCGGTGCGCGAGGGATCGATCGACACGAAAGCTCCTTCCAGGGGATGACCGGGGAGGGGCGCCGAAGGCGCCAAAATCGGGGCGCCCGGATTTGAACCGGGGACCTCACCGACCCGAACGGTGCGCGCTACCAGGCTGCGCCACGCCCCGAAGAGGACCCGAGTCTAGCTGCCGCTGCCCGCGACGGCCTTGAAGTACCGCACGGCCAGGCCGGTGACGAGCGTCTGGAAGGCGGCCGGCACCTCGGTGCCCTCGCGCTGCGCCCAGCGGACGAGGCCGAGGCGCTCGATCTCCTCGCTGTCGCGCAGGACGTCGTCGACGAGGTCGGGCGAGCGGTCGCAGAAGTACGCGCCGATCGAGTACAGGCTCGAGTCGGTGAGCGCCTCCAGGAAGCTCTCGTCCTCGGGTCGGGCCGCGCTCAACCGCCGAGGATGCCGCCGCCGCCAGTCACGCCGCCCACCGTACCGGTGACGGTGCCTGTGGCGTCGTCGACGGCTCCAGTGGCGCCTCCGACGACCCCGCCGACGGGGCCGGTCGCGCCCCCGACCGCGCCGGTCGCGTCGTTGACGGCGCCCGTGGCCGCGCCGGTGGCGTCGTTGACGGCGCCCGTGGCGGCGCCGGTGGCCCCGTTGACGGTGTTGACCGCTCCGCCGACGACCCCGGTGGGATCGCTGCCGGGCGGCGGGTCGGGCAGCTTGGGCACCTCGACCTTGGGCAGCTCCACCTTCGGGACCTCGGTCTTGGTCGACGTGGTCCCGGACGACGGCTTGGTCAGCTTGCGCACGGCCTTGGTGACGGGGTCGTCGGAGCTCGACGGCAGCTTGGACTTCGCCGCGCTCACCGGGTCGCTCGACGAGCCCGACCCCGAGCCGGTCGAGCCGGACGTCGAGCCGGAGCCCGACGACGTCGAGCCGGAGCCCGAGGACGGCGCGGCGCCGCCCGTCGTCGTGCGGCCCGCGACGCTCGAGGCCGGGTGGGTCGTGAGCTGGTCGCCCGCGGGCGCCGCCTGGCGGACCTCGGGGACCGCGCCGGCCGCGTCGTGCGGACCGCCGCCGATGAGGCCGGCCTCGTGGCCGCCGATGCCAACGCCCAGGCCGGCGAGCGCGACCGTTGCCGCCACCGCGGCGGCCTTGCCCCAGCCGTGCATGACCGGGTCGGCGTAGCTCGCCGCGGCCGTCGAGAGCTGGGCGAGCGTCGCGCCGTGGCCGACCGCCGAGGACAGCGTGCCGTCGTCGTCGGCGCCGCGGCCCGCGATGCGGCGCTTGAGGAAGGCCGGCAGCGGCAGCAGCGCGGCGATCTTCTCGCGCACCGTGCGCCGCGGGGCGAGCGTCTCGAGGTCGAAGCCGGCGGCGAAGGCCGCGCGGCGGCAGGGCTGGCAATAGGAGACGTGGCGGGCCATCTTGCGCTCGTCGCGCGCGCCCACGCGGCCGCCGGTGGCGCCGGCGATGATCGACTGGATGCGACGGCAGCGCTCGCCGGAGACGAGCTCCTCGTACTCCTCGGACAGGCGCCGGCGGGCGCGGAAGAGCGTCGACTCGACCGACGGGCGGCTCATGCCCAGCCGCTCGCCGATCTGGCGGTAGCTGAGGCCCTCGAGCTCGCGCATCACGAGGATCTGGTGGTGGGCCTCCGAGAGGCCGCCGAAGGCGCCGCGCAGGTGGTCGAGCGACATCCGCGTGTCGACCGCCGCGTCGGGCGTGGGCCCGTTGCTCACCAGGTGCAGGCGCTCGGTGCCGTCGTCGGCGTCGTAGGAGATCTCCTCGGCGCGCTTGGAGCGACGGAAGGCGTCGATGCACGCGTTCTTGGCGATCTCGTAGATCCACGGCTTGAAGACGAGCGGGGTCTCGGTGGCGCGCATGCGTCGCAGCGCCGACATGAAGACGTCCTGCGTGATGTCCTCGGCACGGCCGTGGTCGTGGACCATGCCGTAGATGTAGGCGCCGATCCGCCGCTGGTAGCGGTGATACAGCGCCTCGAAGGCGTGGTCATCGCCCGCGCGAACCGCGGCCACGAGCGACTGGTCGGTGGCTTCGGTGGCGCCGCGAGACGCGGCGGGTGCGACGGCTAGCGTGGCTATGGTCCCCTACTCCTTCGATGCGGCGGCGCGTGAAAACCCTCCCGGCTTACGCGCCGTCCTCCGAACAATAGCGTTCATTTGAACGTGTGACAAACGGAACAATGGCTATGACGCGGGCGGCCTGCAATCAGATCATTGGCTACCTGGACGAGCTCCTGGACGCGGCGGCCTACGACGATTACGGACCCAACGGCTTGCAGGTACCCGGTAGCGACCAAATCCAGACGGTCGTCACGGGCGTCAGCGCCAACGCCGATCTCTTCACACGCGCGCGCGAGGAGGGCGCCGAGCTGGTCCTCGTCCACCACGGCCTCTTCTGGGCCGGCCCGCCGCGCGCCCTCGACGCCGCCTCCAAGCGCCGCCTGCAGCTGCTCTTCGACGCCGACATGGCCCTCGCCGCCTACCACCTCCCCCTCGACGGCCACCTCGAGGTCGGCAACAACGCCCTGCTCGCCGCCGCGCTCGGCGCGCGGGACGTCGAGCCCTTCGCCGCTCACGGGCGCACGACGATCGGCGTCCGGGCGCGCTTCCCGGGCGCCGGGCTGCGCCCGGCCGAGCTCGTCGAGCGCGTCCGCGCCGCCACGGCCCGCGAGCCCCTTGCCTTCACCGACGGCCCCGACCCGGTCGCCACGATCGGGATCTGCTCCGGCGCGGGCGCCGACCACCTCGAGGAGGCGATCGCCCTCGGCCTCGACGCTTTCGTGACCGGCGAGCCCGCCGAGCGCTCGATGGCGCGCGCCCGCGAGAGCGCCGTGCACTTCCTCGCCGCGGGCCACTACGCGACCGAGACCTTCGGCGTCCGTGCCCTCGGCGAGCGCCTCGCGGAGCGCTTCGGCGTGCGCCACGTGTTCGTGGACGTCCCGAATCCGATCTAGGCGACCTGGCCACTCGTCCGCTCCGAGCGGCCCTTTAGGCATATTAAGTTGAGGTTGTCCGAGACGAGCGCTATACGTTCCGAACGTTGCAAACGCACAGGAGGTAGCAAGTTCCGATGGCCATTCACCTGACGCCCACGGAGCTCGCACGCGAGACCGGCCTCGAGCGGAGGGACGTGATCTCGAAGTGCATGGAGTTGGGCGTCCCGATCTTCCAGGGCCGCATCGACAAGACCCTCTTCATGGCGACCCTCGGTGAGGCGACGAAGTCGCCCCAGGCCGCCTTCAGCGCCACCGCGTAGTTTCCGCTTGACACCCTGTCGCGCCCCGCGTGCGACACGCATAGAATCGCCCTCCGGGTAGACGTCCAGAGGAGGAGCGATGGAGGCCGGCACCGCCGCCAGTCAATCGACGGGTTCCAAGACGATCGCCGACCTGATGGTCCGTGCGGCCGAGCAGTTCGCCGACCGCGTCGCGGTCCGCCACAAGGTCGGCGACGACTGGCGCGACGTGACCTACGCCGAGGTGGGCGAGATCGTCCGCGAGATCGGCCTGGGCCTCATCGACCTCGGGATCGCGCCCGGCGAGCGCGTCTCGCTGTTGTGCAACACGCGCCCGGAGTGGACCTACTGCGACTTCGCGATCACCCGCGCGGGCGCCGTCGTGGTCCCGATCTACCCGACCAACTCGCCCGAGGAGTGCGAGTGGGTCGCCGGCAACTCCGAGTCGGTCGCCGTCGTCTGCGAGGACGCCTCGCAGGTCGCCAAGATCGTCGCGGTCCGCGAGCGCCTGCCGCATCTGCGCGCGCTCGTCGTCATCGACCCCGAGGGCGACACCGCCGACGCGATCGCGCTCGACGACCTCCGCGCGCGCGGGCGCAAGCGCGACGCAAGCGAGCTCGAGGAGCGCACGGCGGCCGTCACGCCCGACGACCCCTTCACCTTCATCTACACGTCGGGCACCACCGGACCGCCCAAGGGCTGCGTGCTCACGCACGGCAACTACCGCCGCGTCGTGAGCATGCTCGAGTCGGCCGGCGCCGTCCAGGACGAGGAGGTCATCTACCTCTTCCTCCCGCTCGCACACGCCTACGCGCTGCTCATCCAGCTCATCAACTTCGACGTCGGCACGACCATCGCCTACTGGGGCGCCGACACGACGCAGATCGTCCCCGAGCTCCAGCAGGTCGCCCCGACCTTCCTGCCGAGCGTCCCGCGGATCTTCGAGAAGATCTACACGCTCGCGCTCTCCTCCCAGCCGCCGGAGGTCCAGGAGAAGATGAAGGCGGCGGCCAAGCTCGGCGTCACGGTCCGCGACATGCAGGTCCGCGGCCAGGAGGTCCCGGCCGAGCTGCTCGGGCCCTTCGAGGAGGCCGACGAGCAGCTCTTCAAGAACGTCCGCTCGGTCTTCGGCGGGCGCGTGCGCCAGGCCGTCACCGGCGCGGCGCCGATCGCACAGGAGATCCTCGAGTTCTTCTACGGCTGCGGCGTCCCCGTGCTCGAGGGCTACGGGATGACCGAGACCGCGACGGTGGCGACGTTCTCGACGATCGAGAACCACCGCTTCGGCTCGGTCGGCCGCGCGCTGCCGGGCGTCGAGGCGCGGGTCGCCGACGACGGCGAGCTGCTCATCAAGGGCGACAACATCTTCCAGGGCTACTGGCGCAACGACGATGCGAGCTTCGGCACGATCATCGACGGCTGGCTGCACACCGGCGACCTGGGCTCGATCGACGAGGACGGCTACGTCTACATCACGGGCCGCAAGAAGGACATCATCATCACCGCCGGCGGCAAGAACCTCACGCCCGCCAACCTCGAGAACGACATGAAGCAGGCCCGCTGGGTCTCGCAGGCCGTCATGCACGGCGACCGGCGGCCCTACCCGGTCATGCTCATCGCGCTCGACGAGGAGGAGATTGTCCCCTGGGCCAAGAGCCAGGGGATCGAGGACACCTCGATCGCCGCGCTCGCCGAGGACGAGCAGGTCCGCGCCCTCATCCAGGCCGAGCTCGACAAGGCCAACGCCAAGTACGCCCAGGTCGAGCAGATCAAGCGGTTCTTCATCCTCGACCACGACCTCAGCCAGGAGACGGGCGAGCTGACCCCGACGCTGAAGGTCAAGCGCAACGTGGTCAACGACAAGTACGCCGAGCGCTTCGACGCCCTCTACGGCGGCGGCGCAGGCTAGAGAGCGCCTGCGCCGCCGCCGAATGGGCTGTGCCCCCCTGGCTCAGTCGATGGGAGCGATGCGGTGGTTGGCCCGGAAGAGGTCGTCCGGGTCCACCAGCGTCTTGACCGCCTGCAGCCGGCGGTAGGCCGCGGTCGAGAAGGCGCGGCGCGTGTCGATCACCGATTCGGTGAAGTTGAGGTAGCGCCGGCCGGCGTCCCACTCGCAGACCGCGTCCTTGATCACGTGCAGGTGGCGCTCGACGGCCGCGCCGGCCTCCGGGGTCGGGGCGATGCCGACGGCGAACATGGCGAAGTCGCCCTCGAGCGTCGCGATCGCGCCATGGCCCTTGGGCGCGCGGGCGAGCGCGCCGCCGAGATGGCGCAGCTCGACCGAGAGCATCGGCGTGCCGGGGCCGCTGACGGCCGCGAGCTCGTCGAGCGCCTCGGCGGGCATGACGTCGAGCAGGGCGCCGTCGCCCACGGCGGGCACCGGCTGCGGCGGGTCCATGTGGAGCGCCAGCAGCTCGGCGGGGCCGATCATGGCGAACGTGTCCATCTCCGGGCCAAGCGCGCGCAGCGGCGCGAGCAGCTCGGAGCCGGCCGCCTCGTCGCCGAGGTAGGCCATCTCGACCACGACGAGGGAGCGCCCGCGCATGGGCTCGGGGATCTCCTCCATGGGCGGGAAGTTCAGGAGGCGGCCGACCGACGTGGCCTCCTCGGGGACGGTGCGCACCCACTCGCGCCAGGCGCGGAGCACCTCGCTCGCGCGCTCGGCCGGGAAGGCGAGCATGCCCGCGTAGAGCTCCTCGAGGGGGTAGAGCTCGAGCTCGATGGCGGTGACGATCCCGAAGTTGCCGCCGCCGCCGCGCAGGGCCCAGAAGAGGTCGGGGTCGTGGTGGGCGTCGACGAGCGTGACGCGGCCGTCGGCGGTGACGAGCTGGATCGCGCGCACGCTGTTGGCGGCGAGGCCGTGCTTGCGGCCGAGCCAGCTCAGCCCGCCGCCGAGGCAGTAGCCCACGACGCCGACGTCGTGGGAGGAGCCCGCGAGCGCAGCGAGCCCGTGCTCGGAGGCGGGGACGACGACGTCGGCCCACAGGGCGCCGGCCTGGGCGCGGGCGCGCCGCGCGTCGGGGTCGATCTCGACGACGCGCATGCGGTGCGTCTTGACGAGGATGGTGTCGGCGAGGAAGGGCGCCAGCGCGGTGGCGGCATGACCGGTGCCCTGGGCGGCGACGTGCAGGCCGCGCTCGCGGGCGTAGTTGACGATCTTGACGACGTCGGAGACGGTCTCGGGCTCGGCGACGGCGGCCGGCTGCTGGTCGACGGCCAGGTTCCAGGCCTGCCGCGCCGCGTCCCAACCGTCGTCGCCCGGCGCGGTGACCGTGCCCATCAGCTGCTCGCGCAGCGTGCCGGCATCCAGCCCGGCGGAGGTCGTGCTGTACATCCTCAAAGCCCCCAGTGAGGTTGCGTGAAGTAGGAGTGGAGCGCTGTGCAGCTTGACGGGACCCCACGACCTCGCCCAAGGTGCTCCCTCCCGTTCGCAGGTGCGGTAAACCCCACCGGCCATACCTTTTTGCGCGCCCCGTACCCTTGGCTGCCTTGCGCACCGATCCCACCGATACCGGGGGCCTCTTCGTCGGCCGGCGCCCGGGGACCGCGCCGACCCGCTACCGCACGCCGCCGGAGCACGGGAGCGCGCGCCGGCGGCGCCTCGACGCCCTCGTCGCGCACGCGGTGCTCGCGCTCATGGTCGCGATCAACCTGCTCTTCTGGGGGCCGATCCCGGCGCTCAGCCTGTGGGTCGCCTCGCAGGTGCAGTACCAGACCGATTCGGTGTCCCTCGGGATCCTCGTCGGCTTCGCGCTGCTGCTGGCGCTGCTCTTCGGCGCGCTGGCGCTGCTGAAGCGCATCGACCGCTTCTGGATCCTCGCGCGCCGCGCCGCCGGCCACGACCAGCGCCAGGGCGCGATCGGGCGCGTGTTCGCCACGACGGCCATCATCGGGGCCGCCTGCTTCACCTTCTGGCTGCTGTTCATCGGCGGGCTGGGCTCGACGCTCGCCCCGCGCTGATGTTCCGCCACTACAGGCAGTACGAGGGCATGACCGAGCAGGAGGTCAGCACGGAGCTGCGCGCGGCCGCCGACGAGCGCCGCCAGCAGGCGCTGGCCCGCGTCGAGCCGCTCGACCTCAGCGCGACGACCTGGCCCGAGTACCCGCCGTCGACCGTCGTCAACGCGATCACCTACGCCGCGCGGCGCGGGCTGCACCGCTACCTCGACCGCCACGCGACGGCGCTGCGCTCCGAGCTCGCCCATGCGCTCGGGGTCGACGAGGAGCGGCTCGTCGTCGGCGACGGCGCCGCCCAGCTCCTCGGCGCCGCGGCGCAGGCGCTGCTCGAGCCCACCGACGAGCTCGTGACCCCGTGGCCGTCCTACGGCCTGTATCCCGTCATCGCCCATCGCGCCCGCGGCCACGCGGTGCCGGTCCCCGGCTTCGGCGGACAGGCCGTGCTGCGCGCGGTCAACGACCGCACCCGCATCGTCGCGCTGTGCAACCCCAACGACCCGACGGGCGAGCTCATGGGCCTCGACGAGCTGCGCGCCCTGCTCGAGGCGCTGCCCGAGCGCGTGATCGTCCTGCTCGACGAGGCGCTGCGCGACTTCGTCGACGCCGAGGAGCGCGACGCCGCGCTCGCGCTCGTGGACGAGTTCCCGCGCCTGCTCGTCTTTCGCACCTTCTCGAAGGCCTGGGGCCTGGCCGGGCTGCGCGTGGGCTACGCGATCGGCGGCGCCGGGGCCGAGCCGCTGCTCGAGCGCCTGGAGCCCGAGCTCGGGCTCAACGAGCTCGCCCAGGCCGGAGCGCTCGAGGCCCTGCGCCACGCGAGCGGCGTCGTCGCCGGGCGCGCCGCGATGGTCGCGCGCGAGCGCGCGCGCCTGCTCGAGGGCCTGCGCGGCCTCGGGCTCCACGTCGCGCCCAGCCAGGCCAACGTCCTGTGGCTGCGCGCGGAGGGCGTCGACGGGGGCGAGCTGGCGCGCCGCCTGGAGCGCCACGGCGTCATCGTCGCCCCCGGCGGTCCGCTGGGCGACGGCGCCTTCGTGCGCGCCTCGATCCAGCGCCCCGAGGCGGGCGACCGGCTGCTGCGGGCGCTCGAGCTCAGCGCCCGACGTTGAGCGCCCGGCTCGTGCCGCGCACGTGCGCGAAGGCGTCGTGCGGCAGGACGACGACGCGATACGCGCCGCGGCGGCGCACGGTGAAGGCATAGCGCGAGCGCTCGCCGCGCAGCGGGTGGACGCCGGCGTGGCGCAGCGTGACCCAGCGTCCCTTCGGCGAGCGCTTCTGCAGCGAGGCGAGGCCCTTCGGCACGGCGGGGCTGACCGACCCGCTGAGCCGCACCCGCCCGCCGGAGAGCCGGCTCTTGCGCAGGCCGACGCGCAGCGCGTTGCGGACCTCGAAGACGCCGCTCGTGGCGACGATCGTCGTGCGCGTGCTCACGCGCAGGCGCGCGACCGCCCACAGCGGGCCGACCTTGAAGGAGTAGGCGCCGCTGCTCGAGGCCGCCTTCGTGCCCACGACGCGATACGGGCCGCTGTACGGGAAGTCCTGGCGTTCCAGGACGACCGTCGTGCCGCCGACGCCCTGGCCGCTGATGCGGCCGCTGACCGTCGTCGTCCCGCTCCAGGTCACCGGGTTCGGCGAGGCCGAGGCGGTGATCGTGCGCGGGTTGCGCAGCGTCGTGAAGGTGCGGTCGCGGCCGCGGGCGACGCCGGCGTCGTTGGTGGCGACGACGCGGTAGTGGTAGCGCGTATTGGCCTTCAGGGCGCCGATGGTCGCGCTGACGCTCTTGGCGCTCTGGCTGGCGCCCGCGCCCGTCTCGGCGGTCTTCGAGCCGTAGCCCGTGCTCGTGCCGTAGTCGAAGTGGTATGTGGTGGCGCGGCCGTTGGCGTCGACGCTCGCGGTCAGCCGCGCGCCCGACGGCGTGACGTTGCGCGCCGAGCCGGTGGTCGCGGCGGGCGGGCCGGGCGCGGCCGACGTGTGCAGCGTGTGGTCGCCGCCGCGCGTGACCCCCGCCTCGTTCGTGGCGACGACGCGGTAGTGGTAAGTCGTGTCGGTCGTCAGCCCGGCGAGGTTCGCGGACGCGTCGACGCCCCCTGTGCCCGCGCCCGCAGAGCTCTCGGTCGTCTGCAATCCGTAGCTGCTCGAGGTGCCGTATTCGAAGTGATAGGTCGTGTCCGAGCCCTGCGGGTCGACGGTGCCGTTGAGCGTCGCCGTGGTCTGCCCGACACCCGTGGCCGAGCCGGTCGTCGCGCTCGGCGGGCTGGCGGCGATCGCAGTAGCAGCCGCGGCGACGGCGATCGCGAGCACGGCCAGGGCGAAGATGGCGCGGCGCATCGCCCTGCAAGACACGGCTCAGGTGCCGGAGTTGCGCGCGGCGGGTAGCACCCTGGCCATGACCATCGCCGTCGTCATCGTCATCGCCATCGTCCTGATGATCCTCGCCTTCATCGCGCCGCGCCTCTCGCGCTACCCCCAGCGCGGCGTCCAGAAGACCTACGGCGAGGGCGGCAAGGCCGCCGGCAAGGCGCCCGGCAAGCTCGGCACGTGGCTGCGCAAGCCCTTCGACAGCGCCAACAAGTGGACGGGCAAGAGCGCCTCGGCGGGCCGCCGCGGGCGTGCGAAGCTGTAACCCTGCCCACGACCACTCCCGATGCTGAAGGCGGCCCGGAGCCCCCGGAGCCGCCCGAGCCTCCCCCGCTCACGTGCCGCCTGGGCCTCCACGACTGGCCCAAGACGTTCGCCCGCGGCGCCGGCCCGGTGCGCTGCCTGCGCTGCGGGAAGTCCAGCGGCCGCTGGGGTCGCTGGTTGTCGCCGCGCTAGCCCGGCCGCGCTACTCCTCGCCCGACTGGCGCAGCAGCGTCCCCGTCGTCTGCTCGAGGATCTTGCGCCACGCGCGGGTGCGCTCCTTCTCGGCCGCGAAGTGCTTGACGACCTTGCGCACGCGTGTGGCCGAGATCTGGATGCCGTGGCGCTCGCAGATCTCGCGGAGGCGGCCGTAGTCCTCGGCGAGCTTGAGGGTGACCGACTCGAAGCCGTGGCGAGCGATCTCGACGCGGCTCGTGAAGTTCATGATCGAGGTCTGGAACATGAGCTCGTCGTTGGGCTCGGGCTCGATCAGGACGATGTCGACGCCGGGGTAGCGCTGCTCCCACTGGCGCGCCATCTCGTGCAGGCGCTGGTAGGCGAGCAGCTTGAAGGACTGGTAGCCGATCTGCGGGAAGCCCATGTCGCTGACGTGGCGGACCTTGGCCCCGAGCAGGCCGGGGACGGTCTTCGTGAAGTCGTTGACGTAGGGGACCAGCGGGTTGACGACCACGACGAACTTGGCGCCCGCCTCGACGGCGATGTCGAGGTTGGTGGTCGAGACGATGCCGCCGTCGACGAGCTCGCGGTCCTTGACGCGGACGGGCTTGTAGACCATCGGCAGCGCCGTGGAGGCGCGCACGGCGGTGGAGATCGGGACATCGTCCCAGTCGTTGGCGCCGAAGACGATCCGCTCGCAGGTGTCGAGGTCGGTCGCCACGAGGTAGAGCTCGGGGTCGAGCAGGCGGAAGTCGTCGGTGCGGTCGGGGTCGCTCAGGACGGCGCGGACGTACTCCTCGATCCCCGAGCCGGAGTACATCCCGCTGGGCAGCGCCTCGGCCAGCCCCAGAACGATGTCCATCGCCGAGATCGTGCCGAGCTGGCCGGCGACGTCGCGAGCGACGCGCGCGAGCTTGAACGGGAAGGTGACGCCCTTGCGCGCGAACTCCACGAGGTTCGGGCGCAGCAGGGTGCCGACGTCGATGTCGCGGAAGGGCGTCGGCACCTGGCGGTTGACGACGCGCATCATCTCCTCGGGGGTGATGCCGTTGGCCGCCAGCGAGGCGACGAACGAGCCCGCGCTCGTGCCGACGTAGACGTCGAACTGGTTGACCGTGCGGTTGACCGAGAGCAGGTCGAGAGCGCGCAGGGCGCCGATCTCGTAGACGCCGCCCGTGAAGCCGCCGCCGCCCAGGACGAGCGCGGTCTTCGAGCGCCGCGTGCGGCGCTTGCCCTTCGCGGCTGCCGTGCGCCGCTGCTTGCCCGCCTCGAGGTCGACGACCTTCCCCATGCGTGACCGAATGTACCGCCAGCGCGACTCTCCGTTACATGTGGTGTTCTACGGTCCCGCCGCATGCGTTTTCGGGTACGTGCAGTCGTTCTCTCGCTCCTCGCCGCGCTCGCCGTGCTCCCGGCGGGGGCCGCGCACGCGATCTCGACGCCCACGCTGCAGGCCAAGCTCGCCCACGAGATGCGCCGCGCCGGCGGCTTCTCGGGCGCGTTCGTCGAGGACCTCGACGCCCAGCGCGCGCTCTTCGCCGCGAAGGCCGACATCGCCCGCTCGCCCGCCTCAGTCGAGAAGCTCTACACGACGGCCACCGCGCTCATGCGCTACGGCCCCGAGACGACGCTGCCCACGACCGTCGCCGGGCGCGGCTTCCTGGACCCCGACGGCGTCTGGCGCGGCGACCTCTACCTGCGCGGCGGCGGCGACCCGACGCTCGACCGGGCCGACCTCGAGCGCCTGGCGCAGAAGCTCGGCGACGCCGGGGTCCTGCGCGTCGACGGTTCGGTCCTGGGCGACGAGTCACGCTTCGACACCCTGCGCGGCTCCTACGACACCGGCGGCGCCTACGACCGCGACATGGGCGGCGTCCTCGGCGCCCTGACGCTCAACCGCGGCTTCTCCAAGGACGGTCGCCCGGCCGCCCAGGCCGCGCGCCAGCTCGCCAAGGTCCTGCGCGGCGACGGCATCCGCGTCGAGGGCAAGAGCGGCGCGGGGACCGCGCCGCCGGGCGTCCACGAGCTCGCGACCGTGCAGTCGCCGTCGATCGGCGACCTCGCGCGCATGACCAACGTCCCGTCCGACAACTTCCTGGCCGAGACGCTGCTCAAGGACCTCGGCGCCTCCTTTGCAGGCGCCGGGACGACCGCCGCCGGCGCCGGCGTCGTGCGCGAGCAGCTCGCCGCCTTCGACCTCGAGCCCCAGATCGTCGACGGCTCGGGCCTGTCGCGCGTCGACCACACGAGCCCGCGCCAGGTCGTCCATCTGCTGGCGACCATGCACGGCGAGGAGGTCGCCGGCCCGTTCGAGGGCTCGCTCGCGGTCGCGGGGCGGACCGGGACGATCCGCAAGCGCATGCGAGGGACGCCGGCCCAGGACCGCTGCAAGGCCAAGACCGGCACCCTCATCGGCGTCAGCGCCCTCGCCGGCCTGTGCGACGCCGCCGGCGGCCACACGATCGCTTTCGCGGTCCTCACGACGCGCACGAGCCTGTCGCGGGCGCACAGCGTCCAGGACCGGATCGCCGCGGCGATCGCCCGCTACGACGGGACCTGAGCGCCGGTCAGGCGCTTCAGCGCCGCCCGCACCGACCCGGGCCGCTCGAACCACGGGAAGTGCCCGGCGCCCTCGACGACCTCGACCCACGCTCCCGGGATCGTGCGTGCCGTCGCGCCGGCGGCGGCGTCGTGCGGCATCGGGCTCGCGGCGCCCGCCACGAAGCCCATCGGCACCCGCACGCCCGGCAGCGCGGCCTCGAGCCCGGGCAGCAGCTCGCGCAGCGACGCGAAGATCCTGGCGTAGGCGTCGACCGAGGCGCGCATGTCGGGCATCTCCATGACGCGGTCGGGCGCGGCGAAGTAGGCGGGCCAGACGAGCCGCATGCCCTCGAGGGCATCGTCCTCGGCGCCCTCGCCGCGCAGCGCGCGCTCGTCGAGCTCCTGGGCGCGGGCGCGGACCTCCTCGGGCGTGCGGGCGAAGATCTCGGCCTCGAACGCCGCCTCGGCCCCGTCGCCGACGCCGCCCAGCGGATCGACCGCCAGCCCGCCGAGCAGGCGCTCGGGGTGCGCGACGGCCAGGTGCAGCAGCAGGTGCCCTCCCCACGAGTGCCCGACGACCCAGGCGCGCTCCCACCCGAGGGCGTCGAGCACCGCGACGGCGTCGGCGACCTCGCGGGCGACCTCGAAGGGCCCCTCCGTCGTCGAGGGCTCCAGGCCCCGCTGCTGGTAGCCGGCGATCCGGTAGCCGGCGCCGAGCTCGTCGGCCAGGCCGTGGAGGTACTCGCCGGAGAGGCCGGGGCCGCCGTGCAGGAGCAGCACCGGCGGCCCGTCGCCGCCGACCCAGCCCGCCAGCTCGCCGCCCGAGACCGGTGCGTGGAAAGTAGTACGCGTCACTTCCCGGTATTCGTACAGCACATCGGGGGCGCGCTCCTCGTTGTCGCGCCCGTCCGTGCGGCGCACCTCGACGAAGCCCTCGCGCTCGTAGAAGCGCCGCGCGCCGGCGTTCGACACGAACGCCCACAGGCGCAGCCCGCCCGGGCGCTCGCGCTTGGCGACGTCGAGCAGGCGGGCGCCGATGCCCCGACCGGTCAGGCCCGGCTCGACGTAGAGCATGCTGATCGACTCGCCGTCGAGGACGAGGATCGCCGCGAGCGCGCCGTCGCCGTCCTGCGCGACCCACAGCTCGCAGCCCTCGACGATGTGCGAGGCGAAGTGGCTGCGCACGTCCTCGTCGTCGTGGACGCCCGCGGGGATCGAGCCGGCCCGGAGGCCGGCCTCGCGGGCTCGGAGGTACAGGTCAGCCGCGGCGCGCGCGTCGCCGGCGCCGCCGCGGCGGATCGCGGGCCTCATGCCCGCATCGTCTCAGGCGGCGGCGACCGCGGGGGCCGGCGCGCGGCGCTGCGCCGAGGTGCCCATCACGAGCAGCAGGGAGGCGACGCCGAGCAGCACGAGGCCGCCGCCGACCGCGCCCCACGCCAGCGCGGCGAGGATCGGGAAGTCGGCGCCGGCGCTGACGCCCGCATCGACGCCGCGCGAGCCGTCGGCGTTCATGACCACGACCGACCAATTGCCGTGCTTGACGTCCCAGGTCACGGTCTGCGTGGCCTTGCCGTGCGCCGAGGCGACCCAGATGGGCTTGGAGGCGGGCGGGGCCGGCCGGGCCGAGCCGGGCTCGGCACGATAGACCGCGCGGAACGGATCGGAGTGGAAGTCCGTCACCGTGGTGTGCGCCGTCCCGCGCAGGAAGGCGGAGGCGTCCTTGGTGCGCGCGATGCCGACGAAGACCGGCTTGCCGTTGCGCGAGGAGACCTCGAGGCGCAGGTTGCCGTAGCGGTCGTGGCTCGTCAGCCAACCGGGGCCACCGCTGTCGAGGTCGAGGTTGTCGGTGGCGATGGCAGCCGTGTGCGTGCTGAAGCGCTCGGTGTCCGTGGAGATGTAGCCCTGGTCGTCCTTCTTGCTGTCGGCCCACAGCAGGACGCCGCCGAGGGCGATCGTCCCGAGGGCGAGGAGGCCGACTATGACGCCGACCACCACCGTGGTGGTGCGCGCGGCGCGATGGCGGCGCGGCGGGGTCATTGGCGTTGTGTCGGGCATGGCTGCAGCGTGGCAGTGCATCGGCGCCGCGGGCCGTGAGGCAACAGGCATCCGGGGGTGCGGCTGCCTGCACTCGCGACTGTCGGGTGAGCCCGCCCCTCAGAGGCGCGCGATCACGACCACGGCCGAGACGAGCGCGGCCGACGCGGTGGCGAGGGCGATCAGCGCCAGGGCCCCGGGCTGCGGCTGGACCCCGTCCTTCGTGTACGCACGGCGGCCGGTGAACCAGACCGCGACGCCGACGCCCACCAGGGCGGCGCTCGCGACGAGGAGCGCGGGCGCGTCGCGGTGCGCCGCGATCCCGAGCGTGACGGCCGCGAGCGTCCAGAAGGCGAGCGCCTGGCGCTCCCAGGCCAGCCCCGTGCGCTCGCGCGCCACCCCCGGCGGCTGCTCGTCAGGAGGCGGCATCGACGACGAGCACCACGACGATGACGATGCCCACGACGGCCACGCCCGCGGCGAGCAGGAACGGAGGGGCCCCGCCCGGCAGCGGCTCGTCGAGGCGCAGCGCGCGCTCGTTGGCCTGCCAGCGCCGATAGCTCAGCAGCGCGAGGATGAGCCCCAGCGCGATCGGCGGCAGGGCGACGATGAGCCGCGCGGTGCGCGAATGGAAGTCGAGCAGCTGGCCGGCCGCCAGGCCGCCGCCGATGAGCGCCAGCGCCGTGCGGTTCCACGCCAGGTACGTGCGCTCGTTGGCGAGCGTGAAGCGCGGGTCGGGCTCGCGCCCGACCTTGCGCGGGTCACCCGTTCGCGCCATCGAGGAGCCCGAGGAGCCCCGGCTCGTCGAGGACGGGAACCCCCAACGACTCGGCCTTGGCGAGCTTGGAGCCCGCGTTCTCGCCCGCCACGACGTAGTCGGTCTTCTTCGACACGCTCGAGGTCACGCGCCCGCCGGCGGCCACGATCCGCTCGCCGGCCTGCTCGCGCGTGAGGTCGGGCAGCGTGCCGGTCAGCACGAAGGTCTTGCCGGCGAGCGGCCCCTCGCCCGGCGGCGGGCCCTCGACCTCCATGACCACGCCCTGCTCGGCCAGGTCGGCGATCAGCTCGCGCATGTCAGGCTGGGCGAGCTGGTCGGCGATCTTCTGCGCCATCTTCGGGCCGACGCCCTGGGTCTCCTCGATCTGCTCCGGCGTGGCCTTGAGCAGCGCCTCGATCGTCCGAAACTGCTGGGCCAGGTTGCGGCCGGTGACGAAGCCGACCTCCTCCAGGCCGATCGCGAAGAGCACGCGGCCGAAGCCGCGGTCCTTGGAGCCGGCGATGTTCGCGACGGTGCGGTCGGCGCTGATCTGGCCCCAGCCCTCGAGCTCGGTCAGTTGCTCGGGCTGCAGCCTGTAGTAGTCCGCCGGCGTCTCCACCAGCTTGGCCTGCTGGAGCTGGGCGACCTGCTTCTCCCCCAGCCCGTCGATGTCCATCGCCCCCCGCGAGACGTAGTGCTTGAGCAGCTGCCAGCGGCGCTCGGGGCACTTGAGATTCGGGCATTTGGTGAAGACCTCGCCCTCGACCTTGACCGTCGCGGTCCCGCAGAACGGGCACTTCTTCGGCGGGCGCGGGATCGGCGGGCGCTTCTTGTTGTCGACGACGTGCGGCGCCGGCGAGAGGACCTGCGGGATGACGTCGCCGGCGCGCAGGACGATGACGTCCTCGCCCGGGCGCAGGTCCTTGCGGACGATGTCCTCTTCGTTGTGGAGCGTCGCGAGCTTGACCGTGACGCCGCCGACGTGGACGGGCTCGAGCTCGGCGAAGGGGTGCATGTCGCCGAACTTGCCGACGTTCCACTGCACGCCGTTGAGCCGCGTGATGGCGGTGGTGGGCGGGAACTTCCACGCGATCGCCCACCGCGGGTCGCGCCCCACGACCCCGAGGCGGCGCTGGAGCTCGACGTCGTCGACCTTGACCACGACGCCGTCGATCTCGAAGTCGAGCTGGCCGCGGCGCTGCTCCCACGACTTGCAGCGCTCGACGACCTCGTCCTCGGTCGTCAGCCGCGCGACGTCGTCGTTGACGCGGAAGCCGTGGGCCTTCAGCCACTGCAGCGCGTCCCAGTGGCTGGAGAACGTGATCCCCTCCGTGACGCCGACGCCGTAGGACCACATCGACAGCGGGCGGTCCCTGGTGAGCTTGGGGTCGAGCTGGCGGATCGTCCCGGCCGCCGAGTTGCGCGGGTTCATGAAGGTCGACAGGCCCTGCTCGGCGCGACGCTCGTTGAGCGCCGCGAAGTCGGCCAGCGACATGTAGACCTCGCCGCGGACCTCGATCAGGGGCGGGACGTCGTCGCCGTCGATGCGCAGTGGGATCGTCGGGATCGTGCGCAGGTTGTGGGTGACGTCCTCGCCGACCTCGCCGTTGCCGCGCGTCGCCCCGGTCTCGAGGACGCCGTCGCGGTAGACGAGCGAGATCGCCAGCCCGTCGATCTTCGGCTCGGCCACGTACTGGAACTCGGGGTCCTCGATGCCCTCGCGCGCGAGGTGGTTGCGCATCCGCTCGATCCACGCGCGCAGCTCCTCCTCGCTGCGGGCGTTGGCCAGCGAGAGCATCGGCTGGCGGTGGGTGACCTTGGTCAGCGCGGAGACGGGCTCGCCGCCGATGCGCTGGGTGGGCGAGTCGGGCGTGAGCAGCTCGGGGTGCGCAGCCTCGATCGCGCGCAGCTCGTCGAGGAGCTTGTCGTACTGGTCGTCGGTGATGACCGGGTCGTCGAGCACGTAGTAGCGGCGGCCGTGCTCGGTGAGCTCCTCGCGCAGCTGCGCCGCGCGCGCGACGGTGTCCTTCGACGCCGTGCTCACTGCACCTCGCGCGCGGCCGGCGCCAGCAGCCGCGCGAGGTCGTACTTGGTCAGCGCGTCGAGGCCGGCGACGTCGGTGAGGTCGAAGTGCACCGGCGTGACGGCGATGTGGCCCGCGTGGATGGCGGCGAGGTCCGTCCCCTCGTCGTCGTGGAAGCCGGGGTCGGCGCCGTAGATCCAGTAGCGCCGGCCGCCGTCCTCGTCCTCGGCGTCGAGCTTGAGCTCGTCGCGGTAGATGCGCTTGCCCAGGCGCGTGACCTGCACGCCCTCGGGCTCGCCCGCGGGGACGTTGATGTTCAGCAGCGTGCCCTGCGGCAGCGGCACCTCGTCGAGCTGCTCGACCACGCGCGCGACGAAGGCCGCCGCGCGCTCGAACGAGAAGCGGCTGCCCAGGCGGAAGTCCATCTCGCGCTTGTCGGACTGCTGGGAGACGGCGATGCCGGTGATCCCGAGCACGATCGCCTCGAGCGCGGCGGCGACGGTCCCCGAGTAGGTGATGTCGTCGCCGAGGTTGGAGCCGTGGTTGATCCCGGAGACGACGACGTCGGGCTCGAAGCCGTCGATGAGGCCGAGCTGGGCCAGGCGCACGCAGTCCACGGGCGTCCCGTCGGTGGCGAAGCCCGTCGTGCCGTCGTCGAAGGGGACCTCCTGGACCCACAGCGGGCGGCGCGTCGTGATCATGCGGGCGAACGCCGAGCGGTTGCCGTCGGGCGCCACGACGGCGAGCTCGACGCCCGGGATGGCGAGCAGCGCGCGGCGCAGCGCCTGGAGGCCCTCGGCCTCGATCCCGTCGTCGTTGGTCAGCAGGACACGCACCGCCTGAAATCCTATCCTGTCAAGGTCGCTTGACAGTCGCCGCCGCGCTGTGTAAAGCTTGCTTGACAGTGCGCAACGACGTCCGCAGCCTCCGCAGCGCCCGAGAGCTCTCCCAGGGAGCCCTCGCCGCGGCCCTCGGCGTCTCGCGCCAGACCATCAACGCGATCGAGACGGGGCGCTACCTGCCGTCGCTCCCGCTCGCCCTCGGCCTCGCGCGCTTCTTCGAGACGAGCGTCGAGGAGCTCTTCCACCCCGACCCCGGAGACGTTCCCGCATGAGAGCCTTCTGGAGCTCCGCCGCCGGCCAGCTCAGCGCCGGCCTCGCCCTCGTCGCCGCCGTCTTCGTCGCCTTCGCACTCAACGACGACGCGGGCAACGGCGCGATCTCGGCCGGCCTCGTGCTCGCCTTCCTGCTCCTCGTCTACTTCGGCCGCCGCCGCAGCGACACCCTCGAGGTCATGAGCGGCATCGGCGACGAGCGCCAGAAGCTCCTCTACACGCGCGCGGTCGCGTTCGCGGGGACCGTGATGTCGTTCGTGCTGCCGGTCTGGTGGCTCGTGACGATCGCCCAGGGCGACCCGAACGAGGTCCTGTCGATCTGCTGCGCCATCTTCGGCGCGAGCTTCCTCTTCGCCGTGATCGTGCTCGCGCGCCGCGGCTAGCGGTCCCCGAGCGCCCCCGGGCGCGGGCCACCGGGGCCCGGCTGCAAGGATGCCCGCCATGACGAAGATCGCCGTGACGGGAGGCAGCGGGAAGGCGGGGCGCGCGGTCGTGCGCGACCTGCTCGAGCACGGCCACGAGGTGCTCAACGTCGACCGGGCGCCGTCGGCCGAGTCGAGCAGCCCCGACTCGCCGGCGCCGTTCATGTACGCCGACCTCACCGATGCCGCGCAGACGCTCGAGGCGATCAGCGGCGGAGAGCGCCTGCCGGGGATCAAGGCCGTGGTCCATCTCGCGGCGATCCCCTCGCCCGTCCACGCCACGCCGGACCTCACCTTCGCCACGAACGTCACCAGCACCCACACGGTCTTCGCCGCGGCCGCGCGGCTCGGGCTCAAGCGCGTGGTGTGGGCGTCGAGCGAGACGACGCTCGGCCTCCCCTTCGACCGGCCGCCCGACTACGCGCCCGTCGACGAGGAGCACGAGCTGCGCCCCGAGTCCTCCTACGCGCTCTCGAAGGTCGTGGGCGAGGAGATGGCGCGCCAGTTCTCGCGCTGGTCGGGCATCCCGATCGTCGGCCTGCGCTTCTCGAACGTCATGGAGCGCGCCGACTACGAGCGCTTCCCCGGCTACTGGGACGACCCGCAGCTGCGCAAGTGGAACCTGTGGGGCTACGTCGACGAGAGCCACGTCGCCGAGAGCGTGCGGCGCGGGCTCGAGGCCGACGTCGCCAGCGCCGAGGCCTTCATCATCGCGGCCGCCGACACGGTGATGCGGCGCGACAGCCGCGACCTCATGGCCGAGGTCTTCCCCGGGGTGCCGGTGCGCGACGGCGTGCAGGGCACCGACACCCTGCTCGGCATCGACAAGGCCCGGCGGATGCTCGGCTACGACCCGACCTTCACGTGGAGGGAGCTCTTCTGATGGACCAGGTCAGACTCGGCGCCAGCGGGCTGCACGTCTCGCGCGTGTGCCTGGGCATGATGAGCTACGGCAACGACTCCGATCGCCCCTGGGTGCTCGACGAGGCGGGCGCCGAGCCGATCGTCCGCCGCGCCGTCGAGGGTGGGATCACCTTCTTCGACACCGCCGACGTCTACTCCGGCGGCGCCAGCGAGGTGGCGACCGGCCGCCTGGTCCCCAGGTTCCTCTCGCGCGACGAGGCGGTGATCGCGACCAAGGTCCACGGCCAGATGACGCCGGGCCCCAACGGCCGCGGCCTCTCGCGCAAGCACATCCTGTCGGCCATCGACGCCTCGCTGCAGCGGCTGGGGATGGACTACGTCGACCTCTACCAGATCCACCGCTTCGACAAGGCGACGCCGATCGCGGAGACGATGGAGGCGCTGCACGACGTCGTCCGCGCCGGCAAGGCGCGCTACATCGGCGCCAGCAGCATGTTCGCCTGGCAGTTCGCCGAGGCCCAGCACGTGGCCGAGCGCAGCGGCTGGACGCGCTTCGTCTCGATGCAGAACCACGTCAACCTCCTCTACCGCGAGGAGGAGCGCGAGATGATCCCGCTGTGCCTGGACCAGGGCGTCGGGGTCATCCCGTGGAGCCCGCTGGCGCGCGGCTTCCTCACCGGCACCCGCACGCGCGAGGGCGAGCGGCGCACCACGCGCGCGGAGACCGATGCCTTCCAGGACATGCTCTATGGCGCCGCGGAGGATTTCGACGTCATCGACCGCCTCGTCGAGGTCGCGGGCGCGCTCGGCGACAAGCCCGCCCAGGTCGCGCTCGCCTGGCTGCTGCACAAGCCCGGGATCACGGCGCCGATCGTGGGCGCGACCAAGCTCGAGCACCTCGAGGACGCGCTCGCCGCCACGGAGCTCTCGCTGGGCGCCGAGGACGTCGAGCGCCTCGAGGAGCCCTACCGCCCGCATCCCGTCCTCGGTCACGATTGACCGGTGTCCGAGCCGGCGCCGAGCCCGCAGGAGACCTGGGACGCCCTCTTCGGCGAGTTCTACCTGCGCGCGTTCGCCGACGAGACGCAGGACGCGCGCGCGCAGGACGAGGCGCTCGGCGCGGCCCGCCTGGCCGCGTGCCCGGAGGGCGGCGACCTGCTCGACGTCCCCTGCGGCTACGGGCGCCACGCGGTCGCGCTGGCGCGCGCGGGCTATCGCGTGGTCGGCGTCGACCGCTCGCCGACGCTGCTGGCCGAGGCGCGGCGGCGCGCCGGGGACGGGCCGCCCGAGCTCGTCGAGGCCGACTACCGCGAGCTGCCGTTCGCCGACGAGTCCTTCGACGCGGCGATCAACCTCTTCACCTCGCTGGGCTACCTCGGCGACGAGGAGGACACGAAGGTGCTGGCCGAGATCCGGCGCGTCCTGCGCCCCGGCGCCCGGCTGGTGATCGAGCTCTCGCACCGCGACCGCCTCGTCATGGGCTTCCGCGACAGCGGCTGGCACCTGCTGGGCCACGGCCGCCTGCTCCTCGAGCAGCGCACCTTCGACCCCGCCGCCGGCATCGCCCAGACCACGCAGACGCTGATCGACCCCAACGGCGAGCGCGACTCGCGCACCTTCTCGGTGCGCGTCTACACCGCCACCGAGCTCGTCGCCATGCTCATGGCCGCCGGCTTCGCCGAGGCCAAGTGCTACGGGGACCTCGAGGGCGCGCCCTTCGCGACCGACACGCGCCTGGTCGTCGTCGCGCGAAGCCCGGACTGATCAGGGACGCCTGATCACGACGCTGCCGACGGAGGTGCGGGCGCGCACCTCGACCACGTCGGCCGACGGCCCAGGGCTGTCGGCGGTCTCGAGCTCGTTGCGGACCGTGCCGGCGGCCGCGCGGACGTCGAGCCATGCGGGGGTGCCTTCGGGGATGCCGACCTCGAGGTCGCCGAGCCGGGTCTCGAGCACGACCGAGCCCCGCGCGACCTCGCCCAGCCGGACGTCCCCGTTGGCGGACTTGGCGACGACGCCGGCGCGCGCGACGTCGACCGCGATGCTGCCGTTGGCCGCGTTGACCCGCAGCTCGCCGCCCGCGTCGCCCACCCAGGTGTCGCCGTTGGAGTTCTTGATCACCGCGCTGCCGTCCAGCTCGCGCACCCGCACGTCGCCCGACGCGGCGGTGACCTCGGCGTGGCCCGCGGCGTGGTCCACGCTGATGTCGCCGACGCCGCCCTTCAGGCGTGGCGTCTCGGCGCGGTCCAGCCAGATGTGCCCGATGCCCGTCCTGATGCGGCAGTCGCCGAGACGCCCGTCGCAGCGGAAGTCCGTGATGCCGCCGGTGCCGCGCACGTGCGAGCCGGCCGGCAGCTCGATCGTCACGTCGATCGACCCGCCGTCGCTGCGCGGCAGCCACGAGCGCAGCTTCGGCGCCTTCACGAGCAGCTCCTCGTTGGCGTAGTCGACGCGCGTGCGCTCGGCGGCGGTCACGTCCTCGTCGTTGGTGGGGTCGGTCGGCTGCACGTCGACCACCGTGGTCTCGCGCTCGGAGGCGGTGATCCGGACGGCGCCGACGGCGACGTCGATGGTGGCCGAGATCGGCCCGGCGGAAGCGAAGGTCTGCATCGGAGTGAGCTCCTGGTGGATGAGGTTCGAGGTCATGTCGTGTCGGGGCCGGCGCGCTCAGCGCACCCAGCCGGTGTAGGCCTGGCCGGGCCGGCCGGCCCGCTGCGGCGGGCGACGGTCGCCATCGCGCGCGACCGCGGCGGCGAGGACGCGGACGAGCCAGGCGTTGACCGACAGCCGCTCCCGGCTCGCGGCCTGCTCGACGCCGGTCTTCAGGTGCTCGGGCAGCCGCAGGTTGATGCGCGCGGTGGCGCCCTCGTCGGCCTCGGGCGGCGCGAGCGCCGGCGCGGGCGCTTCGGCGACGTGCGCCTCCGGCTCGTCAGCCGGCGCGACGACGAAGGCGGCCTCGCCCGCGCGCAGGCGCAGCTCGACCGAGCGGGGCGCCAGCTCGCGGGTGATCTCGTCGGCGGCGGCCGACAGCGCATCGAGCAGCATCAGGCGGACGGCGGACTCGAGCGGAGCGGTGAGGCGCTCGGCCAGGGCGCGGGCGTCCTCGCCGCCGGCGTCCGCGGCCACGGCGAGCTCGCGACGGAGGCTCTCGACGTGAGGTGACAAATCCATGACGCCATGATGGCACCATATTGGCGCCATTTCAAGTCCAGGATGGCGCCATGGACCATCCAGCACGACGACCCGCCCGCGATGACGCGCGCCGCTGGGCTAGTAGGCCACCGAGGCCAGGTAGAGCCCGTGGGCCGGCGCGGTGTCGCCCGCCTCGGCGCGCGGGCGACCCGCGAGCAGGGCGCGGAAGGCGGCGGGGGAGCGCCGGCCGCCGGCGACCTCGAGCATCGTCCCGACGAGCGCGCGATTCATGTGGCGCATGAAGGTGTCGGCCGTGATCCAGAATTCGAGCACGTCTCCCGCGACGCGCCACTCTGCTTCGAAGACGTCGCGCTCGAAGCGGACGTGCTCGGTCTGCGTCGGGGTGAAGGCCGTGAAATCGTGCGTCCCGCGCAGGTCTTCGGCGCAGCCGTGCAGCGCCTCGAGGTCGAGGCGCCGCGGCCACCAGAGCGCGCGGCCGCGCTCGAAGGGCGAGGGCGTCCGGCGGGCGAGGATCCGGTAGCAGTAGGTGCGCGAGCGCGCATCGCGGCGGGCGTCGAAGCCCTCCGGCGCGGCCGCGCTGGCGCGCACCACGACGTCGGGCGGCGTGAGCGCGTTGACCGCGCGCGCCTCCGCGGGCTCGCCTGCGTAGGAGGCGACCTGCCCCCAGGCGTGCACACCGCGGTCGGTGCGCCCGGCGACGGTGAGCGCGACCTCGTGGTGCAGGAGCCTTCCCAGCGCGCCTTCGAGCTCGCCCTGGACGGTGCGCATGCCCGGCTGCCTCGACCACCCCGCGAAGGCGGTGCCGTCGTACTCGATGTCCAGGCGCGTGGTGGGCACTAGGCGCCGACGACGGGCAGCAGCACGGCGTAGAGCGACGTCGTGGCGCAGATGAAGAGGCGGTTGCGCCGCGCGCCGCCGAAGCACACGTTGGCCACCGCCTCGGGCACGCGCACCTTGCCCAGCAGGGTGCCGTCGGGGTCGTAGCAGTGCACGCCGTCGCCCGCGCTCGTCCACAACCGGCCGTCGGCGTCGAAGCGAAAGCCGTCGAACATCCCCGCCGTGCAGGTCGCGAAGACCTCGCCGCCTCTCAGCGCGCCGCCCGCGCCCACGTCGAAGGCGCGGATGTGGCGCGGCCCGTCGGCCACGTGGCTGACGCCGGTGTCCGAGACGTACAGGCGCGTGCCGTCGGGCGAGAAGGCCAGCCCGTTGGGGCGCACGAAGTCGTCGGCGGCAAGCTCGCAGGCGCCCGTCTGCGGATCGACCCGGTAGACGTTCGACGCCCCGATCTCGCTCTGGGCCTTGTGGCCCTCGTAGTGGCTGTCGATCCCATAGGTGGAGTCGGTGAACCAGACCGCGCCGTCGGAGGCGACGACGACGTCGTTGGGGCTGTTGAGGCGCTTGCCCTCGAAGCGCTCGGCGATCACGGTGATCGAGCCGTCGTGCTCGGTGCGCTCGACGCGGCGGGCGCCGTGCGAGCAGCTCACCAGGCGCCCTTCGCGGTCGACCGTGTTGCCGTTGGTGTAGCCGGCGGGCGCGCGGAAGACGCCGACCGTCCCCGTGGCCTCGTCCCAGCGCAGCATCCGGTCGTTGGGGATGTCGCTCCAGACCAGGTAGCGCCCCGCGGCGAACCACGCCGGGCCCTCGGCCCAGCGCGAGCCCTCGTAGAGGCGCTCGACGCGCGCGCTCGTGCGCACGCACGCCGAGAAGCGCCGGTCCAACAGCTCGTAGTCCTCCGCAGCCACGAGCTGCGGCCCCGCTCAGACCAGCTCGAGGAAGACCATCTCGGTCGCGTCGGAGCGACGCGGGCCGAGCTTGAGGATGCGCGTGTAGCCGCCCGGCCGCTCCGCGTAGCGCGGGGCGACCTCCTCGAAGAGCTTGTGGACCGTGAACTTGTCCTGCCCCAGGGCGCTCAGCGCCTGGCGGCGGGCGTGCAGGTCACCGCGCTTGGCGAGCGTGATGAGCTGCTCGACCTCGGGCTTGACCGCCTTCGCCTTGGCCTCGGTGGTCTTGATCCGCTCGTGCTGGATGACCTCCTTGCAGAGGTTGGCCAGCAGCGCCTTGCGATGCGAGGCGCTGCGGCTCAGCTTGTGGCGGGTCTTCTGGTGGCGCATCGGGCGCTAATCCTCGCGCAGATTCAATCCGCGCGCGTGCAGGGTCTCGATGACCTCGTCGATCGACTTCTTGCCGAAGTTCGGGATCGCGTTGAGCTCGCCCTCGGACTTCGAGATGAGGTCGCCGACGGTCTGGATGCCGGCACGCTTGAGGCAGTTGTAGGAGCGCACGCCGAGCTCGAGCTCCTCGATGAGGATGTCGTGCATCGGGCCCGCCGGGCCGCCGCCGCCGTTCAGGGCGCCGGCGCCGTCGCCCTCGAGCTGACCGGCCGGGCCGGCGCGCAGCTCCTCGATGCGATCGGCGTCGGTGAAGATCGCCAGCTGCGAGATGAGGATCTCGGCGGCCTCGCGCAGCGCGGCCTGCGGGTCGATCGAGCCGTCGGTCTCGATGTCGAGCGTGAGCTTGTCGTAGTCGGTGCGCTGGCCGACGCGGGCCTGCTCGACCGCGTAGGCGACGCGGCGCACCGGCGAGAAGATCGAGTCGATCGGGATCACGCCGATCGGCTGGTCGGGCGACTTGTTGTCCTCGGACGGGCGGTAGCCGCGGCCCCGGCCGATCGTGAGGTACAGCTCGAGCTTGGTCTTCTTCTCGAGCGTCGCGATGTGGACGTCGGGGTTGAGGATCTCGACGCCGGCGGGCAGGTCGATGTCCTGCGCGGTGATCTCGCCCGGGCCGGTCACGACGAGCGGCGCCTCGACCTCGGTGGCATCCGAGTGCATGCGGCACACGATGCCCTTGAGGTTGAGGACGATGTCGGTGACGTCCTCGGTGACGCCCTTGATCGTCGAGAACTCGTGGGCGACGCCCTCGATGCGCACGCTCGTCACGGCCGCGCCGGCCAGCGAGCTGAGCAGCACGCGGCGCAGCGAGTTGCCGAACGTGTAGCCGAATCCGCGGTCCAGCGGCTCGATGGCGAACGAGCCGCGGTTGTCCTCCACCTGTTCGGAGGTGATGCGGGGGATCTGGAAGTCGAGCATCGGAGAGGTCCTGACTGTCGTGTCATCAGCGCCGCGAGGCGAGGGGGGCCAAGGGCGGCGCGCTTCGGGTGTATCTACTTCGAGTACAGCTCGACGATGAGCTGTTCCTGCACCGGGGTCGTGATCTCACGACGGTCCGGCTTGCGCAGCACCTTGGCGGTGAGCGCGTCATGGTCGGCCTGCAGCCAGGCCGGGACCTGGGCGGTCAGCTCGGTGGCGTCGCGGATGACCGCGTCGGCCCCGGTGTTCGCCTTGACGGCGATGATGTCGCCGTCGCGGACCTGATAGCTGGGGATGTCCACCCGGCGGCCGTTGATGGTCCAGTGGCCGTGGCGGATGAGCTGGCGCGCCTGGCGCCGCGAGGCGGCGAAGCCGAGGCGCACGAGGACGTTGTCGAAGCGGCGCTCCAGGAGCGTGAGGAGGTTCTCGCCCGTGATGCCCTCCTGGCGGGAGGCGCGGTCGTAGTAGCGGGCGAACTGCTTCTCGAGCACGCCGTAGTAGCGCTTGGCCTTCTGCTTCTCGCGCAGCTGGACGCGGTACTCGGACTGCTTCTGGCGCCCGCGGCCGTGGTCGCCCGGCGGGTAGGCCCGGCGCTCCACGCCGCACTTGTCGGTGAGGCAGCGCTCGCCCTTGAGGAACAGCTTCTGCCCCTCACGGCGGCACTGCTTGCACTGGGGACTGGTGTCTCTGGCCATGGTGCTTCTACCTCAGACGCGGCGCCGCTTGCGGGGGCGGCAGCCGTTGTGGGCCTGCGGGGTGACGTCCTTGACGCCCGTGACCTCCAGGCCGGCGGCCTGCAGCGAGCGGATGGCGGTCTCGCGGCCCGAGCCCGGGCCCTTGACGAAGACCTCGACCTTCTGCAGGCCCTGCTCGATGCCCTTGCGGGCAGCGGCGTCGGCGGTGACCTGCGCCGCGAAGGGGGTCGACTTGCGCGAGCCCTTGAAGCCGGCGCCGCCGGCGGACTCCCACGCGATCACGTTGCCCTCGCGGTCGGTGAGGGAAACGATCGTGTTGTTGAAACTGGTCTTGATGTGGGCCTGGCCGATCGGGATGTTCTTCTTCGGCTTGCGGCGGCCGCTGCGGGGGCGCTTCGGGGCGGGCATTCAGTCCTTACTTCTTCGTGGCCTTCTTCTTGCCCGCGACCTGCATGCGCTTGGGACCCTTGCGCGTACGGGCGTTGGTCTTCGTGTTCTGCCCGCGGACGGGCAGGCCGCGGCGATGGCGCAGACCGCGGTAGGAGCCGTTTTCCATCAAGCGCTTGACGTTCTGCGAGCGCTCGCGGCGCAGGTCGCCCTCGACGGTGATGTCGCGGTCGATCAGGTCACGGAGCTTTGAGACCTCGTCGTCGGTAAGGTCGCGCACGTAGGTGTCGGGATCGATGCCGGCCTCGGCCAGGAGCTTGTTCGAGGTCGAGCGGCCGATGCCGTAGATGTAGGTCATGCCGACCTCAACGCGCTTGTTGAGCGGGATGTTGATCCCGGCGATACGTGCCATCTCGTACTACCCCTGACGCTGCTTGTGCCGCGGGTTTTGACAGATCACGAGGACCGCGCCGTGTCGGCGGATGATCTTGCACTTCTCGCACATCGGCTTGACCGACGGTCGTACCTTCATGATCCCTTTCGGCTCGGTGACCAGCGACCCGGCTCTGGCTGCCGTGAAGGCCGCCGCTACCGGTCGCCGACGCGCGCTCGCGCCGACGAGGCGCAAAACGCGGACAATCAACGATAGCAAAGGGCTGGCGGTCGCCCGGCGCCGGTGCATACGGTATGTCGATGGGCCAATACGACGAGCTCCTGCAACGCCACCAGCCGGGCCTGAAGTACGACTCCATGGAGCAGTACTTCTGCGACAGCGCCGCGGAATGGACCGACAATCCGGGCAACGAGCTGCGGCGCGCCGATACGGCCAAGGGCCTGGGAGAGCTGCTGGCCAAGGGCCGGGACCTCTCGCTCGGGACCCTGCGCGCGGGCCACTACGCGGGCGGGGGCGAGGTACTCGGCACCGACCGCATCGGCGATCCCGGCCGCGACTACCGCCAGCAGTACGTCGCCCTGCGGGCCGGGCGCCCGGACCTGCGCAACCGCATGTACGGCCACGCCGTCGAGTCCGGCGGCGTGCTGTGGCTGCAGTACTGGTTCTTCTACTTCTACAACGACTACAACCTCGCGCTCGGGATCGGCCTGCACGAGGGCGACTGGGAGATGGTCCAACTGCGCATCCACGACGGGGGCCCGGACCTCGCCGTCTACGCCCAGCACCGCCAGGCCGAGAAGCGCGAGTGGGAGCGCGTGGTCAAGGTCCCGGGCGACCCGAACCGGCCGATGGTCTACGTCGCGCGCGGCTCGCACGCCTCCTACTTCGAGCCCGGCTTCCACGAGACCGAGGTCTGGTACGACCTGGCCGACGGCAAGCGCAACTCGCCGCGCACGACGCTCGAGATCGTCGCCGACGACGACCCGGCCTGGATCGCCTGGCCGGGCGTCTGGGGCGACACCCGGGCGCGCATCGGCGCCATCGACTCCCCCAGCCCTCGCGGGCCCTCGGCCCACGCGCAGTGGAGCGATCCCGGATCGATCCTCGCCACCGCGTGGGAGCCCATGCGCAAGGACGCCGTCTCGGCGCCGGTGGCCATCGTCACCCGCGACGCCGGGCACCTGCGCGTCGACTTCGACTTCTCGCGCCAGTCGGGGCCGCCCGCCGCCGCCCTGCAGGTCACCGTGAACTCGCGCGACGAGGCGGGCGTCCCGCCGCGCGCCTACACCTTCCACGTGGCGCAGACCCGCAAGGGCACGCTCGTCACCGAGATCCCGCTCGATCCCGCCAAGCACTACGACGTCTACGCCAGCACCACCGCCGGCGACCCGCCGATCCCCTCGGCGTCCGTCCTGACCGAGCTCGACCCGGTCGGGAGCGTGGTTGCCCGCGTGCCCTTCGCTGAGCGCGTGCTCACGACCTTCGGGCGCGTGGTGGCGCGCATCCGGGGCCAGCTCGGGCGCTGAATGAGCGGCCTGCTGGACGTCGGCGACGGGCAGCGCATCTTCTGGGAGACCGCCGGCGACCCGGCGGGCAGGCCCGCGGTCGTGCTGCACGGCGGCCCGGGCTCGGGCTGCTCGCCCTGGATGCGCGACGTCTTCGATGCGTCCGCGTACCGCGTCGTGCTCCCCGACCAGCGCAACTGCGGGCGCTCGGAGCCCCACGCGAGCGCGCCGCAGGTCGACCTCTCCGCGAACACCACCGCCCATCTCGTCGCCGACCTCGAGGCCCTGCGCGAGCACCTCGGGATCGAGCGCTGGCTCGTGCTCGGCGGCTCGTGGGGCTCGACCCTGGCGCTCGCCTACGCGCAGGCGCACGTCGAACGGGTCAGCGAGATGGTCCTCTTCGGCGTCACCACCGGACGCCACGCCGAGGTCGAGTGGGCCTTCCGCGGCGGCCTGGCCCGCTTCTTCCCCAAGCAATGGGACCGCCTGTGCGCCGCCCTCCCGGGGGGCGCTCGTCGCGACGGCGACGTCGTCGCGGGCTTCCGGCGGCTCCTGCACGACGCCGATCCCGAGGTCCGCCGCCGCGCCGCGCGGGCCTGGTGCGAATGGGAGTCCGCGACCCCGGACTGGCCCCCGCGCCCCGGCCTGGCCGCGCGCTTCGAGGACCCGGACTACGCGCTGGCCTTCGCGCGCATCGTCGTGCACTACATGCACCACGACCTGTTCCTGGAGGACTGCGCGCTCCTGCGCGGCGCCGCGCGCCTGGCCGCGGTGCCGGCTGTGCTCGTGCACGGCCGCTTCGACCTCCAGGCCCCGCTCGCCAACGCGTGGGAGCTGGCGCGCGCGTGGCCGGGCGCGGAGCTCGTGGTCGTCGACGACGCGGGGCACGGGGCGCCGGCCGCTCTCAGGCGCGAGCTGCGCCGCGCGACCGATCGCTTCGCGGAGCACCGCTGACGCCCGGCGCTTGGATCCGCGCCGGCGGGGCTTGTTCTCTCCGCCTCGCGGGCGTGGTCGCGAAAAGCATCACCGAGGGAGAGAGTGACCGGCGCTCGCGGTGGTGCCGGCGCGAGCGCTTCGCCCGGCGCCGGCGGTTGCTCGGGCGCGACCGCTCGCCCCGGCGCGCCCGCCCGCCCCGGCGCGCCCGCCCGCCCCGGCGCGCCCGGACGCCTCTGCTCGCGTGTGCGGTCTTTCTCCCGCATAGCGGGAGTTAGACCGCACGCGTTACACGCGGGCGCCCAAGGTGTGACCAAACACGCGCAAGCGCACCGGCCACCGCAGGCTCCTCTCTCCCTCGGTGAGCCGTTCGCGACCGCTCGCGCGAAGCGGAGAACGCACGCCCGGCGGCGCGGACCCGGCCCTCAGATCGACGGCCCCTCCGCCGCCGCCGAGCACACGCCCACCGGCGCCGCGCGCGCCGCGTCGAGCAGCATGCGCCCGATCAAGGCGAGCTGGTGGGCGATCTCGCGGTGGCGGCCGCGGGCGCCGGGGCCGTAGAGCCGCGGCAGCTGCCAGCGGGCGTTGTCGCCGGCCGCGACGTTGGCCGCCTGCAGGCGCAGCAGGTACTCGGCGCAGCGGCCCGACGGCACGGCCGCGAGCACGACGCCGACGAGCATGGCCGCCGAGCGGCCGCCGACCGTCGCGTGGCGCAGCGCGGGCGTGGCGCACGCGGCGAAGCGGGCCCCGCGGCAGCGCGCGGCGGCGCTGAGCTCCGCCCCCAGCGCCCGCGTCACGTCGCGCGTCCGCCGCGCCTGCGCGTCGGACGCGGCGTCGAGCCGCGGCGCGGCGGGCGCCGGGGCGGCCTTCGCCGGCGCCGGCCGGGGCGGCGCGCCGTCGTGGGGCGCGACCCCCACGGCCAGCGCCAGCGCTCCGAGCACGACGCTTGCCTTGGCGACTGTGGTGACGGCGATCATCGTTCCTCGACGGGGCGCCGGGGCCCCGCGTTGAACGTACCCGAACGCCTGGGGTCAGGACCCGTTGTCGACGTGCCAGGGCGTGAGGATCCGCGGCCCGTCGGCGGTGATGGCGATCGTGAACTCGAAGTGGGCGGCCAGCGAGCCGTCCTGGGAGTAGATGGCCCAGCCGTCGTCGCCCATACGGACGGCGTGGCGCCCCGCGTTGACCATCGGCTCGACGGCGAGGACCATGCCCTCCTCGAGGAGCGGGCCGCGGCCGGGATCGCCGTAGTTGGGGATCTGCGGGTCCTCGTGCATCGCGCGCCCGATGCCGTGGCCCACGAGCGAGCGCACGACGCTCAGGCCGTCGCCCTCGACGCGGGCCTGGACGGCGTGCGAGACGTCGCCGAGGCGGTTGCCCGGGCGGCACTGCTCGACGGCGTCGAAGAGCGAGGCCTTGGTGGTGTCCAGCAGCTTGGTCGCGACCGGGGTCACCGGCCCGACCGCGAAGGTCCGGGCCGCGTCGGCCACCCAGCCGTCGAGGATGACGCCGACGTCGATCGAGATGATGTCGCCGCGCTCGAGCTTGTAGGGCCCCGGGATGCCGTGGACGACCATCGAGTTCGGCGAGGCGCAGATCGAGCCCGGGAAGCCGCGATAGCCCTTGAAGGCCGGCTCGGCGCCCTGCGAGCGGATGAAGCGCTCGGCCGCCTCGTCGAGGTCGGCCGTGGTGGTGCCCTCGCGCACCTTGCCCTCGAGCAGGCGCAGCGTCCGCACGAGGATCGCGCCCGCCGCCGCCATGCGCTCGATCTCGTCGGGTGACTTCTTGATGATCACGAGGGTGCGGCGAGGGCGAGCGTCACAGCTCGTCCTCCAGGCGCAGCGTCGCGATCGAGGCACGGATGTGGTCGTGGACCTCGGTCGGGCTGCGGGTGCCGTCGAAGCGGCGCAGCAGGCCACGCTCCTCGTAGTACTCGGCGAGCGGCTCGGTCTGCTTGTGGTAGACCCCGAGGCGCTTGCGGACGGTGGCCTCGCGATCGTCGTCGCGCTGGATCAGGCGCGAGCCGTCCTGGTCGCAGACCTCGTCGTGCTTCGGCGGGTCGGTGTGGACGTTGTAGACGTGGCCGCTCTTGACGCACATGCGCCGGCCCGAGAGGCGGCGGATGATCTCCTCGTCGGGGGCCTGGATGTAGAGCACGGCGGTCAGGCGGCGGTCCAGGCGGCCGATGGCCTGCTCCAGCGCCTCGGCCTGCCCGGGGTTGCGCGGGAAGCCGTCGAGCAGGAAGCCGTCCCGGGCGGCCTCGCTCTCCACGCACTCGAGGATGACGCCGATGATCACCTCGTCGGGGACGAGGTCGCCGTTGTCCATGTACTCCTTGGCCTTGCGGCCGAGCTCGGTGCCCTCGGAGACGGCCTTGCGCAGGATGTCGCCCGTGGCGATGTAGGCCAGGTCGAAGTCCTCACGCAGGCGCTCGGCCTGCGTGCCCTTGCCCGCACCGGGCGGGCCGAGAAGGATGAGATTGAGCTCGGACACAGTCGAGACGGAGACGTTCTCGTGGACTTCCGAACGGCGCAGGAAGCGTGAGCCGGGCATCGGAAGTCGGGAACCCTACTTCAAGAAGCCCTCGTAGTTGCGCATCATCAACTGGGCTTCGAGCTGTTTCATGGTGTCGAGGGCGACACCCACGACGATGAGCAGCGAGGTCCCGCCGAAGAAGAAGTTCGCGCTCGTCTGATTGATAAGGATCGTCGGCAGGGCCGCGACCGCCGCCAGGTACAGCGCGCCGGGGAAGGTCAGGCGGGCCAGGATCCGGTCCAGGAACTCGGCGGTGGGCCTGCCAGGCCTCACCCCGGGGATGAAGCCGCCGTACTTCTTGAGGTTGTCGGCCTGGTCGACTGGGTTGAAGGTGACCGCCGTGTAGAAGTACGTGAACAGGATGATGAACAGCGTCTCGCCCACGAGGTAGGGCCACTTGTTCGGCGCGAAGAAGTTCGAGACGTCCGTCGCCCAGGGCTGCTGGATGAGCTGGCCGACCGTGGGCGGGAAGGCCATGATCGAGGCGGCGAAGATGACCGGGATGACGCCGGCCATGTTCACGCGCAGCGGCAGGTAGGTCTGGCCGCCGCCGCTCATGCGCCGCCCGATGACGCGCTTGGCGTACTGGATCGGGATCCGCCGCTGGCCCTCCTGGATGAAGACGACCGCGGCCACGACGCCAAGGGCCAGGAACGGCATCATCACCTTGAAGACCTGATCGGAGTTCGTCCACCAGGCGTGGATGCCCTGGGGGAAGCGCGAGACGATCGAGGCGAAGATCATCAGCGAGATGCCGTTGCCGATGCCGCGCTGGGTGATGAGCTCGCCCATCCACATGAGCAGCACGGTGCCCGCGGTGAGCGAGACGACGATCAGGAAGACGTGCGGCGCGTCGAAGTTCGGGATCACCTGGGTGCCCGCGCCGGCCGAGAAGTTCTTGAAGAGGAAGACGTAGCCGATCGACTGGGCGAAGGCCAGGCCGACGGTGAGGTAGCGCGTGTACTGCGTGATGCGCGCCTGGCCAACCTCGCCCTCCTTCTGCAGCTTCTCCAGCGACGGCACGACGACCGTCAGCAGCTGCAGGATGATCGACGCCGTGATGTAGGGCATGATCCCGAGCGCGAAGATCGCGATCCGCGAGAGCCCGCCGCCGCTGAAGGTGTTCAGCAGATTGAGGATCCCGCCGCCGCCGAAGTTCTTCTGGACGTTGTTGACGGCCTGCGTGTCGATCCCCGGCACCGGGATGTGCGAGCCGAGCCGATAAAGCGCCAGGAGCAGGGCCGTGAAGGCCAGCTTCTTGCGGATATCGGCGACCGTGAAGGCGCTGAGGATCGTCGACAGCATCGGCCGACTGAGGTTACTCGACGACGGTGCAGGTGCCGCCGGCAGCCTCGATGGCCGAGCGGGCGGCGGCGCTGAACTTGTGCGCGTGGACGGTCAGCGGCTTGGAGACCTCGCCCTTGGCGAGGATCTTCACCGGGATGCCCTTGCGCGTGCCCAGCCCCTTCTCCCGCAGGGCCTCGAGGGTCACCTCGGCGCCGCTGTCGAAGCGCGACTCGAGGTCCTTGAGGTTGACCGCCTGCGTGTGCGTGCGGAAGGGCTCGAACGGCATCGACATCTTCTTGTTCGGGCCGCGCAGCTTGCGCATGCGCATGTGGATGGGCATCTGCCCGCCCTCGAAGCGCGCGCGGTCCTTGGCGCCCGAACGCGCGCCGTAGCCCTTCTCGCCGCGTCCCGCGGTCTTGCCCGTGCCCGAGCCCTCGCCGCGCCCGACGCGCTTGCGCGCCTTGCGGCTGCCGGGGGCCGGCTTCAGCGTATGCAGTCCGAAATCACTCATCGATCTTCACCAGGTGTCGCACGCGATGCACCATGCCGCGTGCCTGCGGGGTGTCCTTGACCTCGACCGTCTGGCCGATCTTGCGCAGGCCGAGCGAGCGCAGCGTGTCGGCCTGCTGGCGGTTGGCGCCGTTGCGGCTCTTGACCTGCGTCACCTTCACGACTGCTCAGCCTCCTCCGCGGCGTCGGTCGTGCCGTTGGCGGGCTCGGCGACGGCGACGGGCGCAGCCTCTTCGGCCTCTGCGGCCTCTGCGGCCGGCGCGCCCTCGAGCGTCTCGGCCGCGGCCTTCTCGCCGCCCAGGCCGAGGACCGTGTTGATCGACAGCCCGCGCAGCTCGGCCACCTCTTCGGGCGTGCGCAAGCCCTGCAGGCCGGCGACCGTCGCCTTGACGAGGTTGATCGGATTCTGCGAGCCGAGCGACTTGCTGAGGATGTCGTGGATGCCGGCGAGCTCGAGCACCGCGCGCACGCCGCCGCCGGCGATGACGCCGGTACCGGGCGAGGCGGGCTTGAGGAAGACGCGGCCCGATCCGAAGATCCCCGTGGTCTGGTGGGTGATGGTCGAGCCGTGCTTGGGCACGCGGAAGAGGTTCTTCTTCGCGCGCTCGACGCCCTTCTGGATCGCCAGCGGGACCTCGTTGGCCTTGCCGTAGCCCACGCCGACGACGTCCTTCTCGTCGCCCACGACGACGAGCGCCGTGAACGAGAAGCGCCGGCCGCCCTTGACGACCTTCGCCACGCGGTTGATCTCGACGACCCGCTCCTGCAGGTCCAGGCCGGACTGGCTGACCGAGCGGTCGATGCCGTCCCTCATACCTTCAAGCCTCCTTCGCGCACGCCGTCGGCGAACGCCTTCACCTTCCCGTGGTACTGGTAGCCGCCGCGGTCGAACACGGCCGCCTCGACGCCGGCCTCCTTCGCGCGCTCGGCCAGCCGCTCGCCGGCCTTGCCCGCCTGCTCCATCGGCTTGAGGCCGCGCAGATCGGTCTCGGTCCACGACACCGCCGCGACCGTGCGGCCGGCGACGTCGTCGACGAGCTGGGCGTGGATGCCGCGGTTGGAGCGGAACACCGAGATGCGCGGGCGCTCGGCGGTGCCGACGACCTTCGCGCGGACGCGGTGGCGGCGCTTGAGCCGCGCCTGGGGCTTGGTGATGACGGTCATGCGCGCTTGCCGACCTTCCGGGCGACGTACTCACCCTCGTAGCGGATGCCCTTGCCCTTGTAGGGCTCCGGCGGGCGCTGCTTGCGGATGTAGGCGGCGATCTCGCCGACCTGCTGCTTGGAGATGCCGCGGACGACCACGCGGGTGGGCTGCGGCACGTCGAACTCGATGCCGTCCGGCGCCTTGACGGGGACGGGGTGCGAGTAGCCCAGCGCGAGCTCGAGGTCCTTGCCCTTGAGCACGGCGCGGTAGCCGACGCCCTGGATTTCCAGGCGCTTCTCGAACCCCGCGGTGACGCCCTCGACCATGTTGGCCACCAGCGAGCGCGTCAGCCCGTGCAGGGCGCGGTGCTCGCCGCGGTCGGTCGGGCGCTTGACGAGCAGCTCCTCGCCCTCCTGGGAGACCGCGATGTCGCGGTGGATGCGCTCGGTGAGCTCGCCCTTGGGGCCGTTGACCCGCACGAGCTCGGGCTCGATCGAGACGGTCACGCCCGCGGGCACGGGGATGGGCTTCTTGCCGATTCGGGACATGGTGCGCTCACCACACGTGGGCGACGACCTCACCGCCGACGCCCGCGTCGCGGGCCTCGTGGCCGGTCATCACGCCTCTCGAGGTGGACACGATCGCCGTCCCCATGCCGCCGAGCACCTTCGGGATCTCGGTGTGGCCCACGTAGTGGCGCTGGCCGGGGCGCGAGACGCGCTTGAGGCCGGTGATCGCCGAGCGCCGCTCGTCGGTGTACTTCAGGGTCACGCGGATGAGCTCGCCCGGATGGTCGGGCGTGGGCGCCTCGATCTCGAAGTCGCGGATGTAGCCCTGCTCCTTGAGGATGCGGGCCATCTCGCGCTTGAGCTTGCTCGACGGGATCTCGACCTCCGAGTGCGCGGCGGTGATGCCGTTGCGCACGCGGGTCAGGAAATCGGCGACGGGGTCGGTCATCGACATGCTGCGATCACCACGAGCTCTTGGTCATGCCCGGCACGTAGCCGTTGTGCGCGAGCTCGCGCAGGCAGATGCGGCACACGCCGAACTTGCGGTACACCGAGCGCGCGCGGCCACAGCGGCGGCAGCGGGTGTACTCGCGGGTCTTGTACTTCGAGCCGCGCGCCTGGCGGACGCGCTGCGAGGTCTTCGCCATCAGGCGCTCTCTCCGTTCTGGGACTGCTCTGGCTGCACAAAGGGGTTGCCCTCGCGGCTGAAGGGCATGCCGAAGGCCTCGAGGAGCGCGTAGGCCTCCTCGTCGGACCCGGCGCTCGTCGTGATGGTCACGTCGAGGCCGCGAATGGCGTCGACCGAGTCGTAGTCGATCTCGGGGAAGATGATCTGCTCGCGCACGCCCAGCGAGTAGTTGCCGCGGCCGTCGAAGGCCGTGGGCTTGAGGCCGCGGAAGTCGCGGATGCGCGGGATGGCGATGGTCATGAGGCGATCGAGGAACTCGTAGGCGCGCTCGCGGCGCAGCGTCACCGAGATCCCGACCGGCATGCCCTCGCGGACCTTGAACTGGGCGATCGACTTGCGCGCGCGGCGCATGCTCGGCTTCTGGCCGGCGATCGTCGCGAGCTGCTCGGTGGCGGCGTCGAGGACCTTGGAGTCCTGCTTGGCGTCGCCGACGCCCATGTTCAGCGTGATCTTCTGGATCCGCGGCGCCTGCATCGCGCTCGTGTAGCCGAAGCGCTCGATGAGCTGGGCGCGGATCTCGTCGTTGTATCGGTCCTTCAGACGTGCCATGGCTCAGTCCAGCTTCGTGCTCGATCGCTTGGTCACGCGCATGCGCTGCCCGTCCTCGCGGGCGATCCCCACGCGGGTGCGCTTCTTGTCCTTGGGATCGATGAGCATGACGTTGGAGATGTGGATCGGGCCTTCCTTCTCGATCACGCCGCCCACGGTCTCGGCCCGCTGAGCGCCGGGGACCTGCTGGGGGCGCTGGTGGCGCTTGACGATGTTCAGACCCTCGACGAAGACCTTGGACTTCTTCGGGTCGACGCGCAGGACGCGACCGGTCTTGCCTCGGTCCTTGCCGCTGATGACGACGACGTCGTCGCCACTGCGGATCTTCGCAGCCATGCTAGAGCACCTCCGGCGCGAGCGACACGATCTTCATGAAGTTGCGCTCGCGCAGCTCGCGGGCGACGGGGCCGAAGATGCGCGTGCCGCGCGGGTTGTTCTGGGCGTCGATGATCACGGCGGCGTTCTCGTCGAAGGCGATGTAGGTGCCGTCGTCGCGCCCGAACTCCTTCTTCGTGCGCACGACGACGGCCTTGACGACCTCGCCCTTCTTGACCGTCCCCTGCGGGTTGGCCTGCTTGACCGTCGCGGTGATGACGTCGCCGATGCCGGCATAGCGCCGGCGCGAGCCGCCCTGGATGCGGATGCAGAGGATCTCGCGGGCGCCCGTGTTGTCGGCGACCTTCAGGCGCGTCTCGTTCTGGATCACTTCGCACGCTCCAAGATCTCGACCAGGCGCCAGCGCTTGGTGCGGCTCATGGGGCGCGCCTCGACCACGCGCACGAGGTCGCCCTCGTTGGCGTCGTTGCGCTCGTCGTGGGCGTGCAGCGTCGACGAGGAGCGGACGATCTTCTGGTAACGGCGGTGCCGGCGGGCGACGTCGATGCGCACCGTGATCGTCTTGTCGGCCTTGTCGGACACGACCCGGCCCAGGCGGATCTTGGGCGCGCCCGGCCCGTGCTCGGCCGGCGGCGTGCCCTCGCCCTTGACGGCTTCGGCGCGCTTGGCCTTCTCGCTCGCGCGGCGGCGGGTGCGGGAGGCCGCCTTCTGCTTGCGCAGCTCGGCGCGCTCGTCGGGCGTCGCGGGGCGGCGTGTGCCGCGGCGGGCGCGCGCGACGGCCTTGCGCTCCTTGGGAGTCGCGGGCGGGGCCTGCGGGGTCGCGGCCGCGGCGGGCTCGTCGGCGGCGGGCGCCGCAGCCTCGGCGGGCGCCTCAGCCTCGACGGCGGGCTCCTCGGCCTCGGCGGCAGGCGCCTCCTCCTGGGCGGCGGCCTCGGGCACGGCTGCCTCGGGCGCGGCCTCCTCGGGCGCGGCCTCCGCAGCCGCCTCGGGCGCCGTCTCCTCGGCGTCGGTCGTCTCGGGGTTCTCTTGATCAGCCATCTCGTCTATCGAATCTGGTGGGTGTTCAGGCCGCGCTCGCGGGCCACGGTCATGGCGCGCGCGAGGTCGCGCTTGGCGCTGCCGACGCCCGCGGTGTTCTCGAGCTCGCCGGTAGCGAGCTGGAAGCGCAGGCCGAAGACCTCGCGGCGCGCGGTCTTAATCTGGTCGAGCAGCTCGTCGTCCTGCAGGTCGCGAAGCTCCTTGGCGTCCATCACGTGTCCTCCCGGAGGACGAACTTCGACTTGATCGGAAGCTTGCGGCCGGCCAGGCGCATGGCCTCGCGGGCGAGCGGCTCGGGCACGCCCGCCAGCTCGAACATCACGCGGCCCGGCTTGACCACGGCGACCCAGCCCTCGGGCGAGCCCTTGCCGGAGCCCATGCGGGTCTCGGCCGGCTTCTTGGTGAAGCTCTTGTCCGGGAAGACGTTGATCCAGACCTTCCCGCCTCGCTTGATCTTGCGGGTCATCGCGATGCGGGCGGCCTCGATCTGGCGGTTGGTGAGCCAGCCGGCCTCGAGGGCCTTCAGGCCGTACTCGCCGAACTGCACGGTCGTCTGCCCGCGCGAGAGTCCGGCACGGCGCCCGCGATGGACCTTGCGGTGCTTGACGCGCTTGGGAGCGAGCATCTAGCGGCCACCTCCCTGGGGCCCCCGACCGCGACCGCCGCCGCCACCACCGCGACCGCCACCGCCACCGCCACCGCCACCGCCGCGACCGCCGCCCGGCCCACCGGGGCCGCCGGGACCGCCGCCGCGTCCGCCGCGGCCGCCGCCGCGCCCACGGCCACCGCCGCCGTCGCGATCGCCGCGCCCGCCCCTGCCGCGGCCGCGATCGTCGCCGCCGCCGTTGCCGGCGGACTGCTGCGGGGCCTCCATCTCGGTGAGGTCGGCGCCGCTGTAGCCCTCGGGCATGATCTCGCCCTTGTTGATCCAGCACTTCACGCCGATGCGCCCGAACGTCGTGACGGCCTCGTAGAAGCCGTAGTCGATGTCGGCGCGCATGGTGTGCAGCGGGACGCGGCCGTCGGAGTAGCTCTCGGTGCGCGCCATCTCCGCCCCGCCGAGGCGGCCGGAGACCTGGACCTTGCAGCCCTTGGCGCCGGAGCGCATGGCGCTCGTCAGCGCGCGCTTCATCGCCCGGCGGAAGGCGACGCGGTTGCGCAGCTGCTCGGCGATCGACTGCGCCACGAGGTTGGCGTCGAGCTCCGGGCGCTTGATCTCGAGGATGTTGACCTTGATCTGCTTGCGCGTCATCCGGTGGAGGTCCTTGCGCAGGGCGTCGACCTCGCTACCGGACTTGCCGATCACGATGCCCGGGCGCGCCGTGTGGATGTTGACCTCCACCTCGTTGGCGTCCTTGCGGATCGTGATGTTCGACAGCCCCGCGTGGGAGAGCTTGTTGGTGATGTGCTTGCGGATCGCGATGTCCTCGGCGAGGTAGTCGTCGAAGTCGCGCTCGGTGAACCAGTTCGACTTCCAGTCGTGGATGTAGCCCACGCGCATCGACTCGGGATGAACCTTCTGTCCCATCAGGACTCCTTCGGCGTGAGCATGATCGTGAGGTGGCTCGTGCGCTTGCGGATGCGCGTCGCGCGGCCCATGGCGCGCGGGCGGAAGCGCTTGAGCGTCGGCCCCTCGTCGGCGGTCACGGCCGCAATGCGCAGCTCGTCGCCGATCAGCTCGTGGTTGTGCTCGGCGTTGGCGACGGCCGACTCGAGCAGCTTGCTCCAGTCGCGCGCCACCGCGCGAGGCGTGTGCGCGAGGATCGCGCGCGCCTCGTCGACGGACTTGCCGCGGATGTGGTCGCACACCAGGCGGGCCTTGCGGGCCGAGGTGCGCACGTACTTGGCCTGGGCGCGGACGAGCACGCGCTCGCCCGGCTCGCGGCGCGGGCGGGCAGGCTTCGGAGCCGGCGCGGGCGCGGCCTCCTCCTCGGCCTTCTTGGCGCGCGAGCGGCGGCGGGGCTTGGGCTTCTCCTCGGCGACGGGCTCCTCGTCGACCTCGGCCTCGGGCTCCTGGTCGGCCTCGGCGGCCGGCTCCTCATCGAGGACGTCGTCCTGCTCCTCGTCGGCAGCGGCGTCCGCGGCCGCCTCGTCGGCGGCCGTCGGCTCGAGCTCGTCGCCCGCGACAGCCTCGGCCTCCGGGGTCTCCTCGACCTCGGTCTCCTCCACCTCGGCGTCCTTGCGCGTCTCGTCGCTCATCGGCGCTTCCCGGTGTCGGCGTGACCGCGATAGGTGCGCGTCGGCGCGAACTCGCCGAGCTTGTGGCCGACCATCGACTCGCTCACGAACACGGGGACGTGCTTGCGTCCGTCGTGCACGGCGATCGTGTGACCGACCATCTCGGGGAAGATCGTCGAGGCGCGCGACCAGGTCTTGACCATGGTGCGCTGGTTGGCGGTGTTCATGGCCTCGATGCGCGCCATCAGGCGCTCCTCGACCCACGGCCCCTTCTTGCTGGAACGACTCATCTACCTCTTGCCCTTCCCACGGCGGCGACCGCGGACGATGTAGCGGTCCGACGCCTTGTTCTTCTTTCGCGTGCGGTAGCCGAGCGTGGGCACGCCCCACGGCGTCACGGGGTGACGGCCGGCAGTCGTGGAGCCCTCGCCACCGCCGTGCGGGTGGTCGACCGGGTTCATGGCCGTGCCGCGCGTCTGCGGGCGCACGCCCATGTGGCGCTTGCGGCCGGCCTTGCCGATCTTGACGTTCTGGTGATCGGCGTTGCCGATCGTGCCGACGGTGGCGCGGCAGTCCGCGCGCACCATGCGCATCTCGCCGGAGGGCAGGCGCAGCGTGGCGTAGTCGCCCTCCTTGGCCATGAGCTGCACGCCGGCGCCGGCCGAGCGCGCGAGCTGGCCGCCGCGGCCGGGCTGCAGCTCGACGTTGTGGACGACGGTGCCGACGGGCATGTTGCGCAGCGGCAGCGCGTTGCCCACCGAGATCTCGGCGCCCGGCCCCGACTGCACGGTCATGCCGACCGACAGGCGGTTGGGGGCCAGGATGTAGGCCTTGGCGCCGTCGACGTAGTGGACCAGCGCGATGTAGGCCGAGCGATTGGGGTCGTACTCGATGGCGGCGACCTTGCCCGGCACGCCGTCCTTGCGGCGCTTGAAGTCGATCTTGCGGTATAGGCGCTTGGCGCCGCCGCCGCGGTGGCGCGCGGTCTTGCGCCCGCGGGCGTTGCGCCCGCCGCTCTTGGTGAGGCCCTCGACGAGCGACTTCTCGGGCTCGGTCTTCGTGACCTCCGCGAAGTCCGGGTAGGTCGAGAAGCGCCGGCCGGGGCTCGTGGGCTTGGGCTTGCGAATCGGCATCGTGGACTACCCCTCGAGGCCCTGCAGGCCCTGGAAGATCGGAATCGAGTCGCCCGGGCGCACCTGCACGATCGCCTTCTTCCAGCTCCGCGTGCGGCCCGAGGTCAGGCCGCGGCGCTTGGGCTTGGACTTCACCGAGGCGGTCCGGACCTCGACGACCTTGACGTCGAAGAGCGACTCGATCGCCTGGCGGATCTGCGTCTTGTGCGCGTCGGGGTGGACGCGGAACGTGTACTTGTCGTTGGCGGCGAGCACGTAGCTCTTCTCGCTGACGACCGGGCGGATGATGACCTGGCTGGGATCCATCACTCGGCCTCCTGCTCGGTCGTGTCGGCCTGCTTCTCGCCCTTCGCGCGCTTGGTCAGCTCGTCGAGCGCGGCCTCCGAGACGAGCAGCGACGCGGCGCCGACGACGTCGGCCACGCCGCAGTTGCTCGAGGGCAGCACCGAGACGCGGCGCAGGTTGCGGAAGGAGAGCGCGACGTCGGCCTGGTCCTCGGAGAGGACGACCAGGACCGAGCCGCCGCCGGACCAGTCGGCGATGAGCTCGTGGGCCTTCTTGGTCGACGGCTCGTCGAAGGGCGACGGGTCGAGGATCGCGATCGTGCCGCGCTCGGCGTGGACGCTGAGCGCGCTGCGCAGCGCGGCGCGGCGCTCCTTGCGGTTGACCTTGAAGGTGTAGTGGCGCGGCTGCGGGCCGAAGACGACGCCGCCGCCGGCCCAGATCGGCGAGCGCGACGAGCCGGCGCGGGCGCGGCCGGTGCCCTTCTGGCGCCACGGCTTGGCGCCGCCGCCGCGGACGTTGCCGCGCGTCTTGGTCGACGCCGTGCCCTGGCGGCGGGCGTTGAGCTCCGCGCGCACGGACTCGTGCACGAGCGGGCCGTTGAAGCGCGCGCCGAAGGCGGCGTCGTCGAGCTTGACCTTCTTGGTCTTCGCAGCGCCCAGAATCTGTGCCTCAGGCATCGGTGCGCACCTCCACGACTCCGTTGCGCGGGCCCGGGACCGAACCGCGCACGAGCAGCAGGTTCTTGTCCACGTCGACGCGGACGACCTCGAGGCCCTTCTGGGTCACGCGCTTGTTGCCCATCTGCCCGGGGCCGCGGATGCCCTTGAACACGCGCGCCGGGTAGGCGGCGGCGCCGATCGAGCCCGGGGCGCGCACGTTGTGCGAGCCGTGCGACTTGGGCCCGGCGGAGAAGCCGTGGCGCTTGATCGTGCCCTGGAAGCCCTTGCCCTTCGAGGTCCCGGAGATCTTCACGCGGTCGCCCTCGGCGAAGGCGTCGGCCTTGACCGTCTCGCCGACGGTCAGCTCGCCCGCCTCGTTGCGGAACTCGACGACGTGCTTCATGGGCGGCGCGTCGGCCTTCTTGAGGTGGCCGAGCTCGGGCTTGGAGAGGTGCTTCTCCTTCACGGCGCCGAACGCGAGCTGCACGGCCTCGTAGCCGTCGCGCTCGAGCGTGCGGATGCCCGTGACGGGACACGGCCCTGCCTCGAGGACCGTGACGCGCTCGACGCGCCCGTCCTCCAGGAAGAGCTGGGTCATCCCGAGCTTCTTGGCGAGGATCGCTGGCATCGCTACCCCTAGCCGGCCAGCCGGATCTCGATGTCGACGCCCGCGGGCAGGTGGTCGAGGCGCTGCAGCGAGTCGACCGTCTTGGGCGTCGGCTGGTGGATGTCGATCAGCCGCTTGTGCGTGCGGATCTCGAAGTGCTCGCGCGAGTCCTTGTCCTTGAAGGGGGAGCGGATCACGCAGTAGACGTTCTTCTCCGTGGGCAGCGGCACCGGGCCGGACACGGTGGCGCCGGTGCGCGTCGCCGTCTCGACGATCTCCTTGGCCGCCGTCTCGATGGCCGAGTGGTCGTACGCCTTGAGGCGGATGCGGATCTTGTTCTGGGTGGCGGTCGCCATGTGCGGCTTTCTGTTCTGTCTGCTGTCTTCTGTGGAATTGAGTCTGGCTCAGTGCGCCAGAAAGGGCCCCGCCCCGCGGGGCCCTCGCATGTGAACGTCGTATCCGTCGGGTTTCATGCGGAGGGCGGCCGGTCGGCCGCCCTCGCGCGGGGAATTACTTGACGATCTCGGAGACCACGCCCGAGCCGACGGTGCGGCCACCCTCGCGGATGGCGAACCGCAGGCCCTGATCCATGGCGATCGGCTGGATGAGCTCGATCTCCATCTGGACGTTGTCGCCGGGCATGACCATCTCGACGCCCTCGGGCAGCTTGGCGACGCCCGTCACGTCGGTGGTGCGGAAGTAGAACTGCGGGCGGTAGCCCGTGAAGAACGGCGTGTGGCGCCCGCCCTCCTCCTTCTTGAGGACGTACACCTCGGCCTTGAACTGGGTGTGCGGCGTGATCGACCCGGGCTTGCACAGCACCTGGCCGCGCTCGATGTCCTCGCGCTTGGTCCCGCGCAGGAGGCAGCCGACGTTGTCGCCGGCCTGGCCCTGATCGAGGATCTTGCGGAACATCTCGACGCCGGTCACGACCGTGTTGGTCGTGTCCTTGATGCCGACGATCTCCACCGTGTCGCCAGTGTTGACGACGCCCTGCTCGATGCGGCCCGTGGCCACCGTGCCGCGACCCGTGATCGAGAAGACGTCCTCGACCGGCATCAGGAACGGACGGTCCAGCGGGCGCTCGGGCTCCGGGATGTAGGAGTCGAGCTGCTCGGCGAGATCGAGGATCTTCTGGGTGTACTCCGAGTCGCCCTCGAGCGCCTTGAGCGCCGAGCCGGTGACGAACGGGATGTCGTCGCCCGGGAAGTCGTACTCGGAGAGCAGGTCGCGGACCTCGACCTCGACGAGCTCGAGGAGCTCCTCGTCGTCGACCATGTCGGCCTTGTTGAGGAAGACGACCATGTAGGGGACGCCGACCTGGCGGGCGAGCAGGATGTGCTCGCGCGTCTGGGGCATGGGCCCGTCGGCGGCAGACACGACCAGGATCGCGCCGTCCATCTGCGCGGCGCCCGTGATCATGTTCTTGACGTAATCCGCGTGGCCAGGGCAGTCCACGTGGGCGTAGTGGCGGTTGTTCGTCTCGTACTCGACGTGCGACGTCGCGATCGTGATGCCGCGCTCGCGCTCCTCGGGAGCGTTGTCGATCTCGTCGAACGAACGCGCCTGGCCGCCGTAGGTCTCGGACAGCACCTTCGTGATGGCCGCGGTCAGCGTGGTCTTGCCATGGTCGATGTGACCGATGGTGCCGACGTTGACATGCGGCTTGTCGCGCTCGAACTTCTCCTTAGCCACGTTCTTCTAGCTCCTCTTTGACGAACTCGCGAAAACTATCGAATCTGATCAGGCGGGCACCGGCTCGCCGGCACGGTCGCCGACGATCTGCTCGGCGATGTTGGGGGGCACCTCGTCGTAGCGCTCGAACTGCATCGTCGACGTCGCGCGCCCCTGGGTGTTGGACCGCAGGTCGGTCACGTAGCCGAACATCTCGCTCAGCGGAACATAGGCGGTCACCGCCAGCGCGTTGCCGCGCCGCTCCTGACCTTCCAGGCGCCCGCGACGGCGGCTGAGGTCGCCGATGACCTCGCCGAGGAACTCCTCGGGCGTGACGACCTCGACCTTGAAGATCGGCTCGAGCAGGACCGGCTTGGCCCGCCTGGCGGCCTCCTTGAAGGCCAGCGACCCGGCGATCTTGAAGGCGATCTCCGACGAGTCGGTGTCGTGGTACTTGCCGTCGACGAGCTTGACCCGGATGTCGACCATCGGGTAGCCCGCGCGCACGCCGGTCTGCAGCGCCTCCTCGACGCCCTTCTCGACGGCGGGAATGAACTCGGTGGGGACGGAACCGCCCTTGATCTCCGACACGAAGTCGAAGCCCTCGCCGGGCGCCGGCTCGATGTCGATGTAGACGATGCCGTACTGGCCCGAGCCGCCGGTCTGGCGCACGTGGCGGCCCTCGATCTTGTGGGCCTCGCCGCGGATGGTCTCGCGGTAGGAGACCTGCGGCCGGCCGACGTTGGCCTCGACGTTGAACTCGCGCTTCATGCGGTCCACGAGGATCTCGAGGTGCAGCTCGCCCATGCCGGAGATCTCGGTCTGGCCGGTCTCCTCGTTGGTGGCGACCTGGAAGGTCGGGTCCTCTTCGGCCAGGCGGCCGAGCGCGACCGACATCTTCTCCTGGTCGGCCTTGGTCTTGGGCTCGACGGCGACCTTGATGACGGGCTCGGGGAAGTCGATGGTCTCGAGCTTGATCGGCGCGTCGGGCGCGGCCAGCGTGTCGCCGGTGACGACCTGCTTGATGCCGACGCCGGCGGCGATGTCGCCCGCGTAGACCTCGTCGAGCTCCTCGCGGTCGTTGGCGTGCATCATCAGGATGCGCCCGATGCGCTCGGTGCGACCGGTCGAGACGTTGAGGATGCGCGACCCGGCCGAGAGCTTGCCGGAGTACACGCGGAAGTAGGTGAGCTTGCCGACGAAGGGGTCGGCCATGATCTTGAAGGCCAGCGCCGCGAAGGGGGCGGAGTCGTCGGCGGGGCGCTCGGCGTCGCGCGGCTCGTCCTGGCCGCGGACCTCCTCGAGGCCGTGCACGGGCGGCACGTCGAGCGGGCTGGGCAGGTAGTCGAGGACCGCGTCGAGCAGCGGCTGGACGCCCTTGTTCTTGAAGGCCGAGCCGCAGAAGACCGGCGTGAGCTTGATGGCCAGCGTCGCCTTGCGGATCGCGGCCTTGAGCTTGTCGATCGGGATCTCGGCCTCTTCGAGGATCAGCTCGACGAGCTCGTCGTCGTAATGGGAGACCTCCTCGAGCAGGTGCTCGCGCGCCGCGTCGGCGGCCTCGCGGTGCTCCTCGGGGATGTCGACGACGTCGTACTCCTTGCCGAGCTCGTCCTTGTAGATGATGGCCTTCATCCCGACGAGGTCGATGATGCCCTTGAGGTCGGCCTCGGCGCCGATCGGCAGCTGGACGGGCACCGGGTGGGCGCCCAGGCGATCGATCATCGTCTGGACGGAGCGCTCGAAGTCGGCGCCGATGCGGTCCATCTTGTTGATGAACGCGATGCGCGGGACGTGGTACTTGTCGGCCTGGCGCCAGACGGTCTCGGACTGCGGCTCGACGCCGGCGACGGAGTCGAAGAGCGCGATGGCGCCGTCGAGCACGCGCAGCGAGCGCTCGACCTCGACGGTGAAGTCGACGTGGCCGGGCGTGTCGATGATGTTGATGCGGTGGTCGCGCCACTCGCACGTCGTCGCGGCCGAGGTGATGGTGATGCCGCGCTCCTGCTCCTGCTCCATCCAGTCCATCGTCGCGGCGCCCTCGTGGACCTCACCGATCTTGTAGGTCCGGCCCGTGTAATAGAGGATGCGCTCGGTCGTCGTCGTCTTGCCCGCGTCGATGTGGGCCATGATCCCGATGTTGCGGGTCTTCTGGAGTGAGAACTTACGGGGCATGGTGGCGCTCTGAGATGGGGGGCTGGGGCAAAAAGAACGGGCCCCTCGGGCCCGCGCGCACAATCGGTCTGATGCCTGCTCGGCGCGCTATGTGCTCGAGGTCTCCATTCGGACGCAGAGAGCCGTCGGACGGCGCAGAAAGAACCGGCGCACGTCAGACGAACGGCCGACGACTATAGCAGAGGTATGGCGCCCTCCCTCCCATCGCCAAGGAGCACGAACGCCCTCCGTGTGGGCCTCGCCGCGGTCGCCTTCGTCGGCGCGATCTGCCTGCTATTGGCCACTTTTGCCACGGTCATCGAGATCACCGTGGGGACCACCGCGAAGATCCCCGGGCACGACACCCACCTCAGCGGCTGGGATCGCCACGGGCCCGCGCTGCTGATCATCGCCGTCTTCGCGATGGTCCTGATCGTCGGCGCCGTGCGGGGCGCGCAGCCGGCGGCCGCGGCGGTCGCCGCGCTCGGGATCGTCGCCCTGGTGATCGTCATCGTGGGCGACGTCCCCGACCTCGACGAGACCGGCTTCATCGGGCAGGTCTACGAAGACGCCGCGGCCGGCCCGAAGGCCGGCTTCTACCTGGAGACGCTGGGCGCGGTGCTCCTGCTCGCCGGCGGCGGCCTGCTCTTCGTGCTGGGCGGGCCCGAGCGCTCCACGAGGGAGCGCCCGGCCGCTGCCGCAGAGCTCTAGGCCAGGCGGTTCAGAAGCCGCTCTCGGCCCGGGCGGCCACGCCGGTGTCGGCGTTGTCGGTGAAGATGCCGTCGACGCCCAGCTTGAAGAACTGGATGTCCTCGTCGAAGGGCTTGCCGTAGGCGTTCGGGTCGGCGCCACCGCCGGAGCGCAGCTCGAGCGGCAGGAACTGGTTCTCGTTGCGGAAGGTGTACGGGTGCACGACCAGGCCGGCCTTGTGGGCGTCGGTGACGAAGGTCGTCGGCGCCAGCGAGTTGCCGGCCGCGTCACGCGGGACGATGTAGTCCTTGGACGGGCCCACGCCGTCGGCGTACTTGGCGATGTCCTTGAGACCCTCCGGCGTGGCCATCTGGCCGTAGGTCAGCGTGCCGCCGGCCTTGACGACGTCGGCGGGCCGGTTGGCCTTGGCGTCGAGCAGCTGGACGATGGGGACGCGCAAGACCTTGTCGAGCGCCTTGATGTTCGAGACCTCGAAGGACTGCACGAAGACCTTGGCGCCGTGGCGGTTGAGGCCGTTGCGCTCGAGCGTCTTGACGAGCGGCTCCTCGAGCGGCAGGCCCTCGTCGCGGAAGTAGGTCGGGTGCTTGGTCTCGGGGTAGATGCCGATGTCGCGGTGCAGCTCCTTGGACAGGCGCTTGACGAGGTCGATGACCTCCTGGAAGGTCGGGACCTCGTAGCGGCCGTCGTAGATCGTGTTGCGCTGGCGGACGAGCGGCAGGCGCTCCTTGGCGCGCAGCGTCTTGAGCTCGGCGAGGGTGAAGTCGTCGGTGAACCAGCCGACCTGGGTGACGCCGTCGATGGTCTTGGTCGTCTTGCGGCTCGCGAACTCCGGGTGGTCGGCGACGTTGGTGGTGTCGGTGATGTTGGGCTCGTGGCGCGCGACGAGGACGTGGTCCTTCGTCGTGACGAGGTCGGGCTCGACGTAGTCGGCGCCCATGCGCGCGCCGAGCTCGTAGGAGGCGAGCGTGTGCTCGGGGCGGTAGCCGGCGGCGCCGCGGTGGCCGATGATCAGCACGCGATGGCCCGAGTGCGAGCGGGCCTTGGCGTGGTCGCGATGGGCGAAGGACGGGCCGGCGAGGGCGCCGGCGACGAGCAGCAGGCTGAGGACGCCGGCCACGATGAGGCGGACGCGCATTCTGAGAGAGGACATGCGCGCAGCCAACCTGCCCACGGGCTGTAGGTGGTCAAGGGATGGTGACCGCGACGGCCACTAGGCCGCCAGCTCGGCGGTCGCCCACTCGCGCACGCCGCGCACGAGCTCCACGGCCGCCCCGCGGTCGAGCGTCGCGCCCTCGGTGTCGAGGTCGTAGCGCGCCTGGGGCGCCCAGGGGGTGAAGGCCTCGAGCTCGGCGGCCCGCGGCGGGCCGGGGACGTCGTGGTCCTCGAGCAGCCCGAGCAGGTAGGTGATGCTGTGGACGCGGCGATAGGTGATGCCGCGGAAGGCGAGCACGGCCTTGAGGTACTTCTCCGCCGCCTGCTGGGCGTGCAGGCCGACCACCTCGTCGGCGAGCTCGGGATCGGGCGCGAGCTTCTCGACGGCGACCGCGTCGCGCTCGGCGTTGGTCGCGATCACGCGCGCGAGGTCGCGCCCGTCACGCTTGGGCAAGGACCCGCCCCTCGCGCAGGGCGTCGTGGAGCATCGTGCTCTGGAGGTCGCCCCACTCCTCGACGTGCTCGCGTGAGACGACGACGATGTCGGCGGGCAGGCGCAGGGGCGCGAGCACGCGCTGCAGGCGCACGACCTCGGCGCAGCGGTCGTCCAGGCGCGGCTCGATGACGAGCAGGTCGACGTCGCTGTAGGGCCCGGCCTCGCCGCGCGCGTGCGAGCCGAAGAGGATGACCTCGGCGCCCGGCGCTTCGTCGGCGATCCGGCGGGCCGCCTCCTCGATGAGCGCAGCGTCGATCACGGCGTTTGACGCTACCGAAGCAGGGGCGCGCAGCTCGGCGAGCATCAGGCGCGGTGCCTCGAAGACGTCGCCGGAGCTGTAGCGGCGGAACTCGTCGCCGCGGGCGCGGGCCTCGCGCTCGCGGCGGCGGTCCTGCTCCCACGCGTGGCGGGAGCGGTGGTAGCGGTAGCTGTCGAGCTCGACGGTGAGGCGGCGGTCGGGCCAGCGGCAGTCGACGCGCCGGCCGTTGTGGCGACGGTTGGTCTCGGGCTTGGGCAGGCCCTCGGCATCGAGGAGGGTCAGGAAGTGACGCTCCAGGAAGCTCAGGGTCACGTGGGCGTCGCCGCTCAGCACGGCTCGCAGCTGCTTGGCGCCTCGCGTGCGCGGGCGCTTCGCCAGCACTGCTTCGACCTGGTTTGGCGTCGTCTCGTAGCGGACTCCGGCCTCGTGGCAGGCTCTTGCGAGGGCATCGAGGGAGAGGTCTCGCGCGAGGTCGACGAGGGTGCGGGGGACGGTCGTCGTGGGGATGCCGCGGTGGGTTGTGGCCTCGATGTCCTTGCCCCGGCGCGTGCGGACACCGCTCGGGCGCCGCTCGCGGCGCGTCGTTACCTCGAGCGCGGGCGGCCGGCCTTTGGTGAGACCCCAGAGGTGCGCCGCCGCGCGCCCGCTCAGCACCGCCCCCTCGCCGCACGCCAGCACGGCCGCCAGATACCGCGCCTCGACGCTCGGCGCCCGATGACCCACGCGGTAGACCCCTCGATGCTCGCGCAGCAGCACGCCCGCCGTCACGCGCCGCTTCACCTCCGCGGCCGTCACACCCACCGCGTGCAGCTGCGCGCGCGTGACCACCCCATGCTGTCGACCCGCGATCCTCGCGATCTCGCGGTCCACGGTGCGGACTTCTGGTCGTATAGCGACCACTAGGCCGCACGCTTCTGACTTCGCCCCCTCGTCGGGGGTCTACCGAGCTACCAGCGGTAGTGCGCGAAGGCCTTGTTGGCCTGCGCCATGCGGTAGATGTCGTCCTTGCGCTTGTAGGCGCCGCCCTGCTGCTGCTGGGCGTCGAGGAGCTCGTTGGCCAGGCGCTGGGCCATGGTCTTCTCGCGGCGCTGGCGGGCGAACTCGACCAGCCAGCGGACGGCGAGGGTGCGCGCGCGGCGCGCGGGGACCTCGACGGGCACCTGGTAGGTCGCGCCGCCGACGCGGCGGGAGCGGACCTCGAGGACGGGGGTGAGCGCCTTGATCGACGTCTCGAGCGACTCCACGGCGTCCTTGCCCGACCGCTCGGCGAGCACGGCGAGGGCGTCGTAGACGATCGCCTCGGCGGTCGACTTCTTGCCGTCCAGCATCACCTTGTTGATGACCTGCTGGACGAGGCGCGAGCGGTGCAGGGAGTCCGGCTCGATGGGCCGGATGGCGGCGGCGGCGCGACGAGGCATGGCTCTACTTCTTCTTCACGCCGTACTGCGAGCGCGCCTTCTTGCGGTCGCTGACGCCGGCGGCGTCGAGCGTCCCGCGGACGACCTTGTAGCGCACGCCCGGCAGGTCCTTGACGCGGCCGCCGCGCACGAGCACAACGGAGTGCTCCTGCAGGTTGTGGCCCTCGCCCGGGATGTAGGCCGTGACCTCGATGCCGCCCGAGATGCGCACGCGAGCCACCTTGCGCAGCGCCGAGTTCGGCTTCTTGGGCGTGACGGTGTACACGCGCGTGCACACGCCTCGCCGCTGCGGGGCGGCGACCTTCTTCTTGCGGCCCTTGCCGGTCTTCAGACCCGGCGTGGACAGCTTCTTGCTCTTCGGAGTGCGCCCCTTGCGGACGAGCTGGCTCGTGGTCGGCATGCGGTCGCGCATGGTAGCAGCGGTCCGCCGGCCACATGGCTCAAGCCCGACCCCTTCCCTGCCGATACAAAGGTTGCTAATCTTTTAGTACCTAATGATATTGAACCTGAGCAAGAAGAACCGGAGCGCCATCAGCATGTCCACCGACCGCATCGAGCCACACGTCTGGCGCATCGCCGCCGTCGTCGTCGCCGGCGCGATCCTCTCGATCCTCGACACGACGATCGTCAACGTCGCCCTCGACACCCTCAGCCGCGACCTACATTCCTCGCTGGCCGACATCCAGTGGGTGGCGACCGGCTACCTGCTCGCCCTCGCCGCGGTCATCCCCGTCTCGGGCTGGGCCGCCGGGCGCTTCGGCGCCAAGCGCCTGTGGATCGCCTCGGTCGTGCTCTTCACCCTCGGCTCGGCCCTCTCGGGCCTGGCCTGGTCGAGCGGCTCGCTCGTCGCCTTCCGCGTCCTGCAGGGCCTCGGCGGCGGCATGATCATGCCGATCGGCCAGATGGTCCTCACGCGCGCCGCCGGCCCCGCCCGGCTCGGGCGCATCATGGCCGTCATCGGCGTGCCGATGATCCTCGCCCCCATCTTCGGCCCCACCCTCGGCGGCCTGATCATCGACCACCTCGACTGGCGCTGGATCTTCTACGTCAACGTCCCCGTCGGCGCGATCGCCGTCGCCATGGGCATGCGCCTGCTGCCGAGCGTCGAGGAGGGCGTCGAGCGCACCAAGCTCGACCGCCTCGGCTTCGCGCTGCTCGGCCTCGGCGTCCCGGCCGTCGTCTACGGCCTCGCCGAGATCGGCCAGCAGGGCACGATGGCCGCCGCCCAGGCCTGGGTCCCGATGGTCGCCGGCCTCGTGCTCGTGGTCGCCTTCGTGATCCACGCCCTGCGCGTCGCCCAGCCGCTGCTCAACGTGCGCCTCTTCCGCAGCGCGTCTTTCAGCTCGGCCGCCTTCACGACCTTCGTCCTCGGCGCGAGCCTCTTCGGCGCGATGATCATCATGCCGCTGTACTTCCAGCTCGTCCGCGGCGAGGACGCCGTCATGACCGGCCTGCTGCTCATCCCGCAGGGGGTCGGCGCCGCGTTCGCGATGCCACTGGCCGGGCGCTTCACCGACAAGGTCGGCGGCGGGCGCGTCGCGCTCGTCGGGCTCGCCGTGACCTTCCTGACCACGATCCCCTTCGTCGGCCTGCAGGCCGACACCTCCTACGCCGTGCTCGGCGCCGCCATGATCGGCCGTGGCCTGGGCATCGGCCTGACGATGATGCCGGCCATGACCGCGGCCTACGCGAAGCTGCGCCCCGAGGACATCGCCCACGCCACGCCGCAGCTCAACGTGCTGCAGCGCGTCGGCGGCGCGATCGGCACCGCGCTGTTGACCGTCGTCCTCCAGCACGGGCTGACGAGCGGCGCCCACACGCAGGCCGCGGCCGCGAGCGCCTTCGGCCACACCTACCTGTGGGTGCTCGTCCTCACCGCGGTCGCCGCGATCCCGGCCTTCGTCCTGGCCCGCGCCGAGAGCACCGAGCGCGAGCAGGCGCTCCCGGCCGGTGTCGTCGCGGAGGCGGCGGCCTAGGATGGCCACCATGGCCGCCACGCGGACCGACGTCGCCACCGAGCTGCGCGAGGCCGTGATGGCCTTCACCGCCTCACAGCGGCGCCTGCGCGGCCGCGACGCCAAGGCCGGGGGCGTCACCTTCGCCCAGCTGCACCTGCTGCGCCGCCTCGCCGACATCGACGGCTGCCCGGCCAGCAAGCTCGCCGCCGGCGCCGGCATGACGCCGGCCTCGGTGACCCAGGCGCTCGACCACCTCGCCGAGCTCGGCCTCGTCGAGCGCGTGCGCAGCGAGACCGACCGGCGCGTCGTCCTCAACCGCCTGACCCCCGCGGGCCGCGAGCGCTACGAGGTCAAGCAGGCTGAGCTCGACGCCCGCTGGCGCGACGCGCTGGACGACCTCTCCGCCGACCAGCTCGGCCAGGCCGCCAAGGTCCTGCGCCGGATGGCCGAGGTCATCGACAACCTCTAGCCGTGAGGATCGTCCCGCTGCTCACGGGCAGGGTCGCGATCCACCGCTCCCAGCTGCGCGGCCGCGGCCCCGAGCCGCTGCGCCTGCTGCGCACCATCGCCGACCGGGAGTGGTCGGACTGGCTGCCGGTCTGGAGCTGGGCCGTCGAGCACCCCGAAGGGACGATCGTGGTCGACGCGGGCATCGATCCGGCGTGGCGCGCGTCGTGGTGGGACCTCTACGGGCGTACCGCGCTACGCGTGCAGGTCGGCCCGGACGACGCGCTCCTCGCGCGCCTGCGCGAGCGCGGGATCGACCCGGGGGCGGTCGCGCGCCACGTCTTCACCCACCTGCACGCCGACCACGTCGGCGCCTTCGGCCTGCTGCCGGACGCCGAGGTCGTCGTCGGCGCAACCGAGTGGCGCGCCGCCCGCTCGCGGACCGGGCGCGTGCGCGGGCTGACCGTCCCGCGCCAGCCGGCGCGCCTCGCGGTGGTCGACTTCGACGGCCCCGCGATTGGGCCCTTCGCCGCGTCGCACGCCCTGACCGCGGACGGCGCGGTGCTCGCGCTGCCGACGCCCGGGCACAGCCCCGGCCATCTCTCGGTGCTCGTCCGCAGCGACGGCGGCCATGCCGTCATCGCCGGCGACGCCGTCTACAGCGAGCGCCAGCTGCTCGGCGGATGGATCGACGGCGTCGCGATCGACGCGGGTGCGGCGCGCGACAGCGTGGCGCGCCTGCGCGAGCTGTGCGCGCGCGAGCCGGCCGTCGTCCTGCCCACCCACGACCCCGCCGGACCGGAGAGGATCGGCGCATGAGCGGGCACGACCTCTTCGAGACGATGGCGACGATGCGGGCGATGCGGCGCCTGAAGCCCGACCCCGTGCCCGAGGAGCTCCTGCGCCGGCTGGTCGAGGCCGCCACCTGGGCGCCGAGCGGAGGCAACCTGCAGCAGCACCACTACGTCGTCGTCACCGACCGCGCGCGCATGGCGGCCATGGCGCAGATCTGGCGGCGCGCAGTCGGCCTCTACCTCGGTCAGGTGAGCGTCGCGCCCGACCACGTCGACGCGGAGCGCTACGAGCGCCAGCTCGCAGCCATCCGCTACCAGGCGGGCCACTTCGAGGACACGCCGGCGCTGATCGCCGCGTGCTACCGCGAGCGCGCGGCGGTGCGCGCCAAGGGCCAGCTGCCGCGGGCGCTGCGCCGACTCGGCGTGCAGGGCACGGTGCGCGCCGCGCGCTCGCGCAAGCGCGCGGTGTGGATGAGCGAGGCGGCGTCGGTCTACCCCGGCGTCGAGAACCTGCTGCTCGCCGCGCGCGCCCTCGGGCTCGGCGCCACCATGACGCTCTGGCACCTGCCCTTCGAGCACGAGGTCGCCGCCGCGCTGGAGCTGCCGGCCGACGTCCACGCCTTCGCGCTGATCCCGGTCGGCTACCCGCTCGGGCGCTTCGGGCCGGTGCGCCGTCGCCCGCTCGACGACGTGCTGCACTGGCAGCGCTACGGCGGCCCGGCCTAGGCGGCGGGGACGGCCGCGAGCGCGTCCTCGGGCGGCGTGTAGTCCAGGCCCTGGTCGCGGGCGACGGGCTCGTAGGTGAGCTTGCCGGCGGCGACGTTGAGGCCCTTCATGAACCCGGGGTCCGAGCCGAGGGCGCGGTGCACGCCCCGGTCGGCGAGCTTGAGCAGATAGGGCATCGTGGCGTTCGTCAGCGCCCACGTCGACGTGATCGGGACCGCGCCGGGCATGTTGGCCACGCAGTAGTGGGTGATCCCGTCGACCTCGTAGGTCGGGTCGGAGTGCGTGGTCGGGCGCGAGGTCTCGAAGCAGCCGCCCTGGTCGATCGAGACGTCCACCAGCACGGCGTTCTTCTTCATCAGCGAGAGCTGCGCGCGGGTGATCACCCTGGGCGCCGTGGCCCCGTGCACGAGCACGGCGCCGATCACGAGGTCCATGTCGGGCAGGCGCGACTCGATCTCCAGCGTCGAGGCGTAGCAGGTCGAGACGCGGCCGTTGAGCAGCACCTCGAGCTCGCGCAGGCGATCGATCGAACGGTCGTAGACATAGGTCTCCGCGCCCAGCCCGACCGCGATCTCCGCGGCGTTCTGACCCACGACGCCGCCGCCGATGACCATCACCTTCCCCGCCGCCACGCCCGGCACCCCGCCGAGCAGCAGGCCGCGGCCGCCGAGCGGCTTCTCGAGCATGAACGCCCCCGCCTGGGTGGCGATCTTGCCCGCCACCTCGCTCATGGGCGCCAGCAGCGGCAGCTTCCCGCGCGCGTCCTCGACCGTCTCATAGGCGATCGCCGTCGCCCCCGACGCCACCAGCCCGTTGGTCTGCTCGGGATCGGGCGCGAGGTGCAGGTAGGTGAACAGCGTGTGGCGCGTCTCCAGCCGCGCGACCTCGACCGCCTGGGGCTCCTTGACCTTGACGATCAGCTCCGCCTCGCCGAACACGGCATCGGCGTCGGGCAGGATCCGCGCGCCCTGCGCCACGTAGTCGTCGTCGACGATCGCCGAGCCCTCCCCCGCCCCCGCCTGCACGACGACCTCGTGGCCGCGGTCGACCAGCTCGCGCACGCCCGACGGCGTCAACGCCACCCGGTACTCGTCGGCCTTGATCTCGGTGGGGACGCCAACCTTCACTGAGGGACCTCGCTGTGGATGGTGGGACGGGTGACGATTCTCGCGTCCGCGCAGCGCCAGCCAGAACTCGATCCGGTCACGCGCGGAGCCCAGGTCGCGCCCGGTGAGCTCCTCGATCTTGCGGATGCGGTAGCGCAGCGTATGCCGATGGCAGTACAGGCGCCGTGCGGCCGACTCCCACTGGCCGTTGCACTCGATGAAGGCCTCGAGCGAGCGCATGAGCTCGCCGCCGTAGTGGCCCTCGCCGTTCTCGATCGGGCCCAGCAGCGACTCGCAGAAGAGCCGCAGCGCGTCGGTGTCCTGCAGCGAGAGCAGGAGCTGGAAGGAGCCCAGGTCGCGGTAGGTGGCGACCGCGCCGCCCGCATGGACGCCGTTGCCGTTGCTGGGCACCGGGCCGAGCTCGCGGGCCTCGAGCGCGCAGCGCGCCTCGTGGTAGGCCTCGCGCGCGCGGCCGGCGGCGACCGCGCGCCCGGCCCCGGCCGCGGGCCGCCCCCCGACGGCCTCGGCCATGCCCTCCACCGCGCGCTCGGCCAGCTCGAAGAGCTCGTCGTCGAGGAAGCCGGGCAGCAGCGCCACGACGTAGCGCGGGTGCGTCGGGCTGCGGGCGACGAGCCCGCTGACCGCCTCGCCCCGCAGCGCCTCGGTCAGCGCCGCCTCGCACGCCTCGGGCGTGGCGCGCTCGGGCGGGCTGAGCACGAGCGCGGTGACGCGCCCGCCGAGGCCGAAGGGCTCCAGGCGCCGCCCCAGCTCGGCGCCCTCGAGCTCACCCGCGATGACCGCCGACAGCACGTCTCCCGCCAGGCGCCGCTCGGTCGTGTCCGCCACGCGCCGGCGCAGGAGCTCGAGCGCCACGACCGTCACCGCCTGGTGGAGGATCAGGCGGTCGATCTCGGCCAGGCCGTCGGAGTCCTTGGCGGCCACGAGCCAGGCCTGCGGCAGCGCGGCGCCGCCGGCCGAGGCGCGGGGCGGACCGCCGCTGGCGATCGGCAGCGCCAGGCCGCGCGGGGCGATCTCGGGATGGGCGGGGACGAAGCCGCGGCCGTCGCCGCGGCGCGCGCGCTCGCGCAGCTCCTCGCCGATGGCGGCGACGACCTCTGGCTCGAGCTCGCGACGGAAGGTGCGCATCGCGTACAGCTCGCCGCGGCCGTCGTAGACGAGCGCCGGGCCCCCGATGAGCGCCGCCAGCGCGCCGACGATCGCGTCGAGCCCGCGCTCGGAGAGCACGATGCGCTGCAGGCGCTCCTGGGCGGCGATCGAGCGCTGCAGCAGCGCGTACTGCTCGTTGACCAGGCGCGTGAACGCCTGCTCGGTGAGCGCGATGAAGGGCAGCTCGTACGGCACCTCGAAGAGCGGGAAGTCGCGCTCGCGCGCGGCCTCCACCAGCGCCTTGGGCACCTTGTCGTGCGTGAAGCCGGTCCCCAGGCCGAGCCCGGCCAGCCCGTGGTCGGCCAGGGTGGCGATGTACTCGCGCTGGCGCTTGGGGCTGTCGAGGGCCAGGCCGGTGGTGAGCAGCAGCTCGCCGCCCGACAGCCATGGCGTGGGATCGGGCAGCTCGGAGATGTGCACCCAGCGGACCGGCATGTCGACGTTGGCCTCGCCGGCCAGCAGGGCGATGTCGACGTCGGCCAGGACCTCGCGGACGGTCAGCATGGCCTCACGCGTGCAGCATCCTCCGCGTGGCCTCCTCGAGGACCGGGCGGAGCACCGCCTCGATCTCCTCGAACTGCTCGGGGCCCGCGATCAGCGGCGGCGAGAACTGGATGACCGGGTCGCCGCGGTCGTCGGCGCGGCAGATCAGGCCGCGGCGGAACATCTCCTCGGACAGGTAGCCGCGGATCAGCGTCTCGCTCTGCTCGCGCGTGAAGTGGTGGCGGGTGTCGCGGTCGGGCACGAGCTCGATGGCGTGGAAGTAGCCCGCGCCGCGCACGTCGCCGACGATCTCGATGTCGCGCAGCGACTCGAGCATCGCGCGCAGGTGGCCCTCGTTCTCGCGCACGTGCTCGAGCAGGCCCTCGTTCTCGAAGACGTCGAGGTTGGCCATCGCGACGGCCGCGGCGACCGGGTGGCCGCCGAAGGTGATCCCGTGCAGGAACGAGCTCTTGCCCTCGGCGAAGGGCTCGAAGACGGCATCGGAGGCGATGACCGCGCCCATCGGCGCGTAGGCCGAGGTGATGCCCTTGGCCGTGGTGATGATGTCGGGCTGGTAGCCGTAGCGCTCGGCGCCGAAGTAGTGGCCCAGGCGCCCCCACGAGCAGATGACCTCGTCGGAGATCAGCAACACGTCGTACTCGTCGCAGATCTCGCGCACGCGCTGGAAGTAGCCGTCGGGCGGGGTGAAGCAGCCGCCGGCGTTCTGGACGGGCTCGAGGATCACCGCCGACACCGTCTCGGGGCCCTCGAACTCGATCCGCTGGGCGATCGACTCGGCGAGGTTCTCCACCCCGTAGCCGGGAGCCAGCCGGTAGAGGTTGGTGTTGGGCACGTGGCAGCCGCCGGGCGTGAACGGCTCGAACGGCGTGCGCATCGGCGTGATGCCGGTCGCGCTCAGGGCGCCGAGGGTGGCGCCGTGGTAGGCGGTCTCGCGCGCGATGACCTTCGTCTTGTTGGGCGCGCCGGTGAGCTTGTGGTACTGGCGGGCGAGCTTGAGCGCGGCCTCGACCGCCTCGGATCCGCCGCTCGTGAAGAACACGCGGTTGAGGTCGCCGGGGGCCAGCGAGGCGATCCGCGCCGCGAGCTCGATCGCGGGCGGATGCGCGTAGGACCAGTTCGTGAAGAAGCCCAGCTCGCGCGCCTGGTCGGCGCCCGCCTGGGCGACCTCGGCGCGGCCGTGGCCGATGTTCACGCAGAAGAGCGCGCTGAGGGCATCGAGGTACTTGTTGCCGTGCTCATCCCAGACGTAGCAGCCCTCGCCGCGGGCGATGATGGGGATCTCGTGGTCCTCGCCGTACGCGCCCATGCGGGCGAAGTGCAGCCAGAGGTGGCGCTGGGCGAGCTCCTGGAGCCGGCTCGCGGTGGCGGTCTCGGTCGTCGCCATGGTCTCGGTTTCTCCAATCCGTCAGACCGTTGATCGGATTGGACAACGCTATCGGGCGCACACCCGCCGGGCAACCCGCCCCGGGCGTGTTCGATTGTCCAGATCGGCGCAGCGAACGCGTTTCGGACGCGCGCGGCGCTGGCATACACGCTCAGGTGACTGCGAACCACGGGCGCTCCGCGCCCGCGGCCCTCATCACGATCGCGATCGGCGCCGCCGGCCTGCGCCTGGCCCTCGGCGCCGGGCAGGTCAACTACGACTCGCTCTACGCGCTCGTCTGGGGCCGCGACCTGGCCCACGGCCACGTGCCGGACTACGCAGGGGTGCTGCCGCCGACTCCGCACCCGCTCTCGACCATTGCCGGCGCGCTCGTCGCGCCGCTGGGCACCCACGCCGACAGCGCCCTGCTCGTGCTCGCCTTCGTCGCCCTCGCGACGCTCGGCTGGCTGGCCTTCGCCGCCGGGAGCCGACTCGCCGGGGCGGGGGCCGGGGTGGCCGCCGCGATCCTCGTCCTCACGCGCGACACCACGCTCTTCTACGGCTCGCTGGCGTACTTCGACGTCGCCTTCGCCGCGCTCGTGCTCGGCGCCCTGGTCGTCGAGGCGCGCTCGCCGCGCGCCGGCGCGCCCGTCCTCGCGCTGCTCGCGGTGGCCGGGCTGTGGCGGCCGGAGGCGTGGGTGCTCTCGGGCGCCTACGCGCTGTACCTGTGGCCCGCGCTCGAGGACCGCCGCGCGCGCCTGCGGACGCTGGCGCTCGCCGCCGCCGCGCCCGCGCTGTGGCTCGCCTTCGACCTCGCCCTCACCGGCGACCCGCTCTTCTCGCTGACCTACACCCAGGACGCGGCGGCCACCCTGCACCGCTCGCGCGGCCCCGCCGCCGCGCTCACCGAGCTGCCGCGCGCGCTCGGCCAGGTCGTGCGCCCGGCCGCCGCGATCGGCGCGGCCGCCGGCCTCGCCCTGGCGCTCGCCTACACGCGCCGCCGCGCGCTGCTGCTTGTCGGCGCCTTCGCGGTCAGCGCCGCCGGGACCGCCGCGGCGGTCGCCGCCGGCACGCCCCTCAACGCGCGCTACCTCCTGCTCCCCGCGGTCCTGTGCCTGCTGCTGTGCGGCGTGGCGCTCGGCGGCTGGACCCAGCTGCCGCGCGGGCACCGCGGGCGCGGCGTGTGGCAGCTCGTGGCCGCCGGCGTCGCCGCGCTGCTGCTCGTCACCGCGCCCCACGAGCTCGCGCGCCTGCGCGACGTCCACGATCGCGTCGGCTTCCAGGCCGCGGTGGCGGGCGACGCGCGCGCGACGGCCGAGCGCTCGGGATGCGAGCGGCTGACGGTCGCGGGCGGACGGCCGGTGCCGCTGCTCGCGCTCGCGCTCGACCGCCCGACCACCGACATCGCGGTCGCCCGCGGCGGCGCTCCGCCGCACGGGGTCGTCCTCGCGCCCGCCGACCAGCGCGTCGTGCACGACTACCTGCTCGTGTCGCGTGCCCCCGCGCCGCGCGGGCTGCCGGTGACCGCGACCTCCGACCACTGGCGCCTCTACGGCCGCTGCGCATAGGCTCCGGCGCCCATGACCATCGCCTACGACGTCCAGGGCTCCGGGCCGCCCCTGGTCCTCCTGCACGGCATCGGCAGCCGCCACGGCGTCTGGGACCCGGTGGTGCCCGCGCTTGCCCGGGAGCGCCGCGTGCTCGCCGTCGACATTTGCGGCTTCGGACAGTCGTCGGCCCACGAGCATGCTCCGAGCGTCGAGGGCTTCGCCGAGTGCCTGCACGGCTGGTTCGCCGACCAGGGCCTGGAGCGCCCGCACGTGGCGGGCAACTCGATGGGCGGCGCCATCGCGCTCGAGCTCGCCCGCCGCCGTGCCGTCGCCTCGGCGACCGCGATCTCCCCCGCCGGCTTCTGGACGCCGCGCGAGCGCGTCTACGCCCAGCGCTCGCTGCGCGCCTCGCGCGCCCTGGCCCGTCGCCTGCGCGCCAAGGTGCCCGCCATCACGAGCAGCGCGGCCGGCCGCACGATGTTCTTCTCGCAGACCTTCGGCCGGCCGTGGCGGATGTCGCCGGCCGAGGCGGTGGCCACGATCGACGCCTTCCTCGACGGGCCGTCGTTCGAGCCCGCCATGGAGGCCTTCCGCGACCAGCAGTTCCGCGACGGCGAGGCGCTGCGCGGCGTCCCCGTCACGATCGCCTGGGGCACGCGCGACGCGCTGCTCATCCCGCGCCAGGCGTCCCGCGCGCAACGGTGCCTGCCCTGGGCGCGCCACGTCGCGCTGCCCGGCTGCGGGCACGTGCCCTTCCACGACGACCCCGAGACGGTCGCCGCGGTGCTGCTGGCCGGAAGCGCCGAGAGCGCCTAGGCCGTGGCGGCGGAGGCGGCGGCGGCGCGCTCGGCGGAGCGGACCGGCGCGGGCGTCAGCGCCGAGGCGGTGACGACGAGCACGAAGGCGATGGCCTGGACGACCACGCCGAGCGCGGTGCCGGGCATCGGGTCGCCGAAGACGATGATGCCGCCGGCGATGCAGGAGATGTTGGCCGCGGTGCCGGTGATGGCGATGACCGCGACGGCCTCGCCGTCCTGCAGGCTCTTGGCCGAGGCGTAGAAGGCGGTGGCCGAGCCGGCGGCCGCCACGAGCAGCCACGGGCTGGCGAGCCCCAGGATGCCCTCGTGGCCGACGAGGCCCGTGAGCGCCTTCACGGCGACGTTGCAGACGCCGAAGAGGATTCCCGAGGCGGCCGCGAGCATGACGCCGTGGTGCTCGGCGGGAGCCCCGGCGCGCGGGCCGAGGATGAGCAGGCCGCCCATCGCGAAGAGGACGCCCTCGAAGCCGACCATGGCGGCCAGCGAGAAGGCCGAGTGCGAGCCATGCGGCTGGGGCATCGTGACGCCCAGCAGGATCAGCCCGACCGCGGTGAAGGCCAGGCCCCACCACTGCCGCTTGCCGACCTCGAAGCCGAAGATGCGGTCGGCCATGACGGCGATGAGCACGACGCCGCCCGAGAGCACGACCTGGACGACGGAGAGCGGGACCAGCGAGATCGCCGCCACGTGCAGCGCCCAGGCGCCCGAGCCGACGGCCATGCCGATGGCGAACCACTTGGAGGCCCACAGCTCCTTGGCCGAGCGCAGGGGGTGGCGGACGTCGACCGCGGGGGCCTCGCAAGCGCCCCGGTGCTTGAAGAAGAAGCCCAGGTTCGAAGCGAAGGCGCAGAGGAGCGCCAGCAGGATGCCGAGATGAAGCGTCATGCAGGGTTCATCGGGCCGGTTCGATCAACATGGCGGTACCGACCGATGATTCCCTCATCGGCACCACGGGTTCCCTCCTTGACCGACCGGTGCGGCCGACAGGCTAGCGAACGACCCTGAGCGATGCGCCGCAGCGAGAAACCCCTGCTGTTCATGGACATCGATGGCGTCCTCTCGCTGTTCGGCTTTCACTCCGACAGCCGTCCAGACGGCGATTGGATAAACGTGGAGGGCATCGTCCACCTCATTTCGGGCACCGCCTCCGAGCACCTGCACCGCCTGGCCGGCCGCTACGAGCTGGTCTGGTGCAGTGGCTGGGAGGAGAAGGCCAACGAGCACCTCCTCGGCGTCCTCAGCCTTCCCGTTGCGCTGCCATTCCTCACCTTCTCGGCGGATGCCGGCGCGACACATTGGAAGCTGCCGGCGATCGAGGCCCACGCCGGCGACCACGCCCTCGCGTGGGTCGACGACGCCCACGACGACGCGTGCCGCGCCTGGGCCGCGCAGCGCCGCGCGCCGACGCTGCTCGTCTCCACCGACCCCGCCTCCGGGCTCACCGACGCGCACGTCGCCGCGCTCGAGCGCTGGGCGGGCGGCCTGGGCTAGGCCGCCGGACGGCCCTCGTCGATGACCACCGGCTGGCCGGCGTCGACGCGGAAGCGCCGCAGCGTGAAGACGCCGCTGTCGGGGTCGCGCTGCTCGTGGACCGCGCGGTAGCGGACGTCCAGCCCGCCGGTGCTCGCCTCGACGATCGCGTAGCCCTTGTAGGCCTGGTCGGCGAAGGCGAGGTGCGGGTTGTCGGCCATGACCGCCGCGTCGGCGGGTGCGGCGGCCGCCACGCGCTGGGTCTCCGTGGACGCCGCGCGGTCGACGATGCCCGGCGAGGTGATGGCGCCGCCGACGAACTCCGTGGCCCGCGACGGCCCGTTGAGGAGGTCGGCCCCGCCCACGCCGCCGCGGGTGCTCTGGCGCCCGGTGCGCGTCACGTTGCCGGCGAAGAAGGTGTGGATGTCGCCGGTGATGAAGGTGACGTCGGGGATCGGGCTCGAGGCGATGAAGTCGACGAGCTCCTGGCGGTCGGCGCCGTAGCCGTCCCACGAGTCGGTGTTCAGCGGGTTGCGCGGCGGCGAGTCGAGCGAGCAGATCATCACCTGGTTGGCGATCACCTTCCACGTCGCGCGCGAGGCGCGCAGCGCGCCCTTGAGCCATTGCTTCTGCTCGGCGCCGAGCAGCGTGCGCGACGGGTCGTCGGTCGTCGACGGCGGGCACGGCTGCGACAGCGCCGCGTCGCTGGGGTTGCAGGGCTGGTCGCCGCGGTACTGGCGCGAGTCGAGCAGGAAGAGCTCGGCGTTGCCCAGCGGGAGCGAGCCGTAGATCTTGGTCGTCGCCGACAGCCGCCGGGGCATGTGCTCGAACCACGCCTTGTAGCCGTTGGCGCGCCGCTGGGCGAAGGGCACCCGGCGGTCCTTCGTGGCGCCGCCGGGCTGGTCGCCGGCGTAGTTGTCCTCGACCTCGTGGTCGTCCCACTCGCCCACGAGCGCGAACTGGCGGCGGACCTCGCGCAGGTTGGCGTTCGGAGTGGTAGAGCGTGTACTTGCGGCGGTACTCGTCGAGGGTCTGCGCCTCGCCGTCGGCGGCGGAGTCGTCCGTGCGGACCGGCGGGTTGGGCGAGCCGGTGGTCGCGAAGGCCTGCTCGTAGATGTAGTCGCCGAGGCAGACGACGAGGTCGACGTCCTGGGCGGCGAGGTCGTGGTGGGCGCCGTAGAAGCCGGCGATGAACTCCTGGCAGGAGAAGAAGGCGATCCGCACGGTCTCGCGCGAGCCCGCGGGCCGCGCGGTGCGGAAGCGGCCGACCGGCGAGGCCTGCTTGGCCGTGCGGAAGCGGTAGTAGTACTCCTCGCCCGGCTTGAGGACGGACCCCTGGTGGACCGTGAAGTCATTGGCGGCGTCGGCGGCGGCGGTGCCGCTGGCCAGGACCTTCGCGAAGCCCTCGTCGCGCGCGACCTCGTACGCGACGTTCGCCGACGCCGTCACCCCCGATAGGCGCGTCCACAGCGTGATGGCGGTGGTCGCCGGCTCGCCCGACGCGACGCCCTGGGCGAAGGCCCCCTCGGTCGCGAGCGCAGCGCGCTGGCTCGCGGTCCAGGCGGCGGTCGGGGTCAGCAGGGCGCCCGCGCCCGCGACGAGCGCGGAGCGCATGAAGGTGCGCCGGTCCATGTTCGATCCCATGGCCAGCGCCTTTACCCCGCGCGTGGCGCGGATCAGCGCAGGTTCACATCTCGATCACGCGGGGCGCTGCGCCGCGATCGTCGCCAGGTCCTCGTCGGTGAGCTCGAGGTTGCCTGCCTGGGCGAGCGTCGCCACCTGGTCGGGGCGGCGGAAGCCGACGATCGAGCCGTGGACGGCGGGGTGGTGCAGGGTCCACGCGACGGCGATCGCGCCCGCGCTCGTGTCGTGGCGCGCCGCGACCTCCTCCAGGCGCGCCACGAGCGCGAGGTGGCGAGAGAGCTCGGGCTCGCGGAAGCGGGGATGGTGCTTGCGCCAGTCGTCGTCGGGCAGCGAGGCGATCCGCTCGGCGGTCATCGAGCCGCTCAGCAGGCCCGACGCCATCGGCGAGTACGGGATGACGCCGATCCCCTCGGCCTCGGCGAAGGGCAGGATCTCGTCCTCGATCGAGCGCTCGAGCAGCGAGTAGGGCGGCTGGAGCGTCTCGACGGGCGCAATCTCCTGGACGCGGCGCAGCTGCCCGACGTCGAAGTTCGAGACGCCGATGTGGCGGACCAGCCCCTGCTCCTTGAGCTCGGCGAAGGCGCTCCAGGCCTCCTCGATGTCGGGGTCGGGGTCGGGCCAGTGCACCTGGTAGAGGTCGATGACGTCGACGCGCAGGCGCGCGAGGCTGTCGTGGACCTCGCGCATGATCGAGTCGCGCTCGAGGACGTGGACGACGGCGCCGTCGCCGCCGTCGTGCAACGAGGCCTTCGTGAACACGTACGGTCGCTCGTCGAGGCCCTCGAGCGCGCGGCCGACGACCTCCTCGGAGTGACCGAGCCCGTAGATGGGCGCGGTGTCGACCCAGTTGATCCCCAGCTCGACGGCGCGATGGATGGTCGCGATCGACTCGTCGTCGTCCTGGGCGCCCCAGGCGTCCCACCAGCCGGTGCCGCCGATGGCCCAGGCCCCGAGTCCCACGCGACTGATCTCCATGCCCGTGCGCCCGAGCTCGACGGTCCTCAGCGCGGTTCCCGGCATGGATGTGAACGCTAACACGGGCTTGGCCATCGGCGCCAGCCGTCTTCGAGCGGCGTACCGATTCGGTGAATCGAGACTAAGATCGCGCGCCGTGATGGCGTACAACGCGCAGGAGGCGAGGAGCGAGATGCTCGCGGACCTCGCCACGGCGACCGACGAGATTGGCGTCGCGCTGACCGCGCTGGGCGATGCCTTCGAGCTGCTCGACGACCACAGCGCCGACGTCCTCGAGGCCGAGCTCTTCCGGCCCGTCCAGCTCGCCTACGGCCGCGCGCAGCGCACCCATGCGGAGTTCGCCGCCCGCCACGGCCTCGACGGCCGCGCCTTCTCGGCCGGCTCGGCGGGGCCGCCGTCGCAGGGCGCGCGCGGGTTCATCGAGCACGCCGCGACCTCGCTGCAGACCGCCGACCTCACGCTCTCGACGCTGCAGGACTCGCTGCGTCCGGTCGAGGTCGGCGACCCCGAGCTGCGGGCCGGCCTGTCCGAGGTGCGCCGCACGATCGCCGACCTCCCCGCGCGCGCGGCGCGGCTTCTCCGCACGCTCGGCCGGTAGCCGATCCGCCGGGAACCGGAGCGCAGAGAAGTGGGGATGGCGGCGGGCGGAAACGCGTCCAAATGCCCCCGCCGCGCTGCGAGCGCCGCGGCCCGCAGCCGAATATCGATCGGTGACCGACGCCATGGATGGCCGCCGGACCGCTGCGCATGGAGCGCTCCTGGCCACGATCGCATTGCTGCTCTTCGCGTGGCTGCCCGCGAGCGCCCACGCCGCTGCCAAGCCCTACATCGTGGTCTTCAAGACGCGCTCGGCCTCGGCGAGCCGGGCGACGACGAGCGACATCGCCGCCGACGAGAAGGTCAGGCCGACGCGCCGCTTCAGCCGTGCGGTGCGCGGGTTCGCCGCCAAGCTCGACGCGACCGACGTCGCCCACATCCGCCGCGACAAGCGCGTGGCCGCGGTCGTGCCCGACCGGCCCGTCCGCGCGACCGCGCTCGTGCCGGCGCTCTCCGGCGAGGCCGTCCCGGCCGGCGTGCGGCGCGTGGGCGCCGCGGCCGCCGCGACGGTCCGCGAGGCCTCGGGCGCCAACGTCGCCGTCATCGACACCGGCATCGACCTGCGCCACCCCGACCTCAACGCGGTCGCGGGCGTCGACTGCACGGGCGCCGGGACCACGAGCGACCCCAACGGCCACGGCACCCACGTCGCGGGCACGATCGGCGCGCGCAACAACGGCGCGGGCGTCGTCGGCGTCGCGCCCGGGACGCGGCTGTGGGCGGTGCGCGTGCTCGGCCCCACGGGCTCGGGCCTCACCTCGCAGGTGATCTGCGGCATCGACTGGGTCACGTCCACCCGCACCGACGCCGACCCCGACAACGACATCGCCGTGGCCAACATGAGCCTCGGCTCGAGCGCACCCGCGAGCACGGGCTGCGCGGTGAGCGCCGGCGACCCGCTGCACACCGCGATCTGCAACAGCGTCGCGGCCGGCGTCACCTACGTCGTCGCGGCCGGCAACTCGGGCGCCGACGAGCAGAGCTTCGTCCCGGCCGCCTATCCGGAGGTCATCACGGTCACGGCCGCGACCGACACCGACGGGCTGCCCGGCGGGATGGGCTCCGGGTGCTCGGGGGCCGACGACGCCGCCGCGAGCTTCAGCAACTATGCGACGCGCCCGGCCGACGTGGCGCGCACGCTCGCCGCGCCCGGGAGCTGCGTGCGCTCGACCTACCCCGGCGGCTACGCGACGATGTCGGGGACGAGCATGGCCAGCCCGCACGTCGCCGGGCTCGTCGCGCTGTGCGAGGGCGACGGCACGAGCCCGGGGCCGTGTTGGGGCCAGACGCCGGCGCAGGTGCGCGCGATCGTCCTCCAGGCCGCCTCCGACCAGGCCGCCGCCGACGCGAGCACCGGCTTTGCCGGCGACCCGACGCGGCCGTTCGCCGGCCGCTACTACGGCTACCTGGCGAGCACCCTCTTCCCCGCGTCGGCCACCCCCGCGCCCACCCCGGCCCTGCCCGCGAACGTGGCGCGGCCCGCGGTCAGCGGAACGCCGGCGGTCGGCGCGACGCTCACCGCCGGGGACGGCAGCTGGACGGGCACGGCGCCGATCGCCTACGCCCGGCAGTGGCTGCGCTGCGCGAGCACGGCATCGACGTCGTGCACGGCGATCGCCGGCGCGACCGGCGCGACCTACACGGCGGTCTCCGCCGACGCGCGCCACTACCTGCGCGTGCGCGTCACGGCGACCAATCCCAACGGCGCGACGATCGCGACGTCGGATCGCACCGACGTGGTCCTCGTCCCGGTCCTCCCGCCCGCGAGCGCGACGGTGCCGGTCCTCTACGGGCCGGCGCGCGTCGGCGCCACGCTCACCTCGACCCTGGGCACCTGGACCGGCACGGCGCCGATCCGCTACGCGCGCCAGTGGATGCGCTGCACGTCGACGGCGACAGGCACGTGCGTCGAGATCCCGCACGCGCAGGGCAGCGTCTACCGGGCGACCGCCGCCGACGCGGGCCTCTACCTGCGCCTGCGCGCGACGGCCACGAACGGCAGGGGCTCGGCCGTCGCGCTCTCAGCGCCGACCGCCGCGATCGCCTAGCCGGGCGTCCAGCCACCGCCGCCGCGCGAGGGCTTAGGCTGCCCGCGATGCCCCAGCGCGCGCACGTCGGCACCGTTCGCATGCTCTGGGCCGCCGCGCGCGAGAACGACGTCGACGCACTCGTGAGCCTGACGACGCAGGACGTCGACTGGCGCCCGACCGCGGTGGGCACCTCGGGCCTGCACGGGCGCGACGCGCTGCGCGACTACCTGGTCGGCCTGCGCGCCGAGGGCACGCTCGTCGACGCCCACCCGTACTCGTTCGAGGCGGTCGGCGACTGCGTGATCGTCAGCGGCGTGCTGCGCGTGCGCGTCGGGGACGGCCGCGTGGCTCCGATGCAGCGCTGGTGGGTCTACCGCGTGACCGAGGGCAAGGTCGCCGCCGCGGGCAGCCACGGAACGCGCGCCGACGCCCTGCGCGACGCCCGCGCCCGCGCGGGCCGCTCAGGCCGGGCCGGGCGGTAGGCCGAGCGCCAGCTTGCGCAGCAGGTCGGCGAGCCGGCGCTGCTCGGCCTCGGTCAGCGCGCCGAGGATCCGGCGCTCGTTGTCGAGGTGCGCGGCGGTCACCGAGTCGATGAGCTCGCGCCCGGCCGCGGTCAGCGTGATGAGCGTGCCGCGGCGGTCGTCGGGGTCGGGCGCGCGCTCCACCAGCCCGGCCTGCTCGAGGCGGTCCAGGCGCTTGGTCGTGCCGCTGGAGGTGAGCATGACCGCCTCCGTCAGCTCGGTCGGGCGCAGGCGGTACGGCGGTCCCGTGCGCCGCAGCGTGGCGAGCACGTCGTGCCACCCCGGCTCGAGGCCGTGCTCGCGGTACACCGGCTCCAGGCGCTGCTCGAGCTCGCGCGCCAGGCGCGACACCCGCCCCACCACGCCGATCGGCGAGTGGTCGAGCTCGGGGCGCTCCCGCCGCCACTGCTCGAGGATGAGGTCGACACCGTCGCGCTCGGCCATAGGGAGACGCTACCGAAATTTCTCGTCGCAGCGTATTGCTTCCTAGGAAGATATGTCCTAAGATGCAATCCATGTTCAAGCTCCTCCCCCTCCAACTGCGCCGCCGCCAGGCCCCGCGCAACCCCTCGGCCCTCACCGAGACCCGCCGCCCCGAGCCCCAGCCGCGCATCCGCTGGTACGCCTGAGCCGCCGGAGGCGCGACGCCGCGATCATGCTCCGGCCCCCTCCCTGCGGAAGACGATCGTTCCCTGGGACACGCCACCGCGGGCGGTGGTCTGCTCGAGCATCGCAATGACGTCGGAGGGCACGGCGATCGTGTCGTCGAACGACGCCACGGCGCCCTCGCTAGTCCCGCCGATGGCGTCGAGGCGGATCCGGTGGCGCCCCTCAGCCATGCTGTAGTCGCCGTGGCAGACGAAGAGGATCGTCCGCATCGTGGACGACCTCGCGCCGATGACGATCGGCTCGGCGCGCCCGTCGAACTCCCACGGCGTCGTCGGCTCCTTCCCAGCCTCCCCGGGCACCAGCGTGCGCGAGCGCTCGAAGCTCGCCCACACCAGCCGAGCCTCGCCCCCTCTGTCCTGCGAGGAGACCGATCCGCGCATGTCGACCACGGCCACGCTGCGGGCCCCGTCGTTCATGAGCACGACCTGGACGAGGAAGCGCGGCAGGCCATAGTCGTCCAGATCGACTCGGACGTCCGGACCCATGATCATCGAGACCTTGCCGACCCGCAGCCACTGCCAGTAGAACCCGGTCGCCGACACCACCAGCGCGAGTGCCGAAGCGCAGAACGCCAGCACGGACAGCGTCATGGGTGCGCGTCCAGGCCCAGCCGTCGCGCCTCGGCGCTCGCCTCTCCGCGCGTCCGGACGCCGAGCTTGCGCAGGATCGCCGACACGTGATGGCCGACCGTCTTCTCGGAGAGGAAGAGGCGCTCGGCGATGTCGGCGTTGCGCAGGCCCTCGCCGACGAGGTCGAGGACCTCGACCTCGCGGGCGGTCAGGCCCGCCGGGTTGCCCCGCGTCGTCGCGCGCGGGCCGCGTGGGACGCCGCGCACGCCGCGGGCGCGCAGGCGGCGCGCGACGATCGCGGCCGCAGGCGGGGCGCCGAGGCGCTGGAGCTCGGCCAGGGCGCGGCGCAGGACGTCGTCGTCGTCGGCGCCGGCGAGCGCGAGGGCGGCCTCGTACGGGCAGCCCAGCGCGGTCCACGCCGCCGCGGCCCCCTCGGCGTCGCCCGCGAGCTCGGCGACGTAGGGCGCCGCGGCCTCCCCGGCGACGTCCGGCGCGGAGGCGCCCGCCCGGCAGTTCCAGCACGCGAGAATCGCCGATCGTCCAGCGCGACCGGCGGCGGCGTGCCAGGTCGAGCGCCGCCTCGGTCTCCCCCGCCACCGCCTCGGGGCGCCCCTCCAGCCACGCCGCCTCGGCGCGCGCGGCCGCGACCGGGCCGATGCGCTGCAGCTCGCCGCTCGGCCGCGCCAGGGCGAGCGCCTCGTCGAGCAGCGGCCACACCTGAGGGTCGCCGCGGCGGGCGCGCACGAGCGCGAGCACGGTGAGCGCGAAGATCCGCGGCACCGGCCACGTGCGGTGGTCGCGCACCGCGAGGCCGGCGGAGTCCGCGGCCTGCGCCCAGCGCCCGCGATCGAGCTCGACGCGCGCCCGGCACGGGATCAGGAACAGCCGCCAGAGGTCGAGCCCCTGCTCGGCGCAGTACTCCAGGCCCTCGGTGAGGTGTCGGTCGACGAGGTCGTAGCGGCGGCTGCGCAGCGTCCACCACACGGTGTTGAGGTAGATGCGCCCCGCCTGCTCGTCGAGCCCCTCGCGCAGGGCGAGGGCAAGGCTCTCCTCGAGCGCCGCGGGCGCCCCGGGCGCGTCGGTGTAGACCTCGACCGCGCCCAGGTTCGTCAGGGCGTGGACGAGCACCTCGGCGTCGTCGAGCCGCGTGCCGAGCTCGTGCGCGCGCGCGTTCCAGGCCGAGGCCTCGTCGGCATCCTCGGCCACCGTGTGCAGGTGCCCGAGGTTGGCGTACGCGAGGCCCAGCTCGGTCCCGGGTGCGAGCGACTCCAGCGCGACGACCGCCTGGCGGCCGACGTCGGCGGCCTCCGCCGTGCGGCCGATGAAGCGGTACAGCCGCGAGAGCGCGCGCAGGCAGTCGCCCGTGCGGCGCGGATCGCCGAGGGCGCGCCGGTGCGCCAGGGCGCCCTCCTGCGCCGTGATCGCCTCGCCGAGCTCGCCGGTGAGGTAGCCCTCGTAGGCGCGGCGCTCGAGCAGGTCGGCGTGCTCGGCCGGCTCCAGGGCGCCGGCGAAGCGCAGGGCGCGCGCGTACTGGGCGGCGGCCTCGCGGTGCGCGCCCTGCTCGGCGGCCCGGAGGGCCGCGAGCGGCGCGTGGCGCAGCACCGCGGGCCCGTCGCCGGCGGCGCCGGCGTGATGGGCGATCCGGGCGTGGTCGACGAGCCGCCCGCCGGCGGCCGCGAGCGCCTGGGCGGCGGCGCGATGGAGGGCGACGCGGCGATCGGGCGGCAGGTCGTCCTCGACCGCCAGCCGGGCCAGCTCGTGCCGGAAGGCGACGCCCTCGGGGGTCGCCGCGACCATGCCCGAGGCCAGGCACTCCTCGAGCGCGCCGAGCTCGCCGGGGGCCAGCGCCTCGAGCAGCGCGATCTCGGCCTGTGGGTTGGCGATCGCGATCGCCTCGAGCAGGCTCTGTGCCGGCTCCGAGAGGCGCGCGACGCGCGCGAGCACGGCGTCGCGGACGGTGGCGGGGATCTCCAGCGTGCCCCCCGCGAGCACCTCGGTGACGAAGAACGGGTTGCCGCTCGTCTGGCGGTAGAGCTCGTCGGCGTCGACGCCGTGCGGCCCCGCCAGCTCGGCGACCGCGTCGCGCGAGAGGGGCGCCACCTCCATCCGCGTCACCGCCCTCGCCGTGGCCAGCTCGCCGAGGACGAGCGTGAGCGGATGGGCGCGGTCCAGCGCCTCGTGGCGGTAGCTGGCCAGGACGAGCGCGGGGACGGTCTCGACCCGGCGCGCGAGGAGTCGCAGCACGTCGAGCGTGGCCTCGTCGGCCCAGTGGAGGTCCTCGAGGACGAGCACCGTCGGCCGGCCGCCGGCGAGCTCGCGCAGGAGCGCCGCCGTCACCTGGTGGGGCCGCGCCCCGCTCCAGACGAGCTCCTCGAGCTCGCCGCGCGTGACCCCCGCGACGTCGAAGAACGGACCCAAGGGCCCCGGGGTGAGCAGGCCGTCACACGCGCCCCACAGGACGCGTGCCCCCGGTCCCCGGTCGTCGCAGAACGCGCGCAGCAGCGCCGTCTTGCCGACGCCGGCCTCGCCGCCGAGGAGCACGAGCCCCCCCGAGGTCCGCGCGACCGCCGCGTCCAGCGCGGCCGCCAGCGCCGCGAGCTGGCCGGAGCGCTCGAGCAGCTCACGCTGCCCGTCCACGCTGCCCACCGCCGGCTCTTGCCCCACTCGCGCCATTCGGACCCCTCCGTGCCCATGATCGACGGGCGGCGGCCGGGGTTCAACCGCCCTCAGAAGATGCTCTCGATCCCGTGGATCGCCGCTTTGCCCAGTACGACCTCGACCACGACGCCGGCGCCGCCGACGAGCAGCGCGGCGACGACGACGGCGAAGTCCTCGAGCAGAACGCCCAGCGAGAGCAGGACGACGCCGAGCGCCGGCAGGGTGTCCAGGCCGGTGAACGGGGGCGCGAGGAAGGCGCCGAGGCAGCCGGCGATCACGAGCACGCCGAAGACGATGTTGCTCAGGCGGTGGTCGAAGAGGAAGCGCAGCCGCGGCCGGGAGATCCTCTCCAGGCGCCGGATCAGGCGCATGAGCCCGGCGAGGAAGCGCTGCTGGCGCTCACCCGCCAGCTCGAGCCGGCGCCAGCGCTGCGGCAGCCAGATCGTGTCGCGCCCGGCGATCAGCTGCGCCGCCAGCAGCACGGCGATGACCTCGAAGACGTGCGTCGCGCCGCCGGTGGGCAGCGGCAGGGCCGGCACGCCGAGGAGCACGACGAAGACGATCGCGAAGCTCTTCTCCTCGAAGAGGTCGATGAGGCTCGCGAGGGTCTTCTCGCCGTCGCTCGTGAGCCATCGCTCGAGCTGGTGGGAGACCATCGGATCGGCGGACGAGGCCATGCGCTGCCGAGACATTCAACCGACCCGCCGGCGCCGGCCGCCTGTAGGCTGGCGCACGTCCCATGGCCGTCGACCTGGTCATCGACGTCGAGAACACTCCGGGCGCCCTGGCCGAGGTCGCCGCCGCGATCAGCGACGCCGGCGTGAACATCGCCGCCGCCACCTGCATCGGGACGGGCGACCGGGCCGAGCTGCACATCCTCGTCAAGCACGCCGAGGCCGCCCGGCACTCGCTGGCGATCTCCCACCTCGCGGTCAGCCGCGAGCGCGAGGTGGTCGTCGTCGACGTCGAGGACCGCCCCGGCGTGCTGGCCGACCTGACGCGCCGCATCGCCAGGGCCGGCGTCGACCTCGACCTCGTCTACATCGCCACGCAGAACCGCGTCGTCTTCGGCTCAGCCGACCTCGACGGGCTCAAGGCCGCCCTCGACGGCACCAGCTGACCGGCGGCCGGCCGTAGAGCGCGATTTATGGGACAAGTCCGCTGTCCATGAATGACCAACCGACCGTCGCCTTCCCGTCCCGCGAGGCCTGGGAAGCCTGGCTCGAAACCGAGCACGACCGCTCCGAGGGTGTCTGGCTTCAGATCGCCAAGAAGGGGGCGGGGGTCGACAGCGTGTCCTACGCCGAGGCGCTCGAGGCCGCCCTGTGCCATGGCTGGATCGATGGCCAGAAGCGCTCGCTCGACGACAGCCACTGGCTCCAGCGCTTCACGCCGCGCACCGCCCGCAGCAAGTGGTCGAAGATCAACCGCGACAAGGCGCAGGCGCTGATCGACGCCGGGCGGATGAAGCCTGCCGGACTACGCGAGGTCGAGCGGGCGAAGGCCGACGGCCGCTGGGACGCCGCCTACGCGGGCGCGCGGGCCGCCACCGTCCCCGACGACCTCCAGCGAGCGCTCGACGCCGATCCGGAGGCGCTGGCGTTCTTCGCCACGCTCGACAGCGCCAACCGCTACGCGATCCTCTACCGCGTCCAGGACGCCAAGCGGCCTGAGACCCGCGCGCGGCGCATCGAGAAGTACGTCGCGATGCTGCACGCGCACGAGACGATCCACTAGGTCAAGCCGCGCGGTCGAGCTCCGCGACGAGCTCGCGCACGCGGCGGTCGATGTCGTCGCGGGTGGCGCGGACCTCGTCGAGCGGACGGCCGGCCGGGTCCTGGAGGTCCCAGTCGACGTAGCGCTTGCCGGGGATGTACGGGCACGCGTCGCCGCAGCCCATGGTGACCACAACGTCGGCCCGCTCGGCCAGGTCGTTGGTCAGCGCGCTCGGGACGCGGTCGGAGAGGTCGATGCCGAGCTCGCCCATCGCCTCGACGACCTCGGGATGCACGTGCTCGGCGGGCGTCGTGCCCGCCGACAGCGCCCGGTGACGGCCGGCGGCGGCGCGCTCGAAGAGGGCGGCGCTCATCTGCGAGCGCCCCGCGTTCTGCAGGCAGACGAAGAGCGCCGTGGCCAACGGCTCAGCCGGGCTTGCGGGCGCGCACGATGGCCGAGCTCGCGCTCGCGTGCACGCGGTGGGTGGGGCGGATCTCGACGTCGGTCAGCCCGGCCGCGCCCAGCGCGGCGCGGAACTCGGCCTCGGTCAGCGCGCCGGCGATGCAGCCGGTGTAGGCCGCCATGTCGGCGCGCGTGGCCTCGTCCATGTCGGGGTCGGCGATCACGTCGGAGACCGCGAAGCGGCCGCCCGGGCGCAACACGCGCGCCGCCTCGGCGAGCACCTTGCGCTTGTCGGCGGCGAGGTTGATGACGCAGTTGGAGATCACGACGTCCACCGAGCCCTCGGCCAGCGGGATGTCCTCGATGTAGCCCTTGACGAACTCGGCGTTCTCCACGCCCGCCGCGGTCGCGTTGGCCCGCGCGAGCTCGAGCATCTCGTCGGTCATGTCGAGCCCGATCGCCTTGCCGGTGGGCCCGACGCGCTTGGCCGAGATGAGGACGTCGGCCCCTGCGCCAGAACCGAGATCGAGGACGGTCTCACCCTCGCGCAGCTCCGCGACCGCGGTCGGCACCCCGCAGCCGAGCGACGCCGCGACCGAGTCGGCCGTCGCGCCGTCGGCCTCTTCTGCGTCGTACAGGCCGCTGCCGAAGACGCCGGCCGCGTCGCCTCCGGTCCCCGTCGCGGGGCCGCAGCGCGAGCCCTCAGCGGAGGCCGCGCCTCGCGCCGCCTGCGCGTAGCGCTCGCGCACCATCTCGCGAATCTCGGTTACGTCAGCCATGCGGTCAGCTCCTCGAACGCGTCGGGGTTGACGGAGTAGTAGGCCCACTTGTGGCGGCGCTCGACGTCGACGAGCCCCGCGTCGGTGAGCTTCGCGAGGTGGTGCGAGAGCGTCGACTGCGGGATGTCGAACAGCGGCACGAGCTCGCACTGGCAGACCTCGGCCGGGCTGCGCCGCAGGACCTCGACGATGCTCACCCGCACTGGCTCCGACAGCGCCTTGGCGACCTCGGCGATCCGTGCGGCATCCACGGTGGGAGTTCCGGCGACGACGGTGGGAGGCGGGATGCTCATATCGAAGATCATCGATGCGAGCCGAAAGACTAACACCGCTGCGCACCCGATTACTATGCCGTGGCGGCAAGGAGTCTTGGCGATGGGATCAGACGACACGAGCCCCGTACGCGCGGCGCTTCAGCCTTCAGCGCTGAGGGCCGCGCTCGTACCCCATCGACCGGTCTTCGGAAATCCCTGGGATTCCGAAGTCGACATGTTCGCCTGTTACGCGGCCGTCAGCGTCCTCGATCCAGTGCTGCTCTGGTCCGGGGGCGAGCTGACGAGCTGGATCTTCGGCTTCGACTCCCGCTGGCCGCTCGGAGTGTTCATGGCCGCAGCGCTGGTTGGCGCCGCCGGTTTCATCACCATCACGGGGCGCGAGCGCACCAGCCTCTCGGTCGACGTCCTGGCCATCGCCGCGTGGATTCTCCTCGGTCTGGTCGTCGCGCCCATCATCGGCCTGGCCCTCCCAAGCGGGGCGGCAATCGCCTGCTACGGGGTCCTCCTGCTGCTCATCCTCCTCTACGTCCTTCGCTTCGGTCGCTGGGAGACTGCGTTCTTGCGTACGGTGAGCTGGCCAGTGACATGGAGCCTGCTGGCGCTCCTGTTCGCGTTCTGCGCGCACCAGCTGATCTTCTATCCGTAGCCGCGGCGAGCCGAGGAGGCTGCATTGCAGATCGAGTTTCTGGCGACCGTGGCGGTGATCGCGCCTGACCCGCCGGCGAGCCGAAAGCTGTACGTCGACACCCTGGGTCTGCCGCTCGAGGGCCGGGGCAGCGATGGCTACCACCACAGCGAGCAGATCCGCGGGTGCAAGAGCTTCGGCGTGTGGCCGCTGTCGCAGGCGGCCGAGGCGTGCTTCGGGACCGCTCAGTGGCCGGCTGAACGGCCTGTTCCTCAGGTCAGCATCGAGTTCGACGTCGCCGACGCGGCGGCGGTCAGCGCGGCGGCGGACGATTTGCGCCAAGCCGGCTTCGAGCTTCTGCATCCCGCGCGCGAGGAGCCGTGGGGTCAGACGGTGGCGCGGATGCAATCGCCAGAAGGCGTGATCGTCGGGATCTCGTACACGCCGATGCTCCACGATTAGCTCGCCGGCGCGCCTGCCGCTTCGAAGCTGGAAGCAGCACCGCTGACGGCACGGGAGGTTCAGCGTCGGCGCGCCGCAATACCCCGATCGCGACTGCGTCGACGCCCGCGTGAGGAGCCGCCCGGGCGGATCGTGAGATGCGCGGGCCGACCGCCGTGGCGAGCATGCCATGCGGCCATGCAGGCGCCCGTGAGCTGCTCCGAGCGTGCCGTGTCCTCTCGCCCGAGCGCGCCGAGCCGTTGGCTGAGCCGTCGGGCAGGGTCGCGTCGACGATGCGGGATCGTGAAGAACGTGCCCGCGTCGCCGCCGGCAGCAAGCTGACCGAAGACCCCGCGTGCGATCTCGAAATGCCGTTCGACGACGAAGTGCACGACGTCATGTGGCAGCCAGGGGTCATAGCCCGGACCGCTGGGCATGTGGAGCACCTCGCCGCCGGGCCGACGAGCCGCGATGGAGTAGCTGCGCTCCCCGGTCCTGGTGAAGGCGATCTGCATGCCGGCAACTATGCCCGACCGATGCGCTCTCGGGTCGCTGCTGGCGGATAACCGTCACGTGCGCGGCGGTTGACCGGTCGTCGATCGGGCGGTTGCTCCTCTCCCGGCGCGGCGACGCAGCGGCGAACCTTCGTCCATGAATTTCGACCTGGACACCATCGAGACGACCTTCGACCTCGTCGCGCCGCGCGGCGAGGAGCTGATGGACGTCTTCTATGCGCGGCTCTTCGCCGCCGCCCCAGCGGTCGAGCCGCTGTTCGCCGGCACGGACATCCGCCGCCAGAAGGCGATGCTGCTGAGCGCGCTCGTTCTCGTGCGCAAGTCACTGCGCGACATGGACGCGCTGACCCCGAAGCTGCGCGAGCTGGGGGCGCGCCATGTCGCCTACGGCGCCACGCCTGAGCACTACATCGTCGTGGGCGAGGTGCTGATCGCGTCGCTCGCAGAGATTGCCGGGAAGGCGTGGCGGCCCGAGCACGAGCTCGCCTGGGGAGCTGCGTTTGCGGTCATCGCGGACACGATGCTGAGCGGCGCTCGCGACGCCGAGGTCGACCTCGCCGCGTGAGTTACGAGCGCACCGTCCGTGGAAGCCCGAAGTGCTCGAAGAGGGCGGTGTCGGCGAACCAGGTCATCGCCGCGGCGGCGTCTCCCTCGAGCGTCAGGACGAACAGGCCGGCGGGGCCGGCGATCCCCGTTTGCGCGTCGGGGGTGTAGCAGCCGAAGGCAGGCTGGGTGTTGGCCCAGGTCGGCACGACGCGCAGCGGCGTACCGCGCGCCTGCTCGCGGTAGCTGAGGAAGCCGGCGATCGCCTCGTGTCCCTGGTACTCGAGCCGCAGCGGCGGCATCGTGAGCAAGGCATCGACGGTGAGCAGCGAGACGATCGCGGTGACGTCACCGCTCTCGACCGCGTCGGCGAAGCGCGCCGCGAGTCTGCGCTCGGCTGGCGAGCGCGGTCGCGGCGGGCGTTCGCGGTCGGCGGGAAGGCGCGTCTCGAGCGCCGCTCGCGCGCGTTGCAGGGCGCTGTTGACCGAGACCGCGCTGCTTTCCAGCATCTCTGCCACCTCTGCCGCGTGGAAGCCGAGCACGTCGCGGAGCACGAGGACGGCCCGCTGCCGGGGTGGGAGGTGCTGCAGGGCGGCGACGAAGGCGAGGGTCACGGCCTCCTTCGTCTCGTAGCGCGCCTGCGGCCCGGGCGCGGTCTCCGCGACCCCCTCGAGCAGCGCGTCGGGGTACGGCTCGAGCCACAGCGGCTCCCCGCGGCGAGTCGGCTCGGGGACCTCGAACGGCAGCCCCGGGGCCACGCGCGGGCGCCGCCGGCGGTCGCGAAGCGCGTTCAGGCAGCGGTTGGTCGCGATGCGGTAGAGCCAGGCGCGCAGCGAGTCGCGCTCCTCGTAGTGCTCAAGTCCGCGCCAGGCCGCGAGCAGGGTCTCCTGGACCACGTCCTCGGCGTCCTGAATCGAGCCCAGGATCCGGTAGCAGTGGACGTGCAGCCTGCGGCGGTACGGGTCGGTCAGCGCGCGGAACGCGTCGTCGTCCCCCAGACGAGCGAGACGGAGCGCGCTCTCGGTCACCACAGGATCCTCGCAGGGTCTCTTCGTCTCGCGGCCACCGACGATCGCAACACCATCCGCGCCACACATTCATCGCTGAGTTCCCGTGGCCTCGCGTGTTTCGTCAAGCAGAAGGACAACTCGGCTACGAAAAGGAGACCCGAAATGGGAACGATCGTGATCAGCGGCCCGCAGAACGTCTCGCTCGATGGAGTCGTCCAGGACCCGGACGGTGAGGAAGGCTTCAGGCTCGGCGGCTGGTTCGGCGAGTTCGGGGGCAAGGACCTCGAAGAGTGGAACACGTTCGCGCTCGCGGAGGCGCTGGGCGCCGAGGCATGGCTGCTGGGCCGGCGAAGCTACGAGTTCTTCGGCGTGCGGTGGCGACCCCGGAGTGGCGAGCTCGCGGACAGGTTGAACAGCATGCCCAAGTACGTCGTGTCATCCACTCTCGTCGATCCCGAGTGGAGCAACTCGACGGTCCTCAAGGGCGATGTGGTGGAGGAGGTAGCGAAGCTCAAGCAGGAGATCGACGGAGAGATTGTCGTCCCCGCCAGCCGTCAGCTCGGGCGCACGCTCATCGAGCATGACCTGGTCGACGAGCTGCGGCTGGTCGTCTTCCCAGTCGTCCTCGGGGCCGGCGAGCGCCTCTTCGCCGAGACCGGCGACAAGAAGCCCATGCGCCTCGTCGACACCAAGACCATCGGTGACGGCCTCGTCCATCTCACCTACGAGTTCGTCCGCGAGGCCTAGTCGATCTCGGCGAAGAAGACCGTGACGCCGCCGGTGGCGAAGTTCGGGACGTCGTTGAGGGCCGCCTGCCCGTCCTTGGATTCGAACCCCGCCTGAAGCGCGTCCATGTCCTCGAATGTGAGCTCGGCGATGCGCTGGTACGGGACCGCGCTGCCGTCGGGCGTCGCAAAGCCACGAGCGGCTTCGAAGCGCTGCAAGCCCGGGATCTTCTGCGCGAGCGCGGTGTGGGTGTCCGCGTAGTAGCGCTCGAAGGCATCCGGATCCTGCGGCGGCCCGTAGAGCACGACTGCCTTGACCATGGTTCGTCCTTTCGTCGTGTGGATCGACCCTACCGGCGCTCCCAGCTCAGCGGACCGGAACGGGCTTGCCTCCGAGCGGACAGGCCAGCTTGGTGCTCATCCATTCCGTGCCGGGCTTGAGCACGCCCAGCCGCTCCCGAAGGACGAACGCCACCTTGCTGTAGAACACGACGTCTTCCTTGTGGCCGGGCCGGCTCTCGCCGGGGCAATGAACCGGACGCGTCAGCTTCACCGTGAGGCGCGTGCCGTTGTCGGTGCAGCCCCCTGCGCACGGAGTGACCGACTTGAAGGCGCCGAGGCCGATCGCCGTGCGCCCGCCGAACTGCTTCCAGCGGATGTGGCGCGCGGCGCCGGCGAGGCCGATTCGAACCTCGTGCGGGCGAACCGCGAAGGGCTTCCCGCGCAGAGGGTCCAGGTTCCAGAGCAGGACCGTCACCCGTTCCTTGAAGCCCGCCTCGACGTCGAACTCGGCCGACCAGGGGCGACTGGCGGGCGGCGTGGTCTCCGAAACGGGGTCGCAGACGCGAGCGCCGTCGGCGACGGCGGTGAGGGTGACTGCGGTGCTCTGCGCGGAGACGCCCGTGAGCTGCGCGTCCGCGTCCCTGGCGCCGGCCAGGGGCCGCCTTACCTGCACATCGAACGCGCCGGCCGGCAGCGCCAGCGTCGCCGACGCCGGAACGCCGCAGCCAACGCCGCTGATCTCGATCGAATCGCTCACGACCAACGAAGCGACCAGGGAGTTGCGTGGCGCCAGCGTCGGCTCGGCCGCGGCGGACGACCACCACGACGCGGTGGCGAGTACCAGCACTGCTGCTGTGCTCAGACGACGACGCATCGCCAGACGCGCCAACTATAAGTCGGCGCTGAGTGCCTTTCGCATGAGCAGCTTGGAATGCCCCACCGGATAGTCCGACAGCGTGCCGACGACCTCGAAGCCGTGCCGCTCATAGAGCTCCGGAGCCTGGAAGCTGTGCGTCTCGAGCGCAAGCTGCACGCAACCGCGAGCTCGTGCCTGCGCCTCAGCCGCCTCGAGCAGGCGACTGCCGAGGCGCCGCCCGCGCATGTCCTCACGCACCCAGAGCGCATCGATCCAGCAGGTCCCGCCCCAGCTCCAGCCGTACACGCCGGCCACGAGCTCGCCGTCGCCATCGGTCTCGACGGCCAGAAGCTCACGGAAGTCCCGGATGCCCGTCGCCTCGAGGTTGAACGCGTTGATCTCGTCGATCAAACGCTGCGCGGTCGCGCGCTCGGCCTCGCTCAGGACATCGCTGCTGCGGTCCTCCGTCATCACCGCCGCCACGGCTAGAAACCGCGCTGGCCGTGGATCGGCGGCGTCTGTGATTCCGTCGGGTCCGGCGTCACCTGCGGACCGGCGCGCATCTCGGCCCGCCGGTCCTCAGGGACAAGCTCGACCCCGTCAGGCCGAGCGGTGACGACCTCCCAGTCGCCGTCCACCCGCTTGCGCGGTGCGAAGACGAGGCGATGACGCTGCGGGTGTTCGCGCCGCAAGCGCCCGGCCTCCGCGATGGCTTCGTCGTGGGTCATGGCCGGAGTATCGCTCGCTTTCAGCCGCCCGTGCGGGGCGCCGCCCGAGCGCGCACGGCCTGGGCGCTGATGACAGCGACGACGAGGGCGAGCGTGGCCCAGAGTGAGTAGTGCCCGATGGCGTCGGTGACATCGACGGCGCTCTGTCCGAGCTCGTAGCCCAGCGTGGCGAGCAGCCCGGTCCACAGCAGGGTTCCGGCCACGTCGAGGACCAGGAAGGTCGGCAGCGACATCCCGCCGTCGCCGACCGCCGCATAGATGAGCGGCGAAGGGATGGGGAGCACGTCGGCGAGCACCACCGCGAACGGGCCGAAGCGACGCTCGTAGGAGTGGACGCTCGCCAGGCGGCGCTTCGCCTTCTCCTCGTCGGCGCCCAGCATCCAGACGAACACGCGGTCGCCCCAGCGCCTGCCCGCCCACCAGAACAGCCAGTCGAACATCATCACGCTGGGAACGCCGAGCACGACCGCGAGCAGGAACGACGTCTGCCCGACGTTCGCGCGCGCGCCCATGTTGATGATCGCCGCGCTCGAGCCGCGCACGAGCTCCAGCAGCGCCGGATGCGAGGACCCCAGCAGCGGAAACAGCGGCGTCAACAGCAGGCCATACAGCCCTGCCACCGCTATGCCGAGGACGATGAGCCGGTCGGCGCGTTGCATCGGCCCGTCCCATGGGGTCGGAACGGCGCGACGCCGCGACGGTGAAGGGCTCGGCTCCACGCCACCCACCATAGAGCGGCGTGTCCCCGCTTTCGTCCTCGTGTGGGGCCAATATCCTCGCGACCCCGGCAGCCCGGCGATCTAAGGAGTCGTTGACCTCGATGGACAGCCAGCGCCCCGGCGTCACCAGCTTCGTCCACATCGGCCTCGTCGTCGAGGACCTCGACGAGACCGTCCGGTTCCTTGCGCTGCTCGGCTTCGACTGCGGTGAGCCCGGGGTGTTCGGCGGCGAGTGGATCGGTCGGATCATCGGTCTCGAGGATGTGACGGTCGAGGTCGTGATGGCTCGCGCCCCCGACGGCAGCGACATCTTCGAGGTGGTGCGCTTCCACTCACCTAGCGCCGGCGCTCAAGAGCCGGCGCCGGCAGCGAACCGTCCCGGGCTCCGGCACGTCGCCTTCAAGGTCGATGACGTGCGCGCCGTCGTGGACCGCGTCCGCGCGGCCGGCTGGGACACGGTCGGGGAGATCGTCGACTACGAGAGCATGTTCCTGCTCTGCTACGTCCGCGGACCCGAGGGCCTGATCGTCGAACTCGCCGAGCGGCTCGACGGCGCGCCCGGCTGAACGGCCACAGTAGGCGGCCCCTCAGATAGCGACAGCAACCGCTCACACGCCAATGAGTTTCGCGCAGTGCTGGGCCAGTGGCACTGCGTGGCTGGACGCAAGCGCTAATGCGGGAGGGCCTGCGGAGCATGCGGGTGTGGGGCCCGCCGTTCGGCGGTGGGGCTTCGTGCAACGATGGTGCAGAGCACGACGAGTGCGAGCGCGAGCGGGCCGAAGATGACGTTCTCCCATCGGCTGGGCGAGGCGAAGTTCACGAGCGCTGCGAGCACGCTCACGGCGACGAGCGACCAGGTCCCCCATCGGAAGAGCGGCGTCAGCCTGCCGCGTGCCCACAGGCCGGCGCGGCCGAGCACGATCAGCGCGGCGGCCGTCCAGACGAAGACGGCCGCTGCGCTGGCGAGGCGCTGCGCGGTCGAGAGGTCGGCATGGGCGCCGCCCCAGGCGGCGTGGCCCAACGGCGCCCCGACGGCGAGCGCGACTTGGAAGAGGGCGATGCCGACAAAGCCGATCGCCGCGGCCACCGCGGCCTTGCCGCCGGCGCTGTTGGTTTGGGCCGAACGGCTCATGTGCGGGCTCCTCGAGCTGCGGGTCATGGTGTCACCCGGTCGACTCGCCTGAGCGTGACGCGACGGACGCCCCTGAGCATCGGCGTCGAACCGCTTCGCTCGCGGGGGGAACTACTGACGCACTCGTCCGGCTCGGGCTGACGAGCGCGCAGCTGCGGCCGGGGCGAGCGGCAGCGCAGCGCTATCAGGTGCGCGGACGCGAAAGCGAAAGCCCGACCCCTCTGCCACAGTCCACGGCGAATGGTCGCGGACACAGGCTTCGAGGTGCGCCACGCCCTGGACCCGGAACACGTGGAGCACCTGCTGGCCCTCTATCGCGAATCTTGGTGGGCGGCAGAGCGCCGCCGTCCGAAGATCGAGCGAATGCTCGCCGCCACCGACGTGCTTGTAGCCGTCGTCCAGGTTCGGACCGGCCGGCTCGTCGCGTTCGCCCGGGCGCTCACGGATGACGTCTACTTCGCAATGGTGCTCGACGTCATCGTCGCCGGGGCATTCCAAAAGCGCGGCCTCGGTCGTGTCCTGCTGGATGCCATGGTCACGCACCCCCGTCTCGCCACGGTGCGCAGCTTGGAACTTGTCTGTCAGCCCGACCTGGTCCCGCTGTACCGGCGATGGGGCTTCGATGAGCGGGTCGGCTCCTCGACGCTGATGCGTCGCGCGCGCCGCGACTGACCGATCCGCGCGTAGTCTGCCCGCGGATCGCTCAGTCGCGGTGGCGGAACTCCTCCTCGATCTGGTCGTCGCGGCGCTCGGATGCCGCCGCCGCGGCGTCGTCGGCGCGACGCTTTTCCTCGGCGGCCTGGCGCTCGCTTTCGGCCTTGCGTTCCAGGCGCTCGCGTTCGGCACCGACGCGCTGGTCTGCCTCGCGGACGACGCCATCCAGGAACTGCTCCAGACCGGAAGCCGAGCCAGGCTGGACCTCGCTGACGACGATCCTGCCGCTGGCGAACTGGACCTGGCCCCAAGCGGCGGCGCCAGGAGGCGTTGGAGATTCGATCAGCACCATGTCGAAGACCTCGAGGAAGGCGAAGTCCGGATCCGGTCGCACCCGGACGCTCAGCTCCCCCTCCTTCACCTCGGCCGAACCCCAGTCGATCGTGTAGGCCATAGGTGTGACCCTAGTGGTTGTGGCCGCGCCGATTGCGCCGAGAGCCAGCTCGCGCTGCGGCCCCGCTGCTGGTTTCCATGCACCGAGCACAACGCAGCCCACAACGACCGAGGGCCCGCACATGGCGGGCCCTCGGTGAGCGATTCAGCGCAGCGCGCGGACTATGAGTCCGAGTCGCTGTCGGGCACGTCGAGCTCCGCGAGCTCGTCGGCGAAGCCGGTGTCGCCGGCGCCGGCGCCGATCTCCTCCAGCGAGGCGAGGTCCTCGTCGAAGGCGGAGCCGAAGCCGCCGAGGCCGTCGCCGTCGCCCAGGCCGAGCTCGGCCGCGATCTCGTCGGAGTCCAGCAGGCCGACCTCGTCCATCGCGCGGGGCAGCGGCTCGGCGGGCTCGATCTCGATCCGCCGGTAGCGCTTGAGCCCCGTGGCGGCCGGGATCAGCTTGCCGATGATCACGTTCTCCTTCAGCCCGTTGAGGGTGTCCTTCTTGCCCTCGAGGGCCGCGTCGGTCAGGACCTTCGTCGTCTCCTGGAAGGAGGCGGCCGACAGGAACGAGTCCGTGTTCAGCGAGGCCTTCGTGATGCCGAGGATGATCTCCTCGAACTGCGCGGTCTCGCCGCCGTCGCCCTTGATGCGCTCGTTCTCCTTGGCGAACTCGTAGCGGTCCACGAACTGGCCGGGGAGGTAGGTCGTGTCGCCCTTCTGGTCGACACGGACCTTCTTGAGCATCTGGCGGACGATCAGCTCGATGTGCTTGTCGTTGATGTCCACGCCCTGGGACTTGTAGACCTCCTGCACCTCCTTGACGAGGTAGCGCTCGGTCTCGGTCCGGCCGCGGAGCTTGAGCAGGTCGTGCGGGTACAGCGAGCCCTCGTTGAGCTGCCGCCCGGCGTCGACCTTCTCGCCCTCCGACACGTACAGGCGCGTCCGGCGCGGGAACGTGTGGCGGTGCTCCTCGCCCTCGGCGTCGGTGACGACCACGGTGAGGGCCTTGTCGGTCTCCTCGATCGAGGCGACGCCGTCGTGCTCGGTGATCTGCGCCAGGCCCTTCGGCTTGCGCGCCTCGAAGAGCTCCACGACACGCGGCAGGCCGTGCGTGATGTCCGCGCCGGCGACGCCGCCGGTGTGGAAGGTCCGCATGGTCAGCTGCGTGCCCGGCTCGCCGATCGACTGGGCGGCGATGATGCCCACCGCGTCGCCGATCTGGGCGGTCTTGCCGGAGGCCATCGAGCGCCCGTAGCACGCCTGGCACACGCCGGTGACGGCCTCGCACTTCAGGACCGAGCGCACGGCCACCCAGGCGTCCTCGTCGAGCGACTCGAACAGGTCGGCCAGCTCGGCGCGGTCGATCTCGGCGCCCTTCTCGACGATCACGCGGTTGCGCTTCGTCGCGATCTCCTCGGCCGCGATGCGACCGACGAGGTTGTCGTTGGGCTCGCCCTGGTCGTTGCGGAGCTTGAGCTCGATGTACGCGGTGGTCCCGCAGTCGGGCTCGCGGATGATCACGTCCTGCGCGACGTCGACCAGGCGCCGGGTCAGGTAGCCCGAGTCGGCCGTACGCAGGGCGGTGTCGGCCAGGCCCTTGCGGGCGCCGTGCGTCGAGATGAAGTACTCGAGGACGGTCAGGCCCTCCATGAAGTTGGCCCGGATCGGCCGCTCGATGATCTCGCCCTTCGGGTTGGCCATGAGGCCGCGCATGCCGGCGAGCTGACGGATCTGCTTGATCGTCCCGCGGGCCCCGGAGTCGGCCATCATGAGGATCGGGTTGAGGCGATCGAAGTTCTTCTCCATCGCGTCAGCCACTTCCTCGGTGGCCGCCGTCCACTTGTCGACGACCGCCTCGTGGCGCTCCTCCTGGGTGATCAGGCCCATGTCGTACTGGTCCTGGATCTCGGCGACCTCACCCTCGACCTTCGCGAGGATCTCGCCCTTCTCGGGCGGGATGACCACGTCGTTCTTGGAGATCGTGATGCCGGCCTGCGTCGCGTACTTGAACCCGAGGTCCTTGAACGCGTCGAGCACGAGCGCGATGACCGAGGCGCCGTGCAGCTGCACGAGCGCGTCGATGACCTTCACCGTGTCGCGCTTGCGCATCGGCTGGTTGATGAACTCGTAGGTCGACGGGTCGTACTCGTCGCCCAGCGCCTCCATCAGCGCCCGCTCGATGCGGTCGTTGTAGATGATCCGCCCGACCGTGGTGAGCACGTGCCCGCCCTCGTCGGAGCCGCGGCGGTACTCGGACACGTCGTGGAGCTTCACGCCGCCGAGCTCGTAGCTCAGCTCGGCCTCCTGGGCCGTGCGGAAGCGGTGGACCTTGGGCGTGTGCGACGCCGGGTCGATCTTCGCCAGCTCCTCGGCCTCGGGGCCGTAGGTCAGGTAGTAGGCGCCCAGCACCATGTCCTGCGACGGCGTCGCCAGCGGCGCCCCGTGCGCGGGGGACAGGATGTTGTTCGACGACAGCATCAGGATGCGGGCCTCCGCCTGGGCCTCGGCCGAGAGCGGGAGGTGGACCGCCATCTGGTCGCCGTCGAAGTCGGCGTTGAACGCGTGGCAGACGAGCGGGTGGACCTGGATGGCCTTGCCCTCGACCAGCACCGGCTCGAAGGCCTGGATGCCCAGGCGGTGCAGCGTCGGCGCGCGGTTGAGGAGCACCGGGTGCTCGTGGATGACCTGCTCGAGCACGTCCCACACCTGCGGGATCATCGAGTCGACCATCTTCTTGGCCGCCTTGATGTTCTGCGCCTCCTTGCGCTCGACGAGCTGGGCCATGATGAACGGCTTGAACAGCTCGAGCGCCATGAGCTTGGGCAGGCCGCACTGGTGCAGGCGCAGCGAGGGGCCGGCCACGATGACCGAGCGCCCCGAGTAGTCCACGCGCTTGCCCAGCAGGTTCTGGCGGAAGCGCCCCTGCTTGCCCTTGAGCATGTCGCTCAGCGACTTCAGCGGGCGGTTGCCCGGGCCCGTGACGGGCCGGCCGCGGCGGCCGTTGTCGAACAGCGCGTCGACGGCCTCCTGCAGCATGCGCTTCTCGTTGTTGACGATGATCTCCGGCGCGCCGAGGTCGAGCAGGCGCTTCAACCGGTTGTTGCGGTTGATGACGCGGCGGTAGAGGTCGTTGAGGTCTGAGGTCGCGAAGCGGCCGCCGTCGAGCTGGACCATCGGGCGCAGCTCCGGCGGGATCACCGGGACGGCCTCGAGGACCATCATCTCGGGCTTGTTGCCCGAGTGCAGGAAGGCCGAGAGGACCTTCAGGCGCTTGACCGCGCGGGCCTGCTTCTGGCCCTTGCCGTTCTTGACCTGGTCCTCGAGGTCCTCGCGCTCGTGGTCGAGGCAGATGCCGGCGCGGTCCCACGGGGCGAGGTTCTCGCCCGCGGCGCGGTCGGCGTCGACGTCGCGCTGCTCCTTGTCGCGGTCCCAGCCCTCCTTCTCGCGCAGCAGCTCGCGGACGTGCTCGGCGCCCATGCCGCCGCCGAAGTACTCGCCGAAGCCGAAGGGCGAGCCGAAGCGGTGCTTGAGCTCACGGAAGAAGGTCTCGTCCGGGATGATCAGCTTGGGCTGGAACTCGTCCTTCTCGATCGGCTTCTCGGTGTAGGCGCTGAGCGGCCAGTCCTCGCCCTCCGCGGGCGGGTCCTCGGCCGGCTCCTCCTTGTTGGCGAAGAGCTTCCAGACGTCCTTGAGGCGCTGGCGGGCGTCCTCGTAGTAGGCCTCGGTGTCGTCGATGTCCGCGTTGAACGAGCGCTGGACGTCCTTGACGAGCTTCTCGCGCTCCTCGTCGGAGAGCTTCTTGACGTTGACGTCGAGCGACTCGGCCCACAGGTGGTCCTCGTCGCCGAAGCCCGACTGGCTGCCGGTCTGGAGGAAGTCGACCCGCGCCTCGAGCGACTTCTTGAGCTCGTCGACGCGCTCCTTCTCCTCCTCGGCCAGGCGGTCGAGCTCGGCCTGCATCTCGCCCTCGAGCGTGGGCAGGTCGCGCCAGCGCGCCTCCTGGTCGACCCAGGTGACGATCGAGGCGGCGAAGTAGAGGATCTTCTCGAGCTCCTTGGGAGCCATGTCGAGCAGGTAGCCGATGCGGCTGGGGACGCCCTTGAAGAACCAGATGTGGCTGACGGGGGCAGCGAGGTCGATGTGGCCCATGCGCTCACGGCGCACCTTGGACCGCGTGACCTCGACGCCGCAGCGCTCGCAGACGATGCCCTTGTAGCGGACACGCTTGTACTTGCCGCAGTAGCACTCCCAGTCCTTGGTCGGACCGAAGATGCGCTCGCAGAAGAGCCCATCCTTCTCGGGCTTCAGCGTGCGGTAGTTGATCGTCTCGGGCTTGGTGACCTCGCCTGAGCTCCAGCCACGGATCTGCTTGGAGGAGGCGAGACCGATCTCGATTGCGTCGAAGTTGTTGATATCGAGCAAGGTGTTCCTTCGTCTCTGTAAGTGGGAGGGGTCGGGGCGCGCCGGCGGCCTACGCCTCGGCCTCCGTCGTGTCGTCCTCGGGGATGTCGATCCCATGTCGATGTCCGCGATCCGCGTCGATGTCGGCGTCGTCGGGCTCGGCGTCGTCGTCGGTCTCCTCGGTCTCGGCGGAGGCGTCGGTTTCCTCGGTCTCCTCGGACTCCTCGGTCTCGGCCGTGGCCTCGTCGTCGGCGGGGGCGCCGTCGCCGGCGCGCACCCCGCTGAGGTCGATGCCCAGCTCCTCGGCCGCGCGCAGCAGGTCGTCGTCCTCGTCGCGCATCTCGGCCCGCTGGCCCTCCTCGGAGACGACGTTGACGTCGAGCGCCAGCGACTGCATCTCCTTCAGCAGGACCTTGAAGGACTCGGGGATCGACGGCTCGGCGATGTTCTCGCCCTTGACGATCGCCTCGTAGGCCTTCACGCGCCCGACCGTGTCGTCGGACTTGATGGTGAGCATCTCCTGCAGCGTGTACGCCGCGCCGTAGGCCTCCAGCGCCCACACCTCCATCTCGCCGAAGCGCTGGCCGCCGAACTGCGCCTTGCCGCCCAGCGGCTGCTGGGTGACGAGCGAGTAGGGGCCGGTCGAGCGAGCGTGGATCTTGTCGTCCACGAGGTGCAGGAGCTTCAGGATGTACATGTAGCCGACGGTGACCTGCTCCTCGAACGGCTCGCCGGTGCGGCCGTTGAAGAGCGTGAACTTGCCCGAGGCGCGACGGCCCGCGGGGCGGCGCTTGTCGATCTCCATGCGGATGCGCCCGGTGTGGGCGTCCTGCCAGTTGACCAGGGCGTCGTCGACGTCCTCGACGGAGGCGCCGTCGAACACCGGCGTGGCCACGTAGACCTTGCCGTTGCCCTTGTTGCCGTTGCCGCCGTTGCCGTGGGCCTCCTTGTAGGCCTCCGAGCCGTCGTCGTACCAGCCCTGCGCGGCGACCCACCCGAGGTGGGTCTCGAGGATCTGGCCGACGTTCATGCGGCTCGGGACGCCGAGCGGGTTGAGGATGACGTCCACGGGCGTGCCGTCCTCGAGGAACGGCATGTCCTGCTCGTCGACGATCTTGGAGATGACGCCCTTGTTGCCGTGGCGCCCGGCGAGCTTGTCGCCCTCGGAGATCTTGCGCTTCTTGGCCACGAACACGCGCACGAGGTCGTTGACCCCGGGCGGCAGGTCGTCGCCGCTCTCGCGGCTGAAGGTCTTGACGTCGATGACGACGCCGCCCTCGCCGTGGGGCACCTTCAGCGAGGTGTCGCGCACCTCGCGCGCCTTCTCCTTGAAGATCGCGCGGATGAGCTTCTCCTCGGCCGTCAGCTCGGTCTCGCCCTTGGGCGTGACCTTGCCGACGAGCAGGTCGCCCGAGCCGACCTCGGCGCCGATGCGGACGATGCCGCGGTCGTCGAGGTTGCGCAGCGACTCCTCGGAGCGGTTGGGGATGTCGCGGGTGATCTCCTCGTCGCCCAGCTTGGTCGTGCGGGCGTCGATCTCGTACTCCTCGATGTGGATCGAGGTGAGCTCGTCGTCCTTGACCAGGCGGCGCGACAGGATGATCGCGTCCTCGAAGTTGTAGCCCTCCCAGGACATGAAGGCCACCATCAGGTTCTTGCCCAGCGCCATCTCGCCGTGGTCCGTCGCCGAGCCGTCGGCCAGGACGTCCCCGGCCTTGACGCTCTGCCCGGTGTCGACCCGCGGCTTGTGGTGGATCAGCGTGCCCTGGTTGGAGCGCATGAACTTCTGCAGCTCGTACTCGTCCTTGCCGTCCTTGGTCTCGACCGTGATCGACTCGGCGTCGACGTAGGCGACCGTGCCCGCGTTGCGGGCCAGGACGACGTCGCCGGTGTCCAGGGCGGCGCGGCGCTCCATGCCCGTGCCGATGACCGGTGCGTCGGTCTTCAGCAGCGGCACGGCCTGGCGCTGCATGTTCGAGCCCATGAGCGCGCGGTTGGCGTCGTCGTGCTCGAGGAACGGGATCATCGCCGTCGCGACCGACCAGATCTGCTCAGGCGAGACGTCCATCAGGTCGACGTCCTTGGGCGCGACCGTGACGTACTGGCCGGCCAGCGTGCGGCAGACCACGTCGGGGCCCTTGAGCTTGCCGGTCTTCTCGTCGATCGGATGGTTCGCCTGAGCGATCAGGCGCTCCTCCTCCTGGGTGGCGTCCAGGTGGATGACGTTGTCGGTCACGAGCCCGTCCTCGACCACGCGGTAGGGCGTGGTCACGAAGCCGTGCTCGGAGACCTCGGCGTAGCTCGAGAGCGAGCCCATGAGGCCGATGTTCGGGCCCTCGGGGGTCTCGATCGGGCACATGCGCCCGTAATGGGTCGGGTGCACGTCGCGCACCTCGATGGGCGCGCGCTCGCGCGTGAGGCCGCCGGCGCCGAGGGCGCTGAGGCGGCGACGGTGCGTCAGGCCGGAGAGCGAGTTCGTCTGATCCATGAACTGGCTGAGCTGGCTGGAGCCGAAGAACTCCTTCAGCGCGGCGACCACCGGGCGGATGTTCACGATCGTCTGCGGCGTGATCGTGTCCTCGTCCTCGGTGGTCAGGCGCTCGCGGACGACGCGCTCCATCCGGTACAGGCCGATGCGGAAGGCCTCCTGGATGAGCTCGCCGACCGTGCGCAGGCGGCGGTTGCCGAAGTGCTCGTACTCGTCGAGGTGCTCGGCGACCGGCTCGCGCGGCATCGACACGGCCTCGGCCGCGTAGTCCTTGATCTCGACCTCGCCGTCCTCGGGGATCCCGAGCAGCTTGGGCAGGCGCACGAGCTCGCGCACGAGCGCGTGGATGTCGTCGTGCGTCAGCGTGCGCGTGTCGAGGTCGATGTCGAGGTTCAGGCGCGAGTTGAGCTTGTAGCGCCCCACGCGCGTGAGGTCGTAGCGCTTGGGGTCGAAGAAGAGCTGCTGGAGCAGCGCGTAGGCGGCGTCCACGCTCGGCGGCTCGCCGGGGCGCTGCTTCTTGAAGAGCTCGATGAGCGCGCCCTTCTTGGTCTTCGTGTTGTCGGGATCGCTCTCGATCGTGTTGCGCAGGTAGAGCGAGCCGTCGAAGAGGTCGACGAGCTCCTGGTCGAGGCGCTCGATGTCCTCCACGCTCTCCTCGACCGCCCCGTCGGTCTCGGGGTTGTAGGTCATCGCGCGCAGCAGGACGGTGACCGGCAGCTTGCGCTTGCGGTCGATGCGGACGAAGACCTTGCCCTTCTTGTCGATCTCGAGCTCGAGCCACGAGCCGCGAGCCGGCATGAGGTTGGCCGTGAAGACCTGCTTCTCACGGTCCTTGGGCTCCATCAGGTAGGCGCCCGGGGAGCGCACGAGCTGGGTGACGACCACGCGCTCGGTGCCGTTGATGATGAAGGTGCCGCGCTCGGTCATCCACGGGAAGTCGCCCATGAAGACCGACTGCTCGCGGATCTCACCGGTCTCGTGGTTGATGAAGGCGACCGTGACGGTCAGCGGGCGCGAGTAGGTGAGGTCCTTCTCACGGCACTCGTCGAGCGTGGCGGACGGCTCGTCGAAGTGGAACTCGCCGAAGTTCACGGCGAGGTGACCCGTGTAGTCCTCGATGGGGGAGATGTCGTCGATGGTCTCGCGCAGACCACCGGTCTCGGGATCGACAAGCCAGTCGAAGGACTTGCGCTGGATGTCGATGAGGTTGGGGACGTCGAGGACCTTGTTCAGGCGCGCGAAACTCCGGCGCGTCCTGAGAGCGTCAACACGAGGCAAGACAGCGACTCCTCGGGGGGTCGAAAAGGGCGGGCAAAGCGGCAGAGGGCGCTCGCAGTGAGCGCGACCGTCCAAGATAGCACAGCAAGAGGATGCCTCCGCAGGCAGCAGCGCTGCCCAATTGCGGGGCGGTCGACACTCACGGACCCCGCCCTACGGCCCCGCGTATGTGGCGCGGTGCCGGTGCTCAGAGAGCGAGAGGGCGGCTACGACTATTGGTCGACGGCGGAAGGGTAGCGCCCGCGCGCCCGACGCGCCACCCCGCCGGACGGACGGCGCTCAGCCGACGCTCACCGATGTGCGGCGGCTGTAGCCCAGGACGTAGGGGTAGGCGCGCTCGAAGCGCACCCGGGCGCGGAAGGCGAAGCGCCCGGAGCCCGCGAAGCGGTAGCGGTAGTGGAAGGCGCCGCGGCGGCTGGAGCGCACGAGCGCGAACGTCCGCCAGCGCCCCCTGTCGGTCGCCTGCAGCTCGACGAGCTTGCCTCGTGGCGGGACGTAGCCGCCGCGCAGGCGCCCGGCGAAGGTCACCCTCCCGCCGCGCGGGACGAAGCGGCGGCTGGCGCGCAGCGTCGCGCTGGCCCTGACGCGCTGCAGGACGTCGAGCGCCGTCGTGAAGGCGGTGTCGTTGACGTGCGAGCGGTAGCCGAAGCGCAGCGTCCGCGACGCCCCCGGCGGCGCCTTGAAGCTGAAGCCGCCCTTGCGGCTCGTGCGCGTGGAGCCGATGGCGCGCATGTGCGCGCCGGCGCGGTGCAGCTGGGAGAGCACGTCGATCCGCGCGCCGGCGATGGGCCTGCCGTCGGGGCCGACCAGGCGCCCGCGGACGCGCAGCCGGCGGCCCTTGAACGAGGTCGTGACCGTGCGGTGGCGCCTGCCGGTGAAGCGCGCGGCGTCGCTGGCCGGGCTGCCGTTGAGGGCGCCGCGGTCGGCGGGGGGCGCCACGATCGTCTTGGCCACCGGCCCGAAGATCGGCGTGCGGTTGCCGGCGGCGTCCTCGAGCGCGATCGAGACGGCGTGCACGCCGAGCGGCAGCGAGCCGGTGTCGATGCTCATCTGCGGGGCGACCGAGGGCCGGCACGGCGACGCCCACAGGAACTCGTGCGCGTCGGTGTTGGTGGCGTCGGCGTCGGCGCAGTGGCCGCCGTTGGCGTCGACGACTGCGCCGAGCGCGTCCTGGCCGTCGACGTCGACGATGACCCGGTAGACGCCCGAGCCGGTGTCGCTCGCGCTGAAGGTCAGCGACATCGGCCCGCGCCACGTCGGGTTGGCGATGAGGTCGCCGCCGACGCCGGACGCCGCCGGGGCGGAGTTGTCGCGCAGCGTCATGGTCGACTCCGCGATGCGGTAGGAGGCGATCGGGCCGCTGGGGTTCGAGCAGGTCGGCTGGGCGAACGAGCAGGCGACCAGGACCGTCAGATAGCTCAGGTCGACGTTGCCCTCGACGACCCGCTCGGTGGCGAAGTCCTGGGCGTAGCGGCGCTCGTAGGTCGGGTCGGGCTGGTCTGAGCGGCTGATGGTCGACTCGCCGCCCGCTGCCGCCGTGCCGCCCCAGGTGAGGTCGAAGGCGGCGATCCGCGTCGCCGGCGGCGGCTGGAAGGTCCACTGCCCGCCCGCGCCGTAGGGCTGAGCGCTCTGCAGGACCGCGGCGAGCCCACGCCCGGACCCGCACTCGTTGGCGAGCGACAGCGACGTCGTCCCCGACCGGCCGCTCGGCTGCCAGCCGTAGCCGCCGTCGGCGACCGGAGCGGGTCCGCCGCTCGGCGCGACGCACGAGTACACGCGATAGCTGCCGGCCGACGCGGCCGCGGGACAGCTTGCCAACGCCGCCGCTGCCGCGGCGACGACCATCACGCGCCTCCACACGGCCGGGATCCTAGGCGGATCCGCGTCGGGCGACGAGTGGCGACTTCGTCAGCCCTACGCAGACAAACTCGCCACTCGCTCTCCCGCGCCGCCCCGCCGAGCGAGCGGCGGCGTGAGCGGAGCCGCAGGCGCCGCGACCACCGTCACTCCTTTCCCTCGGTGATGCAGTTCGGGCTCCCCGGACGCGCGAGGGGCGCCCGGCGGGGCGCCCCTCGATACGGCAGGTGGGCTGTCGCCCGCGGGCTACTTGACCTCGACGCTCGCGCCGGCCTCCTCGAGCTCGGCCTTGAGCTTGTCGGCCTCGTCGCGCTCGATGCCCTCCTTGACGGGCTTGGGCGCCTCGTCGACGAGCGCCTTGGCCTCCTTGAGGCCCAGGCCCGTGACGGCGCGGACGACCTTGATCACCTGGATCTTCTTGTCGCCCGGGGCGGTGATGATGACGTCGACGGTGCTCGACTCCTCCTCGGCAGCGGCGCCGTCGCCGTCGCCTCCGGCCGTCGGCGCGGCAGCGGCGACCGCGGTCGCCGAGACGCCGAACTCCTCCTCGAGCGCCTTGATGCGCTCTGAGAGCTCCAGCACGGAGATGCTCTTGAGCTCCTCGATCCAATCAGCAGTGGTGGTGGCCATGGTTACTCCGAATCCTCCGGGGTCTCAGTGTTCTCAGTGGGTGTGTCGGCGGCCTGCGGCTCGTCAGCCGGAGCCTCCTCGGTCGCGGTCTCGGCGGGCGTCTCCTCGGCGGCCGCCTCTTCGGCGGGAGCCTCCGCAGCCGGAGCCTCCGCCTCAGCGGGAGCCTCGGCCTCGGCGGCCTCAGCCGCGGGCGCCTCCGCCGCAGCGGCCGCCTCGACCGCCGCCGCGGACGGCTCGTCCGCCGGGATCTCGCCGCTCTGCTTCTTCTCGGCGATCTGCCCCAGCTGCAGGGCGAGGCCGGCGATCAGCGCGTTCAGCGTGCGGACCAGGCCCGTGATGGGCGACGCCACGACGCCGACGAGCTGGCCGTAGAGGACGTCGCGGGCAGGCAGGCGCGCGAGGGCCAGGATCTGCTCGGAGTCGAGGGCCTCGGCGCCGAGCAGCCCGCCCTTGAACTCGAGCTTGTCGGTCTCGCGACGGAAGGTCTGCAGCGCCTTGGCGGCCAAAGCCGCGTCGCCGCGCACGAAGGTCAGCGCGGTCGGGCCCTCCAGCAGCACCTTGAGGGCGTCGGCCCCGGCCTCGTCGACCGCCCGCTCGGTGAGCGAGTTCTTGACCACGCGGAAGGTGGCGTCGACGTCGCGCAGACGGGTGCGCAGCTCCGCTGCCTGGGGCACGGAGATGCCGCGGTAGTCGACGGCGAAGACCGCGTCGGCTTCCTTGATCGACTCGGCGATCTCGGCGACCGCCGCTGCTTTCTGTTCTCGGTTCATGCGCCTCCTAGCCCGGGCTTCCGCGCGCCATCGGGCAGCGCTGCCGGGGGTCTCGGGTGGCTCGAAGGAGTCTGCGTCAGGCCGCGGCCGTCGCAGCCTCCTCGAGGATGTCACGGGTGCGGCTGGGGTCGATCTTCACGCCCGGGCCCATGGTCGAGGCCATGGTGATCGAGCGGATGTAGCGCCCCTTGGCGACGGCGGGCTTGGCCCGCACGAGCTCCTCGATGACCGCCGCGTAGTTCTCGAGCAGCGCGCGGTCCTCGAACGAGGTCTTGCCGATGATGAGGTGCACGATCGCGGTGCGGTCGGTGCGGTACTCGATCTTGCCGGCCTTGGACTCCTCCACGGCCTTGGCCACGTCCATCGTCACCGTGCCGACCTTCGGGTTGGGCATCTTGCCCTGCGGGCCGAGGATGCGGCCCAGGCGGCCGACGACGGGCATGAGGTCGGGCGTCGCGATGGCGACGTCGAAGTCGGTGAAGCCGCCCTCGATGCGCTCGGCGAGGTCCTCGGCGCCCACGATGTCGGCGCCGGCCTCCTCGGCCTCGCGCGCCTTGTCGCCCTTGGCGAAGACGGCGATCGTGACCTCCTTGCCCAGGCCGTTGGGCAGCGCGATGGTGCCGCGCAGCTGCTCGTCGGCGTGACGGACGTTGAGGCCCGTGCGCACGTGGATCTCGACGGACTCGTCGAACTTCGCGCGCTTGAGGTCCTTGACGAGCTTGATCGCCTCGCCAGGCTGGTGCTCATGCTCGCGATCGACCTTCGCGCGCGCCTCGATGAACGAACGACCGTGCTTGGCCATCAGACCACCTCCACGCCCATCGAGCGGGCGGTGCCCGCGATGATCTTCGCCGCCTGGTCGACGTCGTGGGCGTTCAGGTCGGGCAGCTTCTTCTCGGCGATCTCGCGCAGCTGGGCCTGGGTGATGCGGCCGACCTTCTCGCGGTGCGGCTCGCCCGAGCCCTTCTCGAGGTTCGCGGCCTGCTTGATGAGCACGGCGGCCGGCGGCGTCTTGGTGATGAAGGTGAACGAGCGGTCCTCGTAGACCGTGATGACCACCGGGATCACCGTGCCCGTGTCGGCCTGCGTCTGGGCGTTGAACGCCTTGCAGAACTCCATGATGTTGATGCCGTGCTGGCCCAGGGCAGGGCCGACGGGAGGGGCCGGGGACGCCTGTCCGCCGACCGCCTGCAGCTTGATCTGGGTGAGGACTTTCTTTGCCATATGCCTTAGATCTTCTTGACCTGGTCGAAGCCGACCTCGACCGGGGTCTCACGGCCGAAGATTGACACGAGCACCTTGAGCTTCTGCGCGTCCTGGTTGATCTCCGAGATCTCGCCGGAGAAGTCGGACAGCGGGCCGGAGACCACCTTGACCGACTCGCCGATCGAGAACTGGGCCTTGGTGGCGACCTTCTGCGCGACCTCGCGGTGCAGCAGGCGGTCGACCTCGGGCTGGGTCAGCGGGACGGGCTCGTTGGACGCGCCGACGAAGCCAGTGACCCCTGGCGTGCCCTTGACGAGCTGCCAGGAATCGTCGTTGAGCTCCATGTTCACGAGCACGTAGCCCGGCATGGTCCGCTTCTCGACGGGGATCTTCTGGTTGTCCTTCATCTCGGTCACGGTCTCGGTCGGAACGACGACCTGCCGCACGGCCCGCTTCTGATTCAGCGAGACCACGCGGTGCTCGAGGTTCTGCTTGACCTTGTTCTCGTGCCCGGAGTAGGTGTTGACGACGTACCAGCGATACATGGATTCAGTACAGCTCTTCTTCTCTCAGATGATGAAGTCGACGATCTTCTTGGCGACCCAGTCGGCGACGCCCAGGTAGAGGCCGGCGACGACGACGAAGCCGATGACCACCGCGGTGGCCTGCCCGACCGCCCGACGATCAGGCCACTGTACGCGCTGCAGCTCGGCCCACGACGCGCGCAGGAAGGCGATGAAGCGCGCGGGGCCCCGCCGGGTGGGCGTGCCGGGCGCCGGCGCGGCGACCACCTCGTGGCGCTCGGCGGGGGCGGCGGCGACGGCCTGCTCCTCGAGCTCCTCGTCGAGCTCGGCGTCGTCCTCGTCCTCGTCCTCGCCGAAGGCCGCGCGCCCGGCCTCGGGATCCTGCTCGCCGCCGAAGGCCTCGGAGGCCTCGTCGGTCGGCTGTCCGCGCCGCGGACGATCGAGGCCTCGAACTCGTCGACCTCGCCCAGGTGGCCCAGCTCGCTCGGCACGTTGTGGTCGAGCGGGCTCGGCGCCTTGGCGGGACGCGGCCGCGGCTGAGCCGACCCGGGGTTCTGGCCCGCCGGGCCTTGCGCTGCTTGGCTCGCTGTCGGTCACGGGCCACGGGCGATCGTCCGCGCTAGCGGGTCTCCCGGTGGCTGGTGTGACGCCGGCACCACTTGCAGAACTTGCGAAGGGTGATGCGATCTGGATTGTTGCGCTTGGACTTGTTCGTCTGGTAGTTGCGCCGCTTGCACTCCTCGCAGGCGAGGGTGACAGCGATGCGCACGTCTCCGCGGGCCATCTGGCAGCTCCGTCGTAGAGGAGGTGTTCGGTCGACCGACCGGCCCGGGACAAAGGAAAGACCCGCCCCGGGCGAGTCAAGTTCGAGTGTAGCGCGATGTTGCCGGGCGCGAGTCGCGAGTGGCGCCGCGCAGGCCATCGAGAGCGACGTCCCCCGGAGCCCCACCTCCGGGGGACGTCTTGGTCCGATCCCCCCAACCCTCCGCGTCCTTGCTGGGATGAGGTTGCCGCCGTGGGCGGCCCGCCACTAGGGACCCAAGGGATGGTTGGACTGACCCTGCACGTCCTCCATGCTCACCAGCCCCGCCTGGAAGGCCAGCTCGGCCAGGCGCAGGCGCTTCTCGTTCTGGCCGAGATCCTCGATCCCGAACCGGCCGAAGAGCGCGCGCAGGTGGGTCTTGACCGCCGGCACGCTGAGGAAGAGCTCGGCGGCGATGTCCTTGTTGGTCGCCGGGCGCGCCCACGGGTCGCCGCCGGCGAACGGCCGGCACAGCGCGACGAGCACGCGTCGCTGGGCGTCGGAGACGGCGGTGAAGGCGGCGACGCTCTGGGAGACCTTCGTCGTCGCCGCGCCACCGACGCCGCCCTCGGGCGCCCGGAAGACCATGCGCGTGCCGCCGAGGCGCAGCTCGTCGCCCTCGTCCAGGCGCTGGCGCCCGCGCACCCGCTTGCCGTTGACATAGGTCCCGTTGCGCGACAGGCCGTCGTCGGCCACCGCCCAGGAGTCGCCGACGCGCTCGAGCTCGGCGTGCGACGCGCGAGACGCGCTCGTCCCAGTCCAGCGCGAGGTCGACCCCCTCGCCGCGCCCGATGGTCAGCCGGTCGCCGTCGGTCGGCAGCCGGACGAGGCGCTGGGCCTGAGCGCCGTCGCGCAGGAGCAGGAAGGGCTTGCCCTCGCGCTCGGCGAGGATGCGCTCCTGCATCTCGACCGGGGAGGCCGGGTGCGGGTTCAGAGGCGAGCTGGGCGAGCTGGACACGGTCGAGGCCGCCGACGCTACACCGAGCGTCGGCGCTCAGGCGCGCGCGCTGGCCTGCGGGTCCAGGCGCGTCATCGTCACCGCCGTGTCGAGCGCGGCCGATCCCGGGCCGCGGTAGACCCCCTTGATCGGCGGCACGTCGTGGTAGGCGCGGCCGTGGCCGATCTTGACGTGGGTCTCCCCCGCCATCCGCCGGTTGGTCGGGTCGGCGCCGACCCACACCGGCTCGCCGCGCTGGCCTCCGCCGGGCAGGAGCGCCTCCAGCCAAGCGTGGGTCTCGACCTCGACCGAGTCCGAGCCGCCGTCCTGTGGCGCCGCCCACAGATAGCCGGAGACGTAGCGCGCCGCGATCCCGTGGCGGCGCAGGAGCACGAGCGCGAGGTGGACGAAGTCCTGGCACACCCCCGCGCCGGCGTCGAGCAGATCCTGGATCGTGGAGCCGACGTAGGTGGCGCCCTGGCGGTACTCGAAGCGATCGGGCACGAGCTCGCACAGCAGCCGCAGCGTGGCCAGCGGGCTCGTCGCGCGCGAGGCCTCGAAGAGCTCGTCGAGGGCGCCGTTCTCGGGCTCGGCGTCGTCGGAGAGCAGGAACTCGCCCCCCGCGGCCTCGTACGAGCCGGCCTCGAGCGCCTCCCAGGCCTCGTCGGGCGGCTCGCCCGGCTCGGCGGTGACCACGCGCGCGCGCACGTCGATCGAGAGGTGATCGTGGGGCTGGGCGACGCCGAACTCGATGACCTCGGTGCCGTAGTAGTCCAGGTGGCGCTGCAGGCGCGCCTCGGGGTCGACGCGGACGTGGAAGTCGTCGACGCGCTGCGTTCGACGTCGTCGCCGGGCGCACGCGCAGGGCGTTGAGGTTGTCGGTGACCCGGCCGGCGTAGGTGTACTCGGTCAGGTAGCGAATGGCGAAATTCATGCGAAGAGTCACCCGGGGCATCCGGCCCCGCGTTCTGAGCCTACTGACGGCGTCCAGCCGTCATTAACAGGGCGGCCACCGGCGAAATAGCGGTCCGCTACGTCGCGGTCGACGCGGACCAGCTCCTCCTGGACCGCCTCGCAGGTCGCGTGCAGGTCGCCGCCGTCGGCCTGTGCGCGCCCGCGGAACTCGAGGTCCGCGCTCAGGCGCTGCAGGCGCAGCACCGGCTCGGAGTTGCGCGGGTTGCCGTCGGCGCGGGAGAGCGCGTTGTGCACGGCGTCGACCGAGGCCGCCACCGAGTCCGGGTAGCTGCGCTCGAAGACCAAGAAGCGCGCGACCGGGAGCGCGTTGGGCGGCGCCGGTACGGCGCGGCGGTAGGCCTGGAAGCCGCCGACGGCCTGCAGCAGCGCCAGCGCCTGGCCGGTCTCGGCGGTGCTCGACGGCTCCGGGACGTCCGTCGGCAGCGCGACGCGCAGCATGCGCAGGACCATGTCGGCCGACTCGATGCGCCCGCCCGCGCCCAGGAAGGCGGAGGCCTCGTCGCGCAGCATGGTGCGCGAGGTCAGCCCCCAGAAGAGCGCGCAGCGCTCCTTGACGTAGGTGTAGACCGAGTAGGGGCCCGAGCGCAGGTCGGGCGCTGAGGTCGCTCCAGGAGCGTGAGGTTGGTCGTGTTGACCGCCTCCCACATCTCGGCCGAGATGACGTCGCGCACGGTGCGCGCGCCCTCGCGCGCGCGCCCGACGCAGGCGATGACCGAGGTCGGGTTGTCGGGCTCGAGGGTCAGCGCGCGCAGCACCTCGTCGCGGCGGGCGGGGCCGTCGCCGGGCCGCGCGCCCATGATCGCCAGCATCGAGCTCCAGTCCAGCGTGACGCCGGCCGGATCGTCGGGGCGCCCCTGCAGCGAGGCCTGGAAGATGCCGTCGAGCATGCGCGCGGTGTGCTCGGCGCGCGCGAGGTTGCGCCCCAGCCAGAACAGTTCGTGGGCGATCCGGGCGAGCATCACCGGGTCGTACCCGCGCTGCTGCTGCTGTTGCTGCTGCTGGCCCACCCACGGCCCGGCGTAGCGCAGGTCGGGCATCGTGGGCGGCACCGCGAGCATCCCCTCCGGCTCGGCGCGGTCGGTGTCCTGGCCGTCCTCGAGCACCCAGGTGTCCTTCGAGCCGCCGCCGCGCGAGGAGTTGACGATCATCGAGCCCTCGATCAGGGCCACGCGCGTGAGGCCGCCGGGGACGATCTTGATGTCCTCGCCGAAGACGGCGAACGGCCGCAGGTCGACGTGGCGCGGCGCCAGGCGCCCGTCGTTGCCCGCGGTCGGGACCGTCGAGAGCTTCACGATCTCCTGCGCGATCCAGCGGTCGGGCTGCGCGCGCAGGACGTCGGCCAGGCCCGCGAGCTCGTCGGCCGGCGTGCTCGGGCCGATGAAGACGCCCTTGCCGCCCGACTCCCCGGTCGGCTTGACCACGAGCTCGTCGAGGCGCCCGAGGACGTGGTCGAGCTGGTCGGGGTCGGAGAGCAGGTAGGTCTTGACGTTGGAGAGGATCGGCTCCTCGCTGAGGTAGAAGCGGATCATCTCGGGCACGTAGTGGTAGATCGCCTTGTCGTCGGCGACCCCGGTGCCGAAGGCGTTGGCGATCGCGACCGTGCCCGCGCGGTACGCGCGCACGAGGCCGGGGACGCCGAGCATCGAGTCGACGCGGAACTCGAGCGGGTCGACGAAGTCGTCGTCGAGGCGCCGGTAGACGGCGTGCACGCGCTCCAGGCCGTCGGTCGTGCGCATGTAGAGGACGTCGTCGCGCACCACGAGGTCGGAGGCCTCGACGAGCTCGACGCCCATCTGGCGCGCGAGGAAGGCGTGCTCGAAGTAGGCGGAGTTGAAGGGGCCGGGCGTCCACACCACGACGGTCGCCTCGGCGTCGGCGCTCGGGGCCACGGCGCGCAGGGCGGCGAGCAGGAGCTGCGGGTAGTGGTCGACCGGGCGCACGCGGTACTGGGCGAAGAGCTCGGGGACCAGGCGCGTCATCGCCACGCGGTTCTCGAGCACGTAGGAGATCCCCGACGGCGTGCGGACGTTGTCCTCGAGCACCTTCCAGGTGCCGTCGGCGTCGCGCACGAGGTCGCAGCCGGCGACGTGCGTGTAGACGCCGCCCGGCGGGCGGATGCCGTGCACCGCGCGCGCGAAGTGGCTGCGCGAGACGACCAGCCGCCACGGGACGATGCCCGCGCGCACGATCTCGCGCGCGTGGTAGACGTCGTCGACGAAGGCGTTGAGCGCCCGGATGCGCTGCGCGAGGCCGCGCTTGATCGGGATCCACTCCTCGGCCGGGATGATGCGCGGCACGAGGTCCAGCGGGAACGGGCGGTCCTTCGGGCCGTCCTCGCCGGTGAGCTCGAAGGTGATCCCCTGCTGCATGAAGATGGCGTCGCGCCGGCGCCCGGCGGCCGCGAGGTGCTCGGGCCCCATCCGCTCCAGCGCGGAGACGAGCCCGGCCGCGTGCGCCGCCGCCGCCCCGCCCGGCGCGCCGAAGACCTCGTCGAGGAACCCCTCCCTCGAGGCGTAGTCGATCGGCGAGATGGCGGGCTCGGAGGCCATGCGCTGGCCGTGATCCTTGCACCGTTCGTGAGCGCACGGCATGCGCCGTGCGGGCCAAAGCGGTTCGCCACGCGGGCCTGTGGAGACGCCATGGGCGTCTGCGACACCACGGGGCGAAGCACCGACGGAGACAGGGCGGCACGCGCGCGCCGGCCCGAAGAGACGAGTGTCGCCTTAGTCGGCTATAGGTCGACTAAGGTGACACTCGTTGCGGGCGCGAGCGCCAACGCGCCAACGCGCGAGGCGACCGCCCAGGCCCGAGGCGCCGCGAACTCCCTTCCTTCGATGCCTCGGCCGCGAAGCGCCGCAGACCTACGAAGCGGACAGCGTGAAGCGCCCGACCAGCCGCTCGAGCTCGTCGGCGCTCGCCGCGAGCTCCTGGGCGGCCGCGGCGATCTGCTGCGTGGCGGCGCTCGTCTGCTCGGTGGTCGCCGAGACCTCCTCGGTGGAGGCGGAGGTCTGCTCGGCGACGGCGGCGACCTCGCCGATGTCGCGCTGGACGCGCGAGGAGCCCTCGGCGGCCTGGCCGACGGCGGCGACGATGCCGGCGGCCCGCGTGGCCATCGACTCGACCGCGGCGCCGATCGCCTCGAAGGCCTGGCGGGCGCGCTCGACGGTGACGGCGCTCTCGGCGCTGCGGCGCGCGCCGTCCTCGACGACGTCGACGGTGTGGCGGGTGTCGGCCTGGATGTCGGCGACGAGGCGGGCGATCGAGCCGGCGGCCGCGCGCGACTCCTCGGCGAGCTTGCGCACCTCGTCGGCGACGACCGCGAAGCCGCGGCCCTGCTCGCCGGCGCGGGCGGCCTCGATGGCCGCGTTGAGCGAGAGCAGGTTGGTCTGCTCGGCGATCGCGGTGATGGTCTCGACGATCCCGTTGATCTGCGCCGACTTGGCGCCGAGCTCGCCGATCGCCTCGGTGGCGGCCGACGACGCGCTGCGCACGGCGCCCATCGCGGCGGTCGCCTCGCGCACGGCGCGGGCGCCGTCGGCGGCCAGGCGGCGCGCCTCGTCGGCGGCGACCGCCGTCTCGCGGGCGTCGGCGGCCGACCGCTCGGTCGCGGCGGCGACGTCGACGACGAGGTCGCGGGCCGAGCCGACCGCGCGCACCTGGCGCTCGGCGCCGGCGGCGACCTCCTCGACCGAGGCGGAGATCTCGCCGACGGCGCGGCCGGTCTCCTCCGAGCCCGAGGCGAGCTGGCGCGAGGAGGTCGAGAGCACGGCGGCGGTCTGGGAGACGTGGCCGATCATGGCGGCCAGCGAGGAGCGCGAGGTGTTGTAGGCCTGCACCGAGGCGACGGTGTGGTCGCGGATCGCCCCCACGGCCTCGGCGATGTCGCCGAGCTCGTCGCGCGTGCGGCGCTTGATCGGCGGCGTGATCGGGTCGATCTCGAAGGTCAGGTCGCCGTCGGCGAGGTGGTCGAGGCCGGCGCGCAGGTTGGCGACGTCGTTGGCGCGCAGCGAGGCCAGGCGGGCGACGATCGCCTCCGCGCTGCGGCGGATGCCGCGGATGATGACCACGCAGGCGGGGACGGCGATCAGGAAGGCCAGCGCCAGCAGGATGAGCACGAGCCGGCGCGCGCGGTGGAAGGTCGCCGTCGCCTCGTCGGCGAGCCGGTCGCCCTCGGCGACCTTGAGGTCGAAGAGGCTCTGCAGGTCGGCGTTGAGGAGGTCGGCGGCGGGGTCGACGCGCTGCGAGGACCACTGGTACTGGTAGTCGACGCTCGTCTTCGCGCGGCGCGTGGTGCGGATCAGCTCGGCGACGTTCGCCCGGTAGCTGGCCAGGTCGGTGCGCAGCATGCGCGCCCGGCGGCGCTCGTCCGGCGTGGTGAGGCTCGGGGCCGCCTGCGCCAGCTCGCGATCGATGGTGCGGTCGTTGTCGGCGATGCGCCGCTCGATCGGGTCCTTCGTGTCGGTCGTGTCCTCGAGGATGTAGCGGTCGGCGAGGGCGGCGTTCTCGTTGAGCACGGCCCGCGCCCGCCCGAGGGCCGCGAGCGGCTCGGTCACGTGGGTGAAGGAGCGCCGCCCGTGGCCCGAGACGTTCGCCAGGTTGACGAGGCCGACGGCCGTGAGCGCGACGAGCAGCGCGGCGACCCCGGCGACCAGGCTCGCGAGCTTCCAGCCCAGGGTGATGCGGCGAGGGGTCGGCAGCGAAGGCACACGCAGGCGCATGCCCGCGTCGTCGGCCGCGCGCGGGCGCGCTTGAGGGGCCCGGTCCGATCCCTGCGGGGCTAGGGCAGGCGCCCGGCCCAGCGCAGCGAGGTCAGCGCGGCGCCGAGCAGGAGCACGAGCCCGCCGATCGCGAAGCTGGCCGTGATCTCGCGCTTCTGGCTCTTGGTCCCCAGCTGCGAGCCGAGCGTCTTGTAGATCGTCTTCAGCGACTCGGCGTCCTCGGCCGTGAAGGCGCGCCCGTTGGAGACCTGTGAGATCTGGCGCAGGGTCTCGGGGTCGGGGGCGACGAGCAGCGGCGTGCCGAAGGGATTGGGGTTGGGGACGGTGGCGTCGCGGGTGCCGAGGGCCACCGTGTAGATCGGGATCTTCAGTTGGGAGGCCTGGCGGGCGATGGTCACCGGGTCGGGCCCGACCGTCGTCTTGCCGTCGGAGAGCAGGACGATGGCCGACGGCGGGCGCTTGCCGTTCTGCTTGTCGTTCTTGAGCGCGTCGATGGCGACCTGGAGGGCGTCGCCGGTCGCGGTCGCCCCGTCGGCGACCTGGCCGTCGACGATCCGCCGCGCGTCGTCGTGGTCGGAGCTCGGGGCCTGGACGGCGTCGGGCGTGTCGGAGAAGGCGACCGCGCCGACACGGACCTGCGAGGGGAGCTGGTTGAGGAAGGTGCGCGCCGCGCGCTGGGCGGCGGCCAGGCGCGTGGGCGCGACGTCGGTGGCCGACATCGAGCGCGAGTGGTCGGTGACGAGCATGATCGAGGCCCGCTCGACCGGCACGGCGACCGTCTTCTGCGGCTTGGCCAGCGCGAGCACGAGCGCGGCGAGCGCGGCCAGGGCGAGCGCGGCCGGCACGTGGCGGCGCCATGCGGGCGCCGTCCCCGCCGCGGCCTTGAGCGCGGGCATGGCGGTGAAGCGGACCGCGTAGCGGCGCGCGCGGCGGCGGCTGGCGTTGTAGGCCAGCAGCGCCAGCGGGACGAGCGCCAGCCCGAGCAGCCACGCCGGCGTGGCGAAGCTCACCGCGAGCGTCGTCACCGCAGCCTCCGGCCGAAGTCCAGCAGCCAGTCGCGGTCGGTGGAGAGCGTGACGTGGTCGACGCGCAGGCGGCGCAGGTCGCGCGCCACCGTCTCGCGGCGCTCGCGCTCGAGCGCGGCGAAGCGCTCGCGCACGCGCGGACGCGAGGTGTCGACCTCGATGCGCTCGCCGGTCTCGGGGTCGACGAGGGCCAGGCGGCCGACGGCCGGCAGCTCGCTCTCGCGCGGGTCGGAGACCTCGACGGCGAGCACCGAGTGGCGCGCGGACAGCGCGCCGAGCGCGCTCGTCCAGCCGTGCTGCTCGCGGAAGTCGGAGATGACGGCGACGAAGCCGGGCTGCAGGGCGACCTTGCCCACGCGCCCGAGGGCGTGGGCGAGCGCGTGCGGCTCGTTGACCCCGTCGGGCGCGACGCCCTCCTCGATCAGGCGCCGCATGGCCACGAAGCCGGGCTTGGAGCCGCGCGGGGGCAGCAGCCGCGGCTTGCCCGCGCCGTACGTGAGCATCGCCACGCGCCCGGCGCGGCGGACGGCCAGGCGCCCGAGGACGAGGGCCACGCCCTCGGCCACGTCGGACTTCAGGCGCTCGGCGGTGCCGAAGGCCATCGACGGCGAGAGGTCGAGCACGATCCAGGTCGTCAGCGTCCGCTCGGGGACGTGCAGGCGCACGTGCGGCAGGCCGGTGCGCGCCGTGGCCGCCGCGTCGATCTGGCGGACGTCGTCGCCGATCTCGTACGGGCGCAGCTGGGCGAGCTCGGTGCCCGCCCCCATGCCGGCCGCGCGGCGATCGCCCGGGAGGGCGCCGGCGGCGCGGCGGGCGACGACCAGATCGAGGGCGTCGACCAGCGCGGGCGGCATGCGCCCCGGGCCCTGGCGGGCCGCCGGCGGTCTGAGGACCGCGTCGGTCACGCCGCGGCCACCCTGCGCTGGGCGCGCTTGACGTGGTCGGCCTCGGGCTCGGCGACCTCGGCCAGCACGCGGTCGAGCAGGTCGTCGGCGCTCACGCCGTCGCTCAGCGCGTCGTAGGACAGCACGAGGCGGTGGCGCAGGACGTCGGCGGCGAGGTCGCGCACGTCGCCGGCCGTGACGTGGCCGCGGCCGCGCAGCAGCGCGAGCGAGCGGGCCGCCTGCACGAGGCCGATCGGCCCGCGGGGGCTCGCGCCGTACTCGATGTAGGGCGCCACGTCGGTGAGCCCGTACTCGCCCGGGTTGCGCGTGGCGTCGGCCAGCGAGACCGCGTAGCCGATGACCTCGCGATCGACCATCACCGAGCGGGCGGCCTGCGCGAAGCGGTCGAGGTGCTCGAGCGTCAGGCGCTCGCGCACGATGGCCTCCTCGCCCAGCGAGCGCCCGACGACCGCCGCCTCCTCGCCGAAGGACGGGTAGTCCACGACGATCTTCATGAGGAAGCGGTCGAGCTGGGCCTCGGGCAGCGGGTAGGTGCCCTCGTGCTCGATCGGGTTCTGGGTGGCCATGACCAGGAAGGGCAGCGGCACCGGGTAGGTCGTGCCGCCGATCGTCACCTGGCGCTCCTGCATGACCTCCAGCAGCGCCGACTGGACCTTGGCGGGCGCGCGGTTGATCTCGTCGGCGAGCAGGAAGTTGCCGAAGACGGGGCCGAGCTCGGTGTCGAAGCGGCCGGTGTCGGGGCGGTACACGCGCGTGCCGACGAGGTCGGCGGGCACGAGGTCCGGGGTGAACTGGATGCGGCTGAAGCTGCCGCCGAGCACCTGGGCGAGCGTGCGGACGGTCAGGGTCTTGGCCAGCCCGGGGACGCCCTCGAGGAGCACGTGGCCGCCGGCGAGGAGGCTGACGAGCAGGCGCTCGAGCATCGCGTCCTGGCCGACGATCACGCGCTTGATCTCGTAGAGCGCCTCCTCGAGCGCGGCGCGCGGCTCCTCGCGGGGCTGGGTGCGGTCGTCGTCGTCGAAGTCGGTCATGGGTTCCTTGGGTCGTGCTTGTCGTCGGATTCAGATGAGCCGGCCGAACCAGCGCAGGGACATGGCGGCGCCGAGCAGGAGCAGGACGAGGGCGCCGCCCGCGAAGCCCGCGGTGATCTGGCGCTTCTCGTTCTTGGTCCCCAGCAGGGAGCCGAGGCTCTTGTAGACGTCGGCGAGGCCGCCTGCGTCGGCGGCCGTGAAGCTCTTGCCGCCCGAGGCCCTGGCGACCTCGGCCAGCGACTGCGGGTCGGGCGGGACCCTGCGCGTCTCCGTGCCGCCGGCGTTGCCGGGGCGCGGGACGGTGATCGTGCCCTCGGGCGTGCCCAGGGCGACGGTGTAGATCGGGATCTTCAAGCGGCGCGCGGCCTGGGCGGCCTGGACGGGGTCGATCTTGCCTGTCGAGGCGCCATCGGAGAGCAGCACGATCGCCGAGGGTGCGCGCTTGCCGCGCACGCCGGGCTGGCGGCGCAGGATGTTCGTCGCGGCCTGGATCGCCTCGCCGGTGCCCGTCCCGCCGCGGGCGGTGAGCTGGTCGAGTGCCTGGTCGATCGCGGCGCGGTCGCGCGTGGGCGAGGAGAGCACGCGCGGCTTGCTCGAGAGCGCCATGACGCCGACGTTGAGCGTCTTGGGCACCTTGTCGACGAAGCGCTTGGCGGCGGCGCGCGCGGCGACCAGGCGCGTGGGCTTGACGTCGGTGGCCTGCATCGAGCCGCTGACGTCGGTGACGAGCATGATCGACGCGCGCTCGACCGGAACGGCGACCGTCTTCTGCGGGCGCGCGGCCGCGAGGATGAGGATCGCCAGCGCGAGCAGGACCGCGAGCATCGGCACGTGGCGGCGCCAGCGCGGGCGGTGCGGCGTGACCGACGCGGCGAGCGCAGGCGAGGCGAAGGCGGCGGCGGCGCGGCGGCGGTCGCGCTGGTGGTTGGCGTAGAGCACCACCAGCAGCGGGATCGCCACGAGCAGGACCAGGACGAGGGGCGCGGCGAAGGTCACGGCGTGCGGGCGGGGCGGTTCTGCAGCGTGGCGCTGAGCGTCACGTCCTGGCCCGAGCGGTCGACGTGGATGTCGATCCCGTCGCCGGGCTGCTTGCCGTTGACGATGCGCGCGACGTCGTCGGAGTTGCCGACGGCCTGGCCGTCGATCTCGGTGATGACGTCGCCGGGGTCGATGCCGGCGCCCTCGGCGGGGCCACCGGGCACGACCGAGGTCACCTCGGCGCCGGGCGGCGCGTTGGGGTCGGTCGGGTCGGTCGTCTCCACACCGAGCCACGGGCGCGCGATCCGGTCGCCCTTCTCCAGGCGCGGCACGACCTCGCGCACCGTGTTGGAGGGGACGGCGAAGCCGATGCCGACGTTGCCCTGCGAGTTGCCCGCGGTGGCGATCTGCGAGTTGACGCCCATGACGCGGCCGGTGTCGTCGAGCAGCGGGCCGCCCGAGTTGCCGGGGTTGATCGGCGCGTCGGTCTGGATGACCTGGTCGATCGAGAAGCCGTTGGGCGCCTTGATCGAGCGCCCGATGCCCGAGACGATGCCCTCGGTGGCGGTGCGGTCCAGGCCGAAGGGGTTGCCGATCGCGATCGCCGTGTCGCCGACCTGCACCTGGCGCGAGTCGGCGAACTGCAGCGGCCGGGTGTTGTGCGGGGCGCTGGACGGATCGATGTGGACGACCGCCAGGTCGCTGGAGGGATCGGCGCCCTTGACCTCGCCGTCGAGGCTGCGGCCGTCGGGGCCGAACTTGACGACGACGCGATCGGAGCTGCCGACCACGTGCGCGTTGGTCACGAGCGTGCCGTTGCGATCGATGAGGAACCCGGTGCCCGAGCCGCTGTCGGTGCGGATCGAGACGACGGCGGGGCTCGCCTGGGCGTAGATCTTGCCCGCCTGCGTGCGCCCGGCCTTGTCGGGCGCGATCGGGCGGCCGGAGACGGCGGGCAGCGGCTGGGGGTTGCTGTTGTCGTCGTGCAGCAGCGCGCCGGCGGCGAAGGCGCCGCCCGCGACCGCCGCCGCCACGAACGCCACGGCGGCGACCACGCGCAGCCGGAAGGTGCGTGGCGGCGCGCCGACGGCCTCAGTCGCCGCGGCGCGGTCGCGCTCGGCGACCTCGCGCGCGGCGCGCCGGCGCGCCGCCTCCTCCTCCGCAGCTTCGCGGGCCTGCTCGGACTCAAGGCGCCACTCGCCGGTCCACAGATGCCGTGGGAACTTCATCGCCATGCAGCCTAGGTGCCCGCTCGTCAGGTGTCGGTAAAGCGCAAGTGTTCGGGATCCGTATGGTCCCCGGGCGATGGGGCGCGCGCCGAGGATCCCCTCGCACGGCCGGCTGGTGGTGCTCCTCGGGGCGCTCTCGGCCTTCGGGCCGCTGTCGATGGACCTCTACCTGCCCGGGCTGCCGCAGATGGCGCGCGACCTCTCGTCGCCGGCCTGGGCCGCGCAGCTGACGATCACCACGTCGATGGTCGGCCTCGCCCTGGGCCAGCTCGTCGCCGGCCCGATCAGCGACGCGCGTGGGCGCCGGCGGCCGCTGCTGGCGGGCGTCGCCGTGTACGCGGTGGCGTCGCTGCTGTGCGCGGCGGCGCCCACGGTGTGGTCGCTGCTCGTCCTGCGCCTGCTCCAGGGCGTCGCCGGCGCCGCCGGGATCGTCATCGCGCGCGCGATCGTCCGCGACCTCCACGAGGGCATCGCGGCGGCGCGCTTCTTCGCCATGCTCATGCTCGTGGCGGGGATCGTGCCGGTGCTCGCCCCGATCCTCGGCGCGCAGCTGCTGCACGTGACCGACTGGCGCGGCGTCTTCGTCGTCCTCGCCGCGATCGGGGTCATGCTGCTGGTCGCGGCGTGGTGGGCGCTGGGCGAGACGCTCGCCCCTGAGCGCCGCCGCGGCGGCGGCCTGCCGACGACGCTGCGCACCTTCGGCGGGCTGGCCCGCGACCGCTCGTTCATGGCCATCACGCTGGCGATGGGCCTGACCTTCGGCGCGATGGCCACCTACATCTCCGGCTCGCCCTTCGTCCTGCAGAACGTCTACGGGCTCTCGCCGCAGCTCTTCAGCGTCGTCTTCGCGGTCAACGCCGGCGGGATCATCGTCGCCAGCCAGGTCAGCCGCGCGCTCGTGGGCCGCTTCGGCGCGGCGAGGATGCTCGGCGCCGGCGTGGCGACCTGCATCGTGGGCGGGCTGGGCACGCTCGTCGCGGTGGTCGCCGACCTCGGCCTCGGGGCGCTCCTGCCGAGCCTCTTCCTGATCGTCGCGAGCATGGGGCTCGTGCTGCCCAACGCGAGCGCGCTGGCGCTCGCCGACCACCCGCACACGGCGGGCAGCGCGTCGGCGCTGCTGGGCCTCAGCCAGTTCGCCTTCGGCGCGGTGACCGCGCCGCTGGCGGGCGTCGCCGGGGGCAACACCGCGCTGCCGATGGCGATCGTGTGCGCGACGCTCCCGCTCGCCGGGGCCGCGTCGCTGCTCACGCTCGGCAGGCGGGCACGAGCCGGGGGCCGGGACGGCCGGTACGCGAGAATCGGGGCATGACCTACGTCCCGGCCGAAGACCGCTACGACCACATGCCCTACCGCCGCTGCGGGCGCAGCGGCCTGAAGCTCCCCGCCATCTCGCTCGGCCTCTGGCAGAACTTCGGCGACGACCGCCCGATCGACACGCAGCGCGCCATCCTGCGCCGCGCCTTCGACCTCGGGATCACGCACTTCGACCTCGCCAACAACTACGGCCCGCCCTACGGCTCGGCCGAGATCAACTTCGGGCGCCTGTTCGCGGAGGACTTCCGCCCCTGGCGCGACGAGCTCGTGATCTCGACCAAGGCCGGCTACGACATGTGGCCCGGCCCGTACGGCGAGTGGGGCTCGCGCAAGTACCTGCTCGCGAGCCTCGACCAGAGCCTGAAGCGCATGGGCCTGGAGTACGTCGACATCTTCTACTCGCACCGCCTGGACCCCGACACGCCGCTCGAGGAGACCCTCGGCGCGCTCGACACGGCGGTGCGCCAGGGCAAGGCGCTGTACGCCGGGATCTCCTCCTACTCGGCGCAGCGCACCGAGGAGGCCGTCGCCATCCTGCGCGGACTCGGCACGCCGCTGCTCATCCACCAGCCCTCCTACTCCCTGCTCAACCGCTGGATCGAGCCCGAGCTGCTCGACGTGCTCGGCCGCGACGGCGTCGGCGCGATCGTCTTCTCGCCCCTGGCCCAGGGGATGCTCACGGGGCGTTACCTCGACGGCATCCCCGAGGACTCCCGCGCGGCACGCGACGGATCGCTCTCGCAGGACATGCTCAGCGACGACAACCTCGAGCGCATCCGCGCGCTCAACGAGATCGCCAAGCGCCGCGGGCAGTCGCTCGCCCAGCTCGCGCTGGCGTGGACGCTGCGCGACCCGCGCGTGACCTCGACGCTCATCGGCGCCAGCAGCGTCGCGCAGCTCGAGGACAGCGTCGGAGCCCTGCAGCGCCTGGACTTCGACGACGACGAGCTGGCCGAGGTCGACCGCTACGCCGTCGATTCGGGGATCAACATCTGGGAGCGCTCGAGCTCGGCGTGAGCGTTGGCTGATTCCACGGTGCCTGCGCGCAGTGCGCGGCGCCTTACAGCATCATCGAGGGAAGGGCGTGGGCGGCGGTGCGGGACGCGCGCGGTCGTCCACGAGCGCTCGGTGGACGAAGCCGCGCGTCTTTCTCCACGAAGCGCCACCGCTCTGCACGAAGCGAGCGTCTGTTCGCCACGGTTCTTGGAGACGCCTGAGGGGGTGGGCTACCTTGACCATCACTATCCAGGTCTAGAGAGCCCACCCCCTCCGGCGGCCAGGGAGGGTGTTACGAAACACGCACGAACCGCGCGGAGATTCCGCGCCCCGAGCACGCACTAGGGTCCGGCGCGCACCGATGCCCCCGCCCGTCGTCGCCGTCCTGCACCACCTCGAGCGGCCGTTCACCGGCCACGCCGGCGCCGCCCTGCGCGCAGGCGGCGTCGTGCTCGACGAGCGCGACGTCCGCCGCGGCGACCCGCTGCCCGGCCTCGACGAGGTCGACGGGATCGTCTCGCTGGGCGGCGAGCAGTCGGTGCTCGACATCGGCGCCGACCCGCGCCTGAGCGCCGAGGCCGCGCTCCTGCGCGAGGCGGTCGCACGCGAGCTGCCCGTGCTCGGCGCCTGCCTCGGGGCGCAGCTGCTCGCCCACGCGCTCGGCGGAGGCGTGCACCGCAGGCCGCGACGGCTCGTGGCGTGGGTCGCGCTCGAGGCGCTCGACGGCGCGCGCGAGGATCCGCTGCTGGGCTCGCTGCCCGACGGCGCGGCGGGCCTGCACTTCAACGAGGACGGCATCGATCTCCCGCCCGGGGCGGTGGAGCTGCTGCGCGGCTCGGGTGCCGACGCCGAGGCCTTCCGCGTGGGCGCGCTCGCGTGGGGCGTGCAGTTCCACGCCGAGGTCGACGAGGATGCGCTCGACGGCTGGTACCGCGACTGGCCGGTCGCGCTCGAGGAGGCGGGCGTGACCGAGGCGCAGGCGCGCGCCGCCGACGCGCGCCACCTCCCGGGCCAGCGCGCGCTCTCCGACGCGCTGTTCGGCGGCTTCGCGCGCGTGGTGACCGAGCTCAGGGCCGGTGGCCCGGCTCGATCCGCTTCGCGCGGTGGAACGTGAAGTCGGCCTGGTCGCCCGCGTGCGCGGCGACCGGCTCGAGCAGGTAGAGGTCGTGGTCGCCCGCGTCGAGGCGCTCCACGACGCGGCCGACGAACCAGCGCTCGCAGGCGTCGAGGATCGGCAGCCCCTCGGGGCCGTCGTGCCACGCGCAGCGCGCGAACTTGTCGACCTCGTCGCCGGTCTGGCCGCCGAAGAGCTCGGCCAGCTCGGGATGGCCGGCGGGCAGGCAGTGCACGGCGAGGACCAGGGCGTCGCCCGCGCGGCGGTAGGTGCGGTTGGTGTGTGAGAGGCCGACCGCGAAGCGCGGCGGGTCGATGCTCGCCTGCGTGGCGAAGCCGACCATGCAGCCCAGCCGCTCGTCGCCCGCGCGCGCGGTGACCACGAACATCGGGTACTCGAGGCTCCCGACGATCGCGTTGAAGGCTTCGACGACGGCCACGAGGGTGCGACTACCCCGCAGCGGCGGACGCTATTAGGCCGCGGCGGCGTCGACCGGGGCGGGGATGCGCCGGTCGGCGTAGGCGAAGGGGTGCTGGAAGATCTGCATCGCGCTCTCGCCCTCGCGGACCTCGACCGTGAACGACTCGCCGGTCTTGGCGTCGGAGACGGCGACGTGGACCTGGCCGTCGTGCTCGCGCCAGAGGAGCCGCACGTCGATGCCGTCGCTGTTGCGGTGGTCGAGCTCGCGGAACAGGGTGGTCGTCGTGGCGGTCATCGCTGTGCTCCTGGGGTCAGTCTCAGGCGGAGTAGTCGGCGTTACGAGCACTCTCCTTGAGTGCAGGAGTGCTTCCCAGCGCGCTGGCTCGCCAATCGAGGTTCGGTGGACCCCCGGCGCGGTGGTCGGGCTCACCCCCATGGACCGGTACGGCCGGAGTAGAGTCGCCAGCCAGGCATGAGCGTCGCCGATCTGCTGGCCGAGCACGGATCGCCACTTTGGCTGGCGAACCTCGACGTCGTGCGCGATCGCTACCGGGCCTTCGCCGGCGCCTGGCGTGCCGAGTGGCCGGACGTCGAGATCGCCTACTCGCACAAGGCCAACCGCCTGCCCGCGCTCCTGCGCGCGCTGGCCGAGAAGGGCGTCGGCCATCAGGTCGCCTGTGAGGCCGAGTACTGCATGGCGCGCTCGGTGGCGGAGGCCGACGGGCGCTCGATCGTCGTCCAGGGCCCGGCCAAGCCGCCGGCGCTGCTCGAGCGCGCGGCGTCGGACGGCGCGCTCGTGGTGGCCGACACGCTCGCCGAGCTGCGCCGCCTCGCGGCCGCCGGCGTCACGCGCGTGGGCGTGCGCGTGTGCCTGCCCGGCGTCGGCCACGGCACCAGCCACTTCGGCGTTCCGATGGCCGAGGTCACGATGGCGCCGCGCCAGGCCGCGGCGCTCGGGCTGCGGATCGAGGCGCTCGCGGTCCACCTCGTGTCGGCCGGCTTCGACCGGCCGATGGCCGAGATCTCGCGCCTGGCCGGCGCGCTCGTGGTCAAGTGGCCGCAGCCGCCCGAGCGCTTCGCCGCCGCGGCGAAGATGCTCGCCGGGCTGGCGGTGCGCATGGGCGTGCCCGTCATCGACGTCGGCGGCGGCTTCCCGCCCGCCCCCGCGGAGGCGCTCTACGCGCGCGCGGTGACCGGGGCGATCGGCGGGGCCGGCTTCGAGGGCCGGGTGCTGGTCGAGCCCGGGCGCGCGCTCGTCGCCGAGGCCGTCGACCTCGCCGCCACCGTGACCGCCGTCAAGCGCCTGCCCGACCGCCGCCGCTGCATCGTCCTGGACGCCGGCACCAACCTGCTCCCCGGCACGCTCTTCGCCTGGCCGACGATCGAGGTCCCGGGCGAGCCCGACGCGCCGTCCGCCGGCCCCGCGCTCGTCACCGGGCCGGTGTGCAGCAACGTCGACGTCCTGCACCCGGCGGCCGAGCTGCCCGCGCTCGCCGAGGGCGACGCCGTGCTCGTGCGCAGCGTCGGCGCCTACCAGCAGACGCAGTCCACGCAGTTCGGCGACCTGCGCCCCGCGGTGGTGGCCCGCGACGACGGCCACTGGCGGCTCGTGAGCCGCCGCGAGACGGTCGAGGACCTCGTCGCCAGCGACCTCGGGGCCGAGGTCCCGCAGGCCATCCGCTAGCCGGTGTCCCGCCGCAGCGCCGGCATCGTGCTGTACCGCGCGGGCGACGGCGGGCTCGAGGTGCTGCTCGTGCACCCCGGCGGCCCCTTCTTCGCGCGCAAGGACCTGGGGGTGTGGTCGATCCCCAAGGGCGAGTACGAAGACGGCGACGATCCGCTCGCCTGCGCGCTGCGCGAGTTCGAGGAGGAGACCGGCACCGCGCTGCAGGATCCGGCGCTCGTCGAGCTCGGCTCGATCGTGCAGCGCGGCGGCAAGCGCGTGAGCGCCTGGGCCACCGAGGGCGACCTCGACGCCGCGGCGATCGTCAGCAACACCTTCACCATGCAGTGGCCGCCGCGCTCGGGCCGCGAGCAGGAGTTCCCCGAGGTCGACCGCGCCGAGTGGTTCGGTCTCGACCAGGCGCGCGAGAAGATCGTCCCGGCCCAGGCCGAGCTGCTCGACCGGCTCGCCGAGCGGCTCTGAGCAGGCAGTCCGACGCTGGGTCGGAGGTTTTCGCCTCGGGTATCAATCCGCCATGCGCAAACTCACGCTCACCCTCTTCCTGGCCGCGGCGCTGCTCGCAGGGGCACTGCCGGGCCTGGCCGCAGCACAGACGCCGCCGCCGGACCCCAGCTTCGCTCCGCCGCCGTCGCCCGTTGTCATCCACCTCGGCAAGACGCCGGTCGTCGAGCTCTTCGACGGCGGCGGCGGCCTGCCCTATCTCGGTTCCAAGACGTCGTACAACGCGGGCGACTGGGAGAACACCCTGCGCGCGTTCCACGACTCGGGCGTCTATGACACCGAGCTGGCGCAGATCGACAACCTCGCCGAGAGGACCGTGCTGCACAGCGTGCACAACGGGCATTCCCGCCACGGCAAGGGCCGCTTCGAGAAGGGCAGGCACCGGGCCCGCGTCGCCTGGAGCCACGGCAAGAAGCTCGCGCTCGTGCTCGACATCGACGAGACCTCGCTGTCGAACTACACCGCGATCAACGCCGACAACTTCACCTTCGGCCCGCAGTCGCAGGCCGAGGCGACGAAAGAGATCGGCACGGCGATCGCGCCAACGCTCGAGCTCTTCAACCTCGCCAAGCAAGACGGCGTGGCGGTGTTCTTCATCACCGGCCGGCGTGAGGCCTCACGGGCGCACACCGAGAGCAACCTCACGCGCGAGGGCTACTCGGGGTGGCAGCAGGTGGTCCTCAAGCCGGACGCCTCGACCGACTCGACGGTCGTGTACAAGAGCGGCGCCCGCGCGGCCATCGAGCAGCAGGGCTACCGCATCGTCGCCAACGTCGGCGACCAGTACTCCGACCTGGCCGGAGGCCACGAGGACGTCGGCTTCAAGCTGACCAACCCGTTCTACTTCCTGCCGTAGGATCGCTGCGTGGCCGGCGACGAGTTCCTGCTCGACACCCCCGTCGTGCGCGACTTCGTCGCCGGCGTGCGCTCCGCGATCGCCGAGGCCGCGTCGCCCGCCCAGGCGTGCGACGCGATCCGGCCCGCCTTCGCCGCGCTGCTCGCCGACGAGGCGTGGCTGCCCGAGCGCTTCCAGGAGGGCGACCCCGAGAGCGGGATGGGCGGCGGCATCGGGCAGTGGCTGCTCTACCGCGCCGAGGACCGCTCGCTGTCGCTCTTCTCGCTCGTGGTGCCCTCGGGCGCCCAGACGCCCGTGCACGACCACCTCGCCTGGGGGCTCGTCGGCCTCTACCGCGGCACGCAGGACGAGGACGTCTACGCCGAGGGCGACGGCGGCCTCGAGCTCGTGGAGAGCCGCAAGCTCGCGCCGGGCGACTTCTACGCGCTGATCCCGCCCACCGACGACATCCATCGCGTGCGCACGACCTCGCCCGAGACCTCGGTCTCGATCCACGTGCTCACCAACGACACCGGCTGCGTCTGGCGCCACGCCTACGACGCCCACTCGGGCGAGCGCACGCCGTTTCGCTCGGGCTACGTCAACGTCCTGTGCGAGGACGAGGGCTGACGGTCAGGCCGCGGGGCCGTTCGACGGCGAGGCCACTGGACGGTGGCCCTCCATCGCGGACACGAGCTCGGCGCGCAGGCGCTCGAGGTTGTCCAGCGCCGCGTCGCGGCGCGCCTCGAGCTCCTTGATCTCGTCGTCGATCTGGGCCCGGCGGCGCAGGCCGTCCTCGATCGTCTCGGACGCCTCGGCGGTGGCCTCGTCGCGCGTGCGGCGCGCGTCCTCCTCGGCGCCCTCGCGGACCTCGCGCGCGTCGTCCTGGGCCTTGGCGCGCAGCTCGGCGATGTCCGCCTTGGCCTGCTGGCGCAGCTCCTCGGCCTCCTCCTCGGCGGCCATGAGGATGCGCGCCGTGGACTTGCCGACGAGGTCGAGCTTGCGGGTGACCGAGGCGTGCCCGATCTCCTGGGGGGCGTCGGTCTCCAGCCAGTCGACGAGCTGCTCGAGGAAGCGGTCGACCTCGTGGCGGTCGTAGCCGCGACGGCCGAAGCTGAACCCGGGGGACCGGAGCCGTTCGAGGTCCTTCCAGTCCATCACGCTGAAGCCTAGCCAACGTCGGGCGACGTAGGCTGTCGGGCGTGGACGCCTACCTTGCCGTGGCCAGCAAGCGAGAGGTGCGCAGCTACGCCGAGCGCCCGCTGCCAGAGGACGCCGTGCGGCGCATCCTCGAGGCCGGGCGCGTGGCGGGCAGCTCGCGCAACCGCCAGGCGCGGCGCTTCGTCGCGCTGCGCGACCCGGGGCTCCTCGAGCGCGCGGCGCAGGCCGTGTACGCCGCGGGGAACGTGCGCGGGGCCGCGCTCGCCGTCGCCATCGTGACGACGGGCAAGGGGCCGCTCGGCTTCGACGCCGGGCGCGCCGCGCAGAACATGATGCTTGCGGCCTGGAACGAGGGGATCGGCTCGTGCCCCAACGGCGTCGCCGACCCCGACGCCCTGGCGGCGCTCCTCGGCCACGGCGAGGACGAGCAGGTCGCGACCGTGCTCAGCTTCGGCTACCCCGCGGCACCGCTCGACCCCGGCCGCCACGACGCCGCCGGGTGGATCGCGGCCGCCGACCGCCTGGCCTTCGACGACGTCGTCGAGCTGCGCTGAGTCAGCCGGCGCGGACGAAGAGCTCGGCGCGGACGGCGTCCACGCGCGGTGTCCCGGGCACGCGTGGAACGACCGCGACGCGCCGCAGCCTGGGGTCGGCGATCAGGGCCGCGCGCCACTGCGCCGTGCGGCGGCGCACCTCGGCCAGCCACGGCCCGCCGCGGGGCCGCGGCTCGGGAAGCGGCGTCACCAACAGCAGCCGCCCGCCGCGCGGCAGGCCGGCCACGAGCGGCTCGAGGTCCTCGTCGACGGTCGCGGCACGCAGGCGCGGGAGGGCGTGGCCAGTCTGACGCCGTCGCACGCCGCTCGGATCGCGTAGGCCAGCTCGCCCGGCAGGTAGCGCGAAACCACCGGGACGAGCTCGGGCTCGGTGGAGACGACGACGTCGCCGGGCCGCGGCCCCCGGCCACGCCGCGCGCGACGGCCCGCGCGCTGCTCTTGGCCGCGGGCGGCATCGACAGCACCCAGCCGACCGCCACGGCCGCCAGCGCGACCGCGGTCCAGCGCCCGCCGCGGGCCAGCGCGCCCGCGAGCCCGAGCAGCAGCGAGCCCAGGAGGACGGCGAGGTAGCGCGCGGTCCACATCGGCTCGACCTGCGACCACCCCCACGCGACGGCCGCCGCGGCGCCGGCCACGACGAGCATGAGCAGCGCGGTCTCGTGCTCGGCGATGCGCTTGCGCAGGCCCTCGGCCGCGGCGAGCGCGAGCAGCGGCACGGCGGCGACGCCGAGCAGGTCGCCGGGGGCGGCGAGCAGCAGCGTGTCGACGGCGGCTGCGCCCAGGGAGCGCCGGTGTGACGGGCCTGGAAGACGAGGCTCGGGACCACGGCGCGTAGAGGAGCACGACGGCGAGCGCGGTCAGCGCCGCGTCGCGGCCGCGGATCGGCCCGCGGCGGCAGAGGGTCAGCCATGCGATCGCCATGCCGACGGCCAGGAAGCCGCCCCACAGGTGGGTGTAGAGCAGCAGGGTGAGCGCGGCGGCGAGCGTGACGAGGTGCTCGCGGCGGCCCTGGACGAAGGCGAGCGCGAAGGCGGCGCTCGCGACGAGCGAGAGCAGGACGACCAGCGAGTACATCCGCGTCTCCTGCGCGTAGCGCGTCAGGAACGGCAGCACGCCGTGGCGCCGGCCGCCAGCCACGCGGCGCGCGGGCCGTAGAGGGCCCGGCCGGCCGAGGGCGACGGGCACCGCCGCCAGGGCGAAGAGCAGCGACAGCGTGCGCGTCGCGGCTTCGCCCGTGCCCGCGACCGCCACCCAGCCGTGGAGCAGCAGGTAGTACAGCGGCGGCGAGCCGTCGAGCAGCAGCGTCCGCGGCACGTCGGTCACGCCGTGGGAGGCGATGCCGACCGGATCGCCTCGTCGATGCCGTAGCCGATGTCCATCGTCCCCACGCGCAGCAGCGCCGAGAGGCCGGTGAGCGCGGCGATGCCCGCGAGGACCGCGGCCGGCCGGCGTGCGAGGGCCGGGGCGGTCGCGGCCCTGATCGAGCGCTGCAGGCCCGCGGGGACGGCGGTCACCGCGCCGCGCTCGCCTTCATGCAGGTGCGTCGGGCCCGCGCACGCGCGCCAGCGAGAGCGCAGGCCGACGCCACGCGTCCGCGCGCGGCAGCTCGATGCGCGTCCAGCCGCCCGGCCCGCGCTCGACGCAGCCGCCGGTGACGACCTCCCAGTACGGCGTCCAGCGCACGCGGACGAGCGCGGTGCCGGCGGCTCGGCCTCGGCACGAGCCGCTCGTGGGTCAGCGAGACGAGCTTGGCCGGCCGCTCACCAGCGGCTGCGCGTCGCGGACGCGGTAGACGCGCCAGTGCGTCGCTCCACGCGAGCTGCAGGTAGGGCACCCCCACGCTCCGAGCCGCCCCTCGGCGCGCCCGCTGGGGTCGAGCGCGACGTCGGGAGCGCGACGTAGGCGACGGCGTTGCGCCGCAGCCACGCGCGTAGCTGGACTGCGTCACCCCACCGCGGCGATGGAAGATCGGGTTGTACTTCGTGTCGAGCTGCGTCTGCCAGCCGCGCGCGAGCGGGAAGCGCGGCGCGAGGTGCACGACCTCCCAGTGCGAGCGCGTGAACGGGACCTCGACGCGCGCGGGCCGCGGGCGTCGCGGGCGAGGAAGGCGATCAGCGGCGCGTAGTAGCGCGCGCCGTAGGAGGGTCGCCGATCGCCTTGGACGTCTCGCGCACCGGCGCCAGCCACTGCCAGCCTGCGAGCGCGATGAGCGCGGCGATCGGGACCAGCCGCGGGAGCGCGCGGCCGCGGCCGTGGGCGCGCAGGACGGCGAGCAGCACCGGCGCGGCGAACTCGGCCCCCAGGCGGCTGATGTGCTGCCCATCGGCGTCGGCAGCGCGAAGGCGAGAACGCCCGCGACGGCGTAGAGCCCGGCGCCGATGCGGATCGCCCGCTCGCGCGGGCCGGCGAGGGCGCCCACGGCCCGAGAGAGCAGCACGGCCAGGGCCGCGCCCGCCGAGCACGGCTGCGCCCGCCCTCGGGAAGGCGAGCGCGGGCACGAGGACCGCCCCGAGCGCGGCGGCGGCGACGAGCACGGCGCGCGGCGCCTGTGATCGGCCGCCCAGGTCGCCGTCGTCACGAGGCGAGAAAGAGGCCGGCACGGGGCTCGTGCCGAGCACGCGACCGCGGACGCCGGCCAGGACCGCTGCCGGCGCTGGAGCGCCAGCAGCGCCGCGAGCCCGCGGTGACGCCGAGGCCGAAGGTCAGCGCCGATGAGCAGGTCGGCGACCGTCGCGACGGCGAACCACGCGGCCGCCGGACGGCTGATCGCGGCGCCCCACCAGCCGGCGGCGAGGCGCTCGAAGAGGACCGCCGAGACGACGGCGGACAGGACGCCCGTCGGGCGCGCCCCCAGCTCGGAGCCGATCGCCGGGAAGAGGACGCTGTAGCGAGGAGGTGATGGCCCCCGAACCAGCCGTTGTCCCAGAGCTGAAGCCCGCCAAGAGCCGCCGAGCGGCCGCGGCGGGTCCGTGCGCGGCCCGAGGGCGAGCCAGGCCAGCGCGAGCGCCAGGGCGATCGCGGCAGGCGGCAGGCGACGGCTCGCGAACGCGACAGCGACCACGGCCGGCAGGGTATGAACGGCTCAGCGCGCGATCGTGAACGAGTCGTCACCCGCCGGCGCGGGACCGCGCACGGAGCGGGCGGCAGGCGGCCGCCGGCGGCGGCGCCGGCTGCGGCCTGGGCCTATCCCCCGTTGCTCGCCGCCGAGGGTGTGTGCAGCAGGCTCTGCACGTCCTTGACGCCCTCGACCGCGCGCGCGGCCTTCACCAGCGCGACGATCTCGTCCTCGCTCTCGAGCCGGCCGCGAAGGTAGACGACTCCCTCCTCGGCGTTGACGCTCACGTGCGCCTTGGAGACGCCCGCGTGGCGGAACGCCTCGCTCTCGACCTTCTGCGCAAGCGTCGTGTCGTCCACCGGCTCCTTGTCGGCGCCGACGCCGGGCACCGCGTGCGCGGCCTTGTGCGCGTAGCCCTCGGCGACGCCCTCCAGGTAGCGCGCGCGGCGCGCGGCCCTGCGCCCACCCCGCCGCACCCCGGCGGCGCCCCGCTCGGCCGCGACGTGACGCCGGCGCCTGGCGTTGCGCAGATCGAAGATGAAGCGATCGGCCAGCACACCGATGACGAACACCCCGACGAGCACCGCGACCTTGGGCGCGACGGCCCGCACCTCGGTCTGCCTGCGCTTCCGGCGCGCCACCCATCGCAGCGCGGCCCATCCGAGCGCCGCCTGCTGAGCACGAGACATGTTCTTGGGCGTCTTCATGGGTGCGACGCTACTCCCTTCGGGACGGTTCTGGCAGGCCGGCGGGGCCTGGCGCGCGCGGCGGGCGCGTGGTCGCCCGAACGTCGGTCTTCCCCCGTCTACACGGGGTAAGACCGACGTTCGGCGGGGCCGGCGCTTGTGGCGGGTGGGCCCGGCGCTTGCGGCGGGCGGGTCCCGTCGCCGGACACGATCATCGTCCGCCGCGCCGCGGTCCGCGGGCGACACTCCGCTGCGGCCTCAGCTCCTGCGCCGGGCTCGTGCGCCGCCGCTCTCCGCGTCCCGCGGCTTCACCAGCGCCGGCAGCCGAACCGAGGTGACTTCCGGCCCGCCTAGGCGTCATGCTCTTGCGCCCTCAGTGTCGACTGACAGCTGCCTCTTCGTTGTCCACAGCAACGCGCCTCTGGACCGAGCCGACCTTGACCGTCGCATTCGCGCGCTCACGCGCTGGTACGCGCCGCTGCACCTTGACGTGGTCGACGTTCGCGACGTCGGACCAACCTGCCTCGCCGGGCGCCTGGGCAGCCGAGAGCAGGAGCCGCTTGCCCTGGCGTGTTGGGGTGGACGGTCGCGCTGGAAGGACGCAGACGCCGCGCTCACCGCCTCGGCGGGCGCGATCGCGGCGAAGAAGCCCCGCGGCGTGACCATCGCGACCGACGACCGTCGCGCGCGCATGATCAGTCAGGTCCTCGGGCCGACTGCCCTCTACGAAGCCGCGGGCGACCGCGTCACCGCGTGGTCGACGCACGCCGTGGCGGCCGCGCTGCTGACGCATGGCGCGGTCGACATCGACCGAGGGTCCGTTCTCGAGCTGTTGGCCTGCGAGTTCGTCGGTGGAACACGAACCCTCGCCACGGGCGTGACCGCGGTTCCGGCCGGCCTGATCGTCGACGTCGAGGGTGGCGATGCTCGTCGCACGCCCTACTCGACGCTCGGCGACCGGTGGGAGCCGGTGCCGGAGGGGACAGCCCGTGACGAGGCCTGGACGTCGCTCCTCGCCTCGCTCGAGGAGGAGACCAGAGGGCGAGAAGTCGAACTGGGGCTCAGCGGCGGCTTGGACTCTGCCGTCGTGGCGGTCGCGTTGAAGGAGCTGGGCACGGCCTTCACGGCGTTCACGTGGACGTTTCTCGGAGAGCAGTCGCAAGCGGCCGCGCTCGCCCAGCGGCTCGGCATCCGCCACGAATCGCGTGAGGCGCCCGTGCGTGAGAGCGACCACGGGATGGCCGACATCGACACCGAGGTGCGATGGACGGAAGGCCTCGCGCCGTTGACGGCGTTCGGCGGTCCGCCGGTGACGGAGAGCGAGATCGCCTGGCTCACAGGAGGAGCCGGCGAGATCGGCCGTGCCTTCTACTACCGAGGGCGCGTGCTGCCTGACGACCCGCCGCCTGACCGGCTGGGGCTCTCGCGATTGGTCGACTTCTCCTGGAGTCTGCCTGGCCTCGATGGTGATCGAGCTGATCGCCTCCGCGGGGCGGTGACGTCATGGATCGACGACGCGACCCGTACGGGGCCGGCCGGCTGGCGGGTGCTCGACATCGTCTACGGCGAGCAACGGTTCACGCGGTGGGGGCGCTCGATGGTCCCCCGGACAGCAGCTGATCTGGTGCCCGCGTTCGGGGAGCCGAATGTGGCGGCCGCCTTCGCCTCATTGCCGCTCGAGGACCGGCTTACCGACGGGTTCCACCGATGGGTGCTCGAGAACGCAGGCCTCCATGGGGTCGTGTCTGCAGGGACCGAGAGCTTCCCGCGGGGGTCTGCTGTTGTGCGCAAGCTCAATGCGTGGCGTCACCGCCGAGGTGCGCTCAGGGCGAGCGATCCGTTCGCCACGCACGAGCTTTGGAGTGGGCACGAGGCGTACCGCGCGTGGCTCTTCGATCGCGTCCTGCCGTCGGAGCTAATACACGAAGCCTTGGGGGAGTCGGCGGCCGCGAGGCTCCGTCGGGACGCCGCCGCGGGTCGGGCGGTGGCGTGGCGAGCGGCGTTGCGGGCGACGGGTCCTGTCGCACTGCGAGACGCCCTGGCCGACGCCGCTAGGGACGCACCCGCACGCTGATGGTCGGTCCACGGGCGGTGCTGTACGGATAGCCCGCTTCAGCCGGCACCACGACGCGGAAGCGGTAGCGGGTCGACGCAGTGGTCTCCGTGAAGCGGTAGCGCGCACTCCAGCGACCGTCGGCGCCACTGCGCAGCTGGCGAAACGTTCGCCAATGGCCGCGTAGCACGACCTGGAGGAGGAGGAGCTTTCCCCGACTCGGGACGGGGCCGGTCGTGATTCGTCCGCTGAAGGTCACACTCCGCCGGTTTCGCACGCGCGCAGGCACCACCCGCATCGAGCTGTGCGCCGCGACCGGCAGGACCGCCTCGCCTACGCTCCCGCGGCGGGTCTCGTCTCCGGCGAAGACGAGCTTCACCTGCCGGCTCGGTCCCGCGGCCAACGGCATGGACATCGACCCGTCGCTTCGTGTCGTGCGCGAGGCCAGCTCGCGCCACGTCCCGTCGAGCTGGCTCTCGAATACCGAGAGGCGGGCCGCCGCCACGCGCTCGCCGTCGGTCGTGCGCAGCACCGCAGACACACGCGGGGGCTGCCGATGCACGACGGCGGTGTGCCACCTTCGGATGTGCAGGTTCCCGCGCTCGGATCGCTGGGTCGGATGGACGGCGTGGCACATGCGCCGGTGGTGGCGCGCGCGGCAGATGCTCGTGGCGCCCGTCGTGGTGGAGGGGACGATCTCGGTCGCCTCCCCGGTGCGGTGCAGGCCCAGGACGCGGCGCTCGACGTAAGGATCGCGCAGATCGAAGTTGAGAACCGTGACGGACATCGGAGCCGAGACGGTGGCGTTCCCGAGTGCGTCCATGACACGGAGAGCAACTGCATGCACGCCATTGGACAGCGCGCGGGTATCGATCGCGATCGCCTGCCCCGAGCGTTGGCGGTCGGTGCAGGGCAAACGGCCTGGCCCGGCGCCGCCGTCGCTGTTGCCGCATGGCCAGTCGAGGCTGCCGGCCACGTTCCCATCGACGAGGACGTCAGCGCGGTCGAGCCCCATCAGGTCGCTGGCGGCAAAGCCCACGTTCTGCACTCCGCTGAGGAGCCCGGACTCGAGCAGCCCCGTCCGGTCCAGGGCGACGTCGGGCCCCTCGTCGTCACGCACGGTGACCCGAAGGCCGGCCAGTGACAGCAGCGCGCGTGAGGGATACGCCGGGCCGCCTCCGTCGCAGTCACCCGTGGGGCAGCCGACGACCCACGACAGCTCGTAGACCTTCGCGGTCGCCGGGACGTCGATGCTCTCGCCGGCGGTCGTCGCGTACACCCAGCCGTCGTTCACCGCCGGGTCGCAGTTCGATGCCGGCTGGCCCGGCCATGTCGCGGTTCCTACCGTCTTGTTCTCCTCACACCCCCTGATGCGTGCGACGCCGGAGGGCTCGGCGGGTACGCCGGGGATGGCCCCTGAATAGGCCAGGATGTTCGAGAACAGCCCCACGCGATACGTGGCCAGTCCGTTTCGTCGCATGAGCTCGCCCGCCGGAGCACCGGGGCCGGCGTCGAAGTCGATGCGCACGACTCGTGCGGCGCCGGAGAACGCTGCGTCGGGAGTCGGATGCTCCGCGATCCCCGCGAGCTGGCGCTTGTAGAACGCGTGGCCGGGGACGAGGAAGTTCCAGCCGGCCGTCCGATCCTCGCTCGGGACCCCGGTCCAGCTCAGGCCGTTCCGCGAGATCCGGAACCAATCGTTGGCAGCGTCGATGTCGGCCAGGTTCCACAGGCCCTGACATTGCTCCACCTTGTCGACTCGAGACGAGAACGACCCGATCCAGCCGAAGTCGTCCGCGCTCGACCCGCGTGTTCCCTGATGGCACCCGACAACGACCGTCCATGTGCCTGCGCGCGCCGTGGGCGCGGCGGCCCCCATCGCCATGATCGTGATCGTCGCGATCCTGACGACCAGTTGTCTTTTCGACATCCGCGGCACGGGCACACTATCTCCGATCGTGATAGTCAGGTGAGTCGACGACGCGCTAACGCACGCATGCGCGACCTAGCCCTGGGGCGAGCGATCTCTCCCCCCTCGTCACCAGTTCGGGACGTGGGACGCGCCCGTGCCGCGCGCAGCGCTCTCTTGGGCGCGAACTGGTCCGAGTTTGCCCCGGAAACCGATGAAAAGTCGGACAGGTTCGCCGATCGGGCGCCAGCGGCGAATCAGATCGGGTAGTGGCGCTCCGTCTCCTGCACCGTGATCCAGCGCAGGTCGGTGAACTCGTCGAGCGCGGCTCGGCCTCCGAAGCGGCCGAAGCCGCTGGCCTTCACGCCGCCGAAGGGCATCTGGGGCTCGTCGTGGACGGTGGCGTCGTTGACGTGGCAGATGCCGCTCTCGATGCGGTGGGCGATCTCGAGCGCGCCGGGGACGTTGCGGCTGAAGACCGCGGCGGCGAGGCCGTACTCGGTGTCGTTGGCAACTTCGACAGCCTCGTCGGCGCCGTCGACGGTGACGATCGAGGCCAGCGGGCCGAAGGACTCCTCGCCGTAGACGCGCATCTCGGGCGTGACGCCGTAGAGGACGGTCGGCTCGTAGCAGGGGCCCTGGGCGCTGCCGCCCGTGAGCACCTTGACGCCGCGGTCGACGGCGTCGGCGACGAGCTCCTCGACGCGCGCGAGGCCGGCCGCGTTGATGAGCGGCCCGATCGTCGTCTCGGGGTCGCGCGGGTCGCCGACGCGCAGGCCCTGGGCGCGCTCGGTCAGCTTCTCGGCGAACTCGTCGGCGATCGAGCGGTCGACGACGATGCGCTCGGTCGACATGCAGATCTGGCCCTGGTGCATGAAGGCGCCGAAGTGGGCGGCCGCGACCGCGCGGTCGACGTCGGCGTCGGCGAGGACGAGCAGCGGCGCCTTGCCGCCGAGCTCGAGCAGGACCGGCTTGAGGTGACGGCCGGCGTTCTCGGCGATGATCCGCCCGACGCGCGTGGAGCCCGTGAAGTTGATCCGGCGCGTGCCGGGGTGGGCGATCAGCTCGTCGACCACGTCGGCGGCGTCCTGCGGAGCGTTGGTGATCAGGTTCACGACGCCGTCGGGCAGCCCGGCGTCCTGGAGGACGGCGGCGATCGCGGCGTGCGTGCGCGGCGACTCCTCGGAGGCCTTCAGCACAACCGTGTTGCCGTAGGCGAGCGGCGTGGCGACGGCGCGCGTGCCGAGGATGATCGGGGCGTTCCACGGGGCGATGCCGACGACGACCCCGGCCGGCTGGCGGACGGCCATCGCGAGCTTGCCGGGCACATCCGAGGGGATCGTCTCGCCGGTGACCCAATAGGCCTGGGCCGCCGCCTCGCGCAGCATCCCGGCGGCGAGCATGCAGTTGAACATGCCCCAGCCGAAGGTCCCGCCGGTCTCCTCGGTCATCACTGCGGCGATCTGCTCCTGGCGCTCCTGCAGCAGCGCGGCGGCCGCGCTCAGCAGCTCGCGCCGGCGGCCCGGCGGCGTCGCGGCCCAGGCGGGAAAGGCGGCGCGGGCCGCGTCGACCGCGGCGCGGGCGTCCTCGCGCCCGGCGGCGGCGGCGCTCCCCACGGTCTCGCCGGTGAACGGGTTCGTCTTCTCGTAGCTGCCGCCCCCGCTCGCGCCGACCCAGCTCCCTCCGATCAGCAGCTCCTGCAGATCAACGTCGACCGTCGCCATGTCAATGCCCTCCCAATTGTGGGCCGTGTCTTGTTCGCCATGCGCACATCCATGCGCAGCGCGCACAGGCCGATACTAACCAGGCAGGCGTCCCTGTGCTGCGAGGAGGGCGAGGACCTCGTCGTGGGGCAGCGCCTCCGCAACGCGACCCTCGCGCCCCGTCGTCCGCTTGGCGCTCCACAGCGCGTTGACCACCGCCTCCTCGGTGGCGTCGACGGTCGCCGCGAAGAGCGGGTCCAGCTGGTCGTCAGCAAGGGCGTGGCGACCGGCCGCGGCGGAGAAGGCGAGGAAGATCTCGCCGCTGCCGTGGTGGGCGACCGACCCGGAGCGGGCGAGGCCGAGCCCCGCGCGCCGCGCCACGCGCTCGAGCTGCTGGGCGCGCAGCGGCGCGTCGACCGCCACGATGGCGATGCAGCTCCCGGCCGGCCGCGGGCCGTCGGTCGGCGCCTTGTCGCCGAGCAGGCGCCCGACCGGGACCCCGTCGATGCGCAGGTCGCGCGGCGCGCCGAAGTTCGCCAGCACCAGCACGCCCACCGTCGCCTCCCCGGCGCGGCGGCTCGAGGTCCCGATCCCGCCCTTGAAGCCGAAGCACATCATCCCCGCGCCGGCCCCGACCGCCCCCTGCTCGACGGCGCCGGGCGCCGCCTGCGCGACGGCTCGGCCCGCGTCGGCGGCCTCCACCTGCACGACGCGGGCGTCGTTGAGCCAGCTGTCGTCGCACTCGCCGACGATCGGGATGACGACGTCCTCGACGCCGACGGCGGCGTCAGCCGCGACCGCCGCGGCGACGGCGCCGTCGAAGACCCGACCGACCGACATCGTGGCCGTGAGGTAGATCGGCGTCTCGAGCACGCCCCACTCGGCGACCTGCAGCGAGCCCGTCAGCTCGCCGGCGCCGTTGAGGACGGCGACGCCCGCGGGCAGCGGCCGCGCGAAGAGCGTCTCCGCGGGCGCGGGCACGATCGCCGTGACGCCGGTCCGCGCCACCCCGCGCCCGCCCGGCGGATCGGGCTCGTCGCGCACGACCGTGACGTGCCCGACCGCCACCCCGGCGACATCGGTGATCGCGTTCTCCGGCCCGGTCTCGAGCTCGCCGATGCGCAGGCCGTGGTCGCGCGGCAGGGTCGCCATGAGCTGGACCCTAGTGACCGAGCAACGGCCAAAGAGAACGCACGAGCGCAGAGCGGCGGCGCACGTCGGCGCGCACGAGTCCGGCGCAAGGAGCCAAGGCCGCGGCCCGCCGAAACACGAGCCCGCCGGATACGCTCGCGCCCCATGTCCCTGGCCATGCCCGTCGTCTGGAGCGATCGGCACCGACTCCATGACCCGGGTGGCGAGGTCTGGGTGGGCGTGCGGATCGAGGGCACCGAGGTGCCGGGGCGTGCCGAGGCGATTCGCAAGACGCTCGCCGACGCCGGGGCGCGGTTCGTGGAGGCGGGCGAGCAGGCGGACGACGCGGTGCTCGCCGTGCACGACGCCGCGCTCGTCGCCTATCTCGCGAGCGCGTGGCGCGACTGGGAGGCGGCGGGGTTGCCGGTCGAGCCCGGCCAGGACCGCGTCGTGCCCTACCTCTTCGCGCACCCGGAGCTGATCGGCGACCGGGCGGTCGCGGTGCCGGCCGCGCCCTCGGCGCGCGCGGGCTACTTCGCCTACGACACGATGACCCTGATCGGGCCCGGGACGTGGGAGGCCGCGCGCGCGGCGGTCGACGTCGCCGTGACCGCGGCGGACCTCGTGGCCGCCGGCGCGCCCGCCGCCTATGCGTGCACGCGCCCGCCGGGCCATCACGTCACCCGCGGCGCCTTCGGCGGCTCGTGCTACCTCAACAACACCGCCGCCGCGGCAGCGCGGCTGCGGGCGAGGCTCCAGGCGCGCGTGGCGGTGCTCGACGTCGACGCCCACCACGGCAACGGGACGCAGGCGATCTTCTACGAGGACCCGGAGGTGCTGGTGGGGTCGGCCCATGTCGACCCCGGCGAAGGGTGGTTCCCGCACTTCCTCGGCTTCGCGGACGAGGCGGGCGCGGGCGCCGGGGCGGGCGCGAACCGCAACGTCCCGCTGGCGCCGGGGACCGGCGACGAGGGCTGGACCGCCGCGGTCGCGCAGCTGGCCGAGTGGGCGGTCGACGGCCAGGCCCGCGCGCTCGTGGTCGCGCTCGGCGTCGACGCCGCGGGCGGCGACCCGGAGAGCCCGCTGACCGTGACCGGCGCGGGGTTCCGCGCCGCTGGGCAGACGCTGGGAGCGCTGGGCCTGCCGACGGTCGTCGTGCAGGAGGGCGGATACGACCTCGACGCGATCGGGGCGCTGGTGTGCGAGTTCCTGACGGGCCTGGAGGAGGGCGCGCGTGGCTGAGTCGATGTGGGTGGGCAAGGACGAGCACGAGGGCGTGCGCGCGCAGCCGCGCAAGGACCTCAAGCCGCCGGCGCACTGGCGCCTGGAGGCGATCGCGCACACCGCGCGCCAGCACTCGCTCGGCGTCCGCGGGAGCCAGGCGGTGTTCATCGAAGCGGCAAGTGAGACGTCCGACGTCCTACTTCTCGACCTGGAGGGAGCAGCCGCTCCCGAGCGCCTGACCACCGGCCGCGAGCCGGTGGCCTACTGGGACGACACCGAGCCGCGCCTGTCCCCCGACGGCGCGACCGTCGCCTACGCCGACCACGGCCATGTCTGGCTCGTCGCCCACCGCCGGCGGGCCGCCGCGCAAGCTCGTCGAGGGCGGCCAGCCGGTGTGGGTCGACGACGCGCGGCTGCTCATCACGGTCGAGCGCGACGACACGACGCGGATCGCCGTCGTCGAGGTCGCCGACCCGTGGCCGCGGCGGCTGGCGGTCGGCCACGGCGGGCTCGACGCCTACGGCGACGAGGGCGAGCCATCGGTCGCGCCCGACGGCCGCGCGGTCGCCTACACCTTCCTGCCGCGCGGCGACCTCAACCGCAGCGAGATCCGGGTGGCGGACGTGAGCGGCGGCGCCGTGCGCGCGCTGACCGGCACGCCGCGGATGCACGACCACGCGCCGCGGTGGTCGCCCGACGGCGCGACGGTGGCCTACCTCTCCGAGCGCAGCGGCTTCAACGAGGTGCACCTCGTCGGCGCCGACGGCGCGGACGACCGGCAGCTCACGACCGCGGGCGCCGACCACTCCGAGCTCGCCTGGCACGCGGACGCGACGCGCCTCGCCGCGGTCCGCGGGCGGCGCAACCGCTTCGACCTCGTCGTCCTCGACACGGTGAGCGGCGCGGCCGACGTGGTCGCCGAGGGCGGCAACTGGGGCGAGCCGCAGTGGACGCCGTCCGGCGCGATCGTCGCGACCTACGAGGACCACCAGACGCCGCCGGAGCTGCGGCTGGCGAGCGAGGGGCGCACGGCCGCGCTCCACGCGCCCGCGCCCCGCAGCGTCCGCCGCGCGCCCTACGCCGCGCTCGAGGAGATCTCGTTCGCTTCGCACGACGGCCTGGAGATCCCCGCCTTCCTGCGCCGGCCGGAGAACGTCTCCCCCGAGCGCCCGGCGCCCGCGATCGTCTATCCCCACGGGGGTCCGACCGACGCCTACCTCGACGACTGGGACGGCCACGCGCAGTACTTCGTCGAGAAGGGCTACGCGTGGCTGGCCGTCAACTTCCGGGGTTCGACCGGTTACGGCATCGACTACGAGCGCGCCAACCACGGCGTCTGGGGCGTCGAGGACACCAAGGACTGCCTCGCCGCGGCGGACTACCTGCGCACGCTGGACTGGGTCGACGGCGACCGCCTCGGGATCTTCGGCGCCAGCTACGGCTCGTACATGGCGCTGCTCGCCGTCACCGACGACCCCGAGCGCCGCTTCCGCTGCGCGGTCGCCAAGTACGGCGACTGCGACATCGTCACCTCGTGGGCGCAGGGCGACCGCGAGGGCGTGCAGGACCTCGAGCGGATGATGGGGACGCCGGCGTCGGCTCGCGACGCCTACGAGGCGGGATCGCCCTTCGACCGCCTCGCACATGTCCGGGCGCCGCTGCTCATCGCCCACGGCGAGCTCGACGTCCGCGTGAGTCCGAAGCAGTCCGAGCAGCTCGTCGCCGAGCTGCGCCGCCTCGGCGGCAAGACCTTCGAGTACGTGACCTACCCCACCGAGGCGCACGGGCTCCTGCGGGCCGGCCCGCAGCTGGACTTCTACCGCCGCCTGGAGCGCTTCCTCGACTGGCATCTCATGTGAGCGGGGCGACGCAAAGCGGCCATGTGAGCACTTGGCACTTGACCGGCCGGGCTCGGATAGAGTCGCGCGAGCCGGGGAGCAAGAGGAGGAGGGCGAGGGTGAGGACCACGGGACGGACACTGGCCGCCGCGATCGCGGCGCTGGCGACGGCGGCTGCCGTCGCCGCGGCGCCCGCCGCCGCGCAGAACAAGCCGGTCACCTTCAACGTCGGCGACACGCAGGGCATCGACTCGATGAACCCGCTCGTGGGCGTGACCGTGCCGGCCTACGAGGCGTGGAACATCCAGTACGCGACCCTCACCGACAAGTCGCCGAAGGACTTCTCGCCGATCCCGGGCCTCGCGCAGTCCTGGAAGGGCTCGGCCGACGGCAAGACGTGGACATACACGATGCGCCCGAACCTCAAGTGGTCCGACGGCCAGCCGCTGACCGCAGAGGACGTCGCCTACACGATCAACCGCGCCAAGAAGGAGGAGTGGCTGAACTACACCTCCGTCGTGGCCAACCTGACGGCGAGGGCGACCGATCCGATGACGCTCGTCGTCAAGTCCTCGGTGGTCGACCCAAAGCTGCCGACGCTCGACATGTACGTCCTGCCCAAGCACATCTGGGAGAAGCAGGACGCCAAGGCGATCACCAAGTACCCGGCCCTCGACGGCGTCGGTTCCGGGCCGTTCACGCTCGAGCATTTCGAGAAGGGGCAGTTCGCCCGCTTCAAGGCCAACCCGAACTACTACGGCGGCAAGCCCGCGGTCGACCGCGTCGTCCTGCGCAAGTTCAACAACCCCGACGCCATGGTCGCGGCCCTCAAGCGCGGCGAGATCGACGCCGCCGAGGACGTCCCCGGGACCGCCTTCCACCAGCTCGAGAAGGACCCGAGCGTCGTCACGGTCCAGGGCAACCAGGGCGCGATGAACGAGTTCGCGATCAACGGCGGCGCCGGCCTGAAGAAGCCGCACCCGGCGCTGCTGGACCTCCGCGTCCGCCAGGCCATCGCCCACGCGATCGACAAGCAAACGATCGTCAAGCGCGTCATCGCCGGGCTCGCCACGCCGACGGACACGCTCAGCGTCTCGCCCGACGCCGAGTGGTCGCCCAAGATCCCCGACGGCCAGCGCTTCGACTTCGACATCAACAAGGCCAAGCAGATCCTCGACGACGCCGGCTACAAGGACACCAACGGCGACGGCATCCGCGAGATGCCCGGCGGCGGGCGGCCGCTGAAGTTCCGCTACGCCGTGCGCTCGGAGGGCGATACGGCGCCGCCGACGGCCGAGCTCATCACCGGCTGGCTGCGCCAGATCGGGATCGCGACGACGCAGAAGGTCTACGACGACAGCCAGCTCACCGAGGTCATCGGCAAGGGCGACTACGACCTCTTCTCGTGGGGCTGGACGCCGTTCGTCGACCCCGACCCGATGCTCTCCTACTTCACCTGCGACCAGGTGAGCAAGGACCCGAAGAACCCGACGAACTACTACAACGACGCGAGCTGGTGCGACCCGGCCTACGACGCGCTCTACAAGCAGCAGAAGGTCGAGCGCGACAAGGCCAAGCGCGTGGAGATCGTCCACCAGATGCTCACGCGCTTCTACGAGTCGGCCACCTACGACGTGCTCTACACCTATCCCGACCTGCAGGCCTACCGCAAGAACAAGTTCACGGGCTGGATCCGCCAGCCCGAGGGCACCGGGCCCGTCCTGTTCTCGAACTCCTCGCCCACCTACGCGAAGCTCAAGCCGGTCGTCGCGGGCGCCGAGGGCACGAGCGGCGGCGGCAGCAGCGGCGACGGTGGAGGTGGCAGCGGCGGGATCATCGCCATCGTGGTGATCGCCGTGGTCGTGCTCGGCGGCGCCGGCCTGTGGTTCATGCGCCGGCGGACGGCCGACGAGCGCGAGTGAGCGTCCGCCGCGAGTGAGCGCCCGCTTCGTCACCGGCAAGGTCCTCGGCTCGCTCGCGACCCTCGCCTTCGTCGTCGCCTTCAACTTCTTCCTCTTCCGGGTCGTGCAGGGCGACCCGGTCGCCAACCTCTTCCGCGGCCACAACCTCACCCAGAGCCAGCGCGACCAGCTCGCCAAGCAGTTCGGCCTCGACGGCTCGACGGGCGAGCAGTTCGTGCACTACGTCGAGCAGACCGCGCAGCTGAACCTCGGGCGCTCCTACAGCGACAACCAGCCCGTCGCCTCGGAGATCTGGGACAAGGCGGGGCCGACGATCGCGCTCGTGGGCATCTCGACGCTGCTGTCGACCGTCTTCGGCGTCATGCTCGGCATCGCCGCCGCGTGGCGAAGACGGACGAAGACCGACTACGCGGTCACGAGCTTCACGATGACGACGTACGCGATGCCCGACTTCTGGCTCGGGATGCTGCTGCTCACCGTCTTCGCGGTCTCGCTCGGCTGGTTCCCGGTGGGCGGGATCACGGACCCCGACTCCGACGCGACCGGCCTGGCCAAGCTCGTCGACCAGGCCCACCACATGTTCCTGCCCGCGCTGACCCTGACGCTCGCCTACCTCGGCGAGTACGCGCTGGTTATGCGCTCCTCGCTGCTGGAGACGATGCGCGAGGACTACCTGGTGCTCGCGCGCGCGAAGGGGCTGCGCGACATCCTCGTGCGCAACCGCCACGCGGTCCCCAACGCGCTGCTGCCGGTGGTGACCCTGATCGCGATCAACTTCGGCTTCGTGCTCTCGGGGGCGATCGCGGTGGAGGCGATCTTCTCCTGGCCGGGCCTCGGCCTGGCGACCTACGACGCCCTGCAGGGCCCGGACCTGCCGATGCTCCAGGGGCTCTTCCTCGTCTTCAGCGCAGCGGTCATCGTCGCCAACCTCTTCGCCGACCTGCTCTACGGCTGGCTCGACCCGCGGGTGCGGACGGCATGAGCGCGGTCGCCGCGCCGTCCGCGCGCCGGATCACGTGGCTGCGCCGCCGCCGCGCCCTCGCCGAGGCCTGGCGCGAGTACCGCCGCAGCGCGCCCGGGCTCATCGGCCTGGCGATCCTCGTGGCGGCGATCCTCATGGCGCTCGCGGCCCCGCTGCTCGCCGACCCGGCCGGCCTGCACGCGGTCAACACGGTCAACAACCCGGCCTGGGCGAACCCGTCGAAGTTCGCCCCCCTGGGCACCGACCACCTCGGGCGCAGCGTGATGACGCAGTTCATCTGGGGCGCGCGCATCAGCCTGCTCGTCGGGCTCGCCGCGACGGTGCTGGCGATGGTCATCGGCTCGGTCGTCGGGATCATCGCCGGCTTCTTCGGCGGCTGGACCGAGTCGATCCTCATGCGCCTGACCGAGTGGTTCCTGGTCATCCCCTTCCTGCCGCTGGCGATCGTCCTCGCCGCGATCCTCGGGCCCTCGATCCAGAACATCATCCTCGTGATCGGGATCACGTCCTGGCCCTTCCCGGCGCGGCTCATCCGCGCCCAGGTGCTGACGCTGAAGCAGCGCCTGTACGTCGACCGCAGCCGTGCGCTGGGCGCGTCGGAGTGGCACCTGATGACGCGCCACATCCTCCCCAACCTCTCCGGGCTGATCATCGCCAACACGACGCTGACCGTGCCGGTCGCGATCCTCTCGGAGACGACGCTCTCCTTCCTCGGGCTCGGCGACCCGTCGCGCGCGTCGTGGGGCAAGATGCTCGAGGAGAGCTTCGAGGCGGGGGCGCTGACCCAGCAGGCCTGGTGGTACTACGTGCCGCCAGGCGTCGGGATCCTGCTCGTCGTCCTCGCCTTCACGCTCTGCGGGCAGGCGCTCGAGGAGGTCCTCGATCCACGTCTGCGGGACCGCCGGGCATGAGCGCCGAGGCCGGGCCCGCCGCGCCGCTGCTGTCGGTCCGCGACCTGCACGTCACCTACGGCGTGCGCGCGGGCGCCATCCCGGCGGTGCGCGGCGTCGACTTCGACCTCGCCGTCGGCGAGACCCTCGGCCTGGCCGGCGAGTCGGGCTGCGGCAAGTCGTCGCTGGCGGGGGCGCTGCTGCGCCTGCTGCCGCGCGGCGCGCAGGTCACGGGCTCGGTCCTGCTCGACGGCGAGGACGTCCTGACCATGAAGCCGGGGCGGCTGCGCGCCGTGCGCTGGACCGAGCTGGCGATCGTCTTCCAGGGCGCGCTGCACACGCTCAACCCGGTCCAGCGGATCGGGAGCCAGATCGGCGAGGCGATCCGGCTGCACTCCCCCGGGATCCGCGCCGCCAAGGTGTCGGCGCGCGTCGGCGAGCTGCTCGAGCTCGTGGGCATCCCCGCGCGCCGTGCGCAGGACTACCCGCACCAGCTCTCCGGCGGCCAGCGCCAGCGCGTGCTCATCGGCCTGGCGCTCGCGTGCGACCCGCGGCTGCTGATCGCCGACGAGCCGACGACGGCGCTCGACGTGATGGTCCAGGCGCAGGTGCTGCGGCTGCTCGAGGACCTCCAGGAGCGCCTCGGCCTGGCGGTCATCTTCATCACGCACGACCTCTCGACGCTCGCCGCCGTGTGCCGGCGGATCGCGGTCATGTACGCCGGGCGGATCGTCGAGGAGGGCCCGAGCCACGAGGTCTTCGAGGCCCCCGCGCACCCCTACACGCGCGCCCTCGCGGGCGCCTTCCCGATCATCGGCGACGCCGCCTTCCGGATGAACCCATCCGGGCTGGCCGGCGACCCGCCCGATCCGCGCGAGCTGCCCTCCGGGTGCCCCTTCCACCCGCGCTGCCCGGTCGCGGTCGACGCCTGCCCACGCACCGACGTCGAGCTGTGGCCCGCGGGTCCGGCGCGGCGGGCCGCGTGCGTGCACGTGCCCGGCGCGGAGGCCGGGGCGTGACCCTGCTCGACGTCAGCGGCATGCACGTCGCCTTCCGCGGGCGCTCGGGCACCGCGCGCGCGGTCGACGGCGTCGACCTGTCGGTGCGCCCGGGCGAGATCGTCGCGCTCGTGGGCGAGTCGGGCTGCGGCAAGACGACGCTCGCGCGCACGATCGTCGGCCTGCAGCGCCCGGACGCGGGCTCGGTCTCGCTGCGCGGCGCGCCGCTGCGCTACGACCGCCGCGCCCTGCGCGCCCATCGCCGCGAGGTGCAGATGGTCTTCCAGGACCCGACGGGCGCGCTCAACGCCCGCCAGACGATCTACGAGGCGGTGGCCGAGGGCGTGCGCATCCAGGGCGTGCCGGGCGACGAGGAGCAGCTCGTCGCCGACGCGCTCTCGCGCGCCGGGCTGCGCCCGCCCGAGCGCTTCTTCGCGCGCTACCCCTACGAGATCTCCGGCGGCCAGCGCCAGCGCGTGATCATCGCCGGGGCGATGGTGCTCAGCCCGAGCCTGCTCGTCGCCGACGAGCCGGTCTCGAGCCTCGACGCGTCGGTGCGCGGCGAGATCCTCGCGCTGATGCTCAAGCTCGTGCGCGAGACCGACGTCGCGATCCTCGTCGTCACCCACGACCTCGGGCTGGCCTGGAACGTCGCCGACCGCGTCGCGGTCATGTACCTCGGGCGGATCGTCGAGGAGGGCACGACCGAGGAGCTGCTCACCGCGCCGCGCCATCCCTACACGCAGGCGCTGCTCTCCGTGGTTCCGGAGGTCGCGAACGTCTCGCCGCAGATCCTCCAGGGCGAGGCGCCCGATCCGACGCGGATCCCGGCCGGGCTGCCGCTTTCACCCGCGCTGCCCGCTCGTGGCCTCGGGCGAGGCGGCGCGGCTGGGGATCGAAGCGCGCTGCCGCGGCGAGGACGTGGCACTCGCGCCGGTGCCCGACGCGCCCGGCCGCCTCGCGGCCTGCCACGCCGTGGCCGGCGCGGCGGTGCCGGCATGACCGCCACCCTCCCCTACCGGTGGTACACCGACCCCGCCGTCCTCGCCGACGAGCGCGCCCTGCTCTTCGCGCCCGCCTGGCACTACGCCGGCCATGCTGGGCTGGTCGCCGCGCCCGGCTCGTACCTGACCTGTCGCGCCGGCGACGTGCCGATCGTCGTCGTGCGCGACCGCGAGGGCGAGCTGCGCGCGTTCGTCAACGTCTGCCGCCATCGCGGGGCCGAGGTGGTCTCGGGCGCCGGGCGCTGCACGACGCTGCAGTGCCACTACCACGCGTGGACGTACGGGCTCGACGGCGCCCTGCGGGCGGCGCCGCGCGCGGCGGCCGACCTCGACCGCGACGCGCTCGGACTGCGGCCGGCGGCGGTCGACGCGTGGGGGCCGTTCCTGTTCGTGCACGCCTGCGAGGACCCATCCCCGCTGGCCGACACGCTCGGCGAGCTGCCGTCGATCGTCGCCGCCGGCGGCGTCGACGTCGACGCGCTCGCCTTCCATCACCGCTCGGTCTACGAGCTCGAGGCCAACTGGAAGGTGGCGGTCGAGAACTTCCTCGAGTGCTACCACTGCGCCGTCGCGCACCCGGGCTTCAGCGACGTCATCGACGTCGACCACGACGCCTACCGGCTCGAGCGCCACGCCACCTTCGCCAGCCACTACGCGCGCGTGCGCGAGCACCCGCGCGGCTCGCACTACGACGCCGCCGGGCTCGACGGCCAGTTCCACCTCGTGTGGCCGGCGCTGAAGGTCAACGTCATGCCCGGGCGGGCGAACATGTCGATCGGGCCGCTGACGCCGCTGGCGCCCGGGCGCACCGAGGGCGTCCTGGACTACTTCTTCGACGAGGGCGAGGACCCGGCCTGGATCGAGGACTTCATGGTCCTCGACGGCGAGGTCGGCGCGGAGGATCGCGTGCTCGTCGAGTCCGTCCAGCGCGGGATGGCCGCGGGCGTCTTCGAGCGCGGCGAGCTGCTGCTGCCCAGCGAGGACCTCATCGCGGCCTTCCAGGCGTGGGTCGCGGGCGCGCTTCAGACGCCGTCGCGCGGGAACGCGAGCGTCCAGACGCGCGAGGCGATCCGCTCGTCGCCCTCGTAGGCGTCGAGGCGCTGGTGGACGACGAACTCGTCGGCCGTCGCCGTCATCTCGCTGTCGGTCGTCACGCGGGTGCGCCAGTCGCCGCGCCCGAGGGCCGACGAGCACTCCACGCGCACGCTCGCCGACAGCGGGTCGCCGTCGACGATCCGGAAGGTCGTCACGTGGGTGTCGTCCATCTCGATCCCCGAGTCCTTCAGGCGGCGGTGGCCGCCGACGTCCCACTCGAAGCGCAGCGCGCCGTCGCCGGTGCGCTCGCGGCTCGTGCGGCCGGGGGCGATCGCCTCGACCTCGAGCGGCGGCGCCCACTCGGGCGTGCCGAGCTCGGGCTGCGGATCGTCGCGCGGCGGGCGGTCGGGGAGCGTCGCGGTCGCGCCGTGGAGCGTGAGCGTCACCGGCGCGGGCGACGGCCACGCCCACGGCCAGTAGACGGTCGAGAGCGCGACGCGGACGCGGTGGCCCTTCGGGATGCGCTGGGCGATGGCGTCGAGCCTGACGGTGACCTCGTAGCGGCGGCCGAGCTCGAGCGCCAGCGGCTCGGCGTGGCCGTCGCGGTGGGTGAGGTTGAGCACGCCGCGGGTGACGAGCAGCGACGAGCCGTCGGGCGCGACGTCGCACAGGCGCACGGCGACGAGCGCCGACGGGCGGTCGACCTCGAGGTCCAGCGCGACCTCGGGGAAGCCGAGGATCTCGAGGTCGCGCTCCAGCGGCTGCGAGGTGAAGGCCAGCGAGCGCTCGTCCTCGGCGCGCTGGTCGGCGGGCCAGTCGCCCTCGCCGCCGTCGGCGCACCACGCGCCGGCGTCGAGGCCGGTCGACTCGACGCTGCGGTGCGCGACCGGCGCGTCGAGGGCGATCTGCCAGCGCCACGGCTCGGTGCGCGGCGGCCAGCGCGTCTTCGGAGACCCAACGTCCGGGGCGCTGGGCGTGATGCGTGGCCGGCGCGACCGGCTCCTGCATCCAGGCGCGCAGCCGCGGCTCGTCCATGATCTGGGTCTCGAGGCCCTTGAGGTGCTGGTCGAACCAGCGCAGGCACTCCTGCAGGAAGCCGATCGCGGGGCCGGGCTCGCCGTCCTGCGGGAAGGCGTGCGACCACGGGCCGATGAGCCCCTTGCGCGGCCCCGGGAGCCCCTCGAGCAGGCGCGGGACGGCGTTGGAGTAGCCGTCGGCCCAGCCGCCGACGGCGTAGACGGGGACCTCGATCGCGCCGTAGTCCTCGCACACCGAGCCCTGGCGCCAGTAGGCGTCGCGGCGCTGGTGGGCGAGCCAGTGCTCGACGAAGGGCGGCGTGCGCTCGATGCGCGCCAGCCACGTCTCGCGCCAGCCGTCGCCGACCGCCTGTGGGTCGGGCGGGAGCGCGTTGCCCGTGAGCATCGTCGCGGCCCACGGGAGCATGTCCATGGCCAGGACGCAGCCGCCGACGTAGTGGACGTCGTCGGCGTAGCGGTCGTCGCTGGCGCACATCGAGATCACGGTCTTGAGCGCGGGCGGGCGGCGCGCGGCGACCTGCAGGCCGTTGAACCCGCCCCACGAGATGCCGAACATCGCCACGGCGCCCGAGCACCACGGCTGCTCGGCCAGCCAGGAGATGACCTCGAGCGCGTCCTCCTGCTCGCGCGGCAGGTACTCGTCTTCGAGGATGCCGTCGGAGTCGCCGGATCCCCGGATGTCGACGCGGACACCGGCGTAGCCGTGGCCCGCGAAGTAGGGGTGGTGGCGCGAGTCGCGGCGGGCGAAGGCGTCGCCCTTGCGGTAGGGCAGGTACTCGAGGATCGCGGGGACCGGATCGTCTTCGGCGTCCTCCGGCAGCCAGATGCGCGCGGCGAGCCGCGTGCCGTCCGCGAGCGGGATCCACGTGTGATCGATCCGGCGCACGGGGCGCGGGAAGTCGCTCCGGACGGCCACCGCCTGACGGTATACGGTCGGGCGATGAGCGCGCGGCTGACGTACACGAGCGGCGGCCTCGGGTCCGAGACCGACGAGGAGTTCGAGCGGCTGCTGGCACAGGCGCGCGCCGCGGGCGGCGGCGAGCCGCGTCCGCACGCCGTGGGCGCGGTCGCCATCGCCGCGGGCGACGTGTTCGAGCGGCGGGACCCGTGCACCGACGACGCCGTCGCCAGCCGCGCCTTCGCGGCGCCGGCCGAGGTCGTCGCCGACGCCGTCGACGCCGCGCGCGCCGCCGCGGGGCCCTGGCGGCGCACGCCCTGGTCCGAGCGCTGCGCGCTGCTGCGCGCGGTCGCCGCCGGGATCGGCGAGCGCCACCTCGAGCTCGCCGCGGTCGTCAGCCTCGAGACCGGCAAGTCGCGCACGGAGTCGATCGTCGAGGTCCAGGAGGCCATCGACCTCATCACGACCTACGCCGACCACATGGAGCGAAACGACGGCTACGTCCTGCCGCTCGCGAGCTTCGTGGAGGGCGAGCGCAACACCGACGTCCTGCGCCCCTATGGCGTCTTCGCGGTCATCGCGCCCTTCAACTTCCCGGCGGCGCTGTCGATCGGGATGGCCTCGTCGGCGCTGATCGCGGGCAACACGGTCGTCTTCAAGCCGTCGGAGGAGACGCCGTGGACCGGCGCGATCCTCGCGGAGATCGTGCGCGCCGCCGCGCTGCCGCCGGGCGTCTTCAACCTCGTCCACGGCGGCGAGGCGACCGGCCGCGCGCTGGTCGACGCGCCGGTGGACGGCGTCGCCTTCACGGGCTCGGCCGCGGTGGGGCGCGCGATCGCGCGCACGATGCAGGACGGTCCGTACGCGCGCCCGGCGCTGACCGAGATGGGCGGCAAGAACCCGGCGATCGTCACCGCCCACGCCGACCTCGACAAGGCGGCCGAGGGCGTTGCGCGCGCGGCGTTCGGCCTCGCCGGGCAGAAGTGCAGCGCCTGTTCGCGCGCGATCGTCCACGAGTCGGTGCACGACGAGTTCGTGTCCGGTCTGTCGGAATGGGCGGCGCGCCTGCCGCTCGGGGACCCGTCGGACCGCGACGCGTTCCTGGGCCCGGTCGTCAACGAGGGCAGCGTGGTGCGCTTCGACTCGGCGGTCGCGGCCGCGCGGGCCGAGGGCCGCGTCGCCGCGGGCGGCGGGCGGCCGGGGCGCCCGGGGTGGTTCGTCGAGCCGACGGTCGTCGCGGACCTGCCGCGCGGCCATCGTGTGGAGCGCGCGGAGCTCTTCCTGCCCTTCGTCACCGTCACGCGCGTCGCGTCGCTCGACGAGGCGCTCGACGAGGCCAACGCGCCCGAGTACGGGCTCACCGCCGGGGTCTTCAGCGAGGACCAGGGCGAGCTCGAGCGCTTCCTGGACGAGATCCAGGCCGGCGTCGTCTACGTCAACCGCCGCGCCGGGGCCACCACCGGCGCCTGGCCGGGCACCCAGACCTTCTGCGGCTGGAAGTCCAGCGGCTCGACCGGCAAGGGCGGCCTCGGGCCGTACTACCTGGCGCAGTTCATGCGCGAGCAGAGCCGGACCGTGGTCGGCTGAGCCGTCGGTCCACGGGGTAGAGTGAAGGGGGAAGGAGCACCGCTCCTCTGCTGGCGCACGCACGCGCCGCTCGGAAAGGACAGCGATGGCCACCATGCCACGTCCAGGAGACGAACGCCGCCGGAAGGCGGCGTCTGACCGACGAGATCTTGAGCCTCGGTCGCACGATCGACAAGCAGCCGCCCGGGCCCAAGCGCCTGGAGCTGCTCAGGCGCCAGGCGACGATGAGCGACCAGCTCGAGGCCCTTCGCTCCGTCAAACATTGACGTCACGCTAAAGTGGCGTCGTCAAGGCCGGGGAGCGTCCTCGGCGCAAGAGTGTTACAGCGCCCGCAGTCGTAGCCGTCAGGCTTCTCTCGCGTACGCAGTTCACTAGAGCAGGAGAAGAAGGAATGGCTACAGGAACCGTCAAGTGGTTCAACGACGACAAGGGCTTCGGCTTCGTCACGCCGGACGAGGGTGGCAAGGACCTCTTCGTCCATCACACCGGCATCAACTCCAGCGGCTTCAAGACGCTGGCTGAGGGCGCCAAGGTGTCCTACGACGCCGAGGCGGGCGACAAGGGCCCCAAGGCCGTCAACGTCACGGCGCTCTAGCAGCGCCTCGCGGAGCAGCCTCCGGCCAGGGGGCTGCTCCGTTCGCAGTGCCCGGCGGGCGGACGCTGTCCGCAACGGCCTACAAGCGCCAGTACGTGCGCTACGGCCTTCGCTGCGTCGGCGGCCGACTGCGGTAGCTCGCTGCAACGCGGCGCCCACGCCGTCCACGCCCGCTCCTAGCTTCGGCCTGTGCTCCGGGAGGCCAAGAACGCCGGGTTCACGCGTCGCCTGACGCTGCTCGGGTGGCGCTATCAGCTCGTCGTCGGGCGACGGACGTGCGAAGGCTCGTGGCGGACGCGGCGCCAGCGACTCCTCCAGGCCGAGCAGGCCACCACGCCGATGGCGATCGTCGCGGCCGAAGGGCGGATGTACTGGCTCTTCGACGGCCGCGTGTACTGGGAGGACGAGGGCCTCGGTGCCGACGACGTCCTGGCGCTGATCCGCGACCGCGAGCGCCGACAGCGCCGGCGCCTCGAGCGCGCGCACGCGGCGATGGCGGGCGACGAGGCCGACGTCCTGCGCCGCGAGCCGATCGCGCGCGAGGTCAAGCTCGCCGTGTGGCATCGCGACGGCGGGCGCTGCGCGCAGTGCGGGTCGGGCTTCGAGTTGCAGTACGACCACGTCATCCCGTTCTCGCTCGGCGGCGCCGCGACGGTCGAGAACCTGCAGATCCTGTGCTCGGACTGCAATCGCGCCAAGGGCGCGAACGTCGCCTAAGACGGGCTCCGGCGAGAAGTAAGGCGTAGGACGTCCTACTTCGCTCCATCTGCCCGATGTGGCGCGGGGGCGCTTCGAACACGATCCCGTTCGTGACTGCGCTCACCGTCCATACTGAAGTCGTGGCAACGCGCGTGACCAGCTCGACCTTCGTGGGCCGGTCCTTCGAGCTCGCCGAGCTCGAGGTCGCGCTCGCGGAGGCCGCCGACGAGCGCCCGTCGCTCGCCTTCGTCGCCGGCGACTCCGGGGTCGGCAAGACCCGCCTGCTCAACGAGTTCGCCGCCCGCGCCCGCGCCTCGGGCGCGCGCGTGCTCAGCGGCGACTGCGTCGACCTCGGCGAGTCCGAGCTGCCCTACGCCCCGCTCGTCACCGCGCTGCGCGCCCTCGCGCGCTCCGACGACCCCGTCCTCACCGAGCTTCCGCCGACCGTGCGCGCCGAGCTCAAGACGCTGCTGCCCGAGCTCGGCGCGGGCAGCGTCGAGCCAATCGGCCAGGCGGGTGGCGACGCCGCCGCCCAGAGCCGGCTCTTCGAGGCGCTGCTCTGGCTCCTCGATCGCCTGGGCTCGGTGGCGCCGCTCGTGCTCGCCATCGAGGACATCCACTGGGCCGACCGTCCGACGCGCGCCTTCATGGCCTTCCTCGGGCGCAGCCTGTGCAAGGAGCGCGTGCTCGTCGTCTCGACCTACCGCTCCGACGAGCTGCACCGCCGCCACCCGCTGCGCCCGCTGCTCGCCGAGCTCGAGCGCGACGCGCGCGCCCGCCGCATCGACCTCCCGCCGCTCACGCGCGAGGAGCTCGTCGCCCAGCTCGCCGACATCCTCGGCGCCCCGCCCGACGACGACCTCGTCGAGCGCGTCTTCGCCCGCTCGGAGGGCCATCCGCTCTTCGTCGAGGAGCTGCTCGCCTCGGGCCTGGACGGCCGCGGCTCGCTGCCGCCCACGCTGCGCGACGCGCTCATGCTGCGCGTCGAGCGCCTGCCCGCCGCCGCGCAGGAGGTCCTGCGCGTGGTCGCCGTCGGCCAGCGCCTGGACGACGAGCTGCTCGCCGAGGTCACCGGCCTCGAGTCGCCGGGGCTGCACGAGGCGCTGCGCGACGCGGTCTCCAACCACATCGCCGCCGTCAGCTCCGACGGCCGCTACCGCTTCCGCCACGCGCTGCTGCGCGAGGTCGTGCGCGACGACCTGCTGCCCGGCGAGCGCGCCGGCCTCGACCTGCGCCTGGCCCGCGCGCTGGAGGCGCGCGCCGAGCGCGACGGACTGTCGGTCTACCTCGCGGCCGGCATCGCCCACCACTACGCCTCGGCCGGCGACCAGCCCGCGGCGCTGCGCAGCGCCGTGCGCGCCGCCGACGCGGCCGAGCGCGTGCACTCCTACAGCCAGGCCGCGCACCTGCTCGAGCGGGCGGTCGAGCTCTTCGACCGCGTCGAGGATCCCGAGGCGCTCGCGGGCGCCGACCGCACCGCGCTGCTCACGCGCGCCGCCGAGGACCATCAGATCGACGGCGACGCCGTGCGCCAGGAGTCGCTCGCCCGCGCCGCCCTCGCCCTCCTCGACGAGGGCTCCGAGCCCCACCGCGCCGCCCGCGTGCTCGAGACGCTGGCCGACGCCCAGTGGCACCTGGGCCGCGGCGAGCAGGCCTTCGCCACCTACGAGCATGCGCTGTCGCTGCTGCCGCCCGACGACGTCTCGCGCGAGCGCGCCTCGCTGCTCGCCCGCCAGGCCAAGAGCCTGCTCCTGCGGGGCAAGCTCACCCACGCCGAGAAGGCGGCCCGCGACACGCTCGTGCTCGCCGACGCCCTCGGCGACGACAAGGCACGCTCGTCAGCGCTCAACGCGCTGGGCACGGCCCTGATGGGGCTCGGGAGCGTCGACGAGGGCGCCGCGATCCTGCGCGAGGCGCTCGACGTCGCGCGCCAGGAGGGCGCCCTCGGCGCCCAGAGCACGGCCTACGTCAACCTCGGCGACGCGCTGCACCTCGCCGGGCGCCTGCGCGAGGCGCGCGCCGTGGCCGACGAGGGCTTCGCCAACGAGCTGCGCCCCAACCACCATTGGCTGCTGATCCTCCGCGGCGAGCTGGCGATCGAGGCGGGCGCCTGGGACGAGGCCGACGAGATCCTCGGCCGGCTCCCGCACCGGCCGGTGGGCAGCGTCCTCGTCAACCTCGACCTGCGCCGCGGCGAGCTCGCGCTCGGACGCGGCGACCACGCCGGGGCGCGCGCCGCCCTCGACGAGGCCGCGCGCCTGTCGGTCGAGCTCAACGAACCGCAGTTCTCGGGTGTCCTCGGCGCCCTGCGCGGCGAGCTCGAGCGCCGGGAGGGCGACCTCTCCGCCGCCCGCGCCGCCGTCCAGGACGCCCTCGACCGCCTCGAGACGTGCACCGACGACGCCGCCCGCCTGGCGCGCGTGAGCGCCGTCGGAACCACCGTCGAGGCCGACGCGGCCCAGCGAGCCCGCGACCTCGGCGAGGCCGACGACGAGCGCCTCGCCCTCATGCAGGCCGACATGCACGTCGCCCGCGCGGAGGCCGCCGCCGGACTCGAGGGCCCGCTGGAGGTCGCCTGGCTGCTCCTCGCCCAGGCCGAGCGCACGCGCGCCGCGGGCGAGCCCGACCCCGCCGCGTACGCCGCGGCCGCCGACCACTGGACCGTGCTCGAGCGCCCCTACCCCGCCGCCGTCCTGCGCTTCCGCGAGGCCGAGGCCCACATCCTCGCCGGCGACCGCGACGCCGCCTGCGAAGCCGCACGCGCCGCGCGCGACACCGCCGAGCGCATCGGCGCCGGCTGGCTGCGCGGCGAGGTCGACGGCCTCGCGGCCCGCGCCCGCCTGCAGCTCGGCGACGACGCCGACGCGGCGGCTGCGGCCGCCGAGCACGATGACGGCGCCGACGACCCGTTCGGCCTGACGCCCCGCGAGCGCCAGGTCCTCGCCCTCGTCGCCCGCGGGGCCACCAACCGCGAGATCGGCGCCGGCCTCTTCATGGCCGAGAAGACCGCGAGCGTCCACGTCTCGCGCATCCTCGCCAAGCTCGACGTCCGCAGCCGCACGGAGGCCGCGGGCGTCGCGCACCGGCTCGGGCTGGCGGAATGAGGGCAGTCGCTCAGGCGAAGGCTCGGAGCCGCGCCGCGATCTCGCCCACGTCGTCGACCGCGCCGGATGCCACCGCGACCACGAGGTCGTAGGCGGCATCATCGTCCGGGTCGAGTTGCACGCCGTTCTTCGCGCAGAAGACGTACGTAGTAAGCCAGGCCAGCCGCTTGTTGCCGTCCGCGAGCGGGTGGTTGCGTGCCAGCGAATGCAGCAGCGCTGCGGCCTTGGTGAAGAGGTCGGGGTAGGCGTCCTGCCCGAGCACGCTCGCGCGCGGGCGATGGATCGCCGACTCGAGCAGGCCGACGTCCCGAACCTCGACAGGCCCACCGACGGCGAGGCGGGCGATCCGCAGCGCCTGCTCGACCGTCAGGTATCGCGTCACTCGCCGAGGCGGCGAAGCAGCTCGGCGAACCGCTGCGCGCCCTGCACGGCGAGCCGGTCGGTGAGCTCGTCGTCTGCGGTCCGCAGCAGGTAATCGTCGAGCGCCGCGAGCGCCACCTGCTGCATGCTGCGGCCCTCCCTGTCGGCGCGGCGGCGCAGGGCCTCCGTCTGCTCATCGGTCAGCCGCAGCGTCATGGCCATGCCGTCGATGATACCAATCTGATACCTGGACGGAGAGGGCGGGCTCGGGCCCTCACCCGAGCGCAAAGCGCGGGTCGGTCGCCGCCCCGCGGACACGGACCTCGAAGTGCAGGTGCGGGCCCGTCGCGTGCCCGGTCGCGCCGACAGCGCCGAGGCGCGCCCCGGCGGCCACGCACGCTCCCGTACGGATGTCGACGCGCGAGAGGTGCGCGTACCAGGTTGTCACGCCCAGCCGGTGGGCGAGGACCACGAGCAGGCCGTAGCCGTCGTCGTAGCCGGCGAAGGTCACGCAACCGCGGCCCGCGGCCGCGACCGGGGTGCCGCTGGCCGCGAGGATGTCGAGGCCCGTGTGGAAGCGGTCCCCGCGCGGGCCGAAGCCGTTGCCGATCGGCGCGCTCAGCGGCGCCCGCAGGCGCAGCGGCGAACGCGGCGGCGGACGGCCGAGCGAGGCGATCGTCGCCGGGCCCGCCACGCCGTCGGCGGCCAGGCCGGCCCACGCCTGGAAGCGCGTCAGGGCGGCGGCGACGTGCGGGCCGGCGTCGCCGTCGAACGCCCCCGACGGGAATCCTGCACGGGCGAGCAGGAACTGCAGCTCGGCGACGTCCCAGCCGCGCATCCCGGCCGTGATCGGACGCGAGCCCAGCCGGGGGCGCCCGCGCCAGCCGAGGGCGGCGCGCGTGGCCGGGCCCGCGATGCCGTCGACCGCGAGCCCGCGGCGGGCCTGCAGGCGGCGAACCGCAACGCTCGTCGCCGGTCCGCTGACGCCGTCGATCGTCGTGCCGTAGAGGCCGCGGGCGCGCAGCCCGACCTGCAGCGCCGCCACGGCGGCGTCGGACGCCTGGGCGACCGGGGCGGCCGCACCCAGCGCGACCATCGCGGCCGCGAGGCACTTCACTCCCCCCATGAGCATGGGGTTCGGGCTCGGGCTCGCGCGCTCCTCCCGACCCCCGCGACGGTGGCGCGCCGGCGTTCGACCGCCGCGACCTGTTGCATGCTGCGGACACCGTGACCACCCTCGTCGTCTCCGACCTGCACCTCGGCACCCGCCTGCGCCGCGACGTGCTGACGCACCCCGCGGCGCTCGAGGCGCTGCTCGCGGCTATCGACGGCGTCGACCGGCTCGTGCTGCTCGGCGACGCGGTGGAGCTGCTGGAGGGGCGGCCCCGGGAGGCGATGGAGGTCGCCGAGCCGGTGCTGCGAGCGATCGGGGCGCGGGTCGGCAGCGAGCGCGAGCTGATCGTCGTGCCGGGCAACCACGACGCTGCGCTGGTGCGGCCGTGGGTGCGGGCGAACGGGACCGCGCTGGGGGTCGACGCGACGATCCCGCTGGACGCCACGCCGGCGCTCGCGCGCGTCGTCGAGTGGCTGGCGCCCGCCAGGGTCGCCGTCCGCTACCCCGGCGTCTGGCTCGCCGACGACGTCTGGGCCACGCACGGCCACTACCTGGACCGCCACCTGCTGCCCGAGGTCGCCTTCGGCTTCGCGCGCGGCGCGCTGGGACGGCTGCCGCGCGACGGGGCGACGCCGAGCGACTACGAGCGCGCCGGCGGCCCGTCGGCGACGCGCCTGGAGGCGTTCCTCACGCGCTGGCTGCCGCGGCCGCTCGCCGCGCTCGCCGACGACGTCGCCGAGCTCATGCGGGCCGTGACGATGCCGGGCATCCCCGAGAAGCTCCTGGACCGCCGCTTCTCGCCGATCAACGCGATGATCCTCGGCCTTCAGATGCGCCGGGCGAGCATGCCGGCGCTGGGGCGCGTCGTGCACCGGCTCGGGGTGAGCGCCGACTGGGTGATCTTCGGGCACGTCCACCGCTGCGGCCCGCTGGCCGGCGACGACCTGCGCTTCTGGCGCGGCCCCGGCGGCCGCCCCCGGATCGTGAACACCGGCTCGTGGGTCTACGAGCCGCTGCTCGTCGGGCACGTCACGCCGCCGCACCCCTACTGGCCCGGCGGCGCGGTCCTGATCGAGGACGGCCGCGACCCGCGGCCGGTCGGCCTGCTCGACCACCTCGACGCCTCCGCGCTGCACGGCCCGGCGGCCTGATCAGAGCTCGAGGACGACCTTGCCGGTCGCGCGGCGCTCGTCGATGGCCTTCAACGCCTCGGACGCCCGCTCGAGCGGGAAGCGCTCGCCGACGATCGGCGCGACGAAGCCCGCCTCGGCGAGGCGGTTGACCTCGGCGCCCGTCCGGGCGTTGACCTCGGGCCTGCCCAGCGCGTAGGCGCCCCAGCCCGCGCCCACGACCTCGATGTTGTTGAGCAGCAGGCGGTTGACCCTGACCTCGGGGATCGAGCCGCCCGTGAAGCCGACGACGACCGCCCGCCCGCCCTCGCGCAGCGAGCGCAGGCTGTCGGTGAAGCGGTCGCCCCCGACCGGGTCCAGGACGACGTCGACGCCGCCGCCCGAGAGCGCCTTGGCCTCGTCCTTCCACGGCCCGTCGGCGCGCACCACCTCGTCGGCGCCCGCGTGCCGCGCGACGGCCTCCTTCGCGTCGCTGGAGACGACCGCGATCGTCCGCGCGCCGAGGCCCCTGGCGATCTGCAGCGCCGCGGTGCCGACGCCGCCCGCGGCGCCGTGCACGAGCACGGTCTCCCCCTCGGCGAGCCGCCCGCGCAGCTTCAGCGCGAAGTACGCGGTGTGGTAGTTGAGGATCAGCGCCGCGCCCTGGGCGAAGTCGAGCGCGGCGGGCAGGGCGAAGGTCAGCCACGTCGGCGCCACCGCCACCTCGGCGAAGCCGCCGAGCATGCAGAAGGCCGCCACGCGGTCGCCGGGCGCGAAGCCGGCCCCGTCGGACGCCTCGCGGACCTCGCCCGCGACCTCGCTGCCCGGCACGAAGGGCAGCTCGGGCTTGATCTGGTACTCGCCGCGGGTCTGCAGCACCTCCGGGAAGGAGACGCCGGCGGCGCGCACGTCGACCACCACGCCTTCGCCCGGCGTCATGGGGTGCGACGGCGCAGGCTCGTCGACCTCGACGAGCCTGAGCGCCGAGTCGGGGCCCGAGAGCTCGGTGATCTGCAGCGCGCGCATCGGCGCGCGCCACGCTACACGGCCGTGCGCCGCGAGGGCTGGACGCGCGCGAATTCGCCCTACCCGAAGCCCGCCAGCTCCGCGAACCGGCGCCCGCGCTCCTCGAACGACGCGAACTGGCCGAAGCTCGGCGCGGCCGGCGAGAGGAGCACGAGGCCGCCGCTCGCGGCCGCTCCCCGGGCGAGCCCGATCGCCCCCTCGAGGTCCTCGGCCTCGAGGAGGCGGCCGGGGGCGGCGCCGGCGGCTCGCGCGGCCTGGACGAGGCGCTGCCCGTTCGCGGGCAGGGCGATCACCGTCGCGCCCCGTCGGGCGAGCTCGGCGCCGAGCGAGGCGAAGTCCTGCTCGCGGTCGAAGCCGCCGCCGATCAGCACGAGCGGGCGCCGTTCGGGGAACGAGCGCAGCGCGGCGATGGTCGACTCCGGCGTCGTCGAGATGCTGTCGTCGATCCATTCGACGCCGTCGCGCCAGCCCAGCGACCGCAGCCGGTGCGGGAGCGCCTCGAAGGTCGCGAGCGCGGCCGTCAGGTCGGCCGGCAGCCGGTCGACCGCGCTTGCGGCGGACAGCGCGCCGGCCAGGTTCAGCAGGTTGTGCTCGCCGTGCAGCGGAAGGTCCTCGACCCCGACGATGAGGTCGCCCTGCCGGACGATGGCCGTTTCCCGCAGCCTGAACTCGCCCTCGCAGCCGTAGCGCACGACCCGGGCCGTCGTGGCCGCGTCGCGCAGGCGCTCGTCGCAGCCGTTGAGGATGGCCAGGCGCAGCGGCGGCAGCGACAGCAGGCGCAGCTTGTCGGCGAAGTAGCGCTCCGTCGAGCCGTGCCAGTCGAGGTGCTCGGGGAAGAGGCTCGTGACGACCGCGATGTCGACGCCCGTCCGGAGGTCGGCGATCTGGTAGCTCGAGAGCTCGAGGACATAGACGTCGGGCACCGGGGTGGCGAGCAGCTCGATCGCCGGCCGCCCGACGTTGCCCGCCAGCTCGACCGCGGCCCCCGCGGCGCGCAGCAGGTGGGCGATCAGGCTCGCCGTGGTGCTCTTGCCCTTCGTCCCGGTGACGCCGATGACGGGCGCCTCGCGCGGCTCGTCGAGCCACAGGGCGGTCGAGGTCGTCACCGCGATCCCGCGGTCGGTGAGCTCGCGGACCTCGGGGCGGTGGATCGAGACGCCGGGCGAGCGCACCACGACGTCGCAGGTCATCAGCGCCGGCAGGAGCTCCTCGCCGTGCGCATAGGTGGTGGCGAGCTCGGGGCCGCGCGGGTCGTCGGCGTCGGACACGGCGACGGCGAGGCGCTCCCCCAGCGCGCGTTCGAGCTGGGCGGCGAAGGCGATCGTCTCGCGCCCGATGCCCCAGATCCCGACGCGCTTGCCGCTAAGCGCTGAGATAGTCGCGGACATGTCCTGCCAGCGCGGGCGGGAGCTCGTGGTCGTCCGACCACGCGAGCACGGCGACCGGGTCGCCGACGTCCGGGCCCAGGCGGGGAAGGACCTCGCTCGCGAAGCGACTGACGACGCGCGCGTCGCGCCACGCCGGATCGCGCGCGAGCAGCCGGAACGCGGCCACCGACTCCTCCTCCTCGCCGACGCACTCGAACGGCTTGTGGCCGCCCTCGGCGGCGAGCAGCGCGAAGCCCTCGTACTGGGCGTCGTCCTCGAGCAGGTTGCGCCCCGTGAACACGTCCTCGAGCGCGGCGCGCGACATGAAGGGCGCGAGGGCGAGGAAGACGAAGCGGCACTTCGGGCAGTCCCCGCACCACGTGTCGGCGCGGCGGCTCGCGTCGAGGCGGAAGACGGCGTTGCAGCTCGTGAAGGCGTGGTGGTAGCGCTCGTGGCGGGCGAAGGCGCGGGCGATCGCCAGCTCGGAGGCGCCGCGCAGCACCGAGAAGTACGCGGGCGCGTCGCCGGCCTCGGCGAGCGCCGCGCGCAGGAGCCGCTCGACGCGCAGCGACTTGCTGAACTGGTGGTTGACCTCGATGCCGTGGGCGACGACGTTGCCGTGCGAGGCCGAGCGCTCGTTGGCCATCGCGACCGCCGAACGGCCGTTGAGCAGGGCGGTGAGCACCGCGATGCAGGAGACGATCGCCGTCACGGGGACGTGGCCGTTGAGGGCGCCGCGCGCGTTGTAGGCGATCAGGGCCGGGTCGAGGCGCCGCGTGGCGGTCAGCCACGGCAGGCCCGCCGCCTCGACGGTCGCGCGCACGGGCGGCGGGGCGCCGACCGAGAAGAGCGTGAGCTCGGCGCCCGTGCCGCGCAGCGCCTCGATGGCGACGATCGAGTCCTTGCCGCCGCCGACGGGGACGAGGACGCGGTCGAGGGCGGCGTCGGCGGGCCGGGGCGGTGGCGCCGCTGCGTCGTCCGCGCCCGCGCCGAAGCGCGGCCGCGGCAGGTCGATGCCGTTGCGCACCGCGAACTCGCCGAGCCCCTCGGAGTAGAGCGCCTCGAGCAGGCGCGCCGCGGCGGGCCCGGGCGCGCGCCCGGCGAACGAGACGGCCGCCGGCACGGCGGCCTTGAAGTAGCTGACCCCCGCGACCCAGTGCAGGAGGTCGAGGACCGGCTGCGCGCGGCGGGCCAGGTCGGCGTCGATCGGCTCATGCACCGGCAGCCCGACGCGCTCCACGAACCCGATCGCGTCGTCGAGGGCGTACTCGAGCGCGACGTGTCCATCGGGCTCGAGCGTGGCGGAGCCGAAGCGGAGCTCGGCGACGTCGCCCGGCGCCGGGAAGGCCTCGTCGAGGGCGACCGGCTGCGTCATCGCCACAAGGGTAGAAGGCCCATCCGCTGCCTCGTCATCACAATGGCCCGGATGGATGTCGTGATCGTCGGTGGCGGAGTCATCGGGCTCGCGATCGCCCGCGAGGTCGCGCGCGGCGGGATGGACGTCGCGCTCGTCGAGCGCGGGCCTCTGGGCGGCGGCGCCACGCGGGCCGCCGCCGGGATCCTCTCGCCCACCGACGCGCACGAGTGGGAGGGTCCGCTGGGCGCCTTCAACCAGGAGGCGATCGCGATGTGGCCGGCGTGGGCGGAAGAGCTCGCGCAGTCCACCGGCCTGCCGTCGGGCCGGCGCGCGCTCGGCGAGCTGCGCCTCGCGGAGTCCGCGGACGACGAGTTCGTCGCCGCCGCCGTGGCCGGCGCCGAGCGCTTCGGGCTGGCGATCGAGCACCCGACGCCCGACGAGCTGCGCGCGCTCGTCCCCTTCGCCGCGCTGGACGGCTTCGTCGCCGTCCACCTCCCGGACTCCGGCGCCGCCGAGCCCGACGAGCTCGTCGCCGCCCTGCGCGAGGACTGCGCGCGGGCGCGGGTCGAGCTGGTCGAGGGCGACGTCATCGACGTCGGCCGCTCCGGGTCGCTCGCCCTGCGCGGCGGGACCGAGCTCACCGGCGGCCGCGTCGTCCTGGCGACCGGCGCCTGGACCACGCGGCTCGGCCTCGGCATCGAGGTCACGCCCGTCGTCGGCGAGTCGATCCTCCTCGGGCCGACGGACATCCACTCGCAGACGATGGTGCGCTCGCCGGCGGGCTCGATCGTCCCGCGGCCCGACGGCTCCTGGTGGCTGGGCACCACCATCCGCTCGGCGGGGTTCGTCGAGCGCCCCGAGCTCGGCGCGCTGCACCACATCGCCGCCAACGCGATCCGGATGATCCCGGGCTTCGCCCAGGCCGGCGTGGCCTCCGTGCGCAGCGGCCTGCGCCCCGCCTCGCCCGACGGCCACCCGATCCTCGGCCCGGTCGGCGGCGCGGTCGTGATGGCCACCGGCCACGGCCGCGAGGGCGTCATTCACGCGCCGCTGTGCGCGCAGCAGATCGCGCACGGACTGCTGACCGACGACTGGTCCGGTGTGACCGAGGCCTTCCGCGCCGACCGCTTCGCCGGCTAGACGCCCCTGCGACGTTCCGCGCCAGACGGCTCGTTGCGCACGCCAGGCGGTCCGCCAGCGCGGCAGGCGGGCAGACGGCATGCGCCGATCGAGTATCATGCGCTGTTCACTTCGCCTTGACCCTCGGCGCGGTGAGACCTCTCCCGGCCTCAAGCAGCGGTCGGCGCAGCATCGGGGTCCCCGAACGGGGCCTCGCGCCGGACCGCCGTGGCGGGATCGACTGATCTCTGCTGCGGGTCACACGCTCAGAACTCAGTTCGGAGGCGTTCAAGCATGCTCGTCGAGAGATTCACCCCTGCCGCAAGACGCGGCAGCATCCGTCCCGCAACCTTCACGCGCCTGGGGAGAGCGGCGGCCTTGGCTGTTGCGTTGCTCGCGGTCTTCGCCGCCGGCGCGCAGGCGCACACGGCCAGTGCCACGGCGACCTGCAACTCGGTCACCTTCCACTGGACCTCGTTCAACTCCTCCGGTGAGTACAACGGGGGGCTGAACACGCCTGATTGGACGGTCGTGTTCACCCCGACAGGCTCATCGACGCCCGCCACCATGAGCGGCCAGGCGTCCTTCAGCGGCAGCGACTACCCGCTGACGGTGGCGATCCCGCAGGGCAACGGCACCGTGACGGCATCGTCGTCCTGGACGTCGCACCAGACGCGCAACGGCGAGTCGGGCTCGATGTCGAAGGACCTCACGATCGCCGACTGCCCGGCTCCGCCCGTGCCGCCGGTCACGCCGGTGACACCGGTGACGCCCGTGACCCCCGCATCGCTCGCCAGCCCCGCGCTGTCGACGACGGCATCGGGAGAGGTGGCCCTCGGCGCCCCGATCCACGACACCGCGGTCTTGACCGGCGGCTCGTCGCCGACCGGCACCATCACGTTCAACCTCTATCGCGCGAGCGACACCACCTGCTCGACCACGCTGAGCTCGGCCAGCGTGCCGGTCAACGGCGCGGGGAGCTACGCCTCGGCTCCGGTCACGCCTACGGGCGCCGGCGCGTATCAGTGGGTCGCGACGTACAGCGGCGACCCCGGCAACGCGAGCGCGTCCAACGCGTGCAACGACCCGAATGAGCGGACGACGGTCGCCGTGGCGGTCGTGAAGGCGTCGTGCGTGGCGTCAGCGGTCGTCCTGCGCGGGGTCAGCTCGAAGGTGCACAAGAGGCTGACCGTGCACGTCACCGCGCTGGGCATCAAGAGCGTGACCTTCTACCTCGACGGTCGGAAGCTCGCGACGGTCACCAAGTCGAGGAACCACCGCTACTCGCTGTCGATCGACGCTCGGAGGCTCGGCTACGGGGTCCACAGGCTGAAGGCGAAGATGGCGACGAGCAACGCCGACTGCACGCGCGCCGCCGCCGCAGCCGCCTTCGTCAAGGTCAGGAGCCCCACCATCCGACCGCAGTTCACCGGCTAGCCGCACGGCGGGCTCGGTGTCGCACGTCGTCATCCACGCCGCACGCGCGCTCGCGCTCGGTCTCGGCATCGGCGCTCTGGCCCTCGGGCCGGGCGCCGGCGCCGCCGGCGCCGCGAGCCCGGCGCCGCCCGGGGAGACGGCTCTCTCCAACGGCCGGACGCTCTCGCGCTGGGCCTACCCGCAGGCCGCCGCCATCGTTCGCAGCACTCCCTCTCGGGCGGCGCATGCGGTGGGCCGGCTGCACTTCCTGACCGAGGATGGCCAGGCGGAGGTCTACATGACCCTGAGCAAGGAGCGGGTGCCGCGAACCGGCGTCACGTGGATCAAGGTCGCAGTACCCAGGCGGCCGAACAACGTCGAGGGCTGGGTCGCGGCGAGCGCGCTCGGCCCGCTGCACGTCGTCCGCGGCCGGCTCGTCGTCCGTCGCTCGAAGCTCCGCGCGACCCTGTACGACGGAGCGGGGCGCGCGATCTGGAAGGCTCGAGTCGGCATCGGGCGGCCGTCGCTGCCGACGCCGGCTGGCCACTTCTACGTGCGCGAGAAGCTGCGCGCGATCGGCAGCCCGATCTACGGGCCCTTCGCGCTCGGCACCAGCGCGTACGCGCCGAAGCTCACCGACTGGCCCGGCGGCGGGGTCGTGGGGATACACGGCACCGACGAGCCGCAGCTCATCCCCGGCCGGCCCTCGCACGGCTGCATGCGCCTGCGAAACGCCGACATCACCAGACTCTGGCGCCTGATCTCGGTCGGCACGCCGATCGACATCATCTGACGCGATACAGGCGCCACCCGAGCCCGGAGGCTCGCGCGACCGGTCGCGCGACCGCGGCGCGGACGGCCTCCTCGGTGCCGGCGAGGATCAGCCGCCGGCGCGCCCTCGTGACCGCGGTGTAGAGCAGCTCGCGCGTGAGGAGGTGCGACGTCGGCTCGGGCAGCAGCACCGCCGCGGTGTCGAACTGCGAGCCCTGGCTCTTGTGGATGGTCATCGCGTACACGGTGTCGACCGCGCCGAGGCGCGTGGGCGAGAACGTGACAATCTCCCCGCGCCGCTCGAACGCAGCGGTCACACCCCCGGCCGCTGTCGAGATGACCACGCCGGTGTCGCCGTTGTACAGGCGCAGGCCGTAGTCGTTCTCGGTCACCAGCAGCGGGCGGCCGGCGTACCACTGCCCCTCGGAACCGAAGCCCTTGATCTCGGCGGCGAGCCAGCGCTCGATCCGATCCGTCCACGTCTCCACCCCGTGCGGGCCGCGCCGGTGCGCGCACAGGACGCGGACGGCCGCGAGCGCCTCGATCGCGGCGCGCGCATCTCCGCCGCGCGCGGCCTCGATCATCGCCCGGGCGCTCGAGGTGACCGCGTCGCGGACCGGGGCGAGGGCGTGTGTGCCCGTCGCGACGTCGACCGCGAGCCATGTCACGCCGTCCGTCCCCGCGGCCAGCGCCTCCACGGCGGCGTCACCGTCGCCTCGGCGCACGGCGTCGGCCAGCGCTGCGATCCCTCCGCCGAAGCGATGGACGCGGTCGAGCACGACGATGCCCTGCGCGTCGGCGGCCGGGCCGACGATGTCGCCGAGCACGGCGCCCGCCTCGATCGAGGTCAGCTGCCCCGGGTCGCCGACGAGGACCAGCCGGGCCTGCGGGCGCACCGCCTCCACGAGCCGCGCCATGAGCGACAGCGACACCATCGAGGTCTCGTCGACGATCACCACGTCGTGAGGCAGCCGGTTGCCGCGGTGATGACGGAAGCGGCTCTGGCTGTCGGGGCGCCAGCCCAGGAGCCGGTGGAGCGTCGAGGCGCTCGCGCCGAGCAGCTGCTCGCGCACGGCGTCGCTGACGTCGAGGCTCGGGGCGGCCTCGTGCACGGCCTCCTCCAGGCGCGCGGCGGCCACGGCGGTCGGCGCCGCGAGCGCGACCAGCGGCTCGGGCGAGCCCGCCGCCGCGGCCTGCTCGGCGAGCAGCGCGACGATCCGCGCGACCGTCGTCGTCTTCCCCGTGCCCGGGCCGCCCGCGACGACGGCGAAGCGGTGGCGGACCGCGGCCGCGCTGGCCAGCCGCTGGCGCTCGTCGGCATCGCCCGGGAAGAGCCGGTCGAGTCCGTCAGCGAGCAGGGCGTCGTCCACGTCGCGCGGCGGCGCCTCGCTCAGCGCCCGCAGATCGGCGGCGACCTGGCGTTCCTCGCGCCAGTAGCGATCGAGGTACAGCGAGCTGCCGACCAGACGCAGCGGCCGGTCCGCGCCGCCCTCCTCGCCGACGGCGACGAGGTCGCTCGCCTCCAGGCGCCGCGTCCAGGCGTCGACGGGCGGCCATGCCAGCGCCGAGAGGTCGACGTCCTCCTCGGCGTCGACGGTCGCGGTGTCGCGGATCGTGGCGAGGTCGACGTAGACGTGGCCGAGCCGGGGCCCGCGGACGGCGAGCGCGGCAGCCAGCGCGACCAGCTCGTCGTCATCTTCTCCCAGCTCGGTGAGCCGCCGCGCCACATGCACGTCGGCCGCGTCGAGGACCCCCGCGGCGTTGAAGTCGTGCAGCAGCCCGGTGGCGCCTGTCGCGCGGCGGACGTCGAAGGCGTCGACCTCGATCGCGCTCACGTCGCGTCGCCTCGGTCGAGCACGTCGCTGAGATCGGTCACGAGCGCGGCCGGCGGGCGCCAGGCGAAGACGCCGCACGGAGTCCCGTCGATCGTGGGGGTGTCGGGGCCCACCATTCCGCGCACGAAGAGGTACAGGACGCCGGCCAGGTGGCGCTCGGGGTCGTAGCCGGGCAGGCGCCAGCGCAGGTAGCGGTGCAGCGCAACGGTGTAGAGCAGCGCCTGCAGCGCGTAGTGGGCGTGCTGCATCTCGGTGGCGAGGGCGACCGGGCGGTGATGCCACGCGGTCAGCTCCTCGCCCGCGGGCCCGAGCCAGTTCGTCTTGTAGTCGACGACGGCGAAGCGCTCGCCGGCGCGCACGACGAGGTCGATGCTGCCCGTGAGGTAGCCGCGCAGGCTCTGGCGCAGGCTCGCGTCGTCGAGGCGCTCGGCGTAGCCGGCGAGCGGGTCGGCGTCGGGCAGGTGCTCGCGCAGCACGGCTCCGATGGCGGCGAGGGTGAGGCGGCCGGTGGGGGCGTCGCCGCCGACCAGCGGGAGCTCGAAGGTCAGCTCGTCGAGGCGATCGGCGCGCGCGACGTCCCTGAGCGCCCGGCCATCCAGCAGCGGCCCGAGCGGGGTCTCGAGCGCGGCGCGCAGGCCCGCCGTGGTGGTCGCGGGGTCGCCGACGTCGACGCGCCGGCGCGCCAGCGCCGCGGCGACGTGCTCGCCGAGCTCGGCCTCGAGGTCGGGCGCGGCGAAGTCGATCGCCTCGAAGACCCGGTGCACGAAGGTGCCGACCTGCACGCCGACCGGCATCGCCGCCAGCAGCGAGGGCACGGCGCGCAGCGCGGCCGTCTCCAGGTTCTCGTCGTCGCCGGGCACCGGGGGCGGCGGCGTCGCGAGCGGCTCCTCGTCGTCCACCACGGTCTCCTCGGGCTCGCTCGCCACGCGCGCCTCGTAGGCGCCGGCCGTGATGTCGCTGTAGGAGGTGCGCCGCCAGCGCCAGTCGAGCGAGCGCTCGAAGCGCGCCGCCGACAGCTCCGCGGGCTCCTTGCTGTCCCCCGCCCAGGGCGCGGCGGACGCGAGCGCTGCCCGCTCGACGCTGATGGCGCCGGGAGCCTCGGCCGCGAGGGCCTCGAAGCGCGCGGTGGCCGCGTCGTCGCTCGGCGTCGAGCTGCCCGCCGGCGGCACGTTGCCCTCGGCGTCGCGCGCGAAGACGAGGCGGCCGAGCGCCGAGTTGCGGCTGTCCCAGGAGCCCGCCCACCACACGACGGCCTGATGCTGGGCGCGGGTGAGCGCCACGTAGGCGAGCCGCAGGTCCTCGCCGCGCTGCTCGGCCTCGTGCTGGCGGCGATGCCCCGGGAAGTCCGGGCCGTCCATGCCGACGTCGATGACGCGCTCGTCGCCGGCGTCGGGATCGTGGAAGAAGACGGGCTGGGGGTCGTTCGGGATCCAGGTCGGCTCCCACAGGTAGGGGTAGTAGACGATCGGGAACTCGACGCCCTTGCTGCGGTGGATGGTGAGGACCTGGACGGCCTCGGCGTCGGACTCCAGGCGCCGGCTGCGCTCCTCGTCGCTCGTGTCCTCGCCGGCCGCGGCGATCTGCTGGCGCAGCCACGAGGTCAGCGCGGCGGCGCCCATCCGCTCGGTCGTCGCCGCCGCGTGCAGCAGCTGGCCGACGTGGCGCAGGTCGGTCAGCTCGCGCTCCCCGTCCTGCGTTCTCAGCACCCGCTCGGGCAGGCCCTCGACCAGCGTCATCGTCTCGATCAGCGAGGCCACGCCCTTGACGCGCAGCACCCGCGCCCACTGGTGCAGGCGACGGTGGAGCTCCTCGCGGTCGTCGTCGCTGGACGACGCGACCTGCTCGGTGCTCCAGCCGAGGAAGGGCGTGAGCGCGGCCGAGGCGGCGCGCGGCTGCGACGACGGGCGCTCGATCGCCTCGAGCAGGCGCAGCCAGTCGCGTGCCGGCGGGGTGCCGAAGACGCTGCCGGCGCCGTTGATGACGGCGGGGATGTCGACCGCGTCGAGGGCGTCTCGGATCAGCGCGGCGTTGCGGTGGGTGCGGACGAGGACGGCGACATGGCCGGGCCGGATGCGCTCGCGGCGCGTCGTCGTGCCGTCCTGGGCGCGGATCTCGATCTCCGCGTGGGAGGAGAGCAGCGTGGCCAGGTCGGCCGCGAGGTCCCGGGCGACGTACTCGCGGGCCGTCGCGTTGCTCGCCAGGCCGCCCCTCGTGAGCTTGATCTCCGGAGCCGTGCGCGGGACGACGCGGACGCGCAGCGGCGCCGCCACGGGCGCGTCGTGCAGGCGCGGGGTCTGGTTCGCGTCGGCCGCCCTGACCTGTCGGTAGACGATCCCCTCGTGCCCGAGCTTCGCGCCGCCGAGGAGCGCGTCGTAGGCGTCGATGAGGCCCTGGTCGCTGCGCCAGTTGATCTCGAGCGTGGCGCGCTTGTCGGCCCGGTTGGCGGCCTCGAGATAGGCGTAGACGTCGGCGCCGCGGAAGGCGTAGATCGCCTGCTTCGGATCGCCGATGAGGACGAGCGTCGTGCCGCCGTCGCCGAACGCGCGGCGCATGATGTCCCACTGGACGGGGTCGGTGTCCTGGAACTCGTCGACGAGCACGACGCGGTAGCGCTCTCTGAGTCGCGCGGCCGCCGCGTCGCCGCCGGGCCCGTTGAGGGTGTCGTCGAGGCGCGTGAGCAGGTCGTCGTAGGTCATGACGGCGAGGCGGCGCTTGCGCAGGTCGAGCTCGTCGCGGGCGGCGAGCGCCAACCGGCGGCGCATGGCCTCGACGGTGTGCTCCGGAGCGTTCTCGGGCTCGATGCGCACGGCCGGGTTGGCCACCGCGACGCGCGCGATCCGCATCGCCTGCGCGCGGTCGAACTGCGGGACGTCGCGCCCGTGCCAGCGGCGCACGTAGAGGTCGTCGACGACGTCGCCGAGCAGGTCGGCGACGTCCTCGACGAACGCCGCGTCGGGGTCGACGTCGCCCGCGACGCCCAGCCCGCTCAGCACCTCCTGGCAGAAGCCGTGCGTCGTCGCGATGGTGGCGGCGTCGAAGTCGGCGAGCGCTCGTGTCAGGTGCTCGCGCCTTTGCTGGACCTCTTGCGTCGTGCCCTTCGCGAGCAGCGCGACGACCTCGTCTTGTGGGGGTGCGCCCGCCAGCGCGCGGTCGAGGCCCTGCTCGGCGCTGACGAGCCGCTCGCGGACGCGCTCCCGCAGCTCGCCGGTGGCCATGCGCGTGAAGGTCACGAGGAGCAGCTGCTCGAGCGGCGTGCCCTCGGCGACGTAGCGCGCGGCCAGCGCGGCGATGGTGAACGTCTTGCCGGTGCCCGCGCTCGCCTCGAGGACCGTCACCCCGGTCGGCAGCGGGCCGCGGACGTCGAAGGGCCGGATGTCGGTCGTCAGGCTCATCGCTCGAAGACCGCCTCGGTCTGCAGCAGGCCGTCCCAGAGGCGCAGCGCGTAGCGCCCGAAGCGCGTCGTCTCGGTCTCGGCCCAGCCCTCGCCGCTCTCGTCGGGACGCGGCGGCTCGCCCGCGCGCTCGTCGAAGCTCAGGACGCCGCCGAGGACGAGCTGGTGCTCGGGCTCGGCGTCCTCGCGCGGGAAGCTCCAGCCCGACTCCCACTCCTTGCGGGCGGCCTTGTCGGCGTCGGCGCCCTCGTGGGTGGCGGCGGCGTAGGCGGCCGAGGCCATGCACGCGAGCGGGAGCGGCTCGCGCATGCCGCGGTCGTAGAGGTCGACGAGCGTCGCGAGCTGCCTGTTCGCCTCTTCGCCGGGCGTGGCCGCGTCGTCGTCCGGCGAGGGCCGGGATCCGGGCGATCGTGATGGTCGCGCCGTCGTAGGCGCCGCGCCGGGCCTGGCCGATGGTCGCCGCGGCGAACGGGCGCTCGGGATGGGCCGCCGTGAGGGCCAGCCAGCGGACGTAGGCGGCGAGCCGGTGGCGCGCGCTGACGCGCGAGTACGTGACGGTGCGGAGCACGTCGCCGCAGACGCCGGGGACGGTCCCGCTGAGCGTGCGCCCGTCCGCGAGCGCGATCTTGACGTCGACCGAAGCCGGCTGCTGCGCTCTCGTCGACCTCGGCGTGGGCGGCGGCCGCGATGTGGGCGACGATCGGGCGGATGCGCTCGATCACGGGCGTGGCGAGCCGGCCCGGCGGGAGCATCCCGCGCGCGATCTCGGCGGCGATGCAGGCCTCGATGTGCGCGCCCGCGAGCAGCCCGTCGAGCAGCCGCTGGCCGACGCCCCAGCGCTCGAGTCCGTCGAGCTCGACCGGCAGCGCGTCGACGAGCTCGTCGGTGTAGTCGCCGACGCTGATGCCCAGCCGCTGGCGCAGGAAGGCGCGGACGGGGTGGCCCGCGAAGCGCACGAGGTCCTCGAGCTCGACGACGCGTTGCGGTCGCTTGGCGGCAGCGGCCCTTGGAGGAACGGGGCGGCGGGGGCGCGCTCGGTCGTGAGCGCCTGCGCTCCGTTGAGCGTCACCGGGTCGAAGCTCCACGCCCGCTCGGGCACGAGCTCGCCGACGATGAAGTTCTTCGGGTCGAAGGGCTGCAGCGGGTGGCGGACCTCGACTCGCTCCCTCGCGCGGCCCTCATCGGTGCGCACCGTGCGGTCGATGACGTCGAGCAGCTCGCCGATCGGCACCGCGGGCGGGCGGACGAGGTTGGTGCGCTCGTCGTTGCCCGTGTAGGTGACGATGAGCTGGTCGGTGGCGGCGAGCAGCGCGTCGAGCAGCAGCTGGCGGTCCTCGGTGCGCGCGTCGCGGTCGCCGACGTGGGGGTCGACGAGCATGAGGTCGTCGCCGTCGCGGGGGGACTTGCGCGGGAAGACGCCGTCGTCCATGCCGAGCAGGCAGACGACCCGATGCGGGACCGACCGCATCGGCATGAGCGTGCAGATGGTCAGGTGGCCGGTGCGGAAGTTCGCGCGCGTCGGGCGTCCCTTGAGCCGCTCGGCGAGGAGGGCCCTGACCTCGGCCGGAGCGAGGCTCGTCGAGGTCGTGGGTCCGGCCTCGTCGACGACGTCGCCGAGCAGGCGGTCGAGCTCGGCGCGCTGCCAGGAGTTGCGCTCCGTCGTCGCGGTCAGCGCGTCGGCGGCGTTCGCGATCGCTGTGCCCCACGCGTCGATCGGCTTGTTCTCGCTCAGGCCGTCGAGGGCGCGTTGGAGCCGATCGACGAGCTCGGCGAACCGGCCCGCGACGTCGATCGCCCCGCTGTCGACGTCGTCGAGCGGGAGGACGTCGTGGAAGAGACGCTGCTCGTCCTCGGTCATCGTGACCCCGACGAGGAGCCGGTCGACACCCGCGCGCCACGTCCCGGCCGCGAGCCCGCCGAGCTTGAACGGCGCCCGGTGCGTCGCGTCCAGCCCCCACCTGATGCCACTGGCCGCGACCCACCTCTCGATCCGCGCGAGGTCGTCGTCGTCGAGCCCGAACCGCCGCCGCACGGGCTCCTGGTCGGCGAAGTCGAGGACCTGCGAGGCGGTCAGCCGCTCGTCGACGAGGTCGAGCAGCCGCGCGACCACGGCGAGCACGGGGTTGGTCTGCCTGAGCGCGCGGTCGGCGAGCCTGACCCTGAGGTCCGGCGGTCGGACGTCGGCCGGCAGCGCCTCCAGCTCATCGTCGTCCTCGAAGACCTCGCCCGCCCCGAACGTCGCCTGGATGAGCGGCGCGAAGGTCTCGATGTCCGGGCACATGACGATGACGTCGCGCGGCTCGAGCGTCGGGTCCTCGTCGAGGAGGTGCAGGATCGCGTCCCTGAGGACCTCCACCTGCCGCGCGCGCCCGTGGCACGCGTGGACCTGGACGCTGCGGTCGTTCTCGTCCAGCCGCGGCCTTTCGTCTTCTTGATCTGGCAGCGGGGCGCCGGCGGGCCACCGGTCGGCGCGCACGTCGGCCTGGAGGTGGGCGAGAAGCGTGCCCGTCCCATGCTCGACCTCGTGGTGATGGTCCACGTGCTCGCTCGCCCCGAGCACGAGCTGCATCTCGCGCGCGTCCTGCCCCCACGACGCGAGCAGCCGGTTCGCCGGCAGCGCCGCGGTCGGGTCGTCGCGCCGCCGACGTCGCGGTTGCCCCCTGCTCCTCGATGCGCGCCCACAGCGCCGGCGACGGATGGAGCATGAAGACGTGCACGTCCCGCGCGTGGGCGAGCGCCCGGAGCACGTTGAGATGCCCCGCGGGCAGCCGCGTCAGCCCGAAGAGCGAGAGCCGCGCGGGCAGATCGACGATCCCGGGCTCCTCGCGCAGCCGCGCACAGGCGCCCTCAACCCGCTCGGCCGGATCCGGGATGGCGATCCGCTGCCCGCAGCCGCCGCCAGAGCTCGGCCTGCCACACACCGTCGGCCGGCAGGTCCCCGTCCTCCCCCCGCGCCCAGGCGCGCACCATCTCCGGCCGGTGCAGCGCGTAGCGATCGAACAGCTCGGCGAGGTGGCGGACCGTCGTAAACCGCCGGGCCTTGCGGGCCGGATCTGTGTCCTCGCCTGCGCCACCGAGGTGCGCGGCCAGGCTGTGGAGCCACGGCTCACCCAGACACGCGTCGACCACCTCGAGCAGAGCCCACACCGCCCGCTCCGGCAACCACGGATCCGCATCCGCCTCGATCCCAGACGCCGTGGCCACCGCATCCCCGACGAGCCGCCGCGGCGACGGGAAGTCGACGTTCGCGCACACCCCGTCGCCCCGCCCGTCGCCCGCGCCGAGCCGATCCGACATCCGCTGCGCGAGCCACCGCTCCATGCCGCGCGTGGGCACGGCAACGACCTCGGGCGCGAACGGATCGGGCAACGGGTCGGCGAGCAGCGCGCGAAGCGCCTCGACCAGGCCGTCGGCCCGCTCAGCTCGATGGACGTGAAGCACGGCGTGAGCTTCTCAAGAAGAGTGGTTGCTCTCGACCGCCGCGCCACACGAAGGTCCGCGTGAACCGCCCGAGCCGGTAACCGAAGCTTGGCGACGACTCTCTGTCTACCCAACCGTGCAACGCGTGAAGGCGGACCCTGGATCCACAGTGTGATTTCCGACGACGCAACGTCGAAGCCCAGGTAAATGTGCTGACGGTCGTCGTCAACGACGCTCGCAATCGGGACCGCGGGCCACGCTGGCAACAGGAGCCTTTCACGCAGCAGGCAGCGGTAGCAGCAGCTCGCGCTCGATTAAGACGCGGAAGTGCTTCGACAGGCTCGTGGCGATCGCGCGATCTCGCGAGAGCACGCCCACCTCGATGTTCTCGTCGAATGCCTTCTCGGTGAGGTTGGCCGACGTGACGAACGCCACCGCCTCGTCGGCGACGACAGCCTTGGCGTGGAGGACAGCCCTGTCGCTGTCTACCAGCAACGATCGCGGATCGTAGAACACCTCCGGTCGGCGATTCCCGGGCCAGCCGTTTCTCCATAGCGCGTCGCTGAATCCGCGAACAAGCTCGTCGCTCGGCGAAGTGTCTCCCCAGTCGCGCTTGATGTTGAGTAGCAGCGTGGTCTGCAGGCCGGGTGCCTCGTCCATCCGTCGTGCCAGTCGCTCGAATGCCTTCGGGCCGTCGTAGTAGGTGTATGACGAAATCCACAGCGACGTCTGGGCGCACCCGACGAGCTCCTCGAACACCGGGCGAGTGTCGCGGGCGTGCAGGCCGCGCACCTCGGGTCCCGACCAGACCAGGTCGGCACGTGAGACGCTCGACTGGGCTTGAGCAGCGAGCTTGATCGCGTAGGCGACAGCTCTCCCAGTGATGCCGCGATCGTGCAGTAGCCGAAGCTCGTCACGGACGCCGCCGGATTCGCCAGTGCCACCGAGTGCATTGCGCACGGCCATCTCGGAGTACGGGGCGTCAAGCTGGCCGGCCTCGAGGGCGCGGACCAGCCGCTGGCGTAGGTGCGACGACAGACCGAGTAGCGGCGCGCTCACTGGATCGCCGGGAAGAACGCCGCACCGGGGACCGCGAGCGTCGGCACCACGAGTGCGCGGTCGAGATAGTCGTTGCGCATTTCACAGGATGTCTCGGCGATCAGCGCGCAGCCATGGCATGCGGCACCGTGTAACCAGCGTCCCTCGAATCCCTCTCCGGGAGAATGCTGAGCGCAAACGGGGTCGTTAGAGCACAGGCCGCCAGCGCGCAGCGCCACGGCGAGGTGCGCTTCGATGTCGCGCGCCTGCCCGACTAGGCCGCCAAGCGTGCCCTCGGCGTCCGGGCTGGCGGTGTAGAGCATCAGGCCGTACCGCTCGCCCGCGGGGTCGACGTACACACGCTCACGGATCGAGCTTGCCGGGTAGCCGCAGCGCATCGCCAGCGACTGCAGCAGCAGGTGCGAGAACGTGTGCAGCAACACGTAGGGCCCGCCGGGAAACGGTCGTTGCATGTTGCGGCGCGCCGCCCATTCCGCATGGCCTCGGACGAGTTGGTCCAGCCGTCCCTTCACGTCGGGCAGGCCGAGCCAAGCCTTCACCGCGCCCGGGTTGAGCAGCACGAAGACGCCCTCGCCGCGGTTCTCTACGGCGGGGAACCACTTCGGCTCATCGGCGAGGTCAGAGCGCTCTACATCACTTTCGTACTCACCATCGATGTCCGGGGTGACGGCTTCGAACCTTGTGAAGCCGGTGAGAGCCAGGACCTCCCGCAGGCGGTGAAGCTGGATCACCGCGGCGATCCCTTCGCTCAGCGCCGAGTGACGCCAGATCGCCTCGGGGAGCCGTCGGGCGTGGAAGTTCGGATCGATCGGGACGTCGTCGCCGAACCCTTCGGACACGGCCAGCACGGCGTCGAGCTCGACCTGCTTGACGGGGCGCTCTGCCGCGGTGCCGAGCTTCTCGCGGCCGATGGCCTCGAGAACGTCGTCGTCGTTGAGTCCTGCGAGCTTGGCGGCGAGTCTGGGCTTCTTCTTGAGGAACGCGAGGTCGCCAACGTCATCAACGATGCCGAGGTCATCCCAGAGCTCAGTGACCACCTTCTGTAGGCCCGTGCGGTGATCGGGTAGCGACAGCGCGCTGATCACCTGCGGGAAGTACGCGTTTGCGGCGGTTCGGATCAGTAGGCGGCTGGGGAGCGTGCAGTCCTCACGGTTGCCGCGGCCGAGCCATGGTCGCAATCCGCGGCACGTGCCCAGCGACCGGGTCTCGAACTCGGCGGCCTTCTGGAGGCCCTCGGATTTGCCGCATTCGCAGCGCACCGTCAAGTCAGCGAGGTCGCCGCCGGTCCCGCGCTCGTCAAGCCACAGCTGTCGCTTGCAGGTGTCTCCGGCTCCGTGAGTGAACCCCCGCCAGTTAACGTCGTCGATGTGCCCGCGCGGGCAGGCACGTACGAATCGCGTGGGCACGACGTCACTTCCGTCGAACTTTCCCCGGTCATCGAGCATGCTTCGCAGCACGAGGCGTCGCGCGCGCACCTGGCCCTGCTGGCCCGGGGCTTCCTGGACCACGAACCATTCGGGGAACCGCCAGACCCCGATTCCCCGTTTCTGATCGCCGGGGCCGGTCGTATCCGGCGGCGGCGCGTATAGACGCGGGTCGGCGAGCCCTGTCATCAGCGCGAGCTTGCGCGTCAAGCGCGTGTCGATGATCTCCTCGAGATCGCCGACCCCAGGCCATGTCTCAAGGCCGCCGACCATCCCGGCGTGGCGTGGGAGGTCGATCAGCGCACCCGGTCCCCACGTCGTGATGACCTGACTGCGACGCACCTGTCCGTGGGCGCGACTCACGAGGTCTCCTCCTCAAGCCAACGGCCGTTGAGCTCGGTCAGGAAGAGATTGACTTCGGACTCGACGTCACGCAGCGAGCGGTTGACACGGAACTTGCGGTGATGCTCGGAGATGAAGTCGCTGTCCAGCATCTCGCGCAGCAGCGGCTTGGGCTTGTCGAGCTCGTACCGCTGGTACTGCATCTCGATACCGTCGGCGGCGTAATCGTCGTAGACCTTGCTCCACGAATCGAGTAGGTCGACGACGCGACTCTCGACGCCGTTGACGCGCTCAGCTCGTTCTTTATCGGACATCGGCTGCTGCTCGACGCGCTCCCGGAAGGCCTGCCGCAACAGCTGCTCGAGTTCGATCCGCTCCCTACCGACCTGTTCGGCGCCACGCGGCGGCGTGAGCTGCGGCTGCACGTGGCGGGCCAGGGCGACCAGGGCGCCGGCGAACCCGCGGTCAAGCGCCCGCGGGGAGAACGGTGTGACGCTGGCGACCTCGACGGACGATAGAAGGTCTCGTGGTAGGGCGGAAGCGCTCGTAGTGCGAGCGGTCGCGCGGCTTGTGGATGTTGAGCAAGGTCACGACGAGGCCGGGCTGTCGTCGTCCCGGCCGACGCGGCTGGTCGCCTGGATGTACTCGGCGGCGGTCTTCGGCTGGCCGAGGACCACCATCAGACCCGAGCCGCGTGATGTCCAGGCCGACGGAGATCATGTTCGTCGCGAGCGCGCAGTCGACCCGCTCCTGTTCGTGGAAGCCGACGCCCGAGCCGGCGCTTGCGCCTCGGCGACCTTGTCGGTCGTGACGCGCGAGGTCAGCTCGACGACCTCGAGAACGTCCTGCGGTCGCGGAAGAGCCCGCTCTGCTCGCCGACGCGCCGGCGCTGCGCCGTAGCTCTTGAGCGTGTTCCGGACCTCTTCCTCGATAATCCGCCGGCGCCGCCCAGCTCGCGGAGGCTGTTGAAGTAGCCCACCAGGGTCATGTACGGATCGGCTGGGTTCTCGTGGTTCTCGTGGCCGCCGGCCTCGCGGTACAGCGTGCTCGGCCGCGCCCATCAGCGCCAGCTAGACCTGCGCATCACGACCTTCGGGCTGCGGCCCTGCGCCGCGACGCCGACGTACAGCCGCGCGGGGCTCTCGGCGGCGGCGACCGTCTGCGCGAAGAACGAATCGCGGCGATCCGGGCCGGGCGGCGGGAAGACCTGCGTCGCGGCGACCGAAGAGCGCCTGGATCTGTCCTCGGCCCGGCGCACCGTCGCGGTCGAGGCGACGATCTTCGGGCGCACGACGCGACCGTCGACCTCCCGGAGCACAGTGCTCGATCGCCGTCTCGTACAGCCCGGCCATCGTCCCGAGCGGGCCGGCGATGAGATGCAGTTCGTCCTGGATGATCAGGTCCGGCGGCGGGAGGGCTCTGAGAGCGGCTGGCCGCGGCCCGGCTCGCGGCACCGTAGAAGCCCGCGCGTCGTGCCGCTCGACGCCTCCGAGAAGGCGCCAGTCTCGCCCGACCCACGGCAGCGCCGCGAACTTGTCGACAGTCGCGATGAGGAACGCGGGCAGCCGCCGGTAGATCGGCTCGTCGACGGCGACGACCGGCAGCGTGCGGTCGCCGGTGAAGTCGCAGTCGAGGTTCGTGCAGAGGATCCGCAGCTCGGTGGGTGTCGTCGTTCGGGCAGCAGCGCGAACGAGTCTGGCGGAATTCGTCCCGCACCACGGGCACTCCTCGAGTGGGATCGGCGAGGGCTTGCGGTGGTCGTTCTTGAAGGCTGCATCTTCGCGCGCGCCGAGTCCGAGCGGCCGTCGCCCTTCCTCCCATGCGGTTCGGCGTTGCCGCCTGCCGACCCATAGGCCGATCTCGAACGGCCACTCGCCGTAGCTTCCGGGTCCTGTTGGCGCTCGAGCTCCAGCGCGCAGATCAGCGTCGCCGCGCGGGCGAGCTGGTCGAGCGTCAGCAGCCGGAGCGTGTAGCGCATGAGACGCTGACGCCGGCCGACCGCCATGCCGGGATCGCAGACGGCGCAGAACCAGCGTGAAGGCGGCCAGGCCGAGGTACGCCTCGGTCTTGCCGCCGCCGGTCGGGAAGAACAGCAGGTCGACCGTCTCGCGGTCGGGTCGCGCGGATCGGCGATGCCCGGCAGGTTCATGAGGATGAAGGCGAGCTGAAACGGCCGCCACGTCGGCTCGTTTTCAGGCTTCAAGCGGCGCTTAAGCGCAGCCGAAACCGCCCGGTTGGCGACCCGGAACGCATCGAGCGCGTCCTCGTCGACGGCGAGTGCGTCGATGCCGCGCTCAATTCGGTCGGCGGCCAGGCCGGCGACACGAGCAACTCTTCGGCGGTCGCCCGGCGCTGGCCAGCCTCCGACTTCGATTCGCTGAGCTGGATCCACGACCTGTAGTGCTCGACGAGCGGCGTCAGTGCCTCCCTGCCGCAGCGCCGTCGGCGAGTGCACCAGCACCGCCATCCGAAGCTCCACTTCCGGGATCGCCGCGGTACGTTTTCTCTACCTCTGCCCCCGGGACCCAGGCGTGCGCAGCACACGGCAGTCGCCATCGAGGATGTCCCACTCCGCGGCGACCCGTGACCGGTCGCGTACTCCGGCATGTCGCGTAATGGAGGTCGGCGACCAGCTCGTCCCACTCGTCAGCGCTGGCACCGCGAAGATTCGGTCGCGGTACGAAGGGCCCTCGCAACTGATCTGAAGCTCCGCTTGGAAGGCGTAAGCCTTATCGGGATGCTCGGCGCGGGTGCGCGACGGTTGACCAAGAACAGCGACATCGACCTTGTTCCCTTCGGAATGCCGACGGCGGGGATGTCCCGCACCGGGCGGACCGAGACCGCCAGGTGCAGGCTGCCGCCCTTCGGACCGGCGCTGTTCGGTCACGTCCCGCTCGGTCGGGCGCCGCGACCCCGCCGGGAGCTTGACCGGTCACCCCGTCTCCGAGCGTTGCGTCCGTTTCCAGGCCTTGGGCGACGGCGGTTGTGCACGGCTTTTCCTCGACCCTCCGGCACCGGAGCTCGTAGACCGGCTCGTAGTCGCCCCACCGGACGGTGACGGTGAGTTCCGCGGCAGCCTTCGGCACCAGGAGGCTGAGCCCCATCGACGACGGGAACCAGGCCCGGCGGGCGGCCGCGGCTTCGGGCGTGACAGAGCTTGTCAGCCCCCGACCCTTCCGCCGCGCCGCCGTCCAGCTCCTCTGTCGCCGTCTCGTCCACCTTCTGCGCTTTGCCGGCCTCTTCGATCGGCGCGAGGAATCCGGTGAGATACCAGCGGGACGGGGCTCTCCGCGAAAGCGTCTCTTCGGCGAGCGGAGAATCCGGCTCGGGACCCACCAGGTCGAGGTCGAGTGCTTCGATCAACTTGCGGCGAACGTCGTCGGGCGTCATCGTGCTCATAGCTCGATCCTGTCAGCGGAATTCCGGGCATTCGATCCGAATATCACAGCGGGGAAGCAAAGTCCGTTGCTGCCGATTCCATGAGAACAACCCCCGGTTGTTGACCGTCATCGGCGGGTGCTTTCGCCTTGCGTCCCCCACCCTTCTTGGGCTTTTCCCGCGGCGGTGCCGGTTCCTTCTCGGCGTCGGCGCGCTCGGCGTTCAGCTCGAGCAGAAGGGCCAGCACCTCGTCGCGGACGTCGTCGGGCCAGCGGTAGCGCCACGGCTTCTTCCTGTCGGCTCGTCTCCTCCTCGTCGTCCTCGTAGTCGAGGAGGAACTCGCAGGCGGTCGGGATGTCGGTCCAGCCGTAGGCGTCGAGGACGGCCCGGTCCATCGCGGCGTGCAGCTCACGGAGCCTCAGCGATGTCCGGGTCGCGCTCGTCCGGGTCGTGGAAGCGGTTGTAGGTCTTCGTCAGGCCCTCGTCGTTGCGCGACCATGAGCGCGGCGCGGAACTCGTAGTAGGCCTTGCCAGCCGCTTCGAGCGCCGGGTTCGTCTCGCAGCCTTCGGGGAACGGGAACGTCTCGAAGCAGTCGGACGGGGTGTAGCGGAGGTCGTCCTTCATCGACGAAGCGAAGAATCGCGCCCAGATCTCGTGGGGACGCGACTGGAGGGCGCAGAACGCGGCATAGTGGGGAGGGGAAGACGACGAGGCTTCTGCGAGTACACCATGCCCGCAGGGAGAAATGCGAATGCCAATGCGTGCTGTCGCGTGAGATTACGAGGACGCGATCGAGTCCGGCGGTCGCCGCCTGAAGCTCGGGTCGTGCTTTCCGCGTACTGCCACCACTCGTCACGATCCTCGGATACTTCTTCGCGTCCTTCGAGACTCCGATCGGCTTCACCTTCTCCTCGACGATCGCCATCAGTCCGGCCACCGCTGCCGGCACTCCTCCTCGTCAGCTCGCCGAAGTTGATGACGTACCGGTGGTGCGCGTGCGTGGGGCTCGTGTTGACTTCCTCGCCTCCGATGTAAGGGAAGATCACCTCCGCGTTCGCGGGTCGTTCGCGATCAGTCGCTCCATCTCTGCAAGCGGTGTCGCGACGCCCTTCGTGTCGGTGTCGTCGAACGTGAACCCCATGCCCAGGACGATGCTCCCGTGGAAGCTCTTGCCGGCGTTCGCGGCCAGCCGCGCCGGGTCGTCGTGGCCGCCGCGGTGGAAGAGGAACGCGGTGATCGTGTCCACCTCGCGCCCGTCGAGTAGCCGGGCCGCGGAACGGCTCCCTTGCGATGTGCACGACGCTGACGATCACCGCGGCCGCCCCGGGCCACTTCACGCGCCGCCGCGCTGCGTAGATCTCACCGCCGTGTGTGCAGATCCAGCGCAGCCCGGTCGAGCGAGTGTCACCCTGGGCGATCGTGTTCGTCGCGATCAGGCCGAGCGTTCCGCCCGGGCGCAAGAGGTCCAACGCCCGCCGGAAGAAGTGCGCCACGAGGTCCGCGTTGCCGGAGACTCGGGATGGGCTGCAGAGCCAGTCCGGGTAGCCGTTGCCGTTCGCGCCGCGATCAAGTTCTTCCGCCAAGGAACGGCGGGTTACCGACGAACGCGTCGAACCCCGGCGTCGCTCCGCGCGAACACTTCCGGGAACTCGATCCCCCAGTGAAACGGGACGAGCGGCTGCTCGGCCTCTCGGCGTTCCTCCACCAGCGCGCGATATCGTGCGCACTCCCGTCGGCGACCACGTTCGCGAACTCCAGCCGCTTCGCCTCGCGCTCGACGCCTTCGCGCCTGAGAAGTACGCGAGGACGACGAGATCGCCGAATAGCCGCACCTCTCGAGCTCCGCCTGCGCCTCGTCCCACATGTCCCGCAGCGCCCAGTCGCTCACGTCGTCGCCGGCGCTGCGGATCTGCGGCGCGCAGCTCGCCGACGCGCTCGAGGTGCTGCGTGATCCGAACCGGGGCGAGCGGCGGCGCCTTGTCGTCCCAGTGGAACGCCTGGATCTGGCGCCGGCTCAGCCCCACGAGCGAGTCGCCGTGGCGCAGGGCGTGGTCGACGAAGGTGAGCGCGTGCTCGCGCGCGAGGGTCGCGAGCCACAGTGACATCTTCGCGAGGTCGACCGCGACCGGGTTGCGGTCGACACCGTAGAGACAGCGCTGGGCGACGAGCCGCCGCGCGAACACGACCTCGTCCTCGTCGGGCGGGATCTCAGGTCGTCCGCCGTGCGCGTTCCAGGCCTCGATCAGCGCGTCGCCGAGCTGGCGGCACGTCTCGACGAGGAACGCCCCGGAGCCCATCGCCGGATCGCAGACCTTCAACTCGAGGATCGCCTCGGGGCGCGGAGACTGTCCAGCGTCGCCTCGCAGGGCGCGCGAGCACGGGCGCGAGCGTTGTCCGCACGATCGGCTCGGTGAGCGAGCGCGGGGTGTAGTGCGAGCCGGAGCGCCGTCGCTCCTCGCTGGGCTGCAGCGCCATCGCGCCCTGTGGGAGCAGGTCCGGTGTGGCGGCCGCGTCGACCACCGGCAGCAGTGCGCTGTGCAGGTCCTCGACGGACGCGGCATCCTTGACCGCAGTGGCGACCTCGGCGGGAGCTTGCGGTCGGCGCGGTCTTGGATCCACTTGCCGCGCTTGCTCGCGTCCTCGGCGAGCAGCGCGTCGAGGTCGACCGCCGTCGGCGCGCCCATCTTCTTCGCCGCCTTGATGGCCAGCGACCGTCCCGTTGCCGTTTCGAGACGGAAGCCCATCATCGTCTCGTAGACCGAGCCGATCTGCTCGACGTCGAGCGCGCGATAGGAGATGCGCTCTCCGTCGAGCACGAGCAGCTTGTCCAGCGCGCGGTAGACCGTGCCGTCGGGGACGAGCGGCGGCTCGATCCGCTCGTGGATCTGTCGCGAACCGGCGCCGATCCGGGCCTCGAGGAACGGGAAGCGATCGGGGTCGAAAAGGACGCCGTGGCGCGCTGGCAGTGTCATGTCGCCGGCGGTGGCGCCGTCGTGGATCATCCTGAACAGGACGAGCAGTTGCGCCCATGCGCCGTAGCGCTGGTCCATCGTGTCGGGGAAGTGCGCGGCGTGATCGCGCAGCCGCTCATGCAGTCCCGCGATCGAGTAGTAGCGACTGAACGTCCCGTCCTCGGTCGGCAGCATGTCCCGCTCTTCGGCGAAGAGCACGAACACCAGACGCAGGATCACGGTGAGCAGCGCGCGGTAGACCTCGTCGGGCTGCTCGGCCAGCGGCTTGCGCAGCAGCTCACCGCCGGACGCGTCGTGGGCGGCCTGAAAGCCGCGCAGCAGCTCGTAGAGGGCGTGGAGGACCTGCTCGGCGAGTTTCTCGCTGACCTCGTTCTGGAACTTGCGGCTGTCGGCAAGAAGCGTCGAGAGTCGCTGCTTGCGCGGGAGGGTCAGCAGCCGTGGCTCGCGGAGCAGCAACCGCATCGCGGTGCTGATCGGCCGTCCCGCGTTCTGGACCATCGCCGCCACCTGGAACTCAAGCCAGCCCGAGCTTTCGCCGCGGGGAGCGGAGATCAATCGCAGCGCGCGTCCGTTGAACAGCAGACCGGCCGGGACGCCCGTCTCGCGCAACAGGCGCTCCATCCGTCCGTGCGCCGAGGCCTCGAGGTGGCCACCAGCGCGCGTGACCGTGTCGAAGTCGGTCCCGTCCGAGCGTTGTGACGAGCAGCTGCCACGGCGGGGCGCCGTCGGCCGCGTCGCGTTCGCGGACGGCGAAGTCGGGGCGCAGGGTCTCACCGTAGTCGGGGAGCGCGACCTCGAGCTCGGGCGGGATTGGCTCGTCGTCCGTTCCGGCATAGCCCTTCGGTGAGAAGCTCCAGCCGAGCACGCGGCTGGCGAACTCGGCGAAGTCGGGGATGACCGGGGCGCCGTCGTCGCCGCCGTCGGGTGTCTCCGCGAGGCACGCACGCATCAGTCGCTGTCCTTCGGCGTCGCGGCGATCGAGGATCGCGCCGGCGCGCACGAGCGCCGGGGCAGAGACAACGAGGCCGGTGGGCTGGACGAAGCCGAGCCACTCCAGATGCGCGAGGACCTGCGGGTCGAGCTTGGCCACGATCAGTTGGTGTCCGGCCAGAGGTAGACGAGACCGACAGGCTCCACGCGAGTTGCGCGGACCTCGTAGAAGTCGGCGATGCGCTGCGGTTCAGTCTCCAGTTCGCGGTCGAACTGCTCCAGGCGGCGCTGCCAGGAGCGCATGTCGGCTTCGAGTTGGCGGCGCTCGTCGATGTCGAAGTCGAGCGTTAGCTGTGGGAGCTCGTGCTCGTGGCGGGCGAGTTCCTCTGCGACCCTTGCGCGCTGTCGCTCAAGCGTGTCGTGGAGATCGCGCGATTCGCGTGCACCGCGATCGCGCAGCTTGTGGACCGCGTCGGCGGCCAGATCCTCCGCGCGGGACTCGAGTTGCGGGAGCAGTTCGGCGACATCGCGCGGCGTGGCGTGAGTAGCTGGCGGGCGACCGTCTCTGACGGCTGCCTCGTTGCGCCGCCCGCCAGCGACGCGTCGAGCAGCTCAAGGCTTTTCGCTTCGGCGTCGCGGGCGTAGACGCTGAGCGCCCCGTCGCGCCGGTCGGGCTCGACCCAGCGGGCCGCGACTGGCACGAGCTCCTCGTGTAGGCGCTCGGCGCGACTGCCGTACAGCGACAGACGGCCCAGAAGGATCACGCGCGGGATCGAATCGCGGACCTGCGCGAGGGCAGCACGTGACAGGTCGTGGTGGATGAATCCTTGCGATCGGAAGCGCGACAGCAACCGCTGCGCAACGCGCTGCTCGAGGTGCAGGTGCACGGTCTCGTCACTGAGTACTCCTGCGTCCTCGAAGACGACGGGCGGATTGGTGCTTCGCGGCGCCAATCGGTGAGCTTCTGGCGGGTGGCTCGTGGGGCGCGGAGCGTGTCAAGCGTTGCGGCCCAGCTCGGATCGGTCGCCGCCCGACGGTCAAGCGGCGGGAAGGTCCAAACCTGTCGGCCGTCGCCGTCGCGCGTCTCCTCGAGCGGGTCAGCGTCAAGGAGTTCGAGCGCGCAGGAGAGCGCGTCGCGAAACGGCTCGGCCTCGAAGCCAACCCACGCTCGCGATCGTTCGAGCAGACCGCGGCAGCGGTCGATCTGCTCGCGAAGCTCGTCTTGGCGTTCGCGCGCGTCCTCGAGCTCCTCGGCGGCGATCTGCTTGCGCCGTGCGTCGAGGTCGGCGGCCTCGAGTTCGCCAGCGAGCCGCTCGACGTCGGCGTGCCGGATGCCGCCGCCAAGCCGGCGCTCGATGTCGTCATCGATCACCTTTGACAAGCTGCCGAGCTCGCGTTTGATTGTCTCGGTCTTGCGCACGAGCACCTCGAGGACTCGGTCCTCGGCGCGTTGCGGCAACACGAAGTAGTGGCAGCGAACCTCCGCGGCGGGCTGGAGCTTGCGATCGATGCGGCCGTTGCGCTGCTCGATCCGGCCGGGGTTCCACGGCAGGTCGAAATGAAACAGGTCGGCGCAATGCGCCTGGAAGTTCAGGCCCTCACGAGCGGCGTCGGTCGCGATCAGGATGCGCAGCGGATCCTCGGCGGGGTCGGTGTTGAAGCGCCGCTGGGTCTCCTTGCGGGCCTCACCGCTGGTTAGCCCGGTGATCACCGCGATCCGCTCGTCGGCGCGATCGGTCGCCTCGATCGCCTGCTCGAGGATCGAGAGCAGATGTCGCTTGGTGCCCTCGCGGTTCTCGGTGAAGATCAGCACGCGGCGGTCGTTCCACTGCGCCGGCTCCCCGCTGACCGTCGGCCGAACTCCGGCAGGTCCGGGCACATGTGCTCGCGAATCCAGGCGATCAGGCACTCGTCCTTGCCATCGGGAGCGTGGCGCGAGGTCTCGGCGATCTGCTCCATCTGATCCAGCAGCGCCCGCTCTCGCACCCACTGGTCTGCTGTCGCACTGTCACGGCTCGCGGCCGCCTCAGTGGCCTGCGTCACCCGCTCGATCTCAGCGGCCTCGTCGGCTTCGAGGTCCTCGCCGGTCCACTCGGCCCGCTCGTCGTCGGCATCCGCCGCACGCACGAACAGATCGGCTTGAGCGGCGACCTCCGCCGCCGCGCTCTCCGCCTGCGCTTCTGCTTGGCCCCACTGGCGCTCGACCGTCCGCCGGTGCACCTGGAGGCTGCGCGCGAAGGCCTCGATCGATGACAACAGGCGCTGTTGCAGGCCGACCACGAGCAGCCCGGCCGCGGCCTGCGTGCGGTTCGACGTGGTCGCGAAGCGTTCCTCGCGGGCGCGACGGTACTCGTCGAGCAGTCGCGACAGCTCCAGCTCCGGCGCGTGCTCCGGGAGGTCGTCGATGACGAGACGCTCGATCCTCCGCATCGGGAAGCCGCCCTGGATCTCACGGATGTCCTCCTTGAGCCGGCGGACCATCACGTCCTCGAGCGCCCTCTTGCCGCGGACCTTGACGCCGCGCGTGAAACGGTCGGGTCGAGCAGTTCGAGCAGCGTCGAGAAGCTGTTGGAGTGGCCGTTGTGCGGTGTGGCCGAGAGGAACAGTCGATGCTCGAAACGGCCACCGAGGTCGCGGACCGCGCGGGTGAACTTCGTCTCGATGCCGTACCGGCCGCCACTCGACGGAGCAGCATGGTGCGCCTCATCGAGAATCAGCAGGCTGCCCGGACAGCATCGATCCGAGCCACGCGCGCATCGGGTCGGCGTAGGTCGGATCGGTGAGCAGGTTGTGCGAGACAAGAAATCGGCTGTTCGTGTCCCATGGGTTGACGCCGAAACCGCGCTCGCGCCGCACCTCGGCGAAGTAGTGAGCGGTCGAGGACCTGGAAGACGAGTCCGAAGCGCTCGTCAAGCTCGGCCTTCCACTGCTCAAGTACCGAGGGCGGCGCGGCGACGACGATCGTCTTCGCCTTCTTGCGCAGCAGCAGTTCGCGGGCGATCAAGCCGGCTTCAATCGTCTTGCCGAGCCCAGTGTCGTCTGCGATGAAGAGGTTCACGCGCGGCAGTCGCAGCGCCTTGCGCAGTGGCTCCATCTGGTAGGCGTCAATCGTGATCCCGGCGCGGAACGGCGACTGGAACAGGTTCGCCTCAGTCGCAGTAACCGTGTTCCACCGCAGCGTGTTTAGGAACGCCGCGAAATAGCGCGGATCGTCGAAGCCCCGCGAGGCGAGACCGTCCCAGCCCTCCTCCTCAAGGATTCGTCGGTCGATCTCGTAGTCCCACAGGACCTCGAGCTCCTCGCCCTGAGCGTCATCGTCTGCGCACGCGAGACGGATGATCGGACAACGGCTGTCGGACGCCATCACCTCCTCAACCAGCCATCGCCGGGAGCGGACTTGAACGAGCTCGCCGGGCTGTGGTGCGCGTTCGGGGAGGATTTCAGCGGTTGCCATCGGTGAAGTGGTGGCTAGGGGTCGGCACTTCGTCGGCGCAGATCATCGCGCGAGAGCCGCGCGATCGGCGAGGACCTGACGACGTGCGGGGAGGGCGGATTGCACGAAGTCGATCCTACGGTGCCGCTGGCCCGATCCGGCTGCGGCATCACCGTGTCGCGGGCTCACGCCCAATGGGATCCTCACCCGCGTCGGCCCAAGCTGGCGGCCGCCCGCGCGCCCGCGCGATCTACCCCTCACGCTGGCCTCGTCGGTACCGCGCCTGAGGGGTCGGGGCGCCGAGTCGCTACCGACCGCCTATACATGATCGGGCGTGGAGAAGAGCAGGAGGGACCAGGCATAGCTCGAACCAGGTGAAGATGTCTGGGCTGCATCTGACCATCAGCCAGCAGCCCGGAGGAAGCCAGACCTTGCTGGCAGGCATCGGACGCATCGCCCGGTTTGCCCCGTTCGAACGCATCGATGGGCATTTTGCGTTTGCTACGGCTGCCGGCGTGTCCGACCTCACGCTTGTGCTTGAGGAAGCAGCGCGTCACAACGAGACCGCGATTACTCGTCGGCGATGGCTCATCTCATTGGACTTCGGGCACACTGAGCCGGATGCGCTCCGTCAACTGCTGAAGTTGGCAGGTTCGGAGGTCCGCGTCATGGATTCTGCGTACCTGCTTCGACGGCATCTTCAGCCGCGCGTCGTCTTCCATCCGAAGACCCTCGTGCTCACCGCCGGCCGCGGGCTCCCGATCGGGGCGTCTGTTGGTTCAGGGAATCTCACCCGCAGCGGCCTCCGAATCGGGCGCGAGCACGCGGTGCTGACGGCGGTTGCTGAACCCATTCTCAGCCATGCCGAGCGTCTTGATGGGACGCGACTCCGAGCGCACCTCCGGCTCATGGGGCAGGATTGGCGAGACGCCGATGTACTCACGGATCGATTGCTTACGCGGTACGAAGCCATACGTGCCACGCGTCCACGCCCGCCTCAGAACGTCGCTGGGCGACGGCCGAGCGACTCACGCGGACGGCCGATGGACTGCCAACCGATCAGCTGGTCGCGCTTCGACGCGACACGCGCTTTTGGATCGAAACCGGGAACATGTATGCGAATCGCGGGCGCGGTCATCCGGGAAATCAACTTGACCTGCGCCGCGGAACGCGCGCCTTCTTTGGATTCTCGACAACCGCGCGCCCAACAACAGTCCCATCGGGCAGGTTGGACTGCTATTCCGCGGACAGCTGCACCAGCGCAACCTCCGTTTCGGGGACAACAGCATGGACAAGCTCGATCTACCGGCGCTGACGCCGGCCGTTGATTACGCGAACCAGATCGTGCTCTTCACGAGACAGACCCACGGCACCTACCGGTGCGAGCTGCTCTCCCCTTCGAGAGCGCAGGCAGTCAAAGTACAGGCGACCGCGCGCGGGACCGAGTTCGCGATGGGGGGCGGCCGGAAGTACGGAACTCTGCCGTAGCACGCAATCTCCGTGGTTTTGCAGTCTGACAGCGGCCGTTATAGCCCAATTCTTCCGGTGAGTCGTTGGCAATGTACTGCAGCACTTCGCGCACGTTGGTGAAGGCTGCTCTCCTGTCGGGCAGGCTAGTCGCGTCGGTTGTACGTCTCGAGGATCGTCCGTCGAACATGCAGCGCAGCGACTCATCGACCCGTCCGACGGCTAGAGGCGCAAGCGGCGACGCATTCGCGCCGCATGCGGCTGCACTGAGGGAGCTACGTACGATCCACTGACCAGCCGACGCCCGGACACGTCGTGGGTCGCCGGTAGGGTACCGGCACCGTCCGACGTGGTCGATCGCGGCAAGCCCATATTGGCCAACCCACAGCGACAGCCCAAACGCGTCCGCAGCTGGCAAGGTGCTCGGCTTGCGACAACGTCGAGCTCGGCAACACAACCATTGAGCATCGCCCGTGGAATACGGAGGCGCCATATCACGCCTTCCACTACTGCGATGCCTGCTCTGCCGCCATTGTCGTCCGGCCGCTTGAGCAGATCATGCTGGAGTTCTTGGAGTAGGTCCACGCCACTCAGGGCGGGCCCGAGCGACGACGCGGACCGAGTAGCGCCACTACGAGACGACGCTACGATGGCGTCGCATGCGCCCGACCGACGCGCGTGGAGCATCGTTCCTCGCGACGAAAGTCCTCTGCGAGCGGCACCGCGATGAGCAGACGGAGGGGGGCGCCTGATGGAAACACACGTCCGGACGCCGCAGGACGTGTTCATGCAACCTCAGCACCTCGTGGTGCCGCCGTTCCAGCGGCCGTACGTCTGGGAGAAGGAAGAGCAGTGGGCGCCGCTGTGGCAGGACGTCCGGCGGCTGGCGGATCTCCGGCTCGGGCAAACGTCTCCCGATGCCAAGCACTTCCTTGGCGCGATCGTGGTTCAAGCACGGGAGCCGATCCTCGGTGACCTCCAAGCGAGCAGCATCATCGACGGCCAGCAGCGGCTGACCACCCTGCAGCTGCTCATGGATGCAACGCCGCGGCGCTCGAAGCGGTCGGCCAAGACGCACTTGCGGGACAGCTCGATCGACTCACCCACAACGAGGACATCTACGTCCTCGGCGCAGAGACACGGCTCAAGCTCCGCCACAGCAACAGGGACCGCGATGCCTTCGACGAGGTGATGGACGCTGAGGCGCCCGTCGAGCATGAGACGCTCCTTCACGCGGCGGCGCGCGTCGTCCGCGCGCATGAGTACTTCACGGGAGCCGTAACCGAGTGGCTGGACTCGGACGGCGACGCAGCCGCCGAGCGTGCGCAAGCGCTCACGGGCGTACTCACTCGGGTTTGCAGCTCGTCGCCATCAACCTCACGGCTAACGAGAACTCGCAAGAGATCTTCGAGACGCTGAACGCGAGGGGTACGCCGCTCACAGCGGCCGACCTCATCAGAAACTTCGTCTTCCAGCGGTTGGCGGCCGAGGGCGCAGACACGCGCGCCCATCTCGACGACTGGCCGTTCGAGACGGAGTTCTGGGAGAAGGAGGTCAGCGTCGGCCGCTACGCCATGCAGCGAAGCTCGCTGTTCTTTAACCAATGGCTGATGACGAGGCTTGGCGAGGAAGTCAGCTCCCGCGCCACGTTCACGCGCTTCAAGCAATACGTCGAACAGATCGACCTCGAGAACGGGCAGAAGGTCGCCGACCTCCTCCCCGTGATTCGCGAGCAGGCCGAGACCTACGAGGATTGGACGAAGGCTGCCGACGATGGCGACCGACAGCTCAACCGGGTTGAGCTTGCCGTCTATCGGATGAAGGCGTCGGACAGCGAACTGCTGAAGCCGTTGCTGATCTGGCTGCACGAGCCAGGCCGCGCGGTGCCCGCCGACGTGATCCGTCGCGTGACGTCGGCAGCCGAGAGTTGGCTGGTCCGACGACAGATACTGCGGCTGAGCATCGCGGACATGGGGCGCATCGTCGCTGACGTGATACGCGCGCATGAAAGCACCCCGCCGGCTGAGCTGGCTGAAGGCATCGAGGGCCACCTGTCGCGGCTCAACGTGACCAGCACGTACTGGCCGGGCGATGAGGAGATCCGTGAAGCGCTACGGACCGAGCAGGCGTTCCGTCGCTTCAAGAAGGCACGGCTGCGCATGCTCCTTGAGGCCATCGAAGATGAATACCGTCGCGGGACCAACCAACCGCAGGTGCCGCGCCGCGGGTACCCGATCGAGCACATCCTCCCGCAGACGTGGGCCGACACTTGGCCCGTGCATGGCACCGAGGCCGAGGAGTTCCGTGCCGAGCATGTCCACCGGCTCGGGAACCTAACCCTGCTAACCAGGTCGCTGAACTCCAAGGTTTCAAACGGCCCCTGGACGTCCAAGCGCAAGGCACTGCAGGCGCACGACACCCTGCTTCTCAACAGCCGACTTCTCTCGACGGTCGACAGCACCTGGGACGAGGCCAGCATTGACTCGCGAACCGACGCAATGATCGACGTGCTGCTGGCGACGTGGCCGGTCCCGGAGGGACATGAGGGCATCGTCGTCGACCCGCACGAAAAGTCCGCGGGGTGGATCCAGGTCAAACACCTCGTCGACGCGGGGCTCCTCGCCCCGGAACGCCGCTGTCCCCGCGGACAGGAGCCTGGGAAGCGCGCACGGCGATCGTGCGCCCCGACGGACTCCTCGAGATCGATGGCAAAGCCTTCGACTCGCCGTCCGGCGCCGGTGGCTATGTGAAGGGATCAGTGACGAACGGCTGGTGGTTCTGGAGCCTGCCCGATGGTCGCAGGCTCCTGGATGTCCGCGCCGTCTACACCGGCGAGGATCCCGCGAAGGCGACACCAAGCTTTGACTGGTCGGCGCTCCATGCGATCCTCGAAGCGTTGCCTGTAGGCCACTGGACCACCTACGGCAGCTTGGCGGACGCCGTCGGGACCGCGCCCCAACCCCTCGGCGCCCATGTCGCCAGCTGCCCACAGTGCACGAACCCCCACCGCATTCTCAACGTCCGCGCGGGCGCCCCGCATATCAGATCGGAGCGACCCCGGGGACGAGCGCGACCCCGTGGAGATGCTGCGAGCCGAGGGGGCACTCGTCAACGGCAGACCTGACCCGGCTCGCGAGCTGAGCAGCGACGATCTTCAGGTTCTGATCGAGCAGTAACTGCTCGCGGTCGAGCATCGGAGAGCGCCGAGGCCTCGCCGTACCGGCCAAGCCGTGCGTGCCTCCGTCGTCTCTACAGTCGGACGACTCGCATGGCCTTGGCCAAGCCCGGGCGCTCGTGGTACTCCCGGATGTCCGCAGCTCGGAGTCTTCGATGGACGTGGAGCACAACGGTGTGTGCCGCACGCGACGGCTGAGGCGCGACTTCGCGGTGTCCGATCGGTTGTCACCGAAGATGCCGCACGGCCGCACCCTCGCGATCGCGGCCCTGCTCGCCGGCGCGCTCGCGCCCACGGCCGCCGACGCGCGCACGCCCCCGCCCAAGCTGACCGGGTTGCGCTGCGTGCCCGCGACGCGCGCCGCCTGCCACCCGCGGCCGCAGGTCATGATCGGCAAGCAGGTCCAGCTGCGCGGCACGGGGTTCAAGGCCGGGATGCGCGTGAGCTTTCGCTGGTCGAAGGGGGCGCTGGCGACGAAGCTCAGGCGCTCGGCGACGGGGTGGGTGGCCCGTGTCCCGCCGGGGACCAAGGCCGGACGATCTCGGTGCGCGTCACCGACCGCGCCGGGCGCCGATCGCGGGTGATCCGGCTCGTCGTGCTGCCGGTGCCCGCACAGCGCCGGGCCCCCGGCGGCCCGCTTCCGGCGCCGTTCGCCGGCAACGGGATGTGGATCTGGCAGCTGCCGAAGAGCGAGGGCGGGGACGTCAACGCCATCGCTGCGCGGGCGCGGGCTGCGGCATCGGACCGTCTTCGTCAAGAGCTCGGACGGCCCGGACGATGCGTGGCCGCAGTTCAACCCGACACTGGTGCAGGCCCTGCACGCGTACGGCCTCCATGTGTGCGCGTGGCAGTTCGTCTACGGCGCCGATCCGCTCGGCGAGGCGGCGCAGGGCGCGAGCGCCGTGGCCGTGGGCGCCGACTGCCTCGTCATCGACGCCGAGAGCCGGTATCAGGGCCGCTACGCGCAGGCGCAGCAGTACGTCGCCGCGCTGCGAGCCGCCGTCGGGCCGGCCTATCCGATCGGGCTGACGTCGTTCCCATACGTCGACTACCACCCGGGGCTGCCCTACTCGGTCTTCCTGGCGCCGGGCGCCGCCCAGGTCAACCTGCCGCAGGTCTACTGGAAGGACATCGGCGGGTCGGTCGACGCGGTCAGCGCGCGCACGTGGGCGCACAACCGCATCTACGGGGTCCCGATCGCGCCGCTCGGCCAGACCTACCAGTCGCCGGCCCCGGCCGAGATCCAGCGCTTCCGCCAGGTGTGGGCGGCGTACGGCGCCGGCGGCCTGTCGTGGTGGAGCTGGCAGGCGACGGGGGCATCGACGTGGGCGACGCTCGCCCAGGCTCCCGGAGCCGCCGAGCCCCTGGCCGACCCCGGCTGGCCGGCGCTCGACAAGGGGTCCAAGGGCGACGAGGTCGTCTGGCTGCAGGAGCACCTAGTCGCCTTCTCGCCCGACGTCCCTGTCGACGGCGTGTTCGGCACGTCGACGCAGCAGGCGCTGATGGGCCTGCAGACGTCGCGCGGCCTGCCTGCGAGCGGCGAGACGGACCCCGCGACTTGGCAAGCGGTACTCGCCCTGCCCGTGCAGCCGGCCGACTGGGTGTCGCGCGGCTCGGGCCCGCGCGCGGCGACGGCCGCGGGTCGGCGCGCGCCGGCGTCCGCCCGGCTGCCCGCCCGGCGCGAGGAGATCCCTCCCCCGGGGCGATCGGCGCTGAGGGG
>CAWKOS010000007.1:0-335020 GCA_963851295.1 uncultured Actinomycetes bacterium | reverse complement strand
GAGGCTGTCGCGTAAGTCGTCGGCCGGTGCGGGCTCGAGAGCCGCGACGCGGCAGGTGAGTTTCGTCCGGCGCGGGGGGCGGGCACCCGCGGCTGCTCAGGTAGCCGGGAGGCCGTGGCGGTGAAGCTTGAGCAGGTTGTGCGTGGCGGTGATGAGCCGCCATTCGGCTCTGACGGCTGCTCGGCCGCGCCGGTGGAAACGGCCCATGCCGCGGTTGTGTTTGGTGTGACCGAAGACAGGCTCGATCATCGGCTGCCGGCGTCCGTAGAGCTCGCTCCCGCGTTCGCCGGCCAACACGCGCCGCATGAAGGCGTAGTAACCGCCCGTCCAGCCCGGCCGCGGCGCCTTGCGCTTGGCGGTGTCGGGCGGGATGAGCACCTGGCTGCCCTGAGCGATCGCGCGCTCCATCTGGCGCTGATGCCAATAGCCGGCGTCGGCCAAGACGACGCCCGGCGTGTCCTCAACACCGATGGCCTGCAGCTCGCGGCGCGTCGCGTCGAGCATCGGCTCGAGATGCCCGAAGTCGGGTGCGGCGGTCATCACCTCGGCGGCGAGCACGATCTGGTGCTCGTTCGTGACGGCCTGGGCGTTGTAGCCCTGGATGAACCCGCGCAGCCCTTTGACCACGCGCGAATCCGGATCGGTCGTGTTGATACGCCCCTGCGGCGTGCTCGGCGGCGTGTAGGGATCGGGCGCGCGACTGAAGCGCCGCCCGTCTTTCATGCGTCCGGTTCGGTAGCGCTCGTAGGCCTCGTTGGCCCGGCACTCGGTCCACAGCTCCTCTTCCAAGCGGCGCTTGGCCTCCTTGACGCGCTTGGGCCGTGAGCGCGCCACCGGCTGCGGCGAGCGGTCGCGTTCGGCCTCCAGGCGCCGCTTGGCTTCGCGCAGCCACCCGCGCCGGCCCTGCGCGCTCGACAGCTCCTCGGGCAGCTCGTCGCCGCGGCGATCGCCGTAGAGCTCATCCTCGGCCGCGTCAATCGCCTTGGCCTCCTCGAGGATCTCGCGCGCCAACTGCTCGTAGTCGGCGTTCGCGTCGCGGCTCGCGTCGGCCTGGACCTTGGTGCCGTCGATCGCGATGACCCCGACGTTCGCCAGCCCCGAGCGCGCGCAGAGCAACAGCACCTCGCCGAACAATCCGGCCAGCGCCGCCTCGTGGCGCTCGATGAACCGCGCGATCGTCGCGTGATCCGGCCGCTGCTGCGCGGCCAGCACGCGGAAGGCGACGTCCTCCACGCACCCGCGCTCGATGACCCGCGAGGACCGAACCCCTCGCGCATAGGCGTAGAGCAACAGCGCCACCATCATCGCCGGCTCGTAGGCCGGCCGGCTCTTGCCGTCAACGCGATAGGCGGCATAAAACGGATACAGATCCATCTCCTCCACCGCCGCCAACACGAACCACGCCAGGTGGTTCTCCGGCAGCCACTCCCGCACGTCGGGCGGCATCAGAAACGACTGCTCGCGGTCGCACGCAATAAAGCTCGAGCCCATCCCGACATGGTCTTAACTGCCCCGGACGACACCCGACTTACGCGACAGCCTCAGGCGAATGCGGAAGCGCGACAGCGCCTCGGCGGCGCGCAGTTGCTCACGGCAACCGCGCGGATGGGCGGTCGTCTTCTGAACCCGGCGTCGCCGGCGGCTCGGTGCTCACGCTGGTTGGGGCTTGCTCGCGGGGACGAGGTGCTCCAGCGCGTCGGCCGCCGCGACAGGGCCGCCGGCTGCCTGAAAGGCGGCGGCGATGCGTCGTGCGCCGGGTGTGAGGCGCCGGGCCTGTTCGACGCTCGCGCGTAGGCGCTCGGGGTTGAGGCGGCGGGCCGGGAGGCGGACGCCGGCGGCGGCGACCTCGACGCGGCGTGCGACCTCGGGCTGGTCGCGGCCAAAGGGGACGGCGACGACGGGCACCCCGTGAGCGAGCGCCTTCTGGGTGATGCCCATGCCGGCGTGGCAGACGACGCAGACGGCGCGGTCGAGGACCGGTGCGTGCGGGACGAAGCGCTCGACGCGGACGTTTGCCGGCGGGCTGAGGCTGGCGGGGTCGATCTCCACGGTGGTGATGACCGCGTCGAGGGGCTGGCCGGCGAAGGCCTCGCAGGCGACCTCGGCGAGCCGGCGGTCGTTCTGAAACAGCGTCGAGCAGGTGACGAGCACGAGCGGCCGGGTGATGTCGTTCAGCCATGGGGGCGGTTCGGCCGGTGGCTCCCAGAGGCCGGGGCCGACGAGGTGCAGCTTGGTTGGCCAGTCGGTGCGTGGGTACTCGAAGGGCTCGGCGGTGTAGGCGAGGATCGCGTCGGCGGCGAGGTAGGAGGCGTCGATGGTGGTGAACGGGCCGACGCCGAGCTCGGCGCGCAGCGGGTTGAGCTGTCGGGCGACGATGCGCTCCAACGAGCCGAGCGTCAGCGCTCGGGCGATCCGGTCGCGCAGGTGGCCGACCCTGTCGTGGCGCGGGCGCAGGCCGAGGCCGAACGGCGGCGCGTCGCGCGAGGTCATCGGGACGGCGGAGACGAGGGAGACGGCCCACGGCAGGCCGGAGCGCTCGGCCGCCGCGGCGGCGCCCCAGGAGCCCTCGTCGATGAAGAGCGCGTCGGGGTGCTCGGCCTCGATCGCCGCGGCGAGGTCGGTGGCCTGGTCGCGGGCGCGCTCGCCGAACTGTCGCAGCCCGGACATGAGTGCGCCGAACTTCGTGCGCGCCTTCCAGTCGTCGGGCTCGAAGCGCGCGATCGGCGCTGCGAGGGGCTCGGCGTGCAGGCCGATCGAGCGCAGGCGCTCGATGTCGTCGATGCCCGCCTTGATGGTCAGGTGGTGGCCGCGGCGGATGAGCTCCTGGAAGGTGTCGACGAGTGGGTACAGCCGGCCGGGGACGGCGTCGACGTAGGCGAGCAAGCGTGCCATCGGCTCACGCGGTGGCGGCGGGCGTCGCCGTCGCCGGGACGGCGAAGTCGTGGCCGAGCGCGCGGGCGCGGCGCAGGTGTTCCTGCAGCAGCGGCGCCTTGGCGATGCCGACCTCGTAGTACCAGCGTCGTCTCGCGTCGTTTCGAGCAGACACGATCAGGCAGCCTCGCACACCGACCGCCTGGTCGCCCCTCTTCGAGAACGCGGGACGAAGATCAGCGAACTCTCGCCATCCATGCAACCGAGCAGCCGTCCTTCGCTCCCCTTGCGCGCTACCGCTATCGCGTGCACGCGAAAGCGCAGCTGCGGATCTTGGGTGCCAGGGCTCCCAAGCGTCAAGCACGTCTTCCGAAGGCGCTCTACGGACTGCCCGCCTTCGAGATCGTGCTCGCATGACCGCCCCCGATGACGGCGGGGAGCCGTGGCACGTCGCCTTCCAGGCTTGCTGTTGTGATCCGCGATGTCGGTGATGTCCGACGCCGTGGAGATGGTCCCGGACCGGCGGCGAGCTGACTCTCTTTCAGGCTGTCGGCCCCGTTGGGGTCTGACCACCTTTCGCTGTGTCGCTCGTCGCCGGTCCAGGGATGTCCGGCGTGACTTGATAGGAGCGTGGCAGCGCCCGCAGCAAGCCGTGTCCGCCGGGGATCCACCCAGTCGAGGTGGAGGTGGACGAGGGTGATGATCGTGCTCGGGGCGGACGCCCACAAGCGCTCGCACACGATCGCTGCGGTCTCAGCGACGACCGGCGAGCTGGTTGGCGAGCAGACGGTCCAGGTCGGCGCCCGGGGGTTCGCGGCGTTGCTGAGTTGGGCGCGGGCCCTCGGCGGCGAGCGGGTCTGGGCGTTGGAGGACTGTCGGCATGTCTCGGGGTCGTTTGAGCGGTTTCTGATCGGCCGCGGCGAGCGGGTCCTGCGCGTCACGACCCGGCTGATGGCGGCGTCCCGGCGCAACGTTCGCGACCGCGGGAAGTCCGACAACATCGACGCCATCGCGGTCGCCAGGGCGGCGCTGCGCGAAGGCTTAGATGCGTTGCCGGCCGCGCAACTGGCCGGTCCGGAGCTCGACCTGCGGCTGTTGGTCGATCACCGCGAGCGCCTGATTCGTCAGCGCGTCGCGCTCAACAACACGCTGCAGTGGCATCTGCATGATCTCTGGCCCGAGCTCGAGCTGCCTGGCAGCTCGCTGTTCCACAGCCGTGGGCGCCGCGCGTCGCACGGCGGCTCGCCCGGGCGGAGCAGACGATGCGCGTCCGCATCGCCCGCGATGAGTTGCGCCGCATCCGCGAGCTCTCGCAGACCATCAAAGCGCTCGAGAGAGAGATCGCCGCGCTGGTCGGCGAGGTCGCGCCGCAGCTGCTCACCGAACCCGGCTTCGGGCCCTTGACCGCGGCCAAGCTCGTCGGCGAGGTCGCCGGCGCGAGCCGCTTCTCGAGCGACGCCAAGCTCGCCCGGGCCGCCGGCGTCGCGCCGATCCCGGTCAGCTCCGGCAAGACCAACCGACACCGCCTGGACCGCGGCGGCAACCGCCAGATCAACGCCACTATCCACCGCATCGCCGTGACCCGCCTGCGCTGCCACCCCGAAACGCAGGACTACATCGCTCGCAAACGCTCCGAGGGCAAGAGCACCAAGGAAGCAATCCGCTGCCTCAAGCGCCACCTCGCGCGGCGCATCTGGCACCTGCTGCAGGCGCCCCACCCCGACCGAGGAACACCGCCACCACCATCAATTTCTTGACATAGGAGCAGCGAAAGGGACAGCGCGAGAGGGGTGGCCGAGCGACCGCTCGGGCGCATGGAGTGCAGCGTCGTGGGCCATCGTGCTCGTCGGCTCGGGCGCGCGAGGACGAGCGCGAGCAGCCGTAACTTGCGCGCGGCACCGGCGTTGTAAGAGGCGGAGAGCGCGAGTTTCGCGCCGCGCCGCAGCCACCTAGGAGGTCGCGATGCCGGCCCGCAACAAGATCCTCACGTCGATCACAACGGTCGTGGCGCTTCTGTGCTTGGCGCTGCCCGCCGCCGCGGCGACCTGGGGCACCGAGCCCGTCCCGGCCGGCCCGGGGGCGCTCGCCCCGGCTCGCCTGTCGTTCGACGCCGAGGGGCGTGCGCTGTTCCTCTGGGACGGGGTGCCGACGGCGTCGCAGTCGCGCTTTACCGGTATGGCCACGCGTGCGCCCAGCGGCGGCTGGACGCGCCTCGCGAACCTGCCCGGCGTGGGCTGGGGCAACGCTCAGGCGCTGCAGTACGCCACCACGCGCGTGCTGTTCGTGAGCGGCCAGGTAGCCTCGGTCGGCGCGTTCAATCGCGCGAAGCTTCGCCTCGTCGCCGCCTACGGCCGCTCCGACGGCAGCGCCCTGGGGAGCTGGCAGACGCTCGCGCCGTACGAGACCGGGTTCGTCGCGGCGGCGAACCACTCGGGCCAGGCGATCGTGCTCTTCGACGCTGGCGGCAACGGGCTATCGACGATCGAGCGGCCCTCGGGCGGGAAGTTCGGCAAGGCGACGAAGGTTTCGTCGCCCGGCGCCTTCACGCCGGCGGTCGCGATCAACGCGCACGGCGACCGCATCGTCGCGTGGATCCGCTCCGGGCGCATCGAGGCGCGCATCCGCGACGCGGGCCGCGGCTGGGGCTCGGTGCTCAACGTCGCGAAGGCCTCCGGCGTGGCGAACACCTCGCTGCAGGCCGCGGTGACCCCAGGCGGCAGCTTCATCCTGGCGTGGGACGTCGCCGACATTCGCGAGAGCCAGCCGACGCGGCTTATCGCTGGGACCGCCCAACGACGGCCCGGGAAGGGCTGGCACGCCTACCCGCTGGAGAACGCAACGCTGGAAATGAACGGCGGCTTCGTCGCGGAGAACGCAATGGCGTTGCCGCTCGTGACCGGCAACGGCGCGATCGCGATCGCGTGGACCGGCGCGGTGGCCGGCAACGCCCGGGTCGGCGTCAAGGCGGCCCGGCTGACGAGCAGCGGCCTGCGGCCCGCCCAGCTCGTCTCGGGCGACGCGCGGAGCGCCGCGCTCGGCGACGCGGCGGTCGGGCCGAGCGGTCAGGCGGCGATCGTCTGGTCGCAGTTCGACACCCAGACCCCCACCCTCACGTACGCCGCACTGTCGCCCGGACCGGGCGTCCCGTTCGGCCCTCCCGACCTGCTGACGCCGGCCGGCGCGACAGGCATCGCCGGGCCTGCCGTGGGCTTCCAGACGATCACCGGCCAGGCGGTCGCGATGGTCCCGATCATCCAGGGCAACAGCGGCGGCTTCGCGTCGGCGGTGCAGGCGCCGTAGTTCTGCCGACGTCCGGTTGTGTGGCGCCTTCGGTTGCCCCTGCGCACGCATCCGGCGTACGGTCACGACGTGGACACCGTCCTCGCCTATCTCGCAGCCGGCGTGGTGGCGGGCTGGGGAGTGGCTCACGCGATCCCGACGCGGCAGGTCGTTGCGGGCTTTGAGCCGATCACAACGGACAATCGCCGCGTGATCACGCAGGAATGGCTCGCTGAGGCATTCACGATGTGGGGCGTCGCCGCGTCTGTGGTTGTCACCACGGCGGTGGCAGGCTCCGACGCGGATGCCACCGTGTGGCTCTATCGCGTCGCCGCGGGGTTGCTCGTCGCGCTCGCTGCGCTCACCGCGCTCACGGGGGCACGCACGCCGGTGGTCTGGTTCAAGATCTGTCCGATTCTGCTGAGCAGCTCGGCCGCCCTGCTCGTCGTTGCCAGCCTCGTCTGAGCTCAGCGGATTGGTTCGTTATCCGGGATCGGTGCGCGGGGCGATTCTGCACGAGCCGGGCTTGTATGCCCTGGTCGACGACTTCGACGCCGTTCGAGCCCCGTTGAGGGCGGTGGTTCAGAAGACAATGGCGGCGGGTGGGCCGCCTGCTGCCGCGGAGCGCTTCTGGTGCTACGTGGCCGGCGACGACTACCACGACCATCCTCGGGAACTCGCGGAGTTCATCCGGCCGTTCCTTCGTGAGGTCAGCGGGGTGCCGGCCTGACGCGTTGTTGCCGCGCGGGGCTCCGCTGTCGGCAAGGACGACCAACAGAAGCGCCACTCGGCAAAACCCGTCGCATCCGATGCCTGGGCACGACGTTGACTCGTTCGAGCTTGCCATCGGACGGAGCTTCGAGCACCGTCGCTCTTGCAACGAGGCTTGCTGTTGTGATTTGGGTCGTCGGTGATGTCCGACGCCGAGGGGATGGTCCCGACCGGCGGCGAGCTGACTCTCTTTGAGGCTGTCGGCCAGATCTGCGGTCTGACCTGCTCTTGTTTTGTCGCTCGTCGCCGGCCGGGGACGTCTGGCGTGACTTGATAGATGCGTGGCACCGCCTCCAGCAAGCCGTGTCCGCCGGGCGTCCGCCCCTAAGGGATCAAGAGGAGGACGAGGGCCATGATCGTGCTTGGCGCGGACACTCACAAGCGTTCGCACACGGTCGCCGCTGTCGCGGCCGCGACCGGGGAGTTGCTGGGCGAGCAGACCGTCGCGGTCGGCCGGCGCGGGTTCGATGCGCTGTTGCGGTGGGCGCGCGGCCTTGATGGCGAGCGGGTGTGGGCACTTGAGGACTGCCGGCACGTCTCGGGGTCGCTGGAGCGGTTTCTGATCGGCCGCGGCGAGCGGGTGCTGCGGGTCCCGACGCACCTGACCGCCAAGGCCAGAACCAGTGCTCGTCAGCGCGGCAAGTCTGACCCCCTCGACGCGCTTGCCGTCGCCCGCGCTGCCTTGCGGGAGGGCCTTCAGTCCTTCCCGGTCGCGCATTTGGACGGGCCTGAGCTCGATCTGCGGCTGCTGGTCGATCATCGCGAGCGGCTGGTTCGGCAGCGCGTCGCGCTCAACAGCACGCTGCAGTGGCATCTGCACGATCTCTGGCCTGAGCTCGTGCTGCCCGGCAGCTCGCTGTTCTACGGTCGCTGGGCGCCGCGCGTCGCCCGGCGGCTCGCCAGGGCAGAGCAGACCATGCGCGTCCGCATCGCCCGCGACGAGCTGCGGCGCATCCGCGAGCTCTCTCAAACGATCAAGGCGCTCGAGCGCGAGATTGCCGGCCTCGTCGCGACGATCGCACCGCAGCTGCTCTCAGAGCCGGGGTTCGGACCGTTGACGGCGGCCAAGCTCGTCGGCGAGATCGCCGGCGCCCAGCGCTTCGCGACCCCGGCCAGGCTCGCCCGCGCGGCAGGGCGTCGCACCGATCCCCGCCAGCTCGGGAAACACCCAGCGCCAGCGGCTCGACCGAGGCGGAAACCGCCAGATCAACGCGGCGCTGCACCGCGTGATCGTCACCCGCGCGCGCTGTCACCCTGCAGACCCAGCGACTACATCGCCCGCCGACGCGCCGAGGGCAAGAGCAGCCGCGAAGCCATCCGCTGCCTCAAGACTCTACCTCGCCCGCCGCGTCTGGCGACTGCTGCAGCCGCCCACCCCCGCCCAGGACAATCTCGACACCATCAATTTCTTGACATAGAAGCGACAGGAGCAGGGGCGCGGCGGGGGATCACGCGGAGTGCTGCGTTGGACGACACGCGGTGGTCCGCCGACCGGTGGTGATTGCCCAATGCGGCGAGGATCACAGAGTGCTCGTTCGCGTAAACCGACAGTGGCGGCGCACGGGCGGCGGCTCGCTGCTGAGCTTCTCGGTCATCAGGCGCGGCGTCGCGCTCGGATCACGGCATCGACGCCGCTACCGGCCATCGACCGCGGACGCTCTTCGGCGACGATCGGCTCCCACCGGTCCGGATCGAGGGCGGCGAGCGCCGCCTCGACAGAGACCTGCACCTGCCCGGCCGCGGCCGTCGCGGCTCCGGTGGCCGGGTCGATCGGGCGGTGGCCGACCAGGAACACGGTCCCGCCGCGAGCGACCCCCGTCGCCATCCGCGCCACCATCTCCTCGACCGATCCCGCCACGTGGACGTACAGGCAGACCACCAGGTCGTACTCGTCGCCCGGAGGCGTCCAGGTCGCAAGATCGGCTTCGACCCAGTCGATGCGCTCGGCGAGGTCCTGTCCCATGGCCTCGGCGGTCGACCGGGCGTGGGCGAGGGCCGTCGCGGCGAAGTCGACAGCGGTGACCCGCCATCCGCGCGCGGCGAGCCAGAGCGTGTCGGGCCCATGGCCGCAGCCCGCGTCGAGGGCGCGTCCGGGTCGCAGGTCACCGATCTCGGCGGTCAGGTGGGCGTTCGGCGGTCGCTGCGCGACGCGATCGCCGTGCGCGTGCAGGGCTTGCGACCAGCGCCCTTCCCAGAAGTCTCGGTCGTACCCGCTCATGCTGGGAAGGCGTGAAGCGCGCTCTGCGTCAGTCGCGGCGCCGCCAGCGCCGGCGCTTGCGCGGCTCCTCGAGCTCCGTCGGCAGCTCGCCATCCTGCACCTGCTTGGCGAGCAGCAGCGCCTGCGACCACATCGCATCGATCGCGCGAGCCATGTCCTGGTCGGTCGAGATCTCGCCGGCGCGGAAGGCCTCGGCCGCGTGGTCGCCGTGCGGGTCGATCATGAGGTAGCGCCTGCCTCCGGGCCACGAGACCGAGAGCAGGAGGCGCTCGTCGGAGCGGACGGCGCTCATGAGCTTGACGTCGTCACCCGCTGCGACCAGCTGCTCGTCGGCGAGGGTGTGGTCCTCCACCCACGCGGGCGGCCACAGCGGGATGAAGAGGTCGTCCATGCGACGTAGTGTCGCGCTCAGCGCTCGCGGGTGACCGTCACCCGCACAGCTCGAACGTGACGGTGCGCCTGAGCGCGTGCCCGCCGTGGCGGGTCGCCACGATCGTGAGCTTGTAGGCCTTGCCGATGCGGGGGCTGTTGATGTGCCCCGCCGGCACCGTCGCCTTCAGGCGGCGGCCGTTCGCCGAGCGCCGCCAGGTGACGCCGTCGCCGGTGTCGTCGAAGCCGAGGTTGAGCGTCGCGGTGACCTTCTTGACGTGCGCGGCCTGCACCGTCGCGGTCAGGGCGAAGTCGCCGGGCACGCATCCGTCGGGTAGGCCGGCGAGCCTGATCTGCTTGGCGCCGGCGACCGTCGGCGGCGTGCTCGCGGCCACGTTGAGCTCCGACCAGGTCGCGGACTTGGGCGCGGCGACGTGGTTCATCGACTCGTTGACGACCAGCACCGCGACGATCTGGGCGCTCGCCCCGGGCGCCAGGTCGCCCAACGAGCAGTCCGCGACCTGGTAGGCGCCCGTCGGGGTGATCGTGCAGGTCCCCTGCGACGGCGTCACCGACTGGTAGGGGTTCGCCGCGGCGTGCTCGGTCGCGCCGCGCAGCGGGAAGATCTCGACCTGGCTCTCGTCGCTGCCGGCGACGGCGGGCCCGGGGTTGGTGACGCTGACCGTGATCGTGACGAGCGCGCCCTTCTTCACCGGCTTGGGGGTCGCGGTCTGGCTCACGACGAGGTCCGCCGACGCCGCGCCGGGCGCGGCGAGTGCGACGAGGGCCGCGGCGGCCACCCAGATGCCGCACCGGAACACGGTTGCGACACTACCTGCTGTCGGACCTGCTGCGCACGGGCCCGCCGAGCATGGAAAGCCGCAGCGAATCCTCGTTGGTGCAAGCCGCGCAGGCCGTGGCCCGCGAGCACGGCGTGGCTTGCGACGAGGCGGTGCCGCTCGCGGCGGGCAGCAACGTGCTGGTGCATCTGAAGCCCGCGCCGGTCGTGGCGCGGGTGATGACCGCGACGGCGGTCCTGCACGACGACGTCGAGCAGTGGCTGGCGCGCGAGGTGGCCGTCGGGGCCTTCCTGGCCGGCCGGACGGACCTGGTCGTCCCACCCAGCGACATCCTGCCGCCGGGGCCGCACGAGCACGATGGGTTGTGGATGACGATGTGGGAGTTCGTCGCACACGACGCGCATGCTCCGCCGCCGGAGCCACGTGAGCTCGGCGGTTCCCTGCGCGAGCTGCACGCCGCGCTCGCCGAGTTCCCGGGCGACCTGGCGCCGCTGAGGGAGATACGGGACTGGCTGGAGCGCCTGCTGGCCGAGCTGCGCCCATCGCCCTCGCTCACGCGGGAGGACATCGACTGCCTTTCGGTCAAGCTCGACGCGCTGACCCCGGCGGTCTTCGAGAGCTCGCTGCCCGCTCAGGCCCTTCACGGCGACGCCTCGATGTCGAATGTCCTGCGCACCGCGAGCGGCCTGGTCTGGAACGACCTCGAGGACGTGTGTGTCGGCCCCGTCGCGTGGGACGTCTGCGGGCTCGTGGCGAGCGCCAGAGCGCGCGGGCAGAGCCCGACGTACCTCGAAGAGCTGCTCGCCGTCTACGGCGATCCGGGCGTCGAGGACCTGGAGGCGTTCCTCGACGCGCACGCTCTGTACGAGTTCGTCTGGCACGCGTACGCGGGCCGGCTTGACGATAGCTAGTTGTTCGATATATATTGGCCGCATGAGCAAGCGGCCGATGCAGGAGGCGACGTTCTTGATCCTGACGGCGCTGGCCGGAGGCAGCCAACACGGCTACGGGATCATCGCCGACGTCGAGCAGATCTCGAAGCGGCGAGTGCGGCTGCGGGCAGGGACGTTGTACACGGCGCTGGACCGCCTTCGCGAGGACAAGCTGATCGCCGTGGACCGCGAAGAGGTCGTGGAGAGCCGGCTGCGTCGCTACTACCGGCTGACGCCGACGGGCGAGGAGACCCTGGCTGAGGAGGCGGAGCGGCTGCACGCCAATGCCCGCGCCGCGATGGTGCGGTTGGATCCGAGTGGAGGGATGGCGAGCACATGACGGATTCGAGTCGTCTGGAGCGCCGCTACCGCTCGTTGCTGGCGCTCTACCCGAAGGCGTTCCGCCGCGAGCACGAGCACGAGATGCTCTCGGTGCTGATGGCCGCCGCCGCGGAGGGCCAGCAGCGCCCCCGCCCGGCGGACGCCGCCGACCTCGTCAGAAGCGCGATCTCCATGCGCGTGCGCCAGACGAAAGTGCCGTCCGCATGGGAGTACAGCCACGCCCGCCTCATGCTGGCGGTCCGCGTCGTCATCGGCATCTGGCTCGTGTTCCTCACCGCCATCCTGTACGGCTTCGGCCACGGCGGCTGGTGGGGGGCGCTGCTCGTACCCGCGGCGACGGTGCACTTCTACATCGCCTATCGCCTGATCCGCCGTCCGGAGCAGGCGCCTGGCCCCGCGCCACGAGAACGCGTCTGACGGCCCCCGCGCCCTACTGCGCCCGCAGCTCCACGAGCAGCCGCTGCAGCGCCGCGCGCAGCGCCTCGAGCTCCTCCGGGCTCGTGAGCTTCGCCCAGCGCTCCTCGACGCGCGCGGCGGCGGCGTGGGTGACGGGAGGGACCGAGGCGCCGCGGTCGGTCAGGAAGACGAGCCGGGAGCGGCGGTCGGCCGGGTTGGGGCGGCGCTCGACGTAGCCCGTGCGCTCGAGCTGGTCGACCGCCTGGGCCATCGTCTGCTTGCGCACGCGGGCGTGGTCGGCGAGCTCGGAGACCGTGATGCCCTCGGGCGGGACGAAGGGGAAGACGTTCGCGGCGGCCGGCCGGACGTCGTCGAAGCCGGCGTCGCGCAGGGCGGCGTCGATCTCCTGGGCATAGGACTGGTAGACGAGCCGCAGGAGCAGCCCGATGAGCGGGCGGGCGGGGAGGTTGGCTTCCATGGGTAGACAGGTACCTGTCCACTCTGGTACGGTGGACAGGTACCTGTCGATCCTACGCAACGGAGCCTCGCATGACCACCCCACCCGCCGTCTACGGCCAGTTCGGCCAGGCCCTCGCCTTCGCCGAGCGCACGCTGACCGCCACGCTGCGCGAGCACCTCGCCCAGCGCGACACCGAGCCCGAGACCTGGTACGCCCTACAGCTCGTCGCCACGCGCGGACCCGGGCTCGACCGCGAGGCGCTGAGCCGCGACCTCGAGGGCTCGCCGAACCTCGACGCCGACTCCACGCGCGAGCTGCTCGCCCGGCTCGAGACCGACGGCCTGATCACGGGCGACGGGCACGTCGACCTGACGCCCGCGGGCCAGGCCGTGCACCGCAGCCTGCGCGAGTACATCGCCGGCCCGACGACCCGTCTGCTGGGCCAGTTCGACATCAGCGACATCGAGACGACCGTGCGCACGCTGCAGGCGATCACCGCGGCCGCGTCCCGGGCCTGAGGGCCTGATTGCAACGCTCGGGCGGCGGTCCTAGGCTGCCGCCATGAGCGCCGCCCCGCGCCGGATCGTCACCGGCCACGACGCGTCCGGCAGATCGATCGTGCTGTCGGACGCCCCGACCCCGAAGACGCTCGACATCGGAACCGCCGCGTTCCACGAGGTCTGGATCACCGACGCGACGCCGGCGCCGATCGCGGCCGACGAGGCGGAGCCGACCGACCGCCCCGTCCGCACGCCGCCGCCCGCCAACGGGGTCATGGTCCGCTTCACCGAGATGGCACCCGGCGCCGAGTCGCCCATGCACCGCACCGAGACCGTCGACGTCGGCGTCGTGCTCGAGGGCGAGACCTGGCTCCTGCTCGACGACGGCTCCGAGACGCGGGTCGGCGTGGGCGACGCGGTCGTCCAGCGCGCCACCAACCACGCGTGGGCGAACCGGTCCGACCGCCCGGTGCGGATGCTCTTCGTCTTGATCGACGGCGCGGTCACCGACGAGCTGCGGGCCGCGGCCGGCCCGCTCGAACTCTTCGACGCGGTCCTCGACTAGCGCACCTGCTCGGTCGGCCGGACGAGGATCTCGTTGATCGCGACGTGCCGGGGGCGCGTGACGATGTAGACGATCGCGTCGGCGATGTCCTCGGCGTGCAGCATCTCCGCGAGGTTGACGGTGAGCTGCTCGCGGACCTCCTCGCGGACGTGGCTGACGAGCTCGCTCTCCGTCGCTCCCGGCTCGATCAACGACGAGCGCACGTGGCGCTCGGTGATCTCCTGGCGCAGCGCCTCGCTGAAGACGCCGACCCCGTGCTTGGTCATCTGGTAAATGCCGCCGCCGACGCCCACGCGCCGGCCGGCGACCGAGCTGACGTTGACGAGGTCGGCCACCCGCCGTGGCTCGCGCTCGGCGGCGGCGATCAGGTGCGGGATCGCGGCGTGCGCGACGTACAGCAGGCCCTGGAGGTTGAGCGCGATCATCCGCTCCCACTCCTGCACCGGGGCGTCGACGATCGGGCCCAGCAGCATCACCCCGGCGTTGTTGATGACGATGTCCAGGCGCCCGAGCTCGCTCGCGGCGCGCTCGACGGCGGCCACCGCCTGCTCGCGGTCGGTGACGTCGGTCTCGAGCGCCAGACCGCCGATCTCCGCGGCGAGCGCGTCCAGGCGGTCCTTGCGCCGGGCGGCGACGGCGACCGTCGCGCCCTGCTGCGCGAGCGCCCGCGCCGTCGCCTCGCCGATCCCGCTGCTCGCGCCCGTGACCAGGGCGACGGTGTCCTGCAGTGGCTTGGTCATGCACGGAGGTCTACCTGCTCTCCCACCTCGTCGAGGTCGAGGTTGCGGTCGATGCCGTGCGAGACGACGGTCTGACCGGGCTCGGGCTCCAGGCGCTCGCCGTCGAGCGTGACGTCGACGCGATCGGGCTCGAAGGAGACGAGGTCGCCGATCGCCGCCATGTCGTGCAGCGGCGCCCGGTAGGACCATGCGGCGTGCGCCACGCCGCCGATGTCGTAGTAGGAGGCGATGCCCTTGTACGGGCAGAAGGTCTGCAGGTCCTCCGCGGTCAGCGCCTCGCCCACGACGTCCTCGCGAGGCACGTACCAGCGCGGGGCGAAGCCCGACTCGTACAGCACCACGGGGCTCGTCGTGTCGGCGACGACGCGGCCGCCGGCGCGGACCACGAGGCGCCGCGACGAGTGGCGGATGTCGATGCGGTGATAGGGGTCGGCGGCGTGGCCGAGGATCCGGTCGTCCTCCTCGTAGAAGCCGTCCATGGCGCCCCAGGCCAGCGCGACCTTGCCGGCCAGGACCGCCGCGTGCTCGGGGGGCGCGACGTGCTGCCACGCGGCGCGCGGCGCGGTGCGCGTCTCCCCGACGACCTCGAACCAGGCGGTCTCGCCGAGCTCGGCGTGCCGCGTGCGGCGGTCGGTCGCGACGAGCGCGCCGTCGGCGAAGTCGGCGACCGGGAAGTACGCGACCGGGTAGCGGCCCGGCTCGAAGAGCAGGACGGCGTCGTCGCTGCGGACGACGGTGCGCCCGCCGAGCTCGGCGCGCATCCGCCGCCGCAGCGGCTCGGCGTACAGCACGCGCTCCGGCATGCCGGGAACCAGGAACCGGCCGTTGGGGTTGCGGCCCAGAGGCCCTTGCTGCCATGAGAGACCCATCGTGCGCTCCAATCGTTCGGGGACCGTCGTGGGCGTTGGTCGCGCGGCACGCGGCGGTCTTACCGCGGCGTCTACGATCAGCTCGTGACCGTCGAAGGCTCGCCGAGCGCAGCGGTCAGGCGATCGCTGGCGGGGGACACCGCTTCGCGCCGGTGGGTCGAGCACCTGCGCAGCGGCCACCCGCGTCACGACCACGCCGCGGCCCGGCTCCACGACCTGCTGCAGCGCGCCGCGCGCCACGAGCTGCACCGCCGCCGGGGCGGGCTCGCGGGGCTGGCGGGCCCCGAGCTCGACGACGTCGCCCAGCAGTGCGCCGACGACGCGATGCTGAAGGTCCTCGCCCGCCTCGACGACTTCGAGGGGCGCAGCCGCTTCACCACCTGGGCCTACAAGTTCGTGATCTTCGAGGTCTCCAACAAGGTGGCGCGCCATGCCTGGCAGCGTCATCCGCCGAGCGCCGAGGACCTCACCTGGGACCGCCTCCCCGACCGGCTGGCGCCCAGGCCCGGCGATCAGGCCGAGCGCCGCGAGCAGCTCGCCGCGCTGACGAGCGCGATCCAGCGGGACCTGACGCCGCGCCAGCGCGACGTCTTCGTGGCGATCGCCCTCAACGACGTGCCCATCGACGTGCTCGCGCTGCAGCTTGGCTCCAACCGCAACGCGCTCTACAAGAACCTCTTCGATGCCCGGCAGAGGCTCCGCGCCGGCCTGGCCGCCGCCGGCCATCCCCTCAACGACGAGGAGGCACACCGATGACCGACCTCAGGGACCTCGACGCGCTGTTGCGCTCCCAGCACGGCGACGCGGGCTGCGACGCCGGCGTTCCCATCATGGACCAGTACGTCGAGATCGAGCTGCGCGGCGAGGACCCCAGCGACCGGTTCCCCGGCACGGCGATCCATCTGCGCGTGTGCGCGGGCTGCCGCGCCGACCACGACGGCGTCCTCGAGGCCGCGCGGAACCTCGGCGACGCCGACGTCGAATGATCGCCCGTAAGAACTTCGGCGCCGACGGGACTCACGCAGCATGACCCGCCTTCACCGCATCGCCGGCCTCGCCCGCAGGCTCCGACCCGCGCCGGATCGCGTCGCCGCGGCCGCCGCGCTCCAAGACCCCAACCTGCTGCTGACGCTGCGCGCCGCAGCGGCGCGCCCGGACCGCTGCTCCGCGTGATGGCCGGCCGCCTGCTGTCCGTCAACGTCGGCCTCCCGCGCGAGGTCCAGTGGCAGGGCAAGACCGTCCGCACCGCGATCTGGAAGGACGCGGTCACGGGCCCGCGGATGGCGCGGCGGATCAACATCGACGGCGACGACCAGGGCGACCGCCTCGCCCACGGCGGCGAGCACCGCGCCGTCTTCGTCTACCAGATCGAGTCCTACCGCTACTGGGAGCGCGAGCTCGGGCGCTCGGACTTCACCTACGGCCAGTTCGGGGAGAACCTCACCGTCGACGGCCTCGCCGACGACGAGGTGTGCATCGGCGACCGCTACCGCATCGGGGAGGCGCTCTTCGAGGTCACCCAGCCGCGCGTCACCTGCTACCGCGTCGGCATCCGCATGGACGACCCGGCGATGCCGTCGCTGCTGGTGGCGCATCACCGCCCGGGCTTCTACCTGCGCGTCGTCGAGGAGGGGCCGGTGCAGGCGGGCGACGCGATCGTCAAGACGGCAGACGGACCCGAGCGGCTGACGATCGCCCAGGTCGACGCGCTCCTCTACCTCCCCGGCAAGTCGCGGGCGCTGCTGGAGCGCGCGCTGCGGGTCCCGGCCCTGAGCGAGGGCTGGAAGGGCAGCTTCCGCGAGCTGCTCGCAAAGCCCGAGCGCGGCGCCGAGCCGGCGCCCGCGTGGCCGGGCTTCCGCCCGCTGCGCGTCGCCGAGGTCCGCCGCGAGAGCGCGACCATCACCTCGTTCTGGCTGCTCGATCCCGACGGCGCCCCGAGCGCGGACGTGCGGCCTGGCCAGTACCTCACCGTGCGCGTGCATCCGGAGGGCGGCGCGCCGCCGCTGACCCGCAGCTACTCGCTCTCCGGCCTACCGGACGAGCGCGGCTACCGGATCAGCGTCAAGCGCGACGGGGCCGCGAGCCGCTACCTGCACGAGCACGTCGAGGTCGGCGACGTCCTCGACGCCGCCGCGCCGCGCGGCAGCTTCGTCCTGCGTGACGGCGACCTTCCCGTGGTGCTCGTCAGCGCCGGCGTCGGCGCGACCCCCGTGCTCGCGATGCTCCAGGCCCTCGCCCGCGAGCACAGCACGCGGCCCGTCTGGTGGATCCACGGCGCGCGCAACCGCGACGAGCACGCCTTCGCCGCCGAGGTCGACGCCCTCCTCGGCGGGCTCGGCGCGGGCCACCGCGTCATCGCCTTCAGCCGGCCCGGCGCCGAGGAGAGCCCAGGCTCGGACTACGACGTGCAAGGACGCCTGGACCCCGCCGTCCTCGACCGCGCGGACGTCCCCAGGGACGGCGACTACTACCTCTGCGGCCCCGACGCGTTCATGCGCGCGATGGGCGCCGCGCTCACCGCGCGCGGCGTCGCGCCCGAGCGCGTCTCGACCGAGGCCTTCGGCGCCGTCCCCGTCTACGCCTCCGGCATCGTCAAGGATGGCGACCGACCGCCTCACGCGCCCGACGGCGCGCCGGGCACCGGCCCCACCGTCACCTTCGTCCGCAGCAGCCTCACCGTCGCCTGGGACGACCGCTACCCGAGCCTGCTCGACTTCGCCGAGGCCTGCGACGTCCCGGTCGGCTTCGGGTGCCGGCAGGGCGTGTGCCACAACTGCGAGAGCGGCCTGGTCGAGGGCGCCGTGACCTACGACGTCGAGCCCCTCGAGCCACCGGCCGCCGACCGGATCCTGGCCTGCTGCACCCGGCCGGCGTCCGAGCTCTCGCTCGATCTGTGACCGGCGCTAGCCGATGCGGACCTCGCGCTGCTCGGCCGCGGAGAGGTAGCAGGCGTCGACGACGTGGGCGAGGCGGGCCGCGCCCGAGCCGTCGTGGCGGCGGAAGTCGCCGCCCCGGACCTTGGCGACGAACTGCTCGATGACGGCCTTGTGGGCGCGGCCGGGCCTGACCGCGACCTTGGTGGCGACGCCCTCGCCGTCCTTGTCGGTGAAGACCTTCAGGTCGCCGCGGGGAGCGTAGTCGTCGACGATGAGCTCGGCGCCGCCGTCGGTGCCGTACATCGTGATGCCGAACTCGTCGCCGTCGCGGCGGTGGGCCGCCCACGAGGCCTCGAGGAGCAGGGTGCCGCCGTCCGCCAACCGCATGAAGACCGAGGCGAGGTCCTCGACGTCGAACTTGGGCGCCTCGCCGTCGCCGGCGCCGGTCTTGCCGGTGTAGCCGCCCGAGGCGCCGGCGCCGAACCCGTCGGTGGCGAGGAGGTCGTAGGTCGACGCGCTGACGGCGACGACCTTGGGGTCGCCGAGCAGGTAGAGCGACCAGTCGAGGACGTGGATGCCGATGTCGACGAGCGGGCCGCCCCCGGCGAGCTCGCGGCGGGTGAACCAGCTGCCGACCGTCGGGATGCCCGTGCGGCGCAGCCACCACGCCTTCGCGTAGTAGGTGCGGCCGAGGCGGCCGTCGTCGATGAGGCCCTTGAGCTTCTGGATGTCGCCGCGCTGTCGGTGGTTGAAGGCGACGTCGAGGACGCGGTCGGCCCTGCGAGCGGCGCGGACCATCTTGTCGGCGTCGCGCCCGTCGAGCGCGATCGGCTTCTCGGACAGCACGTGGCAGCCCTGCTTCAGCGCGGCGACGGCGATCGGCGCATGCAGGAAGGTCGGGACGCAGACGCTGACCGCGTCGAGCGCGGGGCCGGCGAACAGGTCCTTCCAGTCGGCGACGGCGTGGCCGATCCCGTACTTGCGGGCGAGCTTCGCGCGCGGCCCGTCCTCCAGGCCGGCGAGGGCGACGACCTCGGTGTCGGGGTGGGCGTAGTAGGCGGCGAGGTGCTGTTGGCCGGCCCAGCCCAGGCCAACGACGCCGACGCGCAGTGGCCCGGTCATGCGTCGAACCAGCCGACGGGCGACTCGGGGCTGTCGGGCACCGAGCGCGGCGCCGCCGCCGCGGGCGCCGCCCACCGGGCCGCGTTGGCGATCACGCGCCGGACGTCGGGGTGGTGGTAGATCGGGTAGTCCTGGTCGCCGGGGCTGAAGTAGAAGATCCGCCCCGCGCCGCGCCGAAAGCAGCAGCCGCCGCGGAAGACCTCGCCGCCGGCGAACGAGCTGACGAACACGAGCTCGTCGGGCGCCGGGATGTCGAAGTGCTCGCCGTACATCTCGTGGGCGTCGATGACGATCGGCTGCGGGACTCCGGCCGCGATCGGGTGTGCCGGCTCCACGGCCCAGACCAGCTCGCGCTCGCCCTCGTTGCGCCAGCGCAGGCTGCACGACGTCCCCATCAGCCGCGTGAAGACCTTCGAGTAGTGCGCCGAGTGCAGCGCGAGCAGGCCCATGCCGCCGAGGACGGCCTCGTGCACGCGGGCGGCGACCTCGTCGTCGACGCGGTCGTGAGCCCGGTGCCCCCACCATGTGAGCACGTCGGTGTCGTCGAGGACGGCCTGCGTCAGGCCGTGCTCGGGCTCCTGGAGCGTCGCCGTGCGCACGCGCACGCCTTCGCCCAGCGACTCGGACAGGCCCGCGGCGATCGCGGCGTGCATGCCGTCGGGGTAGCGGGCGCGCACGTCCTCCTCTTCTTGCTCGTGGACGTTCTCGCCCCAGACGGTCACCCGCAGCTGATCGCTCATGCCCTGACTCCTAGCAGAGCGCCCGCCCTCGCAGCCCGTAGGCTCAGCCGATGGCGACCTACCACGTCAACCCCGACGCCGTGGCACACGCCGAGCGCCTCATCGACGCCCGCCAGTACGTCCTGGAGAGCGAGTGGGGGACCGTCCAGCCGCGCGCGCCGCAGGAGAACGCGTTCCTGGAAGGCCACTCGTGGGCGCAGTACGCGGCCTGGCACCTGGGGCTGACCGAGGGCGCCTCCGACGAGACCAAGGCGCGCTACGCCTTCGTCTACGGCGACTTCCGGCGCGTGCATCGCATGGGGCTGATCGCCTGCCACTACCGCGCCGCCGAGTGGCGCCACAAGGAGATCGAGCTCGCGGCGCACGACCTCCTGCAGCGCCTGGACGCGGTCAGCGCGTAGCGCGGCCGAAGCGCCCGGCCAGCGTCCGCACCATCTCGACGAGCTCGGGCGGCTCGAGGACCTCGAAGTCGACGCCGATGTTCGCCACGTAGACGGCGAGGCCGCCGAGCCAGTCCGAGCCGGTGCGCAGCAGGCAGCTGGCGTCGTCGAGCGCCTCGAGGGTGCCGACCGCGTGCGGCACCCGGCCCGCCACCTCCTCGACGGGTGCGCGCAGGACGATCCGCGCCTGCCAGCGGTCGCGCGTCGCCGACACGGCGCGCGAGACGTAGGCGGCGATGTCCTGCGCGGGCGGCTCGCGCGGGACGAAGCGCCGGTCGACGGCCGGGCGCGCGTCGATGCGGTCCACGCGGAAGGTGCGCCAGTCCTCGCGCCCCGCGTCCCAGGCCACCAGGTACCAGCGCCGGCCGGTGTGGACGAGGCGGTGCGGCTCGACGACGCGGCGCGTCGAGGCGCCGTCGTGGCTGCGGTAGCGGAAGCGCAGGCGCTCGTGGTCGCGGCACGCGGTGGCGATCGTGGCCAGCGCCTCGGGGTCGACGGCCGGGCCCGCGGCGGCGTAGGGCACGGTGACCGCGCCGACGGCGTTCACGCGCCGGCGCAGCCGGGTCGGCATCACGTGCTCGAGCTTGGCCAGGGCGCGGACCGAGGTCTCCTCGATCCCGGCGACGCCGACGCTCGCCGCCGTCCGCAGCGCGACGGCGACCGCGACGGCCTCGTGCTCGTCGAGCAGCAGCGGCGGCAGCTCGGCGCCCGAGCCCAGCCGGTAGCCGCCCGCGACCCCCGGCGTCGCCTCGACCGGATAGCCGAGCCGGCGCAGGCGCTCGATGTCGCGGCGGACGGTGCGCGCGCCGACCTCCAGGCGCTCGGCCAGCTCGGGCCCGGACCACTCGCGCCGCGCCTGCAGCAGCGAGAGCAGCTGCAGCAGCCGTGCGGAGGTCTCGAGCACGGTGTCCAGTGTCACACACAATGCGGACCGTTCCTGACCGCAATTGCCGAGACCATTGCGGGCATGGACTACAAGCTCGAGCTGGTCGCCGTCCCCGTCTCCGACGTGGACCGCGCGAAGGCCTTCTACACCGACCAGGCCGGCTTCAACGCCGACCACGACCACACCGTCAACGAGGAGATCCGCTTCGTCCAGCTCACGCCGCCGGGGTCGGCGTGCTCGATCGCGCTGGGCAAGGGCATCGTCGACACGCCCCCGGGCTCCGTCCAGGGGCTGCAGCTCGTCGTCGCCGACGCCGACGCCGCCCGCGCCGACCTCGCGAGCCGCGGCGTGGAGGTCAGCGAGGTCCAGGAGTTCCCGTGGGGGCGCTTCGTCTTCTTCAATGACCCCGACGGCAACGGCTGGTCGGTGCAGGAGATCCGGACGCCGGGGGCCGCCGCCTGACGGGCGAGTCCTGGCCTGGAGCCTCGCCGGTAAGGGACGCGGGCGGCTCGGGTAAGGAGCCCGCCCGCCGATGTCGGGTGCGGGGGCCGCGAGACCGACGCGGCCCTCCGATGTGCGCGCCTGGCCCTCAGCCGCAGACTCGACGGCCATGAACGTTGCTCGCCGCTATCCCCGCTTCCGCCGCCTGCTCGCCGGCCTCGCCGTCTCGCAGGCAGGCGACTGGCTCTACAACCTCGCGCTGCTCGCCTTCGTCTACGAGCGCACGCACTCCTCGGCGTGGCTGGGCGTCACGACCGCCGCGCGCGTCCTTCCGATCGTCATCTGCGGCCCGTTCGGCGGCGTCGTCGCCGACCGCTACGACCGCCGGACGATCATGCTCGCCTCCGACGCGATCCGCCTCGGGCTCATGCTCGCCCTGGCGGGGGTCGCCGCGGCCGGCCTGCCGATCGTGCTCGCGCCCGTCATCGCGGCGCTCGCCACCGCCGCCTCCAGCGCCTACCTGCCGTCCGTGGCCGCCACCACGCCGCGGCTGGTGGAGAACGCCGACCTGCGCGCGGCCAACGCCGCCCGCGCCGCCGTCACCTCGGTGTGCGTCGTCGTGGGCCCGGGCTTCGGCGCGCTGCTGCTGGCGCTGGGCTCGCCGAGCCTGGCCTTCGCCCTCAACGCGGCGACCTTCGGGCTGTCCGCGCTCGCCGTCGCCTCGCTGCCCGCCGGGGCGCTCTTCGCGCCCGCCCGCCAGGGCGAGCAGGCCCCGAACGTCGGCCGCGAGCTGCGCGAGGGCGCCCGCGCGCTCCTCGGCCAGCCGGCCGCGCTGCGGCTCGTCGGCGCCGACGTCGTGTGCAGCGTCATCTACGGCGCCGAGACCGTCCTGCTGCTCCTGCTCAGCCGCGACATGGGCCTCGGCGACCACGGCTACGGCTGGCTGCTGGCGGCCTTCGGCCTAGGCGGCGTGCTGGGCGCCGGGCTCGCCGGCCGCCTCGGCGAGCACCGCCGCGAGCGCACCGTGCTCGTCGGCGCCATGGCCGCCGTCGCCGCCTCCACCGCCCTGCTGGCCGACCCCTTCGGCCTCGGCGGCGCCGTCGCTCTCGGCGTGATCTGCGGCGCCGGATCGATCACCGTCGAGATCCTTTCCGACACCGGCCTGCAGCGGCTGCTGGCCCCCGACGTGCTCGCGCGCGCCTACGGCCTGGCGCTGCCCGCCGCCCTGGCGGGGATCGTCGCCGGGTCGCTGATCGCCCCGACGCTCGCCGCTCTCTTCGGCGTCCACGGCGCCTTCCTCGCGCTGGGCGTCGTCGCCGCGGCCTACGCGCTGACCCTGGTGCGTCGCCCGGCCCCGGCCCCGGCGCCGGTGCCGGCGCCGGCGCCCGCCGCGGCCTAACTCTCGTCCGCGCCCGCCTCGGTCTCCTCCAGGAGGCCGAGGCGCAGCGCCAGGCCCGCGGCCTCGACCCGGCCGCGGGCGTCGAGCTTGGCCAGGATGCGCGAGATGTGGACGCTGACGGTCTTCTCGCTGATGTAGAGCGCCTGGCCGATCGAGCGGTTGGTCTCGCCGGCGGCCACGAGCCGCAGGACCTCGAGCTCGCGCACGGTGAGGCCGGCGCGCTCGGCGGCGCCGTCGCCGTCGACGGCCGGCGCCTGGACGCTCTCCAGCGACAGCCGCGCGCGGCGCGCCAGGGCCTCGAGCTCGGCCGCGAGCGGGCGGGCGCGCAGGCGCGTCGCGACCGCATGGGCCGAGGCGAGCGCCGCCTGGGCGTCGGCCCGCGCGCCGCCCTCGGCCAGCAGCGCCTCGGCCAGGCGCCAGCGCGCGTAGGCGCCGGCGTAGGGGAAGCCGAGCTCGTCCCAGCTCGCGACGACGCCTCGCCACAGGTCGGTCGCGCCCTCGCCGCGGGCGCGCGCGTCCTCGGCCTCGGTCGTCGCGACGTGCACCAGCGCCTCGGGCGGGCAGCGCCCCGAGGGGTAGGCCTCCGCGCGCGTGAGGTGATGCGTGCGCGCGACGTGGCCGGCGGCCACTGCGCGGGCGTCGCGCTCGCCGGCGGCGTCCCCGGTGGCGCGCGCGGCCACGGCGAGGTCGGCCGCGGCGCGCCCGGCGACGGAGAGGACGGGCGCCATATAGAACGTGTCCTCGTCGGCCGGGTCGACGCTCTCGAGCATCGCCGCGATGACGTCGCGCGCGGCGCCCGGGTCGCCGCGCCACAGCGCCAGCTCGGCGCTGGCGATCACGACCGGCGCGGTCCACATCGATCCGCGGACGTGGGCCTGGGCGCGGTTGGCCTCCTCGAGCGTCTCGTCCACCTCGTCGAAGCGCCCGCGCAGGACGTCGAGCAGCGCCCGGCCGCTGAGGGCCGCCGCGGCGTGCACGCCGCCGACCGCCACGTCGAGGGCGGCCGTGACCGCGGCCTCGGCCTCGTCCCAGCCGCCCAGCCGCACCATGCGCAGCGCCCGGTCGCTGGCCAGCAGCGCGCTCAGCGGGCCGATCCCCTGCTCGACCACGGCGTCCACGCCCTCGGCCGCGAGCTCGGCGGCCTCGGCGACCCGCCCGGCCCGGTCGAGGGTCTCGCCGAGGTTGACGTAGGCGCGGGCGACCTCCTCGGCGTCGCCGCGCTCGCGGGCGATGCTCAGCGCCGCGCGCCCGTGCTCGATCCCGTCCTCGAGGGCGCCCGCGAAGCTCGTCGCGGCGCACATCGTCGCGAGGATGCTGCCCTCCTCGCGGCGGGCGCCGGCGGCGCGGGCGATCTCGAGGGCCGGCTCGCAGAGCTCGAGCGCCTCGACGCCCCGGCCCAGGAGCATGAGCAGGTGGCCCTCGGAGGCGAGCACGCGGGCGCGGTCGGCGGGGTCGCCGTCCTGGGGGAGGAGCGCGACGGCGGTGCGGCACGCGTCCAGGCCGTCGAGCGAGTTGCCCCCGACCCAGAGATAGCGCCCGTAGCGCTCGTGCATCAGCGCGGCCGTCATGGGGTCGGCCTCGGCGTCGACGAGCGTGAGCGCGCGCCGCGCCAGCGCCGCCGCGCGGTCGTCCTCGCCGGCGAGGTGGGCGGCCTCCGCGGCGTTGCGCATGAGCTCGACGAGGCTCGCCCCGTCCGCGCGCACGTCCTCGGGCACGCCGTCCCACAGCTCGATCGCGCGCTCGTAATGGGCGTTGGCCTCGGCGAAGGCCGCCAGGCGCATCGCGTCGGCGCCGGCCTGCGCCGAGGCCGAGAAGGCCGCCGCGAGATTGTGCGCCGCGAACCAGTGGAAGGCGAGCTCGGCGGTCACGCCGGCGGGCGACACCGACAGGTTCGCGTCGGCCTCCAGCGCGCGCGCCAGCGCGGCGTGCAGCGGGCCGCGCTCGCCGGGGAGCAGGTCGTCGACGAGCGCCTCGCGCATGAGCGCGTGGCGGAAGCCGTAGGAGCCGGTCTCGGGGTCGGTGACGACGACGTTGTGAGCGACGGCGTCGCGCAGCCCGGCCACCAGCTCGTCGGGCGCCACGCCGCCGGCGCGCTCGAGCAGGCCGTGGCTGACGCGCGGGCCGGCGACGGCGGCGAGGCGCAGCACCGTCTGGGTCGAGGGGCCGAGCGCCTCAACGCGCAGCAGGAGCGCGTCGGCGAGGTTGGCCGGGAGACCTTCGCTCGCGGCGGCGGCCGCGAGCTCCTCGGTGAAGAACGGGTTGCCCTCGGCGCGGACGAAGAGCTCGTCGACCAGGCGCGCGTCGGGGCGGCGGCCGAGGATGCCGGTGAGCTGCGCGACGATCTCCTCGCGCGTGAAGCGCTCCAGGCCGACGCGCTCGACGATCGGCGCGCGCTCGGCCTCGGCCACGAGCGCGCGGAGGGGATGGCGGCGGTGCAGCTCGTCGGTGCGGTAGGTGGCGACGAGCAGCACCCGCTGCTGGCGCGCGTTGCGTACGAAGAAGGACAGGAAGTCGCGCGAGGAGCGGTCGGCCCAGTGGACGTCCTCGAAGACGAGCACGAGCGGTTGGGCCTCTCCAAGGCGGCCGAGGAGGACGAGCAGCAGCTCGAAGACGCGGCCCTGGGAGAGGGCGCCGTCCGCGGGCGCGTCGGGCGCGTCGACCTGGGGCAGCAGCGGCGCGAGGCCGGTCGCGGTGCCTCCGAGCTCGTCGCCGCTGAGGCCGCGCAGCGCGCTGACGATCGGCGCGTAGGCCATCTCGCCGTCGCCGATGTCGACGCAGTCGCCGGTGAGCACGCGCGCTCCCTGCGCGCGGGCGCGGTCGGCGAGCTCGGAGACCAAGCGCGTCTTGCCCACGCCCGACTCGCCGGCGACGAGCGCGACCGCCGGGCGCCCGTCGATGGCGCGCGCGAGCGCCGCGGTGAGCCCCGCCAGCTCCCGCTCGCGCCCGACGAACTCGGGGCTCGTGACCCGCTGCGTCAGCTGAACCGCCCCCTTCCCACGCGGGCGAGTCTACGACGGCTAGGGTCCCCGCTCGATGCGCCGCCGCCGGCTCGTCCGCGTCCCCGCCTCCAGCGCGAACCTCGGTCCTGGGTTCGACAGCTTCGCCTGCGCGGTCGCGATGCACATGGAGCTCGAGGTCGAGGAGACCGGGCGCTTCGAGGTCCACACCGACCTCAAGATCGCGCGCGACCGGCGCAACCTCGCGGTCCGCGGCTTCGCGCGGCTCGCCGACCCGGCCGCCTTCAGCTTCCGCATCCGCTCGCAGATCCCGCTCAGCGGCGGCCTGGGCTCGAGCGCGGCGGCCTACGTCGCGGGCCTGCTCGCCGCCGACCATCTCTTCGAGCTCGACGCCGACGTGCTCGCGCTGGCCACCGAGCTCGAGGGCCACCCCGACAACGTCGCGGCCGCGCTGCACGGCGGCTTCGTCGTCTGCGCCGACGGTCAGGCGACGCGCTTCGACCCGCCGACGGGCCTCGAGGCCGTCGTCGTGGTCCCGCGCGCCGCCGTGCGCACGAAGGCCGCCCGCGCCGCGCTCCCCGAGGAGGTCCCGATCGGCGACGCCGTCTTCAACACCGCCCACGGAGCCCTCCTCGTCCTCGGCCTGGCCCGCGGCGACTGGGACCTCGTCGCCCGCGGCCTCGACGACCGCCTGCACCAGCCGCGCCGCGAGCACCTGTACCCGCGCTCGATGGACCTCGTCCGCCGCGCCCGCGCCCTCGGCGCCCTCGGGGCGACGATCTCCGGCGCCGGCCCGACCGTCCTCGTCTGGTGTCACTACGAGACGACGGGCGGCGTCGTCGAGGCCCTGCGCCGCGAGGCGGAAGGCTGGGCGGAGGTGATGCGCGCGCCGTTCGAGCCGCATGGGGCGGACGTGCGCGAGCTCTGAGGTCGCTTCGCCGCGCGGCGCCCGCTAGCTAGCCCCCGTTGAACTGCGCGCGCACCCGGGCGCGGGCGTCGTCGAGCCCGAGGCGGCCGAGGAGCTCGTCGGCCAGCGCGACGTAGTCGGCGCCCAGGTCGGGGCGGTACTCGAGGATCGAGACCGCGCGCTCGGAGGACTCGGCGTAGGCGATCGACTGGCGCACGACGGTGCTCAGGAGCTTCTCGCCGACGTGCTCCTTGAGCGAGTCGTACGCCTCGCGCGAGTGGACCGTGCGCATGTCGGCGATGTTGAAGAGGACGCCGAGCCACTTGAGGTCGGGGTTGAGGCCGTCGCGGGCGAGCTCGATGACCTCGAGCGCCTGCTCGACGCCCTGCAGGGCGAAGTACTGGGCCTCGGCGCTCAGCAGCGCCCAGTCGGCGGCGACCAGCGCGTTGACCGTGAGCAGCCCGAGGGCGGGCGGGCAGTCGATAAGGATCACGTCGTGCTCTGCGTCGACGTCCGCGAGCGCCTTGCGCAGGATCAGCTCGCGGCCCATCTTGCCGGCCATCGCCAGCTCGGCCTCGGCGAGGGCGAGGTTGGCGGGGATGACGCCGTCGTGGACGGCCGCGGCGGCCTCGGCGCGGCCCGTGAGGACGTCGCCGATCGTCGGCGTCGCCTCGGGATCGATGTCGAAGTAGTCCGACAGGTTGCCCTGCGGGTCGAGGTCGACGGCGAGGACGTCGAGGCCGGCCTCGCGGAAGACGTCGGTCAGCGTGCGGACGGCGGTCGTCTTTCCGGTGCCGCCCTTCTGGGAGAGGACCGCGATCTTCTGGGCCACCGGCGCGACTCTAGCGAGGGGGGCGTGAAAACGGCGCGGGCAGGCGGAGAGGGCCCGGATCCCGCGAACCGAGCCCCTCCGTCCCTCTCCTCCGCGGGCCTGCCTGGCCCGAAGAACTGGCTAGCCGGTGGACTCCATCCGGGCCGCACCCGCCGACTCCATCTCGGCCGCGGCCTCGATGAAGTTCAGCCGATAGCGCCCGACGACGATCTCGTCGCCGTCGCGCAGCACCCGCCACTCGACGCGCTCGCCGTTGACGAACACGCCATTGAGGCTGCGGTCGTCGAGCACGCGTACGCCGTCGGCCTGACGGACGATCAGGGCGTGGCGGCGCGACACGGTCGGGTCGTCGAAGCGGACGTCCGCCGCGAGGCTGCGCCCCACGCGGGTCCACTCGCGGTCGAGCCCGACGATCCGGATCTGGTCTCCGTCCGCCCAGGCCAGGTACTGGCCGGGGCCCTCGAGGCGCCCGCGCGCCTCGGTCAGGAGCGCCTCGCGCTCCTGCACGGTCGGGGCATCGCCGGCCTTGCGCTGGAAGCGCCCGCCGGCGAAGAGCGACGCGCGCGTAAAGCGCGAGCCGCCGCAACCGGGGCAGGCCGGCAGCTCGTCGGCTGCGGCCAGATTGACCACATAGCCGCACTCCTCGCACCGGAACGACCCCGTACCGGCCAGGGTGCCCGACATCATTGACTCCATCTCCGCTCCCTCTTCCGTCCGCAGAAAGGCCGGGTCCGGCCGCCTGCTTGTGACGATCATAACGACGATGTCAATCGGCCCGGGCGCGGAATTTGGCTTGATTCTCGGGCCTTTTGCCCCCCGCCGGACCGAAACGCTCCCGCTATGCGGCTACCCGGGATACCGGACGAGAAAACGAGCGTCAACGGGTGTGCGATGAGCGGCGCGCGGCAGGAGGCGGGCGGCCAGCGGCGAACGCCACTCCCATGCTGCGGCCCCTTCTGGGCATCTCCGAGGGCGATCTGGAGCGCGAGCTGCTGCGCAAGAGCGTCGGCGCGCTCGAGGCCGCGCAGGCGCGCTGTCACGACTGCGGGCGCACTCCGCTCGTGGGCGAGCGCGTCCACCTCTTCCACGACGGCGACCTCGTCTGCGAGCTCTGCCGCCCGCGCCGCAGCGACCTCCCCGAGCGCTCCGCCGCCGTCCATCACCCCGAGCGCGGGCACACGGTCCGGCGCAAGGCCGCCTGACGGGCCGCGGGTACACTCCCGCGCCGTGGACCCGGTCAGCGTCGAGATCGTCATCGCCCGCCCGCGCGACGAGGTCTTCGAGTACCTCGCCGACGTCGCCAACCACGCCGAGTTCAACGACCACTTCATGGTCGACTGGCGGCTGACGCGCGAGGACACCTACGGCTACGGCGCCGGCGCGCGCTTCCGCCTGAAGATGCCCTTCAACCGCTTCCCGTGGGGCGACACCACGGTCATCGAGTTCGAGCCCCCGCGGCGGATCGCGGAGGCCGGGCGCGGCGGCAAGTTCAACCGCATCCGCTCGCTCGGGATCTACGACCTCGAGGTCGGCGCCGCCAACACGACGCGCGTGCGCTTCACGTTGCTCACCGAGCCCCAGAAGCTCAGCGACAAGTTCCTCGAGTCCTTCGGCGCCCGCGGCTGGATGAAGCGCAAGCTCAAGAAGTCGATGCGCCGCCTGCGCGACATCCTCGAGGAGGACCGCGGGCGCGGCCAGCGCCCGTCGCTGGCCGGGGGCCCCCGCAAGCCCGCGACCGGCTCGCCCTTCCAGCGTTAGGATCCGCTCGGCATGCGCGCACGTCTGGTCACGTCGCTGCTCGTCGCCGTCGCGGCGCTCGCCCTCGGGGCGTGCGGCGACAAGCAGGAGCGCACCCTCCACGGCGACACCGAGGGCACCTACATCGACGTCGGGCCGCTGAAGTACCAGGTCCAAATCTCGCGCCTGCTGAACCCCAACGACGTCGAGGACAAGGACTACCTGATCGACCTGCCCGCCGACCAGACCCTCGGCCCCGACGAGCAGTGGTTCGCGGTCTTCATGCGCGTGGAGAACGACTCCGACGGCGCCGCGCCCGCCGCCACGGACTACTCGATCAGGGACACCGAGGGCAACGTCTACCGGCCGGTCGCGATGGGGCCGAAGAACGTCTTCGCCTACCGCGGGACCACCCTGCAGCCCAAGGACGTCCTCCCGCTGCCGGGCAGCGCGGCCGGCGAGAACACCATCCAGGGCGCGATGCTGCTCTTCAAGATCCCGGTCAAGAGCTTCGAGAACCGCCCGCTCGTGCTGCAGATCCCGTCGCCCAACGGCGGCAACGAGACCGGCACCGTCGACCTCGACGTCTAGCTCGTCGCCTTCAGCCCGGCGAGCAGCACTCCGCGGGCCGCGGGCGCCGCGGTGTCCCCGCCGGCGCCCGAGGCCACGAGCAGCACCCCGACCGCGACGTGCGGGCGGCCCTTGCCCGCCGGCGCGTAGGCGGCGAACCACGCATCGGTGTCGGTCGGGTCGTTGGCCTGGTCCTCCGGCGGGCAGCTCTCCGGGTTCTCCGGGTCGGGCTGGCAGCGCTTGGTCGTCTTGAGCTCGGCGGTGCCGGTCTTGCCGGCCACGAGGACGCCGGGGATCGCCGCCCGCACCCCGGTGCCGCCGCGCACGACGGCGAGCATCAGGCGCTCCATCGTGCGCGCCACGCGCGGCGAGGTCGCGCGCGCGGTGGCGGCGGCGCGGCCGTGGGCCGCGTCGTAGTCGAGGGTCAGGTGCGGCCGGCGCCCGCGCAGCCCGATGGCCGACGCGACGGTCGCCATCTGCAGCGCCGTCGCCTGCACGCGCCCCTGGCCGATGGCCGACGAGCCCAGGGCGAGGTCGTCGCCGATCTCGCCGGCCGCCGGGATCGTGCTCTCCGCGGCGCCGGCGATGTCCGGCGGGCGGTTGAAGCCGTAGCGCTCGGCGACCGAGACCAGGCGCTTGGCGCCGAGCTGGACCCCGAGCGGCGCGAAGACCGAGTTGCACGACTTGGCGAAGGAGACGATCAGCGTGCCCCCGCAGTACTCGCCGTTGGCGTTCTCGAGGTCGACGCCCTCGAGCACCGCCTTGGTCTGCACGGGATAGGACTTGCCCGGGTTGGTGATCCCGGCCTCCAGCGCCCCCGTCGTCGTCACCATCTTGAACGTCGACCCGGGCGGCTGGAGCCCCGAGAAGGCGATCCCCGCGAACGCGAGCACCTCGCCGGTGCGCGGCTTGACCGCGACGACGCCGCCCAGGCGCCCGGCGAGCGCGGTCACCGCGGCCTGCTCGACGGGCAGCGGAATCGTCGTGCGCACCGCGGCGGCCTGGTGGGGGAGCGTGCGCTTGAGCACGCGCGAGCCCGCGACGAGCTCGCCGCCGGGCGTACCGAGCAGCCGCTCGTCGAAGATCCGCTCGAGCCCCGAGATCCCGACCATGGCGTTGGAGGGAACGCCGAGCGCCGCGAGCTCGCCGCGGCGCTCGGGCGGGATCGGGCCGAGCGCGCCCACGACCTGGGCGGCGAGCGGCGAGCCCGAGGCGCGTGCCTCGCCCTTGGCCAGCACGGCGCGGTCGCGCGCCAGCAGCGTCGCCCGCGGCGGCATCTGCGTGACCCGGTGCAGGCGCTCGCCCTCCCGCAGGCCGGGGAAGACCAGCGTCCGCGACCAGTCGATGCCGTCGCCCGAGGCCGGCAGCACCACCTCGCCCGAGACCGTCCCGAAGGCGCGCGTCGCGATCCGGACCGGCACGCGGTAGTCGTCGCCGTCCTTGCGCGGGGCGAAGGTCTTGACCTTGGCGGCCGTCGACGTGCGCTCCGCGGCCTGGTAGGCGGAGACGAAGAGCGCCCGCGTGACCTGGTCGCGCGCGTCGGGCGTCAGCTCGGAGTACATGGCGCCGAAGTCGCCGCGCTCCCAGGCTGTCGCGAAGCGCTCGACGCGCGCCTGTCCGGCGGGCTTGTGGCGTGCGCCGATGACGACGCCGACGACGAAGGCCAGGCCGCAGACGGCGAGCAGCGCGATCGCGGGCGTCGTGCGGCGCGGGCGCCGGCGTCGCGGGGCCGGGCGAGCGGGAGCGGCCCGCGCGGTGCGCTCCGCGGGCCGTTGCTGTGCAGGTCCTCCGCCCCCAGTTGACCGCTGCCGCGAGTCCAAGTTCTGTGAGGGTAGCCTGCGCGGCCCGCTGTGACCGCGCTGGACTGGATCATTGTCGCCCTGACGCTCATGACCGCGGCCGCGGGCTACTTCCAGGGCTTCGTGGTCGGCGCCGCGACCCTCGCCGGCTTCGCCGGCGGGCTGCTCGTCGGCGCCCGCATCGGCCAGGCCGTGGTCTCGGCGGGCTCGCAGTCGCCCTACGCGCCGCTCTTCGGCCTCATCGGCGCGCTCGTCGGCGGGCTGCTCTTCGGCTCGGCGCTCGAGGCGCTGGGCTACGGCCTGCGCAAGCGGATGACCGCGCCCTCGCTCGGCCTCGTCGACGGGCTGGCGGGCGCGCTGCTGAGCGCCGGCGTCGCGCTCGGCCTCGTCTGGCTCGCGGGCGCCGTGGTGCTCCAGGCGCCCCAGGCGCGCGGCCTGCGCGACGACATCCAGCGCTCGAGCATCCTGCGCGCGCTCAACGACGCGCTGCCCCCGTCGGGCCCGATCCTCAACGCGCTCGCGCGCTTCGACCCGTTCCCGACCATCGACGGCCCGCCCGTCGACCTGCCGGCGCCGCGCGCCGCGATCGCCCGCGACCCCGACGTCCGGGCGGCCGCCGACGGCGTGGTCAAGATCCAGGGCACGGCGTGCGGCCTGGGCATCGAGGGCTCGGGCTGGATCGCGCGCGACGGGTTGGTGGTGACCAACGCCCACGTCGTCGCCGGCCAGAGCGACACCACGGTCCAGCTCCGCGGCCAGGGTCCCCAGCGCTCCGCCAAGGCCGTGGTCTTCGACCCGCACGACGACATCGCGATCCTGCGCGTCGACGGGCTCGGCGGGCGGGCGCTGAGCGTCGCCGACGCGCCGCGCCCCGGCGCCTCGGCGGCGATCCTCGGCTTCCCGGAGAACGGCCCGTACGACGTGCGCGCAGGCCGCGTGGGGTCCACGCGCGACGTCATCACGCAGGACGCCTACGGCCGCGGGCCGGTCCGCCGCTCGATCACCACGCTGCGCGGGGTCGTGCGTCCGGGCAACTCGGGCGGCCCGATGGTCGATGCGCGCGGGCGCGTGGTGACGACCGTGTTCGCGGCCACCCGCGGCGGTCCCAGCGGCGGCTACGGCGTCCCCAACGCGGTCGTCGAGCGCGAGCTCGCGGGCGCCGGGGACGGCGCGGTGTCTACAGGGCCGTGCGCCGGCTGAGCTACCCTCCCGCGTCCATGGCCAAGACGCTGGTGATCGCCGAGAAGCCGTCCGTCGGGCAGGATCTCGCCCGCGTGCTCCCCGGCCCCTTCGAGAAGCACACGGGCGCGGGGGAGAAGACCGCGCGCTGGCTGGAGGGTCCCGACCACGTCATCACCTGGGCCGTCGGGCACCTCGTCCAGCTCGCCGAGCCCGACGAGTACGACGACAAGTTCAAGAAGTGGCGCATGGCCGATCTGCCGATCGTCCCGCGCAGCTTCAAGCTCGTCGTGCGCGACGAGCGCTCCGAGAAGCAGATGAAGGTCGTGCGCGACCAGCTGCGCCGCGACGACGTCGACCACGTCATCAACGCGTGCGATGCCGGGCGCGAGGGCGAGCTGATCTTCACCTACATCTACGAGTACGTGAAGGCCGACAAGCCCGTCCAGCGGCTGTGGCTGAACTCGATGACCAACGACGCCATGCGCGAGGCCTTTGGCCACCTGCGCGATGGCGCCGACCTCGGCGCCCTGCGCGACGCCGCCAAGTCGCGCTCGGAGGCCGACTGGATCGTCGGCATGAACGCCACCCGCGCGGCGACGATCCGCCTGCGCTCCTCCTTCGACGGCGCCGTCTCGCTGGGGCGCGTGCAGACGCCGACCCTGGCGATCATCGCGCGCCGCGAGGAGGAGATCCGCGCCTTCAAGCCCGAGAAGTACTGGCTCGTCGACGCGGCCTTCGAGGCCGACGGCGCGCGTCGCTACGAGGGCCGCTTCCACGCCGGCGCCCAGCCGCGGATGGCGAGCGCGCAGGAGGCGCAGGCGATCGTCGACGCCGTCCGCGGCCGGCGCGGCGAGATCACCAAGCTCGAGAAGACCAAGCGCAAGGAGCGCCCGCCGCTCCTCTACGACCTCACGTCGCTGCAGCGCGAGGCCAACACGCGCTACGGCTTCAGCGCGCGGCGGACGCTGGCGGCCGCGCAGCGCTGCTACGAGGAGCACAAGGCGCTGACCTATCCGCGCACGAGCTCGCGCTACCTGACCAGCGACATGGTTCCCGACCTCAAGTCGATCGCGGGCCACGTCGGCCGCCGCCCCGAGTACCGCGAGGGCGCGCGCTACGTGCAGTCGCTGGACCTGCTCCCGCTGGCGCGCGTCGTCGACAACGCCAAGGTCGGCGACCACCACGCGATCATCCCCACCAACTCAGACCACGTGCTCGAGAAGATGAGCGACGACGACCGCCGGGTCTACGACCTGGTGGCGCGCCGCTTCCTCGCCGTCTTCCATCCCGACGCCGAGTTCGAGAACACGCGCGTCGAGACGACCGTCGAGACCCACATCTTCCGCACGCGCGGCAAGGTCCTGCTCGTGCCGGGCTGGCGCGGCGTCTACGGCGAGCTGCCCGAGGGTGAGGGGAGCGCCTCCGACGAGGACGAGGGGCGCGACCAGCAGCTCCCGCGGCTGGAGCGCGGCGAGGCGGTCGACACCCGCGACGTGGAGTCGCTCGAGAAGGAGACCAAGCCCCCGCGGCGCTACAGCGACGCCTCGCTGCTGGCCGCGATGGAGACCGCGGGCAAGCTCGTCGACGACGACGAGCTGCGCGAGGCCATGAAGGAGTCGGGCATCGGCACGCCGGCCACGCGCGCGGCGATCATCGAGCGATTGATCGACGTCGGCTACGTCGAGCGCGACGGGCGCGCGCTCGTGGCCACCGAGAAGGGCATCAACGTCGTGCGTCTGCTCGACGGGCACCCGCTGACCTCGCCGGCGCTGACCGGCGACTGGGAGCACCGCCTGGCCGCCATCGAGGAGGGCGACGAGCGCCGCGAGAAGTTCATGGAGGACATCGCCAAGTTCGCGGGCGAGACCGTCGGCGTGCTCGACACGACGCTCAAGGACGTGCGCATCCCGCGCGCGAACCTGGGGCCGTGCCCGGTGTGCGGCAACGACATCGTCGAGAACCGCAAGGGCTTCTCGTGCTGGTCGCGCGAGGACCCCGGCTGCGGCTTCGTGATCTGGAAGTCCAAGGCCGGCAAGCAGCTTCCGGTGGTCACCGCGCGCGAGCTCATCGCGCAGGGCTTCACCGCGCGCCCGGTGACGGGCTTCAAGGGACGGTCGGGGCGGTCGTTCCGGGCCAAGCTCGCGCTCGAGCAGAGCGAGGACGAGGGGCGCTGGCGCGTCGAGTTCGACGAGCCGTGGGCCAAGGAGGGCGCCAAGCCCCCCGAGGCCGAGGTCGAAGCGGGGGCCGATGAGAGCACGGGCGCGGCGGCGGCGTAGCGCGCTGCCGGCGGCCGCCGCGGTCGGCCTGTGCCTGGCGCTCGCGCTGCCCGGGGCCGCCGCGGCCGACAAGGCCGGGAGCGTCACCGCGTCCGGCGGCGCCACGCAGGCGACGCTCAGCTGGCAGGCGGCCGACTTCGGCGTCAAGGACCCGCGCCTGACGGTCGTGCGCGGCGGGGCGACGCTCTTCGACGGCTCGCCGCTCGCCGACGCCGAGGTCTGCTCGGTCGGCTGCCTGTACCAGGCGTCGAAGGACTACACGCCCCTGCACGTCGCCGACCTCGGTGGCGACGCCGAGCCCGAGGTCGTGGTCGACAGCTACACGGGCGGCGCGCACTGCTGCATCGTCTCCGACGTCCTGTACCTCACCGGCACGGCCTACGCCCGCGCCGAGCACAACTGGGGCAGCTATGGCTACGGCCTGAAGGACCTCAACGGCGACGGGCGCCTCGAGCTCAACGGCTACGACGCCGCCTTCGAGGACGCCTTCACCTCACACGTGGCGTCCTTCGAGCCGCCGCTGGTCCTCGCCTTCGATCCGACGGCGACCGGCGCGCTGCGCGACGTGACGCGGTCCTATCCGGCGGTGATCCGCAAGAACGTCAAGGAGGCGCTGCACATCGTGGCCGTCACGCGACGCCAGCACGCCGAGACGCTCGGCGGCGTCGCGACCTACGTCGCCGACCTCTATCTGCTCGGGCGCGGGCGCGAGGCGCGCCCGTACCTGGCGCGGGCGCGCAAGCGCGGCGACCTGCGCACGGCGTTCAGCAAGGCGCCGCGCTCGTTCGAGCGCAAGCTCCTGGCCTTCCTGCACAAGCACGGCTACCGCTGAGGCCCGATCCGGACGGCCTCGTCGCCCAGCGCGACGACGTCGCCGGCGTGCAACTGGCGCCCGCGGCGCGTCTCGACCTCGCCGTTGACCGTCACGGCGCCGCTCTCGACGAGCGCGCGTGCCTCACCGCCCGAGTCGGCGAGGGCCGCGAGCTTGAGCGCCTGCCCGAGGCGGATCGTCGCGTCGCGGATCGGGAGGTCGCGCATTGCTCCACTTTCACAGTTCTACACATCGTCGCCGGGGAAGGACGGGTAGCGTCCGCCGCCGCGGTGCGGGTGTCTACCACGATTCGAAGGAGTTCCATGCGCGCAGCTCTGCCCTTCGGCACGACCAGGGGGCGGATCGCCCTCGCGATCGCCGCCCTCGTCCTGGCGGCGGCCCTGGCCTCGATCCTGCTGCGGCCGGACTCCGGCTCGGCGGCGCCCTCGTCGGGCGTCGTGATCAACGAGGTCTACGGCGGCGGGGGCAACGCCGGCGCGACGTACACCAACGACTTCATCGAGCTCACCAACCGCAGCAGTGCGCCGGTGAGCGTCGACGGCTGGTCGGTCCAGTACCACTCCGGCAGCGCCTCCGGCTCGTGGCAGGTGACGCAGCTCAGCGGCTCGATCGCCCCCGGCGCCATCTACCTGGTCGGGGAGGGGCAGGGCAGCGGCGGCACGCAGCCCCTGCCGCCGACGCAGGCCTCGGGCTCGATCTCGATGGCCGGCGCCTCCGGCACCGTCGCCGTCGTCAACTCGGCCACGGCGCTGACCTGCGCGGACCCCGCGGCGTGCCAGAGCGCCTCCGTGGACCTCGTCGGCTACGGGACGGCCGCGCTCAACGAGACCGGCCCGGCGGGCGGCGCCTCGAACACGGACTCCGTCCAGCGCACCGACGCCGCCGACAGCGACGACAACTCCAAGGACTTCGCCGCCGCCGCGCCGACCCCCGGCGCGAAGAACGCCGGAAGCGGCGGGGGCGGCGGCGGCGAGGGCGAGCCCGGCCCGCTGCGCATCCACGACATCCAGGGCTCGGGCTGGCTGGCGGCCCACAACGGCGACCAGGTGACCAACGTCCCGGGCATCGTCACCGCCGTTCGCTCCGGCGGCAGCAGCCGCGGCTACTGGATACAGGACCCCGATCCCGACACGAGCGCCGCGACGAGCGAGGGCATCTTCGTCTTCACCTCCTCGCCGGGCGTCGTGGCCGGCGACTCGGTCCTCGTCTCCGGGACGGTGCGCGACTTCTATCCGCTCTCCAGCGGCGACACGGTCTCGACGACGTCCAACCTCTCGGTCACCGAGATCGGCACGCCGTCGGTGATCGTGCGCTCGCACGGCAACCCGCTGCCCGCGCCCGAGGTCATCGGGCCCGACACCGTGCCCGACGTCTACGCGCCCGACCTCGGCGGCGCCAACATCGAGTCGACGCCCATCACGCCGTCGCGCTCGGCGCTGGACTTCTGGGAGTCGCGCGAGGGGATGCGCGTCGAGGTCGACGACGCCCGCGTCGTGGGGCCGTCGAACTCCTTCGGCGAGCAGTACTTCACCACCAAGCCCTCGCAGGCCCGGACCTACCGCGGCGGCACCGAGATCCTCGCCGAGAACGCGATCCCGTCGGGCCGCCTCGAGGTCGTGCCCGTCGACGCCTCGAACAACCCGGCGTGTCGGTCGGCGACGTGTTCAGCGGCCCGACCGTCGGCCCCGTCGACTACTCGCAGTTCGGCGGCTACACGATCGCCGCCACGACGGTCGGCGCCGTCCAGCACAACGACCTCGCGGGCGTGAAGGCCGCGCCGCAGAGCTCGAGCCAGCTCGCGGTCGCGACCTACAACGTGGAGAACCTCGCTCCCGGCGACTCGGCCACGAAGTACCAGCGGCTGGGCGAGGGCGTGGTCACCAACCTGGCCAAGCCCGACGTCGTGGCCCTCGAGGAGGTGCAGGACAACAGCGGCGCCACCGACGACGGGAGCGTCGCGGCCGACCAGACGCTGACCAAGCTGACCGACGCGATCGTCGCGGCCGGCGGCCCGCGCTACAGCTGGCGCGAGGTCGACCCGGTCAACGACCAGGACGGCGGCCAGCCCGGCGGCAACATCCGCGTCGTCTTCCTCTTCAACCCCTCGCGGGTGTCGTTCGTCGACCGCGGTTCGTCGTCGGCCAAGCGCTCGACGACCGGGACCGCGGTGGTCGAGAGCCACGGCGACCCGGCGCTGACCCTGTCGCCGGGGCGCATCGACCCGACCAACCCCGTCTGGAGCACGAGCCGCAAGCCGCTCGTCGGCGAGTTCCGCTTCAAGGGGCAGACGACGTTCATCGTCGCCAACCACTTCGACTCCAAGGGCGGCGACCAGAACGCCGACGGGCGCTTCCAGTTCCCCGCGCAGTCCTCGGCGGTGCCGCGCGCCGGCCAGGCGCTGGTGGTCCACGACTTCGTCGGGCGCATCCTCGACGTCGACCGCAAGGCCGACGTCGTCGTCCTCGGCGACCTCAACGACTTCCAGTTCAGCCCGTCGGTCGCCGCGCTGAGGACGGGGACGGCGGACGGATCAGGCCGGTCGATCCTGACCGACCTGATCGCGACGCTGCCCAAGGACCAGCAGTACACCTACGTGTTCAACGGCGTCTCGCAGGTCCTCGACCACATCCTCGTCACGGCCGGCCTCGGCTCCGTGCAGTACCAGGTGGTGCACGTCGACGCCGAGTACGCCGACCAGGTCTCCGATCACGACCCGCAGGTCGTGCGCGTGAAGCCCTAGCGCCTCTAGAAGCCGCCGGTCCCGTTCGGCGTGCCCCATCCGGTGGGGCCGTCGTAGCCGGGACCGGCGGTGCAGAGGTAGCCGCAGGCCTGGCTCGGTGTGAAGTTCGTGCCCTGGGTGACGTCGAAGAAGCTGCCGGTGTGGGCGTAGGGGTAGGAGCCGTAGGTCACCTTGGCGGCGTTGCCCGCCAGCGCGTAGACGCCGGCGACGATCGGCGACGCGGCGCTGGTGCCGCCGACGACGGTCCAGCCGCCGCCGAGCGCTCCGCTGTCGTAGATCGCCACGCCGGTGCCGGGATCGGCGACCGCGGAGACGTCGGCGACGGTGCGCCCCGAGCAGCCCGTGTCCTTCTGCCAGGCCGGCTTGGCCTCCCAGAGCGAGCAGCCGCTGCCGGTGCCCTGCGCCGCGGCGGGCAGGCCCCCGCCGACGCTGCCCCAGACCGTCTCGTCCCAGCCGCGCGCGTTGGTCGCGTGCACGAGCGAGGTGCCGCCGACCGAGGTCACGAAGCCCGACGAGGCGGGCCAGATCGTCCCGTAGTCCGAGTCGCCCGAGCTCGCGGTGATCGCGACGCCGGGGTGGTTGTAGTAGTGGTCCCAGGCGGTGAAGTTGCTCTCCGGGCCGACGCTGCCGTAACTGTTGGAGACCTCCGTGGCGCCGAGGTTGACGGCGGTGTCGACGGCCTCGCCGAGGTCGCTGCGCGTGGCCGGCGTTCCGGCGGCGGCGGTCTCGTCGGCCGAGTTGGCCTCGACGAGCATGATCCGGCACTTCGGGCAGATCGCCGAGACCATGTCGAGGTCCAGCGACTCCTCGAGCTCCCAGTCGGGGTTGGCGAGCGGGTAGTTGCCCTGCTCGCCGTCCTGGTTGAGCTTGCGGAAGCAGCCGTTGGCGGTGGTGCACGCCGGCAGGCCGTAGTAGGAGCGATAGACCGCGAGGTCGGCCTCGGCGTTGGGGTCGTCGTAGGCGTCGACGATCGCCACGGTCTGGTTGCCGCCGCGCTTGGCGGCCGCGCTCGCCAGCCGGTAGGCGCTGCGCAGGTCGGCCGGGCCGTAGCCGTCGTGCGCGGCCTGCGCGGCCGGCGCCTTGGGCAGGTCCGTCCTCACCAGCGCCAGGCAGCGCACGGGCCCGACCGTGCACGCCGGCTTCACCGACAGCGCGGCCTGCGCCCCCGGTGCCGCGATCGCGATCGCCGCCGTCGTCGCCGCCGCCATGGCGACGCCGACCCGCACCTTCACCACGCCGAACCGCATGCGAAGCCTCCCGAGTCCCTTGCCGATGGCGCGCGGCAGTACCCCGCGCCGAGGGCGGCCAAACCAAGGGACATCCCCTAGGGGACCGGCTGCAGGTAGCACCCCGTCCCGCTACGGGTGCCCGGCTGGGAGCGAGGGGCCGCGAGGGCGATCCTCGTTGCATGACCAACGCAACCACTCCCCAGTCCGATGTCAACGACGCCTCGCTCGCCGGAGCGCGGGCCTGGTTCGCCCACAAGGGGCTCTCGCGACCACGCGACGGCCGCCTGCTCGCCGGCGTGTCCGCGGCCTTCGCCCGCCGCTACGACGTCAACCCGCTCGTGGCCCGGATCCTGACCGTCGCGACCGTCCTGACGCTCACGCCGCTCGTGTACGTGGCGGCCTGGATCCTCATGCCAGCCGAGCCCGCGACCGAGCCGGCGCCCGCGGCGCCCGCGGCCGCCTAGCTGTAAGACCTGGGCAGGTTGTTCGGCGTCCCCGCCACGCCGGCGTGGGCGCGAACAGCTCACCGAGGGAGACCAGCCCGCCGCGCCGCCGGCCCGCGGGGGGGCGCCGCGGGCCGCCGGGGGGCGCCGAACGTCGGTCTTCCCCCGTCCACACCGGGTAGAACCGACGTTCGACCCCCCGGGGCACGGACCCGTTCCTCGGTGAGCTGTTCGCACCGCAACGGGCCTCACAGCGACCCGGCACCCCGAACAACGTGCTCAGGAACTACACCTAGCCGCCGGAGACCGACTCGCCGCCCCATTCCTCCGGCGCGACGTCGGCGAGCGTCTGCGAGAACGTCCAGTGGTGGCCGGCGTGGTCCTCGGCGTGGTACTGGCGCTCGCCGTACTCGAAGTCCGTCGGCTCCATGACGATCCGGGCGCCGTGCTCGCGGGCGCGCTCGCAGTGGGCGCGGGCGTCGTCGACGCGGACCAGGACGGACGCGGTCACCTCGCCGGGGCGCGGCGGGCGGCGCGCGCCGCGGACGTCGCCGATGATCACGGCGCCGTCGCCGACCGACATCTGCGAGCGGTGGTCCTCGCCGATCTTCACGCGCTCGCCGAAGCCGAAGGCGGCCGTGAGCCACGCCACCGCCTCGCGCACGTCGGGATAGATGAGGACCGGGACGACCGTGGCCTGCGGGATCGAGCGGTTGGACTTCACGGCGCCCACCAGCATAAGGTGCCGCCGCCATGTCGCTGTTGGGATTCGGGCAGCCGCAGACCGGCGTCTTCCAGATGGCCTACCTCGTCGAGGACATGGAGGCGAGCATGCGCCACTGGGTCGAAGAGCTGAAGGTCGGGCCGTGGTTCCTCATCGAGCACTTCACCGGCGAGCGGGGCACCTACCGGGGGAGCCCGGGCGACGTCGACGTCGCGCTGGCCATGGGCTTCGCCGGGCACATGCTCGTCGAGCTGATCGCGCCGCACGACGACCGGCCGTCGGTCTACCAGGAGGCGATCGAGGCCCGCGGCTACGGCTTCCACCACTTCGGCGTCGGCAGCCTGGACTACGACGGCGACCTCGAGCGCCACCGCGAGCAGGGGCACGAGCTGGCCTTCGAGACCTTCGTGCCCACCGGCGGGCGCGTGGGCTACGTCGACACCACTGCCGAGCTTCCCGGCTATGTCGAGGTCATCGAGATGGACCCCGCGACCGACGCCGCCTTCACGCGCTTCTATGCGGCCTCGCTGGCCTGGGACGGCAGCGACCCGGTCCGCCCCTTCGCCTGACCGCAAAACATCGGGGTACCAGGCAGTTGACACCAGGGTGCGGCCAACCCCCTTGACCCGCCGTTGCGGTCCTGGGACCGTCGGCGTCCTTACACGAAGGGGGCATTACATATGCAGGATTCAGCGGCCGCGACCACCGCGGCCCTCGAGCTGGACGGCGCCTTCCAGGGCCGCCAGATCCTCCCGGGCGACGCCGACTACGACGAGGCGCGCGCCGTCTACAACGGCATGATCGACAAGCGCCCGGCGCTCATCGCGCGCTGCTCGGGCGTCGCCGACGTCGTCGACGCCGTCAAGCTCGCGCGCGAGCGCAAGCTGCCGCTCGCGGTGCGCTGCGGCGGCCACAGCGTCGCCGGCAAGGGCGTCGTCGACGACGGGGTCCTCGTCGACCTCTCGGGCATGAAGGGCGTCCACGTCGACCCCGAGGCCAAGATCGCCCGCGTCAACGGCGGCGCGCTGTGGGGCGAGGTCGACCGCGAGACCCAGCTCTTCGGGCTGGCGACCGCCGGCGGGCGCATGACCACGACCGGCGTCGGCGGCTTCACGCTCGGCGGCGGCTACGCGTGGATCTCGACCAAGCACGGCCTGGCCTGCGACAACCTGCTCTCCGCGCAGGTCGTCACCGCCGACGGCCGCGTCGTCACGGCGAGCGAGGACGAGAACGCCGACCTGCTCTGGGCGCTGCGCGGCGGTGGCGGCAACTTCGGCGTCGTCACCTCCTACGAGTTCCGTCTGCACGACCTGGGCCCGACCGTCATGGGCGGCCTCGTCGTGCATCCGATCGAGCGGGCCGGAGAGATCGCGCGCGCCTGGCGCGACTGGGTCGAGGACGCCCCCGAGGCGGTCTGCACGGCGCTCGCCGTCCTGCTCGCGCCGCCCGAGGACTTCGTCCCGCCCGAGGTCCAGGGCACGCCGGTGCTCGGCATCCTCGCCATGTACGCGGGCGACGCCGACGAGGGCGCCGAGGTCCTGCGCCCGCTCAAGGAGGACATCGGCCCGCCCGTGGTCGACCTCATGGACCGGATCCCGTACACGGCCTTCCAGGCCATCGTCGACCCGTTCTCGCCGAAGGGCTGGCTGAACTACCACCGCGGCGAGCACCTCACCGGCCTTCCGGACGACGCCATCGACGCCTACGTCGAGAACGGCCGGAGGGTCACGAGCCCGATGAGCCAGTCGATCATCTTCCGCCACGGCGGCGCCATCAGCCGCGTGCCGGATGACGCCACCGCGGCCAGCCACCGCGACGCGCCGTACATGTGGCACCCGATCGCCTGCTGGAGCGACCCGGCCGACACCGACGCGACCATCCAGTGGGTGCGCGAGTCCTCGGCGGCGCTCGAGCCCTACACGAGCGGCGTCTACCTGAACTTCGAGCAGGACGAGGGCGCCCAGCACGTGCGGGCCGGCTTCAGCGCCGACAAGTTCGCGCGCCTGACGGCGATCAAGGACCAGTACGACCCGGAGAACCTCTTCTCCGTCAACCAGAACATCGCGCCCTCGAAGGCGATGGCCTGACACGGAGCGCGGGGGCCGCGGGCGCGCCGAGGCGCGCCCGCTACCCTCGCGCCATGGCCACGATCCAGAGGCGCAGGCTCGGGAGCAGCGGCCCGGAGGTCTCGGCGCTGGGCCTCGGCTGCATGAGCATGTCGGGCATGTACGGGCCCGCGGACCGCGCCGAGAGCATCGCCACCATCCACGCCGCGCTGGACGGCGGGATCGACCTCCTCGACACCGGCGACTTCTACGGGATGGGCCACAACGAGCTGCTCATCGCCGAGGCGCTGCGCGACCGCCCGCGCGAGGACTACCTGCTGAGCGTGAAGTTCGGCGCCCAGCGCGGGCCCGACGGCGCGTGGCTGGGCTACGACGCGAGCCCGCCCGCGGTCAAGACCGCGCTCGCCCACAGCCTCACGCGCCTGGGCGTCGAGCACATCGACGTCTATCGCCCGGCGCGCCTGGACGCCGGCGTGCCGATCGAGGAGACGGTCGGGGCGATCGGCGAGCTGGTGCAGGCGGGCTACGTGCGCCACGTCGGCCTCTCCGAGGTAGGCGCCGAGACGATCCGCCGCGCCGCCGCCGCGCACCCGATCTGCGACCTACAGATCGAGTACTCGCTGATCTCGCGCGAGATCGAGGACGAGATCCTGCCCACCTGCCGCGAGCTCGGGATCGCCGTCACCGCCTACGGGGTGCTCAGCCGCGGGCTCATCAGCGGGCACTTCTCGGCCGACCGCGAGCTGGCGCCCGGCGACTTCCGCTCGCGCGCGCCGCGCTTCTCCAAGGACAACCGCGACCACAACCTCGCCATCGTCGACGCCCTGCGCGCGGCCGCCGACGCCTCGGGCGCGACCGTCGCCCAGGCCGCCATCGCCTGGGTGCTTGGGCGCGGCGAGGACATCGTCCCGCTCGTCGGCGCGCGCACGCGCGAGCGCCTGAGCGAGGCGCTCGGCGCGCTGGAGGCGCGCCTGGACGCGGACGCCCTCGGCGAGCTCGAGCGCGCGATCCCGCGCGGGGCCGCCGCGGGGACCCGGTATCCCGAGGCGCAGATGGCCGTGCTCGACAGCGAGCGCGGCTAGCCGCGGTAGGGCTCGATCTCGAGCGCCCGCTCGTAGGCGGCGCGGTCGTGCACGGGCTCGCCGTGGGCGACGATGACGTGCTCGAAGGGGAGCTCGAGCAGCGCCCGCAGCGCCGGCAGGGCGCGCTGCTCGTGCGCCGTGGAGTCCCAGATCCGCAGCTCGCCGCCGGGCGCGGTGAGGGCGTCGGCGAAGACGAGCGCGCGCTGCTCGGGCAGCCACAGCGGCGTCTCGGCGCGCCCGCGGCCGTCGTAGAGCGCGACCAGGCCGCCGGGCAGCTCGCTGCCGGGCTCGATCGCCTCGAGCTCGGTCTCGGGCACGTCGCCGCGCCAGAACAGCCACGGGCCGAAGGCGCGGGCGTCGTAGCGGCGCACGAAGAGGTCGACGTCGCGGACGTGGTCGGGCTTGAGGACGACGACCATCGTCGGCCCCTGCGCGTCGAGCCGCGCCCACAGCTCCTCGTCCTCCTCGGGCGGCGCCAGCGGGTCCAGGAGCGCGACCTCGCCGCGGGAGGCCACACAGGTCGAGGTGACGAGCGGCTCCCAGTCGGCGTCCGGGGTCCAGCTGGGGTTGCGCAGGCGCCAGACCCACAGGCCGGGGGCGACGTCGAGCATCTGCGCGGGCATCGCCGCCATTGTGCCTGGGTACCGTTGCCACCACGATGCCGCCCGCGGTCGCGCCCGACGCCCCGCTGCTCGCCGGCCCGCTCTACGGCCTGCGGACCTGGCGGGTCGTGCGCGACGACGGCGGCGAGCGGCTGTCGGCGCCCCTGCGCGGGACGCCCTGGCTCCTCGACGACCGCTGGGTGCAGGCGACATGCGAGCACGGCCACGCGGCGCCGCGAGCCGGCTGCGTGTGCGGCATCCACGCGTGGCATCCGCGGCCGGCCTCCGCGCGGCGCGTGCTCTCCTACCGCTTCGAGCTGCCCGGGATCGTCGAGGTCGACGGCGCCGTCGAGGTCCACGAAGACGGCCTGCGCGCCGAGCGCGCACGGCCCTACGCCTTCGTCCGCCTTCCCGGGCGCAACCCCTACGTGATCGAGCGCCTGGCCGCGGCCTACGGGGCGGAGATCCTCGACCTGCGCCGGCCCGAGGAGCTGCTGGCGGTCTGTCGCGACCGCGCGCTCGGCCTGCAGGCGCCGGTCGTCGAGGGACTGCTGGGCGCCGACGTGGTGGCCGAGCTGCGCCGCGCCAGGGCGCGCCGGCGCCGTGAGGACGCGCTGCGCGCGGCGCTCGCCGTGCTCGTGCTCGCGCTGCTCGTCGCCGCGGGCCGGCTCAGCGGCGCGCTGTGACCGGCGGCGCGGGCGGCGCGATCGTCCCGCCCGCGTCGATCATGTCCTGCAGCGTCTGGCGCAGGACGGCGAAGCGGTCCTCGCCGAGGCTCTCCGACCACGAGCGCTCCAGCGTCCGCGAGGTCTCGTGGGCGGCGCGCTGCAGCTCGCGGCCGCGCTCGGTGAGGCGGACGATGCGCGCGCGGCCGTCCCCGGGGGCGGCGTGGCGCTCGATGTAGCCCGCGCGCTCGAGCTCGCCGAGCGTGTCGTTGACGGCCTGCTTGCTCAGGCCCGCGAGGTCGGCGACCTCGCCGGGGCGCATGCCGTCGACGCCCGGCCAGCGGAAGAGCGCGAACTGGGCGCGGGTCACCTCGGGGTAGCCCGCGCCGGCGAGGTACTCGAACATGCGGTCGCGGTGCGCCTGCCAGGCCAGGCGCAGGAGTCCGCCGATCGCGGGCGGGTCGACCCGGTCGTCGCTTGACATGGAACGTACTATACCCGTACTATCACCGTACGGCAACCGTACTACCTCTCATCACTCCTCTCCTCTCTCACGAAGGGCAGCAGATCCCATGCACAGCACCACGCAGGCGAAGGTCAGGCAGGGCAGGGCCGGCGACTCCCCGGCGGTCGACCTGTGGGGGTGGGCGCTCACCTACCTCCACGAGCCGGCCCACGACAGCGACGTCCTCGCCTTCGAGGCGCGCACGCGCCCCGGCGTCATCGTCCCCCCGCACACCGAGGACAACCAGGAGTCCTTCTACGTCCTCGAGGGCAGCTTCGAAGTCGAGATCGACGGCGAGCCGCATCGCCTCGACGCCGGCGACTACCTCGTCATGGCGCCGGGCGTCCTGCACTCGCTGCGCAACGCGGGCGACGGCTGGGGCCGCGTGCTCATCACGACGTCGCCCGGCGCCGGGCACCGGCGCTTCTTCGAGCTCATGGGCTCGCCGCTCGCGCCCGGGGCCGACCCGACGCCGATGACCGCGCCGCCCGCCTTCGAGCCGATCCTCGCGGTCGGCCGCGAGTGCGGCCTGGAGTTCGTGCCGCCGCCCGCGGGCTGATGCTCCAGATCGTCACCCTCGTGCTCGACGGCATCACCGCCGGCGACTACCTCGCCCACCACCGCGACCCCGATCCGCCCGGCCTCGGCCGCGAGCTGCGGTCGGTCGCGGTGCGCGCCGACCCGCTCGGCGCCTGGGTCGAGGTGGCGCTGACGTGGGCCGTCACGCCCCCCGCGCCGCCCGAGGCGGCGCGGGCCGCGGGTCTCGCGATCACCCCCGAGGTGGTCGACGTGCTCGCCCGCGGGCTCGCCGTCGCGGCCTGACGGCCGGGCCATGAGCAACCCTGTGGGACCCCGTGCCGCTCACGCTCGTCACCGGTCCCGCCAACGCCGAGAAGGCCGGCTTCGTCCTGGACGCCTATCGCGCCGCCCTGGACCACGACCCGATCCTCGTGGTGCCGACGTTCGCCGACGTCGAGCACTACCGCCGCGAGCTGGCGGCGAAGGGCGTGGTCTTCGGCGTGCGCGTGGCGGCCTTCTCCGGGCTCATGCGCGAGATCGCGCGCCGCGCCGGCGTTCACGGGCCGCGCGCTGTCGCCGCTGGCGCGCGAGCGCGTCGCCGCGGCGGCGGTCGCGCGGGCGCGGCTGCAGGCGCTGGCGGCCTCGGCCGCCACCCCAGGCTTCGTGCCCTCATTGCTGCGGCTGGTCGACGACCTCGAAGCGCAGCGCATCGAGCCCGGGCGCTGGTGGGCGGCCATGCGCGCGTGGGGCGAGCGCGAGCCCGCGCGCGCCGCCTATGCCGAGGAGCTCGCGCGCCTGTACGGCGCCTACCGCGACGGCCTGCGCGCCCTTGGGCGCGGCGACCGGATCCTCCACGACCAGAGCGCGCTCGACGCGCTGCGCCTGGAGCCCGCGCGGTGGGGCGCCACGCCGGTCCTGCTCTACGGCTTCGACGACCTGCAGCCGCTGCAGCGCGACGCGATCGAGACCCTGGCCGTCCACGCGGGCGCGCCGGTCACCGTCTCGCTCGCCTACGAGCCGGGGCGCGCCGCCTTCGCGGGCCGCGGCGAGACCTTCCAGGAGCTGATGGCCCTCGGGCCCGAGCACGTCGCGCTGCCCGCCCGCGCCGAGCACTACGAGCGCCCGGCGCTGCACCACCTCGAACGCACCCTCTTCGAGCCGCCGGCCGACGAGCGCCCCGACCCCGGCGACGCGCTGCTGCTGCTCGAGGGCGGCGGAGAGCGCGCCGAGCTCGAGCTGGTCGCCGCCCACGTCAAGCGGCTGATCGACCGGCAGGGCTTCGCCCCCGAGGAGGTCGCGGTCGTCCTCCGCGAGCCCGCCGACCATGTCGCGCTGCTCGCGCAGGTCTTCGGCGAGCTCCAGGTCCCGTACGCGCTGGAGCGAACGATCGTCGCGGGCCATACGGCGGTCGGCCGCGGCCTCGTGGCGCTGCTGCGCTGCGCCGTCGCCGACGGCCGCGCCGACGACCTGCTGACCTGGCTGCGGACGCCGGGCAAGCTCGCGCGCCCGGGCCTCGCCGACCGCCTCGAGCAGCGCGCCCGCGTCGAGGGCGCCGCGAGCGCGGCGGCGGCGCGCGCGCTGTGGGAGGCCGACCACCCGGACTTCGTCCTGCGCGAGATCGATCGCCTCGCCGCCGTGGCCGGCGACCCCGCGGCCCTCTGCCGCCGCCTCGCCGCCGAGGCCGGCGCGCTCTTCGCCGCTCCCCACCGCGGGCAGGCGCCGGTGCTCACCGGCCCCGAGGCGCTCGACGCGCGCGTCGCGGGCGCCCTGCACTCCGCCCTGGCCGAGCTCGAGCGCCTCGCCGCCGCCGACCGCTCGCTCGTGCCGGCGCCCGAGGAGCTCGCGCGCCTGCTCTACGACCTCGAGGTCCGCGCCCACGACGACCCGCGGCCCGGCGTCGTCGCCATCACGTCGCCGCGGGCGCTGCGCGCGCGGCGCGTGCGCGCCGCCTTCGTCTGCGGCCTGCGCGAGGACGCCTTCCCGCGGCCCCCGAGGGCCGAGCCCTTCCTCGGCGACGACGAGCGCCGGGCCCTCAACGCCGCCTCCGGGCTGCGCCTGGCGCTGCGCGAGGACCGCCTCGACGCCGAGCGCTACCTGCTCTACGCGGTCGCCGGACGCCCGACCGAGCTGCTGGCGCTGAGCTGGCCCGCCGCCGACGACGAGGGCGACGCCTGCGTGCGCTCGCTCTTCGTCGACGACGTCCTCGACGCCTTCGCGCCCGCGGCGGCGACGCGCGTCGAGCGCCGCGCGCTGGGCGCCGCCGGCTTCGAGGCCGCGCTGGCGCCGACCGACAACGAGGCGGCGCGCCACCGCGCCGCCGCCGGTGCCGGCGCCCCCGAGCCCGCGCTCGCCTGGCTGCGCGACGCGCGCGTGCTCGCCCGCCTCGCGGCGCGCGACACCTGGTCGGCCTCGGGTCTGGAGGCCTACGCGTCGTGCCCGGTGAAGTGGTTCGTCGAGCGTCTGCTGCGGCCCGCGGCCCTGGAGCCCGACCCCGAGCCGATGCTCCGCGGCGAGCTGGCCCACCGGGTGCTCGAGGACACGCTGCGCGCCCTCTCCGGCGGGGGTCCGCTCGTGCCGGCGCGCCTGGACGAGGCGCGGGCGCACCTGCGCGCCGCGCTCGACGAGCACGCCGACGACGCGCGGATCTCGCCCAACGCCGAGCGCCGGCGCGCGGCGCTGCGGCGCCTGGAGGCCGACCTGCTGCGCTACGTCGAGCACGCCGCCCACGCCGGCTCGACCTTCTCGCCGCACGAGTTCGAGCTGCGCTTCGGCGGCCCCGACGACCCGCTCGGGCCCGCCGAGTTGGCCGGGGGAGAGCTTCGCCTGCAGGGGCGCATCGACCGCATCGACGTCAGCGCCGACGGCACCGAGGCGATCGTCTACGACTACAAGGGCAAAGGCGCGCCGCCGCAGGCCCGGTGGCTGGAGGACGCGCGCCTGCAGGTCGGCCTCTACCTGCTCGCGCTGCCGCAGCTGCTCGGCGCGCCCGACGCCGCCGGCGCGGGCGCCGTCGAGGGCGTCGGCGGCCTCTACCAGCCGCTGGGCCGCGACGACGACGGCCGGCCGCGCGGGCTGCTGCTCGAGGGCGCCGATCCGGCGCTGGCCAGCGTGGGGACCGACCGGCTGGCGCCGGAGGAGTTCGACGCGCGCCTGCAGGAGGTGCTCGCCGCCGCGCTGGCCGCGGTGCGCGGCATCCGCTCGGGCGCGCTCGTGCCCGAACCGGCGTCGTGCGCCTGGGGCGGGGGCTGCGCGCACCCCTCGATCTGCCGCTGCGAGGCGTCGTCGTCGTGACGCGCGCCTTCACCGCCGAGCAGGCCGACGCGATCGCGCGCCGCGACGGCGACCTCATGGTCTCGGCCAACGCCGGCTCGGGCAAGACGTCGGTGCTCGTCGAGCGCTTCGTCGCCTCGGTCGTGGAAGACGGGCTGCGCGCCGACGAGGTGCTCGCCATCACCTTCACCGAGAAGGCGGCCGGCGAGCTGCGCGCGCGCGTCCGCGCCCGGCTGCTCGAGCTCGGCGCGCGCGAAGCGGCACGCGAGGCGGAGGGCGCGTGGATCACGACCTTCCACGGCTTCTGCGCGCGGATCCTGCGCGCCCACGCGGTGGCCGCCGGCCTGGACCCCGCCTTCACCGTGCTCGACCCCGCCGACGGGCGCGCCGCCGTCCGCCAGGCCTTCGACGCCGCGCTCGCCGGGTTCCTGGCGACGCCGCGCGCCGAGGCGCTCGACCTCGCCGCCGCCTACACCGTGGACCGCCTGCAGCGGATGGTCACCACCGCCCACGACGCGCTGCGCTCGCGCGGGCTCACCCGTCCCACGCTGCCCGCGCCGCGCCCCGCCGACCCCGGCGCGGCGCGCGCCGCGCTGCAGCGGGCGTGCGCGGCCTTCGCCGCCGAGCTCGCCGCGGCCCGGCCCGGCGCCGCGGTCGACGCCGCGCGCGAGGCGCTGGGCGGGTGCTCGGCGGCGCTTCAGGCCGGCGGGCACATCGACCTCAAGGCGGCCAAGGTCGCGCGGACCGCGGCCGCGCTCAAGACGCCCGCCGCCGACGCCTACCGCGAGGCCTGCGAGGCGTACGCGGGCGCCCTGGCCGACGCGCGCGCGGTCCCGGCCGTCGCGCTCGTCGACGAGCTGCTGGGCCGCTACGCCGACGCCTACGCGCAGGCCAAGCGCGCCCGCGCGTCGGTCGACTTCGACGACCTCGAGCTGCTCGTGCGCGACCTGCTCGCGGCCGAGCCCGGCATCGCGGCCGGCTACCGCGAGCGCTTCGCGCGGATCATGGTCGACGAGTTCCAGGACACCAACCCGCTGCAGCTCGAGCTGCTCGAGCTCGTCGCGCGCGACAACGCCTGCACGGTCGGCGACGAGCTGCAGGCCATCTACGCCTTCCGCCACGCCGACGTCGCCGTCTTCCGCGCGCGCCGCGCGCGCCTCCAGGAGCGTGGCCAGACCGCCGCGCTGGCCACGAACTTCCGCTCGCGGCCGGAGATCCTCGAGACGCTCAACGGCGCCTTCGGGCCGCTGCACGACCGCTGGGTCGATCTGCGCCCCGGGCGCGACGACCCGCCCGCGGCGGCGCCAGTCGTCGAGCTGCTCGTCACCAACGCCGACGCCTGGAACGGCGACGCGCCGCCCGAGCTCGGGCTCGGCCTGCCGGCCGCCGCCGCGGTCAAGCAGGCCGAGGCGCGGCTCGTGGCCCAGCGCGTCGGCGAGCTCGTCCGCGACGACGGGGTGGCGCCGCGGGACGTCGTCGTGCTCCTGCGCGCCTCGGCCGAGATCGGCCTCTACGAGCGCGCCCTCGAGCTGGCCGGCCTGACCACGCTGGCCGCGGGAGGGCGCGGCTGGTGGGGGCGCCAGCAGATCCGCGACCTGTGCCACCTGCTCGCGGCGCTGGCCAACCCGCGCGACGAGGAGGCGCTCCTCGGCCTGCTCGCCTCGCCCATGGTCGGCCTGAGCTCCGACGGTCTGGCCCTGCTCGCGCTGGCCGCGCGCGAGGCCCACGTGACGATCTGGGAGGTCGTGCACGACGACGCGGTCGCGCCGGCCGCCGCCGACACGCGGCGCCTGCAGGCCTTCCGCGCGTGGTTCGCGCAGGAGCGCGAGCGCGCGCCGCGCCTGGGCCTCGACGAGCTGCTCCAGCGCGCCCTGCGGCGCACCCGCTACGACCTGCACATGCTCGCCCTGCCGCGGGGCGCGCGGCGGCTGGCCAACGTCCACAAGCTGCTGCGCATGGCCGCGGCCTACGAGGCCCGCCGCGGCCGCGACATCCGCGGCTTCATCGACCTCGCCACCGCCGAGCTCGAGGCCGATGCCCGCGAGCCCGACGCGCCCGTCGACCTCGGCGGCCTCGACGCGGTGCGCCTGATGACGATCCACGCCGCGAAGGGCCTCGAGTTCGGCGTCGTCGTCGTGGCCGACCTCGGGCGCAAGGGCAACCTCAGCCCGCCCGACCTGCACGTCGACGGCGACCGCGTCGGGCTGCGGCTCGTCGACCTGGACGGCTCGCGGGCCACAGCCCTGGACTTCGACGCGATCGAGGCCGAGCGCCGCGACGCCGACGAGGCCGAGGAGCGGCGCGTCATGCACGTGGCGATGACGCGCGCCGAGGAGCGCCTGATCCTCAGCGGCGCCGCCCGCCTCGGCGACGCCTGGCCCCAGCGCGGGCCGGGCGCGCCGCCGATCAGCTGGATCGGCCCGGCGCTCGTGCCGGCCGTGGCGGCGCTGGACGCGGCTGCTCCCGTGACCGACCACGGCCGCGTCCGCACCGTGCTCAACAGCCCGGCGAGCGGCGTCCTGCGCCTCGAGGCGCCGTCGCCCGTGGCGCCGGGCGAGCAGCTCGCGCTCGCGCTCAACGGCGGCGCGCCGGTCGCGGGCCCGCCGCCCGAGACGACCCCGGCCCAGGCCGCCGCACCCGCGCCCGCGCCCGCCGCGCCGGGCGCCCTCAGCTACACGTCGCTGTCGCGCTACGCGCAATGCCCGTATCGCTTCCACCTCGAGCGCGGCCTCGGGCTGCCCGAGCAGGAGCCGCCGGCGCACCTGCGCGAGGCCGACGGCCCCGCGCCCGGCCTGGACCTGCGCGTGCGCGGCACCATCGTCCACGCGCTGCTCGAGGAGCTCGACCTGCGCCCGGGGGCCGCACTGCCCGGCGACGACGAGGTCCGCGCGGCGGCGGCCGCCCATGAGGCGGAGGTCGACGACGCCGACGTCGCCGACCTGCGGGCCATGGTCGAGGCGTTCGCGGGCAGCGCGCTGCGCAAGCGCCTGGGGGCGGCGCGCGGGGTGCGCCGCGAGCATGCCTTCGCCTTCGCGCTCGGCGAGGGCCCGCTGCTGACGGGCTTCGTCGACGTCATCGCCCACGAGGACGACGGCGTCGCCCTGATCGTCGACTACAAGTCCGACCGCGTCGGCGACACGGACCTCGAGGCGCTCGTCGACCAGCACTACGGCGCCCAGCGGCGCATCTACGCGCTCGCGGCGCTGCGCTCGGGCGCGCCCGCCGTCGAGGTCGCCCACGTCTTCCTCGAGCGCCCTGGCGAGCCGGCGGTCGCGCGCTACGAGGGCGCCGACGCCGCGGCGCTCGAGGCCGACCTGCGTGCCGGCGCGGCGCCGCTGCTGGCGGGCGAGTATCCCGTCGCCGCCGAGCCGCACCGCGGGCTGTGCGCGACCTGCCCGGGCCGCGCCGGGCTGTGCTCCTACCCGCCGGAGCTGACCGACCGCGAGCTCGCCTGAAGGCCGGCGCCGCGCTCGAGCTCGGCGTTGAGCTCGGCGCCGAAGAGGAAGGCGTTGGCCGACAGGTACAGCCACAGGAGCAGCACGATCGCCGCGCCGAAGGCGCCATACGCCGCCCCGTAGCTCGAGAAGTTGCGGATGTAGATCGAGAAGGCGAACGAGAGCACGATCCACAGGACGACCCCGAAGAGCGCCCCGGGGGTGATCCAGCGGATCGATCGCGGCTCGATGTCGGGCGCCAGGCCGTAGACGATCCCGTAGGCGGCGGTGGCCGCCACGAAGGCCACGGGCCAGCGGACGTAGGACCAGATCGTGGCGGCGGTGGCGCCGAGCCCCACCTTGCCGAAGAGGTCGTCGGCGAGCTGGCCGCCGAGGAAGATCGACGCCAGCACGATGGCGAAGAGGACGATGACGGCGAGCGTGGCGGCGAGGTCGTTGAGCTTGCGCCTGACGATGCCGCGGCCCTCGTCCGCGCCGTAGACGAGGTTCAGCGCCCGCCCCGACGCTCCGAAGGCGCCGGAGGCGCCGTTGAGCGCGAGGGCGATGGAGACGATCAGCGTCAGGCCGAGGGCGCCGTTCGACGCGCTGACCATGTTCTGCAGGACGCGGCGCACGACGTTGGCGGTGTCCTGGTCGACGCCGTGGCTCAGCAGGTAGTTGGAGGCGTCGGTGACGAGGCCCTGCTGGCCGACGAGGCCCAGCAGCGTGACGCCCACGAGCAGCGCCGGGAACAGCGACATCATCGCGTAGTACGTGAGCGCCGCTGCCCGGTCGGTCAACTGGTGCGCGAGGTACTGCTTGCCCGCGCGCACCAGGACCCGATGTGGCGGGCTACCAGCGCCTGCCCGCACGCATTCCGTAGCCGCCGGTCCCCACGCCTCCGAGGAGGACGAGGATCGCGGCGATGATGCCGACGATGGAAGGAAGCCCGAGCACCAGGCACAGCCAGTACACCAGGGCCGCCACGAGGATTGCGATGACGATGCCGATCATGGCCGGAGGCTTGCCCGACCCCGCGAGGCGCTAATCGCCGGCCTTGCGCAGCAGGGCGTGGCCCTCGGCCACGGCGGCGGCCACGTCGACCACCGTTCGCTGCGTGCTGCGCGCGTGCTGTCGCACCAGCTGGAAGGCCTCGCGGTCGTCGACGCCATGGCGCTCCATGAGGATCCCCTTGGCGCGCTCGATGAGCGCGCGGCGCTGCAGCGCGCCCTCCAGGCGCTCCACCTGCTCGGTCAGCTCGTGGTGCTCGCGCCAGCGGCGCATGGCCACCTCGATGGCGCTCTGGATCGACTCGGTGGTCTCCTGGCGAGCGTAGGCGTAGATCCCGCGTTCGGCCGCCTCGGCGACGAACTCGGGGTCCTCGCGATCCAGCAGGGCGATCACCGGCCCGCTGGAGTAGGCGTTGATCTCCTCGATGAGGTCGAGCGCGTACTCGTCGTCGCCGCCGTAGATGACCACGATCGTGAGGTCGGGGTCGTCGCGGGCGATCGCCTCGGCGGCGTCGCGCAGGCTGACGGCGATCTCGGTCGGGACGTGGCCCAGCTCGCGGATCTGTCCGGCGGTGACCTTGAGCGCGCCGGGGTCCTCGTCTGCCAGCAGCACCCTCAGTGCCCGGTTCCCGTTCGCGTCGCCCACTCACCACCCCCCCGTGTTTGAGGGCCAGCGTACACCGGGCAGTACACTGGTTGCTCGCTAGGACGAGGCCCATCACCCGCCTCGCCCTCGCGGTGCGCCCCAGCACCCCGGCGCTCGAACCACCCCGAGCGCCGTGCCGTCTGCCACCACCCACACCCCCGTCCGCAACCCGCCATCGCTATGGCCTCCGTCGCCGTGACCATGCCCTCAGCGGGGGAGCAGCAGCCGGAACGCACAGGCAACCGGGCCGAAGAGGACCGCGCGCTCTTCGCGCGCTACCTCGACAAGCGCGACCCGGTCGACCGCGAGATGCTCGTCGAGCGCTTCCTGCCGCTGGCGCGGCAGCTCGCGCGCCGCTACCAGCGCCCCGAGGAACCCTTTGACGACCTCTTCCAGGTCGCGTGCCTGGGCCTCGTGAAGGCCATCGACCGCTTCGACCTCGAGCGCGAGGTCGCCTTCTCCAGCTACGCCGTGCCGACCATCCTCGGCGAGATCAAGCGCTACTTCCGTGACCGGACCTGGTCGGTGCGCGTCCCGCGCGACCTCCAGGAGCTGGCGCTGAAGGTCGACCGCGCAGTCTCGGAGCTGTCGCTCGACCTCCATCGCCAGCCGACCGTCGAGGAGATCGGCCACAAGGTCGGGGCCGACGAGGAGGAGGTGCTCGAGGCGCTCGAGGCCTCGGGCGCCTACAAGGCGACGTCGCTCGAGGCCCCGCGTGGCAGCGAGGACGACAGCGGCGACACGCTCGGGGACACCCTCGGCACGGAGGAGCACGGCTTCGAGCTCGCCGAGGACCGCGCGACGATCGAGCACCTGATGCGCTCGATCACGCCGCGCGAGCGCGAGGTCCTGCGCCTGCGCTTCGCCGAGGACCTCACGCAGGCCGAGATTGGCGAGCGCATCGGCGTCTCGCAGATGCAGGTCTCGCGCATCATCCGCCAGTCGGTCGCGCGCCTGCGCGCCTACGCGGCCACGCGGCCGCTGCCGTCGAGCGACTGACGGGTCAGCCCGGCGCGCCGGCGGCCTCGCGCAGCTCCTGGGCGAGGCGGTCGCGCAGCAGGGCGAAGCCCATCGCCGCCGCGACGGCGGTGAGCAGGCGGCGGTTGTCGCCGTCGTGGGGCTCGACCTCGGAGAACACGAAGACGAGCAGGCCCAGCGGCTCGCCGGCGACGATGATCGGCATCGCCGAGGCGTGCAGCTCGTCGGCGACGCCGAGGGCGGCCGAGGCGGCGGCGTCGAGCCAGGTGGGGTCGGCGTCGCGCAGGCAGCGCGCGAGCTCGGGGTAGGCGGCGACGGTGATCGTGCTGGACTCGATCAGGCCGCGGCGCGAGCGCGGGAGCACGAGCTGCCCCGAGACGTGGAAGGCGACGGCTGCGTCGAGGGCGTTGGTGTGGCGCAGCACGACGTCGAGGCCGTTGTCGACCGCGGCGCGGCCCGGCTCGCGGCGGAACTCCTCGGCCAGCAGCGCCAGGGCGTCCAGCCAGCGCGTGTGGCGCTCGTCGCGCCGGCGCAGCTCGTCGGCCTCGCGCTGCAGCTCGGCCAGGGCGCTGCGCGCGACGCGCTCGCCCTCGCCCTCGAGCCCGACCATCGCCACGAGCGGGCGCGACTCGGGCTCGGAGGGCAGGCGGAAGAGCGCCGAGCGCGCGGTCTGGCGCGGATCGCCGCCCCACGCGGGGTGCTCGGCCTCGGTCGGCCCGCCCGCCGTGGCGAAGAGCTGCTGGAGGGCCAGGATGCACGGCGAGTCGTAGAAGGCGGGCAGCGCCATGGTGAGCTCCTCGCCGGCGCGGGGCGCCCCCGGGAGCCCGCGCAGGGCGCCGTTGACGAACTCCAGCCGCAGCGGGGCCGGGCCCGAGAGCGCCGCCACGGGGACGGGCGCGTGCTCGACGAGCGCGGCGAAGGTGTGGGCGGCCAGGTGCGCGGGCGCCTCGTCGTAGTGGGCACGCTCGATGGCCCGCGGGATCGGCACGCCGGCCTCCGCGGCGCGGCGCACGGCGACGACGCGCTGGACGTCTTCGAGCAGATAGCGCCGCGGGCCGGCGTCGGCGCGCTGGGGTTCGGGGAAGCCGTAGCGGCGCTCCCAGGTCCTCAGGCGCTCGCGCGTGACGCCCGTCAGCTGGGCGAATCGCGTCGCCGAGACCGTCTGTCCACCTTTGACCACCCTGTCCATCCCTGTGCAATGGTCGCATGTCGGGCCGTGACCGGGGCTGTCCACCTTGTCATTCCGCGTAGGAGGGGAACCATGCGGAGCGCAGGAGGGCAGAGGTCGGTGATCCGGTCCGGGGAGGGAATGTGGATCTGGCGGGAGAGACGCGCGAGCTGTTGCGTCGGTGGCACGACCAGGAGGACCACCAGGCGCGCGAAGAGCTCGTGGCGCGGATGTTGCCGCTGGCGCGGAGCCTGGCGCGACGCTACGCGAACAAGGGCGAGCCGCTCGACGACCTCGAGCAGGTCGCGTCGGTCGGGCTGCTGAAGGCCATCGACCGCTTCGACCTCGATCGCGAGGTCAAGTTCGCGACCTTCGCGGTACCGACGATCGCGGGCGAGATCAAGCGCCACTTCCGCGACCGCGGCTGGATGCTGCGCGTCCCGCGCGACGTCCAGGAGCTCCATGCGCGCCTGTCGCGCACGCGCGAGGCGCTGACCCGCGACCTCGGCCGCGCGCCGACGGTCGCCGAGCTCGCGGCGGGGGCGCAGGCGACGGTCGACCAGGTCGTCGAGGCGCTCAGCGCCGGCGACGCCTATCGGATGATGTCGCTCGACGAGCCGCTCGCCGATGGCGTCGGCGCGCTCGACGCGATCGGCGAGCCCGACGAGGGCTTCGAGCGCACCGAGCAGCGCCTGATGCTGCGCCGCGGCTTCGACGAGCTCGCGCCGCGCGAGCGCGAGATCCTGCGCCTGCGCTTCTTCGAGGGGCTGACCCAGCGCGAGATCGCCGACGAGGTCGGCATCTCGCAGATGCACGTGTCGCGGCTCATCCGCCGCTCCGTCGACGCGCTGCGCGACACGATCCTCGCGCCGCCGATGGCGACCGCTGCGTGATCTCCAGGCACGTCGGGCACTACTCCCGACGTGCCGGAAGGCGAGTCCGCCGAGGAGCCCGACCGCAGCGACGAGGAGCAGGAGCGCCTCAATCGCCAGCTCGGCGAGCTGCTCAACGAGGTGCGCGTCGCGATGCCGGGCGTGCAGGTGCTCTTCGCCTTCCTGCTCACCGTGCCCTTCCAGCAGCGCTTCGCGACCGTCAACGACTTCCAGCGCGACCTCTACCTCGTGACGCTGCTGGCCGCGACGACCGCGACGGCGTTCTTCGTGGCGCCGACGGCATATCACCGGATCGCCTTCCGCCGGCACGAGAAGGCGGAGATCGTCCGCATGGGCTCGCGCCAGGTGGTCTGCGGGCTCGTGGCGCTGGCGGTGGCCATGAACTGCGCGGTGCTGCTGGTCACCGACGTCCTCTTCGGGACCTTGACGACCGTCGTGGTCGTCGTGGGCGTCGCCTCGCTCTTCGCGTGGCTGTGGTTCGGCATCGGGGGATGGCGGCGGTGGCGGCGATGAGCGCCCCGGCGGCCATCCTCGACATCGACGGCACCCTCGTCGACTCCAACTACCAGCACACGATCGCCTGGTACCGGGCGCTGCGCCAGCACGACCAGACCGTCGCCATCTGGCGCATCCACCGCCACATCGGCATGGGCGGCGACCAGCTCGTCGGGTCGCTGTGCGGCGACGAGGTCGAGGAGGCGATCGGCGACGACATCCGCGCCGCCGAGAAGGCTCTCTACATGGCGATGATCGACGAGGTCCAGCCGCTGCACGGCGCGCGCGAGCTGATCGTCGACCTCAAGCGCCTGGATCGCCGCGTGGTCCTCGCCAGCTCGGCCAAGCCCGAGGAGATCGAGCACTACCTCGACCTCCTCGACGCGCGCGGCCTCGCCGACGCGTGGACGAGCTCGGGCGACGTCGAGGCGACCAAGCCCGCGCCCGACCTCGTCCACGCCGCGCTGGAGCGCATCGGCGGCGGCCCGGCGGTGATGGTCGGCGACTCGACGTGGGACTGCGAGGCCGCCGGCAACGCGGGGGTGGAGACGATCGCCGTGCTCACCGGCGGCTTCTCGGAGCAGGAGCTGCGCGAGGCCGGGGCCGTCGCGGTCTTCGAGTCCATCGACGAGCTGCGCCGGCGGGTAAGCGAGACACCGCTCGGGTAGGCCGAACCGCATGAGCATCCTCGACAAGATCAGCGGCCGCTTCAAGAAGGCGGCCGGAGACCTCACCGACGACGCCTCGCTGCGCCAGGAGGGCAGGCGCGAGGAGCGCAAGGGCGAGGCCAAGGAAGAGCTGGCCAACGCCCACGAGCGCGCCGATGCGAAGGCCGAGGAGGTCGCCGACCTGGAGCGCAAGACCTCGTGAGCCACGCCGTGCTCGAGGTGCCGCAGCCGGTGGAGCCGCCGACGCCCGTGGTGCCCCCTGAGGCGCCGACGGTGCCCGAGCCGGCGCCGCCGGATGCGCCCGAGCCGGTCGAGCCTCCGCCCCCGGAGCCCGACGCTCCGCGCGAGGACCCGATCGAGCCGCCGACCGAGCCCGAGACCGTGTGAGGGCAACGCGCGCCCGCCGGGAGACCGGCGGGCGCGTCGCGTCTAGCGCTTCTTGTTGTCCACGGCCCGCTGCAGCTGGGCCTTGTTCATCTTCGAGCGGCCCTCGACGCCGAGCTTCTTGGCCTCGTTGTAGAGCTGCTCGCGGGTGCGCCCGCGCGGACCGCTCGAGCCCGAGCGCTGGCCGCCGCGCCGGCCGGAGGAGATGTCCTGCGTCGAGGTGCGCGACGCGGTGCGCGACTCGCCCGCGCGTGCGCGCTCCTTGTTGACCGTGCGCGCCGCGATCTCCTCGGCGCGCGACTCGGACGCCCCGCGCGCCTTGGTCGACTTCTTGATCTCCTCGTACTGGCGGGCGCGCTTGGTGCCCTTCTTGACGCCGCGGGGAGGCATCACGCCAGCCCCTCGGCCTCGTACTCGCGCAGATAGCCCTCGAACAGGCGCCGGTGGCCCTCCTCGTCGCGCAGGATGGCGATGACCATGTCCTGCGTGACGGGGTCGATCTCCTCGGTCTCGCGGATGATCGTGTTGTAGTGCTCGATGGCTCCGGTCTCGGCCTCGATGACGCCCTTGATGACGTGCACGATGTCGGTCTGGTGCTCGGGCGGCTGCAGATAGGACTGCTCGGCGGCGAAGTCCAGCGAGCCGGGGACGACCCCGTAGAGCTCCTTGATGCGCGCGGCGAACTGCTGCGCGTGGCCGAGCTCCTCCTGGATGTCCTCCTGGAGGGACTCGACGATCTCCTGCGCGCGAACGCCGTCCGGATTGATCGAGTTGGCGATGTAGCTCATCACCGTCTCGATCTCCATCCAGTAAGCCTTCTTGAGCAGCTCGATGATCTTCTCGCGGTCGTCGGTGTTGTCGTCGGCGAGGATGCCCTGCGCCGCGTTGCGGGTGGTGGCCATTACCGCGGGCTACCCCTGAAGCTGCGGCGATACGCGAGCGGTGTCGTGGCCGTCTCGCGGCGAAAATGCGAGCGCAGCGAGGCCGCCGTGCCGAAGCCCGCCTCGTCGGCGACGTGCTCCACCGGGAGGTCGGTGGCCTCGAGCAGGCGGCGGGCGTGGAGGACGCGCTGGCGCAGCAGCCACTGCAGCGGCGTGGTGCCCGTCTCGGCGCGAAAGCGCCGCGCGAAGGTCCGCTCGCTGCAGCCGGCGTGGTGCGCCATCGCGGCGACCGAGAGCGGGTCGCGCAGGCGCTCGGCGGCCCAGGCGCGCGTCGCCGCCAGGCCGCGGCCGTCCGCGGTCGGGACGCGGCGCCTCGAGGAACTGGGCCTGGCCGCCGTCGCGGTGCGGGGCCACGACGATCTGGCGCGCGATCGCGTTGGCGACGCCGGCGCCGTGGTCGCGGCGCACGAGGTGCAGGCAGAGGTCGATGCCGGCGGCCACGCCCGCCGAGGTCAGCACGTCGCCCTCGTCGATGTAGAGCACGCCGGCGTCGACGGTCACCGCCGGATAGAGCTCGGCCAGGCGCTCGGCGTGGGCCCAGTGGGTGGCCGCGCGGCGGCCGTCGAGGAGCCCGGCCTCGGCGAGGACGAAGGCGCCGGTGCAGATCGACGCCACGCGCGCCCCGCGGGCGTGGGCCGCGCGCAGCGCCTCGAGCGCCGCTGCCGGCGGCGGCCAGGACGGCGGGCGCAGGCCGGGGACGAGCACCGTGTCGGCCTCGGCGACGGCGTCGAGGCCGCGCTCGACGTGCAGCGCGAAGCCCGTCGTCGTCGGCACCCGGCCCGGGCGCGCGCCGCACGCGGCGAAGGCGTAGTGCTCGGGCAGGTTGCCGAAGATCTGCGCCGGGGTGGAGAGGTCGAAGGCGACGACCGCCGGGAGGGCGAGCACGGCGACGCGATGCATGGCGGAAATCTATCGCGTAGTGGCATTCCTGCCACTGGCGCGCCGGCGCTCGACGCGCCACCCTGCTCGCCATGCGATGCGAGATCCTTCTCTTCGACGGCTTCGACGAGCTCGACGCGCTGGCCCCGTGGGAGGTGATCTCGAGCTTCGCCGACCTCGACGACGAGCTCGACGCCGCGCTCGTGACCCTCGACGGCGCGGCGCACCGTCCGCGCGGCGCACGGCACGCTCGTCACGGCGCACCGGGCGCTGTCGCAGACGGTCGACCTGCTCGTCGTCCCCGGCGGCGGCTGGAACGACCGCGCCGAGGATGGCGCCTGGGCGCAGGCGCAGCTCGGCGAGCTGCCGCGCGCCATCCGCGCGCGCCACGAGCGCGGCGCGGTCGTCGCCTCGGTGTGCACCGGGGCGATGCTGCTGGCCGCCGCAGGTCTCGTCGAGGGGCGGCCCGCGACCACCCACCACGGCGCGCTCGCCGACCTCGAGGCCGCGGGCGCGCAGGTCGTCCACGCGCGCGTGGTCGACGACGGCGACCTCGTGACCGCCGGCGGCGTGACCTCGGGCCTCGACCTCGTCCTGCACCTCGCCGAGCGCTGGTTCGGCTCCGAGGCCGCGCTGGCGGCGGAGCGCGAGCTCGAGTACGAGCGCCGCGGCACGGTGTGGCGCGGCAGCGGCCGTTTGAGCGCCGTCGAGCCCCGGTAGCCCGATCGTGAAGACCAAGCGATCGAAGGAGGACCGAACATGGGCAAGCTCGACGGGAAGCGCATCGCCTTCCTCGCCACCGACGGCGTGGAGCAGATCGAGCTCACCGAGCCACTCAGGGCCGTCCGCGACGAGGGGGCCGAGGTCGACCTGATCTCGCTGAAGAAGGGCCAGTTCCAGGGCTTCGAGCACCTCGACAAGGGCGACACCTTCACGGCGGACAAGGCCGTGGCCGACGCCGACCCGGGCGACTACGACGGGCTCGTGGCGCCGGGGGGAGTCGCGAACCCCGACGCACTGCGCATGGACGCCGACGCGATGGCCTTCGTGCGCGCCTTCGTCGACGCGCAGAAGCCGGTCGGCGCGATCTGCCACGCCCCGTGGATCCTGGTCGAGGCCGGCGTGGTGCGGGGGCGCACGGTGACCTCGTGGCCGTCGCTGCAGAAGGACCTGCGCAATGCCGGCGCCGACTGGGTCGACAGGGAGGTCGTCGTCGACGGGCGCCTCGTGACGAGCCGCAAGCCCGACGACCTCCCGGCCTTCTGTGCCGAGGTCGTCGAGCAGTTCGCCGCCTAACCGCCACGCAATTCCCCCTGCGCCCGGAGGAAAGCCCGGGCGCATGGGGGATACTGGTGTTCTATGGCGCGCTCCATCTGGACAGGTGCGATCTCCTTCGGCCTGGTCACCGTCCCCGTCAAGCTCTACAGCGCGGTCAACCGCAAGACCGTGCGCTTCCACCAGCTCAGCGGCACGAGCGGCGTGCGCATCGCCCAGAAGCGCGTCGATCCGTCGACGGGCGACGAGGTGCCCTACGACGACATCGTCAAGGGCTTCGAGCTCACCCCCGATCGCTACGTCGTCATCGAGCCGGGCGAGCTCGAGACGCTGCAGCCCAAGAAGACGAAGACGATCGAGATCGAGGACTTCGTCGAGCTCGCCGACATCGACCCGATCTTCTACGACCACCCGTACTACCTGGCGCCCGGGACGGGCGGGGCGAAGCCCTACCGGCTGCTGGTCGAGGCGATGCGCGAGACCGGCCGCGTCGCGATCGCGCGCGTGGTCATCCGCTCCAAGGAGGCGCTCGTGGCGTTGCGCCCGGCGGACGACCACGTGCTGGCGATGTCGACCATGCTCTTCGCCGACGAGGTCGTCGACCCGGACTCGCTCGACGAGCTGTCCGCCGCGGCCGACGTCGAGGTCACCAAGCGCGAGCTCGACATCGCCAAGCAGCTCGTCGAGTCGCTGGCGGGCGAGTTCGACCCCTCCAAGTACCACGACACCTACCGCCAGGACGTCCTCGACCTCATCGAGCGCAAGGCGGCCGGCGAGGAGATTGCCGTCCAGCCCGCCGCCGAGGACGAGGAGGAGCCGGTGCCCGACCTCATGGCGGCGCTGAAGGCGAGCCTCGACGCCGTGCGCGACAAGGACGCGGACGGCAATGGCGCTGCGAAGGCCAAGAAGGCGCCGGCCAAGCGCAAGGCCGCCGGCGGCTCGCGCAAGAAGGCCGAGAGCAAGAGCTAGCCGGCGGGCGCCGGCAACTGCTCGCTAGCGGCCGCGGCCAGGCGGGTACGCCCACGCCGCGTGCCCACGAACGCCACCACCCGACGGCCGCGCCTGCGGCGCGCCGACTGCACCGGCCCGGGGATCGCCCGGCGCCGCCACGGGCGCGGCTTCCGCTACCTCGACGCCGACGGCGACGCCGTCGACGACGACGAGGTCCTGGAGCGCATCCACGAGCTCGTGATCCCGCCCGCGTGGGAGGACGTGTGGATCTGCCCGTACCCCGGCGGCCACATCCAGGCCACCGGCGTCGACGCGGCCGGGCGCAAGCAGTACCTCTACCACCCGCGCTGGCGCGAGCAGCGCGACATGGAGAAGTTCGAGGACATGGTCGTCTTCGCCAACGCGCTGCCGCGACTGCGCAGGCGCGTCGACGCGCAGCTCGACGGCGGCGGCGAGCTCGACCTCGACCGCGTCTGCGCCTGCGCGGTGCGGCTGCTGGACCGCGGCTTCTTCCGCGTCGGCGGCGAGGACTACGCGGTGCGCAACGAGAGCTACGGCCTGGCCACGATGAAGCGCCGCCACGTGGCCTATCGCGACGGCGTGCTCGTCTTCGACTACCCGGCCAAGTCGGGCAAGCGCCGCGTGCAGGCGGTGATCGACCCCGTGGTGGCCGAGGTCGTGCGCGACCTCAAGCGCCGCCGCGGCGGCGGCGACGAGCTGCTGGCCTACAAGCGCGGGCGCCGCTGGGTGGACCTGCGCTCGGAGGACATCAACGCCTGGCTGAAGCAGGCCACCGGCGAGGACGTCTCCGCCAAGGACTTCCGCACCTGGGGCGCGACCGTCCTGGCCGCCGTCGCCCTGGCCGTCTCCGAGGAGGCCGCCGCGACCACGACGGGGCGCAAGCGCGCGATCACGCGCGCCATCAAGGAGGTCGCGCACTACCTGGGCAACACGCCGGCCGTCGCGCGGGCCTCGTACATCGACCCACGCGTCTTCGACCGCTACCGCGACGGCGAGGTCATCGACTACCGCGTGCTCGCGAGCGGCGCCGAGCGCAACGGCGACGCCACCGCGATCCAGGGCCCCGTCGAGAAGGCGGTGCTCAGGCTGCTGGAGGCCTAGCGCCGCTAGGCGGCGGCTTCGTCCGCGTCCAGCGCCTCGACGGCTTCGTCGCGCGTGGGGCGGATGGTGAAGATCTGATCCAGGCCGGTGATCTCGAACGTCTTGGCGATGTTCGCGTCGGTGTTGACGATCGTCAGCACCCCGTCGCGCGAGCGCAGGCGCTTGACCGCGCCGATGAGCACGCCGAGCGCGGTCGAGTCCAGGAACGTCGTCTCCGTGAGGTCGACGACGATCCGGGTCCTCCCCGACTCGAGCGCCTCGCCGAGGGCGGCCTTCAGCTCAGGAGCGGTGAACAGATCGATCTCGCCGGCGACGGCCACCACTTGGCGGCTCTCGTCGATCGGCTCGCTGTTGAGGGTGAACTCCGGTGGCATCGGTCTCTCTAGGTTGACGGATATCGCGGCGGCGCGTCGTGCTCCCGGATCATGTCCGGAAGTTCAGGCGCAGGATGAGCTCGGCCGAGTCGCCGCTGGCCGACGTGCCGGTCTGCACGTCGTCGGCGACGCGATCGAAGACGTTGCCGACGCCGGGGAGGTCGCCGTCGGCGAGCAGCTGCTGCGCTCCGTCGGGGCGCAGCTCGGAGACGCGCAGCTCGAGGCGCTCGTCATCGGCGGCGACGACGACGTGCACATGGCTGTTGCGGGCGTGCACCGGGGCGTGGGCCGCCACCGCGTCGGTGAGCAGGATCGCGTCGTCGAGGCGGTCGATCGGGCACTGGGCGCGGGCGGCGAGCATGCCGACCACCCGGCCGAGCACGGCGCCGACGAGCGGGCCGCTGCGGATCCGGACGACCGCCTCGTTGGCCGTGGCGCCTTCGGTCACAGCAACCCCCCGTCCGTGGTCACCGGCGCGCCGAGGTCGAAGGTCATGCGGACCTCGGTCTCGTCCGCGTTGCCGGTGCCGAGCTCGAGCGACTCGGCCATCGTGGCGATCAGCGGCAGCCCGAGGCCGAGGCCCGGGCTGTCGGGGCGCGGGACGATGCCGCGCCCGCGGTCGACGACGACGAGCGACAGCAGCCGGTCCTCGATCGTCGCGCGCAGGCCCATCGGCCCCTCGCCGTCGGGGTAGGCGTGCACGACGACGTTCGTGCAGGCCTCGGTGACCGCCAGCTTGATGTCCGAGAGCGTCTGGTCGTCGACCTCCAGCACCTCGCCGAGCCCGCCCACGGCGTGGCGGACGACCGCGACGTTCTCCGCGCGCGCGGGGAGGGTGATCTCGAAATCGGGCATCTCGGTGTGCACTCGATGCGTGGCGGCGGTCTCGGTCATGGCCCCAGGGGCCGACAGAGTCGTTCCGCCCTCGTGAAGTTGTCGCTCATCATCGCCCCCTTGCGCTCCGGACGCCGTTCCTCCCTTGCCGCCCCGGAGAGAATACGCCGCGAGTGGTCCTGATACCCCGCCGGGCGGTCCGCTTAACGACGCCGAGACGCCCGAAGGCGTCCCGACGTTGATGTGGGGGAGGTCATCGCATCGCGCCGGGGCAGGGATCCGGCGACATTCCATGATGCGGATATGTGGCGGGAGTCCGTCCCGCACGGAGGTCCCTGCCCCGGCCCCGGGCATGTCAACCACGCTCGCGTTGGCAACGAACACGGTTCGGCGCGGGCTGTCAGGGGTCGTCGCTCGCGAAGGCCTGGGCGAGCTCGTCGCCGGTCAGGCCGCAGCCCAGGCAGGCCAGCAGCTTCATGCGCGCGGCCTGCGGGGAGAGGCTGCCGGCCGGGATCGCGCCGGTGGCGCGCAGGTCGCCCTCGGCACCCTCGAAGCCGTAGGTCGACGCCAGCGTCGCGCCGCGCTCGGGGCGCACCGCGAGGACGACCGGCATCCGCCGCGCGGCGGCGCGCAGCCGCGCCAGGCCGGCGGGGGAGAGGTGGCCGCCGCCGAGCGCGGCGAGCACCGCGCCGTCGGCGGGCGCGTCGAGGGCCTCGAGGTCGTCGCCGAGGGTGGCCACGACGACGCCGACGCAGAAGTCCAGGCGCTCGGGGTCGAGCGTCCGCGCCGGGCGCACGGGCCGGGCGCGCAGCGCCAGGCGCCCCTCGACCACGCGCCCCAGCGGCCCGCTGCCGGGGGACCCGAAGGCGCTCGGCCCGGCCGAGTCGACCTTGCGCACGCCGCGGGCGGCGTGGACCTCGCCGCCGAAGACCACGACGCAGCCCAGGCCGGCCGCGTCGGCCGCGCCCGCGAGCGCGACTGCGTCGAGCAGGTTCGCGGGGCCATCGGCGCCGGGCGCGCTGGCGGGCCGGATCGCGCCCGTGAAGGCCACCGGCGCCTCGCCGCCGTGCAGCAGGTCGCACAGGAACGCGGTCTCCTCGAGCGTGTCGGTCCCGTGGGTCACCACGACACCGCGGCCGGCCCCCGCCTCGCGTGCGGCCGTGCGCGCGATGAGCAGGGCGTCGGCGAGGCCGACGTGGGCCCCGGGAAGCCCGAGCAGATCGCGCGCCTGCACGCCGTCCAGCCCCACCGCAGCGAGCAGCTCGGCCGGCCCGGCGGCGGGCACCGCCCGGTCGCCGCGCATGGCGATCGTGCCTCCCGTCGCGAGCAGCAGGACTTCGCGTTCCATGGTCGCCCTGCCTATCATGTCGGTCCATTCTCGGGTTCGCCCGCCGGCCCACGGGGACTCTCAGATGATCGATCGACTGCCGCCACAGGCCGACGGCCTGTACGACCCTAGGTACGAGCACGATGCCTGCGGCGTTGCGATGGTCGCGCGCCTGGACAACGTCCCGGGGCACGACGTCGTCGTCAAGGCGCTCGAGGCGCTCGACAACCTCGAGCACCGCGGGGCCGAGGGCGCTGACATCAACACCGGCGACGGCGCCGGCCTGCTGTTGCAGCTCCCGCACAAGTTCTTCCGCGCCAACGTCGACTTCGAGCTGCCCGAGCCCGGGCGCTACGGCGTCTGCGTCTGCTTCCTGCCGCGCGACGACGTCCACCGCCGCCAGATCGAGGAGCTGCTCGAGCTCAACGTCCGCGTCGAGGGCCAGCGCGTGCTGGGCTGGCGCGACGTGCCGATCGACGAGGACCACGTGGGCGTCACCGCCAACGCCTCGCGGCCGCACATCCGCCAGCTCTTCATCGAGGCCGGGCCGGGCTTCGAGCACGATCAGGACGCCTTCGAGCGCAAGCTCTACGTCATCCGCCGGATCGTCGAGCTCGCGATCGGGCCCGAGTTCTACTCGCCGTCGTGCTCGAGCCGCACCTGCGTCTACAAGGGGATGCTCAAGGCGCCCCAGCTGCGCTCCTTCTACCCCGACCTGCAGGACGAGCGCTTCGCCAGCGCGCTGGCGCTCGTCCACAGCCGCTTCTCGACGAACACCTTCCCGAGCTGGGAGCTCGCCCATCCCTACCGCGTGATCTGCCACAACGGCGAGATCAACACGCTGATGGGCAACGTCAACTGGATGCGGGCGCGCGAGTCGCAGCTCGCCTCCGAGCTCTTCGGCATCGACCTGCAGAAGGTGCTGCCCGTCGTGCGCCCCGGCGGCTCGGACTCCGCGACCTTCGACAACGTCCTCGAGCTGCTCATGCTCGCCGGGCGGTCGCTGCCGCACGCGGTGATGATGATGATCCCGGAGGCCTACCAGGACCGCGACGACCTCTCCGACGAGCTCAAGGGCTTCTACGCCTTCCACTCGTGCCTGATGGAGCCATGGGACGGCCCGGCCTCGGTCGCCTTCACCAACGGCCGCGTGGTCGGCGCGACGCTCGACCGCAACGGCCTGCGCCCCGGGCGCTGGGTGGAGACCAAGGACGGCTACGTCGTCCTGGGCTCGGAGACCGGGATGCTCGCCGTGCGCCCCGAGAACGTCAAGCGCCTCGGGCGCCTGCAGCCGGGCAAGATCTTCCTCGTCGACCTCGTCGAGGGGCGGATCGTCGAGGACGAGGAGGTCAAGCGCTCGATCTCCACCCAGAAGCCCTACAGCTCGTGGTTCGACGAGCACGTCGTGCAGTTCAACGACCTGCCCGAGGCTCCGGCCACGCATGTCTCCGAGCTGCCGCTGCGCCAGGCCCAGCTCGCCTTCGGCTACTCGCAGGAGGACCTGCGCGTCATCCACGCGCCGATGGCGCGCGCGGGCGAGGAGCCGATCGGCTCGATGGGCAACGACGCGGCGCTCGCCGTCCTCTCCGACCAGCGCCCGCCGCTGTTCGGCTACTTCAAGCAGCTCTTCGCGCAGGTGACCAACCCGCCGATCGACTCCACCCGCGAGTCGATCGTCATGTCGCTGGGTACCGGCGTCGGGGCCGAGGGCAACCTGCTCACCGAGACGCCCCAGCACGCCCACCAGCTCGTCATGGAGCAGCCGATCCTGCGCAACGCCGAGCTCGAGACGCTGCGCTCGGTGTCGACCGACGTCTTCCGGGCGCACACGATCGACATCACGTGGCCCGTCGACGAGGGCCCGGCGGGCCTGCAGAAGCGCCTGGCCAACGTCTGCGACGAGGCGACCGACCACATCGCCGCCGGGATCAACATCCTCATCCTGTCGGACCGCGCCACCGGCCCCGACCGTGCGCCGATCCCGTCGCTGCTGGCCGTCAGCGCCGTCCATCACCACCTCGTGCGCGAGGGCACGCGCCTGCGCGCGGGGCTCGTGCTCGAGTCCGGCGAGCCGCGCGAGGTCCACCACTTCGCCGTGCTCATCGGCTACGGCGCCAGCGCGATCAACCCGTACCTCATGCTCGACACCGTCGACGAGCTGACGCGCGAGGGGCGCGTGGCCGGCGTCGACGTGCCCGCCGACGCCGAGCGGCGGGTGGTCAAGGCGCTGGGCAAGGCGCTGCTCAAGACGATCTCCAAGATGGGGATCTCGACCATCCAGAGCTACTGCGGCGCGCAGATCTTCGAGGCCGTCGGCCTCGAGAAGACGCTCATCGACCGTCACTTCACCGGCACCGCGTCGCGCATCGGCGGGATCGGGCTCGGCGTGCTGGCGCGCGAGGCCCTCGACCGCCACGCCCGGGCGTGGCCGGGCTCGCACGAGGACCTGCTGCCGGTCGGCGGGATCTACGCGTGGCGCCGCGACGGCGAGCACCACATGTGGAACCCCGAGACGATCTCGCTGCTGCAGCACGCGGTCCGGGGCCTCAACGGCTCGGCCCAGGAGAAGTACGACCAGTACGCGGAGCTCGTCAACTCCGACGCGGCGCGGCGGGCGACCCTGCGCGGGCTGGTGACCTTCCGCGACGACCGCGAGGCGGTGGCGATCGAGGAGGTCCAGCCCGCCAAGGAGATCGTCAAGCGCTTCGTCACCGGCGCGATGTCGCTGGGTTCGATCTCCACCGAGGCCCACGAGACGCTCGCGATCGCCATGAACCGCCTCGGCGGGCGCTCGAACACCGGGGAGGGCGGCGAGGACCCGCGCCGCTTCACGCCCGACGCCAACGGCGACCTGCGCCGCTCGGCGATCAAGCAGGTGGCCTCCGGGCGCTTCGGGGTGACGATCCACTACCTCGTCAACTCCGACCAGCTGCAGATCAAGATGGCCCAGGGCGCCAAGCCCGGCGAGGGCGGCCAGCTGCCGGGCCACAAGGTCGACAAGTACATCGGCTGGGTGCGCCACACGACCCCCGGCGTGGGCCTCATCTCGCCGCCGCCCCACCACGACATCTACTCGATCGAGGACCTCAAGCAGCTCATCTACGACCTGCGCTGCGCCAACCCCGACGGGTCGGTGTCGGTCAAGCTGGTCAGCGAGGTCGGCGTCGGCACCGTCGCCGCCGGCGTGGCGAAGGCCAACGCCGACCACGTCCTCATCTCGGGCCACGACGGCGGCACGGGCGCCTCGCCGCTGAGCTCGATCCAGTCGGCGGGCGTGCCGTGGGAGATCGGCCTGGCCGAGACCCAGCAGACGCTGCTCAAGAACGACCTGCGCTCGCGCATCACCGTCCAGACCGACGGCCAGCTCAAGACCGGGCGCGACGTCGCCATCGCCGCATGCCTGGGGGCCGACGAGTTCGGCTTCTCGACGGCCCCGCTGATCGCGACCGGCTGCATCATGATGCGCGCCTGCCACCTCAACACCTGCCCGGTCGGCATCGCCACGCAGGACGAGGAGCTGCGCAAGCGCTTCAAGGGCACGCCCGAGCACGTCGTCAACTTCTTCTTCTTCGTGGCCGAGGAGCTGCGGGGCATCATGGCCTCGCTCGGCGTGCGCACGCTCGACGAGCTGATCGGCCGCACCGACCTGCTGCGCGTCGACGGCGCCATCGACCACTGGAAGGCGCGCGGGGTCGACCTCACCCACATCCTGCACTTCCCCGAGCTGCCCGAGGGCGCGGTGCGCCGGCGCGTCAAGCCCCCGCCGCCCGTCCTCGAGGACCACCTCGACTGGGAGCTCCTGCGCCGCGCCGAGCTCGCCGTGTCCGACAAGCAGCCGGTGCAGATCGACATCCCGATCCGCAACGTCAATCGCTGCGTCGGCGGCGTGCTCAGCTCGCGCATCGCCAAGGCCCACGGCGCCGAGGGGCTGCCGCGCGACACGATCCAGGTCACCCTCACGGGCTCGGCCGGCCAGTCGTTCGGCGGCTGGCTGGCGCCGGGCGTGACCTTCACCCTGCACGGCGACGCCAACGACTACACCGGCAAGGGGCTGTCGGGCGGGACGCTCGCGGTCATGCCGCCCGAGGGCGTCACCTTCGCCGCCGAGGAGAACGTCCTGATCGGCAACACCGTCCTCTACGGCGCGACGAGCGGGAAGGCCTTCTTCCGCGGCCTCGCGGGCGAGCGTTTCGCGGTGCGCAACTCGGGCGCCCACGCCGTCGTCGAGGGCGTCGGCGACCACGGCTGCGAGTACATGACGGGCGGGCGCGTCGTCGTCCTCGGGCCGACCGGGCGCAACTTCGCCGCCGGCATGAGCGGCGGCCTGGCCTTCGTGCTCGACGAGCACGGCGCCTTCCGCGCCAAGGTCAACGGCGCCATGCTCGACCAGCTCGAGGATCTCACCGACGAGGACGCCGAGGAGGCACGCGCGCTCGTCGAGGAGCACCTGCGCCGCACCGGCTCGCCGGTCGCCCAGCGCGTCCTCGATCACTGGGAGGAGCTGCTGCCGCGCTTCGTCAAGGTCTTCCCGACCGACTACAAGCGCGTGCTGGCCGAGCAGGCCGCGGCCGAGCAGGGGATCGCCGCCTGATGGGCGAGGTCGGAGGCTTCCTGAAGGTCCAGCGCGTCGGGATCCCCTACGACGACCCGACGCAGCGCATCCAGGGCGAGCACACCTACAAGGAGTTCGTCGTCCAGCGCGCCGACGACGAGCTGGCCGCGCAGGGCGCGCGCTGCATGGAGTGCGGCGTGCCCTTCTGCCACAACGGCTGCCCGCTCGGCAACCTGATCCCCGACTGGAACGACCTCGTCTACCGCGACCGCTGGCAGGACGCGATCCGCCAGCTCCACGCGACCAACAACTTCCCCGAGTTCACCGGCCGCCTGTGCCCGGCGCCGTGCGAGGCGGCGTGCGTGCTCGAGATCCGCGAGGGCGACGCGGTCACGATCAAGCAGATCGAGAACGCGATCATCAACCACGCCTGGGACGCGGGCTGGGTCGTCCCGGTGGCGCCCAAGCGCGAGACGGGCCGCAGCGTCGCCGTCGTTGGCGCCGGGCCCGCGGGGATGGCGGCGGCCCAGCAGCTGCGCCGCGCCGGGCACGCCGTCGTGCTCTACGAGCGCGACGAGGCCGCCGGCGGGCTCGTGCGCTTCGGGGTGCCCGACTTCAAGATCGAGAAGACCGTCGTCGAGCGGCGCGTGCAGCAGCTCGTGGCCGAGGGCGTCGAGCTGCGCCTCGGCGTCGACGTCGGCGTCGACGTCACCGCCGAGGAGCTGCGCGAGCGCCACGACGCGGTCGTGCTGGCGATCGGCTCGCGCGTGCCGCGCGACCTGCCGGTGCCGGGCCGCGAGCTCGAGGGCGTGCACTTCGCGATGGAGTACCTGTACGTGCGCAACCGCTGGGTATCGGATCCCACCCGCTCGAGCGACACGTCGATCAGCGCCAAGGACAAGAACGTCGTCGTCATCGGCGGCGGCGACACCGGCGCGGACTGCGTGGGCAACTCGATCCGCGAGGGCGCCGCCTCGGTCGTGCAGCTCGAGCTGCTGCCCGAGCCGCCGGCCTCGCGGCCCGACGAGCGCACGCCGTGGCCGCTGTGGCCGCTGAAGTTCCGCCTCAGCTACGCAATGGAGGAGGCCAGGGCCGCCGGCCGCGGCGAGCAGGACTTCTCGGTCGTCACCACGCAGTTCGCCGGCAACGGCCGCGTGGCGCAGCTGCACTACGCGCAGGCCGCGGCGGCGCCGCCCTTCGGCCCCGTCGAGGGCACCGAGGGCGTCATCGATGCCGACCTCGTGCTCCTCGCGATGGGCTTCCTGCACCCCGAGCATGAGGGCGCGGTCGACCAGCTCCAGGTCGAGAAGGACCCGCGCGGCAACGTCAAGGCGCCGACCTACGCCACGAGCGTCGAGGGCGTCTTCGCCGCGGGCGACGCCCGCCGCGGCCAGTCGCTGATCGTGTGGGCGATCAACGAGGGCCGCCAATGCGCGCGGATGGTGGACCGCTACCTGTGCGGCCTGGACTCGGAGCCCACGCTGGTCGGCGGCGGCGACGCCGACGAGGGTCCCGAGGGCCCGCCGCGCCTCGCCGGTCCCTCTTAGACAGGGCGCGCTTGTGTCCGCGCCGCGGGGCCTTCGGTCTCCGGTGGGCGTGGCTGGTCGCGAAGGATCACCGAGGGAGGGAAGACGGCCTGCGGGTGGGCCACGGCCGCGAACTGCTTGGGATCACCACCGGAAACCGAGGGCAATCCCAAGCAGTTGGGCGCGGCGAGCGCTCGCCGCCCGCGAGCCCGGCACGCTCTTCCCCCTCGGTGAGCCGTTCGCGACGGCTGACGGAGGCGGAGACTCACGGCCCGTCGGCGCGGACCCGGTAGCGCAGGTACACCACGCCCCCCGCGAAGCGGCGCTGGTCGAGCAGCTCGAGCGCCGAGCGCACGCCGTCGGGCAGCGCCCGCGTGCCGCCGCCCGCGAGGTAGGGCACGAGCAGGACCTGCAGCTCGTCGACGAGCCCGGCCGCGAGGGCGGCGGCGGCAAGGGCGGCGCCCCCGACCGCGAGGTCGGATCCGGCGGACGCCTTCATCCGCCGGATCGCCTCGGGGTCGAAGCTGCGCTCCAGGCGCGTGCGCTCGCTGGAGACCGCCTCGAGCGTCGTCGAGTACACGACCTTGTCGGCCGCCCGCCAGAGCTCGGCGAAGTCGCGCATGACGGCCGACTGGCCGGGGCCCGTGTCCACCGTCTCCCAGAAGACCATCGTCTCGTACATCCGCCGGCCATAGAGGTAGGTGCCGACCGGCCGCTCGAGGTCGTTGACGAAGGCGTGCACCTCCTCATCCGGCGCGGCCCAGTCGAACCTGCCCTCCTCGTCGTTGACGTAGCCGTCGAGCGAGCAGATGGTCGCGTAGATGAGCTTGGACATATCACCCACCCTTACCCATGGCGACTCCGTATGGTCGCGCGATGAACGCGCGAGCGCTGGGCCTCGTCGTCGCCGCCGCGGCGGGAGCATTCGCGGCGGCGCCCGCGGGCGCGGCGACGACGGTGTCGGGCTCGCTGGGAGGCGGCAAGCTGCTGGCCAAGGGCGCGGGCGTGACGTCGGTCCGCGCCGTCGCGCTCGACACCGGGGCGATCGCGGCGGACGCGCGCGTGCGCTCCGGGCGCTTCGTGCTGCACGTGAAGGCCGGGGCATACGTCCTGCTCGCGGCGACCACGCCGCTGCGCGGTCATGCCGGCGTCGATCGCAAGGTCGACGCGGTCCGGGTCGCGACGGGTGCGCCACGGAAGCTGCGGCTGTCCCTGCGCCGGCGCGGGGGCCACATCGCGCGCAAGCGCAAGCACCGGGCGCGTGCGGCGGCGGGCCCCGCGTTCGTCACCGTGGGCTATCCGGCGGCCTGGATCCAGCACTTCGTCGTCAACGGCCCCGACGAGTACTCGGTCCTCTCCAAGGGCATCGCCGACATGCTCATCACCGACGTGGGCGGTCCGATCGCCAAGAAGTGCGACGGCGTCCTCGTCGAGCGCGAGCACCTCGACGTGATCATCGCCGAGCAGAAGCTCTCCCAGAGCCCTCTGAGCGATCCCTCCACGCGGATCCCATCGGGCCATCTGATCGCCCACAACCGCGTCGTGACCGGCACGCTGACGGTCACCGGCGCCACGGCGACCCTCACGGTGACCGTCACCAACACGGCGACCGGCCTGCAGCGCTCGGTCACGCGCACCGGCGCGTCCGGCGCCGGGATCTTCGACCTCGAGCAGTCGGTCGTCGACGACGTCGCCAAGGCGATCTGCGATCCGCCCGCGCGCTACGTCGGGCCGGTGTCGGGCTCGATCCCGACTTCCGTGTCGGGGGCCTCGGGGACCCTCGCGTGGAAGGGCGAGGTGACCCTCGTCCTCGACCACGTCGGCCCGGCCCCCAGCGGGCGTCCGGAGGGGGAGTACGGCTTCTACCGGCCGGGCGCGGGCGCGATGCACATCGTCCTCGACATCTCCGACGGCCGCTGCGCGGGCCACGGCGAGACCGACGTCGCCGTCGACGCCTCGGCCGGGGACGACAGCTCCGTGCAGGCCGGCGTCGCGCATCCCTCGTACACGCTGTTCGCGGCCTTCGGCGCCTCGCCCGGCATCCCGTTCACGTGGACCGGCGGGACGGACGCCGATCCGTGCGCCAACGACGGGACGCTGCCCTTCGGAGCCGGCTTCCCGGCGCTCGCGACGAGCGTGCGCGAGGCGTCCTCGGGCACGCTCGCCGGGGCCACCGACGACCTGTTCCCCGGCCTGGGGAGCGTCCATCGGGAGTGGTCGCTCGCGCCGCAGGGCTGACGCGCCCTGCAGCCGGTTCCTGCTTGACAACGTGTCGAACGCGGCCATACGGTGCCGCATCCGCCGGCGCTGTCCCCCTGGCCGGCCTGTCCCGAGGAGGAGAGACTTGCGCCGCGCCCTCGCGCTCGCCGTGGTCGCGCTCGGCGTTCTCGCGCCGACCGCTCCGGCGGCCACCACGCTGAACATCATCCCGCACGGCCAGTGGGAGCCGGGCGTCCCCTGGGCGAACACGCCCGGGATCCTCCCCGCCGAGACCCAGGCGCAGATGTACGACCGCCTGACGCCCCTGTTCCGCGACGTGACCGACGCGCAGCTCGCGCCCAGCACCGACGGCAGCGGCCTCTTCAAGTCGGCCGCGCTGGTCGACGAGAACGACCCGTCGCTGCTGACGACCGAGGTCGCCAGCGGCACCGCGCCCGGCGTCGGGCCGGTGAGCGCGCGCATCCACCGCGACGCCTACGGCGTGCCCCACATCTACAGCGACACCGACGCCGGCGTGACCTTCGGCGCGGGCTACGTCGTGGCCGAGGACCGTTCGCTGCTCCTCGACCAGGCGCGCTTCAACGCCGTCGCGGCGATGATCGACATGCCCGGCGTCCCGGCCATCCAGCTCGTCCTCGGGCTCTACAGCTACAAGCCGTCCAAGACGGTCGTCAAGGAGGCAACCGACCTCCAGACCAAGGCGATCCAGGCCACCGGCGCCCCCGGGCGCCAGCTCCTGCGCGACATCGACGTCTACCTGGCCGGCCTGAACCTCTGGTACTCCAGGAACAAGCCGACGGCGGCGAAGTTCACGCGCACCGACATCTACGCGCTCAACGCGCTCAAGGGCCAGTTTCTCGGCGAGGGCGGCGGCGAGGAGGTCCCCAACGACCTCTTCCTCGAGAGCGCCCGCGGCAAGCTCGGGGCCAAGCGCGGCGACGAGGCCTACGAGGACCTCCGCGGGCGCTACGACCCCGAGACCCCGACGACGACCGACCGCAGCTTCCCCGACCAGACGAAGGTCAGCGTCTCCAAGCCGCGGGGCCTCGTGCGGATCTCGAGCTTCAAGTCCGCGGCGCCCAAGCTGCCCGCGTCCTCGCGCGCGGCCTCGGTCCGCGCCACCGTCGACCATCCGCGCGGCCCGCGCCGCGAGGCCAGCAACATCCTGATCGCCAGCGGCCAGGCCTCCCAGACCGTCTCGCCGCTCTTCGTCGGCGGCCCGCAGATCGGCTACAACTACCCCGGCCTGACGCTGGAGATGGACCTGCACGGGCCCGACATCCACGTCCGCGGCGCCACCTCGGCGCCGTTCCCGGGCTACATGCTCATCGGCCGCGGCCAGGACTTCGCGTGGACGCTGACCTCCGCCGCCGCCGACATCATCGACACCTACGCCGAGACGCTGTGCGGCGGCTCGAAGACGCACTACCGCTACAAGGGCAGGTGCCGCGCGATGGAGAACGTCGACGCCGGCACCATCACCAAGGGCACCAAGACGGTCCACGTACGCTTCCGCCGGACGGTCCACGGACCGGTCTTCGGCTACGCCAAGGACAAGGCCACGGGCCGCGAGGTCGCGCTGTCGACGCGCCGTTCGAGCTACGGCAAGGACACCGTCGACCAGCTCTTCTTCCAGCAGCTGACCTACGGCCGCGTGCACTCGGCGGCCGACTTCATCAAGGCCGCGTCGCGGACGCCCCAGACCTTCAACTCGTTCTACGCGAGCGCGAACCAGTCGGCGTTCTTCACCTCGGGCCTGCTCCCCGTGCGCCCGGAGGGCGTCAACCCCGACCTGCCGGTCAGCGGCGACGGGCGCTACGAGTGGAAGGGCTTCCTGGCCGCGAGCAAGCACCCGCAGACGACCAACCCCGCGAGCGGCTACATCGTCAGCTGGAACAACAAGCCCGCCAAGGGCTTCCCGGCCTCCGACTCGCGCTGGAACGAGCAGTCGCTGCAGCGCGTCGGGCTGCTCACGGGCGAGCTCGCGCGCCAGCCCAAGCACACGCTGGCGAGCGTGCTGGCGGCGGAGAACGCCGGGGCGACCGAGGACGTGCGCATCGTCGAGCTGTGGCCGACGCTCAAGCGCATGCTCGACCGCGGCACGGCGCCCGACCCGGCCGACAACCAGGTCGTCGCGCTCCTGCAGGCCTGGCACGACGCGGGCGGCAGCCGCCGCGACGCCGACCGCGACGGCAAGATCGACGACCCCGGCGCGGCGATCATCGACGCGGCGTGGAAGGCCCTCAGCACCGCGGGGCTCTGCGACCGCCTGGGCGCCGGGCTGTGCAAGCAGCTCGAGGGCCGCAACGCGCGCTTCAACCAGCCGCCCGGCGGGCAGTACGGCGGCTGGCACCAGTACATGTGGAAGGACCTGCGCGCCGAGCTCGGCGACAAGGTCGCGGGCGCCTACCACCTGCGCTACTGCGGCGACGGCAGCGTGAAGACGTGCTCGAAGGAGCTGTGGGCCGCGCTCGACGCGGCGCGCAGGAGTCTCGCCGCCCAGCAGGGCGCCGACCCCAGCGCGTGGCGCGCGCCCGAGACCAAGGAGCAGATCACCTTCACCCCGCTCCCGCTCATCACGATGCAGTACACGAACAGGCCCACCGGCATCCACCAGGTGATGCAGTTCGGGCCGTAGTCAGCGCGTCGCGTCCTGCACGAGCAGGGCGATCTGGACGCGGTTGTCGACGCCGAGCTTCACGAGCAGGCGCGAGACGTGGGCCTTGACGGTGGCCACGCTCATGTGAAGCTCGGCGGCGATCTCCGCGTTCGGGCGTCCCTGGCCCACGGCGAGCGCGACCTCGCGCTCGCGGCCGCTGAGGCCGGCGAGGCGCTCGCGCGCCTCGTCGTGGCGGCCGGCGTCGCCCTCGCCGGCCACGAGTGCGATCAGCGTGCGCGTGACGGTGGGGGAGAGCATGCCGTCGCCGGCGTGGACGAGCTCGATGGCGCGCACGATCTCGGCCGGCGGGGTGTCCTTGAGCAGGAACCCGGCGGCGCCCGCGCGCAGCGCGCGTAGGACGAGCTCGTCGGCGTCGAAGGTCGTCAGGACTATGACCGCGGGCGCGTCGGGCTGGCCGCGCAGCAGGCGCGTCGCCGCGATGCCGTCGACCTGGGGCATGCGGATGTCCATGAGCACGACGTCGGGGCGGTGGCGGTCCGCGGCGGCGAGGGCGCCGCGCCCGTCGTCGGCCTCGCCGACGACGTCGATGCCCTCAGCGCCGGCCAGCATCATCCGCAGCCCCGAGCGCACGAGCGCGTCGTCGTCGACGAGCACGACGCGGATCACGACGGCCAGGGCAGCGTCGCGCGCAGGACGAAGTCGCCCGCCGGGTCGGGCCCGTGCTCGAGCGTGCCGCCCGCGAACGCGACGCGCTCGGCGAGCCCCACGAGCCCGGTCCCGGCGCCGGGCAGCGCAGCGGGCGCCCCGACGGCGACGGCGCGGCGGCTACGGATCTCGACTGCGAGCTCGCCGCTCGGCGCGCCCGCGATCCGCACGTCGACGGTGGCCCCGGGCGCGTGCTTGCGCGCGTTGGTCAGGCCCTCCTGCACGATCCGGTAGGCGGTTCGGCCGACGGCGGCGGGCGGCGGGCGGTCGCCGGGGACGTCGAGCTCCCAGTCGATGCGCACGCCGGCCCGGCGCGACTCGTCGACGAGCGCCGGGACCTCGGCCAGCGTCGGCTGCGGCGGCTCGGGCGCCTCGCCGGGGGTGGAGCCCTCGCGCAGGACGCCGATGACGTCGCGCAGCTCCTCCAGCGCGGCGCGCGCGCTGGCGCGGATGACGGCGGCGGCCTCGGCGACCTCCTCGGCGGGCGCGTCGGGCCGGAACTCGAGGGCGCCGGCGTGCAGGCTCAGCAACGAGACACGATGGGCGAGGACGTCGTGCATCTCGCGCGCGATGCGCAGGCGCTCGGCCTCGCGCGCCTGCTCGAGCTCGAGCCGGCGCTCGGCCTCCAGGTGCGCGGCGCGCTCGTGCAGCGAGAGGACGAGCTCGCGCTGGGCGCGCAGGAAGAGCGCCCAGCCGAGGACGACGGCGGTGACGAGCACGCCGAGGACGAGCTGGGCGGGGTAGGTCTCGTTGCCCGCGTAGAGCAGGGGGAAGACGGCGGTCGACACGATCGCCAGCCCCACGACGGCCAGGATCCCGCGCCGCGACCCGCGCAGGCCGACGTTGAAGAACGCCAGCAGCGCGGCGCCGCCGGCGAAGCCCGAGACGATCGAGAGGGCCCCGTTGAGCACGCCGACGGCGACGGCGTGCGAGCGCCGGAACCACAGCGCGACGATGGCGACGACGCCCAGGGAGATGTCGACGGCGAGCACGAGCGCGCCGTGATCGGACCACGTCGCCGCCAGGACCACGATCCCGAGCCCGACGGCGACGACGAACATGAGGGCGTCGACCACCCAGTCGCGCGCCGAGCGGCGCCGGCCCTCGGTCGTCCCGAGCAGCTCCCCGGGCAGAAGGAGCCGCTGCCAGCGCGGCAGCGGCGCGGTGGGTGCGGCCGGACCTTCCATCGCCCGACAGCGTACGCGCGGCGCACGGCGCCGACCCCCGACCAAAGTCGACGCGAGCATCGACCGACGGCCGTGGTCGGCGACCGCCCGCGCCGCCGATCCTGGCGGCCATGATCGAGTCCGACGGCCTCACCAAGCGCTACGACGGGCGCCACGTCATCCACGACGTCTCCTTCCGCTGCGAGCCGGGGACGGTCACCGGCTTCCTCGGACCCAACGGCGCCGGGAAGACCACCACCCTGCGGCTGCTCTGCGGCCTCTCCGAGCCCGACGCCGGCTCGGCGGCGGTGCTCGGCGGGCCCTACCGCGACCTCCCGAACCCAGGCCGGCGGGTCGGCGTCCTGCTCGACGCCTCCGCCCAGCACGGCGGCCGGCGCGGGCGCGAGGCGCTCGCGGTCTCGGCCCAGACGATGGGCGTCGACGCCGGCCGCGTCAACGGCCTGCTGCGCCTCGTCGGCCTCGATCGCGCCGCCGGGCGCAAGCGGGTGCGCCAGTACTCGCTGGGCATGCGCCAGCGCCTCGGGCTCGCCCACGCGCTGCTCGGCGATCCGGAGGTCCTGATCCTCGACGAGCCCGCCAACGGGCTGGACCCGGAGGGCATGCGCTGGATGCGCTGGCTGCTGCGCGACTTCGCCGATCGCGGCGGGACGGTGCTGCTCTCCTCGCACCTGCTGCGCGAGGTCGAGGCGGTCGCCGACCGCCTGGTGATCATCGGCGGCGGGCGCATCGTCGCCCAGGGCGACCGCGACGAGCTGCTGGCGGGCACCGGCACGCTCGTGCGGGCCGCCGACGAGGCGGCGCTCGCCGGTGCGCTGCGCGCCGCCGGGCTCGCGGCGCGCGAGACCGCCGAGGGCGGGCTCGTCGTCGACGGCGACCCGGGCGCCGTCGGCCGCGCCGCGCTCGCCGGCGGCGTGGCCCTGACCCACCTCGGCCCCTCGGAGGGGGCCGGCCTCGAGCAGCTCTTCTTCGACCTGACCACGGAGGACCATCGATGAGCGCCACCGCCACCGCTGCCGCCCCGACCGTCGCGCCGATCGCGCGCGCCGAGGGCGACGACCGCCGCCCGGGCCTCGGGCGGCTGACCGCCGTTGAGCTGCGCAAGATGGTCGACACCCGAGCCGGCTTCTGGCTGCAGCTTGCGGTCGCCGTGCTCACCGTGGCGCTCGTGGTGGTCGTCTGCGCGGTCGGCCACGCGCGCGACCAGACGCTGCGCGAGCTGCTGTCGCTGGCGCTGCAGCCGGCGTCGGTGCTGCTGCCGATCGTCGGCATCCTGCTCGTCAGCTCGGAGTGGTCGCAGCGCACGGCGCCGATCACCTTCGCCCTCGTGCCCGGCCGCTCGCGCGTCGTCGTGGCCAAGCTCCTGGCGAGCGTCGTGGTCTCGCTCGTCGTCTTCGTGCTCTGCCTCGCGGTGGCGGCGATCGGCACGGCCATTGCCGCGCCCGACGTCGCGCACGTGTGGTCGCTGCCCGCCGGGCTGCTGCTCCAGGACGTCCTGTACCTCGTGACCGGGATGATCGGCGGCGTCGCCTTCGGCGCGGCGCTGCTGTCGTCGGCGCCGGCGATCGTGCTCTCCTTCGTGCTGCCGATCGGCTGGTCGATCGTCAGCGCGGTCGCCGGCCTGGACACGGTGGCGCGCTGGCTGGACGCCGTGCGCACGCTCGGGCCGATGAGCGAGCACGTCTTCGACGCCACCGAATGGGCCCACGCGGCGACGACGCTCGGGGTCTGGATGGCGCTGCCGCTGGCCATCGGCATGTGGCGCATCGCGCGCGGCGAGATCCGCTGAGGGCGAGCGTAGACTCGCCCCGCCATGAGGCCAGATGCCCGCCGGGCCGTCGCCACCGGACTGGTGGTGCTCATGTCGCTGCTGCTCGTGGCGGCGACCCTCGCGGGCTACGCCCGCCGCGCGCTCTTCGACCCCGACCAGTTCGCCGACCGGGCGACGGCCACGCTGCACGACTCGAGCGTGCAGACGCTGATCGCCGACCGCGTCACCGACGACGTCGTGCTGCGCAAGGAGGCCGACCTGCTCGCGGCGCGCCCGATCATCGCCTCGGCGATCTCGGGCGTCGTCGGCGGCGGGGCGTTCCGCAGCCTCTTCCACCGGGCGGCGCTCGACACCCACCGGGCGCTCTTCGAGCGCGACGAGGACACGATCGCGTTGACGGTCGTCGACGTCGGCACGGTGCTCGGAGCCGCCCTGCACACGCTGCGACCGAAGCTCGCCGCCGAGGTGCAGGACAGCGGGCAGGTCGTCGTGGTCCGCCACCGGATCAGCTCCGCGGCGGGGTCCGCGGCGCGCCTGGCCCGCGACGTGCGGATCGTGGCGTGGCTGCTCGCCGCGCTGACCCTGGCCGCCGCCATCGCGGCGCTCGCCGTCTCGCCCGACCGCCGCTCGACCGCGCTGCGGCTCGGGATCGGCGTGGCGGGCGCCGGCATCGCCGTCGCGATCGTCTACGCCATCGCCCGCGCGATCGTCCTCGACCGCTTCCACGACCCCGAGGACCGCGCCGCGGCGAGCGCCGTGTGGGACGCCTTCCTCGGCGACCTGCGCACCTTCGCCTGGGTGCTGGCCGGCTCGGGCGCGGTCATTTCGGCGGCGGCCGCGTCGATCATCCGGCCCGTCGACCTCGAGCGCCCGCTGGAGGCGGCATGGCGGATCGTCACGACCGAGCCGAAGCGGCCGTGGCCGCGCGTCGCGCGCGCGGCGGCGTTCGCCGCGACGGGCGTGCTCGTCGTGGTCAAGCCGCTCGCGGCGCTGCAGGTCGTGGCGACGCTCGTGGGCGCCTTCCTCGTCTACATCGGCCTGGAGGCGGTCCTGCGGCTCATCTACCGCCCGCCCGACGAGGCGGCCGAGGAGGCGCATACGCAGCGCACGGCGGCGCTGCGCCGGCGCCTGCGCTCGGTCGCCGTCCCGGCGATCGCGGTGGTGCTGATCGCCGGCGGCGTGGCCGCCTTCCTGGCGGGCGGCGGCACCGACGCGCCCGCCGCCACGGTCACGACCTGCAACGGCCACGCCGAGCTCTGCGACCGCTCGCTCGACGAGATCGCCCTGCCCGCCACGCACAACTCGATGTCGGCGCCGCTGCGGGGCTGGTTCTCCTCCGAGCAGGACCGCTCGATCGGCGGCCAGCTGCACGACGGCATCCGCGGGCTGCTCTTCGACACCCACTACGCCGATCGCCTTCCCAACGGCCGCGTGCGCTCGTACTTCCGCACCAAGGCCGACCTCGACCTCGTCAAGAACCAGGACGGGGTGAGCGAGCAGAGCTTCCAGGCGGCGCTGCGCCTGCGCGACCGCGCCGGCTTCCGCGGCGAGGGCAAGCGCGGCATGTACCTGTGCCACACGCTCTGCGAGCTGGGCGCCACGCCGCTGGCCACCGGGCTGAAGGACATCCACGACTTCCTGGTCACCCACCCGTCCGAGGTCGTGGTGATCGTCAACCAGGACTACGTGACGCCCGCCGACTTCGTCGGGGCGATGGACGACGCGGGCCTGACGCGCTACGCCTTCACGCCGCCCGACGACGGCAGCTGGCCGACCCTGCGCGAGATGATCGACGCCGACCACCGGCTCGTCGTCATGGCCGAGAACCGCGCGGGCGCGGCGCCCTGGTACCAGCTCGCCTACAAGCGCCTCACCAAGGAGACGCCGTTCTCCTTCCCGCGGCCGGCGCTGCTGACCAAGGCGAAGTACCTGCCCGCGAGCTGCAAGCCCAACCGCGGCCCCGAGAGCGCGCCGCTGTTCCTCATCAACCACTGGGTCAGCACCGACCCTGTCCCGAAGCCCACCGACGCGTCCGCGGTCAACGCCTACAAGCCGCTGCTCGCCCGCGCCCGGGCGTGCGAGCGCATCCGCCACCACATCCCGAACCTGCTCGCCGTCAACTTCTACAAGCGCGGCGACGTCTTCCGCGTGGTGGACACGCTCAACGGGCTCTAGCCGCCGCCGCGGGCTCAAAGTTGACGCCTGCGTCACCTTCTGGCAGGGTGGCCCGGTGCCGACCCTGCCCACCGCTGCGATCATCGGCGCCGGCTCCTCGGGGATCGCCGCCGCCAAGGCCCTGCACGAGCGCGGCGTCCCCTTCACGTGCTTCGAGGCCTCCGACCGCGTCGGCGGCAACTGGGTCTTCGCCAACAAGAACGGGATGTCGGCCGCCTACCGCCAGCTGCACATCAACACGTCGCGCGACCGGATGGAGTACTCGGACTACCCGATGCCGAAGTCCTATCCGGACTACCCGCACCACGCGCAGATCGCGGCGTACTTCGACGCCTACGTCGACCACTTCGGCTTCGGCGACCGGATCCGCTTCGAGACGAAGGTCGCGCGCGCCGAGCGGCTGGACGGCGGGGGCTGGGAGCTGACCCTCGACGACGGCTCGGTCGAGCGCTTCGACGCGCTCCTGGTCGCCAACGGGCATCACTGGGACCCGCGCTGGCCCGAGCCGATGTTCCCGGGCCACGACACCTTCACGGGCGAGCAGCTGCACGCCCACTCCTACGTCGACAACGACCTCTTCGCCGGCAAGGACGTCGTCATCCTCGGCATGGGCAACTCGGCGATGGACATCGCCGTGGAGTCCTCCTACGTCGCGCGCGACACCTACCTGGCGGCGCGCCGCGGGGCGTGGATCATCCCCAAGTACATGTTCGGCCGGCCGGTCGACCAGCTCCCGATGGACCCACGCGTGCCCTTCAAGGTCCGCCAGCGGATGATCCACGCGCTCATCCGCCTGCATGTCGGCGACCTCGAGCGCTACGGGCTGCCCAAGCCCGACCACAAGTTCGGCGAGGCGCACCCGACGGTCTCGGGGCGCGCGCTGGACCGCATCTCGCACGGCACGATCACGCCGAAGCCGAACATCCGCCGTCTCGACGGCGACGAGGTCGAGTTCGACGACGGCTCGCGCGCCCACGTCGACGTCGTCGTCTACTGCACGGGCTACAAGATCAGCTTCCCCTTCTTCGACGAGGACCTGATCTCGGCGCCCGACAACCACATCGAGCTCTTCCGCCGCGTCTTCCACCCGGAGTTCGACGACGTCTTCTTCGTCGCCCTGCTGCAGCCGCTGGGGGCGACCATGCCGCTCGCCGAGGCGCAGGGGCAGTGGATCGCCGACTACCTCAAGGGCGAGTACGCGCTCCCGGCGCGCCCGGCGCTGCTGCAGGACATCGAGGACGACATGGAGACCATGCGCAAGCGCTACGTGGCCTCCAAGCGCCACACGATCCAGGTCGACTTCGACGACTACCTGCACGACCTCGAGAAGGAGCGCCGCGCCGGCGCCGAGCGCGCGCGCCGCAAGGGCTTCGCGCTGCCCGTGACCCCCGCGGCCGCACGCGAGCGGGCGCCGGCTTGACCCCGGCCGCGACAGGCAAGCGCGAGCGCACCAAGGCCGCCAATCGCGAGGCGATCCTCGCCGCCGGGCGGCGCGTCTTCAGCGACATGGGCTACGGCGCGGCGACCGTCCGCGACATCGTCCGCGACACCGACCTCGCCACGGGGACCTTCTACAACTACTTCCCCGACAAGGAGTCCGTCCTGCGGGCGGTGGTCGACGAGCTCACGACCGAGGCCCGCGCGCGCGTGCGCGCTGCGCGCACCGCCGCGACGACGCTCGAGGGGTTTGTGGCCGGAGGCTTTCGCGCCTACTTCGAGTTCCTGGCCGAGGACCCGGAGACCGTGGCGCTCATGCGCCGCAACTCCGGCACGATCCGCACGATGTTCGACGAGCCGGCGCTGGGGGCCGGGATCGACGAGCTGCGTACGGACCTCGAGACCGCGGTCGCGATGGGCCGGATCCCGCCCCACGACGCGGATCTCATGGCCGTCGCGATGGTGGGCGCCGGGGTCGAGGTGGGGCTGCGGATGTTCGAGCGCGAGCCGCCCGACGTGGAGCGCGCGGTGGCCTTCGTAACCAATGTCTTCCTGGGCGCGTATGAACGCATGGGGTAGGCGAGGCGCGCCGCAACTACGGCGTGGCTAGCCTGTTCCGAGCTTCCAATGCCTCCGAAAGTGACCCCCCACTTCATGCGACGACTCCTTCTCCCCATCGCCGCGCTCATCGCGGTGCTCGCCGTCCCCGCGGGCGCCGGCGCCTACACGCTGGGCGTCTCCGACCAGCAGGCGAGCACCTTCACCAACCCGCTCTTCGCGCCCCTGAAGTTCAAGGCCGCGCGCTACATCACGCCCTATGACGTGATGGAGAGCCCGGCGGACAAGGCGCAGTGGGACGCCTGGTACAGCGCCGCGACGGCCGCGCACCAGAAGATCCTCATCTCCTTCGAGCACTCCCACCGCAGCAACTCGCGCGCCCTGAAGGCGCCGACGGTGGCCGCCTACACGAAGGAGCTCAAGAAGTTCAAGGCCGCCTATCCGCGGGTCAAGGACATCTCCCCGTGGAACGAGGTCAACCGCTGCCACGCGCTGCGCGACGGCAGCGTGCAGGGCCAGCCGAGCAAGATCTGCAGCCTCACCTCCGGCCCCAAGCTGACCGCTCAGTACTACGGCGCGGCGCGCAAGGTGTTCCGCGGCTCGACGTACCGGATCGTCGGCCTGGACATCCTCGACGAGCAGAACGTCAACAAGACGATCAAGTACCTGAAGTCGTTCCTGCGCCACGCCAAGCCGACCCCGAAGATCATCGGCTTCCACAACTACTCCGACACCAACCGCTTCTCCACCACCCGCACCAAGCGCGTGCTGCAGACCTTCCGCGGCAAGGTGTGGCTGACCGAGACCGGCGGCATCGTCAAGCTGGGCTCGAGCTTCCCGTTCAGCACGAGCCGCGCGGCCAAGGCGCTGGGCTGCATGTTCACGCTGGCGAAGTCGAACTCGCGCATCTCGGCGCTGTTCGCCTACCAGTTCAACCCGCCGGCCAACCCGCAGACGGCGTTCTTCGACGCCGGCCTGATCAACCCGGACCAGACGCTGCGTCCGGGCTACGACGTGGTCAAGAGCCGCAAGGCGCGCAGCTGCCACAAGTAGTGCCCTAGGCTGAGACGGCGGTGCCAACCTTCTGCCGTCACAACCGTCTCGAGGCCACCTGCCCCATCTGCGCGCGCAAGGCGAACGCGGGGCAGGCGGCCGAGCCGCGCCGGGCGACCCCTCGCCCGGCGCGGTCGTCTTCCGGGCGGCGCCCGTCGACGCCGCGCGGCGGCGACCTGCGCGTCCGGCACATGGCGCGCGCCGCCGACGACGGCTACGAGCACGAGCTGCTGCCGGGCCTGCGCAGCTCGGTCGACGCCGGGCGCCTGGCCGACGAGCTGACGTTCGCGACGGCCCGCCTCGACGAGCTCGCCGCCGACCCGCCCGGCCTCTACGCCGACGTCGCCCTGGCCTCCGATCCCGAGGAGGCCACATGGCTGGCCTTCCTCATCGTCTACCTCTCGCCCCTGGAGGGCGAGGACCCGTGGGCGGGGATCGCCGCGGCCCGCACGAGCTGGGCCTCCGGCGAGCTGCCGATGCTCGAGGACGTCGCGCTCGGGCCGCGCAGCGCGCACGATCCGGCCCGCGGCGCCTCGACGCTGCTTGCGTACCGCGCCTTCGCCGGGCGCGCGGGCTCGCAGGCGCAGGCCTTCACGGGCGAGGCGTCGTGGCCCGAGCCGCGGCGCTTCGACCGCGCCTTCGAGCGCCTCGCGCTCCCTGGCTTCGGGCGCGCCGCGCGCTACGAGCTGCTCGTCGTCCTCGGGCGCCTTGGGGTCTTCCCGCTGCGGCCGTGGTCGCTGCAGCTCGCGTCCGAGCCGCTCGACCCGACCGTGGTCGCCTCCAAGCGCGTGCTGGGCATCGGGGACCCGATCCTGCTGCAGCGCCGCGCGGGCGAGCTCGCCGCCGGCGCCGGCGTGCCCATCGAGGCGCTCGACCTCGCGCTCGCCAACTGGGCGCGCCCCGAGGACGAGCGGATCACCGCCGGCGCGACGGCCGGCGTCGACCCCGAGCGCCGCGCCGCCATCGCCGCCGCGCTGGGCGTCTAGCGCGCCTCGCCGGCGAGCGCGGCGAGCGCCCGCATCCCGGGGGCGAAGAGGTAGGCGCCGCCGCGCGTCACCACGAACGGGCCCTGCGGGCCGAGCATGAACGGGGGCCTGCCCTGGACGGTCATCTTCCCCGTGCCGTTCGGGTCGCCCATGAGGAAGTCGCTGTCGTGGCCGAGTCCGAAGGCGTTGCCGTCGTTGATCCACTGCGCCTGGATGCCCTCGAACTGGCGCGAGATGCTCGCGTTGAAGCAGACGAAGACCAGGCCGCGGTCGGCGTGGTCGTCCTCGAGCACGCCGGGCGCGAGCGGGCTCCCGTACGGCATCCCTCGGCGGATGATGCGGTGGCGGAAGCTGAGCAGGCCGTCGAAGCCGAGCGCGTCGCGCGGGTTGGTGCGGCGGATGTGGGCGCCGAGCGGGCAGCTCATGCCGTCGGGGTCCTCGCCGGCGTAGCGGAAGTCGTTGACGCGCGGGTCGCTCGCGGGCTCGAAGTCGCGGATCGGGGCGTCGGGCGAGCGGACGAGCGGGGTGCCGTTGGGCCAGCGCCCGACGACCTTGGCCGCCAGCTTCTCGTGGTCGCCGCCGTGGTAGCACCCGGCGGCCTCGTGCAGCGTGCGGCGGAAGAGCGCGACGTCCTGGTAGAGCTTGCGCCAGACCATGTAGGTGCCCGAGCGCCCGAACGGGTCGGCGGGCGCGTTGGGCAGGCGGCGCTCGGGATCCACGAGCGTGTCCTCGTCCTCGTAGCCGAGGACGAACTCGCCCGGCGCCAGCGCGCGCCAGCGCCCGTCGGCCTCCGGGACGCCGCCGCCGACGCGCCGGTCGCGCTCGCCGGCGTTGCCCGCGATCGCGGGCTGCGCGAAGCCGTCGGCGTAGCCGAAGTGCTCGCGGGTGCCGTCGAGCAGCTCGGCGGGCTGCTCGTAGGCGACGGCGACGCCGCCGACGCGGGCGGCGTCCTCGCGCAGGCGCCCCAGCTCCCGGTCGAGATCCTCCGCCGTCAGGGCGTTGACCGTGGCCAGCAGATGCAGCGCTCCGGCGTCGCGCAGCTCCGGCTCCCAGTTGGTCGGAGCGCTTGCCCCGGCGTCGCCCAGCGTCGTCGCGCGCGCCGCCATCCCCTGGCAGAACTCGGCCGAGAAGCGCAGCGCGCGCGGGTCGCCGGCGCCGAGCGCGGCGACGCCGGCCGCGGTGACCGCGAGGTTGAGCGCCGTGGGCGGCGGCGCGTCGCGCGGGCGCGCGGTCGCCACATGGGGAAGCTGGGCGCGCAGCCATGCGCGCCCGCCCTGGGGGTCGTCGATGCGCAGGAAGAGGTAGGTCGTGCGGCGGTAGCGATTGCCGTGCGCGCGCAGGATGTCGCCCTGGATGTCGGCGAGGTCGAGCGCTGCGGCGGCCACGGTCACCCGCCGACCTGCTCGAGGAACGCGCGCCGGAGCTCAGCGGGCTCCATGCACTCGGCGCCGCGCGCGAAGGCGATCAGGCGCTCGCGCTGCGCCAGCGCGGCGCGCACGTCGGCGACGGTCGCCTTCGGATAGGCGGCGACGAAGAAGCCGGACGTGATCTGGTGGGCGAGCAGGTAGTCCCTCAGCGCGCCGCCCGCCGCCGGCTTGGGGGCGCCGGCGCAGCGTCCCCAGATCTCTGCGGCCTCGGTCGCGAGCTCGCGGCACAGCTCGTCGAGCCAGCTGTCGCGCTCGCCGTCGAAGCAGGCCGTGAAGACCAGCTGGGGCGTCTCGAGGCGCGCGGGCCGGCGCTCGTCCTCGGGCACGAGGTCCTCGACGATCACCCAGCGGCCGAAGTGCGTGCGCGGCAGGCGCGCGAGCGGGCTGGGGCCGGGACGCAGGCCCTCGAGGTAGGCGCGCAGCTCGCCGGCGGCGCCGGGAGCGATCGGCGTGATCACGGTCAGGGCGTACGCCTGCCCGCTGCGGTCGGCGTCGAGGTTCACAGGTCTCCCTGCGCGTCGGCGAGGAACTCGCGCCACGCCCGCGCGAAGGCGTCGGGGTCCATCCGCTTCGTGCGCGCCCGGAACGCGCGCAGGCGCTCGTCGAGGTCCAGCGCCGAGAGGACGATCGTGGTCGTCGCCTCCGGATAGGCGCTGTAGAAGTGGCTGGCGACGAGCTCGTGGCGCTTGATGTAGGCCTTGAAGGGCCCGGTCGGCAGCGGCTTGGGGTAGCCGAACGAGCTGCCCCAGAAGAGCGTCATGCCCTTGGTGAGGATCCGTGAGAAGGCGTCGATGTACTCCTCCCAGCCGCCGTTGAAGTTGCTCTCGAAGAAGAGCTGGGGGTGGCGCAGGGGCTGGGAGGGCAGGCGCCCGATATAGGTCCAGCGCGCGAAGTGGATGAACGACAGCTTCGCGAGCGTGCTGTGCGACTTCGGGAACAGCCGCGCGTAGAGGAAGACGAGCGGCAGCCACAGGCGGCCCCACCATTTCACGGCGCTGAACACCGTGATGGCGATCGCCTGACCGTCGACGTTGCGCGGGTCGGTGCCCGTCGCCGTCATCGGCCCGGCGGGTGCCCCCTCGGCGAGTGCCACGCGCCGAACCTACGCGCGCGTCGCGGCGCGCGTCAACGGCGCGCAGCTTTTATGGAGGGAGGCTCCAGCTCGCGGTTGAGCATGTACTGCACGAGCGCGGTGATCCGCGCGGTGTCGGCGCGGCGGGCGCGCTCGAGCTCGCGCCGTGCGGCGCTCGCCACCGGTGGCGGCAGGACGTCGGGCCCCTGATCGCCCGCGCGTCGCGAGGCGATGTCGTCGTTCATTGCGCTGCCTCCGTACATCGCGATCAACAACGCGCCGGATATTGGCATATAGGTCAAGCGCCACGAGGAGCGGCGCGATGAGCGGCGCGATCAGCGGCGCGTTTCAGGCGACCGCGAGGTCCTGCTCGGCGAGGCGGTTCCACTCCGCCTTGTCCTCGCGCCACCCCTCCTCGGTGCGGGTGCGCTTCCAGTAGCCCGAGACCGACAGCGCCTCGCGGGGCACGCCGCGCTCGACGAGCAGGTGGCGGCGCACGGCCCGCACCGAGGCGGCCTCGCCGTGCACGAAGGCGTGGACCGTCCCCTCGGGGAAGTCCAGCGCGCGGACGGCCTCGAGCAGGACGGCGTCGGTGCCGTCCGCGCGCAGCCACGTGAGGCGCAGGTCGCCGGGGCCGGCGAGCGGCTGGCGGTCGGCGTCGTCGTCGAGCTCGACGAGCACGTGGACCGGCACGCCGGTGGGGATGCGCGCGAGCGAGGCGCCGATCGCGGGCAGGACGCTGAGGTCGCCGACCATGAGGTGCCAGGCGGCGCCGGGGTCGGGCGCGTAGGCGCCGCCCGGCCCGGTCAGCTGCAGCACGTCCCCCGGCTTGGCGGCGGCGGCCCACGGCCCGGCGACGCCGGCGTCGCCGTGGACGACGAAGTCGAGCGTCAGCAGCCGGCGCTCGGCGTCCCAGGCGCGCACCGAGTACGTGCGCGTGCGCGGCCACTGCTCGCGCGGCCGGGTCGCCTTGACCTCCTCGGGGTCGAACGGCGCCGCGTAGCCCGCGCCCTGCGGCGGAAGCTGGAGCTTGACGTAGTGGTCGGTGTACTCGCCGGCGCCGAAGCCGTCGAGCTCGTCGCCGCCGACGACGACGCGCACCATCCCGGGGGTGAGGCGCTCGACGCTCTGGACGGTGGCGCGGATGGTCCTGCGCTGAGGGCGTGCCGGTGTCTGGGCCATGATTAGGGTCACCTAACGTAGCAGCGGGTCGCCGTCGCCCGCCCACGCCCGGAAGTCTCTCGCCGACTTGAGCTATCGGCTCTAGACCCAACGGCCTAGCGCGCTGACGATGGCTCCCGTGGAGCCGAAGGAGCAATTCGGCACCAATCTCCGACGGCTCCGCACCAACGCGGGCCTGACGCAGATGGAGCTCTCCAACCGCTCAGGCCTGGACATGGCCGAGATCTCGCGCCTCGAGCGAGGGCTCAAGGACCCGCGGCTGAGCACGGTCGTCCGCCTCGCCGCCGGCCTGCAGACGGACCCGTCCGAGCTCGTGCGCGGCATCCGCCCGGCGACCTGACGACGCTCGCGCGCCGAGCGACCCGCCGGTCGCCCAGCGGCCGACCCGATCGCTCGCCGGCCCACCGCCGGGGTCGTGTCTCGATCACCGCCGTCTTGACTGATTCGATCACCGGCCTTCGAGTTGTCAGAAGGAGGTGAGAGCTCTGAACATCGAGACGCTTGAGCGGCCGATCGAGCCGCAGTCGGCGATCCTGAAGGGCAACTGATCGCCGTTATGGGCGCGCCGCTCGAGCGGCGGCGCGCCTGACGCGATGTTACGGTGCGTGTCATGAGCGCGCGCGATCCGTTCGATCGACGGCTGCTGAAGGCGCTCGGGCATCCGCTGCGCCTGCGCATCGTCGAGGCGCTCACGGAGCGGGGGGAGGCCAGCCCCGTAGGCCTGGCGCGCGAGTTCGATCAGCCGCTCGCGACGGTCAGCCACCACGTGCGGATGCTGCGCGACCTCGGATGGGTCGAGCTCGTGCGCACCGAGCCGCGGCGCGGAGCCGTCGAGCACTTCTATCGGGCGTCGACCCGCCCCTTCATCGACGACGAGACGTGGCTCGCGCTCCCGGTTCCGATGCGGCGGGGCCTGGCGCGGCAGACCTTCCGCACGATCTTCGCTGAGGCCTCGCATGCGGGAGCGACGGGCGGCTTCGACGGTGAGGACACGCACCTCGATCGGATGTTGCTGGAGCTCGACGAGACGGGTCGGCGCGAGGTCTCGCGCGTCCTCAGTGGCGTCCTGGAGGCCGTTCAGGAGATCCAGGATCGGACGGACCGTCGTCGCGCCGGTCCGGGAGGGCCGGACGGCGATGTCGCCACGAGCAGCATGGTGCTGCTGCACTTCCTCATGGGCGACCGTCCGGTCGGGGAGCTTCCGCGCGCCCGATTGCGCTCGGGTTCGTGAAGTAATCGCTGGCCAATCGCCCATGGACGGCCCTGGGAGGCGGCGCTACGTTGGCCTCCGTGTCCGCCGTTCGCACCCCGATCGCCTCGTCATCTCGGTCAGCGATCCGGGTTGCCGTGATCGACGGGCAGCCGCTCTTCCGCGACGCGGCGGCGCGGCTGGTGCGTCAGAACGTGGCGCTCGCGCTGGTGGGGGAGGCCGGCGCGAGCGCCGATGGGCTAGCGTTGCTGCGCGACGAGCGGCCGGAGGTCGCCCTCGTCGACGCGGACCTCGACGGGCTCTCCGGCGACCGGCTGCTGCGTCTCGTCCGGGCGGAGCGGCTGCCCACGCGGATCGTCCTCGTCGGGCCGCGCTTCACGCCGGAGCGCGCCTATCGGTTGCTCGCGCTCGGCGCGGCGGGGTTCCTGACGCGAAGCGCGAGCGAGGGCGAGCTGCGGCGGGCGATCGCCGTCGTCGCGGCGGGCTCGGCCTACCTGGGGACCGACGTCCAGGATGCTCTGAGCTACGAGATCCGCCTGCGCGCCGACGGGCATCGGCCGATCCTCAGCCCGCGCGAGCTCGAGATCCTCCACGGCGTCGCCGCCGGCGAGAGCGCCCCCGACATCGCGGCGGCGATGGGCGTGTCGCTGTCCACGGTCAAGACGCATCTGACGCACCTGTACGAGAAGCTGGGCGTCGGCGATCGAGCGGCGGCGGTGGCGGCCGCGATGCGGCGCGGGCTGCTGGAATGACGTGTGTGCGCAGCAGCACACCCCGAGTGGGTCGAATGACGCTGTGAGCGGATCCGGCCGGGCATAGCGTCGCATCCGCACTCGCGGTCCAGCGCCCCCAGACCCAGGAGGTCACCATGTTCCGCCGCCGTATCGCCGCCGCCTGCGCCTGCGCGCTGCTGCTCGTCGTGCCCGCCGCCGCCGGCGCGTCGCCGATCCAGGACCCGTCGCCCGCCACGGTCAGCACCCCGCACGGCGACACGAAGTTCGACCTACAGCCCCAGCCCACAGGCTCGCTGGGCGACACCAAGAGCGACCTGCCGTCGGTCGCGCCGACCCCGTCGGCTCCCGTCGCGCCCGTCGCGACGACGACCACGTCGACCGATGACGGAACCGACGGCTGGCTGATCGCCGCCCTCGCCGAGGGCGCCCTGCTCGCCGCCATCGCGATCGGCTTCGCCGTCGCGCTCGGCGGTCGCCGCCGTCGCACCCTGCACCCGGGCGTGTAGGGCACGCGCCGAGGGGCGAGGCCACCCGCCTCGCCCCTCGGCGACGGCACTCCGCGGCACCGTCCTGCCTTGACCACCGCATGGGGGGTCGGGGCAGCACCGTGGGCCGCGGCGGCCCCCGACGCCGGCCGCTGGCCGCACGGGAGCCCTCTCATCGGTGCCTGGCCGCGAGCCAGCGCCGGCTCCGACGGGCGACCGCCTCCTGACCGAGGAAGTTGTCGCAAATTGCGGCCAACGTCAGGTCGTCAGGGGACGAGATCGTGCCGTCAGGCGCTAAAGAGTCCTGACCATGGCGGCCAGCGGCGACCGCGAGCGCGCGGAGGAGTTGGTCCTCGAGCTCGTCGGCTCGCAGGCCGACTCGCTGCTGCGCGTCGCGCGGCGCTACTCGCTGTGTCATGACGACGCGCACGACGCCTACCAGCGAAGCCTCGAGATCCTCATGCGCCACGCCGAGCGCCTGGACCCCGAGCGGGCCGCGGGCTGGCTGCACACCGTGGTCAAGCACGAGGCGCTGGCCATCAACCGCTCGCGCCGGCAGCTGCTGGGCTCGGCCGAGGTCGACCTCGACGCCTTCGAGTCGCAGACGGCCGACTCGCCGGAGGAGCGGATGCTCGCGGCCGATCGCATCGCCCGCTCGGCCGAGGCCCTGCACGGCCTCAAGCCGCAGGAGGTCCGCGCGCTGTGGCTGCGGGCCCTCGGGCACTCCTACGAGCAGATCTGCGACGCGACCGGGTGGACCTACACGAAGGTCAACCGCTGTCTGGCCGAAGGCCGCAAGAGCTTCCTGGAGCGCTACGCGGGGATCGAGTCCGGCGCGGAGTGCGAGCGCCTGGCGCCGACGCTGTCGGCCTTCGTCGACGGCGAGGCCGACGCGGCGCAGACGGTCGCGCTGCGCGCGCACCTGCGCCGCTGCCTGGCCTGCCGCGCGGCCGTGCGCGGCCTGCACGACGCCTCTGAGCCGCTGACGATCGTCTTCCCGGCGGCGGCGATGGCGGCCGCCGGCGGCGGCGTCGAGCACGCGACGAGCTTCTTCGTGCGCGTGTACGAGACCGCGTCGATGACCCTGCACGAGCGCGCGGCGAGCTCGTTCCTGCGCGCCCAGGCCGTCATCGACACGGTCACGGCGGGCAAGATGGCCGCCGTGGCGGCGTCGGCCGCTGCCGTGGCGGGCGGCGGCTGGGCGATCGAGGGCGCGGTGACGTCGTCGGCGCCCGAGCCGCGCGCGGCGCTCCTGCGCGGCGCGGTGGCGGGCCCGCGGCTGCCGGTCTCCGAGAAGGGGACGCCGTCGAAGCACATCGCGGCGAGCGGCGGGCGCGCCCACTCCCGCTCCCGGCCGCAGCAGAAGCCCAAGCGCCCGCCGCGCCGCCCGCCGACCCGGCCGGCGGCGACCACCACCGGCACGCGTCCGAGCACGACGACGATCGCCGCGCCTGCGCGGGCGTCCGCGGCCTCGGCGCCCGCCCACGGCTCGGCCTCCAGCGAGTTCGGGTTCGAGGGTCCGTGACCATCGTCACTGGAAGCGCCGCCGCACGCGCGCGTCCTTGATCGGTAACGACCTCACCCGACAAGGAGTCCGAGCATGCGCAAGTCCGAGATCCGCGAACTCATCCAGCAGGGCGCCATCCTCAACGGCCCGCTGCGCCCCACCAGCAGCGCCCATCGCGCGCGGATCGCCGCGACGCTGCGCGCGCGCCGCGCCGCGCGCACGGCCTAGCGCCGGACCGCAGGCGGCGACGGTCCCGGGGACCGTCGCCGCAATGTGCGGGAAAACCTCCTGGCCAAGCGGACTTTGCCGTCCGACGGGGTGCCTACCGTGCCTGGCGATGCTGTCCTCGAGCGCCAGGGAGCAGTAGATGCCACTCTGCTTCATCGAACCGCAGGATGCGATTCGCGTGATCGCCGAGTCCGTCGGCCGCGAGGCCCGTCGCCAGATCCTGGGCGAGCTGGTGCGCGCGTGGGTCGACGAGATCCCCGAGCAGGAGCTCGAATCGCACTACGCCAAGGCGGTGGCCGACCTCGACGAGCACGACCTCTCGATGCTCGCCGCGTGGCACGCCTCGATGGAGGTGGGCCACCCGATCGCCAACCGCGAGTTCCTGGTCAACGTCTTCCCGTCCCTGGGAGACAACCGCCGCGAGGCGCTGAAGATCGCCGCCGGCTTCCGCGGCGAGGAGGCGTTCGACGCGGGGGTGGCCGAGGAGCAGGCGCTCGACACGGTGCTGCCCTACCTGTCGCGCGAGCGCTCCTACGAGCTCGCGAGCGAGTGCCTCGAGCTCTACCTCTGGGACCGCCTGGGCTGCGAGAACTAGGCCCCGCGCAACACGTCGTAGCGCCCGAAGCCCTGACGGCCCTCCATCTGCCAACGGAAGAAGGCGCAGTCCAGGCGTAGGCGCCCGAGGTCCAGCGTCGTCCCGCACGCCACCTCTCCGGCGGCCCGGCGCGGGTAATCGTCGTCGACCCAGAGCTCGAGGCCGGCGTTGCGTTGGCGGCCGTCGCTGTCGTAGGTCGTCGACAACCGCGGGTCGGCGACCTCGAGCGCCCGCGGCGCTCCGTCGTCGGTGAGCTCGAGGATCGAGGCGGCGATCGCCTCGTGGCTGTGGTCGTGCTTGCCCGACGGGCGGATCGCGGTCAGCGACACCGTCAGGTCGTCGCCCATCCAGGCCGAGACGGTCCGCGCGAGCTCGATGCGCTCCCAGTCCGGCGCGCCCCACGAGTGGCCGCGCTGGCCGAGCCCGTCGACCGCAATGCGCGCGTCGCCGACCCGGGCCTGCCCGCGGACGCGCACGGGCTGCTCGAAGCCGACCATGCCGCCCGCGCGCGCGACCGGATGGTCGGGCGCGAGCTCGGAGGTCGGCCCCCTCGCCTCGAGCTCGAGGTCGAAGGAGGCGTCGTCGCCGGCGAACTGCAGCCGCCAGGAGCGCAGCGGCTCGACGGTGGTCGTGTCCAGGCCGGCCGCGGCGACCTCGTTCCACGACGTGGGCGCCGAGACCTCGACGCCGCCCTCGGCGCTGACCGCGACGGGCTCGCCGCGCCAGAAGAGGATCGCCAGGCCGCTGGCGCCGCCCTCGGCCAGCCCCAGGCGCGCGACGCCGTAGAGCTCGGCGGAGGCGTCGCCGAAGGCGACCGTCACCGCGTCGCTGAAGCCGTCGCCCTGCGCCGGCTGCGGCGCGTCCAGCTCGGGGCCGACCGTCACGGCAGCGCGCGCGGGTTGACCTCGGTCGCCGTGCCGTCGACGTCGCCGCCCGGCCGGCCGGGCCCGCGGCGCGGGCGCACCGACCCGGGGACGGCCACGATCAGGCGCCCGGCGAAGCGGCGCACGAGCAGGCCGCGGATGACGGCCCGCGTCGGCGGCAGCAGGAAGGCCGCGCCGAAGATGTCGGTGACGAAGCCGGGCGTCAGCAGCAGCGCGCCGCCGAAGATCACGAGCGCGCCGTCGACGACCTCGCGTGCGGGCACGCGTCCGGCCGCGACGGCCTCGTTGAAGCGCCGCCACGCGGCGCGGCCCTGCGAGCGCATGAGCATCGAGCCGATGATCGAGTCGGCGATCAGCAGCGCGATCGTCCACAGGGCGCCGATCGCCTGGCCGACCTGGATGATCACGTAGATCTCCACGATCGGGACGACGATGAAGAGCAGGACGAGCGGCAGGAGCATCGTCCTACAGGCTACGGGGTCGAGCCGCTAGGCCAGCGCGGGCGCCGGGCCCTCGACCACGACGCCGGGAAGCCGGTGCATACCGACCATCTCGATCACGCGCCAGACCTGCGGCTGCGGGCTGCGCACGAGGATCAGGCTCCCCGCCCGGCGCAGCCGGCGCGCCACGATGGCGAGGTCGAGCACGAACGAGCTGTCCGCGAAGGTGAGGTCCTGGAGGTCGACGACGAGGTCGCTCTGGGAGCGGAGGGCACGGGAGAGGGCCGCGCGCCGCCGCCCCCGCGTCGCGATGTCCTCGTCTCCCGAGCAGACCAGCAGGGCCGGCTGTTCGGAGAACTCGACGATGGCTGAGCAACCTATACGACAGCCGGGGCTACACTCAACCCCATGCCTACGCTCGAAGAGGTCGAGGACGCCCTCTCGAACGTCATCGATCCCGAGCTCGGACTGGACTTCGTCGAGCTCGGGCTCATCTATGGCGTGGAGATCGACGGCGGCCGCGTCCATGTGACCTTCACGCTGACGACGCCGGCGTGCCCGATCGGCCCGCAGGTGACCGAGCAGATCGACGAGTTCGTCTCCGAGATCGACGGGGTCGACGACGTCTCATCCTCGATGGTGTTCACGCCCCCGTGGACGCCCGAGAAGATGAGCGAGGACGCCAAGTTCGCGCTCGGCTACTGAGCCCCGGCGCACCTCGCACACCGCTCCGTTCGACCAGCCCGCGCCCCTCGTGGCTGGGCTATGTTCCCTCGCCACGATGCGACGAGCCCTCGTCCTCCTCTCGCTCGGGCTCGTCTTCGCGCCCGCTGCCCGTGCCGACGCCCCGGCGACCGGGCGGCTCCTCGTCACCCTGCGCCCCGGGACGGCACCCCACGCGCGCACCGCGGTCGCCGCGAGCGCCGGCGCGCGCCCGGCCGGCTTCAGCGTCCCGCAGATCCGCCTGGTCACCGTCCGCCCGCGGCGCGGCGACTCCCCGCGCGCGCTCGCCGCGCGCCTGCGCGCCGACCCGCGCGTGGCGCGCGTGGAGGTCGAGCACCGCGCGCGCCCGCGTCTGGACGCCAACGATCCCGCGCTGACGACGCCCGAGCCCGCGCCCGGCACGGCGCCCGGCACCCCGATCGAGTGGTGGGCGGCGCGCGAGGGCTTCCCGCGCGCGTGGGACGTGTCGACCGGCGCCGGGGCCACCGTCGCCGTGATCGACACCGGTGCCGAGACGACGCATCCCGAGCTCGCCGACCGCGTGACCTCGGCGGTCGCCTTCGACGGCGACGGGAGCTCGGCCACGCAGGACACGGTGGGCCACGGCACGCACGTCGCCTCGCTGGCGTGCGGCGCGGGCAACAACGCCGTCGGGCTGGCGGGCGCCGGGCTGCGCTGCAAGATGCTGATCCTGAAGTCCGACTTCAGCGACTCGAGCGTCGCGCAGGCGATCGTGTACGCGGTCGACCACGGCGCCGACGCCATCAACATGAGCTTCGGCACCGACCCTGGGACCTCGCCCAGCCAGGCGGTCCGCGACGCCGTCGACTACGCGGTCGCCCACGAGGTCGTCCTCGCCGCGGCGGCGGCTGACGACCCGATCGCCGACCAGGGCTACCCGGCCGACCTCCTGCAGCCCACGGGCACGGGCTCCAACCTCGACGCCGACGTCGGGCTCTCGGTCACCGCGGCCGACGCGTCCGACCGCCGCGCCTCCTTCGCCGGCCACGGCAGCCAGAATCTCGATCGCGGCCTACGGTGCCTACGACACGAGCGGCTCGGGCGGCGGGCCGCCGGGGATCTTCGGCGCCTTCACGGCCGGGCCCAACGACCTCGAGATGGGCTCGATCGGGCTGCCGCCGCGGCCGCCGTGCGGCTGCCGCACGAGCCTCGGCGGCGACAACCGCTACGCCTACGTGCAGGGCACGTCGATGGCGACGCCGATGGTGGCCGCCACCGGCGCGCTCGTGCGCCACCTCAACCCGGACCTCACGGCGGCCGAGATCGTGCGGCTCATCAAGGAGACCGCGCGCCGCCCCGCCGGCGGCTGGACCGGCGACCTGGGCTGGGGGATCCTCGACGCCGGGGCCGCGCTGACCAAGGCGGCGACCATCGACCGCCGCGCGCCGACCTCCAGGGTCAAGACGCTGCCCAGCCGCACGACGAAGGCCACGATCACCGTCCGCTGGAGCGGTGCCGACAAGGCGCCCGCCGGCGTGCGCGCCTCGGGCATCGCCCGCTACGAGCTGTGGCGCTCGACCGACGGCGCGCGCTTCAAGCGCCTGCTCTCGACGCGGAGCACCTCCGGCCGGGTCGCGCTGCGCCGCGGCGGGCGCTACCGCTTCTACAGCGTGGCCCTCGACCACGCGGGCAACCGCGAGCCCGCCCCCCGGCAGGCCGACACGCGCATCGAGCGCCGCTAGCACGCCGGCTACACGCCCGCGGGCGCCGACTCGCGCGGCTTGGGCGCGCTCGCGCGCGCCACCGCGAGCAGCTCGGACCGCGCGTCATCGATGCCCTCGGCGATGACGTCGATGTCGGGCAGCGCGTCGTAGTCGCCGAGCAGCCCGAAGTTGATGCGCCCGTTGTAGGACATGATCGCGATCGCCAGGGCGTGGTTCTTGGGCAGGAAGGCCACCGGGAAGACGTCGAGCATCTCGCGCCCGCGGACGTAGAGCGGGAACTGCGGGCCCGGGACGTTGGTGACGATCAGGTTGAACAGGCGCGTGGAGAAGTTCAGCCGCGAGGCCTGCGCGAGGATCGTCGGGGGCGCGAAGTTCTGCACGCCCGTGAGCACCTCGGCGCCGACGGCCTGCTTGGACTCCTTGAGGCCGTCCATCGACGCCTTCACCGCGCCCAGGCGGGCGACGGGGTCCTCGATGTAGACCGGCAGTGGCCCGCGCATCGCCGCGATCCGGTTGCCGGTCGTGCCGCGCTCGTCGTGGGTGCGGATCGAGACGGGGACCAGCGCGCGCAGCTCGAGCCCCTCGGTGCGCACGCCGCGCCCCGCCAGCCAGTTGCGCAGGGCGCCGCTGACGACCGTGAGCACGACGTCGTTGACGGTCCCGCCGAACGCGTCCTTGATCTCCTTGAAGTCCGCGAGGCCGTTGCGCACCACCTGGTAGCGGCGGTGCGGGCCGATCTCGACGTTCAGCGGCGTCTCGGGCGCGGCGTTGAGCCCGGCCCACGCGACCTCGCCGAGGCCCTCGACGGCCTCGCGCGCCGAGCGCAGGGCCGAGCCCGGGCGCGTGGCCAGCGCCGCCGCGGCGCCCGCCGTCCGCAGCCCGGTGCGCACCAGTCCCAGCGCCCCGGAGGCCAGCACCTGCGTCGAGCTCGGCACCGACGCGGGCTGCCAGGGCTCGTCGGGGTGCGGGATCTCGGTCGGAACCGGGCCGAGGTCGAAGATCACCTGCGCGAGGTCGACCCCCGCGATGCCGTCGATCAGCGCGTGGTGGGTCTTGGTGATGAGCCCCCAGCCGCCGTCCTGGAGGCCCTCCACCATCCACATCTCCCACAGCGGCTTGGAGCGGTCGAGCTGCTGGGAGAAGATCCGCGCCGCCAGGCGCAGGAGCTGGTCCTCGGAGCCCGGCCGCGGCAGCGCGGTATGGCGGACGTGGTACTCGATGTTGAAGCTCGGGTCGTCGACCCACAGCGGCCGGCCGGTGCCCGCCGGCGGGACCGCGAGCCTCTGGCGGTAGCGAGGGACGAGGTGCAGGCGCCCGCGCAGGGCGTCCAGCAGCTCCGTGAACGGCGGGGGCGGGCCCTCGATGAGGGCGAGCGCGCCGACGTGCATGTGGGAGGTGGGCCCCTCCTGATGCAGGAACGACGCGTCGATCGCGGTCAGCCGGTCGAGGTGCTGCTGGGACATGGTGTGACGCTACCGCGCCGGGGACGGCTGCGTGCTCGCGGCGGTCCGATCGGCGTGGCCCGGGCGCGCGAGCGCCACGCTCGCCGCGACGAACCACAGCAGCCCGAGCAGGAAGCCGAACGGCGGCGCCTGGTTGCCGCCGGCCACGCACGCCAGCAGCACCGGCGCGATCACCGCGGCCGAGACTCCCAGCCAGCGCGGGAGCGCGCCGCTGCGCAACGCGCAGGCGGCGACGGCGCCGAGCATGACCGCGTCGACGGCCCAGGTCAGCAGGAACGAGTAGTCGTTGGTCTCGACGAGCGCCTTGGCGAGCTGCGGGTCGATCCCGTGGCGCAGCGAGAAGGCGGCGAGCAGGGGCGGGGCGGAGGTCAGCTTGATCGCCGCCGAGACCAGTCCGGCGCCGAGCGCCGCCGCCGGCAGCCACGTGCGCTCGCGCTCAGAGCGGCGCAGCACGTCGTAGAGCGCGGCGGAGAAGACGATGAAGGCGAGCAGGCCGATGAGGGCGAGGAAGGCGCCGACGTAGCCCGCGCCGGTGGGCGCGCTGTCGGCCAGCCAGCGCGCGTAGTCGGCCGCGGGCGCGCCGAGCGCCGGGCTGTCGCCGGTGCCGGCGAGGGTGTCGCCGACGAGGGCGAGGACGACGTAGAGGGCGCCTGCGGCGGCGCCGATCCTGCCGATGCTGCGTGTGCTCATGAGAGCCTCCTGGGTCGGTGGATGGCGGCAAGGTAGGGACGGCGCGCCGCGCCGCCATCGGGCGCTCGGGCGAACCTGCGGCGGCGGCCTCCGCCCGCGGGCGGAGGGTCATCTCGCCCGCCGGGGGGATGCGCGCCGGTGGGCCCGGCGGTAGCTTCGGCCGGTGCCCGGCAGGCGCCGCTTCCCGCTCGACGCGATCCTGCTCCCCGCGCTGGCCGCGGTGGGGATCGTCGAGGCGCTCAGCGACGACGCGCTGAGCCCCGGCGGCCGCGTGGTCGGCGTCGTCGCGAGCGTCGTGGCCGCGGCCCTGTTGGCCTTCCGCCGCCGCGCCCCCGAGGCGACCTTGGTGGCGGTCGGCGTGGTCTGCGCGGCGTGGGCGGGCCTCGCCTACGGCTGGAGCCAGGGCTCGCTCGCGAGCTTCCTCGACCTCGTCGTGGCGTGCTTCGCGCTCGGCCTGCACGGCCGCGGCCGGCGGCCGCTGATCGTCTTCGCGGTCCTCATGGCGGCCGGGATCGTGCGCGACGGCTACGGCCTGGCCCGCGGCTTCGAGAAAGCGGGCGACGTCATCCCCGCCTACATCTGGTTCGTCGCCGCGCTGGCCGGCGGCCTCGCCCTCCAGCGCCGCGAGCTGCTGGCGACGCTGCTGGGCGAGCGCGCCGAGCGCGCCGAGCGCGAGCGCGAGCTGCGCGCCCGCGAGGCGGTGGCCGACGAGCGCGCGCGGATCGCCCGCGAGCTGCACGACGTCGTCGCCCACGACGTCAGCGTCATGGTCGTCCAGGCCCAGGGCGCGGCGCGCGTGCTCGAGGGCGAGCAGCCCGAGGTGCGCCAGGCGCTCACGGCCATCGAGGAGACCGGGCGCGAGGCGATCGACGAGATGCGCCGCCTGCTCGGCGTCCTGCGCCGCAGCGACGAGGAGCTGGCGCTCGCCCCGCAGCCGTCGCTCGGCGAGCTCGACGCGCTCGTCGCCGGCGTGCGCGAGGCGGGCCTGCCCGTCGAGCTCGAGATCGTCGGCGAGCCGATCGTCCTCCCGCCCGGCGTCGACCTCAGCGCCTTTCGCATCGTCCAGGAGGCGCTGACCAACGCGCTCAAGCACGCCGGGCCGGCGCAGGCGCGCGTCGTCGTGCGCTACGGCGCCGACGCCGTCGAGCTCGAGGTCTCCGACGACGGCCCGGGCGTCGCCGAGGCGGTCGGCACCGGCCACGGCCTGGTCGGCATGCGCGAGCGCGTCGCGCTCTACGGCGGCGACCTCGAGGCCGGGCAGCGGCGCGAGGGCGGCTGGGCGCTGCGCGCGCGCCTGCCGCTCGGGGTGACGTGATGATCAAGGTCCTGCTCGCCGACGATCAGGAGCTCGTGCGCACGGGCTTTCGCATGATCCTGCGGGCCGAGGCCGACCTCGAGGTCGTGGGCGAGGCGGCCGACGGCGACGAGGCGGTCGCGCTCGCGGCGCGCCTGCGCCCGGACGTCGTGCTCATGGACATCCGCATGCCGCGCGTCGACGGCCTCGCCGCGACCCGCAGGGTCCTCGCGCTGCCGGCGACGGCGACCCGCGTGCTCATCCTCACCACCTTCGACCAGGACGAGTACGTCTTCGAGGCCCTGCGCGCGGGCGCCTCGGGCTTCATGCTCAAGACGGCGCCCGCCGACCAGCTCGTGGCCGGGGTGCGCGAGGTCGCGGCGGGCGAGGCGCTGCTGGCGCCGTCGATCACGCGCCGGCTCATCGAGCGCTTCGCCCACGTCATCGAGCCCGAGCCGGACCTCCCCCCGGGCTACGACGAGCTCACCGCGCGCGAGCGTGAGGTGCTCCTGCTCGTCGCGCGCGGGCTCTCCAACGCCGAGATCGCCGCCGAGCTCGTGGTCGAGCACTCGACGGTCAAGACCCACGTCGCGGCGATCCTGCTCAAGCTCGGCGTCCGCGATCGCGTCGGCGCCGTCGTCGTCGCCTACGAGTCGGGCCTCGTCGGGCGCCGGGAGGCGGTCACCCGCGACGGATGAAGCTCGTGAGCGCCGGGATCACGCGCTGCGCCTGCGGCCCGGTCAGCAGGTCGATCCCGTGGTCGTCGCCGCCGACGACGAGCAGCCGGTCCGGGCGCGCGTGCCCGCGCGCGCCGCGGTAGAGCTGGCGCGTCTCGGTGGCGAAGTTCGTGTAGCCGTCGTTGGCCGAGCTCACCCATAGGGTGGGCACGCGCAGGCGCCGCGCGTCGAGCATCAGGTCGCGCTGGGCGCCGAGGATCCGCTCGCCCGAGAGGCTCACGACGGCGTCGACCTGGCCCCGGCGGGCGCGCGCCGCCGCGGTGACCACGGCCCGGCCGCCGATCGAGGCGCCGACGAGCACGACACGCCGCGCGCCGCTGGCGCGCAGCCAGCGGGCGGCGGCGAGGACCTCGTCCTCGCGGCTGGCGGCACCGTAGTCGAAGACCAGCGAGCGGACGTCGCCGCGGGCGATGGTGCGGGCGTAGGGCAGCCAGCCGCAGGCGATGCTCGCGCTCTGGTTGGCGAACACGACGCCGACGCTTGCGCCGGCGCCGCCCAGCACGACGGCGGGCAGCCGCTCGCCCGGCGCCGGCACGCTCACCACGCGCACGGCCGGGCCGGGCCGCAGGCAGTCGTCGAAGGCGGCCGCGCGGCGGGGCGCCGCCGGCGTGGTGGCGTGACCGCCGCCGCCGCAGCCGGCCACCAGCAGGGCGGCGAGCGCGAGGCCGGCGCCGGACCGGATGCCCATCCACGCAGACTACGATGAGCGCCCCGAACCCGAGCCGGAGGACGGCGACACCATGGCATGGGACTTCTCGACCGAGCCCGAGTTCCAGGAGCAGCTCGACTGGATGCGCGAGTTCGTGCGCGACGAGATCTGGCCGCTGGAGACCATCGTCTCCGAGCTCGACCAGGCCGCGCTGGACCGCATCTACGCCCCGCTGCAGGCGGAGGTCAAGCGCCGCGGGCTGTGGGCCGCGCACCTGCCGCCCGACCTCGGCGGCCAGGGCTTCGGCCAGGTCAAGCTCGGCCTCATGCACGAGATCCTCGGCACCTCGCCCTTCGCCCCGAACGCCTTCGGCAACCAGGCGCCCGACTCGGGCAACTCGGAGGTCCTTGCGCTGGCGGGCACCGACGAGCAGAAGGAGCGCTGGCTGCATCCGCTGCTGGCCGGCGACCTGAAGTCGGCCTTCTCGATGACGGAGCCGGAGACCGCCGGCTCGGATCCCACCCAGCTGCGCACCCGCGCCGAGCGCGACGGCGAGGGCTGGGTCATCAACGGCCACAAGTGGTTCTCGACCAACGCGTCGATCGCCGACTTCCTGATCGTCATGGCGGTCACCGACCCCGACGCGCGCGCGCACCAGCGGGCGTCGATGTTCATCGTCCCGGTCGACACGCCGGGGGTCACGCTCGTGCGCGACGTGGCGACGATGGAGCACCCCTACGACTCCTACGGCAAGCTCGGCAACCACGCCGAGATCCGCTACGAGGACGTGCGCGTCGGCCCCGAGGCGCTGCTCGGCGAGGTCGGCGCCGGCTTCCTCATCGCCCAGCACCGCCTCGGCCCGGGGCGCATCCATCACTGCATGCGCTGGCTGGGCGTCTCGCGGCGCGCCTTCGACATGCTCTGCGAGCGCGCCACGTATCGCTACGCGCAGGGCGGCGTGCTGGCCGAGAAGGGGACGGTCCAGGGCTGGATCGCCGACTCGGCCGCGCAGATGCAGGCGGCGCGGCTGATGACGCTGCACGCGGCCTGGGTCATGGACACTCAGGGACCGTCGGCCGCGCGCACCGACATCTCGCTGATCAAGTTCTTCGGCGCGACCGTGCTCCACGACGTCGTCGACCGCGCGCTGCAGATCCACGGCTCCCTGGGCTACTCGACCGACATGCCGCTGGAGGCGATGTACCGCTTCGCGCGCGCGGCGCGCTTCTACGACGGCCCCGACGAGGTCCATCGCCAGTCGGTCGCGCGGCAGGTCCTGCGCGGCTACGCGCCGCCGCCCGACGAGGTGCCCAGCGAGCACGTGCCGACCCGCCGCGACGAGGCGCGGCGCAAGTTCGCCGACATCCTCGAGGCGGTGACCGCCAACGACTGAGTCCTCGCGCCACGGCGGGCTGTCGGTCCGCGTGCTCGTGATCGCGCTCGTGGTCCAGCTCGCGCTCGGCGCGGGGCTGATCGTGGTCGCGGTAAACGGCTTCCCGCTCATCGGCGGCGGGGGCGGCGGCTCGGACGACGCCGCCGCGGCGGCGCCCGTGCCGCGCCCGAAGGTCGATGCGTTCGACGCGCAGCGCGCGATGGCGCTCGTCCGCCGCCAGCTCTCCTACGGCCAGCGGCCCGCCGGCTCGCCGCAGCTGCGGCGCCTGGCCGAGGTCCTGCGGCGCGAGCTGCCGCGCGGGCGCTTCGAGGCGGTCGCGGGCCATCCCGGCCTGCGCAACGTCGTCGGCTCGATCCCGGGCACGGGGCCGGCGATCGTCGTCGGCGCCCACTACGACAGCGAGTACCACCCCAAGGGCTTCGTCGGCGCCAACGACAGCGCGGCGGGGACGGCGGCGGTGGTCGAGCTCGCGCGCGACCTGCAGCGCTCCGGGGGCACGGGCGGGCGCGAGGTCCGCTTCGTGCTGTTCGACGGCGAGGAGGAGGGGCCGGGCTGCCCGAACTCCCGCTTTGACCTGTGCGCGCTGCGCGGGTCGCGCAGCTACGTGGCGGCCCACCGCGGCGAGGTCGGCCAGATGGTCCTGCTCGACTACATCGCCAACAAGGGCGTGCGGCTGCCGCGCGAGGGCAGCTCGACGCCCCCGCTGTGGGCGCGGGTGCGGGCGGCGGCCGAGGAGGTCGGCGTCGCCGCGGTCTTCCCGCCGACCCGCCAGGTCACGATCTACGACGACCACACGCCGTTCCTGCGCGCCGGGGTCCCGGCCGTCGACCTCATCGACTTCTCCTACCGCTACGCCGACGGCCTGCAGGACACGTTCGACAAGCTCTCCGTGGCGAGCATGGACGCGGTGGGCGAGACCGTGTACGCGCTCGTCGGCGGGCTGCGGGCCGACTGACCTACCATGGGGCCCATGGCCGGCTCCCCCGAGAAGCTCCTGCTGGCGGCGCCGCGCGGCTACTGCGCGGGCGTCGACCGGGCCGTGCAGAGCGTCGAGCACGCGCTCGAGCTGCACGGCGCCCCCGTGTACGTGCGCAAGGAGATCGTCCACAACAAGCACGTGGTCGAGCAGCTGCGCGAGCGCGGGGCGATCTTCGTCGAGGAGCTCGACGACTCGATCCCGGAGGGCGCCGTCACCGTCTTCAGCGCCCACGGCGTCTCGCCGGCGGTCCACGCCGAGGCGCAGCGCCGCGGGTTGAGCACGATCGACGCCACCTGCCCGCTCGTGACCAAGGTCCACCGCGAGGCGCTGAAGTTCGCCTCGGAGGGCTACACGATCGTCCTCATCGGCCACGACGGCCACGAGGAGGTCGAGGGCACGATGGGCGAGGCCCCCGAGCACATCGTGCTCGTGGAGACCGAGGCGGACGTCGACGCGCTCGAGGTCCCCGATCCCGAGAAGCTCGCCTACATCTCGCAGACGACGCTCTCGGTCGACGAGACGCGCGCGATCATCAACCGCCTGCGCGAGCGCTTCCCGAGCATCGTCGGTCCCCGCACCGACGACATCTGCTACGCCACGACCAACCGCCAGGCGGCGGTCAAGCAGATGGCGCCCCACTGCGACCTCGTGCTCGTCATCGGCTCGCGCAACTCGTCGAACTCCAACCGCCTCGTCGAGGTCGCCCGCGAACATGGCGCCGACTCGCACCTGATCGACAGCGAGGACCAGGTCCGCGAGGAGTGGCTGGAGGGCACGCGCGTGGTGGGCATCACGTCCGGCGCGAGCGCCCCCGAGGAGCTCGTCCAGCGGCTCGTGGCCTTCTTCCGCGCCCGCGGCACCGAGCACGTCGAGGAGTTCGAGGTCGTCCAGGAGGACGTGCGCTTCATGCTCCCCAAGACGATCCGCCAGTCGCTCGCCGCCCAGTCCTGAGGGCGTCTCGCGGCGCCCGGCGGGGCTGAGTGTGATCGGTCACGGAACGCTGGGAGGCTGCTCGACGGCCGGGGTGCGGCTACCCGCCTGTCCGTAGGCACGGCGTGAAGGCACTCTGAGCAGACCATGAATCGTGTGACCTCTTCCACGTCCATCAAGCGCTGGACGCTCGCCGTGGTCTGTGCCGCCACGGCGATGCTGATGCTCGACATCGCCGTCGTCAACACCGCCCTCTCACGGATCGCCGAGGACCTCGACACGGGCCTCAGCGGACTGCAGTGGGTCATCGACGCGTACACCCTCGCCCTCGCCTCGGTCGTCCTGACCGCGGGCTCGCTGGCCGACCGCTTCGGCCGCAGGCGCCTGTTCACCATCGGCCTCGCCGTCTTCACCGCCGCCTCGGCGGCCTGTGCGGCGTCGACCGACATCGTCTTCCTGGACGTCGCCCGCGCCGTCCAGGGCCTCGGCGCCGCGGTGATGTTCGCGGTCTCGCTCGCGCTGCTGGCCAACGCCTACCCCGACATGAAGGAGCGCGCCGGCGCCCTCGCGGCCTACGGCGCGACGATCGGCGCCTCGTTCGCCGTCGGCCCGCTCGTCGGCGGCGCGCTGACCAGCGGCCTGGACTGGCAGTGGATCTTCCTGATCAACATCCCGATCGGGATCTTCTGCCTGTGGGTCACCCGCACCAAGGTGCAGGAGTCCGCCGACCCGGCCACGCCGCCGGTCGACATCCCCGGCCAGGTCGCGCTGACCGCGGGCCTGTTCCTGCTCGTGCTCGCGCTCCTGCGCGGCAACGACGTGGGCTGGGGCAGCACGCAGATCGTCGCCGAGTTCGTCGGCGCGGCCGTCGCCCTCGTCGCCTTCCTGGTCATCGAGGCGCGCTCGACGCACCCGATGCTCCCGCTGCGCCTCTTCCGCAACCCGTCCTTCACGGGCGCGCAGATCGCGGCCTTCGGGATCTCGGCGTCGTTCTTCGCGATCTTCCTCTACGCGACGCTGTACCTGCAGCAGGTGCTCGGGCTGTCGGCCATCGAGGCCGGCCTCGTCTACCTGCCGGGCACGATCCTCAACTTCGTCGTGGCCGGCGCGAGCAGCCAGGTCGGCGAGAAGATCCCGCACCGGATCATGATCTCGGTCGGCCTCGCGCTCGTCGCGATCGGCATGGTCCTCTTCACCCTGGCGGGCACCGGCTCGTCGTGGACGGTCGTCCTGCCGGGCGAGCTGGTCGCGCTCTTCGGCGTCGGCCTGTTCAACCCGTCGGTCATCGCCGTCGCCCTCGGCTCGGCGCCGCAGGAGCAGAGCGGCCTCGCCGCGGGCGTGAACGACACCTTCCGCCAGGCGGGCATCGCGGTCGGGATCGCCGGCCTCGGCGCCCTCATCCCGTCGGCGGCCGGGATCGGCAACGGCTCGCCGCAGCAGTTCGTCGACGGCCTGCACAACGCGTTCTACGCGGGTGCGGGGCTGGCGGCGGCCGCCGCGGTCGCGTCGTTCTTCCTGATCCGCAAGAACAACGTGCACCACGAGGCCGCCGAGCTGCCGGTCGGCGTCGAGGCGGTCCCGCAGGCGGCCTAGCGGCCGTCGCCCGCCAGCCAGGCCCGAATCTCGTCCGAGTGCTCGCCCAGGCGCGGCGGCCGGCGACTCACCGTCGCCGGCGTCGCGCCGAGGCGCAGCGGCGAGCGCACGGTGCGCACGCCGCCGGTCTCCTCGACGGGCTCGAGGCCGAGCTGCGCCGCGAAGGCGAAGGCCTGCGCGACGTCGTTGATGGGGCCGGCGGGGACGCCGGCCCGCGCCAGGCGGTCGACCCACTCGTCCGCCGTAGCCGCCGCGAAGGCGGCCTCCAGCTCGGCGGCGAGCTCGTCGCGGTGGGCCAGGCGCGCCTCGTTGGTGGCGAAGCGCGCGTCGGCCGGAAGCTCGGCGCGGCCGATCACCTCGCACAGGCGGGCGAAGATGGCCTCGTTGCCCACGGCGACCGCGAAGTCGCCGTCGGCCGCCGCGAAGGTCTCGTACGGGGTGATCGACGGATGGCGGTTGCCCAGCCGCCCCGGGACGCCGCCGGTGTTGACGTGTGCCGAGGCCTGGTTGAGCAGCCCGGCGAGCGCGGTGTCCATGAGCGAGACCTCGACGCGCTGGCCGTGGCCGTCGCGCTCGCGGGCGCGCAGCGCGGCGAGCACGCCGACCGTCGCGTGCAGTCCGCACATGACGTCGATGAGCGGGGCGCCGACCTTCAGCGGGCGCCCAGCCGGCTCCCCGGTCACCGACATGAGCCCGCTCATCGCCTGCAGCAGCAGGTCGTAGCCGGGCAGCGCGGCGGCACGCTCGCCCGAGCCGAAGGCGCTGATCGAGCAGTAGACGACGCCGGGGTTGGCGGCGGCGACCGCGTCGTAGCCGAGGCCCAGGCGATCGCTCGTGCCGGGCCGGAAGGACTCGACGACGACGTCGGCGCGGGCGCACAGCTCGCGCGCGAGCACCAGGTCGGCCGGGTCCTTGAGGTCGAGGGCGACCGAGCGCTTGTTGCGGTTGAGCGCCAGGTAGTAGGTCGCCCCCTCGTCGACGAAGGGCGGGCCCCAGGCCCGCGTGTCGTCGCCGCCGTCGGGGCGCTCGACCTTGATCACGTCGGCCCCGAGGTCCCCCAGCGTCATCGTGCAGAGCGGTCCGGCGAGGACGCGGGAGAGGTCGGCGACGAGGATCCCGTCGAGCGCTGCGGAGGCCACCGCCGCGCAGGGTAGCCTGCACGACTCGTGCGAACCCTCGTCATCTCGGACCTCCACCTGGGCGCCCGCAGCGAGGTCGACGTCCTGCGGCGCCCGGCCGCCCACGAGGCGCTGCTGCAGGCGCTCGACGGCGTCGACCGCCTCGTGATCCTCGGCGACGTCCTCGAGCTGCGCCACGGCCCGATGCACGACGCCCTCGAGGCGGCGCGGCCGGTCCTCAAGGCAATCGGCGAGACGCTCGGCGCCGACGGCGAGATCGTCCTCGTTCCCGGCAACCACGACTTCCGGCTCATCTCGCCGTGGCTGGAATGGCGCTCGCGCAACGGTCCCGAGCCGCTGGGCCTGCAGGAGCGCGCGGGCCCGAAGGCCTCGACGGGCACGCGGGCGATCGCGCGGATGGTCCAGCCGGCCTCGCTGGACGTCGTCTACCCGGGGATCTGGCTCGACGATGGCGTCTACGCCACGCACGGCCACTACCTCGACCGCCACGTCACCGTCCCGAGCTTCGAGCGCCTCGGCGCCGGCGTCCTCGGGCGCCTGCTCGGCGCGCCGGCCTCCCGGGCGTCCTCGCCCGACGACTACGAGGTCGCGCTCGCGCCCATGTACGCGCTGCTCGACGCCATCGCCGCCCGCGTCGGGGACGGGCGCGCCGCGGCGCCCGGCAACGTCTCGGCGCGCGCCTGGCAGCGCCTGTCGCCCGACGGCCACCGCGGCGCCTGGCGCGCGAAGGTCGTCGCCGGCGCCTTCCCGGTCGCCATCGCCGCCCTCAACAAGGCCGGCATCGGCCCGCTCAAGGCCGACCTCTCCGGCGCCGAGCTGCGCCGCGCGAACCTGCGCGCCATGGGCGAGGTCGTGCAGCGTCTGGGCGTCGAGGCCCGCCACGTGATCTTCGGCCACACGCACCGCTCGGGCCCGCTGCCCGACGACGACCGCGACGACTGGCGCCTGGAGGGCGGGGCGCAGCTCGTGAACACCGGCTGCTGGGTCTACGAGTCCATGTACCTCGACCGCGACTGGGGCAGCCCGTACTGGCCGGGCGCCGCGGCCGAGCTGGACTCCGGCGGCGACCCGCGCTTCGTGCGCCTGCTCGAGGGCGTCGACGCCGACGCGCTCAGGCCGCCGGCTGCGCTGCCAGTCCTGGCGTGAAGCACGTCGCGTAGCACGTCACGCCCTCGCCGGCGCGGAGGTCGAGCACGCCGTCGGCGTGGCGCTCGTGCTCGAGCAGGTGGTGGGCGCCGGCGAAGTCGACCGCGCGGCGCTCGCCGTTGACGAGCAGCTCGCCGGCGCCGCCGAGCACGGCCCACACCCCGCCGGCGCCGTAGGGCCCGCTGTAGGCGCCGGGCTGGTCGGGCGTCGGGGCGACGACGAGCGCCTCGGGGTCGTCTTCGGGATGCAGCCACCCCACCGGCTCGCGCTCGATCCCCAGGAGCTCCTGGATCGCGCGCTCGGTCTCGCCGTATCCGCCCTCCCCGTAGTGGAACTCGGCCAGGTGGCCCTCGGCGTCCCACAGGTACCGGGCGGGCCAGCCCTCGTTCTCATATGAGCGCCAGAGCTCGAAGCCGAGGTCGATGCAGACGGGGTGCTCGATCTGCAGGCGGGCCACCGCGGCGCGGACCGCGTCCTCGTCCTCGCCCGGCGGGAAGCCGGGGGAGTGGACGGTCACCACGCGCAGCCCTTCGCCCCCGTAGCGCTCGTGCCAGGCCTTGGCGTAGGGCAGCGTGCGCAGCGAGCTGGGGCGGCAGAAGTCCCAGAACTCGACAAGCACGGGGCGCCCGATCTGCTTGTCCATGCGCAGGGAGGCGACGTTGACCCACGGCACCTTGGCGGGAAAGGGCGGGGCGGGGATGTCGGCGAGGGGCGGGCGCACGGCGCCGCCACGCTAGCGAACGGGTGGCCGGTTCACCGACCCGCAACTCTGCGGTCACATGTAGGTTTGCACCCCAAGACTCACCGAATCGTCTATCGCAGGAGGAAGTGCAGAATGCGGAAGTTGCTGCTTGGGGCCGTCGTGGCCCTGCTTGCGGCGCTCGGAGTCGCCGGCGTGGCCACGGCCATCGACGGCACGCAGGGCCTCGACGTCAAGCTCAAGCAAAACAAGGCGGGCACCAAGTCCAAGCCGAAGTCCGTCGGCTCGCTCAAGGTGACCACCACCACTGCCCCTGGTCCCGGCAGCCCCTCCGGGTCGTTCGCGGTCACGAAGGCCGTGATCTCGTTCGACAAGAACCTGACCTTCACCCCCTCGGCCTTCAAGCCGTGCAAGGTCGACCTCAGCCAGGCCAGCGGCATCGCCACCATCGACTCGAAGTGCAAGAGCTCGAAGGTCGGCAGCGGCTCGGCCAAGGGCGAGGCCCTCGGCCAGGTCGAGAACCTGACCGTCAAGGCCTACAACGGGCCCAAGACCGGCTCGAACTACAAGTTCTACCTGCACGTCACCGGCTCGACCCCGCTCGCCATCGACGACGTGATCAACGCGACGCTCAAGCGCGCGTCGGGCGACTACGGCTACAAGCTCGACGTGCCGATCCCCGACGGCCTGCAGAAGCCCTCCGGCGTCCTCGCGACCCTGACCGAGTTCATCACCACGGTCTCGGGCACGGCGAACGGCAAGCCCTACGTCGGGCTCACCGGCTGCTCGGGCGGCAAGCTGAAGTTCAAGGGTGTCTTCACCTACACCGACGGCACCAGCAAGACGGCGACCGACACCGCCGCCTGCAAGAAGTAGGACTTCGAGGAGTGGGGCGGGCCGCCGGGCCCGCCCCCTACTCTTCGCGGCGTGCAAGAGCGAAGCGGCCTCTCGGGCGCCCAGCGCGCGGGCATCGTGATCGGCGCGGTGGTCGTCCTCATCGTGGCCTACGTCCTCATCCAGGGCGGGGGCGACGACTCCTCCAAGGACTCGGCGAGCACGCCGGCCGCGACCTCGTCCGGCTCGCCGTCGACGTCCACGTCGGGGTCGGCGTCGACGGGCGACGAGACGACGCCGGCCCCGGCGCCCCCGACCGTGCGTGTGGTCAACGCCAAGCCCCAGGGCGGCGTCCAGAAGCTGAACTTCAAGAAGGGCGACCAGATCAGCTTCCGGGTCGTCTCGGACACCGCCGACGAGATCCACGTCCACGGCTATGACCTGATGAAGGACGTGGCCAAGGGCGGCTCGGTGACCTTCAGCTTCAAGGGCAGCATCGACGGGCGCTTCGTGGTCGAGCTCGAGAGCCACGGCGAGCAGATCGCCGAGCTCGACGTCGCGCCGTGAGGCGGCGCCTGGCCCTGGTCGCCGCGCTGGCGCTCGGCGCCGCGCTCGCGCTCCCGGCCACCGCGCTCGCCCACGGGCTGGTCGGCAAGCAGGACCTGCCGATCCCGCGCTGGCTGTTCGCATGGGCGGCCGCCGTGGTGCTCGTCGTGTCCTTCGTCGCGCTCGCCGTCCTCTGGCCGCGCGCCCGCCTGGAGGGCATCCGCGAGCAGCGGGTGCTCTCGGTGCCCGCGGCGCTCGAGGTGCTGTGCGGCGCGCTGGGCATCGCCGCCTTCGTGATCGTCGTCTGGGCCGGCTTCGACGGGACCCAGACCGCCACGGCGAACCTCGCGCCGACCGTCATCTACGTCGTCTTCTGGGTCGCGGTCCCCTTCGCGACGCTGCTGCTGGGCGACGTCTTCAACGCCTTCAACCCGTGGCGCGCGGCCGCTCGCGGCGTGGCCTGGGCCTACGGGCGCGTGCGCGGCGGCGGCGAGCCTCCCGCCGCGCTCGAGTACCCGGCGTGGCTCGGGCGCTGGCCCGCGGCGCTCGGGATCCTCGGCTTCGCGTGGGTCGAGCTCGTCTACGTCAACCGCGACGACCCCAGCCAGCTCGCGGTGATGGCGCTGCTCTATGCGGCGGTCCAGCTGCTGGGCATGAGCCTCTACGGGATCGAGCCGTGGTCGCGCAACGCGGACGCCTTCGGCCTCTACTTCCGCCTGTTCTCGATGCTCTCGCCGCTGCACTGGCGCGCGCGCACGCTCTACGTGCGGCCGCCGCTGGCCGGCGCCCCGGCGCTCGACGCGGGGCCCGGCACCGTGGCGCTGCTGTGCACGATGATCGGCACCGTCAGCTTCGACGGCCTCTCGCAGGGTGCGCTATGGACGGGGCAGGGCGGGATCGCGCCCGAGCTGCAGCAGCGCTTCATCAACCTCGGCTTCAGCGGCGAGGTCGCGCTCGAGATCACCTTCACGATCGGCCTGCTGGTGATGGTCTGCCTCGTGACCGGCCTGTACTGGCTCGGCGTGGAGGGGATGAAGTCGATCGGGCGCGGCCACAATGCGACCGAGCTGGCGCGGCGCTTCGTGCATTCGCTCATCCCGATCGCGATGGCCTACGTCATCGCGCACTACTTCTCGCTGCTGACCTACCAGGGCCAGGCGATGGCCTTCCTCGTCTCCGACCCGCTCGGCCACGGCTCGAACCTCTTCGGGACCGCCACGGCGACCATCAACTACAACGTCATCGGGGCCAACGGCGTCTGGTACGTGCAGGTCTTCGCGCTCGTCCTGGGCCACGCCGCCGGCCTGACGCTCGCCCACGACCGCGCGCTCGTCGTCTATCAGCGCGTCCGCGACGCCACGCGCTCGCAGTACTGGATGCTGGCGGTCATGGTCGCCTATACCTGCCTCGGGCTCTGGCTCCTGTCCGCCGCCGCGCAGTGAACGCACCTCCGCTCGCCCACCTCGGTCACTGGTACCAGTCGCTGCTCTACCTGGCGCCGGTGCTGATCGTCGTCGTCGTGCTCTGGGTGACCGAGCGCCGCGAGCGCCGGCGCGGGTCGGCGGACGACGAGTAGCGCCCTACGCCGGCTCGTCCTCGCACCGTCCTGACTTTTGGTCGCTATGCGACCACAGGGCAGGACGGTAGTACGCCCCTGGGGCGCAAGTGTCCTGCCTAAACCACCGTAGACGCAGGCCCTACGCCGGCTCGGCCTCGAGCTTGCGGATGTCGTGCGCCAGGTCGCGGTCGGTGAGCTGCTCGACGGGGAAGCTCACGCGCTGGCGGCCGCGCTTGTCGAGCACGAGGACCGTCGCCGAGTGCTCGAAGCCGTTGCCCTGGGGCTGGATCCGGTAGGCGTGCCAGACCGGCGCGAGCTGGGCCCGGCTGCCGAGCAGGAAGCGCATCCGGCCGTTGCTGAGGCTCTGCTTGACGAGGAAGCCCTCGGCCGAGTCGGGCGTGTCGTGCGCGGGGTCGACGCTGACCGCGAGCGTGGGGACGTCGTGGCCGACGTCGTCGAGGGCGCCGCGGATCGTCGTGGCGGTGACCGGGCAGGTGTCCTTGCACGTCGAGTACATGAAGGTGAGCACGACGACGTGCCCGCGGTACTCGCGCAGCGAGGCCCGGCGGCCGTCCTGGTCGGCGAGGCTGAAGTCGCGCACGGGCAGGCCGGGCGGGCTCAGCGAGCCGGCGAAGCCGCCGGCGCCCACGGCCGGGCCGGGCGCCGGCTTGGCGAAGACGAGCACGCCGGCGACGGCCAGGAGCGACAGCGTCGCGAAGACCATGAGCGCGAGGCGCACGCGCGCGGGCATCGCTCATCAGCCTAGGCGGTTCACCTGCCTTTCAGGTTCGGTGCCGACCATCATCTTCGTGATGCGCATCCTGGTCGTCGACGATGAGCCCGCCGTCCGCGAGGCGCTCGAGCGCGTCCTGCGCCTCGAGGGCTTCGACGTCGACATGGCCGTCGACGGCCGCGAGGCGGTGCGCAGCCAGGCGGCGGCGCCCGCCGACGCCGTGCTCCTGGACGTCCTCATGCCCGGGCTCGACGGCCTGGAGGTCTGCCGGCGCCTGCGCGACACCGGCGACCGCACGCCGGTGCTCATGCTCACCGCGCGCGACGAGGTCGGCGACCGCGTCGCGGGCCTGGAGGCGGGCGCCGACGACTACCTGCCCAAGCCCTTCGCGCTCGAGGAGCTGCTCGCGCGCCTGCGCGCGCTGCTGCGCCGCTCGGGCTGGAGCGACGACCGCGAGGTCCTGCGCTTCGACGACCTCGAGCTCGACCCGCACTCCTACGAGGTCCGGCGCGGCCGGCGCCTGATCGAGCTCACGCGCACCGAGTTCCTGCTCCTCGAGCTCTTCCTGCACCATCCGCGCCAGGTCCTCACGCGCTCGCAGATCTTCGACCGCGTGTGGGGCTACGACTTCGGGCCGGCCTCCAACTCGCTCGAGGTCTACGTCGGCTACCTGCGCCGCAAGACCGAGGCCGGGGGCGAGCCGCGGCTGCTGCACACCGTCAGGGGCGTGGGCTACGTCCTGCGCGCGCCGCGACCGTGAGGCCGACGCTGACCTTCCGCCGGCGCATCGTCGTGCTCGCCGCCGCCGCCGTGGCCGCGGCCGTCGCCCTGGCCGCCGTCGTCACGTACGTCGTCGTGCGCCAGAACCTGCGCGACGGCGTCGACGCGACGCTGCGCGGGCTCAAGCCCAAGGCGGTGCTCATCCGCAACGACGGCAAGCAGGTCGGCGTCGCCACCCAGGGTCCGGCGCAGCTCCCGCTCGACGCGCAGCGCGACGTCTTCACCATCGCCCTCCCGCCTGCCGACTTCGGCGCCGCCAGCGGCGTCGTGCAGGCGACGCTCGCCGACGGCACGACGATCGGGCCTGCGCGCGGCTCCCGGCTGCCCGTGCCGCGCGAGGTCCGCCAGGTGGCGGCCGGCCGCCACGCCGACTACTTCCGCGACGAGACGGTGCGCGGCGTCGACCTGCGGGTGTTCACGACCAACGTCCCCGGCCGCACCGCGCTGCAGATCGCCACGCCGCTCACGGCCGTCGACGACACGCTCGGGCGCCTGCGCTGGATCCTGCTCGCGGTGATCGCCGCCGGCGTGGGTCTCGCCAGCGCGCTTGGCGTCGGCGTCTCGCGGGCGGCGACGCAGCCGCTGGCGCGGCTCACCGCCGCCGCGGACACCGTCACCGCCACCGGCGAGCTGCACCACCGCATCGAGCCCGAGGGCGACGACGAGCCCGGCCGCCTGGCCGGCGCCTTCAACGCCATGCTCGGCGCCCTGCAGGCTTCGCGCGACGCGCAGCGCCAGCTCGTGGCCGACGCCTCGCACGAGCTGCGCACGCCGCTGACCGCGATCCGCGCCAACGTCGAGCTGCTCGAGCGCGCCCGCGAGATGCCCGAGGCCGAGCGGGTGGAGGTGCTCGTCTCGGTGCGCGGCCAGCTCGAGGACCTCACGATCCTCGTCGGCGACCTCGTCGACCTCGCGCGGCCCGGCGGCCGGCCCAACGAGCCGCCCGAGGAGCTGCGTCTCGACGAGCTCGTCGACGACGCCGTTGCGCGCGCCCGCCGCCATGCGTCGACGCCGTTCGTGGTCGCCGCGGAGCCGTGCGTGGTGGTGGGATCGCGCGCGCGCCTGGCCCGCGCCGTGGGCAACCTGCTCGACAACGCCGTCAAGTGGAGCCCGCCCGACCGCCCGATCGAGGTCTCGGTGAGCGCGGGGGAGGTGACCGTGCGCGACCACGGCCCCGGCATCTCCGAGGCCGACCTGCCGCACGTCTTCGACCGCTTCTACCGCGCGACGGCCGCGCGCGGGCTGCCCGGCTCCGGGCTCGGCCTGGCCATCGTCAAGCAGGTCGCCGACACCCACGGCGGCAGCGTCAGCGCGGAGCTCGCGCCCGGCGGAGGGGCGCGCCTGCGCCTGGTCCTCCCGCTCTCACAGAGCTCCTAAGCGGCTCTCAGGAAGCGCTCATCTGGGTCGGGCCTCATGTCCGGCCATGACCAGATCACCTCTCATCCTCGTCGCCCTCGTCGCCGGCTCGCTCGCCCTCGTGGCGTGCGGCTCCAGCGACGGCGGCGGCTCCAAGAAGGCCGCCAGCCCCCAGGACAAGGCGTTCGACAGGGCGGTGAAGTTCGCCAAGTGCATGCGCGAGCACGGCATCGACTTCCCCGATCCGCAGAAGGCCAGCAACGGCCTCGTCCGCATGGGCGGGCCGACGAACCTCAACCCCGACGACCCGAAGCTCAAGAGCGCCAACAGCGCCTGCCAGAAGTACCTGGACGCCGGCACCGGCGGCCAGGCGCCCGATCAGGCGACGCTGGCCAAGGCCCAGGACGCGTTCGTCAAGTACGCCGCCTGCATGCGCAAGCACGGCGTCGACATGCCCGATCCGAAGGTCGGCGGGGGCGGCGGCGTCACCTTCCAGATCGGCGGCAAGAGCGGCGTCAACCCGGAGTCGCCGAAGTTCCAGCAGGCCGACAAGTCCTGCCACGACCTCCTCGGCGCGATCGGTCCGGGCGGCGGTGGCGGCGGCGACGCGCTGGAGCAGTCGCCTTGAGCGCCACGGCGCGCCTTCCGCGCGTTCGCCGCCGCGGCGGCCGGCTGGCCGTCGCGCTGGTGGCGGCGGCGGCGCTCGCCGCCGGCGCAGCGCGGCTCCTCATCCCCGGCGGGGGCGATCATGCCCCCGCCGCCAACGACGCCGTCGCCCTCGGGACCGCGACGGCCCAGCGCCGCGACCTCGTCGACCGCCAGGACGTCGACGGCACCCTCGGCTTCTCGCAGAGCGAGTCGGTCACCGCGCCGGCGAACGGGACGATCACGCGCCTGCGCGACGAGGGCGACACCGTGACGCGCGGGCGCTCGCTGCTGTCGATCGACGCCAAGGCGACCGCCTGGGTCATCTACGGCACGGTGCCGACGTACCGCGACCTCGGGCCCAGCGTCTCCAACGGCTCCGACGTGCGCCAGCTCGAGCACAACCTCAAGGCGCTCGGCTACGACCCCGGGACGGTCGACGACGACTGGACCTCGGCGACCACCAGGGCGGTCGAGGACTTCCAGGACGACCGCGGGCTCACGGAGGACGGCACCCTCGCCCGCGGCGAGATTGTCGTCACCGACGGGCCCGCCCGCGTCGGGCAGCACCGCGCCGAGGTCGGCGACCAGGCGCGCATGGGCGCGCCCGTCAGCACCCTGACCACGACCACCCCGGTGGTCACGGCCAAGCTCGACGCCGGCCTCGCGGCCGATGCGCACCGCGGCGAGAAGGTCCGCGTCACGCTCCCCGACGGCACCGAGGTCGGCGGCCGCGTGACCCGCGTGGGCACCGTGGCCACCGCCGGCCAGAACGGCGAGTCGGCGACGGTCGAGCTGCGCGTCGCCCTCGACGGACGCCACCGCGGGCGTCTCGACGGCGCGCCGGTGAGCATCTCGCTGCAGACCGGCGAGACGAAGGACGCGCTCTCGGTCCCCGTCACCGCCCTCGTGGCGACCGCGCCGGCGCGGTACGCGGTCGAGCTCGCCGGCTCGCACCGGCTCGTGCCCGTCACCCTCGGCGCCTTCGCCGACGGCTGGGTGCAGGTCCAGGGCTCGGGCCTGCAGGCGGGCACGCGCGTCGTGGTGCCGCGATGACGCTGGCCCTGCGCGACGTGACCAAGACCTACTCCGGCGGCGTCAACGCGCTCGACGGGGTCACCCTCGAGGTGGCGGACGGCGAGCTCGTGGGCGTCGTCGGCCCCTCCGGGTCGGGCAAGTCGACCCTGCTGCACGTCATGGGCACGCTCGACCGCCCGACGACCGGCCATGTGGCGGTGGCGGGCGCCGACATCGAGGCCCTCGACGACCGCGAGCTGGCCGGGCTGCGCGCGCGCAGCATCGGCTTCGTCTTCCAGCAGTTCTTCCTCATCGACGGGATGACGGCGCTGGAGAACGTCGCGCAGGGCCTGCTCTACAGCGCGACGCCGCGGGCCGAGCGGATGGAGGCCGCACGGGCCGGCCTGGAGCGCGTCGGCCTCGGCCATCGCCTGCACCACCTGCCGACGCAGCTCTCGGGCGGCGAGCGCCAGCGCGTGGCCATCGCCCGGGCGGTCGTCGCGCGGCCGGCGATCGTGTTCGCCGACGAGCCGACCGGCAACCTCGACTCCCGCTCGGGCGCCGAGGTGATGTCCCTCCTGCACGAGCTCAACGCCGAGGGGACGACCGTGCTGATCATCACCCACGACCGCGACCTCGCCGCCGCGCTGCCGCGCCGCGTGCACCTGCGCGACGGTCGCGTGGAGGAGGACGCATGACGGCCATGACCTCGCGCCTGCTCCCCGCCGACCTCCTGCGCGTGGGCGCGGTGGGTCTGCGCACCCGCCGGATGCGCGCGGCGCTCTCGGCGCTCGGGATCGCCATCGGCATCGCGTCGATGGTCGCCGTCCTGGGCCTCTCGGCTTCGTCGCGCTCGGGCCTGCTCGCGCAGCTCGACCGCCTCGGCACGAACCTGCTGACCGCGGCCCCCGGCCAGACGCTCGGCGGCCAGGACGCGACCCTGCCCGACTCGGCGCCCGCCGCCCTCTCGCGCCTGGGCGGCGTCGACCAGGTCTCCTCGGTGCGCAGCCTCGACGCCACCGTGCGCCGCAGCGACAAGATCGACGTCGCCGAGACCGGGGGCATCGCGGTCGACGCCGCCGACCCGAGCCTGCTGGGCACGCTGGGGGCGACCATGCAGAGCGGACGCTTCCTCAACGGCGGCACCGCGCGCACGCGCTCGGTCGTGGTCGGCGCGGTGGCCGCGCAGCGCCTCGGGGTCGACCGCGCCGGCCAGCAGGTCTACATCGCCGGGCGCTGGTGGACCGTCCTGGGGATCATGGACCCGGTCGAGCTGGCCGCCGACCTCGATCGCTCGGTCCTCATGGGCTTCGAGGCGGCCACCCGCGAGCTCGGCGAGGACACCTCGGCCACCACGGTCTACCTGCGCGCCGATCCCTCGGCGGTCGCGCGCGTCCACGACCTCGTTCCCTCGGCGGCCAACCCGCAGCACCCCGAGGAGGTCAACGTCAGCCGGCCCTCCGACGCCCTGGCCGCGCGGGCGGCCGCCGACTCGGCGCTGACCGGGCTCTTTCTCGGCCTCGGCGCCGTGGCGCTGCTCGTCGGCGGGATCGGGATCGCCAACACGATGGTCATCTCGGTCCTCGAGCGGCGCTCGGAGATCGGGCTGCGCCGGGCGCTGGGGGCGACCCGCGGCCACGTGCGCGCGCAGTTCCTCGTCGAGTCGCTGCTGCTGGCGGCGGCGGGAGGGCTGGCGGGCATCGTCATCGGCGCGCTCGTCACCCTCGCCTATGCCAGCACCCGAGGCTGGGCGACCGTGGTGCCGCCGGTCGCGCTGGCCGCCGGGCTGGGCGGGGCGCTGGCCATCGGCGCGGCCGCCGGTCTGTACCCGGCCGGGCGCGCGGCGCGACTGTCGCCGACCGAGGCGCTGCGCGGGACCTGAGTAGGCGCAAGTTGGAGACCGACGGTGCGTTGGAGTGCACATGCTCACGCTCCGTCGGCTCTCCGCCGCCCTCGCCCTCGCCGGCGCCCTCGCGCTTGCGCTCCTGCTCGCGGGCGGCGCCCGCGCCGCCGACCTCGCGACCGTCGTCGCCCGTCCCGGCCAGGCCCTGCACGTCTCCGGCTCGGCCCCGGGCGCGACCGCCGTCAAGCTCCAGCTCGTCACCCCCGAGGGCGCCCTGCGCGGGCCCTACGGTCCCTTCGCCGTCACGGGCGGGCGCCTGAACGCCACCCTGCCCGCCTCGGCGACCGCGGGCCTGAAGCCGACGAAGGCGACCGGCTACCAGCTGCGCCTCGCCCTGCAGACGCTGCCGGCGACCGCCACGAAGACGCGCGCGCTCGACGGCGCCGCGGCGGGCATCGTGCGCCTCGAGGCCGCGCCGAGCGGCCCGGTGCTCGAGAACTCCTTCGTCTCCTCCGTGGGCTGGGTCAAGCCCGGCGAGCGCTACCCCTTCACCCTGCGCGTGCGCAACTACGGTCCCGACCTGGTCGACGGCGGCACCGTCACCGTGCCCGAGCCCGAGGGCGCGACCTTTACGGGCGGCCCGGTGAGCTGGGCCGTGGGCAGCGTCCCCGCCGCCGCCGCGGACGGCACCCCGGGCGAGCGCACGCTCGTCGTCGAGGCCCGCGCGAAGGGGATCGACGAGGACCCGCAGATCGTCTGGAAGGACCTCTCGAGCACGGCCACCGGCACCGCGACCGGCGCCGCCGCGCGCAGCCACGGCCCGAAGGTCATCCCGCCCAGCGCGACCTACGACACCGCGCGCTACGGCGACCGCCCGTTCCCGGTCGTGCCCGTCGACTACTACGACCGCAGCCACGACGCCGGCCACACCGCCGACGAGCTCGCGGGCAAGATCAACGACCCCGCCAACCCGGGCTCGACCTTCAACCTCTACCAGGAGATGTCCTACGGGCAGCTCTTCCCGCACGCGACCGTCCCGTCGGAGGGCATCGCGAGCGCCGACTGGAGCTACGGCCCCGGCTTCTCCTTCACCAAGACCCAGCCCGGCCAGACCTGCCAGGCGCCGACGACAACGACCTGCCGGGCCAGCTCTACGCCCAGAACCGCCCGCGCATCAAGGACGGCTGGTACCAGCTCCCCGGGCCAACTGGCTACTACGGCGCCGACGGCAACGGCTCGGCGCTGATCGGCGCCCTGACCGGCGTCGGCGCGCTGCAGCAGATCGACTCGGGCTGCGGGCCGACGGCCAAGGCGGTCTACGACGCCGCCCAGATCGCCGACCCCGAGATCGACTACAACGACTACGACACCGACAAGGACGGCGTCGTCGACTTCTTCATGATGGTCTTCGCCGGCCTGGGCGGCAACGGCGACTCGCAGCTCAACGGCGCACCGCCCTACGACAACATCTGGCCGCACTCGTCGTCGCTGGAGACCGCCTACACGGATCCGAAGACCGGCCTGAAGGGCTACATCACCGACGATCAGCTCACCGACCTCGAGGGCCGCCCGCTGTGGTGGACCGACGACTCCTTCAGCCAGAAGACCACCGAGGACAAGGGCGAGGACCTGAAGGTCCACGTCCGCGTCGGGCCCTACAACGTCAACCCCGAGTCGGCCATCGACAAGGCGAGCGTCATCTCGCACGAGTACGGCCACTCGCTCGGGCTGCCTGACTTCTATTCGACCGGCAGCCGGAACACCTACGGCACGTGGACGCTGATGGCCGAGGACCACTCCCAGAACATGGACGTCTTCGGCCGCCAGGAGCTCGGCTGGGTCGTCCCGCGCGTGCTCGAGCCGGGGCAGACGACGCACGCCGACGGCTTCGGGTCCTCGAAGGCCGACACGCACCGCATCGACTGGCGCACGCCGACCGGCGAGGCCTACGCGCTCGCCGGCGACGACGTCCACAACGGCGAGGCCTACGTCGCCAAGCTGCCCGCCCGCCAGATCATCGACCCGGCGACGGTCCCGTCGGGCACGCACCTGCTCTGGTCGCAGGCCGGCAACGACTTCGGCTGCCCGCCGACCAAGGGCCACAACGTCGACATCGCGGTGCCCGCGCTGGCGAGCCTCCCCGCGGGCACGCCCGTGAAGCTGACCTTCAAGTCGCGCTGGGACGTCGAGTGGGACTTCGACTACGGCTTCGTGCTCGGCTCGACCGACGGCGGCAAGACCTATCAGTCCTTCGCCTCGGAGAAGGGCTACACGACGCCCAAGGAGCAGAACCCCAACGGCAGCGACTGCCAGGGCCAGTACGGCAACGGCCTGACGGGCTCGAGCGCGTCGTGGTCGGCCGGGACGCAGGCGCTCGACCGCGTCCGCGGCGAGTACGGCGACCCGGGCTTCGTCGACGACTCCTACGACATCAGCGCGCTGGCGGGCAAGAGCTCCGTCGTGCGCTTCACCTACGCCACTGACCCCGGCCTCGCGCGCCCGGGCTGGTTCATCGACGACGTCGAGATCACCGCGGGCGACCAGGTCCTGTACTCCAGCGACCTCGAGTCGGCCGACGACCCGGCGATCTACAACGGCGGCTGCCGCGACTCGCTGCAGACCGCGCCGCGCTGCACGAAGGGCTGGCAGTTCGTCTCGGCCGTCGACGGCGATCCCGCCGACCACGCCTACTACCTGGAGATGCGCGACCGCTCGGGCTTCGACGCCGACGGCCACGGCGAGGACGACCGCGGCAGCGGCCCGACCTTCCAGCCCGGCCTCTCGCTCGTCTACACCGACGAGAACCACGGCTACGGCAACCTTGGCACCGACGACCCGCCGGCGCAGTCGCCGCTGGACTCCCAGCCCGACGACATGACCGCGGACTCCGCCGTCCCGAACCTGGATGACGCCGCCTTCAAGGCGCTGCCGGGCCGCGACGCGTTCTCCGACGACCCCGCGACCCCGCACGTCGACAACTACTCCGACCCGTCGCAGCCCGACGCCAAGTGGCGCTTCGCCTATGGGTGCCTGGGCTTCCACGTCGACCGCATGGCGGGCGACGACGTGCCCGCGGGCCCGTCGCCGGCGCCGGGCGACCTGGCCGGCGACGTGACCTTCACGCTCGGCTCCGGGTGCGGGACCTTCGACTACGGCTACGGCGGCGGCTCGAATGCGGTGGCGGTGCCTGGGGTCGACCTCAGGCCGAAGCGGTAGGCGGGGCGTCCGCGTTTCGTGGTCGGCGCCGCGCGGCGCTTACTGCATCAATGAGGGAGGGAGAGGATCGACCGCTCGCGGCGATGCCGGCGCACGCGGCGTGACGGGCGGCCGTCACGCGCGAACGACGAGTTTGTCCACTCCTACGCGACAAACTCGTCGTTCGACGAAAAGCAGACGGATGGCGTCTGGAAATCGTCGTTCGCTCGGCCCAGGGCGCTCGCGCGCCCGCCCAGGCGGTCGGCGCTCGCTCCCTCGGTGCCTGGCTGCGAATCGCCGCGAGCGCAGCGCGGACGAAGCGGCACAGGGGCGCGGGCCTACGGCTCGACGAGCCCGCGGCGGATCGCGTAGCGCACGAGCTCGACGCGGTCGCGCATCCCGAGCTTGCGCAGGATGTTCGCGCGGTGGGACTCCACGGTCTTCTCGGCCAGGTGGAGGATCTCGCCGATCTCGCGGTTGGTGTGCGCCTCGGCGATGAGCTTGAGGACCTCCTGCTCGCGCGGGCTCAGCGGCTCGCGCGGGCCGGCGCTCTCGTCCTCCATCCAGGTGCGCACGAGCGCGCGCTGGGCGGAGTTCGTCAGGAACGACTCGCCGCGGGTGACGGCGCGCACCGCGGCGACGAGGTCGTGGTCGGCCTCGTGCTTGAGGACGTAGCCGGAGGCGCCGGCCTTCAGCGCCTCGAACAGGTAGCGCTCGTCGTCGTGCATCGAGAGGATCAGGACGTCGACGTCGGGCGCCTGGGCCTTGATCTCGCGCGTGGCCTGCAGGCCCGTGAGGCGCGGCATGGCGACGTCGAGGATCGCGAGGTCGGGGCGGTGGACGAGCGCCTGGGCGACGGCCTCGGCGCCGTCGGCGGCCTCGCCGACGACCTCCATGTCGGGCTGGCGGTCGAGCAGCAGCCGCAGGCCGCCGCGCACGACGCCGTGGTCGTCGGCGATCAGCAGCCTCATGCCGCCGCTCCGAGGCGCAGCTCGATCGCCGTGCCCTGCCCGGGTGCCGAGGCGACGCTCACGCGCCCGCCGGCGAGCACGGCGCGCTCGCGCATGCCCTTCAGGCCCAGGCCGGCACTGCCGGCGCCGGGCGAGAAGCCGACGCCGTCGTCGGTCAGGCGCACGACGGTGCCGCCGCCCGGGCGCTCGACCTCGACGAGCACGCTGTGCGCGGCGGCGTGGCGCGCGACGTTCGAGAGGCCCTCCTGGACGACGCGGTAGACGACGAGCTGCTCGTCGGCGTCGAGGTCCTCGACGCCGCCGTCGGGAAGCGCGAGGCTGGTGCGCAGGCCGGCGCGGCGGCCGAAGTCGTCGACCTGCGTGCGCAGCGCCGCGCCGAGGCCGAGGTCGTCGAGCGCGACCGGTCGCAGCTCGCGGGCCAGGCGCACGAGCTCGCCCATCGCCTGCGTCGTGACGCCCTGCGTCTCGCGCAGCTCGTCGCGCAGCTCCGCGGGCGCGTGCTGGGCCGTCGCCTCCAGGCGCAGGAGCACGCCGGTGAGCGCCTGGTTGGCCTCGTCGTGCAGGTCGCGGGCCAGGCGCGCGCGCTCGCCCTCCTGGGCCTGCAGGACGGCGGTCGCGGTGCGGGCCCGCTCGGCCTCCAGGCGCTCGAGCATTCTGTCGAAGGCCTGGTGCAGGCGGGCGACCTCCTCGACGTTGGCGGTCGGGATCCGCTCGCGCGTGTCGCGCCCGCCGAAGTCGACGCGCTCCATGGCGCCGATCAGCTCCTCCAGCGGGGCGAAGCGGCGGCGCAGCAGCCAGCCGTTGACGAGGACCATCGCCATGAGCCCGGCCACGAGGACCATGAAGCGCCGCCCCTCCACGACGGGCTCGGTGCGCAGGGTGGCCGCGACCGAGGCCGCGAAGACCGTCGCCGTGATGAGCAGCGCGTTGACGGCGAGAACCTGGGTGAGGAGGGTGGGGCGCTTCATGGGGAATGGGGTGCCGACCCGATATCGGCCGCCGCGCGCCCGTCCGATACCCAAGGCAAGTCGGGATGGACGCAGGTTTCCTCTCCTAGGACCGCCCGCCGACAGTTGCCCCCGCAGGACGGCTCATGGGCGCCGCCGGAACTCGATCTCCGGCGGCGCCCATGGCCGTTTCGGGCCTGTTCAGACGGCGCTATACTTTTTGAAGTGAATCCCGACCGAGTTCCAGGTGAATCGACCGTGAGCGTGTCCGGCAGCGAGTACGTGCGTCGCGTCAAGGAGCGCATCGACCAGGTCGACCCGTCCGAGGTCCGCGAGCTCGCGGGCGAGGGCGTGGCGATCATCGACGTGCGCGAGTCCGAGGAGTGGGGCTCCGGCCACCTCCCGGGCGCCAAGCACGTCCCGCGCGGCCACCTCGAGTCGCGAATCGACGGCGCGGTCCCCGACCGCTCCCAGCGCGTGATCCTGTACTGCGCCTCGGGTAACCGCAGCGCCCTGGCGGCCGACACGCTCCAGGAGCTCGGCTTCGAGCACGTCGAGTCGATGACCGGCGGGATCACGCTGTGGAAGGACCGCGGCTACCCGGTCGACGTCCCCAAGACCTTCACGGCCGAGCAGCGTGAGCGCTACTCGCGCCACTTCCTGCTCCCCGAGGTCGGCACCGAGGGCCAGCAGAAGCTGCTCGACGCCAAAGTGCTGCTGCTCGGCGCCGGCGGCCTCGGCTCGCCGACCTCGCTCTACCTCGCCGCCGCCGGCGTGGGCACGCTGGGCATCGTCGACGACGACGTGGTCGACGTCTCCAACCTCCAGCGCCAGGTCATCCACACCACCGACCGCGTCGGGGTGGCGAAGGTCGACTCCGCCGAGGAGCAGATCAAGGCCCTCAACCCCGACGTCGACGTCGTCAAGTACAAGACGCGCCTCGACGCCTCCAACATCATGGCGATCATCGAGGGCTACGACATCGTCGTGGACGGCGTCGACAACTTCCCCACGCGCTACCTGCTCAACGACGCCTCCGTGCGCCTGCGCATCCCGGTCGTCAGCGCGGCGATCCTCGGCTTCGAGGGCCAGCTCAGCGTCTTCGCCCCCTACGAGGGGCCGTGCTACCGCTGCCTCTTCCGCCAGCCGCCGCCGGCCGAGCTCGCGCCCTCCTGCGGCGCCAACGGCGTCCTGGGCGTGCTGCCCGGCACGATGGGCCTGCTGCAGGCGACCGAGGTCGTCAAGCTCATCATCGGCGCCGGCGAGCCGCTCATCGGCCGCCTGCTCATGTACGACGCGCTGGCCGCGACGACGACCGAGCTGAAGGTCCGCCGCGACCCCGACTGCCCGATCTGCTCGCGCGAGCCCGACGCCATCGGCGACGACGAGATGGGCGTCTTCCCGGATTACGAGGCGTTCTGCGCAGCGGCCGGTTAGTAGATTTCGGGGCCAGATGGCGACGATCAAGATCCCCCCTGTCCTGCGGCCGTCCGTCGGCGGCGAGCGCGAGGTCGCGGCCGACGGCTCGAACGTCGGCGAGGTGCTGCGCGCCCTGGTCGACGCGCACGGCGAAACCCAGGACCAGATCTTCGGATCCGACGGCGACCTCAACCGCTACGTCAACGTCTACCTCAACGACGAGGACGTGCGCGTGCTGGACGGGCTCGAGACGCCGGTCGGCGAGACCGACACGCTCGTCATTCTCCCCGCCATGGCGGGCGGCAGCTAGCCCTTACGGCAGCGCCAGCAGGTCGGGCTCGACGAACGCCGCGCGCGCGGCGTCGCTGAACAGCCGCGCGCGGCTGTAGTGGGCCGCGAGCAGGTCGCGGTCGAGCAGGCGCGGGTGGGCGGCGAGGAAGGCGTCGAAGTCGTCGTCGCGCGCCCGCAGCGCGTGGTGGGCGACGACGCGCGCCCACGCGGCCGTGAGCGTGTCGTGGTAGCGCGCGGCCTGGCCGTGGGCCGCGGTGAAGCGCCGCAACCCCGCGCGGGCGCGCTCGACGGCGTGCTCGACGCCGCCCCGGCGGGCGTAGGCGAAGGCGACGCGCAGGTGGTCGCGGTGGTCGAAGGAGCGCAGGGCGGCGGCCTCGAAGCTGGCGAGGAAGGCCTCGTCGGTCATGTGGTGCCTCTCGTGTGGCGCTCGACGGCGTCGAGCACGCGGTGGAAGCCCTCGGCGGCCGAGGGCGGCAGATCGGACAGGACGCGGTCGTCGAGCGCGTCGAAGGCCTCGCGGACGCGTGCCGCGGCGGCCTCGCCGCGAGCCGTCAGCTCGACGGTGAACGAGCGCCGGTCGGCCGGGTTGACGCGCCGGCGCACCAGCCGTCCGCGCTCGAGGCGGTCGAGCACGCCGGTCAGCGTCGAGGGCCGTTGGCCGGTCGCCGCGACGAGTTCCCCAACGCTGCGCCGCTCGCCCGGCCGCAGCTGGGCGAGGACGTTGACCTCGGCCTGGCGCAGGCCGAGGTCGGAGAGCTCGGCGGCGAGATGGTCGAGCACCCGATGCACGGCGGCCTCGAGGGCGGCGATGAGGGAGCGATCTGTCACGGATTCGGATAATACGAATCCGAACAAAATCGGTCAAGAGCGGACCCGGCCGCCTGCGATGAGTTTGCGTGCGGCGTACCGTCTGAGCAGCGCACCCAACCTCCAGGAGGACGTCGATGCCCCAGACGACCAACCGCATCACCTCGATCGGCACGGTGATCGTCCCGGTCTCCGACCAGGACCGCGCGCTCGAGTTCTACGTCGACACGCTCGGCTTCGAGAAGCGCACCGACGTGCCCTTCGGCGAGGACATGCGCTGGCTCGAGGTCGCGCCCGCGGGCGCCGCCACGACCATCGCGATCGTGCCGCCGCGCGAGGGCGACCCGACCGGCGTCGAGACGCGGATCGCGCTCTCGACCGAGGACGTGGACGCCGACCACGCCGACCTCAAGCAGCGCGGCGTCGACGTGGACGACGAGGTCATGCGCATGGGCGACGCCGTGCCGCCGATGTTCTGGTTCCGCGACCCCGACGGCAACCAGCTGCTGATCGTCCAGTCCAGCTGACGAACGTGGCGGCGGCGGTCCGCCTACACCGGGAGCGTCGCCGCCACCACCGTCCCGCCGCCGGGCGGGCTGACGACCGACAGCGTCCCGCCGGCCGCCTCCGCGCGGTCGCGCAGGCCGAGGATGCCGGTGCCGGTCGCCGGATCGGCGCCGCCGCGCCCGTCGTCGGAGACCTGGCAGCGGATCACGGCGCCGTCGCGCAGGACGGCGACCCGAGCGTGCTCGGCACCGGAGTGCTTGGCGACGTTCGTCATCGCCTCGGAGACGATGTAGTAGGCCGTCGCCTCGACGTGCTCGGGCAGGCGCTCGTCCGGCGCCTCGATCGTCACCGGGATCGGGATCCGCGCGGCGAGCGCCTCGAGCGCGGGCCGCAGGCCGCGGTCGCCGAGGATCGCCGGGTGCAGGCCGCGCGCGATCTCGCGCAGCTCCTCCAGGCCGATCTCGAGCTCGCGCCCGACCTCGTCCAGGAGCGTCGAGGCCGCGTCGGGGTCGGAGGCCAGCCGCGCCCGCGCGAGGCGCAGCTGCAGGACGACCGAGACGAAGCGCTGCTGGGCGCCGTCGTGGAGGTTGCGCTCCAGCCGCCGGCGCTGCTCGTCGCCCGCCTTGACGAGCCGCGTGCGCGAGGCGATGAGGTCCGCCCGCGCCTGCGCGCTGGCGACCGCGAGCGAGACCAGCTCGCAGAAGGCGCCCAGGCGCGTCTCGGTCTGCGGCGGCAGCGGATCCTCGCTGGCGATCGCGACCGCGCCCCACAGGGCGCCGGCGACGACGATCGGCGCGGCGGCCGTCGACCGGTAGCCGGTACGGAAGATCGTCTCCGCGAACTCGCTGCCCTCGCGCCCCCAGTCGTCGATGCGCGCCGAGGCGCCGGTGCGCAGGACCTGGCCGATGGCCGAGCGCTCCTCGGCCGGCAGGCTCTCGCCGACCCGGAAGACGTCGATGCTGTCGCGGTTGTGGCGCGCGACGATCATCGCCGTCTGGTCTGACTCGTAGCGCAGGACCGCCGACGCGTTGACCTGCAGGACGCGCGCGCACTCCTCGGAGACCGCCGTGAAGACGCGCTCGGGGCTGACCTCGGAGGCGACGAGCGTGGCGACCCGCCGCAGCGCCCGCTGCTCGGTCGCGAGCTGGCCGATCTCGGCCAGCTTGGCGTCGGGGTCGCCCTCCAGGGCGCGCTCGTCGCCGTGGCGCCGCGCTCCGCGGTCGGTGAGGTCGATGCCCGTCGTGACGAGCGACTCGGGCTCGCCCTCGGCGGGGCCCATCGGCCGGTTGGACCACGCGATCAGCCGCCGCGCGCCGTCCTTGGCCACCCAGTGGCCGACCTGCGGGCTCGGCGACCCCGACTTGAACACATAGGCGAGGAACTCGCCGAAGGCCTCGCGCTCCTCGGCGGGGATGACGCAGTCGCGCGCGTCGCGGCCGAGCACCTCCTCGCGGCGGAAGCCCGTCGCGCGCTCGCACGCCTCGTTGAAGAGCAGGATCCGGCCCTCGCGGTCGAGGACGCAGACGAGCGACTGTGTCGCCTCGGTGAGGATCCTGGCGAAGGACTCGCCGACTACGAACTCCGCTGGCTTCGGCGACTGGTCCATATTCGCGGCTGCTGAGGGTACGGGCGCGTGTGCGCTTCGTGCAACGCTGTGGCTCATGGACCTCGGCAAGATCGGGATCTGGCGCCCCCGTCAGGCGGGGGCCGCCGGCCTCGCGGAGCTGGAGTCGCTCGGCTACACGGCGCTCTGGATCGGCAGCAGCCCGTCGACGGAGCAGGCGCGGCCCTTCCTGGAGGCGTCGAGCACGCTGACGATCGCCACCGGGATCCTCAACGTCTGGCAGCACGAGCCCGCCGACGTCGCCGCGCAGCGCGCCGCGCTGGTTCGCGACTTCCCCGGGCGCTTCCTGCTGGGCATCGGCATCGGCCACCCCGAGGCGACGGCCGAGTACACGACGCCGCTGCAGCGGATGGGCGCGTTCTTCGACGGTCTCGACGCCGCGCCCGAACCGGTGCCGCGCGAGGAGCGCGCCGCCGCCGCGCTCGGCCCGCGGATGCTCGGGCTGGCCGCCGAGCGCTCCTGGGGCGCGCACACCTACTTCGTCACGCCCGAGCACACGCGCTTCGCGCGCGAGACCCTCGGCCCCGGCGCGCTCCTGGCCCCGGAGGTCGCGGTCGTCGTCGAGCGCGACGCCGAGGTCGCCCGCCGCGCTGCGCGCGAGTACGCGGCGACCTACCTGCGCCTGCGCAACTACACGACCAACCTGCGGCGCTTCGGCTTCGGCGAGGCGGACATCGACGGCGGGGGCAGCGACCGCCTGATCGACGCCGTCATCCCGCACGGCGAGGCGGCCGCGATCGCCGCGGCGGTCCAGGCGCACTACGACGCGGGCGCCGACCATGTCTGCGTGCAGCCCCTCGGCCACGGCGGCGTGCCGATGGCCGACTACGAGGCGCTCGCGGGCGCCCTGCTCTAGCCGGCCCGGCGCCGCTCCCCGCGCTCCCTACGCCGCTCGTCGCGTGCGCGGCCCCGGTGACGGACCCGCGTTTGTCGGCCCACGGGCAGTGGCACGACGGCGGAGACGTTCAACCAAGGAATGGTGTCATGCGTAAAGCCCCGGCTCTCCTCATCGCCCTGACCTGCGCGGCTCTCCCGGCGGGCGTCGCAACCGCGAGCACGAGCCACGATGGCTGGCCGCGGATCAACGGCATGCTGCTGATGAACAAGACCGACCGCGCGCGTCCGCTCGACGCGCGCCCCGGCCATGACCCCTTCGCCGGGACCGACCCGGTCTACTCGTGCGACTCCGTGCACAAGCGCGGGACGTGCCAGAACCGGATGGTCCCGGGCGGCCAGGGCCGCGTCGTGACCTCGCGGTCCGGCCACAACGAGCTGCTGGGCGGCCACGGCAACGACACCCTCTACGCCGGGCCGTGGGGCGACGTCCTGTGGGCCGACTACAAGCCCTCGGGCCAGCCCTCGACCCAGGTCGACACCGTCTTCGGCGGCGCCGGCAAGGACTTCATCTACGCGAGCCACGGCACGAACAACATCGCGGCCGGCGGCGGCAACGACATGATCAAGGCGCACTTCGGCCGCGGCGCGATCGACTGCGGCGGCGGCAGGGACACGCTGTTCATCAGCCGCAAGGCGCAGCGCCACTACAAGATCGCCCACTGCGAGCGGATCTCGCACAAGACGCTCGGGCGCTGAGCGACCACCCCTCGCTCCGGCCCGGCGCGCCGCGTGCGCCGCGGTTGTCCACCGCGGCGCACGCTTGCTCGACGGGCGCCGCGACGACGGCCCCAGGCCCTACCCTGGGGCCATGGCGACCGTCCCCGAGACCATCGACCGCGCCCGGCTGCGCGAGCTGATTGAGCGCGAGCGCGGCAAGCTGCTCGCCCGGACCGAGGGCTCGGCGCGCTACTTCGAGCGCGCCCTGGCCGTCATGCCGCGCGGCGTGCCGAGCTCCTTCCAGGCCGCCGACCCGCGGCCGATCTACCTCTCCCACGGCGAGGGCTCGCGCGTCTGGGACGTCGACGGCAACGAGTACGTCGACTTCCACAACGGCTTCGGCGTCATGTGCGTCGGCCACGCGAATCCCGCGATCGTCGCCGCCGTCAGCGAGCGCGCCGGCCGCGGGTCGCACTTCGCCGCCCCGACCGAGGGCTCGATCGTCGTGGCCGAGGAGCTCGCGCGGCGCTTCGGGCTGCCGCAGTGGCGCTTCACCAACTCGGGCACCGAGTCGACGATGGACGCCATCCATCTCGCGCGCGCGGCCACCGGCCGCGACCTCGTGCTCAAGATCGAGGGCTCCTACCACGGCCACCACGACGCGGTCATGGTCAGCGTGCGCCCGCCGCTGGACCAGCTCGGCGCGCGCGACGTCCCGGGCAGCGTCCCCTTCGGCGCCGGCCACCCGCACGCCGTCAGCGAGCTCACGCGCGCCATCGCCTTCAACGACGCCGACCTGCTCGAGCGCGTGCTCGACGACATCGGCCAGCAGGTCGCGGCGCTGATCCTCGAGCCGGCGATGATGAACATCACGATCGTCGCCCCGCGCCCGGGCTACCTGGAGCGCGTGCGCGAGCTCACCGCCCGCCACGGCGTCGTGCTCGTCTTCGACGAGGTCAAGACCGGCGCCACGGTCGCGGCCGGCGGCGCCACCGAGCGCTTCGGCGTCACGCCCGACGTCGTCTGCCTGGCCAAGGCGATCGCCGGCGGCTACCCGAGCGGCGCCGTCGGGATGACCGAGACGCTCGCCGACCTCATCACCGCCGGCACGGTGCGCCAGGTCGGGACCTTCAACGGCAACCCGCTGTCGATGGCGGCCGCGCAGGCGGCCCTCACCGAGGTCCTGACCGCCGACGCCTACGCCGCCTTCGAGGAGCGCGACGCGCGCCTGCGCGGCGGCCTCGAGGACGTCATCGAGCGCTACGGCCTGCCGTGCCACACCGTCGGCATGGGCTCCAAGGGCTGCGTCGTGTTCTCCTCCGAGCCGCTCTACGAGTACCGCGACTACGCGACGAAGGTCGACGAGGAGCTCTCCACGCTCTCGTGGCTGTACCACATGAACCACGGGATCTTCATGACGCCGGGCGTCGACGAGCAGTGGACGCTGAGCGTCGCCCATGGCGACGACGAGCTCACCCGGTACGTCGACGCCTTCGAGGCATTTGCGCGCGACGTGACCGCCTGAGACCATCGCGTCGTGAGACGCGTGACGGCCATCGGCTGGCTCCTGCTCGCCGCCGTCGTGGTCACGGTCGTGCTCGCCTTCGTGGCTCCCGGCGCCGCGCTCGTCCTCGCGGTGATCCTCGCCATCGCCCTCGTCGCGTCTGTCGCCGACGGCATCGGCCCGCCCATCAGCTGGTTCGACATCGACCTGGCGTCCGACCGCAAGCGCGACGCGCTCACGCGTCGGCTCAAGCGGGGTCGGCCGGAGTGGGAGACGACGGCGCCCGACTACCCCGACGAGCACCCCGACGCCGCCTGGGAGCGCGAGCGCAAGCGGCGCGGCCTGCCGTAGCTACACTTTCTGAAGTGCCTGTCCCCCCGCTCCAGAACAAGCCCTGCGGTGGCCGCTACGGCGACATCGTGCAGGCGATCGGCAACACGCCGCTCGTCGAGCTGCGCCGCCTGTCGCCCAAGCCCGACGTCCGCATCTGGGCCAAGCTCGAGTCCCAGAACCCGACCGGCTCGGTCAAGGACCGCGTCGCGCGCTCGCTGATCGAGGACGCCGAGGAGAAGGGCGCGATCGGCCCCGGGATGACCATCCTCGAGCCGACCTCGGGCAACACCGGCATCTCGCTGGCCATGATCTGCGCGCGCAAGGGCTACGACCTCAAGGTCGTCATGCCCGACAACGTCACGCCCGAGCGCACGCAGCTGCTCGAGATGTACGGGGCGCAGATCGTCTCCTCGCCCGGCGACCAGGGCTCCAACGGCGCCGTCGCGATGGCCCTGAAGATGGCCGAGGCCGACGCCTCGTACTACATGCCCTACCAGTACGGCAACCCGGCCAACCCGCTCGCGCACTACAACGGCACGGCGCCCGAGATCCTCGACGAGCTCGACGGCGAGGTCGACGCCTTCGTCGCCGGCCTGGGCACCGGCGGCACGCTCATGGGCAACGGCCGGCGCTTCAAGGAGGAGCTCGGCGACCGCGTGAAGATCGTCGCCGCCGAGCCGATGCAGGGCGAGCCGGTCCAGGGCCTGCGCTCGCTGGACGACGGCTTCATCCCGCCGATCATCGACCTCTCCCTGCTGGACCGCAAGATCTTCGTCACCAACCACGACGCCGTCGTCTGGACGCGCCGCCTGCTCGACGAGGAGGGTCTCTTCGCCGGCGTCTCCAGCGGCGCGATCGCCTCGATCGCCGTGCGCATCGCCAACGAGATGGACGAGGGCAACGTCGTCTTCATCGTCTGCGACGACGGCTGGAAGTACCTCTCCAGCGGCATCTACACGCGGCCGGTGGAGGAGATCGAGAACCTGGACTCCACCGTCTGGTGGTAGCGGCGGATCGCGCCGATGCGCGTCCTGGTCACCGGCGCCAGCGGGTTCGTCGGGCATGTCGCCTGTCGTGAGCTGCAGGAACGCGGACATGACGTGCGCGCGCTCGTGCGCCGCCCCGGCTCGCAGCCGGCGGGCGCGGTCGCGGTCGCCGGCGACCTCACCGACGCTGCGACGGTATCGAGGGCGGTGAGCGAGACGGCGCCCGAGGGCGTCGTGCACCTCGCCGCCGAGATCGCCTCCCAGCGCGACGCGCGGCGCGTGCGCGAGGTCAACGTCGAGGGCACCCGCCGCCTGTTCGACGCGTGCCGCGCGGCCGGCGCGCCCAAGGTCGTCTTCGCCTCGACGGTCGTCACCGGCGAGGCCGGCGGAGCGCTGCTCACCGAGGACGAGCCGCTGCCCGTGCAGACCCCGTACGGGCGCTCCAAGCAGGAGGGCGAGGCGCTGCTGCGGGCCTCCGGCCTGCCCGGAGTCGTCCTGCGTCCCGGGCACGTCTACGGGCCGGGTGGCTGGTACGCGCACGAGATGGTCGCGCGCCTGCGCCAGCCGGGGCGCTTCGCGGTCATCGGCCGCGGCGACAACCTCTGGGACGTCGTGCACGTCGACGACGTCGCCCGCGCCCTCGTCGACGCGCTCGAGCGCGCGCCCGCCGGCGAGACCTATCACGTGGCCGACGACGAGCCGATCGCCTACTACGACTTCATGGCCCTCAGCGCGCGGGCGCTCGGAGTCGGCCCGCCGCGGCGGATCCCGGCCTGGCTCGCGCGCCTGGCCGCGGGCTCGAACGCCGTGGCCGCGGTCGTGCGCAGCGCCCGTACGTCCAACGCCAAGCTCAAGCGCGAGCTCGGCTGGGCGCCACGCTATCCGTCCGCCCGCGAGGGCGTGCCGGCGGCCGTCGCGGCCTTACCGACCGTCGGGTAAGAACGTGTCGTGCCGGGGTCTCCGGCACGGTACGCTGGGGCCATGCCCAACGTCGGCCCCCTCGAGCTGATCGTCATCCTCGCCATCGCGCTCATCGTGCTCGGCCCGAAGAAGCTGCCCGAGGTCGGGCGCTCCATCGGGAAGGGCATGCGGGAGTTCAAGGAGTCGCTCAACGGCGAGTCCGAGCGCGAGGAGGACGACGAGCGGCCCGCCCTCAAGACCGAGTAGTGCGGATCGACGCGGCGCTCCTCGAGCGCATCGTCGCTCACGCACGGCGCGACTTCCCCAACGAGTGCTGCGGGATGGTCGCCGTGCGCGACGGGCGCGCGGTCGCCATCCACGAGGCCACGAACGTGGCCGCCAGCCCGCTGCGCTTCGAGGTCGAGGGCCGCGAGATCATCCGCGCCCAGGACGCCTTCGAGGACGACGGCGCCGAGCTCGGCGCCATCTACCATTCCCACACGCGCTCGGAGCCCTACCCCTCGCAGACCGACCTCAACTTCGCCGCGGGGTGGCCCGGCGTGGAGTGGCTGATCGTGGGCGTGCGCCGCGACGGCGAGCCGACGGTCCGCTCCTACCGCATCGACGACGGCGCCATCGAAGAGGTCCAGGTCGATGTCGGGTGAGCCGCTCGTCTGCCCGTCGTGCGCCTCGACGCACGAGCTGAGCGAGCGCTTCTGTCCCACGTGCGGGATGCCGCTCGTCTACGCGGGCGGACCCGGGGCCGAGGAGCCCGCCAGCGCGGCGCGCGAGCGCGCGCGCAAGATCAAGCCGCAGTTCACCGAGGGCGAGCTCGTGCGGGTGGTCAGCGCCCGCCATCAGGCCGAGGCCGAGCTCATCCAGGGGATGCTGCTCGAGGAGGGCATCCCGTCGATGACGCGGCGCTCGGCGGGCTTCGACGTTCCGGACATGCTCGCCGCTGGCCAGCGCGACATCCTCGTCCCGGCCTCGGGCGCCGACGCGGCGCGCGACGTCCTGCTGCAGGCCGACCTGCTGCGCGACGGTCCGCCGCGGGCGACCGTCGAGCACCCGGGCCAGCTGCTGGCCGGCCTGCTGGCGGTGGTCGCGATCGTCGGGATCATCGCCTGGCTGGGGACCGAGATCCTGAGCTGATGGAGCACCGCCGCCTCGGCGACTCGGACCTCGAGGTGTCGGCCATCGCCCTGGGCTCGTGGCTGACCTATTCCGGCGGCGTGGGCAAGCGGCAGACCGAGGCCTGCACGCGCGCGGCGTTCGACGCCGGCATCACCTTCTTCGACACGGCCAACGTCTACGGCCGCGGCGCCGCCGAACGGGCCTGGGGCGAGATCCTGCGCGACTACCCGCGCGACTCCTACGCGATCGCGACCAAGCTCTACTACCCGATGTCGGCCACCGACCGCGGGCTCTCGCGCGAGCAGGTCCACAAGCAGATCGACGGCTCGCTGGCGCGCCTGGGCCTCGACCACGTCGACCTCTACCAGTGCCACCGCTACGACGAGCAGACGCCGCTGGAGGAGACCATGCAGGCGCTGACCGAGGTCGTGGCGGCCGGCAAGGCGCGCCACATCGGCTTCAGCGAGTGGCCCGTCGAGCGCGTCCGCGAGGCGCTCGCCCTGCCCGGGGTCGCGAAGTTCGTCTCCAGCCAGCCGCAGTACTCGGCGCTGTGGCGCGCGCCCGAGGCGCAGCTCATCCCGCTCTGCGAGGCCAACGGGATCTCGCAGATCGTGTGGTCGCCGCTGGCCCAGGGCGTGCTGACCGGCAAATACCGCGCCGGCGAGGCGCCGCCGGCGGGCACGCGCGCCGCCTCGCGCGACATGAGCCGCTTCATCGGCCAGTGGCTCACGCGCCCGGTGCTCGACGCCGTCGACCGGCTGTGGCCGGTGGCCGAGGAGGCGGGGCTGACGATGTCCCAGCTCGCGCTCGGCTGGGTCCTGCGCCAGGGCAACGTCGCGGCCGCGATCGTGGGCGCGTCGCGGCCCGAGCAGGTCCACGAGAACGCCAGGGCCGCCGAGGTGCGCCTGAGCGACGACACGCTGCGCGCCGTCGACGAGGCGCTGCTGCTCGTCGCCATCACCTAGAGCCCGGGCAGCGGCGGCGTGACGAGCAGCGGCTCGATGCGCCAGGCGCCGTCGGCCGCGGCCGTCGCGTGCCAGAGCTCGTCGAAGCCCTCCTCGGGCGCGGGGCGCAGGAGCCGGCGCCCGGTCGCCACGACCGCCGCGGCGGGCACGCGCCGCCGGCCCTCGCGCGCGGCGTTGCGCGCGAGCGCCTGCGCGTCGGCGACCTCGACGAGGTAGCCGACGACGCGAAAGCCGGCGGCGCGGGCCGGCTCGACGTAACGGCGCCGGTCGGCGGGCGTGGGGTTGGTGGCGTCGACCACGAAGGGCTGGCGCTGCTGCAGGCACAGCGCGACGAACGCCTGCTCGCGCGCGCGGGTGCGCAGCAGGTCCATCGCCACGCGCACGTGCGTCTCGAGGAAGCGATCGCGGAAGAGCGTCGTCTTGCCGGCGCCCTGGGCGCCGCAGAGGATCACCGCCTCCATGGCGCCGACCCTAGCGCCCTGCTTGACTGCCGCAGATGACCGTCGTCGCCGTCGCGCGCGTGCATGGGATCGCCTCGGGTCGCGCCGAGCTCCTCGAGCTCCTGCGCCGCACCGCGGCCGCGGCGCGCGGCGAGCCTGGCTGCCACGCCTACGACGTCGCCGAGACCCTCGACGGCGCCGACGAGTTCCTCGTCGTGCACGCGTGGGACGACGAGGCCGCGCTCGAGGCCCACTACCGCGGCCGCGCCCATCAGGCCTTCCAGCACGACGTCTTCGGCCTGCTCGCGCGGCCGAGCGACCTCGAGATCCACACCGTCGCGGCGACCGAGCGCCCGGTGCGCGGCGGTCCGATGGACCCGCGCCAGGCGGACTAGCGCGGGCTCGTACCGGGGATCTCGACGGCCTGCTGGTAGGTGGGCCGGTTGATCCACGGGATCAGCGGCTGGGTCACGCCGCCCAGGGGGCGGAAGCTCACCATGTCCAGGCAGGCCTGGTCGCCGGCCTTGCAGTGGTCGTCGGCCGGGTAGGTCTGCGTCGCGCTCGCGCCGAGCGCGGCGCGCAGCGAGCTCTCCAGGGCGCTGCGGCAGCCGGCGAGCCTGCCGCGCCCACAGAAGGCGGCGGCGTACCTCTGCCTGACCTTGCGGTGCAGCACGCGCCGCAGGTCCTTGGCCACGTAGCCGTAGAAGCCCTCCTGGTAGGCGGAGCCGAGGTGGGCGCCGTGGTTGTTGGGCTCGTTGTCGATCTCGTAGGTCTTCTGGAGCTGGTCGAGCAGCGGCTTGCCCATGACCGGCTGGAACATGGCCGTGATCAGCCGCGGCCACCACGCGTCCATGATCCGCACCGCGTCGGCGTCCTCGTAGGCGCCGTCGCGGTCGCGGTCGATGCGGTGCGTGCCGCTCTTGACCCAGGCCTGCAGCTTGGCGACCGCCGCGGCGAGCTGCGGGTCCTTCGGCGTGCCGAGCACCCGCAGCGCGAGCGGCAGCGGGATCATCCCGCGCAGGTCGGTGGTGCCCGCGGCCTCCATCGCGTCGACCATCTCGGGGAGCGTGAGCTTGTGGCCGCCCTTCAGGCGCTGGTCGAGCTGGCGGTCGAGCATCTGTGAGCGGTAGACCGAGCTGAAGACGTTCGAGTCGGCGCCGGCGTAGCCCTGGGCCTGGCGGTTGTTCCAGCTCGTCAGCACCGGCTGGTCGATCACCTGCGGGTGCTGGGCGGGCGGCGTGTAGTCGGCCGTGTTGAGGTCGGGGTTGAAGTCGCGCCACTCCTTGGTGGACGCCATCGGCAGCTGGCCCGTCGTCCCCTTGGCCCGCACGGGGTTGTTGCCCGAGTTGAAGTAGGCGATGTGCTGGGCGTCGATGTAGAACCAGTTGAACGTGTAGCCGATGTGGGCGGCCGCGCGCTGGAAGTCCTGCGGCGAGCGGATCGAGTCGGGCTGGTTGAACTGGCTGAAGCCGATCGCGGAGTCGACCTCGTGGCCGTAGGTCGTGCGCAGCACGGTGTAGAGCACCGGCTTGCCCTTGTAGGTGCCGCGGCCGGCGACGAGGCCGAGCCTGGTGCGCTCGGCGTGCAGCGTCTCCGAGCCGGCAGGCGTCGAGTCGGCCAGGTTCGGAGTCCACGAGTTCTTGCGCTCAAGGGTCTCGATCGCCACGCACTGGCCGCGGAAGCGGTAGTGGGTGTCGTCGCACAGCGGCACCGCGAAGGTGTCGATGATGTCCTGGCCGGCCGAGGTGGCGCTCCACGCGTAGTCGCGCCCGTGGCCGAGCTCGACGTAGAGGTTCACGCCGGGGAAGGCGGCGCCGCGCGCGTCGATCCCGGGCCCGTGGAGGTCCTCCTCCATGAGGATCTCGGGCGCGAAGTAGGCGACCTGCGGGCCGAAGACCGCGAGCGGGTGGCCGCTGGCCGAGTTGGCGCCCGACACGAGCAGCGCGTTGGACATCGCGCGCGGCAGCAGCGGCGGCAGCGAGTCGGGGCGCGCGCCCTGGCTCGAGCCGCCGGCCTGGCCGGGCGCGACCTGGAAGGCCTTGAACGAGCCGGGGTCGGGAAGCACCTCGGCGCCGTTGGCGCGCTTCTTCGGCTTGGTCTGGTACGGGAAGCGCGTGCCCTTGACCGTCGTCGGCGCGTCGGGGTCCTGGAAGGCGGCGAACTGCTCCCAGAGGGTGCGCCCCTTCTTCTTGCCGAACTTGTGGGTGAAGGCGCGCAGCAGGTCGCCCTCGGCGAGCTCGCCGCCGCCGCCCTGGCCGAAGATGCCGCCCACGAGCGACGCGGTGGCGATGAGGTCGGTCACCTTCCAGTCGTCGGGGCCCAGCGGCTTGCCGAGCGCGGCGTACTCGCCGGGCATCTTCGTCGGGTCCAGGCGCGCCTCGGCGATGTACTGGTTGATGCCGGCGACGTAGTTGAGGGCGTCGTCCTGCAGCTGGCGGCCCTGATCGCCGTAGAGGTCGTCGCCGAGGTCGAACTGGCGCTGCAGGTCGGCCTCCGTGTAGGGCGCGATCGCCCACTGGGCGGCGTCCATGTCTCGGTTGCCCTGCGCGCCGCCGACGAACGACGACAGCTCGGCGCGGCCCAGGTGGCGCAGGACGTCGATGAAGAACAGGCGGTCCTGGGCGGCGGCGTAGCCGGCGCCGAACATCGTGCCGCCGCGGGTGGCGCCGTAGATGTGCGGCACGCCGAAGCCCGTGTCGCGCACGATCGTGACGTCGGCGCGCGGCGTGACCGTCGAGGCGACGTCGCCCGGCCTGACCCCGAAGGTCGAGTCCTTGTAGTAGCGCCCGAGGTCCTCGGCCTTCAGCCCCGGGGTCGCGTACATCAGGTCGCGGTACATCGCGAGCTGGTCGTCGTTGTGCGCGGGGCGCGTGCCCGTGGTCAGGAAGGCCCCGAGTTGCACGGCGTTGGCGAGGCCGTTGGTGCCCGGCGGAAGCACGTCGTGGAAGCCGCCGGCGTCGTTGGTGGCGTACGGCTGAACCTCGGCCTGCGCCACGGGCGCCGCCACCATCAAAAGCGCCGCCCCGAGGGCGGCAACGAGACCCCGCATATGACCTCCTGTCGGACCGGGCGGCAGCCTAACGGCGCATCGCGAGGCGATGCGCCGATTAGAGGCCCGTCGACAGGAGGCCGGCCGTGCGAGCGCTACGCGAGCGCCGGCACGCGCTCGACCACGCCGCCGTGGACGATCGCCTCGATCTCCTCCGACGCGCGATCGAACTCGTCGTCGGAGAGGACCGGCGTGCCCTCGAAGGGCAGGTCGCGCGTGATCTCCAGCCACGACTTGCAGCCGTGGAAGTCGTCGCGGACCTTGACCGTCACCGGCCGCGGGATGCGGTAGGTGCGCAACAGGAGCACGTGCAGCGGATGGCGACGCTTCCACTGCAGGCGCTTCTCGCAGTAGTCCGAGGTCCATACGTAGTACGGAGACAGGGCGTCGACGGTCCGCGGGTCGGCGACCGTCCAGTGCGCCGCCACCTCGGCCCACGCCCGGATGCGGACGCGGTCGGGCTGCGGGATGCCGCCGTCGCGCGTGAGCGCGTGGGCCGGCGGCTCGGCGTCGGGCCACACGCCCTCCTCGAGGGCGCGTCGCAGCTCGGGCTGGTGGGAGGCGCGCACCACGTCGTTGCGCTGGTGCTCGAACGTTGGATAGAGGAAGAAGCGATCGTGCTCGACCTCGAAGTGCTTGCGCTCTTCGCGGATGCCTCCCTTGCGCAGGGTGACGAGCTGCTCGCCCTCGGCGAGCGCGCGGACGGTGACCGCCCATTCCTTGAAAGCAATTGGCATAAGGAAAGGAGAGAAGGGGGACTGAAGGGGGGACTGAACGTGAGACATCCCGGTGCCGGGACAAACCTCGTCCTTGGCCTCCGGGATACCGGTCATTCTCGCAAAGCACGGGCGAAAACCCAAATGCCGCTGCACGTTCAGGGATTTCGTGCAGCTTTGCTGGCGCGTTGGCGCTCGAACGCGCTCAGGCGTGGGCCGCGAGGCGGCGGGCGAGCTCGAGCGCGGGGAGCTCGATCGGCACGCCGATGTCCAGCTGCGCGTAGGTCCCGCCCTGCTGCAAGTGCTCGTGCACGAGGTCCTCGAGCTGGAAGCGCCCGATGAGCGCGTCGCACTCGATGCAGCCGTTGGCCAGGTACCCGCCCGTGACGCCGGGGCTGTCGCGATGGGCCAGGCGGCCGATGCGCCGGCGCTCGAGCGCGCGGACGTCGAGCCGGTCGGCGAGCAGCCCGGCGACGTCGTCGAAGGGCAGGAAGCCCGTCCGGTCCGGGGTGTTCGCCGGATCGACGAGCACGCCGACGATCCCGCGCACCTTCGTGCGGCACTGCCAGCAGCGGTCGGTGACCGCCGCCAGGCGGGCGCGCATGAGCGGCTCGCCGAGATCGCGCGCCGGCAGCGCGCGGTCGCGCCGCGCGGGCGAGCCCGACCCTCCGACGAGGGTCAGCCGGGGCCGCGCGGGGCCGTCGATGTCTCCAGGGGATGACATCCGGCCTTCTTGATACGGACTCCTGGCGCGCGTGGGATCTCATTGACGCAATTGCGCACATTTGCGCGCCAAAGCTGCAAACGGCGTGGAGACTTCGCTGGACGGTCGTATGAACGCGCCTAAAGGCGGACGCCGGCGAAGCCTTCGACCGTCTCGACGATCGCGGCGAAGTCCGCGTCCGCCAGGCCGCGGCCCATGCCGGCCGTGAGCGCCTCGCGCACGGCCGCCGCGGCGGGGAACGGCACGCCCGCCGCCTGGCCCTCCTCGAGGCACAGGCGGACGTCCTTGAGCATGTGCTCGAGCTTGAAGAGCGTCTCGTAGTCGTGCTCGCGCATCGGGCCCGCCTTGAGGGCGAGCATCGCCGAGCCGCCGCTGCCGGCCCCCATCACCCGCGTCAACGCGTCGAGGTCGACGCCGGTGGCCCGGCCCACCACCAGCGCCTGGGCGAGCGTGTGCGCGTTGGCGGCGGCCACGGCGTTGTTGATGAGCTTGACCATCTCGCCCTGGCCGACCTGCTCGCCGACGTGGACGATGAGCTCGCCCATAGCCTCGAAGAGCGGGCGGGCGCGCTCGAAGTCGTCCGTGGCCCCGCCGGCCATGATCGTCAGCGTGCCGTCCTCGGCCTTCGGGCTCGAGCCCGTCACCGGGGCGTCGACGAAGTGGATGCCGCGCTCGGCGAGCGCCTCGGCGATCGCGCGGCTGTCGCCCGGGGCGATGGTGGACATGTCGACGCACAGGGTCCCCTCGCCGGCGCCGGCGGCGACGCCCTGCTCGCCGAGCAGCACCTCGCGCACCTGGGCGCCGTCGACCACCATCGTGATCACGACGTCGGCGGCGGCGCCGGCGTCGGCCGGCGTGGCCACGACGGTGGCGCCGTGCTCGGCGGCCCACGCGTCGGCGGTCGCGCGCGTGCGGTTGTAGACGGTCAGCTCGTAGCCGGCGCGCCGCAGGTTGGCCGCCATCCGCGAGCCCATGATCCCCAGCCCGACGAAGCCGATTCGCTCCACGGGCGGGGATCCTACGAGAGCGCGCCCTACGCGGGCCTGCCGGTCGCCACGCCGCCGTCGAGCCCCATGCGGTGCGCGACCGCGGCGGCCTCGGTGCGCGAGCGGACGTCGAGCTTGGAGAGGATCCGCGAGACGTGGACGCTGGCCGTCTTCTCGGCCATGAAGAGCGTGTCGCCGATCTCGCGGTTGGTACGCCCCTCGGCGACCAGCGCCAGGACCTGGCGCTCGCGCGGGGTGAGGCCGAACGGGTCCTCGCGCTCGGGCACGGCGGCGATCGGCTCCTGCGCTGGAGCCTCGGGCTCGCCGTCGGCGAGCGCCAGCCGCGCGCGGGCGGCGAGCCCCTCGATCTCGCCGCGCAGCCAGCCGGCGCCGAGCTTGACGGTCGGCGCGTGGGCGCGGTCGAGCACGGCCCTGGCCGCCTCGCGGTCGCCGGCCGCGACGAGCGCCTCGCCCGCGCGCCAGCGCATGATCGCCGCGGGATACGGGCGCCCGACGGCCTCCCAGGCGTCGGCAGCCGCCTCGTGCGCGGCGGGATCGGGGTCGCCGCCGGCGCGGGCGTGCTCGGCCTCGGCGCTGCGCAGCCAGGCGCCCTCGACAGGACCGCCGTCGTGGGCGGCGGCGCCCACGCGGCCGACGTGGAAGTCGGCCTCCAGCAGCGCGCGGCGCTCGCCCTCGCCGTCGCCGAGGTCGCGGGCCCGCTGCGCGGCGTCGGCCTCGACGACGACGCCGACGGCGGCGACGCGCGCGAGGCGCACGACGTCGTCGGTGCAGGTCTCGATGCGGTCGAGGGCGCGGCGGACGGCGGCGCGTGCCGCGTCGAGGTCGCCGGCGCGGCGCTCGAGCTCGGCGCGCAGGGCGCCGAGGACGCCGAGGAACTGCGGCTCGTCGAGCTTGGCCGTGGCGACCTCGATGTCCTCGAGCAGCCCGCGCGCCTTGGCGGCGTCGCCCTCGCCGAGGGCCAGTTCGGCGCGGCGCAGGGCGGCGTTGACGAAGGTCGTGCCGGCGGCCGGGCGCGACTCGGGGATGTGGCGCCGAGCGTAGGCCCAGTCGCCCGTGTCGAGCGCGATCTCGGCCTCGAAGAGCTCGAGCCACGCGCTCGGGCGGCCCTTGCCGGCGGCGCGCTCGCTGCCCTCGTGGACGACCTGGCGGCCCTCCTCGGAGCGCCCGACCATGTGCAGGTGCTCGGCCAGGTTGTTGTAGGCCGCGATCATCTCCGAGAAGCAGTCCTCGGCGAGCGCGATGTCGAGGGACTCGCGCAGCTTGGCCGCGCCCTCGTCGGTGTGCCCGAGGGCCATGAGCGAGCTTCCGAGGACGTTGAGGGCGCGACTGCGCGTGCCCGGCTCCGAGGCGGCGGTCGCCGCCTCGAGCGCGGCGCGCCCCGCCTCGACGGCGCTGCGGTGGCGCCCGCGGAGCATGAGCTGCTTGGCGCGCAGGCCGAGGAGGCGCGCGCGCTCGGGGCTGGTGTCGTCGGCGGGCAGCAGCGCCAGGCCGCGCTCGAGCGTCGCGATGCTCGCCTCGGCCAGGCCGAAGCCCCAGCGCGTGTGCGCGAGGCCTTCGAGGAGGTCGGCGGCGCGGTGGGGGTGGGCGACCTCGTCGATCTCCGCCAGCGCGGCCTCGTACAGCGCCTCGGCGCGGGGCTTGTCGCCGTCGAGGTCGCTGGCGTTCGCCGAGCGGGCGAGCAGGCGCGCGTGGTCGAGGCCGGTGAGCGCCTCGGGGTCGGCCACCCGCGGCCACAGGTGCAGGGCGCGCTCGAACTGGCGCGAGGACTCGCTGTAGGCGTAGACCTTGTCGGCGGCCTGGCCGGCGCGGACCGCGGCGACGAGGGCAGCGGGCTGGTCGCCCGCGGCGAGGTAGTGGTGCGCGATGCCGGCGGCGAGCTGCGCGTCGATGCCCTGCTCGGCCCCGCAGCGCTCGAGGGCGTGGGCGAGCGCGAGGTGCAGCTCGACGTGCTCGCCGGGCAGCAGGTCGTCGTGGACGACCTCGCGCAGGAGCGCGTGGCGGAACACGTACTGCCCGCCGTCGTCGACGACGATCAGGTGGTTGGCCACCGCCGCGCGCAGGGCCTCGCGCAGCGCCACGGGCTCGAGGGCCGACGCGTCGGCGAGGACGGCGTCCTCCAACCGGCGCCCGGCGGCGAGGAGGCGCAGCACCTGCTGGGCGTCGTCCGAGAGCGCCTCGATGCGGACCATGAGCGCGTCGCGCAGGGTGGGCGGGACCTCGCCGCGGCCGTCCAGCCCGGCCGCCAGCAGCTCCTCGGTGAAGAGCGGGTTGCCCTCGCTGCGCGCGTAGAGGCGGTCGACGCGCTCGTCGTCGGGGGCCGCGCCGAGGATGTCCTCGAGCTGCTGGGCCAGCTCGGCGCGCGTGAGCGGGGCGAGCTCGATGCGCCGGGCGCGCGGCCCGCGCTCGAGCTCGGCCAGCAGCGGGCGCAGCGGGTGGCGGCGGTGCAGCTCGTCGGGGCGATAGGAGGCGACGACGAGCACGCGCTCGGCGCGCAGGCTGCGCGAGAGGAAGGCCATGAACGCGCGCGTGGAGGCGTCGGCCCAATGGAGGTCCTCGATCGCCAGCAGGACGGGCGCCTCGCGCCCGAGCTGCTCCAGCAGCGTCAGCAGCGCCTCGAAGACGCGCGCCTGGGCGGGGCTGTCGTCGTCGGAGGCCGGCCGCGGGGCGCTTCCGGCCAGCTCGGGGAGGAGGCTCGCGAGCCCGGCCCGCGTGGCCGGGCCGAGCTCGTCGAGCACAGGGTCGCCGTCGCGCGTGAGGGATCGCAGGGCGGCGACGATGGGGGCGTAGGGGAGCTCGTCCTCGCCGAGCGAGACGCAGTCTCCGCTGACGACGCGTGCCTCAGCCGCGAGCGCGTTGCGCTCCAGCTCCTGGAGCAGGCGCGTCTTGCCTACGCCCGACTCAGCCGCGATGAAGGCGAGCGACGGGCGCCCGGAGGAAGCGTCGGCCAGCGCCGCTTCCAGCTCCGCGAGCTCCTTGCTGCGGCCGATGAACCGGCTGCTCGTCACGCGCGTGGGCACGTTCCCAGTATCGCTCGACATCGTCAGTGCGGGCATGAGAGAGGCTGTTCATGAAGTGGTCGTTGAACATGAGCCCATCTTGGGCTGCGACGGCCGTGCCCACATCGGGCGGATGGAGCGAGTTGCGCCGGCCCACCCCTTAGTCGGCCTCAGCGGTCCCTTAGTCGGCTTGACATGCCCATAACTCGCTGGCTATATAGCCTGCATGTCGCGCACCTTCGAGGTCCTCGCGGAGCCGACCCGCCGCCAGATCCTCGACCTCCTGCGCGAGCGCGAGCGGTCGGTCGGAGAGCTCGTCGAGCGCCTGACGATCAGCCAGCCCGGCGTCTCCAAGCACCTGCGCGTGCTGCGCGAGGCCGGTCTCGTCAGCGTCCGCACCGACGCCCAGCGCCGCTGGTACGGCCTGCGCGCGGAGCCGTTGTCGGAGGTCGACGCGTGGCTGGAGCCCTATCGACGCTTCTGGGCGGGGCGCCTGGACGCGCTGGAGCGGCGGCTGGGGGAGATGGAGTAGCGCTGCCGCGCGCGCTCGCGATGCCGCTCACCTGCTCGGAGGAGCCCCGAACCCGCCGCCCCCCGGCGTCTCCAGGCGCAGCCGCTGGCCGGCGCGCAACTCGCCCGAGGCCTTCGGCCCGAGCTCGGCGCCGTCGAGCAGGTTGCGTCCGCGGGCGCCCGGCTCGCCGCCGGCGGCGCCCGCGGGCGCGTGGCGGCGGCGCTCGGTGAGCAGCGAGTAGCGGACGTCCTCCAGCGCCTCGACCTCGCGGATGACCCCGTCGCCGCCGCGCCGGCGCCCGGCGCCGCCGGACCCTCGCCGCAGCGCGTACTCGGTCACGCGCAGGGGGAATTCGAGCTCGAGCGCCTCGACCGGCGTGTTGAGCGTGTTCGACATCGCGACGTGGACGGCGCTGGGGCCGTCGGCATCCGGGCAGGCCCCCTGGCCGCCGCCGAGCGTCTCGTAGTAGGTCCACTCCTCGGTGCCGAGCGTGAGGTTGTTCATCGTCCCCTGGCCGAGGGCGCGGCCGAAGGCGCCGAGGACGAGGTCGGCGACGCGCGAGGAGGTCTCGACATTGCCGCCCGCCACCGCGGCGGGCGGGCGCGCGTTGAGCAGGGAGCCCTCCGGCGCGCGCACGGTGATCGGCCGGTAGGCGCCCGCGCTGGGCGGGATGTCGGGGTCGGTGAGCACGCGCACCGCGAACAGGCACGCGCTCGCCGTCACGGCCAGCGGGCAGTTCAGGTTGCCCGCGTGCTGGGCGGCCGAGCCCGAGAAGTCGAGCGTGAGCTCGTCGCCCGAGACGGTTGCCGCGACGCGCAGCTCGAGGTCGCCGTCGGCCGCCTCGAGCACGTCGACGGCGGTGCGCGTGCCGTCGTCCAGCTCGGCAAGGCACGCGCGGGTGCGCCGCTCGGCGTAGTCGAGGACCGCCGCGGTCGCCTCGCGCAGGAAGTCCAGGCCGACGCGATCGGCCAGCTCGCCCAGCCGCCGCGCCCCCGTGCGGTTGGCGGCGAGCTGCGCGCGCAGGTCCGCGCGGCGGTGCGCGGGCTGGCGCATCTGCGCGGCGAGCTCCTCGATGGCGGCGTCGTCGAGCACGCGCGGGGCGATGACGACGCCCTCCTCCTCGAGCGTCGTCGAGTCGGCGGGCATCGAGCCCGGGACGCGGCCGCCGACGTCGGCGTGGTGCGCGCGGGCGGCCGCGAAGCCGAGCAGCTCGCCGTCGTGGAAGGCGGGCGTGACGACGGTGATGTCGGGCAGGTGGGTCCCGCCCGCGTACGGGTCGTTGAGCACCCACGACACGCCCGGCTCGTGGTCGTGCTCGAGCACCGCGGCCACCGCCGCCGGCATCGCCCCGAGGTGGACCGGGATGTGCTCGGCCTGCATGACCATCTCGCCGCGCGCGTCGAAGAGCGCGGTCGAGCAGTCGCGGCGCTCCTTGATGTTGGCGCTGTGGGCCGAGCGCACGAGCACGGCGCCCATCTCCTCGCAGGCGGCGCGCAGCGCCCCGGTCGTGACCTGCAGCGCGATCGGGTCGATCCTCATCCGTCGCGCTCCAGGACGAGCGTTCCCGTCGAGTCGGTCACGCCGCTCCAGCCCTCGGGCACGACGAGGGTCGCCTCGGGCAGGGCGACGACCGTCGGGCCGCTCACGCGCGAGCCGGCCTCGCCGCCGAGGTCGACGGGCGCCGCGGGCAGGCGGCCCGTGACGCGGACGGTCACGAGCTCGACGTCGCCGTCGGGGTCGCGGTGGCCGTAGCGCTCCTCGTGCAGCGTCTCGAAGCGCTCGCGGAGGTCCTCACGGTCGCCGCCGCGGACGGTCAGCTCGTGCGACTGGCCGTGGTAGCGCACGTCCCACGCGACCTCGATTCGGGCCCGCCCACCCTCGCCGCCGAGCGCGGCCCCGACCTCCTCGCGCAGCGCCTGCTCGGCGCCGTCGCCGCCGCCGAGGACGGTGCGCTGCGCGTCGGCGCGGCGGTCGGCGGCGGCGAGGCCCAGCGCGCTGAGCACGCCCGAGGCGCGCGGGACGAGGATCCTCGTCATCCCCAGCTCGTCGGCGATCGCGGCGGCGTGGAGCGGTCCGGCGCCGCCGAAGGCCAGCAGCGCGAAGCGCCGCGGGTCGACGCCGCGCTCGACGGTCATCACGCGCAGGGCGCGGACCATCTCGGCGTTTGCGACCCGCACGATCCCCTCGGCGCAGGCGCGCACGCCGAGGCGCAGCGCGTCCGCCAGCCGGCTGACCGCCGCGTGCGCGGCGTCGGCGTCGAGGGCGACGTCGCCCGCCAGCGGCGCGTCCGCGCTCAGGTGCCCGAGGACGAGGTTGGCGTCGGTGACCGTCGGCTCGGTCCCGCCGCGCCCGTAGCAGGCGGGCCCCGGCTCGGCGCCCGCGCTCTGCGGGCCGACGCGCAGCGCGCCGCCCGGGTCGCGCCAGGCGATCGAGCCGCCGCCCGCGCCGACCGTGTGGATGTCGACCATCGGCAGCGCCAGCGGCCGCCCGCCGACCTCGCGGGCCGTCGTCTCGCGCACGCGCCCGCCCTCGACGACGCACACGTCGCACGAGGTGCCGCCCATGTCGAAGCACAGCAGGTCGGGCTCGCCGCAGCGCTCGGCCAGCAGCGCCGCCGCGGCGGCGCCGCCCGCGGGCCCGCTCAGGACCGTCAGCGCGGCGTGGTCGGCCGCGGCCGAAAGCGCCGCCAGCCCGCCGCTGGACTGCATGATCGACGGGGCGGGAAGGCCGGCGTCGCGGGCGGCCTCGAGCAGCCGGCGCAGGTAGCGCGCGAGGAGCGGGGAGAGCGCCGCGTCGACCTCCGTCGTGGCCGCGCGCTCGAACTCGCGGAACGTGCCCACGACCTCGTGCGAGAGCGAGACGTGGACCCCGAGGCGCTCGCGCAGCGCCGCGCCGATCGCGCGCTCGTGGTCGGGGTGGCGGTAGCTGTGCAGCAGGCAGACGGCGACCGCCTCTGGCTCGGCGCCCGCGACCTCGTCGACGAGCGCGTCGAGCTCCGTGAGCGGCGCGAGGACGCCGTCGGGCCCGGTGCGCTCGCGCGCGGCGAAGCGGCGCTCGTGCGGCGTCAGCGGCGCCGGATGGGCCGCGCACAGGCGGTAGAGCTCGCGGCGCGCCTGGCGGCCGAGGGCGACGACGTCGGTGAAGCCCTCGGTGGCGACGAAGGCCGTGCGCGCCACCTTGCCCTCGAGCAGCGCGTTCGTGGCCACCGTCATGCCGTGCGCGAAGGCCTCGACGTCCTCGGCGCTCGCGCCCGCGGCCTCGAGCGCGCGCGCCACCGCCGTCATGACGCCGCGCGACTGGTCGTCGGGCGTCGTCGGCGCCTTGGCGGTGTGCACGACCCCGGCAGCGACGAGGACGGCATCCGTGAAGGTGCCGCCCACGTCGACGCCGAGGACCATGCGGGGACCCTAGATCACCGCCCGACTCAGGCCGCGAGCGGCTCGGCCACCAGCGCCGCCGCCTCGGCCAGCTCGACGTCCTCGGTCTCCGCGAGGTGCTGGTGGGAGGGGCAGTAGCCGTTGTGGTGCAGCGGCATCCGCTGACAAGGCGTCCCGCGCCGGGTGGTGGCGCGGCACTGCAGCGGCTCGCCGTTGACGTCGAACCCGTTCTGCGGCATGCGCTCCAGGACCTCGATCGCGCAGCGCACGTACCCCTGCACGACGCGCCATACCTTGGGCTGCGCCTGCATCGGGAAGTGCGGCTTGATCTCCTGGAACAGGTAGCGCGCCGGGCGCGCGAAGTAATGGCGGTCACCGACCAGGCGCTCGACGGTCGCTTCGCATGAGCGAAGCACCTGCTCGTGCGCGTCCTTGCCGCCGGAGATGTCCCCCGACAGCTCGCGGTAGATCGCCCGACTGAGTTGGTACATGAGCTCCGACCGATTCCTCCTGTTGGCCTTCCCCCGCTGCTCCTGGACCGTGCGCGAGTATGGCCCTGGCGTATGAAGGTCCAAACGCTGTGCGTGTTGAGTTCGCGTTAAGAAACGCAGCCGTTCAGCAGAACTGGCGGTGTTTGCGAGCTAGACCCAGCGCTCGAAGGCGGGATCGTCGGTCCCACCGCGGGTCACCGAGTGGTGCAGATCGAGGCTCGGGTCGGTCTCGGGGCGGTCGGAACGGGTGTGCGCGCCGCGGCTCTCGGTGCGCAGCAGCGCGTGGCGGGCGATCAGCCGCGCGAGCGGATGGGGGTCCTCGGACAGGGCGTTGAGGCCCTCGGCATCGCGCACGAGGCCGGCGTGGTGCCACAGCGCGGCGCGCGTCTGCGGGCTCGGCGGCTCGACCGCCGGCGCGGCCGGCGGATCGCCCGCCTCGCCGCGCGGCTCTGACAGCGCCGCGAACGACGCGCGGGCGCCGAAGACGAAGCACTCGCTGAGGGAGTTGGAGGCCAGGCGGTTGGCGCCGTGCAGGCCGGTGCACGCGCTCTCGCCGACCGCGTACAGGCCCGGGACGCTGGTGGCGCCGTCGAGGTCGGCGACGATCCCGCCCATCCCGTAGTGGGCGGCCGGGGCGACGGGCACGAGCTGCGTCGTCGGGTCCAGGCCCGCCTCGCGCAGCGCGCCGACGACGTTGGGGAACGCCTGCGGGTCGACGCCGCGCATGTCGAGGTCGACGCTCGGCGAGTCCGTCTCGAGCATCTTCGACCAGATCGCGCGCGCGACCTCGTCGCGCGGGGCCAGCTCCTCCACGAAGCGCTCGCCGCTCGCGTCGAGCAGGGTGGCGCCCTCGCCACGGATCGCCTCGGTGACGAGGAAGCCCTCGCGGCCCTTGATCCCCGTGACCGCGGTGGGGTGGAACTGCATGAGCTCGAGATCGGCGAGGGCCGCGCCCGCGGCGCGCGCGAGCAGGAGCCCGATCCCGAGCGACCCCGGCGGGTTGGTCGTGCGCTGCCACAGCGCGGCCGAGCCGCCGGTGGCGAGGATCACGGCGCGGGCGCGCAGGGCGCGGCCGTCCTCGCACACGACGCCGACGCAGCGGCCCCCGCGCGTCCACAGCGCGGCGGCGCGGGCGCCTTCGAGCACGGTCACGCCCGGGGTCTCCACCACGACGGCGGAGAGCTGGCGCACGACGCGCCGGCCGGTCGCGCTGCCGCCGGCGTGGACGACGCGCCGGCGCGAGTGGCCGCCCTCGAGGCCGAGGGCGAGGTTGCCGTGGCGGTCGGCGTCGAAGTGCACGCCCAGCCGCTCGAGCTCGGCGACCGTCCGCGGCGCCTCGCGGCAGAGGACGGCGGCGGCGCTCGAGCGCACGAGGTTGCGCCCCGCGCGCTCGGTGTCCTCGCGGTGCAGATCGGGCGAGTCGTCGATCGCGAGCGCGGCGGCGAGGCCGCCCTGCGCCCAGTAGCTGGCGGTGCGGGCCAGCGGGGTGGCCGACACGAGCGCGATGCGCGCGCCCGAGCGGGCGCCGGTGAGCGCCGCGTAGAGGCCGGCGGCGCCCGCGCCGACGACGACGAGGTCGGTGTCGATTCGCTCGCCGTCGGCCATCCGTGGGTACGGTAACGGGATGGCACGGCCGCTCCTGCTTCGCCACCCTTCGTCGCTCGAGCACGACACCGGGATGCACCCCGAGCGCGCGGCGCGGATCGTCGCGCTGGAGGGCGCGTTGGGCGAGCGCGACTGGCTGGGCTGGGACGTGCGCGAGTCGCCGGCCGCGGACCTCGACGTGGTGTGCGCCGTGCACCCCGAGCGCTACGTGCGCGCGATCGAGGAGGCGAGCGCGGCCGGCGGCGGCGCGCTCGACGCCGACACGATCGTCTCCGAGGGCTCCTACCGGGCGGCGCTCCACGCCGCCGGCGGGGCCGTCGCGGCGGTTGACGAGCTGCTCGGCGGCGACGGACCGCGCGTCGGCTTCTCGATGCACCGCCCGCCCGGCCACCATGCCGAGTTGGCACGGGCGATGGGCTTCTGCCTGTTCAACAACGCGGCCGTGGCCGCGCGGCGCGCGCTGGACCGCTGGGGCGCCGGGCGGGTGCTCGTCTTCGACTGGGACGTCCACCACGGCAACGGGACCAACGACATCTTCCACGCCGACCCCGACGTGCTCTACGTGAGCATCCACGAGTCGCCGCTGTACCCCGGGACGGGGCCGGCGGGCGACACCGGGTCGGGCCCGGGCGAGGGCTACACGGTCAACCTGCCCGTGCCGGGCGGATCGGGCGACGCGACCTGGTGCTCGCTCGTCGAGCATGTCGTCGTTCCGCTGGGGCTCGAGTACCGCCCGGGCCTGGTCCTCCTGTCAGCGGGCTTCGACGCGCACGCGCGCGACCCGCTCGCCGGGTGCACGGTCACGCGCGAGGGCTTCGCGGTCATGGCGGGCGCCGTGCGGGGGCTGGCCGACGCGCTCGAGGTCCCGCTCGCGATCGTGCTCGAGGGCGGCTACGACCTGCAGGCGCTGGCGGAGTCGACCGTCGCGATGATGGAGGTCGTCGGCGCGGAGCACGCGCCCGAGCCGGCGGGGGTCGCGCTGCACCCGCTCGCCGCGCAGGCGGCGGGGCGGTTGTCGGAGCGCTGGCCGCTGGTGGGCGTCGTCGCGGGCTAGCTGTAAGACCCGAGCAGGTTGTTCGGCGTCCCCGCCACGCCGGCGTGGGCGCGAACAGCTCACCGAGGGAGACCAGCCCGCCGCGCCGCCGGCCCCCGGGGGGCGCCGCGGGCCGCCAGGAGGCGCCGAACGTCGGTCTTCCCCCGTCCACACGGGGTAAGACCGACGTTCGACCCCCCCGGGGCACGGACCCGTTCCTCGGTGAGCTGTTCGCACCGCAACGGGCGTCACAGCGACCCGGCACCCCGAACAACGTGCTCAGGAACTCCAGCTAGCCGCTGCCGTTGGTGGTGGTGCCGGTGGGGACGCCGGTGGTGGCGCCGCTCGAGGTCGGCTGGCTCGGCTGGCCGGTCGACGGCGTCGACTGCGTCGGCTGGCTCTGCGTCGGCTGGCTCTGCGTCGGCTGCGGCTGCGCCGGGGCCGTCGTGCCCGTCGGCGCCGGCTGACCCGCCGGCGGCTGGCCGTTGGTGGCCGAGGGCGGCGGCGCCTGGGAGTTCACCGGCGGGGCGGGCTCGCTGTCGTTGGTGAGCGAGACGAAGGCGACCGCGAGCCCGATGCCCGCCAGCACGGCGATGACGGCGAGCACGACGACGGGCGCGCGCCAGTTCGGCGTCGGGACGAGCCGCGTGCGCGCCGGGGCGCCGCACTCCAGGCACCACTCCTGGTCGGGGCCGACCGCGGCGGCGCAGCGGGGGCAGGCGATGGTGCCGGCGGGCGGCGGGGCGCCGGGCGGCGCGACGCTCACGGCTCGCGGCGCTCGCCGGTCGGCTGGGGCACCGCGCCGTTGTCGGCCTCGGCCTCGTGGGTCGGGCGGGGCTCGTCGTCCGGCGCGTCGTCGAGCGCGGTCATGGCCTGCGTGGGCTGCTCGTCGGGTCCGTCTGCGGCGGGCTGGTCGGCCTCGGCCGGCGTGGGCTCCTCGGGCTCCGCCGGCGCGGGCTCTTCGGCCGGCGGCGGCGGCGTGCTGGCCGCCGGGGGCGTCACGGCGCCGATCTCCCCGACCGAGACGCTCACGTGCTCGCCGACCTCGGCGATCGCACGCGGCCCGTGGACCGGGACGCCGCACGACGGGCAGTAGCGCGCCTCGCTGCCGTGCAGGGCGCCGCAGCGCGCGCACACCGAGATGCCCGGCTCGCGCAGCTCGGTCAGCGGCCGGCGGTCGTCGAGGGCGTGCTCGAGCGCGCGCAGCTCGCCGTCGACGGCGGCGAGCGCGTGGAGCTTGCCGCGGACGAGCTCCTCGTTGACCTTCGAGAACTTGTGCTGGTCGAAGACCAGGCCGCCGAGGTCGCGGAACCCGAGCTCGCGCACGCGGCGCAGGTAGCGCAGTCGCCGCCGCAGGCGGCCGCGCTCGCGGAAGCTCGGCCGCGACGGGACGGGTTCCTGCCCGGCGGGGACGTCGGCGCCGGCGGGGACCTCGGCGGTGGCGCCGGACGCGTCGGGCGCCCCGCTCGCGTCGGTCGCCTCGCCGGTGCGCTCCGCGTCGCCGCCGGCGGACGGCTCACCCGCGGCAGCCGAAGGCGGGGCCGGCCCGAGGCTCGCGGTCGGGTGCGCCTCGGTGGGCGCCTCCGTCGCGGCCTGCTCGGTTTCGACCCCGTCGTCCGGACGCTCGGCGTGCCGGCGGCGTATGACGTTCAGCGGGCCCTTCATGCCGAAACGGCGCCCAAGTTCGGCGCCTCGACGGGCAACCGTAGCACCTCGCTCCACGCGTCGAGCACGCGTCGCGCCATGTCCCGGGCCGACCACAGCGCGGCGCGCTCGCGCCCGTCGACACGCGGATCGGGGGCCTCCAGGTGGGGTCGCACGGCAGCCTGCCAGGCCTCGCGGTCATACGGGGCGCACAGGGCTCCGGCCACGCCGTCGAGCGCCGCGGGATGGACGCCGACCGGGGTCGCGAGGACCGGCACGTCGCACGCCAGCGCCTCGAGCGCCGCGAGGCCGAAGCCCTCGTGGGCCGAGGGCACGAGCACGGCGTTGGCGGCGTTGATGTAGAGGGGCACCTCGAAGGGATGAACGCGACCGAGCGTCAGGAGTCGCGCGCCGCCCGCCGTCTCCTGGGCGCGATCGAAGCGCTTGACCGCGCGCGCGGGATCCGCGGGGAAGAGCAGGCAGGGCTCGTCGGTCGGGATGCCGAGCTGCGCGCGGGCCTCGTCGCGGGGCATCGGCGCGAAGCGGTCGAGGTCGACCCCGCAGGGCAGGACGGCGACCCGGCGCCGCGTCCCGGCGCCGGGCACCTCGCGGGCGAGCTCCGGGCTGACGGCGGCCACGAGATCGAGGAACGGCAGCGCCGCGCGCGTGATCCGCCGCGAGCGCGGGTGGCGCAGGTCGGTCCCGTGGAGGGTCACGACGTGCGGCGCGCCGCGCAGGGCGAGCGCCGGCCAGGCCGTGAGGCCGAAGTGGGCGTGGACGATGTCGAAGTCGTCGCGGCGATGGCGGCGTCGCAGCTCGCGCGCCGCGCGCCGGTAGCCGCCCGGCGCGAACGCGAAGACCTCAAGGTCGACGCCGTCGATCTCGCGCAGCGCGTCGACCTGGTCGCGCACGAAGGAGCCGAGCGCGGGCTCGGAGGCGGTCGGCCACATGTTCGTCACGATCAGGGCACGCATTCGAGGGCGATTCTCCACAGTTCGCGTCTTTCGCCGTAACAGGATTCCCCGGACACTCGGTTGCGATGTCGGACACGAACCGAGGAGGCGTGGGATGGGATACCGGATCATGGGGCGCGGGCACGCGATCGCGCTGCGGGCGAGGGCGAGGCTGACGGGGGTCGCGGGGCAGGGGACGGTCGAGTACGTGGCCCTGATCCTCCTCGTCGCGGGGCTGTTCGCGACAGTCGTGCTCGCCGCCGGCGGGGTGAAGGGCAAGGGCATCGCGGAGGCCGTCACCGAGAAGATCAGGTCCACGATCGAGGGGGTGGGGAAGAAGGGCTGAGCGCGTGCGGGCGGCGGGGCGCCGCGCCCCGGGGGCGCCTACCATGGCGCCGTGGCCACTGATGCGCAGACCAACGGCATGACCGACGCGACGACACGCCAGCGCTCCCACGGACGCGCCGCCGACGGCCTGCGACCCGTGAGCATCGAGCCCGGCTTCGTGGCGACCGCGACCGGCTCGGCGCTCATCAGCGCGGGGGAGACGCGCGTGATCTGCACCGCCTCGCACACCGAGGGCGTGCCCAAGTGGCTGGCGGGCAGCGGCCGCGGCTGGGTCACCGCCGAGTACGGGATGCTCCCGGCGTCGACCGGCGACCGCAAGCCGCGCGACGTCAACAAGGGCCGCCCGGACGGGCGCACGGTGGAGATCCAGCGCCTCATCGGCCGCTCGATCCGCGGCGTCATCGACTTCGCCGCGCTCGGCGAGAACACCCTGTACCTGGACTGCGACGTGCTGACGGCGGACGGGGGCACGCGCTGCGCGTCGATCACGGGCGCCTACGTGGCGCTCGCGCTCGCGTGCGACGCGCTGCGGGAGCGCGGGGTGCTCGCGCGCTCGCCGCTGACGGGCTCGGTGGCCGCGGTCTCGGCCGGGATCGTCGACGGCGTCGCGCTGCTCGACCTCGACTACGGCGAGGACTCCAGCGCCGAGGTCGACGCCAACGTCGTCATGACCGGCGACGGCGGCCTCATCGAGGTCCAGGCCACCGCCGAGCGCACGCCGCTGTCGCGGGCGAACCTCGACGCGCTGCTCGCGCTCGCCGCCAAGGGCGTCGCGGAGCTGCAGGCCGCGCAGGAGCGCGCGGTCGGCGCACGCAGCGCGGCGACCGGCGCGCGGGGCGCGTGAGGCTGGTCCTCGCCACCCGCAACCCGCACAAGCTGCGCGAGCTGGGCGCGCTGCTCGACGGCTTCGAGGTCGTCGCGCTGCCCGACGGCGTGGAGCTGCCGCCCGAGACCGGGACGACCTTCGCCGCCAACGCGCTGCCCAAGGCGCGCGCGGCTGCGCACGCCACCGGCGAGGCGGCCTTCGGCGACGACTCGGGGATCGAGGCGGCGGCGCTCGGCGGCGCGCCGGGCGTGCAGTCGGCGCGCTACGCGGGCCCGAACGCGAGCGACGCCGACAACCTCGCCAAGCTCGTGGCCGAGGTGCCGGCCGGCAGCGCCCTGGCCTACGTGTGCGTCATCGCGCTCGTCGATCCCGGCAGCGGCGAGGAGCTGCTCTTCGAAGGGCGCTGCACCGGGACGATGGCGGCCGCGCCGCGCGGCAGCGGAGGCTTCGGCTACGACCCGGTCTTCATCCCCGACGACCGCGACGACGGGCGCACGATGGCCGAGCTCGAGCCCGCGGAGAAGGACGCGATCAGCCATCGCGGGCGCGCGGCGCGGGCGCTGCGCGAGCACCTCCTGCGCACCGTCCCGGCGTCGCCGTGAGCTCGCCCTCCGCGACCTCGCGGTCCACGGCCCCGCCCTCGAAGACCGGCGCGGCGGCGCTCTCGGTCGCGTCGAACTCGGCGCTCATCCTGCTCAAGGCGATCGCCGGCACGGTCACCGGCTCGGTCGCGCTGCTCACCGAGGCGCTGCACTCCGCCACCGACCTGATCGCCTCGATCGTCGCGCTCTTCTCGGTCCGCGCGGCCGACGTCCCGGCCGACGAGTCGCACCCCTACGGCCACGAGAAGATCGAGGACATGGCGGCCGCCATCGAGGGCGTGCTCATCCTCGTCGGCTGCGTCGTCATCGCCTTCGAGGCCGTGCGCCACCTGATCGAGGGCACGGGCCTGCAGCGGCTGGGCATCGGCATCGCCGTCCTCGCGCTCTCGATCGCCGTGAACTTCGCCGTCTCGCGCACGCTCTCGCGCCGCGCGCAGGCGACGGGCTCGCCGGCCCTCGCGGCCGACGCGGCGCACCTGAGCACCGACATGCTCAGCTCGGCCGGGGTCCTCGTGGCGCTGATCGTCGTGGCCATCACCGGGTGGGACTGGCTGGACCCGGTGATCGCCCTCGTGGTGGCGGCCGTGGTCGCGTGGGCCGGCGTGCGCATCCTCACCCGCTCGTCGCGCGTGCTCGTCGACGAGACCCTGCCCGACCCCGAGCTCGACGCGATCCGGGAGGTCGTCGGCGCCTTCGCCGAGCGCGGCATCGTCGGCTTCCACGAGCTGCGCGGCCGCCAGGCGGGAGCGCGCCGCCACGTCGACCTGCACGTCCAGTTCCGGGCGGGCACGACGCTCGAGGACGCCCACCGCACCGCCCATCAGCTCCAAGACGCGATCCGCGAGCGCCTCGGCGACGCCGACGTCCTCATCCACCTCGAGCCCGAGGACCGCGTGCGGCCGGGCGAAGAGGTCACGACGGGCGCGGCGCGGCGGGGGTAAGCACGCGGCGCGCCGGGCGGGGCGGCGCCCACCGCGTGCGCCGGGACCGCGCCGCGCGGGGCGCCGAACGACGAGTGTCGACTTTGTCTGCCTATGAGCAACAAACTCGACACTCGTCGCCGCGGCGAGCGCCGACGCGCCACGCATCCGCCACAGGCGCCACTCGGGTCCGAGCGGCCCGCGCCCAAGGACGACCGCCAAGTGCCGGAGCCGCCGCGACCTTCTCTCCCTCGATGTCCCGGCCGGGCGGCGCCGGGCCCAGCCCGCTCAGGCGAGGTTGATCGCCGCCGACGCCCCTACGACGAGGAAGACGGCCGCGTAGCCCTGGTAGCCCGACAGCAGCAGGATCAGGCCCGTGATCAGGCACGCGAAGACGGTCACGATCCAGGCGATCCGCGCGATGCTCACGCGGCCTATCCTGCCAAGTCGCGATGACGTCGCGCTCTGCGCTCACGCCCGAGGCGGCGCTCGGATGGCTGCGGTCGCTGTCGATCGATCTGCTCTCCGCGGCGGTGCTCGACGCCGACGGAACCGTGCTCGCGGGCGACCCTGCGCTCGCCCTCGCGGCCGCCCCGGCGCCCGCCGAGCCGCCGCCCGCGGCGAGCGGGGGCGCAGGCATCCTCGTCGCGCGCTCGGAGCGCTTCGCCATCGCCGTCAGGCCCGGCCCGAAGGCCATCGAACGTTTGCTGCGCGCCGACATGGGCAGTGCGTTGGCGGCGCTGGAACGGGGCTGAGCGGCGCGGCAAGAGCGCCGAATCAGCCGCAAAACAGCGCTGGAATGCGGGATGTCCGGCGTTTACGCCACACTTCCCGCCCGCGCCGTCACCGGGCAAAACGCCGCAACAAGCGGTGTTTCAGCGTGGCGTAGCTAGGAAAACGGCGTGGGAATGCGGTTTTCGGGCGAAGGTCGTCCGTGGCCGCTGATAGCGTCGAAAGACCACGACCTCACCAGGAGGGATCGATTCGTGACGAAGTCAGAGTTCGTCGATCAGGTCGCCAGTCGCGCAGACCTGGGCAAGTCCGAGGCCGGCAAGGCAGTTGACGCCGTGCTCGACACCATCCAGGAGACGCTGCAGCGCGGGAGCGATGTGACGTTCTCCGGGTTCGGCAAGTTCCATGTCGCCGAGCGCGGCGCGCGCCAGGGCGTGCACCCGCGGACCGGCGAGCCGATCCAGATCGCGGCGTCGAAGGTGCCGCGCTTCACGGCCGGCTCGGGCCTCAAGAAGGCCGTCAACCACTAGCCGCTGAAAGCCGGCGACACGCAACAGCCCCGGGCCCCGGCCGGTCTGCACTTCGCCGACCGGCTGGCCGCCCTCGTCGCGGAGCGCGAGTCCCAGGTCGTTCTGGGGCTCGACCCCGACCCCGCACGTCTGTGGCCGCAGGCCGAGGCGGCGGCGCCCACGGACGGGTCCCCGGCCGAGCGCGCCGCCGTCGCGGTCGCGGCGCACTGCGCGCTCGCCATCGACGCCGCCGGTCCGGCGTGCGTCGCGGTCAAGCCGCAGCTCGCCTGCTTCGAGCGCCTCGGCGCCTCCGGCTGGCGCGCCCTCGAGCTCGTCGTCGAGCACATCCACCGGCGCGGCCTCATCGCCCTCGCCGACGCCAAGCGCGGCGACATCGCCGTCTCCGCCGCCGCCTACGCGCAGGCGCTCGCCGGCGAGACCCCCACGCCCTTCGGCACCACGCGCGGCCTCGGAGCCGACGCGTACACCGCCAGTCCGTACATGGGCCTCGACACCCTGCGGGCCATCGCGCCGCCCGGCGGCCAAGGCCTCTTCGTCCTCGTGCGCACCTCCAACCCGGGCGCCGCCGACGTCGAGGACCTGCCCACCGACACCGGCGAGCGCGTGTGGGAGCGCGTCGCGCGGATGGTCGACGGCCTCGGCACCCCCGGGCCGGCCAGCGGCCTGCACGACGTCGGCGCGGTGGTGGGCGCCACCGAGCCCCAGCACCTCGCGCGGGCGCGCGAGCTGATGCCCCGCACGCCGTTCCTGCTGCCCGGCATCGGCGCCCAGGGAGGGCGCGTCGAGGACCTCGCGCCGGCCTTCGCGGCGGGCCGGGCGGGCGGCCTCGTGACCGCCTCTCGCGCGATCGTCCACGCGCACGAGCAGCACGGCGGCGACCCCGCCGAGGCGGCCCGCCGCGAGGCCGAGCGACTGCGCGCCCTCGCGTGGTCGCTGGTGTGATCGGTGCTCCGCGCCGCGCCCTATGCTCCGCTCACCTCATGGTCAACGCCCGACGCCGACGACGCAGCCCAGGCCGCTGGCTGGCCCCGGTGGCCCTGATCACGTGCGTGGTCGCGGTCTACGCCGTCGTCGACAACACGCTGCTCAAGGGGGACGGCGCCAAGAGCTCGGGCGGCGGCTCGCAGCAGACGACGACGACCACGACGACCTCCGGCAAGGGCGCCAAGAAGGCCAAGCGCCGCCGCGCCTACGTCGTCAAGTCGGGCGACACGCTGTCGGCGATCTCGATCAAGACGGGCGTCCCGCTGGCGACCATCCAGCGGCTGAACCCCAAGCTCGACGCCGACACCCTCCACGCCGGCCAGCGGGTCAGGCTCTCGAAGTGACGGAGCGCGTCCGCCTCCCGGCGGCCGCGCTCGTCGCGACCGCCCTCCTGCTCGTGCTCGCCGCCGCGGCGGCCGTGACCCCACCCGCCGCGCATGCCGCACCCCCGGCCGTCCGCGCCCCCGCGGCGATCCTCGTCGAGCCGGCCACGGGCGACATCGTCTTTCAGCGCCAGGCGCGCCGCGAGCGCCCGATCGCCTCGACGACGAAGCTCATGACCGCGCTCGTCACCCTCGAGCACACCAAGCTCTCGCAGGTCCTCACGACGGTGCCCTACCACGCCTCGCCCGCCGAGTCGGTGATCGGCCTGCACGGCGGCGAGCGCATGACGGTCGCCGACCTGCTCCGCGGCCTGCTGCTCGCCAGCGCCAACGACGCGGCGGCGACCCTCGCCCAGCGCGTCGGCGGCTCCAACCGTGCCTTCGTCTCGATGATGAACCGCCGCGCGCGCGAGCTCGGCCTGAGCCACACCCACTACGCCAACGCGATCGGGCTCGACGCCCTGGGCAACTACTCGAGCGCCGAGGACCTGGTCAAGCTCACGCTGATCCTGCGCCGCAACGCCTTCTTCCGCGCGGTCACCGACCTCCCGCGCGCGACGCTGAAGACCGGCGACCACCCGCGCACGATCCTCAACCGCAACCTGCTGGTGCGCAACGTCCCCGAGGCCAACGGCGTCAAGACGGGCCACACGAACACGGCGGGCTACATCCTCGTCGGCTCTGCCACCAAGAACGGCGTGACCGTGATCTCCGTCGTCCTCGACGAGCCCAGCGAGGCCGCGCGCGACAGCGACTCGCTCGCGCTCATCCGCTACGGCCTGGGCCGCTACCACCGCGTGACGCCGGTCAAGCGCAACGAGGCCTTCGCGAGCGTCAAGCTCGCCCACCGCGACCAGCGCGTCTCGCTCGTCGCCTCGCGCACCGTGCAACGCACCGCGCGGCGGGGCGAGAAGCTCCCCGTCCGCGTCCTCGACGTGCCCGACGAGCTCGACGGCCCGCTGCCGGCCGGGACGCGGGTCGGGACGATCGAGGTCCGCTGGCGCGGGCGGACCATCGCGACGGTCCCGCTGGTCACCGATCGCGCGATCACGCAGGCCTCGATCTGGCAGCGCGGCGACGACTTCCTCGGGCGCACGCTGACCGTCGTGATCCTCAGCGCCGTCGCACTCGCTAGCCTCCAGTTGGTCCTCCTGCGTCGTCGCGCGGTCCGGCGCCGGCGCCGCCAGGCGGGGTCCAGCGGGATCGCATGATCATCACCGTCACCCTCAACGCGGCGATCGACAAGTCCCTCTCGGTGCCGAACTTCCGGCTCGGACGTCGCCATCGCACGGTCGAGCAGACGACCATGCCGGGCGGCAAGGGCGTCAACGTCGCGCGCACCCTGAAGTCGCTCGGCCAGCCGGTGATCGCCACCGGCTTCGCGGGCGGGGCGACGGGCACGCGGATCGTCGAGCAGCTCACCGAGGAGTCGATCCTCAACGACTTCGTGCGCATCCGCGAGGAGTCGCGCACCAACACCGCCGTCCACGACCCGACCAACGGCGAGACGACGGAGATCAACGAGCGCGGCCCCGCGGTCAGCGCCAAGGAGATCGAGCTCTTCCGCGACAAGCTCGTCTACCTCGCGCGCGGCGCGGACGTCGTCGTCTTCGCCGGCTCGCTGCCGCGCGGGGTCGAGGCCGACGTCTACGCGCAGCTCATCAAGGAGGTGCGCAAGGCGGGCGTCCAGACGGTGGTCGACGCCGACGGCGATCCGATGCGCCTCGCCGTCCGCGCCGAGCCCGACGTCATCTCGCCCAACGTGCTCGAGGCCGAGGAGCTCGTCGGCCACGAGTTCAACGACGACGAGGATCGCGTCATCGCCGTGCGCGAGATGGTCGCCCTCGGCGCGCGCGAGGCGATCATGACGCTGCCCGACGGCTGCGTCGCGTCGGTGCTCGTCGACGGCACGCCGACGCTGCACCGGGTGTGGATCGAGCCGCGCGAGGCGGTGGCCGCCGTCGGCGCTGGCGACGCCTTCCTGGCGGGCTTCGTCGCATCGCGCTACACGGGCTCCCCGGCGGCCGACTGCCTGCGCTTCGGGGTCGCCTGCGGCGCGGAGTCCACCCAGCGTCTGGGGGCGGGGCTCATCGAGCCGCGCGAGGTCGAGCGCCTGGTTGCGGAGACCGAGGTCCAGCGTCTCGAGACGCCGGCCGAGGTCCCGTAGGTGCTCGGCCTTCCCGACGCCGTCACGGCGTGCCTCTTCGACCTCGACGGCGTCCTCACCAAGACCGCCGAGGTCCACGCGCGCGCCTGGAAGCAGACCTTCGACGCCTTCCTCGCCAAGCGCGGCGAGCAGCCCTTCGACCTCGTCAAGGACTACGACGAGTACGTCGACGGCAAGCCGCGACTGGACGGCGTGCGCGACTTCCTGGGCTCGCGCGGGATCGAGCTGCCCGAGGGCTCGGCCGACGACGATCCCGATCCGGCCGACGCGCAGACGGTCCAGGGCCTGGCCAACGCCAAGAACGCGATCGTCCTGCGCCTGATCAAGCACGACGGCGTCGAGCCCTACGAGGGCTCCGTGCGCTACCTGCGGGCCGCGCGCGACGCCGGCCTGCGCCGCGCCGTCGTCTCGTCGAGCCACAACTGCCACGACGTGCTCGTCGCCGCGGGGATCGAGGAGCTGCTCGAGGTCCGCGTCGACGGCGTCGTCGCCGAGGAGCGCCACCTCAAGGGCAAGCCCGCGCCCGACACCTTCCTCGAGGCGGCGCGGATCCTCGGCGTCGCGCCCGAGCACGCGGCCGTCTTCGAGGACGCGCTCGCCGGCGTGCAGGCCGGGCGCGCCGGCGGCTTCGGGTACGTGGTCGGCGTCGACCGCGCCGGCCAGCGCGACGCCCTGCTCGCCCACGGCGCCACCGTCGTCGTCGACGACCTCGCCGACCTGCTGTGATCGCCCAGCCGCAGTTCTCGGTCGAGCCGTGGGCGGTCACCGAGGTGCAGCTCGAGCTCGGCATGCTGGCCCAGGCCGAGTCCGTCCTCGCGCTCTCCAACGGCCACATCGGGCTGCGTGCCAATCTCGACGAGGGCGAGCCCAACGGCCTGCCCGGGACGTACCTCAACGCCTTCTACGAGGTCCGCCCGCTGCCCTATGCCGAGGCCGGCTACGGCTACCCCGAGGACGGCCAGACCATCGTCAACGTCACCAACGGCAAGCTCATCCGCCTGCTCGTCGACGACGAGCCCTTCGACGTGCGCTACGGGACGCTGATCTCGCACCGCCGCACGCTCGACCTGCGTGCCGGGGTGCTGCGGCGCGAGGTCCACTGGCGCTCGCCGGCGGGCCGCGAGGTCAAGATCCGGTCGCTGCGGCTGGTCTCCTTCGTCCAGCGCTCGGTGGCCGCGATCCGATACGAGGTCGAGCCGCAGGACGGCGAGACGCGGCTGGTGATCCAGTCCGAGCTCGTCGCCAACGAGGCCGTCCCGGTCCCCAGCGAGGACCCCCGCGCGGCGGCGATCCTGAGCTCGCCGCTCGCGTCCGAGTCGTACGGCACGCACGAGCTGCGCGCGGTGCTCGTGCACAGCACGCGCCACAGCGCGCTGCGGATGGCCGCCGGCATGGACCACACGGTGCACGGGCCGGAGGGCACGGTCTCCGAGAACGAGAGCTTCGAGGACATCGCGCGCGTGACGGTGAGCGCCGAGGTCGGCACCGGCGAGACGCTGACGCTGACGAAGCTGCTCGCCTACGGCTGGTCCAGCCAGCGCTCGATGGTCTCGATCCGCGACCAGGTCGGCGCCGCGCTCGCCTCTGCGCGGCGCACGGGCTTCGACGGCCTGCTCGCTGAGCAGCGCGCCTACCTCGACGACTTCTGGGACCGCGCCGACGTCGAGATCGACGGCGACGACGAGCTCCAGCAGGCCGTCCGCTTCGCGCTCTTCCACACCCTGCAGTCGGCGGCCCGCGCCGAGAAGCGCGCGATCGCGGCCAAGGGGCTCACCGGCGACGGCTACGACGGCCACGTCTTCTGGGACACCGAGAGCTACGTCCTGCCCGTGCTCACCTACACCGCGCCCGACGCCGTCTACGACGCGCTCTGCTGGCGCCATTCGACGCTCGACCTCGCCACCGAGCGCGCCCGCCAGCTCGGGCTCGACGGCGCGGTCTTCCCGTGGCGCACGATCCGCGGCCACGAGTGCTCGGCCTACTGGCCGGCGGGGACCGCCGCCTTCCACGTCAACGCCGACATCGCCGACGCGGTCCTGCGCTACCTGCACGTCACGGGCGACGACGGCTTCGCGGGCTCGATCGGCCTCGAGCTGCTGGTCGCGACGGCGCGCCTGTGGCGCTCGCTGGGCCACCACGACCCGCACGGGGCGTTCCACATCGACGGCGTCACCGGGCCCGACGAGTACTCGGCCATCGCCGACGACAACGTCTACACGAACCTCATGGCCGCGCGGAACCTGGCGGGCGCGGCGGAGACGTGCGTGCGCTTCCGCGAGCCGGCCGCGGCGCTCGGGGTCGACGACGAGGAGATCGCAGCCTGGCGCGACGCCGCCGACGCGGTCGCGATCCCCTACGACGACGCGCTCGGCGTCCATCAGCAGTCGGCGGGCTACACCGGCCACGAGCGCTGGGACTTCGACGCGATGGAGCCCGACCAGTACCCGCTGCTGCTGCACTTCCCCTACTTCGACCTCTACCGCAAGCAGGTCGTCAAGCAGGCCGACCTCGTGTTCGCGATGGTCGCGCACGGCAACCGCTTCACGGCCGAGGAGAAGGCGCGCGCCTTCGCCTACTACGAGCCGCTGACCGTCCGCGACTCGTCGCTGTCGGCGTCGGTGCAGGCGATCCTGGCCGCCGAGGTCGGCCACCTGGAGCTCGCCTTCGACTACTTCGGCGAGGCCGCGCTCATGGACCTCGACGACCTCGAGCACAACACGCGCGACGGGCTGCACATGGCGTCGCTGGCGGGCTCGTGGCTCGCCGCGGTCGCCGGGTTCGGTGGCTTCCGCGACCACGCCGGCATGTTCTCCTTCGACCCGCGCCTGCCGCCGCCCCTCGAGCGCCTCGCGTTCGGGCTCATGCTCCGCGGGCGGCGGCTGCGGGTGGAGATCGTGCCCGGCGAGGCGCGCTACGAGCTCGTCGCCGGCGAGCCGCTGGCCCTGCGCCACGACGGCGGCGAGTTCACGCTCGAGCAGGGCAGCCCGCAGACCTTCCCGTGGCGCGCGCCGGAGGTCGGCGACCCGCCGTCGCAGCCGCCCCACCGGGCGCCGTCGCGGCGCCGGCCGCGTGGCTCGGGCTGACGCCAGGCGCGGTGCTATCGTGGCCGGATCGTGGTCTGCCGCCGCCACCAGGCCCGACGAAAGACCCCTACCTGGACCCCGCCTGCGCGGGGTCTTCTCGTCCGCACGCGACCCTAGGATGACTTGATGGAGATCGAGATCGGCCGCGGGAAGAAGGCCCGCCGCGCGTATGGCTTCGACGACGTCGCGATCGTGCCCTCGAGGCGCACGCGCGACCCTGATGACGTCGACATCTCCTGGAAGCTCGGCGACTACCGCTTCGAGCTGCCGCTCCTGGCCTCCGCCATGGACGGCGTCGTCTCGCCCGAGACGGCCCGCATCGTCGGCAAGCTCGGCGGCCTCGCCGTCCTCAACCTCGAGGGCATCTGGACGCGCTTCGAGGACGCCGACGCCCAGCTCGAGCGCATCGCGCAGCTCCCCAAGGACGCCGCGACGCGCGAGATGCAGGCGATCTACCAGGAGCCGGTCAAGCCCGAGCTGATCTCGCAGCGCATTCAGGAGATCAAGGCCGAGCCGGGCGTCGTCGCCGCCGCCTCGCTGACGCCCCAGCGCGTCGCGCGCCACTACGAGCTTGCGCTCGAGGCCGGCCTCGACATCCTCGTCATCCAGGGCACGGTCGTCTCCGCCGAGCACGTCTCGCAGACGACGACCCCGCTGAACCTCAAGGAGTTCATCCGCGAGGTCGGGGTGCCGGTCATCGTCGGCGGCTGCGCCTCGTATCACACGGGCCTTCACCTCATGCGGACCGGGGCCGCCGGCGTCCTCGTCGGCGTTGGGCCGGGGGCGGCGTGCACCACGCGCGGCGTGCTCGGGCTCGGCGTGCCCCAGGCGACGGCGATCGCCGACGTCGCGGGCGCCCGCTCGACGCACATGCTCGAGACCGGCGAGTACGTCCAGGTCATCGCCGACGGCGGCATGCGCACGGGCGGCGACGTCTCCAAGGCGATCGCCTGCGGCGCCGACGCGGTGATGATCGGCTCGCCGCTCGCGCGCGCCTACGAGGCGCCGGGCCACGGCTTCCACTGGGGCATGGCAACCTTCCATCCGACGCTCCCGCGCGGCGCGCGCGTGCAGACGGTGCAGAACGGCTCGCTGCAGGAGATCCTCATCGGCCCCGCGCACGAGAACGACGGCACCTTCAACCTCATGGGCGCCCTGCGCACCTCGATGGCGACCTGTGGCTACAGGGACCTCGCCGAGTTCAACCGCGCGGAGCTCATGATCGCCCCGTCGCTGCAGACCGAGGGCAAGGCGCTGCAGACCTCGCAGGGCGTGGGCATGGGCTCGCGCGGCGGGGCCGCCTCGCGCCCGGCCCCGGGCAACGGCAACGGCTCGCCGGTGGAGGACAAGGCCCCCGCACTGACGGGGGCCGAGTGAGCGACGAGCACGGGGTCGTCACCGCCGCCACCGCCGGCACGGAGCTCGCCGACGAGAGCGCGCCGGTCGACGTCCCGCGGGCCGTCGATGAGGTCGTCGTCCTCGACTACGGGGGCCAGTACTCGCAGCTCATCGCGCGGCGGGTGCGCGAGTGCGGGGTCTTCAGCGAGCTGCTGCCCCATCACGTCGGCGCCGAGGAGGTCGCGCGGCGCAAGCCGAAGGGGCTGATCCTCTCCGGCGGCCCCGCCTCGGTCTACGCCGACGGCGCCCCGAAGCTCGATCCGCAGCTGCTCGAGCTCGGGATCCCGGTGCTCGGCATCTGCTACGGCATGCAGCTGCTCGCCGCCAGGCTCGGCGGGCGCGTCGAGGGCGCCGAGGTCGGCGAGTTCGGGCGCTCGAAGCTCACCGTCCACGAGCACGGCCGCCTGCTGGCCGGGCTGCCGGCCGAGCAGAGCTGCTGGATGTCGCATCGCGACACCGTCTTCGCGCCGCCGCCGGGCTTCACGGCGCTGGCGTCGTCGACCGAGTCCCCGGTGGCCGCCTTCGAGTCCGAGGCGCGGGGGATCTACGGCATCCAGTTCCACCCCGAGGTCGTGCACACGCCGTACGGCCAGGAGGTCCTCAAGCGCTTCCTGGGGGACGTGTGCGGCTGCGACATGGCGTGGTCGGCGGCGTCGATCGTCGAGGACCAGATCGCGCGCATCCGCGACCAGGTCGGCGACGCCAAGGTCATCTGCGGGCTCAGCGGCGGGGTCGACTCCTCGGTGGCGGCGCTGCTCGTGCACCGGGCGATCGGCGACCAGCTCACGTGCGTCTTCGTCGACCACGGGCTGATGCGCAAGAACGAGGGCGAGCAGGTCATCTCCGCCTTCCGTGACACCTTCAAGGTCCCCCTCGTCGCGGTCGACGCCGAGACGCGCTTCCTGGACAAGCTGCGCGGCGTCACCGAGCCCGAGCGCAAGCGCAAGATCATCGGCGCCGAGTTCATCCGCGTCTTCGAGGAGGAGGCGGCCACGATCGGCGACGCGCGCTTCCTCGTGCAGGGCACGCTCTACTCCGACGTCATCGAGTCCGGCGGCGGGACGGGGGCGGCGACGATCAAGTCCCACCACAACGTCGGCGGCCTGCCGGACGACCTCGAGTTCGAGCTCGTCGAGCCCCTGCGCGCCCTCTTCAAGGACGAGGTCCGCGCGGTGGGCGCCGAGCTCGGGCTCCCCGAGCGCCTCGTCTGGCGCCAGCCCTTCCCGGGCCCCGGCCTGGCGATCCGCGTCGTCGGCGGCGAGGCGACCAGGGAACGCCTCGACGTCCTGCGCGACGCCGACTTCATCCTCCAGGACGAGATCCGCAAGGCCGGCCTGTACCGCGAGCTGTGGCAGTCCTTCTGCGTCCTGCCCGACGTGCGCACGGTCGGCGTCCAGGGCGACGAGCGCACCTACGGCTACGTCGTCGTCATCCGCGCCGTCACGAGCGACGACGCCATGACCGCCGACTGGGCCCGCCTGCCCTACGACCTGCTCGAGCAGATCGCGGCGCGGATGATCGGGGAGCTGCGCGAGGTCAACCGGGTGGTGCTCGACATCACGAGCAAGCCCCCGGGCACGATCGAATGGGAATAGCCTGAACGGATGGGCTTCGTCCGCCATCGCCAATCGCAACGCGCATGGGACGCCGTCGAGCCGGCGGCCTACGACGACCCGTCGCTCGAGGGCGTCGAGCGCCACGACCTCATCGGCGCGCTCGACGACGTCCCCAACTACCACGTGCGCTACTTCCACGTGGAGCCCGGCAAGCAGACGCGCCGCGAGCAGCACCCGCACGACCACGGCGTCGTGATCCAGAACGGGCGCGCGCGGGTGACGCTGGGCGACGAGATCCACGAGGTCGGGCCCGGCGACGTCGTCTACGTGGCCGGCAACGAGCTGCACTGCTTCGAGGCCGTCGGCGACGAGCCGCTCGGCTTCATCTGCGTGATCCCGCCGCTGCCGCGCCCGTAACGGCTACAGTCGTGGGCATGGACTTCCAGTTCGAGCCGCCCGAGTCGGCGCAGGCGTCGGAGATCCGCGCGCAGCCCAAGTACGACCGGCTCGTCATGCGCGGCTCCGGCCGCTTCTACCTCGAGGGCACGCTGCCCTCCGGCGAGCCGTTCGCCGTGCAGCTCGGGCCGTCGGACTCGAGCGCCGGCGGCGCGCGCTCCGAGAGCGCCTAGCTACGCCTGGCCGAGCACGAGCTCGGCCGCCTCACGCAGCATCTCCGGCGTGCCGCCGATCAGCAGCGTGGTGACGATCGAGTCGCGCCAGGCCTCGAGGTCGTGGCGGATCTTGTCCGGCGGGCCGATGAGGGCGAGCTCCTCGACCAGCCGCGTCGGCAGCGCGGCGGCGGCCTCGTCCTTGCGGCCTTCGAGATAGAGGTCCTGGCAGCGCTTGGCCTCGGCCTCGTAGCCGAGGCGCACCGCGACGTCGTGGTGGAAGTTCGCCCCGCGCGCGCCCATGCCGCCGAAGTACAGCGCGTACATCGGGCGCAGCATGTCGGCGGCCGCCTCGACGTCGTCGTGGACGATGAAGGGCACGGTCGCGCAGACCTCGAAGTCCTCGAACGAGCGCCGGGCGCCTTCGCGGGCGAAGCCCTCGGCGAGCGCCTCGCGGTAGAAGCCCTCGTTGCGCGGCGAGAAGAAGAGCGCCAGCCAGCCGTCGCACAGCTCGGCGCAGAGCGCGACGTTCTTGGGCCCCTCGGCGCCGAGGAAGATCGGGATCGACTCGCGCACCGGGTGCAGCGTCGACCTCAGCGGCTTGCCCAGGCCGGTGCCGTCCGGATAGGGGAGGGGATAGTGGGGGCCGGGCGCGGTGACGCGGCCCTCGCGCGCGAAGACGTCGCGCAGGATCGCGATGTACTCGCGCGTGCGCGCCAGCGGCTTGGCGAACGGCTGGCCGTACCAGCCCTCGACGACCTGCGGGCCCGAGACGCCGAGGCCGAGGATGAAGCGCCCGCCGGAGAGGTGGTCCATGGTCATCGCGGCCATCGCCGTGGCCGCCGGGGTGCGGGCGGACATCTGCACGATGGCGGTCCCCAGGCGCATGCGCTCGGTGGCGGCACCCCACCAGGCCAGCGGCGTCAGGACGTCCGAGCCGTAGGCCTCGGCGGTCCACATCGAGTCGAAGCCCAGCCGCTCGGCCTGGGCGATCGTCGCCTCGATGCCGGGCGGCGGCCCCGCGCCCCAGTAGCCCGTGTTGAGTCCCAGCTTGAGCTCGCGCGCCATGGCGCGAGCCTCTCACACGCGCGGGCGGTCGCGTTCGCGCGCCGCGGCTAAGGCGCGGCGGCCAGCAGCTCGCGCTCGCGCTCGGCGCTCAGCCCGCGCGGGCGGTTCTCGGCGCGCCAGTCGCCGATGTCGTCCGCGCCGCCGCGCAGCCAGGCCCACGTGTCGGCGACCGTCTCGGCCACGGGCCGGCAGCGCAGGCCGGCGGCCTGGGCGCGGTCGGTGCCGATCGCCCACGTCCCCGCGCCGCCGTCGGCGGGAAGCCACAGCGGCAGCTCGTCCCACGCCTCGACGCCGTGCTCGGCGAGGACCTCGTCGGGCACCCAGCGCAGGCGCGCGCCGCCGCCGGTCGCCTCCACCGCGGCCTCGAGGACCTCGCGCATCGTCGTCCGCCCTGCGGGCGCGGTGCCGTTGAAGGCCCCGGCGACGCGGCCCTCGGCGAGGTCGAGCATCCACGCCGCCAGGTCGCGGGCGTCGATGAGCTGGACCATGCGCTCGGGGTCGCCGGGGGCGACGACGTCGCCGCCCCCGCGATCCGCCGGATCCACCAGGGCAGGCGGAAGATGTTGTCGTGCGGCCCGCAGAGCAGACCCGCGCGGACGCTCGCCACGGCGCCCGGCAGGAGCTCCGAGGCGGCGCGCTCGCACGCCGCCTTCAGCGGGCCGTAGTCGTCGCCCTCGGTCCACACGGGGCTGTCCTCGTCGACGGGCTCGGCCGGCCACGCCGGGTAGACGTTGGCGGTCGAGACGAAGACGAGGTGGCCGACGTCCAGCGCGCTCGAGCGGGCGACGTCGTCGGGCTGGTAGCCGCTCGTGTCGATCGCGGCGTCCCACGCGCGGCCGCGCAGCGGCGCGAGGTCGCCGGCGCGGTCGCCGAGGACGTGCTCGGCCTCGCCCGCGAAGAGGCCCGCGCCGTGGCGGCCGCGGTGGAACACGGTCACCTCGTGGCCGCGGCGCAGCGCCGCGGCGGCGACGTGGCGGCCGAGGAAGACGGTCCCTCCGAGCACGAGGACGCGCATGACACGCAACCTAGCAGTTGCGCATGTTCGCGCCCAGGCACCGGCCGGAGTAATCTCGGTGGACGATGCGTCGCCGTCGCAGGCCCGAGCTGATCCGGCCCGACCGCGGCCTGCAGGCCCGGATGCTGCTGGCTGCCGTGATGACGCCGCTCACCGTGCTCGTGTGCGCCGCCGCGCTCGTCTACCTGGCGCCCTTCAAGCTCGTCGCCGCCTTCGCGATCGCCGCGGCGATCGGGATCGGCACGACCGTCACCGAGCGCCGCAACCGGCCGCGCGCGCAGCCGGTCACACCCGCCCAGGCGCCCGAGCTGCACGCGATCGTCGACCGGCTGTGCGTCCTCGCCGACCTGCCCAAGCCCGAGATCGTCATCGAGCCCGAGCGCCAGCCCAACTCGTGGCTGGTCGGGCTCTCGCGCGACCGCGCGCGCCTGCACGTCACGCGGGGGCTGCTCAACCTCCTCACGCCGGCGGAGCTCGAGGCCGTCGTCGGCCACGAGCTCGCGCATCTCGTCAACCGCGACGCGACGGTCATGACCGCCGTCGGCGGCCCGGGCGCCGTCCTGCTCGACGGCGGCAAGCGGATGCTGCGCGGCGGCTGGTGGTTCATGCTCATCGGCGGCGTGGTGGCCGCCGCCGTCGGCCGCGTCTCGCTGCTCGGGACCCAGATCCTCTCGCGCGACCGCGAGCTGGCCGCCGACGCCGGCTCGGCCGCGCTCACCGGCCGCCCCGCCGCGCTCGCCTCGGCGCTGCGGCGGATCTCGGGCGAGCTCGCGCTGATCCCGCGCGCCGACCTGCGCGTGGCGGCCGCCCGCGACGTCTTCCACCTGCTGCCCGTCGAGGAGGAGGGGGAGGGCTGGGCCGGCCGCCTCGGCGCGACCCACCCGCCGCTGGCGCGGCGCATCGCGCGCCTGGAGCGCCTGGAGCGCGAGCTGCAGGCCGCCCGCCTGGCGCGGCCCGAGGCCTAGCTAGGAAGCGACGTCCCAGGCCTTCAGGCTCGGCAGCGGGTCGACCGCCCGGCCGCCCGTGTACCAGCCCGGCGCGGGCCACATCTCGAAGTGCAGGTGGCACGCCGTGGCGTCTCCCGTGCGCCCGACGAAGCCGATGGTCTGGCCGGTGATGACCGCGTCGCCCTTCTTCACGAGCGCCGGATCGCGCAGGTGCATGTAGACGTAGTCGGCGGAGCCGTCCTGGGCGCTGATGACGACGTAGTTGCCCGCCAGCGCCTGGGTGCCGGCGAACTTCACCGTCCCGGCCTGGGTGGCGACGAGCGGCAGGCCGCAGTCGGCCATGACGTCCTGGCCCTCGTGGACGTGGCCGCTGCGCTGGGCGCCGAAGCCCTGGCCGTAGGTGTGCGGACCGGCGATCGGGAAGACGTCGTGCACGAGCCAGAAGCTCTCGCGCCGCGGCGACGGGACGGCGGCCTGCGCCGCGCGGGCGCCCACGCCGCCGGCGCTGACGGCGGCGACCTGGAAGACGTAGCGCCCGTCGGGCTGCGCGACGCCGGCGATCATGCCGTCCCAGTCGACGCTCTGCACGCTGCCGGGGGCGGCGGCCGGGACGGCGACGTGCGCCACGGCGACGCGGTCGCTCGCGCGCACCACGTCGACCGCTACGTCGACCGGCGCCGGGCCGCGGACGTAGAAGCTGACCGTCGCCTTGCGCCCGCCCTCGAAGAGCAGCTTGCGGGTCTCGACCTTGGCCTCGACGACGGGGCCGCCCGGGTCCTTCGTGCCGGCCGGGCGGATCACGAGGCGCATCTTGGACTGCAGCGAGCGCCGGCCGGTGGCGTCGATCGCCCTGACGGGCCCGCCGTGCGCGTTGGGCGGCAGCGTGGCCTCGACGGCGGTCGCGGAGACCGGCGTCGCGGGCACGGTGACGTCGTCGCGGGCGCCGCGGCGGCCGAGCAGGATCACGCTCGTGACCGTCGCCATCCCCTCGCCGCTGACGCGCACGACGCTGCCCGGCGTGGCGCGGGCGATCCCGAGGCAGGCCGTGCGGCAGGTGACCGCGTCGACGACGGGCCGCGGCGCCACGGCGGACGCCGCCGCGACGGGCGTCGGAGCGGCCTGCGTGGGCGAGGCGCCGCCGGTCGAGACGGGCGACTGGGCGAGCGCGGCGGCCGGGGCCAGCGCGGCGAGGAGGCCGGTGATGGCGACGCACCGCAGGGCAGCGGCCGGGCGTAGGGGGGATCGCGCGGGCAGGTCCACGGTCGGTTGGCCGCCTACGGGGTGAGCTGACGGGCTCGCGCGGCCGATCCGCGCTACCGGGCATCCCTCCCGGATTCGCCCCAGAGACACGCCGAAGCGCGCCTCAGTGGGTCCCCCGTTCCGCCGCGACCAGGTGGAGAGCCGTCGGCGGATTCGGCGTATCTACTGAAGTTGGCGCGGCATCCTATACCCGGCGGCGGATGTCCGGAACCTGACCCCGTGACCGGGCGGCGAAGTGGGCGCCGATTGCCCTATCATGCGCCGTCGCGCCGCGCGGACACGCCGCCGTGCGGCTTTCTCACGCCGTCATGAAGACCTACGTCGCCACCCCTTCCAACCGCGAGCGCAACTGGCTCGTCGTCGACGCCGCCGGGCAGACGCTCGGCCGCCTCGCGACCCAGATCGCCGATGCGCTGCGCGGCAAGACCAAGCCCGAGTACACGCCGCACGTCGACACGGGCGACTTCGTCGTCGTCGTGAACGCCGAGAAGATCTCGGTCACCGGCAACAAGCGCGCGGACAAGAAGTACTACCGCCACTCCGGCTACCCCGGCGGCATCAAGGAGCGCTCGCTCGAGGACATGCTGCAGCGCCGGCCCGAGGAGGTCATCCGCCTCGCGGTCAAGGGCATGCTGCCCCGCAACCGCCTCGCTCGCAAGCAGCTCACCAAGCTGAAGGTCTACGCGGGTCCCGACCACCCGCACGCGGCCCAGAAGCCGACCCCGATGGAGACGAAGTCCTGATGGCCGACGACCGCACGCCCGCCGACGAGGAGACCCCGCAGGAGCCGACCGCCGGCGAGGAGCAGGCGGCGCCCGAGGAGCCCGTGGCGCAGGAGCCCGCCGGCGAGGAGCAGCCCGCCGCCGCGGAGCCGGTGGCCGAGGAGCAGCCCGCCGCCGCGGAGCCGGTGGCCGAGGAGCCCGCCGCCCCGGAGCCGGTGGCCGAGGAGTCCGCCGCCGAGGAGCAGCCCGCCGCCCCGGAGCCGGTGGCCGAGGAGCCCGCCGCCGAGGAGCAGCCCGCCGCCGCGGAGCCGGTGGCCGAGCAGCCCGCCGCCGCCGAGCCGCCCGCCGCCGCGCCGGCGCCCGCCGCCGAGGCCGAGGCCGACGAGGACGACGACGAGGAGCCCACCCCGCGCGTCAAGCCGGAGATCCCGGGCGCCGACCTCGAGGTCGACATCGTCATGGAGGGCGCCGACTCGCGCGGCGACAGCCCCTATGACGAGGACGACGACGGCGAGCCCGTCAGCGACGACGCCGAGGACGTCCCCGACGATCAGCCGATCGCCTCGGTCGCGATCGACCTCGCCGCCGGCGCGCGCTACAGCGCCACCGGCAAGCGCAAGACCGCCGTGGCGCGCGTGATCCTCAAGCCCGGCAACGGCGCGTACACGATCAACGGCCGGACGCTCGACGAGTTCTTCCCGCGCACGCCCCTGCAGCGCAACATCCGCCAGCCGCTGGAGGCGGTCGGCTACGAGACGCGCATGGACGTCATCGCCCGCATGCACGGCGGCGGTGTCTCCTCCCAGGCGGGCGCCCTGCGCCACGGCATCAGCCGCGCCCTGCTGGAGGCCGATCCGAACCTCCGCGGCGAGCTCAAGCGCCGCGGCTTCCTCACGCGCGACCCGCGCGTGAAGGAGCGCAAGAAGGCCGGCCTCAAGAAGGCGCGCAAGCGTCCGCAGTTCAGCAAGCGCTAGACGCGGCGCCTTGGCCCGCAAGCTCTTCGGGACCGACGGCGTACGCGGAGTCGCGGGCGAGCTGCTCACCGCAGAGCTCGCGCTCGGCCTCGGGCGCGCCGCCACGCTGCAGTGGCCCGCCGACGAGCCGAAGGTGCTCGTCATCCGCGACACGCGCGAGTCGGGCGAGATGCTCGAGGCGGCGCTCGCCGCGGGCATCACGGCGGCCGGCGGCGACGTCCTGCTCGGGGGCATCCTGCCCACGCCGGCCGCGCCGCTGCTGCTGCGCCGGTACGGCCTGCAGCTGGCGGCGGTCATCTCGGCCTCGCACAACCCCTACCGCGACAACGGGATCAAGTTCTTCGCAGCCGACGGCTTCAAGCTCTCCGACGAGACCGAGGCCGCCATCGAGGCCCGGCTCGACGAGGCGCCCGCGCCGGCCACGCGGATCGGCCGGGTGCGCGAGCTGCACGGCACGCAGGAGGACTACCTGCGCGCCCTGCATGAGCGCTTCTCCGGCCTCGACCTCGCCGGCCTCGACGTGGTCCTCGACTGCGCCCACGGCGCCACCTACCGCGAGGCGCCGGAGATCTTCCGCCGCCTGGGCGCCGAGGTCACCGCGCTCAATGACGCCCCCGACGGGCGCAACATCAACGACGGCTGCGGCTCGACCCACGTCGAGGCGCTCGCCGCGACCGTCGTCGCCGGCGGCCACGCCCTCGGCTTCGCCTTCGACGGCGACGGCGACCGCGTGCTCGCCGTCGACCGCAATGGCACCGTCGTCGACGGCGACGAGCTGATCGCGCTCGCGGCGCTGCACCTGCGCGCGGCCGGCCGGCTGCCGGGCGACGGCGTCGCCGTGACGGTGATGACCAACTACGGCTTCCACGTCGCCATGCGCGACGCCGGGATCGAGGTCGCCACGACGCAGGTCGGCGATCGCTACGTCCTCGAGGCGCTGCGCGAGCGCGGCTGGGCCCTCGGCGGCGAGCAGTCGGGCCACATCATCGACATGGACTACAACGCGACGGGCGACGGCATCGCCGCCGCGCTGCTCGCGCTCGAGGCGCTCGACGGCGCCGACCTGGCCGACCGCCACGCGATGCGCAAGCTGCCCCAGCGCCTCGTCAACGTCCGCGTGGCGGACCGCGACGCCGCCATGGCCAGCCGCGAGCTGGCCGAGGCCAGCGAGCGCGAGGCGCGCGCGCTGGAGGGTCGCGGACGCGTGCTCGTGCGCCCCAGCGGCACCGAGCAGCTCGTGCGCGTCATGGTCGAGGCGCCGAGCGACGACGAGGCGGTCGCGGCGTGCGACCGCCTCGTCGCCATCGTCAGCGGCGCCTCCTAGGCGTAGTCCGTGGGCACGTTGTTCCGGGGTCGCCCGAGGGCGCCGTGGCGCGCGCGGCGAGGCATCGAGGCGGCCGGAGCGACCGGCCGCGCGGGCCGGAGCGGCTCGGCCAGCGCACACGATCACCGATTGAACGATTGTGGGGCCCAGAGGCCCCACAATCGTTCAGTGCCCGCGCGAAGCGTGCCGGACCGCGGAACCGAGCCGCTCGCGCCCGCTCCGTCGCTGACTCCCTTCCTCGGTGATCTGTTCGTGCCGCCGCCGCTGGCCACGCCGAACAACCCCCTCAGGACTGCGCCTAGCACAGCAGCGCAACAGCGCCGCTTTGCTCAAGGAGGCTGCACAAAAGCCACGATCTGCGGCAACTCGGCGCCGTGAAGGCCACGATTGCCACGACCACCGGCGAGGCGCAGAGCGCTCGGTGAGCGATGACCCGAGGAGCGCATCGGACATGCTCGAGGATCTTCAGGAGTGCCGGTACCTGATCGTCCGCTACGGCGAGGCCTCTGACCATTGGGACGCGTTCCGGGCGAGCGCCGACACAGAGCGGCTCGACGCCGCGCTCGCCTCCCTGCATCGCGCGTGGCTGGTGGTGAGGGATGACGAGGCGCTGTGGTCCGGGCTCGGAGCGGTGTTTCATCAGAGCGACCTCGCGGCCGGTATGGAGGAGTACGCCGACACCGACCGCTTGCTGGCTCACGAGCCGCTCGTGCTCGTCGGGGCCGAGATGACGCCGGTGCACGCCGTTCGCGTGCTCACCGATCTCTCCCAGACGCTCGGCCGCCGCGTCGAGCCGCTCAGGCCTGAGCAGTACGAGGAGCTGCGGTCGCTCTCGGCCCGGCTCGCCGAGGCGCTGGGCACGTCGAGGAATCAGCTGTCCGGCGCCGGCCTCGACCCTGTTGCCGAGCTTGCCAGGCAGCGCGTTCCGCACCGCCTCTGGCGCAGGATCCTCAACATCGGGGGGAAGGCCCTCGTGGCGACGGGCGGCCTGGCCAGCGCCGTCGGCAACGTGGTCGCGTTGGTCCAGAGCGTGGGGCTCGCGACCGGCCTCGCCACAGGGTCGGTCGTCGGAGGTGCGGAGGCGGCCTGGAAGGCGCTGCACGGCCTCGACGAGAGCGGCGATCTGCCGCCGGCGCGCTGTTGCAAGGCGCCGACGGCCACCGGTCCGGTCCCCAGCGCATGACCGTGCCTTCGGGGTCACGGTCTGCGCGGCTCCGCGTACCGCCAGGCGGCCGGCCACGCTTGCCGCCTTGGCCGCCTCGGGTCAGTCGACCGCGACGTCGGTGAGATAGCGCGAGCGGCGGGCCAGCACGGTCGGCTCGCCCGTGATCTCGAGCTCCGCCTGGCAGGGCAGGTCGGCCGACGACGTGCCGACCATCACGCGCACGCGCCCGGGCTCCAGCACGAGCCGCCCGTCGAGCCCCGTGAAGGCGAGCTGCTCGGCCGCGAGGCCGAAGGTCACGCGCCGGCGCTCGCCGGGCGCCAGGCGCACGCGCGCGAAGCCGCGCAGCTCCTTGACCGGGCGCGTGACGCTCGCCTCCTCGTCGCGCACGTAGAGCTGGACGACATCGTCGCCCTCGCGATCGCCGACGTTCTCGACCTCGACGCTGATCGCGACCTCGCCATCGGGCGCCACCGCCGCGCGGTCGAGCTGGAGCCCGTGGAGGGCGAAGCGGGTGTACGAGAGGCCGTGGCCGAACGGCCACAGCGGCAGGTGCGAGCCGTCGACGTAGTCGCCGTGCCAGTGCGAGCGCCCGCCGGAGGGCTTGTGCGCATAGTGGATCGGCACCTGGCCCACGTGGCGCGGAACGGTCACCGCGAGCTTGCCGCCGGGATTGACGTCGCCGAAGAGGACGTCCGCGATCGCCGCTGCGCCCTCGTCGCCCGGGACCCACGCCTGCAGCACCGCGGCGCAGCTCGCCGCCGCGGCCTCTATCCCCAGCGGCCGGCCCGAGACCACGACCAGGACGACCGGCGTGCCCGTGGCCGCGACGGCGGCCACCAGCTCCTCCTGGCGCCCGGGGAGCGTCAGCTCGGTGCGGTCGCGCATCTCGCCGCAGGTGCACTCCAGGGTCAGCCCCGAGCGCTCGCCGACGACGACGATCGCCACGTCGGCGCCGCGGGCGGCGCCCACCGCCTCGTCGATCTCCATGTCGGTAGCGTCGCGCACCCCGCCGCCCGCCGCGCAGCGGACCTCGGCGCCGCCGGCGCGCTCGCGGATGGCATCGAGGACCGTCGCGCGGCCTTCGAGCGTGTCCGACAGGCTGAGGTCCTTGGGGACCGGGAAGCCGATCGGGTTGTCGCGCATCTCCAGCAGCGTCTCGATGTGGGCGATGTGGGCGTAATCGCCCAGCAGGTTGCGCGCGCTGGCGGCGTTGGGGCCGATGACCGCGATGCAGCGCAGATCCGGGCGCAGCGGCAGCGTCCCATCGTTCTCGAGCAGCGTCATCGAGGCGCGCGCCGCCGCGCGGGCGAGCGCGCGGTCGGACTCGAGGGCCGGGCGCGCCGCCTCGACGTCGACGTACGGGGCCTCGAAGAGGCCGAGGTCGAACTTCACGGCGAGCACGCGCGCCACCGCGCGGTCGACGAGCGCCGGGTCGACGCGGCCGTCGGCGAGCGCCGCCGCCAGCGGCGCCCCGTAGGCGGCGGTGGTGGGCAGCTCGACGTCGATCCCCGCCTCGAGCGCGAGCGCGGCGGCGGCCGACAGGTCCCCGACGGTCGCGTGGGAGGTCGCGAGCTCGTCGATGCCGGCGTAGTCGGAGACGACGATCCCGTCGAAGCCCCACTCGTCGCGCAGCGTCGTGGTGAAGAGCTCGCGCGAGGCGACGCACGGCACGCCGTCGACGTCCTCGTAGGCGTGCATCATCGAGCGCAGCCCCGCCTCGCGGACCGCGGCCTCGAAGGGCCACAGGTAGACGTCGCGCAGCTCGCGCTCCCCGAGGTGCGCGGGCGCGCGGTTCATGCCGCCCTCGGGCGCCCCGTGGCCGACCATGTGCTTGCCGGTGGCCAGCACGGGCGCCTCGCCGCCCTGCAGCCCGCGCACGTAGGCGATCCCCAGCGCGGCGACCAGGTAGGGGTCCTCGCCATAGGTCTCCTCGATGCGCCCCCAGCGCGGGTCGCGCGCGATGTCGAAGATCGGCGCGAGGCCCTGGTGGGCGCCGGCGGCGCGCAGCTGGCGGGCGAAGCTCGCGGCCATCGCCTCCAGCAGCTCCGGGTCCCACGCGGCCGCGAGCCCGATGGACTGCGGGAAGCAGACCGCGTCGCGCGCGACGATCCCGTGCAGGCACTCCTCGTGGACGATGGCCGGGATCCCCAGGCGCGTCTCCTCGACGAGGTGGCGCTGGATCTCGTTGGCGATCGCCGCCACGACCGGCATCTCGTAGCTCGTGGCCCCGGCCACGCGCGTGATCTGGCCGATGCCCGCGGCGAGATGGTGCTGGGCCTTGGCCGGGTGAAGGCGCTCGCCGTCGAGGACCTCGAAGACCCAGATCGATCCGAGCTGCGCGAGCTTCTCCTCGAGCGTCATGCGTCCGAGGAGGTCGCCGACGCGGTCGCTCACCGACAGCGACGCGTCGAGGTAGGGCGCGGCGGCGACGCTCACCCCTTCACCGCCCCGGTCGTGAGGCCGCGGATGAGCTGGCGCTCGGCGAAGGCGTAGAAGATCAGCGCGGGCACCATCGACAGCGTCGTGAACGCGAGGACCTTGGCCGTGTCGGTCGTGTATTGCTGGGAGAAGTTCGTCACGCCGAGCGGCAGGGTCCAGCCGCCGGAGTCGGTGAGGACGACGAGCGGCAGCAGGAAGGCGTTCCAGCTCCCGACGATCGCGAGCACGGAGACCGTCGCCAGCACGGGCCGCGAGAGCGGGATCATGATCTTGTAGAAGAAGCGGAAGGGCCCGCAGCCGTCGATCGCCGCCGCGTCCTGCAGCTCGGCCGGGATGCTGTGGAAGAACGGCCGCAGGATGATGATCGTCATCGGCAGGCCGAAGGCCGCCTGCGGCAGCGCGACCCCGAGCGGGCTGTCCAGCAGCCCGAGGTTGCGCATCATGATGAAGACCGGCAGGATCGCGATCGCGACCGGGAACAGCAGCCCGAGCGTGAAGGCCGTGTAGAGCAGCTCGCGCCCGCGGAAGACGAAGCGGGCGAAGATGAACGCGGCCATCGCCGCGATCGGCACCGTCAGCCCCGTGGAGAGGAGCGCGATCAGGGCGCTGTTCCAGACCTCGTGCCAGAAGTCGCCGGACTTGAGGATCGACGAGTAGTTGGACCACACCCACGGATCGGGGAGCCCCACGGGCTTGGTCGAGATCTGGCCGGTGTCGCGGAAGCCCCCGAGGACGGCGTAGAGCACCGGCACCAGCGTCGCGATGGCCGCGACCCAGGCGATGGCGTACAGGACGCCGCGCGCTCCGATGCGCCTGAGGCGCACGGAGCGCGGCGACGGCCTGCGGGGGAGCGTCGTGTCGGCGGTGGCCATGGCTACCGTCCCATCGTGGTCAGGGCGCCATCGATGTCGCGCCGGAGGACGAAGCGCTGATAGGTCAGCGCGATGATCAGCGAGATCACGAGCATGATCACCGCGACCGCGCTGGCGTAGCCGAACTCGAAGCGCTTGAAGGCGTGGTTGATCATGTAGACGGCCATCGTGTTGGAGGCGTCGACCGGGCCGCCGCCCGTCATCACCCACACGAGGTCGAAGAGCTGGATGGCGCCGATGATCGAGAGGAACACGGAGATCCGGATCGTCGGCCCCAGCAGGGGGAGCGTGATGTAGCGGAAGATCTGGCGCGTGGTGGCGCCGTCGATCGCCGCCGCCTCCTCGAGCTCGCGCGGGATCTGCTGCAGCCCGGCGAGGTAGAGGACCATGTGGAAGCCGAAGTACTTCCACGAGATCACGATGAAGAGCGAGTAGAGCACGATGCTCGGGTCGGCCAGCCAGTCGTGGATGAGCGACTGGGCGCCGACGGCGGTCAGCGTGTGGTCGGCCAGGCCCTGGGGCTGGAGGATCAGCGACCACACGACGGCGGTCACGACCTCGGACAGCACGAAGGGCATGAAGAAGAGCACGCGCAGGAGCGCGCGGCCCTTCAGACGCTGGTTGAGGACCCAGGCGATCCCGAGCGCGAACGGGAGCTGGATCGCCAGCGAGAGCAGGACGATGATCCCGTTGTGCTTGAGCGCCCCGGTGAAGACGGGGTCCTGGAAGGCGCGCTTGTAGTTGTCCAGGCCGACGAAGTCGGTCGGCGTCGAGAGCCCGTTCCACTTGTAGCCGCTGTAGTGGAAGGCCTGGATGATCGGCGCGACGACGAGCAGGCAGTAGAGCACGAACGCGGGCAGCAGGAAGAGCCCGATCGCGCTCCACTTGCGGATCGCGCGCGCGCGGCGCTGGCGCCGGCGATCGGGCGGCCCGGAGCCGCCCCGCCGGACCGCGACCGACACCGGCTCGGCCAGGCGGCGGGGGGGCGCCGCCTGGCCTGCAGGTGCCGATGCCGCTCGCCTAACCGGCCTTGGCGGCATCCGCGATCTGCTTGGAGACCTGCTCGGGGCTCGCCTTGCCCGCGAACAGCTTCTGGACCGTGTCGTTCACCGCCTGCCCGACCGCCGGCGCGTAGGCCTGGTCGAGGTAGAGCTGCACGAACGACGCCTTGCCGCGCGCGTCGAGCACGGCCTTCATGTTGGGATCGGTCACCGAGCTCTCGGTGCCCTTCGCCACGGGCAGGATGGCGCCGCTGGCGCCGCCCTTGCTGCCGATCTCCGGGCTCACGAGGAAGCGCGCGAAGTCGACCGTCTCGGGCGGCGCGTCGCGGCCGATGGCGAAGCCGTCGCCGCCGCCGAACTGCTCACCGGTCTGGCCCGCGCCGCCGTCGACCGACGGGAACGCGAACCAGCCGACGTTGCTGCCCAGGCCCTTCTTGTCCTTCGTGTTGGCCGCGAAGGTCGAGGGCGCCCACTGGCCCATCAGGTCCATGGCCGCGCGGCCGTTGCCGACCGTGGCAGCCTCGCCGCCGGCGCCGTCCCACGGCGCGGCGAGGTAGCCCTGCTGGAAGGGCTTCAGGGCGATCAGCTTCTGCAGCTGCTTACCGGCCTCGACGAAGCCGGCGCTGTCGAACACGCCGCCGTCGCTGGCGGCCTTCGCCATCGCGTCCTTGCCCGCGACGCGCAGGGACAGGTTGGCCCACCAGAACATCCCGGGCCACTTGTCCTTCTCGCCGACCGCGATCGGGGTGATGCCCGCGCTCTTGAGCTTCTGGACGTCGCTCAGGAAGTCGGTCCACGTCGTCGGCGGGCTGTCGATCCCGGCCTTCTTGAAGAGCTTCTTGTTGTACCAGACCCCTACGAGGCCGAGGTTGTACGGGATCCCGTACTGCTTGCCGTCGACCTTGTAGAGCCCGACCCCCGCGGGGTTGAGCGTGCCGATCCACGACTGCGTGGGCTCGGTGACGTCCTTGATGAGGCCGGCGTCGGCCTGCTCCTTGAGCGTGCCGCCGCCCCACGACTGGAAGAGGTCCGGCGGCTTGCCGGCCTGCATGTTGGTCGTGAGCTTGGCCTTGAACGCCTCGTTCTCGAGGACGGTGATCTTGATCTTGACGTTCGGATGCGAGGCCATGTACTGGGCGGCCGCGTTCTTCCAGATCGTCTTCAACGGATCGTTGTTGGCGATGTGCCACCAGTTGATGGTCACCGGCTTGCCGGAGCTCGACTTCGATGCGCCCGAGCTCGAGCTGGCGCTGTTGTCGCTGCTGCTGCTTCCGCACGCCGCCACGACCAGCGCGGCGACCGCCAACAGGGCGACGATTCCGCGATTGAGCTTGCTCATCGCTGGACCCTCCTCCTGACTCGAATGGTTCTCTGTCCTCCGGCGCCGGACCCGATTCGGCGCCGCCTTCCCTCGCTCTCTCTGACTCCTCGCTGGTTCTCTCGTTCTCGGCGTGCCTCCTCGCTTCAGCCCGTCGCCACGGCGGCCGGTCGTGTCCATGGGGAGGGGTCGGCGAGCAGCGGCTCGAAGGCCAGCTCCGCCGCCCCGAGCAGCGGTGCGTCGACGCCCAGCGCGGCCGGCACCACCCGCACGGCCTCGCGCGACTGAGGCAGGGCGAGCCGGTGCAGCTCGGCGCCGAGCGTGCTCTCCACGAAGGGATGGATGCGCCCGAACAGCCCGCCGAGCACCACGATCTGCGGGTTGAGGACGTTGACGAGGCCGGCCAGGCCGAAGCCCAGCCAGCGGCCGACGGCGTCCAACGCGTCGAGCACGTCGCGCTTGCCCTCGGCGGCCTCGCGCAGGACGGCGTCGACCTCGTCGCGGCCGGCGTCGGGCGGATGGCCGGCGCGCCGCAGCAGCGCGCCCTCGCCGACCTCGGTCTCCCAGCAGCCGACCGAGCCGCAGCGGCACCGCCGGCCGTCGGGGTTGACGGGGATGTGGCCGACCTCGCCGCCGTAGCCGGCGGCGCCGGTGAGCTGCTTGCCGTCGACGATGAGCCCGCCACCGACGCCGACCTCGCCGTTGATGAAGAGCACGTGCTCCAGGCCGCGGGCCGCGCCCCGGCGCAGCTCGGCCAGCGCGCCGAGGTCGGCCTCGTTGGCGACCGTGATCGGCAGGGACGTCCGCAGCGCGCTCGCCAGGCGCTCCGCCAGCGCCACGTCGCGCCAGCCGAGGTTCGGCGCCATCGAGACGAAGCCGTCGGCGCGGCGCACGATGCCGACGACGGCGACGCCGATCCCGATCAGCCCGTCGGGATCCGGCAGGCGCCGGCGCACCGCCTGGGTGAGGGCCGTGAGGTCCGCGAGCGTCTCGTCGACCGACGAGCGGTCGCGCGGGCGGTCGAGCCGGACGATGTCCAGGACATCGCCGCCGATGCCCACGGCGGCCACCGCCAGCGAGTCGACGGAGATCTCGAGCGCCAGCACGATCCCGCTCGCGGGGCTCGGGCGCACGAGTGGGGAGGGGCGGCCCGGTGCGCCCTGCGAGGCGCCGCGCTCCTCGGTCACGAGGCCGGCGACGACGAGCTCGCCGATGAGTCCCCTGATCGCGCTGCGGGTGAGCCCGGTGCTCGTCACGAGCTCGGAACGCGACAGGGGGCCATGATTGTGCAGCTCTCGCACGATTGCGCCGAGGTTCGACCGTCGCACGGTCTCACTGCGCTGTCCGGGCAGTTCGTAGGCCATCGCCAGAGTTTGTGCAGCTCTCCTACAAAAAGGCGGCGTCAGCCTCCCACACCGCCGCCGGCGCTGTCAAGGCGCTGACCGTGCGCGCGCGGACTGGTCGTTGGGGGAGGGCGCGCAGGGCCGCCAACGGCCAACCTGCAGGAGGGAGCCGCGGCTACCCGCGGAATTCAGGGAACAACGCCCTCAACTGCTACGGTGATCACCGTCTCGGGGCCGCTCCACGCGGTCCCGCGGTGTCTTAAAACGAAAGGGACCAGGCCCTATGTGCGGCATCGTCGGCTACGTCGGCAGGCGCCCGGTGCAGGACCTCCTGCTGGAAGGCCTCAGGCGGCTCGAGTACCGCGGCTACGACTCCGCCGGCATCTCCATGATCGCCGGCGACTCGATCGACTCCGTGCGCGCGGTCGGCAACCTCGAGCACCTGCGCGACGCCGTCGCGGCGCGCTCCGACGCGGACGACGACGGGGCGGTCGCGACCGCCACCCGCACCGCCACCACCGGCATCGGCCACACGCGCTGGGCCACCCACGGGCGCGTCAACGAGGAGAACGCGCACCCGCACTTCGACACCGAGGACCGCGTCCACGTCGTCGTCAACGGCATCGTCGAGAACTACCTGACGCTGCGCAAGCGCCTGCTCGACATGGGCGCCGTCTTCACGAGCGAGACCGACGCCGAGGTCATCGCCCACCTCGTCGCCCATCACATGGCGACCGGTTCGCTGGTGGACGCCGTGCGCGCCGCCTACGCCGAGCTCGAGGGCCACTTCGCATTCGTCGCCCTCTCGATCGACGAGCCCGACACGCTCGTCGGCGCGCGCAAGGAGTGCCCGCTGATCGTCGGCCGCGGCGAGGGCGAGACCTTCCTGGCCAGCGCGATCCCCGCCTTCCTGCGCGAGACGCGCGAGGTCCAGTACATCGAGAACGGCGAGATTGTCGAGATCACGCCCGAGGGCACCACCTTCATGGAGCCCGACGGCACTGTCCTGGAGCGCGAGGTCGTCCGGATCGACTGGGACGAGGAGACCGCTGAGAAGGGCGGCTTCGAGACCTTCATGCTCAAGGAGATCCACGAGCAGGCCGACGCGGTGGCCGAGACGATCGCCGACCGCACGGTGCGCGCCGACGGCGTCGACCTCGACGACGAGGGCGCGCTCGACGAGGCGATCCTGCGCGACGTCAAGCGGATCGTCGTCGTCGCCTGCGGCACGAGCTACCACGCGGGCCTCATCGGCCGCTACGCGATCGAGGAGTGGGCGCGGATCCCGGTGGAGATGGACATCGCCTCCGAGTACCGCTACCGCAACCCGGTGGTCGGCCCCGGCGACCTCGTCATCGGCATCACCCAGTCCGGCGAGACCGCCGACACGCTGGCCGCGATGCGCATCGCGCGCGAGCGCGGCGCCACCGTGCTGGCGCTGACGAACATCATGGGCTCGCAGGCCACGCGCGACGCCGACGGCGTCCTCTACACGCGCGCCGGCCTGGAGGTCTGCGTGGCGGCGACCAAGACCTTCACCTGCCAGGTGGCGGTCATGCTCCTGCTCGGCCTCAAGCTCGCCGAGCTGCGCGACACGCTGCCGGCCGAGCGCCGCGCCGAGATCATCGCCGACCTCAAGCGCCTGCCGCACTGCATCGAAGAGCTCCTCGAGACCATCGACGAGCAGGTCGAGGAGATCGCCGAGGCGCACTTCGGCGACCGCTTCTTCCTGTACCTCGGCCGCCACGTCGGCCTGCCGGTGGCGCTCGAGGGCGCGCTGAAGCTCAAGGAGATCTCCTACATCTCGACCGACGCCTACGCGGCGGGCGAGATGAAGCACGGCCCGATCGCGCTGCTCGACGAGTCCACGCCCGTCGTCGCGGTCGCGACCGACTCGCCGGTGCTCGACAAGGTCGTCTCCAACATGCAGGAGGTCCGCGCCCGCGGCGCCCACGTCGTCGCCATCGCGACCGAGGGCAACCAGGCGATCGGCGAGCACGCCGAGTCGGTGGTGCGCATCCCGCAGACCGACTGGATGCTGCAGCCGCTGCTCGCGGTGATCCCGCTGCAGCTGCTGGCCTACCGGATCGCGCGCAAGCGCGGGCTGAACGTCGACCAGCCGCGCAACCTGGCCAAGACCGTCACGGTCGAGTAGCGATGGCGAGCAGGTGGGGACTGGCGCCCAGCAGGCTGGGCTCGGCTTCGACGCGCCGTATCGCGCGCATCAGCAGCTCGAGGCGCTCGGCGTCGTCGAGCCAGTCGTCGAGCGCGCCCGTCTCGGCGGCGATGCCGACGGGGCCCTCGACGGCCACCAGCGCGTCGACGGCGAAGCCCGCCGCCTGGAGCTCGGGGGCGATCTCCTGCGGGTGGTGGAAGTAGGCCGTCGTGAACCAGTGAGGGTGCTCCTCCTGCCTGCAGCAGTAGCCCGCCCAGGAGGCCGTGGATCGTGGAGGCGAAGCGCGAGATGACCGCCGCCGCCAGCACGCCCGGGGCGCAGGACGCGCCGTGCCTCGGCCAGCGACCGCGCGCGGTCGGCGGCCTCGGGCAGGTGGTAGAGCGGGCCGAGCGCGAGGACGGCGTCGGCGCTCGCGTCGGCGAAGGGCAGCTCGCGGGCGTCGCCGACCCGCGCCGAGGCGATCGGCGCGCTGGGCTGCGCGGTGGAGGCCGCGCGCGCCTGGTCGACGTGCAGCGCCACCGGGTCGAGCAGGTGGACCTCGTGGCCCGCGCGCGCCAGCGGCAGCGCGTAGGCGCCCGCGGCGCCGCCGACGTCGAGCACGACGGCCGGCGGGGCGGGCAGGAAGCGCTCGAGCAGCTCGATGGTGCGCAGGAACTCCAGCCGGCCCCACGCGGTGAGGCGCCCCTCCTCGTCGCCGCGGTCGTAGAAGCCGGTGATCTCAGGGTCGACGGCCATGGCCCGGAGCGTAGGGCCTTGCTTGAATGACGGCGTGGTCGGACTGGACCTCTTGGAGATCGATCGGCTCGAGGATGCGCTCGCGCGCCGGCCCGGGCTGGCCGACCGCCTGTTCACGGACGCAGAGCGCGCCTACGCCGAGGTCCAGGGCCGGCCCGCACAGCACCTGGCGGCGCGCTTCTGCGCCAAGGAGGCGGTGAGCAAGGCGCTGCAGATGGACGTGCTGCGCCCCCGCGAGATCGAGGTCGTGGGCGGGGGCGACGGGCCGCCGCGCGTCGAGCTGCACGGCGAAGCCGCCGCGCGCGCGGCGCAGCTCGGCGTCGAGGTCCACGTCTCGCTCACGCACACGAAGTCCACGGCGGGCGCGGTGGCGGTGCTGCGGTGAGCCTGCCGGCATGGCTGGACGGCCTGCCCGATCCCGAGCGCATGCGCGCCGCCGACCGGTGGGCGATCGGGGAGCTCGGCATCCCGGGCCTCGAGCTCATGGAGCGCGCGGGGCAGGGGCTCGCCGACCTCGCGGCCGAGGTGGTCCCCGACGGGACGATCGCCGTCGTCTGCGGCAAGGGCAACAACGGGGGCGACGGCTACGTCGCGGCACGGATGCTGCGCGGGGTGGGGCGCGAGGTCCGCATCCTCGCGGTCGCCGGCGTCGACGAGCTGCGCGGCGACGCGCGCGTCAACGCCGAGCGTGCGGGTGGGATCGAGGCCTTCGCCGCGGAGCGCCTCTACGGCTGCGCCGGGGCGATCGACGCCCTGCTGGGGACCGGGTTCAGCGGCGCGCCGCACGGCGCCGTGGCCGAGGCGATCGCCGCGCTCAACGCCGCGATCATGCCGGTGGTGGCCGCCGACGTGCCCAGCGGCGTGGACGCCGCCAGCGGGGCGGTCGAGGGCGAGGCCGTGCGGGCGCGGGCGACCGCGACCTTCGCGGGAGCCAAGCCCGGGCTGTGGATCAACCCCGGCAAGGCGCACGCGGGCGCCGTGCGCGTGGTCGACATCGGCATCCCCGCCGACGTGCCGGTCGACGAGCCCGACGTCGGCTTGATCGACGACGACGCCCTGCTGGCGCTGCTGCCCTCGCGCGAGGCGGGCTGGACCAAGTTCACGAGCGGCCACGTCCTCGTCGCCGGCGGGTCGCGCGGCCTCACCGGCGCGCCCACGCTCGCCGCCGAGGCCGCGCAGCGGGCGGGCGCCGGCTACGTGACCGCGTGCGTGCCCGCGTCGGCGCAGCCGATCCTGGCGGGACGGCTGCTCGAGGCGATGACGCGGGCGCTGCCGGAGGACGACGGCGCCCACACGCCGGCCGGCGCCGGCGAGGTGCTCGAGCTCGCCGCGCGCGGCGGCGCGCTCGTCGTCGGCCCGGGGCTGGGGCGCAGCGAGGGCGCGTTCGCCTTCGCCCGCGAGCTCGTCGCGCGTGCCGAGGTCGCGGTCGTCCTGGACGCCGACGGGCTCAACGCGCACGCCGGCGACCTCGAGGCGCTCGTCGGCCGCCCCGGCCCGACGGTCCTCACCCCGCACGAGGGCGAGCTCGCGCGCCTGCTCGACGTCGACGCCGCCGACGTCCAGGCGCGGCGCCTGGAGCACGCGCGCGAGGCGGCGCGCCGCTCGCAGGCGATCGTCGTGCTCAAGGGCGACGACACGCTCGTCGCCGACCCGCGCGGCCCGGTCGCGGTCAGCCCCGGGGCGACGAGCGCGCTGGCCACCGCGGGGACCGGCGACGTCCTCAGCGGTGTGCTCGCCGCGGTCCTCGCGCGCGGCCTGGAGCCCTTCGCGGCCGCGAGCGCGGGCGTGCGGCTGCACGCGCGCGCGGGCGTGCGCGCCGCGGGCGAGAAGGGCGTCGACGGCGTGATCGCACGCGACGTGATCGAGGCGCTCCCGTTCGCGAGGCTGCGATGACCATCGCGCCGGACACCCGCGTCTGCCCGTACTGCGGCGAGGTTCCGGGCGGCGTCTTCTGCGTCTCGTGCGGGCGCAACCTCGCAGACGTCGAGCGCCTGCCGACGCGCGCGGAGTGGGAGGTGATGGCGGTCGTCGACGATCGTCCGCTCGCCGACCGCTGCGCCGAGGCGACGAGCGCCTTCCTGGCCGCCATGCACGCCGCCGGCGATCCGGGCACGACGAAGACCGAGGTCTCCGGAGGCTCGGGCTTTCGCCGTGCGCGCAAGGTTGAGGGATGGATCGTGCGGCCGGTCGAGCGCGACGAGTACCTGCCGCCGAAGCACTACGAGCCCGGCCTGGTCCTCACGGTCGAGGGCGCCTTCCACCAGCTCGACAACCAGGTGCGCGGCTATGGGACGCGGGACTTCCCGGCCTACCACCACACCGTCGGCCCCGAGCCGATCGACATGCCCGTCGAGGCGCGACTGATCGCCGAGCTCGACGCGGTTCTCACGTCCAACGGGGTCGGCGGCGTCTGATCCCCCATGGCGCTCCAGAACCGGGTCACACCGCTGGGCGAGGTGATCGCCGACCCCGCGCGCGGCCTGGTGTACGGCAACCGCGGCTGCCTGCACGACGAGGCCGGGCGCCTGCGCCGGCGCTATGACGGGCGGCGCTGGATCGCGTGCCGGCTGCAGTTCCGCGGGTGGCTGCGCCGGCCGCTGCGCCGGCCCGGGCGCTTCACCGAGCTCTTCTTCCTCGACGAGGCCACCGCGCTGGCCGCCGGCCATCGCCCGTGCGCGCTGTGCCGGCGCGCGGACTACGACCGGCTCGGGGACTTCTGGGCGTCGCTGCACCCCGGCGCGCGCGGGGCCGAGGCGATCGATGCGCAGCTCCACGCCGAGCGCGTGGACTCCGAGACGCGCGGGCACCGCTGCCACGAGGCCGCGTTGCGCACCCTGCCCGACGGCGCCTTCGTCTGGCACGACGGGGCGCCGCGGCTCGTGCTCGGCCGCGAGCTGCTGACCTGGACGCCGGGCGGCTACACGACCCGCGCGCGCCGCCCGGCGCGGGGGAGGGCGCAGGTCGTCACGCCGCCCTCGCTCGTCGCGCTGCTGGGCGCCGGCTGGGAGCCGCTCGTGCCGCTGCTTCACCCCTCCGCTAGCGTCTTGACCCCATGACGGAGGCTCTGGCCCTGCAGTGCGCGGCCCGCAGCGACGTCGGGCGGCGCCCCAACAACGAGGACGCGGTCTTCGCCGGCCCGCGGCTGGCGGCCGTGGCCGACGGCGTCGGCGGCGCCGCGGCGGGCGAGGTCGCCAGCCGGACCGCGATCCTCGCGCTCGTCCACGCCGACAAGTGCCGGCTGGAGGGATCCCTCGAGGACGCGCTCGCGGCCGCCATCGCGTGGGGCAACCAGACGATCGGGTTCATCGCCGACTGCCGCCCGTGGCTGGCGGGGATGAGCACGACGCTCACGGCGGTCGCCCTCGGCGACGAGGGCTACGTCGTCGCGAACGTCGGCGACTCGCGCACCTACCTGCTGCGCGACGGCGCCCTGACCCAGCTCACGCGCGACGACAGCTGGATCCAGCTCATGATCGAGACCGGCGCGCTCGACGCGGCGCAGGCGCGCGAGCACCCCCAGCGCTCGCTCGTCCTCGCGGCGCTCGACGGCGACCCCGGGACGAGCCCGGCGCTCCGCCGCCTCGAGGCGCGCCTCGGCGACCGGCTGCTGCTGTGCTCGGACGGGCTCTCGGACGTCGTCGACGACGGCGCCATCGAGGCGGTCCTGCGCGACCTCGCCGACCGCGAGGCGTGCGCGGCGCGGCTCGTCGAGCTCGCGCTCGAGGCGGGCGGGCGCGACAACGTCTCGGCGATCGTCGCCGACGTCGTCGTGCGCGCCGACCCCGAGTCGGCCTGGGCCTAGCGCGGCCGCAGGCCCTCGACCAGCAGCGCGACCGCCTCGGCGACGCGCTCGTCGAGGGCGTCGCCGTCGATCAGCTCGCTGTTGACCAGCGAGGCCAGCCCGTGGACGGCGGCCCACGCGGCGACGCCGACCCGCGCGGGGTCGCCGCCGACGACGTCGCCCGCGGCCTGGCCGGCGGCGATCAGGCGCATCGGCGCCTCGAAGGTGCGCTCGCCGGCCTCGCGCAGGCTGTCGTCGGCGCCCGGGCGGTGCTTGCCGGCGTACATGAGCTCGAGCAGGGCGGCGTGCTCGGTGGCGAAGCGGACGTAGGTCTGGGCGAGGGCGAGGAGCCGGGCGTGGAAGCCCTCGCCGGCCGCGTCCACGGCCTCGCGCAGCTCGCCGCCCAGGCGCTCGAAGCCATCCTCGGCGAGCGCGTCGAGCAGCGCCTGCTTGTCGGGGAAGTGGCGGCGCGGCGCCGCGTGGCTGACCCCGACCTGGCGGGCGATCTCGCGCAGCGAGAGCTGCGCGGCGCCGCCTTCGTCGAGGGCGCGCTCGGCGCACGCGAGCAGGGCGGAGCGCAGGTTGCCGTGGTGGTAGGGACGCGTCTGCGCGACGGTCATGTCGGCGATCCTACCGATTCCATGTTGGCATTGACAGCATTGTTGTCACCAGCTACTTTACGGCCATGCCCCGCTCCAAGTGGAACGCCTCCGATCTTCCCGACCTCGACGGCCGGACCTTCGTCGTCACCGGCGCCAACAGCGGCATCGGCTACGCCGCCGCCCACGCCCTCGCGGGCGCCGGCGCGCGCGTCGTGATGGCCGTGCGCGACGTCGCCAAGGGCGACCAGGCCGCGGCCTCGATCCCCGGCCGCACCGAGGTCCGCCGCCTCGACCTCGCCGACCTCGCCTCGGTGCGCGCGTTCGCCGAGGCATGGGAGGGCGACCTCGACGTCCTCATCAACAACGCGGGCGTCATGGGGGTCCCCGAGCGGCGCACCAAGGACGGCTTCGAGCTGCAGATGGGCACGAACCACCTCGGGCACTTCGCGCTGACCAACCTGCTGCTGCCGAGCGTGACCGACCGCGTGGTCGTCGTCGCCTCGGGCGCGCACCGCGCGGGCTCGATCCGCCTCGACGACCTCAACTGGGAGCACGGCCACTACCACCGCTGGCGCGCGTACGGGCAGTCCAAGCTCGCCAACCTGCTCTTCATGTCCGAGCTCCAGCGCCGCCTCGACGCCGCCGGCTCGAGCCTGCGGGTGACCGCGGCGCACCCGGGCTGGGCGGCGACCAACCTGCAGAGCCGAACCGAGAACGCGATCCAGAACGCGATCATGGCCATCGGCAACCGCCTCGTCGCCCAGAGCGAGGAGATGGGGGCGCTGCCGACCCTCTACGCCGCCACCCAGGACATCCCGGGCGACAGCTACGTCGGCCCCGACAGCCTCGGCGAGCAGCGCGGGCACCCCAAGCTCGTCGGGCGCAGCGGCGCGGCGCGCGACGCCCAGACCGCGCAGCGCCTGTGGGAGCTCTCCGAGGAGCTCACCGGCGTGGCCTTCCCGCTCGCCGCCGCGGCGGCGTAGCGGCGCCGGTCAGGACTCCAGGCGGACCGGCAGACCGCAGGCGGGGAAGAGCTCGGGATACAGGTAGTTGCTGATGCCGACGATCCTGCCGTCGGCGACGTCGAGCATCGCGAGCGCGAAGGGCTCGTGGACGCCGGGCCCGGCGGGACGGTAGACCGCGACCGCCGGGCACCCGCTCGCCCACGTCGTGAGCACGCGCGAGCCCTGGCAGCCGATGCCGGGCCCGAGCATCCAGCGGCTGACCTCGACCGGCCCGCGCAGCCACATCTCGTACGGGGGCATGCAGAAGGTGGCGTCCTCGTGCAGCAGCGCGACGAGCCCGTCGATGTCGTAGCGCTCGAAGCAGTCGACGTAGCGGGCGAGCATCTCCTTCTGCTCGTCCTCGACCGCCGCCGGCCCGGACTCGTCGAGGTCCATGTCGTCGAGCGTCGCGCGGGCGCGCTGCAGGGCGCTGTTGACCGAGACGGTCGTGGTGTCGAGCAGCTCGGCGACCTCGCTGGCCTGCCAGCGCAGGACCTCGCGCAGGATGAGGACGGCGCGCTGCTTGGCCGGCAGGTGCTGCAGCGCCGCGACGAAGGCGAGCTTGATCGTCTCGCGCGCGGCCGCCAGCTCGGCCGGGTCGCCGTCGGTCGCGAGCACGCGCGCATCGGCCACCGGCTGCACCCACGCGGTCTCGGCCAGCCCCGTCCCGAGGTTGTGCTCGGCGACGGTGGTCGAGGCGCCGAGGTCCATCGGACGGGCGCGCCGCTGGGCGGACTGGAGCATGTCCAGGCAGACGTTCGTCGCGATCCGGTACAGCCACGACTTCAGCGCCCCGCGCCCCTCGAGCCTGTCGATGCCCCGCCACGCGCGGACCATCGTCTCCTGGACGGCGTCCTCGGCCTCGGACCCCGAGCCGAGCATCCGGTAGCAGTAGCCGGTCAGCTCCCGGCGGTACTGCTCGAGCTCGAGCTCGACGCTCTCGGACTGGTGCGACTGGGTGGAGGCGGCCATACAGACATCGTAGGAAGACGGTCAACCCTGCGTCGGCCCCCGTGTTCGCCGTCGACGCCACGGGCCCGCCCCGTAGACTCCTCCCGCACCGAATGGCCAGGACCGTGTGCGACAAGGAGTGAGCCCGCTGCGGGCCCTCGCCAGGGTCAACGTCGCCGCCATCGAGCGCAACGTCGCGCGGCTGCGCCGCGACCTGACCCTCGGCGCGCAGCTGTGCGCGGTCGTCAAGGCCGACGGCTACGGGCACGGCGCGGTGCCGGCGGCGCTCGCCGCGCGGGCCGGCGGAGCGAGCTGGCTGGCCGTCGCCACCGCGCGCGAGGCGACCGCGCTGCGCGCCGCGGGGATCGACTCCCCGCTGCTGATCATGGGCGCGCTGAGCCCGGTGGAGCTCGACCAGGCGCTCATGGCGCGCGCCGACGTCGTCGCCTGGCGCGAGGACTTCGTCGCGGCCGTCGCCGCGCGCGGGGGCGGGCGGGTGCACGTCAAGCTCGACACGGGCATGGGGCGCCTGGGCACCCGCGACCCCGACGAGGCGAGCCGCGTCGCCGAGCAGGCGGCCGCGGCGCCCGGCGTGGAGCTGGCGGGCGCCATGACGCACTTCGCCACCGCCGACGAGCTCGGCGACGCCTTCCTCGGCGAGCAGCTCGCGCGCTTCCAGGCGTGGGGGCCGGCGCTGCGCGAGCGCCATCCGGGGCTGATCCTCCACGCGGCCAACTCGGCCGCGCTCCTGCGCGAGCCCGACTGCCACTTCGACCTGGTGCGCGCGGGCATCGCCATCTACGGCCTGGACCCCTTCCAGGAGGACGCGGCCGCGCGCGAGCTCGAGCCCGCGCTCGAGCTCGCCAGCTACGTCGCCGAGGTCAAGCCGTGCGCGGCGGGGGAGAGCGCGGGCTACGGCCGGCGCTTCGTGGCCGAGCGCGACACCGTGCTCGCGATCGTGCCGATCGGGTACGGCGACGGCGTGCGCCGCGCGCTGACCAACAACGCCGAGCTCGTCGTCGACGGCCGGCGCCATCCGCTCGTCGGCACGGTCTCGATGGACAACGTCGCCCTCGACCTCGGACCCGACGGCGCCGGCGTGCGGACCGGCGACGAGGCGCTGCTCATCGGCCCGGGGATCCCGGCCGAGGAGATGGCCCGCCGCCTGGGCACCATCAACTACGAGATCACCTGCGGGCTCACGCCGCGCGTGCCGCGCGTGTACCACCGCGACGGGGCGCCCCCGTGATCGCGATGCTGCGCGAGGCGCTCGCGGGGGAGCGCGCCTGGCTGGTCGGCGGCGCCCTGCGCGACCGGCTGCTCAGCCGCCCGACCCCCGACCTCGACGTCGTCGTCGACGGCGACGTGCGCCGCGCCGCGCGCAGCCTGGGCCGGGGAGCCGGCGGCGCGTCGTTCGAGCTCTCCGACCAGTTCGGCGCCTGGCGCGTGGTGGCCCGCGACCGCAGCTGGCAGGTCGATCTCACGCCGCTGCAGGGCGGCACCATCGAGGCCGACCTCGGCGCGCGCGATTCTCACGGTCAACGCGATGGCCGAGCCGCTGGCGGGCGGCGACCTCGTCGACCCCCACGGGGGCGCGGCGGACCTCGAGGCCAAGCGCCTGCGCATGGTCAGCGTCGAGGCCTTCGTGGCCGACCCGCTGCGGACGCTGCGCGTGGCGCGGCTGGCCACGGAGCTCGGCTTCGCGATCGACCCCGCCACCGCCGACGCCGTGCGCGCGCACGCGCCGGCGCTCGCCGGCGCGGCGCAGGAGCGCGTCTTCAGCGAGCTCAAGCGCGTGGTCAGCGCGGACGCCGCGGTCGACGGCATGGCGCTCATGGACGAGCTCGACCTCACCGCCGCGGTGCTCCCAGAGCTCACGGCGCTGCACGGGGTGCAGCAGAACGACTACCACCACCGCGACGTCCACGGGCACACGCTCGAGGTCCTGCAGGCCGCGATCGACCTCGAGCGCGACCCCGCCGCCGCGCTGGGCGACGAGAGCCTCGCGGCGCCCGTTCGGGCCCTGCTCGCCGAGCCGCTGGCCGACGAGCTCACCCGCGCCGGCGGCCTGCGCTTCGGTGCCCTGCTGCACGACATCGCCAAGCCCGCCACGCGCACCGAGTTCCCCGGCGGCCGGATCGGCTTCCCCCACCACGACGAGCAGGGGGCCGAGATGGCCCGCGCGGCGCTCGAGCGCCTGCGCGCGAGCGAGCGCCTGCGCTCCCAGGTGGCGGCGCTGACCCGCCACCACCTGCGCCTGGGCTTCCTCGTCCACGACATGCCGCTGGACCGCCACGAGCTCTACCGCTACCTCGTGACCTGCGACCCCGTCGCCGCCGACGTGACCCTGCTCAGCGTGGCCGACCGCCTCGCCACGCGCGGGCGCAAGGCCGACGAGGCGATCGCGCGCCACCTCGAGCTCGCGCGCCACGTCCTCGCCGAGGCGCTCGCCCGCCGCGCGGCCGGGCCCCAGCCGCCGCTGCTGCGCGGCGACGAGCTCGCGGCCGAGCTGGGCATCGCGCGCGGCCCCGAGCTGGGCGAGCTGATGGCCCAGATCGCCGAGGCCCGCTTCGCCGGCGAGGTCTCGACGCGCGAGGAGGCCGTCGCCTTCGCTAGGGCAGCGCGGGCCGGGCGCTGACCCACTGCAGGGCGTCGTCGACGGCCACGAAGGTGCAGGCGCGCACGACGAGGCCGCGCCGGAACTCGGCCACGCAGCTCAGCGGGCTGTCGACGGCCTGCTCGCCGCCGTAGTCGAAGGCGGCGATGCGCCCCGAGGCGACGACGCAGTCCTCGGCGGCGTCGCGCACCTCGTCGGCGACGAGCGTGATGCTCTTCCACGCCCGCGCCACGGCGTGCGCCCAGCGGTTGACCCCGTCGTGGCCGTGGTAGGTGGCGGGGTCGAGCAGGACCGGGCGCCACTCGACCGCCGGGTGAAGATGCTCGAGGATCTCGCCGGTGCGGCCCGAGGCGTAGAGCTCCCAGACACGCGCGAAGACGTCGGTGTTCGGCCGCGTGTCCATGTCCGGTTGATCGACGGCCGCTCAGCGATCTTGCGCGGCGGAGAGGGCCTCCGCCCGCGTCGAGTAGGACGTCACGCGCAGCAGCCGGCCGTCGTCGAACTCGGCCATCCAGGCCAGCGGCGCGTCGTACACGCGCACGCCGGAGTGGTCGAAGGCGGTCAGGTGGCCGGTGACGACGATGGCCTCCGCGCTCACCTCGACGACGTCCTCGGAGGTGAGGGTGACGCTCTTCCAGCGCCTGCGGAAGTCGACCATGCCCGCCCGCACGCCGTCGTGGCCGCGGTACACGCGATCCGAGACCGACGCGCGCAGCTCGCACTCGCCGTCGATCAGGTGCAGCGCGTCGTCGAGGCGACCCTGACCGTACGCCTCCCACAGACGCTCAAAGAGCGCCCTACTGGACCTGGAGCCCCCCAAGGTCCAGCCATCCTAGTTCCGGTGCGTAGGTATGTCACCCCTTCGGAGGTCGAGGTTTCGCACAACTTCGGGCCCCGAAGGCGAAGCTGGCGTGCGCGGGCGACGCTATAGGCTCGGGCGATGGCCCACCGCGACCCCGACTGCCTGTTCTGCAAGATCGTCGCCGGGGAGCTGCCGGCGACGATGGTGGCGCAGGACGAGCGGACCGTCTCGTTCATGGACATCAACCCGGCCACGCGCGGCCACGCCCTCGTGGTGCCGCGCGACCACTCCGCCGACCTGCTCGCGGTCGGCGAGGACGACCTCGCGGCGTGCGCGGCGGCGGCCAAGCGGCTGGCCGCGCGCGCCAAGGACGCGCTCGGCGCCGACGGCGTCAACCTCCTCAACGCCTGCGGGCCGGCGGCCTGGCAGACCGTCTTCCACTTCCACCTCCACGTGATCCCGCGCTACCGCGACGACCCGCTGAAGCTGCCGTGGGTCCCGGCTCCGGGCGACGCCGACGAGATCGCCGCCGCCGGCGCGGCGTTGCGCGCGTGACGCGAGACGGCTGAGAAGGGTCTTGCAGGCGGCGTTTCCGCCTGCCCGAAGCGTCATGATCACCGGATGGCGGCCTCCCGGCCATCCCGTCGCGCGCGCCGAGCCCTCGTCGCCGCGGGCGCCTGCGCGCTCGCGCTGGCGGCGGTCGCGCCGGCGGCGCAGACGCCGTCGCCGACGGTGGTCAAGGACGCCGGCGGCGACGTCGCCTCCGGGCCCGACCTCACCCGCGCCCAGCTCGGCCTGGCCTCCGACCGCCGCGTGCGCGCCGCCCTGACGCTGGCCGCCGGGTGGCAGCCCAAGGACCTCATGGCCAACGAGGGTCCGCCGGGGTCGATCTGCGTGCGCCTGTGGACGGTGACCAAGCCGGGCGCGGCGCCCCCCGACTTCCTCGCCTGCGCGACCCCCCGCTCCGACGGCGAGACCATGCGCGGCAGCCTCTTCAAGAGCGCGCCGGGCGGGGCGCTCACCAAGGTCGCCCCGGCGATCGTCGGGCGCACGAGCGACCGCACGATGACCCTGCGTTTCTCGCAGACCGTGATCGGGCGCCCGGCGACGATCCGGTTCATGGCCGAGGCGACCAAGCCCGGGTGCGACCGCGTCTCGTGCGTCGACACCGCCCCCGATGCTCCCAAGACGGCCACCTTCAAGGTGAGGGAGCCCTCCTAGGCAAGCGCCCGCGAGGGCGAAACCCCAGCAACGCGAGCGTGTTCCATGGCCCTGATGTCACGACTTCCCCTTGTCGCGACCGCCGCCGCTGCCTGCGCGGCGCTCGCGCTTCCCGCAATCGCCTCCGCTGAGATCATCGAGATCGGCCACGTCGACCCGGCCCCCGTGCCGAGCTGCCCGGCGCGGCCGTGCCTGGCCATCAGCCGCACGACCGGCTACCAGGCCAAGGTCGGCGCCACCCGCGGCCTCATGACGATCCCCAAGGACGGCAGCATCGTCGCCTGGACCATCGCCCTCGGCAAGCCGGGCGCCAAGCAGACGAGCTTCTTCAACGACAAGCTGGGCGGCGAGTCCCAGGCCCAGATCACGATCCTCAACCCGCGCCGCAAGCTGCGCTCACGCGCGATCGCTCAGGGCGACCCGCAGAAGCTGACGCCCTACTTCGGGACCACCGTGCAGTTCCCGCTGATCAAGTCGATCCCGGTCAAGAAGGGCATGGTCGTCGCCCTGACCGTCCCGACGTGGGCGCCCGCGCTCGCCGTCGGGCTCGGCGCCGACACCTCCTGGCGCGCCAGCCGCGGCAAGGGCAAGTGCGAGGACACCTCGACCAACACCGCCCAGACGCTCCCCAACCAGCTCGCGCAGTACTACTGCCTGTACAAGACCGCGCGCCTGGCCTACTCGGCCACGCTCGTGACGGCGCCCACGCCCGCGACGCCTGCGCCCAAGACCTAGCGCTAGGGCGCCAAGCGCTCCAGCCGCCAGCCGTCGCCCTCGCGCTCGTAGCGCAGGCGGTCGTGCAGGCGGCCGGCGCGCCCCTGCCAGAACTCGACGCGCTCCGGGCGGACGAGGAAGCCGCCCCAATGAGCAGGGCGCGGTACCTCGCCGTCCGCGAAGCGCGCCTCGACGTCCGCCAGCGCGCGCTCGAGCTCCGCGCGGCTCGCGATGACCGCGCTCTGGGGCGAGGCCCACGCGCCCAGCCGCGCCGCGCGCGGGCGCGAGGCGAAGTAGGCGTCGCTCTCGGCCTCGGGCAGGCGCTCGACGTCGCCCTCGATGCGGACCTGGCGGTGCAGCGCCAGCCAGCCGAAGGTCAGCGCCGCGTACGGATTGGCGGCCAGCGCGCGGGCCTTCGCCGACTCGTAGTTGGTGTAGAAGCTGAAGCCGCGGGCGTCCAGCCCGCGCAGCAGGACCAAGCGCGAGCTCGGTCGGCCGTCGGCGCCGACGGTCGACAACGCCATCGCGTCGGGCTCGAAGATCCCGGCCTCGCGGGCCGCGGCGAACCAGGCGCGGAACTGCTCGATCGGGTCCGGGGCGAGCTCGGAGGCGTCGAGATGCAGCCCCTCGTAGTCCCGGCGCTCCCCGCCGAGGCCCACTAACAGGCGCCCGGGTTGTCCTTGCAGAACTGGCTGAACTCGCCCGGCGAGACGCCGCCCGTACCGCCGCTGCCGGTGCTCGTGCCGCCCGTGGACGTCCCACCCGACGTGCCGCCCGACGAGGCCCCGCCGGTGCCGGCCGTGCCGGTGCCCTGCGCGGGCTGCTGGGGCGGCGTCGTGGCGGCACCCGTGCCGCTGGCGGAGGGCGCCTGGCCCTGGGTCTGCGTCTGGTCGGTCGAGGTGGTTCCGGTCTGATCGGTGGACGTGCCGCTCGCCTGGTCGGTCGAGGTCCCCGACGACGTCTTGGCCAGGGCGGAGGAGCCCGGCGCGGGGGCCAGGTCCGGCACGGTGGCGGGCACGGCGTCGTGGGTGGCGTCGCCGCTGCCGCAGGCGCTCAGGCCCAGGCAGGCGACGGCGAGAAGTGCGAGCACGTACGTCCGCATACGTGCAGAGGGTAGTAACGATCTAGGACGCCAGCGGCGCCATGCGGCGCCCGCACGTCGGGCAGTCGTTGAGATCGCGCTGCGCGAGCTGGTCGCACCAGTTGCAGAAGCGCAGGTTCTCCACGGCCCAGGGAAGCTGCGACTGCGACGGCGGGAGCGGCAGCGCGACGCCGACGACCTCGAGCTCCTCGCCGGTCTCCCGGTCGGTGTAGACGCGATCGGGCTCGGCCTCGATGAGGACCTCGCGCCCCGTGGAGGGCGTACGCATGCGGTATCTGCGTCGTCCGGCGATGGCGGGAACCCTACTAAGGTGCCGGGCCGCATGCGGGTCCTCGTCTTCCACGCCTTCCTCCTGCGCGGCACCGGCTCGAACGTCTACAACGCCGAGCTGTGCGCCGCGCTGGCCCGCTCGGGCCACACGGTCGAGCTCTTCTGCCAGGAGCCGCGACCCCAGGAGCTCGATTTCGTCGACGCGATCGGCACCTGGGAGGGCGGCGAGCCGCGCGTCGAGGTCCTGCGCGAGCCGGTGCGGGTGACGGCCTGGCGGCCCGAGATCGGTGGTCTGCTGCCCGTCTACGTGGCCGATCGCTACGAGGGCGTCGAGGCGCGCACGCTGCTCGAGTGCACCGACGAGGAGGTCGAGCGCTACGTCGCGGCCAACGTGGCCGCCGTGCGCGACGTCTGCACCCGCGCGCGCCCCGACGTCGCGCTGGCCAACCACCTCGTGATGGGCCCCGCGATCGCCGCCCGCGGCCTGCAGGGCGAGGTCCCCTACGCGGTCAAGGTCCACGGCAGCGCCCTGGAGTACGTCGTCAAGCGCGACCCCGCGCGCTTCCTGCCCTGGGCGCGCGAGGGGCTCGCCGGGGCCAACGCGGTGCTCGTCGGCTCGCGCCACACGGCCGAGTCGCTGTGGGCGGCGATGGACGACCCGGCGCTGCCCGACCGCACGCGGCTGGGGCCGCCGGGCGTCGAGGTCGAGGCGTTCCGTCCCCGCGCCCGCGAGGTCGCGGCGGGCGAGGTCGAGGCGCTGGTCGCCGAGCTGGCCGCGGCCGACGGGGGCGCCGACGACGAGAGCGCCTTCGCGCGCGACACGGGCGCCGCGGCCGACGCGCTGCGCGGCCTGGACCTCGTCCACGATCGCCACGCCTGCTTCATCGGGAAGCTGATCGTCTCCAAGGGCGTCGACCTGATGCTCGCCGCGTGGCCGCTGGTGCCCGAGGCGCGGCTGGTCGTGATCGGCTTCGGCGGCTACCGCGACGCCTTCGTCGCCCTGCGCGACGCGCTCGCCGACGGCGACCGCGACGCCGTGTGGGCGATCGCCCACGCCGGGCGCGAGCTCGAGGGCGGCCCGCGCGCCCCGCTGCGCCACCTCCTGGCCTTCCTGGAGACCGCCGGCGACGACTACTGGGCGGCCGCCCGCGACCTGCGCGAGCGCGTCGTGCTCACCGGGCGCCTCGAGCACGACGAGCTGCCGGGGCTGCTCGCCGCCTGCGAGGCGCTGATCTTCCCCAGCACCTTCCCCGAGGCCTTCGGCATGGTCGCGGCCGAGGCGGCGGCCTGCGGCGTGCTCCCGGTCTCGGCCGGGCATTCGGGCGCGGCCGAGGTCAGCGCCCGCCTGGCCGAGGGCGTGCCGGAGGAGGCGCGCGCATGGCTGTCGTTCCCCGTCGACGACGGCGCCGTGCGCGCGATCGCCGAGCGCGTGACGGCCTGGCTGCAGGCGCCGGCGGAGCTGCGCGAGCGCACCCGGGCGGGGCTGGTGGCGACCGCGCGCGAGCGCTATTCGTGGGAGGGCGTGGCGGCCGGCGTGGTGGCCGGCGCCGAGGGGCGCCTGGAGGCGCTGCCGCCCGTGGCCTGAGATAGAGTGCCGCGCCGATGGGTCCAGTGCTCTCCAGCCGCGGCCTGCGTGGCGCGCTCGCCGGAGTCGCGGCCGTAGCCGCGACGCTGGTGCTGAGCGCGTGCTCGGCCCACGACGAGGGCTCGGACGCCAACCTCATCACCGGCAAGCAGCTCTTCGTGGCGAAGTGCGGCTCCTGCCACGTGCTCGGCCGCGCGCAGACGAAGGGCACGACCGGGCCGAACCTCGACGAGGCCTTCCAGCAGTCCCTGAAGGACGGGATGAAGCGCTCGGGCATCCGCGGCGCCGTCCACGGCCAGATCCTGCACCCGAACCTCAACGGCGTCATGCCGGCCAAGCTCGTCACCGGCGACAAGGCCTACGACGTCGCCGCCTACGTGGCCGAGTCCGTCGCCGCGGGCGGCAAGGACACCGGGCTGCTGGCCACCGCGGTCAAGCCCGCCGGCGCCGGCAAGCCGATCGAGGAGAAGGCCGGGACGCTGCAGATCGACGCCGACCCCAACGGCCAGCTCGCGTACGTCTCCAACCAGGCGACCGGCCAGCCCGGGCAGATCACCATCAAGATGGCCAACAAGACCTCGACGCCGCACGACATCGTCATCGACAGCAAGGGCAAGGGCCAGGTCGTCACCAACGGCGGGACCTCGCAGTTCTCGGCGAACTTCGCCGCCGGCACCTACACGTTCTACTGCTCGGTCGACGGTCACCGCCAAGCTGGGATGCAGGGCAAGCTCACCGTGAAGTAGCGCGTCGCGGACGGCGGCCGGAACGTCCGGCAGTCCAACTCCGCTCACCGCGCTCAAGGCGCCGCTCGTCCCGTCCGATTACGGGCTGGCATGGGCGTTCATCCCGGTCCCCACACCCTGCCTGCTCAGTCACGTGCGCGCGACGCGGCGCCCGCGCCTGCCCGGCCCTGGATCGAGCACTGGCTCGAGACGTGCCGCGACCTCTCAGAGCTCAAGGCCTCGCACCCGATGATGGACGCCGTCATCGACGAGATCGACGGGCGCATGATCCGCGTGGGCGACCGCTGGCTCGCCGACTTCGCCTCGTGCAACTACCTCGGCTTCGACCTCGACCGCGAGATCATCGACGCGGTCCCGGCCTACCTCGACGCCTGGGGCACGCACCCGAGCTGGTCGCGCCTGCTCGGCAGCCCGGTGCTCTACGAGGAGATCGAGGAGCGCCTCACGTCGCTGCTCGGCTCCGAGGACTCGCTCGTGCTGCCGACGATCACCCACATCCACATGTCGGTGATCCCGCTGCTGGCCGCCTCGGGCACGATCTTCCTCGACGCCCGCGCCCACAAGACGATCTACGACGGCTGCCAGGTCGCGCGGGCGCGCGGCGCCGCCGTCAAGCGCTTCCGCTTCGAGGACCCCGACCACCTCGACGAGCTGCTGAGCGCCGAGCGCGACCCGACCCGCCTGGTGTGCATGGACGGCGTCAACTCGATGACCGGCAACGCGCCGGACATCCGCGCCTTCGCCGCCGTCGCGCGCAAGCACGGCGCCCTGCTCTACGTCGACGACGCCCACGGCTTCGGCGTCATCGGCGAGCGCAGCGCCGACGAGCCCTGCTCCTACGGCGTGCGCGGCAACAGCGTCGTGCGCCACTTCGGCGAGAGCTACGACCACGTCGTCCTCGTCGGCGGCTTCTCGAAGGCCTACTCCTCGCTGCTGGCCTTCATCGCCTGCCCGACCGACGTCAAGGACCTGCTGAAGGTCGCCGCGCCGCCCTACCTGTACTCGGGTCCGTCGCCGGTCGCCTCGCTGGCCACCGTGCTCGCGGGCCTGGAGGTCAACGAGACCCGCGGCGACGAGCTGCGCGCGACCCTCGCGGCGGGCACCGACCGCGTCCTGGACTGCCTGCGCCGCCTGCGCGTCCACACGCCCAACCGCTCCGGCTTCCCGATCGTCGAGATCCCGCTGCGCGACTACCGCCGCATCGGCGCCGTCGGCGAGCTGCTCTTCAACCGCGGGGTCTACGTGACGCTGGCCGCCTACCCGCTCGTCCCCAAGGACGAGGTCGGCTTCCGCGTCCAGCTCACTGCCGCCAACACCGACGCCGAGATCGACACCCTCATCGCGGCGCTGGAGGAGCTCGCCGAGCGCGGCGAGCTGCAGCCGGCCCGCAGCGACGACGGACCGCGGCTGGAGGCGGCCGCCTAGCCATGGCCCGCGTCGCGGCACTCAGGCGCGCCGTCGCGCTGCCGCTGTGGCAGATCTACCTCGGGGTCGGGGCGCTCGTCTGCGCGCTCTACGTCTGGGTTCCGCCCTTCCAGGCCAGCGGGCCGGTCATGAACCTGCTCGGCCTCTCGCCGGTCATCGCGATCCTCGTCGGCATCCGCCGCAACAAGCCGGCCTCGCGCGGTCCGTGGCGGCTGCTGGCCGCCGGCATGACGCTCTTCTGGCTCGGCGACCTCTACACCTACAGCTACCCGCGGCTCTTCGGCGCCGACGTGCCCTTCCCGTCGCTGGGCGACGGCGCCTACATCCTGGTCTACCCGGCGCTGATGGTCGGCCTGGCGATGCTCATCCGCCGCCGCAACCCCGAGGTCGACCGCGCGGGCGTCATCGACTCGCTGATCATGACCCTCGGCCTGGCGCTGCTGTCCTGGGTCGCGCTGATCTGGCCCTACCTGCACGACGAGACGCTCGGGATGACGGCCAAGCTCGTCTCGGTCGCCTACCCGCTGGGCGACATCCTGCTGCTCGCCGCCGCCATCCGCCTGGCCGTCGACACCGGCAAGCGCCAGCCCGCCTTCTACATGCTCGCCTCGGGCATCGTGGCGCTGCTGGTGACCGACTTCGCCTACGGCCTGGTGACGCTCAACGGCACCTACACCGGCCAGGTCAGCCTCGACGTCGGCTGGATCAGCTTCTACCTGCTCTGGGGCGCCGCCGCCCTGCACCCGTCGATGCGCGAGCTCGAGGAGCCGGCGCCCGACCGCGTGCCGCGCCTGACGCCGCTGCGCCTGACGCTGCTGACCGTCGCCTCGCTCATCGCGCCCGCCGTCGAGGCCACCCAGGAGCTGCGCCGCGGCGAGGTCGACCTGCTCGTCATCATCGCCGCCTCGGCCGTCCTCTTCGGCCTCGTCGTCCTGCGCATGGCCGGCCTGGTGCGCCAGCAGGAGCGCTCGGTCGCGCGCGAGCGCGCCCTGAGCGCCGCCGGCGCGTCGCTGGTCGCCGCCAGCGGCCGCGAGGAGATCTACCGCGCGGCCCTGGTCGCCGTGCGCGCCCTGCTCGACCACGAGGCCGCCGCCCGGCTGTGCCTCGTCGAGGACCGCGTCCTGCGCGTCGTCGCCGCCGAGGGCGCCCTCGAGCGCCCCGGGGCGACCTGGGAGCTGCCACGCGCCACCGCGGACAAGCTGCTCGCCCAGCCCGCCGACGGCGTCGCCCTCATCGGCCAGACGCGCTCGGACCTGCGCCTCGGCCAGGAGCACGAGTACGCCCACGTGCTCGGCCTCAGCCTCCGCGGCGAGGCCCGCGGCGTGCTCGTGGTCACCGGCGTGAGCCCCTCGCGCTCGCTGCACGGCCCGCTGCGCGCGCTCGCCACCCAGGTCTCGCTGGCGCTCGAGAGCGCGGCGCTGACCGAGGAGGTGCTGCGCCGCGAGAGCGAGGAGCGCTTCGGCTCGCTCGTCCAGCACGCCAGCGACCTCATCACGGTGCTCGACGCCGACGCCACGATCGTCTACCAGAGCCCGTCGATCGAGCGCGTCCTGGGCTACGCGCCCGAGGACGTCACCGGCACGCGCTTCGACCACCTGCTCGACCCGGCGGAGAAGAGCCGCCTGCTGCACCTGCTGGCCGACGGCGCCGCCTACGCGGGCAGCGAGACCGAGGTGCTCGAGTGCTCGCTGCGCCACCGCGACGGCACCATGCGCCAGTTCGAGGTCCTGCACACCAACCTGCTGCAGGACGAGGCCGTGCGCGGCATCGTCCTCAACAGCCGCGACGTCTCCGAGCGCAAGGCCTTCGAGGAGCAGCTCGCCCACCAGGCCTTCCACGACCCGGTGACCAACCTGGCCAACCGCGCCCTCTTCGCCGAGCGCGTGCGCCACGCCGTCGCGCGCAACCGCCGCGAGCACAACGGCATCGCGGTCATCTTCATGGACCTCGACGACTTCAAGACGATCAACGACAGCCTCGGCCACGCCGCGGGCGACGAGGTCCTGATCGAGGTCGCCAAGCGCCTGTCGGGCAGCATCCGCGCCACCGACACCGCCGCCCGCTTCGGCGGCGACGAGTTCGCGATCCTGCTCGAGGACATCGACTCCGCCCAGGAGGCCGCCGACACCGCCGAGCGGATCCTCGAGTCGCTCCTGGAGCCGCTGCGCCTGGACCAGAAGGAGCTGGTGGTCCGCTCGAGCCTGGGCATCTCGGTCGTCGAGGGCGACGCCGCCGCCGACGCCGACGAGCTCATCCGCAACGCCGACGCGGCGATGTACATCGCCAAGCGCGACGGCAAGGGCGGCTACCGCCTCTTCGAGCCGGCGATGCACGAGGGCGTGCTCGCCCGCCTGGAGCTGCGCGCCGACCTGCAGCGCGCGATCGCCACCGACCAGCTCGAGCTGCACTACCAGCCGGTCGTCCGCCTGGACGACGGCGCCGTCTCAGGGGTCGAGGCGCTGCTGCGCTGGCGCCATCCCGAGCGCGGCCTCGTGGGCCCGGACGAGTTCGTCCCGCTCGCCGAGGAGATGGGGCTCATCGTCCCCATCGGCCGCTGGGTGCTGCGCGAGGGCTGCCGCCAGGCGAAGGCGCTGCACGAGCTCGTGCCGCGCTCGCCGGCGCTGACCATGGCCGTCAACCTCTCGGTCAAGCAGCTGCAGCACTCCGACATCGTCGCCGACGTCCGCGACGCGCTCGAGTCGTCGGGCCTGGCGCCCGAGAGCCTCACGCTCGAGATCACCGAGACGGTGATGATGACCGACACCGACCTCGCGGTGCAGCGGCTGCAGGAGCTGCGCGCCCTCGGCGTGCGGCTCGCGATGGACGACTTCGGCACCGGCTACTCGTCGCTGAGCTACCTCAGCCGCTTCCCGGTCGACATCCTCAAGATGGACCGCTCCTTCCTGGCCGCGGGCGCCTCGCCCGAGGCCTCGGGGCTCGCGACCGCCGTCGTGGCGCTGGGCCAGACGCTCAACCTCGACGTCGTCGCCGAGGGGATCGAGTTCCCCGAGCAGTGGACCACCCTGCGCGATCTGGGCTGCGGGCTCGGGCAGGGCTTCTACTTCGCCCGCCCCATGGACGCGGAGGCGACGCTCGAGTACCTGCGATCGACGCAGCCCGCTCCGACCGATGCACCTTAGCTACGAGGGCGGCGCGCACGGAGGCGGCCTGGGGCGCGTGAGGCTGCTGGCGCCGCTGGCGCACCGCGACTTCCGCTGGCTGTGGAGCGGGATGTGCGTCTCGCTTCTGGGCGACGGGATCTTCCTCGTCGCGATGGCGTGGCAGGTCTACGCGCTCTCCAACGCGCCGACGGCGCTGGCGCTGGTGGGGATCGCGATGACGGTGCCCACCATCGCCCTGCTGCTCGTCGGCGGCGTGGTGAGCGACCGCCTCGACCGTCGCCGCGTGATGCTCGCCGCCGACGCCGTCCGCGGCGTCGCGGTCGGCGTCATGGCGCTGCTGGCCTTCACGGGGACGCTCGCCCTCTGGCACGTCGCCGTGCTCGTCGCCGTCTACGGCGCCGGCACCGCCTTCTTCAGCCCGGCCTTCGACGCGCTGGTCCCCGAGGTCCTGCCCGCCGAGGAGCTCGCGCAGGCCAACGCGCTGGACCAGTTCGTGCGGCCGATCGCGCTGCGCCTGGCCGGCCCCGCGCTCGGCGGCGTGCTCATCGACGTGCTCGGCGCCGGCAGCGCGTTCGCGCTCGACGCCGCGTCCTTCGCGGTCTCCGCCGGCGCGCTCCTGGCCATGACCCCGGGCGTGCGCCGCGCCGCCGAGGCCCACGAGGGCGTCGCGAGCGACATCCGCGCGGGCCTGCGCTACATCCGCCGCCACGTGTGGCTGTGGGCGACCTTCGCCAGCGCCGCGATCGCCTACCTGCTCTTCATGGGGCCGGCCGAGGTGCTGCTCCCCTACGTGGTCAAGAACGACCTGCACGGCAGCGCCGCCGACCTCGGGATCGTCTTCGCGGCCGGGGGCGTGGGCTCGGTCGGCTGTGCCGTCGTGCTCGGCCAGCGCGGCCTGCCGCGGCGCGACATCACCTTCATGTACGTCACGTGGACGCTGGCGACGCTCGCCGTGGCCGGCTACGGCCTGGCCAACGCCGTCTGGCAGCTCATGCTCGCCAGCCTCGCCTTCAACGCCCTGGAGACCGCCGGGACGATCGTGTGGGCGACCGCCAAGCAGCGCGAGGTGCCCTCGGCGCTGCTGGGCCGCGTCTCGAGCCTCGACTGGCTGATCTCGATCGGCCTGCTGCCGCTGTCGTTCGCCCTCACGGGCCCCGTGAGCGCCGCCGTCGGCGCCCAGACGACGCTGATCGCCGCCGGCACCCTGGGCGCGATCGTGACCTTCGCGGCGCTGTTCATACCCGGGATGCGCGACGTCGAGACCGCGCGCGCCGACGCGCCGCGGGCCGAGACGGCGCACGCCAAGCCCGCCGCTGCCTAGGCGCGCTGCCTAGGCAGGTGTTAAAGCCGGGCTGCATAACGGCTCCTTTACTCACGGAGGCTTTAGCGCGCCTCGTTCACCGTCCCGTGCCCCGTGCCGTCCCGAAGGGTGGAAGCCATGCCGAACCGACGAGTCCTCGCGGCCCTGGCCGCCATCGGAGTCACGCTCGGCGCCGCCGCGTGCGGCGGGAGCTCGGGCCGCGATGCGGGCACGACGACCGGCCACGCCGCCCGCGGCGGTCACCTCACCGCGCTGGCGTCGAGCGACGTCGACAGCGCCGACCCCGGGCGGGTGTACTCGGCCTACGGCTACATGGTCCAGTACGCGGTCAACCGGACCCTGTACTCCTACGGCCCGGGTGACAGCCTGAAGGCGCGCCCCGACCTCGCCGCCGGCGACGCCCGGGTCTCCCGCGACCTCAAGACGATCACGGTCACGCTGAAGCCGGGGATCCGCTACGCCCCGCCGGTCGATCGCGAGGTGACCTCCAAGGACGTCAAGTACGCCTTCGAGCGCGCGTTCAGCGCGAACGTGCAGTCGCCCTATGCCTCGGTCTACTTCAAGGACCTCGTCGGCGCGCCGGCCAAGCCGGGCGCGATCCGCGACATCCCCGGGATCCAGACGCCCGACGACCACACGATCGTCTTCCGGCTGCGGACCGCGACCGCGCCGTTCGTCACCCAGGCGCTGGCGATGCCGATCTCCACGCCCGTGCCCGAGGAGTACGCGCGGCGCTTCGACGCGAAGTCGCCGTCGACCTACGACCAGCACGTCGCCTTCACCGGCCCGTACCGGATCGAGCGCCACGTGCCCGACAAGGTCATCGAGCTCGCCCGCAACCCCAACTGGGACCGGAAGACCGACTACCGCCCCGCCTACCTGGACGCGATCACGATCCAGGAGGGCAACGACGACGCCGTCTCGGCCGCGCGCCGCGTGCTGGACGGCGAGAGCATGATCCTCGGCGACGGGCCCGCCCCCGCGCCGGTGCTGAAGGAGGCGCTGGCGGATCATCGCGGCCAGGTCGCGTCGGTCCCCGGCGGCCAGTACCGCTTCGTCTCGATGAACTCGACGGTCAAGCCGTTCAACAACGTCGACGTGCGCAGGGCCGTCGTCGCCGCGGCGGACCGTACGGCGCTGCAGCTCTCGCGCGGCGGCCAGAGCGTCGGCGAGCTCGCCACGCACTTCCTGCCGCCCGCCTTCCCGGGCTTCGACGCGGCGGGCGGCAAGCAGGGCACGGGCGCCGACTTCCTCGCCCACCCGCACGGCGACCTGGCGCTCGCGCGCAGGTACATGCTCGCCGCCAAGAAGAGCGACCCGAGCCTGCCCATCGACGGCTCGGGCATGTGGACGGGCGACGCGCCGCTGCTGATGGTGGCCACCAACGCCGATCCGGGCAAGAAGACCGGCGAGGTCGCGCAGGCCCAGTTCGAGAAGCTCGGCTTCAAGGTGAAGTTCCGCACGGCGCCGCTGGACGCCATCTACACGAAGTTCTGCGCCGTCCCCGCGACGAAGATCGCGATCTGCCCGAACTTCAGCTTCGTGCGCGACTTCAACGACGGCCAGGCCCTGCTCGCCCCGGTCTTCGACGGCAGGAGCATCGCGCCGGCCAACAACGTCAACTGGTCCCAGCTCGACGACCCGGGGCTCAACGCCGCCATCGCCAAGGCGCGGACGCTGCCCGCGGGGCCGGGCCGCGACCGCGCCTGGGGCGCGGTCGACCGCCTGGCCACCGCGCAGGCCCCGGGCATCCCCTACCTGTGGGACACGGTCCCGATCGTCGAGGCCGCGAACGTCCGCGGCGTCGTCAACCAGTACGCGACGGGCTGGGACCTCAGCTTCACCTCGCTGAAGTGAGCGGGCCGCGCCACGCCGGCGCGGCCTGCGTCACCTCCAGGCGAGCCTTCGCGAGCGGCGCGAAGCCGGCGAGCAGGATGACGCAGCTCGCGGCGAGCAGCGATCGGCTGCCGGCCCCGAAGCCGACGATGTTGACCACGGTGCCGAGCGGCAGGCACGCCGCCGCCCACACCGGCGCGATGCGCGCTCGCGTCAGGCCGATCGCGAGGATGACCGTGCCGGCCACCAGCGCGAGCCCGCCGAGCGTGAAGATCAGCGCCGAGCCGGCGGCGTCGTCGAAGCGCGTCAGCAGCGCCGCCATCTGAGCGCCGTCGGCGCTCGAGGCTCCCATCTGCCAGGTGACGAGCTGGACGGTCGAGTCGCCGATCGCCACGAGCGTGCCGAGCAGCGCCAGCGATCCCCCGACGCAGCCGGCCAGCGGGGCGCGTTCGCGCATCAGGCCCATGACGCCGAGGAGCGCCGGAACGAGCAGCATCGCGCCGACGAGCGTGAGCAGCGCGAACCAGTACCAGCGGTCCGGGTAGCGGGCGATCACCGCGACCTGGGCGAGCTCGTCGCTCGAGATCTTCGGCGCGACGATCGTGGACACCAGCCACACGATCGGCGCGAGCAGCATTGCGAGCCCGGTGGCCCACCGGGTCATTTCGTTTGCGTCCTTCATCGTCAGTGCACCTCCATCGGGGTCGATGGCGGGACGCTAGGAAGCGCGCACCCACGCTCGCTACCGTCCACAGGGCGAACCGACTCCCTCGAAGGGATGAACCGGACTCTCCCTACGGACGATGCCCGTGGGGTCGACCGGCGCTAGCGTCTGACCCATGACGTCGAGGCGGGAGCGCTTCTTCGACGCGGGGATCGTCGCGCTGGGCGTCCTGCTGACCGCGTTCCACGCCGGGTCGGAGGTGATTCCCGGCCCGCGCTGGATGGTCCTGGGGCTGCCGCTGTTGCTCAACGTCCCGATGTTCTGGCGCCGCCGACGGCCGCTGCTCGTCTGGGCGCTCGTGATCGGCGGCGTCGCCCTGCAGGGCGTCGTCAGCGGCGACTCGGCCGAGGGCGCGGAGGTGATCTACGCGATCGGCGTCGGCAGCTATTCGGTCGCCGCGTTCGCGGAGCGCCGCGACGCGCTGCTCGGCCTCGCGCTCGGCCTGGCCGGCTTTGCGATCTACGCCGCCGAGGATCGCAACATCCGGACCGGGCGGGCCTCGGAGCTGTGGGCCGGTGCGTTCTTCGCGCTGTACCTCGTCGCGTGCTGGCTGCTGGGGGTCTTCGTCCACAGCCGGCGCGAGGCCGCCGCCCACGCCGCCCACGCGAGCGCGCTGGAGCGCGAGGCGGGCGCGGCGGTCACCGAGGAGCGCGCCCGCATGGCGCGCGAGCTGCACGACATCGTCTCGCACAACCTCAGCGTCGTGGTCCTGCAGGCCGCCGGGGCGCGCGCGAAGTCCGACCCCGCCGCCGATGCGAGCACCCTGGAGAAGATCGAGCGCAGCGGGCGCGAGGCGCTCGTGGAGATGCGCCGCCTGCTCGGCGTCCTGCGTACCGACGGCGACGATCCCGCCCTCGCGCCGCAGCCCGGCATCGCGCAGCTCGAAGCGCTGGCCGCCGGGGTGCGCAGCCACGGCCTCGCGGTCGAGCTGACGGTCGAGGGCGACTGCCGCGGGTTGCCGCCCGCGCTGGACCTGTCGGCGTACCGGATCGTCCAGGAGGCGCTGACCAACGCGCTCAAGCACGCCCCCGGCGCCAGCGCGCAGGTGCGCGTGCGCCGCGACGCGGACGCGGTCACGATCGACGTCGTCGACGACGGGCGCGCAGCGGCGAACGGCGACGCGCCGAGCGGCGGTCACGGCCTGGTCGGCATGCGCGAGCGCGTCGCCATGTTCGGCGGCGAGCTGCGCGCCCACCCGCGCCCGGAGGGCGGCTTCGCCGTCCACGCGCGCCTGCCGCTGGCGGGGGGCGCGGCGTGATCACGGTCGTCGTGACCGACGACCAGGACCTCGTGCGCGAGGGGCTGCGCATGATGCTCGAGGCCGAGGAGGGCATCGACGTCGTCGGCGAGGCCGGCAACGGCAAGGAGGCGCTCGACGCGGCGCGTCGGCTGGACCCGGACGTCGTGCTCATGGACGTGCGCATGCCCGAGCTCGACGGCATCGAGGCCACCGCCCGGCTCGTGGCCGGCGGTGGTCGCGCGCGCGTCCTCGTGCTCACGACGTTCGACCTCGACGAGTACGTCTACCGCGCCATGAAGGCGGGCGCGAGCGGCTTCCTGCTCAAGGACGCCACGCGCGACCAGCTGGCGACGGCGGTGCGGACGGTCGCCGCCGGCGACGCCCTGCTCGCGCCGGCCATCACGCGGCGCCTGATCGAGGACTTCTGCCACCGGCCGCCGCCCGGCCCCGAGCTGCCCGAGGCCGCGGCCGGCCTCAGCCAGCGCGAGATCGAGGTCCTGCGAATGCTCGCGCGCGGCCTCTCCAACGCCGAGATCGCGGGCGAGCTGTATCTCAGCGAGGCGACGGTCAAGAGCCACGTCGCGCGCGTCCTGCAGAAGCTCCGGCTGCGCGATCGCGTGCAGGCGGTGGTCTTCGCCTACGAGAGCGGCGTCGTGCGCGCGGGCGCGCGCTGACTCAGAAGATCGCGCGCCCGAGCAGCACGAGCGCGACGATCACGACGACCACGCCGACGACCCAGAGGAGCGCCCGGAAGGCCTCCTCCTCGGAGCGCAGGGGGTTCAGCACGGCCGCCTCAGAGGACGTAGACCGTCGAGTACACGACCACCCACATGACGTCGACGAAGTGCCAGTAGATGCCCGGCACCTCGACGCCGCGGTGCTCCTCGGGCGAGTAGTGGCCGCGGAAGGAGCGCACCACCACCATCGCCAGCAGGGTCAGGCCGACGGCGACGTGGGCGCCGTGCAGGCCGGTGAGGCCGAAGAAGACGGAGGCCTGCGCGAAGTCGTGCGGGGCGAAGCCGATGTGGGCGTACTCGTTGATCTGCACGAACAGGAAGGTGCAGCCCAGCAGGAAGGTCGAGAGGATGCCCGCCTTCAGCCCGCGGCGATTGCCGTTCTTGATCGACGTCTCCGCCCAGTGCATCGTCACCGAGGACGAGAGCAGGATCGCCGTGTTCACGCCGGCGACCGCGACCGGGAGCTTGTGGCCCTGGAACGGGAACCACTGGTCGCCCGCCACCACCCGGATGAAGAAGTAGGCGGTGAAGAAGGCCCCGAAGACCATGACCTCGGAGATGATGAAAAGCAGCATCCCGAGGAGCTGGGGCTCGACCCGCGAGGAGCGGTTCGCCGGGGGCGGCCCGTGGTGGTCGTGCTCGGCGTGGGCGATCGCGGCGGCTTCCATGACGCTCCCTAGGCGGCGGCCTCGGCCGTGTCGGTGACCTCGACGTGCTCGACGGGCTTGTTGGACGCCCGCCGGACGCGCTCGATGAGGTCGGCGCGCATCCAGCCCGAGCGCGTCGCGGGCAGCGTCGAGATGACGATGTCGTCGACGCGGAAGAACTGCACCGCGTTCATCACCGCGGTGAACGGGTCGGGGTCGCCGATCATGCCCGCGCAGATCAGGCCGGCGGCGCGCGCGCGGTCGATGAGCTGGGTCAGGCGGGCGCGCGCCTGGCGCGCGGCGACGCCCTGGCCGCCCTCCTGGGGCACGACGAAGATGAAGACGTGGGGCTCGCCCTCGGTCGCGCGCGCCTTCAGCGCCTCGAGGAAGCTGGGGGAGGCCGCGGTCCGGTTCGCGACCGCGAGGGTCACGCCGAAGGGCACGCCCTCCTGGTCGAGGTCGACGACCACGTGCTCGACCGGCAGGTGCGTGGCCTCCGAGATGCGCTCGATCAGGTCGCGGCGCAGCCAGCCCGACGAGGCCGCCGGGTAGGTCGAGATGATGACCTCGTCGGGGTGGTACTCGGCGATGGCGTCCATCGTCGCCGTGTAGGGGTCGGGGTCGCCGACCTCGCCGATGGCCTCGATGCCCTCCTCGCGCAGGATCTTGCGCGCGAGATCGATGCGGATCTGCGCGGCGTCGAAGACCGTCTCGTCGTAGATGATGTTGCCCTGGCGCGGGTTGGTACGCGGCACGCAGACGACGAGCCGGATCCCGCCCTCCGCGGCGGCCTTCTCCTTGATCTTGGCCAGCAGCGAAGCCCCGCCGAGGGTCTCGTTGGCCACCACGAGGACGGTCTTCACCAGCGCCTCCTACTCCGCCGTGGTCGTGGCGTGGGTGCCCGCCGGAGCGGGGACCTCAGCGCCCTTGAAGACACCATGGACCGCGCCCGGCACGCCGTACTCGTACGGGCCGCCGACGACCGTCGGGATCGCGTCGAAGTTGAAGACCGGCGGGGGCGAGGAGACCTGCCACTCGAGCGTGAGCGCGCGCCACGGGTTGGCCACAGCCCGCGGCCCGCCGCGCCACGAGGCGACCATGTTGTAGGCGAAGATCAGCGTGCTCAGCCCGAGGATGAAGGCGAAGATCGAGATGAAGAGGTTCCACGTCGCGAACTTCTCGGCGTAGTCGGAGACGCGCCGCGGCATGCCCTGCACGCCGATGATGTGCATCGGCCCGAAGGTGAGGTTGAAGAAGACGAAGGTGATCCAGAAGTGCAGGCGCCCGAGGCGCTCGTCGTACATCCGGCCCGTCATCTTCGGGAACCAGTAGTAGACGCCGGCGAAGATCGTGAACAGCGAGCCGCCGAAGAGCACGTAGTGGATGTGGGCGACGATGAAGTAGGTGTCGCTGACGTGGATGGTCAGCGGGATCATCGCGAGCATCACGCCGGAGATCCCGCCGCAGGTGAACATCGTCAGGAAGCCCAGGGCGAAGAGCATCGGCGTGTCGAGGTGCAGCACGCCGCGCCACAGCGTCGCCAGCCACGAGAAGATCTTGATGCCGGTCGGCACCGCGATGATCGCCGTGGTCACCATCATCGGCACGCGGATCCACGGCTGCATGCCCGACACGAACATGTGGTGGGCCCAGACGGTGAAGCCGAGCACGACGATGGCCAGCAGCGAGAAGGCCATCATCCGGTAGCCGAAGATCGGCTTGCGCGCCTTCACCGCGAGGATCTCGCTGATGATCCCGAAGCCCGGCAGCATCATGATGTAGACGGCCGGGTGCGAGTAGAACCAGAAGACGTGCTGGTACATGAGCACGTCGCCGCCCTGGTTGGGATCGAAGAAGTTGAAGCCCAGGGTGCGGTCGAGCAGGACGAAGAACTGCGAGGCCGCGATGAAGGGCGTCGCGATGACGACCAGCAGCGAGGTCGAGAAGTTCGCCCACACGAGCAGCGGCATGCGGAAGAACGACATGCCCGGCGCGCGCATGGTGATGATCGTGACCAGGAAGTTCAGCGCCGTCGCGATCGACGAGGCGCCCGCGAACTGGACGCCGATGGTGAAGAACTCCTGCCCGATCGGCGCCGAGGTGCTGAGCGGCGCGTACGCCGTCCAGCCGCTGGCGAACGAGCCACCGGGGGCCAGGAAGGACAGCAGCATCATCGTGCCGGCCAGCGGCAGCATCCAGTACGACAGCGCGTTCAGGCGCGGGAAGGCCATGTCCGGCGCGCCGATCATGAGCGGCAGCACGAAGTTCGCCAGCCCGGCGAAGACCGGGATCACGAACAGGAAGATCAGCAGCGAGGCGTGGACGCTGAAGAGGCCGTTGAAGGTGTTGGCGTCGACGAACTGGCGCCCGGGCGCGGCGAGCTCGGCGCGCATGAGCATCGCCAGCAGCCCGCCCACGAAGAGGAAGAAGAACGAGGTGACGACGTACTGGATGCCGATCACCTTGTGGTCGGTGTTGACCCGGAAGTAGTCCTTCCACGAGTACGCGCCGTGGCCCGAGTGGTCCTCGGGGCGGGTCTTGCCGCCCGCGGCCCAGTAGAACCAGTAGTCGAAGCAGCCCAGGCCGACGAGGAAGAAGATCGGCGCCGCCAGCAGCGCGACGGTCAGCACCGCCTCGCCGTCGAGCAGCGGGTCGTAGCCGAAGAGCGCTCGCAGCCCGATGGTCAGGGCATAGGAGAAGGCGATGCCCAGGACCACGAAGGCCAGGGCTCGCCACCATCCGGGTGCGCGCAGCGCTATGGGCATCAGCGGGCTGACCTCACTTGCTCGTCACCTCTGAGAGGTACTTCACGAGGGCATCGACCTGCTCCGACGACAGCGTATCGCCGAAGTTGGGGGGCATGACCCCGGGCTGGAAGCCGGGCGCGATGACCTTGTCGGGGTCGAGGATCGACTGCTTGATGAAGGCCGCGTCCTTGCCCTTGAGGACCTTGTCGAGGTCGGGGCCGACCTGGCCCTTGGCCCCGGCGTCGGCCAGCGTGTGGCAGGTCGCGCACGCGGTCGCGCCGGTGTCGGCGTCGCCGGCGGTGAAGAGCTGCTTGGCGTCGATCGCGGCCGCCGCGCCGCCGCCGCCCGCTGCGCCACCGCCGCCGGCCGCGGGCCGGGTGGTCATCTTCTGGACCCACTTGTCGAAGTCGGGCTTGGAGAGCACGTGGGCGGTCTGGCGCATGAAGGCGTGGCCCAGGCCGCAGAGCTCGGCGCAGACGATCGCGTGGTCGCCGATCGCGGCGGGGTTCTTCGGCGTGACCCGATAGTGGGTGGTGATCCCCGGCACGGCGTCGATCTTCATGCGGAAGTCGGGCACCCAGAAGTCGTGGATGACGTCCTTGGACTGGACGTCGAACTTCACCGACTCGCCCGCGGGCAGGTAGAGCTGGGCGGTCGTGAACTTCTTGCCGCCCTCGTTGTAGGCGAAGCTCCACGCGAACTGCTGGCCCGTGACGGCCACGTGGCGCTCGTTGCCGGCCGCCGGCGCCTGCTCGATGTCGCGCATGACGACGTAGGCGTAGGTGACCAGGCCGACGATCAGCATCGCGGGCACCGCGGTCCAGATGACCTCGAGGCGGGTGTTGCCGTGGATCGGCGGCCCGTCGAGGTTCTCCTCGCCCGGGCGCATGCGGAACTCGATCACCGAGAAGAGCACGATCACCGTCACGAGGACGAAGACCGGGACCGTGGCGATGATCAGGACGTCCCAGAGCGTGTCGATCTTGTCGGCCTGCGTGGAGTCCGCGGGCGGGAACCAGTGGATGCTCAGGCCGAGCGCGATGCCGATCGCGGAGGCGATGAGCCCCACGACGACCATCTGCTGGACCGTGCGCCTGCTTTCGCGTCGCGGCGTGCTCTCCTCCGGCATGCCCGCGGCATCCTATGGGTCGTTCGCGACAGAGCGCAACGACGTACCGTCCCGCACCGCGTAGGGCGGACGCGCGGTCCTCAGATGTGCTGAGTGGCGATCCGATGCCCGTCGCCGAAGCCCTCGAACGGGCGGCGCGAGCGGAAGGCCGAGGGGGAGATGCCGTGGTGGCGGCGGAAGGCCTTGGCGAACTGCGCGGGCTGGCGATAGCCGACGCGGTGGGCCACCTCGCGGACCGTCAGGCCGCGGCTGCCGAGCAGGTCGGCCGCGCGGTCCATGCGCACGCCGGTGAGGTGCTCGCGGAAGGTCGTGTTGCCGATCTCCGCGTAGGCGCGCTGGAGCTGACGGCGGCTCGAGGCGACCCGGCGGGCGATGTCGTCGAGGCTCAGGTCGGAGGCGAACTCGGTCTCGACGATCGAGGTGGCCTCCTCGAAGAGGCTCGTGCGGTGACGGACTGTGGCTGGACGCTGCATCGTGTGAGCCTCTTGTTACGCCTCGGTACCCGCCGCAGGATGAGGTGACCCGGTTGTGCACCCCCAACTTGGCGCGTGAGCGCTGGACACCGTGTCAGCGGCTGGTAGATTGAGCCAATCGTTGCAAGCTAGCCCCCAAGGAGGCTGCGGACGGTCATGCACGTACGTGACGGCATGAGCAAGGTGGTCCTCACCGTCGGACCCCAGCACACGCTCCGCGAGGCGGCGCGGCTCATGGCCGACCGCCGCGTCGGCGCCGCCGTGGTGATCGATCCCGAGACCCCAGGGCCCGGGATCATCACCGAGCGCGACCTGCTGGACGCCGCGGGCAGGGGCCAGGACATCGACGGTGAGCACGTCGCCGACCATCTCACGTCCGACATCGTGTTCGCATCACCCGATTGGTCGCTGGAGGAGGCCGCGGTCGCGATGGTCCGCGGCGGCTTCCGCCACCTGGTGGTCACCGAGGGCGGCGAGGTCGCGGGCCTGCTCTCGATGCGCGACATCGTCCGCTGCTGGACCGACGACGGCGCGATCTGCGAGGTGCCGGCCAGCGCGACGTTCGGGGCGGCGGCTTAGGGCACGCGTCTCTCGCTCGTCCGTGGGCGCTTCGTCCGCCGTTGCTTGGCGGCACCGCGCGCCTCGTCCGCCGTCGCTTGGCGGCGCCGCGCGGCCAGGGCACCGAGGGAGAGAGGCCTGCTCGCCGGTGGCGCGCCTTCGCGGCGCTCGCGGCGGCCGGCCCGCGGTCGCTCGCGGGGGTGGGCTACCTAGGGGTCATAGTGGCGCCGAATGCAGCCCACCCGCGGAGGGCGGGCCGGCGCGGGCGCTCCGCCCGGCGCGCGCTCTGGCCCCGCGAGGGGGCTGCGCAGTTTCGTCGCACGGCGCGCGTGTTTCTAAACACCTGCGTGGGAGCCCCGAGGGGGTGGGCTCCATTGACCCCCCTATATGCAGGCTTAGGGAGCCCACCCCCCGGCGGGCCGGCCGGGGTGTTAGCGAAGGGCGTGCGCTCTGCGCAGAAAGGCGCGCGGCGTGCGACGGGACCGCGGAGCGGCTGCGCGTCGGCCGCGCCCCCCGCGCCGCGAAGGCGCGCCACGGACGAGCAGGCCTCTCTCCCTCGATGCCCCTGGCCGCGCGGCGCCGCCAAGCGACGGCGGACGAGGCCGCGCAGCGCGACGGCGAAGGCGGACGAGGCCGCGCAGCCAGCCGCGGCCGCGCGGCGCTCTAGTGGTGCTCGAGCGGCAGCTCGTCGATGTCCCGGCGCGTGTCGCGGATCCACGCGATGATCACGCACACCGCCAGGATCCCGCCCGCGATCACGAGGAAGACGTTCGTCGTCACCCCGACGAGGGCGACGGTGAGGCCCACCGTGAGCAGGACGGGCTGGATGCTGCCGCCCGGGAGGTGGAGCTCCTCGCCGGCGGGCGGGACGTCGGGGTCGACCGGGCTCATGAGATGTAGATGGCCGCGGCCACGAAGGTCATGCCGAACATGAAGCAGCAGACGGCGGTGACGATGAGGCCGGAGCGGATGTTCTTGCGTGCGAGGTTGCGATCCATGGTCGGGTCTCCTACAGCTTCACGTCGGCGACCATCGCGCCGAAGAGCAGGGCCAGGTAGGCCAGCGAGAACAGGTACAGGCGCAGCGCGCTGCGGCGGTCGGCGCGGCGGCTCAGGAGCCACGCGCCGCCGATGAACAGGCCGCCGAGCACGAGCGAGGCGAAGAGGTAGATCGCGCCCAGCCCGCCCGCGCAGAACGGCAGCTGGGTCACGGCGTACAGCAGGACGCTGTAGAGCAGGATCTGCCGGCGCGTCTCGGCCTCGCCGCGCACCACCGGCAGCATCGGCACGCCGACGCGCTCGTACTCGCCCTTCATGAGCAGCGAGAGCGCCCAGAAGTGCGGCGGGGTCCAGAAGAAGACGATCGCGAACAGGTACACCGCCATGCCGTCGAGGCCGCCGGTCACGGCCGCCCAGCCGACCAGCGGCGGCACCGCGCCCGCCGCCCCGCCGATCACGATGTTCTGCGGCGTGCGCCGCTTCAGCCAGACGGTGTAGACGAGCGTGTAGCCGACGAACCCGCAGAAGGACAGCGCGGCCGCCAGCGGGTTGACCCACACCCCGAGCACGACGACCGACAGCGCCGCGAGCACGAACCCGAAGATCGTCGCGTCGCGCGCCGACACGCGCCCCGCCGGCACCGGACGGTCCGCGGTGCGCGGCATCCGCGCGTCGATATCGCGGTCGTAGGCGTGGTTGATCGCGCCCGCGCCGCCGGCGGACAGGTAGCCGCCCAGGCACGTCAGCAGGATGAGCCCGACCGACGGCGAGCCGGCCACGAGCATCGTGGTGACCGTCGTGAAGAGCAGCAGCGTCTGGACGCGCGGCTTGGTGAGCGCGACGTAGTCGGCGACGAGCTGGCGCGCGCCGGCGAGCGGCGTGAGCGCGACGGCCCCGGCGCGCGGCGAGCTCATCAGGCGCGCACCGCCGACTCCGTCGCCGGCGCGGGCGGCGCCTCGGCGGGAGCCATCTGGCGCTCGACCTGGCGGCGGATGTCCTTCATCGGCTCCACCGAGCGCACGCGCGGGATGACGTCGAAGTTGTTGACCGGCGGCGGCGACGTCGTGAACCACTCCAGCGTGTTGCCCTTCCACGGGTCGGGGCCGGCGATCGGGCCCCGCTTGACGCTGCGCACGACGTTGTAGGCCGTCACCAGCACCCCGAGGCCGAGGATGAACGACCCGACCGTCGAGATCAGGTTGTAGAGCTCGAGGTGGCCGACGTCGGCGTACTCGTAGATGCGGCGCGGCATCCCGTCGAGGCCCATCGAGTGCTGGATCAGGAAGGTCACGTGGAAGCCGATGAACATCAGCCAGAAGCTCGCCTTCCCGAGGCCCTCGCTCAGCAGCCGCCCCGTGATCTTCGGGAACCAGTAGTAGATCCCCGCGAAGACGCCGAAGACCGCGCCGCCCATGAGCACGTAGTGGAAGTGGGCGACCACGAAGTAGGTGTCGGTGAGCTGCCAGTCGACCGGGAAGACCGCAAGGAAGATGCCGGTGATGCCGCCGAGGAGGAACGTCGCGATGAACCCCACGCAGAACAGCAACGCGGTCGTGAACTCGATCGTCCCGCGCCACAGCGTCGCCACCCAGTTGAAGATCTTGACCCCGGTCGGCACCGCGATCAGGAACGAGCCGAGCATGAAGAAGATCAGCACGTAGGTCGGGCTCGGCGTGGAGAACATGTGGTGCGCCCACACGAGCAGGCCGAGGAAGGCGATCAGCACCGTCGCCGCCGCGACCGCCTTGTAGCCGAAGATCGGCTTGCGCGCGAAGACGGGCAGGACCTCGGAGATGATCCCGAAGCCCGGCAGCACCATGATGTAGACCTCGGGGTGGCCGAAGAACCAGAACAGGTGCTGCCACAAGAGCGGCGAGCCGCCGTTGGACGCGTCGAAGAAGTGCGTCCCGAAGTGGCGGTCGGTGAGGAGCATCGTGACTGCGCCCGCGATCACCGGCAGGGCCAGGATGAGCAGGATCGCGTAGGTGAGGATCGTCCAGACGAAGAGCGGCAGGCGCCCCCAGCCCATGCCGGGCGCGCGCATGTTGGCGATCGTCGCGTAGAAGTTGATCGCGCCCACCAGCGAGCTGAGGCCCGTGAGGTGGACGAGGAAGATCCAGGCGTCGACGCCGCCGTTGGGCAGGTAGGCCTTCGAGGACAGCGGCGGGTAGCACGTCCAGCCGCACTCGGGCGGGTTGAAGAAGATCGAGCCATAGAAGACGAGCCCGCCCGCCACCAGCAGCCAGAACGACAGGGCGTTGAGCTTCGGGTACGCCATGTCGCGGGCGCCGATCATGAGCGGCACGAAGTAGTTCGCGAAGCCGGCCATGATCGGGACGACGAACAGGAAGATCATCGTCGTCCCGTGCATCGTGAACAGCTCGTTGTACGTCTTGGGGTCCAGGAGCGTGTTGTTCGCCTGGCTGAGCTGTAGGCGCATGAGCAGCGCCTCGGTCCCGCCCAGGATGAAGAAGACGAACGTGAGGACCAGGTACATGATCCCGATGCGCTTGTGGTCCGTCGTGGTGACCCACGACGTCCAGCCCGTGCGCTCGGGCTCGACGCGACGCGCGACGATCTGTGGGACGGGGGCGAGGGCTTGCTCGGTGGTGGCGGCCATGAAGTGGTCTACGGCGTCTGCTGGTCGATCTGCTTGCGCTGCTTGGCGGCCGCGTCGTCGGCGGCCTTGATGTCGGACTTGCGCTGATCGAGCCAGCGCTCGAACTCCGCGGGCGTCACGGCCCGCACGCGGGCGGTCATGTTCGCGTGGTTGCGCCCGCACAGCTCGGCGCACTGGCCGGTGAAGACGGTGCCGGCGAGCTTGGCCGGGATCTGGAACCAGGTGTGGTTCGTGTAGCCGGGGATGGCGTCGAACTTGCCGCCGAGCTTGGGGATCCACCACGAGTGCGCGACGTCCTGGGCGTTGATGTCGAGCGTCACCGTGGTCTCCACGGGCACGACCATCTCCTGATAGGAGAACGGCGAGTCCAGCGCCGCGTTGGCGCAGTCGCGCGCGTACGTGTAGCGCCAGATGTACTGCTGTCCGTTGACGCAGATGTTCAGCGCCTTGCCGTTGGGCGGGAGCTTCTTGGTCGGGCCCGAGGCGAAGAGGACGCCGCCCGTGGCGCCCGCGTCGGCGAGCTGCAGGCCGCCGGCTCCCGAGTTGGGCGGATTGCGGATCGAGTCGAGCTTGGCGAAGGTGAACGCCGCGAGCACCACCAGGATCAGCGCCGCGCCGACGGTCCAGCCGATCTCCAGGCGCGTGTTGCCGCGGATCTGCGCCGCCACGGCGCCCTTGCGCGCGCGGAACTTGACGAGCGAGTACAGCAGCGCGCCCTCCACGCCGACGAAGATCACGACCGCGACGGCGAGGATCAGCTTGTACAGCGAGGAGATCTCGTCGGCGTTCGGCGAGCCCCCGCTCTCGGGCGTGATCGCCCCTGCGAAGGCCGATCCGGCGAAGGCCAGCAGCGCGATCAGGGCGATCAGGACGGCGAGGGCGACGCGACGCGACCGGCTTGGGGCAGGGGTCCGAGCCAAGGCGCGCCGGATTCTATTCACAGCTCGGCGGACGACGGTACGTAGGTGGCACGCCGCTACCTGCCCTCGAACCTTGCCTGGCGCCTCTCGAGGAAGGCGGCGACGCCCTCGTAGAAGTCCGGCGAGCCCGCCATCTCCTGCTGAACCTCGGCCTCGAGCTCGAGCTGCTCGTCCATGCGCGCGTACAGCCAGTGGTTGAGCTGGCGCTTGGCCCCGGCGTAGGAGCCCGTCGGGCCGGCGGCGAGCCGGTCGCGAAGGGCGGCGACCTCGCCCTCGAAGGCGTCGTCGGCCACCACGCGGTTGACCAGCCCCCACTCGAGCGCCTGGGGGGCCGTGATGCGCTCGCCGAGCATCGCCATCTCCGTCGCGCGCGCGAAGCCCACGCGCGCGGGGACGAAGAGCGACGAGCCGCCGTCGGGCACCAGGCCGATGTTCACGAAGGCCAGCAGCAGGTAGGCCGACTCCTTGGCCACGACCAGGTCGGAGGCCAGCGCCAGCGAGAGCCCGATGCCGACCGCGGGGCCGTTGACCGCGGCCACCACCGGCTTGGGCATCGTCCGGATCGTCGTGATGATCGGGTGGTAGCGCTCGGTGAGGACCTTGCGCAGGTCCGGGTGGCCCTCGGGGGTCTGGTCCTCGGTGACGCCGCGCAGGTCGGCGCCCGAGGAGAACGCGCGTCCCGCGCCGGTGACGACCACGGCGCGCACCGCCTGGTCCTCGGCGGCGGCGGTCACCGCGGCGAGCAGGTCGCGCCCGAGCTGCGCGTTCCACGCGTTGAGCGCGTCGGGCCGGTTGAGCTCGATGGTCGCCGCCGCGCCATCGCGGTGGACGTTGACGGTCTCGTACTCGGGCATGGGCGGGCAACCTATCCGCTCCCGAGGCCGTCAACATCGGTTGACAAATCCGGCTCGTCAACGTATGTTGACGGCATGGCCGCACAGCAGACACGCGACCTCGCCGGGGCCGTCGACAGCACCGATCCGCACGTCGGGCTGGCCGCCGTCGCCTCGCTGCGCACGCTGGTCGAGCGCCTGGAGGAGCTCCACGTCGCCAACGCGCGCGAGCGCGGCTGGTCCTGGCAGGAGATCGGCGCCGCGCTCGGGGTCTCCAAGCAGGCGGTGCACCGCAAGCACGGGCGACGCAGGAGGTTGCTGGGCTGATGTTCGAGCGCTTCGACGACGAGGCCCGCGAGGCGGTCGTCGCCGCCCAGGGCGAGGCCGCGGCCCTGCGCCACGGCTGGATCGGCACCGAGCACCTGCTCCTCGGCGTGCTCGCGACCGGCGGCGACGGGGCCCGGCTGCTCGCAGGCTTCGGCGTCGATCACGCCGGCGTGCGCGAGGACGTCCTGCGCACCATCGGCAGGGGCGACGACGACCTCGACCCGGCCGCGCTGGCCACGCTGGGCATCGACCTCGACGCCGTGCGCGAGCGCGTGGAGCGGGCGTTCGGCCCGGGTGCGCTGTCGCGCCGCGGGCGCTGCCGCCGCGGAGGCACGAGCGCGCACATCCCCTTCTGCGCGCGCGCCAAGAAGGCGCTCGAGCTGACCCTGCGCGAAGCGACCGCTCTCGGCGCGCGCGACCTGCGCAGCGAGCACATCGTCCTCGGCCTGCTGTGCGAGGGCGACGGCGTGGCCGCGCGGGTGCTCGCGCAGCGCGGCGTGACGGCCGCCTCCGCGCGCGCCCGCGTCGCGGGCCGCGACGCCGCCTGACCGCCGAACGTCGGTCCTGCCGCGTCAGGACGGGGGAAAACCGACGTTCGGCTAACTTGAAGCGTGATGGCCCTCCCCGTCGTCGGAATCTGCGCGGCCCTGGAGCGCGCCCGCTGGAGCGTCTGGGACCAAGAGGCCTACCTGCTCCCGCGCTCCTACGTCGACATGGTCCAGCGCGCCGGCGGCCTGGCGATCATGCTGCCGCCGAACACGAGCGCGCTCGAGGACCCCGACGCCGTCCTCGACCTCGTCGACGGCCTGATCCTCGCCGGCGGCGCCGACATCGACCCCGGCACCTACGGCGAGGAGCCCCACGCGGAGACCCGCGGATGGGTCCCCGAGCGCGACGACTTCGAGCTCGCGCTCGCCCGCCGGGCGCTGGAGCGCGACGTGCCGCTGCTGGGCATCTGCCGCGGCATGCAGCTCATGAACGTCGCCGCGGGCGGCACGCTGCTGCAGCACCTGCCCGAGAGCCACGGCCACCACGAGCACCGCCGCAATCCCGGCACCTTCGACGGCGCCGACCACGACGTCCGCCTCACCGACGGCTCGCTCGCCGCGCGCGCGGCCGGCGAGGTCGTCCACGCCACCAAGTCCCACCACCACCAGGCCATCGACCGCATCGGCGAGGGCTTCGAGGTCACCGGCTGGTCGGCGATCGACGACCTCCCCGAGGCCTTCGAGGCGCCCGAGCGCCGCTTCGCCCTCGGCGTGCAGTGGCACCCGGAGGCCGACGAGCGCAGCCGCCTCGTGGCCGCGCTGGTGGCCGAGGCGGCCGCGGCGCGCAACGGCAACCGGGTCTGATGGCGGTCGGCGGCGGCCAGCACGCCGCCCGCCGCACCGTCCTCGTCGCGCTCGGGGCGAACGCGTCGATCGCGGTCGCCAAGCTCGTCGCCGGCCTGATCTCGGGCTCGGCCGCGATGCTCGCCGAGGCGGCCCACTCGGTCGCCGACACGATGAACCAGATCTTCCTCCTGTACTCGCTGGCGATGGGCGAGCGCGAGCCCGACGCCGAGCACCCCTTTGGCTACGGCAAGGAGCGTTTCTTCTGGTCCTTCCTGGCCGCCGTCGGGATCTTCGTCGCGGGTGCCGGCTTCTCGCTCTACCAGGGGCTGCACGTCGTCCTCGGGCCCAAGAAGGACGAGGGCTCCTTCGGGATCGCCTACGCCGTGCTCGCCTTCGCCTTCGTGGCCGAGGGCGCCTCGCTGGCTCGCGCCTGGCGCCAGACAAGCGGCGAGGCCCGCGCCAGCCACCAGTCGCACGCCCGCTACGTGCGCGCCAGCCGCGACCCGACGACGAAGACCGTGCTCTTCGAGGACAGCGCGGCCGTCATCGGCGTCCTGATCGCCTTCACCGGGATCGCGCTGCACCAGGCGACCGGCAACCAGCTCTACGACGGCCTGGCCTCGATCGCGATCGCCGTGCTCCTCGCCGCGGTGGCCGTCGCGCTCGGGTACGACACCAAGGAGCTGCTCATCGGCGAGGCTGCCAGCCCCGAGGAGCGCGGTGCGATCGAGGAGATCCTCGCGGCACGGCCGGAGATTGAGGCCGTCCTCGAGCTGCTGACCATGGCCGTCGCTCCCGACCGCCTGCTCGTCGCGGTGCGCGTCGACCTCGCCGACGGCCTCTCGACTGCCGAGGTCGAGTGCGCCTCCAGCGCGATCGAGCGCGAGCTGCGCGAGCGCGTACCGACCGTCTGGCAGGTCTTCCTGGACGCGACGCCGCGCAGCGAGGCGCCGCAGGGCGCCTAGGCCGCGACCTTCGCGCGCCCGAGGCCGGAGCGCGCGCGACACACGAGCGCCTTCGAGCCGCCGACCGACACGTTCAGCCGCCGGGCGATCGTCTCGTGCGAGGCGCCGCCGAGCTCGTGATCGACGAGGGCGATGCGCTGGCGCTCGGGCAGGCGCTTGAGCTCGCCCACGAGGTCGCGCAGGTCGTCGGCGCGCATGACCTGCTCGTGCGGGTCGGCGCCGGCGTCGGAGAGGACGGGGGCGTGGAGCTCGAGGTCGGTCGTGCGCACGGGGCGGCGCAGGACGTCGAGGGCGCGGTTGCGCACGATGGTGAAGAGCCAGGGCTTGAGCGCCATCTCGCGGTCGTCGGCGCGCAGCGCGGCGAGCGCGCGCACGAAGGCGTCCTGCACGACCTCCTCGGCGTCGTGGTGCGCGCCGCCCATCATCTGACGGGCGTAGCCGACCAGGCGCTGCTCGTAGCGGGCGTGGATGGCGTCGAAGGCCCGGTCGTCGCCGGCGCGCACGAGGTCGACGAGCTGCTCGTCGGTGGCGGCCCGGTAGGCGGTCGGATGAAGGAGGATCGTCATGAATCCAGGTTCGGGCCTGACGGCCTGCGCTCCCAGCCACCCGAGGGTCACACCTGGCCACCCGAGGGTGGGGCGTCTTTCACCCTGGGTAGCCTTGACGGTCCGCATGCCCCAGTCCCCGCTGCAGGCCCACTCCGCCACCCCGGCCGAGCTCCGCGAGCGCATCGAGGCCGAGCGCCGCGGCCGCCCCTTCCTCGTCTTCCGCGACGGCGACGGGTCCCAGCGCCTGCTCGACCTCACCTCGATCGGGCGCCTCAGCGTCGGCCGCGGCACCGGGAACGAGCTGAGCCTGCCCTGGGATACGGAGGTCTCGCGCCTGCACGCCGAGCTCGAGGCGATCGCCGGCGAATGGACGGTCAGCGACGACGGCCTGTCGCGCAACGGCACCTACGTCAACGGCACGCGGATCTCCGGCCGCACCCGGCTGCGCGACGGCGACGTCCTGCGCGTGGGCCAGACCTCGATCGCCTACCGGCGGCCCGAGGCCGAGGACTCGATGCCCACCCAGGTCGCCGGCCTGCGGCTCACGCTCGGCGACCTGCCGCCGACCCAGCGCCAGGTCCTCGTGGCCCTCGCGCGCCCCTACAAGACCGACGAGTTCGCGGTCCCCGCCACCAACCAGGAGATCGCCGACGAGCTGCACCTCAGCGTCGACGCGGTCAAGTCGCACCTGCGCACGCTCTTCCAGCGCTTCGGCATCGAGCACCTGCCCCAGAACCAGAAGCGCTCGCGGCTGGTGGCCGAGGCGCTGCAGTCGGGCGTCATCGCGACGCGCGACCTCTGACGGGCGCTACGGGCTGACGCGCTGGACCTTGCCGTCCGGCGGGCTCGTGAGCCAGACGTCGTCGCCGCTCGTGTCCAGCCCGTAAGGGTTGGTCGCCACCGCGATCGGATCGCCCGACGGGCGGTTGGCCTGCGGGTCGATGCGGGTCAGAGTCGAGGCGATCGAGTTGGCGACCCAGACGGCGCCGGCACCGACGGCGACGCCCTTGGGGCCGCGGCCGACGGGGATCACGCTCGTGTTCAGCGAGCCGCTGTCGATCCGCGTCACGGTGTCGTCGCCGTTGTTGGTCACCCACACCGCGCCGCGGCCGAAGGCGATCCCGAACGGGTCCTGGCCCACGAAGATCGAGCGCTGCTGGCCGCTCGAGATGTCCAGGCGCGTCACGGTGTTCGCGCGCCGGGCGATGATCCACACGGCGCCGCCCCCGACCGCGATGTTCTGCAGCCCGTCCGGGAGCTCGATCGTCTTCTGGACCACCCGCGCCCTGGGGTCCACGCGCAGCAGCAGCCCGGGATCGCCGCGCACGCCGACCCAGACCGCGCGCGCGTCGGTGGCCACGGAGACCGCCTTGCCGTGGTTGGGGAGCGCGACCGCGGCGCCGTCCTGGCGGTGGGACCTCAGCCCGATCGGCACCAGCGACGGGACGCTCTGGTTGACGACCCAGAGCTTGCCGAAGCCGGCGGCCTCGCCCGAGGGGGAGTCGCCGACGCGCGGGCTGTAGGGCAGCCGCTTGACCGTGTCGGCGTCGACGACCGCCAGCCGGTCGCGGCCGCTGCGCACGACCCACGCCTTGCCGCCGGCCAGCACGATGTTGTTCGGCCGGCTGCCCTGGAGCGTGACGCTCTTGATCGGCGGGGCCTGCGCGGGGGCGGTGGTGCCCTCGCCCGTGGAGGTGCCGGCGCCGGTGCCCGTGGTGGCCCCGTTGTCGGAGCCGCCGTCGCCGAGGGCGAGCACGGCGATCAGCGCCAGGCCCGCGACCGGGATCGCGGCCAGCGCCCACGGCCACCAACGGCGCCCGCCCGACGCGCCGGTGGCCAGCACGGTCGGCGCCTGGTCGGGCGAGACGACGGTCTCCTGATCGGCCGCTCCCGGGGCCGCCTCGCCGACGGCCACACGGCGCTCCGGGCCCGGAGCGGCGGCGCGGCCGGCCGCCGCGAGCGCCGCGCGCCCGAGGTCGCCCGCCGACGGGAAGCGCTCGTCGGGGTCCTTGGCCAGGGCGCGCGCGATGACGGGATCGAAGCGCTCCGAGACGCTCGGGACCTCGTCGTGCACCATGGGCGGGTCGTCGTGGAGGTGGGCCCAGAGCGTGGCCTCGTCGGTGGCGCGCTGGAAGGGCGGCTCGCCCGCGAGCGAGTGGTAGAGGACGCAACCGAGGGCGTAGACGTCGACGCGCGCGTCGACGCGCTCGCCGCGGATCTGCTCGGGGGCGACGTAGCCGAGCGTGCCCACCCAGCCCCCCTCGCGCGTGGAGCCGGTGTGCGAGGTGAGGTTCTTGGTGAGCCCGAAGTCGGTCAGGTAGGCGTGGTCGCTGGCGCCGAGCAGGACGTTGGCGGGCTTGACGTCGCGGTGCACGATGCCGCGCGCGTGCGCGGCGTCCAGGGCGCTGGCGACCTGAGCGGTGATCTGCGCCGCCCGACCGGGTTCGAGGCGGCCCTCGGCGCGCACGAGCGTGCGCAGGTCCGAGCCCTCGACGTAGCGCATGGCGATGTAGAGGGCGCCCTCGTGCTCTCCCGTGTAATAGATGGGGATCACGTTGGGGTGATCGATCGAGGCCGCCGCGCGCGACTCGCGTACGAAGCGCTCGCGGAAGCTCGGGTCCTCGGCGAGCTGCGCGGCGATGAGCTTGAGCGCGACGGGGCGGTCGAGGTCGAGCTGGATCGCCCGGTAGACCACGCCCATGCCGCCGCGGCCGGCCACCCCGACGATGCGGTGACCGGCGAACTCGTCGCCCTCGTGCAGTTCCGGCACCGGGCCCTTTGTACAGGAAGGCCCCCACGTCTCGGCGCCCGCGAGGTCCGGCCGCGCGGATATCCTCGCCTGCGTCGATGCGCGGTCCGAGCGCCATTCGTGCGGCCGCGTGGGGGGCCGTCGGCCTCGGCGTGATCGCGCCGCTCGTCCGCCGGCGCCTTCGCCTCCCGCCGCCCGTGGTCATCGCCGCCGCTGCCGCGGCGCCCCTCGGGCTGTCCGTCGCCATGCGCCGCTCGCGCGCCCGCGACGTCGCGATCTGCTGCCTGCAGATGTACGCGTACGTGACCACCTACGAGATGCCCAACGACGATCCCGAGCGCCTGCGCGCGCGCGTGCGCGTCCGCTACCCGGTGCTCGCCGACCGGGCGCTCGGCCTCGGCGAGCTTCCGGGGCTGCGCATGCAGCGCGCCTTCGCCCGCCGCGAGGGCCAGCCGCTGCAGATCGCCGAGCAGGCGCTCGTGTGGTGCCACTGGGTGTGGTTCGCCGTGCCCCACGGGACCGTCGCCTACCTGCTCCTGCGCCGGCGCGAGCTCTTCCCGCGCGGCGCCGCCCAGATCTACGCCGTGTTCGACCTCGGGCTCATCGGCTACTGGGCGCTGCCGACCGCGCCCCCGTGGTTCGCGGCCGAGGCCGGAGCGCTCGGCACCGGGACGCCGACCGTCCGGCGCATGATGCGCGAGCACGGACAGGCCGTATGGAAGGGCGCCTGGGGCCCTCTCTACGATGTCCTGGGAGGCAACCCCCTTGCCGCCATGCCCTCCCTGCACTTCGCGACATCCGTGATGGCCGCCCACGTGCTCGGCGACGCCGGGCGCGTCGAGGGCGCCGTGGGGTGGTCCTACGCGGCGGCGCTGGGCTTCGCGCTCGTCTATCTGGGCGAGCACTACGTGGTCGACCTGCTGGCCGGGCTGGCGCTCGCCGAGGGCGTGCGCCGCCACGGGCACCGGGCGGCTCCCGCGCTCACGGCCGTGTCGCGGGCGTTGAGGCAACTCGAGGCGCGGGCGCACGCATGAGCTCGGCGCCCGCCGACGTCCCCAATCCGCCTCAGCCGCAGGAACCCGACGAAGAGGAGATGCCGCGCGTGGTCATCACGCGCGAGCGGGCGATCATCTTCGGCGTCTTCGTCCTCTCGGCGGTGGCCTTCCTGTACTTCGTGTTGCCGAAGATCTCGGGCGGCACCGAGTCGATCCACAACCTCGGCTCCGGCCAGCCCGCGTGGCTCGTCGTCGCGCTGATCATGGAGTGCCTGTCCTTCGGCGGCTACGTGCTGCTGTTCCGCACCGTGTTCGTCCGCGGGCCCACGCGCATCGGCTGGCGGGCGAGCTACGAGATCACGATGGCCGGCCTGGCCGCGACGCGCCTGTTCGCCGCGGCGGGCGCCGGCGGGGTGGCGCTGACCGCGTGGGCGCTGCGGCGCTCGGGCATGGAGCGCCGCGTCGTGGCCACCCGGATGGTCGCCTTCCTCTCGCTCCTGTACGCCGTCTACATGGGCGGCGTCGTCATCTTCGGCTTCGGCCTGTACTTCGGCATCTTCAGCGGTCCCGGGCCGTTCGCGATCACCGTCGTGCCGGCGTGCTTCGCGCTCTTCCTGTTCGCGATCTTCCTCGGGATCACGCTGCTGCCCGGCGACGCCGAGCGGCGCATCTCGCACTGGTCGACGGGCTCCAGCCGCGCGGCGCGAGTGGCGGCCAAGGCGGTCACCATCCCCGCCGCGGCGGCCAGCGGCGTGCGGACGGCGATCGCGCTCGTCCGCGACCGCGAGTGGGGCGTGCTCGGCGCCGTCGCCTGGTGGGGCTTCGACATCGCGACGCTGTGGGCGTGCTTTCACGCCTACGGGCCCGACCCGCCGCCCTTCGCGGTGATCGTGCTCGCCTACTTCGTCGGCATGCTGGCCAACACGCTGCCGATCCCCGGAGGCATCGGCGGCGTGGACGGCGGGATGATCGGCGCCTTCGCGGCGCTCGGCGTCTCCTCCGACTACGCGATCAGCGCGGTGCTGACCTATCGCGCGTTCGCGTTCTGGCTGCCGACGCTGCCGGGCGCGATCGCCTACTTCCAGCTGCGCCGCCGCGTCGCCACCTGGCGTGCGGACGGCACGGCCGAGACGGGCCAGGCGGCGGTGGCGCGCGCGTAACGAGGCGGCGCGTCGAGCTACTATACAAAGTAAAGTGAGTGCGGAAAGCGAGCGTGATCCTGTGGCGGACGTCGAGAACGTGATCATCGTGGGCAGTGGCCCGGCCGGGTACACGGCTGCGCTGTACACGGCACGTGCGAACCTGCGTCCGCTGGTCATCGAGGGCTTCTTCTGGGGCGGCCTGCTCCAGCAGACGACCGAGGTCGAGAACTACCCCGGCTTCCCCGCGGGCGGCATCCAGGGCCCCGACCTGATGCAGAAGATGCGCGACCAGGCCGAGGACTTCGGTACGCGCTTCATCACCGACCTGGCGACCAAGGTCGAGCTCTCCAACGAGCCCGGCGGCATCCACAAGGTCTGGGTCGGCGACGACGAGTACCAGGCCCGCACCGTCATCCTCTCCATGGGCGCCGAGCACAAGAAGCTCGGGATCCCCGGCGAGGAGGAGCTCAGCGGCGCCGGCGTCTCCTACTGCGCCACGTGCGACGCGGCCTTCTTCAAGGAGCGCGACACGATCATCGTCGGCGGCGGCGACTCCGCCATGGAGGAGGCCATCTTCCTGGCGAAGTTCGCCTCGAGGGTCCACATCGTCCACCGCCGCGCCGAGTTCCGCGCCTCGAAGATCATGCTCGAGCGCGCCCGCGCGATGGACAACATCGAGTTCCTGACCCCGTACGTCGTCGAGGAGTTCCACGAGGGCTCCGGGCCCTTCGAGCGCGTGGCGCGGCTGCGCAACATCGAGACCGGCGAGGAGCGCGAGCAGCCTTTCGGCGGCGCCTTCATCGCCGTCGGCCACGAGCCGCAGTCGGCGATCGTGGTGGGCCAGGTCCAGACCGACCCCGAGGGCTACGTCGTCACCGAGGGCAAGTCGACGCGCACCGGCGTCCCCGGCGTCTTCGCCGCGGGCGACCTCGTCGACCACACCTACCGCCAGGCCGTGACCGCGGCCGGCTCGGGCTGCCAGGCCGCCCTCGACGCCGAGTGGTACCTGCGCGACACGCCGCAGGTGCCGACGCCCGCCGAGATGCCGACGGGCGACCTGGCCGAGGCCCAGTGGGCCCCGACGAAGAGCTAGCGGCGCGGCGCTAGGCCGAGACGAGCGCGCAGACGAAGAGCGTCGGGCGCGAGCTGCTCTCGGCCGAGAAGGTCACGGCGCCCGCCGTGGCCGCGCGGGCGCGGGCGTGGCCGCTCGCGCGCGAGGAGCGCTTGGAGCGCGCACGTGCGCGCGACGAGCGGCGCTTGCTGCGCGCCGAGGCCTTGCGGGCGCTCGCCTTGCGCTTCTTGGCCGAGGCCTTCTTCTTCCCGGTCTTCGTCGCCTTCTTGGTCGCCTTGCGCGCGCTGCTCGCCGCGGGCGACTGCGCGACCGCGACGGGCGCCGGCGCGGGCGCGACCTGCTGGGTCGCGGCCGAGCACTCGGCCGACGGGTAGACGTAGTAGGGCGACATCACGTCGTGCGGGTCGTCGACGTGATCGTGGCCGGAGAGGTGGCCGAGCTCGTGCTCGACGACCGTGCACAGCTTGGGCCAGTCCCAGTCGACGTCGAGGTTGTAGCTGATGCTGCACTGCGAGTAGGTCGACGGATCGTGCGCGTCGACGCTCATCCACTGCGACCGTGCGTTGATGCCCGGCCCCATGTGGTTCCAGCTCACCTGGACCTGGCCGCCGCACGGCTCGACGCCCCAGCGCGCCACGGCCAGGCCGTGCGCGGTCGACATGAGCGTGTCGGCGGCCGGCACCGGCAGGGCGGGCGCCAGGCCGTCGTCGGCGCGGGCCGCGGCGGGCAGCAGCGCGAGCGCGAGCAGGGCGCAGAGAAGCGTGCGGGGGAAGGGGATGGCGGTCATCGGCGTCGGCGCGACGCCTGGTGCGCCACACCTCTGTGGTCGGAATCGCCGGCCGCCCCGCGAACACCCGCTGGACGTATGTACGAGTTTCTAGATCATTGGCGTTCGAGCGCGGACAGCACGCGCTCGGCGACGAGCTCGGGGCGCTCTTCGGGGAGGAAGTGCCCGCAGCCCGGAACGGTCTCGACCGTGAGCTCGTCGGCGTGATCCTCGGCGCCCTCGAGCAGGACCGGCCGCACCGCCGGGTCGCGCGCGCCGGTCATCGCATGCGTCGGAACGCGCAGGCGCCCGCCGCCCGTGCGCCCGGCCTCGTGCAGGAGGAAGGTGCGGTAGAGCTGGACGCTCGCGCGCGCCCGCGCGGGCTCGGCGAGCACGGCCGAGAACGTGCGCAGCTCGTCCTCGGTGTACGTGTCCGGCGCGGCGGCGCCGCGCCGCAGCACGTTGCCGATGAAGCCCTCGCTGGCGATCAGGCGCTCGCCCACCGCCGGCGCCGCGAGGACGAGCTGGTAGGCGAAGCGCCAGAGCTCGCGCGCCTGGCGGGCGCTCGGGCGGCCCAGGGGGAGCGGGCAGCTCATGGCCAGCAGGTGCTCGAAGCGCTCGGGCGCCGACAGGCAGGCCAGGCAGGCGATGTAGGCGCCCCAGTCGTGGGACACGAGCCGGACGCGCTCGAGCTCGAGGGCGTCGAGCGCAGCGAGCAGGTCGTCGGCCATCGTCGCCTTGTCGTAGCCGCCGGGAGGCGCCGACGACCAGCCGAAGCCGCGCAGGTCCACCATGACCACGCGCGCGTGCGGGGCCAGCAGCGGCACGACGCGCCGCCAGGCCCACCAGTGCTGCGGCCAGCCGTGGACGAGCACGACCGGCGCGCCGGCGCCGGCCTCGGCGACGTGGAGCTCCAGGCCGCGGACGGCGACCGTGCGATGGGTGACCCCTGCGAGCGCCGGGAGCTGCACTCAGGGCTCCAGGACGATCTTCAGCGCCTCGCGGCGGTCGTAGAGGGCATAGGCCTCGGGCGCGTCGGCGAGCTTCATGTGGTGGCTGACGAGCGGACCCGGGTCCAGGACGCCGGCGCCCATGAGCGCGAGCACCCGGTCGAGGTGACCGATCACGTTCGCCTGGCCGGTGCGCACGGTGAGCGCCTTGATCCAGGCCAGGCCCATGTGGACCTCGCAGCGCTCGGCGTAGACGCCGACGACGCTCAGCGTCGCGCAGTTGGCGGCCAGCCGGATCGCGAGCTCGAGCGCGCGCGGGTCGCCCACCGCCTCGACCACCACGTCAACGCCGCGCCCGCCGGTCGCGGCCTTCACCGCGCCGCGCGGGTCCTCCTCGGTGAGGTGGACCGCCTGGGCGCCGAAGCCGCGCGCGACGTCGAGGCGCGCGTCGACGGCGTCGACGGCGATCACCTGCGCGGCGCCCGCGGCGCGCGCGGCCTGCACGGCGCACAGGCCGACCGGGCCGAGGCCGAGGACGGCGACCGTGTCGCCTGAGCGCACCGGCGCGGCGGCGTGGTAGCCGGTGCCCATCACGTCGCCCGCGAAGAGCGCCACCTCGCTCGTCATCCCGTCCGGCACGGGCCGCAGCGTCAGGTTGGCGTGGGGGACGAGCGCCTGCTCGGCCTGCGTGCCCTGCAGGCCGCCGAGGGCGGCGCCGTGGCCGAAGGTCCGCGAGCGGTCGCACTTGTGGAAGTGGCCCTCGCGGCACGGCGGGCAGCCGCCGCAGGCGACCTGGAAGCAGCCGAGCACGCGGTCGCCCACGGCGACCGAGGTCACGGCGTCGCCGGCCGCGATCACCGTGCCGACGTACTCGTGGCCGATCGTGAAGCCGGGCTCGATGGCGACGCGCCCGTGGTAGATGTGCAGGTCGCTGCCGCACACCCCCGTGGCCTCGATGCGCACGATCGCGTCGTCGGGGGCCTGCAGCTCGGGGTCCGGGCGCTCGTCGACGCGCACCTCGCCCGGGGCCTGGAAGGTGACGGCATGCATCAGGGCTGCACGCTAACGGCCCGGGTGCCGCGGGGGCGGATCCTAGGATGCGCCCGTGAGCGCGCCGGTCCCCGAGACGCCCGAGACCGCGTCGGCGTGGCGCCGCGCGGTCGGCTCGGTCGCCATCGACCTCGGCCTCCTGCGCCGGCGCCGGGACTTCGGCCTGCTCGTCGGCGGCCAGACGATCTCCGAGGCCGGCTCGATGGCGACCTTCGTCGCCGTGCCCTTCCAGGCCTACGAGATCACGGGCTCGTCGCTGGCCGTGGGCCTGCTCGGCGTGGCCGAGTTCGTCCCGGTGCTCGTGCTCGCGCTCGTCGGGGGCGCGCTGGCCGACGCCTTCGACCGCCGCCGGCTCGTGCAGATCGCCGAGGTCGGCGCCGCCGTCGTCGCGGGCGCCCTGCTGCTCAACGCCTCGCTGCACGACCCGCACCTCTGGGTCCTGTACGTCTGCGCGGCGCTGATGGCGGCCTTCACCGCGGTGCGCCGCCCGCCGCTCGACGCGCTCATCCCGCGCCTCGTCGAGCGCGACGAGCTCAAGGCCGCGTCGGCGATCCAGTTCAGCTTCCACAACCTCGCGGCGATCTCGGGGCCCGCGCTGGGCGGGGTCCTCATCGCCGCGGCCGGGCTGACCGTCACCTACGGCATCGACATCGCGAGCTTCGTGATCTCGCTCGTCGTCCTCACGGCGATGCGGACCCCGCCGCCGCCGCCCGACGCCGAGCCGCCGTCGCTGCGCACGATCAAGCAGGGCCTGCGCTACGCGGTCTCGCGTCAGGACCTGATCGGGACCTACCTCGTCGACATGAACGCGATGTTCTTCGGCATGCCGATGGCGCTCTTCCCGGCGATCGCCAAGGGCTACGGCGGCGCCGAGGTCCTCGGCCTGCTCTACGCGGCGCCGTCGGCGGGCTCGATCGTCGTGACGCTGACGAGCGGGTGGACCAAGCACGTGCACCGCCACGGCCGCGCGGTCGTCTACGGGGCCGGCGCGTGGGGCGTGGCGATCGTCGCCTTCGGCTTCGCGGACGCGCTCTGGCTCGCCCTGCTGTGCCTCGCCGTCGCGGGCGGCATGGACACGATCAGCGGCATCTTCCGCTCGGCGATCTGGAACGAGACGATCCCCGACCACCTGCGCGGGCGCCTCGCGGGCGTCGAGATGATCTCGTGGTCCTCGGGGCCGCTGCTCGGCGACGCCGAGGCGGGCGTGCTCGCCGCGCTGGCCGGGGTCCGCGCGTCGGTCGTCACCGGCGGCGTGCTGTGCGTGGCGGGGACCGCCGCGCTGGCGGTCGCGCTGCCCCGCTTCTGGGCCTACGACAGCCGCGTCCCGGCAGAAGGTTCGCCGCCATCTGTGACGAATCTCACGAACACCGGCGTGTAAGAAAAGCGCCTCGCGAGCGTTCTCATGTATCGAAAGCGACGTTCGCCCGTCTACAGAGAAATGACGCCACACCAGTTCATGTATCCGAAGGTCACCCCGGTGCCGCGGCCGGCCTCGCAGCCCTCCGCGACGCCCGCCGGGACCCTTCGCGCGCCGTCGCGCTGAGCGACGACTCGACGCCCCTGTCGCGCAGCTCCTGCGGCGCGGCGACGCTCGTCGGGGCCGCGTAGCCCGCGGGCATATGGTTGCGGGCACCATGTCCTCGCAGAGCTCCCCCTCCACCGCGATCCTCGTCACCGGCTGCTCGTCGGGCATCGGACGCGCCACGGCCACGCGCCTGGCACAGCGCGGCCACACCGTCTACGCGAGCGCCCGGCGCCTCGATTCGATCGCCGACCTCGAGGCAGACGGGTGCCGCCTGCTCGCGCTCGACGTCACCGACGAGGCCTCGATGGCCGCGGCCGTGAACGCCGTCGAGGCCGAGCACGGCGCCGTCGGCGCGCTCGTCAACAACGCCGGCTACAGCCAGTCGGGCGCGGTCGAGAGCGTGCCCATGGACGTCGTGCGCCGCCAGTTCGAGACCAACGTCTTCGGCCTCGTGCGCATGTGCCAGCTCGTGCTGCCGGCGATGCGCGCCCAGCGCTCCGGGCGGATCGTCAACCTCTCGAGCATGGGCGGGAACTTCGTCTTCCCGGGCGGCGGCTTCTACCACGCGACCAAGTACGCGGTAGAGGCGATCAGCGACGCGCTGCGCTTCGAGGTCAAGGGCTTTGGCGTCCACGTCTCGATCATCCAGCCGGGGATCATCCGCACGAAGTTCGGCGAGGCGGCGGCGACGGCGGTCGGCGACGCCGAGGCCGAAGGCCCCTACGGCGGCTTCAACGCCGCCGTCGCCCAGGCCACGCAGGACGTGTACACCACGGGCCTGGTGCGCCACCTCGGCGGCCCGCCGGAGGCGGTGGCGAAGGTCATCGAGCGCGCCATCACGTCCGAGTCGCCGCGGATCCGCTACCGGGTGACGCCGAGCGCGCGGCTGCTCATCGGCCAGCGCGCGCTGATGACGGACGGGATGTGGGACCGCTTCGTGGCGACGCAGTTCCCGCGGCCGGGCGAGTGAGCGCCGCGCGGATCGTCGTCCTGGGCGATCGCAACCTCGACTACGTCACCCACCGCGAGCTCGACGCCGCGCTCGGGCTCCTCCCCGACGGGGTCGCCGGAGCGTGGGTGGCCAGTGACGCCGACGTGGGCGCCGGCCTCGACGCGGCCGACGGCGTCTGGGTCGCGCCCGGCACGCCCTACCGCGACGACGACGCCGTCTACGCGGCGATCGGCCGCGCCCGCGCCGAGGGCCTGCCGCTGCTCGGCACCTGCGGCGGCTTTCAGTACGCGGTCGTCGAGCTCGCGCGCGCCCTCGCCGGCCTCGACGCCCACCACGCCGAGACCGATCCCGACGGCGAGGCGCTCGTGGCCGCCCCGCTGGCCTGCAGCCTGGTCGGTGAGGAGCGGACGGTGACCTGCGTCCCGGGCACGCGGTTGGCGGAGATCTGCGGCACCGAGCCCTTCGCCGGCTTTCACTGGTGCAACTACGGCCTGGCGCCCGCGTTCGAGGACGCGCTCGCCGCCGCCGGCGTCGTCATCGCGGCGCGCGCGCCCGACGCCGGGGTCGAGGGCATCGAGCTGCCGGGCCATCCGTTCTTCGTCGCGACGCTCTTCCAGCCGCAGGTCGGCGCGCTGGCCGGCGCGCCGCTGCATCCGCTCATCGAGGCGTTCGCCGCGGCGGCGCGCGGCTAGCCCGGAGGCTGCGCCCGGCGTGGCCGCGCCCGAGGCCGCGGCCGAGCCCGCGGCCGTCTAGCCGGGCAGCACCACGCCCTCGATCTCGAGCAGCGCGACCTTGCGGTGCAGGCCGCCGGTGTAGCCGGTGAGCCGGCCGCTCGCGCCGATGACCCGGTGGCACGGGACGACGATCGGGATCGGGTTGGCGCCGAGCGCCCGCCCGGCGGCGCGCGAGGCCTTGGCGTTGCCCGCCTTGGCGGCCATCTCGCCGTAGGTGGCGACGCGGCCGAAGGGGATCGCCGCCGTCGCCTGCAGCACGCGGCGCCCGAACGGGCTCGTCAGCGCCCAGTCGATCGGCAGGTCGAAGTCGCGCCGGCGCCCCTCGAAGTACTCGTCGAGCTCGCGGCGCACGACGTCCAGGCGCGCGGGCGCCTCGAGCATCCGGGGCGAGAGCCGGGCCGCGACCCAGTCGAGGATCGCGTCCGCGCCGCCGTGGTGGTCGGAGTAGGAGAGCGTCGCGAGGCCGCGCGCCGTCGTGGCGGCGACGAGCGTCCCCATCGGCGAGTCGACGAGCGCGTAGTGGACGTCGGCGGGAGCGGCGGCCGCGAAGCGCGCGGCGGCCGCGGCCGCGTCGGCGGGGTCGAAGGCGGGCGGGGCGAGGCGGTCCTCGGTCATCGGGTCATCTCCTGTCGCAGCTTGCGCAGCCCCTCGAAGGCGTTGCGGCGCGCCGCCTCCTCCGAGATGCCCATCGCCTTGGCGACCTCGCGGTGGCTGAGGTCGCCGGCGAAGCGCAGCAGCACGGCGGCGCGCTGCTTGTGGGGCAGCGCATGGACGCGTGCCCACACGCCGTCGTCGCCGGGCCCGGGCTCCTCGGGCGCCGCCACCTCCGGCAGGTCGCCGACCGGCACCGCCCGGCGCTTGCGCGCCCGGTAGTGGTCGAGGGCCTTGCGGTGGGCGATGGTCAGCACCCAGCCGCGCGGGTTGTCCTGGCGCATGCGCGGATAGGCGCGCATCGCGGACAGGAACGTCTCCTGGAAGCAGTCGTCGGCCGCGTCGCGGCCCACCGAGGCCACCAGGAAGCGCCACACATCCTCGCGATGGGCGTCGAGGAAGCGCTGGAACGGCGGTCGGGGCACGGGACTACAACGTCCGCGTCAGCCGGTTCGTGAGACTCACCCCGCCAGCCGGCGCAGCAGCGGCGCCGCCCGGTAGCGCTCCTCGCCGAGCTCGATGCGCAGGCCGTCGAGGACGGCGAGCACGTGCTCGACGCCGATCGCCTCGCACCAGGCGAACGGCCCGCGCGGGTGGTTGAGCCCGAGCACCATGCCGTCGTCGACGTCCTCGGCCGAGCCGACGCCCTCGCCGACCGCGAAGCACGCCTCGTTGACGAGCTGGCAGACGATGCGCCCGAGCACGAGGCCCGGCCCGTCGCCCACCCACGCCGTGCGCTTGCCCAGCGCGGCGAAGAGCTCCTGCGCGCGCTGCGCCGCGAGCTCGGCGGTCCCGGGGCCGCGGGTGAGCTCCACGAGCGCCGCGGCGTCCAGCGGCGGCAGCACGTGGAAGCCGACCGCGCCGCCGCCGCCGTCGAGGGCGTGCAGCGAGCCGTCGGCGCACAGCAGCGCCACGGGGCCGCCCTGCAGCGGCGGGCCGTCGGGGTCCGCGCCGCAGTCGACGAGCAGCCACGGGACCTCGCCCACGGCCTCGTCCTGGTCGCGGGCGTCGAAGCCGGCCTGGGCGGCGAGCGCGCGCAGCTCCTGGGCCACCGCCAGCCCGCCCGCGACCACGACGATCCGGTCGGCGCCGCCGCCGGCCTCCGGGGCCGCCGGGTCCTCGGGGCGCTCGCGCGGGTACTCATACCAGCCGCGCCCGCTCTTGCGCCCGAGCCGGCCTGCGGCCACCATCCGCGCGCTCAGCGGCGACGGCCGCCAGCGCGGCTCGCCGAAGCTGAGCTCGTGGAAGGAGAGCGCGACCTCGTAGCCCGTGTCGATGCCGACGAGGTCCTGCAGCTCGAAGGGCCCCATGCGGAAGCCGGCGCCGCGCGCGATCGCGTCGATCGTCTCGACGTCGGAGAGCTGCTCCTGCAGGAGCTTGAGCGCCTCGAGGCCGTACGGCCGGTTGCAGCGGTTGACGAGGAAGCCGGGGCCGTCGGCGGCGTCGATCACGCGCTTGCCCATCGCGCGCCCGGTCGCGCGCGCGACCTCGAGCGCCTCGGGCGAGGAGTCGATGCCGGCGATGACCTCGACGAGCTTCATCGCCGGCGCGGGGTTGAAGAAGTGCATGCCCACGACGCGGCCGGGGTCGGCGGCCGCCGAGGCGATGGCGGTGATGGGGATCGAGGAGGTGTTCGAGGCGAGCACGGCGCCCGGCGCCGCCGCGCTGAGCGCGGCGAAGAGCTCGCGCTTGAGCTCGGGGCGCTCGGGGGCGGCCTCGATGATCAGCCCCGCGTCCGCCATCGCCTCGAGGTCGGCGGCGGCGGTCAGCTCGCCGGGCTCGCGCTCCAGGCGCCCCTTTGCCCGCCAGCGCTCCAGGCCGTCGCGCGCCATCTCCAGCCCGCGCTGCAGCGCGTCGGGCGCGGGATCGTGCAACAGCGTCCGCGCGCCGGTGGCCGCCGCGAGCTGCGCGATGCCGGCGCCCATGGTCCCGGCGCCGACGACACCGATGACCTGGGGCGCCCGGCTCACTGCGCCGGAAGCTAGCTAACGCGCCCGCTCGACGTGGATGTCGCCGGTGCCGGTCGCCGCACGGATGCGGCGCGGGGAGGCGTCGTCGAGGCGCACGCCGACGTTCGCGTCGCCCGTGCCGGCGTGGGCGCTCACGGCGTAGGTGAGGTCGGGCACGGCAACGTTGATGTCGCCGGTGTCGGTCTGCGTCGAGATCTCGCCGGGCGCGGTGGCGGAGACGTGGACGTCGCCGGTGCCGGTCTGCACGGCGATCGCGTGCGAGGCGCCGGCGACGTGCGTGTCGCCCGTGTAGGCGACGACGTCGACCGCGCCGTCCACGCCGACGACGTCGACGTCGCCGGTGGCGACCTTGATGTCGGCGCTGCCCTCGAGGTTCTCGGCGTGGATGTCGCCGGTTCCGGCGCGGATGCGCACGCTGGTGCCCATCGGGACCTCGAGCACGAAGCTCACGTCGCACGGCGCGTCGGCGACCGGGACGCTGTGGCAGGAGTCCTCGAAGCGCAGGTGTCCGGCGTCGCCGCTGACCTTCACGTGCGCGCCGCCCCACATCGAGTGCTGCTGCCTGGTCGTCAGCCGGACGTCCTGGCGGAAGCCGCCGACGATCCGCACGTCGCCGGTCTCGTCGCTGATGGCGATCGTGGGGGCCGCCGGGAAGGTGCGCGTCTGCTCCTTGGTGCGCTGGGTGAGGAAGCCGAGCGCGGCCGTGGACCCGAAGAGGAAGAGCACGGCGGCGACGGCGATCATCGCGACGAGGATCGGCGTCGAGATGCCCTTGACCTGCATGGCTCAGAAGGTAGGCGCGGCCGCCGCGCCGCGCCAGCCCGCTGCCCGGCGGACGGCCGGTGGGGTCAACCCCACCCAGGGACGTCAGGGCACGAGCGCGTTGATGCCGGTCGCGGCGCGCCCGATGATCAGCTTCTGGATCTGCGAGGTGCCCTCGTAGAGGGTGGTCACGCGCGCGTCGCGGTAGAAGCGCTCGACCGGGTGGTCGTCGACGTAGCCCGCGCCGCCGTGGACCTGGATGGCGCGGTCCGCGCACCAGCAGGCGGCCTCGGTGGCGAAGTACTTGGCGATCGAGGTCTCGGTCGTCGAGGGCTTGCCGGAGTCCTTGAGCGCGCCGGCGCGGTAGACGAGCATGCGCGCCGCGTCGGTGCGCACGACCATGTCGGCGATCATCTCCTGCACGAGCTGGAAGGAGGCGATCGGGCGCTGGAAGGCGTGGCGCTCGGTGGCGTACTTGACCGACTCCTCGACCGAGCCCTGGCAGATCCCGACGCAGCCCGCGGCGACCGAGTAGCGCCCGGAGTCCAGCGCGCTCATGGCGACCTTGAAGCCGTCGCCGATCTGGCCGAGCATCGAGTCGGGGCCGGCGACGATGTCGTCGAGCGCGATCGAGGCCGTGTCCGAGGCCCAGAGGCCCATCTTGCCCTTGATCTCGGAGGGCTGGTAGCCGGGCTGGTCGGTCTCGACCAGGAAGCAGGCCAGGCCCTTGTGCTTGAGCTCCGGATCGGTCTGGGCGAAGACCAGCGCGAGCTTGGCGTGGTTGCCCAGGGAGATCCACATCTTCGAGCCGTTGAGCTTCCAGGAGCCGTCGTCCTGGCGCACGGCGCGCGTCTTCTGGTTGGCGGCGTCGGAGCCGGTGTCGGGCTCGGTGAGGCCGAAGCACCCCAGCCACTCGCCCGAGCACAGCTGGGGCAGGTAGCGCTCCTTCTGCTCCTCGGTGCCCCACTTGAGGATCGTCGAGCACACGAGCGAGGTCTGGACCGAGATCACCGTGCGCATGGCCGAGCACCCGCGCCCAATCTCCTCGCAGACGATCGCGTAGGTCAGGTAGTCCAGGCCCGCGCCGCCGTACTCGCGCGGGACGATCGCGCCGAGGTAGCCCTGGTCGGCGATCTTGCGCACGAGGTCGACGTCGAAGTGGTGGTTGCGCGAGTTCTCGCCCGCACGCGGGACGACCTCCTTGTCGGTGAACTCGCGCGCCGTCTGCTTGATGAGCGACTGCTCGTCGCTGAGGTCGAAGTCCATCGCGCCCGAGCGTAGTGCACGGACGCACGACGCCACTTGCATCCCGACCGGCGCATGCAGGAGAGTCGTCGCCATGAGCGTGACCACCGACGACCTCCGCGACGTCATCCTCCTGAGCGGGCTCGAGGAACGCGAGCTCGCGAGCCTCGCGGGCGACCTCGCCGAGCGGCGCGTGGCGGCCGGGGACACGATCGTGGGCGAGGGCACGGGCGGCATCGCCCTGTTCTTCGTCCTCGAGGGCGAGACGAGCGTCAGCGTGGGGGGCGAGGAGGTCGCCACGCTGGGGCGCGGCGAGCACATCGGCGAGCTTGCGCTGCTCGACCCCGAGGGGCCCAGGACCGCGACGGTCAGCGCGAAGACCGACGTCCGCCTGGCCGCGATGTCGTCCTGGCAGTTCCGGCCCTTCGTGCTCGCCCACCCCGAGGCGGCGTGGAAGCTGCTGCAGCGCCTGGCCCGGCGCCTGCGCGAGGCGCAGAGCCCGGTCCGGACCTAGCGCGGCGGCGCGTAGACTCGGCGGGCCGTGGACCCCTTCGCCGCGATCATGTTCGGCGGCGTGGCGCTGCTGGTCATCGCGCTGCTCCTGCTCGGGCGCTTCTATCCGGGTTCCGGCGCCCAGCAGCTCGACTGGCGCCCAACGCGCTCGCCCGAGCTCGAGGTCCAGAACGAGATCGACGACTTCGACCAGATGCGCGAGGCCGTCAACCGCCGCCGCCGCGCCCGCGGCGAGGCCGAGCTGACCGAGGACGACCTGCGCGCGCGCGTGGCGGCCGACCACGCCGAGACGCTGCGGCTGCGCGAGCGGGGCGAGCCTCCGGCGTGAGGGCGCTCATGGTCGGCGGCGGCTGCCGCGGCCTGGCGCTCGCCCGCGCGCTCGTCGCCGAGGGCCACGCCGTGCGCGCGGTGACGCGCAGCGAGGCGCGGCGCGCGGAGATCGAGGCCGCCGGGTGCGAGTGCTGGATCGGCGATCCCGACCGGATCGGGACGCTGCGCTACGCGCTGGACAACGTCACGGTCCTGCTCTGGCTGCTGGGGACGGCGACGGGCCCGAACGTCGTCGATCTGCACGGCTCGCGGCTGCGGATGATGCTCGAGAAGACGACCGACACGACGGTCCGCGGCGTCCTCTACGAGGCGGCCGGGACGGTCGCGCCCGCGACGCTGGAGGCGGGGGCGGCCGAGCTCGCGCTGGCCCAGACGCTCAACGAGATCCCGGGGGCGCTGCTCGAGGCCGATCCGCGCGACACGGGGGCCTGGGTGACGGGTGCCCGCGAGGCGATCGAGCACCTCCTGAAGGTCGATCGCGGCTCGGCTACACTCGGCACCCAGACGTAAATACCCTAAAGACGACTGGATTTCTCTCCAAGGAGGTCAGCAGTGGCTGACTACGCGAAGGACGTGCTCGTCGAGACCGACTGGGTGCAGGAGCACCTGGACGACCCGTCGATCCGGATCGTCGAGGTCGACGAGAACCCCGCGCTCTACGCCGAGGCGCACATCCCGGGCGCGATCGGCTTCGACTGGAAGACCGACCTGCAGGACCAGGTCAAGCGCGACTTCCTCGGACCGGAGGACTTCGGCGCGCTGTTCGGGGCGCGCGGCATCTCCAACGAGCACACGATCGTCCTCTACGGCGATCGCAACAACTGGTTCGCGGCCTACACCTACTGGTACCTGACGTACTACGGCCACGACAAGGTCAAGCTCGTCAACGGCCCGCGCGAGAAGTGGATCGCCGAGGGGCGCCCGACGAGCTCCGACGTCCCGCAGTACGAGGCGGCGACCTTCACCGCGCGCGCCGGCGACGACGCGATCCGCGCCAAGCGCGACGAGGTGCTGGCGTCGCTGGAGAACGGCAAGCGCCTGGTCGACGTCCGCTCGCCGCAGGAGTTCTCGGGCGAGCTGATCGCGATGGCCGGCTACGAGCAGGAGGGCGCCCAGCGCGCCGGGCACATCCCGGGCGCCAAGTCGGTGCCGTGGGCGCAGGCCGTGACCGAGGACGGGACCTTCAAGTCCGCCGAGGACCTGCGCGCGCTCTACACCGAGAAGGGCGTGCTGGCCGAGTCGCCGATCATCGCCTACTGCCGGATCGGCGAGCGCTCGGCGCACACGTGGTTCGTGCTCCACGAGCTGCTCGGCCAGGACGACGTCAAGAACTACGACGGGTCGTGGACGGAGTGGGGCAACCTCGTCAACGTCCCGATCGAGAAGGACGTCTAGCGACGGCCGGCCCGCGGCCTGGCCGGCTCAGGCCAGGTCGCCGGGCAGCCGGTCGAGCAGGTCGCCGACCATGCGCGCCGTCGCGCCCCAGATGATGTCGTCGCCGACGACGTAGACGTCGGTGCGGAAGGGCACCCCACGGCGCAGCAGCCGGCGGCGCTCGTAGCCGTCGCGCAGCGCGTGCAGCGGGACCTCGAGGACCTCGGACACTTCGTGGGCCGAGGGCTGCCACGCCCGCCCGGGCTCGATCAGGCCGACGAAGGGATAGACCGCGTAGTTGGTGGCGATCGTCGGCGTGGGCTGCAGCGCGCCGACGAGCTCGACGGCGCGCGCCGGCAGGCCGATCTCCTCCTCGGCCTCGCGCAGGGCGGTCAGCCGCAGGTCGGTCTCGTCGTCGTCCTGACGGCCGCCCGGGAACGAGATCTCGCCCGCGTGGCGGCGCAGGTCCTCGCGGCGGCGGGTGAACACGGCGTGCAGCTCGCCGTCCTGGACGTAGAGGGGGACGAGGACGGCGGCGTCGATGCGCCCGTGCACGTCGAGCGACGCGGCCTCCCCGGCGTCGAGGAGGACCGAGCGCAGGGCGCGCGCCAGCTCAGTGCGCGAGCGTGACGCGCTCGACACTCTCGTCGAACATGACCTCGCCGTCGAGCGTGCGGTGCACGGGGCACTTGGCGGCGATGACGCGCAGGCGCTCGACCTGCTCGTCGGTGAGCGACTCCGGCAGGTGCAGCACGAGCTTGAAGCGCGTGGGGCACCCGCGCTCGGCGGGCGTGTACTCGCAGGCGACCTCGACGCCTGAGAGGTCCCAGTGCTTGCGGGCCGCGTACATCTCCATCGTGACCGCGGTACACGAAGCGAGGCTCGCGGCCAGCAGCTCCTGCGGGCTGGGGCCGGTGTCCGTTCCGCCCGTCTCCGTGGGCTCGTCGATGCTCAGATCGTGACTGCGCACCCGCACGACGTGCCGGTATCCGCTATCACGAGTGACGGTGGCCTTCATCCTGTTCAACCTCCTACCTCCCGTTATAGCAGCGGATTGAAGAGCAACCCCGTCGGTACCTTGGGGAAGAAGTACGTCGACTTGGGGGGCATGTTCACCCCTGCGGCGGCGATGGCGCGGACCTGCTCGACGGGCGTGGAGCGCAGGAAGAAGGCCGCGTCGTACTCGCCGGAGAGCACCAGCTGCAGCGCCTCGTCGTCGGTCCGGCTGTAGCCGAGGCCGTGGAGGTGGGAGATGTCGTCCTCGGTGAGGCCGAGCGGCCCGGTGAGGACGAGCGCCTCGAGGACGGCGGTGTCGAGGTGGCGGTAGGCCTCGGGCATGTCGGGCAGCGCCGCGTCGGCGCTCGCCTGGTCCTTGAGGGTCAGCCGGAAGCCGCGCTTGAAGAAGCTGTCGATGTAGCCCATGGTCAGCGGGCCCCCGCCGTCGGGCGGGCGCAGGTCGGCCTGGTCGATCTCCTCGATGTCGAAGAGCGCGCGCAGGGTGGTGGCCAGCGCCTCCTGGGTGTGCGGCGTCGTGTCGCGGATCAGGCGGTGCGTGGGGAAGACCGTCAGCCCTTCGTCCTGGAGGGCGACCAGGCACATGAGCACGTAGCGGTGCTCGCCCTCGCCGTCGACCTCGTCGGCGTAGACGCGCGCGGTCTCGTAGCGATGATGGCCGTCGGCGATGAGCAGCTCGGCGGGCTTCAGGGCCTCCAGGAAGGCGGCGATGGCGGCGGGGTCGTCGACGCGGCCGAGGCGGTTGACGGTGCCGTCGTCGTCGGTCAGCTCGCCGAAGGGCTGGGCGGCTTCGAGGACCTTCGCGGTCGCGCCCGTGGGGTCGTCGTAGAGGCTGAAGATGGGGGAGAGGTTGGCCTTCGTCGCCCGCGTGAGCCTGAGCCGGTCCTCCTTGGGGCCCGGGTGCGTGCGCTCGTGGGGGCGGATGCGGCCGGGGCCGTAGTCCTCCACGCGCACGCGCGCGAAGACGCCGTGGCGGGTGAGGCTGCGGCCGTCGGGGCCCGTGTACTCCTGCGTGAGCGTCCACAGCGCGGGCTCGCCGTCTCTGACGATCGCGCCCTCCTCGCGCCACTTGGCGAGGAGGTCGGCCGCGTGGGCGTAGGGGTCGCCGTCGCCGTCGGCCTCGGGGAGGTCGATGCGCACGACGTTGAAGGGCGAGCGATCGGCGAGCTCCGCGCGCTGGACCGGGTCGATGACGTCGTAGGGAGGCGCGGCGACGTCCGCGAGCTGGCCGACCTGGGCGAGGTCGTAATGCAGGGCGCGCAGGGGCTGGACGTCGGCCATGGCGGCCCGCGACCCTAGCGTGTCAGCCGTGCGCGCGGCGCCCGAAGTCGGTGACGTAGGTGCCGCCGCGCTCGCCGCGGCGCAGGTGGACCGGCGCCCCGGCTGCGATCCCGACGCCGACGTCCGTGAAGTGGGCGTCGAGCAGGTTGGCGCGGTGGCCGGCCGAGCCCATCCACGCTCGCACCGTCGCCCTCGGGGTGGCCTTCGAGCCGCTGCCCCAGGCCAGGTTCTCGCCGACCGACCATGCGCCGACGTGGCGCAGGTAGCTCGTCGCCCTGATGCGCTCGAGCATCGTCGCGCCGCCGGGCGAGGTGTGGTCGAAGAAGCGCTCGTGGACCATGGCCCGTGCGTAGCCGGCCGCGGCGCGGGCGAGCTCGGGCTGCGCGTTGAGGGGCGCGAGGCCGTGGGCGGCGCGCTCGGCGTTCATGAGGCAGAGGGTCGCGGCGTCGAGGGTGGCCGGGCTCGTGGCGCCGGGCATCGCGCCGGCGTGGGCGCAGCGGGCGCTCGCGGTGGCCGGCGCGGCGAGCGCCAGGAGCGCAAGCGCGGCGACGACGCTGTGGCGGGAGCGTGCGGGCATGAGGCCACGAACCGCGTCGGCGCTTCGCGCCGCGGCGCTTGAGTCCTGCAAGCCCACGCCCGACGGCTGTTCGATGGCCTCCGCTCAGACCCCGCCATACTTCCCGTCTGTCGGGGCGTGGCGCAGCCTGGTAGCGCGCGGCCTTTGGGTGGCCGAGGTCCCCGGTTCGAATCCGGGCGCCCCGATTTTGGCGGGCATCTCGCCGCCGCTGGCGGCGTCGCTGTGCCCGGGTCTGTGCTGGCGCACTATCCCCGGGCACGCTCCTTGCCAGCGACGGCGATCTGCGCGCAAAATCGGGGCGCCTTCGGCGCCTGGTCATGATCTCCGCCTACCTCACCGTCGACGATGGACCCTCGCTCGAGATGGGCGCGAAGCTGGACGTGCTCGACGCGCTCGGCGTTCGCGCCGTGTGGTTCTGTCTCGGCTCGGGCATCTCCGCGCGGCCCGACGTCGTCGTGGACGCGATCCGGCGGGGGCATGTGGTGGGCAACCACTCGTGGAGCCATCCGCACTTCTCGGAGGTGACGCTCTCCGACGCGGAGCGGGAGGTCTCGACGACGGACGCCCTGATCGACGAGGTCTACGCTCGCGCGGAGGTGCCGCGGGAGCGGCGGTGGTTCCGCTTTCCCTACGGCGACCGGGGGGCGGCGGAGCTGCAGCCGCTGCTGCGCCGGCTGGGGTTCGCGCCGCCGCCGCCGCCGCTCGAAGGTGACGGCGTCGACTGGCTGTGGACCTTCGACACCAGCGACTGGCAGGAGACGGCGTCCGCCGACGCGATCCTCGCGCGCTTCGACGCCGACGAGGACGACCGCTCGCCCGCCGTCGTCCTCGTCCACGACCACGACGGGCGCCTCGACCTCTTCGAGGCGATCGTCGCCGGCCTCGTCTCCCGGGGCGTGCGCTTCGGCCTGCCGGGCTGACCGCGATACTTCAACGCAGCGGGCGCAGGCCCGCCCCGCCCCCGTAGCTCAGCTGGATAGAGCAGCGGACTTCTAATCCGCAGGTCGCAGGTTCGAATCCTGCCGGGGGCGCCTAGAAATCCTTGGAAAACACGAAAACCTTCGGTCTGTCCATTGGGTCACGATCAAACCGTGTCCCAAATATGTCCCGACGGTCTCCCATGCGCGCGTCAGGATCGCGGCCATGCAACCGACGCGGCCGATCTCCGGGCATGTGTTTCGCGTGGAGGGCCGGCGCCGGACAGTGTGGCGGGCGAAATACCGTCTCCCCGACGGCCGACAGGTCCAGCGCACGATCGGCCCAGCGTGGACCGAGCGTGGTCGACCGCCGCGCGGCTACTACACCAGGCGCACCGCGGAGGCGTGGCTGCAGGACGTCCTCGTCCAGGCGCGACTGGGGACGCTGCCCGGAATGGTGCGTACCGGGCAGACGTTTGCCATGGTCGCCAAGGAATACCTCGACTACCTGGCCCACGACCGCCAGCGCAAGCCGTCGACGCTGCGAGACGCGCGGTCGGTGCTGCGCAATCACCTGCTACCGACCTTCGGGCCGCGCCAGGTCGAGGACATCTCGGTCGACGACGTCGAGCGCTGGGCGCGCGAGCTGCGGGCGAAGCCGAGACTCGCGAACGCGACGAAGACGAAGATCATCGTGATCTTCCACGGCGTGATGGAGCGCGCTCGGCGCAGCTACCGACTTCCCCACAACCCGGTTGCGGGCATCGAGAAGCCGCGCTCGGCGGCCAAGACGACGATCGACGTCTTCAGCCCCGAGGAGGTCCATGCGCTCGTCCGGGCCGCCGAGTGCGAGGTCGACGCCGCCATCTTCCTCACTGCCGCCTTCACAGGCCTGCGCCAAGGCGAGCTCGTCGCGCTGCGCTGGCGCGACGTTGTGTTTGCGGGGGCCTACATCCGCGTGACCGCGAGCTACACCCAGGGCCAGCTCACGACGCCCAAGAGCGGGAAGGTGCGCTCGGTGCCGATGGCACCGGAGGTCGCTGGGGCGCTGGCTCGCCTGGGCCAGTCCCGCCAGGATGTCGGCGAGGACGATCTCGTGTTCGAGCGCGTGCCCGGCAGCTATTTAGACGCGTCGGCGCTGCTTCGCCGCTACAAGGCCGCGCTCAAGCGTGGAGGCCTGCGCCCGCTGCGCTTTCACGACCTGCGCCACACGCTTGGCACGACGGTGATCGTCAAGGCCGACATCCGCCGCGTCCAGGAGTGGATGGGCCACGCGAACGTGCAGACCACGATGCGGTACCTGCACTACGCGCCTCGCCACGACGACGCGAAAATCGTCGCGGCCGCCTTTGCATCGGATCAACCCACGCGGGCCGGACGCGATGCCGCGAGCGCCGGCGCCACGCCGCACCGGCTGCTCGAGCTCAGCTCACGGACAACCGCCGGCGTCGACGCGTGATCGGTGCTAGCACGCGGCGGCGGCGGCGCCAGCGTGAGGGCTCGTACCACGGCGGCTCGCGAGGAGGAGCCCCCGTGTGACCCGGGTGTGGATTTGCCCCCGGACTGGACCCCGGATCGCGGATCCGGGGGTACCGGCTGCGGTTGTCCGATGTCCACGGGGGTTCGTGGCCTGTTTGGGCCCCGACCCCGCCCCCTCACCATGGGGGTTCGTGAGCGGGGTCGGGGCCCAAACAGGAAGGAAGGTTGGTGGTAGACAGGAGAGGCGGATTCGGAGAGGTCAGGTGGGTCCAGAAGATCAAGAGTCAGGGGAGAGAGGACGAGAACAGAAACGGCGGCGGCGGGCGCTGGAGGGCGGCAGGGAAGCAGAGTCGGTGGAAGGACGCGGCGCTCAAGGATGGGGCGTGAGCGCGCGGGTGAGTGCGGCATCGAAGGGGGTGCCATGCGCGTCGTTGTCGGCGGTGACGGTCTCAGCGGCCGTCGGCGAGACGCGGAGCGTGGCGATGGCGTCGTCGCCTTGGAAGACCGCAGTCGCGATGGCGTTGGCATCTGGCGGGGCTCCGCAGTCGCTTCGCATGGAACTCGATACCGCAGGTGACGCTGTTGCCTTTCCACCGATGCCGAAGTGGACACTGCCCAGCCCGGAGGCGTGCGCAGCCGTCCGCTCGGACTATGACCGTGGAGCGTTGTGTGATGGCCGCCTATGTGCGGAGTTAGGTGCGTGGTTCTTCGAGGGCGTAGGCAATCGCGTCCTCGACGCTGAGCGCGGCCCCTTCTCGGGCGGTGTCGTGCCACGCGTCGGCTCCGCAGCGGGCCCGGGCTGGCGCGAAGAACGTCGCGTCGAGCCTTGCGTCGAGGGCGTCCTCGGGCTGGCCGTAGCGATGTGCGGCTGCGGCGCCGGAGAGCCGTGCGGCGCGGTGGAGATCGTCGTGGACCGCCGCGATCGCGGCGAGGCCGCCGAGCCCTTCGGACGCAAACGTACCTGGTCCAGCTGGTCCTACGGGTCCCGCCGGTGCGAAGGGCAGGACGACGAATGCTCGGCTGAGTCTGAGCTCGTCACGGAACGCCTCGCGAGCGGCGTCGGTCTCGCCCGTCAGTAGTGCCGTCAACGCGATGTTGCCGCGCAGGAGCATCGAGAGGAGGGGATCGTCGAGTCCGTGCACGATCGGAACCGCGCGATCAAGGAAGTCCTTGGCGTCGTGATCGCTGCCCTTGCTCAACGCCTCGTAGGCGGCGGAGGCGAGCAGGTCTGCGAGCCGGCGAACGTTGCCGACCTCATTGAGTAGCGAGGCCGCCCGGTCGACGCGCTCGCGAAGCTCAGTGGCGCTCTTCGCCGCTAGCGCTCGTGCGAAGGCTGCCATCGCGATCGCCCAGTCATCGCCCGCCGCGCTAGCGCAGGAGAGCGCCTCGTCCGCGAGCGTCGCGGCGACATCGAGGCGGCCGGCGGCGCCCTCGTGGGAGGCGCGGGTCTGCAGAACTTGCGAGAGGATCACCGGGTCCGCCAGCGCCCGCGCGATCGCCTCAGCCTCGGCCATGACCGCGCGTTGCTCGGCTCCGCGCCCCAGCGGCCACAGGGCCCAGGCCTTGGTGGACAGGGCGCGGACGCACAGGGCCGGATGGGCGTCGGCGCCCGGGAGGCTCAGCGCTCGGTCGATCCACTCCACCGCGTCGAGAGAACGATGTCGGATCGACCAGTAGAAGCCGAGCGCTGCCGCCAGCGCGAGAGCGAGTTCGGCGTTGGCCCGTTCGATCGCCCAGCCGAGGGCCGCGTGGAGGTTGTCGAGCTCGGCGTCGAGCTCGGCGAGGTGGGTCTTGGCGGTCGGGCCCCAGAGCGCTCGATCGGTTCCGTGGCGTTGCGCCAGCGCGAGGAAGTAGCCGTGATGGCGCTCGCGGACGGCGTGCTCGTCGTCAGCGGCCGTCATGCGCTCGGCGGCGTAGGCGCGGATCGTTTCCAGCATCCCCAGCCGCGAGGGGGTGTGGGCGTCCTGGCGGAGGATGAGAAGGTTCTTGGCGACGAGGCCGTCGAGCGTGTCGAGGCCGGCGTGCGTGATCGTTTCGGCGGCTTGCACAGTCGCGCCGCCGGCGAAGACCGCGAAGCGTGCGAAGCACTGCTTCTCGGCGTCGCTGAGCAGCTCGTGGCTCCAGTCGATGGTCGCGCGCAGCGTCTGCTGGCGTGCGGGCGCGTCGCGGGTGCCGGAGCCCATCGCACCGAGCGCGTCATCCAGGCGTTGGGCGATCTCGTCGGGTGACAGCAGCCCGCAGCGTGCCGCCGCCAGCTCGATGGCCAGGGGCAGCCCATCGACGCGCCGGCAGATCTCCGTGACACGGGGCGCGTTGGCATCGTCCAGGTCGAAGTGGGGGTCGCGGGCGCGCGCTCTCGCGCAGAACAGGGCGACGGCATCCACGCCGGCCACCGCGTCCGCGTCCTCGGGCGTCCCGCGCGCGGGCAGCGCGAGCGGCGACACGGGGTAGCGCTCCTCGGCGTGCAGGCTGAGCGGTTCGCGGCTTGTGGCAAGGACCGTGAGCGCGGGACAGGCACCCAGCAGCCCGCCGATGAACGGCGCGGCCGTGAGCAGATGCTCGAAGTTGTCGACCACCAGCAGCAGGTGCTTGGCGGCCAGGAAGCGTTCGGCCGCCTGGTCGGCGGATTCGCCCGAGAGCACGACGATCGCCAGCGTCTTGACAATCGCCGCGGGCACATCTTCGGGCCTCTGTAGCGCGGCGAGCGAGACGAACTGCGCGCCGTCGGCGAAGTCCGCCCTGACCGCGCGCGCGGCCTCCAGCCCTAGGCGCGTCTTGCCGACCCCGCCGGGGCCGGTAAGGGTGAGCAGCCGCACGCCACCGACGCACAGCCGGTCGGCGATCGTGCGCACGTCGTCGTCACGGCCAATGGTCCGATTCGGCGACGGCGGCAGACCGTTCGCGCCACCCCAGCCGGGCAAAATCGAGCCCAGCCGCGGGAACTCCCGCGGCAGATCGCCGGCAACCACCTGGAACAGGTGCTCGGGGCGATCAAGGTCCTTCAGCCGGTGCTCACCGAGATCTCGTAGCGCGACGTCCGGCGGCAGCTCGTCGGCGACCAACTCGCGGGTAGCGCCTGAGACGAGCACCTGCCCGCCATGGCCGGCGGAGCAGATTCGCGCCGCACGGTGCACATCCACGCCGACGTAGTCATCCTGCTGAAGGACAGCCTCGCCGGTGTGAACGCCCATGCGTACGCGCATATCCACTCCTTCGGGCCAGGAGTGGGAAACAAGTGCCCGCTGTCCCGCGACCGCGGCGGCGATCGCGTCGCTCGCGCGGGCAAACGCGACGAAGAAGGCGTCGCCCTCGGTGTGGACCTCGCGACCGTCGTACTCGTCGAACGCCGCGCGCAGCACGCGCTGATGCTCGCCGAGCACGTCGGCGTAGCGAGTGCGTAGCCGCGTCAACAGCCGCGTCGAACCCTCGATGTCGCTAAACAGGAAGGTGACGGTGCCGCTCGGAAGCTCCGCCATAGTCCTAGCTACGCTCAATCGCCCCGGCATGTCAAGCGAGCCGCCATCACGTTGCCCAAGCCGGCGACTCGGAGGGCACCAGCGGCCTCGCGTGAGAGCGTGCAGGCGGCACGCTGCTCCTCCTCGACCACGAAGGGAGCAATTTGGGGCCGCGCCGCTCGTCGTCGAGCGACTACCGCAACGGACGGAGGCTGTCGGGAAAAGTCGCCGAGTGAGGTGAAGCTCGGACTCGCCGCCCGGCGGGTGCGATCGGCGCGGTGCGCCGCGACCGCCGCTCAGGGGGTTGCGGCGGCGAGCTGGTGGCTGTGGAGCTTGAGGAGGTTGTGGGTGGCGGCGATGAGTCGCCATTCGCTTCTGCAGGCCGCCCGGCCGCGGCGTTGGAAGCGTTTGATCGCGCGGTTGAACTTGATCTGGCCGAACACGGGCTCGATGGTGACCTGGCGGCGCCGGTAGAGCGCGCGCCCTTCCGGGCTGGCCAGGGCGCGGCGCATGAAGTCATAGACCCCGCCGGTCCAGCCGGGGCGGGTGTCTTTGCGCAGCCCGGCGTCCGGGGGAACGAGGACGGTCATGCCGTCGCTGACGACGTTTTCCATCTGGCGCTGATGCCAGTAGCCGGCGTCGGCGAGCACGACGTCGGGATCGTTGAGGCCAGCCGCGTGCAGTTCGCGTTGGGTGGCGCGGACCATCGGCTCGAGGTGTCCGAAGTCGGGCGACTCCGTGGTGACCTCGGCGGCGATGGCGATCTGGTGGTCGTTGACCGCGAGCTGGGCGTTGTAGCCCTGCAGCGGCGCCTGGCCGTGCGTGCGGACGACGCGCGAGTCGTGGTCGGTGGTGTTGATCAACCCGGCCGGGGCCAGCGCGGGCTCGTGCGGCTTGACCGATCCGCGCGCCATCCGGCTCGTGCCGTCGCTCGCGATCCCCCGCGCGCGCCAGGCCTCGTAGGCGCGATGTGAGGCGTGCTCGAAATCGAGCTCTTCCTCCAGGCGCCGGCAGGCCTCAAAGAGCCGGTCGGTGCGTTCCTGCGCGATCGGTCGCGCTTCGCGCTCGCGCTTGGCGTCCAGGGCGCGGCGGCCCTCGCGGACCCAGGCCCTGCGACCCTGCGGGCGCGTGACGAACCGCTCTGGGTCCAGCTCGAGCGCCACCCCGTCGCCTTCGTCGCCGTCAGACTCGGCGGCTTGCTCGCGCTCGCGCGCGAGACGCTCCTTGGCCTCGCGCAACGCCTTGCGCCGACCCTCCCTGGTGCGTAGATGCTCGGGCAGCTCGTCGCCGCGCTCGCGTCCGTAGAGCTCGTCCTCGCGGCGGTCTGTCTCCGCCGCGTCTTCGAGGATCTCGCGCGCGATCTGCCCAAAGTCACGGTTGGCGTTGACCGAGGCGTTGGCCGACATCTTCGTCCCGTCGATCGCCACGACACCGACCGACGCCAAGCCGGCGCGGGCGCAGAGCCCGAGGACGCCGGTGAACACCTCGCCCAGCGCCCGCTCGTGGCGACAACGGAACTCGGCGATCGTCGAGTGATCCGGCACGAGGTTGCCCGCGACGACGCGGTAGGCGACGTCTTCGACGCACGCGCGCTCGATCGCCCGCGACGACCGGTTCCCGCGCGCGTAGGCGTAAAGCAACAGCCCGACCATCATCGACGGCTCGTAAGCCGGCCGCCCATGACCATCCGCGCGGTAAGCCGCGTAGAACGCCGACAAGTCCAGCTCCTCGACCGAGTCGAGCACCGTCCAGACCAGATGCCCTTCCGGCACCCAGTCACGCAGCGACGGCGGCATCAAGAACACCTGATCACGATCAACACCGATGAACCTCGCGCCCATGCCCGCAAGGCTCCCGACCCGACCGGACACCACCCCCTTTTCCCGACAGCCTCGACGAGGAGGAGCACTCGGTTTGGGGACACCCACGGTGGACGAGTACCCCACGAGCGCCTACGCGCGAGACCGTGTCGCGAACGGTGTCCCGGACTCGGCAGAAATGACCTCACCGAGGCGAGAGAAGCCGAGAGAACCTTGGCTTTCCCGAGCCAACCTGAGCGCTAATGCGCCAACTTCTAATCCGCAGGCCCCAGGTTCGAGTCCTGGCGGGGGCGCTCCGAGAGACGTCAAACCCCGACGGCGGCGCCGATCAGGCGCCCGACCACATAGGTCAGTGCCGCGGCGGCGCCGCCGATGATCACCTGGCGCCCGCCGGAGTACAGGGCAGAGCGACCGGTGAACAGCGTGATCAGCGCCCCGATGCTGAACAGCCCGACGACGCTCAGCAGCGCGCTGACGACGACGGCGAGATCGCCGCTGAGCAGGAAGTACGGGATGACGGGCACGCTCGCGCCGAGGGCGAAGAGCACGAACGACGTCGCCGCGGCGACGGTGGCCGAGCCGCCGAGCTCGTCGGGATCGATGCCGAGCTCCTCGCGCGCGAGCGTGTCCAGCGCCGTCGAGCGGTCGGCGATCTGGCGCGCCGCGAGCTCGCGCGCCTGCTCGGGGGCGAGGCCCTTGGCCTCGTAGATCAGCGCGAGCTCCTCGCGCTCCTCGTCGGGGATCTCCTCGATCTCGCGCGCCTCGATCTCGAGCTGGTGGCCAGCCAGCTCGCGGGCGCTGGTCACCGAGACCCATTCGCCCATGGCCATCGAGCCCGCGCCGGCGAGCAGCCCGGCGAGCCCGGTGACGAGCACGGTCTGGGCGGAGACCTGGGCCCCGGCGACGCCCATCACGAGGCTGAAGTTGGAGAGCAACCCATCGTTGGCGCCGAGGACGGCCGCGCGCAGCGCGTTGCCGCTCGCGGCCCGGTGGCGGCCCTCGAAACGCCCCAGCGCAGCTCCGCCGACCCCGCCGGCGTTCGAGAGCGACTCCAGGAGCCGGGCGTGCGAGCGCTCCTCGTCGGGCATCGCCGTGCCGCGCGACTCCGGCTGGCGGTCGTAGCCGCTGCTGTCGGCGCGTTCGAGGTCGTTGAGCGTCGGCAGCACCGCCTGCGTGCCGAACCGGTGCGCGAGCGCGATCAGCAACCGTGCACGCCAGCCGACGCGCGGCTGCGGAACCCGCGCGCCGCCGGCTCGCAGCCGATCCTCCCAGAAGCCCGCGTGGCGCTCCTCGGCGGCCGCCAGGCGGCGGTAGACCTCGGCGAGCCGCGGGTCGGTCTCGAGGTCGGCGAGTGCGCGATACAGAGCCGCACTGTCGATCTCGTCCTGCCAGTTGACGAGCTGGCGCTCGGCGTCGGGTCCAGCGGGCGAGGCGGGCACGACCGCGTCAGTGTCGACGGACGCGCATCCACGCCAGGGCGAGGAGCGGAATCAGGACCACCACGGTGAGGATCACCGGCCACATGGGCGCGAGCCTATTCCACCGACCCGTTCGCGGCGGCCCGGAGCCGCTCGATCTCGTAGCGCAGGGTCAGGAAGCGCTGGCCGCCGAGGGAGAAGCTGTGATCGGTGCGCAGCGCGCCGTCGGCGACGTAGACGTGGATCTGCTCGTTGAAGGACAGGAGCTTGAGCACGGTCAGGGCGTCGCGCTCGCTGTCCACGGAGCTGAGGTAGTGCCCGGGGAAGGGGAGCTTGCTGCGCGAGGTCAGCAGGAGCTCGTCCTCGCCGGCGTTGCGGGGCTCGAGGGTCGCGGTGAAGTTGGCGCTCGGGATCGGGAAGCCGACGCTGACGTAGCCGCGGTCCTCGTGACGGAAGCTCGTGTAGATGCCGACGTAGATCGGCTTGCCGGAGTCGGCGAAGGTGCGGATCCAGCCGCGGATGTCGATCTCGTCGTCGCCGTCGAGGTCGATGGTGTCGATCGTGCTCACCATCCCGCGCTGGGCCTCCTCGATGTTCGAGGGGATCGCGGCCTGGCCGAGGGGCTCGGCGACGACGCGCTTGAAGACCTCGTAGCCGGGCTTCATCCAGCGCCGCCACTCGGGGACGATCGAGAGCTTGAAGCGGCTCGTGTGCTCGTAGAACTCGCGGATCAGCGGGTGCACGCGCGCCGGGTCGAAGTCCGGCCCGGCGAGGCTGTCGAGGGAGGCGAGGATCCCGACGTCGGGCGGGTTGCGTTCGAAGCGCCCGCCGCGGAGCTTGGCGAGCTGCTCGACGTAGTCGGCGCCGACGTACCTCGAGCGCGCCTCGAAGGGCACGACGTAGCGCAGCTCGTCGGCGGGGACCTCCTCGGCCATGACCCGCACGAGCGGGCGGTTGCGATAGGCGAAGGCGGCGATCAGGCGGTAGGCCACGGTCACCAGGGCCGCCACGACCGTGGGCTCGAAGCCGCCCGCCGCATCGAGCGCGAGGCCCAAGGCGACGCCCACCGCGAGCCCGAGCGCGAGCTTGACCGGGCGCAGCCCGACGAGGCCGAGGAGCCCCCCGGTCACGACCGCCGTGAGCACGACGGCGTCCGTGCCGAACACGAGGCCCAGCAGCCAGCCGAGCAGGGACATGAACAGGGCGCTGCCAAGGATCCGCTGCGCCAGCGGCTTGATCTCCGCGGGCCCCTGGCGCGCCGTCGTGTACGCCTCCGCGGGCGCGTAGAGCACCGCCCCGATCAGGGCGCCCACGCCCGCCCCGACCCCGTCGATCGCGTCGCCGAGGACCGCGCCGCCCGCGGCGCCGAGCAGCACGCCCCAGATCAGCGCGTCGCGCAACCGCCGTCCGGGGTCGCTGCGCGTGCGTCGCTGCGGGCCGTCCATGGCCCCGGAGTATCGCTGTGGCGCGCGGCCCGGCTAGCTCGACATCCGGAGCGCGCCGCTGCCCGACGGCGGCGCGGCGGCGTCGGAGTCGTCGTTGTCCTCGCGGCGCTTCTCGATCTGAGAGGTGACCCAGAGGACGGCCATGACGATCGCGACGGGCGCCAGGAAGAGCAGCGACTCGTACCAGTGCAGGGCACATGCGATGGGCATGCGCGGCACTGTAGGGGTCAGACGATCCGTGGGGTGAGGACCGGCTAGTTGTAGTTCCTGAGCACGTTGTTCGGGGTGCCGGGTCGCTCTGACGCCCGTTGCGCTGCGAACAGCTCACCGAGGACACGGGTCCGTGCCCGGGGGGTCGAACGTCGGTTCTACCCCGTGTGGACGGGGGAAGACCGACGTTCGGCGCCCCCTGGCGGCCCGCGGCGCCCCCCAGGGGGCCGGCGGCGCGGCGGGCTGGTCTCCCTCGGTGAGCTGTTCGCGCCCACGCCGGCGTGGCGGGGACGCCGAACAACCTGCTCGGGTCTTACAGCTAGTCGCCGCGGGTAAGAGCGACCGTCAACCAGGCGACCTCCATGGCGGCCTTGGCCTTCTGCAGGTCGGCGAAGAGGTCCTCGTTGTCGGGGTCGGCCCGGTGGCCCTCGAGCAGAGCCTGGTAGGCCTCGGTCTCGGCGGAGAGGTTGAGCACGCGGACACGGTAGGCACGCCACGGCAGGCCGAACATCGACCCGCGGTCGCATTTGATAGCGCGCCCGTTCGACCTCCGGGCGAGCGCAGACGTCGCGTAGGGTCGAACGCGCCATGCGGGAGACCCGCTCGCTCGTCCCGGAGGTGCTGCGCACCGAGGCCCAGTTCCGGCTGCTGTTCGCCGGGCAGGTGCTGTCGCTGGTCGGCGACCGCGTCATGCTCGTCGCGCTCCCCTTCGCGGTCCTCGAGGCCGGCGGCGGCGTCGGCGAGGTCGGCCTCGTGGTGACCGCGCAGCTCGTGCCCTTCCTCGTCTTCGCCCTCATCGGGGGCGTGATCTCCGACCGCGGCGACCGCCGCCGCGTGCTGATCGCCTCCGACGTCGCGCGGCTCGCCGTCCAGCTCGCCGGGGGCCTGCTGCTCGTCACCGACGCGGCGACGCCGGCGCTGCTGGCGGTCCTCGCCGCGGGCTACGGGACGGCCGAGTCGTTCTTCCAGCCCGCCTTCACCGGTCTGCTGCCTCAGACCGTCTCGCACCCCGGGCAGCTGCAGCCCGCCAACGCCGTGCGCGGGCTGAGCTTCTCGGTCTCGAGCATCGTCGGGCCGGCGCTCGCCGGCGTCCTCGTCGCGGGGATCGGGGCGGGCGCGGCCTTCCTCTTCGACGCCGCCTCCTTCGCGTGCAGCGTCGGCTTCCTGCTGCGCCTGCGCCCGGTCACCGCGGAGGCGGGCATCGAGGAGGCGCCGCCGCCCTTCCTGCACGCGATGAGGGCCGGGTGGCGCGAGGTCCGCAGCAGAACGTGGCTGATGGCCGGCCTCGGCGCCGGCTGCGCCTACGCCGGCATCGTCCTGCCGGCCGTCTTCGTGCTCGGTCCGGTCTCGATCTCCGAGCGCCTCGGCGGTCCCGGCGCCTGGGCGGCCGTCGGCGTCGCCTTCGGCCTGGGCTGCGTCCTCGGCGACATCCTGCTTCTGCGCTACCGCCCGCGCTTCGCGCTGCGCACGGCGGGGTTGGGGCTGATCCTGGCCTCCAGCCAGGCCGCGGTCTACGGCTCGGGGCTGCCGCTGTCGGGCACCTGCGCGCTGCAGTTCGTCGCCGGGATCGGGGTCACCGCCTTCTTCACGCTGTGGGAGGTCTCGCTGCAGGAGCACGTCCCCGGCGAAGCGCTCTCGCGCGTGAGCTCGTTCGACTACACGGCGAGCACGATCCTCATGCCGGCGGGAACGGCGATCGCCGGGCCGCTCGCCGCGCAGGTCGGCACGCAGGAGACGCTGCTGGGCATGAGCGCAATAGGCGTCGCGTGCGCGCTGGCGTTCCTGGCCGTCCCGAGCGTGCGCAACCTGCCGCGCGTCGAGGCGGCGGTCGCCGATCAGTAGCGTTCCCTGGCGAGTGGCTGGGACGGAGAACGGAGAGCGACGACGGCGCCCCGCGATCGTGGCGGTCGACGACGAGCCCGCCGTGCTCGCCGCGGTGGCGCGCGACCTGCGCCGGCGCTTCGGCGAGCGCTACCGGATCCTGCGCGCGGGCTCGGGCGACGAGGGCCTCGACGTCGTCCGCGACCTCGTCGCGCGCGGCGACCAGGTGGCGCTGCTCGTCGCCGACCAGCGGATGCCCGGCATCGCGGGCACCGAGTTCCTCGTGCGGGCGCGCCAGCTCGCGCCGTCGGCCAAGCGCGTGCTGCTCACCGCTTACGCCGACACCGAGGCCGCGATCCAGGCGATCAACGAGGTCGACCTCGACTACTACCTGCTCAAGCCGTGGGACCCGCCCGAAGAGCACCTGTACCCGGTCGTCGAGGATCTGCTCACGATGTGGCAGCAGGGCGCCGCGCTGGAGTCGGGCGGCGTGCGCCTCATCGGGCACCGCTTCTCGCGCGAGACCCACGAGCTGCGCGACTTCCTCGCCCGCAACCGCGTGCCCGGCCGCTGGCTGGACGTCGAGCGCGACGCCGAGAGCCGCGAGCTGCTGGCCGTGGCCGGCATCGACGCGGGCGGGCTGCCGGTGGCGCTGCTCGAGGACGGCACCGTGCTCGAACGGCCGACGATCTTCGAGCTGGCCGAGCGCCTCGGGATCGCCCGGCAGCCGACGGCCGAGCACTACGACCTCGTCATCGTCGGCGGAGGCCCGGCCGGGCTGGCCGCCGCGGTGTACGGAGCGTCGGAGGGCCTGAACACCGCGATGGTCGAGCGCGAGGCGCCCGGCGGCCAGGCGGGGCAGTCCAGCCGGATCGAGAACTACCTCGGCTTCCCCGACGGGATCAGCGGCTCGCTGCTCGCCGGGTACGCGACGACCCAGGCGAACCGTCTGGGCGCCGAGCTGCTCAGCGTCCAGGACGCCGTGGCGCTCGACGTCGAGGGGACGGGGCGCCAGATCCGGCTCTCGGGCGGCGGCAGCCTCAGCGCGAGCACCGTGCTCGTCGCCTCGGGCGTGTCCTACCGCCAGCTCGACGCGCCCGGCTTCGAGCGCTTCACCGGCAGCGGGATCTACTACGGCGCCGCGCTGACCGAGGCGCAGGCGTGCAAGGACCAGACGATCGTGGTCATCGGCGGCGCCAACTCCGCCGGTCAGGCCGCGGTCTACTTCAGCAGGTACGCGGGCAGGGTCATCATGCTCGTGCGGGCCGAATCCCTGACCAAGTCGATGTCGCACTACCTCATCGAGCAGATCGCGGCCCTCGACAACGTCGAGGTCCGGACGGGCTGGCGGGCCGTCGGCGCCGACGGCGACGGGCACGTCGAAACGCTGCGCATGGCGGGCCCCGACGGCGCCGAGACCGCCGAGGAGGTCGACGCCGTCTTCGTCTTCATCGGCGCGCTGCCGCGGACCGACTGGCTGGAGGGCGTCGTCGCGCGCGACGAGCGCGGCTTCATCCTCGCCGGCGCCGACGCCAAGGCCGCCGGCTGGCCGCTGGGCCGCGACCCCTATCCGCTCGAGACGACCGTCCCCGGCGTCTTCGTCGCCGGCGACGTCCGCGCGCGCTCGATCAAGCGCGTGGCCAGCGCGGTGGGGGAGGGGTCGATGGCCGTCTCGCTGATCCACGAGTACCTCGCCCAGGCATGAGCACCGAGGCCCGCATCTCCGCCGCCGACCTGCGCCCCGTCGACCTCTTCGACGACCTCGACGACGACGCGCTCGCCGAGTTCGCCGCCGTGGCGCAGGCCAGGCACTACGAGGAGGGCGACCTGCTGGCCGAGCAGGGCGTCATGGTCGAGAGCCTGACCTGCCTGCTCGTGGGCGAGGCGCAGGCGATGATCGTCCACGACGGCCGCACGGAGCCGGTCGGCCGTCAGGTGGCGCCGACCTGGATGGGCGCCATCGCGGTCCTCACGCGCGGCCCCCTCGGGGTGCGCATGCAGGCGCTGGTGCCGTGCGAGGTCGCGATCATCCCGGCCGACGACTTCCGCCGCCTCGCTCTCGCCCACCCGGCGGTGCACGAGCGCATCATGCGCCAGGTGGCGCCCGTGCTGACCCGCCTGGCGGGCGCCGAGCAGAACCGCGAGCGCTTGGAGTCGCTGGGGACGATGGCGGCCGGGCTCGCCCACGAGCTCAACAACCCGGCGGCGGCGGTCAAGCGGGCCGCCTCGGATCTGGCCGACGCGCTGGACGTGATCGGCGCCACGCTCGGCGAGTTCGTCGAGGCCGGCGTCGAGCGCGCCGACGCCGAGCGGCTCGTCGAGCTCCAGCGCGAGGCGCTCGCCCACGCCGAGGAGAACGAGGCGCTCGAGGGCCTCGAAGCGGCCGACGCCGAGGACGCGATGCTCGAGCGCCTCGAGGCCTGCGGCGTCGACGAGCCGTGGCGGCTGGCCGAGCCGCTCGCGGTGGCCGGGGTCGACGAGGCGTGGCTGACGGAGGTCAACCGGCTGGCGGGGCCCGCCACCGGCTCCGCCCTGCGCTGGGTGGCCGCGTCGCTGACCGCGCGCAACCTCGCCGCCGACCTGCTCGACTCGGCGTCGCGCATGGGCGACCTCGTCAAGGCGATCAAGGCCTACGCCTACATGGACCGCGGCGAGCTCGTCCAGGTCGACGTCCACGAGGGCCTCAAGACCACGCTCGTCATGCTCGGCCACAAGCTCAAGCACACCTCGATCCAGCTCGAGAAGGACTTCGACCGCACGCTGCCCCAGCTCACCGTGCGCGGCTCGGAGCTCAACCAGGTGTGGACGAACCTCATCGACAACGCGATCGACGCGATGGGCGAGAGCGGGACGCTGACGATCTCGACGCGCCTGGAGGGGCCGTGCGTGCGCGTCGACATCGCCGACACCGGGCCCGGCATCTCGGACGAGGACCGCCCGCACGTGCTCGACCCGTTCTTCACCACGAAGCCCGTCGGGCAGGGGACAGGCCTCGGCCTGGACACTGCGCGCCAGATCATCGAGCAGCACCACACCGGCACGCTGGGCTTCGACACCGGCCCCGACGGCACGACCTTCCACGTCTGGCTGCCCATCGAGGGCACCGTGCGCTGAACCCGAGAGGAGAACCCCCATGGCGACCTGCACCCATCTCGACACCATCACCGTCACCGAGCTGCCCGCCGCGGTCGACGGCTGCGAGGACTGCCTGCGCGACGGCGGCAAGTGGCTGCACCTGCGCATCTGCCTGGAATGCGGCCACGTCGGCTGCTGCGACGACTCGCCCAACCGCCACGCCTCCAAGCATGCGGCCGCGGCGGACCACCCGCTCATCCGCTCGCTGGAGCCCGGCGAGGAGTGGGTCTGGTGCTTCGCCGACGACGTGGCGATGCTCGTCGACGGCATCCACGGCCAGACGCGCATTCCCCCCTCGCCGATGCTCGTCGGCTGACCGGGAGCGCTCAGCGCCGCCGGCGCCCCGAGGCGCGCCAGAGCGTCTCGGGCTCCTCGAGCGCGTAGCCCGCGCCCGTCGCCACGCAGGTCAGCGGGGCGTCGACCATCAGCGCGCGCATCTGCGTCTCGGCCTCGACGCGGGCGTCCAGGCCCCGCAGCAGCGCGCCGCCGCCGGCGAGCAGTATGCCGTCGCGCGCGATGTCGCCGGCCAGCTCGGGCGGCGTCTCCTCGAGCGTGGCCTGCACGGCGGCGAGGATCTCCGACAGCGGCGACTCGAGCGCAGCGCGGATCTCCTCGCTGCGCAGCTCGATCTCGCGCGGCAGGCCCGAGAGCATGTCGCGCCCGCGGACGGTGGTCTCGAGCTCGAGGTCGAGGGGCGAGGCGGACCCGACGGCGAGCTTGATCGCCTCCGCGCTCTGGGAGCCGATCGCCATGACGTGCGTGGCGCGGATGTGGGCCCCGATCGCCTCGTCGAGGTCGTAGCCGCCGACGCGCACCGAGCGCGAGAGCACGATCGCGCCCATCGAGATCACCGCGACCTCGCTCGTGCCGCCGCCGACGTCGACGACCATCCGCCCGACCGGCTCCTCGATCGCCACCCCCGCCCCGATGGCCGCGGCGATCGGCTCCTCGATGAGCTCGACGCGGCGCGCGCCGGCCGAGAGCGCCGCCTCCTCCACGGCGCGGCGCTCGACCTCCGTGATCCCCGACGGCGCGCAGACCACCAGGCGGGGGCGGGCCCGGCGGCGATCGAGCACCTTGCGCATGAAGTGGCGCAGCATCTGCTCGGTCACCTCGAAGTCGGCGATGACGCCGTGGCGCAGCGGCCGGGTGGCCGAGATCTGGGCCGGCGTGCGCCCGATCATGCGCTGCGCGTCGGCGCCGACGGCGACGACGTCGCCCGTGCGCTCGTCGATCGCGACGACCGACGGCTCGGAGAGCACGATGCCCCGCCCCTGCACGTAGACCACCGTGTTGGCGGTCCCGAGATCGACCGCGATGTCCCGCGAGGACCGCAACCCCATCGCGACAGCCTGCCAGCCGCGCCGGTTGTAGGCGCGGCCGGCAGCTGCCGACGGGCTAGAGCGAGAGCGTGACCGCCTTGTCGTAGACGTGCGTGTTGCGCGCCCAATCGCGCACTGAGAGGTGCACGATGGCGCGGCGGTGCTCACGGGCGGCGCGCTTCAGCGCGGTGGCCGCGGACCTGGTCGCCCCGATCTCGAACGTCGAGGTGCCGGGCGCGAAGCGCGTCACGAGGCCGAAGCCCACGATCTTGCCGCGCAGGCGCAGCGAGGCGATGGTCTGGCCGCCTTCGTTGGTCTTCATGCGCAGGCCGCTCCACAGGGTGTGGTAGCGGACGACCTTGCGCTTCAGCACGAGGTGGCTGAAGGTCGCGTTGGGCGCCGTCTTGTCGTCGGCGACCTGCCCGTCGTCGGCCAGCGCGTCGATGCGCACGCCGAGGAAGGCGCCGTTCTGGCCGCTGATCGCGCCGGTGGCCGGATCGAAGCGCACGAGGCGCGACTGCGGGGCGCGGTCGGGCTTGTCGCTGAGGTTGGTCGCGGTCCACACCGCGCCGTCGGAGGCGACGGTGGCGCGCGTCGGCTCGATCGTCTTGTAGGGCACGTTCGCGGTGCTCTGCAGCGTGGCCGCCCCCGGGGCGGTCTGGGCCGCGTAGGTGGCCTGCGCCGCGGCGATGCCGATCAGGCGCCCGTCGGCGGCGAAGTCGAGCGCCGGGGTCGCCTGCACGCCGGCGTGCGCGTCGCCGCCCACGAAGGTCAGGCCGGGGCCGTTGGTCACGGCGCCGGTGGCGAGGTTGACGGTCACGTCGCGCCCGGCGGTGACGACGCGCGCGCCGGCGCCGTCGGGCGTGACGGCGAAGGTCAGCGCGGCGTTGGCATCGACCGCCGCGACCACGGGCGCCGCGAACCTGGGCGTGGCCTTGCCGGTGGCGCGGTCGAGCGAGGCGATGCGGCCCGCCGAGGTGAGCGCGAGGAGCTCGCCCGACGGCGCGCGGTCGAGGCCGACGACGCGCTCGCCGGCGGCGAGGCCGGTGACCTTGTGGACGCCGCGCAGCTCGGGCGCGGAGTCGCTCTGGAGCTGCGCCACGTCGCCGGCGGACGTCACCGCCGTGAAGCCCTCGGCGGCGTTCGCGGCCGAGGGCGCGACGACCGCCGCGGCGAGGGCGGCGGTCGCGAGGAGGGTGGAGGAGGTGAGGGACATGCACCCCCAACGGACGCGGGCGCGCGAAGGTCATGGCGCTGTCAGCGCCCGGACCTCGCCGTGCTCTACGCGCGCGGCCGGACGCAGTTGCGCCCCGCGGCCTTGGCCGCGTACAGAGCGCGGTCGGCGCGGGCCAAGAGCGGCTCGAGCTCGTCGTCCTGCCACGCCGCGAAGCCGACGCTGACGGTGAGCGCGACCTCGGTGCCGGCGATCGCGATCGGCCGGTCGGCCACCGCCGCGCGGACCGCCTCGGCGACGCGCGCCGCGCCCGTCGCATCGGCGTCGGGCAGGCCGATGACGAACTCCTCGCCGCCGAAGCGCCCGACGACGTCCTCGGTGCGCAGCCGCTCGCGGAAGCGCTCGGCGAGCGCGCACAGCGCGGCGTCGCCGGCCAGGTGGCCGTGGCGGTCGTTGAGCTCCTTGAAGTGGTCGGCGTCGACCATGAGCACGGCCAGGGCGTGGTGGTGGCGGCGCGCGCGGGCCAGGAGCGCGTTGAGCTGGCGCAGGACCGAGCGGCGGTTGGGCAGGCCGGTGAGCTCGTCGTAGTAGGCGAGGCGCTCGAGCTCGCGCTCGCGGCTGAGCAGCAGCTCCTGCGTCTCGTGCGCGCGCCGCGCCGAGCGCACGCGGGCAGCGAGCTCGTGCGCCTCGGCGTGCTCGGCGAGCACGTCGTGGGCGCCGCGCTCCAGGGCGGCGAGCGTGTCGCGCACGCCGCCGTCGACGCCGATGAGCACGACCGCGATGGCGAAGAGGTCGGGATCGGACTTGATCGCGCCCAGCAGCGGGACGCCGCCCTCGGCCTCCATGGCGGTGTCGAGCAGCACGACATGGGGGCGCCGGCGGCGCACCGCCGCGAGCACCTCCGTCGCGGCGGAGGCCTCGACGATGCTGCAGCCCAGAGGCTCGAGCACGGCGCGGATCGCGCGGCGGGTGCCGTGGTAGCGATGCGCCACGAGCACGCGCGCGTCGCTGAGCGCGCCGAGCCGCGTGAAGCGGCGCTCCGATGTGGACGTCCACTGCAGCATCCGTGCTCGCTCGCCTCCTCCCGCCGCCGGATGGTCCCCTGCCTAGGCACGCAAACGTCGACGCGCCACAAATCTGTCGGTTATTGGTCCCGAAATCATGCAAAAGCGACCGGCGGCAGTCGATCGATGGTCGAGCGGTCGCGGTCCGCCGCTCAGCGCGGGCGCCGGTCGACCACGCGCACGGCCTTGCCCTCGCTGCGGGGGACCGCCCCCGGCGCGAGCAGCTCGACCGCGATCGAGATGCCCGTCCGCTCGCGCAGCGCGTGGGCGATCCGCTCGCGCAGGTCCGCGCCATCGGCGCCGTCGCCTGCCGGCTCGCAGCGGACCGTGAGCTCGTCCAGCGCCCCCGGGCGCTCGAGCACGAGCTGGTAGTGGGCAGCGGCACCCTCCACTCCCAGCAGCGCGTGCTCGATCTCGGACGGGTAGAGGTTGACGCCGCGGATGATCAGCATCTCGTCGCGGCGCCCGCGGACCGGGCTCATCCGCGCGAGCGTCCGCCCGCACCGGCACGCGGAGCTGTCGATCGAGGCGACGTCGCCGGTGCGGTAGCGCAGCAGCGGCATCGCCTCCTTGGTCAGCGTGCTGAAGACGAGCTCGCCCTCGGCGCCCTCGGGCAGCGGCTCGCCGCTCTCGGGGTCGATGACCTCGGCGAGGAAGTGGTCCTCGTTGATGTGCGAGCCCGCGCGCTCCTGCAGGCACTGGACGGCGACGCCGGGTCCGATGATCTCCGACAGCCCGTACATGTTCACGGCGGCCAGGCCGAGTGCGCGCTCGATCGCCTCGCCCATCGCTGCCGTCCACGGCTCGCCGCCGAAGACGCCGACCTCGAGCGCGAGCTCGCCGGGCCCGACGCCCCGCTCGGCCAGCGCGTGGCCGAGGTGCAGCGCGTAGGACGGCGTGGCGAAGAGCACCTGCGCGCGCAGGTCGCGCAGGAGCGTGACCTGGCGGTCGGTGAAGCCGCCCGACACCGGCACCACCGTCGCGCCGAGGCGCTCGGCCCCTTGGTGGAAGCCCATCCCACCCGTGAAGAGCCCGTAGCCGTTGGCGTTGTGGACGAGCATCCCCGGGCGCACGCCGGCCGTCGACAGCGAGCGCGCCATGACCTCGGTCCACGTCTCGAGGTCGCCGCGCGTGTAGGCGACGACGGTCGCCTTGCCGCCGGTGCCGCTGGACGCGTGCACGCGCAGCAGCTCCTCGCGCGGGACGGCCAGCAGGCCGAAGGGGTAGTGCTCGCGCAGGTCGGACTTCGTCGCGAAGGGCAGGCGGCGCAGGTCGTCGAGGCTGCGCACGTCGTCGCCGCAGCGCACCCCGGCGGCGTGCAGGCGCTCGCGCGAGACCGGGACGGCGGCGAGCAGCCGCTCCACGAGCGCGCGCAGGCGCTCGAGCTGCAGCGCCCGCAGCTGCTCGCGTGGGGCGCGCTCGACGTCAGAGACGGCGGTTGCGGGCATCCCAGTGGCGCTCGAGGTTGGCGATCAGGGCGGGGCTGAAGTGGCAGTGGGCCTGCTCGCGCGCGTAGACCGCCATGTAGGTGCGGAAGAGCTCCAGCGGCTCCTGCGCGATGCGCATCATGCGCCGGTTGGCCGCCGCGTTGACGAGTCCCGAGCTCGTGAGCGCCTCGACGCGCGCCGCGATCGCCGCGTCCATCTCGCCGGGATCGACGACCTCGTCGCACAGCAGCTCGGCGTCGGGCCGCCCGGCCTCGAACTCGCGCCCGGAGAGGATCGCCTGGCGGGCGATCCGGTCGCCCACCGCGCGCGCGAGGCGCATGTTGGACGCCCCGGGGATGATCCCCTCCTTGCGCGCCGGCAGGTACAGGCGGCAGCCGCGCTCGGCGATCACGTGGTCCATGACGTGCAGCAGCTGGCAGGCGCCGCCGATCGCGTACGTCTCGGCGGCGGCGATCCAGAGCTTCTCGGTGGAGTCCTCGAGCACGCCGGGCCGCCACTCGGGCGCCGAGAGCCCGCGGTAGAGCTTGTTGACGTAGCCCATGTCGCGGGTGAAGTAGAAGAGGAAGCCAATCAGCCCGCGGTAGAGGTGCGTGAGGTTGATCCCGGCGCCGAAGATCCGCCGGCCCGCGTAGCGCGGGTGGTCGACGACGCCGCCGCGGAAGACGCCGACCTCGATGTCGGGGTCCAGGAGCACGAGGTCGACGGCGGCCTCGGTGGCGGCCAGCGTGGAGCCGTCCTCGGCGTTGAGGTGGCGGGGGTTGCGCAGCTCGACGATCCCCGCCACGCCGTCGCGGCGCACATGGGCGCCGCCGAGGTCGGCCTCGCCCGAGGCGCGCAGCTCGTCGAGGTGCTCGAGCGCGAGCGGCGTCGGGCGCAGCATCGCCCACACCAGGTGCGCGCCCGCGCGCGGCGCGGCGAGCACGTGCGCGAGCAGCAGCCCCTGCGCGATCTCGAGGCCCTCCTTGTCGCCCTGCAGGCGCCCGCGCTCGGCCTCGACCTGCTCGAACGTCGGCGTCAGCCCCGGCCAGCGCTCGGCCGCGGCGTAGACGAGCTCGTCGAGGCGCAGCGGCGTGGCGTAGTCGTCGGTGAGCTCGGCGTAGAGCTCCTCGGCGTGCTCGCGCAGGAAGCGCTCGCGCGTGTCGTGATCGGCGCCCTCGAAGTCCTGGACCAGCACGCCACCGATGCTATGCGAACGCGAAGAGGGCCCCGCGGAAACCCGCGGGGCCCTCCCTGCACCATGCGACCTCGCCCGTGGACTAGGCCGGGGCGGGCGCCACGTCCAGCGTGGGCTCGTGGCTGATCTTCGGCAGCCAGTTGAGCTTGCTGGGCAGGTACCAGTTCCACTTGCCCAGGAGCTTCATCGTCGCGGGCAGCAGGACCGCGCGGACGATGGTGGCGTCGATCAGGATCGCGAGGGCCAGGCCGATGCCCAGCTCCTTGATCTCGATGCCGCTCTCGGTGGCGAACATCCCGAACACGACGACCATGACGATCGCGGCGCTCGTGACGGTGCCGGCCGTGGCCTTGATGCCGTGGGCGACCGCGTCCTCGGTCTTCATGCCGCGATCGAAGGCCTCGCGCACCCGGGTGAGGATGAACACGTGGTAATCCATCGAGAGCCCGAAGAGGATCACGAACAGGAACATCGGCAGCCAGCCGGCGATGCCGCCGTTGGAGTGGTAGCCCAGCTGCTTCTCGAAGCGGCCGTCCTGGAAGATCCAGGTCAGGATCCCGTAGGCGGCGCCCACCGACAGCAGGTTCAGCGCGATCGCCTTGATGGGGATGACGATCGAGCGGAAGGTCACCAGCAGCAGGATGAAGGCCAGCGACAGCACGAAGGCAAACACGATCGGCGCGTTGTGCTTCATGAGGTCGTTGAAGTCCTTCGTGCCCGCGGCGGTGCCGGTCACGTAGGCGTGCTCGACGCCCGGCGCCGAGCCGACCGTGCTGTGCACGATGCCGCCGCGCAGCGCGGCCAGCGCGTCCGTGGACGCCGTGTCGGTGCCGTTGCCCTTCATGGGGATCGAGATCGACGCGACGTGCTTGTCGCGGCTGACCTCGACGCTCAGCGGGCCGTTCATCTTGCCCGTGGCGAAGGCCTTGTCGCCCAGCGCCTTGGTCGCCTTGGCGATCGCCGGCGTGGTGACGTCGTTGGCCTCGATGTTCACGACGGCCGGGATCTGGCCGCCGGGGAAGCTGGCCTGCATGCGGTCATAGACCTGCATGACGGGCATCTTGCGCGAGTAGTCGTCGGTGCCGCTCAGCACGGTGTGCATGCCGAGGGCCGGGAGGGCCATCACGACGAGCAGGCCGGTGGCCAGGACGGCGGAGACGGCCGGCCGCTTGAGCACCTTGCTCAGGATCCAGCCCCAGACGCGACCCTCGCCCTCGTCACGGCGCAGGCGATGCAGGAAGGGAATGCGCCCCTTCTCGACGCGATCGCCAAGCGACGCCAGGACGGCCGGGAGCACGGTGACCGACCCGAGCATCGCGACGGCGACGACCATGATCGCGCCGATCCCCAGCGCGGTGAAGATGCTCAGGCCGGCGAAGAACATGCCGGCCATCGCCACCATGACGGTGGACCCGGCGATGAGGACCGCACGGCCGGAGCTGGCGGCCGCGATCTCGATGGCCTCCATCTTGCTCGCGCCCCTGGCGCGCTCCTCGCGCTCACGACGCAGGTAGAACAGCGAGTAGTCGACGCCCACGGCCAGGCCGACGAGCAGGACGACCTCGGCGACGGTGCTGTCCATCGGGATGATGTGGCTGACGCCGGCGACGAGGCCGAGCGTGCCGATGACGGCGGTGAGGCCGAGCAGCAGCGGGATGCCCGCGGCGACGAGCGCGCCGAAGGTGATCAGGAGGATGAGCAGCGTGGCCGGCAGCGAGAGCGACAGCGCCTTGGAGGAGTCCTTGGCGTCCTGGTCGGCGAGTGCCTTGTTCACGCTGGCGCCGCCGAACTGGCCCACGAAGACCTTGGGGTTGGCGGCCGCGACCTTGTCGACGGCGGTGATCGTCGGCTTGACGAGCTCGTCGGTCTTGGCCGTGTCGCCCTTGAGGTCGAACTGCACGAGCACGGAGCGCCCGTCCTTTGAGACCTGGTCCTCGTTGCCCTTCTGATAGGGCGACTGCACGTTCGTGACGCCGGGCTTGCCCGACACGGCGGCGACGGTTTGAGCGACGGCCGCGCGGACGGAGGCGTCGGTCGCCTTGCCGCCCTTGGGCGCCTGGACGATGACCTGCTCGCCGTCCTTGTCGGCGAAGTGGTCGGCGAACAGCTTCTCCGCCTGGCCCGACTGCCCGACGTAGTCGTCATGGGTGGGGGCCACGGTGCCGACGGCGTTGCCGACGGCGAAGGCGATCACGACGAACGCGATCCACCCCCAGATGGCCTTCTTGCGGTGCTGGGCGCTCCAGCGGCCCATGCGACCGGCGAACGTATTGGTGTGCACTTGGGGGGCTCCTTGAGAGAGGTGAGTCGACCCGATGGGCGACTGGTGGCAGTGTCGTCTCGGCCCGTGGCCGCGACCATGCGGGCCCCATCCGTCTTCGTGGTGGCGCTAGCGCAGGGTGGGGGTGCAGGTAGCCCCCGATCGGGGTGCGGCCCACTACCTCGGGCCCGATACGGTTCGGGCATCGAGATCGAGCGCAAGTTCCTCGTCGCCCAGCGGCCCGACGACCTCGAGCGCTGGCCCTCCAGCGCGATCGAGCAGGGGTACCTGGCGATCTCCGACGACGCCCCCGAGGTCCGCGTGCGCCGGCGCGGCGGCGCCTCGTACCTGACCGTGAAGTCCGGCGGCGGGCGCGTGCGCGTCGAGGAGGAGATCGAGATCGACGACGGGCGCTTCGAGCGCCTGTGGCCGCTCACCGAGGGCCGGCGGATCGAGAAGACGCGCTACGAGATCCCGGGCGGCGACGGCCTGACGATCGAGCTCGACATCTACGCCGGCGACCTCGACGGCCTCGTCACCGCGGAGGTCGAGTTCGACTCCGAGCAGGCGGCCGACGCCTTCGCGCCGCCCGACTGGCTCGGCGAGGACATCACCGAGGACCGGCGCTACAAGAACCAGCGCCTGGCGGTCGACGGCGCGCCGTAGGCCGCCGCCCGCGGCTCAGCTTGGGTCGCACCCCTCGTACTCGAACCAGTCGAAGGCGACCGTGCCCTCGGCGGCGTACATGCCGATCACGCGGCCGGTGAAGCCGCCGGCGACCTCGGTCGAGAGGTAGCGCCCGTCGAGCTCGGTGATGGCCATGAGCTCGCCCTGCTCCTCGATGCCGAGACGCAGGACGTCGGGACCGTGCGCGGCGCCCTCGGGGACCGCGTCGATGCGCAGGACGGCGCGGCCCTTGACGGGGCGGATGCCCGTCGTGCGCGAGAAGGGGCCGATGCGCGCGTGGCAGCGGACCTCGCCGCCGCCCGCCTCGATGGCGTAGTAGTGCTGCTCGTCCATGCGGATCGCGAGGCCGCCGCGCCCGTCCGCCGCGTCGACCGCGGCGCGCACGGTGAAGCCGAGGTGCTGCTGGCGGCGGCCCACGAAGGCCGGCTCGCTGCTGTCGATCGACCCGTTGCGCGCGTGCAGGGTCAGGAAGCCCGAGCGCTCGGTGAGCGAGACGGTGTCGGCGGGGCGGGTGCGGACCGAGATCCACTCGGGCCCCAGGCGCGGCGCCTCGAAGTCGTCGCGCTGGGGCGGGTCCTCGCGCGGGCCCTGCATCGGCAGGCGGGCGACGACCGGCCAGCCGTCGACCCACTGCACGGGCGCGAGGAAGGTCTCGCGACCGAGCACGTGGACCTCGGGGATGGCGCCGCCGCGGCGGATGCCGAGCAGCACCATCCACCACGAGCCGTCCGGCGCCTGCACGAGGTCGGCGTGGCCGGTGTTCTGGACGGGGTGGTCGGTGCTGCGGTGGCTGAGGATCGGGTTGCCGGGGCAGCCCTCGAAGGGCCCGGAGGGCGACGGCCCCCGCGCGACCGAGACCGCGTGCCCCGGCCCGGTGCCGCCCTCGGCGATCAGCAGGTACCAGGTGCCGTCGATCTCGTAGAGGTGCGGCGCCTCGGGGAACTGCAGCCCGGTGCCCGACCACAGCTCGCGCGGCTCCTCGAAGGCCTGCCCCGTGCGGGGGTCGACGCGGACCTGCTTGATGCGGCCGCTGACCGCCTCGAAGGTGCCGCTGCCGAGCTCGGAGTACGTCAGCCAGCAGTTGCCCTCGTCGTCCCAGGCGAGGTCGGGATCGATGCCGACGGCGTCCGTGACGGCGACGGGGTCCGACCACGGCCCGCGCGGGTCGCTCGCCGTGTAGATGACGTGGCCCTCGGTGGAGACGTTGGTCGTCACCAGCCAGAAGAGCCCGTCGTGGTGGCGCAGCGTGGGCGCGTAGATCCCAGCGGACGCGCGCGCGCCCGCGAGCGGGAGCTGCTCGGGACGGTCGAGCGCGTTGGCCACGAGCGTCCAGTGCATGAGGTCGCGGCTGTGATGGATGGGGACGCCCGGGAAGTACTCGAAGCTCGACGACGCCAGGTAGTAGTCGTCGCCGACCCGGCAGACGCTCGGGTCGGGGAAGAAGCCGGGGATGACGGGGTTGGGCATGGGTGTCATGGGCTCAGCGGCGCCGTGCTCTGGCGCACCACGAGGCTGGTGGCGAGCTCGACGCGGGTCTGGGTCTCGTCACCGAGGACGAGCCGGGCCGCCGTCGCCGCCATCTCGGTCAGCGGCTGGCGGATGGTGGTCAGCGGCGGCCAGGCCCAGCGCGCCATCGGCAGGTCGTCGAAGCCGACGACGCTGAGGTCGTCGGGCACGTGGAGGCCGAGGACGCGGGCGGCCTCGTAGAGCCCGAAGGCCTGCAGGTCGCTGCCCGCGAAGATCGCGGTCGGCCGCTCGGGGAGCGAGAGCAGCGCGCGCCCCTCCTCGTAGGCGCGCTGGACGTGGAAGTCGCCGTGGCGGATGAGCTCGGGGGCGACGGGGACGCCGGCGGTCTCGAGCGCCGCCCGGTAGCCGTCGACGCGCGCGCGGCTGCACAGGACGTTGGGCGGGCCGCCGATCATGCCCACGCGCCGGTGGCCAAGCTCGAGCAGGTAGCGCGTCGCGGTCAGCCCGCCGTTCCAGTTGGTCGCGCCGACCGAGGGGACGTCGGGCGCCGGCTCGCCGGCGGGGTCGACGACGACGAAGGGGATCCGGCGCGCGCGCAGGCGCGCGGCCTGCTCGTCGGTGAGCTCGGAGACGACGAGGATGACGCCGGCGGTGCGCCGCGAGGCGACCGCGTCGACCCACGAGCGCCCGAGCGCCCCCGGGCCCTCCTGGGCCGAGAGGACGACGCCCAGCTCGTGGTCGCGCGCGACCTCCTCGACGCCCCGGATGATCTCGATCGCCCACGGGCTCTCGAGCTCGTTGAAGACGACGTCGAGGAGGCCGGCCCGACGCTCGCGCGCGGGGGGACGGCGGCGATAACCGGACTCCTGGAGCAGGCGCTCGACGCGCGCGCGTGTCTGAGGGGCCACGTCGGCGCGGCCGTTGATGACCTTCGAGACGGTCGGGACGGAGACGCCTGCGGCATCCGCGACGTCGGCGATGGTGACCCGGCCGCTGCCGTTCTCGCCTCTCGGCACGCTCGAAACCGTACCAGAACTTTCGAGGAGTTTCGGAAAGCCTTTGGCTGGAGCGCCGCTCGTGTTAGCCTCCGCACCCGACGAGCACTAGGAGAAGTCGTGGGTCGAAACTTTCGGAGTGCGGGTCATCTCCGTACCAAGGGCGAGGCGATCGTCGACGGCGAGGGCAATCGCGTCGTCCTGCGCGGGGTCGGGCTGGGCGGCTGGATGAACATGGAGAACTTCATCACCGGCTATCCGGCCACCGAGAGCCTGATGCGCGAGGCCGTGGCCGGCGTGCTGGGGGCTCCGCGGGCCGAGCGCTTCTTCGACCGGCTGCTCACGCGCTTCTTCGGCGCCGCCGACGCCGCCTTCCTGGCGGAGCTCGGGTTCAACTGCGTCCGCCTGCCGGTCAACTACCGCCACTTCGAGCGCGACGACCGCCCCTTCGAGCTGCGCGAGGAGGGCTTCGCCCGCCTGGACGGCGCCGTGCGCGCGTGCGCGGAGCACGGCATCTACACGGTCATCGACCTCCACGCCGTGCCCGGATGCCAGAACCAGCACTGGCACTCGGACAACCCGACGACGGTCGCCGCCTTCTGGCGCCATCCGCACTTCCAGGACCGCGTCGTGCATCTCTGGCAGGCGCTGGCGGAGCGCTACCGCGACGAGCCGTGGGTGGCGGGCTACAACCTGCTCAACGAGCCGGCCGATCCGACCGGCGAGGTGGTGGCCCCGTTTTACGACCGGCTCGTCGCCGCGGTCCGCGAGGTCGACCCCGGCCACATCGTCTTCGTCGACGGCAACACCTACTCGACGGACTTCTCGATGTTCGCCGAGCCCTACGAGAACGCCGTCTACGCCTGCCACGACTACGCGCGCGCCGGCATGTCCTTCGGCGGCCCCTACCCGGGCGAGACCCAGGGCCAATGGATCGACCGCGACGTCCTGGAGGAGAAGTTCCTCGAGCGCAGCCGCTACCAGCGCGAGAGCGGCACGCCGATCTGGGTCGGCGAGTTCGGCCCCGTCTACACGGGCGACCCGGAGCGCGACGAGGAGCGCTACCAGGTCCTCTGCGACCAGCTCGACATCTACGACCGCCACGGCGCGGGGTGGTCGATCTGGACCTACAAGGACGTCGGGCTGCAGGGGCTCGTCCACGCCGCGCCCGACGGCGCCTACCTGCGGCGCTTCGGCGCCTTCATCGAGCGCAAGGCGCGCCTGGGCGTCGACTCCTGGGGATCGACCGACCAGGAGCTGTCCGAGATCGTCGAGCCGATCCACGCGCTCGTGGCGCGCGAGTTCCCCGGCTGGTCGCCGTACCCGTGGAGCCCGCGGGCGACGACCGACGACCTCGTGCGCCACGTCCTCTTCGCCCAGGCGATGCTCGCCGAGTACGCCGAGGGCTTCCGCGACCTCACCGATGGCGAGCTCGACGAGCTCGCCGATTCCTTCGACCTCTCTCAGTGCGTCACGCGCACGCGGCTGTGCGAGCTGCTCGCGGCGCGCACCGGGTCGGCCGCCCGGCCGGCCTGAACGTCAACCATCGAGGGGAGACCTCATGTCCCGGTCCAGCCTTTCCCGACGAGCGGCGGCGCGCGGGAGCGCTCTCGCCTGCGTCGTCACGGTCCTCGCGGCGCTCGTGGCGGCGCCCGCCCAGGCGCACCATCCCCGCGGGCTGCGCGACCTTTCGTCGCACCCGCTCGTGGGCACCGCCGTCAACACCGACCTCCTCGGCAGTGACGCGACCTACACGTCGGTCCTCGACCGCGAGTTCAACAGCGTCACGCCCGAGAACGCGATGAAGTGGGAGAGCGTCGAGCGCGAGCGCGGCGTGCTCGACTTCTCGGCCGCCGACCGGCTCGTCGCGCACGCGCGCGCCCACGGCCAGGTCGTTCGCGGCCACACGCTCGTGTGGCACAACCAGCTTCCGCCGTGGCTGACGGAGGGCGCCTTCTCCAACGAGGAGCTCGAGCAGATCCTCCACAAGCACATCACCGACGAGGTCTCGCACTTCCGCGGGCGCGTGTACGCGTGGGACGTGGTCAACGAGGCCTTCAACGAGGACGGCACGCTGCGCCCGACGATCTGGCTGGACCAGCTCGGTCCCGGCTACATCGCCAAGGCCTTCCGCTGGGCCCACGAGGCCGACCCGCGGGCCAAGCTCTACTACAACGACTACAACCTCGAGTCGATCGGCCCGAAGTCCGACGCGGCGCTCTCGCTCGTCACGTCGCTGCGGCGCAGCGGCGTGCCGATCGACGGCGTCGGCTTCCAGGGTCACCTCGACATCCAGTACCCGTTCCCCGACACCTTCGCCGCGAACCTCAAGCGCTTCGCGGCGGCCGGCGTCGATGTCGCGGTGACGGAGGCCGACGTGCGCATGTTCGTCCCGCCCGACGACCAGAAGCTCGCGACGCAGGCCGACTACTTCACGGGCATGCTCGACGCCTGCCTGGCGGTGCGCCGCTGCGTCTCGTTCACGGTCTGGGGCTTCGACGACGGCCACTCGTGGGTGCCGAGCGTCTTCGCCGGCGAGGGCGCGGCGACGCCCTTCGACGAGAGCTACCAGCCGAAGCCGGCGTACTTCGCGCTGCGCGACGACCTGGCGCGCCACCGGCGCCGGTGAGGTGAGCCCGCGGCGGTAAGGTCGGCGGGTGAGGCGCGGTCTCGCGCAGCTCGCCGTCCTTGCCGCCGCGGCCGCTTCGGCCGCGGGCGCGGCGTCGCCCGCAGCCGTCGCTGCGCCCACGGCGCCGGCTCCGCCGCCGCCCGGCCAGCTCGTCGCCTCCGGGATCCCGTACGCGACGAACGTGGCCTTCGACGGGCGCGGCGGGATGTGGGTCACCTCCGGCGCGCCCTTCCGCCAGGAGGGCGACGGCGTCTGGTACGTCGCGCACGCCGGGGCACGGCCGATCCACGTCGTGCGCGGGACGCTGAGCGCGCTCGGGCTGACGTGGTTCCGGCAGCGCCTCTACCTCACCTCGGCGCTCGGCCAGGTGACCGGCCGCGTCGTGCGCTACTCGGGCTTCGACGGGCGCCGTTTCGCCCACCGCCGCCTGGTGATCCCGGCGCTCTCGATCGGGCGCCACGGGCTGGGGACGATCGTGCCGGGCCCCAACGGCCGGCTGTACCTCGGCGTCGGCGCCGAGCACGACGCGCTCGCGGGCGGCCACGAGACCTCGGGGACGGTCGTCTCCTTCAAGGGCGACGGCAGCGACCTGCGCATCGAGGCCAAGGGGCTGCGCGGGCCCTACGGGCTGGCCTTCATCCCGGGCACGGCCTCGCTGCTGGTCACCGACGACGGGCGCGACGACCTCGGCCCGACGCGCCCGCCCGACGAGCTGAACCTCGTCCGCGACGTGACGCACGCCGCGCCCGACTTCGGTTTCCCGGAGTGCTACGGCCAGGGCGGTCGTGCCTGTGGCGGGACCGTCGCCCCGCTCGCCGGGCTGCCCGCGCACGCGGGCGTCGGCGGCGTGGCCGTCACGCGCGACTGGGGCGGTCACGGGTTGACCGCCTTCGTGGCCGAGAACGGCTCGATCATCCCGGGCGTCGACGCCGGGCTCGAGCTGCGGCGCGTCGCGCTGCGCCGCCTTCCCGGCGGCGGCTACGAGGCGGACGCATCGGTCTTCGCCACCGGCTTCGCCGACCAGGACCCGCTCGGCACGGCCTTCGGGCCGGGTGGCGCGTTGTACGTGACGCTCTTCACTTCCGGCTCGGTCGTGCGCTTCTTCCCCGGCTACGGCCCGTAGGCCGTTCGTTTTCTGACGAAGCGCTCAAGGTCGGCGGGGGTGGCGACCGATACAGGGCTCAGCCGTGCGCGAGAACCGAAAGCTCAACGTCGACTGGCCGCCCATCGATCGGATGCCCGGGCACATCCAAGAGGCGTTGCGCGCAGGCGAGCTCCACGATCGGGGCGAAGGACCGCCGCTGACCGAAGCCCAGGTCGAGGCGCTCATGGACCTGACGAGCTGGGCCTTCAACGGCGTGGCGACGGACCACCCGCAGTTCGAGGGCCGACTCGCCGCCTGGACGGCTCAGGTCCTCGAGCGCCACGGCCGCCGCGCGGCGTAGCGCGCTCCGCCCCGCCGCTCCACGTGCGACGTAGGATCGGCGCACGCCCATGGCCGCTCCCGGGATCGCGATCATCGGTGCAGCCCTCGACCTCGGCGCCGGCCGCCGCGGCGTCGACATGGGCCCTTCGGCGATCCGCTACGCGGGGCTCGAGGAGCGCCTGGCCTCGCTCGGCTGCGACTGCGCGGACTGGGGCAACGTCGAGGCCGCGGTCGCCGAGGCGACCTCGGCCGGCGACCCACGCGCGCGCTTCCTGCCCGAGATCCGCGCCACGTGCGAGCGCGTCGCGCGGCGCGTGGCGGACGCGGTGGGGGAGGGGCGCGCGCCGATCGTGCTCGGCGGCGACCATTCGATCGCGCTCGGAACGCTCGGCGGCCTCGCGGCCGCGGCCGGCGGCCCGGGAGCCGCGATCTGGATCGACGCCCACGGCGACCTCAACACGCCGGCCACGACGCCGAGCGGCAACGTCCACGGGATGGCGCTCGCCGCGGCGCTCGGGCGCGCCAGGCCGGCCTTCGAGAGCGACGCCTGGCCGCTGCCCGCGCTCGAGCCGTCGCGCACGACGCTGATCGGCGTCCGCTCGCTGGACCTCGGCGAGCGCGACCTCCTGGCCGAGCTCGACGTCACCGCCCACACGATGAGCGCGGTCGACCGCCGCGGCATCGAGTCGCTCGTCGGCGATGCGCTCGAGCGCGCCGAGGGCGCGGCCTTCGTCCATGTCTCGCTGGACATGGACGCGCTGGACCCCGACGTGGCGCCCGGCGTCGGCACCGCGGTCCGCGGCGGCCTCTCCTACCGCGAGGCGCACCTGGCGATGGAGCTCGTGGCCGAGTCGGGCCTGCTGGGCTCCTTCGAGATCGTCGAGGTCAACCCGATCCTCGACCGCGAGAACGCCACGGCGGCGCTGGCGGTCGAGCTCGCGGCGAGCGCGTTCGGCGCGACGATCTTGTAGGCCGCGGGGCGCCATTTGGCAATACTGCACAAATCCGGTAGACATTCGGTACTTTGTTCCCCGCAACGACGACCAAGACCCTCGCGCGCGAAGAGCTGCGCGACCTCGTGGCCGGCCTGGCGGCCGAGCCGGAGCGATGGGCGCACCTCGTGCGCCACGACCCCGACCAGCGCGTCTTCGAGTGCCTGCGGCTCGACGACGAGGTCGAGCTCTGGCTCATCTGCTGGATGCCGGGCCACGACACCGGCTTCCACGACCACGACCTCTCCTCGGGAGCGGTGGTCGTGGCCCAGGGGGCGGTCGTCGAGGAGCGCCTGCGGCTCGGCGGCGATCCCGACGTCCGTCGTTACGGGCCCGGCGACGTGTTCGACTTCTCGCCGGTCGACATCCACCGCGTCACGCACGGGGGCACCACGCCGGCCACGACGCTGCATGCCTATTCTCCGCCGCTGAGGCGCCTGGGCGCCTACCGGATCCAGCCGGGCGGAGCGCTGGAGCGCCATCCGCTGGCCAAGGACGAGGAGCTGCGTCCCCTCAGCACCGCGGCCTGAACGCACCGACGCCCGAACATCGAAAAGGAGTCCATGTGAGCGCCACCGACGACCTGCTGGCCAACAACGAGGCCTACGCCGCGAGCTTCGACAAGGGCGACCTGCCGCTGCCCCCGGCGCGCAAGCTCGCCGTCGTCGCGTGCATGGACGCGCGCCTGAACCTCTACGGCATCCTCGGCCTGCAGCAGGGCGACGCGCACATCATCCGCAACGCCGGCGGCGTCGTGACCGACGACGAGATCCGCTCGCTGGCGATCTCCCAGCGGCTGCTCGGGACCGAGGAGATCGTCCTCATCCATCACACCGACTGCGGGATGCTCACCTTCAGCGACGACGAGTTCAAGCGCTCGATCCAGGACGAGACCGGGATCAAGCCCGAATGGGCCGCCGAGGCCTTCTCCGACCTCGACGAGGACGTCCGCCAGTCGATCGCGCGCATCAGGGCCAGCCCGTTCATCCCGCGCAAGGAGTCGGTGCGCGGGTTCGTCTACGAGGTCGAGTCCGGGCGCCTGCGCGAGGTGAGCTGAGTCAGACCCGGCACCGCGGCTCGCCACAATGGCGCCGTGACGATCGAGCAGTGGACCGCCGTCGACCGCTACCTGACCGAGCGCCTGATCGAGCCCGACCCGGCGCTCGAGGCGGCGCTCGCCGCCGGCGCCGCCGCGGGCCTGCCCGCCCACGGCGTCTCGCCGACGCAGGGCCGGCTGCTCGAGCTGCTCGCCCGCCTGCGCGGCGCGCGCACGATCCTCGAGCTCGGCACGCTGGCCGGCTACAGCACGATCTGGCTGGCGCGCGCCCTGCCCGCCGACGGGCGCCTCGTCACGCTCGAGGCCCAGCACCACTACGCCGAGGTCGCGCGCGCGAGCATCGTCCGGGCCGGCCTGGCAGAGCTTGTCGAGCTGCGCGTCGGCCTCGCCCGGGACCTGCTGCCCGAGCTCGCCGCCGAGGGCGGCGATCCCTTCGACCTGATCTTCATCGACGCCGACAAGGCCAGCAACGCGGAGTACCTGGCGTGGTCGCTGGAGCTCTCGCGCCCGGGGACGCTGATCGTCGCCGACAACGTCGTGCGCGGCGGCGCGGTGGCCGACGCGGACAGCGACGACCCCGCGGTCCAGGGCGTGCGCCGCTTCTACGACCTCCTCGCCACCGAGCCGCGGCTGATCGCCACCGCGCTGCAGACCGTCGGCGAGAAGGGCTACGACGGCTTCGCGCTGGCGCTCGTGAGGTAGGCGGGCTCGGCCGGCAGCGCGACCGCCGGCTCCGGGGTCGCCGCGGGCGCCCCGCCCGCGCGGCGCAGCAGGATCACCATCCACGCCGTGGCGACGAGCACGCCGGCGGCGGTGGCGGCGAAGGTCACCCGCACCGAGGTCAGCGCGGTCAGCGCGCCCGCCAGCAGGAAGCCCACGCCAAAGCACCCCGCCGTCACCGACTCGAGCAGGCCCATGACGCGGCCCTGGAACTCGTCGGCGGTGCGCTCCTGGATCGCCTGGACGATCGACACGAAGTAGAAGCCGTTGCCCAGGCCGCCGATGAAGCAGCCCAGCGCGCCGACGGGCAGCGAGGTGGCAAGCGCCATGACGACGTAGCCGACGCCCATCGTCCCCGCGGCGAGGGGGATGCGCGTGACGACCGGGGCGCGGCGCCACAGGGCCGCGAGCGCGAGCCCGTTGACGAGGGTGCCGGCGCCCCAGGCGCTCAGGACGATGCCGTAGGCGCCGTTGCCGCCGCCGATGACCTCCTTGGCCCAGATGACCTCGACCGGCGAGATCATCGCGGCGCAGGTCAGCACGCTCGCGTGCGCGAAGAGGATCCGCCGCACGGCGCGGTTGCCGAGGGCGTGGCCGATGCCCGCGCGCAGCCGCGCCAGCCAGCCGTCGTCGACGTCGGCGTGGGCCGCGGGGAGCGAGCGGCTCGTGACGAGGGTCAGCGTCATCGCGGCGAAGATCGCGCAGCTGACCCACAGCGCCGCGTCCACGCCCCAGCCGGCGATGACGAGTCCGCCGAGCGCCGGGCCGAGGGCGAAGCACACCGAGAAGGAGACGTTGAGCAGCGTGTTGCCGGCCTCGAGCTCGCCGGTCGGGTTGAGCTCCGCCGCGACCGCCGCCCGCGTGAGCGCGCGGCCGACGAGCGCGAGGACGCCGTCCACGGTGGCCAGCAGCAGGACGAGCGTGAGCACGGGCGCCGAGGTCAGCAGCGCCAGCGCCGCGAAGATCGCCGCCTCGGCGGCGTAGAGCGCGGGCAGGATGCGCCGGACGCCGATGCGGTCCAGGCGCGCGGTCGCGGCGGGGCCGACGAGCGCGGGCACGAGCAGCGTGCACAGCCACAGCGCCGTCGTCGCGAGCGCGCTGTGGGTGTGGTCGAAGACGAGCAGGCCCAGCGCGACGGTCCCGAAGCCCCAGCCGAGCTCGTTGAGCGTGTAGGAGATCGCCAGTCGGCGGAAGCCGGCATGGCGAAGCGGGCGTAGCGGGACCATTGCGGCAGCTATCGGATCGAGGGCGGGGGGGCTTGATGCTACGTCGGCGCCCTGACGCGGCGCTTACGCGGCCCCTTAACGCGCTCACCCGGGCACAGGGCCCGGGTGGCGAAACTTCGGCGTCATCGCCTGGAACTAACCCACACGGACGTTCATGTATGGCCCCCTTCGATCGGTCTCTTCCCACTGAGCGCCCCCCTAGAGCGCTCTCCTGCCGCCAGACATGGAAGTGCCTGGCGTGTGCGGCGGCAATCATACATACGTCCGCTTGCGCCAATTTCGCTTCAGCAAGCGAAATTGCATGCCGACTTCGGCGCGCTTCGTTTAAGGCTTTAGCGTCGAGTGGACGTTCGTCTGCGTCAAGTTCGGCTCCCTGACGCCGATGCATGTGCGCGATGCGGCTTTCCAGGCTCGCGCCCCCGTGCGCACTCCTCCTCACCGCGGCTGCCACGCTTGTCGCGGCGGCGACGTCGCGCGCCGACGACTGGGACAAGCCGCTCATCCTGGTCCTCGTCGCCGGCCTCGCTCTCGTTGCGGACCGCTACGTGATCCGCACCCCAACGGGGTCGATCGTCGTCGCCACGCACCCGGTCTTCGTCATCGGGATGGTGGTTCTGGGCCCGCTGCCGATGCTCGTGATCGGGCAGCTCGTGATCCTCGCCAACCGCCCCACCATCAAGGGCGGCCTCGCGGGCAACGCCGGGATCTACGCGATCTTCCTGACGGCCGGTGCGCTGTTGGCGCGCTTTGCCCGCGAGCACCTTGGCGTTGCGGCCTCCTCCGCATGGTTTGCCGTCGCCGTTGTGGTGATCTTCCTCACCACCTGGGCGCTCAACGTCGCGCTCCTGGCCGCGTACATGCGTGCGCTGCTGGGAAGGCGCATCGACCTCGAGCTGGCGGCAACATGGAGGCCGCTGCTCTCGACGAACCTCGCCCTCGCGTGCGCGACTGCCGTCCTCGTCTATCTGGTCGCCACCGTCGGCGCCGCCGTCATCGCCCTCTCCGGCGTCATGCTCATCGCCTACTCGCGCCTGCAGCGCGACCTGCTCCAGGCCGAGCGCCACGCCGAGACCGCGCGCCAGCTCGCCGCCGACGCCCAGGCCCAGCGCGACGGCCTCGTGCGGATCATCCTCGACTTCCTCGATGCCCGTGACCAGATGACCGCACGGCACTCGGCCGCGGTCGCGCGCTACGCGCGCCGGATCGCCGAAGCGGCCGGCTGCCCCGACGCCGAGCAGCGCCTCGTCCACACGGCGGCGCTCTACCACGACGTCGGCAAGGTCATGTTCGCCGACCGGATGTTCAAGGCCGGCAAGCTCACGGACGAGGAGTGGGAGATCGTCAAGCGCCACCCCGAGCGCGGCGCCGAGCTCGTCGGGCACCTGCCCAACCACGACGAGGTCGCCGCGATCATCCTCGCCCACCACGAGCGCATCGACGGCCGCGGCTACCCGCGCGGCCTCGCCGGCGAGGACATCCCGCTGCTCTCCCGGATGATCTCGATCGCCGACACCTACGACGTCATGACCGGCCGCGACTCCTACCGTCAGCCGGTGAGCTCGGCCGAGGCGATCGAGGAGCTGCGCCGGGTCTCGGGCTCGCAGCTGGACGCCGAGCTCGTGGAGGTCTTCGTCAACCGCGTCCTCGCGGTCGAGGACCTCGCCTTCCGCCACGGCGACGACGCCGACTTCGAGGCCGAGCTCGAGGTCGAGCGCAGCGCCCGCGGCGCCTGGCTCCCCGTCGTCCCGCCCTCGCAGCTCCCGCCGCCGGCCCTCGAAGCCGCCTAGGCGCGCTGTTTCGCCGGGCGCGGGGGCGGCTAGCCTTTCGCGGATGGGGAGCCCGGTCCAGCTGGTTCGTGATCTGTGGAGGGCGCACGAGGCCGGTGGCCTCGATGCATGCCTGGACGTCGCCGGCGAGGGCGTCGTGTGGCAGCCCTACGTCACCGAGGGCCGCGTCTTTCGCACGAGCGGGGAGCTGCGGGCGGCGTTCGCCGAGCTCGCCGAGCGCGGCGTGACCTGCGAGCCGCGCCTGCACGACCTCGAGCAGCACGGCAACGTCGTCCTCGCCCATGGCGTGCTGCGCGTGTCGGGCGACGGCGTCGTCGACGAGCACGACGTCCACTGGGCCTACCACTTCCGCGACGGCCGGCTCGCGCGCCAGACGACCCACGCCTCGCGGGCCGAGGCGCTCGACACGCTCATGGCCCTGCGGACGCTCGAGGCCCAGCCGTTCGAGCTGGCCGAGATGGAGGGCGCCGGCGGCGAGCGCGTCATGACCCTCCGCGGCGAGCTCGACATCGCCAGCGCCTCCAACCTCGAGCGCGCGCTGCTGCGCTCGCGGCCCGTCGGTCAGCGCGTCGTGCTCGACCTCGCCGATCTGCGCTTCATGGACTCCACCGGCCTGCGCGTCCTGCTGCGCGCGCGCGTCGCCGCCGAGAAGGGTCGTTGGGAGCTGCGGATGACCAACGTGCCGCCCAACATCCGCCGCCTGTTCGACATGACCGGCGTCCACGACGCGCTGCCGGCCGAGCTGGCCGGCTGACCTCGGCTGCGGCTACACTCCGGGGCCCGCGGTGGGCGTAGCTCAGCTGGTAGAGCTCCTGGTTGTGGTCCAGGCGGTCGGGGGTTCGAGTCCCCTCGCTCACCCCTCGTCGATGACTGCCAGGCGCGAAGCCGCGTGTCACTGCGGCCAGCTACGTGTCGAGACGATGGCGGAGCCGTTCGCCGTTTCCATCTGCAATTGCCTCGATTGCCAGCGCCGGAGCGGCAGCGCCTTCGGGATGCAGGCCGGGTTCAAGGCCGCGGACGTACGCGTCAGCGGCCGCTACAGCGACTTCTCGCGTGTGTCGGACGAAGCCGACCGCAAGGAGCACGTCTTCCACTTCTGTCCCGACTGCGGCTCTCAGGTGTTCTACACCGAGCCCTCCGAGCCGGACCTCGTCGTCGTCTCGGTCGGCTCCTTCGCCGATCCGTCGTTTCCGCCGCCGACCGAGTCCGGCTACGACTCTCGCCGCCACTCGTGGGTTCAGCTTCCCGAGTCGATCCAGCGTCACGCGCCCGAGATTTGGGAGGCCGTGCGACCGCTGTGCGAGGCGGGCAGATATGAGGAGGCGGCCGCGCGGGGGCGCGCGCTGATCGAGACGCATCCGGACCAGGGATACCTGCGCTACAACGTCGCGTGCTGCGAGAGCCTGGCCGGCCAGGCCCGGGAGGCGATCGAGCACCTCGGCCAGGCGATCGCCATGTGGGAGGGCTGTCGCGAGATGGCGGCCACCGACCCGGACTTCGACCCGATCCGCGACGAGCCGACCTTCGCCGCGCTCGTCACGCGCTGAAGATCTCCCCGATGATCGGCTTGGCGGCGAGCGCCCGAGCCGGTACCCTGCGACGGTCCCTTCACCGGCTTCGAGAGCCGGGAGCCAGAAGGGCAGGTGGTGTGAATGGTGACTGCCGTCACGGAACACGTCTCGTCGCGCCCGCGGGTCTAGCCCGCACCTCGCGCGACGCCGTCTTCCGTTCTCGCACCACTTCCCGGAGGTCCCTTGTCGCGCGATCAGCGAACCCGCGCGCGGCGGCGGAACCTGACCAGTTTCCGTTGCCGCAACTGCCGGCTCGACGTCCCGATGGACGCGCCCGGCACCGAACACCGAAACCACTGCCCCAGCTGCCTCTGGAGCCGGCATCTCGACGCCGCCAGTCCCGGCGACCGCGCCGCCGACTGCGGAGGCACGATGGAGCCGATCGCCGTCTGCGTGCGCGCCGACGGCGAGTGGGCGCTCGTGCACCGCTGCGGCGGGTGCTCGACGCTGCACGTCAACCGCATCGCGGGCGACGACAACCCGCTGATGCTCATGCGGCTGGCCGTGCGTCCGCTCGCCCAGCCGCCCTTCCCGCTCGAATGGCTGGGCCGGCTATGAGGGCCGGCCCGCCATCAGTCCCACGATGGCCGCGCGCGGGGGCGTGAAGACGTCCACGACCGTGCAGCCCTGCGATCCCGCGACGCCGCCGTGCGGGACGTGGGGCGGGATCACGACGCAGTCGCCGGCGCGCATGACCCTGCTCTCGCCGCCGACCGTGAACGACAGCTCCCCGGAGAGGACGATCGCGATCTGCTGCTCGACGTGGTGATGCATCGGGGCGGGCGCGTCGGGCTCGAAGGTGACGAAGTTCGTCATCACGCTGTCGGTGGTCACCGGCCGGAAGGCCAGGCCCTCGCCGACGACGAACGGCTCGAGGTCGTCGACGTGGACGAAGCGGCCCGGCGCGCCGGAGGGCTCGCCGGCCTCGTCGAAGTACGGTCGATCTGCCATCGCGCGCAGCCTAGTCGGGCGACGACCAATCGCCATCGCCTAGCCTGTCGCGTCGTGTCCGCCATCGAGTCGCTGCGCGAGCGCCTCGCCGAGCTCGCCGACCTGACGTCCCTGGCCCGCCTGGCGGGGTGGGACCAGCGGACGATGATGCCGCCCGGCGGCGCACCGGCGCGCGCGCACCAGATGTCCGCCCTCGAGCGCCTCTTCCACGAGCGCGCGACCGCGAGCGAGATCGGCGAGTGGCTCGACGCGATCGACGCCGACGGCGACGCGCTCACCGACATCGACCGCGACCTCGTGCGCGTCGCCCGCCGCGACTGGGAGCGCGAGCGCCGCGTGCCGACCGAGCTGGCGGCCGAACGCGCGCAGGCCGCCGCCGAGGGGCAGGCGGTCTGGCAGGTCGCGCGCGCCGACTCGGACTTCGGCGCCTTCGTGCCCGCCCTGCGGCGCAACGTCGCGCTCGCGCGCGCGTACGCGGCGTGCGTGGACGACGGCGGCCATCCCTACGACGCGCTGCTGGCCGACTACGACTGGGGCCTGACCGCCGCGACCCTGCGCGAGGTCTTCGGGCGCCTGGCGGACGAGCTGCCGCCGCTCGTAGCCGAGGCGGCCGCGCGCCCGGCCCCCGCGGCGCTGACCATCCCGACCGAGGCCCAGCGGGCGGCGGTGACCGGGACGCTGCGGCGCCTCGGCGTCGAGAAGGACCACTGGCGCGTCGACGTCTCCCCGCACCCCTTCAGCACCTCCATGGGGCGCCACGACCTGCGCGTCACGACGCGCTACGAGGGGGCGAGCGTCGAGTCGCTGCTCGCGGCCGTGCACGAGTTCGGCCACGCGCTCTACGAGAGCCAGGTCGCGCCCGAGCTCGACCGTACGAACCTCGGGCGCGGGACCTCGATGTCGATCCACGAGTCCCAGAGCAAGCTGTGGGAGAACCACGTCGCGCGCAACCCGGCCTTCGCGCCGGTGATGGCGCAGGAGCTCGCCGCGGCCGGCGTCGAGGTCGACCCTGGCCACCTGCACGCCGTCCTCGTCCGCGTGCGCCCGTCGCTGATCCGCGTCGAGGCCGACGAGCTCACTTACCCGCTGCACATCGTGCTGCGCTTCGAACTCGAGCTGGCCCTCATCGAAGGCGACCTCGACGTCGCCGACCTGCCCGCCGCCTGGAACGACGGGATGCGCCGGCTGCTGGGCGTCGAGGTCCCCGACGACGCCCGCGGGGTCCTGCAGGACGTCCACTGGGCCGGCGGCTCCTTCGGCTACTTCCCCAGCTACGCGCTCGGCTGCCTGATCGCCGCCCAGCTGTGGGAGCGCCTGGAGGGCGAGCTCGGAAGCCAGGACGGCGCGCTCGCGCAGGCCGACGTCGCGGCGATCCGCGCGTGGCTGGGCGAGCACGTGCACCGCCACGGCCGGCGCCTGGACACGGTGGCGCTCGTCGAGCGCGCGACCGGCCGCGGCCTCGAGGTCGAGCCCTTCCTGCGTCACGCCGCGACGCGCTGACGCCGCTGACTCCTACAACGCATCGGAGCGCCTCGCGCGGGGGATCCTGCGCGTCGGTCCGGCCAATACGAATCAAGGAGAGACATGGATCTCAGGCTCCACCGCGGGAGGGTGGCGCTCGTGACCGCGCTGGCGTGCGCATTGGCGTGCGCGGCGTTCACAGGGCAGGCCTTCGCACGCAGCTCGCATGGGGGGCTCGTGCACGTCGTCAAGCCCCGGGTGCGGGCGAATGCCAACCAGAGCACGAACTGGTTCGGCTACAACCAGGGGACGCTCGAGAAGGGCGGCAAGCAGTTCAACTCGATCGCCGGCGACTGGACGGTGCCGACGGCGACCCAGCACGCCTCCGGCGACGAGTCGTCCTCGGACTGGATCGGCATCGGCGGTGGCTGCATCGACGCCAACTGCACGGTCGGCGACAACACGCTCATCCAGACCGGCACCGAGCAGGACGTCAGCTCGGGCAGCGGCTCGTACGGCGCCTGGTGGGAGATCATCCCCGGCCCGTCGATCGCGATCGACAACATGACCGTGCAGCCGGGCGACCACATGCACGCCGACATCTCCGAGCTCGTCGCGGGCTCCAACGTGTGGAAGATCACGCTGCAGAACGTGACCCGCGGCCAGACGTTCACCACGACCGTCCCGTACAGCTCCACGCACGCGACGGCGGAGTGGATCGAGGAGACGCCGCTGCTCATCGGCACCGACGCCGGCCTGGCGGCGCTGCCCAACCTGACCAACGTCCCCTTCACGGGCGCGAAGGTCAACGGGGCCTCGGCGGGCCTCACCGCCGCGGAGCGCATGCTGCTCACCGACTCCAACGGCAACGTCATCGGCACGCCGTCGAACCCCAACGGCACCAGCGACGGCTTCACCGCCTGCGCCTGGGCCACCAGCTGCTAGCCACAGCCGCCGCGACCTCGCGGGGCGCCCCGGTGCGGGGCGCCCCGCCGGCTACGTGTCAGGTAGCCTGATCTGGGGAGAGGAGGCGTCCAGCATGTCGACCACCCCTACGCAGTCGATCCCCGTCCCGGAGCCCGAGCTGACCTCCGACGAGATGGTCCAGCGGGCCCGCGACCTCGTCCCGGTCCTGCGCGAGCGCCAGGAGGAGTGCGAGCGCATCGGACGCCTGCCCGACGAGACCAGCCGCGACTTCATCGAGGCCGGCTTCTACCGGATCCTGCAGCCGCGGCGCTTCGGCGGCTACGAGTTCGACCTGCCGACCTTCACGCGCGTGGCGATCGAGCTCGCGCGCGGCTGTCCGGCCAGCGGCTGGACCTACACGCTGACCGCCGGGCATGCGCACATGCTCGCGGCGCTGTGGCCCGAGGAGGGCCAGATCGACGTCTACGGCGAGGACGGCGAGGTGCGCATGCCCGGGCGCTTCCGCCCCGGCACGGCGACGGCGGTCGACGGTGGCCACCGCGTCTCGGGCACGTGGGACTACGTGTCGGGCTGCGACTCGGCCACGCACCTGGCCTTCGGCTTCATGCTCGGCGACGACCCGAGCGCCGGCGAGCTCGCGACCGACTTCATCGCGATCCTCGACTACGACGACTGCGAGATCATCGACAACTGGGACGTGCTCGGGCTGCGGGGCACGGGCTCCAAGCGCGTCGTCGTGGAGGACGTCTTCGTCCCCGAGCGCCGGACCATCGACTCGATCTTCAAGCTCGACGCCCCGCCCGCCGCGGGGCGCACGGTGCACGACGCGCCGATCTACCGCGAGGGCACGATCGGCGGGCTGATCTTCAGCGAGACGGCGTCGGTGGCGATCGGGACCGCGTGGGCCGTGCTCGACCTCTACGAGGAGAGCATCCGCAAGCGCAAGACGACGGTCCTGCCGCTCATCCCGATGACCGAGCACGGGCAGTACCCGCGCTTCTTCGGCGAGGCCTTCCAGCTGATCGACGTCGCCGAGTGCGCGCTGCTGCAGTCCGACCACGACTACATGGACTGGTGCGCCCGCGCCGCCGAGGGCGAGCTCGAGTTCGGCATGGACCTCGACCGCCGCCTTCAGCTGCGCAAGCAGTACTGCGCGAAGCTCGCCTACGACGCCGTCGGGATCATGATGCGCACGAACGGGTCGGCGGGCATGCGCGGCGGCGCGATGTGGCAGCGCCTGGCCCGCGACCTCACGGTCCTCATGACCCACAACACGGTCCAGCCGGAGCTGGCGGCCGACTCCTTCGGCCGGCTGCGCTTCGGCCTGCTGCCCCACGGAGTGGAGGCGGGCTCGGGTCCGGCGCCGCCGCCTGTGCGGTAGACGGGTCTGCCGCTGGCGCTTGGCGGCGCCGCGCGGCGAGGCATCGAGGGAAGGGATTGAGCGGCGTCGCTTGCGCGGCCGCTCGTCCGACCTGGCACGTCGCCACTCGTCGGCCGACGAGTGTCAGGTTTGTCGGCGTATAGCCGACTAAGGCGACACTCGTTCTCGCGGCGAGCGGCAACGCGCCAGCGCGGGCGGCTCACTCTCCCTCGATGCCTGGCCGCGCAGCGCCGCCGGCGATCCGCGGACGACCTGCCTCAGCCGATCACGATCGTCTGCAGCTCCGTGAGCTGCTCGAGCGCGTGGCGCCCGCCGATGCGCCCGGTGCCGCTGTCGCTGCCCGCGCGGCCGCCGAAGGGGAGGTGGTTCTCCCAGTAGTTGGTGGTCTCGTTGATGTTCACGAGGCCGGTGCGGACGCGGTCGGCGAAGCGCAGGCCGTCCATGACGTCGCCGGTGAAGACGGCGGCGAGCAGGCCGTAGGGGGAGGCGTTGGTGAGCTCGATCGCGTGCTCGAGGTCGCGGATGGCGACGACCGGGGCGATCGGGCCGAAGGTCTCCTCGCGGGCCGTCTCGGCGTCCTCGGGGACGCCGTCGAGGATCGTCGCCGTCCAGTAGAGGTCGGTGGGGAAGTCGGTCGAGCGCGCGCCGCCGGCGACGACCCGGGCGCCGCGGCCGACCGCGTCCTCGACGTGGGCGTCCATCTTGGCGGCGACCGCGTCGTTGTTGAGCGGGCCCATCGTCGTCTCCTGCGCGAACGGGTCGCCGAGGCGCACGTCGGCGGCGACCGCGCCCGAGAGCAGCTCGACGAACTCGTCGCGCACCGCCTCGGCCACGAGCAGGCGCTCGCCCGCCGTGCAGCTCTGCCCGGCGCACAGGAAGCATGCGCTCACCGCGGCGGTCGCGGCCGTGCCCACGTCCGCGCCGTCGAGGACCACGAGCGGCCCGTTGCCGCCCATCTCCAGCAGCAGCCGCTTGCCCGCCGCGCGCTGCGCGATCCGCCGTCCGGTCGCCGTCGAGCCGATGAAGCCGACGGCGACGGTCCCGGGATTCGCGACGATCTCGTCGCCGACGACCGGCCCCGGGCCGAGGACGAAGTTGAAGACGCCGGGCGGCAGGTCGGCCTCGGCCACGCACTCGGCGAGCAGTCCGGAGCAGACGGCGGTCGAGGGCGCCGGCGTCCACACCACGGTGTTGCCGACCGCCAGCGCGGGGGCGACGATCTCCGCGGGCATCGTGTACGGCCAGTTCCACGGCGTCACGACGGCGACCGGCCCGAGCGCCCGGCGCAGGAGCAGGACGCGCTTGCCGGGCGCCGAGCTCGGCGGGATCGAGCCCTCCAGGCGCACGCCGTCCTCGGCGGCGCCGCGCCACATGGCGACGAGCTCGTCGACCTCGTCGTAGGCCTCGGCGTGCAGCGGCTTGCCCTGGTCGAGGGTCAGCGCGCGGGCGAGCTCGTCGCGGCGCGCGACGCAGGCGTCGGCGACGCGGTGCAGCGCCGCGGCGCGGGCGAAGGCGGTCTCGGCGGCCCAGCCGGGGTAGGCGCGCGCGGCCGCGTCCACGGCGGCCTGGGCATCGGCGCGATCGCCCTGCGCGACGGGCCCGAGGTCCTCGCCCGTGGCCGGGCTCGTGGCCGGCTCGGAGGCCCCGCTGAGGGCGTCTCGCCACTCGCCGGCGACGAACATCCGCGTTGGCCGCGGCGCCGCGATTTGCCCCGGCGAAGCCATCGCCAGTAAGATATATGAGTTGAATTCCAGTCGCATCCAAGCGGGCGGCTGGGGCGAGGAGAACATGCGAAGAAGTGCCGACGCGCCAGACCGGCGGGCCCGCGCACGCACGCGGGGAGGCGGACGGCGCCGCGCAGACGCGGGGCAGAGAGGGCGATGACCTCGATCCTCGAGGACATCGTCGCCGAGGGCGAGCGGCTTCTCGGGCTGGCCTCCGAGCAGGACGTCGACCTGCGCCTCCTCGGAGGCGTCGCGGTGCGCCTGCGCGCCCCCGAGGTGCCCGCGGCCCTCGACCGCGAGTACAAGGATCTCGACTTCGCCATCCCCAAGCGCAGCGCCAACGGCCTCGACCAGCTGCTGCGCGAGGCCGGCTACAACCCGCACGTCTCCTTCAACGCCATGCACGCGCGCGAGCGCGCGCTGTTCTTCGACGACGACCACGGCCGCCAGGTCGACGTCTTCATCGACTCCTTCCGGATGTGCCACCAGATCCCGCTCGCCGGCCGCCTGGACCAGGACCACGGGACGGTCCCGCTCGCCGAGCTGCTGCTGACCAAGCTGCAGATCATCGAGCTCAACGAGAAGGACGTCCGCGACACGGTGCTCCTGCTCCACGGCCACCCGGTCGAGGACCGCGACGACGACGCCGTCAACGGCGCCCGCATCGCCGAGCTGTGCGCGTCGGACTGGGGGCTGTGGCGCACGATCACCGCCAACCTGCAGCGCTGCCGCGGGCACATCGCCGACTACGAGCTGCCCAACGCCTCCGGCGAGCAGATCGCCGGGCGCTTCGACGCCCTGCTCGAGCGCGTCGAGGCCGAGCCGAAGTCGCGCGGATGGAAGCTGCGCGCCAAGGTGGGCGAGCGCAAGCGCTGGTACGACCTGCCCGAGGAGGTCTCGCAATGAGGCTGTTCTTCGCCACCGACATCCACGGCTCGGAGACCTGCTGGAAGAAGTTCCTCAACTCCGGCCCCCACTACAAGGCCGACGTGGTGATCCTCGGCGGCGACATGACCGGCAAGGCGCTCGTGCCGATCGTCGACGACGGCGACGGGACGTGGCACGCGACGCTCCTGGAGAACCGCGAGAAGCTCGCCGACGAGGATGCCGTCCGAGCCTTCGAGGAGGCTGTCCAGCGCCGTGGCTACTACCCGTTCCGGACCACGCCGGACGAGCTGTCGGAGCTGGCCGCCGACGAGGCGAAGTGGCACGCCCTCTTCGACGAGCACATGATCGGCACCGTCGAGCGCTGGATGGCGATGGCCGACGACAAGCTCGCCGGCAGCGGGATCCGCGTCTTCGTCTGCCCGGGCAACGACGATCAGCTCGAGATCGACGACGTCGTGGCCGCGGCGAACACGGTCGAGCTCGGCGAGGGGCGCGTCGTCGACATCGACGGCTTCCAGCTCGCCTCCAGCGGATGGGCGAACCGCACGCCGTGGGACACCTACCGCGAGGAGGACGAGCCCGACCTCGGCGAGCGCATCGAGAAGATGCTCGCGGAGATCACGACGCCGCCCGAGCGCACGATCTTCAGCCTGCACTGCCCGCCGTACGCGACGGGGCTCGACGACGCGCCCCAGCTCACGGCGGACATGGACCTCAAGGACGCCGGCCGCTCGACCGTCCCGGTCGGGTCGACCGCCGTGCGCAAGGCGATCGAACGTCACCAGCCCGCGCTCTCGCTGCACGGGCACATCCATGAGGCCCGCGGCACCCATCGCCTCGGGCAGACGCTGTGCATCAACCCCGGCAGCTCGTACGAGCAGGGCCAGCTCTTGGGGGCCGTCATCGAGATGGACGGCAAGAAGAAGGTCAAGAAGTTCGTGCTGACGAGCGGTTAACCGAGGAGGGAGAGGCTCAATGGCATCGGTGGCAGCAGGCGGTGAGGGCCTGGAACGCAGCGTCTTCGTCCGCAAGGCGACGGGACTGGTGCGGGGGTGGTCGGTCCGCGACGCGTTCATCTACGCCGCGTTCTCGATCAACATCGTCACGCTCGGTCTGTACATCTTCTCGTACGGGCCGTTCATCCCGAAGGGCAGCCTCCTGTGGTCGGTCTTGCTCGCGGGCGGCTATCTCGTCCTGCAGGGCGTGACCTACGCCTCCCTCATCGCCGCGATGCCGCGCGCCGGCGGCGACTACGTCTGGATCAGCCGCGTCCTCGGCGGCGGCCCCGGGTTCGTGCTCGCGATCACCGGGTGGTGGTTCATCCTCTGGCTCTGGGTTCCGATCTACGCGAACATCCTCAACGTCGAGGTGCTCGGGCCGCTCTGCGCGATCGTCGGGTGGGACAGCGCGGTGACGTTCTGGAGCGGCCATGACGGCGTCTTCGTGGCGTCGATCATCACGGCGCTCCTGGCTTCGCTCTTCATCGCCCTGGGCATCCGCACCTACGCGCGGCTCCAGAAGATCTGCTTCTACGGCGGCGTCATCGCGCTCGCGGTCGTCGCCCTGCTGTTGCTCTTCCATTCCAAGGCGAGCTTCATCTCGCACTTCAACGCCCAGTCGAAGGACCTCTACGGCGTGGACAACGCCTACGCCAAGACCCTGAAGGCGGGCACCGACGGCTACGTGCCGCCGGCCATCGGCTCGTTCGCGGTCGGAGCGACGTTCCTGCTCATCCCGATGATGGCGTTCTTCAACCTGTGGTCGAACTGGGGCGCCACGCTCTATGGCGAGGTCCGCGGCGCCTCCGATTTCCGCAAGAACATCTACGCCATGGGCGGCGCGCTGCTCGCGACCACGGCCACCGCGGTCATCCTCTTCCTGCTCTTCTCCAAGACGTTCGGCTGGGGTTGGTACAACGCGGCGAACAACGCCTTCTGGGCTGGGACGATCCCGACGGGCGTCTGGCCGTACCCGGGCATGCTGGCGGCGTCGTTCTTCGGTAGCCCGGTGCTGCAGTTCATCCTCGTCGCGGTGCTCTCGCTGTGGTTCTTCGGGTGGGTCGGCACCGTCTTCCTGTCCTCGACGCGCGTGATCTTCGCGGCCGCCTTCGACCGCGTGCTGCCGGAGAGCGTCGCCAAGGTGTCGGGCAACGGCGTGCCCGTAACCGCGTTGGCGCTGATGCTGATCCCGTCGATCGGGCTGTCGGCGCTCTACGCGTACAACTCGACGTTCGTGACGTACACGCTCGACGCGACGCTGGTCATCGCGGTGACCTTCCTCGGCTCGGCGGTCGCGGCAGCAGTGCTGCCGTGGACCAAGAAGGAGATCTACAACGCCTCGCCGATCGCGAAGTACAAGGTGCTCGGGTTGCCCCTGATCACCTTCTCCGCGCTCGCCTTCATCGCGTTCCTGCTCTTCTGCCTGTACAAGTGGCTGTTCGACGACGTCTACGGGGTCAACAAGACGTCGTCGCTGTGGTTCATGGCCGGTCTGTACGCGCTCGCCGTCGCGATCTACGTCGGATCGCGCCTCTACCGGCGCTCGCAGGGCATGGACCTGGGCATGGTCTACGGGGAGATCCCGGCCGAGTGACGCAGGCGGTACCCGCGACAGCGCCGGCGGTGGTCGTCGGCGCCGGCATTGCCGGCGCCGGCGTCGCCCACCACCTCGCCGAGCGAGGGTGGGAGGAGATCGTCGTCGTCGACGCCGGGCCGCTGTTCGCCACCGGGGGCTCGACCTCGCACGCGCCGGGGCTGGTCTTCCAGCACAACGCGTCGCGCACGATGACGCGCCTGGCGCAGTGGACGGTCGCCGACCTCACCGCGCTCGGGGCCTTCCATCCGGTCGGCTCGATCGAGGTGGCGACGACCGAGGAGCGCCTGGCCGAGCTCGATCGCCGCTGGGCGCGGGCGCGCGGCTTCGGGCTCGACGCGCGGCTGCTGGACCCCGCGGAGGTCGCGGAGCTGATTGCGCTGCTGGACCCGGCGACGATCCTCGGCGGCCTGCACGTCGCCGACGACGGGATCGCCAAGGCGGTGCGGGCGGCCGAGGCGATGTGCGCGCACGAGGCGATCACCGCGATTGGCGACTGCGAGGTCACGGGGCTGCTCGTCGAGGGCGGCCGGGCCGTCGGCGTGCACACGGCACGCGGCGACATCCGCGCCGAGCACGTGGTCGTCGCGTGCGGCATCTGGGGGCGCGAGCTGTCGCGGCTGGCGCCCGGGCTCAACGTGCCGCTCGTCCCCGTCGAGCACCAGCTCGCCTACACGGCGCCGCTGCCCGAGCTCGCGGGGGAGACGCGCGAGGTGGTGCACCCGATCCTGCGCCACCAGGACCACGCGATGTACTTCCGTCAGGTCGCCGACGGCTACGCGATCGGCAATTACCGCCACGAGCCGCGGCTCGCCGACCCCGAGCGCCCGGCCGAGCTCGCCTTCACGCCCGAGGACTTCGCGAGCGCCCGCGCCGAGGCGGGCCGCATGCTCCCGGCGCTGCGCGACGTCGAGCTCACGCGCGCCTTCAACGGCCTGATGTCCTTCACGCCCGACGGCTTCCCGCTGCTGGGCGAGAGCGCGGCGGCGCGCAACCTGTGGCTCGCGCAGGCGATCTGGGTCACGCACTCGGCCGGCTGCGGGCGCGCGCTGGCCGAGCTCATGACCCGCGGCGACGCGCTGCTCGACCTCCACGAGTGCGACCCCCAGCGCTTCGACGCCCACGGCACGAGCACGACCTACGTGCGCCTGCGGGGCGCGCAGGGCTACCGCGAGGTCTACGACGTCCTGCATCCCCGCCAGCAGAACGAGCAGGCGCGCGGCCTGCGCACGACCCCCTTCTACGAGCGCCAGCAGGCCCTCGGCGCGCACTTCTTCGAGAGCGCCGGCTGGGAGCGCCCGCAGTGGTACGAGGCCAACGCCGAGCTGCTGACCGGCGAGGAGGTGCTCCCGCACGACGAGTGGGCGGCGCGCTTCTGGTCGCCGATCGTGCAGGCCGAGCACCGCGCGTGCCGCGAGCGCGTCGGGATCTTCGACCTCACGCCGTTCACCAAGGTCGAGGTCAAGGGCCCGGGCGCGCTGGCCTTCCTGCAGCGGCTGGCCGCCAACGACGTCGACCGGCGCGAGGGCACGATCGTCTACACCGCGATGCTCTCGCCGCGCGGCGGGATCATGTGCGACCTGACGGTCACGCGGCTGGGGGAGGACCGCTTCTGGGTCGTCACCGGCGGCGCCGTCGGGCGCCACGACATCGCGTGGATGCGCCGGCACCTGCCGGGCGACGGCTCGGTGACGTTGACCGAGCTGACGTCGTCGTTGTGCTGCCTGGGCGTCTGGGGGCCGGCGGCGCGCGACCTCGTCGGCGCGCTCACCGACGACGACCTCTCCAACGAGGCGCTGCCCTACATGGCCGCCGGCACGCTGCACATCGGCCACGTGCCGTGCCGCGCGCTGCGCCTGTCCTACGTCGGCGAGCTGGGGTGGGAGATCTACGCGCCCGCCGAGTTCGGCCGCGGGCTGTGGGACGCGCTGTGGGGCGCCGGCCGCCCGCTCGGCGCGACCGCCTGCGGCGGCGGCGCCTACGACTCGCTGCGCCTGGAGAAGGGCTACCGGCTGTGGGGCCAGGACATCGACGAGGAGCACGACCCCTACGAGGCGGGCCTCGGCTGGCTCGTGCGCCTGGGCAAGGACGCGGACTTCATCGGGCGCTCGGCCGCCGCGGCGGTCAAGGAGCGCGGCGTGTCGCGCAAGCTGTGCTGCCTGGTCACCGACGATCCCGCCGTCATGCTGGTGGGCAAGGAGCCGCTGCTCGACGGCGAGCGCCCCGTCGGCTACGTCACGAGCGCGGGCTTCGGCGCGACGCTGGGCGAGAGCATCCTCTACGGCTACCTGCCGATCGAGCTGGCCGAGCCGGGCACGGCGCTGGCCGTGCACAGCGCGGGCTCCGAGCACCGGGTGACGGTGGTCGGCGAGCCGCGCTTCGACCCGGAGATGGCGCGGCTGAAGGACGTGGCCGCGGCCGCTTCGAGCTGAGCAGGCCGGCCGGGCGAGGACGCCGCCTCGCTACGCTCGGTCGATGAGCGCCGAGCCCGACGACCCGCCGCCGGAGGCGGGAAAGCTCCCGACGGGCCGGCTCGCGCGGACGGCCCGGGTCGGCGGGCTGGTGACGGGACAGGGCCTGCGGTGGGCCGGGATGCGAACCGCGAACCGCGTCCGGACGCCCGAGCGGGCCGCCGCCGCCCAGCGCGAGCGGACCGCCGCGACCGTCCAGCAGCTCGTCGACCAGCTCGGGCAGATGCGCGGTGCGGCGATGAAGGTCGGCCAGCTGATCTCGATGGTCGAGTTCGACGGCGTTCCCGAGGACGAGCGCGACGAGCTGCAGCGCAGGCTCTCCGCGCTGCGCGACGACGTCCCGCCGGTGCGGTTCGCGGACCTCGAGAAGCTCATGCGGCAGGAGCTCGGCGGGCCGCTTGCGCGGGTGTTCCGCGACTTCGACGAGCGGGCGTTCGCCGCGGCCTCGATCGGCCAGGTCCACCGCGCCACCACCGTCGACGGCGACGACGTGGCCGTGAAGATCCAGTACCCCGGGGTCGCCGAGGCGGTCGAGACGGACCTGCGCAACGCGATGCTGCTCCTGCCGCTCGTGAAGCGGCTCGCCCCCGGGCTGGACGCGAAGGCGCTCGCCGTGGAGATGCGCGAGCGGATCGGGGACGAGCTCGACTACGAGCTCGAGGCCCAGAACCAGCGCCGCATCGAGCGGCTGATGCGCGGTCATCCGTTCGTCCGCGTTCCCCGGGTCCACACCGATCTCTCGACCCGTCGCGTGCTGGTGTCCGAGTACGTCGAGGGCGACCGCTTCGAGGTCGTGCGCCGCGCCGACGAGGCGGACCGCGACCGCTACGGCGAGATTGTCTTCCGGCTCTACTTCGGCCTGCTCTACCGCGACCGCATCGCCCTCGGAGACCCGCATCCCGGCAACTACCTGCTCTGCCCCGACGGACGGGTCTGCTTCCTCGACTTCGGGCTGATCCGCGACGTCGACGCCGCCCGCGTCGCCGGCGAGCGGGCGATCGCCCTCGCCGTCCGCGATGAGGACGCGACGGCCCTGAAGGCGGCTCTGCTGGCCGGCGGATACCTGCCCGCCGGCCGGGCCGACGCCGTCGACGCCGAGTTCGCGCTGAGCCTGATGCGGATGGCCCTCAGCTGGTACGCGGTCCCGGGCGAGCGTCGCTTCGCGCCCTCGGACGCCCGGCGCGGCCCGAACCGCGAGCCGCCGCCGGACAGCGACGAGCGGGCCGCGATCAGGCTCCAGGTCAACCAGTTCACGCTGCCGCCCGAATCGATCCTGATACGGCGCATGCACGGCATCGTCGGCGTGGTGCTCGGGCAGCTCCGGGCGGGCGCGGACTGGGGCGCCATCGCGGCGGAGTACCTGCACGGGGCGGCGCCCGCGACGCCGCTGGGAGAGGCCGAGGCCGCCTTCCTCGCGCGCCGCGGTCGCAGCTCCGGCTAGCCGTCGTCGAGCCGCCTGGCGATCGCCACGACGGCGCGCTCCTGCGCGGCGTAGGCCTCGCGCAGCGCGGGGACGCCTTCGAGCCCGTCGTCGGGAAGCGGCAGCGGGTGCTCGACCAGCAGCGCGCGGATCTCGCTGCCCAACGCCGCGCCGTCGACGATCTCGGCGAGGTTCGCCAGAGCGTCGGCGCGCACCCGGGCGCCCTCGACGAACGAGCCCATGACCGTCTCCGGTGTCAGCGGCGCGCCGCCGAAGACGCGCGCGTGCATCACCGCCGGGTTGACGGCATGCGGGCGGACGAGCGTGCGCCGCTGCACCGCGGACAGCCCCGCCGCCTCGGCCACGAAGTCGATCGCCTCGGTGATGCCCTGCGCGTCCACCGGCAGCGTCGCGCGCATCTCCGGCGGGACCTGCTCGAGCAGTGCGGCGTGCCTGGCGGCGGCGTCGGCGAGCATGGCCTCGACCCGGGCGCGATGCGTTGGCGTCATCGGTCCCCACGGTAGGGGTGCACCCGCCCGAGCCAGGTGATTAGCTGAGCGCCTCGCTATGCAGATCGACATCCACGACACGCAGGCTCGCTTGGACGACCTGGTCGCCGCTGCTGAACGCGGGGAGGACGTTGTCATCGAGCGCAACGGCAGGCCGGCGGCGCGGCTGGTCGCGATCAGCACCGGACACCGGCCCGTGCGCCTCGGCGTCCTCGCCGGGCAGATCGAGCTCGCTGCCGACTTCGACGAGCCGGTTGCGGGCTTCGACCAATACAGCGCGTGAGCGCCGCTCGGTCCTGATCGGCTTCAAGAGGCTCGACTGGCAGCTGTCGCATCGTGCCCGATCGTCCAAACCGGGATCGGTCGATCGTCGTCGTGCGTTGTCCCCGATTAGGGCCGATTGGCGGATGGTGGGCGGCTGCGGTCGCCGTGACACTCGTGGCCCATGTGCGCAGTGCTCATCACCGCATCTCTCGAGCGGAGAAGCTGAATGCAGGCCGTGGGTCTGTCACCGCATTGGCGGCGATCGCTACTTGTGACGATCACCGCAGCGTTCTGCCTGGCCGCATCTCTGCATCCTGTCAGTGTCATGGCGTACTCGGCCGTCGTGGCGAACGGCTACTACAACGACATGTCCGGCGTCTTCGGCGCCCGACGCAGCCTGAACAAAGTTGACGTACTCAGGACTAGTACAGCCTACGGCGAGGCATGTGAAGATGCCCTCAACAACGATGGCTCGTGGGCGCAGAGCGTCAAATACTGCACGCTGTATCCGTACAGCAACTACGCGTATCACGAGTTCTGCGCCTGTACGCTCAGGCTCGGCTGGAACGGACCGCTGACTTCCAACGGGGCCTGGATGTTGGGGATTGAGTACTACTAGCGATTGGGAGGCGACGGATGTCCCGACGGAAGCTCTTGTTGGCGACGTGCAGTGCCGCAACCGTGGCGATCAGCGTCGGAGTCGTCGCGGTCGCTGCACCCCGCCCTGGGTCGCCGCGAGCTCTTGCGCGCGCTGCTGACACGGCCGCATCGCGAACGAATGTGTTCGATCGCTTCGCTGCGCTGCGCCAGCCTGCCGCTTACACTGTGCCGGCCGCCCTCGTGCGTGACACCGACCTACAGTCCCGCTTCGGCGTTGACATCAGCGAGGCTCGCGCGGTGGTGCCGGCGGGAGGCGACAGTGAGCACCCCTGGTACCTGCTCCCCGGCAACGGACACCTGTGTTACTTCGACGGCGCCGGCGGCGGATGCAGCTCGGTCGAAGGAGCGCTCCGCGGTGGGCTCGGGTCGCTCCTCATCGCCCATCCGCCCGCGCCGGGCACTCCCAATTCGGCCGACGCCGGTCAGTTGATGACGCTTCAGGGCATCGTGCCTGATGGCATCTCATCCGTGCGGGCGGTCGGTTCCAACGGCCGAAACTACGATGCGGCCGTCGTGAACGGAACCTACAGAGTGTCCGGCAACGGCCTGACGCAGCTGGTCTTCCTGGGCGACGATCCGCCCCCTGCGCTGGTACTCGGCGGGTAGTGAGGCGATGGCGGACGCGGGTTCCGGAGTGGCTTGCCGGCGGTGGTGCTGCGCGGCCGTCGCGGCAACCATGGTCGTGCTAGCGATGGACGTTGGCCCGGCGGCGGGATCGTCGACCGGCATTACGAACGGCTACTACAACAACGCCCAGGGTGGCCGCGCCGCGCCACAGCCTGACGAAGGTTGATGTCACCAACACCAGTGCCTACGGGCAGGGATTTGGCGACGCGTGCGAGGACGCAATCAACTCGAGCGGTGGATGGGCGCAAGACCATCACTACTGCGCGATCCCAGGCGGGGACTATCAATTCCACGCCTTCTGTGGCTGTGAGCTTCGCTACGGATGGAACGGGCCGTATCTCGCAGTCGGAGTGGAGTACTACTGACCGGCGTCGGGCAATTGAGAGGACGTCGCCGCCGGAAGGGTGTCGGCGCGCTGCATCTATCTGATGCGGGAATTCGCACCGCGGTAGGGCGGCCCCGTTGAGCGGCGTCTTGCGCGATCGCAGGTGCCGCGCGCGCCGGCTACTGCCCGAGCGTTCTGCGCACGCGCGCAGAGAGCCGGCCCGACTCGGCCTCCCGGCGCAGCCACACCGCCGCTGCCGGCGCGAGGAGCAGTCCTCCGACCGGGTTGCCGGCTCGCAGCAGCCAGATCACGACCACCATCACCGCGGCCGTGTAGAGGAGACGCAGGGCGATCATGACGAGAGGATCCGCCAACCGAGGAGCCGTCGTCAAGGCGTGTCTCACCTGTTGGGGGAGGAATGCCGCCTTCGCGCGGGGGCGGCGGAGAGCGAAAATCCAGGAGTGGGCCCCACCCCCATCGACGTCCTTCGCGCCCGCCGCGACGGTGCCGGCGACCAGCATCGCGTGGCGCTCGTCGTCGAAGGGGGCTGCATGCGCGGCGTCATCTCCGCCGGCGCGGTCACCGCCCTCGAGCACCTTCAGCTGGCCCAGCGCTTCGACGCCGTCTACGGGGTATCGGCCGGCGCCCTGGGCTGCGCGTACATGCTTGCGGGGCAGGCCGCGATGGGCACCACCATCTACTTCGAGGATCTGCCCGCCGTGCAGTTCCTCAGGGCCCGGCGGATGCTCGCCGGCCGGCCGGCCATCGCCCTGGACGAGGTCATCGACGAGATCGTGGCGCGGCGCAAGCGCCTCGACGTCGCCGCCGTCGAGGGCGCCGGACCCGAGTTCCACATCCTCGCCACCTGCCTCGAGCACCGCGCGCTCGAACGCCCGCGCGGCCCGCTGCTCGAACGCCTGCGCGCCGCGGCCCGCGTCCCGCTGCTCAGCGGCCCGCCTGTTCGCATCAACGGCTGCCGCCTGTACGACGGCGGCCTGCTGAACCCGCTGCCCGTCGAGCTGGCGGCCGCCGACGGCGCCACCCACGTCCTGGTGCTGCGCACCCGCCCCGACGGCCGAGCCGTCAGACGCCACGGCCACGTCGAACGGGCGATGCTCAGCTGGCTGCGCCGCGCGCACCCGGAGACCCGCACGATGCCGGTCGTGCCCGGCGGGCGCTACGAGCGTCAACTGGCGGCGCTGCCCGCCGGAGTCACCGCGCACGGCGACACGCAGGTGCAGGTGATCGTCCCCGACGCGCTGCCGATGTCCCAGAGCGAGATGAACCCCCGGGCGCTGCGCGCCGGCGCCTGGGCGGGGCTTCGCAGCGTCGAGCGCGCCGCGGGCGAGCTGGTCGACCGCGGCGTCCTCGCCGCGCACGCGTGGGGGTGACGCTCTTTGACGGCGCGGCCGGGCCGGAGTACGTTCGTCCCGCGGGCAGCCTGCAGCGCCGTGACAGGAGGTAGTGATGTCGGAGGTGGAGCGTCTTCATGACCAGGCTGCTGCGCACTCGCCTGACGAGACTGGGTGGCTGGGCCGCTGGCGCGCGCGACGCAGCGACCGGCGCGACATCCGAGCCGACCGTCGGGCGCGGCGCCGTGGGCGCATGTCCGGCTTGAACCCGGATGACGCCGCGCGGCAGGCCGAGAGCCATGCCGTGACGCGCGCCGGTTGGTTCTCGGACGGCGGTTCCGACCCACGGCCCTGACGCCGGCCGGTCGTCGCGTGCTCAGCGCACGAGCGTGAAGCGGTAGCCCCCGTTGGGCAGGACGGCCACGTTCTGCCTGATGGGGAACGTCTTCCAGGCGTGGTGGGGGAGCCCGGCGCGGATCGCCTTGACGTCGTCGGAGACGACGACGTACATGCGGTGCCTCTTGTCCGCCGCGCTGCCGCTGATGGCCATGCCGCGCTTGACCGCGGCGTCGACGGTGGCGAGCGTCCCGCCGCCGCCCCGCATCATGCCGACGTAGCCCGTGCCCGCGATGAGGACGACGTCGTGCGGTCCGAGGCGGGCGCTGGAGGCATCGAAGGAGCCCGGCCTCCCGAAGAGGCCGTGCTTGGCGAAGTTCGCGACGAGCCGCTGCTTCTTGCCGGTGACAGGCGTGCCGTCGCGCAGGATCGCGAACACGGCGCGCGCGTCCGTCTTCGACGGCCCGGCGCCGGAGTGCGGAAGGAGCTGGAGCTTCGCGCGATTCGCCTCCGTGTCGGGCAGCCGCTCGTACGTGTCGTAGGTGAACACGAGCCGGTAGTGCGCGCCGTCGAGGGCGCTGGGTGTCGGTCCGCGCCCGCGGGTGTAGGCGAGGACGGCCCGCGCGGGCAGCGCCGTCTTCGGATCCAGCTCGTAGGTGAGCGTCGACCCCGGCGCGAAGATCCGCTTGTCGGGGCGCACGCGGTAGGTCGTGGCGTTGACCCGGACGAGCTGTCCGGCGTTGTGCGCGCGCCGGAACTCCGCGAACGGATCGCCGAGTTGCATCGGACCTCGAGCCCGCTTCTTGGGCGTCGGCGTCTCGGTGTAGTCGTTCATGCCGGCACCCCAGCTGCGGGTCCTGACCGGGGTCTGGCGGATGTCGGTGGTGACTCGATGCTGCTCGAACAGCAGCACGTGCAGCGTCCCGTTTCGCGCCCACCCCTCCTGACGCTGGACGATCCCGCGCCTCGCGCCGTTGATGTAGCTGCGGATCGAGACCGTCCAATGCCGCACGCCCGACCCACCCGTCGCCGCGTACGCCCGGTCCGCCAGCGACAGCCGGCCACGGCCGTCGCCGCCGCCGAGCACCACCGCGACGATCGCCACGACGGCCACAGCCGTCGCGACGAGCGCCGCCGCCGGACGCCGCCTCCGCGCCCGCCGAAGGTCCCGCCCGGCGGCGACGCGCGCCGCAAGCTCGGGCGGCACCTCGAGCGTCGCGCGGTCGACGGGATCCGCGTCGCGCAGCTCGTCGAGCAGATCGGTCATGCGATGGACACCTCGGGAATCTCGCGTTCGAGTTCGGCCCGCAGCCGGGCGCGGGCGCGGTGCAGGCGCGTGTGGACGGCCTGCGGCGTGCAACCCAGGACGGTCGCGACCTGGGTCGCGTCGAGGCCCTCCCAGGCGGTGAGCATCAGCACCTCGCGGTCGTCGGGGCGCAGCCGCGCGAGCGCTGCCGTCAGCGCCGACCCGCCCGGCTCGGGCGCCGCCCCGTCGTGGCGGGCCAGCGCGCCGAGCACGTCAACGAGCGCCTCCCGTCGACGCCTCGCCCGCCGCTGGTTGGCCAGGACCCGCCGCGCGACGCCATACAGCCAGAGCACCGGCTCGCGCTCGGGCACCCGCTCCGCGCGCCGCCATGCGGTCAGGAACACCTCGGCGACAACATCCTCCGCGCTCCCGGCGTCGGTCCGCCGCAGCGCATACGCGAGCACGTCGGCGCCATGCTCGCGAAAGAGCGCATCGACGCAAGACGGACTCACGACACCCCCATGTCCACCTCAGCCACGTTCCTTACACCCCAGCGCCCGGCCTCGCCCCACGAACGGCGACTGTACCGAGCACACCGGGCCCGCCGGTGCCCAGGGCGGGCCCGGCGCCGGCGGCGGGCGGGTCCTGTCGATCGGACACGCTCCTCGTCCGCCGGCAAGCGGCGGCCGAGGCCGCGTCCGACGCCACCCGCCCGAGCCACGTCCTTGCCAGCCGGGCACCACCGCCGACGCAGCGGTCCGCGGGCGTCTACTGCCTTCGCGACCGCAGCTCCTGCTCCGGGCTCACCCGCTCCGCTCTCCGGGCGCGTCTCGCGCAACCGCGCTCGGACTCCGCGTTGGCGAGCCAACGGGTGCGCTGCGGTTAGGACGCATGGGCTCGTGGAAGACGAGTGCCCCGTTCACGCGATAGCGAAAGTCCCGGCGGAGGGAGAAGATGCGCTGAGCGGACCCGCGCGAGGCGCCGCCTGGGCGTCAGAGGGCAATGCGTCGGCGAGCGCACCCGGCGCCGGAAGGGGGGCAACGAATGGAGCATCGTCAGTTGGGTCGCACCGGCGTGTCGGTCAGCAGGTTCTGTCTTGGCGCGATGATGTTCGGCGCGTGGGGCAACCCCGACCACGACGAGTCGATCCGGATCATCCACGCGGCGCTCGACGCCGGGATCAACTTCATCGACACGGCCGACGTCTATGGCCAGGGCGAGTCCGAGGAGATTGTCGGCAAGGCGCTCGCCGGCGGGCGGCGCGACGACGTGATCCTCGCCACGAAGTTCCACAACGCGATGGGTGAGGACCCCAACGAGCGGGGCAACGCGCGCCGCTGGATCATGCGCGCGGTCGAGGACTCGCTGCGGCGGTTGGGCACCGACTGGATCGACCTCTACCAAGTCCACCGCCTCGATCCGCAGACCGACATCGAGGAGACACTGTCGGCGCTCAGCGACCTCGTGCACCAGGGCAAGGTCCGCCACATCGGGTCCTCCACGTTCCCTGCCAGCCAGATCGTCGAAGCGCAGTGGGTCGCGCGCGACCGGCACCTGCAGCGGTTCGTCACCGAGCAGCCGCCGTACTCGATGCTCGTCCGTGCCGCCGAGGCCGACGTCCTGCCCACGTGCTTGCGCCACAGGATGGCCGTCATGTCCTACAGCCCCCTGACCGGCGGCTGGCTGTCGGGCCGCTGGCGCAAGGACACCGGACAGCAGTCCTCCTCGCGCGCCAACCGGCTGCCCGAGCGCTTCGACCTCTCCCAGCCCGCGAACCAACGCAAGCTCGACGCCGTCGAGGACCTCGCCCAGCTCGCACAGCAGACAGGCGTCACGCTCATCCAGCTCGCGATCGCGTTCGTGCTCAACCACCCGGCCATCACCGCAGCGCTCATCGGGCCGCGCACCATGGAGCAGCTCGAAAGCCAGCTCACCGCGGCCGACGTCGTCCTCGACGCGGCACTGCTGGACCGCATCGACGAGATCGTCCCGCCCGGCACGACCATCAACCCAGCAGACAATTCCTTCGACAATCCGGCGCTCGAACCGGCTGCACGGCGGCGCGAGGTCTCGGCCGTCGCGTGACTGTTGCCGTGAGGCACAAGGGGCAGCGCCTGCGAGTTGCGGGGCCGCCGCTCCCCCCAGGCGGAAGCACCAGCGCAGCAGCGGCTACGCCGCACGCCGACGCGAGTGTCGCGACGCGCATGGGTCAGTAGTGCGTGGCGGCGGCTGGCGTTCTGTGGCGGCTGAGCCCTCGGGTGTGTGCGCGCCCAACGCAGACCGCCGACGAACCGCGCGCGGCTTGCGCGCGTTGCGTGAGTCGCAGAGGATGCGCCATGTCCGTCGTGGACCGTCGATGGCGCCCGGTCGGCTTCGGTATTCGCGCGTTCTTGCTGGTGGCGACTCCGCTCGCTTTCCTGGGCGGCACGCAGGTCACGCTGCTGTCCGAGCACACGGAGACGTACTGGGCGTGGACGATCGCCCTGCCCATCAGCGCGATCTTCATCGGTGCCAGCTTCTGCGCCACGTCCGTGCTCTTCGCCTGGGGGCTGCAGCAGCGTGAATGGATCCGGGTCCGCGCCGTCGTCTCCGGCGGGCCTTTCGTGACGGTCGGCCTGTTGGTTGCGACCTTGCGGCACGTCGGCGAGTTCCACGGCGCGGTGGGCGTGATCTGGGTCGAGGCCTACGTCTTCGCCGTTCCGGCGTTCCTCGCGGCCGCCGTCCAGCAGTTGATGGTCCGCGGTCGCGACCGGCCGGTCGAGGAGCGGCTGCCGGCGTGGCTGCGCGGCGCGCTCGCTCTGCAGGCGATCACGATGCTCGCGTGGGGCGTCCTTCTGTTCGCGCGGCCGCATCACGCCGGGGCGGTCTGGCCGTGGCCGTTGGCGCCACTGGCAGCCGAGGCGATCGCGGCGTGGCTGGTGGGCATCGGCGGCAGCGCGGCCTACATCTCGCTCCGCGGCGACCGTGCCGACATGCCCGGCGCGGCGCTCTCCTACATCGTGCTCGGCGCCATCTGGATCGGAGGGGCGATCTTTGCCGGCGATGCGTTCCACAATGGACTCGACGCCGTGCTCTACCTCCTGTTCGCCGCGAGCGTGATCGTCGTGGGCGTTGCAGGGGCGACTGTCAGCTATGGGGAAGGGCGCTATCAGCCGCTCAGCGGCGAGTCACCGTAGCGGCTGACGTGGCCGATGCCGAACGCCGGCCCCTCCAAGCGGAGCCCGGCGCGGCACTGCTTCCTCCGAGACCAGAAACGCGAGCCCGGTCGCACGCTCGACCTGTGCCAAAGCACGGCGCCGCTGGGACCTGGGCGCGCGTGGCGTCACGCGCTGCACGGTGTGACCGGGATCGTCACGTGCGCTTGCAGTCGCGAGACCAGCTCACGGAACTCCGGGCGGCTGAGCTCGCGGCCGGCTCTCCCGTACCACCGCCACGCGGCGTACTCAACGAAGTCGCCTCCTCGCGCACAGGCCCAGCAGTACCACCCGTCGCGCGGCTCGTCGTAGAGCTTCAGCGACGGGATGTGGTCGTCGTGGAGCGGGCACTGTGCGTAGCCGTACTCGCTGATGGGGCGACCGGGCTCGAGCAGCGCGAACCAGTCGCGTGGGCGGAGCTCGTCGAGCGACGAACGCCCAGCGTGGGGCAGGCGGCCGTCGGGCGTCGGTGTGGCCTTGACAGGCCCGGGGAGCGCCCCGACCACCGCCTCGACCTCGAGCGCCGGTGCGTGCAGGTCGCAGGCCACGACGCGACACCAGTGTCCCGGTCGCCCGCCCTTGAAGTTGCGGGTGCCGGGCAAGCGCATCAGCCGCCCGCGGTCGCCGACGCGGTCCCCGCCCAACAGCTTCGCCAGACGGGCGTTGGCGGCCTCGAGCTCGGCCACGTCTAGCCAGCGCGAGACGACCAGGTAGAGATGCCAGCGCACCTCGCCGGGATCGGTCGCGCCACCCGACTCGACCACGAGTCGCACGGGGACGCGCTCGCGCAGGGCCCGGGCGCGCCACAGCGTCCCGGGCGTGTCGACGTCGGCCCACAGCAGCCTGCCGCCGGGGACGGCTTTGCCGCCGGGTGTGGGCTCGGTGCGTGGCAGGACCGAGCACCAGCATTCCTGGCCCACCGTCCTGGCCGCCGTCGCGAGCGCTTGCAGCGGGACGATGTGGCCGCAGGGCGAGAACTGTTGGCGCCCACCAGACCGGTGCGGTCGCGGTCGCCCGTCGTGGCCACGCGTGACCGCGCACGCCTCGACCAGGCCGGGCATCCCGGCGCGCTCCCGCAGCGCCGCTGCGGCCGGCGCGTGGAGGGCGCGCGCGAAGAGTGCGACGTGGCCCGCCGGACTGAGCGACGAGGAACGGCGTGCCCCCGTCGGGTCGACGAGGTCGACGGAGTCGGCGATCGCGGTGGAGGTCACGGCGCCTCCACCTCCTGGTCGAGACGAGCCCGGCGTGCTCGCTCGGCGCGGGCGACCCGGTGGGCCCAGGCGCCCCAGGGCCCGAGTCCGGCGCGCTCCTCGTCCCGCTCGCGTCGCTCCTGGTCGAGGAGTCGCTCTTCCTCGGCCAGGCGCAGGCGGCGCTCGCGTTCGTCGGGGTCCTCGAGGACAATCGGTCGTTGCATCTGGCTGCTCCTCTCTGGTCGTCAAAAGGGGTGGGCGGCGCCCGGGCTGAGGGGATCGGGCGCCGCCCCGGTGGCCGCGGGCCGGGATCGCCGCGGCGGTCGTTGGTGGCCGTCCGCCGCCCGTCGCATCGACGGGGTCGGCGCGCGGCGTGCGGTCGGGGGCGTTAGGCCAGCTCGACCTCCCGAGGCGCCGCTGCAGCCAGGTGGTGTCGCCGATGCGCAGGCCGGTGGCCCGCCGTTTGCCGCGCCCGCAGCGCGACGCGATGCACGAGAGGCTCAGCTCGCCGCTGCGCACGCGGCGGTGCACGGCTTCGCGCAGGCCGCGGTTCAGGACGCGCGGGCTGTCCTCGAGCTTGCGCAGCTCGCGGGCGAGCAGCTCGGTCCCGGCGTCCGCCGGCGGGCGCTTGAGGGCCGCCCGGGTCAGCGCGCGGGCCGGCTCGATGGCCTCGAGGGCGCCGATGACCGTGCGCAGCGCCACTGGCTCGGCGCGCCGGCGTCCGCCGCGGCGCATCCATCGGACCTGGCGGCCGTGTCGGTGGTCCTCGACGGCGGCCAGGCGGTAGCGGCGACCACCGGCGTCTTCAAGTTCCCCGGTCGATGCCGGTTCGGGGTCCTGCGGCAGCTCGCGGCCGCCGGGGAGGGTGACCCAGTCGCGGTCCTGCAGCGCCCGCGCCCAACGCCCGGCGTGGTCGGCGAGGTAGAGCTCGGCGACCATCTGGGCGTTGATCGCCGGTTCGTCGGCGGCGAGGTGGGCGACGAGACGCCGGTCGGTCAGCGTCTCGGCGTCTTGGTCGATGACGAGCACGCTGCCGCCGGCGCCGGGGCGCACGATCACGGCCCGCGTTCGTCCTTCGAGGTCGCGGTAGGTGCCCAGGTCGGCGGCCCGCGGGCCGTGGTCGGCGCTGCCGGGGCCGGGCTCGGTGGCCGCGGCGGGAGAGGGGGTCAGGGTGGCGCTCATGGCGGTCCTCCTAGTCGAATGAGGTGTGCGCGCCGTCGTGCTGACGGCGCGGTGTAGGGGCGCTGCGCGGCGCCGTCAAGCGGCGCCAGGGCGGCCCGGGAAGGGCGCCCCGAGCCCCTTTAGGGGGCTCGGGGCGGGACGGCGGCAACCGCTGCAAGTCGGCGCGCAATCGCCACACGGCGCGCCCACGGTCGTGTTCAATCGCGGCGCACCGAGTGCCCCGTGGTGGCCGCTGGGTCGGACACGCGGAGCGCCCTGGCCGGGGGGTCAGGGCGCTCCGTTCGTGGGCCGTTGTGCGGTTAGGGCGAGCGGACGAGCAGGCGGACGCGTTGGAGCACCTGCTCGAGGGTCGCGTCGCGCACGGTGCCCCAGCGCTCGGCGAGTCGCTGGCGCGAGATCGCGCGCACCATCTCGGGCATCGCGTAGGACGTCTCGCGCACCCCGCCCTCGGGCGGCTCGATGGCCACATAGAGCGGGTTCGGGCGCGCGGTCGTGGTCAGCGGGACGACGATCGCCAGCTCGCTGGGTCCCGTGCCGAGCTGGTCCACGGAGACGACCAGGGCGGGGCGCCGTCCGGCCTGCTCGCGTCCGCGGGTGGGGTCGAGGTCGACGAACCAGACCTCGCCCTGGCGGGCCTCGGTCACGGGGCCTGCGTGAGGCCGTCGAGCAGCGTGCCCTCCCACGCCTCGCGCTCGTCGGCGAGCGCCCGGCGCTCATCGTCGGTGAGGTCGGCGAAGTGCGCGTTCATGGCGTCCAGCAGGGCGTTGTCGCGCTCGCGCGCCACGAGCTCCTCGAGCAGGTCGGCCGCCGTGGTGCCGCGCTGGGCGCTGAGCTCGGCGATCGCCTGGCGGGTGTGCTGGTGGACGCGGACGGTGGTGGTCTGGGCCATGATGACTCCGGTAGCGGCTACACCACAGTCTACGCTCCTGTAATCGCTGATGACAACCACCGCGGTACCGATCGGCCCGGTGGGGGTCATGCCGGCGCCTCGCATCGGCGGGCCCCGGCTCGCTGGCGGCGCCTCGGCGTCCAGCGCTCGGACGCGAGGTCATGGGCGGCCTCGTAGGCCACCCGGGCCCACGCCCCCTGGTCGTCGGGCGCGGGCACGCCCAGGGTGGGGTCGAGCGACGCCTGCTCATGGATCGTGGGTTGCTCCTCGGTGAGATAGGCCAGCATCGCTGCGGCCTCCTTTCCGGCCCCGCCACGCGGGCAGCGGCCTCGTGGTTGGTTGGAACGCCCCAGCCGCGCGGCCCCGGGAAACGCAGGGAGCGACACCGCGGAGCCGGTTCCCTAGGGCTTGTCACCCGGCGGAGCTGTCCGGTGCGGAACGCTCCCCCGAGGTGGTCGAGCCGCCCACACGCGCCGCGCGGCCGCAGTGGTCTCGTAGCCGGCACGACGTGGCTCGCCACGTCAGCAGCGTCGCCCGCATCTGCACAGACCTGGAAGGTAGGCGCGAACACCGGGGCCGGTGGCTGCCGCTGGCTAAGAGGGGACGCTCTCGGCGGGAGGCGGCAACGGGTGGGGAGCGTCACACCGCCTTGGCGAGCGTGGCCTCTGGCGAGAGTTTGTGCTCGGATGCTTGCGCGGGGCGAGCTATGGAGTGGCCCGTGGAGGCCGGGAACCGCGAGAACAAGGCGAAGAAGTGGTGCGTTCACGCTAGCGCGCCCCGCCGCTGCGTGCCGTAGCTGCCCGTGACACACCGTCCTCCCCAACCTGTCACCCAATGGATGACCGCTGTCGTGCGGTTGCGGTTTCCTGCTCAAGCCGCTTGGTGTAGCCGTTTTTCCACAGCGGTGCGCGATTGATGCGTCGCCGACCCGACGTCGGGGGGAACAGCGTCTCGGGCGTGCTCAGCGGCGGGTGAAACGGCACTACCGGGTGCAGCGACGACGTGGGCGACCGGGGTAACCGCATGGCGTTCCGCCGCCCGCTTGATCCTCAACAGCATCGTGGCTAACGCCACCCCCGTGCATGGGCGGCTGTAGGGGCGGTGCCACTACTGCTCTCACAGACGAAGGAGCAGGGTGGGGCCGACAAGGACGCCCGATCGTCCTCACAAGCGGGGCGGCCGCGGTCGCGGCGGGCGAGCGGTGTGGACTGCGCACACCGGGGACGTCCAGCCGTGGGGTGAGGGCGGCGGGTCTGGCTTCGCCGGTCGCTGCCGACGCCCCCGTGCCGTTGAGCGTCGCGAAGGCGTGGGACGCGCGTCGCCACCTCGCTCGGCCGCAGAGGTGTATCAACGCCGCGCCACCGGCGGAATAGGGTTCGAGCATGCGCGCGCGGCGCTCCTCGCTCTCGGTCCCTGGGTCCTCCGAGCGCATGCTCGCGAAGACCGCGGCACTTGAGATGGACGAGATCGTGGTCGACCTCGAGGACTCGGTCGCGCCTGACGCCAAGGAGCTGGCGCGCGAGCTGGTGGGCGGCTTTCTGGCCATCGAGCGATCGCTTGCGGCGGCGGTGGCCGTGCGCATCAACCCGCTCTCCGGCCAATGGGGCGAGCGGGACGTCATCGAGCTAGTGGAGCGGGTCGGGCCGCAGATCGGCTCGCTGGTCATCCCCAAAGTTGAGTCTGCCGAGGACGTCCTGGCGGTCGACCGCCTGCTAGGGGGCGTCGGCGAGCCCGCGGATGGAGTAGGCCTTCAGGCGCTCGTAGAGACCGCCGGCGGGCTTCTGCGCGCTGGCGAGATCGCGGCCGCCTCGCTGCGTTTGGAGGCGCTTATCCTCGGCTACGCCGACCTCGCCGCCTCGCTTGGGCGTGCGCCCGGTCCCGCACCGCCCGAGCAGTGGTTGCACGCCCAGGAGACGGTGCTCGTGGCGGCCCGTGCGGCCGGCCTCCAGGCGATCGACGGGCCGTATCTGGAGATCCGTGACGACGACGGCCTCCGGTTGCGCGCGGAGCACGCGCGCGCTCTTGGCTTCGACGGCAAGTGGGCGGTCCACCCCGGCCAGCTAGGCATCATCAATGCCGCGTTCACCCCCGTGGATGAGGAGCTCGCACGTGCGCGCGCGATCCTCGACGCGCTCGCCCATGCGGAGGGGCGCGGCGCGGTCGAGCTCGACGGCGAGATGATCGACGAGGCCAGCCGCAGGCTCGCGCTGCAGGTGGTCGAGCGCGGGCGCGCGGCCGGGATTGACGGGGCGCAGCGGTGAGCCGGCTCGAGCCGCCGCCCGTGCGCGTGGGAGGGCCGTGGTTCGAGGATTTCGAACGCGGCCAGGTGTTCGAGGACGCACCGGGGCTGACACTGACCGCTGGCGCCGCAGCGCTCCATCAGGCGCTGACCGGCGACCGGCTGCGGCTCGCGCTCGACGCTCCGCTGTCGCGGGACGTGACCGGCAACGCGGCGCCGCTGGCGCACCCCAACCTCGTGTGCGACGTGGCGATCGGGCAGTCCACCGGGCCTTCGCAGCGCGTGCGCGGCAACCTCTTCTACCGCGGCCTCGTGCTCGCAAGGCCGGTATTCGTTGGCGAAACGCTGCGCACCCGCACCGAGATCGTCGGCCTGAAGCAGAATCGCCGCCGGGCCGGTGCTCCCGCGACCGGGCTCGTAGCGATGCGGGTCCAGACCACCGACGCTCACGGCGGCCCGGTACTCGACTTCTGGCGTTGCCCGATGATTCCGCTGCGCGAGCCGGACGCCGAGACCGGCCATTCCGACGACTTCACCGACATCCCTCGGACGCTCGACGAGGCGCAGGTGCGCGCCGCCGTGCCGGCCGACTGGCGGCTCGACCGGCTGCGCGCGGCGGCACCCAGGCCGTACTACGCCGACTTGGAGCCCGGGCAGGCATTCCGTGTCGAGGCGGGCGAGACGGTGACTTGCGCGCCGGAGCTTGCGCGGCTGACGCTCAACGTCGCGACAGCGCACACCGACGCGACCGGCAGCGCTCACGGCAGGCGCCTGGTCTACGGTGGGCACACGATCTCGATCGCCGCTGCGCACGCCGCGCGCGCGATCCCGGCGATGGCAACCATCGTCGCCTGGGAGGGCTGCGAGCACCTCCGGCCGGTGTTCGAGGGCGACGTCCTGCGCACCGAGCTGCGCGTAGAGCACGCGGGTCTCGACGGGCTCGTCGGCTTGCGCGCGCTGCTCAGCGCTGAGCGCCCCGGCACCGAGCCCGCGGCGGTGCTGGACTGGAGCTTCGTGGCGGTGGTGGCGTAGATGCCGGGGATCCTCGACGGCCTGCGCGTGATCGAGGGCTCCGCATTCGTCGCCGCCCCGCTGGGCGGAATGACGCTGGCCCAGCTCGGCGCCGACGTGATCCGCTTCGACCCTATCGGCGGCGGGCTCGACCGCGGGCGTTGGCCCGTGACCGCCGACGGCCACAGCCTTTTCTGGGCCGGGCTGAACAAGGGCAAACGCTCGATCCAGGTCGACCTCGGCTCCGAGGAGGGGCGCGAGATTGTCGCCGCGCTCATCGCCGCCCCGGGGCCCGACGCGGGGGTCTTCCTGACGAACTTCCCCGCCCGCGGCTTTCTCGACTACGTGCGGCTCAGCGAGCGGCGACCCGACCTCATCATGGTCAACATCGTCGGCAACCACGATGGCTCGTCGGCGGTCGATTACACGGTGAACCCAGCCACGGGCTTCGCGTGGGCGACCGGGCCACGGAACCTCGCCGTGCCGTTCAACCACCTGCTGCCGGCGTGGGACGCAATCACCGGAGCGCTCGCGACGACCAGCGTCCTCGCGGCCGAGCGCTGCAGGGCGCGCACAGGGGTCGGCCAGTACATCCGGATCGCCGTGTCGGACGTGGCCTTCTGGATGGTCGGCAACCTCGGCAAGATCGCAGAGGTCCAGATCAACCACCACGAGCGCGCGAAGGACGGCAACTACCTCTACGGCGCCTTTGGCCGCGACTTCCTCACCAAGGACGGCCACCGCGTGATGATCGTCGCGCTGACGCTGCGCCAATGGCACAACCTCGTGAAGGCGACCGGACTCGGCGAGGCGTTCGACGCCATCGCCCGGCTCATGGACGTCGACCTCGACGACGAGGGCGGCCGCTTCGTGGTGCGCGAGGTGCTAGGCGCGACGCTCAAGCCGTGGGTGCTCGCCCGGACGCTGGAGGAGCTGCGCGACACGTTCGACCGAAACGGCGTCTCGTGGGGCCCCTACCAGACGTTCCGCGAGCTCGTCGAGCGCGATCCGCGCTGCTCGCCCGAGAACCCGATGTTCGCGGAAGTCGAGCAGCCCCCGATCGGGACCTTCCTGATGCCCGGGTCACCGCTGGCGTTCTCGAACGCCGAGCGCCTGGCACCGACCGCAGCGCCGCTGCTGGGCGAGCACACCGACGACGTGCTCGCCGGCCTGTTGGGCCTGACTGACCGCGAGATCGGCACGCTGCACGAGCGCGGCGTCGTGGCAGGCCCGGCGACGTCGTGACATAGACCGGTGCCGGCGGGTCAACTGGCACGCGTGCCGCTATCGCCTCGGATACCAGCAGCGCAACGCGCCCGTACTGCTCGCTTGATTTTCGGGTCGAGCTGCTACGGAACGAAGGTGCTGGGCGCCACCGCCGGACGCCGTCGTAGCCGCTCAGTCGCATGGATCGCAGCGCTCCGGTCGGCCGCGACCTCGACTTGCGCAAGCAGGCGAGGCTGTCGCATAAATCACCCTCAGATCCGGTGCGTCGAACCGTGATGGGACGACCCATGTTCAAAGCGCGCATCCATTGCAACCAGATGGGACGAGACCGTCGTCAGCGCCGCGAATCGCGTTACGTGTCCCACCGCTCAGGTTCCTAAGCTTTTCGGACCCATTTACGCGACAGCCTCAGGCGATAGCAGTAGCGTCGTGCGACGATCACCCCGTGGCGGACTTGGCGCGTACAGCCACCGAGCTGGTCGCGAAGCATTCAGCGGTCCGTCATGTCGAGTTGGCCGGATCGCGGTCGCGCGGGACGCATGCGGAGCTCTCGGACTGGGACTTCGCCGTGACGACGTCCAACTTTGCCGCTGTCGCGCGCGATCTTCCCGCGTTGGTCGCACCGCTGCATCCGCTTGGCCAGCAGTGGGAGCCCTTAGGTCACTTTCCCGTCTACCAGGTGCTCCTGCCCGGACCCACGAAGGTTGAGTACCTCTTCCTAGACCACTCGCAGCAGCCGCTGCCGGTGCCTAAGCCTGGACCCGCGACGCTGGACGCCATCAACACACACTTCTGGGATTGGATCTGGTGGGTTGCCACCAAGGCCGCGATCGGTAGGAACGACCTCGTGGCCGAGCACCTACCGCAGCTCTTCGGCCGCCTGCTGCGGCCGATCGGCGTGCCCGAGCCGCCCGCCGACATCGGGGCAGCGATCGACGCGTTCATCAGCCGACGCGACAAACTCGAGCGGGATTACGGCATCACCGTCTCGAGAGCGCTCGAAGAGGAAGTGCGCGCAGGCATCCGCCGCCTCGGCCTCGCCTCATAGCGAACCGCGTACGTTCAGGCTCGCTTCCGATCGGGCGTTGCCTCAAAAGCACGACGCGAGCCTGTCCGCGCGGAACCACGCGCTGCCGCTCCGAGGCACAGGGAGCAGCGCCCACGGCGTGCTGGCGGACCGCTCCTCCCAGGCTTGCTGTTTGGATTAGGCGCGTCGGTGACGTCCGACGCGAGGTGAAGGCTCCGCGACCGGGCGGCGAGCTGACTCTCTTTCAGGCTGTCGGCCGTTGGGGCCTGACCACCTTTCGCTGTGTCGCTCGTCGCCGGTCGGGGGTGTCTGGCGTGACTTGATAGATGCGTGGCAGCGCCTCCAGCAAGCCGTGTCCACCAGACGTCCGCCCCCGAGGATCAAGAGGAGGACGAAGGTCATGATCGTGCTCAGCACGGACACTCACAAGCGTTCGCACACGATCGCCGCCGTCGGCGCCACGAGCGGCGAGCTGCTGGGCGAGCGGACGGTCCCGGTCGGCCGGCGCGGGTTCGGCGCCCTGTTGGTGTAGGCGCGCAGCCTCGACGGCGAGCGGGTGTGGGCGCTTGAGGACTGCCGGCACGTCTCCGGATCGCTGGAGCGGTTTCTCATCGAACGCGGGGAGCGCGTGCTGTGGATTCCCACGCACTTGACCGCGAAGACGCGGCGCAGCGCCCGCCAACGCGGCAAGTCGGATGCGATAGACGCGCTCAACGTGGCCCGCGCCGCATGCAGGAGGGCCTGGACACGTTCCCGGCCGCGCAACTGCACGGGCCCGAGCTCGACGTTCGGCTGCTCGTCGACCATCGCGAGCGGCTGGTCCGTCACCGCGTCGAGCTCAACTGCACGCTGCTGTGGCATCTGCACGATCTGTGGCCCGAGCTGCGGCTGCCCGGCGGTGCGCTGTTCTCGAAGAAGTGGGCGACGCGGATCGGCCGGCGTCTGGCTCGCGCCGAGCAGACGATGCGCGTTCGGATCGCGCGCGACGAGCTGCGCCGCCTGCGCGGGCTCACCCAGGCGATCAACCAGCTCGAGCGCGAGATCACCGGACTCGTCGCCCAGCTTGCGCCGCAGCTGCTCAGCGAGCCGGGTTCGGGCCGCTGACCGCCGCCAAGCTCGTCGGCGAGATTGCCGGCGCCCAGCGCTTCGCGACCTCGGCCAAGCTCGCGTGCGCCGCCGGCGTCGCGCCGATCCCCGCCAGCTCGGGCAACACGCAGCGCCAGCGGATCGACCAGGGCGGCAACCGCCAGATCAACGCCGCGCTGCACCGCGTGATCGTCACCCGCGCGCGCTGCCACCAGCAAACACGCGACTACCTCGAACGCAGACGCCGCGAGGGCAAGAGCACCCGCGAAGCCATCCGCTGCCTCAAGAGGGATTTTGCTCAGCCGGGTGGGGCGGCTGCAGCAGGCGCCAGAGGCGCCGTGGGAGGTAGGTCGGGCGGCCAGAGCCAGGGTAAGGCGAGAGCGCAGCGGGTGCTGGCGGCCTCCGCGGTGACTCGGTCGCTCGGTGCATCGTCATGGGTGAGACGCAGGGCGGCTCTAGACTTGGGCCGTGGAGACCTGCCCTCGCTGTGGCGATCGGCTCCCGGAGCAGGCTGGGTTCTGCCCGGCATGCGGAGCGGCGGTGCCAGCGGCGCCCCGGGTTGGCGAGCGGCGGAAGGTTGTCACGGTGGTCTTCGCGGACGTCGTAGGGTCGACTGCGCTGGGCGAGCGGGTGGATCCCGAGACTCTCCGTTGGGCGATGCAGCGGTGGTTTGGCCGCATGGCCGAAGCCGTAGAGCGTCACGGCGGGACGGTCGAGAACTACATCGGCGATGCCGTCATGGCGGTCTTCGGGATCCCTGTTGCACACGAGGACGACGCGCTGCGCGCCGTGCGTGCGGCAGCCGAGATGCGCGTGGAGGTCGCCGCTCTGCAAGGTGAGCTGCGCCGCGATCGGGGCGTCGAGCTCGCGGTCCGAATCGGGGTCAACACCGGAGAGGCCGTCACCGGCGGGGCCGCGGCCGGCGGCTCCTTCACCGCCGGCGACATCGTGAATGTTGCCGCTCGGCTGGAGCAGGCGGCGCCTCCCGGAGACATCCTGCTCGGCGATGACACGTTCCGCTTGGTCCGTCACGCGGTTGACGCCGAGCCCTTGGCTTCGTTGGCGGTCAAGGGCAAGCGCGCGCCGATCGAGGCTCATCGCCTCGTGGCGGTGCTTTCGGGCGCCCGTGGGCGGCCTCAGCGTTCGCGTGCGCCGATGGTCGGCCGGCAGCGCGAGCGCCGGCGGCTGCTCGACGCGTTCCATCAGGCGGTCGCGGATCGCGCGTGCCAGCTCTTGACGGTCTTGGGCGCCGCGGGCGTCGGCAAGTCGCGCCTCGTCGCGGAAGTCATCGACACGCTAGACGGGGCCGCGACGGTTGCTGCGGGCCGCTGCCTGCCCTATGGCGATGGGTTGACGTGGTGGCCGCTCGTCGAAGCACTCGGCCCCAGCGGCCTGTTCGAGCAGGTGGCGGCCAACGACGAACCCGCCATCGCCCGCGCGGCCGAGCTGTTCAAGCCGGACGGCGAGCCGGTCGCCCCGGAAGAAGCCTTCTGGGCGGTGCGCAAAGTCCTCGAGGCGCTCGGCCGGCGGCGACCGTTAGTCCTTGTGGTCGACGACCTGCAGTGGGCCGAGCCCACGTTCATCGACCTCTTGGAGCACGTGGCCGATTACGCGCGCGACGCGCCGATGCTGCTACTCGTCATGGCGCGGCCCGAGCTGCTCGACGCCCGACCGGCGTGGGGCGGGGGCAAGCTCAACGCGACCACTGCGCTACTGGAGCCGCTAGGCGACGCCGACGCAGGAGACCTCCTGCGCTACCTGGTCGGTACGCAGCGCCTCGGTGATCGCGCCGCGGCGCGCATCCTTGCCGTGGCCGAGGGCAACCCGTTGTTCGTCGAGGAGGTCGTCGCCATGCTCGTCGACCACGGCGTTCTGCCCTCGGGCGACGTCGCAGCCGCGGGCGAAGAGACGGGTGTGGTCGAGCTGACCGCGATTGCCGTCCCACCGACGATCCAGGCTCTGCTCGCCGCGCGGCTCGACCACCTCGGAGCGGCGGAGCGCGCGGTGATCGAGGCCGCGTCGATCGAGGGCAAGGAGTTCGCCCGCGAGCATCTCCGGGCGCTGGTGGCCGACGGCATGGCCGACTCGGTCGACAACAACTTGCGCGACCTCGTCCGCCAAGACCTCATTCGGCCGGTGGACGCCGACGAGGAGACATTCCGTTTCCGCCACCAGCTCATCCGCGACGCGGCGTACGGCGCGATGTCCAAGGACGTCCGCGCGACGCTGCACGAGCGCTTCGCAGTTCGACTGGACGCCGGCAGATCAGTACTGCCCGTCATGGACGAGTTGCTGGGCTACCACCTCGAGCGCGCGGTCTTGCTGCGGCGCGAGCTGGGCGCACCCGAGAACGCCGTTGCGGAGCTTGCGGCGCGGGCGTCGACCAGCCTGCGCGACGCTGGTCGGCGCGCGGCCCAGCGCGACGACCCCGCGTCGGTCCGGCTCCTCGAGCGCGCGCTGGCGCTGATCCCGGAGCCAGACCACGCGCCGGTCCTCCTCGATCTTGCGGACGCACTCGAGGCGGTCGGGGATTTGGAGCGCTGCGCAGTCGCCGCCTCGTCGGCGCTCAAGCTCGCGCAAGCCGCGGGCGATCGGCGGATTGCCGCGCGCGCTCAGGTGTTGGACCTTGCCGTGGGGATGAACCGCTCGAAAGGTGAGATCGACCTCGCCTCGTTGGACGCTGCCGCCCGGCCGCTGCTTGCCGAACTCGAGGCCTTGGGCGACGACGAGGGAATGGCATCCGCGCTGAGACTGCTCGGCGAGGCCAATGTGAATCGTTTCGAGCGGGCATCGGCGTACCTCGAGCGCGCCGTTGCGGTTGCCGAGCGCATCGGTGACCGGAAGGGTGCCGCGTTCGCGGCCGGGGGGCTGGGGCTCATCACGGTCTTCGGCCCCGTGCCCGCCGCCGAGGGGATCGAGCGTTGCCGCGCCCTCCGCCGGCGGTTCGCCGACCACCCGGGCACGTCGGCCATCCTGCTCCGTCACGAGGCGGTGCTGCACGCGATGCAGGGCCGCATCGACGAGGCACGGGCGTTGCACACGGAGTCCGACCGCATCGCCGATGACCTCGGCAGCCGCTGGGTGTTGGCAAGCAGGGTGTTCGGCCAATGGGCAATCGAGCTGTTCGCGGGACAGCCCACCCGCGCCGAGGCCGCGGCGCGCGCAAGCCTCGAGATTTTCCAGGAGATGGGCGCCACCAACCAGGGCTCGACCGCCGCCGCGTTGCTTGCCGCCGTGCTCGCCCAGCAGGGCCGCTACGAGGAGGCGTTGCGCTACGCCGACATCGCCGCGGCGTGGGCGGCGTGGGATGACATCGCGTCGCAGGTTGTACAGCTTGGGGCCCGCTCGCGCGTTCTTGCGTCGCGCGGCGAGTTTGAGCATGCCGAGGCGGTCGCACGCGAGGCTGTCCGAGTCTCCGAGCGCTCCGACGACATCTGGCAACGTGGCGACGCGCTCATCGATCTCGGGGCCGTGCTAGATCGCGCCGGCCGTCTCGGCGAGGCCACGGCCGTGATCCGAGACGCGATCGTCCTGTACGAACGCAAGGGCAACGTCGTCTCCACCGCCCGCGCCCGCGCGATGCTGGAGCGCCTTGCCCACGCGGCGAGCATCGTCGACTCCTGATCTTCCGGGCATCGCGTGCAAGCGAGACGGACGCGGTTCAGCTACGACGTCGCTGTGACGGGGAGGAGCGGCCGTTGCCGCGGGTGGCACGCACGCGCTGAGCGGTCGTCGGCCACCGCAGCGCGCACGTCGGGTGGGAGCACCGGAAGCGCATATCCGGCCATGCGACCCTCGTGGACGTCGCGCTCTGAGACGAAGCACATCCGCTCCCGTCCCGGGTAGCTCCACTCGCTCGCGTACTCGCCGCCGTAGGCGTGTCCTGCGGTGACGACCGGGTCGGCTGCGCGGCAGAACTCCTTGGCGTTGGCCTGGTCGCGGCAGACGAAGACGACCAGGGGAGGGGCGGTGCAGTGCTTGGTGTAGCGGTCCTTGAGCGCGGACCAGCCGCTGATCATGTGGTCGTAGCGCTCGAACTTGTCGATGTTCTTGGCCGGCTTGAAGGTGCGGTCGAGCTCGACGAAGAGGTCGATGACCACGATCCGCTCGGCCCCGCGGAGACGTAGCTCGATGGTGAGGTCGGGCTCGATCGCGGCGAACTCCTCAACCTCGGTGCGCCGGCGGGCACGGTCGGTGCGAAGGAAGCCGTGGGGCGTTCGGCCGCCGGGGAGGCGCAGCTCGTCCGGACCGATCGCTCGGCGCTCCCCTGCCGAGCTTCGCGTCGGGGGTGCCACGTAGGAGTTGCGCGGGCCACGGATGCGGCGCACGGCCTCGCCGAGGTGCGCCGCGAAGGCCAGCCCCCAAGCGTTGACGTGGAGGTCGTGACGGGCGCGGCGCATGGCGGGGTCGTCCGTACTCGGCGCCGACCATTGGCGACGCGGATCGAGGTAGGGACCGTGAGGTCCGATCGCGTCGCGCACGGTCGCGATGCCCTCGTCGGTGACCAAGTAGGTCAGGGCTGAGCTGGCGCCCGTCTCGCGGAAGAATTGAAAGCGCTGCACCCAGCCGGCTTGGCTGAGCTTCTTCAGGCGCCGCTGGGTGGTGGAGTAGGACTTTCCGGCGCCGAAGCGTCTATGGATCTGGGTGGCGAGGGCGAAGCGCAGCTCGGCGAGCCAGGCGAGCAGCTCGAGGTCGGTCGCGTCGGGCATGACCGCGCGGCGCTCGGTCTTGCGCGGCCAGGTCACGCGCGTGGCCTCGTCGACGGCGACGAGCTCGGCGTAGCTCGCGGGCGGCTCGCTTGCAGATCGCTCAGGGGGCGGCGGGTCCGGCGTGTCGCGCCGAGCGCGCGGGGGAGGACCGGCAGGTCCCGGGGCGCCAGTCGCCTGGGCTCGTTGCGTGGCCTCCTCGCGCAGAAGGTCGCGCAGCTCCGCGAAGTCGTCGCGCTCGCGTTCACCCGTCGGGTCGGAGCGGTGCGTGGCGCGACCAGGGAGGGGGGCCTGGCCGTCCCTGGGACGGACAGGCTGGGGTGGGGCAACGTGAGGATGCTCCCCGTGATCGTCCTCGCGGTCCCAATGTGGTTGGCGAAAGGACTCGAGCTCGCGTCCGCCACGCTCGCGCTGGCGGCGGTGATGGAAGGCGATGCGCGCAGGGTCGACGGCGACCGGGAAGCTCTGCGCGACGAACGCCGGCTGGCGTCCCTCCGGAGCGACCCAGCTGGCGAGGGCGTGGTGCTTGGGGAGATGGAGGCGCACGTCGGGGCTTCCGACCATCGGGAGCTCGTCATCGACGCTCCTCACCTGGTCTGAATACGAGGCCATCATGAGATCGGTCGCCGCGCGCGCGTCCTGGGCGGACGCGGTGGCGAAGTAGACGCGATGGGCGAAGAGCGCGTCGAGCTGCGGGCGGACCTCGGGGTCGATCCACTGGCTGTCGGTCTGCCAGCACGCGACGGTCTCCAGCCCCGCCGATCGCTTGAGGGCGAGCGTCTGCGCGAAGCCGCGGTTGATGACGAGTGGGGCCTCGTCGATCTTCAGCGCGACCGCTGTGCGCTGCTCAAGACTGCGCTGATCCTGCTGGCGGGCCAGCGCCGCGTCGAGCATGCCGACCAGCAGCTGCATGACCACCGACGTATTCCCGGAACCCATCTCGCCTAGCGCGCCGCGGACGACCAGGATCTCGGCGTTGCGCACGATCGCATCGAAGTCGATGGTCAGCGAGGTGTTCTGCAGGACGCGTTTGATCGACGACGAGTTCAGCAATCGCGCCGCCTTGTTGACCGGCGCGTCGAGCTTGGAGGTGGTCATGGCTTTGGCGTCGCGCAGCTGCGCGCGCAGCTCCTCCGTGAAGAAGTCGCCGATTTCCTTGTACTCGGGCAGACCCCGGAGGTGCTGGCCCACCCGCGCGCGGTAGGCGTAGCCCTCCTCGGTGACCGAGAGCAGCCTCACCGCGTCCCACAGGGTCGCGCGGCGGTCGAAAGCGAGCACGGCGATGATCGCGTTGCGCAGGTAGCGGTCCGGGCTCGCGCGGATGTCGCCCTCGTCGAAGAGGTTGCGCATCGCCGCCACGACGTAGTCGGCGATCGCGTCGGGGCTCGCGTCGACCGCCAGCGGGTTGAAGCCGCACGTCGGCTTGGCGCAGTCGAGGATCGTGCACGTCCGCTCCTCGGGCACGGCGCTGATGGCGGCGTCGGCGGCGTCGCCCTTGGGGTCGAAGACGATCACCGCGCAGCGCCTGCGCCGCAAATCCTCGCGAATGGTGGCGACCAGGTATGAGGTCTTGCCCTGCTCGACGGTGCCCGGGACGGCGGTGTTCTGACGGCGCAACTCGGCGTGGATCGAGACCGGTCCGAGCGCGTCGCGAAGGAGGCCGCCTCCCTCGGTCGCCCTGGCGATGGCCGGCGAGGCCGGGGCGATCGGCAGCGCCGTCCGCTGCAGCGGGACGGCCGAGAAGTCGACGGACGGGAACTGCCATAGAAGCGCGAGCTCATTGGAGGCATACACGCAGCGCTGAAAGCCGGGAAGCGGATTGCCCTCCCCGCGCCGAACTCGTCGGTCGTACGGGTGAAGCAGCGCCTGGCGAACGGTCGTCCCGCGCTCGACGAGCTGGTTCTCGGCACCCTCGGCGCGCAGTACGGCGGCGATGTCCTCGCACGCCCTACGTGTCGCGGCGACGATCCGTAGCTCGCCGAAGAACAGGGCCCGATGCTGGACGTCGAGCGCCCCGCGCAACTCAGTGGCGTCGATTTCGGATCGCCCAGCGGGGCGCGTCTCCTGCGGCGCCGGCGCTCGTGCGGCTGTGCGGTCCTCGTGCCGCCTGAAGCGCCGCCGCGCGCTGCGTTCATACCACGCCGGCGTTGGCGTGAGTGCGAGCTGAACCAGGCACGGGCCACCAGTGGCTTGCATGGCGATGAGCAGCCGGTCCATCGCGGGGCGAGCCGGGTCGCGGGGGTCGGCGACCCGCAGGCGGGTGATGAACTCCGATCGCTTCTTGAGCCGCAGAACGCAGGGGGGCCCGGCGAGCACGGCTTCGAACTGCTCGAGGCGGGTGTTGGGGTAGGCGCTGCGCAAGGCGGCTTGGACTGCGGTGACCTCGTGCTCCGGGCAGCTGACCGCGAGCTCCGCGCGGATCGTCCCGCCCGTTCCTGGCAGCAGATGAGCTTCGAGGGCAACCGAAGGCTGACCTGCGACAAGACGGCGCCACCAGCGCTGCCTCAGGCGCCTGTGCAGCGTGTCGAAGAGCCCGACGACGGCTTCGGGCGTGGCACGGTCCGTACGGTACGGAGCGATCCGCATGCGCACATACCGACGCCGGGCTCGGGCACCCACGCGGAGTGCGCTCTGCGTCACCAACAGACCCCCAGACAGGAGTCCGGCCGCGATGATCGTAGCCGTGTCGATGGTCTCTCGCTCCGACCTGGGTTAGCGGACAGGACGGCTGGCGGGGCATGCGCACGCGGACTGCTGGGATCACGCGAGGCTGTCGCGTAAGTCGGGTGTCGTCCGGGGCGGTTAAGACCATGTCGGGATGGGCTCGAGCTTTATTGCGTGCGACCGCGAGCAGTCGTTTCTGATGCCGCCCGACGTGCGGGAGTGGCTGCCGGAGAACCACCTGGCGTGGTTCGTGTTGGCGGCGGTGGAGGAGATGGATCTGTATCCGTTTTATGCCGCCTATCGCGTTGACGGCAAGAGCCGGCCGGCCTACGAGCCGGCGATGATGGTGGCGCTGTTGCTCTACGCCTATGCGCGAGGGGTTCGGTCCTCGCGGGTCATCGAGCGCGGGTGCGTGGAGGACGTCGCCTTCCGCGTGCTGGCCGCGCAGCAGCGGCCGGATCACGCGACGATCGCGCGGTTCATCGAGCGCCACGAGGCGGCGCTGGCCGGATTGTTCGGCGAGGTGCTGTTGCTCTGCGCGCGCTCGGGGCTGGCGAACGTCGGGGTCATCGCGATCGACGGCACCAAGGTCCAGGCCGACGCGAGCCGCGACGCGAACGCCGACTACGAGCAGTTGGCGCGCGAGATCCTCGAGGAGGCCAAGGCGATTGACGCGGCCGAGGATGAGCTCGACGGCGATCGCCGCGGCGACGAGCTGCCCGAGGAGCTGTCGAGCGCGCAGGGCCGGCGCGGGTGGCTGCGCGAAGCCAAGCGGCGCCTGGAGGCCGAACGCGACCGCTCGCCGCAGCCGGTGGCGCGCTCACGGCCCAAGCGCGTCAAGGAGGCCAAGCGCCGCTTGGAAGAGGAGCTGTGGACCGAGTGCCGGGCCAACGAGGCCTACGAGCGCTACCGAACCGGACGCATGAAAGACGGGCGGCGCTTCAGTCGCGCGCCCGATCCCTACACGCCGCCGAGCACGCCGCAGGGGCGTATCAACACGACCGATCCGGATTCGCGCGTGGTCAAAGGGCTGCGCGGGTTCATCCAGGGCTACAACGCCCAGGCCGTCACGAACGAGCACCAGATCGTGCTCGCCGCCGAGGTGATGACCGCCGCACCCGACTTCGGGCATCTCGAGCCGATGCTCGACGCGACGCGCCGCGAGCTGCAGGCCATCGGTGTTGAGGACACGCCGGGCGTCGTCTTGGCCGACGCCGGCTATTGGCATCAGCGCCAGATGGAGCGCGCGATCGCTCAGGGCAGCCAGGTGCTCATCCCGCCCGACACCGCCAAGCGCAAGGCGCCGCGGCCGGGCTGGACGGGCGGTTACTACGCCTTCATGCGGCGCGTGTTGGCCGGCGAACGCGGGAGCGAGCTCTACGGACGCCGGCAGCCGATGATCGAGCCTGTCTTCGGTCACACCAAACACAACCGCGGCATGGGCCGTTTCCACCGGCGCGGCCGAGCAGCCGTCAGAGCCGAATGGCGGCTCATCACCGCCACGCACAACCTGCTCAAGCTTCACCGCCACGGCCTCCCGGCTACCTGAGCAGCCGCGGGTGCCCGCCCCCCGCGCCGGACGAAACTCACCTGCCGCGTCGCGGCTCTCGAGCCCGCACCGGCCGACGACTTACGCGACAGCCTCACGCGGAAGCGCAAGCGCCGCCGGGCCGCGATCGCTGCTCAGTTGCATGGAATCCAGCAATCCGATCGAGCCGGGTCGCGACTGCTCCAAACAGGCGAAAGATGGCATGAGCAGGGACCTCCTCAGCTCAAGCGCGGATAGTCCGCGCAGGTTTGTGAACCGTGGAGCTTGAGGAGGCCCCGTGTGACGATCGTAATGGGACTTGACCAGCATCGAGGGCAGATCACGGCCGAGTGGATCGATACCGCGACGGGTGAGATTGAGCGGGCACGGATCGCGCCGGCGCACCGCGAGCCGGTGGCGCGGTTCTTGCGCGGCTTCGACGGCTCGGACTTGGACGTCGCGTTGGAGGCAACGACGGGCTGGCGGTTTGTGGCGGAGGAGGTTCGTGCGGTCGGTGGCCGCGCGCATCTGGCCGAGCCGGCGGAAACCGGCGCGCGGCGCGGCCCGAAGAAGCGGGCCAAGTCCGATCGCGCGGACGCCAGGCATCTGCGTGAGCTGTTGATGCTCTCCAGGCTGCCGGAGTCCTGGATCCCACCGGACCATCTGCTCGATCTGCGCGCCAGGGTCAGGCTGCGTCACACCCTGTGCGATCAGCGCGGGGAGTGGCAGCAGCGCATCCAGGCAGTGCTTTATCACCACGGGTTGCCGGCGCGGCGCGATCTGCTCACGCGCGAGAACAGGGCGTGGGTGCAGCGGGCCGCGCTGCCCGCGGCCGCGCGTGAGCAGGTGACGGTCGCGTTGGCGATCATCGACGCGCTCGACGTGCAGATCGCCCCGCTCAGTCGCGAGTTGCGCGCCTACGCGCGCCGCCAGGCCGGCTGCCGCGCTTTGATGGGCCACTACGGGATCGGCGCGCTGACCGCGGTGACGATTCTCGCCGAGCTGGGTGACTGCCGGCGCTTCTCCTCCTCGCGCAACGCGGTCCGCTACTCGGGCTTGGACATCACCGTGCATCAGTCCGATCAGCGCCGCGCCCCCGGCCATCTGTCCCGCCAGGGGCCGCCCACTTTGCGCTGGGCGCTGTTCGAGGCCGCCCAGGTCGCGCGCCGTCCCGGCTCACCGGACCGCGACTACTACACCCAGGCCGCCGAGCGCCTGGGCGGCAATCGTGCCTGCCTGGCCGTCGCGCGCAAGCTGCTCAAGCGCAGCTACCACACGCTCTCAGAGCTCGGCGAGGAGGCGCTGCGACCCGCCTGAACCGTCTCATGCGCGCGCAGCCCTCACCCACACCGATGCACCGCGGCCTGCTCCCCGCATGCTCCTGCCGCCATCCCCTGCCGGGCGTGGACGGCCCTGAAAGACCGAGCGGCCGCAACGCACTTCCAAGCGGGGTCACCCCATCAACCATCATGTCGCCGACCCGCCGCCCGGCGGGCTCGTGGACCGAGATAAGGCTGGGCGCCCGCGCGCACAACACCCGCCCCAACGCCCGCGCGCACGCACCGCCAGCCAACCACTACTCAACCACGTCAACCCGGACGCCGCGCTTGCCGAGACGTCCCTGCACAGATAAGGAGAAGCGCGACAGCGTCGCCAACGGCGTTCCCCGTCGCACCGACACGGCGGCACCCAGTCGGTGCGGGCGGCCCACAGCGCCGACTCGATGCCCGTCATCGCCGGATGCGGAAGATCCGCGGGATGCCGAGGTCGCGGATCCTGCCCGACCTGCCCAGGGCGCGCGGGGTGAACTGGTAGAGGCCCGGGCGCAGGTGGGCGTGCCAATGGATCACGTGGCGCCCCGCCGCGAATGAGCCGAGCGGGATCCGGCCGGCGGGCTTCAGCGTGGGCACGCGGCGCCCGAGCAGCTTGTGGTGGCCGACCACGCGCTGGACGAGCAGGCCGATCGGGACGCGGCTCACCGGGTTGACCACGAGCGTGCCGAAGTCCGGCAGGCTGGTGGCAATCAGCACGGGCTTCTCGTACAGGCTCAGGTTGCCGGTGTCGATCGTGGCCACGAGCCCGAGGTCGGTGCCGTCCGGGTCGATCAGCGTCTGCGTCTCGGTGTCGAAGACATAGACGCGCTCGTGGTTGTTCACCTCGTCGCGGATGAAGCCGATGTAGCGGCCGTCGGGCGTAAAGGCCGGCCGGCTCTCCTCTCGCGCGCTGTTGACGAGCGACGGCAGCAGCCCCTGGCCGAGGCCGCAGGGGCCGCCGCTGTGGAAGTAGATGATGCAGTAGCCGATATCGCGGCGGGCGGTGGAGGCGATCGTGAAGGCGTCGTAGACGAGCGTCCTGTGCCCGCCGGACACGGCGATCGAAGGATGGGCGGCCGACAGCGCAGTCGAGGTCACGGCGAGCGGCCCCGGCGCGCCGGGGACCTCGTCGGCGATGACCTGCCCGATCGCGCCCCCGCCCGACTGGGGGATGATGCGCCGGTACGCGTACGGGCCGCTGTCTGTGCGAAGCGCGTTCGGCGTCGGGTCGACGAGTTTCGCGCCCGGGAAGTCCGCGTTGCGGGAGAACGACCCGGGGCCCGACCAGCTGAAGATGCCCAGGCCCTGCGAGCCGGTGGCCACCACATCGCCCTCTAGGCTGATCGCGGGCGAGGTCGGGTGGTCGCTGAGAGCCGTGAACGCATCGATGACGTCGGTCGTCTGGCCGGTGGAGAGGTCGGTCTTGAGGATGCGGTCGGTTCCAGCCGCGGGGTCGACGCGCTCGAACGCGAGGTGCGTACCGTCGGTGGAGATGCTCGGGTGGGTCTCGATGGCCTGCGTGTTCACGCCGGCGGGGAGCGCCGGCGACGTGCCGGTGCTCAGGTCGAGCAGCCCGACGTCGATGTCGTTGTGCCCGGGCGCGACGATCGGCGCGACGGCGAAGATGTCCGCCCGGGCCGGGGCGGCCACCAGGAGCGCCAGCGCGACGGTCAGGAAAGCGGATCGCACCGGGCGACTCTCCCCGAACCGCGGCCGCGCGTCAACGGCCTCCGAGGAGCCGGCGGCGCATCAGCCACCCGTACTCGCTCTCGCCGGCCACCTCGAAGCCGCAGCGCTGGTAGAGCCGCTTGGCGGGGTGGCGGGCCGAGACGTAGCGCGCAAGGGAGCGAAGGACGGCTGGTCGGTTGCATGGAACTCGATAGCG
>CAWKOS010000006.1:0-409541 GCA_963851295.1 uncultured Actinomycetes bacterium | reverse complement strand
CCAACATGCAAACCCTCACGGCTGATCGCGAGCCGCGATGACGCAGCGGTGGGATGATCGCCGCGATGGACGTCCTCGGCCCGGTCTTGCGAGGCGTGGCGCGGTCGGCACGGTCGCGATGGACATGCTTCTGGCACGCGCGCTATTGGGAAGACGGCGGCGATAGCCGGCTCCGCGACTGGGAGTTCACCAGCGAGCTGCAGAGTTGGGACGACGCGCCGGCGCTCGGGAAGATGGCCGCAAGATCATCGAGGCGGTGACCGGCCGCGATGTCCCTTGTGGAAGGCGCCGCGGCGCTGAGCAATGTCATGCACTGGGCCTACAGCGTCTCGGCGACGGTCGCCTACGGGCTGTCGTCCGGGCGCTCGGCTCGCGCCGGCCACTGCGGCATGGGCCCCGCCTTCCGCGCGGCGTTGTCGTTCTCCGACGACATCACGCTGCCGCTCGCGGGCGTCTACGAGCCGATCTGGAAGTACGACGGGACGTCGTGGCGGCTGCTATCCCGCTGGCTGCGGCAGTGACCGCCACCGAGCAAGATCTCGGCATCAGCGACCGTGGCTTGCGTCCGCACTTAGGCAGCCATCGGAACGTCCGCCGCGGCGTCCGGGCCGCACGCCCAGATGTCGTCCAGGAGCTGCTGCGCGCGCCGCGGCGTCCGCGTTGGGTATCGATCAGGTCGTCCGTCAGCACGGCCGCGGCGGCGACCGCGTGACGCACGTCAGCCTCGTCCAGATCGCGGCAGAACAGCAGCGCGTCGGCCGCCTCGCGGACGCGTTCCTGCTCGGCGGGCCACAGCTCCGGGGCGCCCAGGCCGCGGAGCGTCTTCATGACGCGGCGGTAGGCCGCGGCTCGCATGCTGGTCATACCGTGAGGATCGCGGCCTCCGGCGCTCGTTCAATCGTTTCGCAGTCGCCTGCGAGTGGCGATCGGTATCGCAGCCCCCGCCCGCGCCCGGGGAATAGGGGTGGGCGGGCGCGGGCGGGGCTGTCGGCGGGCTCGACCAATGACTGATCGAGCCGGTGCCCGCATCTCGGGAGGGGAGCCGGACGCGGACCGCTGCGGCGCCTTCTGGATGACCTGCTCGGAACCCGGCGCCGACCAAGGCGGACGCTAGGCAGGCAGCCGAGGCCCGCCAACAGCGAGCGCCGATCGTTCGATAGCTCTCGCTTCTCGCTCGGGCCAGATGATCGCGATCCGCACGCGAGTGAGCACTGCTCGTTGTTGCAACGCGGACGGAGCGCGCGAAGGTCACCCGCACGCAGGTCTCAGCGCGATCTAGGAGGAGCGATGTCAGCCGCCAATGCGAATGTCTTCCCGGTCCACTGGCTCTTCACCGGCCCGATCGGATCGGACAGCGTCGCCGTGCGCAGTGCACGGCTGGAGGATTTCTTCGACGCCTGGGTGTTCGCTGCGCGCGACGCCGAGCTCGCGCTCAGCGCGTGGACGTCGAGCACGAACAGCGAGCGCGGGGATGCGCATGCCGTCTATCGCGCCGCGCTGGATCGCGAGGAGTGCGCTGCGGCAGTTCTTGCGACAGCGGCGTCCTCATGACACGCAACCAACGCATGCGATAACGGCGCAACTGATAACGGACCAGCGTTGCCCGAGCTCGGGGCCTGTTGCCATGACCAGCGCCCGAGCCATCGCCTACGCCGAGTCATCGAGACACTCCGCGACGAGCAACCCGCATGCGCTCGTGGCCTCCGAGACACCCTCCCTGCGACCGCCGCTGGTTGATCGACGGCCAAGCCAGCCGAGTAGCTCGACGCAGGGAGATCGCGCATAAGCGAACTTATCGACGAACGATTGGTGGACGAGGCGATCGACGCGTACGCTGACCAGTTCGTCAGGCGCGCTCCTCGGGTGCGCGAGTCGTGAGGCTTTGGCCGCGGTGGCCCCAAGGCGGGCCCGGGTGGCGAGTAGCCAACCAACCTGTTCGCCGCCGAGTCCATCGCCTCGCCTGCGATGAGCTCTCGACCGGAACGCTCCGGCAGGCACCGAGCGCTCTCCCGGCCTCCAGCCCCAAGGGCTTCGAGGACGCCACCTTCCGGCTGCGATCCGGAGCACTAAGTAGCCCCGACACACCCTGAGGGTCGCCAGCGCGACCCTGCGCATCCGAGACCGACCGCCTGGACGAGAGTGTTCCAGCTTTTCGCATCCGTTAGAGGACTCTGCCTGATTGCGGCTTACTTGCCAGGCGTCGCCACTTCAGGTCTCCCCTCTCATCCTCCGGTCCCGCCGAAGTCCTCGACGCGGATTGTCGTCCGGTCATGGCCAAGCCGTGCGAGCACGTCGGCCGATCGGCCGAACGAAGGCGGTGGGTTCGCAGACGAAGATACCCGACCAGCCCGATGGCGGATTGCGCGTGAATGTGTGGTGGACGGTGAGGCCGGCGGCTGCTGCCAGGCTCTTGAGTTCGTCGCGGTAGAAGACGTCCTCGAGCGAGCCTCAGGCGATGAGCAGCAGCGAGCCGCCGTCGCGCGTGCGCCAGGTGAAGTACCCGCCGATCGGACCGCGCAGGTGCAGCTCGTCGCCAACGCCAAGCTCCCCGGTCAGATACGGGGAGGCCTCCCCGTCGTCGATGCGCTCCACCGTCAACGCCAGCTTCGCGTCCTGCGGCGCCGAGGCGATCGAATACGAGCGCTGCGTCGATAGCCGTTCTCGGCGCTGAGCCGCACGTCGACGTGCTGGCCCGCGCTGTGCCCCGGCCAACCCGCCAGCTCGAGCACGATCGTCCTGGCGCGCGCCGTCTCGACGATCACCCCGACCCCGCTTGCAAGCCGCCACACGATCGCCGCCCGAGCCACGCTCAGTCCCCCCGATAGCGCTGCTCGTTCCAGGGGTCGCCGTAATTGTGGTAGCCGTAGCGCTCCCAGAAGCCGGGCTCGTCGGAATCGCGAAGCTCGATGCCACGCACCCATTTCGCGCTCTTCCAGAAGTACAAATGCGGAACGAGCAGCCGCGCTGGGCCGCCGTGCTCCGGGCTGAGCGGCTCGCCGTCCTACTGGTAAGCGATCCACGCCTTGCCGCCACTGAGATCTTCAAGCGGCAGGTTGGCCGTGTAGCCACCGTCGCAGAATGCGAGCACGTACCTCGCGCTCGTATCGACGACCCCAAGCAGCGCGTCGGGCGAGACCCCAGTCCACGATGTGTCGAGCTTCGACCACTTGGTCACGCAGTGGATGTCCACGGTGACAGTCTCGGGCGGCAGCGCAACAGACTCCTCCCACGGCCACGACACCGACTCTTCGACGGCTCCTCGCACTGTGAAGCTCCACTCATCGAGTGGCGTACGCGGTGTCGGGCCGGCCGAGAGCACAGGGAAGTCATTGACCACATATTGGCCCGGTGGCACGCGGGCGGGATCGACGTCGGGACGTCTCCGCCCAGAGAACCCTTGTGAGATCCGTGGCATTGCGGTTCCTCTTTGGGCCGTTGGCTCAGTTGCGGTGCGCTCACGAAGTAAGCGGACGATCTGTCAGTGCCCGGCTCGACTCAAGCGGCCCGCGACTGATCGTGTTGGTATCCCGCCCGTGCGGCGTGTCCGGGGTGACCCGGTTGACGCTGGCCAGTTGGGGCCGCGGACGGAGGTTCCGGGTCAGCGCGACGGGACGACCGGCCTGTGATCCGGGGGTTGTCGGTGTGACGAGGGCGAGGCTTCCCTGCGCCCGCCGTCGATTCGCGCGGACCGCCCTCCGCCTTCTACGCGCTGCCAGTCCGAGCAGGCCTAAGACTTCCAATGATGCGTAGTAAGCGCCGGCCAGAACGATGATGAAGCCGCCCGGGACGATCACAAAGAGGATTCCGAGGACTAGCAGTATCGGAATGAAGAGCAGGAACGGGAAATAGGCGAATGGGAACCACATGGGGGACCGTTAGATGCAATTGAGGATTGATTGGAAGAACGCAGCTCGGCCGACGTGAGGGTCCATTCGTCTGCTGTGGCGACCGACGTGAGAGCGGCGTGGTGAACCTTCTTACGCACCCAAGGATGCGTCAGCCGATCGTCCGCCACAACCGCGTTGTGCGACTGCGCGATAGGACGACGTGATCAATCGGCGACTGATGTTTTGCGTTGATCGCTCGATCGCCGCCTGCTGTTGAAGCGGGTGCGTCAGGCCGGATCGTCGTGACCATGAACCCGCGAGCACCCTCGCAGCTTGATAGCCGCACGGTGGGCCCGACGAGGGCCTCGCGCGTCGTCCGCGCCGCCGAGGCGACGCGCGATCGACCGACAGCCGCGCCGCGAGATGACACTCAACTTCCGAAGTGGGAGCTGAGCATGCCGCGGCTCAGCCGTACCCGGCTGCGCAATCAGGCCCGGCGAAAGAAGCGCCTCGCCGCTCGCCGGCACAGCCGCCGCGAGCACCGGCAAGCACGCAAGAAGGGCTCGGGCGTCGGTTCATCGCGAACCGAGTGATCGCCTCGAGTCTCACCTAGGAGGAACCGTGTCCAACATCGCCTTCGAGCACATCACCAAGCGGTACAGCGACGGCTTCGAGGCCGTCAAGGATATGAACATCAACATCGATGACGGAGAGTTCATGGTCCTGGTCGGCCCGTCGGGCTCGGGCAAGTCCACCGCCCTGCGAATGGTCGCCGGGCTGGAGGACATCACTGAAGGCGAGCTCAAGATCGGGAACGAGATCGTCAACCAACGCGAAGCGAAGGATCGGGACGTCGCGATGGTCTTCCAGAACTATGCGCTGTATCCGCACATGACCGTGCGGGAGAACATGGGATTCGCCCTGAAGCTGGCGAGGACCCCGCGCAAGGAGATCGACACAAAGGTCCTAGACGCGGCGAGAATCTTGGGCGTCGAGCCGTATCTCGACCGCAAGCCGGCCAATCTCTCAGGCGGCCAGCGCCAGCGGGTCGCCATGGGTCGCGCCATCGTTCGCAACCCGAAGGCCTTCCTGATGGACGAGCCGTTGTCGAACCTTGACGCCAAGCTGAGGGTGCAGTTGCGCACCGAGATCTCGCGCATCCAACAGCGGCTGGGAACGACGACGCTCTACGTGACTCACGATCAGGTCGAGGCGTTGACCCTCGGCGACCGGATCGCCGTGATGCGAGCCGGAAGGCTCCAGCAGGTCGGGCGTCCAGCCGACCTCTACGAGCATCCGGACAACGTGTTCGTCGCGGGCTTCATCGGCTCTCCGTCGATGAACTTCCTGCAAGGGCGCCTCGACGGCGGCACGCTGCGCCTACCCATCGGCGAAGTGAGCGTTCCCGATGGAATGCGGCGGCGCCTCGAGTCGGGGCGGGCGGGCGGCCGGGGCGGGGTGATCGTCGGCATCCGTCCGGAGCACTTCGAGGACGCGAGCCTCGTCGCGGACCGTTCGGGTGGCCATACGTTCAAGACCACGATCGACGTGCTGGAGTCCTTGGGCTCTGAGCACTACGCGCACTTCACGGTCGAATCGCAACAGGTGTCCTCGAGAGAGTTGGAAGAGCTCGCGCGGGACTCTGGCGCGGCGGAACTGGGTCAAGCCCACAATGGGGTCCAAATCGTCGCGCGGCTCGCAGCGGCGAGTCGTGTCATGCAAGGTCAAGAAGTAGAGCTGTGGTTTGATACGACGCACCTGCACCTGTTCGACCAAGAGAGCGGGCGCAGCCTGCTGGCGAGCAACGGCGCACGAAGCATCGCCAGCACACGATCGTCGCTCTGCTAGACGCGCAACGTTGGTGTGGGCGTGCGTCTCAGCCAGGAGAAAGGATGGCGAGGGACGTCCTGGTCAGGCTGGTCGGGATCTTCCGACGCATGCGCGTTGCGGAACCTACGACGAGACTGAGCTGGAAGATCGGCTCCACTCGCGCCGATTCATGAGCCGCTTGTACGGCCGAGCCACCAGAGCAGTTACGAAGCCGTGGCACATGTATCCCTGGGTTGCCTGTTCGGGCTCGGCTTCGACACCGCTACCGAAGTCGCCCTGCTCGTGACGGCGGGCCGTGGCGCCGCCGGCCACCTGCCGTTCGTCGCAATCATGTGCCTGCCGCGGAAGCAACGGCGGCGAGACGGCTCCACCAGCGAGCTGTCTTCGGAGCACGAGGAACAGAAGCCAGGTGGGGACCAGCGCCCAGCGTCCGACGGCCAGGAGCATGACCGAGCGAAAGCCGCGGCGGTGACACTGGAGGGCGAGCAGCCCGCACGTCTCGAGGAAGGGCACGGTGAGGCGGTGCAGGATCGGCCCCACGACGAAAGATCAGAACGAGGGCTCGCCCGACAGCCAGCACGTAGAGGGTGGGCCTGGAGCGGGTGAGGTCGAGGGCCGCGTAGACTCGCTGCAGGTCGATCGCGTAAAGGGCCGCCCGGCGAGACGGGTAGTCGTGGAGGGTGAAACTGCCGTCCGCGACGCGCTGGACGGAGGCCAGGATCCCCGGTTGCCCGCTCGTGCTACCTATGACCACCGTGTCGATCTGCTGGGTCCCCGAGCGCGAGCGTGTACGTTGCGACGCGACGAGAGAGCCGAGGGCGATCGCCGTCGACCAGCGAGACATGTTTCGGAGATCAGCGAGCGGTGCTCGGAGCGGGCGCTGATCGCAGAAGCCCGGCCTCGCGGGCGGTTCCAATCACCCGCGCGACACGAGCGAGACGAGCTCCCTGCGCCCTCGCGACCATGAGCGTCTCCTCACGGGGCCCCTCGGCGCGGTGGTCACTCGTGAAGGATGTGCCGTACGGGTTTCCGCCCCCGTTGAAGACTTCGTGCACCGTGTACCCGAGCGGGAGCACGATCGCCCCCCAGTGGTACAGCGTGTTGTTGAGGGCGAGGATCGTCGATTCCTGCCCGCCGTGCTCGGTCTGCGAGGACGTGAACCCCGTGGCGACCTTGTCGATCAGCCTTCCCTGCTGCCAGAGCTCGCCCGTGAGGTCGAGGAACAGCTTCAGCTGCGCGGCGACGTTGCCAAAGCGGGTGGGTGTGCCGAACGCGATGCCGTCGGCCCAATCGATGTCCTCGAGCCGTGCTTCGGGTTGATCCTCAATCTCTGAGCGATGCCGGCCCCAGTACTGCTTCACCGAGATGAGCATCTCCTGGTTCAGCTCGGCGACGTGGCGGAGCCGGACCTCCGCGCCTTCACGCGCGGCTCCCTCGGAGACCGCGCGCGCGAGCGCGTGCACGTTCCCCGTGGCGCTGTAGTAGACCACGGCGACGCGAACAGGACCTTCGGCCTGGATCATCCGAGCACCTCGTCTTCGATGTGCGGAATTTCGAGTCGCCACGCGCCGGACAGGTGGACGATGTGGCGGCTCGGGCGCGTCGCCACGCCGAGCGCGACGGCGTCGCAGGTCGGGCAGCGGAGGACCGGGCCCGCCCCGAAGTAGAGGCGATGAGCGCCGACCGCGTGGACAGCGCCGCACGATGGGCATCCCCGCGGAGGGTCGGTCAGCTCGGCGCCGAACAGCTCCTGCAGGAGGCCGCCAAGCGCGTTGCCGTCGAGCCATCGTGCGGCTTCGTTCATCTCATGCTCCTCTCGGACCAGATCGCTCCGACGCGGATGCGTTCCCGATTCGTGGCAAGGGCCGCGATCGGCCTCACGTGTGAGCTCGTGCGGAAGCTGGCTGCGGATCATCCAGAGCTGCTCCTCGAGCCATGTGACGCTCCAGCGCAGCTTCTTGCCGACCAGCGCCAGACCGACCAGCTCGACCAGCGTTGCCTGGAGGAGCTCGCCGACCTCCTCGCGCGCGTCCGCTCTGAGGGAGGGGTCATGATCGGCGCTCGTGGAAGTCATGCTCATTGCCCGTACGGAGTCAGCCAGCCGGTCGCGGCTGGAATGGACGCTGGCGTTGCGCGTGTGCTCGCTGTCCGGATCGACGCGCTTACGCACTTCGAAAGCCAACACGTGCGCGCGGTGCTTCACAACAAGCCCCGACGCTGAGTCGATCTGCTTTTCGTATCGCGACTTCGGGCGAGAGTCGTCTCGGGCGGCGCGGCATCGCTGCTGCGGATAGCTCATCGCCCGCTCCTATCGCGCGATCGGCAAGCATGCTTGCGGTCGTCCAGCCCGACCGCAGGATCGTCGCATGCGGAGATTCCTTTTAACGGAGACGGCCGGATGACCAAGCGAGGGCACCTGCGCAGGCTGGTTGCGGCCGGACCGATCAACGGTGCGGCCGAGGGGCTGCAGGCGCTGTTCGGGGAGGCGGCCGAGAACGAGGCCGACGCCGCCGTCATCGTCGGCGAGCTCGCGGCACCGGGGGGCGGCAAAGAGAGCTTTCGGACGATCTTCCGGGCGCTCGGCGAAGCGCGGCTACCGACATTTTGGGTGCCGGGCGCCGCGGACGCACCGCTGAGCACCTACCTCCGCGAGTCCTACAACATGGAGCTCGTGTATCCGCACCTCAACGTAGCGGGCAACGGGGTCGCGGAGACGCGGCTCGGCAGGACGCTCGTGGTCTGCCCGGGCCGGCTCGAGCAGGGCCAATACGCGCTCATCGATCTGCACGAGCTCTCCGTGCAGGCGCGGACATTGGGCAAGCAGGCGTCGCGCTGACCCGAGCCGGGGTCAAAGCGCAGCGCTATTGGGGGGACTGAGCGTGGCTCGGGCGGCGATCGTGTGGCGGCTTGCGAGCGTCGTTGGGGTGATCGTCGAGGCGGCGCGCCAGGACGATCGTGCTCCAGCTGGCGGGTTGGCCGGGGCACAGCACGGGCCAGCACGTCGACGTGCGGCTCACCGCCGAGGACGGCCGACCAACTGATCTCGCTCGGGCACGGACCGGCCACGATCCGCACCGAGCGATTCGGGCCAACGGGAGGGTGAGATCAACAACGCGTCACGGTGGCTCGACGGCAGCGGGGTGATCCTCCGGAGGACCAGGTGCAGCGCGACGACTCCACGGGACGCCAACGCCGGCGACGCGCGGCAGCTTCGCCGCTCGTCGGAGCTCAAGAACGGCGCACCAGCCACATCGTGACGTGGCGACCCCCACGTCGGGCCGATCACACGCTGGCTGATTCCTCGCATTGATCGGGCGATCGCCGGCCGCTGTTGCAATGCGAAGGAGTTCCAATTCACTTGGTAATCGCGCCAACCAACCAGGAAAGGAATGCGCATGTCATATTCGTTGGGGTTCCTGCGTCGCGGTCCAATTTCGCCGCGTGTGCACGGAACGCTCGATTACCTCCTCGCGGCAACCCTGATCGTCGTGCCCCTCGCTGTCCACTTCCACGACACAACCGCCACCGTGCTGATGCTCGTTCTGGGTGGCGCCGCGACCCTGCTCGCGATCGGCACCAACTGGTCAACCGGCATCATCCGGGTCCTGCCGCCGGTCCTGCATGGCGTCGCCGACATCGGTGCGACGATCGTCTTGATCGTCGCACCGTTCGTGCTCGGCTTCAGCGACCACACGGTCACGACCGTGCTCTACGTCGCGATCGGCGCCGGCGGGCTCGGCGCAACGTTGCTGACTCGCTTTGAGTCCGATCTCGAGCCAGCCATGCGCGCCGCTAGCGCAGGGGCCGCCGTCTGACCCCTACCAAGCGGGCGGTGGTCCTGTCCGGCGCAGGGGCCGGACAGGACCGTCTGCCGTCTGCCGCTACTGGCCGACGTGATAACGGAAGCTGAGGGAAGGCATCATGGCACCCAAGCCGAATCTCCAACGGCTCCACGAGGCTGGGGTCTCGATCTGGCTGGACACGCTGTCTCGCCAGTTGCTCGAAGGCGGCGAGTTCAAAGCGCTGATCGGCGACTACGCCGTGACCGGCGCAACCTCCAACCCAACGATCTTCGCCAAGGCCATCACGACTTCCGACCTCTACGACGACCAGTTGCGTCGCTTGCTCTCGGCAGGTCAGCGGGACCTACAGGAGTTGTTCTTCTCGCTCGCGCTCGATGATGTGCGAGAAGCAGCCAGGCTGCTCCGCCCGGAATACGACCGCACCGGGGGTGCCGACGGTTTCATCTCCTTCGAGTGCACGCCGGACCTGGCCGACGACACCGAGGCGACGATCGCACAGGCGCGGGATCTCTGGGAGCGGCTCGATCAACCGAACGTGATGATCAAGGTCCCCGGGACGAGCGCCGGCGTCCCGGCGATCGAGGAGCTCACTCGCCAGGGCGTCAACATCAACGTCACGCTGCTGTTCTCGATCGAGCGCTACGAGCAGGTGATCGACGCCTACCTCCGTGGCCTGATGGCCCGCGCCGAATCCGGCGCGCCCCTGGACAGCGTCAGGTCGGTGGCGTCGTTCTTCCTCTCACGGATCGACGCGAAGGTCGACGAGCGCCTGCCCGAGGGCTCGCCGCTGCGCGGTCGGGCAGCACTCGCCTCCGCGCGCGTTGCCTATCGGCGGTACCTGGCGAAGTTCGCCGGTGCGGAGTGGGAGCGGCTCGCGGATCTGGGCGCCAAGCGCCAGCGCCCGCTGTGGGCGAGCACCGCAACGAAGAACCCCGATTACTCCGACGTGCTTTACGTCTCGGAGCTGATAGGACCGGATGTCGTGAACACGATGCCCGAGCACACCCTTCGCGCATTCGCCGACCACGGCGAGATCAAGCCCACGCTGGAAGCGGACCCGGCCGGCGCTCAACGCACGCTGGCGGACGCTGCTGCCGCCGGAATCGATCTCGGCAGCGTCACAGCCGAGCTCGAGCGCGAAGGCGTCAAATCGTTCTGCGACTCCTACCACGAGCTGCTCGACTGCCTCGAGAGCCAGCTCGGCGTGCTCGCGACCTCCTAGGTCGCGGGCGGTCCGTGCCGTCAGCGATCGCTTGGCAGCTCGGCGAGGACCGCGGCGTTGTTGTGCTTTCGGTCGCGCGCGCCGTAGAGGATCGTCGCCGTACCCTCGGCCGCTCGCGCGCACACGGCTCGTTCAGCTTGTCCGCCTGGCCGGCGAGCTCTTCGCGACAGCGAGCGCGGAACTCACCAAACCGCTCCGGCGCAGCTGACGCGCGATTCGCGCCCGACCAGATCGTGTCCCTCCGTGAGCTGCGCCAGCGCCTCTCGCGATGGCTGCACGTCGTCCGGATGCGTGATGTCGGGCACCGACCGCGAGAAGAGCTCCGGCCTCGGATACCCGAGGGTGCGCTCGAGCGACGGGTTCACGCGCTTGAAGGCGCGGGCCCCGCCCGCGCCGGGGTCCGTCGCGGGGTTGCGGTCTTGCGGCTCTCCGTTCTCAACCCACTCGCATATCCTGGCGATCTGTCTCTACCGGGCGTGTGCAGCTTTGCCAGGGCCGGGACACGCGGAATGGCGCGGACCCGGGGACGCAGTTGTGTCCAACGACGTGTCGAACTGGCGCGGAATTCCCGATGGCTAAGCCAAAGTCGGCCGGGATCATAATCCGCGGGTCGGGTGCCGATCGACGCCTCGAGCACTCCGGCAGGACATCGCAGCACGGACGCTTGGTTCGCTCGCGAGAGGTCGTCGCTTCTGCTCATCGTGCTGGCGTCTCGGTGATAGAGCCACAGGTTCGGAAACCGTGGACCACACGACCGGCGCCCTGGGTCGGTGTGCATCCCGTGACCCAGGCTGGAGACGCGCCAGTCTCGTTCCCACCCGGCGGTGCCGAGCGGTCGTAGCTCGGCGAGAATTTGGCTTACTAGAGCCCTTTCCTTAACGCGCCCGAGAGGATTCGAACCTCTGACCTTCGGTTCCGTAGGCGGTGGCCCTAGCGGCGCTGCATCCCCTGTTCTCATCGGGAATTCCCTGCACAGCGCCAGATTCCCGAAGGGACACAAGCGGACACCGACAGCCACGCTGGGACCCGATTTGCTCCCACCTCGTTCCCACCTTCGTTCCCACCGAAGCGCGGATCGGTCCCGCGCGAGCGCTTACGCGTGCGGTGTTTGGAGCTCCTCCTCCACCGTGATCCGCAGCGCCGAAAGGTCGTCGGTGAAGATCTTCCCAATACACGCTCGAGATCGATGTCGAGGTGGGCGTGCGCGGCGATATAGGGACGCCGGAGACCCCTGGCCTCGGGATACCACGATCAGGTCGGGACAGTGCAGTGCGCTGCTTCGACGACGAGCGCACAGTAGAGATCACGCGCACCGGGCATCACCCACCAAATTCGGTGGGTGATGCCCGGGACGGTACTTGGCGCTCGTTCCGCGTCAGCGCGTGACTCGGGTTCAGCGAGCCCGTCCTCGGCGACTACCTCGCGACGTGCGACCGCGCTGCGTCGCGCACGGCCGCGTTCGCGTCGTCCTTGAGCACGTAGCCTTGTGCAACCAGGGGATAGATGATGCTGGCGACCTTCAAGACGTAGCGGCCGTGATTGTGGTACGTGGCCTTGAGCTCCGCGTCGGTGTAGTAGCGGTGCCAGCCAGACACGTTGCACGGGAACGCGGGTCCGTTCAGTGCCCCCTGATCCGCGATCGGCACAAGGAACTGCGGCAGCCGGATTCCGCCCTGCACCTTGCCATCTGCATCACGAACGGGGAACCCCGCCGGGTCGACCTGGAAGCTCACCGACGGGGCGGCCGGCCTACCCTTCTTGTACCAGTCGCGCACCGCGTCGATTGCGTTGTCATAGACCAGGCCAACGTCCACCGTGGTGAAGGGCGGAAGCTTGGCACAGGCGTGGTTTTGGTCGATCCACGCGAAGAACGTCTTCGGCTGGCCGTCGGGCTGCAGAATCGATTGATCGCGCTGCGAGATCGCCTCGATGTACTGCGCGCCGTACAGCGAAGCGTGCGTAGTGCCCGCAACGTCCCACTTGCGTGTGTACTGCGACGTCGTCCACTGATCGCCCCCGAAGGAGCCCGCGAGCCCTTCGGACTCAACGCTGATCGCAGGCACGGTCAGGTCAGATCGGAGCTGGCCCGAACGGTCCCAGTACGCGAAGCCGTCGAAGACGTTGTGCAGCGGCTGGATCGTGTTGTAGTAGATGGCCAGCCGACCGGCCGACTGGGACTGACCGATGGCGATCGCGTCCTTCACCCGCAGGCCTGGCATCGGTGCAGACGCTCCCCCGATGTTGTCTTTGAGTGCCCGGGTGATCTGCGCGTAGATGTCGTAGGAGAGCGGGTCTCCTGTGCACAGCGACGTGCCACTGACACCACACTTGTTCACGTCCACCGAGAGTCCCGCGTAGCGCTGAGGACTCCACGTCTTGGCCCGTTCTACACCGACACGCTGCGCGGACACGACCGCGACCGCGTAACCCTCCCGCAGGAGGTATTCCGAGGCTTCAGCCGTGGCGAACTCGAAGTCGACCCCGATCGTGACGTTGGTCCACTCGACAGCCAGCGTGCCGTTGAACTTCCTGCGCGTCGGGTATCGCACCATCACCCGCGTCCGATACGGGTTACCGCTGTCGAGAAGCGAAGCGGTCGTCAAAGTGTTGGCGTCCGCCCCGGTGTACCGGTTGGCCAGGCCTGCCGCGTAGAACTCGCGGGCGGTGTAGCCAGCAGCCGCCAGGTCAACGGTCGTCGCCGAGAGCGGCGTCGTGCCCGGAACGTTGATCTCCGTCAGAGTCGCGGCGGGCACTGGGACGGCAGCTGCCGCTGTCCCGGCCAGAGACCCAGCGAGGGCAGCGAGCAGCAGGAACAGCGCCGCCTTGCGGACGCTCCCTCCTACCAGCCTCATGCGCAATTTGGACATGTGGTCCTCTTCCTTTCTGCGGGAACGACTTGGGTTGGCGCGGGCTCGCCCGCCGGCGAGTTCTCGGCTCGATCCCGCGATCCTGATCCGGAGCGAGGGCTGGCGCCCGCCTCGCCCGTAAGACGTGCGCTGCTGGTCAATGGCCGTGCGCGCTACAACAAGTCGCTGCATCCCATGCGGTGATCGGAGGCAGTGCCGGCGCAAAAGAGGTACATCTTCAATCGGCCTTGACACTCGACACTGCTAGGCGCTGCCGCGCGCCTGGCGCGAGGCCTGACACCCGAGCGGCGCACTGCCGCGGACGCAATCACACCGCCTCGTGGTCGCGCTCAGAAAAGCGCCACGTCATCAATTCATGGCAGCGGGATTGAAGAGGCACCGCGAGCCGGAGCGACTGAGCAGGAGACGGTCGCTCCAGCTCGCGGATCCTGATCGGCCACGCGTATCAACACTGCCCAGCGTGCGGGGTTCTGCCGCTATGCGGCAGCCGTCGTCGCTCCCCGGCTGCCGGCGGCGGCCGCCGTGTCCCCAGCCACGAAGTCCGCGACCCGCTCGCCGATCATGATCGCCGGCGCGTTGGTGTTGCCGGTCGTGACCATGGGCATGACGGAGGCGTCCGCGACGCGCAGCCCTTCGACACCGTTGACGCGAAGGCGCGGATCGACCACCGCCATCTGATCGCGGCCCATCTTGCACGTCCCGACCTGATGGTGGTAGGTGATTGCGGTCTTTCGGACGTAGTCCCGGAGCTCGTGCGCGGACGTCGCGCGAGGGCCCGGGTAGCGCTCGACGGCGGCCCACTCCTGCAGATCGGGGCTCGCGCCCATGCGACGGCACAACTCGACGGCAGCGACGAGGCTGTCGAGGTCGGCATCGCAGGCCAGGATGTTGGGGTCGATGGCCAACGGGTCATCGACCGTCGGGCCGGTGAGGCGGATCGTGCCACGACTCAGCGGCCGCACCATGCCGCCCATGAGCGTGAACCCGTTCTCGGGGCCCTCCATCCACGGCTCGTACATGGGCACCATGAAGTGAATCGGCTGGATGTCGGGGACGACGAGCCCGGGCCGGGATCGCCAGAAGAGATGCGTCTGGCAGGCAGGCAGGCCGGGGGACGGCGGACCGACCTCGCGCTCGGCACTGAAGATGACCGGTGAGAGCAGGTGATCGTGCAGGTTCTCGCCCACGCCGGGCACGTCGGCGACGATGTCGATCCCGTGCTCGCCAAGGTCGTCCGCCGGCCCTATTCCAGACACCATCAACAAGTGCGGTGAGCCGATCGTCCCGCCCGACACGATCACCTCGGCGGCATGGCGCCGCTCGAGCCGGCCGTCGCGCTCCCATTCCACGCCCACGCACCGACTGCCCTCGAACAGCAGGCGCCGCGCGGGGGCGCGCAGCAGCACGCGCAGGTTCGGGTCGTCGGCGATCGGGCGCAGGTAGGCGGCTGCGGTGCTGTGACGCACGCGGTCGGCGATGCTGAACTGCATGTAGGACACGCCGTCCTGCTGCTCGCCGTTGTAGTCGCGGTTGAACGGAATGCCGCACGCCTGGGCAGCGGCCACGATCGCGTCGTGGATCGCGTCCGCCTGGTAGGACGAGAGGATCGTGACGATGCCGCCGTCGTCGGCGCTGCGGTGCTCGATGCGCTCGTACACGGGCCGAACGTCGTCCCAAGCCCAGCCGTCGGCGCCCAGGTAGGCCCACCCGTCGTAGTCGGCCCTCGCGCCCCGCACCCAGATCATCCCGTTCAGGGAGCTCGACCCGCCCAGCACGCGCCCGCGCGGCCAGGCCAGCCGTCGACCCGCGGCATGGCGCTGTTCCACGGTCTCGTAGGCCCAGTCCTCCTCGGAGAGCCACAGCTCGTGCAGGCGCCCTGGATCGTGGATCGCCGGGTTGACATCGGGACCGCCCGCCTCCAGCAGGAGCACCTTGACGCCGCGATCTACGAGCCGGCGAGCAGCGGCGGTGCCGGCGGAGCCGGCACCGACGACGATGACGTCGGGCTGGAAATCGTTGATGTCGCCGTCTGCAACGGCGGGGGCGATGGAGGCCTCGGTCATGTGATCTCTCCTGGAAGGGTCATGAGCTCATGCCAGTGGTCATCGGGGCGGTGCCGGTGAGGTGGTAGTTGGCGGCGAGCAACTCGGGCTGCCGGCGCAGGACGTCCGCAGCCTCCGAGAGGCGGATGCGGCCTCGCACGAGGACGTGCGCCGTCGTCGAAAGGCCGAGTGCGAGCGCGGTGAACTGCTCGATGAGAAGGACGCCGACGCCCTGCGCCGCGATCGCGCGCAGCGCCGGCACCAGCCGGCGCACGACGACCGGAGCCAGTCCGAGCGACAGCTCATCGACGACCAGATACGTCGGGTCGCATACCATCGCCTGCGCAAGGGCGAGCATCTGCTGTTGCCCACCGGACAGGCTGCCCGCGCGGCGATCGCTGAGGTCGTGAAGCTCGCCGAAGATCTCGTACACCCGCTCGAGCGCCGCAGGTCGAGCCCGGCGAGGCAGCCGGGCCGCGGCCACGCGGAGGTTGTCGGCCACGCTCAGGTCCCCAAGCACGCGATGGCCCTCGGGCACTGTCGCGACCCCGCCGTGGCGGATCTGCTCGGGCCGCCGGCCCACCAGCTCGACGCCGCCCGCGCGGATCGAGCCTTCCGCGGGGCGGACGACGCCCGCCACGGTCAGCACGAGGCTGCTCTTGCCGGCGCCGTTGGGTCCCAGCAGCGCGGTGATCTCACCGCGCGGCACCGTGAGCGTTGCCCCATGGACCACCAGGCGTCCACCGCGTGCCACCGACACCGCTTCGAGCACCAGCGCGTCACCCATCAGAAGACCTCTTCGGTGCCGAGGTAGGCACGCCGTACGTGCTCGTCCGCGAGGACCTCGGATGTCCGCCCCAGCGCGATGACGCGCCCGAAGTCCAGCACGGCGGTCGTCGAGCAGACCGCCGAGACGAGCTCCATGTCATGGTCGACGAGGATCACCTGGGCGTCGTAGCGTTCGGGGATCTGCCGGATGAGCTGGACCAGGCGTTCGGTCTCCGCCTCGGCGAGTCCCGCCCCGGGCTCGTCGAGCAGCACCATGCGCGGGCGGCCGACGACGCTCTTGGCCATCTCGACCAGACGGCGTTCGAGCATGCTCAGCTCACCGCCACGGCGATCGGGGGCCTCGAGGCCGACGAACGCCAGCGCCTCGCGGACGCCCGCGTCGTCCGCGCCGACCTCGTCGGCCGTCACGCGGACGTTGTCATAGGCCGACAGCGCATGGATCACCTGCTCCTGCTGAAACGTCCTGCGCAGTCCCCATCGCGCCCGGCGATGGGGGGCCATTCCGAGCAGGCTCGTGCCCTCTGCCTCGACGGCACCGGCTGAGGGCCTCGCGAAGCCGCTGAGCACGTTGAACAACGTCGTCTTGCCGGCACCGTTGGGGCCGACCAGGCCGCAGACGCCTGATGGCAGTTCGAGGGAGACCTCGTCCAACGGCTTGACGCCGCCGAAGACGACCGTCAGCTCAGCCACCCGCAGCATGACCCGTCTCCGCCCGCCGGCTTCTGCGGCGGATCGCCGCCGGCAGGCCCTGCAGCTGGCCGGCCACCCCTTGGGGAGCCGTGCTCACGGCATGGACGAGGCCGAGGCCGAATACCACGAGGATCAGGTTGCCATTGACGCCCATGTCCGACAACAGCGACGGGAACGCCTGGCTCAACAGGCCGGCGATCACAGCGCCCAGCAGGCTGAAGGCTCCGCCGATGAGGACCACGGCGAACAGGATGATCGAGTCCGCGGCACCGAAGTTGCCCGGGTCCAGCACGCCGGCGTTGGCGGCCAGCAGCCCGCCCGCGACCCCGGTGGTGAACGACACGAACGCCAGGGCCCGCAGCTTGCTGCGCGTCGTGTCCACACCGGCCGCGAGTGCCGCCGCCTCGCTCTGGCGGATCACGGCCCACTGCCGGCCGGGGCGTCCGCGAAGCTGCCACGCGAGGACGGCGAACATCAGCGCCGCGACCACGAGGACGTAGCGGAAGTAGCCGCCGTCGCTGCCGCCCAGCGGTGGCCGGTCCAGCGCGAGGCGTTGCGCCGAGCCCGTTGCCTTGCCCAGGAAGCCACCGCCTCCGTTGGGAAAGCCGGTCGCGTTGAAGACGATCGAGAACGCGCCCGCGAACATGAGCGTGACGATCGCCAGATTCAAGCCGCTGAGGCGTAGCGCCGGCAGGCCGACCATGACGCCGATCGCGCATGTGCCCGCCCCCGAGATCAGCAACAGCAGCGGGTAGGGCATCCCCGTTCCATGACCGAGCCGCAGCGTGATCCAGCCGCCGACGCCGACCAGGGCGATCTGCCCCAGCGACACCAGTCCGAGCCGCCCGTAGAGCAACCCCACGCCAGCGCACGCGATCGCGTAGATGGCCGAGGTCGTGAAGGCGCGGATCCAGAACACCGAGAAGACCGCGGGCACCAGGAAGCCCACCCCCACCAGGATGGCGATGCTCACCACCGCGGTGGTCGGGCGCCAAGCGCGCGGCGCCAGCCTGACGGCCCCGACACTCATCGCACGACTGCGATCATCGCGCGGTTCCGATCGTCACCGTCTTGTGGCGCTGCAGGTACAGCACGACCGCGATCGCCACCACGAATGGCGTGGCGGAGCGATAGTCGGCGATCCAGTCATAAGGCGTGCCGATCGCCTCGAGGACTCCGACAAGCAGGCCGCCGAGCAAGGTCCACCACAACGAGCGGAAGCGGCCGACGACACAGGCCGCGAGGGCGGGGATGACGAGGAACGTCAGGGTCGTGGCGGTGAGCTGGGTGAGGTCGGCCAGCAGCAGCCCGGACACGCCGGCCAGGACGCCGCTCACCAGCCACGCCAGCGACTCCACCAACCGCACGCGGACGCCGAGCATCGAGCTCAGCTCACGGTCGTCGGCGAGTGCGCGCATCGACGTCCCGGTCAACGAGCGGCGCAGGTAGATCGCGGTGGCGACGGTGATCGTGGCGGCGAGCGCGAGCGCCACCACCTGCGTCGTGCTCACGCGGACGTCGCCCAGGTCGAACCCCGACGTGTCGGTCGGCAGCGACAGCGTCCGGATGTCGTCGGTCCAATACCAGTTGAGCACCCCGAGGATGGCGAGGGCGAACCCCAACGAGGCCGTGGCTTTGACGACCGGCTCGCGCTCGGCCAGGTAAGGGCCGAGCAGCGAGCCGTACAGCAGCGACGCGCCGCCCGCCACGCCCACGCCGGCGGCGTAGGCGGGCCAGTCGGCGACGCCATTCTGCAGCAGTTGCCAGCTGATCAGAGCCGCCATCGCCCCGAGCGCCCCGTACGCCAGGTTCAACACCCCGGTGGTGCGGTACAGCACGAGCATCCCGACGCCTGACAGCGCATAGAGCGAGCCGACGGCCAGGCCCGAGATGATGAACGGCTTGAGCATCGCTGCCTCCGTCAGCCGGCGAGGCCCTCGCTCTTCTCCTGCGCGAGGATCGGTGCAAGCGCCGGATCCTGGACCGGCTTGCAATCTTCGAGCAAGGTGTACTTGCCGTTCTTCACGATCGCCATACGGGTCGTGTGGTTGGCGTTGTGCTGGTCCGCCGTCCCGTAGTACCAGGGCGAGCACAGGATGTCGGACTTGTAGCCCTTGATCCCGACGATCGCCTTGGAGACGGCCTCGCGCGTGATGCTGTTGGGGTCGAGCTTGAGCAGCGTGTCGGTGAGGATCTTCGCCGCGAGGAAGCCGGACTGCCCGAAGGTGTCGCGGGGATCCTTCGAGCTGCCGTACTTCTGCAGCACGGTCCGCCACAGCAGGTTGTCAGGGGTCTTGGCGTCGACGAGCTGCAGCTCGGCGTTCGCGATGAAGCCCTCCCATTTCGGCCCGATCTGACTCGGGAAGGAGGCGTCATAGCACGACGTCAGGCACGACCAGACGAACGTCTTCTCCAGGCCTTGGGTCGCGCCCGCCTTGAGGATCGCCGCAGATTGCGGCCCCGGGTCCTGAAGGATGACGGCCGACGGCTTCGCGTTCTTGACGTCGGCCACGATGGAGTTGGCGTCGATGGACGCCGGGTCGTGCAGGATCGACTTGACGACCTTGACGCTGTGATCCTTGGCGTACTGCTTGACGCCAGCCTGCAGCCAATCGCCGACGCCCGGGACCTTGTTGGACACTTGCGCGATCGCGGATGCCTTGCCCTGCTCGTTGAGATACTGAACAGTGGCGACCGCGCTCATCCGCGGCCCCGCGTTCACCGGTGCGATGTTGGAGGACTCAAAGCACGACTCCGGCACGCCGGTCCCGGTGATGCTGTACAGGTCGGCCTTCTTGTAAATGGGGTTCGCCGCCCCGCAGCCGATGAACGTGGCGTCGCCCGCCAGCGCCACGACGGACGTGTCCGCAGCGAACTTCGCCGCGACCTGTGCCGCCTTCTGCTGATTGAGCGCGTCATCGCCGTAGGCGTAATCGACCGGGCGCCCATTGATGCCACCGTTCGCGTTCACGCACTTGAAGAAGGCCGCCGCCGAGCGCGGAGCGGAGCTGAAGTCGATGCCGCCGCTGGCAGTCGTCAGCGCACGGACCTTGATCGGCTTGCCGGTCGCCGCCTTCCCGCTGCCCATACCGCACTTAGCGGCAGTGGCCGATGTGTCCAGCTTGCCGACGTCCGAATCGCTGCTGTTCCCCGACGACCCGCCACAGGCGGCAAACCCCGCAACCACAGCCAGCGCCAGTGCCGCGGCGAGCGCGGCGCGAAGATACCTAGTCATGTTGCATCTCCTCCTCCAGAATCAACGACGGTCGATGGTTCAGGCCTGCGGCAGGGAGATGGCAGCGCCCGGACGCCAATGCCGTTCCCGTCGCTCAAGCGAGCGCCATCCAGACGCTCTTGACCTCGGTGTACAACTCGATCGCCTCTCGGCCCATCTCGCGGCCCCAGCCGCTGGCCTTGACGCCGCCCCAGGGCGCCGCGGCGTCGAGCGGGTTGGGCATGTTCACCCAGACGTTGCCCGCGCGAACGGCGCCTGCGAGGCGGTGAGCGCGACCGACGTCGCGGGTCCAGATCGAGGCGCCCAGGCCGTAGTCGGTGGCATTCGCGCGCGTGACGACCTCGTCGTCGTCATCGAACGGCATGACGCAGATGACCGGGCCGAAGATCTCCTCGCGGGCGATCCGCATGCTGTCGTCGACGCTCGTGAACACCGCCGGCGTCAGGAATGCGCCTGCCTCCAGATCGCCGCCGGGACGCTCGCCGCCGCAGACCAGCTGCGCGCCCTCGTCGACGCCGGTCTGGATGTATGCCTCGACGCTCTCGCGGTGATCGCGTGAGACGAGCGGGCCCAGCTGCGTCTCGGCATCCAGGCCGGGGCCGAGCCGCATCGACGACGCCTCGGCGGCAGCAGCCTCCGCGAACCCGTCCGCGATCGAGCGGTGGACGTACACGCGGCTGTAGGCCGCGCATACCTGTCCGCTGTTCAGCAGTCCGCCCTGCAGGATGCCGCCGACGGCCGCGTCCAGTGGCGCGTCGTCGAAGACGATGGCGGGGTTCTTGCCGCCGAGCTCGAGCGAGACGCGCTTGAAGTTGCCGGCCGCAGCACGCACGATCGAGCGCCCCACGTCGGTGGATCCCGTGAAGGACACCTTGTCGATGGCCGCGTGCTCGGCAATCGCGGCTCCGACCGTGGGGCCACCGGTCACGACGTTCACGACACCATCGGGGACGCCGGCCTCGGCGATCAGCTCGGCCAGGCGCAACGCGGTCAGTGGCGTCTGCTCGGCCGGCTTGACCACGCAGGTGTTCCCGCACGCCAGCGCGGGCGCGAGCTTCCATGCCGTGATCATCAGCGGGAAGTTCCACGGGATGATCAACCCGCAGACGCCGACGGGCTCGCGCACGGTGTAGTTGAAGGTGCCCGGGAACGACAGCGGGTTGGTATCCCCGGCGATCTTCGTCACCCAGCCGGCGTAGTAGCGGAAGTGCTCGGCGGCGGCCACGACGCTCACCTGACGCGAGATGCCCATCGGCTGGCCCTGGTCGCGCGTCTCGAGCTCGGCCAGCTCGTCGGCGTGGCGGTCGATGAGATCGCCGATGCTCCACAGCAGCCGGGCCCGCTCGGTGGGAAGCAGTGAGCGCCACGGCCCGGAGGGCTCGAATGCCCGGCGCGCGCGATCCACGGCCTCGTCGATGTCGGCCGGCGACGCGTGCGGCACTTCGGCGATGACCTCGCCGGTGGCGGGGTCGATGGTCTCAACGAGCTCTGTACCAGCCGCCATGTAACTCCTACGGTCGTCGCGGTGGACCCTCGTGGCGCAGTATCGGGAGGGGCGGCGCGGCCAGCTTGGACGCGGGTGCACGGCGCTTGTTCCAGAGCGCACGCTTCGCCGCCTGGCGGCTCAGGGCGGCGTACCGTCGGGCCGCGAGCCGTTGTGATCACAAGGAGGCATTGCATGGCCGACACCACCGAGCGGGAGTTCTGGCGCGACCTCAAGCCGATCGAGGAGGTGTTCCGCCCCGGCGCGGGCGCGGACGTCTACATCTCCGACGCTGCGACCGACGACGAGCGCTACTACGTCCCGTTCACCGAGACGGTCTCCAGCCGGCCCCTATGGATCTCCCCGACCCAGAACCGCTGGGCCGACATCCTGTACGCGAAGGGGCCCGGCCTGGTGAATCGCCACTATCACCCGCATCAGGTCTTCGCCTACACCATCTCCGGCAAATGGGGCTACCTCGAGCACGACTGGGTCGCCACGGCCGGGGACTTCGTCTACGAGTCGCCCGGCGAGGGCCACACGCTCGTCGCCTATGAACACCCGGAGCCGATGAAGGTCCACTTCAATGTGACGGGCCCGCTGATCTGGATCGACGAGGACGGCGAGCCCGTGGGCCAGTTCGACGTCTTCGACTACATCAAGCTCTGCAAGGAGCATTACGCCAACGTCGGCATCGGCGCCGGGTACGTCGAGCAGCTCTACCGCTAGAGCCGCTCAGCCCGGCAGGTCATGACGCAGCCGGCAGATCCAGCCGACGGTACTCGCTCGGCGTGCATCCGTAGGTCTCGCGGAACAGTCGGCTGAAGTGCGCCGCGTCCGTGAGGCCCCAGCGCATGCCGATGCTTGTCACCGTCTCTTCGCGCCACCGCGGATCGGCGAGCGCCGACCGGCAGCGCTCCAACCGCCGCTCGCGGATCCAGCGCGAGACGCTCGTGCCCTCGGCCTCGAACAGCTTGTGGAGATAACGCTTGGAGATGAAGTGCGTGGCGGCGATCCGGGTCGGCGTCAGGTCCGGGTCGCCGAGGTGGGAGTCGATGTAGGCGCGTATGCGGAGCACCAGCTCGGCGCGCGAGTGCGCGTGCGGGCCGGCGTCCTCGGTCATCACCGTCGCGCACAGAGACTCCACGAGGTCGACGACGCTCTCGACGACCCGGTGCTCGTCGGGCGGCACCTCGTCACGGACCGCCAAGTCGGCGAGCCGCCTCAGGAATGGCGCCATCGCCCATCCGATCCCGTTGGCGCTCGGAATACGCGTCGCCGTGATCTGCGAGATGCGGTCAGGCGAAAACCCGATGAGGTCCCGCGGCAGCACGCAGGCGAGCATCCCGAACGAGTCGTTGGTGACGAACGTGTAGGGGCGCGAGCAGTCGTAGATGCCGAAGTCGCCCGGGCGCAGCACGGCCTCCCGGCCGTCCTGGACGATGAGCACCTCGCCACCGAGGATCAGGCTCAGCTTGTACTGGTCGCCCTGCGTGTTCGCTGCCAGACGTGGCGTCCGCCTCACCGTGTGCGGGCTCACCTCCATCCCACACATCCGAAGAGGGCCAACCCGGCCCGCGCGCAGCCGGCCGTGAAACGCCGCGCCGTGGTGCGGCACGCACTGCAGCGGGACGAACAGCTCCGACACCGCCTCGACCCACAGCTCGACACCGTCCCGCACCGAGACCGTTGCCGTATCGCACAGAACCGCCATCTCTCCTCCTGCCGGGCCACCACAGCCCGAAAAAAATGACATCAGATACGATATCTTCTCATATGTCCTCGGTCCAGTCCTCCGGGCCCACGACCAAGCAGCAGCGTGTCTACGAGACGCTGCGCGAGCGGATCCTCACGGGCGCGTATGGCCCTGGTTTTCGCCTGGTCTTCGACGCGGCGGCCGTGGAGCTCGGGGTATCGACCGTCCCCGTCCGTGAGGCGGTCCGGCGGCTCGAGGCCGAGGGGCTCGTGGTCTACCGACCCAATGTTGGCGCCCAGGTGGCTCCGGCCGACCCCGAACTGTTCGAGGACGAGCTCTCGGTGCTCGCCGTGCTGGAGGGCTATGCGACGGCGGCAGCGGCGCCACTGCTCACGGAGACTGACATCGCGCGGCTGCATGAAACGACCGACCTGATGGTGTCGGCGATGCAACGCATGGATCCGCTGGCGTTCGGACGCCACAATCACGAGTTCCACGCGGTCTTCGCGGATCGCTGCCGCAACCGGGCCCTCGTCGAGATGCTGCGGGAGGTCGAGCGCCGCCTCGACGCGATTCGGCGCACCGTCTTCACGCACATCCCGTACCGCGGCGCCGCGTCGGTCGCCGAGCACCGCGACCTGATCGGGCTCGTCGAACGCGGCGCGCGCAGCGACCGGATCGAGCGAGCGGCGCGCGCCCACAAGTTGCGGACCGTCGAGAGCTTCCGGGCCTGGCGGCGCGAAAACGGGACGCGCTGAGCTCCTACGCGCTGACCGCGACGGGCAGATCGACGTGGGGGCTGGTGGCCAGCAGCTGCAGTACGCGCTTCCGAGCGGCGTCGCTCAGCGGTGCGAGCGGCTCGCGGGGCCGCCCGGACTCCAGAAGGCCGAGCTGCTCCATGACCCACTTGGCTGGGACGGGGTTGGTCTCGGCGAAGGCCGCATCGACGAGTGGGTGCAGGTCGTAGTGCAGGGCGCGGGCCTGCTCGTGATTCCCGGCGACGAACGCGTCGTAGAGCTGGGCGACCGGCTGCGGCGCGAAGTTGCCAACGCAGCTGAGATGCCCGGCACCGCCGAGGCAGAGCATCGGATAGCAGAGCAGCTCGATGCCGGACAGTGCGATGAAGTCGGTCCCGGCCGCGTTCAGGACGTATGACGCGTGCTCGAAGTCGCGGGTCGTCTCCTTGATGCCCACGATGTTGTGGTGCGCCCGGCGCAGCCGGCCCACGGTCTCCGGCGCGATGTCGACCGCCGCTCGGACGGGCACGTTGTAGACGATGATGGGCAGGTCGGGGAACTCAGACGCAACGGATGAGTACCACCGGAACAGGCCCTCCTGCTGGGCTCGCCCGTAGTAGGGCGTAACCACCAGCGCGGCCGCTGCGCCAAGGCGCTGCGCCTCGGCAGTCAGCTCGAGGGTCTCCGCCATCAGCGCGGTGCCGGTCCCTGGCAAGAACGGCACGCGCCCGTCGATCGCCGCGGCGGCCGCGCGCATCACCGCGGCACGCTCCGAGACCGTCTGGGAGGTCGGCTCTCCCGTCGAGCCGCCGACCGAGATGCCATGTGTGCCCTGTTCGAGCTGCCAGTCCACCAGCGGCTTGATCGCGCCCAGGTCGAGCGATCCGTCGGCGGCGAAGGGTGTCACGAGTGGCGTGATCGCACCGCGCACGGCGGACGGATCGCCAGCAAAGCGGCTGCTCATCACGACTGCTCCTTGTTGCGGGTGGCATGCCAGCGCTCGTATTCGGCGCGGCGCTCGTCGGCGATCGGGTAGATGCCGCGGATGGACTCTCCGGCTTGGACACGCTCGAGCGCCCAGGCCTCACGCTCCTCCTGCTCCACCGCGTCGTGGGCGATCTCCTCGGCCAACGCGGCCGGCAGGACGACCACGCCCTCGGCGTCGCCGACGATCACGTCGCCGGGCATGACCAGCGTGCCGGCGCACGTGATCGGTACGTCCACGTCCAACGGAATGTGCCTGAGCCACAGAGACGCGGCGTTGGGCGTCTGGAAGTAGGTGGGGATCGCCAGATCTGCGACGCCGGGCGTGTCACGCACGCCGCCGTCGGTGACGATCCCTGCGCCGCCGCGGGCCAGCACGCGGGCGGCGAGGATGTCGCCTATGGTCCCGGCGCCGAGCTCGCCGCGCGCCTCCATGATCAGCACGTCGCCGGGTGAGACGGTTTCGACGGCCAGCTTCTGCGCGTCCTCCGAGCCTTTGCGCGCGTCGCGAACATCCTCGCGCAGCGCGGCGTAGCGCAGCGTGTGCGCGTAGCCGACCATGCGCAGGTCAGGGCGGGTCGGGCGCAGGCCGCCCAGGAATGTGTTGGCGACGCCGCGCTTGGCCAGCTGGACGGTCAGCGTCGCCGTGGACACACGGCGCAGCGCGGCGTCCGCGTCGGTCGAGAGCGTGACGGGCCGAGGCGTGTTGACGCCCGTGGCGAATGCGCGCGCCGCGGCTGTGGCGCGCGGCATGGCACCGTGCGCCGCCAACTCACGCTCAGCTTCGACGACGGTGCTGCGCACTGACGAGCCGAGGCCGAACAGCTCCACCTCGACGACGTCGCCGGGTGTCACGACCCCGGTGCCGGCGGGGGTGCCGGTCAAGATCACGTCTCCGCGCTCCAGCGTCATGAAACGCGACAGGTCAGCGATCAGCTCGGCGAAGCCGAACAGCAGCTCGTCGGTGGCGGCGTCTTGGACGACCTCGCCGTTGACACGCGTGCGAAGGCGCAGCGTTGCCGGGTCGACGTTGTCCGCCGCGACCGCCGGACCCATCGGCGTGTAGCCGTCGTGGCCCTTGGACAGCACGTTCGAGCCGCGATCGGCCCATCGGAAGTCGTGCACGCCGAAGTCGTTGGCCGGCGCGTACCAGCCGATCGCGGCCTGCGCGTCAGCGACCGACGCCGCGCGGACGCGGGCGCCGACAATCACCGCGATCTCGCCCTCGTAGGCCAGCAGCTCGGCGCCCCTGGGCCGCTCGACCGGCCCTCCATCGGAGATCGAGGACGGCGGCTTGAGGAAGTACGACGGCTCCGACGGGAAGCGCCCACGCTGCGCGGCCCGGCTGCGGTAGTTGAGGTGGACGGCGACCACCTTCGTCGGCCGCAGGCCGGCGGGCAACGGCATCAGCGATCGCCCCCCGGATCGGCGAAGATGGTTGGCCTCAAAACAGGTCCTCGATGCCCAGCTGAGGTTCGGCGATCGCGGTGAAGGCGCTCGTGTGGAAACCGAGCGCCGCGCCGTCGCGGTACTCGTAGTCGACGACCTCGCCCAGGAACAACGTGTGATCGCCTCCGTCGTAGGCGCGCCACGGGCGGCACTCGAGGTGCGCCAGGACGCCGGCCAGCCGCGGGACCGGTGCACCGTCGACCCACACCGCGGTGCCCTCGCCGGTGCCTGCGAACTGGCGGGCAATGGACTCCTGCTCGGCGCCGAGGACGTTGACGCAGAAGGGGCGGCCGTTCAGCGCGTCGTGCGAGCGCGCGCGCCGTGCCACGCTGACCAGGACGAGCGGCGGCTCCATCGAGACCGCGGTGAACGCGTTGACCGTGATCCCGCGGATCCCATCGGGCCCGTCGAAGGTCACGACCACGACCCCAGTCGCGAACCGCCCGAGGCACGAGCGCAGCGAACGGGAGACGACGGCCGTCATGCCGCGACCGGTTCGCTTTCGGTGACCCGGTCGAGGAATGAGCGCACCCGCGCCTTGTACGGCTCGCGGTCGGTCGCCTTCAGGAACGCGCCGGCCATGCGCACCGGATCGCCGAAGAAGTAGTACTCGTACAGGTTCTGGCGGCCGGCGAAGGACGAGACCGACAGATCCCACGCCAGGCGGAACAGCCGCACGCGCTCGGGGCCGGCCAGCGCGGCTGACTGCAGGTAGCGCTCGATGTCGTCCTTCGCGCTGCCGGCGATGTCGGCCTCGGTCGGCGTCGCCATGAGGCCGCTGGCGCCGAACTTGCGGACGAGCTCGGGCAGCCGCTGCGAGATCTTCGGAAACCAGTTGCGCGCGGTGTTGAGCGGCTCCCAGGCCGGCGTGAAGACGCCAAACTCGTTGGCCGCCGCGTCGGCCTCCGCGGCGCGTAGGAGACCGTGCAGGATGCCGACGATCGCGATGACCTGCGCGAGGTCCTCCTGGATGTGGCTGAACTGCTCGATGGCGATCGCCTCAGTCATCAGCGACATCAGCCCGAGGAAAGCCTCAGCCTTGGCCGTCGTACGCGCTGTGACCTGATGGGTCATGTGCACAACGGCCGAGGTATCGACGTAGAAGCTGTTGCACAGCTCCGGCTGGCCAAGCATGAAGACGCGCTCCCACGGCACGTGGACATCATCGAAGACGACAACCGCGTCAATCTCGTCGAAGCGGCCCGCGAGCGGGTGGTTGCGACCGTAGTCCAGGTTCTCGCGGCAGATGAAGCGCAGGCCGGGCGCGTCGCAGTTGATGGCAAAGGCGAAGGAGTACGGCGCGTCCTCCGGCGTGCCCTTGAGCACCGTCGAGGGGAAGACCAGCAACTCGTCGGCGATCGGCCCGATCGTCGCCAGCATCCGCGCTCCGCGGATCACGATGCCGTTGTCGTCTTCGCGGACCACGTGAGCGCCGAGCGCGCGGCCGTCGACGTGCTGTCCGGGCCCGGCCGCTCGGTTGATCTGGGGGGGAATCAGGGTATGCGTGGTGAGCAGATCCTCCTCGCGCACCTTCTCGTAGTAGGCCGCGATGTTGTCGGCGAATCGCCCATCGGCCTGCGCGAACCACGGTCCGGCCTCGCTGAGCGCCATGAGCGCGGAGTTGAGGTAGTCGCCTGTGCGGCCGAGCGTGCCGAGGCTGTGGTCAGCCCAGGCCTTGAAGCCGGCGCGTCGCTTGGTCAGGTCATCCGTGTCGCGCGGCACGAGAAACGATGTTCCCACGCGCTCGCCACTGGTCGGTGACTCATAGGTCAGCACGTCGCGCAGCTGAGGATCGTGCTGCAGATCGTACAGCTCGGCGTAGCTGCGGACGACGCCGGCGAGCGCCGGATGTTCGGTGACCGGACCGGCGACGCGCTGCCCGTTGATGTCGATCGTGGGACGGGTCTGAGCGAGGCGCTCGACGTACTCCTGGCCGGTGCGGGCTCCCATCGGGACAGCTCCTTGACGTGGACGGCGGTGGTCGACAAGTCGCTACGACGACGCGCTGCGCGCCCGCCGAGCAGCGGCTCTCCTCCCGCAAGACCTTGCACGATATCTGGACGGCCCGCAACATATTCGTGCGCCTTGGCGCGTTCCCACTCGCACGGCTGGTGGTGTCACGACTACCGTTCACCACGTGTCGACGCCCGAGCCCTCCGCACCTTCGCCCGCCACTCACTCCCAGACGCTCGACCGTGGCTTGCGCGCGCTCGCGGCGCTGGCGCGCCGTCCCGACGGCCTCTCGGTCGCCGAGCTCGCCGCGGTGCTCGAGACGCATCGCGCCGCCGTGTACCGCCTGCTCGGGCCCCTTGCCGACCACCACCTCGTCCGCCGCGAGCCGGACGGCCGCTTCACGCTCGCGCCCGGTCTCATCGAGCTCGCCGCGGGCGTCCGGCCACGCTTGCACGAGGTAGCCGAGCCGGTGCTCCAGCGGCTCGCCGACCGGCTGCACGCCACGACGGCGCTGACCATCCGCGACGGCGAGGAGGCGGTCGTCGCCACGGTCGTCCTACCGCGCGAACCACGCATGCACCTGACCTACCGGCCCGGCATGCGCCACCCGCTCACCCAGGGTTGCCCCGGCCACGTCCTGCTCGCAGCGATGCCACCGCGACGGGACGAGCCGGTCGACGTTACTCGCGCGCGCGAGCAGCGGTATGGCGTCTCGCGGGGCCAGCTGCTCCCCGGGGCGACCGGTGTCGCCGCGGCGATCGCCGCGCCTGGCCACGAGCCCGAGGCCTCGGTCAGCGCCGTGTGGATCGAAGGCCTCGACCCCGACGCGGTCGCGCCCGACGTCATCGCGGCGGCGGACGAGATCGCGACCGCCCTCTGGCGCTAGGCCATCACCTCGGTGCGTTCGTCGACGCTGCCGTCCTCCGTAGCGACGATCTGACCGTCTGGCCCCAGGATGTTCGAGGACTCGTCGTACCAGCTGTCGGGCGCGCGCGTGCCCCAGAACGACCGGCAGCGTACGTCGTTGACCGACCAGCGCAGCGGCTTGAGATCGGGATCGCCGGTGTAGTAGTCACACGCATACAGCTCGATGCGGTGTCCCTCGGGGTCACGCAGATAGACGAAGAAGGCGTTGGAGACGCCATGCCGGCCGGGCCCGCGCTCGATGGCATGAGCATGGCCTGCCGCGGCGAGCTGGTCGCAGGCGCGCAGCACACCCGCCGGCTCGCCGATCCAGAAGGCCGTGTGGTGCAGCCGCGGTCCACGCCCCGCCGTCAGCGCGACGTCGTGGACGCTGGGCTTGCGCAGCAGCCACGCCCCGGTGATGCGCTCCTCGGGCCCATCCGTGGAGATGTACTCCGAACAGCGAAAGCCCAAGCCGCTCCAGAACCGAAACGCCTCCTCGAGGCGCGGCGTGTGCAGATTGAGGTGGTCGAAACGGAGGATCGGCGCACCGCGATGCAGGTCGAAGCGCTGCAGCTGTGTCTCGACCTGCTGCATCTCGTAGACGAACTCCAGCGGGTACCCGAACGGATCCCACACGCGCAGCACGCGGCCGACGCCGGGCTCGGGAGCGTCGGCCCAGGCGACGGCCAGGCGCTGCGACTCGAGGTCGTGGGCGAGGAGGTCAAGGTCCTCCTCGCGGCGCATGCGAAAGCCAAGCCGCGCCGCCGCCGGGACCGGCGCGCGGCGCAGGACCAGCGAGTGGTGCACCCGCTCCTCCCAGCCGCGCAGGTAGACGGTGTCCGTGCCGCGCTCGGCGACGATCATCCCGAGCAGGTCGGCGTAGAAGTGCTCCGACGCGGCAAGGTCGGTGACCTGCAGCTCGACGTACGCGGCGCGAACGATGTCGTACGTCGGCGTCGCGGCCGGCTGTGACACCAACTCGGTAGCGGTGCTCACGGGTCTCTCCTGTCGTCCTCGCCGCCCAGGCCGAGCCGGGGGATGTGGTGCGAGCCCAACGCGATGTGAACGATCTCGGTCTCGCAGTAGAAGTCGAAGGCGTAGTCGCCGCCCTCGCGGCCGATCCCGCTGTCCTTGACGCCGCCAAACGGCGTGCGCAGGTCGCGCACATTGTGCGAGTTGACCCAGCACATGCCGGTGTCGATCGCCTGCGCGACACGGTGCGCTCGCTGAACGTCGTTCGTCCAGACGTAGGCGGCGAGGCCGTAGCGCGTGGCGTTGGCGAGGCGGACGGCGTCGGCCTCGTCGCGGAACGGCATGGCGACTAGGACGGGCCCGAAGATCTCCTCTTGGAAGACGCGCATCGTCTCGTCGACATCTGCGATCACCGTCGCCTCCAGGAAGTTGCCATCTGGCAGGTGCTCGGGACGGGCGCCGCCGGCCAACACGCGGGCGCCCTGCGCGCGCGCCGAGGCGATGTAGTCGAGCACGCGCGCGTGGTGCTCAGGGTGGATGAGCGGTCCGAGCTCGGTCGCGGAGTCGAACGGGTCGCCGACCCGGATGTTGCGCGCCCGTTCGGCGACCGCTTCGACGATCCGCTCGTACAGCCGCTCCTGTACAAGCAATCGCGAGCCCGCCGTGCAGCGCTGGCCGTTCATGGTGAAGATCTGCGCGAGCGCGGCATCGACGCACAGTTCGGCATCGGCGTCTTCGAAGACCACAACCGGCGACTTGCCACCCAGTTCCACCGATGAGCGCTTGAGCGTGGGCGCCCCTGCGGCGATGATCGTCTGCCCGGTCGTCGTTTCGCCGGTGAAGCAGATGAGGTCGACGCCGGGATGGGAGGACAGCGGAGCGCCGGCGGTCTCGCCGAACCCGTGCACCACGTTGAACACGCCGGCCGGCACGCCGGCTTGCTCGAGCACCGACGCCAGCAGAGTCGCGGTCAGCGGCGACCATTCGGCCGGCTTGAGCACCACGGTGTTGCCTGCCGCCAGCGCCGGCGCGATCCGCCACGTCGACAGCATCAGCGGCGCGTTCCACGGCATGATCAGCCCCGCGACGCCCACCGGCTTGCGAACGGTGTAGTTGTGGAACGCGTCGCCGACCTGGAACGCCCGGCCGTGGAGCTCGGCCACCACCCCGGCGTAGTACTCGAAGTTCTGGGCGGCGCGCGCGGCCAGGCCCCTCATCTGCGCGACGGGCATGCCAACGTCGGCGACCTCCCGCGCGACGAACTCGTCGGCGTGCTCACGGATGCACGCGGCGATACGCCGCAGGACTGCTGCCCGCTCGCTTGCCTCCATCCGCGGCCACGGGCCTTCGTCGAACGCGTGCCGGGCCGCGACCACCGCGGCAGCCACGTCGTCCTCCTCCCCGTCCGCCGCGTGCGCCAGGACCTCGTTCGTGGCGGGGTTCAACGTCTCGAACGTGGCCTCCGACACGCTGGGACGGAAGCGGCCGTTGATGTAGTGCTCCTGCAGGCCGAGGTCGCCAGGCGGCGAGAGGATGGGAGGCGTGGGCGTAGCAAGGTTGGTCATGATCGTGTTGGCTCGTATCTGATTAGTAGATATAGGGCGCACGGGACAGCGGAGCTGCCCCGACGAGCATATGCTCGCCGCGGAGCGAGCCAGCGCTCGCCCAGGACACGGCAGGACCGTCGGCGACCTTATGCAGCGCTGGAAGCGGCGTCTTGGATGCCGGTGCACACCGTTTGCGCGGGAGCGCACCGTGGTCAGCGGCGGGCGGTGCGATTGGCCGTCCGCTCAGCGCCCGACGGTCGGGTCGAGCATGCGGTCGCCAAAGATGTCCACGAGCTGAAGCGCGGTGTGGATCTCGAGTTGGCGGTCGGCGACAGGGGCGCCGACGAGCTGCTCGGCGCGCACTCGCTTCACCACCGTGTTCTTGTGGAGATGAGACGAGCGGGCGCGGCCTGGTAGCTGCGGTTCGCAACGAGGAACTCGAGCAGCGTTGTGCGCAGCTCTCGGGCGCGTGCGTCGGTCAAGGCGAGCCCGCCCAGCTCGGCTATCACGACATCGCCCGCATCTCCTGCGAGAGGACATCGAGCAGGCGCACCTGCTCGTACGGGACGGTCGCGCTAGGCGACCCGGACGGGCGAGGCGCGCGACGTCAGGCGCCCGCTTCGCCTGGGTGTGCGAGCGCCCCCCGGCGAGTAGAGCCGATGCGCGGGGTCACGAAACCTGCCCGGGCCCGCATCCACCGCGCCCTGATCAAGCGGTTCGCTGGCTACTGGACGCTCATCGTGCTGGCGTCTCGACGATAGAGCCCCAGGCTCGATAACCGTCGACCACACCACCGGCGGCCCGGTCGGCCTGCAACCGCCAGCCAGGCCTGGAGACGCGCCGGTCTTGTTCCCATCCGTTCCCACCTGGGGTGCCGAGCTGCCGTAACCCAGCCAAGAATTTGGCTTTACAGAGCCGTTTCTGAGGCGCGCCCGAGAGGATTCGAACCTCTGACCTTCGGTTCCGTAGACCGACGCTCTATCCAGCTGAGCTACGGGCGCAGGGCCGCGTTGCGGCGAGGATCGAGTCTAGCGAGCGGGAGCCCGATCGGCCGCGCGGACGGAGAGGGCGGGATTCGAACCCGCGATGGAGTTTAAACCCCATACTCGCTTAGCAGGCGAGTGCCTTCAGCCACTCGGCCACCTCTCCCGGTCCTGCGCAGTGTAACCCTGGAGCAGCTCGACCGGCCGGTCGGCGGTGGGGTCCGGACCGGGGCGGTCGGCGCGGGCGCGGACCTCCCAGCCGATGCGCGCGTGGGCGGTCACGACCTGTGGCGCGGCATCGCCGGGGAGGCGCAGGGAGAACCCCAAGATGGCGCCGTCGGCGAGCTCGCCCTCGGCCAGGACGGCGGTCTCGGCCTCGCGCGCGACCTTCTCGAAGTCCTTAGTGCGCTCGACGAAGGCCAGCCGCACGGAGAGCGAGCGGGCGCTTCCGCCCTCCTCGACGACGACGCGCCCCGCGACCGCGGCGCCCGGCGCGAGCGGCTCGCCGTCGACCTCGACGCGCAGCCTCACGGCTGCACCCACACCGGGACGGGCTCGCCGAAGCGCTGCTCGCCGGCGCGCCGGACGACCACCGCCCACGACAGCGACACGCAGTCGCCCTCGTAGGAGTAGGGCGCGTCGGCCGGCAGCGCGAGCTCGACGCGCGCGCCCAGGCCGCCGCCGTCCGCGCCCGCCCACACCTGGGTGACCGCGGCCGAGTCGATCGCCCGGCTGGGGGCGTGGTCGCCGTAGCTGCGCCAGACGTCGAAGTGCTCGGTGCACACGAGGCCGACCTCGAGCGCGCCGCCGCCCGCGCCCGACCCGGAGTCGGCGACCGTCGCCAGCACCCGCTCGCCCCGCCGCAGCTCCTGGCGGTCGACGCTCACCGACACCCCGCCCGCGTACCGCGTCCGCGCTCCCCGCCACATCGTCCGCGCGAAGAGCCACGACAGCACGAGCACGACCGCCGCCCCGGCGTAGAACGGCCACGACGGCGGCCCGTCCGGCAGCGAGCCGAGCAGCGCCCCGAAGCCCGCGACCATCGCCGCTGCGACCAGCCCGGCCACGACGAAGGCCGGCGCCGCGCAGCCGCCGAGCGCGCGGCCCGTGGCCCGCCGGCGCGACTGGGGCCCGGGCTCGCGCCCGGGTGGCAAGTGGGGGTGACCCTCCCGCGCGACCGCCATCGACGGCGGATCATGCCCGCAGGCGGGCCGCGCGAACCCGAGCGGCTACGCTGCCCGCGCGCCCGGAGGGGTGGCAGAGCGGTCGAATGCACCGGTCTTGAAAACCGGAGTCCGTTCACGCGGACCGCGGGTTCGAATCCCGCCCCCTCCGCTGCTTGTCACCGCACGCGCAGGTCCCGCGTCGGGCAGCCGACGTCGCGTTCCAGCAACTCGGGGTCGCCGGTGAGAAGGGTGACGTTGCGAGCGGCCGCCGTCGCAGCAGCGAAGCAGTCCGCGAAGGCGATCGGATGGCGAGCCTTGATGCTCGCGGCCGCCAGCACGCGTTCGGCCGTGACCGCGTCGAGTGCGACCGCCGCGCGCAGCCGGCGGACGACGTGGGCGGCCTCGTCGGCGCCGTGGCGACATTCGACCTGATAGGCGACCTCTCCGACGTTGATCCAGCTCATGTACGGCCGGTCGGAGTCGAAGGCCTCCTGCACCACGGTCGCCGCCGGCTCGTCGCCGTCCAGCCACGCGAGGACGGCCCAGGAGTCGAGGCAGACGCTCACCGCGGCTCGCGCGCGCGGTCGGCCAGCAGGTCGGCGGCCAACCCACTCGAGTCGTAGCGGCCGCGCAGTCCGCGCACGGCAGGAGCGCCCGCAGCCGTGATGCGCACGGCCTCCCCGTCGCGCTCGAACGAGACCTCGGCGCCGGGTTGCAGGCCAAGCTCGTCGCGGATGTCCTTCGGGATGACGACCTGCCCCTTGGCCCCAACACGTTGAGTCATACCGCAAGTATAACTCTGCTCTCGGTGCCCCAGCTCCCACTCCATCGAACGTTCACGCGCCAGCACCGCTCGTCCGGACGCTGACGCCGCCCGCCGCAAGAATGCGTGCGTTGCACGTACGACGAGCGGCGGGGTGGAAGTATCCGAAGCCGTGCGCGTCCAGCAGCGCCGGAACTACAGCTCGCACACCGACGCCGAGCTGGCGAAGGCGTTCCGCGTGCTCGCCCATCCCCTTCGGATCAGCGCGCTGCGGGCCTTCGCCGTGAGCGATCAGCCGCTGGCCGCGGGCGATGTCGCGTTCATGGAGCAGGACGAGATCCCGGCCACGACGGTGCGCCACCACCTCCAGCTCCTGGCCGACGCGGGGCTCCTGCGCGCGGTCGGCCCACGGTCGCACGGCAGCCCCGGACGGCCGGCGCTGCGCTACGTCCTGACCGACCTGGGGACCGAGGTCCTGCCGCTGCTGCACCGCGCCGCGGCGACCGGCGCGCCCCAGCGGCGGACGCGTTCCGTTTGACTTCGCCCCTCGCGGTCGGGTAGGCAAGGGACATCGTGGCCTTCGCCGAGCCTCAATTCGAGCTGTCCGAAGAGGATCTCGACGAGCGCACCCACGTGATCGCCATCACGGGCGAGATCCACGTCTCGACCGCGCCGCGCTTCAGCGTCCTGCTCGACGACGCCATCGGCCGCGGCAAGACGGCGGTCGTGCTCGACCTCAGCGCCGTCGAGTTCATCGACTCGACCGGGCTGAGCGTCCTGCTCAACGGCCTGCGGCGCGTCACGCGCCAGCGCGGGCGCATGGCGCTCGTGTGCACCAACCCGACGGTCCTGCGGCTGTTCGAGATCACGCGCCTGGACGCGACCTTCGACATCCACGCCACCCGCGAGGACGCGCTCAGCGCGGTGCGCTCGGCGGCAGGCTAGCCGGCGCCCCGTACGCCACCAACGCCCCCGGAAGCTCGACGCTGCCGTCGTCGCGCTGGCCGTTCTCGAGCAGCGCGATCATGTGGCGCCAGGTCACCGCGGTGCCGTTGAGCGTGTGCACGATCTCCGGCCGCGCGCCCTCGGAGGGGCGGTAGCGGATCTGCAGGCGGCGGGCCTGGAAGTCGGTGGTGTTCGACGTCGAGGTCAGCTCGCGGTAGCGGCCCTGGCCCGGCAGCCACGCCTCGCAGTCGTACTTCTTGGCCGCGCTGGCGCCGAGGTCGCCGACGCCGATGTTGACCACGCGGTAGGGGATCTGAAGCTCGCCCATGATCTCCTCCTCGATCGAGAGCAGGCGCTCGTGCTCCTCGCGCGAGGCGCCCGGCTCGACGAACGAGAACATCTCGAGCTTGTCGAACTGGTGCACGCGGAAGATGCCGCGCGTGTCCTTGCCCGCCGCCCCGGCCTCGCGCCGGAAGCACGACGAGAAGCCCGCGTAGCGGCGGGGGAGCTCGTCGAGGATCTCGCCGGCGTGCAGCGAGGCGAGCGCGACCTCGCTCGTGCCCACCAGGTAGAGCTCGTCGTCGGGCAGCGTGTAGATCTGCTGCTCGGTGTCGGGCAGGAAGCCGGTCCCGTAGAGCGCCTCCTCGCGCACCAGCACCGGCGGCACCACGGGCTCGAAGCCGTAGCCGATCAGCTTCTCGAGCGCCCAGCGCACGAGCGCGAGCTCGAGCAGCACGAGGTCGCCGCGGATGTAGGCGAAGCGCGAGCCCGACAGCCGCGCGCCGCGCTCCATGTCGATGCGCTCGCCCGCGAGCTCGAGGTGGTCGGCGCCCGTCTTCCCGGCCTCGCCGACCTCGCGGACGACCTCGTCCTCGTCGGCGGCGGTCTCGTCGGGCAGGTTGGGCAGGCCGACGAGCACGGCCTGGAGCTCCTCGTCGGCCACGCGCGCGCGCTCGCCCAGCGCCTTGACCTGGGCCGAGACGTCCTTCATGCGCGCGATCGCGTCCGACGCGTCCTCGCCCGCCTGCTTGGCGGCGGCGATCCCCTCCGAAGCGGCCTTCTGCTCGGCCCGCACGCGCTCGGCCGAGGTCGTCGCCTCGCGCCAGGTGGCGTCGAGGTCGGTCAGGTCGTCGACGCGCTCGGCCAGCTCGGGCGAGCGTCGCGCCAGCGCCGCGCGGACCGCGTCGGGGTCGCGGCGGATGAGCCTGAGGTCCAGCACCGCCCGGCGGGCCTACTTGCCCGCGTACTTGGAGAGGAAGGCGGCGACGTCGTCGGCGTCCTGCCCGACGACGATGTTCTCGGGCATGATCGCGCCGGAGAAGCCGCCGTTGCGGAGTGCGTAGAGGACGTTGTCGGGCGTCTCGCGGCGGGTGTCGAAGTTCGGCCCGTCGACGCGCTCGCGCTGGCGGACGTTGTCGGTGGTGCCCTGGGCGCCGACGACGCCGAGGGTGTGGCAGCCCGAGCAGCGCTGCGAGAAGAGCTGGGCGCCGTGCTGGACGTTCGCCGGCTGGGAGGAGATCTCCTCGGGAGATCCCCTGCGACCCGCACGCCACGGCTCCGACGGAGGCGACGCAGAGCGCGGCGGCGATGGCGAGGCGTCGTCGGCCCAACACGGGCGCCATCATACGTAAGGACATGACGGGCGGACGCGTCACGCTGCTCCTCGTCGCGCTGACCGCCCTCCCAGCGGCCGGTTGCGGCTCCGACATCGCCTACACGAAGGCGCCCGACGCGCGCGTCGAAGTGCGCCTCGACGAGTACCGCATCGTCCCCGAGCACATCCAGGTCCACGCCGGGCCGATCACGCTCGTGGCCCACAACACGGGCCGCCTCACGCACAACCTCGCCGTGGTGCAGTTCGAGCGCGCGCAGAGCGGCGAGGAGGAGAAGATGTACGGCAAGCCGACGAAGACGCTGTTCTCGGGCGAGAGCGCCGAGACGACGGTGACGCTCAAGCCCGGCAAGTACCGCCTCGTCTGCACGATCGCCAACCACGACAACCTCGGCCAGTACGGCGAGCTGAAGGTCGTGCCTTAGTTCGCGCCGCCGGGCACCGCGGGAAGGGGAAGTGACCGAACCGGTTCGAGTTTTCGTCGGAATCCGAGGCAAACTCGAACAAGTTCGCGGTCAGGCGCCCGCGGACCCTCGGCGGCGCGGGCAGCTTCCCTCCCTCGGTGAGCTTTCGCGACCACGCACGCGAGGCGGAGAGCGGAGCCCGGCGCCGCGGACGCAAGCGCGCGCCGGCAGACGAGAGGGGGGAAGCCCGGCGCCGGCCAGGTTGCCGCCGTTGCAAGACGATCGCGATGTGAACAGAGGACCGTCTAGGGCCGGCGCCGGGCTCCGCCTCAGGTTCGCCGTGCGCGCCCGGGATCCTTCCCGCGAGCGCGCACGCGCCTCACGCCGTCCCCCACGCGCGCAGCGCCAGGAATGCCATCACGAGCGCCCCCGCGGCCATCACGCCCATCTCGCGGCGCACGATCGACAGGACGATCGAGCGCTGCCGCGCCTCCTCGAGCTCGCCGACCGCCTGCGCGTTCGGAAGCCCGGCATCGTGGAGCACCGTCTCGGCGGCGGTGACGCGCAGCTGCTCGGCGACGAAGGAGACGGCGAGCGGGAGCAGCGCGTAGAGCCAGTACAGGCCGTCGGCCGGATCGAAGCCGAGCAGCGCGAGGACGCCCGCGACGGCGCCCTGCGCCACGGCGAGCGCCTGGCCCGCACGGCACAGGACCCAGAAGAGCCGCGACGGCTCGACCCGCCACCAGCGCCACGCGCCGAGCGCCCCCGCGACCAGGTTGACGACCGCCACGACGAGCGCGAGGACCTCGGCGAGCTGCGTCATCTGCCACTAAGTATCAAGGCGTCACAAATGGTGGTAGAACCCAGCCCCGTCCCGCGATGCTCCGCTCGTATCTGCCAGCCGTCGTCTTCCTGTGCCTCGGCACGGCCGTAGGCCTGGCGTTCGCTGTCCTGAACACCTACCTCGGCCCGCGGCACGGCCCCAAGGTCAAGAGCAAGGCCGATCCCTACGAGTGCGGACTGCCGTCGGAGATCAGCCACGGCTTCCGCTTCGGGATCAGCTTCTACCTCATCGCGATGCTCTTCATCCTGTTCGACATCGAGGTCGTCTTCCTCTACCCGGTCGCCGTGCAGCTGCGCGCGTTCGGGAGCTTCGCCCTCGTCGAGACCGTCGTCTTCATCGGGCTGCTGCTCGTCGCCTTCGTCTACGTGTGGAGGAGAGGGGCGCTCGAATGGAGATAGTCCGGCGCGAGAAGACGGGCTCGGAGGAGTTCAAGATCCGTCAGCGCCGCGCCCAGCAGATGCTGCGCGGCGACCTCGAGGGCGACGACCTCGAGCAGCACGTCCGCGAGTCGATCATCACCACGACGCTCGACAAGGCCGTCGACTGGGCGCGCGGCAACGCGATGTTCCCGGCGACCTTCGGCCTGGCGTGCTGCGCCATCGAGATGATGTCGATCGTCGCCTCCCGCGTCGACGTCGCGCGCTTCGGGTACGAGGCCTTCCGCGCCTCCCCGCGGCAGGCCGACCTCCTCATCCTGTCGGGGCGGATCTCGATCAAGATGGCCCCCGTCGTCCGCCGCATCTACGACCAGATGCTCGAGCCCAAGTGGGCGATCGCGATGGGCGCCTGCTCGTCGTCGATGGGCGTCTTCAACAACTACGCGATCGTCCCGGCCGACAAGTTCATGCCCGTCGACGTCCACGTCCCGGGCTGCCCCCCGCGCCCCGAGGCGCTCATGCACGGGATCCTCAAGCTGCGCTCGATGATCCAGCAGGACCCCTCCATGGGCTGGCGCGAGCGCTACAACGCGGTCGGGACCGAGGAGCTCGTCCCGGGCACGCCCGCCGACAGCACCGCGGTCAACGTCTTCCCTCCGGGGGACACCGCAGGTGCCTGACGCAACCGGCCTCGAGCTGCTCGCCCAGGAGCTGCGCGAGCAACAGCCGGACGCCGTCCGCGACACCGAGCACTTCCGCGGCAAGGCGGCGCTCCACGTCGAGCCGGCCGCCGTCCGCGCGACGCTGACCTTCCTGCGCGAGAAGGGCTTCCGCTTCCTGGCGAGCGTCCACGGCCTCGACTACTACCCGGAGGAGCCGCGCCTCGGCGTGCAGTACGAGCTGCTGAGCATGGAGGACCTCGACCGCATCACGGTCAAGCTGCGCGTCGCCACCGACGCGCCGCACGTGGACTCGGTCACGCCCGACTGGCCGACGGCCAACCACCAGGAGCGCGAGGTCTACGACATGTTCGGCGTGATCTTCGACGGCCACCCCGACCACCGCCGCATCCTCATGCCCGAGGACTACGAGGGCTACCCGCAGCGCCGCGACTTCCCGATCGGCGGCGAGCCGGTCCTCTTCACCAAGGACGAGGCCTTCGGGCGCGACTACACCGCATGACCGATCTCTCCGAGTACCGACAGCAGGAGGAGTCGATCGACATCTCCGCGCGCACGCAGACGCTCGCGCGCGACAGCGGGCTCGAGCAGGAGCTGCTGACGATCAACTTCGGCCCCCACCACCCCGCCACGCACGGGGTGCTGCGGCTGCTCGTCTCGCTCGAGGGCGAGGTCGTCCGCGACCTCAAGCCGGTCATCGGCTACGTCCACACCGGCATCGAGAAGACGGCCGAGGACAAGAGCTACTGGAAGGTCATCCCGGTCGTCGAGCGGATGGACTACCTCGCCTACTACTTCAACTCGATGGCCTTCATCGGCGCCGTCGAGGAGCTGGTGGGCGTCGAGGTGCCCAAGCGCGCGCAGTACCTGCGCGTCCTGCACATGGAGCTCAACCGGATCATGAGCCACCTCGTGTGGCTCGGGACGAGCGCGCTGGACCTCGGCGCGATCTCGATGTTCTGGTACTGCTTCCGCGAGCGCGAGACGATCCTCGACCTCTTCGAGATGTCCTCCGGCCAGCGCATGCACACGCGCTACTTCCAGGTCGGCGGCGTCATCGAGGACATCCCCGCCGGCTTCGTCGAGCGCGTGCGCGCCTTCTGCGAGATCATGCCCGACCGGGTCGACTCCTATCACGACCTGCTGGCCAAGAACGAGATCGTCCTGCAGCGCCTGCGCAACGTCGCGCCCCTGAGCACCGACGAGCTGCTGGCCCTCGGCGTCACCGGCCCGCTGCTGCGCGCCTCGGGCCACCCGTGGGACCTGCGCAAGGCGATGCCCTACGGCTCCTACGAGGACTTTGAGTTCAAGGTCCCGGTCGGGACCATCGGCGACAACTACGACCGCTTCTTCGTGCGCATGGCCGAGATGAAGGAGTCGGTGAAGATCATCGAGCAGTGCCTCGACGGGCTGCCCGAGGGGCCGTACATCACCGAGGACCGCAAGGTCGCGCTGCCTCCGCGCCACGAGCTCGCGACCTCCATGGAGGCCCTCATCCACCACTTCAAGCTCGTGACCGAGGGCTTCCGCGTGCCGCCGGGCGAGGTCTACTACCCGATCGAGTCGCCGCGCGGGGAGCTGGCCTGCTTCGTGCGCTCCGACGGCTCGAGCAAGCCCGCGCGCGTGCACATGCGCGACCCCTCGTTCGTGAACCTCCAGGCGACCGCGCCGATGGTCAAGGACCTCTATATCGCCGACCTCATCGCGACGCTCGCCGCGCTGGACCCCATCCTCGGAGGGATCGATCGGTAATGGCCATCGACCCCACACGCGTGCCGCGCTTCGGGCACGGCTCGCGGGTCCCCGGCTGGGACGACGCCGCCGACCTCACGAAGGACCCCGAGAACGTCCCCGACCCGGCGACGACGCCGGTCCCCGAGGAGCTGCGGGCGAAGATCGAGGACTACATGGCGCGCTACCCGGACCGCCGGTCGGCCGCCATCCCGGCGCTGCACGCCGTGCAGGAGCGCTACGGCTGGTGCTCGCCCGAGGGCATCCGCGAGGCCGCGTGCGTGATGCGCCTGACGCCCGCCTACCTGACGTCCGTGGCGACCTTCTACGACATGCTCTTCACGCAGCCCGTCGGCACGCACGACGTGTTCGTGTGCACGAACATCTCGTGCTCGCTGTGCGGCGCCGACGAGCTCTTCGAGGCCTTCACCGAGCACGGCGGCGAGGACGCAGAGTTCAACATCCGCGCCTTCGAGTGCCTGGGCGCCTGCGACATGGCGCCGATGGTCTCGCTCGACGGCAACTACGTCGGCCCGATCCGGCCCGACGAGGTGCCGGAGGTGCTCGAGGCGGTGCGTCGCGGCGAGGAGGTCTTCCCCGACCGCCAGCTCAAGAACCTGAAGTCCGCCGACCCGCGAGCGGCCTCATGACAGAACTCTTGCTCCTCAAGGACATCGACGAGCCCGGCCTGCACACGCTCGACGTCTATCAGCGCCGCGGCGGCTACGACGCGCTGCGCAAGGCGCTGGCGATGACGCCCGCCGAGGTCCTGCACGAGCTCGAGGCCAGCGCCATCCGCGGCCGCGGCGGCGCCGGCTTCGCGATGGGCAAGAAGATCTCCTTCCTGCCCAAGGGCACGATGGACAAGTACCTCGTCTGCAACGCCGACGAGTCCGAGCCCGGCACCTTCAAGGACCGCGAGCTCATGCAGAAGTGCCCGCACATGCTCGTCGAGGGCATGATCATCGCCGCGTACGCGGGCGGCATCACCCGGTCCTTCATCTACGTCCGCGGCGAGTACGAGCTGCAGGCGCAGCGCCTGGAGGCCGCCGTCGAGGAGGCCCGCGCGGCCGGCTACCTCGGCGACCGCATCCTCGGCTCGGACCTCTCGCTGACGCTGTGGGTCCACCGCGGCGCCGGGGCCTACATCTGCGGCGAGGAGACGGCGCTCCTGGACTCGCTGGAGGGCAAGCGCGGCAACCCGCGCCTCAAGCCGCCCTTTCCCGCCAACCAGGGCCTCTACCAGGGCCCGACGCTCATCAACAACGTCGAGACCCTCTGCACCGCCCCGACCATCCTGCGCATGGGCGGCGACGAATACGCCAAGCTCGGCGTCCAGGGCTCGACGGGCACCAAGCTCGTGTCGGTCTCGGGTCACGTCCAGCGCCCGGGCAACTTCGAGATCGAGCTCGGGATGCCCTCGCGCGAGATCATCTACGACCTCGCGGGCGGGCCGCCCGAGGGCCGCACGGTCAAGCTCTGGTTCCCCGGCGGCTCGAGCTCGCCGGTGCTCACCGGCGACGACCTCGACCTCGCCTACGACTTCGACACCATGGCCAAGGCGGGCTCGATGCTCGGCTCGGGCGCGATCATCGTCGTCGACGACTCGACCTCGGTCGTCGACGTCGCCATGAAGACGGCGAAGTTCTACCGCCACGAGTCCTGCGGCAAGTGCACGCCGTGCCGCGAGGGCACGAACTGGACCGTGAAGATGCTCGAGCGCATCGACTCGGGCGAGGCCACGCCGATGGACCTCGACATCATGGCCGCGGTCCAGGAGAACATCATCGGCAACTGCCTGTGCGTGCTCGGCGACGCGATGGCGATGCCGATCGGCTCGATGATCGCCAAGTTCCGAGAGGAGTTCGAAGCCCACATCGAGGCCGCGCGGGCGCGCGAAGAGCTGGCCGAGGCGGTCGCCTGATGCCGCGCCCCGAGCCGCGGATGATCACCTTGTCGATCGACGGGGTCGAGGTCACCGCGCCCGAGAACGCGATGCTCGTCGACGCCGCCAAGCACGGCGACGTCGAGATCCCGGTCTTCTGCTACGAGCCCAAGCTCGGCGCGCCGGTCGGCGCCTGCCGCATGTGCCTGGTCGAGGTCGAGGGGATCCCGAAGCTACAGACCGGCTGCTCGACGCCGGTCAAGGACGGCATGGTCGTCCACACCCAGACCGACCGCGTCAAGCACGCCCAGGAGGCGGTCGTCGAGTTCCTGCTCGTCAACCACCCGCTCGACTGCCCGGTCTGCGACAAGGGCGGAGAGTGCCCGCTGCAGGACATCTCCTTCGGCTGGGGCGGAGGGCGCTCGCGCTTCATCGAGCCCAAGCGCCACTTCCAGAAGCCGCTTGCCCTCAGCCCGCTCGTCGCCATCGACCGCGAGCGCTGCATCCTCTGCTACCGCTGCGTGCGCTTCAGCCAGGAGATCTCCGAGGACTACCAGCTCGTCCTCGAGGAGCGCGGCGCCCACAGCTACGTCTCGACCTTCGACGGCCACCCCTACGTGGCGCCCTTCAGCGGCAACATCATCGAGCTGTGCCCGGTGGGGGCGCTGACCTCGCAGCCCTACCGCTTCCGCGCGCGCCCGTGGGACATCGAGGGCTCGGGCTCGGTCTGCGCGCTGTGCCCCGGCCAGTGCAACGTGACCTTCACCGTGCGCGACGAGCGCGTCCTGCGCGTGCTCGGGCGCGACAACGCCGAGGTCGACGACGGCTGGCTGTGCGACCGCGGCCGCTTCGCCTACCAGGCCATCCACGTCGACGAGCGCATCACGCGCCCGCTGATCCGCGACGGCGGCGAGCTGCGCGAGGTCACCTGGGAGCGCGCGCTCGACGAGGCCGCGGGCGCGCTCAAGCGCGCCAAGGGCCGCGTCGGCGCGATCGCCGGCGGCGCGACGACCAACGAGGAGGGCTTCCTCCTGCAGCGCCTGATGCGCGAGGGCCTGGAGTCGGGCGACCTCGACTCGCGCGCCGGCGGCTCGCTGGCGCTCGAGCTGCACCGCGCGCTCGGCGCTCCCTCCGCCCAGGCCACGGTCTCCGACCTCGAGTTCGCCCACGCCGTGCTCGTCCTCGACTGCGAGCCCGTCGACGACATGCCGATCGTCGACCTGCGCATCCGCAAGGGCGTGCGCCGCCACCACGTGCAGCTCGCGGTCGCCACCAGCCGGCCGTCGTCGCTGGACGCCAATGCCGCCGCGAGCGCCCGCTTCGCCCCCGGCGCGGGCGAGGCCTTCGTGCTCGCGCTCTCCGCCGCGCTCGACGCCGGCCGCCGCGCCGAGGCCGAGCGCCTGGCCGGCGCGGCGGGCGTCGCGGTCGACGAGCTGCGCCTGCTCGCCCGCGCGCTGCAGGCCGGCGAGGACGTCGTGATCCTCTACGGCGAGCGCCTGGTCTCGGGGCCGCGCGGCGCCGAGGCGGCGCGCGCCCTGCTCGCCCTCGCCGGCCAGCTCGACCTGCTCGGCGGCCGCGACGGCGCGGGCCTGCTGTGCGTGCCTTCCTCGCCCAACGGCCGCGGCCTGGCCGAGGCCGGCGTGCTCCCCAACGCCGGGCCCGGGCTGTCGGAGACGGCGGTCGGGCGCGACGCCGCCGCCATCGCCGCGGCCGCGCGCGAGGGCGAGCTCACCGCCCTGTACCTGCTGCACGCCGACCCGATGATCGACCTGCCCGGGCGCGCGGGCTGGGACGCGGCGCTCGAGCGCGCGACCACCGTCGTCGCCCACGCCAACTTCCTCACCGACGGCATCCGCGAGCACGCGACCGTCGTCTTCCCGGCCGAGAGCTACGCCGAGAAGGAGGGGACGCTCACCCACCCCGACGGTCGCCTGCAGCGCCTGCGGGCGGCGATCGGCCACCCGGGCGACACGCGCGCCGAGTGGTCGGTGCTCGCCGACCTCGCCCGCCGCGTGGGCCTCGACCTCGGCATCCTCACCGGCCCGATGGCCACCAAGCAGCTCGTCGAGGCGGTCCCCTTCTACGCGGGCCTGACGCTCGAGGCGATCGGCGGCAAGGGCGTGCGCTGGCCGGCGCTCGAGGCCGCCGCGGCCTTCCCGGCGGCCGAGCTCGGCGCCCCGGCCGAGGGCGCCGCGGGCGAGCCGCCCGCCGCCCCGACCCCCAACGGCCGCCTGCGCCTGGGGACCTTCCGCTCGATCTGGAACGCCACCGAGGTGCGCGTCTCGCCCGCCCTGCATTTCCTGCACCCGCAGGCGCGCGTGGAGATGGCGCCCGCCGACGCGCAGCGCCTGGAGCTCTTCCAGGGCGACCGCGTCGTCGTGGGCGCCGACGGCCAGACCTTCGACGCGAAGGTCGTCGTGCGCGCCGCCACGCCCGAGGGCAGCGTCTTCATCGAGAGCAACGCGCTCGACGGACCGCTCGTGGAGGTGCGCAGGGCGTGATCTCGCTCCCCCTCGCCGAGGTCGGCTACTACGAGCCCTGGTGGATGCAGATCCTCAAGGCGATCGTGATCTTCGCGGTCGGCCTGCAGCTCGTACCCGTCGTGCTGGTCGTCGAGCGCAAGGTGCTCGGGCGCTTCCAGAACCGCTACGGGCCCAACCGCGTCGGGCCCTTCGGGATCCTGCAGCCGATGGCCGACATCATCAAGCTCATCACCAAGGAGCAGTTCCGCCCGCGCACCTCGATCGGGTGGCTGTTCGCGCTGGCGCCGCTGATCTCGATCATGACCGCGGTCGCGGCCTTCGCGATCATCCCCTTCGGCGACACGGTCGACATCTTCGGCACCAAGACCGGCCTCTACGGCGTCGATGTCTCGATCGGCCCGCTCTACCTCTTCGCCTTCGGCGCGGTCGCCTTCTACGGGATCATGCTCGGCGGCTGGGCCTCGGGCTCGAAGTTCTCGTTCCTGGGCTCGATGCGCGCCGCCGCGCAGCTCATCTCCTATGAGGTCTCCCAGGGGCTGGCGCTCGTCGGCGTGGTCATGACCGCGGGGACGCTGTCGCTCACCGGGATCGTCGAGGCGCAGGCGGGCATGTGGTACTTCATCCCGCAGATCGTCGGCTTCCTGGTCTTCCTCACGGCGTCCTTCGCCGAGACCAACCGCCCGCCGTTCGACCTCGTCGAGGCCGACGCCGAGCTCGTGCAGGGCTACATGACCGAGTACGGCGGCGCGCGCTTCGCCTCCTACTACTTCGCCGAGTACCTCAACGTGCTCGTCGTCTCGGGCGTGGTGACGACCGTCTTCTTCGGCGGCTGGCTGCTGCCCTTCGGGATCGACCCGCCCAACTGGGTCGACCCCTTCGTGGTGCTGGCCAAGATGGGCTTCGTCGTCATCTTCTTCATCTGGATCCGGGCGACCCTCCCGCGCCTGCGCTACGACCAGCTCATGAGCTTCGGCTGGAAGGTCCTGCTCCCGCTGGCAACCCTGAACGCCCTCGTGACCGCGATCGTGGTGACCGCATGACTGCGAGGACTGGCGACAGCGGAGAGCACAGCGGCCGCGACGAGTTGCGGCGCGCTGGTGGCCCCAAATGGGACCCCGCCGATCAGGATGTCGTCGAGGTCATCCGCGGCCCGCAGCCCGGCGGCCCCGGCGGCGCCTACCGCGCGTTCGGCGAGACCCTGCGCGGCCTGAAGACGACCTTCCGCCGCGGCGTCGTCATGGGGACGACGACCTATCAGTACCCCGAGGAGAAGGTCCCCGTCTACCCGCGCTTCCGCGGGCGCCACCGCCTGCACCGCTTCGAGGACACGGGCCTGGAGAAGTGCGTGGGCTGCTCGCTGTGCGCGGCCGCCTGCCCGGCGGACTGCATCCGCGTCGTGGCTGCCGAGAACACGCCCGAGCACCGCGTGAGCCCCGGCGAGCGCTACGCGGCGGTCTACGAGATCAACCTCTCGCGCTGCATCTTCTGCGGCTATTGCGAGGTGGCGTGCCCCTTCGACGCGATCACCATGGGCAACGACTTCGAGATGTCCGACTACGAGCGCCCGGACCTCATCTTCACCAAGGAGATGCTCCTCGCCGAGCCGTTCGAGCGCGCGCCGCTGCGGCGCGAGGGTGAGTAGCTTCCCGTCCCGCCCATGGCCTCGGTCTTCTTCTTCTTCGCGGGCATAGGCGCCGTCTGCGGCGCGATCGGGGTGGTGATGGTGCGCAACCCGTTCTACGCGGTGCTCGCGCTCGTCTTCCACCTGCTCTCGCTGGCGGCGCTCTTCCTGCTGCTACAGGCGTACTTCGTCGCCGCCGCGCAGGTCGTCGTCTACGCCGGCGCGGTGATGGTGCTCTACGTCTTCGTCGTGGCCTACGTCGGCGGCTCCGAGCCCCCCGCGCTGCGCGCGCCCGTGGGGCGCGGCCAGCGCGCGATCGCGGTGCTCTTCGCGCTTGCGCTCTTCATCGAGCTGGCCATCGCCGTCCTCGGCTCGAGCCTGAAGGCGCTCTCGACCGAGGGCCCGACCGTCGGCGCGGCCTTCGGCTCGCCCGAGCAGATCGGCGAGCTGCTGCTGACGAAGTTCCTGCTGCCCTTCGAGGTCGCGTCCTTCCTGCTGCTCATCGCTGCCGTCGGCGCCGTCGTGCTCGCGCGCCGGCGCGGCGGGGTCGGCTCCGAGGAGGCCGACCGCGTCGCCTTCGCCGAGTTGCTGCTGCCCGCCGACATCGGGACGATGCGCGAGGGGGTCGGCGGCCCCGCGGGTCGCCAGGATCCGATGACGCTCGGCGTCGAGGCGGGCGAGGGCGATCCGAGCCGCAGCGGTGGAGGCGGCTGGTGAACGTCGACTGGTACCTGATCGTCTCGGCGCTCGTGTTCTCGGTCGGCGCCGCGGGCGTGCTCACCCGCCGCAACCCGCTCGTGATCCTGCTCTGCCTCGAGCTCATGCTCAACGCGGCCAACATCGCGCTGATCGCCTTCGCGCGGATGTGGGGCAACGGCGAGGGCCAGATCTTCGCGGTCATCGTCATGGTCGTGGCGGCATGCGAGGTCTGCATCGGCCTCGGACTCGTGGTGGCCCTCTACCGCCGGCGCCTGCCGATCGACGTCGACGAGATCCGGGAGCTGCACGGCTAGCGATGCAGACCTCGGCCTGGCTCGTCCTGCTCTTCCCGCTCGCGGGCTGCGTGGTCATCGGCCTCGGCTTCCGGACGATCCCGGCGCGCCTGGCCGGCTGGATCGGCACCGCCGCCATCGCCGGCGCCTTCATCGCGGCCGTCGCGACCTTCATCGCGCTGCAGAACCGAGGCGAGGAGGAGCGCCAGGTCGTCTACGTCGCCTGGAACTACGCCAACACCGTGGGCGTCAACGGCCAGATCGCGATCCTCATCGACCCGCTCAGCGTGTTCATGATGCTCGTGGTCGCGGGCGTGTCGATGCTCATCCACCTGTACTCGATCGCGTACATGTGGAGCGACCGCGGCTACGCGCGCTTCTTCGCCTACCTGAACTTCTTCGTCTTCTCGATGCTCGTGCTCGTGATGGCGGGCAACTTCCTGCTGCTCATCATCGGGTGGGCCTTCGTCGGTGCGGCCTCCTACCTGCTGATCTCGTTCTGGTACCGGCGCACGACAGCGACCGCGGCCGGCATCAAGGCCTTCGTCATCAACGTGGTGGGCGACGTCGGCCTCGTGCTCGGGACGTACTTCATCTTCCGCCACTCGCACACGCTCGACTTCCTCGCCACCTTCGACGCGGCCCCCAGGGACTTCGCCGGGCACGAGGGCGCCCTGACCGCCGGACTCATCTGCCTGCTCGTGGGCGCCTTCGCCAAGTCGGCGCAGGTCCCGCTGCACACCTGGCTCCCGGACGCGATGGAGGGCCCGACCCCGGTCTCCGCCCTCATCCACGCGGCCACCATGGTCACCGCGGGCGTCTACCTGATCGCGCGCATGCACCCGCTCTTCGAGCTCTCCGACACGGCCTCGCTCGTGGGGGCGATCGCCGGCTGCGCGACGCTCCTCGTGGCGGGCACCATCGGACTGGCCGTCACCGACCTCAAGCGCGTCATCGCCTACTCGACGATGTCGCAGATCGGCTACATGGTCATGGCGGTGAGCGCCGGCGCCTACGTCGCCGGGCTCTTCCACCTCATGACGCACGCCTTCTTCAAGGCGCTGCTCTTCATGGCCGCCGGCTCGGTGATCGGCGCGATGGCGGGCGAGCAGTCGCTGAATCGGATGAGCGGCTTCAAGCGCGCGATGCCCTTCACCTACGCGTGCTTCGTGATCGGCGGCCTGGCGCTGGCGGGCGTGCCGCCCTTCTCGGGCTTCTTCTCCAAGGACGAGATCCTGGCCGACATCGCCTCGCGTGGGGGCGGCTGGTGGGTCTTCTACGTCGCGGGCTACGTCGGGGCGATCCTCACCGCGATCTACACGTGGCGGATGATCTTCCGCGCCTTCTGGGGCGATCCGTGCCCGGAGGCGCGCGAGCTCGAGGAGGGCCATCTCCACCACGCCGAGGCGCCCTTCAACCCGAACAACGGTGAGATCGAGGACACCGACGTCGGCTTCCCCGGGCCCGAGCACCACATCGCCGAGCAGGAGATCCCGATGCGCGCAGCCATGGGGCTCCTCGCCGTGCTCGCGACGATCGGCGGGATCATCCAGGTGCCCGGGGTCGACTCCGCGGTCGAGAAGTTCCTGGACCCGAGCTTCGCCGACTCGACCCTGAACCTGAACCCCAGCGACGCCCTGACGATCTTCGGGCTCGTGCTGGGGACCGTGCTCGGGCTGGCCGGCATCTACACCGCCTACGTGGTCTGGGTCGCGCGGCCGGGGACGAGCACGCGTATCCGCGAGCGCTTCGCGCCGCTGTACCGGCTCTTCGTCAACAAGTGGTACTTCGACGAGCTCATCGACCTCGTCGTCGTGCGGCCGTTCGCGTGGCTCGGGCGCTTCGGCCAGCAGACCTTCGAGCGCGTGGTCGTCAACGGGTTCTTCGTCAATGGGACGACCGGGATCGTCAAGGCCGGCTCGGCGGCCGCCCGGGCGCTGCAGAACGGCTTCCTGCGCGCCTATGCCGCGCTGCTCGTGCTCGGGATCGTCGGCGTCGCCTTCTACTTCCTCATCCAGAGCTCATGAACCTGACCATCCTCCTCTGGCTCCCGCTCGCCGCCGTCGTGGCCGGCCTCGTGCTGCCCGCCGCCGAGGCGCGCTTCGCGGCGATCCTGGGCTCGGCGGCGACGCTCGTGCTCGCCGTGGTCATGCTCGTGCGCTTCGACGGCGGCCAGCAGGGGCTGCAGTTCCTCATCGACAAGACCTGGATCAGCGAGCTGGGGATCCACTACAAGCTCGGCGTCGACGGGCTGAACCTGTTCCTCATCGTGCTCGCCGCCGTCCTCTTCTTCGCGGCGATCATGTGGTCGGCGCTGCGCGAGTGGGAGCGCCCGCACCTCTTCTACCTGTGGTTCGGCCTGGCCGAGAGCGGCGTCCTGGGCGCGCTCATGGCCCAGGACCTCGCGCTCTTCGTGATCTTCTTCGACCTCATGCTCGTGCCGTTCCTGTTCCTGGGCGGCGGCTGGGGCGACACGCCCGATCGCGTGGCGAGCATGATCAAGCTCTTCATCTACACGCTCGTCGGCTCGCTGCTGATGCTCTCCGCGGCGGTGGCGACCGGCGTGCTGGCGCCGGGCGACACGATCACCTTCGACCTCGTCCAGCTCGGCTCCCAGGCGCGGCGGCTGCCGACGGGCTCGCAGGAGTGGATCTTCCTGTTCTTCGCCGCGGCCTTCCTGGTGAAGATGCCGGCCTTCCCGGTCCACGGCTGGATGCCCGACGGCTACAAGGCGATGCCGCTGCCGGTGCTGGCGGTCTTCTCGGGGATCCTGTCGAAGGTCGCCGCCTACGGGTTCCTGCGCGTGGCGCTGCCGCTCTTCCCCGACGCGAGCGCGCACTACCAGGAGCTCATCCTGCTCATCGCGCTGGCCTCGATCCTCTACGGGTCGGTGCTCGCCTTCACGACGACCGACGCGCGGCTGATCCTCGGCTACTCGTCGGTGGCCCAGCTGGGCTTCATCACCCTCGGGATCTTCTCCCTGCAGGACAGCGGCGCCCAGGGCGCGCTGCTGCAGGCGGTCAACCACGGGCTCGTGGTGGCGCCGGCGTTCTTCATCTGCGCCCTGCTGGCGGCGCGCTCCGGCGGCTCGGAGGACATCCGCGACATGGGCGGCATCGCCTTCCGCGCCCCCGTGCTCGCGACGCTCTTCCTCATCGTCGCGCTCGCCAACCTGGCGATGCCCGGCTCGTCGAACTTCGTCGGCGAGTTCCTGATCCTGCTCGGCGTCTTCAACGCGAAGATCGTCATCGCGATCGTCGCGTTCACGGGCGTCGTGCTGGCCAGCGTCTACACGCTGCGCTTCTACATCCGCTCCATGCACAACCGCGTCGGGCCGCACGTGACCTCGCGCGAGATCGCGCTCAGCGACGGGCTCGTGATCGCGCCGCTCGTGGCGCTGATCATCGCCTTCGCGCTGTATCCGCAGGGAGCGCTGAGCAAGAGCGAGAGCTCGGTCAAGGCCTCGATCCGCGACGCGAAGGCGCTGTCGCGATGACGCCCAAGGGCCCGCACATCGACTGGGCCGGCCTGTCGCCGCTCGTCGCGCTGCTGGGCGCCGCCACGCTCGTGCTGCTCGTCGGGCTGCTGCGCCCGCGCGTGGTCCGCGAGACGCTGGTCCCGCTGCTGGCGCTGGCGGGCTTCGGCGCGGCCATCGGGCTGGGGATCTGGCAGCTCCACGAGACGAAGGACCTGATCTCGGGCGCGCTGCGCCTCGACGACCTGACCCTCGTCCTCTCGTTCGTCTTCTGCACCGGCGGCGCCGCCGCGGTGCTGCTGTCGTGGCGCGCCGTGGCGCCGCGCGAGGCCGCCCACGGTGAGTACTACGCGCTGCTGCTCACCTCGACGGCCGGCATGTGGGTGCTCGTCGCCGCGCAGAACCTCGTCACGGTCTTCCTCGGCCTCGAGCTGCTGTCGATCCCGCTCTACGTCCTGTGCGCGACCGAGATGCGCCGCCCGACGTCGCTCGAGTCGGGGCTGAAGTACCTGATCATCGGCTCGGTGGGCTCGGCGACGCTGCTCTACGGCCTGGCCTTCATCTACGGCGCGACGGGGTCGACGGACTTCTCCGGGATCGCGCGCGCCGCGGGCGGCGTGGTGAGCGATCCGCTGCTGCTCACCGGCATCGCGCTGAGCGTCGTCGGGCTGGCCTTCAAGGCCTCGGTCGCCCCCTTCCACCAGTGGACGCCCGACGTCTACGAGGGCGCGCCGACGCCGGTGACCGCCTTCATGGCGGTGGCGACCAAGGCCGCGGCCTTCGGCGCCTTCATCCGCCTCTTCGACGTCGCGCTCATCGACACGAGCGCCGACTGGGCCCCGGCGCTCGCCGTCCTGGCGACGATCACCATCGTCGTCGGCAACGTCGGCGCCCTCGGCCAGAGCTCGCTCAAGCGCCTGATGGCGTGGTCCTCGGTGGCGCAGGCCGGCTACATGCTCGCCGGCGTCGTCGTCGCGACGCGGCTCGGCGTCCAGGCGACCGTCTTCTACCTGGCCGTCTACCTGATGATGAACCTGGCCGCGTTCGCGGTCATCGTCATCCGCGAGCGCGAGACGGGCCTGGGCGACGACATGACCGCCGTGCAGGGCCTCGGCGTCCAGCGCCCGCTCCTGGCGATGTCGATGACGCTCGCCATGCTCGGTCTCGCGGGCATCCCGGTGACCGCCGGCTTCATCGGGAAGTTCTATTTGATCGACGCCGCCATCGACGGCGACTACGCCTGGCTCGCCGTGGTCATCGTCATCGGCTCGATGGTGTCGCTGGGTTACTACCTGCGCGTCATCGCGGCGATGTGGATGGCCGACGCGCCCGCGCCCGGCACGGCGCTCGCGACCTCCGGCCGGCCGGCGCTGGCAGGCGGCTCGGCCGAGGCCGACGTCGTCCGCGCCCAGCCCGAGACGTGGTTCGTGGCGCTGTTCTTCGGGGCCGCGACGCTGTTCTTCGGCATCGTGCCCTCGCCGCTCTTCGACCTCGCGGTCGACGCCGGCCACGCGCTGACCGGGCTCTTCTAGGCCGGCGCCGCGGCGCCGGGCACGGGCAGCTCCAGCCAGCCGGCGATCGCGCCGGCGACCTCCTCGCGCAGGAAGTAGTTGACGTGGTAGACGGAGCTGTTGGCGCCGAAGTCGAACGATGCGTCGATGAAGTGCGCGGGCAGGTCGATGGCCGACATCGACGCGTCGTCGACCACGAGGTCGTTGGCGGCCTGGTGGAAGACATGGTCGACGACGGCGTCGCCGAGCTTGAGCAGCAGCTTGGGCGGCAGGCCGCTCGGGCCCACGGCCGGGCCGTCGGCCTCGAAGTCCGAGGTGATGGCGAACATGCTGCTCGTCGCAGGGGTCGCCTGTCCCGGCTGGGTCTCGTTGATCGTGTGGACGAAGGCACCGGCGGGGTCCATGGCCGCGAGGCCCGGGACCTGGGCGGGGTCGAGCGCCGAGCCGACGAGGTGCTTGACGAAGGCGCCGACGCCGCTGACCGCGCCGCGGATCAGCGTGCCGGCGATCGGCGAGGCGGCGTCGATGAGCCGGCTCGCGGCGATGACGAGGTTGGTGTAGAGGTCGACGAACGCCTTCCAGTGCTCGGGCGAGGCGAAGAGCGTGCCGGCGTTCGTCGACGCGACGAAGATCATGCGCCCGATCTCGGCGGGGAAGTCCGCGCCGGCGGGCAGCAGCAGCTCGGTCAGGCTGCGGGCGACGAGCCCGCCGCGGCTGTGGGTGAGCACGTCGAGGTGCGGCGGGCCGCCGGCGCCGGCCGGGCGCAGGCGCTCGAGGAGGTCCTCGGCGTTCTGCCTGGGGTCGAGGCTCAGCGTGCGGTGGTCGTAGCCCACGACCGCGTCGTAGCCGTCGATGGCGGCCTGCAGGAGCGCGCGCCCGGGGTCGTGGGCCGCGAGCCCCGCGAAGGCGCCGGTGGTCGAGCTGAAGGTCCCGTGGACGGCGAGCAGGATCCGGGCCGCGCGGTCGGTGGGCAGGGCGACGTCGGCCAGCGTGTCGACGCGGTGCCAGGCGGCCGGGTCGACCTGGTCGATGACGACGATCCCCGGCTGCACGTGGCGCTCGAGGATCTCCATCGCCTCGTGGACGGCGAACTTCAGGACGGTCGCCGTCACGGGTCCGCCCAGGTCGAAGGCGAAGCTGGCCACGGCGTCGGCCGGCTCCGGGTAGCGCCACTCGTAGACGCCCTCGCGCTCGACGAGGACGACGGCCTGCTCGGCGGGCGCCACGGGCACGGCGAGCGTGGCGGGCTCCTCGACGAGCCCGGCTACCTGCGGCGCCGGCTCGAGCGCGACGTGGTCGACGAGGTCGAGTCCCTGGTCGCGCAGCGCGTCCACGAGCGTCGCCGTCGGGCCGGCGCCCGCGGCGCCGTCGGCGATCAGCGCCGCCCGCGGCCCCGGCTCGGGGGCGACGACATAGGCGTCGGGATGGGTGACCCGCACGCCGCTCGTTCGCTGCACGACGCGCATCGGCGAACCCTACCCCGCCTCCCCGGGTAGGTCTGGCCCATGACCGACCAGCACGACGACGACGCCACCCCCACCGAGGACCCTCGGGGCAAGGAGACCAGCGAGCAGAACACCGAGGAGAGCCATCCGGGCGCGACGCCGCCGGAGGGCGGCGAGGAGGGCGACGGCGCCGCGGAGGACGGCGGCTAGCCCGGCGTCGAGGCACGGCGGATTGCACGCGTAACCCCCGCAAAGTGCGGGGGTACATGTCGCACACGGCACAAGCCCTGTCGCGTAGAGCAAAGGAGAAGCGCGATGGAGTTCCTCCGCAGGTTCGAGCCCGTGTGGCTCGCCCTCGTCATCATCGCCGGCCTGAACTGGGCGTTCGTCGCCCTGTTCGACTGGAACATGGTCACCGCGATCTTCGGATCCGGGACGGTGACCGACGTCGTCTACTGCATCCTCGGCTTCGCGGCCCTGATGTTCGTGCCGCGGCTGCTCGAGGAGCTTCACCTGCCGTCGGACAGGGTCCGGCCGACCGGCGCGTAGAAGGGGGTCGTGACGGGTGACCGGGCCAGGGAACGGCCCGGTCACTCGTACGTTCGTTGGCTGGCGCGTCCGCAACTACACGGTCGGGGAGGTACCCACCCCTCCGGGTGGGTCAAGCTCTTACACATGCGCAAGGAAGTCGCAACAGCAGTCGTGGTGGGGGTTCTCGGGCTGGCGGTCGCCGGGCCGGCGAGCGCGGATCCGGCGGTCCTGGCCTATTGGCCCTTCGACGAGGGCGCCGGCCAGACGGTGGCCGACGTCAGCCTCAACGGGCACGACGGGAGGCTCGGCCCCACGCTCGGGATCGAGACCTCCGATCCGGGGTGGACCACGGGCCATGACGGCGGCGGCGCCCTGAGCTTCTCCGGCACGCAGTTCGTGCCGATCCCCGACACGGCTTCGCTCGAGCCCGCGCACGTGGCGGTCGACGCGTGGGTGCGCGCCGGCAAGTCGCCCGGCCTCTGGCGCTACATCCTCTCCAAGGGCTCGCTGACCTGCGAGCGCAGCGCCTACGGCCTGTACTCGGGCTGGGGCGGCGGCATGGCCTTCTACGTCTCGAGCTCGACGCGCTTCACGATCTCGCCCGAGGCTTCTGCGGCGACCGTCTGGGACGGCGCCTGGCACCACGTCATCGGCTCCTACGACGGCCAGCGCGTGCGCCTGTGGATCGACGGCTCCCTGGTCGGCGGCGGCACGCCGACGACCGCCACCATCGACTACGGCTCGGGGAGCAAGGGCATCTACCTGGGGATCTATCGCGGCTCCTGCGACCTCGGCTTCAGCGGCGCGATCGACGACGTCCGCGTCTGGAACGACCGTCCGCCCGACGCCGCCGCGCCCGGCCCGGTGATCACGCCGGTGCCGGGCACGCCGGGCCACGTCGACCTCGGCGACTCGAGCGGCCCCGGGCCCCAGCGCAGGACCGGGGGCACCTCGGGCGGCTCGGGCTCGGGCTCGACCACGGGCTCCGGGGGCTCGACGACGAGCTGCCTGATGATGAGCCTCAGCCGCAAGACCGTGCCCGTGCGCAAGCGCGCCACGGTCGTCGCCACGGTCCGGCGCGGCAAGAAGACGATCGCGGGCGTGCACGTCCTGGTCAGCGGGGGCGGGACCAGCGCCGCCGCCAAGACCGACCGCAAGGGCAAGGCGAAGATCTCGGTGCGCGCGCGCAAGAAGGGGCGGCTGAAGGTCGTCGTGCGCGGCCAGAAGTCGAGCTGCCCGGGCGCGACGGTGCGGGCCCAGTAGCCGCGGGCCTGGCAGGATGCGCGCATGCGCATCTCCGCCCGGGCCGACTACGCGGTGCGCGCCGCCGTCGAGCTCGCGGCGGCCGGTGACGGCCCCACGAAGGGCGAGGCGATCGCGCAGGCGCAGTCGATCCCGCTGAAGTTCCTCGAGAACATCCTCGCCGACCTGCGCCACGCCGGCCTCGTGCGCAGCCGGCGCGGGGCCGACGGCGGCTACTGGCTCAACCGCCCCGCCGGGGAGATCTCGGTCGCCGACGTGATCCGCGCCGTCGAGGGGCCGCTGGCCTCCGTGCGCGGCGGGCGGCCGGAGGACGTCAGCTACGCCGGCGCCGCCGAGCCGCTCCTGCAGGTCTGGATCGCGGTGCGCGCGAGCCTGCGCAGCGTCGTCGAGCGCGTGACGCTGGCCGACGTGGCCGCGGGGAAGCTGCCCGCGCGGGTGGCCAAGCTCGCCGAGGACCCCGAGGCGTGGGTGACGCGCTAGCCCCGCAGGTCGCGGCCACCGACTACCACACGGCCGGCGAGCCGTTCCGGATCGTCACCGACGGCGTGCCCGCGATCGCCGGCGCGACGGTGCGCGAGCGGCGCTCGCGCGCGGCGGCGTCGGAGGAGGTCGACGCCGTGCGGCGGCTGCTGTGCCACGAGCCGCGCGGCCACGCCGACATGTACGGCTGCTTCCTGGTCGAGCCCGACGACGGCGGCGCCGACCTCGGGGTGCTGTTCTGGCACAAGGACGGCTACTCGACGGCGTGCGGCCACGGGACGATCGCGCTGGGGGCGTGGGCGGTCGAGTCCGGGCGCGTGGTCGCGCCGCGCGACGGGACGGTCGACGTGGTGGTCGACGTGCCGTCGGGCCGCGTGGTCGCCCGCGTGGCGATGGCCGCGGGCGCGGTCGCCGCGGTCGGCTTTCGCAACGTGCCGGCCTTCGTCGTCGCGCGTGGTGCGCCCGCCGCGGGCGTGGCGGTCGACGTGGCCTACGGCGGCGCCATCTACGCCTCGGTCCCGGCGGCGGCCTTCGGGCTGCGCGTCGTGCCAGAGGATCTGCCCGCGCTGATCGCGGCGGGCCGCGCCGTCAAGGCCGACCTCGAGGGCACCGACGCCGCGCGCCACCCCGACGACGAGCGCCTGTCGGGGATCTACGGGACGATCCTCCACGAGGAGCTCGGGCCGCTGCACCAGCGCAACGTGACGATCTTCGCCGACGGCGAGGTCGACCGCTCGCCCTGCGGCTCGGGGACGTCGGCGCGCTGCGCGCTGCTGGCGGCCGACGGCGGGCTGGGCGCGGGCGACGTCCTGCGCCACGACTCGATCGTGGGCTCGACCTTCAGGGCGCGGATCGTCGGCGAGGAGCCGGGCGGCGTGCTCACCGAGGTCGAGGGCATGGCCTACCGGACGGGCGAGCACCGCTTCGTCCTCGACCCGCGCGACCCGCTGGGCACCGGCTTCGTGCTGCGATGAGCCTGCCCTTCCTCGACGCCGCCGAGGTCGCGGCGCGGCTGAGCGTCGTGGACGCCGCCGACGCGCTCGAGGCCGCGCTGGCCGGCGGCCTGGACCCCGAGGCCGATCCGCCGCGCTCGGCGCTGGCCGTGGGCGGCGGCGAGCTGCTCGTCATGACGTCGGCGGTCGCACGCCACGCGGCCGTCAAGCTCGTGACCGTCGGCGGCGAGCCGCGCATCCAGGGCGTGTGCGTCGTCTTCGACGCCGCGACGCTCGCGCCCGTCGCGCTCGTCGACGGGATCGCGCTGACCAATCTGCGCACGCCGGCGGTCTCCGCCCTGGCCGTGCGGCGCCTCGCCGCCGCGGACGCGCGACGGCTCGTCGTCTTCGGCCGCGGCCCGCAGGCCGTCGCCCACGCGGCGGCGATCCGCGCGGTGCGGCCGATCGAGTCGGTCGAGCTCCTGGGCCGCGACGCCGGCGCCGTCGGCGACCTCGTCGCCGGCGCGGACATCATCTGCTGCGCCACGACGGCCCGCGCGCCGCTCTTCGACGGCTCGCTCGTGGCCGACCACGCGACGGTCGTCGCGATCGGCTCGCACGAACCGTCGGCGCGGGAGACCGACGACGCGCTGGCCGCGCGCGCGACCGTGGTCGTCGAGTCACGCGCCTCGGCGCTGCGCGAGGCCGGCGACGTCGTCGGCGCGATCGCCTCCGGCGCGCTGCGCGAGGACGCGCTCGTCACTCTGGCCGACCTCATCCGCGGCGCGGCCGCGATCGACCCCACCCGCCCGCGCCTGTTCAAGAGCACGGGGATGGCGTGGGAGGACGCGGTGGTGGCGTCGGCGCTGGTGAGCGCGGGGCCGTAGCGCCGCGCGGCCTCGCCTCTCCGCGCGCGGCCGCTTCTCGGCGCGGCCAAGTCACCGAGGGAGGGTGGCCTCAGACGTCGCCACTCTGCCGCGGCCCATCCTCCCTCGGTGCCCGGCCGCGCAGCGCCGCGAGCGCAAGGCGGACGCCCAGCGTGGCGCCTACGCCGCGACCGACTCCGCCTCAGCCGGCACCGGGCCCGCGTGGCCGACCCACACGATGTCGCCCGGCGCGAGCTCCAGCGCGGCGGCCTCGTCGCGCGTGAGCTGGACCGCCAGCGACGGGCCGTCGGCGAGGGCGAGCTCGGCGCGCACCTCGAAGCCGAGGTGGACGACGCGGTCGACCATCGCCTCCAGCGCGCCGTCGCGGGGCTCGGCGGTGACGCGCAGGTCGTGCGGGCGCACGAGGGCGTCGCCGATGCGCGCGACCGGGCCGAGGAAGGACATGACGAAGCCGTTGGCCGGGCGCTCGTAGAGCTCACGGGGGGTGCCGGTCTGCTCGATGCGGCCCTCGTTGAGCACGACGATGCGGTCGGCGACGTCCATCGCCTCCTCCTGGTCGTGCGTGACGAGCACGGTGGTGACGTGGACCTCGTCGTGCAGGCGGCGCAGCCACGCGCGCAGGTCGGCGCGGACCTTGGCGTCCAGCGCCCCGAAGGGCTCGTCGAGGAGCAGCACGCGCGGCTCGATCGCCAGCGCGCGCGCCAGCGCCATCCGCTGGCGCTGGCCGCCGCTGAGCTGCGACGGGTAGCGCACCTGGTAGCCGTCGAGGCCGACGATCGCCAGCAGCTCGTCGACCTTCGCGGTCACCTCGGCACGCGGGCGCCTGCGGATCCGCAGCCCGAAGGCGACGTTCTCGCGCACGGTCATGTGCTTGAAGGCGGCGTAGTGCTGGAAGACGAAGCCGATCCCGCGCCGCTGCGGCGGCACCGCGGTGGCGTCCTCGCCCGCGATGACCACGCGGCCGGCGTCGGGGACCTCGAGCCCGGCGATGACGCGCAGGAGCGTCGACTTGCCCGAGCCGCTGGGGCCGAGCAGGGCGGTCAGCGATCCGTCGGGGACCTCGAGCGACACGCCGTCGAGGGCGTGGAAGGCGCCGAAGCGCTTGTCGACGGCGTCGACGGTGATCATGCGTCGTCCCTCCTGGGCTTGAGGACGATCATCGCCAGCAGGGTCGCGAGGGCGATGACGGCCAGCAGCGCCGAGGCCGCATAGGCCCCGGCGAGATCGAAGTTCTGGTAGCGCTTCTCGACGAGCAGCGTGAGCGTCTCGGTCTGCCCGGCGATCCGCCCCGACACGACGCTCACGGCCCCGAACTCGCCGACGGCGCGCGCCATCGAGAGCACGACGCCGTAGGCGATGCCCCAGCGGATGGCGGGCAGGGTCACGCGCCGGAAGGCCTGCCAGCGCGAGGCGCCGAGCGTCGCCGCCGCCTGCTCCTGCTCGTCGCCGATCTCCTGCAGGACGGGCGCGACCTCGCGGACGACGAAGGGCAGCGAGACGAAGACGGTCGCGAGCACCATCCCGGGCACCGCGAAGATGACCTGGAAGGGGAGCTGCACCCAGCCGTTGTGGCCGTAGACGAGCAGCAGCGAGAGCCCGATGACGACCGGCGAGAGGGCGAAGGGCAGGTTGATGACGGCGTCGACGAACGCCTTGCCGCGGAAGCGCCCGCGCACGAGCGCGAGCGCCGTGACGACGCCGAAGACCGTGTTCAGCGGCACCGCGATCAGGGCGATCTCCAGCGTCAGCCAGAAGGCGTGGATCGCGGCGGGCGTCGTGATCGAGGCCCACACGTCGGAGAGCCCGTGCTCGAAGGTCCGGTCGAAGACGAGGCCGACCGGGATCACGAGCAGCAGCGTCAGGTAGAGCAGGACGAGGGCGCGCAGCCCGAGGCGCCAGCGGCGGTCAACGGTCATGGCGTGACCCCCAGCGCGAGAGGGCGGCGAGCGCGACGAGCACCGCCAGCGAGACGGCGAGCAGGACGACCGACACGGCCGCCGCGCCCGTCGTGTTGTCGCTCTCGATCTGGCCGAAGATGAAGACCGACGCGAGCTGCGTCTTGAACGGGATGTTGCCCGCGATGAGGACGACCGAGCCGAACTCGCCGACCGCGCGCGCGAAGCTCATCGCGGCGCCCGAGAGCATCGCGGGCACGAGGTTGGGCGCCACGACGCGCCGGAAGGTCGTCCCCGCGCCCGCCCCCAGCGAGGTCGCCGCCTCCTCCATCTCGCGGTCGAGCTCGAGCACGACCGGCTGCACCGAGCGCACGACGAAGGGCAGCGTCACGAAGAGCAGCGCGAGCATGATCGCCGCCTTGGTGGCGATCAGGTTGACGCCCAGCGGCGAGGTCGGCCCGACGAGCGCGAGCAGGATGATCCCGACGACCACCGTCGGCAGGGCGAAGGGCAGGTCGATGAGCGCGTTGATCGCCGCCCGGCCGCGGAACTCGTCGCGCACGAGCACCCACGCGGTGGCGGTGCCCGCGACCGCGTTGATCGCCGCGACCGCCAATGAGCACTCCAGCGACAGCCGCAGCGCCGACACCGCCTGGCGGCTCGTCGCGGCCGACCAGAAGGCGTCGAGCCCGCCGTCGGTCGAGCGCGCGACGACGGCCGCGAGCGGGATGAGCACGACGACGCTCAGCCACAGCGTGGCCAGGCCGAGCCCGAGCGCGCTCGCGCCGCCCGCCGCCACGCGAGGAGAGCGGCGGGCGGCGCGTGCGACGGCTGCCTCACTTGGCAGTGGAGACCCCCGCGTCGGACTCGATCTTCGCCACCGAGCCCTTGTCGGGATCGAAGAAGTCGTCGTTGACCTTGCTCCAGCCGCCGAGGTCGCGGATCGTGAAGAGCCCGCTCGGGGTCGGGAACTTGGCGGCGTTCTTCTTGGCCACCGCCTCGTCGACCGGGCGATAGCCCCAGTCGGCGAACTTCTGCTGCGCCGCCGGCGACAGCGCGTAGTCCAGGAACGCCTTGGCCTGCTCGGGGTGCTTGGACTTCGACACGACCGCGATCGGGTTCTCGATCAGGATCGTGCGGTCGGGGATCACGTAGTCCACCTGCTGGCCCTTCTTCTGGGCCGTGATCGCCTCGTTCTCGTAGGAGATGAGGACGTCGCCGTTGCCCGAGGTGAAGTCCTGCAGCGCCTCGCGGCCGGACTTGTCCTGGGCGACGACGTGCTTGGTGATGAGCTCGCGCAGGTACGCGAGGCCCGCCTGCGGATCCTCGCCGCCCCCGCTCTTGGCCCCGTAGGCGGCCATGATGTTCCACTTCGCGGCGCCAGACGTGAACGGGTTCGGGGTGAGGACCTTGATGCCGGGCTTGAGCAGGTCGTCCCAGGTGTGGATGCCCTTCGGGTTGCCCTTGCGGACGATGAGCGAGACGACCGACCTCGAGACGAGGCCGTTCGTGGGCGTCGAGGCCCAGTCGTTGGCCACGAGCCCGGCCTTGACCAGGCGCGTCATGTCGGGCTCCAGCGAGAAGGCGACGATGTCCGCCGCCAGGCCGGACTCGACCGCGCGGCTCTGGTCGCCCGAGGCGCCGAAGGACTCCGAGAACGAGACGCCCTTGCCGGGCGGCGTCGCGCGGAAGCCCGGGATGACCTCGTCGTAGACGACCTGCGGCGTCGAGTACGCGACGAGCGAGAGCTTGGTCTTGCCCCCTCCGCTCGAGGAGCTCGTGGCGGTTGCGCCGCCCGGCGTGTCGTCGGCGCCACCGCAGCCGGCCACGACGAGCGCGGCGACGGCGAGGACGGCGGTGAACAGCGAGCGAGCTCTCAAGACTGCCTCCGGTTCGAGAAAAGGTGTAAACCCAGTCGGGATTGGCCACATTAACTGATCTCAATCAAGTCGGTGGGGAAGCTCGACAAAGGGGCCCGCCGGAGGCCGCGCTAGCATCGCCCGTCCCTTGCAGCAGCCCGTCGAGACCTTCACCGAGGCAGAGCGCGCCCGCCTCGCGCCCCACGTCACGAACCTCGACCGCCCGGTCTACGCGCTGGTCAACCTGCCTGAGACCGTCAAGGGCGCGCTCTTCGCGCGCTACTCGCGCTACCAGGGGACGCTGCGCCGGCTCTTCCTCGACGAGTTCGCCGACTCCACCCCGCAAGGAGCGACGTGGGAGGGCGACGAGGGCGAGCGCGCGGCCCAGCTCTACGAGCGCATCTTCCTCGGCTACGGCGACGACTCGGTCGCCCAGCTCGGCGGCGCCCACATCGCCTGCGAGTGGGTCTCCAACGTCCTCACCAAGGTCCTGCAGCGCCCGCGCCTGGCCGCCTACCTCGAGCAGTCCACGCGCTACATCGCCTACGACGCGCCGATGCCCGGCGGCGGATACCGCTACTACCGCGACCCCGAGCTCGGCCCCCACTACGAGCACGCGATGGACGAGCTCTTCGACGCCTACTCGGCCGCGCTGCCGCGCGTCACCGCCTGGGTCGACGGCGAGTTCCCCGGCGAGGACTCGCCCGCGCGCCGGCGCGCGATCCAGGCCAAGGCGCTCGACCTGCTGCGCGGCCTGCTGCCCGCCGCCTCGCTGTCGCACATGGGCATCTACGCCAGCGGCCAGACCTACGAGCAGCTCATCCTGCACCTGCTCGCCCACCCGCTCCCCGAGGCGCGCCGCTACGGCCGGATGATCCTCGAGGCGGTCCAGGCCGTGATGCCGAGCTTCGTCACGCGCGTCGAGCGCCCCGATCGCGGCGGCGAATGGGTCGCCTACCTCGAGGGCCGCGAGCGCGCCGCCGACCGCTGGGTGCGCCGGCTCGGCCTCGACCGCGAGCCCGAGCCCGACGCCCGCCCGTCGGTGCGCCTGCTGCACGTCGACGGCGACGAGGACGCGCTGCTCGCCGCGCTGCTCTTCGAGGCCGCCGGCGTCGGCGAGGAGGACACCCGCATCCGCCTGGCCGCGCTCTCGGGCGCCGAGCGCGCCGAGCTGCTCTCCGACCTCGTCGGCGTGCGCGCCAACCGCCGCCACCGCCCCGGGCGCGGCTTCGAGGCCCTGCGCTACCGCTTTGAGATCGTCTCCGACTACGGCGCCTTCCGCGACCTGCAGCGCCACCGCATGCTCACCGTCCAGTGGCAGCGGCTCACGCCGCACCTGGGCGCCGGCGTCCCCGAGGAGGTCGTGGCCGCCGGCTGCGGCGATCTCTACCGGCGCGCGCTCGACGTCTCGCGCTCCGAGTGGGAGCGCCTGGCCGGCGAGGGGCGCGAGCGCGAGGCCGCCTACGCGCTGTGCCTGGGCTACCGCATCCGCTACGTGCTCGACCTCAACGCGCGCGAGGCGATGCAGCTCATCGAGCTGCGCTCAGGACGCGAGGGACACCCGACCTACCGGGCCGTCGCGCACGAGATGCACCGGCTCGTCGGGCAGGTCCATCCGGCGGTCGCCGGGGCGATGACGCACGTCGACGCCGAGGCCGAGCCGCGGCTCGAGCGGATCCTCTCCGAGATGCGCACGCAGGCCCGGATCGACGCCCTGAGCGGGCGCTGAACCGCGTTCAACGGCGGCCGGATCCCCGCTCTGCAGCGGGGCGCAGGCGTTGACCCGCCGCTCGACACTCGGGCCCAAGTTCGTCGACATACAGGCGAAGAACCCCGTAGTTACCGAGATTCTTGATTTGACACATGTCGCCCGTGTGTCGAACAGATGCAACGCCGTGTGCACCTTGGGGTGAAATCGCCCGATGCCGTTCAGCGCACTGCTCTTCCCCGGACAGGGGAGCCATGCGGAAGGGATGGAGGAGCCCTACCGCGACCACCCCCTTCTCGAGCGCGGTCTCGAGCTGCTCGGGTACGACCCCTTCGAGCGTCTCGCCGAGGGCACCCGCTACCAGCAGCCGGCCCTCTTCCTGTGCTCCGTCGCCGCCTGGGACGAGTGGCGCGAGGAGCCCGACGACGACGCCGAGGTCCGCGCCGCGGCCGGCCACTCGCTCGGCGAGTACGCCGCCCTCGTGGCCGCCGGCGCCCTGCAGTTCGACGACGCGGTGCGCCTCGTCGACGAGCGCGCCGCCGCGATGGCCGACGCCGGCGAGCTCAACGCCGGCGGCATGATCGCCATGCTCGGCGGCGAGGCCCAGGCCGTCCGGGCGCTCGCCGACCGCCTCGGCCTCGTGGTCGCCAACGACAACGCCCCGGGCCAGCTCGTGCTCAGCGGCCCGGTCGACGCCATCGCCGAGGCCGACGAGGTCGCGCGCGACGACGCCGGCGCCCGCGCCCGGCGCCTGGACGTCACCGGCGCCTTCCACTCCTCGCTGATGGAGCCCGCGGCCGAGCGCCTGCGCGCCGCCCTGGAGGCCACGCCGGTCGAGGCCCCGCAGATCCCCGTCTACTCCAACGGCAGCGCCGCTCCCTTCACCGACGTCCGCCGCGAGCTGTCCGAGAACCTCCTGCGCCCCGTGCGCTGGCGCGAGACGCTGCTGGCGATGCGCGCCGCGCGCATCGAGCGCTTCGTCGAGCTTGGCCCCGGCGCCGTGCTCACCGGCCTCGTCAAGCGAACCCTGCAGGCGGCCTGAGGATGGCGGCGACCGTCGAGACACCCACGCGCCCCGCGATCCGCCCGCGCATCGCTCCCAAGCGCCGCCGCGGCACCACGGCCGGGATCTTCGGCATCGGCGCGGCGATGCCCGACCACGTCATCACCAACCACGACCTCGAGCAGCGCCTGGACACGAACGACGAGTGGATCGTGCGCCGCACGGGCATCCGCGAGCGGCGCCACCTGCAGGGCGACGAGACGCTGGCCGACCTGGCCACGCGCGCGTGCCTGCTGGCCCTCGACGACGCCGGCCGGACGGGCGCCGAGGTCGATCACGTCATCGTCTCGACCTTCACGGCCGACCGCGTGACGCCGGGCCTCGCGCCCGAGGTCGCGCGCGTCATCGGCGCCGAGCGCGCCGCCGCGGTCGACCTCAACGCCGCGTGCGCCGGCTTCCTCTACGGCCTCGACCAGGCCGCGGCGCTCGTCGAGTCCGGCCGCGCCTCGGTCGTGCTCGTGTGCGGCGCCGAGGCGCTCAGCCGCGTCGTCGACCACGACGACCGCTCGACCGCCGTGCTCTTCGGCGACGGCGCCGGCGCGGTGGTCGTGGCGGGCGGCGAGCTGGAGCTGGGCATCGGCGGCTTCGTCCTGGGCGCCGACGGCGCGCAGGCCGACCTGCTCTACGCCGAGCGCGACGAGGGCGTGCTGCGCATGCAGGGCGCCGAGGTCTACCGCCACGCCGTGCGCCGCATGGTCGCCGCGAGCCGCCAGGCGCTCGAGAACGCGGGCCGCACCGTCGAGGACATCGACCTCTTCGTCGCCCACCAGGCCAACGTGCGCATCATCGACGCCGCGGCCTCCGAGCTCGGCGTCGCGCGCGAGAAGGTCATGGTCAACGTCGACCGGACGGCCAACACGTCGTCGGCGTCGATCCCGCTCGCGCTGGAGCAGGCCGAGCGCGAGGGCCGTCTGAAGCCCGGCGACACCGTGGCCCTGGCCGCCTTTGGCGCCGGCTTCGTGTGGGGCGCCGGGGTCGTGTCCTGGAAGGAGCAGCGTTACCCCTGTGCCTGAGCCCGCCCGAAACGGACACGAGGGCTGCGCGCTGGTGACCGGCGGCACGCGGGGCATCGGCGCGGCGATCGCCGAGCGCCTGGAGGCCGACGGCTGGAAGGTGGCGCGCCTGGGCCGCACGTCGGGCGACGTGCAGGCCGACGTCGGCGACGCCGCCCAGGTGGAGGCCGCGTTCGAGGAGGTCCGCGAGCGCTTCGGGCCGATCCTCGTGCTCGTCAACAACGCGGGCGTCCGCCACGACGGCCTCGCCATCCGCATGCCCGCGGACGAGTGGCAGGCCGTCGTCGACACCAACCTCTCCGGCGCCTTCCACTGCACGCGCCGCGCGCTCGGCGACATGCTCAGCGCGCGCTGGGGGCGCATCGTCAACGTTTCGTCGGTCGTCGCCGAGCGGGCCAACCCCGGGCAGGCGAACTACGTCGCCGCCAAGGCCGGGCTGCTCGGCTTCACGCGCACCGTCGCGCGCGAGATGGCGCGCAAGGGCGTGACCGTCAACGCGGTCACCCCGGGCGTGATCGAGACCGACATGACCGCCGACCTGCAGGGCGACCTCGCGAAGGTCGTCCCCGCCGGTCGCGTGGGGCGGCCCGAAGAGGTCGCCGCCGCAGTCGCCTTCCTCGTGTCCGAGGAGGCGGCCTACGTGAACGGCGCCACGCTCTCCGTCGACGGAGGGCTGGGCGCATGAACGAGAACCCAAGGAGGCCCTGACATGGCCAACGTCCCCACCGACCAGGAGGCCCTCGACGCGATCCGCGAGGAGCTCGCCGCCATCAAGGTCCCAGGCGCCGAGAGCGCCGAGGCCGACCAGACCTGGGCCGACCTCGACGTCGACTCGCTCGACCTCGTCGAGGTCGTCAAGGCGCTCGAGGACCGCTACGACGTGCAGATCGCCGACGGTCGCCTCAAGTCGATCGCCACCGTGGGCGACGCCGCCGCCCTCGTGCAGGAGCTGACGCGCGAGAAGGCGGGTGCGTCCGCGTGACGGACGTCGTCATCACCGGACGCGGCGTCGTCTCCTCGATCGGCGAGGGCGCCGACGCGTTCTTCGAGGCCCTGCTGAAGAAGCGCTCGGGGATCGCCGACGGCATCGGCGCCTGCGTCGACTTCGATCCCGAGGTCGCGATGTCGCCCAAGGAGGCCCGGCGCGCCGACCGCTACACCCAGCTCGCGGTGGCCGCCGCCATGCAGGCGGCCGAGGAGGCGGGGCTGCCCGACGGTGTCGACCCGCAGCGCCTCGGCGTGCTCGTGGGCACCGGCGTCGGCGGCCTGAACACCCTGCAGAACGAGTGCCAGGCGTGGCTGGAGGGCGGCGACCGCGCCGTCTCCCCGCACTTCGTGCCGATGATGATGCCCAACGCGGCCGCCGGCACGATCGCCATGCGCCTCGGCGCCCACGGCCCAGGCTTCAGCGTCTCGAGCGCGTGCGCCACGGGCGGGCACGCGATCGGCGAGGCCACGCGGATGATCGTCCGCGGCGAGGCCGACGCCGTGGTCGCGGGCGGTACCGAGGCCGCGCTCACCGGACTGTGCATCGCCGCCTTCAAGCGGATGGGCGCGCTCTCGCGCGAGGGCGTCTCACGCCCGTTCGACGCCGAGCGCGACGGCTTCGTCATGGGCGAGGGCGCGGGCGTGGTCGTCCTGGAGCGCGAGGAGCACGCGAAGGCGCGCGGGGCCGAGATCCTCGCGCGGATCGCGGGCTACGGCGCCTCCAACGACGCCTTCCACATCACGATGCCCGAGGAGAACGGCCGCGGCGCCTCGCAGGCGATGCGCGCCACGCTGGCCGACGCGGACGCCGCGCCGGGCGACGTGGGCTACATCAACGCCCACGGCACCTCGACGCCGTTCAACGACAAGATCGAGACCCAGGCGATCAAGCAGGTCTTCAACGGGTCCTCGAAGCCGCCGCCGATCTCCTCGACCAAGTCGCACATCGGCCACCTGCTCGGCGCCGCCGGCGCCGTGGAGGCGATCGTGTGTATCGAAGCGGTGCGCCGCGGTGTACTGCCTCCCACGATCAACTACGGGACGCCTGATCCCGAGTGCGATCTCGATTACGTGCCCGAGGGGCCCCGTGAGGCCCCAGGGCTCGAGCTGGCCCTGTCGAACTCCTTCGGGTTCGGCGGACAAAACGCGTGCCTGGCCGTGAGGAGACCATGACAGCGCGTCATTGCTCGACAGTCGTACTTGCCCACCACGAGAGAAAGCCCTCGCGATGAGCGCCGTTTTCGATGTAGCCCCTGAGCATCTCGTCGCCCGAGCAAGACTCGAGCTGCTCTTCGATCCCGGAAGCTTCCGGCCCACCCGCTCGCTCGTCGGCGACGGAGTCCTCTCGGGCTCCGGCCGCGTCAACGGGCGCGTCGTCTGCGCCTGGGCGCAGGACGGCTCGTTCAAGGGCGGCTCGCTGGGCGTCCGCGGCGGCGAGACCATCGCCCGCACGATCGAGCACGCCGACAAGCTCGGCGTGCCGGTGGTCGGCTTCCCGCACTCCGGCGGCGCGCGCCTTCAGGAGGGCGTCGGGGCGCTGCACGCCTACAGCGCGATCTTCCGCGCCCAGGCGCTGGCCAAGGTCCCGCAGATCAGCGTGATCGGCGGACCGTGCGCCGGCGGCGCGGCCTACTCGCCCGCGCTCGGCGACCTCACCGTCATGGCCGGGCACGACGCGAAGATGTTCCTCACCGGCCCGGCCGTGGTCGAGCGCGTCACGCGCGAGCGAGTCACGGCGATCGAGCTGGGCGGCCCGAAGGTCCACGGGCGCAACGGCGTCGCGCATCTCTTCGCCGACCACGACGTGCACGCGGCCGAGATGGTGCGCGCGGCGCTGGCCCACCTGCCCTCCAAGGCGGGCGACGGGCTGCCGCTCTACCCGCCGGCCGACCCCGCTCCCGGCGACCCTGGCGAGGTCCTCCCCGCGCGCGAGCGCGAGGTCTACGACGTGCGCGACGTCGCCGCGCGGATGATCGACGACGGCGAGCTGCTCGAGTTCGGGCCGCGCTGGGCGCGCAACCTCGTGGTCGGCTTCGCCCGCATCTCGGGCCAGCCGGTCGGGATCATCGCCAACCAGCCCAAGCACCTGGGCGGTTGCCTGGACGCCGAGTCCTCGCAGAAGGGCGCCTGGTTCGTGGACCTGTGCGACCGCTTCGGCCTGCCGCTCGTCGTGCTCGTCGACACGCCCGGCTTCCTGCCCGGCGTGGCGCAGGAGCAGGCGGGCGTCATCCGCCACGGCGCCTCGCTGCTGCGGGCCTTCAGCGTCGCGACGACGCCGCGCATCACGGTGACCCTGCGGGCGGCCTACGGCGGCGCGCACATCGTCATGAACTCGCGCGACCTCGGCGCGGACCTCACCATGGCCTGGCCGCATGCGAAGATTGGCGTCATGGGGCCCCGTCAGGCGGTCGAGATCGTCAACCGGCGCGAGATCGCCGCGGGCGCCGACGCCGAAGCCCTCTCCGACGCCTACGCGGCCGAGCACCTGCCGGTCCGCGTGGCCGCGCAGCGCGGTTTCGTCGACGAGGTCGTGGCCCCGAGCGAGACGCGCGAGCGCATCGCGTTCGCGCTGGAGGCCGCCAGGTGACACCAGCGGCAGCCGCCGCGCGGCGGGCCGTCCAGACGCGCAACGCGACCGAGGAGGCGATCCTCGACGCCGCGCGCGAGGCCCTGGCTGAGAAGGGGTTCGACGCCCTGACGATGGACGCGATCGCCCGCAAGGCGTTCGTGTCGCGTACGGCCGTCTACTTCTACTTCCCCAACAAGCGCGCGGTCGTCGATCGCCTCATCCAGCAGTGCTTCAGCGAGATGTACCTCGCGGCGAGCCCGTACCTGGACGGCGACGGCGAGCCGCGGCGCGAGCTGCGCGCCTCGCTGGCCCGCGTCATGGCCGTGGTCAACGGCAACGCGGGCCTGCTGCTGCTAGCCGCCCAGCTCTCGGGCGCCCGCGGCGAGCACCTGCCCGACGAGTGGGCGCCCTACATCATGCGCTTCGTCGAGCGCGCCGCCGCGCGCATCGAGCGCGACCAGGAGCGCGGCATCGCGCCCGACGACATCGCCCCGCGGCTCTCGGCCCAGGCCCTGCTGGCGATGGTCGAGAACCACATCACGCGCGAGGTCGTGCTCAAGCGCGGCGACGCGACCGAGTCGATCCGCACGCTGTCGGAGCTGTGGTGGCGCGCGGTCTACTCGAGGCCGGGCGCCGCGGCGCCGGCCTGAGGTCTGCCGCGGGCGCTCGCGGCGCCGCGCGGCGCAAACTGCATCATCGAGGGAGGGTGAGCCGCCCGCGCGGCCGCTCTGCCGCGGGCGTTGAAGGATTGTGCGCCCTATAGGGCGCATAACCCTTCAATCGCGGCGGTTGTGGCGCGGCAGGTCAGGCGCGGGCGGCCGGGCCCGCTCCCCTCGGTGCCTCGCCGCGGAGCTACTCGGCGTCGGCGGACGACGCGCCCGCGGACGACGCCTCAGCGACCGCCGCGACCGGCGCCGCGCCCATCGCGTGGACGCCGCCGTCCACGTGGAGGATCTCGCCGGTGATCGCCCGCGCCAGCGGGGACAGGAGGAACAGGCAGGCGTCGGCGACCGGTGACGGGTCGGCGAGGTCCCAGCCCAGCGGCGCCTGGCTCTCCCAGATCGCGGCGAGGCCGTCGAAGCCGTCGATGTTCGACGCGGCGACGGTCTGCAGCGGACCGGCGGCGACGAGGTTGGAGCGCACGCCGCGCGGGCCGAGGTCGCGCGCCAGGTAGCGGTTGATCGACTCCAGCGCGGCCTTGGAGACGCCGGCCCAGTCGTAGGCGGGCCACGCGACGGTCGCGTCGAAGTCCAGGCCCACGACGCCCGGCGCGTCGCCCTTCTCGAGCAGCGGCAGCAGCGCGGCGGCCAGCCCCTTCATCGAGAACGCGCTCGTCTCGAAGGCGGCGATGGCCGAGGCGCTCGGCGTCTGGAGGAACTTGCCGCCCAGGGCGTCGGCGGGCACGAAGGCGATGGCGTGCAGCAGGCCGTCGAGGCTCCCCCAGCGCTCGTCGAGCTGCGCCGCGAGGGCCTCGAGCTGGGCGGGGTCGTTGACGTCGAGCTCGAGCACGTCGGCCTCGGTGGGCAGGCGCTTGGCCATCCGCTCGGTGATCCGCATGCCGCGCCCGAAGCCGGTGAGGACGAGCTCGGCGCCCTCCTCCTGCGCGCGGCGCGCCACCGTGAACGCGATCGACTTGTCCGTCAGGACGCCGGTGATCAGCAGCTTTCGTCCCTCGAGGAGCATGCCTGCACAATACGCGCGAACATGCGTCCGCAGCGGCTCGGGGCGGTCAAGCACGGTCCGTTGGCGTCCGAGCACCCAGGCATGCGGATCCGCGCTCCGCGTCTCACGCTGCTGCAGACCTTCGGCCTCGTGAGCCTGTTGGTCATCACCGCCCTCGGGCTCTCGCTCGGGGCGATCCTCCATGCCCGCATGGAGCGCCGCTCGCTGCAGGACACGCGCGGGCTCGCGGTCGCCATCGCCCACACCGGAGCAGCCGGCCAGCTGCGCCCCGGCGAGACCAGCCACGGCGCGCTGCGCCCCGATCGCATCGCCGACCTCGACCGCTGGTTTCAGACCAGCGGCCTGCTGCGCGCCAAGCTCTACGACCGCCGCGGCCACATCCTGTGGTCCGACGACCATGCGTTCATCGGCCAGGACGCCTCGCGCCACGGCGACGTCCGCGAGGCGCTCGAGGGCCAGGTCGAGGCGCACGTCGAGTCCGACGCCGAGGAGCTCGGCGCCAAGGGCCGCTTCTTCGAGGTCTACGTGCCGCTGCGCACCGGGGTCTTCGAGAGCTACATGTCCTACGAGCCCACCGCCGCAGCGATCGCCGCCGACACGCGGATCCTGCTCGCGACGCTCGTCGGCGGCCTGCTGCTGCTCTGGGCGGGCCTGTACCGGGTCGTGGCGCGCGCCTCGCGCCGCCTGCGCCACCAGGCCCTGCACGACGCCCTCACGGGGCTCTCCAACCGCGCCGAGCTCCACGAGCAGGGCGCGAAGATCCTCGCGAGCGCCCGCCGCGACGACGCCCTCGCCGCGCTGATGCTCATCGACCTCGACCGCTTCAAGGAGGTCAACGACACGATGGGCCACGAGCAGGGCGACCGCCTGCTCGTCGAGGTCGCCTGCCGCCTGGGCGAGCTCCTGCGGGGCACCGACGTGCTGGCCCGCCTGGGCGGCGACGAGTTCGCCGTCCTCGCGCTCCTCCCCCACCGCGGCGCCGTCGGCGAGGTCGCCACCCGCCTGCACCGCGCGCTCGAGCGGCCCTTCGACGTCGGCGGCGTCGCCATCGAGCTCGGCGCCTCGATCGGCATCGCGTTGCAGCCCGACCACGGCGAGGACGTCTCGACGCTGCTGCGCCACGCCGACGTGGCGATGTACCAGGCCAAGCACGCCGCCTCGCACATCGAGACCTACTCGACCGCGCGCGATCCCTACTCGGCCGAGCGGCTCAAGCTCCTGGGCGAGCTGCGCCGCGCGCTCGACCACGACGAGCTCGTCCTGCACTTCCAGCCCAAGGTCGCGCTCGCGAGCGGCCGCGTGATCGGCGTCGAGGCGCTCGTGCGCTGGCAGCACCCCGAGCGCGGCCTGCTCGGCCCCGCCGACTTCCTCGGCCTCGCCGAGCGCACGGGCCTCATCGCTGGCGTGACGCGCTGGGTCCTCGACGCCGCCGTGCGCCAGTGCGCGAGCTGGCGGCGCGCGGGCACCGAGCTGCCGGTCGCGGTCAACCTCGCCGCCGCCAACATCGTCGACACCACGCTCCCCGAGGCCGTGGCGGCGATCCTGCAGCGCTGGGAGCTGCCCGGGAGCCTGCTGGAGTGCGAGATCTCCGAGGACACCGTGATGGGCGACCCGCGCCGCGCCACCGACGTGCTCGAGCGCCTGCGCGAGCTCGGCGTGCGCCTGTCGCTCGACGACTTCGGCACCGGGCACTCCTCGCTGTCCTACCTCAAGCGCCTGCCGCTCGACGAGGTCAAGATCGACCGCTCGTTCGTCATCGGCATGGCCGACGACCCCAGCGACGCCGCGATCGTGCGCTCGACCATCGACCTCGCCCGCCACCTCGGACTCGCCGTCGTGGCCGAGGGCGTCGAGACGACCGAGGTCCTCGACGTGCTCGCCTCGCTGGAGTGCGACGTCGCCCAGGGCTTCCTGCTCAGCCGCCCGCTGCCCGCCGTCGAGCTCGATGGCTGGCTGGCCGCGCGCTTGAGCGCCTGAGCCTTCGGGAAGAGCCACTGGCGTGGCTCCCCCACTGGCAGGCTCCGTCGAGCTGACGTTCGACGACGGGCCCGATCCCGTCTGGACGCCCGCGGTCCTCGCCGCCCTGCGCGGCTCGCCGCTGCGCGCGACCTTCTTCGTCATCGCCTCACGGGCGGCCGCGCATCCGCGGCTCGTCGCCGCCGCGCGGGCCGCCGGGCACGCCGTCGAGCTGCACTGCTACGAGCACCTGCGCCACAGCGAGGCCGGCCGCGCGGCGATCGAGGCCGACACCGCCCGCGGCATCGAGACCCTGGCCGAGCTCGGCGTGACACCGCGCCGCTGGCGCACGCCGTGGGGCGACGAGGCGCCCTGGACGCGCGAGATCGCCGCCGCGCACGGGCTCGAGCTCTGCGGATGGGACATCGACACGCACGATTGGCGCGGCGACGGGGCCGAGCGGATGCTCGCCGCCGCGGGCCCCGCGCTGCGCGGCGGCGCGGTCGTCCTCCTGCACGACGGCCTCGGCCCGGGCGCGCTGCGCGACGGCTGCGAGGAGACCGTGCGCTTCACGCGCCTGCTCGCCGCCGAGGCGGTGGCGGCGTGAGCGCGACGGCCCTCCCCGCGCTGCACGCCGTCCTGGCCCAGATCGCCGAGGGCGCCGCCGGCCGCGATCGCGAGCCCGCCTTTCCCTTCGATGCGATGCGCGCCCTCGCACGCGCGGGCGCGCTCGTCGCGCCGCCGGCGATCTCCCACGAGTGGGAGCTCGTGCGCGGCGTCGCCCGGGCCGACGGGTCGGTGGGGCGCATCGTCGACGGGCACCTCAACGCGGTCGAGCGCGTCGCCGTGCTCGCCGAGGAGCCGCTGCGCAGCGCACACCTCGCCCAGGTCGCCGCGGGCGAGCGCTGGCTCGGGGTCTGGGGCGCCGACCCGGCGCCCGGCGAGGGCGAACCCGCACGGATCGTCCACGGCGCCGACGGCCCTGTGCTCGAGGGCGACAAGACCTTCTGCTCGGGCGCGGGCGGCCTGCACGGCGCGCTCGTGGTCGCCCGCGACGGCGAGGAGCGCCGCCTGGCGTACGTCGACCTCTCCGACGGCGTCGAGATCGACCGCGGCTGGTTCGCCGCCAGCGGCATGCGCGCCTCGGAGAGCCACCTCGTGCGCTTCCGCGGCGCGCGCGTGCACGCGATCCTCGGCGGCCCCGATGAGATCCTCCGCGAGCCGTGGTTCGGCCGCGACGCCATCCGCACCGCCGCGAGCTGGGCAGGGATCGCCGACGCCGCCCGCGCCGCCGCGCTGGAGGCGCTCTCCCCGCGAGCGCTGGCCGGCGACGACCTCGCGGCCCTCGCCATCGGGCGGATCGCCACCCACGCCCAGACCATCGACCTGTGGCTCGCCGAGGCGGGGCGCCGCGCCGATGCGCACCCCGACGCCTCGCTGCGCACCCTCTCGATCCACCTGCGCGAGGCCATCGCCCGCGGCGCCGACGCCATCGTGGACGAGGCGATTCGCGCCGCCGGCTCGCGCCCCCTGGTCCGCGGCGCGACGCTCGACCGCGCCGCGCGCGACCTGCGGGTCTTCACCGTGCAGCACCGGCTCGACCCGCTGCTGGTCACGGCCGGGCGCGAGGAGGTCGACCGGTGACGCTCACGCGCGAGCACTTCGAGGCCCGGTACGCCGCGGACCCCGATCCCTGGGACTTCGAGACCAGCGCCTATGAGCAGGCCAAGTACGAGCGCACCGTCGCCGCCCTCGGCGACCGCCGCTACCGCCGGGGCTTCGAGGCGGGCTGCTCGATCGGCGTGCTCACCGAGCGCCTCGCCGAGCGCTGCGACGAGCTGCTCGCGGTTGACATCGCCCAGGCCGCGGTGGACGGCGCGCGCCGGCGGCTCGCCGGCCGGCCGAACGTGCGCGTCGAGCGCCGCACGCTGCCCGAGCAGTGGCCGGCGGGCCCGTTCGACCTGGTCGTCTGCTCGGAGGTCCTCTACTACTGGGACCGCCCGACGCTGGAGGCCGCCCTGCCCGCGATGACCGACTCGCTGGCGCCGGGCGGGCGCCTGGTGGCCGTGCACTACCGCCCGCCGTCGCGGATCGACCCGCTCACCGGCGACGCCGTTCACGCGCTGCTGCGCGAGCGCCTTGGCGCCGCGCACGTCGGCGGCGAGGCCGACGACCTCGTCCTCATCGACGTCTTCGAAGCATGAGAGCCGGCGAGCGCATCGTCGTCGTCGGAGGCGGACCGGGCGGGCTCAGCGCGGTGAGGGCCTACCGGCAGGCCGGCGGCGAGGCGGCGGTCGACCTCGTCTGCGCCGAGGACCACCTCCCCTATCGCCGCCCGCCGCTGACCAAGGAGCTGCTGCGCGGCGACCTGGACGCCGGCGAGCTGGCGCTCGAGGACGCGGCGTGGTTCGCCGAGCACGACGTGACGGTCCACCGCGCCCGCCCCGCGGTCGCCCTCGATCGCGCCGCGCGCCGCCTGCGCCTGGGCAACGGGTCCGAGCTGCCCTACGACGCGTGCGTCCTGGCGACGGGCTCCGCGCCCCGGCGCCCGCCGGTCGACGGCGCCGACGACCCTGATCTGCACACGATCCGCACCGTCGACGATGCGCTGGCCCTGCGCGACGCGGCCCGCGCCTCGCGGCGCGCCGCCGTCGTGGGCGCGGGCTTCATCGCCTGCGAGGCCGCCGCGTCGCTGGTCCGGCTGGGAGCGCCGACCACGCTCGTCGCCCCGGAGGAGCGCCCGCAGGAGGGCCGGCTCGGCCGCCGCGCAGGCGAGCGGATCACGGCGCTCTTGTGCGAGGCGGGCGTCGAGGTGCGCCTCGGGACCGCCCTGGAGCGCATCGAGCGCGGCTGGCGCCTGCGCCTGGCGGACGGACACGTCGTGGAGGCCGACGTCGTCCTGCTCGCCACCGGCGTGGCCCCGCGCGCGGCGCTCGCCGCGCGCGCGGGCCTGGAGATGGACGACGGCGCCGTGCGCGTCGACGCCTCGATGCGCAGCTCGGACCCCGCCGTGCTCGCCGTGGGCGACGTCGCGGCGGCGCTGCACGCGCGCGCCGGACGGCGGCTGCGCGTCGAGCACTGGGGCGACGCCCTCGCCCATGGCGAGGTCGCCGGGCGGACGCTGGCCGGCGAGCGGGCCGTGTGGGACGCCGCGCCGGGGTTCTGGACCACGATCGGCGGCCACACGCTCAAGCACACCGCGTGGGGCGACGGCTTCGACGAAGCGCGCGTGGAGGCCGACGAGGATGGGCGCTTCGTCGTGCGCTACCTGCGCGAGGGCGACGAGGCCGGCGCCCTGGCCCTCGGCGACGACGACGCCTACGAGGCGGCCCGTCGGCGCCTGGAGGACGGCGCGTGAGCCTGCGCGCCGTCGTCGCGGTGCCGGCGCGCGACGAGGAGGAGCTCGTCGGGCGCTGCATCGCCGCGCTCGCGGACCAGCGCGGCGTCGAGCGCGACGCCTACGAGGTGGTGCTCGTCCTCGACGGCTGCACGGACGCCACGGGAGCCCGCGCCCGGGAGGCCGCCGGCGACCTGCGCCTGCACGTGGTCGAGCGCGAGGCGCTCGGCGTGGGCGCGGCGCGGCGCCTGGGCATGGACATCGCGTGCCGGCGGCTGATGGCGGCCGGCGCTCCCGACGGCCTGGTGGCCACCACCGACGCGGACTCCGAGGTCGAGCCCGGGTGGCTGGCCGCGCTGCTCGAGGCGGCCCGGCGAGGCGCCCGCGCCATCGGCGGCGAGGTCGTCGTCGACGGTCTCGACGCGGGACTCGAGCGCCGCCGCGCACGGCGCCTGGCGGACCGGCTCGGCGCGCTGCCGGGGGCGGCGCACCCGCACTTCAGCGGCGCCTCGATCGCCGTGACCGCCGAGACCTACCGCCGCGTCGGCGGCCTCGAGCCGCGCGCGGCGCTCGAGGACGAGGCCTTCGCGCGGGCTCTGGAGCGCGCGCGGGTCCCCATCGTGCGGGTCGCCGGCGCCCGCGTGCGCACGTCACCGCGGCCGGCGGGGCGCGCCTTCCGCGGCCTGGCGCGCGACCTCGCGCTCGACGCGTGGCTGGAGCGCAACTCCTACGGCCCCTGCGACCTCGACCCGGCCGCGCTCGCGGCGCGCAAGGCGGCGACGGTCTCCGTCGTCGTCCCCGCGCGCGAGGTGGCGGGCACGATCGGGCCGACGGTGGCGGCGCTGCGGCGCCTCCTCGACGCGGGCGCCGTCGACGAGCTGCTCGTGGTCGACGCCGGCTCGCGCGACGGGACCGCGGCGATCGCGCGCGCCGCCGGCGCCCGCGTCGTCCAGGAGGACGAGCTCATGCCCGAGTGCGGGCCCTGCCGCGGCAAGGGCGACGCGATGTGGCGCGCGCTGAGCGCGACGAGCGGCGAGATCGTCGCCTACGTCGACGCCGACAGCGAGGACTTCGGCCAGCGGATGGCGATCGGGCTGCTGGCGCCGCTCTTCGACCGCCCCGACCTCCAGCTCGTCAAGGGCGCCTTCCGCCGGCCCTTCGCCGTCGCCGGCGAGGTGCACCCCGACGAGGGCGGCCGGGTGACCGAGCTCACGGCGCGCCCGCTGCTCAACCTCCACCGCCCGGCCCTCGCCGGCTTCGCCCAGCCGCTGGCCGGCGAGGTCGCCGCGCGGCGCGAGCTGCTCGACCGCCTGGCCTTCCCCGTCGGCTACGGCGTCGAGATCGCGATGCTCCTCGACGCCCACGACGCCGCCGGGATCGACGCCCTCGCCCAGGCCGACCTCGGCTCGCGCCAGAACCGCCACCAGCCGCTGCGCGAGCTGTCGGCGATGGCCTACGCCGTCCTCGTCGCCGCCTCGCGGCGACTCCTGGGCGCCGACGCGGTCGACGCCCTCGCCCCCGGCCCGTATGCGCTGCCCGACGGCGCGTCGCTCGACATCCGTCAGGTCCCGGTCGAGGAGCGCCCGCCCCTCAGTCGTACTTGTAGAAGCCACGCCCCGTCTTGCGGCCCAGATGGCCCGAGACGACCATCCGCTTCAACAGCGGCGGCGGCGCGTACTCGTCGCGCTTGAACTCCTCGTAGAGCGAGTCGCAGACGCTGTAGAGGACGTCGAGGCCGATGAAGTCGCAGAGCGTGAGCGGACCCATCGGGTGCCCGCAGCCGAGCTTCATGCCCTCGTCGATGTCCTCGCGGCTGGCGAAGCCGTCCTCGTACATCCGCACGGCGGCCATCAGGTAGGGCACGAGCAGGAAGTTGACGATGAAGCCCGAGCGGTCCTTGGTCTTGATCGCGGTCTTGCCGATCTGGCCGGCGAAGGCGGCCGCGCGCGCGACCGTTTCCTCGGCGGTGTCCAGGCCGATGACCACCTCGACGAGCTTCATGACCGGCACGGGGGAGAAGAAGTGCAGGCCGATCACGCGGTCGGGGCGCCCCGTCGCGGCCGCGAGGCCGGCGATCGGGATCGACGAGGTGTTGGAGGCGAGGATGGCGTCGGGCCGGACCGCCTCGTCGAGCGCCTTGAAGGTCTTGGTCTTGACGGCCGCGTCCTCGACGATCGCCTCGACGACGAGCTCGGAGTCGGCCAGGGCCTCGAGGTCGGTGGACCACTCGATGCGCTCCAGCAGCGCGGGGCCCTCGTCCTCGGTGAGACGCTCGCGCCGGACGGCTCGCGCGACCGAGGCCTCGACCGTCGAGCGCGAGTGCGCCAGCGGCTCGGGCGCGGGCTCGTAGAGCGTCACCCCGACGCCCGCGCGCGCTGCCGCCTCGGCGATCCCCGAGCCCATGAAGCCGGCGCCGACGACGCCGATCTGTGCGATGTCTGCCATGGGCGGCACCCTAGCCGCCTCCGGCGGTCCGGCGACGTGTCCGCCAGCGGACACCCCGACAGCGCCTCCCTGCCTCCGCGTCCGACCACCGAGGGTGAACCGTCCCCGCAATACCCGAACAAACGGAAAAGAGAGTCATGAAGCGCATCAGCATCCTTCTTGCGGGGATGGCTGCGATCGGTGTTCTGGCCGCTCCCGCCTCCGCCGCCACCAGTGCCGTCACCGGCACGATCACCGCCGGCTCGCTCAGCATCGCGACCTCGGCCACCCCGACCTTCAGCGTCACCCTCGACGGCACCGACAAGGTCGCCACCTACACGGTGCCGACCACGGTGACCGACGCCACCGGGACCGACGCGGGCTGGAACCTGACCGTCACCTCGACGCAGTTCACCACCGGCTCGCTCACGCTCTCGACCTCGGCGTCGACCGTGACCGGCGTGACGAACACGTGCGTCGGCGGCTCGACCTGCACGGCCCCGACCAACGCGATCTCCTACCCGCTCACGGTCCCGGCCGCCGGTACGCCGCCGGCCGCGGTGAAGTACTTCAACGCCGCGGCGACGACCGGCGCGGGCAAGTTCACCAACACGCCCTCCGTCAACGTGGCCATCCCGGCCAACACGCGCGCGGGCGTCTACTCGAGCACCCTGACGCTCGCCGCGGTCAGCGGCCCGTGATCGCAGGCCGCCCCCTCACCGTCGCCGCCGTCGCGGTGGCCACGGCCCTCGCCGCGGCTCCCGCGTCGGCGCACGCGGGAGCGACCTTCGCGGTCGATCCGCAGGGGGCGAGCTCGGCTCGCGGCTACTACGTCTTCGACGCCGCCGGCCCGACCACGCTCGAGGGGCGCGTCCGGATCGCCAACATCGGCAGCCGGGCGGGCGTCGTGCGGCTCTACGCCGTCGACGCCGCCACGGGCGCGACCACCGGCGCGGTCTACCGCGGCCAGGACGACCAGCGCTGGGACGTCGGCGCCTGGACGGCGCTCGCGCGCTCGAGCCTGCGCCTGAAGCCGGGGCAGTCGCGCTACGTCGCCTTCGCGGTGCGCGTCCCCGCGGGCGCGACGGCGGGCGACCACCTCGGCGGCATCGTCGCCGAGGACGCGGCGCAGCGCACGAGCCGGCAGGTCCGCCAGGGGCGCGGGCGCTTCAGCATCCGCGTGCGCAGCCAGACGATCGTCGCGGTCCAGGTCCGTGTGCGCGGCGACCGCCGCCCCAGCCTCGCGCTGAGCGGCCTGAAGGCCGGCGGCCAGGACGGCCGCCAGACCCTGCTGCTCGGCATCCGCAACGACGGCAACGTGCTCGTCAAGGGCCGCGGCCGCCTGATGGTCGCGGACGCCGAGGGCAACCGCGTGCAGGACGCACGCTTCCCGCTCGACACCTTCGTGGCCCATACCGGCGTGCAGCTCCCGATCCCCGTCTCGGGGCAGGCGCTGCCCGCGGGCGGCTACCACGCGGTCGCCGAGCTGCGCTACGCGGGGCGCACGACGAGCCACGAGTTCGACTTCACGATCTCCGACCGCCAGGTCGAGCAGGTCTTCCGCTCGCGGCCCGACCTGATCGCGCCGCAGCGCCCCGTGCTGCCCTACCTCCTCGGTGGCTTCGCGTTGGCGCTCGCCGGCTTCACGGCCGCCGCCGCGCTCTTCCGCCGTCCACGCCGGGGCACGTCCCGCGCCTAGCAGGTCGACGATGGCCCGGCGGGCGACAGCGATCGCGGCCATGGCCCTCGGGCTGGCGTTCCTCGCACCGGCCGCGCCCGCGTGGGCGTCGCTGAGCATCACCGTCAACCCGCCGGCGACCGCCGGCTTCGCGGCCACGCTCGACGGCACCGACCAGGCGGCGGCGTACACGCTCCCCGTCACGGTGGCCGACACCGCCGGCACCATCGCCGGCTGGCGGCTGACCATGCGCGCCACGACGCTGACCTCGCCCGCCGACACCCTCCCGGCGCCCTCCGTCACCGACGTCCAATGGGCGTGCGCGTCGGCGTGCACGACGAGCCCCACCAACTCCGTGGCCCTGCCGGTGTCGATCCCGACCTTCCCGTCGACGCGCTACTTCAACGCCGCGGCCAACACCGGCATCGGCACCTTCGCCGTGACGCCGACGATCACGGTCACGATCCCGGCCAACGCGCGGGCCGGCAGCTACACGAGCACCGTCACGACCACCCTCACGAGCGGCCCGTAGCCTTCGCGGCCGCATGTGGTGGCAGCAGGCGGTCGTCTACCAGATCTACCCGCGCTCCTTCGCCGACGCCTCGGGCGACGGCGTCGGCGACCTCGACGGGCTCCGCGCCCACCTCGACCACCTGCAGTGGCTCGGCGTCGACGCCGTCTGGCTGTCGCCCATCTACCGCTCGCCGATGGCCGACTTCGGCTACGACGTCGCCGACTACTGCGACGTCGACCCGCTCTTCGGGGACGTCGCGAGCTTCGACGCCCTGGTCCAGGACGCCCACGCGCGCGGCCTGCGCGTGCTCCTGGACTGGGTGCCCAACCACACGTCCGATCAGCACCCGTGGTTCGTCGAGAGCCGCGCCTCGCGCGACTCGCCCAAGCGCTCGTGGTACCGCTGGCGCGACGGCGCGCCGGACCGCCCGCCCAACAACTGGCAGGCCGCCTTCGCCGACGTGCCCGCGTGGACGTGGGACGAGGGCACCGGGCAGTGGTACCTGCACACCTTCCTGCCCCAGCAGCCCGACCTCAACTGGGACGAGCCCGAGGTCGTCGCGGCGATGCACGACGTGCTGCGCTTCTGGATGGCCCGCGGGGTCGACGGCTTCCGCGCCGACGTCGTGCACCTGATCGGCAAGGACCCGGCGCTGCCCGACGTCACCGACCGCAACCTCGTCGCCCACCACGACTTCGCCGGGACGCATGCGCTGCTGCGCGGGATCCGCGGCGTGCTCGAGGAGCAGCCCGACCGCATGATGGTCGGCGAGGTCAACCTCACCGAGACGCGCCTCATCGCCCCCTACCTCGGCGACGACGACGAGCTGCACCTCGCGTTCGACTTCGAGTCGCTCGGCGTGCCGTGGGACGCCGCCGCGTGGCGCGAGCGCATCGCGCTCGTCGAGGACGTCATGGGGTCGCGCTGGCCGACGTGGGTGTTCTCCAACCACGACCAGCCGCGCCTGCGCACGCGCGTCGGCGGCTCGGAGGCGCGGGCGCGCGCCGCCGCGCTCATGCTCCTGACCCTGCGCGGCACGCCGTTCCTCTACGCCGGTGAGGAGCTCGGGCTCGAGGACGCGGTCGTCCCTCCCGACCGCGTCGTGGACCCCGGCGGGCGCGACGGCTGCCGCGCGCCGATCCCGTGGACGGCGGACGACGGCCACGGCTGGCCCGCCGACCCGTGGCTGCCCTGGCCGCCCGAGCCGGAGGCGCGCAGCGTCGAGGCCCAGCGCGCCGACGCCGCCTCCATCCTCCACGTCTACCGCGCCGCCCTCGCGCTGCGGCGCTTCTCGCCGGCGCTGCGCGACGGGACGCTCGCGCTGCTCGACGACGCGCCCGCGGGCGTCCTCGCCTACGAGCGCGCCCACGGCGACGACCGCCGGCTGGTGTGGGTCAACTTCGGCGCCGAGCCGGTCTCGCTGCCCGCGGGCTGGAGCGTCGACGTCGTCAGCTCGGGCGCCGCGGACGGCGCGGACGCGCTGGCGCCGGACGAGGCAGCGATCCTGCGCGTCACCGCGCGCTGAGCGCGCGCAGCGCCTCGGCGGTCTGCGCGTCGGCGGGGAAGAACGACTCGATCGCGAGCTCGGCCACGGTGATGTCGACGGCGGTGCCGAAGGTCGCGACCGTGCTGAAGAAGCGCAGCTCGGCGTCGCCGCTGCGGAAGACGAGCGGGACGAAGACCTCGCGGGCGCCGTGGGACTCGTCGGCGCGCGGCGCGGGCGGGCCCGGGTAGCCGGCGACCTCGTCGTAGAGCGCGGCGAGCGCGTCGTCGCCGGTCAGCGCGACCTGGTGGCGCAGGCGCTCGAGCAGGTGCGCGCGCCACTCGCCGAAGTTGACGATCCGCGGGGCCATCCCCTCGGGGTGCAGGGCGACGCGCATGACGTTGACCGGCGGGGCCAGCAGGTCGGCCGCGACGCCCTCGGTGAGCACGGCGATGGCGCTGTTGGCGGCGACCATCTCCCACCAGCGATCGACGACCGCTGCCGGGTAGGGCTCGTGGCCGCCGAGCACGAGCTCCAGCGCCTGGCGCACGGGCGCCAGGTCGGGGTCGTCGAAGGGCCGCTCGCCGTAGACGGGCGCGTAGCCGGCGGCGAGCAGCAGCTCGTTGCGGTCGCGCAGCGGCACGTCGAGCTGCTCGGAGAGCCGCAGCACGAGCTCGGCGCTCGGCCGCGAGCGCCCGGTCTCGACGAAGCTCACGTGGCGGGCCGACACGCCCGCGTCGAGGGCGAGGTCGAGCTGGCTGCGCCGGCGCCTGCGGCGCCAGTCGCGCAGCAGCGGCCCGACCCCCGGACGAACGCTGACCTCGGTCATGGCCGGCGACCATAGCGCCGCCTCGAAGGCGCGGCGATTACCTGCCAGGTCATGGTTGCGCGCGCCGGATGCGAGCATTCGCCGCCATGATCGACGCCGAGGTCCTCGTCGTCGGTGGCGGGGCCATCGGCGGGATCACCGCCGCCAAGCTGGCGGGCGCGGTCTCGCGCGTCGTCGTCCTCGACGCCGACGAGCGCCACGTCGCGCGCCTGCGCGACCCGGGCCTGAGCTTCCTGGAGGCGGGCGTCGAGAACGTCGTGGCGCTCGATGCCGTGAGCACGGCGCAAGCGCTCGACGGGCGCTTCGACCTCGCGCTCGTGGCGGTCAAGGCGCCCCACCACCGCGCCGCGCTGGAGCCGCTCGTCGCGCGGGGCGGCGTCGACGCCTTCGTCTCGCTCGGCAACGGCCTCATCCAGGACGCGATGGCGCAGATCGTCGGCCCCGATCGCCTGCTCTCGTGCATCGTCGAGTGGGGCGCGACCAACGGCGGCCCCGGGCGGGCGATCCGCGACACCGTGGCGCCGATGGTCGTCGGCGAGCTCGACGGCTCCGAGCGGGGTCGCACGATCCTGCTCGCGCGCTGCCTGGAGGCGGTCGGCGAGGTCCGCCTGACTCACAACCTGCGCGGGCAGATCTGGTCCAAGCTGCTGGTCAACACCGCCTTCACGGGGCTGTCGGCGGTCTCGGGCCTGCGCTACGGCGAGGTCGCCGAGCACCCCGACGGACGCGCCGCCGCCTACGCGGTCTGGGCGGAGGGCGTCGCCGTCGGCGAGGCCGAGGGGCTCGAGCTCGAGGCGGTCCTCGGGGTGGAGCCGCACGAGCTTGTCGCCCGCGACGACGCGGCCCTGGCGCGGATGATGGCGATCGCGGGCAACACCAAGCCCTCGATGCTCCAGGACCTCGAGCAGGGCCGCGCCACGGAGGTCGACGTCGTCAACGGCGGCGTCGCCGCCCGCGGGCGCGCCCACGGCATCCCGACGCCCTTCAACGACCGGGTCCTCGAGCTCGTGCACGCGATGGAGCGCGCCGAGCGCGTCCCGGCCGCGGCGGAGCTCACCGGGCTCGTCGCCGCGGCCGGCTGAGCGGCGCGGGCGCCGGGCCATTACCTCGCAGGTCATCGACGGCGCGCGCCGCCCTTGCGACCCTGCCCGCCGTCCACCGACCCAGAGGAGCACCAGATGCCCGACGTGACCACCGTGATCGACGGCTACATCGCCATGTGGAACGAGACCGACCCCGAGCGCCGGCGGGCGCTCATCGCCGAGACCTGGACCGACGACGGCAGCTACGTCGACCCCCACGCCGACGTCGACGGCGCCGACGGGATCGACGGCCTCGTCGCCGCGGTGCAGGAGCAGTTCCCCGCCCACCGCTTCGTCCTGGCCGCCGGCCCCGACGCCCACCACGACGCGGTGCGCTTCACCTGGCACCTCGTCGGCGGCGAGGGCGACGACCCGATCGCCATCGGCGTCGACTTCGCCACGCTCGCCGGCGACGGGCGCCTGCGCGCGGTGACGGGCTTCCTGGAGCCGGTGGCCTGAGCCGACGACCGGGCGGCCCTCGCCGATCGGTGTACGCTCGGCGCTCAGCGAACCTCACCGATCGGCGATGCACCGGATCAAGGCCGTCACGCAGAAGAGCCAGTGGACCCTCGAGTGGATCCGCTTCTGGGTCTTCGCCGTGTTCGTGCTCGCCGTCCCGGGGATCGTCGTGGGCGATCAGCTTGCGGGCAGGACGGGCGAAGCCATCGGCGCGGCGCTCCTCCCGCTGTGCGCCGGCGCCTTCATCCTGTATCTCGTGCTGTCGCCCACGAAGTACGACGAGACGTTGCTGCCCCCCGACCCGGAGGTCGAGGCGCAGCGCCTCTACGCCGACGCGCGGCGCGAGGGCGGCGAGCGCGCGGGGCCCTAGGCCCCCGTCTTCGCCGCCTCCTGCTCGCGCTCGCGCAGCTCGATGCGCCGGATCTTGCCCGTCAGCGTCTTGGGCAGGTCCGAGACGAACTCGACGCGCCGCGGATAGGCGTAGGCCGACAGGCGTTCGCGCACGAAGCGCTTGATGTCGTCGGCGAGCTCGTCCGAGGGCTCGTGGCCCTCGGCGAGCACGATGAAGGCCTTGACGACGTTGCCCTTGACCTCGTCGGGCGAGGCGACGGCGGCGGCCTCGCGGACGGCGTCGTGCTCCAAACACGCCGACTCGACCTCGAAGGGTCCGATCCGGTAGCCGGCGGCGATGATCACGTCGTCGGCGCGCCCGGCATACCAGATGTAGCCGTCCTCGTCCTGCATGGCGGCGTCCTTGGAGTGAAACCACTCGCCGCCGAAGGTCTCCTCGGAGGCCTCGGGGTTGCGCCAGTACCCGAGCGGATAGTGGGGGTTCGAGCGCGCGCGCAGGCAGATCTCGCCGCGCTCGCCCTGCGCCACCGGCCGCTCGTCCTCGTCGAGGAGCTGGACGTCCCAGCCCGGGACGGGCTTGCCCATCGAGCCCTCGCGCACCTCCATGAACGGGTAGTTGGCGACGAGCGGGTAGCTCTCGGTCAGGCCGTAGTAGTCGAGGACCGTCAGCCCGTACTGCTCGCGGAACCAGCGGATGGCCTCGGGGTTCAGGGGCTCGCCCGCCGAGCACACGCGCCGGAACCTCTGCGGGTAGCGCGTCCCGGCGTCCTGGATCGCCATCATCGCCCGCATCGCGGTCGGGGTCGTGAAGACGTTCGTGACCTCGTGGCGGCTGAGGAAGTCGAGCTGCTGGGCGGGGTCGAAGCCGCCCTTGCGCTGCAGGACGACCTGGAGGGCGCCCAGGCGCCACGGCCCGAGCAGCGGCGAGATGCCCGCCGCCCACGCCCATTCGCCCATGCCGTGGAAGCGCTCGCCGTCCTGGACCTCGTGGCAGTAGAGGAACTCCTCGTGGGCGAGGATGTAGCGGTGGGCGTGGACGATGCCCTTGGCCAAGCCGGTCGTCCCGCTCGTGTAGTAGAGCTGCGCGGGGTCGTCGGCGGCGGTGTCGGCGGTCTGGAACTCGGTCGAGGCGCCGTCGAGCAGGCCGTCGTCGAGGACGAGGATCTCGTCGACGAGCGACGCGTCGAAGCGCGGCGCGTTGGTCTTGTCGGTCACGAGCACGCGCGGCTGCGAGTCGCGCAGGCGGTGGGCGATGCCCTCGTCGCCGTAGAGGACCGACATCGAGAGCAGGATCCCGGCGTTCTTCCACGTGCCGAAGAAGATCGCGGCCGCCTCGGGCGTCGGGGGGAGGACGACGGCGACGCGCTCGCCGCGCTGCACGCCGTGGGCGTTGAGGACGTTGGCGGCCTGGTTGGAGAGGTCCTGCAGCTCGCCCCAGCTCAGGTCGCGCCGCGCTCCGTCGAAGCGCTCCCAGACCATCGCCGGCTTGTCGCGCGGGTGCTTGTCGCAGACGTCGGCGGCGATGTTGTAGCGCTCGGGCACCTCCCACCGGTGCTGGGCGCGGAGCTCGTCGTAGCTGGCCATGGCTCGCATTCTCGCGCACCGCGGCGAGCCCGAGCGACTACTCCTCGTCGGCGCGCTCGGCGACCTTCTGCTTGAGCTCCTCCATGATCGTCGGATCGCGCAGCGTCGTGACGTCGCCCAGCTCGCGGCCCTCGGCAATGTCGCGCAACAGGCGGCGCATGATCTTGCCCGAGCGCGTCTTGGGCAGGTCGCCCGACCAGATGATGCGCCGGGGTCGCGCGAGCTTGCCGATGCGCTGGGCGATGTAGCCGCGCAGCTCCTCGACCATCTCGTCGCTGCCCTCGAGGTCGCCCTCGAGCGTCACGTAGGCGACGATCGCCTGGCCCGTGTCCTCGTCGGTCTGCGCCACCACGGCGGCCTCGGCGACCTTCGGGTGCGCCACGATCGCCGACTCGACCTCGGCGGTCGACAGCCGGTGGCCCGAGACGTTGATGACGTCGTCGACGCGCCCGACGATCCAGAAGTAGTCGTCGGAGTCCTTGCGGGCCGCGTCGCCGACGAGGTAGGTCTCCTTGCCGAAGCGCGAGAAGTAGGTCTCGATGAAGCGGTCCTCGTCGCGGTAGAGCGTGCGCAGCATCGCTGGCCACGGCCGGCGCAGGACGAGCAGGTCCTGCTCGTCGGTGAGCTCGTTTCCGTCACCGTCGATGACCGCGGCGTCGATGCCCGGCAGCGGCTGGCCCGCCGAGCCCGGCTTGGCGAACTGGGCGCCGGGCAGGGTCGTGATCATGATCCCGCCGGTCTCGGTCTGCCACCACGTGTCGACGATCGGGCAGCGCCCGCCGCCGATGACCTTCCAGTACCACAGCCAGGCCTTCGGGTTGATCGGCTCGCCGACCGTGCCCAGCAGGCGCAGCTTGGAGAGGTCGTGGCGCTCGGGGTACTTCGCGCCCCACTTGATGCAGGCCCGGATCGCGGTCGGCGCCGTGTAGAAGAGCGTGACGCCGTAGCGGTCGCACAGCTCCCACCAGATGTCCTTGTCGGGGTAGTCCGGCGCGCCCTCGTACATCACCGAGGTCGCGCCGTTCATGAGCGGCCCGTAGACGATGTAGGAGTGCCCGGTGACCCAGCCGACGTCGGCCGAGCACCACCACACGTCCTCGTCGGGCTTGAGGTCGAAGACGTGCTTGTGGGTCCAGGCGACCTGCGTGAGGTAGCCGCCGGTCGTGTGCAGGATCCCCTTCGGCTTGGCCGTGGAGCCCGACGAGTAGAGGATGTAGAGCGGGTGCTCGGCGTCCAGCGCCTCGGCCTCGCACTCGGCGTCGGCCTCCTCGAGGGCCTCGTGGTACCAGACGTCGCGGCCGTCCTTCATCTCGGCGTCCTCGCCCGTGTGCTTGACGACGAAGATCGTCTCGAGGCTCTTCAGGTCGCCCATCACCTCGTCGACGGCCTGCTTGATGGCCGCCGTCTTGCCCTTGCGCCGCGCGCCGTCGACGGTGACGAGCGCCTTGGCGTCGGAGAACTCCATGCGCTCCTTGACCGACTCGGCGCTGAAGCCGCCGAAGACGACGTTGTGCGGCGCGCCGATGCGGGCGCAGGCGAGCATCGCGACGATGACCTCGGGGATCATCGGCAGGTAGATGCCGACGACGTCGCCGGCGCCGATCCCGCGGTCCTTCAGCGCGTTGGCGAAGCGCTTGACGTCGCGCAGGAGCTGCTCGTAGGTGACGTCGCGCGCCTCGCCCTCCTCGCCGCGCCAGTGGAACGCGACCCGGCTGCCCAAGCCGTTCTCGACGTGGCGATCGAGACAGTTGTAGGAGGCGTTGATCTTGCCCCCCGTGAACCACTTGTAGAACGGCGGGTCCGAGTCGTCGAGGACCGTGTCCCACTTCGAGAACCAGTGCAGGGCCTCCGCCTGCTTGGCCCACCAGCCCTGGAAGTCCTCCGCCGCCGCCTCGTGCTCGGACAGATCCTTGATCAGCGCTTGGGCGACGAAGTCCTCGGGCGGCTCGAATCGCTCCTGATCCAGAAGGTCGCCCAGCTCCTGCTCGAGGGTCGTGCTCTGGCCCTGCGCCATGTCGTGTCCTCTCTGGAAGTGCTCTAGGTCTGTCCTACCCGAATCGGGCGCGCCGATGACGCCGCCCAGATGCCCCCCGCGGCGCGGGTGCGCGACCGCGCCGGCCGGAGACCCATGTGGCGCGCTCGCCGCCTACTCGGCCTGACCGAACGCCTTGATCTCCTCGAGTTCCTGCGCCGTCAGCTCCCGCGGAGCCTCGCCGCGTGCCACCTTGTCACTCTGGACGTGATGCTGGATGTCGTCGACGATCTCGGGATTCGCCAGGGTGGTGACGTCGCCGACATCCGCGAAGTTCGAGATCGAGGCGATCACCCTGCGCATGATCTTTCCGGAGCGGGTCTTGGGCATGTCGGCGACGATCCAGACCCTCTTCGGTCGCGCGATCTTTCCGATCTGGGTCTCGATCGCCTTGGTGACCTTCTCCTCGATCTCCTTGCTCGGCGCGAACCCCGGCTTCAGGGAGATGTACATCTCGACCGCCCGGCCGCGGATGTCGTCGATCACCGGGACCGCGGCGGCCTCAGCGATCTCCTCGACGGTGATGCTCGCCGATTCGAGCTCCTTGGTTCCCAGCCGGTGCCCGGCCACATTGATGACGTCGTCGATCCGGCCGAGGATCCGGAAGTACCCATCGGCCGCCTGGACGGCACCGTCGCCGGCCAGGTACGGCCAGTCGCGCCAGTCCTTGCTCTCCGCGTCGCGACAGTACCGCGCGTAGTAGGTATCGACGAATCGCTCGGGCTGGCCCCAGATCGTCTCGAAGATGCCCGGCCAGGGGTTGCGGATGCAGATGTTGCCCGCGCGCCCGCTGCCGGCCTCCACCACGTTGCCCACGTCGTCGTAGATCACCGGGTAGATCCCGAGGACCCCCGGGCCGCAGCTGCCGGGCTTCATCGGCTGCAGAGCCGGCAGCGTGCTGCCCAGGAAGCCGCCGTTCTCGGTCTGCCACCAGGTGTCGACGATGGCCGCCTCGCCCTTCCCGACGAAGTCGTGGTACCAGCGCCACACGTCGGGCTCGATCGGTTCGCCCACCGTGGTCATGTGCTTGAAGTGGTAGTCGTACTTCTCGGGCTCGTTTGGCCCGAGCTTGCGGAGCATGCGAATCGTCGTCGGCGCGGTGTGGAAGATGTTCACCCCGAGCTTCTCGGCGATCCGCCAGGGACGGCCGGCATCCGGGTGCGTCGGCACGCCCTCGTACATCACGCTGGTCGTCCCGAGCGCCAACGGGCCGTACACGATGTAGGAATGGCCCGTGATCCACCCGATGTCGGCAAAGCACCAATAGGTGTCGTCGGGGTGGATGTCCTGGTAGTACTTCGACGTGCCCGCGACGTAGGACAGATACCCGCCGGTGCTGTGCTGGCAGCCCTTCGGCCGGCCCGTCGTGCCGCTCGTGTACATCAGGAACAATGGCGCCTCGGCCGGCATCGAGACCGGCTCGACCACCTTGCCGCGGTAGTCCTCCATGAGCTCGTCGATGAAGAAGTCGCGCCCTTCGACCATCGGGCTCTTCGATGCGTACTGGCCCGGGTGGCGCCGCCAGACGAGCACCTTCTCGACCTCGACGCCCTGCTCCCGCGCCGCGGCGACCGCCTCGTCGGCCCTGGCCTTGTGGTCGATCAGGTCGCCGTTTCGGTAGTAGCCGTCGATGGTCACCAGGATGCGGCTCTGCGAGTCCGCGATCCGGCCGCCACAAGCCGCTCCGCTGAACCCGCCGAAGACCTCGGAGTGGATCACGCCGAGGCGCGCACAGGCGAACATCGAGACCGGCAAGTCGAGGACCATCGGCAGATGGAAGGTCACGCGGTCGCCGGTCTGCACGCCGGCGAAGTCCCGCAGGAGCGCGGCGAACTCGTTCACCCGGTCGTAGAGCTGCTGGTAGGTGAGCTCCTCGATCTCGTCGCCCTCCGCCTCGGGCACCCAGATGAACGCCGCCTTGTCGGCACTCGTCGCCAGGTGGCGGTCCACGCAATTGACGCAGGCGTTCAGCTTCCCGCCGACGAACCACTTCCAGAACGGCGGGTTGCTGGTGTCGAGCGTGGTGTGCCACTCGGCGTCCCACGTCAGCAGATCCGCATACTCCTTGAAGCAGTCCGGGAAGTGCTCTTCGCTGAATCGGTCGAAGATTGCCGGATCGTTGGCGTTTGCCTGCGCGATGAAGCTCGCGGGCGGCTGGTAGTACTCCTCTTCACGCCAGTGAACGGCGATCTGGGACTCCGAGACCGAGACCTCGCTCACCTCGCGCTCCGAGGCCGCTCGGCGGTCACCGGTTCCAGTGGGTGTGCCCTCTGGAGTCATCCCAGCTCCTTTCGTCACTGCTCCTTGCGCGCGATGCAACAAACTTAGCCCAGGAGGATGGCTGACGCGACCCTCCGCGGTGCGCCGAGATTCTCCCCCTCACGCCGCGTCGCGGCGGCAGATCACCGCTTCAAAGGCATCACCGGGAGAACCGTCCTGCCGAAGGTCGAGTTCGCGACAACGGCGAACGAGGCGTACCAGGCAACCGCCGCCGTCGCCAGGCCGACGTAGCCACCCCACTTGATGACGTTCTCGTGGCCGCCCGAGTTGCCGGCTCCCAGCAGGACGAACGTGACCGCCAGCAGCAGGAAGACGAGGGCGACAGCGCCCGTCGTCCGCAAGGAGGCGACGAACATGTACGTCGTGAAGATCGCCCACGCCCACAGGTAGAGGCCGACGGCGTGACCGGCGTCCGCCGCCGGGATCTTCGGGGCGTAGAAGACGACAAGCGCCCAGAACGAGATCCAGAAGGCGCCATACGACGAGAACGCGACCGCGCCGAAGGTGTTCCCGGTGCGGAACTCCCACATGCCGGCGAGGAGTTGTGCGATGCCACCGTAGGCCAGCGCCAGGCCGAGGACCACCGGTTCACCACCCGAGCTGACCAGCTTCGCGTTGAACATGCTCAGCACGAACGTCGTCATTGCGAACCCAGCCAGTCCCAACGGGCCAGGATCGGCGGGAGTCCAGCTCGCGACGGGCCGCTCGCCTCCCGTGGGGTCGCGCGGCGTCGGCTGGGGCTGAACGGTTCCAGCTTCCATCGGCACTCCTCTCCTCGGCCTGCGCAGGCAGGCATGGACCCCTGGGGCTGGATTCCTATTCCCCGTTCACGCTCGTGCGAAACGCTGCTTGGTCAGCGCGCGCGACGGCCACCGCCGGCGGCGGGTCAGGAGCGGCGCTTGCGCTTCTTCTTCTTCGACGAGCTGTGCTGCTCGGCGCCGCTCACAGCCGGATCGGGCCGCCGCGGGCGCGGCGTGGCCGGCGGCGGCGCCGCGCGCTGCTCGGTCGCGCGCGCGGGCGGCGGCTCGCCGCCGTCGCGCTCGGCCCGCGCCGCCTCGCGCGCCTCGCGCAGCTGCTGCTGGCTGGGCCACGGCTCGGCCTCGCCGGTCGTCCACGCCTTGGGCAGGCCGCTGGGCCAGCGGCCCATGAAGAGCGCGCCGAGGGCCGCCAGCCAGAAGACGCGGATGATCCCCTGCTGGTCGAGCGGCAGCACGAAGGTGACGCCGACGATGATCCCGAGCACGCCCATGAAGCGGGTGAGCAGCCCGACGCGCATCGCGTTCAGCGCGATGAGCACGAAGGCGAAGCCGAGGGCGAGCGCCGACGCCTGCCACACGATCTGGCCGATGAGCGCCGCCGGCGGGCTGAGCGCGTCGGACGCCGCCGAGTTGGACTTGTCGGCCGCGTCGACGAAGTTGTGGGCGCCGACGTAGCGTGCGACCTCCGCCACCGCCCGTCCGAGGCCGAAGCCCACGGCCCCGACGGCGGCGAGGACCAGCGGGAACTGCTGCATCTCCGGCCGCCGCGCGCGGACGGCGCGGAACAGGAAGGCCATGGCGAAGTAGATCGCCAGCGACCCGATGCCGTAGAGGACGGCGCCGAGGATCGGCAGGAGGGGGTGCTGGCCGACGTCGACCGCGTAGGCCGAGATGCGCCCGGGCGGGACCGGCTGCCCGGCCGCGGTGCGGCTCATGGCGTCGACGACGGTGACGATCTTGTCGTCGAACTCGCTCGAGCTCGGCTGCCCGACGGTGGTGAGCAGGACCCCGAGGATGGTCAGGAAGGCGGCCGCGAGCGCCGCGGCGCCGGCGCGCCCGCCGTTCTCGCGCTCCCACTCGAGCGTCTCTTCGGGCGTCATGCCTGCGCCCCGGGGCCGACGCGGCGCTGGGCGGGGAGCGGGCTCACGGAGCGGGCGGGCGGCGGCGAGTCGAGCGCGTCGCGATCGACCGCGCGCGAGACGCGATCGCCGACGGCCAGCAGGAGGTCGAGGAACGGCGCGGCGACGCGCAAACCGGCCTCGATCCGGCCGCGCCAGGCGAGCTGGGTGGGTGTGGGCGGCGCCACGGGGGGCGGATTGTATGGGCGATAGGCGGCTGGATGCCGCCCCCGGCATCACGGCGCGGGGCTGGATCGCCCCGCGGAGGTAGTCTTTCGCGGCGCCCATGGAGATCCGCGAGGTCATGACGGAGTCGGTCGTCACCGCGACCCCCGACGCGCCGGTGCGCCACGTCGCCGAGCTCATGCGCGAGCGCAACGTCGGCTCGGTCGTGCTCGTCGACGACATGGGGCTCCCGATCGGCTTCATCACCGATCGCGACCTGGCCGTGAGCGTGGTCGCCGACGGCCACGACGGCGACAGCCCCGCCGGCGGCCACGCCACGAGCCCCGTCGTGGTGGGCGCGCCGGGCATGGACGTCACCGAGGCGACCAAGCTCATGGTCGACAACGGCGTCCGCCGCCTGCCGATCGTCGACGGCGACCGCCTCACCGGCATCGTCACCCTCGACGACCTCGCCGTGCGCATCGGCGACCTGGAGATCGCCGCGAGCATCACCGCCCAGGTCACCCGGGCGGCGCTGCCGGGCTTCTACTTCTTCGATCGCGGCGGTTGAGCTGCCCGGCGTGCGCCGCCGCCGAGCCCGCGCCCTGGCGCGGGCCGCTGGCGCGCTGCCCGTTGTGCGGGACGGCGGTCACGCTCGCCCCCGCGCCGGAGTTCGCCGCGGCCTATGAGACCCCGGCGCCGCGCCTCGCGCGCGCCGCGGCGCCCGCGCTGGCGGCCTTCGACCGCCGGCGACTGGCGCTCGTGCACCAGGTCGCCGGGCCGCCGGGCCCGCTGCTCGACGTGGGCGCGGGGCGCGGGCGCTTCGTGGCGGCGGCGCGCGCCGCGGGCTGGGACGCGCGCGGGATCGAGCCGTCGCGGCGCGCGGGCGGCGCCCCGGGCGTGCAGCGCGCGGGGGTGCAGGACGCGGAGGTCGCGCCCGGCTCGATCGGCGCCGCGACGCTGTGGCACGTGCTCGAGCACCTCGACGACCCGGCGGGCGCGCTGGCGCGGGTCGCCGACTGGCTGCGCCCGGGCGGCGGCGTCGTGGTCGGCGTCCCCAACCTCGCGAGCTGGCAGGCGCGCCTCGGCGCCGAGCGCTGGTACCACCTCGACCTGCCGCGCCACCGCGTCCACTTCACCGCGCTGGGACTGCGCGCCCTGCTGGCGCGGACCGGCTTCGAGGTGGTCGGCGAGCACCACGTCCTCGCCGAGCACAACCCGTACGGCCTGTGGCAGTCGGCGGTCAGCCGGGCGGGCGGCGAGCCCTCGTGGCTGTTTCGCTGGCTGCGTCGCGAGGCCGCCTTCGACGCGCGCGCGGCGGCGGTGAGCGCAGCCGCGCTCCCGCTCGCGCCCGTGGCCGCCGCCGCCGAGCTGACAGCCGCAATCGCCGGCCGTGGCGGGACGATCGCCTTCACCGCTGTCAGATGACAACGTTGCATCGAGGCGTCAAAGTGTGCGCGGCATGCGCGGCGCGGACCGCACCGACGAGCAGCTCCTGAGCGCGATGACGGCCGGCGAGGTCGACGCCTTCGACGCCTTCTACGCGCGCCACCTCGCCGGCCTCACGGGCTTCTTCATGCGCCGCGTCCGCAGCCGCGAGCTCGCGGTCGACCTCGTGGCCGAGACCTTCGCCGTCGTTGTCCTCGCCCACCGCGAGTTCGATCCGGCGCGCGGCAACGCGCGTCGCGTGGCTCTTCGGCATCGCCGCCAACAAGCTGCGCGAGAGCGCGCGGCGCGGGCAGGTCGAGGCCCGGGCGCGCCGCCGGCTCGCGATGGAGCCGATCGCGCTCTCGCAGGCCGATCTCGACGCGGTCGACGAGCTCGCCGGGGCGACGAGCGAGGCGGCGCTCCACGCCGCCCTCGGGGAGCTGACCGCGGCGCAGCGCGAGGCGATCTGGTCGCGCGTCGTGCACGAGCGCCCCTACGAGGAGATTGCCAGGACGATGCGCTGTTCGGAGGCCGTCGCGCGCCAGCGCGTCAGCCGCGGGCTGGCGCGGATGCGGCGCGAGCTCGCGGCGGGCTAGCAGCGCGCGGCGACCCGGGCCGGCGGGCCCGTGCCGCCCTCGAGCGTCACGAAGACCGGGCAGGCGCGCCCGCGCGGCGCCGCGCGGCGGTCCAGGCGGATGCGCAGTCCGGTGGTTGCCGCGCTGAGGGCGCCCAGGCGCAGCGTTCGCCGGCGGGCGTCCAGGCCCCGGGCGCTCACGGCGCGACGGCGGCCGCCCGGCAGCTCGGTCGCGGTCCCGAGGCGCCCGCCGCGCGGGATCGCGAACCGCGCCCGCCCGCCCGGGACGAGCTCGACCGCGCCCAGCGCCGGGCCGCCGGAGTCGACGTCGATCGCCAGCGTGCCGCGCGCCGTGCGGCGTGCGGCGACGCTCGCCAGGCGGCAGTTCGTCGCCGTGACCTGCAGCTGCGCCTCGACCGGCGCGCCGCCTCCGGCGGGCGCGATGCGCACGCCGATCACGTGCGTCCCCGCCGAGTACATCGTCGACGGCGCCAGGAGCTGGTCGCGCCCGCCCTCGTCGCGCCGCGGCGCGGCGCCGTCGAGCGTCCAGGTGACCGAGGCGACGCGCGCGCGGTCGGCCTCGCGCGCGTAGCGCACGGAGAAGGCGACGAAGAGGGGGCTGCGCGTGAAGAGCCCGCCGTAGGGGTCGCGAACGCGGACGATGAGGCCGGGCGCGACCCGCACGGGCAGCTCGATCGGCGCGCGCGGCAGCGAGGATCGCGGCGCAGGAGGGCTGCGGCGCGGGCGCCGCCACGGAGGCGGGCGCGGGGCCGGTGACGGCCGCCACGAGGGGCAGCGCTGCGAGCAGGGCGAGGGGGAGGCGGGCGGCCTTCACGGGCCCTGCAACGGGGTGCAGCCCTCAGGGTGACGCGAGCAGGCGCCGCGCGGCGGCGAGCAGGTCGCCGTCGCTCGCGCGCTCGGCGGCGGGCATCAGCCCGGCGAGCGCATCGGCGGCCGCCACGACGTGCGGCGGCGACCACGGTCCCGTGAGGACGATGGCCGGGACGTCGAGCGCGCGCAGCTCCGAGCGCGTCGCCGGCCAGCTCGCCAGGCCCGCGTAGTCGGCGAAGAAGGCGCGGTACGCGGCCCGGGCCCGCGCCAGCGCGGGCGCCTCCACGCGACCGCTGAGCCATCGCTCGACGCCGGCCTCAGGGCCGCCCTCGCGCACCGCGGCCTCGAGCTCGACATGCTGCTCGGCGAGGCGCTCGGTCGCCTCGGGCACGAACATGAACAGCGGCGGGTTCGAGAGCACCGCGGCGCGCACGAGCGCGCGATGGCGTCGGACCAGGTCGAGCGCGACGAGCGCGCCGAAGCCGTCGCCGCACACGAGCGCAGGGGCGGCGTCGAGCGCCCGCAGCAGCGCCGCGGCGTCCTGCGCCTGCTCCTCGACGGTCGTCCCGTGGTAGGGATCCGGCGCTCCGCTGGAGCCGTAGCCGCGGCGGTCGTAGGCGATCGCGCGCGCCTGCGCGGCCAGCTCCTCCGCGATCGGGGCCATCGCCTCCGCGTCGGACGCGAGGCCGTGGATGAGCAGCACCGCCGGGCCACAGCCGCGCTCGACGACGTTCAGCTGCACCCCCGCTCCTTCCACGCTCGGCGCCATGGCTAGGATGGTGGCATGGAAGGTTTCGGCGGCATGTTCGGAGATCCCGACGAGCTCCAGCGGCGGATGGCGGAGTTCGCCGAGCAGCTCCAGGGCCAGCAGCGGCTGGCGTGGGCCGACAACGCGATCAAGCTGGCGGTCGACATGACCGTCGCGGCCATCAGCCGGGTCAACATCCAGGGGACGACGGCCGAGCAGGCCGAGCAGATCCGCACGGTGATGGCGACCGTCTTCCCCGAGGCGGTCACGCTCGTGCGCGAGGCGCGGCAGGGGCTCCAGTAGCCCCGTCGGCGGCGCCGGGCTCGCCCGCGTTGCCCTGGGCGCTCTGCGCGCGGTCCGCGCGGCCGGCGGCGATCACGTCCTTGAACGAGCGGAACTCGAAGATCATCCACAGCGCCAGGAAGCCGATCGCCAGCGTGAACGAGGCGATCGCGATCTGCTGGCCGACCGAGTAGGCGGCGACCGTGGCGCCGCTGGCGGTGCCCGCGAAGACCTTGACGAGGAAGGCCTGCTGGACGCCGGCCCCGCCGGGGGTGAAGGGCACCGCGGCCGCGACGGCGTTGACGCCGAGCACGAGCAGGACGTTCTTCACCGACCCGCCGATGTTGAAGGCGTCGAGCAGGAACCAGAAGGCGGTGAAGCGAAAGCACCAGGCGCCGAGCTGGACGAGCCAGACCTCGCGGAAGTAGCGGCGGCGGTCGCGCAGGATGCTCAGGCCCTGCCGGACGCGGGCCCAGAAGGCGCGCACGCGCCGCGAGAGCAGCGCGAAGGCCGCCAGCCCGGCGACCCCGAGCACCGTGATCACGAAGAGCAGGAAGCGCGGATGCCCGGCGAAGAACGAGAGGTCGAAGGCGTTGAGCTTCGCGAAGTCGGGCGGCTTGGGGAAGACGCCCTGCGTGAAGGCGAAGGTGAGGATGAAGACCCCCATCGTCGCGTCGAAGATCATCTCCACGAAGGTCGCCGCGGCGACCGCCGAGTAGCTCGAGTTCGGGATCGAGGTCTTGGTCAGGAAGAGGCGGATGACGTCGCCGCCGCGGGCCGGGATCACGTTGTTGAAGCCGTACGCCGCGATGTAGGCGGCCCAGATGCGGCGGAACTCGAAGCGCTCGTCCGGGTAGGCGGCGCGCAGGATGTGGAAGGCCGCGCGCGCACGCACGCTGAGGTAGATGCCGAAGGCCACCAGCGCGATGAGCAGCGAGCCGAACTGGATGTCGGCCAGGCTCGAGAGGAACTTCCCGACGGCGTCGAAGAAGCCCGAGATGTCGTCGCCGAGCGAGGCAAGGGGCACGGACCTAGATTAGGCGGCCGCCGCCTCGAGCCCCAGGGCTATCCACACCGCCGGGTCCTGCAGCGAGGCGGCCACGACGTCGGCCTCGAGGACGACGCCGGGCAGCGACGGCACGCCGATGGTGAGCGCTCCGGCCGCGCGGCCCGCGGCCAGCCCGGTGGGGGAGTCCTCGAGCACGGCGCAGTCCGCCGGTTCGGCTCCGAGGGCCTGCGCCGCGGCGAGGTAGGCGTCGGGCGCGGGCTTGGGCCTGGGGACGTCCTCGGCCGTGACGATCACGTCGAAGGCGCCCTCGAGGCCGGCGGCGCGCAGGCCGCGGTCGACGAAGCCGCGGCGCGAGTTCGAGACCAGGCCGAGCGGCACGCCGCCGCCGCGCAGCGCGCCCAGCAGGGCCAGGGCGCCCGGCATCGCCTCGACGCCGTCGGCGACCTCGACCAGCACGAGCTCGTAGAGCTCCTCGCTCAGCGCGTCGCCGGGGCGGCCGAGCATCCGCTCGAGCTTCTTGGCCGACTCGCTCGGCGAGGTCCCGAGCAGGTCGCGCTTGTGCTCCATCGTGAAGGTGGCCCCGTGACGGGCGAAGAGCTCGGTCTCGGCCCGCGTCCACGCGGGCTCGGTGTCGAGGGTCAGGCCGTCGTTGTCGAACAGGGCCGCGGCGGGAGGCATGCGCGCTATGGTCGCGCAAGATGAGTACGCCCGACCCTCCGCCCAAGGAGCGCAACCTGGCGTCGAAGACGATCGCCGCCGTCGCGGTGGCGATCCTGCTCATCGCCTTCGGCCTCTCCAACCGCGACGACGTGCCCATCGACTGGCTCGTGGGCACGACCGCCACCCCGCTCATCGTCGTGATCGTCGTGAGCGCCGTGCTCGGCGCGCTGCTCGGCGCCCTGGCCGTCAGGGGTCGCTCGAAGCGGCGAGCGGGCTCACGTGACGAGTGACGAGCTGCCAGCCGGCGGGGCGGTGCGCCCAGACGTCGGTCATCAGGAAGGGCTGCGAGCGGTCGGCGCCGTCCATCGAGCCGCGCTGCGAGTGCTCGAGGTCGTCGAGCTCGCGCCGGGGCCGCGCTCGTGCGCTCGCGCAGCGCCGCGACGTCGCGGGCCGCGACGGCGGCCTGCAGCTCGCGCTCGAGCGCCTCGATGTCGCGGATCGCGCTCACTGCGCCGCGTAGCGCTCCAGCCCCGCTCGAAGGTCCGCCGGGATCTCCTTCTTGCCCATCGTCGCGGTGTCGACGAAGACGTGGACCATCCGCCCGTCGACGAGCAGCTCCCCGTCGCGCCGGACCGCCGCGGCCATCGTCATCGACGTGGTGCCGAGGCGCTCGATCGCCAGCTCGACGTCGACCTCGTCGTCGAAGCGCGCGGGGTTGCGAAAGGTGGCGCCCGCCTCGACCACGACCACGTCGGTCCCGTTCTGGACGACGTTGGCGTAGGAGCCGAACGCCTCCCGCCACATCTCGGTCAGTGCGATGTCGAAGTAGGAGAAGTAGTGCGCGTTGAAGACGACGCCCTGCGGGTCGCACTCGTGGAAGCGCACGCGCAGGCGATGGACGAAGGGCACCGCGCGATCATCTCAGCCCGCCCCTGGGCGGTACGTCCCGAACGACCACACGTTGCCCTCCGGGTCGCGGGCGCTGTAGCCGCGCGAGCCGTAGTCCTCGGTGGTCAGCTCACGCACGATCTCGGCGCCGGCGGCGACGGCCTGGTCGTGATGGGCGTCGGGGTCGTCCACGACCACGTAGATCCACGCGGGCCCGCCGTCGAAGGCCATCCGCCCGTCCTCGCCGGTGCTGTGCGAGCCGAGCATGATCCACTCGCCCGCGAAGCGCAGCTCGGCGTGCTGGACGGTCCCGTCCTCGCCCGCGTGGACCGGCCCGCGCTCGAAGCCGAAGGCACGCTCGAGGAACGCGATCTCGGCCATCGCGTCACGGCAGCGGAAGGTGGAGTAGATGCTCTGGGTGGCGACGGTCATGCCGCGAGGCTACGCCCGACGAGCCGATCGGGTCAGCCGGCGTGGTGCGCCCACACCTCGGCGAGGCGGACGATCGTCGCCGCCGCGGCCGCCATGTCCTGCACGGAGGCCCACTCGCGCACCGAGTGGTACTCGTGGCCGCCGGTGAAGATGTTCGGCGTCGGCAGGCCCATCGAGCTGAGCAGGGAGCCGTCGGTGCCGCCGCGGATCGGGGTGCGGATCGGCTCGAGGCCCTCGGCGCGGATCGCGCTCTCCGCGGCCGCGACGATCTCGGGGTACGGCTCGAGGTAGGAGCGCATGTTGGGGTACTGGCGGCGGACCTCGACCTCCAGGCGCGCGCGCGGCTCGCTCGCGACGACCTCCTCGGCGGTCGAGCGCAGGACGCCGATGTGATGCTCGAGGAGCTCCTCGTCGAAGTCGCGGACGTTGGAGCGGATCACGGCGGTCGCGGGCGTCGCCCTGACGTCGAAGGGATGGATGAAGCCCTGGCGGTCGGCGGTGGCCTCCGGCGAGAGGTCGTCGGGCAGCGCGGCCACGATGCGCGCCGCGAGCTTGGCCGCGTTGACGAGCTTGCCGGTGGCCCAGCCCGTGTGGACGTCGACGCCGTGGATCGTGAGCAGCACCTCGGCGCCGGTGAAGGTCTCGTCCTGCAGCTCGCCGATGGTCGAGCCGTCGAGCGTGTAGGCGCAGAAGGCCCCGAAGCGCTCGACGTCGAAGAGCACCGCCCCCTGGCCGACCTCCTCGTCGGGCGTGAAGCCGATGCGCAGCGTTGGGCGCGGCAGCTCGGGATGCGCCGCGAGGTGCGCGACCGCGGCCATGATCTCGGCCACCCCGGCCTTGTCGTCGGCGCCCAGGAGGGTGTCGCCGCTGGCGGTGACGATGTCGTGGCCGGTCCTGCCCGCGAGCTCGGGCATCGTCGCCGGGTCGAGCACCGTGCCCGCCCGCGGCAGCTCGATGACGCCGCCGTCGTAGTCGCGGTGGACGATCGGCTCGACGCCCGCGCCCGGTGCGTCGGGGGTCGTGTCGACGTGGGCGAGGAGGCCGACGACGCGGCCGTCGGCGGCGGCCTCGCCGTCGCCGCTCCCGGGCAGCGTCGCCATCACGTAGCCGTTGTCGTCGAGCTCGGCGTCGTCGAGGCCGATCGCCTCGAGCTCCGAGACGAGCAGGCGCGAGAGGTCGAGCTGGCCGGGCGTGCTGGGCGAGCGGTCGCGGTCGCGCCTGGATTGCGTGTCGATGCGGACGTAGCGCTGGAAGCGATCGAGCAGGTCGGGGGCGAGCTCCTCGGCCAGCGGGGAGGTATAGAGCGCCATCGGGCCGCAGGCTAGCTGGGCGCCTCCGAGCCCGCCCAGCGCCTACGATCGAGCGATGGCCGATTGGTTCGTCGTCAACGTCACCGAGGCACCCGCCCTGCGCCACGAGATCGGCGGGCTCGCCGTCGTCTTCGAGCCCCAGGAGGACCGGTTCTCGGACTTCGGGATCAACCTGCGCGTCCTCGAGCCGGGGCAGCCGGGCGGCGTCTACCACGCCGAGAACGTCCAGGAGGGCTTCCTCGTCCTCTCGGGCGAGTGCGCGCTCATCATCGAAGGCGAGGAGCGCACGCTGCGCGCGTGGGACTACGTCCACTGCCCGGCCGGCACCGAGCACATCATCGTCGGCGCCGGCGACGGCCCGTGCGCGATCCTCATGATCGGCGCCCGCCACCCCGACAAGACCATCCACTACCCGGTCAGCGACCTCGCCGCGCGCCACGGCGCCTCGGTGAAGGAGGCCACCGACTCCGCCGCCGAGGCCTACGCCGAATGGGGCGCGAACTTCACGCCCGCCCAGCTCGACTGGCCGCCGCGCTGAGGTCAGCGCCGCCGTGTCCGCCTACACCGTCGTCAACCTCAAGGCCGTCAAGGACCAGGCCCCGAAGTTCGGCTACGCGCCGCACCTGCAGTCGCGCTTCGCGCGCCGCGACCTGCAGCTGCGCAACTCGGGACTCAGCCACTTCACGCTCGCGCCGAGCTTCCGCATCCCCTTCGGCCACCGCCACACCGACCAGGAGGAGGTCTACGTGGTCGTCGCGGGGAGCGCGCGCGTCAAGCTCGGCGACGAGACGGTCGACCTCGGCACGTGGGACGCGATCCGCGTCGCGCCCGAGGTGCAGCGCGGCGTCGAGGCCGGCCCGGACGGCGCGGAGATCCTCGCCTTCGGCGCTCCCAGCAACGAGAACGCCGACGCGCAGATGGTCCAGGGCTTCTGGGAGCAGTAGCTAGGCCGCCGTCAGCGCGCCGAGCGCCTCGAGCACCACGTCGTCGTGGGTCTTCGGCGAGGCCTTGGGGATGACGTGGCGCACCACGCCCTCCTCGTCGATGACGAAGGTCGCGCGCGCGTTGCCCATGTAGGTGCGCCCGTACATCGACTTCTCGACCCAGACGCCGTAGAGCTCGGCGACCGCGTGGTCGCTGTCGGCCAGCAGCGTGAAGCCCAGCGACTGCCCGTCGTGGAACTTCTTGACCGCCTTGACGGGGTCGGGCGAGACGCCGAGGACGGTCGCGCCGAGGGCGTCGTAGTCGGCCCGGTGGTCGCGGATGCCGCAGGCCTGCGTCGTGCATCCGGGTGTGTCGGCCTTGGGATAGAAATACAGAACGACGGGTCCGCCGCGCAGGTCGGAGAGGCGGACGGGGTTGCCGTCCTGGTCGGGAAGCTCGAAGTCGGGTGCGGTCTGGCCTTGCTCGATCATCCCTCGATCCTACGTGGCAGCGGCGCGCGCACGCATGGCATCGGTTTGGCATCGACGCACGACAGGGTGCGGTCGGCATTGATGTTCAACCAAAGGAGTGGCAATGGCTGTGGAAAACGTCGTGGTCGTTCGGTTCACGGAGCCGAGCAAGGCCTACCAGGCGCTGAGCGCGCTGAAGGCGTGCGACGCCGATGGCCGCATCGGCCTGGAGTCGGCGGCGGTCGTGGAGCGCACGCCGACGGGCGAGCTGCGCGTCCCGGAGAGCGCCGACAACGTCGGCCTCGTCGGCACGGCGAGCGGCTCGCTGATCGGGATGCTCGTCGGCGTCCTGGGCGGGCCCGTCGGCGTGCTTCTCGGCTGGGGGACCGGCGCCCTCATGGGCGGGGCGTTCGACCTCGACCGCGCTGAGACCTCCGACGAGGCCCTCACCGTTCTCGGCCGGGCGATTCCGCCGGACTCGACCGCCGTCATCGCGAGCGTGGAGGAGCCGGCGATCGAGGTGATCGACAGCGAGATGGCCAAGCTCGGAGGCGAGGTGACGCGGCGCCCCGTCGCCGAGGTCATGGACGAGCTCGACGCGGCGCAGGAGGCCGCCGACGCCGCGGCGCGCGAAGCGCGCCGAGTCATGCGCGAGAAGCGCAAGGCCGAGGTGAAGGAGAAGCTCCACGTCTCCTGACGACGCCGACCGCCTGCCGGTGATGGAGACCCGCTGACCGCCTGGTCGGCGGGTCTCCTCGTTTCGGGCGAGCCGGTGCACGCGCGCAAGGCGTGCGAGCGTGAGAGACTCGCCCCGGAGGGCGACGCGCGCGTATGCAGAAGCGGCTGGAGATCCGGCTTCTCGGCCCGTTCGAGGTTCTCGCGGGCGGGACGCTCGCGGACGTCGGCGGCTCCAAGCGGCAGGCCCTGCTGGCGATGCTCGCGCTGCGCCACGGCCGTGTCGGCCACGTCGACTGGCTCGTCGACGGCCTGTGGGGGGAGGAGCTCCCGGCCGCTCCGCGCAACGCGCTGCACCATCACATCGCCCGTCTGCGCGCCGCGCTGGGAGAAGGGTCGATCGTCGGTTCACCCGACGGCTACGCACTGAGGGACGCGTCGGTCGACGCCGTCCACTTCGAGGAGCTGCTGGCGCAGACGCGCGCGGCCTTGCGCGACGGCGACGTTGCTGCGGCGGCGGACGCGGTCGGGCCGGCGCTGGCCCGCTGGCGCGGACCGGCGCTGCAGGGTCTGCCTCGTACCGCGTGGTTCAACGAGGAGGCACGCCGGCTGGAGACGCTGCACGTGGACGCGATCGAAGAGCGCTTCGAGGTCGCGCTCGCGCTCGGAGAGCACCGGGAGCTGATCCCGGCGCTTCGGTCGGCGCTCGCGGACAGTCCGTTCCGCGAGCGACTGTGGGGGCAGCTGATGCTGGCGCTCTATCGCGGCGGCCGCCAGGCGGATGCGCTCGAGGCGTTCCAAGAGGCGCGGCGCGTGTTCGCCGACGAGCTGGGGCTCGAGCCGGGGCTCGAGCTAAGGCGCCTGCAGGACGCGATCCTCACGCACGACGCGGCGATCGCCGCCGTCCCCGTCGACCGCAGGCGTCGTGGCAACCTCCCCGCGCCTTCGACGTCGTTCGTCGGTCGCGACGACGAGCTGGCCCAGGTCGCCGGCCTCCTGCACGAGCACCGTCTCGTGACGCTCACCGGGCCGCCGGGCGTCGGCAAGAGCCGGCTCGCGGTCGAGGCCGCGCGCTCGCTCGAGCGCGACTTCCCAGACGGCGTCTGGCTCGTCGACTTCGCGCGCGCAGGCGGGGAGGCCGACGCCGTCCGGCTCCTTGCCCACGCCGTCGACGTTCGCGGCTCCGAGCCTCTGGCCCGAGTGGCGTCGCGGCTGCGCGATGCAGGCGCACTCGTCGTTCTCGACGCGTGCGAGCACGTGCTCGAAGAGGCAGCCCGGATCGTGGCGAGGCTCCTTGGCGAGTGTCCCGCCGTCCGGATCCTGGCGACCAGCCGCGCGGCGCTTCAGAGCGCCAGCGAGGTGCGCGTGCCCGTCGCACCGCTCGTTCTCCCGGGTCGGGAGCGCGACGGGGGGCGCTCCGCGGCTGTCGAGCTCTTCCTCGAGCGCGCGCGCTCGGCACGACCCGGATTCGAGCTGGACGCCGAGGCTGTCGGCCTCGTGGCCGAGATCGCGCGGCGGGTGGACGGGCTGCCGCTCGCGATCGAGCTCGCCGCCGCGCGTGTGAACGTGCTCGGGCTGGCGGAGATCGTCTCGATCCTCGAGCGCCGCGCGGCGCTGTTGCGCGACAGCCCGGCAACCGACCCGAGCCGCGTCGCGCTGCAAGCGCTCGTCGAATGGAGCTACGACCTCTTGCACGGGGACGAGAAGCTCCTGCTCCATCAGCTTGCCGTCCACCGGGGCGGCGCGTCCCTGACCTCGCTCGGCGCGCTCGCGGCGACGCACGGCATCAACGACGCGACCGTCGCGTATCTCCTTGCTGCCCTCGTCGACAAGTCCGTCGTGTCGGCGTCGTTCGCGGGCGGCCTCGCCCGGTACGACATGCTCGACACCGTCCGCGAGTACGTCCTCGAGCGTCTCGCCCAGAGCGGCGAGCTCGCCGCCGCGCGCGGCGCGCACGCCGAGCACTTCGCGACGCTGGCCGAGGAGGCGCGCGTGGAGTTGCGTGGGCCGCAGTGGCTGCAGTGGGAGCGCCGCCTCGAGCTGGAGAACGACAACCTCTGGGCGGCGCTCGCGCACGCTTGCGACGCCGCGGACCCCGCCGTCGCGACCAGGCTCGGGACGCTCGGGTGGTACTTCGGCCTGGCCGAGCGCGTCTCCGAAGGACGGCGCTTCCTCGATCTCGCGCTGTCTGCGACGCGCGACGACGCGCCGATCGAGTTGCGGATCGAGCTGCTGGCCGGCCTGTGCTACCTCGCGGCCGAAGAGCTCGATCTCGACCAGGCGCTCGCAGCCGGCGGGCGCGCGTGCTCGCTCGCGGCGGCCGGCGCGCCGCCACAACAGCTGGGGCTCGCGCAGCTGACGCTCGCGCTCGCCCTTGCGCAATCCGGGGACGAGGAGCGAGCCGACGCGATGGCGCAGAGCGCCTCGGCCACGCTCGAGGCGGCGGGCGACCACTGGGGCGTTGCGGCGAGCCACATCATGCGCGCGACGGGCGCGGCGCGCGCCGGCGACCTCCCCACCGTCGCCGAGATGGCCGCGGGGGTCCGCCGTCATGCGGACGCGATCGGCTACGACGCGTTCCGCGTGCCAGGGCTCCTGCTGGAGGCGTGGGTCGCCGAGCGACGGCAGGACAGCGCGGGCGCGGTGGAGGGTTATCGGGGCGCGCTCGAGCTCGCGGGGCGCGTCGGCTTCGGCGACCACGCGGCCTTCGCCCTCGCCGGCCTCGGGTCGGCCGCGCTTGCGCGCCGAGAGCTGCGCGAGGCCGAGGAGCTTCAACGGCAGGCGCTCGCCACCGCCGAGGCGGCCCGCGCGCCGTGGGCGGCGGCCCACGCACGCGTCCAGCTCGCGCGCTGCGCCGCGGCGGCCGGCGACGTCGACAGCGCCGAACGGCTGTACCGCCAAGTTGTCGAGTGGTCGCAGGCCCAGCGGCCGCGCCAGGCGCGCGAGAGCCTCTTCCTCGCCCTCGCCGGCAGCCCTGCCACCGCGGCGCTGCTCGGGCTCGCGGACCTCGCCGAGGCCCGCGGCGACGCCGCCGCGGCGGACGACCTGCGCGGGCGCGCCGGCCTCGCGCTGAGCTGAGGCGGCAGAACCGCCTTCGCGGCTGGCAGAGCGTTGGCATCGCCAACCCCGAGCCTTCGTGGGGACAGACAACCCACGAACCGGAGGCTCGAATTGACCAGCACCACCACCATCGACGAACAGCTTGCGGAGGTCCGTCGCCGCATCGATGAGCTGCAGGCACGGGCGCAGGCCGGAGGCGCCGGCGACGCGTCGGCGCGGCGTCACCTCGACGCACTGCATGAGCAGGAGGCCTCCGTCCGCGCCGCGGCCGACCATGCTCCCGACGAGGTCCAGGAGCAGCTCGAGCGGCTGAAGACGAGGCTCGACGTCGCCGAGCATGCGCTGACCGCGGACGTCGCCGACGACTGGGCGACGTTCACCGCCGCCGTCGAGGAGGAGCTCCGCAGCTGGGACACCTACCTCGAACGGCTGCAGACGAGCGTCGCCGCGAAGGCATGGAAGGCGCGCGAGCAGGCCGAGGCGGCGATCGGCGACGTCCGCAGCCGCCGCATCGCCGTCGAAGAGCGCCTGGCACAGGCGTGCGACGGCGACGGCGACGGCGGGCACGAGCAGCGCAGCCGCGTCACCGCGGCTCGCGACGAGCTCGCACAGCAGGCCCACCAACTCTCCAACAAGTTCAACTGAAAAGGAGCACAGACATGAATCCGGAAACACAGCTGCACGAGGGCGAGCAGGCGCTCGCCCACATCTGGAAGACCACGGCGGTGCGCGGCGTGCTGGCTATCGCCTTCGCCGTCGTCATCCTCATCTGGCCGGACATCGGCCTGACCGCGCTGATCGCGCTGTTCGGCGCCTACGCGCTCGTCTCGGGTCTCACGTCGATCGCAGGTGCGTTCAGCGTCCCGATTCGAGGCGACCAGCGGGCCTGGCTCGTCTTCGAAGGCGTCCTCGGCGTCGCGGTCGGCGTCGCGGTCTTCGTCTGGCCCGACCTCTCGGCGCTGGGGCTGCTCTATGCCATCGCCGCGTGGGCGGTCGCCGTCGGCATCTTCGAGGTCGCCCTCGCGTTCGCCCTCCCGCTCAGCGGCGGACGGTCGCTGCTGCTCGGACTCAGCGGCATGCTCTCGGTCGCGTTCGGCGTCGTCATGTTCGCCCACCCCGGCGCCGGCGCAGTCGCCCTGCTGGGGCTCGTCGCCGCCTTCGCGCTGGTGACCGGCGCCATGCAGATCGCCTTCGCGCTCGAGCTCAGGCGCGGGGTCGTCGAGGTTGAGCATCGCGTCCCGTCGCAGGCGACGGCGAAGCCCGTGACGCACGGGTGACGGCAGGAGCAGTGACGAAGCGGGCAGAGGCCGGCGTGGCGCGCGTGCGTCGCGCCGGCCTCGACGCGCCTACTTCAAGAGTCGCGACAGCCGCCGGTCCTTGAGCACCCGCCCGCCGGTCTGGTCGTGCGGGCAGTAGGCCATCACGTAGTCCTCGTAGTGGACGGCCTCGAGCGTCGTGGCGCAGCGGGGGCACGGCTCGCCCTCGTGGCGGTGGACCTCCAGCGGCATCGGGAGCTTGTCGGGGATCGGCAGCTCGACGACGCGCTCGTAGTGCTCGATCGCCCCGTCGAGGCGCTCGATGCACGCCTCGCGCAGGGTGTCGGCCTCCTCGTCGGAGAGGTCGTCGGCGCGCTTGAAGGGCGAGAGCATCGCGGTCCACAGGATCTCGTCGACCCATGAGCGCCCGATGCCGGAGATGACGCGCTGGTCGCGCAGCACGGCGTGCAGTGGGCGCGCGCCCTGGGCGGCGAGCAGCTCGCGCAGCGGCGGCGGGTCGGGCCACGCCTCGGGACCGAGGGTCGCCAGGGCGTCGTCGTCCTCGACCTCCTCGGTGCGCAGGACCTTGACCCAGGCGGCCTGCTTGGTGCCGAACTCGCGCAGGCGCAGCTCGCGGCCGTCGGCGATCCGCACGAGCAGGCGCGAGGTGCGGTCGCGCAGCGTCGCGCGCTTGTCGAAGAGCTGCAGGCGCCCCGCGGACATCAGGTGGCACAGCAGCGACAGCTCCCCGGCGAGGTCGACGACGAGGTGCTTGCCGCGGCGGCGCACGCCCGCGATCGCGGCGCCCTCGATCGCCTGCAGCGGCGGGTCGAAGGTCTTCAGCGCGTTGATGCCCGGAGCGAGCGCCGACTCGACCACCGAGCCACGCAGCGCGCCATCCAACCGGCGCGCGGTGATCTCGACTTCGGGCAGCTCGGGCACACCCCAATGCTACGGGGGCGCGCGGGCCGCGCCGCGAAGCCTCAGAGCACCCGCAGCAGCGCGTTGACCACGCGCGGGTCGAACTGCAGCCCGGCGCCCGCGCGCAGGCGGCGCAGCGCCTCGCGGCGCGGGAGCGGCCGGCGGTAGGCGCGTTCGCTGGTCATCGCGTCGAAGGCGTCGACGACGCTGACGATCCGGGCGGTCCGGGGGATGTCGTCGCCCGCCAGGCCGTCCGGATAGCCGGAGCCGTCCCACGCCTCGTGCGTGGCGCGCACGGCGGGCGCCAGGTGCTCGAGGCCCGCGATGCCTGCCAGCAGCTCCTCGCCCTCGATCGTGTGGCGGCGCATGCGGTCGCGCTGGTGGTCGTCGAGGGGGCCGGGCCAGTCGAGGATGTCGGGATCGACGGCGAGCTTGCCGACGTCGTGCAGCACGGCCACGAGCTCGACCTCGGTGGCCTCCATCGCATCCAGGCGCAGGCAGTCGGCGACGACGCGGGCATGCTCCGCGAGCCGATGGCTGTGATCGGCGGTCGGCGCGTGATGCAGGCGCAACTCGAGAGCCAGCGCCTCGACCGCCTGAGCCATCCATGGTGCCTCGGTCAGCATCGTGGAGCGTCCTGCCATGGACCGGAAAAGGATGCCACGCCTCCCGCGCCTAGGCGTCGCGCCGACGATGAACGGCAGCCATCGTCCGGCGAACGGCGCAGGTCTCGTTGCGAAGCCGGGTAGCGTCCTTGGCAATGGCTGAGCGTCTCGCGATCGTGGGTGGCGATGCCGCGGGGATGAGCGCAGCCAGCACCGCACGTCGCCGGGAGCCCCATCTCCACGTGGTGGCGTTCGAGCGCGGCCCCTATACCTCCTTCTCTGCATGTGGGATCCCGTTCTACGTCGGCGGGCTCTTCGATGATGCCGACCGCCTCGTCACGCGCTCCCCCGACGAGCACCGCGAGCGCGGGATCGAGGTCCACATCCGCACGACGGTCACGGCGATCGACCTCGACCGGCGCGAGCTCACCGTCCGCGACCAGGCCGGCCAAGAGCGCCGCGAGGGCTTCGACCAGCTCGTGCTCGCCACCGGCGCGGAGGCGGTCGCGCCCGACGTGCCGGGCGCGTCCGGCGCCGAGCCCGCGCGCACGATCGACGCCGCCGAGCGCTTCCGCGCGGCGCTCGAGGAGGGCGGCGAGAGCGCCGTCGTCGTGGGCGGCGGCTACATCGGCCTCGAGATGGCCGAGGCCCTGACGCGGCGCGGGCTGCGCGTGACGCTCGTCGAGCGCGCCGGCCAGCTCATGACCACGCTCGACGAGGACATGGCCGCCCACGTCCAGGACGCCGCCGAGGCCGTCGGGATCGACGTCCGCCTGGGCGCCTCGCTCGAGGAGGTCGGCGAGGGCGCGGTGCGCGTCGACGGCGAGCGGCTGCCCGCCGACCACGTCGTGATCGCCACCGGCGTGCGGCCCGCGACCGGCCTGGCGCGCGAAGCCGGCCTCGAGCTCGGCGACAGCGGCGCCCTGCGCGCCGACGACCACCAGCGCTGCCCCGGCCACGACGGCGTCTTCGCCGCGGGCGACTGCGTCGAGAGCTGGCACCGGGTGCTCGAGCGCCCGATGAACGTCCAGCTCGGCACCCACGCCAACAAGCAGGGCCGCATCGCCGGCGCCAACGCGACCGGCGGCGACCTCGCCTTCCCCGGCGTCATCGGCACCGCCGCCTCCAAGATCTGCCGCTACGAGGTCGCCCGCACCGGGATCACCGAGCGCGAGGCCGCCGACGCCGGCATCGAGGTCCGCGCCGCGACGGTCAAGGACCGCACGCGCGCCGGCTACTACCCCGGCAACGGGCCGATCTGGGTCAAGCTCGTCGCCGCCCCCGACGGGCGCCTGCTCGGCGGGCAGATCGTCGGCGTCGAGGGAGCCGCCAAGCGCATCGACGTGCTTGCGGCGTGCGTCTGGACCGGCATGGCGGTCGACGAGCTCGAGCTCCTCGACCTCTCCTACGCGCCGCCGTACTCGGGCGTCTACGACCCGCTGCTCGTCGCCGCGCGGGCGGCGCGCAAGGCGCTCTAGCGCCTACGCGCCGCGCCCGCAGATCCGATCGAGCTCGCGCGGGCGCAACAGCGCGATGAGCTCGCCGCGGGTGCCGTCCATCCGCACGGCGGCGACGCCGCCCTTCTTCATGTCGATGCGCCCGCCGGTGAAGTCGTAGACGACCTGCGAGAAGTCGGGCTCGTGGCCGACCACGAGGACGCGCTGGTCGGGCGCCGCGGCCAGCAGCTCCAGCGCGTCGGCGCCGTCGAAGCCCCCGGCGAGCGGCTCGTGCTCGATCGGCTCGACGCCGAGCTCCGCGCAGGCCAGCGCGGCGGTGTCGCGGGCGCGGACCTTCGGGCTCGTGAAGGCGAGGTGGACGTGGACCTGCAGCACGCGCATCGCACGGCCCGCCGTGCGGGACTGCTCGCGTCCGCGATCGGTCAGGACGCGATCGTCGTCGGGGCGGGCGTCGTGAGGCTCGGCCTCGCCGTGCCGCAGGAGCCAGAGCTGCTGGGCCATCCGCCGCGCAGGCTACCTGGCGGCCCGCCGCCCGCAGGTTGCGGGCCGGTTGCTACCCGGCGTAGGCCCGCGTCGGCGAGCCGCGGAAGACCGTGCCGTCCGGCGCCTTCCAGACCAGCCGCCACTGGCGGTTCTTCACGTTCGCCGCGCTCTTGGCGAAGTAGCCCCGCGCGTCGGTCTGCACGGTGGTCAGCTCGTGGTAGGAGCCGCTGCCGCCGGTGCGGACCTCGATCGTCACGGACGTGGCGCCGGTCGCGGGGCGCACGAGCCCCCAGATCGAGACCTTCGTCGCGCTCGCCTTGCGGACGGCGAGCGGCAGGCGGAAGCCGTCGAACGACGGCTTGTGCTTGCCGGCCGCGGTGAAGAGGCCGGTCTCGAAGCCGGGGTAGCGCGCGATCGCCGGGACGCCGGCCTTCGGCAGGTCGTCGCGCAGCAGGTACTGCGAGAAGGCGACCACGCGCGGGTTGTCGTAGGCGATGCGCTCGGAGATCGCGCGGTACTCGGCCTGCTTCTGCAGGCTGACGCCGCGCACCGGGTCCGGCGTGCTCTCGATGCCGAACTCTGTGAGGTAGATCGGCAGGTGCGCCGTGATCGCCCCGGCCTTGGCGGCCTTGTCGAGCGCGGTGGGCAGCCGCCCCAGGACGCCGATCGTCACGTCGTTGGGCTGCGAGGGCTTGAAGGTCGGGCCCTGCCCGGTGGTGTAGGCGTGATGCGCGTAGCCGGAGGCCGTGACCTTCGTGCAGTTCGACGAGGTCTTGTGGTACTTGGAGTCCAGGCACAGCGCGCCGCGCAGGAAGGTCAGCGGGGCGACGACGGCGCCGGTGCCGCGCGGCGAGGTCTCCCCCATGAGCACGCGCGCGTCGGACATCCCCGCGGCGGCCAGCCCGCGCTGGGCGGCGAAGTAGAGGTTGCGGTAGATGCGCGGCGAGAGCGGCGTCTTGTGCGGCGAGTACTGGGGCATGAGGAACTGGGGCTGGTTGGGCTCGTTCCAGACGCTCCACGTGTCGACCTTGGAGCCGTAGTGCGCGGCGACGGCCTGCACGAACTGGCGGAACTCGTTGGGGCTCGGGCGCGTGACCGTGTCGCGCGCGCCGTTGGTGGCCCAGCGCGGGACCGGGCCCGAGACGGTGAGCAGCAGGCTCCAGCCGCGCGCCTTGATGCCGTCGACGACGGCGTCGTAGGCGCCCCAGTTGTAGCTCGAGGGCGACGTCTCGTCGAAGGCCGGCTTGACGCGCGAGTCGGGATCGGGCGCGACGTCGTGCCAATAGAGGACGAGCCGCATCGAGTGCACCCCGAGCGAGGCGATGTCCTGGAAGGCCTGCTCCCGGGTCGACGGATCCTTGAGGTCGCGCGGCGCCTCGAAGGTCAGCGATTGGGTCTTCGCGGCCTGGGCGGCGGCCGGCGCGAGGAGGGCCAGCGCGGCGCACACCAGGGCGATGAGGGTTCCAAGGCGTCGCATGAGGATGGGCACGCCCCAGGAACCGCCCGAAGACCCCGAAGGTTGTGGTCTTTCCTGCGCCGGGCGTATTGAGGGCGCTTGTGACACCGTAGCACTAGGGTTTCCGCCGGTGAGCACCCAGGTCGCCCCCGACGATGTCGTCCGCACCCACGCCGACGGAAGGGCCAACGACCGCGAGCCGCTGCTCGTGCTCGAGCCGCTGGTCGCCTTCCTCGACGCGCACGGCGTGGGCTCGGGCGAGGTCGAGGTCGAGCCGGTCGGCGAGGGCCATTCGAACGTCACCTACGCCCTGCGCCGCGACGGCGCCGAGGTCGTCCTGCGCCGCCCGCCGCGCGGACCGCTGCCTCCCAGCGCCCACGACGTGCTGCGCGAGGCGCGCGTGCTGCGCGGCCTGCACGGCCGCGCCCGCGTCCCCGCCGTGCTCGCGGTGTGCGACGACGTCGGGGTCATCGGCGCGCCCTTCTACGTGATGGAGCGCATCGAGGGCCACGTCGTCACGAGCTCCGTGCCGGCCGCCCTCGACTCGCCCGAGGACCGCCGCCGCATCGGCGAGGAGCTCGTCGACGCGCTCGTCGAGGTGCACGCCGTCGACTGGCGCGACGCCGGGCTCGACGGCTTCGGCAAGCCGACCGGCTACCTCGAGCGCCAGCTGCGCCGCTTCCTCGGCCTCTGGGAGCACAACCGCACGCGCGAGATCCCGGCCGTGGAGTCGGTCGGGACGTGGCTCAGGGACCATCTCCCCGAGTCCGGACCGGCGACCGTCGTCCACGGCGACTACCGCCTGGGCAACACGATGCTCGGCCCCGACGCGCCCGCGACGCTCGTCGCGATCTTCGACTGGGAGATGGCGACCATCGGCGACCCGCTCGCCGACGTCGGCTACCTGTGCACGCTGTGGGTCGACCGCCACGACCCCTCGGGCGGGATGTTCGAGCTCTCGGGCGTCACGCGCGAGGACGGCTTCCCGCTGCGCGAGGAGCTCGTCGCCCGCTACGAGGAGCGCTCGGGGCGCGCCATGACCGACATCCGGTGGTACCGGACGCTGGCGCTGTGGAAGTCGATCGTCTTCATGGAGGGCAACTACAAGCGCGCGGTCTCGGGCGCCACCGACGACCCCTACCTCAAGGGCTTCGGCGACGGCGTCGTCCAGCTCGCCCAGCGCGCCGAGGAGCTCGCCCGTGGCGGCTGAGCGCAGCGCCGTCCTGCTCGACTGGGGCGGCGTCATGACCGGCGATCTCTTCGGCTCGTTCCGCGCCTTCTGCGCCGAGGAGGGCCTCGACCCCGACGGCCTGGCCAACCTCTTCCGCCACGACTCCGACGCCCGCGCGCTGCTCATCGACTTCGAGTGCGGGCGCATCGAGGAGGCCGACTTCGAGCCGCGCCTGGCGACGGCGCTCGGCCTCGCCTGGCACGACGCCCTCATCGACCGCCTCTTCGCCAAGGCGATGCTCGACGACGCCATGGTCGACGGCGTCCGCGCGCTGCACGACCGCGGCGTGCCGACCGGCCTGGTCTCGAACTCGTGGGGCACGCGCCGCTACCCGCGCGAGCTGCTCGGCGAGCTCTTCGACGGCGTCGTCATCTCGGGCGAGGAGGGCTTCCGCAAGCCCGACCCGCGCATGTACGAGCTTGGCGCGCGGCGCATCGGCGTCGAGCCGAGCGCGTGCGTGTTCGTCGACGACCTCGCCTTCAACCTCGATCCGGCGCGCGAGCTCGGGATGGCCGTGGTCCACCACACGAGCGCCGCGACGACGCTGGCGCAGCTCGAAGAGCTGCTGGTGCGCTAGGCCGTCCGCTCTGCGCTCGCGGCGCTTCGCGACGCAAACAGCATCACCGAGGGAAGGGGGGCCCACCGCGCCCGGCCGGCCCGCCCCGGCGCGCCGTGGCGGTCGAACGTCGGTCTTCTCCCGTCCTGGCGTGGTAAAACCGACGTTCGGCGCGCCGAGCGCTAGGCCTAGCGCAGCGCGGCGAGGTCGTCGTCCTGGGCGGCCCAGGCGCGGGTGCGCTCGTCGCCGGCGAAGGCGATCTCGAGCGAGCGGCGGGCGTCGTCGAGGCGACCTGCGCGGGCGTGGAAGCACGCCAGCTGGTAGTGGATGAGGGGGTGGTCGGGCCAGTCGGCCAGGCCGGCGCTCGCGATCTCCACGGCTCGGTCGAAGTCGCCTGCGTCGTAGGCCGGCTGGGCGGCGTAGTAGTGCTCGAAGGGCGACGGCGGCAGCGCGGCGCCGGGCTTGCCGCCCAGCGCGAGCACCCGGGTCCCGGCCTCGGCCGCGACCGCCTCGCGCATGGTCCCGACCCCGACGAGCACGCACGTTCCGGCGGGGGCGTCGAGCTCCTCGCCGTCGACCGTGAAGGTGGCGCGCCCGTCGAGCACGACGTAGAGCTCCTCGTGGGCGTCGCCCGCCCCCGTCGTCGTCTCGTCGTGGCGCTCGATGAGCTCGTCGCCGGAGTCGGCGGCCTCCCACAGGGCGATGCCGAAGGCCGTCACGCCCAGGGCGCGGCGCAGCGGCAGCCACGTCAGCGCACCGATGCGGACGCGCTCCACGTCGTTCAGGTTGGCGACCCGGTAGGCGACGAGCCCGATTCTATGCGCCGTCGCAGCTCCGCCCCGCGGCCCGCGGCCACCGCGCGCGCCGCCCGCGCCTCGCTGAGCTCGACGCCGCGCGCGGCCGCGAGCTCGAGCAGCTCCTGGCGCTCCTCGCTCTCGCGCGCGGCCCGCGCGAACAGCCAGCCGAAGAGCAGCAGCGTGAGGATCGAGCCCTCGACCATCATGATCGCGCCGGCCGCGTTCTGGTCGGCCCCCGGCGAGATCCCGTGGGCGCGCTCGCCGGCCGCGTAGACGCTGAAGAAGACGTGGCCGCCGAAGACGAAGACGTTGCCCAGCACGGCGCCCGTGAAGCGCACGGCGATGATGTAGAAGAGCCGCGCGAGGTTGCCGAACCACGCCGGCTTGGGCAGCGGGCCGAGCAGCGCCATCCACATGTTGAAGCCGAAGGCGACGAAGCAGAAGTGCTGCAGCGCGTGGACACCGGGGTGGTGCACGGCGGCCACGTGGAAGTACGGGACGTGCCAGAAGTAGAGGTTCAGCGCCCACAGCGGAAAGGCCACGAGCGGGTGGGCGAGCACGCGCAGGCGATCGAAGAAGCCGATCCGCAGCACCGGCGCGAGCACGGGGCCGGTGAGGCCGAGGACGAGCAGCAGGGTGCCCAGGTCGCCGATGACCAGGTGCTCGACCATGTGGGCCCAGAAGAGCTCGTCGCTGAGCGAGCCCAGCGCGCTCAGGGTCGCCGCCATGAGCAGCAGGCCGCCGAAGAAGCAGGCCCGCCGCCAGCCCGGCACCGCGCGCGCCGTCCCCGCCAGGTGATGGACGCGCAGCGCGTAGAGGATCCCGCCGATGGTCGCGGGCAGGAGCTGGAGCGCGGCCTCCATGCACGCAGGCTAGCCCGCGGCGATCATCGCGACTCCGGTCAGCGCCGCGGCGACCCCGAGCTGCTGGACGGGGCGGATCCGCTCCCCGAGGACGCCCCGCGCCAGCAGCACGGTCATGACCGGATACAGCGAGCCGACGACGGCGACGATGCTCAGCGCGCCCTTCGTGTTGGCCAGGCCGTAGAGGCCGGTCGCGCCGCAGTCGAGCGTCCCCGCCAGGACGAGCAGCCACAGCCGCCGCGACGGCGGCGGCCTCATCCCGCGCGCCGCGGCGAAGGCCGCCAGCGCGGGCACGGGGATCACGCGCGACAGCACCAGCAGCCACAGCACCGAGTCGTCGGCGGCCGCGTCGGACATCACGAAGTACGAGCCGAAGCCGACGGCGGCGACGAGCGCGAGCGTCACGCTGAGCCGGCCCACCGCCTCCTGCTCGGCGTCCGCGTGCTGCTCGCGCGAGGCCAGGACGACGCCGGTGACCGTGATCGCCAGCCCGGCGGCCACGAGCGTCGAGAGCCGGTCGCCGGTGGCGATCCCGACGACGACGGGCAGCGCCACCCCGGTGGCGCTGATCGGCGCCACGATGCTCATCGTGCCGATGGCCAGCGCCCGGTAGAACGAGCCCAGCGCGATGACGCCGGCGATCCCCGCCGCCACGGAGAGCAGCGCCGCGCGCGTCCCCGGCAGAGGCTCGCCCGTGCCCAGCGTGATCGCGAGCACGAGGACCAGCCCGGTCCCCTCCACGAGGCACAGGACCACGGGCACGGGCAAGCGCTTGGTCTGCAGCCCGCCCAGGAAGTCGGCGACGCCCCAGCAGCTCGAGGCGGCCAGGGCGAGCAGGACGGGGACCATGCCGGTCCATCCTGTCACGGCCGCCTCGGGCCCCGCCGCGCGGTGGAGGGTTCGCGACGGGGCCCGACGGCCGGTGCACGCGCTCCGCGCGCCGGGGAGCTACTTCAGCGAGGTGAAGTCCAGATCCCAGCTCGTGGAGTACTCGTTGACCACTCCGCGCACGTCGGACGCCTCGACCTGCGGGATCTTGTCCCACAGGTAGGGGATCGCCGGCGCCTGCTCGGTGACCATCTTGTCGATCTCGCCCCACGCCTTGTCACGGGCGGGCCCGGCGGGCAGCACGGCCGCCTTGGCCATCGCGTCGTTGATCGCGGGGACGTTCAGCTGCGACCAGTTGGAGTTGTTCTGGGGAATGATGTTCTTGCCGTTGAACACCGGATCCAGCAGGGACTGCGGATCGTTGAAGTCCTTGAAGAACCCGACGTTCGGGCAGATCACGACCTCCGCCTTGGGGACGTTGCAGAACTTCGTGTACAGCGTGTCCTGCGGCGCGGTGCGGAAGTTGACCTTGATCCCGAGCTTCTGGAACTGGGCCTGGGCGACCTCACCGGTCTTCTTCCCCGGGTCGGCGTTCGAGGCCACCATCAGGAGCTTGTCCGAGCCGGTCCACATGCCGTTGGCGTCGATGGGCAGGCTCGGGTCCTGCTTCTTGGCGGCGAGCATGTACTTCTTGGCGACGGCCATATCGCCCCTCGGGTTGGCCAGGAAGTCGGCGCCCGTGCCCTTGACGCCGCCCGCGTCCTGGAAGCCCGGGAAGTCGGGCGGCAGGAAGTGGTTGGCGAGATCGCCGGCCGCGGTGCCGCCGCGCGTGAGCTGCAGCGCGGTGCGATCGGTGGCGGCGAGGACGGCCTTGCGGACGTTGACGTTGTCGAACGGCTTGATCGTCGAGTTCATCGAGATCATCCGGTAGCCGCCGCCCGGAATGAAGGCGATCTGGTCCTTGTTGTGGGTGAGCGCCTGCTTGATGACCGGGGCCGGCGTGGTGCCGTCGCCCTGGATCAGGTCGGAGCCCTTCAGGATCCGCCGCGCCGAGGAGACGGAGTCGTCGTTGCCCTCCTCGATCGTGATCGTGTCGAGGTAGGCCGGGCGGTAGTCGGTCTTCGGGTCCCAGTTGGGGTTGCGGACGAGCTCGATGCTCTTGCCGGGCTTGCGGCCGACGAGCTTGCCGTTGGCGTCGTTCTTGTACATGTACGGGCCGGTGAAGGCGACGTACTGGTCGTAGGTCGACGGGGACTTGGCGTCGAACGGCTTGGCGTACTCCTCCGGCACCGGCGTCGAGATCGGCATCGCCAGCGCCTGCGAGATGAGGGTCGCGCTCGGCGTCGTGAGGTGGAAGACGATGGTCGAGTCGTCGGGCGTCTCGATGCCCGAGATGTCCTTGATGTCGCCGGGCTTGGACGGCACGCCGACGATGTCCTTGAAGTAGACCGTCGCGTAGGGAGACGGGACGTGGGAGCTGAAGGCGCGCTCGAAGGCGTACTTGATGTCCTTCGAGGTCACCGCGCGGTTGACCGGCGGGGCGAACTTGATCCCCGGCTTGAGCTTGACCGTGATCGTCTTCAGGTCGGCCGAGATCTGCGGCTCGCCGTCGGCGATGTCAGGACGCGGCTTGGCGTTGTCGCCGGGGCCGTAGGAGTACAGCGTCCGGTTGACGGCGTAATGGATCATGTAGCCGAACGCGTAGTAGGTCTGGCCGGGGTCGACGTAGTCCACGTCGCCGGACGCGAGGGCCGTCAGATGACCGCCCTTCTTCCCCACGCCCGGCGCCGCGGCGGCGAACTTGCCGCCGGCGGCCTTCGACTTGCCCGAGCCCGTCGTGCTCGAGCCGTTGTCACTGCCGCAGGCAGCGACTCCCAGCGAGATGCCCGCCGCGACCAGCGCGGGGACGAGACGTCGCATGTGCACCTGGATCCCTCCTCAGGGGGGCCGTAGTGCCGTGCAACCTGACTGAGGGGCGGTAAAACCTTCGTGAGTAAAAGTGGCGTAATGGACGCCTGATCTACGCCCGCACGGGCTCGGCCGCGATCGGGGCCACCGCTGCCGCCGAGGACATCGGCAGCGAGACCGTCACCTCGAGGCCGCCTTCGCGGCGGGCCAGCACCGCGACGCGCCCGCCGTGCGCCTGGGCGACGGCCCGGACCACGGCGAGGCCGAGGCCGTAGCCGCCGGTCGAGCGCGCGCGCGAGGACTCCAGACGGCGGAAGGGCTCGAGCAGCTCGTCGACCGCGCCGGGGTCGATGCGGGCGCCGGGGTTGGCCACGTGGAGCACGGCCTCGCCGCGCTCGATGGCCGTGCGCACGCGCACCCAGCCGACGGCCGCGTTGTAGCGGACCGCGTTCTCGATCAGGTTCTCGGCCAGGCGCTCGAGGAGCACGGGGTCGCCCACGACAGGCGCCGAGCCGAGGCTCGCCTCCAGGCGCAGAGGGCCGCCCTCGGCGAAGGCGGGCTGGCGCTCGAGCCCGGGGGCGACGATCTCGGCGAGGTCGGCCGGCCGCGCCTGCACGATGCCCGCCTCGCTGGAGGCGAGCGCGAGCAGCGACGCGATCAGGCGCTCCATGCGCTCGTTGGCGTCGCGCACGACGAGCGCCATCGTGCGCAGCTCGTCGATGTCCGCGTCGGGGTCGTCGAGGGTGACGTCGAGCTCGGTGCGCACGATCGCCAGCGGCGTGCGCAGCTCGTGCGAGGCGTTGGCCACGAAGCGGCGCTGGCTCTCGAAGGCGGCCTCCAGGCGCGCGAGCATCGAGTCGAAGGTGTCGGCCAGCTCGCGCAGCTCGTCGCGCGGCCCGTCGAGCGCGATGCGCGCGTCCAGCGTGCGATCGGAGATCGAGCGCGCCGTGGCCGTGATGCGGCTGATCGGGCGCAGCGCACGGCCGGCGACCATCCACCCCGCGAGCACCGAGGCGAGGGTGACGAGCAGCAGCGCGCCGCCGAAGGCCAGCAGCACGTGGCTGAGCGCGCGGTCGTTGGCGGCGGCGACCTGCGCGGCGTAGGCGTTGCGCGCGCGCACGTAGGCCTCGCGCTCGTCGCGCGAGAGCGTGCGCACCTGGCTGGTGTTCTCGGTCGGCAGGCCGGGCGCGATCTTCACGCGGAAGGAGGGCCCCGGCGCGCCGGACTTGACGGTCGCGAACTCCTCGACCGCGACGTGGACCTTGCCTGACTCGTCGCGGAACTCGTGGCGCACGACGGCGTAGGAGACCGCCAGCAGCACGGTCCCCATGGCGATGAAGATCGTCGCGTACCACGCGGTCAGGCGCAGCCGGATGGAGGGGCGCGGCAGGCGCACGGCTAGCCGAGACGGTAGCCGGTGCCGATGACCGTCTCGATCACGGCAGGGGTGCCGAGCTTGCGGCGCAGGTTCATCACGGTCACGCGGACCGTGTTCGTGAAGGGATCGACGTGCTCGTCCCAGACGCGCTCGAGCAGCGTCTCGGGGCTGACGACGGCGCCCTCGGCGCGCAGCAGCACGTGCAGGACGCCGAACTCCTTGGGGCTGAGCGTGACGGTGCGCCCGTCGCGCGTGACCTCGTGGCGCGCCGGGTCCAGGCGCACGCCCGCGCGCTCGAGGATCGGCTTCTGCGCCACCGCGTGGCGGCGCTGCAGCGCGTGCAGGCGAGCGACGACCTCGGCGAAGGCGAACGGCTTGGTGAGATAGTCGTCGGCTCCGAGGTTCAGGCCCTCGACGCGGGCGCGGACGTCGGCGGCCGCCGTGAGCATGAGGATCCGCGGCGGGCGCTCGGCGCCCACGAGCTGTCGGCAGACCTCGTCGCCGTGGACGTTGGGCAGGTCGCGGTCGAGCACGACCGCGTCGTAGTCGACGACCGCGGTCCGGCGGAGGGCCTGGCGCCCGTCGAGCGCGATGTCGACGGCGAAGCCGTTCCTGCGCAGGCCGCGCGCGAGCGCCTCGGCGAGCCGAGGCTCGTCTTCGGCGATGAGCACTCGCATGGGCACGGTCAACGTAGTGTTGCTGAGATAACGGCCTTGTAAAGGGTGGACGTGCGTCCTACGCGCCAACTGGATATCTGGATATCCCATTGATATCGTCGGCGCATGGCCAAGCAGCGCAAGCGCCGCGACGACGAGGCGGCGCTCTTCATCCGCCTCCCCCGCGAGGAGGCCGACCGGCTCGACCGCTTCGTGTTCGAGCACCGCGTCCCCAAGCGCGACGTCGTGCGCCGGCTGATGGCCGAGCATCTCGACGACGCCGACGTGCTCTTCACGCGGCCCGTGCCGCCGCCGAGGGGCGTTCCCTTCCCCCCGGACGCCGACGTCGTCGTCGGCCGCGCCGACTTCGCGCCGGCCGCGGTCGACGAGGTCCTCACGGTCGAGGAGGCCGCCGCGCTGCTGCGGGTGGCGCCCGGCGACGTCTCCGCGCTCGCCGAGGCCGGCGACCTGCCCGGGCGCAAGATCGGCGAGGACTGGCGCTTCCTGCGCCGCGCCGTGTTGGCCTGGCTGGGCGGCGGCGAGCCGCCCGACCAGGCTGCCTAGTTGTAGTTCCTGAGCACGTTGTTCGGGGTGCCCGGGTCGCTGTGAGGCCGTTGCGCTGCGAACAGCTCACCGAGGACACGGGTCCGTGCCCCCGGGGGGGTCGAACGTCGGTTCTACCCCGTGTGGACGGGGGAAGACCGACGTTCGGCGCCCCCTGGCGGGCCGGCGGCGCCCCCCGGGGGCCGGCGGCGCGGCGGGCTGGTCTCCCTCGGTGAGCTGTTCGTGCCCACGCCGGCGTGGCGGGGATGCCGAACAACCTGCTCGGGTCTTACACCTAGTCGCGCTTGCCGCGCCCGTAGAGCAGGCGCACGAGCCGGTTGAGGTAGCCGGTCATCCGCGGGCTGTAGGGGTACATGTGCAGATCGCGCCTGGGGTGCAGGCGCGAGACCAGCAGCGCCTGCTGCTGGGCGTACTTGCGGATGCCCTCGGCCCCGTGACGGGTGCCCAGGCCGCTGGCCTTGGCGCCGCCCATCGGCAGCTCGATCGCCGTGTAGTTGACGTTGGAGTCGTTGACGCACACCGCGCCGGCCTCGATACGCCGGGCGACGGCCTCGCCGCGCGCGGAGTCCTTGGAGAAGACCGACGCGCCGAGGCCGTAGGGCGAGTCGTTGGCGAGGCGGATCGCCTCCTCGGCGTCGGCGACCTTCATGATCGGCAGCGTCGGCCCGAAGGTCTCCTCGCGCATGCACTCCATCGTGTGGTCGACGTCGACCAGCACCGTCGGCTCGAACCAGTAGCCGCCCTGGCCTTCGTGGCCGCGCTCGCCGCCGACGAGCACGCGCGCGCCCTTGGCGACGGCGTCGCGCACGTGCCGCTCGACGATGTCGACCTGCGGCGGGAAGGTCATCGAGCCGACGTCGGCCGTACCGGGCCCGGTCGAGCGGTCGTTGCGCAGGGCGCGCGCCTTCTCGGTCACGCGGGCCACGAAGTCGTCGTAGACCGGCGCCTCGACGTAGACGCGCTCGACGCTCACGCAGGTCTGGCCGCCGTTGAGCATCGAGTAGTAGACGGCCTGGTTGGCCGCACGCTCCACGTCGGCGTCGGCCAGCACGACCATCGGGTCCTTGCCGCCGAGCTCGAGCGAGACCGGCGTCAGCGTCTCGGCCGCCTTCGCCATGACCTTCTTGCCGGTCGCCGTCGAGCCGGTGAACATGATCATGTCGACCTCGTCGACGAGCGCCGCGCCGGTGGCGCCGGTGCCGGTGGCGACGGCGAAGACGCCGTCGGGCACGCCGCACTCGCGCAGGGCGTCGGCCATGAGCAGGCTCGTCAGCGGCGTGACCTCGCTGGGCTTGAGGATCACCGTGTTGCCGGCGGCCAGCGCGGGGATGGCGTCGCCGAAGGAGTTCGTGAGCGGGTAGTTCCACGGCCCGATGACGCCGACGAGCCCGAGCGGGCGGTAGCGGACGACGAGCTTCTTGCCCTTCAGCAGCGGCGAGCCGGTCCTGACCTTCTGGTCGGCCAGGAAGGACGGCGCCTGCTTGGCCCAGAAGCCGAACGCGTTGGCCGCGTACATGACCTCGGCGATCAGGGCGTCCTCGTAGGTCTTGCCCGTCTCGGAGACGATCGTGTCGATCACGCGCTCGGAGTTGTCGACGACCCACTTCTGCGCGCGCCGAAGGATCCGCCCGCGGCCCTCGAAGCCGAGCGCCTCCCAGGCGGGCTGGGCCGCCCGCGCCAGGGCGGCGAGCGCCGCGACCTGCTCGGCGCTCATGTCCGGCACGTGCGCGATGACCTCGCCGGTGGCGGGGTTCTCGACGGCGATCTCGCCGGCCGCGGTCTGCGTGCCGTTGGTCGCCGTGTGGTCCTCGACGGTCGCCACTGCTCTGCTCCTGCTCGCTTGACGGTGTGTCGAACACTACCGCGGGCGAGCCCGCCTAGCCCTCGATGCTCAGCGCCTCGATGCCGATCGGCTCGACCGGGCGGTCGCGCGCGTCGGTCTCCGTGGTGCCGATCTTCTCGACGACGTCCTGGCCGCCGGTGACCTGGCCGAAGACGGTGTGCTTGCCGTCGAGCCACGGGCACTCCTGGGCGGTGACGATGAAGAACTGCGAGCCGTTGGTGTTGGGGCCCGCGTTGGCCATCGCGAGGGCGCCGCGGACCACCTTGTGGTCGTTGAACTCGTCCTCGAACGTGTAGCCGGGGCCGCCGGTGCCGGTGCCCTGCGGGCAGCCGCCCTGGATCATGAAGTCGGGGATGACGCGGTGGAAGATCAGCCCGTCGTAGAAGCCCTGGCCGGCCAGCTGCTTGAAGTTGCTGACGGTCTTCGGGGCGTCCTCGTCGAACAGCTCGAAGGTGATGTCACCCTCGCTCGTCTTCATCACGGCCTCGGACATGGGGCCTCCTGGGATGTCGGGGGAACGGTGCGGCGGAGCTCAGCCGAGCAGCTGGAGCTCGGTCAGGCGCAGGCGCGGGCCCGCGGTCGGCGGCTGGGTGAACCACAGCAGCAGGTTGCGGTACTTGGTCGTGCCCGCGCCGAGGACGATCTTCTGCTTGCCGTCGTCCTTGGCGCCGACGTTCGAGACGTTGGTGATGTGGCTCCAGCGCGCATCGAGGATGTCGGGCGGGAGCTGCGTCTCGTCGGTCGCGTAGACCTCCATCCGGAAGCCCGGGGTCGAGGTCTGAAGCTGGATCTCGCGGATGCCCTGGAGCTTGCCCAGGTCCACGGCGTAGCCGACGCCGATCTGCGCGGGGTCGTTGGGGTCGACGTACCACGAGGTCGAGGTGTCGCCGTCGATCGCGCGGTCGACCTCGCCGCTGGCCTTGGCCCGCTTGTAGGGGTCGTAGGCGCTGCCGGCGTCGCCGTTGAGCTCGATCGGCTTGGGGCCGGTGTCGGCCGGCGTCGTCGTGGTGTCCGTCGGCGTCGTCGTCGTGCCGGAGGGCGTGCTGGGAGTGCTCGTCCCCGTGTTGGTCGGCGGCGTCGTCGGCGCCGGCGTCACCGGCGAGCCCTGCGTGGTGGGAGTCGTTGGCGCGTGGACCTTCGGGAGCGGCTTGGGCTTGCTCGGCGTCGACTGGGTGGGCGTCGACTGCGTTGGCGTGGACTGCGTCGGCGTGGACTGGGTGGCCGGCGGAGCCACCTGGGCCTGCGTCTGGGGCGCGGCGCTCGGGGGCGCGGGAGCGGCGGCCTGGCGGTTGGCGTCGCCGGTGAGCGCCGCGTAGCCGGCGCCGACGGCGCCAAGGACGAGCAGCAGCGTGAGCGCGACGACCGTCGTGGCGGCGCGCCAGCCCGGGCGCTCGCCCAGACGGCCCGGGGCCGCGGTGCCGCAGGCCAGGCACCAGTCCTGGTCGTCCTCCATCGGCGCGCCGCACGCGGCGCAGGTGCGGGCAGGGGCCGCCCCAGGCGGGCTCGCCTGCTGCTCCGGCGGGCTCTCGCGGGGGGCCTCCGGAGCGGCTTCGGGCGCAAGGACAGGCTCTGCCTCCAGCAGCTTCACATGTCCAGGGTTGCACACACCGAGGGCAACGCGCAAAGAGCGACGGTCGTTGCGGGTTCGGGTCCCTGCGCCGCGGCGGTCCGCGGCCAGGGCCGTTACGCGCGCGCGATCTCGAGGCGCAGCGTGGCGCCGTTGACCGGCGTGCCGCTGACGGCGTCGACGACGCGCTCGGCCTCGCTGCGCGGCACGCTGAGAAACGAGAAGTGCTCGAGCACGCGCACGTCGCGCACCGCCTCGCCGTCGATGCCCGCGGCGCCGGTCACCGCGTGGACGAGGTCGGCGACCTCGACGCCCTCGGCGCGGCCGACGCCCGCGATGAGCTTGACCTGCGGCTCGTCGCCGTCGCGCGAGAGGTGGGGCTTGGAGTGGCGCCGGGGACGCTCGGCCACCGGGGCCGGCTTGGTATGGGCGCCCTCGGTCCACGGCGTGATCCCGGTGCCGATGTGGCGCTCGATCGCGGCCAGCTCGCGCTGCTGGCGCGGCTCGAAGAAGGTGATCGCGCGCCCCGAGCGCCCGACGCGGCCCGTGCGCCCGATGCGGTGCACGTAGACGTCGGGGCTGGTGGGGACGTCGAAGTTGATGACGTGGGTGACGGTGGAGATGTCCAGGCCGCGGGCGGCGACGTCGGTGGCGACAAGGATCGGGGTCCTGCCGGCCTTGAAGGAGAGCATCACGCCGTCGCGCTGGCCCTGGGACATGTCGCCGTGCAGCGCCCTGACGTTGAGTCCGCGGTCGCGCAGCTTGCGATAGAGCTGGTCACAGCGGATCTTCGTGCGCGTGAAGACGATCGCCTGCTCGGGGCGCTCGGAGCGCAGCACGTCGATCAGCTTGTCGGCCTTGTCGCCGGGCTTCACGTCGACGGAGAACTGCTCGACGCTGTCGACGGTCATGGTCGCCGTCTTGACCTTCACCGTCACCGGGTCGTAGAGGTAGCGGTCGGCAAGGGCGCGGATCGGCGGCGGCATGGTCGCGCTGAAGAGCGCCGTCTGGCGGCTGTTGGGCGTGATGGTGAGGATCCGCTCGACGTCCTCCAGGAAGCCGAGGTCGAGCATCTCGTCGGCCTCGTCGAGGACGACGAAGCGGCACGAGTGCAGGATCAGCGAGGCGCGCTGGATGAGGTCCAGGACGCGCCCGACGGTGCCGACCACGATGTGCCCGCCCGCGCGCAGCTGGGCCTGCTGGGAGCGGATCGGCGCGCCGCCGAAGACGGCGACGACGTCGACGCCCTTGCGCTGGGCGTAGGCGCGCAGCGCCTGGGTGACCTGGATGCACAGCTCGCGCGTCGGCGTGAGCACGAGCCCCTGGACGTCGGGCTCGGACGGATCGACGTGCTCGATCATCGGCAGGCCGAAGGCGGCGGTCTTGCCCGAGCCCGTCTGGGCCTGGCCGATCATGTCGCGCCCCTCCATGAGCACGGGGATGGCCTGCTCCTGGATCGGGCTGGGTTGCTCGTACCCGACGTCCTGAAGGGCGTGGAGGGTCGAGTCGGAGAGGCCGAGATCGGCGAACGCTGTCACTTCCGTTGCACTCTACGAGGTGCGTTGGCACCATGCGTATGTCTGTTGTGACGATGAGAGGCATATCATGGGCAATGTGAAGCGCACGTCGATGTTCCTGGACCGCGACCTCGTGCACGAGGCTGAGCTGGCGCTCGGCACGAAGGGGCCCACCGAGACGGTGCACGCGGCGATGCGTGCGGTGGTGGACAAGAAGAAGCGCATAGCGGCGCAGAGGCGCCTCGTCGATCGCATCCTGCGCGGCGATCTCGTCGACCCCGAGTACGCCGAGAACTTCTGGCGCTATCGCCATCCAGACGAATGAGGGTCCTCGCTGACACCACGGCGATGATCGCGGCGCGCCGCGGCCGGCCGGGGCCGGCCATGCTCTTCAGGGAGCTGGCCGAGGATGAGCTGTGGATCTGCGACATCGTCCGGCTCGAGCTCCTTCGGGGTGCGCCCAACCCTCGCTCGATGAAGGCTCTCGGCGCCGAGCTCGACGAGATCTTCAACGCGCCGATCGACGAGGACGTCTGGCAGCGCGCTGTGGAGGTCTACGCGGGCCTGGCGCGCCTGAGGGGTGGCCGCCACCGGGGCGTGGAGCCCGCGGACGTGCTCGTCGCGGCCGCCGCCGAGGCGCAGGATCTGGCCGTGCTGCACGACGACGCCCACTTCGACCTCATCGCCGAGGTCACCGGCCAGGAGATGTTCCGCCTCCCCTAGGCGCTCGGGTCCAGCAGCAGCTTCCCGGTCGTCCGCCGCTCGGCCAGGTCGATCTGCGCCTGGCGGGCCTCGGAGAGCGGATAGGTGGCGCCGACGACGGCGCGCAGCTCGCCGCGCGCCGCGCGCGCGTAGAGGTCGGCGAGGGCGTCCTCGACCATCGCCGGGCGCCCCAGGCAGTGCATCAGCCAGAAGCCGACGACCGCGCGCGAGCGGCCCATGAGCTTGCGCGAGTGCACCTCGTTGCCCTCGCCGGAGGCGATGCCGTAGGTCACCAGGCGCCCGAAGGGGGCGACCGCGGCCAGGCAGGCGTCGAAGACCGCGCCGCCGGCCATCTCGAAGACGACGTCGACCTGGCGGCCCTCGTTGGCCTCGATCAGGCGCTCCTTGAGCCCCTCGGGGTCGGAGTCGATCGCCGCGTCGGCGCCCAGCTCGAGCGTGAGCTCGCGCTTCTCGGGCGTCGAGGCGAGCGCGATCACGCGGCCCGCGCCCATCGGCCTGCCGAGCTGGACGGCGAGCGAGCCGACGCCGCCGGCCGCGGCGACGATGACGACCGACTCGCCGGGCGCCACGCGGCCCGAGGTCCGGTACAGGTGCCACGCGGTGAGCCCCTGGATGAGCAGCGCCAGCGCGGTGCCGTCGTCGACGCCCTCGGGGATCGGGAAGGTCAGCGCCTCCTGGGCGAGGGCGTACTCGGCGTAGCCGCCGGTGCCGCTGAGCGCGACGACGCGCTCGCCGGTGTCCTCGCGGACGCCCGCGACCTCGCCCCCGGGCACGAGCGGCAGCTGCTGGGCGGCGAGGTAGTCGTTGTGGCGCTGGTGCGTGTCGGCGAAGTTCATCCCCGCGCGCGAGACCCTGATCAGGACCTGGCCGTCGGCGGGCTCGGGGACCGGGAGGTCGACGAGCTCGAGCACCTCGGGGCCGCCGAATTCCTGCTGCTGGATGGCGCGCATCGCGCCCCGGATCCTATGGGCCGCTACCCTCCTGCGCCTCATGAGCCTCACCGTGGTCGGTTCCATCGCCTTCGATGCGGTCAAGACGCCCTTCGGGGAGCGCGAGCGCATGCTCGGGGGCGCCGCGACGCACTTCAGCCTCGCCGCGTCGTTCTTCGACGAGGTCCGCCCCGTCGGGCCCGTCGGCGACGACTTCGGCCCCGAGGACTGGGACGTGCTGCGCACCCGCGGGACGATCACCGACGACGTCGAGCACGTCCCGGGCGGCAAGACCTTCTTCTGGGCGGGCGAGTACAGCGACAACCTCAACGAGCGCGTCACCCACGCCACCGACCTCAACGTCTTCGCCGACTTCGAGCCCAAGCTCTCGGCGCCGGCCCAGGAGTGCGACGTGCTCTTCCTGGCCAACATCCAGCCCGAGTTGCAGCTCGGCGTGCGCGAGCAGTGCTCCAACGCGCGCTTCGTGGCGATGGACTCCATGAACTTCTGGATCGACAGCGCGCGCGACGCGCTGGTGGAGACGATCCGCGCGGTCGACTGCCTGATCCTCAACGACGAGGAGCTCGAGCAGCTCACCGGGCTGCCGACCACGCCGGCCGCGGCGCAGGAGCTCCTGAGCTGGGGCCTGGAGGCCGTGGTGGCCAAGCAGGGCAAGTACGGCGCGGCGCTCTTCTCCAAGGAGGGCTTCTTCGCGCTGCCCGCCTATCCGCTCGCCGCGGTCATCGACCCCACCGGCGCGGGCGACAGCTTCGCCGGCGGCTTCGTCGGCTACGTCGCCGCCCAGGGCGACGAAGCGCTCAGCCACGACCTGCTGGCCCGGGCGATGGCCTATGGGACGGCGCTGGCCTCCTTCAACGTCGAGGAGTTCGGTACCGAGCGCATCGCGCGGCTGACCACCGACGAGGTCATCGAGCGGGTGGCCGACCTTCAGCGCATGACCCACTTCGAGGTCGCGCCGCTCACGCTGCGCGGCTGACGCGTACGACACCCGGCCACGGGGGTCGGCCTGAGGGCAAGCGCGGGGGCCGAAGCGACGATGGGATGGACGGCGCCCCATGGACGGGCGCGCCGGAACCCTCACAGCACGGATGCTCCATCGTCTTCACCGCGCCGTAGCGCTCGCCGCTGCGTGCGCGGCCCTCTGCGCGCCCGCGGCCTCGGCCGCCGTCCGCCCCGACCCGCTGCTGGGCGGGCAGTGGGCGCTCCAGGGCGACCGTCCGATGGGCGCGGCGACCGCGTGGTCGCACACGAAGGGCAGCCCGGTCACCGTGGCGGTCATCGATACCGGGGTCGACCTCGCCCACCGCGACCTCGCCGGCAACCTGTGGACCAACGCGGGCGAGATCCCCGGCAACGGGATCGACGACGACGGCGACGGGATCGTCGACGACGTCCACGGCGCGGACCTTCTCAACCACGACGGCGACCCCTCCGACGACAACGGCCACGGCACGCACGTCGCGGGGATCATCGCCGCGCGTGGCGGCAACGGGGTCGGCGTGGCCGGCGTGGCCTGGCGCGCGCGGATCATGGCGATCAAGGCGCTGGCGCCCGACGCCACCGGCGACATGTCCACCGTCGCCGCGGGCATCCGCTACGCGGTCGCGCACGGCGCGCGGATCGTCAACCTCTCGCTCACGGGCCCGAGCCCCGGCGCCGACCTCGGCGCCGCGGTGGCCGAGGCCGCGGCGGCCAACGTGCTCGTGGTGGCGGCCGCCGGCAACACGCGCTCCGACGACGACGTGACGCCCGCCTACCCGGCGAACCTCGACGCGCCCAACCTCGTGTCGGTGACGTCCGTCGACCAGCGCGGGCGGCTGGCGCCGAACGCGAGCTACGGGCGCACGACGGTCGACCTGGCGGCTCCCGGGGAGGCGATCCTCTCGCTCGCCCGCGGGGGCGGCTACGAGCTGCGCTCGGGCACCTCGATGGCCGCCGCGCAGGTCACGGGCGCCGCCGCGCTGCTCGCCGGCGTGCGCCCCGACCTCGGCTGGATGGGCCTGCGCGCGGCGCTCCTGGGCTCCGCGCGGCCCGCGTCGCTGCCGGTCGCGGCGGGCCGGCTGGACGTCGCGGCCGCCCTGCACCGCGTCCTCGGCGGCAGGACCCGTCAGCACGCCGCACGGCGGGGTGCATCGCACGCACGCCGGGGGTAGAGTGACCCACGTGACGTGGGGCTTCCTCTGGCTCATGCTGGCGCTGAAGATCCCGATCGTGGCGCTCCTGTGGATCGTCTGGTGGGCCGTCCGCGCCGAGCCCGACCCTGAGCAGGAGCCCAAGGACGGCGACGGCGGGACCAAGCACCCGCGCCACCCGCGCAAGCCCTTCCCGCGCCGGCCGCGGCGCGGCCCGCACGGCGACCCCGCCCTCGCGCCCCCGCCGCGGACGCGCTCGGTCGTCGTCCGCGCCAAGCGCGCGGACCACGCGTAGGCCGCACGCGCTGGCAGACTTCCACGCGATGACCGCGACCTCGGTCCTCTCCGACGGCACGATCCGCCGCCTCGTGGCGGAGGGTCGCGTGCGCGTGGACCCGTGGGACGAGGCGATGGTCCAGCCCGCGAGCATCGACCTGCGGCTGGGCAGCTCGTTCCGCGTCTTCCACAACCACCGGATCACCGCGATCGACCTGGCCGACCCCCCGCAGCACATCACCGAGCTCGTGGAGATCGGCGACGACGACTCCTTCGTCATCCATCCCGGCGAGTTCGTGCTCGGCCGGACGCTCGAGTACGTCGAGCTGCCCGACGACATCGTCGCTCGAATCGAAGGCAAGTCGAGTTTGGGCCGGCTCGGGCTGATCGTCCACGCCACGGCGGGCTTCGTCGACCCCGGGTTCAAGGGCACGCTGACGCTCGAGATCACCAATCTCACGCGCGTGCCGATCATCCTCTGGCCGACGAAGCCGATCGCGCAGCTGTCGTTCATGACGCTCGACCGGCCCGCCGAGCGGCCCTACGGGCACCCCGATCTGGGCTCGCACTACCACGGCCAGGTCGACGCGACCGAGAGCCGCTACGAGGGCGGCCCCGCCCGCCAGGTCAGGTAGGCTCGCGGCCCATGGTCCACGCGCTGCTCGTGCTGGCCGCCGCGGAGGCCGAGCCCTCCAAGACCGGCTTCTACCTCTGCGGCGGGATCCTCGCCGCCTGGGCCGTCGTCCTGGGCTTCGTCGGCCTGCGCAGCCCGGACTTCCCGGGCAGCGACGGCGCCGCCCGCGGCGTCATGGCGATCAGCGCCGTGCTCGTGGTCGCCGCGATGACCGCGGCCGTCCTGACCTCCTAGCCGATCTCGACCCCGTACTCGCGCGCCCACGCGCGCACCTGCTCGCCGCCGGCGCGCGCCAGCGACCCGCCGGTGAAGCGCCGGTCCGCGGTGACCTCCGCCATGCAGAAGGCCGCCGGGCGCAGCGCGGCGGCCTCCTCGGCCGACGCGAGCTCGACCTCGGCGAGGTGCAGGCCGGCGAGCGGCCCGTGGAAGACGTCGACGCCGTAGGGCGGGATGCTCAGGCGCGACTTGGCCAGGGTCGCGGCCGGCAGCGCCGCCAGCGCGGCGTGCTCGTCCTCGGAGAGGTACAGGGTGGTGAGCCGGCCTTGGACGCCGTGCCCATCCGGGTCGGGGAGCTTCTGGGTCAGCTTGAGCACGGTCGTGCCGTCGCGGCGCGCCGTGCGCCGCAGCCGCATCCGCGTGCCCTCGAGGTAGCGGTCGTCGATGTCGTGGACCGCCGTGACCTGCGCGCCGTCCGGCACCGAGGCGAGCAGGAAGCGGCGCTCGATCTCGACGCGCGCGTACTTGCTGGTCGCCATCGAAGGATGGTGACGGATGTCATGTCCAAGTCCCGACACGCGGCACTACCGCGCCGCCTGTCCGTGACCGACCATGATGCCTATGCAAGACGCGATCGAGATCAACGGCCTGCGCAAGGCGTACGGGGACGTGGAGGCCGTTAGCGGCATCTCCCTCACCGTCGCCGCCGGGGAGGTCTTCTGCCTCCTCGGGCCCAACGGCGCGGGCAAGACGACCACCGCCGAGATCCTCGAGGGCTACCGGGCGCGCACCGCCGGCGAGGTCCGCGTCCTCGGCCACGACCCCGAGCGCGGCGAGCGCGCGCTGCGCGAGCGCGTCGGGATCGTGCTGCAGGAGGCCGCGGCCCAGGCCGAGCTGACCGTCGCCGAGGTCCTCACGATGTACGGGCGCTACTACCCGCGCCGCCGCCCCGTGGGCGAGCTCGTCGAGCTCGTCGGGCTCGGCGGCCGCGAGAACGAGCGCGTCAAGCTCCTGTCCGGCGGCCAGAGGCGCCGCCTGGACCTGGCGCTGGCGCTCGTCGGCGACCCCGACCTGCTCTTCCTCGACGAGCCGACGACCGGCTTCGACCCCTCCGCCCGCCGCCAGGCGTGGACCACGATCAAGGACCTCTGCGCGCTGGGCAAGACCGTCTTCCTCACGACGCACTTCATGGACGAGGCGCAGGCGCTGGCCGACCGCGTCGCGGTCATGGTCGACGGGCGCATCGTCGCCCTCGGCACGCCGGCGGAGATCGGCGGGCGCGACACCGCGCCGACCGAGATTGCCTTCGCGCTGCCCGCCGGGGTCGCGCTCGCCGACCTGCCGGCCCTCGACGGCGCCCAGGTCACCGAGCCCGCTCACGACCGCGTCCTCGTCGTCACGCGCGAGGGCCTGAAGAGCGCCCACGCCCTCACGGGCTGGGCGCTCGAGCGGGGCCACGAGCTGCGCGGCTTCTCCGTCAGCCAGCCCTCGCTCGAGGACGTGTACCTGCGACTGACCGCCGCCGAGCCCCAGGAGGCCCTTCGATGAGCGCCATGAGCGAGACCCTCGAGCGCACCGCGCAGCCCCGCGAGCGCTCGCGCGACCTCGGGCTGGTGCTCTGGCAGATCGCCTACGAGCAGCGCGCGTTCTGGCGCAACCGTACGCGCGCCTTCTTCTCCTTCGGCATGCCGATCATGCTGCTGCTGATCTTCGGCTCGCTCAACAGCGGCGGGAAGATCCAGGAGCTGCACGACATCCCCTACGTCACCTTCTTCCTGCCGGGCATCCTGGCCTACGGCGTGATCATCACCCAGTTCGTGAACATGGCGGGCGGGCTGGCCATCCAGCGCGACAACGGCCTGCTCAAGCGCATGCGCGGCACGCCGCTGCCGGGCTGGGCCTACGTCGCCGGCCGCGTCGGCTCCTCGACCGCCATCTCGCTGGTCATGACCGTGGTGATGCTCGTCCTCGGCCGCGTCTTCTACGGTGTCCACGTGCGCGCCGAGGCGCTGCCCGTGGTCTTCCTCGCGGTGCTGCTGGGCGCCGCCACCTTCGCCGCGCTGGGCATGGCGGCCGTGGCGCTGATCCCCAACGCCGAGGCCGCGCCGGTGGTGGCCAACGTGCTGATCCTCCCGCTGTCCTTCATCTCCGGGATCTGGTATCCGCTCAACGGCGCGCCGCAGTGGGTCCTCGACATCGCCAAGCTCTTCCCGGTCGAGCACCTGGCCAGCGCCCTGCACGCCGCCTTCGACCCGATCAACCACGCCTCGGCCTTCTCGGCGAACGACTTCCTCGCGATGGGCATCTGGCTCGTGATCGGCGTGCGCCTGGCGATGCGCTTCTGGCAGAAGGAGACGGCGCGCTGAGCACCGAGGCCGACCGACCGCTGAGGGCCCCCGCGGCGCGCGTCGCGGGGATCTTCGCGATCTTCATCTCGCTGCCGGCAGTCATCGCGCTGATCGGCGACGAGCCGAGCGCGGGCCGCGTCGCCGCGGTGTGCGCGGCGCTCGTCGTCTTCTTCGCCCTCTTCTTCCACGCGATCCGCGGGCGGCTGCACCCCAAGCCCGCGGGCGTCGTCGCGCGCGCGTATGTCGCCGACCTGGCGATCGCGGGCGCGCTGACCGTCGCCGACCGCCCCGAGTGGAACCTGCTCTTCTACTACGTGGTCGCGATGGGGGCCCTGCGCCTCCCGCGGCCGTGGAACCTCGTCGTGCTGCCGGTCACCTCCGCCGTCGCGGGCGTCACCGCCACCGTGGGCGGCGCGAACTCCAGCGCGGCGTGGGGCCAGGCCCTCGGCCTGCTGGGCATCGGCGCGGCGATGGTCGCCATGGGCGAGATCATGCGCACCAACCGCGAGCTCGTGGCCGCCCGCGCCGAGGTGGCGCGGCTGGCCGTGGCGAACGAGCGCGAGCGCTTCGCCCGCGACCTGCACGACCTGCTCGGCCACTCGCTGTCGGTCATCGCGCTCAAGGCCCAGCTCGCCCGCAGGCGGCTGCCGACCGACCCCGAGGGCGCGGCCGCCGACGTGGCCGACATCGAGGTCGTCACCCGCGACGCGCTGCGCGAGGTCCGCGAGACGGTCAGCGGCTACCGGCGCCCGGCGCTCGACGCCGAGCTCGAGGGCGCGCGCACGGCGCTCGACGCCGCGGGGATCGAGACGACGATCGACCGCCCTGCGGTCGCGCTGCCGCCCGACGTCGAGGCCGTGCTCGCCTGGACCGTGCGCGAGGCGGCCACGAACGTCATCCGCCATAGCGGCGCGAGCCACAGCGCGATCCGCGTCGTGCCCGCCCTCGGCCAGGCGAGCGTCGAGATCGTCGACGACGGCGGCGGCGTCAACGGCGAAGCGGGCGGCGCCGGCAGCGGCCTGAGCGGCCTCGAGGCCCGGCTGCGCGAGGTCGGGGGGCGCCTGGAGGCGGGCCCGCGCGACGACGGCCCCGGCTTCCGGGTGCACGCCATCGTCCCGGTAGAGTCGGCGCGGTGATCCGTGTCCTGCTCGCCGAGGACCAGGCCATGGTCCGCGGCGCGCTCGCCGGCCTGCTCTCGCTGGAGCCCGACATCGAGGTCGTCGCCCAGGTGGCGCGCGGCGACGAGGTCCTCGCGGCGGCGCTGGCCCAGCGGCCGGACGTCGCGCTGCTGGACATCGAGATGCCCGGCGCCGACGGGCTCACGGCCGCCGCGCAGCTGCGCGGCGAGCTGCCCGCGTGCAAGGTCCTGATGCTCACGACCTTCGGGCGCCCGGGCTACCTGCGGCGCGCGATGGAGGAGGGCGCCGCCGGCTTCCTGCTCAAGGACGACCCCGCCGAGGAGCTCGCGCGCGCGATCCGTCGCGCCGTGCGCGGCGAGCGCGTCGTCGACCCTGGCCTGGCCGCCGCCGCCCTCAGCGAGGGGCCCAGCCCGCTGACCCCGCGCGAGCACGACGTCCTCGCCGCGGCCCGCGAGCAGGCGACGGTCGCAGACATCGCGTCGGTCCTGCACCTCTCGCCCGGGACGGTGCGCAACTACCTCTCGGCCGCCATCGGGAAGGTCGGCGCGCGCAACCGCGTCGAGGCGATCCGCGCCGCCGAGGAGAAGGGCTGGCTCTGATCGATCGTGTCTACCATCCCGGTACGGACAGCGAACGCAGAGGGAGAACCATGAGCACGGAGACCGACACGAAGGCCGCCGGCGACGGCGTAGCCCAGGACGGGCACGGCACGCTGTCCGTCACCGACAACCGAACCGGTCGCAGCTACGAGATTGAGATCACCGACGGCACGGTGCGCTCGACCGACTTCCGCCAGATCAAGGTCGACGACGACGACTTCGGCCTCATGACCTACGACCCGGCGTTCATGAACACCGCGTCGTGCCGCTCTGAGATCACCTACCTCGACGGCGAGAAGGGCATCCTCGAGTACCGCGGCTACCCGATCGACCAGCTCGCCGAGCGCTCCACCTACCTCGAGGTCGCCTACCTGCTCATCCACGGCGAGCTGCCGACGCAGGCGCAGCTCGACGACTGGATCGGCGAGATCACGATCCACACCTTCGTCCACGAGAACGTCAAGAGCTTCATGCAGGGCTTCCGCCACGACGCCCACCCGATGGGGATGCTCCTGGGCTCCGTCGGCGCGCTCTCGACCTTCTACCCCGACGCCAACGACATCAAGGACCCGGACAACCGTCACATCCAGACGATCCGGCTCATCGCCAAGATGCCGACGCTCGCGGCCTTCGCCTTCCGCCACAACATGGGCCAGCCCTACGTCTATCCCGACAACGACCTGGCCTACAGCGGCAACTTCCTGAACATGATGTACAAGATGACCGAGCTCAAGTACGAGCCCGATCCGCGGCTCGAGCGCGCTCTGGACGTCCTCTTCATCCTCCACGCCGACCACGAGCAGAACTGCTCGACGAGCGCGGTGCGCGGCGTCGGCTCCTCGCAGGTCGACCCCTACTCGGCGGTCGCCGCGGGCGTCGGCGCCCTCTACGGCCCGCTGCACGGCGGCGCCAACGAGGCCGTGCTGCGGATGCTCAAGCGCATCGAGACGACGGACAACATCGCCGACTTCATCGCCGGCGTGAAGCAGGGCGACGAGCGCCTCATGGGCTTCGGCCACCGCGTCTACAAGAACTACGACCCGCGGGCGAAGATCATCAAGAAGGCCACCGAGGACGTCTTCGAGGTCACCGGCAAGAAGAACCCGCTGCTGCGCATCGCCACCGAGCTCGAGAAGATCGCGCTCGAGGACGACTACTTCGTCTCGCGCAAGCTCTACCCCAACGTGGACTTCTACTCGGGCCTCATCTACGAGGCCATGGGCCTGCCGGTCGCGATGTTCCCCGTGATGTTCGCCATCGGGCGCACGAGCGGCTGGATCGCCCAGTGGCTGGAGATGGTCCAGGACTCCGAGCAGAAGATCGCCCGCCCGCGCCAGATCTACACGGGCGAGCGCGAGCGCGACTACGTGGAGATCGCCCAGCGCTGACGCGCCGGTTCATGTGACGATCGTCACGCAAGCGGTCGGCGGGCGGGCGTACCGTCGACCGTGTGGATGTTTGCCTGCGCAACGGTAAGAGAGTCGTGATCAGGCCCATCGGGCCCGATGACAAGGCTCTCCTCGCGCGCGGCATGGCCTCGCTCTCCCCGCGCAGCGCGCGGCTGCGCTTCCTGGCTCCGAAGGACCACCTGACCGTCGCCGAGCTGCGCTACCTCACCGAGGTCGACCAGGTCGACCACGTCGCGCTGGTGGCCGTGCTCGCCGACGACCCGGCGACGCTCGCCGGCGTCGGGCGCTGGGTGCGCGACGCCGAGCATCCCGAGGCCGCCGAGGTCGCCGTCGTGGTGGGCGACTGCCACCAGGGCCAGGGCCTGGGAACGGCGCTCGGCACGCGGCTCGCCGACGCGGCGCGCGCGCTGGGAGTCGGGCGCTTCACCGCGGTCATGCTCCCCGAGAACACGGCGGCCCAGCGGCTGTTCGCCCACATCTCGGGGCGCCTGACGACGCGCTTCGACGGCGGCACCTACGAGCTGGTCGCCGACCTCGCGGCGTGACTAGGCTGCGGCGGCCATGGCCGCCTACAGGGTGACGGTGCGCCGCCGCGGCGCCACCGAGCGCCTGCGCTTCGCGACGCTCCCCGACGCGCTGGTCGCACTCGAGGCGCGCCTCGACGCGCTGGGCCCCGGCGAGCGTCGCGTCCATGAGCACGCCTTCGCGCGCGACCTCGCCCCGGTCGAGCAGGTCGCGCTGCGCGGCGAGGTCTCCGGCCCGGGCGTCCGCGGCGGGGTCGACGTGCGCGGCGACGGCTCGGCCGAGGCCTTCACCGGGCGCTGGCGGCGCGTCGTCGTCGAGCCCAGGCCGGGCGAGACCGCGCACGACGCGCTGCGCCGGGCGCTGGGGACCTAGGCCGGCAGGACGAGCGCCGAGCCGTTGGTGCGCAGCCAGCGCTGCGGGGCGCGGTAGCCCGGGCGGTGGCGGGCGAGCAGGCCCCAGAAGCGCTTGGAGTGGTCCATGACCACGAGGTGGCAGGCCTCGTGCCAGACGACGTAGTCCAGGACGTCCTCGGGGCCGAGGAGCAGGCGCCAGTTGAAGCTCATCGCGCCGGTGGTCGAGCACGAGCCCCAGCGCGTGCGCTGCTCGCGGATCGTGAGCCTCGTGTAGCGCCGGCCGAGCGCGGCGACGGCCTCGTCGAGGCGCGGGGCGATCTCGGCGCGCGCGGTGCGGCGGTACCAGCGCTCGATGGCCGGGCGCGGGTCGTCGGCGGGGACGAGAAGCTCGTCGCCGCGGCGGTGCGCACGGGTGCGCCCGGGCTGGGGCGCGAGCGCGAGCTGCTCGCCGAGGTAGGGCACGTGGCCCGCGGGCACGGCGAGGCGCTCGCGCGCCGCGCGGACCTCGGCCAGGCGGCGCTCGATCCACGGGCGCAGCTCGGCCACCGCCAGCGCCGCCTCGCGCTCGCGGGCGCGCGCGGGCAGCGTGACCTGGACCCCCTCGTGGGCGTCGACGGCCACGCGCACGCGGCGGGCGCGGGTCGAGCGGCGGATCGTGTAGTCGAGCTCCACGGCAGGTCAGCTTAGGACGGCCGGAGGCGGCGGCCGCCGGCCGGCCGCCCGCTACGCGTCCTGGCCGCTCCAGACGACCGCGAAGGCGATCGGCTGGTCGCGCAGCGAGGCCCACTTGGGCTTGAGCTCGAGCCAGGCGTCGTCGATGACGCGCTCGCGCATCTCGACCAGGGACCAGCCCGCGGCGAGCCCCGCGCTCACGTGGTCGCTCAGCAGATGCACGTAGGTCTGGATCGCCACGGGCTCGCCGGAGGCGCTGTCGTAGTGGGTCGGCATGCCCGAGGCCATGATGAAGTGGGGATGGAAGCCGACGAGCACGTAGCGCCCGTCGGGCCGCGCGACGCGCCGGGCCTCGACGTAGAGCGGGCGCAGGTCGGCGAGGTGCTCGTCGACCAGGCAGGTGACGACGAGGTCGTAGGCGCCCGACTCCAGGCCGGTCGAGGACACGTCGGCCTCGACCAGTCGGCGGTAGACCTCGCGGGCGCGGGCGCGATCGAGCATCTCGGGCGTCAGGTCGACGCCGTCGATGAGCGGGATGCCGCGCTCGGCCAGCCAGGCGCCGGTGCGGCCGGTGCCGCAGCCCAGGTCGGCGGCGGTGCGGATCGTCGGCCACGGGACCTCGTCGAGGCTCTCGAGCAGGTGGATGTCCATCGCGTCCTCGACCGTCTGCTCGTAGGTCGTCACCCACTCGCCGTAGCCGCTGCGGACGTCGACGGTCCGGTAGCCGCGTGTGTCGAAGGCGTGGAAATCCGTCATACGTATTAGTGTGCCAGCCCGCGCAAGCCCGGCTTCACAGCACCCGCAGGGTCTCCAGGCTCGTGTCGCGGGCGACGATCGAGCCGCCGGCGTCGCGCACCTCGACGAGGTATTGCACGGCGTCGGCGCTGACGCGGAAGCCCTCGAGGATCACCGGGATCCCGGGGGGATAGACCTCGACCTCCTCGGCGGCGACCTTGCCGACGGCCTCGGCGAGCGGGACCTCGTGGCCGATCGACTTCGCGTAGCGGCGCGCGTGGTAGGGGTGGATGACGGGCTTGTCGTCGATGGCCCGGAACGGGTTGGCGGGCATCGTCTCGCGCGCGTCGCCCGGCAGGCAGTGGCCCTCGAGGATGCCGGCGAGGGCGTCGACCGTGTCGCGGACCGCGTCGGGGCCGAGCTGGAAGGTGGTGATGAGCGTGATCGTGTGCACGCCGGCCTTCTCGATGACGACCCCGCGCTCGACGAGCGCCTGCGCGACCTCGTAGCCGGTGAGGTCGTAGCGGCTGAGGCCGACCGTCGTCTTGACCTGGTCGCAGCCGCCGATCCGGTCGCCCTGGCTCGCGATCCACGCCGGATCGTCCATGCGGTCGAGGTCGGGCACGCGCGCGTGCAGCGCGGCCTTGAGCTCGTCCGTGCGCTCGATCGCGCGGCCGAGCTCGTCCAGGCCGCGGGCGGCCAGCGTGCGCACGGCGGCGTCGGCGCTGGCAAGCAGGTGGTAGCTCGGCGAGGTGGTCACGTACTCGCGGTAGGCCTCCTCCAGGAGCTCTGAGTCCACGCGCGCCGTGTGCCAGTGGATGAGCCCGGTCTGCTGCAGGCCGCCGGCCAGCTTGTGGGTCGACTGGACGCAGATGTCGGCGCCGCTGGCCATCGCGGACGCGGGCAGCTGCGGGTGGAAGTGCAGGTGCCCGCCCCAGGCCTCGTCGACGATGACCATCGCCTGGTCGGAGGCGGCGTGCACGGCGCGCGCGATCGCGCGCGTGTCGGCCGCCAGGCCCTCGTAGGTCGGGCTGGTGTAGAGGACCGCGAGCGCCTCGGGGTAGCGCGCGAGCGCGTCGAGGAGGTCGTCGGCGCTCGGGGGCAGGACGGCCTCGAAGCGCGGCTCGTAGGGCGTGGGTACGAAGCGGAAGTCCAGCCCGAAGGCCTTGATCGCGTTGATCACCGAGTGGTGGATGTTGCGCGCGACGAGCACGAGCGCGTCGGAGCGCTCGAGGGCCAGCGAGCGCAGGACGATCCAGTTCGAGCCGCTCGAGCCGTGGACCGAGAACATCGTGCGGTCGGCGCCCTGCGCGGCCGCCGCGAAGGCCTCGGCCTCGGCGAAGATCCCGGTGTGGTCGACCAGCGTGCCGAAGAAGCCGGCCGAGATCGAAACGTCCGAGGCGTAGAAGTCGTCGACCCGCTCCTGGTCGGGCAGGATCGACGGGGTGCACCAGCGGTGATAGCGCGTCACGTGCTCGTTGAGGACGCGCACGATCGGGCTCGGGGAGGGTCTCGTGTCCAGCACGCACGGAGATAATCACCCCGTGACCCGGTCCGTCGTGCGCCTGCCCCCCGACGTGCGCTCGCCCTTCGAGGTCTACGTCAACGGGGTGCGCCAGGAGCTCGGCGAGGACTACCGCGTCCACGAGGGCGCCCTCGTCTTCGAGCGCGAGCTGCGCAAGGACCGCATCAGCGGCTGGCGCTGGTTCCTCGGCGCCTGGGGCGTGGGCACCTACCGCCAGGACGACAGCGTCGACGTCCGCTACGAGCGCCCCGACGGGTCGCCAGCGCTCGCCGAGAAGCTCGACATCGAGCTGCGGTGAGGGCGGCGAGCTACCCCGGAGAAAGGTCGCGAGGCATCGCATGGCGATGGCTATCGACCTCTCTTGCCCGACCGCTCCGCCCGAGGAAGACAGCGGACAGCGTCGCCGCCGCCCGCTCCTCTCTCCCTCGGTGATGCAGTAAGCGTCGCGCGGCGCCGCGAGCGAGCGCGGACGGCCGCGGCCTACAGCGACGCCGCCGCCGGCGGCCGGCGCGGCTCGCCGAGGGCTGTGGCCTCCGGGTCCCACGGGCGCCAGAGCTTGAGCGTGCTGAGGATCGCGCGCGTCGCCGGGGAGCGGTTGAGCGTGTAGAAGTGGATGCCCGGGGCGCCGTTGGCGAGCAGGTCGGCGCACTGCATCGTCGCGTAGGCGACGCCGAACTCGGCGACGGCCTCGGTGCTCGCGCGGCGCGCGTCGAGCTCGCCGAGCAGGTGGTCGGGGATCGTCGCCCCGCACATGCTCGTCACGCGCGCGAGCTGGGCGTAGGTCGTGATCGGCAGGATGCCCGGGACGATCGGGACGTCGATGCCGATGGCCCGCGCCCGGGCGACGAAGTCGTAGTAGAGCGCGTTGTCGAAGAAGAGCTGCGTGATGAGGAAGCCGACGCCGGCGTCGACCTTCTCCTTGAGGTAGCGCAGGTCGTCGTCGGGCGAGGTCGCGTGGATGTGGGTCTCCGGGAAGCAGGCCGCCCCGATCGAGAACGGGTAGTCGCCGCTGATGAGCTCCACGAGCTCGCGCGAGTACTCCAGGCCGCCCTCGGTCTTGGTCCACTCCTGCTGGCCCTGCGGCGGGTCGCCGCGCAGCGCCAGGACGTTCTCGAAGCCCAGCGAGCTCATCTCGTCGAGCGTCGAGCGCAGGTCGTCGGCCGTGGCGCCCACGCAGGTGAAGTGGGCCATCGCCTCCAGGCCGATCTCGTCGCGGATGCGCGAGACGATCTCGAGCGTCTTGCCGCGGGTCGAGCCGCCCGCGCCGTAGGTGACGCTCACGAAGTCGGGCGCCAGCGGGCGCAGGGCGGCGAGGGCCAGGTACAGGTTGGCCTCGCCCTCCGGGCTGCGGGGCGGGAAGAACTCGAAGGAGAACACCGGCCGCTCGCCCGAGGCGTAGATCTCGTCGATGCGCATCGCGCCCATGGTAGGGCGCAAGGGGTCAAGTTCGGGGCCCTGATGCCGATCGACCGGGCGTGGGCGGTCTTCGCACGCCCGCGCCGCTCCTCCTGTATGACGCTCGACAACCTCGTCTCCAAGGTCACCGCCGCCGGCCTCGCCGCGGGTCTCTTCCTGCTCTGGTGGCCGACCCATCTGCCCTCGACCGGGATGCAGTGGCTGGTCCTGCGCGGCCTGGCGTGGACGCTCGTCTTCGAGGTCCTCGTCCTGAGCTTCGTGCCGCTGGAGACCCTGGCCGCGCGCGGGCTCAAGCGCCGCCGCGGCCCGCGCCCGGCCCAGACGATGCGCCGCCGCCTGGCCGCCGCACCCGCGCCCGCGCGCACCGGCGGCGCGGTGCTCCTCGCCTGCGCCGGCCTCGTCGCGCCCGGGATGCTGCTCCTGCACGCCGGCCGCCCGCCGGCGACGCCGGTCGCCCACACGACGAAGGTCGTGCGCAAGGTCGTCGTGCGCAAGGTCGTGCGCGAGAAGACCGTCGTCGTCCGCGCTGCCGCCCCGCCGCCGGCCTACGCGCCGGCGCCCGCGGCGCAGGCCCCCGCCCCCGCCCCCGCGGCCAAGCGCAAGCCGGCGGCCGAGACGAAGAAGACCGCGACGGCCAAGCAGGCCGCCCCGGCGACCAAGCAGGCGGCGCCGAAGACCACCACGGCCCCGACGACGAGCACCACGCCCGCGAGCGACCCGTCGGCGCTGCCGGACCCCGCCCAGCAGGCGACGGCGCCCGCCGCGGAATCCTCCGCGACGAGCGCCGCCGGCCAGGCGGGCTGAGGGACGCCCGCCTAGGCGAGCGCGGGCACGCGCCGCCCGGCCCGCAGCACGACGACCGCGACGGCGACGGTCGCCACCACGCACGCCGCCGCGACCCCGAAGGCGAGCTGATAGCCGGCCACGAGCGCGTGGTCGGTGGCCCAGCCCTGCGCGGCGAGCGACCGGGTGCGGTCGGTCGCGATGGCGCCCAGGGCCGCGAGGCCGAGCGCGCCGGAGATGTACAGCGAGACGTTGACGAGCGCCGAGGCCACGCCGGCGTCGCGCGCGGGCACGTCGCCCATCGCGATCGTCAGCAGCGGCATGAACGCGGTCCCCGCGCCCAGCCCCATGAGCAGCATCGCGACGAACACGGTCGGGAAGTAGGGCTCCCCGGCGCCCGCGCTGGAGAGGACGAGGAGGCCGGCGGCCATCGTCAGCAGGCCGCCGACGAGCGGGCGCCCGGCGCCGAAGCGCCGCACGAGGCTCGCCGTCGGACCCACCGAGAGCACGGCGACCACGAGCGTCCACGGCAGGAAGGCCTCGCCCGTCTGGACGCTGCCGTAGCCCTGGACGCGCTCGAGATAGAGGGCGCCCAGGAAGAAGCTCCCGTACATCCCCATGCCCATCATCGCCCGCACGACGCTCGAGCCGGCGAGGGTGCGCAGGCGCAGCAGGCGCAGCGGGAGGATCGGGTTCTCCAGGCGCGCCTCGAGTGCCACGAAGGCGGTCATGAGGGCGGCCGACACCGCGCCGAAGACCAGCGTGTGGGCCGAGCCCCAGCCGTGGTAGGGCGCCTCGACGATCGCGTAGACGCCGAGGGCCATCGCGGTGGTGACGACCACGGCGCCGAGGACGTCGACCCCCTGGCCGAGGCCGATGCCCGGCGCCTCGTCGACGAGGGCGCGCACGGCCAGCGCCGTGAGGACGCCGATCGGGACGTTGACGAAGAAGATCCAGTGCCAGTCGATGGCCTGGGTCAGGGCCCCGCCGGCGAGCAGCCCGATCGAGCCGCCGGCGACGGAGACGAAGGTGTAGGTGCTCATCGCCTTCGTGCGCTCGATGGCGTCGGGGAACTCGGTGGTGATGATCGCGAGGATCACGGCCGAGGCCAGCGCCCCGCCGAGGCCCTGCACGAAGCGCGCGGCGACGAGCATGGTCGGATCCTGCGCGAGCCCGCAGAGCACGGAGGCCGCGGTGAAGACCGCCAGGCCGGCGAGCAGCACGCGCCGGCGGCCGACGAGGTCGCCGAGCCGCCCCGCCACGAGCAGGAAGGAGCCGAAGGTGATCAGGTAGGCGTTGACCACCCAGGTCAGCGACGACTGCGAGAAGTGCAGGTCGGTCTGGATGGAGGGAAGGGCGACGTTCACGATCGTCGCGTCGAGGACGATCATGAGCTGCCCGAGGAGGACGGCGCCGAGGGCGGCCCAGCGCCGCCGGTCGCCGTCGAGTGGGAGAAAGTTGCTCATACGCATGTGGATGATCATCGTAACAAGGATGATCCATTATGCAATGGCAATCCATACATCGATGTCCATCCGCCACGGCGCTACGATCATGGCGAGCAGATGACTTCAGAGCACGCACCCGGATCGCTGGTCCTCCTGATCCGCCTGACGCGGCACGTCTACCGCCGGGCGACCGAGGACGTCCTCGGCATGCGCCTGAAGCAGTACCTCGCGCTCAACACCCTCGCCCAGGCGCCCGGCATCGGCCAGCGCCAGTTCGGCGAGACGCTCCACCTGGACCCCAACAACACGGTCCTCATGCTCAACGACCTCGAGGCCGCGGGCTGGGCGGAGCGTCGCCGCGACGCCGACGACCGTCGTCGCCACGTCGTCGAGATCACCGCGGCGGGGCGCAAGGCGCTCGCCGGCGCCGATGAGGCCCTCGACGGCCTCGAGGACGACGTCCTCGACACCCTCAGCCCGGACGAGCGGGCGACCCTGCGCGAGCTGCTGATCCGCGCGATGGCTGACGTGCCGGCGGCCGTCTAGGCCGTCGCGCGCCAGCGCTCCGGGCTCTCGCCGTCGCCCTCGACGCGCCCCTGCACCTGCAGGTGGCGCAGGTAGTTGAGCGTCTCGCTCAGCCACCAGTGGGCGTTCATCGCCGTCAGCGCCTCGCCGTAGACGCGCGGGACCGCGTCGAAGGCGGTGAGCGGGCCGTCGGCCCGCAGCGCGCCCTCCAGCGCCGACAGCCGCTGCGCCACGAGCGCGCGGTTGGCGGTGATGTGGCCCTGGACGTCGGTGAACGTCCGCCCGTGGCCCGCCAGGCACAGGCGCGCGTCGAGCGCCTCGACGCGATCCAGCGAGGTCAGGAACTCGCCGGCGGGGTCGGGCGTCCACCCGTAGTCGTAGTAGAGCGAGACGCGGCCGAGCAGGTGGTCGCCGGAGATCAGCAGCCGGCGCTCGGGCTGCCACAGGCAGACGTGCGAGGGCGCGTGGCCGGGCGTCTCGACGACCTCCCACGTCCCCAGGTCGGTCGCCACCCCCACGCCCTGAACGAGCTCGCGGTCGGGCTCGACGATCGCCGCGACGCCGTAGGCCTGGCCGCGGCGCGCGGCGGTCCACTCGCGCAGCGGCTCCTCGGGCACGCCCGCCGAACGCGCGACCTCCAGGCGCCGGGCCAGCGCCGCCTCGGGGTCGTCTGCCGCGCGCGACATGTGCTCGTGCGCGGGATGCATCCACAGCTCGCACCCGGCACGCTGCATGATCGTCGCGGCCTGGCCGTAGTGGTCGGAGTGGGCGTGGGTGCAGACGACCAGCCGCACGAGGTCGACCTTCAGCCCGACCATGTCGAGCGCCCGCTCGAGGTTGGCCATCGAGCCGGGCTCGTGCATGCCCGTGTCGAAGAGGACGATCCCGTCGCCGGCGGCCACCGCCCAGGCGTTGCAGTGCGGCACGCCGGGCCACGGCAGCGGCAGGCGCAGGCGCCAGACGCCGGGCAGCAGCCGCTCGCCGCGGCCGACCTCGCGCTTGCGGGCAGGGGCGGTCATCGCCGGGCGCACCTTATGCATAGAGTGAGTCGATGTCCGAGACGACGCGCGTGGCGCGCGAGTACTTCGAGGCGCTCGGGCGGGGCGAGCGCGATGCCCAGCAGCGCTACTACGCCCCGGACATCGCTGCCGAGATCCACGGGGTCACCGGGCCCGTCGGGCGCGACGAGATGGTCGCCTTCTTCGCCGGGCTGTTCGAGGCCTTCCCCGACTGGCGCTTCGACGTCGTCGAGATCATCACCGAGGGCGACCGCGCGGCGGTCAACTGGCGCGCCCGCGCCACCTTTGCCGGGCCCGGCGACTTCATGGGCTTCGAGCCCAACGGCGCGCGGGTCGACGTCACCGGCGTCGACCTCGTGCTCGTGCGCCACGGGCGCATCGCCGCCATCGACGCCTACCTGGACGGCGCCGACCTCGCGCGCCAGCTCGGCGCCCTGCCGCCCCAGGGCTCGAAGGCCGAGCAGCGCATGGCCCAGGCCTTCAACCTGACCACGCGGGTCAAGCGCCGCATCGCGACCGGCCCCGAGCCGGTGGCCGACGGCGTCTGGGTCGTCCGCGGCGGCTTCCCGAGCAAGCTCATGAACGTCTTCCTGATCCGCGACGGCGACGGCGTGATGCTCTTCGACGCCGGGATCAAGGCCATGACCTCCGCCGTGGCCGCGGCCGGCGCCTCGCTGGGCGGCATCACGCGCGTGCTGCTCGGCCACGGCCACCCCGACCACCGCGGCGTCGCGCCGGGGCTCGGGGCCCCGGTCCTGTGCCACCCCGACAACCGCGAGGACGCCGAGGGCGACGGCGGCCGGCGCTACTTCGACTTCTCTCAGCTCAAGCCGTACGCCCGGCCGGTCTTCCCGCACCTGCTGCGGCTGTGGGACGGCGGGCCGGTGCAGATCGCCGACACCGTCGAGGAGGGCGAGGAGATCGCGGGCTTCGAGGTCGTGCTCCTCCCCGGCCACGCCCCGGGCCTGATCGGCCTGTGGCGGGCGGCCGACCGGCTGGCGCTGACCAGCGACTGCTTCTACGTCCTGGATCCGCAGACCGGGCGCCCCGGCCACCCGCGCGTCCCCCACCACGCCTTCAACCACGACACCGAGCAGGCCCGCGCCTCGATCCTCAAGCTCGCGGCGCTGGAGCCCGCGGCGGCGTGGACCGGCCACACCGAGCCGCTGACGGGCGACGTGCGCTCCCAGCTCGAGACGGCGGCGGCGACCACGTAGGGCGATGGGCAAGCGCGGCCGCGCGCGCGGCAAGGTCGAGAAGCTCACCGCTCCGGAGAGCGAGTACACGTCCGCCGGCGGCGACGTCCTCGTCCTGCGCGGCGCCCTGACCCCCAAGACGCGCCGCCAGTACCACGACACCCTGCACGGCAACGTCCTCTCCCAGGAGGACGCCTGGCAGCGCGCCACCGAGCTGCTCTTCGAGCGCCTGGCCGTGCGCTGGGTCGTCTCCGACGTCCCCACCGAGGGCCAGCGCGAGCTGCTCATGCGCCTGCGCGTCGCCACGCAGGACGAGCGCCGCTGGATCCGCGACGTCCTGCGCGAGCACCTCGCGGAGCACTTCCCGGACCTCGAGGCGCCGTGACCGTCCTCGAGCCGGCGCCCTTCGCCGAGCTCCTCGCCGGCTACTGCCTCGACGTGCAGCCCGGCGAGACGGTGCTCGTGCGCTCGACGTCGCTCGCGGCGCCGCTGCTGCTCGAGCTCCAGCGCGCGATCCTCGAGCGCGACGCGTGGCCGCTGCCGCGCGTCGAGCTCCCCGGGCAGACGCGCGGCTACTACGAGCACGCGCGCGAGCGCCACCTCGACGACGTCCCGGACCTCGCGCTGTACGAGGCGCGCAAGATCGACGCGCTGCTCGGCGTCCAGGCGCCCGGCGACACCCGCGAGCTCGTCGGCATCGACCCCGACCGCATCGCCCGCTACGCCCGCGCGCGGCGCCCGATCCGCGAGGCGACGATGAAGAAGCGCTGGTGCTCGACGCTGTGGCCGACCGAGGCGCTCGCCGCGCAGGCCGGGATGGACATGGAGGCGTTCTCCGCCTTCGTCCGCGACGCGCTCTTCCTCAGCGCCGAAGACCCCGTCGCCGCGTGGGGTGGGCTGAGCGCCTTCCAGGAGCGCCTGATCGAGCGCCTGTCCGCCGCGCGCGAGCTGCGCCTGGAGGCCGAGGGCACCGACCTGACCCTGAGCGTCGCCGGCCGCACCTGGGTCAACTCCGACGGCCGGCGCAACATGCCCAGCGGCGAGGTCTTCACCGGCCCCCACGAGGGCAGCGCCAATGGCCGCGTCCGCTTCACGCTGCGCTCGGCGCCCACCGGCATCGACGTCGACGGCGTCGAGCTCGAGCTGCGCGACGGCGAGGTCGTCTCGGCCAGCGCCGAGGTCGGCGACGACTACCTCCAGCGCGCCCTCGCCATGGACGAAGGCGCCCGCTTCCTGGGCGAGATTGGCATCGGCACCAACTTCGGCATCGCCCGCCCGACGGGCACGATCCTCTTCGACGAGAAGATCGGCGGCACCGTCCACCTCGCCCTCGGCCGCTCGTACCCGGAGACCGGCGGCAAGAACAAGTCCGCCCTGCACTGGGACCTCATCTGCGACCTGCGTACCGGCGGGCGCCTGACGGCGGATGGCGAGGTCGTGCAGGAGAACGGCCACTTCGCCCGCTAGGTGTAAGTCCCGAGGAGGTTGGTTCGCTCGTTGAGGCGAGCGATTGGGGGCTTGTGGCCGAGGGCGCTGTGTCGGCGTTGATGGTTGTAGTAGTCCAGCCAGGCGTCAAGCGCTGCGGTGCGTTCGGTGCTGTTGCGGTAGAGCGCGCCGTAGGCCCAGCCGCCGAGGAGGGTGCGGATGAAGCGCTCGATTCTCCTATGTCAAATCGTTGAAGGCCGGGGTGCTGTTGGCCCAGGTCAGCAGGCGGCGGTAGACGACGTTGGCGAGGTGGCGCTTGAGGGCGCGACGGGCTTCGCGGGCGGTCTTGCCTTCGGCGATCTTGCGGGCCAGGTAGGTCTTGGCGGCGGGGTGGTGGCGTTGTTGGACGATGGCGATGCGGTAGAGCGCGGCGTTGAGTTGGCGGTTGCCGCCGCGGTGCAGGCGGTGGCGCCCGGCGCTCTGGCCTGAGCCGCAGGGGATCGGGGCGGCGCCGCAGAACCTGGCGAAGGCGCCGGCGTCGCGGAAGCGACGAACGTCGCCGGCCTGGGCGATGATGGTGGCCGCGAGATTGCTGCCGGCACCGAGCAGGTCATCGAGGGGGTTGTCGTGCTCGGCGAGCAGCTCGGCGATCTCTTCGTCGAGCGCGGCGATTCTGTGGTTGAGGTCGTCGATGTCGTGGGCGAGTTCGCGGATGCAGCGCGCGGCGGTGGTTTGGGCCAGGCTGTCGCCCAGGCGCAGGCGCTTCAGTTGGCGCAGCTCGCGTTGGCGGTCACAGCGCACCACGGACGCCTCGGCGACGGGATCAACCTGGGTCCAGTCTGAGCGCAGTCGCTGGATCGCTTGGGTGCGGTCACGGACAAAGCGCCGGCGCTGCAGCTCGAGCATCCCCAGCACGCGGACGAGCTCGGGCTCCTGCGCGGGGCCGAGCTCGTCACGCTTGGTGAGCACGACGTGCGCGATCGACAGCGCGTCACCGGGGTCGGTCTTGCCCGGTCCGCGGCGGTGGCGCTCGCGATGGGTGCGCCACGCCGGGACCTGCAGCACCTCGAATCCGGCGCCGGCGAGAGCCGCGACCAGGCAGCGGCCATAGCTGCCGGGGCTCTCAACCCCGATCACCGCGCTGGCGGCGTCGTGCTCGACCAGCCAGTCGATCAGCTGCCGAAAGCCCGCGGGACTGTTCGCGACCGTGAGGGTCGCGATCTCGCCACCGCGGTCATCGATCAGCGCGGCGGCATGGGTCTGCTTGTGAACGTCGATACCGACGATCAAGGTGGCCTCCTGGCTCGTGGGTAGAGTCGAGGCCGGGCCGGCGAGCGACGCTTCTGTGTCGATGCAGCCACATCGGCGCGAGTCTCCTATCAAGTCAGCTTGCCGGCCCGCCCGCAACCCGCCGGCCGACAAATCGAACGCAGGCCAAAGGGAGCGACTCTGAGCCAGGATGTTCAGGGCCAGATCTCTCCCTCGACATGCCTTTTGCCTGAGTCAGGCCGACAGGCGCGGGGAGCCTCGCCGCCCCGCCGGACGGCCCCGCCAACCTAAGACACAGGCTTTCCCGTTGGTCTGGGGCCGGTAGGGGCGGGTGCGCAGGTGGCGGATGCCCATCGTGCGGCACGCGATCGCGTGCACCGTCGAGCGGTAGGCCGAGCCGTTGTCGGTGATCAGGCGCTCGACGGTGATGCCGTGGCGGCGGTAGAACGCGACCGCGCGAGCGAGAAACGCGATCGCGGTGGTGGCCTTCTCGTCGTCGAGGACCTCGACGTAGGCCAGGCGGGTGCAGTCGTCGATGGCGATGTGGACGAACTCCCAGCCGTGCTCATAACGGCGACGATAACGGCCGCCGGCGCTTTGGCGGCCAAGCACCCGGTGTCCGGGCCGGGCGATGCGCCCGAGCTTCTTGACGTCGATATGGACCAGCTCGCCGGGACGGTCGCGCTCGTAGCGCTCGGCGGGCTCGAGTCCTAGGCGGCCGAGCCTGCCCATCCCGATGCGCTGAAGGATGCCCGAGACCGTCGAGAGCGGCATGAGCAGCGTCTCGGCAATCTCGGGGCCGGTGAACCGCAGCCGGCGCAACGCAGCGATCGCTGCGACGCGGCGCTCGCAGGTGCGGTTGGTCACCGTCGCCGGCGCCGAGGACCGATCAAGCAGCCCCACCTCGCCCTCGGCGCGGTAGCGGCCCACCCACTTGCGCGCGCAGCGGACGCTGACTTCGGCGGCCTCGGCCGCCTTCGTCAGCGTCCACCGCTCATCGACGACACGGCGACAGAGCAAGCGCCTCTTGTACAGGCTGAGGGCCGCGTTAGCGTGCAGCTTCATCCGGTGTCCTCCTTGGGACTGGTGGCGTCAGACACCTCCAGCCTCCAAGGGGGCCCGGATGAACCAATCTCCTCAGGAACTACAGCTAGGCCTCGAACGAAGGTCCGCCCTGCGTGTCCCCGGAATCGAGGATGGGGATACCGCTTGTTTTCCGGCCCCGCGTCGTTTCGGGCCGTGGGTATCGCAGGAACCGGGTCTTGGAGGTCCACGTGAAGCGCACGTTGTTGCTGTCCACCGCCGCGGTCGCCGCCGCGGGCGCGCTCGCCGTTCCGGCGACGGCGCCGGCGGCGAGCTGGAACTGCTCGGCGAGCGCGCTGCTCGGCCAGCCGGCGGGGACGCCGGTCACGGCCAACGTCGGCGCGCTGGCCTGCAAGGCCGCGTCGGGAGGCGTGAACCTTCCGGCGCTGCCGGTGCCGTTGTCGGCGAACGTGCTCTCGGCGCGCACCACGCTCGACGGCGCCTCCAGCGGCGCCCCGCAGCAGCGTCCGAGCGCGACGGGTGAGGTCCTCAACCTCGGGATCGGCTCGCTCCCCGACCTTCCGATCGCGCTGCCCACGGCGCAGATCCCGCCGACCGTCATCACGGTGCCGACGGGCGTCCCCGGGCAGACCGTCCAGCTCGACATCACGGGCGCCCTGCAGGCGCTGGCGCCCAACGGCAAGCTGCCCGCCGCCGACCTGCTGCGGGTCGCGACCTCGAGCGCGACCGCCTCTGGCTCGTGCTCCGGCGGGCGCCCGCGGCTGACCGGCGCCTCGAAGGTCCTCGGCGTCAGCATCCTCGGCCAGGAGACCCCGGTGGACGGCGTCGTCGACCAGGTGGTCACCCTCATCGACTCCTCGAGCATCGACCCGTCGGGCATCGACCTCTCGAAGGTCGCGCTTCCCGCCCCCCTCAACGTGCTGCCGCTCTCGGCCGTCCAGGCGCTCGTGCAGCCCGTGCTCGACGCGCTGCCGGCGATCCCGGTCCCGGCGACGCTCGCGCAGGTCAAGCTCACGCCCGGCTCGCAGAAGCTCGAGAACGGCACGCTCACCCAGCGCGGGCTCGGCGTGCTCGTCTCGATCGCGGGCCAGACGCTGGCCGACCTGACCCTCGGCCAGGCCTCGGTCTCCCAGGGCGACGTGAAGTGCGGCGAGGACACGCTCGCCGGCGCGCAGCTGCAGTGCACCACGCGCAAGCTGGCGCTGATCGACGTCCTGCAGCGCAACGGCTACGCGCGCCTCTACGGCGCCGCGGACCGCAGGTTCGTCGGCAAGCGCGTGCGGATCGTCTCCTCGTGGAACGGCAAGACGGCCGCGTGGGCGACCGTGGCCAAGGACGGGACCTTCCAGGCCAAGGGCAAGCTGCCGCCGAGCGCGATCCGCAGCTCGAACCGCGCCCGCTACCAGGCGCAGATCGGCAACGAGCGGTCGCTGCGCCTCAAGCTCTTCCGGCGCATGCTCGTCACGAAGATGGCCAGCGCCAAGGGCAAGGTCACGATCGCGGGGCGCGTCGTGCTGCCGCTCGGCAAGCCGGTGCAGAAGATCACGATCAAGCGCCGCGTGTCGTGCACGAAGAGCGTCACGGAGAAGACGCTTCACCCCGACAGCGCGGGGCGCTTCTCGGTCACCCTCGACGGGCCGCCCAGCGGGCAGGCCGCCGTCTACCGGCTGGCCACGAAGGTGCGCAAGAACGCGCGCAACGCCAAGCTCTTCCCGACGTTCACGCTGCCCCGGGCGGTGGCCCTGAAGTAGCGCGCGGCTCGATTCAGGCGGCGGGCGTGCCGCCGGAGTCCGTCGAGGCCTTCACCGTGACCGACTTCGGGTCGTGGGGAAGCTCGTAGACCTGGTGGTCCTTCCCGATGTCATAGACATGGAAGGTGCGCCCGCCGCGCTGGACGATCCGGAAGTCCTCGCCGTCGCGAGCGTTGCCGGTCTTGTTCAGGTAGTGGCCCTTGTCGGGGCCGGCGGTGATCTTCTCGTAGTGATGGTCCTTGACCTTCTCGGTCTTCTCGGCGTCGGGACGCTTGGCCGCGTCGGCCAGCGCGGCCTTGAACTCCCCGCCGATGGTGCCTGACGTCGGCGCGGCGGCGGTGCTCCGCGTCTCGGCGGAGGCGCTGCGCGCGGCGTGGATCGAGACGACGTTGCTCATCACGTCCTGTGATCGGCGCGACGGCGCGCGGACTTGAGCCGCGATGGCAGCAGTGTCAGCACCCTGCCAGAGTGGGGTTCTCCCCACTACGCAGTCCGCCTGCTGACTCCATGGCGCAACAGACCGTCACCGCCGACCATGTGGCCATGCCCACGCTGCATCGCCCCGGCGCCCTCCTCCGCCAGCTCGGCCTGGACGTCGTGTACCTCCTGCTCGCCCTGCCGATGGGGATCCTGACCTTCACGGTGGTCGTGACCGGCTGGTCGCTGTCGCTCGGGCTGCTGATCACCCTGATCGGCCTGCCGCTGGCGATGCTCACGATCTGGGTCTCGCGCTGGCTGGCGTGGGTCGAGCGCCGGCGTGCCGCGCTCGTCCTCGGCGAGCCGATCCGCGGCGTCTACAAGCCGCCCGCGACCGGCCGCTTCATCGACCGCCTGAAGGCGCTGTTCTCCGATCCCTCGACGTGGAAGGACCTCGCCTGGCACCTGGCGCTGCTGCCGATCGGGATCGCCGACTTCACCGTCGCGGTCACCGCGCCGGCCGCGGCCCTCGGGCTGCTCTTCATGCCCGTGTGGTGGTGGGCGGTGCCCGAGTCCGACCCCGTCGACCTCGGCCTCTTCCACGTCGACTCGTGGGGCTACGCGTGGCTGTGCGCCGCGATCGGGCTGCTCGCCCTGCCGCTCGCCGCCGCCCTGGTGCGCGGGACGGCCGCCGCCAGCGGCGCGCTCTCGCGCATCGTCCTGGGCCCGAGCACCCGACAGCTCGAGGAGCGCGTCGAGGTCCTGGCCCAGACGCGCGCCGGCGCCGTCGACGCGGCGGCCGCCGAGCTGCAGCGCATCGAGCGCGACCTGCACGACGGCGCCCAGGCGCGCCTCGTCGCCCTCGCCCTAGACCTCGGGATGGCCGAGGAGCGCTTCGACCGCGACCCCGAGGGCGCGCGCGAGCTCGTCGAGAAGGCGCGCGGCGAGGCGCGGCTGGCGATGGGCGAGCTGCGCGACCTCGCGCGCGGCATCCGCCCGGCCCTGCTCTCCGAGCGCGGCCTGGGCGAGGCGATCGCCGCGCTGGCGGCGCGCACGCCGCTGCCCACCAACGTCGACGTCGACCTCGACGGGCGCCTGCCGCCGCCCGTCGAGCTGGCCGCCTACTTCACCGTCGCCGAGGCGCTGACCAACGCCGTCAAGCACGCCGGCGCGCGCAGCGCCAAGGTCCGCCTGTGGCGCGAGAACGGGCGCCTGCGCATCGAGGTGCGCGACGACGGCCGCGGCGGCGCCAACCCCGACGGTCATGGGCTCGACGGGCTGCGCAAGCGCCTGGCTGCCCTCGACGGCACGCTCGCCATCGCCTCGCCGATCGGCGGCCCCACGGTGCTGTACGCGGAGGTCCCGTGCGCGTCGTGATCGCAGAGGACCTCGCGCTCCTGCGCGACGGGATCATGCGCCTGCTCACCGACAACGGCTTCGAGGTCGTCGCCGCCGTCGCGGACGGCGAGGCCTTCCTCGCTGCGGTCGACGAGCACCGCCCCGACGTCTGCGTCGTCGACGTGCGCCTTCCCCCCGGCTTCAAGGACGAGGGCGTGCGCGCGGCCCTGGAGGCCCGCAGGCGGATCGACGGCCTGCCGATCCTCGTCCTCTCCCAGTACGTCGAGCGCACCTACGCCGCCGAGCTGCTCTCGGACGGGCGCGGCGGCGTCGGCTACCTGCTCAAGGAGCGCGTGGCCGAAGTCCGCGACTTCGTCGACGCCGTGCGCCGCGTGGCCGAGGGTGGCACGGCGCTGGACCCCGAGGCCGTCTCCCAGCTCCTGGGCCAGCGCGACGACGGGCCGCTCGACGAGCTCACCCCGCGCGAGCGCGACGTCCTCGGGCTCATGGCCGAGGGCCGCTCCAACGCCGCGATCGCCGAGGAGCTCGTGGTGACCGAGGGCGCGGTCGAGAAGCACGTCTCGAACATCTTCATGAAGCTCGGGCTCCCGCCCTCCGAGCAGGACCACCGCCGCGTGCTCGCGGTGCTGACCTGGTTGCGGGGCTGAGCTTTCGACACCAGCCGCCCGGTCGTCGAGGGCGTAACGAGCACGCGCCGACCATGCCGTACTGTCCAGCCCATGGAGCGCCGCACGAAGATCGTGGCCACGATCGGCCCTGCCTCGAAGGACCGCGAGGTGCTCGTGCGGATGGTCGAGGCGGGGATGGACGTCGCGCGCCTGAACTTCTCCCACGGCACCGCCGAGATGCACGCCGAGACGGCCCAGTGGGTGCGCGAGGCCGCGGGTCGCGCGGGTCGCCCGGTGGCGATCCTCCAGGACCTCCCGGGGCCGAAGCTGCGCATCGGCGCGCTGCGCGACGACACCGCCGAGCTCAAGGCCGGCGACTGCGTGACCTTCGTGTGCGGCAACGGCAGCCCGGCCGGCGACGCGCGGCGGATGTCGATCGCGTGGGACGGCCTGGCGGCGGCGATCGAGCCCGGCGAGATCCTGTATCTCGCCGACGGCTCCGTGCGCCTGCGCGCCGTCGCGGTCCGCGGCGGCGACGGCGAGATCGACGCCGAGGTCGAGGTCGGCGGCACCGTCGCCTCGCGCCAGGGCCTCAACATCCCCGGGCCGCTGGACATCCTGCCCTCGCCGTGCCCGAGGAGGACCTCGAGCACCTGCGCGCCGGCCAGCAGATCGGCGTCGACCTCGTGGCGCTGAGCTTCGTGCGCCGCCCCGAGGACGTGCTCTTCGTGCGCGAGCACACGCGCACGCCGCTGATCGCCAAGATCGAGAAGCCGCAGGGGGTCGAGCGCGCCGAGGCGATCCTCAAGGTCTCCGACTGCGTGATGGTCGCCCGCGGCGACCTCGGGGTCGAGATGCCGATCGAGGAGGTGCCGATGATCCAGAAGCGCCTCATCGCCCTCGCCGGGCGCATGGCGCGCCCCTCGATCACCGCGACGCAGATGCTCGACTCGATGGTCACCTCGTCGCGCCCCACGCGCGCCGAGGTCGCCGACGTCGCCAACGCGATCCTCGACGGCACCGACGCGGTGATGCTCTCCCAGGAGACCGCCGTCGGCGCCCACCCGGCGCTGGCGATCGAGATCATGGCCGCCGTCGCGCGCACGACCGAGCGCGAGCTGCCCTACGAGCGCTGGAACGAGATGCGCGTGCGTCGCGACGAGCGCGACCCCGCCTACACGGTCGCGCACTCCGCGTGCGTGGCCGCACGCGAGCTCAAGCTCGACGCGCTCGTCATCCCGACGCTGAGCGGGCGCTCGGCGCGGCTGGTCTCAGCCCACCGCCCCGAGGTCCCGATCTACGCCCTCTCCCCCGGCCGCGAGACCGTGCGCCGCTGCGGGCTGATGTGGGGCGTGAGGGCCGCCTCGATGCGCCGCCACGAGGTCACCGAGGCCCTGATCGCCGACGCCACCCGGCGCGTCGTCGAGCTGGGCTGGTGCAAGCCCGGCCAGCGCGTCGGCGTCACCGCGGGGCTGCCGAGCGGCAAGCCGGGGACGACGAGCCTGTTCCAGGTCCAGGAGCTGTAGGGCCGTCTGCCGCTTGCGCTTGTTGCGCTTCGCGGCCAGGGCACCGAGGGAGAGGGAGCCGGCGGCGGCCGCCAGGCCCGCGGCTCCGCCGGCGCTGCGGCCGCGCACAGTGCTGACTTGTGGTCCCAGGAGGACCATTAGTCAGCGTTGTCCGGGGTAGCTCACGGCGCGGGCGCGCCGGCTGCCCGCCGGCTCCTCTCTCCCTCGATGCCTCGCCGCGCGGCGCCGCGAACGCGGCGCGGCAGACGGCGCCTCACGCTGGGACGGGTGGGCGGCGCGCGTAGAACTCGGCCTCGGCCTCGCCGAGCGCCGTCACGGGCGGATCGCCGTAGATCCACTCGCGCGCGATGCGATGCCAGTTGGCCGTGGCGCGCAGCTGGCCGAGGACGGCGAGCGTGAGCATCTCCAGGCGCCGGCCGAAGAGGTGGTCGGGCGGGAGCGTCTCGTGGCGCATCTTGCCGAAGTGGCGCGAGCGCGGATCGCTCATCTGGATCATCACCTCGGTGGCGATCTCGGGCGTCAGCTCGATCTCCTCGTCGCGCGAGTACCACCACGTGAAGTCGTCGAACTGCTCGAGGATGCCCTCCTCGGTGTAGTAGCTGGGGTCGCCCATCCAGCCGCCCTTGTGCAGGTGGTCGATGAGCTCGGCGGCGCGGCGCTCGATGCCCAGCCGCTGGCTCTGCAGCTCGAACTCCGCCGCCGCGGCGGGGATCCGCTTGAAGAGCCCGAAGTCCAGGAAGGCCATCCGCCCGTCGTCGAGCAGCAGGCAGTTGCCCGGGTGCGGGTCGCCGCTGAACTGGTGGTGGCGGTACATGCAGCCGAAGTAGAAGCGGAAGATCGTCTCGCCGATGCGGTCGCGCTCGTCCTTGGGGAGCTGCTTCATCTCCTCGAAGCCGCGCCCCGCGACGTACTCGCTGACGATCACGCGCTCGTGGCTGAGGCTCGTGACCACGTCCGGGATGACGATGAACGGGTGGCCGCGGAAGATCCGCGCCAGGCGCCGCTGGTTCTGGGCCTCGAGCTCGTAGTCGAGCTCCTCCTCGATGCGCGAGCGGATCTCGGTGCCCAGCGCCTTGGGGTCGAGCCCGGGCGCGACGGACTTCATGAGCCGCAGGATCATCCCCAGGTTCTGCATGTCGGCCCGCACCGCGGTGTTGACGCCGGGGTACTGGACCTTGACCGCCACGTCGCGCCCGTCGTCGAGGCGCGCCTTGTAGACCTGGCCGATCGAGGCGGCCGCGATCGGGACCGGGTCGAAGGTCTCGAAGACCTCGTCGAGCGGATCGTCGTACTCCTGCTCGAGGACCTTCTTCATGTCCTTGAAGGAGACCTTCGGCGCGGCGTCGCGCAGCTCGGCGAGCTTGGCCTGGAACTGCTCGCGGTACTCCTCCGGGACCAGGCCGACGTCGAGGAACGACATCACCTGGCCGAGCTTCATGGCCGCGCCCTTCATCGTCCCCAGCGCGGCGACGATCTGCTCGGCCGTCTCGAGCTGGCGCTTGGCCAGCGCCTTCTCGGCGTCCTCATCGGAGCGCGTCAGGTTCGCCGCCCGCGTGCCGGCCTGGCGCACGGCCTGCCCCGCGGCGAGCCGGCCGACCGCGGCCGAGCGCCGCAGGCGGGAGGTCGGGATCGGATCCTTGTCGCGCCGCGCCACGTTCGACCAGGCTAGCGGGGCGCCGTCGCGCGTCTACCCGGTCTGGACCTGCGAGCCCGGGACGATGTCGTCGGAACCGTCCGGCCAGCGCACCCAGGCCTTGTGGCCGCCGTCGTAGTCGTCGCCCAGGAGGACGAGCGTGGCGGGCTCGCCCATCGCCGTGCACGGCTCGTCGCCCTCGGGGTCGAGGCCGCGCCAGACGCGCACGAAGGCGTTTTCGTCCCACTCCTGGGCCACCGTCGTCGGCTCGGTGTGGCCCGGGCGGATGATCGTCTCGGGCGGCAGCGCGAGCAGGACGTCCATGATCGAGGAGCGCAGGTCGGCGTACGTCGTGTGCCCCGGGGCGCGGACGCCGCCGACGGAGTTCTTGAAGAGGGTGTCGCCCGTGAAGACGTTGCCCTCGACGAGCAGCGAGAGCATGCCCTTCGTGTGGCCGGGCGTGGCGAGCGTGCGGACCTCGAGGTCGCCGACCGTCACGGTCTGGTCGGGACCCATCTCGCCGGTGACGCCGTCGACGCGCTCGTCGGGGTGCGCGAGCACCTGCAGGTCGGGCCAGCGGTCGGTGAGCTTAGCCAGCTCCTCGACGTGGTCGTGGTGGTGGTGGGTGAGCAGGACGTGGGTCGGGGTCATGCCGTGGCGCTCGGCCGCGGCGATGAGCGGGCTCACCGGGCCGCCGGCGTCGACAAAGAAGCCCGCCCCGCCGGGCTCGCCGACGAGGTAGGTGTTGGACAGGAACTGCGGGTGCATGGAGCGCTCGATGACCATGGTCGGGGCGTACATTGCCAGACCGTGCGCACCCGCCTGTGTCCCGGCGTCACCTCGCGGGCGACGTGGGCGCCCGCGGCCACCGATTGGAAGGATTGCTGGGCCCACAGGAGGGGTCAGCCACGCCGACGGATGCCCACCTTCACCCTGCCCGGCAAGCGGCCTGCGCTACGTGGCCGTGCGCTGGAGCCGCCACTTCCCGAACCAAGGAGCCGGCACGTACGCCGTCCGCTTCCGACTGCCGGACGGCACCGCGCTCGGCAGGAGCGTGAGCTTCAGGCGGGGCTAGGCTTCGGCCCCATGCCTGAGCTCATCCACACCTGCTATCGCATCGGCGACATCGACCGCTCGGTCGCCTTCTACGAGGCGTTGGGCTTCGAGGAGCTGCGCCGGATGCCGATCCGCGACGAGGCCATCAACGTCTTCATGGGCCTGCCCGACGACGGCGCGCGCCTGGAGCTGACCTACAACCACGGCGTCGACTCCTACGAGCTCGGCACCGGCTACAACCACATCGCGATCACGGCGCCGGACCTCGACGCGACGCTGGCCAACCTGGCCGAGCAGGGCATAGAGCCCGAGAAGCCGCCCTACCAGGTGCGCGAAGGCGGCAGTCGGATCTGCTTCGTCCGCGACCCCGACGGCTACCGCATCGAGATCATCGAGACCGGCTGATCGCGCCGCCCGACACTAGGCTGCGCGACATGGCCGAGCGCATCGCCGTCGCGGACCTGGGCTCCAACTCCTTCCGGCTCGTCGTCTTCACCGCCGCCGACAGCTGGTGGAAGCGCACCGACGAGATCTACGAGGCCGTCCGCATCGGCGAGGGCCTGGCCGCGACCGGCGTGCTGGGCGAGCCGGGCATGGCGCGAGCGCAGGCGACGATGGAGGTCTTTGCGCACTTCTGCTCGGCCAGCGGCATCGAGCCCGGCGCCGTCCTCGCGGTCGCGACCTCGGCCATCCGCGACGCCTCGAACTCCGCGCAGTTCCTCGAGCGCGCGCAGGCCGCCAGCGGCCTGAACGTGCGCGTGCTCAGCGGCGAGGAGGAGGCGCGCTACGGCTACCTCGCCGCGGTCAACTCGACCACGCTCGCCGACGGGGTCATGCTCGACATCGGCGGCGGCTCGATGCAGCTCGTCCACGTCGTCGGTCGCCACTCGCGCGAGCTCGACTCGTGGCGCCTGGGCGCCGTGCGCATGAGCGAGCGCTTCCTGTCCGGCGACGGGCCGGCCAAGCCCAAGCAGATCCGCGAGCTCGTCGGCTACGTGACGGCCAAGCTCGAGCGGGCGCCGTGGCTCGGCCGCTGCGGCCCGCGGCTGGTGGGCATCGGCGGGACGATCCGCAACCTCGCCGCCGCCGCCCAGCGCGACCTCGAGGTGCCCGAGGCCGGCGTGCAGGGCTACGTCATCGCACGCGACGAACTCGACCGCCTCGTCGACGAGCTGGCCGCGCGGACGCCGGCCGAGCGCGCGAAGCTCCCCGGCGTCAAGCCCTCGCGCGGCGACATCATCCTCGGCGGCGCGATCGTCGTGCAGACGGTGATGGAGGTCGGCGGGTTCGAGGGCCTCGAGGTGACCGAGGCCGGCCTGCGCGAGGGCGTGTTCTTCGAGCACCACCTCGCGGGCGAGCCGCCGCTCTTCGACGACGTCCGCCGCGCGAGCGTGGTCAACCTCGCCGCGCAGTACGGCATGGACCCCGAGCACAGCGCGCACACGGCCCACGTCGCCCGCCTCGCGCTGGGCCTCTTCGACGAGCTCGCCGAAGCGGGGATCCACGAGGGCGACCCGGCGGAGCGCGAGCTGCTCTGGGCCGCCGCGCTCCTGCACGACATCGGCATGACCGTCGACTACGACGACCACCACAAGCACTCGCGCTACCTCGTCCTCAACGCCGGCCTGCCGGGCTTCGAGCAGCGCGAGCTCGCGCTCATCGGCCAGGCCGTCCGCTACCACCGCAAGGGCATGCCCTCGCTCGGGCCGTTCGCGGCGGGCGCCGCCAAGGGCGACGAGGACCGGCTGGCCCGGATGGCGACGCTGCTGCGCCTGGCCGAGGACCTCGAGCGCTCGCGCGACCAGCTCGTGCGCGCGGCGCACGTCGCGGTGGACGACGGCACCGTGCGCCTGGAGCTCGACTCCGACGGCGACGACCGGGTTCCGCGCTGGGCCGCCGGGCGCGAGGTCGAGCTCTTCGAGCGCGCCTTCGACCGTCACCTGACGGTCTAGCGCGGCTCACCGCAAGTCTCGGGCGAGGGCCGCGTTGGCACCCGTGGATCCCGATTCCCCCGGAGCCGGCCGCGCCCTCACGCGGTCGGCTCGCCGGGGCGGTCCGGGCCCACCGGCACCTCGAGCGGCTCGACCGGGGCGCCGATGGCCTCGACCTCCTCGATCTCGAGCTCGGGCGGCTCCATGCCGTCGCACACCAGGCGGAAGGCGCCGGTGCCGACCTTGGGGTCGCCCTCCAGGATCAGGCCGGCGATCGTGTCGCCCTCCTCCCAGCTCATCCGTTCGATCTCGAACGGGTTCATGCGCACCGTGTGCGGCGGGAAGGGGCACTTGGCGTTGTGGTCCGCCTTGGCCTTCGAGATCGCCTCGAAGTTCTTGGCTTCGGGGTTCACGCCTCCAACAGTACACCGGGATTGAGGACGCCCCGGGGGTCGACGGCGGCCTTGGCCGCGCGCAGCGCGGCGGCGAACGGCTCGGGGCGCTGCGCGTCGTACCAGGGGCGATGGTCGCGCCCGACGGCGTGGTGATGGGTGATCGTCCCGCCCGCCGCGAGGATGGCGTCGGAGGCGGCGCGCTTCATCTCGTGCCACTGCGCGTCCTCGTCGCCGCGGCGCGCGGGCGCCAGGACGGTGAAGTAGGGCGCCGGGCCGTCGGGATAGACGTGGGTGAAGCGACACGTCACGCGGCAGGGCTCGCCGAGCGCCGCGCGCGTGGCGCCGACCACCGCCTCGTGGAAGGCCGGGAAGCGCTCCCACGTGATGGCCGACTCGAAGGTGTCCGAGAGGACCCCGAGGCGCAGCAGCATGTCGCGCAGGTAGGGCATGCGCAGGAACGCCTCGCGCCACGCCCCGGCGCCGCCCCCCGAGGGCTCGTCGGGCCGGCCGCCGTGCGCGCGGCAGAGCTCGAGCGCCCGCTCGAGGTCGTGCGCGACGGGGTGGTCGGTCGACTCGAAGCCGAGCACGAGCACCGTGTCCTCGCCGTCGCCCGCGCCGGTCTGCGCGGCCTCGAGCGCGTCGATCAGCCGGCAGTTGGCGGGCGCCAGCCCCGACTGCGCGACCGCGCGCACGGCCTCGGCGCCGGCCTGCAGCGAGCCGAAGCGCACCGTGCGGCCCGCGCGGTGTCCGGGGCGCGGCTGGACGCGCACCCACGCCTCCGTGATGACGCCGAGGATCCCCTCGGAGCCGAGCAGGAGCCGGTCCGGCGACGGCCCGGCGCCCGAGCCCGGCAGCCGCCGCGACGCCCACGTCCCACCCGGCGTCACGGCGCGAAGGCACTCGACGAGGTCGTCGACGTGGGTCGGGCCGGTCGCGAAGTGCCCGCCCGCGCGGGTGGCGATCCAGCCACCGAGGGTGGAGAGCTCGAAGGACTGCGGGTAGAAGCGCATCGTCAGCCCGTGGGCGCCGAGCTGCTCCTCCAGCCGCGGGCCCGACGCCCCGGCGCCGATCCGCGCCGCCCGCGAGACCGGGTCGATCTCCAGCACGCGGTCCAGCTCGCCGAGGTCGAGCGAGACGGCGCCGTCGAAGCGCCCGGGGATCCGCGGCTCGACGCCGCCGACGACGCTCGTGCCGCCGCCATACGGGATCACCGCCACGTTGGCGCCCGCCGCCCACTCGAGCACCGCCTCGACCTCGCGCTCCTCGCGCGGGCGCGCGACGAGATCGACGGCGTGCTCGTAGCGCCCGCGGAAGCCGCGCACCGTGTCGAGGTAGGACTTGCCGAGGCTGTGGCAGGCGCGGTCGCGCTCGTCGTCGCTGCAGATCTCCGCCAGCGCGGACGGGCGCGCGACGCGCGGCGCGGGCAGCGCGAAGCTCCCCGGCTCCTCGACCTCCGTCGAGCCGAAGCCGAGCGCCTCGACGACGCCCGGCGCCGCGGCGTGCGCGTCGGCGGCGCCGATCGCGGCGTCCTGGAAGCCCCACCCCCACCGGTTGCGTGCACGCGCCATCGCCGGGGCGATCCTATGCTTGGACGACACGGCCATGACCGACGAGCCCGCCCTTCTCGCCCGCGGCCCCTGGCGCCCCGACGAGGTCGAGGTCCACTGGAGCGAGGACCACTACGACCCGCCGCCGGCCCGCGAGGAGGCGGCCGACGCGGCCATCGCCGCGCTGCGCGACCGCGGCTCGCCGAGCCACGACGGCCTCGCCGCGCGCCTCGTGAGCTACGACGAGGACGACGGCGGCCTGCGCCTCCACCTGCAGCCCGTGCGCTGGGCCCTGCGCCTGGTCGAGGGCGACGCCTCGCTCTCGGTGGCCGCGCTGTGCATCACGCGCTCGGCCGAGGGGCGCTGGCTGGCAGGCCGCCGTGCCGGCTGGCTGTCGTCGTGGCCGGGGCGCTGGGCGCTCGGCGCCGGCGGCGCCGTCGACGTCGGCGAGAGCCCCGTCGACACGCTCACCCGCGAGCTGCGCGAGGAGTGGTCGGTCGCACCGCAGCGAGTCCAGGTCGAGGCGCTCGTGCGCCTGCCGCACAAGCTCGTGATGTTCATCGGGCAGGCGTGGCTGGCCGAGGGCGCGCAGGTCACGCCCGACCACGAGCACGACGACTACGCCTGGTGGCCGGCCGCGATCGACGAGTGGCCACCCGAGGCCGACGAGCCGCTGCGGCAGATGGCCGGCCTGCTGGCACGCGCATGAGCCTGCCCTTCGGCACCCTCAAGCGGCTGTCGTTCACCCACTCGGCGATCTACCTCACGCTGCTCGTGGTCTGGATCGTCCCGGGGCTGCACACGCTCGAGTTCGTGTTCGGGATGGCTCACGGCCTGGGCTGGATCGCGATGTGCGTCCTCACGCTGGCCGCCGTGCGGGCGCGCGTGATCCCCCTGCGTCTGGGGATCGCCGTGGCGGTCATCGGCGCGGTCGGCCCGTTCGTCGGCTCCTACGAGTTCGTGCGCGAGCAGCGCCGCCGCGAGCGCCGTGAAGGACAGGCAGGGGAAGCACCAGTTACGGCGTATTAGGGGTCCGTCCTGCCGTCAGGACAGGCGCTACAGTCTGAATTCAGAGACATGGCGGTCAACACCACAGTGCAGGTCACCCTGCCGCAGATGGGCGAGTCGGTGACCGAGGGCACCGTCCTGGAGTGGCGCAAGCAGGAGGGCGAGCGCATCGAGGCCGACGAGGTCCTCGTCGAAATCTCCACGGACAAGGTCGACGCGGAGGTCCCGGCCCCCGCGAGCGGGACCGTGGTGAAGATCCACTTCGCCGAGGGCGACACCGTCTCCGTCGGCGCCGTGCTCGCCGAGATCGCCACCGAGAACGGCGCCGCGCCCGCGGCCGCCACGCCGGAGCCGCAGGCCGCACCCGCCGAGCCCGCCGAGCCGCAGCCCGAGGCCGCGTCGTCGGGCGAGGTCGTCGACATCGTCACCCCCGCCGGCGGCGAGTCCGTCTCGGAGGGCACGATCCTCGAGTGGGCCGTCAAGGTCGGCGACCAGGTGCAGGACGGCCAGACCGTCGTCGAGATCTCCACCGACAAGGTCGACATGGAGCTGCCCGCGCCCGCGGCGGGGACCATCACCGAGCTGCTGGCGGAAGAGGGCGAGACGGTCACCGTCGGCCAGGTCATCGCCCGCATGGCGCTCGGCGCCGGGGCGCCCGGGCCCGCGCCCGCCGCGACCGACGCGTCGGGCAACGGCGCCGCCGCCGAGGCGCCCGCCGCCACGCCGGCTCCCGCGCTCCCCGACGACGCCAAGGTCTCCCCCGTCGCCGCGCGCGTCGCGGCCGCCGAGGGCGTCGACCTCGGCGCCATCACCGGCACCGGCCCCGGCGGGCGGATCACGAAGGCCGACGTCCTGGAGGCCAAGAACGGCGACGCGGCCCCCGCGGCGCCGGCGGCCCCCGCCCCGGCGCCCGCGGACGGCAACCGCACGCTCATGAAGGGCGGCGCGGCGATGCTCGCCCGCTACATGGACCAGAGCCGGGCGATCCCGACCGCGACCTCGTTCCGCACGATCACGGTCACCGTCATGGACGGCCGGCGCAAGCAGCTGAAGGACGGCGGGCAGAAGGTCTCCTTCACCCACCTGATCGCCTACGCCATCGCCCAGGCCGCCACGCACGACATGCCGGTCATGGCGCACCACTTCGACGATTCCGACGGCAAGCCGCACCGGGTCGACGACGGCAGGGTCAACCTCGGCATCGCCGTCGACGTCGAGAAGCGCGACGGCAGCCGGACGCTCATGGTCCCCGTCATCCGCGACGCGGGCCGCAAGAACTTCGCCGCCTTCAAGGCGGCCTTCGACGCGCTCATCGAGAAGGCGCGCACGAACACGCTCTCCGCCGACGACCTCGCCGGCGCCAACGTCACGCTGACCAACCCGGGCGGCATCGGCACCATCGCCTCGGTGCCGCGCCTGATGGTCGGCCAGGGCACGATCGTCGCCACCGGCTCGATCGCCTACCCCGTCGGCCTCGGGAGCATCGGCGACATGATTGGCGCCGAGAAGGTCATGACGATGACCTCGACCTACGACCACCGCGTCATCCAGGGCGCGGAGTCGGGGCGCTTCCTGCAGATCGTCGAGGCCTACCTGCAGGGCGAGAACGGCTTCTACGACGGCGTCTTCGCCTCGCTGGGCGCCGAGCTCGGCCCGCCGCCCTCGCCGCCGGCCCCCGCCGCCGCGGCCGCGGCCGCGCGCGAGGCCCAGGCGCCCGCGGCCCAGCGTGACGGCGTCATCGACGAGCAGATGCTCCAGGCCGTCCAGGCCGCCACCTCGCTGCTGAAGGCCCACCGCACCCACGGCCACCTCGCCGCGCGCCTGGACCCGCTGGGCACCGAGCCCGAGGGCGACCCGGCGCTCGAGCCCGCCACGGTCGCGCTGACGCCCGAGATCATGGCCCGGATCCCGGCCAAGATCCTGCGCATGTACGTGCCGGGGGCGACCCTGGCCGACGCGCTGCCGCACCTGCGCGAGACCTATTGCGGCACCATCGCCTACGAGATCGAGCACATCGCCAGCCACCGCCAGCGCATGTGGCTGCGCGAGAAGATCGAGTCCAGCGAGTTCCGCAAGCCGCTGACCACCGACGAGCAGAAGGCGCTCCTGCAGCGCCTCGTCGAGGTCGACGCCCTCGAGCGCTTCATGCACAAGGCCTATCTCGGCCAGAAGCAGTTCTCGATCGAGGGCCTCGACATGACGGTGCCGATGCTCGACGAGACGATCCAGCTCGCCGCCGCCCACGGCGCGCGCGAGGTCGTCGTCGGCATGGCCCACCGCGGGCGGCTGAACGTCCTCGCCCACAACCTCGGCCGCCCCTACGAGACGATCTTCGCCGAGTTCGAGGGCGCCTCGACGCTCGAGGCCGTGACCTCGATCCCGCAGGGCGGCACCGGCGACGTCAAGTACCACCACGGCGCGCAGGGCACCTACCAGCTGCCCAACGGCGACGCGATCCTCGTCAACCTCGAGTCCAACCCTTCGCACCTGGAGTACGTGCACCCGGTCGTCGTCGGCGCCACCCGCGCCGCGCAGACCGGCCGCCAGGGCCCGCACGCCCACCGCGACACCAACGCCGCGGTGCCGATCGTCCTGCACGGCGACGGCGCGATGCCCGGCCAGGGCGTCGTCGCCGAGTCGCTCAACCTCCAGGCGCTCGACGGCTACAAGGTCGGCGGCACGATCCACCTGGTCCAGAACAACCAGGTCGGCTTCACCACCGACCCCGAGGACGCGCGCTCGACGCGCTGGGCCTCGGACATCGCCAAGGGCTACGACACGCCGATCATCCACGTCAACGCCGACGACGTGGCCGCCTGCGTCGCCGCCGTGCGCCTCGCCTTCGCCTTCCGCGAGGAGTTCGGCCACGACGTCGTCATCGACCTCATCGGCTACCGCCGCTTCGGCCACAACGAGGCCGACGAGCCCGCGTACACGCAGCCCGAGATGTACTCGAAGATCAAGGCCAAGAAGCGAGTCAGCGAGCTGTGGGCCGAGAGGCTCGTCGAGGACGGCGTCCTCACCCAGGAGGAGGTCGAGCAGCAGCGCCAGGACGTGTGGGACGAGCTCACGCGCCTGCACCAGGACCTCAAGCAGCAGATCAAGGCCGCCGAGGAGGCCGGCGCCGTCGAGCAGCCGACCGGCGAGTACCAGCTCGACCGCTCGCCCTCGCCCGAGGTGCAGACCGCCGTCTCGCCCGATCGCCTGCGCAGCCTCAACGACGAGCTGCTCACGATCCCCGACGGCTTCACGGTGCACCCCAAGCTCGTCAAGCAGCTCGAGCGCCGCCGCCAGGCGGTCGGCGCCGACGGCGGCATCGACTGGGCGCACGCCGAGTCGCTGGCCTTCGCCTCGCTGCTGACCGAGGGCGTGCCCATCCGCCTCACCGGCCAGGACGCCGAGCGCGGGACCTTCTCCCAGCGCCACATGGTCCTCCACGACGCCAAGACGGGCCAGACGATCTGCCCGATCCAGTCGCTGCCGGGCGCGCTGGCGCCCTTCGAGCTGCACAACTCGCCGCTGAGCGAGATCGCCTGCCTGGGCTTCGAGTACGGCTACTCGGCCGAGGCGCCCGAGACGCTCGTCCTCTGGGAGGCCCAGTTCGGCGACTTCGGCAACTCCGCGCAGGTCATCATCGACCAGTTCATCGTCAGCGGCCTGGCCAAGTGGGGCCAGACGACGCGCCTGACCCTGCTGCTGCCCCACGGCTACGAGGGCTCCGGCCCCGAGCACTCCTCGGGCCGCCTGGAGCGCTTCCTGCAGCTCGCCGCCGAGGGCAACATCCGCGTGGCCAACCTGACCACGCCGGCGCAGTACTTCCACCTGCTGCGTCGCCAGGCGCGGATCGCCAAGCAGCGCCCGCTGATCATCATGACCCCGAAGTCGCTGCTGCGCCTGCCGCAGTCGACCAACCGGATCGAGCACCTCTCCGAGACGCGCTTCTTCCCCGTCCTGGGCGAGCCGCGCGTCGAGCCCGACAAGGTCTCCCGGCTCGTGCTCTGCACCGGCAAGGTCTACTACGACCTCGTCGGCCATCCCGCGCGCGAGGGCAACGAGCAGGTCGCCATCGGCCGGGTCGAGCTGCTGTACCCCTTCCCCGAGGCGCAGATCCTCGAGCTCGTCAACAGCTACCCGAACCTGCGCGAGGTCGTGTGGGCCCAGGAGGAGCCGCGCAACATGGGCGCGCGCGCCCACATGTCGCCGCGGCTCATGCAGATCCTCCCCGAGCACCTGAAGTTCGGCTACATCGGCCGGCCCGAGCGCGCGTCGCCGGGCGAGGGCTACCCGGCCGCGCACACCGGCGAGCAGAACCGGATCCTGCGCACCGCGCTCGACCTCACCCAGCCGGTCACGCTGTATCCGGCGAAGCTGCCGGGCGACCGCTAGTGGCAGCGCTCCCGCGCGCGGTCGTCTTCGACCTCGACGACACGCTCCTGGACACGACGGGCCTCGAGGCCGAGATGCTCGTCGGGCTCTGCGAGGCGGTCAACCGCGAGCTGCCGGGCGTCGCGTACGCCGAGCTGCGCACGCGCTTCCGCGACGGGCGCGACGACCTCTACGACCGCGTCCTGCGCGGCGAGATCGACATCGCGACCTACCGGCGCCTGCACCTGATCGCCGTCTGCGAGCCGTGGGGCGAGCCCTCCGAGGAGCTCCACGCCCACGCCGCCCAGCTGCGCGACGAGCAGCTCGGGCGCTCGCGCTTCGTCGAGCACGCGATCGACCTGCTGCGCCACCTGCGCGAGGCGGGCGTGCGCACGGGCCTGCTCACCAACGGGCCCTCGTGGATGCAGCGGCGCAAGGTCGAGCTCCTCGGCCTCGAGGAGCATCTCGACGCGATCGGGATCTCCGAGGAGCTCGGCGCCTCCAAGCCCGACCCCGCGGCCTTCACCGGCGCACTGGACCTGCTGGGCAGCGCCCCGGGCGACACCGTCATGGTCGGCGACCACCTCGACTGGGACATCCGCGGCGCCCTCGACGCCGGCATGCGCGGCGCCGTGTGGGTCGCCGGCGACGAGGACGGGCGCGAGCCGCCCGCGGGCGCCATGAAGGTCGCGCGGCTGGGCGAGGTGCCGGCCGCGCTCGCGGCGCTCGCGTGAAGGCCCTCGCCGCCTTCGGACCCGGCCGGGTCAACCTGCTCGGCGAGCACACCGACTACAACGACGGCCTCTGCCTGCCCTTCGCCATCGCGCGCGGGGTGACCGTGCGCGTGGAGGCGCTGGCAGGCGGGCGCGTGGAGGCGACGGCGCTCGACCTCGGCGAGGCCGACGCCTTCGACGCCGCCGATCCCCCGCGCGACGGCGAGGGATGGCGCGCGTTCGTGCGCGGGACTGTCGGCGAGCTGGGCGCCGCGGGCCATCGCGTCGGCGGCGTGCGCGTGAGCGTCGCGGGCGACCTGCCGCGCGGGGCGGGGCTGTCGTCGTCGGCGGCCCTCTCGACGGCGCTCGCGCTCGCGCTGCTGGCGCTCAACGGCGAGCGTGAAGACGACCGGCGCGAGCTCGCGCGCCTGTGCTCGCGGGTGGAGAACGACTGGGTCGGCGCCCAGACCGGCCTGCTCGACCAGCTCGCCGCGCTCTTCGGGCAGGAGGGCCATGCGCTGCGCCTGGACTGCCGCGACCTGGCGATCGAGCCGGTGGCGCTGGACCTGCGCGGCTGGACGCTCGCGGTGGCGCCGTCGGGGCACGCCCACGTCCACGCGGCGTCGGGCTACAACGAGCGCCGCGCCGAGTGCCGCGCCGCCTGCGCGGCGCTCGGGATCGCCTCGCTGCGCGACGCGCCGCCGGACGCACCCGACCGGCTCCCGGCGCCGCTGGACCGGCGCGTGCGCCATGTGCTCAGCGAGAACGCGCGCGTCGATGCCGCCGTGGCGGCGCTGCGCGCGGGCGACCTCGCCGCCCTCGGCCGGCTCATCGACGCCTCGCACGCCAGCCTGCGCGACGACTACGAGGTGTCCGTCGACGCCGTCGAGGCGACCGTCGCGCGCCTGAAGGGCGAGGGCGCGGCGGGCGCGCGGATCATGGGCGGCGGCTTCGGGGGCTCCGTGCTCGCCCTCTTCCCGCCGGGCGCCGCTCCCCCGGCCGACGCCACCGTCGTCGAGCCCGCCGGCCCCGCGCGGGTGGTGCAGGCCGACACCTAGGGTGGCGCGCCGCGGCGCCGTCGCGCGCCGTTGAAGAGGGCATGAGACCGCGCCTGCTGCTCCTCCTGCTCGCCCTGAGCGCCCTGCTCGCCATCCCCTCCGCCGCGTCGGCCGCCGACTCGCACGCGCCCCACGGCGCGCGCCTGGACTGGCTGCCCAGCGACGAGTGGGTCATGAGCTCGTGGCTGCCCTACGACGAAACGCGGCTCTACGCGCTGCTGCACACCGACCGCGCGGCCGTCGACGCCTGGCTCGACGATCACCGCTCGCTCGGCGAGCTGGCGCGCAGGCGCGGCTGGCCGTCGCAGCGCAAGCTCGCCCACGCGCTCGTGGCCCCGCGGCTGGCGGGCGTGCGCCGGTCGATGCGCCCGGTGCTCGAGCGCCGCGCCCTCGACACGCTGACCCAGGCGCACATGTCCAACCACGTGCTCTTCCACGTCTTCCACACGCCGGCGATCGCCGACGACGCCAAGGCGGTGTTCGGAGTGCGCCCGGCGAGCTTCCGCCACCTGCGCGACAGCGGCCTGTCGCCGACGGCGATCGCGCTCCGCGGCGGGCGCACCCGCGCCGGCGCCCAGGCGCGGATCGCGGCGCTGCTGAAGGCGCGCGGGCAGCGCGCGGTGCGCCTCGGCGCCATGAGCGCCGCGCAGGCCCGGGCGCTCTACGCCGAGCAGACGGCGAACCTGCCCGCCTTCATGGCGCACACGTACCGCACGCCCGCCGAGCAGGTGAGCTTCCTCTGCCGGCCCCACTGAGCTGCGTCAGGGAGCCGAACATCGCGCTCCCATAGTCTTCGGCGCTCGATGGAAGCCCGGCTGCTGATCTCCTGCCCGGACAGGCACGGCATCGTCGCGGCAGTCTCTGGGTTCCTGGCCGCCCGCGACGCCAACATCGTCACCTCCGACCAGTACTCGACCGATCCCGAGGGCGGCGCCTTCTTCATGCGCATGGCCTTCACGATCGGGGCGCTGGACGACGGCTTCGCCGAGGCCTTCGCGAGCGAGGTCGCCGCGCCCTTCGGCATGGACTGGCGCCTGGACGAGGCGGGCCGTGCCAAGCGGGTGGCGGTGCTCGTCTCGCGCGAGGACCACTGCCTGCTCGATCTCCTCTGGCGCCGGCGGCGGGGCGAGCTGCGCTGCGAGATCCCGCTCGTGATCTCCAATCACCCCGACCACGCGGCGGATGTCGAGGGCTTCGGCGCCCGCTACGAGCACGTCCCGGTGGCCAAGGGCGAGAAGGCCGCCGCCGAGGCGAGGATGCTCGAGCTGCTCGGCGACGGCGACTACGACCTCGTCGTCCTCGCGCGCTACATGCAGATCCTCAGCGGCGAGTTCCTCTCCGGCGTCGGCTGCCCGGTGATCAACATCCACCACTCGTTCCTGCCGGCCTTCGCGGGCGCCGACCCGTACGGGCGCGCCAAGGAGCGCGGCGTGAAGGTCATCGGCGCCACGGCGCACTACGTCACCGAGGAGCTCGACGCCGGGCCGATCATCGAGCAGGACGTGGTGCGGGTGACCCACCGCGAGAGCGTGGACGCGCTCGTGAGCATCGGGCGCGACGTCGAGCGCACCGTGCTCGCCCGCGCGGTGGGCCTGCACCTCGAGGACCGGGTTCTCGTGCACGAGAACCGGACCGTCGTGTTCTAGGCGGCGACCTTCTTCTCCGGCATCGCGGCCAGGAGGGCCGCGACGTGCTCGGCGAGCTGATGGCGCAGGTCCTCCTCGTGGAGGTTGCCGTACTCGTCGAACTGCAGGTGGGCCTGCACGACGGGCAGCTCGCGGTCGACGACGTCGGCGCCGATGGCGGCCAGAACCTTGCGGACCTCGGCCTGCGCCCACACCGCGCCGAAGAGGCCCGTGCTGGCGCCCACGACGGCGACCGGCTTGCCGCGCAGGACGTTGTCGGCGACGGGGCGCGAGGCCCAGTCGAGGGCGTTCTTGAGCACGCCCGGGATCGAGTGGTTGTACTCGGGAGTCGAGATCAGGATCGCGTCGGCGCGCTCGATGGCCTCCTTGAGCGCGGTGACGCCGGGGCCGTGGAGCTCGGGCTTGTCCTCGTCCTGGTCATACGGCGGGACGTCGCGCAGGCCGTCGAACAGCTCGAACTGGACTCCGGGCGGCAGCAGATCTGCCGCCGCCCGGAGCAGCGCCGTGTTGTGCGAATCCCGTCGCAGGCTTCCGGAGATGCCGAGGATCCGCGTCGCCATCACCCCTCCTGCTTGACGAACTCGAGGTGGACGGCGAGGGTGACCTCCTTGCCGAGCGCCTCGCCGCCCTTGGGGAGCGGGGCGTTCCAGTTGAGGTCGTACTTGGAGCGGTCGACGACGGCCTCGAGCTCGACGCCGACGCGCTCGTTGCCCATGACGTCGGGGACGGGCCCGGTCAAGGTGCCGGTGGCGGTGACGGGCTGGGTGATGCCCTTGACGGTCAGCTCGCCGTCGACCTCGACGGTGTCGTCGGGGCCGGGGCGCACCGAGGTCGAGCGGAACTCGATGTTCGGCGTGTTGGCGACGTCGAAGAACTCGGCCGACATCAGGTGGCCGCGGAAGTCGGGCTGATCGATGTCGATCGATTCAACGGGCACGGTGCCGGTCAGGACGATCTCGCCGTTCTCGGCTCCGAAGGTCGCATCGACCTGCTTGAAGGTGGTGCGGAAGGTCGAGACCACCATGTGCTTCACCGCGAAGGACGCGGTGGAGTGGATGGGGTCGAGCTTCCAGGTTCCCGTGAAGGTGTCGGGAGCGGTGGCGCTCATCTTTGGGGTTCAGCCTCCTCAGACTGGGGACGACAATTGTACGTGCAACAAACCTAGCACAGGAATAGTTGCGTATACAACAGTGTGCGACGTGAACCTTCCGTTACACGCCGGAGGTCTCCAGGGCTTGTAGCACGGCCGGCGCCCCCGGCGCGATCTCGGGCTCCAAACGGGCCAGCAGCTCGCGCCATCCGGGCTGCAGCCGGATCGCCTCACGCACGCGGTCGACGGCCGTGGGCATGTCCCCCGCCTGCGCCGCCGCGAGGCCGGCCCAGAAGAGCAGCTCGTGGTTGCCGGGCGCCAGCTCGCTGGCCGTGCGGTAGCGCTCGCCGGCCTCCTCGTGGCGCCCCTGGCCCACGAGCTCGTCGCCCTCGGTGGCCAGCGCGTAGGCGTCGGCGAGGTCGAGCAGCCGGTCGAGCTCGGCCAGCGGCTCGGGGTGGTCGTCGACGCGGAGGTCGACCGTCCGCTGCCACGGCTCGCCGGCCGCCGGCGCGACCACGAGCGCGCACGACTGGCGCCCGCGGGCGTCGCCCCCGCGCGCCTCGGCGGCGTGGAGCGCGGCGAGCAGCCGCCGCGACAGCGGTCCCGCCGCGGCCTCGAAGGCGTGTGCCATCGCCGGCCAGACCTCGGGCGAGGCCATCATGTTGGCCTGGGCGGTGAACTCGTGGCCGGCCTGGTCCCCGGCGTGGGCGATGCAGCCCTCGCCGGTATGGGCCGCGACGTTGCCGTGCGCGTCGACCACGGCGACCTGCCGGAAGCGCGCGAGCTCGTCGTCGCGCGTGAGCTCGGCCAGCGCATCGTGGGCGCGGGCGCCGGCCTCCAGGAGGTCGAGCGCCCGCGGGCCGTAGGCGGGCTCGGCGATCGACTGCGTGGCCACCGCGCCGACGCCCGCCCGCACCCAGGGCACGATCGGCCCGACCGCGAACCAGTGCGACTGGACGGCCACGCCCAGCTCGCCGGTCCGCGGGTCGCGGGCGACGATCGAGTACGTGCCGCGCCTGACCATCCGCGAGAGCCTATCGTCGTGCCCGATGGCCACCCCGGAGCGGATCCTCGACCGCGTGCGCGCGATCCCTCCGGGCTTCGTCCGCGCCTACGGCGACGTCTCGCCCGGCGCCCCGCGCCAGGCCGGCGCGGTGCTCCACGGCTGCGACGACCCGAGCGTCCCCTGGCACCGCGTCGTCCGCGCCGACGGCTCGCTGGCCAAGGGCGAGCGCCAGCGTGCGCTGCTCGAGGCCGAGGGCGTGCCCTTCCGCGGGCCGCGGGTGGACATGGCGGTCGCGCGGGTGCCGGAGTAGGGGTTTGCGCTCCGCGCGGCGCCTGCGGCATCGCGCGGCGAGGCACCGCCAGCGCTAGAAGCTCTCCACCCGCGCCGCCCCCACCCGCAGCGCCTCCAGGGCCGCGAGCAACGCCTCGCGGATCGCCGGGTCGGCGATGAGACCGTCCTCGCCGATGGCGTCGCGCGTGACGGGGATGCGGACGCACGCCTCCTCGACGACCTCCATGGCCAGGTAGCCGACGACCTTGCGCAGCGAGGCGTGCGCGTCGGCGGCGCCGGTCGGCGCCGCCGGCCCTGAGACGTTGATCCACGCGATCGGCTTGCGGTAGGCCTCGCCGCCGCCCACGAGCCACTCCAGGAGGTTCTTGAAGGCTCCGGGCAGCGCACCCGCGTACTCGGGCGTGCAGACCAGGAGCGCCTCGGCGCGGCCGGTCGCCGCGCGCAGCTCGCGGACGGCCGCGGGCAGGTCGTCGTGGTCGTCGTCGGGGCTGAAGTGGGGCAGGGCGCCCATGGACCCGTAGAGCTCGCAGTCGGGATCGATCGCCCGCGCCGTGCGCAGCAGCGCGGTGTTGGTCGAGCCGTCGCGCAGGCTGCCGGAGATCAGGAGCAGGGTCATCGAGACAGTGTGCCGGGTAGCGTCACGGGCGAATGTGGGTGCAACGCGAGATCGCGCTCGAGCCTCGTCCCCGCGGCTTTCACCTCGTTACGCGCGAGGTGCAGCAGGCGCTGCCCGAGCTGGGAGAGGTGGAGGTCGGCCTGTGTCACCTGCTCATCCGCCACACCTCGGCCTCGCTGGCGCTCAACGAGAACGCCTCGCCCGACGTGCGCCGCGACTTCGAGACCTGGTTCGACGCCGTCGTGCCCGAGGACTTCCGCGGCTGGACGCACACGCTCGAGGGCCCCGACGACATGCCCGCCCACATCAAGGCCTCGCTGCTGGGTCCGTCGCTGACCCTGCCCGTCAGCCGCGGGCGCTTCGCGCTGGGCACCTGGCAGGGGATCTACCTGTGCGAGCACCGCGACCGCGGCGGCGCGCGCTCGCTGGTGGCGACGATCAACGGTCAGTCGCGCAGCGAGCCGTAGCGCGTCGCGCGCAGCTCGCGGACGTCGGCCGGCACGCCGCGCGGCGCCGGGGCGATCATGTCGGGTTCGATCGGCGTCTGCGCGACGGCGCCGTCGACGAGGTCCACGCGCGCCGCGCGCGCCTTCGGCCGCGCCGACACCACGCGCTCGAGCTCCATGTCGCGGAAGAGCAGCCCGACGCCGTCGTCGGCGATCCAGCCGGGCGGCAGGGTGCCGTCGGCGATCGCGCGCAGGCACACGGGCGCGCGCCCGGGCTCGGTGTCGGCGTGGACGGAGAGCGAGCCGGGCAGGAAGCCGAGGCCCGGCGTCGGCTCGGGCGCGCCCGACGAGGTCGTCACGCCGCCCTGGAACCAGCACATCGCGCCGGCGCTGATCCCGGCGAGGACCACGCCGCGCTCCCAGGCGTCGCGCAGCAGCCGGTCCAGGCCGTGGACCTGCCAGATCGCCAGCAGGTTGCGCATCGAGCCGCCGCCGGCGTAGATGACGTCCTGCGAGAGGACGACGTCGCGCAGCGGGCGGCGCAGCTCGGCCAGGCGGAAGAGCGAGAGCACCTCCGGCTCACACGGGCGGTCGCCGAAGGCGGCGTGGAAGCGCCCGATCTGGTCGCGCGGGTCGCCGCTGGCGGTCGGCAGGAAGAGGATCCGCGGCACCGGGCTGCCCGCGAGCTGGAGCACGAGCTCGTCGAGCGCGGGGTCGCCGGGCGTCGCGGTGAAGCCGCCGCCGCCGAGGGCGAGGATCGTCCTCACGCGACGAGCGCCACCGGCGCGCCCAGGTCCACCGTCGCGAGCTTGCGCTCGACCACCCGCTCGCCCCGCAGGGCGACGTGCCAGCCGTGCTTGCCCGACCGCGAGGTCACGACGCGGTGCAGCTCGGTCCCCACGAAGTGCAGCGCCGCGCCGTCGTCGGCGGCGTAGCCCGCGGACATGCCCTCGCGCACGAAGCGCCGGTACTCCGTGCGCCGGCACGGCTCGCCGTCGTAGTGCACGCAGTTGGAGTGCGGCAGCAGGCCCAGCCCCTCGACCGCCTGGGGCCGGCCGTGGAAGGCGGTCACGGCCTCGCGGAACCAGCACAGCGAGCCGGCGCTGAGCCCGCAGAGCACGATCCCGCGGCGCCACGCCTCGGCGAGGACCTCGTCGAGCCCGTGCGCGCGCCACGCCCCGAGCAAGCTGATGACGGAGCCGCCGCCCACGTAGATGAGATCCTGCGCGAGCAGGTGCTCGGCCGGGTCGCCCTGGGCCGCCGTACGGTCGCGCCGGAAGAGCGACACGTGGCTCGGGTCGCAGCCGAAGGCGGCGAAGGTGCGGTAGAAGCGCACCACGTAGTGGTCGGCGTCGCCCGAGGCGGTCGGCACGAAGCAGACGCGCGGGCGCTCGGCGCCGGTGAGGCGCAGGACGTAGTCGTCGAGCAGCGGGTTCCCGGCGTCCATCGAGAACCCGCCTCCGCCGAAGGCGACGATCTGGGACAGTCGCTCCTCCATCGGCCGGAGGGTAGGCACGCGCCTCGCGCCCGCCTTCCGCCCGGCGGTCTAAGCCGGATCGACGGCCGGTCCTACGCCGCGACGCCCTCGTGCTCGCGGCGCGGCGCGGCGTCGGGGTGGTCGGCGACGACGTCGCGCGCCAGGCGCGTGAGCATGTCGGCCAGCTCGGCCTCGCGCTCGGGCGACCAGCCGTCGAGCAGCTCGGCCAGGCGCTCGCGCCGGGCCGCGACGAGGCGGTCGAGCGCGTCGCGGCCCTGGTCGCTGAGGACGATCGCCTCGGCCGGGCCCTCGACGTAGCCCAGGTCGCGCAGCTCGCCCACCCGGGCCGCGACCCGCGCGGCGTCGACGCCGCGCGCCTCGGCGATCGCGACCGCGTCCGCCGGCTCGTCCTCGCCCACCCGCGCGAGCACCCAGCACTGGCGCGCCGTGAGCTCGACCCCGGCGCGGGCACACAGGCGCTCGAGGATCCGCTCGCGGCTGTCGCGCCGCGCGAGCGTGGAGAGCGCGCGCTCGATCTCGGCCACCGGGTCGGGATGCTTGGGCGCCGCGAACGCCTCGCCGACCCCGGCGGCCTCGAGCGTGCGCCGCAGCGGCTTCTCGGGCAGCAGCCACGCGAGGACGAAGCCGAGCAGGGCGATCGGCACGCACACGGCGAACACGGTGGTCAGGGCGTCGGCGTAGGCCGCCACGAACGGATCGCGCACCGCGGCCGGCAGCTTGGCGACCTGGGCGCCGGTCACGCTGCCCGCCGCGATGTGCGGGGGCAGGCCGGTGATCGAGCCCAGCTCGTCGGTCAGCCGGTTGGAGAAGATCGCCCCGCTGATGGCGACGCCGAAGCACCCGCCGATCGAGCGGAAGAAGGTCGCGCCCGAGGTCGCCACGCCGAGGTCGCGGTACTCGACGTCGTTCTGCACCGCGAGCACGAGGACCTGCATGACCATGCCGATCCCCAGCCCGAGGACGACCATGTCCAACGAGCGCTCCGCGGTGCTCGTGTCGGGGCCGAGCGTCGAGAGCATCCAGAACCCGACGGCCATGATCGCCGTGCCGGCGATCGGGAACGGGCGGTAGTGCCCCCAGCGGGCGATGATCTGGCCGCTGCCGATCGAGGTGACGAGCAGGCCCAGGACGAGCGGCAGGAGCTCCAGGCCCGAGCGCGTCGGCGAGGCGCCGGTGACGATCTGCAGGAAGAGCGGCAGGTACGTCGTCGCCCCGAAGAGGGCGAAGCCGACGATGAAGCCGATCGCGCCGGCCACCGCGAAGACGCGGCGGGAGAAGAGCGATAGAGGCAGCACCGGCTCGGCCGCGCGGCGCTCGACGGGGATGAAGAGGGCGGTCGCGACCACGGTCACGACGCCGAGGCCGACGATCTGCCACGAGCCCCAGGCGTAGGTCGAGCCGCCGAGGCTCGTGGCCAGGACGAAGGACCCGGCCGCGAGGCTGAGCAGGATCGTCCCGCGCACGTCGATGCGCGCCTCGCGGCGCTGCTCGGGCAGGTGCAGGGCCACCGCGATCACGACCAGCGCGAGGATCCCGATCGGCAGGTTGACGTAGAAGATCCAGCGCCAGGACGCGTTGTCGACCAGGAAGCCGCCGATCAGCGGCCCGAGGACGCTGCTGATCCCGAAGACGGCGCCGAAGATGCCCTGGTAGCGGCCGCGGTCGCGCGGCGAGACGACGTCGCCGATGATCGCCTGGGCCAGGACGATCAGCCCGCCGCCGCCGAAGCCCTGGATCGTGCGGAAGGCGATGAGCTCGCCCATCCCCTGCGCCAGGCCGCACAGGGCCGACCCCACGAGGAAGACGATGATCGACGCCTGGAAGACGCGCTTGCGGCCGTAGAGGTCGCCGAGCTTGCCGTAGAGCGGCGTGGAGATCGTCGAGGCCAGCAGGTAGCCGGTGACGACCCACGAGAGCTGGTTCAGCCCGCCGAGCTCGGCGGTGATCGTCGGCAGCGCGGTGGCGACGATCGTCGAGTCGAGCGCGGCGAGCAGGACCGCGAGCATGAGCGCGACGAAGACGACGCCGATCCCGCGGCGCGTGCGCGTCGCCGGGGCCGGGACGGCGGCCGCCGCGGCGGACATCGCCTCAGCCTAGAGCTAGCGCCCCTGCCACACCGGGTCGCGCTTCTCGGAGAAGGCGACCGCGCCCTCGCGGGCGTCCTCGGAGGCGAGCACCGGGCCGGCGAGCTCGCCCTGGCGCTGCCAGAACTCCTGCTCGTCCCAGTCGGCCTGCTGCTGCAGGATCGCCTTCGTCGCGTCGAGCGCGAGCGGGCCGTTGCGCGCGATCGCGGCGGCGAGCTCGAGCGCCGCGCCGACGGCGCCGCCGCCATCGGTCACGCGGTTGACGAGCCCGAGCTCGTAGCCGCGCTGCGCGGTCATGGTGTCGCCGGTGAGCGCGAGCTCCATCGCCACGCCGGAAGGCAGGCGCTGGGGCAGCCGGCGCAGGGCGCCGGCGGCGGCCACGAGCGAGCGCCTGACCTCGGGGATCCCGAGCTTGGCCTCGCGCGCGGCGACGATCAGGTCGCAGGCGAGCGCGATCTCCAGCCCGCCGGCGACGGCGAAGCCCTCGACGGCGGCGATGAGGGGCTTGCGGGCGGAGCGCTGCGTGATGCCTGCGAAGCCGCGGTCGCCGACCCACGGGCGCTCGCCGGCGACGAAGGCCTTGAGGTCCATGCCCGCCGAGAAGCCAGCGCCAGCCCCTGTGATGACGCCGACCGACAGCTCGCCGTCGGCGTCGAGCGCGTCGAGGGCGGCGGCCAGGCCCTCGGCGAGCGCGAGGTTGACCGCGTTGCGCGCCTCGGGCCGGTTGAGCGTGATGAGCAGCACGCCGTCGCGGCGCTCGGTCAGGACGGGCTCGTCGGACATGGCGCGGACGATATAGGCCGCGAGCGGCGGGCTAGGCGCCGAAGAGGGTGAGCTCGGGCTCGCGCTCGCCGCGCAGCACGGCGAGGTCGACCTCGACCCACGCGATGCCGCGCGCCTCGGCGAGCACGCGCGCCTGCGGCTTGACCGCCTGCGCGGCCAGCACCCCGCGGCAGTCGCCCATCGCCGGGTCCAGGCGGATGCGCTCGAGGTAGCGCGTGAGCTGCTCGACGGCGTCGATCGTCCCGACGCGCTTGATCTCGACCGCGATCCAGCCGTCCTCGTCGTCGCGGCACATGAGGTCGACGGGGCCGATGTCGGTCGGCCACTCGCGGCGCACGAGTCGGAAGCCCTCGCCGCAGAAGTCGGGGGCCGCCGCCAGCGCCTCCTGCAGGTCGGCCTCGACGCCGTCCTTCTCCAGCGCGGCGGCCTCGCCCATGTCGTGCGTGACGTCGGAGAGAACCTCGGCGATGCGGATGTCGAGCCGGTCCTCGGTGCTGCCCGCGCGCTTGCGCACCACGATCGCCTCGTCGGACTCCTCGATCACGGTCGGCGGCGTCATCCAATTGCTCGGCTTGTAGCCGCCGTGGTCGGCGTGGACCATCACCGAGCCATCGCTCTTGACCATGATCAGCCGCAGCGCCTCGGGGAGGACGGCGGACAGGCGGCCCGAGTAGCGGACCTCGCAGCGGGCGACGATCAGGCGCATCGAGCGGGTCAATGTACGCCTCGGCGCGGACGATCGGCGCGCGACCCGGGCCCGGACATCAAGAAGGCCCCGACATCCGTGCGGGGCCTACATCACGTTCATCGGCAGGTCGCCGCGAGAGCTTTAGCCCATTTCGCGAAGCTGGCGCGTTGGCGCTCTCAGGTGGGCCGGGCGCCCGCCGTGCGCAGGCTGCGGTCGCCGCCGCGGCGGCCGAGGGCGAAGCGCGTGTCGGGCGGCTCGGCGCCCGTGAGCCAGCGCTCGGCGGCCTCGGCGAGCGCCGGGCCGTGCTTGAAGCCGTGGCCCGAGCCGCCGCCCATCAGCCACACGCGGCCGTCGTGGTCGGGGTGCGGCGCGACGACGAAGTGGGTGTCGGGCGTGATCTCGTATTGGCAGGTGCGGTGGCCGACCAGCGGCGCCGAGGCCAGCGCGGGAAAGCGCCGCGCCAGGTAGTCGCGGGCCAGGCGCTCGTGCGGGGGGAAGGCGACGCGCTCGACCGTCTCGGGGTCGATCTCGGGGCCGTCGACGTCGGGTGAGACCTTCACGCCGCGGCCGTCGAGGTCGCCGAGGCCGTAGGCGGCGCGGTCGTAGTCGACCCAGCCCGGGACGCCCGGCGTGCGCCATGCCGCGCCCGCGCCGAAGTAGAAGACGTCTTGGTGGGTGATACGCAGGTCGAGCAGGCCCGGGAAGAGCGCGGGCAGCCACGCGCCGCAGGCCCAGACGACGCGGTCGGCCTCCAGGCGGCGTCCGTCGTCGAGGACGACCGCGCGGCCGTCGGGCCGCGCGTCGGCGAGCACGAGCTCGGCGCCCGCCGCCACCGCCTGGGCCGCCAGCGCCATGACCGCGTCGCGCGCACGCAGGATGCCGGCCTCGGGCTCGAAGAGCGTGAAGCGCACGTCGTCGGCGGCGATGCTCGGAAAGAGCGCGGTCGCGTCGACGCGCTCGTGCGGGATGCCCTCGGCGCCCAGGACCGCCTCCCCCTCCGCCACCCAGCCGTCGTCGCGCTGCGCCAGCCAGGCCACGCCGCAGTCGACGACGAGCCGCGGGTCGACCTCGTGCCATAGCGCCCACGCCCGCCGCGCCGAGCGCGCGTACCAGCGGTCGGGGCCGTGGCAGCAGCGGATGATCCGCGACTCGTCGCCGGATCCCGACCGGACGTGACCGGGCGCGATGCGCTCCACGAGCACGACATCCCAGCCCGCCAGCGCGCAGTGGCGCGCCAGCGAGGCGCCGAAGACGCCGGCTCCGACGACGACGATCGAGGAACGGTCGGCCACGGGCGGCAGGCTAGCTGTAGTTCCTGAGCACGTTGTTCGGGGTGCCGGGTCGCTGTGACGCCCGTTGCGCTGCGAACAGCTCACCGAGGAACGGGTCCGTGCCCGGGGGGTCGAACGTCGGTCTTACCCCGTGTGGACGGGGGAAGACCGACGTTCGGCGCCCCCCGGGGGCCGGCGGCGCCCCCCCGCGGGCCGGCGGCGCGGCGGGCTGGTCTCCCTCGGTGAGCTGTTCGCGCCCACGCCGGCGTGGCGGGGACGCCGAACAACCTGCTCGGGTCTTACACCTAGTGGCCCGCCGCCGCTCAGTGGCGGACGCGCAGCGCCTTCGACGTCGCCGACGAGGCCTTGTAGGGCGCGACGTTGAGGTACTTGACCATCACGCGCCACGTGCCCGCCCGCTTGAGCTTCTGACGGAAGGTGAAGGGCTTCTTGGCCGGCTTGAGGCCGCCGTGGATCGTCTTCCACTTCTTGCCGCGCTTCTGCTGCCAGTAGACGCGGACCTTGCCCGCCAGGCCAGGCGTCGCGGTCTTGATCACGCGGCCCGAGACCGACGCCTTGCGGCCCTTGCCGACCTTGACCTTGCCGAGCTTGATCTTCGTCTTCAGCGTGGCGGCGAGCTTGCGGACGTGGTTGACCTGCACGGTCTTCGTGACGGTGTTGCCCTGCGGGTCCAGCGCGATGAAGTTGATGGTGTGCGGGCCGTAGGAGAGGCTCTTGGCGCCCTGCCAGTCGAGGGTCACGGCCTTGCCCGAGCCGACGTCGGTGCCCGTGAAGTTGCGGATCTCGTTGCCGTCGGCCTGGAAGGTGATGCGCCCGACGCCCGTGGCGTCGGTGGCCACCGCGCTGATCGTCAGCACCTGGACGAACTGCTCGCTCGTGCCGGGGCTCTTGATCGTCAGCGACGGCGGGTCGAAGTCGCCGCACGCCCCGCTGAGCTGGTCGCCCTGGGTCGCGACCGAGTGGAAGGCGTCCCACGAGGGCTTGTGCGAGCCGTCGGTGTGCGTGAGCCCGTAGTGGTTGAGCTCGTCGCTATGGACGGTCGTGTCGCGCAGCGTGAACCACAGGCCGGCCTCGACGTAGGGGTAGCCGGCGAGGCAGTGGTAGGCCTCCTTGAGGTTGGCGGCCTGCGCGGCCTCGGAGACACCCGAGGGCTTCTGGCCGGCCCACATCCCGCGCGAGCAGGTCGAGGTCGTGGTGGTCCAGCCGAGCTCGGTCATCCAGATCGGCTTCGCGCCGTCGCCGTTGGCGGCCATCACGTCGTGGACCGTGCGGAAGCCCAGGAAGGTGAAGCGCGCGACCTTGCCGTCCTCGCGATAGAAGGAACTCGGCGGGTCGACGAGGCAGGCGGTGTCCGTGTGGACCGAGGCGGCGTCGAAGGAGCTGCCCGCGCCGGCGGCGTAGACCTGGCCGAGGAAGTTGTAGTTGTTGCCGGTCAGCGGTCCGAGCAGGACCTTGGCGCCCGGGTCGGCCGCCTTGACCTTGGGGTAGGCGGCCACGAGGATCGAGGCGTAGCGGCCCGCGTCGACCGCGGCGCCCCAGAAGTCGGTCTCGTCCTCCTCGTTCCACACCTCGTAGGCGGCGGCGCCGCCGACCGCGTTCATCGCGGAGGCGAAGGCGGCGAAGCGGTTGGCGAAGTCGGTCGGGTCGGGCGGCGCGTTGCCGCCGGCCGGGTTGCCCGTGACGACGAAGACGACCTTCATGCCGTAGCCGGCGGCGGTGGTCACCACGTTCTGGAAGGTCGCGGTGTCGGCGAGCCGGTCGCCGGGCACGAAGATGCGCACGTACTTGGCGCCGGTGTCGTGGGCGGCGGCGACCTCGCTGGGGTCGGCGATGTTCACGCCGGGGACGGCGGCCTGGGCGCAGGCCGGCACGGCGAGCAGCGCGGCGGTCAGGAGGGGAACGAGAGAGAGGCGTCGCATCAGAGTGCGCATCGGCGGCCGGCGCCCGGAGCTTGAGCCCACCTAGGGCTGGAGTTCGAGTCCGCACGCTAGGTTGAGACCCATGTCCCGCACCGTCGCCTCGATCATCGCAGGCCGCCCGGCCACCGACGCCCCGGGCGGTCGTGAGACCTCCACGAACCCCGCCGACACGAGCGACGTCGTCGCCGACGTCCTGCTCGGCGACGCGTCGACCTTCGTCGCCGCGTGCGAGGCCGCGCGCGCGGCCCAGCGCGAGTGGGCTGCCGTTCCCGCACCGGTGCGCGGGCGCGCCATCCAGCAGCTCGGCCGGCTCGTCGAGGACAACAAGGAGGCGCTCTCACGGCTGGTCACCCGCGAGATTGGCAAGCCCTACGCCGAGTCGCTCGGCGAGGTGCAGGAGATCGTCGACACCTGCAACTTCTTCCTCGGCGAGGGCCGGCGCCTTTACGGCCAGACCGTCCCCTCCGAGATGCCCGACAAGCAGCTGTTCACCTTCCGTACGCCGGTCGGGGTGGCGGCGATCATCACGGCGGGCAACTTCCCGGTGGCGGTGCCGGCCTGGTACCTCGTGCCGGCGCTGCTGTGCGGCAACGCCGCGGTCTGGAAGCCCGCCGAGTACGCGCCGGCCACGGCCGAGGCGCTCGCCCAGCTCTTCCTGCACGCCGGGGTTCCGGACGGCGTCTTCAACCTCGTGCTCGCCGGCGGCCCGCAGACCTTCGCCGGCCTCGAGCAGGCGCTCGAGCGCGACCTCGTCGACAAGGTCGGCTTCACCGGCTCGAGCGCGGTCGGCGCGCAGGTCGGCGAGCTGTGCGGACGCAACCTGCAGTCGCCGTGCCTGGAGCTCGGCGGCAAGAACCCGCTGGTCGTGATGGACGACGCCGACCTCGACCTCGCCGTCGAGGGCGCGCTCTTCAGCGGGTTCGGGACGGCCGGGCAGCGTTGCACGTCGCTGGGGACCGTGATCGTCGACGAGCGCGTCCACGACGACTTCGTGGCCCGCCTGAAGGCGGCGGTCGAGGGGGCGGCGATCGGCGACCCGACCCAGGACGTCCTCTACGGCCCGATGATCCACGAGCGCTTCCTGCAGCGCTTCGAGGACGACTGGCTGGGACTGATCCGCGACCACCACAGCGTCCACGGCTCGAGCGCGACGGGCCGCATCACCGCCGCGCACCCGCGCGAGGGCTTCGTGGGCGGCGACCCCGAGAAGGGGCTCTTCGTCCACCCGACGATCGTCGACGGCGTCCGCGTCGACGACGACCTCGCCAACACCGAGACCTTCGGCCCGCTCGTCGGCGTCGCGTCCTTCGGCGACTGGGAGGAGGCGATGGCGCTCGCCAACGGCCACGGCTACGGGCTGAGCGCGTCGATCTACACGACCAGCCCCAAGCACGCCTTCCGCTTCCGCGAGCGCATCGGCGCCGGCATGGTCAGCGTCAACAACTCGACCAGCGGCGCCGAGGCCCACCTCCCCTTCGGCGGCAACGGCAAGTCGGGCAACGGCTCGCGCCAGTCGGGCATGTGGGTCATCGACCAGTTCACGCGCTGGCAGGCGCTCAACTGGGACTTCGCCGGGCATCTGCAGAAGGCGCAGATGGACGTCGCCGACCTCGAGGGCGACCCGGGCTTCCGGCTGGAGGACTAGCGGCTGGCGCCCGCGGCGCCCGGTGAGCGCGAACTTGTGCGACTTGTCGTCGGAAACCGGGGCAAACTCGAACATGTTCGCGCGCACGCCGTCGCAGCCGGCGGCTGAGCGCGGACGCCAAGAGGGCGCGGCGGCCTACCCCGCGGCGGGCTCGTCGCTGAGCAGCGCGGGCACCGCGCCCAGGAAGCCGACGACGATGAAGGCCAAGAGGGCGACGACGCCCACCGCGTGCGCCCAGCCGGCCTCGGCGATGGTCAGGAAGCCGAAGCCGGCGACGGCGCAGGCGGCGGCGATGCGGCCGAGGAGGCCGGGGGCGGCGGCGAGCATGACGCTGCGGGCCGGGGCGGGCGCGGCGGCGCCGGCGGGGGCGGGCGCGGCGGCATGGTCCGGCGCGCCGTGCTCCTCGTACCCGTGCCCCAGCCGGCCGCCGAGGGTCAGCCGGAAGAGCAGCACCAGCGACGGGAAGAGGATGATCGCCCCGCCCAGGACCGCGACGACGACCGTCACCAGGACGTCGTGCGGCGCGGCCGCCTGCTCGACCGTCAGCCCCGGCAGGAAGACCGGCTTCTGGGCCAGCGCCCAGCCCGCGACGATCGCCGCCACGGCGAGCGCCGCCGTGTAGCGGGCGGGCTCGAAGCGCTCGCGGACCACGAGCGCGAAGGCGGCGAGCCCGGCGAGGACCGAGACGATCACGGCCGGCAGGCCGTCGCCCGCGACGAGACCGTGGTAGAGGCGGTAGGCGTCGTGGTGCAGCACGGGCAGGCCGGCGATCGAGAGCGCCCCCGCGACGACCCCCGCGCCGAGCGCCCGCGTGCGGAAGGGCGCCACCAGGTCGTCCTGGCCGCGCCGGACCGCGTCGGCGCACAGGTAGACGGCGGCGAGGTACGCGCAGAAGGCGACCGCGAGGACGCCGATGAGGATCGAGGTCGGGTTCAGCCAGCTCGTGATGAGGTCGCCCTTGGCGTTGCCATAGGGCACGCGGCCCGACGCGATGCCGCCGATCGCGGCACCCAGGGCGAAGGGCGTGACGACCGACGAGACGGCCGAGGCCATGTCGATGCGGCGGATCTCGCGCGGGTCCGAGGTCCCGCTGCGCAGCGCGTACGCGGCGCCGCGGACGATGATGCCGAGCCCGGCGAGGAAGAGCGCGACGCAGAGCGTCGAGGCCAGCGAGCCGAAGGCGGCGGGATAGGCCGTCCACGTCACGACCAGCACGAAGATCAGCCACACGTGGTTGGCCTCCCAGACGGGCGCCATCGCGTCGTGGGCGTGATCGCGCACCCGCAGGCCGCGCTCGCCGTGCCCCGGCGCGACCTCCCAGATCCCCGCGCCGAAGTCGGCGCCCGCGAGCACGATGTAGAAGACGAGCCCGAGGAGGACGAAGACCATCGGGATCTGCTCGAGCGACACGGCTCAGACCTCCGAGGCCGCCATCGGCATGCGCGCCAGGCGCCGCAGGATCCAGACCACGCCGACGCCGACCGCGATGTAAACGACCCACAGGGTCGCGTAGCCGATCGGGATGCCGCCCGCGCCCGTGACCGCCTGCGAGGTCCGCATCACCCGGTAGACGACCCACGGCTGGCGGCCGACCTCGGTGGTCACCCAGCCGCAGATGAGCGCGACGCACGCCAGCGGCCCCGCCGCGGCCAGCGCCCAGTAGAACCAACGCCACTCGGGCAGCCGTCGTCGGCGCACGCGGACGTAGAGGACGAGCGCCCCGAGCGCGGCCAGCAGCGTCCCGATCCCGACCATCATCTGGAAGGAGACGCGGACGACGTTCACCGGCGGGCGGTCGCCGGCCGGCACCGCGTCCAGCCCCTCCACGGTCGCGTTGGGATCGTGGAAGGAGAGCAGCGAGAGCATCTTCGGGATCCGGACCCCGAACTTGACCTCGCCGTCCTGGTACCAGCCGAGGATGTGCTCGGGCGCGCCCTTCGTCGTCTCGGCCAGACCTTCGAGCGCCGCGAGCTTGGTGGGCTGCTTGTCGGCCACCTCGCGCGCGGCCCAGTCGCCGACGAGGACCTGGACGGGCGCGGCGAGCGCGGCGATGGTCAGCGGCACGGCCATCGCGGTGCGCTCGTAGCGCCCCCAGCGCCCGCGCAGGCGGGCCGCCGCGTAGGCGCCGGCGACGATGAAGCCGGTGACGATGTAGCCGGCGATGTACATGTGCACGAGCTCGTGCCACAGGTACGAGTTGCCGAAGAGCGCGCTGACCGGGTGGATGTCGACGGCCTTGCCGCCCGCGAGCCGGAAGCCGCCAGGGTGGTTCATCCAGGCGTTGACCGCGATGACCATCCACGAGCCCGTGAAGCCGGTGATCACGATCGGGATCGCGCTGAGCATGTGCGCGCGCGGCGACAGCCGGTCCCAGCCGTAGATGTAGATCCCGATGAAGATGGCCTCCATGAAGAAGGAGAAGCCCTCGATGGCGAAGCCCAGGCCGAAGACGGCGCCGAAGGTCGCCGTGAAGTTCGGCCACAGCAGGCCCATCTCGAAGCTCAGGATCGTGCCCGTGATGACGCCGACGGCGAACAGCGCGACCATGACCCGGCTCCAGCGCCGCGCGATCGTGAGGTAGAGCGGGTCGCCGGTGCGGTGGCCGATCCACTCCATCACCAGCACCATCAGCGGGAAGGCGATCCCGAAGCACACCAGTGGGATGTGCACGGCGAACGACAGCGCCTGCATCTGGCGTGCCTGCAGGAGGTGCTCCTGCTGCACCGGCCCCAGTGCCTGCGCCAGCGTGAGCAGCGGCGTCGGCACGACGCTCCGAGCCTATCGGTCCCGGCCCGCCCGGTGGTTGTCAGTAGCCGTCGCTGACGACGTTGCGCAGCGGCTCGCCGGCCGCGTAGCGGCGCAGCTGCGCCGCCGCCAGCGCCCACGCGGCGCGGTCGGAGGCCGGGGTGTCGCCGGCGCTGTGCGGGCTGATCATCACGTGGGGCGCCGTCCACAGCGGGTGGCCGGCGGGCAGCGGCTCGGGGTCGACGACGTCGAGCACCGCGCGGATGCGGCCCGACTGCAGGGCCTTCACGAGCGCCTCGGTGTCGGTGGTCGCGCCGCGGCCGGCGTTGATGTAGAGCGCGCCCTCGCGCATCGCGGCCAGCTCGCCGGCCCCGACCGCGCCGCGCGTGGCGTCGGTGAGCGGGAGGAGGTTGACGACGACGTCGGCGTCCGGGAGCAGGGCCGGCAGCTCGTCGACGCCGTGGACGCCGTCGCGCGCGCGCCGCGCCACCCCGACGACGTCGCCCTCGAAGGGCTCCAGCATCGCCTCGAGGGCCCGCCCGATCGAGCCGTACCCGAGCACGAGCACGCGCAGCTGCGAGGCGTCGGCGATCTTGACGATCTCCCAGTGCTCGCGCGCCTGCTGCTCGGCGCACTCGCGCGCCCGCTTGGCGTCGGCGAGGATCGCCGCCATCACCCACTCGGCCATCGCGCGGTCGCGGGCGCCGCGGGCGCTGCAGAGGGTCACGCCGGCGGGGATGCGGTCGGCGATCCAGTCCACGCCCGCCGACAGGACCTGCACGACGCGCAGGCCCGCGATCTCATCGAGCGCGGGGACGTCCTCCCAGCGCGGGACGACGAACTCGACGTCGGGGGCGATCTGTGCGACGACCTGGACGCCCGCCGGCGGCGGGCCCAGCGCGTCGGCGTCGAAGGCCCAGGCCTTCACGCGGCGGGCAGGACGCGAGGCAGGGCGGCGCGCAGGCGCTCGAGGAGGTCGGTGACCTCCTCGTCGGCGCCGTTGAGGTCGAGCGCGCGCTCGGCGGCCCCGATGGCGTCCGAGACGCGGTCGGTCCGCGCCAGCGCGTGCGCGTGGCGCGCCCACGCCGGGGCCGAGCCCGGGTCCAGCTGCGTGGCCTGCTCGGTGGCCGTGACCTCGCCGCCGAGGTCGCCGGCGAGATGGAAGGCGAGGGCGAGGTCGAGCAACCCCTCGACGCTCGGCATGATCCGCCGCGCGCGCTCGAGCGCGCTGATGGCGGCGGCCCTGTCCATGAGCCGCAGGCGCAGGCGCCCGACGCGCTCCCACGCGTCGGCATCCTGCGGGCCGCGCGCCGCGGCGCGGTCGGCGGCCTCGGCGGCGAGGTCGATCGCGCCCATGTCCTCGTAGATGCGCGCCGCGAAGCGGTGCGGCGCCGGACGCTCGCCGTCGACGCGCGCCCAGTCGCGCACCGCGCGCCCGGCGGCCTCGAGCTCGCCGCCCTGCCAGAAGGCGAGCGTCATCAGGCGCAGGACGGCGGTGTTGGTCGGCTCGGCGTCGCGCGCGTAGACCAGGCGCTTGGCCGCCAGCTTGTAGTCGCCCTCGGCCATCGCGTGCTGGGCGGCGGTCATGAAGCGCTGGACCCGCTCGGCGCCGGGGTCGGGCTTGGAGAAGTCGACGAACTGCAGCGATCCGGCCGGGACGGTGCGCACGCCGGGGGCGAACTTCACGCGCGCCCACTGCTGGACGTCGTCGCCGTCGCCGGTGAAGTAGATGCCCGTCACGGAGCCTACGCCCCACTCCGGGTAGCTCAGGCAGCGGGCGTAGCGGTGCACGACCGAGTGGTCGGGCACGCGCGAGCCGAACGGGTCGTGCTTGGCGCGGTCGGCGGCATGCTCGCGGGCGCGCTGCTCGGCCTCGTAGGCGCGTTGGCCCTCCTCGGCGCGCGCCTTGCGCGCCGCGGCGGCGGAGACCTTGACGGCGTTCTTGGAGACGCGGCCGCCGCGCGAGCCCTCGGCCAGCGAGATGAGCTGGTCGGCGGCGTCGTTGATCGCCTTGAGGTGGCGCTCGTGCTCGAACTGGCGCCCGGGCGGCGCAAGGTCGGGGTGCCAGACCTTGGCCAGCCGCCGCCGGGCGAGCTGGACCTCGCGCTGGTCGAAGGGCGGCTCGATCTCCAGGAGGAGCAGAGCCTGCTCGATGTCGAGCACTGCGGGCATGAGCACTCGACGATAGCGCCGAGGCGCTCAGAGGAGGAGTCTTGGATGCAGCACGGCCTCGAGCGCCGCGCGCACGCGGGCGGCGAGGCCGCCGCGCCGGTCGACGGCCCAATCGAGCTGCGCGCCGTGGAAGACGGCGTGCACCGCGTCCGCCAGCGCGCGGGTGTCGCAGGGGGCCAGCTCGCCCGCCGCCACCGCCGCGTCGAGGCGCTGCGCGATGGCCCGGCGCAGGGCGCGGGCGTGCGCGGCCGCGTGGGCGCGCAGCTGCGGGTCGGCGAGGTCGAGCTGCAGCAGGGCGAGGTGGTTGGCGAAGGCGGCCGGGTCGCGCACCGGGGCGGTGAGCGCGACGAGGCCGTCGACGAGGGCGGCCAGGGGCGCGTCGCCGGGCGCGGGCAGCGCGCGGCCGGCGCGGCCGGCGGCGCGCTCGGCGGCCGCCGCGAGCAGCGCGCGCTTGGAGCCGAAGCGCTGCACGAGGGTGGCCGGCGCCACGCCGGCCTCGCGGGCCACGTCGGCGAGCGTCAGGCGCGCGGGACCGACGGCCCCGACCGCGCGGAAGGTCGCGTCGAGGAGGTCGTCGTCGCTGCGGGTTCGCGGTCGTCCTGCCATTTGTGAATCTTCGTTTAGTATTACAGCCATGCCCGACCTCTCCGACCGCATCGCCCTCGTCACCGGCGCCAGCCGCGGCGCCGGCGCCGCCATCGCCGCCGTCCTCGGCGAGGCCGGCGCGACCGTCTACGTCAGCGGCCGCTCCTCGCGCGCGGGCGCGCGCACGGAGGGCATGGTGGGCACCGTCGAGGACTCGGCCGACGAGGTGACGCGCCGCGGCGGGACCGGCATCGGCGTGGTCTGCGACCACACCGACGAGGCGGCCGTCGACGCACTGGTCGCGCGCATCCGCGCCGACCACGGCCGGCTCGACGTGCTCGTCAACAACGCCTGGGGCGGCTACGAGCGCTACGTGCGCGCCGAGTTCGACCTCCCCTTCTGGGAGCAGCCGCTGGAGCGCCGCTGGGCGTCGATGTTCGGCGCCGGCGTCTGGCCGACGCTGCTGACGAGCTGTCGCGCCGCGCCGCTGCTGGCCGAGGGCGGCCTGATGGCCTGCACGATCGCCTGGGCGCGCGGTGCCTACATGGGCAACGCGCTCTACGACGCGGCCAAGGGCGCCATCGCGCGCTTCGCCTTCGCCGCGGCGCAGGACCTGCGCCCGCGCGGCGTCACCGCCGTGGCGATCGCGCCCGGCTTCATGCGCACCGAGCGCGTCCTGGCGGCCCACGCCGAGGCGCCGTTCGACCTCTCGGGCACCGAGTCGCCCGAGTACCTCGGGCGGGCGATCGCCCACCTCGCCGCCGACCCGGCCAAACAGGAGCGCACCGGCGAGCTGCTCACCGCGGGCGACCTCGCCCGCGTCTACGGCTTCACGGACGTCGACGGCTCGCAGCCGGAGGCGTTCACGATCCCTGCGTGAGGCGCAGGATCGCGCCGATGATCGCGTCCCAGTCCTCGCGTGGCAGCTCGTGGCCGGCGTGCGGGAGCGTGAGCAGCTCGGCGCCCGGGATCTCGCGCGCCAGGGCGCGACCGTGCTCGATCGGGAAGAGCGGGTCCTCGCCGCCGTGGATGACGAGCGTCGGCACGTCGAGGCCGCCGAGACGCTCGCGCCAGCGGCCGCCGCCCTCCGTCGCGTAGTGGTTCTTCATGGCCGCCTCGATGTCGATGGTGCGCTCGAGGACGTGCTCCCAGACCGCGCGCATGTGCTGCTCGTCGAAGGGGCGCGAGCGGCCCGCGCAGGCCCGCGCGAGCGCGACGACGTGGTCGAGCACGGCGGCGCGATCGCTCCAGTCGGGCTCGCCGAGCGCCGCGAAGGCGGCGCCCGCCTCGTCGTCCATGCCAGGCAGGTCGGGCTCGCCCGGCCCGGCGGGGCTCGTGGCCACGAGGGTCAGCGAGGCGACGCGGTCGGGATGGTCGAGCGCCACGAGCTGGGCGAGCGCGCCGCCCATCGACATCCCCACGACGTGCGCCGCGCGCAGGTCGAGGGCGTCGAGCACGCCGACCGCGTCGGCGACGAGGTCGGCGCCGACGTACCCGGGGGCGCCGGGCGGATAGGTCGTCGATTGGCCCGTGTCGCGGTGGTCGTAGCGCACGACGTGGCGCGGCCCGGCCGCCAGGCGCTCGCAGAAGTCGTCCTCCCACCAGTCCATCGCGGCGCTGGCCCCCATGATGAGCAGGATGGCCGGGTCGGACCGCCGGCCGAAGGTCTGCGCGCACAGCCGCGCCCCGTTGACCTCGAGCAACATCAGTCGATCAGGCGGCGTTGGAGCAGGACGATCGCCAGGCGCCACATGACGAGCGCGAAGCCGACGAGCACCGCGAGGTGGCCGACGTCCGCCCAGCCCTGCCACCCGAAGGACGCATCGCGCACCAGCTGGACGCAGTGGTAGAGCGGGTTGAGTTTGCCGAGCACCTGCGCCCACTGCGGAAGCTGCGTGAGCGGGAAGAAGGTGCCGGCGACCAGGAAGAGCGGCGTGAGGACGGCGGCGCTCACGTAGCTGAAGCCGTCGATCGACTTGACGATCGCGGCGATCATGATCCCGCAGGCGCCCCAGCCGAAGCCGGCGATGAAGCCGATGAAGGGGACGGTGAGCATCCCCCACGTCGGGTCCAGGCCGAAGACGATGCCCACGAGCAGCGGGACGCTGCCGAAGGCGCCGGCCCGCGTGGCGATCCACAGCGTCTCGGCCGTCACGAGCTCCTCGACGTCGACCGGGGCGGCGAGGATCGCGTCGTAGGTCCTCTGGAACTGGTACTTGACGAAGGTCCCGAACATGGCCGGGAAGACGCTCGCGAAGAGCACCCCCGTCGCGACCGTCCCGGTGGCGACGAACTGGACGTAGTCGTAGCCGTCGACCTCGGAGACCAGCGAGCCGAAGCCGAAGCCGAAGGCGATCAGGTAGATCGTCGGCTGGACCGTCGAGGAGAACGTGGTCGACTTCCAGAAGGACGAGAAGTTGACGACCTCGCGCACGAGCACGCCGCTCAGCGCCGAGCGCTCCAGGCGGCCGTTCATTCGATCTCCTCCCCGGTGAGCAGCACGAAGACGTCCTCGAGGTTCGCGGCACGGCGCTCGCCCTCCAGGCCCAGGCCGTGGCCGTCGCCGAGGACCGCGACGCTCGTGCCCGTGCGCCGCGTGCGCAGCCCCTCGGCGCGCGCGGTCGCCTCGACCTCGGTCAGCCGCGCCGGCGGGCCGTAGACCTCGAGCGCCTCGGCGCCCACGTGCTCGGCCACGAGCGCGGCCGGCGGCCCGACCGCCACGGCCTTGCCGTGGGACATGATCGTCACGGTGTCGGCGAGCCGCTGGGCCTCCTCGATGTAGTGCGTCGACATCAGGATCGAGGTGCCCTCGCTGCGCAGGCTGTCGATGAGCGCCCACAGCTCCTGGCGCACCTGCGGGTCCAGGCCGACGGTCGGCTCGTCGAGGAGCACGAGCTGCGGGCGGTGCACGAGCGCACGGGCGATGAGCAGCCGCCGGCGCATGCCGCCCGAGAGCCGGTCGACGCGCGTGTCGCGCCGGTCGCGCAGGTTGGCGAGCTCGAGCGCCCACTCGATCGCGGCCTTGCGGTCGGCGCGGCCGATCCGGTACAGGTGGGCGAACACGAGCAGGTTCTGCTCGGTGGTCAGCGTCACGTCGAGGTTGTCGAGCTGCGGGACGACACCGCACTTCGCGCGCGCAGCCTTCGAGTCGCCGGGCAGGACGTGGCCGAGGACCTCGAGCTCGCCCTCGTCGGCGATCGCCTGCGCCGTGAGCATCTTCATCGTCGTCGTCTTGCCCGCCCCGTTGGGGCCCAGCAGGCCGACGCAGGTGCCCTCCGGCACGTCGAGGTCGAAGCCGTCGACCGCGGTGATGGGGCCGTAGCGCTTGACGACGCCACGCAGGCGGATGGCAGGACCCCGGGACACCCCCTGACCGTAGCGATCGGGAAGTTCTCTGACTATAGTCAGAGATATGCATGCCGAGGCGACACGACGGGTCCGCTCCTTCAACCGCACCGTGACCCAGCGCATCGGCGCGCTCCAGGACGGCTACCTCGCCCGCGACCGCCCGCTCGGCGCCTCGCGCGTGCTCTGGGAGGTCGCCGAAGACGGCACCGACGTGCGCGCGCTGCGCGCGCGCCTGGACCTCGACTCCGGCTACCTCAGTCGGCTGCTGCGGACGCTCGAGCGCGACGGCCTCGTGACCGTCGGGCCCGATCGCGCAGACCGTCGCGTGCGCAGCGTCCGCCTGACGGCCGCGGGGCGCGCCGAGCGCGAGCTGCTCGACCGGCGCAGCGACGAGCTCGCCTGGTCGCTGCTGGCGCCGCTGCGCCCCGACCACCGTGAGCGACTTGTGCAGGCGATGGCGACGGTCGAGCGCCTGCTCACCGCCGGCCTCGTCGAGGTCGCCGTCGAGCCGCCGACCACCGACGCCGCGCGCTCCTGCCTGGGCTCCTACTTCGCCGAGCTCGACGCGCGCTTCGACACCGGCTTCGACCCCGAGCAGAGCATCTCCGCCGACGACGCCGAGCTCACCGAGCCCGCCGGCGTGCTGCTCGTCGCTTGGCTGCACGGCGAGCCGGTCGGGTGCGGGGCGCTGAAGCTCCACCGCCGCGCGCCGGCCGAGATCAAGCGCATGTGGGTCGCCCCGCGGGCCCGCGGGCTCGGCGTCGGCCGGCGGCTGCTCTCCGAGCTCGAGGCCCACGCCGCGGCGCGCGGCGCGCGGCGCGCGCGCCTGGAGACCAACGGCTCGCTGCACGAGGCGACGAGCCTCTACCGCTCAGCGGGCTACACCGAGGTCGAGGCGTTCAACGACGAGCCCTACGCCCACCACTGGTTCGAGAAGCGCCTGGCACGCCGGCTAGCTGTAGTTCCTGAGCACGTTGTTCGGGGTCCCGGGTCGCTGTGACGCCCGTTGCGCTGCGAACAGCTCACCGAGGCGCGGGTCCGTGCCCGGGGGTCGAACGTCGGTCCTACCGCGTGTGGATGGGGGAAAACCGACGTTCGGCGCCTCCCGGGGGCCGGGAGCGCCCCCCGGGGGCCGGCGGCGCGGAAGGCTGCTCTCCCTCGGTGAGCTGTTCGGGCCCACGCCGGCGTGGCGGGGACGCGGAACAACCTCCTCGGGTCTACAGCTAGCCCCCGCCGCCCGCGGACGCGACCGACTCCTTGCACTTGGGCGCCAGGGTCTTGATGTCGTCGGCGGCCTGCTTGAGTCCCTCGTCGACGCTCGGCGCCTTCGGGATCTCCGACGCGATCTCGAGCATCGACTTGGCGCACGCGGCGGCGGCGTCGGCCTTGGCCTGGAGCTGACTCTGCTCGGCCTTGGCCTGCTCGGCCTCGGCCTCGGACTTCTTCTGGGCGTCCGATGCGTCGCTGGCCTGCTGCTTGGCCTTGTCGGCGTCCTTCTTGGCCTGCTCGGCGTCGGCGTTGGCCTTGTCGACCTCGGACTCGAGCTCGTCGATCTGCTGGTCGTTGGCGTTGAGCTCCTTGCGGGCGTTCGCGAAGGCGGCGCCCGCCGCCGCCGCGGCTGCGGCTATGAGTCCCGGGCGGCTCTTGTCGTCTGACTCCGTCGACGTCGTCGCGGGCGGCTGGGTCTCCTGCTGGCTCGTCGCCGGCGCCTTCGTCTCGGTCTGCGCCTCGGTCGTCGTCGCCTGCTTCTCCTTCTGCGCCGCGGAATCCTCCTTGGCGTCGTCGGCGTTCGAGCGCTCGTTGAGGGCGACGACACCGAACGCGATGGCGATGACGGCGACGATGGCCGTGGCCCACAGCCACGGGTTGCGGGCCGCCGAGTGCTGCTCGGACGGGGTCTCGGGCGCGGACTCGGGCGCCGGCTCGGGCCCGCGCGCAGGCGGGGGCGTGGCGTCGGACATGGTCGCGACAGCGTCCGTGCGCGCGGCCGCGCGAGCAATCGTGCGTGCCTGTGTCCTTGGGGCGTGAGCCGGACGCCCGGACACGTGCGGGCACCATTGCCCGACCCGATGCCCGGCGGCAAGGTCGCCGACGTGAGCGAAGCTCCCGGGTCGACGTTCGGCGAGTCGCGCTGGCCGCCCATCGCGACGGTGCTGATCGTCATGGCCCTCGAGATCGCCGTGCGGATCTGGCTCCCGCAGGAGGGCGTCATCCGCCTCCCGTGGCTGCTGCCGGCGATCGAGGCCGTGCTCCTCGTCGTCCTCGTCACGAGCGACCCGACCGGGCCGGTCGAGCACCGGCGGCTGCGCCGGGCCTCGCTCGCCCTCGTCGGCATCCTCGTCGCGGCGGCGCTGTGGGCGACGGCGTTGCTCGTCCACGACCTCATCAAGGGGACGAAGCTCACGAACTCCCCGAGCGAGCTGCTGGCCACGGGCGCCGTCGTCTGGCTCGGGAACAACCTCGCGTTCGCGATGCTCTACTGGCTCATGGACGGCGGGGGTCCCGGCGCGCGCGTCCGGCACGCCGGGCCTCTGGACTTCGCCTTCGTCGAGCAGGTCAACCCGGAGCTCGCGCCGCCGGGCTGGCGGCCCGTCTTCTTCGACTACCTGCACCTCGGCTTCACCAACGCGACCGCCTTCAGCCCGACCGACGTCATGCCGCTCACGCACCGCGCCAAGGGCGCGATGGTCGTGCAGGCGTCGGTGGCGCTGGCGATCCTCGGCCTCGTGGTGGCCCGCGCGGTGAACGCGTTCACCTAGCGGGGCGAGGCTCGGCTCAGATCCCGCCGGCGCCCGCTCCGGGACCGTCGCCCGCGCCGCGCCCGTCCGCCCGGCGCGTGCCGGCGTTTCGGGCCTCGCGCGTGCGGCCCTGGATCTCGGCAGCGCGCCGCCCCGCCTCGCGCCGGCGCTCGCGCCAGCGCGCGAGCCAGCCGTCGGCCTTCTTCTTCTGCTCGGCCATGAGCCGACGCTACTGCCGCCCCCGGCTACCCTCAAGGCCGATGGCTCACCAGTACATCTTCCAGATGTACCGCCTGTCGAAGGTCTATCCGCCCGACAAGACGGTGCTCAACGACATCACGCTCGCCTTCCTCCCCGGGGCGAAGATCGGCGTGCTCGGCTACAACGGCGCGGGCAAGTCGACCGTGCTGCGGATCATGGCCGGCCTGGACACCGAGGTCCGCGGCGACGCGCAGCTGGCGCCCGGGGCCACGGTCGGCCTGCTCGAGCAGGAGCCGCGGCTCGACGAGGGCAAGGACGTGCGCGCCAACGTCGAGGACGGCGTCGCCGGGACGCGCGCGCTGCTCGACCGCTTCAACGAGCTGGCCGCCAACTACTCCGACGAGACGGCCGACGAGTTCTCGGCGCTGCAGGCCAAGATCGACGCCGCCGACGCGTGGAACCTCGACACCAACGTCGAGTACGCGATGGACGCGCTGCGCCTGCCGCCCGCCGACGCCGACGTCACGACGCTCTCGGGCGGCGAGCGCCGCCGCGTCGCGCTCTGCCGGCTGCTGCTCGGCGCCCCCGACCTCCTGCTCCTCGACGAGCCGACCAACCACCTCGACGCCGAGTCGGTCGCGTGGCTCGAGCGCCACCTGGCCGATTACAAGGGCACCGTCGTCGCCGTCACCCACGACCGCTACTTCCTCGACAACGTCGCGGGCTGGATCCTCGAGCTCGACCGCTCGCGCGGGATCCCCTACGAGGGCAACTACTCCAGCTGGCTGGAGCAGAAGCAGAAGCGCCTGGCGCAGGAGGAGAAGACCGAGAAGGCGCGCCAGCGCACGATCGCGGCCGAGCTCGACTGGGTGCGCCAGAACCCCAAGGGCCGCCAGACCAAGCAGAAGGCGCGCCTGCAGAACTTCGAGGCGCTCGTCGCCCAGGAGCGCAACGTCAAGCTCGACGAGGTCCAGATCCACATCCCGACCTCGACGCACCTGGGCAACGTCGTCGTCGAGGCCGAGCACCTGCGCAAGGGCTTCGGCGACAACCTGCTCATCGAGGACCTGAGCTTCTCGCTGCCGCCCGGCGGCATCGTCGGCGTCATCGGCGCCAACGGCGCGGGCAAGACGACGCTCTTTCGCATGATCACCGGCCAGGAGCAGCCCGACAGCGGCACCCTGCGCATCGGCGACACCGTGCAGATGGCCTACGTCGACCAGTCGCGCGACGCGCTGGAGGCCGACAAGACCGTCTGGGAGGAGATCTCCGGCGGCATGGACCAGATCAAGGTCGGCGACCGCTGGATGAACTCGCGCGCCTACACCGCGGGCTTCAACTTCAAGGGATCCGACCAGCAGCAGAAGGTCGGCAAGCTCTCCGGCGGCGAGCGCAACCGCCTGCACCTCGCCAAGCTCCTGCGCTCGGGCGGCAACCTCCTGCTCCTCGACGAGCCCACCAACGACCTCGACGTCGACACCCTGCGCGCGCTCGAGGAGGCGCTGCTGAGCTTCGCCGGCTGCGCGGTGGTGATCTCCCACGACCGCTGGTTCCTGGACCGCGTCGCCACCCACGTGCTCGCCTTCGAGGGCGACTCGCAGGTGACGTGGTTCGAGGGCAACTTCGAGGCCTACGAGGAGCACCGCCACGCGCTGCTCGGCGACGAGGCCGACCGCCCGCACCGCATCACCTACAAGAAGCTCACGCGGACCTGAGCGCCTCGCCGAGGAGCGCGACCGCCTGCTCGAGCTGCTCGTCGCTCAGGTAGGGGGCCGGGCCGAGGCGCAGCACCGCACCGCGGCTGTCGGCGAGGACGCCGCGGGCGGCGAGCGCGCGCTGCAGGTCGCCGGCGCGGGGCGCGCGCAGGGCCAGGAAGGCGCCGTACTGCTCCAGCGGCGTCTCGCGGTCGCGGGTGATCACAGCGTCGTCGGCGCCGAGGGCGTCGAAGGCGGCCGCGAGCAGGTCGACCTGGCGGCGGTAGGAGGCGCGCAGGCGCTCGGGGGTCAGCCCCTGCTCGTCGAAGAAGCGCAGGACGCGCGCCGCGCGGTAGTGGCTCGTCGGGTCGTAGGTCGAGCCCGCGAAGCGCTCGGCGCCGCGGCCGTAGGCGACGCGCCCGGGGTCGTGCTCGGCGGCGAGCGCCGCGAACTCGGCGTACCAGCCCGTGATGACCGGCCGCAGCTCGCCGCCGTGGACGGGCACGCGCAGGAAGCAGTTGCCCTCGCCGAGCTGCAGGTACTTGTAGCCGCCCCCGATCACCCACGCGTCGCCCAGCCCGCGGGCGGCGAGGTCGAACGGGAGCGCCCCGAGCGCGTGGTAGGCGTCGACGAGCAGCTCGGTCCCGGCGCCCGCGCACGCGCGCGCGAGCGCGTCGAGCCCGGGCACGATCCGCGCCGTCTCGAAGAGCACGGCCGACACGAGCACCGCGCTCGTGCGCTCGTCGACCTCGGCGGCCAGGCGCTGTGCCAGCGTGTCCGCCGGCTCGGCCGGCAGGCGCACGACCTCCAGTCCGGCCTCCGCGAAGCGCCCGAGCTGGCGGCGCAGGGTGTGGAACTCGCCGTCGGTGCTGACCAGCCGCGGCCGCGCGCGCAGGTCGAGGGCCGAGAGGAAGCGCAGCAGGAGGTCGTGCGTGCTCGCGCCGAGGGCGAGGTCCGCGTCTGGGTCGCCGAGCGCGCGACGGAAGCCGGCGCGGACCTCGTCGGCCTTCTCGAAGGCGCGACCCCACTTGTCGTCGACGAGCCGCGCGGCGTCGTCGAAGGCCTCGGCCTGGCCCTCGAAGGCGACGTCCGGCCACGCCTGGTGGGAGTGGCCGGTGAGCAGCAGGCGCTCGGCGACGCGGAAGCGCGTGTAGTGCGCGGCGAGCGGGTTCACAGGCGCCGGCGGACGGCCCAGAGGTCCGGGAAGAGCGGCTCGAAGAGCGTGCTCCGCAGGTACTCGGCGCCCGACGAGCCGCCGGTGCCCGCCTTGTCGCCGATGGTCCGCTCGACCATCTTGACGTGGCGGTAGCGCCACTCCTGAAGGCCCTCGTCGACGTCGACGAGCCGCTCGCAGACCTGCGCCTCGGGCCCGTCGACGCGGTAGACCTCGACGAGGACGTCCTGCACCTCGGGCGACGGGGCGGCCTGCATGCGGACGTCGCGCTCGAGCGCCGCGCGCGGGACGCCGAAGCCCTGCGCGACCAGGTAGCGCAGGAAGGAGTCCAGCAGGCTCGGGCGCGCCATCGCGTCGGCGATCCGCTCGCGTGCGCCGGACTCGGGCGGGTAGCGGTCGGCCGCGTGCTCGTCGCGGCGGCCGAGGACCGCCTCGAGCTCGCGGAACTGCGCGGACTGAAAGCCGCTGGCGGCGTCGAGGCGGTCGCGGAAGGTCGTGAACTGGCGCGGGGTCATGGTCTCGAGGACGTCGATCTGCGCCACGACGGTCTTGAGGATCGTGAGGATCCGCTTCAGCGTGCCCAGCGCGCGCGAGCTGTCGCCCATCTCCAGGCGCCGCTGCAGATGCTGGAGCTCGTGCAGGAGCTGCTTGAACCACAGCTCGTAGACCTGGTGGATGACGATGAAGAGCAGCTCGTCGTGCTCCTGCGAGCGCGGGCGCTGGGCGCCCAGGACGTCGTCGAGGGCCAGGTAGGACGCGTAGGTCAGCGCGGCGGACTCGTCGCTCGCCATCGGCGCAACCTTAGGCGAGGCCATCCGAACGTCCAGGTCAGAAATCCTGACGGACCGCATGGCAGAGGTTACGATCGCACGGAATGGGGGCGCGGAGAGGTCCAGAACGGTGGATGGGCGCGAGCATTGCTGCGCTGGTCGCCGCAGCCCTGGCGGCGGCGCCCGCGGGTGCGGCCCTGCCGCAGCAGTCCGGGAGCGTCGACCTGCAATCGCAGGCGCAGGTGGCGTTCTACGGCGCGAGCGGCAAGTTCACGACCGACCAGCCGGACCGAACGGGCATCTCCGTCGCGCCCGCGGGCGACGTCAACGGCGACGGCTTCGGCGACGTCGTGATCGGAGCCGACGGCTACGGCCCGACCGATGCGGGCGCGGCCTACGTGATCTTCGGCTCGGCGAACCCGGCGTCGCTCGACCTCTCAGGACTGGGCAACCGGGGCTTCCGGATGACCGGCGGCCTCGACGACGAGTTCGCGGGCGGCAGCGTCGCGGGCGCGGGCGACGTCAACGGCGACGGCCTCGACGACGTCATCGTCGGTGCGACGCAGGCGGCGGGAGGCGACGGCGCCGCCTACGTCGTGTTCGGAAAGAAGACCACCGATCCGGTGAACCTCGGTCTCCTGTCGCTCTCCCATGCCGGCTTCGAGATCGACGGCAACCAGGGCAATGCCGAGCTCGGCTTCGCCGTCGCGGGGATCGGCGACTTCAACGGCGACGGGCTGGACGACGTCGCCGTCGGCGAGCCGGACCGCCCAGCGGTCGCTCCGGTGCCCGATGGCGAGGTCTACGTGGTCTACGGCAAGCAGAGCTCGACCACAGTGAGCGCCAACCCCGGGGCGATGGGAAGCGCCGGCATCGGGATCGCGGGCTCGGGGTCGCGCGCGGGCAGGTCGCTCGCAGGAGCAGGGGACGTGAACGGCGACGGGCGCGGCGACCTCATCGTCGGGGCGCCGGACGCCTCCGCGAGCAAGGGCGCGGCCTACGTGATCTACGGGCGCGCGGCGGCGGGCGACGTCGCCCTCGGCACGCTCGGGAGCAGCGACGGGTACACGATCGGGCCGCCATCCGGAACCGAGCTGGCGGGCGATGCGGTCGCCGGACCCGGCGACCTCAACGGCGACGGTCGGCCCGACGTCCTCGTGGCCGGGCGCGGGGACGCCCTGTCGTCGGCCGGGCGCGACTACGCGGTGTTCTATCCCAACACGGCGCTCCCCTCGCTGGACCCCAACGGCTTCACGATCGACGGCGCCTCGGGCGAGCGACTCGGCCGCTCGATCGCGGGACTCGGCGACTTCAATGGCGACGGCGCGCGCGACCTGATCGCCGGCGCGCAATGCGCCAGCGTGACATCGCCGGCGCGGACGGGGGCCGGACGCGCGTACATCGGGTTCGGCGGGTCGTCCGCCTCCATCAGCACGGCTTCGATCGGCAGCCGCGGGATCCGCCTCGACGGGCCGTACGCGATCGGGGGCGGCTGCGACGGCACGAGCACCGCACGGGTCTCCGTGGCCGGCGCAGGCGACTTCAACGGCGACGGGCGATCGGACGCCCTCGTCGGATTCCCGCTCGGCAACAACGGCCGACTGGACTCCGGCACCGCCTACGTGCTCTTCGGCTACGGAGCGCCGTCGTTCTCCTACGGCGGGCGGGCGGTCGACGTCGTGACGGGCGCGAGCGTCGGGCCGATCGCGCCGGAGGGGGTCCGGCGCACCGGGTCGGCGAGCTTCTCGGTCTCGCCCGCGCTGCCGGCGGGGCTCGGGCTCGATCCGTCGACGGGCGTGATCTCGGGCACGCCGACGGCGGCGGAGGGCGCGACGACGCACACCGTGACGATGACCGACCTGGCGGGGAGCACGAGCGCGACCATCGGCGTGCACGTGGCGGCGGCGAACCCCGACAGCGACGGCGACGGCACGCCCGACGCGAGCGACTGCCAGCCCTTCAACGGCGCCGTCCACCCGGGCGCCAAGGAGCTCGCCAACAACGGCGTCGACGACGACTGCGACGGCAGGCAGGCGATCGACGCCGACCACGACGGCGCGCTGGCCAAGCCGCTGGGCAAGGACTGCGACGACCACAATGCCAAGCGCTTCCCGGGCAACAAGGAGAAGCGCGGCGACGGGATCGACCAGGACTGCACCGGCAAGGACCTCCCGTTCGCCCGGCTGCCCTTCATCCTCATCAAGAACGAATGGGCCTACGGCAGCCGCGACACGATCGTCCAGACGCTGACGACGCTGAAGGTCCCGTCGGGGACGACCGTGCGCATGAGCTGCCGCGGCGGCGGCTGCCCGCGCCGGCCGCTGACCGTCCACGTGCACAAGCGCCGCGACGTGAGCGTCCGCGGGCCGTTCGGCCGGCGCCCGGTGAAGGTCGGCGCCACGATCGAGATTCGGATGACCAAGCCGCAGACGATCGGCCGGGTGGCGCGCTTCACGATCCGCTCGGGCCAACTGCCGCGGCGGCGCAATCTCTGCCTGCGGCCGGGCGCCAGGCACACGAGCGCATGTTGACCGGCGCGCGCTATCCGGGGTCGGGGCGCTGCGCAGCGGCGACGGTGTCGGCCCTGGGCTCCCGGACTATCCAGACCGTGTTGCCGAGGCGCACCTCGTCGCCGGCGCGGAGCACGGCCGGGCGGTCGATGCGGGCGTCGTTGACGAAGGTGCCGTTCTTGGACCCCAGGTCCTCGATCGTCGGGCCCGCGGCGCCGTCGTGGACCACCGCGTGGCGACGGGAGACCTCCGGGTCGGCGAGCATGACGTCGCAGTCGTCACGGCCCACGGTCATCCCGCCCGCGATCGGGATGGTGCGCCCCTTCAACGGCGCCTGCTCGACAAAGACCAGCTCGGTCATCGCGCTCGCGGCGATCCTAGAGGCGCCCCGGGCCGCGGCCAAGGAGCGCGACCTGTGCCAATGGTGAGGCTGTCACTGGCGGCGGTGGCGCTGGCGGGCGCCGCCTTCGCCGGCGCGTTCGCGTTGGCGCGGGCGGCGCGTCCGGAGACGACACCGGCGGCGCCGGCGCTCGAGCGCCTGGCGGCTCCGCGGACCGTCCCGGCCGCGCCGAAGCTGGCCGCCGCCGGCGCGCTGCCGCCGCTGCGCCGGCCGGCGCGGCCCAAGCACACCACCACCAAGCCGGCCGGCTCGACGCCCACGACCGGGGGCTCCACCGGCGCCACGACCGGGGGCACGACCGGCGGCACCGTGACCGGGACGCGCCCCTCCGCGGGCGCCAACGACGGCGGCCGCCAGACCGGCGGCGGCACGAACTAGGCGCGCCCATGCTCCCCGCGGGCACCGAAGTCGCCGGCTACCGGATCGAGAGGCTCCTCGGCAAGGGAGGGATGGGCGAGGTCTACGAGGCCACGCAGCTCTCGCTCGGGCGCACGGTCGCGCTCAAGCTGCTCGACCTCGGCCTCAGCAGCGATGACTCCTTCCGCCGGCGCTTCCAGCGCGAGGGCCGCATCCAGGCCGGCATCGACCACCCGCACATCGTCACCGTCCACGAGGCGGGCGAGGTCGAAGGCCGGCTCTTCATCGCCATGCGCCTCGTCCGTGGGCCGACGCTCAAGGACATGATCATCGGCCGCGAGCTCGAAGGCGCGCGGACCCTGCGGGTCCTGCGGCCGGTCGCCGACGCGCTCGACGCCGCCCACGACGCCGGGGTGACCCACCGCGACATCAAGCCCCAGAACATCCTCGTCGGGCCGCGCGACCACGCCTTCCTCGCCGACTTCGGCCTGACCAAGGGCACCAGCGAGACCGGCCTCACGCGGACGGGGCAGTTCGTGGGGACCATCGACTACATCTCGCCCGAGCAGATCCGCGGCGAGACCGCGACGCCGGCGAGCGACATCTACGCGCTGGGAGCCGTCCTCTACGAGTGCCTCACGGGCACCGTCCCCTACCCGAAGCCCTCCGACGCCGCCGTCCTCTACGCGCACCTCAGCGACGAGCCGCCGCTCGTGAGCGAGCAGCGGCCCGCCCTGCCCGCCGCGCTCGACGACGTCATCGCCCACGCCATGGCCAAGGCGACCACCGATCGCCCCCGCTCGGCGAGCGCGCTCATGGACGAGGCCGAGCGCGCGTTCGGCCAGCGCGTGCGCGCGGTCATCACGCCCCCGGGGCCGATCGAGGCCGCCGAGGAGGCCGGCGTGCGCCGGCCCGAGCGCAAGGTGACCACGCGCGCCTCGCGGGTGCGCGACGTGCCGCCGCCGGCGGCCACCACGGCGCCTCGCGCGCGGCCGGCGCCGCCGCCCGCGGTGGTGGTGCAGGCGCCGGCGCCCGACGCCCCCGCGGCGCCGGCGGCGGATGCGGCGCCCTCGCCCCCGCTCGCCGCAGCGGCACCCGCCTCGCCCCCGGCGGCCGGTCCCGAGCCCGCGACCCACCGCCGCCGTGCGCTCGCCTTCCTGCTCGCGGGCATCATCGCCGCCGCTGCCGTCGTCGGCGTGCTCGTGGGCGACAGCGGCGGGGCGGCGGCGCCCGCCGAGCCGAGCCTCGCCGGCTCGATCACCACGAGCGACGTGGGGCTCTCCTTCCCGTCGGACTGGGCGCGCAGCGATCGCGGCGCCGTCGACGGCCTCTCCCTGCGCTCCGCGGCCACCGTGGCCCCGCGCGACGGCTCGCCCGGCGTCGTGGCCGCCGGGCTGACGGACGCGACCGGCCCCGCGCTGCTCCCGGGCGCCTACCTGCGCCGCCTGGGCACGCCGCCTGCGCGCGGCGACCGCGTCCGCCTCGGCCGCCTGCAGGCCTACCGCTACCGCCCCGACGCGCGAACCGAGATCCTGGTCGCGCCGACGACCCGCGGGGTGCTGACCGTCGCCTGCACCGCCGCGTCCGCCCAGTGCGAGCGCATCGCCTCCACGGTCGCCCTACAGCGCGGGGCGCCGTACGGCCTCGGGCCCGACCCGGCCTACGCCGGGGCCCTCACCGGGACGCTGCAGCGCCTGGCGGGCGCCCGCGGCCCGGCGCTGGCGCAGCTGCGCGCCGCCCGCCGTCCGGCCACCCAGGCCGACGCGGCGGGCGCCCTCCAGCGCGCCTACGACGCGGCGGCCCGCTCGCTGGCGCGGCGCGCCGTGAGCCCGGCCGACCGCGACGCCCACGACGCGATCGTCGCGGCCCTGCGGCGCTCGCGCGACGCCTACTCCGCCCTGGCGGCCGCGGCCGGCGGCGGCGACCGCGGCCGCTACGCGCGCGCCTCGGCGGCCGTGCACGCGGGCGACGGCGCCCTCCAGGGCGCGCTCGCCGCGCTCGGCGACGCGGGCTACCGCGTCGACGGCTGACCGATCGCTCAGAGGCGTCGAGCAGGTCGTGCGCGCTGTCGAGCACGACGTCCGCGCCCGCGAGCTCGGCGGCCGTGTAGGGCCCCGTCGCCACGGCGACGCAGCGCACGCCGTCGGCGCGCGCGCAGGCGATGTCGCGGGGCGTGTCGCCGATGACGACGGTGTCCTCGCGCGGATGGCCGCCCGCGCGGGCGCGCGCGATCGCGGGCAGCTCGGTGCGGTCCTCGTGGTCGGACCCGAAGCCGCCCTGGCCGCGCTCGAAGAAGCGCGCGAGCCCGGCGCGCGCGAGCTTGAGGTGGGCGATCGGCTCGAGGTTGCCGGTGAGGACGGCCAGGCGGACGTCCTCGCGCGCGTCGAGCGCCTCGAGCACCTCGACGATCCCGGGCGCCACCTTCGCGCCGAGGTCCGCCGGGGCCAGGCGCGCGTAGGCCTCCGAGGCGGCGACCCGGAAGTCGTCGCGCCCGGCGTCGAAGCGCTCGGCCGTGATGCCCCCGAGCAGCGCGAGCTGGCGCGCGATCTCGATGTCCGTGCGCCCCGCGGCCTGCAGCGGGCCGTCGGGGCGCTCGGCGAGGCCGTAGACGGCGTGCATCGCCTCGAGCACCGCCTGCGCGTGCTCGCCGGAGGCCTTCAGCAGCAGGGTCCCGTCGATGTCGAAGAGCGCGAGCACGCCGGGCAGCATTGTGCCCGGCGTGCGCTGGGCCCGTCGCTACGCGCGCTCCGGCGCCGAGCCCGGGAGCGCCCAGCGCTCCTCGAGCCGCGCGAAGCGCCAGACGGCGAGCGCCACCGCCCACGTGGCGACGAACAGCCCGACGACGAGGTAGCCGACGGCGTTGAGGTCGATGCCCGAGACCCACGCCCAGAAGCCGCCCTCGAGGCTGAGCTTCTCGGCGGCGATCGAGAGCAGCTCGATGGTGCCGATGAGCAGCGCGACGGCCACGGAGAGCGCCGTGACGGTGAGGTTGTAATAGACCTTGCGCACGGGCTCGGAGAACGCCCACCCGTAGGCGAAGTTCATGAACGAGCCGTCGATCGTGTCCAGCAGCGACATGCCCGCGGCGAAGAGGATGGGCAGGCAGAGGATCGCGTACCAGGGCAGGCCCGCGCCGGCGGCGCCCGCGGCCAGGAAGAGCAGCGCGACCTCGGTGGCCGTGTCGAAGCCCAGGCCGAAGAGGATGCCCAGCGGGTACATCTGCCACGGCTTGCGGACCGCGCGCGTGAAGCGCCCCAGGAAGCGGTTCATGAACCCGCGCGACTGCAGCAGCTCCTCGAGCTCGCCCTCCGAGTAGGCGCCGCGGCGCATCTGCCGGAAGACCTTGACGATCCCGACGAGGACGACGAGGTTCAGCGCCGCGATGACGTACAGGAAGGTGCCCGACACGCCGGTGCCGATCAGGCCCGTGACCGAGTGCAGCGTCGAGCCGTCGTCCGCCACCGGGCCGGCGAGCGCCTTGATCCCGACCGAGAGCGCCAGCGCGAGGACGAAGACCACCGTCGAGTGCCCGAGCGAGAAGAAGAAGCCGACGCTCAGCGGCCGCTGTCCGTCCTGCATGAACTTGCGCGTCGTGTTGTCGATCGCCGCGATGTGATCGGCGTCGAAGGCGTGGCGCAGGCCGAGCGTGTAGGCCGTCAGCCCGACGCCCGCCGTGAAGGCGCCGCCGGCGCCGAGGCTGAAGTGGTGCGGCACGACGAAGCCGAAGAGCAGCCCGAAGCCCACGACGTGCAGGCCGATGACGACGGCGGCCAGGCCGCCGGCGCGTGCCCACTCGGCGGGGGTCAGGGCGCCGCGGATCCGCGCGAGCATCAGCGAGCCTCCCCGGAGCACGCCGCGCACAGCCCGGCGATCGGGAAATGCGTGAAGCGGGCGCGGTAGCCCACGGCCTCGCGGACCGCCTCGCGCACGCGCCGCAGCGCGTCGGAGGGCAGCGGCGCCATCGCGCCGCAGCCCTCGCAGAGCGCGAACTCCCGCGGGCGGCCGGCCGGCTGGTAGAGGCCGGGGCCGTGCCCGAGGTGGACGTGGCGCACGAGCCCGAGGCCCTCGAGGACCTCGAGGTTGCGGTAGGCCGAGGCGACGTCGCCGTCGCCTGCGAGCTCGTCGGCGCTCAGCGGCCGCTCGGCGGCGTAGAGCGCCTGGAGCAGCAGGCGCCGCGCGCTGGACAGGCGCAGGCCGTTGGCGCGCAGGGCGGCGAAGGCGGCAGGGGCGGTCGACGCCTCAACCGCGGGGGTGAGGTGCGGGACGGTCACGAGAGACTCCTCTGGTCGAGCGCCCCCTCCGCAAGGCGCGTTCGGAGTGCTATTGCGCACGACCCGCACGTGCGGATCACCGACCGTCATCAGACGCAGTCCGGGCACAGCCCGGCGAGCGGGAAGTGGGTGAAGCGGGCGCGGTAGCCGACGGCGGCGAGCGCGGCCTCGCGGACGCCGTCGAGGGCCTCTGGCGCGACCGCCCGTATGGCGCCGCAGCTCTCGCAGACGACGAACTCGCGCTCGCGCCCGGCCGGGTGGTAGAGGCCCGGGCCATGGCCGAGGTGGACGTGGCGCACGAGCCCGACGTCCTCGAGGACCTCGAGGTTGCGGTAGGCCGAGGCGACGTCGCCGTCGCCGGCGAGCTCCTCGGCGCTCAGCGGCCGCTCGGCGGCGAAGAGCGCGTCGAGCAGCTGGCGGCGGGCGGTCGACAGACGCATGCCGCGCTCGCGCAGCGCGGCCGCGGCGGCGGCGGGCGTGTCGGCGGGCAGCGCTGGAGCCAGGCGGGGCGCGGTCATGGCGACCTCTCCTCGACCGTACTGCCGGGGCCTCGCAACTGCAACGAGGTCGCAGTTGGAGGTAATTCAGAGCACCTTCGGGACGGCCTGGGCGGTGAGGACGACCCCCACCGCGACGATCGCCAGCGAGCTGGCGGCCGGCAGCGCGGCGAGGACGCGGCTGCCTGCGGCCCCGCTGACGCGCGCGGAGACGCGCCCCGCCGCGACGACCGCGAGCCCGAGGCCCGTGAGCGTCGCGGCCAGGCCCGCCGAGAAGGCGACGATGAGGACGAGGCCGAGGCCGATCTCGTGCTGGGCCACGGCGCCGAGGAGGACCACCAGCGCGGACGGGCACGGGATCAGGCCGGCCGAGGCGCCCATGGCGAGCAGCGCGCGCGGGCGCAGGTCGGCGTGGTCGTGCGTGTGGTGGTGGTCGTGCGCGTGGTCGTGGTCGTGCGCATGGTCGTGATCGTCGTGGTGGTGGCCGTGCGTGCGCACGCGGGCGCGCCGCACGCGCGAGCGCACGACCGAGGCCCCGACACCGAGCACGAGCAGCCCCGAGACGAGGTTCAGCCATGGGTAGAGGTCCTCGGGCAGGACGTAGTGCGAGAGCGCCAGCGCCACCACCCCGAGCGCGAAGACCCCGATCGTGTGGGTGACGGTGACGGTCAGCCCGAGCGCCAGCGCGTGGCGGGCGGTGCCGCGCGTGCCGACGAGGTACGCCGCGACCATCGCCTTGCCGTGGCCCGGGGAGAGCGCGTGGACCGCCCCCCAGCCGAAGGCGGCGAGCAGGAGCAGCAGGAGCACGCCCTGGCCGGCCGCCGCGCGCTCGAAGACCGACGCGAAGCGGTCGCCGGCGCTGTGGCCGGCCGTCGTCTGGACGCCGCCGCCGTGCGGTGCGGTCACCGTCCCGGCGCCCCGCGTGACGCGCAGGTGCGCCACCGGCCGGTTCGCCGGGCTCGAGAGCACCGCCGTCGGGTAGCGGTGCAGGCGCCGGGTCGGGTCGTCGGCGGTGACGTCGCTGCGCACCGCGGTGCCGTCGCCCGGCTCGACGACGACGGCGCGCCAGCCCACGCGGCCTGGGTAGGTCGAGTCGCGCACGACGACGTCGGCGCCGGTCGTCGCCGCGCGCGCGTGCGCCAGCAGCTCGACCCGCGTCGTGTGCAGGCCGCCCTGGCCCATCGGGTACGAGAATCCGCCCGCCGGGGGCGAGGACGAGCGCCACCGGCCGGCCGCCGACGGTGAGGCGCACGCCGCGCGCGACGTCGGCGCGCCTGCGCGCGAGCACCTGCACCGGCCGCAGCCCGCGCTCCTGGAAGGTCGGGATCTCGGCCTGGTCGAGGACGTAGCGGACGTCGACGCGGTCGCTCGAGACGCGCACGACGTCGAGGTGGTTGACCGAGAAGTTGCCGAGCGGGTGAGCGCCCGCGGGCGCCGCGAGGGCCAGCACGGCGAGGCCGGCGGCGAGCAGCGCGCGCCTCATCGCCCGGCCTCCGCGAGCCGCGCCCGCAGCCCCGCGCTCAGCGCCGCGCGTCCCGCCCGGGCGCCGGCCAGCCAGTGGGCGGCCAGATCGGGCCGCCCCGCGGCGCGGGCCGTGAGGCCGGCGTGGGTGAGGAAGGCCGGGTCGCGCGAGCCGAGGGCCAGCGCGCGCCGCGCCCACCCGAGCGCGGCGCGCGTATGCCCTGCGCGCTGCAGGGCCCACCCCAGGGCGTCGGCCGAGCGGACGCTCGGTGCCGCCGCCCAGGCTCGGCGGCCGAGGGCCACGGCGCGGCGCGGGCTGCCGTGGTCGGCCTCGAAGAGGGCCAGCTCGACGTCGGCGTTGACGCCGGCGCGCTGCTGCAGGCCCGTCTCCGCGCGCACGAGCGCGAAGCTCTGCGCGGCGGCGGCGCGGCGCCCCGCCGCCTGCTGCGCCTCGCCGAGAGCGATGACGTAGGCGGGCAGCGGCAGACGCTCGATCACGCGCTGCAGGCGGTCGATGGCGGGACGCAGGCGCCCGCGGGCGACGTCGGCCTGCGCGAGCCCGGCCTCGGCGGCCGGGTAGCCGGGCACGGCGGTCAGCGCCCGGCGATAGGCGCGCACCGCGGCGCCCACGCCGCCGCGCTGGAGCTCGAGGCCGCCGAGCAGCGTGCACACGTAGGCGTCCTGCTCGGGGACGGCGCCGCCCGCGGACACGGCGAGCGTCATCGCCGAGAGGGCGCCGGGCAGGTCGCCGTGCAGCTCGCGCAGGTAGGAGACGCGTGCGTAGGCGGCCAGGTCGGGCTTGCGGTCGACCATCTCCTGCAGCGCCGCGGCCGCCTGCGGGTAGCGGCCGAGCTCGACGAGGGCGTCGACGAGGGCGCCGAAGGGCTGGTTGACGGCCGGCGCGGCGGCGCGGGCCAGCAGCGCGTCGCTCAGGCCGGCGCGGAAGTCGTGGCGCGAGAGCTCCAGGGCGCTGCGCTGGGTGAGCGCGGCGGGGTCGCCGGGCCGGAGCGCCAGGGCGCGGCCGACGGCGCCCTGCGCGCGCAGGTAGAAGCCGGCGTCGCCGGTCTCGCGCACCTTCTGCAGGTAGGCGCCGGCGAGCAGCGTCCAGCCGTCGGCGCGCTTGGGCGCGGCGCGCACGGTGGCCTGCAGCGCGCGGATGCGGGTGTCGGTCGACGCGGTCGGCGAGGGCGCGGGCGGCAGCGCGGCGGCGCGGTCTCCGGCGGAGGCGGGTGAGCCCGGCGCGGGCCATGAGGACCGCGACGGGGAGCGCGACGGCGAAGGTCGCGGCGAAGGCGATGAGGATGCGGCGCATGGGTGGCTGCGGGTGGTGGTGGCTGGCTGGCGAGGAGGTCGCGCGGAGTGGGCGGGGCGTCGGCGCCCCGCCCACTCGTCGCGGCTGGCTACCGGGCGCCCGTCGGGTCGCCCGGGACCGGCGCGTGTGCGGGCTCGGTCCGCTTGAGCTGCGAATCGAAGCCGCCGTGCGGCGGCGCGACGTAGGGGAACGAGGCCCGGAAGGGCGCGTCGTTCTGGTCCACGCCGTCGCCCAGGGGCAGCTTGTTGCCCTTGAGGAAGCCGCCCACGACGCGCTCGGAGATGTCGACCACGTCGTCGGTCAGGCGCCGCCCGTTCGGGAAGCCCTGGGTGTCGCCGGCCAGGACGCCGAAGCGGCTCGGCTTGGCGTTGGGGGCCACGCCGAGGTTGATCTTCAGCGTGTCGGTCGGGGGCGCGCCCGGGGCGATCTGGGTCAGGCCCGGGATGCCCGTCAGGAGCGCCTGCACGATGTCCGTGCGGTTGTTCTCGGGCACGTTGAGGCCCGGGAACAGGGCGTTGATGACCTTCGCGAGCTCCGGCGAGAGCACGTACTTGCCGAAGTTCTTGAGGTCGTCGGAGGGCTGGGTCGTGTTGAAGCTTGTCCTTCTGGCCCAGCGGGATGACCACCTCGTTGACCAGCGGGTTGCCCAGGCGGCTGACCTGGCCCTCGCCGTGGTCGTCGGAGACGCGCTGGCCGCGCTTGGCCGCCCTCGAGAGCCTGCCGCTGGCCACGGGGCTCTGGCGGGTGACCTGCAGGACCGGACGGTAGGTCGAGGCCCACACGCCGACGACGGCGTCCGACGCCTTGGCGTCGGCCGGCGTCTTGTGGTCGCGGGTGACGTCGGACTTCGGCACCTGCAGGGTGATCGTGTGGACGTTGTAGCCCGCCAGATCGTCCTTGCCGCCGCCCTGGTTGCCCGTGCCGATGCCCATGCGGCCGGGCATGTCGATGTTGATCGCGTCGAAGGTCGAGCCGAGATCGACGAAGAACGGGTCGTCGACCTGGCCGGCGAAGACCTTGCCGCCGCCCGGCAGCGTCCTGATCGCCTGGTCGGCGACTGCCTGGTAGTTGGGGAACGTCTTGGGCCCGACGTTGTTGGGCGCGATCAGGCAGGCCGCTCGCCAGCAGCTTGTTGCCGGTCAGGTGGCCGTGGTCGTAGCGCTCGCGCCAGACCGAGTACGTCTGCACGATGTTGAGCTTCGGATCGTTGATCGAGCTCACGCCGGGCAGCGCGTAGAGGAACGAGTCGGGGTTGCGGACCTTGGTCCTGAACTTGAACCGGTAGCGGATGTCGTACCTGCCGTCGCCGGTGTTGTCGACGTTGAGGTAGTACGAGGCGCGGTCGTCGAACCGGTAGAAGTTCGGACCGCCGGCCGGATCCTCGAACGGGATCCAGTTGGCCACCAGGGTCAGGGACCCTGGCGCGTCGGGCGCGGTGAACGCGTAGACGTCGGTGTCGTCGCCCGTGGGGTCGAGCGATGAGAGCGGTGCTTCGCGGTGGCTCGAGCCCGAGCCGGCGGTGACCGCGAGCACGCCCGCTGCCAGCGCTGCGAGCAGCGCCACCAGCAGGATCGCGAGCTTGCGCATGAAGCTGCTCCTCCTTGGGAGGTCGTGGGTCGTCACACCCCTTCTGACGCAGCCCGGCGCGCGCCGGATCACATAAAACTCCCTGCAAATCTGCGCTTTCTGTGAGCGCGTCGCAGGTGCGAGCGGCTCGCAGCTGCGAGCGTCAGCGCAGGGAGGCGCGCAGCGCCAGCACCCGTCGCATCGAGCGCTCGAGCGCGGCGCGCTCGACGCCGCCCGCGCGCACGGCCGCGGCCAGCGCGTCGGTGGCCCGCGCCCCGGCGCGATAGCTGCGCGCGAAGAGCAGGAGGTCGACCCCGGCGCGCGCGGCCGCGACCGCGGCGCCGGTAGGGCCGCCCCGGGCGGCGAAGGCGGGCGCCTCGAGGTCGTCGGAGATCGTGACCCCGTCGAAGCGCAGGCCCTCGCGCAGCTCGCGCTGCACAACCCGCGGCGAGAGCACGGCCGGAGCCGGCGAGAGCGCCGGGTAGACGGCGCTCGAGAGCATGACCAGCCCGGCGCCGGCGCGGATCGCCGCGGCGAAGGGCGGGCGGTCGACGGTGCGCAGCTCGGCGGCGGGCACCGCGATGCGCACGGTCCCGAGGTCCGTGTTGGACGGCGCGGCGCCGAAGCCCGGGAAGTGCTTGGCGGTGGCGGCGACGCCGCCCTCGTGCAGCCCGCGCGCGAAGGCCGCGCCGAAGCGCCCGGCGCTGCTCGCGCTGAAGCCGAAGCCGCGGCCCTCGTCGTGCAGGGCGCTCTCGGGGCGCACGACGTCGACGACGGGCGCGAGGTCGACGTTCATCCCGGCGGCCCGCAGCGTCGCGGCGGTGGCGCGGCCCTCGGCGAGGGCGACGGTCGGCCGGCCGGTGGCGGCCATCTCGGGCGCGCTGCGCGTCGGCGCGCCGGGAAGGCGCTTCACGCTGCCACCCTCCTGGTCCACCATGAGCAGCAGCGGCGCGCGCAGGCCGGGCGGGCGCGGCACCGCGCGCAGCGTCCGGGTCAGCGCGCGGACCTGGGCGGGCGTGCCGAGGTTGGCGCCGAGGAAGATCACGCCCGCCGCCTCGCCCCGGCGGATGCGGGCCAGCAGCGCGGCCGGCGGCGTGCGCCCGGCGAAGGCGTAGACGACGTGCTGGCCGGCGAGCTGCGCGTCGGTGAGCTTCGGCGGCCGCGCGCTCGCGGAGCCGCCGGCACTCGCGGAGCCGCCGGCACTCGCGGAGCCGCCGGCGGTCGCGGAGCCGCCGGCTCCCCGAGGACCCCGCGGCCGTCGCGCCCGTGCCGGCGCCGCTGCTCGCCCCCGTCCCGCCCGCTTCGTGCCTGCCGCCGCCGCAGGCGCCGAGCGCCACGGCGAGGGCGACGAGCGCGGTGGCGCCGGGCCTCACCGCGCGAAGCTCGTCTCCGCGGTCAGGCGCTGCGCCGCCGCGGCGATGAGCTTCGCCGCGTTGGCGATGTCGTCGAGCTGCACCATCTCGACCGGCGAGTGCATGTACCGCAGCGGCAGGCCGATGCCGCCGCACGGCACGCCCGCGCGCGAGAGGTGGATCGCATCGGCGTCGGTGCCCGTGTGGCGCGCCGAGGCCTGGACGGTGAAGGGGATCCCCTCGTCCTCCGCGGTCTCGTAGAGCAGCTCGACCACCCGCGGGTTGAGGTTCGAGCCGCGCTCGATCACCGGCCCGGAGCCGAAGGGATGCGCGCCGAGCTCGTTGACCTCGACGCCGGGCGCGTCGGTGGCGTGGGTGACGTCGACCACGATCGCGAGGTCCGGGCGCAAGGCGTAGGCGGTCGTGGTCGAGCCGCCGAAGGTCGTCTCCTCCTGCACGGCGGCGACGGCGACCACGTCGCCGGGCGCCCCGCCCGCCTCGTGCACGAGCCGCGCCGCCTCGTAGGCGACGTAGCAGCCCAGGCGATTGTCCATCGAGCGCGAGACCGCGCGCCCGTTGGGCAGCTCGACCGGATCGCCCTCGATGACCGCGACGTCGCCGATGCGCACCAGGCCGCGCGCCTCCTCGCCGTCCTTGGCGCCGACGTCGATGTGCAGCTCCTCCAGGCGCGCGACCTTCTTGCGGTCGTCGTCCTTGAGCAGGTGGATCGGCTTGCGCCCGACCACGCCGGGCACCACGCCGTCGCGCGTGGCGACGCTGACGCGCTGGCCCACGAGGATCTGCGGGTCCCACCCGCCGACGCCGGTGAAGCGCAGGAAGCCCTCGTCGTCGATGTGGGTGACGATCAGCCCGATCTCGTCGATGTGGCCGACGATCGCGAGCGTCGGCCCGCCGGCGGTGCCGGGAACGCGCGCCCACACCGAGCCCATGACGTCGGTGGTGACCTCGCCGTAGGCCGACGCGGCGTCGCGGAAGACGGCGGCCGGGGCCGTCTCGTAGCCGGAGGGACCGTGCGCGGTGAGCAGCGCACGCAGGACGGGCGGGATCGACATGCGGCGGGGACCCTAGCTGTGAATGGGTCGTGAGCGCAGCACGGAGGCGCCCGAATGCGCCGGATCGCCGTCGTCGGGCTCGCGTGAGATGTCGAGCACCGGGAAGGCACGGGCGCTGGCGATGACCGGCAGGTCGACCCGCACCCGGGCGCCCGCGCCGACGCGGAAGCTGCCCAGCGCGACGAGGTGGTGGGCGTCGCGCAGCATCCAGACCTCGTAGAAGCCGCCCGCGGGCACGCGCGGCAGGCCGCTGACGGTCAGGCGCATCGTCCCGGCGCCCAGCCGCGCGTCGGCGTAGGCGGTGCGCGGGCCGTCGCCCACCGGCGCGAGCGACACGTCGCGCCCGGCGGCGGCGCCGTCGGCGCCGGAGCCGCCGCCTGCCAGCCACGAGCCGACCCCCGCGCCCACCGCCAGAAGCGCCACCGCCGCGGCGGCCGCGACCGCGGGGCGCAGGACGAGTGCCCGGCGACCGCGCCCGCGCCGCGCGTGCCCCGTGCGCGACCGCGGCTCCCGCGGCGCCCACAGCGGCGGCGGCGCGGGCGGGTCCCATTCGTCGGGGCTGAGCGTGCGCAGTCGAGCGGCGAGGTCGCGCAGCTCGGGCGGGAGGTCGCGCTCGCTCATGCGCCTTCGGCCTCGATCATCTCGCGCAGGCGCGTGAGCCCGCGCACCATCCGCGCCTTCACCGTGCCCATCGGGATCCCGGTCGCGGCGCTGATCTCGCTCTGGCTGAGACCGCCGTAGAAGCGCAGGCGCAGCAGCGCGTGCTCACCGTCGGGCAGCGCGCGCAGCAGGTGGGAGATCCGCCAGCGTTCGAGCAGCGCGTCGGCCTCGGCCTCGACGGCACGGACGTCGGGCAGCTGCGGGTCGCGCGGCTCGGGCACACGGCGACGCAGGTGGTCGATCGCGCGGCTCCGCGCGATCATGAGCAGCCACGTGAGCAGCCCGGCTCGGCGCGGGTCGTAGTCGGCGGCCCGGCGCCAGGCCTCGAGGAAGACCTGCTGCTGGACGTCCTCGGCGCTCGCGCGGTCGCCGAGCACCCGCACGAGGAACCCGAAGGTCGTGGTGGAGTAGGCGCGGTATGCCTCGGCGAGCGCGTCGGGGTCCCCCGAGCGCAGCCGCGCCGCCAGCCGGCTATCCACGCGCGGGGGGCGAGACGGGGCCAGCAGCTCATGCATCACCTACGGGCTACGGACGACGATCGGTTGTGGCGCACTGCGACTCAACCGACCGGGCCCTCCGACTCGGAGGACCTACATGACCACTCTCATGCGCACCCTCGTCGCGACGGCCGCCTGCGTCCTCCTGGCGCTCGCCCTCGTCGCGCCCGCGAACGCCGCGAGCGTCTCGCTCGCCGGCGGCTCGACCACGCTCAAGCTCGACGCCGGCACAGCCAAGGCGCTGAAGTCGCTCGGCGTTGCCGTGACGGCGATCAAGCCGGCCAGGGCCGGCGCCAAGGGCGTCGCCTTCCCGATCACCGGCGGCGCGATCGACCCGGCGACGGCGGCGGGGACGATCCGACACGGCGGCGGCCTGCAGCTGCGCGCCGGAACGACGCGCGTCCGGCTGACGAGCTTCACGATCGGCGTCGACAGGACGCCGTCGATCTCGGTGAAGGCCGGCAACGCGCGGCTGACCGCGTTCACCCTGTCGCTCGCGAACGCGAAGGTCTCGCGCGCAGGCCTGGGCACGAACGTCGCGGGCGTCGCGGTCAAGCTCAGCCGCGCCGGCGCCTCGGCCCTCAACAAGGCCTTCGGCGTGCACGCGTTCGCGCGCGGGCTGCGCATCGGGACCGCGACCGTCAGGGCGACGCCGGCCGAGATCGCGTTCACCGGCGGGGCCACCACGCTCGCGCTCGACCCCGGAACCGCCCAGGCCCTGACCTCGCTCGGCATCTCGGCCGCGCCGGCGGCTCCCGCGAGCGCCGGCCCCGCCGGCCTCGCCTTCCCGATCACCGGGGGCAAGGTGAACGCCAGGACGCTCGCCGGGAGCATCACGCACAGCGGCGGGATCACGTTGAGCAAGGGCTCGACCGCGGTCACCGTGACCGACTTCACGATCCAGTCCGCGCCTTCGCCCAAGCTGACCGCGCAACTCGGGACCACCCGCTTCGACCTCGCGACCCTCGACTTGAGCGCGGCGAAGACGACGGTCTCCGGGCGCACGGTCAGCGTCGGGCCGGTGACGGTGAAGCTCACGACGGCCGCAGCCGACGCACTGAACCAGGCCTTCGGGACGACCGCCTTCGCGGAGGGACTGACCATCGGCACCGCCACGGTGGCCGGCACGGCCGCATAGGGCTTCCCCCGTGACGCAGCCCCCGGCCGGCACCCGCTCGGCCGCGCCGGGGGCTAGCCGTACCGCGACGCGCGGGCGCTCATGCGAGCATGATTGCCAGATGATCCGGGTCCTCGTCGTCGACGACCATCCCGTCCTCCGAGCCGGTCTGGAGGCGGTCCTGCGGACCGAGCCCGGGTTCGTCTGCGTCGGCACCGCCGGCGACGGCCACGAGCTGCTGGCCGCCCTGCGCCACACCCGCCCCGACGTCGTGCTGCTCGACTGGCGCCTCGGCGACGAGGACGGCGTGGCGCTGTGCCGCCAGCTGCGCGCCGAGCCCGCGCCGCCCGAGGTCGTCCTCTACACGGCGACCGCCGACGCCGGCCTCGGCGGCCAGGCCAGCGCCGCCGGCGCCTTCGCCGTCGTCGAGAAGAGCGCCGACATCGACGACCTCTTCGACGCGCTCCGGCTCGCCGTGCGCGGCCGCCGCCAGGCTGCCTGAGCGCCCGTCCGGCGCAGCCGTCGGTGCGACGAACGGCGTAATTCCGCCGTCGAACGAGTGTCCAGGCCTGCGTCCGCTGGCTCTTGCCGGGATGTCAGGGCGCCGAACTGGTCCCTCGAGAGGAAGACGCCCGCGCAGGGTCGGCGGGCTCCATGAGTGGACAAGGAGGTCCCTGACTTGCCATATGTGCTTCGACCTAGGGGGTTGCGCGCCGGACTGGTGGCGCTGGTGAGCGTCGCGGCGATGGCCGTGCCCGCCGCCGCGCAGGCCGCGTGCGCGCCGACGCCGACGACCAAGGCCTTCCAGGCCTTCGGCGACACCAACGACTACAGCCTCGCGCCCAACGGCGACTTCGAGGCCGGTGCGGGCGGCTGGTCGCTGTCCGGTGCCTACACGACCTACGGCAACGAGTCCTACCGCGTCAGCGGCGGGGGCTCGCGCTCGCTGGCGATTTCGCCCGGCGGCGTCGCCGTCTCGCCGACGGTCTGCGTCGACATCCACCGCCCGACCTTCCGCTTCTTCGCTCGCCGCACGAGCGGAAGCTGGGGCGTGCTGAACGTGAAGGTCCGCTGGCAGGACAACCAGGGCCGCACGAACGAGACCACCGTCGGCTCGCTCGACGGTTCGGCCACGGGCTGGCAGGTCACGGCGCCGCTCAACCTGGCGCGGTCACTGCCGCTGTGGAACGAGGACCAGGACATCAGCGTCCAGCTCGTCTTCGATCCCGAGAACTACGGGGGCGCCTGGGCGATCGACGACGTGTACGTCGATCCCTACGCGAAGGGCTGATCACGCGTGCCGGCGGCCCGGGTCATCCCCGGGCCGTCGGACCACGCCCCTGCGGCTCGGGGCGCGCGCGGCCGATAACTCCACTTGACCTTTGGCCACCGTCGACGACATGCACTCCGAGGCCGCTGCCGAGCGGCTCCTCGAGGAGTCCTGGGAGTCCAGGACCCGGCGCCTGCCGCGCCGCGAGCTCCTGACCGAGCTCGTCGCGGCCGGCCTCTTCCTGCTCGCGGCCGGCGCCCTGCTGCTCGCGCCGCGGGCGACAGTCGGCTTCGACCCGGCCCTGGCCGCCCTGCTGGTCGGCCTCTACGCGCTCGTCTCGCGCGTCGAGTTCCCGGTCGGCGTCGGCTACGTCGTGCCCTCGCAGCTCGTGCTCGTGCCGATGCTCGTGCTCGTCGCCCCGGGCACCGTCCCGCTGCTCGTCTGCGCCGGTCTGCTGCTCGCGCGCCTGACCGACATGGCCCAGCGCCGCGGCTCGGCCCAGCGCCTGCTCTTCTCGGTCCCCGACGCCTGGCACGCCGTCGGCCCCGCGCTCGTCCTCGTGCTCGCCGGGGAGCCGAGGCTCGGGCTCGACGACCTGCCGCTGCTGGGCCTTGCCCTGCTCGCGGGCTGCCTCTTCGACGCCGGCTCGGCGACCCTGCGCGAGGCCGCCTCGCGCGGGATCGCCCCCGACCTGCAGATCCGCGTGCTCGCGCTCGTGTGGGTCGTCGACGGCTGCCTGGCCCCCATCGGCTTCCTCGCGGCGCACGTCGCCACGCACAGCGCCGCGGCGCTGCTGCTCGTGCTGCCGCTCGCCGCGCTGCTCATGCTGCTGGCGCGCGACCGCCACGCTCGCATCGAGCAGGCCCAGAGCCGCCTGCAGCTCGCGGTCCGCGAGCGCAGCCGCCTGCAGTCCGCGGTGCGGCGCATGGGCGACGCCTTCGCCGCCAAGCTCGATCTCGACGCGCTGATCGACATCGTCCTGCGCGGCTCGATCGAGGCGCTCGACGCGGACACCGGGTGCCTGCGCCTCACCGGCAGCCCGCCGCGTTGCCTGCCCGAGGACGCGCCGGGCGACCTGCGCGCCACGCTCGCCGCCGCCGCCGAGGCCACCGCCGCGAGCGGGCGCACCGAGCGCCGCCACGACGATGCCGGCTTCGCGCTGGCCCTCCCCTTCGACGTCGACGCCGACGAGGGCGTGCGCGGCACGATCTCGATCGCACGCCGCGCGCGGCCCTTCCAGGCCGACGAGGTCGCGCTGCTCACCGAGCTCGTGGCCAAGGGGCGCACGGCCGCCGCGGACATCCTCGGCCACCACGTCCTGCGCGCCCAGGCGATCAGCGACCCGCTCACCGGCCTGGGCAACCGCCGCAAGATGGCCGAGAGCCTGAAGGCGTGGTTCGCCACCGCCGACGAGCGCGAGCCGCGCCTGCTCATGCTCTTCGACCTCGACGGCTTCAAGTCCTACAACGACACCTTCGGCCACCCGGCCGGCGACGCGCTGCTCGCCCACCTCGGCACCAAGCTGGCCGCCGCGGTCGCACCCTACGGCGAGGCCTACCGCCTCGGAGGCGATGAGTTCTGCGCCGTGCTGAGCATCGAGGAGGAGCGCCTGGAGGAGGTCATCGCGAGCGCCGCCGAGGCGCTGAGCGAGAGCGGCGAGGAGTTCTCGATCAGCGCCTCGCACGGCGTCGTGCTGCTCCCGCACGAGGCGGGGACGCTCGAGCAGGCGCTGCAGCTCGCCGACGAGCGCATGTACTCGCACAAGTACGGGCGCTCGGGCGCGCGCGAGCAGGCCCGCGACGTCCTCATGCGCACCATGCAGGCCAAGCAGCCCAACCTGCGCGAGCACTCCAGCGAGGTCGCCCAGCTCGCCGTCGCCGTCGCCCGGCGCCTGGGCATGGACGGCGAGGAGATCGACGAGATCGCCCGCGCCGCCGAGCTGCACGACGTCGGCAAGGTCGGCATCCCGGACGCGGTGCTCGACAAGTCCGCCGCGCTGGACGCCACCGAGTGGGAGCTCATGCACCAGCACACGATCCTGGGCGAGCGGATCCTCAACGCCGCGCCGGCGCTGCGCCCCGTGGCGCGGATCGTGCGCTCCACCCATGAGCGCTGGGACGGCACCGGCTACCCCGACCGCCTGCGCGGCACCGACATCCCGCTCGCGGCCCGGATCGTCGCCGTCTGCGACGCCTACGAGGCGATGACCTCCGACCGCGCCTACCGCATGGCCATCGGCCACGACGCCGCCTGCCGCGAGCTGCGCGACATGGCCGGCAGCCAATTCGACCCCGAGGTCGTCGGCGTCTTCATCGAGGAGATCGAGCGCCGCGAGGCCGTCGCCGAGCAGGACGCGATCGGCGCGCCGCTGAAAGTCGTCGCCGAGCGCGTGCGCACGCTGCTGGAATCGGCGAAGCTTGAGCCATGCCTCCCGTCTCCCGAGGGTTCCACGGTCGCCGAAGCGACGCCGACCCCTCGCGCATCCCACCCGGCCAGTACCTGACCCCCGACTTCCCGGTGCTCTCGGCCGGGCCGACGCCGCACACGCCGCTCGACGAGTGGAGCCTGACCATCCAGGGCGCGGTCGACGAGCCCGTGTCGTGGACGTGGGACGAGCTGCGCGCGCTGCCGTCGGAGACCTTCACGGTCGACATCCACTGCGTGACGAAGTGGTCCAAGCTGGACACGACCTGGACCGGGGTGTCGGTCGACACCCTGCTCGAGGACGTCACGACCGAGGCCGACTACGTCACGGCGTGGTCGGACGGCGACTACACGACGAACCTGCCGCTGGAGGACATCAGCGACGGCAAGGCGTGGATCGCCTACGAGTACGGCGGCGAGCCGCTGCAGCCCGAGCACGGCGGCCCGGCGCGGCTGCTCGTGCCGCACCTCTACTTCTGGAAGAGCGCCAAGTGGGTGCGCGGCCTGGTCCTCACCCCCGAGGACGAGCCTGGCTTCTGGGAGTCCGTCGGCTACAACAACTACGGCGATCCATGGCGCGAGCAGCGTTACTGGGGCGACTGACCGGGCGCGCGCCGACGCCCTGGCGCACGGCGAGGATCCGCGAGATCGTGGCGGAGACCGAGCACGCGGTGACGCTCGTGCTCGACGTCCCCGAGTGGCCCGGCCACCGCGCCGGCCAGCACGTCGACGTCCGCCTGACCGCCGACGACGGCTATCAGGCCGAGCGCTCGTACTCGATCGCCTCGGCCCCCGAGCTCGACGCGCTGGAGCTGACCGTCGAGCTCGTCGACGACGGCGAGGTCTCGCCGTGGTTCGTCGAGGTGGCGCACGCGGGCGACGCCTTCGAGGTCCGCGGGCCGATCGGCGGGCACTTCTCGTGGTCGGTGCCCGACGGCGGGCCGCTGCTGCTCGTGGGCGGCGGATCGGGGCTCGTGCCGCTGATGGCGATGCTGCGCCACCGGGCAGCGCGGGCCAGCGAGGTCGAGGCCCATGTGCTCGTCTCGGCACGCGGCGAGGAGGACGCGCTCTATCGCGACGAGCTCGCCGACCTCGGCCCCGCCGACGGGCTCAGCGTCGCCTGGACCTTCACGCGGCAGGCGCCGCCGGGCTGGACCGGCTACGCGCGCCGCGTCGATGCGGCGATGCTCGCCGAGGTCGCCCCCGACCCGGACGCGCGGCCGCGGATCTTCGTCTGCGGCCCGACCCCGTTCGTCGAGGCGGTCGCCGACCTGCTCGTCGACAACGGCCACGACCCGCGCACGATCCACGCCGAGCGCTTCGGCCCCACAGGAGGATGAGATGACCGACGTCCACACCGACGGCAACGGCGTCGCCGGCCTGCTCGGCGAGATCCTCGCCGTCGAGGTCACGACCGTCCGCCGCCGCTGCCAGTCCTGCGGCGCCGAGAGCGCCCTGGCCGAGCACCGCGCCTACGAGGGCGCGGGCATCGTCCTGCGCTGCCCGGCGTGCGCCGACGTCGCGCTGCGCATCGGCGTGCGCGACGACGGCTACGTGCTGGACTGGCGCGGGACCTACATGCTCAGCCGAACGTGAGCACCGAGCGGATGCCCTCCTGGCGCTCCATGGAGCGAGCGCCGCCGGGGGCTCGTGCGCGTGATCGCTCCGCGGGCGCGTGCTGGGTTCCTCCCGCATAGCGGGAGAAGGACGACACGCGCGAGGGGTGCTGCGTTCTTCATCACATTGATGAACAAGACGGCACACGCGCCCCGGGGGCCGCGAGCGCCCGGGCCGACGCCGCTTCTCTCTCCTCGGTGCGGTCGTAAGCGCCGCGCAGCGCCGCACGCGGCGGCGGCACAGCCGCGAGCGCCCCGGCGACCCTACTGCTCGCGCTCCACCGTCCCCTCGATGAGCCCGTAGGGCTCCGTCGTGGCGTGGAAGACCTCGTTGGGGTTCTCCGTGGCGAAGCGGGAGAGGTCGAAGAGGAGGTGGTGGCGGTTGGGGAGCGAGAGGTGGATGCGCTGCATCGCCTCGACCGCGCGCAGCGCGGCCTTGCCCATGCGCAGGAGCGTGAACTGCGCCGAGGGGCTGTAGTGGTCGCCGAAGGCCTCGAGGATCGCGTCGCGGGCGGCGTGCCAGGCGGCGGTGTAGTCGATGCCGCGCTCGGCGTAGGACCAGCGCGCGGTCACGATCGTGGCGAGGATCCGGTCCTCGGTCTCGGGCAGCGTCGTGAGCTCGTCGCGCACGAAGCCCGTCCACCCCGAGCCGGTCGTGCGCAGGACCTCGAGGCCGTCGATCCCCGCGTCGACGCGGATGTGGTCGGCGTCGCCGCTGACGATCGCCACGCGGTGGCCGCCGTACCCGCGCTGGAAGGCGTGGTCGTGCTCGCCCAGGCGCGCCCACGGGCGCTCGACCAGCGTGATCGTCGCGCGCTCCACGGTCGGCCCGGCGGCGACGAAGTGCTCGACGAGCGCGCGGCCGAAGGCCTCGAGCTCGGACACGTCGTGCCGCGCCGCGAGCACGTACACGGCGTTGCGCATCGTGTCGGTGGCGAGCAGGGCGCTGTTGTCGCCGTCGGTGTGGGCCGCCGCGAAGTCGCCGTCGAGGCGCACGTCGACGGTGACGTCGGTGAGCTCGTGGCGCTCGCCGCCGCGTGCGACCTTCACCAGCCTGACCTCGGACTTGCCGTAGTTGCTCTGGCTCAGGACGAAGGTCATGCCGGGGTCAGCTCCCGCGGTAGGTGCTGTAGCCGAACGGGCTGAGCAGCAGGGGGACGTGATGGTGCTCGTCGGCCGCGACCGTGAAGACGACGGCGACCTCGGGGTAGAAGGCGGCCTCGCCGCGGTCGCGGAAGTAGGCGCTCGTGTCGAACGTCAGCCGGTAGCGCCCGGCCTCCAGCGCGGCGCCCTCGGCGACAAGGGAGCGCAGGCGCCCGTCGGCGTCGGTCGCGCCGCGGCCGATCTCCTCCCAGCCGCCGTCGCCCGCGCGCTCGAGCACGATCGGCACGCCGGCGGCCGGCCGGCCGCGGGCGGTGTCGAGAACGTGGGTGGTGATCACGCGCCGAGCTCCTCGAGGCGCAGGCGCGCGATCTTGGCGATCTCCCCGAGCGCCGTCGCGATCTCCTCGTCGCGCTCGCGGGCCAGGCGCTCCTCCCCCCAGGCGAGGATCGAGGCCTTCGTGTGCTCGCGCACGCAGACCACGAGCGGGAACCCGAAGCGCTCGCGGTAGGCGGCGTTGAGCGCGGCCCAGCGCCGCGCCTCCTCGGCGCTCAGGCGCGTCAGGCCCGCCGAGGCCTGCTCGCTCGCCGAGGCCGCCGTCAGCTCCCCCGCCGCCGCCTCGCGCCCGGCGAGCTCGGGGTGGGCGCGGATGAGCTGGACCTGGCGCTCGCGCGGCGCCTCGCGCACCGCCGCGACCATCGCCGCGTGCAAAGCGTCGACCGACGCGAAGGGACCCTCGGCGAAGGCGGCGCGCGCCACCCACGGCGAGGCCTCGAAGACCGCGCCGTAGCGCGCGACGAAGGCCTCGCGCGCGTCGAGCCCGACGAGGTGCTCGGGGCGCACGGGGATCCGTGGCAGCTCGCGGCCGGTGGCGTCGCGCAGCGCGGCGGCGATCGCCGGGGGCGTGGAGATGTTGGGCGGCTCGCCCACGCCCTTGAGCCCATAGGGCGCCAACGGGTCGGCGTGCTCGAGCACCTCGATGCGCATCGGCGGCATGTCGAGGATCGTCGGCAGCAGGTAGTCGGTGAAGGACGCGTTCATGACCTTGCCGTCCTTGACCTGGATCTCCTCGAGCAGCGCCAGGCCGAGCCCCTGCGCCGTCCCGCCCTCGATCTGGCCCTCGAGCGCCTGCGGGTTCATCGCCTTGCCGACCTCCTGCGCGGTGGCGAGCTCGACCACGCGCACGAGCCCCAGCTCGACGTCGACGTCGACCACCGCCCGGTGCGCCGAGAAGGCGTACTGGACATGCGCGTCGCCCTGCCCGTCCTCGTCGAGGCGGTGCGTGGGTGTGTGGCGCCACTCGACGGTCTCCTCGATCGGCGGCGCCTCGCCTGCCGCCCAGCGCTCGCGCACCGCCTCGCACGCCGCCTTCACGGCGCCCCCGGTGACATAGGTCTGACGGGAGGCCGAGGTGGAGCCGGCCGAGCCGACGCGCGTGTCGGCATCGAGGACCGCCACGCGCTCGACCCCGAGCTCGGTGCGCGCGATCTGCGCCACGACGGTGTTGATCCCCTGCCCGACCTCGGCGGCCGCCGTGTGCACCTCGACCAGCGGCTCGCCGCCGTCCATCGACAGCCGCACGCGCGCGGTCGAGTAGTCGTCGAAGCCCTCAGAGAAGCCGATGTTCTTGATCCCGATGCCGTACCCGACGCCGCGGCGCACGCCCTCGCCGCGCGTGACGTTGGCGACGCCGCCCGGCATGCCGTCGCGCTCGGCGGGCGGCATCGGCATCGCGCGCACGCGCTCGAGCAGCTCGGCGACGGGGGCGGGCTCGCCGATGCGCTGGCCGGTGGGCATGCGGCTGTCGGGGCCCATCGCGTTGAGGATGCGCAGCTCGAGGGGATCCATGCCCAGCGTCGCGGCGAGCCTGTCCATCTGCGCCTCGTGGGCGAAGGCGACCTGCACCGCGCCGAAGCCGCGCATGGCGCCGCACGGCGGGTTGTTGGTGTAGACGACGTAGCTGTCGATGCGCGCGTTGGGAACCTCGTAGGGCCCGCAGGCGAAGCAGCCGGCGTTGGCGCACACGGCGGTCGAGCTCGACGCGTAGGCGCCGCCGTCGAGCACGATCCGCGCGCGCACGAAGACCAGGCGGCCGTCGCGCGTCGCGCCGTGCTCGTAGCGCATGGTGCACGGATGGCGGTGGACGTGGCCGTAGAAGGACTCCTCGCGGTTGTAGGCCATCCGCACCGGCCGGCCCGTGTGCAGGGCGAGCATGCACGCGTGGATCTGCATCGAGAGGTCCTCGCGCCCGCCGAAGGCGCCCCCGACGCCGCCGAGGGTCAGGCGCACCTTCTCGGGCGGCAGCCCGAGCGACTCGGCGACCTGGCCCTGGTCGACGTGGAGCCACTGGGTCGCGATGTAGAGGTCCACGCCGCCCTGGCCGTCGGGCACCGCGAGCCCCGACTCGGGGCCGAGGAAGGCCTGGTCCTGCATCCCGACCTCGTAGTCGCCGCTCACCACCACCTCGGCGGTCGCGTCGGGGTCGCCGTGGCTGATGCGCAGGTGGCGCAGGACGTTGCCGGTCCCGTGCAGGCGCGGGGTGTCCGGCGTGTCGGGGTGAAGCTCGGGCGCGCCCGGCGCCATCGCGGCCTCGGCGTCGGTCAGCGGCTCGAGCTCGCGGTAGTCGACGACGATCGCGTCGGCCGCCCGGCGCGCGGTCTCCGGATGGTCGGCAGCGACGATCGCGACCGGCTCGCCCTGGAAGCGCACGTGGCTGATCGCCAGCACCGGCTGGTCTGAGACCTCCATCCCGTACGTCTTGCGCCCGGGGACGTCGGCGTGGGTGAGCACCGCGTGCACGCCCGGGATCGCCAGCGCCGGGCCGATGTCGATCCCCCAGATGTCCGCGCGCGGGTGCGGGCTGCGCAGCGTGGCGCCGTGGAGCATCCCCTCGATGCGCATGTCCGAGGCGTACTCGAACTCGCCCTTGACCTTGGGGACGCCGTCGGCGCGCGTCGTCGTGATCCCGACGCGGTTGGGGCGGTGGATCTCGCGGCGGCGCTCGCGGGTCGGGGTCTGCGGGACGACGGTCACGCCGCGGCCTCGACCCGGTGCAGCAGCCGTCGGCTCTGGCGCGCGATGGCGCGCGCGACCTCGTCGACGTCCGCCGTGCGCAGCTCGCCGCCCTCGACGATCGCCCGCCCGCCGACGAGCAGCGTGTCGACCGGCCGCGGGGCGCCGAGGACCAGCGCGGCCACCGGGTCCTCGATGCCTGCGTGGTCCAGGCCGTCCAGGCGCCACAGCGCGACGTCGGCGAGCTTGCCCGCCTCCAGCGAGCCGAGCTCGTCGTCGCGGCCCAGGCAGCGCGCGCCCTCGATCGTCGCCAGCTCGAGCGCGCCGCGCGCGGTCATCGCCGCCGGGCCGCCGGCGATGCGCGCCACCAGCAGCGCCTCGCGCAGCTCGACGGCCAGCGCGCCCGACTCGTTGGACGCCGCGCCGTCGACGCCGAGGCCGACCGGCGCGCCGGCGCGCGTGAGCTCGACCACCGGCGCGATCCCGGCGCCCAGGCGCGCGTTGGAGCTCGGGCAGTGCGCGACGCCGGTGCCGGTCTGCCCGAAGCGCGCGACCTCGGCGTCGCTGAGGTGCACGCAGTGGGCGAGCCAGACGTCGTCGCCCAGCCAGCCGAGCCGCTCGAGGTACTCGACCGGGCGCACGCCGAAGCGCTCGATGCAGAACGCCTCCTCGTCGAGCGTCTCGGCCATGTGGGTGTGCAGGCGCACGCCGCGACGGCGGGCGAGCTGCGCGGTCTCGGCCATCAGCCCCTCGGTCACCGAGAAGGGCGAGCACGGCGCCAGCGCGATGCGCACCATCGCCCCCGGCCCGGGGTCGTGGAAGCGGTCGATGGCGGCCTCGCTGGCGGCGAGGATCGCGTCGCGGTCCTCGACGACCTCGTCGGGCGGCAGGCCCCCGTCCGCGCGCCCGAGGTCCATCGAGCCGCGACAGGGGTGGAAGCGCACGCCGAGGCCGCGCGCCGCCTGCACCTCGACCTCGAGGAGGTCGCCGGCGCCTGCCGGGAAGACGTAGTGGTGGTCGGTGGAGGTGCAGCAGCCCGAACGCGCCAGCGCGGCGAGCCCCGCACGCGCCGCGGCGTCCTGCACCTCGTCGTCGACGTGGGCCCACACCGGATAGAGCTCGACGAGCCACTCGAAGAGCGTCGCCTGCTGGGCCAGCCCGCGCGTGGCCCACTGGTAGAGGTGGTGGTGGCAGTTGACGAGGCCCGGCGTGGCCAGGCACCCGCGGCCGTCGAGGCGGCGGACGTCGCCCTCCTGCGCCGGGGCCGGGCCCTCGCCGACGGCGGCGATCCGGTCGCCGTCGATGACGAGGTGGCCGTCGGCGTGCTCGGTGCCCGCCGCGTCGACCGTGGCGATGGCGCAGCCCTCGATGACCAGGCGCGTCACGCCGCCCGCTCCCCGTCGGCCATCCGCCGCGCCGCCAGCCGCACGGCGTCGAGGATCTTCTCGTAGCCCGTGCAGCGGCACAGGTTGCCGGCCAGCGCCTCGCGGATCGCGGCGTCGGTCGGGCGCGCGTTGCGCGCGAGCAGGTCGTGGCTGGCGACGATCAGCCCCGGCGTGCAGAAGCCGCATTGGACCGCGCCCGCCTCCACGAAGGCCTCCTGCACGGCGTGCAGCTGCTCCCCCGGCGCGAGCCCCTCGACCGTCACGACGTCGCGCCCCTGCGCCTGACCCGCGAGCACGAGGCACGAGCACACGAGCTCGCCGTCGAGGTAGACCGAGCACGAGCCGCACTCGCCCTGCTCGCACGCGTTCTTGGAGCCCGGGAGGTCGAGGTGGTCGCGCAGCGCCGAGAGCAGGCTCTCGCCCTCCCAGACGCCGTCGGCCTCGCGGCGCTCGCCGTTGACGGTCAGCGTCAGGCGCACCGCTGCTCCTCCCACGCCCACTGCAGCGTGCGCCGGGCCAGGACGCCGAGCGCGTGGCGGCGGTAGGCGGCGCTGCCGCGGACGTCGTCGATCGGCGCCGCCGCGCCCGCCACGAGCTCGCCGAAGCGCGCGAGCGCCGCCGCGCCGAGCGCCCCGCGCCCGTCCCAAAGGCCCTCCTCGTCGAGGACGCCGCCGATGAACGCCTCGGCCTCGGCGGCCCGGATCGGCGTCGGCCCCGCCGAGCCGATGCACGCGCACACGGCGCGGCGCTCGGGCCACAGCGCCACCGACAGCGAGCAGACCGCGATGACCATCGCGTTGCGCGTCCCGACCTTGGCGAACTGCTGCGGGCCCGACGCGGCGGGCAGGTGGAAGGCGGCGATGAGCTCGTCGTCGCGCGCGACGGTGCGCTTGGGCCCGGCGATGAACTCGGCGACGGGCACGCGCCGCGTCCCGCCCGCCGCGCTCGCGAGCTCGACCTCGGCGTCGGAGACGTAGAGCGGCGGCAGGCCGTCGCCGGCGGGCGAGGCCGTTCCCAGGTTGCCGCCGACGGTGCCGCGGTTGCGGATCTGCGGCGAGCCGACCGTGCGCGACGCGATCGCCAGCCCCGGCAACCGCTCCCCCAGCTCCTCGATGAGCCGGGTGTACGTGACCCCCGCCCCGATGCGCAGCGCGCCGTCGTCGGCGCCCCAGTCGCGCAGCTCGGCCACGCGCGTGAGGTCGAGGATCGCCTCGGGACGCGTGCGGTCGAAGTTCATCGCGACCATCACGTCGGTCCCACCGGCGATCGGCAGCGCCTCCGGATGCGTGGCCTTGGCGGCCAGCGCCTCCTCCCAGGTGTCAGGGCTGAGGATCTCCAAGCTGTGGATCATGATGCACCGATGCAGACCACACGTGGCGTCCGCGGCCTCTCGTACACGCTGCTCACCCCGGCCAACCACTACCCGAGCCGCCTGCCCGCCTTCGGCGACGCGCCCGTGGTCAAGCTCGTCACGCCGCGGATGGCGCCCGCGCGGATCGGCGAGTACCTGGTCTCGCTGCCCGCCGGCGGCGGCACCGCACACCCCGTGGAGCCCGGCTACGAGACCTTCCTCTACGCGCTCGAGGGCGAGGCGTCCGTGCTCAGCGGGGGCGACGCGCTGGCGCTGCACGGCGGCGGTTTCGCCTACCTGCCCGGCGACGACGCCTACGACCTCGCCGCCGGCGACGCGCCCGCCCGGCTGCTGATCGTCAAGCGCCGCTACGAGCCCTATCCGGGCGCCCCCGCGCCGCAGGCGCTGGCCGGCCACCGCGACGACGAACCCTTCCAGGACACCGACGTCCCCGGCTTCCGCCGCCGCGAGCTGCTGCCCACCAGCGACCGCGGCGTGGACTTCAACATGAGCCTGCTCGCCTTCGATCCCGGGATCGGCCTCGACAAGGTCGAGATCCACGACGAGGAGCACGGCCTCTACATGACCGCGGGCGGCGGCACCTACCTGCTCGAGGAGCGCGAGCTGCCCGTCGAGGCGGGCGACTTCATCTACATGGCCCCGTACTGCCCGCAGTCGTTCGTCGCGGGCCCCGAGGGGGCCGAGTACCTGCTCTACAAGGACGTCTGGCGCGACGGTTTCTGATTAGGCCGCGGCTCAACCGATCGTCCAGCGGGTGTCGCGACGCGGACGTGGGCTGTCGATCACACCATTACACAGAGCGCTAAGGGCAAACCCGTCGCGAGGCGGGGACGCAAAGCCAGAGGTCTCCAGCGTGGAGATGGCTCAGCCGCCGGTCTGAAGGCCACGTATCAGGCCCCTGCCCATGCTCGTATCCACCGTCCGCGTCTTCCGTCTGCTCAGCGCCAGCGCTCTCGTGCTGGCGCTGGTCGCCGCGCCCGCCTCAGCGAACGACCAGGCCTTCACGCCCCGCTTCGCCAAGACGGTGCGCGGTGACGTCGCGGCCGTGGGCAACACGCTGATGACGTGCCCGGGGTCGTGCGCCCCCGTGCAGGCGAGCACGACCGCCAACGACAACGACTACGTCATGGCGCGCGTCGACGTCGACTCCGACGGCTCGACCTTCGATTCCTCGTCCTCGACCGTCCCGCTGCCCGCCGGGTCCACCGTCGTGTGGGCCGGCCTGTACTGGGGCGCCGACGTGAACGCCGGCACCGGCGGCGCCGCCGCCCCCACCGCCGCGAGCAAGGGCACCGTGCTGCTGCACGCCCCGAGCGGCGGGTACCAGACCGTCACGGCGGCGGCAGCCGACGTGCTCACCTCGAGCGTCCAGTCCAACCGCTATCGCGCCTTCGCCGACGTGACCGCCATCGTCGCCGCGGGCGGCGCGGGCACCTACACCGTCGCCAACGTCCAGGCCGGGACGGGCAACGACCGCTTCGCGGGCTGGGCCCTCTTCGTCGCCTACCGCAACGACGCCAAGCCGGTGCGCCGCGTGAGCGTCTTCGACGGCCTGGGGACGGTCGACGGCTCGCACCAGAGCTTCACGACGACGATCGCGCCCTTCCACACGCCCGCGACCGGGACCGTGACGACGCGGGCCGGGCTGCTCTCCTTCGAGGGTGACGCGGGCATCACCGGCGAGACCGCGAGCTTCAACGGCCACGCGCTCACCGACGTCGCGAACCCGCTCAACAACCCGATGAACTCGACCATCGAGGCCGACGGGACGCGGACGCCGAGCTACCTCAACCAGCTCGGCATGGACCTCGACGTCTTCCCCGGCGCCGGGTCGCTCGCCAACGACCAGGGCTCCGCGGTCCTGGGCTTCACGTCCAACAACGAGTACTTCATGCCCGCGGCGTTCTTCCTCGTCTCCGACGAGGGGCCGGCCACGAGCACCGGCCCGGGCCCGAGCGTCAGCGGCCCGGCGGGTGGCGGCGCCGTCTCCAGCGGCCAGACGCTGAACGCCGACCCCGGGACCTGGAACGGCACCGGGACCCTCGACTACAGCTACCAGTGGCAGCGCTGCGACGCCAACGGCGCCAACTGCCACGACATCCCCGGCGCGACCGGCAGCAGCTACACGCCCACCGACGCCGACGTCGGCGGCACCGTCCGCGTCGTCGTGACGGCCACCAACGAGGCCGGCTCCTCGACGCCGACCGCCTCGGCGCCGATCGCGGTCAAGGCCTCCTCGGCCCCGGTCAACACCGAGCCGCCGGCGTTCTCGGGGCCGCCCGCGCAGGGCCAGCCGCTCTCGGTCGACCCCGGGACGTGGGCCGGCGGCGGCACCTCGTACACCTACACGTGGCAGCGCTGCGACGCCAACGGGGCCAACTGCGCCGACATCCCCGACGCCCACGACGCGACCTACACGCCCACCGACGACGACGTCGGCCACACCCTGCGCGTCGTGGTCGTGGCGACCAACGACGCGGGGACGAGCACGACGACGACCACGCCGAGCGCGCCCGTGTCGGCCGCGGGCGACCCCAACGACCTCAGCAGAGTGGCGGGCGGCCTGATCGGCGAGGAGAGCTGCCAGCAGCTCGTCGGCGGGGCCAAGTACCGCCGCGTCGCGCTCGCCGGCATCGGCACCGTGCGCGTGCGCGCCTACACGAGCGGCCCCGCGCTGCGCTCCTCGCCGCTGCGCCTGACCACCGAGGTCACGGGCGGGCGGGCCAAGAGCGTCTCCTACCTCTTCGACGGGCGCCCGGTCGCCGCGCGGCGCGGCAACCGCCACCCGGCGACGCTCACGCCCGCCCAGCTCGGCAAGGTCGGCCGCCACACCCTGAGGACCGCCGTCCGCGGCCGGCGGGGCAAGGCCAAGAGCGTCGCGCTGACGCTCGTCACCGAGCCGTGCCAGGCCCTCTTCACCGCCCAGCGCTGGCGGACGACCGCGGGCGCCGGCCTGCGCCTGCGCATCGACTCGCGCACGGCGCTGCGCGGCCTGTCCTTCACGGTGCCCGCCGCGCTGCTGCCCACGCAGACCGCCAAGCGCCGCTCCGCGGGCTTCATCCGCCTCTACGTCGCCGGGCGCGCCAAGCCGATCCGCTACCCGCTGACCCTGCCCGGGCGCGGCGCGCGCTCAGTGATGCTCGCCGCCGCCGGGCGCCCGACGGTCGCCCTGAGCCGCGGCGGCCTGCGGGTGACCGGCCTGCCCGCCCGGGCCGCGGTCGCCGAGGTCACGCTGTACCGCGTCACGAAGCTCGACCGCGCGACCTCGAAGCGGGCGTTCACGGTACGCGCCACCGTGACCCGCGACGCCGCCCGCGCGCAGACCCTCAGCGCGCGCCCGAAGCCGCCGCGCTAGGTGGCCAGGCGCGCGAGCGTCCGGGCGAGCACCCCGACCCCGCGCTCGAGGTCCTCGGGCGCCGTGAGCTCGTCGGGATGGTGGCTGACGCCGCCCACGCTGGGCACGAAGACCATGCCGACCGGGACGACCCGGCCCATGATCATCGCGTCGTGATAGGCGCCGCTGGTCATCGTGCGATAGCGCAGCCCGAGCTCGTCGCACGCCGCCTCGGCCGCCCGCACCACGCGCGCGTCGCACGCGACCGGCGTGTCCTCGACGATCGCGTCGACCTCGACCTCGAGGCCGCGCCGCTCGGCGATCGTCCGCGCCGCGGTGAGGATCGCGCCGACGACCTCGGTCCGCGCCGCGAGGTCGCTGTCGCGCACGTCGACGTCGAGCTCGACCTCGCCGGGCACGACGTTGATCGCCCCGGGCCGGGCGCGCACGACCCCGACGGTGGCGACCGTGGTGCCGCTGGGCGACTCGCGCGCGGCGCGCTCGAGCGCCACTATCGCCTCCGCCGCGCCCGCCAGCGCGTCGCGCCGCAGCGCCATCGGCGTCGCGCCCGCGTGGGTCGCGGCGCCGCGGAAGGTCAGGCGGAAGTCGTGCGGCGCGGCGATCGCGATGACGACGCCGACCTGCTCGCCGTGGGCCTCGAGGACGATCCCCTGCTCGATGTGCAGCTCCACGAGCGCGTGCACCGTCGCCGGGTCCACGCGCGCCTCGTCGAGGCGGTCGGGGTCGAAGCCGGCCGCGCGCAGCGCGTCGGCCATGCTCGTGCCCTCGCGGTCGCGCAGGCGGTCGAGGTCGGCGCGCGTCAGCTCGCCGGCCGCGGCGCGGCTCCCGACGCAGCCCGTGCCGAAGCGCGGCTCCTCGCCGGCCCAGGCGACGAGCTCGATCGGCCGCCGCGGCGCGAAGCCCTCGTCGCGCAGCGCCCGGACCGCCTCGACGGCGCCGAGCACGCCGAGCACGCCGTCGTAGCGCCCGGCGTTGAGCGTCGTGTCGACGTGCGAGCCGGTGAGCACGGCGGGCGCGCCGGGCTCGCTCCCCTCCCAGCGGCCGAAGAGGTTGCCCACGGCGTCCAGGCGCGTCGCCAGCCCGACGTCGCGCATCCGCTGCGCCACCCACTCCAGCGCGGTCGCGTAGGTGGGCGTGTAGACCTCGCGCGTGATGCCGCCCGCGGCGGGGTCGTCGTTGTACTGCGCCAGCTCGGCGATGGCGTCGTGGAGGGCGGTCACGGCGCAAGCCTAGGCGCCCCGGCGCACCACGCGTCCGGACGGCGGCCCGACGACGCGGCCGTCGAGCGCGACCGTCCGCCCGCGCAGGATCGTGCGCACCACGCGCCCGCGCAGCTCCCGGCCGGCGAAGGGGCTCAGGCGGTGGCGGTCGAGGAGGTCCTCGCGCGCGAGCGTCCACGTGGCGGCGGGGTCGAGGAGGACGAGGTCGGCGTCGGCGCCGACGGCGAGCTCGCCCTTTGCGGGCGCCAGGCCGAAGCGGTGCGCGGGCGCGCCGGCGAGCAGGGTGGCGAGCGCGGCGTGGGCGAGGCCGCGGCGCGCGACGCCCTCGTCATAGAGCAGCGACAGCAGCGTCTGGGCGCCCGCGATGCCACCCCACGCCGCGAAGAGGTCCTCGCCCTCCTTGAGGTCGGCGGGCGAGGGCGAGTGGTCGGTGGCCACGAGGTCGACGTCGCCCGCCACGAGCGCCGCCCACAGCGCCTCGCGCTCGCCCGCGTCGCGCAGCGGCGGGGCGCACTTCGCCACGGCGCCCAGCCGCTCGGCGTCGGCCGCGTCGAGCACGAGGTAGTGCGGGCACGTCTCGCAGCTGACGTCGACGCCGCGCCCGCGGGCCTCCGCCACGAGCGCGACGCCGCGCCCGCTGGAGACGTGGACGACGTGCAGGGCGCAGCCCGTCTCGGCGGCGAAGGCGATCGCGCGCCCGATCGCCTCGAGCTCGGCGACGACCGGGCGCGAGGCCAGGTAGTCGCGCATCGTCGTGCGCCCCTCGGCGACGGCGCGGCGCGCGAGCGCGCTCGTGATCGCGTCGCTCTCGGCGTGGACGGCGACGGGCAGGCGCAGCCGCGCGGCGCGCGCCATGCCCTCCAGCAGCGTGAGGTCGTCGGCGGCCTCGAACTCCTCCACCCCACTGGCCGACATGAAGGCCTTGAAGCCGACGACGCCGCGCGCGGCGAGCTCGTCGAGGCGGTCGAGGTCGCCGGGCACGAGCCCGCCCCAGAGCGCGACGTCGACGTGCGCGGCGCCCTCCGCGGCGGCGACCTTGGCGTCGAAGGCGGCGCCGTCGACCGTCGGCGGGATCGCGTTGAGCGGCATGTCGATCGCGCACGTGGTGCCGCCGGCCGCCAGCGCCGCGGTGCCCGTGGCGAAGCCCTCCCAGTGCGCGCGCCCGGGGTCGTTGAGGTGCACGTGGGCGTCGACGACGCCCGGCAGCACGAGCAGGTCGGTCGCGTCGATCTCCTCGGCGGCGCCGCGGTCGAGCTCGGGCTCGAGGGCGACCACGAGGCCGTCGGCGACGCCGACGTCGAGCTCGTCGCCGCGGACCAGCAGGTCGAGGTCGCTCACCGCGCGAGCCCGCGGACGAAGGTCTCGAGCACGTCGAGGGCGACCGCCACGTCGGCCTCGTCGACCGACTCGTCGGGGTGGTGGCTGACGCCGCCCGCGCAGCGGACGAAGAGCATCGCCACGGCGGTCAGCGCCGACAGCGCGACGCCGTCGTGGCCGGCGCCGCTCGTCAGGGTCACCAGCGGCAGCCCGCGGCCGGTCACGGCGCCCGCGAGCGCCTCGGTGAGCGCGGCGTCGCAGGCGACGGCCGGCGCGCGTATGACCTCGCGCCAGGTCACCCGCACCCCGCGCGCGGCCCCGATCGCCTCCGCCCGCGCGCGCAGCGCCTCGACGGCGCCGTCGCGCACGGCGTCCTCCGCGTGGCGCACATCGAGCGAGGCGACCGCCTCGCCGGGGACGACGTTCGCCGCGCCCGGGTGCGCCTCCAGGCGCCCGACCGTGGCCACGAGCCCGGGCGTCGCGCGGCCGGCAGCTTCGACGGCGAGCACCCACTCGGCCGCCGCGCAGGCGGCGTCGTGGCGCGCGTCCATCGGCACGGTCCCGGCGTGGCCCGCGCGCCCGTCGAAGCGCAGCTCGGCCCGCACCGCGCCCGCGATCGCGCCCACCACGCCGACCGCGACGTCGCGGTCCTCGAGCACCGGCCCCTGCTCGATGTGGACCTCGCAGTAGCCGAGCAGGCGCTCGCCGTTGCGCGCGGCGCCGGCGAGCTCCTCGGGCGCGCCTCCGAAGGCGCGCAGGGCCTCGCCGAGGGCGACGCCGTCGGCGTCGGGGAGCTCCAGCAGCGCCGGGTCGAAGTCCCCCGCCACCGCGCGGCTGCCGAGGTACGCGGTCCCGTAGCGCAGCCCCTCCTCGTCGCTGAAGCCGAGCACGTCGACGGCGAAGGGCAGCGCGGCGCCGGCGGCTCGCAGCCGCTCCACGCACGCGATCGCGACGAGCACGCCGAGCGGACCGTCGAAGGCGCCCGCGTCGCGCACGCTGTCGAGGTGCGAGCCGAGCAGCAGCGTCCGCGCCTGCGGATCGCCGCCCGCCAGCCGCCCCACGAGGTTGCCCGCGGCGTCGAGGCGCACGTCCATCCCCGCCTCGGCCATCCACCCGCCGACGAGCGCGTTGGCGCGCGCCATCGCCGCGGTGGCGAAGGGTCGCGTCGTGCGCCCGGGCTCCTCGCTCACCGCCGCCAGCTCGCGACAGCGCGCGACGACCTGCGCCGCGCTCACGGCACGGGCGGCAGCGTGAAGCGGAAGGCGCTGCCGCCGCTCGGGGCCGGCTCGACCCAGATGCGCCCGCCGTGGGCCTCGACCACGCGCCGGCACACGGCGAGGCCGATGCCCGTGCCGTCGGTGTCGCCGCTGACGCGGGCGAACATCCCGAAGATCCGGCTGGAGTGCGCGGGGTCGACGCCGACCCCGTTGTCGGCGACGGTGACGACCCAACCCTCGCCGCCCTCCATGGCCGACACCTCGACGCGCGGGGGCTGCTCCGCGCGGAACTTGATCGCGTTGCCAACCAGGTTCTGCAGCACCCGCCGCAGCAGCCGAGGGTCGCCGTCGACCTCGGGCAGCGCGCCGACGTCCAGCGCGGCGCCCGCGGTCTCCAGGCTCGGGCGCAGGTCGGCCGCCACGTCGCCCATCACGACCTCGAGCGCCACCCGCTGGCGCACGAGCTCGCCCGCCCGCGCGTACTCGAGCACGCCGTCGATGAGCTCGCGGGCGCGCTCGGTGCTCGCGCGCAGCAGGGACAGGACCTCGGGCGAGGGCGGCTCGTCGCCGTGGCGCTCGAGCAGGGTGACGAGATGGGCGATCCCGGTGATCGGCTCGCGCAGGTCATGGGCGACCATGTCCGCGTAACCGCGCAGCTCGGACTCCATCCGCCGCTGGGCCGTGACGTCGGCGACGAAGACGATCAGGCCGTCGCCGAGCTTGGCCGTGCGGCGCAGGATCGAGCCCTGGATGTAGCCGTCGCCGAAGGGCGTGTCGAACTGGATCTCGTCGCTGAGCGCCTCGCCGGTCTCGCACACGCGCACGTAGGCGTCGAAGTGGCCGGTCTCGCGCATGACAGGCAGCGCCTCGAGCAGCGTGTAGCGCCCCCGCTGCGTGCGCGGCAGGTTGAACATGCGCATGATCATCGGGTTGCCGTAGCCGAACTCGAAGTCGACGATCGTCGCGCTCTCGTCGCGGATCGCCCACAGCAACCCGACCCCGTCCGGATAGCCGTCGAAGACCGTGCGGAAGCGCCCGGCGCCCTGCTCGCCGAGCAGCGCGTCGAGGTGCGGGTCGTCTCCCCAGGGCTCCGGTTCGGTCACTACGGCACGAGATTGTACGTGCGCTCGGTGAGCAGCTCGTAGCCGGCCTCGGTGACGAGGACGAGATCCTCGACGCGCATCCCGCCGTGGTCGGGGTGCACCGTCCCCGGCTCGATGGCGATCACGTCGCCGGCGATGAGCTCGGCCTGGCCCGTACGGCCGAGCGACGGCGCCTCGTGGACCTCGAGCCCGACGCCGTGGCCGAGGCCGAAGAAGAAGCCGTGCTGAAGCGTCTCGCCGGGCTGCTTCGTGCGCTGGGTCGGGTGCCCGGCGGCCTCGAAGACGTCGCAGACGGCGCCGTAGACGTCGACGCCGCGCACCCCGGGCCGCGTGACCTGCAGCGCGCGCTCGTGGGCCTCGAGCACGAGGCGGTGCAGCTCGGCGACGGCGTCCGAGACGTCGCCGCGCACCCACGTGCGCGTCATGTCCGCCCAGCAGCTCGAGGCCTCGTCCTGGGGCCAGAGGTCCAGGCAGATCGGGGCATGCGCGGGCAGCGGGCCGCTGCCGGACTCGTGGCCCACGACGTCGCCGGGGCGCATGGGCGCGACGATGATGTCGTCGGGCGCCGGGGCGCCGAGGCGCGCGCAGACCTCGCGGATGCGCACGCGCAGCGCCTCGGAGGTGAGGACCTCGCCCTCGTGGCGCAGCAGCTCGCCGTCGATCTCGGCCTCGCGCAGGACGCGCGCACACTCCTCCATGCCGGCCAGCGCCGCGCGCGCCGCCCGGCGGATGCCGGCCAGCTCGGCGTCGGTCTTGTGGCGCCGGCGCGCGGCGAAGAGCTCATCGTCGGCCGTCAGCTCGATCCCCTCCGCGCGCAGCCGGTCGGCGACCGCGAGCGGGAAGTCGCCCGGCACGACGGCCGCGCCGATCCCGAGCTCCTGCACCGCACGGACGTAGAGCTCGCGATCGATGGCCTGGTAGGAGAGCCCCTGGGCGATGAGGTCGTCGCGGCCGAACTGCTCGCCGAGCAGGCGCTCGAGCGCGGGCGCCTGCTGCGCGATGCGGTCGACCTCGAGCACGTTGGTGAGCACGGCCCGGCGGCCGTCGGTCTCGAGGTAGAGGAACGGGTCGCCGATCCCGAGCGGCACCTCGTGGCGCATCTCGGGCGAGCGCAGCGTGTCGCCGCAGATGAGCACGGCCGTCATCAGCGCTCACCCCCCAGCAGCGAGCGCAGGACGTAGGGCAGGATCCCGCCGTGGCGGAAGTAGTCCGCCTCCTTGGGGGTGTCGATGCGCACGCGCGCCTCGAACTCCGTGGCGCCGGCGCGGACCGTGACCGTGCGCGGCAGCTCGCCGCCGTTGAGCGGCTCGGCCAGCCCCGTGATCGTGAACTCCTCCTCGCCGGTCAGGCCCAGCGACTCGGCCGACTCGCCGTCGGGGTACATGAGCGGGAGCACGCCCATCCCCACGAGGTTCGAGCGGTGGATGCGCTCGAAGGACTCGGCGATGACCGCCCTGACGCCGAGCAGGCTGGTGCCCTTGGCGGCCCAGTCGCGCGAGGAGCCCGAGCCGTACTCCTTGCCGCCCAGGACGACGAGCGGCGTGCCCTCCTGCGCGTAGGCCATCGCCGCGTCGTAGATCGACAGCTCCTCGCCGTCCTTCTTCGTCACCCCGCCCTCGGTCCCCGGCGCCAGCTGGTTGCGCAGGCGGATGTTGGCGAAGGTGCCGCGCATCATCACCTCGTGGTTGCCGCGGCGCGAGCCGTAGGAGTTGAAGTCGCGCTTCTGCACGCCGTGCTCCTTGAGGTACGCGCCGGCCGGGCCGTCCTCCTTGATCGAGCCCGCGGGCGAGATGTGGTCAGTGGTGACGCTGTCGCCGAGCTTGGCCAGCACGCGCGCGCCCTCGACGTCGCTGACGGGCTCGGGCTCGCGCGGCAGGCCCTCGAAGTACGGCGGCTGGCGCACGTAGGTGGAGTCGTCGGCCCAGGCGAAGCGGTCGCCGGTCGGCACCTCGAGCCCGTTCCAGCGCTCGTCGCCGTCGAAGACCTCGCCGTAGCTCCTGCGGAACATGTCCGACTGCACGGCCTCCTCGACGGTCTGCGCGATCTCCTTGGTCGAGGGCCAGATGTCCCTGAGGTAGACCTCCTCGCCATCCTCGCCGACGCCGAGCGGGTCGTCGACGAGGTCGATGTCCATCGTGCCGGCGATCGCGTAGGCGACGACCAGCGGCGGCGAGGCCAGGTAGTTCATCCTGACGTCGGGGTTGATGCGCCCCTCGAAGTTGCGGTTGCCGCTGAGCACCGAGCAGACCGCGAGGTCGTGGTCGTTGACGGCTGCACTGATCTCGTCGGGCAGCGGGCCGGAGTTGCCGATGCACGTCGTGCAGCCGTAGCCGACGAGGTTGAAGCCGAGCTCCTCGAGCGGCTCGGTCAGGCCGGCGCGGTCGAGGTACTCGGTGACGACCTTCGAACCGGGCGCCAGCGACGTCTTGACCCACGGCTGGCGCTTGAGGCCGCGCGCGGCGGCGTTGCGCGCCAGCAGCCCGGCGCCGAGCATGACCGACGGGTTGGAGGTGTTCGTGCACGACGTGATCGCCGCGATCACGACGTGGCCGTGGTCGAGCTTGAAGCTCTCGCCGTCCAGGGTGACGTCGGCGGCCGTCTCGGAGTGCTCGGCGATCACCGTGCCCGCGGCCATCGCCGGCGCGGGCGCCGGCTCGTGGGGATCGGGCTCGTGGCCCGGGGCGCCGTTGGCGGGCGGATCGGAGGCCGGGAAGGTCTCGGCGATCGCCTCGTCGTGGCCGTGCGCGATCTCCTGCTCGGCGTCCTGCCCCACGAGCTCGGCCAGCGCGCCGCGGAAGGCGTCCTTGGCCCCGTGCAGCGGCACTCGGTCCTGCGGGCGCTTGGGCCCGGCGAGCGAGGGCTCGACGTCGCCGAGGTCGAGCTCGACCGTGTCGGAGTAGGTCGGCTCCTCGGCGTGCTCGTCGTGCCAGAGGCCCTGCTCCTTGGAGTAGGCCTCCACGAGCGCGATGAGCTCTTTCGGGCGCCCGGAGAAGGCCAGGTAGCGCAGCGTCTCGCGGTCGATCGGGAAGATCGCGCAGGTCGAGCCGAACTCGGGGCTCATGTTGCCGATCGTGGCGCGGTCGGCGAGCGGCAGGCGCGAGACGCCCGGGCCGTAGAACTCGACGAACTTGCCCACGACCCCCTTCTTGCGCAGCTGCTCGGTGACCGTGAGCACCAGGTCGGTCGCCGTCGCGCCCTCGGGGAGCGCGCCGTGGAGCTTGAAGCCGAGGACCTGCGGGATCAGCATCGACATCGGCTGGCCGAGCATCGCCGCCTCGGCCTCGATGCCGCCCACGCCCCAGCCCAGGACGCCGAGGCCGTTGATCATCGTCGTGTGCGAGTCGGTCCCGACCAGCGTGTCGGGGTAGGCCAGGCCGGTCTGCTCGTCGACGAAGACCACGCGCGCGAGGTACTCCAGGTTGACCTGGTGGACGATGCCGGTGTCCGGCGGGACGACGGCGAAGTTGTCGAAGGCGTCCTGTCCCCAGCGCAGGAAGGCGTAGCGCTCCTGGTTGCGCTCGAACTCGCGCTCGGCGTTGAGCGTGAAGGCGTCGCGCGTGCCGAAGGCGTCGACCTGCACGGAGTGGTCGATGACGAGCTCGGCCGGGACGAGCGGGTTGATCGCGCCCGGATCGCCGCCCAGGTCGGCCATCGCGTCGCGCATGGCGGCGAGGTCGACGACGGCGGGCACGCCGGTGAAGTCCTGCATGACCACGCGCGCGGGCGTGAAGGCGATCTCCTCGCTGGGCTCGGCCTTGGCGTCCCAGCGCGCGAGCTTCTCGACGTCCTGCGCCTCGACCGACCCGTTGCCCTCCGTGCGCAGCAGGTTCTCGAGCAGCACCTTCAGGCTGAAGGGCAGGCGCGCGACGTCGTACTTGGACTGCAGCGCGTCGAGGCGGAAGATCGTGTGCTCGCGATCGCCGACCTTGAGCGTGTCTCTGGCATCGAACGAGTTCGGGTTCTCGGGCATGGTCAGGTCCTTTCAGGCGTCGGCGGGGAGCACGACGAAGGGTTCCCCGGCCGGCGTCGTCAATGATCGGAAGTGGTCGTCTACGGTGACGATGCGGTTCGTCCGAAGCAGACCGGCCAGCGCGACGAGCGAAGCGTCGACGAGGCCAATCCACGGGTGCTGGCGGGCGATCGCGAGCGTCTGGCCCAGTGCGTCCGCCCACCAGCGGACTGCATAGGCGCCGGATTCGAAGTCCTGCCACAGACGCGACGCCGCGTCGTGCCCGCCCGCGCGGTAGGCGAAGTAATCCATCTCGGCGAGGGCGAGCGGAGTGGTGACGAGATCCTCGTCGTTGACGTCGAACCACGTCCGCGCCACTCGATGGTGCCGGTCGGCATCGCGCATGAGCGCCACAACCGCGCCGGTGTCGAGGATGACGGTCAATCCTCGCCGAAGCCCGTCTCGGCGAGATAGCTCTCGATGTTCTCAGCAACGTCGGTGCGGCCACCCTTGATGATGCCGACCGCCTGCGGCTTGGGCCGCTTCGGCTTCTGCATCGCGGCCGCCAGCGTGCGGCGGATGAACTCGGCTTTCGAGAGGCCCTCGTCGGCGGCGCGGCGGGCGAGAGCCTCGTCCAGATCGGGGTCCAGATAGAGGCTCGTCTTCTTCACCCTACGTAGGGTATCGCACCTCGTTCGGCGGCGGCGGGCGCCATCATCAGCCGCGCGGTGGTCACGATGGCCAGCAGGGTCATGATCACCGCGCTGGCCACGCACCACGGGCAGATCGCGTCGATGCTGAAGAGCTCGCGGTAGGTCAGGTAGGCGCTGAAGCCGAAGCCGGCCAGCGCGAAGAGGGCGGCCGCGATGCGGGCGTTCTCGGTGTCGACGAGCAGCGCGGCGAGGATCCCGGCGTAGCCCAGCAGGCCGAGCAGCGCCACCGGGACGCCGGCCACCTTGGACCACTCCGAGGTCTGGACCTTCTCGCAGTTGCCGCCCAGCCCGCACACGGGCTTGATGCCCTCGTAATGCACGTAGGTCAGGTAGGCGGCGACGCCCAGGCCGACGACGGCCAGGACGATCGCGGCGAGGCGCAGCCGCCGGTCGGTCATGCCTGCCCCAGCAGCCCGTCGATGGCGGCCTTGTACGCGGCGACGTCGGTGGGCGCGGCCTGCACCTGTTGGAGCGCGCCCCCGCGCTTGCCCACGAAGATCGTCGGCGTCGATTTCACGCCGAGCTGGTCGCCGAGCGTGTTGGCCTGCTTGATCGGCGTCAGCGAGGCGTCGGTCGCGGCGAAGGCGTCGGCCTTCGCCGAGTCGACCCCGGCGGCCTTGTCGATGCTGTGCAGGAAGCTCGGCGTCACGTAGCCCGAGTTCTCCTCGCCCTGGTTGAAGTAGAAGACGTCGATGAAGTTCCAGAGCCGGTTCTGCCGGGCGGCGCCGGCGGCGTGGCGCCCGGCGGTCACCGAGTCCTTGCCCAGGAAGGCGAGGTCGCGGAACTCCATGCGGACCTTGCCCGTTCGCACATAGTCCTGCACGAGCGTGGGCAGCGTCTGCAACGAGTACTCGCGGCAGAACGGGCACTGCAGGTCGGCGAACTCGACCAACCGGACCGGCGCGCCGGGGTTGCCGAGCTCGAGGCCGTTCTGCTGGATGCCCGCGAGCATCTCCGAGGACTCCTTCTGGCCCGGGATGGCGGCCGACGACACGGCCGCCTTCTGCGCGGCGCCGGGCCGGCTCTTGGCCTTGTCGGAGTTGCTCGAGCCGCTCACGACGATCCCAGCCACGACGAGCACGGCGGCTCCGGCGAGGACGAGGAGCAGGGTGCGCATGCGCCGGCGGCGCAGCGACGAGGCCGCCGCGTCGCGCTCGGCCTCGATGCGCGCGGCGCGCGCCTCGTCGCGGCGCTCGCGCTTGGTGGGCTTGGGTTCGTTCTCCATGTGCTGCTCTCTCAGTGTTATCGGCAGGGGTGGCGGACCCTTCTGCCCGCCACCCCATGGTGCCCCATGTCCGGTCAGGCGGCGGTCAGGTCACGCGCTCGCGGCTGCGGAGGCTCAGGGCGGCGACGCCCGCGATGAGCCCGAGCACGGCGATCACGAGCGCCGCGATGCCCAGGCCCTTCGATGCCCCGCCGCCGCTCTCGGAGGCGCTCGCCGCGGCCGGCGCCGCGACCACGCTCACGACCGGCGCGGGCGTGTCGGAGCCCGCGGCGCCGATCCAGCGCACGACCTTCCCGTCGGAGTACGTCTGCAGGGCCTTGAAGGTCAGCTTGTCGCCGGGCTTGCCCGGGATCTGGACCGACAGCGGGAAGTCCATGAACTGCCCCGGCGCGATCCGCCCCTGGCTGCCGTGGCCGGTGAAGGTGATCCGCCGCACCTCCTCGCTCACCGGGCCATCGTCGGTCTGGACCGGCTTGGCGAGCTTCTCCTTGGCCACCACGACCGTCCAGCCGGGTCTCGGCTGGTAGAGGGCCTCGATGAAGCCGGGCGGGAGCTGGACGTCGACCTTGACCGTCGACGCGTCGTCGCGCTCGTTGGGGACGCGGATGCTCTCGACCGTGAAGGCGGCCGCGGCCACGGTGTCGGGCTGGACGGTGACATGGGCCTGGGCCGCCGCCGGAGCGGCGAGGGCGGCGGCCAGGACGGCCGCCGCAAGCGTGCGCTGCATGTGGTGGTTCCTTTCGTCGTGGTGGCGTGACCGCAGGACGCTCAACGGACCTGCACCGTCGCCTTCGTCGTGTACTCGTCGAAGTCCGAGACGCGGTCGGTGATCGCGATCTGCCAGCTCCCGCCCGGGCTCAGCGTCAGCGCGTCGGCCAGGAAGTGGCCGGGGCCCGCCTGATGCAGGTGGGCGTCGATCGGGCCGATGCCCTTGGCGGGCTGGCTGAGTTGGACGGTGAGCTCCCTGGTCTGCATGAAGGGGGCGCCGTCGCGGGCGCGGAAGAGGTAGACGTGGAGCGCGTTGGCGCCGGTCTGCGCCGGGTCGACCGTGAGCTCGAGGTCGAGCGGCCCCATGCGCTTGGAGACCGACTGCGGGCCGGCGGCCGTCGCGGCCGGCGGCGGGTAGCCGGTCAGGGCGCCGGTGACGCCCAGCACGACGAGCACGAGCGCGACCTCCGCGCGCAGCGTGCGGCGCAGCAGGCGCCCCGTGGCCCCGGGAGGCGCTCCGGCCGCGGCGACGCCCCGCAGCGCGGGCACCACGCGCTGCCGGTTGACCGCCCCGAGGCCGATGAGCGCCACGAGCAGCGCCGCCTTGATCAGCACCGCGCGCCCGTAGGCGGTCGACGTGAAGGCGTCGAGGCTGCGGACCTCGAGCAGCGCCTGCGTGACCCCGGTGACGAGCAGCACGCCGACGGCGGCGAGCGCCACCGGCGAGAAGCGCACGAGCGTCGCGGCGAGCAGCCGGCTGCGCTCGGGCGCGGCGAGCGCGCGGGTCGCGGCGGGCACGCACGCCAGCAGCACCACGAGGCCGCCGAGCCAGGCGCTCATCGCCAGCACGTGGGCGACGTCGACGGGGAAGAGCGCCCATTCGGGATGCTGCGTGCTCGCGTGGCCGGCCAGCGCGGGCGTCACCGCCAGGGCCAGCGCCGGCGCGGCGAGCGCGACGACGACCGCCCGCGTCGGCGGGCGCCCGAGGACCTGGCCGGTCGCGCCGAGCGCCACCGGGCGCAGGACCGGGAGCGCACCGCGCGCGCCCACGAGCGCGAGGGCGAGGGCGAGCAGCGCCCAGTCGGCCAGGCGCAGGACCCAGCCCGTGCCCGCGTGCGTGGAGGCGACCTCGCGCACGACGGCGGGATCGAGGGCCGCCCAGAAGCTCACGCCGGCCTCGGTCGCCCCGAGCAGGACGAGCCCGGCGGCCGCCGAGGCCAGGCCGAGCGCCACCGCGACGGCCAGCAGCGTCCGTGCGCGCCCCGCGAAGGCGCCGGCCGCCGCCGCCCACTCGGCACCGCCGCCGGCGACCGCGGCGAGCGCGGGACGCCAGACGATCGCCAGGAAGGCCAGGCCGCCGAGGGCCAGGGCGATGGCCAGGTAGCTGAGCGCCTTGGCCGCCCCGAACGCGACGTCGGTGACCGGCCCGGCGTTGCCGCCGCCCACGAGGTCCGCGACGCTCGCCCGCGGCGCGGCGCCGGCGTGGCCGATGTCGAAGGTGAAGCCGCCGGAGACCGGATGGCCGTCGGCGGAGATGACGCGGTAGGTGGCGGTGTAGGTACCGTCGCGCAGCCCGCGCCGCAGCGCCGTCCCCGCCTGACGCTGGTCGCCGCCCGGGCGCACGAGGCGCCCGTCGTCGACGCGTCCGCCCCCGGCGTCGAAGACGCGCACGGCACCGAAGGTCGCCTCGACCGGCTCGTCGAAGCGAAAGACGACCTGGGCGGGCTCGGAGGCCACGGTCGCCCCGCGCGCGGGCGAGGTCGAGTCCAGCCGCGCATGGGCGCTCGCCGCCGCCGGCAGCAGCGCGAGGGCCGCGAGGCCGAGGACGAGGCCGCGCCTCACCACGCCTCGGCGGCCTCCGCCGGCTCGCGCTCGCCGCCGCCACGCCGCCGGCGCACGACGACGACGAGCCCGGCACCCAGCGCCGCGAGGACCGCGAGCGCGACGAACATCCCCGGCGCCGGGCCGCCCCCGTCCACGGGCTGCCAGAAGAGCGTGCCCTTGATGGCGCCCTTGCGCGCGCCGACCTGCAGCGGGATCGCGTAGTCGAAGACCTTCGTGCGCTTGGACTTGTCCTTGACCTGCGGCGGCAGCTTGGTGCTCATCCAGTGCATGCGGTGGTCGTGCCACTGCAGGTCGCCGGTGCGGTCGACGACGGCCCACTGCGGCGGGGCGCTCGCGTCGGCGCTCGCCGGCACCTTGACGTCGGCGTAGCGGTCGTCGTTGAGGTAGTAGGCCGGCGAGCGGCGGTTGACCTCGACGGTGCCGTCGGCCAGCACGCGCGCGTAGGGCTCGCCGTTGTAGCCCTGCACGGTCACGGTCTGGCCGCTGCGGTTGGTCAGCTCGAAGCGGTCGTCGTAGTTGAGGACCTGCAAGCGCAGGCCATGGACGGCGGGCGTGACGCCGTCGAGGATCGAGCGGAAGTTCGGGTTGCCCTGGTGGGCCGAGGCGGCCGGCGCTGCCAGCAGCGCGGCCACGGCACCCAGGGCGAGGGCGCGGCGCAAGGCGCACCTCCTGGTGGATCGGCGTGGACGGAGCGCGGGCGGGCCGCGCGCGCGTCAGCGCGCGGCCGCGGGGGCCGGAGGCCCGCGCTCGGCCAGCGAGGCCGCGAGGAGGCCCCCGCCGCGGGGCAGCAGGGCGCGTGGGGCGCGCGGCAGGCGGGCGCTGAGGGCCCGTGTCGCGCGACGGACCGGCGCGACGAGCCGCGCCGCCAGGCGCGCGATGCGCCGCTCGCCGACGTAGCGGCCGGCGAGCAGCGGCAGCGCGAGCACGAGCGCGGGCGAGGCCAGCAGGACCTCGGCGCCGGTGCTCGCCTGCACGAGGACCAGCAGCAGCGTGAGCGCGGTCAGGCCCAGGAGCAGGTGCAGGTCGCGGCGCGCCATCAGCGGCGAAGGGTAGAGCCTTCCGGCGCAGCCGTGGGGCGGTTGGACCGCCAAGGGAGGAGGATGGGCCGCCGCGCCTTCGGGGGGGAGAGAGACGCGGCGGCCACCCTGATCAGCGCAAGGACGGGGGGCGATCCTGCGCCACTGCCTCGACTGAGAACGCAGCGCGTGAGAAGAACTTGCGCTCTTGTCAGACGGCGCGATCGAAGCGCCCGGAGCGGCGCGAGCGGCGGTCGACCTCGAACCACACGCGGCAGCCCTTGGTGGTGTCGACGCCCCAGCGGCCCGAGAGCTTGGCCAGGAGCTTGAGGCCGTAGCCCTCGGTCACCACGCGGTCGGGATCGAAGCCGGTGCCGGGGTCGGCGACCTCGACACGGGCGAAGTCGTCGTGCAGGCGGGCGAAGAAGACGATGCGCTGGTCGCGCCGCAGGCCCGCGTGGCGGACCGCGTTGCCGACGATCTCGGTGGCCAGCAGGGTCACCGTGTGCTCGATGTCCTCGTGCAGGCCGTGGGCGTGCAGGGCGCGCCGAGCCAGCCGCGCGGACTCCGGTCGCGGCTCCAGGGCGAGCAGCATCTCCCTGGTCTCGGTGAGCATCGGCGTCATGTCGATTCTGGAGTGCCCCGCGGGGACCCCGCCTAACCCTTCAGCGCTCAACACTGCGTCAGGGCTGAAACGCCCCGCGCCATACTCCGCGGCGTGCGCCGGGAAGGGGTCACCGCCATGGTCCTCCTCACCGCCTTCGCGGGCGCCGGTTGCGGGGGCGGCGGCGACGTCCACCGAATCGCGGCCTGGCGCACCGGGCCGCCCTACATCCCGCCCCCCGAGCCCGAGCGCGTGACCGCGGTCAAGCCCGCCGCGCGGGCGCCCGCCGCCGCTCCGTCCGTCGCCGGCGCGCCGACCGACGCCGAGGTCGCGCGCGAGCTCGAGCAGGCCTTCGGCGCCAAGGGGCGCCGCGCCATCGACGCCGCTGGCCTGGGGGCCGATGGGCTGGCGAGCGTGCCGCCGGCCGCGCCGGCGCGGGTGGCCGACATCATCAACGCGGCCAACTCGGTCGCCACCAAGCCCTACGTCTACGGCGGCGGCCACGGCCGCACCGCGGGCGAGACCTTCGTCGACAGCGCCTACGACTGCTCGGGCTCGGTCTCCTTCGCCCTCGCGGCCGCCGGCTTCATCGACAGCCCGATGGACTCCTCCGCGCTGGCGCGCTTCGGCCGCCCCGGGCCGGGGCGCTGGGTGACGATCTACGCCAACGCCGGCCACGCGTGGATGACCGTGGCCGGGCTGCGCTTCGACACCTCGGGGCGCGCGGCGGGCGGCTCGCGCTGGCAGGCGCGGTCGCGGACGCTGGAGGGCTTCACCATCCGCCACCCGCCGGGGCTCTAGGCGGCGCCGACGAGCGCCGCGGTGCCCGTGAGCGTGAGCAGGCGCGCCACGGGGCCGTCGCCGCGGCGCAGCACGCGCATGCTGTGACAGCGATCGCGCGCCGCCAGCAGGACGTGCACGACGGCCGGATCGGCGAACGTCGTCGCGCTCAGGTCGACCGTGAGCTCGCCCTGGGCATCGGCCAGGGCGCGCGCGAGCGCCGGCGCCGTGGCCACGTCCAGCTCTCCCGCCACGGTCACGAGGGTGCCGGCGCTCGAGCGGCGGACCGCAAGCGAGAAGAAGGGGTCGGGCGCCATCGCGGCGACCTTAACCAGGCCGCACGGGGCGCCGCCGAGACATGCCGCACGTTGCGGCAAATCAAGCGGCTACGCGCCACGCCCCGGCCCGCGCTGGTGGCGCGGGCCGGGGCGGCGGCGGCAGCTGAGGGTTCCTACGCGGCCTCGCGGAGGGCGGCGAGGTCGTCCATGTCGGCCAGCCTGTTCAGGGCCGAGGACTCGAGGCGCTCGGCCTCGCGGGCGCCGATGCGCAGCTCGCGCTGCACCTGGGCGCGGGTACGGGGCTCGCCGACGGTCCCGAAGCGCAGCTCGATGACCTTGCGCTCGTTCTCCGGCAGGCGCTTGAGGGCGTTGGTGACCGTCTCGGTCATCATCGTGTCCTCGACCTCCTCCTCGGGGGAGGGGGTCTCTCCGGCCTGCAGGTCGCCGAGCGTGGCCGAGTCGTCGTCGTCGCCGAGGCGCATGTCGAGGCTCGAGGGGTTGCGGTCGACGGCCACGATGGCCTCGACCTCCTCGAGGGGCATCTCGACGGCCGCCGCGATCTCGTGGACCTCGGGCTCGCGCTCGAGCTTCACCGCGAGCTCATTGCGGGCACGCCCGACCTTGCGCGCCTTGGTGGCGACGTGGGCGGGCAGCCTGATCGTGCGGCCGGTGTTGTCCAGGCCGCGCTGGATGGCCTGCCTGATCCACAGCGTCGCGTAGGTCGAGAACCGGAACCCCTTGCGCCAGTCGAACTTCTCCGCGGCGCGAATGAGGCCCAGCATCCCCTCCTGCACGAGGTCGTTGAGGGTCAGGCCGTGGCCCTGATAGCGACGGGCGATGGAAACCACCAGTCGCAGGTTGCAGTTGATGAGCCGCTCCTTGGCGACGAGGTCGCCACGCTCGATGCGCTGCGCCAGCTCGAGCTCCTCCGCAGGGCGCAGGAGACGGAACTCGTTGGCGCGCTGCAAGAGCTGGTCGAGGGCGTCGGCGTGGACCATTGCCTCGTCCCGGAGGGGGTTCTTCGTGTCGATCAAGATCCTCCATCTACAAATCCGATTGCTACGGTAGGTATTGTACCCTGGATTGGTTGCTTGCGCAACCTCCTGCGGGTCACCCTCCCTAAACGCCACCGCGAGGGAGAAGGTGCGGTGGCTCCGCCTAGAGCTACCCCGATGACCGCGCACGGTCACGGCACTCGACGGTTAGGCCATGTTAGGCACAAACCTTTGCGCAACCTTTCGGCGGCCTTAGCGCAGCCTCTGAATCACGTGCCCAGGCGGCGGGCGTCACGCGTGGCCGCGATCAGCTCGCCATACCACTGTCCGCTGCGCTTGAGCGTTCGTTTCAGGGTCTCGTAGTCGACGTGGACGATCCCGAAGCGCTTGGCGTAGCCCCGGCTCCACTCGAAGTTGTCCATCAGCGACCACGCGAAGTAGCGGCGCACGTCGACGCCGTCGCCGATGGCGCGCGCGACGGCGTCGAGGTGGCCGCGCAGGTAGGCCACCCGCTCCGGGTCCTCGACCATCCCGTCGACGGCCGGCGGGTCGTCATAGGCGGCGCCGTTCTCGGTGATCGCGATCGGCACGCCGTAGTCGCGGTGCAGGCGCACGAGCAGATCGTGGAGCCCCTCGGGCTCGACCTCCCAGCCCATCGCCGTCCACGGCTCGGGCCCGGGCACGAAGGACACGCCCAGCGGGGCGGCGTCCTCGTCCACGCGTGCGCGCGACGGGAAGTAGTAGTTGACGCCCAGGAAGTCGATCGGCCGGGAGATGACCTCGAGGTCGCCCGCGCGGATCGCCTCGATCGGGCCGAGTGCCCGCTCGAAGACGGCCAGCACGTCCTGCGGATAGGCGCCCCGCAGCACCGGATCCAGGAACCAGCGGTTGAGGTGGCCGTCGTAGAGGCGGGCGGCCTCCTCGTCGCCCGGTCCCGCGGGCGCCACCGGCGAGAGGTTGAGCGTGATGCCGACGTTCCCGGGCAGCGCCTGCACCGCCAGGCCGTGGGAGAGCAGCAGGTGGTGGGCGACCGCGAGCGCGGTGGGCCAGTCGCGCAGCCCGGGCGCGAAGCGGCCCTGCGCGTGGCCGGGGAAGGTGACGACCCACGGCTCGTTGTGGGTGATCCAGGTCGTCACGAGGTCGCCGAGCTCGCGCGCCATGTGCTGGGCGTAGGCGGCGAAGCGCTCCGCCGTGTCGCGGCTGGCCCAGCCGCCGGCGTCCTGCAGCGCCTGCGGCAGGTCCCAGTGGTAGAGCGTCGCGACCGGCTCGATGCCGCGCTCGAGCAGGCCCTCGACGAGGCGCCGGTAGAAGTGCACTCCCGCCGGGTTCAGCGCGCCGGCGCCGTCGGGCTGGACGCGCGGCCAGGAGATCGAGAAGCGGTAGCTCTCGAGGCCGAGCGCCGCCATGAGGTCGAGGTCCTCGCGCCAGCGGTGGTAGTGATCGCAGGCGACGTCGCCGGTGTCGCCGTTGTCGATCGCGCCCGGGATCCGGCAGAAGGTGTCCCAGATCGACTCGCCGCGGCCGTCGTCGTGGACGGCACCCTCGATCTGGTAAGCGGCCGTGGCGGCGCCGAAGCGAAAGCCCGGTGGGAACTGGTGCACGGCGCGCAACCTATAGGCGGCCGGGCCGCCGGCGGCTCCTGGGAGCGAAAACGGAGCCGACGGCGACCCGCGCAGCCGTGGGAGGGACTGCCCTCCTTACCCCGACCCACACACCCCGCGGACGGCGCGCGGTGGGCCGGGTCCGCCCACTGCGCACCGCCGCAGGTCCGCCGCGTTGACGACGGAGAGACTCACCGGAGGGCGAGCGTCGTATCGGGGTCGAAGAAGTGCATCCGCTCGGGATCCAGCCGCAGGCGCACCCGGTCGCCTGCCGCGATCTGGAGGTCCGGCGCCAGGCGCGCGGTGAAGCGGGCGCGCACGAGGTCGGCAGCCGGGTCTCCGCCAACCTCGCGCGCGACTTCGAGCTGCTCCTCGGTGAGCACCGCCTGGGCGTCGAGCTCGGCGTGGACCAGCAGGTCTGAGCCCAGCGACTCGACGAGCACCACCTGCGCGTCGAGCGCATGGCCGTCGTCGTCGCCGGACGAGTGGGAGAGCGCCTCGGGCCGGACCCCCACCACGACGGGCCGGCCGCCGCGGGCCAGCACCGCGGCCGGCACGTGCGCGGGCAGGCGCAGGCGCTGGGACCCGAGAACGAGGTCCATGCCGTCGCCTGCGCGCTCGAGGCGCCCGAGCGCGAAGTTCATCGAGGGCGAGCCCATGAAGCCCGCGACGAAGAGGTTGGCGGGCCGGTCGTAGAGCGCCTGCGGGCCGTCGCACTGCTCGAGGCGGCCGTCGCGCATGACGGCGACGCGGTCGCCCATCGTCATCGCCTCGACCTGGTCGTGGGTGACGTAGACGGTCGTCGTCCCGAGCTCCTGGCGCAGGCGCGCGAGATAGGCGCGCATCTCGACGCGCAGCTTGGCGTCGAGGTTCGACAGCGGCTCGTCCATCAGGAAGGCCTGGGGCTCGCGCACGATCGCGCGCCCGACCGCCACGCGCTGGCGCTGGCCGCCGGAGAGCTGGCGCGGGCGCCGCGAGCCGAGCTCCGAGAGGCCCAGGCGCTGCGCCGCCGCGCTGACGCGCTCGGCGATCGAGGGCTTGGCCACGTGATGCATGCGCAGCGCGAAGCCGAGGTTGCTCGCCACGTCCATGTGCGGGTAGAGCGCGTAGCTCTGGAAGACCATCGCGATGTCGCGGTCCTTGGGCGCGACGTCGTTGACCACGCGCTCGCCGATGCGGATCGTGCCCGCGGTCGCCTCCTCCAGGCCGGCGAGGACGCGCAGCGCCGTCGACTTGCCCGAGCCCGACGGGCCGACGAGGATCATGAGCTCGCCGTCGCCGACCTCCAGGTCGAAGTCGCTGACCGCGGCGGTGCCGTCGGGGAAGACCTTGCTGACGCCCTCGAAGGCCAGTTGCGCCATCAGCTCTCGCCTCCTGCGCGCACGCGCGCGATGAAGTCCCGGTACCACAGCGCGGAGCGCTTGAAGACGCGGGCCTGGGTGGTGAAGTCGACGTGGACGATCCCGAAGCGCTTGTCGTAGCCCGCTTCCCACTCGAAGTTGTCCAAGAGCGACCAGACGCAGTAACGGCGCACGTCGACGCCGTCGGCCACGGCGCGCGCGACGGCCGCGAGGTGGCCCTGGAGGTAGGCGGTGCGCTCGGGGTCCTCGACGTGGCCGTTGGACGCGGGCGGATCGTCGAAGGAGGCGCCGTTCTCGGTGATGTAGACCGGCAGCGGACAGTAGTCGCGGCGCAGGCGCGTCAGGACCGAATACAGGCCGTCCGGGTTGACCTCCCAGCCCATCGCGGTGGTGGGCCCCAGCGGGTCGACCTCCACGGCCTGCAGCGGCAGCTCGCCCGGCGCCGCCGCGATGCGCTGCGGGTTGTAGTAGTTGACCCCGAGGAAGTCGATCGGCGCGTGGATGACGGCGAGGTCGCCGTCGCGGACCGACTCGGGCGGCCCGTAGAGCCCCTCGTAGAGCCCGACCATGTCGTCGGGGTAGCTCCCGCGCAGCACCGGGTCCAGGAACCAGCGGTTGAGGTGGCCGTCCATCCGCCGCGCGGCGTCGCGGTCGGCGTCGCCCGCGCCCGCCGGATGAAACGGGTACAGGTTGAGCGCGATGCCCACCTGGGCGAGCTCGCCGAGCTGCGCGCGTAGCGCCTGCAGCGCCAGCCCATGGGAGAGCAGCAGGTGGTGCGAGCTGCGCAGCGCCGTCGGCCAGTGGCGGATCCCCGGCGCCTTGGTCCCGTACGCGTGACCGAGGAAGGCCACGACCCACGGCTCGTTGTGGGTGATCCACTGCGACACGCTGTCGCCGAGCTCGGCGGCCACGATCGTCGCGTACTCGGCGAAGCGCAGCGCCGTGTCGCGCTCACCCCAGCCGCCCGCGTCCTGCAGCGCCTGCGGCAGGTCCCAGTGATAGAGCGTCGCGATCGGCTCGATCCCCCGCTCCAGCAACCCCTCGGTCAGCCGCCGATAGAAAGCCAGCCCGGCGCGGTTGGCCGGCCCGCGCCCCGTCGGCTGCACCCGCGGCCACGCGATCGAGAAGCGATAGCTCTCCAACCCCAGCTGCGCCATGAGGTCCAGGTCGGCCTCCCAGCGGCGATAGTGATCGCACGCCGGGTCACCGGTGTCGCCGTTGGCGACAGCACCCGGCGTCGCGCAGAAGCGATCCCAGATCGACTCGCCGCGACCGTCCGCGCCCACCGCCCCCTCGATCTGGAAGGCCGCCGTCGCCGCGCCCAGACGCACCGACCGCGGGAAGCCGGTCGCGTCGGGCTCGCCGTCGCGCTCGAGGGCCTGTGGCTCGATCGTCGTCATCCCTTGACCGCCCCCGCGGTGATGCCGCGCACCAGCCAGCGCTGGGCGGCGAAGAAGGCGATGATCACCGGGAGCGTGGAGACCACGCCGGCGGCCATGAGCTGCCCGTAGTACTGGCTGTAGTTGCCGATGAAGAGGCGGATGCCGAGCGGCAGCGTCTCGGCGTTGTGCTCGGTCAGCGAGGCGACGAAGAGCAGCTCGTCCCACGCGAAGAGGAAGGCGTAGACGAAGGTCGCCACGAGGCCCGGCGCGGCCGCCGGCAGGACGACGCGCACGAAGGCGCTGAACCGCGTGCAGCCGTCGACCTGCGCCGCCTCCTCCAGGTCGCGCGGGACGCCCTGGAAGAACGAGCGCATGAAGTAGATCGCCACCGGCGTGAAGAACGCCGTGTAGACGAGGATCATCCCGATGCGGGTGTCGTAGAGCTGGATCCCGACGTTCCTCTTGATCCACAGAAAGCCGATGAAGACCGGCAGCAGGAACATCGAGCCCGGGATGAGCTGCGTCCCGATCACGGCAACGCCGAAGGGCTTGGCGCCGCGGAAGCGGAAGCGCGCGAGCGCGTAGCCGGCGGTGCTGGCGAAGGCGGTGGCCAGCAGGGCGGCGACCGTGCAGATGATCGCGCTGTTGATGAAGAAGCGCTCGAAGTCGATCGTCTTCCACATGTCCTTGAAGGCGGCGAAGGTCGGGTGCAGCAGGTCGTAGCTGCCGCGCGCGAGCTGGCCGTCGTTCTGCAGCGACGAGGCCACCAGCCAGAAGACCGGCGCCAGCATGAGGGCCAGCACGAGCCACGTGAGCACGTCGAGGCCGCGGTTGATCAGGCGCTTGCGCGCACGCGGCGAGAGCGCGATGGCGGTCATGTCACCTCCAGGTCGCGCCGGAAGACGCGGTACCAGACCGCGACCCACACGAGCATCGCGAGCATGAGCATGGTCGAGGCCGCCGCGCCCAGGCCGTAGAGGCTGTTGGAGAACGACTGGCGGACGATGAAGGTCATCATCAGGTCGGCGTCGGGCCCCGGGTTGGTGCCGAACATGACCGTCGGGATCGCGTACTGATAGGTCGCGTAGATGACCCCGAAGAGCAGCTGCACGGCGATCAGCGGGCGCAGCAGCGGCAGGGTGATGAAGCGGAAGCGCCGCCACGGCCCGGCGCCGTCGATGGCGGCCGCCTCGTGGACCTCCTGCGGCTGGGCCTGCAGCCCGGCGAGGAAGATGAGGATCGCCAGCGGCATGCCGCGCCAGATGCTGGGGATCACGATCGCCCACATCGTGTTGGGGCCGAGCAGCCAGATCGGCCGGTGGCCGAGGATGTGGGTGTAGTCGACGAGGACCTTGTTGATGATCCCCACGTCGCTCTGCCACATGAAGCTCCACAGCACCGCGACGACGTAGCTGGGGATGATCCACGGCACCAGCATCAGCGTGCGGGCGACGCGCTGGCCGCGCATCTTGCGGTTGAGCAGCAGCGCGACGGCGAGGCCGCCGACGAGCGTGCCCGTGACCGTCCAGAAGGTGTAGACCGCCGTGTTCGAGACCGCGCCCCAGAACCCCGTGTGCAGGGGGTTGTCGGTGTCGAGCAGGATCGAGCGGTAGTTCTCGAGGCCGTTCCACGGGGCGCCGAAGAGCTCGCGGAAGGTGAAGAGGTTGAACTTCTTGAGCGAGAGGACGACGCCGCCGATGGCCGGCAGCACGTGGATGAGCACCATCACGACCAGCGCGGGCGCGATCAGCCAGTAGGGCAGCCAGTCGCGGCGCGGGCGGCGTGCCCGCTTCGGCGGCGGCCCGGCCGGCGCGGTGACCTGGGTGACGTCGGCGCGCACGTCGGGCTGGAGGGTAGGGGTGGTGCTCATCGTGGGCAGCTCTCCCCGGGGGGCGCGGGCTCACGCCCGCGCCCCCTTGACGGGAGGAGGATCTGGTGCTCGCCTAGTTCCCCTGGGCGAGGAGCGCGTCGGCCTCCTTGGCCGCCGCGTTGAGCTCGGACTGGACCTCGCCCTGGCTGAAGGGCTTCTTGCCCTGCCCTGCCGCCGAGTCGAGGATGTTGCCGAAGCGACCCTTGTAGGCGTTCTCGATCGGCCCCCACTCGGCGATCGGCGCGTAAGTGCGGCCCTGCTCGATGGCCGCGTAGAACGCCTTGTGGTTGTCGTCGGAGTTGCCGACCTGCTCCTGCGGCGCCAGACGCGCCGGGAAGAAGCTCAGGAGGTCGGCGTAGCTCTTCTGCACCGAGTCGCCGGACAGGTACTTCATGAGCGCCCAGGCCTCGTTCTTGTGCTGGGAGGCCTTGAGCATCATGAGGTTCGAGCCGCCGACGAAGGTGAACGCCTTGCCGACCGGGCCGCTGGGCATCGGGGCGACGCCGACGTTCGCGCGCGCCGCCGGGACCCAGTTCTTGTCATCGGTACGGCTGATCGTGGACAGGACCCACGGGCCGCCGATCCAGACGGCCAGGCGGCCGCCCTTGAACTGGTTCTCGACCTGCGTGCCGTCACGCTCGAGCATGCTCTTGTCGAACAGGCCCTTCTGGACCAGGTTGGCGACGAAGTCGACGCCCTGCACGGCCTGCGTGCTGTTGATCGTCGACTTCGAGGCGTCGTCGTTGAGCTCGGCGCCGCCGTTGTCCCACACGAACGGCATCACGTGGTGGACGAGGTCGAACGCCTTCTTGCCCGGCATGCCGAACGGCGAGATCGGCTTGCCGCCGATCTCCGGCACCTTGTCCTTGATGGTCTGCAGCGTCTGCTGGAAGGACTTGACGTCGGTGAACGCCGTGGCGGGATCGATGCCGGCCTTCTTGAGGACGTCCTTGCGGTAGTAGATCGCCCGCGCCTCCGTGAACCACGGCACGGCGAAGGTGCCGTCCTGGCCCTGGAGCTGGGTCGTCTGCCACACGCCGGGGGCGTAGGCGGACTTGCCGCCGATCTGGCTGATCCGGTTGTTGATGTCCTCGAAGCCGCCGAGCGCCGCGAAGAACGGGACCTGCGTCGTGCCGGCCTGCGTCACGTCCGGGCCCTGGCCCGAGACGGCCGCGTTCTTGATGCGGTCGAGCTGGACGTCCCAGCCGACGACCTCGACGTTGACCTTCACGCCGGTCTGGTCCTCGAACGGCTTGACGGTCTTCTCCATGTCCTGCTGCGGCTGCGGGCCGTTGGGCATGATCCAGAACGTGATCGTGGTGCCCTTCTTGACGGCATTGGCCGCCGGCTTCGCCGCCGAGCTGCTGGTGTTGTTGTCACTGCTGCTGCCGCCGCAGGCCGCAACGGCCAGGGCGAGCACAAACGCGACCAACCACGAGGCCGTCGCGAGCTTCCTGCGCATGATTGGCTCTCCTCCTGCGCGAAAACGATTTTGAACCTGGTCGCTCCCGACTGCGTCGCGGTGCCCTCACACCCCCTTGCTAGGCCCCTGACGGGGGCGCTGTGGTTGACCCGCGGACGATGAGCTCGACCGGCAACGTGACGGCATCGGGCACGTCGCCCTCGCCGCCGATGAGCGCCAAGAGCGCGCGTCCGGCTTCCGCCCCCAAGCCGGCCTTGTCCTGCCGCAGCGTGGTGAGCGGCGGGTGGACGTGGCCGGCAAGCTGGATGTCGTCGAAGCCGACGACGGACACGTCGTCGGGCACGCTGCGCCCGGCCTCGTTGATGGCGCGGATGGCGCCCAGGGCCATGAGGTCCGAGGCCGCGACCACGGCGGTCGGGGGCTCGGGGAGGGCGAGCAGCTTGGCCATCTCGCGATGACCGCTGTCGACGTAGAAGTCTCCGTAGGCGACGTACTCGTCGCGGTAGGCGAGGCCGAGGGACTGGACCTCGGAGCGGTAGGCGCGCAGTCGGTCGGCGCCCGGTCGCGTGTCCAGCAGGCCCGTGATGGTGGCGATCCGGCGGTGCCCGAGATCGTGCAGATGCCCCATCGCACGGGCGATCCCAGACTTACTGTCGGAGATCACGTACTCGGTGGCCGTGCCGACGAGCTCGACGTCGACGCCGACGCACGGCAGGTCGGAGCGCACGAGCCGCCGGACCTCGGCGTCCTCCGGATCGACGTCCATGAGCACGACGCCGGCGACGTTGTGGTGGCGCGCGCGCTTGAGGTAGGAGTGGTCGCCGTAACCGTTACCGGGACGATCGGCGGCGAACAGCAGCAGGTCGTAGCCCCCGTGGCCGATGGCGTCCTTGAGGCCGACGAGGACCTCGAAGAAGAACGGGTTGCCGAACGGATCGGGATGGCCCTCGCCCGTCTCGAGGAAGACGCCGATGAGGTGCGAGCGCTGCGTGACGAGGCTGCGAGCCGCCGCGGCGGGCGTGTAGTCGAGCTCCTGGGCGAGGCGGACGATGCGCTCGCGCGTATCCGGGTTGACGTCCGCGTAGCCGTTCAGCGCGCGGGACACGGTGCCGATCGACACCCCGCTGAGGCGGGCAAGCTGGCGGATTGTCACTCTTTGGTCGGTCATTCCGAAAACGTTTTTGGTACTGCGGGCCGCAGTCTAAACACACCGGCGAGGTGCTTGTCAAGTCCCTCGCCTAATCTCTCCTCGTGACCGGTGACGCCGTGGGCGTGGTGCTGGCGACGACGCTCGCCTCGGGCGTCGAGTTCGTCGAGGCCCTGACGATCGTGCTCGCCATGGGCACGACGCGCGGCTGGCGCTCGACCTGGGCGGGCGTGGGCGCCGCCCTCGTGGCCCTGGCGGTCATCACGACGCTGGCCGGGTACGCGCTGCAGTCGTGGCTGCCCGAGGCGCTGCTGCAGCTCGTCGTCGGCACGCTGCTGCTGATCTTCGGGCTGCAGTGGCTGCGCAAGGCGATCCTGCGCGCGTCGGGCCTCAAGGCCCTGCACGACGAGGACGAGACCTTCCGCGCCGAGGTCAACGCGGCACGCGCGGCCGGCGACGAGCGCCGCCTGGGCCTCGACTGGTTCGCCTTCGTGGTCAGCTTCAAGGGCGTCTTCCTCGAGGGCCTGGAGATTGTCTTCATCGTCATCACCTTCGGCCTCAACGCCGACTCGATCTGGCTGGCGATCGCGGGCGCCGCGCTCGGCGGCGCGATCGTGCTCGGCGCCGGGTTCGCCCTCCATCGCCCGCTCGCGCGCGTGCCCGAGAACACGATCAAGTTCGCGGTCGGACTGCTGCTGTCGACCTTCGGGACCTTCTGGGCGGTCGAGGGGCTGGGCTGGTTCGCGCCCGACGAGGCGAGCCTGCACTGGCCCGGCGGCGACGCCGCGGTCCTCGTGCTGCTCGCCCTGTGGTCGGCGCTCGCGTGGGCGACGGTCCGCCGGCTCTCGCCGCCCGGCGTGGGCGAGGCGGGCTGAATGCGCTGGCTGGCCGGCTTCGGGCGCTTCTGGTGGGACTTCATCGTCGGCGACGACTGGCGCATCGCGGCCGGCGTGGTCACGGTGCTCGCGGGCGGGGCCGTGCTCGTGACCGCCACGGATGCGCCGGACGGGCTCGTCGCCGCCCTCACCGCCGCCGGGATCGTGCTCGTCGCGATCGCGAGCATCGTCTCCTCGGCGGCGCGCGCCCGCCGGGGCTAGCCCGTGCGCCCGGGCGTGATGACCCCGGCCTCGTAGGCGAGGATCACCGCCTGCACGCGGTCGCGCAGGCGCAGCTTGGCGAGCACGTGGGCGACGTGGGTCTTGACGGTGCCGTCGCTGACCACGAGCCGCTCGGCGATCTCGGCGTTCGAGAGCCCGCGGGCCAGCAGCTCCAGGACCTCGCGCTCGCGCGCGGTGAGCTCGTCGAGCACCGGCGCCGGCGGGGCGGCCGCGGGCGAGCGGCGCACGAACTCCTCGATCACCGAGCGCGTGACCGAGGGCGCGATGAGCGCGTCGCCGCCGGCGACGACCTCGATGGCGGCCAGCAGCTCCTCGGGCGGCGCGTCCTTGAGCATGAAGCCGCTGGCGCCTGCGCGCAGCGCCTCGTAGACGTAGTCGTCGAGGCCGAAGGTGGTGAGGATGAGCACCCGCATCCGGTCGCCGTCGGCGGTGAGCCGGCGCGTCGCCTCGATGCCGTCCAGCCGCGGCATGCGGATGTCCATGAGCACGACGTCGGGGCGCAGCCGCCGCGCCTGGTCGACGGCCTCGCGGCCGTCGGCGGCCTCCCCCACCACGTCGAGATCGGGCGCCGACTCCAGCAGCTTGCGAAAGCCGGCGCGGACGAGCGCCTGGTCGTCGGCGATGAGGACGCGCGTGATCACGCCAGCGGGAGGTGGGCGTGGATCTCGAAGCCGCCGTCCTCGCCCGGGCCGGCGGCGAGCCGGCCGCCGTAGAGCCCGACGCGCTCGCGCATGCCGATGAGGCCGTGGCCCGCCCCGTCGCCGTTGGGCGAGGCGGCGCCGCGGCCGTCGTCGCGGACCTCGACGTCGAGGGCGCCCGGCGCGTAGCGCAGCGTGACCGCGGCGTGGGCGGGCCCGGCGTGCTTGAGCGCGTTGGTGAGGCCCTCCTGGACGATGCGATACGCGCACAGGTCGACGCCCGCCGGCAGGGCCGTGCGCTCGCCCTCGACCGCGAGCGTGACCGGCAGCCCGGCGCGCGCCACCTGCTCGATCAGGACGTCGACGTGCGCCAGGCTCGGCTGGGGCTCGAGCTCCTCGCCGTCGCCGTTGCGGCGCAGCATCCCCAGCAGGCGGCGGGCCTCCGCGAGCGCCTGGCGGCCGGCCAGCTCGATCGAGGTCAGCGCCTCGCGCGTCGAGGTCTGGTCGGCGGGGAGGGCGTGGCGCTCGGCGCCGGCCTGGACGACCATGACGCTGACGTTGTGGGCCACGAGATCGTGCAGCTCGCGGGCGATGCGGGCGCGCTCTTCGGCGACGGCCTCGTTGGCGCGCACGGCCTGCTCGCGCTCGAGCAGCTCGGCGCGGGCGGCGAGCGCCTCGGCCTGCAGCTGGCGGCCGCGCACGGCTCCGCGCACGAGGACCATGGCGAGGATCGGGACCCAGGTGAAGACGCCCGCGGTCTTGATGTCGCCTCCGCCCGGCTGCAGGAGCGACAGCGCGTTGCCGGTGACGAGCACGCCGATGCCGGCCAGGAACCGGCGCGTGTCCGTCCAGACCGCGATCCCGTAGAGCGCGCAGAAGTACGAGATGCCCTGCGCGAGCGAGGAGCCGTAGCCGCCGACCAGGCCCTGGACCGTCGTGGCGGCGAGCACGACCGTGCCCGCGCCCAGCGGCCACCGGCGTCGGAAGGCGACCGGCGTCGTGATCGCGAGCGAGCAGATCGCGGCCGCGCCCCTGGGCCCGGGGACCGCGGTGCCGGCCCAGACCTCGATCTGGCCGAACACGACGAGCCCCGCGGCGACGATGCGGTCGAGCTGCTGGCCCTTCGGGAGGCGGAAGCGGAAGCGGGCGCTCCTCACGGTGACCAAGGTAGTCGCGCGCGGCGCGCATTTCATCTGCCGTACGGGGGATATCGCGCCGCCAAGATCACCCGCGCGGGAGACGCTCATTTCCCCCGCAATCCCGACGAAAAGGGCGCGCCGCGCGCCTACGGTCCTCCACCATCAACCGACCAGTCCAGGAGGACTCGCAGATGACCACCGACCTTCTTCGCCGCCGCGCCCGTCTCGCCGCCGCGCTCGCGGCGCTCGCCGCGGCGCTCGTCACCGCCGCGCTGATGGCGAGCGCCGGATCGGCGCAGGCGCCCGCCGCCCCCACCACGCTGCATTTCACCTCGACGCCGAAGAAGGGCGTCGGCTACGGCTCGTTCTCCCGCCCGCACCAGGGCGACCGCTTCGGCTTCGGCGACACCGTCAGCGGCGACGACACCGGCTACGATCGCGCCGTCTGCACGGCCATCGGACGCGGCCTGCTGTGCACCTTCCAGGTGCAGCTCTCCAAGGGCACCCTGACCCTCCAGGGCATCGCGCCGCAGGTCTCGAAGAACACGCCGATCGCCGTCACGGGCGGCACGGGCGCCTACGACGGCGCCCGCGGCACGGCCCTGGTCACCGACAAGCAGGGCCACACCGACATCGTGGTCAACCTGCTGCCGTGAGGCGCTAGGGGCTCTCGGGCTCGTCCTGGGAGCGCAGGATCTCGCCGAGCGCGCCCGCGTCGCGGGCGCGCTCGGCCGCGTCGTCGCGCTCGTCGCGCTCGCGTTGCGCCCGGTCGCGCACGGCGCTCCAGAAGTCGTCGTTCTCCTCGCGCGCCCGGACGCGCAGCCCCTCCGCGTAATCGGCGGAGTCCGCCACGTCCTCGCCGGAGAACCAGCGCTCGCCCTCGATGTCGACCTCGAGCCAGCGCTCGCCCATGCGCCGGCGCACGAACCTGACACAGACGCGGCCGCCCTCGGTGTCGACGTCGACGTAGCTGCCGAAGGTCCCGCGCTCCAGGTGCCTGACCGCGTCGTCGAGCATCGCCCGGTACTGGCTGAAGGCCACGCGGTCGCGCGCCTTGAACCAGCGCTCGAGGACGCGCTCCTCGACCACGGCTCGCCGACGCAGCAGCCGCTTCTCCTCGCGGAGGCGCTCGAGGCCGATGGCGAGGATGCCCGCGGCCGGCTCGAGCTCGTAGACCTGCCACTGCGCCACGCGCGCGACGCTACCGCGCGCGACGGCCCGCCGGGGGCTCACCGGTCAGCGCTCGCCTTCGGCGTCCGCCCTCAACCCACCAGCGCATCGCCGAGCGGCGTCCGCACGTAGAGGACCGCGCGCCCGTCGCGACGGCCGGTCACCAGCCCGGCGTCGCGCAGCGCGGTGAGGTGGTGCGAGGTGCCGCCGGGGCTCATCGACAGGCGCTCGGCCAGCTCGGTGGTCGAGCGCGGCGCCGCGAGGTCGGCGAGGATCGCCGCGCGCGTGGTGCCGAGCAGGCGCGCGAGCCCGTCGGGCGCCGGGGCGGCGTCCTCCCACAAGGTCGCGATGCCCCGCGCCGGGTAGATCACGGTCGGCTGCCAGGGCGGGCGGTCGATGACGTAGGGCCGCGCGGCCGAGAAGGCCGAGGGCATGAGCACGAGCCCGCGGCCCCCGAGCTCGATCGTCGCCTCGTGCACGGGCACCCGGACGGTCAGTGCGCGCTCCTTCCAGGAGACCTGCTCTGCGATGTCGCCGAAGAGCGCCGCCGGCCCGTCGGTGGCGAGCCGGCGCGAGCGGTAGGCGATGTCGGCGTCGAGGAACGCGCGCACCCGCGGCCAGACCGGCTCGACCGCGCGGGCCCAGTAGGCCTCGAGCACGTCGGCCAGCCGGCGCACCTCCCGCCGCGGGTGCGCCAGCCACGGCGCGGCGATCTCGGGGCCCCGCGCGTGCTGGGAGCCGAACAGCGTCATCTCCGAGCGGATCTCGGCGGCGGGCGTCTCGCGCAGCGCGGCGAGATTGTCCTCGATGCTCCCCAGCGGCCCGCTCGGCGGGGGCGTGATGAAGTCCGGCGCGTAGCCGGAAGGTGGCGTCAGCGCCACGGCCCGCTCGAGGTCCAGCCCGTCCAGCCGGCCGCTGAGCGACCGCAGCCACGGCACGTGCAGCGCCGCCTGCGACGGATCGCGCAGCGCGGCCAGCGAGCGCTCGAGCTCCCACATCGGGGAGATCGCGAAGCGGGTGCGGGCGAGGTCCTCGACCTCGAAGACGAACCGGACCACGGGCGCGGGACCTAGGACCTCGGCACCATGACCTCCAGGACGGTGCCGTCGGGGTCGCGGAAGTAGATCGAGTCGCTGTCGCGGTGACGCTCGGGCGTGTAGGCGATGCCGAGCCGGTCGAGCCGGGTGGCGACGCGCCGCTGCCCGGCGGAGTCGGTGGCGAGCGCAACGTGGCGCAGGCCGGGAGGGCGCTCGGCGAAGAGGCCGAGGCGCGCGCCCGCGGGGCCGAGGAAGACCGGCTCGGCGGGGACGGCGTGGCGCCCGCCGGCGCGCATGCCGAGGACGTCCTCGTACCAGGCGATCGAGGCCGGGCGGTCGTGGACGTCGAGGGAGACGTGGTCGATGCGGATCAGGTACATGGCCGGAGCCTCGGGGACAGCGCGGATCCTCGCGATGGATTCGATCCAGATCAAATCGTTGGCCGGGATCGCGGGGCGCCGTGACGCTGGCGCCATGACCACCACCGCATCGCTCACGACCGGCGCCGACCACGTCGTCGCACCCGCCATCTCGCTGCCCGGGTCCCCGCGCTACGACGCCGACCGCGCCGCGTGGAACCTCACCGCCGACCAGCGGCCGGCCGCCGTCTGCGTCGCCACCAGCGTCGCGCACGTACAGGCCGCCATCGGCTACGCCCGCGTGCGCGGGCTGCGGCTGGCCGCCCAGGTCACCGGCCATTTTGCCCATGGCCTGCCGCCGCTCGAGCAGACGCTGCTGCTCAAGCTCGCGCTGCACCGCGAGCAGCCGATCGCCGTCGATCCCGTCCTCCGCACCGCCCGCGTCCCCGCCGGCGCCCGCTGGATCGACGTCGTCGACGCCGTCGCGCCGCACGGGCTCGCCGCGATGCACGGCTCGGCGCCGACGGTCGGGGTGATGGGCTACCTCGTCGGCGGCGGGCTGTCGTTCTACGGCCGCGCGCACGGCCTGGCCGCCGACCACGTCGTGGCCTTCGACGTCGTGACGCCCGACGGCCGCGCGCTGCGCGCCGACGCGCGCGAGAACGCCGAGCTGTTCTGGGCGCTGCGCGGCGGAGGCGGCGGCTACGCCGTCATCACCGCGGTCGAGATCGAGCTGCTCCCGTACGCGACGGTCACCGGCGGGGCGCTGTTCTTCGCCATCGAGCGCGCGCCGGCGCTGCTGCGTGCGTGGCGCGACTGGACGCGCACGGCCCCGGACGCCATGACGACGACCTTCCGCGTCCTCCAGCTGCCGCCGCTGCCGCACGTGCCCGAGCCGCTGCGCGGCGTGGCGACGGTGTGCGTCGACGGCGTCTCGCTGGACCCGCACGTGGCCGCCGACCTCGACCGGCGCCTGCGCGCCGAGGCGCAGCCGATCCTCGGCGGGTTCGGGCCGATGCCCAGCGCGGCGGTCGCCCGCCTGCACGGCGATCCCGAGGAGCCGGTGCCGGCGATCACCGACGGCATCCTCCTCGAGGACCTCGACGACGACGCCATGGCCGCGCTGCTGCGCGTGGCCGCGCCGGGCTCGCCGCTGCTCGCCGTCGAGCTGCGCCAGCTCGGCGGGGCGCTGGCGAGCGCGCCGGCCGGCGCCGGCGCGCGCGGGCGCCTGGAGGGTGCCTTCCTGCTGCTCGCCGTGGGCGTCTGCGGACCCGCCGGCCTGGCGCCGGCCGAGGCGCACTTCGATCGCCTCTTCGAGGCGCTGGCGCCCGCCGCGACCGGCACGCGCTTCGCGAGCGTGGCCCAGCGCTGGAGCTCGATGCGCACCTGCGTGCCCGACGACGCGCTGGCGCGGCTCGCGCGGCTGCGCGCCGAGCTCGACCCCGACGGCGTGCTCGTCGCGCCGCAGCTCCCCTGACCCGGACGAGGGCGCTCCACCCGACTCGGGTGATGCGCCCTCACCCGTCGACGCGGAGCATCGGCCCATGACGGCCACCCTCATCCTGGCCGCCGACAGCGCCGAGGGCATCCGCGTCGACCCCGGGTCGTTCCTGGCCATCGTGTCGGCCGGCGGTCGCCGCGACGATCTCGGCGCTCGCCGGGGCGCGCAACGTGTTCATCCCGGTGGTCGTCGTCGAGCTCGTGCTCGGGATCGCCATCGGGCCGCAGACCCTCGACCTCGCGCAGGTCGACGGCTTCACCGAGTTCTTCGCCGACCTCGGCCTCGGGATGCTGTTCTTCTTCGCCGGCTACGAGATTGACCTCGCGCGCATCCGCGGCGAGCCGCTGCGCCTGGGCCTGCTCGGCTGGGCGCTCTCGCTGGCGATCGCCTACACGCTCGGCGGGGCGCTGGCGGCGGTCGGGATCGTGCTGTCGCTCGTCTACGTCGGGTCGGCGCTGGCGACGACGGCCATCGGGACGCTGATCCCAGCGCTGTCGGATACCGGCGAGCTGCGCACCGAGTTCGGCCGCTATCTCCTCGGCGCGGGCGCGGTCGGCGAGTTCGGCCCGATCCTGCTGCTGACCCTCGTCCTCTCGACGCAGAGCGAGCTGCACAATGCGCTGATCCTCATCGCCTTCGTCGCGCTGGCCGTGCTGGTCGCGGTGTTGGCCGTGCGCTCGGCGGACCGTACCGTGCCGCTGCTGGAGAAGACGATCGAGACGAGCTCGCAGGTCGCCGTCCGCTGGATCGTCGTCCTCGTCTTCGCGCTCGCGCTGCTGGCCCACGAGCTCGGCCTCGACCTGCTGCTCGGCGGGTTCGCCGCCGGGCTCATCACCAGGCAGGTGTTCTCGAGCCGCGAGGTGCCGATCTTCGATTCGAAGCTCACCGCCGTCGCCTTCGGCGTCTTCGTCCCCTTCTGCTTCGTCGTCAGCGGCATGCGCCTGGACGTCGACGCGCTCTTCGCGAGCCCCTCGGGCGTCGCGAAGATGGCGATCTTCTTCGTGCTCTTCCTCGTCGTCCGCGGCACGCCGGCGATGCTGCTCTACCGGCGCGTGCTGCCGCTGCGCGATGACCGCGTGGCGCTCGCGCTGTTCATGTCGACGCAGCTGCCGCTCGTCGTCGCGATCACGACCGTCGCGGTGGAGGACGGCCACATGGAGACCTCGACGGCGGCGGCGCTCGTCGGCGCCGGCGCCCTCTCGACCCTCGCCGGCCCGCTCCACGGCCTGCGCGTGCGGCGGATCGCGGCGCAGCGGCGCGCGGAGAGCGCGGCACCCGAAGAGCCCGCGCCCGTCCCCGCGACCACGTGAGCCATCGCCACGCCCACCACGAGGTGCGCGCCGCCGGCCGCCTCTTCCGGCTGCGGATCTGGCTGAGCTCCGCCATGTGGGTCCCCGTGCTCGGGGCCAACGCCGCCGCGGTGATCCTGGCCGTGGGGCTGCCGATCCTCGACGAGCACATCGGCGACCAGGGCAGCCTCCCGATCGCCCTCTCGGCGGTGCAGACGATCTTCGGGGCGCTCGCCGGCGGCATGATCACCTTCACCGGGATCGTGTTCTCGGCGGTCTTCGTCGCCGCGCAGATCCAGACCTCGTCCTACTCGCCGCGGCTGGCCGCCCGGCTGCGGCGCGACCCCGTGGTCATCGCGGGGCTCGCGCTCCCGACCGCCACGGCGACGTACTCGCTCTTCGCCCTCGCCGCCATCGGCCGCCAGACCAACGCGGTCGGGCGCGACTTCGTGCCCGCCGCGACGGTGATCTTCGGCCTCACGCTGGCGCTCGTCACGCTCGCGGCCTTCGTCGCCCTGGTGCAGCGCGCGTTCGAGAGCACGCAGATCGGCGGGATCCTGCGCTCGCTCATGCGCCGCGGCTACGCGGTGATCGAGGACGTCCACCCGCGCGACGTGCCGGGCGCCGCCGTCGCGGCGCCGCCGCCGCCCGGCCAGGACGCGACGGAGCTCGCCTACGCCGGGCCGCCGGCGGTGATCGCCGCCGTCGACCGGGGCGCCCTGCTGCGCCTGGCCGATCAGACCGGGGGGTTCGTGGAGGTCGTCCCAGTGGTGGGGGAGTACCTCGCCGCCGGGTGCCCGGTGCTGCGCCTGAGCGGCGCCGGGGCCGAGCCCGATCCGGCGCTCGTGCGCCGCGTGTTCGTCCTCGCCCGGCAGCGGACGGTCGACCAGGACCCCGCCTTCGCGATCAGGATGCTCGTCGACATCGCCATCCGGGCGCTCTCGCCGGCGGTCAACGACCCGACCACCGCGGTGCAGGCCCTCGACCGCATCGAGGCGCTGCTCGTCGACCTCGCCCACCGTCACCCCGGGCCGTCGATCCTCGTCGGCGACGACGGCGAGGCGCGCGCCCTCATCCCGGCCCCGCGGTGGGGCGCGTACGTCGAGCTCGGCCTCATGGAGATCCGCCGCTACGGCCACACGTCGGCGCAGGTCGTGCGGCGGCTCACCGCCCTCTACACCGAGGAGCGGCTCATCATCGAGCGCCCCGACCGCCTCGGGCTGGGCGGCGCCACCTGATATATGACCTGCAGACCCTGGGAGAGCCCGATGTCGCTGCGTCCGACGAGCTTGAAGCCATGCTGATCTACTCGATGGGCGTCTCGGTGGACGGCTTCATCGCCGACCGCGAGGGCGCGTTCGAGTGGACGCCCCCTAGCGAGGAGCAGTTTCGTTTCCACACCGCGCAGGTACGCGAGCTCGGCGGTTATCTGCTCGGCCGCAGGCTCTACGAGACGATGCTGGTGTGGGAGACGGACCCGTCGATGCGCCACGACGAGCCCGGGGCCGCGTTCGCCGACGTCTGGTGCGCGCTCCCGAAGGTCGTCTTCAGCCGCACGCTCGACAGCGTCCAGGGCAACGCCCGGCTTGCCGAGGCGTCGCTGGCCCAGGAGGTCGGCGCGGCGCTCGACGCGACCGACAAGGACGTCTCGATCGGCGGCGCCGGCCTGGCCGCCGCGGCGTTCGAGCTCGGCGTCATCGACGAGCTGCGCATCTTCCGCTACCCGGTCGTCGTCGGCGGCGGCACGCCGTTCCTGCCGCCGGTCACCGAAGACGTCGCGCTGGACCTGATCCAGACCAGGACGTTCGGCTCACGCGTGATCTACGAGCGCTACCGGCGCGCCCGACTCCAGGACCGCGACCTGGCGTCGGACGACGACCGCTGACAGCCACAAACCGCATGGCTATCGGACGGGAGCGACGGGACTCGAACCCGCGACCTCCGGCGTGACAGGCCGGCGCTCTAACCAACTGAGCTACGCCCCCGAGCGATTTCGGGACGGCAAGTGTAGCCATCGGCGGGCCGGCGGCGAGGCTTGAGCGCGTTAGAGTCGCGGGCCGTGCCGCTCACGCCGCCACGGCCGGTCGCGACGAACCCGATCAAGCGGATGTACCACGACATCCGGCTCGAGCGGGCCGCCACGGTGCCCTTCCCGCCGGGCCTCACGAACGTGGACCTGCGGCGCGCGGGGCGCTTCGCGAGCACCCCGCTGCCGATCCTCCTGGACTGCTACGAGCGCTTCGGCCCGGTGTTCACGATCCGCGTCTTCCACAGCAACGTGATCTTCATGCTGGGGCCCGAAGCCAACCACTTCATGACGGTCTCCGACGCGGCGAACTTCTCGTGGCGGCGGGGGTTCATGGGCGACCTCATCCCGCTGCTCGGCGACGGCCTGCTGACCATCGACGGCGAGTTCCACCGGGCCAGCCGGCGGATCATGCTGCCGGCCTTCCATCGCGAGCGGATCGAGGCGGCGCACGCGATCATGGCCGCCGAGACGCGCCAGGCGCTGGACCACATCAGCGCCGGGACGCCCTTCGACCTCTATGGCTTCACGCGCGAGCTGGCCCTGCGGATCGCGATGCGCGCCCTCTTCGGACTCGATCCCGACCGGGCGCGCGCCGGCGGCGTCAACGCCGCGCACGAGTTCGAGACGGCGCTCGGGTTCTGGGCCCGCGACTACCCGCACCAGATCCTGCGCGGGCCGGGCTCGCCGTGGCGGCGGATGCGCCGCGCCAAGGCGCGCCTGGACGCGCTGATCTTCGCCGAGATCGACCGCCGCCGCGCGAGCTCCGAGGGCGGCGAGGACATCCTCAGCCTGCTGCTCGAGGCGACCGACGAGGACGGCGCGACGCTCTCCAAGCGCCACATCCGCGACGAGGTCATGACGCTGATGTTCGCCGGCCACGACACGACGACCTCGACCGTCGCCTTCCTCTTCCACGAGCTGGCCCGCAACCCCGAGCTGGTCGACGACCCGTCCTTCGACCTCGCCCTGGCCATCGACGAGACCCTGCGGCTGTACCCGCCGGCGTGGATCGGCCCGCGGCGCTCGATCGAGCCGTTCGCCTTCCAGGGCCGCGAGCTGCCGGGCGGCGTCCCCGTCAACTACTGCTCGTGGGCCAGCCATCGCCTGCCCGACGTGTGGCCCGAGCCGGAGGCCTTCCGGCCCGAGCGCTTCGCCCCCGACGCGCGCGAGCGGATCCCGAAGGGCGCCTACGTCCCGTTCGGCGGCGGCTCGCGGATGTGCATCGGGATGCGCTTCGGGCTCGCCGAGGTCGGCGTCATCGCCGCCGCGATCCTCGAGCGCTACCGGCTCGAGCTCGTCGCGGGCTATCGCCTGCAGACGCGCCAGATGCCGACGATCGGCCCCCGCCACGGGATGCCGATGGTGCCGCGTGCGGCCGAGGGCGGGCACGTCGCCGAGCCCGCCCTGGCCGCGTAGCCGCCTAGCTGTAAGACCCGAGCAGGTTGTTCGGCATCCCCGCCACCCCGGCGTGGGCGCGAACAGCTCACCGAGGGAGACCAGCCCGCCGCTCCGCCGGCCCCCGGGGGGCGCCGCCGGCCCCCGGGGGGCGCCGCCGGCCCCCGGGGGGCGCCGAACGTCGGTCTTCCCCCGTCCACACGGGGTAAAACCGACGTTCGACCCCCCGGGCACGGACCCGTTCCTCGGTGAGCTGTTCGCAGCGCAACGGGCCTCACAGCGACCCGGCACCCCGAACAACGTGCTCAGCAACTACACCTAGCCCACCTTCACCGTCAGCACGCTCGAGCCGTCGCCCCTGGCGCGGAAGTCGCCCGCCCACTGGGCCACGAAGCGGTTGCTCCCCTTCCGGACGTGCCAGCTCGTCGTGTACGCGCCGCTGGCCGCCGTCTTGACCGTCTGCGACCGCCAGCGGCTTGACCCGGGCGCCAGGTAGCTGACCGTCACGCGCTCGTTGCCGGCCGCGGGCGACAGCTTCCCGGTCACGGTGATGCCGGCGGCCTTGCTCAGCTTCTTCTTCTTGGTCGTGATGCTGAGCGAGCTCGACCGGCCCGCCTCGCCGCTGCTCGTCGTGAAGAGCAGGCTCGACGTGCCGCCGAGCAGGTAGTCGGTCCCCGTCGACGTCGCCGCGATGCCGGCGCCGAGGATCGGCGCGGAGACGACGAACTGCGGATGCCAGGTGGCGCCGCTGTCGGTCGTGTGCAGCAGGAAGCCCGAGCGGGTGGCGACGTCGCCGAAGCGATCGATCACCAGGTAGCCCTTGGACTTCGACGAGAACGCGATGCCGTAGGCGCGCTCGGTCCCGACCCCGAGCAGCTGCGACCACTTCTTGCCGGCGTCGGCGGTCCGATAGAGGGCGCCGCTCTGGGCCAGGAAGTAGCCGGTCTTGGCGTCGAGGAAGTCGACCTGGGTCAGCCGGGCGGGCTTGTCGGTCGCGGTCGGCTTGTGCAGGGCCGTCCACGTCTTGCCGCGGTCGGTCGAGCGCAGCAGGTCGCGCTGGCCCGAGGCGAAGAGCGCGCTGCCGGCGCGGTCGATCGCGGTGAGCCTGGCCTTCACGACGTCCTTGTCGGAGACGGTCGAGAAGGTGCCGCCGCTGTCGGTCGAGCGCCGCAGCCCGGTCGGGCCCGCGAGGATCACCGTCGAGCTCGACGGCGCGGCGACCTGGGACGGCCGCGCGGTGGTGCCGGTGTCGAGCGTCTTCCACGTGGCCCCGCCATCGTTGGTGCGGAAGAGTCCGCCCGACGAGTCCAGGGCGTAGCCGATCTGGGCCGTCGGGAAGGCGACGTCGACGACGTCCTCGGAGGTCGAGACGTTGCCGCGCGTCCACGTCCGGCCGCCGTCGGTCGTCTTGGCCAGCGAGCCATTGTCGCCGGGGGCGAAGGCCGTGCCGGACTGCCCGCCCGCGCGGACGCGGGAGAAGGTGCCGCTCAGGCGCCCGCCGACCGGCGCGAAGCCCAGGCCGCCGTCGTCGGAGATCGCCGTGGCGCCGGTGGCGCCGCCCGCGGCGATCCGCGACGGGTTGGCGAAGCCGGCCGCGAAGATCGGGTCCTGCGAGGGCGTGACGAGCTTGGCGGTGGCGCCGCCGTCGTCGGTGCGCACGAGTGCGGTCCCCTGCTGGGTGGTCATGACGCACAGCTGCAGCGTCGCGCACTGGATCGAGCGCAGGTCGGTCGGCGGGATGCCGATGTCCTTCGGCGTCCAGGTCGCGCCGCCGTCCTTGGTGACGAGGAAGAGCGAGCCGTCGCCCACCGCGTAGCCGTTGCTCGCGTCGACGAAGAAGAAGGAGTGCGCGGGGCGGCTCGTGACGCTCACGAGCGTCCACGAGTTGGCGCCGTCGGTGGTCCGGTAGATCTTGCCGTCGGAGGTCGCGCCGACGCCGACCTGGTCGGTCAGGAAGCGCAGGTCGATGGGCGCCGCGGGTCCGCCCGGCGCGCGTGTCCCGGGCAGCGGGTTCTTCTGGGCGAAGGTGTCGCCGTCGTTGTCGGTGCGCAGGACGGTGCCGTCGGTCAGGACGAGGAAGCCGGTCTGGCGGTTGACGAACCAGCCCGCGGCGAACTGCTCCCTGCAGCTGGACTCGACGGGCGTGAAGGCGACCCGCACGAAGGTCGCGCCGCCGTCGTCGGAGCGCCGCGCGACGCAGCCGCCCGCCGCGAAGAGCGCCTGCTGGTCGATCGCCTGCACCTCGGTGAGGTTTGTGAAGGTGCCGCTCAGCAGGCCGCTCCACGTCGAGCCGCCGTCGGTCGTGCGCAGCAGCGTGCCGAAGTCGCCCGCCGCGTAGCCGGTGGAGCCGGCGAACGAGATCGCCCGCAGCGTGTTGCCCTGCGGCAGGGGGTTGCCCCACTGCCAGCCCGACGAGCCGACCTGGACGCTGGCCGATGCCATCGCCGGCAGGACCGCGAGCGCACCGGCGGCACAGGCCAGCGCTCCGATCGTGCGCAACCGCTTCATGAGACCCCTCCTCCTGAGATGAACAGCACGGGAGTGACAACGGCCGGCCCCCCGGCGAAGTTACGAGGCTATCGTCCGCGCCGTGAGGCCGGCGGTCGACGTCGTGGTGGCCGTCGCCGGGTCGGAGGCGACGGTCCGCGCCGTGCTCGAGCGCTTTGGGGCGCTCGCGCTGCGCGAGGGCGACACGCTGACCGTCGTCGACAACCGCTCGGTCGGGGTGCGCGGGACGCTGGTCGCCGCGGCCGTGCGCGGCTCGTACTTCGCGCGCAACGCGGGCGCCGTGCGCGGGCGGGCGCCGTGGCTGCTCTTCCTCGACGCCGACGTCGAGGCGCCCGCCGACCTGCTCGAGCGGCTGTTCGATCCGGCGCCGGGCGAGAGGACGGCGGTGCTGGCGGGTGGCGTGCGCGACGCCGAGGCCGCGCGCGGAACCGCGCGGTACGCCTGGCTGCGCTCGGCGATGGACCAGCGCCACGCGCTCGCGCGCGACTTCGCGCAAACGGCCAACTGCGCGATCCGCCGCGCCGCCTTCGAGGCGGTGGGCGGCTTCCGCGCCGACGTGCGCTCGGGCGGTGACGCCGACCTGTGCTGGCGCCTCGCGGCGGCCGGCTGGGCGCTCGAGGAGCGCCGCGACGCGGCCGTCGTGCATCGCAACCGCGCCTCGCTGGTCGCGATGCTGCGCCAGCTCGCGCGCCACGGCGCGGGCGCGGCGTGGCTCGAGCGCGAGCACCCCGGCTCGATGCCGCGGCGCTCCTGGCCGGGCGTGGCCTGGTGGTCGGCGCGGCGCGCCGCCGCCGGCCTCGCGGCCCTCGGGCGCGGCGACCCCGACGGCGCCCTGCGCGGGCTGCTCGACGGCCCGGCCCTCATCGCCTTCGAGCTCGGGCGGCTGCTGCCCAACCGGGCGCGCTAGCGGCGGCGCAGGCGGGCGCGGGCGAGCGCGAGGCGGTCGGCGCGGCGCGCGCGCCGGGCCGTGGCGCGGTCGACGGCGCCGGCATGGGCGGCGTGGAGCGCGAGCTGGGCGCGGGCGAGCGCGGCGACGTCGGCGGTGAGGCCGAGCGGGTGGCGGCGGTAGCGGACGACCGCCGCCGGCTCGCACAGCCACGGGCCGCGCGCGGCCAGCCGCAGCCACAGGTCCCAGTCCTCGGCGCGCTGCAGCGCCGAGGCGAAGCCGCCGGCGCCGTCGAGGGCGTCGCGGCGCATGAGGACCGACGAGGTCGGGATCGGGTTGTGCGCGTAGAGCCAGCCGGCGCCCTCGTGGCGCCCGGGCGCGGGCTGCGCCCAGCGCTCGCCGGTCTCGCGGCCGTCGGGGCCGACGACGAGCGCGCGGCCGAAGCAGGCGACGGCCTCGGCGTCGCGCTGCAGCGCCGCCGCGCGCGGGGCCAGCGAGCCGGGCGCCCAGGCGTCGTCGGCGTCGCAGAGCGCCACGAGGTCGACGTCGCCCGGCAGCGCGGCGAGCCCGGTCGCCCGCGCGGCGGCCGGCCCGCCGCAGACGTCGCGCCGGACGAGCGCGCAGCGTTGCGCGTGGTCGGGGTGCAGCGCCTGGGGCGCCGGGGAGCCGTCGTCGACGACGACCACCGCGGCCGGGTCCTCGCCCAGGACCCCGTCGAGCGCTTCGGCCAGGTACGGCGCGAAGCCGTGCACGGGCACGATGACGCCGACGCGGCTCACGGCACGCGCGCCACCGCGAGCAGCGCGGCGCCGTGCAGGCGGCGGTCGTCGAGCGCCGCGGCGGCCTTCAAGGTTCCCCAGGCCGCGCGCGAGGGCGGCGCGTCGCCCGCGCCGAGCCGCGCCGTCCAGTGCTCGCGCCCGATCGCCTGGGTCGCCTCGGCGAGGGTGTGGCGCGGCGACAGGTAGGCGCGCGTGACCGAGCGGACCGGGATCAGGCCGGCGCGCGTGAGCGCGCGGTCGAGCGTCCCCGGGGTGAAGTGGACGAGGTGCTCGAGCGGGCGCAGGTGCATCCAGCCCGCGCCCGCGTTGCGGCGCATCGTCGAGGCCCAGTTGGGCGACTCGATCACCACGTGGCCGCCGGGCCGCGCGTGGTACGCCAGCGTCCGCAGGAAGGCGACGGCGTCGGGCATGTGCTCGAGGACGTGGAAGGCGCACACGACGTCGAAGGACGCGGGCTCGAGGCCCGCCTCCTCGAGCGCCGCCGCGCGGACGTCGAGCCCGCGCGCGCGGGCGGCGGCGGCCGACTCGGCCACCGGCTCGACCCCGACCCCCGGCCAGCCCCGGCGCGCCGCCTCGGCCAGGAACTCGCCGCTGCCGCAGCCGACGTCGAGCGCGTCGGGCCAGAGGCCGACCAGCGGCTCGAGCACGTCGAGGCGCTCGCCGTTGACCTCGCGCAGCCAGGCCTGGAAGCGCGGATGGGTGATGTCGGTACCGAACTGCGAGCCGCTCGTCAGATAGCCGTCGACGAAGACCTCGCTCGGGTCCGCGTAGCGCGCCGCGTAGACGCAGCCGCAGCCCGAGCAGGCGCGCAGCTGCGCGCCGCCGAGGTCGAAGGGGCGCGCGGCCGCGGCGGCACACACGGGGCAGGCGGTGAGCGCGATGGTGCGCACTGGGCGCCGGACGCTACCCGCGCGCGGCGGCGTCGAGCGTCGCCAGCCAGCCCTCGGCGGTGCGCTCCCAGGTGAAGGCGGCCGCGCGCTCGCGGCCCGCGGCGCGCAGGCGTGCGGCGAGCGCGTCGTCGGTGAGGACGCGGGCGAGGGCGTCCTCGAGCGCCGCGGCCTCGGGGGCGACGAGCAGGCCGGCGTCGCCGACGACCTCCGGCAGGGCGCCGCGGTCGGAGGCCACCACGGGCGCGCCGCACGCCATCGCCTCGAGCGCCGTGATCCCGAAGCCCTCGGAGAGCGAGGGCAGGCAGAAGGCGGCGGCGCCCGCCATCAGCGCGGCGAGCTCGGCGTCGGGCGGCGCGACGACGCGCACGATGCGCACGCCCTCCAGCGGGGCCGTGGCCTGCGCTTCGACGGCGCCCGCATCGGCGCGGTCGTAGGCCTCGGGGCCGGCGAGGACGAGCGCCGCCTCGATGCCGTGCCGGGCGAGGCCGGCCATGGCGTCGCGAAGGGCGCCGGCGTTGCGGCGCGGGTGCAGGGTCCCGGCGAGCAGGACGTAGCGGCCGGGCACCGGTGCGGCCGCTTCGCCCGCCGCGGCGAAGCGCTCCGCGTCCACCCCCTGCGCCACCACGTCGACGCGGGCGGGGTCCGCTCCGAGCGCGCCGACGAGCTCGTCGCGGGCGCTGCGCGACGGGGTGAGCAGCCGCGCCGCCGCCGCGACGGCGGCCAGGCCGCGGGCCCGCATCGGCCCGGCGAACTCGGGCGCGAAGAGCTTCGCCTGTGCCGGGTCGTCCCACGGCGCCTCGTGCAGCTGCGCCACCAGCGGCCCCGGCAGGCGCGCGGGCAGAGGGCGGTGGCCGCTGGCGAGGACGACGTCGGGGCGCCGGCGCGGCCGGCCCTCGAGCGGCTGGACGCGCGCGGCCGCGGCCAGCCGGCCCAGCACCTCGCGCCACATGCGCCCGTCGCCGCCGCCGAGGTCGCGCTCGAGCAGCTCCCTGGGGACGGCGATGCGCACGCGCTCAGCGCGAGGGGGCCAGGCGCGCCTGCAGCCGGCGCATGCCGGCCAGCCAGCGGTCGTAGTCGTCGGCCTTGCGCTGGAAGAAGGTCAGGACCTCGGGGTGCGGGAGGATCAGGAAGCGCTCGGCGCGCAGCCCCTTGACGACGACGTCGGCCACCTGCTCGGGCTCGAGCATGTCGCCGGCCGCCGCCACGACGCCGGCGGCCAGCCGCAGGTCCTCGGGCGTGTCGTCGGCGACCTGGGTCATCGCCGTCCTGACCCCCATCGGGCACAGGCAGCTCACCTTGACGCCGCGCTCGCCGTAGGTCACCGAGAGCCATTCGGCGAAGGCGACCGCCGCGTGCTTGGTGAGCGCGTAGGGCGCCGAGCCGATCTGCGTGAGCAGGCCGGCGGCCGACGCCGTGGTGAGGAAGTAGCCCTCGCCGCGCTCCAGCCAGCCGGGCAGCAGCGCCTTGGCCGCGTGCACGTGGGCGTGGACGTTGACGCCGAAGGCGAGCTCCCACACCTCAGGCGGCGTCGCGAGGTCGGTCCCGACCGCGACGCCGGCGTTGGCGCAGAAGAGGTCGACCGGGCCGAAGGCCTCCTCGGCGCGAGCGACGAGGTCGATCACCTGCGCCTCGTCGGCCACGTCGCAGCCGACGCCGAGCGCGCCGGCGCCGATCTCCTCCGCGACGGCCTTGGCTCCTTCGGCGTCGAGGTCGGCGACGACCACCCCGCGCGCGCCGTCGTCGGCGAAGCGCCACGCGAGCGCGCGCCCGATGCCCGACGCCCCACCGGTGATCACCGCGACCCTGTCAGCGAGCTCCATGCGCGCCATCATCGCCTGCGGCGGGGGTGGCGCGCGTTACCGCTAGCCTTGGCGGCGCGCGCGTAGCTCAGCGGTAGAGCATCGCTCTTACAAGGCGAGGGTCGCCGGTTCGAGCCCGGCCGCGCGCACTCCGCCGGCGCCGCCATTCGCTCTGCCTGCCGCACACGCCGGCCGCACCGCGCGGCGCTTACAGCATCACCGAGGGAAGGGAGTCCGCCCGGGCGCGCGGCCTTCCGGCCTCCGCACGCGAACCTGTCCGACTTTTCGTCGGTTTCCGGGGCTAACTCGCACCAGTTCGCGCCGCCCGGGCGCCGCGACCCCGCCACCGGCGCGGCTTCCCCCCTCGGTGATGCCGTTGGGCGCCGCGCAGAGCCAAGAGCGCCCGCGGCAGAGGAGCGAGCCGCAGCCCACGCCCCCGTACGCAAGGATGCCGCGAATGGACGTCGGCGAGGTGGTCGCCATCGCACTCGCCGGGCTCGCGGCAGGGACGATCAACACGGTGGTCGGGAGCGGGACGCTCATCACCTTCCCGGTGCTGCTCGCCTTCGGCTACCCGCCGGTGACCGCGAACGTCTCGAACACGATCGGCCTCGTGCCAGGGTCCGTGTCCGGGGCCGTCGGCTACCGGCGCGAGCTCCAGGGCCAGCGCCCGCGCGTGCTGCGCCTGGGCAGCGCCTCGCTGCTCGGCGGGACCACCGGCGCCGTGCTCCTGCTCGTCCTGCCGGCCTCGGCCTTCAAGGCGATCGTGCCGGTCTTCATCGCCATCGCCCTCGTGCTCGTCCTCCTGCAGCCGCGGCTGAACCGCATGCTCGCCGAGCGCCAGATCGACCGCACGCGCGAGGGCGGCCTGTGGACGCCGCTCGCCGTCTATGCGACCGGCGTCTACGGCGGCTACTTCGGGGCCGCGCAGGGGATCCTGCTGCTCGGCATCCTCGGCGTCGCGCTGCCGCAGGACCTCCAGCGCACGAACGCGCTCAAGAACGTGCTGGCGGCGATCGTCAACGGCGTCGCGGGCTTGTACTTCGTCTTCGCCGCCCACGTCGAGTGGGCGCCCGCGGGGATCATCGCCGCGAGCTCGATCGTCGGCGGCCAGCTCGGCGCCCACTATGGGCGCCGGCTGCACCCGTCAGTGCTGCGCGGCGTGATCGTGGTGGTGGGCGTGACCGCCATCGTCCGCCTGCTCGCGACCTGAGAGCCGCGCCGCGAACGTCGCGCGGCAGTGCTCGGAGCAGAAGTAGTGCGTGCGCTCGCCGTGGAGCAGGCGCAGCGCGCGGCGCTTGTCGACCGTCATGCCGCACACGGGGTCGGTGGCGCCGCGGCTCACGGTCAGCGCCATCAACGCGACGAAGACCATCGTCGCGACGACGTTGAGGGCGAGCTTGTAGTCGACCTCGATCGAGCCGAAGACGTCGGCGGTCGTCGGGCGCGCGTCGGGGATCAGGCCGAGCGCGCTGAAGACGAGGTCGACGCCGATGGCCGCGAGGAACATCGTCACGAACATCAGCGCCGTGATGCGCAGGGCGAAGCTCGTGCCGTAGTACTTGCGGTAGGCGAGGATGATCGGCAGGACGATGAGGTCGGCGAAGATGAAGGCCATCACGCCGGCGAAGCTCAGGCCGCCCGACCACAGCACCGCGGCCAGGGGCACGTTGCCGACCGAGCAGACGAAGCTCAGCACGGCGATGATCGGGCCGATGAAGGCGCCCCAGAGGGTCTGGACGACCGGGGGCGCGTCGTCGAGGAAGAGGCCGTTGAAGAAGTCGTCGCCGAGCAGCGCGATGAAGCCCGCGAGCAGGAAGCCGATGCCGATCTCCTTCCACAGCATCTGCCAGTCGCCGCGGAAGTTGTGCGCGACGTCGGACCAGGCGTCGGCCGACGTGAGCCGCTCACGCCACGGCAGGTCCGAGCCGGCCGCGTGGTGCTGATGGCCGGCGTCGGCCTCTTGGGCGTGTGCGCGCGCCGCTGTCTCCTCGCGACGCGAGACGAAGAGGCGCAGCATCGCCCACATCAGGGCGATCATGAGCAGGCCTCCGAGGTACTCGGCGACCGTGAACTGCCAGCCGATGAGGACCCAGATGACGAGCCCCAGCTCCCAGACGAGGTTCGTGGAGGCGAACTGGAAGGCGAGCGCCGAGGTCGCCGAGGCGCCCTTCTGGAACAGCGACTTGGCGATCGCGATCGCCGCGTAGGAGCACGACGACGAGGCGGCACCCAGGCCGGTCGCCTTCGCCACGGGGACGAGGCCGTCGCCCGACAGCGCGCGCTCGATGCGCTCGCGCGGCACCCACGCCTGGACGATGGCGGAGATCGCGAAGCCGAGGACGAGCGCCCACCAGACCTCCCAGGCCATGAGGACCGCGTTCCAGAGGCCGTCGCCGACCTTGGCGATCAGGTCTGCCATCGCGCTACCCGCGCCGCATGAGCCGGCCGACGGCGGCCATCATCTCGTCGGTGCGGTCGACGCGCTCCTCGCCCTCCGCGCCCATCACGCAGTGGCGCGTGTGGTCGTCGAGCAGGCCGAGCGCGACCTTGTCGAGGGCGGCCTGCACGGCGCTGATCTGGGTCAGCACGTCGATGCAGTAGCGGTCGTCCTCGACCATCCCCTGCACTCCGCGGACCTGTCCCTCGATCCGGCGCAGGCGCTTGAGGAGCTGGTCCTTGGTGGCTGTGTATCCGCGCTGCTCCATTGCCATGGTGGCAGTATATACCCTCTGGGGGTATTTGGGAGGGACAATGTGCGGCGTGGATCGTTCGGTGTTGTGGCGCGCGGCGCTGGTTCAGGCCCTCGGGGTCGCGGTGCTCTCCGTCGCCCTGGCCGTGACCCTGCCGCATTCGTTCTTCGAGGACTGGGGCTGGATCGCCGGGCCCGGCGCGTGGGCGGTGTGCGCGCTCGTGACGGCGCGTGTCGTGGGGCTGCCGGCGGTCGCGACCCTGATCGGCGCCGCGCTCGCCGGACTGCCCAGCGTGGTCGCGGTGATCCTCGGCGTGCACTGGCTCGGCGCGGTGCTCGCGATCGCGCTGTTCGCGCTGTGGTGCGCGCGCCTGGCACGCGAGCGCGGGCTGGCGGCCCGGGCCGTGTAGGCGGGCGCGCCGCCCGGCGCGCCAGCGCCTAGGCTCCGCGGCCATGGACCTCGGACTGAACGGCAGGGTCGCGCTCGTCACGGGCGCGTCGAAGGGGATCGGCCGCGCCATCGCGGCCGAGCTGGTCGCCGAGGGCGCGCGCGTCGCGATCTCCTCGAGCTCGCGCGAGCGCATCGAGGCGACGGCGGCCGAGATCGGCGCCACGGCCCACGTCCACGACACCTCTGACCTCGACCACGCCGCCGTGCTCGTCGCCGAGGTGACCGAGGCGCTGGGCCCGATCGACGTCCTCGTGTGCAACACCGGCGGGCCGCCGGGTGGGGCCGACGCCCTCGGCTTCACGAGCGAGCAGTGGCAGACGGCTTACACGTCGCTCGTCCTCGGCCCGATGGCGCTCGTCGAGGCCGTCGTGCCCGGCATGCGCGACCGCGGCTTCGGCCGCGTGCTGAACGTCGCCTCGGCCGGCATCCGCGAGCCCATCCCGGGCCTGATGCTCTCCAACGCGCACCGCATCTCGATGATCAACGCGTTCAAGACGATCGCGCCGCAGGTCGCGGCGCACGGCGTGACCCTCAACACGGTCCTCCCCGGCCGCATCGACACCGATCGCCTCGCCGAGCTCTACGGCTCGCGCGAGGCCGCCGCCGAGCAGGCCGCGGAGACCGTCCCGGCGGGCCGCCTGGGCACCGTTGAGGAGTTCGCCGCCATCTCCGTGATGCTGTGCTCGGCGCGGGCGAGCTATGTCACCGGCGAGACCGTGGCGATCGACGGCGGGATGCTGCGCTCGGTGTTCTAGGCAGGCGTCCGCCGGCGGGCGCGTCGAACGAGTACCCCCAGGGAGAGTCGAACTCCCGCTTACGCCGTGAAAGGGCGCCGTGCTCACCACTACACCATGGGGGCGGGTCTTGGAGGGAGTCTAGATCGCGCGCCGTCCGCGCGGACATGGACGCCTACCATCTGCGGCGCCCCCGTAGCTCAACGGTCGAGCGGCGGCCTTTTAAGTCGGCAGATGCGAGTTCGACTCTCGCCGGGGGCACTTATCGCCGCGACAATGTGAGCGGCAGCGATCGGTCCGACCGCGAGCACGAGCTTCGAGCGCGTGTGTCCGCGCCACGGGGTGACGATCTACCACCGCTACGGCGATGGGCGCGCCCGGTGCAAGCGGTGCGTCGGCGAGGCCGTGACCCGACGACACCAGCGCGTGAAACGGATTCTCGTCGCGGAGGCAGGCGGTTGCTGCGCCGTGTGCGGCTACAAGCGGACCGTGATCAATCTGCACTTCCACCACGTCGATCCCGCGACGAAGGCCTTCAGCATCACCATGGCGCGCGGCAAGTCGCTGGCCGCATATCGCGAGGAGGCGCGCAAGTGCGTCCTGGTCTGCGCGAACTGCCACGGTGAGATCGAGGCGGGTCTCATGTCCAGCCCGCCTCCGGGGACCTTGTACCGCGGGCCCTGAGAATCCGGCGGCCGCCCCCCAGGGGCGCGGCCCCCGGCTACGCCTCGGCCATGGCGACGGACGCGGTCTCCGGGCTCGCCGCGGCTGCGGCGCCCGTGCCCGGGTCGGCGCTCGCCGCGACCACCGCCTCCGGGTTGCGCGCGCGGACGCGGCCGAGGGCGAGGGCGAGGAGGCCGGCAGTGGCTGCCGGGATCGCCATCAGGTGCCAGGCGCGGTGGAAGGTGTCGAGGGCGTTCTCCGGGGTCGGGGTGCCGAGGACGGCGACGAGGATCGCGATGCCCAGGACGGCGCCGATCTGGCGCGAGGTCGCCGAGATCGCGCTGCCCGTCGCGAAGCGCGAGGGCGGAAGCTCGGCGACGGCGGCGCTGCCCCAGGCGGCGAAGCTGAGGCCCACGCCCGTGCCGGTGAGCAGGGTCGCGGGCAGGAACTCGCTCGCGTAGTTCGGGGTGGCGCCGGTGGCGGAGGCGAAGACGAGGCACCCGGCGGCGAAGAAGAGGCCGCCCGGGAACGCGACGACGCGTTGGCCGAAGCGGTCGGCCAGGCGCCCGCCGACGACCGCCGAGAGGGCGGCCATGATCGGGCCGGGCGTCACGGCGACGCCGGCGCGCAGGACCGACCAGCCCCAGACGCCGGTCAGGAACAGGATGTTCGCGAGCAACAGGGCGTAGAAGCCCAACGCGAAGAGGAAGACGCCCGCGTTGGCGACCGCGAAGGAGCGCACGCGCAGCAGGCGCAGCTCGATCACCGGGGCCGGGTGGGTCGCGGAGCGGATGAAGAAGCCCACGAGGGACAGGGCCGCGGCGGTGAGCGAGCCCAGTACGCGGGCGCTGTCCCAGCCCCAGTCCTGCCCCTTGACGATGCCCAGCGACAGGAGCGCGACGCCGGCGACGAGCAGGACGATGCCGACGGGGTCCGACAGCGGGCCGGGATGCTCGTCGCGGCTCTCGCGCAGCAGGCGGCGCGCCGGGATCAGCGCCGGCAGGCCGATGAAGAGGTTCACGAAGAAGACCCAGCGCCAGCTCGTGGCCTGCACGAGCACCCCGCCGAGCGCGGGGCCGGTCGCGGCCGCGATGGCGCCGGTCGCGCCCCACATGGCGGTCGCCGACGCGCGCTGCGCGAGCGGGAACTCCGGGAGCAGGAGGGCGAGCGAGGTCGGGACGAGGATCGCGGCGCCGACGGCCTGGACGACGCGCGCGGCCACGAGCACCTCCACCGAGGGGGCGAGGCCGCAGACGGTCGAGGCGGCGAGGAAGGTCGAGACGCCGATGAAGAACATCCGCCGCCGGCCGACGCGGTCCGACAGGCGCCCCGCCGGGACGAGCAGCGCCGCGAAGACGATGTTGTAGGCGTTGAGGATCCAGGAGAGCTCGGCGAGCGAGGCCTCGGGGAAGGCCTTCTCGATGTCGGGGAAGGCGATGTTGACGATGGTGACGTCGAGGAAGCCCATGAAAACGGCCACCGAAGTGACGAGGAGGACCTTCCATCGTTGCTTCATGCAACGGACCCTACACCTTATACGTTGCGTGACGCAACTCTGTGGGGCTACACTGGTCCATCAGGCCGGTTGAGGGACCGGCCGGAGGAGAGAGAGCAACGCCATGCTGCCCCGTACCTACGAAGACCAGAACTGCTCGATCGCGCGATCGCTGGAAGTGCTCGGCGACCGCTGGACGATCCTCGTCATGCGCGACGCCTTCATGCGCGTGCGCCGCTTCGAGGACTTCCAGCGCAACCTCGGCGTCGCGCGCAACGTCCTCACCGACCGCCTCTCGCGGCTCGTCGAGGAGGGCATCCTCGAGCGCGTCCCCTACCAGGAGCGCCCGGCGCGCTTCGAGTACCGCCTCACCGAGAAGGGCCTCGACCTGTGGCCGATCATGATGGCCCTCCTGCAGTGGGGCGATCGCCACTACCCGGCCGAGGGCGGCGTCCCGCGCGTCATCCGCCACCGCGAGTGCGGCGGCCAGATCACGCGGCACCTGACGTGCGACAAGTGCGGCGCCGAGCTGGGCCCGCGCGACGTCTACGCGGAGCCCGGGCCCGGCGTGCTCGCGGCCGCGTAGGCCTAGCGGCTCTTGGCGGTCGCGCGACGGCTCGTCGTGGGCTTGCGCGCGGCGGGCTTGGCCGCGGGCCGGGCGCGCGAGGCGGGCTTCTTGGCGGCGGCTCGCGTGGAGGAGCTGCGCGCGGACGAGGCTCGCCCGGAGCGCTTCGCGGCCGGCGCCCGCTTCACGGCCGTCCGCCGCGCGGCGGGGGCCGCCGAGATCTCCAAGACCGGGATCTCGTCGTGGACGACGTCGAGGGCGAGCTCGGCGATGATGCCGACGAGGAAGTCGGCCATGCGCTTCTCCTCGCGGGCGATGTCGCGCGCGAGCTTGGCGGTCTCCTTGTCGCCGACCGCCTTGGCCACCGCCTCGATCGCCTTGTAGGTCGCGATCTCCTGGGCCTCGTCGGCGTACTCGGTCTGCGCGTTCTTGAGCATCCGCTCCTGCTGGCCGGTGCCGCGGACCGCGTGCAGCGGCGCCTGCGCGGCCGCCGCGGCCTTCTGCACCGCGGCCTTGGCGCTGCGCGCGCCCCTGGCGACGCTCTCGGGGCCCGGCACGGACACCGTCTCCGCCTCCCCGCCGAGCGCCTTGATGCGGCGCGCCACGAGGCGGGCGTGGGCCTTGGTCTCCTTGAGGTGCTCGCGCAGGCGCTTCTTGTAGTCCGTGCGCGGCGTCATCTCGATGTGCGCCTGCAGCGCGATCTCGAGCCGGCGCTCGGTCGCATAGGCGTCGTTGAGGTACTGCACGACCTTCTCGTCGCGCTTGCTCATCTCGTTCTTGGGCATGCCCCTCGCACTACCCCGATGCGCGCGCGATTCACCTTCTGCCGGACAGGCGGCCGAGGAGAAGGTCGATCGACCGCTCGAGCTGGTCGATCGATGCGTCCTCGACCCGGCGGATCCCGCACGAGCGGTTCAGCCAGCGGTTGATCTCGGCGTGGCTGCCGCCCTGGGTTCGGCGCAGGTCCGCGACGAGCCGATGGCGCTTGTCGCGCAGCAGGGCTCGGCGCTCGAAGGCCGGCATCGAGGCCTCGTCGGGCTCCTGCACCGCGGACGGGAAGCCGGTGGCGGGCGACGGCGGCGGCGGCCCGCCGCCGAAGAGCGCCATCTGCGGTGCGACGTCGGCCGCGACCGGCACGAAGGCCTCGACCTCGCCGCGCTCGGTCTCGCGCCGCTCGGGCAGCTCGTCGAGCGCGGCTGGGTCGTCCTCGGCGGGCGGGCGTAGCACGTGGCGCAGCTCGCGCTCGACGTCGGCGGCGTGGGCGCGCAGCACCGGGTCGGCCGGCAGGAAGAGCCAGCTCTCCTCGGCCGGACGGCCGGCGATGGTGCGCACGAAGCGCCCGACGATCTGACGGAAGATGAGCGGCGTCTTGGCCGCCGTCGCGTAGACGCCGACCCGCAGGCGCGGGATGTCGACGCCCTCGCTGACCATGTTGACCGCCACGATCCAGCGCTCCGAGGAGCGCGTGAAGGCCTGCAGCTTCTCCGCGGCCCGCGCCTCGGTGTGCAGGACGACGGTCGGCGCGCGGCCCGTGAGCTGGGCGAGCACCCGCGCCACCGCCCGCGCGTGCTCGGCGTCGGCGGCGACGACCAGCCCGCCGGCGTCGCGGTGGCCGCCGGCGCGGACCTCCTCCAGGCGCGCGTGCGCGGCGGCGAGGATGCGCGGCATCCCGTCGGCCAGCTCGACCGAGATCGCCGTGCGGTAGCGCCGGCTCGCCTCGCGCACGGCGAGCGCGTCGGCGAAGGACGACTCGACGAGATCCTCGCCGCTGCGCCACTGCAGGACGCCGTCGTACGGCACGAAGGCGACCGGGCGACAGATGCGGTCGCGCACCGCGTCGGCGTAGGAGTAGGAGACGTCGGGCGCGGCGACGCCGTCCTCGTAGCGCACGCCCGGGATCGGGCACTGGTCGGAGCGGAAGGGCGTGCCGGAGAGCAGCAGCCAGCGGTCGGTGGCGGCGAAGGCGTGGGCGAAGGCCTGGCCCCAGGCGAGCTCGTCGCCGAGGTGATGGGCCTCGTCGGCGATCACGAGCGTCGCGCCGCCGCACTGGCGCGCCCAGCGGTCGGCGACGCTCGCAACCCGCGCGTAGGTGACGGCCACGCCGCTGAAGTCGCGCGGCGGGCGCAGCTCGCTCGCGTCGGGGACGAGGTGGACGCCGAGGCGCGCCGCGGCGCGCGCCCACTGGCGGGTGAGCGGCGTCGTCGGGCAGACGACGGCGACCCGCCGGATCGCGCCCGCCTTCAGCAGCTCGCGCGCGTACTCGAGCGCCGGGCGCGTCTTGCCGGCGCCGGGCGCCGCGGAGATGAGGAACGGCCCCTCGGACCATGCGCGCATTGCCACGAGTGCGCGCTCCTGCCATGCCCGCAGGGACGTCGCGGGCTGGCGGCTGGACCGAGGCACGGACGCGGCATGGTGCAAGCCGCGCCGGACGGACCCCGGGGCCCGCGCTCAGGCGGTCACGTTCAGGAACGGCTCGACGCGCCAGCTCGTGACCAGCCCCGCCGGCTGGTAGGGATCCTCGGCCACGAACGCCTCCGCGGCCGCCTGCGGATCCTCGGCGCGCAGCACGATCATGCCCGCGTGCACCGGATCGCCGATGCCGCCGGCCATCACGATGCGGCCCTCGTCGTGCCAGCGCGTGATCAGGCCGAGATGGCCCTCGCGGTGCGGGGCGCGGCGCTCGACGATGTCGGGCACGTACTCGTAGAACAGGATGTGCAGCTTCTCGGGCAAGGGGTCAACCTCCGATGAACGCGTCGGCTTCGATCTCGACCATCATGCGCGGGTCCAGGAGGGCGCTGACCTCGAGCATGGCGGTCGCGGGACGGATGTCGGCGAAGACCTCGCCGTGGGCGCGGCCGACCGCCTCCCATTGCGAGATGTCGGTGACGAACATGCGCGTGCGCACGACGTCGTCGAGGCGCGCGCCGACCGTGGCCAGCGCCGCTTCGATGTTGCTCAGCGCCTGCTGGGCCTGGACGTAGGGGTCGCCCGGGCCGGCGATGGCGCCGTCCTCGGTCGTCGCGGTGCACCCGGCCACCCAGACGTGGGCGCCCGCGCGCACGACCCGGCTGTAGCCCACGATCGGCTCGTACTCGACGCCCGACCCGTGGCGCTCGACGGTCAATGGCGGAAGTGGCGCCGGCCGGTGACGACCATCGTCGCGCCGGCCTCGTCGGCGGCGGCGATCACCTCGTCGTCGCGCTTGGAGCCGCCGGGCTGGACGATCGCGCTGACGCCCGCCTTGAGCGCGAGCTCGGGGCCGTCGGCGAACGGGAAGAAGGCGTCGGAGGCCATGGCGGCGCCCTTCAGCTCCTGCTGGGCCTTGTCGACCGCCAGACGGACGGAGTCGACGCGGCTCATCTGGCCGGCCCCGATCCCGAGCGTCGCGCTGTCGCGGGCGAGCACGATGGCGTTGGACTTGACGTGCCGGCAGACCTGCCACGCGAAAAGCAGGTCGCGCCACTCCTCCTCCGTCGGCGGGCGGCCGGTGACGACCTCCATGCCCGCGCGATCGGCGATCCCCTGGTCGCGGTCCTGGACGAGCAGGCCGCCGGTGACCTGGCGGGCGTCCTTCTCCCCCAGCAGCGGCAGCCGCCGCTCGCGGTCCTCGAGGACCCGCAGGTTGGGCTTGGCGGCGAGGACCTCGAGCGCCCCGTCGTCGAAGCCCGGGGCGAACACCACCTCGACGAACTGCTCGGCGATCGCGGTCGCCGTCTCGCGGTCGACGCGGCGGTTGAGGACGATGACCCCGCCGAACGCGCTGAGGGGATCGCAGGCGAAGGCGCGCTGGTAGGCCTCGAGCGCACCGGAGCCGACCGCCACGCCGCACGGGTTGTTGTGCTTGACGATCGCGCACGTGGGGGCGTCGAGGTCGCGCACGAGCGCGCGCGCCGAGTCGAGGTCCAGGATGTTGTTGAACGAGATTCTGCTTGCCGCCGTGCTGCTGGACCTGGCTGAGCACGTGCGCCCGCGCCCCGACCTGCGCGTAGAAGGCCGCGCGCTGGTGGGGGTTCTCGCCGTAGGGCAGGTCGACGACCTTCTCGTAGGCGCGCACGTGCAGCGGCGGGAAGTCCTCGCCCTTCTCGGCGAACCAGCGGCTGATGGCGATGTCGTAGCGCGCGGTGTAGGCGAAGGCCTCGGCCGCCAGCGCCTCGCGCGTGGCCATGCTCAGGGTGCCGTCGAACTCGCGCAGCTCGTCGAGCACGGCGTCGTAGCTCTCGGGGTGGACGACGACGGCGCTGAACGCGTGGTTCTTGGCCGCCGCTCGAATCATCGTCGGGCCGCCGATGTCGATGTTCTCGATGACCTCGGCGTCGTCGGTCCCCATCCGCGCCGCCGTGCGTTCGAAGGGATAGAGGTTGACCACCACCAGGTCGACGTACTCGATGTCGTGCTCGGCGGCGGCGCGGACGTGCTCGGGGTTGTCGCGGACCGCGAGCAGTCCGGCGTAGAGCTTGGGGTGAAGCGTCTTGACCCGGCCGTCCATGATCTCCGGGAAGCCGGTGAGGTCGTCGATCGCGCGGACGGCGATCCCGGCCCCCGCGAGCTCCTGCGCCGTCCCGCCGGTGGAGACGACCTCGACGCCCAGCTCGGTCAGCCCGGAGGCGAGGTCGACGATCCCCCGCTTGTCGGACACCGACAGCAGGGCACGGCGAATACGGACGGCTCCCGGCTCCGTGAGTGGCTCCCGCGCCCCGGTGGAGGAGTGGTCGGCGATGCCCGGAGCATAGAAGAGCAGCGAGTGTCAGAGCGCGGCGGCGAGGGAACACCACGCGAGATGCCGCCGATTCCGGACAGGAGCTGAGGGCATGGAGCACCGCACCGCGACCGACCCCGATCGCGCGCTGGAGCGCACGGGAGACAAGCTCGAGGAGCGCCTCGAGACCCTCGACGACCACATCGGCGAGGCCCGCCAGGAGGCGAGGGCCCGCCACGAGGACTCCGACCCCTCCGATGACAACGGCGACTGGGACGACGATGACGACGGCGGCGAGCCCGACGCCGACTTCGACGATCCCGAGGCGGAGGACGAGGACGAGGAGTAAGGCGCCGGGGGCGGCTTGTGTCCGCGCTACCCCGACACCACGACCCGCCGCGGATGCTCCGGGTCCCGCCGCACCCGCCCCGCGGCGATGAGCGCCACCGCCCGCGGCAGCAGCTCGTGCTCGATCGGGCGCAGGTGGTCGTGGACCTCGGCGGGGTCGCGGGCGTCGGGGAGCTCGAGCGCGCGCTGGAGGAGGATCGGGCCAGTGTCGACGCCCTCGTCGATGAGGTGGACGGTGACGCCGAAGACCTTGACGCCGTAGTCGAGTGCCTGCTCGATCGCGCGCAGGCCCGGGAAGGCGGGCAGCAGCGAGGGGTGGACGTTGACGATGCGGTCGGGGAAGCGCGCGACGAAGCCCGCGTCGAGGATCGCCATGTAGCCGGCGAGGACGACGAGCTCGGCGCCTCGCTCGACGAGCCAGTCTGCGATCGCGCCGTCGCGCTCGGCGCGCGAACCGTGGTCGGAGCGCAGGAAGACCCGCGTCGGCACGCCGGCCCCCCGGGCGCGCTCGAGGGCGCGCGCCGCCGGCTGGTCGCCCGCCACCGCGACGACCTCCACCTCGCGCCCGTGGACCGTGTCGAGCAGCGCCTGGAGGTTCGTGCCCTCGCCTGAGGCGAGGACGCCGACCTTCATGCCGCTTGTCCCAGGCGCAGCTTGGGGTAGGCGCCGCCGGTCGACACGAGCCGCCCCTCGTCGAGCAGCTCGTCGACGCGCGCGAGGACCTCGGCGGCGCCCAGGTGCGAGAAGGTGCCGTACGCGGGCAGGCCGTCGTAGGCGTTCTTGCGCACGACCTGCGAGCGCCCGCCGCGCAGGATCTCGACCGCCCGCGTGCGCCCGACCGATGGCTCGGCGCCGGTGACGACGTCGACGATCGCCGCGTCGAGGTCGCCCGGGGGCGGCCCGCCCGGGACCGCCGCGCGCGGCGGCGGCGCCGCCGGCGCGAGCTCGGGTGCGCAGACGTCGCAGCAGGGCACGTCGGCGCGCGGCGCGGCGCGGTCGCCGAAGTGGCGCAGGATCGCGGCGCGCCGGCACTCCTCGCCCTCGACGAAGGCCCACACGGAGCGGTACTGGCGCCAGCGCGCGCGCAGGGCGTCGCCGGCCGACGACCGGCACGTGGCGCGCGCGCGGCCGTCGTAGTCGCCGAGCACGCGGCCGCGCAGGCGGTCGATCGGCGAGGGCGCCGGGCGCACCACCCCCGCCCGCGCCAGGTGGCCGACGATGGCGCGCACGCGCTCGGGCTCCGGGTCGCCCGCCGCGGTCACCGGCAGGTCGTAGCGGCCGTCGACCGCCGAGCGCAGCAGCGTCCCGGCCACCGACTCCAGGGCCGCGTCGTCGACCTCGGCGCGCTGGATGAAGAAGACGTGCAGGCCCTTGTCGCGGCTCTCGGCGAAGAGCAGCGCGCGCGCCGGCGCCCCGTCGCGCCCGCCGCGGCCCGCCTCCTGGTAGTAGGCCTCGACCGACCCCGGGACCGTCGCGTGGGCGACCGTCCGCACATCGGCCTTGTCGACGCCCATGCCGAACGCGTTGGTGGCCACCACGACATCGACCTCGCCCGTCATGAAGCGCCGCTGGACCTCCGTGCGCTCGATCCGTCCCAGGCCCGCGTGGTACGCGACGACCTCGACGCCGAGCGCGCCCTCCAGCGTGCCCGCGAGGTCCTCGGTCTCCGCGCGGGTGCCCGCGTAGACGATGGCCGGGCGCGCGCCGTCCTCGGCGAGCGCGGCGGCGAGCCGCGAGCGCTTGTCGGCGGCGCCGCGGCAGGGCACGACGGCGAAGGACAGGTTCGGGCGGTCGAAGCCCGTCGTGACGCGCACGGGGTCGCGGAGGCCCAGGCGCTGCACGATGTCGGCGGCCACCTGCGGGGTCGCGGTCGCCGTCGAGGCGACGATCGCCTCGGCGCCCAGCCAGCGCGCGGCGTCGGCCAGGCGGAAGTAATCGGGGCGGAAGTCGTGGCCCCACTGCGAGACGCAGTGCGCCTCGTCGACGACGAACAGCCCGACGTTGGCTGCCCGCAGCGCCTCGGCGAACCCGGGCGAGGAGAAGCGCTCGGGGGCGATGTACAGGAGCCGCAGCGCGCCCGCCGCCGCGCGGTCGAGCGCAGCGCGGTTGGCCTCGAGGTCCTGCTGGGCGTTGACGAGCGCCGCCTGCCCCGGCGCCACGCGCTCGAGCGCCTGCACCTGGTCCTGCATGAGCGACACGAGCGGCGAGACGACGACCGTGAGGCCGTCGCGCATCAGCGCCGGGAGCTGATAGCACAGCGACTTGCCCGCGCCCGTCGGCATGACCACGAGCAGGTCGCGCGCCGGCTCCGGCCCGCACACGGCGTGCACCGCCTCGGCCTGTCCTGGGCGGAAGGCCTCGAAGCCGAAGACGGATTGGAGGGCGGCGAGGGCGGGGTCCATGGCGGGCGTCCGACCATAGCGACGGGCCCGGCGGTGGCCGCCCGGGCAACCCGCATCGTGGGCAAAGGTGCGCGCCTGTCAGAGCCATCGGCGTGCAAACTGCGCGAACTCGTTTCAGGGTTGCGGGCAAGGACGGACGATGACGGTCACGGATCAAGGGCCACGGCGGTGACGGCCGAGGCGGCGGCCGTGTCGCCGCATGCGCTGACGGACGCGGAGGTGATCGTGCGCGCGCGCAGCGATCCGCGCGCGTTCGCGGCGATCTTCGACCGCCACCACGACACGATCCACGCCTACCTGCGCCGGCGCCTGGACGCGCCGATCGCCGAGGAGCTCGCGGCCGAGACCTTCGTGCGCGCGCTGCATGCGGCGGCCCGCTACGACGCCGCCCGCGCCGACGCGCTGCCCTGGCTCTACGGCATCGCCGCCAACCTCGCACGCCGCCACCGGCGCACCGAGGTGCGCAGGCTGCGCGCCTACGCCCGCACCGGCCGCGACCCGCTCGCCGACGACCACGGCGACGCCCCGGCGCGGCTCGACGCCCGCGCCGCCGGGCCGAGGCTCGCCGCGGCGCTCGCCGAGCTGAGCGACGGCGACCGCGAGGCGCTGCTGCTGCTCGCGTGGGCCGACCTGAGCTACGAGGAGATCTCCACCGCGCTGCGCATCCCGCCTGGGACCGTGCGCTCGCGGCTGCACCGCGCGCGCGCCGTGCTGCGCGCGCATCTCGAGCAGGAGGACACGCCATGACCGACGAGCTCGACCTGCTGCGCGAGCTGCGCGCGGACCTGCCGCCGGCTCCCCCCACCGCCCACGCGGCGGCGCGGGCGCGGCTCGAAAGCGCGCCCGCGCCGCGGCGCCGGGCCCGCCGCCCCCGCCGCCGCGCCCCGCGCGCCGCGCTCGCCCTCGGCCTCGCGGTGGCCACAGCCGCCGCGACCGTCGCCATCGTCTCCGGCCTCGACGAGGGCCACGTGCGGCCCGTCCCCGCCACCGCCGCCGGCCGCGCGCTGGAGCGCCTCGCCACCATCGCCGAGCACCGCGCCGGCCCCGGCGTGCCCGACGACGACCAGTACTACTACGTCGCCAGCGAGGGCACCGAGATGACCAACGCCTTCCCGACCCGCTATCCGGCCGACAGCTACTCCTACCTCTACACCAAGCGGCGCGAGATCTGGCTCAGCGTCGACCGCCAGGGCCTCCTGCGCCAGGAGCAGGTCGGGCCGCCGCGCTGGCTGTCGCCGCGCGACCGCGAGAACTGGATCAGGGCCGGGCGCCCCGACGAGACCGGCCAGGAGGGCAGCGACGAGATGGCGATGGGCGCCATCGGCACCTACTACATCGGCGACGAGAAGTTCAGCACCCAGCAGCTGCGCGACTTCGACCCCACCCCGCAGGAGCTCTTCGACCGCCTGCGCTCGCGCGTCGGCGACCGCGGCCAGTCGCCCGACGGCGAGGTCTTCGTCGAGATCACCGACGCGCTGCGCGAGGCCCCGCAGACGCCGCGCCTGCGCGCCACGCTCTACCGCGCGCTGGCGCTCGTCCCGGGCGTCAAGCTGCTCGGGGCCAGCCAGGACCGCACCGGCCGGGCCGCGGTCGGCGTGGCCCGCACCGAGCACGGCGCGCGCAAGGAGCTGCTCTTCGACCCCGAGACCGCCGAGATCCTCGAGGAGCGCGAGGTCGTCGAGGATCGCGTGCCGGGCGTGCGCGCCAAGCCCGGCACGCTGCTGGAGGACGTCGTCTACACCAAGCGCGCCGTCACCGACACGACGCAGCGGCCCTAGGCCCGAACGAGCGGCAGCTCGAGCGAGAACTTGCCGCCGGCCTCGTCGCTGCCGGCCAGCGGGTACTCGCCCGTGAAGCAGGCGTCGCAGTGGCGCTCGCGCTCGCCGCCGATCGCCTCGTAGACGCCGGCGAGCGAGATGTAGGCCAGCGTGTCCGCCCCGAGCTCGGCCGCGATCTCCGCGGGCGTGCGCTCATGGGCGATCATCTCCTCGCGCGTCGACATGTCGATGCCGTAGTGGCACGGGTGGCGGATCGGCGGCGCGGAGACCCGCATGTGGACCTCGGCCGCGCCGGCGTCGCGCAGCATCTGCACGATCTGGCGCGTGGTGTTGCCGCGCACGATCGAGTCGTCGACGACGACCAGCCGCCGCCCGCCGACGATCTCCGGCAGCGGGTTGAACTTCATGCGCAGGCCGTGCTTGCGCAGCTCCTGGCCGGGCTGGATGAAGGTCCGCGCCACGTAGCGGTTCTTGATCAGGCCGTCGTCCTGGGGCAGGCCCGCCGCGCGGGCGAAGCCGCGTGCCGCCGGGTTGCCCGAGTCGGGCACCGAGATGACGAGGTCGGCCGTCGGCGCCGGCGCCTCGCGTGCGAGGATCTCCCCCATGCGCCCGCGCGCGGCCTGCAGTACGTCGCCGCCCATGCGCGAGTCGGGCCGCGCGAAGTAGATGTACTCGAAGAGGCAGAAAGCCTCGCGCGCGCCCTCGACGACCTGGCGCGTGCGGATGCCGTCCTCGCCGATCGAGACGAGCTCGCCCGGGGCGACGTCGCGTAGGCGGCGCCCGCCGATGATGTCGAAGGCGCAGGTCTCCGAGGCGACGCAGTAGCGGTCGCCGACCATGCCGAGCGAGAGCGGGCGCACGCCCGCGGGGTCGCGGAAGGCGTAGACGCGCTTCTTGGTCATGACCACCGTCGAGAAGGCGCCATGCAGACGCGGGATCACCTCAGCGATGGCGTCCTCGATGTCGTCCTCCGGATGGGTGGCCAACAGCGCGGCGATGATCTCGGAGTCCGAGGTCGAGGTGAACGAGACCCCGCGCTCGCGCAGCTGCGCGTGGAGCTCGACGGCGTTGATGAGGTTGCCGTTGTGGGCCAGCGCGAGCTCGCGGCGGTTGCCGCCGGTGCCCTCGCTGCGGTGGACCGGCTGGGAGTTCTCCCACTCGTTGGAGCCGGTCGTCGAGTAGCGGACATGGCCGATCGCGAGGTCGCCGCTGAGCGCGCGCAGGTCGTGCTCCTTGAAGACCTGCGACACGAGGCCGAGCGCGCGCTGGGTGATGATGTAGCCGCCCGCGTCGGCGGCGGCGATGCCGGCCGACTCCTGGCCGCGGTGCTGCAGCGCGTAGAGCGCGAAGTAGGCGAGGCGGGCGACCTCGTGCCCGGGCGCGTAGATCCCGAAGACCCCGCACTCGTCCCGCGGTCCTTCGCGCTCGTCGAGGAAGGGCACACCTGGCACGGCGCGGCCCAGCGTAGCAGCGCCCGCGGGCGACCCCGGCGTGTGCGATCCGGCACACCCCGGAAGTCGCCGGCGGCGAGCGCGTCCCTGATCCCGACACCGTTCTCCTAACGAGGAGTCACATGACCGCTCCACTCCTTCGACGTGCCGTGCTCGCGGGCGCGGCGGCCGCACTCGTCGCGGCCGGAACCGCCGGGGCCGTGATCGGCCTTCCTTCGGACGGCTCTCAGGTCAACAACGACCCGGCCGCCGGCATCGATCCCAACCAGAACGCCGGCGTCTCCGACGTCGTCGGCGGCTCGCTTGCAGCGGGCGGCCCGCGCGTGCCGTGGGCCACCTTCGAGCAGAAGGCGGGCAACGCGCAGCGCATCTTCGTGCGCGCCTTCAAGAACGGGCAGTGGGTGACCCAGGGCCCGTCGCTCAACATCGACCAGAACGTCGAGGCTGAAGGGCCCTCGATCGACTTCGCCGGCGCGGGTCGCACCGTGCCGTGGGATGCCTGGTACGAGCCCAACGCGGCGCTCGGCGGCGAGAAGCAGATCTTCGCCAGCCGCTTCGTGGCCGCCAACAACGTCTGGCAGCCCGAGGGCCAGGACCGCGGCTCCGGCGTGCCGTCGCTGAACATCAACACCGACAAGGAGGCCGAGAACCCGTCGGTCGCCGGCGGGGCCGCCGTGGCGGGCGCCGATCCGGTGCCGTGGGTCGCGTGGGAGGAGCAGGACGGCAACGTCAACGGCTCCGGCAACCACGACCAGATCTTCGTCTCCAAGGGCGTCAAGCAGGCTGCTCCGAACTCGCCGTGCACCGGCTTCAAGCCATCGGCGAACGCCAGCGTCTCGAACTTCTGCTGGCAGCAGGTCGGCCTCGACCGCCTCGCGAAGGACGGCGGCTCGTCGGCCACCGGCGACCCGACCCTGAACATCGATCCCAGCCGCAACGCGGTCGAGCCCGACATCGCCTTCACCGGCGCGGCCGACACCGTCGGGTGGACGGTCTGGTACGAGAAGGACAACTCGAACATCGGGCTGCGCAACAACGAGCAGGTCTTCGCGGCCCGCATCGTGGCGGACCCGAAGGCCGACGGCGGGTTCAGCTGGAAGGCCGTGGGCAACGGCACTGCCGGCCAGACCAACATCCTCGACACGACCGGCGCCAATGGCTTCGGCAACTGCGCCGTGTCGACCAACGCCGAGGACGCCTGCTCGCTGAACAAGCTCGCGGGCAACGACGCCGAGGACCCGCGGGTCGCGGCCGGCACCCTGACGCCGGGGACCCCGACCGTCCCCTGGGTCACCTTCTCGGAGGACGTCGGCGGCCACCACGCGATCTTCGTGTCGCGCCTGGTGGGCGGCGATCACTTCGAGCTGTTCAATGGCGGCAACCCGATCTCGGGCCCGAACGATGACGCCGGCACGCCGGACATCACGTTCTTCGGCAACACGCCGTACGTCTCGTACACGACCGGCAGCGGCGCCGAGAAGCTCGGCTACGTCGGGCACTTCGACAGCTACGGCAGGTTCATCCTCGACACGCCGGGCGGCATCCGCCTGACGAACGCCAAGGGCTTCGTCGGCGGCCCCGCGGCCTCGCTGATCGACGCCCGCGTCGCGCTGTCGTCGAACTGCACGGCTGACCCGTTCACGGCCGACGGCAGCACCTGCGTGCCGGCGCCCGTCAACGCGGCGTTCGACACGTTCACCACGGCGGGCAGCCCGCAGCGCCTGTTCTCGCAGGCCCTGACCGGCGGCCCGAACTGCGTGCTGTTCTACCAGTGCCACCTGAAGGTGCCGGTGCACCACGGCATCGCGCACATCATCGCCAAGCTGCGCCAGCGCCACTTCGTCGGCATCGTCGTCGACAAGGTGGGCAAGCACGGCACCACCACCCGCGTCGGCCGCGTGCCGCTCGGGACGCACCCGCGCAGCACGCTGGACCTGCGCTGGAACCTGAAGGTCAACGGCCGGCACCTCAAGCCGGGCCACTACCGCGTCACCCTGCGCGCCCTCGGCAAGAAGGGCAACGTCCTCGGCCTCACCAAGCCGGTCGACGTGCGCGTGAAGTAGTCGTGAACCTCGTCGCGGCGGGCGCCTGACCGCGTCCGCCGCGACATAGGCTTGCCGTCATGCCCATGCTCTGCCTGGCCGGGACCTACCGGATCGTCGGTACCGAGCCCGACGGCGACTCGATCCGCTTCTACCCCGACGATCCCTCTGCGTGGGGGCGCGTCCCCGGCCCCAACGCGGTGCGCACGAACGCCGCCGGCGGCGCGCAGCTGCGCCTCGACGCCATCGACGCGCTCGAGACCCACTACTCGCCCCAGGGTGGCGGCCCGCTGCACCAGCCGCTCGCCCTCGCGCACGCGGCGCGCGACGAGCTCCTGCGCTGGCTGGGCTTCAAGGAAGTCCAGCACGACGGCGAGACCGTCACCGCGGCGACGCCCGCGCAGCTCCCCGGCTACCTGCTGACCCAGGGCGCCGACAAGTACGGCCGCTGCGTCTCGTTCGTCGGCCGCGGCGATGCGCCCGCGCCCAGCGGCGAGCAGCTCATGGTCCGCGTCACGCACCTGCGCAAGACGGCCAACCACCGCCTCGTCGCCACCGGCCTGGCCTACCCGACCTACTACCTCAAGCTCTTCCCCGACCTGCGCGCCGAGCTGACCAAGCAGGCGCACGCGGCGCGCGACGCGAGCCCGAAGAAGGGGGTGTGGGCGAGCGACCGCACGCAGGAGGGCGTGAAGCTCGACGCTCTGGCCACCATCACCGACGATGCGGTGATCCTGCCCAAGCTCTTCCGCCGCCTCGTCGACTACCTGCACCTCAACGGCGACGACCCGTCGCTGACCGGCTTCAAGGCCTACCTCGCTCAGCGCGGCGACCCCGTCTTCATCCTCTCCACGGGTCACTACACGGGCTTCGACTACGTCGTCGACGTCAAGGGCCAGGTCGTGCGGCTGACGACCGAGCCCGAGGACCTCGTCTTCCAGGAGGCGTGAGCGGGCGTCAGCCCGCGCTGTGCTCTTGCACGGCGACGAAGGCGTGCTTGCGCTTGCGCACGGGCCCTCGGCTGCCGTAGCCGCATGCCATGGCGAGCGCCTTGCCCGCGTACTTCTGTCCGGTCCCCGTCAGGCAATGCCACGGCGACGGCGCGTCACCCGTCGCGAACGCCCTCGCGACGTCCACCGCCTTCTTGCACGACACCCCGCGCAGCGCGTAGACGCGCAGCACGTCGCCGCCGCCGCCGCTGAAGGTCGAGCACTTCCGGGTCGCACCGTGGGCGGACGCCGCCGGCAGGGCGGCGACGGCCAGGGCCGCGATCGCCCCTGCGGTCGCGATGCGATGGCTGAGCATGCGCAGACCCTCTCACCTGTCGCCCCCACCCGCGCGGGCGGATCTACGCGAACAGGCGCGCCAGCGCGCCGTGGGCGCGGCCCAGCTCGGCGAGCTCCCAGCGCGCGGACTCGCCGCCGATCGCCAGCTCGAGCGCGTCGCCGCCGACGGTCCCGAGGACGTCGAGCGCGACCGTCCGCCCGAGGGCCTCGAGCGCCTCGCGGGGGCCGGAGACGACGAAGCCGGCCGGGCGCTCGCCGAAGAGCTGGCACCAGACGTCGTCGCCGGCGCCGAGGTCGAGCGTCGCGCCGAGGCCGCCGGCCAGGCAGGACTCGGCGACGGCGACGAGGAAGCCGCCCTCGGCGACGTCGTGGCACGAGCTCAGCGCGCCGCCGCGGACGGCGGCGCGGATCGCCTCGAGCACGGCGCCCGCCTGCGCGAGGTCGACCGCGGGCAGGCCGTCGGGCAGCGGCTCGCCCCAGAGCTTGGCCAGCTCGCTCGCGGCCAGCGAGGGCGCGGCGTCCCAGCCCGCCAGGGCGATGGCGTCGCCCGCGCGCGCGAAGCCCAGGCGCCCGGCCTGGCGCGCGTCGGGCAGCCGGCCGACCATGCCGATGACGGGCGTCGGGTAGATCGGACCGGCCGCGGCCTCGTTGTAGAGCGAGACGTTGCCGCCGGTGACCGGGACGCCGAGCGCGTGGCACGCGTCGCGCAGGCCGCGGACCGCCTCGGTGAGCTGCCACGCGACGTGCGGCTTCTCGGGGTTGCCGAAGTTGAGGTTGTTGGTGACGCCGAGCGGCTCGGCGCCGACGCACGCGAGGTTGGCCGCGCACTCGAGCATCGCCGCGACCGTCCCCTGGTAGGGATCGGCGGCGACGCGGCGCCCGTTGCCGTCGATCGAGACGCCGAGGCCGGCGCCGTCGGGGAGCGCGAGGACGGCGGCGTCGGCCTCCTCGGGGCGGCGCACGGTGCGCGACTGCACGATCCAGTCGTACTGCTCGAAGAGCGGCCGGCGCGAGGCGAGGTTGGGCGAGCCCAGGAGCGCGAGGAGCGCGTCGCGGACCGAGCCGCCGCGCGCGAGCGTGGCGGCGGGCGCGGCGTAGAGCGGCTGCGCCGGCCGCGCGGGGGCCAGCTCGTACACCGGGCAGTCGTCGACGAGCGCGACCACCGGCACGTCGCCCACCAGCTCGTCGCCGCGGTGGATGCGCATCGCGCCGGTGTCGGTGACCTCGCCGATCGCGGTGCCGTGGACCTCCCAGCGCCCGCAGACCGCGAGCACGTCGTCGAGGCGGTCGGGCTCGCACACGCAGAGCATCCGCTCCTGGGACTCCGAGACCATGATCTCGAAGGGCTCCATGTCGGCCTCGCGCAGCGGCACCCGCGCGACGTCGAGGTCGATCCCGACGCCGCCCTTGGACGCCATCTCCGAGGCCGACGAGGTCAGCCCCGCCGCGCCGAGGTCCTGCAGCGAGACGAGCAGGCCGCGCTCGAGCAGCTCGAGCGAGCACTCCATGAGCTTCTTCTCCGCGAACGGGTCGCCGACCTGGACGGTCGGGCGCTTGTCGCCGTCGGCGTCGTCGAGCTCCGCGCTCGCCAGCACGGACGCGCCGCCGATGCCGTCGCGCCCGGTCGAGGCGCCGAAGAGCACGACGACGTTGCCCATGCCGGCGGCCGCCGAGCGGATCATCTTGCTCGTCTCAGCGAGACCGAGGGCCATCGCGTTGACCAGGCAGTTCTGCTCGTAGGGCGCTTCGAAGTAGACCTCGCCGCCGATCGTCGGCACGCCGATCGAGTTGCCGTAGTGGCCGATCCCCGCGACCGCGTGGTCGAGCAGGTAGCGGGAGCGCTCCGAGGCCTCGGGCTCGCCGAAGCGCAGCGAGTCGAGCACCGCGATCGGCCGCGCGCCGAGGGCGAAGATGTCGCGCAGGATGCCGCCCACGCCGGTGGCTGCGCCCTGGAAGGGCTCGACGGCGCTGGGGTGGTTGTGCGACTCGACCTTGAAGGCGACGGCCAGGCCCCCGCCGACGTCGACGGCGCCGGCGTTCTCGCCCGGGCCCATGACGACGTGGCGGCCCTCGGTGGGGAGCGTCTTGAGCAGCAGCTTGGAGTGCTTGTAGGCGCAGTGCTCGCTCCACAGCAGCGAGAACATCGCGAGCTCGACCTGGTTGGGCGCGCGGCCGAGCTTGTCGACGACGAGCGCGTATTCCGCGCGCGTCAGGCCGAGGCCGACGGCGTCGTCGACGGTCGGCAGCGTGGCGGTCTCAGGCAACGGCCACCTCCGCCGCCGAGGCGAAGAGCTTCAGCCCGTCGGCGCTGCCGCCGCACAGCTCGTCGACCGCGTGCTCGGGGTGGGGCATGAGGCCCATGACGTTGCCGGCCTCGTTGCAGACGCCGGCGACGTCGCGCGCCGACCCGTTGGGGTTCTCGCCGGGCGCGTAGCGCAGGACGACCTGCCCGTTGCCCTCGAGCGCGTCGAGCTGCTCGTCGGGCGCCCAGTAGCGGCCCGTCGTGTGCTTGCACGGGATCGACAGCACCTCGCCCTCCGAGCATGCGCGCGTGAAGACGGTGTCGGCGTTGAGCACCTCGACGTCGACCTGGCGGCAGCGGAAGCGCAGATGGTCGTTGGGCAGCAGCGCGCCGCGCAGCAGCCCGGCCTCGCAGAGGACCTGGAAGCCGTTGCAGATCCCGAGCACCGGCCCACCCTCGCGCGCGAAGGCGACGACGTCCTCCATCACCGGCGCGAAGCGGGCGATGGCCCCGACGCGCAGGTAGTCGCCGTAGGAGAAGCCGCCGGGGACGACGACCGCGTCGACGCCCTGCAGGCCGCGGTCGGCGTGCCACAGCAGCACCGCCTCCCCCACGCGCGAGGCCGCGAGCTGCGCGTCGACGTCGTCGCACGAGCCGGGGAAGCGGATGACGCCGAACTTCACGCGCCCGGGACGATCTCCGTAGTCCTCGATGAGCGGATTGGCCAGCAGCTTGCGGCACATGTCGTCGAGCTCAGCGGCGTCCTCGACGTCGAGCTCGACGAGCCGGCCGACGTGGACGTTGGAGACGCCGGAGAAGCCGAGCGCCGGCAGCGCGCGCTCGACCGCGATGCCCTGCGGATCGAGGATCCCGGCCTTGGGGCGGATGAGGACCCGCGCCCTCACGGCGCCGTCCTCGCCTGCCAGGCCGCGAAGGGCTCGCCGGTGATGAGCTCGTAGGCCTCGACGTAGCGCCCGCGCGTGCCCTCGACGACGTCGTCGGGGATCGCCGGCGCGGGCGGCGTCTTGTCCCAGCCGCTGCCCGCGGCCCAGTCGCGCACGTACTGCTTGTCGAAGCTCGGCTGGCCGCGGCCGGGCTCGTAGCCGTCGGCGGGCCAGTAGCGCGAGGAGTCGGGCGTGAGCACCTCGTCGCCGACGACGAGCTCGCCGTCGCCGTCGAGGCCGAACTCGAACTTCGTGTCGGCCAGGATCACGCCGCGCTCGCGCGCGTGCTCGGCCGCGAAGCGGTACAGCGAGATCGAGACGTCGCGCACGCGGGCCATCAGCTCCCCGTCGCCCACCAACTCGGCGGCGCGGCCGATGTCGATGGCCTCGTCGTGGCCCTCGTCGGCCTTGGTCGACGGCGTGAAGATCGGCGTCGGCAGGCGCTCGGACTCGCGCAGCCCGGGCGGCAGCTCGATGCCCGAGACGCGGCCCGTCGCCTGATAGTCCTTCCATCCCGAGCCGGTGATGTAGCCGCGCACCACGCACTCGACGGGCAGCATCCGCAGCTTGCAGACCGTCATCGCGCGGCCGCGGACGTCCTCGGGGACCTCGTCGGTGGCCGAGACGAAGTGGTTCGCGACGATGTGGCCGGTGCGGCCGAACCAGAAGGCCGACAGCCCGGTGAGCACGCTTCCCTTGTCCGGGATCGGCGTCGGATGCACGACGTCGTACGTCGAGATCCGGTCGCTGGCGACCATGAGGATCCGGTCGCCGAGGTCGTACATCTCTCGCACCTTCCCGCTGGCGATGAGCGGAAGGTCGGTCACAGGCGGCACGTGCCTCAGGCTACCAATGCGTTCGGGCGGCTCGGCGCGCGGGTAGCCCGTCGTTCGTGACCGCCATCATCGTCATCGTCATCCTCGCCCTCGTCGCCGTGGCCGCGTGGCTCGTCTACCGCGCCCAGGTGCGCCGCCGCGTCGAGCGCGAGCGCGCCCGCCAGCGCCTGAGCACCGAGGCCCAGGGCCATCGCCAGGAGCTCGAGGCCAACTCGGCCCGTGCGCGCGAGCACGCCGAGGAGGCCGACCAGCGCTTCGAGCGCGCCGAGCACCATCGCGACGAGGCCGAGCGCCTGCAGCGCCAGGCGAGCGAGCACGCGCGCCTGGCCGAGGAGGAGCGCGCCGGCGCCGAGGAGCTCCAGGCCAGCGGCGACCGCGCCCGGCAGGCGGCCACGCGCCACGACGAGCGCGCGGCCGAGGCCGAGGACCGGCTCGAGCAGCTCTGAGGGCCGGCGGCTACGCGGCCGCGGTCTGAGCGCCCTCGACGGTCGCCGCCGGGCGCCCGCGGATCAGGTCCGCCGCCTTCTCGGCGAGCGCGATCGTGGGCGCGTTGGTGTTGCCGCGGGGCACCGCCGGGAAGACCGAGGCGTCGACCACGCGCAGGCCCTCGACGCCCCGCACGCGCAGCTCGGGGTCGACCACCGCGAGCTCGTCGGCGCCCATCCGGCACGTGCTCGTCGGGTGGTAGATCGTCTGCGCCGTGTGGCGGATGAAGGCCTCGAGGTCGGCGTCGCTGTCGCCCGCCGGCGGGTTGAAGCAGGTGTGCGAGTAGCGCGCGAGCGGCTCGGTGCGCGCGATCTCGAGCACCGTCCTCATGCCCGCCACGGCCGAGCGCATGTCCTCGGGCTCGGCGTAGTAGTTGTGGACGATGAACGGCTTGGTCGTCGGGTCGGGTGAGACGACCGCGACCTGGCCGCGGCTCTGGGGCCGCAGGACGCAGCACGACAGCGTGAAGCCGTGCGCCGGCGGCGGCAGCAGGCCCTCCTGGGAGTACATCGCCGAGACCATGTGGAACTGCACGTCGGGCGCCGCGAGGTCGTCGCGCGTGCGCAGGAAGCCGCCGCACTCGGCCACGTTGGAGGACAGCGGACCGGTGCCCTGCGTCGCCCACAGCGCGAGGTTCTCCTCGGTGAGCGCGTCCTTGAGGCTCACCGGGTCCTCGAACATCCAGGTGAAGCCCGAGGTCGGATGGTCCTGCAGGCCCAGGCCGACGCCCGGCACCTCGGCGACCGTCGGCACCTGCAGGAGCGCGAGCTCGTCGGGCCGCCCGATGCCCGACAGCCACAGCACCTGCGGCGACAGGTACGCGCCCGCCGAGACGATGACCTCGCGCTCGGCGCGGAACTCGAGCAGCTCGCTGAGCCGCGAGCCGGCCACGCCGACGGCGCGCGTGCCGTCGAAGAGCACGCGGTGGACGTGCACGTGGGTCTCGACCGTCAGGTTCGGGCGGTCCATGACCGGGTGCAGGTAGGACACCGCGGTGCTGCCGCGCTTGCCGTCGCGCGTGGTGAGCTGATACCAGCCGAAGCCGTCCTGGCGCGGGCCGTTGAAGTCCTCGTTGGCGGGCAGGCCGCGCGCCGCGGCGGCGTCGAGGAAGGCCTGCGAGAGGCCGGTGCGCGCGAGCGTGTCGGAGACCCGCAGCGGGCCGCCGACGCCGTGGTGGTCCGAGGCGCCGCGCGTGTTGTCCTCGGCACGCAGGAAGTAGGGCAGCAGGTCGTCCCAGCCCCAGCCCAGCCCGGCCCACTCGTCGTAGTCGACGCGGTTGCCGCGGATGTAGATCATCGCGTTCAGCGACGAGGAGCCGCCGAGGGTCTTGCCGCGCGGCAGGTAGACGCGGCGATCCTCGAGCCCGGGCTCGTAGCCGGTGCCGAGGTCCCAGTCGTTCTGCGAGCGGAAGAGCGCCGAGAAGGCCGCCGGGATGTGGATGAAGTCCGCCGTGTCCGGCGGCCCGGCCTCCAGGAGCAGGACCTGCACCTCGGGGTCCTCGCTGAGCCTGTTGGCGAGCACGCAGCCCGCCGAGCCCGCGCCGACGATCACGTAGTCGTACATGCGACGGACACTCTCGCGCCCTCGACGCTGTGTCAACCGTGGGCGATCGACACGGACGCGATGGCGTCCAGCCGCCCGACGACCTCGTGCGCGTGGCGCGTGTAGTGGGCGAGATCGAAGAGGTCGTCGAGGTCCAGGCCGAGGTCGCGCGCGGCCAGCAGCTCGCGCAGCGGGGTGCGCGTGTCCCACGCGCGCTGGGCGTCCTCCTGCACGATGCGATAGGCGTCGTCGCGGGCCATGCCGCGCTCGACCAGCGCGAGCAGGACGCGCTGGGAGAAGAGCGCCCCGTGGGTGAGCTCGAGGTTCTCGCGCATCCGCTCGGGGTGCACCACGAGGTCGCGCACGACGCGCAGGGCGAGGTGCTGGAGGTAGTCGAGCAGGATCGTCGAGTCGGGCAGGATCACGCGCTCGGCGCCGGAGTGCGAGATGTCGCGCTCGTGCCACAGGGCGACGTTCTCGACCGCCGCGGTGGCGTTGCCGCGCAGCACGCGCGCCAGGCCGGTGATGCGCTCGGTGGTGATCGGGTTGCGCTTGTGGGGCATCGCGCTCGAGCCCTTCTGCTGCCCGGCCCGGAAGGGCTCCTCGGCCTCGCGGACCTCGGTGCGCTGCAGGTGGCGGATCTCCGTCGCCAGGCGCTCGAGGCCGGCGCCCGCCAGCGCGATCGCCTGCAGCAGCTCGGCGTGGCGGTCGCGCGGGACCACCTGCGTGGAGACCGACTCGCGCTCGAGCTCCAGGCGCGCGAGCACGCGCTCCTCGAACTCGGGACTCGTCGCCGAGTAGGTGCCGACGGCGCCGCTGATCGCCCCCACGCTCGCCTGGGCGAAGGCGCGCTCCACGCGCTCGGCGTTGCGGTGTGCCTCGAAGGCGAAGCCGGCGAGCTTGAGCCCGAAGGTCGTCGGCTCGGCGTGGACGCCGTGGGTGCGCCCGACGCACACGGTGTCGACGTGCTCGCGCGCCCGCGCCGCCAGCGCCTCGACGAGCTCGCGCGCGCCCGCCACGACGATCGCGCCCGCCGCCTGGAGCTGCAGCGCCAGCGCCGTGTCGAGCACGTCGGAGGAGGTCAGGCCGAAGTGGATCCAGCGCCCGCCGGGCCCGGCGCTCTCCTGCAGGACGTCGACGAAGGCCGCCACGTCGTGGTCGGTGACGCGCTCGCGCTCCTGCACCGCCTCGACCGTGAAGCTCGCGGCCCGGATCGCCTCGAGGTCGGCAGCCGTCGGGCCGTCCATCTCCTCGCACGCGGCCACCTCGACGCGCCGCCACGCCTCCATGCGGGCCGCGTCCGTCCAGATGGCCCCCAGCTCGGGGCGTGTGTAGCGGGCGATCACGCACTCAAGATACGGGCCGCGAGGTGGCCCGCGTTGCGTGCGTTGTCGAGGCCGACGCACGCGACCGGGACGCCCGGCGGCATCTGCGCGATCGAGAGGATCGCGTCGAGGCCGCCGAGGGCGCTCAGGCGGCTTGAGAGCGGGACGCCGATCACCGGCAGGTCGCTGTGGGCCGCGGCCACGCCGGGCAGCGCCGCCGAGAGCCCGGCCCCGGCGATGATGATCCGCAGCCCGCGCATGCGCGCGTTGCGGCAGTACTCGGCGACGGTGTCGGGATCGCGGTGGGCCGACATCACGCGGATCTCGTAGCGGATCCCCTTGTCGGCCAGGACCTCGCCCGCCTTCTCCATCTCCGGCAGGTCGGACTTGGAGCCCATGATGATCCCGACGAGCGGCGCGTCGACCTCGAGGTCGGCGAACTCGGTCTCGGGGTCGGTCTGGGTGACGGCGCCGGTCTGCGGCGCGGCTTCGCTCATGCCATGCGCTCCACGGCCCGCAGCGCGATGTCCCGACGCAGCTGCCGACCCTCGAAGGTGATCAGGTCGGCGGCAGCATAGGCGGCGTCCCGGGCGGCAGCGGGACCGTCGCCGAGCGCGGTGACGTTCAGCACGCGCCCGCCAGCGGTGACGATCGCGCCGCCGGGCCCCGAGCCGGTGCCCGCGTGCGTGACCTCGACATCGGCGGGCACGTCGTCGAGCCCGGAGATGACGTCGCCCTTGGAGGCCGACTCCGGGTAGCCGCCGGAGGCCAGCACGACGCTCACCGCCCAGCGCTCGTCCCACTCCGCGTCGTGGCCCGCGAGCCCGCCGGGCTTGGTCGAGCGCTCCAGCAGGTCGAGCAGGTCCGAGCGCAGCCGCGGGAGCACGGCCTGGGTCTCGGGATCGCCGAAGCGGACGTTGAACTCGAGCACGCGCGGCCCGGCGGCGGTGAGCATCAGCCCGGCGTAGAGGCACCCGTGGAACGGCGTGCCGCGATGGCGCAGCTCGTCGACCACCGGCTGATGGATCGTGCGCACGTACTCCTCGAGCCGCGCGGAGTCGATCCCGGGCACGGGCGAGTAGGAGCCCATGCCGCCGGTGTTGGGCCCGCGGTCGCCGTCGAAGATCCGCTTGTAGTCCTGCGCGGGCGCCATCGGCACCGCGATCTCGCCGTCGCAGAGCGCCAGCAGCGAGAGCTCCTCGCCCTCGAGCGCCTCCTCGACGACGACCTTGCCGGGGCCGAAGCGCTCCTCGATCAGGCAGGCCCGCAGCGTCTCGCGGGCCTCGGCCTCGTCCTGGGCGATGACGACGCCCTTGCCCGCGGCCAGCCCGTCGAACTTGAGGACCGCCGGGTAGCGCTCGATCGCCGCCATCCCCTCCTCGACCTCGTCGACCGCGCACCAGGTCGCGGTCGCCACCCCGGCGGCCTCCATGAGCTCCTTGGCGAAGGCCTTCGAGCCCTCCAGGCGCGCCACCGCGCGGGTGGGCCCGAAGGCGGCGACCCCGCGCGCGGCGAGCTCGTCGACGAGGCCCGCCACCAGCGGCGCCTCGGGCCCGACGACCACGAGGTCGACGGCTTCGCGCTCGGCCGCCTGCGCCATCCCGGAGATGTCGTCGACGCCGACGTCCAGGAGCCGCGCGTCGCGCGCGATCCCGGGATTGCCGGGCGCGCAGAGCAGCTCGGGCGCCTGCGGCGAGCGCCCCAGCGCGCGCACGATGGCGTGCTCGCGCCCGCCGGAGCCGACGACGAGGACCCTCACGCGCTAGAGGCTCGCGATGAAGTCGTCCACCGGGATGGCGGAGAGGGTCTCGTAGTGCACCGTCCCGCGCGACCCGAGCTCCAGCGAGACGCGGGCCATCGTCTGCTCGTCGGGCGCCTCCACGACGTTGACGAAGTCGAAGCGACCGAGCGTCGCCCACTGCGCCTTCACGGTCGCCCCGAGCTGCTCGATCTCCTTGTTGACCTCGCGGATGCGCTGCGGGTTGTTCTTGATCGTCTGGACGCCATCGGGGGTCAGCGTCGAGAGCATGATGTAGGTGGGCATGGAGGGCGTTCTACCGCTTCCCGCGCGGGGACGCGGTGCCGGCCGATCAGCTGCCTCTGATCTCCGGGAGCGGGACGGGCGGCTGGGGCGTCTGGATGAGCTCGACCAGCGTGTTCTCGGTGAACGTGCCGCCGCCGAACGCGACGGGCCGCCCGCTGTAGACGGCGACGGCGAACTTCGGCGCCGCGTCGCGCACGAAGTCCGTCCCCGCGAACGCTCCGCCGGGGTGCTCGGCCCCGAACCCGACCGCCCACAGCGTCGTGGGGCTGTCGGGCGGCAGCGTGTTGGGCTCGCAGCTCGGGTCGGTCGGCGCGTAGCGGGTGTGCAGCACCTCCATCGGAGGCGTGGTCACGGTCAGCGTCATCGACAGCACGGGGGCGGTGCCCGGCGAGTCGGGGTCGTACCTGCCGAGGGTGACGTCGGTGATCTCGAGCTCGCCGTCGCTGCGGGGCATGATCTCGGTCGTCTCGCAGGTGTCGACGACCGATCCCGACGTGGCCGTGTAGGTCAGCGCCCCGCGCGGATGCCCCGGCGTCGGGCTCACGCTCGCGTACGTGACCCGGCCCTCGATGCGCATCGAGAAGCTCCCGACGGCGAGCGCGTCGTCGATGCGCGAGTCGAGGTGCACTTCGAAGGTGCCGCAGCGCTCCATGCTGTCGTCGAGGGCGGCGAAGTAGCCGGGGTTGTCGACGATCCCCATCAGCTGCAGCTGGCGCGCGAGCCCGGCCAGGTAGACCGCCGCGCGCGGATCGCCGAGCTTCGGGCACAGCTTCGTCATGCAGTCCGCGATCTTCGGCAGCAACGACCGCATGGACGGCAGCGCGAGGCCGCCGTTGCCCCCGAGGAGCGCCACCTGGCGATCGAAGCCGAGGGCCGTCCGCAGGGCGCCCATGGCGTAGCGGATGTTCGGCTCCGAGCAACCCTTCGTCAGCTTCGTCTCCGCCGTGGCGAGCAGCGGCTCGATGAAGCGCTCGCGGGCGCGCTCCATCGCGTCCAGGACCTCCTCCAGCGAGGCCTTGTCGGCGAGCAGCTTCGCGATCTGCTGCGAGAGGAGGTCGACCCCGAGCTGCGGGACGTTGATCGCGTCGAGCTCGGCGACCGTCGCCGTGGACCAGTCGAAGCCCTCGGTCGTCGAGAAGTGGCTGATCGAGACGACCGGTGCGCCGGTCGGGACGGGCCGCCGCTTGCGGCCCTGCCCGCGGAGCTTGACCGGCGGCGGCAGGCGGTAGACGTCGCGCCCGGTGCCCCCGCTGCCCACGAACACGAGGTGGCGGCCCTTGCGCGCCTTGCCGTGGCGGGCGAAGCGGACGGACGCCGGCTTGAGCAGCTGCAGGCCCTCGGGGGCGAGCTGCACGCCCGCGAGCAGGCCCGGGCGCAGCTTCGCGTTCGCGAGCTTCGTCACCGCCACAGCAGTCACGAGCGTGTCCTCGGCGACCGCGCCCGCGGGGAAGCTGATGGTGATCTTCGTGCCGTTGCGGGCGGTGACCGCGAGCCGCCCGCCGGCGGCGGCGGTGATCGTGGCGCTGACCGCGCGGCCCTTGTCGACGGTCACCTTCGCGTCGATGGGTCCGCGCTTGCGGCCCTTGGCGTCCGCCGCGGCGCCCGCGGCGAGCAGCGCCGCGAGCGCGATGACCAGCACGCTCACGGCGAGCCCAGCGCGGCGGCCGGCCAGCTTCACGGCGCGATGCTAGCCGGGAACCAACACGTCGTGGGCGGCCAGCCCTCGAAGCAGCCGCGCGAACACACCGCGCAGGGTCTGCTGGCCGTAGGCGTGGTCGGGGTTGCCCGTGGTGAGCACGGCGACGGCCACGCGGTCATCGCCCGCGCGCAGCACCGCGACCTGATGGTCGACCAGTCCGGTGCCCGAGCCCCAGCCGCCCTTGAAGTACAGCCGCCACCCGTCCGGGCGCACGCGCGCGACGCCCCAGCGCTGGGTCGCCACGACCGTCCGCAGCAGGTGCAGCGCGGTCGCCCGGTGGCGCGGGACAACCTGCGCGTCGACGTGCAGGAAGAACCGCGTCTGGTCGGAGGCGTCGATGCGGCTCTTGCCCCAGATGACCGGGTCCAGGCGAAAGCGCCGCATGCCGGCGCGGCGCGCGGCCGCGCGCACGCGCGCGTGGCCGATGTAGGCGAGCACGCGCGTGGCCGCCGTGTTGTCCGAGCGGCGGATCATCGGGTCGATGAGGCGATGGTCGGCGGCGCGCAGCGGCCGCGCGCGCACGCGCGGATCGTCGAGGTAGGCGACGAGGAAGAGCGCCTTGACGACGCTCGCGGAGTGCACGCCCGCCGTGCGCCGATGGCCCCACAGGCGCTCGTCGGTGCGCACCGCGAAGCGCACCGACCCCTCGCGCTCGTGGAGGTAGTGCAGCGCCGCCTTGACGTCGGGCTGCCAGCTCGCGAGTGGCGTGGGCGGGTGGGCGAGGAGCGCCACGGCGCGGCAGCCTACGCCGCCGCCGCGCCCGCCTTCTCCGCCACCGACAGCACGAGGTCGCCGTCGCCCGCGTCGACGCGGACGGTGTCGCCCTCGCGGAAGTCGCCCTGCAGGATCGCCAGCGCCAGCGGGTCGACCAGGCGCTTGGCGATCACCCGCTTGAGCGGGCGCGCGCCGTAGGTCGGGTCGTAGCCCAGGTTGCCCAGCAGCTGGCGGGCGCGGTCGGTTAGCTGCACCTCGATGCCGCGCTCGCGCACGCGCGTCATGACGCGCTCGACCTGCAGGTCGACGATCTTGCCGATCTGGTCGCGGTCGAGGCTGTGGAACTCGACGATGTCGTCCAGGCGGTTGATGAACTCGGGCTTGAACTGCGCCTCGGCGCCGGCCCGGCCGCCGGGGATGTTCGAGGTCATGATGAGCACGACGTGGCGGAAGTCGACCGTGCGGCCCTGGCCGTCGGTCAGCCGCCCGTCGTCCATGACCTGCAGCAGGATGTTGAAGACGTCGGGGTGGGCCTTCTCGATCTCGTCCAGCAGCAGCACCGAGTACGGGCGCCGGCGCACGGCCTCGGTGAGCTGGCCGCCCTCGTCGTAGCCGACGTAGCCGGGCGGCGCGCCCACGAGGCGGCTGACCGAGTGCTTCTCCATGTACTCGGACATGTCGATGCGGACCATCGCGTCCTGCGAGTCGAACATGAACTCGGCCAGGGCGCGGGCCAGCTCGGTCTTGCCGACGCCGGTCGGGCCGAGGAAGAGGAAGTTGCCGATCGGGCGGTCGGGATCGCTGAGGCCGGCGCGCGAGCGGCGCAGGGCGTTGGAGACGGACTGCACCGCCTCGTCCTGGCCGATGACGCGCTGGTGCAGGCGCTCCTCCATGTGGACGAGCTTTGCGACCTCGCCCTCGAGCAGGCGGGTGACCGGGATGCCGGTCCAGCGCCCGACGACCTCGGCCACGTCCTCGGCGTCGACCTCCTCCTTGAGGAAGCGCGCCTCGCGTGGCTCGACCTGCTCGGCCTCCTCGAGCTGGCGCTGCAGCTCGGGGATCTCGCCGTGGCGCAGCTGGGCCGCGCGCTCGAGGTCGGCCTCGCGCTCGGCGCGCTCGAGCTCGCGGTGGGCCTGCTCCAGGCGCTCCTTGATGGCCTGGACCTTGTTGATCTCGTCCTTCTCGGCCTGCCACTCGGCCTTCATGGCCGAGGAGCGCTCACGCAGGTCGCCGAGCTCGCGCTCGATCGCCTCGCGGCGCTCGACGCTCGCGTCGTCGGTCTCGTTGGCCAGGGAGGTGAGCTCGATCTCGAGCTGCAGGACGCGGCGGTCGACCTCGTCGATCTCGGTCGGCAGCGAGTCGATCTCGATGCGCAGCTTGGACGCGGCCTCGTCGATTAGGTCGATGGCCTTGTCGGGCAGGAAGCGGTCGGCGATGTAGCGGTCGCTCAGGGTGGCGGCGGCGATGAGCGCGGAGTCCTGGATGCGCACGCCGTGGTGGACCTCGTAGCGCTCCTTGAGGCCGCGGAGGATCGCGATGGCGTCCTCGACCGACGGCTCGCCGACGAGCACGGGCTGGAAGCGGCGCTCCAGGGCGGCGTCCTTCTCGATGTGCTTGCGGTACTCGTCGAGCGTGGTCGCGCCGACGGCGCGCAGCTCGCCGCGGGCGAGCATCGGCTTGAGCAGGTTGGCGGCGTCGACGGCGCCCTCGGCGGCGCCGGCGCCGACGATCGTGTGCAGCTCGTCGATGAAGAGGATCACGGTGCCGCCCGCGTCCTTGATCTCGTTGAGGACGGCCTTCAGGCGCTCCTCGAACTCGCCGCGGTACTTGGAGCCGGCGAGCAGGGCGCCGATGTCCAGGGCGATGACGCGGCGGTCGCGCAGCGACTCGGGGACGTCGCCGGACTCGATGCGCTGGGCGAGGCCCTCGACGATGGCGGTCTTGCCGACCCCGGGCTCGCCGATGAGGACGGGGTTGTTCTTGGTGCGGCGGCTGAGGACCTGGATGACGCGGCGGATCTCGTCGTCGCGCCCGATGACCGGGTCGAGCTTGCCCTGCTCGGCCTCCGCGGTCAGGTCGCGCCCGTACTTCTCGAGCGCCTGGTACTTGTCCTCGGCCGACTGGTCGGTGACCCTGTGGGGCCCGCGGACCTCGCCGATCGCCTTCGCCAGCGACTCCTTGGTGGCACCGGCGGCGCGCAGGGCGTCGCCCGCGCGCGAGGGATGCTCCGCGAGCGCGAGCAGCAGGTGCTCGGTGGAGACGTACTCGTCCTTCAGGGCGCGCATCTCCTCCTCGCCCTCGCGCAGGACGCGCACGAGCTCGCTCGACGGGCCGGCGGCCTCGCCGCCGGCGGTCGTCGTCGGCAGGGCGTCGATCAGGGCGTTGACCTCGCCGCGCAGCGCGCGCGGGTCCGAGCCGAGCTTGGCGAGCACCGGGCTCACGACGCCGCCCTCCTGCTCGAGCAGCACGGCGAGCAGGTGCTCGGGGGTCACCTGCGGGTTGCGGCGGCGCTCGGCGAGCTGGCCGGCCGCGGCGATGGCCTCCTGGGCCTTGATGGTGAAGCGATCAGCTTGCATAAGAAATCTCAGTCGGGTAGACGTAGATCATAGCGCGTCCGACGCCGGCGCATGCGGGCCCGCACCGCCAGGGTACGCCCCCGGGCATGACCCACGAACGCGAAGGCCAGGCGCCGCCCCACGACGATGAGGCCGACGAGCCGCTCGGCCCGGCGACGCCCGACGACGAGACCGACGTCGGCGACACGCCCGAGGCCAAGGACGAGCTGTCCCCCCACGACCTCCCGAAGGACCATCCCGGCCGTAAGGCCGCCGAGGAGCTCGCGGGCGGCGAGGGCGGCACGACGTCGGGGAACGTCTAGGCCGCCGGGCCGGTCTCCGCACACGTATCGACCACAGTGGTCGATTGTGTGGCCAGGAGCCCCACAAACGACCATCCTTCCGGCAACTCAGGCCGGAGGATGACCGCCCGCGGACGCGGAAAGCGCGGCTACGCGTCGCGCTCGACGCGGATCGTCCGCCGCGACGGGCGCGCGTCCTTCGCGCGCACGAGGTCGGTCGTCCCCCGGTACGGGACGAGCTCGGCCTTGAAGGACTTGCGCACGCGCTCGATCTCGGCCTCCATCTCGGCGCGCATCTCGGCGGAGCGGCGCTCGAGCGCCTCGAGGCGACGGCTCGCGCGCTCGAGCTGCTCCTCGAGCTCGAGCACGCGCTCGACGCCCGCGAGGTTGAGCCCGAGCGACGTGGTCATCTCTTGAATGCGGCGCAGGCGCTCGACGTCGGCCTGCGAGTACAGGCGCGTGCCCTTGGGCGAGCGCTTGGGCTCGATGAGCCCGCGCGTCTCGTACATGCGCAGCGTCTGCGGGTGCATGTCGGCCAGCTCGGCCGCCACCGAGATCATGAACACGCCGCGCTCGTGCTCGACCATGACGCGGGTGGTCGTGCGACGGCGGGTGCTCATGAGAAGAGCCTCGCGCGCGGGTTGCCGTTCATGACCTGCGAAAGCTTCTCGACCGCCTCGGACTGCTCGTCGCTGAGGCTCGCCGGGACGTCGATGACGAAGCGGTAGTGGATGTCGCCGCGCGCCTTGCCGCCGAGCTTCTGCGGGCCCTCGCCGCGCAGGCGCTGGACGGTGCCGTGCTTGGTCCCGGCCGGGACGCGCAGCTTCTTGCGCCCGCTCAGGGTCGGGACCTCGACCTCGGCGCCGCGGATCGCCTCGGGGATCGTCAGCGGGACCTCGACCTCGACGTGGTCGCCCTTGCGCTTGAAGACCGGGCTGTCGGAGACGCGCGTGATGACGTAGAGGTCGCCGGCGGGGCCGCCGTTGCGCCCGGGCTCGCCCTTGCCGGCGAGCCGCACGCGCGAGCCGTCGCGCACGCCGGCCGGGATGTTGACGCGGTACTTCTTGACCGTCCGCACCGAGCCCGAGCCCGAGCACGTCGGGCAGGGGTCCTCGATGATCGCCCCCGTGCCGCCGCAGCGCGAGCACGGCTGGGAGATCGAGAACAGCCCCTGACCCTGGGACTCGATGCCGCGCCCCTGGCAGCGCGGGCAGACCTTCGGCGCCGTGCCGGGCTTGGCGCCGGTGCCGTGGCAGGTGCCGCACATCTGGGCGGTGGGCACCGTGAGCGGGACCTGCGCGCCGTCGACGGACTGCTCGAAGGAGATCGAGACCTCGGCCTCGAGGTCGCGCCCGCGCTCGGCGCGCGGGCCGCGCGTGCCCCCGCGGCCGCCGCCCGGGCCGCTGCCGCCGAAGAGGTTGGAGAGGATGTCCGAGAACGAGCCCGCGTCGAAGCCGCCCGGCGCACCGCCAGGACCGCCGCCCGTGAAGAGGCCGCCGCGGTCGTACTGCTTGCGCTTGTCGGGGTCGCCGAGGACGTCGTAGGCCGCGGAGATCTCCTTGAAGCGCTCCTCGGCCGCCTTGTCGCCCGGGTTGGTGTCCGGGTGGTACTTGCGCGCGAGCTTGCGATAGGACTTCTTGATCTCCTCGGGGGAGGCCTTCTTGTCGACGCCGAGGACGCCGTAGAGGTCGCGCTGGGCCACGTCGCCTCCCCTAGCCCGCCACGACGACCTTGGCGGGACGCAGGACGTCGTCGCCGTACGTGTAGCCGGCGCTGTAGACCTCCACGATCGTCCCCGCCTCGGCGCCGTCGACGGGCTGCTGGGCCACGGCCTCGTGGCGATGCGGGTCGAAGCGCTCGCCCTTGGGCGAGTCGGGCTCGATGCCCACGCGCGCCAGCGCCCCGAGCAGCTCGGTCTGCACGAGCCGGATGCCGTCGGTCAGGTGGTGGTCGCGGTTCTCGGGCTGCGCCTCGGCGGCCGCCAGCGCGCGCTCGAAGTTGTCGAGCGCGGGCAGCAGCTCGCGCGCGAGCTTGCCGATGCCGCGCGCCTGCGCGGCATCGACGTCGCGGCGGGCGCGCTTGCGCACGTTGTCGAGCTCGGCGACCGCGCGCAGCCACTTGTCCTTGTAGTCGGGCTCCTCGGGCGCGGGCTGCTCGGCCTCGGGCTGCTCCTCCGGCGCGACCTCGGGCTCAGGGGCGGCCGCCTCCTCGGCGGCCGCCTCCTGCGTAGCCAGATCGCGCTCCTCGGAGGTCACGACTTGCCCTCGTCCACGACCTCGGCGTCGACGACGTCCTCCTCGGCCTCGGGCTGCTCGCCCGCGCCGTCGGCGGCCGCGCCGTTGCCCTGGGCCGCGGCGGACTGCTGCTGGGCGCGCTCGTACATCGCCTCGGAGACCTTGTGGAAGGAGGTCTGCAGCGCCTCGGTCTTGGCGTTGATCTCGTTGGGGTCCTCGGAGGTCAGCGCCTCGCGGACCTCCTTGATGGCGGCCTCGATCTCCTCGCGCGAGGACGCGTCGACCTGCTCGCCGAGGTCCTTGAGCTGGCGCTCGGCCTGGTAGGCCGCGTTCTCGCCCGTGTTGCGGGCCTCGGCCAGCTCGCGGGCCTTGCGGTCCTCGTCGGCGTGGGTCTCGGCGTCCGTGACCATGTTGCGGATCTCCTCGTCGCTCAGGCCCGAGCCGGCGCGGATCTCGATCTTCTGCTCCTTGCCGGTGCCGAGGTCCTTCGCGGACACGTTGAGGATGCCGTTGGCGTCGATGTCGAAGCCGACCTCGATCTGGGGCACGCCGCGCGGCGCCGGCGGGATGCCGGTGAGCTGGAACTTGCCCAGCGACTTGTTGTAGGTCGCCATCTCGCGCTCGCCCTGCAGGACGTGGATCTCGACCGACGGCTGGTTGTCCTCGGCCGTCGAGAAGATCTCCGACTTGCGCGTCGGGATCGTCGTGTTGCGCTCGATGAGCTTGGTCATCACGCCGCCCTTGGTCTCGATGCCGAGGGTCAGCGGGGTGACGTCGAGGAGCAGGACGTCCTTGACGTCGCCGGCCAGGACGCCCGCCTGGATGGCGGCGCCGACGGCCACGACCTCGTCGGGGTTGACGCCGCGGTGCGGCTCCTTGCCGGTGAGCTCCTTGACCTTCTCCTGGACGGCGGGCATGCGGGTCATGCCGCCGACGAGGACGACGTGGTCGATCGTCGCGGCGCCCTTGTCCTTGGCGTCGTCGAGCGCCTGGCGCACGGGGGCAACGACGCGGTCGATGAGGTCCGCGGTCAGCTCGTTGAGCTTGGCGCGCGTGAGGCGCATGTCGAGGTGCTTGGGGCCGGACTGGTCGGCGGTGATGAAGGGCAGGTTGATCTGCGTCTCCTGCGCGGAGGACAGCTCGATCTTGGCCTTCTCGGCGGCCTCGTAGAGGCGCTGGAGGGCCATCGGGTCCTGCGTGAGGTCGATCGCCTGGTCGCGCTTGAACTCGGCGGCCAACCAGTCGACGATCGCCTTGTCGAAGTTGTCGCCGCCGAGGTGGTTGTCACCCGCGGTGGCCTTGACCTCGAAGACGCCGTCGCCGATCTCCAGGACGGACACGTCGAAGGTTCCGCCGCCGAGGTCGAAGACGAGGATCGTCTGGTCTGACTCCTTGTCGAGGCCGTACGCCAGCGACGCGGCGGTCGGCTCGTTGATGATGCGCTTGACGTCGAGGCCCGCGACCTTGCCGGCGTCCTTGGTCGCCTGGCGCTGATCGTCGTTGAAGTAGGCCGGGACGGTGATGACGGCGCTGTCGACCGTCTCGCCCAGGTAGGCCTCGGCGTCGGCCTTGAGCTTCTGGAGGATCATCGCGCTGATCTCCGGCGGGCTGTACTGCTTGCCGCCGGCCTCCACGCGCGCGTCGCCGTTGGGGCCGGAGACGACCTTGTAGGGGACGATCGCCTCCTCCTCGCGCACCTCGGCCTCCTTGCGGCCCATGAAGCGCTTGATGGAGAACACGGTGTTCTGAGGATTGGTGACCGCCTGGCGCTTGGCGACGGTGCCGACGAGGCGGTTCCCGTCCTGCGCGAAGGCGACCACGGACGGGGTGGTGCGCCCGCCCTCGACGTTCTCGATGACGGTCGGCTCGCCGCCCTCGAGGACGGCCATGCACGAGTTCGTCGTGCCGAGGTCGATCCCGATGGTCTTGGCCATGTGGTGAGGACTCCTTCTTGCCTGCTCGTTCTCTACGGTGGAAATCTGAGTCTGAGGCTAGCAAATCTTTCTGCGGGTTCCGCATGCTGGGCCCGGTCCGCGTGTGTGTCGAGTGCCACACGCCGAACGGGTCTTATTGCGCGGTGAGCGGCCCCACGCGCCCCGACACTCGTCGGCATGCAAGCGGCCGCTCTCTCCCGACCTCAGGAGGTCACTCTCATGTTCCGCCGCCTCATCATCGCCGCGGTGTGCGGGCTCGTGCTCGCGCTTCCCGCGCTCGCCGGGGCCCGGCCCGCCGACGACCCGGTGGTCCCGGCGTCGACGCCCACGTACCACGTGAGCTACGGCGACACGAAGTACGACCTGCAGAACCAGCAGGACCAGAACGCGCCGGTGCCCGGCAAGAGCTACGCCGACAAGGTCGGCTCGCTCTCCGCCGAGCAGCTCGCCGCCGCGTACGGCACCACGAAGCCCGTGGTGACCCCCGTGGCGGCGACGCACGTCACCGCCTCGAACGACGACGGCAACAACGGCTGGCAGATCGCCACCTGGGTCGAGGGTGGCGTGCTCGCCGCCTTCCTCCTCGGGGGAACCGCGGTCTTCTTCGCCCGCCGTCGCACCCCGCGCCTGGGCGTCTAGGCGCATCGCTGAGGGACGGGCCGGGGTGGCCCGTCCCCTCAGCCCCCAGCACGAGCCCTACTCGCAAGCACCAATCGGAGGTCACACCGCCATGAAGTACCGCCGCATCGTTCCCCTGGTCAGCGTCCTGGCGCTGGCCGTCCCGTCGGCCGGCGTCGCGAAGGCGTCGCATGGCCCGATCCCGCACCAGGCCGTTCAGGTCCAGTACTACGCCGTCCAGGGCGACACCAAGGACGACCTGCACGTCGGCACCTACGAGCAGGCCATCGCGGGCGACACGCACGGCAACCTGCCGCGCGCGGTCGTCGCCGGGCCCGCCGTCAAGCCGGCGAACACGCCCACGACCACGACCACGCCCGCCGTCGCCGACGACAACTCGGACAACGGCTGGCAGATCGCCGCCATCGGCGAGGCCGCCCTGCTCGCCGCCCTGGCGATCGGCGGCGCGGCCGTCGTGAGCACCCGCTCGCGGCGCACCGCGGGCCTGGGCGCCTAGGACGCCACGGGGCGGGACCGCTCGGTCCCGCCCCCCTGCGGGCGGGTCTCGCTGCGGAAGCGCCTCAGCCCGCGCGCCAGGTAGTTCGGCAGCGCCGCCGGCCCGTCCAGGGTGCACGTGTGCAGCCACACGCGCGGGGCGAGCTCGAAGCCCCGGGTCAGGGCCTCGGTGAGCAGGTGGCCGCCGAGGCCCTTTCCGTGGAAGGTGGGCAGCAGCCCGAAGTAGGCGATCTCGACGCCGCCCGCGTCGGGGCGCAGCTCGAAGTAGCCGGCGCGCTCGCCGGCCACGGTCAGCACCCAGGTCTCGACCTCGTCCGCCCAGGCCTGCCACTGCGCCTCCGAGCGCCCGAGGTGGTCGGTCCAGTGGTGGTCGCGTCCGACCCCCGCGTAGAGCCCGCGGCTCACGGCGCCGTCCGCGGGCTCGACGCGCCGCAGCCGCAGGCCGGCGACCGCGGGCACCGCCGCCGGACGCACCGCGGCGGGGTCGTCGAGCTCGAGGTAGGTCACCACGACGGGGTCGCTCACCCCCGATATGTTGGCGGTCATGGCGCGCAGCGCACCGGTCGGCGGCTTCTCGCTGGCCTTCGACCGCACCGGGGCCGGGGGCGCCAAGCTGCTCACCGAGGGAGAGAGAGAGCGCCCGCGCTCGCGGGCGGTCCGCGGGCGACCACGACGAGTGTCGACTTCGTTGGCTATAGGTCGACTTAGGCGACACTCGTTCTTCCGGTGAATGCCGACGCGCCAGGCCTCTCTCCCTCGGTGAGCAGTTGGCCGCGTGGCGCCGCCAACGCCCGCGGACGACCCCCGGGCACGGACCCGTTCCTCGGTGAGCTGTTCGCAGCGCAACGGGCGTCACAGCGACCGGGCACCCCGAACAACGTGCTCACGAACTACAGCTAGGGGAACTCGCGGCGCGCGGGGCACATGCGAGCCAGCGCGCAGACGCGGCAGGCCGGGCGCTGGGCGTGGCAGGTGCGCCGGCCGTGGCGCAGGAGGTTGACGTGGAACTCGAGCTCGGCGCCCGGGGGCGTGATGGCGAGCATCTGGTCGTGGAGGCGGTCGAAGGGGGCGCCGGGCTCGAGCAGGCGCAGGCGCATGCCCACGCGCGAGACGTGCGTGTCGACGGGGACGTCGCGCAGGCCGTAGGCGAAGAGCAGCACGCAGGCGGCGGTCTTGCGCCCGACCCCGGGCAGCGCGGTGAGGTAGGCCTGCGACTCGGCGACCGGGGCGTCGCGCATCCATTCGAGGTCGATCGGATCGCCGATCGCCTCGAGGATGGCCTTGATGCGCACGGACTTGACCTTCGAGATCCCGCCGGGGCGGATGGCCTCCTCGATCTCCTCGACCGGCGCGTCGCGGACGGCCTCCCAGGCCGGCAGACGGTCGCGCAGGCGCAGGAAGGCGACGTCGCGGTTGCGGTCGTTCGTCGACTGCGAGAGGACCGTGAGCACGAGCTCGCCGACGGGATCGCCGTGGGGCGCCATGACCGGGATGCCGTACATCTCGCGCAGGCGCTCGCGGATCGCGCGCACGCGACGGGCCGGGGGTCGGCGCCAGGGGCTCGGCACGCGCGCAAGTATGGTGGCCGCGCCCATGGCCCCGGTCGCCGAGCACACCGAGACGCTGCACGACCAGCCGCTCTACTGGCGCGAAGCCGAGGGCGACGACCCGCCCGTGCTCTACCTGCACGGGGTGCCGACGAGCTCGGACGACTGGGTGCCCTTCCTCGAGCGCACCGGCGGGCTGGCGCCCGACCTGCCGGGCTTCGGGCGCAGCGGCAAGCGCGGCGACGGCGACTTCACGATGGCCGGCTACGACCGCTTCGTCGAGGAGTTCCTCGACGTCGCCGGCGCCGAGCGCGTGCGCCTCGTGATGCACGACTGGGGCGTGGTCGGGCTGCTGTGGGCCCAGCGCTTCCCGGAGCGCGTCGAGCGAATCGTGCTCATCAACGCCGTGCCGCTGCTGCCGGGCTACCGCTGGCACCGCTTCGCGCGCGCCTGGCGCACCCCGGCGCTCGGCGAGGTCGCGATCGGCCTGAGCTCGCGCCGGCTCGCGCGGCGGCTGATGCCCGAGGTCGTCGTCGAGGAGAGCTGGCCGCACTTCGACCAGGGCACGCAGCGCGCGATCCTGCACCTGTACCGCTCGGCGCCCGAGGACGCGCTCGCGCGGGCCGGCCTGGACCTCGCGTCGGTGGACTGCCCGGCGCTCGTGCTCTGGGGCGACCGCGACCCGTACATCGGGCCGGACTTCGCCGAGCGCTACGCCGAGGCGCTCGGAGGCGAGGCCGAGGTCGTGCACTTCACCGACGCCGGGCACTGGCCCTGGCACGACACGCCCGATGTCGTCGATCGCGTCGCCGCGTTCCTGGACGCTTAGCCTCCGGGCGCTCCCGGCGTGGACGCTCGCGGCGGTGCTGGCGGCCGCCTACCTGGTCGCCGCCCCGACGAGCGCCGACCTCGCCGCGCAGATGTACCGGGCCGACCTCGGGCTCGTGGTGTGGGACAACGGCTGGTACGCGGGCCACCACATGCCCGGCTACAGCGTGCTCTTCCCGCCGCTGGCGGCGCTGCTCGGGCCGCAGCTCGTCGGCGCCCTGAGCGCGGTGGCGTCGGCGGCGCTCTTCGAGCGCCTCGTGCGCGACACCGAGGGCGCGCGCGTGGGGGCGCTGTGGTTCGCCGCCGCGACGGCGACGAGCCTCATCACCGGGCGGCTGACCTTCGCCCTGGGCGTCGCGGTCGGGTTGGGCGCGGTGCTCGCCGCCGCGCGCGGGCGCCACGGCTGGGCCTGTGCCCTGGGGGTGCTGGCGAGCCTGGCCAGCCCGGTCGCGGGCGCCTTCGTCGCGCTCGCGGCGGCGGCGTGGTGGCTGGATCGCCGGCGCTGGTGGCCGGTGGCGCTCGCCGCCTGCGGCCTGGGGCCGGCGGTGCTGCTGGCCGTCGCCTTCCCCGAGGGCGGCAGCTTCCCGTTCGTCGCCTCGAGCTTCTGGCCGGCGCTGGCGGCGGCGGTCGCCGTGCTCGTCGTCATCCCGCGCGACGCGCGCGTGGTGCGCATCGGCGTGGCGCTCTACGCGCTGGCGATGGTCGCGAGCTTCGTGCTCTCGACGCCCATGGGCGGCAACGTGGTGCGGCTCGGGGCGCTGTTCGCCGGGCCGGTGGTGGCGGCGCTGCTGTGGCGGCGCAACCGCCGGGCGGTGCTGCTGCTCGCGCTGCCGCTGCTGTACTGGCAGTGGGTCGCGCCCGCCGACGACTGGCTGCGCGCCGACGACGACGCCTCGATCCACGCGCGCTACTACGACGGGCTGCTCGGGTTCCTCGGCACGCAGCGCGGCGGGCCGTTCCGCGTGGAGATCCCCTTCACCGACAACCACTGGGAGTCGCGCTGGGTCGCCCCGCGCTTCCCGCTGGCCCGCGGCTGGGAGCGCCAGGTCGACCGCGACCGCAACGCGCTCTTCTATGACGGACGTCCGTTGACCGCGGAGCGCTACCGCCGCTGGCTCGACGACAACGCCGTGCGCTTCGTCGCGCTGGCCGACGCGCCGATCGACTACTCGGCCGCCGCGGAGGCCCAGCTCGTCCGCGACGGCCTGCCCTACCTGCGCCCGGTGTGGCGCGATCGCCACTGGCGCGTCTACGAGGTCACGGGCGCCCGCGGGCTCGCCCGCGGGGCCGCACGCGCGACCGGGCTCGACGGCGAGCGCGTGCGGCTGACGGCCGATCGCCCGGGCACCGTCGACCTGCGCGTGCGCTGGAGCCCGTATTGGCGCGTGGCGGTCGGCCGCGGCTGCGTGTCGGAGGGCCCGGGCGGCTGGACGCGCCTGCGCGTCGACCGCGCGGGGCCGGTGGTGGTGGACGTGGCGTTCGCGCCGGGCCGCGTGGGGGCCTCGTCGCCCCGGTGCTCGTGAGGCTGTGTTTGGTTCTGCCGCGGGGCGATGGCGGTGGTGCGCGGCGCCTACTGCATCACCGAGGGAGCGTGAGGCTGTGGGGAGCTTGCGGCGGGCGCGCGCGGGCGCGCCGCTTCGCGGCACCGTCCCGCCTAGATGTCGCTATACGACACAAACTCAGGACAGTGGCGGGCATCGTGCAACCTTTACCACCGCATAGGTGGTCTACCCAGCACGGTGGCGCCGCGCCAGCCGGAACGGGCCCGCGCCCGGCGGCCGCGGGCGGGCCTTCCTCCCTCGGTGCCTGGCCGCGAAGTGCCGCGAGCGCCGGCGGACGAGCGCCGTGCCCGCCGGCGGACGAGCGCCGAAGCGCCACCCACGCCCCCGCCGCCCGGATTGAACCCCGCTCGCCGCGGGCAAGACCCCAAGCGGATCGTTGGTTCCTGTTAGGTGTGGTTAGCCCGCCTTCCGGCCCGCCGGGGCGGCGTTTAAGATGACTTCCGGAATGCTTTTGGCTCGCGCCCGCTCCCTCCAGGCGCGGCTCCTGCCCCACGGTGTCCTCGACGCGGTGAGACAGGTGCTGCTGTTCGCCGCCGCCTACTACGGCTATCGGCTCGTGCGCGGCTGGATCGACGATCCGCAGGGCGCGACGGTCGCCTTCGACAACGCGCGCCACCTGATCCACTTCGAGCAGACGATGGGCTTCTTCGTCGAGCCGAGCATCCAGGCGTGGGCCTCGACGAAGCCGGCGATCATCGACTTCGCGAGCTGGGTGTACCTGAACTGCCAGACCTCGGTGACCCTCGGGGCGCTGGCCTTCATCTACCTCTTCCACAACAAGAGCTTCTACTTCGTGCGCAACATGTTCATGGTCGCCATGGGCATCGCGCTCATCGGCTACACCGTGATGCCGACCGCGCCGCCGCGCTTCTTCCCCGAGTGGGGCTTCCTGGACTCGGTCTCGGACTTCACCGGCGTCAGCCACGACTCGGTCGCGGTCAACTCGCTCTTCAACCCATACGCCGCGATCCCGTCGATGCACGTCTGCTTCTCGCTGATGATCGGCATCACGCTCGCGCGGCTGTGCAAGCACCGCGTGACGCGGATCGCGTGGGCGCTGTACCCGCTGCTCGTGGTCTTCGTCATCGTCGCCACGGGCAACCACTTCCTCTCCGACGCGATCCTCGGGGCCGTGACGGCCGCGCTCTCCGCGTGGGTCGCGATCTGGCTGGCCCGGGCCCGGCCCACCGCCTGGGCCTTCAGCGCCGCCAAGGCCTGATGTCGACCCCGGCGCAGACGCCCCGGCCCAGACGCCGGGAACCTGGCGTGCGCCGCGAGGTCGTCCGCAACCGCCTGATCGAGTCGCGTCTGACGCCGAACACGATCTCGCTCACGGGGTTCGTGCTCAACGTCGTCGCCGCGGCGCTCGTCTGGCAGGAGCTCTACATCTGGGGCGGCATCGCCTTCATCGTCGGGTCGGTGTGCGACACGCTCGACGGGCGCTACTCGCGCATGTCGGGCAAGGGCACGCCGTTCGGCGCCTTCCTGGACTCGACGCTCGACCGCATCGAGGAGGGCATCGTCCTCACGGCGGTGGCCTACGTGTTCGCGAAGGACGGCAACGAGATCGCCGCGGCGGCGGTCGTCGTCGCCGTCCTCGCCTCGCTCATGGTGAGCTACACCCGCGCCCGCGCCGAGGCGCTCGGGGTCGAGTGCAAGGTCGGGATCGCCAGCCGCGCCGTGCGCGTGGTGATCCTCTCTGCGGGTATCGTGTTCGCCGACCTCGGCGCGCTCCCGCCGGCCGTGTACGTGCTCGCCGGCCTGAGCACGATCACCGTCCTCCAGCGCATCTTCCACGTGCGCAAGGAGCTCAACCGGCTGCCGGAACCGGTCTCCGACCTGTAACCGGCGGTCAACGGCGGGGTTCGATCCCGTCGGAACTTCATCCGAAGGGAAACCTCTGACTGTGAGCACCAACGGCAACGGCGTCGCCGCCGGCGACGGCCCTGCGACGAACGGCCAGGCCCGCTACCAGCACGACAAGGTGCGCGTGGCGATCATCGGCGTCGGCAACTGCGCGAACTCGTTCGTGCAGGGCGTCCACCACTACCGCGACGCCGACCCCAACGCCCGGGTCCCCGGCCTGATGCACGTCGACCTCGGCGGCTACCACGTGAGCGACATCGAGTTCACGTGCGCCTTCGAGATCAACAAGACGAAGGTCGGCAAGGACCTCGGCGAGGCCATCTGGGCCGACCCCAACAACACGATCAAGTTCACCAAGCTGCCCAAGAAGCTGGGCGTGCCCGTCCACCGCGGGATGACCCACGACGGCATCGGCAAGTACGCCGCGCAGAAGATCACCAAGGCGCCCGGCGAGACCGCCGACATCGTCTCGATCCTCAAGGAGACGCACACCGACGTCGTCGTCTCCTACCTGCCGGTCGGCTCCGAGCAGGCCACCAAGTGGTACGTCGAGCAGATCCTCGAGGCCGGCTGCGCGTTCGTGAACTGCATCCCCGTCTTCATCGCCCGCGAGGACTACTGGGACAAGCGCTTCAAGAAGGCCGGCCTGCCGGTCATCGGCGACGACATCAAGTCGCAGGTCGGCGCGACCATCACGCACCGCGTCCTGGCTCGCCTCTTCCACGAGCGCGGCGTCAAGCTGCTGCGGACCTCGCAGCTCAACGTCGGCGGCAACATGGACTTCTTCAACATGCTCGAGCGCGAGCGCCTGGAGTCCAAGAAGATCTCCAAGACCAACGCCGTGACCTCGGTGGCCGGCCTGGAGATGGAGGCCGACAACGTCCACGTCGGCCCCTCGGACTACGTGCCGTGGCTGACCGACCGCAAGTGGGCGCACATCCGCCTGGAGGGCGAGGCCTTCGGGGGCGTCCCGCTCAACGCCGAGCTCAAGCTCGAGGTCTGGGACTCGCCGAACTCGGCGGGCATCGTCATCGACGCCGTCCGCTGCCTGAAGCTGGCGCTCAACCACGGCGTCAGCGGCCAGCTCGACGGCCCCAGCTCGTACCTCATGAAGTCGCCGCACACCCAGCGTCCCGACGACGAGGCGCGCGACGCGACCGAGAAGTTCATCGCCAAGTACGCGGGCAAGCCGGGCACCCGCCCCAAGGGCCGCAAGGCGCCGGCCAAGAAGGCCGCCACCAAGCCCGCCGCCGCGAAGCCCGCGTCGTAGTAGCCGCGAACCGAGGTTCGGTTATCCGCATCGTCCGCTGGGTGGACCGCAAGATGGTCCGCCCGGCCGACGAATGCTGGAAGAACTCTGCGTAGCCTGCGTCACACAAGACAAAGGAACCGCGCAGGCTCCGCACCTCTCCTCCAGCGGACGCGGCACTCTCCTCTCCAGCAGCATCCGGCGGGCCGTCCGAGCAGGGCGGCCCGCCGCTTCGCTGTCGGCTAGCGTGGGCGCGTGGACGACGCCGCGCTGCGAGCCCAGCTCGCCTACCTGGAGCGCAGCTCGCCCTTCTACCGCGAGCGCATCGCCGGCGCGCGGGCGCTCGCGGACATCCCGTTGCTCACGAAGGCCGAGCTTCGCGCCTCGCAGGCCGCGCGCCCGCCCTTCGGCGAGCACCTGTGCGCGCCGCCCGACGCGCTCGTGCGCCTGCACGTCACCTCAGGGACCACGGGCGAGCCCGTCGCCATCGGCCTCACCCGCGCCGACCACGAGGCCAACTCGTCGATCGGCGGCGCCGCCTTCGCCATCGCGGGCCTGCGGCCGCGCGACGTCGTCGCGCACTGCCTCAACTACGCGCTCTACGCCGGCGGCATCGCCGACCACATGGCGATCGAGGGCTCGGGGGCGACCGTCGTGCCCGTCGGCGTCGGCCAGTCCCGGCGCCTGCTCGACATGATCCCCCGCCTGGGGATCACGGCGATCTTCGGCACCCTCTCCTTCCCCGCCCACCTCGCCGGGCGCGCCCTCGAGGCCGGGATCGACCCGCCCTCGCTCGGCCTGCGCCACATCGTCACCGCGGGCGAGCCCGGCGCCGGGCTCAGCGCGGTGCGCGAGCAGATCGAGGCGCAGTGGCAGGCGACGGTGGCCGACAGCTTCGGCATGAGCGACGTGTGGTCGACGATGGCGGGCGAGTGCGAGGCCCGCGCGGGCCTGCACCTGACGACCGCCGGGCACGCGGTGCTCGAGCTCGTCGAGCCGGGCGCCGACACGCCGATCCCCTTGGAGGACGGCGCCCACGGCGAGCTCGTGTGGACGCACCTGCGCCGCGAGGCGTCGCCGCTGCTGCGCTACCGCTCCGGCGACCTCGCGCGCGTGTGGACCGCCCCCTGCGCCTGCGGGCGCGCCGGGACGCGGATCCGCATCGAGGGCCGCGTCGACGACATGCTGCGCGTGCAGGCGGTCAACGTCCACCCCGGGGCGATCGGCGCGGTGCTGGGGCGCTTCGACGGCCTCGGGCGCTACGCCGTGGTGGCCGACGGCGACCCGATCGTGCCGCCCGTGCGCGTGTTCGTGGAGACGCCGGACGGCGTGGAGGGCGTGGCCGACGAGCTGCGCGTCGCGCTCGGCGCGCGCTTCGAGGTGCAGGCGGTGGCGCCCGGCGCGCTGCCGGTGGGCGAGCAGAAGACGCGCGTGGTGTACCGCACGGCGCGCGGAGAGGAGCTGAGGCTGTCGTGCACACCGTGACCGTGAGCGAGCTGGGGTCGGCGCGCGTGGTGACCTGGGACCGCCAGGCCAGCCGCAACGCGTGGACGTGCGGGGCGATCGAGGCGATCGCCGACGCCATCGAGGCGGCGGGCGCCGACGAGGCCGTGCGCTGCGTCATCGCGCGCGGCGCGGGCGAGCACTTCTCCGCCGGCGACGACCTCTTCGCCGCCATCGAGGCGACGCCCGAGTCGTGGGCGGCGACGGTCGCCGCCTTCCAGCGCGTGACGACCGCCACGCTGGCGGCGCCGGTCCCGGTGATCGCCGCGATCGACGGCGTCTGCATCGGCGGCGCGCTCGAGTTCGCCGCGAGCTGCGACCTGCGGATCGCGACCGCCCGGGCGCGCTTCGGCACCCCCGAGGTCGGCATCGGCCTGACCTACACCAACGCCGGCTCGCACTTCCTGCCGTCGACGATGGGCGAGACGGCGGCCCGCGAGCTGCTGCTCAGCGGCGCGCTGCGCGACGCCGCGTGGGCGCAGCGCCACCGGTTCCTCAACGACGTCGTCGCCCCCGTCGACCTCGATGGCGCCCTGGCGGCGTGGATCCAGACCTTCGAGGGCGTGTCGCGCGCGGCGGTGGCGCGCACCAAGGCGATGCTCAACGCGCGCTTCGGGGACCTGCTGCCGGCGGCGATGGAGCGCGAGGAGCGCGCCTGCGTCGAGCTCTTCGACGGCCCCGACGCCCCGGCGCTGCTGCGCGCCTTCGTCGAGCGCCGCCGCTAGGCGCCCGCGGCGCCCGTCTATCCTGCGCCCGTGCCCGACCCTCTCTCCATCGCCCAGGTCACGCCGTACCAGTGGGAGGACCGCCACGACGTCAACACCTTCGTGGCGCGCGTCTCCGACGAGCTGGCCGAGCGCGGCCACCGGGTCCTCATCGTCGCCCCGTCCTCGTCGAACGCGCTCGTGCGCGAGTCGCGCAAGGCGGTGCGCGGCGGGGTGCTCGTCCCCGAGCCCGGCGAGGTGCGCGTGCTGGCGGTGGGGGAGGCGCTGCCCCCGCTGCCCGGGCGACGGCGCGCCGCGCTGCCGATCGACGTCGCGCGCACCATCTCCGACCTCTTCGAGGACGCGGCGCTCGACCTCTGCCACGTCCACGAGCCGTTCGCCCCGAGCGTCGCGAGCACCGCGCTGCGCCACTCGCGCGCGCTCAACGTGGGGACCTTCCATGCGCCGACCGAGCGCGTCGTCTCCACGCAGGTCGCGCGCAAGGTCGTCCAGCTCGTGTTCGGGCGCCTCGACGCGCGCACCGCGACCTACAGCGCGACCGCCGACCTGCTGCGGCGCTTCTTCCCCGGCGACTACGCGATCGTCCCGCCCGGCGCCGACGCGCTGCCGCGTCCCGCCGAGGCCGGCGACCGCGTCCGGATCGCCTACCTCGAGCACGAGGAGCGCGGCGCCCTGCGGCTGTTCCTGCGCTCGCTGCGGCGCCTGGACCCCGCGCTGCCGTGGGAGGCCGTCGTCTACTCCGAGCGCGGCCCGTCGACCTCGGCGCCGCTGCGCGCCGATCTCCAAGAGCGGGTGCGCTTCGTGCGCGAGGCCGACGAGGCGCTGGCGGGCGCCGACATCCTCGTCGCGGCCTCCGACGGCGTCGCGCCCGCGCCAGGTCTCATCGCGCGCGCCCAGGCCGCGGGCGCCGTGCCCGTCGCCGCGCGCCTGGCGGTCTACGAGGAGACGCTCGACGACGGCGAGGCCGGGCTGCTCTTCGAGCCCAACGACATCGAGACGCTCGTCGCCCAGGTCGGCCGCCTCGTGGCCGACGCCGGCCTGCGCGAGCGCCTGCGCGCGGGCGCCCGGCCGCGCCCGTGGAGCGTGGTCGCCGACGAGCTCGAGGATCTCTACCGCGGTCTGGCGGCGCGCCGCCACGACGGCCGCGGCGACAAGCGCCTCGCCCAGCGCCTGGAGGGGCGGCGGACGATCGACGTCGACTTGCACATGCACACCGACCACAGCCACGACTGCGCCACGCCGGTCGAGGTGCTGCTCGCCACCGCGCGCGACCAGGGGCTGGGCGCGATCGCGGTCACCGACCACAACGAGGTCTCCGGCGCCCTGGAGGCGGCCGGCAAGGCGGCCGACTACGGCGTGAAGGTCATCGTCGGCGAGGAGGTCAAGACCGCCCACCAGGGCGAGGTCATCGGCCTCTTCCTCAAGGAGCGCATCCCGCGAGGCCTGTCGCTGGCCGAGACCGTGGCCGAGATCCGCCGCCAGGGCGGCGTCGTGTACGTCCCGCACCCCTTCGACCGCATGCACGCGGTCCCCGACTACGAGCACCTGCTCGACGTCGTCGAGGACGTCGACGCCATCGAGGTCTACAACCCGCGCGTAGCCATAGGCTCCTTCAACGAGGAGGCCGCCCGCTTCGCGGCCAAGTACCGGATCCCGGCGGGCGCGGGCTCCGACGCCCACGTGGCGCAGGGGCTCGGCTCGGTGCGCGTGCGGATGCCCGACTTCGACGGCCCCGAGGAGTTCCTCGAGGCGCTGCGCTCGGCCGAGATCATCACCAAGCCGTCGAGTCTGCTCTACGTGCAGGCGCTGAAGTTCCTGGAGACGAAGGCCACGCCTCCGGGCGCGCGCGAGCGCCGGCGCGAGCGCCGCGTGCGCCGCGCGATCCGCAAGGCGTGATGCAGGGGCAAGGACGACCTGCGGACCCGTCGAAGCCCGCAGGACCCATGCCCGCGACCGACGACGAGATCCGCGAGAAGTACCTCGAGCGCGCCATCCGCGAGCTCAACTCCCTGACCCGCGAGCTGCAGTCCTGTGAGCACTGCCCGCGCGGCAACCTGATGCCCGTGCTCGGCTCCGGCCATCCCCAGGCCGACATCTTCCTGCTCAAGTACGCCGCCGCCGCCAGCGAGGTCGAAGAGGGCGTCGCCTTCTACGGCCGCAGCGGCACGGCGCTCATGAAGTCGCTCAAGCGGCTGGGCATCGACCCGCTGGCCGTCTACGGCACGCTCTGCGTGAAGTGCCCCGTGGGCGACCCGTCGCTCGCCGACCCCGCCTGCGTGGCGCGGGTGGTCGAGGAGATGGCCATCGTGGTGCCGAAGATCGTGGTGGTGATGGGCGAGGACGCCCTCGCCGCGCTCAACGACCTCGACGTGCCGCTGGCACGACACGTCGAGCCGCTGCTCGGCGTCGTCCAACCGCTGACCCCGGCGTGCGACGCGCTCGTGGTGCCGAACATCGACGAGGCCCTCGACGAGGAGGCGGCCAAGCGCGACTTCTGGTCGGCCTTCAGGGTGCTGGGCGATTGGTACGCGGACCTGCCGCCCTATTAGGCCTCCTCGGCGCCAACCTCGCCTACTTCCTCGTCGCCCCCGAGCTGCCGCAGCTGCACCCCCCGGAGCTCTCGGCGCTCGTGGGGTGCGGCGTCGGGATCGCGCTCGTGGTCGCCCTCGTCTCGGCGCTCGTCGCGGTCGCCGACGCGCCGCTCGCGCTCGTCCCCGCCGTGGCGGGCGCGGGCCTGCTCGTGGCAGCGCTCGACGCGAGCGACGCCGCCGCCTCGGCGACGCCCTTCGAGGCCATCCTCTTCGCCTGCCTGGGCATCGCCTTCGCCGTCGTCTTCGACACGCCCGCGCTCGCGGTCGCGCTGCCGCTCTTCGTCGCCGTCATCGACATCGTGCAGGCGCGCAACGGCGGCTCGGCCGGGCTCTTCACGCTGTCGACCTCCAAGCCCGGCGACGCGCTCACGCTCGAGCTGCCCGACTGGGGCACCGGCCTGGTCGCCGCCCGGCTGAGCGCCGTCGACGTCGTCTTCCTGGCCGCCTTCGCGGCCTACGCCCGGCGCCTGAGGATGCGCGAGCGCGCCGCGGAGCTGGGCATGCTCCTGGGCCTCCTGGCCGCGGCGGCGTGCGAGATCCTGCTCGACTCCGAGCTGCCGACCATCGCCCTTCTGGCCGTCGGCTACCTCGCGCCCAACGTGGACCGCATCGGCTCACTGTTCTCCCGCGCGGGAGAGGGGTAACGTGCAGGCATGGACCTCGAGGAGAAGACCCTGGAGCAGGTGGGCGACCGCTGCGAGGAGTGCGGGGCCAAGCTGACCGAGCGCGAGCTCGAGCAGGTCCTGGAGTCCGGCGGCCCGGCGCTGTGCACGATCCACGCACAGGAAGAGGTCGCGGTCTCCGACGAGGACGCGCTGGACGAAGCCTAGGCCCAGTATTCGACGGCGCCGGCGATCCTGCCCTCGTGCAGGTCGTAGATGCCCACGCAGCGCGCGTCCCCGGCGCGCGCCTCGATGACGGCGGCACGTCCGTCGGAGAGCGAGCGCAGCACCTCGATCTCACCCTCGCCGCGGGCGGCCGCCTCGCGATGGGCGGCGATGTAGTCGTCGACGTCGAGGCGCTCGCCGGAGGCCGGCCGCTCGACGACCGCCGCGGCGTGGAACTGGGCGCGGACCGCCTCCCAGTCGTGGCGGCCCAGGCCGCGCCAGAGACGCTCGGCGGCGTTCACGACGGCTCGAGGACGATCTTGCCGAGCTTGCCGCCGGCCGTGAAGCGCGCGTAGGCCTTGTCGACGGCGTCGAGCGGGTAGGTGGCGGCGACGGGGACGCGCAGCGCCGCGCGCTCGAAGAGCGCCAGCACGTGGCGCTCCATGGCGCGGGCCGTGAGCGCCTTCTCCTCCAGCGGGCGCGGGCGCAGGGTCGAGCCGCGCACCGTCGCGCGCTTGCCCATCAGGGCCCCGAGGTTGAGCTCCGCCTTGGCGCCGCCGCCGATGCCGATGATCACGATCCGCCCGCTCGTGGCCAGGGCGGCGACGTCGCCCGCGAGGTTGGGCGCGCCCACGAGCTCGAGGATGACGTCGAAGGGCCCGTGGTCGGCGAAGCCCTCGGGCGCGATGACCGCGTGCGCGCCGAGGGCGGCGACCCCGTCGCGCAGCGCCTCGTTGCGGACCGTGGCGGTCACTTCGGCGCCCGTGGCCGCGCCGAGCTGGACGCCCGCGGTGCCCACGCCGCCCGCGGCGCCGTGGACGAGCAGCCGCTCGCCGGCGCGCAGCCCCGCCTGCGTGAAGAGGGCGTCGTGGGCGGTCGTGAAGACCTCGGGCAGCCCGCCCGCCTCGGGCCATCCGAGCCCATCGGGGACGGGCATGAGCTGGCGCTCGTGGACGGTCGCCAGCTCGGCCTGCCCGCCGCCGCCGACGATCGCCATCACGCGGTCGCCCTCAGCGAAGCGCTCGGCGCCGGGGCCGCGGGCGGCGACCTCGCCGGCGAGCTCGAGGCCCGGGATGTCGGGCGGCGAGCCCGGGGGCGCCGGGTAGTGGCCGGCACGCTGGTGGATGTCGGCGCCGTTGATGCCCGCCGCGCGCACGCGCACCAGGACCTCGCCGGCGCCGGGCTGCGGATCGGGGTGCTCCTCGACCACGACCTCGCCGTCGCGGATGGTGGCGGCTCGCATGGACGCGGAGTCTAGGCGCGGGCCGGCGCGGGGGTACCCTCCGTGGCATGGGTCTCCCCGTCGACGCATGGAAGCTCGAGGGCATCTCGCCGCGGGCCTACCAGCACCCTGCCGACCGCGCCGCGACCGCCGCGCTGCACAAGGTCCCCTACCTCGACGAGGTCGTACGCAAGCTCATCGCGCTCGGCTACGAGCGCGCCCTGCGCACCGCCGCGCTGGGCTCGTCGGTGCGCCTGGGCCAGGAGCAGCTCCCGCACATCTGGGTCCTGCACCGCCAGGTCTTCAACACGCTGGACCTCGAGCGCGTGCCCGACCTCTACATGACGCAGTTCCCGGTCGCCAACGCGGCCACGATCGGCGTCGACAAGCCCGTCGTGGTGCTGAACTCCGAGCTCGTCCGGATCCTCGACGAGGACGGGCGCCGGGCGGTGCTCGCCCACGAGGCCGCGCACGTGCACTCCGGCCACGTCCTCTACCAGACGGCGATGCTGATCCTGCTGCGCGTCGCGACCGGGGTGCGGCTGCCGCTGCTCGCCGGCCTGCCGCTGCTGGCCATCCAGCTCGCGCTGCTGGAGTGGTTCCGCGGCGCCGAGCTCAGCTGCGACCGCGCCGCGGCGCTCGTGACGCGCGACCCCATGGCGGTCTGCCGCGCGCTGATGGTCATCTCCGCCGGCGAGGCCTCCTCGGACCTCAACCTCGACGCCTTCATCGCCCAGGCCATGGAGTACAGCGAGGGCGGCAAGGGCCTGGAGCGCCTCACGCGGCTGCTCGCCGACATGGGCCTCACCCACCCGATGCCCGTGCGCCGCGTGCGGCTGCTGCTCGACTGGGTCCGCGAGGGCGGCTACGACCACATCGTCAGCGGCGACTACATCCGCCGCGGCCAGGAGCCGCCGCTGCGCGAGGAGGCCGACGCCGCCCAGCAGCACTACGCCAAGCGCGTCTCCGACGCCTTCCAGCAGGCGGGCACGTCGATCAACGAGGTCGGCGCGCAGCTCGGCGACTGGCTGGCGCGACAGCGGGGCAGCGCCGACAGTGTCGGCGACGCCGCCGGCGACAACGACGACGCGGCCGGCTAGATGTAGTTCCTGAGCACGTTGTTCGGGGTGCCGGGTCGCTCTGACGCCCGTTGCGCTGCGAACAGCTCACCGAGGACACGGGTCCGTGCCCGGGGGGTCGAACGTCGGTTCTACCCCGTGTGGACGGGGGAAGACCGACGTTCGGCGCCCCCTGGCGACTCGCGGCGCCCCCCGGGGGCCGGCGGCGCGGCGGGCTGGTCTCCCTTGGTGAGCTGTTCGCGCCCACGCCGGCGTGGCGGGGACGCCGAACAACCTGCTCGGGTCTTACAGCTAGACGACCGCGGCCTGGTCGGCCGCGCGCAGGCGGTCGACCGCCCGCCGCAGCAGCCGGCAGACCTTCATCTGCGACATCCCCATGCTGCGCGCGATCTCGCGCTGGGAGAGGTCGCCGCCGTAGTAGAGCTCGACGACGTCGCGCTCGAGCGGCTCGAGCATCGTCGCGAGCTCGTCGAGCCACGCGCGGTCGAACGCGCGGCGCAGGCCCTCGTCCTCCATGCCGAGCTGGTCGCCCACCGTGCGGTCCTCGGCGTCGGCGTGGGCGGGCGCGTCGAGCGACAGCGCCCAGCGCCCGCGGCGCGCCTCCTGCGCGGCGACGACGCGATCGACGGAGAGGTCGAGGTGCTCCGCCAGGTCCGAGGTCGTCGGCGCGTGGCCGAGCAGGGCGCTCAGCCGCTCGCTGGCCGACACGAGCTCCAGCCACGTCTCGGCCGCCTCGCGCGGGGGCCGCACGGCCCAGGTGTGGTCGCGCAGCCAGCGGCGCATCTCGCCGACCATCGTCGGCACCGCGTAGCGGACGAGGTCGGTGCCGAAGTCGGGATCGAAGCGCTCGAGCGCCTTGGTCAGCCCGAGCGCCGCGGCCTGCTCGAGGTCCTCGAGGTAGCCGCTGTGGCGGTAGCGGCGCGCGAGGCGGCGGATGATCGGCCGCATGCGCACCACCAGGTCCTCGCGGGCGGCGCGATCGCCGTCGACGACGTACCGGCGCAGCAGGTCGTCTTCGACCCTGCCCACGCCGGAGCGGATGTGGGTGGCAGTGGTTCGCAAGACCCGAATCCTCCGATCGGTGGGCCGTGGGAGCCTCGCCGGTCGACTGACATGGAACCGGTTCCAACCCTAGCGCTCGTGCGCCATGTGTCAAGCCGGAACTCCCCAATTACGACATGGGAAGCGAAACCGTGCGCCGGTCGACGACCTCGAGGTCCGGCAGTCGCGGCTTAGGACCGAGGCCATCGCCCGCCAGCGCGCGCAGGAGCAGGGCCGCCCCTTGGCGTCCCGACTCGCGCAGCGGCTGGCGCACCGTGGTCAGCCCGATGGCGGCCGCGAGCTCGATGTCGTCGAAGCCGATGACCGAGAGATTGTCGGGCACCGAGAGGCCCGCGCGCGCGGCCGCGTCGAGGACGCCGAAGGCCTGCACGTCGGAGGCCGCGAAGATCGCGGACGGGCGCTCGTCCAGCGCCAGGAGCTGGCGCGTGAGCCTGCCCGCCGTCTCGCGGCCGAAGGGGCCGCGGCGGACGTAGCTGGGCGCCAGCCCGATCCCGGCCTCGTCGAGGACGCGCGCGAAGCCCTCCAGGCGCCGGCGGCTGGAGGCGAAGGCGAACGGGTTCTCCTCGACGTCACCGACGAAGGCGACGCGCCGGTGGCCGGCCTCGAGCAGGTGACGGGCGGCCATCGCGCCCCCGGCGACGTCGTCGATCGCGACGTTGGGCAGCAGGGCGTTGGCGACGTCGACCTGGACCGCGGGGATCCCGTCGCGGTTGAGCGCGCGGACCTCGGCCGCGGTCAGCGGCAGCGAGATGACGATCACGCCGTCGACGCGGTCGCGGCGGGCGAAGCGCCGCAGCGCGGCGCGGCGCTGCTCGCGCGTCTCGATGTTGAAGAGCGTCAGGTCGTAGGCGCTGCCGCCCACGACATCGTCGATCCCGCGCAGGCGCTCGACGACGGACGGGCTCGTGAAGAACGGGGCGATGACCCCGAGTGTCTGGGTGCGACCGAGCGACAGGTTGCGCGCCGTCGCGCTGGGGCGGTAGCCGAGCTCCTCCATGACAGCCTGTACGCGCTCGCGGGTCGCTTGGGCCACCCCCGGAGCATCGTTGAGGACCCTGGAGACGGTGCCGACTCCAACACCCGCGCGCTCGGCCACGTCGCGGATACGCGGCGCGCGCGGAGCCGGACGATCCGGAGCGCTAGCCACGGCGCGGAAACGTACCCCCGCACACGCCCCGTGACGCAGCGGCGGTCCGCGGCCCCCGTCCCGGCGACCCCGTAGGCTCCGTGGCGATGGCACGCCACCATCTGCGCCCGCTCTTCGACCGCGTGGTGATCAAGGAGCTCGAGCCCGACCGCATGCGCCAGTCGGGCCTCGTCGTCCCCGCGGGATCGCACGAGCCGCCGCCCCAGCACGGCATCGTGCTGGCGGTCGGCCAGGGCGTGGACTGGTGGGAGTCCGCGGGCGTGCAGATGCCCGTGCGCCCGGGCGACCACGTCGTCTTCCCGGCTTCGGCGGGAGCCTGGGTCGAGGTCGACGAGGAGCGCCTCCTGGTCTGCCGCGTCACCGAGCTCCTGGGCGTGCTCGAGCGCGTGGAGGCGCCGGTCGAGGACGCCAGCCTGGGCGACGCCCTCGGCGAGAGCTGATGCGGAGCGCCGGCGCGTCCATGCGCGCCGGCGCTCCGGGAGCTCAGCGGCTGCTCGTGAGCAGCGACCTCAGGAGGCGCCAGATGGTGTCGATGGGCAGCGCCTGCGACCAGACCTGCACGCCGTCCACGTCGCCCGTCAGGTACAGGTCGCACGCATCGCTGTGGAAGTCGCCGATGAACCCGCCGCCGCTCGGCGCGCCGCCGCCGGCGTAGGAGATCTTCGTCCCGGCCGGGACCGGCGTGCCGGATCCGACCTGGTTGCCGTCGATGAACAGCTTCACGGTCTTGCCGTCGAAGGTGCCCGCCGCGTTGTGCCACTTGCCGTCCCACACCGTGTCCGGAGCCACGGGCGAGCGCCAGAACTGGGTGTCGTCGGAGATGTAGAAGGCCATGCCCCCGTTGCCGGCCGTGTAGAGGCCGTACGAGGCGCGGTCACAGCGCACCGAGCCCTTGGAGACGATGTAGTTGGCGATGCCGGGCGAGTGGTCGCCGCGGAACCACGACGAGACGGTGATCGCGTTTTGCGGCGAGAGGCTCGCCGAGTCCGGGATCGACACGAAGTCGTTGCCGTCGAAGCGCAGCGCGGACCCGGCGAAGACCCCCGAGATCCACGACGGGTCGCTGTCGTCGGCCGTCGGCAGCGAGCCGAGCTGGCCGTTGTTGCCATGGCCCGACCAGTCGTGAATGGTCTGACCCGAGCCTTCGTTCATCGGCCACCAGCCGACGAGCGGGAAGTCGAAGCCGCTCGCGCCGGCCGTGGCGGGAACGGTGATGAAGGCCGCCGCGACAGTCGCGACGGCCGCAAGCGCGCGTATCCGTGCAGTCATTGCGCGATCCAACAGGAAGTGTTCGCACTCGGACACTGGCCGGAAGGCCAGAATCGTGTGAAACCCCCGCTACGAGCGCTCGAGCAGGGCCACGCACTCGATGTGCGGCGTCTGCGGAAACATGTCCACGGGGCGCACGCGCCGCAGCGCGTAGCCGGCCTCGACGAGCTGCGCGGCGTTGGGCGCGAGGGTCGTCGGATTGCAGGAGACGTAGACGATGCGGGCCGGCGCGGCCTCGATGACGCGCCGCACGACCTTGGCCGAGAGGCCGGCGCGCGGCGGGTCGACGACGAGCACGTCCGGGCGCCCGGCGGTCTCCACGAGCTCGCCGAGGGCGAGGCGCACGTCGCCGGCGAAGAAGCGGGCCTTGTCGATCTCGTTGCGCCTCGCGTTGGCGATCGCGTCGGCGATGGCCTCCTCGACGATCTCCAGGCCCCAGACCTCGCCGGCGCGCGGCGAGAGCGACAGGCCGATGGTGCCGATGCCGCAGAAGAGGTCGAAGACGCGCTCCCAGCCCTGCAGGCCCGCGTACTCGCCGGCCAGGCCGTAGAGGCGCTCGGCCATCTCGGTGTTGGTCTGGAAGAAGGCGTCGGCGCTGATGCGGAAGCGCAGCCCCGCGAGCTCCTCCTCGATCGCCTCGGTGCCGTGCAGGACCTCGGTGACGCCGCCGGCGGTCGTCTCGCCGACGTCGAGCGCGCGCGTCCACATGACGCTGTCTACCCCGACGGCCTCGGCGAAGCCGTCGAGGTCGACGCGCTCGTCGGAGGTCACGATCCGCACCTGCAGCTCGCCGGTGCGCCGGCCCTCGCGCACGACGAGGTTGCGCAGCAGGCCCGTCTGCGCGCGGCGATCGTAGGCGCCGAGACCGCGCTCGCGGCACCAGTCGAGCGCCGCGCGGCGCACGGCGTTCCCCGGCTCGGAGGCGAGGAGGCAGTCCTCGACGTGCTCGATGCGCTCCCACGAGCCGGGCGCATGGAAGCCGCAGATGAGCTCGCCGGTGGCCGGTTCGGTGCCGAACGAGTACTCGAGCTTGTTGCGGTAGCGCCATTGCTGCACCGCCGGCACGATCGGCTCGAGCTCGAAGCCCTCCAGGCGCCCGATGCGCCGCAGCGCGTCCTGCACCTGCTCGGCCTTGACCTCGAGCTGGCGCTCGTATGGCAGCACCTGCCACGGCGCGCCCGGGTGCGACGCCAGCGGCTCGATGCGGTCGGGCCCGGGCTCGAGCAGCGCCACCGTGCGCGCCTCGGCGTAGGCCTTCTTGCGCTTGGTCACGACGGCGCGCACGCGGTCGCCGGGGATCGCGCCGCGCACGAAGATCACGTAGCCCTCGCTGCGCGCGACGCCGGCGCCGCCGAAGGCGAGACCGTCGACGGTGAGCTCGAGCTCCTGGCCGCGCTCGGGGCGGGTTCTAGTGGGGGCGTCCATTCGCCCCCAGCGTAGTTCAGCCGAGCTTCTTCTCGATCGCGCCGAGCACCGACTTGCGGTTGTCGTGGCGCTTCTCGTAGTCGCGCACCTTGCGCAGCTGCGCCGGCGTGAGGTCGCCGAGGCGGCCCTGGACCTGCGTCGCGTTGAGGTCGTCGTAGAGGCTGATCGGGAACGACGGCCCGACCCCGACGCGCCGGCGCGCGCGGTCGACCTCGCGCAGCACGCGGTCGCTGGAGGCGGCGGCGCGCGAGCGGCCCTTGCCGAGGAGCTGCTCGAGGTCGGCGCGGAAGCCGTCGGCCTGCGCGCGGCCGGCGCCGAGCAGCGCCTGGCTGAGCTCCGTGGCGTCCTTGCGCGTGATGCGCCCGCGCTTGACCGCGTCGTCGAGCGTCGACTTGACGTGGTCGGCGGTGAGCACGACGCCCTTGCGCAGCGTGTCGCGCAGCGCCGTCAGGTTCGCCTGCGCGGCGTCCTGCGAGGTGCTCACCGCGGTCGCCGTCGCACGCTTGGCGGCGGTGGTGCGCTTTGCCGCCGTCTTGCGCTTGGCCGCCGGGCGGCTCGCGGCGGCGGACTTGGCGGTCGTGCGCTTCGCGGCCGGCTTGGAGGCGGCCGACGCGCGCTTGGCAGCCGGCTTCGCCGCGGACGAGCTGCGCTTGGCGGCGGGCTTGCGGGCACGGCTCGACGATGTTCCGGACTTGGGCTGCGGCATAGGGCCTCCCTGAGGCGATGAGATTGAGCGGACCCTAGTACCCACGCGGGCCGCTTGCTGACAGATCGCGTCAGGAGACCAGCAGGCGGTAGCCGAGGTCGAGCTCGTCGCGCTCGAGGAGGTCGGCGTGGCGGCGCGCCCAGGCGCCGCTGTCGATGTCCGCGCGCAGGCGGGCGAGCCCTCCGGCCAGCTCCTCGTCGGTGCGCTTGGCCAGCGTCGAGATGCCGGCGCGGACGGCCGGGTCGAGGTAGGCCTCGGGCCGGCGCCAGAAGGACGAGAAGAAGCCGTCGCGACAGTCCCACGGGACGGGCACGACGTCGACCTGCGAGGCGCCGAGCGCCCGGGCCTGCTCGGCGAGCGAGGGGAACTGCGCGACATCCTCGTCCATGAGCTCGGGGAAGTACTCGGGCCCCAGCCACATCCGCCCCACGTACGACGGGTCCCACGACAAGACGACTACGCGCTCGCGCGCGACGCGCCGCAGCTCGGCGCAGCCGGCGCGCCAGTCGCTCCAGTGATGCAGCGTCAGGACGGCCATCGCGGCGTCGAAGCTCGCGTCGGCGAAGGGCAGCGCCTCGGCGCTCGCCTGCACCGCGGGGGCGGCGCCGGGCGGGCGCTGCGCGACCATGACGGCCGAGGGCTCGACCGCGGTGACGTCGCGGTCGGGCGGCTCGTAGCTGCCGGCCCCCGCCCCGACGTTGACCACGGTGCGGGCGTCACCGAGCGCGGCCCAGATGCGCGCCGCGATCCGCGGCTCGGTCCCGCGCGTCGCGGCGTACGTGCGCCCGATCAGGTCGTAGCGAGCAGCCACTCGAGCATCGCCTTCTGCGCGTGGCGGCGGTTCTCCGCCTGGTCCCAGATCCGCTGGCGCGAGCCGTAGAGCACCTCTGGCGTGATCTCCTCGCCCGGGTGCGCCGGCAGGTCATGCAGGGCGATGGCGCCGGGCGCGCCGCGGTCGAGCAGGGCGTCGTCGACGCGGTAGTCGGCGAGCGCGGCGCGGCGGGCATCGGCCGTCTGCTCGTCGCCCATCGAGACCCACACGTCGGTGTACACGGCGTGGGCTCCGGCGACCGCGGCGGCGGGGTCCTCGACGCTCGGCACGCCGTCGAGCTGGTAGCCCGGCGGCGAGGAGAGCACGACCTCGACGCCGGCCAGGCCGCCGAGCACGACGAGCGAGCGCGCGACGTTGTTGCCGTCGCCCACGTAGGTCAGCTTCAGGCCGTCGAGGCGCCCGAAGGCCTCGCGCAGCGTCAGGAGGTCGGCGAGCGCCTGGCACGGATGGTGGCCGGCGGTGAGCATGTTGAAGACCGGGATCGAGCCCTCCGCGGCCAGCTCCTCGAGCAGCGCGTCGGGGCCCGTGCGCACCCCGATCGCGTCGACATGGCGCGAGAGGACGAGCGCGGTGTCCTTGACCGCCTCGCCGCGCGACAACTGCATCTCGTCGCCGCGCAGCACCATCGGATGGCCCCCGAGCTCGACGATGCCGGCCTCGAAGGAGACGCGGGTGCGGGTCGAGGGCTTCTGGAAGACGAGCGCCACCACGCGGTCGCGCAGCGCGTCGGAGGAGCGCGGCGCGGCCTTGAGCTCGGCCGCGCGCTCGAGCAACGCCGCCAGCTCGTCGGAGGTCAGCTCGGCTCCGGTGAGGAAATGGCGCGTCAAGGCCGGGAGGATACGTAGCGATGCGCGTGCTCACCTGGAACCTCTTCCACGGCCGTGCGGTGCCCGAGGCGCCGCGCTCGCTGCGCGACGAGTTCGCCGCGCGCCTGGCCTCGTGGGAGTGGGACGTGGCGCTGCTGCAGGAGGTGCCGCCGTGGTGGCCGCCGACCCTCGGCGCGGCGTGCGGCGCGAGCGCGCGCACGGCGCTCACCTCGCGCAACTGGCTGGCGCCGGTCACGCGGCTCGCCGCGGAGCGCCGCCCCGACGTCGCCAAGTCGTGGGGCGGAGGCGCCAACGCGATCCTCGTCCGCGGCGAGGCGATCCTCGACCACCGCGTGCGCACGCTGCGCCTCTGGCCCGAGCGCCGCGTCGTCCACGGCGTGCGCCTGGAGCGCGGCTGGTGGGTCTGCAACCTCCACGGCCAGGCGCACTCCGAGGCGCGCGCGCAGGACGACCTGGCGCGCGCGGCCCGGACCGCCGTCGCGTGGTCGCTGGGCGCGCCGCTCGTGCTCGGCGGCGACCTCAACACGCGCCACCCGGTCGCGCCGGGCTTCGCGGCGGCCGCCGGCCACAGCGTCGATCACGTGCTCGTGCGACAGCTGCGCGCGGGCGGTCACGGGACTACGCTTGAGCGCGGTCCGCTCTCGGACCACGCTCCGTTGGTGGTCGAGGTGGACCGCGAAGGTGCCTAGGAAGGATCGATCCGAGGAGGCGTCGTGGTGAACATGAGACGAATCCTGCTCGCGCTCGGCGCGATCGTGGCCCTGGCGGCCGCCGGCTGCGGCGGAGGCAGCAGCAGCTCGAGCTCCAGCAGCCCTGCGCCCGCCTCCACGGCGGCGTCCTCGTCGTCGTCGAGCGGCGGCGCAGTCGCCATCAAGATGCAGAACATCGCCTTCGACCCGAAGGACGTGACGGTCAAGGTCGGGCAGAAGGTCACCTGGACCAACGACGACTCGACCGACCACAACGTGACCTCCCAGTCGGGCGAGACGATCAAGTCCGACAACTTCGGCAAGGGCGGCACGTTCTCGTTCACCCCGACGAAGGCGGGCAAGATCTCCTACGTCTGCACGATCCACCCGGGGATGACGGCCACGCTGAACGTGACCGGCTAGCGCCTAGCCGCGCGAGCGCAGCCCGAAGCCGCGCAGCATGAAGAGCGCGCGCTCGCCGAGCGTGCCGCGCGCCGGGAGCACGCCGAGCTGGACGGCGGCGTCGTAGGCGTCGAAGAAGGCGCGCACGCGCCACAGGCGCTCGCGGTCGGGATCGAGCTCGCAGTACATGACGAGGTGCACGACGACGAAGCGGCCGGTGGGCGCGAGGCCCTCGATCTCGCCGCGGTGGGTGCCCAGCAGCTTGCACGGCGCGGCCACGAAGCGCCCGTCGCCGAGGCGCTCGCCGGTGCGCTCGATGCGCGCGTCGGGGAAGGCCGACCACAGCCGCGCGGCGTGGTCGCCGAGGGCGTCGGCGCTCTCGAGCGGCTCGCCGCAGAGCGGGTCCTCGTAGTGCACGTCGGGCGCGCACACGGGCGCGAAGGCGGCCCGGTCGCGGCCCACCCACGCGGCCTGGAAGCGGTCGACGAGCTCGTCGTTCACGCGACGGGCGGCGTGAGGTCGGCCATGCCCTCGTCGGGCGTCGAGGCCTCGGCGTGCAGCCGGCGCGGGATGCGCCCGGCGCCGCGCGCCAGCCGGCCCGCCTCGACCGCGGCGCGGATCGCGTGGGCCATGGCCACGGGGTCCTGGGCGCGCGCGATCGCGCTCGCGCAGAGCACGCCGTCGCAGCCGAGCTCCATCGCCAAGGCGGCGTCGCTGGCCGTGCCCACGCCGGCGTCGAGGATCACCGGCACGCCGGCGCGCTCGACGATCAGGGCGATGTTGTACGGGTTGCGGATGCCCATCCCCGAGCCGATCGGCGAGCCCAGCGGCATGACCGCCGCGCAGCCGACGTCCTCCAGGCGCCGCGCCAGGATCGGGTCGTCGTTGGTGTAGGGCAGCACGACGAAGCCGTCGGCCACGAGCTCCTCGGCCGCGAGCAGCAGCTCGGGCGCATCGGGCAGCAGCGTGCGCTCGTCGCCGATGACCTCGAGCTTGACCCAGTCGGTCCCGAAGGCCTCGCGCGCCAGGCGCGCGGTGACGACGGCGTCGCGCGCCGTGTAGCAGCCCGCGGTGTTGGGCAGCAGCTCGACGCCGCACTCCTCGAGCACGTCGACGAGCGAGCCGCGCGCCGCCGGATCGATGCGCCGCAGCGCGATGGTGACGAGCTCGGCGCGCGTGGCGCGGATGGCCTCGGCCAGCGTCTCCAGCCGCGGGAAGCCGCCGGTGCCGAGGATCAGCCGCGAGCGCAGCGTGCGCCCGGCGACCTCGAACGGCGTGTCGGTGATCGGTATCTGCTCGGTGCCCAAGGGTCAGCCTCCCTGCATGGCGGAGAGCGCCTCGACGCGGTCGCCGGCGTCGACGCGGTGCGACGGCCACTGCGCCCTGGGGACGACCTCGCCGTTGACCGCGACCGCCACGCCGCGGGCGCGCTCCTCGACGCCGAGGTCGGTCAGCAGCTCGACGATGGTCGCGCCGTCGCGCTCGCGGGGCTCGCCGTTGAGATGGATCATGCCGCCGCCCCCACGAACCGCTCGGGGCCGAAGGCGTGCTCGACGGGCTCGCCCGCCAGCTCGGCCACGACGAGGTCGGCGGTCACGGGCGCCAGCAGCGCCCCGTTGCGGTGGTGGCCGGTCGCCCACACGATCCGCGGATCGACCCGCGAGCGCCCGATGATGGGCGCGTTGTCGGGCGTGCATGGACGCAGGCCGGCGATCGCCTCCTCGACCTCGAGCTCGAGCACGCCGGGCACGAGCTCGCCGGCGTCGCGCAGCAGCTCGTAGACGCCGCCCGCGGTGACCGCGGTGTCGAAACCGCGCTCCTCCTGGGTGGCGCCGAGCACGTAGCGCCCATCGCCGCGCGGCACGAGGTAGCCGGGGCTCGGCTGCCCCCAGCGCACGACGCGCTCGAGCAGGCCCGGGCCGGCCGGGTCGCGCAGGCGCAGCGACTGGCCCTTGACCGGGCGCACGCGCGCCTCCTCGCCGAAGGCGCCCGACCACGGCCCGCAGGCGACGACGACCTGCTCGGCGGGCAGCGCCGCGAGGTCGTCGACCTCGGTCCGCGGGCGCAGGACCGCGCCCGCCGCGTCGGCCGCGCGGGCGAGCGCCTCGCAGACGCGGCGCGGATCGACGGCGTGGTCGTCGGGCAGGTGCAGGGCGCTGCGCAGCGTCGGCGCCAGGGCGGGCTCGAGCCGTCGCGCGGCGCTCGGCAGCAGCGCCTCGACGCGCAGCCCGAAGCGCTCGCGCAGGTCGCGCTCGCGGTCGAGCGCCTCGGCCTCGTCGCGGTCGCGGGCGAGCATCAGCGTGCCGCGGGTGCGGTAGTCGACGTCGACCCCGGAGACCTCGGAGAGGCGCGCGGCGAAGTCGGGCCAGCGGTCCGCGCTCCGCAGGCCGAGCTCGAGCAGCGGGCGCTCGCCGGCGTCGGTCTCGGCGACGGGCGCGAGCATGCCAGCCGCCACGCGCGAGGTGCCGGCGCCCAGCTCGCCGCGCTCGAGGACGAGCACCGAGAGCCCGCGCGCCCGCGCGCGCCAGGCCACGGCGAGGCCGATGATGCCGCCGCCGACGACTGCTACGTCGTACGTGTCGGGCTCAGGTGGAATGTCTGGTCCTCTCGCTTCGCCGGCATGACCCGGATCAGCTCCTGACGGTCGGCGGCCGTGATGCCGCCCTCTCAGCCCGGTGGTAGGGCTCCCGTATGACCGCCCATGCTAGCGCGCATGGCTTGCGACACTGTGGGCGTGGACCGCCTGGCGCGCCTGCGCGATGCCCGCCTGTACTTCGTCGCCGACCGCGGCGGGATGGAGCGTGCCCTTGAGGGCGCGCTGGCGGGCGGCGTCGACCTCTTCCAGCTGCGCGACAAGGACGCCTCCGACGACGAGCTGCTCGCGGCGGCGCAGACCGCGCGGGCGCGCTGCGAGGCCGCCGGCGCGCTGTTCGTGATGAACGACCGCCCCGACCTCGCGCGGGCGGCGGGGGCCGACGGCGTCCACGTCGGCCAGGACGACGTGTCCGTCGAGCGCGCGCGCAAGGTCGTCGGCGCCGACGCGCTCGTCGGGCTCTCCACGCACTCGATGCAGCAGGCGCAGTCGGGCTGTCGCAGCGGCGCGGACTACATCGCCGTCGGCCCCGTCCACGCGACGCCGACCAAGGAGGGCCGGCCGGCGATCGGCGTCGGCCCGGTTCGCTATGCGGCTCAGCACGCGTCGGTGCCGTGGTTCGCGATCGGCGGCATCGACCCCGACACGGTGCGCGAGGTCGTCAAGGCGGGCGCGCGGCGGATCGTCGTCGTGCGCGCGATCGCCGACGCCGAGGACCCCGAGGCGGCGGCGCGCGCGCTGCGGGGCGCCGTGAACGGGGCGCGCCGTGGGTAGGCGCAGCCGCAAGCACCGGCCCGCGACGCGACCGCGCGACCCGGGCACCGCGACCATGCGCCGCGGCTACGCGCGTGCCGAGGAGCGCAACGCCGAGGTGCGCGCGCAGCTCGCCCCGCTCGCCCCGGGCGAGCGCCCGCCCGCGCTGATCGCCGCGGCGCTCGTCGCTGCCGCGCTGGGCGCCGCCAACCTGATCGCCTTCCTCGCCGGCGTCGACGTCGAGGGCCAGCAGCCCAGCGCCGTCGGCGTGCTCGCCTTCTGCGCGGTCATGTTCACCGCGGCGGCGGGGCTATGGCTGGCCCGCTACTGGGCCGTGCTGGGCTTCGAGGCTCTGCTCGGGATCATCGTCGTCTTCTTCTCGCTCTTCCTCCTGCGCGCGTCGAACCTGCTCGCCGTGGTGGTGTGCGTGACGATCATCGGCGGCGCCGGTTGGCTGTTCTGGAAGCTCATCCGCGTGATGGGCAGGCTCCAGGCTCCACAGCGCGTTCGTTAGATTCAGCCGCCCTATGGCTTCATCTGCTTACGACTGCGTCGTCATCGGCTCGGGCCCGGGCGGCTACGTCGCCGCCATCCGCGCCGCCCAGCTCGGCATGAAGACCGCGGTCATCGAGAGGGACACGGTCGGCGGGCGCTGCCTCAACGTCGCCTGCATCCCCGCGAAGGCCGTGCTGCGCGTCGCCGACGTCCTCGACGAGGTGCGCGACGCCGACGAGTTCGGCATCAAGGTCGGCGCGCCCGAGGTCGACTTCGGCGCCGTCAGCGAGCGCCGCCAGAAGGTCATCAAGACGCTGACGGGCGGCGTCAGCGGCCTCTTCAAGAAGAACAAGATCGACTACCTCGAGGGCCACGGCGCGCTGACCGGCGCCGGCAGCGTCCGCGTCGGGTCGAGCAAGGACGGCGACGAGATCGATGTGACGAAGTGCATCGTCCTGGCCACCGGCTCGATCAAGAAGCCGATCCCGGGCACGCGCTTCGGCAAGCGCGTCATCGGGACCGAGGAGGCGTGGGCGCTGACGGAGCTGCCCAAGACGATGGTCGTCGTCGGCGCCGGCGCCTCGGGCGCGGAGATCGCCTCGGCCTACGCGCGCCTGGGCGTCGAGATCAAGCTCTTCGAGGCGCTCGACCGCGTGCTGCCCACCGAGGACGCGGACATCTCGAAGATCGCCGAGCGCGGCTTCAAGAAGCAGGGCATCGAGGTCCACACCGGCACGCTCGTCGAGAACGTCGAGACGAGCGACACGAGCTGCACCTTCTCGTTCGGCGGCGAGGCCGGCGAGGCCGACTGGCTCGTCATCGCCGCCGGGCGTGGCCCCGACGTCGAGGGGCTCGGACTCGAGGACGCGGGCGTCAAGCTCGGCGACAACGGGCTGATCGCCGTCGACGGGGCCCTGCGCACGAGCGTGCAGGGCGTCTGGGCGATCGGCGACCTCGTCCCCGGCCCGGCGCTGGCCCACAAGGCCAGCGACGAGGGCATCATCGCCGTCGAGGACGCGGCCGGCCTGGAGACGCACGCGATCGAATACGTCGACGTCCCGCGCGCGACCTTCTGCAACCCCAACGTCGCCTCCTTCGGCCTCACCGAGGAGCAGGCGCGCGAGGCGGGCAACGACGTGACGGTCGGCAAGCTCCAGTACGGCGCGGTGGGCGCCGGCACGGTCTACGGCGACCGCGCCGGCCTGATCAAGATCGTCGGCGACAAGCGCTACGGCGAGCTGCTGGGCGGCCACATCGTCGGGTCCAAGGCGACCGAGCTCATCCAGGAGCTCGTCAACGTCAAGGCGCTCGAGGGCGGCTACCCGGAGGTCGCGCGGATGATCCACGGGCACCCGACGCTCAGCGAGGGCGTCATGGAGGCGGCGCGCGCGGCGGATGGCTGGGTCATCCACGGATAGGCGCCCCGCCTTCTTCTTCGACCTGGCGTCGCCGGCCGCCTATCTGGCCGCCGAGCGCGCGCTGCAGCGCCACCGCGGCGTCGAGTGGACGCCGGTGCTGGCGCGCGAGCTGCCGGGCGCCGAGAGCTGGGAGTCCTTCCGCTGCGCCGAGGAGCGCGACATCGCGCTGACGGCGCTCGAGCGCGCGGCGGCCGAGCAGGGGCTGCAGCCGCTGCGCTGGCCCGACCCGTTCCCCTTCGACAGCCTCTTCGCGATGCGCGTGGCGACCTACGCCAAGCAGATCGGGCGCACGGTCGCCTTCACCCTGGCCGCCTACCGGCAGGCCTTCGCCGGCGGGCGCTCGCTCGCGGAGCGCGACAACGTCGTGATCGCCGCCGCGGCGTGCGAGATGCACCCGGCGGCCGTGCTCAAGGCGGCCGAGCTGCGCGGCGTGCGCTCCGGCCTGGAGGCGGCGACGGCGCGGGCGATCGCGCTCGGCGTGCGCGACGTCCCCGCGCTGTGGGACGGCGAGCGGGTCCGCGCAGCGTGATGCTCGCCAAGGCGCGCTATCGCCTGGTCGTGCGCCGCGAGGGCCGCGCCCCGGCCCTGCTCGCGGCGCCCGAGCGCGTCGACCACGTCGAGATCATCGACGTCGACGAGGGCGAGACGGTCCTCTACTGGGACCTGCTGCCGCGCGACGCCAAGCGCGTGATGACGATGATCCGCACCGACCTCGAGAGCCTCGAGGCGCGCGAGTTCTTCGAGCGCTGGGCCTCGTTCGAGGGCGACGCCGATCTTCGCTGATCCTTAGGAAGCCCTGGACCTTCGGCGAGGGCGGTCCCGCCGGCACGGCCTACGATCGATGCATGCGCCGTCGCTCCGTCCTGCTGGCCCTCGTCGCCGTCGCCGCCACCGCGGTGGCGATCCCCGCCGAGGCCGCCCAGAAGGTCCGCGTCGCGACCTACCGCTACGGCAAGCCGACCGAGGTCAAGCCGGCCGGGCTCTCGCTCAGCAACGGCCAGGTGGTCAAGCTCAAGTGGACCGCCTGGGGCCGCGCGACGACGAAGGCGACCGGCAAGTACTCGACCGCGGGCTTCGGCGGCGAGCACAAGGCCGGCTACAACGGCGGCGTCCGCGTCACCCTCTCGGGCCGGCGCAGCTGCAAGGGCAAGCTCGCCTACACGCGGATGACGCTGAGCTTCGCCAAGAAGGTCGGCGGCAAGAAGACGCGGACCTTCACGCGCTGGGGCGCCTGCTAGCGCAAGCGGCCGCCGCGGCTAGCATCGCGGCATGGGCATCTGGGTGGTGCAGGAGCCGACGCTCGGCGAGGGCTGGCTCGCCGTCTCGCGCGCGATCCTCGAAGGCGGCACGCCCGCCACCTACGACGGGCAGGCGACGCGCGAGATCGCACTGCTGACCCTGCACGTCCGGCGGCCGTCCTCCAAGGACGAGGTCATCGCCCGCCTCGGCGACCCCGAGTGGCTGGCGTGGATGCACGACAACTTCTTCTCGCACGCCGACGTCGCCGAGCTGGGCGACGCCAAGAGCTACGCGGCGCGGCTCTTCGACTACGCCGGCAGCGGCCGCGACCAGATCGCCTGGGTCGTCGAGCGCCTGCGCGACGACCGCGAGTGCCGGTCGGCGACGATCACCACCTTCCAGCCGCTGACCGACACGAGCTACGTCCCGTGCGTGAGCCTGCTCGACTTCTGGCTGCGCGACGGCATGGTCGAGCTCGTGGTCTACGCCCACAGCCTGGACTTCGGCAAGAAGGCCTACGGCAACCTCGTCGAGCTCGCCCGCCTGCAGGAGCACGTCGCCGGCGAGCTGGACGCCGCGGTCGGGCCGCTCGTCGTGCACGCCAAGTCGGCGCACGTCTACGAGCCCGAGTGGGCGGCGATGGCGGCGATCGCCGGCCGCGAGTCGGCGGCGACCCTGCGCTAACGTCCTGCGCAACATGGCCGACCACCCGCTGCCAGAGCCTGACGTAGCCCGCGAGTGGCTGCAGACGATGATGCTCATCCGCCGCTTCGAGGAGCGCGCGGGAGAGATGTACGCCAAGGCGAAGGTCGGGGGCTTCCTGCACCTCGCGATCGGCGAGGAGGCGACGATCGTCGGCTCGGCGCGCGCCATGCGCGACGACGACTACCTGATCTCCACCTACCGCTCGCACGGGCACGCGCTCGTGCGCGGCACGAGCCCCAACGGCGTGATGGCCGAGCTCTTCGGACGGGTCGATGGCGTCTCCAACGGCCGCGGCGGGTCGATGCACATGTTCGACCTCGAGAAGCGCTTCATGGGCGGCTACGGGATCGTCGGCGGCAACCTCCCGATCGCGGCCGGCTTCGGCCTCGCCTCGGACTACCTGGGCACCGACGACGCGACGCTGTGCACCTTCGGCGACGGCGCCTCCAACCAGGGCACCTTCGGCGAGACCATGAACCTCGCGGCGCTCTGGAAGCTGCCGGTCGTCTTCATGGTGACCAACAACCAGTTCGGGATGGGCACCGCGCTCGAGCGCCACTCGGCCGTCACCGACCTGCAGGTCAAGGGCGAGGGCTTCGGCGTGCCGGGCATGGAGTGCGACGGCATGGACGTCCTCGACACCTACCACGTCACCCAGGAGGCGTTGCGCATCGCGCGCGAGGAGCGCCGCCCGGTGCTCGTCGAGGCGATCACCTACCGCTTCCGCGGCCACTCGATGGCCGACCCGGAGGAGTACCGCACCAAGGAGCAGGTCGAGGAGTGGCGCAAGCGCGACCCGATCCTGCAGTGGGGCGACCGGCTGGAGGCCGACGGGGTGGTGAGCGCCGAGGAGCGCGAGCGCTTCGACGAGGACGCGGTGGCCACCGTCGACGAGGCCGTGGCCTTCGCCGACGAGTCGCCGATGCCCCCGCCCGAGTCGCTCTACGACGACGTCTACGTCCTCGGCGGCCAGGTGCGCGGCTGGTACTCCGTCGACGAGCGCTCGGCCGGCGTCCACAAGGGCGAGGACGAGCGCGCGCTCGCGGCGGACGGGGGCGGCGCGGCGAACTCCGACGGGCGCGCCGCCGAGACCGGCGCGATCCCGCAGCAGATGACCGCGGCCGTCGAGGCCGGAGAGGATTCCTAGCCATGGCGGCCACGGCACAGCCCCAGCAGTCGACCGGCACGCGCGTGCTGCGCTATCGCGAGGCGCTCAACGAGGCGCTGCGCGAGGAGATGCTCCGCGACGAGCGGGTCATGCTCATGGGCGAGGACATCGGCGTCTTCAACGGCGCCTTCAAGGTCACCGCGGGGCTGCTCGAGGAGTTCGGCGAGAAGCGCGTGCGCGACACGCCGATCTCCGAGAACACGATCGTCGGCATGGGCGTCGGCGCGGCCATGACCGGCCTGCGCCCGGTCGTCGAGCTCATGACGATCAACTTCTCGCTGCTCGCGCTCGACCAGATCGTCAACCACGCCGCGCACATCCGCTACATGTTCGGCGGCCAGGTCAGCGTGCCGCTCGTGGTGCGCATGCCGCAGGGCGCCGGCCACCAGCTCGGGCCCACCCACTCGCACTGCTTCGAGGCCCTCTTCCTGCACGTGCCCGGCCTGCTCGTCGCCGTGCCCTCCACGCCGGCCGACGCCAAGGGCCTGCTGAAGGCGGCGATCCGCGACGACAACCCCGTCGTCTTCATCGAGCACGAGTACCTCTACGGCCAGCGCGGCGAGGTCCCCGAGGACGACGAGCACCTCGTCAACTTCGGCGAGGCGGTCATCCGCCGCGAGGGCTCCGACGTGACCATCGTCGGCATCTCGCGCATGGCCTCGACCGCCGAGAAGGCGGCCAAGGTCCTCTCCGAAGAGCACGACATCGACGCCGAGGTCATCGACCCGCGCACGCTGCGCCCGCTCGACCTCGACACGATCCTCGCCTCGGTGCGCAAGACCAACCGCTGCGTGATCGTCGAGGAGGGCTGGCCGCACGGCGGCGTCGGCGCCAACCTCGCGGCGCTCGTGCAGGAGCAGGCCTTCGACGACCTCGACGCCCCCGTCGGGCGCGTCACGGGCGCCGACGTCCCGATGCCGTACGCCAAGAACCTCGAGCAGATCGCCTTCCCGCACGAGCCGCAGGTGGTCGACGCGGTTCTGGCGACCTTCCGCGACGTGTAAGGGGCGCGCGCGGCGAGCGCGCCGCTGGTCCGGGCCGCGGGCCGCGCACAGGCCACCTCGAACCTGTCCGAGTTTCCCCCGGAATCCGACGAAAACTCGGACCAGTTCGGCGCTGGGGCGGCCTGGCGGCCTCGCGCGCCGCAGCGGCGCGGACGCCGGGGCCGCGGCAAGCCGCGGACGCGCGGCGAAATGCAGCGTCCAGGCGCCATGCCGAAACCTCAATGCCCGCCGTGGGAAGCCGATCACCGACTTGTGCCCGTACCACGTCGCACCGACCCTGCCCTCCTACGGAGGATCGATGCTGCGCGGGTCCTGGAGCTGACGCCCGACATCGCGATCGTCACGGACCTCGAAGGGACGATCGTCTACGGCAACGGGGCGCTCGAGCGGCGGGTCGGGATGGCGCTCGAGGAGCTCGTCGGGCGCTCGGCCGCCGACGTCGTCCATCCCGAGGACCATGAGCACGCGGCGCCGATCTGGCGCGCCCTCGTCGAGGGCACGCACGACCAGGCCGAGATCGCCCTGCGCTTCGGCTCGCCGCAGACCGGCTGGCGCTGGTGCCTGGGCAGCGTCGGGGTCGACCGCGAGCACGGCGTCACCATCGGCACCTACCAGGAGACCACGGCGCTGCGCGACGCCGAGGAGCGCTTCCGCCACGCCTTCGAGGACGCCGGCGTCGGCATGGCGATCACGAGCATCGAGGGCAACTTCCTGCGCGTCAACCGCTCGCTGGCCGCGATCCTCGGGCGCCCGGCGGAGGAGCTGACCGGCGTCGCGGTGCGCGACGTCACCCACCCCGCCCACCACGAGTCCGACCGCGAGTCGATGGCGGCGCTGGCCGCCGGCGAGCTCGAGACCTACCGCACCGAGAAGCGCTACCTGCGCCCCGGCGGCGAGGAGGCATGGGTCGCCCTCGACGTCAGCCTCATGCGCGACGCCGACGGCGTGCCGCTGTACTTCCTGTCGCAGATGACCGACATCGGCGAGCGCCGCGCCGCCGAGCAGGCGCTGGCCGAGAGCGAGGAGCGCTTCCGCACGTTGGCCGCGGCCTCGCCGGTCGGCATCTTCGCCATCGCCGACGACGGGCGCCTCGCCTACGCCAACGAGCACCTGCGCGAGATCTTCGACATCCCCAGCGAGGTCCTCGAGGGCGCCGAGTGGCTCTCGCGCGTCCCCGCCGACGACCGCGACCGCCTCGTCGCCGAGGTCCGCCGGGCCCGCACGCTGGGCACGCGCGCGTCGCTCGACATCCGCGTCGCGGGCGCCGTCGACCGCTGGGCGCGCATCCACATGGCGCCGGTGACCAAGGGCCCCGGCACGCCGGCCGGCCTCGTGGGCACGATCGAGGACGTCACCGTCGAGGTCACGGCGCGCATGGCGCTCGCCGCCCGCGAGGCCGAGTACCGGATGCTCGCCGAGCACTCCACCGACTTCCTCTCGCGCCACACCGTCGACGGCAGCTTCCTCTACGCCTCCCCGGTCGCGCGGGCGCTGCTGGGCTGGGACCCCGAGGCGATGCTCGGCCGCACCCCCAAGGCGCTGGGCATGGACCACCCCGACGACATGGAGATCGTCGAGCGCAACTGGGTCGGCGCCCTGCGCGAGGAGCGCTCGCGCACCGCCGCCTACCGCGCCCGCCGCCGCGACGGGTCGATCGTCTGGCTGGAGACGACGTTCCGCGCCGTCCGCGCGCCGAGCGGCGAGGCGCTGGAGATGGTCTGCGTCTCGCGCGACATCTCCGAGCGCAAGAGCGCCGAGCTCGAGCTCGCCCACCGCGCGCTGCATGACGGGCTCACCGGCCTACCCAACCGCACCCTCTTCCTGGACCGCCTCGGCCAGTCGCTGCGCCGCTCGCGCCGGCGCGAACGCGGCGTCGCCGTCCTCTTCCTCGACCTCGACCGCTTCAAGGTCGTCAACGACTCGCTGGGCCACAAGGCCGGCGACCGCCTGCTGGTCGACGTCGCCATGCGCCTGAGCTCGGCGCTGCGGCCCTCGGACACGCTCGCGCGCTTCGGCGGCGACGAGCTGACGCTGCTGTGCGAGGACATCGGCGAGCCCAACGACGCGCGGGCCATCGCCGAGCGACTGCTCGACACCTTCGCCGAGCCCTTCGTCGTCTCCGACGGCGAGGCCTTCCTGCAGGCGAGCATCGGCATCGCGCTCTCGCGCGACGGCTTCGAGGCGCCCGAGGACCTCATCCGCGACGCCGACGCCGCCATGTACCGCTCCAAGGAGCGCGGCCACGGCGTCGAGCTCTTCGACGAGGCGATGCGCCAGGACGTGCGCGACCGCCTCGCCATGGAGGCCGCCCTGCGGCGCGGCATCGACCGCGGCGAGCTGCGCCTGCACTGCCAGCCGCTCGTCTCGCTGGCCGACGCGCGGATCGAGGGCTTCGAGTCGCTCGTGCGCTGGGAGCACCCCGAGCGCGGGCTCGTGCCCCCGGGGTCGTTCATCCCGCTCGCCGAGGAGACGGGCCTCATCGTGCCGCTCGGCGCCTGGGTCCTGCGCGAGGCGTGCGCGACGCTGCGCCGCATCCACGACGAGACCGGCATGGAGCGCCTGCAGGTGTCGGTCAACGTCTCGCCGCGCCAGCTCCAGCAGCCCGACTTCGTCGCCCAGGTGCGCGCCGCGCTCGAGGACCACCACCTTGCGCCCGGCTGCCTCGTGGTCGAGATCACCGAGAGCGCGATCATGGAGGCCGGGGCGGCGACGGTCCTGCGCGGGCTCAAGGACATCGGCGTGCGGCTGGCCATGGACGACTTCGGCACCGGCTACTCCTCGCTGGCCCACCTGCGCCGCTTCCCGCTGGACGTGATCAAGGTCGACCGCTCGTTCGTCGCCGGCCTCGGCGACGGCCAGGGCTCGTCGATCGCCGGCGCCATCGTCTCGCTCGCCCACGCGCTCGGGCTGCGCACCGTGGCCGAGGGCATCGAGGACGACGACCAGCACCGCGCCGTCCTCGCGCTGGGCTGCGACCTCGGCCAGGGCTTCCTTTTCGCCCGCCCGATGCCGGCCGACGATTTGACGCGGCTGCTCGCAACGTCGAGCTGACGCCCGGCCCGCGGCCCGCGCCAACGCGTGGGTAGCATCCCCCGCATGCCCGACGTCGTCATGCCGCGCCTGTCCGACTCCATGGAGGAGGGCACGATCCTCAAGTGGCTCAAGGCCGACGGGGACGAGGTCACCCGCGGCGACGAGCTCGTGGAGATCGAGACCGACAAGGCCACGATGACCTACGAGGCCGACAGCCCAGGGACGCTGTCGATCGTCGCCCAGGAGGGCGACACGCTGCCGATCGGCGAGGTCATCGCGCGCATCGGCGCCGGCGGCGAGGCCCCGGCGAGCGACGCCGCGCCCGCGCAGGCGACCCAGCAGGCCGAGGCCTCGGGCAACGGCGCGCCGAGCGAGGCGCCCGCCCCGGCCGCCGCGGCGGCCACCGCGGAGCCGCCGGCCGCCGCCCCCGAGCCCGCCCCGGCGGCCGCGGCGCCCTCGCCCGAGGGCAACGGCGGCCGCGCCAAGGCCTCGCCCGTCGCGCGCCGGATCGCGCGCGAGCATGGCGTCGACCTCTCGCGCCTGCAGGGCACCGGCCCGGGCGGCCGGATCGTGAAGGCCGACGTCGAGGCGGCGGCCTCCGGCGCCGCGCCGCAGGCCGCACCCGCCGCCGCTCCGGCGCCCGCCGAAGCCGCGCCCGCGGCCGTACCGGCCGCCGCGCCGGCCGAGCCCGCTGCCGCCCCCGCCGCGACGGTTCCCCCGCCGCCGCCGACCACGGTCGCGGAGACCGGGACGGCCAAGGGCGACGTCGCCGTCCAGGAGCTCTCGCGCACCCAACAGGTGATCGCGCGGCGGATGGCCGAGTCGAAGGCCACCGTCCCCGAGTTCACGATCGCCACCGACGTCGACATGGAGAACGCGGTCGCCCTGCGCTCGCAGCTCAAGGCCGCCGCCGAGACCGTCAACAGCGCGGTGCCGTCCTACAACGACATGGTCGTCAAGGCGGCGGCGCTCGCTCTGCGCGAGTTCCCGCGCGCCAACGGCTCCTACAAGGACGGCCGCTTCGAGCTCTACTCGCGCGTCAACGTCGGCGTCGCGGTGGCGGCGCTCGACGCGCTCGTCGTCCCGACCGTCTTCGACGCCGACAAGAAGTCGCTGGGCGAGATCGCGCGCGACGCGCGCGCGCTGGCCGACCGCGTGCGGGCCAACGCGGTCACGCCGCCGGAGCTCTCGGGCGGGACGTTCACCGTCTCCAACCTCGGGATGTTCGGCGTGACCGAGTTCAGCGCGGTCATCAACCCGCCGCAGGCCGCCATCCTCGCGGTCGGCAAGATGGAGCCGCGGGCGGTCGTCCGCGACGGCGAGATCGTCGCGCGCAACGTCATGACGCTGACGCTCGTCTGCGACCACCGCATCCTCTACGGGGCCCAAGCGGCCGAGTTCCTGGCCCGGATCAGGGCGCTGCTCGAGCAGCCGATCGCGCTGGCGCTCTAGCGGTGCCCGCCCTCGACCTGCGCGCCTTCGAGGAGCCCGACGAAGTGCGCGAGTTCGAGCTCGGGCGCTTCGAGGTCGTGCGCATCGGCGGGATGGTCGTCGGGCGCGCGACCTACGAGCCGGGCTGGCGCTGGTCGCGCCACGTCGGCGGCGACCCCGATGCGCGCTGCCAGGTCGAGCACGTCGGCCTCGTCGTCTCCGGCCGCGCCGCGGTCCTGATGGACGACGGCGAGGAGCGCGTGATGGAGCCCGGCCAGCTCTTCTACGTCGCGCCCGGCCACGACTCGTGGGTCGTGGGCGACGAGCCGTACGTCTCGCTGCACTTCCTCGGCGCCGGCGACTACGCCACCTAGCTACAGCGCGCAGCGGCTGAGCAGCTCGACGACCGCCACGACGAGGGCGTCGTCGTAGCCGCCCCAGGCGGCGCGCTCGACGAGCATGCCCGTGGCGCGGGCGAGCGTCCACGCCCACACGTCGTGCGGGGGCGCGTCGAGGGCGTCGGCCGCCAGCTCGACGCGGCGCACGAGCACCGCGCCGGGATCGGGCCGCTCGAGCAGCCACGGGCGCCTGGCCCACACGAGCGAGGCGGCGTCATAGGCGGGAGGCGCGATGACCGGCAGCGGATCGATCGCCAGCCACGGGGCGCGCTGCGCCGAGAGCAGGTTGCCGGGGTTGAGGTCGCCGTGGCAGACGACCGGCGCCGCGCCGGCGGACGCGAGCTCCTCGTGCGCGGCCGCCACGACGCCCTCGGCGTGCGCGGACAGCGGGCGCCCGATGCGCGCCATGAGGTCGCCGAACGCGGCCGCGCGCAGCGCGACCGCGTCGAGCGCGCTGCGCAGGAACCACCCGTCCTCGAGGTCCGGGACGCGGTGCAGCCGCCGCGCGACCGCACACCCGGCCCGGACCATGTCGTCGTCGCCGAGCCCGTCGATCGTCTCGCCCGGGACGCAGCGCTCGAGGAGCAGGGCGCCGTTGACGTGGTCGGCCCGCAGCAGCGCGACCGCGCCCTCCCCGAACCAGCGCTCCAGCGCCCAGGCCTCGAGCGCGTTCGCGCGATCCTGCTCGCCGCCGGTGGGCGAGAGCTTGAGCACGGCGTCCGCGCCTTCCGCCGTCCGTGCCCCGACGAGGTAGCCGCCGATGCCGATCGGCAGCGGCGCGCCGAGCGCGAGCCGCCACCGGGCCGCAACCACGGCCAGGCGCCCGGGCAGCTCGCGCAGGAAGCGCTCGCCCGCGGCGCCGAAGCGCCGCGCGATGACCTCGGCGCTGTCGGCGGGGACGAGCGTCACGCGCTAGCGGCCCGTCCGCATGACGACCTCGTTGGGCCGCATGTCGGGGTCGCGGGTGACGCCCGGGGGCGACTGGTCGGTGTTGACGAAGACGCAGAAGGCGCGCTTGGGGTCCGGGCCGGCGACGCACGTGCGGTAGAGCGCCGGGCCCTGCTTGACCGTGTTGAGGTGGTCGGCGTTGGCCTGGAACTCGCGCGGGGCCTGGTTGATGACGAAGCGCCGCGCCGTGGCGGCCTGGGCGCGGAGGTCGTCGCGCGCGGCGCTCACGCTCGAGTGGTGCGCGAGGCCGAGCGCCGCGATCAGCGCCCCGAAGAGCGCGACGAGGACCGTCCCCGCCTGGTCGGCGGCGACGACGTTCGGCGTCGCCGGGCGCCGGCGGCGCAGCAGGCGCCCGGCGAGCGGGGCGCCGACGGCCACGACGACGAGGTTGAGGAAGCCGGCCAGCAGGACGGCGGCAAAGAGCCCCGGGCCGTCGTCGCCGGACACCGGCAGCAGCTCCAGGAGCGCCGCGTCGACCACCACCGCGACGGCGAAGGCCGGCCACAGCATCGCGCCGCGCCAGCGCCAGCGCAGGCGGCTGCGCCAGAGCGCCTCGTCCATCCCTCAAGGGTAGGGGTCAGCTACCCTCCGCAGCCTGGAGTGAGAGGCGCCCCGTACGGTCCGGCGATCCCGGCCACGGAGCGACGCACGGGCCGGGGTGCGGCGATCCCGCACGAGGCCCCCGACCACGAAGGGAACCGCAAGCCCGATGGCAACGAAGACCGCGCGCGCCGACGCGCCGGCAGCCGTATCCGAGCACCTGACGCTCGACGACCGCGTCGCGCTCCTGCGCTACATGCTCCTCATGCGGGGTATCGAGGAGCGCGCGATGAACCTCTATCGGCAGGGCAAGGTGCCCGGCTCCTTCTACGACGGCTTCGGCCAGGAGGCGGTGTCGGTCGGCTCGACGTTCGCCATGAGCGCGCAGGACCGCCTGTGCATCCTGCATCGCGACCTCGGCGGCCACCTCGTCCGCGGCGTCACCCCGGCGCGCATCCTCGCCCAGTACATGGGCCGCGACGGCGGCGTCACCGGCGGGCGCGACGGCAACGTGCACTTCGGCGACCACCGCCTCGGCTGCGTCGGGATGGTCTCGATGCTCCCCGACATGATGCTCGTGGCCACCGGCATGGCGATGGCCTTCAAGCTGCGCGGCGAGCAGCGCTGCGCGATCACGTGGTTCGGCGACGGCTCCACGTCGCGAGGCGACTTCCACGAGGCCATGAACTGGGCGGGCGTGCAGAAGCTCCCCGTGATCTTCATCCTCGAGAACAACCAGTACGCCTACTCGACGCCCACCGCCAGCCAGTTCGCCGTGGATCCCGTCGAGCGCGCCGCCGCCTACGGCTTCCCGGGCGAGACGGTCGACGGCAACGACGTCGAGGCGATGTTCGAGGCCACGCGCCGCGCCCGCGAGCGCGCGCTCGCCGGCGAGGGCCCGACGCTGCTCGAGGCCGTGACCATGCGCATGCACGGCCACGCCGCGCACGACGACATGAAGTACGTGCCCAAGGAGCAGGTCGAGGAGTGGCGCCAGAAGGACCCGATCGACCGCCAGGAGGCGCGGCTGCGCGAGGCCGGCGTCGACACCGCGCCGCTGCGCGAGGAGGTCCGCCAGGCCATCGAGGACGGCACCCAGGAGGCCCTGGCGATGCCGATGCCCGACCCCGACACCGCCACCGACCGCCTCTTCCACGAAGGCGAGGACGAGATCCTCCTCGGCGACGGCAACGCGCCCTGGAGCGGCTTCGCGGGAGGCGCGTCCTGATGGCGACCATGACCTACCTGCAGGCGATCTCCGACGCGATGCGCGAGGAGATGCGCGCCGACGAGCGCGTGCTCGTGATGGGCGAGGACATCGGCGTCTTCGGCGGCGCCTTCAAGGTCACCGACGGCTTCATCGACGAGTTCGGCCCCAGCCGCGTGATGGACACGCCGCTGGCCGAGTCGGGCATCATCGGCACGGCCGTAGGCGCCGCCGTGGTCGGCCTGCGCCCGATCGCCGAGATGCAGTTCGCCGACTTCATCTCGTGCGGCTTCGACCAGCTCGTCAACGTCGCCGGGAAGATGTACTACCGCCAGGGGCTGCCGGTGAACATCACCGTGCGCCTGCCCAGCGGCGGCGGCTTCTCGGGCGGCCCGTTCCACTCCCAGAACCCCGAGGCGTGGTTCATGCACTCGCCGGGGATGAAGGTCGTGGCGCCCTCGACCGCCGAGGACGCCAAGGGCCTTCTGATCTCGGCCATCCGCGACCACAACCCGGTCGTCTACCTCGAGCACAAGCACCTCTACCGGCGCGTCAAGGGCGACGTCCCCGACGGCGCCTACGAGACGCCGTTCACCGCGCACGTCGCGCGCGAGGGCACCGACCTGACGGTCATCGCCTACGGCGCCATGGTCCACACCGCGCTGGAGGCGACAGAGGACCTCGACGGCGCCTCGGTCGAGGTCCTCGACCTGCGCTCGCTCGTGCCGCTCGACGAGGAGGCGATCCTGGCGAGCGTGCGCAAGACCTCGAAGGTGCTGATCGTCGACGAGGCCAACCAGACGTGCGCGGCCGGCGCCGAGGTGGCCGCCGTCATCGCCGAGAAGGGCTTCGAGGACCTCGACGGCCCCGTGCGCCGTATCGCCACGCCCGACGTGCCGATCCCGTTCTCGCCGCCGCTCGAGCAGGCGCTCCTGCCCAGCGTCGACCGCGTGAAGGAGGCCGCCCGTGAGCTCCTCGAGTACTGAGACGCTGGTCGACGTCGTCATGCCCCAGATGGGGGTGTCGGTCTCCGAGGGGACCATCGTCGCGTGGAGCAAGCAGGTCGGCGACTGGGTCGAGTACGAGGAGACGATCTGCGAGATCTCGACCGACAAGATCGACACCGACGTGCCCTCGCCCGCGGCGGGGCGCGTGGCCGAGATCATCGTCGAGGTCGGGACGACCGTCGACGTCGGGACCGTCCTGGCGCGCCTGGCGACCGACGCCAAGCCCGGGCAGGCGCACGCCTCCGAGCAGAACGGCGCGCCGCCCACGAGCGAGGCGGCCGAATCGGACCCACCCACCCGGACGCCCGCCGAGGCCTCCGCCTCGTCCGCGCCGCAGCCGGGCACCGCCGCGCGCGCCGGCCGGCGCTACTCGCCGGTCGTGCAGCGGATCGCCGCCGAGCACGGCGTCGACCTCGACCGGGTGCAGGGCACCGGGCGCGACGGGCGCGTGCGCAAGCAGGACGTGCTCGCGTTCATCGAGTCGGGCGACGGCGGCGCGGCCGCGGCGACCGAGCCGCCTCTGCACATCGAGTCGCCCTACCGGCCCGACCCGCCGGCGCCGAAGGCCGAGCCCGCCGCGGCGCCCGCCGCCGCGCCCGCGCCGGCCGCGGCCCCCGCGCTCGCGGGCGCCTACCAGCCGCCGGCCGCCGCCCCGCTCTCGCGCATGCGCAAGCTCGTCGGCGAGCACATGAAGCGCTCGCTCGACACCGCGGCGACGTGCACGACCTGGATCGAGGTCGACATGTCGCGCGTGGAGAAGGTGCGCAAGCAGGCCGGCCTCACCGCGCTGCCCTTCATGGCCCGCGCCACGATCGACGCGCTGCGCGAGTTCCCCGCGCTCAACGCGTGGCTGGAGGGCGACGCCCACACCGTCCACGACGACGTCAACCTCGGCATCGCGGTGTCGCTGGGCGAGGACGGGCTCATCGTCCCCGTGATCCGCTCGGCGCAGGACCTCTCGGCCGAGGGCCTGGCCAAGCGCATCAAGGAGATCGCCCGCGCGGCGCGCTCGCGGTCGCTGAGCCCCGACGACGTCCAGGGCGGCACCTTCACGATCACCAACCCCGGCCAATTCGGCTCGATCATGGCCACGCCGGTCATCAACCAGCCGCAGGTGGCGATCCTCGACCTCGAGGCGGTCGTCAAGCGCCCGGTGGTCGTGACCGACGAGGACGGCGAGGACTCGATCGCCATCCGCCCGATCATGGTCGTCGGCATGTCGTGGGACCACCGGGCGCTCGACGGGGCGCTGGCCGCGCAGTTCCTGGCGGCGCTCAAGCGCCGGCTCGAGAGCCTCTAGGCCGGCGCCGCGGGCGGCGGCCTTCACGGGCGGACGTGGTCCGGTGCAGGCGCCCGCCCGGCTTGAAGACCGCCAGGGCGACGGCGGCGATCGCGAAGGCCAGGTTCGCGACCCCGGCCAACGTCAGCTCCCAGCGGGCCGCGCCGAGCGCGGCCCCGGCATCCGTGCGGTCGATGAGCGCCTGCACCGTCGGGCGAACGACGAGCGCGCCGGTCAGGATGATCGCGAGCTGGAGCGCCAGCTTGCCCGTGACCCACCAGTACCGCAGGACGCCCCAGCGCGTCCCCAGCCCGAGCCCGAGGCCCGTGGCCAGCGACGTGAGGCTGAAGGGGATCGCGAGCGCGAACGCGAGGGTCTGCGCCGAAACGTAGAGGGCGTGGGCGTCGGCCGAGCTGTCGGCGCCGGCGGCCCGCAGCGAGACGATGAGCACGCTGCCCGTGACGCCGATCAGCGCCACCGAGACGCTCACGTGCAGCGTCAGGATCGCCTTGCGCGCGCCGGAGCTCAGCCGCCACGCGCTCACGACGGCGGCTCCATCGGCGGCCCGACCGTCGTCGTCGGCGGGATCGGCTGCATCGCCCAGGCGGGCGGATCCTCGCCCGTCCACTTCGCGCCGAGCCGGGCGAAGTGGCGCTCGAAGCCGGCCGGCGTGCAGAGCAGCAGGTAGCGCGCCGGCGCATCGCTGTGGTTGGCGAGCGTGTGCACCACGCCGCGGGGCGCGAAGGCCAGGCCGCCCGGTCCGACGGTCAGGCGCTCCGCGCCGACCTGGAAGGTCAGCGCGCCCTCGAGCACGTAGAACGCCTCGTCGAAGTCGTGGTGGTGCAGTGGCGGCCCCTCCCAGCCGGCGGGCAGGGTGTTCTCGACCGCGGAGATCGCTCCGCCCGACTGCTCGCTGCGCAGCAGGACGGCGGTTCTGAAGCCGGATGCCATCTCGTCCTCCTTCAGGACTTGGGGTTGCTGGACTGAAGCGGCAGCTCGGGCAGGCGCAGGACGACGATCAGCGCCAGCGCGGCGAGCGGAGCGGCGACGAGGAAGACGGCCTGGACGCCGTCGATGACGTCGGCGCGCAGCGCGTGCGCCGTGCCGTCCGCGCCGGACCGCGCGGCGAACACGGCGCCGAGGACCGCGGCCCCGACGGCGCCGCCGAGCGCACGGAAGAACCCGGTGGTGGCCGTGGCGACGCCGAGCTCGCGCCGCTCGACGCTGTTCTGGACGGCGACGATCAGGACCTGGGTCACCATGCCGAAGCCGAGGCCGAAGACCGCCAGCGCGATCCCGGTGGCGAGCTGCGACGGATCGCCGGTGAAGCCCGCCAGCAGAACGAGGCCCATCGTCATCAGGGCCAGGCCCGCGATCGGGAAGCGCTTGTAGCGCCCGGTGCGGACGATGGCGCGGCCGGAGAGCGTCGTCGAAACGGCGATGCCGAGCATGGCCGGCACGAGCAACAGCCCGGCTTCGGTCGGGTCGGCCCCGGTCGTGGTCTCCAGGAAGAGCGGGACGAAGACGGTGACCGAGAACAGCGCGGCGGTGGCGAGGAACAGGGCGGCGCTCGCGATCGCCACCGATCCGGTGCGCAGCAGGTGGAAGGGGACGATCGGGTCGGCGGCGTGCCGCTCGCGCGCGAGCAGGGCTCCCGAGAGCACGAGCGCGGCGATGGCGAGGGTCAGGATCTGACCGGAGTCCCAGGCGTAGCGCGAGCCGCCCCAGATGCACGTGAGCATCAGGGCGCTGGTGGCGCCCGCCAGGAGCACAGCACCCGACACGTCGAGCGGTCGATCGGCGCCAGCGACGTCCGGCGCGGGCAAGCGCAGGTGCAGGCCGATGAGCGCGGCGGCGCCGATCGGCAGGTTGACGAGGAAGACCCAGCGCCAGCTGGCGTGGTCGACGAGGATGCCGCCGATGAGCGGGCCGACGATGGTGGCGACGGCGAACGTCGCGGCGATGTAGCCCTGGTAGCGCCCGCGCTCGCGTGGAGCCACGAGGTCGCCGACGGACGCCATCGCCAGCGTCATCAGCCCGCCGGCGGCCGCGCCCTGGGCGGCGCGCAGGGCGATGAGCTGGGTGATGTCCTGGGCCGCGCCGCACAGCGCCGAGGTGGCGACGAAGACGAGCAGCGCGAGCTCGAGCAGCGCCTTGCGGCCATAGCGGTCGCCGAGCTTGCCCCACAGCGGCGTGGACGCCGCGGCCGCGACGACGTAGGCCGTGACGACCCAGGAGATGTCGGCGAGGCGGCCCAGGTCGGCGGCCACGACGGGCAGCGCGGTGGCCAGGATCGTCTGGTCGAGGACCGCGGGCAGCATGGCGAGGACGATCGCGGCGAAGGGCACCGCGACCGTGGTCCTGGAATCAACGGTGAGTGTGCTCATGGTCCATGTTGTAGCAACCCTAAGATTTGGGCGCAACTATGTTTTGTGCTGCTAGACTTTCGCCATGAGCACCGCCGAGTCGGCGCAGTTGGGACTGCGCGAGCGCAAGAAGGAGCAGACGCGCCGGCTCATCGCCGAGACCGCACGGCGGCTGTTCGGCGAGCGCGGCTTCGAGCGCGTCACGGTGGCGGAGATTGCGCGCGCCGCCGAGGTCTCCGAGCAGACGGTCTTCAACTACTTCCCCACCAAGGAGGACCTCGTCTACTGGCGGCTGCAGTCCTTCGAGGACGAGTTGCTTCGAACGATCCGCGAGCGCGAGCCCGGCGAGCCGGCGCTTGCCGCCTTCGGCCGCTTCATCCTCGCCGAGCGCGGCCTGCTGGCCAAGAACGACCGCCAGGCCCGCGAGGAGCTCGCTGCGCTCACCCGCATGATCAGCGCGAGCCCCGCCCTACTGGCCCGCGAGCAGCAGATCTTCGCCAGCTACACCGCCTCGTTGGCCGCCCTGCTCGCCGAGGAAACGAACGCCGACGCCGCCGACGTCACGCCGTGGGTCGCGGCCAACGCGATGATGGGCGTGCACAGCGCGATCGTCCACCACGCGCGGCGCCGCATCGTCGACGGCGCGCGGCACCCGAAGCTGGCGGCCGAGGTCCGCGCCCGCGCCGAGGAGGCGCTCGCGCAGCTCGGCGCGGGCCTCGAGCGCTACGCCGTCAAGGGCTGACCTGCGATCAGCAGCCGCCTTCATGCGCGAGCGTGTACATCACACCTGCGTGGCGACCTCCACGTGCGCGGACCAGTCGGGGTCGATCGCGTCGAGCTCGGCGCCCACGTCGACGCCGTGCCCCGCGCCCTCGAAGGTGAAGATGCGCGCGGTCTCGCCGTCGCGGGCGGCGAGCCTGGTGCGCTGCTGGAAGGCGTCGAGGATCCGATCCGCCTGCGGGCCGACCTTCGTGATGACCAGCGTGTTGGGCATGGCGACGATGGTGCCATCATGGGGAGATGGCCGGTGAGCTGTGGAGCGTCAACCTCGGCGTCGTTGAGTACCGCGAGGCGTGGGCGCTGCAGGAGCGCGTGCGCGCCGCGCGCCAGGCCGACGTCATCCCCGACACGCTGCTGCTCCTCGAGCACCCGCCCGTCTACACGCGCGGCCGGCGCTCGCAGCCCGGCGAGCTCGCCCGCGGCGAGGACTGGTACCGCGCGCAGGGCATCGACATCGTCGACGTCGACCGCGGGGGCCTTCTCACCTACCACGGCCCGGGCCAGCTCGTCGGCTATCCGATCATGCGCGTGTCCGACCTCATGGGCTACGTGCAGACCATGGAGCGTGCGATCGTCGCCGCCCTGCGCGACGAGGGCCTCGCGGACGCACGCGGCGGCTCGGCCGACGGGCGCGAGTACATCGGCGTGTGGACGCAGGAGCGCAAGGTCGCCTCGATCGGCGTGCACCGCGCGCGCGAGGTGACCACCCACGGCTTCGCGGTCAACGTCGACAACGACCTGCGGCCCTTCGAGTGGGTCGTGGCCTGCGGCCTGCCCGAGGTGCGGATGACCTCCGTCGCCCGCGAGCTCGGCGGCGGCGAGCACCTCCCGTGCTTCCGCAAGCGGATGGCCTTCCGCTTCGCCGAGGCCTTCGGGCGCCGCCAGCGCCTGGTCTCGGCGGCGCGCCTGGAGGCGGCGCTCGCCCTCGCCGCCGTCCCCGTCTAGGCCGGCAGGTCGTCGGGCAGCGGGACCTCCTGCGGCCTCCCGCTGCTTGGGCTGTCCCAGTCGGTCCACGCCTCGCCGTCGCGCCCGACGTGCTCGCCGTCGCCGCCCAGCGCCACCAGGACGACGCGCTCGGAGCCCAGGTTGACGAGCTGGCGACGGACCTCCGGGCCGACGCGCATGAGCTCGCCCGGCGCCAGCACGTGCGGCTCGCGCTCGACGAGGACGGTCAGCTCGCCCTCGAGCACGAGGTAGACCTCCTCCTGGCGGGCGTGGCGGTGGATGCGCCCGCGCTGACGCGGCTCGAGCACGAGCTGGTTGATGCCGAAGCTCGTGACGCCCAGCGCCCGGCGCAGCGAGACGAAGCGCTCGCCGGCGTCGGCGTCCAGGGCGGTGCGTGCGATGCCGTCCTCCATGCGCCGCGATGCTACGCCGGGCAGGGCAGCGCGCGCAGCCTGGCCCGGTAGCGGACCATCGAGGCGTGGACCCAGTCGCCATGGGTCTGGCGGCGCAGGGCGGCGACGCGCTCGCGGTGGTAGGGCGAGGAGAGCGACTCGTTGTGGCCGATCACGTTCTTCACCGAGATCCCGAAGCGGCAGCGCAGCCACCGCGTCAGCCGCAGCGAGGCGCGCAGCTGGCGGGCGTCACCGAGGACGTCGCCGTCGCGGAAGCCGACGTGCTCGATCCCGATCGCCGTGTAGTTGAGGCCGACCGTGTGGCGGCACATGAGCGAGAGCGGGACCATCTGCACGACCGTGCCGTCGGCGCCGACCACGAAGTGCGAGCAGACGTTGGGCAGCTCGTGGAGCTCGAGGTCGGCCACGTCGGGGGCGAAGGTGGCGAAGACCTCGCTCGTCGAGCCGGCGACCGAGATGTGCTCGACGATGACCTTCGGATCGGTCAGTCGGTAGCTGTCGATCCCGTAGTGGCGGCGCGCGTAGGCGGCCATCTCGCGCTTGCGCGTGGCCGGGTAGGGTATGTAGTGGCGGACGATCGGCGGCGGTGGTGGCGCGGAGGCGGGAAGCACTGATCCGAGTTGTATCGTCCGAGGCCGTGAGCGAGCGCGAGCACAGGACCCGGTCGCGCGCCAACCCGGGCGGGATGGACGTGCTGAAGGTCCTCGGCAGCGAGGTCCACGGCCTGCGCGACCGCAAGCCCGCCTGGTTCAAGGTCCCGGCGCCCGGCAGCCCGCGGTATCGCGAGCTGCGCTCCCGCATCGAGGCCGACAACCTCCACACCGTCTGCCAGGAGGCGGCCTGCCCCAACATCGGCGACTGCTGGGAGCGGGGCACGGCGACCTTCATGATCCTCGGCGACACGTGCACGCGCCGCTGCGGCTTCTGCAACGTCAAGACCGGCAAGCCGACGTGGAACGACCCGCTCGAGCCGGCCCGCGTGGCGCGCAGCGTCGCGCGCATGGGCCTGCGCCACGCGGTCATCACGAGCGTCGACCGCGACGACCTCCCCGACTACGGGGCGAGCGCCTTCGTCGGCGTCATCCGCCAGATCCGCCGCCAGGCGCCGCAGTGCAAGGTCGAGGTCCTCACGCCCGACTTCCGCGGCCAGGAGATGCCCCTGGCGAAGGTCATCGCCGAGCGCCCCGACGTCTTCAACCACAACGTCGAGGTCGTGCCGCGCCTGTACCCCGTCGCCCGCCGTGGCTCGCGCTTCGAGCGCTCGCTGCGCGTGCTGCGCAACGCCAAGGCGATGGGCGGCGATGACGTCGTCACGAAGTCCGGCCTCATGGTCGGCCTCGGCGAGACGCACGACGAGCTCGTCGAGGCCTTCGCGATGCTGCGCGAGCACGACGTCCAGGTCATCACCGTCGGCCAGTACCTGCGGCCCACGGCGCAGCACCTGCCGGTGGTCCGCTACTGGCACCCCGACGAGTTCAAGGCCCTCGAGCAGGCCGGCTACGAGCTGGGCTTCGACCACGTCGCGGCGGGCCCGCTCGTGCGCTCGAGCTACCACGCGGACACGCACGTCGAGCAGGACCGGCCCGGGGTCGGGCCGCTCGCCGCGACGGGCTAGGCGCCGCGGCGCAATCCGGCTGTCTCAGGTCCGTCGCCATCGGCGGCCGAATTCCTGCCGCCTGTCGCAGGGCACTTTTCGCGCGCGCACGCACGGGAATACGTTCGCCCGCCCCCCGGGGCCCCACCCCACCCATCCGGCGTGCCTCGCCGACCGCTCATCCTCATCGCCGCGCTGGTGTGCGCGGCCTCCCTCGCCGGCGCGCCCCCGGCGCTCGCCGTCGTGGGCGATTGCAACCAGGACCCGTCGTGGCCGGCCAACCGCGCCGACCTCGCCACGCAGGTCGTCGCGCTGGTCAACGCGCACCGCGTCGGCATGGGGCTCACGCCACTCGTCGTCTCCCCCACCCTGAGCCCCGCGGCGACGTGGAAGGCCCGCCACATGGCCAACTACCGCTACATGGACCACGACGACCCGGCGCCACCCGTCGACCGCACGGCCGGCGAGCGGTTCGTCGCCTGCGGCTACCCGACGGCGACGTGGGGCGAGAACATCGCCGAGGGCTACTCGAGCGCCCAGGCCGTGGTCGACGGCTGGCTGAACTCGCCCGGCCACCGCGCCAACATCGAGAACCCGGCCTTCCGCGCCACCGGCGTCGGCGCCGCGGGCTCGCCGTTGTACTGGGCGCAGACCTTCGGCTCGGCGATCGACGCCGGGTCGATCACGCCGCCGCCGGTCGCCCCGGCGCCCGCGCCGGCTCCCCCGGCTGCCGCCCCGCCCGCGAGCACGACGCCGGCGCCCACCTTCGCCGCGCGCGCGGTGCGTCCGCTCAAGGTCAGCTGCGCGCAGCACGGCCGCCGGGTCGCCTGCCGCGTGCGCGGCGAGCGCGGCGCGATGGTCCGCATCGCCCTGCGCCGCGGCGGGCGCACCTACGCGCGGACGCAGTCGCGGGCGCGCTCGGACCTCATGCGGGTCACGCTGCACCCCATGCGCCGCCTGCGCGCCGGCCGCTACGCCGTGGTCGCGCGGGCCGCCTCGAGCGCGGGGTCGCGCGAGCGGCGCATGAGCCTCGTCGTGCGGTAGGCCGCGGCGGGTCGGCGGGTAGCCTTCGCGGGCCTTGTTCCCGCTGAAGGACAACATCCCGACCGACCGGACGGCCGTGGTGACGATCGCGCTGATCGTCATCAACGTCTTCGTCTATCTCTTCCTGCAGCCCAAGAGCGGGATCGACTTCGGCGGCAACTCGCTCGACCAGGCGTCGCTCTTCCACTACGGCGCGATCCCGTACGAGCTCACCCATCCCGGCCAGCACTGCGACCTCGTCCAGCAGGGCGCGGCCGTGGCGTGCGGCCCGGACGAGCCGAGCGACATCCCGACGTGGGCCACGGTCTTCACCGCGATGTTCACCCACGCCGGCCTGTTTCACCTCGGCGGCAACATGCTCTTCCTGTGGATCTTCGGCAACAACGTCGAGGACTCCATGGGGCCGGTGCGCTTCGTCTTCTTCTACCTGCTGGGCGGGATCGCGGCGCTCGCGCTGCAGACGCTCATCAACCCCGACGCGACGGTGCCGACCCTGGGAGCGTCGGGCGCGATCGCCGGCGTGCTGGGCGGCTACATCGTGCTCTATCCCCGCGCCAGGGTGCTCACGCTCGTCTTCCTGTTCATCTTCTTCACCTTCATCGAGCTCCCGGCCTACCTGTTCCTGTTCATCTGGTTCGCCCAGCAGGCGGTCTTCGGCGCCATCGACCTCACCAACCCGACCGGCGGGGGCGGTGGGGTGGCCTACTTCGCGCACGTCGGCGGCTTCGCCTTCGGCCTGCTCGCGGTCCGCGCCTTCGCCAAGCGGCGCAGCGCGGCCTACGGCCAGCCGAAGTACCCCGTCTACTGATGCGCGGAGCGATCCTGGCCGTGGCGCTCGTCTTCGTGGGCGCGCTCCTCGGCCTCACGATCCACGCGGCCGTCGAGGGAGGCGTCGACATCCTGACGGTGCTCTCGGGGCTCGTGCTCGCCCTCTTCGGATTCGGCATCGTCGGCGCCCTGCTGCATCCTCCTGATCGATGAGGCGCGTGGGGATCCTTGTCGCGGTGCTCGCGGTGCTCGCGGTGGCCGGTTGCGGAGGCGGCTCATCGAATGAGCACGCCACGACGGCGCAGCGCCCGACCGAGACGCTGGCCGGCCCGCTGCAGGTCTCCAACGGCCCGGGGCAGGCCGCCGACCCGGGCAGCCGCCCGCTGGCGCTCGCGCTGACCGCCACGGCAGACCCCGTGCGCGTCGACTTCAAGCGCCCGCCGCGCAGCGGGCTGCTCTTCGACCTCGACACCGGCCGCGTGCTGTGGCGGCGCCGGCCCGATCGCGTCCTGCCGATCGCGAGCCTGACGAAGATGATGACCGCGCTCGTGGTGGTCGGGCGCGCTCCCGCCGACGCGAAGGTCAGGGTGACCAAGGAGGCGCTGGCCTACAAGGGCTCGGGGGTCGGGCTGCTGCCCAAGGGCAAGCGCATCAAGCTCGAGACGATGCTCAACGGGCTGCTGCTGCCCTCCGGCAACGACGCGGCGATCGCCCTCGCGCAGCGGACGGCCGGGACGGTGGCGGACTTCGTCGAGGACATGAACGAGCGCGCCGGCGACCTCGGCCTGTCGTGCACGCGCTTCAGCTCTCCCGACGGCTTCGAGGACGCCGGCAACCACTCGTGCGCGATCGACCTCGCGCAGATGGCGCGCGCCGTGCTCGACCAGCCGCGCCTGGCGCGGATCGTCAGGCGCCGGCGCGCGGTGATGCCCTTCCCGATCAAGGGCGGGCGGATCTACCTCTTCAACAACAACCCGCTGCTGCGGACCGGCTACCCCGGCACGATCGGGGTCAAGACCGGCTACACCGACGCGGCCGGGCGGTGCCTGGTGGCAGCCGCCCGGCGCAACGGCCGGCGGCTGGGCGTCGTCCTGCTGCATTCGCCCGATCCGGGCAAGCAGGCGACCCAGCTGCTCAACCGCGGCTTCGCGTCGGAGTCGCGGGCCTAGTAGCCGCCGAGCTTGGCGGTCCCCTTGGCCGCGACGACGTACCAGCGCGCGCCGAAGGCGGTCAGGCCCTCGCCGTTGGTCGCGCCCTTCTTGCCGGCGTCGCCGGCGAACGTGTACAGCGGGTGCTTGTTGTAGGTCACCTGCGTGGTGCCGTCCGCGCGCTTGATCGTGCCGAGAAGCGCGGCCTTGGCGTCGGCGCCGGCCTTGGGCTTGCCCTTGGTGAGCAGCGGGGGCCAGTTCTGGGCACAGGCGCCCGAGCAGGCGCTCTTGCCGTTCTTGTCCTTCTGGAACAGGTAGAGGGTGTGGGACTTGCCGTCGACCACGATCCGGCCGAGCTTGCTGGTGCCGGTCTTCACGGTGGCGGGCTGACTGGTCGCCGAGGAGGCGATGGCGGTGAGGCTCGCGAGCGCGGCGATAGCCAGCGCGAGGGTGGCGAGCAGGGCGATGGGGCGTCTCATGTCCTGGAGGACGCCGTCGGCGCCGCGATCCTTGGCGCGGCCCGAGTGTGGCGTTGGTCACGCAGGTCGGTCGGCGACCAGGACGGCAAGATCGCGCGCCCGCCAGCTCACCCGGGCGTCGAGGCCGGCGTCGGCCAGCCAGCGCAGCAGGTCGGCGACCGTGTCGGGCATGTCGAAGCCCTCGTCCAGCGGGGTGACGACGTCGGCGGGGTCCTCGGGGAGGATGACGTCGGCCAGCACGAAGCGCCCGCCGGGCGCCAGCGCGGCGGCGACGCGCGCGAAGAGGTCGGCCTTGGCGGCCGCGTCGAGGTGGTGGACGACGAAGGCCGAGAAGACGAGCTCGAAGGGACCCTCGGGGAGCGCCGCGCGCAGATCCTGCAGGCGCAGGTCGGCGCCCGGGAGGTCGGCGGCGGAGAGCATGACCTCGCTGGCGTCGACGCCGGTCAGGTGCGCCCCGGGATGGACCGCGAGCACCCGCCGCGACGTGATGCCGGTCCCCGTGCCCAGCTCGAGGACGTGCTCGGCGGCCACGCCCTCCGCCGCGCGCGCCACCTCCTCCTGCACGCGGTCGTAGTCGGGGACCTCCTCGCGCACCATCTGCTCGTAGGTGGCGGGGTCCCAGGGGGACTCGCTCATGTCCGCAAGCTACCGGGCGGGGTGGCGCTCGCGCGTGAACCCGCGTGCGCGGACGTCAGGCGGCCCGGGCGAGCGCCGGCAGGGCGCGGTCGCGCCCCGCGGCCTTCGCCGCGTAGAGCGCGCCGTCGGCGCGCGCGACGAGCTCCGCGGCGCTCTCGCGCCGGTCCCACTCGGCGATCCCCGCCGACACCGTCTGCCCGAAGGGCGTCGCGGCGCGGATGCGCTCGACCACCACGTGGGCGTCGGGCAGCGCGCACGCCGGCAGCACCGCGGCGAACTCCTCGCCGCCGTAGCGAGCGATGACGTCCGTCGGGCGCAGCTCGCGCCGCCAGGCCGTGGCGGCGGCGGCGAGCAGCCGGTCGCCGGCCGGATGGCCGTGGGCGTCGTTGTAGGCCTTGAAGCGGTCGAGGTCGAAGACGGCGACGCACAGCGCCGGGCCGCTCGTCGCCGCGCCCAGCGCCGCGTCGAGCCACGTCTCCCATGCCCGCCGGTTGCCGAGGCCCGTCAGGGCGTCGGTGAAGGCGAGGTCCTCGAGCTGCGTCCCCCACTCGGTGGCCGCCGACGCGCGGTCGCGGACCTGCGTGACGAGCTGGTGGACGGTGTAGCCGATCATGGCGCCGACGACGACGTAGAGCGCGCCGCTGCGCAACCCGGAGGCGGGGTACTGCGTGCCGCCGATCAGGGCCACGGGGACGACGAAGTAGGCCGCCACGCCGGCGATGACCGGCGCGAGCTGGCGGTGGGTGCCGTGCAGCGCGGTCGCCACGACGGGCAGCAGCGTGACGACGGTGACCCCGGAGCTGGGGCCGTCCACCGAGTCGCGCAGCAGCGCGGCGGCGCCGAGGAAGACGAAGGAGGCCGCGACCGTCCCGCGGGGGCGATCCACGAGCGCGATGCTGACCACGGCGAGGGCGATGGCCGCGGCGTAGCGCGCGGGGTTGATCGTCGAGCCGATCGGCGCGAGCAGGAAGGCGGTCAGCAGCGCGCCCGCGAAGGGGGCGGACCGGCGCGTTGCAGCACGCCGCCAGATACGCGAGGGCAGACCCACGCACTGGTTATCGGCTCGTCGCGCGGCGAGTTCAGTGCCAAACGCTGAGATCTGGCTCAGAGCTGCTCGAGGATCCCGGGCAGCGAATCGCGGAAGTTGTCCTCGACCAGCGCCGAGGCACGTTCGCGGTCGCCGCTCTCGAGCGCCCGGATGATGCCCTCGTGCTGGTGGACCGAGCGATTCACGAAGTCCTCGGCCGACATGTAGTGGTACTCGTAGCGCAGCATCAGCCGCTTGAGGGGGCGCAGGGTCGACAGCAGCTGCTCGTTGCCGCAGCGGCCGACGAGCTCCTCGTGGAACTCGTAGTCGTGCGTCGCCGATGCGAGCGGATCGGCGCTCTCGCTCGCCATCGCCTCGTTGATCTCGCGCAGGCGCGCGAGCGCCTCCGGCGGGAACTCCGGCGTGCTGCGGACGGCCAGGCCCTCGAGCAGGATCACGACCGGATAGCCCTCGCGGACCTCGATCTCGCTCAGCGGCGCGACGGCGAAGGCGCCGCCCGGCTCGGGGCGCACGAAGCCGTCGCGCTCCAGGCGGCACAGCGCCTCGCGCACCACCGGCTCCTCGACGTCGAGCTCGTCCGCCAAGGCGTTCTCGTCGAGTCGCGATCCGGCCGCCATCTCGCCCGAGACGATCCGCCGCTCGATCTCCGTCCACGTGCGCTCGCGCGTGCCATGCCCCATGGACCGAGATTATCCGGGAGCGCGACCGCGTCGCGAGGCGTGCGCCCTCTCGTATATTCCACCTCGACCGATTGGCCAGTCAGCCAAAGGAGCAGGTGTGGACCTGAACGACAGCCCGCAGCAGGCCGAGTACCGCCAGAAGGTGCGCGCCTGGCTGGAGGAGCACAAGGCCCAGGCGCCCGAGGTGCGCAGCACGCGAGCCGGTGCCGAGGACGACGACTACGTCGACGCGCGGCGCCGCTGGCAGGGCCTGCTCGCCGAAGGCGGGCTCGCGGGCGTCACCTGGCCGACCGACGTCGGCGGGCAGGGGCTCGGGCCGATCGAGCAGGTCATCGTCAGCCAGGAGATCGCCCGCGCGGGCGTGCCCGGCATCCTCGACGTCATCGGCGTCGGCATGCTCGGGCCGACGATCATCGCCCACGGCACCGACGAGCAGAAGGCGCGCTACCTGGGCGCGATGCTCCATGGCGACGAGGTCTGGTGCCAGCTCTTCTCCGAGCCCGCGGCGGGCTCGGACCTCGCGGCGGTGCAGACGCGCGCCCGGCGGGAGGACGACGGCAGCTGGGTCCTCAACGGCCAGAAGGTGTGGACGACGAACGCCCAGTTCGCGGCCTTCGGCCTGCTGCTCGCGCGCACCGACCCCGAGCAGCACAAGCACAAGGGCCTGACCATGTTCGTGCTGCCGATGGACGCCGAGGGCGTCACGGTCCGCGGCCTGCGCCAGATCTCCGGCGAGGCCGAGTTCAACGAGGTCTTCCTCGACGACGTCCGGCTGCCGGCCGACGCCGTCGTCGGCCAGGTCAACGACGGCTGGCGCACCGCGCTGACGACGCTCATGTTCGAGCGCGTGACGATCGGCCTGGGCTCGGAGGGCATGGGCTACAAGGAGGACCGCTTCGCGCGCGCCATCGCCTCCGACGAGGACGCCCGCCGCGATCCGGAGGTGCGCAAGCGCCTGGGCGAGATCGCGGTCGAGCTCCTGGCCATCAAGTTCACGGGCTACCGGACGCTGACCGCGCTGCAGAAGGGCCAGATCCCGGGCCCCGAGGCGGGCCTGGCGAAGGTGACGACGGTCAACGCCGCGATCGCCGCCGGCGAGCTGATCGCCGATGTGCTCGGCCCCGACGCCCTCGACGACGACGGTCAGTGGGCCTACATGATCTCGTTCCTGCCCGGCCTGAAGTCGGCGGGCGGGACCGAGGAGATCCTGCGCAACACGATCGGCGAGCGGGTCCTCGGCCTGCCGCCCGAGCCGCGGCTGGACAAGGGCGTGCCCTTCAGCGAGCTGCGCGCCAAGGAGAAGGAGGCCGCGGCCGCATGAACCTCGCACTGTCCGACGAGCAGGAGTTCCTGCGCGAGGCCGCGCGCGGAGCCCTGTCGCGCGTCAAGACGATCGAGGGCGCCCGCGAGGCGCTGGAGGGCGGCGCGCTGCCCAACCTGTGGCCGACGGCCGTCGAGGCGGGCTGGCCCGGGCTGCTCGTCGCCGAGGAGCGCGGCGGCGCGGGGCTGGGCGCCTTCGACGCCATGCTCGTCGCCCAGGAGTGCGGGCGCGTGCTCGCGGGGGTGCCGCTGCTCGGGCTGCTGCCCGCCAGCGCCCTGCTCGACGCCGCGGGCGACGCCGCCTGCGAGGCCGTCGCCGCCGGCGACGTGCGCCCGGCGTGGCTGCCCGCGCGGCCGCCCGGCGACCTCGTCGAGGGCTGGACGGTCGACGCGCGCTCCGGCAAGCACCGCGAGTCCGCGCCGCGCGCGATCGTCGACGGCGACGACGTGACCTTCACCGGCGAGGTGGCCTGGGTCCCCGACGCGCCCGGGGCCGAGCTCTTCGTCGTGGTCGGCACGACCGAGGACGGCACGCCGGTCGCGGGCGCCGTGGAGGCTTCAGCCGCGTCGGTCGAAGCGGTCACCCGCTACGACGCGACGCGCTCCCTCGGCCACGTCGCGCTCGACGGCGCCGTCGGCCGGCGGCTGGACGTCAGCGAGGAGCAGCTCGCGCGCGCCTGGTACCTCGCGCAGGCGCTGCTCGCGGCCGAGTCGCTCGGCACCGTCGAGACCGCGCTGGAGATGGCCGTCCAATACGCCAAGGAGCGCTTCACCTTCGGCCGCGCGATCGGCTCCTACCAGGCGATCAAGCACGGCCTGACCGAGATCCTGCGCCGTCAGGAGAACGCGCGCTCGCTGCTCTACTACGCCGGCTGGGCGTTCGACGACCAGCCCGCGCAGTTCGCCCTGGCGGCCAGCGCGGCGCGCTCGGCGGCGGGCTCGGCGCTCGACTTCGCCGCGCGCCAGAACATCACGACCCACGGCGGCATCGGCGCCACCTGGGAGCACGACGCGCCGCTCTTCTTCCGCCGCGCGCAGCTCTCGCGGCGGCTGCTGGGCGGCGCGGGCGACGCCACCGACCGCGTGGCCGCGGAGCTGCTGACCGTGGCCTAGCTGTCGGGTGTCATGCGGCCGCGGCGCTCGACCGACGACGCGTGCGGCAGCAGGACGTTCAGGAGCGACCCGAGGTCGACGTCGCGCTGCGCGGGCAGGGCGACCGGCAGGTCGGTGCGCACGGTGTAGACGTTGCGCCGGCCCTCGCGCGCGCGATCGACGTACCCAGCTTGCACCAGGTCCGCCACGATCCGCTGCGCGGCGCGCTCGGTGATCTCGACGTTGGCGGCGATGTCGCGCATCCGCGCCCGCGGGTCGTCGGCGATGCACAGCAGGGTGAGCCCGTGGTTGGTGAGGAAGCCGAACGGCGCCACCGCTCGACCCTACCGGCCGTAGACCTCGATTCACGACTTGGGGTTGGGGTATCGTGGCCACATGCTCCCTGCGGGGCCCGCGGACTTCTCGATCGTCGTGTCCGGTGACGCGCGGCGCACGGTCGTCGCCCTGCACGGAGAGTTCGACTTCGCGGTCGAGGAGGAGGTCCTCGCCGAGCTCGACAGGGTCCTCGCCGCGCGCACCAAGGTCCTCGTGGCCGACCTGCGCGGCCTGAGCTTCGTCGACTCGAGCGGCATCCGCGCGCTGGTGGTCGCCTCGCAGCGCTGCGCCGAGGTGGGCTGCCGCCTGGTCCTCGTCCGCGGCACCCCGGAGGTCGAGCGCGTGCTCGCGCTCTGCTGCGTCGACTCGTTCTTCGAGATGGTCGCCGCGCCCGACCAGGCGCCCGGGCTGAGCCTCGCCTCGCCCGCAGACGCCGCGGGCTAGCCGACCGCCGCGGCCCGCCCCGGCGCCCGCGCCTGGATCTTCCAGACGGCGGGGATGAGGAGCATCGTCAGGTTGCCCGTGAGGATCGCCGCCGCGGCGAGCCACAGCGCCTGCGAGGTCCCGACCGCGACCGCCAGCGGGCCGGCGATCGCGGCGCCCAGCGGGCTGAGGACGAAGGACCCGAACGCGTCGTAGGCCGCGACGCGCGACTGCGCGCGCTCGGGCACCTCGCGCTGGAAGACCGTGAACCAAAGGGCGACGTGCATCGCCAGGCCGAAGCCGCCGCAGAACGCGCCCACGGCGATCGCCCACGTGGGGGCGCCGGCGGCGAGGGCGACGAACTCGGGGAGGATCGCCAGCGGCCAGAGGATGCAGGCCACCAGCGGCTTGCGCGGGTGGTGGCGCATCGCGGCGAGGCCGCCCGAGATCGCCCCGACGCCGCCTGCGGTCAGGATCGCCGCCCAGGCGCCGGCGCCCCCGAGGCGCTCCTTGGCGACCGCGGGGCCGAGGACCTGCAGGAACATGAAGAAGACGTTCCCGAGGCCGAAGATCAGCACCGTCGACCACAGCCAGGTGCGCGCCGTGAACTCGCGCCAGCCGGCGCGCAGCTCGTGCAGGAAGGGCTCGGGCGCGGCGCCGACGCGCGGCGCGATGCGGATCTGCGCCAGCAGCGCGGCGCTGAGCAGGAACGAGGCGCTGTCCACGGCCAGCGCCAAGCCCGGGTTGAGCGCGACCACGAGCACGCCGCCCAGCGCCGGGCCGACGACGCGCACGCCGCTGCGCGACAGGCCCTGCAGCGCGTTGGCCTCCTGCAGCCGCGCGGGGCTGACGGTCTGGGGCACGAGGCCGGCCTCGGCGGGGACGACGAGCCCGTCGCCCAGGCCCCAGAGGGCGCCGAGGACCGCGAGCGAGGGGACCGTCGCGGCGCCCGACAGCACGATCGCGGCGCTCGCCGCCTGCGCCGAGCCCTGCACGAGCGAGGCGCCGACGAGCACGCGGTTGCGCCGCGCCCGGTCCGACAGGACGCCGCCGAAGACCAGTACCGAGGCGCTGGCGAGCTGGCGGGCGGCGAGCACGATCCCCAGGGCCGTCGCACCCGCGACCTCGAGGACCGCGAAGGCGAGCGCGATGGTCCCGATCGCATCGCCGAGCGACGTGGTCAGCGTCGCGCCGAAGAGCAGGCGGTACTCGCGCTCGCGCAACGCCCCCAGGCTCCCGCCGAGTCGTCCGCCGAGCACGGCCGACACGATGCACCATCCCGGCGCCCGGCGGCGGCTCAGTACTCCGAGGACTTGGTGAGCTTGCCGACCCGATTGCCCGCGGCGGAGATCACGTACCAGGTCCCGAGGAAGCCCTCGCCGCTGATCTGCCCGGGGCGGACGTCGGAGGTGAGCGTGTAGAGCGGGTGACCGTTGTAGACGAGCTGGCGGCCGTGGTCGGGGCGGCGCGTGGTCGTCAGCTTGGCGGCGATCACGCCGGGGCCGGCGATCGGCGTCCCCGCCACCGTGACGGGAGGCCACACGTGCGCGCACCTGCCGTCGCACGCGCTCTTCGTGCCCTGGTCCTTGACGTAGAGGTAGAGCGTGCGCCCGTCGCCGTCGACGAGGATGCGGCCGAGCTTCGTGTCGGCCACGCGCACCGAAGGACCGCTCGGGGCGGCCGGCTGGGCGGTCGCCTTCGACTCGTGGTCGGACGGGCGGGTCAGCAGGACGGCAGCGACCGCCGCGGCGAGGATCGCGACGATCGCCAGGGCGATCGTCGTCAGGCGTCCCACGCGCGCGTCCGATCCCCCTCTCCCTGCGCGCCGAGGGAGCACTCGAAGGCGACGATGGGCCGCACCGGCTGCAGCGACGCGACGTACACGGTGCCCTTGGCGCCAGCGGGAGCCTGGGCGGTCTTGGTCGGCGGGCTCGACGACGGAGGGGCCGCGACGATCGGGCCGCACAGCGCCGGCGCGGTGATCTCGCCGGGCAGCGCGCGGTCGAGGTCGCTGCGGTCGAGCACGTTGCCGTAGGTGCCGTCGTGGTCGTAGTCGATGCCGTGGACGATGACGACCGCGTCGTCGTTGCGGATGTTCGCGGCGATGACGTCGCTGACCATGATCTGGCGCGTGTAGCGGTAGGCGCTGCCGCTCGGGAAGCGGTTGAAGGCGAGGATGCTCTTCGGGCTCGTGTCGCCCCTCGTAGTGAGCGCCCTCACCGGCGGGCCGTAGAACGGCGCGCCGTCGAGGGTGCTGATCGCCAGGTGCCCGTTGTGGCGCTTGGCCGCCGACGCCGGCGGGCAGACGCCGCGCGCCCCGGCGTGGATGTGCATGGCGTGCTTGGCGTCGAGCAGGCCGCGCGTGGTCGCGGAGATCGTGAGGATGTCGCCGTTGAGGCGCATCGTGACGTCGCCGGCGCCGGTGACCTTGTTGGTCGGGATCGGGCCGAGGGTGCTGGCGAGCTTGTCGCCGGCCGGCTCGGCGGGCGTCGTGCCCTTCGCCGCGGTGGTGCCTGTGTCCTTGCCGCCGCCGGAGGACAGCAGGACCACGGCGAGGGCGACGCAGGCCGCGAGTGCGACGAGGCCGATCGCGATCGCGCCGCGGCCCGGCTTGCGCTCGTGCGGCGGCGGCGCCGGCGGCATGCTCGGGGCGCCGGGCTCGGATGCGACGGGCGGTGGCGGGGCGGACTCCCAGGTGGTGTGCGAGGGCGTCGGGACGGACGGCTGCGACACCGTCGGCTGCGACGGGGGCTGCGAGACGGGCGGGTGGGACGCGACCGGCATGGGCGGCTGCGACACCGGCGGCTGGGACACCGGCGGCTGCGATACCGGCGGCTGCGACACGGGAGGCTGCGACACCGGCAGATGCGACGGCGCCGGCGCGGGCGGCGGCACCGCCACCGGGGGCTGGGCGCCCCTGAGCTCCTGCTGCTGCGCGATGGCCTCGCGGGCCGCCGCGGCCAGCTCGCCCGCGGTCGCGTAGCGCTCCGCCGGCTCCTTCGCCGTGGCGCGGGCGACGACCTCGTCGAAGGCGGGCACGAGCTCCGGGCGCATCGAGGTCGGCTGCGGTGGAGGCGTGCTGATGTGCGCCCAGAGCTTGGCGATGTCGCCGTCCTTGGGGTACGGCACCTCGCCCGTGAGCATCTCGTGCAGGACGCAGCCCAGCGAGTAGATGTCCGCGCGCCCGTCGATCTGCTCGCCCTGGATCTGCTCGGGGGCGACGTAGTCGGCCGTCCCGACCCACAGGCCGGTGCCCGTGAGGTTGCCGGTCGAGCCCGGGCGCTTCGTGAGCCCGAAGTCCGTGAGGTAGGCGTGCGTGCGAGGGGTCTCGTCCGAGATCAGGATGTTGGCGGGCTTGACGTCGCGATGGACCATCCCGCGCGCGTGGGCGGCGTCGAGGGCGCTGGCGATCTGGGTGATGACGTCGGAGGTGACGTCGAGCGGCAGCGGGCCGCGATTGACGAGGCGGCGCAGGTTCGTCCCCGGCACGAAGCGCATAGCGAGGTACAGGACGCCGTTCTCCTCGCCCCCGCGATGGACGGGGACGATGTGCGGGTGCTCGAGCGAGGCCGCGAGCCGCGACTCGGTCTTGAAGCGGATCGCGGCGGTCTCGTCCTCGGTGTACTCGGGGGCGATGAGCTTCAGGGCGACCGCACGGTCGAGGTCGACGTCCATCGCCTTGTAGACGACGCCCATGCCCCCGCGATCCAGCAGGCGATCGATCCAGTAGCCGGCGAAGACGGAGCCGTGCTCCAGTCGCGGCAGGCTAGGCCGTGCGTGATCCCCAGCGTCGGACAAGAAGCGCACCTCTCTGCGATGTCCTCGGCGGAGCACCGGGACACCGTGATGCCGCGCGGTGCCCGCCCCCGTCGGTCAAGACTACGCCCGCCCCTCCGCGGCAGGCAACCGCCAACCGTTCAGGGGCCGGCCGGGGCGATCGCGACACGCCGAGGAGCCCGTCTGATCAGCGAGTGCAATAGCCAAGGCCGTTGATGTACGCCCGCCGATGATGCTGCAATAACGTCGCGAAATCAGGGGCCTTCAGGTAGCAAACGAGAATACCCGCGCTGCAACCACGCCGCTATTATGCTCCCGGGCGTTTTGTTATCATAGCGATCCATGGCTGAGGACGCCCCCCGGGCGGGGCGGTTCGTGCCGGCGGGCTCGTACGAGTACTTCGTCCCCGCGCCGCTTCCGCCCAACCCACCGCTGGCGTACGACGGGGAGCTCATGACGCTCCTCTCGCGGGCGGACCAGGCCCTCGGACGCCTGGATGGCGCGATCCGGACGGTGCCCGATCCTGATCTGTTCGTGGCCATGTACGTCCGCCAGGAGGCCGTGCTGAGCTCGCAGATCGAGGGCACGCAGAGCACGCTGGAAGACCTCCTGAACCTCGAGCTCGCGCCCCAGGCCGGAGCCGGAAGCGACGTCGGGGAGATCGTCAACTACGTCGGCGCGATGAACTACGGGCTGGAGCGACTGCCCGAGTTTCCGCTGTCCCTGCGGCTGATTCGAGAGATCCACGGTGAGCTGCTGAGCTCAGGGCGAGGCGCCGCGCGACGCGCCGGAGACTTCCGTGATCAGCAGAACTGGCTGGGTGCCGGCCGCGTGCCGATCGAGCGGGCGACGTACGTGCCGCCGGCGGTGCCGGAGATGCACGTTGCGCTCAGCGATTTCGAGCGGTTTCTGCACGGCGACCACCAGCTTCCGGACCTGCTCCATGTCGGGCTCGCACACGCGCAGTTCGAGTCGATCCACCCGTTCTTCGACGGCAACGGCCGCGTCGGCCGGCTGCTCACCACCCTCCTGCTCATGCACCGCGGAGCCCTGCACCGACCGCTGCTGTATCTCAGCGTGTACCTCAAGGAGAACCGTGCCGAGTACTACGATCGCCTGACAGCGATCCGGCGGCGCGGAGACTGGGAGGGCTGGCTGAAGTTCTTCCTGCGGGGGGTCGCCGACACAGCGAGCGAGGCGACGACCACGGCCCGGCGGATCTTCGAGCTGCGCGAAGAGCACCGCGCGCGGGTCATCGACGCGCGGCTCGGCCCCAACGCGCTCAAGCTCCTCTCATTGCTCTTCGCGTCCCCGATCGTCAACGTGAACTTCGTGAGCGAACGCATCGAGGTGACCTTCGCGACGGCCAACAAGCTCATCGGCCGCTTCGAGGATCTCGAGCTCGTCCGCGAGGTCACGGGCCAACGGCGATCGCGCCGCTTCCGCTACGAGCCCTATCTGCGGCTCTTCCATAGCGGCCTGGACGACAACGACCTGGACCGTGGCGGCTGACGACCCCAGGGCCGTTCGGGGGATGGAGCCAGCCGGGATCGAACCGGCGACCTCCTGCTTGCAAAGCAGGCGCTCTCCCATCTGAGCTATGGCCCCGCGGCGGGGTTCGAGTCTAGCGGCCGGTCGTTCGGCCTTCCGTCCAATCGGGGGGCGGTTCGTGAAGGTCGGTGGGGGCGGCGCCGACACCACGGCGGCATAGGCAGCGCGCCTTGTGTTGGGGAACGGGAGGCGCGCGACTCTCTTCCGCTTGCCACGGAGGGCCAAGCACCGCGGGCGCGCCGGCGGCGCCGCTACCCTGGCGCCATGGCGCGCCCGCTCGGCTTGGGGGCGGGCCTCGTCTTAGAGCTCGATCTCGCCCTCGGCGAGGAGCACGACGTCGCCCGCGACGCGCACGCGCTCGCCCGCCTCGCAGAGCAGCCGGCTCGGGCGGCCCATCGCCACGCCCTGGTCGATGTCGACGCGCGCGGCGCCGGTGCGGGCGTTGAGGTAGGCGCACAGCGGGCCGGCGGCCGAGCCCGTGGCGGGGTCTTCGATGACGAGGTCGTCGGCGATGAAGTAGCTGCGGGCCTGCGCGGTCTCGCGCTCGGCGTCGTGGAAGGCGACGTAGGCGCAGACGGCGTCGAGCTCGCGCAGCAGCGAAGCCAGGGCGCCTGCGTCAGGGTGGACGCGGTCGAGCGCCGCCTCCTCGCCCACCGGCGCGATGAGCATCTGCGTCCCGGTGGAGGCGAGCTGGGGCGGGAGCTCCGGGTGGCCGTCGGCGGGTCCGAGGCCGAGCGCGGCGAGCACGCGCGCCGGGTCGACCTCGGCGCCGAAGACCGCCGGCTCCTGGAGCATCGAGGCGCGTGCCACGCCGCTGGAGCCGAGCTCGACGTCGATCGGCTGCAGGCCGGCGCCGGTCTGCTGCACGTAGGTGACGTGGCGCTGGTCGCGGGCGTTGGCGATGGCGACCGCCGTCCCGAGCGAGGGGTGGCCGGCGAAGGGCAGCTCGCCGACGATCGTCCAGATGCGGTTGCGGTAGTCGGCGCCGGGCTCGGTCGGGCTCTGGATGTAGGTCGTCTCCGACAGCTTCGTCTCGCGGGCGAAGGCGAGCATCGTCGCGTCGTCGATGCCGTCGGCGTGATGGACGACCGCGAGGCCGTTGCCGGTGAGCGGGCGCGACGTGAACACGTCGAGCCACGTCAGTCTTCGCCGCACTAGAAGTCGAAGTCGCGCGGCGGCTTCTGCTCGAACCAGAGACGGTCGTGCTCGGGCGTCTCCTGGAGGAACTCAGGTGTCTCCTCCAGGACGTCTTCGCCCTCCGGCTCGTCGTCGGCGGGGACGACGTCGGCCTCCGCCGCCGGGCGCGCGGGCGGCTCGTCGGGCTCGTCGTCCGCCGCCTCCTCCTCCTCGGCGGCCTCGGCCGGCGCGTGCGAGGCGGCCTCGAGCTCCTCGAGCGAGAACTGGCGCGTGGGCTGCTCGACCGACGGGACGTCGGGCTCCGGGGCCGGCTCGGCGGCGAGCTCGGGCTCGGGCTCCGGCGCGGGCGCGGCCGGCTCGGGCGCGGGGGGCTCGGGCTCGACCTCGCGGACCGGGGCCTCGAGGCGCTCGTCGGCGGGGACCTCGTCGTCGTCCTCGTGGTCGTAGAAGGACTCGGCGGCCGACGCCGGCTCGACCGGCTCGTGCGCCACCGGCTCCTCGAGCTCGGCCTCGGCTGTCGCGGACACCGGCTCGCGGCGCGCGGGGCCCAGCGCCTCGTGCTCGAGGCGCGCCACTTCGCCGGGGTCGGCGCCGTGGCGTCGCTTGAGCTCGAGATGGTCCTTGATGGCGTCGTCGAGCAATCCCATGGCGGACAAACCCTAGCGACGGATGCCTTTCGCTACAGCTGGGGCGAGGCCTCAGCCCGCACGGTGCGGTTCTTCCCGGCCCGCTTGGCGCGGTAGAGGGCCTCGTCGGCCGCCGCGACGAGGTCGCGCATGTCGTCGGCGGACCCCGGCAGGGTCGCGACGCCGAAGCTCGCGGTGACGCGCAGGATCCCGTCGCCGTCCAGGAGCGGCAGCGCGAGCTCCTCGATCCCCGCCCGGACGCGCTCGGCGAGGTTGTAGGCGCCCTCGAGGTCGGTGCCCGGCAGGACGACGGCGAGCTCCTCGCCGCCGTAGCGCGCCGGCTCGTCGATCTCGCGCGAGGTCTCGCGCAGCACGCGCGCGACCTCGCGCAGGACGAGGTCGCCCTGCTGGTGGCCGTAGGTGTCGTTGACGGTCTTGAAGTCGTCGAGGTCCAGCAGCACGAGGCCGACCGGCTGGCCGAAGCGCTTGGAGCGCTCGACCTCGGTCGCCATCGCCTCCTGGAAGCGGCGGCGGTTGAAAAGGCCGGTGAGCTCGTCGGTCACGGCCTGGCGCTCGACCGTCTCGTGCAGGCCGACGTTCTCGATCGAGACCGCGGCCTGCTCGGCCAGGTAGTGGAAGAGCTCGCGCTCGGCGTCGCTGAAGGCGCCGTCGCGCCGTGCGACCGAGATGACGCCCGAGACGCGCGCCTGGATGTCGTCGCCGCGGCGCATCGGGTGCGAGAGCGCCGCGACGCCGTCGACGGAGGCCTCGCACGGCTCGCCCGTCTCGAGGACCTTGGCCTCGGCGGCGCGGATGGCCTCCTCGACCCCGTCGGTGCGGCCCGACAGCGCGACCTGCTCGAGCGGTGCGCTCGCGCTGGGGCGCACGGAGGCGCGCCCGGCGTCGGCGCCGACGCCGTCGACCGCGGTCTGCACGACGATCTCCAGCAGGCGCTCGCGGTCGAGGTTGGAGGCGAAGGTCTCGCCGATGCGCCGCATCGCCTCCTGCAGGCGCGCGCGCTCCTGGTTGAGCTCCTCCAGGCGACCGGAGAGCTCGCGCGACATCTTGTTGAACTCCTCGCCCAGCTCGGCGAACTCGTCGTGGCCGGTGGTCGGGACCTCGATCGTGAAGTCGCCGGAGCCGAGGCGGCGAGCGGCCTGCAGGAAGGAGTCGATCTGGCGCTGCAGCGAGCGCGAGACCAGCACGGCGAAGGTGAAGGCGAGGACGAAGAAGCCCGCGAGGATCCCGGCGGCCAGGAGCCGGCCGCGCCTGACCGCGCTGGACTCCCTCGCCTTGGGCGCCAGCACCGAGACGCGGTCGCGCTCGCCGAGGAAGCCCCTGGTGTCGAAGGAGGCGGCGTCGTAGCTCTTGCCGTTGGCCTCGAGCTCGCCGCGGTCGGCGGGGACGTCGGCCGCGTCGACCCCGGGGACCGTGCTCGCGAGCACCGGGCCCCCGACCTTCTGCACGAGCGCGTGGGCGTCGGTGACGCGCTCGATGAGGCCCGTGTAGTCCCTGGGCTCCTGGACGGAGACCTGCAGGCTCCCGAACGAGCGATTGCCGGCGCCGACGAGGTCGCGGGCGGCCGGGAAGACCGCGGTCTTGCTGCCGACGTCGACCGCCGCCTGGGTGCCCTTCCCGATGACGATCCGCTTGGCCCCCGCCTTGACCAGCAGCTCGCGCGCGCGGGACTCCAAGGCGGCGCGGTCGCCCGAGCGCAGCGCCTGCGCCAGCTGGACGTCGGCGCCGATCTTCGCGGCCACCGTGTTGGCGCGGCCGCGGTCCTCCTCGTAGAGGTGGATGGCCGAGTTGTAGTTGGCCGCCAGCCGCGCGTCCGCCTTGCCGCTCTCGTTGTCGGCGATCAGCCGGAAGAGGACGAACGCCACCGCCACCATCGGAACCACGACGATGAGGACGAAGAACAGCGTCAGCCGGTTGCGGAAGCTCATGGCCTCGTGGCTGCAAGATAGCCGTGACTGCGGCTGGCCAATCCCGCCTCACGGACGCCGCGCCCACGCGACACGGCCGGGATCCCGGACGCGGGCTACACTTGGCTCCCGCCCGGGGCTATAGCTCAGTTGGGAGAGCGCCTGGATCGCACCCAGGAGGTCGGGGGTTCGAGTCCCCCTAGCTCCACTCCGAGAACCCCTGTAACCGCAGGGGTTCTCGTGGTTCGGTGGCTGGTCGACAGCTAGGAATTTTGGCTACGCGAACGCCGAGACGCGCCTAAACGTGCCAAAACTCCCGTCGTTAGCGCGCATTCGACGACGAAGCGGGTCGCTACCTGATCGATGTCACGGCCCGAGATGCGTGGGGCGGCTCATGCCGTGGTTAGTGTTCGGCTGATTGGTGATCGCGACGCTGATGGCTGCGTCGTTTGCCGGTGGTGCGGGCGGTCGCGATGGCGGGTGATTGGCTCCCCGCGACGAGCCGCGCGCGAGGCACCGTCCACGCCACCTCACCGGTGGCTGCCACGTCGTCCTCCCGGCTTCATTGCGCAGTGGCGACGTCTGCCGCTCGCTCAGCGGCCTCGGAGCGCAGACGCCTGTGCAGCCTGGTCGCGTCTTCATGGACGTGAGGCCGATCACCTACCGCGGGCGCATCGTCGCGGCGTGCACCGGCGAGTGCTTTCTGCTCGCCGACGACCTGGCCTAAGCGATGTGCTCCTATGCGACCGACATCGCCGGGGCCTACTCCCGTTCCGTCCGGACAAGATCCACCACTGGCCCGCCAAGCAGAGCACGTGCTACAACGGCTGTGCTGCCGTCTGGCCGCCCGTGCTCGCGACCAGGATTCCCGCCACGAGTGGAAAGGCCGAGGCCTCGCTGCTCGGGCTGACCACACACAAGGACGGCACGAAGCAGGTGACCTACAACGGCCTGCCCCTGTACTACCACGTCCCAGACACGAAGGCCGGGCAGGTCACCGGTAACCAACTGAAGGACCAGTTCGGATTCTGGGCCCGGCTGCAGCCCAGCGGGAAGATGTCCGCGAGCGGCTGACCGGAACGCAACGGTGAGGGTTCCGTCGCGCGTGCGACGGACCCTCGCCGCGACTGTGCCAACTGTGGCCCCAACGCGGCATGCTCGATTCTCAGCAAGGCGCCGGCCGCGGGCCTCTGTTGCTCCGGACAGGGGTTCCTCTTGGTCTCTCGTTCGTGCACCGGCTTTGCACGCCCGCTTCACGCATCCGACCTCGAAGGGCCAGCGCACCAAGACGCGGCAGGCCTCGGCACTTCCGCGCCAGAGACGGCGGGGCCTGTCACCGTCCCGGCCGTCATCGACGGACATCGCGAGGGTGGCCCGTGCCTCGGCGGTTGGCCGGGTCCGCTGAAGCAGCCGAGCTCGAACCGCCGATCATCGCGGCCTGTGCTTGAGCCAGCCACCAGCCAGCCACGACGATCGCGATGAGAGCAGCGGCATGCAGCGCCACGGCCGGCGGCGAGGCGCCGATCGGCTCGCCGAACGCGATCACGCCGCCCAGCACGGCGACGACGTTGGTGCCCGCGGTCATCAACGCGATGACCGCCACGGCCGTGCCGAGCTGCAGGCCGCGCTGAAAGCAGAAGAACGCCAGGACACTGGTGGAGGCCAGCATCACCGCCCAGGGCGCGACGCCGGGCGTGAGCCAGCCTGCGTGTGCGGCGGTGGTCGCCGCCTTTGTCGCGATGTCGCCGATCCCGTACAGCGCCCCGGCAGCGGCGCCGAGGGCGTGGGCCCCGCGGCGTGTGGCCAGGAGGACCATCACCATGGTCGCCACGACGAGTGCAAAGGTGAGTACGGACTCCGAGGCCGTCGACCCAGTCGGAGCAGTGGGACGCGCACCGACCGCGAGCGCGGCGAGCGCCACCGCCATCAGCAGGGTGCCGCGCCGGGCGCCGGAGGACAGCGGCCGCCCGGTCAGGCGCGCGGCGAGTGGGACCACGAGCGCCAGGCCGCCGGCCGAGAACGCCTGGACCAGCGACAACGGGGCACGCGAGAGAGCGCCGACGTGTAGCAGCCATCCTGATAGGCCCACCGCCCCGCCGGCCAGCCAGAGCCGCGAGCGCAGGAGGCCCGTGAGGCTGACCAGGGGTCGCCGCAGCGTGATGACCGGCGCCTGCACGGCAGCGAGGTGCTGCGCGACATAGCTGCCGTTGAGCGCCATCGATCCAGCTAAGGCGAGCCCGAGGCCGATGAACAGTGTCGGAGCCATTCCCGCGCTCCGAATCAGGCCGTCATCGCGGGCGCGGCCCGAAGCTGGTGAGGCGACGGGAGCTGGCCCTCGATACACAGTGCAGCCACCGCAATCCGCGGCATCGCCAGCACGCCGTCGAACAGCAGGAAGCGCGGTTGCCAGCGCGGGTCGAACTTCGCGTTGAAGCGCTCGAGCCGCTCGACCTGGAACCAGCGGTCGCCGACGCGGAGCAACCCGGCCAGCGCGCGCTCCAGCGGGTTCGCCGGCGCCCTGAGCCAGCGACCGAAGGCCGCGAAGTTCAGCGAGAACTCCTCGATCCCGCGGTCTCCGAGCAACTCCGCCGCACGCACGACAAGGAACTCGGTCAGCCCGTTGGGCGTCGCACGATCGCGGCACATGTAGCCAAGGGAAACCTGGGGTCGACCGAACACAGGCACGAACTGCAGGAAGCCGCCCACTGAGCCGTCGGCCCCGCGGGCGAGGACAACGACCGCGTCCGGGAGCAACTCGTCGACAATGGCATCGCCCGCCATCGAGAACCCTCGTTCGGGCCAACCGGCGCGCCACGAGTCGCTGACGGCGGAGAGTTGCGTGAGCGTCGGGGCGTTCAACTCTCCCGCCAGATGCAGCTCCGCGCTGTAAGTCCGTGCCGCTCGGTTGACTGCCTTTCGCAAGCTCTTGCGAGCGCCGCCCGACAAGTCCATCGCACCGGTGGGCAGCATCGCCTCATCTCCCAGATAGAGGCGCCGCAAGCCGATGGCGCGGCCAGCCTCGGCACAGTGCTCGCTGGCTCCGACCACCCCGAACGCCAGCCCGTGCGCGCGAGCTTCATCCCTCGCGTCCGCCAGCGCCGCTCCGAGATCCTCGGCTGCCCCGACCGGGTCGCCGGCGACCAGCAGGGCGCCGGCTTGCGCTCGCTGCCCGACGAGACTCCGCCCGTCTGCGTGGAAGCGATGCTGCAGATCGCGGCGCAGCTTGAACGCGCTGAGCGTGTCCGAGCCGAAGGCGCGTACGAGTGCCGCGGCCCGGCGCCGATCGGGGTCCTCGGTGGCCGCCAGCCGTGAAACGAGACCCCGGGCTGCGCCGAGCCACAGCGCCGCGGCCCCGACGCAGGCCGCTACGACGGCCCACGGGGACGACTGAAACACGGCCGCGGCGGACATCCCGCCCAGCCCGACGACGGCCAGGATGGTGGCCCTCACGGGAATCCGGCGCGGCGCGACGACCGGGAAGACCGAGCGACAGCGCCAGAGCCCGCAAGCCAGGGCCCACGTCAGCACTGCTTCCTCGACGTCCAGGCCCTTGGCGACGTCCATGATGCCCATCGCCACGAGAGCGACGACCGCAACCTGCGCGGCTCCGCGTCGTCCTCGGGCCAGCTGCAGGCCGGCCACGACCAGCGCGAACCCGAGCGGGAGCGCGATCGAGCGCGCGGCCGCCAGCTCGGCGCGTGAGGCCACGCTCAAGAGCAGCTGTAGGCGGCCTCCGGCCGCGGGCAGCAGCGCCGATACGACGTTCACGATGCCGACCGCCACCGTCGCGGCGCCGGCCAGCAACGGGAGCCCGTTGCCGGCACTGGTGTAACGGCGCTCGGAACTACGACTGACGTGGATCACCGCACTGACGATCGCCGCCGCAGATGAATCGTCGATGAGCCCAACAGGCCGCCGGTGATCGCGGCAATGACGTGCTGAACGGCGGCGAGCTCCGGGTCGATCACCAGCGCGAGCAGCAGGCCGACCCCCAGCGCCCACCCGGCCCGACACCGGTGGGGCGCGCGCAGCGTTGCGATCCAAGCGGCCAGGAGCCCGAGCAGACCGGCCGAGCTGCCGATGTTGGGCTCGGACGCCAGTTGCGGATCGCCGATGATCTCGAGCGCGCCCAGGGCCAGGAGCGAGCTGGCGGCATCGCAGACCACGTACACGAGGAGGGTACGCGCGGTCCCCAAACGCGACTCGGCGGCGGGCAACACGGCCAACAACACAGCGATCGGCCACACGAAGCCTGGGTCCTCCTGCGCCAGCGATGACGCCGGCAGCCGCCACAGGTGACCGGCAGCGAGATGCGGCCAGCTCACGGAGAGCCGTGCCACCAGCCGGCCGTGAAGGCCGGGATCGATGACGGTGGCCGCCATCAGCGTGGCGATCAGACCACCCAGCAGCAGGGTCAGTGGATACCGCGATACGTGCCGCAGGGCGAGCAGGCAGGCGCCGATCACAGCCCTCAACGCAGCCCCCGTCCGATGCGCCGACAGCGATCTGGCGCCCGGTGGCATACGCGGCACGCCGGACACCGTCCGGGACCGACATGAAGACCGGATGAGTCTGGACGGGCCGTCCGCCGCCGGGGGTGCGCGCTGACATGATCCGCAGCGTGCGGGTATTGGTCGTCGAGGACGAAGTGCCCCTGGCCAAACTGATCCGTCAAGGACTCGTCCAGGACGGGCAGCTGGCTGACGTCGCCATCCGAGGTGAGGATGCGCTCTGGATGGCCGGAGCGACGCCTTACGACGTCATCTGCCTCGACGTCAACCTTCCCGGGATCGACGGGTTCGAGACGTGTCGCCGCCTACGCGCAGAGAACGTGACCGTGCCGATCCTGATGCTCACGGCGCGCGACGCGATCGAGGATCGGATCGCCGGGCTCGACACGGGCGCCGACGACTACCTCGTCAAACCGTTCGACTTCGGAGAGCTCCTCGCGCGGCTGCGGGCGCTGGCCCGCCGCCCGGCCACGGCTCCGCAACTGGTCCTGCACGTCGGGGATCTGTCCCTCGATCCGGCCAGTCACCGGGTGCGCCGGGGCGAGACCGACATCGACCTCTCCGCCAAGGAGGTGCAGATCCTCGAGGTGTTCATGCGCCATCCGGGCGAGGTGCTCTCTCGATTGCAGCTGCTCGAGCGGGCGTGGGATGCCAGCTACGAGAATCGCTCCAACGTGATCGACGTCTACATCGGGTACCTGCGGGCGAAGATCGATCGACCGTTCGGCGCCCACAGTCTCGAGACCGTCCGCGGCGCGGGATACCGCCTGCGGGGATCGTGATGGACTCTAGGCCGGCGGCAGCCCGATCCGAACCTCGGGCGCCGCCGCCGGGTTGGTTGCCCGCCGAGACCGAACCGCCGTGAGCACGGACGATCGCCTCGACGAGCGCGAGCCCCAGGCCGCTGCCCGCACCCGGGACGACCTGGCTGAAGCGATCGAAGGCCCTGGGCAGGAAGTCGGGGGGAAACCCCGGGCCTTCGTCCTGCACGACGATCTCGACGACCGGGCTTCCGGGCGCGCGGCGCGCCAGGATGCTCACTGCGCCCTGTCCGTGACGAAAGGCGTTCACCACCAGGTTGTCGAGCACTTGGGCCAGACGGTCCGCATCACCCACGATGACCGCACCGCCCTCGATCTCCATGACCGCCGCGAGCGTGCGGCCCGTCGCTGCGGCCTCGCCGGCATGGCGCGCGACCGTCGCGTCGAGCAGATCCTGGACGTCGAGCGGCTCAGCGCGCAACGGGAGACGGCCCTCATCTGCGCGCGCCAGGACGAGCAGGTCATCGGCGAGCCGCGAGAGCCGCGCCGCGTCGGCCTGCGCCCCTTCGAGCCCATCCCGCAGCGAGGCGGCGTCGCCCGGTCCACGCAGCGTTACGTCGATGCGCGTTCGGAGGACGCTGATCGGCGTCCGCAGTTCGTGGCTGGCGTCGCTCACCACCCGTCGCTCGCGCTCGAGCGCCTGCTGGCGCCGTTCGAGCAGCTGGTTCAGGGTCCCTGCCAATCGATCCAGTTCGTCGCCCGTGCCGGGCTCGGGGAGCCGCTCGCCGAGTTCGGCGTCTCCGAGCGCTGCGGCCCGCGCGCGCATCCGCTCGACCGGTCGCAACGCGGCGCCGGCGACCTGGTATCCCGTGAAGCTGGCCAGCAGCAACGCGCCCGGGAGGCTGATCCACAGCAAGGTCGCCAGGCGGTCGAGCTCGAGCTCCCGGCCGTCGCGCGATTCCGCCACCGCGGCGACACGGCCATCGTCGATGGCGAAGGCCATCACTCGGACGCCGGTGCGCGTCGGTGCGATCGGCCGGCGAACCGCTCGGATCGTCCCGTGCCGCGCAGCGTTGACCTGTACCGCGGTCAGCAGGCGCTGGCTGCCAAGAGTCGTCGAGGACGCGGTGACGGAGCCGTTGGCCGCGTAGATCTGCGCGAACCGCTCGCCCGCGAGAGCGATGATGCGCTTCGGTGAGACCTCGCCGGCGGCGAGACCGCGAAACGCGACCGACCGGCCCGAGAGATCATCGTCGACGCCACGATCGACGTCGCGACGGAACTCGGTGTAGACCAGCACACCGGTGGCGGCGAGGACGAGAGCCACGACCGAAGCGAAGGCGATGGTCAGCTGCAGGCGCAGCGGCCAGGAGCGACGCAGTCCGGTCCTCACCAGCCGATCATGAACGACCGATCCCGCGCCCGGCGTCGTGGCCGAGGACGATTCGCGGCACTTCGACGGCCAAGACCACGAGCGCCACGACGACGACGATGACACCGCCATCCTCGAGGACCGCGTCCTCCACCAACTGGGCCGCCAGCCCCGCGCCGAGCGCCAGGACCGCGAGCACCACTGCCGATGAGTGCCGGCTCAGCCGCATCGCGTTGGAGCATCGCGCCTGCACATGAATGGCCCGTGAGCGCGCCGCGCGAGCGGGGGCTCTCATCGACGCTTCATCCCCGGGCGCGACGGTTCACCGATGACCACCCATGTGCTCACGGCCGCACTGCTGAGCGTGGATCCTTTTGGCGGACGTTCGCGCCCCCGATCCGATGCTGCGGCGCTGGTGTTGTTGGCGTTCACGGTTTCGTTCCTGGCCATACGCACGAGCGCACGGCTGACGCGCACCGTGTCGTGGTGGCCCGGCTCCGTACGATCGGGGGACGTCCACATTCACCATCTGGTGTGGGGCATCTGCATGATGATGCTCTCCGGCTTCCTGGCCTTCGCTGCACCGCCGGCGGCTCCGTGGGGACACCTCATCGCCGTCGTGTTCGGTGTCGGCGCGGGGTTCACGATGGACGAGTTCGCCCTGTGGGTGCATCTCGAGGACGTGTACTGGCAGGAGGAAGGCCGACGATCCCTCGATGCCACCGTGGTCGCGGCGGCGTTCGCCGCGCTCGTCGTCCTCGGGACGGCGCCCTTCGGTCTCGATCGGCCGACCTCAGTGGGTACGACCGCCGTGGTCGTGGCCTTCGTCCTCGGGCTGACGGTCACATGCTTCATGAAGGGCCGCATCCTGCTCGGCGTCCTCGGGTCTGTTCGTCCCGGCCGCCGCCCTCCTGGGCGCGGCCCGCATGGCCCAGCCCACGTCACCGTGGGCCCGACGCTGGTATTCGCCGGAGCGCCTCGCGCGCTCGCAGGCACGCTTTGCGACTGACCGGCCCCTTGGGCGGTGGCGAGGCCACATCGCCTACCTGCTGACCGGCGCACCGCCGGCCACCGTCCCACTGCCGCCACTCGGTGATGATCAGCGGCGCCGCTTTGCGCTGCCGGCCTCGGCCGAGTACGGCACCTTGAGCACTGAGACGAGACGGGAATCCGTCCCCGAGCACTGTGACGAGAGCCGGAATCCGAGCAGCGGAGCCGTGTAGCTGAGCCCGCCACAGTGGGCAACGACGCTCGGCGTCCGCGAAATTCACGATGGCATCTGCGGACTGCGGTGGATGTGCTCTTCGATGCGGTGCTTTCAGGGGTAGACGGTCTCGCCGGACTCCTCGTCGATGACCGTGATGGCCACCGAGGGACAGGCCTTGGCGGCCTCGAGGATCAGCTCGTCGGGGCCGGCGCCGATGACGGTGGCAACGTCGTCGACATGGAAGACCTCCGGCGCGATGTCGGCACAGTCGCCGTGCGCCGCACAGGCGCTCTCGTCGATGTGGCGCACGTTACCGCGCCGTGCTCGTCGGGGGCCCGTTCGGCCTCTGCGAGCGCGCCCTCGCGCCGGGGGTTGTAGCGGGCGCAGACGGCATGGACCCGCCGCACGTAGCGTGCGCGGACGGGATCGGTCACCCGCGCAGTGGCCGACGGCTCGGACACGACAGGCGTGGCAAGCTCACGCACCGGAGCCCGCCGCGGCGCGCCGCCGCAGGCCGACAGCCCGGCGACGGCCGCAGCAGCGGCCATCACGGCGAGCACGCGAGAGATTGCGGTCACAGGCCCCATTTCACCGCCTCGCCGCTGCGCTCTTGTCCGTTACGCGCCGCGCACTTCCTGCGGAGTGCGGATCTCCGGCGGCAATCGCACTATCTCGAGCAAGTCGCGATTGTTGAGGGGTTCGTCGCGACTGAGCGCGGCCGCGTGGTGGCTCGCCTGGTGCCCTCGGGAGGTGCAGCGCAGGCGCGTGAGGCTCAGGTGCGCCCGAGCGCCACCGCGCCCACTCCAGCGGCGACGAACATCACGCCGAGGGAGGCGTGGCCGGCGGAGAGCGGCGTGCCGTGTGCCGCGCAGAGCGGCAGGTGCGGGAGTTCGTCGTGAAGCCCGTTTCGCCGTTTCGTCAGGGGGTGGCGTGGCGCATCGACCAGCGCCGGGGTGCGGGCTCGGCGAGCTCGTGCTGCTGACCGCAGACGGGGCAGACCTCGAGCTCGTGGCGTCCCCAGCGGGCGACCGGGATGAAAAAGAGCGTCAGCTCGTGGATGCGGCGCAGGCGCGACCACGTCGCGGTGTTGTGGCAGCGCGGACACGTGTGCTCGTGGCCGGCCCCGAGGTCCTTGAAGCGGATTCCTCCGCCGAAGAGCAAGAACAACATCGTGGTGCTCCAGTTCGGTCGTCGTGGGTCCGAGAGTCAGCCGGAGATGCGGGTCGTGCCGGGCGCGGCGTGCGTGGGCGGCGTGGCCGAGACCACGCGCGCCACGGCGACGTGGTGTGGGGCGGGTTGCGGCGGCGTGGTGGCCATCGCTCCGGCGGCTGTGCTGGCGATGAGCACGGCCGCGATCAGTGCGGCGAGACCCCTGTGGGCCCGAGAGTTGGTGTCGAAGGTCATGGCGATCAAGTCCTTTCACGTCAAGGGAAGCGGTCAGCGGGGTGCAAACGCCGCGGTTCAACGGATCAGCCGCAGCGATCGGCCTCTGGCGACGGCCTCGGTGAGGGAGTCGGCGTCGAGCTTGCGGGTGAGGCTGCAGGCGCGGTGGCGGATCTCGGTCTCATCGACGTGCAGCGTCTCGGCCATTTCGAGCTTGTTCAGGCCCTTGGCCGCCAGCCGCAGTAGCTCGTGCTCTTTGCCCGTGAGCCGCGGCGCCCAGCGCTGCGGGCCGCCGGCGAGCGGGTCACGGGGGCCGAGGTGCCGTGGCGTGAGCGTCCCGTGTGAGCAGGCGATGGTGGCCAGCTGCAGGCAGATCGCGTCGCGGTCTTCGGTCTTGTTGATGTAGGCCGCCGCGCCCGCCTGCAGGCCGGAGGTCACCAGCTGCTTGTCGGAGAACGCCGAGAGCAGCACAACGGGGACGTCGGGCCCGTGCAGCGCGAGTGCGTTGACGATGTCGACGCCGTCCAGGATGGGCATCCGGACGTCCAGCAGCGCGATGTCGGGCTTGAGGCGGCGGATCAGCCACAGGGCTGCAGCGCCGTCGCCGGCGTCGCCGATGACGAGGAAGCCGCCGTCGGCCTCGAGCGCGCGGATGATCCCCTGCCGGTAGAGGGGGTGGTCGTCGGCGACGAGGACGCTGATGGGGGCGGTGGCCGTCGCGGCGTCCGCGGTCTGTGCCAGACCAGGCTCGGCGTGGACGGTGATCGGGTCGTAAGGGTCGAGGCGGAACATCGTTTCTCCAGGCTGCGAGCGGTTGTTGGGACGCCGTGAGCATCTCGCGCGCGGTGTACGCGCACCATCAGCCGATGGCGGTGACCGCGGGGGTGACATCCCGTAGGCCGATCGGCATACGGCCGACCACCCCGATCGGCAGCCCTCGCAGGTCTCGTGGACGCGACGACGCGTCTGATTGGGCTGCGAGCTTTGCCGCACGAACGGCGCGATCCACGCTGCTGTGGCGCCGGCGCGCGTCGGGCAGTCGCCGCGACGGCGGACGCGCTTATGGTGAATCCGCGGCCGGCGAGGTTGCTCCGCGGCCGGTCAGATCGCTGTCCTTGGGGTCCGCGTCGGGCTGAGGGAGCGCGCGCTCGATCGCGTCGAGGCGCTGTGCCATCTCGTCGAGCCGCGACAGCACGACGGCCTCGAAGGCGCGGTCCAGGGCCTCGGCCGGTTGCTCCTCTTCGCGGACGAACAGCGAGGGCCACCGCGGCCGTGGTCACGGTCAGCAGCGCGAACCCCGAGATCATGAGGACCGACGAGAGGATCCGCCCGCCAGTGGTCTCGGGTGTCTCGCCGACGAAGCCGACCGTCGTCATGAGCGAGAGCGCCCACCACTGGCCGTCCCAGTAGTTCGAGACGGTGCTGCTCTCCAGCGCGGCGAAGCCGGCGCCGGCCAGCAGCACCAGCAACACACCCAGGACCAGGAAGACGGCCAGCCGCGGGCGGATGCCGCGCGCGGGAGAGGGTCCGGTGATCAGCGCCGTGCTGCGTGGCGGGAGCTCCTGGGGCGATGTCGGGGGCTCATTCGATGAGCCCCCAGGCGCGCGCGGCGGCGATCGCGCCTGCGCGGTCCTCGGCGCCGAGCTTGGCTACCACCCGGTCGATGTACCAGCCGACGTCCTCGGGCTCGATGTCGAGGGCGTAGGCGACCATGTTGTCGTGCAAGCCGTCGTGGATGAGCAGGAGCACGTTGCGCTCACGGAGCGTCAGCTCGGGCGGGGCCGGGGCTCGGGGGGCTTCGTGACCAGGGTTCGCGGGGACCACGATGTCTCCGCCCGCTGCGCGCGCCAGGGCGTCGCACAGCACGTCGCGATCGCTGTCCTTGGTGAGGTAGCCGGCGGCTCCCTTGGCGAGCGCGGTCTTGACGACGACCTCGTCGTCGAAGGCGCTGAGAAGGACGACTCGGGCGTCCGGCCGCTGTTGGGTGATCTCGGTCATGGCCTGGATGCCGTCGAGGCCGCGCATGCGGACGTCGAGCACGATGAGGTCGGGCGTGAGCTGCTCGGCCATCGTCACGGCCCGGTGGCCGTCGTCGGCCTCGCCGACGACGGCGAAGCGGCCATCGTCTGTGAGAGCGCGAACGAGGCCGTCGCGGACCAGCGGGTGGTCGTCGGCGATGAGCACTCGGATCGTGCCTGTCATGGCCGGGCCGCGGCGGGTCCTGCCGTCGGCGGGGACTGTGGCGGTGAGGCTGTGGGGGTCGAGATCCGGCATGGTGGCTCCTTGTCGGCGGATGGCCGTGTTCTCCTGCGAGGTTGCCTGCACGGGCCGTCGCGCACCATCCGCCGACGGGCATGAGCGGAGGGGTGAGTGGACATCGGGCGATCGGCGGATGGCGAGGTCCCGCGGTCGTCCCGTCTCCCCGGGGCCGCGCCCCACCCGGGCGTGGTAGAAGAGCGCGATGAAGGTTCCGCGCGTGACGGTGCTGGTCGCCGACGACCATCCGCTGTTTCGCGACGGGATCGTCCGCGCCATCCGTGAGCGCCCCAACCTCGACGTGGTCGGGGAGGCGTCCGACGGTCGCGAGGCGCTGGACCGGGTTCGCGAGCTGCAGCCCGATGTCGCGGTGCTCGATCTCAAGTTGCCCGAGCTGGATGGACTGCAGATCCTCAATGCCCTTCGCCGCGACGCGAGCAGCTCGCGGGTGCTGATCCTCTCGGCGTTCACCGACGGCCCGCTGGTGCACAGCGTGTTGTCGGCCGGGGCTGCCGGCTATCTGGCCAAGACCGTCGAACGCGCCGAGGTGTGCGACGCGGTCGAAGCGGTCGCTCGGGGCGAGACGGTGCTGCCGCCCAGCCTGCAGGCCAGCCTGGTCGCCGAGGTGCGTGCCCTCGGCGCCGCGCCCGAGCGACCGTGGCTGACTGAGCGCGAGCACGAGGTCCTCGTGCTGATCGCCGAGGGCCTGTCCGCGCCGGGCGTGGCGGCGCGCCTGCACCTGGCCCCGGGAACCGTCAAGACCCACCTCGGCCACCTCTACGACAAGCTCGGCGTCTCCGATCGCGCCGCGTGCGTGGCCGAAGCGATGCGCCGCGGACTGCTGGAGTGAGTGGCACTCAGGCCTCCGCGGGCCGAACGGCCGCCGCGTCGGAGGCCCGCGGGATCGCGCTGCTTCGCCTCGCGCTGGTACCTATCGCGCTCCTCGGCGACTCCAGCAACAGCCCCGGCGTCAACTCGGACGTGTTCCCGTGGGTGCTCGGCGCCCTCACGATCTACGCGGTGCTGTCGCTCGCAGCCACGTTCACCGACATCGCCGACAACCGGATCCCGGCCGTCCAGGCGCTGCTGGACCTGGTGTTCGTCTCCTTGCTGGTCTATTCCAGTGGCGGCGCGCGATCGCCCCTGAAGTTCACGTTCTACGTGCTGCCGATCGGCGCCGCATTGCGTCTGTCGCCGAAGCTGACCGCGACCTGGGCGGGCCTCTCGGTGATCGCCTATCTGGCGGTGACGCTTCGCCACCCCGAGACCAGCCTTCCCGCTGACTACGACCTGCTCGTCGCCGACAGCCTCTCGCTGCTGTGGGTCGGCGCCGCCGCGGTCATGCTCTCGGTCCTGGTCGGACGCAGGCAACGCTCGCTGGTCGCTCTCGCCGCGACCCGCCGGGCGCTCGTCCAGCAGGCACTGGACGCCGAGGCGCGCGAGCGCCGGCGGCTGGCCGAGGAGCTGCACGATCACGCGATTCAGAACGTGCTGCTGGCCCGGCAGGAGCTCACCGACGTGGTTCGCGGCGTACCCGGCGCCGAACAGCGTGCACGCGACGCGCTGGACGAGACCAACCGCCAGCTGCGCCAAGAGGTCTTCCGGATGCATCCGCTGGGCCTGGAGCGCGCCGGACTGGCCGCCGTGCTGCAGGACCTCGCGGACGACGCCGCGTGGCGTGGGCGCTTCGCGGCCACCGTGACCGTGGCCCCGGAGGCGGTGCACGGCGGCCCGCAGGACCTCATCGTCTCGACCGCGCGTGAGCTGCTGACCAATGCCGCCAAGCACGCCGGCGCCGCCCACGTCACCGTGCGGGTCGCCGCCACAGCGCAGGCGCTGGAGCTCACCGTCGAGGACGACGGCAAAGGGATCGAGCCCGGCCGTCTGGAACAGGCCGTCGGCCAAGGGCACATCGGTGTGGCGTCGGTCATCGAGCGCATCCGCGCCGTCGGTGGACACGTCGAGGTGCGCACCGCCCCGGGCGAGGGGACCAGCGTCCGGGTCATGGTCCCGCTGGTGTCGACACCCGCCGCGTAGACCGCGCCCGCCGCCGCTCGGCCGCCCCGCCACGTCGGCCGCCCGGCATCGCCTTCGCCGGCGTCCTGCTGACGCATCAGCCCACGGCCGTCGTCGTGGCGCTTGCGGGAGCGACCGGCGCTCCTCCGTATTCCCCCCGTGGCCGGCGCGGCTGCGTACGGATGCAGAACGAGCGGCACGCTCCTAGCGTGCGGCCGGATGGATGAGCTGCCGACGGTTTCGCCTGTGACGGAGCAGGTCCGCGACGAGGCCCGCGAGCACATCCGTGACCACGCGCTGGGTGAGGCGGCCCGGATCGAGCGGCTGTCGCGCGTGCGCGAGGTCGTGCTTGGCGTGCAGGACGGGTTGCTCGTGCCGCTCGGCGTCGTGACGGGCATGGCCGCTGCGAGCCCCGGGCGCTCCGCCATCCTGGTTGCCGGGATCGCTGAGGCGGTTGCCGGCTGTATCGCGATGGGAGGCGGGTCGTATCTGGCCAGTGAGGCGGAGGAGGGTCTGTATGCCGCCGAGATTGAGGACGAGGGTCGTGAGATCGAGGAGGAGCCCGAGCGCGAGATCGCGGAGCTGGCGCTGGTGCTCGAGGACGAGGGGCTTCCCCGCGATGCCGCCGAGCGGGTGGCGCAGGGCCTGGCGGCGAATCCGGTGGTCTTCCTGCGCACGAAGATCCAGAAGGAGCTCGGTCTCTCTCCCGATATCGGTGGCGCAGCGCTGGGTGACGCTCTCGTTGTAGGTCTCTCGTACATGGGCGCGGCGGTGATTCCGCTGTGGCCGTATGTCCTGCTGCCGCTCACGACGCCCGCGCTGGTGACCAGCATCGTCTGCACGCTGGTGGCGCTGTTTGCGCTGGGCGTCGCGAAGGGTCGGATCGCGCGCCAGGCGTGGCAGCGTGCCGGCATTCAGGTCATGTTGATCGGCTCTGCGAGCGCGGCGGTGGGCTTTGTCATCGGGCACCTCGTGACGGCGATCACGGGCGGATGAGCGTCGCGCAGACCCGTCGCGTCGTTCCCGAGCCGATAGCGGGCGAGGCGCTGATCCGGCTGGAGGGGGTGGGTCGGCGGTATCGGGTTGGCGACAGTGACGTCGTCGCCCTTGAGGACGTCTCATTCGACGTTCTGCCGGAGGAGTTCGTCGTCGTGCTCGGCCCGTCCGGTTGCGGCAAGACGACGCTGCTGAACATGGTCGGGGCACTGGACTCCCCGACCGAGGGCCGCGTTGTCGTCGCCGGCCGCGACATCACGCGCGCGTCGCGCAAGGAGCTGTTCGCCTTCCGGCGCCACGGGGTGAGCTTCGTCTTTCAGACCTTCAACCTGTTCCCGGCGCTGACGGCGCTTGAGAACGCGGAGTTCGGCGCCGACGTCGCCGGCCGAGAAGACCCGGCCGCGGTGGCGGCGGAGATGCTCGAACGGGTGGGGCTCGGCGGCCGGCTTCGGCATTTTCCGCACGAGCTGTCCGGCGGCGAGCAGCAGCGTGTCGCGATCGCTCGCGCGCTTGCCTCCGGCAACCCAACGCTGCTGGCCGACGAGCCGACCGGCGAGCTGGACTTCCGCACGGGCGTGCAGATCCTCGAGCTGCTGCACGCCCAGGCGCACACCGGCCGCGCGGTCGTCGTCGTGACGCACAACCGCGAGATCGCCCGCGTCGCCGATCGCGTCGTCGAGCTCTCCAGTGGTCGCGTGGTCCGCGTCGGCCCTCCGGAGGGCGGCCAGGTCGAGATCGCCGACCTGCGGTGGTGAGCGATGCGTCGCTGGCGCCGCGGAGGGCTGTGGGTCCGCTGGGCGCTCCGCGACGCGCGGCGCCACCGCGGCCAGGTGCTGTCGATCGGGCTGCTCCTCGCGCTCGGCGTCGGGATGTACTCCGCGATGAGCAGCATGTCGGTCTGGCGCGTGCGGTCCGCGGACGCGAGCTTCGCCGCGTTGCGGATGCACGATCTGCGCGCCTCGCTCGTGGAGGGCAGCACCGCCCCCGAGGGCACACTCCGCCACGCGCTCGAGAAGAGCGCGCTCACGGGTGAGATCTCGGCCGCCAGCGAACGGCTGGTCGTCCCGACGCAGGTCGACGCATCGTCGCGGGGACGCACGATCATCGTGCCGGGCCGGATCGTCGGGACACCCCCTCACAGCGGGGTCGACGACATCGACGTGCGGCGCGGCCGTGCGCCCGTCGCAGGGACACCGCTGCCGCAGGCGACGCTCGAGCACAACTTCGCCCGCCACTACGACCTGCCACCGGCGGGGGAGCTGACGTTGGCCGGCGGGCAGCGCGTGGCGTATACCGGGCAGGCGCTCGGGCCGGAGTACTTCATCGTCACCGCGCCGGGCGCCGACTTCGGCGCCGAGTCGGCGTTCGCGGTGCTCTTCGCGCCGCTACGGACCGCCCAGGCGCTCGCGGGCAAGCCGGGGCGCGTCAATGAGTTGGTCCTGCGGATGCGACCCGGCGCCGATCCGGCCGCCGTGCGAGCACGCCTGTCGAAGGCGTTGCACCGGGCGCTCCCGTCGACCGGCGTCACGTTCACCACACGTGACGAGGAGCCCGCGCATCGCCTGATCTACAAGGACGCCGAGGGCGATCAGCAGATGCTCGACATCTTCGCGTTTCTGCTGCTCGGCGCCGCAGCGTTCGCCGCGTTCAATCTCATCAGCCGCACCGTCGAGGCCCAGCGCCGCGAGATCGGGATCGGCATGGCGCTCGGCGTCCCGCCGCGCGCGCTCGCGCGCCGCCCGTTCCTGCTCAGCGCCCAGATCGCCGTCGCCGGGGTCGCGCTCGGCGTCCCGGTGGGGCTCGCGGCCGACGCCTGGCTCGCCAGCGTCATGGATCAGTTCTTCCCGCTCCCGGTCGTGCGGGCGGGCTTCCAGACGGACATCTACGTGCGCGGCGCGGCGCTCGGGCTCGCGCTGCCACTGCTCGCCGCCGCGGTGCCGGTCTGGCGTGCGCTGCGCGTTACCCCGATCGAGGCGATCCGAGTCGGCGCGCGCGCCGCGCGCAGCAGCGGCCTCGCGTGGCTTGTGCGGGGCGTGCGCGTGCCGGGGGCGCGCTGGCCAACCTCCCACTGCGCAACGTCCTGCGCACGCCGCGCCGCACGCTGATGACGCTCCTTGGGATCGGGGCGGTCGTGACGATCGTGATCGCGCTCGCCGGGGTCATGGACTCCTTCGACGCGACGCTTGCCGCGAGCCGCCGGGAAGCGCTCGCCGGCTCACCGCAGCGCCTGACCGTCGACCTCGTGTCCCCGCAGTCGCCGCGCAGCACGAGCGTTCGGGGCATCGCGGGCGCGTCGAGCGTCGGGAGGAGCCAGACGTCGCTGCGGCTGGCTTCTACGCTCGCGTCCGGCCCGCGGCGCATAGAAGTGTCGCTCGAGGCGCTCGGCGACCAACGCCCGATCTGGCATCCGACGCTCCGCGACGGCACGCTGCCAGCCCTGCAACCCGGGCTGGTCATCGCGCGGCGCGCGGCGATCGACCTGCACGTATCGGTCGGCGACCGCGTCAGCGTGGTGCATCCGGTCCCGACTGGACCGACGACCTTCCGGCTTGCCACGACGACGCTGCCCGTGACCGCCATCCACACGAGCCCGCTGCGCTTCCTGGCATACGTGAATGCCCCGGCAGCAGCACGCCTGCACGCAACCGGGCTCGTCAACCGCATCTCCGTCGTCCCAGCGGCCGGCCGGACCGCCGACGACGTCAAGGCCGAGCTCCTGCGCCGGCCCGATGTCGCCGCCGTGCAGGGCGCCGCGGCAACCACCGAGGCGGTCGACCAGCGCATGGAGCAGTTCAACGAGATCCTGCTCATCACCGTCGCGATCGCCGCCGCGATGGCGCTGCTCATCGCCTACAACGCGACGGCGATCAACGCAGAGGAGCGCGTCCGCGAGCACGCCACGCAGTTCGCTCACGGCGTGACGGTCGCGCGCGTCATCCGCGGCGGCGTCGTCGAGGCCGTGATCATCGGCGCTCTCGGCACCGCCGTCGGCATTGCCGGCGGCCGCGCTCTGCTCTCGTGGCTCATCAACACCAACATGCCCGAGACGATGCCCGAGATCGGGACGCTCACCTCGGTGGCGCCGTTCACCTACGTGCTCGCGCTCGTCACCGGGACGCTCATGGTTGCCGCCGCGCCGCTGCTGACGCTACGCCGCCTGCGCCGCACCGACCTCTCCGGCGCGCTGCGCGTCGTCGAATGAGCTATCCGCGCAATGCCCGCAGCGCATTGAGGATGACCGCGACGTCGACGACCTCCTGGAAGAGCGCGCCGGCGACCGGCTGGAGGTAACCGGCGGCCGCGACGCCCATCGCGGCGATGCTCAGCCCCATGCCGGCGAGAACGCTCTGGCGGGCGATGAACAGCGCTCGGCGCCCGATGTGGACGGCGTCGGCGACGCGGTCGACGCGGTCGACAGTGATGACGGCGTCGGCGGTCTCGGAGGAGACCGTGGCGCCCGCAGCACCCATCGCGATGCCCAGATCGGCGATCGCCAGCGCCGGCGCGTCGTTGACGCCGTCGCCGACCATGATCACGGGGGTCAGCGCCGGGTCGTTGCGCAGTGTGCGGACGACCTCGAGCTTGTCCTCGGGCGACTGCTCGGCGTAGACGCGGTCGACGCCGAGCGCGTCGCCGATCCGCTGTGCGACCGAGGCGCGGTCGCCGGAGACCATCGCGACGTGGCGCACGCCCTCCCGGCGCAGGCGGTCGACGATGCGGTCGGCGTCGGGGCGCAGCTCGTCGGCCATCACGATCACGCCTGCGGGCTCGCCGTCGATGCCGACGAGCACGTGGGCCTCGCCGGAGCCGCGACCGGTGGCCAGCGAGGCGCCGGCGACGGCGTCGGGGTCGTACCGTTGGGCGCGCAGGAAGGCGCGGCTGCCGACGGCGATGCGACGGCCGTCGACCGTGCCGGCGATCCCCTGCCCGGGCTCCTCGTCCACGTCGCTGGGCATCGTCAGGTCAAGCGCGGATTCCTGGGCCGCGCGGACGAGAGCCTGGCCGAGCACGTGGGCGGAGAGGCGGTCGACGGACGCGGCGAGCCGCAGGACTTCGCCTCTGGCCAGACCGTTGAGGGTGACGATCTCTCGGACTTCCGGGGTGCCGACCGTCAAGGTGCCGGTCTTGTCGAAGAGCACGGTGCGCGCCTCGCCGAGGGTCTCTATCGCGCCGGCGCCCTTGACGATGATGCCGTTGCGCGCGGCGCGTGACAGGCCGGAGACGAGCGCGATCGGTGCGGCGAGGATGAGCGGGCACGGCGTCGCGACGACCACGACCGCCAGCGCCCGTACGGGGTCGCCGCTGAGCGCCCACGCCAGGCCGGCGACCACGAGCGTGATGGGCAGGAAGATGCCGGCGTAGCGGTCGGCCATCCGCACGAACGGGGCGCGCTGGGCCTGTGCCTGCTCGACGAGCCGCACGAGCGCGGCGTACGCGCTCTCGGCCGCGGGGCGGTCGGCGCGCACGTCGAACGGGCCGCCGGCGTTGACGCTGCCGCTCATCACGCCCATCCCGGCGCGCAGCGTCACTGGTAGCGGCTCGCCGCTGAGCGTGCTGGTGTCGACGACGGCCTCGTCGCCGACCACGGTGCCGTCGACGGGCACGACCTCTCCCGTGCGCACGAGGACCGTGTCCCCGGTGCGGACGCGGTCGATCGGCACCTCTTCGATCCCGCCGTCGATCCGCAGTTGGGCGACGCGCGGTGCGCGCTGGACCAGAAGCGTCAGCTCGCGGCGCGCGCGGCGGGATGCCGCGGCCTCGAGCGCCGCGCCGCCGGTGAACATCAGGCCGATGACCGCGCCGGCGAGTTCCTCGCCGAGCGCCAGCGCCCCGACCATCGCGACGAGCGCGATCGTGTCGACGCCGAGGTGATGATCGACGACGATGGTGCGGCCGACCTCGAACGCGAGCTCGGCGGCAAGCAGCGCCACCGCGGCCCGCCACACCTGGTGCCCGGCGTCTCCTGCGCCGAGCGCGTGCAGCAGGAATCCGGCGGCGATCGCGACGACGGCGATCACAGCGAGGATCTGCGCGCGGGACTCCGCGAGCTTGTGCAGAGACGCGCGGATGCGCGCACGCTGATGGGATGTCGCCGGGGACGTCACTGGTCGAGCATGACGCGCGCCTGTCGTGTCGCCATCCGTGCCCGGCCGCGGCGGAGTCCGGGGAAGTCCCTGATCGTTGGGCGGTTCACGCGCCTGGCGCTCCGCTCGGCGCGGCATGGCGGCGGACGGGTTGACGTGCCGCTTGCGGCGGTCGCTGGCGTGCCGCGGTCGGGAGCATGCGGTAGGTGAAGGCGAAGACGATCGGCGCGGTGAGCAGCGTGAGCATCGCCAGCATCCAGGTCGAGCGGCCGTCGGTGCCGGCGCCGATGGCGTGAGCGACCGCGAGGACGTAGACGGCCAGTGTCCAGCGATGCAGCCAGCGCCAGGTCTTCGCGCCGATCCACTTGCGCGCGTAGAAGCTCAGCCCGAGGATCGCGGCAAGCCAGGCGGCGATGATCCCGGTGCCCGTCCACAGCGGCCGGTAGGAGAGGTGGAAGGGCAGCGCCACGCCGGCGAGCCCCGGTCGCAGGTAGCCGTCGGCCAGCAGCAGCCCGGCGTGCGCGACGATCAGGGCGAGCGTGACGAGGGTCGAGGCTTCATGGAAGCGCTTGAGCTTGGCGGGCAGGCCGGGGCGGCGAAGCAGCTTGGTGGACATCGCCAGCCCGAGCGCGACGGAGATCCCCAGCAGCGCGATCGCGACGATGCCGACAGCGCGGCTGGCCAGCCAGAACACCTGCTGGGTCGGGTCGGTGGTCATGCCGCCACCAGCCCGTGCGGTGTGGTCGCGAGCGCGCCGACGAGCAGCAGTTCGCCGTCGTCGAGGATCAGCGCGCCGCCGCCGTGGCGTTCGAGCACGCGGCGTCCGGCGTGCGGGCCGCGCAGCAGTGCGACCTTGGCGAGCGTCTCGGCCTCCAGGGCGGTGTGTGCCAACGCGGTGGCCTGGATGACGCCGGTCCATGCCGGCTCGCCCGTTGATGGGTCGATGAGGTGGTGGGCGTGGCCCGCGGCGGTCTTCCAGATGCGGGTGCGCAGGCCGCTGGTTGCGACGGCGCCGTCATGGAGGGTGAAGAGGTGCGCGTTGGTGTTGGTGAGCGGGTGGGCGATGTTGATTGTCCGCGGCACCCGGGCGGTGCCGCCGAGGCGGATGTCGCCGCCGGCGTCGATCGCGAACGTCGGCCGGTCGGCGAGCATCCGCGCCGCGATGTCGACGGCCAGGCCCTTGGCGCTTCCCCCAAGGTCCAGACGCGTCCCGGAGGGCAACTGGACGGTGCCGTCTTCAGGGTCGATGACGAGGCGCTCCCAGCCGCTGCGGGGCGCTCGCGCGGCGGGCCGGCGTCGCGGCGCGGTTTCCAGCGCGGCGCGCAGGTCCGCGGGCGGCTCCCCCGCGCGCGATCGCGCGTAGCCGGCCCGCTCCAGATGCGGCGTGATCGTGGGATCGACGAGTCCCTCGCTGACCTCGGCGGCGAAGATCGCCGCGTGGACGGCGTTCAACAGGGTCGATGAGACTGCGATCGGTTGGCCGGAGCGTGCGTTGAGTCGAGACAGCTCGCTGCCGGGCTCGAAGCGCGTCAGCTTGGCATGGAGGTTGCTCATCGTTCGCTGCACGCGTAGCGCGGCGAGCCGGGCGGGGAGCGGCTCGCCGGCGGGAGCGCCGACGAGCAGTCGAACCTGGGTGCCGAAGACGTCGAAGTGATGCTCGTGCTCTGTGAATGGCGCGGTCATGATGTGCGGGTGGTGACGGGCGCGACGGTGGGTGCCGGCTGGGCTGCACCGGTCGCCGCAGGCGCGGGTTGGGTGGGGGTCGCGTGCAGCGCGGCTGCGTGATTGCGGGTGGCGTCGTAGAACAGCGCCGACCAGATGAGCGCGGCGACGGCGGTCGCGGTCGCCGCGACGCTGAGGATCGTCTGCGACAGCGCGGGACGGCGCGCGCTCGCCTGGGTCCGGGTCGGGGCGGCGTGATCAGTCATGGTGCTCGCCCTCCTCTCCGTCCTCGTACTCACCGGCCGGCGACGCAGGGGCCGCGGTCGTGGGCTGCTGGACTGCCGCCGGGGCGGGTGCGGCCGAGGCTGCCTTCGGCGCATCGGTTCGGGTGGCGATGCCGGCCAGGGAGACGGCGGCGAGGAACAGCGCGGTCACGACGGCGGCGATCTTGATGCGGGCCTTGTCGGTCATGGCTCGATCGTGGTGGGCGCTGACGAGAGCCAGGTAAGCGACGGGTCAGGAGCGTCCTTACACGAGCGGGCGGCGGCTCGCGGAGTGCGGTTGCCCGCCGCCGCGCACGCGTCAGCTGTCGTCGGAATGGCTACTCCGCGAGGTTCGTCAGTCCGTCGCGCCCCGGTCGCGACGACGATCATCAGTCGTCGGGCTCGATCGGGCGCGCAAGCGCCCAGTTAGTGCCTGGTCAGAAGCCTCTTACCCGGCCGCTGGCGACGCTGAGGGCGCTTAGCATGGCCCTCGAGATGAGAATCCTGGTCGTTGAGGATGAGCGCACGCTCGCCGGGTTCATCGAGCAGGCGCTCGGCGCCGAGGGCTACGCCGTGACGGTCACCCATGACGGCGAGCGCGGCGAGCTCGAGGCGCTCACCGGCGACTATGGGCTGGTGCTGCTGGACGTCATGCTCCCGGGCAAGAGCGGCCTGGAGGTGCTCGACGCGATCCGCGGGCGCAAGCCTGAGCTGCCGGTGATCGTCCTCACCGCGCGCGGCGCGATCGAGCAGCGCGTCGAGGGCCTGGACCGCGGCGCCAACGACTACGTGACCAAGCCGTTCTCCTTTGAGGAGCTGCTCGCGCGGGTTCGTGCGCAGCTGCGCCAGCCAAGCCAGCGCGAGGCATCGGTGCTGGAAGCCGGCGACGTGCGGCTGGACCTGCGCACGCGGCGCGTCGAGCACGACGGCCATGAGGTCCAACTCACCGCACGGGAGTTCGAGCTGCTGGCGTATCTGGCGCGCCACCCCGACCAGGTGCTCTCGCGCGAGCAGATCCTCAACGCCGTCTGGGGCTATGACTTCGACCCTGGCACCAAGGTGCTGGAGGTCTACATCGGCTACCTGCGCAGGAAGCTCGGCGCCGGCGAGGACGGCGGGCCGATCGAAACAGTCCGCAACGTCGGCTACCGGCTGCGGCGCTCCTCGTGAGCGCACGGCTTGTGCCGGGCGGTCTGCGCGCTCGGCTCGCCGTCGCGATCGCGCTGATCACCGCGCTGGCGCTCGGCCTGACCTTCCTGGCGGTGTATCGCGGCACCGGCTCGCGGCTGCGTGATCGCATCGACGAGGACCTGCGCACGCAGGTCGCCGAATGGGACCAGCTGCGTGCCGGCACCGACCTCTCCACGCCGGCGGCGGTCGAGCAGACGGCGCGGCGGTTCCTCGACGCGCAGCGCTACCACCCTGCGGCGCGGATCTTCATCATCGACGTCGCCGGCGGTACGCCGGTCACCAACCAGCCGCGCATCCTCCAGCAAGAGCTCGAGGACGACGACGAGGCCCAAGCGGCCAGCGGCCGCGGCGTGATAAACGCCCCGCCCGGTCTCGCCAGCGCCGACGTGCCCGAAGCCGGGCGCATGCGCGTCCTCACGGAACCGATCGATGACCACTCGCGGCGCGTGGGGACGCTGCAGATCGCCGACCCGCTCAGCAGCGTGCACGACGCCCAGGACAGCCTGCTGCGCACCTTCGTTCTCGTCGGCACGCTCGCCCTGCTGCTCTCCGTCGTGGCCGGGATCGGGATCGCCACCGTGATCGCGCGCCCCCTGCGGCGGATCACGCACGTCGCCGCCGAGGTCGACGCAGGCGACCTGTCGCGGCGCTCCGGCACCAGCGGGACACGCGGCGAGGTCGGCGTGCTCGGTGGCGCGTTCGATCGCATGCTCGATCGCCTGGAGCGGGCCTTTGCCCGCCAGCGCGACTTTGTCTCCGATGCCTCGCACGAGCTGCGAACACCACTCGCCGTGTTGCGCGCCCAGGTCGAGTTGCTCGATCGCGAGCACGACCAGGCGCGCCGCCATGAGGCCACCGTGACGCTGCTGCGGCGCCTGGACGAGTTGGATCGGCTTGTCGGCGACATGCTCACGCTCGCCGGCGCCGAAGCGGGCCGCCTGGTCGAGCCACAACCGATCGACCTCGACGACTTCCTCGAGGATCTCCGCCGCGACCTGCCGCTGTTTGGCGAGCGCGACTTCCACCTCACCGCCATCAGCGGCACGCTCGACGCCGATCCCGACCGGCTGACGCAGGTGCTGCGCAACCTCGTACGCAACGCGGTACTGCACACGACCCGTGACGACCGCATCGACGTCGCCGTCGAGCCTCGAGACGGCCACTTGGTGTTCTCCGTCGCCGACGCCGGACCCGGCATCGAGCCCGAGCACCTGCCGCACATCTTCGAGCGCTTCTACCGCGCCGAGCAGAGCCGCTCGCGCGACCGCGGCGGCAGCGGCCTCGGGTTGGCGATCGCCCGCGCGATCGTCGAGGCGCACGGCGGGCGCATCTGGGCCGAGTCGGTGCTCGGCGAGGGCACCACGATCAGCTTCGAGCTGCCGGGGTTCACGGCGGCGCGGGGGCAGCCGACCGCCTGAGCCGGCCGCGGCGACTTCGCCCCCTACGCAGCCAGGACGGGTGTGACCGACCGGCG
>CAWKOS010000005.1:0-164907 GCA_963851295.1 uncultured Actinomycetes bacterium | reverse complement strand
GCTCATCTGACGACCCCTGGCGCAGGCGGCAACACCCAGCTGCATTTAGGACACATAGAGCTACAAACGACCATACGCGGCCATACTTTACGAGTCGCGAGGAACCTTGATCTTGACCGACCCACATTCATTCCCGCTGGAGTTCCTGAAGGTCGAGGAGGTCGCCGCGCTGCTCAAGATCAAGGAGAAGACGGTGCGCGAGTGGATCGGGCGCGGGGAGCTCGAGGCCTACAAGATCGGCAAGGAGTGGCGGGTGCGGCGCGACCATCTCAACGCGGCGATCGAGGCCCGACGCGTCGGTGGTCGGCCGCCGGCGCCGGGAGGGCTCTGGGACCCGAGCGCTTCCGATGACCGTTAGCGTCAGCGGTCCCGGGCTCGACGCCTGGCGTCGTCACGCGAACGCCAGGTTGAACTTCTCCATCGCCGCGAGCAGGTCGGGATCGTCAGGCTCGATCGCGGCATTCGTCTGCTCTTCTGGGTCCGTCCCCTCGAAGATGGCCCAGTTGACGACGTCGTCCCCCAGACGCGAGAGGTACTTGATCCCGGCGAGCACTGCGCCGGATTCGTCGTAGCCGGTCTCGAACACGTACCGCGAGATCTCCTGCGTCAGGCGCGTGGCGCTCTCCGGCGGATGTCGCCGGCATCGAAGTCATCGAGGCCGAAGTGGAGCAGCCGCGCGGCCAGCGCGGTTCGCAGATGCGCTAACGACTCCGAGTGACCGATATCGACGAAGCGGCCGCCCTGCGAAGCAGTCCCGATGCACCGCTTCTCACGCCAGTCGGCCGGCACGAGACCCGGGTCGAGCGTGGGGAATGCGGCGTCGCGCGCGTCAGACTCGATCTGCGCGTACTCGGCGTCGATTGCCACGTCCCGACGAAAGCGCGCAAGCGTTTCGAGGAAGGCGCCGATCCGCTGTGAGCATGCGTACAGCACGCGGTACTCCCCCTGAGGGTCGTCGAAGCGGCTCGCGAGCGCCCCGCCCGGGCCGGCAGATGACCAGGGCGGCCACGCCCAGGCGTCGGGCTGCCGACCGATCCGATACAGCGGCCGGTCGGCGGCCGTGACCGCGAGCCGGGGAGTCATCCACCTGCAAGAAAGGCGCGAGCGGCGCCGACCACGGCAGGTCCCGCCTCGTCGAAGTCGCCGTCCCGAAGCATTCGGGCGGGCGAGCGGTCGTCGAGCTGGGGATTCAGGCCCTGAAACCACGCCTGGGCGATCTCCTTGCTGTCGGCCTCGGCGATCGGCAACGCGACCTGGAGGGCGAGGCGAAGGCGCTGCTGGACCTCGGCGCTGGGTTGCCGGCCGTCTCGTGTCGGCCCACTGGTGCACCGCGCGCGTTTCCCGGACGCTGCCGAGATACGCGACGAGCCGCGCGCCGAGCAGCTCGCGCAATTCGGTTACGACCTCGGGAAACGACGCGCGCATCGCGTGCGTGTGGGCGGCGAGATCTGGGCGGGCTTCGGTAACGCTCATCTCATCTTATTCTCGGCAGAAGCATGACTCCACCATAGATGGCAAAGCATCACAGGACCAACCACGAATGAGATCACAGTAGAAACCTGCACTGCACTCGGGGAGATATAACCGTTGATACCTGTTTGTGACCATACAAGCGCTTCTATATACTCTTGCGGCGAGACGCACCAACCGCGCGGAAACTGTGCCTCCCTCAGGAATCTGCAACCCGAGAACCTGTCGCTAGCTCTGATGGATCGACCGATGACCGTCGACGAGGTCGCGCTCTTCTGCGGCGTCAGCGCGAAGACGGTCCGGCGTGCGATCGAGCGCGGCGATCTCGAGGCGGCTCGGCTCGGTGATCATGGAGCACTGAGGGTTCGGCCCGAGGCGATCGATGAGTGGTTCGCTCGCCGCTCGACGCGGCGGGCGGTTCGCCGGGCGTCGAGGTGCCTCCGATCGCGCCCGTGGCCGCGGGCGGCGGTCGGCGGCGCCAGCGGATCCCGACTCCGCTCCGCGTGGGCGAGGACATGGGCATGCGATGAGTCAGCGGCCGGCCAAGCCCAAGGTCCCGCGTGGCGTCGAGGCGCGCTGGCACGCGGGTCGCGCGATCTGGACGTTCCGCGTGCGCTGGACGGATCCGGTCAGCGGCGAGCGCCGAAGCCAGGAGTTCGACACAGCCGACGACGCCCTCGACTACCAGGCCTACCTGCGCCTTGCTCGGCGCCGAGGAGCGCTGGACGAGCTCAGCCGCGGTCGCGTCGTCCTCAGCGAGTTCGTCGAGGACGACTGGTGGCCGAACCACGCCGGCCGGCGGCTCTCCCGCCACACGCTCAACGGCTACTCGCAAGTCTGGAACCGCAACCTGCTCCCGCGCGTCGGGCACCTCGAACTGCGCCAGCTCACGACGCCGACCGTGCAGACGCTGCGCGAGGCGCTCGAGGCCGACGGGGTCGGACCGGCGACGGTGCGCAAGTCGCTGGCCGTCCTGCAGTCGATCTGCGCCCACGCCGTGCGCAAGGGCGAGCTGACGATCAATCCGGTCAGCGCGCGTGCGCAAGCCGCCGGCGAAGCGCGCGATCGTCATCGACCCGTTCAGCGTCGAGGAGGTCGAGGCGCTGATCGGTGCGCTGCGCGATCGCGCGAGCCACCCGAGTCAGTGGATGCTTGCCGAGCTCATCGCCTACTCCGGCGCGCGGCCGCAGGACGCGCTTGCGCTAGCATACGCACGGATCGGCACCAAGCGCATCGTCTACGCCGAGAAGAACGTCGACGGCCGGATCGTCGCCGGCAGCAAGACCGGCGAGACCGCACGCGGTCCGTCACGCTGCTCGCCTCGCTGCGCCAGCGACCTCCTTGCCTTCCGGCTCGCCGCGGGCAACCCGCCCGACGACGCGCTCGTCCTACCGCAAGCGGAGGACAAGCCCTGGCGCCTGCACGACTACAAGAACTGGCAGCGCAACGCGGTCAAGTCCGAGCGCTCAACGCCGCCCCGCCAGCATCTTCGCAGCAGCCGCGACGGCGATCGGAAGACCCGACGCGACGCCCTACTTCCTCCGCCACACCTACGCCAGCCTCCGACTCGCCGAGCAGCGCCTCTCCCTCCAGGAGATCGCCGAGGAGATGGGCCACACGGTCGAGGTCCTCGCGCGCACGTACGCGCACGTCATCTCCGAGTACCGCGGCCGGGGCCCGATCGACCCCGAGACGCTCATCCGCAAGGCGAGGCGCAAGCGCAAAACGCCCCAAAAACGCCCCAAACCCGACTACCAACAGCTGGAACTCCTGAAGCCGACGGGGGGACTCGAACCCCCGACCCCATCATTACGAGTGATGTGCTCTACCAGCTGAGCTACGTCGGCGAAGTGGTGGGATGGTAGCGACCGGTCGGGTGCCTAGGCTGTCGCCGATGGACGCCCATCTCAAGGTGCTGGCGGAGGTGTCGCTTGCCGTGGAGCGGGCTGAGCAGGCCGCGGGGGAGGGGGCGTTCACGGCTGCTCGGGAGGCGTTGGACGACGCGGAGCAGGGTCTGCAGGTACTGCGGGAGCGGTGGCCGGAGATGGTGCCCGCCGAGCGGGCGATCGTGGGGCGGGCGGCGGCGCCGGTGAAGCAGCGGCTCGACGCTCTGGAGCGGCGGCTGCCGCGGCCGAGCGCCCTGAGCCAGGCGGCACCGGAGGCCGATCCCGAGCAGGAGCAGGACCCGGCCGCGGCTTAGCCGACCGTCGGGACCGGAGCAGCCGGCGCCCCACCCTCGGATGCGGCGGAGGCAGCCTCGCGGCGCGCCGCGCGCTGCGTCTGCGCCAGCACGAGCGCCGGCACCAGGGCGAGCGCCGTGATCCCCATCGCCCACCAGTACGTGTGGCCGAAGGCCGCCGCGACGCCGGCGGGAGACCCGCCCTCAGCGGTCAAAGACCGCTGCAGGACGACCGCCAACACAGCGGTGCCCAAGGACCCCCCGACGCGCTGCATCACGTTGAGCATCGGCGTCGCGCGCGGGACCTCCGAGCGCTGCAGCGTCGCGTAGGCCGCGGCCATCGCCGGCATCATCGTGAAGCCCAGGCCGACGCCGCGCACGACCAGCCCCGCCTCGAGCAGCCAGTACGGAGTCGAAGGGTCGACGAGGGTGAAGGGGAGGGTCCCCGCCATCAACATGAGCAGGCCGGCGACGACGACCGGGCCGCCGCCGATGCGGTCGGTCAGCACGCCGGCGCGATTCATCCCCACCGCGGCGCCGAGGCCCTGGGGCGCCATCAGGAGCCCCGCCTCCAGGGCCGACTGCCCGCGCCCGAGCTGGAAGTACAGCGCGACGACGAGCAGCGTCCCGAACAGCGCCGCGCCCACGAGGAACACGGTCACGCCCGCCGCCGCGAAGCCGCGGTGCTCGAAGAGGCGCACGTCGACCAGAGGCGCGCGCACGCGCAGCGCGTGCAACACAAAGGCGACAAGGAACACGGCGCCGATCACGATCGGCAAGAGCCGCGCCAACGACAGCGACCCGTGGGTCGACACCTCGCTCAACCCGAACACCACCAGCGCGACGCCCGGCGACAGCATCAACAGCCCCCGCCAGTCCAGCCGCGCCGGCCCCGAGAAGCGGCCCTCGGCACGCTCAGTCGGCAGCAGCCGGGCGGCGAGCACGAGCCCGACGATCCCGATCGGCAGGTTCACGAAGAAGATCCACCGCCACGAAAGGTGGGTCACGAGCAGCCCGCCGATGACCGGCCCGAGCACGGGGCCGAGGAGCATCGGGACGCCGACGATGCTCATCACGCGCCCGACGCGCTGCGGCCCCGCCGCCTGGGCGAGGGTGATCATCCCGATCGGCATGATCATCCCGCCCGCGAGCCCCTGGAGCACGCGGAAGGCGATGAGCGACTCGGCGCTCCACGCGGCCCCGCACAGCGCGCTCGTGACCACGAAAGCGCTCACCGCGGACATCCACACGCGCCGCGGCCCGAAGCGCTCCGCCGCCCAGCCGGTCAAGGGGATCACGGTCGCGAGCGCCAGTAGGTAGCCGCTCGCCACCCACTGGATCGTCGAGAGCGGCGCTCCCAGGTCGTGCGACAGCGACTCCAGGGCGACGTTGACGATCGTCGTGTCGAGGATCGACATGATCGCCCCGACGATCACGACGATCGCGACGCGCCAGACCTCGGCTGGCAGGCGGTCCTCCGAGGCCGAGGCCGAGCTCACGGGCCCGCGCCCTCCGACACCGCCGCCGGCACGGGCGCCCTCGCCCGCGCCGGGATCGCGAAGCACACGGCGAGCGCCACCAGCGACCCGACGGCGCTCATCGTGAACGCCCCCGTGAACCCCGACTCGGCCGGATATGCCGACCCCTCCACCAGCGAAGCGCTGACGATCGCCGCCGCCACCTGGGCCCCGATGGCGCCCCCGATCGTCCGCATGATCGCGTTGATGGCCGAGGCGACGCCGGTGACGGACGGCGGCACGGCCTCCACGACCAGATTGGCCATCGCGGCCAGCGCCAGCCCGACGCCGAGCCCGAGCAGCACGCTCGCCAGGTAGATGTCGATCTTCTGGTCGTGGAACGCGGCCAGCCACGCGTAGCTCAGCCCCGACGAGAGCGCCCCCAGAGCCAGCGGCACCCGCGACCCATAGCGAGACCCCAGGCGCCCGCTCAAAGGCCCGGCGAACAGCATCAGCAAGGCCGAGGGCAAGAGGAACAACCCCGACTCCGTCACCGAGGCGCCGAAGCCGTAGCCGGCCTCAGGCGGCGTCTGCACGAACTGCGGCACGAGCACGAACGACCCGAACATCGCCAGGCCGATGGCGCAGGCGGCGACGTTCGTCGTCCACACCGCGCGCTCGCGCATCAACGCCAGGTCGACGAGCGGCTCGTCGACGCGCAGCTCCCACCACGCGAAGGCGACCGCGAACAGCGCGGAGAGGGCGAAGAGCGCGAGCACCCGCGGCGACGACCAGCCCCACACGTTGCCCTCGCTGATCGGCAGCAGCAGCGTCAGCAAGGTCAACGACAGCAGCGCGCCGCCCATCCAGTCGATCCGTGCACGAACGCGCACGGGCGACTCGGGCACCCAGCGCCACGTCGCGAAGGCCGCGATCGCCGTCGTCACGACCGAGAGCCAGAAGATCCACGAGATCGAGCCGTGGTCGACGAACAGCCCCGCCAGCACGAGCCCGGTGCCGCCGCCGATCCCGAACATCGCCGACACCGTCCCGATCGCGGGCGCGACCCGCTCGCGCGGGAACTCGTCGCGGATGATCCCGATGGCGAGCGGGAAGATGGCGCCGCCGGCGCCCTGCACGGCGCGCCCCAGGATCAGCACCTCCAGCGAGTTGCCGACCGCCGCGATCAGCGAGCCGACGCCGAAGACGGCGAGCGAGATCAGCAGCCAGCGCTCCTTGCCGTGCATGTCGCCCAGGCGCCCGAGCAGCGGCGTCGCCACCGACGAGGTCAGCAGGAACGCCGTCAAGAGCCAGGTCGCGTCGGCCGGGTCGGCGTTGAACTCGTGCTGGAGCTCGGGCAGCGCCGGGATGACCATCGTCTGCGCCAGCGAGTAGGCGAGCGCGGCGCCCGCCAGCGGCAACAGGGTGCGCGTCGTCGGCTTCATCGCAGGGCGTCCATCGCGGCCGTCAGGCGCTCGAGCAGGCGGGCGGCCTCGCGGCGCTCGCCCTCGCTCAGCGACTCGAAGATCTCGGCGCGCCGCGCCTCGCCGCGGGCGCGCTTGGCGCAGGCGCGGACCCGGCCCTCGTCCGTGAGCACGACGTGTACCACGCGCTTGTCGGCCGGGGACCCCCCGCGCTCGACCAGCCCGTCGCGCTCGAGCCCGGCGAGCATCCGCGTCGCCGTCGGGGCGCTGACGCCGGCGGCCTCCGCGAGCTCGCAGACGCCGAGGCGCTCGGCGTCCAGCAGCGGCTCGAGGAGCTGGTACTGCGAGAGCGAGAGCTCGCCCTCGTCACCGATGCGCCCTTTGACCCGCCGGGTCGCGCGCAGGAACTCGACCAGTGCCGTGGAGAAGGCTTCGAGCTCGGTGGTCGTCGTGGCGGCCACGACGCAATCCTTAGCACGCTAAGGAAAGCGACGCGGCTAGGGTCCCGCGCGGTGTCGGCGCCGACCTTCGACCTGCAGTCGCACTCGACGCGCTCGGACGGCGCGCTAGCGCCAGGCGCCGTGGTGGCGGCGGCCGCGCAGGCCGGCGTGACCCTGCTGGCGCTCACCGACCATGACACGGTGGACGGCGTCGACGAGGCGCGGGAAGCGGGCGCGGCGCGCGGCCTGCGACTCGTAGCCGGGGTCGAGATCTCCGCCCTCGACCAGGGCGCCGAGGACCTCCATGTCCTCGGCTACCTGGTCGATCACCACGCCCCGGTCCTGCTCGACGCCCTGGTCGCCTTCCGCGCCGACCGCGCCGCCCGCGCGGAGCGGATGGCCGACGCGCTGCGCGAGGCCGGCCTGCAGCTCGACCTGCCGCGGCGCGACTCCATCGGCCGTCCTCATCTCGCCCAAGCGGCGTTCGACCATCCCGCCAACAGCATCCGCCTCCAGCGCGAGGAGATCGTGAACGCTTCGCAACTGCTCGAGGCCTATCTCGTCCCCGGCGCCCCCGCGTACCGCCGCCGGACCATCCCGACCGTCGCCGAGGCGATCGCGCTCGTGCACGAGGCCGGCGGCGTCGCCGTCTGGGCGCATCCGTTCTGGGACGTCGAGGACCCGGCGGCCGTCCTGGACACCATCGATCGGTTCCAAGCGGCGGGCCTCGACGGCGTCGAGGCCTTCTACCCGACCCACGACGCGCAGCAGACCGCGCTCATCGCGGAGCGCTGCGCGCAGCGCGGCCTGCTCACGACGGGCTCGGCCGACTTCCACGGCCCCGCCCACCCCTTCTTCAACCGCTTCCGCGCCTTCGACCTCCACGGCCTTGCGCCGCGCCTTGGTCCGATCGCCGGCGAGTGACAGCACGGCGGCGTAGACGAGTACGGCACCGATCGAGGTCGCGCTCAGCGCCAGCCCGGCCGCGAGCGCGCCCGCCCCGCCGCTGACCAGCAGCAGCGCGCCGGGCGGCGCCGAGGGCCCGAGCGGGAGCAGCCCGAAGATGCCCAGCGCCGTGAAGGCCGCCGCGGCGGCGGCGGGCGTGGCGTCGAGGTGGACGACGGCGAGGACGAGCCACACCCGCGCCAGGCCGCAGCCGACGACGCAGGCGACGAGCACGGCGAGCGCGCCGCGGCGGCGGCGGTCGGCGAGCACCGCGAGCCCGCGCGTGGCCCGGCGCCCGGCGGCGAGCCGGGCGCCGACGAGCACGGCGACGGCGGCGGGCGGCGCCCACCAGGTGCCCGTGAGCCCGAGCAGCGCGGCGGCCCCGGCGACCTCGAGCAGGAAGATCGGCACGTCGGCGACCGCGATGTGCGTCGCGTGCGGGACGTGCCCCGGCGCCAGCCGGCGCAGGAGCGCGACCCGGGCGGGCATCGCGGCGTGGGGCTCCAGCGAGCCGGCGACGAAGGCGCCCGCGTTGGCGGAGTGGATCGCGGCGCGCGAGGGCGGCGTGCCCGACAGGGCCGCGAGCGACAGCCGCCAGGCCTCCGAGCGGGCGACCAGAGAGGTCAGGTGCAGCGCGGCGAGCGCCGCGAGCGCCCCCGGCGGCACGCTGCCGATGGCGGTGGCGAGGTCGTCGCGCCGCAGCACGCACAGCACCACCAGCACACCCACCCCGGCGACGGTCACGATCCGCATCCGGGAGGATGTTTTCCCTGCAAACGCCGATGTTCCGGTTATCGGCCCGTGATCGCCCGGTGGCAATCCTGTGACCGCCGCTCGCGAGCCCCGCCCACGCCGGGTAGAAGTCCGTGCGCGATGGCCTTCATCCGGCGCCACACGCGGGCAATGCTGTGCATCGCCGCCGGCATCCTGATCAGCGCGCTGACCTACCAGCCGCCGCTGTGAGTTAGCCTGCGGCGTCCTCGTGGACGCCCTGCAAGCCATCGTCCTCGGGATCGTGCAGGGGCTCACGGAGTTCCTGCCTGTCTCGAGCACGGCCCACCTGCGCATCGTCCCGGCCTTCTTCGGCTGGGAGGACCCGGGGGCCGCCTTCACCGCCGTCGTCCAGCTCGGGACGATGGCGGCCGTCCTGCTCTACTTCCGCCGCGAGCTGTGGGAGATCGCCTCGGCGTGGGTGCGCTCCGTCCTGGCCCGCGAGCGCGCTCCGAAGGACCCGAACGCGCGCCTGGGCTGGTACATCGTCCTGGGCACCATCCCGATCGCCGTTCTCGGCCTCGCCTTCAAGGACACGATCGAGAACCAGTTCCGCACCCTCGAGCTCATCGGCTCGGCGCTCGTGCTCTTCTCGTTCGTGATGCTGCGCGCCGAGGCGGTCTCGCGGCGCGACCGTCCGCTCGAGGCGATCACCCGCCGCGACGGCATCATCATCGGCTGCGCCCAGGCGCTGGCGCTCGTCCCGGGCGTCTCGCGCTCGGGCGCCACGATCTCCGCGGGCCTGTTCCTGAACTTCGAACGGACCGCGGCCGCGCGCTACTCGTTCCTGCTCTCGGTGCCCGCCGTCGTCCTTTCGGGGCTCTTCGAGCTGCGCCACGTGGGCGAGGGCGGCGGCGCCCCCGCGGGCGCCACGGCGATCGCCACGCTGCTGGCCTTCGTCGTGGGCTACGGCTCGATCGCCTTGCTGCTTCGCTACCTCGGCCGGCACTCGATCGCGATCTTCGCCGCTTACCGCTTCGTCCTCGGGCTCATCGTGATCGTCCTCGCGGCGACCGACGTGATCAGCTGAAAACCGCTCGATCGTTGGTCCAGGGCGCCTCAAGCGTGCTTGTCAGGGACCCGATGAACGGTGGGTGCGGAGGCATGAACGGCTCATCCTGCCCGTCCTCGCGGCGTGCGCGTGCGCGTGCGCGGCCACGGTCCCGACCGCGGACGCCAAACAGAAGCTGCCGCCCGCCGCGACGACCCTGCTGCCCACCGACGTCGGCGGCTCGTCCGCCGTGCTCCATGGCGTCCTCGTCGACGCGGGCAACCAGACGACGGCCTACTGGTTCGAGCTCGGCACGACGACCGCGTACGGGACCGCCACCGAGTCGGTCACGACCACCAAGGCGGGCACGCTCGCCCAGAGCGCCGTCGCCGGGCTGAGCCCGGGGACGACCTACCACGCTCGCCTCGTGGCCCGCAACGACGACGGCGTCGCGCTCGGCGCCGACATCCCCTTCATGACGACGGGCGCCGCGCTGCCCACGCCGACCGCCCTCGCGCCGCTGCCCGAAGGCGACGACGCCGACGCCGGCTCCGGCGACGACGGCTCCAGCGAGCCCGCGCCCGCCCCCGCCGCCCCGCCGGCGCTCGGCGAGAGCGTCGCGGTGCAGCCGGCCAAGGGCAACGTCCTGGTCCGCGTCCCCGGCGCCTCGACGCCGACGATGCTCCCGGCGGCGGCCTCCGTCCCGATCGGCTCCGTCGTCGACACGCGCGCCGGCAGCGTCACCCTGAGCACCGCGCTGCCGGGCAACCGCACGCAGAGCGCCACCTTCCACGGCGGGGTCTTCGAGGTCCGCCAGGCCGCCGACGCGCGCGGCATGGTCGAGATCGTGCTCCGCGGCCCCGCCCCCGTCTGCCCCGCGGGAGGCACACGCGCCCGTGCCGCGGCCACCGCGGCCAAGCGGCCGCCGCGCCAGCTCTGGGCCCGCGACGACCACGGCCGCTTCCGCACGCGCGGGAGCAACAGCGTCGCCACCGTGCGCGGCACCGCCTGGTACGTCGCCGACCGCTGCGACGGCACCCTCACACGCGTGAGCCGCGGGAGCGTCTCCGTCCGCGACCTGCACACCAACCGCACCGTCGTCGTGCGCGCCGGGCGCAGCTACCTGGCGCGAGCCGCCCGCTGAGTCGTGCCGCGCCGCCGCCTCCTGCTCCTCCTCACCGCGGCCCTCGTCCTCGCGACGGCGCCCGTCGCACGCGGCCACGACCAGGGACCCGGCGCCCAGACGCAGGCCCCGACCTCGCTCACGCCGACCTCCGCCGTGCTCCACGGCCTCGTGACCCCCGACGGCAAGAACACGCGCTACTGGTTCGAGGTCGGCACGACGACCGGCTACGGGATCGCGACGAACCCCGCGACCGCCGGCAGCGGCAAGACCGCGGTGATCCTCAACCACGGCATCGACGGCCTCCAGCCGCAGACGACCTACCACGCGCGGGTCGTGGCCTCAGACGACCACGGCACCACCGCCGGTGACGACATGACCTTCACCACGCCCGCCGCCGGCTCGCCGACGGCGCCCGCGCCGACGACGGAGCCGTCCGCGCCCGCACCGCTGCCCGGCACCGAGCTCGGCCCCGCGCCGCAGGCGCCCCCGACGCTCGGCCACAGCGCTCAGATCGCCCCCGCGAGCGGCACCGTGCTCGTCCGCGTCCCCGGGGCGGTGCACGCGGCGGTGCTCGCCGAGGGCGCCTCGGTGCCCTTCGGCTCGGTGCTCGACACGCGCTCGGGGACCGTCACGCTGCGCACCGCGCTGCCCGGCGGCGCCGAGCAGGCGGGCACCTTCCACGGCGGCGTCTTCGAGGTCCGTCAGCCCGCGGGCGGGCGCGGCATGACCGAGCTCGTCCTCCGCGGCCCGCTGCCGACCTGCACCGCCGGCCAGGCTCGGGCCCGCGCCGCCGCGACGGCCACGGCGAGGCGCCCGCCGCGCTCGCTGTGGGGCCACGACCGCCATGGCCGCTTCCGCACGCGCGCGAGCAACAGCGTCGTCACCGTGCGCGGGACGACCTGGTACGTCGCCGACCGCTGCCAGGGGACCTACACGCGCGTGACCAGCGGCAGCGTCTCGGTGCGCGACCTGCGCTCGGGACGGACGGTCGTCGTCCGCGCCGGCCACTCCCACCTGGCGCGGGGGAGCCGATGAGCGCTCCCCGGGTGCGCACGCGCTTCGTCGTCGCGATCGTGGCCGGGCTCGTCGCCGTCGGCGCCGGCGGCGCGGCGGAGTTCGCGCGCCTGCTCCCCGGGCTCGAGCAGGACTCCGTGAGCCAGCGCTTCGAGCACCGCGGCCGCCAGCCGGCGCCCGGCCTGCTCGTGGTCGCCATCGACGACAAGACCTTCGACGACCTCGAACAGCCCTGGCCCTTCCCGCGCTCGCGCCACGCGCAGGCGATCGACACGCTGCGCCGCGACGGCGCGCGGACGATCGTCTACGACGTCCAGTTCACCGAGCGCACCACCGATCGCGAGGACAACGCGCTCGTGGCCGCCGTCGGCCGCGCCCGCAACGTCGTGCTCGCCACGGCCGAGACCGACGAGCACGGCCGCACGAACGTCCTCGGCGGCGACGACCACCTGCGCAGCCTCGGCGCGGAGGCGGGCGCGAGCAACCTGCCCGCCGGACCCGGCGGCGTCCTGCAGCGCTTCCAGGCCAGCGCCGGCGGCCTGGGCACCCTCGCGCTCGTCGCCGCCCGTCGCGCCGGCCACGCTCCGTCGCGCTCGGCCTTCGACGACGGCGGCGCGTGGATCGACTTCCGCGGCCCGCCCGGCACGATCGACACCGTCTCCTTCTCGGACCTCGTCGAGGGGCGCGTCGACCCCGCGCGCGTGCGCGGGCGGATCGTCGTCGTCGGCGCCGCGGCCCCCACGCTCCAGGACGTCCACCCGACCCCGACCGCGTCGGGCGAGCTGATGTCGGGCCCCGAGATCGAGGCCAACGCGATTTACACCGCCACCCACGGGCTGCCGCTGCGCGACGTCCCGCAGTGGGTCGACCTGCTCGCGATCCTCGCCCTTGGCCTGCTCCCGGCGCTCGCCAGCCTGCGCCTGCGCGCGCTGCTCGCCGCGCTGCTGGCGCCCGGCGCGGCCGTCGCCTGGCTCGTCCTGGCCCAGGTGGCCTTCGACCGCGGCCGCGTGCTGCCCGTCGCCGCCCCGCTTTTCGCCCTCGCCCTCGGCACCGTCGCGACCATCGCCGCGGGCTACGTCGCCGAGCGCCGTCGCCGCCACCGCTTCGCCCTGCGCAACGAGGTGCTCGAGGAGGCCGTGCACGAGCGCACGACCGAGCTGCGCGAGACCCAGCTGGAGATCATCCACCGCCTCGCCGCCGCGACCGAGTCGCGCGACGAGGACACGGGCCTGCACCTCGAGCGCATCGGCCTGCTCTGCGAGCAGCTCGGGCTGGCGCTCGGGATGACCGCCGCGGAGGCGCAGACCCTGCGCCACGCGAGCCTGCTGCACGACGTCGGCAAGATCGCCGTCCCTGACGCGATCCTCACCAAGCCCGGCAAGCTCACCGAGGACGAGTGGGACGTCATGCGCCGCCACGCCGAGGCGGGGGCGGCGATCCTCTCCGGCTCGCGCGCGCCGATCATGCGCATGGCCGAGGAGATCGCGCTGACCCACCACGAGCGCTGGGACGGCAGCGGGTATCCGCAGGGCCTCGCCGGGGACGCGATCCCGCTCGTGGGGCGCATCTGCGCGGCGTGCGACGTCTTCGACGCGCTGCTCTCGCGGCGGCCCTACAAGGAGCCGTGGCCGCTCGAGGACGCGCTCGCCGAGCTGCGCCGCGAGCGCGGCAAGCACTTCGACCCGAAGGTCGCCGACGCCTTCCTGGCGCTGGTCGACGACCTCGATCCGGGCCTGCTCGAGGCACACGACGTGCCCGCTCAGGCGCCCCGGCGCGCCGCCGCGGTCTGATCGCTACCGTGCGCGGCCGGGATGCGCCGCGCGCTGCTGCTCGCCGGGCTGGTGCTCTGCCTCGCCGCGCCCGCGGCGCGGGCCGATCTGCCGCCCGTGCGCCACGTCTTCGTCGTCGTCCTGGAGAACAAGGACTTCGACCAGTCCTTCGGCGCGCACTCCGAGGCGCCCTACCTCTCGACCCAGCTCACCGCCCAGGGCGGCCTGCTGACGCAGTACTTCGGCACCTCGCACCAGAGCCTGGGCAACTACATCTCGATGCTCTCCGGGCAGGCGGCCAACCCGGACACGCAGGGCGACTGCCAGCTCTTCACCGACGTCGTCCCCGGGACGATCGTGGGCGACGGCCAGGCGCTCGGCCAGGGCTGCGTCTATCCCAAGGCGGTGCCGACGCTCGCCGACCAGCTCGAGGCGCGCGGCTTCACCTGGCGCGGCTACATGGAGTCGATGACGACGCCGTGCCGTCATCCGGCGATCGGGACGCCCGACGACACGCAGAAGGCGAAGATCGGCGACCAGTACGCGGCCCGCCACGACCCCTTCGTCTACTTCCACTCGATCATCGACGACCAGGCGCGCTGCGAGCGGGGCGTCGTCGACCTCCGCGCCCTCCCCGAGGACCTCACGAGCGCGGCGCGCACCCCGAACCTGAGCTTCATCGTCCCCGACCTCTGCGACGACGGCCACGACGAGCCGTGCGTCGACGGGCGCCCGGGCGGCCTGAAGTCCGCCGACGACTTCCTCAAGGCGTGGATCCCGGCGATCCTCGGCTCGCCGGCCTTCAAGGCCGACGGCCTGCTCGTCGTGACCTGGGACGAGGCGAACCTCGGCGACGACGACGCCTGCTGCGACGAGCCGATGGGCGTCAACACGCCATCTCCGGGCGTCACCGGTCCCGGCGGCGGGCGGACGGGGACGGTCGTCGTCTCGCCTTGGATCCGGCCGGGGACGCGCAGCGACCAGACCTACAACCACTACGGGCTGCTGCGCACGGTCGAGGATCTCTTCGGCCTGGGCCACATCGGCTACGCCGCCCAGAGCGGCCTGCGCGCCTTCGGATCCGACGTCTTCACGCGCCCGCAGGGCACGGCGACATCGGGTACGAGCGTCCCCGCGCGCTGCCACACGCGCGTCGCCGTGCAGCGCAGGCGCCGCGGCCGGACGTACATCCTGATCCGCTCGCCGCGCCCGGGCAGGGTGCACGGACGGACGCTGCGGGCGTGCCGCGCGATCCACCTTCGGGTCCACCAGCGCCACGGTGTCGTGCACCTGCGCCTGCCGGGCGCAAGCAAAGTGCGCGTTGTGCGTTACTGAGCCATGTGTACTCTGGGCGCATCAGTGGGTGGAGGGCAAACGGGTTCAGAGGGCCGGCGGGCGTCGTAGCCGCGTGCCTCGCGCTTGCGCTCGCGCTCGTGCCGTCGGGCGCCGCGGCGCATCCGCCGTCTGGCTTCGGCGGCCCCGACGCGCAGACCGGTGCCGCGACGGCCGTCGACGCGGGCTCGGCCACGCTCAACGGCGTCGTCGATGCGCACGGCTTCGACACCTGGTACGCGTTCCGCTACGGCGTCGATCGCCTCGACCACCGCACGGACTTCGCCCGTGCCGGCAACGGCCACGACCCGGTCGCGGTCAGCGCGCACATCGACGGCCTGAGCCCGGGCACGACCTATCACGTCCGCCTGATCGCCTTCACCCGCTTCGCCTTCGCCGCGGGCGACGACGTCCCCTTCACGACGCTCGCGGCGACGGCGCCGCCGAGCGCCGGCGCGCCGCCGCCGGGGCCGACGCAGTCGTCGGCGGGCTCGTCGACGGTGGCGCCGCCGGTCCTGGGCCAGAGCGTCAACGTCGACGTGCGCACCGGGACGGTCAAGGTCAAGGTGCCGGGCGCGGCGGGCTACGTGAACGTCAACGACCTCGCCTCGCTGCCGGTCGGCTCGATCCTCGACACGCGCGAAGGCAACATCACCCTGCGCAGCGCCCTGCCGAACGGCAAGACGCAGGCGGGCATCTTCCACGGCGGGCTCTTCGAGGTCCGCCAGGCGTCGGGCGGCCTCACCGAGCTCGTGCTCCGCGGCGCGCTGACGGGCTGCCCGAAGGGCACGAGCGCGCGGGCGGCGGTCACGAGCAAGAAGAAGAAGAAGCACAAGCCGCCGCGCCGGCTGTGGGGCAAGGACAGCAACGGCAGCTTCCGCACGCGCGGGGGCAACAGCGTCGCGACCGTGCGCGGGACGCAGTGGTTCGTCGAGGACCGCTGCGACGGCACGCTGACGCGGGTGAGCGCCGGCAGCGTCTCGGTCTTCGACCGCGCCCGCCACCGCACCGTGATCGTCCACGCAGGCCACAGCTACCTCGCGCGCGCCACGCGCTGAGCCCATGAGCGCGGCCGGCCGCAGGCGCAGCCGGGCCATCGCCGTGATCGCGGCGGGCCTCGTCGCCGCGGGCCTGGCGGCCGCCGTCGACCTCGGGAGCCTGCTGCCGGGGCTCGAGCAGGAGTCGGTCGCCCAGCGCTACCAGCGCCGCGGCGCCGAGAAGGCGCCCGGCCTGCTCGTCGTCGCCGTCGACGACAAGACCTTCGGCGACCTCAAGCAGCAGTGGCCCTTCCCGCGCCGCTACCACGCGCGCGCGATCGACCGCCTCACGCGCGACGGGGCGCGCGCCATCGTCTACGACGTCCAGTTCACCGAGCAGACGACGGCGCGCGACGACAACGCCCTGATCAACGCTGTCGACCGCGCGCATGACAACGTGGTGCTGGCGACGGCCGAGACCAACCCGCACGGCGGCACCGACGTCCTCGGGGGCGACAAGTTCCTGAAGTCGATCGGGGCGCAGGCGGCGGCGAGCAACCTGCCCGAGGGGCGCGGCGGCGTGCTGCAGCGCGTCGAGTACGCGCACGGCGGGCTGATCACGCTGGCGACGGCGACCTCGCGGCTGCTCGGCCACCGCGTGTCGCCCGGCGACTTCGAGGACGGCGGCGCCTGGATCGACTTCCACGGGCCGCCGGGCTCCATCGACACGGTCTCCTTCTCGGACCTCTACAACGGGCGCGTCGACCCGGCCCGGGTGCGCGGGCGGGTCGTCGTCGTCGGCGCGGCCTCGCCGACGCTGCAGGACGTCCACCCGACGCCGACGAGCGACAAGCTCATGTCGGGGCCCGAGATCGAGGCCAACGCGATCGACACGGTCATGCGCAGCGAACCGCTGCGCGGCACGCCGACGTGGGCCGGGCTGCTGATCGTGCTCGCCCTCGGGTTCCTGCCCGCCCTCGCCAGCCTGCGCTTCCGCCCGCTCGTGGCCGCCGCGTTCGCGCCCATCATCGCCTTCGCCTTCCTGTTCGCCGCCCAGCGCGTCTTCGACCAGGGCCGGATCCTGCCCGTCGCCACGCCGCTGCTGGCGCTCTCGCTGGGCACGGTGAGCACGGTCTCAGCGGGCTACGTGGCCGAGCGCCGCCAGCGCCGCCGCGTGACCAGGCGCAACGTCGAGCTCGAAGAGGCGGTCCGCGAGCGCACCGCGGAGCTGCGCAAGACCCAGCTCGAGGTCATCCACCGCCTGGCCCACGCGACCGAGTCGCGCGACCAGGAGACCGGCATGCACCTCGAGCGCATCAGCCGCATGTGCGAGCGGCTGGGGCTGGCGATGGGGATGACGGCGACGGAGGCCGAGACGCTGCGCAACGCGAGCCTGCTGCACGACGTGGGGAAGATCGGCGTCCCCGACGCGATCCTCCTGCGCCCCGGGGCGCTCTCGCCCGAGGATCGCGAGCTCATGCGCCGCCACACCACGGTCGGGGCCGAGCTGCTCTCCGGGTCGAGCTCGCCGGTGATGCGGATGGCCGAGGAGGTCGCCCGCACCCACCACGAGCGCTGGGACGGGACCGGCTACCCCACCGGGCTGGCGGGCGAGGAGATCCCGCTCTCGGGGCGCATCTGCGCGGTCTGCGACGTCTTCGACGCCCTGCTCGCCGACCGCCCCTACAAGGAGCCCTGGCCGGTGACCGAGGCGCTCGACGAGCTGCGCCGCGAGCGCGGCAAGCACTTCGACCCGGCGATCGTCGACGCCTTCCTGGCCATCGTCGACGACCTCGATCCGCAGCTGCTGGCGTCCTCTAGCGCGGCCGCAGCCCCCGCGCCAGACGATACGCCAGCGCCTCCAGCAGCAGCTCCTCGCTCGGGTTGACGATCAGCATCGCGCGCGCCTCGTCGACCTCCTCGACGGCGTCGCGCAGGCGATGGGGGTCGGCGCCGTCGGCGTCCTCGCGCAGGGCGTCGAGGCGGTCGACGGCGTGGACGATCTCGGGCGCGCCGTCGGCGACGGCGGCGACGTCGCGCAACCACAGCCCGACGAGCTGCAGGGCCTGATCCAGCGCGCCGGAGCGCGCGCGGCGCGCGGCGCGCTTGGCGGCCTCGCCGCCCTCGCGCTCGGCGCGCTTGCGGTCGCGGGTCGGCAGGTACTCGAGCTCCTCGGCCAGCCGCGCCTCGACGGCGCCCTGGGCCTCGTCGCCCAGCGCCTTCGCGCGCGCGAGGAGCTCCAGCCACGGGCGCGCGGCGAGCTCGTCGCGCAGGACGCCGCGGGCGAAGGCCTCGGCGCCGGCGCGAAGCTTGGGGCCGTCGCCGAACGCGAGCCGCTGCGCTCGCTCGGCGTCGCCGAGGCCCAGGCGGGCGCAGGCCAGGGCCGTGGTCTCGTCGATGCCGCGCAGGCGCGCGGCGACCTCCTCGGCGCTCGGCGCGTCGAAGCGCACCATCTGGCAACGCGAGGTGATGGTCGGGAGGATCTCGCCGGGGCGGTCGGTGAGCAGCACGAGGTGGACGAAGGCGGCCGGCTCCTCGAGCGTCTTGAGCATCCGGTTGGCGGCCTCGTCGTTCATCGTCTCGGCGCGATCGATGACGAAGACGCGCCGGCGCGCCTCGAAGGGCGTGCGCGTCGCGGCGGCGACGACGGGCTCGTCGATGTCGGACACGAGCATCACCGCGGCTCCGCTGGGCGTCACCCAGGTGAGGTCGGGATGGACGCCGTGCTCGACGCGCGTGCGCGCGGAGTCCGGGTCGGCCGCGCCGTCGCTCAGCAGCGCGGCCGCGAAGGCGCGGGCGACCGTCGCCTTGCCCGAGCCGGCGGGCCCGTGGAAGAGGTAGGCGTGGCTGGGCCGCCCGTCGGGCGGCAGCGCGCCGCCGAGGACGGCGCGGGCGTGGGGATGGCGCTCGGTGCCGGGGAGCACCTCTGACAGGCTACGGCCATCCGCGGGCGGCTGATCACGATCGAGGGCCTGGACGGCGTCGGCAAGACGACGCTGGCCGACGGCCTCGCGCTGTGGCTGCGCGCGGGCGGGCGCGAGGTGGCGCTGCTGCGCGAGCCGGGCGGGGTCGAGCTCTCCGAGCGCATCCGCGCGCTGGTCAAGGACCCGGGGCTGCGCGTCGACCCGCGCGCCGAGGCGCTGCTCTACGCGGCGGCGCGCGCGCAGCTCGTCGCCGAGCGCGTCGAGCCGCTGCTCGGCGCCGGGAGCTGGGTGCTGCTCGATCGCTTCGTCGACTCCTCGCTGGCCTACCAGGGCGCGGGCCGGGGGCTGGGGGTCGAGGCCGTCGCGCAGGTCAACGTGTTCGCCACCGGCGGGCTGACGCCCGACCGCACGCTGCTGCTGCGCGCCGGCGGCGACGTGCGCGCGGCGCGCCAGGCCGCCCGCGGCGAGGCGCCCGACCGGCTCGAGCGCGAGGACGACGCCTTCTTCGAGGCGATCGGCGCGGCCTACGACGCGCTCGCGGCCGCCGACCCGGGGCGCTTCCGCGTGCTCGACGCGGCCGCCGCGCCGGATGCGGTGCTCACGGCTGCGCGGGAGGCGCTCGCCGACCTGGCGTGAGCGGCGTGCCGGTCGCGGTCGCCGAGGCCGAGGGCGGCGTGAGCAGGCCCTGCGTGCGCGCCGCGAGCGCGCGGGCGGTGCCGCTGGCAGGGTCCAGGTAGAGCACGCGCTGGGCGGCGGCGACGGCGCCGCGGCGGTCGGCGAGCGCGAGCGCCGCCTGGCTGAGCTTCAGCCAGGCGACCGCGTTCCACGGCTGGCGGTCGACGGCGCGCAGCAGGTAGCGGCGCGCGTCGGCGCCGCGCCCGCGGCCCTGGGCGACGGCGGCGGCGGCGAAGAGCGGGCGCACCGAGAGCGGGTCGAGCCTGCTCGCGAGCTCGGCCTGGGCGGCGCCCGCCGCGCGGTCGGGGTTGGCCTGGGCGGCGGAGGCCTTGGAGTCGGCGAGGGCGGGGAGGGCCGCGGAGGCGGCGAAGGCGCCCAGGAGCAGCGTGGCGACGGCCAGGGTCGCGAGGTGGGTGCGCGGCTGGGGGTCGGTGAGCGCGGCGGCGCGGGTCGGCGCGCCCGCGACGGCGCCGAGGGCGACGAGCGCGGGCAGGGTGACGCCGGGGATGTCCCAGTCCCAGTCGAAGAGGCCGTGGACGAGCCACGCGGCGGCGACGGCGAGCAGGGCGCCGGCGAGGTCGCGCTCGCGGCTCTTTGGGAGCGCCTTGATCCTCGCGATCGCAGCTGTGGCGGCCACGGCCAGCGCGGCGGCGACGAGCGCGAAGCCGACGAGCCCGGTCCCGGCCAGGAGCTGCAGCGGGACCGAGTGGGGCTGCTGGACGGGCAGCTCGTCGCGGCGGTAGAGCTTGTGGGTGACCGGGAACGAGCCCGCGCCCCAGCCGCCCACGGGCCGGTCCGACCACGCGCCCGCCGCCTCCTTCCACCACACCCAGCGGTTGGCCGAGTTGACCGAGGTCAGGCGGACGGGGTCGAAGACCCTGTCCTGCTTGACGGCGGTGAAGGAGTCGGAGGCGCGGGGGGCGTAGGCGGCGGCGGCGATCAGCGCCGCGGCGCCGAGGGCCGCGAGGATGCGCCAGGCCGTGCGGCTGTGGCGCGGCGTCCAGGTCACGCGGTGCCGGAGCGCCTCTTCTGCGAGGCCCGCGACTGTGAGCAGCGCGAGGCCGGCGGCGAGCGCGGCGGCGAGGGCGGCGCTGCTGCCGTGGCCGAAGCCGACCGCGAGGGCGGGCGCCGCCGCCAGGCCGATCGCGAGCGCGGCCGCGAGCCCTTCGAGGCGCGGGGTCCCGACCGCGGTGATGACCGCGACCGCGACCAGCGCGGCGAGCACGCCGCCGCGCGAGTACGTCAGGCCGAGGGCGAAGGCGAGGACGAGGCCGCAGGCGGCGCCCGCGTAGCGCGCCGCTGGTTGGCGGCTGCGGTCCGTGACGACGCGGATCGCCACCGGCAGCCCGAAGGCGCAGACGGCGCCGAGCGCGTTCCAGTACTGCAGCGGAGCGCGCAGCCGCGGGACGTGCTCGTCGACGGAGATCACGCCGAGGCGCCCGGCGAGCGCGTAGAGCGCGACCGCCGTCGCCACGGCGAGCCAGGCGACGGCGACGCGCTCGAGGTCGCGGGCGGCGGCGACCCCGAGCGCGAGGGCGAGCGCGTAGGCGATCGCGCGGTTGGCCTCCTGCCAGCTGCGGTCGGGGGTGACGCTCCATGCGAGCGTGATGAGGCACCACGCGGCGAACGCGAGCAGCAGGCCGACGGCCCACCACGCCCGCCGCTCGCGGACCAGCGGGCGGCCCGCGGCGAACACGGCGACGGCCGCCAGAGCGACGGCCGCCAGCGCGACCTGCAGCCGCGCCTCGTCGGAGAGGTCGACGGCGCCGCGGGCGAAGGCGGCGTACCCGAGCAGCGCCGCCAGCGCCACGACGAACGGAGTCGAGCGTGCGGCGCCGGGCACCGGCGCGACGCTAGCATCGGTCGCCGTGCTCGGACGCAGGGGAGCCATCGCCCTCGCGTGCGCGGCCGCGCTGATCGTGCCGGCCGCGGCGCACGCGGACGCCTTCGACCAGGTCTTCCACGAGTACCAGACGACCGGGAAGGTCGACGGCTGCAAGCACTCGGCGGCCGAGCTGCAGTCGGCCAAGGCGCACGTTCCGAACGACATCGAGCAGTACGCGCCGGACTTCCCGGAGGCGTTGGACGCGGCCGCTGCCAAGCGCGCGCAGGGCGGGTGTGACAAGCAGGCCGCCGCCGCCGCGACGACGGCGGCGCCGGCCACCACCACCGCCGCTTCGCCGCCCGCGACGTCGCAGCCCGCCGGCGCGCAGCCTGCTGGGGCGCAGCCCGCCGCCACCGCGACCGCGACCACCGCCGCCGCGAGCGCCCCGGCGCCGCAGGCCGACCCGACGCCCGCGCCGGTCGTCGCCGACGACGCGATCCCGGTCGCGGCCACGACGGCCGCTTCGTCGGGCAGCGACGTCCCCGTCGGGCTCGTCGTCGCCGGCGTGCTGCTGCTGATCGTCCTCGCCCTCTGGGGCCTCGCGCGCTGGTGGGCGTGGGAGCCGCCGTGGCTCGTGCGCTGGCGTCACGCGATGGCGGAGGCCGGCTGGCGCGCGAGCGCTGCGTGGGCAGAGTTCACCGACTGGCTGCGCCTCGGCCGCTGACGTGGACGCCGCGCCGCGTCTCGTCCCGCTCGGTGACGAGCACCTCGACGCCGTGGCCGCGATGTTCGACGACGCCGACCTGCTGCGCTTCACCCGCCTGCCGGCGCCCGTGCCGCCCGGCTACGCGCGCGCGTGGCTCGACCGCTACGAGGAGGGCCGGCGCGATGGCACCAAGGAGGCCTTCGCCGCTCTGGATGACGACGGGAGTTTTGTCGGGCTGGCGCTGGCGCCCAAGATCGACCTCGCGGCCGGCGAGGCGGAGCTCGGCTACATCGTCACGCCGGCCGCCCGCGGCCGCGGCCTCGCGACCGCGATGCTCGGGTCGCTGACCCGCTGGGCCTTCGCCGAGCTCGGGCTGGTGCGCCTCTACCTGATCATCGACGTGGAGAACGCCGCGTCGGAGCGCGTCGCCGAGCGCTGCGGCTACGTCCGCGAGGGCGTCATGCGCTCGACGCACCTCAAGGACGACGTCCGCGTCGACGCGGGGCTGTGGTCGCGCCTGGCGACCGACCCTTAGGTCCCCGCCCAGCGCACCTCGCCGTCTTCGCGCGGCTCGCCCGGCGCCATCCCGAGGTGGCGCGCGACCGCCGCCGACGCCGCGTGGCGCGGGTGGACGTGCGCGACGAAGCGGGTGACGCCCTGCTCGCGAAGCCACGCCTGCGCCGCGCGCGCCGCCTCGGTCGCAAGGCCCTCGCCCTGGCGCGCCGTCGCGATCACCCAGGCGAGCTCGGCCTCCTCGCCGGTGACCGTCGCCTGGACGGTGCCGACCGCGGCGCCGCTCGCGCGGTCGCGCACGACCCAGTTCAGCCACGCCGCGGTTCCGTCAGGGGAGCGGCCCGTCGTCTGTCGCTCGAAGCGCGCGCGCAGCTGCGCCTCGCCCTCCGGCTCGCCGCCGGTGTACTCGTACAGCGCGGGGTCGTCGAGCAGCGGGGCGAGCTCGCGCGCGTGCTCGACGCGCAGCGGCTCGAGCGTCAGCCGCGGCGTCGTCAGGCGCCCTGGCCGGGCACGCAGCACGACACCTTCCAGCCGCCGCCCTCGGTGGCGATCTGCCCGTTGACCTTGAGGTCGCGCAGGCGATAGACGAAGGTCCCCTTCGCGCCGTTGACCTTCACGTCCTCGATCTTCGCCCCGGTGAACTGGTCGAGCTGGTCCTGCGGGATCGAGCGCAGCGCGAGGCTCATGATCTCGCCGCACGCGCGCCCCTGGACCTCCGGATTGGCGCGCCCGACGGCGTCGGTGAACTGCTTCTGCAGCGCCTTGGTCATGTCGGCGCAGACGGCCTCGCCGTCGCGCGAGCCGAGGTCGTGGACGTAGGTCTCGGCGGCCTTGCGGGCCTTGTCGGCGTCCGAGTCGCCGCCGCCGCAGCCGGCGACGGCCAGCAGCAGGCAGATCAGGAGGGCGGGGCGTCGCACGCGATGGGGTTTCTGCACGAGCGCCCAGTACCCTAGGTGGGAGCCTCCAAGCGCGTTTCCCCGGCGCCGTTCCGTCCGCCGCCAGATGGATGATCTTCGGTCCGTCACAACCCCCCGAACGGACGCCGCAAACACCGGGAATCGCGGCAGGAGAGGAGCAGGTTCCGAATGGATTACACCCCGCAGACGGCACTCGCACAGGACGTCCACGCCAACCAGGCGCTGTCGATCCGTCGTCGGTTCACGACGCCCGGGGTGCATCCGTTCGACACGGTCGAATGGGAGCTGCGCGACGCGCACATCGGCCACGGCGACAAGGTGGCCTTCGAGCAGCCCGACGTCGAGTTCCCGACCACGTGGTCGCAGAACGCGACCAACATCGTCGCCCAGAAGTACTTCCGCGGCCAGCTCGGCTCGCCCGCGCGCGAGCGCTCGGTCAAGCAGATGATCGGGCGCGTGGCCGGCACGATCGCCGACTGGGGCCGTTCGCGCGGGTACTTCGCGACGGCGGAGGACGGCGACACCTTCGAGGCCGAGCTCACCTACATCCTGCTCCACCAGATGGCGGCCTTCAATTCGCCGGTCTGGTTCAACGTCGGGTTCGAGGAGAACCCGCAGTGCTCGGCGTGCTTCATCCTCAGCGTCGACGACACGATGGAGTCGATCCTCGAGTGGAACACCAAGGAGGGCAAGATCTTCCGCGGGGGCTCCGGCTCGGGCATCAACCTCTCCAACATCCGCGGGTCGATGGAGCCGCTGTCCAAGGGCGGCACCGCCAGCGGTCCCGTGTCGTTCATGCGCGGCGCCGACTCGTGGGCGGGCACGATCAAGTCCGGCGGCAAGACCCGGCGCGCCGCCAAGATGGTCGTCCTCGACGTCGACCACCCGGACATCCGCGAGTTCATCTGGTGCAAGGCCAAGGAGGAGGACAAGGCCGAGGCTCTCGCGCGCGCGGGCTTCGACATGTCCATCGACGGCGACGGCTTCACCTCGATCCAGTACCAGAACGCCAACAACTCGGTCCGCGTCAGCGACGAGTTCATGCGCGCCGTCGAGAACGACGAGGACTGGGACCTGCTCGCCCGCAGCACCGGCGAGCCGACCGCCACGATCCCCGCGCGCGAGCTCATGCGCGACATCGCCGAGGCCGCGTGGCGCTGCGCCGACCCGGGCGTCCAGTACGACACGACGATCAACCAGTGGCACACGTCGCCCGCCTCGGGGCGCATCAACGCGTCGAACCCGTGCTCGGAGTACATGCACGTCGACGACTCGGCCTGCAACCTCGCCTCGCTGAACCTCATGAAGTTCCGCCGGCCCGACGGCACCTTCGACGTCGAGACCTTCGAGCACACGGTCGACATCGTCTTCCTGGCGCAGGAGATCATCGTCGGGCCGTCGAGCTACCCGACAGAGGAGATCGGCGTCAACGCGCGCGCCTTCCGCCAGCTCGGCCTCGGCTACGCCAACCTCGGCGCCTACCTGATGGCCGACGGCATGCCCTACGACTCCGACTCGGGCCGCGGCACGGCGGCGGCGATCACCGCGCTGATGACCGGCCGCGCGTACGCGCAGTCGGCGAAGGTCGCCGCGGCGATCGGGCCCTACGAGCGCTACCAGGAGAACCGCGAGCCCCACAACGCGGTCATGCGCATGCACCGCGACGCGTCGTACTCGATCCCCGACTCGACGTGCGCCGACAAGACGCTGCTCGAGGCCGCGCGGGCGTCCTGGGAGGACGCGGTCGCCCTCGGCGAGCAGCACGGCTACCGCAACGCGCAGGCGACGGTGCTCGCGCCCACCGGCACGATCTCCTTCCTCATGGACTGCGACACGACGGGCATCGAGCCCGACTTCTCGCTGGTCAAGTTCAAGGAGCTCGTGGGCGGCGGCATGATGACCATCGCCAACCGCACGGTCCCGATGGCGCTGCAGACGCTCGGCTACGCCGACGAGGAGATCGAGCAGATCGAGGCCCACGTCAACGAGCACGCGACGATCGTCGGCGCGCCCGCGCTGGCGGCCGAGCACCTGCCGGTCTTCGACGTGGCGGTCGGCGAGCGCGCGATCTCGCACATGGGCCACATCAAGATGATGGGCGCGGTCCAGCCCTTCATCTCGGGCGCGATCTCCAAGACGGTGAACATGCCCCACGAGGTGACGGTCGAGGACATCGCCGACGCCTACATCCAGGCCTGGCAGTGCGGCGTCAAGGCGCTCGCGATCTACCGCGACGGCTCCAAGACCGCGCAGGCCCTGCGCACCGACGCCAAGAAGCCGATCGACACCGAGGTCATCGCCGACGCGGTGGCCGAGGCCGTCGAGGGCATGTACACGCAGGAGCAGCTCGACGCCGCGGTCGCCAAGGCAGCGACGGCGGTGAAGGCCGAGGTCGGGCCGGCGCGCAACCGGATGCCGCGCGAGCGCCAGTCGATCACGCACAAGTTCTCGATCGGCGGCCACGAGGGCTACATCACGGCCGGCATGTACGAGGACGGCACCGTCGGCGAGATCTTCCTCACCGACGTCGGCAAGGAGGGCTCGACCCTCCGCGGCATGATGAACTCGTTCGCGACGGCGATCTCGATCGCCCTGCAGTACGGCGTGCCGCTCGAGACGCTCGTGCAGAAGTTCAGCTACATGCGCTTCGACCCCGAGGGGATCACGCAGAACCCGGAGATCCCGTTCGCGAAGTCGATGCCCGACTACATCATGCGCTGGCTGGCCTCGCGCTTCCTGGACGTCGACGCCCAAGAGGAGCTCGGCATCCTCACGCCCGAGGTCCGCGCCCGCAAGACGGCCGAGGACGCCGCGCTGTCGGTGACCTCGTCGGACACCGCGGGGCCGTCGAACGGCACGCACGCGAAGCCCGCGCCCGGCGTCGACGCCGCGGCTGACAAGCAGGCGCCCGACGCGGACGGCGGCGCGCCCGAGGCCGCGGCCGGCACCCCCGGCATCCCGACCGTCGCCGGCTCGCAGCCCGCGACGACCCGCGCCGCCGCCGAAGCCCTGACCGACACCCCGCCCGTCGTCCCCGCCCGCCTCGCGGGCCTCGACCTCGGCCCGGCGTGCAACCAGTGCGGCGGCATGATGCAGCGCACCGGCTCCTGCTACACGTGCTCGAGCTGTGGCAACAACACAGGCTGCGGTTGACACGGCGTAGCCGGTGGCCCGGCGTCAGCCGCTCACCGCTCACCGCTCACCCCGCCGCTCGGGCGTGGCTGCGCGGCGTGGGCCTTTGGTCCGCGCCGCTACTCGCCTTGGTCGCGCGGGACGATCCGCATGATCGCCACCTCTTCACCCGAGCGGGTGTCCGGGTAGACGACGTACGCGCCGGGGCTGCCGCCGAACCAGGTCTCCTCGGCTTCGCCGACGAAGATGCCGGCGCGCTGCGATCCGTCGGGCTGCTCGACCCAGATCTTCTGGCCTTCGTGGAGGGGCTCCATGACGTCATCGTCCCCGAGGGCAGGCGAGCAGCGCAACGCCCGCTGCGGGTGAGGCAGTAGCGACGGCGGCAGGAGGTCCCTCAGCGTGCGCCGCCTGCCACGCCGCAGGGCGGACACTGTGCCCCTCCGCCGAGCGGCGCCTGCCATTCACGGATGCTCCCGTCAACGGCGCGCTGAGCCGGATCTGACACCCGTGTCGGGACGCATCGTCCCGACCTGACTGCAAGCATTCGAGTCATGAGCAGCCGTTGGCGCGACATCGGACGGCTTTTGGGTCGCAGGTCGGCATCACCGGCTGCGCTGCGCTATCCCGTCTACCTCCTCACGGCGATCGCCACTTGGACGGTGCTCGGCCTCGCAGGCGTCGGGTTCGGCGTGACTGTGGGCTGTGGCGTGGCGGTCGGCCTCGTTGCGGAGTTCGCGGTCGAGGCGTGGTGGGTCCGCCGCGAGCGCCGGCGCGACCGCGCGAACCGCTACGTCCCGACTCCTCCGGCCGACGAGCCGTAGCCGGCCAACGTCCGACGTTGCCCCCGCTCGCCCTGAGGGCCATCATGGACCCCGCGGCCGCCGGGGGCGCCTCAGCCACGAGGAGGCGACGATGCCCCGAGTCGACGTAGACGGCCTCACGATCAACTACGACGTGCAGGGGGACGGCGACCCGCTGCTGCTGATCCCCTACCTGTCGGCCGACCACGCCTGCTACGCGTTCCAGCTGCCGGCCTACACCGAGCACTTCAGCTGCATCGCGGTCGATCTGCCGGGCACCGGGGAGAGCGACAAGCCGCCCGGGCCGTACGCGACCGACGTGTACGCCGACCAGATCGCCGGGTTCCTCGCGGCGATCGGGGTCGAGCACGCCCACGTCGCGGGCGTCTCGCTCGGCGCCGGCGTCGGCATGCACCTGGCGGCCCGCTATCCCGACCGCGTCCGCTCGCTCTCGCTGCACAGCGCATGGGACAAGAGCGACGCCTACCTGACAGCCGTCGTCGAGCTGTGGCGGACGCTCGCGCAGTCGGTGCCGGTGGTCGCCGACATGGTCATCGACGCGATCTTCCCGTTCTGCTTCACGCCGGCGATGTACGTCGAGCGCCCGGGCGACGTGGACGGCATCGCCGCCTTCGTCCGAGGCCGCCCGGCGCAGCCGTTGGACGCCTTCATGGCCCAGAGCGAGGCCGCGCTGTCGCACGATGCGAGCGCCGTGCTGAGCGACATCGAGGCGCCGACGCTCATCACGGTCGGGGCGCACGACCTGGTCTGCTCGATGCGCTACGCCGAGCCAATCCAGAGCGCGATCGACGGGAGCGAGCTCGTCGTCTTCGACCACCTCTCGCACGCCGGCCTGCACGAGGACCCGGAGGCCTTCAACCGCACGACGCTGGACTTCCTGCGGCGCCAGGGCTAGTGGCGCGGGCTCTGGCGGGCGCGTGGGCGGCGGTAGGTTGACTCGGTGGACGATCCGGTCGTCGACTTCTACGACGGCCTCGCCGCCGACTACCACCTCGTCTACGCCGACCGGTGGGACGAGGCCGTCGACCGGCAGGGCGCCGCGCTCGCAAAGCTGATCGCGGCCGAGCACCCCCACGCGCGCGACGTGCTCGATTGCTCGTGCGGGATCGGGACGCAGGCGATCGGGCTCGCCCGGCACGGCTACCGCGTGCACGGCACGGACGTCAGCGAGCGCTCGATCGCCCGGGCGCGCGAAGAGGCCGCGCGCTTGGGCGCCGACGTGTCCTTCGGCGTCGCCGACTTCCGCAGCCTCGCCACGACGGTGGCGGGCGACTTCGACGTCGTCCTCTCCTGTGACAACGCGATCCCGCACCTGCTCGACGACGCGGACGTCGCGCGGGCGCTCGCCGCGATGCGGGCGAAGCTGCGGCCAGGCGGGCTGCTCGTGGTCAGCACGCGCGACTACGACGCCGCGCTCGTCGACCGCCCGGCGACGGCTCCACCGCACGTTATCGCGGGGCCGCCACGGCGCGTCGTCGTCCGCATCCACGACTGGGACGCGCCCGAGAGCCAGCTCTACACCGTGCGCTTCCTGATCCTGACCGAGGCGGACGACGGCTGGACGCTCGCCCACCACGCCGCCCGCTACCGCGCGATCCGCTCGCAGGAGCTCGCGCGGCTGACGCAGGCGGCGGACTTCGAGGACGTGAACTGGCATGCGGCCACCGACGTCGGCTTCCACCAGCCCGTCATGACCGCGAGGCGGCCGCTCAGCGGCCGATGAGGCGCCCCAGGCTCAGCTGCCCGGCGGCGCCGACGACGAAGACGCCCCGGGCGGCGACCAGCAGATACGCGGCGGCGGCGGCCTTGGGGAAGACGAAGATGCCCGCGACGATCGCGACGCCGTAGATCAGGGCGACGAGCGACGCCCGCCAGCCCCGCTCGCTCGGCGGCGTCGGCGTCGGGACGCCTGCCGCATCGGGCACGGTGAGCTCCGGGCGCGCGGCCGCGTAGCGCACGGCGGCCCGGGCGAGCAGCTCGATCAACAGCGCCGTCGCGCCATAGAAGACGACCGCCGTGCGCTCGGCCTCGTCGGAGGCGTGCATGGCCTGCGCCAGCACGCCGGTCGGGAACGGGAGGAAGGCGACGACCATGAGTAGCAGCAGGTTGAGGCGCAGGAGCACCGGGTCGACGTAGCGCAGCCGCACGAAGAGCGCGTGATGGGCGATCCACAGACTCCCGACGGTCAGGAAGCTCGTCACGTACGCGAAGTAGGCCGGCCACTCGTGCAGCAGCGCATGGCGGAGGTCGCCGTAGTCCGCCGGGTCGACCTTGATCTCGAGGACCAGCAGCGTGATCGCGATCGCGAAGACGCCGTCGCTGAAGGCCTCGACGCGCCCCGTGTCCCAGCGCCGAGGGGAACGATCCTCCGCCGCCTCGCTCATCGCGCGGCGAGCTTACGCCGGGCGTCGGCCGGGTCGGTTCGGGCGGCGGCGCGGCTAAAGGAGCTCGGAGGCCATCAATCGCCGCGGAACGGGCCGGGCTTGGGGCGTGGGGTGCCGCCCGGGAAGGCCAGGCGCAGGATGGTGCGCTGCACGCCGCCGAGCTGCTTGAGGAACGGTCCCGTGTTGTACGGAAGGCCGTAGCGCTCGCAGATCGCCTTGACCCGCGGGGCGATCTCGGCGTAGCGCGTGCTGGGCATGTCCGGGTAGAGGTGATGCTCGACCTGGTAGCCGAGGTTGCCGCTGGCGACGTGGAAGAGCGGGCTGCCCTCGATGTTGGCCGCGCCGAGCAGCTGGCGCACGTAGAAGCCGCCGCGCGACTCGTCCTGGACCTCCTCCTGGCTGAAGGTGTACGTCTGGTCGGGGAAGTGCCCGCAGAAGATGATCGCGTAGGCCCAGACGTTGCGCGCGACGTTGGCGGTGAAATCGGCGGCCAGCGTCGAGCGGAATGTCTGGACTGCGAGCTCGAAGACCGTCTGCGACGGCTCCGGCCGGCGGCGCAGGCGCCGGGCGGCGCGCTCGCGCACGGACGGGCGCCGTGCGGCGGCGATGGCCGCGTGCACGACAGCGGTCGCGAAGGCACTGATGAGCGGCCACGCGAGGTAGTCCTTGACGACCTGCTCGCGGCCCTTGCGCAGCATCCCCCTGACCTCGCGGCGCAGCTGCTCCTTGGACTTCTCGCCGTTCTTGATCGCCTCGAAGTCGAGGTCGTGGGAGGCGACGCCCCATTCGAAGAACGCTGCCAGCACCAGGTTGTAGAAGGGCTGCAGGAGGTAGATCGGGTGCCACTTCTGGTGCGGGTCGATCCGCATGATCTCGTAGCCGAGATCGCGGTCCTTGCCGCGGATGTTCGTGTAGGTGTGGTGGACGTAGTTGTGCGAGTGCTTCCAGGCCTCGGCGGTCGAGGCGGAGTCCCAGTCCCAGGTCGACGAGGAGATCTGGGGATCGTTCATCCAGTCCCACTGCCCGTGCATGACGTTGTGGCCGATCTCCATGTTCTCGAGGACCTTGGCCATCGAGAGCAGGCTTGTGCCGGCCAGCCAGGCGGGCCGGTGGCGTGAGGCGAGCAGCAGCACGCGCCCGAGCACCACGAGCCGGCGGTGCATCTCGATCATGCTCACGATGTAGCGCCGATCGCGGGCGCCGAGCGCGGAGAAGACGTCGTCGTGGATGGCGTCGAACTCGCGTCCGAGCTCCTCGAGCTGCTCGTCACTGAGCTGCGCGAGCGGACTCTCGATCATGCTGGGCATCCGGCTCCTTCCGCCGTCGGTGTCACAGGGCTATCTCGATGGGGCCTTCGGGCGCGTTGACGCAGGTGCGCACGATCTCGCCCGCGCTGCCCGACACCGCGCCGGTGCGCAGGTCGCGGATCTTGCCGCTGCACAACTTGCCGACGCACGTGTGGCAGATCCCCATCCGGCAGCCGTAGGGCAACGTCGCGCCGGCCTCCTCGCCCGCCACGAGGATGGGCTGGGTGCCGTCGCTGTGCGCCTCGACGTCGCTGGTGACGAAGCGAATCGTGCCGCCGTCGCCGAGCTCGCCGTCGCCCTGCCCGATGATGGGCTGGAAGCGCTCGACGTGGAGGCGATCGCGGTTCCCGTGGCGCTCCCAGTGCTCGGTCAGGGCGTCGAGCATCTCGGCGGGCCCGGAGACGAAGGCCTCGCGCTCGCGCCAGTCCGGGCACACATCGTCGAGTCGGTCGGGGCCGAGGCGCCCCTCGGCGCCGGTCATCTGCTCGTGCAGGCGCAGGCCCGCCTGGCGCTGCGCCATCGCGCGCAATTGCCCGCCGAAGATGACATCGGCCGCCGCGCGCGCCGAATGCAGGTGCACGACGTCGTCCAGCGCGTCACGCCGGTCGAGGTCACGCAGCATGCTCATGATGGGCGTGACGCCGCTGCCGGCGCTGATGAACAACAGTCGCTCCGGCAGCGGGTCGGGCAGCCTGAAGGTTCCCTCGACGTCGCTGAGCCGGACGATCGTCCCCGGCTGCGCCTCGCGCACGAGCCACGGCGTCACGACGCCCTTCTCGACGAGCTTGGGAGTGATGCTGATCAGGCCGTCCGGGCGCCCGGGGTCGGACGTCAGCGAGTACGCGCGCCAATGGTGGACGCCATCGACGACGAAGCCGATGCGCACGTACTGGCCGGGCTCGTGGCCCGGCCACTCCCAGCCGGGCTTGATGAAGACGGTGACCGCGTCGTCGGTCTCGCGCTGCACGCGCTCGATGCGCCCCCGGAGCTCCTGGGTGGACCACAGCGGGTTGATGAGCTCCAGGTAGTCGTCGGGCAGCAGCGGGGTGAAGAGGGAGCGCACCGCGTTGAGCGCGCGACGCTGCAGCACGGGGACCCTGGGGCGTGCGCCGCGCTCGGCCATGGGCTGGGTGGTGCCCACTGAGAACGACTGTCAACCATACGTTTTCATCGACGCCGCGGCGGGGCATACCATGGGCCTACATGGCCGCCCCACAACCCGCGTCACTGCGCCGCGAGCGCGAGCGCGAGCTCGTGAAGGCGACACGCGCGCTGTTCGACGAGCGTGGCGTGCAGGACGCGCCGATCGAGGAGATCGCCCGCGCCGTCGGGATCGCCCGTGGGCTGATCTACCGACAGTTCTCCTCCAAGGAGGAGCTCTACGTCCTCACGGTCACGGAATACCTGGCCGAGCTCGACGGGCTCCTCGGCGAGGCGATCCCGGCCGACCTCGAGCCGGTCGCGCGGCTCGAGGCATGGGCCCGCGCCTACGTCGGCTTCTGCCTGCGCTACCCCGCCTTCCTCGACTGCGCGCTGTCGCTCATGCACCGGCCCGCGCGCGAGCTGCACGAGGCGCTGTCGGACTCGGTGTGGCTGCGCCTGGGCCAGGGGATCGCCGCCTGCGTGACCCACGTCTCGGAGATCCTGCGCGTTGGCGCCGAGGGCGGCAGCTTCGCGGTGGACGACCCCGACTTCATGGCCAACGTGCTCTGGACCCAGGTGCTCGGCGCGACCCATCTGGCGCGCATCCGCGTCGGCGTCCGCCAGGCTGCGCCCGGGATCCCCGAGCTCTTCGCCGTGGCGCCCGAGCGCCTCGTCGAGACCTGCGTGGACAGCGTCCTGGCGACCGTGGGCGCCCAGCCGTCGGGCTAGCCCGGCCCGCGGGGCGTGCGCGCTTCGCCCGATCCGGGTGATGTTCGGCGACGGCGTGGCCGATGAACTCCTCGGCGACATGACGCGCGAGCGATGGATGGGGCTGCTCTTCGCGATCGGGTCGACGTGCTTCCTCGTCGGCCCGTTCCCGGGGTACGCGAGCCTCGTCGGAGCGCAGGCCGATGCGATCACCTTCTTCGTCGGCTCGATCTTCTTCACCACGGCGGGCGGCATCCAGACCTGGCTCGCCTACCCCGAGCGCCACGAGCCCGGGGCCGGCCGCGCGGCGTGGTGGACGGCCACGATCCAGTCCGCGGGGACGTTGTTCTTCAACGTGACGACCTACCGCGCGCTCGACACGGCGCTGTCGAACCCCGACTACAACCGGCTCGTCTGGCGCCCCGACGCCTTCGGGTCGATCTGCTTCCTCGTCTCGGGCGTGATTGCCTACCGCGCCTCGGAGCGCCACGGCTGGCTGCCGGCCCGCGGCGGCCGGGGGTGGTGGGAGCCGGCGGTCAACCTGCTGGGCTGCATCTTCTTCGGCATCTCGGCCGTCGCCGGCTACCTCGTGCCGTCGAAGGGCTCGATCCTCGACCTCGCCGCGGCAAACTGGAACACCGCGCTCGGAGCGGCGTGCTTCCTCGCCTGCGCGCTCGCGACGCTGCTGCCGGCGCGGGCCGAACCCGCGGCTACGCGGCCGCCGGTGCCGGCTGGTAGATGAGGATCGCGACGCCGTCGCCGACGACCTTCGAGTCGGTCAGGCGCATCGGCTTCTTCGCGGTCGTGTCGCCGAACAGGCGCTTGCCCTTGCCCAGCACGACGGGGAAGACCATGAGGTGCAGCTCGTCGACGAGGTCGTTCTCGATCAGCGTCTGGACGAGGCTCGCGCTGCCGTGGACAACGAGGTCGCCGTCGGACTCCTCGCGCAAGCGGCGGATCTCGGCCACGACGTCGCCGGAGATAACGGTCGAGCCCGTCCACGGCGGGTCCGCGAGGGTCGAGGACACCACGTACTTGGGCATCGAGTTGAACTTGTCGGCGAAGTCGCCCTGCATGTTGGGCCAGGCGGCGGCGAAGCCGTCGTAGGTCACGCGCCCGAGGAGCAGGGCCTCGGACGACATGGTCTCGTCGGTCTTGAACTTGTCGCCGTCCTCGCCGCGGTCGATCTGGAAGGTCCAGCCGGCGTGCTCGAAGTCCTCGCCTCCGCCGGGAGCCTCGATGACCCCGTCGAGGGAGACGAACTCGGTGACGACGATGCGGCCCATGGCGGTTGCTCCTTGGTTGCTGACCGGGGTGCGGCGTACTATTCAAGCAAAGGATTTATCAAGTGCCAAGTTGAGGACATCCGAAATGACCGTCGACCAGCTAAGCCAGACCTTCGCGGCGCTCGCCGACCCGACGCGGAGGGCGATCCTCGGGCGCCTGGCCGAGGGCGAGGCGACGGTCAACGAGCTGGCCGAGCCGTTCCCGATCACCCTGCAGGCGGTCTCCCAGCACCTGAAGGTGCTCGAGCGCGCCGGGCTCATCACCCGCGGGCGCAGCGCGCAGCTGCGGCCGTCGCGCATCGCGGCCGCGCCGCTGAAGGACGCGAGCGAGTGGCTCGAGGGCTACCGTCGCTTCTGGGGGGCGAGCTTCGACCGCCTCGACGAGCGTCTGCGACCGACCGAGGAGGATGGTGCCCATGGCTGATCCGTCCACGCCGCAGGCCGGAGGCGCCGAGCCCGGCCTCACGATCACGCGGATCTTCGACGCGCCGCGCGAGCGGGTCTGGCGCGAGTGGACCGAGCCCGAGGCGTTCGCCGACTGGTTCGGCGGCGCGCAGGCCGAGGTCCCGATCGCGACCGTCACGATGGACGTCCGCGAGGGCGGGCGCTGGCGGGCGACGATGCTCTACGGACCCGGGCCGCGGGAGATCCGCTGGACCGGCGAGTACCGCGAGGTCATCGAGCCCGAGCGGCTGGTGCTCACGATCAACGACACCGACGACGCGGACGCGTTCGAGCTCCTGGTCGTCGTGCTCGCCGACCTCGGCGACGGCCGCACCGAGCTGCGCCTCGAGCAGTACGGGCACATGGCGGCCGCCGCCTACGAGGCCGCGGGCAAGGGGTGGGGGGCCTTCCTCGACCGACTCGACGAGCGGCTGGCCGCGGGCTGAGCGGCACGAGCGTGCCGCACCCCAAGCCGCGGAAGCGTCGGCAAGCCGAGCCGCGGAGGCGGGTGGGGCCGCGCCAGCTCACTCCGTCGTCAGCGCGACCGTCAGCAGCGCCGCTGCGCCGAGCGCCGCGACCCCGCGCACGTGGTTCCACGCCGTCCACGCGTCCACGTAGCGCGCCCACTCGTGCGCGGCTGTCGCCCCGTCGGGCGCCAGCGCCGCGAGGCGGTCGTTGCGCGGGACGTTGAACGCGATCGTCACGCCGATGGCGCCGACCAGGTAGAGCGCCGCGCCGGCGAGCACCCACGGCCGGCGCGCCCACGCCGCGAGCGCGAGACATGCCAGTGCCGTGCCGAAGAGCGCGGCCATGAACACGGGCGTCACCGCCGTGCGGTTGATCGACTGCATCGCCGCGATGCCCTGCGCAGCGGGCAGCTGCTGCAGGCCGTCCATCACGAAGGCCGAGAAGGCGAAGAAGACGCCCGCGACCAGTCCGCAGCCGAGCGCGGTCGCGAGCGTCGCCGCGTAGAGGGAGCCGGTCATCGCCCGCCGAGCCGTCACGCCGCCACCGGCGCGGCGGCCGGACGCTCGCCGCGGCGCCCGCGCAGCCGCGCCGCGAGCAGCAGCGGCGCGAGCAGCACGCGCTGGCCGCGACGGCTGAGCAGCGGCGCGTGTGCCTCGTCGTCGTAGCGGCGCGCCAGCGCGGCGAGGTCGAGCAGGTTGCGCGGCAGCCCGCGGCGGGTCATCCGGCCGGCGCGGGCCATGGCGACGACCTCGGCGAACATCTCCCCCATCGCCAGCGCGGGGCGGACCTCGACGCGCAGGCGCGCCTCCTCGTCGCCGTCGTTGGCGAAGGCGTGCGCCACGCCGGGCGCGACCTCGACGACGTCGCCGGGCCCGGCCACGACGGTCCGCGCCCCGACGCGGAAGCGCATCCGGCCCGCGACGACCGCGAAGCGCTCGGACTGGATCGGGTGGACGTGGCGGATCGGCACGGCGCCGCCAGGGCGCAGCGCGAAGTCGAAGGCGAGCAGCTCGCCGCCGGTGCTGGCGGCGGTGTGGACGAACGTGAAGCGCTCGCCGGTGACCGGGTTCTCGAGCGTCTGGCCGGGAGTGATGGTCGTCATGGCTGGTATGGAACTCCGCCCGAGCGAGACGGTCCATAGCTGATACGTGCACATTCATGTGCGAGCGTCTACGATCCACGACATGGACGCGGTCGCCGGCCTTCTCGACGGACCTCGCGCGCGGGAGGCGTTCCTGCTGCGCTCGAGCCTCGACCCGCCGTGGTCGCTGCGGATCGAGGACGAGGCGCCGCTCACGATCATGGCCGTGGTGCGCGGGGAGGCCTGGGTCGTGCCCGACGACGGCGAGCCCGCGCTCGTGCGCGCCGGCGGCGTGGCGATCTTCCGCGGCCCGGAGCCCTACACGGTCGCCGACGACCCGGCGACGTCCCCGCAGGCGCTCATCCTCCCCGGGCAGCGCTGCACGACCCCGGACGGCCAGGACGTCGCGATGATGCGCGACCTCGGCGTCCGCGCGTGGGGCAACGCCCCCGACGGCGCGACGGTGCTGCTCACCGGCACCTACCAGCTCGACGGCGAGGTCAGCCGGCGCCTGCTGCGGGCGCTGCCGGGGCTGCTCGTCCTCCAGGACGACGAGTGGGACTGCCCGGTGATCGCGCTCCTGGCCGACGAGATCGTCAAGGACGAGCCCGGTCAGGAGGCGGTCCTCGACCGCCTGCTCGACCTGCTCGTGATCGCCGTCCTGCGCGCGTGGTTCGCCCGCCCCGACGCCGACGCGCCCGGGTGGTACCGCGCCCACGCCGACCCGGTGGTCGGCCATGCGCTGCGCCTGCTGCACCACGACCCGGCGCACCCGTGGACGGTCGCCGAGCTGGCTCGCGAGACCGCGGTGTCACGTGCGGCGCTCGCGCGCCGCTTCCACGAGCTCGTCGGCGAGCCGCCGATGACCTTCCTGACCAGCTGGCGCATCGCCCTGGCCGCCGACCTGCTGCTCGAGCCCGGGGCGACCATCGGCTCCGTCGCCGAGCAGGTCGGCTACGGCAGCCCCTTCGCCCTCAGTGCGGCCTTCAAGCGCCTGCGCGGGATCAGCCCGCGCGAGCACCGCGCCGCCGCGGCGACAGCCGCGGCGGCGTAGGGAAGGCGACGGGCCTCAGCGCCCGGCGCCCGCCGGCACGCGCGCGGCGCTCGGCGCGCCGGCCACCAGCGGTGCCGGCACCGGCTTCGCGGCGCTCTCTTCGAACTCGCGCGCCACGGCGCGGCGCCCGGGCTCGGGCAACAGCGCCGTCGCGATCAGCGTCACGACGCCGCACGCGGCGATGTAGATGCCGATCGGCAGCGAGCTGTCGAAGCGGTGCAGCAGCCAGGTCGCCAGCAGCGGCGCCGGGCCGCCCGCGAAGACGGACGCGAGCTGGTAGCCGAGGCCGGCCCCGCTGTAGCGCCGCCGCGTCGGGAAGCTCTCGGCGATCAGCGCGGCCTGCGGTCCGTACTGCATGTCGTGCGGGATCAGCGAGACGACGATCGCCAGCACGACGAGCACGCCGACCTTGGAGTCGAGCATGAGGAAGTACGGGACGCCGATGAGCGCGGTCAGTGCGGCGCCCGTCATGTACATCCGCTTGCGCCCGATGACGTCGGACAGGTGCCCGAAGAACGGGACCGAGAACAGCGACAGGGCCGCGGCCGCCATCACCGCGTTGGTGAGGAAGCCCTTGCTGAACCCGAGGGACTCGGTGCCATAGGCGAGCACGAAGGCGGTGAAGATGTAGAACGGCGCCTGCTCGGACATCCGCAGCAGCGCGCTGAGGACGATCTCGCGCGGCTCGCGCTTGATGGTCTCCAGCAGCGGCGCGTCCTCGAGGGTCTCGTTCTCGACCTCGCGCGCGAAGAGCGGCGACTCCAGCACGCCCAGGCGCACCCACAGGCCGACGCCGACGAGCACGATGCTGAACAGGAACGGCAGTCGCCAGCCCCAGGTCTCGAAGGAGGCGCCCATCGAATGGGTCAGCAGCGAGACGGCGCCCGTCGAGAGCAGCAGGCCGATCGGCACGCCGACCTGCGGCCAGCTGCCGATGAAGCCGCGGCGCCGGGGGTTGCCCCACTCCATGCACAGCGTCACCGAGCCGCCCCACTCGCCGCCGACGCCGAGGCCCTGGACCAGGCGCAGGACGACGAGCAGCGTCGGCGCCCAGAAGCCGATCGCGGCGTAGCCCGGCAGCACGCCGATCAGCGTGCTCGCGATGCCCATGAGCAGCAGGGTCGAGATCAGCGTCGCCTTGCGGCCGATGCGATCGCCGTAGTGGCCGAAGATCGCGGCGCCCACCGGGCGCGCGGCGAAGCCGACGGCGTAGGTGGCGAACGAGGCCAGCGCGCCCGCGTAGGCGCTCGCGCCGGGGAAGAAGAGCTTCGGGAAGACGAGCGCGGCCGCCGTCCCGTAGAGGAAGAAGTCGTACCACTCGATCGAGGTGCCGACGGTGCCGGCGACCATCGCCCGGCGGACCTGCTTCTTGCGCAGGCGCTCGGCCTCCGCATCGCGCGGCGCATCCGGCGGCGCCTCCTTGGTGAAGCGGCCTCCGTACGGCTGCGTGCGCGCGAAATCGTCGCCCGACATCGAAGCTCTCCTCTCCTCCGTAGGACGTCCTGGCGCTACCCGGGCCCGGGGTGGTCAAACGACGGATGTCAGCGCCCGGGCCAGGGCGCGGGCACGCTGGGGCCGGTGTACGTGCGGTCCGCGTAGGCCTGCTTGGAGGAGCGCGTGGTCCGCGTCGCCGAGGCGCGATGGCGCGCTGCGACGGGGTCCTCGGGGTAGAGGATCTCCGTCAGCGAGGCGCTGCGCGGCGCGCCGACCATGAGGATCGTGCACGGATGCTCGCCGGCGCCGACGAGAACATGGCGCGTTCCCGGCGGGCAGTGGAAGTAGTCCCACCGGCGCAGCGCGTGCTCCTCGCCCTCGATCACCGCCAGGCACTCGCCGGCGAGCACGAGGAAGCCCTCCTGGGCCTCCTCGGCGTGGTAGAGGCCGCTGGGCTGGCCGGGCTCGAGCACCTGGATCGTGACGCCGACGTTCGGGAAGCGGGCGTCGGGCTCCTCGAAGCGCGTGCGCACGCCGAACTCGCCCTTGCTCTCCCAGGTCGCGTCGGCGACGTTGACCACGAACCACCCCTGGCTCACGACTGCTCCTCGCGTTCCCACGCGCCCCTGGTCAGGCGTCCCTCGGTGGAGGTGGCGAGCAGCCCGTTGACGAGCACGTCGATGCCGAGCGCGAAGCGCTCCTCGCCGTCGCCGCTCGTCAGCTCCTCGCGCAGCGCGAAGATGGTCGGGAAGCGCTCGGGCGAGACCGAGGCGAAGCGCTCGGCGATGCGCTCGACCTCGCGGCGCTCGTGGTCGGGGTCGTTGTAGAGCTGGGCGTAGAGGCTCTGCTCGTAGGCCGTCGCGGTGACGTACATCGAGAGCAGGTCGGCCGCGTAGGCCGCGGCCTGGTCGCTCACGCCGCCGGCCTTCAGGAGCGAGAGCAGGGACTCGCTCGTGCGCAGCGCGTTCTCGCCGACCGGGATGCGCGCCATCGCCAGGCGCGCCATGCCCGGGTACTCGACGGCCATCATGTGGACCATCCGCCCGGCCAGCGCGTGGAGCTGCTCGCGCCAGCGCGCGGGGTCGGTCGGCTCGGTCTCGATGGTGCCGACGGCGGCGTCGAAGATCAGGTCCCAGAGCTCGTCGCGGTTGGCGACGTAGACGTAGATCGAGGCCGGGCCCGTGTCCAGGGCCTGGGCCAGGCGGCGCATGCTCAGGGCGTCGACGCCCTCCTTGCCGACGATCGCCAGCGCCGCGTCGATGATCGCGTCGCGGCTGAGCGCGGGCTTGGCCGGCCGGTCGCGCCGGCTGCGGGGCCTCGCGTGCGCAGACGGGTCCGAGCTCACGCCGGACATCTTAGCGCTTGACACGAACGCCGTTCGTGACGTACGGTGTTCGTAACGAACAGTGTTCGTCCAAGCTTGACCGCCACCTCCGACCCTCAGGAGCCCGCAAATGTCCGCCACCGCCGTCGCCCTCCCCGAGCCGGCCCTCGCCGAGCCGGTCGCGGAGGCACCCGCCTACCGCTGGCGCTGGATCGTGCTCGGGATCGTGCTGATCGCCGAGATCATGGATCTGCTCGACAGCACGGTCATCACGATCGCCGCTCCCACCGTCCGCGCCGAGCTCGGCGGCGGCACGTCCACGATGCAGTGGTGGGCCGCCGGCTACACGCTCGCCTTCGGCGTCTTCATGATCGTCGGCGGCCGCCTCGGCGACGCCTTCGGCCGCCGCCGCGTCTTCGTCATCGGCATCGCCGGCTTCACGCTCGCCTCGATGGCGTGCGCGCTGGCGCCCTCGCCCGACGTCCTGATCGCCACCCGCGTGCTGCAGGGCGGCTTCGGCGCGCTGCTGATCCCGCAGGGCCTCGGCGTCATCAAGAACGTGTTCCCGCCCAAGGAGATGGGCGGCGCCTTCGCCGCCTTCGGCCCGGTGATGGGCCTGGCCGCGATCGCCGGCCCGATCCTCGCCGGCTGGCTCGTGTCCGCCGACCTGCTCGGCACCGGCTGGCGGATGATCTTCCTGATCAACGTGCCGCTCGGGCTCGTCGGCTTGGTCGGCGCGCTGAGGCTCATGCCGGAGTCGAAGTCGCCGACGCCGGTCCGCCTCGACCCGCTCGGGGTCGGGCTCATCAGCGCCGCGGCGCTGTTCCTGATCTACCCGCTGGTCCAGGGCCGCGGGCTGGGCTGGCCGTTGTGGACCTTCGGCCTCATGGCGGGAGGCCTCGCGCTGCTGGGCGTCTTCGCGAGCGTCGAGCGCCGCGCGGGCGAGCACGCGCTGATCGCCCCGAGCCTGCTGCGCAACCGCGCCTACACCTCGGGCCTGCTCGTCGGGATCGTGTTCTTCGCGGGCTTCGCCGGCCTGCTCATGGTGCTGTCGCTGTTCGTGCAGCTCGGGCTGCACTTCACGCCGGTCCACGCGGGCCTGACCTTCGTGCCGATGTCGCTCGGCGTGGCGATCACCGCGGGCGCTTCCTACGCCCTGATCCCGCGCTTCGGGCGCAAGGTGCTCCAGGCCGGCCTGCTGCTCGTCGCGGCCGCGCTCGGTCTGCTGGCGGCGACTGTCGGCCACGACGGCGTCGCGGCCACGAGCTGGGACCTCGTGCCCGCGCTGCTGGTCTTCGGCCTGGGCATGGGCTTCGTCTTCGGCCCGCTCTTCAACGTCATCCTCGCGGGCGTCGAGGAGCACGAGGTCGGCTCGGCGTCGGGCACCCTGAACGCGATCCAGCAGCTCGGCAACGCGACCGGCGTGGCCGTGCTGGCGACGATCTTCTTCTCGCTCCTGGACCACGGCCACGCGTCGCCGGCCGCGATGACGACCACGGTGCTGATCTCCGCGGCGCTCTTCGTCGGCTCCTTCGCCCTGTCGTTCCTGCTCCCCCGCGACGCGCGGATGGAGGAGATCCACTAGCCGGCGGCGTCGACGCGGACGTCGTGCGTGTCGGCGTCCGCGGCCGCGAAGCGCAGCAGCCGCCGGCCCTCCGCCCCGATCGCCGCGGTCGCCCTCTTCGACAGCCGCTCGAACGGCTCGACGACGAGGGTGGCCGCGGCGCCGTCGCGCTCCAGGCGCCAGTAGGCGCGGACGAAGCCGTCGACGAGCACGGTCGGGCGCCCGAGGACCGCGACCACGCCCGGGCTGTGCTCGGCGGAGATGATCCGCTCGCGGTCGGCGTGGGCGACGAGCACGTTGTCGAACTCCGCCAGGAAGCGGATCGGCGCGGGCGTCTTCGGATCGGGCAGCGGGGCATCGGGGAGGTCGAGCAGCTCGCTGCCGTCCTCGCCGCGCAGGCTGCGCAGCTGCGGGCGCAGTCCCGCGGCGACCTCGCTCAGGCCCAGCCCCGACCACGCGCGCATGTCCGCCACGCTCGCGGGCCCGAAGGCCGCGAGGTAGCGCAGCACGACGCGCTCGGGGTCGGGCGTCGCGTCGAGCGGGCGCCCGAGCCACGCCTGCGCCGTCGTCCACGTGGCCTGGGCGCCGGGACGGTGCAGGTGGGTGCCGCGCGGCGGCACCTGGACGAGGGTGAGGTTGTAGGTCGCCGCATAGGCCAGGCTCGGCGCGTCGCGGCCGGGCCAGCGCTCGGCGAGCAGTGCGCTGAGCTGGGCGCGCGTGCGCGGGCGCTCCTCCAGGGCCTCGCGGGCCGCCTCGAGCAGCTCGCCGACGTCGATGCCGTCGAGGTTGCGCACGAAGGGGCCGGTCGCCCAATGGCGCTCGATCACGGGCTGGATGACCGGCCGCAGCGCGAGGAAGTCGCGTGCGCTGGCCAGGTGCAGGGTGGTCCGCATCAGCGTGCCGCGGACGGCCGCGCGCGACTCGAGCAGCCCGGCGAGGTCGGTCGCGCGGAAGCCCTCGATCCGCGACCACAGGCCGACATAGCCCGCCTGCGGGACCTGCGTCTGCATCCCGACGAGGTGCTCGATCGCCTCGACCGGCGAGACCGGCGCGCGGCGCAGCAGCAGCTGTCGCGCGAGCAGGGCGCGGTTGAGCGCGCGGGTGCCCAGGACCTCGGTCACGAGCGAGCGGTTGTAGCGCTTCGCGGGTGGTACCGTCGCGAGCCATGAGCGACATGGTGCTGACGGGTGCAACGGTGGTGACCGCGGAGGCGAGCTTCCGCGCGGACGTGGCGATCGAGGACGAGAAGATCGCCGCGGTGGGGCTCGACCTGCCGACCGACGGCGCCGAGGTCGTCGACGTCTCGGGCGCGCTGCTCATGCCGGGCTTCATCGACGGTCACACGCACCTCGACATGCCCTTCGGCGGCACCGTGACCTCCGACGACTGGGACACCGGGACGGCGGCCGCGGTCGCCGGCGGGACGACGACGCTCGTCGACTTCTCGCTGCAGGACATCGGCGGCACGCTCGCCGAGGCGGTCGAGACCTGGCAGGGCAAGGCGGAGGGCAAGGCGCGCATCGACTACGGCCTGCACGTCGCGATCACCAACCTCACCGACGCGGTCAAGGCCGAGATCCCGACGCTGCCGTCGCTCGGCGTCTCGACGATCAAGATCTTCATGGCCTACAAGGGCACGCCGCTCTACACCGCCGACGAGGACCTCTTCGAGGCGATGCAGATCGCGCGCGAGGCCGGCGTGCTCGTGCTCGTCCACGCCGAGAACGGCGACGTGATCGCCAAGCTCCAGGCCCAGGCGCTCGAGCGCGGCGACACCGAGCCCCACTGGCACGCGCTCACCCGCCCCGAGCGCGTCGAGGCCGAGGCGACCAACCGCGCGATCCGCCTGGCCGAGATCGCCGACACGCCGCTGCTCGTGGTCCACGTCTCCTGCGCCGCGGCGCTCGAGGAGGTCCGCCGCGCCCACGCGCGCGGGAGCACGATCTACGCCGAGACCTGCCCGCAGTACTTCGTCTTCGAGTACGCCGACCTCGAGCGCCCGGACTTCGAGGGGGCCAAGTACGTCTGCTCGCCGCCGATGCGCGACCCCTCCAACCGCGAGGCGCTGTGGCGCGGGCTGCAGGCCGGCGACCTGCAGATCTTCGGCTCCGACCACTGCTCGTTCAACTTCCACGGCCAGAAGGAGCTCGGCCGCGACGACTTCACGGCGATCCCCAACGGCCTGCCCGGCCTGGAGGAGCGCCCGGCGGTGCTGTGGACCGAGGGCGTGCGCGGCGGGAAGATCTCCGAGCAGCTCTTCGTCGCCGTGCTCTCGACCAACCAGGCGCGCGTGCACGGGATGGCGGGGCGCAAGGGCGCGATCGCCCCGGGCTGCGACGCCGACATCGTGGTCTGGGACCCCGACATGACGATCACGGCCACGGCGTCCAACCGCCACAACCGCCTCGACCACACGCCCTACGAGGGCAAGACCCTCATCGGCGGGCCGAGCGAGGTCTACATCCGCGGCGCCCTCGCCTACCGCGACGGCGACGTCGTGGCCGAGGCCGGCAGCGGGCGCTTCATCGAGCGCGCCTTCCGGCGGGCCGCGCCGGCGGCCGCGGTGCGCTAGGGATACACGCGTTCGCCTTCGGCGTCGGTGACGACGATCGCCACCGACGGGCACGCCCGCGCGGCGGCGAGCACGAGGTCGTCGGGGCCGGTGCCGATGACGACGGCGACGTCCTCGATGGCGAAGACCTCGGGCGCGATCGCCTCGCAGTCGCCGTGGGCGGCGCAGGCCGCGGCGTCGATGGTGGCGGTGAGGGACATGGTGCGTGGCTCCTTGGTTCAGGCGGCGAGCAGCGCTCGCGCGTGGGGAAGCTCGTGGGGGCGCCCGACGAGCAGGACCGCGACCGGGGCTCCGGCGCGGGTGAAGGTGACGGTGAAGTCGCGCGCCTCGGGGTCGCCGTCGATGGCGGCCGCGTCGGCGGCGGGCGCGTGGCCGAGGTAGAGCACGCGCGTGTCGTAGAGGTCGCTCCAGAAGCTCGACGCCGCGGGCGGCGCGGCCTCGCGGCCGAGCATCGCCCTGGCGGCGGCGGCGCCCTGGCGGGCCGCGGACTCCCAGTGGCCGGCCCCGCTCGCGTCGCCGGCGAGGTGGACTCCGGGCGTGCGGGCGAGGTCGACGTTGCTGCCGGCGAGCCAGTCGAGCTCGGGGACGACGCCGACGCCGACGAGCACGTGGTCGCAGGCGAGGTGGCGGCGGTTGCTCAGCGCCAGGCCTTCGACGCGCTCGGTGCCGGTGGCCGCGCCGACGGTGGCGCCGAGGATCACGTCGACGCCCTCGCTGCGGTGCAGGTCGGCGAACCACGCGCCGACCTCGCGGCCGAGCACCGCGTGCAGCGGCGCCTCGGCGGCCTCGACGATCGTGGTGTGGACGCCGGCGCGGCTCGCCGTGGCCGCGACCTCCTGGCCGATGAAGCCGGCGCCGACGATGACCAGGCGGCCGCCCGGGTTCAGGGCGCCGCGCAGGGCGCGGGCGTCCTCGAGCGTGCGCAGCGTGTGGACGTTGGCGAAGCGGTGCAGCGGAGCGAGCTCGCGCGGGCGCGCGCCGGTGGCGACGAGCAGCTTCTCGTAGGGCAGCGCCTCGCCGTCCTGCAGGCTCACGAGGCGCCGCTCGGCGTCCAGGCCGGTCGCGCGCACGCCGAGCAGGAGCTCGACGCCGTGCTCGGCGTACCAGGCCGGCGGGCGCAGCGGGAGGTCGGCCTCGGCCTGCTCGCCCGCGAGCACGGCCTTGGAGAGCGGGGGCCGGTCGTAGGGCGCGTGCAGCTCGCCGCAGACCATGCGGATGGGGCCGTCGTAGCCGCTGCGGCGCAGCGTCTCGGCGCAGCGCTGGGCGGCGAGCCCGCCGCCGACGAGGACGATGCCGTCACTCATCGCGCCACCGCCTCGCGCGCGGGGCGCCGGCCGGACATGCGCGTGACGAGCAGCGCCGCGGCGGGCAGCGCCACGACGCCGGTCGACACGAGGAACCACGCCTGGCCGGCGTCGGTGCCCTCGCCGATCGAATGCACGAGGCCGAGCAGCCAGGCGAGCGCGGTGAAGCGGTGCAGCTTGCGCCAGCGCTGCTGGCCGATCCGGCCGCGCGCGTAGAACGACAGCCCGAGGATGAGCATCAACCAGCCGGCGACGATCCCGGTCGTGGTCCACAGCGTCATGAACGAGCTCGCGAAGGGGATCGCGATGTCGGCCAGGCTGGGGCGCAGGTAGCTGTCGCCGAGCAGTGCCAGGGCGTGGACGACGAGGGCGACCATCGTCGCCATCGAGAGCGCCTCGTGGGCCGTGCGCAGGTCGGGGCCGCGGCCCTTGAGCAGCTTGCCGCCCATCGTCAGGCCGACGCCGACGGCGACGCTCGAGAAGAGCAGCGCGAGCGTCCCCGCGGCGCGGCTGGTGATCCAGAAGAGGTGGGTCCCGGTCATCGGGTCAGGACTGGCTCGTGGTGACCGACGGCTGCGAGCTCTGGCTCGAGGAGCTGGTGGCGGAGTCCTGGTTCGTCGTCGTCCCCGTCGAGCTCGACGAGCCGCTGGACCGTGTCACCGCGGCCTGCTGCGTCGAGGGGGTCGTCGACCCGAGCGAGCCGGTCGCGGCGATGACCCCGAAGGCGAGGACGAAGGTGGACAGGGCGGCCGCGACGACGCGGCGGCGGATGACCGCCACGCGGCGGGCGCGGGCCCGCAGTCGCCCGCGGACGAGGTCGGTGTCGGAGGTGGGGGGAGGCGTCGAGGGCATGCGTGCATGCTCGGCCCACAACCGTGGAGCGGCCTTGGGAGAAGCTGGGAGAAAGCTGAGCCTGGTCCGGCGCCGCGGCGAGGCAGTAGGTTCCCGACATGGGAGCGATCGACCCCGGGCGGGTGGTGGCGGACCTCCGCGAGCTCAGGGAGCTGACCGGCAACGAGGATGGCGCCCAGCGCGTCGCGTGGACCGACACGTGGAAGACGGCGAACGACTGGTTCAAGGACCAGCTCGCCGCCATCGACGGCGTGACCGTCGACACCGACGCTGCCGGCAACCTCTGGGCGACCGCTCCCGGCGACGCCGAGCGCTTCGTGATCATCGGCGGCCACCTGGACTCGGTGCCCGACGGCGGCTGGCTCGACGGCATCCTCAACGTCCTCGCCGGCCTCGAGGTCCTGCGCGCGCAGGCGCCCGAGTCGCGGCCGCTGACCCTCAAGCTCGTCAGCTGGGCCGACGAGGAGGGCGCGCGCTTCGGGCGCAGCCTGCTCGGCTCCAGCGCGGCGGCCGGCTCGCTGGAGCCCGACAGCGTCCGCGGCCTCACCGACCGCGACGGGACCGCGCTGCCCGACGCGCTGCGCGAGCACGGCGTCGACCTCGACGGCGCCCTCGCCGCGCGCTCCGGGCTCGACGGCGCCGCCGCCTACCTGGAGCTGCACATCGAGCAGGGGCCGGTGCTCGAGGCGGTCGACAAGCCGCTCGGCGCCGTGCTCGGGACCTTCGGCGTCGAGCGCCACTCGGTCCGCTTCACCGGCCAGCATGCGCACGCGGGCTCGACGCCGATGGACGTCCGCCGCGACGCGTTCCTGGCCGCCGCCCGCAGCGCCCTGGCCTTCCGCGAGGACGCCCGGGCGCGCGACGACGTCCGCGCTACCACGGGCATCGTGCGCGTCAGCCCCGGCATCGTCACCGCCTTCAACGGGATCTGCGAGCTCTCGCTCGACCAGCGCGCGCTCGACCCCGACGTGCTCGCCGACATGCTCGCGACCGCCAAGGCCGCCAGCGAGCGGATCGCCGCCGAGGAGGGCTGCGAGGTCGCCTGGGAGCGCATCTGGCAGATCGAGCCGATCCCGTTCGACCCCGAGCTCATCGACATGGCCGACGCCGTGATCGGCGAGATCGCCGGCACGTCGCACCGCCTGCCCAGCGGGCCGCTCCACGACGCCGCGGAGATGGCCCGCGTGATCCCGACCGTCATGCTCTTCGTCAAGAGCCTGCGCGGACTGAGCCACACCAAGGAGGAGGACACGCCCGTGGAGGACCTCGAGCTGTCGGTGCGCGCGCTGGACGAGCTCACGCGCAGAACGCTGACCTGGGCGGCGGGCTGACGACCATGGACTTCGGCGTCACCTTCCAGACCGACCCGCCGGCCAGCCGCGTCGTCGAGCTCACCCAGCGCGCCGAGCGCCTCGGGTTCACGCACGCGTGGACGTTCGACTCCCACATCCTCTGGCAGGAGCCCTACGTCATCTACTCGCAGATGCTCGCGGCGACCGACCACATCATGGTTGGGCCCTTCGTCACCAATCCCGCCACGCGCGACCCCACGGTCACCGGCTCGCTCTTCGCGACGCTCAACGACATGTACGGCAACCGCACGATCTGCGGGATCGGCCGCGGCGACTCGTCGCGCCGCGTCCTCGGCCGGCCGCCGACCACGCTCGCGCAGACCGAGGAGGCGATGCACATCATCAAGGAGCTCGCCGAGGGGCGGGCGATCGAGACGCCGGCGGGCGAGGTGAGCATTCCCTGGGTGCGCGACGGCCACCTCGACGTCTGGATGGCGGCCTACGGCCCCAAGGCGCTGGCCCTCGTCGGGCGCAAGGCGGACGGCTTCATCCTGCAGCTCGCCGACCTCGACATCACGCGCTGGACCGTGGAGAAGGTCCGCGAGGCCGCGGCCGAGGCCGGGCGCGACCCCGACGCGATCGCCGTGTGCGTCGCCGCGCCCGCCTACATCGGCGACGACCTCGCCCACGCGCGCGAGCAGTGCCGCTGGTTCGGGGGCATGGTCGGAAACCACGTCCACGACATCGTCAAGCGCTACGGCGAGGGCGGCGACATCCCGCGCGCGCTCACCGACTACATCAAGGCGCGCGAGGGCTACGACTACTCCCACCACGGCCGCGTCGGCAACCCCGACACCGAGTTCGTGCCCGACGAGATTGTCGAGCGCTTCTGCGTGCTCGGCACGGTCGACGACCACGTCGCCAAGCTGCGCGAGCTCGAGGCGCTGGGCGTCGACCAGTTCAACATCTATCTGATGCACGACGCCATGGACGCGACGCTCGACGCCTACGGCAGCGACGTCATCGCGGCGATGGCGGACGCGCGCCCCTGAGAAGCCGCGCCCCGCGGGGCGCGAAGACGCACGACATGGCTTTCTGGTTTCGAGAGTCGTGTTATCGTCGTCGCTGGTCGAGACCAGAAGGTCGGGATGTCGCCTGCGACGAGCGCAATGGGGAGGGCCAGGTTGGGGCGCGCGGCGCCTGCCCTCGTCGCGGTGCTCGCCGCCGCCGCGCTCGTGCTGGCGCTCGCCGGCAAGGGCCACGCGTTCACCGCTGCGCTCCACAGCGCTCCGGCGTGGCTGCTCGTCCTCGCCGCCGCGCTGCAGCTCCTGGCCCTGCTGGTGCGCACCGAGGCGTGGCACGTCTGCGTGCACGCCACCGGCGCGACCGTGAGCCGGCGGCTGCTCTACCGCGCCTCGAGCGTGGGGGCGATCGCCGTGGTCGTCAACGGCCAGCTCGGGGTCGCGGCGCGCATCGCGGTGCTGCGTCGCACGAGCCCGCGCGGCAGCCCGCGGGTCGGCGCGCTCCTCGGAGCCGAGCTCCCGATCGTCGTGACCGAGGCAGCGCTCGCCGCGCTGACCTCGTTCACGCTCGTCGGGCCCCTCGGCCTGCCCTGGTGGGTGCCCCTCATCTGCGTGGCCGTCACCGCGGCTCTCGGGGCGGGCCTCTGCCGGATGTCGACGAGGACGCGGCGAGGACCGTGGGCCGGCCTGGCGATCCTGCGCAGCCTGAACGGCCGTGCCCGCGTCGTCGCGCTCGTCCTCGTCGCGGTCCTCGCGCAGATCGCGCGCAACTGGCTCATCCTGCGCTCGACCGGGGTCGAGGTCTCGGTCTTCGACTCGATCGCGGTCCTGATCGCGATGGTCACGATCAGCCAGCTCCCGCTCGGGCCGAGCGTCGGCGCCGCGGCCACCGTGATGATCCTGGGCACGCACGGCATCGCCGCCGTGGCGGCCGCCGGCGTGCTCCTCACCGCGACCGGCACCGTCGGCGCGCTGTGCTTCGCGAGCTGGGGAGCGACCGACTGGCTGAGGGGCCGCAGGCGCCTCCAGGAGCGCCAGCCGTCGCGGGCGCGCTCGGCGCGGGCGACGGCGCTCGCGATCCGCGCCTCCCTCGGGGCGCTCTCGGCGGCGCATCGGCGCACCATCGAGCTGGCCTACTTCGGCGGCCTCGACCAGGCCGACATGAGCCGGGTGCTCTACCTCCCGCTCGACTTCGCCGGCCGCCGGCGGCGCCCATGGGCGGGCGCCGCGTGGGCCTGACCTCGGTCAGCCGGCCGACTGATCGCGAGACGGCTCGAGCGCGACGACGTGGCGCGGGTTGATCGCGATCCGCCGCCCGGTCGCGTCCTCGATGAACCACGCCAACTGCATGATCGAGCCGCGCGACGCGCCGACGATCGCCTCCTCGACGGCCTGCGGGGCTCCGCGGACGTCGTAGGGGCCGCCGGTCAGCAGCGTCACCGTGGTGACGGCGACCGGCCCGCCGTCAGAGTCCGCGGCGTCGGGCATCGGCGCTCAGCGCCTGTGAGATGACGTGGGGCTCGGTCTTCTGCTGGAGGTCCTCGACGCGCTCGTCCAGACGCGTGGTCTCGCGATAGACCGAGTCCTGGAGGCCTTCGAGCGTGGCCTCGAGATGCGCGACCCGCGTCTCGAGCCGCTCGATGCGCTCGTCGGGCGGGCCCTCGGAGGGGTCGGGGGCGGGCGCGTCGCGGGCCCCGGTGCGGCGGGCCTTCAGGCCGAGTCGGGCCATGATCGCTTGGTCGAGCTTGCCGTGCGGCATGGCCGGCCTCTTCCAGATGGTGGGTGTGGCGGATGGACTGCCAGGGACAGCGTACGGTGTCCCGGGGAGGCCTCGCGTGCGATCGCGCGTTCAGGCGCGTCCCCGCCCTCAAGCGGACGCGATTTGCAGCCGATTTCCGGCCTGTGAAGCCCGGCGCCTCATGGCTGTGTCCGACTCCGAACCATCGTGAGCGGTTCCTCGACATGCAGAGCCGCCTGCGCACCGCGCGGGTGGTCACGCTGCTGACCCTGTCGGCGACCGCCGCCGTGGTCAGCGCGACGGGCGGATGGCCGATGCTGGTGGCCGCCGCGGTCGCCGTGCTCGCGGTCGCGGTCGGCGGCATGCGGCTCGACCGGCGCCGCCGGCCCGAGCTGTGGGTCTTCGTCTCGACGATCCTCGTGCTCCAGATCGTGCTCGCCTTCGGCGCCGTGCAGAGCGGCGGGCCGCGAAGCCTCGCGACCAACCTCCTCGCCATCCCGGTGCTGATGGTCGCGGCGCGCTTCAGCAACCGCGGCCTCGTGGTGGGCGCGCCGATCAGCGCGGCGCTGGTGATCGCGACGACGCTCGGCGTGGATCCCGGCTACGTCGCCCACCATCCCGCGTCGCTCATGGTCCCGCTCGCGCTCGTGCTGTGCACCGCGGTCTACGTCAGCCCGCTCGTCGCCTCCGACGTGCGCCACCGCGCCGACAGCACGCTCGACCAGCTCACCGGCCTGCTCAACCGCCGCGCGCTCGAGCCCCGCTTCGCCGAGATCGCCGAGCAGGCCGCGCTCACCGACCAGCCGGTGAGCGTCGTGCTCGCCGACCTCGATCACTTCAAGTCGATCAACGACGACCGCGGCCACGCGATCGGCGACGCGGTCCTGCGCGACGCCGCCTATGCGATGCGCCGCTCGCTGCGGACCTTCGAGCTGCTCTACCGCCTCGGCGGCGAGGAGTTCGCGCTGCTGCTCCCGGGCGCCGCCGAGGACGACGCCGCGCGCATCGCCGAGACCCTGCGGGTCGCGATCGAGGACATGGAGACCGCCGGCGTGCGGGTCACGTGCTCCTTCGGGGTCGCGACCGCCCGCGGGACCGCGATCGAGCTGGAGGAGCTGATGGCGCAGGCCGACGCGGCGCTCTACGCCGCCAAGCGCGGCGGGCGCAACCGCGTCGAGCGCCACGGCGCCGCCCGGCCGGCGCTGGTCTAGCGCCCGGACGGGCGGTGGTATGTTCGCCGCCGGTGCAGCGGCGCAGGGAAGCTCTCGCGGTGGGGGTCGTGTCGGCCGTGCTCTCAGCGCTGCCGTGCGCGCCGGCGCTGGCCGACGTCCAGCTCTCCAGCGAGAACACGGCGCGGGTCACGGCCTACGGCGGGGTCCAGGCGTGGCTGCGGCAGGACCGCAGCGGCGGCCGGCAGGTCTTCCGGCTCGTGCTGCGACGCAACGGCGCGGTCGCCGACGCTCCCATCGGCCGCTTCGTCGACAACCCGACGGTCGACCTCGGCCCGGGCGCCGCGCCGGGCTCGGTGCTCGCCGACTACACGCGCTGCAGCGGCGAGCTCTTCAGCCGGCGCTGCTCGATCTACGAGCTCGACGTCGCCTCGGGTCGCGAGCGGCGCGTGTCGGCGCTGGCCAGCCGCCGCGCGAGCGCCGTGGCGCCCTCGACGTGGGCGGGCCGCTACGCCTTCGGGCGCACGCCGCTGGGCCTCAGCTCGCGCACCCACGGCAGCCATCGCTATGGGCTCTTCAGCGGCAAGGGGCGGGCGGCGCGCATCGGCTCGGACATCCCGAGCACGACCGACGTCGACGCCGGCGCGATCGCCTACGACGGCGGCGCGGGCGACGGTCGCGGCTTCACGCGCTCGCAGATCCGCGTGCGGCGTCTGCACGGCAAGGCCAACTGCGTGATCGATCGCCGCACCGAGCGCTTCGACCACCCCACCGACGACGACACCGTCACGACCCCGGTCCTCGCGGGCGGCTACGTGTACTGGGTCCTGCACGGGAGCCTCGGCACCTCGCCGGTCCGGATCCGGCGCCTCCCGGTGCCGGGCGCCGGCTGCCGCCTCGGCCAGGTCGAGGCGGCCGGCGTCGAGCTGCCGCCGGTGACGACCGGCTTCGCCGTGGACGGCGCGAAGATGTACTACGCCAACTCGCGCGGCGTGTTCGAGGCCGACCTGCCGGCCTTCGCGGCGATCTGACGCTCAGCCGCCGCAGCGGTAGCGGCCGACGCGCGCGCGGACCGGCTGCATCTCGGCTCGCGTCCAGTCGCCGTGGGTCTGGCGCCTGAGCGCCGGGATGTCCTCGTGGTGGTAGGGGCTCGACAGGCTCTCGTTGTGGCCGATGACGTCCGTGGCGGCGATCCCGTAGCGGCAGCGCAGCCACGCCGTGAGGCGCACGATCGCGCCGATCTGCGCGGGCCGGCCGAGGATCTCCTGCGCCGAGCGCCCGACCTGCTCGATGCCGATCGCCCGGTCGTTGAGGCCGACGGTGTGGCGGCAGATCGTGGTCACGGGGACGAGCTGGTAGATGGTGCCGTCGCGGTCGACGACGAAGTGCGCGCACGTCGCCGGCAGCTCGTGGAGCTCGACGTCGGGGACGTCGCGGGCGAAGGTGTCGTAGGCCGCCTGGAAGGTGTCGGTCACCGTGTAGTGCTCGACGATCACCTTGGGGTCGCGCAGCCGCCAGTCGTCGAGGCCGTAGTGGCGGCGGGCGTAGGCGCGCGTCTCGGCCCTGCGCTTGGCGCCGAAGGGGATCGGGCGCCGGACGATCGTGGGCCGGCGGGCGAGGGGGCGGGCGTCGGTGGGAGCCGCGCCGGAGTCGCCCGTCCCGTTCGCCTCCGCTCCCTCCCGATTGCGGTCGGCGTTGCGCTCAGCCTCCTTGACCTGCGGCGTCTCGGTCGCGGCCGGCACGCCCGCGTCCCCGTCGCTCGTCGTCGCGCCGCCGCGCCCGCACCCCGCCGCGAGCACGGCCGCGGCCAGGGCGAGCGCGATCGGGGCGCCGCGGCGCATCGCTAGAAGTCGTCGACGACCGCGGGCTGCCCGCGGGAGCTGCGCAGCTGGTTGTAGGTGCCCAGGAAGGCGTGCTTGGCGTTCGAGGCCGCGTCGTTGGAGCGCTTGGCGTCGTCGAAGACCTTGCTGATGAAGCGGTCGAAGTCGCCGCTGTCATACGCGGCGATGCCGTCCTGCAGGTCGTGGTCGTAGTCCAGCGAGGCCTGGAAGGCGTCGACGAGCTGGCTCTTGATCTGCTCGGCCGGATCCGGGGTCACGGGCAGGGCACGCGCCTTCGCGAGCGCGTCCGTGCGGTTGGCGACGACCTTGTCGATGCCCGTGCGCGCGGCGCCCGGCGTGATCGTGCCGTTGTCCATCGCCGTGCGGATCTGGCCGATCTGCGCGCGGCCGGGCCGCGCCCCGGCGAGCACCGCGTCGACGGCGCCGATGAAGGCGTCGACGCCCTGCCGGCGCTTGCCCTGGGCCTGGCGTCCCTGCACCCAAGTGACGAGGCCGGCGACGCCCGCGACCGGCGTCAGCGCCGAGAGCTGGCTCTGGATCGCCGCGAAGGCGTCGGCCATGGAGCCACCGGAGCGCTGGAGGGCGGACGCGTCGGCCTTCGAGGGGCCCATCGCGGCGGCCTTGGCCTGGGCGAGGAAGGCCTGCTCGCTCGAGATCGCCTGCCTGAGGCCGCTCGCGAGCGTGGGGTCGTCCTTGGCGTCGAGCGCCGCGACGCGCCGCCGCGCGTCGCCGGCCGCGGCCGCCGCCGAGTCGGTCGCCGCGACGATCGTCGCGCTGGGCGTCGTCGCGCTCAGCGAGGTCAGGTGCTGCGAGAGGCTGCTGTTGGCGCGGGCCAGGCCGCTCACCGCGTCCTTGGCCTTGTCGGCGAACGACGTGTCGCCGCCGCCCCCGCTCGCGAGCACGGTGACCACCGCCGCCGCGGCGACGACCAGCACGAGGGCGATCGCGGCGATGACGCGCGGCCGGCGGCCGCGGGCGGCCGGGGCGACCAGCGTCTGCTGTGGCGCGGCCGGCGCCGTGTCGTCGACAGGCGAAGGCTGCACGCGCGTCGGACCCGCGGCGGAGGCGAGCTCGTTCGCCTCGTCGGGCAGCACTCCCGTGAGCGCGCCCCCGACGGCGACGGTCCGCTCGGGCTCGGGGTTCGCGACGCCGCGCAGCGCGGCGGCGAGGGCGCGGCCGAAGTCGCCGGCGGACTGGAAGCGGTCCTCGGGCCGCTTGGCCATCGCGCGCGCGAGCGTGTCGTCGACCTCGGGCCGCAGCTCGGGCCGCGCCGCGCACGCGGACGGCGGGGGCTTGTTCATGTGCGCGAAGAGCCGCGCGGCGGGCGCGCCCTGGTAGGGCGGCTGGCCGGTGAGGGCCTGGAAGGCGAGGCAGCCGAGCGAGTAGACGTCGCAGCGCGCGTCGGTGGCCTCGCCCATGATCTGCTCGGGCGCGGCGAAGTCGACGGTGCCGACCCACTGCCCGGTCAGCGTCAGCCCGCTCTCCGACGCGGCCTCGCGCGTGAGGCCGAAGTCGGTGAGGTAGGCCTGCTCGTCGTCGCCCGCGCCGGTGACGAGGACGTTGGCGGGCTTGACGTCGCGGTGCACGACGCCCGTCCGGTGCGCCGCGTCGAGCGCGCCCGCGATCTGGACGACCAGCGACGCGAGCCGCTCGGGCGCGACGGCCCCGTGGTCGCGGACCTCGCTCGCCAGGTCGTGGCCGTCGATGAAGCGCATCGCGATGAAGAGCGATCCGTTCTCCTCGCCGGCCTCGTAGACGGGCACGACGTGCGGGTGCTCGAGCACGGCGGCCACGCGCGCCTCGCGCTCGAAGCGGCGGCGGAACTGCTCGTCGGCGGCGAGCTCGGGGACGATCACCTTGAGCGCGACGCGACGCTCCAGGCGCCGGTCGGTGGCCAGGTAGACGACCCCCATTCCGCCGCGCCCGACCTCGCGCTGGATGTCGTAGGCCCCGAAGGTCCGGTGCAGGTCGCCGGCCACGCGCGCACCGTACCGTCGCCGGCGGCGCTCGCCGCTATTCGCCCTCGGCGGGCGCCGCGCCGGCGGGGACCGCGAGCTCGCTGAGGAAGGGCGGCGAGGCGCCCGGGCGCTCGCAGGTGCGCGCCGCGACGAGGGCGCCGAAGGCCGCTGCCTCCACGACGGCGTCGGCGTTGGCGAGGTCGTCGCGGCTCAGCCCGTGCGAGCGCCACCAGGCCAGGAAGCCGCCGCCGAAGGCGTCGCCGGCGCCGATGGTGTCGACGACCTCGATCGCGGGCGCGGCCACGGGCACGTCGCCGGCGCCGGTCACGACCACGGCGCCGTCGCCGCCGCGGGTGAGCAGGATGACGCGCGGCCCGAGCTCGAGCAGCATCCGCGCCGCGGAGGCGGCGGTGCGCTGGGGCTCGAGCCATGCGAGGTCCTCCTCGGAGACCTTGACGACGTCGCTGCGGCCCAGCACGCGGCCAAGGCGGCCGCGGTAGGTGTCGGCGTCGGCGATCACCCACGGGCGGACGTTGGGATCGACCATCACGAGCGCGCTGCCGCTGAGCTCCTCGACCACCGCCTCGAGCGCCGTCGCCATCGGCTCGAGCATGAGGCCGAGGGTGCCGACGTGGAGGATGCCGACCGCGGCGGGCAGCGCCGCCAGCGCCGCCTCCGGCGTGAGGCCCGGCGCCGAGGTCGCGCGCTCGTAGAAGCGGTAGCGCGCGCTGCCGGTCTCGTCGATCTCGGCCAGCGCGAGCGTCGTGGGCTCGTCGGTCCTCACGACGGTGTCGAGGCGCACGCCGTCGGCGGCGAGCATGCGCTCCAGGGCCGTGCCGAAGCGGTCGTTCGAGAGCCGGCCCAGGTAGGCGACGGGCTGGCCGAGCCGGCCGATCGTGCGCGCGGTGTTGAACGGGCCGCCGCCCGGGTGGCCCCGGAGATCCTCCTCGCCGTCGTAGACGAGGTCGTAGAGCGCCTCGCCGCCGACGAGGATGACGTCCTCGGCCGCGATCGGCTGGAGCTGGGGGCCCGACGACGCGATGGCGCGAGGATACGCGCCCCGATCGGCGCCGAATGCCCTTGCGCGCGATGGCGCCCAGACGCTATGTGTACGCCGTGGCCCCACCTCGCTGCCCGGCCGGCGGAGTCGCCCCCGACCCCTGCGGGTACGTGAGCGGCTCATGAGCGTCAACGAGCACGCCGGCGAGCTGCCGGAGCCGGCCGACCTCGTCGACGTGGACGCCCTCATCGGCGCCTACTTCGGCGTGCGGCCGGACCCCGCGGAGCCGGGGCAGCGGGTCAGCTTCGGGACCAGCGGGCATCGCGGGACCTCGACGGCGGCGACCTTCAACGAGGCCCACGTGCTCGCGATCGCCGAGGCGGTGTGCCGCCTGCGCGAGGCCCAGGGGATCGACGGACCGCTCTTCCTGGGCCGCGACACGCACGCGCTCTCCGAGCCCGCCGCGCGCACGATCGTCGAGGTGCTCGCCGCGCACGAGGTCGACGTCATGGTCGACGACCGCGACGGCTTCACCCCGACGCCCGCGGTCTCGCACGCGATCCTCACCCACAACCGCTCGGGCGCGAGCGGGACCGCGGACGGCATCGTGGTCACGCCCTCGCACAACCCCCCACCGGACGGCGGCGTGAAGTACAACCCGCCCCACGGCGGGCCGGCGGACACGGACGTCACCGGCTGGATCGAGCGCGAGGCCAACGCCCTGCTCGAGGGCGGCCTGCGCGACGTCAGGCGCACGAGCGAGACGGGGACCGTCCACCGCCACGACTATCTGTCGGCCTACGTCGACGACCTGCCGGCGGTCGTCGACATCGCGCTCATCCGCGACAGCGGCCTGCGCCTCGGCGTCGACCCGCTCGGCGGCGCGAGTGCCGCCTACTGGGCCGCGATCGCCGAGCGCCACCGCCTCGACCTGACGATCACCAACGACCAGGTCGACCCGACCTTCCGCTTCGTGCCGCGCGACTGGGACGGCAAGATCCGCATGGACTGCTCGTCGCCCTACGCGATGGCCAAGCTGCGCGACCTCGCCGACCAGTTCGACGTCGCCTTCGCCAACGACCCCGACGCCGACCGCCACGGGATCGTCACGCCGGGCGCCGGGCTGCTGAACCCAAACCACCACCTCGCGGCGTGCATCGGCTACCTGTTCGGCGGCCATCGCGACTGGCGCGCCGAGACCGGCGTGGGGAAGACCCTGGTGAGCAGCGCGATCATCGACCGCCTCGCCGCGGACCTCGGGCGGCGCCTCGTCGAGGTGCCCGTCGGCTTCAAGTGGTTCGTCGAGGGCCTGGTCGAGGGCACGCTCGGCTTCGGCGGCGAGGAGAGCGCGGGCGCCACCTTCCTGCGCCTGGACGGCACCACCTGGACGACCGACAAGGACGGCCTCGTCCCGTGCCTGCTGGCGGCCGAGATGACGGCGCGCACCGGCGTCGACCCCGGTCAGAGCTACGCCACGATGACCGAGCGCTTCGGGCGCCCGTCGTACCGGCGCGTCGACGTGGCCGCGACGCCCGAGCAGAAGCGCGTGCTCGGCAAGCTCTCGGCCGACCAGGTCGCGGGCACCGAGCTCGCGGGCGAGCCGATCGGAGAGGTGCTCACGCACGCGCCCGGCAACGATGCGCCGATCGGGGGCGTCAAGGTCGTCTCCGAGAGCGCGTGGTTCGCGGCGCGCCCCTCGGGTACGGAGGACGTCTACAAGGTCTATGCCGAGAGCTTCCTCGGCGACGACCACCTCGAACGGGTCATCGCCGAGGCCGAGGAGCTCGTGGCCGGGGCGCTGGGAGGAAGCTGATGCCTGACGTCTTCGGGATCGTGCTGGCCGGCGGCGAGGGCAAGCGCCTGGCGCCGCTGACCGCCGACCGCGCCAAGCCCGCGGTGCCCTTCGGGGGGAACTACCGCCTCATCGACTTCGCGCTCTCGAACCTCGTCAACGCCGGCTATCGCCAGATCGTCGTCCTCACCCAGTACAAGAGCCACTCGCTGGACCGCCACATCTCGACCACGTGGCGCCTGTCGCCGCTGCTGGGCAACTACGTCGCCCCGGTGCCCGCGCAGATGCGCCGCGGCCCGCGCTGGTTCCTGGGCTCGGCCGACGCGATCTACCAGAACCTCAACCTGCTCTACGACGAGCGCCCCAAGATCGTCGCCGTCTTCGGCGCCGACCACATCTACCGCATGGACCCGCGCCAGATGGTCGACCAGCACATCGAGAGCGGGGCCGCGGTCACCGTGGCCGCGCTGCGCGCGCCGCTCGCGGAGGCCGACCAGTTCGGCGTCATCGAGACGGCGTCCGACGGGCAGACCATCTCCGCCTTCCGCGAGAAGCCCACCGACGCCGTCGGGCTGGCCGACGCGCCCGACCAGGTCTTCGCCTCGATGGGCAATTACGTGTTCAGCGCCGACGCGCTCATCGACGCGGTCACGCGCGACGCCGAGGACGAGACCTCCAAGCACGACATGGGGGGCAACATCGTGCCGGCGCTCGTCGAGCGCGGCGAGGCCCACGTCTACGACTTCTCGCGCAACGAGGTCCCTGGGGCCAGCGAGGTCGAGCGCGGCTACTGGCGCGACGTCGGGACGCTCGACGCCTTCTACGACGCGCACATCGACCTCATCTCCGTCGAGCCTGAGTTCAACCTCTACAACCAGGAGTGGCCGATCCTCACCTGGCCCGATCCGCTGCCGCCGGCGAAGTTCGTCTTCGACGACGAGGACGGGCGCCGCGGGCAGGCCCTGGACTCGATGGTCTGCGCGGGCGTCGTGATCTCGGGCGGCACCGTCCGCCGCTCGGTGCTCTCACCCGGCGTGCACGTGCACTCCTACGCGCAGGTCGAGGGCTCCGTGCTCATGCAGGGCGTCGACGTCGGGCGCAACGCGGTCGTCAAGCGCGCGATCGTCGACAAGAACGTCCGCATCGCCGAGGGGGCGCAGGTCGGCGTCGACCCCGAGGCCGACCGCGAACGCTTCACGATGTCGGCCAACGGCGTGATCGTCATCCCCAAGGGCGCGACGGTGCCGGCGTGAGGGTCGCGCTCCTCACGCGCGAGTACCCGCCCGACGTCTACGGCGGGGCCGGCGTCCACGTCGAGTACCTGGCGCGCGAGCTACGCGCGCTGATCGACGTCGACGTCCACGCCTGGGGCGCCGATCGCGACGGCGCGATCGGCCATGAGGCGTGGGACGCGCTCGCCGGCTCCGCGCCCGAGCTCGCCGCCCTGCGCGCGGTGTCGATCGACCTGACGATGGCCGCCGGCACGAGCGAGGCCGACGTCGTCCACAGCCACACGTGGTACGCCAACCTCGGCGGCCACCTGAGCAAGCTCGTCCACGACGTCCCGCACGTGGCGACCGTGCACTCGCTCGAGCCGCTGCGCCCGTGGAAGGCCGAGCAGCTCGGTGGCGGCTACGCGCTGTCGTCGTTCTGCGAGCGCACGGCGCTCGAGGCCGCCGACGCGATCGTCGCGGTCTCCGAGGGCATGTCCATCGACCTGCTCACCGCCTACCCGGCGGTCGATCCGGCCCGCGTGTCGGTGATCTACAACGGCATCGACACCGAGGAGTACGCGCCCGATCCGGGCACCGACGCCCTCGAGCGCCACGGCATCGACCCCGACGCGCCCACGATCGTCTTCGTTGGGCGCATCACGCGCCAGAAGGGCGTCTCGCACCTGCTCGAGGCGATGGCGCAGGTCGACCCCGAGGCCCAGCTCGTGCTCTGCGCCGGCGCGCCCGACACGCCCGAGATCGGCGCCGACGTGGCGGCCAGGGTGCAGGCGCTCGAGGAGCAGCGCGACAACGTGATCTGGCTGGCCGAGATGCTCCCCAAGCCCGAGGTCATCCAGATCCTCAGCCACGCGACGGTCTTCGCCTGCCCGTCGATCTACGAGCCGCTGGGGATCGTCAACCTCGAGGCGATGGCGTGCGAGACCGCGGTCGTCGCGACGGCGACCGGCGGGATCGTCGAGGTCGTCCAGGACGGGATCACCGGCCTGCTCGTGCCCATCGACCCCGGCGACGACGCCACCGGCGAGCCGCGCGAGCCGGCGGTCTTCGCGGCGACCTTCGCCGAGCGCCTCAACGAGGTCGTGCGCAACCCGGCGGCCGCGGCCGAGATGGGCCGCGCGGGCCGGGCGCGCGCCGTCGAGCGCTTCGCGTGGGGCGCGATCGCGCGCGAGACGGCTGCGCTCTACGAGCGGCTTGTGTAGCGCCGACGCGCCAACTCGGGTCGGTACGCTCGATCCCTCGTGTCCGCGCTCGCCCACCCGGTCCGCGACCACTGCCTGGCCCCCGATCGTCCGATCGACAGGCCGCTGGCTCCGGTCGAGGGACGCTACGGGCGCGCGTTCGGTGACCTACCCGCGCTCGGCGGCGACCAGCAGGCGCTGCTGGCCCTCGGCGCCGCCGGCGGCATGTGCGACGGCGGCGACGATCCGGGCGCGGAGGGCCGCGCGGCGGCCGGGTGGCCGTTCTTCGGCCAGTTCATCGCCCACGACATCACCGCCGACCGCTCGCCGATCGGCCCGCACGCCGACGCGACGACGATCGCCAACTTCCGCTCGCCGCGCGCCAACCTCGAGTGCCTGTACGGCGCCGGGCCGGTCGCCGCGCCCTACCTCTACGACGCGACCGACCCGGCGAAGCTGCTCGCCGGCGACGGCGACGTCCCGCGCAACGCGCAGGGGATCGCGCTGCTCGGCGATCCGCGCAACGACGTCCACGTCTTCATCTCCCAGCTGCACGTCGCGCTGATCGGCGCGCACAACCGGATCGTCGACCGGCTGCGCGAGGACGGCGTCGACGAGGCGGAGTGCTTCGACGCCGCGCGGCGGGCGACCATGTGGCACTTCCAGTGGGTCATCGTCGAGGACTTCCTGCCCGAGCTCGTGGGACGCGAGCTCGTCGAGGAGGTCAAGGACCCGCGGCGGCGCTGCTGGCGCCCCGACGGGCAGCCGATCATCCCCTTCGAGTTCGCCGACGCGGCCTTCCGCTACGGCCACGGCCAGGTCCGTCACCGCTACCGCCTGCAGGAGGGCGGCGGCGAGTACGGGGTCTTCCCCGAGCTCGTCGGCTTCCGCCCGGTTGCCGACGAGCACCGCGTCGACTGGAGGCTGCTCTTCGGCGACGGCGCGCAGCGGGCGCGGCGGATGACCGGCCGCCTCGCGCACTCGCTCATCGCCCTGCCGGTGGCGATCACCGGCGACGTCGACGTCGACGCCTACCACTCGCTGGCCGCGCGCGACCTGCAGCGCGGGGCCGCGATCGGGCTGCCGTCCGGCGAGGCGATCGCGCGGACGATGGGGATCGAGCCGCTCGCGCGCGAGGAGGTCGGCCTCGGCGCCCACGGCTGGGACGACGAGACGCCGCTGTGGCTCTACATCCTGCGCGAGGCCGACGTGCGCGGCGACGGCGACCGGCTCGGCGAGGTCGGCGGGCGGCTCGTGGCCGAGGTCCTGCTCGCCATGCTCGACGGCGACCCCGAGTCCTACCGCGCCCTGGACCCGGCGTGGGAGCCGACCCTGCCCGCCGCGGGCGAGCGCTTCACCGCGCTCGACCTGCTCGCCGGCGCTTCGTGAGCACGGATCAGCCCCGCCTCGAGCTTCCCGACGAGCTGGACGCCCGCAAGCTGCGCCGGCGCGTGCTGGAGGTCCTCGCCGCGTTCGTCGCGGTCGGGCTCGTCGCGCTGCTCGCCCCCGGTCTGGGGGAGGTGCGCGACAAGCTCGCGGGCGCCGACCCCGCGTGGCTCGTGCTCGGGGTCGTCCTCGAGGTCGCCTCGTGCCTGAGCTACGTGGTCATGTTCCGCCCCGTCTTCTGCTCGCACATGGCCAGGCGCACGAGCGCCGAGCTCGGGTTGTCGGAGCTCGGCGTCGGCTCGCTCGTGCCCGCGGGCGGCCTCGGCGGCCTGGCCCTCGGCGTGTGGGCGCTGCGCCGCGGCGGCATGCCCGGCGACCTGATCGCGCGGCGCACGATCGCCTTCTTCCTCATCAAGTCCGCGGCGAACTTCGCCGCCGTCGCGGTGATCGGCACCGCGATGTGGCTCGGGGTCGGGCCGTCGCTGTCGCCGGCGCTGACGATCCTCCCCGCCGCGCTGGCGCTCCTCGTCCTGGCCGGCGTCGCCCTCCTGCCGGACGTGCTGGCCCGCCGCGCCCAGGCGCTCGCCGACGGCGTGCGCGAGGCGCTCGCGCTCCTGCGCCGCGGCGACCCCGCGGTGATCCTCGGCTCGCTGGGCTACTGGGCCTTCGACAACGTCGTGCTGTGGGTGTGCTTCCGCGCCTTCGGCCCGGCGCCGCCGCTGACCGTGGTGCTCATGGGCTACCTCATCGGCCAGCTCGGCGGGCTGCTGCCGCTGCCGGGAGGGCTGGGCGGCATCGAGGGCGGCCTCGTCGGGACGCTCGTCGTCTACGGCGTCGGCCTCGCGCCGGCCGTCGCGGCGGTCCTCGCCTACCGGGTCATTCAGTTCTGGATCCCGCTGATCCTGGGCGTCCCGGCGTTCGTCAGCCTGCAGCGGGGCCTCAACCGGCCGAACCGCCCCGATCTCTGCGCACCGCCCGTGCCGGGATGACTCGGGGCTGAAATCCCCGGGGCCATCGGGGTTGACAGGGTTCCTAGATAGCGGGTATATATACCGGGTAGCTAGCGATGAAGTTCCCGATTCTGGCCATGCTCGCGACCGCCCCAGCCCACGGCTACGAGCTCAAGCGCGAGCTCGAGCAGCACTTCGGGGCCGCCCTGCCGCCGCTGAACACGGGCCAGATCTACACCTCGCTGGCGCGCCTGGAGCGCGACGGCCTGGTCGACGCCGATCGCGTCGCGCAGGACAGCCGGCCCAACAAGCGCGTGTACCGGCTGACCGACGAGGGCCGGGCCGCGCTCGACGAGTGGGTGGCCCAGCCGACCCCGGGCACCCGCCTGCGCGACGAGTTCTTCATGAAGCTGGTGCTCGCCGGCCGCGCGGGCATCGCCGACCCGCGGGCGCTCATCGAGCGCCAGCGCAGCGAGTACCTCCAGGCGCTGCGCGACCTCGATCGCCTCACGGCCGCCGCCAACGGCGACGCCGCCGAGGCGCTGCTCATCGAGGGCGCGGCGCTGCATCTGGAGGCCGATCTGAAATGGCTCGCGCTCTGCGAGGAGCGACTGACGGAGGTCACGTCATGACGCAGGTCCTGGTCACCAAGGCGCTCGAGCGCACCTTCGACGCCGACGGCGCGGCCGTGGCTGCGCTGCGGGGCGTCGACCTCGCCATCGACGAGGGCGAGTTCGTCAGCGTCATGGGCCCCTCCGGCTGCGGCAAGTCGACCCTGCTGCACCTCCTCGGCGGCCTCGATCGGCCGACCGCGGGCGAGGTCCACCTCAAGGGCGAGCGCGTCGACGGACTCGGCGAGGCGGCGTGGGCGCTGCTGCGTCGCCGCGAGGTCGGCTTCGTCTTCCAGTTCTTCAACCTGATCTCCAACCTCACCGTCGCCGACAACGTCGAGCTGCCCGCGCTACTGGCCGGGCTGTCGTCGCGTGAGGCGCGCGCCCGGCGCCGCGAGCTGCTCTCCGACCTCGCCATCGAGGAGGTCGCCGGCGCGGTGCCCAACCGCATCTCGGGCGGCCAGCAGCAGCGCGTCGCGATCGCACGGGCGCTCGTCAACCGCCCCACGCTGCTTCTGGCCGACGAGCCGACCGGCAACCTCGACAGCCAGAGCACGCGCGAGGTCCTCGCCCTGCTGCGCCGCCACCACGAGCGCGGCCAGACGATCGTGCTCGTCACGCACGACGCGCGCGTGGCCAGCGCCGCCGACCGCGTCATCCACATGCGCGACGGGGCGGTCTCCGAGGAGACGCGCCTGAGCGGCGACCGCGACCCGGCCGCGCTCGCCAGCCAGCTGGTGCGCCTGGAGGTCTGAGCCATGACCCGCCTGCTCGTCCGCACCGCGATCGCCAACCTCCGCAGCCGGCCGCTGCAGACCGCGCTCGTGGCGCTGATCGTCTTCGCCGCCTCGGCCACGCTCGCGCTTGCCGTCAGCCTGCGCGCCGGGGCCGCCGCCCCCTACGAGCAGATCGCGCGCGACACCAACGCGGCCGACGTCCACGTCCTCGTCTCGCCGGGCGCGCGCGTCGACACGAGCGCGCTCGCCCGCGACCCGCGCGTGCGCGCCGCCGACGGCCCGTACCCGATCGTCGGCGTCAGCGTCCGCAGCCGGCCCGCCAACCGCCCCCTCACGCTCGCGGGGGTCGACGGGCGGCCGCGCATCGACCGCCCGAAGCTCACCGACGGGCGCTGGCTGTCGGGTGCCGGCGGCGAGGTCGTCCTCGACCGCAGCTACGCGCGCCACAACGGCTTCCACGTCGGGCAGCGCCTCACCGTCCCCCTCCGCGACCGCCGCCCGACGCTGACCGTCGTCGGCCTCGCGATCGCCCCGGCCGGCGACGGGTCGTGGGCGAGCCGGTCGACGGTCGAGAGCCTCGGGCAGGGCGTCAACCGCTTCGGGTCGCTGCTCGAGCTCCAGCTCCGCGACCGCTCGGCGAGCGGCGCGTTCGTCGACGACCTGCGCCGCCGCTACCAGCCCGACCAGGCCTACGCCTGGGACTGGCGGCAGGACCGCCAGGACGTGACCGACCGCACCTCGACCTCGTCGGTGGTGCTGGGGAGCGCCAGCCTCGCCGCGCTGCTCGCCGTCGGCTTCATCATCGCCAACGCCATCGGCGGCCGGATCCTCGCCTCGCGGCGCGACATCGGGCTGCTCAAGGCCGCGGGCTTCACGCCCGGCGGCGTGACCGCGCTGTTCGTGATCGAGAACCTGATCCTCGCGGGGGCGGCGAGCATCGCCGGCACCGCGCTGGGGATCGCGCTGAGCCCGCTCATCCTCCAGCCGACCGCCAACCTGCTCGGCACGAGCACCCCGAGCGGCCTGCGGCTGGTCACGATCGCGTGCGGCGTCGTGGGGGTCGTCGCCGTCGTCTGCCTCTTCACCGCGCTGCCGGCGTGGCGGGCCGGGCGCCTCGGCGTGCTCGAGGCGATCGCGCTCGGGCGCACGAGCGTGAGCGCGAAGCCCTCGCGTGCGGCGCGCGCCGCCGCGGCGCTGCACCTGCCGCCGCCGGTGGTCCTCGGCGTCAAGGACGCCTTCGCCAGCCGCTCGCGCGCGGTGATGACGATCGCCGCCCTGGCGCTGACGATGGCGACCGTGGTCATGGCGCTCGGGACCGAGGCCACCTTCCGGCGCGTGATCCAGGACTCGTCGCTGCGCGCGAAGCCCTACGAGCTGCTCGTCGACGCCAACAACGTCTCACCGGCGCGCACCCGCGCCCTGCTCGCCGCTCAGGCAGGCGAGGTCACCGGGACGACGACGGTGAACGGCACGACGGCGTCGGTGCCAGGGAGCACGGTGGACGTCTGGACCCGGGCGCTCGGCGGCGACTACGCGCGCCGCCCGTACGCGATCCGCGACGGCCGCATGCTCGCCGGCCCGGGCGAGGCGATCGTGGGCCGAGGCCTGCTCGACAAGCTCGGCCTGCACGTCGGCGACCGGCTCGGACTCGTGGCCGCGGGCGCGGGCCTGGACCTGCGCATCGTCGGGCGCTACATCGAGCCCGACAACGACGCCCGGACGGCGATCATCGACCGCCGCTCGGTGCCGCCGGCGGCGCTCGCACGCTTCGGGCCCGTGCAGTACGAGCTGCAGCTCGCCCACCGCACCGACGCGCACGCCGTCCAGCGCCAGCTCGTGCGCGCGTCCGGCGGCGCCCTCGACGTCGAGGCCACCGAGGACGAGATCCACCAGGAGCGCGACGACCTGCGGCCGGTGCTCTACGGCACCGATGCGGTGCTGCTCGCCATCGGCCTCGTCAACCTGCTCACCACGCTGCTGCTCAGCATCCGCGAGCGGGTGCGCGACTTCGCGATCTTCAAGGTCGTCGGGCTCACGCCGCGCCAGGTGCTGGCCGCGGTGACGTCGGGCGGGACGCTGCTCGCCTCGGTGGCGGTGGTCGCCGGCGTGGTCATCGGGCTGCCGGTCTTCCACGCCCTCGTGGTCCTCACCAACCCGACCGACGGTCCTGACCTCGTCACCGCGCCGCCGTGGTGGTGGATCGTGCTCCTGTTCCCCGCCGCGCTGCTCTTCACGACGGTGGCGAGCGTGCTCCCGGCGCGGCAGGCGGCGGCGATCAAGCCCGCGGAGGCGCTGCGTTACGAATGACGCAGTGCGAGGACCGTAACCGTGCCGGGCGCAACCTCGGTGAGCCCGGCGTCGACGACTCGCGCGACGCAAGCCCCCCGCGACGCGAGTGCCGCGAACGTAGCTGCCCCGGGCGCGATCACGCGGCCGGGGCAGCCCGCGGCGACCCAGTCCTCGAGCGCGCCCGTGTCGGCGGCCATCACGGCGGCGTGCGCGACCTGCGCCACCGTCTTGCCCGAGCTCATGACCGCCGCCGGGTTGAGCGCGTAGGTCAGCGCCCCGTCCTGCGCCGGCGCCTCCTCGGGCGCCGGCTCGAGCGCGCTGCTCATCGCCTGCAGGCGCTCGAGCAGCGGTCCGCGCTGCGAGCGCAGGCGCGGCAGGAGGGCCACGACGGCCTCGCCGTCGGCCTCGCCGGCGAGCGCGTGCGGCTCGGCCAGGACCTGCTCCCACTGCCCGCTCGTGCGCGCGCGCAGGCAGACCTTCCCGGGGCGCTCGCGCCACGCCGCGATCGTCTCGGCGTGCTGCGGATCGGCCTCGAAGCGCCGCAGGCACGCGACCGCGGCGGCGCCCGCCAGGGCCCCGGCGCGGCTCAGCTGCGCGATCGCGCCGCGGCGCAGGACCAGGTACATGCGCAGGGGGTCACGTCCCATTGCGCTGCTATCTTGGCGCGAAAGCCGAGTCCCGCACGCCTCCGTGGCGGCGGGAACGGGGGAACCATCGGGCCGGTCCTTCCGGCCCAGGGGTGAATCGCCACGTCTGTGGCGTAGCGCGCCGGCGCGAACCCGTCAGCTCACCTCGTAGGCGCCCGAGACAGCGAGACGCAAGGAAGGCGATGAAGGCGACGACGACCGCCGCGCTGGCGGCGATGGTGGCTGCCGGGGTGCTCCCCGGCACGGCGGGGGCGGCAGCGATCGACGCGAGCAACGGCGTCATGGCCGTGGCGGCCCAGGAGCCGCCGGCCACCGAGACGGCCGTCAAGGCCGCGCTCTCGAAGGCCGGCGCCTCGTACGCCATGGGCGCCGCCGGGCCCGAGGCGTTCGACTGCTCGGGCCTGACCATGTGGGCGCTGCAGCGCGCGGGCATCGCCGCGCCGCACTCGAGCTTCGCCCAGTACGCGATGGGCAAGGGCGTCGGGCGCTCGGAGATCCGCCGCGGCGACCTCGTCTTCTTCGACAGCGCCGGCACCGGCGCCTCGCACGTCGGCCTCGCCGTCAGCCCGACGACCGCCGTCTCGGCCACCGATCACGGCGTCATGACCCACCCGATCTTCGATGCCTACTGGGGCGGCCACTACGTCGGGGCGCGGCGGCTGCGCTAGGAGGCGACCGTGAAGCGCCGGCGCACGTGCTCGGCGCCCTCGGCCTCGTCGAGCAGGGCGACGGCGAAGTCCTCCATCGAGATCGAGCTGTTGCCCTCGTCGTCGACGAGCAGGCGGTCCCCGCCCTTGCGGTACTCGCCCGTGCGCTCCCCGGGCGCCAGCACCGCCGCCGGGCTCACATAGGTCCAGTCGACGTCGGTGGTCGCCGAGCGGTAGACCTCGAGCGCCTCGGCCTGGGCCAGCGCGTCGGGCTTCCACTCCTCGGGGAAGTCGGGCTGGTCGAGCACGCGCACGCCGGGCGCGACCTCGAGGCTGGCGGCGCCGCCGAGGACGATCAGGCGCGGGACGCCGGCGCGCGAGAGCCCCTCGAGCAGGGCGCGCGCCGCGGCGGGGAGCGTCTCCGGCGTCCTGCCGTGGCCGGTCCCGACCGTGCTGATGGCGAGGTCGTGGCCCCCGGCGACGTCGGCGACGCTCGCCGGGTCGGTCGCGTCGGCCGCCACGACCGTGAGTCCGTCGCCCTCGATGTCGTGGGCCTCGGGGTCACGCACGGCCGCGGTGACGTCGTGCCCGCGCCCGAGCGCCTCCGCCACGGTGCGGCTGCCGACGTTGCCCCCGGCGCCGAACACGATGATCCTCATTCCGTCATTCTCGCCGACCGGCGCTGCGACGACACGAACCACGCGAGGCCGACGAACGTCAGGACGAACGCGAGGAAGAAGTTCAGGCGCAGGCCGAGGATGTGCTTGGCGGGGTCGACGCGCAGCAGCTCCTCCACGATCCGGAAGGCCGAGTAGCCCGCGACGTAGAGGGCGAACAGGCCGGGCGCGCGGATGCGGCGGTGGTGGCCGAGCCACACGAGGAAGGCCGCCAGCGCGAGGTTCCAGACGATCTCGTAGAGGAAGGTGGGGTGGAAGGTGGCGCTGTCGAGGTAGCGCGCGGGGCGGTGCTCGGGATCGATGCGAAGGCCCCACGGCAGCGAGGTCGGGCGCCCGTAGAGCTCCTGGTTGAACCAGTTGCCCACGCGCCCGATCGACTGCGCCACGAGCAGCGCCGGCGCCGCGGCGTCGAGGAAGCGCGGCACGTCGGCGCCGGCCCGGCGCAGCCGCCAGATCCCGACGGCCGTGCCCAGCGCGATGCCGCCCCAGATCCCCAGACCGCCCTTCCAGATCGCCAGCGGGCCCCACCAGTGGTCGGGCACCTCGTTCCAGCTCGTGGCCAGGAAGTACAGCCGCCCGCCGATGATCCCGGCGGGGAAGCCCCAGAGGGCGACCTCCTGGACGAGCTCGCGGCTGCCGCCCTGCGCCTCCCAGCGGCGCGCGGTGATGAGGACGGCGGCCAGCACGGCGAGCGCGTAGCAGACCCCGTAGATGCGGATGTCGAAGGGCCCGACGTGGATCCCGTTGAACGACGGGCTGGGAATCGACCCGACGACGGGCACGCGCCTGATGGTGGCAGGTGGCGCCGGCGGGCCGCCCGCGGGCGCGACGGCGCGGGCCCCTAGGCTCTGGGCCTTGGCCCGGCCGCGCCTGATCGTGGACCTCGAGCCGCTGCGCGCGTCGCGCGATCTGCGGATGCTCGTGCTCGGCAACTTCGTGTCGGGCCTGGGCACGCAGGCGGCGCTCGTGGCGCTGCCCTACCAGCTCTACACCCAGACGCACTCGGCCTTCCTCACCGGCCTGCTCGGCGCCGTCGAGCTCGTGCCGCTCGTGACGCTCGCCCTGCTCGGCGGCGCCATCGCCGACCGCACCGACCGCCGGCGCGTGCTGCTCCTCGACCAGATCGCGCTCGTGGCCTGCGCGGCGGCCCTGGCGGCGCTGGCCTTCGCGGGCTCGCCGCCGATCGGCGCGCTCTACATCCTCGGCGGCCTGCTCGCCGGCTTCGGCGCGCTGCAGAACGTGACGCGCTCGTCGATCCTGCCCAACCTCGTCGAGCCCGCGCGCCTGCGCTCGGCGCTGGCCTTCAGCTTCGGCACCTATCAGCTCACGATGGTCATCGGCCCGGGCCTCGGCGGCGTGCTCATCGGCGTGCTCGGCGTCGGCGCCGCCTACACGGTCGACGCGGTGAGCTGCCTGGCCATGGTCTGGGCCGTCGTCGTCATGGCGCCCCAGCCGCCGCAGACCGACGTCGCCGCGCACCCGCCGGTCCTGCGCTCGATCGCCGAGGGGCTGCGCTACGTCAAGGGCAACCAGGCGCTCGTCGGCTCCTTCGCGATCGACCTCGTGGCGATGACCTTCGGAATGCCGCGGGCGCTCTTCGCGGTGCTGGCGGTCAGCGTCTACGGCGCCGGCGCCGAGGGCACCGGCCTGCTCTACGCGGCGGTCTCGGTCGGCGCCACGGTCGCCGCGCTGACCACGGGCTGGATCGAGCACGCGCGGCGCCTGGGGGTCATCGTCATCTGGGCCGTCGTGGTCTGGGGGGCGGCGATCGCCGGCGTCGGCCTGGTCGGCTCGCTGTGGCCGGCCGCGGCGCTGCTCGCCGTGGCCGGGGCGGCCGACAGCGTCAGCGCGGTCTGCCGCAGCTCGATCAACCAGATGGTCACGCCCGACGCGATGCGCGGGCGTATGTCGTCGGTCTTCTCGCTCGTGGTCACGAGCGGTCCGCGCCTGGGCGACGTCGAGTCGGGCACCGTCGCCGGGCTGACGAGCCCGCGCTTCTCGGTGAGCTCGGGCGGCCTGGCCTGCATCGCCGGCGTCGCCGTGGTGGTCGCCGCCTTCCCCGCGCTTGCGCGCTTCGACGCCGACGAGGTGCTGGCGGCGCAGGCCGTCCCCTCCCCGGCAGCGGCCGGGTGAGGGAACATGGGCCATGATCTTCCGCCAGATCACCCAGGACGACCTCGGCTGTGCCAGCTATCTGATCGGCGACGAGGACGCGGGCGTCGCCGCCGTCGTCGACCCGCGCCTGGACATCGACGAGTACCTGCGGCTGGCCCGCTATCTCGGCGTACGCGTCGAGCACGTCCTCGAGACCCACAACCACGCCGACCACGTCTCGGGCCACGGCCGGCTCGTCGCCTCCACCGGCGCCGCGATCCACATCCACCGCACCGCCGCGCCCGACTACGACCACGAGCCCTTCGACGACGGCTGGGAGCTCGCGCTCGGCGCGCTCGTCGTGCGGGCGCTGCACACGCCGGGCCACCGCCCCGAACACACCGCCTTCGCCCTGATCGACACCGACCGCGGCCCCGAGCCGTGGGCGGTGCTCACCGGCGACTCGCTCTTCGTCGGGGGGGTCGCGCGCCCCGACCTCGCCGTCGACAAGCGCGAGGGCGCCCACGGGATCTTCCACTCGCTGCACGACAAGCTGCTCGCGCTGCCCGACACCTGCGAGGTGTGGCCCGGCCACCTCGGCGGCTCGCTGTGCGGCGGGCCCGGCATGGACCTCAAGGTGTGCTCGACCATCGGCTACGAGCGCGACCACCAGGACGTGCTGCGAATCGCCGACGAGGAGGAGTTCGTCGAGCGCGCGATCGCCGCGCTCGGCCCGCAGCCGCCGAACTTCCGCGCCATCGTGGCCATCAACATGGGTCCGCTGGCGCGCGGGCTGGCGCACTTCGACCCGCTGACGCCGCGCCAGGTCGAGCAGCACCAGCGCGACGGGGCGCTCGTGGTCGACGTGCGCACGGAGCTGCAGTTCGACGACGCCCACATCCCCGACGCGCTGTGCATCACCGCGCTGCGCGCCGGCTTCGGGTCCAAGCTCGCGTGGCTGGCCGACCACGACCAGGCGGTCGTCGTCGTCGGCCGCGACGACGACGAGGCGCGGCGGGCCATCGGCCTGGCCGGCTCGGTCGGGGTGACGAACGTCGCCGGCTACCTGGCGGGCGGGATGACGAGCTGGCGCGAGGACCAGCGGCCGGTGGCGCGGATCGCCCGGATGACGGTGCCCGAGCTGCGCGAGCGCCTGGAGGGCGGCCCGCCGCTGCAGATCCTCGACGTCCGCGAGCGCGACGAGTGGGACGGCGGCCACCTCGCCGGCTCGGTCCACGTGCCCTACCACGACATCCACTCGATCCCCGACGCCATCGACCCGGCGGCGCCCGTGGCGGTCATCTGCGCCTCGGGCCAGCGCGCGGCGGTGGGCGCGAGCCTCCTGGCCCGTCACGGGGCGCGCGAGGTCATCCACGTCGTCGACGGCGGCGTGCCGCGCTGGCGGCGCGAGGGCTGGCCGGTGGCCGGCACGCGTTAGGGTGGCCGGCATGGCACCCGACGTGGTCAATCAGACGCGCCGCTTCTGGGAAGAGGCGTTCAACGGTCGCGACGTGTCACTGCTCGACGATCTCGTCGCCGACGACTACGTCAACCACGCGGCGCTGCCCGGGACGCCGCCCGGACGTGCGGGGCAGGCAGCCGTCATGCAGCGCCTGTGGGCCGCCTTCCCCGACGGGCGCTTCGAGATCGCGAACATCGCCGTCGACGGCGACGTCGTCATCTGCATCGGAACCATGTCCGGCACGCACGAGGGCGAGCTGCTCGGCGTCCCGCCCTCCGGCCGCCGCGTCGAGTGGCGCATGTGCCACGTCATGCGCTTCGACGCCGACGGTCGCGCCGTCGACCACAGCGCGATCCGCGACGACCTCGGGCTGATGCGCCAGATGGGCGCGTTCTAGCGGGCCAGCAGGGACCGCAGCGCCGCGCCGTCCACTGCGTAGGCCGTGTGCGGGCGGCGGTCGGAGGTCGCGAAGAGCACGCCGACGATGCGGCCGCCGCGGCCCACGACCGGGGCGCCGGAGTCGCCGGGCGCGACGGCGGCGTCGAGCTCGAGGGCGGCGCGGCGGACGGCGGCGCCGTCGAGGTCGCGGACGGTGGCCGTGACGGCGCGGCGCACGCGCGCGGCGCGGTCGAGGAGGCGCGCGTCGCCGGGCGCGCCCGCGCCGGTCCGGACCGCGGGCGCCCGCAGCCCGGGCACGGCGAGCAGCGCCAGGTCGGCGCCGCGGTCCACGCGGACGACGCGTGCGCGCCGGCCGTCGACCGTCGGCGCGCCCGCGGCGCCGAGCACGTGCGCGACCGTGACGATGCGGTCGCCTCCCGCCGCGAAGCCGCGGGCGTGCTCGTGGCCGGCGACGACCGCGACCGCCCGGGGCGGCGGGGCGTCGTGGTCGCGGGCGGCCGCCCACGCGCCCGCGACCGCCGCGGCCGCCGCCACCGCGGCCACGCACGCCGCGCCGAGCGCGCGGCCGGCGGTCATCGCGCCGGCCCCGTGGTCTTGCGTACGACGAGCGTGGGCTCGGTGTGGCGCACGACCGCGTGCTCGCGGCCGTCGGCGCGCTCGAGCAGCAGCTCCAGCGCGAGGCGGCCCATCTCGGGGCGCGGCTGGTTGATCGTCGTCAGCGACACGTGGTGCAGGGCGGCGAGGAAGGTGTTGTCGTAGCCGATGATGGAGACGTCGTCGGGGATCCGCACCCCGGCGTCCTCCAACCGGTCGATCACGCCGGTGGCCTGGAGGTCGTTGGCGCAGAAGATCGCCGTCGGCATCCGGCGCTCGCGCAGCAGGCGCTCGGCCGCCTTCACGCCGGCCGTGTCGGTGAAGTCGCCGGGGAGGACCTTTGCCCGGCGCCGCAGGCCGACGTTGCGCATCGCCCTGGAGTAGCCCGCGCGGCGCGGCGCGGCGCCGGCGCCCGAGCCGCCGTCGATGTGCACGATGCGCTCGTGGCCGAGCTCCGCGAGGTGCTCGATCGCCAGGCGCGCTCCGCGCGCCTCGTCGGTCATCACGCAGTCGACCGCCTCGTTGCGCAGCACGCGCCCGATGACCACGAGCGGCAGCGAGGCGGCGGCGAGCGCGAGCTGGGCCGTCGGCATGCGGGGGCTGACGAGGATGATCCCGTCCGTGCGGTACTCGAGCAGCATCTCGAGCGTGGCGCGTTCGCGGCGGCTCTGCAGGCTCCCGGCGAGGAGCAGGACCCGGTAGCCCAGACGCGAGGCGAGGTCCTCGATGCCGGCCGCGATCTCCGAGAAGAACGGGTTGTGCAGGTCGTTGAGCATGACCCCGATCGTCTGCGTGCGGCGGCTGGCGAGGCTGCGCGCCATCGCGTTGGGGCGGTAGCCCAGACGCGCCGCGGCCGCCAGCACGCGATCGCGGCGCTCGGCGCTGACCTTGGGGCTGTCGCGCATCACGAGCGAGACCAGCGCGCGTGAGACCTTGGCCTCGGCCGCGACATCCTCCATGGTCGGATGCGTCGGGCGAGGGCGCTTGACAGCCATGGGCGGCTGAAGCATACTCGCCCGCGTTAGAGCGCTCCAACGAATTAGAGCGCTCTAATCGGTCCGAGAGAGGGAAGGGTCGCGCAAGCATGTTCGACGAGGGCGCCCCCACAGCGCCCGCGGGTCGACGCCTCGCCGGGGCGCCGATCTCCTGGGGAGTCTGCGAGGTGCCGGGCTGGGGCCTGATGCTCCCGCCCGAGCGCGTGCTGGGCGAGATGGCCTCGCTGGGCCTGCGCGCGACCGAGCTGGGCCCCGTGGGCTACCTGCCGCTGGACGCCGAGGCGCTGCGGGCGACCCTCGCGCCCCACGACCTTCAGCTCGCCGCGGCCTTCGTCCCGCTCGTCCTTCACGAGCAGCAGGCCGACGAGGCGCGGGCCGACGCCCACCGCCTGGCCGCGCTGCTCGCCGCCGCGGGCGCCGACGTCTTCGTCGCCGCGGCGGTCGTCGACCAGGCCTGGTCGCCGCGCGTGGAGCTCGACGACGACGCCTGGGCGCGACTGGCGCGCCACCTGGCCGAGATCGAAGCGATCGTCGCCGACCACGGCCTGGCGCTCGCGCTGCACCCGCACGTCGGCACGCTGGTCGAGACCGCCGGCGACGTGGAGCGCGTGCTTGCCATCAGCGACGTCGGCTGGTGCTTCGACACCGGCCACCTCCTCATCGGCGGGACGGATCCCACCGCGTTCGTGCGCGCCAACGCCGAGCGGATCGTCCACGTCCACCTCAAGGACGTCGACGCCGCGCTTGCGGCGCGCGTGCGCTCCGGCGAGCTCTCGCTCGTCGCCGCGACCCAGGCCGGCCTCTTCCGGCCGCTGGGTCAGGGAGATTGCGGCATCGACGAGGTCGTCGGCCTCCTCGATCGCCACGGGTACGGGCGCTGGCTCGTGCTCGAGCAGGACACCGCCATCACCGGGGAAGAGCCGCCGGCTGGTGACGGACCCGTACTCGACGTGGCGAGGAGCATCGAGTACCTGTCGACACTGGCTCCGGAGAGAGAGGTTGCACAACCATGAGACGACTGCTCGGCAGTCTCGGACTTCTGGTGACGGTGCTCGCGGCGCTGGTCGTCGCGGGCTGCGGGAACTCGGGCAAGGACGAGAACGGCAACTCCACCTCGTCCTCGAAGAGCACCGACAACGTCACCCTCACGCAGGGAAGCGGCCTGACCTTCGCCATGGTCACCCACAGCGACGAGGGCTCCTTCTGGTCGGTCGTCAAGAAGGGCGCCGAGCAGGCGGCCAAGGACGAGGGCGTCAAGCTCATCTGGAGCCCTTCGAACAACGACCCGCAGAAGCAGGCCCAGCTCATCGACGCCGCGGTCTCGCAGAAGGTCGACGGCCTCGCGGTGTCCGTTCCCAACGCGGACGCGATCAAGGGCTCGCTGGCCAAGGCCAAGGCGGCGGGCATCCCGATCATCACGCTGAACTCGGGCGTCGACGACTACCAGGCGCTCGGCGCCATCACCCACGTCGGGCAGACCGAGGAGATCGCCGGCAAGGCGGCCGGCGCCAAGCTCAAGGCGGCCGGCGTCAAGAAGGTGCTCTGCGTCATCCACGAGCAGAGCAACATCGGCCTGGAGCAGCGCTGCCAGGGCGTCAAGGAGGGCTTCGGCGGCCCGGTCACCAACCAGCAGGTCAAGGGCACCGCGGACATCGCGACCACGCAGACGGAGATCAAGTCCAAGCTGCAGGCCGACAAGTCCTATGACGCGGTCATGACCCTGAACCCGGACATCGCGGCCGCCGCGGTGACCGCGGTCAAGGCCGCGAGCTCGGACGCGAAGATCGCGACGTTCGACCTCAGCCCGTCGATCATCAAGAACATCAAGTCGGGGACCGTGCTCTTCGCGGTCGACCAGCAGCAGTACCTGCAGGGCTACCTGCCGATCGTGTTCCTGAAGCTGTTCAAGGTCAACGCCAACACCGTCGGCGGCGGCCAGCCGGTCCTCACGGGCCCGGGCTTCGTCGACAAGTCCAACGCCGACACCGTCGAGAAGCTCGCCGGCCAAGGGACGCGGTGATGACGTGATGTCCGAGTCGACGGGCTCGAGCCCGGCGACGACCACGACGCCGGCGGCGGCCCAGCCGCCGCCGGCGCCCGTTCCGGTGCAGGACGAGCGGCTGGCCCAGATCAGCCCCATGGCGCGCCTCCTGCGCCGGCCGGAGATCGGCGCCCTGCTGGCGGCGATCGTGGTGGCGGTCTTCTTCTGGACCCAGAACTCGCTGTTCCTCCAGCTCGACGGGATCGCCAACTGGACCGACGTCGCCTCGACGATCGGCATCCCCGCGGTCGTCGTGGCCCTGCTGATGATCGGCGGCGAGTTCGACCTCTCGGCCGGCGTCATGACCGGCTCGGCGGGGCTGATGATGGGCATCCTCGCCACCGAGGTGAACCTCAACGTCTGGCTGGCGATCGTGCTCACGCTCATCGCCGCCACCGGCGTGGGCTTCGTCAACGGCTACATGGTCATGACGACGAAGCTGCCGAGCTTCATCGTCACCCTGGCGACCTTCTTCATCCTGCAGGGCATCAACCTGGGCGTCACCAAGGCGATCACCCAGCAGGTCTCGGTCAGCGGCATCGACACCGCCAAGGGCTACGACGGCGCGGAGAAGATCTTCGGCGGGAGCTTCGGCTCGCACGACTTCAAGGTCACGGTGCTGTGGTGGATCGCGATCACGATCGTCGCCACCTGGGTCCTCGCGCGCACCCGCGTGGGCAACTGGATCTTCGGCGTCGGAGGCGACGCGAACGCCGCGCGCAACGTCGGCGTCCCGGTCGTGCGCGTGAAGGTCGGCCTCTTCATGACGACATCGTTCGTGTGCGCCCTGACGGGGATCATGATCGCCCTGCGCCTGGCCTCGACGCAGGCCGGCCAGGGTGTCGGCGACGAGTTCCAGTTCATCATCGCCGCGGTCGTCGGCGGCTGCGTGCTGACCGGCGGCTTCGGCTCGGCGATCGGCGCCTCCCTGGGCGCGACGATCATCGGGATGGCGTTCATCGGGATCCAGTTCTCGGGCTGGAACACCGACTGGCGCTACCTCTTCCTGGGCGTGATCCTGCTGGTCGCCGTCCTCGTCAACAACTACATCCGCAAGCGCGCGGAGGGGGCACGGCGATGAGCGAGAACGGCACGCCTCTGCTCGAGGTCCGCAACGTCTCGAAGTACTTCGGCAACGTCGTCGCGCTGAAGGACGTCAGCGTCGGCGTCGGCGCCGGCGAGGTCACCTGCGTGCTGGGCGACAACGGCGCCGGGAAGTCGACGTTCATCAAGATCCTCTCGGGCGTGCACCAGCACGACGAGGGCGAGCTGCTCGTCGAGGGCCAGGAGACGCACTTCGGCTCGCCCCGCGAGGCCAAGGAGCACGGCATCGCGACGGTCTTCCAGGACCTCGCGACGGTGCCGCTGATGTCGATCTGGCGCAACTTCTTCCTCGGCTCCGAGCCGACGAAGGGGTCGGGCCCGCTGCGGCGCATCGACGTCAAGTTCGCGCAGGACACGATGGTCGGCGAGCTGCGCAAGATGGGGATCGACGTGCGCGACCCCGACCAGCCGGTCGGGACGCTGTCGGGCGGCGAGCGCCAGGCGGTGGCCATCGCGCGGGCCGTCTACTTCGGCGCGAAGGTGCTGATCCTCGACGAGCCGACCTCGGCGCTCGGCGTCAAGCAGTCGGGCGTCGTGCTGCGCTACGTCGCGCAGGCGCGCGACCGCGGGCTGGGCGTCATCTTCATCACCCACAACCCGCACCACGCCTACCCGGTCGGCGATCGCTTCGTGATCCTCAACCGCGGGCGGCTGATGGGCGACTGGCAGAAGGCCGACATCACGCGCGACGAACTCGTCAAGCAGATGTCCGGCGGGGCCGAGCTCGACGCGCTGACGCACGAGCTCGAGCGGGTCCTCGACCAGCCGGCGACGACGTGACCTCCACGGATGCGCCGAACGTCGGGATTGCCCCGTTGGGACAGGGGAAGACCGACGTTCGGCCGCTTTCGGCGAGCAGTGGCGCCGCGCGACGGCGCATCGGCATCGGGCTGATCGGCTTCGGGTGGCTGGGGCAGGCCCACAGCCGCTCGATGCTGCGCATCCCGACGCTCTTCGCCGAGCGCTCCTTCGACCCCGAGCTCGTCGTGTGCAGCGACACGGTGCCGGCGCGCCTCGACGACGCCGTCGGCTCGTTCGGCTACGCGCGGGGCGTGCCCGACTGGCGCGCGGTCATGGACGACCCCGCGGTCGACGTCGTCTTCGTCACGGCGCCCAACATGGTCCACCTCGAGCTCATCGAGGCGGCGGCGCAGGCCGGCAAGCATGTCTTCTGCGAGAAGCCCGTGGGCGGGACGCCCGAGCAGACAGTGCGCGCCGAGCGCGCCGCGCGGCACGCCGGCGTCACGACGGGCGTGGGCTACAACTACCGCTGGGCGCCGCTCGTGCGCTACGCGGCGGCGCTCATCGCCGAGGGCCGCCTCGGCGAGATCACGAACTACCGCGGGCGCTTCTTCTCGATGTACGGCAGCGACCCCCTCGGGCTGCTCTCGTGGCGCTTCCTCGTCGACGAGGGCGGCCACGGCGTGACCAGCGACCTGATGAGCCACTCGGTCGACCTCGCGCACATGCTGCTCGGGCCGATCACGCGCGTCGTGGGGACGACGGCGACCTACATCCCCGAGCGCCCGATCGCCCGGGCCGGCCAAGGCCACTACGGGCGCGGCGGCCCCGACGACCCGCGCGGCGCGGTGACCAACGAGGACTACGCGGGGATGCTGTGCGAGTTCGCGTCGGGCGCGCGCGGGACCTTCGAGGCCAGCCGGACGATCGTCGGGCCCGAGAGCCAGAACGCCCTCGACGTCTACGGGACCAGGGGCGCCCTGGGCTGGAACCTCGAGCAGCTCAACGAGCTGCAGCTGTACCTCGCCGAGGACGAGCTGCACACCGGCTACCGGACCGTCTTCGGCGGCGACCGCTTCCCCTACCACGGCGCCTTCGTGCCGGGCAGCGCGAACGCCATCGGCTTCGAGGACCTCGTGACGATCGAGGACTTCGAGTTCTGCCGGGCGATCGCCGAGGAGCGGCCCTTCACGCCCGGCTTCGCCGAGGCGGTCGACTGGGTCTCGGTGCAGGCCGCCCTGCTGCGCTCCGCGCAGTCGGGGCGCTGGGAGGACGTCGTCTCGCTACGGGAGGAGTAGATGACCGGCACGAGCAGCATGCCCGGAGCCAAGGCGCCGCCCGCGACGACGCGCCCGGTGCGCATGGGCGTCGTCGGGGTCGGGCGGATCGGGCGCATGCACGCCGAGCTGCTGGCGCGCCAGGTGCCCGGCGCGGCGCTGGCGATGGTCCACGACGCCTTCCCCGACGCCGCGGTGGTCGTCGGCGCCGAGCTCGGCGTGCCGGCGGCCGCGAGCGCCGACGAGCTGCTCGCCTCGCCCGACGTCGACGCCGTGGCCATCTGCTCCTCGACCGAGACGCACGCCGACCTGCTCGTCGCCGCCGCGCGAGCGGGCAAGCCGGCGTTCTGCGAGAAGCCGGTCTCGCTGCATCTGGCCGAGGTCGACCGCGCGCTGGCCGCCGTGCAGGAGGCCGGGATCGCGGTCCAGATCGGCTTCAACCGCCGCTTCGACCCCGCCCACCAGTCGGTGGCGCAGGCGGTCGCGGGCGGCACGATCGGCGACGTGCACCTCGTGCGCATCTCCAGCCGCGACCCCGCCCCGCCGCCGCTGGAGTACGTCCGCGGGTCGGGCGGCATCTTCCTCGACATGACGATCCACGACTTCGACATGGCCCGCTACGTGACCGGCAGCGAGGTCGTCGAGGTCTACGCGCGCGGGGCGCTGCGCGTCGAGCCGGCCTTCGCCGAGGTCGGCGACGTCGACACCGCGGTGGTGACCCTGACCCACGCCAACGGCTGCCTGACCGTGATCGACAACAGCCGCGAGGCCGCCTACGGCTACGACCAGCGCGTCGAGGCCTTCGGCGCGCTCGGGATGGCGGCCTCGGAGAACCCGCTCGCGCACACGGGGATGGTGCGCACCGCCGCGGGGACGAGCGCGCCGGCGCTGCCGCACTTCTTCCTCGATCGCTACGTGCCCAGCTACCTGCGCGAATGGGAGGCCTTCGTCGCCGCGGTGCGCGACGGCACGCCGCCGGCCGTCGGCGTCGCCGACGGCCGCGCGCCGCTCGTGATCGGCCTGGCGGCGTGGCGCTCGCTGCGCGAGAACCGGCCGGTGGCGGTCGCGGAGGTCGACCGGTGAGGGTCTTCCTCACCGGCGCGAGCGGCTTCGTGGGCTCCAACGTCGCGCGCGTCTTCGCCGCCCACGGCGTCGAGGTCGACGCGCCCTCGCGCGCCGACGTGGACGTCACGCGTGCGGATGACGTCCGGCGCGCCGTCGAGGCGGCGGGTCCCGACGCGATCGTCCACTGCGCGATCCTCAACGACCCCGCAGGCCTGCTGGGGGCGCGGCGGGCGGCGTGGGAGGGCTACGTCGGCGCCACGCGCAACGTCGTCGACGCCGCCAACGCCGTCGGCGCGCAGGTCGTGCTCGTCTCCACCGACTGGGTCTTCGACGGCACCCAGGCCGGCGCCACCGAGGACGAGCCGCCCAACCCGATCAACGCCTACGCCTTCCTGAAGGCGGCGAGCGAGATTGTCGTGCGCGAGCGCGCGCGGCGCGGCGCGGTGGCGCGGATCGCCGGCGTCAACGGCATCCACTGGGCGCGGTCCGAGCCGCCCCGCGCCCAGGACGCCGGCTTCGGCTACCTCGTGCTCTCGATCGTCGAGGCGCTGCGGGCCGGGCGGCCGTTCACCGTATGGGAGAGTCGTGAGATCAACGAGATCGCCACCCCGACCCTCGCGAGCGACGCCGCCGAGCTCATGTGGCGCGTGGTCGAGCGCGGGCTGACGGGGACCTTCCATTGCTGCGGGGGCGAGGCCGTGCACCGCGTCGAGCTGGCGCGGCGCGCCGTCGCCGCCTTCGACCTCGACCCGGCGCTGCTGCGGGTCGGGCCGCCGGACCCGGCGGCGCTCGGCGGCGGCCGCGTGCCCCGTGACACGAGCCTCGACGCGCGCGCGACGGCGGCGGCGCTCGACGTCGAGCTGCCCGATGTCGACGCGCTGTTGGGCGGCCTGCGGCGCGAGCTCGAGGAGCGGGCGGTCGCGGCCTGATGCCCTTCGACCTCATCACGATGGGCCGCGTCGGCGTCGACCTCTACCCCGAGCAGATTGGCGTCCGCCTCGCCGAGGTGCGGACCTTCGCCAAGTCGCTGGGCGGCAGCGCGACCAACGTCGCCGTGGCCGCGGCGCGGCTGGGCGCGCGCTCGGCGGTGATCACCAAGGTCGGCGACGACCCCTTCGGCCCCTACGTCCGCGACGCGCTGCGCGGCTTCGGCGTCGACCCGCGCTGGGTCGGCACCCACCCGACGCTGCGCACCCCGGTCGTCTTCTGCGAGGTCTTCCCGCCCGACGACTTCCCGCTGCTCTTCTATCGCGAGCCGACCGCGCCCGACATGACGCTCGCGGCCGACGAGCTCGACCTCGACGCCATCCGCGCCGCGCGCGTCTTCTGGACGACGGGCACCGGGCTGTCGGCCGAGCCGAGCCGCACCGCGACGCTCACGGCGCTCGCGGCGCGCGCGGGCGCCGGCGGCGTCACCGTCCACGACCTCGACCACCGGCCGATGTTCTGGCAGGACGAGTCCGAGGCCGGCGTGTGGGCGCGCGCGGCGCTGGCCCACGCCGACGTGGCGGTCGGCAACCGCGACGAGGTCGCCGTCGCCGTCGGCACGCGCGACCCACGCGAGGCGTCCGCGGCGCTGCTCGAGCTCGGCGTCCGCGTGGCCGTCGTCAAGCAGGGGCCCGCGGGCGTGCTCGTGCGCACGGCCGAGTCCCTGGTCGAGGTGCCCCCGGTCGAGGTCGAGGTCGTCAACGGCCTCGGCGCCGGCGACGCCTTCGGCGGCGCGCTCGTGCACGGGCTGCTGGAGGGGTGGGAGCCCGCGCGTGCGGTGCGCCTGGCCAACGCCGCCGGCGCCTACGTCGCGGCGCGGCTGGCCTGCGCCGACGAGATGCCCACGCTCGCGGCGCTGCGCGAGATGGTCCCCGAGGAGGTCCTCGCATGAGAGTCACCGTCGCCCAGGCCCTCGTCCGCTTCCTCGCCGCCCAGCGCGTCGAGCGCGACGGCGAGGCCCACCCCTTCTTCGCCGGGTGCTTCGGCATCTTCGGCCACGGCAACCTCACCGGGATGGGTCAGGCGCTCAAGCAGCACGCCGACGTCCTGCCCTACCACCAGGCGCGCAACGAGCAGGCGATGGTCCACCTCGCCGCCGGCTACGCACGCCAGCGCAACCGCCTCGGGACCTTCGCGTGCACGACCTCGGTCGGCCCGGGCGCGACGAACATGGTCACCGGCGCGGCGCTGGCGACCATCAACCGGCTGCCGGTGCTGCTGCTGCCCGGGGACACCTTCGCCACGCGCACACCGCACCCGGTGCTCCAGCAGCTCGAGGCGCCCCACGACGCCAGCCTGTCGGTCAACGACTGCTTCAAGCCCGTCTCGCGCTTCTTCGAGCGCGTGCAGCGCCCCGAGCAGCTCGTCCCCGCGGCTCTGGAGGCGATGCGCGTGCTCACCGACCAGGCCGACACCGGCGCCGTGACGCTCGCGCTGCCCGAGGACGTCCAGACCGAGGCCTTCGAGGTCCCCGAGGCCTTCCTGCACGAGCGCACGTGGACGGTCTACCGCCAGCCGCCGGCGTCCGACGCGCTCGCGCGGGCCGCCGAGCTCGTGCGCGCCGCGCGCCGCCCGCTCGTGGTCGCCGGCGGCGGGGTGATCTACAGCGAGGCCACGGCGGCGCTGCGCGCCTTCGCCGACGCGACCGGCATCCCGGTCGCCGAGACCCAGGCCGGCCGCGGCGCGCTGCCCTCAGGCCACCCGCTCTCGCTCGGCGCCGTCGGCGCCACGGGCACGGCGGCGGCCAACCGCCTGGCGCGCGAGGCCGACCTCGTGATCGGCGTCGGGACGCGCTGGAGCGACTTCACCACCGCTTCGAAGTCCGCCTTCCAGGACCCGGACGTGCGCTTCGTCAACGTCAACGTCGCCGCCTTCGACGCGGCCAAGCACAGCGGGCTGCCGCTCGTGGGCGACGCGCGCCTGGCCCTCGACGCGCTGCGCGAGGCGCTCGCCGGCCACCGCGCCGACGCGGCCTGGAGCGCCCGCGCGGGTGCGGAGGCGCGCGCCTTCGCCGACGAGGTCGCGCGGTTGGTGGCGCCGCGCGAGGGGGCGATGCCCCACCAGGCCGGCGTCATCGGCGCCATCAACGACGCGGCGGGGGAGACCGGCGTCGTCGTCTGCGCCGCGGGCTCGGCGCCCGGCGACCTGCACAAGCTCTGGCGCGCGCGCGACCCCGCCGGCAAGGGCTACCACGTCGAGTACGGCTACTCGTGCATGGGCTACGAGATCCCCGGTGGGATGGGGGTCAAGCTCGCCGCTCCCGAGCGCGACGTCTTCGTGCTCGTGGGCGACGGCTCCTACCTGATGATGCCCGGCGACCTCGCGACCGCGGTCGCGGAGGGCATCGGCATCGTGGTGGTGATCGTCGACAACGGCGGCTACGCGTCGATCGGCGCCCTCTCGCGCTCGGTCGGCACGGCGGGCTTCGGCACCCATTACCGCCGCGCCGCCAACGGAGGCCCGCCGCTCGACGCGCCCGATGCCTCGGGGCCGGCGGCGCCGCTGCGCGCCTCGCACGTCGACCTCGCGGCCAACGCGGAGAGCCTCGGGGTGCGCGTCCTGCGCGCGACCACGCTCGCCGAGCTGCGCTCCGCACTGGACGAGGCCCGCCGCGACGGCGGCCCGGTCGCCGTGCACATCGAGGTCGACCGCTACGCCGGCGTGCCGTCCTACGAGAGCTGGTGGGACGTCCCGGTCGCCGAGGTCTCCGACGACGACGCCGTCCGCGCGGCGCGCGCCGAGTACGAGCGCGCCCGCGAGGCCCAGCGCCAGTACGTGGACACCCCGTGAGCTCCGAACTCCTCGTCCATCCCGCCGACACGCCCGCCGACGACGGCACGCTCGTCAGCATCAGTCCCGAGTCGGCGGGCTGGGGCCACGTGGGCTTCGAGGTCCTCGAGCTCGACGACCGCGTCGTCGCCAACCGCAGCCGGCTCGGGCGCGAGCTGTGCGTGGTGGTCGTCGGGGGGCGCTGCCGCGTGGCCTCCGAGCACGGCGATTGGGAGCTCGCCGGGCGGGCCGATCCGTTCTCGGGGCCGCCGCCGGCCGCCTACCTGCCGCCGGGCGACACCGTCGTGATCACGGGCGCCGGCGAGGTCGCGCTGTGCTGGGCGCCGGCCTACGGCGGCGCGCCGGCGCGCGTGCTCGAGGCCGGCCCGGTCGAGGTCCGCGGCGAGGGCGCCTTCGAGCGGCGCATCCACCCGATCCTGATGGGCGACCAGGCCGCCGACGCGCTGCTCGTCTGCGAGGTCCTCACCCCGGCGGGGCATTGGTCGAGCTACCCTCCGCACAAGCACGACCGAGACGCCATGCCCGACGAGTCCTTCCTGGAGGAGACGTACTACCACCGCGTCGCTCCGGCGCACGGGTTCGGCCTGCAGCGGGTGTACACCGCCGATCGCTCCCTCGACGAGAGCGTCGCGGTGGGCGACCGCGACACCGTTCTCGTGCCCCGCGGCTACCACACCGTGTCCGCGCCGCCGGGCTACGACCTCTACTACCTGAACGTGATGGCCGGCCCGACGCGGGCCTGGGCCATCTCCAACGACCCCGACCACGAATGGATGCTGCGATGACTGCCGCCACGACCCCCTCCGTCCGGCTGATCGACAACTACGTCGGCGGCCAATGGACGCCCGCCTCGGGCACCGACGAGCTCGACGTCACCAACCCCGCCACGGGCGAGGTGCTGGCGCGCGTGCCGATGTCCTCCTCGGGCGACCTGGACGCGGCGGTGAGCGCGGCGCGCGCGGCGCTGCCCGCGTGGCGGGCGGTCAGCGTCATCGGCCGGGCCCAGAAGCTGTTCGCCCTGCGCGAGGGGCTCGTCGCGCGCAAGGAGGACCTGGCGCGCACGGTGACCACCGAGATGGGCAAGACGCTCGTCGACGCCCGTGCCGAGGTCGGGCGCATGATCGAGATGGTCGAGGCCGCGACGGCGATCCCGACGACCATGCAGGGCCGGATCCTCGAGGACGTCGCCACCAACGTCGACGCCGAGACGGTCCGCCAGCCGGTCGGCGTTTGCGCGGCGATCGTGCCCTTCAACTTCCCGGCGATGGTGCCCTTCTGGTTCCTGCCCTTCGCGATCGGGTGCGGCAACACCTTCGTGCTCAAGCCCTCCGAGCAGGTCCCGATGACGCAGCAGATCGCCTTCGAGGTGCTCGACGGGCTCGACCTGCCGCCGGGCGTCGTCAACCTCGTCAACGGCGGGCGCGAGATTGTCGAGGGCATCCTCGACCACCCGGGCATCGACGCGATCTCCTTCGTCGGCTCGGCCCCGGTGGCGCGGATCGTCTACGAGCGCGCCGCGAAGGCCGGCAAGCGCGTGCAGGCGCTCGGCGGGGCCAAGAACCACATGGTCGTCATGCCCGACGCCGTGGTCGAGAAGACCGTCGACGGCCTCATCGCCTCCGGCTTCGGCGCCGCGGGCCAGCGCTGCATGGCGGGCTCGGTCGTCGTCACCGTCGGCGAGGCCCACGACAAGCTCATGCCCGCGCTGCGCGAGGCGACCGAGAAGCTCAAGGTCGGCGACGGCCTGCAGGACGGCGTCGACGTCGGGCCCGTGGTCAGCGCCGCCGCGCGCGAGCGGATCAAGGAGTGGATCGACCGCGGGGTCTCGGAGGGGGCCTCGATCGCCGTCGACGGCCGCGAGCCGAACGGCGCCGAGCTGCCGCAGGACGGCTCCTACGTCGGCCCGACGATCCTCGACGATGTCAAGCCGAGCATGGCCGTCGCCCAGGAGGAGATCTTCGGCCCGGTCCTGACCGTCGTGAACGTCCCCACCCTGGACGACGCGATCGAGGTCGTCAACTCCAGCCGCTTCGGCAACGGCGTGTCGATCTTCACCGAGTCGGGCGCCTCGGTGCGGCGCTTCCGCCACGAGGTCCAGGTCGGGATGGTCGGCGTGAACATCGGCGTCGCGGCGCCGGTCGCCTTCTTCCCGTTCTCGGGCTGGAAGGACTCCTTCCTCGGCGACCTGCACGCCCACGGCCCCGACGCGGTCGAGTTCTACACGCGCAAGAAGACCATCACGAGCCGCTGGTTCGCCAGCGGCCAGGGCCACGGGCAGTACTTCGTGGAGAAGTAGCGCCGCCGGTCGCGGATTATCTGCTTGCTGATCGTCCACAACGGTACGACCCGGACTACCATGGTGCCATGACCGCTGCCCGCACGGCGCCCTCCGTCGACCTGTCGATGCTCCTCAACCAGGCGGGCCACGCCCTGACCAGCCGGCTTTCGGCCGCGCTGGAGGAGCTCGGGATCTCGGTGCGCATCTACTGCGCGCTGGCCAAGGCCGCGGACGGCGAGCACACGCAGGGCCAGCTCGCCGAGCTCGCCTGGATGGACAAGACGACCATGGTGGTGACCGTCGACGAGATGGAGGCGCGCGGGCTGGCCGAGCGCCGCCACTCGCCGAGCGATCGTCGTGTGCGCGTGATCGCACTCACGGCGCAGGGCCGACAGGTGCTGGGCAAGGCCGACCGGGTCGTGCAGGGCCTCTACGACGAGCTGCTCGCCGACGTGGCGCCAGGCCGGCGCGAGGCCTTCCTCGCCGTCCTGCAGCAGCTGGTCGCCGGGCCGCTGGCCGCGCCCTTCCACCTCGAGAAGCCCGCGCGCCGGCGCCGGCAGCGCAGCGCCGCGTGACGTTCCGCAGCAGATGAGTTCTACATAGATCGTCTATAACAAAACGATCTGCTACGGTCTGGCAATGCCCAGACCCGCTGCTCTCCCGACTTCCCGCAACCGGCGTCTCTCGCTCGCGCTGCTGTGCGCGGCGACGCTGATGACCATCGTCGACGAGACCGTCGTCAGCGTCGCCCTGCCGACGATCCAGCGCGACCTCGGCTTTGCCACCTCGGACCTCTCGTGGGTCGTCAACGCGTACCTCATCGCCTTCGGCGGCCTGCTCCTGCTGGCCGGGCGGATCGGCGACCTCGTCGGGCGCCGCAGCGTGCTGCTGGCCGGCCTGTCGCTGTTCGTCGCCGCGTCGGTCCTGTGCGGCGTGGCGCCGTCGGCGCCGTGGCTGGTCGCGGCGCGGTTCGTGCAGGGCGCCGGCGGCGCGCTCGCGGCCGCCGTGGCGCTGGGGATGGTCGTCGCGCTCTTCGACGATCCGCGCGAGCAGGCCCGGGCCATCGGGGTCTACTCGTTCGTCGGGGCCGCGGGCGCCTCGATCGGCCTCTTCCTCGGTGGCCTTATCACCGACGCCGCCGGCTGGCGCTGGGTGTTCTTCATCAACGTGCCGATCGGCATCGCCACCGTCCTCGCCGGACGGCGCGTGCTGGCGCGCGACACGGGCCCGGGCCTGCGCGAGGGGGCCGACGTGGCCGGCGCCGCGCTCCTGGTGACCGGCCTGATGCTGGCCATCGTGGCGATCGTCGATGCCGCCGCGCGCGGGCTCGCCGTGGCGGCCGCGCTCCTCCTCGCCGCCTTCGCGGTGCGCCAGGCGACGGCCGCGCGGCCGCTCATCGCGCTGGACGTGCTGCGCTCGCGCCTCGTCGTGGGTGCCAACGCCGCGCACGCGCTGCTGGTCGGCGCCATGTTCGGCTTCCAGTTCCTCGTCACCCTGTACTTCCAGCGGGTGCTCGGCTACCGCCCGGCGCAGGCGGGCCTCGGCGTTCTGCCGGTGGCGCTGGGGATCGGCGCCATGTCGCTGCTGGTCTTCCCGCGGATCAACGCCCGCTTCGGGGCGCGGGCGGCGCTCTTGCCCGGGCTGGCGGCCATCGCGGCCGGCCTCGCACTGCTGTCCCGCGTGCCCGTCGACGGCCGCTACCTCATCGACGTCGCGCCGAGCATCGCCCTCTTCGCGCTCGGGGGCGGGCTGACGCTCCCGGCGATCATGACGATCGCGATGTCCGACGCCACGCCCGAGACCGCGGGCCTGGCGTCCGGGCTGATCAACACGTCCCAGCAGGTGGGCGGCGCGCTCGGGCTGGCGATCCTGGCCTCGCTGGCCGCGGGACGCGCCGGCGACCTCGCCGGCGCCGGTGCGGCGCCCGACGTGGCGCTGGTCGGCGGCTTCCGCCTTGCGTGGAGCGTCGCCGCGTGCTTCGTCCTCGCCGCGCTGGCGTTGGCCGCCGTGGTGCTGCGCGCGCCGCGCGCGGCGGTTACCGGCGGCCCGAGCGCGACCGCTGACGCGAGCGCGGACGCTTCTGCGACGACGGCCGGCGCTCGTTGCTCGTAGGCGAGCTCAGGGCGGTGGCCGCGAACTCGCGGTCCAGGCGCAGCTCGGCCGCGATGCGCTCGACGTCGCGGGCCTGCTCGGCGCCGACGAAGGTGACGCCGACGCCCGTGCGCCCGGCGCGGCCGGTGCGCCCGATGCGGTGCACGTAGCCGTCGCGGTCCTCGGGCGGGTCGAAGTTGATGACGTGCGTGATGCCCTCGACGTCGATGCCGCGCGCCGCGACGTCGGTCGCGACGAGGGTGTCGACCTTGTAGCTCTCGAAGCTCGCCAGGGCGCGCTCGCGCTGGCCCTGGGACTTGTCGCCGTGCATGCCGACGGCGTCGACGCCCTCACGGGTCAGGCGCTTGACGAGCCGATCCACGCCGCGCTTGGTGCGCACGAAGACCAGCGCGAGTTCGCGCTCGTCGCGCAGCTGGCGCAGGAGGGCCTCGATGCGCTCCTCGCGCTCGACGGCGACGAAGCGGTGCTCGACGGCCGCCGTGCTCGTGGCGGTGGGGATGTGCTCGTGGCGGACCGGGTCGCGCGTGTACTCGCGTGCGATGCGGCCGGTCTCACCGTCGAGGGTGGCCGAGAAGAAGAGCGTCTGGCGCTCGCGCGGGCAGAGGCGGACGATGCGGTCGACCGCGGGCCGGAAGCCCATGTCGAGCATGCGGTCGGCCTCGTCGAGGACGAGGATGCGTACGTGGGCCAGGGTCAGGTCGCCGCGGTCCAGGAGGTCCTGGAGCCGGCCCGGGGTGGCGACGACGATGTGGGCGCGGGCGGCCAGCTTGGCCTGCTTGACGATCCCGACGCCGCCGTAGACCGGCGCGATGCTCAGCGCGCGGGCCTGCGCGAGCGGGCGAAGGTCGTCGACGATCTGCGATGCGAGCTCCCGGGTGGGGGCGAGGATGAGCGCCGCCGGGCGCCGGTCGGTCGCCTCGACGAGATCGGCGATCGGCGCTCCGAAGGCGATCGTCTTGCCCGACCCGGTGGGGGACTTGGCCAGGACGTCGCGGCCGGCGAGGACGTCGGCGATGACGAGCCTCTGGATGGCGAAGGGCTCGGTGATGCCGCGCTCCGCGAGCGCGCCCACGACGGGGCGCGACACGCCGAGATCGGCGAAGGACTGCTGTGACATCGGAAATGGACTCCTTGCGGCGCTCGGTCGGGCCGCGGCTGATTCGGGAGGCGACGGCGAACCCGAACCGCCGTTCCGGCGGGACCCAAGCAAGCTGCCTCGCGGCCGACGTCGCCGACCGCGTCACGGAGAATAGCGGGTCTTTCGTGCGCCAACGCGGGGGCTGGCCACGGACTCCCACGCGCTGTAGCGTCGCCCTTTCACATCGTCTTAACACGACGTGCTCCCCGGGGAGGGATCTGCATGAGGCTCACGCACCGGCGCCCGCTCGCCCTCGGCGCCACCGCCGCCGCGCTTGCGCTCGCCGCGCCCGCCGTCGCCTCGGCCCACGGCCACGGCGACCACCATCACCACGGCGCCGGCGGTCTGCGCTCGATCCAGCGGATCGTCGTCATCTACGAGGAGAACCACTCCTTCGACAACCTCTACGGCGGCTGGGAGGGCGTCAACGGCCTGCGCCGGGCCGACGCCGCGCACACCACGCAGGTTGATCAGGCGGGAGCGCCGTACGCCTGCCTGCTGCAGAACGACGTCAACCTCGCGACGCCGCCGCTCTCGCCGGCGTGCTCGACCACGAGCCACTTCCCCAACAGCCCGTTCCGGATCGACGACTTCATCGCGCCGGCCGACACGACCTGCCCGCCGCCGGGCGACTTCTCCAAGCCCAACGGCTTCGTCAAGGGCACCGGGCTGCCGGGCGGCTGCACCCGCGACCTCGTGCACCGCTACTACCAGGAGCAGTACCAGCTCAACGGCGGCCGGCAGAACCGCTACGTGACGGGGAGCGACGCCATCGGCCTGACGATGGGGACCTACGACACGCGCGCGCTGCCGATCTACCAGTACCTGCACACGCGCGGCCACCCCGACTACGCGATCGCCGACGACTTCTTCCAGGGTGCCTTCGGCGGCTCGTTCCTCAACCATCAGTGGCTGATCGCGGCGGCGACGCCGGTCTTCCCCGGCGCGCCCAACGACAACTCCGCCAACGACCTGCACTCCGTGGTCGACACCAACGGGATGCCGACGAGCTACCCGCTCTACGCCTCTCCGCTGCCGCCGGCCGCCTTGAAGGACCAGGCGCTGACCGCATCGTGCAATCCGCCCGCGGGCCGGGGGCCCACCCCGCCCGGAGTCACCTGCGGCGACTACGCCGTCAACACCATCCAGCCCTTCTACCAGCCGTACACGCCGGGGACGGCCGAGGCTCGGCGACTCCCGCCCCAGACCGCGCCCACCATCGGCGATCGCCTGAGCGCCAGGAACATCGACTGGGCCTGGTACTCGGGCGGCTGGTCGAACGCCGACGGCGATGTCGGGGCGCCCGGCTGGACGAACGGCACCACGCAGGGGACGTGCACCGACCCCAACACGGCGACCGGGGCCGTCTGGCCGAACTGCCCCGACAAGCTCTTCCAGTTCCACCACCAGCCCCTCAACTACTTCGCGAGCTTCGCGCCGGGGACCGCCGGCCGGACGCATCTGCGCGACGAGGCGGAGTTCGAGGCCGCCGCGGCCGCCTCCAGGCATCACTGCCGGCTGAAGCCGGTGAGCTTCATCAAGCCCGTCGGCGAGGAGAACGAGCACCCCGGCTACGCCAGCGAGGCCACGGGCTCCGACCACCTCGTCGCCCTCCTCACCGCCATCCAGGACAGCCGCTGCGCGAAGGACACGATGGTGGTCGTCACGTACGACGAGTTCGGCGGCCAGTGGGACCACGTCTCGCCGCCCGGGCTCGGCGGCCGCGGGCCGCACGACGTCTGGGGCCCGAGCACGCGGATCCCGGCGCTCGTCATCTCGCCGGGCCTGCGCGACGACTTCGTCGTCGACGACGCCTCGCATGACACGACCTCGATCATCGCGACGATCGAGCACCGCTTCGGCCTGCGGCCGCTGACCTCGCGCGACGCGCAGGTCACCGACTTGTCGACGGTCTTCGCCGCCGGGAGGCCGCACCTGCACCGATAACATCGCCTCCTGCCCACGCCCGTCCCACACGCCGAGCACGACGAGCCGCCGAGCGGCGGCGGCGACCTCCTCCGGGCGGTCGCGGCCGGCACCGCGACGGTCACGGGCGACGCCTTCTTCCGCTCGCTGACGCGCCATCTCGCCGAGGCCTTCGACGCCGAGGTCGCCTTCGTGGCCGAGTTCGTCGGCGATCCGCCGGACCGCGCGCGGGTCCTGGCGGTCACCCACGTCGGGGCCGAGCTGCGCGAGGGCTTCGAGTTCGCGATCGCGGGGACGCCGTGCTCGCTGGTGATCGACAACGACGTCGTGAGCATCCCGGAGGGGACCTGCGCGCGCTTCCCCGAGGACCGCTTCACGGGCCGGCACGGCCTGGACTCCTACCTCGCGGTGTCGATGCGCGGCAGCGACGGCGGACAGCTCGGCTACATCGGGGTCCAGTCGAGCCGGCGCATCGAGGCCGACGAGTCCGAGCGCGCCGCGCTCTCGATCTTCGGTGCGCGCGCGGCGGCCGAGATCGAGCGCCGCCGCCACGAGGTCGCCCTGCGCGCCCGCGAAGCCGAGATCGCGGCCTCGCGCGTGCGCATCGTCGAGGCCGCCGACGAGGAGCGCCGCCGGATCGGGCGCAACCTCCACGACGGCGCCCAGCAGCGGCTCGTCGCCCTCGGCCACATGCTCGCCCTCGCCGAGCGGCGCATGGAGGAGGACCCGAACTCGGCCACCGAGCTGCTCGAGCAGGCCCGCGAGCAGGCCGCCCTGGCCGGCGACGAGCTGCGCGAGCTCGTGCGCGGCCTGCACCCCGCCGGCCTGGCCGAGCACGGCCTCGGCCACGCGCTGGCGGCGCTCGCCACGCGCTCGCCGCTGCCGCTCCACGTCGACGCCCTGCCCGAGCGGCGGCTGCCGGGCGCCGTCGAGGCGACCGTCTACTACATCGTCTCCGAGGCGCTGACCAACGCGCTCAAGCACGCCGAGGGCACCGAGGTGCGCCTCGAGGTCCGGCTCCTGGGCCAGAAGCTCCTCGTCAGCGTCCGCGACGACGGCTGCGGCGGCGCCCGCGCGAGCGCCGGCAGCGGCCTGGCGGGGCTGGCCGACCGCGTCACCGCGGTGGGCGGGACGCTGCGCGTCGACAGCCCGCACGGCGAGGGCACGCGCCTGGAGGCGGCGATCACGCTCTCGCCGTGGCGCACCGCCCGCGAGCCCTTCCTGGAGTTCGGCCACGACGCCGACGGCGGCCTGGGCGACAGCCTGCTCACCATGGTCCTCGACGGCCGCAAGACGGTGAGTGTCGCGCTCGCGCGCGAGTGGGACCTCGAGGGCGGCCCGCCGCGGCCCGGCCAGCGGATCCCGGTCCTCGACGCCTCGGGCGCGCGGCGCGCGATCGTCGAGGTCGACCGCGTCACCGTGGTGCCCTTCGTGGCCGTGGACACCGACGTCGTCGTGGCCTCGGAGGCCGGCGTACGGACCACCGCGGAGTGGCACGCGATGCAGCGCGAGTTCTACGCGGGCTGCCGCGAGGAGGTCGCGCTGCTGCTGGGCGAGCCGGGGTGGCAGCTCACCGACGACGAGCCGATGGTCGTCACCTGGTTCACGCGGGTGGAGTAGCGCGCGTCAGCCGCGCCCGTGGGGCGCCGTGAGGTCCCAGTCGAGCGGCCCCCGCGGGATGATGTGCTTGGGGTTCAGCTCGTCGTGGGTCGTGTAGTAGTGGACCTTGATCTCGTCGATCGCGGTCGTCTCCGCGATGCCCGGGAGCTGGTAGAGCTCGCGCGTGAAGCCCCACAGGTTGGGCTGGTCCATGACGCGGCGGCCGTTGAGGCGGAAGTGCGTGTGGTAGACGGGGTCGAAGCGCACGAGCGTGACCCAGGCGCGCCAGTCGGCCTCGGTGATCTGCTCGCCGGTCAGGTAGCGGCGCTCGGCAAGGATCGCCTCCAGGCGCTGGAGCGCGTCGAAGACACCGTCGAACGCGTGGTCGTAGGCGGCCTGCGAGCGCGCGAAGCCGGCCCGGTAGACGCCGTTGTTGAAGTCCTTGTAGACCCACGCGTTGAGCTCGTCGATCTCGGCGCGCAGAGGCTCGGGGCAGAGGTCCACCGACGCGTCGCCCCACGCGTCCCACTCGCGGTTGAGCATCCGCACGATGGCGCCGGAGTCGTTGTTGACGATCCGCTCGGTCTCGCGGTCCCACAGCACCGGCACGGTGATGCGCCCGACGTAGTTGGGGTCGCTGGCGTCGTAGGCCTCGGCCAGCAGCTCCCAGCCGTGCAGCTCATCGACGAACCCGTTGCCGTCGAACATCCAGCCGCGCTCGTCGCGGTACGGGTTGGCGTAGGAGACGCCGAGCGCGTCCTCGAGGCCCTTGAGCCGGCGGACGATCAGCGTGCGGTGCGACCAGGGGCAGGCGCGCGCGACGTAGAGGTGGTAGCGGCCGGCCTCGGCCTTGAAGCCCGAGGACCCGTCAGCTGTGACCTGGTCGGTGAAGCGGCTGCGCTGCCGTACGAACTGGCCGTCCTTGACCTCCCCGTCGGTGGACGACCTGCCTGATCGTTGCATTGAAAACAGGCTACAAAGCCGATTCCGCGATGGACGTGCGAAGCTCTCGCGGTGAGCACGGTGGAGGCCCGAACGCGCACGCCGGACGTCGACCTCGAGGTCCTCGACGCGGTGGCGCGCCGCGTGCTCTGGCTGGCCACCGCGATCGTCCACCACGCCAACCGCGTGCGGCCCAACCCCAGCGGCATCAAGGTCGGCGGCCACCAGGCCTCGAGCGCGTCGATGGTCTCGCTGATGACCGCGCTGTGGTTCGCCCACCTCGAGGCGCCCGACCGCGTCTCGGTCAAGCCGCACGCCTCGCCGGTCCTGCACGCCATCAACTACCTGCTCGGCCGCCTCGACGCCGCCTACCTGCCGCGCCTGCGCGAGTTCGGCGGGCTGCAGTCCTACCCGAGCCGCACCAAGGACCCCGACCCGGTCGACTACTCGACGGGCAGCGTCGGGATCGGGGCCACGGCGCCGATCTGGGGCGCGCTCGCGCACCGCTACGTCGCCGGGCACTTCGACGTCCCCCGCGGCGGGCGCCAGATCGCGCTCCTGGGCGACGCCGAGCTCGACGAGGGGGCGGTATGGGAGGCGGTGGCCGACCCGATGGTGCCGCGCCTGGGCGAGGTGCTGTGGGTCGTCGACCTCAACCGCCAGTCGCTGGACCGCGTGGTGCCCGACATCGCCGCCGGGCGCCTGCTGGCGATGTTCGAGGCGGCCGGCTGGCACGCCGAGACGGTCAAGTACGGGCGGCGCCTGCGCGCCCTGTTCGAGCGCGACAGCGGCGAGGCGCTGCGCGCGCGGATCGACGCGATGGGCAACGAGGAGTACCAGCGGCTGCTGCGCGCCGACGACGCCCAGCTGCGCGCGCGCCTCCCCGGGGGCGAGGCCGGGATCGCGCGGCTGATCTCCGACCTCGGCCCGCGCGAGCTGCTCGCCGCCATCCGCGACCTCGGCGGCCACGACCTCGAGGCGCTGCTGCGCGCCTACCGCGCCACCGACGCCGTTCGCGACCGCCCGTCGGTGATCTTCGCCTACACGATCAAGGGGTGGTCGCTGCCCACCGAGGGCCATCCCTCCAACCACTCGGCATTGCTCAACGACGAGCAGCTCCTCGACCTCGCCGCCCAGCTCGGCGCCGACGCCGACGACCCGTGGCACGCCTTCGAGGACGGCTCGGCCGAGGGCCGGCTGTGCGCGGCGGTGGCCGCGCGCCTGGAGCGCGAGCCCGTCGTCCGCCACGAGCCGCCGCAGGTGCCCGCCGAGCTCGGTCGCGCGCACACCGGGACCGGGTCGACGCAGCAGGCGCTCGGGCGGCTCTTCGTCGACCTCGACCACGAGGCGCCCGAGGTCGCCGCGCACGTCGTCACCGTCGCGCCCGACGTCGCCTCCTCGACCAACCTCGGCGGCTGGATCAACCGCAGCGGCATCTGGAGCATCGGCGAGCGCATCGACTGGTTCGCCGACGACTCCGACACGCTCGTGCGCTGGCGCGAGTCCGACCACGGGCGCCACGTCGAGCTCGGGATCGCCGAGGTCAACCTCGTCGGGATCCTGGGCGAGCTGGGGGCGACGTGGAGCCGCGACGGGCGCGCGCTGCTGCCCGTGGGCACGATCTACGACCCCTTCGTCATGCGCGCCCACGAGCCGTGGTCGTTCGGCATCTACGCCGGCGGGCAGTCGATCCTCGTCGGCACGCCGTCGGGGATCACGCTCGGGCCCGAGGGCGGCGCGCACCAGTCGGTGGTCACGCCGTCGGTGGGGATCGAGCAGCCCGGATGCGTCGCGTGGGAGCCGGCCTTCACCCAGGACTTCGAGTGGTCGTTCCTGCACGCGCTCGGCGCCCTCGGGCGCGAGGGCGGCAGCTCGGCCTACTTCCGCCTGTCGACGCGCCCGTTGGACCAGGCGCTCGCGGCGGTGCCCGAGGATCCCGAGGCGCGCGCGGCGCGCCGGCGCGACGTGCTCGCGGGCGGCTACCGGCTCCGGGAGGGCGGCGACGTGACGATCGTCGCCGTCGGCGCCGTGGTCCCCGAGGCGCTCGAGGCGGCGGACGAGCTGGGCGCCGAGGTCATCTGCCTGACGAGCCCGGACCTCGTCTTCCGCGCGCTGCAGGCGCGCGCCGGGCTCGCCGACGCCGACGACGCGATCCTCGGGCGCCTGTTCGCGCAGCGGCGGCCGCTCGTGACCGTGATCGACGGCCACCCGCACACGCTCGCCTTCCTCGCCGGCGTCCACGGCGCCCCGATCGCCTGCCTGGGCGTCTCGCAGTTCGGGCAGTCCGGCGACATCGCCGACCTCTACCGACACCACGGCCTGGACGCCGAGACGATCGTCGGCGCCGCGCTCGACCTGCGGGGATGAGCAGCGGCCCCGCCTACACCCGCCTGGAGAACGACGAGCGCCGCCGGCGCCTGCTCGAGCTCGGCGCCCGGCTGTTCACCGAGCACGCCTACGACGAGATCTCGATGGCCCAGATCGCGCGCGAGGCGGGGATCTCCAAGGCGCTGCTCTACCACTACTTCCCCTCCAAGCAGGACTACTTCGTGGCCACCCTCGCCGGCGGCGCCGACGAGCTGCGCGCCCGCGTCGAGCCCGATCCGTCGCTGCCGCCCGCGCAGGCGCTCGCCGAGGCGGTCGACGCCTACCTGGCCTGGATCGAGGACAACGCCGAGGCCTACGTCAAGCTCTTCCGCAGCGCCGGCGCCGTGCCCGAGGTCCGCGAGCTCGTCGAGGGCGTGCGCGCGCAGACGGCCGACCGGATCCTCGAGGGCCTCGGCGCCGCCGACAACCCGCGAGGCCGGATCGCCGTGCGCGGCTGGCTGTGGTTCATGGACGGCGCCTGCCTGGACTGGATCGCCACCCGCGACCTCTCGCGCGCCGACCTGCACGGCCTGCTCCTCGGCACCCTCGCGGGCGCGCTGGTGGCGGCGGGGCTCGAGCTGCCGTCTGTGTGACCGAGGCGCCGGAGGGGGCGCCGAACGTCGGTCTTCCCATGTCAGGACGTGGCAAGACCGACGTTCGACGGGTGCGGGACGAGGGCGAGGAGGCGCGCGGGGTCCGCGTAGAGGAGGTCGGAGCTGATGCGCCGGACCTCGAACCCGGCCGCCTGCCAGGCCTTCATCTTGTGGATGTCCTCGTCGCGCAAGACGTGATAGCTCGGCCCGTCGATCTCGACGATGACGCGGGCCGCCGGCCAGCTGAGGTCGGCCTCTTCCCCGGCGACGTCTTCGTTGATGTCGGGCAACGGCAGGGCGGCGTCGGCGATCAGGGCCACAGCCCATGCCTCGGCGTCCGAGCGGCAGCGGTCGAGCCCGAGTGCGCCGAGCTGTTCCAACGCGACGCGCAGCGAGGCCACGCCGCGGCGCCCGCGATGCGCGCGGACCGCCGCATGCATCCGCGGGACGCTCGTCAACCGGAGGCGCAGACCCTCGCGGAGCATCCGCAAGCGGGCCTGCGCGGAGAGGTTCGGCCACAGATCGATGATCGTGCGCTCGACTGTGGTGACGGGCAGGCCGTCTCGCTCGGTGATCTGGCCATGCAGGGTCAGCGAGTAGCTGACCAGGAGTTCGGGACTGTGCTCACGGCCGCGGTTGCCGACGCGCGTCACCGTGATCGTCGCGCCGACCACTCGCCGCAGCTCGTGGCACGCGGCGGCGCTCGCGTGGCTGAGCACGGTGCCGGGGTGGCTGAGCACCGCCGCCCACCAGCACTGGCGTTGGGTCGGGGGTCCCAGACCGGTGAGGAACACGCCCCTGCAGAGTGGTTGCATGTCGCGCACCCACCACTCGGCAGCGGCCTCGGTCAGGCCTGCGCGGACGAGCTGCCAGCGTGCGACTACGCCATCCTGCAGCCTCGCGAGCTCTCGCGGCGGTCGAACGTCGGTCATGCCCCGTGTAGGCGTGGGAAAACCGACGTTCGCCCCCCCGCGGGCCCGGCTAGGCCGGCGTCCCGGGCAGGGCCAGGACGAAGCGGGCGCCGCCGTCCTCGGGCGACTCGACGCGGACGCTGCCGCCGTGCGCCTCGGCGACCTGGCGCACGATCGCCAGGCCCAGGCCCGAGCCGTGGCGTCCGCGCGCCGTCGAGCCGCGGTAGAAGCGGTCGAAGACGTGCGGCGCGTCCTCGGGCGGGACGCCGGGCCCGTGGTCGCGCACGGCGACGACGCCGTCGCCCGCGACGGTGACCTCGATGCGATCGGCGTGCTGCGCGGCGTTGTCGAGCAGGTTGTTGACCGCGCGGCCCAGGCGATCGGGCGCCCCGGCGACCACCGTCGGCTCGGTGAGCAGCGAGAAGCTGACCGCGGGCGCGTGGCGCCGGGCCCGGACCACGGCCTCGGCGACGAGCTCGTCGAGGCGCACGTCCTCGGTCGCCGGCGGCGCCTCGCCGTCGCGGGCCAGCGAGATGACGTCGCCGACGAGGTTGCCGAGCTCCTCGGCCTGCTCGACGACGTCGTCGAGCAGCGCCCGGCGGTCGGCGTCGTCCATGGCGGGCGCGTCGCGCAGGACCTCGACGTTCGTGCGCAGCGAGGTCACCGGCGTGCGCAGCTCGTGGGAGGCGTCGGCCACGAGCTGGCGCTGCTGGGCCTGCGAGGTCTGCAGGCGCGCGAGCATGGCGTTGAAGTGCTGTGCCATCCGGCCGACCTCGTCGTCGCCGCCGGCCTCGACGCGGCGCCCGAGGTCGCCCGTCGTCTCGATGTGCTCGGCGGCCTGCGTGAGCTCGGTGACGGGCGCCACGACGCGCCGCGCGAGCAGCCGGCTGGCGAGCGCGGCGAGCGCGGTCCCGGCCGCGACGAGCGCGACGAGCACGCCGCGCAGGCGGTCCAGGACGCGGTCGGCGTCCTCGAGCGAGCGCGCGACCTGCACCGCACCGACCGGGCCGAGCGGCGCGGTGAGCACGCGCAGGTGCAGGCCCTCGGCGTGGGCGTCGGAGAAGCCGCCGTCCGAGCCGCCCTGGGCGGTGGCGATGGCCTCGCGGGTCACCGGCAGCGCCAGGCCGCCACCCGGCACGAGCTCGATGACGCTCCCGTCGGGGCGCACGAGCTGGGCGTAGCCGCCGGGGCCGCCGAGGTTCGGCGGCGGCGTGCGCTCGCGCGGCGGGCCCTGGGGGGCGCCGCTGAGGCGGGCGGCGAGGCGCTGATAGAAGGCCGCGTTGCCGCGCAGCGCGTCCTCGACCTGGCCGCGCTGCTGGCTGCGGACCGCGGCGTAGGCGACGACCGAGGCGAGCACGAGGGTCACGCCGACGACGACGGCCGACATCAGGGTCAGGCGAGCGCGCAGCGCCACGGTCAGCCCTCGCGCAGGACGTAGCCCAGGCCGCGCACGGTGTGCAGCAGCCGCGGCTCGTCGCCGGCCTCGGTCTTGCGTCGCAGGTAGCCCATGTACACGCCGAGCGCGTTCGAGGTCGCGCCGAGGTCGTAGCCCCAGACCGCCTCGAAGATCTGCGCGCGCGAGAGCACCTGACGAGGATGGCGCATGAAGAGCTCGAGCAGTGCGAACTCGGTGCGCGAGAGCTCGACGCGCCGATCGCCGCGGCGGACCTCGTGCGCGCCGGGGTCGAGCTCGAGGTCGGCGTAACGCAGCGTCTCGTCCCCGCGCTCGACGCGGCGCAGCAGGGCCCGCAGGCGCGCGCGCAGCTCGCGCAGGGCGAAGGGCTTGACCAGGTAGTCGTCGGCGCCGGCGTCGAGGCCCTCCACGCGATCGTCGACCGCGTCGCGGGCGGTGAGCATCAGCACGGGGGTGCGGTCGCCGGCCTGGCGCATCCGCCGGCAGACCTCCAGGCCGTCGACGCGCGGCATGGCGACGTCGAGGACGACCGCATCGGGGGGCGCCGCGGCGAGCTTGTCAAGGGCTTCGGCGCCATCGCCTGCAAGCTCGATTTCATAGCCGTCGAGCGAAAGCGCCCGCTCCAGAGCCGTGCGCAGGGCAGGCTCGTCATCGACGACCAAGATCTTCATTTTCTGCGCATCGTCGCATGGCCGGGTTTCCCGCTATGGATACACGGGGATGGAAGAGCCAGAGGTGGCGTTTGTGTCTGAATCCGGCAGGGCCGGCAAGCGCTTCGCTCGTTCTGGCGGTCAAGCCACGGTCCAAGCAGTCAGGCTGCTGGACGCGGATCGCGAACTGGCGCGGCGTGTTGGCGGCGACCTGCCCGAGGCTCGCGCGGCGGCGGTGGCCGGCTGCGTGTCGATCCCGCGCGGGCGCTGGAGCCCCGACGCGGCGGCCGAGCGCATCCGCGGCGGCTTCGGCCTGCTCGTGCTGCGCGGGCTGCTCATGCGCGACCTCGAGAGCCCCGAGGCGCTCGGGGCCGAGCTCGTCACCGAGGGCGACCTGCTCGGGCCCGACGACGGCACCGAGGAGCGCATCGTCGGGCTCGAGCCGCGCTGGGAGGTCCTTGAGCCCGCGCGGCTGCTCGTCCTCGACGCCGCCTTCGCCCAGCGCGTGGCCCGCTACCCGCAGCTCGCGGCGGCCCTCACCGACCGCGTCCACGAGCGCGCGCGGCGCACGGCCATCGCCCTGGCCCTCAGCCACCTTCCGCGCGTCGAGGATCGTCTTCATCGCCTCCTCTGGCACCTCGCCGACCGGCGCGGCCACGTGCGCGCCGACGGCATCGTCCTACGCCTGCCGGTCACCCAGGAGCAGCTCGGCCGGCTCGTGGGCGCCCGGCGCCCCACCGTCTCGCTCGCCCTGCGCTCGCTGCGCGAGCGCGGGCTCGTGCGCCGCGGCGACGCCGACGAGTGGGTGCTGGCCAACGAGCCGCCCGTCCCCGAGGCCTGATCAGGGCGCCGCGCCCGGGCCGGTCGCGGTCACCGGGTCGGCCGTGATGCGCTGCGCGATCCAGACCGGGATCAGCGACAGCACGATCGCCAGCACGGCGACGACGTTGACGATCGGAAGCTGCCGCGGGCGCGAGAGGTTGGCGAAGATCCAGATCGGCAGCGTCTCCTGCTGGCCGGCGGTGAACGTCGTGACGATGACCTCGTCGAAGCTCAGCGCGAAGGCGAGCAGCGCGCCCGCGACGAGCGCCGAGCGCAGCTGCGGGAAGAGGACGTAGCGGAAGGTCTGCAGGCCGTTGGCGCCGAGGTCGGCCGAGGCCTCCTCGAACGAGCGCGAGGTGCGGCGCAATCGCGCGACGACGTTGTTGAAGACGACGACGATGCAGAAGGTCGCGTGGCCGATGACGATCGTCAGCAGCCCGAGCTCGACGCCGAGCACCTGCGTGAAGGTCGAGTTCAGCGCCATGCCGGTCACGATGCCCGGCAGGGCGATGGGCAGGAGCACGAGGAACGAGATGCCCTCGCGGCCGAAGAACTCGTAGCGCGCGACGGCGATCGAGGCCAGCGTCCCGAGCACGAGGGCGACGAGGGTCGCGAGCAGGCCGGCCTTGATGCTCGTCCACAGCGCGTCGCGCACGCCCGGGTTGTGGAAGGCCTTCTCGAACCACGAGAACGTCAGCCCCGCCGGCGGCCACTTCTGCACGCGCGTGGAGTTGAACGCGTAGATCGCGATGACCACGAGCGGGATGTAGAGGAAGGCGAGCGTGAGCCCGGTCCCGAGCCGCAGCAGCCACTTCGAGGCGCCCGAGAGCTGCATCGCCTACAGGGCCTCGAAGGCGCCCAGGCGCCGGGCGACGAGCAGGTAGACGATCATCACGACGACCGGCACGGTCGCGAAGGCGGCGGCGAGCGGGAGGTTGTTGGCCACCCCGACGTTGGCGTAGACCACGTTGCCGATGAACTGCGTCGAGGAGACGAGCTGGGGCGTGATGTAGTCGCCCAGCGTCAGCGAGAAGGTGAAGATCGAGCCCGCCACCACGGCGGGGAAGGCGAGCGGCAGGACCACGCGGCGGAAGGTCGTCCCCGGGCGCCCGCCGAGGTCGCTGGAGGCGTCGAGCATCGAGGCGGGGATCCGTTCGAGGCCCGCGTAGATGGGCAGGATCATGTACGGCAGCCACAGGTAGCTGAAGACCAGCCAGGTGGCGACGAAGCCGAAGCCCGGCCCCTTGAGCCCCAACGGCGAGAGCGCCCAGTTGAGGATCCCGTCCTCGGAGAGGATCTCGCGCCACGCGTAGACCTTCACGAGGTACGCGGCCCACAGCGGCGTGAGGATCCCGACGATGAGCAGCCCGCGGGTGGCCCGGCGGGCGACCTTGGCCATGAAGAAGGCGATCGGGAAGGCGAGGATCGCGTCGGTGACCGTCACCAGGGCGGCGATCCCGATCGTGCGGAACGCGATCGTCCGGTAGACGTGGTTGTTCCACAGCAGCTTGAAGTTGTCGAAGGTGGGCTGCTTGACGATCAGGCCGCTGAAGTCGTCGAGCTTCCAGAAGGCCGAGATGAAGAGGACGACGAGCGACCCCAGGTACGCGACGGCGAGCCAGCCCAGCGGCCCGCTGAGCAGCAGCCCGAGCTCGACTCGCCGTCGCCCCTTCGGTCGCACTTACCCCTTGATCTCCGTCCAGGCCTGCACCCAGGCGGAGTAGTCCTTGCACACGTCGCCGCGCTCGTCGCCGCACTGCTTGCGCGGCGTCGTCCAGTAGGAGACCTTCGAGAAGTAGGCCTGGTCGTCGGCGTGGTAGGTCTTGCAGAAGCTCTTGTCCGAGGTCTCGGTGCAGGCCTTCGCGTTGGACGGCGCCTCGCCGAACCACTCGGCGACCTCGGCGTTGACCTTCGGCGAGATGATCCAGTTCATCCACTTGTACATGCAGTTGGGATGCTTGGACTTCGACGAGATCATCCACGTGTCCGACCAGCCGGTGGCGCCCTCCTTGGGCAGCGTGGTCTTGACCTTGACCTTGTCGGCGTCGAGTAGGTTGGCGATCACCTGCCAGGTGGTGCCGACGGTCGAGTCGCCGCTCGTGAACGCCGCCTGCTCCTTGGTGTAGTCCGACCAGTACTCGCCGATGTTCTGACGCTGGGCCTTGAGCAGGTCGACCGAGGCCTGGAACTGCTTGTCATCGAGCTCGTAGGGGTTGGTGATCTTCAGGTCGGGCTTGGTCGCCTTCAGGTAAAGCGCCGCGTCGGCGATGTAGATCGGGTTGTCGTAGGCGGTCAGGCTGCCCTTGTACTTCGAGGCCTGGTCGAAGACCGCGCTCCAGGAGTCCAGCGTGCCCGGCACCTTGTCCGAGCGCCACATGAGCAGGTTCGCGCCGCGGCCGTGGGGGATGCCGTACATCTGCCCGTTGACCGAGTTGAACTCCTGGTTCTTGAGCTGCGCGAAGACGTCCGCGTAGTTGGGCACCAGGTCGGTGTTGACCGGCGCGACGTCGCCGCCGGCGATCAGGCGCAGGGTCGCGTCGCCCGAGGCCGAGACGCCGTCGTACTGGCCGGTGCGCATGAGCGTCACCATCTCGTCGGACGTATTGCCGATCTTGACGTTGACCTGGCAGCCGGTCTGCTTCTCGAACGGCGTGACCCAGTCGACCTTCGGGTCGGTCGAGCCGTCCTCGGCGTAGCCGGCCCAGGCGATGATGTTGAGCTTGCCCTCCCCGGCGCCGACGCTCTGCGCCATCGGCACCTTCGGCACCTTGAAGCCGGAGCTGGCCTTGCCGGCGCCGCCCGTGCTCCCTCCGCCTCCGCCGTCGTCGCTGCCGCCGCACCCGGCGGCGGCGAACAGCGCGCCGGCCGTCAGGACGGCCGCCCACGTTCCTCGCTTGCTCATCCTCGCTCCTCCTCCTCGCGTGACTGCACGTCCTCGATCGCGAACGTCTGGTCGTCGCGCCACGCGACCCGCACCCGGCGCCCGCGCAGCTCGTGGGCGTCCACCGACGACGTCTCGAGGTTCTGGCGCACCACCTGCAGCTCGCCGCCCGCGTCGAGCGCGACGAGGTAGCGGGTGACCATTCCGACGTAGGCGACGTCGGCCACGGCGCCGTCCTCGACGTGCAGGCCGCCGCCGTCCTCGCCCTCGCCGAGCAGGCGCACCTTCTCGGGGCGGATCGTGAAGCGCCGGCCGCCGCGCTCGACGACGTTCGACACGCCCACGAAGCCCGCCACGAACTCGTTGGCGGGGTGCTCGTAGACGTCGGCGGGCGTGCCGACCTGCTCGATGCGCCCGGCGTTGAACACGGCCAGGCGGTCGCTCATGGTCAGCGCCTCCTCCTGGTCGTGGGTGACGTAGACGAAGGTGATGCCGACCTCGCCCTGGATGCGCTTGAGCTCGACCTGCATCTCCTGACGCAGTTTGAGGTCGAGGGCGCCGAGCGGCTCGTCGAGCAGCAGCACCTGCGGGCGGTTGACGATCGCGCGCGCCAGCGCGACGCGCTGGCGCTGGCCGCCGGAGAGCTGCGCGGGCTTGCGCGCGCCGTAGTCGGCCAGGCGCACCATGGCCAGCGCCTCGCCGGCGCGGGCGCGGCGCTCGTCGCGGGCCACCTTCCTGATGCGCAGCCCGTACTCGACGTTCTCGCGCACGGTCATGTGCGGGAACAGCGCGTAGTCCTGGAAGACCGTGTTGACGTCGCGGGCGTGGGGCGGGCGGCCGGTGACGTCGGTGCCCGCGAGCTCGACGCGCCCGCCGTCGGGCAGCTCGAAGCCCGCGATCAGGCGCAGGGTCGTCGTCTTGCCCGAGCCCGAGGGACCGAGCATGGTGAAGAACTCGCCGCGCTCGATGTCGAGCGAGATCCCGTCGACGGCCGTCACGTCCGCGAAGCGGCGCGTGAGGTCGACAAGGCGGACGTCGACGGGCGCCGCGCCCGGCACTGCGTCGCCGTCCGCGCGCGTGGCGTGTGACACAGCGTCCAACGTGCCGCGAGCCTAATCCATGAACTGGCGGCAGGCGGATCGCCGGTCCGGCGCAACTTGCCTTGCAGGGTGGGCCGATGTGGCCATCGGGAAGGAGTGAGGCCAGCCGTACGTCTGCATGGATGTCAACCGGATTCCAACTTGCTGCGTAACTCTGGAGCATCAACGAAGTTCTGAATCTCTGACCGCCATGTCCGTCAAGACCGCCACCGACATCAAGCAGCATCTCGCCCTCCTGGAGCACGAGAGGGTCCTCGCGCTCGACACGGCCCTGCGCGACGACCCGCGCTACATGGCCGACCTGGAAGAGGAGATCCTCGCCACCCGTCACGCCTACGTCGGTTCCGCGGTCATCGAGATCGCGCAGCTGCGCGCGCAGCTCGGCGACGAGAACTGGGGCTAGGCCCACGGGCGCCGCGCCGGTCGTTGCGGTCAAGCTCGGGGTCACCGTGCTCGGCGAGCGCCCCGGGGCCGGCGCGGTCGCCGGGCTGCTGCTGATCCTCGCGGGCTCCTGGCTGTCGACCGACGGGCGCCTGCCGCCCGGCCTTGCGGCGGTCGTGACCCGTGCGCGCCGCGGTCGCGGCGGCGAGCCGATGGAACGCCGTTCGCGCGCGATGAACGCCCCGTTGTCGTGGACGTCGTTCTCGACAACCGGCGCAGGCTCGAGGAGCTCTTCCGCGAGCGCACCCTCGCGCAGATGACGCCGCTGGCCGGCGAGCCCGCCTACATGGCCGATCTCGAGGACGAGATCCTCGCCACCGAGGCCGCCTACGTTGCCTCCGCGGTCACCGAGATCGCCTCGCTGCGGGCGCGCCTCGGCGATCGGCAGTGGGGCTGAGGGCGACCGCCGCGGGCCGCTCGGGCGGGCCGCGCGCGACCGCTCAGGACCTTTGAGCGCCTCTGCGGCGTACTGCGTCACAGAAGCGGCCCTTCGCGCAAAGAAGGGCCGGAAGGGTCCCACGCCTCGGAGGTCTCGCATGAGCCGGTCCCGCCGTCGCCGTCCGATCGCCGTCCTGGCGCTCGCCGTGCCGCTCGCGCTGCCCGTCGCCGCCCACGCGCAGACGGCCGCGCCCGCGCGCACCGTCGAGGCGCAGGGCGTCGCCAGCATCAAGGTCGTCGCGCCGAAGGACCGCACGCACGAGGCGCCGATCCGCGCCGCCGTCGAGGCCGCCGAGGCCAAGGCGCTCCCGCGCGCCGTCGCCGACGCCCGCGACCACGCCACCGACCTGGCCAAGATCGCCGGCCTCACGCTCGGCCCGATCGTCTCGATCTCCGACGCCCAGACCTCGCCCTACGGGCCCTTCTTCGGCTTCTACGGGACCTTCGGCCCCGATCGCTTCTGCGGCACGATCCGCACCACGGTGTTCAAGACCGACAAGAAGACCGGCAAGCGCAAGCGCGTCGGGACGCGCAGCCGCCATACCTGCCGCGTCCCGCCGACCGTCACCTCGACGGTGACCGTCACCTTCTCGGCCGGATGACGCGCGATCCGGCCGCGCGGCGCCGGCTCGTCTGGCTCCTGCTGACCCGAGGCGACGTCGGCGCCGAGGCGCTGCGCAGCGACGGCCTGCCCGCGCTCCTGGGCGCCGGCTACGGGGAGGCCGGCTCGGCGCGCAGCGCCAGCGCCAGCTCGAAGCGCGCGTCGGCGTCTTCGAGCGCGTCGCCGAAGAGCTCGCGCAGCTGAGCGACGCGATAGCGGACGGTCTGCGGGTGGACGTGCAGCTCGCCGGCCACCACCGTGACCTGGCCGGGGTGGTCGAGCCACGCGCGCAACGTCGCGCGCAGGCGGCCGCGCGCGCCGGGGCGCAGCTCGTCCAGCGGCGCGAGGGCGCGGGCGGCGAGGTCGGCGGCGAGCGCGCCGTCGCCGCCGTGCAGGAGCAGCGCGGGCAGGTGCTCGTCGGCGTCGACGAGCGCCCCGCCGCCGATGTGCCCGTCGAGGACGAGCGCGTGCGCGGCGCGGGCGCGCACGAGGCTGAAGGGCGAGCGCTCGACCACCACCGCGGGGCCGAGCGCGGCGGGCGCGCCCTCCACAGCCGTCTCGAGCTGCGCGCGGCGCCCCGGCGCCTGCGGGTCGGGGACCCAGGCGATGGTCAGCGCGCCCTCGGCCGCCGCGATCGCGCCCGCGCCCAGGCGCGAGGCGACGCGGTCGGCGTCGGCCTCGCCGCCGGTGGCGTGGCCGACCACGAGCGCCGCGACGGCGGCGGGCCGGCGCCAGCCCGCCAGGCGCGCGAGGTCGCGGACCTCCTCGGGGGCGACGTCGTCGCGCGCCAGCAGCCGGGCCAGCGCGCGGCGCCGGCGTTGGGCCTCGCCCTCCGCGGCAGCGCGCTCCTGCGTGAAGCCCTCGACGGATTCGGCGCTGATGCCGTCGATGTAGTCGAAGATCGCGCTCGCCAGCCGGTAGAGGGTCTGCGGCTCGTGGCCGGCCGCCTCGCCGGCGGCGACGAAGTGCTCCCACGCGAGGCGCGCGCCGAGGCGGTAGGCGCTGAGCAGCGCGTCGAGGCTGCGCCCCGCGCGCATCTCGCCGCGACCGAGGGCGACGTAGATCTCGCGGGCGCCGCCGTCGCCCGCCTTCGGGTTCTCGATGCCGTCGACGAAGCGCGCCAGGGCGCGCTGCACCCCGACGCGCAGCGCGCGGCCGAAGGGGCCCTCGAGCGGGCGCGCGTAGTCGGGGACCTCGCGGCCGATGGCGGCGATGATGTCCTGCGCGAGGTCGGGGAGCGCGGGGCGCAGGGCCGCCGCGAGCTCGGGCGGGAGGTCGTTGGCCATTTCTTGGCGCGAGGCTACAGATTCGGCGGCGCCAGCCATGTGTGGCGGGCGAGAAACCCGGGGATCCTGTGCCATACGCTCAGCCCATGACCCGTACGGCGAAGACCATGAACCTGCTCACCGTCGTGCTGCCCCCGCTCCTGATCCTGACGGCGATCGTCGTCTTCTGGAACGAGGTGGTCGGCGTCCACGACCTCGTCGTGGCCGCGGTCATGTACCTGATCACCGGCTTCGGCGTGACCGTCGGCTTCCACCGGATGCTCACGCACCGCTCCTTCCGGACCTCCAGGCCGGTCGAGTATTTCTTCGCCGCGGCCGGCTCGATGGCGGTCCAGGGTCCGGTCATCAACTGGGTCGCCGACCATCGCAAACACCACGCGCACACCGACGAGGAGGGCGACCCGCACTCGCCCCACGTCGGCAACGGCAAGGGCATCAAGGGTGCGGTGCGCGGGTTGCTGCACGCCCACGTCGGCTGGCTGCTGACCGAGCACGGCCGCGCCGAGCGCACGAAGTACGCGCGCGACCTCGTCGAGGACCGCGGCATGCGCTTCGTCGACCGCTCGTTCCTGGGCTGGGTCGTGCTCGGCCTCGCGCTGCCGGCGGCGCTGGGCTGGCTGCTCACGGGCTCCTACAAGGGCGCGCTGACGGGGCTGCTCTGGGGCGGCCTGGTCCGCGTGTTCCTGCTGCACCACCTGACGTGGTCGATCAACTCCGTCTGCCACTTCTTCGGGCGCCGGCGCTTCGACGTCGAGGACAAGTCGACCAACGTGTGGTGGCTGGCGCTGCCGACCTTCGGCGAGGCCTGGCACCACAACCACCACGCCTTCCCGCGCTCGGCGACGCACGGGCTCGGCCGCCTCGAGCTCGACCCGTCGGCCGCGCTCATCTGGCTGATGGAGAAGCTCGGGCTCGTGTGGGACGTCGTGCGCATCACGCCCGAGCGCCAGGCGCAGCGGCTGGCGGTCGAGGCCCAGCGGCTCGCGGTCGAGCCGCAGCAGCTCGTGCCGTGATGTGACGCGCGCGCGCGACGGCTCCACCGCCGCGCGCGCCTACATGCGTCCGACTAGTAGTGCCCCTTGGTGTGCTTCTCGGGGTCGTCCTCGCCCTCGGCGAAGCTGCCGCGGGGCGGCTCCTGCTCGCTCATTCTTCGCTCCCTTCGCTCCCTTCGCTCCTCACGGATTGAGATTGGGGGGCTGGGCGTCCTGCCCCTCGCTGAAGCGACGCTCGATGTGCTTCTCGGGATCGTCCTCCGGGAGCTCCTCCTGGCCCTCGCTGAACCTGCCGTGCTCGTGCTTGTCTGGCGAGTCGGGCAGCATCTCTTCGCCCTCGCTGAAGCGCCCGACGCGCTCGTCCTCGGGGAAGACCTCGGGCGTCGCCTCGCCCTCGGCGAAGCCGTCCGTGGGCTGCTCGGGCTGGGCGGGGTGTTCGGTGGGCTCGGGGATCGGCTCGTTGGACATGGGGCGGCCTCCTGGTCGTTTGGGTGGAGTCGCGGTGTTACCCGCTCGGCCGCCTGTAACGCGTGTCACGTGCGGGGGTAATTCCCGGCGGTGCTGCCGTTCTCGCCGTTCACTCGCAAGCGCTCCTGGAAGCGCCGCGTCGCGCAAGCCGCACGCAACGCCCCGAAGAAGGGCCGCGAGCTGCGGGCCGCCGCCGCCCAGCTCGACGTGCCGTGGGCGCGGACCTGGGCCGCGCGCGTCTGGCGCGAGAACTTCATGCGCTTCGTGCTGCGCCCCGCGATGGACTACTACACGTCGCGCCGCGCGATCGGCAAGGAGAAGCTCGCCGGGCTCAAGGGCCCCGTGATCTTGGTGGCCAACCACGCCAGCCACATGGACACGCCGGTCATCCTCGCGGCGCTGCCGCGCCGCCTGCGCAAGCGCACGGCGGTGGCCGCCGCCGCGGACTACTTCTACAAGAACCGCGTCGTGGCCGCGGCCGTGTCGCTCGTCTTCAACACGGTGCCGATCGAGCGCCGCGGCGGCGGGCTCGGCAAGAACGGCGGCGGGCACCTCGACAAGCTGCTCGACCAGGGCTGGAACCTGCTCCTGTACCCGGAGGGCACGCGCACGCGCGACGGCGACCCGGGTCGCGTGCGCCGCGGCGCCGCGGTGTTGGCGGCCGCCCACAACCTGTCGATCGTCCCGATCCGGGTGACCGGCACGCGCGACGCGATGCCGCCCGGGCGCCTGTGGCCCAAGCGCATCCACGGCAAGCTCGTCTCCAAGCGCCATCGCATCGAGGTCTCCTTCGGCGAGCCGATCCGCCCCAGCGAGGACACCTCCGCGCTCATCGAGCGCGTGCAGAGCTTCTTCAACAGCGGCGACGGCGGCCCGTCGGCCTCGCCGTATCGGCGCAAGCGCCTCGTCGGCAGCGCCTCCGACTGAGTACGATCGGCCCTCGGCGGCCGTCCACGCCCAACCTCCGGGAGCCCGCCCCAGCCGGGCTCGTCGTGGAGGCAAAGGGAGGAGCAGCCTCTCGGACGGGGCTTGCACGGTCGTCGATCGCGCCTGCCCCGCGGGTCGCTGGGGGATCGGGGGACAGCGCGCAGGAGACGAGCATGACCAGGCAGGCCGACTTCAAGCGCCGCGTGCGCGAGCGCATGGCCAAGACGGGCGAGTCCTACACGGCGGCGCGAGCCCGGCTGCTGGCGGACGGGACGCTGCACGTGACCAACGGCGACTCGACCGCGCAGTCGCTGCTGCAGACCGACCTCGTCGAGCGCGTCGTCGTGTGGCGCGACGCGCTCCACGAGGGGCCGGTGCCCGACGTGGGGGAGGTGGAGCTGCGGGCGGTGCGGGCGCGCTTCCTCGGCGCCGGCGCCGAGGCCTTCGAGGAGCGCGACGCCGCGCTGGCCGCCGGCCGCGACGGCGACTACGTCCTCTGGTTCGAGGCCGACCTCTACGACCAGCTGCAGCTCGCGCAGATCCTGGCGCGGCTGGCCGCGCTCGGCGTCGGCGCCGAGCGGATCACGCTGATCTGCATCGGCGAGCACCTCGGCATCGCGCACTTCGGCGGGCTGGGCGAGCTGCGGGCCGATCAACTCGAGGCGCTGCCGGCGGCCGCCGCGGTTGCGCTCACCGCCGACGCGCTCGCCCTCGGCGTCGCCGCGTGGGACGCGCTGCGTGCGCCCGACCCGCGCGGCCTGGCGGCGATCGCGGCGGCGCGCTCGCCCGAACTGCGCTTCCTCGGCGAGGCCTTCGACCGCCTCGGACGCGAGTACCCCTGGACGCGCGACGGCCTGTCGCTCACCGAGCGGCGCCTGCTCGCCGCCGTCGCCGACGGCGCTGCGAGCGCCGGCGAGGCCTTCGTGCGCGCGGCGGGCCGGGAGGCGCGGCCGTTCCTGGGCGACACGTGGGCGTTCGCCGCGCTCGAGCGCCTGGCGGCGGCCGAGACCCCGCTGCTGCACGCGTCGCCGCTGCACCTCACCGACGCCGGCCACGCCGTCCTCGCCGGCACCGCCGACCACGTCGAGCTCAACGGCATCGACCGCTGGATCGGCGGGGTGCACCTGGCCGGGCCGTCCGCGGCGTGGCGCTGGGACGACGGGGTCGAGGCGGTGGTGGCCTCCGAGTAGCTCGTCCGCGCCGCGCCGGCGGCACCTCGCGACCGGGCACCGAGGGAGAGGGAGCGGGCGGCGGGCGGACCGCTCGCTTCCTCGGCGAGCGCGGAGAGGGTCGCGCCTACTCGTCGTCCTCGTCGACCCAGTCCATCGCCCGCGTGACCGCCTTGCGCCACTTGCGATAGCCGCGGTCGCGCGCGGTGCCGTCCATCTGCGGCAGCCACTCCGCCGCCTTGTGCCAGTTCGCGCGCAGGGCGTCGGTGTCGGGCCAGAAGCCGACGGCAAGGCCCGCCGCGTACGCGGCGCCGAGCGACACGGTCTCGGCGACGATCGGGCGCACGACGCGGGCATCGAGGACGTCGGCGAGGAACTGCATGAGCAGGTTGTTGGCGGTCATCCCGCCGTCGACGCGCAGGGTGCGGAGAGGCATGCGCGCGTCGGTGTTCATTGCGTCGACGACCTCGCGCGTCTGCCACGCGGTCGCCTCGAGGACGGCGCGGGCGAGGTGGCCCTTGGTGATGTAGCCGGTCAGCCCGGCGATCACCCCGCGCGCGTCGCTGCGCCAGTGCGGCGCGAAGAGCCCCGAGAAGGCGGGGACGAAGTAGCAGCCGCCGTTGTCCTCGACCGTGCGCGCGAGCGTCTCGATCTCGGGCGCCGAGCCGATGAGCGTGATGTTGTCGCGGAACCACTGCACGAGCGCGCCGGTGACCGCGATCGACCCCTCGAGCGCGTAGGTCGGCGCCTCGTCGCCGATGCGGCAGCAGACCGTGGTGAGCAGGCCGTTGGCCGACTGCACGGGGCGCTCGCCGGTGTTGAAGAGCAGGAAGCTGCCGGTGCCGTAGGTGCACTTGGCCTCGCCGGGCGAGAAGCACGTCTGCCCGAAGAGCGCGGCCTGCTGGTCCCCCAGCGCCGAGGCGACCCGCAGCCCGGCCAGCCTGCCGCGCGCCTCGCCGTAGACCTCCGAGGACGGCCGGATCTCGGGCAGCATCGCCCGCGGCACGCCCATCGCGTCGAGCAGGACGTCGTCCCAGTCGAGCGTCTCGAGGCCCATGAGCATGGTCCGGCTCGCGTTGGTGACGTCGGTCAGATGGCGCCCCGTGAGCTGCCAGATGAGCCACGAGTCCATCGTCCCGAAGAGCACCTCGCCGGCCTCGGCGCGCTCGCGCAGGCCCGGCAGGGTGTCGAGCAGCCAGCGGATCTTCGGACCGGAGAAGTAGGTGGCCAGCGGCAGGCCGCAGCGCTCGCGGAAGCGATCCTGGCCCTCGTCGCCGCCCAGCTCGCGGATGAGGTGGTCGGTGCGCGTGTCCTGCCAGTTGATCGCGTTGTGCACCGGCGTGCCCGTCTCGCGCTCCCACACGATGGTCGACTCGCGCTGGTTGGCGATGCCGAGCGCGACGAGGTCGGACGTCGAGAGCTGCGCCTTGTCGAGGGCGTCGCCGACGACCTCCTCGACGTTGCGCCAGATCTCCTCGGGGTCGTGCTCGACCCACCCGGCACGCGGGAAGAGCTGGCGGTGCTCCTTTTGGGACACCGACACGATGCGCGACGCGCGGTCGAACACCATGCAGCGCGAGGACGCGGTGCCCTGATCGATCGCCGCCACGTACTGCTCGCTCATCGCCATGCGTTGTCTACCAAGGGATCGCTCCGAGTTCGCGTGAAACTGCGCGTGCCGCCTCGCGCACGAACGCCACGAGGTCGCCGCGCGGCTGGCGCGCGGCGAGCAGGCGCTCGGGCGGGCCCGAGATGCCCATCGCACCGACCGTCACCCCGCGGCGGTCGATGATCGGCGCCGCGCACGAGACCTCGCCGTTGACCAGCTCGCCGATGTCCGCCGCCCACCCGCGCTTGCGGACGCGGTCGAGCTCGCGCTCCAGCGACTCGGCCTCGGTGATGGTGGCCGGCGTGAAGGACTCCAGGCCGTTGCGCGCGACCTCGGTCGCGATGTACGCGTGGTCGGCGAGCAGGACCTTGCCGAGCGCCGTCGCGTGCGCGGGCAGCAGCGCGCCGACGTCGAGGGTCTGCAGGCTGTCGTCGGGGCGGAACACGTGATGGACGATCAGGACCTGGCCCTCGTGCAGCGTCCCGATGCGCACGCTCTCGTGGGTCCGCGCGGCAAGCGAGTCCGACCAGTTCAGCGCGCGCGTGCGCAGCTCGTTGCCGTCGAGGTAGCTGGACCCCATGTGCAGCAGCGCGGCGCCGAGCTGGTACTTGCCCGTCTCGGCGTCCTGCTCGACGAAGCCGACGTGCTGCAGGGTGCGCAGCAGGCCGTGGACCGTCCCCTTGGGCAGGCCGAGCTCGCCCGCGAGGTCGACCACGCCGAGGCGGCGCGTGCGGCCCGACAGCAGCCGCAGGATGGCGGCGGCGCGCTCGATCGACTGGATGTTCTTGGGCAACGGGTTGACTCGGCGGGGGTCTGACGAACCTGTTTCTAGATGAGCGAACTGCGTTTGACATTGTCGAACGCCCCTGATTAGTGTCGCGCCTGTCCCCAGTTGTCAAGGAGGGAGAACCCTTTGCACATCATCGGTTGGGAGACGGTCGGGACTGCACTCCTGATCCTCTTGGGCGACGGCGTGGTCGCAGCTGTCCTGCTCAACAAGTCCAAGGCCCAGAACTCGGGCTGGATCGTCATCACGTTCGGATGGGGCATGGCGGTCATGGTCGCCGTGTACTCGGTAGGCCAGTTCACCGGCGCCCACCTCAATCCGGCGGTCACGCTTGGCTTCTGGGTCGCCGGCGTGATCGACGGCGGTGACGTCCCGAAGTACCTCATCGGCGAGTTCCTCGGCGCCTTCATCGGTGCCTCGCTGGTCCTCGGGTCTTATTGGGACCACTTCCGTGAGACGGAAGACCCAGGCCTGAAGCTCGCGGTCTTCTCGACCGGGCCGGCCATTCGCAACTACCCACTGAACCTCTTCACGGAGATCGTGGGCACGTTCGTGCTGGTGTTCGGCGTCCTCGCGATGGCCGTCGCCAACAAGCCGGGCGTGGGGTTCATCGCGGGTGGTGGCGGCCTCATCGTCGGCCTGCTCGTGTTCTCGATCGGCCTGTCGCTCGGTGGTCCCACCGGGTACGCGATCAACCCGGCCCGAGATCTCGGTCCGCGCATCGCGCACGCGATCCTGCCGGTCCCCGGCAAGGGGCCGTCGGATTGGGCCTACGCCTGGGTTCCGGTCATCGGGCCACTCATCGGCGGCGCTCTCGGCGGGGCCATGTACTACTGGTGGTTCGGGCTCTCATGAAGAAGCTCATCAACTCCCCGGAGGACGTGGTCCGGGATGCTCTGCGCGGCATGGAGGCCGCGCACGGCGACCGCCTGCGGATCACCTACGAGCCCTACATCGTCGTCCGTGCGGACGCTCCCGTGCAGGGCAAGGTGGGGATCATCTCCGGCGGCGGCTCGGGCCACGAGCCCATGCACGGCGGCTTCGTCGGGCCCGGGATGCTCGACGCGGCCTGTCCGGGCGAGGTCTTCACCTCGCCGACCCCTGACCAGATGCTCGAGGCGACGAAGGCCGTCAACGGCGGCGCCGGCGTCCTGCACGTGGTCAAGAACTACACCGGCGACGTCATGAACTTCGACATGGCGGCCGACATGGGCAAGGCCGAGGACATCGAGGTCGAGACGGTCCTCACCAACGACGACGTCGCGGTGGAGGACTCGCTCTACACCGCGGGCCGTCGCGGCGTGGGCGTCACGGTGCTCGTCGAGAAGATCTGCGGCGGCGCTGCCGACGACGGCAAGTCGCTGGCGGAGGTGGCCGAGCTCGGCCGGAAGGTCAACGCCAACGGGCGCTCGATGGGCATGGCCCTGACTCCCTGCATCACGCCGGGGTCGGGCGAGCCCAGCTTCGAGCTCGCCGATGACGAGGTCGAGATCGGCATCGGCATCCACGGAGAGCCCGGGCGCTTCCGGGAGCACATCGGGCCGGCCTCCCAGATCGCCGAGCGGCTCATGACGCCGATCCTCGAGGACCTCCCGTTCGGGTCGGGCGACAAGGTGCTCGCCTTCGTCAACGGCATGGGCGGCACGCCGCTGCTCGAGCTCTACGTGGTCTACGCGGAAGTGGCCAAGATCGCCCAAGAGCACGGGCTCTCGATCGAGCGCAACCTGATCGGCAACTACATCACCTCCTTGGAGATGCAGGGCTGCTCGATCACCCTGGTCAAGCTCGACGACGACATGGTGCGTTACTGGGACGCGCCCGTGAACACCCCCGCGCTGCGCTGGGGCTCGTAGGCAAGTGCCGATCACCCGCGACGCCGTCGTGGACTGGATGCGCCGCTTCGCCGGCGAGATGGGCGAGCACCGACAGGAGCTCGTCCGTCTCGACCAGGCGATCGGCGACGGCGACCACGGCACCAACATGGACCGCGGCATGCGCAAGGCGATCGAGAAGCTCGACGCCGCCGAGCAGGCCGATCCTGGCGCCGTGCTCAAGACCGTCGCGATGGCGCTGGTGTCCAGCGTCGGCGGCGCCGCGGGGCCGCTGTACGGAACGCTCTTCCTGCAGATGGGGGGAGCGATGGCCGGCCAGGACGAGGTCGACCTCGCCGGCTTCACCGAGGCATGGAAGAAGGGCCTCGAGGGCGTCCAGGCCCGGGGCAAGGCGCAGCCCAATGACAAGACCATGGTCGACGCGCTCATCCCCGCGATCGAGGCAATGGATGGCGCCTCGGATCTCGACGATGGGCTGCGGGCGGCCGCACAGGGGGCCGAGGAGGGCATGCGGGCGACGATTCCCCTCGTCGCCCGCAAGGGCCGCGCCAGCTACCTCGGCGAACGCAGCATCGACCACCAGGATCCCGGCGCGACGTCTACCTACTACCTCTTCAAGAGCGCCGCCGAGGCGCTGTCAGGCTAAAGGAGAAAGCGAATGGCGAAGTACGCAGCTGCCCTGGACCAGGGCACCACCAGCTCGCGGGCCATGGTGTTCAACCATGAGGGCCGCGTCGAGTCAGTAGCGCAGAAGGAGCACGAGCAGATCTATCCCAAGCCGGGTTGGGTCGAGCACGATGCCAAGGAGATCTGGGCGCGCTCGCAGGAGGTCCTCGACGAGGCGCTGAGTGCGGCCGGGGCGAGCACCGACGACGTCGCCGGGCTGGGCATCACCAACCAGCGCGAGACCACGGTCGTGTGGGACCGCAACACCGGCGAGCCGATCCACAACGCGCTCGTGTGGCAGGACACGCGCACCGACAAGATCGTCGACGAGCTGTCGCGCGACGGCGGCCAGGCGCGCTTCCAGGAGAAGGTCGGCCTGCCACTGGCGACCTACTTCTCGGGGCCGAAGGTCCGCTGGATCCTCGACAACGTCGATGGCGCGCGCGATCGGGCCGAGGCGGGTGACCTGGCCTTCGGCAACATGGACACCTGGCTGATCTGGAACCTCACCGGTGGCACCGACGGCGGGCTGCACATCACCGACGTGACGAACGCCAGCCGCACGATGCTCATGGACCTGAAGACCCTCTCGTGGGACGAGGAGATCGCCGGCATCATCGGCGTGCCAACCTCGATGCTCCCCGAGATCCACGCCTCGAGCGAGGTCTACGGCGAGCTCAAGACCGGTGGCTTCAGCGGCATCCCGATCGCCGGCGACCTGGGCGACCAGCAGGCGGCGACCTTCGGCCAGGCCTGCCTGTCGCCGGGCGAGGCCAAGAACACCTACGGCACCGGCAACTTCCTCCTGCTCAACACGGGCACGGAGGCGGTGCAGTCCAAGAGCGGCATGCTCACGACGCTGGGCTACAAGATCGGCGACAACGACGCCATCTACTGCCTGGAGGGCGCGATCGCGATCACCGGGGCGCTCGTGCAGTGGCTGCGCGACAACCTGAAGATGATCAAGGCGGCGCCCGAGGTCGAGGAGCTCGCGCAGACCGTGGAGGACAACGGCGGGCTGTACATCGTGCCGGCCTTCTCGGGCCTGTTCGCGCCGTACTGGAAGTCCAACGCCCGCGGCGTGTTCGCCGGCCTCACGCGCTACGTCAACGCCGGCCACATCGCCCGCGCGACCCTGGAGGCCACGGCCTACCAGAGCCGCGAGATCGTCGAGGCGATGAACCAGGACTCGGGCGTCGACCTCGAGTCGCTGAAGGTCGACGGCGGCATGGTCCAGAACGACCTGCTCATGCAGTTCCAGGCCGACCTGCTCGGCGTGCCGGTGATCCGGCCGGTCGTGGCCGAGACCACCGCCCTGGGCGCCGCGTACGCCGCGGGCCTCGCCACCGGGTTCTGGGCCAGCGAGGACGACATCCGCAACAACTGGGCCGAGGACAAGCGCTGGGAGCCCCAGATGGACTCCGCCAAGCGCGACGAGTACTACAAGTACTGGAAGAAGGCCGTCACGCGAACCTTCGACTGGTTCGACGCGGAGTCCTGATCGCACGGCACCGGGGAGGGGCGGGCCGCCCCTCCCCAGCCGGTGGTCCGGCAGGCGTAGACTCGGCGTGATGGGCGATCTGCCGCCCGATCCCGATCGGAACCTGGCGCTCGAGCTCGTCCGGGTGACCGAGGCCGCGGCCATCGCCGCGGGTCGCTACATGGGCCGCGGCGACAAGGAGCTCGTCGACCAGGCCGCGGTCGACGCCATGCGCCCGGTCCTCGCCTCGATCGCCATGGACGGCATCGTGGTCATCGGCGAGGGCGAGAAGGACGAGGCGCCGATGCTCTACAACGGCGAGCGCGTGGGCAACGGCTCACAGCCCGCCGTCGACATCGCCGTCGACCCGGTCGACGGCACCACCCTGACCGCCAAGGCGCTGCCCGATGCGCTGGCGGTCATCGCGGTGGCCGACCGCGGCGCGATGTTCGATCCCGGGCCGTGCGTGTACATGGAGAAGCTCGCCGTCGCCGGCGACCTGGTCGACGCCGTCGACTTCGAGGCGCCGATCGAGGACACGCTGGCGCTGATCGCCAAGGCGCGCGGCAAGCGGGCTGACGACATCACGGTCGCGATCCTCGATCGCCCGCGTCACGCCGACCTCGTCGCGCGCGTGCTGAGCACGGGCGCCCGGATCAAGTTCCTGCTCGACGGCGACGTCGGCGGGGCGATCCTGGCGGCGGACGACGGCACGTCGGTCGACGTGCTCGTCGGTATCGGCGGGACCCCCGAGGGCGTCATTGCCGCGTGCGCGATGAAGTGCCTGGACGGCGCGATCTTCGGGAGGCTCTACCCCCGCGACGACGGTGAGCGCCAGGCGGCGCTCGACGCGAGCTACGACCTCGACAAGGTGCTCACCACCGACGACCTGGTCTCCGGCGACGTCTTCTTCGCGGCCACCGGCGTGACCGACGGCGAGTTGCTGCGCGGCGTGCGCTACACGCCGAAGCGCGTGCTCACGCAGTCGCTCTCGATGCGCTCGAAGTCCGGCGCGGTGCGCGTGATCGAGGGCCGCCACCACACAGGGCGCTCCAACCTCATCCGGGCGGGCGGGTGACGGTCCTCAGCACCGACGTCCTCGTCATCGGCGGCGGCGCCACCGGCGCCGGCGTGACGTGGGATGCCGCGCTGCGCGGCTTCGACGTCGTGCTCGTCGATCGCGCCGACCTGGCCGAGGGCACCAGCGGGCGCTTTCACGGGCTGCTGCACTCCGGCGGGCGCTACGCGGTCAAGGACCCGCACGCCGCGGAGGAGTGCATCGCCGAGAACGTGATCGTGCGCAAGGTCGCCGCCGACTGCGTCGAGGACACCGGCGGCTTCTTCGTCACCACTCCGTTCGACGACCCGGCGTACGCCGATCGCTTCGCCGAGGGCTGCCGGGCGACCGGCGTGCCGTGCGAGGAGATCGATCCGGCGCAGGCGCTGCGCGAGGAGCCGCGCCTGCATCCTGGGATCTCGCGCGTGTTCCGGGTACCCGATGGGAACGTCGAGGTGTGGAAGCTGGTTGGGGCGATGGCGCGCGGCGCGCAGCAGCGCGGCGCCCGCGTGCTCCCCTATCACGGCGTGATCGCCATCCACCGCGACGGCGACGAGGTCACGGGCGCGCGCGTGCGCGACGAGCGCACGGGAGAGGAGACCGACGTCGAGGCGCGCGTGACGGTCAACGCTGCCGGTGCCTGGGCCGGGCGCATCGCGGACATGGCCGGCATCGAGGGCGTCCGCATCCTCCCGGGCCGGGGGATCATGATCGCCATGAACCACCGGCTGGTGAACACCGTCATCAATCGCTGCACGATGCCCTCCGACGGCGACATCATCGTCCCTATCCGCACCGTCAGCGTCATCGGCACCACCGACGTCCACACCGAGGACCCCGACGACCACACGGTTCACCAGAACGAGGTCGACGCGATGCTCGAGGAGGGGGAGTGCCTCGTGCCCGGCTTCAAGCAGGCGCGGGCGCTGCGCGTCTGGACCGGCGTGCGCCCCCTCTTCGAGGACTCCAAGGCCTCCGACACCGACTCGCGCGACATCACACGGTCCCACGCGCTGCTCGACCACGCGCAGCGCGACGGCGTCGAGCGCTTCGTGACCATGACCGGGGGCAAGCTCACGACCTACCGACTCATGGCCGAGGACACGGTCGACGCGGTCTGCCGCAAGCTCGGCGAGACGCGCGAGTGCACGACCGCCACCGAGCCGCTGCCGGGCTCGGAGAGCGGCGAGTCCTACAAGCTCGGCGACCGGCTGGCCCGCAAGGAGGAGCACCTGCGCGAGGACCAGCTCATCTGCGAGTGCGAGATGATCCCGCGCAGCCGGCTCGAGGACGCCATGCGCCGCCGCGGCACGCAGAACCTCGACGACATCCGCCGCGAGCTGCGCCTGGGCATGGGCCCGTGCCAGGGCGGCTTCTGCATCTATCGCGCCACCGGGATTCTGCACGGCCTGGACGGGATGAGCGGCGAGCAGGCCAACGGCGCGCTGCTGGCTTTTCTGCAGGAGCGTTGGAAGGGCACGTGGCCGATCCTCTACGGCGACCAGCTGCGCCAGGCGCGCCTGGACGACTGGATCTTCCAAGGCATCCTCGACGTGGAGCACCTGCCCACATGACAGAGTCCACGCCCCCGTCCACAGCCGCGCAGGGTCCGCGACCGCTGCAAGGGGGGGCCCCGTGGGCCAGAGGCGAGCTGCACTTCGACGCGGTGGTCATCGGCGCCGGCAGCGCCGGGCTCACGGCCGCGACCCGCCTCGCCGAGGGCGGCGCGCGCGTGTGCGTGCTGGCCAAGGGGATCGGCTCGACGCACCTCGCGCCCGGGACGGTCGACGTCCTTGGCTACGCGCCCGAGCGCGTGGAGGAGCCCGCGCGCGCGCTGAGCGAGCTGGCCGCCGCTCGGCCCGACCACCCCTACGCGCTGATGGGCGTCGAGAGCGTGGCGCCCGCGCTGCAGTGGTTCGCCGAGCGGATCGCCAGTGGCCCGCAGCCCGGCTATCGCTACGTCGGCGACCTGGAGCGCAACCACCTGCTGCCGACCGCCGTGGGCGTCCTGCGCCCGTCGGCACTCGTACCCGAGACGATGGCGGAGGGCGACATGCGCCGGCGCGAGCCGGTGTGCATCGTCGGCACCCCCGCGTTGCGCGACTTCCACGCGGCGCTGTGCGCGGCCAACCTGGCGACGGCCGGCGTCGCCGCGCGCGCGATCGAGGTCGAGCTCGAGCTCGATCGTGCCGACGCCAATGCGCTGGGGCTCGCGCGGCGCTTCGACGACCCCGACTTCCGCGCCGCGTTCGCGGCGGAGATCATGCCCCGTCTGCGTGGCGACGAGCGCGTCGGCCTGCCAGCCGTGCTCGGCCTGCGCGACCCGCACGGCGCGTGGGCCGACCTGCAGCGGCGCCTGGGGCGCGGCGTCTTCGAGATCCCGACCCTGCCGCCGTCGGTCCCCGGCATGCGTGCCTTCGAGGCCCTGCGCTCGGCGCTGCGCCGCGCCGGCGGGCGGCTGATCCTCGGCTCCGCGGTGCTCGAGGCGCAGCGCGACGGCGCTCGCGTCAGCGCCGTGCGCGCCCGCGCCGCCGGCCACGACGTCACCTACCACGCGCGCTGGTTCGTGCTCGCCACGGGCGGCTTCGCCTCGGGCGCGATCGCGCTGGGGTCGGACTGGGTCACGCGCGAGACGGTGCTCGGCCTGCCGCTGCGCGGCGTCCCGGAGCCCGGCTCGCCGCGCTTCGTGGGCGACTACCTCGCCGAGCAGCCGATGGCGCGCGTCGGCGTGGCGGTCGACGGCGCGCTGCGCGCCGAGGGCACCGAGAACGTCCTCGTCGCCGGCGCCGCGCTGCCCGGAGCCGTGCCGTGGCGGGAGGGCTCGGGCGAGGGCATCGCGCTCTCCAGCGGCCACCGCGCTGCGGAGGTCGCGCTGGCCGAGGGCGCGAACATGAAGGCGGCGGTATGAGCGAGGGCGGCGTCCTCGAGGAGCTGCTGCGCGGCTCGCTCGACCACTGCGTGAAGTGCACGATCTGCGAGACGGCCTGCCCGGTCTCCAACGTCACGCCGCTCTTCGGCGGGCCGAAGTACACCGGGCCGCAGGCCGAGCGCTACCGGATCGCCGACGAGCCCTCGGTCGAGTGGTCGGTCGACTACTGCTCGGGCTGCGGCATCTGCACGCAGTCCTGCCCGCAGGGCGTGAAGATCGCCGAGATCAACGCGCAGGCGCGCAACAAGCTCAAGCGCCAGAAGGGCGTGCCGCTGCGCGACCGCATCATCACGCGCCCGACGTGGCTCGGGCGGGCGGGGACGCCCGCGGCGAAGATCGCCAACTGGACGATCGACAAGCGCCCGCTGCGGATCCTGGGCGAGAAGCTGCTGAAGGTCCACCGCGACGCGCCCGCGCCGGACTTCGCGGGGCGGCGCTTCTCGCGCTGGGCGCGCAAGCACGAGAGCCCGAGGACGGGGCGCAAGGTCGTCTACTTCCACGGCTGCGGCACCGAGTACTACGAGCCGGAGGAGGGCGAGAAGGTCGTCGCGATCCTCGAGCACAACGGCTTCGAGGTCAGCGTGCCCAAGCAGGACTGCTGCGGGCTGCCGCTGCAGTCCAGCGGCCTCTTCGACGACGCGCGCAAGGTCGTCCTGCGCCTGGCGCGCAACCTCGCCAAGCACGTGCAGGACGAGGACACGATCATCGTCGGCAACGCTACGAGCTGCACGCTGATGCTCAAGCGCGAGGCGCGCGAGATCCTCAGCCTCGAGGACGACCCCGACCTCAAGCTCGTCAGCGAGCGCACCTACGACATCTGCGAGCTCCTGCTCGAGCTCCACGACCGCGGCGAGCTGAAGACCGACTTCAAGCCGGTCAACGACACGATCGCCTACCACGCGCCATGCCAGCAGCAGGGCCACTGGATCGGCAAGCCGGCGCTCGAGCTGCTGGCGCTGGTGCCCGAGCTGCAGGTCACCGAGATGAACGCCCGCTGCTGCGGGATCGCCGGGACGTACGGCCTCAAGCTGGAGAAGTACGACATCGCGATGGCGGTCGGCGCCGACCTCTTCGACCAGGTGCGCGCCTCGGGCGCCGCCACGGTCGCCTGCGACAGTGAGACCTGCCGCTGGCAGATCGCGAAGGCCACCGAGCGGCCGGCCGTGCACCCGATCGACCTGCTGCACAGGGCGTACGGGCTCTAGGACGCTGCCGTGGTGGGGCTCGTCGTCGTCTCTCACAGCGAGGCGCTCGCCGACGGGGTCGTCGCGCTCGCGCGCGAGATGGGCGGCGAGGAGCTGAAGATCGAGCCGGCCGGCGGGCTCGAGGAGCCCGGCGCGCTGGGCACCGACGCCGAGCGCGTGCGCGCCGCGATCGAGCGCGCGCGCTCCGATGACGGCGTGCTCGTGCTGATGGATCTCGGGAGCGCCCTCATGAGCGCCGAGTTCGCGATCGAGATGCTCGACACGAACGACGGACCCGTGATGCTCAGCGAGGCGCCGCTGGTGGAGGGCGCGGTGGCCGCGGCGGTCGCCGCGCGCGGCGGCGCCTCGCTCGAGGAGGTCGCGGCCGAGGCGCGCGGCGCGCTGGCGATGAAGGCGTCCCAGCTCGGGGCCGAGGGGCCCGAAGCGGCCGGTGGCGCCGCCGAGCCGGCCGCGCCGGCGCCCGACGCCGAGGTGCGCCTCGAGGTCCGCAACGCGATCGGCCTGCACGCCCGGCCCGCGGCGCGCTTCGTGGAGATCGCGCGCGGCCACGACGCCGACGTGCGCGTCGCCAAGGCCGGCGGCGGCGCGCCGCCGGTGAAGGCGACGAGCCTGACCAACGTCGTGGCCCTCGGCGCGCGCCTCGGCGACACGCTGCTCGTCAGCGCCTCGGGGCCCCAGGCGGCCGAGGCGCTCGCGGCGCTGCGCGCGCTCGCCGACGAGGGCTTCGGCGACGGCATCGCGCCCGCCGGCGCGGCTCCCCCGCCACCCCCACCAGCTCGAACGTCGGTCCTACCACGTCAGGACGGGGTAAAACCGACGTTCGGCGCCGGACCGCCGCAGCGCGGCGACGTGCTCTCCGGCGTCGCGGCCTCCGCCGGCGTCGCGGTCGGGCCGGCGCGGCGCCTGGGCGCCCCGGCCGGTCCGCCGCCCGAGCGCCCCGCCGACGAGCGCGAGCGCGAGCGCCTGGACGAGGCCCTGGCGAGCGCCCGCGAGGCGATCGCGCGCGACCGCGAGACGGTGGCCGCGCGCGCGGGCGCCAAGGACGCGGCGATCTTCGACGCCCACCTCGCCCTGCTCGACGACGAGGCGATGCTCGACCCCGCCCACGACGCGATCGCGGCCGGAGCGACCGCCGAGCGCGCCTGGCACGACGCGGCCGAGCAGGTCGCGCAGCGCTACCGCGCCCTCGACGAGCCGCTGCTGCGCGAGCGCGCCGCCGACGTCCTCGACGTCGGCCGCCGCGTCGTCGGCGCCATCACGGGCGAGGACGCCGCGGGCCCGACCGAGCCCGGGATTGTCCTTGCGGGCGAGCTCACCCCTGCCGAGGCCGCCGGCCTCGATCCCGAGCTCGTGCGCGGGATCGCCACCGCCCACGGCTCCGCGACCGCGCACGCGGCGATCCTCGCCCGCGCGCTCGGCCTGCCCGCCGCGGTCGGCCTCGGCGACGCGCTGATGCAGATCGAGGAGGGCACGCCGCTGCTGCTCGACGGCGAGGCCGGCACGCTCCAGGTCGATCCGCCCGACGCCGTCCTGCGCGAGGCCGAGGAACGCCGCCAGCGGCTCGTCGCCCGCCGCGCCGCGGCGCGCGAGCGCGCGGCCGAGCCGGGCGCCACGCGCGACGGCGTGCGCGTCGAGGTCTTCGCCAACCTCGGGTCCGCCGCCGAGGCGGCCAAGGCGGTGCAGCTCGGCGCCGAGGGCGTCGGCCTGCTGCGCACCGAGTTCCTCTTCCTCGATCGCGCCGAGCTGCCCGGCGAGGACGAGCAGGCCGAGACCCTGCGCGAGATCGCCCGCGCGCTCGACGGCCGCCCGCTCGTCGTGCGCACGCTCGACGCCGGCGCCGACAAGCCGCTGCCCGCGCTGCCGATGGCGCCCGAGGCCAACCCCTTCCTCGGGGTGCGGGGCATCCGCCTGGCGCTCTCGCGCCCCGAGGTCCTCGCCACCCAGCTGCGCGCGATCCTGCGCGTCGCGGCCGAGTACCCGGTCAAGACGATGCTGCCGATGGTCGCGACGCTCGCCGAGGTCCGCGCCGCGCGCGCGGCGCTCGAGGAGGCCCGGGCGGCGACCGGCATCGACGCCCCGATGGAGCTCGGGATCATGGTCGAGGTCCCGGCCGCGGCGCTGACGGCGGACCGGCTCGCCGTCGAGGTCGACTTCTTCTCGCTGGGGACCAACGACCTGACGCAGTACACGATGGCCGCCGAGCGCGGCGACGAGCGCCTCGCCGGGCTCCTCGCCGGGCCGCAGCCGGCCGTGCTCAAGCTCGTTCGCGAGACCGTGCAGGCGGCCGCCCGCCACGGCCGCTGGGTGGGGGTCTGCGGAGAGCTCGCGGGCGACCCGGCCGCGGCCGTCCTGCTCACGGGCCTCGGGGTCACGGAGCTGAGCATGGCGCCGGCGCTGATCCCCGAGGCCAAGGCCGCGCTGCGCGTCGTCGATCTCGCCGACGCGCAGGCCGCCGCCGAGGCGGCGCTCGAGGCGCAGGACGCCGATGCGGCGCGTGGCCTCGCCTCGTCCCTGCTCTGAGGTAGCCTCGCGGCCGTGGAGGCCGGCACCTTGAGCGCCCTGCGCTCTTCTCGCATGCTCGCCGCCGGCACCGGCGTGCGGATCCTGCTCGCCCCCATCGTGATGGCGCTCGTCCTCGCCGGCTCGGACACCGCCGCGGCCATCGTCTTCGCCATCGCCGCCGCCACCGACTGGGTCGACGGCCGCCTCGCGCGCCGCTGGGGCGTGACGACGCGCCTCGGCGCCTTCCTCGACACCACCGCCGACAAGCTGCTCGTCACCACCGCGCTGGTCGCGCTCGTGGCGGTCGACCGCGTCTCGCCGTGGGTGACGCTCGTCATCGTCGGCCGCGAGTTCACGATCCTCGGCCTGCGCGCCGCGGTCGCCTCGGGCGGGCGCGTCATGGACACCTCGATGCTCGGCAAGTGGAAGGCGACGATCCAGTTCGCCGCCATCACGGTGGCGATGGTGCGCCCCGACGTGACGATCGCCGGCGAGTACCTGGACGAGTGGCTGATGGTGATCGCCGCCGTCGTGACCGCCTGGTCGGGCGTCGACTACCTGCTGAAGTTCTCCGCCGCCCTGCGCTCGTCGGCGACGTGAGCCGGGTCTTCGTCACGGGCGGCAGCGGGGTGATCGGCGGCGCGCTCGTCGCGCGCCTGATCGAGCGCGGCGACGAGGTCGTCGCCCTCGCGCGCTCCGACGAGGCCGCGGCCAAGCTCGACGAGCGCGGCGCGCGCGTCGTGCGCGGCGACGTGCTCGACCTCGACGCGCTGACGCGCGGGATGGACGGCGCCGAGCTCGCCTTCCACGTGGCGGGCGTCAACTCGCTTTGCGTCGAGGACCCCGAGCCGATGCGGCGCGCCAACGTCGACGGCGCCGTGACGGCGGTCCACGCCGCCGCCAAGGCGGGCGTCCCGCGGCTCGTGCACACCTCGTCGGCGGCGACGATCGGCGAGCCGCCGGGCACCGTCGGGCGCGAGGACACGCCGCACCGCGGCTGGTACCTGTCGACCTACGAGCGCACGAAGACCGAGGGCGAGCGCGCCGTGCTCGCGGCCGCGGAGGAGTCGGGTCAGGAGGTCGTGCTCGTCAACCCGTCGTCGGTGCAGGGGCCGGGGCGCGCGGGCGGCACCGGGCGCTTCCTGCTCGCCTTCCTCGACGGCCGGCTCAAGATCTTCGTGCCGACGAACATCAGCCTCGTCGACATCGCCGACTGCGTCGAGGGCCACCTGCTCGCGGCCGAGCGCGGCGCCGCGGGCGAGCGCTACCTGCTCAACGGCATGACGCTGCCGATCACCGAGGCGCTCGCGCTCGCCTCCGACGTTGTCGGGGTGCAGCGCACCGCGCGCCTGCTGCCCCGGGGCGTGGCCTCGGTCGCCGCGACCGTCGCCGAGCGCGGCTTCAGGCTCGTCGGGCGCAAGCCGCCCGTGTGCCGCGAGATGGTCCGCACCCTCCTGCACGGCCATCGCTACGACGGCTCGCGCGCCGAGCGCGAGCTCGGCCTGACCTACACCGACCCGCGCGAGACCGTCCGGCGCACGGTCGACTGGGCGCGCGGCGCCGGGCTGCTGCGCAACATCTAGGCGCCCAGCGCCGCGCTCAGTCGGTGTAGAAGACCTCGGCCAGGCGGTCGAGCATCTGCTGCTCGCGCTCGCTGACGAGCTGGGAGCGGAAGCCGAGGAAGCCGCCCTCGCGCGCCGCTGTGGCCGCGCGCTGGGCGGCCGTCTTCAGCCACTCGCGGTACTGCTCGCGCTCCTCGGGGGTGACCTTCTCGACCAGCAGGGCGTTGACCGCGCGCAGCTCGTCGAGGACCTCGTCGGCGGCGTGCGCGCCCTTGGGCCGGAACCCCGCGAGCGGGTTGTGGCGCTGGCGCGCCTGCTCGGCGACGTCGGCGGCCAGGGACCGGATGAGCCCGCCGTGCTCGCCGTCCTGGGCGGCGTCGAGCACGGTCCGCAGGGCGGCGCTGGACTCCTTGAGCGTCTCGATCGGGCCTCCGGGATCGGCGAGCGTGATCGCCATGCCGGCGACGAGCGGGGCGCGGGCGAGCCGCGCCCACTCCTCCGGGGTGAAGTCGGCCTTCGAGGTCATGCCCACGACGCTAGCGCGCCCGCACCCCGACCACGCGCCACGGCGCGTCGTCGGGCCCGTCCAGGGCGAGCTCCCAGCGCTCGGAGAACGTCGTCTCGCGGTCGCGCGAGCCCTCGACGACGGCGGCCGTGTCGCGGTCCTCGCGGTAGCGGTTGCCGCGCACCGCGATCGCGAGGGTCATGCGCGGCGGCGCGGCCGTCGCGTCGACGCGCTCGATGACCGCGCTCTCGATCCGCGGCCCGCGCACGACGAGCCGCGTGCGTCGCTGCCCGTCGCCGCCGTAGAGCAGGGCGTCGACGGCCTCGTGCGAGGCGACGCGCTCCAGCGGCGCGTCCTCCCCGTCGACGGCCTCGGCCCAGGCGGCCAGCGCGCGCCGCGCCGCCGCCTCGAGCACGTCGGGCGCGAAGCGCGCGTCGGCGAGCGCGAGGTCCAGCGCCTCCGCGCGCGCGGTGCCGGCGAAGTCGACCGTGGCCGCGTCGGCGGGCGCGAAGCCGTCGGGCGTGCGGTCGGCGACCGCCTGCTCGACGAGCGCCTCGTCGTGCAGGCGGCTGTCGGACCACGGCGAGGCGACGATCTCGTCGCTGAGGTGGTGGGCGCCCTCGGCGTCCTGCTCGATCGAGACGAGCAGCCAGCGGCCGTCGCGCTTGGCCAGCGTCCAGTACTCGGCGAAGGCGACCCGGGGGCTGTCGGCGCCCTTCTTGTAGATCCGCTGCCCGGTCGGCGTCTCCACCCACGAGTCCAGAGGCGCGCTGACGCGCACGACCGCCCGGTCCTCGTCGTCGGCGGCGCGGTTGACGAGGCCGACGTACTCGATCGACGGGTCCTGCACCAGGCGCACGCGGCTGTGCCAGCCACGGGCGTCGAAGTCGTCCAGCCGCCGCTCCCACTCCACGAGCAGGTCGCCGCCGATGAGCCGGCGCAGCCCGGCGCGGTCGCCCCCGTCCCAGGCGTGCTGGATGTCGACGAAGAGCGCGGCGCACTCGGATCCGACGCGCTCGGCGGCGAAGGCCGGATCGTCCTCGGCCGCCTCGGCCGCGGCCAGCATCACCTGGGCGACGCGCTCGCGGCGGCGCCTGCGCAGGCGCGCGGCGGCGATCGCGCTGATGATCGCGAACACGATGAAGGCGAGCGCCACGAGCGCGAAGAGGACGAAGCCGCCGCCGCCGCCCGAGCCGCCCCCGCCGCCGAAGGAGCCTCCGCCGCCACCGCCGCCCCCGCCACCACCGCCGCCGCCCCCGAATCCGGAGGAGCCGCCGCCGGCCTGGGCGAGCACAAGGACGAGTGCCACGATCACGGATCGACAGTTTCCAGGGTCGGGGGCCGGGTAGTGCCGATGGCGACCAGAGAGAGGAGAGGCCCCATGTCCACCGGAGCCATCATTGCCATCGTCATCGTCGTGCTCGTCGTCCTGGCGATCTTCGCCATCGTCCTGCCGCGCATGCGCGCGCGCTCGCGCGAGCGTCAACTCGAGCGCCGCCGCGGCGAGGTCGCAGACGCCCACCGCGAGCAGGCCTCGGCCCGTGCTTCGCGTGCCGACGAGGCCGAGCAGATCGCAGCGCGCGAGCGCGCGGAGGCCGAGCTGCATGAGGCGCGTGCCCGCCTGCACGAGCGCGGCCTGGCCGACGACGAGCTCGACGCCGACCGCGAGCGCCTCGGCGACGAGCGCTTCGCGCGCGAGGACGACCCCGCGATCGACCCCGACGAGCGCACGACCCCCCGTTGAACGCGGGATCTGCGCCGGTCATCTGGCATGGCCGGCGCAGCGGCGGGGTACAGTCATACCTATGCCGACCAAGACCCAGCGCGAGCGCGAGGCCGAGCAGCGCAAGGCCAAGCTCGATCGCATCCAGGAGCAGGTTGACGACGGGTCGCTGGTCATCCGGAAGATGACCGACGCGGAGCGCGAGCGCTTCTCGAAGCGCAGCCAGCGCGGCGAGGCCGAGCGCGCCCAGCGGCGCGACCGCCGTCGCAGCCGCCCCGCGGCAGCGCGCCCGCTGCCGCCCGCGCCGCGCAGCTGAGCCCGGCCCACAGCGGCGCGGCGGTAGCCTGCCTCGCCATGAAGCTCGTCTCCTTCCGCGCGCCCGGTGGCGATCAGCAGTACGGCGAGGTCCGCGACGGCCGCGTGATCGCCTTCGACGACGGTTCCACGGTCAAGGACCGCCTGAGCTCGAGCGACCGTACGCCGGCGGCCGGCCCGGAGCACGCCCTGGACGACGTCGAGCTGCTCGCGCCGCACGTCCCGCGCGCGATCTTCGGGATCGGCCTCAACTACCTCGCGCACGCGCAGGAGCAGAACGCCGAGCTGCCCGAGCGGCCGATCGTCTTCATGAAGCTGCCGACGTCCGTGGCGGACCCCGGCGCGCCGGTGCGCGCCCCCGCGATCGTCGAGCGGCTGGACTACGAGGGCGAGCTGGCCGTCGTCATCGGCCCCGGCGGCGAGGTGGCCGGCTACGCGGTCGCCGACGACCTCACGGCGCGCGACCTGCAGCGCGCCGAGCGCCAGTGGACGCGCGCCAAGGGCTTCGACGGCGCCTGCCCGTTCGGCCCCTGGATCACGACGGCCGACGAGGTCGCCGACCCCGGCAACCTCGCGCTCAAGACGTGGATCAACGGCGAGCTGCGCCAGGACTCGAGCACGAGCGACCTGATCTTCGGGATCCCGGAGATCGTGGCCTTCATCAGCGAGACGATCACGCTCGAGCCCGGCGATCTCATCCTCACGGGCACCCCGAGCGGCGTCGGGATGTACTTCGACCCGCCGCGCTTCCTGGGCAGTGGCGACGTCGTGCGCATCGAGATCGAGAGCCTGGGCGTCATCGAGCACGCGGTCGCCTGATGCGCGCGCTCCTGGCGGTCGCCGCCGTGCTCGTGCTCGCGCCGGCGGCCGGCGCGGCCACCAACCCGTGGATCGAGAAGACCCCGCTCGACATCGCCCACCAGGGCGGCGAGGACGAGTTTCCCTCGAACACGATGTACGCGTTCAAGCGCGCGCTGCAGGTCGGCGCCGACATGCTCGAGCTCGACGTCGGCGTCACCAAGGACGGGCAGGTGGTGGTCATGCACGACACCACGGTCGATCGCACGACCAACGGCCACGGGACCGTCGCGTCGTTCACGCTGAGGAAGCTGCGCCGGCTCGACGCCGCCAACTGGTTCTCCGGCGGCGACGACGCGTACCGCCACGACCGTGCGCGCTCGGCCTACCGCCTGCGCGGGGTGGCCACCGGCAAGCGCAGGCCGCCCAAGGGCTTCAAGGCCTCCGACTTCCGCGTGCCGACGCTGCGCGAGGTCCTGGAGGCCTTTCCGCACACGCCGATCAACGTCGAGATCAAGGGGCGCACGAAAGCCGAGGCGCTGGACGAGTACCTGACCAACGCCGACGCGCTGGCGCGCACGCTGAAGGGCATCAAGCGCCGCGACGTGATCGTGGTCTCCTTCAAGCAGGAGGCCGTCGACCGCTTCCATCAGCTCGTCCCCGCGCTGCCGGTCGCGCCCGGCATCGCCGGCGCCGCCAACTACCTGCTCGGCGGCACGTCGCCGGGCGACGGGGTCGTCGCCTTCCAGCTGCCGATCACCTACGACCTCAACGGACAGACGCTCCAGGTCACGACCAAGGAGAACGTCGCCCGCGCCCACCGCGACGGCTACGCCTGGCAGACCTGGCTCAGCGACGACGGCGAGAGCCGCGCGATCTGGACCTCGCTGCTCGACATGGGCGTCGACGGCGTCATGACCGCCAAGCCGAAGGCGTTCAAGGCGCTGCTGCGCACGCGCGCCCGGTCGGCCCACGGGAGCCCGCCGACCCGTTAGTGTCGCGCCATGGCACGCCGGGTGGTCGCGTGCGTCATCCTGTCGGCCGTCCTCGCGGCCGGTTGTGGAGGGACGACGCACCACGCGCCGCCCGCGGCGCCTCACCGGGCGCAGCTCACCCCGCAGCTCGCGCGCGCCCTCGGCGCCGAGCTGCGCAGCGTCTACGCCGACGCCGGCATCGCCGGCGTCTCGGCGGCGATCGTCTTCCCTGACGGTCGGGAGTGGAGCGACGCGACCGGCCTGGCCGTCGTCCATCCGCGCCAGCCGATGACGCCGCGCACGTCGCTGCCCTTCGACAGCATCACCAAGATCGCCACCGCCGCCCTGGCGCTGCGCTACGCCGAGGAGGGGCGGCTGCGCCTCGACGACCCGATCAAGCGCTGGTACCCGGCCTGGAACGGCGACCCGCGCGCGACGGTGCGCGACCTGCTCGGCCATGTCTCCGGGGCGCGCGACGCGCGCGACAGCTTCTTCACCTGGGTCAGCCGCCACCCGGAGGCGTCGGTGACCGCGCGCCAGATGATCGCGGCCACGCCTCGCCCCGGGCCCCGTACGGAGGAGACCGTGTACTCGAACACCGGCTTCGCCATCGCCGGGCTCATCCTGCAGCGGGCGGGCAGAGAGCCGGTGGCGGCCGGGATGCGGCGCGAGCTGTTCGGGGCTCCGGGCGGCGCGGGCCTGGCCCTGCAGCCGAGCGCGCGCGCCCACGCGCCGCACGCGCACTCCTACTGGTATCCGAACGGCCTCGGGGGCGGTCAGGTCGACCGCACCGACGACAGCGGCCTCCTGCCCTTCCACTCCTGGGCCGAGATGGCCTCGACCGCGGGCGGCCTCGCCGGCGACGACCCGTCGCTGGCGCGTTGGGGGCAGGCGCTGCTCGGCGGCCACCTCCTCAAGCCCGCATCGCTACGCGAGATGACGCGCTTCCACGGCGACTCGATCTGGCAGGGCTACGGCCTCGGCCTGGCCCGCGACACCGTCGACGGCCACCTCATGTGGGGCCACACCGGCGGCGGCTCCGGGTCGCACACCGAGCTGTGGTACCTGCCCGGCGACCACCTGACGATCGCGGTCAGCTGGAACGACGACTCGCTCGACAGCAACGACTCGCTGTTCCTGTCGCACCTGCTGCGGACGGTGTGGGCGTCCGAGAAGCGCGCCTAGTGGCTCTCGATGACCCGGTCGATCAGGCCGTACTCGGCGGCCTGCTCGGGGTTGAAGAAGCGGTCGCGCTCCATGTCGACGTGGACCTGCTCGAGCGGCTGCCCCGTGTGGTGGGCGTAGATCTCGTCGATGCGCGCGCGGGTCTTGATGATCTCGCGCGCGTGGATCTCGATGTCCGTCGACTGGCCCTCGAAGCCGGCCGAGGGCTGGTGGATGAGGATCCTGCTGTTGGGCAGCGACATGCGCTTGCCCTTCGCCCCGCCCATCAGCAGCAGCGAGCCCATCGACATCGCGATCCCGCAGCAGATCGTGGAGACATCGGGCTTGATGAACTGCATCGTGTCGTAGATCGCCAGGCCCGCGTAGATCGACCCGCCAGGCGAGTTGATGTACAGCGAGATGTCCTTGTCGGGGTCGACCGACTCCAGGTGCAGGAGCTGGGCGACCACCAGGTTGGCGATCTGGTCGTCGACGGGCTGGCCGAGGAAGACGATCCGCTCGTTGAGCAGCCGCGAGAAGATGTCGTACTCGCGCTCGCCGCGGGCGGAGCGCTCGACGACCATGGGGACGAGGGGCATGCCCCCCAATCTAGCCCCTCGCCCCCGCGTGCCGCTCAGCGGCTGACGGCCGCCATCATCTGCTCGGGGTAGCGCGCGCCCGACGCCTCGGGCAGCGCGTCGGCGATCGCGCGCAGCTCGTCGTCGGTGAGCTGCACGTCGACGGCGCCGGCGTTCTCCTCCAGGCGCGCGCGGCGCTTGGTGCCCGGGATCGGAACGATGTCCTCGCCTTGGGCCAGGACCCAGGCCAGGGCGAGCTGCGCGGGCGTCACGGCCCTGTCGGCAGCGAGCTGGGCGATGGTGGCGACGAGCTCGAGGTTGCGCTCGAAGTTCTCGCCCTGGAAGCGCGGCGACGTGCGGCGGTAGTCGTCCTCGTCGAGGTCGTCGATCGATTGGATGGCGCCGGTGAGGAAGCCGCGCCCCAGCGGCGAGTAGGCGACGAAGCCGATGCCCAGCTCGCGGCACGTGGGCAGGACCTCGTCCTCGGGGTCGCGCGACCACAGCGAGTACTCCGTCTGCAGCGCGGTGATCTGGTGCACGGCGTTGGCGCGGCGCAGGGTCTCGGGCGCGGCCTCGCTCATCCCGAGGTAGCGGACCTTGCCTTCTGCGACGAGCTCGGCCATGGCGCCGATCGTCTCCTCGATCGGCACGCCGGGGTCGACGCGGTGCTGGTAGTAGAGGTCGATGTGGTCGACGCCGAGGCGCCGCAGCGAGCCCTCGGCGGCCTCGCGGACGTACTCGGGCCGGCCGTCGAAGCCGCGTGCGGACGGGTCGTCGGGGTCGCGGACGATGCCGAACTTGGTCGCCACGACGACCTGGTCGCGGCGGCCGGCGATGGCGCGGCCCACGAGCTCCTCGTTGGTGTGCGGGCCGTAGGCGTCGGAGGTGTCGAGGAAGGTCACGCCCAGGTCGAGCGCGCGGTGGATGGTCGCGACGGACTCGGCGTCGTCGCGGGCGCCGTAGAAGTCGGACATGCCCATGCAGCCGAGGCCGAGGGCGGAGACGGTCGGGCCCTTGAGGCCCAGCGTTCGAGTCTGCATATCGGCATCCTATCGAAGAAGTTGACGTTGAACGTCAAGTGTCATGTTTGCCCTGCACAGGGCCCCAACGCGCGCCGGCGCGGCCTCGCCTGGCACCCTGTCGGCCCATGGCCGACCTCGAGCTCACGCGCGACGACGCCGACAAGCGCCGCTACGTCCTCGACGGCGTGGGCGCGCTGCGGCTGGAGGGGTTCGCGCGCCGGCGCGCGACGATCGAGGCGGCGGGGCGGACGTGGCAGGCCGCCTCGACGGGCTTCTGGCGGCGCAACGTCGCGCTCACCGACTCCGCCGGCACGACGGTCGCCGAGTTCGAGCCGCGCAAGGTCCTCAGCGGGGGCACGCTGCGCGTGGGCCCGCGCGAGCTTCAGATGGGTCCGGCCAGCCGCTGGAAGTCGCGCTGGGCGCTGCGCGACGGCGAGCGCGAACTGGCGATCCTGGAGGCCAAGTCGTGGGGAAAGCGGCCCGTGGCGGTGACGCTCGAGGACCTCGCGGCGGTCGAGCCGCACCTGCTGCTGTTCGCGGCCTTCGTCGCGCGCCAGATGGCTGACGACGCGGCGTCGGCGGCCTCGGCCGGCACCGGCTAGCGCTTCGCCGGCTCGGGCAGCCCGTCGCGCAGGCGCCCGATCGCGCCGCGCAGGTCGTCGCGATGGGCGACGAGCCCCTCGACGCGCTCCTCGGTCTCGGCCAGGCGTCGCTCGAGCAGGGCGATCATCTTCTTGCGTCCGCGCACGCCGGTCTGCGCGCCGAAGTACAGCGGGATGACCTCGGCGATCTCGTCGAGGCCGAGGCCCATGCGCTTGAGCCAGTCGATCTTGGCCATGCGCGCGAGCGCCTCGTCGTCGTACTGGCGGTGGCCGCCGCCCTCGCGGCGCGAGGTGAGCAGGCCGAGGCCCTCGTAGTAGCGAACGGTGCGGGTCGTCACGCCCGCACGGCGTGCGAGCTCGCCGATGCGCATCGTTCGAGGATAAACCGGCACGCTAACGTCAACGTGCGGATGTCCCCTCCGGCTGCCCTCTCCCTGCACGGCCTCACCAAGCGCTACGACAACGGCTTCCTCGCCCTCGACGCGCTCGACCTCGAGGTCCCGGATGGGGCGTTCTTCGGTCTCCTGGGACCCAACGGCGCGGGCAAGACGACGCTGATCAGCGCCGTCTGCAACCTCATCCGCGTCACCGCCGGCGACGTGCGGATCTTCGGCCACGAGCACGGCACGCACGCAGCGCGCGGGCTCGTCGGCCTCGCCGAGCAGGACGTCAACCTCGACCGCTTCCTCGACGTCGAGGAGACGCTGCTCTACCACGGCGGCTACTACGGGATGGACCGCGCCCGCGCCCGCCGCCGGGCGGGGGAGATGATGGACGTCTTCGACCTGCGCGCGAAGGCGGACGTGCGCGCGCCGATGCTCTCGGGCGGCATGCGCCGGCGGCTGCTGCTCGCCCGCGCGCTCATGCACGAGCCGCGCCTGGTGATCCTCGACGAGCCCACGGCCGGCGTCGACTTCGAGCTGCGCCTCGAGCTGTGGGCCTATATCCGCCGCCTGCACGGCGAGGGCACGACGATCCTGCTCACCACGCACTACCTCGAGGAGGCCGAGGAGCTGTGCGAGGAGATCGCCCTGATCCGCGGCGGCCGCTTGCTGGCGCGCGACAGCGCCGAGGGCCTGCGGACCGCCTTCGAGGCCGACTCCCTGGCCGACGTCTACGTCAAGGCGATGGCGTCGTGACCGCGCTCGTCGCTCGCCACCGAGGCCTGATCGCGCTCAGCGCGCGCGAGTCGCACCGCGTCCTGAAGCTGTGGACGCAGACCGTGGCGGCGCCGATCCTCAGCTCGTTTCTCTTCATCCTCGTCTTCGGGCTCTCGCTCGGCGCCCGCATCAAGCAGATCGACGGGGTGGACTACAAGGTCTTCATCGTGCCGGGCCTCATCGCCATGGCCATGATCCAGGCGACCTACGCCAACAACTCGGCGTCGGTCTTCCAGGCGCGCTTCGACCGCTACCTCAACGACGTCCTCGCGGCGCCCATGCGCCCGTGGGAGGTCAACCTCGCGCTGTCGATCGGGGGCATCGTGCGCGCCCTGCTCATCGGCCTGGGCCTGCTGGCCTGCTCGCTGGCCGTGGTCGACGTCCCGGTCCGCCACCCCTTCGAGCTCCTCGCCGCGGTGACGCTGGCCCTCGTGCTCTTCTCGTCCTTCGGCGTGATCGTCGGCATCTACGCCAACGCGTGGGACCACACGGCCTTCGTGACGAACATCGTGATCCTGCCGCTCACCTTCCTCGGTGGCGTCTTCTACTCGGTCGACCGCCTGCCCGAGCCGTGGCACACGGTCAGCCACGCCAACCCGATCTTCTACCTGCTCAACGCGGTGCGCTACGGGTTCCTCGGCACGAGCGACGTGAGCGTCCTGCTCTCGCTGGCGGTGACCGGCGCGCTGGGCGTGGCGATGGTGGCGTGGAGCTCATGGCTGTTTCGGACCGGGCACCGGCTCAAGCCCTGAGCGCGAGCGGCGTTCCGCTCGTCCTCGTCGCCATCACGTCGCTGCAGTTCGGGGCGGCGATCGCGGGAACGATCTTCGACGAGATCGGCCCGGCCGGCACGGCGCTGCTGCGCTCGCTCTTCGCCGCGCCGATCCTGCTGGCGATCTGGCGCCCGACGGTGCGCGGGCGCCCGGCCCGCGACCTGCGGCTCGTCGCGCTCTTCGGGCTCGTGCTGGGGACCATGAACCTCTGCATCTACGAGTCGTTCTCGCGCATCCCGCTGGGGATCGCGGTGACGATCGAGTTCGCCGGGCCGCTGGGGATCGCGGTCGCGCTCTCGCGCCGGCGGCTGGACCTCGCGGCGGCGGCGATGGCCGCGGTCGGGATCGTGCTGCTCGCCGATCCGGGCGGAGGGGCGGTCGACGGGGTCGGCGTGGCGTTCGCGCTCGTCGCCGCGGCGTGCTGGGCGGCCTACATCCTCATCGCGCAGGCGGCGTCGCGGGTGTGGAGCGGCGGGCGCGGCGTGGCCGTGGCGATGGCGGTCGCCGTGCTCGTGCCGCTCGTCCCCGGGATCGCGGGCGCGGGCGCGGATCTGCTCCAGCCGCGCTACCTCGCCATCGGCTGCGCGGTGGCGGTGATGAGCTCGGTGCTGCCCTACTCGTTGGAGACCGAGGCGCTGCGGCGGCTGCGGGCCAACGTCTTCGGCGTGCTCATGAGCGTCGAGCCCGCGGTCGCGGCGCTCGCGGGCTGGGCCGTCCTCGGCCAGGACCTCCGAGCGCGCGACGTCGTCGCGATCGCGCTCGTGATGGCGGCGAGCATCGTCGTGGTGCGGGCGGCCCCGCCCGCCCCCGAGGCGTAGCGGCCACCGCCTGCGGCTGCGCGGCCTGACATGCTGGCGCGCGGTGATCTCGCTCAAGACCGCGCTGGCGCTCCTCGTCGCCCTGATCGCCGCCGCGGGCGCGACCGCCGCGATCGTCTGGGCCCTGCAGCGCTCGCACGACGGCGTGCCGGAGCGGCTGCGGTCGTGCGCGGAGGGCCGCGGCGCGCATGCAGTCAAGACGAGCGAGGGCATGTCGGCTGCGCGCCCCGACGTGCTCGCCGGACGGCGCCCCCGCGCGCGCGACTTTGGCCTCGGCCAGGATCGCGGCGTGCTCCTGCAGGGCGCCGACTACGCGGTGCTCGTCGTGCGCTCGCCGAACAACCCGCCGCTGCCGGCCGCCCTGCTGCAGAGCGTCTACCGCGATCCCAGTCCTTGGGCGCTGGTCGCCGTCGAGCGCGACCCGGTGCGCGGCGTGCTCGCGGCCTGTGCGGCGAAGGGCTAGCCGCGGGCGTCGAGCCACTCGCGCATCGAGGTGTGATGCGCGAGGTGCTCGCCCGAGCGCAGCTCCTGGCGCAGCTCGCCGAGCAGCCCGAAGCGCTCGGCGACGACGTTGTGCTGGTGGATGGTCTCGAGGTTCTCCTGGCGCGCGGAGACGAAGCTGTCGTCGCGCAGCGCGCCGAGGTGCTCCACGACGCCGCCGATCATCTCGCGCACGCAGTCCTCGACGAAGCGCGGGCGGCGGTGCGCCTTCTCGACGACCGCGCCCTCGTCGGAGCGCTTCATGAGCTCGTAGATCTCGCTCGACATCGAGTTCTCGACGATGTCCAGCAAGGTGGCGGCCTCGATCTCGGTGTCGCAGCCCTCCGGGCAGCCGATGTACAGCGTGCCCAGCCCGCGCTGGTTGTGGGTGGCGACGGGCACGGCCGCGAAGATGCGTTCGATCTCGTCGTCGGTGAAGCCGTCGGCGATGAGGCGCTCACGCGAGGCGCCCGCCACGAGTTGCTGCGCGCACGGGCACGCCGTCATGCCCTGCGCCGCCACGCCGACCAGCCGGCGGGTGCCGCGCTGCGAGGCGACCGCCGACCCGTACAGCGTGTAGATCTCCTGCGTGGCGATCCCCGACACCGGCGCGGGCTTGTGCTCGGGGTAGCGCGCGGCGATCGTGACCTCGGCGCGCAGGGCGTCCTGGCGCTCGCGGACGCGCTGGGCGATGTGCTGGGCGAGCTGCTCGGCCTTGAAGCCCGACTCGCCGAGCACGACCTCGCCGATGACGTCGTTGATGACCTCCTCGAAGCGCGACATGTGCGCGCCCTTCTGCTCGGGGCCGAGGTCGACGAAGCAGTCCAGTTTGGCGTAGTACAGCTGCTCGGCTCCGGGCGCGCCGATGCGGATGACCTTCTCGACGTTGGTCACGCCCACGCGTGAGAGCGAGACGTGGACGGTGGGCGCCGAGGCCTGGACGTCGGCGGCGGTGGGGATCGTGGTGGGCTCCATCCTTCCGTTCAGGGTAACGACCGGTTCCTAGGTATGGCGGGATGCTTGTGCTATCACTCACGACCTAGGTCCGGTTCGCAGGCCCTTCGTCTGCAGCCGCCGGCCGGGGAGAGTTCTGGGCAAGCGACCCCGGGACGGGTCGCTTGGATTTGTCGTGTGTCGTCGAGGGAAGCTGGGGGCGTGAGCACGAAGACTGATGTTCTGCTCGCCGATGAGGCGCCGATCTGGGAGCTGGACGACCTGCGCCAGCTCATCGTCGACGGCCAGGACCGCGGGTTCCTGACCTTCGAGCAGATTGCATCGACCTTGGAAGAGGTCGAGGTCACCAAGGAGCAGATCCAGGAGCTCCATCAGCACCTGGAGGACCAGGGCATCGACGTGGTCGGCGCCGACGGGCGGCTCGCCACGAGCGAGGCCCAGAAGGTCGAGGCCGCCGCCGAGGCGGCCCGCAAGCCCGGCGCCGACGGGCCCAAGAAGCCCGAGATCGACCTCACGGTCGAGCCGAGCCTCGACTCGCTGCGGCTCTACCTGCGCTCGATCGGCCGCGTGCCGCTGCTGACGGCGGCGCAGGAGGTCGAGCTCGCCAAGCGGATCGAGCGCGGCGACATGGTGGCCAAGACCCACATGGTCGAGGCCAACCTGCGCCTCGTCGTCTCGATCGCCAAGGGCTACCTGGGGCGCGGGCTGACCTTCCTGGACCTCATCCAGGAGGGCTCGCTCGGGCTCATCCGCGCGGTCGAGAAGTTCGACTATCGCCGTGGCTACAAGTTCTCCACCTACGCGACGTGGTGGATCCGCCAGGCCGTGACGCGGGCGATCGCCGACAAGGGCCGCACGATCCGCATCCCGGTCCACATGGTCGAGAAGCTCAACAAGGTCGTGCACGTCGAGCGCCAGCTCGTCCAGTCGCTCGGCCGCGAGCCCGCGCCCGAGGAGATCGCGCGCGAGCTCGAGTGCTCGGCCCGCGAGGTGCGCGACATCCTGCGCATGAGCCAGCAGCCGATCTCGCTCGAGAAGCCGATCGGCGAGGAGGAGGAGTCCGAGCTCGGCGACTTCGTCGAGGACCAGGCGGCCGAGTCGCCGTTCGAGATCGCCTCCGAGAACCTGCGCAAGGAGAACGTCCATCGCGCGCTGGCGGCCCTGCCCCAGCGCGAGCGCGAGGTCATCGAGATGCGCTTCGGCCTCACCGGCGGGCGTCCGCGGACGCTCGAGGAGGTCGGCCGCGCGTTCAACGTCACGCGCGAGCGCATCCGTCAGATCGAGAACCACACGCTCAAGAAGCTCGAGTCGCTGCCCGAGGCGCAGCGCCTGCGCGACGCGCCCTAGGCGCCGGCGACTGCGAGCACCACATTGGCGGCGGCGCAAGCCGCCGCCAACCGTTTCAGCAGGTGTGTCCGTCCGGACACGAACGTATGTTTGCCCGTGTGAATCCGCGCAGACAAGGTGATCTGGGGGAGTTGTCGGCTATCGACTGGCTCGGGTCGATGGGGTATCCGATATGGCTGCCGCTGGGCCACTCGCCCGACGTCGACATGATCGCCCGGATCGACGGGCGGCTGGTGGGGGTGCAGGTGAAGACGTCGACTGTGCGCTACAAGCGCGGCTATGCGGTGACGCTCTGCACACGTGGCGGCAACCAGAGTTGGAACGGCTTGGTCAAGCGGTTCTCGGCGCGGCGATGCGACAGGCTGTTCGTCCTGGTCGGTGATGGCCGCCGTTGGTTCATCCCGGCGGACGCGGTGGAGGGCACGACCGCGATCGTCGTCGGTGGGCCGAAGTACGCCGAATACGAGATTGAGTCAGGACGTCCCCTGACCGAGTTGCTTGCCGCCTGATCGCTAAACTCGCACGTCGCCCGGCGGGGTACCGAAGCGGTCAAACGGGGCGGACTGTAAATTCGCTGGCTACGCCTTCGCAGGTTCGAATCCTGCCCCCGCCACTAGCGAGTCGGCCGGAGTGACGGTCAGGTGCTCGGGCTCGCCCCGGCGCGTTTCGCCCAGCCGTGGAAGTGCGCGAGGTCACCGGCTTCCCACGCCTCGCGCAGCCCAGGCGTGCTGAGGTCCCAGTCGGGGCGGACCTCGCGCGTGGCGTCGCGCAGGTCGTGCCAGAGGTCGGCGACCGAGGGACGGCCCCAGAACCAGTAGCCGTTGTAGATGCTGTGCACGACCAGCCCGGGCTTGAGGACGAGCGTGTGCGGGATCATCGGGTCGTTGTCGGGGTCGGTGTACTCCTGGATGTCGAGGTCCTTCTGGACGACACGCCCGGGGTCCGAGAGGAACGGCCACTGCGCCCCGACGGAGTTGCGGAACTCCTGGAGCGTGTGGTGCTCGTCGGTCGCGATCGTGGCGACCCGCGTGTAGGCCACGTTGATCTTGGGATAGAAGGCGGCGAGCTCGAGGTGCTGTTGGTGCTCCTTCGGGCAGTAGTGGCCGCGCGCGAGCGTGAGGATCATGGGGTCGTCGCCCTGGATCTCGCTGAGCCTGCGGGGCACGCTCTCGTGATCGGGCAGCTCGTAGTCCGGGAACGTGGCGCCGGGGACGATGTCGGCACGCATGGATGAATCTCCTCAGTAGTGGATGGCGCCGCGCGAGCCGCCGCCCGCGGACACGGGGTCGCCGTTGATCGCGACGCTCTTCGGGCTGGCGAGGAACGCGACCACGGCCGCGACCTCGTCGGCCGTGACGATGCGGCCGATGCCGATCGCCGGGCTGACGGTTCTCTCGAGCTCCTCGACCGTGACGCCGCGCGCCTCGGCCATCGCCGCCGGCGTGTTCTCGGTGCGCGTCAGGCCGGGGTGCACGACGTTGACGTTGACGCCTTGTGGCCCGAGCTCGTCGGCGAGGTTCTTCGTCATCGCCACGACGGCGACGTTGCGCACGGTGCTGACGATGTTGCCCGTCTGGCGCGCGGCGAGTCCGGAGATGTTGACGATCCGCCCCCAGCCGCGCCCGGTCATCTGCGGCGCGACGGCGCGGATGCAGCGCAGGTAGCCGCGGACCTTGACGTTGATCTCGGCCTCGAGGTCGTCGTCGGCGAAGGCGCCCGTCGAAGCCCGCGCCGCCGCGTTGACGAGGATGTCGACGCCGCCGAGCTGACCGGTGACCGCCTCGGCCATCGCGGCGACCGACGCGTCGTCGCCGGTGTCCGCCGGCACCGCGATCACCCGGCGCCCGCTCGCGTCCGCGAGCTGCTGCGCCGCGGCCTCGAGCGCCTCGCGCCCCCGGGCCACGAGGGCGACGTCCGCGCCCTCGGCCGCGAGCGCGCGCCCGACCGCCAGTCCGATGCCCCGGCTTCCGCCCGTCACGATCGCGCGGCGCCCCGTCAGCTCGAGGTCCATGCCCTGAGACTACGGGCCGCCGCTACGCTGAGACCATGACCTCCGACGGCTGCGACACCGGCGTCTGCGGCTCCGACGTCCCGCCGCTCGTCGGCTCCGTGCTCACGGGCACGGGGCTGACGGTCGCGCAAGCGGTCGCCGCGCTCGAGCGCGGCGAGCGTCCGGCGCTCACCGACGTGCAGCGGCGGATCGTCGAGGAGGCCGCGGCCGACCTGTCGTCGCGCTAGGCGAGCAGCCGGCTGCGCTCGTCGATGACGGCGTCGAAGGCGTCGACGACGTCGCCGTCGAACTGGCTGCCGGCGCCGGCGCGCAGCTCGGCGAGGGCGCCCTCGGTGCCCATGGCCGGGCGCCACGGACGGTGGGAGAGCATCGCGTCGAAGGCGTCGCTGACGGCGACGATGCGCGCGCCGAGCGGGATCGCGTCGCCGGCGAGGCCGTCGGGGTGGCCGGTGCCGTCGAAGCGCTCGCGGCTGGAGCGCACGAGCGCGGCCACGGCCTCCAGGCCGCGGGCGCGCAGGAGGATGCGCTCGGCGATGACCGGGTGGTCGCGCACGTAGCTGCGCTCCTCCTCGGTCAGCTCGCCGGCCTTGCCGAGCAGGGTGTCGGGGATCGCGAGCTTGCCCAGGCCGCTGAGCTGCGCGGCGAGGCGGACGTGGGCGCGCTCCAGCGCGCTCAGGCCCATGCGCTTGGCCACGGCCTCGGCCAGCTCGGCGGCGCCGAGGGCGTGGTCGCCGGTGAGCGCCAGCGCCTCGGCGAGCGCGGCGGTCGGCGAGGCCTCGCGCGGCTTGGGGTCGGCGACGCGGGCGGCGAGGTCGGCGCGGGCGTCGGCGAGACGCAGCGCCTCGCCGGCGCTCGCGGCGTCGCGCGGAATCGAGACGCGCCCGACGGACGCGGTCACCGCGAAGCCGGTGCCCTGCTCGCGCAGCGCGGCGCCGACGCGGCGCTCGAGGGCGTCGAGCGAGAGGACGTCGTCGCCGGCCAGGGCGCAGAAGGTGGTGCCGCTCGGGCGGTAGGCGGTCGCCTCGTCGCGGACGGCGCGGCGCAGCTCGTCGGCGAGGCGCACGAGCAGCGCGTCGCCGGAGCGGTGGCCGAAGGCGGCGTCGTAGGCGGCGAAGCCGTCGAGGCGGGCGAGCAGGAGCGTCGTGGTGGAGCCGCCCTCCAGGCGCGCGTCGAGGTCGGCGAGGAAGCGCGGGCGGCCGGGCAGCCCGGTCACGGGGTCGGCGTCGGCGGCGACGCGGGCGACGGCGCGCAGCGCTCCGTTGGCCCGCCACAGGGCGACGGCGATGGCGGTGGCGATGACGAGGGCGAGCAGCGCGACGACGAGGACCATGCCTACATCATCGGCGCGCGGGGCGTGCGCCTAGAGCCTCGTCGGCGAAGACGACCGCGAGCAGCGCGGCGACCACCTCGGGGTCGAACTGGGTGCCGGCGTTGGCGCGTAGCTCGGCGGCGACCTGCTCGGGCGCCATGGCGCGGCGGTAGCTGCGGTCCGAGGTCATCGCGTCCCAGGCGTCGCAGGCCAGGACGATGCGCGCGCCGAGCGGGATGGCCTCGCCCGCGAGGCGGTCGGGGTATCCGTCGCCGTCCCAGCGCTCGTGACTGGAGCGCACGACGCGCCCGACCGGACGTAGCGCCTCGGCGGCGCTGACGATGCGCTCGCCGGTGATCGTGTGCCTGTGGACGAAGTCCCATTCGGCGTCGTTCAGCGGCCCGGGTTTGTGCAGGATCGCGTCGGGGATCGCGACCTTGCCGATGTCGTGCAGCTCGGCGGCGCGGACGACGACGTCGAGGTCCTCGGCGTCCAGGCCGAGGTGGGCGCCGACCGCGCGGGCCAGCTCGGCGACGCTGTGCATGTGGCGGTGCAGGTCGGGCTCGCGCTCGCCGAGGACGGCGAGCAGGACCTCGCGCGCCTGGCCCTGCGTGGCGCGGCGGCCGTGCTTGAGCGCGTACATGCGATGGTCGGCGAGGCGCAGCGCCTCGGTCGCGGTGGTCGCGTCGTCGGGCAGCGAGACCAGGCCGTACGACGCGTCGACCGCGTAGGGGTCGGCGGGCTCGGCCAGGGCGTCGAGGGCGGCGGCCACGACCGGGTCGTCGTGCTCGGCGTGGTGGTCGAACAGCACGCAGAACTCGTCGCCACCGAGGCGGTAGGCGCGGCCCTGGCCGGTGACCGCGGCCTCGAGGTCGCCGCCGAGGCGCTGCAGCAGCGCGTCGCCGGCGCCGTGGCCGAAGGCGTCGTTGTACTGCTTGAAGCCGTCGAGGTCGAAGAGGACGAGCGTGCGCCGTGCGGCCGCGGTGGCGTGGGCGACGGCGTCCTCGAGGTCCTGCAGGAGCGCGCGCCGGTTGGCCAGGCCGCTGAGGCCGTCGGTCAGCGACTCGCGGCGGCTGGCGCGCAGCAGGCGCAGGTTCTCGCGGAAGAGCATGGCGCCGCGCGCGCCCGCGACGAGCAGGGCCGCGGTGGCGAGCAGCGCGGCGGCCGCGTGGACCTCGCCGAACTGCCCGATGACGAGCACCGCCAGGGCGACGGCGGCGAAGCCGGCGGTGAGCGGGAGGGTGTGGCCGCCGCGGTCCTCACCGCTGCGGCGCGGGGCGGCCTGCCAGGCCGCGGCCGCGGTGAGGGTGACGCCCAGCGGCCACAGCGTGTCCACCCACGACCCGGTGACGTACGTGCCGACCGCCTCCTGGTAGGTGAAGACGGCGTCGGCCACGACGTTGGCGAGCTGGCCGAGGCCGAGGAGCAGCCACGAGCGGTCGATGCGCCAGCGGTTCAGGCCGAAGGCCATGACGATCAGCGTCAGCTGCAGGACGTCGCAGACCGGGTAGGCGAGGTTGAAGGCGACGTCGACGGTGTCGCCCTGGGTGATCCCGGCCAGCGCGGGGAAGACGAGCGCGGCCGCGACCGACGCGGCGGCGAGGCCGCCGACGGCGCCGTCGAGCCACTGCGCGGGGCGGATCGGGCGCACGCGGGCGCGGAGCAGGAGCACGAGCCCCGCGTAGATCGTCACGTAGTTGCCGAGGTACAGCCCGTCGGCGAGGCTCGGGTAGGGCGGGTCGTCGAAGTTGTTGAGCCACAGCGTCCACACGAGGTCGCCTCCGGCCCACAGCAGCAGCCCGACGCCGATCAGCGCCCACGCGCCGCGTTCCTGGCGCCGCGTCGCCGCGGCCAGGACGCAGAGCAGGCTCCCGACCCACATGACGGCCGTGTAGTCCCAGCTCTGAATGACGACGTCGAGCCGCGATTCGCCCGGGCCGAGCACGCCGTGCACGGCGTGCACGGCCAGGCAGAGCGCCAGGACGGCGAACAGCGAGCGGACCAGCTTTTGCAGCATCTGCGCACGTGAATCGGCAGTTGTGGTTGCAACTTTCAGCCCCTCCTGGACGGTCGTTGGCCGGGGCGGTGCGCCATCGCGGCGCCGGTGTCGGCAGAATGTCGCGCCGTATGCCCGAGATTGCGAAGTCCCGCTGCGTCCCACTCGTCGTCCTGCTCGTCCTCGCGCTCGCCGCCGTCGGCTGCGGCAGCTCGACCGACGAGAGCGCGGCGGACAAGTCCGCCGCCAAGGCCGAGCAGGAGGCCAAGAACGTCAAGCCGGCCCCGGAGCCCACGGCTCCGACCGCCGAGAAGGTCGCGCCGACCTCGGGCGAGGCGGACATCAACACCAAGCCGACGGTGCCCAAGGGCACCGGCTCGGCGCCGACCGCGCTCAAGGCCGAGACCCTGATCTCCGGCAACGGCCCCGAGATCAAGAGCGGCCAGCAGGCGACGGTCAACTACGTCGGCGCGCTCTTCAAGGACGGCAAGGTCTTCGACGACTCGTGGGGCAAGGGCAAGCAGCCCTTCCAGTTCACCCTCGGCTCAGGCCAGGTCATCCCCGGCTGGGACCAGGGCGTGCTGGGCATGAAGGTCGGCGAGCGCCGTCGCCTGACGATCCCCGCCGACCTCGCCTACGGCGCCCAGGGGTCGCCGCCGAAGATCGGGCCCAACGAGCCGCTGATCTTCGACATCGACCTCAAGAAGATCGGCTGAGCGCCACCGCCACGGCGCGCTCCTCGACGCCGCGGACGACGTCGAGCTCGAGCGTCGCGCCGCGGGCGTGGCGGACGGCCCGGTGCAGGTCGCCGATGCTGCGCACGTCGTCGCCGGCCGCGCCGGTGACGAGGTCGCCGCGGGCGATGCCGGCCTCGTCGGCCGCGCTGCCGCGCTTGACCTTGAGGACGAGGACGCCGTGGCGGTCGGGGAGGCCGACCGCGCGGCGCATGCGTGAGGCGACGGCAGCCGGCGCGACCGCGACGCCCAGGCGCGGCGCGACGCCGTCGTCGGGCTCGAAGAAGCCCAGCCAGGCGGCGAGCTGCTCGCCGAAGGCGGTCCGCCGGTCGTCGGACAGGCCGGCGGCCAGGCGGGTCGCCGCCGCCGCGTAGGCCGGCCGCGCGGCCTCGACGAGCTCGCGGCCGCTGTCGGTGAGCGTCACGGTGACCGTGCGCCGGTCGTCGGCGTCGGGCTCGCGCGTGACGAGGCCCGCGCGCTCCAGGCGCGCGAGGCGGACGCTCACCGTCCCGGACGTGCGCCGGACCGTGGCCATGAGCTCGCGCTGGGTCAGCGCGTGGCCGGCGGCGTCGAGAAGGGCGGAGAGGACCTGGAAGCTGGGGCGGGAGAGGTGGTGCTCGGCGAGCGCCTCCTCGAGCTCGGGCTCGAGGTGTGCGGCGGCGGCGAGCACGCCGTCGACGAGGGTGGTCGGATCGCTGGTATCGAACTGCTTGGCCATGCTGCTGCTCCTAAAGGCTTGAGTCCAAGCAATCTAGCAAAGCGAATCTTCCGGACGCTCGACGCGCGACGCCGAGGTGGCGCGCCGGCGCCGCGGGTGCGAACATCGTGCGCAACCGCACGAAAGGAGCTCGGCATGGAGTCCTCTTCCGCACCTGCCCGCGTGCTGGTCGTCGCCCACAAGACCGCGGCGACCCCCGCGCTGCTCGACGCGGTTCGGGAGCGCGCGGCGCGCGGCAACGCCCGGTTCACGCTGCTGGTCCCGAACGCCGCGCACGGCCTGCACGTCGTGGTCGACGCCGAGGATCAGGACAGCAACGAGGCCGAGAAGGTCCTCGAGCTCGCCCTTCCGCTGATGGAGCAGGCCGCGGGCGCGCCCTGCGAGGGCCTGGTGGGTGACCCGTCGCCCATGAACGCGATCCAGGACGCGATCAACATCCAGGGCTTCGACGAGGTCATCATCTCCACCCTCCCGGCGACCGTCTCGAAATGGTTGAAGCTCGACCTGCCGTCGAAGGTCGCGGGCCTCGGCCTCCCGGTGACCACCGTGACGGCGAAGGAGCGCCACAAGCTGCGCCCCCTCGCCAGTCACTGAGCCGAGCCCTAGCTCGTCGACTCCTCCGCGACGAGCACCGTGTACCAGTGCCCGCGCCGGCAGCGCACCTTTGCGTGCGCGGCCAGCCGGCCGCCCGCCCCCATCGTCACGCGGTCGACCGCCTCGACCGCCTCGTGGCATGCGGGACACGTGGCGAGCATCGCCTTGGCGGCGACGCGCTGATCGGCATGCATCGAAAGGACCTCCCGACCTTCGGTTGCATCTGTCATCGGATTGGAGGCGCCGGACAGGCGCGGTGATGCCGATGTGTGAGCAGGCTCACCCGCCGCCGCGGCCGAGCAGGTCGCGCAGCGCCGCCTCGTCGGTCCAGAAGCCAAGCTCGTCCCACGGGATCTCGTCCACCGCGAAGGCTCTGACCTCGGTCGCCTCGTCCGTCGTCTGCGGCGCCCGGTCGAGCTCGGCCTCGAAGACGATGACGATGACGCGCTCGTCCGCGCGCGAGTAGACGCCGACGAGGCTCCCCAGCGTCGCCTCCACCCGCAGCTCCTCGCGCAGCTCGCGCACGATCGCGGCCTCCACGGTCTCGCCGAGGTCGACGAACCCGCCCGGCATCGACCACCGCCCGATCCCCGGCTCGAGCCCCCGCCGCGCCAGCCACACCCGCCCGTCCGGCGCCCGCGGGATCGCGCATCCCACCGGCTTGGGATTGAAGAACGCCGCGTACCCGCAGCTCTCGCAGTTGATCGAGCGCGGATAGCTCACCGTCGCCGCGGCGCCACAACGCGGGCAGAACCCGGCCTCGTCGAGCGCGGGGTTGAGGCTCACGACCGCGCAGCCTACGCGCGTCGCGGCGCTCTGGATCTGTCAGGAGCTCCAGGTGTAGGCTCGGCTGGCTGCCAGGGAAGGGCGCCCATGGCCGACGTCTTCGTTTCCTACTCGCGCCGGGACGACGCCTTCGTCGGAGAGCTCCGCGAGGCGCTTCGTGCGCGGGGCAAGGACGTGTGGGTCGACGTCGAGGGTATCCGCGACGCCGAGGTCTTCCCGGCGGCCATCCGCTCGGCCATCGAGTCCAGCGACGCGTTCGCCTTCGTGATCTCCCCCGACTCCGTGGCGTCGACGTTCTGCGAGCAGGAGGTCCGCCACGCGGTCGACAGCCACAAGCTCATCGTCCCCCTGCTGCACCGCGCGGTGGCCGACGAGGACGTCCCGGACGCCGTCCGCGAGCGCAACTGGATCCCGTTCGAGGGCGACTTCGACGGGTCGGTGGATCGCGTCGTCGCGGCGGTGGACACCGACCTCGACTGGGTGCACGACCACACGCGCTGGCTGCTGAAGGCGCGCGACTGGGAGGCGGGCGACCGCGACCGCAGCCACCTCCTGCGCGGCTCCGAGCTCGCGGCGGCGGAGCGCTGGCTGGCCGGCGAGGCCGGCAAGCAGCCCGCCCCGACCGCGCTGCAGCGCGAGTTCGTCCTGCGCAGCCGCGCGGGGGCGACCCGTCGGCTGCGGGCGCTCGCCGCCGCGATGGCCCTGGCGCTCGCGGTGGCCGTGGGCCTCGGGATCGTCGCGCTGACGCAGCGCAACACGGCGCGCTCCGAGCGCCAGCGGGCGGTCGCCGCGGCGAAGGTCGCCCGCTCGCGCGAGCTCGCGGCGGTCAGCCAGGCGCAGCTCGCGTTCGATCCCGAGCTGGCGGCGCTGCTCGGCGTGCAGGCGGTGCGCACGAGCCCGACGCCGCAGGCGATGTTCGCCCTTCGGCGCTCGCTCGACGCCTCGGCTCTGCAGGCCACGCTGCTCGGGCACAAGGGGGGCGTGTCCGACACGGCGTTCTCGCCCGACGGCAAGCTGCTCGCCACGTCGAGCGCCGAGGACGCGAGCGTCCGCATCTGGGACGTCGCCACCCACCGGCTCGTCCGGCGGCTGGGCGTCGGCCAGGCCAACGGGGTGGCGTTCACCCCCGACGGGACGACGCTGGCCGTCGGGCGCTACCAGGACGCGACGGCCCTGATCGACACCCGGGACTGGCGCGTGAGGCGCACCCTCGGCCCGGCGGAGCTGGTCGACTTCGTCTCCTACGGCGCGCACGGCCGGGACCTCGTGATCGGGGGCGGGGTCTCCGTCGGGCTGTACGACTCGCGGACGGCCCGGGCGATCCGCCGCTGGACGGTGCCCGACCTCCAGCGGGCCGCCCTCTCGCCGGACGGACGGCTCCTCGCCGCGGCGGCGACCCATGAGCTGCTCGTGTTCGACGCTCGGACCGGGCGCCGCGTGCTGCGCCTCCCCGGCGCGGCGCTCGACGTCGCCTTCTTCCCGGACGGTCGGCTGGCGTACGGGGCCGCAGACCTCACCGTCCACGTCGTCGACCCGCGGACCGGTAGGCAGGGCCGCGTGCTCGGAGCGCACGCGCGCGCCCCGATCGACGCGGTGGTCGTCAGCCCCGACGGCCGCACGGTCGCCGTCGGCTCCTCGGACGGGTCGGCGCGGCTCTTCGACGCGGCGACGGGGCGCCTCGAGCGCCGCCTCGCCGGCCACCGCTGCTGCGTGGCCGGGGTCGCCTTCAGTCCCGATGGGCGGCTGCTTGCGACGACCTCGCGCGACCACACGGTGAAGCTGTGGTCGACGCGGACCAACGTGCTCCAGCAGGCGAGGGTGGGGCGCGGGCCGGTCGACGACCTCTCCTTCGCGCGCGACGGGTGGCTGGCCTCGGCGAGCGCGGGCGGCGGCGTGATGCTCTGGCGGCCCGGTAGCCGCGCACCGCCGCGGCCCGTCGCGGCGGCCGGCCGGGCCGGCGTCGTCGCGTTGAGCCCGGACGGACGGCTGCTCGCGGCCCCGACGCACGCGGGCATCGCGCTCATCGACCCGGCGACGGGCCGCGTGACGCGTACGCTCCCGGCCGACGCGGGGGTCGGCGCGCTCGCGTTCGACGGCGCAGGCGCCCTGCTCGCCACGGGCGGTGAGGCCGGCGGGAGCGTCCTGGACGTCGCGGGAGCCCGCCCGGTCGCCGAGCTCGACGCCCGGCTGCCGGTGAGCGGCGTGGCGTTCGAGCCGGGCGGGCGGGTCCTCGACGCGGCGCTGCAGGAGAGCGGCAACGGCGCGGTTACCCTGAGCGCGGCGCGCGGCGGACGCCAGCTGCGGCTCGTGACCGCGCCCAACGCGATCACGTCCCTCGTCGCGAGCCCGGACGGCCGGCTCGTCGTCGGGGCGACGACGGGCGACCCGACGGTGAAGGTCTGGGATGGCCGCACGATGCGCCTGCTGCGCCTGCTGGCCGGTCACACGGGCGAGGTGACCGACGCCGCCTTCAGCCCGCGGGGGCGACTGGTCGCGACCGCGAGCGCCGACGGGACGGTGCGCGTCTGGGACGCCTTGGCGGGCACCCAACTGCGGGTCATCGAGGTGGCCCACCCGGTCTCGGTCGCGTTCACCCCCGACGGCAGCCGGCTGGCGATCGGGGACGGACGCGGCACCGTGAGCATCTGGGACGCGTGCAGCGGCTGCGAGAACCCGCGCGCGCTGCTCGCCATCGCGCGCACGCGCGTGACGCGCTCGCTCACGCCCGTGGAACGGGCGACGTTCCTCGCCCTACGATAGGCAGTATCGTAGGGCGCAGCGCTGAGCAGCTCGCACCCGGGCACCTGTCCGAAAGTGCGGATTTGCAGGCCTTCTTGCCCTCTTAGCTCAGTTGGTAGAGCACTTCCATGGTAAGGAAGGGGTCATCGGTTCGAGTCCGATAGAGGGCTTCCGTCAGGTGCAGGTAGATTGCGGACGCCGCGCATCGATGATCGTCGCGAGCGTGGGCGATCGCGTCCAAGGCGCGTCCACCAGGTCAGACGGCGAGACGCTCTTGGGCGAGCTGGCGGCGTGCCGCGCGGATCGCTTCTTCAGCCGGGACCGGGTGCTCAGGCGCCTCGTCGAAGAGCCGCGCGTAGTAGCGCAGGCACGTCTCCGGGGTGTGACCGAGCTGCTTGGCGACGTCGACGACGTTCCTGCCCTCCTGGATGAGCAGCGAGGCGAAGGAGCCGCGCAGGTCGTAGGGCCGGGCGTGCATGAGGCCGGCGGCCTCCGCGGCGGGCTGGAAGACGCGCTTGCGCCAGTTGCGCCAGTCGTGGTCCTGCCAGACGCCGCCGTCGCGGCGAGAGAACAGGAGCTGGTTGGGTAGCGGGATCGCGCCGCGTGCGGGCTTCCAGGCGCGCAGGTCCTCGGCCAGCGGCTGGAGGAGCCGCACGCTGCGGTCGTGGCGCTTCACGGCGTCGTCCTCGCGGATCTCCCCGAGCGCGACCGCGCGCTCGACGCGGATGTGCCGCGCGGTGATGTCTCCCCAGACCAGCGCCAGCGCCTCCTCGGGACGCAGGCCGGCGTAGGCCAGGAGGCTGACGAGCACCGCGTCCTGCTGGGTCATGGTCACCGTGCGGATCCGCTTCGCGCCGGTCTGCCAGCGCGCGCTGCGGATCGCCTCGACGGTCGTCGGCCAGACGGCCAGGCCGCGGCGGCGTGGCGCCGAGGGTCGGCGTACGGCGGCCACGACGTTGACCGTGACCGTCGGCAGGGTCTCGTCGCGCACGGCGAGGGCCATGACGCTCTGCAGCATCGTCATGAGCTTGCGGATCGTCTCGGCGCCGACCGGCGGATCGCGCTCGAGCAGCATGAGCTGCAGGTCTTCGAAGGTGGAAGTGCGCGCGAGCTTCACCGGCACGCCACCGAGCAGCTCGCGGGCGTGGGTCTCCCACACGCGGGCGTAGACACGGCGCGTGTTCTCAGCCAGGTGCGGCATGGCATGCCGGCGCCACCACACCTCTACGTACTCGCCGATGGTGATCGGGTTGTCGACGTCGAGCTCGACCAGGCCGGCTGTCTGCTGCGTGCGGCGGACCTTCGTGGCGAACTTGTCAGCGTCGCCCGCGCGGTCGAACGTGCGCCCGCGCCGCCGGCCGCCGATCTCGCGCCAGCGCACCTCGTAGCGGCCGTTGCCCTTCCTCCTCACCGTGACGTCAGCCATCAGGCTGCCTCTCCACGCTCGATCGCCTGCAGGCGCGCGAGGCTACCCGCAGCGGTCGCCGTGGTCGACCGCGGTAGCGGAACGTCCGCAGGGTGCGCGCGCGGCGCGACGCGTTCGCCGTAGGCCCAGCGCTCGAACGCGTCGGGGTGGATCGCGTAGACGGTTGATCCGAGCCGCCGGAACGCTTCGAGGTATCCGTCGCGGATCGCGCGGCGCACGGTGTGCTCATGGACGCTGGCCAGCGCGGCGACCTCCTTGACCGTGAGCGGTGCGGCGGGCAGCGCGCTCATCGCCAACGCCATCCGGGGTGCGACGGCCCCGCGAGCGTCATGAGCGGCGAAGCGGCCGCGCCAGCCGCGGTGGAGAGTTCGTCCTGGCAGTTGAGGAAGCCACGCATGATCGAGATCCTCCTGCGAAGCATGGAGGATACATACGAGCTTCAACGGTTGCAAACAACCGTTAGAAGCTATCCAGGGTTATCTGGATCCCAGAGACCGCCGCCAGGCGCCGGTTCCGTGGTGGTACGGCGCGCCTGCATCGCCTGATCGAAGTCGTCGCGGCGGATGCGCCACTCCTTGCCCAGCTTGTAGGCGGGGAGCTCGCCGCGCAGGATCCAGTCCCCGGATCGTCTTCTCCTTGAGCTTCAGGCGCGTGGCAACCTCTTCGACCTTGAGGTATTCGGGCTCGTCTGCTGCTGGCGTCGGCGTCATCGTGGTCTCTTGTGTCCCGAGACTGACGCTACACCAACCGTCCGTGTGCACCCGTGTGTGGGCGTTCGCGCCCGCGTGGTTTCGCTCGCAAGGAGCGGCATGAGCGGCAAGGCGCGTCGCGTGGTGGTCCTTGGATGCGATAGGACGGCTGCGTGAGCGAGCTCCCGGAGGAGCGGGGCGGGACGCCGGCCGCGGCCGCAAAGGAACACGCGTGGACGTCAGTCACCGACGCCCGGGCGTCGTGGGGCGCCGCGATGCGCGCCCACGAGCAGGCGCCGCCCGACCCGGGGTTTCGCGATCGACTGCGAGCGCTCGCTGACGCGGCGGCCGCGATGCGCGACGCCCATGCCCGGGCGCTCCAGGCGGGACTTGCGTGGCGGCCCGTCGCTGACTCCGAGCGGGCACGGCCGCCCTACGAGCTGCGACCGGGGACCGGCCGCCGCGGGCGCGCCGAGCTCTGGGCGCGCTTCGACGCCGCAGTGCAACAGCTCAACGAGGCCGGTGCCGGCGACAAACTGGCCGACGTCGTCGACGCCTACGCCGCAGTAGCCCACGCCGCGTTGGAAGTGGCTGACGCGCTGCAGGCTGCGGGCGAGTAAGGAGACTGCGGGAAGCCGGGACGCAGGGCCCCCCGGGTGGCTGTCTTGGAGCAGCGGTGGCCGTGCTCGACCGACGGATGGCCGCTACGCGGCCAGCTCAGGGACGGGTGCGATTTCGCGCTCGGGTTCCTCGCCGTCGTCGGTAGCGCGCTGAACGATGCCGATGAGGAGTTCCTCGTCGAGCACGGCCAGGATGCGCCTGAGGACGGCCAGGGTCGGGAGGTGGTCGCCCTTCTCGACACGAGAGATGTAGGAGTGCGAGGTATCTGCGCGCTCAGCGACCTCCTGCTGGGTCAGGTCCAGCTCAAAGCGGCGCTCTCGGATATGAGCGGCGATCCAGTTCTTCCTGCGCAGCTCGCGGATGGCGCCGTACTCGTCGCGAGCCTCGCGATACTCCTGGCTGCGAGCCGCACGAGCGGTCGCGCCGTCACTGGCGCGGCGGCCGACGGGGCTCGAGGTCTTCGCGTGTACGGTCTTGGTCGCCATGAGGACAGCTTATCTATTTAGATAAGGACGTCAACTCGCTTATCGGCTCGAGCCGGGCGCATCTTTACCCGCCGCACGAGGCTTGCCTCTCGGCTTCGCGTTCATGCGCGTCTTGAAGTCGCGCATCCGCTGCTTCGCCCTGGCCTTGGCAGCGTCCGGGACCGTTCCGGTGTTCTTCTCGATCGCGTGTAGCAGAACGATGAGGTTGCCCGATCGCTGGTAGAGCACTCGATAGCGCGTCTTGGCAAACCGCACGCGCAGCTCGCGAAGCTCGCCGTCGATCTGCGACGAATGAGGGAACTCCGGAGGCGGAGCATCCGCGGCCTTGCCGTTGAGGTGCTCGTCGATGGCATCGTCGATCTTGGCCGCCGCCTTCGCCGGCACACCGTTGAGAAACACATCCACCGGCTCGCCGCCCGCGCTGTCGCGGTAGTAGACCGCCTGGGTCTGGCTCATCCGATGGCTGCCATGGTCGAGTCGTGCGCGCTCACAGATCAGGCCGCCGCCCTGACCCTCGACGAACCGGTCCAGTCTCCCAGCGGCCGCGGCGCACCCGACGGGCCATTGCGGCTGCGAGCGCTAGCGCGCCGGTCCCTCAACGCTCGCCTGCGCCAATTCCCAGGTCACCGCACATCGCACACCCTGCCTCCGATCGGCAGCATCGCGACACGGCACGTACTACAGCACCCAGCCCAAGCGCCCTTCCGCCTGTTGCCGCCCAGTCCACCGACGCCGGCCGCAAGTCCACAGCACGCGAGATCAGCAGCCGACAAAAACGCACCCACACAGTTGCACCAACGGATGCTTTGGCGGTAGTTTGTAGCCGTATGAGGCGGTTCCAAGTCCTATGTGACCAGCGAACGGGTATCGCCGTCAGCGTCGGCGCGCGCCCCGGGCGGCGGCACACAGCGGGCGGCTCTTGGCCAGTCCCGGGTCTGGGCGGGGATGCTGCCCTCGGCATGGGCCAGGCCTGACGGGCGGGGTCGCGGTGCTGTCGATCGGCAAGTTGACGGTCGAGCAGTCGCGGTACTACGAGCGCCAGGTGGCCCAGGGCCGCGATGACTACTACTCGGGGCGCGGCGAGTCGCCGGGCCGTTGGATGGGTCGGGCCGGTGAGGTCCTAGGGCTCGTCGGCGTGGTCGATGAGGAGGGGTTCATAGCGTTGATGGAGGGCCGCGATCCGGGTACGGGTGAGCGGCTCAGGCGGGTGGGCGGTCGGTCGAAGGTGGCCGCGTTTGACCTGACGTTCTCGGCGCCCAAGTCGGTCAGCGTTTTGTTCGCGGTCGGCGATCGGGTCATGGCCGGTGCGCTAGTCGACGCGCACGAGACGGCCGTGGGTGCGGCCCTGGGCTACCTGGAGCGCGAGGCGTGTCGGGTGCGTCGTGGCCGCGGCGGTGTGCGGCGCGAGGCGGGGGAGGGGTTCGTGGCGGCCGCCTATCGCCATCGCATGAGCCGCGCGGAGGACCCCCAGCTGCACACGCACGTGGTCGCGGCGAACATGGCGAGGGGCGGCGACGGCCGGTGGACCGCGCTTGATGGCACGCCGATCTACCAGCACGCCAGGGCGGCGGGGTTTCTCTATCAGGCGCACCTTCGTGCCGCGGTCCGTGAGCGCCTGCCGTGGGTGCGCTGGGGGCCCGTTTGTAACGGGATGGCTGAGATCGAGCAGATCGCCCCGGGGGTGTTGCGGGAGTTCTCTACGCGTCGCCGGCAGATCGAGGAGCGCCAGCGCGAGCTCGTTAGCGCTGGCGTCGAGGTGCGGCGCGCGGGGCGTGAGGCGATCGCGCACGATACGCGTGAGCGCAAGCGCTGCGGGGTTGACACCGCGCCGTGGCGGGAGGTCGTGCGCGCCCGGGCGGCCGAGCATGGCCTCGGTATGCGCGAACTCGAGACGCTCACCCGCGGGCCGGAGCGTGCGCCCGAGATTCCTGATCTGCGGCTGGTGAGCAGCGAGCTGGCCGGCGCGGCTGGGTTGACCGAGAAGCAGAACACGTTCGCACCACGCGAGGCGGTGATGGCATGGGCGGCCGCATACGGCCAAGGAGCAGCGGCCGAGGCGGTCGAGCGGGCCGCCGCGGACTTCCTCACGCGCAGCGACGTGCACCGCGCCCCGGACGCCAGTGAGCGGCGGTTTACCACGAGCGACCTGCTCACCCACGAGCAGGCGATCGTGAACGGCGCGCAGTCACGCCGGGGCGAAGGCACCGGCATGCTCGATCGCCAGCTGGTCGACGCGGCGCTCGCGAGCGCGCCGTTCGCGCCAACGGCCGAGCAGGCCGCCGCGATCCGCGGCTTGACCTCAAGCGGTCACGGCGTGGAGAGCGTCGAGGCGCTGGCCGGGACGGGCAAGACGTTCACGGCAGGGCTGCTCGCCCAGGCCTATACGGCTGGGGGCTTCCGTGTGCTGGGGACCGCACCGACGGGACGCGGGGTGCGCGAGCTCACCGAGCAGGCCGGCATCGCGCAGGCGTGGACGCTCACGCGACTGGCGCTGGACCTCGACGCCGACGGGGGCGGCTTCGGGAGCGGGTCGGCGGTGTTGATCCTCGACGAGGCCGGCATGGCGAGCACCCGCGAGACCGCCCGCGTCATGGCGCACGCGCGCGCCGCACGGGTGAAGGTCGTCGCGATCGGCGACTCTGGCCAGCTCTCAAGCGTCCAGGCCGGCGGCTGGCTGGGATCACTGACCCGGCGCCTGGGCTCCTATGAGCTGCGCGAGGTCATGCGTCAGCGCGACCCGCGCGAGCGCCAGCTGCTGGGCCAGGTCCGTCGCGGTGACCCCAGCGAATACATCACCGAGAAGCACTGCGCCGGGCGTCTGCACATCATCGCTGAGGACCCGCAGCGCATCGGTGCGGGCGAGCGTGCGGCGGTCGCAGCGTGGCGCGAACGCCAGGCTGAGTGCCCGTGGGGCCAGGCCGTCCTGATCGCACGCGACAACCAGCGCCGCGAGCGTCTCAACGCCCTGGTCCGCGACGAGCTGCGGCGCGACGGTCGGCTGGGCGAGAGCGTCCAAGTCGCCGGCAGGGAGTTCGCCGTCGGTGATCGGGTCATCGCGCGTCGCAACGACCATCGGCGTGGTGTCGACAACGGCACGCGCGGCACCGTGATCGCCGTCGACCCGACCGAGAAGGACATCCTCGTGCGCACCGACGCCGGCGCGCAGCGCAGTCTCGACGCCGTCTACGTGACCGAGTACCTCCAGCACGCCTACGCCCTGACGGCGCACACGATCCAGGGCGGCACCGTGGAGTGGGCCGGCGTCGTGGGCCATCCCGACGACTTCACCCGCAACTGGTCCTACACCGCCCTCTCCCGTGCACGAGAGCCAACCGAGCTGTTCCTCATCGACGCCCCAACCCAGCGCGAACTCGACCGCGCTGAGATCGCGCCGAACCAGCCTGCCGAACTCGGCGACGAGCGAACGCCCGTCGAACGTCTCGGGGCCGCCATGCGTCGCCGCGACGACGAGGACCTCGCCCTCGACCGCTTTGACGACATCGGCACCCACGCGACGTCTGACCGCACCCTGACACAGAGCAGGGGGGACACCGAGAACGAGCTCAGCCAGCGATCAGTCGACCAAGCTGAGGACCGCAACTCGCGCAGCTACATGAGCGCATCGGCCTCTACCCCGAACACCTCGCCGACCAGCTCCGCGCCGCGCGCAGCGCGCATACCGAGGCGCAGCGCGGCGCGGACGAAGCAAGCTCGGCGCGTCGCTGAACTCCAGCGGCGCGCCGGCGGCCTCTTGCGGCGTCGGACGGGCGATCCCACGGCGCTGGCCTTCGAGCGCGAGCGCCTGACGCTGGCCGAGCACCACGCGGCTCATTGGCGCCATGGCGCTGGTCGCGCTAGTGTCGTGATTGATTGATTCGGTTGCAGTAGCGGGCGATCGATTCGAGGATTTCGTCGGCGGTCTTGGTCCAGACGAACGGCCGCGGGTTCTCGTTCCAGGTGTCGATCCAGGCGCGGATGTCGGCGTTGAGCTGGCGGACGGAGCGGTGCGCGCCGCGGCGGAGCTTCTTGGTGGTCAGCTCGGCGAACCAGCGCTCGACGAGGTTCAGCCACGAGCTGCTGGTGGGGGTGAAGTGCACGACGAACCTTGGGTGGGCGGCCAGCCAGCGCTGGATCGCCGGCGTCTTGTGGGTCGAGGAGTTATCGAGCACGAGATGGATGTCGAGCTCGTCGGGGACCTCGCCGTCGATCGTGGTTAGGAACTTCTTGAACTCGATCGCGCGGTGGCGGGCATGGGTGCGGCCGATCACCTGCCCGCTGGCGATATCCAGCGCCGCGTAGAGGCTCGAGGTGCCCGCGCGCCGGTAGTCATGGGTGGCGCGCTCGGGGGTGCCGGGCAGCATCGGCAGGATCGGCGCGGTCCGGTCGAGCGCCTGGATCTGGGATTTCTCATCGACGCACAACACGACCGCGCGCTCGGGCGGGTCCAGGTAGAGCCCGACGACATCGCGCACCTTGTCGACGAACAACGGGTCCTTGGACAGCTTCCAGGTCTGCTGGCGGTGCGGCTGCAGCCCGAACGCCTGCCAGATCCGCAGCACCGCGTTCTGGGTTAGGCCGACCTCGCGCGCCATCGAACGCGTCGACCAGTGCGTGGCGTCCTTGGGCGTGGTCTCCAGCGTGCGGACGATCACCTCCTCGACCTGCTCGTCGGTGATCGTGCGCGGTCGCCCCGGCCGCGGCTCATCAGTCAGGCCATCGAGCCGGTGCTCGGCGAACCGGTTGCGCCACTTGGTGACCATCGGCCGCGTCACCCCGATCCGCTGGGCGATCTCGGTGTTCTTGAGCCCCTCGGCCGCGCCCAGCACGATCCGCGACCGCTGTGCCAGCCCCTGAGCGCTCGTTCGTCGCCGCGCCCACGCCTCCAACTGGGCACGCTCGTCATCGGTCAACTCGATCGCAGCAGCAACAGGATTGGGCATGCACCCAACCTCCCCCCACTGCAAACGAATTAAACCATCACGACACTAGTCGCCAACGGGCTCCTCAACAATCGGCTTCCCGCGGCCTGGATCTTCGCAATCGCAATCTCCGGCACGCTCGTCATTGCCGCCGCGGTGACGGCGGCAACGCACCGGTCGAAGAGGCGCCGCTGACGCTTCATCGTCGCGTGCGAGCGCTCTGCGTCTCAACGGCTGAGTTGTCGTTTCGCCCCGGGCGCGATGAGCTCAGACCGAGCGAGCGAAGTAGCGTTGACGATCGCGTTCGGCCGAGAGCGAGCGCTCGCAGCGTGGCGCCGTGTCCGCGCCGTTCCCGTGGCCGCCGGCCGGACCCGCGCCCTGCTTCTGGCGAGACGGATACCGAGGGCGTGGGACCCGCTTCCGTCACGGACGGGCTTCTCGGCCGACAGGGCACGCCGGCCAGGTACCGGTTCGCTGAACGATCGCCATCCGGACGCCCCCGCTGTTGAAAGTGCAAGGCGAGCCGACCGCGGCCTAGTCAGCATGGACGCATGAGGAGGCTGGTCCTCGTGCGTCGCATCTTTCGCGGGTTGACAATCGCGGGTGTTGAGAGCCGCAACGGCTACCGCATACGATCTGCGTGGAGGAGCGCTTGTCGGTCTTGACCCGATCCCCCGACGCGCGCGGGACCTTCCCCGCCGCGACGACCCGCACGTCGATCCCGCGCGCCGCTGCTGCCCTGGCCAGACCGAGCCCCGTCGGCCGCGCCTCATAGACCGCACGGACCGGACCGGGCAGCGTCGCAAGGAACTCCACCACCTGCCCCGGCGCCATCCGCAGCTTCACGCCACGAAGCTCACCGGTCGACATCTCAAGGACCGCGGCATGCGTCTGCGACGCATGCACATCGAAGCCCGACGAGCGACATACTCTGCGCCATGGTCGGCACCTCCCAGAGCTGGGGTGTCGGCGACAGGACCACCCTGCCGCCCAGTCCCCGCACATCTCTGCGCGAGGTGCCAACCGATCTACACCTCAGGCCGGACCGGACCGACCTCCATAGCGCCCCACCGCAGCCGCTCCATCTGGACCGGTGGTCCTTGGCCACTTCTCGAACACCTCCGCGCTCGATCTGAGCGCGCAACCCGGACGCGCAACGCGCATGAGGCGTTCGAGCGGCGGCCACCGGGTCGGGCCGCCGCGGGACCGAGCCCGCGGCGGCCTGCCGACGTCTTACTTGAGTGGTTTGACTGGCAAGACGCTGCGGTCGAAGGTGGACTTCAGGACGCCCGCGAACGAGCAGTACCACGCCGCCGCCGCGGTGGCCAGACCGAAGTAGCCACCCCACTTGTGGACGTTGGCGTGAGCCCCTGCATCGCCAATGCCCAGCAGCGCGAAGGTGATGACCAGCAGGCCGAAGACGACCACCAACCCGACGTTGATGCGGAACGTGGCGACGAACATGTACAGGGTGAAGATGCCCCACGCGATCAGGTACAGACCGACCGCCTTGCCGGCGGCGCCGGCCTTGACGATGTCGCCCAGGTAGAAGTGCACCAGCGCCCAGTAGGACAGCCAGAAGGCACCGTAGGACGTGAATGCCGTGGCGCCGAAGGTGTTGCCGGCGCGAAACTCCCACATCCCGGCAAGGATCTGGGCGATCCCTCCATACATGAGCGCAACGCCGAACACGACGGGCAGACCGGTGCCGCGCACAAGCTCGGCGTTAAAGGTGCTCAGCAGGAACGTGGTCAGCGCGAACGCTCCGAGCCCGAGCGGCCCGGGGTCGGCGACCTTGATGTCGCGCGCCACGATGACCTCTTGCACCGCTGGTGTCGGCGGCGCCTGTTGTACGCCACCCGCGTCGGTGGCCGACGGCTGCTGTGTTGCCATGACTCCCCTCCTCAGGGTGCGACGAACACGTTGACGCCATCTGATACGCCCGTTCGGGCCGGCAAGTCAACGGGGCATGCCCGACGCTTGGTGTGGCGAACTACGGAACCGCGATGGGCGTTACCGTACAGCGGCGACGCGAGTGCGCCACCATCACCACCACGGGAGCCCCGCGACGCGCCCGGATCGAAGTCCGCTACCGGCCGGTGCGGGTGGCCGCGCGGGTTGCCGACCACCCGCGTCGGCGACGCCGAGGACCGCGGCGATGTGCGTGTGACCGAAGACCCACAGATCGGCTGCTCGGCGCCCATCATCGCGGTGTGAGTCGATCAGAACCTGCGCAACTCGCGCGCCCAGCCGCAGCCGGCCAACGCCCTGCAAACTCGCGCCGAACGCGGCCTTTCAGGCCGCCCGTTCACCCCCAAACCGCGAGGAGACCCGATTGATCCCCAGCCTCGCCGCGATCTCGCGTGGCGGGACCCCGTCTGCCGCCAACGCCCGGACCTGCGCCCACTCCACCGCGCTGCGCACCTCCTGCGCCCTCCCATCCGAATCGACCACAACGCCGATTCCGACGGTCGAGCGCGAACCGGACACCACCCGCCCCAGTGGCGCACTTTTCCGTTCCTAGACCTGGCGCAGTACTGGGCTCGCGGCGTCAGGACGCGACGCTGCTGCTCTGTGATCGGGGAGCGACAGCGCGACGGCGCGTGCGACGTGTGGCTGGCGGCCGCCGCCGCTTAGCCTCGATTCGTCAGTAACCCGTGCTTGATGGTCGGCGGTGACTGTGGCGGGTGTGAGTGGTTGGCGAGTGTTGGTTCGGCGGCTTCGCTGGTGTGCTGGGAGGGCGGGCGGCGTGTCGTGGGCGGCAGCGGCAAACGGACGGTTGCAGCGTTCGGTGGCCGGGGTTGGCTGGCGAGTCGAGGTCGGGTTGAGCGGGACGGTGGCGGGCGTCAGCGGTAGGCGGGGAGCGCCTCGACGCGCTTGAGCGCGCGCATGATCGCGGCGGCCCAGGGCCAGTCGGCGGGCAGGTGGAGCGTGCTGCGGCGGGCGTGGCGGGTGAGGTGGCCCGCGACATGGAGAATGCGGTAGCGCAACCGCTTGGGCTCGCAGGTGCGGTGCTCGCCTTCGAGCGTGAGCTCTTGCGTCCAGACAGTCAGATCGTGGGCGCAGAGCGCGAGCTCGAGCCACGCGGCGTTTGGGGCGAAGGCGTGGAAGGGAAGGTGCGCTGCGCCGGTCGCCTTGAGCGTCTTGACGCGGTCCTCGACCTGCGCGTGTTGGCGGTGGTCGGCCTCGAGCGCCGCGAGGTCGTCTCCGGCTTGGTCGGTGATGAAGCACTGGAAGCGGTGCCCGTCGAGGTCTGTGAACGACAGCTGCGCGCCGGGGTGGGGCCGCTCGCGGCGGCAGATCAGCCGGGTGCCCTGCGGCCACTCGCCGAGGTTCACGCGGTCGGTCAGCTCCGCCACCCAGGCTCCCTCGCGCGGCTGGCCGTCCCCATCGACGGCCCGCTTCCAGGCCCGCTCCGGGAGCGCCAGCAGCGCCTCGCGGACGGGCTTGGTGATCGCGTAGCCCAGCGAGAAGCGGATGTCGGTCTCGCGGCAGGCAAACGCGAAGTCGTGGCTGGCGCCGGCGGAATCGGCGCGCGCGAGGATCTCGCCGTCGAGCGCCTCTGCGGGCAGCTGCTCGAGCGCCATGCCGAGCGCCTCGAGATGGTCGTCGGCGTTGTTGGCGCCGGCGTTGCCCGGCCGCAGGATGCCCGCCAGCACCTCCCGCCCGCACGAGACCAGCAGCGGGTGAAAGCCGAACCCGCCCTTGTAATGGCCGGCGGCCAGCTCCTTCTCCGAATGGGCCGTGATCGGCGTCGAGTCGAACTCGAGCACCACCCGCTGCGGTGCCGCCCCCGCCTGCCAAGCCCGCTCCCTGGCCCGCGCCCGCGCCCGGCGTATGAGGTCGAGCTGCGGCTCGCCGACCGAGAGCAACACCCGCCGCGCAGTGGAGACAGAGGCGATCTCGCTGAACAGCGCCGGCTGGCCGGCCAGCGCCGCCAGATCGGAGACGCACCGCCCGCCGTCGGCCAACATCACCGCCAAGTCGCAGAACACCCGCCCGGGGTCATGGCCCGAGCGCCGCTCGCGCGTGCCCGCAAGCGCCCCCGAAAGCACGTCGCTGAGACCCAGCCGCTGCGCCACGAGCGCCAACAACGCGGTCCCCGCACGCGAGCACAGACCGGTGCCGTCCGCCCGCACATCTACCGTCCGAACACTGCAACGTCCCATCACCTTCAAGGTGAACCTCCTGAGCGGGGGGATCGGCGACTCGACACCGCGATCCTCCCCGCTCAGGCGGACATTTCAGCCCCACGGCCAGCCCGCGCCCCAGCGCTCACTGACGAATCGAGGTTAGACCGGGTTTCTGTGCCATCCACCGGGGAGTAGCGGTGGTTCCGTCCGGCTGTGAACGAAGAATGACCTCCTGAGCAGGGAGAAAGCGGTCGATTTGGGCGGCCGCGTCCTGCGTCAGGAGGTCACCTTCGTGGTGCAGGATGACGGGCCGGTCGGACTGGATGGGGTGCGGGTCGAGTTCGACGATGAGCGCGTGGTCGCGGACGCCGGGATCGCGTTGGTCGCGACGCTCGCTGGGCGGCTGGGGATCGAGGCGCTCGCTGGCCGGCTGGTGAGGTTGCGCCGCGACCTGCCTGGCGCCGCGAACGCGGGGCGCAAGGTGATGGCGTTGCTGTTCGCGATGGTCGTGGGCGCTGACAGCATCGACGACTGCGACGTGCTGCGGGCCGGGCGCACGCGGCGGCTGCTGGGCGGCTGGTTGCCGGCGCCGTCGACGCTGGGGACGTTTTTGCGGGCGTTCACGTTCGGGCGCGTGCGCCAGCTCGACGCGCTGCTCGGCCAGGCGCTCGAGCGTGCCTGGAAGGCCGGCGCGGGTCCCGGCGATGATCGCCTGATCGTCGATGTCGACAGCTTCGTCGGCGAGGTCTGCGGCCGGCTCAAGCAGGGCGCCGCCTACGGCTACACGCACCTGTTCGGCTACCACCCGATTCTGGCCACGCGCGCGGACACCCGCGAGACGCTGCACATCCGGTTGCGCAAGGGGTCGGCGAACACCCAGAAGGGGATCAAGCGCTTCTGCGAAGAACTGATCGCGCGCGTCGACCGGGCGGGCGCCACCGGCCCCAAGCTGCTCAGGGCCGACAGCGGCTTCTGGAACACGAAGGTCTTCGAGCTCTTGGAGAGGGCGGGCTGGCAGTACTCGATCGGGGTGCGGATGATCAAGACCGTCCGTGCCGCGGTCGAGGCGATCGACGAGGACGCCTGGCAGCGCATCGACTACCCCGACGAAGGCGAGGCGCAGATCGCCGAGACCACCTATGGCGGGCGCCGGCTGATCGTCCGCCGCACCCGGCTGCTCGGCGTGCAGGCCGAGCTGTGGCCCGACTCGCGGCACTTCGCGTTTCTGAGCAACCGCGGCGATGCGATCGAGCTCGCGGAGGCCGAGCACCGCGACCACGCCGTCGTCGAGCAAGTCATCGCCGACCTCAAAGACCAAGCGCTCGCGCACTTCCCCTCCGGACACTTCTACGCCAACGCAGCCTGGACCGTCTTGGCCGCGCTCGCGCACAACCTGCTGCGCTGGACGCAGCTGCTCGGCCTGCCCGACACGATCGTCCGCGCCGCCCGCACGCTACGCCGCCGGCTGCTGTCCGTGCCCGGCCGCCTCACCGAGCGCGCACGCGGCTGGACGCTTCACCTCCCCGCCCGCTGGCCCTGGCACGGCGACTACATCAACGCCCTCAACCGCATCCGCGCGTTGCCCGCAGGCGCCTGACCGCGCCCAGCACTCCACCACCATCAACAACGCGCTCGCGGCGATCCCCGCCACCCTCACCGCCGCCCCGGCACACCGCACGACACCCCCGCGCCAGCCCCCAAACCCGCCGACCAGCCGTCAAGCCCACAGAGCCGCCGCCGGCGCAGCCGCCCCGCCCCGCCGCGCCCCGACCTCACCTCACCTCACGAGCCCATCGGTG
>CAWKOS010000004.1:0-316091 GCA_963851295.1 uncultured Actinomycetes bacterium | reverse complement strand
AGCCACCCGCGGCGGGCGGCAGTCAGAAACGCCACCTTGGGCGAAGCCGTCGAGACGCTCACCGACAGCTGCACCGCGTCGTCGCCGAGTTCGCGCCGCGCGTCGGCAAGCGCCAGACGCGGGTTCTCGTCGCCGACCTCGCCGTCGAGGCGCGAGGCGTACGGCGCCAGCGCTGCGTTCCAGCTCTCCAGTCGCCGGCGAGCGTCCTCCTCGCGAGCGGCCACGTCGACGAGCCACCGCTCGCCCGCGAGCGGGCCGGCGGGAGCGACAACGTGGACGTCGTTGCCGCGAACGGCTTGCGCGATGTGACTCAGCGCGGGGTCGTGGCTGCCGGCACACGCGCGATCGGCGAGCAGGATCACCGGCGTCTGGCTGGGCGTGATGGTGGTGGTCGGCATCTGGTGTTTCCTTGGTGAGGGCGGCGGACTGGCCGTGTGAGAGGACGATCACCAATGTGCGGGGCGCTCGCCAGGCACCGGTAAGCCACGGGTCAGACCGCTCTTACCGACGCCGCGTCGTCTGCGTAAGACAGTCTTGACCCGTGGCTTACCGGGCCCTCACCGATGTGAGCCCATCCTGTGCCCATGCACAGAACCTCCAGGAAGCACTCGGGCGTCGTGATCGCCGGCGGCGGCCTGGCGGCGCAGCGCGCAGTCGAAACCTTGCGCCGCAGCGGCTTCACAAAGCCGATCCGCCTCGTCGCCGGCGAGCCGCTCGCGCCCTACGACCGCCCGCCGCTCTCCAAGGAGTACCTGACCGGAACGGTCGATGACGACGACCTGCGCTTCCGCCCGGACGACTGGTACACCGAGCACGACGTCGACCTGCTCACCGGTGCCCGCGTCACCGCGCTTGACGTCGCGGACCGCGCGCTCGTGCTCGACTCGGGCCGGCGCCTCGCGTTCTCGGAGCTGCTGATCGCCACCGGCGGCGCGCCGCGGACGCTCCCCGGCACGGAGTGCTTCGAGAACGTCCACGTGTTGCGGACGATCGACGACGCCCGCCGCCTGCGCGCCGCGCTCGTTCCCGGCAGCCGCCTCGCCGTGATCGGCGCCGGCTTTATCGGACAGGAGGTCGCCGCCACCGCCGCAGGCATAGGCGTCGAGGTGACGATCGTGGAAGCCGCCGAAGCGCCGCTCGCGGCGGTGCTCGGCGCGAGCGTCGGCGGCTGGTTCGCCGAGCTGCACCGCCAGGAGGGCATCGCGGTGCACGTCGCCGCTCGCATCTCGCGTCTGCACGGCACGGCGGCGATCACGGCGATCGAGCTCGACGACGGCCGCCGTGTCGACTGCGACGCGGTCGTCGTTGGCATCGGGACCGAGCCAGCGACGAGCTGGCTGCGCGGCAGCGGCCTCGACGACCGCGGCGTCCAGGTCGACGCCGCCGGCCGCACACGAGTCCCGGGCATCTACGCGGCCGGCGACGCCAGCCGCGCATTCGACGCGGGCATCGGTGCGCACGTGCGCACCGAGCACTGGGAGGCCGCCGCCCGCCAGGGCGCGGCCGCCGCCCGCGCGATGCTCGGCCTCGACCCGCCGCCGCCCGCGATCCCGAGCTTCTGGAGCGACCAGCACGGCCTGCGCATCCAATACCTCGGACACGCCCACGGCGCCGACGCCATCACGATCGACGGCGAACCGGACGCTCGCGACTTCACCGCCACCTACACCCGCGACGGCACGCCCGTCGCCGCACTGCTCGTCGGCCGCCCCCACGCCCTCGCGCGGACCCGCCGGCTGCTGGAGCGGAACAACCACCCCACCGAAAGGAACGCAGCATGACCCTCATCCCCCACGTCGACGAGTTCGCCTGCGCCGCCCACGGCGACTGCGCACTCGCCGCCCCCGCCGTCTTCACCGTCGAGGACATCGCGACCGTCACCGGCGAAGGCACCGATGAAGCGATCCTCGCCGCCGCCCGCGCCTGCCCCGCCGGCGCGATTACGGTGACCGACAAAGACACCGGCGAGGAGGTCTACCCCTGAGCCGTGAAACCGCCGGCGCCGCCGATGACTCGCGCGACGCCGCCGGTCCCGCGTTCCCTGCGGGGGCAGCGTCTCAGTCGGCAGACTTGCTCGCCTCGTTCGCGTAGTACACGGCGAGGCTCGCGTGCGCGCCGGCCTTGATGTCATTGTTGATGAACCCCCAGCGGTTCGCGAGGAGCCGTTCGGCCTCGGCGGCGTGGCGCTCGGCGCGCCGCTGCAACTCGTCTCGGGTCATGGCGCCACGGTGGCAGGAAGCCACGACTGTGCCATCCGCACACAGCCGCAGTCGATGATGTCGCCGCAGCGCACGCCGCGCTGCTCAAGCGTCGCGCGTGCGGCGACGAACGCTATGCCGAAGGCGTCTGACCGGCGTCCTGCCCCAATCGTCCTGGGCGTGCAGCCGTCTCGGCCTGCACCCGATCTTCTGATCCACCGCCGGCCCGCTGTTCGCAGTCGCGGCGGCCGGAAATCACGAGCCGACGACGATCGCCTCCTCTTGCGCCGGATGCGCCGGGCGTCGCACGATCAACACCGAGCAACCCGCATGATGGAATACGCGTTCGCTGACGTGCCGAGCGCGGCAAGGCCGGTCCGCCCGCGACTCCCCATCACGATCAGCGACGCCCCGACCTCGCTGGCGACCTCGACGACGCGACGATGCGGAGAGCCCTGCTCGATCCGCATCACCGCCTCCAGCCCGCTGGCCTGCATCAGCGCCACAGCCCCCTCAGCCACGCCGCGATCGGGCGGCTCGCCGACGTGAACGGTCACGGCGGTCGACCCCGTATCGCGCCGCCAGCCCGCCGACGACGTAGGCGGCGTCCTGCGATTCCGGAGACCCGTCGTTGGCATGCACGATCAACCCGGGGAACGCCCCGGCGCTCGACTCGCGGGCGACCAGCACCGAGCACGGACGCTCCCGAACACCACCCCGGCGGGACGTGACGTGCCGTGTGATCCAACCGCGACCAGGTCCGCCACGAGGTTCGCGACGCCGCCCAACAGCGCCGCGACATCACGGCCCCTGATCAAGATCGGAGTGATCGACGGGAAGCCATCCGTTGAGTGGCGCAGCGCCGCACGCGACTCCTGGCGGAGTTGGTGCATGACGTCCAGCGCGGCCGTCCCCGCCGGCATCGCAAGCCCAGGGGTCCCACGCTGACAACGCCCAACACTTCGCGCCCTCCTCAGCAAGCGCGACCGCCTGGCGGACCGCCACCATGCTCTGCTCCGACGCGTCGACCCCGGACAGCACCTTCCGGAAGGTCACTGGCCGGTGCGAACCAGACCGGAGCAGCTCGTCGGCGCCGACACCGCCCGAGCCTACTGCGAATCCGTGCGCAGCCACCGCGTGCGTCGTCGAGGGCCCCGGCGGTTGTCGACCCTGTCACCGATCATCACCACACGCGTGCCGCTGACAACGCCCGACACCGGCGATCCGACGGAGCTCGACGCGCCGATCGAGCCTCGTGGCTGCCCCTCGGCGCGCTGTCGCGACAACGCGCGGGTGCCAACTGCGCGTAGGGAGCGGCGCCCTGGCGTCCTGGCGACGCTCCGGAGCGCCGAGTGACGCTCCACGTGACCGCGGGAGCGTGGGGCGCGACCATGGCCGCCATCGGCGCCCTGCTGGCACTCGACGCCTTGGTCGTCGGCCGCCGGCAGCACGCGATCAGCCTGCGCGTCGCGACGCTCTGGTCGCTCGCCTACATTGCCGTCGCTCTTGCCTTCGGCGTCGTGTTCTCCGTGCTCACAAACTGGAGCCTCGGGGCGCAGTACTTCAGCGGCTACGTCGTCGAGAAGAGCCTGTCGGTGGACAACCTCTTCGTGTTCGTTCTGATCATCGGGTCCTTCGCAGTCCCGCCCGCCCAACAGCCCAAGGTCATCTCGATCGGCATCATGCTTGCGCTCGGCGTCCGCGCGGTCTTCATCGCGATCGGAGCCGCCGCGCTGGACGCCTTCTCGATCGCCTTCCTGCTGTTCGGCATCACCTTGATCGCCACGGCGACTCAGCTGTTCCGTCATCGCAACCTCGACCCGCAGGTCGACGACAACGCGATCGTCGCCCTCGCGCGCCACGTGCTGCCATTGAGCCCCGGCTATGACGGGGGACGGATCGTCAGCCGCCGGAATGGACGACGGACATTCACACCGATGTTCCTGGCGCTGCTTGCGATCGGAACGACCGACATCCTCTTCGCCTTCGACTCGATCCCCGCCGTGTTCGGCGTCACCGACCACGCCTACATCGTCTTCACGGCGAACGCATTTGCGCTACTCGGGCTCCGGCCGCTGTACTTCCTCGTCTCAGACCTGCTTGAGCGACTCGTGTTTCTCTCCACGGGCCTCGCCGCAGTCCTCGCATTCATCGGCGTCAAGCTCGTCCTCGAGTTCGCCCATATCCAGGACCACGGCGTCCCGCAGATCTCCACCGCCGTCTCGCTGATGACCATCGTCGCCGTACTACTGGTCACCACGCTCGCGAGCATCGTCGCCTCGCGGCGCAACCCTGACCTCCGCGCCCATGCCGGATCGCTCACAACCAGTGCACCGTCAGCCCCTCCTGCACCCGACGACGAGGCCGCGCGTCGATAAGGCGGGGCCGCGGGCCGTCGCAGGTTTTGGCCACGCCGAGGCGCTCGCGTGCCAGAACTCCCGCGAAATCCCGCAAATTGCGGACGAATTTCGGCACGTGATTGAGACGCTACGAGCACCAAAAGTGCTGTAAACCGCATTGATTTAGGCGCGTGAGCTCCTGGATCGCACCCAGGAGGTCGGGGGTTCGAGTCCCCCTAGCTCCACTCCGAGAACCCCTGCAACCGCGGGACTCGGCCGCCTCGGGGCAAGAACCGGCAGGACCGGAGCCGAGATCGACTGCTGTCGGCCACGCACGACGTGCGCGCGCCCGTTCACGCGCGCGACTCGTGTACCGGCGCCAGTGGCAGGTCGATGACGAATCGCGCGCCGCCTTCGGGTGAGCGCTCGATCCAGATCTCGCCGCGGTGCGCGTCGACGATCGCGCGCACGATCGCCAGGCCGAGTCCCGCGCCGCCGCGGTCGCGGCCGCGTGCGCTGTCCAGTCGGGCCAGGCGGTGGAAGACGCGCTCGCGCTCCTGCGGTGGGATTCCGGGGCCGTCGTCGTCGACGATCAGCCGTACGTCGCCCTCGTGCGTGGTCGCGGTCAACCGGACGAGGCCGCCCGGTTCGGTGTGGACGATCGCGTTGCGCAGCAGATTGCGCAGCGCCTGGGCCAGCCGGTCGGGATCGGCGGCCACCACCGCCGGTGACACTTCGTCGCTCAGCACGAGGCGACGCTCGGCGGTCGGCCGCAGCCCGTCGACGATGCCGTCCAGGAAGTCGTGCAGGTCGATCGGCTCCACGCGCAGGAACGTCTCGTCCTCGGCGTGCGCGAGCAGCACGAGGTCCTCGACGAGCCGGCTCATCCGGTCGATCTCGGTCATGACGAGCTGCTCGACGCGCCGGACCTCGTGCGAGCTGGGGTGCTCCTCCATGGCCAGCACCTCGAGCTGGCCGCGGACGATGGTCAGCGGTGTGCGGAGCTCGTGCGACGCGTCGGCGATGAAGGTCGTCTGGCGGTCGAACGCGTCCTGTAGGCGTTCGAGCATCTGATCGAACGAATGGGCCAGCACGCGGACCTCGTCGTCGCGGCCGCCCAGCTCCATGCGCGGGCTGAGGTCGCCGGCGTCGACGCGCTGGGCGACCCGCGCCATGCGCCGGAGCGGGTTGGCGATGCGCGAGGCCACCAACAGGCCGCCGGCCAGCGCGAGGGCCATCGCCAGCGCGCCGGCCAGGAGGAACGCTCGTCCCAGTGTCTCCCGCGCGTGCTCGGTCGGCTGGGTCGGCTCGGCCACGCCGTAGCGGACGACGCCGGACGACGTGTTGCGCGTGGCGACCCGCACTCTCACCGACCCGACACCAGGCAGCCTTCGCTCGCTGAAGCCGGGGGCCTGGGTGAGGATCCGATGGGCGTCGGCCTCCTCCTCGCGGCGCTCGGCCGGTGTGTCGTCCGGGTCGCCGCCCTGGATGTCCAACAACTCGGGGACGTTGGTGACCACGCTCCCCGCGGGCGGCACGACGAACACGACGTGTGTCGTCGGGCGAAACGACTGGCGTGCGATGTAGCGCCGCGCCTGCTTCTGCACGTCGGTCGGCGTCGTCCCGTCGACCTCCCGCTCCAGCGACCGCAGGTCCTCCCGGAGCCCGTGGTCGGTCGCCGACCGCAGCTTCGACACCGTCCCGCGGTAGACGGCCGCGAAGCCCGTCGCCAGGCACACCGCCACGACGCCGGCCACGAGCAGCGTGATCCGCGGGCGCAGGCCGGCGAACCGGCTCACCGTGCTGTGAACCGATAGCCGGCCGAGCGGATCGTCTCGATCGGCGCCGGCCGCCCGGGCTCGCTCAGCTTCTTGCGGAGATAGCCGACATAGACCTCGACGACGTTGGTCTGCGGCTCGAAGTCGTAGCCCCACACGCCGCTCAGCAGCTGTGCGCGGGAGAGCACCTGATTGGGATGGCGCATGAAGTGCACCAACAACTCGAACTCCTTGGCCGAGAGCGACACCGGCCGGCCGTCGCGGACGACGTCGCGTGACATCAGATCCACGTCGATGCCTGCGGCGTGCAGCCGCGTCGCCTCTCGCTGCTGCGGGCTGCGCAGGTGCGCGCGCACCCGCGCCAGCAGCTCGTCGACGGCGAACGGCTTGGTGACGTAGTCCGTGGCGCCGGCGTCCAAGGCCTTCACCTTGTCGTCGGTCTCGCCGAGCGCCGTCAGCATGATCACGGGCAGGGCGGGCTTGGCGGCACGAATGCCGCGCAGGACCTCGACGCCGTCGCGGCCCGGGAGCAGGCGGTCGAGGATCACCAGGTCGACGTCGACGCTCGTCGCGCGATGCTCGCCGTCGATGCCGTCGGTGGCGACGTCGACCTGGTAGCCCTGCGCGCGCAGGGCCTTGCCGACGAAGTCGGCGATCCCGACCTCATCTTCGACGACGAGGATCCGCACGGGCTGCATCGTAGGAGGCCGGCGCGGGGTCAGCGGGCGCGGCGCAGCCTGAGCGCCAGCGCGGGACAGGCCTTGACCGCCCGCATCGCATGGTCGCCCAGCGCCGGCGTCACCGGTCCGTGGACGATCGGATAGCCCCAGTCGTCGAGCGTGATCCGCTCGGGGAAGAGCTCCGCGCACAGGCCGTGGCCCGTGCAGGCGATCGGGTCGACGACCAGCTCGTCGGTGGGCGGGGCCGTGGGCGGCGCGCTGCGGCGGATGCTCATGCCGCAGCGCTCACGGGTCCGCGGATCGGAAGGTGGAGCGCCGAGCGCGTGTCGCAGCGCCGGCAGCGACCGGTGCGCGCGTGCTGCTCGAAGTCGTCGCGGAACAGCCGGATCGCCGTCTCGAGCATCCGCGCGAAGCCGTCGGGGTGCGCACAGGCGCCACGCCGCTTGACCATCCCGATCCAGCGCCCGAGGCGCTCGCCGTCGCCTCGTGTCGTCCGCGCGCTCGCAAACCGCTCGACAACGGCGGCGATCGCCGGCAGGCCGTTGAAGCACGGGCCGCACTGGCCGGCGGACTCGGCGGCGAGGTAGGTCGCCAGCCGCGACGTCTCCGCGACCGGACAGGACGACGCGCCGAGCACCACGACCACGCCCGCGCCGACCGCCGCGTCATGCGCGCACAGCACCGTGTCGTCCAGTGCAAGCCCCGGCGCGTCGGGCGGCACCCAGGCGCCGAAGTAGCCCCCGACGAGCAGGGCGCGCAACTGCTCGGTCGCGCCGCCTGCTCGGTCGATGACCTCGTCGAGGGTCGCGCCGGCCGCCACCTCGTGCACTCCCGGAGCACGCACGGCGCCGGACACGGTCGCCAGCATGCTGCCCGGACGCGCGGCGGTGCCGACCTCGCGAAACCAGGCCGGGCCGTGGCGTGCGATCAGCGCGATGTGGGCCATCGTCTCCACGTTCTGCACGAGCGTCGGGCGGCCCTTGTAACCCTCGTGGGCCGGCAGCGGCGGCGTCACCCGCGGACGCGGCGGCCGGCCCTCGAGATGCGCGAGCACTGCGGTCTCCTCACCGGCGACGTAGCCGGCCGCGCTCTCCGCCAGCCTGACGCGCGGCGCACGCCGGCGGGCCGGGCGCTCCGCCAGCGCAGCCGCCAGCGTCGCGGCCGCCTCGGGCGGCGCAGCGATCAGGACGTCGCGCGCGCCGAGGGCCTGTGCCGCGGCGACGGCCCCGTCGAGCACCAGGTGGGGCGTGTGGGTCATGAGCGCTCGGTCCTTGGCGCTCATCGGCTCGCCCTCGGTGCCGTTGACGACGACCACCGGCCGGCCGCGCGCCCCGGCCACCGTCGCGAGCTTCACGCCCGCCGGGAAGCCGGCGCCCCCGCGCCCGCGCAACCCCGAGGCCTGAACGCTCTCGATGAGGTCGTGCCCGACCTCCGGCATCGGGCCGTGCAGGGCCTCGTGGCGGTCGAGCGCGACGGCACTGCGACCCCGCACGCCGGCCAGCAGTCGATCGGTCATGGTCCTGTCCTCCGTACGGTGGTCGCGTGCTTGCCGCCGACGAGCGACGACGGCGTGCCAGCCTTGGCGGCCCAGCCCTTCGCGAGCGGCCCGGACGGCAGCCACACGGCGACGCCGATGGAGCCGGCCAGCAGAGCGGCCGCCGCTCCGGCCCGCACGCGCGGCGCGGTCTGGGGGTCGGCCAGCCGTACCGCGACCGCCGCGGCCACGACCGCCGCGCAGCCCAGCGCGAGCCACGTCATCCATCCCGGGCGCACGTCGCTGCCGGTCCCGAGCGCGTGCAGGAACGCCAGCGGCCAGCACGCGTAGGCAGCCCAATGGACCGCCCGCCACGCGCGCACGCCGATGCGGCCGCGCAAGAGGCTCGTGACGATGAGCGCGACGAGCAGGTCCAGCGCGAACGCGCCGAGCCCCAGCCACAGCGGCCGGTAGACGGAGATGAACGGGACGAAGGCGTCGACGAGGCGGATCGGCGCGTAGCCGTCGAGCACGGTCGTGCCGATGTGGATGGCCAGCAGCACGCAGACCAGCAGCGAGACGGTGCGATGCCACCCGTCGACGACGAAGCGCGGGAAGCGCGCCGACGTGAAGCGCTCGACGTTGATCACGCCGAGCATGAGGCTGAAAGTCAGCAGGACGAGGGCGGCGGCGCCGGTGCCGCGCGTGAGGTACCAGAACGCCATCAGGCCGCCGCCTCCGCCGTCGCGTCGCGGGCCCATCCGCCGCAGGTCTCGACGGTCCCGTCGCGGGAGACGAGCCGCGCCGGCAGCCCGCGAGCGTGCAGCCACGCCGGCGCGGCGTCACCGAGGACGATCGCCGCCGTGGCGGCGGTGTTGGCCTCTACACACGATCGTGCAGCGACGCTGACCGTGCGCCACACGTCGTCGGCGGGCGCGCCGGTGCGCGGGTCGATGATGTGATGTGCCGCGCGGCCGCCCCGTCGCCAGCGCCGCTGGGTCGTGCTCGATGTCGCGAGCCCGCCGTTCTGGAGCGCCACTGTCACGTCGACGTCCTTGGCGGCGTGCCCGTCGGCGACCCCGATTGGCCAGCCGTCCGCCGGCGCCGGGCCCGCCACCGCGATATCGCCGCCCAGGCTGACGAGCACGCCGTGCGGCGCGGCGACCCGCGCCGCCGCGGCGGCGGCGCGATCGGCGGCCAGCGCCTTCGCGGTCGCACCGAGGTCGAGCCGGACGCCGGACGCTAGCCGCAGCGTGTCGCCGCGCAATGACACGCTCCGCCAGCCGGCCACCGGCGCGCGCCGGATCGCGGGGCCGTCGGCGGGCAGCGCGGCGAAGTCACGGTCATAGCCGGCGGCGATCAGCGCCGCACCGATCGTCGGATCCACCAGCCCGCCGGTCGCCTCCGCGGCGTCCAGGGCGACGCGCACGGCCTCGGCCAGCAGCGACCCAATGGCGACGGGCGCGCCACCGGCGGCATGGACTGCTGCCAGCTCGCTGTCGTCGCGAAAGCGGCTGCAGGCCAGGTCGATGGCGTCGAGCTCGGCCTCGACCGCGGCGCAAGCGGCGTCGAGCCGATCCCCGCCATCCACGACGACCTGCGCGATGGTGCCGAGCGCCGGCCATGTAGAGACGGCGAAGCTCACGACCCGCCCGAGACCACCACGGGCGGCTGCGACGTCTGCGCGGGAGGCTGCGACGTCTGCGCGGGCGCGCTGCTCTGGGCGTCCGACGACGACGAGCCCGAGGACGACGAGGTCGACGTGCGCGCGGGCGACGACGAGGCCTCGTCGCGGTGGCGCTTGCCACGCTCGGTGGTGCCCGCCTTCGGCGAGTTGCTGCCCGTGGAGAGGGTCGACGGGCTCGACGGCGTCGCGGTAGTGGTGACCACTGCGCCCGTGGCGGCATGCTTGGGGGGCGTCGCGTTCGCGGCGAGGGCCGTGAAGCCGAGCACGAGCGCGACGGCCCCGGCCGCGGCAAGCCGGTTGAGCGCCGTGAGTCGCCGCAGCGCGCCGTTGCGCGCAGTCACGGCGGCAGACTGGGGATGGCCTGAACGCGAGGAGGAGGTCACGCGATCAAGAGTGACCCTCGGCCCTATCGGAGCGATAAGCGCAACATGAGAGAACGCTCAGGAACATGCGGTTCTCATCGAGGACTTATCTGCTGGACGGAAGCTGAGTGCCATGACGGCGCTTCCCCAGCAGCAGGCGGTGCGCGCCAAGGCCCGTCGCCGCCTCGGCGGCCCGGCCGGCAATGAGATCCTGACCATGACGACGGCAAGCGTCCTGACCCTCCTGCTTGCCGCCGAGGGCATCACGCTGCTGAACCTGCACGGGCTGCTAACGCCGCACCTGCTCATCGGCCTCGTCCTGATCCCGCCGCTGATGGTCAAGCTCGGCAGCACCGGCTACCGGATGGTCCGCTACTACACCGGCGCGCGCCCCTACATCGAGAAGGGGTCGCCCGCATTGCCGCTGCGCCTGCTCGCCCCGCTGCTGGTCGCCGCAACGGTGAGCATCTTCGCGTCCGGCGTCGCGATGCTCGTGCTCGGCCACCGCTCCGACACGCTGCTACTCGTCCACAAGGCGAGCTTCATCGTCTGGAGCGGCCTGTTCGCCATCCACTTCCTCAGCTACCTGCCGCACATGCTGCGCTCGCTGCGCGCGGACTGGCGCGCCGCTCGTCGCCATGAGGTCGCCGGCGCCGGACTGCGGCTGACGCTGATCACCGGCTCGCTCGGCGCCGGGCTGGCGCTCGCGCTGCTGCTCCTGCCGCTGGTCACCGGCTTCCACGGGGGCCACCACCACGACCTGCATTAGCGCGCGAGCGCTGGTGCGTATTTCGCCTCGGGGGTCCGCCCCCGCAGGGTCATCGTGGGTCGCGCGTTGCTCCCCGCATGACCGCCGCGCGCGTCATCCACGGCGGTGATCGCGCCGGCTACCCGCGCAGGGCGCGCAGCGCGTTGAGGATGACGGCCAGGTCGACGACCTCCTGGAAGAGCGCCCCGGCGACGGGCGGGAGATAACCGGCCGCGGCAACGCCCATCGCCGCGATGCTCAGCCCCATGCCGACCAGGACGCTCTGGCGGGCGATGGACAACGCGCGGCGGCCGATGTGGACGGCCTCGGCGACGCGGTCGACGCGGTCGACGGTGATGACCGCATCGGCGGTCTCGGAGGAGACCGTCGCGCCCGCCGCACCCATCGCGATGCCGAGATCGGCGATCGCCAGCGCCGGCGCGTCGTTGACGCCGTCGCCGACCATGATCACGGGGCGGAGCGCCGCGTCCTTGCGCAGCGTCCGCACGACCTCCAGCTTCTCCTCGGGCGACTGCTCGGCGTACACGCGATCGACGCCCAGCATGTCGCCGACGCGCTGGGCCACCGAGACGCGGTCGCCCGACACCATCGCCACGTGGCGCACCCCCTCCTCACGCAGGCGCTGGACGATGTGCTCGGCATCCGGGCGCAACTCGTCGGCCATGACGATCACGCCGGCGGGACGGCCGTCGACGCCGACGAGCACATGCGCCTCTCCCGAGCCGCGACCGGCGGCCAGCGACGCCCCGGCCACGGCGTCAGGCTCGTAGCCCTGCGAGCGCAGGAACGCCCGGCTTCCGACGGCAACGCGGCGCCCGTCCACGGTGCCGGCGATCCCCTGGCCCGGGTCCTCATCGACGTCGACGGGCATCCGCAGCTCGAGCGCCGACTCCTGCGCGGCGCGGACGAGCGCCTCGCCCAGCACGTGCGCGGAGAGGCGGTCGACCGACGCGGCCAGGCGCAGGACCTCGCCGGCGGCCAGGCCGTCGAGCGGCACGATGTCGCGGACGTCGGGGCTGCCGACGGTCAGCGTGCCGGTCTTGTCGAACAGCACGGTGCGCGCCTCGCCCAGCGTCTCGATCGCCCCCGCACCCTTGACGATCACGCCGCGGTGCGCGGCGCGCGACAGGCCGGAGACCAGCGCGATCGGCGCGGCGAGGATCAGCGGGCACGGCGTCGCGACGACCACGACGGCGAGCCCGCGCACCGGATCTCCGCTCAGGGCCCACGCCAGCCCGGCGACCAGCAGCGTCACCGGCAGGAAGATCCCAGCGTAATGATCGGCCATGCGCACGAACGGTGCGCGCTGCGCCTGGGCCTGCTCGACGAGCCGCACCAGGGCGGCGTAGGCGCTGTCGGCGGCGGGCCGATCGGCGCGCACGTCGAATGGCGCGCCGGCGTTGGCGCTGCCGCTCATCACGGCCATCCCGGCCCGGAGGGTGAGGGGCAACGGTTCGCCGCTGAGCGTGCTGGTGTCGACGACGGCCTCGGGGCTGACCACGGTGCCGTCGACGGGCACGACCTCCCCGGTGCGGACCAGAACCGTGTCGCCGGCCCGGACGCGGTCGATGGACACCTCCTCGATCCCGCCATCGATCCGCAGCTGAGCGACGCGCGGCGCGCGCTCGACCAGGAGCGTCAGCTCGCGCCGCGCCCGGCGCGACGCCGCGGCCTCCAGCGCCTCGCCGCCGGTGAACATCAGGCCGATCACCGCGCCGGCGAGCTCCTCGCCGAGCGCCAGCGACCCGACCATAGCGACGAGCGCGATGGTGTCGACGCCGAGGTGGTGATCGACGATGACGGTGCGGCCGACCTCGTAGGCGAGCTCTACGGCAAGCAGCGCGACCGCGGCCCGCCAGACCTGGTGCCCGGCCTCCGGTGCCCCGGCAAGGTGCAGCGCGAACCCTGCGACGATCGCAGCGAACGCGACCGCGGCCAGCACCTGCGCGCGCGAATCGGCGAGCCAGCGCAGCGCCGCCCGCGCGCGCGTAGGCAAGGGTGATCGTGTTCCCGACACATCACGCAGCCTGGCCCCCGCCACGTGCGAGGTCATCCGTGTCGGACCGCGGCCGCGATGGTGGATATCCCGGTCCCGTCGAAGATCGCGCGGCCCCCCGAAGCGGCTGGTTGGAGGCCTCCGGTCGAGTTCGGTTGCGGGCGGCGCGACGCCTGATCGCCTTCTCGAGTTCGACGATCGCCCATGTGACGGCCGCCGCAGCGAGGATCTTCAGCGCCGAGGAGGCGGCGAGCGCGAGCTGCGAGGCGCACCAGTTCCGAAGTCGGCCCATGGAAATCCCCGCAAATGGAATGATTTAGGCGTGAGCGCGCCTGGATCGCACCCAGGAGGTCGGGGGTTCGAGTCCTCCTAGCTCCATCGCTTCGAACCCCTGCGTGTGCGGGGGTGTCGTCGTTTCGGGGATCGGCAGGAGTCGCCGACGATCGCGCTCCATGTCAGGCAGTAGTGCCTGACATCGCGGCGACGGCTGTCGATACGCGTGGAGCCCCCGCAGCCCGTGGTACTGCCCGCCCACACCAACGATCGGCGAGATCCATCGTCACGACCGTCTCGGCGGCCTGATCCACGAGTACTACCGAGACGCCGCCTGAAGTGCGACGCGACTATTAGCGCCCTTCACCGGTAGCGCGAGATCCTTCGCGACCTTCATCCGCCCGAGGGTGCAGCGCCTCCGCGTTGCCGGACGCGGCGGCGATCTCGTCGTACACGGGCTGCAGCCCGAACCTCAATGCCCGTCGCGACGTCCCGGAGCTCTTCGCAGAATGATCGTTTCCGGGACGTCGTCGGAATCGCGGTCGACGTAGACGGACACGACGAACCGCTCGAGCCAGGCCGTGCGGACGAGCTGCTCCACCGCGCGCTCGCGAGCTCGGAAGAACCGCTGGTGGCCGTCTTCCAGCCGCAGCGTGAAGCCCTCGAAGTCCCCGAATCGGTCGTAGCCGAGTCCGATAACCTTGCCTGTGTAGCCGATGTCGTCGTGCGGTGGCGGATGTGATCGCTTCGTCTGCGGGCGGCCCTTCAGTGATGGCGGGATGTCGGCAGCCCGGCCGCCGAGGGCGTCGACCTTGTCCGACAGGTAATCGACGTAGCGATGCACAACCTTGTACCAACGGTTGGAGGCGGGCATCGCTTCAAGTCGCCATTTGAAGATCGCGAGTGCGTCCTCCGCGGCCGGCAGCATCGTTTCCTCTTCGGTGACCGGGAGCGTGATCTGGAACGTACCGGTCACATAGCGCCATGTCGGTGCTTGCGTCTCGGGCGGCGTGTCGGGGTCTCCGGACGGGGGTTCGTACTCGATGCTGTGGCCAGCAGACGTCCGCCCGCCCGCCTTCCCTGCCCTTCGAGACCGTGCGGGCGCGACCTTGCGCCGCGCCGGCCGAACCGCCTCCTTGATCTCGATCTCCGGGGGCGGCTCGAATTTGCGTGTCGACACGCGGCGCACCACGATGGTGAATTGCTGTCCGTAAGTCACTGTCGCCGGCAGGTCGAGTGTGATGAGGCCGGCGAGGTTCTCCGGTGTTCCGGTTGGGATCGGGACGTACGTGATCCCCCCATCCACATCGCAGCGGACGGTCTCTGTGTCTGCGACCCCCAACTGGTGCGTGCCGTACAGCGCTGAGGCGACTCGGACGATGTCGGCCGCCTGTGCCTGGGGCCAGTAGATCTGAGCGACCGTGCCGCTCGGTGTCGAGCCCCAGTCGATCATGAGCTCGTCCGGGTAGCCAAGCACGCCCGCGCCCTGCGCCCCGGCGGGGCTGGGCCGGAGGTCGAAGGTCTGGGGCACGCGATGAGTAGCCGGCCAATTGGGGTTGCCCGAGTGTGTGACCTGGAGGTTGCGCTGTGCGAGCTTGTCGGAGTTCTCAGGGCTCTCGGTGATGCCGTTCGCGTTCACGATCGGAGCGCCGTCGTACGCGATCTGCGCGACGATGCAGTGATGGTCGCCCGCAAGCAGGGCCTGCACTGGCTGGCCGTTGACCACGTTCGCCGGGTCGTACACGTTGAGGAAGCAACCGAAGTACGCCCAGCGACTATCGCCGCTGCTGATCACGAGCTTCTGGTTGTTCACCCCGATGTCGCCGTACTCCGGATTGTTCGGGTCGCTCAGGGTCGGGCTGTTTCCGGTGGCGAAGAACGGAATGGTGTGCGCGCCGGCCGGGATCAGCGGCCAGTCGGGCTTGCCGGCGGTATCTAAGTGGCTGAGGTATGTCGAGCCTGGTTGGAAGTCCGTGTCTGCGCTCTGCGTGCTCCAGAGTCGGAAGAACACGCGGACGTTGTCCGCCTGACTCCCCGACAGCCCGCGGAGACGTACTCGCGCGAGCGCGAAGTTGTAGTTGCTGAACCGCGCGAAACCGACGGAGAGAGAGGGCGTGACCGACGAGTCGCCCGTGTAGGCGCCCGCCTGCCCTGGGAGCACCCCGCCGCTGACGGCGAACGGGTCGACGCCTCCGGGATCGGCGAAGTTCTGGTTCAGCCAGGTGATGAGCTGCTGGACGTACGTGTAGGCCCCGGCGATCGAATCCGAGAACATCGGGCCACCGGCCACCGGTTGGGGGTTCAACCCCGGCGTCGCGGTGAAGACGCGCAGGTCCTGGCTCAGGTAGAACACGTTCTCGGCGGCGGGATCGATGTTCGTGAAGTAGGGGTTGGCCCCGCCTACAAACTCCAGGTCTGTCTTTGCCGCGAACTGCCTACCAGCGACGGTGATGGCGCCGTCCAGCTCGAGCTCTTGGTCGTTTCCGGCGGCTGGGAATGCCGGCAGGGAGACCGTCGCGAAGAGGACGTCGTAGGGGAAACGAACGCGTTGGGGCACGAGTTGGTCGGCTGGGCGCTCGTACTCGGTCCCGGCGCCGTCCGGCGGGAACGAGATGCCGGGGAAGGTGGTCGCCGGGCCCGAAGGGCTCCCGGGCGTCGTTCCGCCGAGAACCTGCCGGTTGAAGCCCTCGAGTACCAGCCAGAACGCTTTCGTGAAGGCGCCGGCGCCGGCCGAGTTGACGACGTCCTGTACCTCGTCGTGCCCATATGTGTTCTTGTCCATCCAGAACGACAACGAGCCCAACGGGTATGGATTGTCGCTGTTGGGTCCTGGGACCGACGACGACGTTGTGGACGGGAACGCAACGTCGAGTATGGACTTGAAGAACGGGAACGGGTCAGTCGTGTCACCCGTGAGGTTGCGGTACACGCCGGCGAGTTGAGGATCGCCGGCCCCGACGATCGCGTTCACTCCGAACCCCAACTGGGTGAAGAGGTACCAAAGAAAGAGGACCGCGCAGCCCGATTTCGGGCTGTTGCTGTTGTCGGCTGGGTCGACGTGGTTGACGAAGTCGCCTCGGGGGCTGTTCAGCCAAAGGTTGGCGATCGAGGACGGGCGCAATGGCGACCCGATGTTGATCAGGAGCTGGGTCGAGAGGAAATGCGAGAGACCTTCACCGGCGGTGCCCTCGCTGCTCGCAAGCGGAGACCAGCCCAGTCCCTGCTGGAGCATGAACATCTCCGTTACCTCGGCGACCAGGATGAAGCGGACCAGATCAAGAGAGGAGCCGTTACCGGGGACGAGCGTGACGGGTGGACCGCTCCCCCAGCTGCCGCTCCAACCCGCCCCCTGCTTGATCTGGACGCCGTACGGGACGGAATACGGCAACGAGATACCGCCGAACCACCCTTGCATCGTGTTGAAGTCGGTCTCGCAGACGCCGATGAGAGCGGTGGCGCGGTTCACCCCATCGGCGGCGGACAGGCCGTTGTCGTATGTAACCGCATAGTGGGCGGTGATCCCGCCGTTGGGAAGGCCCGCTGCCGTCTGCGCCATCGGATCACCTCATGTCGTTGTAGTGTCGCGACTCCCGCTGTCGAGAGAGGACTACTTGCCCCGCCTGATCGACGTCAGGGTGATCTCGCCCGTATCGGACCCGGCAGGGCGCGGCCGAGACGAGTCGAGTACTGCCATGCAAAGCCTCGGACTGTGCACGCCGCCGCGTCGACCAAGTCGACACGGGTCAGTGAAAGCGTCCGCTGTTTCCGGCTGCCCCACCACACGACGATGCGCTTCCGTCGCCGCGCACCCGGTCTGACAAGTCCGCCAGACACTGGTCGCGCGCCGCCAGATACGCATGCTGCCCGCCCAGCTGTCAAGCGTCGCCAACACCCTCGGACTGCCCGCAGTCCTCGCTCTTGAGCGTGAGAACGCTTGTTCGTCAGTCGCTATGGCTTGTTCTAGCCTCGCGAGGTCGCAGCCCACTTTTGGTCCTGCATCGGCGACTGCCGGCCGTTGTCGGGCAAAACCTCGACCGTAACCGCCTCCGGATCGCAAGTCGTCGCCGGTCCCCAGTCGGGCGGGCAGCGCCTCGCGCCGTTGGTCGGGAGATTGCGAAGCGAACCCATGGTCACGTGCGCGAGGGAAGTTCATAACGCTCGCTCAAAACTGCGCCCTCCGACAGATCGTCGGCACGCCGCAGCAGCCTTCTGAACGGGTTTTGGACGCATTGCTGTGCTGTCTCGGCTGCGATGCGGGTCGCGAGGCTGCAGAGCTCGCGCTGCCGGCCAGCGCGCGATGCGGGTGCGATCGCGCTATTAGGCGACAGCCCTGCGCGTGGCGAGCCGTGAACTCGTTCTGCATCTCGTCCCTCGAGGCGCTACGAGTCACTGGCTCCCCCACGATCCCGACGCCGTAGTCATCTCCAAGGTCGGCCCGGGAGTTCTCAAGAGCGGAGCTCTCGGGGATGAATCGTAGCTGGGAGGTCCGGCGTGCTTCGTCCGCGCCTTCGCGATCGTCTGCCCTGGTGTAAGCATCGGCGAGGACACCGTCGTCGCCGCCGGTGCGGTGGTCACCCGGGACCTGCCCGCCGGTGTCCTCGCGGCCGGCGCGTCTGCTCGTGTGCTGCGCCAGATCGGCGAGGAGGACCATGTCGAGGTCCCGCGACGGTCGACGTGAAAACTGCCGCTCCGCAAGCCAGCACGGCGACGGAGCCGGCGGGGCGCCACGCCGAGCCGCTATCGCTCGTGCCTCCTTGCGCACTCTCGTCCGGCTTCCAGATCGCGCTCACTGCGGACGAATCGCAGGCGACCGGACCGCGGGCCGACGCGCATCCGCTGTGCGAGGCGGACGCGGGCGTTCGCGTCTAGCCGGGTGTGCCCGCGAGGTCCGTTCAGGCACTAATCGCCAGGAGTGCCTGACTCCACGGGTATCAACGACTATCTACGCCAATCCATACTGATCGCGCCGACCGCCCGTGTCGAAAAGTGCCTGCTAATCGGGCTTGTCTTGCGCCGATCCGGGCCGCGGAGCTGGTGGTATCGCACCCAGGAGGTCGGGGGTTCGAGTCCCCCTAGCTCCATCGCGAGGAACCCCCGCATACGTGGGGGTTTCTTCCTTTGAGGGGAGTGGCCTTCGAGGGCAGTGGAGGCCCGCACCCCTTGCCGGTTGCCGTCGCATCAACCACGGAAGGGCGCGAGCCGAATGCTCAGGTCGCTCATGGCGAAGCGGTGCAGGTACCAGGCGCGGCCACGAGGGACCTGCTTGGTCTCGGCTCGGAGAAGCCCGGCGAACTCCCGCTTGAAGCCCAACCGCGGGTAATCCTGGACGACGCTCTGGCGGACTGCATTGGGTATCTCGTTGCTGCGTAGGCCGAACACATCGACGGCTGCGCCGGCAGATAGGAGGTAGGTCTCGGCACCGGATTCGAGGCCAACGCCGGGGGTGTGGTGCATGGCGATCGCGTTTGCGACGAGCTCGCGGATATCGGCAGGCACGTGGTGGCTGTCGGTGAACTCGCGTGCCAGCGCGGCGCTGCGAACCGTGAAGTCGACGTCGGGCACCGGGCTCGGGATCCCCGTGTCGTGGAACATTGCAGCCAGGTACAGGAGCTCACGGTCGAACGTGATCCCGTGAAGTGCGGCGATGGCCGCGCCCCACGTGTAGGCACGACTGGAATGGTTGAGGAGTACCGGCGTCAAGAGGTCCTGCGCGGCGACCTCGGCATCTCTTGCGAGAGGGGAGTCGGGAGGCACCAGGCTCGCCGGATCGATGGAACTCCGGCGTCCGGAGTCCATTCGGAGCACCATCGCGAGACGGCCGGCAAGGATGCTGAGCTCCCCCCGCAGCAGGGGCCGGGCAAGTGTTAGGCATTCCCGAGTGGTCAGCACTCCCCCGGTGCGTTCGGTCCATCCAATGGATCCGATCGGATCGGTGGGTCGTGGCTGGCTCATTGGGGCCTCTCAGTTCGGTGGTGTGGCGGCCAATCGCGGGGACAAGCACGCCGGCCGACTGTCGCGCGGACGTGCAGGCCGAACCGATGTGGCGTCGCTGCTGCCGCGGCGGTCAGCGTGCCGGTGGACCTGTGAGCAGCTGGGTGGACGACGCGCCGGAAGTGGCGTGCGAGCGTACGAAGGCGCCAATCCGCTGCGCGATGAACTCAGCGTCGTCCTTGACCCAGCCGAGCAGCGCCGATCCGCGCGTGTGCTGCCAGGGCAGGCCGAGGAAGTACAGACCGGGCAGCTCGGTGACGCCGCGCTGGTGCTTGACCTGCCCGCGGGCGTCGAAGACGGGCAGCTCGACGAACGAGTGGTCGAGCCGGAAGCCGGTCGCCCAGACGACAGCGTCGACGGCGATCTCGGAGCCGTCGGCGAAGGTCACGGTGGAGCCCTGGGCGCCGGTGGCGCGCGGCAGCATCTTGATGCCCTGTCGGCGTGCCCCTCGTGGACTGGACCCGATGAGCGTCTCCCTGTCCTTCATCCGCCGACCGATACGCGAGGTCACGGTCTTGTTCATCAGGCCGGTCGCCTCGAGGTAGCGGAAGAGGTCCTGGCCGAGGATGCGCTGCGGAAGCGGCGTCTGGCGCGCGCCGACCGCGAGGTGGACATCGCGCGACTGGGCCAGCTCGGCGGCGATTTGGTACCCGGTGTTCCCGCCGCCCACGACGAGCGCAGCGCCCGGTGGAAGGTCGCTCGGCGACCGGTAGTCGCTGCTGTGCAGCTGTGCCACTTCGGTGCTGAGGTCAGCGGATATGACCGGCGTGAACGGCACCTGAAACGGCCCGGTGGCGACCACGACCTGGTCGGCTTCGTAGGTCCGGTCGGCAAGCTCGACGAGGAAGCCCCCGTCGCCGGGCCGCACGGTCCGGACGCGACTGTCGAACTCGACCGGCAGCTCGAAGCGCCGCGCGTAGTCCGCGAGGTAGGCGACGACGTCGTCGCGGCCCGGATAGCTGTCGGGGTCGCCCGGGAACGTGAGGCCCGGCAGGCTGTCGTAGCGCACCGGCGTGAACAGCTTCAGGGAGTCCCAGCGGGTCCGCCACGCGGCCGCGGGTTCGCCTGCCGCCTCCAGGATGGTGAACCGGCGGTCCTGCTGGGCCAGGAGATAGCCGATGGCCAGGCCCGCCTGGCCACCGCCGATGACGACCACCTCCCGGCGCTGCATGGCGGCGCCGGGACCGTCGGCGCTCATGCGGTCACATCGAAGCTGAACATCATGCCGCTCTCGTGGTGCTCGGCGATGTGGCAGTGCGCCATCCAGCGCCCGACGTTCGTGACCTCGAGGACGATGTCCACGGTCTCGCCGGTGCGGACCAGCACCGTGTCGCTCCACACCAGGTTCGGTTCGAGGACGCCGTCACGGGCCAGGGTGAGGAACCGTCCGGCTCCGTGGATGTGGAAGGGGTGGTGCATCGGGTGGTCGGAGTCCATCTCGTTGACGAGCCGGATCTTCACGCGGTCGCCGACACGGAAGTGCCACTCGATCGCGTGGTTCTCGGCGCCGTCGGAGCGATCCACGAGCTTCCAGCGCATGTTGGCCGGTGTCGTGAGCTTGTTGACCTCGACCATGTCGTCTTCCCACTCGATGCCGCCCGCGTCCTCGTGGCTGTGCCCGCCGTGCCCGCCGGCTTCCGACCGGACCAGCCGCGCCGGGATGAGCTTCATGCCGCACTCCGGGCAGCGGTCGGCGCTCCCACTCGTGACGTCGGGGTGCATCGGACAGGCGAACCCCGTCGGTGCGGCTTCGGCGATGAGCTTCATCCCGCAGCTCGGGCAGCGGCCGGGCTCGTCGCCAGCGACCTCGGGGTGCATCGGGCAGGTGTAGATGAGCGCGCCATCGGCGCCAACATCGGGCTCGCCCATGTCCATCTCGGCCACGAACGCCAGTGTCTTGTCGGGCGGCGCGTCGACCAGCGGTGCGAGCCGCTCTCGTTCCGCGCTGAGCTCGGGGTCGGTGCGCAGGACCGTGAACGCCTCGGTCAGCGACGGCGTCGCCTCGTCCTCCGTCACGGTGACGTCCGCCAGCGTGTAGGTCCGGTCGGGTGTGCGGTGCTCCAGTGTCAGCTTGCCCGGCGCCTCGAACAGCACGTCCACGACGACCCGCTCAGACGGCGCCAAGACGACGTCTTCGACGAAATGCTCGCGCTCGCAGCGCCCGCTGTCGCCGCCGACGAGCTTCATGCGCGCTCCGGGCAGCGCGACCTTGAACACGCGGGTGTTGGCGGTGTTCGTCAGATACAGGCGCACGACTTCGCAGGCTTGGGCAGTCAGCGCGAGTTCGGGCTCCCCGGCGACCAGCAGGACGTTGCCGAAACGCCCCATCGCGGAGTACGTCGTCTCGTCGGGGCTGAACGCCGCTACCTGACCGTCCTCGATGAGCACGTCGTCGAGGGTCAGCGCGAGCTCACGGTGGACTGGCGACCAGTAGTCGGGGTCCGATGGGACGACGATGACGTTGCCGTACAGCCCCAGCTCCTGGTTGTAGTCCTCCCGAATGTGCGGGTGGTACCAGTAGATGCCTGGGTCGGGGAACGCGACGCGTGCCGAGTAGCGCCCGCCGACCGGAATGGCCTCCTGGGTTTCGTGCGTGCCATCGAAGCGGTTCTCCAGACGCAGCCCGTGCCAGTGGACGGTCGCCTCCATGTCGCCCTGGTTCTCGACGTCGACAAGCAGCTCTGACCCTTGGGGAACCCGCAAAGTCGGGCCGGGGATGGAGCCGTTGTAGGCGAGCATCCGGACCGTCGCGTCGCCGATGCGCTTGGACACCGGCGCGATGCGCAGCGCGAAGCGGTCACCATCCGCGAGCTCGACGGTCGCGGTGGCGGACGTTGCCGGCAGGCCGGCCGTCTCGCGCGTGAACTCGTTTGCCGAAGTGGCCATCACGTCTCCTTGCTGGTTTCAGGGCGCGGCGTAGCCAGTCGGCCATGCACGGCTCTGGAGGACGCCCCGCGAAGGGCAGTCCGGCGAGGTAGGTCGTACTTGGGGCGCGCGGGCGCCCATGTGCCGACCCTACGCCCGCCAGCGGTGGCGGTGCAAGGTCCGCCACCTCGACTTGGCGCGCACCGGTGGGCTTCCTCGGCTACGCCATGTGGGTCCCATGCGGCCCGGGACTCGCGACCGCGCCGAGGACGGTAGCCACCAACGCCGCCTCGGCTTGGTCGGTCGGCACTCGCCCGGCACGCAGTTCCGCGCTCCCGGCGTGAATGAGCGCCATCAACATCGAGACATGCCAGCCGGCGGGCACGTCCGCTCGGAACGCGCCCTCGGCTTGTCCGCGTTCTACGAGCGGGAGCAGCCTCCCGAGCACTGCACCGTGGCGGTGGCGGAGCTGCTCAGGGGTCAGCGTGCTGGTGTTGATGGCCACAAGCGCGTGATAGCGCCCGAGCTTGCGCCACGCGGCGGCCACCACCCGCGCGAGCGCGTCGGCGGGTGCGCCGCGCTCTGGTTCGGCGTTGGCGATGACCGCGGCCGTTTCGGCGAGCGCGCGCTCGGTGACCGCGTCCAGGAGCGCTTCGCGGGTCGGGAAGTGCACGTAGATGGTCGCGCGCACGACCCCCGCACGGCGGGCAATCTGGGCCATGCTCGCCTCCTGGTCGTCTCCGAGCGCGTCGACGGCCGCGTCGAGGATGCGCGCGATGCTGCGTTCGGCGTCCGCGCGACGCCGCGGCCGGGCTCCCTCTGCTGTCTGATGTGAGGCGGGCATCGCCGTCTAATGGATAGCGACGCGCGGGGCGAGGCGCAGCTTCGGCCGGAAGCTCGCCGCCGAGGGCAGCACGACCAGGGCGACGACGGCGGCGACGACCGCGATCGCGCCGGACACCATGAACGCGTCACCGAGCCCGCTGGCGAGGACGGCGGTCGAGGCTGACGGCGCAGAGGAGGTGGCGCCGGTGGCGATGGTGACGAGGACGGCGACGCCAAACGAGCCGCCAATCTCGTGACCGGTGGTGTTCAACCCCGAGAGCATGCCCGCCTCGTCGTCGGCGGCGCCGGTGAGCACGGACAGAGCCACCGAGACCAGCGCGATCCCGAGGCCCAGGCCTGCGACGAGCATGCCCGGCAGGACATCGCCGACGTAGCCGCCGTCTGCGTCGGCGCCGGCCAGCAGCAGCATGCCGGCGGCGACCAGGGCGAATGCGATTGCCATGGCGATCCGCAGGCCGGCGTGGCCGACGAGGTGGCTGCCGAGATGGGCGCCAAGGCCGATGATGACAGCCATCGGCAGGAACGCGAGCCCGGTCTCCAGCGCACCGGTGCCGAGCACGTCCTGCAGATAGATCGAGGTCAGCAGGAACGAGCCGAACAGGACCGCGGACGCGGCCAGCATCATCACGAAGCCGCCGCCTACTCCGCGCTCGCCCAGCCGCGAGATGTTGAGCAGGGGCGTGCGGGTGTGCAGCTCGAGGGCCGCGAACGCGGTCAGGCCAGCCAGCCCGGCGAGGCCTAGGCCGAGCGTCTGCACCGACGTCCAGCCGGCATCGGCGGCTTGCGAGAGGGCATAGACGAGCGCCGCCACGCTTGCGGTCGCGACCACGGCGCCGCGCAGATCGAGACCGCGCCATTGCGGTCGAGCGACGTCGGCGGGCACGACCTTCATCGCGGCCATGGCGACGCCGATCCCGATGGGCAGGTTGATGAGGAAGATCGCCCGCCAGTCGACGAGCTCGGTGAGCGTCCCGCCCAGCAGGACGCCGATGGCGGCGCCGGCGCCGCCCACGGCACCCCAGACGCCGAGCGCCTTCGCGCGCTCGGGACCCTGGAAGGTGGTCGTGATGATGGAGAGCGCGGCCGGTGACAGCATCGCCGCACCGAGCCCCTGTCCGGCGCGCGCGGCGAAGAAGACCCCTGCGCTTGTCGCCAGCGCCGAGGCGAGCGAGGCGACGGTGAAGACGCCGAGGCCGGTGAGGAAGACGCGGCGGCGACCGAGCAGGTCGGCGGCGCGTCCGCCGAGCAGCAGAAGGCTCCCGAAGACCAGCGAGTAGCTCGTGATGGTCCACCCGAGGTCGCGGCCGCCGAGCTTGAGGTCCTTCGCGAGGTCCGGGAGAGCGACGTTCACGGCGGAGATGTCGAGGATGACCATGAGCTGGGCGAGAGCCAGAAGGAGGAGCAGGAGCATGCCTGCGCTCTTGCCGCGAGCACGGGGAGCGTCGCCGCTGACCTTCGCGTGCGACTGCGGCTTGTCGCCGCGGCCATGGCCGGGGAGGCGCAACTTGTGCGAGCGAGGAGCGTGCATCGGCTTCCAATCTAAGTCAGACAGTGGTGTCTGGACTATAAAACCAGACACCGCTGTCTGATGTCAAGGGCCCGTCTAGGCGATGCGCTCGTGGATCCACCACGCGGCGAACGCGAGGAGGGCCAGCGCGATGCCGCCGAACAGCGCCGTCTCGATGATCTGAAGCGGCCAGAAGTGGCTCGCCGGGTGGTAGACGGCCTCGAACGGGGTGGGGATGGCGTTCGCGGCCTGCTTGGCGCCCGGGGCGGTCACGGCGAGGGGGTGGCCGGCCTGGCCGACCGGGCCTTCGCTGAGCACCCAGGCGTTGTGTAGCGCGGCCGGCTCGCGGCCCGTGTCCTTCCAGGTGATGGTCAGTGGGTCGATGAGGCGCTGGCGCAGCCACGTGTCGACGAACAGGCGCGCGGCGAAGTACCCGACGAAGCCAACGACGAGCGCGGGTACGGCGCGGCGCCAGATCACGCCGACGACCGCGGCCAGGCCCAGCGCGAACAGCGTGTAGCCGAACACGACGATGCCCTCGGAGTCGAACACGCTGTTGTCCATCCGTCCCTGGAGGTGGACGAAGGGCGCGCGCCACCAGGTGATCAGGAGCGTGAGGGCCACTGAGGCGACGAGCGCCGCGCCGATGGCCAGGCCGAGCTTGCCGGCGATCCAGCGCCCGCGCGTGATGCTCTGCGTCCAGTCCAGGCGATAGGTCCCCTGCTCGAGCTGGACGAGCAAAGGCGCGGCGAGGAGGACCCCGATGATCCCCGGGACCAGCGTCAGCCAGGCGATGAAGTTGCCGATCTGGTCGAAGCGCGCGAAGAACGCCCCGACCGCCTGGCCGCACGCTCCCTCGAACGACGAGGCGCCGGTGCACGCCGACAGGCCGTCGTGGTGGTAGGCGGACGCCATCTGCAGCCCGGTGGGGACGAGGACCGCCGCGAGCAACGCGAGGATCGCCGCGGCGATCGCCGCCTCGGTGCGCTGCTGACGCCAACCGACCCAGATCATCCGGCCACCGCCTCTCGGTGCGCGACGTGGTTCGTGCCGTAGCCGAGGTAGGCGAGCACGATCTCCTCCAGGTCGACCTCGTGCAGCTCCCAGCACGAGTCGTAGACGTGTCCGTTGGCGCGCACGAGGAGCGTCGTCTGACGCTCGGTGTGGCTCTCGCGGATCACCTGGTGCACGCGCGCGACGGCCGCCTCGTCGTTGCGTGGGCCGGTGAGGAGCCGGTGGCCGGCGACGATCTCCTCGATCGGCGCGCCCAGCAGGGCGCGGGCGTGCGACAGGATCACCAGGTGGTCGCACACGCGCTCGAGGTCGGCGACGATGTGCGACGAGAGCACGACGGTGACGCCGGTCTCCATCACGCCCTCCATGAGCGAGTTGAGGAACTCGCGCCGCGCAAGCGGGTCGAGCGATGCGATCGGCTCGTCGAGCAGCAGCAGCTCGGGCCGCTTGGCGAGCGCGAGCGTGAGGGCGACCTGGGCCTGCTGTCCGCCGGAGAGCTTGGCCACGCTGAGGTCCAGCGGCAGCCCCAGTCGCTCGATGCGGTCCGAGGCGATCGCGTCGTCCCAGCGCGGGTTGAGCATGCGTCCGAGCTTCAGCGTCTCGGCGACGGTGAAGCCGCGGTGCAGCGGGTGCTCCTGGGCGACGAAGCCGATCCGGGGAAGGACGGTCCGCGCGTCGCGCTGGGGCGAGTGCCCGAGCACCTCCACGGTCCCCGTGCTCGGCCTGCTCAGGCCGACGGCGAGCTGCAGGAGCGTCGTCTTGCCGGCGCCGTTGGGGCCGACGAGCGCGGTCACCGAGCCGGCCGGGATCTCGAGCGTGCAGTCCTGAAGGGCCCACTTGGAGCCGTAGCGCTTGCCGAGGCCGTCGGCGCGGAGGGCGAGGGGCGCGCTCATGCGACCCTCGAGACGGCCGGCGGGCGCAGCGTGTCGGCGAACAGCGCGGCGATGTTGTCGTCGTCGAGGCCGGCGGCCCGCGCTCGCGTGATCCAGCGCTGCAGCGCCGGCCGGAGAGCCGACAGGTCGTCGGCGGGCAGCGGGGCGACGTCGCCGGCGACGAAGGTGCCCACCCCGCGCCGTCCCTCGACGAGGCCCTCGGCGTCGAGCTCGCGATAGGCCTTCAGCACCGTGTTCGGATTGATCGCGAGGTTGCTGACGACCTCCTTGACCGTCGGCAGCTGGTCGTCGGGGCGCAGGACCCCGAGCCGGATCGCCTGCCTGACCTGCTGGACGATCTGGAGATAGGTCGGCACGCCCGATCGCGCTTCCAGGTGGAACTCGATCATTTCGCCCTTTATCTAGGTAACTAGATAATTAGCGTACCGGGGTACGGCGCGGAGATCAAGCAGCATCGGTGTGCGGCGGCGCGGCGGGGAGTTGCACGGTGACGCGGAGCCCACCGGCGGACCGAGGGGTGAGGGTGAGGGTCCCGTCGTGTGCCTGGCTGATGCTGTTGACGATCGCCAGGCCGAGGCCGACGCCTGTGTGGTCGGTGCGTATGCGTCTGCTGCCGCGCTGAAACGGCTCGGCAAGCGTGGAGACCAACTGTGGGGTGAGCTTCTCGCCGGTGTTCTCGACAGTGAGCACCACGTGCTCCGGGTGAACGCTCGTGGTGACCCACACGGTGCCCTGGTCGGACAGATTGTGGGCGATCGCGTTGTGCACGAGGTTCGTGGTCAACTGCAGCAGGAGCGCGTCTGAGCCGATCGTGGGGGCCTCCGGCCCGGAGGTCTCGATGGCGATGCCGCGTTCTTCTGCGAGCGGGAGGAGCGTCTCCGTGGCTTCTTCCGCTAAGAGGGAGAGGTCGACGTGCTCGCGGGCGAAGGACCGCCGATCGGCGCGGCTGAGCACGAGCAACGCTTCGGTGAGGTCGATCGCTCGGGTGTTGACGGCGTGGAGGCGGTCGACAAGCTCGCCGTTGTCGCGGCTCGGATCCTTGCGGGCCACGTCGAGGAGCGTCTGCGTGACGGCCAGTGGCGTGCGCAGCTCGTGGGAGGCATTGGCCGCAAATCTCTGCTGTTCGGCGACCTGCGCTTCGAGGCGCGCGAGCATGGTGTCGAAGGCGTCGGCGAGCTCGCGGAACTCGTCGCTCCGGCCCGGGAGCAGGATTCGGTGCGAGAGCGATCCGGTCGCGGCGATGCGCGTGGCGTCCGTGATGCTCGTCAGCGGCGCGAGCATACGACCGGCCAGAAACCATCCTCCCAGCAGACCGAAGACCAGCAGGAACGCCATCACGATGGCCGCGATCGGAGCGAAATTGCGCAGGAGGTCGGCGTGGCTGCGGACTATGAAAATCACGCCGGGGTGCACACCACGCGAAAGGGAGAAGTACCCGGCGGCGAGCAGCACGGCTCCGGCGAGCAAGAGAAAACCGGCATAGCTGAGGGTGAGCTTGAGTCGAACGCTCAAGCCAGGAGCTCTATCCACGGTCCCGTTCCTCACGCCCGGCGTCCGGCCCAGCGTCGATGCGGTACCCGGCGCCGGCCACGGTGGCGATGATCCAGGGTTCGCCGAGCCGTTTGCGCAGTCCCGAGATCGTGATGCGCACGGCGTTGGTGAACGGGTCCGCGTTCTGATCCCACGCCTGCTCGAGGAGCTCTTCGGCGCTGACGACACCGCCTTCGGCGGCGGCGAGGACCTCGAGCACGGCGAACTGCTTGCGGGTCAGCGCGACATGGCGGCCGTCGCGGTAGACCTCGCGCCGGAACGGATCCAGGCGCAGCCCTGCAATCTCTCGCACGGGTGGCCTGTTGTGGGCGCGCCTGCGGTCGAGCGCCCTGAGACGGAGCACGAGCTCTTGGAGCTCGAAGGGCTTGGTGAGGTAGTCGTCGGCGCCGAGCCCGAACCCGGTGGCCTTGTCGTCGAGCCGGTCGGCAGCCGTGAGCATGATGATCGGCATGCCGCTGCCGGAGGCGACGATGCGTCGGCCGATCTCGTCACCGGAGGGCCCGGGGATGTCTCGGTCGAGGACGGCGATGTCGTAGGCGTTGACGCTCAGCAGCTCCAGGGCGGCGTCGCCGTCGCCCGCGATGTCTGCCGCGATCGCTTCCAGGCGTAGGCCATCGCGGATCGCCTCCGCCATATAGGGCTCGTCCTCGACGATCAACACCCGCATGCTCCGAAGCTAGCGAAGCGGCGCATATCGTCGGCGTATCGAAAACCCCATACGTGCCGGCAACGCCACGCTGCCTTGACTGGAGGCGTGACCTACAGCGAACCGGCACGAACAACGACCCGTCGGATTCGGATTCGCAGGATCCGTGTCGCCGGCGTGCTCGTCGTCATCGCGGCGATCGCCGTCGGCTACCAGTCGCTGGCGTCCTCGTCCTCGACGGCCGCACCACCCGTCGACGTCCCTCGCAGCGAGCACCGCGGTCTTCGCAGCGAGCACCGCGGTGCGCTCGGCGAGGCCGACGGCGCCGTCCCCGACGGCACGACGGTCTTCGACGACGAGGTTCCGGGCGTCGCCAAGCTCGAGCCGGCGCTCCTCGGCGCCCTGCACCATGCCGCGACCGATGCCGCAGACGACGGCGTCAGGTTCGTCGTCAACAGCGGCTGGCGTTCCCCGGCCTACGAGGAGCAACTCCGCCGTCAGGCCGTCGCGAAGTACGGCTCAGAAGCGGAGGCTGCCCGGTGGGTGGCCACCGGCACCACGTCTCCTCACGTGTCGGGGCACGCGGTCGACCTCGGACCCGCCGACGCCACGCAGTGGCTGTCCGCACACGGCGCCGCCTATGGGCTCTGCCAGATCTACGGCAACGAGCCCTGGCACTACGAGCTGCGCCCGGAGGCGGTCGACCGCGGTTGCCCGGCCATGTACGCCGACCCCACCCACGATCCAAGGATGCAGCGATGACCAGGAGAAACCGACGGCCGCTGGCCGCCCTTGCGATGGTCGCCCTGATCAGCGCGGGCTGTGGCTCGAACGCAGCTTCCGAGACCGCCGCCACCAGCAGCAACGGCACCGCCGGCAGCGCTGACACGGCCGCCACCAAGAAGGCCACCGCTCAGGACAAGGCGGTGAAGCTCGCCGAGTGCATTCGGGCGCACGGCGTCCCCCACTTCCCCGACCCGGACGCGAAGGGCGACTTCGCCTTCGGGATCGACGTGAGCCCGGCGGTGTGGAGGAAGGCGGTCGACGCGTGCAAGGACCTGGCGCCACCGGGCGCCTTCAGTGGAAAGCGGAGCCCGAAGCAGCAGTCGGCGGCGCTCCGGTTCGCCGAGTGCGTGCGCGAGAACGGCGTGAAGGACTTCCCGGACCCCGCCAATGGCGAGCCCCTCATCGACACGACTCACATCCCCTCGTCGAACAAGCCCGGTGGCATGACCATCCTCAACGCCGCGACGCACAGGTGCCGCTCGATCTTGGGACTGGCAGCGGGGGGCCAGGGGTGAGGCGGAAGGGCTGGGTGCTGACGGGCGCGGCCGTCCTGGCTGCCGTGGCCGCCACCGGCGCGGTGGTCGTGCTGTCCGGTGGCGAGCAGGCGACCGCGACCGCCCAGGCGGCGTCGGCGAGCACCGCGCCGGTGCAGAAGGGCAAGCTGTCGGCCGCGGTCTCCCAGGACGGGACCCTGACGTACCGGGCGCGGCCGGACGGCTCGCCGTTCTCCGCGATCAACCACGCCCGCGGGACCTACACCGAGCTGCCGGCGCCGGGAGACGAGGTCGACTGCGGCGATGTGCTGTATCGGGTGGACGACAAGCCGGTGCTGCTGTTGTGTGGCACGGTCCCGGCCTACCGCGACCTGCGCAAGGGCGCCGTGGGCAACGACGTCCGTCAGCTCAACCGCGGCCTGCACGTGGGCGGCGCCGGCGGTGCCTTCACATCGAAGACAGAGAACGCGCTGAGGGCGCTCCAGCGCCGCAAGGGCGTTCATGTGACCGGCGCGCTTGGCGTCGGTGATGCGGTGTTCCTGCCCGAGGCGGTGCGGATCGCCAAGGTCAGCGGCCAACTCGGCGGACCCGCGCTGCCGGGTGCGCAGGCGCTGAACGCGACCTCCGACACGCTCCACGTTCAGGTGAACCTCGATCCGTCGGAGCAGGGTCAGGTCAAGCGGGGCGATCGCGCGCAGATCACGCTGCCGGGCAACACGACGGTGACGGGGAAGGTCGACGGGTTCGGACGGGTCGCCGAGGCACCGGCCGGGCAGGGCGCCAGCGCCGCGGACGCGACCATCTCCACCTACATCGGCCTCGACCACCCCGGCAAGGCCCGCGGGCTCGACAAGGCCCCGGTCGGAGTGGACATCGCCACCGCGGGGGTGGCGAGCGCCCTGAGCGTTCCGGTCACGGCGCTGGTCGGCAGGTCCGGCGGCGGGTTCGCGGTCGAGGTGGTCCGCGCCGGCGAGCAACGCGACCTGGTCGCCGTGCAGGTCGGCCTGTTCGACACCGCCGACGGCCGGGTCCAGGTCGAAGGCAACCTGCGCGCGGGCGACCGCGTGGTGGTGCCGTCGTTGTGAGCAGCACCGTTCTGGAGTTGGACGCGGTGACCAAGGTCTACGGTGAGCAGCCGCCGGTGCCCGCCCTGCGCGGGGTGTCCTTCTCGGTGCAGCGGAGCGAGCTGGTGGCGATCGTCGGACCGTCGGGGTCGGGCAAGTCCACGCTCCTGCACATCATCGGGACGCTGGAGCGACCTACCAGCGGCGTGGTCCGCGTCGGCGGAGTCGACGCCGCGCAGCTGGAGGACCGCGCGCTGTCGCAGCTGCGCGCCCGGCAGATCGGGTTCGTCTTCCAGCAGTTCTTCCTGGCCGAACACGCAACGGTGCGTGAGAACGTCGCCGACGGGTTGCTCTACGCCGGCGGGGCGGGCGGGTCATTGTCCGAGCGCTACCGGCGCGCCGATGAGGCGCTCGAACGGGTCGGCCTCGCCGCGCGCGCGAGCTTCAAGCCGACCAAGCTCTCCGGCGGCGAGCGCCAGCGGGTGGCGATCGCCCGGGCCTTCGTCGGGCGTCCGGCGATCGTGCTGGCCGACGAGCCGACCGGGAACCTCGACAGCGCCACCGGCGCGTCGATCATGGAGCTCATCCGCGAGCTCAACGGCGCCGGCGCCACCATCCTCATGATCACGCACGACGCCGGCCTCGCCGACCAGCTGCCCCGCCGGATCCGGATGCTGGACGGCCAGGTGGTCTCCGACGTCGGAGCCGCGGCATGAGCGCCACGGCCGGACGGCTGTCGCCGCGCGACGGGCTGCGGGTGGCGAGCGTCGGGCTTCGCGCCCGGCCGCTGCGCGCCGCGCTGTCCGCGCTCGGGATCGCGATCGGCACGGCAGCGATCGTGGCGGTCCTCGGGCTCTCCTCCTCCTCGCAGGCCGGCCTGCTCGCCGAGATCGACCGGCTCGGCACGAACCTCCTGACCGTCGAGGCCGGGCAGAGTCTCACCGGGGAGCCGGCGGAGCTGCCGCTCGAAGCGCCCTGGCGGATCACCCTCCTCGACCACGTCCAGCTGCTGGCGCACACCGGCCTGATGAAGAACGAGAGGGTCTACCGCAGCTCGCTGATCCCGGCGGCCAACAGCGGCGGCCTGCAGGTGCGAGCCACCAGCCTGAACCTGCTGTCCGTCCTCAACACCGGCATCGCCCGCGGCTCCTGGCTCAACGCCGCCACCGCCCGCGAGCCGGTCGCCGTACTCGGCTCGGTCGCCGCCCGGCGCCTGGGCATCGACCGCCTCCACGCCGATCAACGGATGTGGCTGGGAGGTCAGTGGTTCAACGTCGCGGGCATCCTGCAGCCCTCGCCGCTGGCGACCGACATCGACACCAGCGCCCTCGTCGGCTACCCCGCCGCCCAGAGGTACCTCGGCTACGTCAGCATCGCCCGCGGCGAGCAGAAGGCCGGTCCGCCGAGCACGATCTACGTGCGCACCGCCACCGGTCACGAGGCCGCGGTGCAATCGCTGCTCGCGCCGACCGCCAACCCCGAGGCACCAGACGAGGTCAACGTCAGCCAGCCCTCCGACGTGCTCACCGCACGCGCCGCCGCGGCCGGAGCCTTCGACAGCCTCTTCCTCGGGCTCGGGATCGTGGCCCTGATCGTGGGCGCCGTCGGCGTGGCCAACATCATGATCATCTCGGTGCTGGAACGCCGCTCGGAGATCGGCCTGCGCCGCGCCCTCGGCGCGACCAGGAGCCAGATCCGCGCACAGTTCCTCGGCGAGTCGATCCTCCTGGCCGTCCTCGGCGGGGTCGTCGGCGTCCTCGCCGGAATCGTCGCCACGGCCGTCTACGCCGGCACGAAGCACTGGGCCGTCGTCATCCCCGTCGAAGCGTGGTCGGGCGGCATCGCCTCGGCCATCCTGATCGGCGCGTTCGCCGGCCTGATGCCGGCCGTTCGAGCGTCTCGGATGCCGCCCACCGTGGCATTGCGAACGGTATGAGCTACCGGGCGATTGGGAACCGGCGGTGCGCCACCCGGGTGAGGCTGACGGTCCACCGGATCCGCGTCTTGCCGGTGAGCCCCGAGTATGCCTGCGGCGGGCCTGCGAAGTCGTGGTGGCCGAGCAGGATGATCTTCCCGAACTCCGCGTTGAACAGGTCACCGGCAGGAAGCTGCTCGCTGAAGCCGTCGTACAGGGATCCGAGGTCGCCAATCCCGGTGATGCCTGTCGACATCAGGGGGCAGTAGGCGAAGGTCGCGCCCGAGGCGAGGCTGCCGAGTGCCTCGTCGCCGGACAGCGCGACGCGGTTGCGCTGCGGCGACTCGAGTTGGTAGGTCCAGTGGTGAGACTGCGAACCGCACTCGCTGAACGCGTCGTGGTCGGGCTCATGGCTTGGTCCGCAGGGACCGTTCTCGACGTGCAGGACACGGTGCCCCACGCGATTGATGCCGGCATGGCCTTCGCGGATGCCAGGCCGCGTCCTGCCCCGGTGCAGGTACGAGAACGTCGGTGCGTTGTGCCCGACGCGCGTGGCCTCGACCAGCCCGGAGCCCGCGAAGCGGATCTGCTGGCTGCCCTCCCCGCTCACATACGGCACGTGGTAGCAATCGGCCGCGCCCCCGCGCTGGTAGGGGAGCTTCCAGCTGGTGTCCTGTGTACCGCTGATCTGCGCTTGGAAGTGCGTCACGCAGACTCCCCCGGAGCACGCGACGGGCGGCCGTGCGGAGTCGAGCGTCGCGCCGGCAGCGGTGGCGGACGCGGGCAGCACGGGCAGCAACGAAGCGCACAGGGCGACGATCAGGAATCGACCGCGGGAAGGGATCATGCCGGCGAGCGTAGGACCGGCGATTGAACGAATCCTTGACGCCGAGCCGATCCTCACCGCAAGGACCGGCCGCGCGCCACGTTGGCGCTCTCATGAGAGCAACGCTCGGAGGGCGGCCGGCCGTCGCCGTCGGGATCGTCGCGGTCGTGCTCGCGACGGCCGGCGGCGCGCACGCCGCGACGCAGACGCGCTACTCGCTGGTCCACGGCTGCTACGCGGTGTCCCAGCAGCGCCGCTCGCTGCCGGGCGCCGGCCGTGTCCGCATGCAGGCGAGCGCGCTCGGCCGCTACCTGCTCTACACGCCCGACCACCGCTTCGTCGCCGCGCGCCCAGGCGATGCGGTCGGGCTCGACAGCGCCCCAAGCCCGGCGTCCGACTGGCGGGTCGACGCCGCGAGCAGCGGCCGGTTCACGCTCACGGCCGCCTCCGGCGGCGCCACGCTGCGCGACGTCGCCTTTGCCGCGACCTCCGGCTGCGCCGACTACCCCGAGGCCGAGCTGGACGCGACCGGAACGCCGTCCAAGGGCGCCACCAGCTACGGCCGCGTCGGCGGCCTGGTGGAGGGCCACATGCACTGGATGACCTATCAATACCTCGGCGGCCGCTTCCACTGCGGCAAGCCCTGGGACGCGTACGGCATCCCCTATGCCCTGCCCAACTGCTCCTCGATCGAGGGGCCTCAGGGGCTCGCGGCGCCGACCCAGAACTTCCTCAACTACGGCAACCCGGTCCAGCCGCACGACACCACCGGCTGGCCGACGCTCGCGTCCTGGACGCCAACCAACCTGACCTACGAGGGCACGTACTGGCGCTGGATCCAGCGCGCGTGGATGGCCGGGCTGCGGCTGATGGTCATGAGCCCCAACGAGAACCGGATCCTCTGCCTGCTGCAGGCCAACCGCGAGACCAACTGCGACGAGATGGACACGGTGCGCCACAGCCTCGAGGCGATCCACGAGCTCCAGGACTACGTCGACGCGCAGTCGGGCGGCCCCGGCAAGGGGTTCTTTCAGATCGTCACCGATCCCGAGCAGGCACGCCGCGTGATCAACCAGGGGCGGATGGCCGTCGTGCTGGAGGTCGAGGTGTCCGAGCCGTTCGACTGCTCGGGCAGCGGCCACTCGACGTGCGACCAGGCGCAGGTCGACGCGGGGCTCGACGAGCTGCATCGCCTCGGCGTGCGCTCCATGCTGCTGCTGAACAAGTTCGACAACCCGCTCGTCGGCGTGCGCTTCGACAGCGGCCCGGTCGGCGTGCTGATCAACGCCGGCAACCTCGCCAGCGCGGGGTCGTTCTGGAGCGCGCAGACCTGCACGGGCGCGCTGCACGACAACGACATCTACTCGCCGGCGCCGCAGGTCACCGGTGCGGTCGGGCAGCTGTTCGGCGAAGCCGGCCTGCCGAGCGGGGTCGCCCCCGTCTACCCGCCGGCGCCGAACTGCAACACGCGCGGGCTCACGCCGCTGGGCGAGCACGTCGTCGAGCGCATGATGGACCTGCACATGATCGTCAACCCCGACCACATGAGCCAGGCCGGGGTCGACCGCACGCTCAGCCTGCTGGAGGCCCGCAACTACTCCGGCGTGATCTCCCCGCACGGCTGGATGGATCCCGGCAACTGGCCGCGGATCTGGAAGCTCGGCGGGATGGCCTTCCCCGGACACTCGGCGGCGGACGCCTACGTCAAGGAGTGGCAGCAGTACCGCCCGCGCTCGACGCCGTACCAATTCGGCTGGGGCTACGGCGCCGACCTGGGCGGCCTGTCCGAGCAGCCCGGGGCCGACAACGGCGGCGCGATCGCCTACCCGTTCAAGAGCCTCGACGGGAAGGTCACCTTCCAGCGCCAGAAGACCGGGGACCGGACGTTCGACTACAACAAGGACGGGGTCGCCCAGTACGGGCTGTACGCCGACTGGTTCGCCGACCTGCGGCGCGTGGGCGGCGACGCGCTGGTCAAGGACATGTGGAACGGCGCCGAGGCGTACCTGGAGATGTGGGAGCGCGCCGCGGGGATCGCGACCCCCGGATGCGCGCCGGCGTCGGCGGCCGTCAAGGCGACCGGCGTCGGCGCCCTGAAGCTCGGGCAGCGCTGGGCCACGCTCCTCGAGCGTGCCGGCCAGCCCCAGCAGCGCAACCGCGCCTGGAGCTACTGCGTCTCCGGCGACGGCAACGACGGTCGCGCCGACGTCGCCGAGCTGACCCGGAAGGGCACCGTCGAGCTGGTCGGCAGCAGCGCGACGGGCCGCAGCGCGGGCGGCGTGTCGGTCGGCACGCCGGCGAGCGCGCTCCCGGCGTCGACCGCGTCCGCCGGCTCCGGCGTGCGCTTGCAGACCACCGCCCGGGGCACCACGTGGGCCTACGCGATCCGTGACGGCGCCGTCTCCGCGGTGGCGACCGCCGCCCCGGGCCTGGCCGGAGATCGCGACGCGCTCGCGGCGGCCATGGCCCGCCTCGCGTCCGCGACCGCCACCCAGACCGCCACGCCGTTCGAGGCCGGCGCGACCCAGGCCGCCCAGCAGGCCGCCGGCGAGCAGCCCACAGGCCAACCGCTGGCGGGCGCCGGAGACGCGACCGTGACCGCCGCGCTCGCGGCGCTGTGCCACCTGCAAATCTCGGCGCCGGGCTCCTAGTGGTTCTCGTTGTTGGCGTAGCACCCCCCGAGCTCGATCGGCTGATCGACGATCGGTGACCAGTAGTCGAACTTCCAGCCCTGAGGCGTGAGGCGGACCCGTCCGAAGTAGTGACCGGTCCAGAGCGGGGTGATCGTTCCGCCGGTCTGCGTGGCGTTCGTCGTGCCCAGGCTGATGAACATCCCGCCGCGGATCGTCGCCGTCTGTCCGCCGCGATCGAGCTGGATCTGGAGGTTCGTGATCTGGTGATGCCCGAAGGTGGTGCCGCGCGGGGACATGCCCGGGCCGCCGAAGAAGCGCGAGACCGCTGCCGGCCCGACGTTGTCGCAGTGGTCGTAGCTGCGCCCGCTGGCCGGATGCCAGGACAGCGGCACCGGATGCGCGTTGTTCCAGAAGAGGACCGCGAAGTTGCCCTTCGGCGTGAAGAGCGAGCCGACCGTGTCGGGGTCGTTGATGCCGTTGGGAGCGCTCGAGATCGGGCCCCAGTCGACGTCGTTGGTGTAGTTGGCGACCAGCTGCTCGATCCCGACGATCTTGGCGGCGAGCTGCGGATCCGGATTCAGCGAGTTGCCGCCGAAGAACCCGGTGGCAAGAGCGGAGCTTGCCGCGACCAGGCAAAGAGCCGGCACGGCGACCAGCGCCACCTTCGCCCGACGACTCCTCCCGCGCCAGACGGCGACGAGTGACCTCATTTCCCTACTCCTTTCCTAGAACAGGTCCCATAGGTGCTCGCGCATGCGCAGCTCGGCGGCCGTCTCGTGCGCGATCGTCTCCCCCAGGCGCATCACGTAGACGCGGTCGGCCACCCGCAGCGCCTGCGCGACGTTCTGCTCGAGCAGCACCACGCCGACGTGCAGCTCGTCGGCCACGGTGCGGATCGCGTTCATGATCGTCTCCACGTAGACCGGCGAGAGGCCAAGCGACGGCTCGTCCAGGAGCATCAGGCGCGGGCCGGCCATCAGCGCCATTGCGATGCTGAGCATCCGCTGCTCTCCGCCGCTCATGGTTCCCGCGCGCTGCGCCCGGCGCCTGGCCAAGACGGGGAACAGGGCGTCCACCCGCCGCTGATGCTCCGCGCGCCGCTGCACCGAGGGCTCTTGCATGGCGGCCAGCAGGAGGTTGTCGCGGACGCTGAGGTCTCCGAACACGAAGCGCTCCGCCGGTACGAAGGTCATGCCGCGCCGCGCGTGCTCGACCGCCGCAAGCGTCGTGACGTCGGACCCCTGGAGCGACACGACCCCCGACATCGGCTCGATGAACCCGAAGATCGCGTTCAGGGTGGTGGTCTTGCCGGCGCCGTTGTGTCCGAGGACCGCCACGATCTCGCCGGGCCAGACCTCGAGGTCGACCCCGTAGACGACCGGCCGGCCACCGTAGCCCGCGCGCAGGCCGGCGACCGTGAGCAGCCCTTCGCTCTCGCGGTCCGCCTCGATGGGGGCCACGGCCGCGGCGGCCGAGCGCCTCCTAGACCATCGGGCCAAAGTACGCCTCCTGCAGCCGTTCCTGACTCGAGAGCTCGGCCATCGTCCCCTCGGCCGTGACCGATCCCTCGTGCATGAAGCAGATCTTGTGCGCGAGTCGCTGGACGACATCCAGGTTGTGCTCGACGATGCACACGGTCCGCCCGGCTTCGGGCAGGCGCGCGATGTGCTCGATCATGTGGTCGCTCCAGCGCTTGTCGATGCCCGAGGCCGGCTCGTCGAGGAGCAGCACCTCCGCCTCGGTCGCGAGCACGCGCGCGAGGGCCACGAGCTTCTGCTCTCCGAAGGCGAGGCTCCCGGCCGGCTCGTCGGCCCGCTGCGCGAGGCCGACGAACTCCAGCCACTCCAGCGCGCGGTCGCGCGTCCGGCGGTCGCCCGGGCGCAGCGGCACGGGACCGAGCACGACGCTCATCCGCTCGCCGCGCTGCCCGGCGACCCCCATCATCACGTTCTCCAGGACCGTGAGCCGCGCAAAGGTGCGCACGTCCTGGAAGGAGCGGACCATCCCGGCCCGGGCGATCCGGTGCGGCGGCAGCCCGGTGATGTCGAGACCGCCGAGCAGGACGGTGCCGCGGTCGGGCCTCAACGCCCCGGTCAGGAGATTGAACACGGTCGTCTTCCCGGCACCGTTGGGACCGATGAGGCCGGTGATCTGTCCGCGCTCCAGGCTGAGGTCGAGCCCTTCGACGGCACGGATACCGCCGAAGCTCTTGGCCAGCCCGTGCGCCTCGAGCGCCGGCGCCGCCGCTTCAGGCGGCTCGCGAGCGGCGAGCGGGACCTCGAGGCCACCGTGTCGCGCGGTGGGCCGGCGGTCGCGCCTGAACAGCGCGCTCGGCGTCGCGCTCTCGGGCAGGATGCCCTGGGGCCGCCAGCGCAGCACCGCGACCAGGGCCACGCCGTAGGCGAGCAGCTGGGCCAGCGACGACTTGTCGACGCTGAGCTTGATCACCTTCTGGAAGAACGGGCCGGAGGCGACGACGAGCGCGGTCCCGAGGAGGGTCCCGTAGAGGTTGGCGCTGCCGCCGACGATGACCATGACGATCATCGTCATCGACACGCTGAAGCCGAACATCCCGGGCGCGACGACGCCGTTGTAGTAGGCGAGCAGCACCCCGCCCAGACCGGCGAGCCCGGCGGTGAGCGCGAACACCTGGCTCTTGTAGGCGAACACGTCCTTGCCGAGCGACTGCGTGGCGAGCTCGTCCTCGCGGATGCCGCGCAGCACCCGGCCCGCCGGCGATCCCGCGATTCGGCTCATCAGCAGGAAGACCGCGAGCGCCACCGGGACGAGCAGCTTCAGGAAGTCCTGAGGCGTCAGCAGCGTCGACCCGAAGAGCGAGATCCCCGGAAGCGCGGAGAGTCCCGTGAGCCCTCCGAGCGCAGAGATGCTCGTGATCACGACGAGCGTGATGATCTGGACCGACAGCGTGAGCAGGATCAGGTACTCGCCCGAGAGGCGCAGCGCCGGCAGGCTGACGATCAGGCCGAACACGAGCGCCGCGGCGACCCCGACCGCCAGCGCCGGCCCGAACGCCCAGGCGTGCTCCTGGCCGAGGTAGCCCGCCGCGTAGCCGCCGATGGCGCCGAACGCGGCGTGCGCGATCGAGACCTGCCCGGCGAAGCCCATCAGCAGGTTCAGCGACAGCGCGAAGACGGCGAAGATCAGCGCCTGGTCGAGGACGTCGATCCAGTAGGTCAACCCGTCGCCCCTCGGACCGCCCGCCGCCGGGCGAGGTTGAAGGACAGCGGTCGCCCGCCGAGGGCCAGGCGCAGCGAGCGGTGAGAGAGGAAGGCCAGCAGCAGCACGAACACCACGCCGGTGCTCAGCTGTGGCGACAGCCAGATGCCGGCGATGCGCTCGACCAGCCCCACGCCGACGCCGACCGACAGCAGGCGAAGCGGGGAGCTCGCGCTCCCCGCCAGGAAGGTGACGATCAGCGCGTAGAACACCGCGTCCTCGCCCATGTAGGGGCTGGCCGCGTACTTGAGGGCGTAGAGCAGCGCGGCGACGCCGCCCACCAGCGAGCCGATGGCGAACGCCGCGGCGTGGACACGGCGGACGTCGATCCCGATCGCGGTCGACATCTGCGCGTTGGCCCGCACGGCCTTGATCTCGCGGCCGAAGCCCGACCGGGCCAGCAGCAGCCACAGCGCGCCGCTCAGCGCCACCGACACGACGACCGAGATGACGTCCAGCGTCGTGAAGGTGGCGCCCGCGACCGAGATCGAGTGCGTCCCGATGCCGGTGAGGTTGCGCGGTCCGGGCCCCCACGCGAGCGCCAGCGCGTTCTCGCCGGCGATCACGATCCCGAGCGACGCGACGAACACCGCCAGCATCGCGCCGCTCGCGGCACGGTCGGCGAGCGGCCGGTAGACGACCGTGTCGCAGGCGACCCCCGCGACCGCCGCGGCCGCCAGCCCCGCCGCGGCGGCCGGCAGGAACGGCAGTCCGTACACGCGCTCGAGCACCGCCGCCAGGAAGGCGGCGAGCGCGTACGTGAGCGCGTAGGCGAAGTGAAAGCGCCCCGTCACGCTGAGGATCAGCGCGAAGCCGACCGCCAGCAGCCCGTACGCGCAGCCGTTGATGACGCCGCTGACGAGAGCCTGGAGGACCTCCGAGCCCGAGTCGATGCCTATGAACGCGAAGATCACCGGCGCTCAGGCGACGGCCTTGAAGTCCTTGGCGCCGATGTCGAACGACGCCAGCGGCGAGAACCCGATCGTGGCGCCCTTGGCCTCGAACAGCCCGAGCGGACGCGTGGACAGCGTGTGCGTCTTCTTGTCGAGCACGAAGGTGCCGACCGTGGACGAGTCGCCTCCGTAGACGGAGGCGAAGGTCGGGTTGGCCAGCAGCTGCTTCTGGAGATCGGGCCCCTTGTTGATGTCGCCGCCGGCCTTGGCGACCCGCCGCGTCAGGTCCCAGAAGGCGAGCGTGGTCTCGTAGTAGTTCGGCGAGTAGAACATCGTCGGAGGCTGGCCGTACTTCGCCGTGTAGGTCTCGACGAAGTGCTTCGACAACGGGTTCGGCGGGTTCTGGAAATCGAAGATGTCCATCCCGAACCAGTAGTTGTCGTACGCCGACTGCGCGACCTTCACCGCGGTCGGCGTGTACTCGCAGCCGATGATCTGGGCGCGCAGCCCCGCTGCCTTCGCCTGCTTGGCGAAGTAGCCCGGGTCGGGGCCCCAGATCGCCAGCTGCACCACATCCGGATCGGCGGCCTTGAGCTTGGCGATGATGCTGGAGAAGTCCGTGGCGCCGACCTTCGCCAGGTTGAACGAGACGAGCTGCATCCCGTTGCTCGCGAGGATCGACTGCAGCTTCTTGTGGATCGGGTCGTAGACCGGCGCGCCCGCGTCCCAGACGACCAGGGCGACCTTCTTCCACTCCGGGTGCTTCTGCGCGACGTACTTGTAGGTCCCGATGAACGGGTCGTCGGGCGTGAGCGCCCGCGTGCCGTAGAAGTACGGCAGGCCCTGGAAGCTGTCGCCGGTGCCGCCGCCGCCGTCGAGCGTGAGCATCTCGTAGCGCTTGATCGCCGGCACCATCGACCCGAAGGCCGCGATGTAGGAAGCGACGACCGCGCCGACGCCGGCGATCCCGAGCTGGCGGCCGGCGGCCGCCCCGGCTTGAGGATCGCCGGACTTGTGGTCCAGGACCGTCAGGTTGATCTTCGGGCCGCCGGCCTGCTGGATCTCCTCGACGGCGAGCTTCAGCCCGTTGCCCTGATAGATGCCGTATTCGGAGCCGGGACCGGTCAGCGGCAGCACGGCGCCGAGGTGCAGGGTCTTGCCCTTGGTGAGCGCGAGATCCTGGGACGTGATCCCGAGGATCGAGTTGAGCTCGCGGCCCTTCGCCGTGATCTTGGCGGCCGTGGCCGCCGCGGTCGACGAGCTGCTGTCCGACCCCCCGCACGCCGCCAGCAACGAACCACCGGCGAGGCCGAGTCCCGTGGCTCCGGCGGTCCGCAGGAGCTTCCTGCGGGTGAATGGGCTGGCGAGGTCCGGCCCTTCGTCGTGGGCGCTCATGTTGCTCTCCTCTCTCCCTGGAAGACCGATCGAGCGTGGTTGTGGCCTGCCGAGCGCGGGCGAGGGAGCGCGTTTCCTGACGGGTCGCGCGGCCGCCCGGCGTCTCTGCCTTGACACGCCACCGGGCACGATTACCATATTCGCGGGTGGCTAAGCAAGCGCTTATTCAGCGTGAGCGCTCGATCTTCTCTGACGAGCACACGTGGTTCAGGGACTCTGCCGCCACGTTCGTCGCGCGCGAGATCGCTGCGCGCGAGCCGGACATCCGCGAGCACCGCCGGATCCCTCGCGAGGTCTGGACCGCTGCGGGCGCCGGCGGCTTCCTCGGGCTCGGAGTGGCGGAGCGCTACGGCGGATCCGGCACCACCGACTTCCGCTTCAACGCGGTCCTGCAGGAGGAGCTGGCGGCGGCAGGCATGGCCTATGCGTCCTGCCTCGGGATCCACACCGACGTCGTCGCGCCCTACCTGACCGAGCTGACGACCGCTGACCAGCGCGAGCGATGGCTGCCGGGGTTCTGTGACGGAAGTCGCGTCACGGCCATCGCGATGACCGAGCCCGAGGCGGGATCTGACCTCGCCGCCATGCGGACGCGTGCCGCGCGGCGCGAGGGCGGCTGGCTTCTGAGCGGAGCCAAGACCTTCATCACCAACGGCCTGGCGGCGGACCTGGTGATCGTGGCGGCGCGCACGGATCGAGGCTCTGCCAGCCAGGGGATCACGCTGTTCGCCGTCGAGCGCGACATGCCCGGCTTCGTCCGCGGTCGCAAGCTGGACAAGATCGGCCAGCACCAGGCGGACACCGCCGAGCTGTTCTTCGAGGACGTCTTCGTGCCGGACGAGAACGTCCTCGGGCAGATCGGCCGCGGCTTCGTCCACATGATGGAGCGGCTTCCGCAGGAGCGCCTGAGCGCCGCCTGCGCGAACATCGCCCATGCGGCCGCCGCCCTGAGCCGGACCCTCGAGTACGTCCGCGAGCGGCGGGCGTTCGGGCGCCGGATCGGCACGTTTCAGGCCAACCGCTTCGCGCTGGCGGAGATGGCGACGCTGATCGACGTCACGCGCGCGTACGTCGACCAATGCCTGATGGCCCACGTGGAGGACAGGCTGTCGGCCGTCGACGCGGCCAAGGCGAAGTGGTGGACGGCGGACGCCCAGAACGCCGTCCTCGACCGTTGCGTGCAGCTCTTCGGCGGCTACGGCTACATGGCGGAGTACGACGTCGCGCGCTCATGGGCGGACGCCCGCGTCACGCGCATCTGGGCCGGGTCGAACGAGATCATGAAAGAGGTGATCGGGCGCGCGCTCGGCCTCGCCGAGGAGCCGCGTTGACCGGCAGGATCATGCGCGCGACCAGGCCCGCATAGAGCTGGCCGACCTCGTCGGAGGTCTTGTGATCATCGCCCGGGTGATACCAGCGCGCGAGATCGATCCCGAGCGAGAGGATCGCGAGCGTCGTGGCCTCAAGCTCCGTGATGTCGAAGGCGCCGGCCTCGGCCCCGGCCCGCAGCTCAGCCCCGAGCAGCTCCTCGAAGCGCTTGCGCAGCTCGGCGATCCGCCGGAACTGCCTTGTCGGGAGCGCCTTGAGCTCGTACTGGATCACGCGCGCGACCACGTGGTGGTCGGCGTGCCACTTCGCGAAGGCGGCCACGAACCGTCGCACCCTCTCCTCCGGATCCTCCGGGGCGTCGCGCAGAGCCTCCTCCACGTCGTCCAGCACGGACTGGTGGCCGATGCGGCTGATCTCGTAGAGCAGGTCGCTCTTCGCCTTGTAGTGGACGTAGAGCGCGGCTGGGCTCATGCCGGCGCGCTCGCTGATCTCGCGCGTCGTGGCCGCCTGGAAGCCGCGCTTGGCGAACGCCGCCAGGGCCGCGAGCAGGATGCGGCGCGAGGACTCCGACTCGATCCCGGCCCAGAGCCGGGCCGAGTTCGCGCTGACGTCCTCCAGTGCCGGCTTGCGAGGGCGCCTTGCTGCGGGCATGTGGAGAGTCTGGCATGTGGGTCACCTCGGCAGCAGCCGGCGCGACGCGCAGGAACCCGATTGAATAAGCGCTTGCTAACCGTTGTTGGATTTGGTAGGTGTCCGGGCGGGTCGCTCAGAAAGGAGTCCTATGAAGATCTCATGCGCGTTTCCGACGACGTTGGAGTCGCACGTGAACATCGCGCTGGCCGAGGAGCTCGGCTTTGAGCGCGCGTGGCTATATGACACGCCGCAGCAGAGTCCCGACGTGTGGATGATGCTGGCGCTGGCCGCTGAGCGGACGGAGCGCATCGGCCTGGGTCCGGGCGTCCTCGTGCCGACCCTGCGCCATCCGATGGTCAACGCGGCGGCCACCGCCGCGCTCGCCGCGCTCGCGCCGGACCGGGTGGCCGTCGCCTTCGGCACGGGCTTCAGCGGGCGCCGCGCGATGGGCTATCGGGCGATCCCGTGGGCGTACATGGACCGCTACATCCGCGCCTATCGCGGGCTGCTGCGCGGCGAGACGATCGAGTGGGAGGGAGCGCGGATGCGCATGCTGCACCCGCCCGGCCACGCGCTCCCGCGGCCGGTCGAGGTGCCGGTCATCGTCGCCGCGCTGGGGCCGAAGGGCGCCGATGTCGCTCGCGAGCTGGGCGACGGTCTCTACATCACCCTGGCGCTGCCCGAGTTCGCCACGGAGTTCCCCTGGGTCTCGTTCCTGTTCTGGGGAACCGTCCTGGAGGACGGCGAGGACCCCGTCTCCGAGCGCGTGCAGGCGGCGGGAGGACCGGGGCTGGCGCTCGCCTACCACGGCGCCTACGAGTTCGGCACTCCGTTGGAGGAGCTGCCGGGCGGGGCCGAGTGGCAGGCGGTCGTCGAGCGTACGGCGCCCGAGGAGCGCCACTTCGCCGTACACGAGCAGCACTGCGTCGGCCTCAACGAGGCCGACCACGCCGCCTGGGACGCCGGCGGCCACGCGATGCTCGAGGAGGCGACGATGAGCGGGACCGCCGATCAGCTGCGCGAGCGGCTCGCCGGCCTCGCAGACCACGGCGTGACCGAGCTCGTGTTCCAGCCCTGCGGGCCCGACATCCGTCGCGAGCTCGAGGCCTTCATGGCGACGGCGCAGTCCGCCGTCGCGGTGTGAGGCGCGACATGGGCGACGCGCGAACCCTGACGCCGTTCGCCGAAGGCGGCTGCTACTTCGAATGCCCGCGCTGGCACGACGGCCGCTGGTGGGCGTCGGACTTCTACCGCTACGGCGTGTTCACGTACGACGCGGACGGAGGCGAGAAGCTGGTCCTGGAGGTCGAGGCCCAGCCTTCCGGGCTGGGCTGGCTGCCCGACGGGGACCTGCTCGTGGTGTCGATGAAGGACCGCCGGGTGCTGCGGCGCGCGGCCGACGGCAGCGTCACCGTCCATGCCGACGTGTCCGGTCTGACCACCGGTCACGTCAACGACATGGTCGTCGACCGGCACGGCCGCGCGTACGCGGGCAACTTCGGCTTCGATCTGATGGCCGGCGCCGACCCGGAGCCGGCCGCCATCGTGCGCATCGATCCAGACGGTCGAGCCGTCGTCGCCGCCGAGGACCTCTGGTTCCCGAACGGATCGGTGATCACCGACGACGGCACGCTCATCGTCGCCGAGACGTTCGGCGCCCGCCTCACCGCCTTCACGATCCAGCCCGACGGCAGCCTCGCCGACCGACGCGTGTGGGGGCAGATCGAGCCGACGCCCGAGCCGGCAGACACCGCGACGATGCTCGGCGCGGTCACCTTCGCCCCCGACGGCTGCGCGCTGGACGCCGAGGGACACGTGTGGGCGGCCAACGCGCTCGGCGGCCCGCTGAGCCGCATCGCGCCGGGCGGGCAGATCGTCCACGAGGTGACGGTGCCCGAGGGCCTGGCGGTGTTCGCGTGCGGGCTCGGCGGCGAAGACGGGCGCACGCTCATGGCCTGCGCGGCGCCCGACTTCCACGAGGAGGCGCGCAGCGCGGCCCGGGAGGCCGTGCTGCTGAGCACGACGGTCGACGTCCCGCACGCGGGCCTCCCGTAGCCCGACGATCGCTGCGCCACAAGGAGGGCGAGATGAACGAGAACCTCGCGGAGATCCTGATCGAGACGACGAAGCGCCACGGCGATCGTCCGGTGGTACGGCTCGACGAGGCCGTGGTCACCTACGCCGCCCTGGAGGAGGCGAGCGCGCGCGTGGCCGGACTGCTGCGCGAGCGCGGCGTCGCGGTCGGCGACCGCGTCGGGATCATGGTGCCCAACGTCCCGTGCTTCCCGGCCGTCTACTACGGGATCCTGCGGGCGGGCGGCATCGTCGTGCCGATGAACGTCCTGCTCAAGGGGCGCGAGGTCGGCTTCTACGTCGCCGATCCGGGGGTCGAGCTGCTCTTCGCCTCGGGCGAGTGCGCCGCCGCCGCCGAGGAGGGCGCCGGCCAGGCGGGGGCCGAGGTGGTCGTCCTCGAGCCGGGCGACCTCGAGAGCCTGTTCGACGCTTGCGAGCCGGTGCGCGAACTCGCGGAGCGGGCGGCCGACGACACCGCCGTCATCCTCTACACGTCCGGCACGACCGGGAAGCCCAAGGGCGCGGAGCTGACGCACGGCAACCTGCGCCGCAACATCGAGATCTCGGCCATCGGGCTCACCGCGCTCTCCGAGGACGACACCCTGCTCGGCGCGCTGCCGCTGTTTCACTCCTTCGGCCAGACGTGCTCGATGAACTCGGCCGTGCGCACCGGCGCCTGCCTGGACCTGATGCCCCGCTTCGATGCCACCAGGGCGCTGGAGATGATGGATCGCGACGCCATCACGGTCTTCCAGGGCGTGCCGACGATGTACCACGCGCTGCTGCACCATCCCGAGCGCGAGCGCTACGACACGTCGTCGCTGCGGCTGTGCATCTCGGGCGGGGCGGCGTTGCCCGTCGAGGTGCTGCGCGGCTTCGAGGAGGCGTTCGGCGCGGCGATCCTCGAGGGCTACGGGCTCAGCGAGACCTCGCCGGTGGCGTGCTTCAACCACCTCGGGCGCGAGCGCAAGCCCGGATCGATCGGCACGCCGATCGAAGGCGTGCAGATGAGGGTCGTCGACGAGGACGACAACGAGGTCGCGCCCGGGGAGGTCGGCGAGATCGTCATCCGCGGCCACAACGTCATGAAGGGCTACTGGAACCGGCCCGACGCGACGCAGGAGGCCATGCGCGGCGGCTGGTTCCACAGCGGCGACATGGCGCGGATCGACGAGGACGGCTACTTCTTCATCGTCGACCGCAAGAAGGACATGATCCTCCGTGGCGGCTACAACGTGTACCCGCGCGAGGTCGAGGAGGTCCTCTACGAGCATCCGGCCGTCTCGGAGGCGGCGGTCGTCGGCCTGCCCGACGAGCGGCTGGGCGAGGAGGTCGGCGCGGCGATCGCCCTCAAGCCGGGCGCCGAGGCCGACGCCGACGACCTGCGCGACTTCGTCAAGCAACGCGTCGCCGCCTACAAGTACCCGCGCACGATCTGGTTCGTCGACGAGCTGCCCAAGGGTCCGACGGGCAAGATCCTCAAGCGCGAGATCGAGGTGCCAGACGGCGTCGCCGCGACGGGCTAGGGGTCAGGCCGCCGGCGCGACCGTCAGCGTGACGTCTGGACTGACCACCGATCCCAACGCGTTGGTCGCGACGACGGTGAACGTCGTGGCCCCCTCCGTCTTGGGCGTGCCGTGCAGCTCTCCGTCGGGCTCGAGACTCAGGCCATCTGGGGGATTGCCGGACCCGAGCTTGTAGGTCACGGGCGGCGTGCCGTCCGATACGAAGACGTACCTGTATGCCTCTCCGACCTTGGGGGCGCCAGGGCTCAGGGCGGAGAACCCCGTGGGCGCAACCCCTCGCGCCAGCGCCGTGGTGGTCTTGAGGATGTCCGCCCGTGCCGCGTCGGCGCCCTTGGAGGAGAAGTAGAACGCGGTGGCCGCGCCGGTGCTCGCGACGAGGCCGCCGAGGAGCGTGTTGCGCAGCTGGGGGTCGTTGATCTCGAAGGCCGCGGCGCACGTGCTGAGCAGGCCGAGGACGAGCGAAACGGCCAGCCAGCTGCGGACGACGGATTGCGTCTCACCATCTGGCGTCCGCTGCTTCGAGCGCGTGAAGGCGATGATGATCCCGGCGATGATCGACCCGCCGATCATGACGGCCAGGAGCACGCCCGCCTGCCCCGAGGACAGTGTCGTGTTGCCGGCGGTGGTTGTCGTGTCCGCCGCGAAGGCCATCTTGCGCCCCTTTCGGCCGGTGGCCGGCTGGAGCCCGAACCTACGCTCCCCGGCGATCGGCGGTCAAGGCGCTTGACGGTTTTGCACGGTTAAGGGGCCGCCGCCGGTGTCAGATGACCCAGCGGACCTGACAGGCGTCGAGGGGCTGATCCGTCATCGCCGCGCCGCCTTGATGCGCAGCGTGGCGAGGGGGCCGCGGCCCGTGGTGTCGGAGAGCGGCTGGATAGTGGCCGTGAGGGTGCCCGTGGCTGGAGCCTGCGGGAGGACGAGCCGGGTCCTGGCGGTCAGGACGCGGGCGAGGACCGCGGCGCCGCGGACCTCGACGAGGTAGCGCTGAGCGCCCGCGACGGGTCGCCAGGTGAGAGCGAGCGAACGCCGGGTGCGCTTGGCCTTGGCCGCCGGCCTGCGCAACCTGGGCGCCTCTGCGGTGAAGCGCGCGACGGTCAGCTGCGCACGCGGCATCCCGTTCTGGACGATCTCGGCGACCACGGTGTGCCGGCGCGAGCGCGCGGGCGTCTGCACGAAGGCGATCCGCCCGCGGCGGCCGCGAGCGCGCCCGAGGACGTGGCTCACGCCGCCGGCCGACCGCTCGAGGAAGGTCACGCGCTGGCCGGGGATCGGGCGCACGCGGTACGCGAGGAGCCGCCGGGCGCCCTTGCGAGCGACCGTGGCGGTGACCGCGGGGCGGGCGAGCCCGCGCGCGGTCAGGACGCGCGTCAGCGGCTGCGCGGGGTCGAGGCTCGCGATCCGCCACGTTCCCGGCTTGGGGTCGTTGACGACGACGTAGGTGGTCGCCTCGGCGGCGACCGGGAGGATCACGACGCGGCCGGAGCGAAGCGGCCCTGAATCAGGAGAGGCGAACGTCACCCCGCCCGGCCCGCTCACCCGTACGCGTGGGGCGCCCGACGACGAGCGCGCGGCGAAGGCGACGTGCGGGAGGCCCGGCGGCACGCTGACCGCACGGGCCCCGGGCGCCGCGGCCGCTCGCGCGCGTGGGATGGCCGTCGTCCGGAAGGGCGCGAGGTCGCAGCCCGAGAAGGTCGCCGGGGCCGCCTGACCCCAGCGGTAGCCGAATCCGCCCTGGAAGAAGTTGACGGTGCCGCACGCGGCGATCCCCTGGTCGGAGACGATCGCCTGGCCGTTGAGGTCGGGCAGCAGCGGCAGGCGCACGAGGACCGAGCCCTCGAGGTCGAACCCGTTCTCCCCGACGAAGCCCGACTGCGTGCCCTCGTAGCCGAGGAGTCCGTTGCCGAAGTCCAGCTTGCCCTGGATCGTCGCGTCCTGGGCCTTGATAGGCCCGACGTAGCCGCAGGAGCGCATCAGCATGTCCGCCTTCGCCGCCGGCACCGCGTCGAGCGCCGTGAACTTCATCCTGGCCTCGAGCTTGAAGGGATCCAGACCGTTCCTGCAGTCCCGGGAGGAGACCAGGGTGCCCGAGGCCAGCGTCCCGTCGAGCGTGAAGGCCTGCTTGCCCTCGAACCGCGGCCCGAACGTGGCCCCGACGTCGACGTTGACGGACAGCTCGGGCCGGAAGAGGAGGTCGCCCCCGATGCGCTGGAGGAACAGCGGCGTGTCGGGGATCTCCTTGTTGATGCCGTCGACCGCCACGCCGCCACCCGCGAGGGAGCCGTCGAGGGCGAAGGCCCTGACGCCGAGGTCCAGAGGGCGGTCCTTGAGCGGAAGCGACAGGAACGCCTGCCCGCTCCAGAACGGCTTGCCGTCCTTGCGCTCGTACTTCCACGCGATGTTCTTGAGCTTGAGCGTGCGCGGAGCCTTGAAGATCGCCGGGATGATCGCGAGCTCGTCGATCTTCGCCTCGGCCGAGGAGACGACCAGGCCCTGTCCGTTGACGAGCTTGAGCGAGATCTTGCCCTCGGCCTCCCCGGCGCCCGCGCCCAGCGTCACGAGCTTCCCGAGCGGGCTGGTCAGGTCCGCCAGGCCGATCTCGGCGTCGAGGCCCGCCGAGGCGCCGCCATCGGCCCAGGCGACCTTGACCTTGCCCTTGAGCGGGAGCTTGAGCAGGAGCTTCTCCACCGTCCCCGCCTGGTTGACGTCGAACGTGGCGTCGGACAGCTTCACCGGGAGCTGCTCGACGCCGAAGGGCGCCGGAAAGCCGTCGAGCAGGATGTCGGTCCCCGCGCCGGCCGAGCTCACGGTCGCCTGCCCGGTGTCGACGACGAGCTTGCCGCCCGGGCGCGGGGCGACCTCGAACCCGCCGACCCAGGCCTGCCGGTCGGTCGTGAAGACCCCCGACCCCGGCGCCGTCTCGGTGAAGCAGCCCTTCGCGACGGCGTTCCCGACGCGGATGTCGTCGCACGCCCCCACCGTGAGCGCCAGCCTCGTGCTCCACGTGTCCGACGCCGAAAGTGAGCCGTGCGAGAACGAGGCATCCGAGGAAGTGGCCGAGCCGAAGTCGATGTAGAGGTACTTGCCGGGGGCGAGCGTGCCGGTCGGGCTGCCCTCGATCTGCCCGGTCTGGGTCAGGCGGACGACCGGGGGCGCGCCGGGCTCGTCGTGGGCGAGCGTCGTTGGCACGAGGTTCGCTCCGCTGACGGCGGCCGTTCCCGAGAGCTGATACTGGACGGGTGCGTCGAGCGTGAAGCGGACGGTCGTCGTCGCGGTCGCCGTCCCCTGGGCGAAGTTCTGGTGGCCCGAGACGGCCGTCACGCCCGCCGAGGAGCTCAGCGACCCGGACGAGGTGAGCACCAGATCGCCGGCGCCGCCGCCCGTGAGCGAGAAGGCGTAGTGGCCGCTGGCGTCGGCGTGGGCCTCGTCACCTCCTGACGAGGCGGCCACGTGCGGCTGCGTGACGGCGTGGTCGAAGGCGAGCGGCCCGGATCCGCTGCCGCTCGTGATCGCGGGGTCGAGATGCCGGTCGCAGACCGCAGAGGAGTCGACGCACGCCTGGTCGGTGACCTGAAGCGTCGCCGACCGGTCGGTGATCGTGATCGACGCCCGCGCGGTGGGGGCAGACGCCAGGCAGCCGACCGCGAGGGCGGCGAGACACGCGAGATTTCTCACGCGGCCGACGCTACGTCCGGCCGCTCACGCGACGCTCACAGCGTGTAGGAGACCGTCGCGTACGATGCCCGCGGTGACCGTACGCCGGGCAGCTGCCATCGCGAGCGCCGTCGCGCTGGTGGTCGCGGCCGGGTCGGCTCCGGCGGCCGCGACCGCGCGGGTGATCGGGCACGGGACGGCGCGCAGCTGCACGTCCGCCGCCGTCGTCGCCGCCGTTCGCGCGGGGGGCAGGATCAGCTTCTCGTGCGGCCCCAAGCCGGTCACCATCCGCATGGCGGCCACGGCCAAGGTCCGCAACACCTCGCGCGAGGTCGTGCTCGACGGCGGTGGGCGCGTGACCCTGAGCGGCGGCGGGCGGCGCCGGATCCTCTACATGGACACCTGCGACCCCGCCCAGGTGTTCACGACCTCCCACTGCCAGGACCAGGCGACGCCGCGGCTGACCGTCGAGAACCTCGCTTTCACGCACGGCGACTCCATCGGCGAGGAGTTCGACGGGGGCGGCGGGGGCGCGATCTTCGTCCGCGGCGGACGCCTGCGCATCGCGCGCTCGACGTTCGTGGAGAACCGCTGCGACCCCCGCGGGCCCGACGTCGGCGGCGGGGCCGTCCGCGCGCTGTCGCAGTACCACGGGCTCCCGGTGGACGTCATCGCCAGCCGCTTCACGGCCAACGTGTGCAGCAACGGCGGCGCCCTGAGCAGCATCGGCGTGTCATGGCGCGTGACGGGCAGCCGCTTCGTCCGCAACCGGGCGATCGGGCACGGCGCCAATCCCTCCCGACCGGGCACCACGGGCGGCGGCAGCGGCGGCGCGATCTACAACGACGGCAACCGCTTCGCGCTCACGATCTCGGACAGCCACCTGGAGGACAACCACGCCAACGAGGGCGGCGGCGCGGTGTTCTTCGTCAGCAACGACCGCACCGGCACGCTGGCGATCGAGGGCAGCGTCCTTCAGCGCAACCGAAGCGACGGCTTCGAGACGGCCGGCCTGCCCGGCATCTTCTTCCTCGGCGCCGGCCGACCGGCGATCGTGCACTCGGTGCTTCGGTGACGCGCGGCGCCTGACGGCCCCCCGTTTGGCCCTCGCCCGATCGGGGAGGGCAAGACATATGCCTTCTCCCATCACCCAGGTTCCGACCATCGCGCTGCGCGGCGGCGTCGAGATCCCGCAGCTCGGCTTCGGCGTCTTCCAGGTGCCCCCGCAGGACACCGCCGAGGTGACGACGCGCGCGCTGCTGGCGGGCTACCGCCACATCGACACCGCGGCGGCCTATCGCAACGAGGCAGGCGTCGGACAGGCCCTGCACGCCGCCGACGTCGATCGCGACGAGGTCTTCATCACGACCAAGTGCTTCAACGACGACCACGGCTACGACGCCGCCCAGCGGGCGCTGAAGGACAGCCTCGACCGGCTCGAGCTCGAGCACGTCGACCTCTACCTCGTCCACTGGCCCGTGCCCTCGCGCGACCGCTACGTCGAGACGTGGCAGGCGCTCGTCGAGCTCCAGGCGCAGGGCCTCGCGCGGGCCATCGGCGTCTCGAACTTCCAGCCCGCCCACCTCGAGCGCATCGTGCGCGAGACGGGCGTGACCCCCGCGGTCAACCAGGTCGAGCTGCACCCGCGCTTCCAGCAGGCCGGGCTGCGCCGCGAGCACCGCGAGCTCGGGATCGTGACCGAGGCCTGGAGCCCGCTCGCCCAGGGACAGGTCCTCGACGACCCGGCAATCGTCGAGATCGCCGAGGAGCACGACAGGACGCCCGGCCAGGTCGTCATCCGCTGGCACCTGCAGCTCGGCAACGTCGTCATCCCCAAGTCGGTGACCCCGGCGCGCATCGAGGAGAACTTCGACGTCTTCGACTTCCACCTCGCCGAGCGCGAGATGGCGGCGATCGAGGAGCTCGACGCGGGCGAGCGCATCGGCCCGGACCCCGACGAGTTCGTTCGGCCCTGAACCACCTGCGCGTGGCCGCGGGCGGCGCTGAGACGCGCCGCCCGCTGTGCCACGTCGCTTCTCGGGCTAGCGCCCGTGCCCTCCGAGCGCGCCCACGTAGCCGGGGCCGTTCGGGGTACCGACGCCGGTCAGGTCGTCCCAACCGGGCGCCAGGTGCAGCGACTCCGCCTCGTCGTCGAGCGAGCGCAGGATCGCCGAGGTGCCGTCGGTGGCGTCAACCGAGTTGTTGTAGTTGATGCGCACCACGGCCGGCACCGGGCTGTGGCCCTTGATGTCGTGCAGCACCGAGCTGCCGCCCAGGCGGTAGATCGCCGGGTTGGCGAACCCGTGCGGCCGGCCGGCGGACTGGTCGGCGAGCGCCTCGAGGCCCGCGTACAGCGGCGACGACAGGCTCGTGCCGCCGATGCGGTACTCGCCGTACCTCACGCTCCCGTCGGGGAACGTCTGCGTCTCGCCGACGAGCATGCCCGTCTGCGGGTCGCCGTCCATCGCGATGTCCGGCACGGCGCGATGGTTGTGGGCCACCGAGTTGGGCACGACGCCCCGCTGGTAGTTCGGCTCGCCGAAGAGCGTGCTCACGCCGCCCCCGCCGCCGTAGAGGAAGTCGCCGGGGTAGGGCGGCTCCCACGACTTGCCGTCGTCGGAGAGCGAGCTCGTGCCCGTCGCCCACGCGGTCTCGAACCCGTAGCCGTTGCTCCTCGTCACGGCGAGGCTCGTGCCGCCGACGGCGGTCACCAGCGGGTGCGAGGCCGGGAAGTCGACGTCCGGCCCGCCGCGCGGGTTGGTGTCGGCGTCGTCGAGGCTCTCGTCGCCGTCATCGCCCGAGGAGTAGAAGACGCCGATGCCCTCGAGGGCGGCCTGCACGAAGATCGACGTGTAGGCCTGCTGGAGGTCGGGCGTCAGGAACTGCTCGAGGTCGTCCCACGAGTTGGTGATGATGTCGGCGCGGTGCTTGTCGACGATCTTGTCGAGCGCCTTGAGCAGGTCGTCGTCCGTGCACGAGCGCCCGGGGACGTAGAGGACGTTGGCGCCCGGCGCCATCGCGTGCACGGCCTCGACGTCGAGCGTCTCCTCGCCGTACCAGCCCTGCTCGCCGCAGAGGTCGCCGTTGACGGTGTCGTCGAAGCCGTAGCGGTAGGGCTTCTTCGGCGCGATCTGCTTGAACTGCTTGGCGCCGAAGGGCCGCTGGCCGTGGAGGCTCGCGTACTGGTTGGCGTCCTGCAGGATCGTCGGCGCCGCGTAGGCGTCGGTGATCGCCACCGTCACGCCGCGCCCGTCGAGGCCCTTGGCGACCAGTCCGGAGGTGCCGTAGGCGCCCTGGTACTGCGACGGCGTGTAGCCGCACGGCGCGTACGGGACCTTCGAGCCGTTGACCGACGGCAGCGTGGACGCGGTCTTCTCGCCGAAGTACGTCGAGCACGGCGGCGCGTTGACGAACGCGTCGGGCGGCGGCGCGCCCGCGCCGGCGCCCGGCTTGACCGCCGGCGCCGCGTTGTTGCTCGCGCCGGGGGTGTCGTTCTGCGGCCGGGTGAACGTCGACTGGTCCAGGCCGCCGACGGCGATGACCTTGCCCTTGAGCGCCTCGGGGACCGAGAGCTCGCGGCTCGGGGCGTCGAGCACCCGCCCGCCGTAGGCGTAGCGGTGCACGCTCGTCGCGAAGGCCGCCTCGGCCTGCGCGAGGGTGCCCGTCGCCTCGACGTGGTGGTTGTTGGCGTCGTCGGTGACCGAGAGCCCGGCGCCGCGCAGGAAGCTCTCCACGGCGGCGACGTCGGCGTCGCTGGCGCCGAAGCGCGAGCGGAACGCGTCAGGGCTCAGGAACTGCCCGTACTCCGCGCTCGACGGATCCGAGACCTGCTCGGCCAGCGCGCTCGCCGCGTCGGCGTTGCGCAGCGGCAGGTAGACGGTGACGGTGACCTGCTTGGAGCCCGCGGCATCCCCGCGGTCTCGACTGGGCTGCGCCCACTTGGGGACGCTTCCCGGAACGGCGGCACGGCTGGGGCTTGCGGCCCCGGCGGGCGCGGCGGCGACGCCGAGCGTGAGCACGGCGCACGCGAGCACGGCCCAGCTACGACCGGAACTGTGCATATGGAGCGGTATCCCTTCCCCGGGCGCGTCACGTACTCCCCTGGCCGCGCCCGACTCGTAATTGCGCGGAAACCTTTCACATCCGCGACGCACAGGGAAGCTGTAGGACCGGGGACGGTCAGCCGGCGACGCGGATGACGGCCTTCATGAGCTCGGCGTCGCCGCCGGCGACGTACTCGAGCGCCTCGGAGGCCTGGTCGAAGGCGAACTCGTCGGTGATCAGACGGGCGACCGTCTCGCGGTTGCCGCGCACGAGCTCGACCGCCTCGGCGAACTCGGCGGCGTTGCAGCAGCTCACGCCCAGCACGTCGAGCTCGCGGATCGGGAAGGCGCCCAGCGGCAGGGTGACCTCCTCGTCGGAGAGCGCCACGAGGACGAGGCGCCCGGCGGGCGGAACTGCGTCGAAGGCGGCCCGCACGACCGCGGGGACGCCGGTGGTCTCGATGATCAGCGGGGCGCCGCCCGGGCCCGCCCAGGCGCTCGCCTGCTCGATGAGCGCGGCGGCGTCGCCGCAGGCGACCTCGTCGGCGCCCATCGCGCGCCCCAGCTCGAGGCGCTCGGCCACGCGGTCGGCGAGCAGGACCGCCGCCCCGCGCTCGCGCGCGGCCAGGCAGATGGCCTGACCGATCGGCCCGGCGCCGAGCACGACGACGCGGTCGTCCTCGGTCACGCGCGCGCGCACGACGGTCCGCACGCCGATCGACGTCGGCTCGATGAAGGCCGTGACCGCGGCGGGAAGGTCGCCGACGCCGAAGACCTGCGTGGCGGGGACGCGCAGGCGCTCCTGCAGCGCGCCGTCGACGTGGGCGCCGATGATCGCGATGTTCGCGCACACGTTGCCGCGCCCGACGCTGCACGCGTAGCAGCGCCCGCAGGCCAGGACCGGCCAGACCGCCACGCGGTCGCCCGGCGCCACGTTCTCGACGCCCGCCCCGATGGCATCGACGACCGCCGAGATCTCGTGGCCCTGGATGCGCGGGAAGACGTCGCCGAGACGCCCGTGGAAGAGGTGCACGTCCGAGCCGCAGACGCCGACGACCTCGGGGCGCAGGACGACGTCCCCGGGGCCCGGATCCTCCGGCCACGGGAGCTCGACGAGCTCCAGGGCGTGCTTCGCCCGTGTCACCGCCGCCAGCACGGACGCGACCCTACATCAGCTGTCACAGGGCGCTCCGCCGTCTCGTCTCGGGGGCATGCAGTCGATCCGGAAGGAGCAACGATGAGAGTCTTCCTCGCAGGCGCCGGCGGAGCCATCGGGCGCCATCTCGTGCCCCAGCTGCTCGAGCGCGGCCACGAGGTCGTGGCCATGACGCGCAGCCCGCGCAAGGTCGACGCGCTGCGCGACGCGGGCGCCTTTCCCGTGGTGGCCGACGCCCTGGACCGCGCGGCGGTGATGGCCGCCATCGTCGGCGCCGAGCCCGAGGTGGTCGTCCACCAGCTCACGGCGCTGACCGACGTCGGCAACCTGCGCCGCTTCGACGCCGAGTTCGCGCAGACCAACGCCCTGCGCACCGCGGGCACCGACCACCTGCTCGCGGCCGCGCGGGCCGCGGGCGCCCGGCGCTTCGTCGCCCAGAGCTACACCGGCTGGCCCAACGAGCGCACCGGCGGCCCGGTCAAGACCGAGGACGACCCGCTCGACCCCGACCCGCCCGCGGCACAGTGCCGCTCGCTGGAGGCGATCCGCTACGTGGAGTCCACCGTGGCCGGCGCCACCGACCTCGACGGCCTCGCGCTGCGCTACGGCGCGCTCTACGGCCCCGCCGAGGACATGCCGGCCGGCTTCCTCGAGCCGGTCCGCAAGCGCCGCTTCCCGCTCGTCGGCGACGGCGCCGGCGTGTGGTCGTTCGTCCACCTCGACGACGCCGCGGCCGCCACGGTGGCCGCCGTCGAGCGCGGCGAGCCCGGGATCTACAACGTCGTCGACGACGACCCGGCGCCGGTGTCGGAGTGGCTGCCGGCCCTGGCCGCAGCCCTCGGCGCGCCGCCCCCACGGCGGCTGCCGGCGTGGCTCGGGCGCCTGGCCGCCGGCGAGGCCGCGATCTCGCTCATGACGCAGGTCCGCGGCTCCTCGAACGCCAAGGCCAAGCGCGAGCTGGACTGGGCGCTGCGGCACCCGAGCTGGCGCGAGGGCTTCGCCGAGGCGATGGGCCCAGGCGCTCAGGGGCGGTGGACGGCGGCCAACAGCGCCGCGTAGGAGCGCACGAGCGCCGCCCGCTCCTCGCCGATCAGCGGGCTCTCGCGGTCACAGCCCTCGCCGACCCAGCGGTCGGAGTGGCGCATCGCGAGCGTCCGCTGGTCGGCCGCGAGGCGCACGTCGGCGGCGGGGACGCCGTAGACGTGCGAGTAGAGCGCCGCGAGGGCGTCGGAGAGCGCCTGCTCCTCGACGGCGTCGTGGCGCTGCAGGTCGCGGTGCAAGCGCCACCACTCGACTTCCAGGCGCGCCGCCTCGACCACGTCGAAGCGCTCGCCGTGACGGTCGGCCACGAGCCGGTAGAAGCGCTGCATGCAGCGGCGCGCGCCGTCGGGGTCGTTGTCGGGGTAGGGCGCCCAGAGCTGGTTGGCGCGCAGGACGAGCCACGCGCCGCGCAGCGTCGCCGGCCACGGCAGGCCGAAGGTGTGACGCGTCAGCTCGACGGCGGCGCGCAGGAAGCGCCACCACTCGCGCCGGTAGTAGGTCACCCAGGCGGTGCACTCGAGCCGCCCGACGCGGCGCGGGTCGAACGAGCGCATCGAGCCGGCCATGGGTGCGATTCATACACCGGACCACACGCGGTCGCCGAGGAGATCGACGGTCAGCTCGATCGAGAGCTCCGCGAGCGTCCCGCCGGCGCGCAGGTGCTCCTGCAGCAGGTCGTCGACGCGGAAGCGCCCGACGAGCGCGTCGCACTGCGGGCAGCCGTTGGCGACGTAGCCGCCGACGATCCCGGGGCTCGACCGATGGCGCAGCTCGCCGATGCCGTGCTCCGCGAGGTCGACGGCGTCGGCGGCCGCCATGAGGATGCGGTCGACGCTTGCGAGCGCGAGGAAGCCGCTGCCGTCGTCCGTCAGGCGCTCGTCCACGAGGACGCCCGCGATCGCCCTGACCGGCGCGTGGCACGACCAGCACGTGTCGTCCACCACCACCGGGGTCGCCGGGAGCCGTCCTCGAAGGACCTCCGTGTCCCATCGAGTCATGGATCCCGAGAACGGAGGCGACGGCGAAAGCCAGCGGCTATGAAACATCTCTTGGCGCGTTGACGCTCGGCGCGTCAATCGCGGCTGCCACGATGGAGGCAATGCTGCTCGCCGAGCTGACCGCGACCTCCGACGCCGTGCGCGAGGAGCGCGCGCGGACGGCGAAGGTCGAGCGGCTCGCCGAGGCGCTGCGGCGGATGTCGCCGGCCGAGGTCGCCGTCGGGGTCGCCTACCTCTCCGGCGAGCTGCGCCAGCGCCAGACGGGCGTCGGCTGGCGCTCGCTGCGCGACCTCCCCGCGCCGGCGGAGCGGCCCACGCTCGAGCTGGTCGAGGTCGACGCGGCGTGCGCGCGCATGGCCGCCCTTGCCGGGCCCGGCTCGCAGGCGGCGCGCCGCGAGGCGCTCGCGGCGCTCATGGGCCGGGCGACCGAGCCCGAGCAGCGCTTCCTGCGCGCGCTGCTCACCGGCGAGCTGCGCCAGGGCGCGCAGGAGGGCGTCGTGGTCGAGGCCGTCGCGCGGGCTGCCGACGTCCCGCGCGATGCGGTGCGCCGCGCGCTCATGCTCAGCGGAGACCTCGGGGTCGTCGCCGCCGCGGCACGCGAGGGCGGCGCGCCCGCGTTGGCCGCGGTCGGCCTGGAGGTCGGGCGCCCGATCCAGCCGATGCTCGCCGCCCCGGGCGACGACGTGGGCACCGCGCTGGAGCGCACCGGGCCGGCGGCCGTGGAGTACAAGCTCGACGGCGCGCGCCTGCAGGTCCACCGCCGCGGCGACGAGGTGCGCGCCTTCACCCGCAGCCTCGACGACATCACGGCGCGCGTCCCGGAGGTCGTCGAGGCGGTCCTGGCGCTCCCGGCGCGCGAGCTCGTCCTCGACGGCGAGGCGATCGCGCTGCGCCCCGACGGGCGCCCGCACCCCTTCCAGGTCACCGCGAGCCGCTTCGGAACGCGCCGCGCCGACGGCTCGGTGCCGCTGACGCCGCTGTTCTTCGACCTGCTGCACCTCGACGGCGAGGACCTCATCGACCGGCCGGGCTCCGAGCGAGCGGCCGCGCTCGCCGGGCTCGTGCCCGAGACGGGCCTCGTCCCCCGCGCGACCGTGGCCGACGCGGAGGCCGCCGGCGCGGTGCTCGACGCGGCGCTGTCCGCCGGGCACGAGGGCGTGCTCGTCAAGGCGCTCGACGCGCCCTACGCCGCGGGGCGCCGCGGCGCCGGATGGCTGAAGGTCAAGCCACGCCACACGCTCGACCTCGTCGTGCTCGCGGCCGAGTGGGGGCACGGCCGGCGCCGCGGATGGCTGAGCAACCTGCACCTCGGCGCCCGCGATCCGGGCGGCGGCGGCTTCGTCATGCTCGGCAAGACCTTCAAGGGCCTGACCGACGCGATGCTCACCTGGCAGACCGAGCATCTGCTCGGCCTGGAGGTCGCGCGCGACGACTGGACGGTGCACGTCCGCCCCGAGCTGGTGGTCGAGATCGCCTTCGACGGAGTGCAGACGAGCCCCCGCTATCCCGGGCGGCGTCGCATTGCGCTTTGCACGCGTGTTGCACCACCGTCCGGACAAACGGGCACTCGAGGCCGACACGCTGGACGCGGTGCTCGCCGTGCACGCCGCGGCGCACTAGCCGCGATCCCCGATCGGGACGTTTCGCCCCGGATTGAGGTCTCTCGAACGCCCGGTATCAGGGGCGACATTTGGCGAGGTTGCAGCGCTTTTCACTTGAGCGCCAATGTGTCCAGAACGAGGTCGGCCACTGTTGTGTGCGCTCACGGGCGCACCGATGAGCGGCCCATGAAGCTCCTCTCCTCGGGGCGTATCGCCCCCCTTGCGCTCGCCGTAGGCTTCCTGGCCGCCGCACCGGCGAGCGCCTCGACCCTGTATGTCTCACCCTCCGGATCGGACTCGGGCGGCTGTTCGCAGGCGGCTCCCTGCAAGTCGCTCTCCGGGGCGTACGGCAAGGCGGCGTCGGGTGACACGGTGGTGATGGCGGGTGGTTCGTACGGGTCGCAGAGCCTTGGCTCGGGGTCCAAGGCCGTGTCCTTCAAGACCGCGGACGGCCAGACGGCCGGCTTCGGGGGGCTCAGCATCGGGGCGTCCAACCTGACCTTCTCGGGTCCCTTCACGGCGAGCTCGCTGTCCACGTCGGGCAAGGCGGGCAACTACGTGACGAACACCGTCGTGCAGGACGGCGTCGTCGACGGACACGGCACGACGAACGACGTGGGCTACGTCGCGGCGGTCTCCAACCTGACGTGGCGGCGCATCGACATGGGCAACAACCACGAGGCGAACGCCACCCTGTTCGTGGACGGCGGCGCCGCGAGCGGCTCGTCGGGCGGCGTGACGGGCGGCGTGACGAACTTCACGATCGAGGACTCCGCGTTCCACGACAACTACCTGGCCCCGACGAGCTCGGTGCATCCGCAGTGCATCTACCTCGGCGGCACGCAGGGCACGACCATCCGCCGCACGCGCTTCTGGGGCTGCACCTTCGCCGACGTGTTCGTCACGACGGCCAACTCGGAGCGCGACCAGCCCAAGAACGTCACGATGGAGAACAACGTCTTCGGGCGCACGATCCTCAACGGCGACCCGAACGTCGGCCAGAAGCCCTCGTGCTGCCACGCGCGTGACGTGGTGTTCCGCGACGGCTCCAAGCTCGACGGCGTGACCTTCCGCTACAACACCGTGCGCGGTCCGGTCACGTGGCCCGTCGAGGGCGTCGGCGCGGGCGGCGCCCACGTCTACGGCAACATCTTCGGCGAGAGCACGGGCACCCGGTCCGGGATGGACTGGCACAACAACATCAACGGCGTGAGCAACGCCGGCGCGATGTGGATGGACCCGAACACCGCGCAGACGGTCACCGCCGGCCACATGGTGGCCCCCGGCGACTTCCGCCTGAAGGCGGGCGCCAGCGCCATCGACGCCGGCGACCCGGCCAACATGCCGACGCTCGACCTGATGGGCGACGCGCGGCTCGGGACGCCGGACCTCGGCGCCTACGAGTACGGCGCCAGCGCGCCGGCCCCCGGCGGCGGCGACCCGGGCAGCGACCCGCCCGCCGACCCGCCGAGCGACCCGCCGGCGAGCGACCCGGCCCCGCCGGCGCCGCCGACCCTGCCGACGCTGCCGGACCCCACGCCGCCGGCGCCCCCGGCTCCGCCGGCTCCGCCGGCCGACCCGCCGGCGACCGGCGGCCAGCCGAGCCCGAACAAGGCCCCGACCGTGGACCTCAGCAAGCCGACCGCGCGCTCGACGTTCACCAAGAGCCTGGCGATGGCCGCCTCGGCGGGCGACGATCGCGGCGTGGCGCGGGTCGAGTTCCGCGTCGACGGCAAGGTCGTCTGCCGCGACACGAAGTCGCCCTACCGCTGCGACTACAGCGTCCCCAGCTCGACGTCCTACGGCTCGCACACGGTGAGCGCGAAGGCCTACGACGCGCAGGGGATGACGGCGAGCGACAGCGCCCCCGTGACCCGCGTGCGCGCCGACCGTCCGCGGTCGTCGGGCTCGCACACGCGCGCCAAGCGCTAGCGGCGCACCGGCATCCGGCCACGCGGCGGGGCTACAACCCCGCCGCGTGGCCGTCGGCGCGGCCGTCCGAGCCGCCCACGAGCGCGCCGTCGTGGGCCAGGATCATCTGGCCGACGCCGAAGTCGTGGGGCGCCGCCGCCAGCGCGACCTCGTGGCCGCGGGCGCGCAGGTCCTCGGCGTGGACGGCGAGCCCCGGCTCGAGCTCGACCCGGCGCCCTCCGGTGGCGCGGAAGCGCGCAGCGTCGAGCGCGGCCTGCGGGTCCAGGCCGTCGTCGACCACGCGCCGCACGACCTGGAAGTGCGCCTGCGCCTGCATCATGCCCCCCATCACGCCGAAGGGCCCGAGCAGGCCGCCGTCGCGCAGCAGCATCCCCGGGATGATCGTGTGGAAGGGCCGCCTCCCCGGGCCGAGCTGGTTCGGATGGCCCTCCTCCTCCGTGAAGCCCGCGCCGCGGTTGTGCAGCGCGATGCCCGTGTCGCCGACCGCCACCCCCGCGCCGAAGCCCGCGAAGATCGACTGGATGTGGGAGATCGCGTTGCGCTCGCCGTCGATCGCGCACAGGTAGGTCGTCCCGCCGCCGGGGCCGACGCGCGCGTCGAGCGCGGCATCGGGGCGCACCCGCGCCCGCAGCGCCGCGGCGTCGGGCAGCTGCACCGGGGCGTCGCCGATCGCGCGCGCGGCCCAGTCGAGCCCGAGCTTCGTCGCCTCGACGTCGTCGTGCAGGTCGCCGTCGAGCCCGTCGGCCACGGCCAGCGCGACGAGCGCCGTGGCGCCCTGACCGTTGGGCGGCAGCTCGCACACCTCGACGCCGCGGTAGGCAGCCCGCAGCGGCGCCACCCACTCAGACCGGTGGGCGGCGAGGTCGTCCTCGGCCAGCCAGCAGGCGCCGGCGATCGCCTCGGCGATCGGGCCGCGATAGAGCGCGTCGGGCCCACGGTCGGCGATGGCGCGCAGCGTCCGCGCGAGGTCGGGCAGCCGGTAGCGCTCGCCGGGCCGCGGCGCCGGCCAGGGCGCGCGGTCCTGAGCAGCGCGCCAGTGGGTCGCGATCCGCGCCGTCGCCGCGACACCCTCGTTCGCGGCGTCGATCGCCCCCGCGAGCGCGGCGTCGAGCCCCAGGCGCCCGAAGCGCTGCGCAAGGTCGGCCCACGCGCGCACGGCGCCGGGCACGGTGACCGAGCGCGGGCCCGAGCGGTCGACCGTGGGCGCGTCGAGGAACGCCGGCGAGCGGCCCGAGCCGTTGAGCCCGTGCAGCTCGCCGTCCCACCACAGCAGCGAGAAGGCGTCGCCGCCGACGCCGTTGTGGGGCGGCTCGCAGACGGTCAGCATCGCCGCCGCCGCGAGCGCCGCGTCGACCGCGTTGCCGCCCGCCTCCAGCGCCCGGACGCCCGCGCGCGTGGCGAGCGGATGGCTCGTGGCGACCATCGCCTCGCCCGTGATCGTCGGCAGCCGCGCCCACCCCGACGCGCCCGACGCCGCCTCGAACAGTCGTTCGTTCAGCATCGCGGGCGGGACGTTAGCGCTGCGCCTAGGCCGCCAGCCGCCGCCGCGCGACGTCGATGGCGTCCTCGTGGCTGTCGACGAGCACGAAGCGCCGCCCGAGGTCGCGGGCCACGGCGCCGAGGGTGCCCGAGCCGGCGAAGAAGTCCAGGCACCAGCCGCCCGGAAGCGAGGAGGCGGCGACGATCCGGCGCACGACGCCCTCGGGCTTCTGCGTCGGGTAGCCGGTCTTCTCGCGGCCGTTGGTCGGCACGATGGTGTGAAACCAGGTGTCGGTCACGCGCTTGCCGCGCGCGGCCTTCTCGGGCCCGACCAGGCCGGGCGCCATGTACGGGACACGGTCGACCTCGGCGTCGTCGAAGTGGTAGGCACCCGGATCCTTGACGTAGACGAGAATCGTGTCGTGCTTGGGCGGCCACCGCCGGCGGGTCTTGGCCCCGTAGTCGTAGGCCCACACGAGCTCGTTGAGGAAGCAGGCGCGCCCGAAGAGGCCGTCGAGGTGGACCTTGACGTAGTGGCTCTCGCGCGGGTCGAGGTGCACGTAGAGCGTGCCATGGTCGGCGAGCAGGCGGCGGGCGTGCTCCAGGCGCGGCGCGAGGTAGCCGACGTAGTCGTCGAAGGCGTCGGCGTAGGCCAGCGAGCCCAGCTCCTCGGTGCGGTAGCGCCGGCCCGCGAACCCCGTCCGGTCGCCCTCGGCGTCGGCCACCGTGCGCAGCGAGCGGCGGCGCTGCTCGCGCCCGGTGTTGAAGGGCGGGTCGATGTAGACGACGTCGAAGGCGCCGTCGGGCAGGCGCGGCAGCACATCGAGGTTGTCGCCGTGGACGAGCAGGTCGTCCTCCAGCGCGAGGCGCCGCGGAAGCTCGGAAGCAGCGACGGTGCGCACGCCGATGACGTTATGGATACGGCCGGATGTGGCAGGGTTTGGGGGCGGTGGGAAGCCCCTCTCCGGTGCACGTGCGCCGTCGGCTGATGGCGATGGTCCTGCTGTGCCTGCTCGGCGCGGCCCTGATCGTCGTGCTCGATCGCCGGCACAACGAGTCCGAGAACGCGCTCGACTTCGGGCCCGACGTGGTGGGCGGCGTCGAGTCCGCCAAGCCCTTCTCCTACGAGCCGGACGACCGCGCCGATTACGAGCGGCGCGCAGCCATGGGCCTCAGCCACGTGCTCTTCGCGAAGAGCCCGGGCGGCGTGATCGCCTCCGCGCAGCGCACGGCGCGCTTCCGGTCGCTGATCGAGCAGGTGGCGCGTCGCCATCGCCTCGATCCCAACACGCTCGAGGGCATCGTCATGCTCGAATCCGCGGGCCGCTCTGACGCACGTGCGTCCGACGACCTGCGCTCGGCGGTCGGCCTGACCCAGATCCTGGCCGAGACCGGCCAGAACCTGCTGCACATGCGGATCGACGTGAAGGCGTCCGAGCGCCTGACGCGCGGGATCCTGCGCGGGCGGCGCGTGCGCCGGCGCGAGGCCGTGCGCCGGCGCGTCGACGAGCGCTTCGACCCGGCGAAGGCGCTGGAGGCGACCGCGCGGTACCTGGACTTCGCCAAGGGCAAGCTCGGGCGCGACGACCTCGCGGTGGTCAGCTACCACATGGGCGTCGGCAACCTGCAGCAGGCGCTGATGGCGTACGGCAAGGGGATCATCCCCTACGCCCAGCTGTACTTCGACTCGAGCCCGCTGCGCCACGCGGCGGCGTGGCGCAAGCTCTCCTCGCTGGGCGACGACTCCTCGACCTACCTGTGGCGCGTGCTCGCGGCCGAGGACATCATGCGCCTGTACCGCACCGACCCGGCCGCGCTGCGCGAGGAGGCGCTGCTGCAGTCCCACAAGGCTTCCTCGGAGGAGGTCCTGCACCCGGAGCGCACGACGCCGGTCTTCGAGGATCCCTTCGCCGTCGGCCGCGCGCGGGCCTCGGGCGATCTGCGCGTCATCGACGACAAGGTCCTCGGCCCCTACGGCGTGCACGTGGACCCCAGCATGGGCGCGCTCGCCGGCCGCGTCCAGCAGTCGCCGCGCCTGTACCGCGCGCTGCGCCCGCAGGCCCTCGCCGTGCTGGAGTCGATCGGCGCGGCGACGCACGCGATATCGGGCACGGGCCCGCTGATCGTCACGAGCACGGTGCGCGACAAGCGCTACCAGCGCGTGCTGCGCGCCACCGACATCGAGGCGACGGCCGCCTACTCGCTGCACACCACGGGCTTCGCCTTCGACATCGCGCGGATGTACCGAAGCCACGCGCAGGCGCTGGCGTTCCAGTTCGTCCTCGACCGCCTCGCGGCGCGCGGGATGATCGCCTGGGTGCGCGAGCCCAAGGCGATCCACGTCACCGTCGCCTCGCGCTAACGCGCGCCCCAGGTCGGGTCCCTGACCCTGCGGCGCAGGAGCCTGGGCGTGCCGCCCGCCACCGGGACGACGTACAGCGCGCCGTCACGTGTGAACGCGACCTGCTTGCCGTCGGGCGAGAAGACCGGGTGGCCGTCGGCGTGGGCGGCGGTGAGGTCGCGCACGAACGCGCCGCTCGCCGGGTCGAAGAGCGCGATCGCGCCGACGAACGTCTGGACGTAGTCGGGACCGGCGACGAAGGGCTCAGCGACCGCGACGAGGGAACGCCCGTCCGGCGAGGCCGCGGGGTTGGAGAGCGTGCGCCCCTGAGGGTCGGTCGCGACGGTGCGACCGCACACCCCGTTGCTTCCCGGCGGCGCAGCGACGCAGATCGCGTCAGGGCGCGATCCGCTGCCGGCGATCGGGTACGGGAGCAGGACCTCGTTGCGCAGCCACCCCGTGCTGGTCGTCGACCGCGCGAGCGTCGTCGCCTTGCCGCCGGCGCCGACGCGGACGAAGAGGAACGGGACGAAGCCGTAGACGGGCGGCGAGTAGTACGGATAGGTGTAGCCCGGGGAAATGATCGTGTTGACGCTGCGGATGTACGCGACCTGCGCCCCGTCGGGCCGCGTGCGCGTGACCGCCGTGCCCACCGGCTCGTCGACGCGGTGGGCCCGCGTGGCGTCGCCGCGGGCGATGTAGAGGCGGTTGCCCCTGATGAAGCTGAGCCTCGTGCCCTTGGTCGACAGCGACGGGCTGAGGTAGACCGGCCCGCCGGGCCTGCCGTCGCGCGTGAGGTGCGCGACCTTCTTGGGATGGGCCGGGTCGATCCGGCACAGGTTGGGGGCGCAGACGTAGACGATCGACGACGCGCCGGCGCTCGGCGCGCCCGCGAGGGCCAGGATCGCGGCCAGTGCCCCCACCGTCCACCGTTCCCACATGGCGTTTGCGTGCGCGACGCTACAGCAGCTCGCGCACCACGTCGAGGAACTCGCGCGCCGCGGGCGTCGTGCCGATGCGCGGCGTGATCGCGAACAGCGCGCGGATCGGAGCGGCGTCGTCGAGGTCGAGCAGCTTCACGCCGTGCCACTCGCCGGCGCCCAGGCGCGGCGTCACCGTGACGGCCAGGTTCGCAGCGACCAGTGCGCGCATGGCCAGGATGTCCTGGGACACGTAGGCGATGTCGGGCTCGAACCCGGCGGCCTGGCAGGCCTTGTAGATGATCCCGGCTCCCGAGGGCGCGACCCACGTCTCGCCCGCGAGGTCGCGCAGGCGGATGCGCCGGCGCTTGGCGAGGCGGTGGCCGGGACCGACCACAGCGAGGAAGGGCTCGGTCCCCAGGTCGTGGCGGCGCAGGCCCTGGCGCTCGCGGCGCGGGAGCGTGACGTCCTGGAAGCACAGCGCCACGTGCAGGCTGCCGTCGCTCACGCCGCCCGCGAGCTGCTCCCACGACCCCTCGACCGCCTCGACCCGGCGGGCGGCGCCCAGGCGAGGGATGGCGGCCGGGACCACGCTCGCGAGGGCGCTGGGGAAGCCCCCGACGCGCAACGTCCCGCCATGCGCACGCAGCTCGGCAATCTGCGCGTCGGCGACCGCGAGGCGTTCGGCGAGGGCGTCGGCGTGCTCGAGGGCGACGGCGCCGGCGTCCGTGAGCGTCAGGCCGCCGGGGCCGCGGTGCAGCAGGCGCGCGCCGAGCTCGCGCTCGAGCGCCGCCACCTGCTGGGAGACCGCGGGCTGCGTGAGCGAGAGCTCGCGCGCGGCGGCGGAGAATGACCCGGCGCGCGCGACGGCGTGGAAGGTGAGCAGCCGTCGCGGATCCAACATAAGCGTGAATTATGGCATGGCCGTTTCCATGATTTGCGCTGATGGGCGTGCAGGCGCACCATGACGCCATGCTCACTTTCGCAGTCGCCCTCGTCGAATCCAGCCGCCTCCAGCAGCGCAAGCTCGACGGTTGGGGGCCGCCCTGCGCCGACGCCGGCCGGCCCGCCGACTACGTCGTCAAGGCGCCGAGGAGCTCGCGCGCCGCGCGGGCCGTGTTCTCGGCCGTGATCCCGAGCTTCTCGAGGACCACCGCGCCGGGCGCGCTGGCGCCGAAGCGGTCGATGCCGACCACCCGGTCCACCCAGCGCTCCCACCCCTGAGACACCCCTGCCTCGACTGCCACGGAGGGCAGCCCGGGCGGGAGCACCGAGTCGCGGTAGGCGTCGTCCTGCGCGGCGAAGAGCTCCCAGGACGGCATCGAGACCACCCGGGTCTTGACGCCGTCGCCGCTCAGCAGCTCGGCGGCGCCGATCGCCACCGACAGCTCCGAGCCCGTGCCGACGATCGCCACCTCGGGGTCGTCGTCGCCGCGCAGGACGTAGGCGCCGCGGGCGACGCCGTCGAAGTCGGCGTCGGGCAGGATCGGCAGGTCCTGGCGCGAGAGGACGAGCGCCGCGGGCCCTTCGAGGTCCTCGAGGATCACGCGCCAGGCGGCCGCCGTCTCGTTGGCGTCGCCGGGGCGGATGACCACGAGCTCGGGGATGGCGCGCAGCGCCGCCAGGTGCTCGACGGGCTGGTGGGTCGGCCCGTCCTCGCCGAGGCCGACCGAGTCGTGCGTGTAGACCCAGGCGTCCTCGAGGCCCATCAGCGCCGAGAGGCGGATCGAGCCGCGCATGTAGTCGGCGAACTGCAGGAAGGTCGAGCCGTACGGGCGCACGATCCCGCCGTGGCCGGCCATGCCGTTGACCACGCCCCCCATGCCGTGCTCGCGCACGCCGAAGAAGACGTTGCGCGCGGGGCGGCCCTGCTTGTAGTTGAGCTCGTGGCCGCCGGGGAACTCGGTCTTGGTCGACTCGCTGAGGTCGGCGGCGCCGCCCACCATCGTGGGCACGTAGTCCGAGAAGGCCGCCATCGCCTTCTGGCCCGCCGAGCGGGTGGCGAGCTTGTCCTTCTCCCAGTCGATGCCCTTGAGCGCCTCCGCGACGCCGGGCAGCGGCCTGCCGGCCCACGCGGCCTCCCAGTGCTCGGCGAGCTCGGCGTGGCCGTCGCGCCAGGGGCGGAAGCGCTGCTCCCACTCGGCCTGCAGCGCCGCGCCGCGGTCGCGCTGGTCGAAGTGCTCGCGGACCTCGTCGGGGATGTAGAAGTGCTGGTCGGGGTCCCAGCCGAGGATCTCCTTGGTCAGGCGCACCTCGTCCTCGCCCAGCGGCGAGCCGTGCGCCTTGCTCGTGCCCTGCTTGTTGGGCGACGGCCAGCCGATGATCGACTTGACGCGGATGAGCGACGGGCGCTCCTCCTCGCGCATGGCGGCGTCGATCGCGACCTCGAGCGCGTTGAGGTCGTTGGCGTCGTCGACGGTCTGGACGTGCCAGCGGTAGGCCTCGAAGCGCTTGGCGACGTCCTCGGTGTCGAAGCTCAGCTGCGTGGGGCCGTCGAGCGAGATGTCGTTGTCGTCGTAGAGGTAGACCATCCGCCCGAGGCCGAGCTTGCCCGCCAGCGAGGCGGCCTCGGCGGCGATGCCCTCCATCAGGTCGCCGTCGGAGACGATCGCGAAGACGCGGTGGTTCTGGACCTCGGCGCCGAAGTGCGCGCGCAGGAAGTTCTCGGCCATCGCCATGCCGACGCCGTTGGCGAAGCCCTGGCCCAGCGGCCCCGTGGTGATCTCGACGCCCGGCGTGACGTGGACGCGGTCGCGCTCGGGGTGGCCCGGGGTCAGCGAGCCCCACTGGCGGAAGTGCTTGAGCTCGTCGAGCGAGAGGTCGTAGCCGCTGAGGTGCAGGACGGAGTACAGGAGCATCGACCCGTGGCCGGCCGACAGGACGAAGCGGTCGCGGTCGGGCCACGACGGGTCGGCGGGGTTGTGCTCCATGATCCGCGCGAAGAGCAGGTACGCGACGGGCGCCATCGCCATCGGCAGGCCGGGGTGCCCTGAGTTCGCGGCCTGGACGCCGTCCATGGACAGCGTGCGGATGGTGTCGATGCTCAGGCGGTCGATGTCGGTGGAGGCCATGGCCGCGTAGTATCGCGCGGCGGCGGGGTCGGCTGGTTGCCGCTCTGCAGCCGGGCGCGTTGGGCGTCGCGAGGCCGCCTCGCTCGCCTGCGAGAGCCCAGTCAGCCGAACCTGTTCGAGTTTGCCTCGGATTCCGGGGGCAATCCGAAGCAGTTCGTGACTTGGCCACCGCGGGGCCGCCGGGGGCCGGCGACTTCTCTCTCCCTCGGTGAGCTGTTCGCGACCACACGCGCGAGCGGAGAGCGGTGCCCGGAGCCGCGGACGCGAGGCGCGCCGTGGGTCCCCTACGGCCCGAAGAAGAACCGCGGCCCGGCGCCGCGGCGCTCGCGGAAGGCCGGCTTGTCCGGCAGCTTGGCGTTGACGAGGTCGACGACGTGGTCCTTGAGCTTGCTCAGGACGTCGTCGGCCTGGCTCTGGGTGAGCTTCTTGGCGCTCACCGCCTTGTCGAGCTGGGCCTTCTGGGCGGCGACGATCGCGTCCTCGAGGCCCTGGACGTCCTTGCTCTGCGCCTTGGCGACGTCGGCGAGCGACTGGCCGGCGCGGAGCTTCTGGCGCAGGGCGCTCTGGGACAGGCCGAGGTACTGCGCCGCGGCGCCGGCGTCGGGGCCGATGCCGAAGCCGAAGCGGGGGCCGTCCGGACCGCCGGGGCCGCCGCGCGTGTGGAAGCTCATCTTGGCGTTGACGACGTCGTCGATGTGGGACTTCAGCTCGCTGTTGATCTGGTCGGCCTGGCTCTGGGTGAGCTTCTTGTCGGTCACGGCCTTGTCGAGGTCGGCCTTCGCGGCGTCGAGGATCGCCGTCTTGAGGCCGTCGAGGTCCTTGCTCTGCGCCTTGGCGACGTCGGCGAGCGACTGGCCGCTGGAGAGCTTGTCCTTCAGGGCGCTCTCGTCGAGGCCGAGGTACTTCGCCGCCGCGGTCAGCTCGTTCGCGATGAACGGCTTGCCGGCGAAGCCGGGGCCGCCCGGACCGCCCGGACCACCGGGACCACCGGGGCCGCCGCCGAAGCCGAAGCGCCCGCCGCCGAGCGGTGGGATGTCGCCGGCCTCGATGCGCTTCTTGAGCTCGTCGGCCTGCGCCTGCGTGATGCGCCCGGCGGCGAGATTGGCGTTGACCTGGTCGATGGCGGCCGCCTTGGTGGCGTCCTTCAGCTTCTGCGGGCTGACCCCGAGGTGCTTGGCCACGGAGTCCAGGAAGTCGGAGGCTGGGGAGCCTCCGCCGGTGGCGGCCACCGCCGCCGTCGCCCCGCCGGCGGCGACCACCACAGCCGCCGTGATCGCCATGACCCGCTTCGACCTCAATCTCGACATGACGGCCATGCAAGCAGCGCAGTCGAAGAGCGGATGAAGAACCGACCGTGCGTAGTATCCGCCGACACCCTCGCCTAGGACGGCGACCCGCTCGACGCGATGGTGTGCGTGAGCGAGGCGACGTTCCCCGGCTGCGTGACCGCGGTCAAGGTGATCGCCCTGTTCCGCATGCGCGACGACAAGGGCATCGACGACAAAGTCCTCTGCGTCCCGCTCTCGGACCCCAACTGGAACACGATGGAGCGCCTCGAGGACATCTCGCAGCCGCTGCGCGACGAGATCTCGCACTTCTTCTCGATCTACAAGCAGCCCGAGGGCAAGGCCGTGGAGGTCGACGGCTGGTACCCGCGCGAGCAGGCGATCGAGGAGATCCAGGCCGCGCGCAGGCGGTGGGCGCAGGAGCGCGCAGCGGACGGCTAGGCGGCGCGCGCCGGGGCGGCCGGCGGCGCCTGCGGCTCGGGCGACAGCGCCGTCGCCGGCGGCACCGCGAACGGCGGCTCGCCGCGGCCGGCGAGCGTGTGCAGGGCGGCGCGGGCCGCCTCGCGGCGCGGGCCGCGCGAGAGCGTCGCGCGCAGCGCGTGCCCGAGGCCCACGGCGGCGAGGTAGAGCAGGCGGTGGACCGCGCCGAAGTGCTTGGCGGCGTACTGGCGGCGCGTGAAGGCGTCCTGGGCCAGGAACTGCGGACGCACGCCGCCGCGCCCGGCGTGGTGGACGATCGTCATGAGCGGCAGGTGGCGCACCGCCCAGCCCGCGCGCTTCATTCGCAGGCACAGGTCGGGCTCCTCGGAGTAGATGAAGAAGCGCTCGTCGAGGAGGCCGGCGGCGAGCAGCGCCTCGCGCCGCGCGAGCATGAACGAGCCCGAGGTCCAGTCGCAGGCGACCTCGCCCTCGTAGCGGCGCTCGTCGAGCTCGCGCTCGCCCAGCCACGACGGCCGCCGCGAGAAGCGCTCGGCGCCGAGCGCGTCGCCGAGCGCGCGCAGCGCGCTGGGGAAGTAGCGGATCGTCGGCCACAGCCGCCCGTCGGAGTCGACCTGGCGCACGCCGAGCAGGCCGACCTCGGGGCGCTCCTCGAGCGCCGCGACGAGCGCGCCCAGCGTCCCCTCGACGATCTCGGTGTCCGGGTTGAGCAGCAGCGCGTAGGGCGCGGAGCCCGCGCGCAGCGCGAGGTTGTTGGCGTGCGCAAAGCCGCGGTTCTCGCACTCGACGACCTCGACGCCGGGGAACTCGCGGCGCACGAGCGCCGGCGTCTCGTCGCCGCCGTTGGAGACCACGACGACGTTCAGACGGGCGCTTCCGGCGTGCTCGAGCAGCGTGCGCAGGCACGGGCGCAGCCAGCCCGCATCGCGGTAGGAGACGATGACGACGTCGAGGCTCGGGGTCGCGGAAGCGGCCACGAAGACAGGGTGCGCTTGATGGGTGGGGAACGCCCTAGCCGATCGGCCGGGATTCGCACGCGCCGACCCGCTGCGACGTACATTCGCCGACGAGATGCACGAGCACCCCAGGAGTGCGCTCGGACCCCGGCTCGTGAGTGTTCCAGCGTCCCCTTCCCACGACGACGAGCCGGCCACCATCGTCCTCGCCGCAGGCGATCGCTGGCAGCTGCTGCGCCTCGCGCCGGTCATCGCGGCGCTCAACAAGCGGGCGCTCTTCCGTCCCTTCGTCGTCGACCTCGGAAGCGTCGGCGGGCTCGAGCCCGAGATCGACCCGGCGCCGCCCGTCGCCGACGGCACCGTGACCATGGCCGGGCCGACCTTCGCCCACCGCACGGCCGCCGCGATCGTCGGCTTCGAGCGGATCGTGCAGGAGCAGTCGCCGACGCTCGTGGTCGTCGTCGACGGCGGCGAGGACGCCCTCGCCTGCGCGCTGGCGGCCAGCGGGATGCAGGTCCCGGTCGCCCACATCGAGGCCGGCCTGCGCACGTGGGACTGGAGCCAGCCCGCCGAGGTCAGCCGCGTGCTCACCGACCGCATCTCCGACCTGCTCCTCACGCAGAGCACCGGCGCCGCCGAGAACCTGCTCGGCGACGGCATCGACGCCGCGCGCGTGCACACCGTGGGCAGCACGCTCATCGACGTCGTGCGCCGCTGCGAGCGCCGGGCGCGCGAGCGCGAGGCCTGGCGCGCCCGCGGCGCGCACGAGCGCGAGTACGTGCTCGCCGTCCTGCGCCGGCCCGACCGCGCGATCCTCGAGGGGGTTGCCGCCCTCGGCCGCCGGACCACGACGATCCTCGCCCTCGACGCGATCACGCGCGAGGAGATCGAGGCCGACGGCACCGCGATGCTGCTCGAGGCCGCGGGCGTCGACTACCTGCCCGCCTTCGGCTACCTGGACCTGCTCTCGCTCGAGGTCGGCGCCGGGGCGATCGTGACCAACGCCGGCCCGGTGCAGGAGGAGGCCTCGGCCCTCGGGGTCGCCTGCTTCACGACGGGCTCGACCACCGAGCGGCTCGTGACGCTCACGCACGGGACCAACACCCTGCTGGGCGACGACCCCGGCGACATCGCCGGCGTGCGTCCCTCGCCGTGGTCGCCCACGCCGTGCGCGATCCCCTTCTGGGACGGCCGCGCCGGCGAGCGCATGGCCGACCTGCTCGCCATGAACTACGCGCTCGTGGGGGCGCGGGCATGAGCGAGCGCGAGCGCCCGCTGCTGCTCGTCTGCTCCTGCGGCGGCCACCTGCTGCAGCTGCTGGCGCTGCGCGAGGCCTGGGAGCACCTGCCGCGCGTGTGGGTGACGTTCGACAAGGCCGACTCCCGCGCCCTGCTGAAGGGCGAGCGCGTCATCCACGCCTTCGGACCCACCAACCGCAACATCCCCAACCTGCTGCGCAACGTCCGGCTGGCGGAGAAGGTCATCCGCGACGAGCGCCCGGCCGCGATCCTCTCGACCGGCGCGGGCCTCGCCGTCCCCTTCGCGTGGGTCGGGCGCGCCCGCGGCGCCCGCGTGCTCTACGTCGAGAGCGTGACGCGCGTCGACGGCCTGTCGCTCAGCGCGCGGCTCATGGGCCCCGTGATCCAGTCGCGCTACGTCCAGTGGCCCGAGCTCGCCGCCCAGGTCCCGGGCTCGCACTTCGCCGGCAACGTCCTCGCCGACTAGCGCCATGGTCGTCTTCACCCTCGGCACCAACGAGCAGCCCTTCGACCGCCTGGCGCGCGCCGCCTCCGAGCTGCGCATCGACGAGCCGCTCGTCGTCCAGCACGGCAGCTCGAAGGTCCCCCACGGCCCCGGCGAGTGGATCGACTTCATGTCCTTCGACGACCTCGAGGCCCGCATGCGCGAGGCCCGCGTCGTCGTCTCGCACGCCGGCGTGGGCTCGATCATGCTCGCGCTGCGCTGCGGCCGGCGCCCGATCGTCGTGCCGCGCCTGCTGTCGCTCAACGAGGCCGTGGACGACCACCAGGTCCTCCTGGCGCAGCGCCTCGCGGCCCGCGACGTCGTCGTCCTCGTCGAGGACACCGCCGACCTCGCCGACGCGATCCGCACCGCCCACCCGCGCACGGCGAAGGCCGACGCGGCCGACGGCCTTCCCGGCGCCAGGGCGCTCGCGAGCGAGCTGCGCGCCGAGCTCGACCGGCTCCTGCTGGCCTAGGTGTAAGACCTGAGCAGGTTGTTCGGCGTCCTCGCCGCGCCGCCGGCCCCCGGGGGGGCGCCGCAGGCCCCCGGGGGGCGCCGAACGTCGGTCTTCCCCCATCCACACGGGGTAGAACCGACGTTCGACCCCCCGGGGCACGGACCCGTTCCTCGGTGAGCTGTTCGCAGCGCAACGGGCCTCACAGCGACCCGGCACCCCGAACAACGTGCTCAGGAACTACACCTAGGGGCGCGCCGGGCGCGCGCGCCTCCGCTGGTCGTCTTGCGGCGCGGCGCGACGGAGTCACCGAGGGCGAACGCGGGCTTGCGGTGCCTTCACCCGTGCGTCCGGTCGCAAAGCGCGCGTCTTTCGCCGCAGGCTGCCTCGCACCGTCCTGCTTGGACCACCGTATAGGTGGTTTGGGCAGGACGGTGCTCCGTCAGCCGAGCAGCAAGCCGCGCCGGGCGTGGGCGACAGGGGTGGAGGCCCTCCGCAAACTGTGGCGAGCGACGCGCGCTTTGCGACCGGACGCACGCGTGCGGGCACCGCGAGGCTCGCTCTCCCTCGGTGCCGGGCCGCGAAGCGCCGCGCGCCGAGACGGAGAGACGGAGAGACGACCTACGACGCCTAGAGCACGAACACGCGGTGGCGGATCGCCCCGCGGATCGTCGCCACGAGCTGCACCGCGTCGTGGGCGACGAGCACCGGCATCGTGGCCGGGGAGGCGCCCTGGGCCCGCGAGCGGCTCACGACGCTGGCGGCGTAGGGCAGGGCGAAGAGCGCCGCGATCGGCTCGCGGCGGGCGACCCAGGCGGCCAGCAGGGCCTGGGCGAGCAGCGGGTGGCTGCGGTTGTAGAAGACGCGCTGGGCGAGGTGCTCGCGCAGCTCGGGGATCGCCTTGTAGGCCTGGACGCCGTGGGTCGCCATGAGCGCGTCCTCGATCGGGCCCATCGGGCCGCGGCGGTGGACGGCGTGGTGGACCAGCGCCTCGGGCGTGAAGCGGGCCACGGCGCCGGCGCGCACCGCGCGCCAGCCGAGGTCGGAGTCCTCGCCGGCGGGCGCCGGGTAGCTCTCGTCGAAGCCGTCGATGCGCTCCAGCACAGCGCGCGAGTAGGCGACGTTGCAGGTCTCGAAATGCGGCGACGGGCCCTCGACGCGGACGGTCTTGGCGAAGGCGTCGAGGCCGTCTGACTCGTCGGGGCGCGGGAGCGTCGGGCCCTGGACGATGACCTGCTCCTGGCCCTCGGCGGCCGCGAGCATCGCCTCGGCCCAGCCGGGCGTGGGGACGCAGTCGTCGTCGGTGAAGGCCACCAGCGGGGCGCGCGCCAGGCGCCACCCGAGGTTGCGGGCCGCCGCCGGGCCGCGGCCCTCGCCGCGCTCGGTGCGCACCTTCGGGCCGCCGTTGCCGTTGGCCGCGGCGCTCGCGAGCAGGTCGGGCGTCTCGTCGGTCGAGCCGTCGTCGATGACGACGACCTCGAAGCGCGCCGCGTCGAGGGTCTGGCCGCGCAGCGCGGCGAGCAGCTCGGATAGGCGCGTGGCGCGGTTGCGCGTCGCCACCACGACCGAGACGTCGAGCGCGGCGCTCACGCCGGCGCCCCCGCCGCCCCGGCCGCCCGGCGGCGCCCGCGCAGCTGCGCCAGCAGCCCCTTGATCTCGGCGGTGATCGACGGCATCCGCCAGAGGACGAGCCCGGCGAAGACGGCGGCGCCGATCGCCGCGTCGATGATCAGGCGCGGCAGCGGCGGGACGCCGGCGGACGTCAGCGCCGCCTGCGCCCCCGCGACGACCGCGGCCATCACGGCGGATGCCGCGAAGAGGTCGGCGACCGCGCGCACGAAGACCATCGGCGAGACGTCGATCGCGCGCGCCGTGAGGATCGTGAGCACCGGCTCCACCAGCAGGCTCGAGATCGCGTACGCCGTCGCGACGCCCAGGACGCCCCACTGCAGGCCGATCACGAAGGCCGTGATGTGGCAGCAGGTGAAGAGGATCGAGTAGCGGAACACGGTCGCGGTGCGGTTGCGCGCCATCAGGATGTCGATGTTGACGCTCTGGAGTGCCTGCAGCACCCCGACCACCGCCAGCACGCGCACGAGCGGCGCCGCGGCGGACCACTTGTCGCCCAGGACCACGGTGACGAAGTCGGGCGCCACCACCACGAGGCCGACGAGCGAGGGGATCGCCAGCAGGCCGATGAGCCGGACCGCGCGGCCCCACGCCTCGGCGAGCTTGTCGCGGTCGTCCTGCAGGCGCGCGAAGGCCGGCGCGAGGACCTGCTGCAGCGGCCCGCCGATGCGCGTGAAGGGCACGAGCATGACGTTGTAGGCGACCGAGTAGGCGCCCAGCGCGGCGCTGCCGAGCACGCGCCCGATGAGGATGCTGTCGGCGTTGCGGTGGATGTAGAAGAGCAGCCGGTGGCCGAGCAGGTTGCCGCTGAAGCCCCACATGTCGCGCAGACTCGCGCGCGAGAAGCGAAGCTGCGGGCGCCAGCTGCCCGCCCACCACAGCAGCACCGTGGAGACGACCGCGAAGACCAGCTGCTGGCCGATGATCGCCCAGGCGCCCAGCCCGCCCGCCGCCATCGCGATGGCGGCGATCCCCGAGATGACGACGGCGAGCACCGTCCGCACCTGCAGCGCGCGGAAGCTCATCTCCCGCACCAGCAGCGACTCCTGCGTCGTGGCCACCGAGGTGACGACGAAGGTCACCGAGAGCACGGCGCACATCGCCTGCAGGTCCGAGTCGCCGAAGAAGTGCGCGATCGGCCCCGAGAGCGCGACGCCGATGATCGTGAAGAGCACGCCGCAGGCGACGCTCGTCCAGAAGGCCGTCGAGCGGTCGTCCTCGGTGAGCACCTTGCGCTGCACGAGCGCGGCGCCGAGCGCGAGGTCGCCGAAGACCATCACCAGGCTCGCGAAGACGAGGACCATGGCGGCGAGGCCGTACTCCGACGGCGTCAGCAGGCGGGCGAGGACGACGGCGATGACCGGCCGCACGACCTGCAGCACGATCTGCGACGCCGCGACCCACGTGAACCCGTGGAGCACGCGGCCACGCAGGCCCTCCTGCTCGAGGGCTGGCTCGGCGTCGGTCATCGCCAGTCATTGTCCGTGCCCTTGCCCCGGGGGAGTCTGACCGGAGGTCTAGTCTCGCCCGGGCGCATCGCGGCTACCTTCGGACACGTGAAGCCTCACACGGACGACGTGCGCGTCACCGTCGCGCGCGATGAGACGGAGGTGCAGGCCCTGCGCGAGGCGTGGGCCGCGCTGCCCTGGCACGGCCTGGACGCCCAGCTGGACTTCTTCCTGCAGGTCATCCGTACCCGCAAGGAGGTCGTGCGCCCCCACGTCGTGGCGCTCGAGCGCGACGGCGCGCCCTGGGGCATGCTCCTCGCCCGGGTCGAGGACCGCCACATGGCCGCCCGCATCGGCTACGCCAAGGTCCTCAACCCGATCGTCCGGACCATCACCGTGGTCGACGGCGGCATCAGCGGCCCGCCGGAGGCCCAGACGCGGCTCATCGCCGAGCTGCGCGGCGCCCTCCGCCGCCGCGAGGCGCGCGCGGCCTTCCTGCACAAGGTGCGCATGGACTCGACCCTGCACGAGGAGGTCGTCGAGCGCTGGCCGCGGACGCTGCGCGACCCCTTCTCGCGGCCCGAGTGCCACCGCGCCCGCGATCTGCAGGGCTCCTTCGACGACTTCCTCGCCTCGCTGCCCACCAAGCTGCGCGGCAACATCCGCCGCGAGAGCCGCAAGCTGCGCGAGCGCCACGGCGACGCGCTGGCGGTCCGCACCCTGCGCGAGCCCGCGGACCTGCCGACGATCCTCGGCGACATCGAGGACATCGCGCGGCGCACCTACCAGCGCGGCCTGGGCGGCGGCTTCGACGCCGCCGGCGAGGGGCCGCTGATCGAGCTCGGGCTCCAGCGCGGCTGGTACCGCGCCTGGGTCCTCTACCTCGAGGGCCGGCCGATCGCCTTCGAGACCGGCTACGTGGTCGACGGGACCTTCTTCTCGGCCTCCAAGGGCTTCGACCCCGAGTACGGCCCGCAGAACGTCGGCACCTTCGTGCAGATGGAGAGCTTCGCCTCGCTGTGCGCCGACCCCGACGTCCGCGCCTACGACTTCGGCTACGGCGACGCCGACTACAAGCGCCGCTGCGCGACCACCGCGTGGGACGACGTCGACCTCGCGCTCTTCGCCCCCGGCCCGCTCGGGCTGGCCCGCGTCGCCGCGCGCGGCGCGGTGCACGCGATGGACCGCGCGGCCCGGCGCGCGCTGGGCGACGGCGCCCGGGCGGCGCGCCTCAAGCGCGCGTGGCGCGCTCGGCGGACGCCGCAGGCGGCCTGAGCCCGCCTGCCCGCGGGCCGTCGAGCACCTCGTCGAGGACGGCGGCGATCCGCTGCACCTGGCGCCGGCGCTCGAGCCCGGCCAGGCGCTCGTCCTCGCCCGGCCCGGGCGCCGGGACGCCCTGGTCGAGCAGGCGGCCGATGGCGGCGGCCATGGTCTCGACGTCGGTCGGGCGGCAGAGCGCGACGCGCGCGAAGCCGCCCAGCAGGTCGCGCGCGTCGCCGTCGGGCACGGCGGCCAGGATCGGCGCGCCGGCGCTCAGGTACTCGTAGGTCTTGTAGGGGATCAGGCCCGCGCGACGGCCCTCGGGGAGGTCGTGCATCGGCAGGAAGAGCAGGTCGGCCGAGCGCATGAGGGCGACGATCTCCTCGTGGGGCAGGCGGCCGTGGACGCGGACGTAGCCGCGCTCGCCGATGACCTCGCGATCGACGTCGTTGACGACGCCGGCGAGGTGCACCTCGACCCGGGCCGCGTCCCCGGGCCGGCGCGCCCGCAGGCGGTCGACCGCGTCGAGCAGGTGCACGTGCGAGCGGGCGAGGATGTCGACGTCGGTCGAGGTGCCGCCGAGCAGGCGCCGGCCGCGCGTGGTGCGCGCGTGATCGCGGCCCAGCGCGGTGTGCAGGGCGCCGGCGTGGACGATGCGGAAGGCGCCGTCGTCGCGGACGGGCGCGGGGCCGGCGAAGTCGGCGGGCTCGATGCCGATGCCGATGCCCTCGACCGGGCGGTCGGCGAAGGCGGGGTAGAGCGCGCGCACGCCGCGGGCGGCCTCGGGCGTGTTCATGATGATCGCGGCCGAGCTCTGCAGCCCCCGGCGCATGCGGCGGATGTCGAGCAGGTGGTGGACGCGCGTGGGGTGCACGCGCATCTCGTCCAGCGCCCACGGGTCCTCGAGGTCGCCGACCCACGGCACGCCGAGGGCGCGCGCGGCGTGCGCGGCCGAGGCCGAGGTCTCGTAGGGGTTCAGCGAGGCCAGGATCACGTCGCACCCGCCCCCCACCCGGGCGGCCAGGCGCCCGGCGCCCTGGACCCACCAGCCCACCCACGGCGGCGGGCGCTCGAGCAGCCGCGCGGGGCGCGCCCACCAGCTCGGCCAGGCGCCCGGCTCGGGGCCCTCGAGGCGATGGACCTCGACGTCGGAGGCGACGAGGTCGAGCATGCCGGCGTCGCGCGGGCCCCAGCGGTCGGCGCGCTCGCCCGGCCCGGTCACGACGACGGGCTCGAAGCCGAACTCGGGCAGGTGGCGGACCGTTCCCAGCGGCCGGTGGACGCCGGCGCCGCCCAGGGGCGGGAAGTGCCGGGCGATGACGAGCACGCGCCGCATCGGCCCACCACGGTAGCCGCGAAGGGGCCCGCTGGGCTGAACGTTCGTCCAGGCGCCCGCCGCAGCCGGGCGGCGACGCGCCGGGACCTGGACCCTCGTCTAGTCGGACGGCGGCAAAGCGCCGGTAGCTTCCGGGACGGACATGTACGACCGCTGCCACAAGGACGCCTGAGATGTGCGGAATCGCGGGGGCCTTCCGCATCGGCGACGCTCCGGGGGCGCCCCTGGACCACGCCACGCTGCGGCGCATGACGGACGCGATGCACCATCGCGGCCCCGACGACGACGGCCTGGTGCTCGTCGACGGCGCCTCGCTGGGCGCCCGGCGCCTGAGCATCGTCGACCTGCGCGACGGCCACCAGCCGATGTCCAACGAGCGCGGGACCGTCTGGGCCGCCCAGAACGGCGAGCTCTACAACCACGAGCAGGTGCGCGCCGAGCTGGCGACCCGCGGCCACGTGCTGCGCAACCGCTGCGACACCGAGATCCTGCCCCACCTCTACGAGGAGCACGGGCCCGGCATGGTGGCCCGGCTGCGCGGCAAGTACGCCGTCGCGGCCTGGGACTCCGAGCGCCGCGCTGGCGTCCTCGGTCGCGATCGCCTCGGCATCAAGCCGCTCTACGTCGCCGAGGTCGGCGACCTCGTCCTCTTCGCCTCCGAGCTGAAGTCGATCGTCGCCAGCGGCCTGATCGACGTCGCGATCGACCGCGAGGCGATCGCCGCCTACCTCGCGCTGGGCTTCGTCCCGGCGCCGCTGAGCCCGCTGAAGGGCGTGCGCAAGCTGCTGCCCGGCGAGCTGATGGTCGTCGACCGCGCGGGCGCGCGCCGCGAGACCTACTGGGAGTACCCGTCGCAGGCTCCGTCGGCGGACGTGGACGAGCGCGAGGCGGCCGAATGGCTGCTCGACGTCCTCGACGAGTCGGTGCGCCTGCGCCTCATGAGCGACGTCCCGCTCGGGGCGATGCTCAGCGGCGGCCTGGACTCGAGCCTGATCGTCGCGCTGATGGCGCGCCACCTCGACCGCCCGGTCGACACCTTCTCGGTCGGCTTCAGCGGCCCCGGCCAGGAGAACGAGCTGGCCGACGCCCGCCGCGTGGCCGAGGCGCTCCACACCTCCCACCACGAGCTCGAGCTGCCGGTCGAGCGCGCCTCCGACGACCTCGCGGCGCTCGCGTGGCACATGGACGAGCCGATGGCCGACCTCTCGGCGCTCGGCTTCCACGCGCTCTGCGGCCTGGCCCGCGAGCACGTCACCGTGGCCCTCTCGGGCCAGGGCGCCGACGAGCTCGTCGGCGGCTACAAGCGCCACATCGTCGCCTCGATGGCCGGGACGTGGGAACGCACGCCCGGACCCCTGCGGGCGTTCGCGGCCGCTGCGGCGCGCCGCGGGCCCGCCCGCGCCCGCCGGATCGTCGGGCTCATGGACGCGCCGGACCCCGGCGCGCGCCTGCTCGCCTCGACCGCCCTCATGCGCCGCTCCGACCAGGACCGCCTGTTCGGCGGCGCGCTGGCCGAGTACGCCGACGCCGCGGCCCGCCAGATCGGCGCCCGCGCCGGCAGCGTCCGCGCCCTGCCCGCGCTGGAGGCCGCCCTCTCACTCGAGGCGCAGCTCGGCATGGCCGACGACCGCCTGCACTACTTCGACCGCACCTCGATGGCCTGGTCGCTCGAGGTCCGCGTCCCCTTCCTCGACCACCACGTCGTCGAGGCCTGCGCCCAGATGCCCAGCCGCGTGAAGGTGCGCGGGACGAAGGGCAAGCGCGTGCTGCACACGGCGGCGCGCGGGATCGTCCCGGACTTCGTCCTGAGCAAGCGCAAGCTCGGCTTCTTCAGCGAGTCGGTCGACGGCTGGCTGGCGACCCAGGGCGGCGCCGCGGTCGACCGCCTGCTGCTCGACGGCGAACCCGCGTGCGGCGAGCTGCTCGACGGCGGCGCCGTGCGCGACGTCGTGCGCGGCTGGCGCGGCGGCGACGCGGCGATGGCGCGCCCCGTCCTCGGCCTGCTGATGCTCGAGCTGTGGATGACCGAGTTCCTGCCGCGCGCCGAGGACCTCGCGCGCGGGGCCACGCCCGAGGGCGCCGTCGCCGCCTGAGCCATGGACTACGCCATCGTCACCCCCGCGCGCAACGAGCGCGCGAACCTGGAGCGGCTGGCCGGCGCGGTGCTCGCGCAGACGCGGCTCCCGGCCGTGTGGGTGATCTGCGACGACGGCTCCGAGGACGGCACGAGCGAGCTCGCCGCCGAGCTGGCCGCGCGCCACGGCTTCGTCCGCATCGCGGGCACCGGCGGCGACAGCGGGGACTTGCAGTCCGGCCGGCGCCGCGGGCGCGCTCTGGACGCCTTCCGGCGCGGCGTGGAGGCGCTCGACGGGCCGTGCGACGTCGTCGTCAAGGTCGACGCCGACACCTCCTTCGAGCCCGACTACTTCGACGTCCTCGTCGGCCGCTTCGAGGCCGAGCCCGACCTCGGGATCGCCGGCGGCGCCTGCTGGGAGGAGGAGGACGGGCGCTGGGTGCGGCGCAAGGTCGTGGCCACCCACCCGCGCGGCGCCTCGCGCGCTTACCGCTGGGACTGCATCGACACCGTGATGGGCCTCGAGTCCAAGATGGGCTGGGACGGCCTCGACGAGGTCAAGGCCCACGAGCGCGGCTACCGCACCGCGGTGCTCGTCGACCTCCCCTTCTTCCACCACCGCCCGACCGGCGCGCGCGAGCGCGACGGCCTGCGCCACCAGTCGGCGCAGGGGCGGGCCGCGTGGTACATGGGCTATCGGCCCACCTACCTGCTGCTGCGCGCCGCCTACCGGACGGTGCGCGACCCCGCCGCCGTCGGGATGGTGCTCGGCTACGCGGCCGCCGCCGCGTCGGGCTCCGAGCGCTGCCCGGACCGCGACGCGGTCCGCCGCCTGCGCGACGACCAGCGCCTGCGCACGGTGCTGCGCCGGGGGGCGCCGCCGTGATCCTGCGCGCCGCGGCCATGGCGACGGGCGTGGCCGCTCTGCACGCCGGGCCGCTCGCCGCGCGCGTGGTCGAGCAGCGCGCGCTCGCGCGCCGCTGCTCCGAGCACGGCCTGCTGTGCCTGACCTACGACGACGGCCCGGGCGAGCGCCTGACCCCGCGCGTCCTCGACGCGCTGGCCGAGCACGGCGCCCAGGCGACCTTCTTCGCCGTAGGCGACCGCGCCGCCGCCGCGCCGGCGCTGCTGGACCGCGCCGTGGCGGAGGGCCATGAGGTCGCCTGCCACGGCTACGGCCACCTCAACGCGCTGAAGGCGTCCCCGTGGCGCGCGCTGCGCGACGTCGACCGCGGCTACGCGGCGCTGTCGCCGTGGATCGCGCCGGATGCGCCCTTCCGCCCGCCCTACGGCAAGCTCACCGGAGGCGGCTGGCTCGCGCTGCGCCGGCGCCGCGCGGCCACCGCCTGGTGGACGATCGAGTCGGGCGACACCGCCGATGGCCACGACGTCGGCCGCGTCGTCGGCGAGGTCCAGGCCGCGGGCGGCGGCGTGATCCTGATGCACGACTTCGACCGCTGCGCGGCCGAGAGCGACCGCGAGGACTTCGTCGTGGAGCTCACGCACGCGCTGCTCGATGCCGCGGCGCAGCGGATGTGGAGCGTCGAGACGGTGGGGGCGCTGCTGTGAGCCGCGAGCCGATCGACATCGTGATGCTCGCCTACAACCGGCTCGATCACCTGATCGCGACGGTCGACGCGCTCGAGGCGCGCACGCCCGAGCCCTTCCGCCTGACGGTCGTCGACAACGCGTCGCGCCCGGACCTGCGCGAGTGGCTGGTCGAGAACCGCCATCGCTTCCACAACGTCATCCTGCGCCCGACCAACGGCCACGTGCCCTCGCTGCAGGACGGCATCGAGGTCACGACGAGCGATCCCTTCCTCGTCACCGACCCCGACATCATCGTCCCGGAGTACCCCGAGGGCGAGCCGTCGTGGCTGGCGCGCCTGCTCGATTCTCGTCGACCGCCACCCCGACTTCGGCCTCATCGGCATCGGCCTGGACAACTCCAACCGCCCGGCGGTGCTGGACCCCGAGGTCATCGCGCCCGAGACGCTCGTCGACGGCGAGATTGTCGAGACCGGCGTGGGAACCGTCTTCCAGGCGATCCGGCGCGACGCGCTGATCGTCCCCTACCGCTCCGACGGCCAGGCCTGCACGACCGTGCGCCGGGGCGGGCGGCGCGTCGGCTGGGCGCCGGGGATCCGCGCCTTCCACCTGGGCTGGGACGACTACCGCTTCCACCCCGGCCACCTGGCCTCCAAGGGCATGGACTACGGCGCCTATCGCGAGGTCGCCCTGGTGAGCCGGCCGCCGACGCTCGGCGAGCTGGCGCGCGCGGCGCCGCTGGTCGCCGAGACCCGTCGCCTGCAGGTCGCCGACGCGGCTGTCCTCGAGCTCGCCTGGGGCGGGCCCGCGGTGGCGCCGAGCGTCCCGGTCGCGCTGTGCGTCGACTCGCCCGCCCCGGGGCCGCTGCCCTTCCGCGACGGCGCCGCGGGCGCGGTGGCGCTCGTCGAGCCGCCCGCCGAGGACGCGGCCGCGCTGGTGGCCGAGGCCTGCCGGGTGGCGGCGCGCGCCGTCGTCGCCCTGGCGCCCCTGGAGACCTTCGGCGGGCGCCACGCCCGCGACCTGGCGCCCGCCGGCTGGCGCGGCCGCGAGGCCCACGGCCCCGGCGACGTCGTCGCGGCGCTGGCCGCCCAGGGCGACGCCGCGGGCGACCTCAGCGCGCCGCTGCGCGTCACCACGCTGGAGGACCGCGAGCGCTGGCTGTCGCTCTTCGCCGCCGGCGCCTTCGGCGAGGGTCACCTGCGCCTGTGGATCTGGGAGCGCGAGGAGCCCCTGGAGGCGCCCGAGCGCGTGGACTTCGACCCGGCGGTCGTCACCCCGTGGACGCCGCCGCCGCTCGGTGTCGCGCAGGCCCCGAAGCTCGGCCCGCTGGGCCGACTGCGCAAGCGCGCCGACCTGGCCGACCGCACCGAGGTCGCGCTCGCGCGGCTGCGGCGCCGGCGCTTCGCCTAGTCGATCGCGGGGTCGAGCTCGCGCGGCCCGCGCTCGGGCGTCAGCCGCAGCGCGGCCACCGAGAGCCCGATGAGGATGAACTGCAGGAAGGTCACCTGCGTGAAGGAGAAGGCGTCGTAGGTGACCATGCCGATCACGAACGCCGTCATGCCGGCCGCGAGCGAGATCAGCAGCCAGCTCCAGTCGTCGTCGACGCCCTTGGCCGCGCTGCGCAGCCGGCGGCCGATCCGGATCCACAGCCACGCGAGGCCGAACACCCCGACCGCGCCGAGCTCCAGGAGCGAGCCCAGCCACTGGTTGTCGAGGATGTTGTCGGTCATCTTCACGTCGTGGGTGCTCGTCAGGCGGGTGCTGAAGCCCTGGCCGAAGAACGGGCGCTGCAGCCACTGCTTCATGGCCGGGCCGAGGTGCGTGAGGCGGCCGCTGTCGGGCCGCCCGGCGCCGACGCCGTTCTCCTGCGCGACGATGCCGCCCTGGGGGAAGAAGCTCGCCTTGAACGAGTGCAGCGCCCCGGGCATCACGAACTGGATCGCGACCATCAGCGGCAGCAGGAGCGGGAGCAGGCGCTTGGTGTGCGTCGGCTTGTGGCGCAGGAAGACGCACAGCTCGACGACGAGCATGATCACCGCGGTACGCGAGCCGGTGGCGAGCGAGCCGATGACGATGAGCCCGGCGCAGCCGATCCACAGCTTCGAACGCGTGCGCCGGAAGAGGTAGAGCGCCAGCGGCATGAGCAGCACGAGCGCCGCGCCGAGCGCGATCGCGTGCTGGGCCGAGCCGTAGGCGCGCGCGTGGCCACCGCGCCCAGGCGTCGCGGGCACGTTCTGGGGCTGGAAGTCGAGGACGGGGATGTACTGCTGCAGGTGGTCGAAGGGCGTGTAGCCGGTGCGCCATTCGATGACCGCGAGCACGGCGAGGACGGTCGCCCCGCCCACGAGGATCTTCACGAAGGCGTCGACGACGGACCGGCGATCGACCACCGACGACACGAAGTACATGACGAAGAAGAAGCTCGAGAAGAACGTCACCGCCTTGATGACGTCGCCGGTGATCGGCGCCACCTTGCCCGGGTTCAGCGCCAGCGAGCAGAGCACCGCGACCCAGATGGTCAGCACCGGGCCGGTGAGGCCGGTCGGCTTGAGCCGGACCTGGGGGTCGATGAGCAGCGCGCCGGCCCACGCGAGCGCGACGCCCGCGATGATGACCCGGTAGGGCTCGAGCGGGATCGGGATCCCGGCCTGCAGCGTGTAGCGGCGGATCGGGATGAAGAGGATCACCAGGACGATGAGCCCGAGCATCGTCGTCCACGCGAGCAGGAACCGGCGCGCGGCGACGAGGGTCAGTCCACCGACGACGGCCGCGAGCGTGAGGTTGGGCGCGACCCGCGTCGCGCCCGTGGCGACGATCGCGAAGAGCCCCAGCCCGACGAAGACCCAGAACGCCCGGACGGCGCGCGGCGAGGGGCCGGCGACCGGGACCGCTGCTTGCGCGCTCAGCTCCACCGCGCGCGCTGGAGCTCGTCCTCGGTGCCGCGCCGGACCGGGACGAACGAGTCCGAGGCCGTCGCGGCCTTCGCGCTGCTGCTGCTGACGACCTCGAAGGCCTGGCCGGCCCCGCCGGACGCCGGCTGCGCCGGCAGGGCGGGCTCGGCGGGCGCGTTGCGGCTGCGGCGCAGGCCCTCGACGATGTGCGCGAGGGCGACGGCGCCGAAGACGGCGAGCAGGAAGGCGAGCAGCGCGGGCGCCATCGAGCGGCTCTGGACCAGCATCGGCGCCCCGGGCTCGTTGAGGGTCTGCAGCAGGACGCGGTCGTTGGCGGACACGTTCCACTTGTTCTGCTGCGTGACGAGCAGGTGGCGCAGCGCGGAGACGGCGAGCTTGTTGAGGTCGATCGCCCCGGCGGCGGTCTTGCCCATCGTCGTCACCGAGAGGATCGGCAGGAAGCTGTCGCCGCTGCCGGTCGCGTCGAGCGGGCGGGCGATGACGGTGCCGGGCGCCGGCGGGCCGGGGAGCAGGCGGCGGACCTGGTCAGACTCGGAGATCTGCGCGAAGAGCAGCGCGAGGTTCGAGAAGCGGCTCGGGTCGGCGAACTGGATGTGCGAGTCCGCGGAGTCCGGGGTCGTCTTCTGGTCCTTGCCCGTCGTCGTGGGGTCGGGCTGGATCGGGGCGCCTGTGGCGTTGCTGGGCAGCGTCACGCGGCCCCACGGGAAGCCGGTCTGCGTCACGAGCACGCGCGACTCGCTGCTCCACTGCTCGGTCCCGCGGCGCTCGAGCCCGCCCGGGCCCACCTTGTAGGCGGCCATGAAGGCCAGCGCGCAGCCGAGGAGGATGCCGACGGCGATGATGATCTTCTGGCGCCAGATGACGGCCAGGTGCCTCTCCAAGTTCACGCCAGCGATGGTAGGTGCGGGTGGCGGAGGCGCCTCTGACCGATGGTCTAGGCAGCCGCCTTACCTGACCTTCCGTTTAGGGCACCGCTGAGGGGGTCGGAGCACGCTTGGCGGCACGTGGTCCACGACCTCCGGTATTGTCCGCGCGTCGTATGGCGCCCCCCGCCTACCTACGCGTGGCTCGCGTCGTGAGCCGCTCGAGTGTTATCGCGCTGCTTGCGATCCTGCTCCTGGTCCCGATCGTCGCGCATGCCGTCGACGACAAGGCGCTGACGGCCGCCGCGAAGAAGAAGCTCTCCGGCAAGCGGCTCGTCGGGACGCGGCGCGCCGACCACCTGATCGGCACCCCGCGCAACGACCGCATCTACGGGCGGCGCGGCAACGACACGATCGAGGGCCGCGGCGGAAAGGACCTGCTCGACGGCGGCGCCGGCAACGACCGCATCGTCGGCACGAGCAGGGCGACCATCCGCGGCGGCTCGGGCAACGACAGCATCTCGCTCACGGTCCGCAGCGTGCACTTCCACGTCGACTGCGGCCCGGGCAAGCACGACCGGCTCTCGCTCGTCTCGGCCAAGACGATCTCCAAGGCCTCCAAGCGCAAGCGCGTCCGGCGCTGCGAGATGGTCATCACGAGCCGCGGCAAGAAGGCCACGCAGGGCACGACCACCCTCCCGGCGCCCGCTCCCGGCGTGTCGGCTCCGCGCCCGCCGCAGCCCTACCTGTCGGTGTCGGCGCTGCTGGCGCGCCTCCCGCCCGCCACGGTGTTCATCGCTCCCAACGGCTCCGATGGCAACCCGTGCTCGCAGGCCGCGCCCTGCCAAACGATGGACCGCGCCTACCACGTGGCCCAGCCCGGCCAGGTCGTCGAGATGGCGGGCGGCAACTACGCCGGCAGCTTCACCGCGGACTCGTCGAAGACCTCACCCGACGACGTCTACCTGCGGCCCGCGCCCGGCGCGACGGTGACCGCCAACTACCTGAGCTTCCAGCGCAACCGCGACGACCCGAGCGCGAACCACCTCACGATCATCCTCGTGAAGACCGACGGCTTCAGCACCGTCCGCGGCCAGGACATCAGCTTCTACGGCGTCGACATGACCTCGTTCTCGATCGAGGGCGGGTCGGACATCAGCGTCGTGGGCGGCAGCGTCGGCGGCCTCAACAACGGCCACCCGACGATCAGCCACTGGTCGGGCAACGGCGGCGCCAGCGAGATGGACCGCAACATCCTCGTCGACGGCGTGCACTTCCACGACGTCACGATGCAGAACGCCTCGGCCCACACCGAGTGCCTGCAGGTCAACGACGGCGACGGCATCACGGTGCGCAACTCGATCTGGACGCACTGCGACACCTTCAACCTGTTCTTCTCGCAGGACCCGGGCTTCGGCCTCAACAACGTGACGGTCGAGAACAACGTCTTCTCGAGCTCGACCGACAGCTTCGGCGGCAACACGTACTTCTCGATGCGCTTCGGCTACGCGCCGGTCAACAACGTCCTCGTGCGCAACAACTACGCCACGCAGGAGATGTCGTTCGTCGACGGCGGCGCGAACTCGAGCTGGCGCATCAGCGGCAACGTCGGGCCGACGCCGACGTGCGGCTCGGCGGTCTCGAGCCACAACGTGTGGGTCGGCGGCGCGGGCTGCAACACCGGCGGCGGCAAGCGCGTCGGGTCGTTCTCGGCGCTGAAGGTCGACGCGGACGCCCGCCCGGCGTCGGACTCGCCGCTCATCGACGCCGGCGACCCGGCCTCGTTCACCCCGTTCGACATCACCGGCCTGACCCGGCCGCTCGGCGCCGCGCCCGACGCGGGGCCCTACGAGGTCGGCTGACGAACACCGCCGCAGGTTGGCGCGCGGACCTCGACCTACGGTCAGGGGGTCGCGCTCCACGGCAGGTATAAGGGGAGTCGATGCCCTGGGGGAATCGCGTTGCAGCCATGACGCTCGGCGTGCTGGCGCTGCCCGCGCTGGCGGCGCCGGCTGCGCACGCCGGCGGCTACGCCGTGCGCTCGTGCCAGATCGACGGCGCCTTCTACGCCAACAAGGCCTGGCAGCCGGTCAACACCAACCTCTGGGGCGCGGCGCCCTACAGCGAGCCCGACGCGACGTGCTCGGGCCCGGGCGACCCGCTCGTCGCGATCCTGCGGCCCGACGCCGACTACGGCAAGGGCGTGACCTCGGCCGTGCGCTTCACGCCGCCGGAGGGCACCTTGATCAGCGACTACACGCTCGTCCTGCGCCACCTCTACAACACGCAGGGCCGGCTCGTGAGCGGCAGCCAGTACCGCAACAACTCGGCCTTCACGATGGTCACCTTCGGCGCCTACGCGGTCTCGCTGGCGGGCGAGCAGGACGCCGGCGTCGTCTCCTACACGCGCGCCGAGGGCCACTACCTCGGCGACGGCGGCCCCATCGACACGGGCGCCATCACGATCTCCAAGGCCGACTCGCCGGCGGCCCAGCGCCAGGACCGGGCGCCGGAGATGGAGATCCAGGCCGGCTGCTGGAACAACGCGCCGGCCAACTGCTCGCTCACGCCGACGAGCACGGCGCAGCTGCAGCTCGTGGGAGCGCGCGTCTCGATCGCCGACGACCACAACCCGGCGCTGACCTCGATCGGCGCCGGTGCCGGGCTGCTCGCTCCGGGCGTGCGCAACGGCGACGAGCCGATCTCCTTCAGCGCGAGCGACAACGCGGGCATACAGCGCGCCGAGATCGTCGACATCGGCGCCAAGAAGCCCGTCGTTCTGGCCAGCCAGGACTTCCCCTGCGACTTCACGCTGCCGCACCCGTGCACCGACGTCGCGGGCGCGAGCATCGCCGCGCCGGTGGCGGTCGCCGGGCACCGGACGATCGTGCTGCGCGTCATCGACGCGGGCGGCAACGCGACCGACTCGGCGTCGTATCGGATCTCGGCCCGCGGCAAGCTCAACGGCACGAACGCGAGCACGCGGGCGCGCCTGGTCGCGCGCTTCGGCTCGTTCGGCGCGCGCCGGACGGTCGCCTTCGGCCAGCGCGCGCGGATCGTGGGCACGCTGCGCACGCGCGCGAACCGGCCCATCGGCTACGCCGAGCTGCACGTCCTGGCCCGTGACCGCCGGCCGGGCGCGACCTTCACCGAGATCGGCGTCGCCCACACGACGGCCGCCGGCCGCTTCGGCTACACCGTCCCGGCGGGCGCCTCGCGCACGATCCGCGTCACCTACGCGACCCACTTCGGCGACGACGAGCTCGCCGCCGTGGCCGACGCCCGCCTGACGACCCGCGCGCGCGTCGCGCTTTCGGGCCCCAAGCGCGCGCACGTCGGCGCCGTGGCCCGCTTCCGCGGCCACGTGTTCGCGCTGCCGCTGCCCGCCGCCGGCGTTGTCGTCGACCTCCAGGCCCGCCGCGGCCACGGCCGCTGGCGCACCCTCACCACCCGCCGCGCCCGCGGCGACGGCCGCTTCGACCTGTCGTGGCGCGCCAGGGGTTCGTCGGGCCGGATGGTCTTCCGTCTGCGCCTGCACGCCTCGTCCGCCTATCCGTACGCGGCGGCGACGAGCAGGTCGATGGCGGTGCGGGTGGCGGGCTAGGGCTCGCCGCTCTCCGCGTGGCCTCGTCCGCGCGCGCCGGCGGCCATGCGCGGCCGGGCATCGAGGGAGAGAGGGCGTCGTGGTGCACCAGCGCGGGCGGCGCCTTCCGGGCGCGCGTGTTCCTCCACATTTCGCGCGCCTCACGCAACACCTCGCCGGGACGCCGGAGGGGTGGCTGGTATTGACGTAGATAGTCCCCGTCAACTGCAGCCACCTCGCCTGGACCCCCTCCCCACGCTTCGCGACCTGTGACGAAAGACGCCCGCTCTGCGACAGCACGCACGCGTGCAAGCACCGCAGGGCTCACTCTCCCTCGGTGACTTGGCCGCGCAGTGCGGCGAGCGACGGGGGCGCGCGGCGCGGCGAGCGACGGGGGCGCGCGGCGCGGCGAGCGACGGGGGCGCGCGGCGCGGCGAGCGACGGGGGCGCGCGGCGCGGCGAGCGACTGGGGCGCGCGGTGCGGCGAGCGACGGGGCGCGCGGTGCGGCGAGCGACGGGGTGAGCGCCTACGCCGCCCGCGCCAGCCCGACCGCGGGCGCCGGGCCGTAGAGCGCGGTGGTGCGGCCGGTGCGGTAGGCCCAGTAGCGGTCGCCGTAGGACCAGTGCCACCACTCGGTGGGGTAGTTCACGAAGCCGGCGGCGGTCATGACCCGGCACAGCAGCGCGCGGTTCGCGGCGGCCCGGGGCGAGAGGCCGTGGGCGTCGGTGAAGCAGGCGCCGCGGCTCTCCTCGGGAGTGGCGTTGATCGAGGTGCCCAGGTCGAGCTCGCGGCCGTCCTCCCCGACGAGGGTGACGTCGACGGCCGCGCCGGTGCTGTGCGGAGGGTCGATGTCGGGCGGCGCCGCGTAGCGGCTGGCGGCCACGCGGACGCGGCCGAGGTCCCAGTCGGGGTGGTCGGCGCTCAGCGATGCCGCGTACTCCTCGAAGACCACGCGCTGGCGCTCGACCGACCGGAAGGCCTCGACCACCAGCAGGCCGACGCCGTCGGGCGCCGCGGAGGCGGCGTCGAGCAGGCGCCGGGCCACGCCCTCGCGCACGAGGCACCACAGACCGTCCGGGTCGCGCTCGCGCGTGTCGATCTGCAGGTACGGCAGCGCCCGCAGGTCGACGACCTCCTCCCCGCACTCGTCGACCTCCAAGGCGAGGACCCGCGGATCGGCGATGAGGATGTGGTCGGTGGTCACGGGCTGATCGGTGTGGCTCGACAGGACGACAAGGACGACAGGAACGACAAGACGGAACGGGGGCCCAGGGCCCGGCGCCGAGGATGGTGCCGGGCCCTGGACATGGCGCCGCGTTCGGCGACGCCTCCGTCGTCCGCCGTGCTACTGCACGACGGCGTCGACGAAGTAGTTGCTCATCCGGTAGCTGCCGGTCGGGAACGTCCCCGCCTGCGGGTAGTTGACGCCGTTGTTGCCGTCATCCCACAGCTGGAGCACACCGCCCACGGTCAGCGGGTCCGCCAGGCCCATGTAGGTCATCGAGAACCGGGCGTTGAACCCGACCGAGACGACGTACACCGTGTTGGGCTGGAGTACCACCGGGGTCGTGAAGTTGCCCTGCTGCCAACCCGAGACGGACTCGTTGGTGAAGTTGACCTGGGCAACCTGGACGCCGTCGGCCGTCCACAGCGTGCCGACGTGCGACCCGGTCTCGTTCGGGTCCTTGTAGTACCGGATCCCCGAGAGGTTCGCCGGCTGCAGGACCCGGAACTTCGTGCCGAGCTCGTAGCTGAACGGGCCCGCTCCAGAGCGGCCGTCCGCCACATCGAGGTTCCCGTACTGCGGCGTCAGCGTGTCGGCCATGAGCTTGCACGGGCACTGGTTCGTGCGGAACGACCAGCTCGCCGTGTTGTCCATGGCCACACCGGTGGTCGTCTTGACCGCGGTGGTCACCGTCACCGTGTACTGGGAGTTGCTCGACAGGATGCTGTTGGGCGTCAGCTTCGCGGTGTTTGTGGAGCTGGTGTAGCTCACCGAGGCCGGCACCGTCGAGCCGTCCGGACCGGTCAGCTTGAACGAGCTCGAGGTGATCGTGGTCGGATCCATGGCCGCCGAGAAGGTGGCGGTCACCACGGAGCCGACGCCCTGGCCGGTCGCACCATCGACCGGCGACGTGTCGGTGACGATGGGCGAGGCGTTGGCCGAGGTCGTGAACGCCCACGTGTAGGCCGAGGCCATCGCCGTCTCGTCGTCGGACTTGATCCCGCTCAGCCGTGCCGTGTAGCTGGTGTTGGTCGCCAGCGGCGAGCTCGGCTTGAACGTGATCGTCTGCGTCGGATCGTCGTAGGACGCCGTGCCGGAGACCGCGCCGCTCGGGCCCGTGAGGGTCACCGAGCTCCCGTTGACCGTGGACGGGTCGAGCGGGAGGTTGAACACGGCCTTGGGCCGGATCGCGGTGCTCACGCCGGTCGCGTTGGCCAGCGGCGTCGTCGAGGACACCTGCGGCGTCCTCGCCGGCTTGCCGGGCAGCTTGACCACGGCGTCGACGAAGTAGTTGTTGGAGTGGTAGGTGCTGGTCGGGAAGGCGCCGAGCGTCGTCCCGTAGAGCCCGTTCTGGCCGTCGGCGATGCTGTGCAGCGGACCCTGGGCGACCTGCGATGCCAGGCCGCTGGGCGTGACGACGTACCGGGTGTTGATGTTGACCGAGACCGTGTAGTCCAGGCCGGGCGAGAGCGTTATCGGCGTGCTGAGCGCCTGGCGCTGCCACCCGGAGGCGGACTCGTTGGTGAAGGTCACGCTGCCGAGCAGCTGGCCGGTGCCGTTCCAGATGTTCGCCTTGTGGGTCCCGGTCTCACCCGGGTCCTTCCAGAACTTGGCGGCGATGAGCTGGGCCGACGTGTCGACGCCGATCTTCATGCCCATCTCGTAGCCGAACGGGCCGGTGCCGCTGCGCCCGTCCGCCGTGTCGTTGCCCACGAGCGCCGGGGTGGCGGTGGAGAGCAGCGAGCACGGGCAGTCGGCCGAGACGAAGGTCCACGTGACGGTCGACGCCAGCGGCTGGCCGACCGACGAGCGGATCGCCGTGGTCAGCGCGACCGTGTACGTCGTGCCCGTGGCCAGGCCCGTGTTCGGGGTCAGGGTCACCTTGTTGCTCGACGGGTCGTAGGCCACGCTCGCGGCCAGGGCCGTGCCACCGGCGGGCGTGAGGGTCACGCTCGTGGTGGTGACGGACGCCGGGTCGAGCGGGCGGTCGAAGGTCGCCGTCACCGCGGTCGTCAGCGAGACGCCCTGCGCGTTGGGCGCCGGGCTCTGCCCGGACACCGCCGGCGCGGGCGGCGCCGTCGAGGCCGTGGTGAACGACCAGGTGCTGGCCCCGGAGATCGGGTTGCCGTCCGCCGCCCGCACGGTCGACGCGAGCGTCGCCGTGTAGGTCGTGTTCAGCGCCAGCGGCGAGTTGGGCTGGAAGGTCGCGGCCTGCGTGCCCGCGTCGTAGGACACGGTGCCCGCGATCTGCGTGCCGCCCGGGTTCGTGAGCTTGAAGCTCGAGCTCGTGATCGTCGACGGGTCGGCCGCGCGCGAGAACGTCGCCCGCACCGCGGTCTGCGTCGAGATCCCGGTCGCGCCGGTGTTCGGCGTCCGGCCGGTGACCGTGAGCGCCGAGCCCGAGGTGAAGCTCAGCGTGAACGCGCTGGCCATCGGCGTGCCGTCGGCCGCCTTGATCCCCGTGGAGAACGTGGCGGTGTAGCCCTGGTTGTCCCCGAGCAGCGCGGTCGGGTCGAAGCTGACCGTACGCGTGGAGTCGTCATAGGCGACCGTGCCGGACACGGCCACCCCGAGGGCGCCCGCGAGCTTCACGGTGGTGCCGTTGACCGTCGTCGGGTCGAGCTTGCGGCTGAAGACCGCCTTGACGACCGCGTCGATCGGGGCCGACGGCGTTCCGGCCGCCGGGTCCGTCGAGCTCACCGTCGGCGGCGTGCCCGCGCCCGTGGTGAAGGTCCACGTGTACGGGGCCACAAGGCCGGTGCCGTTCCAGCCGGCCACCGCCGTCCCGATCGACACCGTGTAGGTGGAGAAGGGATCCAGCGAGCCGTCGGGCGCGATGTTGATCGTGCGGGTGGAGTTGTCCACCGTCGCGGTCGAGGTGACCGTCGTCGTGCCCTTCTTGAGGGTCACGCTCGACGAGGTCACCGTGGCCGGATCGATCTGGCGGTCCATGACCGCCTTGATCGAGCCGTTGACCGAGTAGTTGGTCGTCCCGGCGGCAGGCGTGACGCTCGAGACGCTGGGCCCGCCCGCGCCGTCGGCGATCAGGCCGGAGGCGGGCGTGTCGGGGTTGGCGCCCATGTCGCCGAGCATGTTCATCGTCGCCTGCCCGATGTCATTGCTGATGTCGGGCGGGTTGTAGCCCTGCTCGGCAAGGCCGAGGCCCCAGGTCCAGTGGTTGGTGCCGGTGGCCCACACGAGGTTGCCGCCGGGGCCGCGGTACGCGGTCGACATCTGCGTGCCCGTGCCGGGAGCGTAGGTCTTCAGGTCGGCCTGCAGGAGGTTGCCGTCGACGGGGCGCGAGAACACCGTCGTCAGGCCCGCCGGCTCCTGGCCGTTGGCCACGCGCGTGTCCCACTCGGCGCCGACCAGGGCGCTGCCCAGGTCGACGCTGCCGCCCGCAGCCTGCGAGCCGGCCGACGTGTAGCGCCACAGCCGGTTCTGGCCCTGCGAGGCCGAGACCGACAGCGGGAAGTTCTTCACGTCGTTGTCGCCGAAGTACATGATCCCGATGAGGGCGTTCTCAGGCTGGTTGGCGCCCCTGGGATCACGGAACAGGCCGGTGGCGAAGCCGCTTGGGTCGGGGCCGCCGGACTGCGTGCTCTTGTAGCAGACCATCGTGCGGCCGCCGTCCGTGTAGCGGACGCGCCAGTACATGGCGTTGGCGCCGAAGAAGACGAGCCCGGCTCCCGCGTTGCGCGCCGCCGTTATGTGGTCGCGCATCCCCTGGGTCCAGTACTCGTCGTGGCTGCCCGAGATGATGACCTTGTGCTGGTTGAGGTCCGCCATCCCCGCGTCGAGGTCGTTGCTCGTCGCGTAGGAGATGTCGTAGCCCTGGTGCTCGAGCCAGCTGACCTCCTGGATGTCCGCGGCCGGGTACCAGTCGCCCTGGGCGCGCGTGAACGGGCGGTCCAGGGAGACGGCGACGGCGCGGGCGGTGCCCGACACGGTCGTGGCGCCGCTGGAGAGCTGGTCGTAGAGGCCCTTGCCGCCGTAGTTGTTGTAGGCCTGGTAGTCGTTGGTCGGGACGACGAACAGGGCCTTGGCCGTGCGCTGGTCGTTGCGCACGGTCAGCAGGATCTGGCTGTCGTTGCCGCTGCTGTCGTCACGGACCAGGCGCAGCAGGTAGACGCCGGTCGGCCAGTCGGGCGTCGTCGAGACCGTCAGCGACGGATCCCAGTTGGCGCAGCTGATCTCGCCCGTGGTGTAGTCCTGGTCGCAGCCGAGCTGCCCCTGGCCCTTGAGGCCGGGGATGACGGAGATCAGGCGCCCCTGCGTGCCGCCGTAGTAGCCGGTGCGGTAGATCTCGATGTGGTAGTTGACGTTGTCGGTCTTGGTGTTGATCTTCAGCGTGACCGACTGGCCCGCGTTGATGCTGGTGGCCGACGCGAAGCCCTCGATGCCGCCCTCGTAGGCGCGCACCGGCGGGTTCTCGGCCTTCCAGCTCGTGCTGCCGGGGAAGCAGTTCTCGGCGACCACCGGGTTGGCCGAGCTGCAGGTGGTGGCGCGCGGCGTGGCCTGCGCCGCGCCGCTGTTGGTCGACGTGCCGCCGCTGTTGCGGGCGCGCACGGCGTAGAAGTAGGTCGAGCTGTTCGTGACGCCCGTGTCCGTATAGGTCGTGCCTGCCTGGTTGCTCGAGACCACCGTGGTGATCGTTGTCGCGGACGTGCCGCGCAGGACGTCATAGGTGGCGCCGGAGACGGGCTGCCAGGCGAGCTCCACCTTCCCGTTGAACGAGATGGCGGTGAGGCCGGTGGGCGCGCTGGGGGCGGCCGCCTGGGCGACGACGGCGAATGTCGTCCCGGTGATCGCCGCCATGATGGCGAGCAGGATCAGCACACGACGCGGGATGCGGACGAGATGGCGTGACACGGTCAGGCTCCTTCGGTTTCGGCGCGCGCGAGGGCTCATAGGTCCCTCCACCAGACGTCGAGGACACGGGCATTTGGACCGGTTCCCCGGAGCGTGGTGACGCGCCGGAAATGGCTGTGGATCCAGCCGGCCACCTCGGCCGCGTAGGTCGTCCCGAAGGCGCCCTGGCGGTAGGTGGTCAGCGGGGTCCGATCGGTGATGGCGAGGCGGACGTCACGCATCTGCGCGATGGCGTTGCGCTGCGCCTGCACCGTTGGGAGTGCACCTGGCTGCAAGGTGAGCTGCGGGATCGGATCAGGTCGGTCGGCGACGACGTACAGCCACGCCATCTGGGGCAGCAGGACCGGCTCACCCGAGCGGGTGAGGTGGTCGATGGCGTTGACCGCGCCCTGGTAGGCGAGGCCGTCGGCGGGCTCGGTGGCGATCGCGCCGCCAGGACCGCGGACCGTGACGCTGTCGCGTCCGGCGTCGATCCCGACGAGCGCGGCGTTGGCCACCACGAGCGCCGCCAGCCAGCCCGCGCCGACAAGCGCGAGCTCGCGGCGGCCGCCCGTCAGCACCCGGCCGTGGAGCCAGGCGAGGAAGACGGCCGCGAACGGCAGGTAGTACGTCGCCGACCCGGGGTGGCGGGCGTTGGCGTAGGGCACGAAGCCCGCGTACAGCGTGGTCGCGGCGAGCGCGAGGAAGAGCACGAAGACCAGCGCGGCCTGGTCGGCGACCGGCCACGCGCCCTCGCGCCTGCGGAAGCGCACGAGCTCGGCCCCCACCGCCAGCCAGGCGCCGGCGGGGATCCATGCGTACGCGTACTTGACGTAGAAGCGGACCGTCTCGGGACGGGCCACGAGGACCGCGAGGAAGATCAGGAAGCCGCCCGCGAGCGCGATGAGCGTGAGCTTCGCGAGGCGTCCGCCGCGGGCGATCGCCATGCCCGCGCCCGCGAGCACCGCGGCGCCGGCGGCGTAGGCGACCGTCTCGGCCGCGATCTTGGCGATCGAGCCCGCCGTCCACGGCGCGACGCCCTTGAGGATGGCGTTGCCGCCCTGGCGCAGCTCCTCGCGCGGCCAGAGGTTGCGCCACAGGAGGTCGTGCAGCGAGACGCCCTGGGTGAGGACGAAGCCGTAGACGACGACCGGGATGGCCAGCGCGACGGCGATCAGCAGCGCGGCGTCGCCGAGGGCGCGGCGGCGCTGGGCCCCGCGCGGGGCGCTGACGAGGCGCAGGAAGAGCCAGCCCGCCAGGGCCACGCCGAGCGGGCCCGCGAACTCGAGGTGCGTCAGGCACGCCAGGCCGCCGCCGACGCCGGCGAGGACCAGCCAGCGGCGCCCGCCGCCGCGCGCGTAGGCGATCGCGGCCAGCAGCGCGCCGAGCACCGCCAGGATGCCCAGAGGCGCCGAGAAGGAGTGCGGCAGGACGTAGCTGTTGTTCGCGCTCGACACGGCCGCGGTCGCGGTCAGCGCCGTCGCCAGGCCCGAGACGAGCGGGCCGGTGAAGACGCGCGCCAGCGCGTAGGTGAGGCCGAGGATCGCGAAGGTCAGCGCCCACCCGAGCGCGACCGCCGTCCCCACGCTGCTGCCGAAGATGGCGAAGAGCGGGGCGACGACGAGCGGCGAGAGCGCGCCGTAGTAGTAGGTGTAGTCGGCGTACGGCAGCTCGCCGTGTGCGCTGCGCGCGCCGGCGAGCAGGTCGTAGCCGGTGTCCATCGTGGGGTCGCCCCACGTGCCCCAGGTGATCGCACCGACGACGGCGACGACGACCAGGACGAGGCCGAGCGCCAGGGCGTCCGCGGGCACCGCCGCGGCCAGCCTGCGGCCGGCGTCGGGCAGTGCGCGACCGCGGGGCCTGGCGACGGTGACCGTTGCGCTCACGCGGCTCTTGCCTCCATCACGTCGTCCGGGCGGTGTGCGTCGAGCTCGGCGACGCCGTCGAGGCCGAGCCTGGCGACGGTCTGCGCCGCGGCCGTCTCGGCCATCTCAACGACCGACTCGCCGTTGAGCAGGCGCGGGTAGATCTGCGAGGCCGAGGCCAGCGCCAGGCCGGGCACGCCGGGCCAGATCGGCGCCTCGCGCGGGGCGACGCCCGCGGCGTGGACCGGCTCGACGAGCTTCGTGCGCTGGACCGTCCAGTCGACGATGTCCGCGCGGTCGAAGTTCGGCGCGATGCGCTCGAGCATCGTCGTGAAGCGCTCGAGGACCGACTCGTCGTCCTCGGTCTGCTCCGGCGCCGACGGGTCGCAGTACTTGGGCAGGTAGAGCAGCGTCAGCCCGTCGGTGTGCTCGGTGCCCACGACGTGCGACGTCTCGACCACGCTCGTGATCGGCGTCGGGTCGCAGATGTTCACCGCGTAGTAGGGCATGACCGGCTTGCGGACCTTCAGCACGAGGCAGACGCAGCCCAGGTAGCGCTTCGGGTAGGCGTCGAGCAGGTGCTCGAGCCCGTCGGGCAGCAGGTGGCGCAGCGCGGGCGGCTGGAGCGTCGAGAAGACGAGGTCGTACGGGACGTCCTCGCCGGCGACGCGCACGCCGCGGACCTCGCCGTCGTCGTACACGAGGCCCTCGACCGCGGCGTTGGTCCAGAAGCGCACGCCGGCGTCGGTCGCGCGCTTGGCGATCGCGTCGATGAGGCGCTGGTGGCCGCCGATGACGTGGCCCATCTGCTCGCCCTGCTCGCGCCCGGTGCGCGCGCCCTTCATGCGGCGCGTGCGGGCCCACAGGTAGGTGGCCGGGAGCTCCTCCCAGCGGCCGTCGAAGCGGGAGTCCAGCAGCGGGCGCCAGATGCGCTCGACGAGGCCGCGCCCGCAGTGGCGCAGCAGCCACTTCTCGAGCGGGACGTTCTCGAGCTTCTCGTAGCTGGAGCGCAGCTGGCAGTAGGTGACGAACCACGCCAGGCGCGCGCGCTGCCACGGGGTCAGCGGGCTGAAGCGCAGGAAGTCGCCGATGCCGTTGAAGTCGTGCTGGCCGCCGTCGATGAAGAAGCCGGCGCCGACGGGCGAGAAGCGCAGCTGGTCGCCGAGCCCGACCTCCTCGGCCAGCGCGATCATGCGCGTGTCCGAGGGCACGATCACGTGGTAGAAGCGGTCGACCTCGTGGCCGCCGAAGTCCATGGTCGCCGCGAGCCCGCCGATGTTCGGCGAGCGCTCGAGGACCGTGACGTCGGCCCCGGCCTCGCGCAGGCGCAGGGCGAGGACCGTGCCGAGGATGCCGCCGCCGACGATGCCGATGCGCGGGGCCATCACGAGTCCATGGCGGCGACGCGCTTGCCGTTCAGCGAGCCGTTGCCGTTGCCGTTGACGTGGATGGGGTCGGCCTCGGGCGAGCGCGGGAAGCGGTTGCCCTTCATCGGGACCGGGCTGCCGTTGACGGGCAGCGAGACGACCGTGCCCTCGGCGCCGAGCGGCGAGATTGGCGGCGGCTGGATGCGGCCCACGAGGTGGGCGGCGGTGAGCCGGCCGTAGGCGCGCACGGTCGGGCCGAGCTTCATCTTCGACACGCCCTTGCGCTTGGTCCAGTCGTTGACCGTCGGGACCTCGGTCACCGTCGCGCCGGCGTTGAAGAGCTTGAGCAGCAGCTCGACGTTGGCGGCGAAGCCGGGCTCGCGGACGAGCAGCCAGCCGTAGGTGTTGGCCGCGCGGCGCAGCGTCCCGGCGCGGTAGACGCGGTACAGCGAGGAGAGCGTGTGGACCTCCTGCAGCCCGCCGAGCACGCGGAAGGTGTTCGACACGGCCTTGCTGGCCGTGACGCGCCAGCCGCCGATGCCCACGAGCTGACCGCCGGGCGCGTACACGGAGGCGAGGACGACGTCGAAGCCCTCCTCGAACCGCGCGAGCATCGGCTTGAGGTCCTCGAGGCGCGACGTGTTGTCGGCCTCCATGGTGATGATCGCGTCGTCGTCGGCCGACTCGCCGAGCGCGGCGCGGACGCCGGTGTTGATCGCCGAGCCGAGGCCCAGGTTCCGCGGATGGCGGATGAGCGCGACGTGGAGGTCTTGGCGGTGCTCCATGACCGCCTCGGCCGTGCCGTCGGTCGATCCGTCGTCGACGATGATCACGCGGGCGCCGAGGGCGCGCGCGTACGGCGCGAGGTCGCGCAGGAGGTCGGGGATGTTCTCGACCTCGTTGTAGGCAGGAATGACGAAGCGGATCACGATCGGTCTCCTAGGCAGTCGCAGTCGCTCACTCGGGATCAGGCGGCCACCGCGAACGGCGCCGGACGGGGCATGTCGAGAAGGTCGATGGGCCGGTCGTCGAGCGCGGAGTCGCGCACGGCGAGGGCCGCCGCCAGAGCGCGCGCGCCGTCGTAGGCGGTCACGGGCTCGACGGTGTCGTTCAGGACGCAGGAGGCGAAGGCCTCGTGCTCGGCGAGCAGCGGCTCAACCTTGCGCAGGGCGAAGCGGACGACCGCGCCCTCCGCGTCGCCGCGGACGCGGGCCAGGTCGCTCCACTCGTTCGGCGAGGTCGCCGACTCCATGAAGTGGACGTCCTGCGTGATGTAGTCGGCACGCAGCATCCCGCCCTCGCCGATGATCGAGAGCTCGCGGCGCTTCTCCGGCGTCAGCCAGTTGACGTCGAGCAGGCCGAACGGGCCCTCGTCGCCGAAGCGCAGCAGGCAGCTGAGGATGTCCTCCTGGCTGTCGTGCGCGAAGCGCGTGCCCTGGGCGAAGACGCTCGTGATGTCGCGCCCGGTCACGTGCTGCATGACGTCGACGTCGTGGGTGGCGAGGTCGATCGCCACGCCGGCGTCCATGATGCGCGTCGGCAGCGGGCCCACGCGGACGGCGTGGATGCGGAACACGCGGCCCAGGCGACCGGCCTGGAGCAGCTCGCGCACGCAGCGCACGGCCGGGTTGAAGCGCTCGATGTGGCCGACCATGAGCTTGCGGTTGTGCAGGCGCGCCGACGAGGCCATGCGCAGGGCGTCGGGCATCGTGGTCGCGATCGGCTTCTCGACGAACACGTGCTTGCCGCACTCCAGGGCGTCCAGCGCGACCCGCGCGTGCAGGCGCGAGGGCGCGGCGACGATCACGGCGTCGATGTCCGAGCGCTCGATCGCCTCGCGGTAGTCGTGGTGGTGGTCGATCGGCCGGCGGCCGATGGTCCGCGCGGCGGCGGTGCCGTCGGGGTCGGCGATCGCGACGAGCCGCATCCCTGCGGCGCGCTCGCAGACATCGGCGTGGAACGAGCCCATACGGCCCGCACCGACGACGAGGATTCCGAGTTCGTCAGCCATTCGCAACGGCCCTCCCAGGCCTGGTATCGAGGTGCTCGGCGATGAGGCCCGCGATCCGGGCCGCCGCCTGTCCGACGCCGAAGATCGGCGGCCGGTCGTTCGGTCGAGGTCGAGTCAATGCCGCGACGAAGCGCTCGCGGTCGATCCCGACGAGGGCGTTCCAGCCCGTCGACACGGTCTCGACCCACTCGGTCTCCTCGCGGAGGGTCACGCACGGGACGCCCCAGATGTAGGCCTCGCGCTGCACGCCGCCGGAGTCGGTGGCGATGGCGCGGGCGCCGCGCTCGAGCGTGAGCATCTCGTCGTAGGGGACGGGCTCCACGAGCTCGACGTGGTCGGCGGGCGTCAGCCGCGCCTCGGCGAGGCGCTTGCGCGTGCGCGGGTGCACCGGGAAGACGACGGGCCACGGGCTGGCGGCCAGGCAGTCCAGGACCGCGGCCAGGCGCTCGTCGTCGTCGGTGTTGTAGTTGCGGTGGACCGTGGCGAGGACGTAGTCGCCCTCGCGCCCGGGCGCGTCGGCGAGGCGCTGGGCCTGCGCGAGCAGGATGTCGCACATGACGTCGCCGGTGACGTGGATCTCGCCGCGGATGCCCTCGGCCAGCAGGTTCGCGCGGGCCGACTCGGTCGGCGCGAAGAGGACATCCGAGAGGCGGTCGGTGAGGACCCGGTTGCGCTCCTCGGGCATGTCGGCCCGGTGCGAGCGCAGGCCGGCCTCGACGTGCAGCAGCGTCAGCCCGCGCTCGGCGGCCGCACGCGCGCCTGAGAGGGTGCCGTTGGTGTCGCCGCGCACGAGCACCGCGTCGGGGCGCTCGCGGTCGAGCACCTCGCCGATGCGCTCCTCGCCGACCGACAGCTGCTCGGCGTCCGAGCGCGACCCGATCTCGAGGTTGTAGTCGGGCTCGCGCAGGCCGGTGGCGGTGAAGTGCGCCGCCGACATCCGGGCGTCGTAGTGCTGGCCGGTGTGGACGAGGATCTCGTCGACGAGCGGCACCAGCGCGGCGGTGAGCGGCGCAGCCTGCACGACCTCCGGGCGGGCGCCCAGGATCGACACGAGGCGCGGCCGCGCGTCGCGCGGGGCGCGGTTGGACGTCGGGTGCAGGACCGTGACGGGCATCGCCTCTCCGAAGCTACGGGCGTCGTTTTCGGGGTTCGCCCCCCGGTTGGGGGGGTTGTTGTCGTCAAAGCGCGTCATCGCGCCGGGCTCCGGTTGCCGCGGAGGACCAGGGCGAAGAAGAGCGCCGCCATGAGCGCCGCGGCGGCCGTGAAGGCCACGCTCACGCGGTGCAGCGGGGCGCCCGACATCGTCAGCTCGACGACCACGAACGCGGCGGCGGCGGCCATCCAGATGGCCCCGGCGGCGGTCGCGCGGCCGCGGGCCAGGACGGCCTGCGAGAGCGTCGCGGCGACGAGGTAGGCGCCGACGCCCACGGCGAGGATCGCGAGGTCCTCGCGGGTGGCGGCGAAGCCGTCGCCGTAGAGGATGTGCATGCCGCGCGGGCCGGCCACGAGCGCCATGGCGACCAGCAGCCCCGCGAAGGCCAGCAGGATCACGCCGACGCGGGCCAGCGAGCGGCGGAAGGCCGCGTGGTCGCCGAGCGCGTCGAAGCGCGTCAGGCTCGGCAGCAGCGCGGCCGAGACCCCCTGGAAGAGGAAGACCGGCGCGCGCACGAGCATCGTGGCCGCGAAGACGACGCCCGCGGCCGAGGCCGCGCCGGCGCCGCCGGCGAGCATGATCAGCAGCGGGCCGCCGCTGACCAGGATCTGCTCGGCGGCCGCCACGGCGGTGACCGGGAGCGCGAAGCCCAGCGCGGAGCGCACGTCGAAGTGCTGGCTCTCACCGCCGACGAGGTCCTGGCGCAGGTCGGTGCGCCGCGCCAGCAGCGGGGCGACGGCGCCGCCGATGGCGGCCAGCGCGACCGCGAGGGCGGCGACGCCCGGGGAGGCGATGAAGACCAGCGGCAGCGCGACGACGAGGCGGACGGTGCCGTCGGCCAGCAGGAGCATCCCGTAGCCGCCGAACCAGCGCGTCCCGCTGACCACGCCGCGCACCAGGTAGGAGGCGCAGTAGCCGACGATGGCGGCGACGAAGGCGATCGCCAGGCCGGTGTGGCCGTCGAAGAGGCGGTTGACGAGCTCGCTCCAGGCCAGCAGGCAGGCCAGCAGCGCGCCGCCGCAGACGATGAGCGCCAGGCGCAGCACGGACTTCAGCACCGGGGCCGAGTCGATGCCGTGGGCGGCACGCTCGGCGATCCCGCGGCTGAGCGTCTGCTCGAGCGGGCGGAAGAGCACGACGGCGGCCAGGAACACGGCGGCCCACAGCACGGCGACCGGGCCGTAGAGCTCGGGGCCGAGGCTGCGCGCGGCCAGCGCGTTGAAGGCGTAGGCGAGGACGCCCGAGGCCACGGTGCCCACGGAGAGCAGCGCGGTCCCGGACAGCCGGGCCTCGCGGACGCGGCGGACGGGCGCCTCGGCGACGGCGTCGTCGCCGGCCGCCGGCCAGACGCGAGCGACTGCGGAGCGTGCGGTCATCTAGTAGGCCCCCCGCTTGGCGAAGACCGCCGGCAGCGTCTGGAACAGGATCTTGAAGTCCCACCACAGGGACCAGTTCGTGACGTAGACGTAGTCGAGCTTGACCATCTCGTCGAAGGGCATGTCGTTGCGCCCGAGGACCTGCCACACGCCCGTGATCCCGGGTGTGGTCTCGAGGCGCCGCGCGGCCCAGCCGGCGATCTGCTCGTCCTCGTGGGTCACGAAGGGGCGCGGGCCGACGAGGCTCATCTCGCCGCGCAGGACGTTCCACAGCTGCGGCAGCTCGTCGACGCTCCAGCGCCGCAGGTAGTCGCCGATGCGCGTGATGCGCGGGTCGTCGCGCATCTTGAAGAGCGGCCCGTCGAGCTCGTTCTGTCCCGCCAGCTCGAAGCGGCGCTTCTCGGCGTCGTGGACCATCGTCCGGAACTTCACGATCCGGAAGGGCAGCGACCCGCGGCCGTTGCGCAGCTGGCGGAAGAAGACCGGCCCGCTGCTGTCGAGCTTGATCGCGATCGCGACGACGAGCAGCACGGGCGAGAGGACGATCAGGCCGGCGGCCGAGAGGACGACGTCCATGCTGCGCTTCAGGAAGCGCGACATCCGCGACAGCCGCATCGGCGGCAGGCTCACGAGCGGGATGCCCTCGAGGTCCTCGAGCGTGGCGTTCGAGGCGAAGACCTCGAAGTAGCTCGGGACGATCGAGAGGTGGACGTCGGGGCGGCGCACCGCGCGGACGCGCTCGAGGGTCTCGTCGTAGGACGCGTGGGCACCGGCCAGGACCACCCGGTCGACGTCGTACTCGTCGACGAGCCGGGTCAGGTCGGCGATGCGACCGAGGACGATCTGCTCGCCGCGCGCGTCGTCGTCCACGAAGCCGACGACCTTCAGGCCGTACTCCTCGTGGGAGGCGATCTTGCGCGCGACCATCTGGCCGACGTCGCCGGCCCCGACGATGAGGGTGCGCCGCGGCATCAGGACCCTGGGCAGCAGCCAGGTCCGCGTCGCCCAGCGCATCAACGGCACGAGGACGATCGCGCAGGCAAGGAAGATCGACGCCTCGACGGCCGAGTACACGATGAAGCCCGTCGTGCGCTTGAGCACCTGCGCGCTGACGAGCAGCACGAGCGAGCCGCACAGGAGGGCGTTGAAGAGCTGCACGACCTCGTCGAAGCCGCCGGTCGAGATCGTCCGGGTCTGGCGCTCGTAGAGGCCGTAGATCGAGAACAGCGTCAGCCACGCGAGCAGCGCGATCGGCGCCAGCAGCGCGAGCGCCCACGGCGGGGCGATGACGGCGGGCGCCGCCAGCGCCTCGGCGGCGGCGAAGGTCGCCACGCCCGACACCGTCAGCGCCAGCGCGTCGGTGGCCAGCAGCAGGCGGACGCGGCCGCCGTGCGAGCGGTCCAGGCTCGCCTGGCGCTGCGCGGCGTGCGCGCTCGCGTCGACCAGCGCCGGGCGCGGGCGCAGCGGCGTCGGTGCGGCCTGAGGCTTCACCTCGGAGAGGGGTGCGTCAGGACGCAAGCTGCTCACCAGCGCCGACGAGCTGGTTGACGTAGGCGTACCGGCTGGCCTCGGTGCGGTTGGCGACGCCGAGCTTGCGATACGTGTTGGAAAGGTGGAACTTGACCGTCTGCTCGGTGACCCAGAGCTCGCGGGCGATGCGGCTGTTGGTGTAGCCCTGGGCGGCGAGGCGCAGGATCTCGAGCTCGCGCGCGGTCAGCGGGCAGTCCTCGGCGGCGCCGGTCTCGCGGGCGCGGCGCGGGTGGTGGACGACCCGGCCCTGGACGATCTCGCGCAGCAGCGTGCCGAGCGCGATCGGGTGCACGGACTTGGAGACCGCGGCCTCGGCCCCGGCCTCGAAGGCCTCGTCGAGCCACTCGTTCTCCATCCGGACCGTGAGCAGGAGCGCCTTGGCGTCGGGCGCCTCGGCGGCGATCTCGCGCAGGCGGTCCAGAGCGTGCTCCGGGTTCTGCATGTCGTCGACGAGGACGACGTCGGGGCGGGTCTCGATGAGGTGGCCGCGAGTGCTCTGGCGGCCGTCGACGAAGCCGACGACCTGGAACCCGGCGGTCTGGCGCAGGGCCAGTCGGATGGCGTGAACGACCAGCGAGTGGTCGGCGATGATGAGCAGGCGCTTCATGCTGGGCTCCTCAGGCGGCGTCGGAGTCGACGGACCGCAGACGGGCGACCTCGCGGATGGCGGCGCGCTGGGTGCGCGTGACGCCTCGCAGGTCGACGACAGGGACCCGGGCCGCCACGTCCATGTGGTCGATGCCGGGATGGGCCGTGACGATCACGGCCAGGTCGGCGCCGGCCAGGGCCTCGTCGAGAGAGACTCCCTCGAGGCCGAAGGCCGGCAGGGTCGGGACGTAAGGGTCGTGGTAGACGATCGAGGCGCCGAGGCGGCCCAGGCGGCCGATGATCTTCAGCGCGGGCGACTCGCGGATGTCGCCGACCCCGGCCTTGTACGAGACGCCGATGATCGCGATCCGCGAGCTGCGGACGGGCTTGCCGAGGTCGTTGAGCGCGCGCTCGACCTTCTCCACCGAGACGTACGGGGCGTGCTGGTTGACCTTGCCGGCGAGCTCGATGAACTCGGCGGTGAAGTCGACCTCGCGCGCCTTCCAGCTCAGGTAGAAGGGGTCGACGGGCAGGCAGTGGCCGCCCATCCCGGGCCCCGGGTCGAAGCGCATGAAGCCGAACGGCTTGGTGGCCGCCGCGTCCACGACCTCCCAGATGTCGATCGACATCCGGTCGGCGAGCTCGGCCAGCTCGTTGACGAGCGCGATGTTGACCGAGCGGAAGATGTTCTCGAGGAGCTTCGCCATCTCGGCGACCTCGGGGACCGAGACGCGCACGAGGCGGTCGCAGACCAGGCTGTAGAGCTCCTCGGCGCGGTCGCCGCACTCGTCGCTGAGACCGGAGACGATCTTCGGCGTGGTGCGCAGCGTGTAGTCCTCGCGGCCCGGATCGACGCGCTCGGGCGAGAAGCCCAGGAAGAAGTCCCGGCCGGCGACCAGGCCCGACTCCTCGAGGATCGGCTGGACGCGCTCGCGCGTCGTGCCGGGGTAGGTGGTCGACTCGACGACGACGAGCTGGCCGGCCTGCAGGATCGAGGCGACCGAGCGGGCCGAGTCGATGAGCGGCGTCAGGTCCGGCTCGCGGTTGGCCGTCAGCGGCGTCGGGACGCAGATGATGATCGCGTCGGCCTGGGCCAGCGACGCGACCCGCGTCGTCGGCTCGAAGCGCGAGGCCATCGCCTTCAGCGACTCCGACGCGACGTCCTCGATGTATGACTCGCCGCGGCGCAGCTGTGCCACGCGGCGCGCATTGACGTCGACGCCGATGACGCGCTCGCCCGCCTCGGCGAAGGACTGCGCCAGCGGCAGGCCGACGTACCCCAGTCCGACGATACCCACTGTCATGTTGCCCCCGTTGCTCCCCCGGGGCCGCATCCAGCGACCCCGGCACTTGCTTCCCCCGGCGACCGGCGTGCGGCCGCGCCTTTCGTATGGGTATCGTGATTTCGGAGGCGTCTCGCGCTGGGGGGAATGTGGGTTGAGGCGCGGTGATGTTCACCCCACCCACCTTGGGGAGGTCGTGGCTAGACCTGGGGGTGATTCCTCACCCGCGGGCGGCCGATTTGGCTGTCCGTGCGGCTAGACCTTCGGCCGCAGCGCGGCTTCAGCGCAGGGGTTCGCGGTGGCCGGGCGCATAGGTCGCCCGGATGCCGTTGGCCATCTCGATGGCCTCGGCCTGCGAATGGACCCCCAACTTGCGCAGGATCCGCTTGACATGCGTGCGCACCGTGTCGCGCGCGACCACGAGGCGGTCGGAGACCTCGTCGACCGACAGGCCGGCGCACAGGAGGTCGAGGACCTCCCATTCGCGCGAGGTCAGCGAGCTGCGCACCGGGCGCACGCCCAGGCCGCCGTCGGGCAGCGCGCGCAGGCGCTCGATGAGCCGCCGCGCCACGGCGGGCGCGAGCACCGGCTCGCCCCCGGCCGCGCTGCGCACCGCGGCGACGAGGTCGTCGAGCTCGAGGCCCTTGACGAGGTGCCCGTTGGCCCCGGCGCGCAGGCCGATCATCCCCAGCTCGGCGTCCTGCGAGCTCGTCAGGAGCACGACGCTGACGTCGGGCGCCCGTCCGGCGATCGCCCGCGTCGCTGAGATGCCGTCCATCCCGACCATGACGACGTCCATGAGCACGACGTCGGGGCGGAAGTGGACGGCGAGGTCGATCGCGTCGCGGCCGTTGTCGGCCTCCGCGATGACGACGATGCCCGCCTCCTGGAGCGCGGCGCGCACACCGGTGCGGAACGCCGCGTCGTCGTCGGCGATGACGACTCGCGGCGCCGCGGGCCGGAGCGGCTCGGCGCCGGCGGTGAAGCTCATCTGCGCAGTATGCCCTTGCGGGCACCCGCGATCACGCGCCTTGTCGGCTCGTCCCCAGCTCGCGGACCGTGCGGCCGGCGGCCGTGAGGTCGGTCGTCTTGGGCACGTGGAGCGCGATCTCCGACACCGCGGCGCCCGCCACGTCCGCCGGATCGTGGCCCGAGAAGGTGACAAGCAGCGCCGCGGGAGCGGCCGCGCGCAGCCCCGTCAGGAGCTCCTGCGGCGCCGGCCCGGGCATCTCGAGGTCAAGCACCACCACCTCCGGCTGCTCGGCCTCGGCCAGGCGCAGCGCCTCGTCGCCGTCGCCCGCCTCGCCCACGATCGTCACCGGCGCGTCGCCGTCCTCGATCGCGGCGCGCAGCAGCATGCGCAGCTCGGGCGTGTCGTCGCAGAGCAGGATCCGCACGCCGGCTAGCCCTCGGCGGGGAGCGTGAAGGTCACCACGGTGTCGCCGTCGGCCTCGCGGGCGAGCTCGATGGTCCCGCCGTGGCGCTCGACGATCCGCCGGCTCAGGGTCAGCCCCACCCCCGCGCCCACCAGCGGCCCGCGCCCTCGGGCGCGGGCGAAGGGCGCGAACGGGTCGCCGGCCGCGGGCGCGCCGTCGTCGCGCAGCTCGAGGCGCACCACGCCGTCCTCCTCGGCGCCGGCAAGCTCGACGTTGCGCGCGCCGGCCGAGAGCGCGACGCGCAGCAGGTGCACGAGCAGGCGCGCGACGAGCTCGCGGTCCGCGCGCGCCATGGGCAGCGCCCCGGCGCGCACGTCGGCGGAGGCGTCGCCGATCTCGGAGGCCAGCCGCCGGCGGGCGGCGTCGAGGGCCTCCTCGAGGGCCACGCGCTCGGCGGCGGGCTCGGCGCGTCCGACGGCGGCGAGGTCGAGCAGGTCGTCGACGAAGCGCTGGGCGCGCTCGGTCCCGGCCGATAGGCCCCGCAGCGCGTCGCCGAGCTCGGGGTCGCGGTCTCCGCGCTGCTCGAGCACGACCAGGTAGCCGCGCAGCAGCGCGACGGCCTCGCCCAGCTGATGCGCGGCCTGGGCGGCATAGGCGTCGAGGTCTGCCTCGGCGCCGTTGTAGGCCGGCGCCGCCGAGCTCACGCCTCGGCCAGCCCGTCCAGGACGAGCCCGGAACGCAGGCCGGATGCGGCCTTGACCGCCTCCTGTCGCGAGCGCACGCCGAGCTTGCGCAGGACGCTCTTGATGTGCGAGCGCACGGTCTCGACCGAGAGGACGAGCGTGGTCGCGATGTCGTCGGTGGTGCGCTCCTGGCAGAGCAGGTCGAGCACCTCCCATTCGCGCGGCGTGAGCGGGCTGCGGATCGGGCGCATCCCGGCGCCGTCCTCGCGCACGCGGCGCATCCCCTCGATCAGGCGCATGGTCAGCGCCCGCGAGACAACGGCCTCGCCGTCGCGAGCGCAGCGCAGCGCGCGCGGCAGGGCGTCGACCCCGACGTTCTTGCACAGGAACCCGGAGGCTCCCGCGCGCAGGGTCATGAGCCCGACCTCCTCGCTGTCCGACGAGGTCAGCATGACGACGCGCACGTCCGGCGCCTTGTCGACGATCTGGCGCGTCGCGGCGACGCCGTCCATGCCCGGCATGACGAGGTCCATGACCACGACGTCGGGCCGGTAGTACACGCTCAGCTCGATGGCCTCACGGCCGCCGCCGGCTTCGGCGATGACGGTGATGCCCGCGTCCTGCAGCACATCGCGCAGCATCCTGCGCGCGAGTGGATCATCATCGACGACGATCACCCTCAGTGGCGCCTCGTCGTCGCGAGGGCGAGCGCCCTCGTGTTCCTCCATTGACATGTTGCCCCCCGGAGTTTGCCCCTTGCTTTACCGGTGCCGCCCATGTCCTGGCGGCAATGGGTCATGAAACTGCACGGAAGCGAATCCGTGGGGGTACTTTTCTACCCCACCGCCCGCGCGGGCGGCCCCCTGGGGGGTAGACGGGGACCGCCCGGCGGCCGCTGGGGCGACGTGGAAGCGAGTCAGCGCGACCGCCCCCTCGCCGCTTTGCGACAGGCGCACGATCGGGAGGGCGTCGTGCCGCTTGGACCGTGCGGACGGCAAGGTAGCCCTGCACTCCGACGATCTGCGGGTGACTTGCATGCGCGACCGCGGGTGTAAGACGCCGCGGAGCGTGGGGTACGAACTTCCCCACCCCGGTGGGTAACGTTGCCGCTTTGATTCGCGACGTACCGAAGTAACGACATAGTGCAGACCCGGGGGGGTTACAGGGAATGGTCGGTCAGGATGCCGACAGGGGCGATTCCCGAGCGCAGCACGCGATCAGGCGGCCGGACGAGGGGCGCCGCCACGATCTCGAAGCGGGCTCGCTCGCAAGCTGGTCACGTGCGCTCGACGAGCAGCGGCGCGAGCTGCTGGCCGGCGTCGGCCACGAGCTGAAGACGCCGCTGTCGATCGTGTTGGGGCTGTGCGGACGGCTGCTTGCCGCCGCCGAGCTCGGCGACGATCACACCCAGGACGTCGAGCGCATCCGCGCGAACGCCTACGTCCTGCTCAAGCGCGTCGAGGAGCTGCTGCAGGTCTCGCGCCTGGACGGCGGCCACCTCGAGCTCGAGCCGCGCGACGTCGACGTCGCGCGCCTGGTCCGCGCGAGCTGCGACGGCTTCGCGAGCGTCGCCGAGCTGCGCAGCCAGCGCCTGGTCCTCGACGCTCCCGACCGGCTCACCGCCCGGGTCGACGAGGAGAAGCTGCTCCCCGTCGTCTCCAACCTGCTCGCCAACGCGCTGAAGTTCACCCCCGAGGGCGGCATCGTGCGCTGCACGGTCGCCGCCGCGGGCGAGCGCCTGCGCATCGAGGTCGCCGACAGCGGCCCCGGAGTGGACGACAGCATGCGCGAGACCATCTTCGAGCGCTACCGCCGCGGCGCCGCGACCGCGGCGCGCACGCCCGGAAGCGGCCTCGGCCTGGCCATCGTGCGCGACCTGGTGGCGCTCCACAACGGCATCGTCACCCTCACCGACGCGCCCGAGGGCGGCGCGCTCTTCGTGGTCGACCTGCCGCTGAGCGCCGATCGCCTCCAGGGCCCGGACCTCGACGGCGCCCCGGCCATGGTCGACGTCGCCGAGCGCCAGCGGGCCACCGTCGAGCGCCTGCGGGCGGAGCTCGCGGCCGACGGGCGGCGGGTCGCCGGCGTCCATTTCGACGGCGACGTCGCGCACGACCGCGCCCGGATCCTGATGGTCAGCGCCGACGCCGAGCTGGGCGCCTACGTCCAGGAGCTCATCGCCCGGCGCTACGACGTCGCCCACGCCGCCGACGCGCTGGAGGCCGCGCGCCTGATCGCCGACCGCCGCCCGGACGCCGTGCTGCTCGACGCCGCCGCCGGCGCGAGCGCCATCACCGCGCTGCGCCGCCGCCTCGGCGAGGCGCCCCTGCTGACCTTCGCCGCGTCGCCGGAGGACGTCCCCGGGCTGCTGCTCGCGGGTGCCCACGACTGCGTGGTCAAGCCCTTCGCCGCCGACGAACTCGAGGTGCGCCTCGACGCGCTCGTGGCCCGCGGCCGCGCGCTCGCGCGCAGCGAGACCGCCCTGGCCGGCCTCGACCGCGCCTTCCACATGGCGCCGGTGCCGATGGCGCTGATCTCGGCCGAGGGGCGCCTCGTGCGCGTCAACCGCTCGCTCTGCGCGCTGCTGGGCTTCGGCGCCGAGGACCTCGTCGGGCGCTCCGTCCAGGACCTCACCCACCCCGCGGACCTCCCCGACGAAGAGGTCCGCCGCCGGCTCGTGCTCGAGCGCCGCGTGATCGTCGATCGCGGGACGTGGCGGCTGGCGCGCGCCGACGGCTCCTACCTGCGCGTCTCGGCCTCGGCCTCGCTCGTCGACGGCGGCGAGGGCACCGACGCCTGCCTGCTCTGGCACCTGGGCGAGGCGCCCGAGGACCAGCGCGAGAGCGGCGGCGGCGTGCTCGCCGGCCCTCCCGGCCGCCGCGCCTTCGAGCGCTCCGTCCGCCACCAGCTCCTGCGCTGCCGGCGCTACGGCGAGCAGGCGGCGCTCGTGCGCTGCTCGCTGCACGGGCTGCCGGGGCTGCGCGCCACGCACGGCCCCGACATCGCCGACCAGCTCGTGGCCGGGATCCTCGACGCGGTGCGCCGGCGCCTGCGCGGCACCGACGTCATCGCCTACCTCGGCGACGACGAGATCGCGGCGCTGCTCGCCCATGCCGACCACGACGCGGCGGCGACCACCGCCGAGGCCATGCGCGAGGCGGCGACGAGCGTGCGCGTGCAGACGGCGACCGGCCCCGTGGGGACCGGCGCCGGGGTCGGGGTCGCCTCGCTCGTGCGGGCGGGCTCGCCCGGGCGCGCCTTCGTCGACGCGGGCCTGGCCATGCAGGCGCGCGAGAACTACAGCCACGGCCTGCGCCGCTTCCGCCGTCGCCCGCGGGCGGACGCGACGGGCGACGTGTCGATCGGCCGCTCGTAGCGGGGCTCAGCCCGTGAGCTGCCGCGGCTCCTGCCCGGGCTCGAGCCCGGGCTCGGAGTGGGCCGCGCGCAGCTCGTAGGCCGCGCGGGCGTCGTGGTCGGCGCCCATGAGCACGCGGTCGGCCTTCATGGCGCGGGCGAGGGTCTCGCTGGCGCGGCGCGGCAGCAGCGCCCCGAGGCGATGGGTGTGGCGGCTGGAGCGCGGGACCCAGACGTCGACCACGTCGCGCTTGAGCGCGTCGACGATGGCGTCGGCCACGTCGGAGGTGTCCAGCATCTTCATCCCGCGCGCGTTGTTGGTCCCGGCGCCCAGCTCGGTGTTGACCAGGAACGGCATCACGTAGCTGAGCTCGACCGAGGAGCCCTCGATGTGCAGCTCGCCGCGCACCGCCTCGGTGAGGCCGATGACCGCGTGCTTGGTGGCCGAGTACGTCGCGCCGCCCGGGGCGCCGTACTTGCCCGCCTGCGAGGCGATGTTGACCACGTGGCCGCGGTCGCGGGCCATCATCCGCGGCAGGACGATCTTCATGCCGTGGATGACGCCGTGGAGGTTGATGTCGACCATGCGCACGGCGGTCGCGTCGTCCTCGTCGATGAAGCGCCCTACGGGCATGATGCCCGCGTTGTTGACGAGCACGTCGATGGGGCCGAAGCGCTCCTCGACCGCGTCGACGAAGGCCTCGAAGGAGTCGCGCTTGGTGACGTCGAGCTCGAAGCCCGCGGCGTTGGGGCCGATCTCGGCGGCCGCCTGCTCGGCGAGCTCGAGGTCGAGGTCGCCGATCGCGACCTTCATGCCCTCGCGCGCGAGGGCCTGGGCGGTCGCCTTGCCGATGCCGCGGGCGGCGCCGGTGACGGCCGCGACCTGGCCGACGAGGATGTGGGGCTGCTTAGCCATGGGGAGGAACGCTACCCGATTCGACACAGTGTCGAATCCGCCCCGCCGCCCACGATCACGGGATGAACTCGGGGCCCTTGTCCGTGAAGGCGTCGCGGAAGCTGTGCATCGCCGTGATCGCCTGGGGCGTCAGCGACGGGCAGGTCAGCGACTTCGTCCACGCGGCGAGCGCGAACTGCGCCGGCATATCCGTGTCGTTCTCGAAGAAGAGGACGTGGTAGCCGGCGTTGCCGTTGAAGGGCGCCTCGGCGACCTGGCGGAACTTGGCGACGTCGGCCTGCGAGGTGCCCGGCTTGTACTGGAACTCGATGCGCCCGTGCTCGAGCGAGTGCACGAAGTTCTCCTTCGGCGGCGAGTTGCCCTCGCGGTAGAAGCCGTCCTGGGCGGGCGTCGGGTTGTGGTTGCCCGAGGTCGGCGGGTTGGTCTTGTAGGAGACCGTGCTGGCGGTGTGGGTGCGCCCCTCGGACTTGAACTGCCCGAACGTGCACCCGGCGGCCTTCGCGTCGGCCGCGACCTTCGACGCGCTGACCGACGGGTCGTTGCTGTCCTTGCCCCCGCCGGCGAGCGCGACGATGGCGACGACCGCGACCACGGCGAGCACGAGCACGACCCCGCCGCCGATCTGCAGCGTGCGCTTGCGGGCGGCCGCCTTGCGGGCCGCCTCCTCGGCGGCGAGCCGCTCCTGGCGCCGGCGTTCCTTCTCGTCTACTCGCTTGGACATGAGCGACCCGGAAGCCTAGGCGACGCGTCGGGCGCGCGACGCGCCACCGCGGCGCCTGCGCGCCTTCCAGCAGTCGTCGAGGAAGTCGGCGATCTCGCCCGTGAGGCGCTCGGGGGTCAGGCGCAGCTCGAGGATCGAGCTGGCCTGCACGAGCCGGGCGTCGGGGAGCTCCTCGACGAGCGCCCCGGAGTCGCTGAAGGGGTGGACGGGGTCGCGCTGGTGGCCGATGACCAGCGTCGGCGCCTTGAGCGTGCGCCGCAGCGCCTTGTGCGGGGCGGTGCGGCCGAAGAAGAGCCCGTGCAGGACCGCCGCGCTAGGCGCGGGGTCCTGACGGATCGTGTCCAGGCCGATGTCGGCCAGCCACGGCCCGCCACCGGTCGGCACGAGGCGCGCCGCCCGGGCGACCGCGCGCATGACCGGCTCGCCGAAGGTCAGCGCCATCATCAGCGGCGTGAAGGCGATGGCACAGCCCAGCAGCGCGTTGTCGAGGACGGGCATCTCGATGACCATCCCGCGCACGCGCTCGGGGGCGGCCACGGCCGCCTCGAGCGTGGCGTTCGCGCCGAGCGACGTGCCCGCCAGCACCGCCTCCTGCACCTCGAGGTGGTCGAGCAGGGCGATGATCTGCTCGCCGAAGAAGGTCATCGAGTACTGCGTCATGTCGCGCGGGCGGTCCGAGCGCCCGTGGCCCAGGAGGTCGAGCGTCACGACGCGGTTGCCGCGCTCGGCCAGGGCCCGCGCGAGCGGCTCGTGCATCTTCTGCGAGAGCAGCAGCCCGTGCACCAGCACGCAGGTCCGCGGGCCGTCGCCGTAGATCGTGTAGGCCAGGCGGCGGCCTTCATGCCGGAAGAAGGGCATCGGGGTTTCGGAGGATAGACCCCGGGCACTACGTCATTCGCCAGCCGCCAACCCGCACCGGATGCGCGCGTTGGAGAGGATGTGCCGGGCCGTTGTCCGCGAACTCGTCGATCAGCACCGTCTCCCCCGTGCGCGCCCAGCCGCGCGCCCGCCGGCGCGCGCGCCTTCCGCGCGGGCGGTCCGACGACGCCCTGGTCGCCCGCGTCCGCGGCGGCGACGAGCGCGCCTTCGAGCTCGTCTTCGACCGCTACCACCGCGGCCTGCTCGCCTTCTGCCGCCACATGCTCGGCAGCACCGAAGAGGCCGAGGACGCGGTGCAGCACACCTTCATGGCCGCCTACCGCGGCTTGCGCGGCAGCGACGCGCGCATCCGCCTCAAGGCCTGGCTGTACACGATCGCGCGCAACCGCTGCCTGTCCATGCTGCGCGCCCGGCGCGAGCAGGTCGCCTTCGACGAGGCCAAGCTCCCGACCGACGGCCTCGGGCCCGAGCTCGAGCGCCGCTCGGAGCTGCGCGGCCTGCTGGCCGACCTCGAGCAGCTCCCCGACGAGCAGCGCGCCGCGCTCGTCCTCTTCGAGCTGGGCGACCACAGCCACGACGAGATCGCCGAGGTCCTCGGCGTGCGCCGGGAGAAGGTGAAGGCGCTCGTGTTCCAGGCCCGCGAGTCGCTGGCGAGCTGGCGCCGCGCGCGCGAGGCGCCCTGCCCGGAGATCCGCGAGCAGCTCGCGACGCTGCGCGGCTCCGCGCTCAAGCGCGCGACGCTGCGCCGTCACGTAGCGCGCTGCGAGGGCTGCGCCGGGTTCGAGGCCGAGGTGCGCCGCCAGCGCGCAGCGATGGCGGTGCTGCTGCCGGTCGTCCCGAGCATCGGCCTCAAGGCGACGGTGCTGTCGGCGGTCGGCATCGGCGGCGGCTCGGGCGCGGCGGGCGCGGCCGGAGCCGCGGGCGGGTCGCTCGCCGGGCTGAGCGGGGCCGCGAAGGGCGTGGCGGCGAAGACGCTGGCGTGCGCCGCGGTCGCCGGGAGCGCGGGCAGCGCCGGCTACGTCGCGGTCCGCGAGGTGCAGTTGCACGGCGGGAGCGGCCCGCCGATCGCGGGCGCCGCGACGTCGCCCCACCACCACAGGGCCTCCGCGAAGCGGGCCGCTGCACCCGCGGCCCCGGCGCCCAAGACGATCGTCGCGAGCGTGGCGGCGACCACGCCGGCCGTGGCGAAGGCGCCGAAGCCCGGCGCGGGCGCGAAGCGGCGCGGTTGGCGTGGGCACGGCCGGGGCCAGAACGGCGAGCGCCACGGGTTCGGCCGCGGCGGTCGCGATGGGTCAGGGCGCGGCGCCGCGCAGCGGAAGGACGGCGTGCGCGGGCGCAGCGGCGGCGCGGGCGACGGGCGCGGGCGACGCAGCGAGGGCGGCGGCTCGCAACGAGGCCGCTTCGGGCAGCGGCGCGGGCGCCTCGGCGCGCAGGGGCGCGACGGCGGCCCGGCCGTCCAGAGCATCCGCTTCGGGAAGCGGGGCGACGGGCAGGGCGGCGCCGGCGCGCAGAGCGGCGGCGGCGGCCAGGGGCGCGGCGCCGCGGGCGGCGACGAGCGCGGCCGCTCCGGCCGCGACTAGGGCTCGGGCGGCGGGTCGCGCCAGGCGGGCGCCTCGCCGCGGTACAGGCCGTGGCCGCCGAGCACCATGCGCGCGGTGCGCCACAGGATCCGCAGGTCCAGGCGCCAGGAGCGGTGCTCGATGTACCAGAGGTCGAGCTCGATGCGCTCGTCCCAGGGCAGCTCGGTGCGCCCGTTGACCTGCGCCCAGCCCGTGATCCCCGGCTTGACCGCCAGCCGGCCGCGCTGGCGCTCGGTGTAGCGGTCGACCTGCACGGGGACGGTCGGGCGCGGCCCGACGATCGACATCTCGCCGCGCAGGACGTTGACGAGGTTGGGCATCTCGTCCAGCGACGTGCGCCGCAGCAGGCGCCCGACGCGGGTGATCCGCGTGTCGCCCTCGCTCACGGCCAGCCCCGCGCCCATGTGCTCGGCCCCCGTGACCATCGTGCGCAGCTTGAGGACGTCGAAGGCGCGGCCGTCCCTGCCCACACGACGCTGGCGGTAGATCGCGCTCCCCTTCGACTCCAGGCGGATGGCCACGACCGCGGCGAGCAGGAAGGGCGAGGCGACGAGCAGCGCCGTCCCGGCGACGACGACGTCGAAGGCGCGGCGGCCCATCAGCGCGTGCCCTCGGGCGGGCTCCACCCCGCGGGCGTCCCGTGGCGCAGGTAGTCCCACAGCCCGGCCGCCATCGACGCCGTGGTGAGCACGTAGTAGCGCGCGACCAGCAGTGGGCGCGCGCGCACGACGCGACCCGCCAGCGCCGCGGCCAGCACCGCGAGCTGGACGGCGAAGGTCGCCACGTACAGCGGGCCGGCGCCCAGCAGCGCCGCGTTGGCGACGAGCGCCACCGCGTGCAGGAACGGCGACGCGTAGCGCAGCAGCCGGTGCGACGCGACCATCAGCGCGTAGAGCGGCGGATAGCCGCGCGGGGACAGCAGCCCGCCGCGCAGGACGATCGGCCACGCGTGGCTCATCATCCGCCGCTTGCGCGCGAACTCGCCCTCGACGGTCGGGACCATCTTCTCGGTCGCCCGCGCCGCCGGCGCGTAGACCGCGCGCCAGCCGCGCTTGACCATGTTGAAGGGCAGCGACAGGTCGTGGCCCATCACCGGGTCGACGCGCAGGTAGGCCGCGGGCCGCACCGCGTAGATCGCGCCGTTGCCCGCGGTGACCGACTGCAGCTGGGACTCGCGGGCCCGGATCGCCAGCTCATAGCGCCAGTAGAGCCCCTCCTGGTTGGTCCCGCCGTCGCTGACGAAGCGCACCTGGCCGCAGGCGTAGCCGACGCGGGCGTCGGCGAAGGGCGCCGCGAGCGCGCGCAGCGCGCCGGGCTCCCAGAGCGCGTTGGCGTCCGAGAAGGCCAGCAGCTCGCCGCGCGCCCGCTCGACCCCGGCGTCCTGGGCACGGACCTTGCCGCCCCACGGCAGCTCGAGCACCACGTCGGCCCCGGCGGCGCGGGCGCGCGCCGGCGTGTCGTCGGGCGAGCCGTCGCACGCGACGATGACCTGCAGGCGCCCGGCCGGCCAGTCGAGCGCCCGCGCGTTGGCGACCTTCGCGGCGATGACCTCGGCCTCGCGGTGGGCGGCGATGACGAGCGAGACGTCGGGCTCCGGGCCGCTGCCGTCGACCGCGGCGGCGCGCCCGCGGCGCAGCCGGCCGAGCGCCTCGAGCAGCAGCGGATAGCCGACCTGCGCGTAGACGAGCAGGCCGACGGCCACCCAGAAGACGACGGCGACGGCGGTCACGCGAGCAGTGTGTCGTACAGCTCGAGATGGGCGCGCGCGATCGCGTCCCAGCCGTAGGTGCCGTCGGCGAGCCTGAGCGCGGCCGTGGCCATCGTGGCCCGGCGCGCGGGGTCGTCCAGCAGGCGCGCGAGCGCGTCGTGGAGCTCGGCGGGGTCGCCGGGGACGACGAGCTCGGCGGCGCCGGCGGCGGCGATCTCGGGGAAGCCGCCGACGTCGGTGAGCACCATCGGGACCCCGAAGCCCAGCGCGGTGAAGAGCACGCCCGACTGGTCGATCTCGCGGTAGGGCAGCACCGCGAGGTCGGCGCGCCGGAAGAGCGCCGCCGCCTCGCCCTCGGTGACGAAGCGCTCGACGAAGCGGGCGGTGGGCGGCGCCGCGGCGTGCAGCGCGGCCATGTCCATGCGCGGCGCGCCGACGACCCACAGCTCGGCGCGCTCGATCCCGCGCCAGGCCTCGAGCAGGACGTCGATGCCCTTGTAGGGGCGGATGAGGCCGAAGCACAGGACGACGGTGCCGTCGTAGGCGGCGAGCTCGGGCGGCAGCGGCGCGTCGCCCGCCGGGTGCAGGACCCCGTGCGGGATGACGTGCACGCGGGCCGCGTCGAGGCCGAGCTCGCCGATCAGGCGGGCCCGGCCGTGCTCGGTGTGGACGACGACGGCGTCCATGTCCGCGTAGAGCCGGCGCTGTGCCTCGCGCTGGCCCGGCAGTGGCTCGCGCGGGAGCACGTCGTGGGCGGTGAGCACGCGCGGGCGCCCGAAGGCGCGCAGGAGGTGCTGGTCGACGGGCTGGACGGCCAGCCACTGGAAGTGGACGATGTCGGCCTCGCGGCGCGACGCCCGCAGCATGTCGGGGACGTGGGTGGCCAGGCGCGCCCAGCGCCGGCCGCGGCCGCGCGGGGCGAAGCGGTAGAAGTCCTCGCGCACGGTGAAGCCGCGCGCCGGTGGCACCTCGCCGTGCGGGAAGGGCGCGGTGAGCAGCTCGACGTCGGCCCCGGCCCGCGCCAGCGCGGCGCACAGCGCCCGGTCGTACGGCGGCGTGTACGCGGCGGGGTCGACGACGCTGACGCGCATCCCGCGTATCTTCGGGGAGGTGGCGGTCGAGCTGACCTTCTGCGTCGTCAACACCGAGCAGCGCGAGCTGCTCGTTCGCTGCCTGGACGCGATCGCGGCCGAGCGCGAGCGCCTGCCCTTCGACACCGAGGTGCTGGTCCTCGACAACGCGTCGCGCGACGGCTCGGCGGCCGCGGCCCGCCGCCACTCGGTCGCGCCCGAGGTCGTCGCGCTCGAGCGCCGGCGCGGCAAGGGCGAGAACGACACGGCCCTGCTGCAGCGCGCCGGCGGCCGCTACGCGCTGCTGCTCAACGAGGACTCCGAGCTGCGTCCGGGCGCCACGGCGGCGCTGCGCGACGCCCTCGAGGAGCGCGACGACGCGGCCGCGGCGGGCGCGCGCCTCGTGCGCCCCGACGGCTCCGTGCAGCCGAGCGCGTGGCGCTTCCCCACCCCGTGGACGGCCTTCGTCGGCGCCCTTTTCCTCCACAGGCGGCTGACCGTCCAGAGCCGCGGCGAGCGCACGCGCCAGGTCGACTGGGCACAGTCGGCCGCGCTGCTCGTGCGCACCGAGGCCGCACGCGAGATCGAGTGGTTCGACCCGGCCTTCTTCGTCTACTCCGACGAGGTCGACTTCTGCCGGCGCCTGCGCGATGCCGGCTGGCGCACGCTCTACGTCCCCTCGGCGCAGGCGGTCCACCACGAGCAGCTCTCGACCGGCAAGGTCCCCGATCGGCGGATCGTCGAGCTCTCGCGCAACCGCGACCGCTACATGCGAAAGCACCACTCGGCGTCCGCGGCCGCCGCGGTCCGCGTGCTCACGGCCTGGGCCTACGCGGTCCGCTCGCTCGCGGCCCTCGCGCTCCCCGGCCACGACCCGCGGCGCTACTGGCGCCACGTGACGGCGACGCTGCGCCCGGATCGGGGCGAGGGTCTGCGCGAGGCGGCGGTGGAGCACAATCGGGGGCGGCGGCTCTAGTCATCCGCGGGCGTTGGCGGCGCCACGCGGCCAACTGCTCACCGAGGGAGAGAGAGCGCCCGCGCTCGCGGGCGGTCCGCGGGCCCGCGACGAGTGTCGACTTAGTCGGCTATAGGTCGACTAAGGCGACACTCGTTCTTCCGGTGAATGCCGACGCGCCAGGCCTCCCTCTCTCGGTGAGCAGTTTGGCGCCCTAGCCCAGCAACTCGCGCCGCAGGCGCAGCAGCTCCGGCGCCAGCGCCAGCGGGATGAGCGCCAGCGCCAGCGTCCGCAGCGCGAAGCCGTCGAATCCGCTGGTGGGCAGCAGCAGCTCGCCCGCGACCGAGATCCCGCCGATGATCGCCACGATCCGCGCCAGCCGCGGCCAGTCGAAGGGAACGACGAACAGCCCCCGGGTCAGGAAGTGGACGGCGACGAGCATCGCCAGGTAGGCGGCGCACAGGGCGATTCCGGCGCCCGACGGGCCGAGCGGGTCGACGAGCAGGGCGAGGCCGACGACGTTGACGGCGAGGCCGATCATGGCCGCCGGGAAGGTGCGCGTCGTGACCTTGGCGCGCCCCGCGATGGTCACGAAGACCAGGAAGAGCCCGTACAGCGCCCACCCCAGCGCCACCCACGGCAGCGCCTTGTGGGCGCCGTAGAACGGGTCGGCCGTGAGCAGGCGCACGACCCAGCGCCCGAGCAGCGTCAGCCCGGCCACCACGAGGCCCGTGACGATCACGTAGGCCGTCGTGACGAGCGCGTAGAGGTGGCGGGCCTCGTCCTCGTCGGTGATCGAGTAGGCCAGCGGCGGCCACGCGTACTGAAAGCCGCGCACGGCGACGATGACGAGCGTCGCGAGCTTGACCGCGACGGCGTAGAGCCCGGCCGCCGCGGGCGAGTCGGCGCGCAGCAGCCACGCGCGGTCGACGACGTTCAGCGCGAAGACGCCGGCGTCGGCCGGCACGGTCGGGGCGCCGAAGCGCAGCAGGGGGCCCAGCGTGGCGGGGGCGCGCAGGTCCAGCCGCACGCGGTGGCGCAGCGCGAAGACCCAGAGCCCGACGAGGACGATCGTCGAGGCGGCGTAGTTGCCGAGCACATAGCCGCGCGCGCCGCCGTCGAAGCCGACGACGAGCGTCACCGTGAGCGCGACGGTGAGCACGACGTTGCTCACGCTCGCGATCAGGTAGGTGCGCCGGCGCTCGTCGACGCGCAGCAGCGCGTAGGCGATCTCGAGGTTGGTGAAGGCCCACAGTCCCAGGACGCCGTAGGCCATGAGGGTCGCGTCGCGCGTGCGCAGCAGCGCCTGCGAGAGCACGCCCGCGAAGGCGACGGCGACCAGCGCCCCGACGGTCGTGGTGACGAGCACGAAGGACACCGTGCGCCGGGCGAGCCGATCGCGGCGCAGGGCGTCGTCGTCGTCGAAGTAGAAGCGCACGAACGCCTCGCCGACGCCGAAGCGCAGGACGATGCTCGCCAGGATGATCGCCGTGAGCAGCGTCTCGGCGTAGCCGAACTGCGCCTCGGTGAGGTGGTGGGTGTACAGCGGCAGGGTGAAGAGCGCCAGGAAGCCGGCCACGAGGCTCGAGGCCTGGTAGGCGAGCCCCGACGTCGCGAGGCGCTTGAGGTAGCCCTGCACGGCCGGGGACGGTATCCGCCTTCCCGACGTCAACTAGCCTGCGGCGCGTGGAGAGCCCCCCGATCTGCGTCCTCCTGCTTCCCGCGCCCCTGGAGCGCTTCATCCTGCGCGACCAGGCCGAGGACCTGCTGCGCGCCGACGGCGTGGTCGCCGTCGACCCGCCGCGGATGCCCTACGGGGCCTTCGCGCGCATGCCGCTGGGCATCGGCGACGGCGTCGCCGCCCGCCAGGCGCGGCGGCTGGTCCGCAGCCTGCGCCGGCGCATCGGCGAGCCGCGCGTGGTCGTGATCTTCCACACGCTGCAGTACCAGCTCGGCCGCGCCGTCATGGCCCAGGCGCCGGGCTGCGAGCTGTGGTACTGGCGCTGGGACCGCTTCGAGCGCGCCTACGACGCCGACGAGCGCCGCCGCGCGCGCCTGGAGATCCTCCACGAGCAGGCCGCGCAGCGCGCCTCGACGATCGTCACGGTCTCCGACGAGCTCGCCCGCCTGGAGGGCATCGCGGGCCGCCGCGCGACGATGGTGCCGCTCGCCGCCGACTCCTTTCCCGCGCCGCAGGGCGGCGACGTCGTCGCGATCTCGCTCGGCCACCTGGGCTGGCGCACGGACTGGGCGCTGCTGCGCGCGGTCAGCGAGCGGCTCGGCGACCGGCTCGTGCTGCTGCTCGCCGGCGAGTGGCACGAGGACGAGTGCCGCGGCGACGAGGACTTCGCCTACTGCCGTTCGGCCCCGAACCTCGTCTGGCTGGGCCGCGTGGAGGACGAGGCGGCGGCGCGACTGATCCTCTGCGCCGACGTGGGCGTAGTCCCCTTCAAGGTCGAGCCGTTCAACGACGCCGCGCTGCCCTATCGGATCCTCAAGTACGCCCGCCTCGGACGCCGGACGGTCACCCCCGACCTGGCGGGGGTGCGCACGTGGTCGGACGCCGTCGACATCGCGACCGACCCTGACGCCTTCGCCGACGCGCTGCTGGCGCGGGCGGGCGCCCGCCTGCGGCCCGACGAGGCGCTGCGCGAGTGGGCGCTCGCCCAGACGGCGCGCGCGCAGGACGAGCCGCTCTGGCAGAGATTGGCCCAGATCGGCGTCGATACGCGCGTGTCTCGCTGATCGCGGACGTTAAGGTCCTCGCGATGCGCGCGGCCGGAAGGCATACCGACCGAGACGCCGTGGTCATCTTCGGGCTGCTCCTGAGCATCTTCGCGGTGCGGGCGTTCGTCGACACGCCAGGGCTCAGTCTCGTGTTCCTGGCGGTCTTCCCGATCGTCATGGCGGCCTTTCAGCTCGGACGCACGGCGGCCATCGTGGCGGCCGTCATCGCGACCGTCCTGTCGATCGTCGTGCCGCTCATCAACCCGTCGACGCACATCAGCACCAGCGCGCAGATCGTGGGCGGCATCGGACGCGGGGCGGTCTTCATCGGGCTCGCGGTGGTGGTCTCGAACCTCCTGGAGCGCGCGACGGCCCTGAGCCTCCAACTCGCGGACGCCGAGCGCGAGGTGCGCGAGCTGGAGAGCCTGCGCTCCGCGCTCACCGCTCCGGACCTGCCCGACCTCGACGGCCTCGCCGTCGCCACCTCCTACACGCCGGCCGACGGCCTCGTCGCCGGCGACTTCTTCCTCGTCACCCGCGGCGCCGACGAGAGCACGCTCGTCGTGGTGGGCGACGTCGTCGGCCACGGCCTGCCCGCCGCCCGCCGCGCGGCCTTCGTGCGCGCGACGATCTCGCTCTTCGCGCAGTACACCGACGACCCGATGACGATCCTGCGCCTGGCCAACACCGCGCTCACCGAGCGCGAGCCGGGCACGGAGTTCGTCACGGCCCTGTGCGCGAGCTTCGCGCCCCACCGCGGGACGGTCACCTGGGCGAGCGCCGGCCACCCCGCGCCGTGGGACCTCGACCGCGGCGTGCCGCTGGCCAACATCCGTCACTGCCCGCCGCTGGGGGTCGAGCCGACCCTCCACGGCCACGCCGTCACGACCGACCTGCTCCCGGGCAGCGGCGTGCTCATCTACACCGACGGGCTGCCCGAGGCGCGGACGGCGCGCGACGTCCAGCGCCACGACCTCTTCGGCGAGGAGGCCGCGCGCGACACGCTGCTGGCCCTGCGCGGCGCCCCGCCGGGCGACATCGTCGACGGGCTGCGCACGGCGGCGGTCCGCCACGCCGAGGGGCGCCCGGCCGACGACCTGTGCCTCGTCGCCGTGCGCGTCCGCGACGGGCACCTCGCTCAGCCGCAGGCCGCGTAGGCGCTGAAGCGCGCGTTGCGCGCGATCGGCACGAAGCCGGGGTCGGGCACGTTGGTCGACGGGCTCGCGCCCGCGGCGAAGCCGTAGCGCTTGAGCTCCTTCGTCCCCAGCACGAACATCTCGATGCCGCGCGTGCGCCGGCGCGCGCTGCGGGCGCCCACCCGCCGCGCCGGCACGTCGAGCAGCCAGCGCGTGTCGGGGACGAGCCGGTAGTTGGGGTACGTGATCGGCCCGCAGCGCATGTCGCGCCGGACCGCGGGCGCGTGGAGGATGGCGACGAGGTCGTCGTGGCTGCCCTTGATGAAGCGCAGCTCGCCGCGCAGCGTGCCGACGACGGGCGCCTTGATCGCCACGAAGACGACGCCGAGCGCGGCCGCCCCGACCGCCGCCCGCGACCAGACCCGGCGCACGCGCCCCGGCGGGAGCGTCGTGAAGCCCAGGACGCCGTAGCCGGCGACGAGGCAGACGGCGACGACGGGCACCGTGAGGTAGCGCGGCAGGACCGACAGGCCCGCCAGGCCGGTGGCCAGGAAGGTCACGAGCCCGGCTCCGAAGAGCGCGATCGGCACGTGCAGCGCCCGGCCGGTTCGCAGCCGCCACAGCAGCACGGCGCCGGCGGCGCCGGCGAGCGCCACGGGCGGGCGCGCCGTGTCGGTGACGAAGGAGGCGAACGAGCCCGGCACCGACGAGAGCCCGCGGTTGCGGTTGAGCTCGTCGGCGAGGTCGCTCGTGGCGTGCAGCGAGAAGAGCGGATCGCCCGTGACCCAGAGGTCGACCAGGCACCAGAGGACCGGCGCCGCGGCCGCGAGGACCAGCAGGCCCACGCGCCGCCATCCGCACCACAGCCAGTAGGCGCCCGCCAGCACCCAGGCCTCCGGGCGCATCAGCCCGGCGACGGCGAGCACCGCCATCACGGGCAGGCCGCGGCGCGGCGAGCGCGCCTCCATCGACGCCGCCCACAGCACGAGCGCCAGGAAGGGCACGTCGACGTACGCGCGCGCGGCGTAGAGCAGGAAGGCGAAGCTCGAGCCCACGAAGGCCGCGCCGGCCAGCGCCGGCCACAGGCCGAAGCACGCCTCGCCGACGCGGAAGGTCCCCCATACCAGCACGACGAGGGACAGCACGCAGACGAGGACGATGACGCGCTCGCCGTCGGTGCCCACGAGGCCGACGAGCGCGCACAGGGCGAGGAAGAGCGGGTGCTCGGTCGGCGCCGCATAGGCCTCGAAGTCGGGCTTCATGCCGTGCATCAGCTCGCGGCCCCACACGAGGTGGAAGTACGTGTCGTAGTTGGGGTATGTCGGGACGAGCAGGGCGGCGACGAGCGCCGCCGCCGCGAGGCCGGCGACGACCAGGACCTCGGTGCGCCTCATGCCCGCGCCGGCTCGCGCACCGCGGACCACAGCGCCATGGCGGTCCCGGCGCCCAGCAACGTCCACGTCAGGGGATCCTCGAGGAAGGCGGCATACATCATCGAGTGCGCCACGAGCGCCGCGAAGGCGGCCGCCACCGCGGCCCGCTCGGGCGCGCGGCGGGCGCCGCGGAAGAGCCTGACGAACGCGGCCACCAGCAGCGCCAGGTACGCGACCAGGCCGACGAGCCCCTGCTCGGCCGCGACGGTCACCGGGATCGTGTGCGAGGCCGAGGCGGCCCGCTCGGGCGACACGTGCTCGGCGCGGCGGTACTCGCGCGCGAACGAGCCCGAGCCCTGACCCTCCAGCGGCGCGTCCTTGAAGAGCTTGGCGCCGCCCTTGATGAGGTCGTAGCGCCCGCTCGTCGCCTTGTCGGCCGACTTCGAGCTGCCGAGGTCGAGGTGGACGGCGCCCGGCGCCAGCGCCACGAAGACCACCGCCACGACCACCGCCGCGCCCGAGAGCATGAGCGCCCAGCGCACGCTCCAGCGCAGCGCGCCGAGGATCGCGAGGCCCACGAGCAGCGCGGTGAAGCTCGACTGCGAGAAGGTCACGACGAGGCCGCCCCACAGGATGGCCAGCAGCACCGCGCACGCGATCACCTCCGCGCGCCGGCGCGCCCACAGCAGCCAGCCCGCGAGCAGGATCATCACGAGCGCCAGGAAGCGCCCGTAGATGTTCGGGTCGAAGAACAGCGAGTTGACGCGGAAGTAGTCCTCGAGCTGGTTGGACGCGATCACCTTCGGGTTGAGGAACAGGTGGCGCGTGGCGTACTCGACGAAGCCGACGCCGACGAGCGCCAGCGCCAGGACGACGAGCACGCCCAGGCACGTGCGCGCCAGCTTCGGCGTCCATGCGACGCGGGCCACGAGCGCGAAGAGCAGCGCGAAGGGGACGTAGAAGAAGACGACGTTCTCCAGCGCGTGGCCGAAGTCGTCGGAGTAGCTGGACTGGATGCCGTAGAGCGCCAGGTAGGCCGCGAGCGTCCACTCGAGCACGCCGGGCGCCCGGCCTGCGTCCTCGCGCTCGCGACCCAGCAGCCGCGGGACCGCATAGCCCGCGGTCCCCGCGGCGACCACGAGGTAGAGCGGGACGAGCAGGTTCGAGGTCGACCCGCCCGAGGCGATCGGCACGCGGAAGGGCAGCGTCGCGGCGGCGGCGATCGGCAGCCAGGCCGGGCGGCGGTCGAAGAGGACCGCCAGCGCGGCGACCGCGAGGACCGCGAGCACGCCGCCGCCCGCCGCGAGCGCCGGATGGTCGCGCAGCGGCTGGACCTGGTCGGAGTCCGAGATGTGGAAGCCGAGGATGATCGGCGCCAGGACGAGGGCGCCGAGCATCGCCGCCGCACGCGCACGCGGCGCGGGCGCCACGAGGGCGCCGGCGGCGAGCAGGGCCGCAAGGATCAGTGGGACAGGAGCGTCCATGTGCGGTCGATCAGGGCGGCGGTGTCGGGGTCGCCCGCGCGGGCGCTGAGGTGCGAGGGGAGCTCGGGGACGGGGAAGCGGACCACGAGCCCCTTGCCGACGCGCTCGGCGGCGATGACCGGCCGCCCCGTCTGCGGGTCCTCGGTGATCGCGCTGGCCTCCGGTTCGGCGATGTCGGCCTCCTGGACGTCCGAGAAGGGCCCGAAGGAGCCGGCGGTGCCGGCGAAGAGCTCGATGTCGTCGCCGGCCTCGACGAGGTTGGTGGGCTTGGGCAGGCGCGTCTCGGGCCGCAGGCGCACCCCGAAGCCGTCGGTCGTGGCCGGCGGCGTCGGCGCGACCATCCGCCCACGGCCGGTGAGGGTGACCTGGCGGCGCAGCGAGTCGACGCCGAAGGTCGCGAGGTTGCCGCCGTTGCGCACATAGCGGCGCAGGCGCTGCAGGAGGCTGCGCGGCATCCAGCGTGTGTCGGAGGGCAGGATCACGCCCTTGTAGTCCTCCAGGCGCGGGCGGCTGTTGGCGGCCAGGGCGACGTCGGTGGTGATGTCGTAGCGGTGGTGGCGGCGGTCCAGCCACGCCAGCAGCGGCGCGTCGCGCGCGGCGAAGTCCTGCGGCAGGCCGTCGCCTGCGTAGATGCGGAAGAGCTTGGCGCCGACGCCGTGGTCGAGGACGTTCGGGAGGCCGTCGCCGTCGTCGTCGAGCGAGTTGCGCCCCTGCCAGGTCATGACCGGCAGGACCACAAGGACCTTGTGGCGCTCGGGGCTCTGGACCGCGAAGGGCACCGTCGTCGTGCGCGTCGCGGTGCGTACCTGCATGAGGTAGACGCCCGACTGGCGGCCCGGCGCGTGCAGGCGCACGCGCGCGGAGGTCTTGCGCCGCGGCGGCGTCGCCGCGGTCGAGCCGACGCGGCGCACCGACCACGTCCACGGGTTGCGCCGCGCGTCGACGAAGAACTCGACCGGGTCGCCGGCGCGCGTGGCGCGGTTGGGCGGGCGGACGCCGAGGTAGCGGACGGTGATGCCTGCATGGCCGGCGAGGCGCGTGCCGTAGCCGACGGCGGGCAGCCCGCGCCGGTTGAGCGCCACCGAGAAGCCGCGGTTGCCCGCGACGTCGCGCCCCTCGATGGTGACCAGGTAGGTCCCCGGCGAGACGGGGCGCCCGCTCTGCGTCAGCCCGTTCCAGTGCCAGACCTTCGCGCCGTCGTCGACCTTGTCGTCCTCGAGCACGAGCCGCGTCGGCCCCGGCCCCGTCTTGAACAGGCGCACGACGGGCCTGCGCCCCGTGTCCTGCAGGTGCACGATCGCGTCGCCGCCGTTGGGCAGCAGTTCGGGCCCGAACTCGTGGCGCGGGCCGATCGAGCTGACGCGCGGGTGCGGCGGCGTCGTGTCCAGGCGCACCGAGGTGGCCGGCACCACGCTGCGGCCCTCGTGCTGGAGCGTGATGCGATAGCGGTAGCGCCCGTCGGGCGCGTGGGCGCCGTCGTCGGTGCGCCCGTCCCACTTCAGGCGCACGAGCTCCCCGGCCGCCACGCGCCGACCGCCCATCAGCTCGCGCACCTCGTCGCCGCTGGAGTTGAGGACCGCGACGCTGACGTCGTCGGCCTTCTTGGGCCTGAAGCTCACGCGCGCGACGTCGAAGCGCCCGTCGCCGTTGGGCGAGAAGTACGGGAAGACCGTGAGCTCCGAGAGCACCGGCGGGGCGTTCTTCAGGCGCTGGGCGACGAAGAAGGCGCCGAAGGTGGCGACGACGAGCACCGCGAAGACGCCCGCCGCCAGCTTGTTCACAGCGTCACCAGCGACGCGTTGGCGATCTCGCGCGCGCCGGCCTCCTCGTCGCCGAAGGCGACGACCAGCGCCAGGCGGATGACGCCGCGGTGGCAGACGACGAGCGCCGGCAGCGCCCAGTCCCGCGCGCGGAGGTCGGCCAGCCCGGCCTGGATGCGGTCGGACTGCTCGGCGAAGGACTCGCCGCCGGGATAGCGGAAGGTCGGGTCCGAGCGCTGGAAGCGCGCGAAGCCGTCGGGGTCCTCGGCGCTGATCTCGGCGAACGAGCGGCCCGTCCAGTCGCCGGTGTCGGTCTCGACGAAGCGGGCGTCCTCGCGCGGCTCGAGGCCGATGCGCGCGGCAACGATGTCGGCGGTCTCGCGGGCGCGGCGCAGCGGGCTGCACCACAGCGAGACCAGCTGCACCCCGGCCGCCGTCTCCGCCAGCGCGGCCGCCTGCTCGCGCCCGGTCGCGTCGAGCGGCGCCGGCAGGTGGCCCTGGAAGCGGCCCTCGTGGTTGTAGGCCGTCTGCCCGTGGCGGGCCAGGTGGATGGTCATGCGGGGGGTGGGACTACTGCGCCTTGTCGGCCCCGACGAACACGGCGACCTGCGCGCGGTCGGCCAGAGCGCGCCCGTTGGCGTCGATCGGCTTGACCGCCGCGGCCGTCACGCCGAGGATCTTGGCCACGTCGAGGGCGGCCGCCCGCGCCTTGGACTCGTAGAGGATCTCCGTCGTCCGGCGCGCCTGGTTGGTGGTGTCGTTGGTCACCACGTTGGGCTCGTTGTAGCCCTTGGCCGTGAGCTTGTCGGCGGCGGCGCGCGCCAGGCCGGTCACGGTGGTGCCGTTGAGGACGGCGAGCGGGACCGCCTTGCGGTCGAGCTTGGCCGCGGCCTTGGGCGTGGAGCCACCGCCGGCGCCGTTGCCCGTGCCGGAGGCCGAGGGCGGGGTGACGGTGTTGGGCTTGGGCGGCGTCTTGTCGCTGCCGCCGCCGAAGAGGACCACGGCGAGGACCGCGACGATGGCCACGGCGCCGACGATCGCGCCGATGATCGCGGCCAGGCGCCCGCGGGAGCGCCCGTCCGGGGTGTCCGTACGCGCGCGCGCCCCGGCAGGCGTGCGCGGAGGCAACGAGGCGGACGGCGTCGGCGCGCGCAGCGGCGCCGCCGGCTGCGGGCGCGGACCGGGGGTCGCGGCCGCGGCGGCCGCGGGCGCCGTTGCGGCCGTTGCGGCGGCCGTCGCGGCGGCGGGGACGACCGGCTTGGGCGCGCCGTCCCCGTCCTTCTCCTCGGCGTCCTTCCCGGCCTCGGGCGTGGCGGGCTTGGACGCGCCGTTGGCGGGCTCGGCGGGCGTGGCGGGCTTGTCGGCGCCCTCGGCGGGCTTCTTGGCCTCGCCGTCCTCCTTGGCCTCCGCGGGCTTGGCCTCACCCGGCTTGGCCGGCGGGGGCACGGCGGCGTTGCTGCCGGTGCCGTTGGTGGGCGCCGTCGCCGGTGGGGAGGTGGCGGTCGCGGCGGCGCCGGCGCCCGCCGCCGCCGCGGCGGCCGTGGCCGGAGCCGCGACGCCGGGGGCGGGCGCCGCGCCCTGCTGGGCGGCGGGGGTCGCCGGGGCGGTCGGGCGGGGCGCGGGCGCAGGCGCAGGCGGGGTCGCGCGGCGCTGGGCGTCGGCCGTGACGCGCGCCTCGAGCTCGGCGGCGCGCTCAGGCGCACGGCCGGCCCAGTCGCGCAGGCGCTTGACCTCGCGCGCCTGCGCGAAGTACAGCAGCGCGAGGACGCCGAGCCCGAACACGGCGGCGATGCCCGCGTAGGCACCGTACTGCTCGATCTTGTCCTGCAATGAGAAGGCGGCGAGAAGTGCCGTCATGAGCGCTTGAGGTTAGGGGACGATCCGTACGGCAGGCGCCTCGCCCGTCTCCTGGGCCGCCGGGCGGGCGGCGGAGAGGTCCCCGACCTTGGCGGCCAGACCGGCCGCATCGCCCTCCAGGACGAGGAGCGCGATCTCGTCGAAGATCGCCTCGACGATGGCGGGATCGAGGGGGTCGCGGCGCGCCAGCGTGATCTTGTCGGCGGGCGTCGGCTTCGGACGCTCGAAGGGGTTGAAGAGGTCCTCGTGGAGCTTCTCGCCGGGCCGGCGGCCGACGACCTCGATGGCGATGTCGCGCCCCGGGCGCAGGCCGGAGAGCTCGATCATGTCCTGGGCGAGCTGCATGATCGAGACCGCCTCGCCCATCTCGAGGACGTAGAGCTCGCCGCCCTCGCCCAGCGAGCCGGCGCGGATGACGAGCTGGACGGCCTCCGGGATGGTCATGAAGTAGCGCGTCATGCGCTCGTCGGTGACGGTCACCGGGCCGCCGAGCTGGATCTGGCGGCGGAAGATCGGCACCACGGAGCCCGACGACCCGAGGACGTTGCCGAAGCGCACGGTCGCGAACTTGGTCTTCGGCCAGCGCTGCTGGGCGGCCTCGACGGCGAACTCGGCCAGCGCCTTGGAGGCGCCCATCACGGTCGCGGGCTGCACCGCCTTGTCGGTGGAGACCAGCACGAAGCCCTTGACGCCGGCCTCGCCGGCGACCCGCGCCACGAGCCGCGTCGCAATCGCGTTGTTGCGCACCGCCTCGACGGGATTGAGCTCCATGAGCCCGACGTGCTTGTAGGCGGCGGCGTGGAAGACGACGCCGGGGCGGTGGTCGGCGAAGACCTCGCGCATCCGCTCGCCCTCCTTGCAGTCGGCGAGCACCGGGGCGAGCGTCGAGGGGTGGACGTGGCGGTCGTCCTCGAGCTCGCGCTGGATCCGGAAGAGGTTCTCCTCGGCGTGGTCGACGAGGATGATCCGCCGCGGCGCCACGCGCGCGATCTGCCGGCACAGCTCGGAGCCGATCGAGCCGCCGGCGCCGGTGATCATCACGACCTCGCCCTGGAGGTAGCCGCCGACGCGGTCGAGCTCCATGCGCACCGGCTCGCGGCCCAGGATGTCCTCGACCTGCACCTCGCGCACCTGACGCACGACCTGGCCCGAGCCCGCCTGCAGCAGCTCGAAGACGGTCGGCAGGGTGCGCACCGGGATGCCCCGCTGGCGGGCCGCGCGCACCACGCGCGCGCGCAGCGTGCCCGGCGCCGAGGGGATCGCGATCGTGATCTCGTCGGGCTCGGCCTCGTCGAGGATGCGCCCGAGCTGGTCGGTGGCGCCGAGGACCTTCACGCCGTCGATGCGGATCCCGCGCTTGAGCGGGTCGTCGTCGACGAAGCCAACCGGCGCGAGGCCGAGCTGCGGGTTGCGCAGGACCTCCCTGAGCACCAGCCGGCCGCCCTCGCCGGCGCCGACGATCAGCACCCGGCGCGCGTCGCCGCGGGCGCGGAAGCCGCGTACCGGGCGCTCGTAGACGATCCGCGCCACGAAGCGCGCGCCGCCGATGAGCACGAGCGTGAGCAGGAAGTAGAGCGCCATGACCCCGGTCGGCACCGAGATCGAGATGTCGCCGGCGCCCGAGCGGACAGTCACCGGGTGGGTGACGGCGACGAAGCCCGCCAGCACGAGCGTGTTGACGACGACGGCCTGGAAGATCCCGAGGTAGTCGCGCGAGCTCGTGTAGCGCCACTGCTTGAGCTCGAGGCGGAAGAGCGTGAAGACGACGAGCGCCGCCAGGACGACGAAGACGATCGTCGACTCGAACAGGCGGTCGAAGCGCGGCGGCATGCGGCCCGCGTCGAAGCGCAGGCGATAGCTCAGGTAGTAGGCCGCGGCGACGAGCGCACCGTCAAGCGCCAGCTGCGGGAAGGAGTGGCGATGAAGTGGGAACGCCGCCGAGCGCAGGCGTCGGCGCATCGGGTCCGCATGATAGCCGCGGACCTGGCGGCCTAACGCTACCGAACCCGCTGCAGAAAGCCCTCGGGGTGGCAGGTGACCCCGTAGAGCTCGAGATCGCGTCGCGCGACGAAATCCGCCGCGGCGTCGGTTTCCAGCCACTCGTGGAGAGCGGGAAGCACGCCGCGCGGCCAGTCGTCTTGCACGCGCAGCGGCTCGACGTCGACGCACCCATCCTCGACGACCATGAAGCCGCCGGGGGTGACGAGCGGTGCGAAGTTGGCCAGCGCGCCCATGGTGGTCTCGTAGGTGTGCGCGGAATCCTCGATCACGAACGTCGGCGCGCCGGGAGAGATGAGCGCAGCGACGCGCTCAGCGAGCGCCGGATCGCACACATCGCCCTCGAGCAGGGTGATTGTGTCGCGCCACGCGGGGTCCGCCGACTCGATGGCGGCCTCGGCGTCGGCGATGTGGATGTCGATCGAGATCACGCGCGGCGCGGTGATGCGGCCGTAGCTCTCGAGCAGCCGCAGGCGGTCGCGGAACCACAGCGCGCTGCCGCCGTGGCGCGTGCCGAGCTCGACAACGACCTGCGGAGCGGAGATCCACAGCACGTGCTCGTAGATGCGCAGGTCCTCGGGGAACTTGAGCATCCGCAGTCCGGCGTACCAGTCGTCGGTGTGCTGCAGGAGGCGCGCGCGCCAGTAGGCGAGCAGCTCACCCGCCGGCGCGGCCGCCACCGCGGGCGGCACCCGCTCGCCGAGCGGCAGCGCGGCGCGTGGCGCGTGCGAGGTCGCCCGCGGGTCGAGCCCGTTGAGGGCGGCGAGGTTCTCGCGTACGTCCTCGCGCTCGGGAGCGATGAGGGCGGCGAAGCGCAGCGCCAGGCGCGCGTCGTCGGTCTGGCCGAGCGCGGCCGCGACGACGGCCAGGTCGTTGAGCTGCTCGAGGTCGACCTGCTGGGCCACGGCGGCGCGCAGCAGCTCTTGCGCCGCGCCCGCGTCGCCGGCATCGAACGCGTCGAGCGCGCGCTGGTGGAGGCGCTGCGGCGCGTCGACGCTCATGCGCGCGCGACAACAACCCAGTAGGAGGACTCGGGGTCGCGGCCGGGGGTCAGCAGCGGCGACTTGAGCGCCTGGTGATAGTGCTCGAAGGTCACCCCGGCGCCGCGCGCGCCGGCGGCAGCCCGCAGCTCGTGCTCGAACTGGTCCAGCGTCCAGTCGTTGACGTGGTACTGGTTCATCCACGACCCGTGGTAGACGGGGTTGGGGAACGACGCAACGATCGTGTCGACGCTTCCCCAGGCCAGGCGCAGGGCGGCGGGCGCGTCGGGAAGGTGCTCGATGACCTCGAACGCGACGGCGACGTCGGCGCGCGGAAGCGGGTCGGTGCAAAGGTCGTGGCCGTAGTTGAGGCGGGCGCCGCCCGTCCACTGCGGGCGCTCGTCGTCGCGCGGCTGCCAGATGTCGAAGCCGCGCACGGAGCGCGCCGCCCAGGTGAGCATCTCCGAGCCGTAGCCGGTGCCGCACCCGAGGTCGAGGACGTCGCGGTCGCCGACGTGGCCCAGCGCGAAGGAATAGCGCGAGGTGTGCTCGCTCATAATGTCGGGGCGCGGCATGCCGGGGAACGCGCGCTCGTACATGCCCGGGTCGTCGCCGCCGAGCGTCGACGAGCGCCGCCAGTCGGCCGGGCCGCGCCCGGCGCGCAGCGCTTCGAGGTTCTCCTGCGCGTCCTGGCGATCCGGATCGAGCGCCAGGACGGCGGCGAGCACGAGCTCGGCCTCTTCGGCGCGCCCCAGCGAGTGGGCGATGACGGCGAGGTCGTTGAGCGATTCCAGATCGGTCGCCGCCGCCAGCGCGGTGCGCAGCAGCTCGTGGGCCTCGGCGCTCTCCCCCCGCTCCAGGGCGGCGAGCGCCTCGGCGCGCACCGTGTCGTCGACCTTGATGCTCATGCCCCCACCATCGGCAGATGTTGGGTGGACGTTGAGCCCATCTGCTCGCTGATGACGGAGAGCAACGCGTCGACGCGACGGGCGAAGGTGTGGCGCTCGAGCACGAGCTCGCGGCCGCGCGCCGCCATGCGCTCGCGGGCGGCGGGATCGGCGAGGAGGCGCTCGACGTGCGCGGCGAGCTCGTCAGGCGTCTCGTAGGTCGCGACCGTGTCGCCGAACGCCGCGCGCAGCTCGGCGAGATTGTCGCTGACCAGGACCCCGCCGCTGGCGAGCACGTCGTAGACGCGGTTGGAGACGAAGCCCTGTTCGCGCATGTCGTCCCAGTGGTCGTTGAGCACGACGCCGGCCGAGCTGTAGGCGCGCCGGACCTGGTCGTTGGGCAGGTACTCGCCGGCCACGAGCGAGCCGTCGACGAACGGCGCCCAGCCGTTGCCCCAGATGCGCGGCCGCAGGCCCGTGGCGACGGCATCGCGGACGATCCGGCGGTGAACGCCGCGCGTGTTGCCCACGAAGAGCAGCGGGTGGTCGTGGGCGGCGTCGGCCTCCGGGAAGAAGACACTGGGGTCGGTGGCCTGCTCGAGCACGCGCACCGGCACGCGCGTGCGCTCGCTGACGACGGCCGCGTGGCGCGGCGAGGCGCTGAACACCGCGTCGAAGCGGTCGCACTCGGCCGCGGTGACGAGCTCGGGGTGGCTGATCGTCCACAGCAGGCTGAGCTGGCCCTGGCGCGGGACGTAGGGGTACAGGCCGCGGAGGTGCAGCGCTACGTCGCAGATGCGGCCGTCGGCGTCGTCCCACTCCTCGACGACCTGGATGAGCGGGCGATGGCCGCGACGCTCGAGGTCGTCAGCGATCGCACGGGCGAAGTGCAGGTCGCCCCAGCGCTCGGCGCCGTCCCAGCTCGGCGGGCAGATCTTGATGGCCACGCTGAGCGGGCGGCCGAAGCCGTCGTGTTCGAGGCGGCGCGCGGCGAGCGCGCGCAGCGCCTCGGGGTCGGCGGTCGCGGGGAGCCCGCCGAAGCCGCGCGGCCCGGGCTGGCGCGAGCACACCGCGTGGACGCTGCGCGCAAGCGCGGCCTCGAGCTCGGCGGTCGCGGGCGTCACGATCGCGGCGAGGTCGCGCTCGTCGTCGGCACCGAGGCCGGCGCGCTCGAGCGCGGCGGTGAGCGCCCCGTGCACCGCGCGCAGGTCGCCGTCGGGCGCGTAGATCGCCAGGGTGGCGTCGTCATCGCCGGTGAAGGCCTCGGCCCACGCGGCGAGCAGGCCGGGGTCGGCGACGAGCTCTTCGGCCAACGCCAGCCCGACGAACGTGCGTGCACCGTCCAAGGCGGCTAGCGGCGGGCGCTGCCACGCGGCGCGGGCCTCAGGGTGACGGCGCTGCGGGCGGGCCTGGATCGCCGCGAGCGAGTCGTCGAGCCGCGCCAGCGCGTGCGCGTCGTCGGGGTCGAGCGCCAGCGCCGCGGAGAGCCGGACGATGGCGTCGGCGTGGTCGCCGCCGTCGGCGGCGTCGAGGGCCAGCGCGACGAGGCGCACGGCCCGGTCGCGATCTGCCTCCTCGACGGCGAGCAGCTCCTGGCGGGTCGTGCCAGTGCCCTCGAGGATGGCCAGGTTGCGGCGCAGCGAGCGCAGTGCCTGGAACGCCTCGCCGGGGGGCGTGCCCGCGTCGGTGGCGGCCAGCGCGCTGCGCTGCGCGCGCAGCGCGCGCACGCGATCGGCCTGCGCGGCGGACCGCGGCGGCCTGCGCTCGATCGGCGTGCCGGCGGCCAGCAGCAGGCGGCGCGCCTCGGTGAGCAGCTCGTCGGTGCGGCGATCGAAGGGGTCGCAGGCCCAGGCGCGCGTGCCGAGCTGCGCGGCGCGGGCGGGGTCGCTCGTCAGCAGCGCGGCGGCCTCGTCACGCGCGGCGTCGGCCTCTGCGCGGTCGGCGTCGTCGACCTCGATGATGTCGGCGAGCTGCTGCTGGCGGCCCTGCGCGACCCGATTGGCGAAGCGGGCCATCTCGGCGCGCCCGCCGGCGAGCTCGGCGACGGCAGCGGACGCGAGGTCGAGGTGGCGCATCAGGTGGCGGCGGACGCGCAGGTCGCGGTGCCACAGCGCCATGGCCTTCTCGTGCTGTCGCGGCCCTTCCAGCACGCTCACGTTGGTGCCGTGCAGGCGATAGCGGGTTACCGGCTCGGCGACGCAGTCGAGCTCGTGGTCGACGGCGGCGTGCGCGGCCAGCCACCAGTCGCGGCACCACGCCCACGACGGCGCCTGCGGGAGGGCATGTGCCACATCGGCGCGAAGCATCACGCTGGAGGTCGTCGCCAGGTTGCGCTCCAAGAAGGTCCCGAGCACCCGGCCGACCGCCGGGCGCTGGCCGATGCTGTCGAAGTAGGACGGTTGCTGGACCCGACCGGCGCCGTCGATGACCTCCATCTCGCCGTAGACGAGGCCGACCTCGGGACGGCGCTCGAGCACGTCGAGCTGGCGCGCGAGCTTGTCGGACAGCCAGGCGTCGTCCGCGTCGAGCATCGCGATGAAACGCCCGCGGGCGTGTGCGAGAGCCTTGTACATGGCGACCGTGGGGCCTTCGCCGACCTGGCGCACGAGGGTGAGGGCGTCGCCGTAGCCGGCGAGGATGTCGGCGGTCCCGTCGGTGGATCCGTCGTCGACCGCGATCAGCTCGACGGCACCCGCCGGCAGGCCGCGCTGCCCTAGCGCGCTGTCGACCGCGGCGCGCACGAAGTCCGCCTGGTTGAAGGCGGTCACGATGCACGTGACGAGCGGCTCGGTCATGCGACCAGCTCGCGCAGGCGATCGAGGTCGGCATCGTCGACGCGTGGCAGGGCGCCGAGCGCGTCCGGCGCGACGCGCCGCGTGTAGATGGCCCTGATCGGCGCGGCCAGCAGCGCGGCCACGTCTTCGCACGGGTAGAGCAGCAGATCGGCCGCGGACGGCCCGTCGAGGCCGAGCTCGGCGACCGCGTGGCCAAGCTGCTGGCCGACCGTCTGCGCCCGTGCGAGCGGCGCCTGGATCAGCAGGGTCACGTCGGCCGTGCCATCGATCGCGCTCGCGTAGGCGGCCAGCAGGTCGGGCGCGGCGACCAGCTCATCGGCGAACGCGAGCACGATCGCGGCGCGCGTCTGCACGTCGAGCGCCCGCGCCGCGGCCCGGGCGAGCCCGTCACGAGCCGCCACGCTCCACGGATCGAGCGCGAGCGCGGCCACCCATGTGCGGCCGGCTTCGTCGATCCGCCCGGCCGCGAACGCCTCCTGCGCCGCACGCGCCCGCTCTCGCGCGGCGGCGCGCTGATCGCCGGACACCGGCAGCACCTGCGCTGCAGGCATTTCGAGCTCGAGCGCCGCCCGCGCGGCGCGAGCGATCATCGTCTCGGCGGCCTCGGCGAGGTCCGAAAGCGGCTCGCGCGCCAGGTCGAGGTGGCCGAGCATCCAGCGCTGGACGCGCACGTTCTTGTGCATGTGCTCGAACAGGCTGCGGCCGGTGGCGCCGTTGCCCATGTTCGCGCCGTGCATTCGGTAGCGCGCGACGACGCCGTCGACGTGGTCGATCTCGGCGCGCTCGGCGATCCGGGCGCTCACGTACCAGTCGGGGTAGAAGAGGTCCTCGGGGATCGGGTGGAACGCGTGACGCAGGCTGGCGCGGACCACGATGGCCGCGCTCGTCACGAAGTTCTGGCGAACGAGCTTGCCCAGCACGCGGCCGCGCTGCACCTGAAAGCACGAGTAGGTGAAGAACGACGGGTGCAGGCGCGCGCCCTCGCCGTCGACGACCTCCATGTCGCCGTGGACGAGGCCGACCTCGGGGCGGGCGTCGAGGACCGCGACCTGGCGGCGCAGCTTGTCGGCCGGCCAGGTGTCGTCGCCGTCGAGGATCGCGATCAGCTCGCCGGTGGCGGCGCCGATCGCGCGGTTCATCGCCGGGACGAAGCCCTGGTTGTCCTGGTGGATGAGCGTCACCCGCGGCTCGTCGCCGAAGCGCGCGTCGAGCGCGGCGCGGGTGCCGTCGGTCGATCCATCGTTGACGACGACGACGTCGAGCAGCTCGGCCGGGTAGTCCTGGCTCAGTGCGCTGTCGACCGCCTCGGCCACGAAGCGCTCGTGGTTGTAGGCGGTGACGACGCAGGTGACCGACACCTTCACGCGGCCACCTTCGCGCCGGCGGCGAGCCACGCCCGCAGCGCCTCGGGAGCGACGATGGCGCCGCCGGCGGCCCGCGCGAGGCGCTCATGGCCGCTGCACGCGCGGTGCAGCGGGACGTAGGCATCGGCATCGGCGTGCAGCGCGGCGTCGCGGCCCGGGTATGCGTGCAGCTGCAGCACGGCGATGTCGGCGCAGTTGTCGAGGTCGGCACCGGCGGCATCGGCGGCGGCGATCACGCGCGCCTGCAGCGCGCCGGGGTCGCCGTCGACGTCGGGGTCGGCGAGGAGGAAGAGCGTGGCGTCGGCGCCCGCCGGGGCGGCCTCGCCCCAGGCGGCGAGCAGAGCGCCGAGGTCGTCGTCGGCGCGCCAGGCCGGCGTGGCCAGCACGCGCGTACCGGTGGCCTCCTGCAGCGCCTCGATCGGCTCGGCGGCGGTGCGCAGCGGGCGCTGGGAGAGCGTGCGCACGCGCCCGGCGTAGGCGGCGGTGACGACGTCCCAGCTGGAGCGCTCGGCGGCCGAGCGGCCCGCGGCGCCGCGGGCGGCGCGCTCGTCGGCGGTCGTCTCCGCCGCCTCGCGCAGCAGCGCGACGAGGTGATCGACGCTCGGCTCGAGCATCCACGGCTCGCCGGCCGTCTCGAAGCTGTCGACACGCCCGCCGGGCATTGCGCGGCGCTCGGCGTCGATGCGCCAGCCGGCCGTCGGCGGGCAGAACTCGTCGGTCGGGCCGCCGGCGGTCGTGATTACGGGCAGGCCGCTGGCCATCGCCTCGAGCACCGGCATGGCGAAGCCCTCGCCGCGGTACGGGTGCACAAAGACGTCGCAGGACCGGTAGAGCCCGGCGAGGTCGTCGCCGGAGAGGTCGGCGTCGAGGTGCACGACGCGCGGCGCGGCGCCGGAGGCGGCCAGCTCCTGCAGCGCGGTGCGGTCGGCGTTGCGGTAGATGCTGCCCGACCCGAAGTCCTTGACGACGAGCGTGACGTCGTCGCGGCCGGCGAACGCGGTCTGCCACGCGGCGAGCAGCACGTCGACGCCCTTGCGCTGGATCGCGCCGCCGACGAAGAGGAAGCGCAGGCCCGGCGCGTCGTCGAGCTCGTAGCGTGGCCCGTCCGGCGTGAAGCGATCGAGGTCGACCCCGTTCGGCACCACATGCACCCGATCGGCGTCGAGCCCCGCGTGCAGGTACATCGCGCGCACGTGCTCGCTCGGGACCCAGACCTCGTCGACGTCGCGGCGCAGCGGCTCGACCCAGTCGACGGGGATCGCGCCGAACTCCCACGGCTGGATGACGGCCAGGCGGCCCGAGCGCGGCGGGCGCAGGTCGGGCGGCCACTGGTGGCGGACCTCGACGTCGGCGGGGTGCGGCAGCGGCGCGTCGAGCACGGCGCCGTCGCGGCGCACGCGCTGGACGCGCACGGCGTGGCGATCCAGGCGATCGGTCACCGCGTCGTTGATGGTCGACAGGCTGGTGTGCAGGCCGTGGTCGCCCTGCCAGGAGACGGCGAGCGGGGCCGGCCGCGCGACGCCGCGCGAGGGGCGCGAGCCCGCGTAGTAGGCCTCGAGCTCGTCGACGTACTCGGCGAACGGCCGCGGCGCCTCGATGCCCGCCTGCAGGCGCTCGAGGAGCCCTGCCTCGCCCGAGAGGCGATCGAGCTGGCGCGCGAGGTCGCCCGCGTCGAGACCCTCGAAGAGGAGCCCGTCGACCTCGTCGCGGACGGCCTCGCCCAGGCCGCCCAGGCGGGGCGCCACGAGCGGCACGCGCCCGGCCAGGCACTCGGCGGCGGCCAGCGGCGCGCAGTCCCACCACATCGACGGCATGACGGCGGCGTCGACCTCGGCCAGCAGGCCGGGGAGCTGCTCGGAGCGGAACTCGCCGCGGACCTCGACGACCCCGCGGCTGTCGATGCGGCGCAGGAGCTTCTCCATCGGCGGGCGGACCTCGCCGTGGATGAGCACGCGCAGCTGCGCCTCGGTGCGCTGCGCGGCCTCGGCCAGCAGCTGGGGCCCCTTGTGGCCGTAGGCGGAGCCGAAGAAGGCGACGGTCAGGCGCTCGCCCGACCGCCCGGGCGCGCGCGTGGAGCCCAGCCGCGCCCAGACGTCGTCGGTCGCCGGCACCGACTGGCGCACGACGTCGATCATCTCGGCCGGATAGCCCTGGGCGACGAGCGTCGCGCGCATGGCGTCCGAGACGGCGAGGCAGACGTCGACGCCGCGGGTGAAGCGCTCGCGGATCGAGCCCAGGCGCTCGCGGTGCCCCGGCCGGTCCGGCGACCCGACGCACGACGCGCAGTCGCCCCCGTCGCCCGGCCCCGGGCAGATGGCGCCCTCGCCGGTCATCAGGTAGGCGCGCGGGCAGACGAGCCAGTAGTTGTGCGTGGAGAAGTAGGAGGGCAGGCCGCGGGCGGCGGCGACGTCGATCAGCGCCGCGCCGAGGTTGTGCAGGTTGTGGAAGTGCACGACGTCGGGGCGCACGCGGTCGAGCGTCTCGGCGAAGGCCCGCGTGATCGCGGGGTCGTCGATCTCGCGCAGCGGGTTGCCGAGGTCCCACAGGCCGTGCGGGCGGTTGTGGACGGCGACGAGGCGCACGCCGTCTTCCTCGGACTCGCGCACGCTGTAGGGCCCGCCGGCCGGATCGGGCGCGGTGGCCGCGTGGAAGACGGTGACCTCCCAGCCGCGGCGGGCGAGCTCCTTGGAGACGACTCGGGGCACGGTGGTGCCGCCGCCCGGGTCGTTGAAGCCGAACGAGGTCAGAAGGATGCGGGGGGACATCGGATCCCCCTTTTGATCGGACGAATGTCCAGGGGCCTTGAGGCTTGCCGTCAGGCCACGGGCGAGCAGAGCAGGTCGACGAGCAGCGCCGGATCGCGGCGCACGCGCTCGCCCGCGGCGCCGCCGGGGCGCTTGACGAGCTCGAGCTGCTCGGGGCGCTCCAGGCGCCGCAGCCGGCCCTCGGCGATGAGGCGGTCGTCGACCGCCCCAGGGCGGCCCTCGAAGGTCGTCCACACCGGCGTCCCCAGCGCGACCGCCTCGCGGTTCATCGTCCCGCCCGCGCTGACCACGACGTCGGCGAAGGCCATCAGCGACTGGGCGTCGATGGCGCGCTCGGGGACGACGAAGCCGTCCAGCTGCGCGCGCTGCTCGGCCACCCGCGGCAGGACGACGGCCTGCGTCCCGCGCAGGCGGTCGAGCACCGCGGCGAAGAGGTCGTTCTCGAAGCGGTGGTAGAGCGAGACCGACGGCGGCGTGCGCACCACCGCGATCGGCTGGGAGCGGTCGAGCGCGAGCTCGTCGAGCACCGCCGGGTCGGGCTCGAAGTCGGCGAGGTAGTACTCCTCCTTGAGCCCCTCGTAGCGGCGCAGCTTGGGGCGCGCCCCGTAGCGGTCCAGGCGCTCGGGCGGGATCGCCTCCGGCACGACGACCGCCTGGGCCAGCCGGCAGTTGATCGTGTGCTGCACGGTCGCCCACTCGTAGTCGAACATCGTCGAGCACGGGATCCGCAGCAGCCGCGCAGCGACCGTCACGTCGTTGGAGCCGTGGCCGAGGGCGAGGTCGAAGCGCCCATGGCGCCGCCCCCAGCGCGCGAGCGCCAGCGAGCGGTCGACCAGGCCGACCGCCTTGGCGGCCAGGCGCCCGCCGCGGTGGCGGCCGATCACCTCGTGGTCGATGCCGAAGCGCTCGCAGAGCGCGACGGTCTGCGCGAAGTCGCGCGCGGTGACCCGCACCTCGGCCCCGCGTGCCCGCAGCACGTCGATGACCGGCCGCAGGACGAGGACGTGGGGGCTGTTGGTGAGGTCAATCCAGACGCGCATCGCGCACCGCGCCGACCACCTCGTCGACCTGGTCGCGCGTGAGCGCCGCGGAGATCGGCAGCGCGAGGTGGGTGCGGGCGAGCTCGTCGGTGAACGGCAGCTCGACGCCGTTGCCCCACTCGGCCATCGCCGGCTGGCGGTGGACCGGCGTGCGGTAGTAGCCGCTGGAGTCGACCTCGCGGGCGGCGAGCGCGGCCTTGAGCTCGTCCGGGCGCTCGTGGCGGATGACGTAGAGGTGCCAGGCCGGCCTGGCGCCCTCGGTGGCGACCGGCAGCCTGGCCAGCTCGCCGAGCCCGGCCTGCGCGTACCAGTCGCCGACGTCCTGGCGGTGCGCCGCCCAGCGGTCGAGCTCGGGTAGCTCGATGCGCAGGATCGCGGCCTGCATCTCGTCCAGGCGGCTGTTGTAGCCGACCTGCGTGTAGGTGACCTTGTCCTTGGAGCCGTGGAAGCGCAGCGTCCTGACCGCCTCGGCGAGCTCGGCGTCGTTGGTGGTGATCGCGCCGCCGTCGCCGAAGGCGCCGAGGTTCTTGGACGGATAGAAGGAGAAGGTGGCGATCGTGCCCAGCGCCCCCGGGCGGCCTTCGGGACCGGTGGAGCCGGCGGCCTGGGCGGAGTCCTCGAGCACCGGGACGCCGAGCGCCTCGATCTCGGCGATCGGCGCGACGTTGCCGAAGAGGTGGACGGCGATGACAGCCTTCGTGCGCGGCGTGAGCGCCGCCTTCACGGTCTCGGCCGTGACGCAGAAAGTGTCGGGATCGACGTCGCAGAACACGGGCGTGGCGCCCGTGGCCGGGATCGCCTCGGCCGACGCGTAGAAGGTGAACGACGGCACCACGACCTCGTCGCCGGGGCCGACGCCGAGCGCGCGCAGCGCGACGGTGATGGCCTCGGTGCCGTTGGCGACGCCGATCGCGTGTTCGGCGCCCAGGTAGGCGGCGAACTCCTGCTCGAAGGCCGCGACCTCGGGGCCGAGGATGAACTGACCGCGCTCGAGCACGTCCTCGATCGCCTCCTGGATGCGGCGGCGCAGGGGCGCGAGCGGGGTCTTGGGGTCGAAGAGCGAGACAGCCACGGCGCGCAAGCCTACGCGGCAGCGCCCCGCGGGCGTGGTGCGGGTGCGCACCCCACCGGGTGCGCGTGGCCACCCCAGCGGGGGCGAGCCTCTACCCTGACCCGTCGTGCTCGCGACCGTTCTCGTCCTTGCGTCGGTGACCGACAAGCTGGCCACCTTCGCCACGAACGTGGTCGGCGACCTCGGCCTGCCCGGGGTCTTCCTGCTCATGGTGGCCGAAAGCGCCTGCATTCCGATCCCCTCCGAGGCGACGATGCTCTTCGCGGGCTTCAACGTCCACGAGGGCCAGTACCCCCTGTGGGCAGCCGTCGCGGTCGGCACGGTCGCGAACCTCGTCGGCTCATGGATCGCCTACGCGGTCGGCTACTACGGCCGCGTCGAGCTGCTCGAGAAGCACGGCAGGTTCTTCCACATCAAGCCGTCGCACCTGGCGTGGGCCGAGCGCTGGTTCGAGCGCTACGGCGCGCCCGCCGTGTTCTTCAGCCGGATGCTGCCGATCATCCGCACCTTCATCTCGCTGCCCGCCGGGGTGGCGCGGATGCCCTTCTGGAAGTTCAGCGTCCTGACCGTGGCCGGCTGCCTTCCGTGGGTCTTCCTGCTGACCTTCGCCGGCGAGAAGGCGGCGGAGAACTGGACCGATTGGAAGGACTCGCTGCACTACGTCGACTACGCGGTCGCGGCCGCGATCGTCGTCGGCATCGCCTATCTGGTCGTCCGGTGGCGGCGCAACCGGGGGCGCGCCGCGGATGCGGCGGCGGCGTAAGGGCTCGCTGGGGCTGCGCCACGCGCTGGCGCTCGGGGTCCTGCACGGGCCGACCGAGCTGCTGCCGATCTCCTCCTCGGCCCACACGACGCTCGTGCCGTGGCTGCTCGGATGGCCCTACGCCGAGCTCGACGCCGAGCTGCGCAAGGCCTTCGAGGTCGCCCTGCACGCGGGCACCGCGGCCGCGCTGCTCGTCGGCCTGCGTGACGAGGTCGCCGCCGCCGTCCACGGGCTCGACCGCCGGCGCGTGATGCTCGTACTCGGGTCCTTCGTGCCGCCGGCCATCGTCGGCTACACGCTCGAGCGCCCGATCGAGCGCCGGCTGGGGACGCCGCCGACGATCGCGGTCGGACTGCTGCTCGGCTCGGCGGCGATGGTCGTGGCCGACCGGATCGGGCCGACGGGACGCAGCCGCGAGGACGCCGGCTTCGTCGACGCGCTCGCCCTCGGCGTCGCGCAGGCGTGCGCGCTGATGCCCGGCGCCTCGCGCAACGGCATGACGCTCGCGGCCGCGCGGCTGCGCGGCTTCGACCGCGCCGACGCCAACGCGCTCTCGCGCCACGTGGCGCTGCCGATCATCGTCGGCGCCACGGCGCTGAAGGGCACGCGCCTGGCGCACCGGGGCGTCCCGCCCACGCTCGCGGCCGCCTTCGCGACCGGCGTCGGCGCCGCCTTCGCCTCGACGCTCGCGTCGGTGCGGATCATCCGCGCCGTCGAGCGCGACCGCTCGTTCGCGCCCTACGCGGCCTACCGCGCGCTGCTCGCGGGGGCGGTGCTCCGCCGCGCTTGGCAGACTGCGGGGCGATGAGCGACGCATACGCCGCCGCCGGCGTCGACACCGGGCAGGCCGATCGCGCCGTCGACGCCCTCGTCGGCGTGCTGCGCACGATCGAGCTCGACCGGCCCAGCGCCTCGGTCCTGCCCAGCGGCCACTACGCCTCCGTCCTGCGCGTGGCGCCCAACCTCGGCATCGCCGTCTCGACCGACGGCGTGGGCTCGAAGATCGTCGTCGCCGAGCAGGCCGACCGCCTCGAGACCGTCGGCATCGACTGCGTGGCCATGAACGTCAACGACCTCGTCTGCGTCGGCGCCGAGCCGATCGCGATGCTCGACTACCTCGCGGTCGAGCAGGCCGACCCCGAGGCGCTGGCGCGGATCGGCGTCGGCCTGAAGGTGGGCGCGCAGGCGGCGGGCGTCGAGATCCCCGGCGGCGAGCTGGCGGTCCTGCCCGAGCTCATCCGCGGCCACCCCTCGCCGCACGGCTTCGACCTGTGCGGCACCGCCTTCGGCACCGTCGCCCTCGACGCGATCGTCACCGGCGCCGACGCCCAGCCCGGCGACGCGATCGTCGGGCTGCCCTCCAGCGGCCTGCACTCCAACGGCTACACGCTGGCGCGCCGCGCGGTGCTCGAGGAGGGTGGCCTCGCGCTCGACGACCGGCCGGCCACGCTCGAGGGCCGCTCGGTCGCCGACGCGCTGCTGGAGCCGACGGTCATCTACGTGCGCGCCGTCCTCGACCTCCTGCGCTCCGACGTCCCCGTCCACGGGCTCGCCCACATCACGGGCGGCGGGCTGCGCAACCTGCTGCGCCTCGGCGCCGACCGCCTCGGCTTCGCGATCGAGGAGCCGCTGCCGGTGCCGGCGATCTGCACCTTGGTGGCCGAGCTCGGCGACGTGGGCCCGGCCGAGATGTGGGACGTCTTCAACATGGGCTGCGGCTTCGTCGCGCTCGTCCCCGGCGACCGCGCGGACGACGCCGTGGCGATCCTCGCCCGCCACCACCCGGGCACCGGGCGGATCGGCGCCGTGACCGGCGACGCCGGCCGGCTCTCCGCTCCCGGGCTCTAGAAGATCTCGGGCACCCAGGGCGCGACGTCGCCCCGGAACGCCCGCGACGCGCGCTCCAGCGCTCCCGGCCTGAGCTCCTGCACGCGCCCTGCCGCCGCGAGCTCGGCGAGGGTGACCCCGCCGAGGTAGGCGGCGCCCAGCGTCGAGGCGTCGAGCGCGAGGTCGGCCGGCGCGTCGGTGCGCGCACAGGCGCCGCCCGCCACGCGGTAGCGGCCCGCGACCCACGGGCAGAAGGCGTCGGCCACCTCGAGGACGACGTCCGGATCGCCCACGTAGGAGCGCGCCCCCAGCGCTGCCTCGACGTCGACCATGCGCACCCACAGCGCCTCCTCGACGGCCATCGTCACGGCGTAGGGGTCGGTGACCATGTGGCGCAGCGGCTCGTCGACGGGCGCGAAGTCCCACCTGACCCTGCGCGTGAGGTCCTGGTCGAGCAGGAAGGCCCACAGCGCGGCGCGCGCCTGCGCGGTCGTCGCCACGAGCTCGCGCACGAGGACCTCGCCCGCCGGCCCGTCGTCGTCGTGGCCGCGCTTGACCGTGTAGATCGCGTAGCCGTCGTCGCCGGCGAGGACCGCGCGCAGCGCCTGGGCCCCGTCGCGATCGTCGGGTGGGTCGTGCAGGCGGTGGTCCCACCACCGGCCCGGGCGGTCGATCATCCCCGGCCGGATGAGGCGCACGCGCTCGTGGATCGCGCGCATCGGCTCGAGCAGCGCGCCGGCGAGGTCGGCCCGCAGCGACCCGGGCGGCGGCGCCTGCGCCACCCGCGCCCGCGGGCGCGTCGCCGCCAGGCGCGCGTCGTGGGCCGCCATGCCGTAGCCGAAGCGGCGGTAGATCGGCCCCTCCGAGGACCACAGGGCGGCGACCGGCTCGCCGCGCTCGCGGACGTCGTCGAGCTGGCGGCGCATGAGCTCCGTGAGCAGGCCGCGGCGGCGATGGGTGGGCACGACGGCGACGGCGGTGACGCCCGCGCAGCGCACGGCGGCGGCGCCGGGCACGGTCAGCGCGAAGGAGAGCGCCATGGTCGTGGCGACCACGCGCCCGTCGTCGAAGCAGGCCAGCATCCGCTCGGGCTCGTCGAGGCCGGCGAAGAGCTCGCGGTCGGCGTCGGTGATCTCGCGGTGGAAGGCCCACGACAGCGCGCGGTCGAAGTCCTCGGTCTCCTCGGTCGTGGGCGGGCGCAGCTCCATGCGCCCTGTCTACCAGGTGCGCGGCTCAGCCCAGATGGACGTAGCCCGTGGCGCCTCCGCCGTCGGGCCCGTAGGTGCGACGCGAGACCGCGTTGGAGGAGTTGCCCTCGATGGTGTGGATCGACCCGTCGGGGTCGACGGACTCCACGATGCCGATGTGGCGCCCGCCCCAGACGATGAGGTCGCCCGGGTTGGGGCGCACGCCGGTTGCGGCGGTGGTCGCGCGCCCGGTGCGCTGCGCCCAGTCCCACGCGGCGCTCACGGAGCCGAAGCCCTGCCCGGCCTCGCCGAGCGGGACGCCGGCCTGGGCCGCGGCCCAGGAGACGAAGTAGGCGCACCACGGCCCGACGCCGCTGCCCGCCGTGGCGGTGCGGAACTGGGCGATCTGGGGCCCGTCGTTGGAGCCCGGCGGCTGCTCGGCGACGCCGACCTGGCCCTGGGCCGCGGCGAGCGCGCCGGCGCCCCCCTGGCCCGGCATGGCGGGCGCCGCGGCCGGGGCCGCGAGCGACGAGCTGCGCTGGATGCCGCTGTTCAGCGCGCTGAGGAAGTCGTTGGAGCTGCCCGTCGACGCGCCGGCCGCCGGGGCGTCGGGCGGCTTGGGCGACACGATCTGGTCGATCTCCGCGATGCGGGCGATGACGGCGGGAAGACTCACCGTCCTTGTCATCGGCCCGAGGGGTCCCGGGCTTTAAAGCGCAAGCGGGCGGCCCCCCGGCCGCCCGCTCACTGATCCGTCCCCCGAGGGATATGTCCCCCTGGAGCTTGCTTCGTCCTTTAGCGCAGGAGCTGCAGGACGGCCTGCGGGGCCTGGTTGGCCTGGGCCAGCATCGCGGTGCCGGCCTGCTGCAGGATCTGGTTCTTGGTCAGGTTCACCATCTCGTCAGCCATGTCCACGTCGCGGATGCGGCTCTCGGCGGAGGTGAGGTTCTCCTGGTAGGAGCCGGCCACGGCGAGGGCGTGGTCGAGGCGGTTCTGCACGGCGCCGAAGCTCGAGCGCGTCGCGCTGACGGCGTCGATGTCGGCGTCGATCGACGACAGGATCGCGCTGTCGCTCAGGTCGTAGCTGCCGCTGAGCGAAGCCGAGCCGAACGAGACGGAGATGGTCTCACCGTCGTTCGCGCCGACCTGGAAGGTCACGCTCGTGGCGGAGCCCAGGAGGGTGATGCCGTTGAACGTGGCCGACTTCTGGATGCGGTCGATCTCGGACGAGAGCGCGTTGACCTCGCTCGTGATCGCGGCCTTGCCGGCCGTGCTGAGGGCGCCGTTCTTGTACTCGACGGCGAGCTCGCGGACGCGCTGCAGGATGCTGTGGACCTCGTCGAGGTTGCCCTCGGCGGTCTGCACCATCGAGACGCCGTCCTGGATGTTGCGCTGAGCCTGCGCCAGACCGTTGATCTGGCCGCGCATCTTCTCCGAGATGCCCAGACCGGCGGCATCGTCAGCAGCCTTGTTGATGCGCAGGCCCGAGGACAGGCGCTCCATCGACTGCGAGATCTTGTCGGACGTCGCCGACAGGAAGCGGTGAGCCGCCATGGCGTCGACGTTCTGGTTGATGCGAAGGGACATTCGTTTCTCTCCTTGAGAACGTTGGTGTTAGGTCCCGGGGTGACTCCTTGTCGCCCCTCTATGTGGTCAAGTGATCGCCCCGCCCTGGGGGAACTTGAGAACGCGTCCAGACCGCCCTGGACGCCTACGCGCGGACGTCGAGACGGCCGCCCTGGCGAGGCTCCTCCTCCCGCGGAGCATCGCCCTTGCGGCGGCGCTCGCGGCGCTGCTCGTCGCGCTCCTGGCGGCGCTTGGCGCGCTCGCCGGCGAGGGGCCGCGTCACCGGCTCGGTGCGCGGCGTCGTGGGGCCGATCGGCTCGATGCGGTTCACGAGGCGCGGTGCTGCTCGGCGGTCTGCCGGGCGGCGGCGTAGCGGCGGCGCCTGGCCGCGGCGATCTGCGCCGGGATGAGCTGGCGCCAGAGCGTGACCACCGCCGACCATGCCAGTACCCGGGCGACCAACCCTCCGACGATCGCCCGGGCACCGGATTCGGGGAACGGCAGTCCGGCACGGTGCGAGAGCCAGAAGACGAGCACGAAGCCCAGGAGGGCGCCCCACGCTCGCGCGCGGGCGATCTGGCGGGCCGCCACGGGGTGGTCGGACACGCGCGGCTTGGCGTCGCTCATCTCTCGTCCCTTCCGATCAGCAGTCGCCCGAGGCGCTCGCGCTCGAACTCGGCGACCATGGTGAAGTCGATCACGACGTGGCCCTTGGCGGCGACGCGCGAGACGCGCCCGCGGCCCGTCACCGGCGGCTCGTTGCCGCCCGGCCAGATGGTGAACTCGAAGAGGTCGCCCTCCGTCGCGCCGGGAAGATCGTGGACGGCGAACTCCTTGGAGCCGACCGCGACCGTCTTGGTCGCGTGGGCGACGCCGCCGCCCTCCTCCTCGGAGCGCACGAGGGTCACGCGCGCGTGGACGAGGCCGCCGGCGTAGTCGCGGCGGCGCAGGAGCTGGATGACCTCGCGATGGGTGAAGCGCAGGACCGGCGGCCCCACGCGCGGCGAGGTCGGCGACAGCTTGACGTGGCCCATGATGCGCACGAGGCCCGCGGGGTCGACGTACTCCAGGAAGACCGAGTGGCGCTCGAGGTGCGTCGGCGGGGTGCGCGGCGCGTGGCGCAGGTCGAGGTCGAGCCAGCCGTGGCCGACGTCGTCGACGCGCGCCGAGATCGTCTCCCGGTCGGGGATGCGCAGCATCACGGGGGTGTCGAGGGCGGGCAGGCTCATCGCACGTCAGGGCAGCAGGGCGAAGGCGAGGTCCTCGGCCACGGCCGGGCGCACGGCGGCGCTGTCGACGAGGTAGGAGATCGGCAGGCGCGCCTCGACGGCGAGCTCGACGGCCATGCCCAGGCGCGCGGTCGCGTCGCTGTGGGTGACGGCCAGGCGGCCGGCGCCGAGGGCGCGGGCGGCCGTGAGCAGCTCGCGCGCGACCTCGCCGGCGAGCACGGCCGGGAGGGCGAGGTGGACCTCGTCGATCCCGAGGCGGCGCAGGTCGGCGCCCAGCGCGTCGGTCATGAAGGGGTCGGCGCTCAGCTGCGCGGGCAGCGCCGGCGTGTCGACGAGCACGAGCGCGCCGCGGCGCAGGTTGGCGATGCGGGCGGCGGCGCCCTCGATGTCGTCGGTGGCCCACATCGGCACCCCGGCGGGGGCGAGCAGGCGGGCGAGCTCGGCGCCGCCGTCCTTGGAGCGCAGGGCGATGACGGCGACGGGGATGCGCCCGGCGGCGGCGTAGGCGAGCGCCAGGCGGGCGATGACGGCGGTCTTGCCGGAGCCCCCGGCGCCGACCACGGCGACGGCGCGCGGGCCGTCGACGGGCGCGACCTCGAGGCGGCGGGCGAGCGCGCGGGCGACGAAGGGCCGCAGGGCGTCGTGGCCCTCGCCGGCGAAGGGCAGGCCGTGGACGGCGGCCTCGTCGACGACGGCCGCCGAGAAGGCGTCGCTGAGGCCCGCGCGGCGCAGGGCGCCGAGGACGCGGTCGGCCTCGGGGTGGACGGGCGACGCGGCGGGCGCGGGGGCCACGGGGGCCACGGCCACGGCCACGGGCGCGGGCGCGGGCGTGGCCACGGCGACCGCCACCGGCTCCGGCACGAACGCGGGCGCGTCGCTCACCGGACGCACCTCCGGCGCGGAGTCGCGCGGCTGCGGGATCGCGTCGATGGCCGGGGAGGTCAGGATCGGCTGGCCCTGGGCGGTGGCCAGGGCGGCGGCGAAGCCGGCCGCGGCGGCGTCGCGCGCGAGGACGGGAGCGAGGTCGGCGGCCGCGATCGGCTCGGGCATCGCCGGCGCCGAGTCGTCCATGACGTCGAGCCCGGTGCCGGAGGGCTGCGCCTCGATCTCGACGACCGGCCTCTGGAAGAAGCCGGCGACGCCGCCCTCGAGGCCCTCGCGACGGCGGATGACGACCGCGTCGGGACCGAGCTCGTCGCGGACCTGCGCGAGCGCGTCGGTCAGGCTGCGGGCACGGAAGGTCTTGGTGGCGGTGGCGGTGCTCATGCGGACACGACTCCGATCGTCTCGACGCTGATGCCGGGCGCGATCTCGTTGTAGGCGCACACGGCGAGGTGAGGCAGGGTCTGCTCGACCAGGCGCCGAAGGTGGCGGCGCACGCGCGAGCTGCAGATCACGACGGGGCGGCCCCCGCGGGCGACGGCGTGCTCGGCCTGCGAGGCGAGCGAGCGCACGAGCGCCTGGGCGCGGCTGGGCTCCATGGCGAGGTACTCGCCGTCGGCCGTCTGGGCGATCGACTCCGAGATCTCCTGCTCGATCGCGGGATCGAGCGAGATCGCCCGCAGGCGCTGCTCGGCGTCGACGTGCGGGGTCACGATCGCCCGCCCGAGGGCCTGGCGCGCGTACTCGGCCAGCAGCACCGGGTCGCGCGTGACGCGCGCGCGGTCGCCCACGGCCTCGACGATGGCGCCGAGGTCGCGGATCGAGACGCCCTCGCGCAGCAGCGACTGCAGCACGCGCTGGATCTCGCCGACGGACAGGAGCTCGGGCACAACTTCCTCAACGACAGCCGCGTTGGATTCCTTGAGCCTGTCGAGCAGGGCGCGAACGTCCTGCCGCGTGAGCAGCTCGGCCACGTGGGCGCGGATCGTCTCGGTGAGGTGGGTGACGATGACCGACTCGGCGTCGACCACCGTGTAGCCGAGGGCCTCGGCCTCGGCGCGCGCGGGATCCGGGATCCAGACCGCGGGCAGGCCGAAGGCGGGCTCGGTGGTGGGGATCCCGGCGAGCTGGCCGACCGCGTCGCCCGGGTCCAGGGCGAGCTGGTGGCCCGCCATGACCGAGCCGCGTGCGACCTCGTTGCCGCGGACCTTCATGACGTACTCGTGCGAGCCCAGGGCGAGGTCGTCGTGGATGCGGACCGGCGGGATGACGGCGCCGAGGTCGGCCGCCACCTGGCGGCGGACGGCGCCGACGCGCGAGAGCAGCGAGCCGTTGGCGCCGCCGTCGACGAGCGGCACGAGGCCGAAGCCGACGGCGAGCTCGACGGGGTCGATCGACAGCGCCTCGAGCGCCTGGTCGCGCGGGGTGACCGGGACGGGCAGCGCGGCCTGCGCGGCCTCGGCGGCCTGCGCCTCCTCGCGCTCGTCCATCACGTTGCCGATGGCGCGGCCGGCCAGGAAGAAGAGCCCGCCGATGAGCAGGAACGGCAGCTTGGGCAGGCCCGGCACCAGCGCGAAGAGGCAGATGACGACGCCCGCGACGAGCGGGGCCTTGCGCTGGCCGGCGATCTGCTTGGCGACGTCGGTGCCAAGATCGGCCTTCGAGGCCGAGCGGGTGACGATGATGCCGGTCGCCACCGAGATCAGCAGGGCCGGGATCTGGGCGGCGAGGCCGTCGCCGACGCTCAGCAGCGAGAAGTGCTGGATGGCGTCCGAGAAGGCGCGGTGCTGCTGCATGACGCCGATGACGATGCCGCCCACGAGGTTGATCGCGGTGATCATCACCGCGGCCATCGCGTCGCCCTTGACGAACTTCGAGGCGCCGTCCATCGCGCCGTAGAAGTCGGCCTCGGCGGCGATGTCCTCGCGGCGGCGGCGCGCCTCCTCCTCGGTGATCTGGCCGGCGTTGAGGTCGGCGTCGATCGCCATCTGCTTGCCGGGCATGGCGTCGAGGGTGAAGCGGGCTCCCACCTCGGCCACGCGCCCGGCGCCGTTGGTGACCACGACGAACTGGATGACGACGAGGATGAGGAAGACGACGAGGCCGACGACCACGTTGCCGCCGACGACGAACTCGCCGAAGGCCTTGACCACGTTGCCGGCGTCGCCGTGCAGGAGGATCAGTCGCGTGACCGAGACGTTGATGGCCAGCCGGAAGAGCGTGGTCAGCAGCAGCAGCGAGGGGAACGCCCCGAAGTCCAGCGCGCGCGGGACGTAGAGGGTCGCGACGACGATGGCCAGCGCCGCGCTGATGTTCAGCGTGATCATCAGGTCCAGCAGCATCGGCGGCAGCGGGATGACCATCATCACGACGACCAGCACCACCACGCCGGCGGCGATCAGGTCGGCGTACTTCGAGGCGCGCTTCAGCGCATTGGTCATGCGGCGGCCCTCCTGGCGGCCGTGCGGTAGACGAAGGCGAGGACGGCGGCGACGGCTCCGAAGAACTCCTCGGGGATCTGGTGGCCGACCTCGACGGAGGCGTAGATGCCGCGCGCCAGCGGCGGGTCGGGGACGACGGGGATGCCGTTCTCGCGCGCGATCTCGCGGATGCGCATGGCGAGGTGGTCCTGGCCCTTGGCCACGACCTCGGGGGCGTCGGCGCGCTCGGGGTCGTAGCGCAGGGCGACCGAGAAGTGCGTCGGGTTGGTGACGACGACGTCGGCCTCGGGGACCGCGGCCATCATGCGCTTGCGCGTGAGCTCCATCGCGCGCCGGCGCATCGTCCCGCGGACCTCGGCGGGGAGCTGCTGCTCCTTGGCCTCGTCCTTGATCTCCTGCTTGTCCATCTTCATGGACTTCTCGGTGCGGTGGCGCTGCCAGAAGTAGTCGGCGGCCCCGATGATCAGGTAGGCGAAAGCGGCGCGCTTGACGAGCGCGCCCATGTCGCCGGCGAGGATCGTCCCGAAGTCCGTGGGCGTGAGGCCGACCATGCCGCCGAACTCGGGCAGCTTGGGCAGCAGCGCGACCGCGACGATGCCGGCGACGACGCCGACCTTGGCGATCGACTTGACGGTCTCGACGAGCGCGTTGGGGCCGAAGAGGTTCTTGAAGCCGGAGGCGGGGTTGATGCGCTTGGGGTCGGGCTGCAGCGCCTTGCCGGAGGGCTTGAAGCCGACCATGCCGACGCTCGCGGCGACGCCGGCGAGCATGCACGCCAGCGCGATCGGGGCCACGGCCAGCGCGGAGGCCTGGGCGGCCGAGCCGAGCAGGACGCCGATCCCCTTCTTGGAGACGATCTCGGGCGAGCTCATCTGCGCGATGGCGGTACGCATCAGGTCGCCCATGCGCTGGACCATCGCCGGGCCGGTCGCGCCGATGGCGACGATCCCGACGAGCAGCACGACGGCGCCCTGGAGGTCGGCCGAGCGCGCGACCTGGCCCTTGCGCCGGGCCTCGCCGCGGCGCTTGGGTGTGGCCTTCTCGGTCTTGTCACCGGCCATGTCAGGCCACCCGGATCGCTTGGAGGGCGGCGCCGACGTCCTGCTGCAGCTCGCCGGAGATCCATCCGGCGACGAAGGGCAGCGTGGAGCCGACGAGCAGGAGCCCGACGACGACCTTGGCGGGGAAGCCGACGGCGAAGACGTTGAGCTGCGGGACGACGCGCGAGACGACGCCGAAGGCGGCGTCGGTGAGGATCAGCGCGAGCATCACCGGGCCGGCGACCTCGAGGGCGGAGATGAGGATCGAGCCGAAGACGGCGTCGACGCCGCCGACCAGGCGGCCGAGCGCGGGCGCCTCGTCGAGGCCGACGAGGTCGTAGGTGCGCGCGAGGCCCTGCACGACCCAGCCGTCGCCGCCGATGGCGATGAAGACCATCATCCCGACCATCGCGTAGGCCTGGGAGAGGACCGTCGACTGGTTACCGGTCAGGGGGTCGACGAGGCTGCCGTAGGAGAAGCCGATCGAGGTGTCGATCAGCGAGCCCGCCGCGCTCAGCGCCGCCGCCAACCCGCCGATCGCGAAGGCGAAGGCGCCGCCGACGAGCATCTCCTTGAGGATCAGCCAGCAGATCTCGTAGATGTCGGTGGACAGCGTCACGCCCTTGGAGACCACGGGCGAGAGGCCGATGGCGAGTGCGACGGCGACGATCCCGCGTACACGCGCCGGGATCATCTTCGAGCTGAAGAGCGGGGCCAGCAGGAAGAGCGGGCCCACGCGCGCGAGCACCAGGAAGAAGGCGATCACGTGCTGCTCGCCGAAGCGCGCGACGAGCTCGTTGACCGTCATCCGATGAGCTGCGGGATCGAGGCCCACAGGTCGGTCGTGTAGGACAGCAGCTGGTTGAGCATCCACGGGCCGCCGACGATGAGGACGCCGGCCAGGGCCAGGATCTTCGGGATGAAGGAGAGCGTCTGCTCCTGGATCTGGGTGACGGCCTGGAAGATCGAGACGGCGAGGCCGACGACCAGGCCGGCCACGAGCATCGGCAGCGCGACGCGCAGCGCGATCTCCAGCGCCTGCGTGGACAGCTCGAGGACGGTGTCGGGACCCATCAGTGGAAGCTCTCGACGAGCGATCGGGTGACGAGGTTCCAGCCGTCCACGAGGACGAACAGGAGGATCTTGAAGGGCAGCGAGATGAAGACGGGCGGCAGCATCACCATGCCCATCGACATCAGGGTCGAGCTCACGACGAGGTCGATGACCAGGAACGGCAGGAAGATCAGGAAGCCGATCTGGAAGGCCGTCTTGAGCTCGGAGATGATGAACGCCGGGATCAGGACGTAGGTCGGGACGTCCTTGCGCGTCTTGACGTCCTCGACCTTGCCGAGCTTCACGAAGAGCGCCAGGTCGGTCGTGCGCGTCTGGCGGAACATGAACTCGCGCAGCGGCTCCTGGCCGCGCTCGAAGGCCTGCTGCTGGGTGATCTTGTGCTTCTGCAGCGGGTCGATGGCGTCCTTCTTGATCTGGCTGAAGGTCGGCGCCATCACGAAGATCGTGAGGAAGAGCGCGATCGCGACCATGACCTGGTTGGGCGGCGCGGTCTGCGTGCCGAGGCCCTGGCGGATGAAGCCCAGGACGACGATGATGCGCGTGAAGCCGGTGACCGTGAAGAGCAGCGCGGGGATCAGCGTGAGCCCGCCGACGAGGAGCAGCAGCTGGACGGCGTTGGCCCCGTCGGCGCTCTTCATCGCCGCACCGTCCGGTCCTTCAGGCGGTCCAGCCAGCGCACGGCGCCGGCGCGCGGCGGCGCCGCGGTGAAGTCGTCGAGGTCCTCGTCGTCGGCGATGAGCCCAAGCTCGTGCGCCTCCTCCTCGGAGTAGGTGCGGATCGGCGTGACGCCGTGCTCGGCGACGCCGACGAGCACGAGCTCGCGGCCGGCGCGCACGAGGTGCAGCGCGCGGTTGGGGCCCAGCGGGACGACGGCGGTCGACTCGAGGCTGGTCCCGCGCTGGCGGTCCTCCTTGGAGGCCTTGACCTGCTTGAGGACCCAGGCGACGCCGTAGATGACGGCGAGCACGATGGCCAGGCCGACGAAGGTGCGCACGAGCGAGCCGCCGCTGGACGGGCCAGAGACGTGCTTGGCGCCCGTGTCGGCGGGCAGGCTCAGCGGGGTGTCCTCACCCGAGCCGGTCGCGGCGAGCGCGCCGGCCGGCGCGAGCAGCACCAGGCCGAGGGCTGCGGTGGCAGCCCCGTAGATGAAAGGGGGGATTCGCAATGGAGACGGATCGACTCGGGAGGGACGAGTCGTCCGTAGTCATCGGCCGCACGGCCAACGGCTTTAGGACGAACGTCCAGAGCCGTTGGCGACGAACGCCGCGCGGGTACGCGCGGGCGGCCGGCGAGCCCCTACTGGGGAAGGTCGAGGCCGCCGCGGCGCGGCGTGGCGACCTCGGTGATGCGCAGCCCGAACTCCTCGTCGATGACGACGACCTCGCCGCGGGCGATCGGCTTGCCGTTGACCAGCAGGTCGACGGGCTTGTCCGCGAGGCGGTCGAGGGTCACGACCGATCCGGGGCCGAGCGAGAGCGCCTGGCCCAGGGTCATGCGCGTGCGGCCGACCTCGACGGTCAGCTCGACCGTGACGTCGTTCAGGCGCTCGAGGTCGGCCGCCGGAGCGGCCTCGCCGGTGGCGCTGGCCTCGAGGGGGGCGAACTCGACTTGATCGGACATGACGGGTCTCTTTTCGGGTTCTTCGCTGGTGCTACTGGACGGCCACGTCGGTCAGCAGGACCTCGTGGACCTTGACATCGGTCTGGGCCTTGAGCCGCTTGAGGATCTTGGCCTTGATCTGCTCGCGGCCCTTGCGGCTCGTGAGGTCGTCGGCGGTCGAGTCGGTCACGACGTCGGTGACGATGTCGCGCACGACCGGCTCCTGGGTGAGCGCGCCGTAGCCCTCGGGCGGCGCGGCGGCGCCTTCGCCGCCCCCGGCCGGGGCCGCGGTGAAGCCCTCGTCGAAGACGAGCCCGATGCCGAGCTTGGCGAACTTGCCGTCGGTGAGGTTGACGAGGAAGTCCTTGGGCAGGACGTACACCTCGCCCTCCACCTTCGGCTTGGCGGCCGCGGTCGGCTTGGCCAGCACGAACTTGTAGACGCCCCCCAGGACGATCAGCAGGACGAGGGGAACGATGATCTTCAGCTTGCCCTTCATTTGAGGCCCTCCGGCCCGAAGTCGGGCGCGAACCGCGGCTTGGTCTCGGGCTGCGTGGCCTGCGCGGCGGCTGTACTTGTAGCCGCGCGCGGGAGCAGCACCTCGACGCGCCGGTTGCGGGCGCGCCCGGCGGCGGTCGCGTTGGTGGTCAGGGGATCGAGCGACGCGCGTCCGACGGCCTCGAGGCGCTGCGGCGCGACGCCGGCGCCGGCGAAGGCGCGCACCACCGAGGCGGCGCGGCCGGCCGAGAGCTCCCAGTTGGACGGGAACGCGGTCGTGTGGATGGGCACGGGGTCGGTGTAGCCGCGCACGCGGATCTCGTGCTGGTTCTCGGCGCGCAGGAGGGTGCCGACGTTGGTCAGCAGCCCGCGGCCGCCCGGCTGGACGGTCGCGGAGCCGCTGGCGAAGAGCAGCTTGTCGGTGAGCAGGCGGATGACGAGCCCGTCACGCGTGATGAGGGTCGTCACCTTGCTGCTGAGACCGTGCTTGGCGACGTAGGCGTCGACGCGGGCCTTGAGCGCCTTGAAGTCCTTCTCCTCGGCCTTGGCGGCCGCGGCGGCGGCGGCCTTCTGCGCCTTGGCGCTGGCGGCGTCCGTCGTCGAGCGCATCGAGGCGGGCGGGTTGTCGACGATCTGCTTGGAGGTCGTCGATCCGCCGCTCTCCTCGAGGGCGCGGCCGCCGGGGAGCACGCGCCCGGAGAACGCGTCCTGCAGCGAGTGCTGCAGCGACTGGAGCTTGGAGATGTTCACCGAGGAGATCGAGAACAGGACCATGAACAGCGCCATCAGCAGCGTGATCATGTCCGCGTAGGTGAGCAGCCAGCGCTCGTCGCTCTCGTGCTCCTCCTCGCTGTGACTCGGACGGCGGCGCGACGACGCCATGGCTAGGCCGCCTCCGCGACGGGCTCGTCGGCGATCCGCAGGTTGGGCTTGGCCTCCTCGGCCTCGGCCGCGCGCTCGGCGGGCGGCACGAGGCTCATGAGCTTCTCGGAGACCACGCGCGGGTTGTCGCCCGCTTGGATCGAGAGGATGCCCTCGAGGACCAGGTTGCGGACGTGCAGCTCGGCGTGCGACAGGCCCTTCAGGCGCCCGGCCACGGGCAGGAAGACGACGTTGGCCGCGCCGACGCCCATCAGCGTGGCGATGAACGCGCCGGAGATGGCCGGGCCCAGCGTGGACGGCGCCGCAAGGTTCTGCAGCACGTGCACGAGGCCCATGACGGTGCCGATGATGCCCATCGTCGGGGCGAAGCCGCCGGCGGTCTTGAAGACCTCGGCGCCCTCCTTGTGGCGGGCGGCCATGGCGTCGACCTCGACCTCGAGGATCTCGCGCACGAGGTCCGGATCGGTGCCGTCGACGACGAGCTGCATGCCCTTCTTGGTGAAGGCGTCCTCGATCTCCTCGAGGTCGTTCTCGAGGGCGAGCAGGCCGTCGCGGCGCGCCTTCTCGGCGAAGCCGACGAGCTCGTGGACCTTGCCCGCGAGATGGTGCTCGGCTCCGGCCATGGCGATCTTGTAGAAGGACGGGATCTTCTTCATCGCGTCCATGCCGCACGCGGCGCAGGTGGCGCCGAACGTCCCCGCGAACACGAGGATCATCGCGGGCATGTTGAGGAACGCCGTCGGGGGGGTCCCCTCCATCATGGCGGAGCCCAGGATCCCGACGCACGCGACGACGATGCCGATAGCAGTAGCGGCCTTCACGCTCCTGGTCATCGGCCGTGGGGCGCGGATCTTTCGTGCGTCCAGTTCGATCTTGGACGCGGCCTGATCGGCGATTAAACGAGGAGCGCCCCGGAGGGGGCCGGGGCGCTCAGAGGTCCAACTAGGGGGTGAGGTGGGAAGGAACTGCTAGGGGTGTGCCCCTCTTAACGGCACGCCGCGGGAGCGCTTGAGAGCGCCCCTCGCGGGTGGACGTCTGTATGAGACGGCCGCTCTACGCGAGCGCCTTGGCGACGGCGCCGAGGACGCGGTCGGCCTGGAACGGCTTGACGACGAAGTCCTTGGCTCCGAGCTTGATCGACTCGAGGACCTTCGACTCCTGGCCGAGGGCCGAGCACATCACGACGCGGGCCGACGGGTCCATGGCGATGATCTCGCGCAGGGCCGCCAGGCCGTCCATCTCGGGCATCGTGATGTCGAGCGTGGTCACCTCGGGACGCAGCTCCTGGTAGCGCTCCACGGCCTCCACGCCGTCGCCGGCCTCGCCGACGACCTCGTGGCCTCCGCCGAGGAGGACGTCGCTCACCATCTTGCGCATGAACGCGGCGTCGTCGACGACGAGGACGCGGGCCATGTCACACCTCCGTGCTTTCTATCGGGGATTGGGGTTCAGTCTCTGAAGTTGGTTCGGGCTCGACGGCCTCGGGCTCGAGGGCCTCGGGCTCGACGACCGGGTCAGGCTCCGGCTCGACCGCGAGGTCCGCGGCCGCCGCGGCGGCGTCCTGGCCGAGGCCGAGGATCGTCGCGATCTCGAGCTGCAGGCTGCCGTCGTCGGCCACCACGAGGCGGCCGGACGCGAAGCGCAGGCCGTCGACGTAGAGGTCGACCTCGTCCTCGACCTCGCGGTCGAGCTCGACCACCGAGCCGGTGGCCAGCCCGAGCGAGGCGCCGGCGGGCATCCGCGCGCGGCCGAGCTCGGCCCAGACGCGGACGGGGACGGCGCGCAGGGCGTCGCCCAGCGGCGCGCTCGTGTACTCGGTGGTCTGGGCGTCCAGCGCGCGCTCCATGCGGACCACGAAGGCGTTGGGCACCATCTGGACCAGGCGGCCCTCCGCGCCGGCGACCGTGAAGCCGGTCGTCAGCACGTGCGGCGCCGCCGACGCGCGCAGCAGCTCGGCGGCCTCGGCCTCCGTGCTCACCACGCGGATCTGCGGCGGCGCGATCTCGACCTCCTGGCGCAGGACGCGCGTGGTGGCCACGGCCGCCGCCGACATCATCTGGTTCATGGCCTCGCCGACGGCGCTGAGCTCGAGCTCCGAGAGCTCGCCGCCGCCGCCGCCGGCCTCCTCGCCCTTCATCAGGGCGGCCAGGCGGCGGGCGCCCTCGACGGGCAGAACGAAGACGTTGCCGCCGGTCACGCCGTCGACGTAGGAGACGTCCGCGAGGACGACGGGCAGCTCGAGCCCGGCCACGGCCTGCTCAACGCCCTGGTCGGCGCCGTGGGCGACGTCGATCGCCCCGGAGCGCGCGGCCTCGGGATCGACGGCGCGCAGGGCGCCCTCGACGGCCTCCGCGGTGGACTCGCCGAGCGCGAGCAGCGGATCGGCGCTCATCGTCCGTCCTCCTGGTGGTGGGGCCCGAGGATCTGGATCGCGCGGCGCGTGCCCGAGCGCCCGGCGCGGGCGCGGTGGACGGGCGTGCCGTCGGCGTACACGGTGGCATCGTCGCCGGCCTGGGCGTCGAGGCGCACGACGTCGCCCGGGCGCAGGGCCAGGACGTCCTCGAGCGCCAGGCGGGTGTCGCCGACCTCGGCGCGCAGGTCGACGGCGACCTCCTGGAGGCCGGCGCGGACGGCGGCCGCGGCGCGCGGGTCGTCGGCGATGCCCGCCGCCTCGTCGGGGCTCGCGAAGGCGGCCGAGACCGGCGCCAGCGTCGCCCACGGGATGACCAGCGCAAGGGTGGTCGAGCGGCGGTCCAGGCGCGCCTCGACGGTGAGGACGAGCGTCGGCTCGCTGGCGGGGACGATCTGGGGCCCCTCGCCGAGCGCATCGATGCGCCCGAGCTCGAGGTTCGCGCCGCAGACGTCGTACCAGGTGGCCGACAGGCACTCCACAAAGGCGCCGAACAGGCGCCGCGCGAGGACGCGCTCGATGTCGGTGAGGGCGCGCTCGGAGACGGCGTCGCCGGTGCCGCCGAGCAGGCGCTCGATGACCTCGAGCACGAGGATCAGCTCGGCGGTCATGAGCATCTTGGTCTCGACGCCGGCGGTCTCCACCACGGCCGCGACCGAGGACTCGGGGACCGACTCCAGGGCCTTGGCGAAGGTGAACTGCGCGGCGTCGATGACCTCGAACTCGACCTCGAGGCGGTGCTCGGCGCTGAGGCGCGTCGCGGCCGACGTGCAGAAGATCTCCATGATCCGGCGCAGGCGGCGCTGCTGGTCGATCCCGAACTTGCTCGGGCGCGTGAAGTCGACCGTGCGCAGCCACCGGGTGCGGCGGCCCTGGGCGGCGTCGCCGCTGTCGGACGGCGGGCGGATGCCCTGGTTGGCCTGGTCGAAGAGCGCGTCGATCTCGGCTGCGGAGAGGAAGTCGTTCATCGCAGGCCCACCTCCTGGGAGCCGGCTTCGCGGACGGTCACGGCGCCGGTGGCGACGTGCACGCGGACGGTGCGGCCCACGCTGCCGGCGGTCGCCGTCGCGGTCACGGGGATCCCGGCGTCGGCCAGCAGCGCGCGCACGGTGTCCTCGTTGCGCGTGCCGATGTCCATCCCGGCGCCGGCGCTGAACATCTGGGCGCCGCCGACGAGGACGGCGTCGAGCGAGTGCGCCGGCGCGCCGTGCTCGCCGAGGGCGCCGATGAGCGCGGGGACCGCGCGGTCGGCGTACTTGCCGGGCCGCTCGGCGGCGCGCCCGGCGGAGTCGGGCAGCACGACGTGCGCGAGGCCGCCGACGGCGGCGTCGCGGCACACGAGGGCCAGCCCGATGCACGAGCCCAGGCCCACGCAGACGAGCACGTCGGCCGGCGAGGCGGACGCGGCGAGCTCGCCCATGCGGACGACGACCTCCGTCGCGGTGGCTGTGGCCAGCTCAGTCACCGAGGCCGATCCGGTGCAGGAGCCCCGCGACGCCGGCGGGCGACGGGAGCAGCATGAAGGACAGGGTGCACGCCGCGCCGCCGACCTCGAGCTCGGAGTCGAGCACGAGCGCCAGCTCATGGGCGTCGCTCTGGGCGGCCAGCACGCTGGAGACCACGGCGCCGAGCATGTCGCGCTGGGCCTGCGGCGGGCGCAGATCGAGCTCGAAGCCCGTCATCGTGGCGAGCGCGCCGACGTAGGAGCTGACGAGGATGTTGCCAATCTCGCCGAGCGCCGAGCGCCCGGTCTCGGTGTCGGCCTCGACGCCGAGCATCGCGCAGACCTTGTCGGCGTCGTCCTCGCCGACGACGAGCAGGGCCGTGGCCTCGACGTGGCCGCCGACGGGGACGACGACGCCCCAGACGACGTCCTCGGGGGCGCCGGCGGCCTCGACGGCCTCGGCGAGCTCGAGCGCCGCGGCGCTGGGCACCGACAGCTCGATCGGTCGGCCCAGCAGCGCGGAGAGAGCGGTCCCGGCGGTGCCGGAGCCGATGTTGGCGAGCTCGCGCAGGGCGTCGAGCTGCTGGTCGGTGTAGCGGGCGATGGCCATGTGCTGGATCCGGGTCCTTTCAGGCCGCGCGCGCCGGCGCGGCGGTCAGGGTGTCGGTCATGAGGGCGTCGCAGTCCACGAGCAGGGCGATCTCGCCGTCGGAGAGGACGGCGGCGCCCGAGACCGGGGCCAGGTCGGCGACGTCGGTGGGAAGCGGGCGGGTCACGAGCTCGCGCTGGCCGATGAGGCCCGAGACGGCCAGGGCGAGGCTGCGCTCGTGGCTCTGGACGATCACGGCGAACTCGCAGTCGTCGGCGGGCGCGTGGCCGAGGGCCGCGGCGGCGTCGTGGAGCGGGAGCACGCTGTCGCCGACGACGAGCATGCGCCGCCCCGCGGCCGAGCGGACGGCGTGGTCGGCGAGGCGGACGGTGCGGTCCACGCGGTCCAGCGCGACGGCGTAGACGCGCTCGCCGGCCTGCACGAGCAGGGCGGACATGATCGCGAGCGTCAGCGGCAGGCGGATCTGCGCGGTCGAGCCCTGGCCGAGCTCGGAGGTCATGACGACCTCGCCGCCGAGCTCGCGGACCTTCGCGCGCACGGCGTCCATCCCGACGCCGCGCCCGGAGATCTCGCTGGCCGTCTCACGCGTGGAGAAGCCGGGCGCGAAGAGCAGGTCGATGGCGCGGGCGGGGTCGAGCGCCTCGGCCTGCTCGACCGTGAGCAGGCCTGCCTGCAGGCCGCGGGCGGCCACGGTGCGCGTGTCGACGCCGCGACCGTCGTCGGTGACGGTTATGACGACGTTGCCGCCGGCGTGGCGCGCGGAGATCCGCAGCGTCCCGTGGGCGGGCTTGCCGGCGGCGACGCGCTCCTCGGGCGTCTCGAGCCCGTGGTCGAGCGCGTTGCGCACCAGGTGCACGAGGGGATCGCCGAGCGCGTCGACCACGGTGCGGTCGAGCTCGGTGTCCTGACCGACGAGCTCGAGCTCGACCTGCTTGCCGAGCTTGGTCGAGAGGTCGCGCACGAGCCGCGGGAAGCGCAGGAAGACGGCCTCGACGGGAATCATGCGGACCTGCATGACGATCTGCTGCAGGGCGTGCGAGCAGCGGGTGAGGTCGGCCATCGCCTGGTTGAGCCCGGGCACCTCGGCGCGGGCGGCGAGGACCTCGACCTGCGTGCGCTGGACGACGAGCTCGCCCATCAGGTGCATGAGCTCGTCGAGGCGCTCGGCGTCGACGCGCACGGTGCTGACCGCGCGGCCGGCCTCGGGGCGGGCCGGGGCGTGGACGGGTGCGGCCTGCGCGGCCTCGACGACCTCGGGAGCCTCGGCCGTGGGGCCCTCGACGACCTCGGCGGCGGCGACGTCGGGCACGGAGAGCAGGGCGGCGCGCAGCGCCTCGTCCTCGACCTCCGCGGTGACCCAGACGTCGACGCGGCGTCCGTCGAAGGCCTCGACGTCGTCCTCCTCGGGGGCCGAGGCGACGACCGCGCCGAGCTCGGCCGCGGCGGCGATGACCATGTAGGCGCGGACGGCCGGCATGAGCGTCTCGTCGTCGAGCGTCACGCGGGCGTGGAGCACGGCCTGGCCGCCGGCGAGGGCGGCGACGACGGCGGGCGGCAGCGCCTCGGCCGCCGCGCCGCCGTGGCGGGCGACGCGCTGGTCGGGCGTGCGCTCGCGCACGAGGCCCTGCAGGCGCTCGGCGAGCGGCCCCGGATCCAGGACCTCGGCGCCGTCGGTGTCGATCGCGTCGATGGCGGACGAGAGCGCGTCCAGGCACTCCAGCAGCACGTCGACGGCCTCGCGCCCGAGCCCGTCCGAGCGGCGGCGCAGAAGCTCGAAGACGTCCTCCATCTCGTGGGTCAGGGCGGCCATGCCCTCGAAGCCCATCGTCGCGCTCATGCCCTTCAGCGAGTGCGCGATGCGGAAGATCTCGTCGACGGTGGCGCTGTCGTCAGGCTGCTCCTCGATGCGCACCACGGCGAGGTTGAGCTCCTGCAGGTGCTCGCGGCACTCGGCGAGGAACATCTGGAGGTACTGGCTGGTGTCCATCGCTCAGGCCCTCCGGTAGGTGAACGGGGCGACGGGCGACAGGCCGATGGCCTCGGGCGCGGTGACGCGCTCGGTGGCGCCGACCACGAGGACGCCGCCAGGGCGCAGCGCCCGCGCCAGGCCGGCGTGGACCGCGTCGCGGACGTCCTCGGTGAAGTAGATGACGGTGTTGCGGCACAGCACCAGGTCGTAGGCGCCCGCGGCCGGACGCATGCGCAGCAGATCGTCGACCTCGAAGCGCACGAGCGCGCGCAGCTCGGCCGCGGGGCGCCAGCGCTCGCCGTCAGCGACGAAGTAGCGCTGCAGCGCGTCGGCGGGCGCGGTGCGCACGTCCTCGGCGTCGAAGGCGACGTCGCGCGCGCGGGCGATCGCGCGCCGGTCGATGTCGGTGCCCACGATCGCGGTGATCGCGTGCGGCGCCGCCATGCGGCAGACGGCGGCCAGCGTGTAGGCCTCGGCCCCGTAGGAGCAGCCGGCGCTCCAGGCGCGCAGGGTGCCGCGCTCGGCCAGGCCGGGGACGATCTCGCGCTGCAGGTGCTGCCACTGCTCGGGGTTGCGCCAGAGGTTGGAGACGTTGATCGTCACGCGGTCGAGGAACTCGTCGCGCGCGGCCTCGTCGCGGCCCAGGAGCTCGAGGTAGGGGACGAGCCCGGCGTGTCCGCGGCGCTCGGCGAAGGAGCGCACCCGGCGCTCCATCTGGCGGCGCTTGTAGTGGCGCAGGTCGATGTCGCACAACCGCCGCACGCCCTCGCAGAAGGCGGCGTAGTCGTCGTGGAGGGCCGCCGACGCACTCATGCGCCGGCCTCCGCCGCGATCGCCTCGGCGAGCTCCCCGAGGGGAAGGGTCAGGTCGGAGAGGCCGTCCTCGACCACCGCGCGCGGCATGCCGTAGACGGTGCACGTCTCGGCGGCCTCGCAGAGCACGCGCCCGCCGGCGGCGCGCACGGCGCGGGCGCCCTGGGCGCCGTCGCGGCCCATGCCGGTGAGGACGACGAGCAGCGTGCGCTCGCCCCACTGGGCGGCGACGTCGGCGATGGTGAGGTCGGCGCGCGGGCGCAGGCCGCCGATGGCCGCGTCCTCGCTCAGCCGGGCGCGGCCTTCGTCGAGGCGCAGGTGATGGCCGCCGGGAGCGACGAGGGCGCTGCCCGGGTGCAGGCGGTCGCCGGCGACCGCCTCGCGCACGTGCAGGCGCGACTCGCGGTCCAGGCGCGCTGCGAGGGATCCGGTGAAGCCGGCGGGCATGTGCTGGACGATGAGGGTGCCCTCGCCGAGGCGGGCGGGGAGCGCCGGGAGCAGGGTGGCCAGGGCGCGAGGGCCGCCGGTCGAGGCGGCGATGACCACGGCGCGCGGCGCGCCCGAGGCGGCGCCCGTGGAGATGTGGGCAGCCGCCGGGTGGCCGTTGCCATCGCCATGGACGGCGCCGCGGGCCACGGCCTCGCGCAGGGCGCCGGCCAGGCTCTCGGTGAAGCTGTGGAAGGGCTCGCCGACCGCCGGCTTGGGCACGAGGTCGAAGGCGCCCTCGGCGAGCGCGTCGACCGCGCGGGCCCCGTGGGCGGGCGAGAAGGCGCTGACCACGATGACCGGGACGTCGGGCGCGCCGTCCGCCCGCAGGGCGCGCAGCACGCCCATGCCGTCGAGGCCGGGCATCGCGAGGTCGAGGGTCATCGCGTCGGGCTGCAGCTCCTTGCACTGCGCCAGCGCCTCGTCGCCGTCGCGCGCGGTCCCGACCACGCGGAAGCCGGCAGCGCTGAGCGCACCGCCGAGGACGGTGCGCATGAACGGGGAGTCGTCGGCGACGACGATGCGCGGAGCGGGGGGCATGAAAGGGCTAGGCGGGGACCTCGGCGGCGGCGCCGAAGAGGCCCGCCGGCGCGAGGAGCACGATCAGGCGGTCGTCGAGCTTGACGATCGCGTCGATGGCGGCCTCGTCGGCCGAGGGGATGCGCTCGAGCTGGTCGGCGTCGACCGTGATGACCTCGGCGACGTCGTCGACGACGACGCCCGCGTTGTGGCCGGCGGCCTCGACGATGACGATCTTCTGCTCGGCGGGGTCCTCCTCGCGGGTGCAGCCGAGGCGCGAGGCGAGGTCGTAGACGGGGACGATGTTGCCGCGCAGGCTGATGACGCCGCGCACCCAGCCCACGGACGAGGCGACCGAGCGCGGCTCCGTGTAGCGGATGATCTCGTGGACGTCGGCGATCGGGAGCGCGTACTCCTCGTCGCCGAGGCTGAACACGACGAGCTGGCGCGTGGTGACTTCCTCGGACATGACTAGGTAATCGGTCCAGAGGCACGCCCCCTTGAGCGCCGGTGTTACGGGGCGGTCACGTGGCGCGCATGGCCTCCGACATGATGTCCACGCGCCATCGCCGGACGGCCGCGACGACGTCGTCGGCGGTCTCCGCGATGACGAACTTCGTGCCGTTGGTGAGGGTCACCACGACGTCGGGGTGACCCTCGACGGAGGCGATCAGGTCGGGGTTCAGGTGAAAGGGCTCGTAGGTCGCGCCCAGCTTGTGCAGTCGGATCATGGCTCGTACCTCGGGGACCGGCCTGCGCTACGGGACGGCGGCCCTCCGCCACCGTCCCGCAGCATGGCCTGGCGTCTCCTAGTGCTTCATGTTGACGATGGTCTGGAGCATCTCGTCGGCCGTGGACAGGACGCGAGAGCTCGCCTCGAAGCCGCGCTGGGCGGTGATCATGTTGGTGAACTCGCCGGCGAGGTCGACGTTGCTCATCTCGAGCACGCCGCCCACCGTGGAGCCGCGACCGTTCTGGGTCGGGATGTCGGGCGTGGACTCGGCGCCGGAGCTCGGCGTCGCCTCCCAGCGGTTCGCCGACGCCCGGTTGAGGCCGGCCTCGTTGGCGAAGGTGGCCAGCGAGAGGTAGCCCGCGGTCACGCGCGAGCCGCCGCCGCTGGGCACGTAGCTCACGGCGCCGTTGGAGCCGACCGCGACGTCGCTCGAGCCGTCGGGGATGTTGATGACCGACTGGGTCGTCGTCGGGTCGCCCGCGGCGTCGGCCGCGAAGCCGACCACGCGCCACCCGTCCTGGGTGGTCAGGTCGCCGTCGTTGTTGAGCGTGAAGTTGCCCGCACGCGTGAACTCGACGTTGGCCGGGAAGCCGGCCGCCGTCGGGTCGCTGTCCGTGACGCGGAACCAGCCGCTGCCCTGGATGGCGACGTCGTACGGGCTGCCGGTCGACTGCGTGGCGCCGCTGGTCATGATGTTGTCGATCGAGCCGAGCTGCACGCCGAGGCCGACCTGGGCCGAGTTGTTGCCGCCGAAGCCGGCGGTCGCGGCCGAGGCCGAGCGCTGCAGCTGCGACAGCGAGTCGCGGAACGACGTGCGGCTGGCCTTGAAGCCGATCGTGTTGACGTTGGCCAGGTCGTTGGCGGTCACGTCGAGCATGACCTGGTGGTTCTTCAGTCCGCTGATCGCGGAGTACATGCCTCGCATCATGGGAGGTGCTTCCTTTCGCTGGAGCCCGGCCTCCTCGATGAGGGCCAGCCGGGAATGGGGGGTTGGTCGGGCTAGGAGATGACTGCGGAATCGATGTTGGTGAAGACGTGATCGCGCATGGAGGCGCGATCGACCGCGGTGATCACGGTCCTGGCCTTGACGGAGACGACGAAGGCCACGTCGTCGACGAGGACGACGGACTCGCGGGCGCCCTTGGCCGCGGCGCGATCCACGCCGTGCTGCAGGCGGGCGAGGGTGTCGGGACCGAGGTCGATCCCGCGGCGCTCGATCCGCGCCTTGGCGTGGCCGCTGAGCTGGACGGCGCCCGCCTTCTGGCCGAGGACGTCGGCGAAGGAGGGTCCGTTCGGCGCGGCCGCGCCACCCGCTCCCGATCCCGGTCGCGTCGGAGCGACAGGGGCCGGCGCGCCGACAGGCGGCACCAGAGCCGGGTTGTGGGGCACCGGCGTCATCGCACGTCGAGGACGTCGGTCGTCGCGATGCCGGCCTGGCCGTCGACCGTGAGGGTCGGCGTGTCGCCGGAGAAGTCCACGCCCTGGACGACCCCCTGGCCTCCCTGCCCCTTGGCGTTCTGCCAGGTGACGGTACGGCCCAGGTAGGTCGCCGCGCTGGCGCGGCTGTCGGTCGCGGTCTGGTTCTGGAGCTGCTCGAGGATCGAGAACTGCGTCATCTGGTTGATGAAGGCGTTCGGATCCTGCGAGTTGTCGGGGGACTGATGGCGCAGCTGCTCGACGAGCAGCTTCATGAACGCGTCCTTGCCGAACGCGTCCGGCTGGCTGGTGGTCTTGCTGGTGGAGGACGTCGCGGTCGTGGCGGCCGCGGCGTCCGTGGGGTTGACGGTGGACATGGCTTCGCTTCCTTAGGCGAGCACGTCGACGAGGGCCCCGAGGGCGATCGTCGGCGCGTTCGTGGTCGCGGGGTTGTCGGGGTCGATGGGGGAAAGCTCGTCGTCCTCAGCGCCGCCCGCGCGGCCCGGGCGCACGGCGCCCTCGGCGTTGCGCTCCTGGGCGCGGGCCCGGTCGCCGTCGCCGGCGAGGCCGAACTCCAGGCCGGCGAGCTGGACGCCCTGGGCCTCGAGCGCGCGGCGCAGGTCGGCGCCGGCCTGCTGGAGCACCTGGGCGGCCTCGGGCCGGTCGGCCTTGATCGAGGCCATGAGCCCGTTCGTCGTCATCCGCAGGCGGACCTCGACGCCGCCGAGCTCGGCCGGGTGCAGCGAGATCTGCGCCTGGGCCTGGCCGCGGTGCTGGGCGAGCCGCAGCAGGGCGCGGGCCTGGTCGGCGTGGACGGGCAGGCGCGGGACCTCGCGGGCGGGCACCATCGGCGCGGCCGGCGCGGCCGGCGGGGCCGGCGCGGCGGGGGCCGCGGCGGTCGCCGGAGTGCTGGGCGCGGTCGACGTGGGCTGCGCGGCGGGCTGGCCGGCGTCGCGCGCGGGCGCGTCGGCGGCCGGAGCAGCGGCCTGCGCCGCAGCGGGGCCGGCCGCGGCGGCCTGCGCCGGAGCGGGGGCGGCGGCAGTGGCGGGGGCGGGCGCGGCGACCGGGGCGGGCGCGGCGGCGCGCTCGTCGGCCTTGCCGTGCGTGGAGCCCGCGTCCTTGCCGGTCGCGGGCGCGGGGAGCGGGTCGGCGGCGGCCGGAGCCGTCGCGTCGGCGGCGGCCGGAGCCGTCGCCTCGGCGGCAGCCGCGGCGGGGGCAGGCGGAGCGGCAGGCGCGGGTGCAACCGCGGCGGCGGGCGCCGCGGGCAGCGGGAGCGCGGCCGGATCGGCGGGCACGGCCGCGGCGGTCGCGTCGGCGGCAGGCGCGTCGGCGGCGCTCGCGGCGTCCGTCGAAGCAGCGGCGTCCGGGGCGGCAGTGGGCGCGGGCGCGGCCGAAGCGGTGGCGTCGGTCGCCGGCGCATCGACCGGCTCGCCGTCCTTGCACGCGGCGTGCTCGTCGGCGGCCTTGGCCTTGTCGTCCTGCTGCGCGCGGTGGGCGCGCGAGTGGGCGGCGTCCGCGCGCTTGCGGTCCGCGCGTGCGGCGTCGCCGTGGCGCGCGGTCGCGTGACCGCTGTCCGTCTTGGTGTGGCCTTCCGCAGTTGCGGTCCGGGCCGTCGTGTTCAGGAGGGTGGCGGCGAAGTCGCCATCCGCACCGCCGCTCGCGCTCCTTCCGGGGGGCGCGCCGGGGGGCGGGGCCGTCGCCGGCACCGCTGTGGCTTTCGTCATGCGGTCGTTCCTCGATAGGCGTTGGCCTTGGCCATCACGCTGTTGACGTAGTTCTGGGTCTCGCTGTACGGCGGCACTCCGCCGTAGCGCTGGACCGCGCCCGGGCCGGCGTTGTAGGCCGCGAGGGCGAGGCGCTCGTCGCCGCCGAAGCGGTCGAGCTGCTGGCGCAGGTACTTCGCGCCGCCCTGCAGCGACTGGGCCGGGTCGAGCGGGTTGGTCACGCCGAGCGAGGCGGCGGTTCCGGGCATGAGCTGGGTGAGGCCGAGCGCGCCGGCGCCGGAGCGCGCGTTGGGATCGAACCCGGACTCCTGGGACACAAGGCCCTTCAGGAGCGCGGGGTCGATCCCGTTGCTCGCCGCGGCCGCATCGATCTCGGCTCCGAAGGCGGTGTCGCCGCCCGTGCCGCTCGGCACGGTCGACGGGGCGGTCTGCGCGGAGGCCAGCGCGCCCGCGAAGGACGAGCCGGAGGCAGCCGCCGGTTGGGCGGGCTGGGCGGGCGCGCCCTGCACGGTCGCGATGAGCGAGCGGATCTCGCCGATCCGGGTGTCGATGGCCGTGAGGCTCATGACGCCCTCCGCAGATGGCCGTTGAGGCCGATCTCGTCGAGCGCGATCGCCTCGCGGCGCGCGCTCTCGACGCGATGGGCCTCGCGCTTGCGCTCCTTGAGGCGCTCGAGCACCTGCCGGCGCTGGCCGGCGCTGGTCAGCGCGGCCCGGCTCGCCTCGAGGGCGGCCTCGCGGCGGCTGAGCTCCAGGCTGGCGTGCTCCTGCGAGCGCTGGACGCGCTCCAGCCAGGCCTGCCCGGCGAGGAGGTCCGCACCCGTGAGGCCGTCGGTCCCGGCGAGCGCCTGCTCGCGCGCCGCGGCGGCGCGCGCCTGCGCGTCGGCCAGCAGCGCGACGCCCCGCGCGCGCAGCGACAGGCTGGCGGCGAAGGCCTCGCGGGCCAGATCCTCTTCGTGGGCGCGCACCTCGCGCACCCGCTCCAAGGAGAAGGCAAAGGACGGATTCCTCACGCACCGTTAGTCGGTCCGGCCCGGGGACGGTTGAGCCCCCGGGCACCGACCATCCGTCCAGGCGCGCTTAGCTCACAGGTGGAACGGGACGGGATCGAAGCGCTGCACGCCGGCGGCGTCGAGGTAGTAGACGGGCTTGGAGCGATCGGCCGCGATCCCGTACAGCGCCGAGGCCGAGGTCCACGAATCGCGCACCACGCGCAGCGTGTAGGGCCCGCCTGAGCCGGCGAAGCGCTTCGTCGCGTAGAGGCGCGAGCCGTGCGCGCCGGAGGTGGCCCAGCCGGCGCGGTAGCGCGTCAGCCACAGGCTGCTCAGCCCGGTGAGGCCTCTGCCCGCGACCATCGGCTGCGCGCGGCCGCTCAGGCGGCGGATGACGATCTTGCGTCCCTCGATCGAGGCCACGCGGCTCTCGGCCATGGCGATCTGCGACGGGACCGTGCTCGTGAGGCGCCGCCCGGCGCCCGACGGCGTGTCCGTCGTGATGCCCTTGCGGGGGCCGTTGCTGCGCACGACGACGTAGCGGCCGAGGTTGACGGCCACGAGGGTCTCGTTCGCGGGCGTCGCCAGGCGCGCGAGCTTCGTCTCGACCCCGGTGGCGAGGTCGAGCTGGTAGGGGTCGCCGGCGCGCGTGTACACGGCGACCAGGCGCTTGGCCGGGCCGTAGAGCGCGGTCGTGCCGATCTCCGGCTGTGGGGCCCGGGCGAACTCCGCCACGGCGGGCTGGGACACGGTCCCGTCCGGCGCGCGCAGGGTCAGCTTCCACTGCCCGTCCGGCCCGGGCGCGGCCCAGGCGAGCCAGCCGGCGCTGCCCGTGAGGTTGCGCGCGCCCGGGGCGGCGGCGACGGGGGAGTCGGCCGACGCCGCCGGGGCGAGCGCGGCCGCCAGCGCAGCGGTGACGAGGAGGGCCTTGGTCAGGTGGGACATGCCTACGCGAACGCTATCCGGCGCGCGAAGGTCACGCCGGCCCCGCCGCCGCACGGCCCGCGGCGCGCAGGAAGGCCACGATCCGCTTGTTGGCGTCCTCCAGCGACGGCCAGCCGTGCGAGTCGCCGGAGACGCGCAGATGCTCCATGCGCACGCCGGCCGCGCAGCCGTGCCAGCGCAGATGCGTCACCGGCCACCCGTCCTGCTCGCGCACGGCGGTGGGCACCGGCGTGCAGCCGTCGCGGCGCGCCCACGTGGCCACGAACGCTCGCAGGCCGCCGTAGGGCACGACCTGGTCGCTCGTGCCGTGGATGTCGAGGACCGAGACCGGTCGCGAGGGCGCGCAGCGCCCGAGGCCGAGGTAGCCGGACGCGACCAGCACGACCGTGCGCACCCGGTCGGCCGCGGCGCACGCGAGCGCGTTGGCCATCAGGCCGCCGTTGGAGAACCCCACCGCGCTGACGGACGTAATCGGCATGCAGCGGCCGATGGCGTCGATGAGCCCGAGCAGGCGCGGGACGTCGCCCACCTCCCAGAAGCCGCTGTCGTGGGGGGTCGTGGGATAGGCCACGACGAACCCGCGCGCGTCGTCGGTGAGCCCCGTGTAGCGCTGCATTCCGTAGCCGCCCTGGCCCGCGCCGTGCAGCGCGAGGATCAGCGGACGCGGCGTGCGGGCGCCCTTCGGCACGTCCAGGTGCGTGTCGAGCGGCAGGCGCTGCGCGCACGTCGCGGCGCCCGCGGCCGGGCGCGTGGCGGCTCGCTTCGGCGCCGTGACGCGTGGCGGCCCCGACGAGCCGCCGCAACCGATGGCGAGCACGGCGGGAAGGCAGAGTACGACCAGGCGCGCGCGCACGCGCGGACTGTCTCAGACCGCCAGATTGAGCGGCGGCAGGGCGACCGGCCCGGAGGGCGGGTAGGGCATCGCGCGCCCGGCGGGCTCGAGCTCGGTCGAGGCCTCCATGGCGACCTCGGCCGCGAGCGCGGCGGCGATGTCGCCGGCCACGAGGCTCAGCAGCGCGTCGTCGGCCTCCTCGGGCGTGGACGGCGCGTCGACGGCCTGGCGCAGGAACGCGTCGATGGCGCCCTTGAGCTCGACGGCGCGGTCCACGAGCGGATCCGAGCCCTGCTCGTAGGCGCCGATGGCGATGAGGTCGCGCTTGTCGTGCCAGGCGGCCAGCAGCGCGCGGACCTCCTGGGCGGCGGCGGCGACGTCGGGCGCCGAGATCTCGCCGGTGAGGCGCGAGACCGACTGCAGCACGTCGATCGCCGGATAGTGGCCGGCGTGCGCGAGCTCGCGCGTGAGCACGACGTGGCCGTCGAGGATCGAGCGGACCGCGTCGGCGATCGGCTCGTTCATGTCGTCGCCGTCGACGAGGACCGTGTACAGGCCGGTGATCGAGCCCTGGGCCGAGGTGCCGGAGCGCTCGAGCAGCTTGGGCAGCAGGGCGAAGACGCTGGGCGTGTAGCCGCGGGTGGCGGGCGGCTCGCCGATGGCCAGGCCGACCTCGCGCTGGGCGTTGGCGAAGCGCGTGACCGAGTCCATCATGAGCAGGACGTCGTGGCCCTTGTCGCGGAAGTGCTCGGCGATCGAGGTCGCCGTGAGCGCGGCCTTGATGCGCACGAGCGCCGGCTGATCGGAGGTGGCCACGACGACGACCGAGTGGCCGATCGCATCGCCGAGGTCGCGCTCGATGAACTCGCGCACCTCGCGACCACGCTCGCCTACGAGGCAGATGACGTTGATGTCGGCCGTCGTCGAGCGGGCGATCATGCCCAGCAGCGACGACTTGCCCACGCCCGAGCCGGCGAAGATGCCCAGGCGCTGGCCGCGCCCGCAGGGGATCATCCCGTCGAGGACGCGCACGCCCAGGCCGACGCGCTCGCGGATGCGCGGGCGCTCGAGCGGGTCCGGCGGCGCGCCGGCGGCCGAGCGCACGCGGCCATCGGGCAGCTCCTCGCCCTGGTCCAGCGGGCGGCCGAGGCCGTCGAGCACGCGGCCCAGCAGCTCGTCGCCGACGGGGACGCGGACGGGCTCGCCGGTGGCGGTGACGACGTTGCCCGGGCCGATGCCGTGCAGCTCGCCCAGGGGCATGAGCAGCGTGCGGCGCGAGCGGAAGCCGACGACCTCGGCGGGAATGCTTGCCCGCCCACCCGCGCGGCCGCGGCCGGTGGCGATCTCGCACACCTCGCCGACCTCGGCCTCCAGGCCCGTGGCCTCGACGATCAGGCCGATGAGGTCGCTGACGCGGCCGTGGCGCAGGTGCAGGTCGGAGCGGGCGATCGCGTCGCCCAGGCGTCGCAGGCGCGACTCAGCCATTGGCCAGCTCGTGCTCGAGCACCTCGCGCGCCCGGGCGAGCTTGGTCTCGAGCGTCGCGTCGACCTCGCCCTCGCTCGTGCGCACGATGGCGCCGCCGGGGCGCACGCGGCGCTCGGCCTGGACCTCGCAGTGCTCGATGCCGCCCAGCTCGCCGACGAGCCGCGCGGTGTGCTCGCGCACGATCTCGAGGTCCTCGGGGTTGACGAGGATCAGCACGCGGTCGCGCTCGACGAGGCGCCGCAGGGCGCCGCGGACGGCCTCGACCACGAGCTCGCGGTCGACGGCGAGAGCGGCGCCGAGCGCCTGCTCGGCGATCCGCAGGGCGAGGTCGACGGCGTCGGCCTCGACCGAGGTCGCGGCGTCGGCGCGCATCGCCTGCAGCTGCTCGGCGGCGGCGGACAGCGCGCCGGCGGGCCCGTCGAGGCGGCTCTGCGCCTCGGCGACGCCGGCGGCGAAGCCCTCCTCGAAGGCCTGCTCGCGGATCGCGTCGACCGACGACGCGCCGTGGCCCGCGGGGACCTCGGGGACGATGACGGCCTCGAGGGGGGCAGCTCGAAGGGGCCGTAGGCGCCACCAGCGCGCCGCTGCTCGCCGAGAGTGACGTAGTCTCCGCCGGAGTCGGCCCTCGCAGTCACACGACCTCCTCTTCCTCTTCGGCGCCGCGGCGGATGACGAGCGCGCCGGCGTCCTCGAGGCGGCGCACGGCGGCGACGACCTTGCCCTGGGCCTCCTCGACCACGGCCTTACGCTGCGGCGTGGAGGCGGCCATGTCCTCGCGCAGCATCTCGGCGCCGCGCTGGGACATGTTGGCCAGGATCTTCTCGACGACGCTCTCCTCGACGCCGCGCAGGGCGAGCTGGAGGTCCTTCTGGTCGACCTCGCGCAGCACGAGCTGCAGGTCGCGGTCCTGCAGGATGACGAGGTCCTCGAAGGTGAACAGCCGCAGGCGGATCTCCTCGGCCAGCTGCTGGTCCTTGTCGTTGATGGCGCCGACGACGTTGCGCTCGGTCGAGCGGCCCGCGCGGTTGAGGATCTCGGCGAGCGCATCGACGCCGCCGGCCGCGGCGAACTCCTGGCCGACAACGTTGGCCAGCTTGAGGCGCAGGCCCTGCTCGATGTCGCGGATGACGTCGGGGTTCGTCTCGCTCATCGTGGCGATGCGCAGGGCGACGTCGGCCTGCAGCTCGGGCGGCAGCTCGGAGAGCACGCGCGCGGCGAGCGTGGAGTGGACGCTGGCGACGACGAGGGCGATGGTCTGCGGCGACTCGTCCTTGAGGAAGGCGCACACCTGCTCGGGCGGGGTGCGACGCAGGAACTCGAAGGGGCGCGCCTCGGGCTTGGTGGTGACCGAGCCGATGATCTCCTCGGCGCGCTCGGCGCCGACGAGCTGCTCGAGGACCTCGCGGGCGAACTCGGGGCCGCCGACGCCGCCGGTGGCCGGATCGCTGGAGGCCAGGCGCTCCTCGATCTCGCCCATGACCGCGGCGCTCGTCTCGGGGCGCACGCGCCAGAGGCCGGCGACCTCGGCGGACAGCGACTCGACCTCGCGCTCGGAGAGGTGCTTGAGGACGTTGGCGGCGCGCTCGGTGCCGAGGGAGATGAGCAGGACGGCGGCCTTCTGGCGGCCGGTCAGGCTGGCGGCGCTGGTCGGCACCGGCGTGCGCTCGTGCTCACGCTCGCGCTCCATCGTCATCCCCTCGCTCATGCCGGGTCCTCACTGATCCACGCGCGCAGCTGCTGGGCGACGCGCTCGGGCTGCTCGGCCACGAGGCTGTCGACGCGGTCGCCCGCGGTCGCCGCGCCGGCGCCCACGGGCTCCGGCGTGCGCGCGGGGGCGCTGGTCGTGCGCTCGAGCTCGGCCAGCGGGCGCGGGCCCTCGATCTCCGACAGCCACGTCGGCATCGCCAGCTCCTCGGTCTCGCGGCGGCGCAGGGCGCGCGTCACGAAGAAGAGGAAGAGGATGCTCGCCAGGCCGATGCCGACGTACTTCAGCGGGGCCACGAAGGCGGGCGGCACGGGCAGGCCGGCCGGGCCGGGGGCGGCCTTCGGCTTGGCGAAGACGACCGTGCTCTGGGTCATCGTGTCGCCGCGCTTGGGGTTGATGCCCGCCGCGGCAGCGATCGCGTTCTTGAGCTGGCTGGCCTGGGCGGCCGGGACGGACTTGTCGACGAGCAGGGCGACGTCGAGCTTGTTGATCGCGCCGGGGGCGACCTTCGTGCGCGTGACGGTCTTGTCGACGCCGAAGTCGGTCGTGCCCGTGGTGCGCTTGTAGTTGGAGTTGCCGCCGCCCGCGGTCGCGTTCTGCGCGTAGGTGGGGAGGTTGGCGGCCGCCCCGGCGTTGCCGCCGGTCGTGCTGCCCGAGCCCTTCAGGCTCTCGGTCTCCTTGACGGAGTGCAGCGGCGTGCCCTTCTTGGCGTACTGGAGCTTCTCCTGCGTGGCCTGGTCGACGTTGAGGTCGGCGTGGACCTGGACCTGGGCCTTGTCGCTGCCCACCGTGCGGGCGATGAGGGCGCCCAGCGAGCTCTGCAGCGCGCCGGCGTAGTGAGCCTCGGCGGCGGGCTTGGAGGCGGGGCCGCCGGCGTCGGTGCCGTCGCCCTGCGGCCACAGCATCGTGCCCGAGGCGTCGGTGATGGTGACGTTGTCGGGCTTGAGGTCCTGGACGCTCGAGGAGACCAGCGAGGCGATGCCACGGACGGCCGCGGGGTCGAGCGTCGTCGCGTCGGCGGTCAGCAGGACGGCCGCGGTGGCCGGCTGCTTCTCGTCGGCGAAGAGGTCGTCCTTGGGCAGCGTGAGCTGGACCTGGGCGCCCGAGATGCCGTCGATCTGCCCGATGGTCTGGGCGATCTGGCCCTCGAGGGCGCGCTGGTAGGCGACCTGCTGCTGGAAGGTCGAGGAGCCGAGCTTCTGCTTGTCGAGCAGCTCGAAGCCGGGCTGCGAGCTGCCGCCCGACAGGCCCTGGCCGGCGAGGGCGACGCGGGCCTTGGACTCCTGGCCGGAGACGACGCCGATGGCGGTGCCGTTGTTCTCGAGCTTGTACTGCACGCCGGCCTGGTCGAGCGCCGCGGTGATCTTGCCCGTCTTGGCGGGGTCGACGCCGGCCTGGATCGTGCTGTAGCTCGGGGCCGAGGCCATGCGGAAGAGCAGGAAGGCGACGAACGCGATCCCGAGAGCGGAGGCGACCAGCACGATGCGGCCGCGGGGGGACATGGCCTGGAGAGCACCCATCGATTACACCTGTGTGTGGAAGACGTCGGTGAAGGCCTCGACGGCCTTGTTGCGCAGGGTCGAGGCGAGCTGCATGGAGAGGCGGGCGCGCTCGACGGCCATGACGACGGCCTCGGGATCCGAGGCCTGGCCGGTGGCCAGCGCCTGCGACGCCGAGGCGGCGTCGTTCTGCGAGGCCTCGAGCTTGGAGATCTGGTCGGTGAGCATGCCGCCGAAGCCGCTGCCGCCGGTGCCCTGCACCGCGCCGGCGCCGCCCGCCCCCGAGCCCGCGCCGTCGATCGACGGGACGGCCCACTCGGAGCCGGAGGTCGCCATGCTGGGATCGATCGGGAGCGTCACTTGAGGAGGTCCAGCGTCCGGGTGAACATCGACTTGGTCGTCTGCATGGCCGTGACGTTGGCCTCGTAGGCGCGCGAGGCGCCGATGAGGTCGGTCATCTCGGTGACGGTGTTGACGTTGGGCATGGTCACGTAGCCGTTGGCGTCGGCGTCCGGGTGGCCCGGGTCGTAGACGCGGCGCGGCGGCGTCTGATCCTCGACGATGCCGGCGACGCGCACGCCCTTGGCGGCGTTGAGCGAGTCGGCGAACGAGGCCTGCGGGCCGACGCCGGCGCCGGCCTCCTGCAGGACGACCTCCTTGCGGCGGTACGGGCCCTGGCCGTTGGCGGTGCGCGTGGACTGGGCGTTGGCCAGGTTCTCGGCCGTGACGTCCATGCGCAGGCGCTCGGCGGAGAGCGCGCTGCCCGAGGCGTCGAGTGCGTCGAAGAGGCCCATGGTCAGCGGCCCATCGCGGATTCGATGATGTCGGTGCGCGCCTTGGTGACCTGGACGAGCGCCTCGTACTCCAGGCCGTTGCGGGCCTGGGCGGCTGCCTCGACGTCGGCATCGACGGTCGAGCCGTCGGGGCGCACCGTGGCGGTGGCGTCGCGCTGGGGGGAGAACGCGGCGCCGGAGAGGTTGCCCGACGCCATGGCGTCGCGCAGCGTGGAGTGGAAGTCGACGTCCACGCGCTGGTAGCCCGGCGTGTCGACGTTGGCGAGGTTCTCGGCGATCGCCTGCTGGCGAGCCGAGGCGCCCTCGATGGCCTTCGAGAGGGCGAGCGATGTGGTGTCGAAGAGTTCCACGGACGGAAAAAATGGATCAGTGAGCGGTCCGGCCATCCTTGGCCGCTTACGTCGTCCCCGTCCGTGAGGACAGCCCGATCATCGGCCGCGCAGCGCGCAGCTTGAGCGTTCGGGCGCTCAGCGTTGGACGCCGAACGTGCGCGCGTAGCCGCGCACGCCCGTCTGACGGGCGCGCAGGCCCGCGAGCTCGGCCCCGAGCGCGTCGCGCCGGGCCTCCATGGCCGTCGCCGAGGCGCGCTGCAGCGCCAGGGCGTGGCGCAGCGGCTCGATGGCCTCGGACGGAAGCGGGTGCGGCAGCGCCGCCAGCAGCGTCGCGCGGCGGGCGTTGAGCGCGGCGAGGTCGTCGAAGCGCCCGTCGGCGACCAGGCGGGCCTCCTCGGCCGCCAGCGCCTCGAGGTCGCCCCAGACGGTCATGCGACGACGGGCGGCTTGACGTGAGCCCACGCCTCGCGCAGCTCGCCGAGGAGCTTGGCGACCTGGGCCACGCGCACGGGGTCGCGCTCGATGCGCGCCTCGATGAGGCGCGTCTTGCAGAAGACGTAGATGGCCTGCAGGCGCTCGGCGATCTCGCCGGCGTCCATGTCCAGCGTGGCCAGCAGCTCGTCGAGGATCGCCTCGGCGCGGCTGAGGCGCTCACCGGCCTGCAGGTAGGAACCGTCGCCCATCGTCACCTCGGCCTGGCGCAGGAAGCGGCCGGCGCCGTCGTAGAGCATCACGACGAGCTGCTCCGGAGACGCCGTGAGGATGCTCGTGTCGCGGTAGGCCTGGGGGCTGGCGTAGGGGTTCATCTAAGCTCCGGAAGAGGGCGGATCGGACTCCCTGGGTGATCGCCCGCGCGACGCCGTGCTTTAGCCCGCGAGGCCGGCGAGCTGACCAGCGAGGTCAGATGACTGCGCCTGGGACTGCGAGAGCGCGGTCTCGAGCGCGGTGAACTGCGCCTGCAGGAAGTCCTGCTTGGTCTGCAGGCGCGTGTCCCACATCGCAAGGCTGTCCTGGATGCTCTTGATCTCGGAATCGGCGGCGCTGACGCGCTGGTCGAGCAGGCCGTCGCCGGCACGGGTGATCGGGCTGAGGATCGCCTCGAACTTCTGGGCGAAGCCGCTGGTGGAGGGCGAGCCGAGCTTGGCCTGGACGGCGGTGGGGTCCTTGGCCCACGCGTCGTCGAACTTGCTCTGGTCGAAGCTCAGCTTGCCGGCCATGGCGTCGTCGGAGACGCCGGAGCCGGTGCTCGGCACGGTCACGCCGAGGCTGTCGAGGCCGGCCTCGGAGACCGCCTGGCGCATCTGCGAGAGCACCGAGGACAGGCTCGTGTCGCCGAAGAGGGTGCCGACGGCGGCGTCGTCGTCGTTCTGGGGGTTGGTGACCGGCTTCTCGTTGAGCTTGCCGCGCACGAGGTCGACCGAGGCGTTGTAAGCGGTGACGAAGGCCTGGATCTTGGCCGAGACCTTGCTCGAGTCGACCTGCGGCGTGGAGACGTTGATCGTGGCGGTGCCGACCGACTTCAGCGTCAGCTGGACGCCGGGCAGACCCTCGCTCGCGTCGCCGTCGTGGGTCGTGTAGACCGTCGGGTCGCCCGAGATCGTGTAGCTGGCGTCGGTGCCGTCGCGCGAGCTGCTCAGGGTTCCGAGCGCGGTGCCGGAGGCGCTGGCGATGCCCCACGAGGCGTGGTCGCCGGTCTCGCGGCGCGAGAGCGCGAGCTTGCCGCCGACGTTGACGGCCCAGACGGGCGAGCCGGCGTCGCCGTTGATGGTGGCGACGGCGTCGTCGAGGCTCTTGCCGGTGAGGTCGGGCGCGTAGTTGGCGGTCTGGACCTGGCCGTCGACGACGCTGTTGTAGTCGATCGAGAGCGTCCCGCCGCCGTTGTTCCACGCGAAGGTGCGCGAGTCGGCGCTGGCCAGCGAGGAGACCGTGACCGTGTAGCCGCCGGGAGGCGCGCCCGCCGTGAGCTGGCCGGAGACGACGCTCTCGTCGGTGCTCGTGACCTTCTGGGCCGGCACCCACTGCAGCGCCGAGCGCATGTCGGAGGCCGCCAGCTTGAGGTTGGTCAGCGAGGTGTCGATCGACTTCAGCGCGTCCTGGCGCGCCTGGACGACGACCTGCTGGCGCGCCACGCGGTCGCGCGGCAGGCGCTCGATGGACATCAGCTGCGAGATGATCGCCTGGGTGTCCATCCCGGACGCAAGTCCGGAGAGCTGGATGCCGGCCACGTTGTCCTACTCCTTGTCGAGCTCGCTGGAGAGTCGGCTGGGGTCGACCACGTCGGCGAGCAGCATCGGGCGCAGCAGTCCGCCGTTCTCGTCCACGAGCGAGGCGACCACGCCGCCGTCGAGCTTGTGGACGTCGAAGCGAACGGACTTGCCCTGCGCGTGCAGCCCTTCGGCGAGGCGCGCGGCGGCGTCGACCTGATCCCACACCTCGGCGGGGATCGGGGGGGCAGCCGCCTTGTCGACCGACTCGGCGAACGCCGGCTTGTCGCGCCCGCTCATGCGGCGTGCGCGATCGACGGCCGACGCCGCAGAAAGCGATCCCGCGATCGGTGACACGTCGAAGCTCATAGGGCGCTCAATTCCTCCTGGAAGTTCGGGCTCCGGCCGTCCGTGGCCGGAGTGGTCGCCAGAAGAGTCGGCACGCGCCACGGGAACTTGAGCCGTCCTTCAGGCGGCCAGCGCGGCCGCTTCGGCCGCGAAGACCTGGGCGTCCTCGGGCAGCCCCTTGGCGACGGCCACGAGGGCCAGCCCCTCGAGCGCGCGGGCGTCGGGGCCGCTGCGCTCGCAGACCGCGATCCACTCCTCGGCCGCCGAGTCCGCGTAGCCGCGGCGCAGGTAGAGCTCGGCCAGCGCCTGGCGGCGCTCGCGCCACGGCAGGGCGACGGCCTCGAGGACGGGGACGAGGTCGGCGAAGGCATCGAGGGCCTGCAGGCGGGCGAGGCCGTCGAGCATGGTGAGGATCGGGGTGGCGGCGTCGGCCGGCAGGGCGGCGGGCGCGTCCTGGCCCGAGCGCACGGCGCGCCACGCGGCGAAGGCGTCGCGCTCGGCCGGCGCAAGGGCGATCGCGCGCTCGACGTCGGCGTCGGCCCCCTCGGCCAGGCGGGCGAAGAGCTCGCTGCGCTGGGCGGCCGCGGCGCACGGCGCCTCGGGGTCGGTGAGCGCGGCCTCGGCGGCGGCCTCGGCGAAGCGGGCCTGGACCAGGAGGGTCTCGGCGAGCGCGACGCGGGCCTGGGCGCAACCGGGCTGGGCGGCAAGCAGGGCGCGCAGCTCGGCCTCGGTCTCGGCGGCCGCGCCGGCCTCGCTCAGGGCCACGGCGAGCAGGAAGTGCACGCTCGGGGTGACGGCGGCGACGAGGCCGTGGACGGTGCTCACGACCTCGGCGGCCGCCACGCCGCGGCGCAGGACGAGCGCGGCGTAGGGCTCGACGCTCGAGACGAAGGCGGGGTGCTCCTCGAGGCAGCGGCGCAGCGTGGCCTCGGCCTCGTCGAAGCGCTCCTGGCGGCGCAGCAGGTCGGCGAGCGTGAGCAGCGCGACCGAGCTGCCGCTGCCGACGACCGGCGAGTAGCGGCTGGGCGCGTCGCCCATCTCCAGGCAGCGGCGCAGCAGCGCCTCCTCGATCTCGGTCTCGCCCAGGGCGCGCGCGGCGGCCGCCTGCTCGAGGACGAGGTCGGTGAAGCCCGGGAAGAGGACGAGCATCTCCTGCGCGGCCGCGGCCACGTCGGCGGCGCGATCGTTGGCGCGCAGCGCCTTGAGGTAGCGCGAGGAGAGCGAGGGGACGAAGCCGTAGCTGGCGATCTCGCGGTCGGCGCTGACCGCCTTCCAGGCGCGCTCGAAGTGCACCAGCGCGCGCGCGGCGTCGCCGCCGGCGGCGTACTCGGAGCCGAGGTTGAAGTGCAGGAAGGGCGTGTCGAGGCCCTCGGCCGCCTGGCGCTCGAGGAGCTCCAGGTTGCGGTTGATCTTGTCCTTGGCCGAGCGGACGGCGCCCAGGTATCCGAAGTGCTCGACGCGGACCGAGGTGCGCTCCAGGCGCTCGGGCAGGTAGCCCGGCAGGTGCTGGGCGATCTGCTCGTGGATGCGGCCGTCGAAGCGGTACTCGGGGCGGTTGCGGAAGACGCGCAGGGCGTCGTGGTTGACCGCGGTGCCGTCCTCGAGGTCGCCGGTGTGGTTGGTCTCGACCAGGTAGAAGGCCTCGCGCCACGTGCGGCCGGTGAGGGCGCGCAGGCGCTCGGCATCCTCGACGACGAGGACCTCGTCGGCGTCCAGGTACATGACCCAGTCGCCGGTCGCGGCCTCGAAGGAGACGTTGCGCGCGGCGGCGAAGTCGCCGTCCCACACGTGGTGCAGGACCTTGGCGCCGTGCTCCTTGGCGATCTCGACGGTGCGGTCGGTCGAGCCCGTGTCGACGACGATGATCTCGTCGACGGCGTCGCGGACGGCGGCCAGCGAGCGGCCCAGCATCGCCTCCTCGTCCTTGACGATCATGCACAGGCTCAGGGTCAGGCCCTGCGCGGGGCGCGCGGCGGCCGCGACGCGCTTGACGCGCGGCTCGAGCTCGCGCACGACGCCGACGGCCTGCGGCAGGACGCGCACGCCCTTGCGCAGGCGGCGCTTGCACTCGGCGATGTTGCGCTCGACGTGGGGAAGCTCGGGGTCGAGGCCCTTGGCGGCGGCGAAGAGCAGCTCGGCGGCCTTGACGGCGCCGACCTCGTAGAGGGCGACGCCGGCGTAGTTGAGCAGCACGGGCTCGCGCGGCTCGGTCTCGAGGATGTCCACGGCGGCCGTGGCGGCGGCCAGCAGCGCGGCGGGGTTGGACCCCGCGCTCAGCGCGGCCTCGACCAGCGTGCGGCAGGCCTGGTAGCGGCGGTGGACATCGGCGACCTCGAGGGCCTCGGCGACGAGCGCGCGGTAGCCGGCCCAGTCGCCGGCGGCCAGCCTGGCGGCGGCCAGCGGGGCGAGGCGGGCGGCGGGGACGTCGTGCGAGGCGGAGGGGCGGGGGGGCTCAGGGGCTTCGATGAGACGGAGGGCCATGGGTGCGTTCATCGGCGCGCGTAGGGAATTCCTGAGCGACCGCGTCACCTACCCAAAATTGGGGATGTGGCGTGCGAGAACCGTCCAGGCGTTCAAGCCCTCCCGGTAGCAGGCCGATACGACGCCCCGTCCGGTCCCTCACCCTTGAAGGAGAACGAGCATGACGCTCGCCACCGCGCCCCGTCGCGCGGCACGCAGGATGTCCTCGGAGGACACGCTCGCCCTCTGGCGCGAGTACCGCCGCACGAACGATCGTGCGCTGCGTGACCGTCTCGTACTGACCTTCGCCCCCCTGGTCAAGTACATCGTCTACAAGAAGCTGCGCGAGATGCCGGCCCGCTGCGAGGCCGAGGACTTCATCGCCTGCGGCCTCGAGGCGCTCATCCACTCGATCGAGCGCTACGACCCGGAGAAGGGCGCCACGCTCGAGCAGTACGCGTGGACGCGCATCCACGGCGCCGTCCTCGACGAGCTCCGCCGCCAGGACTGGGCCCCGCGCTCCGTCCGCCGCTGGGAGCGCGACATCGAGAAGGTCGTCGAGCAGTTCACCGTCCTGCACGGCCGCCGGCCGAGCAACGAGGAGATGGCCGACGCCCTGGGCGTCCCCGTCGACGAGCTCCGCCGCCGCCGCGACGAGATCTCGCGCTCGGAGGTCACCTCCCTGAACACCCCCGTGCTCGCCGACGACCAGACCACGATCGAGCGCGTCGACACCCTCGCGGGCGACGACATCCGCACCGATCCTCTCCACGCCGCGGCCCAGACCGAGGCCAAGGAGCGCTTCCGCGCCGCCTTCGCCCGCCTGCCCCGCCGCGAGCGCGAGGTCGCCGTGCTGCTCTACGTCAAGCACCTCACGCTGGCCGAGATCGGCGACATCCTCGGCGTCTCCGAGAGCCGCGTCTGCCAGATCCACACGGCCATGAAGAAGACCCTCCGCGAGGCCCTCTCGGCCGACGAGCAGCTCTTCGCGCTCGTCGCCTAGCTCGACCGAGCCGACCGGACACCCGCTGTACCTGAGAAGGCCCCGCTGCTGCGGGGCCTTCATTCGTTCGGGGGCGAACGGCGGGCGCGCCCTCCCGCGCTCGCGGCGCTGCGCCGCCTCGTCCGCCGGCGCTTGCTGCTCTGCGCTGCGCTTACAGACTCACCGAGGGAGAAGAGCGGCCGCGTCTGCGCGGCCGCGGGCGGCGCCCTCCATCGCCCCGCCACGACGAGTGTCACCTTTGTCGGCATATAGCCGACTTAGGTGACACTCGTTGCCGGTACGAGTGGGAACGCGCCACGCCGCCGCTCGCGCCCCGGCCGCGCCAGTGCCAACGGCTCTCTCTCCCTCGGTGATGCTTCTAGGCGCCACAAACCCCGGCGAGCGAGAGCGGACGAGGCGGCGCAGTGCAGCGAGCGCGGGCGGACGAGGCCGCGCAGAGCGCCTACGCAGCGGGAGCCGTCAACCGATACGCCCACACGAGCGCCTCGGCCACCGCCGCCCACAGCTCCTGGGGCACCTCGGCCTCGAGCTCCATCCGGGCCAGCGCGGCCGCGAGGGCGGCGTCGTCGCGCACGGGCACCCCGTGCTCCATCGCCAGGGCGATGATGCGCTCGGCGAGCTCGCCGCTGCCGGCCGCGACGACGGTCGGGGCGCCGCCGGTCTCGCGGTCGTACCGCAGGGCCGCGGCGTGCCTACGCTCGGGCATCGAGCGCACTCCTGCGGGCGAGGACGGCGACCGGGGCGCCCAGGGCGCTCGCGAGGTCGCCCGCGGCGGCCCGCGCCGCGTCGGCGGGCGGGCCCTCGGAGGCGTGGACGACGGCGCCGGCCGCGGAGAGGCGGATGTCGAGGCGGCCGAGGGTCGGCGAGTCGTAGCGCAGGAGCACGGCGCGCGAGCCGCGGCCGCCACCGGCGCCCTCCTCCTCCGGGGCGTCCTCGATGATGCGGGCGAACGCCCCGCCGGGCAGCGCCACGGCGGCGGTCGCCGCCGGCGGCGCCTGGGGCACGATCTGCAGGACGACGCGCTCGGGGCCGGCCTCCTGCACGCGCAGGCGCAGGACCTCGCCGGGCTTGACGTCGTCGGGCAGGGTCGCGGCCACGCGCGCGCCGGCCAGCGCGAGCATGCGCTGGTCCAGGACGCGGGCCACGACGACCGAGCCGGCGCGCAGCGCCGGGATCGGCAGGGCGGCGCGCAGGAGGACGAGCTCGGGAGTGATCTGCGGCGGGACCTGCATTCAAGTTCCTTGATCGGCCGCCGACGACCAGGCTTGCATGGAACGTGGTCTCTACATCGCCGCGTCGGGCATGCTGGCCGAGATGGCGCGCCAGGATCAGCTGGCCAACGACCTCGCCAACGCCTCGACGCCGGGCTACAAGGCCGATCGCGTCTCGCAGCGCTCCTTCGGGGATCTGCTGCTGAGCGACAGCTCCACGGGCGCCACCATCGGCCCGCTGGGCTCGGGCGCCGCGCTGGACAAGCAGACCACCGACCTGCGCCAGCAGCCACTGCGCGACACGGGCAACCCGCTCGACCTCGCCATCGAGGGCGACGGGTACTTCGGCGTGCGCACCGCCCAGGGCGTGCGCTACACGCGCAACGGCTCCTTCGCCGCCGACAAGAGCGGCACCCTCGTCGATCAGCTCGGCAACCAGGTGCTCGGCGCCAACAGCCAGCCGATCAAGGTCGCCGCCGACGGCACCATCGACCCGAGCAAGGTCGGGGTCTTCAAGCTCGCCAACCCTGCCAAGCAGGGCGACAACAACTTCACCGGCCAGGCCGGCGGGCAGGACACCGGCCAGGTGCGCACCGGCTCGCTGGAGGGCTCGGGCGTCGATCCGTCGCGCGCGATGGTCGACCTCATGGCCTCGATGCGCACGATGGAGGCCACGCAGCGCGCGATCACGACGATCGACTCGACGCTGCAGCAGACCGCCACGCAGGTCGGCGGACTGCCCGGCTAAAGCCTCTCGCTGCGCGGCCGACAACACGGCTGACAACAAGAGTGCGCCGGCTGGACCGCCTGCTGCGGAGGCCGCGCCGATACAGAGGTTTCTCTTCAATGCTGGAAGGGATGTACACCGCAGCGGCCGGCATGGCCGCGCAGCAGAGCAGGCTCGATGCCGTGGCCAACGATCTCGCGAATGCGAGCACGACGGGCTACAAGCGCGTCCGCATGGCCTACCGCGACCTCGCCTACACCCAGGGCGCGGAGGGCGCGACGAACGCCATCCGCCTCGGCGGCGGCGCCGCCGCGCAGATGATCGGCCGCGACGAGCAGCAGGGCGCCACGCAGGACACCGGCCGCTCGCTCGACATCGCCATCCAGGGCCCCGGCTTCATCCAGGTCCGCAACGGCGGCCAGCAGTGGCTGACCCGCGACGGCAACCTCCAGCTCGACGCCCAGGGCCGCCTCGCGACCCAGGACGGCTCGCTGCTCGATCCGCCCATCTCGGTCCCCAAGGGCACCCAGCCCGACGACGTCTCGGTCGGCGGCGACGGCACCGTCTCGGTCGCCGGCAAGAAGGTCGGGCAGATCCGCCTCGTCGCGGTCCCCAACCCGGCCGGCCTCGACGGCGGCGCCGAGAACCGCTTCCAGGTCTCGGGCGCCAGCGGCCCGCTCAGCGCCGCGCCGCGCACCACGACGGTGCAGTCGGGCGTGCTCGAGGCCTCCAACGTCGACATGGGCGACGCGATGACCGACATGATGGACGCCCAGCGCTCCTTCGAGCTCGCGTCCAAGGCGATCCAGGTCGCCGACCAGGCCCTCGAGATCGCCAACGGGGTCAAGAAGTGATCGGCCCGCTCGACAGCGCGACCGCCGCCGCCGCGACGCCGAAGACGGCGACGCCGGCGACCGCCAAGAGCGCCGACGCCAACAAGGCCTTCGAGCAGCTCCTCGTGCAGCAGATGACGCAGGAGATGTTCAAGACGCTCGACGTCGCCGGCGGCGACGACTCCGGCGGCGGCGACGACTCCGGCTCGTCGAACGCCCTCGGCGGCGCCTACGCCTCGATGCTCCCGACCGCGATGGCCGACGCCATCGAGCAGGGCGGCGGCCTCGGCCTCGACTTCGGCTTCGACCAGGCGTCGTCCGACCAGGTCTCCTCCGACCAGCCCGCCTCCGACACCGGGGAGACGCAGTCGTGAGCACGACGCTGACGCGCACCGTCACCCCGGGCCTGGGCGATCACGTCATCGCCCACCTCGACGCCCAGATCGTCTCCGCCACGCGGCTGCTCGACGCCGTCCTCACGCAGGGCGCCGCCATTCGCGAGCGCAACGTCGAGAGCGTCCTCGCCCGCCTCGCCGACATCCAGGCCGAGATGGGCCGCCGCGCGGCGCTGGAGAACAACCGCACCGCGATCCTCGCCCACGCCGGCGCCGCCCTCGGCGTCCCGCCCCACGCCGTCACCCTCGACGCGCTCGCCGAGCTGCTCCCGCCCGCCCAGGCGACCACCGCGCGCCAGCGCTCCGCCGAGCTGCGCGGCCTGCTCGCCGAGGTCGTCCGCGAGCACGCGATCAACCGCGCGCTCATGCGCCAGGAGCTCGCCTTCCTCGACCACCTCATGCGCGAGCTGGGCGACGAGCCCGACACCGGCTACGCCGACCTCGCGGCTCCCGCCCACCAGCAGACGGCCGCCCGCCCCCAGCGGTCCCCGTTCCGGACCCTCGACCTGCAGGCCTGAGCCATGGGCATCTCGAGCTTCCTCGGACTCCAGACCACCCTGCGGGGCCTCCAGGCCCAGCAGCAGGCCCTCGACGTCGCGGCGCACAACGTCGCCAACGCCAACACCGTCGGCTACTCGCGCCAGCAGGCCGTGCTCGGCGCCACCGCGCCCACGCACATCCAGGCCGGCGCGCTGCAGGACGGCCGCGGCGCCTACCTCGGCCAGGGCGTCGACGTCACCGCCTACCAGCGCATCCGCGACTCGTTCCTGGACCTCCAGGTCCGCGCGCAGCAGACGGCGCTGGGCGACGGCACGGCGACCTCGCAGGCGCTCGACGCCGTGCAGAGCGCCATCGGCGAGCCGTCGGACACCGGCATCAACAAGCTGCTGGGCAACTTCTACTCGGCGTGGAGCGCCTACTCCGACCACCCCGAGAACAGCAGCAACAAGGACGCCGTCACCCAGGCCGCCAACACGCTCGTCGATGCCTTCAAGGGCCTGTCGAGCAGCCTGACGGACGCCGCGACCGCCGCCCAGCAGCAGCTCACCGACCTCACCGGCTCGACCGGCCCGATCCAGGCCGCCGCGACCCAGATCTCCAAGCTCAACACCGCGATCGACGCGGCCATCGACGCCGGCCAGAGCCCCAACGACCTGCTCGACCAGCGCGACCAGCTCCTCGACACCCTCAGCCAGTACGGCCAGGTGTCGGTGGCCCCGCAGCCCAACGGCCGCATCCAGGTCAACTTCGAGGGCCAGACGATCGTCGACGACCAGACGACGCCGACGCCGCTGCTGCCCTCGAGCTTCGCCCCGCAGCACGGGCAGACGGGCGCGCTCTACCGCCTGGCCAACACCACCATCCCCGCGTACCAGACCGCCCTCGAGGACGTTGCCAGCACGCTGCGCAACGACGTCAACACGGCGATGACCGGCGCGGGCGGCTCGCCGCTCTTCACGGGCACCGACATCGCGAGCATGGACATCGACGCGACGGCCGTCGTCGCCGGGTCGGGCACCGCCAGCGGCTCCAACGACATCGCCCTCGCCGTCAAGGCGGTCGGCGACAAGGTCGGCGGCGCCGCGGACAAGTACGCGGCCTTCGTGCGCCAGGTCGGCTCCGACGTCGACAACGCCAACCGCGCCACCGCCGTCGCCCAGGCGGCCGTCGACAGCGCCGAGGACCGCCGCCAGAGCGTCTCGGGCGTCTCGCTCGACGAGGAGATGGCCAACATGCTCGCCTTCCAGCGCGGCTACCAGGCCTCCGCCCGCGCGATGTCGACCGTCGACGACATGCTCGACACCCTCATCAACCGCGCCGGCCGGGTGGGGCTGTAGGCATGCGCATCACCTTCGGCATGCCGCAGCGCCACGTCCTCTCGGACCTGCAGCAGGTGCAGCAGCGCCTCTCCGACGCGCAGAACCAGGTCTCGAGCGGCAAGCGCATCACCAAGCCTTCCGACGACCCGCTGGGCGCGGAGCGCGCGACGCGCCTGCGCTCAGACCTCGACGCCAACGCGGCCTACCGCACCAGCGTCGATGACGCGAAGAGCTGGCTCGACGCCACCGACACGGGGCTCAGCTCGCTGAACGACATCGTCCAGCACGTGCGCGAGCTCACCGTGCAGGCCGCCAACGGCTCGACCTCCCCGAGCGCGCGCCTGTCGATCAAGGCCCAGATCGACGAGCTCGCCAAGGAGGCCAAGTCGACGCTGAACATGGCCTACGACGGGCGCTACCTCTTCAGCGGCACCGCCACCGACACGCCTCCCTACGACCTGCAGAGCGCGACGCCCGACGCATACCAGGGCGACGCCAACGCGGTCGTGCGTCAGATCGGTCCCAACACCAGCGTGCAGATCAACGTCACCGCCGACGACGCGCTCAGCGGCTTCCTCACCACGCTGGGGAACATCTCGTCGCACCTGGCGGCAAACGACGGCACGGCGCTAAGCAATGACATCGCCGATGTCGATACAGCCCTCGACACCGTCGCCGACAAGCGGGCGCAGGTCGGTGCCATCACCAATCGCGTGGTGGCGGCCGGGACGCGCCTCGACGGCCTCAGCGACGTGACGACGAAGCTGCTCTCGGACACCGAGGACGCCGACCTTCCCCAAGCGCTCACGGACCTGTCCGCGCAGCAGACCGCCCTTCAGTCCGCCTTGCGCGGCGGGGCAAGCCTGATCCAGCAATCGCTCATGGACTTCCTGCGATGACCCACACGACCCCCGGAGGCAACATGGCAGTGACTCTGCGCTCCAGCCGCTTCGGGGCGCTCGAGATCCCCGAAGAGGCGGTGATCGAGTTCCCCTGCGGCCTCATCGGGCTCGGCGGCACGCACTACGCGCTGCTCGCCCGCAACGAGGACAGCGCCTTCGTGTGGCTGCACTCGCTCGACGACCCCGACCTCGCCGTGCCCGTGACGAACCCCTTCCGGTTCTTCGAGGGCTTCGAGGTCGAGCTGTCGGACGACGAGGCGGCCCGCATCGGCCTGTCCGATTCAGACGACCCGACCGTCTACGTGACGGTCCGCGCAACGGATTCGCTCGAGGACTTTAGTGCGAACCTCTACGCGCCGATCTTGATCTCAGGTGGCCGCGGCCACCAGGTCATCAACCAGACCGCCGACGCTCCCGTCCGTGCCCCGCTCTTCAAGCGGCCGGCCACGGAGGAGCAGGTCCAGGCGGCCTGATCCGTTCTCCAAGGAGGAGTTGCGATGCTCATCATCACGAGGCGTGCAGGCGAGAAGATCAGAGTCGGAAACGACGTCTGCATCGAGGTGATCGAGGTCACCGGCTCGACCGTGCGCATCGGCATCGCCGCGCCCCGGTCGATCCCCGTGTACCGGGAGGAGATCTGGGCGGCTGTCACGGCTGAGAACGCCGCGGCGGCGAAGGCTCCCGCCCAGCTCCCCGATGTGCCCGCCCCGGCGGCGAGCAACTCCCCCAGCAGCATCTGACCGCAGGAAAGGAATCCACCTCCAATGGCTCTCCGTATCAACAGCAACGTGGACGCGATGGCGGCTCACCGCCATCTGTCCCAGACCTCCGACAAGATCTCCCAGTCGATGGAGCGTCTCTCGTCGGGCCTCCGCATCAACCGTGCGGCCGACGACGCGGCCGGCCTGGGCATCTCCGAGAAGATGCGCGGCCAGATCAATGGCCTCGCCCAGGCTCAGCGCAACATCCAGGACGGCGTCTCGATGGTGCAGACCGCCGAGGGCAACCTCGACGAGGTCCACTCCATCCTGCAGCGCGTTCGTGAGCTCGCCGTCGAGTACAAGAACGGCGCGATCGGACAGCCCGGCAAGGACGCGATCCAGAGCGAGATCAACCAGCTCGCCTCCGAGGTCTCGCGCATCGGCTCGATGGCCCAGTTCAACGGCATCAGCCTGCTCGACGGCACCGGCGGCACCAGCGGCACCGTCTCGTTCCAGATCGGCGCCAACGACGGCGAGATCATCGCCATCTCCTTCCCCGACCTGGCCTCCAAGGTCGGCACCGCCTGGGTGAACCTCCAGACGGCCACGCTGAGCGACATCGACGCCGCCATCGACGCGGTGACCGACGTGCGCTCCGCCTTCGGCGCCGTGCAGAACCGCCTCGACCACGCCCTGTCAGTCACCGCGGTCTACCAGGAGAACCTCACCGCCTCCGAGAGCCGTATCCGCGACGTGGACATGGCCGAGGAGATGGTCGAGCTCACCAAGAACCAGATCCTCCAGCAGGCCGGCACGGCCATGCTGGCGCAGGCCAACCAGGCCCCCCAGGCCGTCCTGAACCTGCTCCGCGGCTAGTGGGCGCGTCCCCGCCCCGTGCGGGGGCGCCCTACTTGAACAGCCGGATCTCGGAAATCGCCACCTTGTCCGCTCCGGGCGGGAGCTTCGTGATCCACACCAGGTAGTAGCGGAAGCGGTTGCCCGCGGTGTCGAGGTCGACCCGCTGGCTCGCCTTGGCGCTGGGGATGTCCCCCAGCTTGGTCCACCCGTCGATCGACGTCGGCGGCGGCCCCGCCTTGGCCACGTACACCGCTCCCTGCCAGCCCTTCGTGGGCGTCAGGATCTGCATCGCGCGCGCCGCGACCGCGGGGTCGGCGACCACGTAGATCCCCACGCCCGCCTTCGAGCCCAGCGTGTTGCCGTCGTAGGTCTCGGTCGACCACGTCGTGCTGCGCTCGCCGTCGACGACGGCCTTGGCCTGCAGCGGGTGCTCGGACTTGTTGTCGCCCAGCGGGTCGTAGTCCTTGGCGTTGGACTGCTTGAGCGAGATCGGCACGAGGTCGGTGTGCTTGGGCGTCGGGATGTTGCGCGTGCCCTGCGCCCCGCGCTCGGTGCGGTCGGCGAGCAGGATCAGCGCGACCGCCACCGCGGCGCCGATGAGCAGCAGCGCGATGAGCACGGCGATCGGGTGGCGCATGCGCAGCGGCAGGCGCCGGCGGGCGCGCGCCGGCAGCGTGCGGATGACCGCGGTGGCCTCGCCCGTGGCCTGGCCCGAGCGTGCGGTCTCGATCGCCAGCACGTCCTCGAGGTCGGCGATCAGCTCGCGGTCGTCGGTGTAGCGGCGCTCGAGGTCCTTCGCCGTGGAGCGGTCGACGACGGCGGCCAGGGCGCTCGAGGCCTCGGGCCGGCGCAGTTGCACGTCGGGCAGCTCCTCGCGCACGTGCTTCATCGCCACCGCGACCTGGTTCTCGCCGTGGAAGGGGACGTCGCCCGTGAGCATCTCGAAGAGCACGACGCCCAGCGAGTAGAGGTCGCTCTGGGGCCCGACGTCCTGGCCCAGGGCCTGCTCGGGCGAGACGTAGTCGGTGGTCCCCAGGACGCGCCCGTCGGCGGTGAGCCCCTCCTCGGTGAGCGAGCGCGCGATCCCGAAGTCGGTGACCTTGGCGGTCCCCTCCTCGTCGATGAGGACGTTCTGGGGCTTGACGTCGCGGTGGACGATGCGGTGGTCGTGGGCGGCGCCCAGCGCGCGGGCGATCTCGATCGCGTAGGCGACCGACTCGCCGATGGGCAGGCGGCCGTGGCGGCGGATGCGGTCCTTGAGAGTCTCGCCCTCGACGTACTCGAAGACGATGTAGGGCGTGCCGTCGTCCTCCCCCGCGTCGATGACGCCGACGACGTGGGGATGGTTGAGCTGCGCCACGGCGCGGGCCTCGCGCCGGAAGCGCTCGAGCTGGTCGGAGTCCGAGGCGATCTCGCGGTGCATGAGCTTGATCGCGACCTGGCGCTCGAGCACGGTGTCGAAGGCCCGATAGACCGTCGACATCCCGCCGGCGCCGATCTGCGCGTCGAGCCGGTAGCGCCCGTTGAGCAGCGTGCCGACCTGCGAGCTCATGCCTCTATTGTGCGGATGTGGGCGCCGTTCATGTGCGGTACTTCACCGACCCCGCCTGTCCTTGGTCATGGGCGGCCGAGCCGGCGCTGCGCCGGCTTGAGGTGGAGTTCGGCGACGAGGTCTCGATCACCTACGTGATGGGTGGGCTGGCACGCGAGTTCCGTACACCGGTGGAGACCATGCGTCACGTGCTGGACGCGTCCGCCGCCAGCGGGATGCCGACCGATCCGCGACTGTGGCTGGATGCCCCACCGGTGTCGTCGTACCCAGCATGCCAGGCCGTCAAGGCCGCCGCCGAGCAAGGACTCGACGCGGCCTACCTGCGCGTCGTCCGCGAGGGCCTGATGCTCGACCGCCTCAAGCTCGACAACGCCTCGGCGCTGATCGACGCGGCCCGCCGCGTCGCCGGGATGGACGCCGACCGCTTCGCCATCGACCTGCAGTCGGCGGCGATCGTCGAGGCCTTCGGGGCCGACGTCGAGGCGGCCCGGGAGGCGGCGCGCCCGGGCGCCCGCCGCGTCCCCTTCCCGTCCTTCGAGGCGCGCGGCGCGGACGGCAAGGAGCACTGGGTCTACGACAGCGGCGACATCGAGCAGCTGCGCACCGCCGTCGTCGCCGCCGGCGCAACGTCGAGTCCGCTGCCCGCGGTGGCCGAGGCGGTCGCGCGCTTCGGGCGCATCGCCACCGTCGAGGTGGCCGCGGTCTGCGATCGCCCGTGGCCGCTGGCGGCCGCCGAGCTGTGGCGGCTGGCGACCGAGTGGCGGGTGCGCGCCGAGCGCACCCTCACCGGCGAGCTGTGGGGCCCCGCCTAGAAGCGGTACGCGCGCTGGCGCTCGAAGCGCTCGACCGCGATGCGCACGAGGCGGTCGCAGAGCTCGGAATAGGGCACGCCGCTGTGCTCCCAGAGCTTGCCGTAGACGCTCGTCTGGGTGAACCCGGGCATCGTGTTGAGCTCGTTGAGCAGCACGTCCTCGCCGGCCACGAAGAAGTCCGCGCGCGCCAGCCCACTGCAGCCGGCCAGGCGGAAGGCGGTGACCGCCAGCTCACGCACGCGCTCGCGGGCGGCATCGGAGATCCGCGCGGGGACGAGGAGCTCCATCCCGCCCGGCGAGTACTTGGCCTCGTAGTCGTACCAGCCGTCCTCGCCGGCGGCGAGCAGGATCTCGCCCGGCTGGCTGGCCTGCGGCGCGTCGGTGGGACCGAGCACCGAGCACTCGACCTCGATCCCCGGCGCCGTGGCCTCGACGATCACGCGCGGGTCGTGCGCGGCGGCCGCCTCGACGGCGGCCTCGAGCTCGCCGGGCCCGTCGACGCGTGCGATCCCCACCGACGAGCCCAGGCGCGCGGGCTTGACCCAGCACGGGTAGGTGACCTCGCCGCCGAGCTCGATGCGCGCCTCGGCGTCGACCGACCAGTAGGGCACCTGCGGGAGCCCCGCGCGGCCCATGACGTCCTTGAAGAGGATCTTGTCCATGCACAGCGCGCTGGCCAGCACGCCGGCCCCGACGTAGGGCACGTCGAGCAGCTCGAGCAGGCCCTGCACGCTGCCGTCCTCGCCGAAGGGGCCGTGCAGCGCCGGGAAGACCGCGTCGGCGCCCAGGAGCCCGCGCCCGGCGCGCAGCTCGACCTCCTCGCCGTCGACGCTCCAGGTGCCGTCGCGGCCGAGGTCGACCCACGTCACGTCGTGGCCCGCTGCTGTGAGCCCGTCGCGGACCGAGGCGGCGGAGCTCAGCGAGACGTCGTGCTCGGACGAGCGACCGCCGGCGAGGACCGCGATCCTCACGGGGTCGTCCCGGTCGTCGTGCCGCCGTCGGTGGTCGTGTTGCCGTTGGTGGTGGTCCCGTCGCCGGGGTTGAGGTCCGGGTTGAACTTGCCGACCACGATCGTGACCGACGAGCCGCGCTTGGCCTTCCCGCCGGCCGGCTTCTGCTCGACGACGACGCCGTCGCCCTCGGGCGAGTTGACCTCGCGGCTTTGCTGATCGATGGTGAAGCCCGCCTTGGAGAGCTCGTTCACGGCGGTGGCGACGTCCTCGCCGGTCACGTCGGGGATCTCGACCTGCGAGGACTCCTTGGCCACGGTCAGCGCCACCACCGAGCCGGAGTCGGTCTGGGTGCCGCCCTTGGGGTCCTGGGAGAGGACGGTCCCCGGGTCCTTGTCGGAGGACTCCTTGTCCTTGCGCATGACCTTGAAGCCCGCCGCCTGCAGCGTCGAGGACGCCTCGTCGAAGCTCTTGCCCACGACGTTGGGCACGTCGGCCTGCGTCTTGCCGCTGGAGACCACGAGCGTCACGGACGAGCCCTTGTCGACCTTGTCGCCCTCCGACGGGCTGACCGAGATGACGCGCCCGGCCTCGACGGTGTCGGAGTTCTCCTCGCGTTGCTCGGCCTTGAGGCCGGCCTTCTCCAACCGGCCCTGGGCCGACTTGAGCGTCAGCCCGGTGACCTGGGGCACCGGGACCTGCTCGGGGCCGGCGGAGACGGTGAGGTTCACCGTCGAGCCCTTCTTGGCCTTCGTGCCGTTCGCCGGGTCCTGGCCGATGACCTCGCTCTGGGGCCGGTCGGAGGTCTTCAGCGTCGACTCGACCTTGAAGCCGTCCTGGCGCAGGCGCGCCTCGGCGTGGGCCTGGTCGGCGCCGACGACGCCGGGCACGGTGACCTTCTGGGCGCCCGGGAGCAGGAGGACGGCGGCGAGGCCGAGGGCGGCGACGAGCACCGCCAGCAGCCACAGCCACCAGCGGCTGCCCTCGCGCTGCTCGCGCGGCGGCAGCGGCTCCTCGGGGTAGGCGTAGGCCTCGCTCGGGGGATCGACGGGCGCCAGCGCGACGATCGGGGGCGCCATGACGCTCGTCGCGGTCCCGTCGCGCGCGGCCTGCAGCGCGGAGATGAACTCGTCGGCGTCGTGGAAGCGCCGCGCCGGGTCCTTCTCCAGCGCGCGCATCACGACCTCCTCGAGCGCGGGCGTGACGGCGGGGTTGTAGGCGCTGGGCGGGGTCGGGGCTTCGTTCACCTGCTTGAGCGCGATCGTGACCGCGCTCTCGCCCTCGAACGGGACGCGCCCGGTGAGCAGCTCGTAGAGCATGATCCCGATCGAGTACAGGTCCGACGCCGCGCTCACCGCGTGGCCCTGGGCCTGCTCGGGCGACAGGTACTGGGCCGTCCCCATGATCGACCCCGTCTGGGTCATGTCCGAGGCGCCGGCGCGGGCGATGCCGAAGTCGGTGACCTTCGCGCGCCCCTCGCCGTCGACGATGACGTTGTGGGGCTTGAGGTCGCGGTGGATGATCCCGCGGCGGTGCGCGAAGCGCGCGGCGCGCAGGACCTGGATGGTCAGGTCGATGGCGCGGTCGGGGTCCAGCGGCGCCTCCTCCTGGATGAGCGTCTTGAGCGAGCGCCCCTCCAGGTACTCCATCGCGATGTAGTAGGTGCCGTCGTACTCGCCGCGGTCGTAGACGGAGACCACGTGCTGGTGCTGCAGGCCCGCGGCGCTCGACGCCTCGCGGCGGAAGCGCTCGACGAACTCGCCGTCCTCGGCGAAGCGGCGATAGAGGATCTTCAGCGCGACCTTGCGCCCGAGCTGCAGGTCCTGGGCGCAGTAGACCTCGGCCATCCCGCCGCTTCCCAGGCGGTAGAGCACGCGGTAGCGGCCGTCGACGACCGTCTCGGCTTCCAGGCGTTCGGTCACTTCAAGAGCTCCTGCATCACGGCTTTGGCGATCGGGGCGGCGACGGTGCCGCCGAACCCGGTACCGCACTCCACGGTAACGGCGATGGCGACGCGTGGGTCCTGGGCGGGGGCGAAGGCGATGAACCACAGCTGGTTGGGGCAGTTGTGGCCGACCTCGGCCGTGCCGGTCTTGCCGGCCACGTCGATGCCCTCCAGCGCCGCGGCGGTGCCCGTGCCCTCCTTGACGACCTGGGCCATCATCGCGCCGACCTGCGAGGCGGTGTCGGGCGACATGACCTGCGACATCTCCTCGGGGCCGATCTTGCGCACGGTGCGTCCGTCGCGGTCGACGACCCGGTCGGCGATGTGGGGCTTCATCAGCTTGCCGGCGTTGGCCACGGACGCGGCGACCATCGCCATCTGCAGCGGCGTGACCGTGAGCTTGTCCTGCCCGATGGCCATGCGCCCGACGTCGACGGCCCCGTTGGTGGCCGGGACGATCCGCCCGCGGACGCGCTCGCCGCTGGCGGCGCGCTCGTCGCGCGGCAGGTCGACCTCGACCGGCCGCCCGAAGCCCAGGCGGGTCATGTACTTCTGCATCGTGGCCTTGTGCAGCTTCTCGCCGACCTCGCCGAAGACGGTGTTCACCGAATGCGTGAGCGCCTCGGTCAGCGTGATGTCGCCGAAGGACTCGCCGCCGTCGTTGTTGAGGGGAACGCCCGAGATGACCTTGCCGTTGCGTCCGCTGACGCGCGAGTCGGGCTTGTACTGGCCCGAGTCGATGGCCGCGATCGCCGTGACGACCTTGAAGGTCGAGCCCGGCGGGTAGCCGGCCTGCGTGTTGCGGTTGAGCAGCGGCGCGTCGCTGTCGCGGTTCAGGCGCGAGAACTGCTGCTGATCCTTGACCGTGTTGGGGTCATAGCCCGGGACGGAGGCCATGACCCGGATCGCGCCCGTGCGTGGGTCGAGGGCGACGACCGCGCCCTTGCGCCCGCCGAGCTGCTGCAGGGCGACGCGCTGGGCGGCGGGGTCGAGCGTCGTGAGCAGGTTGTCGCCGTCGGGCGCGGACCCGCCGAGGCGGTCGATGAGCGAGCCGAGCTGGGTCTTGCGCCCGGACAGGTCGTCGTCGTAGAAGCGCTCGAGGCCGGCGCGGCCCTGGCGCACGAAGCTGTAGCCGACGGCGTGCGAGAAGAGCCGGCCCGGCGGATAGGTCCGTACGTAGCTGTCGTCGGGCTGCTTGAGCGAGCGCGCGAGCACGGCCTCGTCGCCGGCGCGGATGACCCCGCGGCGGACCTTCTGCTCCTCGATGAGCTCGCGGTGGTTGCGCGGGTTGTCGCGCAGCGCGTCGGCCTCGAAGACCGTCCAGCGCGACGTGTAGCCGATGAGGACGGCGAAGAGCACCACGAAGACGACGAAGACGCGGGCGATCGGCGCGTTCATCGCGGCTCCAGCGCCTCGCGCCGCGCGCGGTCGGAGATGAGCAGCAGCAGCGCCAGCAGCACGAAGTTCGCCAGGATCGACGAGCCGCCGTAGGAGATGAAGGGCAGGGTCACGCCGGTCAGCGGGATCGCGCGCGTGACGCCGCCGACGATGACGAAGACCTGCAGCGCGAAGACCGCCGTCAGCCCCGTGGCCAGCAGCTTGGAGAAGGAGTCGCGCGCGAGGGTGGCGATCTTGAAGCCGCGCTCGATGGCCAGCAGGTAGGTGCACAGCACCGCCGCGCCGCCGAGCAGCCCGAGCTCGTTGACGATCACCGAGTAGATGAGGTCGGTCTGCGCCGCGGGCAGCAGCGGCGAGCCGCCGACGTTGAGGATGCTCTCGCCGAAGCCGCGGCCGAAGAGCCCGCCGTCGGCCTGCGCGAAGACGGACTGCGCGATCTGGTAGCTGCCGTTGAGCTGGTCGTAGAGCGGGCCGAAGGGGTGCAGCCAGGCGTCGACGCGATGGGTGATGGTCGGGCGCGCGTGGTAGAGCGCCCACGATCCGGCGGCGAAGAGCGCCAGCCCGACCGCCACGAACGAGAAGCGGTTCGTCGCCACGTAGAGGACCGCCAGGAAGCCGCCGTAGAACATCAGCGACGAGCCGAGGTCCTGGATGAAGAAGAGCATGAACATGGCCGCGCCCCAGACCACGAGCAGCGGGCCGAAGTGCTTGAGCGGCGGGATCGTGATCCCCGCCACGCGCCGTGCCCCGATGACCAGCAGCTGGCGCGTGTCGCGCAGGTAGCTGGCCAGGAAGACGATGATCGCGATCTTGGCGAACTCGGCGGGCTGGAAGGTCAGCGGCCCGAGCTTGACCCCGAGGTAGGCGCCGTTGACCCGCGCGCCGATCCCGGGCAGGCGCGGCAGGAAGAGCAGGCCGATGCCGACGGCGGCCACCGTGTAGCGGTAGCGCTCCAGCACGCGGTAGTCGCGCAGCAGGATGATCGTCGCCGCGAAGAGCCCGAGGCCGATGACGAACCACTGCGCCTGCTCGCGCGCGAGGTCCTCATCGATGCGGTAGATCATCACGAGGCCGAAGCAGGCGAGGACCGCGAAGAGCGGGAACAGGTACGGGTCGGCGTAGGGCAGCGTGAAGCGCAGCACCAGGTGCCCGGCCAGGCACAGGCCCAGGAAGAGGGCGCCATAGGTCAGCGACAGGTTGGTGAGGACGTCGTCGCGCTGGATGAAGACCCCGGCGAAGCCGGCGGTCAGCAGCAGCGACGCGGGGACGAGCGCGAGCAGCTCGCGGTTGCGGGCGCTGTTCACCGGGGGGCCAGCTCCCCCGTCTCGAGCTGGCGCACAAGGTCCTGGGCGTCGTTCTTGGAGCGCAGCGCGTGCGCGGTGACCGTGCGCTTCTGCGCCGGCGTCAGCTCGTCGACGGGGACGCCCGACTCGTAGTTGACCGAGTAGAGCTCCAGGCCGGCCGGTAGGTCGTAGGGCATCCCTCGATAGACGGCGACGAAGCCGTCGTCGGTCGCGCCGACGAAGTACACGGTCTGCGAGGCGTAGTAGGCCGCGAGCACCACGCACGAGGCCAGGACGAGCACGAGGATCGGCCCGACGGGAACCCGGAAGCGCCGGCGGCGGCGCCCGCGGCGCGGGGGCGCGCTCGCCCGCGGCGCGCGCGGCTCGCGGCGGGCCACCGGCTCGGTGGCGGTCGCCACGGCGCCCGGAGCCGTCGCTGCCGCCGCCTCGGCGTCGGCGTCGGGCAGCGGCGCGGACGCGACCGGCGCGTGCTCGGCCGTCGCCTGCGGCGGGACGGCGGCGCCGGCGCCGCCGACCTCCTCGAGGCGGAAGAGGACGACGGTGATGTTGTCGCGCCCGCCGGCGTCGTTGGCGGCGTCGATGAGCATGCGCCCGGCGGCGGCCAGCGACGGCGCGCCCGCGATCATCTCCGCCACGCGCGCCTCGGCGACCATCGAGGTCAGGCCGTCCGAGCAGATCAGGTACACGTCCCCTTCGCGCCCCGCCCACGTGCGGCTGTCGGCCTCGACCCCCGGCTCGGCGCCGAGGGCGCGGGTGATGATCGAGCGCTGCGGGTGCTCGTCGGCCTCCTGGGGCGTGATCTTGCCCTGGCGCACGAGCTCCTCGACGAGCGAGTGGTCGTCGGTGAGGCGCTCGAAGGCGCCGTCGCGCAGGCGGTACAGGCGGCTGTCGCCGACGTGGGCGACCGTCAGCTCCTCCTCCCCCACGTGCGCGACCGTCAGCGTCGTCCCCATCCCGGCGCGCGCGTCGTCGGCCTGGGCGGACTCCATGATGCGCTCGTTGGCCTCGCGCACGCGGGCGTTGAGGCGCTCCTCGATCGAGCCCGCGCCCTCGGGCAGCCCCTGCTCGAGCACCTCGACGGCCAGGTGCGAGGCGACCTCGCCCGCCTGGGCGCCGCCCATGCCGTCGGCGACGGCGAAGAGCGGGGCGCGGGCGTAGAAGGCGTCCTCGTTGCCCCGGCGCTGACGGCCGGTGTCGGTGCGCTCGAAGTGCTCGGCGACCCTCAGCATGAGCGGGCCCCGCGGGGCGTCACCGGACGCCCTCGGCATAGGTGAACTCGCTGTCGCCGATCCGCACGCGGTCGCCCTGGTGCAGGGGCTGAGGCCCCGAGAGGAGCTCCTCGTTGAGGTAGGTGCCGTTGGTGGAGCCGAGGTCCTCGAGCACGACGATGCCGCCTTGGCGCGTGAGCTTCGCGTGCCGTGAGGACGCGAACGGATCCTCCAGGCGAATCTCCGCCTGGTCGCCGCGACCCATGACGGCGCCGTCGCCGACGTCGTACTCCATGCCGGGAGTGTGACCGGGAGCGCGCTCGACGATCAGCCTGGGGTCCGTCGCCCCCCCGTCGCCGCCCGCGCGCGAGGCGGCGTGCAGGCCCGTCGCCTCGGTCGCGACGGCGGCGGGCAGCGTCGCCCCGCCGCGCCGCGGCGGCGTGCGCAGGTCCTTCAGCGCGCTGCGCGAGACCCACAGCAGGAACAGGTAGAGGACGGCGAGGAAGCCGAACTGCAGCGCGGTGGAGATGGGCTCGACGACGGTGGCGAGCATCAGTCGACCTCGAAGCGGGTGTCGACGGTGCCGACGTCGATGCGGTCGCCGGACTGCACGCCGTGGGGCTCGTTGGGGCGCACGTCGCGGCCGTTGACGCGCACCCCGTTCGTCGAGCCGAGGTCGGTCACGGTCCAGCCGTCGCCCAGCGGGCGCAGCTCGGCGTGCCGGCGCGAGACGTTGGAGTCGGCCAGGACGATGTCGCACTCGCGGCTGCGCCCGATGGTGGCGCCGCCGGGAGCCACGGCATAGCGCTTGCCCTCGGCCATCAGCACGGCCCGGCCGCGGCGCCCGCTGCGGTTGTCGTCCAGCTCCTCCTGGGCCCTGGCGGCCGTCGAGTAGACCATCGTGTGCCCGTGGTCGGCCTGCTCGACCGCCTCGGCGGCGGCGCGCACGAGCCGCGCCTGGATGCCGAACTCCCCCAGGCGCAGGCGCTCGTCGGTCTCGAAGCTGATCGTCGGGCGGCTCACCAGCGCGAGCTTCTCCCGACGCGCGTGCTCGAGCAGGTAGGCCGAGAGCTCGTCGGACACGTCGTGCTCGACGCCCTCGAAGCGCTGGCGGTCCTCCGGGCTCAGCCACACGACGTACTCGTTGGGCACGTAGGTGCGCGACACCGAGACCGTCTTGTGCTCCTCCATCTCGCGCGCGAGCTTGCGGGCGATCTCGACCGGCCGCACCTGGGTGCGGAAGACGCGGCCGAACGTCCCCTCGACGAGGCCGGCGATCTTGTCCTCGAGGTTGCGCAGGAGGCTCATGGAACGACGTGGTGTGTGCCCGGCGGCGCGGGCAATCAGCCCGAGGTCGCGGCGAAAGCGGTGATGCTACGAGGCGGAACGCCCATACGCCTCGCCCCGTGACGCCGCGAAGGCCACCGCGAGGCCGCCCGCGACCACAGCCCCTGCCACGAGGCCGCGCATGGTCGGCGCCCACGAGAGGGTATCGGCGATCGCCTGGGTGGCCGATCCCAGGCCCGCCGCCCACGCGGTGGCGCACGCGACGTCGGCGGCCAGGAGCCGGCCGCGGACGACGACGGGCAGCAGCACCGCCGCGCCCGCCCAGAGCGCGGCCAGGGCCAGGCCGCCGCCCGTCACCAGCGGCCCGAGGTGGGCGACGTCCAGGCGCGCGTCGGGTGGCGCGCCGAGGGCCAGGCGGTCGCCGGTGAGGAGCTCCGCGAGCGCCAGCCACCAGCAGCCGAGGGCGCCGAGGGCGGCGCGCTGCCATGGGCGCGCGGCCTGCCCCGCGAGCACCGGCCACGCGCCCGCGAGGCCGGCGAGTCCCAGCAGCGGGGCGCCCGCGGGCGCCGACCACAGCGCGCCGCTGCGGCGCAGGAGGACGACGGTCGGCAGCGCGGCGAGGCCGATCACGGCGGCGGTCGCTCCGCCCGCCCACGCCGCGAGGGCGACGGCCATGGCGATCCATCCCAGCCGCGGCGCGAGGAAGACGGCGAGCGCCGCGACGCCGGCGGCGGCGGGCGCCGAGACGACGACGTCGGTGGCCGGGGTCAGCCAGGTCAGCGCGGCCGCGGTCAGCGCGCCCGCGCCCACGGCCGCCGCGACGCGCGGGCGCGCCCCCACGCGCGGGCGCGGCGCCGGCCTCGCCACGGCGAGGCCCTCGAGCGGGCTGCCGGCGATCGTCCCGCGCTCGTCGTCGGCGGAGGGCAGCGCCGTCTCGAGGACGTCGCGCAGCTCCTCGAGCGTCCCGCGCTGCTCGGGACGCGGCAGGACCCCGCGGTCGACGGCCTGGCAGAGCTCGAGCGGCAGGTCGCGGCGCAGGCGCCCCAGGGAGGGCAGCCGCGCGCCCAGCCGCCGCGCGGTCGCCGCCGCGCCGCGGCCGCGCACCGGGTTGACCCCGCTCAGCGCCTCGTAGAGGACGAGCGCGAGCGCGTAGAGGTCGGCCTCCTCCCCCACCGGCCGCCCGTCGGCCTGCTCGGGCGCCATGTAGGCCAGCGTGCCCACGACGTCGCCGGTCGCGGTCAGGGCGTCGTCGCCGATCATCCGCGCGATGCCGAAGTCGGTGAGCTTGGCCACGCCGGCGGCGGCGGTGGGACGGTCTGGGACGATCACGTTGCCCGGCTTGACGTCGCGGTGGATGACGCCGCGCCCGTGGGCATGGGCGAGCGCGTCGCACAGGGCGACGCCGACGCGCAGGACGTCGCGGTCGGAGAGCTCGCCGTCGGCCATCAGATCGGCGAGCGTGCGCCCGCGGACGAGCTCGGAGACCAGGTAGACCGCCTCGTCGTCGCGGCCGGACTCGTACAGGGCGACGATCCCCGGGTGCGTCAGCCGCGCGGCGGCGCGGGCCTCGCGCTCGGCCCGCTTGGCCACCGCGGCGTCGTGCATCGGGATGCGCTTGACGGCCACGGCGCGCTCGAGGTGCTCGTCCTCGGCCAGCCAGACGACGCCGAAGCCGCCGGAACCGATCCGGCGCGCCAGGCGGTAGCGCCCGAGCACGCGCCGGGCGCCGTCGCCGCCGAGCGGCGCATGCCCGGCGGTGGCCTGCGTGGGCTCGTCGGCGGTCCTCACCGCCTCCCTGCTTCGCCGCGCCGGGCCTGCCTCCTCGCCGTGCACGAGGTCGTGCGGTGGGGCGCAAGGTCCGGTGCGATGGGCATACTGGTCGTTTCGCAAGCCCGATTGGGAGCTGTTGTTGTCGTTCTTCGACGAGGGTGACGAACCCACACGAGTGCGAACGCGCCCCGCGCGGCCGCGCCGTCCCGCCACCGCGGGGGGCGGCGGCTCGGGAGGCCCACCGGATCGCCAGACGGCCCGCCTCCGGCAGGCCGTCGGTCTCGGCGCGCTCGCGATCGTCGCGATCCTGATCGTCCTGGGCTTCAAGGGCTGCCTCGACAGCCGCAAGGAGAACGCCCTCAAGGACTACAACCGCAACGTCACCGCGGTCATCAACGACTCCGACCAGTCGGTCGGCAAGCCCTTCTTCCAGCGCATGTCCAACGGCGCGAAGAACGCCTCGGGGCTCAGCGTGCAGATCAACGAGCTGCGCCTGCTGGCCGAGGACGACGTCAAGCGCGCCAAGGGCTTCGACGTCCCCGGCGACATGTCCGCGGCCCAGCGCTACCTCGAGCTCGTGCTCAACCTGCGCCTCGAGGGCCTGACCAAGATCGGCGACCAGATCCCCGCCGCGCTCGGCCGCGGCCAGGCCTCGCAGAACGCGATCGACAAGATCGCCGGCGAGATGCAGAACTTCCTGACCTCCGACGTCGTCTACTCCCAGCGCGTGGCGCCGCTGATCCAGGACGCGCTCGACAAGAACGGCGTCCACGGCCAGCAGATCGCGGGCAGCCGCTTCATGACCGACGTCGGCTGGCTGGCGCCCGCCACCGTCGCGAGCGCCCTCGGCCAGAGCGCGTCGGGCGGCTCGAGCACGACCGGCCCGGCGGCGCCCGGCCTGCACGGCCACGGCCTCGTGGGCACGAGCATCGGCACCGTCGCGCTGCAGCCCGAGGCGCCGGGCGTCGTCAACCGCCCGCCGTGGTCCTCGAACCCGACGATCACGGTCAAGCTCGCCAACCAGGGCGAGAACGACGAGTCCAACGTCAAGGTCACCGTCGAGGTCAAGCCCACCACCGGCAAGGCGATCACGGCCACCAAGACCCTCGGGCAGACCAAGGCCGGGCAACCCGCGAGCGTCAACATCGCCCTCGGCAACGCCCCGCCCGCCGGAGTGGCGACCACGCTGACCGTGAGCATCGCGAAGGTCCCGGGCGAGCAGAAGACCGACAACAACCACTCGAGCTACACGGTCATCTTCACGAAGTGAATCTATCCTTGGCGGCCGTGGACGACCTCTCGTCGACAACGGGGATCGTCGCCCTCGCGGCCGGCGGCCTGGCGCTCATCGCGCTCATCGCCGTGCTCCTGCTCGTGCGCTCGCTGCGCCGCCTGCGGGCCGACCAGAGGGCCATCCTCGGCGGCTCGGCGCCCCAGGACCTCGTCGCCCACGCCGCCGAGCTCGACCGCGGGTTCGGCTCGCTCAACGACTACGTCAGCGACGTCACGGCGCGCCTCGACGCCCGCCTGACCGCCGCCGAGCAGCGCCTCGACGGGGCCGTCGCCTACCACGGCCTCGTGCGCTATGACGCCTACAACGAGATGTCCGGGCGCCAGTCGACGTCGATCGCGCTCCTGGACTCCGCCGGCTCGGGAATCGTCATCTCCTCCATCCACCACCGCGACCAGGCTCGTCTGTACGCCAAGCAGGTGGTGGAGGGCCGCGCCCTGCTCGAGCTCTCGCCCGAGGAGGAGGAGGCGATGCGCGTCGCGCTCGCGGGCGAGGCGCCCGACTCGGCCGAGCGGCGCCGCTAGATGCGCGTCGGCTACCTGGGCCCGCCGGGCACCTTCAGCGAGGAGGCCCTCCGCGCGTCGCCGCTCGCGGCCGACGGCGAGGCGGTCCCCTTCGGCTCGATCCACGAGACGGTCATGGCGGTCGAGGCGGGGACCGTCGACCGGGCGCTCGTGCCGATCGAGAACGCGCTGGAGGGCGGGGTGCGCGCGACGCTCGACGCGCTCGCCGTCGACGCGCGCGACGTCGCCATCGTCGGCGAGGCCGTCCTCGCGATCAGCAACTGCCTGATCGCCCGCACCGAGCTCGCGCTGGACGCGATCGCCGTCGTCGTCTCGCATCCGCAGCCGCTGGCCCAGTGCGCGCGCTTCCTGCGCGCCGAGCTGCCCCGGGCGGAGGTCCGCGCCTCGACCTCCACCGCCGACGCGGTGCGCACCGTCGCGGGCGCCGAGGAGCCGTGGGCCGCCCTCGGCCCCCGGACCGCCGCCGAGCTCTACGGCTGCCGCGTGCTGCGCGACGGGGTCGACGACGACCCCGACAACGCGACGCGCTTCGTCTGGCTCGGGCGCGCCGGGACCGCTCCGATCGGCGCGGTCGACGCGCGCGCGTGGAAGACGTCGGTGCTCTTCGCCGGCAGCGGCGACGCGCAGGCCGGCTGGCTCGTCCGCTGCCTCTCGGAGTTCGCCTTCCGGGGCGTGAACCTCACGCGGATCGAGTCGCGCCCGTGGCGTGGGCGCCTCGGCCACTACTTCTTCCACGTCGACATGGAGGGCCGCGCCGACGAGGCCTCCGTCGCCGACGCCGTGGCCGCGCTCCACGCCCACTGCGAAGAGGTCCGGCTGCTGGGCACGTATCCGGCGGCCTGAGCGCGGCTCGCGCCGTCGCTGCACCCGCCCTGGCTCGCCCGCCCGGTGCTCTACACTCCTGCCCAGATTCGCCATGGGCAGGGTCACTCCACCAGGCCGATTGTCGTCCGCGCCGGTCTCAGAGCACCGGCGGCGCGGGCGTGACGCTGGCCGGGTGCTCGTCCTCAATGCGACCTTCGAGCCGATCAACGTCTGCTCGGTGCGGCGAGCCGCGGTGCTGCTCCTCAAGGAGAAGGCCGAGATGCTCGAGCACGCGACCTGGGAGCTGCGCTCGGAGCACACCGCGATCCCGCGGCCCGTCGTCATCCGCCTGGTGACCTTCGTCAAGGTCCCGCGCGACACGCACCGGCGCAAGATCACGCGCCGCGCCGTCTTCGCCCGCGACGGCTGGGCCTGCCAGTACTGCGGCTCGCGCTCGAACCTGACCGTCGACCACGTCATCCCCCGCTCGAAGGGCGGCTCCTCGAGTTGGGAGAACATCGTCGCGTCGTGCGCGCCGTGCAACCGGCGCAAGGGCGACCACCTGCCCGACCGCGCCGGCATGCACCCGCGCCGCGCCCCGGCGGCGCCGAGCCCGCACGTGTTCATCCACGTCGCCAGTCCGACGATCCCGGCGGCGTGGCGACAATGGCTGCCCGACACGGGCGCCGTGGCCGACGCGGCCTGAGTGGACTGGACCCAGTCCGTCCCGCCGGCCGCGCTGCGATGGGCGCAGGACGCGGCGGGCGCGCGCGTGCTCGCAGCGCTTCCGCTCGAGAGCCAGTGGCTGGCCAACCACCTGCTCGTGCTCGCCGACGGGCGCGAGCTCGTGCTGCGCCGCTGGGCGCGCCCGGGCTGGGAGGTCGACGACCCGGACCTGAACGCGGCGCGCGAGGCGCTCGTGCTCGAGCGCCTGGCGGGCACCGAGGTGCCGGCGCCCGAGCTCGTCGCCGGCGACCCCGACGCGGAGGCCTGCGACGTCCCCGCGCTGCTCATCACCCGCGTGCCCGGCGCGCTCTTCGTCGGCCGCCCGCCGCTCGGGCCGCTGGTCTCAGCGCTGGCCGAGATCCACGCCGTCGACGCGGACGGGATCCCTCCCTACCGCCGCTACAAGGAGCCCGAGCGCCTGGCGGTGCCGGCGTGGGCGGCCGACCGCAGCGTCTGGGAGCGCGCGATCGCCCTCGCCCACGAGCCGCCGCCCGACCTCCCCGAGCGCTTCATCCATCGGGACTTCCACCCGGGCAACACGCTCTGGGAGGGTGCGGCGCTCACGGGCGTCGTCGATTGGACGACCGGCTCGCGCGGCCCCGCCGCCGTCGACCTCGGCCACCTGCGCTGGAACCTCGCCCTCGACTACGGCCAGCGCGTCGCCGACGCCGTCCTCCCCCACCCCGAGCATCACCCGTACTACGACGTGATCACCGCGCTCGACGTCCTGCCCGACCTCGACACCAGCTTCACGCACGCGGAGCTGCTGCGCCTCGAGGAGCACGTTGCCCGAGCGCTCGCGGAGCTCTGACGCGGCGAGCGGTCGGCACCGCGCGTGCCCTCGCACCGCGCCCCATGCAGCACGAAGGGCGGCCTGTGGGCCGCCCTTCGCGTGAGACATGACTGGATAAAGGATCGGACGACGGTAGTCACTACGCCGGGGGGACCAGTTCCGGCATGCCGTCCGACGGTGGCCCGGGTTGGATTCCGCTACGCGGCTCCAGCCTCCGACCTAGCGGCCGGTCACCTCCAGGGTCCCGCAAGAACTAGAACTACCTATACGGACCACCTCCTTTCTCTGGTGATCCGAGAGTACCAAGTCGCGGCGACGACTCAATCCCCGTTCGGGGAGTTGCCGTCGGTGGGCGCGTCGGCGTCGTCCTCCGGCTCGCCGGCGTCGAGATCCGGGCCGCCGCCGTTGCCGTCGGCGACGTCCGCGGCGGCGAGCGCGTCGACCGGATCGCCGTCGATCGCCGGGACGTCCTCGGCCACGGCCGCCGACGTCGAGGCCTCGGACTCGACCACGAGCGCCACGGCCGACACGCGGTCCTCGTCGCGGACGTTCATGAGCGTCACGCCCTGGGCCGCGCGACCTGTCTGGCGGATGCCGCGCACGCCCGTGCGCTGGACCATCCCCTCCTGGGAGATGAAGACGAGCTCCTGGTGCGGGCGCACCACGAGCGCCGCCGCCAGGCCGCCGCGCTTCTCGGAGAACTTGATCGTCTGCACGCCCTTGGCGCCGCGCGAGGTCTTGCGGTACTCGCTCACCGGCGTGCGCTTGCCGAAGCCGTTCTCGGTGACGACCAGGACCTCCTGGTCGTCGCGCGCGACGTCCATGGTCAGGACCTCGTTGTCCTTGCCCGTGATGTTCATGCCGCGCACGCCGCCGGTGTCCCGGCCCATGGCGCGCGCGTCCTCCTCGGCGAAGCGGACCGCCAGGCCCTCCTTGGAGATCATCGAGGATCTCCTCGCCGGGGTCGACGCGGCGCACGGCGACGAGCTCGTCGTCGTCGGCGATCTTGATGGCGATGATGCCGTCGGCCTTGATCGGCGTGTTGTACTTCGCGAACTCGGTCTTCTTGACCGTCCCCTTCTTCGTCGCGAAGACGAGGTACTTGGACTCGGCGAAGTCGCGCGTGGAGAGCACCGACTGGATGCGCTCGCCATCGCGCAGCGGCAGCACGTTGACCAGCGCCCGCCCTCTGGCGGTCCGCTGCGCCTCGGGCAGCTCGTAGACCTTGGAGCGGTAGACCTTGCCGCGGTTGGAGAAGAAGAGCAGGAAGTCGTGCGAGGACGTGACGAAGAGGTGCTCGATGTAGTCGCCGTCCTTCATGTCCATCCCCGTCACGCCGACGCCGCCGCGATGCTGCTTGCGGTAGGTCGTCAGCGGCAGCGACTTGATGTAGCCGGACTTCGTGATCGTGATGACCATCTGCTGGTCGGCGATCAGGTCCTCGATGTCGATCTCGTCCTCGGAGGCCGTGATCTCGGTGCGGCGATCGTCGGCGAAGCGCTCGGCGATCTCGCCCAGCTCCTCCTTGATGAGGCCCAGCACGCGCGTCTCGTCGCCGAGGATCGCGCGCAGCTCCTTGATGCGCTCGACGACGTCGGTGTGCTCCTTGCGAATCTCGTCGGACTCGAGCGCCGTGAGCTGCGACAGGCGCAGGTCGAGGATCGCGGTCGCCTGCACCTGCGTGAGCTCGAAGCGCGACATCAGCTCGGTGCGCGCGCTCTCGCGATCGCGCGAGGCGCGGATCAGCTCGATCACCGCGTCGAGGTTGTCGATCGCGATGAGCAGGCCCTCGAGGATGTGGGCGCGGCGCTCCTTCTCGGAGAGCTCGAACTTCGTGCGGCGGACGATGACCTCGCGCTGGTGGGCGACGTAGGCCGCGATGACCCGCTTGAGCGACAGCGTGCGCGGGACGCCGTCGACGAGCGCGACCATGTTCACGCCGAACGTCGACTGCATGGCCGTGTGCTTGTAGAGCTGGTTGAGGACGACCTTGGGCAGCACGCCGCGCTTGAGCTCGATGACCAGGCGCATGCCGTGGCGATCGGACTCGTCGCGCAGGTCGCTGATGTCGGGGATCTTCTTGTCGTGGACGAGGTCGGCGATCTTCGTGATCAGCCCCCCGTCGCCGCCCTTCTTCACCGCGTAGGGCAGCTCGGTGACGATCAGCGCCTCCTTGCCCTGGCCGATCTCCTCGATCCCCACGCGGGCGCGCACGCGGATGCGCCCGCGGCCGGTCTCGTAGGCCTCGCGGATCCCCTGGTGACCGACGATGATGCCGCCGGTCGGGAAGTCCGGGCCCTTGACGTGGCGCATGAGCTCGTCGTCGGTGATGTTCGTGTCGTCGATGTAGGCGACGACCGCGTCAGTCACCTCGCGCAGGTTGTGCGGCGGGATGTTCGTCGCCATGCCGACCGCGATGCCGGTCGACCCGTTGACGAGCAGGTTGGGGAAGCGCGCCGGGAGGACCCACGGCTCCTGGTTGTTGCCGTCGTAGGTGGGCGTGAAGTCGACCGTGTCCTGGTCGAGATCGCGCAGCATCTCCATCGCCAGGCGCGTGAGGCGCGCCTCGGTGTAGCGCATGGCCGCCGCGGGGTCGTCGTCGATCGAGCCGAAGTTGCCCTGGCCGTCGACCAGCGGGTAGCGCATGGAGAAGTCCTGCGCCATGCGCACGAGCGTGTCGTAGATGGCCGAGTCGCCGTGCGGGTGGTACTTGCCCATCACGTCGCCGACCACCGCCGCGGACTTCGCGCGCGGCCGCGTCGGGCCCAGCCCGTTCTCGCTCATCGAGAAGAGCACGCGCCGGTGCACGGGCTTGAGGCCGTCGCGCACGTCGGGCAGGGCGCGCCCGACGATGACGGACATGGCGTAGTCGAGATACGCCGAGCGCATCTCGTCCTCGAGCGCGCGCGGCTCGATGTTGCCCCCGCTGATGATGTCGGTGCCGCTCATCTACTCACCACCTCAGACGTCGACCATCGCCGCGAGCGCGTTGTCCTCGATGAACTGGCGCCGGAACTCGACGACGTCGCCCATCAGCATCGAGAAGATGCGATCGGCCGCCGCGGCGTCCTCCATCGTGACCTGCGCCAGCGTGCGGGTCTCGGGGTCCATCGTCGTCTCGCGCAGCTGCTCGGCGTTCATCTCGCCCAGGCCCTTGAAGCGGTTGAGGCCGACGCCGGGCTGGCGGCGGACGACCTCGAGCACCGTCTCGCGCAGCGCCTCGAACGACAGCGCCTCCTCGGACTTGTCGCCCAGCTTCACCTTGAACGGCGGCGCGCCGGCGAGCTCGATGAGCGCCGCGTGGACCTTGATGAACGACTTGTACTCGGGCGCCTCGAACAGCGTGCGCTTGATGCGGTGCGTCTGGGCGAGGCCCGTGCGTGTCTCGACGGCGCGGATGCGCAGTTCGTCGGCGTCCTCGCTGACGAGCTCGGTCGTATGGACGGCGCCGTCCTGCGAGGCGCGCTTGATGATCGTGAGCGCCTCCTCGACGGTGGACGCCTGCTCGTCGAGGATCGAGGACTCCTCCAGGAAGCGCACCATGTCGTGGCCGTGCTCGGCGCGTAGCGAGCTCGCCCAGCCCTCGTACTGCTTGCGCAGGCGCGTGTAGCGCTGCCAGCGGGCCTCGGTGAGCTTGAACGGGTTGCCGGCGCCGTCGAGGATCTCGATCTTGTCGAACTTGTCGAAGAGCAGGATCTCCTCGAGCTCGGAGTCCTTCTCGACGTAGCGCTCGTGGCGGCCCTGCTTGAGCTTGTACAGCGGCGGCTTGGCGATGTAGACGTAGCCCGCCTCGATCAGCTCCTGCATCTCGCGGAACAGGAGCGTCAGCACGAGCGTCCGGATGTGGGCGCCGTCGACGTCGGCGTCGGTCATGAGGATGACCTTGTGGTAGCGGGCGCGCTCGAGGTCGAACTCGTCGCGCACGCCGGTGCCGATGGCGGTCACGAGCGACTGGATCGCGTCGTTCTGCAGGACCTTGTCGATCCGCGCCTTCTCGACGTTGAGGATCTTGCCGCGCAGCGGCAGCACCGCCTGCGTGTTGCGGTCGCGGCCCTGCTTGGCCGAGCCGCCCGCGGAGTCGCCCTCGACGATGAAGATCTCGGCCAGCGACGGGTCCTTGACCGAGCAGTCGGCCAGCTTGCCCGGCAGGCGCGTGTTCTCCAGCGCGCTCTTGCGCCGCGTCAGGTCGCGCGCCTTGCGCGCGGCCGAGCGTGCCTGTGCGGCCTGGACGGCCTTGCGGATGACCTGGTTGGCCTCGGCCGGGTTCTCCTCGAGGAACTCGGCGAGCCGCGCGTTGACGATGGTGGCGACGAAGCCCTCCATGCCCGGGTTGCCGAGCTTGGTCTTCGTCTGGCCCTCGAACTGCGGGTCGGCCAGCTTGGCCGAGATGACCGCGGTGAGCCCCTCGCGGACGTCCTCGCCGGAGAGGTTGTCGTCCTTCTCCTTGAGCAGGCCCTTGTCGCGCGCGTAGCGGTTGAGCGTGCGCGTGAGGGCGCTGCGGAAGCCCGAGAGGTGCGACCCGCCCTCGTGCGTGTTGATGTTGTTGGCGAAGGAGAAGACGGACTCCTGGTAGGAGCCGTTCCACTGCATGGCAACCTCGACCGCGCCCTCCTCAGACTCGCCCTCGAAGAAGATGACCTTCTTGTGGATCGGCTCCTTGTTCTCGTTGAGGTAGCGGACGAAGTCCTCGATCCCGCCGTCGTACTGGAACTCGACCCGGTTGCCGCCCGAGCGCTCGTCGGTGAGCGAGATGGCCAGGCCGCGCGTGAGGAAGGCGGTCTCGCGCAGGCGCTGCTCGAGGATCGAGAAGTCGAAGTCCAGCGACTCGAAGACCTCGGCGTCGGGCAGGAAGCTGATGGTGGTGCCGGTGGCGCCGGTCGCGTCGCCCTGGACCAGGTCGTACTGCGGGATGCCGCGCTCGTACTCCTGGCTCCAGACGTGGCCGTCGCGGCGGATCTCGACCTTGAGCGACTCGCTCAACGCGTTGACGACCGAGACGCCGACGCCGTGCAGGCCGCCCGACACCTTGTAGCCGCCGCCGTCGCCGAACTTGCCGCCGGCGTGCAGGACGGTGAGCACGACCTCGACCGCCGGACGCCCCTCCTTCTCCATGACCGCGACCGGGATGCCGCGGCCGTCGTCGACGACCGTCACCGAGTTGTCGGGGTGGATCGTGACGTCGACGCGGGTGGCCTCGCCCTGGAGCGCCTCGTCGACGGAGTTGTCCACGACCTCGTAGACCAGGTGGTGCAGGCCGCGCAGGCCGGTCGACCCGATGTACATGCCCGGACGCTTGCGAACCGCCTCGAGGCCTTCGAGGACGGTGATGTCCTGAGCGTCGTATGCAGCCGATCCGTCTCGGCCGTTCTGGGGGTCTGAGTCCTGCGCCATGTGCCTCCGTAAACGTGCAGAACCCCGGTCTCGGGCTGGTCGCCACCCGGCCGGGGCTCGAGCAACTTAGTTGACAGAAGAATAGCACACGGAGGGGTCGGTCACCCCGCTCCGGCGACCCTGAAAAGCCTGCAAATCGCGGAAAAAGAGCGTCAGAAGAGCGACACCTTCGCGGCGCCGCGAAGGGCAGGCGGCGAACACGCCCGGAACCCCCACCCCACCCGGTTGGACAGGTCTATCGATTGCGCTCGGACGGCTGGCCGGAGATGCTGCGCGCATGCATAGGTACGTGCCATGGATGGTCGCGCTCGCGGGGCTGCTCGCCGCCGCGCCCGCGCAGGCGTCGTTCGCGCCCGAGGCGGGGTCGCCCTACACGGCCGGGGACTCGCCCTTCGGCATCGTCACGGCCGACTTCGACGGCAGCGGCCGACCGGACTTCGCGGCGATCAACGGCAACGGGAGCACCGTCAACGTGTACCTGCGCCAGGCGGCCGGCGGGTTCGCACAGGACGTCAGCTCACCCTTCGGCGGCGTCGCGGGTCCCAACTTCGGCGCCGCAGCCGACTTCAACGGCGACGGACGGCCGGACCTCGCGCTCGCGAACTTCACCAGCACCACCGCGACGGTCTTCCTTCGCCAGGCGGCCGGCGGCTTCGCGGCCGAGGCCGCCTCGGCCACCACGGGGGGGCGCCAGGCAGCGCTCGCCTCCGGGGACTTCAACGGCGACGGACGCCCGGACCTCGCGATCGCCAACTGGGACACCGCCTCCGTGTCGATCTTCTCGCGCCAGGCGAACAACACGTTCGCCGCCGAGGGCACGGCGATCCCGGTGGGCACGAACCCACGCTACATCTCGGTCGCCGACTTCAACGGCGACGGACGTCCCGACCTCGCCGTGTCCAACAACGGCAGCGCGTCGGTCTCGATCCTGCTGCGCGACGCCGCGAACACCACCTTCACCGCGGAGGGGGGCCCCATCGCGGTCGGCGCCTCGCCTTCCGGGCTCGCCGCCGCCGACTTCAACGGCGACGGACGCCCCGACCTCGCGATCGCCAACTCGCAGTCGAGCAACGTCACCGTCTTGCTGCGCCAGGCGGCCGGCGGGTTCGCGCCCGACGCCGGCTCGCCGTACAGCGTCGGCGCCGCGCCCATCGGACTCGGCGCGGCCGACTTCAACGGCGACGGGAGCAACGACCTCGCCGTGGCCAGCAACGCGGCCGGCCAGGTGACCGTGCTGCTGCACCAGGCCGCCGGCGGGTTCGCGGTCGACAGCGGCTCGCCGATGGCCGTCCCGGGCGCGTACTTCCCGGGTGTCGCCGACTTCAACGGCGACGGCAAGCCCGACCTGGCCGTGTCGCAGGCCTCTTCGACCGGCACCGTTGCCGTTCTCCTGAACACCACGAGCGCAGCCGCGCCGCCCACACAGCAGCCGCCGCCCCCGCCGGCGCCGCCCGCGGCCGGCAGGTCGGTCGTCGTGAAGGTCGTGTCAGGTCTCGTCCGGATCAAGAGGCCCGGTCAGGGCTACGTGACGCTCACCGACCCCGCGAACATCCCCGTCGGGTCGCTCATCGACACGCGCAAGGGCCGGGTGGCGCTGACGTCCGCCGCCGACACGGCGAACAAGCCCCAGACCGCCGACTTCTACGACGGCATCTTCCAGGTCAAGCAGTCCGCGCCCAAGAAGAAGCCGAAGAAGGCCCAGGCGCTCATCACCGACCTCCTGCTCAAGGGCCAGATCGCGCGCTCGCAGTGCGCGCCGCTCAAGGGGGCCCGCGCCGCCGCCACGAGCAAGAAGAAGAAGGGTCCCAACGCGGTGCTCGGCAAGCTGTGGGGCAACGGCAAGGGCAAGTTCCGTACGACCGGCAAGTACAGCTCGGCCACGGTGCGCGGCACGATCTGGCTGACCCAGGACCAGTGCAACGGCACCCTGACGAAGGTGCGGCGCGGCGTCGTGAGCGTGCGCGACTTCAAGCGCAAGCGGACGCTCACGGTCAAGGCCGGCCACAGCTACCTGGCACGGGCTCTGCGGGCGAAGGCGAAGGCGAAGCGCTGACGCTCGCTGTCAGGAGCGCGCTGTCAGCTCCAGCCTCTCGCCGGAGCTGACGAGCAGCGCAGCGCGCGCACGCTGTCGGCGCCGAGGGCGGCGTTGAGGCGCCCGACGAGCTCGGGGCCCATGAGGTCGAGCTCCTGCGCCCAGACGGCCGACGAGCACGTCACCGTCAGGACGCCGTCGTGCTCGCGCGTCGGCTCGGCCTGGGCGGCGATCGCCTCCCCCACCGCGTCCTCCCACACACGCTGGACCTCGGCCAGGGTCGTCAACGGCGCCAGCCGGTCGGCGAGCGCGGCGATCGCCTCCGAGAGCGGCCGCGGCTCGCGACGCCTCACGCCGCCACCTCGGCAAGGACGCCGCCCGCCTCGACGCGCACGCGCACGACGTCGTCCTCGTCGGCGCCGGGCACGTGCGCGAGCTCGGTCGTCGTGACGAGCGCCTGACCGGAGCGCAGCCGCTCGACGAGACGCTCGCGGCGTGCGGCGTCGAGCTCGCTCATGACGTCGTCGAGGAGCAGGAGCGGTGGCTCGCCGCGCTCGTCCTCCAGGGCCGCGCGCTCGGCGAGCAGGAGCGCCAGCAGCCCGAGGCGCTGCTCGCCCTGCGAGCCGTAGGCGCGCAGCTCGCGCCCGTCGCGCAGGAGGGCGATGTCGTCGCGATGCGGGCCGTGCGTCGTGAAGCCGCGCTCGAGGTCGGAGTCGATGCGCTCGGCGAGCTCGGCGGCGAGCTCCTCGGGGCTCGCGGCGCGCGAGCGCGGGCGGTAGCGCAGCTCGGCCTCCCCCACGAGGCCCAGCTCCTCGGCGGCCGCCGCGAAGCGCGGGCGCAGGAGCTCGAGCGCGGCGGCGCGGTCGTCGCGCAGCGCGATGCCGTGGCGCGCCAGCTCGAGGTCCCAGGCGGCGAGGGCCGTGCGCGACCCGCCGGCGCGCACCCGCGCCAGGAGCGCGTTGCGCTGCGCGAGGGTCTGCCCGTACTGCCGGCGCGTCGCGGCGCGCGGCGGCCACAGCGCCCCGACGACCTGGTCGAGGTGCGAGCGCCGCAGCGCCGGCGGCCCCTTGACGAGCTCGAGCCGGTCGGGCAGGAAGACGCTCACGAGCGGGCGGTGCGGCGCATCGAGCAGTCGCTCCGCCGGCGCCCCGTCGACCTTGAAGCGCTTGGCCTCGCCCGGCTGGAAGCCGACGCTCAGCGCATGGTCGCCGTCGCGGTCGCGCCCGAGGACCTCGACGCGGGCGGCGGGCGCGTCGAAACGGACGACCTCGCGCTCGTTGGTGGTCCGGCACGAGCGCCCGGTGCAACCGAAGTACAGGGCCTCGAGGAGGTTCGTCTTGCCCGCGCCGTTGGGCCCGTGGACGATCGTGAGCCGCTCGCCCAGGACGACCTCGACGGACCCGTAGGTCCGGAAGTCGCGCAGGCGCAGGCGGGTCACCACCACGCCCGCCTCACACGTTCAGGCGGATGGGCATGATGAGGTAGAGGAAGCCGCTGCCGTCGGCGGACTCGAGCAGGCCCGGTCGCAGCGGGCTGATGAGCTTGAGGACGACGTCCTCCGACGCCGCGCTCTCCAGCCCGGCGATGAGGAAGTCGGGGTTGAAGCCGATGTCGAACGGTTCGCCGGCGAACGGCACCGGCAGCGGCTCGCTCGCCTCGCCGACGTCGGGCGTCTGCGCCGAGATACTGACCTCGCCATCGGCGAAGGACAGGCGCAGCGGCGCGTTCTTCTGCGCCATGAGGCTGATGCGGCGGACGACCTCCAGCAGCTCCTCGCGGTTGACCGTGAGCTCGTGCTCGTAGGCCTCGGGGAGCAGCTGGCGGTAGTTGGGGAACTGCCCGTCGATCAGGCGGGAGGAGAGCGCCAGCCCGTCGACCTCGAAGACGACCTGGTTGGCGCGCACGCCGATGCGGATGTCGTCGACGTCCTCGCGCACGAGCCGGCCCAGCTCCTCGAGCGCACGAGCCGGGACGTTGGCCTCGAAGCCCTCGGGCAGCGAGGACTCCAGGCGCGTCTCCTTGACGCTCAGGCGGTAGGAGTCGGTGGCGACCATCCGCAGCTCGTCGCCGGCCGCGGACACGAGGATGCCGGTGAGGATCGGGCGCGTCTCGTCGCGGGAGGCCGAGCGGGCGACGCGGGCGATGGTCTCGGTGAAGGCCGGCGCCGGCATGGTGACGATCTGGTCGCCGCCGGGCTCGGGCAGGGGCGGGAAGTCCTCGGCGCGCAGGGTGCGGATGTGGAAGCGCGCCGTGCCCGCGACCACCTCGACGTCCTGCTCGGCCGGGCGCAGCTCGAGCGAGACGTCCCCCGAGGGGAGCTGGCGGACGACGTCGAGCAGCAGCCGCGCGGGGAGGACCACGGTCCCGGGACGCTCGACGGCGGCGTCGAGCGGGACGCGCAGGGCGACCTCCATGTCGGTGGCCCGGAGCTGCACGGCCTCCTCGGCGGCGATCTGCACGCCCGAGAGGGCCTGCACCGCGCTGCGGGTCGACGCGACGCGTGAGACGACCTGAAGCTGCGCGAGCAGCTCCTGCGACGACGTCGACAGCTTCACGATGAATACCTCTGAATGGAGTTGGAAGTCATAGGGGGTGTGGAGATGTGCACAGGTGCCAGAAGGGCCGCAACGTGCGGGCGGGGAGCGCACAGCGGCAGGTGGAAAACCCTCCGGAGTCTGTCAGTCATGCCGGAGAGAACGGCCTTTGCCGGTCTGGTCCCGAACCGGAGCGTCGAGGCGCTCGGTGAGGTGCCGAACGAAGTCGAAGGCCTCGGGGTCGGAGGCGAGGCGCTGGGCGGTGCGCCGGCAGGCGTGCATCACCGTCGTGTGGTTGCGCCCGCCGAAGCGGGCCCCGATGGCGGGCAGGGTCTCGCTCGTGTGCTCGCGCGCGAGGTACATGGCGACCTGGCGCGGCCAGGCGAGGCGGGCGGCGCGGCTGGTGGAGAGGAGCTCGTCGCGCGTGAGGCCGAAGGCGTCGGCGGTGATGTCCTGGATGACCTCGACGGTGAGCGGGGCCGCGGCGCCGGCGCCGCCGGGTGCGCGGGCGGTGGGGTAGAGGTCGTCGAGGACCTTGGCGGTGAGCGTGTTGGTCAGGGGCTGGCCGGTGAGCGAGGCGTAGGCGACGACGCGGATGAGCGCGCCCTCGAGCGCGCGGATGTTGTGCGGCACGCGCTCGGCGAGGAGCGCGAGGACGTCGTCCTGGCCGAGGTGGACGCCGTCGTGCTGTGCGCGCTTGCGCAGGACGGTGAGGCGGGTGGGCAGGTCGGGCGGCTCGATCGCGGTGACGAGCCCTGCCTCGAAGCGCTCGCGCAGGCGGTCCTCGAGGGCGCTGAGGTCGCGCGGCAGGCGGTCGGAGGTGAGCACCAGCTGGCCGCCCATGTCATGCAGCGCGTTGAAGGTGTGGAAGAACTCCTCCTCCGTCTTGGCCTTGGACGCGAGGAACTGGACGTCGTCGATGAGCAGGACGTCGCTGTGGCGATAGCGGCCCTTGAAGCGGTCCATGTCGCCGCGCTGCAGGGCGGCGAGGAACTGGTTCGTGAAGGTCTCGACCGTCGTGTAGCGGACCGTGAGGCCGGCGCCGTAGGCGAGGACGTAGTTGCCGATCGAGTGCAGGAGATGGGTCTTGCCGACGCCGGGGGGCCCGTAGATGAAGAGCGGGTTGTAGGCGTGGCCGGGGAGCTCGGCGACCGCGAGCGCCGCGGCGTGGGCGAAGCGGTTGGCGTCGCCGATGACGAAGTGCTCGAAGGTGAACTTGGGGTTGACGCCGTGGTGGTCGGGCACCACGGGCTCGGCCGTCTCGTCGCGCGCGCCGGTGCCCACGCGCGGCACGCCGCGCGAGGCTCGGGGGCCGCGTCCGGTCGACGCGCCGGAGCGGACGTCGACGGTGACCTCGGGTCCCAGGACGGCCGCGACGCTCGCCTGCAGGACGCGCGCGAAGCGCTCGGCGACCCACGCGCGGAGCTCGCGGGGCGCCTCGACGACGAGGGTGTCGCCCTCGAGTGCGACGGCCCGCAGCGGCGCGAGCCAGATGTCGTACATGTCCGTGGGGACCGCCTGGCGCAGCTCGCCCTGGACGGCGTTCCAGATGTGCTCGGGGTCCTCGGTCACGGCAGGGGCAGTCGGCTCCTCGGGCGGCAGCTTCCGGCGGGCGATTAGGAGGAGGCCGCCCTGGGGGCGACCGGCGCGGCGACTATAGCAACGGGTCGGGGGCCCAACGCGGGGCTCCCGAGGCGCCCCTCGGAGCACGTCGCAAATCGCGAACAAAACCGTTCAGGGGTCGTGCACACGCCTGTGCACGGCGTGTGCATGAGGGTGTCGACAACCTCCAGGCGCTAGACTGGCGCGCCGGTCATCGACCCGTCCCCTCGCCAATGAAGCGCACCTACCAGCCCAAGAAGCGCAAGCGTGCCCGCACCCACGGGTTCCGCGCCCGCATGCGTACCCGCGCCGGCCGCCTGACGCTCAAGCGCCGCCGGGACAAGGGCCGCAAGCGCCTGACCGTCTGACCGGGGTGGAGCGATTGCCGCGGGACGGCGGGGCGACTGGACCCGGCGCCCGGCGTCCCAAGCGCGGGCGGCTCTCGCGCAGCGCCGAGTTCGAGCGCGTCTATCGCCAAGGCCGCTCGGTCGGCAATCGCTTCCTCGTGCTCTACAGCTTCCCGCGCTCGTCGGCCGGCGAGCCCGCCGACGGCGCGCGGCTCGGCGTCTCGGTCTCGCGCAAGGTCGGCGGCGCGGTGGACCGCAACAAGGTCAAGCGCCTGCTGCGCGAGGCCTTCGGCACGCTGGCCGACCAGGTGCCCGACGACCAGGACGTCGTCGTGGTGGCGCGGCCGGAGGTGCGCGAGCTCGCCGAGCGCGACGGCCTCGCCGGCGTGCGCGAGGCCCTGGCCGAGCTCGTGGAGAAGTCCGCGCCGGGCGCGGAGGGCTCGGAGCCGTGATGCGGCGCCTCGTCCTGGCTCCGATCCTCGCCTACCAGCGCGTCATCTCGCCGGCGCTCCCGCGGCGCTGCAAGTACGAGCCGACGTGCTCGGCGTACGCGGTCCAGGCGATTCGCGACTTCGGCATACTGCGGGGGCTGGTGCTGGCGGCGTGGCGGGTGCTGCGCTGCAATCCGTTCAGCCACGGCGGCTTCGACCCCGTTGAGGCCCAGCGCCTGTTCCGCCGCCGCGACCCGAGCCGATGACCCACCTCCCGATCGCCAACCCCGTCCAGCCGCTGATCGATGTCTTCGACAGCGTGCTCGTGTTCTTCCACGACTCGGTCGGGCTCTCCTGGGGCTTCTCGATCATCGCGCTGACCGTCGTGGTCCGTGCGGCGCTGATCCCCCTGACGCTCAAGCAGTTCAAGTCCATGCAGGCGCTGCAGCGCCTGCAGCCCGACATCAAGGCGCTGCAGGCGAAGTACAAGGACGACCGCCAGCGCCTCAACCAGGAGATGATGAAGTTCTACCAGGAGAACAAGGTCAACCCGTTCGGGTCGTGCCTTCCCCTGGTGCTGCAGCTCCCGGTCTTCTTCTCGCTGTTCTACATGCTGAGGAAGGACCTGAAGCTCGACATCTGCCCGGGCATCGTGAAGTACGCCGCCGTGCACGGCACGACGGTCACGCAGACCACCTGCAACCAGGTCGATCCGGGCAGCGCGCAGTTCCTCTTCATCGACGACCTCACGGCGAAGGCGACGGGCGCGACGCTCGGGATCCTGCTCGTCCTCTACGTGGGCTCGCAGCTGCTCTCGAGCGTCCTCATGTCGGTCACGGCCGACCGCAACCAGCGCTTCATCATGATCGCGCTGCCGTTCGTCTTCGTGCCGTTCATCCAGAGCTTTCCGGCCGGCCTCCTGGTCTACTGGATCACCACGAACCTGTGGACCGTCGGCCAGCAGTACGTGATCCGGCGAACCGCCGGCGTCCCGGTGCGAGGAGGCCCGGTGCCTGCGGGCGCCGCCGCGGCCGTGTCCGACAAGGACCGCACGCGCGGGAAGCCGAAGGGCGCGGACCCCGCCGAGGCCAAGGGCGCCGCGGGCGCCAAGGGTGCCGCGGGCGCCAAGGACAAGGGCCAGGAGAAGACGAAGGCGAGCGCCAACGGCGGCGATGGGACGGCTGCCGCCGAGCCGCGCGCGCGTCGTGAGAGCGCGCCGCCGCCGCCTCCGCGCCAGCGGCGCAAGAGGAAGACCGGAAGGCGCAGATGAGCGACGCCGTCGTGGAGGGCACGGTCCAGGAGATCCTCGAGGAGGTGGTCGAGGCGTTGGGGCTCCGGGGATCCGTCGAGGTCGAGCGTGACGGCGAGGTCGTCACCGGCACCGTCCATGGCGAGGATCTGGGGCTGTTCATCGGGCGCCACGGCCAGACGATCGACGCGGTCCAGCACCTGGTGTTCCGCATCGTCCTCGCGCGCGGCGGCGGCTCGGAGGGCGACCTGAGGGTCGTCGTGGACGCCGAGGGCTACCGCGCCCGGCGTACCGAGGCCCTGCAGCGCGTCGCCGATCAGGCGGCCGAGGACGCGCGCCGCTACGGGCGTCCGGTGGCTCTGGACGCCATGACCGCGAGCGAGCGCAAGCTTGTTCACGAGTACCTGCGCGACCGCGGCGACGTCGAGACCTACAGCGAGGGCGAGGAGCCCGACCGCCACCTCGTGGTCGCTCCGCTCGTCGCCTGACGCCCAGAGGTTTCACGGGAAACGGTCGTGGCGGGCGCGCTCGAGGCTCGCCTGGACGAACTCGCGGCGCGCTACGAGCTCCCGGAAGGCGCCGCGGGACACCTCGCGACGCTGCTCGAGCTCGTGGCAGCGGAGCCGAGCGCGATCACGACCGTCCGCGATCCGCTGGTGGGCGTCGACGCCCACGTGGCGGACTCCCTCGTCGCCCTCGACCTTTCGGCGGTGCGGGAAGCGCGGGTCATCGCCGATCTTGGCTCTGGAGGCGGGTTTCCGGGGTTACCTCTGGCGGTGGCGCTGCCCGCGGCGCGGATCGTGCTCGTGGAGAGCGTGGGGCGCAAGTGCGCCTTCCTCGAGGGCGCGGCCTCGCGCCTGTCGCTCCGCAACGTGGAGGTCGTCAACGGGCGCGCCGAGGACTGGCCGGCCGGGATCGGCGCCCACGACCTGGTGACGGCGCGCGCCCTGGCGCCGCTGTCGGTGCTCGTGGAGTACGCGGCGCCGCTGCTCGCGGTCGGTGGGGCGCTGGTCGCCTGGAAGGGCCGCGTCGAGGCCCCCGAGGCGGCCGACGCGGGGGCGGCCGCGCACGCTCTGGGCATGAGCGAGCCGGCCGGTCTGGCCGTCGAGCCCTTCCGCGGGGCCCGCGATCGTCATCTCTACCTCAGCTCGAAGGTGAGTCCGACGCCGCCCGGATATCCCCGCCGCCCGGGAATGGCCCGCAAACGGCCGATCCAAGCCTCGACCTGAAGGTTATGGTGCTTCGGTGGCGAACGGTTGGCAACACGCTCCGACCGGGAGCGTCGCTAGCTTGACACCCGATGGGGACGGTCTACGCCATCGCGAACCAGAAGGGCGGCGTCGGGAAGACGACGACGGCCGTCAACGTCGCCGCCTGCATCGCGGAGGCCGGCTACGCCACGCTGCTCGTCGACATCGACCCGCAGGCCAACGCGACGGTGGGGCTGGGGCTGGCCAAGGACCTCGAGCCGAGCGTGTACGACGTGCTCTCCGGCGCGGCCACCGCGGACGAGGCGCTCGTGCGCACGGGCATCGAGAACCTCTCGGTGCTGCCCTCGCACCCCGATCTGGCCGGCGCCAACGTCGAGCTGCCGCGCGAGCCGGGCTCCGAGCAGCGCCTGCGCGAGGCCCTGGCGCCCGTCCGCGACCGCTTCGCGTACACGCTCCTGGACTGCCCGCCCTCGCTCGGGCCGCTCACGGTCAACGCCCTCGTCGCCGCCGACCGGGTCATCGTCCCGGTGCAGACCGAGTACTACGCGCTCGAGGGCCTGGCGGGCCTGCTCGACACCCTCGGCCTGATCCAGCGCGAGCTCAACCCGCGCCTGGCCGTCGCCGGGATGCTCCTGACCATGCACGACGGCCGCACGCGCCTGGCGCGCGACGTCGAGCGCGAGGTCCGCGAGCACTTCCCGCAGCTCGTCTTCGACACCGTGATCCCCCGCAGCGTGCGCCTCGGCGAGGCGCCGAGCTACGGCCGTCCGGTGATCCACCACGACCCGCACTCGAGCGGGGCCGAGGCCTATTTCGAACTCGCGAAGGAAGTCGCCGCGCGCGGCTAGCGCGCCCGACACTGGAGGTCCTGCAATGAGCACGTCACGAGGCATGGGCCGCGGCCTGGCGGCGATCCTGTCGGTCTCCGAGGCCGGCGAGCGCGAGGGGGCCGAGCTGCGCGACGTCGCCGTCGAGCTCGTCGCGCCCAACCCCGACCAGCCGCGCAAGCGCTTCGACCAGGACGCCCTGCAGGCGCTGGCAGATTCCGTCAAGGAGCGCGGTGTGTTGCAGCCGGTGCTCGTGCGCCCGCGTCCGGGCGGGACGTTCGAGCTCGTCGCCGGCGAGCGCCGCTGGCGGGCCGCCCAGCTCGCGGGCCTCCAGACGCTCCCCGCGCTCGTCCAGCAGCGCGACGACGCCCAGTCGCTCGAGGTCGCGCTCATCGAGAACATGGCCCGCGAGGACCTCAACCCGATCGAGGCAGCCCGCGCGGTGGCGGCGCTCGTCGAGGAGCTGGGCCTCACCCGCGAGGACGTCGGCCGGCGCGTGGGGCGCAGCCGCGTCGCCGTCTCCAACCTCCTGCGGCTGCTCGACCTCCCCGACGAGGCGCTCGCGCTCGTCGAGGACGGCTCGCTCACCGAGGGCCACGGCCGCGCCCTGCTGCTGGCCGACGACCATGCCGAGCGCCGCCGCCTCGCCCGCGCCGCGGTGGAGGGCGGGTGGTCGGTCCGCGTCGTCGAGCAGCGCGCGCGAGAGGCCAACGCCCCGTCGCGCGCCGCCAGGCGCGGCCGCGCGGCGACCCACCCCGACCAGGACGCCGCCGCCTCGCGCATCGCCGATGCCCTCGGCGCCGTGCTCGGCACGGAGGTCCGCGTGCGCCCCCGCGGGACCGGCTACAAGGTCGAGCTGGCCTTCGACGACGCCGACGACGCCCTCGCCCTCGCGCGCCGCCTGCGCCCTCGGGCCGTGGCCTGAAGCTCGCTATCATCCGGCCCCCGCGAGGGCGATTAGCTCAGTCGGTTAGAGCGCTTCTCTGATAAGGAAGAGGTCCCAGGTTCGAGTCCTGGATCGCCCATAACAGGCGAGTGCTCGAGGACCCCGTTTCGGCGGGGTCTTCGTCGTTCTGGGGCGCCTTGTGGCCGAGTGTCACCCGATCGCCCGGATTACTGAAAAGTCCTGTGCGGAGGCGTAGGCTTGGCCGCAACTCGAGTGACCACGCGCGGCGCGGCGGGGGGAGCCGCAACAGGCCGCGCCGCGCAGGTGTCAGTCGATCCGGCGCTCGGGCTCGAGCGCGCCGGCGAGGACGACCGCGAGCCCGGCGACGAGCAGCGTGCTGATGGCGGCGCTGAAGCGCAATGTCGTCATGTTGCGCGCCTCGAACTCGTCGCGCGTGAGGACGCGCACGACGGCGCCGTGGCTGACCTCGACGTAGCGGCCGGAGCGCAGCTCGGCGTTGCCGGAGGGAAACAGCTCAGAACCGCCGCCCGCGAGGGCCGCGAGCACCGCGGCCGCGATGACGGCGACGGCCCACGCCTTGATGCGGGCGGGGGCGGCGCGCACGAAGTTCCTCAGGTCGCCGCCCGCGACGCCGGCGCCGACCGGGACGCGTCCGAGCACCGCCAAGCGCAGGCGCGGGGAGCGCATCTGCGCGAGGAGGAGCAGCGTCGTGAAGGCGAGCGCGATCGTGCCGAAGGCGAAGGCCATGGCGTAGGCGGTGCCGGAGCCGAGGTAGGCGAACAGCGACACGACCGCGAGGCCGCTTGCGGCGCAGGCGCCGGCAGCCTCGAGGGCGAGCAGCCGCACGCCGCGGTGTCGTGCGGCGTCGGGGGTCAGCTCGCGCAGCGGGTTGGCGGGTGAGTCGGCGGTGATCTGGCTCACGGCTTCCCCTTTCGGCGAGCGCGGGTGCTGGCTTTACCGGTCGGTGGTGGGAGCGGCCGGGTGTCGCTTCGGTCGGCGGCGGCGCTTGGGCTTGTTTCCGCGCCGGGTGGGTGGGTGGTCTCCGTTGGGGGCTGGTGGTCGCGAACGGCTCACCGAGGGAGAGAGGAGGCTGTGGTGGTCGGTGCGCTTGCGGCTCCCCGGGCGTGTGCGTCTTTCGCCGGTGATCGCGGGCCTTTCGTCACACCTTTGCGGTCGTGTGTGCCGCGTGCTGTCTAAGGGTCGATATGCGGCCCTAAGGCAGGACGCGCCTGTCCGGCGGCGGTGGTTGCGTGTGTGGCTCCGCGGTGGTGCGTGTGTTTGGGCGCGAAGCGCGCGTGTTTCGTCGCACCTTGGGCGCCCGCGGGTGCCGCGTGCGGTCTAACGCTCGATATAGATGAATAAGGCAGCACGCGCGAGCGCTCGCGCCGGCACGGCCGCGAGCGACGGTCACTCTCTCCCTCGGTGAGCTGTTCGCGACCATCCGCGCGAAGCGGAGAGCGCAAGCCCCGCCGGCGCGGACCCGAGCGAGGAGCGAAGCGCGGACCGGAGCGGCAAGCCGAAGGGCGCGACCCCGGCGCCCGCCGCGAGGGAGGGCGGGCGCGGGGATCGCGGTGGAGAAGCTCAGGCGGTGGCGCCGACGGCCGCGTCCAACAGCGCCCGCACGTCCTCGGCCGCAATTGCGCCGAGGGTGACGAGCACGAGGATGCGCCCGGCGTGGAGAGCGTCGACGTCGGCCTCGGCGGCAGCGTCGTCGAGCCCGGCGTCCATGAGCAGGCGCTTGAGCTCGCGCCGCCCGGCGACGCGGGTCTGCTCCATGCCGTCGGAGTGGGTGACGACGACGTCGCGCTCGGCGTTGCCGAAGCTTCCCTCCCCGGCGGCGTTGGGATCACCCGCGTAGGCGCCACGCGGCGCGCTGCGCTCCGGGCCCTCGCCCGCGTAGGCGCCCACGCGCTCGTCCGGCGCGACGGAGCCGCTGAAGCGCCCGCGCGCCTCCCGGCGGGCGTCGTGGATCTCGGCGCCCATCAGCAGGCGCACGTCATCGCCGGGGACGCCGGCGGCGATCAGGTCGGCCACGGCGCGCTCGGCGTCCGAGGCGCTGTCATAGGCCTTGCACAAAGCGTTCATGGCGCCCACAGTCCGGGCAGGCGCCCCCGGCGTTACGCGGGCGGCAGCACGAACGTCGCCACGGCGCCCGCGGGCAGGGCGTAGGAGAAGGCCGTCGAGCCGGCCGTCACGTTGAAGTGCTGGGTCGTCGTCCCCCAGTCGTCGTTGACCACGACCACCACCAGGGACCCGTCGGGATTGCGGAAGGCGACGTTCCAGGCGTTGCCGGCGACGGTCGAGTCGACGCGCACCGCGCCCGGGCGGATGAAGCGCGTCACGTGGCCGAGGACGTAGTAGTCGGCCGTCGGCGTCGCCTTCCCGGTGGCCGGGTCGATCGTCACGACGCCGAAGCACGTCCCGCAGCCGCCGTTGTGGGGCCCGCCGTCAGGGTCGAGCGCCAGGTTCCAGGTGATCACGGTCTTGGCCCAGTTGCGCACCGCGCCCACGGTGAGGAAGCGCGTGTGCCAGTGCAGCGTGTCCGGGAAGGTCGTCGACGGGTCGCCCGACAGCGAGCCCGAGCACTCGGTGAAGTAGATGTCCTTCGACGGGAAGGCGTCGTGGAGCGTCGACTGGCGGTCGGGGTCGCCCGAGTAGCAGTGGAACGCGGTGCCGGCGAGGTAGCGGCTGGCGGCCGGGTTGGAGAGCAGCGAGGCGGCGTACTCGGGGTTGGCCGGGTCGTCCGGCGGCCCGACGTCGTTGGGGTGCAGCGTCCAGTTGTGGTCGTAGCCGAGGATCTTCGTGTGGATCCCGGCGCGGGCGAACGCGCGCCCGACCGCCACGACCAGCTTCGCCTCCTCGCCGTCGCGCAGGTCCATGCCCGGATACTCGCTCGGGTTGCGATTCTGGGGCTCGTTCTGCAGCGTCACCGCCGCGATCGGGACGCCGGCGCGCCGGTAGTCCTGCACGAAGCGCACGAAGTACTGCGCATAGGCGGCGTAGACCCGCGGGTCGTCCTTGAAGCGCCCGCCCACGAGCGAGTCGTTGGTCTTCATCCACGCCGGCGGGCTCCACGGCGTGGCCATCACCTTCAAGTTGGGGTTGAGGGCGAGCGCCTCGCGCAGGAGCGGCAGGATCTCGGCGCGGTCGTGGGCGATCGAGAAGTGGCGCAGCCTGAAGTCGGTCTGCCCGGCGGGGACGTCGTCGTAGGTGTAGTGCGGGCCGGCGACGAAGTCCGAGGCGCCCATCGGCTGGCGCAGGTAGCTCAGCCCGAGGCCCCGGCGGGGGTCGAAGAGCGAGCGCATGATCGCGTCGCGGTCGGGCGAGTGGGCGAGCAGGTGCGCCGAGGAGTCGGTGATCGAGGCGCCGAGGCCCTCGATGCGCTGATAAGAGCGCGAGGGGTCGACCGCGATCGTCGGCGCCGACGGGTCGACGGAGCCCATGGCGGCGGGCGGCTGCTCGGCCAGCAGGCTCGTCCGGTCGCCGGTGGTCATCCACGCGCGCGGGCCCGGTGGGTGCGCGGCGGCGGCGGCGGCGCAGGCGAGCGCGAGGGCGGCGGCGAGGAGGAGGCAGATGGGGATCCGGCGGGTGGGTGGCATCGACCCTCATATGCCCGCCGCACGCCGATCCATGCCACCGGCGGCCTCGCAAAAGCGTCCGGCGGCTGCCGTCGCCCTGCCTATACTGAATCGACCACCGACTCCAACCAGGGAGCCGTCTGTGCAGGAAATGGTCATCTACGGCGTGAGCTTCGACATGGTCGGCAAACAGCCGATCGTGTTGCTGAAGACCGCCGACAGCAACAAGTTCCTGCCGATCTGGATCGGGCATCCGGAGGCCGCGGCGATCCTCATGAAGCTCCAGGGCGCGACCACGCCGCGTCCCATGACCCACGACCTGCTCGTGGACATGCTGGGCGAGCTCGACGTGCGCTGCACGCAGGTCGCCGTCACCGAGCTGCGCGACAACACCTTCTTCGCCTCGATCACGCTCGCGGTGAACGGCCGCGAGGTCGAGATCGACTCGCGCCCGAGCGACGCGCTGGCCCTGGCGGTGCGCTCCGGGGCGCCGATCTTCGCCGCCGAGGAGGTCATCGCCGAGTCGGCGATCGAGTTCGAGCACGAGGTCGAGGACACCGAGGAGGTCGTGGACCGCTTCAAGGAGTTCCTCGACCAGGTGACGCCCGAGGACTTCGCGGGCGACTCCTAGGCGACGGCGGAGCCCTCGAGCGCGAGCTCGACGATCCGGCCGATCAGCGCGTCGAAGGAGATCCCGGCGGCCTCTGCCGCCTGGGGCAGCAGGCTCGTCTCCGTCAGCCCGGGGATCACGTTGGCCTCGAGCACGTAGAGCTCGTCGCTGCCCTCCTCGAGCATGAGGTCGACGCGCGCGAACCCGCGGCACCCCAGCAGGCGGAAGACCTCGAGCGCCAGCGCCTGGGCTCGCGCGGTGAGCTCGTCGCCGAGCTCGGCCGGGCACACGAAGCCCGTGCGCCCGATCGTGTACCGGGCCGAGAAGTCGTAGAAGTCCTCCTCGCGGGGGACGGCCTCGACGACCGGCAGCGCCTCGTCGCCGAGGATCGAGACCGCCAGCTCGCGCCCGAGGACGTGGCGCTCGAGCAGCACCTTCTCGCTGTAGGAGAAGGCGGCGACGATCGCCGCGGGCACGTCGCCGGCGGCGGCGGCGAAGCGGATGCCCAGCGCGCTGCCCTGATCGGCGGGCTTGACGACGATCGGGAAGCGCAGGCGCTCCTCGATGGCGCCCAGCGCCTCGCCGGCGCCGAGCTCCTTGAACGCCGTCTCGGTGAAGGCGTAGAAGTCGGGCGTCGCGATGCCCGCGTCGCGCATCGCGTGCTTGGCGACGACCTTGTCCGAGCAGCGCATGCAGGCCGAGACGCCCGAGGCCGTGTAGGGGATGCCCAGGACCTCGAGCAGCTCCTGGACGATGCCGTCCTCGCCGTCGCGGCCGTGGAGCGCCACGAAGGCGACCTCGGGGGCCGCTGCGCGCAGCCGGCCGACGAGGTCGTGGCCCACGTCGATGCCGATCACCTGATGGCCCAGGCGCTCCAGCGCCGCCTCGACGCGCGCGCCCGAGCGCAGCGAGACCTGGCGCTCGAGCGAGCGCCCGCCCTTGAGCACCGCCACTGAGGTCATCGCGCGCGCCGCTCGCCCTGATCGTCGCGCCGCGGGAGCTGGAGCACGTCGGCCAGCTCGGGGTCGGGCGCCGAGGGCGCGGGTTCGGCGTCCGCCCGCGGGGCGCCGCGGCCGGTCAGCGTGCCGTAGAGCTCGACCTGCTCGCGCACGACCTCGCCGATGCGGCGCACGCCCTCGCGGATCGCCGCGTCGTCGACGCCGGAGAAGTTCAGCCGCATCGACGAGCCGCCGCGGCCGTCGAGGTACGCGGCGCGGCCGGGGACGAAGGCGACGTTGCGCGAGAGCCCGAGGGCGAGCAGGTCGGTGGTGTCGATGTACTCCGGGAGCGTCGCCCAGATGAAGAGGCCGCCGGCCGGGCGCGTCCACGCCGCCTCGCGCGGGAGGTGCTCGGCGAGCGCGTCGAGCATCGTGTCGCGGCGGCGGCGGTAGAGGTTGCGCAGGTCGGCGATGTAGTCCTCCCAGCGGCCCTCGGCGAAGTAGGCGGCCACGAAGAGCTGCGACAGCGACGAGGAGCACAGGTCGCTGGCCTGCTTGCCGAGGTTCATCTTGTCGAGCACCGGCCGCGGCGCGACGGCCCAGCCGAGGCGGATCCCGGGGGAGAGGATCTTCGAGAACGTCCCAAGGTAGATGACGAAGTCGCCGCCGTCGAGCGAGCGCAGGGTCGGCAGCGCCTCGCCCTCGTAGCGCAGCAGCCCGTACGGGTTGTCCTCGAGCACGAGCAGCTCGCGCTCGCGGGCGACCTGCACCAGGCGCTTGCGGCGCGGGAGCGACATGGTCACCCCGGCGGGGTTCTGGAAGGTCGGGATCGTGTAGATGAACTTCGGCCTGCGGCCCTCGCGTTCGAGCCGCTCGAGCGTCTCCTCGAGCTCGTCGACGCGCATGCCGTCGTCGTCCATCGCGATCTGCACGACGTCGGCCTGGTATGCGCTGAAGGCGGGGACGGCGCCGGGGTAGGTCGGCGCCTCGGCGACGATGACGTCGCCCGGGTCGACGAGCGTCTTGCACACGAGGTCGATGACCTGCTGGCCGCCGGTGGTGACGAGCACGTCCTCGGGGTCGACGTCCATGCCCTCGGCGGCCATCACGGTCGAGATCGCCTCGCCGACGGCGGCCATCCCCTCGGTCGGCGCGTACTGCAGGGCGCGCGCCGAGTCCGTGGCCGCGAGCTTGGAGAGCAGGGCGGCGAGCGTCTCCGCCGGGAAGGTCGACGTGTCCGGCAGGCCGCCGGCGAGCGAGATGACCTCCGGGCGCTCCGTGATCGCCATGAGGTCGCGCATGGCCGAGGACTTCATGACCTCGGTGCGCGAGGCGAAGAGGCCGGCGTAGCGCTCGAGGTCGCGCCGTTGTGACAGGCCCGCCGGGCCCCCCCGCTCAGGCGCCCCGCGCCCAGCAGGTGATGACGTCGGGGGGTGTGCACTCTTTGCGCCGCCCGGCCCGGGGCGCCTGTCGTCTACAGTCATGCCGGCTTCAAGCTATCGGACCGTGAAGCTCCTCCTCGACATCTTGCAGGGGATGGGGGTGTCCGCCGCCGCCGGCCTGCGCCCCTTCCTCCCGACCCTGCTCGTCGGCGCGCTCGCCGCCGACGACGTCGGCGTCGACTTCTCCGGCACCGACTTCGCCTTCCTCGAGAGCCCGTGGTTCCTGCTCGCCGTGGCGGTCGCGCTCGTGCTCAGCCTCGTGCTGCGCTCGCGCCTGGACAACCCGACGGGCGAGGCCGCGCTCACCGGAATCGGCCTGGGGCTCGGCGCGCTGCTCTTCGCCGGGACCCTCGCCGACCACTACTCGACGTGGTGGCCGGGCATCATCGGCGGCCTGATCTGCGCGCTCATCGCCCAGCAGGGCGCCCGCTCGCTGTTCACGCGCACGCGGGCGCGCCTGGATGCCGAGGCCGGCGCCGCGCTGTTCCTCTACTTCGAGGCGGCAGCGCTGCTGCTCGCCGGCCTGTCCGTGCTGATCCCGCCGATCAGCATCGTCGCGCTCGCCTTCTTCATCTGGCTGCGCGCCGGCGGGCGCCGGCGCGAGGGCGAGAAGCACGCCGGCCTGCGCATCCTGCGGTGACGTCCAAGCTGGTCCTCGCCGTCGTCGACGGCCTCAAGCCCAGCATGCTCGAGCGCGCGGTGAGCACCGGTCGCGCCCCGTCGATGGCGGCGGTGATCGAGCGCGGCACGTACGTCGACGCGTGCATCGCGGCCTTCCCGAGCGTGACGCCCGTCTGTGCGGCCACGATCGCCACGGGCGTGCGCCAGGACGCCCACCACATCCCGTCGATGAACTGGTACTCGCGCGCCGAGCGCCGCTACGTCGAGTACGGCTCGTCGTTCAGCGCCTCGCGGCGCTTCGGGCTCGTCCAGCAGCTCACCGACACCGTCTACAACATGAACGCCGAGCACCTTCCGGCCGACGTCCCGACGGTCTTCGAGTCGCTCGACGATCTCGGGGTGCGCACGGCCGGGACGACGTACCTGATGTACCGCGGGCGCCACGAGCACCAGGTGGCCAAGAACACCGCGCTCACCCGCCTGGCCTCGACCTTCCTGCGCAAGCCCGTCATGGGTCCCAAGGAGCTCTTCTACGCCGACCTGTTCGCCAGCCGCGAGACGCCCTGCCGCTCGCAGCTCGGCCTGCCCGGCATCCGCGACCAGCACGCCGGCTGCGTGGCGTCCTACCTCGTCGAGCGCGACCTCTTCGACTTCCTGCTGCTCTCGCTGCCCGACAACGACACCCACTCCCACAAGTACGGGCCGCATGCGCAGGTGACCTCGATCGCGGCGGCCGATCGCCAGCTCGAGCGCATGTTCCACGCCGGCGGCGGGACCGAGCGCTTCCTCGACGAGCACGCGGTGATCATCGTCGCCGACCACTCGCATGCGCCGATCGAGAAGGCGATCGACCTGCAGGCGGCCTACGCCGAGCTGTCGGTGCTGGCGCCCTCCGGCTCGCGGCGCGCCGAGGCCGAGGTCGCGGTCTCGCCCGCGCAGCGCAGCGCCATGGTCTACGTGCTCGTGCCCGAGGGCCGCGACGCGCTCGTCCCGCGGATCGTGGAGATGGCGCTGGCGATCGACGGCGTCGACCTCGCGCTGTGGCGCCCGGCGCCGCGCGAGGGCGCCATCGTCTCGGCCGCCGGCGAGCTGCGCTTCGCGCCCGGCGGCGACCTGCACGACGAGCGCGGTGGGCGCTGGTCGGTCGACGGCCCGCTCGAGGTCCTCGACGCGACGGTCCAGGACGGGGTCCTGCGCACCGACACCTATCCCGACGCCCTGGGCCGCGCGTGGTCGGCCCTGGTCGCGCCGACGTCGGGCGACGTGCTGCTGTCGGCCGCGCCCGGCTACGAGTTCTCCGACTGGGGCGGCGTCGACCACGTCGGCGGCGGCAGCCACGGCTCGCTGCACCGCGTCGACTCGCTCGGGGCGCTGGCCTTCTGCGGCGTCGAGGCGCCGCACGAGCGCGACGTGTGGTCGATCGCCGACGTCGCCCCGATGGTGCGCGGGCACTTCGGCGCCAGCTAGCCTGACCACGGATGCCGCGCGCTGCCCGCATCGCCGCCCTCGTCGCGCTGGCGCTGCTGGTGGCCGCGCCCGCGCAGGCCGACGACCTCGTGCGGCCCCATAGCCTCGAGAAGCCGCCGGCCGGCTACCGGCTGACCGGCAACCAGGCGACCGCGATCGCCGACCGCAACGCCAAGGTCGTCGCGATGCGCCGCGCGCATCGGGACCTCTTCTCGAACGTGTTCGAGAAGTCGGGCACGCGCTGGCAGGTGAGCTACTACCTCACGCACGGCAAGAACACCGACGAGGTCGTGCAGGTCTACGTCAGCGACGACAGCGGCCGGGTGACCGAGGCGTGGACGGGCCCGCAGGTCGCTTGGACGATGGCCCGCGGCTACCCCGGCGCCTTCGGGCGCAAGGTCAACTCGCCGTGGGTGTGGATCCCGCTGATGCTGCTCTTCGTGGCCCCGTTCGTGGACCCGCGCCGGCCGCTGCGCATGCGCCATCTCGACCTGGCGGTACTGATGGCCTTCAGCATCAGCGTCGCCTTCTTCAACGACGCGAACATCGACGTCTCGGTCCCGCTCGTCTACCCGCTGCTCGCCTACCTGCTCGGGCGCATGCTGTGGATCGGCCTCAGCCGCAGCCGCCGCCGCGATCCGCTGCGCCTCGCCGTCCCCGTCACCTGGCTGGTGGTCGGGCTGCTCTTCCTGGTCGGCTTTCGCATCGGGCTCAACGTCGCCGACTCCAACGTGATCGACGTCGGCTACGCCGGCGTCATCGGCGCCGACCGGCTGACCCACGGCGACCGGCTGTGGGGCAACTTCCCGAGCGACAACGAGCACGGCGACACCTACGGGCCGGTCAACTACGCGGCCTACGTGCCCTTCGAGCAGGCCTTCCCGTGGAGCGGCAAGTGGAACGACCTGCCCGCCGCCCACGCGGCGGCCGTCACCTTCGACCTGCTGTGCCTGGGGCTGCTGTTCCTCATCGGTCGCCGGATGCGCGGCCCGACGCTCGGGATCGTGCTCGCGTACGCCTGGGCGGCCAACCCGTTCACGCTCTACGCCCTGGACTGCAACGTCAACGACGCGCTCGTCGCCGCGCTCGTGCTCGGCGCGATCCTGGCGGCCGGCTCGCCCGCGGGCCGCGGCGCGCTCATCGCCCTCGCCGGGATGGCGAAGTTCGCGCCGCTCGCGCTCGCGCCGCTGTTCGCGACGTACTCGCGGGGGGCGCTGCGCTTCGCCCTGGGCTTCGCGGCGGCGCTCGTGCCGTGCCTGGTCATCGTCCTCGCCTACGGTGGCCTGGGGTCCTTCTACGACCACACGCTCGGCTTCCAGGCCTCGCGCGGCTCGCCGTTCTCGATCTGGGGCCAGCACGGCTGGGACTCGGCCCAGGCGGTGGTCGAGGCCCTCGGGGTGGCGCTCGCGATCACCGTCGCCTTCGTGCCGCGCCGGCGCGACCTCGTCGGTCTGTCGGCGCTCTCGGCGGCCGTGCTCATCGGCCTGCAGCTCGGCGTGACCCACTGGTTCTACCTCTACATGGTGTGGTTCCTGGGGCCGATGCTCATCGCCCTGCTCGGCGACGAGGAGCCGGCGGAGCGCCGCGCGGCGCCGACCTACGAGGAGCAGCTCGCGCAGCTACCCGCGCCCGCCGTCGCCTGGCGCTGAAGGCGCGGTCAGGCCGAGGCGGTGCGCGGTCGTCGCCGCCTCGACGCGCGAGCGCACCCCGAGCTTGGCGAGGATCCGCGAGACGTGGACGCTCGCGGTCTTCTCGGCGATGTAGAGCCGCTCGCCGACCTCGCGGTTGGTGGCGCCCTCGGCGAGCAGGGCGAGGACCTCGAGCTCGCGATCGGTGAGCCCGAGGCGGTCGGGCTCCTCGCCCTCGGGCGCCGCCTGTGCGCCCGCGTCGAAGGGCACGCGGGCGCGGCGCGCGAAGCCCTCGACCTCCGCGGCGAGCAGCGGCGCGCGCAGGTCGGCGGCGATGGCGGCGCCCTCGCGGACGGCGCGCGCGGCGCCCTCGCGGTCGCCGATGCCGGCCATGAGCGCCTCGGCCTGGCGCCAGCGCGCGTAGGCCAGCTCGAAGGGGAAGCCGAGCGCAGCGAAGCGCTCGGCCGCCATCGCCCATGCCCCCGGGCTCGGCTGCCCCTCGGCGCGCGTGAGCTCCGCCGCGGCCAGGGCGCCGAAGGCGGCGCACTCCGGCGCGGGCGTGCGCGAGTGCCAGCGCTCGGGCGCGAGGAGCAGGTCCATGCGCCCGGCCGTCAGGCGCGCGTCGCGCTGGGCCTCGAAGGCGCGCTGCTGGTCGCCGAGGGCCAGCGCGTGCTGCGCGCGCTCGGCGCAGGCGCGCACGGCCGTCGCGTAGAGGCGGACGGTGTAGTGCGGGTACTCGCTGCCGGCGATGTCGTCGAGCGCATCCGCGGCGATCTGCCAGGCGCGCTCGAGGTCGGAGGCCCACAGCGCCGCCTCGGCGCGGCCGGAGGCCTGGTTGCCGACCCACATCGAGTCGCGCGTGCCCCCGAGCAGATCGCGGGCGCTGTCGAAGTGCTCGTTGGCCTCGTCGAGCGCCCCGCGGCGCACGGCGAGGTGGGCGGCGTTGTCGTGCAGGACGACCGCCGAGACGCCCTTGGGGCCCTCGGCGAGCGCGCGGGCGGCGCGCTCGTGGCTCTCGTCGAGGCGCCCGAGGCGGGTGAGCCGCCAGCACGCCTCGCCCTGGAGGAACAGCGAGTAGGTCCGCACGCCGATGCGGTCGGCGCCCTGGATGCCCTCGAGAGTGAGCGCGATCGACTCCTCGAGGCGCCCCTGCTGGTCGAGGCAGTCGCTGAGATTCACGTACGAGCGCCAGATGCCGTCGATGTCGCCGACCTCGCGCGCGATCGCCATCGCCTCGCGCAGCGCGCTCTCGGCGCCCTTCCAGTTGCCGATCGGCGAGCGGTGCGCGCCGAGGCTGTTGAGGGCGTGGCCCTCGACCGCCCGCGCCCCGACCGCCCGCGCGATGGCGATCGCGCGCTCGCACGCGGCCTCCGTGCTCTCGCTCGGGCCGCGGAGCATGAGGATCTGCGCCTCGGCCGCGAGCACGCGCGCGAGCTCGGGCGTCGGGGGCTCGGGCGGCAGCAGCTTGACGGCCTCGCGGTAGGCGGCCAGGGCGCCGTCGCTGTCGCCGGCGAGCCACAGGTAGCGCCCGAGGCGCTCGCGGGCCAGCGCCGAGCGCACGACGTCGCCCGCCTCGTCGGCCAGCGCCAGCGCCAGGCGCCCGAGCGTGACCGCGCGCTGGTGCTCGCCCACGAGGTGGACGGCGCCCGCGGCGTGCGCGACCACCTCCGCCAGCGGGAGCTCGCAGCGCCCGGCGGCATCGGGGACGAGGTCCCAGATCTCCAGCGCCCGCTCGAAGTGCTGCCCGGCCTCGGCGAAGGCCGAGATGCGCTCGGCCTCCAGGCCCGCGCGGACGTAGGCCGTGAGCGCCTCGGGCATCCGGTGTGCCGCGCGCCAGTGGTGGGCCAGCTCGGCGGCCACCGTGCCGGCGGCCAGGCTCGGGTCCTCCGTCAGCGCCTCGGCGAGCGCGAGGTGCAGGGCCGTGCGCTCGCCGGGAAGCAGGTCGGCGTAGGCGGCCTCCTGCAGCAGCGCGTGGCGGAAGGCGTAGCCGTCGGCGTCCTGGACGAGCACGTGCTGGGCCACGGCGTCGCGCAGCGCGTCGACGAGCGCGGGCTCGGGCAGCGACGCGACGGTCGCGATCAGGCGATGCCCGGCGCGCCGCCCGGCGGCCGCGGTCACGCGCAGCACGCCGCGCGCATCCTCGGGCAGCGCCTCGAGGCGCAGGCTCAGGACGTCGCGCAGGCTGGAGGGCAGCGGGCCGGTCGCGGCGTCGGAGGCGGCGAGCAGCTCCTCGGCGAAGAAGGCGTTGCCCTCCGAGCGCGCGTGCAGGCGCGCGACGAGCTCGGGCGCGGCGCTGTCCCCGAGGATCCCGGCGACCTGGGCCGCGAGCTCGGCGGGGGAGAAGGGCTCGATCTGGACGCGCTCGACGACCTCGCGCCGCTCCTCCTCGGCCAGGAACGGGCGCAGCGGGTGGCGGCGGTGCAGCTCGTCGCTGCGGTAGGTGCAGACGAGCAGCAGCCGCTCGTCGCGCATGCTGCGCAGCAGCGAGGAGAGGAACTCGAGCGTCGAGCGGTCGGCCCAGTGCAGGTCCTCGATGGCGAAGACCACCGGCGACTGCGCGGCCAGGCCGTCGAGCAGGACCCGCAGCAGGCCGAAGAGCCGCGCCTGGGCGAGGGCCTCGCCGGTTCCCGACACGCCGGTCGCGTTCTCGTCGGGTGCCTGCGCGACGCCGAGCTCGGGCAGCAGCCGGGCGAGCTCGCCGCCGCCGGGGCCGACCAGCGCCTCGAGCTCCGCCGGCTCGAGCTCGCGCGCGAGGCCGCGCAGCGCGGCGGCGATCGGCGCGTAGGGCAGGCCGTCGGCCCCGAAGGCCAGGCAGTCGCCGCTCAGCAGCCGCGCGCCGCGCTCGACGGCGCGCCGCTCGAGCTCGCGCAGCAGCCGCGTCTTGCCGACGCCCGAGTCGCCCCCGATGAAGACGGCCGCCGCCCGGCCGCGCTCGGCGCGCTCGAGGGCGGCCGCCAGGCGCCCGAGCTCCGCGGCACGGCCGACGAACTCGGGGCTCGAGACGCGCCGTGTCACACCGCGATTATCTCTGCCCCAGCGGGGCGTGGCGAGCGTCGTCAAGCGCGCAGGGCGGCGGCGCGGCGGATCGGCCCGGCGATGGCGGGCACGGCGTGCAGCAGCTCGCGGAACTGGTTGCGGGCGAGCACGACCAGGCGCATGGGCGAGCGCGCGACCACGGTCGCGTTGCGCTCCCAGCGCGCGCCGAGCAGGCCGACCTCGCCGAAGAACTCCCCGGCCTCCACGGTGGCGACGAGCTCGCCGTCGCGATAGACGTCGGCGGCGCCCTCGACGACGATGAAGAACTCCTGGGCGTAGCCGCCCTGCCGGATCAGCCGGCGCCCGGAGGGCACTTCGACCTCGTCGGTGAGCCGCGCGACGTCCCAGCGCCGGCGCTTGGGGACGGAGGCGAAGAGCGGGATCGCGGTGACGGCGTCGAGGTTCACGGGGTGGTTCCTTGCGGTCGTGCGGCGAAGGGGAGGAAGGGCCGGACGCGCGGGCGCTTGGCGGTCGAGCGCGGATGCCGGGCGACGCGGGCGGCCGCGGCGCGGCCGGCGAGGTCGTCCGCCCGGGCTTGGGCGGCGTGGTGGGCGATGTGGCTCGGGCTGATCATCTCGCGGTCCTGGGGAATCGGGTGCGAGATGCAGGATGCGCTGAGGCGGCCCGGCGCGCATCGGGCAACCGCGCCGACTTGGGCCTTACGCGGGCCCGGATCGATGCTTAAGGGGTCGCGCCGGGGTCCCAGGGCAACAGCAGCTGCTCGATCGACTCGGCGCGCAGCGGCTGCGGCGCGCAGCGCACGAGCACGCCCATGAGCCAGGGGTCATCGTCGGAGGTCTCGAAGCGCACCGACATGTGCGTGCGCAGCGACTCGATCGCCTGCTCCTTGCGCACGCCGATCACGCCCCCGCGCGGGCCCGTCATGCCGACGTCGGTGATGTAGGCGGTCCCGCCGGGGAGGATCCGGGCGTCGGCGGTGGGGACGTGGGTGTGGGTGCCGACGACCGCGGTCGCGCGCCCGTCGAGGAACCAGCCCATGCCGACCTTCTCGCTCGTGGCCTCGGCGTGCATGTCGACCAGCAGGTGGTCGACCTTGCCGTCGAGCTGGCCGAGGATCGAGTCGACCTCCACGAAGGCCGGGCGGCCCGCGCGCAGGTAGAGGTTGCCGCTGAGGTTCACGACGCCCAGGCGGACCCCGCCGCGTTCGATGACCACATGTCCGCGGCCCGGCTGCGAGCGCAAATAGTTCGCCGGCCGAACTATGCGCTGCTGAGCGTCGAGGTACGGGTAGATCTCCTTGCGATGGTAGGCGTGGTTGCCCAGCGTGATGACGTCGACGCCGGCGTCCAGCAGCTCGTCGGCGATCTTCGGCGTGATCCCGAGGCCGCCGGCCACGTTCTCGGCGTTGACGACCACGAAGGTCGGCCGGTGGCGCTCGACGAGACCCGGCAGCATGGCCAGCAACGTCCGGCGACCGAGGCCGCCGACCACGTCGCCGATGAAGAGGATGCTCGCGGGGGCGTCGGCCACGGCCCATACTCTGGCGCAACGGGGCGATGAGCGAGCACGCCAGAGACGACGACCTCAAAGACGAGGGCCTCCTTCCGGACGACCCGCCGCCGCGCCCGCGCCCCGACGACTTCGACGATCACGATCCGCTCGAGGCCGAGGCGCCGCCGCCGTCCACGGAGCCCACCGTCGTCCCGCGCTGGATCCAGCTCGTCGCGCTGCCGCTGATCCTGCTGCTGGGCTTCGCGATGATCAAGGCGGCCGGGCCGGTCGTCCTGCTCTTCGTCACCGCGGCGGTCATCGCGCTGATCCTCAACCCGCTCGTCGCCGGCGTGCAGCGCGGGGCCCACCTGCCGCGCGGCGTGGCCATCGTCTGCGTCTACCTCGGCTTCCTGTCGGCGCTGGCCGCCGCCGGCGTGCTGCTGGCCAACCCGATCTCCGACCAGGTCACGACCCTGCGCGACGACATCCCGTCGATCACGCACTCGGCCAACCGCCGCCTGGCCGACGTGCAGGACTACTTCGACCGCAAGGGCATCAACGTCGAGATCAAGAAGCAGGGCCAGACGGCGCTGCAGACCCTGCAGAACAAGGTCGTCGGCGGCACCGACTCGATCGTCGCCTTCGGGACCGACCTGCTGACGAAGATCGTCACGGCGGGCCTGGGGCTGATCCTCGTCTTCGTGCTCTCGGTCTACATGCTCATCCACGGCGAGCGAATAGGCGCGCTCGCGCGCGGCGTCATGCCGCCCGGCGACGGGACGCGCGAGGACGACTACCCCTCGCGCGTGGTGCGCGCCGTGGCCGGCTACGTGCGCGGCCAGCTGCTCTTCAGCGTCGTCATGGGCATCGGCGCCGGCGTCGGCCTGTGGATCTTCGGCGTGCTGGGGATCTTCCCCGACGGCAAGACGTACGCCCTGGCCTTCGGCGTGTGGTTCGGGTTGATGGAGCTCGTGCCGTACATCGGGCCGTTCCTCGGCGCCGCACCGCCGCTGCTCGTCGCGCTCTTCCAGGACCCGATCACGGCGGTGTGGGTCGCGCTGCTCTTCATCGGCCTGCAGCAGATCGAGGGCCACGTGGCCTCGCCGCTGATCTTCGGCCACGCGCTGCGGATCAACCCGCTGCTCGTGATCTTCGCGCTGCTCTTCGGGGCCGAACTGTTCGGCATCATCGGCGCGCTGGTGGCGCTGCCGGTCGCCGCGGTGATCCGCGAGACGGTCGTCTACCTGCGCCAGCACCTCGTCCTCGAGCCGTGGGGGACGATGAGCCCGCTCGAGGTCGTCGAGTGGCGGTCGGGGCGCATGCGGTGCCCGGAGTGCGGCGCGCGCCACGGCCCGGGGGACACCTACTGCCCCTCGTGCGGCGTCGATCTGGCGCGTACGGAAGTACCGTCCGGGAGGTGAGCACGGCCACGGGCAACGGCGCGGCCATCGCGGCCGACGCCGTGACCATGCGCTACGGGCGCCGCGAGGCGCTGCGCGACGTGAGCTTCGAGGCCCGCGCGGGCGAGGTCGTCGCCGTCATCGGGCCCAACGGGGCGGGCAAGACGACGCTGCTCTCGATCCTCGCGGGGCTGCAGGCGCCGACGAGCGGGTCCGTGAGCCGCACGCCGCGTGAGGTCGGCTGGGTGCCCCAGCAGGCCGCGGTCTACGGGAAGCTCAGCGTGGCCGAGAACCTGCGCCTGTTCGCGCGCCTGGAGCGCGTCGAGGACCCCGACGCCGTGGTGGCGCGAATGCTCGAGCAGGCCGGCCTGGCCGACCGCGCCGGCGACGAGCTGGGCACGCTGTCGGGAGGCAACCGCCAGCGCGTGAACATCGCCGTCGGCCTGCTCGCCGACCCGCCCGTGCTGGCGCTCGACGAGCCGTCGTCGTCGCTGGACCCGCGTCAGCGCGAGCGCCTGTGGGAGTTCATCGCCACCCTCGCCGCGCGCGGCACCGCGGTCGTCTTCTCCACGCACAACGTCGGGGAGGCCGAGCGCTACGCCGACCGCGTGCTCGTGCTGGCCGACGGCGAGGTCCTCTTCACCGGCTCGCCGGCCGACCTCGAGGCGCTCGTGGGCGGCGACCCGCGCGACTTCGAGGCCGCCTTCGTCCGCTTCCTGCACGAGCGCGGGCACTAGGGGCCGGGGTCGTTCGCGTGCGCTGGCTGCTGCTCAAGGACCTGCAGATCCTGCGCCGCTCGCCCTTCCTGCTGGTGGTGCTCGTCGCCTACCCGGTGATCATCTCCGTGCTCATCGGGCTGGCCCTCTCGCGCGGGCCCGACAAGCCGAAGATCGCGATCGTCAACGAGCTGCCCGCCGACCAGACGAGCTTCTCGGTCGGCGGCCAGCGCCTCGACGTGGCGCGCTTCGCGCGTGAGCTCTTCAAGTCGGTCACGCCCGTCCAGGTCGACACGCGCGCCGAGGCGATCGACAAGATCCGCTCCGGCGAGGTCCTCGGGGCGCTCGTCGTCCCGCCCGACGCGACGCGCAAGCTGCAGAGCGCCATCGACCTGGCCGGCACCAAGCCGCCGACGCTCGAGGTCCTCTACAACGCCGACGACCCGATCCGCGCCCAGATCGCCGAGTCGACGATCAAGTCGCGCCTGGCCGACGCCAACAAGGCGCTCAGCGACAAGCTCACGCAGCTCGCCGGCCAGTACCTGGGCGTCCTGCTCAAGGGCGGGGACTTCTCGCTGCTGGGCCAGAAGTTCGACGTCCTCGGCCTCGTGCGCTCCAAGGCGGCGCTCGAGCGGACGGTCCGCAAGCTGCCGCCGGGATCGCAGGAGGCGCGCGACGTCCAGGCCGTGATCGACTTCAACGAGCTGGCGATCCAGAACCTCGGGCTCTCGGACAACGTGCTCGCCGCGGTCGGCCAGCCGCTGGCGGTCAAGCGCACGGTCCTGGCCGGGCACCGCACGCCGCTGGACGCCTTCGCCGTCTCGGTCTCGGTGACCATCTCGCTGATGTTCGTCACCGTCCTGCTGGCCTCCGGGATGCTCGCGCTCGAGCGCGAGGAGCACGCCTTCGGCCGGCTCGTGCGGGGCCTCGTCTCGCGCCTGGGGCTGCTGGGTGAGAAGGTGACGCTCGCCGCGGTCTGTGCGAGCGCGGTGACCTTGATCATGCTCTGCGGCATCGGGCTCTTCGTGCACCTCGACTGGGGGCGCTTCGCGCTCTGGATCGTCGCCCTCGTCGGCGGCGCGATCGCCTTCGGCGCGCTCGGGGTCGCGATCGGAGCGCTGGCGCGCGAGGTCCGCGCGGCGTCGCTGCTGGCCTTCCTGCTGACCCTTCCGATCGCCTTCCTGGCGCTGGTCCCCGCCGGCACGGTCGCGACGTGGCTCTACGACGTGATCCGCGCGGTCTCGGCGCTGTTCCCCTTCCGCCCGGCCCTGCAGGCGGTCGACGCCGCGCTCAACGACTCCGAGCCCGGCCTGGGGCCGACGCTCGCTCATCTCGCCGTCCTCGCCGTCGCCTACCTGGCGCTCGCCCGCGTGGCGCTCGCGCGCTTCCGATGAGCGCGAGCCGCATCCGCCTCGAGGACGCGCCGACCGCCATCCGCCCGACCGCGCCCGAGGACGCGCGCGAGCAGCTGCGCCTGCGCGTGGCCAACCGCGGCCACACCGGCCCCTGGGATCCCGTCCGCGACGACAGCTTCTACACCGAGGCCGGCCAGCGCCTGGAGCTCGACCTCGACCAGCGCTCGTGGGCCGCGGGGAGCGCGTACGCCTTCGCGATTCTCGACCTCGACGCCGACGCCCGGCTCATCGGCCGGGTCGCGCTCTCCAACGTCGTGCGCGGCCCGTGGCAGAACGCGACCCTCGGCTACTGGATCGACAAGGACAGCCTCGGGCGCGGCCACGCGCCGCGCGCCGTGGCGCTCGTGCTGCGCTTCGCCTTCGAGCACGCCGGCCTGCATCGCGTGCAGCCGGCGATCATCCCCCGCAACCACCGCTCGGTCCGGGTGGCCGAGAAGGTCGGCTTCCGGCTCGAGGGGCGCGCGCTGCGCTACCTCAAGATCAACGGCGTGTGGGAGGACCACGACGTCTACGCCCTCACCGCCGAGGACTGGGAGGCCATGAAGCGGTCGTAGGATGTAGGCGGTCATGCCCTTCCCGCAGACCCGCCTTCGCCGCCTGCGCCGCACCCCGGTGCTGCGCGAGCTCGTGCGCGAGACGCGCCTGGACCCGGGCGACTTCGTCCTGCCGCTGTTCGTCGAAGAGGGGCTCGAGGGTCGGGGTGGGCGGGTTCCGATTCAGGCCATGCCCGGGGTCGACCGGCTCTCGCTCGCGGCGGTCGTCGAAGAGGCGGGCGAGGCCGCCGCGCTCGGCATCCCCGCGGTGCTGCTCTTCGGCATCCCGGCCCACAAGGACGAGGAGGGCTCGGGCGCGTGGGACGACGAGGGCGCCGTCCAGCTCGCCACGCGGGCCATCAAGGAGGCCCACCCCGACCTGCTGGTGATCGCCGACCTGTGCCTGTGCGAGTACACGAGCCACGGCCACTGCGGCCTGCTGCGCGCCGATGGCTCGGTCGACAACGACGCGAGCGTCGAGCTGCTCGCGCGCACCGCGCTCTCCCAGGCGCACGCCGGCGCCGACGTCATCGCCCCCAGCGACATGATGGACGGCCGGGTGGGGGCGATCCGCGCCGCGCTCGACGACGACGGCCTCACCGACACTCCGATCCTCGCCTACAGCGCGAAGTTCGCCTCGGCCTTCTACGGCCCGTTCCGCGAGGCGGCCGACTCGACGCCGGCCTTCGGCGACCGCCGCGGCTACCAGATGGACCCCGCCAACGGCGACGAGGCCCTGCGCGAGGCGCTGCTCGACGTCCAGGAGGGCGCCGACATGGTCATGGTCAAGCCCGCGCTGCCCTATCTCGACGTCGTGCGCCGCGTCAAGGACGCCACGCGCCTGCCGGTCGCCGCGTACAACGTCAGCGGCGAGTATGCGATGGTGAAGGCGGCGGCCGCCGCGGGCTACCTGGACGAGCGGGCCGCCGTCCTCGAGGCGCTCACCTCCATCCGCCGCGCGGGCGCCGACATCGTCATCACCTACCACGCCAAGGACGCCGCTCGATGGCTTCAGTGACCCCCAAGCTCCGCTCACGCAAGCACGGCGCGGCGATCCCGCTCGACGAGTTCGACAAGCGGCTGCTCAACGAGATGCAGGGCGCCTTCCCGATCGAGCCCCGGCCCTACGCGGCCGTCGCGCGCGCGCTCGAGGTTCCCGAGGAGCGCGTCCTCGCGCGCGTCCAGGAGCTCATCGACGAGCGCATCATCCGCCAGGTCACGCCGATCTTCGACACCCGGGCGCTCGGGTACGACTCGATGCTCGTCGCTGCCAAGGTCGACCCCGAGCACCCGTGGCGCGCCGCGAAGGTCGTCAACTCGCACCCGGGCGTCAGCCACAACTACCTGCGCAACCACGAGTTCAACATGTGGTTCACGATCGCGGTCGAGGAGGACTCCACCCTCGGCCTGCAGGGCACCCTCGACGTGCTCCAGGCGCTCACCGGCGCCGAGTCGATCCGCCAGCTCCCGACGCTCAAGCTCTTCAAGATCCGGATGGACCTCGAGCTCGTGGGCGGCACCGACGAGCTCGCCAAGGCCGCCGTCGCCGAGGAGCCGATCGAGCTCGAGAAGCAGCCCTACGACGAGCTCGACATGGCCGTCATCCGCGCGACCCAGGGCGACCTGCCCGTCGTCCCCGAGCCCTACGCCGCCGCGGCGGCCGAGCTGGGGATGAGCGCCGACGACCTCGTCTCGCACCTGCGGGCGATGGCCGGCCGCGGGCTCCTGCGCCGCGTGGCGGCGATCCTCTACCACCGCCGCGCGGGCTTCAGCGCCAACGGAATGGGCGTCTGGCAGGTGCCCGACGAGCGCATCGCCGAGGTCGGGCCGCGCATGGCCGCCTATCGCGGCATCTCGCACTGCTATCAGCGCCCGACCTACGCCGACTGGCCCTACTCGATCTTCACCATGGCCCACGGGCGCTCGAAGGAGGAGTGCGACGCGATCCTCGACGCGATCGCCTCCGAGAACCCCGAGGTCCAGGACCGCGCAACTCTCTACAGCTCGACCGAGTTCAAGAAGATCCGCCTCCTGTACTTCACCGAGGACTTCAAGCGCTGGGAGCGCGAGCACGCGGGCGGCTGATGTCGATCTCGCTGGCCGACACGAAGTCCGCCGAGCTCTACGCGCGGTCCCTGCAGCGCCTTCCGGGCGGCGTCAACTCGCCGGTGCGCGCGATGCGCGCGATCGAGCGCGACCCGGTCTTCATCGACCGCGGCCACGGCGCCGAGCTCTTCGACGTCGACGGCAACCGCTACGTCGACTACGTCTGCTCGTGGGGCCCGCTGATCCTCGGCCACGCCCATCCCGAGGTCGTGGCGGCGGTCACCACCGCGGCCGAGCGCGGCACCACCTTCGGGGCGCCGACGGAGGGCGAGGTCGCGCTCGCCGAGGAGATCGCCCGGCGCATGCCGTCGGTCGAGATGGTGCGCATGACCTCGTCGGGCACCGAGGCGACGATGAGCGCCATCCGCCTCGCGCGCGCGGCGACCGGGCGCGAGAAGCTCCTGAAGTTCGCCGGCGCCTACCACGGCCACGTCGACGGCCTGCTGGCCCAGGCGGGCTCGGGCCTCGCGACGGCCGCGATCCCCGCCAGCCCGGGCGTCACCCAGGCGGCGACGGCGGCCACCGTGATCGTGCCGTGGAACGACGCGGACGCGGTCCTGCGCGCCACCGAGGAGCACGAGTTCGCGGCGATCCTGGCCGAGCCCTACGCGGCCAACATGGGGCTCGTCCCGCCCGCCGACGGCTTCCTGGAGCTGCTGCGCGAGCGCGCGAGCGCCACCGGCGCCCTGCTCATCTTCGACGAGGTCATCACCGGCTTCCGCGTCTCCTGGGGCGGCGCCCAGGAGCTCGCCGGCGTGCTGCCCGACCTCACGGTCATGGGCAAGGTCATGGGCGGCGGCCTGCCCGCCGCCGCCTTCGGCGGCCCGCGCGAGCTCATGGAGCTCGTGGCGCCGGCCGGCGACGTCTACCAGGCGGGGACGCTCTCCGGCAACCCGCTCGCGGTCGCCGCCGGGCTGGTGACGCTGCAGCTCCTGGACGAGGGCGCCTACGTGGGCCTGGCCGCGCGGACCGACTCGCTCGCGGCCGGGCTGCGCGAGGCGGCGGGCGACGTGCCCGTGCAGGTCGTGACCGCGCCGGGGCTGCTGACCGTCTTCTTCTCCTCCGATCCGGTCCACGACTACGCCGGCGCGCAGGGCTGCGACCTCGACGCCTACGGCGCCTGGTGCCGCGGCCTGCTGGCCCGCGGCGTCTACCCGCCGCCGTCGCAGTTCGAGGCCTGGTTCCCGTCGCTCGCGCACGACGCCGAGCACGTCGAGCTCACGGTCGAGGCCGCGGCTGCCGCCTTCCGGGAGCTGCCCTGACGGCGCTCGCGGCCGTCCGCGCCGCCCTCGCGGCCGAGGGCGGCCTGCTCGCCGAGGCGCTGGGCCCCGAACCGAGCGCGGACGGCGCCCTCGGCGCGGCGGCTGCCGCGGGCCCGCGGTCGGCGGGCCACGAGGCCGACGTCGCCTTCGTCGTCGAGGCCATCCGCGAGGGCGAGCTGCTGCATTACGGCGCCTCGCGGCTGTTCGCCGAGATCGAGCCCGACCTCGCCCTGCTCGCCGGCGACCGGCTCTACGCCCTGGGGCTCGCGCGCCTGGCCGCGCTGGGCGACGTCGATGCGGTCGCCGAGCTCGCCGACGTCATCGGGCTGTGCGCCCAGGCGCAGGCCGAGGGTCGCCCGGAGCTCGCCGACGCCGTCTGGCAGGCGGGCGTGGCCGCGGTCGGCTGGGGCGCCACCGATGCGCTGCGGGCGGCCAAGGCCGCGGCCCGCGCGGGCGATCCTGGCGCGTCCGGCGCGCTGCAAGCGGCGGCGCGCGAGGTCCGGGGTCCATAGACTTAGCGAGCGATAAGGTTCGCCGCCCCAGATGGCAGACGATCGCCGAAAGACCAAGAGCAAGTACACGGCCGACCGCCAGATCCCGGGCGCCTTCGAGGGCGAGACGGTCACGCGGCGGCGGTTCATGACCGGCACGACCAACGTGGCCGGGGCGATCGCGGCGTCCGCCTTCCTGCTCCCGGCGCTGGGCTTCGCGCTCGGGCCGGTGTTCGAGAAGCGCGACGAGCCCTGGCAGGCGATCGGGACGCCCGACGAGTTCCCCGAGGACACCTACGTCCCGAAGGTCATCACGATCGTCGCGGGCATCGGGCAGGCGGGCAAGTCGACGACCTACGTGCGCAAGCGCAACCCGCAGATCGACACCGACAAGCCCGACCAGTACAACCAGTTCGTCGCCATCTCCACGCGCTGCATGCACCTGGGCTGCCCGGTGCGCTTCGTGGCCGCCGCGGAGCGGTTCATCTGCCCGTGTCACGGCGGCGTGTACGGCTTCACCGGCAAGGTCGACGGCGGCCCGCCGGTCCGCCCGCTCGACCGCTTCTACACGCGCGTGCGCAACGGCCAGGTCGAGATCGGCGCGCGCTACTCGGTCAACAGCGAGCTGAAGCGCTTCTCGCCGCGCGACCCCGCCGAGCCGCTGGACGGCATCGGCCAGTACCTGTACCCGTCGCGGCCCACGGTCCGCAAGCTCCCGGGGACCTAGGCGATGCCCAAGCTCCCGTTCCCGCCGCCGCCGAAGCTCAACCCGCGACCGCCGCGCCCGGCCGAGACCAACGGCAAGACCAAGCCGCTGGACGCCGCGGCCGAGGCCGGGATCACCGCCGTCGACTGGATCGACGAGCGCACCTCGCTCTCGGGCGGCGCGCGCTGGCTGATGTTCCGCAAGGTCCCCAAGGGGACCAACTGGTTCTACACGCTGGGCTCGGCGACGCTGTTCGCCTTCCTCAACCAGGCGGTCACCGGCGTCTTCCTGGCCATGTACTACGACCCGTCGCCCACCCGGGCCTACGAGTCGACGCGCTACATCACCAACGAGGCCTTCCTCGGCGAGTTCGTGCGCGGCATGCACAAGTGGGGCTCGACGGTGATGGTGATCCTCATCTTCCTGCACATGGCGCGGACCTTCTTCTTCGGCGCCTACAAGTACCCGCGCGAGCTCAACTGGGTCATCGGTGTCGCGCTGCTGATCCTCACCTTCGTGATGGCGCTCACCGGCTACCTGCTGCCCTTCGACCAGCGCTCCTTCTGGGCGACGGTGGTGGCCAACAACATCACCGCCAGCGGCCCGCTCGTCGGTCCCTACCTCGGCGACTTCCTGCGCGCCGGGCCCGAGTTCGGCGCCACCACGCTGTCGCGCTTCTACGCCATCCACATGCTCCTGATACCGGGGGCGATCGCCGCGCTCATCGGCGCACACCTCTATCTCGTGACCAAGCTCGGCACCACGGCGCCGCCGTGGCTGAGGGCCGAGATGGACCACGAGCACCTCGAGGAGCGCGCGTGAACAGGGCCGAGAAGGAGGCCTACCTCCGCGAGTACTCGATCCTGAAGTCCCAGGGGAAGCCGTTCTTCCCCTACGCGGTGGCCAAGGACTCGCTCATGGCCTGCGTGGTCATGCTCGTGATCATCCTGTTGTCGCTGATCCTCGGGGCCGAGCTCGGGCCGAAGGCCGACCCGACGACGACGACCTACACGCCGCGCCCCGAGTGGTACTTCTTCTTCCTCTTCGAGCTGCTGCGGGTCATCAAGCCCCCGAACCTCGTCGCCCTCGCGACGATCGGGATCCCGACGATCTGCATGATCCTGCTCTTCCTGCTGCCGTTCTACGACCGCGGGCCGGAGCGCAGGCCGGAGCGGCGGCCGATCGCCACCGTGGCGGCCTTCTTCACCATCGCCGCCATGGGCTACCTCACCTACCTGGGCGCCGTGGCCGGGCCGCCGACGCAGATCGACCTCGCGACGCCCGCGCGCATCAAGGCCCAGGGCGGCAAGATGCTCGCCGAGTACGAGAAGGGCAAGCAGGTGGTCGCCCAGTCGGGCTGCCTCGCCTGCCACAAGATCGGCGAGAACGGCAACGACGGTCCGGGACCGCACCTCACCGACATCGGGACCCGCCTGCCCTCGCAGGCGATCGCGCGCACGCTCGTGAACCCCACGGCGCCGATGCCGTCGTTCGCGGGCCTCGAGAAGGACTCGCCGGACAAGTTCAACGCGCTGGTGACGTACGTCTCGCAGCTCAAGGGCGACTGAGCCCGGCGTGGGGGCGAGCGGCGGCACGCCGCGGTCGGGCACGATGTCCGAGCCGCAGGTCCGGGCGATGTTCGACCGCATCGCCGGCTTCTACGACCTCATGAACTCGGTCATGACGGCGGGCCTGCACCATCGCTGGCGCGCGCGCGCCGCGGACCTCGCCGCCCTGGGACCGGGCGACAGCGCCCTCGACGTCGCCTGCGGGACCGGGGACCTCGCCATCGAGCTCGCCCGCCGGGTCGGCCCCGGCGGCGAGGTCATCGGCTCGGACTTCGCCGAGGAGATGCTCGACCGCGCGCGCGGCAAGGCGCCCGAGCTCGTCTGGGAGTGGGGCAACGCGCTCGAGCTCCCCTACGCGAGCGGCCGCTTCGACGCCGCGACGGTGGGCTTCGGCGCGCGCAACTTCTCCGACCTCGACCGCGGCCTGGCCGAGATGACCCGCGTGGTCAGGCCCGGTGGGCGCGTCGTCGTGCTCGAGATCACCACTCCCCACCGGCCTCCGCTGTCGACGTTCTACTCGGTCTGGTTCGACCGGATCGTGCCGCTCATCGGCCGCCTCACGGGCGAGGAGGAGGCCTACACCTACCTGCCGAGCTCGGTGAAGCGCTTCCCCGGCCCCGAGGGCCTGGCCGCTGCCATGCAGCGGGCCGGGCTGGGCGAGATCCGCTGGATCCTTACAGCGGGTGGGATCATCGCCCTTCATGTCGGGACCAAGCGCTAGGCGACGATGACCGGGCCGGTGACCGAGGTCGTCCAGGCCGGGGGCTCGCACATCCCGCGGCTGCTCGAGCGCGTCGAGCGGCGGCTGGGCGAGATCGCGGGCGGTCACGGGGAGCTGCTCGGTGCCCACGCGGGCGCGACGATCGCCGCCGGCGGCAAGCGCCTGCGCCCGCTGCTGGTCTTCCTGGCCGCCGACGGCGAGCGCGGCGAGGGCCTGGTCCGCGCGGCGACGGCGGTCGAGCTCGTGCACTCGGCCACGCTGGTCCACGACGACGTCCTCGACGCGGCCGACCTGCGCCGCGGGATCCCGACCGTGGTGGCGACCGCCGGCCGCGGCGCCGCGACCGCGACCGGCGACCTGCTCTTCGCCCGCGCCTTCGGCGAGCTCGTGCGCAACGGTCGCGCCGATGAGATCCGCGTCCTCTCCGATGCGTCCTCGGCGCTGGCCGAGGGCGAGCTGCTCCAGCGCGCCGACGCATGGAACGCCGCGGTGCCGGTGGCGCGCTACCTGCGCCGCTGCGAGCTCAAGACGGCGCGCCTGTTCGAGGCGGCGTGCCGCCTCGGCGCGCTCGAGGCGGGCGCCGACCCCGAGCCGCTGGCGACCTTCGGGCGGCGGATCGGCGTCGCCTTCCAGATCCTCGACGACGTCCTCGACGTGTCGGGGCCGGCCGAGCGCACGGGCAAGGCGCGCGGGACGGACCTCCTCGACGGCACGGTGACGCTCCCCTTCATCCTCGCCCGTGCGCGCGACGACGCCCTCGCGAGGGTCGACCCGCGCTCGGTCGCCTCGGCGGCGCGGGCCGAGGAGGTCTGCGAGCGCATCGCCGCCACGGGCGCGCTCGACGAGGCCCGGGCCAGCGCCCTGGACATGGTGGAGGACGCGAAGGGCGCGCTCCCCGTCGCGGTCTCCGACCGCCAGCGCCACGCGCTCGAGCTCGTCGCCGACGGCGTCGTGGCGCGCTACGCCTAGGGCTGGGGCCAGCCCCCGACCGGTCCGGGGGAGGGCCGCAGCGACGGGCGGCCCGGCGCCTGGCACCCTGTGGCCCGTGAGCGAGCAGGAGACCCATCAGCCCGACGCGTGGACCTCCGCGATCGTCCTCGAGGCGAGCCTCTCGGTCCTCTTCGCGATGATCCTCGTCTTCCTCTGGGGCGTCACCGGCGGCGGCTACTTCTGGCCGATGTGGGTCGTCTTCGCCTTCGCGATCCCGATCGTCGTGCAGATCGCCGTGCGCCTGGGCCTGCGCGCGCCCGAGGGGCGCTGGCGGGCGCTCGCGCTGCACGCCGCCGCCTCGGGCTCGGTCGCCTTCGTGCTCGTGACGATCTACCTGCTCAGCGATCCGGGCGGCACGTTCTGGCCGCTGTGGCCGCTCGCCGTCCTCGCCCTGGCGCTGGGCACGCACGCGATCGTCACGGTGGCGCTGCCGAGCCTGCGGCCGCGCGAGCGCGCGCTCGAGGCCCGTGTAGACGAGCTCACGCGCACGCGCCGCGGCGCCCTCGACGTCCAGGCCGCCGAGCTGCGGCGCATCGAGCGCGACCTGCACGACGGCGCGCAGGCGCGGCTCGTGGCCCTGAGCATGCAGCTCGGCCGCGCCGAGGAGCGCCTCGAGGACCGCCCCGAGGTCGCCGAGCTCGTGCGCAGCGCGCGCGAGGAGGCGAGCGCCGCGATCGGCGAGCTGCGCGACCTCGCGCGCGGGATCGCCCCACCGGTGCTGGCCGACCGCGGGCTGGAGGCCGCCGTGGAGGCGGTCGGGCGGCGCTCGCCGATGGAGGTCACCGTCAACGTGGTCCTGCCCCGGCGCCCGCCGCCGGTGGTGGAGACCGCGGCCTACTTCGTCGTCACCGAGGCGCTCACGAACGCCGCCAAGCACGCGGGCGGGGCGCCCGCCACGGTCACGATCGTCGAGAGCGACGGCGGCCTGGTGGTCGAGGTGCGCGACGAGGGCCGCGGCGGCGCGAACCCTCGCGGTACCGGGGTCTCCGGGCTGCGCCATCGCGTCGAGGCGCTCGACGGGACGCTCGCGTTGACGAGCCCGGAGGGCGAGGGGACCACGATCCGCGCGGAGCTGCCGTGCGAGTGGTGATCGTCGAGGACCAGGCGCTCCTGCGCGAGGGGCTCGTCGCGCTGCTGCGCGAGCAGGACATCGACGTCGTCGCGCAGGCCGACGACGGCCCCGGGCTGCTGCGCATCGTCGCCGGCCACAAGCCGGACCTCGCGATCGTCGACGTCCGGCTGCCCCCGAGCTTCACCGACGAGGGGCTGCGGGCGGCGCTCGAGGCCCGCGCGCAGCAGCCCGGGCTCGGCGTGCTCGTGCTCTCCCAGTACGTCGAGCCGGTCTACACCGCCGAGCTGCTGGAGTCCGGCGAGGGCGGCGTCGGCTACCTGCTCAAGGAGCGCGTCGGCGACGTGCGCGGCTTCGTCGACGCCGTCCAGCGCGTGGCGGCCGGCGGCACGGCGCTCGACCGCGAGGTCGTGGCCGAGCTCTTCCGGGCGCGCACGGGTACGCAGGCCGACGCGGCCCTGGCGGCGCTGACCCCGCGCGAGCGCGAGGTCCTGGGCCTGATGGCCGAGGGCCGCAGCAACGCGGCGATCGCGCGGGCGATGGTCGTCACGCCCGGCGCCGTCGAGAAGCACGTCTCGAGCATCTTCGGCAAGCTCGACCTGTCCTCCACCGATGACGACCATCGGCGGGTGCTGGCCGTGCTGGCCTACCTGCGGGCGAGCTGAGGGCTAGAAGTCGTCGGGGACGATGTGATCGGCTTCGAGCGCGGTGACGAAGCGGTCGATCTCATCTTCCATGTTGGCGTGCATCATCCGCTTGAGGTCGCGGACGAGCGCCTCGGTGCCACGGTCGAGCTCCTCGTCGAAGCGCTCGACGACGGTCTGCTCGAAGACGCCGGTGCCGTGCCACTCGCAGTTGGGGCAGCGCAGCGAGACCTCCCAGTGCGTCTCCCCGGCCTCGTCCCACTCGACGGGGTACACGAGGTGCGAGCCGCAGGTGCCGCAGTTGTGCAGATCCTCGCCGGTCTGGGCCAGCTCGTCGCCGAGCGTCGGGAACGCGGGGATCTCGTCGAAGTAGACCACCTCGATCGTCTTGCCCGAGGGGAGGACGACCCGGCGGACGTAGTGGCGGTTGTCGGCTTCGCGGCTCATCTCACGCTCTCCTGATGGCCACTTCATCGGCCGCCCCGTGCCCGGCCTTTACGGGTCATGGCGAGGACATGACACGTGGCGCATTGCCGCTCGGCGCGGAATCCCGCAACAACCGCACAACACGAGGGCCGGTACGCTTGCGCCATGCCCTCCATCGGACCGCTCGAGCTGGCCATCGTGCTGCTCATCGTGCTCATCGTCTTCGGGCCCAAGCGACTCCCTGGTCTCGGGCGCCAACTCGGGTCGGGCATGCGTGAGTTCAAGGACTCGCTGACCGGCAAGGACAAGGACGACGAGCGCGACGACGACGAGGAGCCCGTCGTGCGCCAACAGAGTCTCGACCGCTCGGCCGCCGAGCCCGAGGTGGTCACGGGCGAGGCGCGCCCGCAGGACCAGGCCACCTCGCGCGCGGACGTGTCCTGAGCGCCTGACCGGAGGCGCGCATGGCCCGGGTGCGGCCGATCGGTCACGAGGACCGGCTGAGCCTCGTCGACCACCTCGACGAGCTGCGCAGCCGCCTCATCGCGTGCCTGATCGCGTTCATGGCGGCCTTCGCCGTCTGCTACTGGCAGAACGGCTGGCTGCTCGACACCATCAACCAGCCGCTCTACAACTCCCAGCACCTCGGGACCAAGGAGCACAGCCAGAACCCGCTCGAGGAGAGCGCGCGCTTCCAGATCCAGTCCGGCAGGGCGGCGAAGGCGACGGGCGCCGCGCTCGTGAGCCTGAACAAGCTGCTGGCTCGCGTCGGCGACAGGTCGGGTTTGTCGGCGGCCGACCGTGCGCAGCTCGCGCAGACGTCGCACCAGCTCCAGGACGCCGCGCGCCAGCAACTGCTCGCCGCCAAGACGACGCCGACCAACCCGCGCCGATTGCCGGTGACCCTCGGCGTTACCGAGCCGTTCGTGACCACCTTCACGGTCGCGGCCTACGCGGCCATCCTGCTCGCGCTGCCCTTCATCCTCTTCCAGGCCTACGCGTTCGTGCTGCCCGCCTTCGACGAGCGCGAGCGCAAGGTCGCCCTGCCGCTCATGATGATGATCCCGGTGCTCTTCATCTCCGGCGTGGCCTTCGGCTACTTCGTCGCGCTGCCGCGGGCGATCGACTTCCTGCAGAACTTCAACGACGACAACTTCGACGTCCTCATCCGCGCGGCGGACTACTACAAGTTCTCGGTCGTCCTGCTGGGCCTCATCGGGCTGATGTTCCAGATCCCGGTCGGGGTGCTCGCGGTCACGCGCATGGGGATCATCAGCGCGCGCCAGCTCGCCAAGAACCGCGGCTACGTGATCCTGGGGATCTCGATCGTCGCCGCGGTGGCCACCCCGACGCCCGACCCGGTGACGATGCTCATCGCCATGGCGCCGCTGCTCGTCCTCTTCGAGCTCAGCGTCCTGCTGGCGCGGATCTTCGAGCGCCGGCGCGCCGCGGCCGGTCCCGACGAGCGCTGGGACCTCGACGACGACCTGTCCCTATCCTAGATTCGATGCTCTTCGACCTGCGCGGCCGCGGACGGCGCCGCACCGTACAAGCCATCTACCTCTCGCTCGCCATCCTCATGGGCGGCGGCCTGGTGCTCTTCGGCATCGGCGGCGGGACCAACGGCGGCCTGTTCGACGCCATCAACGGCAGCGGCGGCGGCAGCAGCCAGAGCTCGGACTCGGCCTACAAGGAGCAGCTCGCGACGCTCACCAAGCGCGCGCAGGTCAACCCGTCCAACCCGGCGACCTGGGACTCGCTGACCAAGCTGCACTTCTCCAACGCCGGGACCGGCGAGAACTTCAACCAGACCCAGAACGCCTACACGGCCAAGGGCCTGGCCGAGCTGCGCCAGGCCTCCAACGCGTGGAAGCGCTATCTGGCGCTCAAGCCCGCCAAGCCGGACGTCGGCACCGCCAACCTCATGGTCCAGGCCTACGGCCCCGCTGGCCTGAAGACCTACCCGGACGCCGTCACCGCGATGGAGATGGTCATCGACAACGGCGGCAAGGAGACGGCCAACCTCTACGCCCAGCTCGCCATCCTCGCCGCCGGCGCCAAACAGGACCGCAAGAGCGAGCTCGCCGAGCAGAAGGCCATCGACCTCTCTCCCAAGGACCAGCGCAAGCAGCTGAAGTCCGAGATCGACCTCGAGAAGAGCCAGCTCGGCGTCACCCAGGCCGGCCAGTCTCAGAGCGGCTGACCCGAGGCCGCCGCTACCATTGGCGGCTCGCCCCTGTAGCTCAACTGGCAGAGCAGCGGACTCTTAATCCGAAGGTTCAAGGTTCGATTCCTTGCGGGGGCATGCATCGGCGTCCGACACGTCGGTGGCGCGCGGCGGGCGCGAGGCCTTAACGTGGCGCCATGCCCGATGGCTATCCCGTCCAAGTGGATGTCGAGTACCCGGACCGGCCGCTCAACCGGCTGACGACCGGGCTGCGGATCTTCACGATCATCCCCATCGCCATCGTGCTCGGCACGGTCTCCGGCGAGACCTGGAGCTGGTACGGCGGCAGCGGCGCGTCGCACACGGGGCGGGTCGTGATCGTGAGCGCCGGCGGCCTGCTGTTCGCCGGACCGCTGCTGATGATCCTCTTCCGCGAGAAGTACCCGCGCTGGTGGTTCGACTGGAACCTCGAGCTCACGCGGTTCTCCTCGCGGGTCGCGCTCTACGCGGCGCTGTTCGACGACCGCTACCCGTCCACGGACGAGGCGCAGTCGCTGCGCCTCGACATCCCGTACCCCGACGTGCGGGCCGACCTGAACCGCTGGCTGCCGCTCGTCAAGTGGTTCCTGGCGATCCCGCACTACATCGTCCTCACCTTCCTCGGGATCGCCGCGGTCGTCTGCATCATCATCGCGTGGTTCGCGATCCTGTTCACCGGCCGCTACCCGCGCGGCCTCTTCGACTTCGTGCTCGGCGTCGGGCGCTGGAGCGTGCGCGTCAGCGCCTATGCGTTCCTGCTCACCACCGACCGCTATCCGCCCTTCTCGCTGCAGCCTTAGCGACGCTCAGAGCCACGCCGGCCAGCGCACGCGCGCGAGCATGCGCTGTGCCGCGGCGACCTGGGCGGCCGTCGGACGGGCGCGGCCGTAGAAAACCCAGAGGTCGAGGTCGTAGCGGCCGGCGAAGCGGCCGAGCAGCCGGTAGAGCGGCAGCTCGTCGCCGCGGGGGCCCGGGAAGCCCGAGCGCCTGGCGTCGGCGAGGCGCAGCGGCGGGCGCAGGGCGCGGATGCCGCGCAGGCGCCGGCAGCGGTCGACCCACTGGGTGATCGCGATGACGATCCCGTCGGGCGGCAGGCGCTCGATCGTGCCGGTGGGCGGGAGCGAGGTGGCGTCGTCGCGGAAGGCGACGTTCGCCGCCCAGGACACGCGCTGCGTCAGGCACTTCGGGTTCTCGCGCGATGGGCCGCTGATGCGCGTGCGCCAGCCGGGCGCCGGCGGGAAGTGGGCGGCGTGCAGGCCGGCATGGAACGGTGCCGGGCGGATGCGCAGCGAGTCGAGGATCGCGAGCGCCTGGCGGCGGCGCGCCGGCGGCCCGTAGACGTGCGCCTGGAAGGCGCGCCCGCCGTCGCGGAAGGTCACGCGCCAGCTGGGCCCCATGCACTCGTACGGTCGATAGGAGGAGCGCGGCAGGCGCAGGTGCCTCGGGCGCGGGGGGAAGCGCGCGAGCTGACGGCGGTTGAGGCCCTCGTACTCGAAGAGGTAGATCAGGCCGCCGTCGCGCGGGCGCTCGCGCAGCGCGGTGGCGGGCGTGCAGTTGGCGTCCGGCGCCGTCTGGTCCAACGGGAAGGTGCCGAGCGCGACCTGGTCACGCGCCGAGATCGCCTGGGTCAGCGCGTTCGGATACAGCCGCCACGCGCTGGGGTGCACGAGCGCGATGCCGCGCGCGGGGTCGTCGTAGCGAACGCCGGCCGGGCCGCCGCCCGCGACCGCCGGGCCCCCGCCCAACGCGAGCGCCGCCAGCGCCGCCGTCCCTGCCGCTCGCGCGATCATCGACAACCGATACGGGCGCCGGCTCCGCGCAGGTCCCGCGAGCCGATAGCGTCCCGGCCCGCTTGCGGGTCCTCACCGTCATCGGAAACCGGCCGCAGTTCGTCAAGGCGGCGGCGGTCTCGCGCCTGCTGCGCGCCGAGCACGACGAGCTGCTCGTGCACACCGGCCAGCACCACGACGACGAGCTGTCGACGATCTTCGTCGACGAGCTCGGCGTCCCACGCCCGGACCGCGAGCTCGGTATCCACGGCGGCACCAACACCGACCAGACGGCACGCATGCTCGCCGCGCTCAGCCCGCTGCTCGCGCAGGAGCGCCCCGACGCCGTGCTCGTCTACGGCGACACGAACTCGACCCTCGCGGGCGGCCTGGCGGCGGCCCAGGCGCACGTCCCGGTCGCGCACGTCGAGGCCGGGATGCGCTCCTACGACCGTGCGATGCCCGAGGAGCTCAACCGCGTCCTCACCGACCACCTCGCCGACCTCCTGCTGTGCTCGTCGGCCAGTTCGGTGGCCAACCTCGAGCGCGAGCACGTGGCGGGCCGGGTCGAGCTGGTGGGCGACGTCATGGTCGACGTCGCGCTGCTCTTCCAGCCGCGCGCGCGGGCCGACGATGGGCCGCTGCGCGCGGCCGGCGTGAGCCCGGGCGAGTACGTCCTCGCCACGGCGCATCGCGCCGGCAACGTCGACGACCCCGCGCGCCTGCGCGCGTTGGTCGACCTGCTGCTCGCGGTGCCGCTGCCGGTCGTCCTGCCCCTGCACCCGCGCACCCGCGCGCGCCTGGAGGCGGCGGGCTGGCTCGGCGAGCTGGAGGGCGCCGGCCACGTGCGCCTGCAGCCGCCGCTGGGCTACGTGGCCTTCACCGCGCTCCTGGCGCGGGCGCGCGCGGTGCTCACCGACTCCGGCGGCGTGCAGAAGGAGGCCTATCTGGCGGGCGTGCCGTGCGTGACGATGCGCGACACGACGGAGTGGGTCGAGACGGTCGAGGCCGGGTGGAACGTCCTCGTCGACCTCGATGCCGGCGCCGCGCTCGCGGCACTCGAGCGGACGCCTCCGCCCGAGCGGCCCGCGCTCTACGGCGACGGCCACGCCGGCGCGCGCGTCGTCCGCGCGCTCGACGGCCTCGCCTAGCCGGTGCCGCCGCCGATACGCCGCACGGTGACGCCGGCGGCGGCGAAGCGGGACGGATCGAGCAGGCCGCGGCCGTCGACGACCGCGCGCACCCCGGGCAGGTCGCCGGGCCCCAGCCCGCTGTAGGCGGCGTGGTCGGCCTGGAGGATGGCGCCGGCCGCCTCGCGACCGTCCCAGGCCGCGAAGCCCAGCGCCCGCAGCTCATCGTCGTCGTAGAGCGGGTCCGAGGCGAGCGCCTCGGCCCCGCGGGCGGACAGCGCGTCGCGCAGCGCGAAGGCTCCGCTGAACGCCGTCTCCTTGACGTTGCCGCGGTAGGAGACGCCGAGGATGACCACCCGCGCCGAGGCGAGCGTCCCGAGCTCGGCCTCGAGCAGGTCCACGGCATAGGCGGGCATCGCGTCGTTGACGGCGCGCGCGGCCGGCGGCAGCAGGGCGTCGCCGTCGCCCGCGAGGTAGAGGCTCGGATACACCGGGATGCAGTGGCCTCCGACCGCGACGCCCGGGCGGTGGACGTGGCTGAAGGGCTGCGAGTTGGCGGCGGCTATGACGCGGTCGAGGTCGACCCCGACGCGATCGGCGAAGCGCGCGAACTCGTTGGCCAGCGCGATGTTCACGTCGCGGTAGGTCGTCTCGGCGAGCTTGGTCAGCTCGGCCGCCTCGGCCGAGCCCATCGGCCAGACGTCGGCCTCCAGGAACGAGCGGTACAGCGCGACGCCACGCGCCTCGCCCGCGGCGCTGAGGCCGCCGAGGAGCTTGGGATAGGCGGCGAGGTCGCGGAACACCCGCCCGCTGTAGACGCGCTCGGGGCTGAAGACGCAGAAGAACTCGTCCTCGGCGCGCAGTCCGCTGCGGCGCGCGAGGGCGGGGGCCACGCGCGTGCGCGTCGCTCCGACCGTGAGCGTCGTCTCGATCGAGACCAGCGTCCCGGCGTGCAGGCCGGCCCCGATCGCGCTCACGACGGCGTCGAGCGCGCTCCACTCGGGGCGCCCGTCGCCGTCGACCACCAGCGGCGGCACCGCGACGACGAGGTCCGGGCCGTCGGCCACGGCCTCGGCGGTCTCGGTCGTCGCGCGCAGCCGCCCGTCGCCGACGACCTCCGCGAGCGCCTCGTCGAGTCCCTCCTCGCCCGGGAACGGCGGCTGCCCGGCGTTGACGAGGTCGACCGTGGCGCGGTCGATGTCGCACCCCACGACCTCGTGGCCCGCGCGTGCGATCTGCGTCGCGAGCGGGAGTCCGATCTTGCCGAGGGCGACGACGACGGCTCTCACGCTGCCGCCTCGCCGGGCGCGGGCGGCGACGGCCGGGCGTGAGGGGGGCGGCTCGGCACCGTCACTAGGGTATCCGCCCATGCCCGAACATCCCGCCCCCGGTCTCGTTCTGAGCCCGACCGCGTCGGTCGGCCGCGACGTCAGCTTCGGCGCCAACGTCGTGGTCCACGACGGCGTCGTCATCGGCGACGGCGTCATCGTGCAGGACAACGTCGTCCTCGGGAAGCCGCCGAAGCTGGCGCCGACCTCGGGCGCCGCCGGCAAGCCGCTCGACCCTCTGGTCATCGAGGAGGGCGCCGCGATCTGCGCCGGCGCGATCGTCTTCGCGAGCGCGCACATCGGCGCGGGCGCGATCGTGGGCGACCAGTCCTACGTGCGCGAGCGCGCGCGTGTCGGGCCCAAGACGGTCGTCGGCCGCGGGTCGGCGATCGACAACGACGTCGTCCTCGGGGCCCGCGTCAGCGTGCAGACCAACGTCTACGTGACGGCGTTCAGCGTCGCCGAGGACGACGTCTTCCTCGGCCCCGGCGTCCTGACCACCAACGACGACGCCATGGGCCGCCACGCGGCCGACGCCCCGCTGCGCGGCGCCACCTTCCGCCGCGCCTGCCGCGTCGGCGGCGCCGCCGTGCTGGTGCCGGGCATCGAGGTCGGCGAGGAGGCCTTCGTCGCCGCCGGGGCCGTCGTGACCAACGACGTGCCGGCGCGCGGGGTCGTCATGGGCGTGCCGGCACGGGTCATCCGCCACGTGACCGACGAGGAGCTGCTGGAAGCCTGGAAGTGAGGCGGGCTCAGGCCGCGGCCGCGTTGAGGCGGTCGCCCGCCTCGGTCCAGATGATCTGGTCGCGGCCGGGGCCGACGCCGACGAGCACGATCGGCACGCCGAGGAAGTCGGCGATGAAGTCGAGGTACTCGCGTGCGGCCTCGGGTAGGTCCGACCACGAGCGACACCCGGTGATGTCCTCGCTCCAGCCGGGCAGGTCGACGTACTCGCCGGTCGCGTGGTGCAGGACCGACTGGTGATAGGGGAAGACGTCGAACGAGGCCTCGTCGGTGCCGCGATAGCGCGTGCACACCCGGATGGTGTCGAAGCCGCTGAACACGTCGAGCTTGGTGATGACGAGGCCCGTGAGGGTGTTCAGGCGCGTGGCGTAGCGCAGGGCGACGAGGTCCATCCAGCCGGTGCGCCGCGCGCGCCCGGTGGTGGTCCCGAACTCGCCTCCGCGCTCGCGGATCTCGGCGCCGACCTCGTCGTCGAGCTCGGTCGGGAAGGGCCCGGCGCCCACGCGCGTGGCGTAGGCCTTGGCGACGCCCCAGATGACGTCGATGTCGCGCGGGCCGACGCCGGCGCCCACGCACGCCGCGCCGGCGATCGGGTTCGAGGAGGTGACGAAGGGATAGGTGCCGTGGTCGAGGTCGAGCATCGTCGCCTGGGCGCCCTCGAAGACGACCGTGCCGCCGTCGTCCAGGCAGCGCTGGGCGAGCGCGGAGGTGTCGGCGATGTACTGCTCGATGCGGTGGCCGAAGGTCAGGTAGTCCTCGGTCATGCGCTGCAGGTCGAGCGCGGGGTCCTTGGCGAACGGGCGCAGCGTCAGGCGCTTGGGCTCGAGCGCGGCGGTGATCTTCTTCTTGAGGATCTTCTCGTCGAGCATGTCCTGGACGCGGATGCCCAGGCGCGCCGCCTTGTCGGCGTAGCACGGCCCGATGCCGCGCTTCGTCGTCCCGATCGAGAGCTTGCCGAGCTTGGCCTCGCCGGCCGAGTCGAGCATCAGGTGGTAGGGCATGATCAGGTGCGCGTTGGCGCTGACGCGCAGCCCCGAGACGTCGACGCCCTTGGCCCGCAGCCCGTCGATCTCGTCGTTGAGCACGCGCGGGTCGACCACGACGCCGTTGCCGATCACGCACAGCTTGCCGGGGTAGAGGATGCCGCTCGGGATGAGGTGGAAGGCCCACTTCTCCCCCTCGCGCACGATCGTGTGGCCGGCGTTGTTGCCGCCCTGGAAGCGCACGACCATGTCGGCGCGCTCGGCCAGCAGATCGACGATCTTGCCCTTGCCCTCGTCGCCCCATTGGACGCCTACGATGACGATGCCCGGCATGTCCGACGCAGTGTGTCAGGCGACGAACTTGCGCGCGTCTTCGCCGTAGAGCGGCACGAGCGTGCACATCTCCTCCAGGCGCGACACCGTCCGCTCGTTGATCTGGGCGGCCAGCGCGTCGCGCTCGAGGTTCGTCGTGATCACGACCGAGCGCTCCTCCTCGTAACGGGCGTTGACGATCGCGTAGAGCTGCTCGAGCACCCAGTCCGACGTCTTCTCGGCCCCCACGTCGTCCACGTGCAGCAGGTCGACCGCGGCCAGGCGGTCCAGGAAGGAGACGTAGGACCCGTCGCCGTCCGACTCGAAGGTCGCGCGGATCTCGGCCAGCAGGCGCGGCAGCGAGTAGATGGCCACCGAGCGCCCCGCGTCGAGGGCCGCGCGCGAGACGAGCATCGCGAGCGTCGTCTTGCCCGTGCCCACCTGGCCGTGCAGCCACAGCCCGCGGCCGCCGTCGAGGTTCTCCTCGAGCGCGGCGACGAAGCGGCGCACGATGCGCACCTGCGGCTCGGGCATGTCGGTCACCGGCGAGCGGTCGAAGGAGACGCCGCGGTACTTGCGCGGGATGACGGCGCTCAGCTGCCGGGCGCGGCGCTTCTCCACACGCGACGGGCGGCAGCGGCAGGGGCTGGCGACGCGCGTGTCCTCGTCGATGACGAAGCCGCTGCCGTCGCACTGGCCGAAGGGGCACGGGGCCTCGTCGATCATGCGGCGCGCTGGAGCCCCAGGAAGCGCGGGTACTCGTTCTGGAAGGTGAGGGGCACGTCCCCCAGGCCGCCGTTGCGGTGCTTGGCGATGATGAGCTCGGCCTCCCCGGGCTTGTCGGTCGTCTCGGGGAAGTAGTACTCGTCGCGGTAGATGAACATGACGAGGTCTGCGTCCTGCTCGATCTGGCCCGAGTTGTGCGAGACGATCCCGTCGGCCAGCCAGCTGGCGGGTCCGGGGACCGTCAGGTCGTAGACCTGCTCCTCACCGGCGGGCTCGATGGCTTCGACGCGGTCCCAGAAGAGGTCGCTTGCCGCCGCCGCACTGAGCGCGGGCGCGTCGAGGAGCTGCGCGTAGCCAGCCAGAACCGCGCGAGACGGTGCGAAGGCGAAGTGGGCCTGGCCTCCGTAGGAGGTTCCGCGCATCGACGCCATCGCCCGCTGCGTGATGCCCCTCTCGATCATGGCCTGGCGGACGTCGGCCCACACCTCGCGTGGCAGCGTGTCGACGTTGGTGCTGGCAGGCATGGCGGCCAAAGCGCTGCGCAGCTTCTCGGCCTGCGCGACACGCGGGCCGAATGCGCCGACCTCGTCGAGGAACTGGCGCTGCGCGACGACACCCGATACGTCCACGTGATGAACGGCTCCGCCCTTGTCGCTCGCCGTCTGTCGCAGGCGCGCAACGATCCCCAGGCGCAGTAGCAGCGCCGCGACATCGCGTGCGAGGCCCTCGCTCGCTGTCGAGAAGTACACCCGGGTGACGACGCGGCCGTCGCTGCGTCGCAGGCCAGACCACAGACAGCCGTCGGTGGCCCAGAGGTGGCGCAACAGGAGGGCGATCTGCTCATTGGGGAGCTGGAATACCTCCCGCGGCAGCCGCTTTTGGTGGGACCGCTGGTTGAAGAGACCGAGCTCCCGCAGCCAGGCGTTGACGCCGGCAGGCCGCCAGCGGTTGCCGTTGCCGGCGATCACCAGCTGGTGCCAGTTGCCGCGTCCCACATGGCGGGTCACCCGCGCGCCGAATTCGCGTTCTGCCGCGCCTGCGACCGCGGCGCTGTTCTCTTCTGACGCGGTCGTGTAGCGCAGAGGCTGGCCCGAGAGGTAGCTGCCATCGCCCACGAGCTGGCCGAGCAGGATCAGTCGGTCGTCCGGCCAGGAGATCGTGCGAGATGGCTCGGGAAGCTGGCGCGACAGCGCGATCCGGTCACCGCGCTCGAGCTCTGACACAGTCTGCCATCCGACTCCGGTCCGGATGCGGTGCTCGGCAGTGGCACGCAGACGGCGTCCCGACGCCAGCCGGACGTCGAGCACGGGCCGGCGCCCGACGGCCCACACCTCGTCGCTGCGCGCGGTCACCAAGCGATCGGTCGCATCGACCGCCACCACCTCCGGCGTCTGCCCGACCAGCTCTTCGATCGGTATGCGTCGTCCGTCGGCCAGCACCACGAGCGTGTCGCCGGTCACGCACTCGCGTAGATCCGAGAGCATCGGGCGCTTGTCGGTCCGCGACTCGACGCCGCGCGAGAGCTGGCTCAGCGCGATCACCGGGACGTTGAGCTCGCGCGCGAGGATCTTCAGCCCACGGCTCATCTCGCCCACCTGCTGCACGCGGTTCTCGATGCGCGAGTCGGCCCGCATGAGCTGCAGGTAGTCGACGATGACCAGGCCCAGCCCGCCGTACTCCGCCATGGCCTGCTGATGCAGCCGCCGGGCCTTGGCGCGCACGTCCATGATCCCGATGTCTGAGGAGTCGTCGACGTAGAGCGGCGCCGAGTCGTACTCGCCCGCGGTGCGCAGCACGCGCTTCCACTTCGCCTCGTCGCGCAGCCGGCCCTTGCGCAGGTCGTCGCCCTTGATCGAGGCCTGCGACGCGATGAAGCGCTGTGCGAGCTCGGCCTCGGACATCTCGAGGCTGAACAGGGCCACCGGGCGCCGGTGGTCCTTGTTCAGCGCCACGTTCTCGGCCATGTTGGTGACGAGCGCTGATTTACCCATCGAGGGCCTTGCCGCGATGATGATCAGGTTGCCGGGCTGGAAGCCGCCGGTGATGGTGTCGAGGTCGGCGAAGCCGGACGGGGTGCCGGTGAGCGAGCGGCCCTCGGCCGAGAGCTCCTGCCACTTGCGGACCTCGGCGTGCAGGACCTCGCCGACGCGGCGGAAGTCCTTCTGGCGGTCGTCGTGGGCGACCTCGAGCACGGCGCGCTCTGCCCATTCGACGAGCTCGCGCGGCGGCGCCTCGTGCCCGTGGACGTGGGCCTGGATCTCGTAGGAGGCGGCGAGCAGCCGGCGCAGGAGGGCGCGGTCGCGGACGATCTGCGCGTACTGGCGCAGGTTGCCGACGGCCGGCACGGCCGCGGTGAGGGTGTCGATCTCCGCCTGGCCGCCGGCGGCGTCGAGCCGGCCGCGCGAGCGCAGGTGCTCGGTGACGGTGAGGACGTCGATCGACTCGCCCGCCGTGAAGAGGGCGAGCATCGACTCGTAGACCTCGCGGTGACGCTCCCGGTAGAAGTCCTCGACCTTGAGCCCCTCCTCGATCACGAACGCGTAATGCGTGCGATCGGAGAGGAGCATCGCTCCGAGGACGGACTGCTCGGCCTCGATCGAGTGCGGAGGAGCGACGCCGGCCGGGGGGGCCTGCGCGCCGTCCGCGCCGCGTCCGTTGGTGGTCTGGGGAGTGCTCATCGAGTGGGGTCCGAACGTAGCAACGGCGGGGGTCGGCAGCCCCGGGCTTCCCCGCATACAGGGCGTCTTTCTTCACACGCCTGTGCGCAGTCGTCACACGTGCGCCGTGCGGCTGGCGCGAGCACGAAGAAGGCCTCCCGGAGGAGGCCTTCGGCACGACGGGACGCTGGCGCGCGCTACTGCTCGCTGACCATCGTCTTGACGTTGGCGGTGACGCCGTCGGCCATCTCGACGACCACCATGTAGGTGCCGACGTGCTTGATGGGCTCGTCCAGGTGGATCTTGCGGCGGTCGATCGTGATGCCGCGCGCCTCCTGGATGGCGTCCGCGATGTCCTGCGTGGTGACCGAGCCGAAGAGGCGGCCGTCGTCGCCGGCCTGCTGGCTGATGGTGAGCACCGTCTTGTTGAGCAGCTCGGCCTGCTCGGCGGCGCGGCCGACGGCCTCCTGGGCCGCGCGCTCCTCGGCGGCGGCGCGGCGCTGGGCCGCGTCGACGGCGCCCTTGGTCGCCGGCTGGGCCAGCTTGCGCGGGATCAGGTAGTTGCGCAGGTACCCCTTGGAGACGTCGACGACCGTCCCCTTCTCGCCGAGCGTCTCGACGTCCTTGAGCAGGATCGCCTCGGGCATCGCGCTAGCGCTCCTCGCGATCGCCGCGGTACCCGCCACCGCGCCCACCGCGCTCGGGGCGCTCCTCGCGGGCGTCGCTCACGTAGGGGAGCAGCGCGATCTCGCGCGCCCGCTTGACCGCCCTGGCGAGCTGGTTCTGGTGGCGACGGCAGGCGCCGCTGATCCGGCGCGAGCGGATCTTGCCGCGCTCGGACACGAAGCGGCGCAGGGTCGCGACGTCCTTGTAGTCGACCTGCTCGATCTTGTCCTTGCAGTACGGGCAGGACTTGCGCCGGCCGGAACCGGGGCCGCCCTTCTTGTCGCGCCGCCGTGCGGGCTTGGCTCTGCGTGCTTTGGCCACGTCGTGGAGTCCTTCTGAAGCTTCGTCAACAGTCGAACGCGCGCCCGGCAGGCGCGCGAAGCCCCATTGTGACACGTTTGCCGCGACCTTCCGCGCGGTCGCGGCGCCGCGCCTCGGCGCCGCCGAGGCGGCACGCCGGCCGGCTCAGTTGCAGATGCGGCAGCGCCCGTGCGGGCACGCGCAGGCCAGCAGCGCGGGCGCGGGCCCGCCGGGCCGCCAGCGGCGCAGCGGCTCGACCCCGCTGGGCTCATTGCGGTCGGCCGACCCGCCGGGATAGCAGTGCCTGCCGAGCATCGAGGCGAGCCGATCCTGTCGGCATCGGTCCAGCTGGCGATCGTCTCGATCAGTGCGGTGATGAGCGTGTGGTTGTGACGACGATCCATGTCCTGCCTGCCACGCTGCTGATGGTCCGCTGGATGGAGCCGGGGGCGAGAGTTCGCGCATGGGTACCCCTGTGCCGTTCGCGCCAAGCGCACGTTGCCGACGACGGGTCGGAAACCCGCGCGGATCGTCCCGCCGCAAGACGGGCGCGGTGGGTGCGCCTGAGACGACGGAGCCCCCCGCCACGGCCGTGACGAAGGGCTCGGAATGCGAAGCCTGGTCGGCCTAGAAGGGGATGTCGTCGTCGGCCGGGGCCGGGGCGCTCGAGCCGCCGCCGCCGGCCGGGGCGGCCGCGAAGTCGCCGGTGTCGGCGGGGATGTCCGAGCGTGGCGTGAAGCCGCCGCCGTTGCCGCCGGAGTCGTCGCGCGGGCTGGAGAGGAACTGCACCGTGTCGGCGATGATGTCGATCGCCTGGCGCTTGCCCTGCTCGTTCTCCCACTCGCGCCACTCGAGGCGCCCGTCGATCGCGACCGGGCGGCCCTTCGAGAGGTAGCGGGCGCAGTTCTCGCCCTGCGCGCCCCAGACGGTGACGTCGAAGTAGTTGGGCTTGTCGACCCACTCGCCGGTCGAGTTGTCCTTGCGGCGCGTGTTGCAGGCGACGCGCAGCTTGCAGATCGAGGTGCCGCTCGGCAGGGAGCGCAGCTCCGGATCGGCGGTGAGGTTCCCGGTGATGATCACCCGGTTGATGTTTGAGGCTGCCATTGGGTTGCTCCCTTCGGGGGCGAACAGTCGTCGCAGAGTCGCTGAACTCGTCTGCGATCGAGTCTAGAGGCGGTCCCGGAGCGAACCCGCCGAAGAGGCCGCTTTCTCCGCGCTTTTGTTGCAATGCCGCCGCAAGGGTGGCGCGCGGCGGGGGGCGGGGTTCGCCGATTGCCGATCGCCGTTCGTGGTCGTGACGGCTCACCGAGGGAGGGAGAGTGCCCGGCGCCCGGGTGAGCGCGAACTTGTGCGAGTTGGCGTCGGAAACCGAAGCCAACTCGGACACGTTCGCCCGAGAGGCGGCGCAGCCGGGACCGGGGAACTGCAGCTAGGCCGCGGAAGGAGCTTCGGCCTCGGCCTCGGCCGCGGCGGGCGGCGCGGCCTCGGCGGGCGGCGCGGCCTCGGCGGGCGTCGGCGCGGGGGCGGCCTCGGCCGGCCGCTCGGCGCGGGGAGGCTCGGGCGCCGCGGCGGTGCCGGGCGCCAGCTTGATGATCCGGAAGCGAACGACGCCGTCGGTGATGCGCAGCGTCCGCTGCAGGTTGGCGAGCAGCTCGGCCGGGCCGTGGAACTGCAGCAGGTGGTACTCCGCGTCGGTGCGGTGGCCGATCTCGTAGGCGAGGGCGCGCGTGCCCCAGTCGTGATCGCTCACGATCGAGCCGGAGGCCGAGATCGCGGCCTCGACGTCGGAGAGGACCTTCTTGCGCTGCTCTTCGGGTGCGCTCGTGTCGAGCAGCAGCATGAGGTCGTAAAGGGGTTCAGGTGCAGCCATGACGGATTCGCCAGCCGATCGACGGCGGCGGCGGAAGATAGCAGGGGGCGAAGCCCCAGCGCCGCCCGCCTAGCAGCCGCGATGGGCCCGGATGGCGTGTGGCAGCGGATCAGGTGGGGCAACGTCGCGCGGCTGGCGGCCCTCGCGGCGCTCGCCCTGGTGGTCGTGCTCTGGCCGCGGCTGGCCGGCCGGCCGCCGCACCTGCCCCCGGCGCAGCCGGTGCCCGTCGGGGGAGGCGCCGCGCCGCCGCCGCGGCCCGCGCGTGGCGAGGCACGGGGCCCGGTCGCCGGGCGAGCGGCGCGCGCGGAGCGAGCGGCGCATGGGGAGCGGCCGGCGCGGGGGGAGCGGTCCGCGAGGGGGGAGCGGCCGGCGCGCGCGGAGCGGCCGGCGCGCGCGGAGCAGCCGGCGCGTGGGGAGCAGCCGGCCGGCGGGGAGCGGCCGGCGCGCGCGGAGCGGCCCGCGAGGGGGGAGCGGCCGGCGCGCGCGGAGCGGCCGGCGCGCGCGGAGCGGCCGGCGCGCGCGGAGCAGCCGGCGCGGGCGGAGCGGCCAGCGCGCGCGGAGCAGCCGCAGCGCCCCCAGGCGAGCGATCCCGCCGCCGCCGAGTTCGGCCTCCCCTGAGCCGGCGGACGCGCGGCGCCCGCGGCGGCAGACGTGGCCCTAGGCGTAGTTCCTGGGCACGTTGTTCGGGGTGCCGGGTCGCTGTGACGCCCGTTGCGGTGCGAACAGCTCACCGAGGAACGGCTCCGTGCCCGGGGGTCGAACGTCGGTTCTACCCCGTGTGGATGGGGGAAGACCGACGTTCGGCGCCCCCCGGGGGCCGGCGGCGCGGCGCCCGCGGCGGCAGACGTGGCCCTAGGTCCGCTCCCCCGCCGTCTCGGCGGCCTTCTTGCGGATGTCGTCGAGCTGCTCGTCGATCCAGTCGCCCGGGTCGCGCGCCGTCACGATCTCCTTGAGCCCCCGAAGCCGCCGCGCCCGCTCGCTGGGCTCCATCGTCAAAGCGGCGTGGATCGAGTCGGCCAGCGCCTGGATGTCGAAGGGATTGACGCTCAGCGCGTGCTCGCCGAGCTCCTCGTGCGCGCCGGTGTTCTCGGACAGGATCGACACGCCGTCGCGCTCGTTGACCATCGGCCCCTCCTTGGCCACGAGGTTCATGCCGTCGAACATCGCGTTGACCAGCAGGAGGTCGTAGTGCTTGTAGGCCGCGACCGCCTCCTCCAAATCATCGCGGAGCTTCAGCTGAATCGGCATCCAGTCCGGCGTGCCATGGCGGTGGTTGACGACCGCCACCAAAGCCTCGATGCGCTCGAGGTACTCGGCGTACTCCGGCACGTCGGTCCGCGACGGCATGAGCTGGGCGATGAAGGTCACGCGCTCGCGGAACTCGGGGTGCTGCTCGAGGAAGAGGTCGAAGGAGGAGAAGCCGCGCAGGACGTTCTTCGACAGGTCCGCGCGGTCGACGCGCAGGATCAGGTGGTCGCGGCGCCGCCGCAGGAGCTCCTCCTCCTGGCGCTTGACGCCATCCGACGACGCGACGCCGAACAACGCCTTGGCGTCGATGGGGAGCGGGTAGCTGCGCACCCACACCTCGCGGCCCTCGTACTCGACGACGCCGGCGTCGAAGTCGACCTCCAGGCCCATGAGGTCGCGGCAGCACTGCAGGAAGTTGCGCCGGTAGGAGGAGGTGTGGAAGCCGACGATGTCGTTGGCGAGGATCCCGCAGTAGAGCTCCTCGCGGATGCGGCTGGGCAGCACGCGCCAGGCGTCGCTCTGCGTCCACGGGATGTGCACGAAGTGGTGCAGGAAGACGTCGGGCCGCGCGCGGCGGACGAGCGCCGGGAGCGTGTAGAGGTGATAGTCGTGGACCATCACCACGGGCTCCTCGGTGCCCTCGATCTCCTCGACCACCGCCGTGGCCAGGTCCTCGTTGACGACGTTGTAGCCGTACTCGAAGGCCTCGACCTCGTTGCGACGTACGTCCGGGGCGTTGGAGAGGTCCCAGAGGTAGTGCTGGATGAACCACAGCATCGGGTTGGCGAAGATGTTGTAGAAGCGGTCGTAGGCGTCGGGCTCGCTGACGACCAGGCGAACCTGGTACTCGCCGCCGGCGGGCGAGCGGACGGTGAACGCCTCGCCGCCGGCGTCGTGGGCCTGGCGGGCGTCGCCGTCCGTGAGCGCCGAGGCGATCCAGACCGCGTCGCGGTGCGAGGCCAGGCCGGTCAGCGCGGTGACGAGGCCGCCCGTGCCGCGCTTGACGCTGCCGTCGTCCTGGAAGGTCACCGGGCCGCGGTTGGAGACCAGGACGAGCGGTCCACGCGAGTCAGGCATCACCTCGGAGCCTAGGCGTTCGCCAGCAGCTCCGTGAAGATCTTCAGGTAATCGCGCAGGTAGCGCGGGGTCAGGAAGTGCTTGCGCACGTGCTCCTTGCCGCGCCGCCCGAGCGCCTTGCCGAGCGCCGGGTCCTTCAGGATGTCGATGGTGCGATCGGCGCACGCCTCGACGCTGTCGACGAGATAGCCGCTCACGCCGTTCTCGACCTGCAGCGGGATCCCGCCGACGTTGCCGCCGATGAAGGGCCGGCCCTTCCAGATCGCCTCGGTCACGGTCAGGCCGAAGCCCTCGCGCGTCGACTTCTGGATGAGGACGTCGGACTGCGACTGGAAGGCGTTGACCTCGATCGAGCCGACGTTGTTGAAGTTGTTGAGGATGTGGATGTCCGGGTCGCCGTCGGCGTGGGCGATGGTCGCGTTGAAGAAGTCCCAGCCCTCGGGGTCGTCGGAGGCCATCGAGCCGACGAGGGCGAGCTGCACCGCCGGGATGCGCTCCTTGACGATCCGGTAGGCGTCGATGACGCCGAGCGGGTCCTTCCACGGGTCGAAGCGCGAGACCTGGGTCATCAGCGGGCGGTCGACGTCGATGCCGAACTGCTCGCAGACGTAGGCCGCGTCCTCCGGGGACAGCGCCATGTTCTTGGGCGCCAGCGGGTCGATCGCGGGGGGGACGATGTTGACGTGGCCGTCCATCCCGGCCGGCACGTAGTCGCGCACGTGGAAGACCGACTGCGGATACGTGGCGATGTAGGGCAGCAGCTTGCCGATCGTGTCCGGGTTCGGCGACGACATGTCGATGTGGCAGCGCCACAGCCAGCCGCGCGCCTTCTCGGGCACCAGCGTGTGCAGCGCCGCGGGCTGCGGGTCGTGGATGAGCGCCACGTCCCAGCCGCCGACGAGCTCGCGCGCGTTCATCTCGTTGTAGCGCCGCCACGTGTCCCACTGCTCATCCGTGAGGTCCTCGGGCGCTCCCTGCAGCGCGTTGTGCATCAGCTTGGTCGCGTTGAAGAACTCCTCGCGCCCGTAGATGACCTGCCACTCGACGTCGAGGCCGACGTCCTTCATGAGCGGCACGAGGGTGTAGAGGATCTCGCTGACGCCGCCGCCGAAGGCCGTCGCCGACACGTGGACGACGCGCGACCCCTTCAGCGGATCGGCGAGCTCGCGGATCTCCTCGACGAGGTCGCGCCCGACGATGTGCGTGTAGTCCGCGAGGTTCTTCGATCCGACGGCAACCGGCTGGAGCACGGCGGGGAGAGTAGCTGTCAGCCTCGCCGGGGCGCGTCGAGCGGCCGCTCGCCGAGCTTGACGCGCAGCTGGCGGCGCTGGTCGCCGCGTCGGACGTCGAGGGTCACGGTGTCGCCCGGCTCGTAATCGAGCAGGATCTTCGCGAGGTCGCTCTCGGCGTGGACGGGGCGGCCCTGGACCGCCGTCACGACGTCGCCGCCCTTGCGGAAGGTCCGCTCCTGGAAGCGCTCGGTGTCGCCGCCCGCCCTGAGCCCGGCCTGCTGCGCGGGGCCGCCGCTGGTGACGTCCTGGATCCAGGCGCCGGACCGGACCGGCAGGCCGAAGTGGTCGGCGAGCTGCGGGTAGACGGCGACGCTCGAGACGCCGAGGTAGGCGTAGCGCGCGCGTCCGGCCCGGCGCAGCTGGGCCAGCGAGCGGCGCACCGTGTCGGCCGGGACGGCGAAGCCGACGCCCGAGCCGTCGCCCGTCGAGGTCTGGATCTGGGCGTTGATCCCGAGCACGCGCCCGCTGCCGTCGAGCAGCGGGCCGCCCGAGTTGCCGTGGTTGATCGCCGCGTCGGTCTGTATCGCGCCGGTGGTGGCGAAGCCGGTCAACGACTCGATCGAGCGGTCGACCGCGGAGATGACGCCGACCGACAGCGATTGCTCCTCGCCGAACGGGCTGCCGATGGCCGCGACCGGCGCCCCGACGTGCAGGTCCCTCGTCGATCCGAGCGCCAGCGGGCGCAGCGTCAGCCCGGTCGGATCGATCTTCAGCAGCGCGACGTCGGCGAACGGGTCGAAGCCCTTGACCTCCGCGGCCACCTGGTTGCCGTCGGCGAAGTGGACGAAGACGTTGGAGGCCTTGTGGATCGAGGCGCCCGCGCCGCTCGTGACGACGTGGGCGTTGGTGGCGATCTCGCCGTCGCCGGAGATCACGAAGCCCGAGCCGAGCCCCGCCTCGTCGCCCGACGTGGTGCCCGGGTCGTCGAGCCCGGTGGAGATCACGGTGACGACGCCGGGCGAGTCGCGCTTGAAGATCGAGCTCGGGTCGAAGCCGCCTTCGGCCTTGCCGGCCTGCTCGAGGACCTCGACCTTCGTGGTCGTGGCCTGCACCGTGCGCGTCTTGGTCTGGCCGCCGCAGCCCGCGACGAGCATCGCGGCGACCGCGACGGCGGCCGGCGTCCGCGCTCTCACAGCGGCAGCTCCAGGGCGAACGTCGTGCGCCCCGGCACGCTCTCGGCGCTGAGGTCGCCGTCCATGCGCTCGGCGAGCTCGTGGGCGATCGCCAGGCCGAGGCCCGAGCCCTGGGCGTCGTCGGAGGTGAAGAAGGGCTCGAAGACCCGCTCGAGGTCGCCGCGCCGGATCCCGCTGCCGAAATCGGTCACCGACAGGCGCACCCGGCCGTTGCGGGGCGCCGCCGCGAGGACGACGTCGGTCCCCGCCGGCGTGTGGTTGAGCGCGTTGTCGAGCAGGATCCTCATGATCTGGGCGACCCGCTCAGGATCGCACACGGCCTCTACCCGGTCGGGCGCCAGCCGTAGCTCCAGGTGCGACTCGTGGGCGGCCAGGGCGGGGGTGAACTCGGCCGCGACGTCCTTGGCGAGCTCGCCGATGTCCGTCTGCTCGGGGCGCAGCTCGAGCGACCCGGCCTCCAGGCGCGAGAGGTCGAGCAGCTCGGTGGCGAGCTTGCCCAGACGGTCGACCTGCTGGCGCAGCTGGCGCAGGAACGACGCCCGCGTCTCCTCGTCGAGCTCCTCGTCCTCGAGCAGCTCCAGGAAGCCGCCGAGCGAGAAGATCGGCGTGCGCAGCTCGTGCGATGCCGTGGCGATGAAGCGCCGCCGCGCGGTCTCGAGCTCGGCGAGCTGGCGCTGCATGTCGTCGAGCGTGCGCGCGAGCTGACCGAGCTCGTCGCGGGAGCCCGACTCGAAGCGCGCGCCGAAGTCGCCCTGGGCCACGCGCCGCGCCGACTGCTCCATGCGCTTGACGCGCAGGCTGAACGCGCGTGCGACCAGGTAGCCGGCGAGCAGAGCGCCGAGCAGCGCCACGACGCCGGCGATGAGGACGCGGTCGCGGATGAGCGCGACGGTGGCGTCGACGTCCTCCAGCGGCGAGGAGTAGACGGCGACGTAGTAGACGCCCGGGCGCTTGGCGTTCGGCGGCGTGATCCACAGCGGCAGCGCCGCCTCGGCCACGCGCCCGACGTTGCCGGCCTCGGTGCCGCGCGCGACCTTGCCGGTGCGCGCCGCCTCGAGCGCGACCTCGAACTGCAGGTCGAGGTCCTTCTGCTGGGTGGAGTCCGAGCGCAGGTCGGTCTGCGGGCCCTCGGTGCCGTGGCTGACGGCGAAGAGCGTCACCCGCGCGCCCGAGGCGTCGGCGGCCTGGCGCACGACGGCGTCGAGCTTGGGCGCCGGGAGCGAGCGGTCGATCGCCTGCTCGATCGGGCCGCTGTACTGGCTGGCGACGTTGCTGAGGGTGTCGAGCTTCTGGTCGCGCACGCCGGCCTCGAGGCCCGAGGTGACCCCGAGGTAGACGCCGGCGATCACCACGAGCGTGATGGCGAAGAACAGCAGCGCCAGGCGGTTGGTGATCGAGCGCAGCTTGGTCAGCCTTCCGTGTCGCGGAACCGGTATCCGACGCCGCGCACGGTGAACAGGTACTCGGGGTCCTTCGCGTCTTGCTCGAGCTTCTCGCGCAGGTGACGGATGTGGACGTCGATGGTGCGCGGGTCGCGGTAGGCGCTGTCGCCCCAGATGCGCGTCAGGAGCATGTCGCGCGTCCACACGCGGCCGGGGCTCGTGGCCAGCGCGAGCAGGATCTCGAACTCGACGTACGTCGTCTGCACCGGCCCGCCGCGGACCTCGACGGCGCGCTTGGCCGGGTCGATGCGCAGCTCGTGGACCTCGAGCGGGGCCTCGTCGCTGGGCTCGCGCCGCGCCATGCCCGCCCGCCGCAGCGCCGCCTTGACGCGCGAGCGGAACTCGCGCAGCGAGAAGGGCTTGGTGATGTAGTCGTCGGCCCCGAGCTCGAGGCCGAGGACCTTGTCGATCTCCTCGGCCTTGGCCGTGAGCATGATGATCGGCACCGACGAGCGGGCCCGCATCCGCCGGCAGACCTCCAGGCCGTCCATGCGCGGGAGCATCACGTCGAGCACGACGAGGTCGAAGCTCGTCTCGCCGAAGCGGGCGAGCGCCTCGCGCCCGTCGGTGGCCTGCACGACCTCGTAACCGTCCTTGCGCAGGGGGAACGAGAGCAGGGTCTGGATCGACTGCTCGTCGTCGACCAGGAGGATGCGGGGCGCGTGCTCGAGCATGTCGACTCTGCACAGGGTACGCCCAGCTACCCTGCAAATTTCGCATGCTCGACCCGCGGATCTACCGCGCGGGGCTCATCCCGATCCTCTTCGCGCTCATCGTCGCCGCGTTCTCGCTGAGCGACCGCCCGCGACCGATCGGGACGACGCTCGAGCCCGACGCCTTCTCGGCGCTGCGCGCGCAGGCCGAGCTCCACGCGATGGCGACCCGCTACCCGTCGCGGCGCGCGGGCGACTCCGGCGACGCGGCGCTGGCCGCCACGATCGCGCGCGAGCTGCGCTCCATGGGCTCCTACCAGGTCAGCACCCCGTCCTTCCAGGCCGAGACGGCCGACGGAAAGCGCACCCTGACGACCGTGATCGCGCGCCAGGTCGGCCAGCCGGGCCCGGGCCTCGTCGTCGTCGCCCACCGCGACGCCCTCGGGCGCGGCGCGCGCGCCGAGCTGTCCGGGACCGCGGGCCTGCTCGAGCTCGCGCGCGTCGTGCGCGGCGGGCGTCTGCGGCGCACGGTCACCTTCGTCTCCACCAGCGGCGGCAGCGCCGGCCTCGGGGGCGCGCGCGACCTCGCCCGGCGCCTGTCCGGCGACACCGACGCGATCCTCGTCCTCGGCGACCTCGCCGGCCGCGGCGTGCGCCGGCCCTTCGTCGCGGGCTGGTCGACGGGCGATGGCGTCGGCTCGCTGCAGCTGCGGCGGACGGTCGAGGCGGCCGTGCGCATCGAGGCGGCGACCAACCCCGGCGGCGCGCGGGCCACCTCGCAGTGGGCGCGGCTCGCCTTCCCGGTCACGGTCGGCGAGCAGGGGCCGCTCGTCGCCGCGGACCTCCCGGCGGCCCTGCTCTCCGTCAACGGCGAGCGCCCGCCGCCGGCCGACGAGCCGATCACGCGGCCCGACAGGCGGATGCAGGCCTTCGGGCGCGCGGCGCTGCGCGCCCTGACCGCGCTCGACAACGCGCCCACCCTCGAGGGCGCCGGGTCCAGCCATGCCCTCGTGACCTTGCGCAAGGTCCTGCCGCTGTGGGCCGTGCGCCTGCTCGTCGCCGCGTTCCTGCTCGCCCCCCTGCTGGTCACGGTCGACGGGCTCGCGCGCGTGCGCCGCCGCCACGAGCCGGTGGGCCCGTGGCTGTGGTGGATCGTGGCCGTCGCCGCGCCGGTGGCCGTCGCGCTGGCCTTCACCTGGATGCTCGGCGCGACGGGCCTGCTGCCCGGCACGCCGCCCGAGCCGCTCCCGGAGGGCGCGCTCACCGGCGGCGGCGCGCACACGGCGGCCTTCATCGCGATCGCGCTCGTGGCGGTGCTCGGATGGATCGCGCTCAGCCCCGCGCTGCGCCGCCGCGGGCGGGTGCCCGGCCTGCTGCGCGGCGACGGCGCGGGCGCCGCGCTGCTCGTCACCTGGTGCGCGCTGGCGGCCGTGCTCTGGCTGCGCAACCCCTACGCCGCGGCGCTCTTCGTACCCGGTGCGCACATGCTGCTGGCCGTCGTCGCGCCCGAGGTCCGGCTGCGTCGCGCCCTGGCGCTCGTCCTCGTCGCGCTGGCCGCGGCGCCCTTCCTGCTCGTCGACCTGTCGATCGCGGGCCAGCTCGGCCTCTCGCCGATCGACTTCCTGCGCTTCTGCGTGCTGCTGGTGGCCGGCGGGGTCGTCGGGCCGCTGGGCTGGATCGTCTGGAGCCTGCTCGCCGGCTGCCTGGCCGCCGCGGTGCTGCTCGCGCTGCGCGCCACGCGCGCCGCGCCGGGCGAGGCGATCGAGGCGCCGGAGATCACCGTGCGCGGGCCGATCACCTACGCGGGCCCCGGCTCGCTGGGCGGCACGGAGTCCGCCCTGCGCCAGTGAGGCGGGCGCTCGGCACCGCGCTCGTGGCGGCCGGCCTGCTCGTGCTCGCCGACGTGGCCGTCACGCTCGCCTGGCAGGAGCCGATCAGCGCGCTGCGCGCGCACCGCGACCAGCACCGGCTGGAGTCGCAGTTCCGCGCGCTGGTGGTCGCGGCGCCCCACCGCGGCGCCGACCGCGCCGAGATCGCCGCCGCGGCGCGCGCGCTGATGCGCACCCGCGGCGACGGCCAGGCGGTCGCCGAGCTGCGGATCGGGCGCATCGGGCTGCGCGCGGCCGTCGTGCGGGGCGCGTCGCCGGACGACCTGCGCGCGGGCCCCGGCGTCATCGACGGCACGCCGCTGCCCGGGCTGGGCGGGACGACGGCCATCGCCGGGCACCGCACGACCTACGGCGCCCCTTTCCGCAGCCTCGACGCGCTGCGCCGCGGCGACGCGATCGTGGTCCGCATGCCCTACGCCACGTTCCGCTACGCGGTGACGCGGCGGCGGATCGTCGATCCCGGCGACGTCTCCGTCCTGCGTCGCGCCGGGAGCGAGCGGCTCGTGCTCAGCGCCTGTCATCCCCTGTATTCCGCCGCTCGTCGCATCGTCGTCGTGGCGCGGCTCGTCGCGGTCGGACAGACGGCCAGGAGCGTCGGGCGCCATGTGTGAGCTGGGTAACCGGGCCGATAGAGAATCCGATCCGGTGGACCGCAAGATGAAGCTCGACTCCCTCAAGGACCGCATCGCCCGGGCCGAGTACGCCGTCGACCCGGACGCGGTGGCCGACGCCCTCATCCGCCGCGTCCGCGGCATGCGCGCCGGCACGGCGCCCGTCAGCCCACGCGATGCTCGTAGCCGCTCAGGCGGCGCGCCGCGCCGCCCGCGCTGAAGGTCACGTCGGGGCCGCCGGCGGCCACGACGCCCACCTGCGTGGTGCCGGGAGCGTGGACGCCGGGCGGCAGGCAGGCGCACAGCTCGAAGTCCTCGCCGCCGGTCGCCGCCGGCTCCCAGGGCTCGAGGCCGAGCTGCGCCGCGACGTCCGCGACCCCCGGCGCCAGGGGCAGCGCCTCGAGGTCGATCTCGACGACGACCGCGCTGCGCTCGGCGATGTGGCGCGCGTCGGTGGCCAGGCCGTCGGAGAGGTCGATCATGGCCGTGGCGCCCAGCGCGGCGAGGGCGCGGCCCTCGGCGAGCCGCGGCTCGGGCCGCAGGTAGGACCGCACGAGCTCGCCGCGACCCTCGGCGCGGCCGTCGAGGATCGCCAGCCCGGCGCAGGCGCCGCCCAGCGCGCCCGTCACGACGACGGCGTCCCCGGGGCGCGCGCCGTCGCGACCGACGAGGTCGTCGCGCTCGTCGGCCCAGCCCGTCACCGTCACGGTCAGGGTGAGCACGGGCGCGCGCACGAGGTCGCCGCCCGCGATCGTCGTCCCCGTCCGCCCCGCGAGCTCCTCCATGGCGGCGACGCAGTCGAGGACGGCGTCCGACGCGAGGCCGTCGGGCACGCCGATGGCGACGTACGCCTCGCCCGGGTCGGCGCCCATCGCCGCGAGGTCTGAAAGAGCGGCGGCCAGCGCGCGGTGGCCGGCGTCGGCCGTGGTGACCCCGGGGTGGTCGAGCCGGAAGTGCACGCCCTCGACCATCGCGTCGATCGAGGTCACCGCGAAGGGTCGCGCGCGCACGACCGCGGCGTCGTCGCCGATCCAGCGCACGATCCGGTCCGAGCGCGGGCGCAGCAGCTTCTCGAAGGCGGCGATGAGCGACAGCTCGCCGGCCACGCGCGTCAGCGGTGCCGGTAGACGATCCGCGCGCGATCGAGGTCGTAGGGCGACAGCTCGACGCGGACGCGATCGCCCGGGAGGATGCGGATGCGGAAGCGGCGCATCTTGCCCGCGACGTGGCCGAGGACGACGTGATCGTTGTCCAGCTTGACGCGGAACATGGCGTTGGGCAGGGCCTCGATGACCTCGCCCTCGAACTCGACCTTCTCCTCCTTGGCCATGCCAAGCGGGACCGTAGCAGTCGATGGATCAGCCGGGGCTTGGCGGAGCGGCGCCCGTACCGCCGTTCTGACCGGGGGTCGCGGTGCCCTGTGCGGGCGGGGACGCGCCGGGCGGCGACTGCGTGTTGGGCGTGCCCTGCGGCGGCGACTCGTAGGCGTCGGGCGGGTACTTCGTGCCGCCGCCGTCCGGGCCGGTTCCGCCGCCGTTGGGACCCGGCGCGGCGCCGGGTTGCTGCTGCTGCTGGCTGGGGTCCTGCGGGTTGCTCGGGTCGCCCTTGTCCTTGCCGGCGCCGGAGCGCGAGAACTTGCCGAAGAACGGCTGCGGGCTGAACGGGACCGTCGGCTTGCGGAAGTCGCCGCAGAACTTGCCCTTGGCCGACTTCATGTACGCGCCCCAGATCGGCGCCGCGATGGCGCCGCCCTGCGCGTTGGGCCCCAGGGGATAGGGGTCCTTCGGGTGGCCGACCCAGACCGAGGTGACCAGCCGCGGGGTGAACCCGACGAACCAGGCGTCGGTGAAGTTGTCGACGGTGCCGGTCTTGCCGGCCGCCGGGCAGCCGATCTGCGCGCGCGTCCCGGTGCCGCCCTGGACGTTCTTCTCGAGGATCTGCGTCGCCTCGTAGGTGACGCCGTCGTCGAAGACCTTCGTCTTGGTCGGCTTGCCGAGGACGTCGACGTGATGGTCGGGGAAGGTGACCTTGGTCACGACGATCGGCTTCACGCGGTAGCCGCCGTTGGCGATCGTCGCGTAGGCGCGCGCCATCTCCAGCGGCGAGACGCCGTTGGTCAGGCCGCCCAGGCCCTCGGCGGGATAGCCGTGCAGCGGGCTCGTGATGCCCATGTCGCGCGCGGTCTGGGCGACGGTGTCGGGCCCGAGGTCGGCGTCGAGCTGGGCGTAGACCGTGTTGTCGGACTTCAGCGTGGCGGTGACGAGGTTCATCGAGCCGCCGTAGGTGCGCCCGAAGGTGTGGACGTCGTAGTCGGGCGCGGTGGGCAGCCAGCCCTTCTGCAGCGGGCGCGAGACGTAGGTCGTGCGGTTGGGGTCCACGCCGCGGCGCAGCGCGTCCATGAGGACCATGACCTTGAAGGTCGAGCCCGCCTGGCGGTGGCCCTGAGCGGCGAGGTTGTACTTCGAGTCGCCGTATCGCGACGACGACGCCATCGTCCGGACGTAGCCGGTCTGCGGGTCGATGGTGACGATCGCGCCGGCGCGGTCGGGGGCGCCGAGGTTGCCGTCGAGCGCCTTGCGCGCGAGCTTCTGCAGGTGCAGGTCGATCGTGGTGTCGACCCGCAGGCCGCCGCGGCGGACCGTGTCCAGGCCGTACTTGTCGATCAGGTACTGCTTGACGTAGTCGAAGACGTAGCCCTCGCGCTTGGCCGTGTAGTAGCGGTTGTGCTTGACCCCGAGGCTCATCTGCATCGTCTTCTGGGCGGTCTCCTGGGTGATGTAGCCCTGGTCGGCCATGCGCTGCAGGACGTCGTTGCGCCGCGCGGTCGCGGCGCCCTTGTCGATGAACGGGTTGTAGTCCGACGGCGCCTGCGGGAGCCCGGCGAGCAGCGCGGCCTCGCGCAGCGTCAGGCGCGTGGCGGGCTTGTCGAAGAAGATGCGCGCCGCGGCCTGGATGCCGACCGCGGTCTGGCCGCCGACGGTGCCGTAGGGCACCGAGTTGACGTACTTGTTGACGATCCACAGCTTGCCCGGGGGGCCCGGGTGGCGGTCCTCGAGCTCCTGGGCGAGCTTGGCCTCGCGGATCTTGCGCTTGTAGCCGGCGACGCCGTTGCGCGCGCGCTCGCCCGTGTAGAGGTTGCGCACGAGCTGCATGGTCAGCGTCGAGCCGCCCTGGATGTCCTTCTTGGACTCGAGGTTCTTCACCGCGGCGCGGACGATGCCCTCGAAGTCGACGCCCTTGTGCTCGTAGAAGCGGCGGTCCTCGATCGCCACCGTCGCCTCGCGCACCACGTCGGGGATCTCGTCGGAGGTCACCGGCGTGCGCAGGGTGGTCGCGTTGATGAAGCCCAGCCGCGTCTTGCCGTCGGCGGCGTAGACGCGCGAGGTGGCGCCGAGCTCGATCGGCTTCTTGGTGTCCAGCGACGGGGCGCTGTTGGCGACGTTGATGACCCACGCGACGGCGGAGATGCCGGCGATGGCCACGCCGGTGACGATCAGCCCCAGGGTGAGGAAGATGATGCGGCTGGGGCCGCCTTCGTTGCGGCGCTTGCGTCGTTGGCGCTCTCTACGGGACATCAGGGACCTTCAGAGGGTAGTTCAGGGTTCGTCGCGACGCCCCCGACACCCTGCCTCGCGCAGCGCGTGCAAGGCCGCGACCCGCAGCTCGCCCTCGCGCGCGATGCGCAGCGCCGGGGCCACCGGCGGCCCGGCCACCTGGATCCGGATGCCCGTGTCGGTGACCTCGGCGATCCGCGCGGAGGTCACCTCGTCGAGCGCGTCCACCGCGGCGAGGGCGGCGGTCTCGTCGGCGTCGGGCCCCAGCCACACCGACGCCTCCAGGGCGACCGAGGGCGAGCGGATCGAGTCGTTGCGCAGCACGCCCGAGGCGAGGCGCTCGTTGGGGATGATCAGCCGCGCGTCGGAGCCCGTGCGCAGCCACGTGTAGGTCAGCGAGACGTCCTCGACCGTGCCCGTCTCGCCCTCGAAGGTCACGAGGTCGCCGATGCGCAGCGGCTGGGTGACGGCGAGCATCATTCCGGCGATCGCGTTGGCGAGCACCTGGCGCGACGCGAAGCCGACCACCGCGGCCGCGATCGCGCTGGAGGCCAGCACGGTGGCGGCGAGGCGGTCGAGGCTCGTGAACTGCGCGATCGCCAGCGCGAGGCCGACGATGATGATCGCCGCCTGGACCGCGCGGCGCAGGAAGCGCAGGCGCGTGTCGACGACCGGGCTGAGGTCGCTCCCGCCGATCGCCGAGGCGAGCTTCCCGGCGCGCCCGCGCATCGCCCGCTGGACCACGATGACGAGCACGAGGGCGACGAGCAGCGTCGCCGCGGCCGCCAGGCCGCGGTCGGTCGATGAGTCGGCTGCGAGGATGAGCACCGACATGGCGCGGGAAGGTATCCCCTCCGCGGTGCTCCTCGATGCCCTCGGCACGCTGGTCGAGCTCGAGCGCCCGTGGCCGCACCTCGTCGACGAGCTGGCCGCGCGCGGCGTCGTGGTCGACGAGGAGGCCGCGCGGGCGGCGATGCTCGCCGAGATGGCCTACTACCGCGCCCACCACGACGAGGCGCGCGACTGGCCCGCGCTCGTGGACCTGCGCCGGCGCTGCGCGGCGGTCGTGCAGGAGTCGCTGGGCACCGCGCTGCCGCTCGCCGAGGTGCAGGACGCGCTGCTGGCCGCGATCCGCTTCCGGGCCTACCCCGAGGTCCCCGCGGTCCTCGCGCGCCTGCGCGCGCGGGGCGCGCGCCTCGCCGTGGTCAGCAACTGGGATGTCTCCCTGCACGACGTCCTGGAGCGCACCGAGCTGCGCCCGCTCGTCGACGCGGTCGTCATCTCCGCGGTCGAGGGGGTGGCCAAGCCCGACCCGGCGATCTTCCGCGCCGCCCTGCAGCGCCTCGGGGCGCGCGCCGAGGACGCGGTGCACGTCGGCGACAGCGTCGAGCACGACGTCGCCGGCGCGCGCAACGCCGGCGTCGAGGCCGTGCTCGTCGCGCGCGACGGCGCCGCGGCGCCCGATGGCGTCCGCGTCGTGGCCTCGCTGGAGGAGCTCGCGTCGCCCGCCGCAACCGGGTAGCGACGCGCGAAGGCCTCGTACTCTCTTTCCAGCACCGATGTCGACCGCGCCCTCCTCCATCCCGCCGCCCTCGTTCAGCGCGGCTCCCGAGCTGCCGGAGGGCGTCGAGCGCCCGCCGCCGCCCGAGCGGCCGAGCTGGCGACCGTGGATGGCCTTCGTCGCGCTCATCGCGGCGTTCGCGGGCGCGCTCATGGGGGCGCTCCTCGTCGGCGTCGTCGCGGCGCTCGCCGGGGCCGACTTCAGCAACCCGACCGCGGCGGTCAACATCTCGGCGACGATCGTCCAGGACCTGTGCTTCATCGGCGCGGCGCTGCTGTTCGCGAGCATCGCCTCGACGCCGCGGCCCGAGCAGTTCGGGCTGCGTCCGACGCGCCTGCTGCCCGCGGTCGGCTGGATCGCGGCGGCCTTCGTCGCCTTCTACGTCGTGACCCTGGTGTGGGTCGCGATCCTCGGCGCCAACCCCGACGACACGAAGCTCCCCGACGAGCTCGGCGTCAAGGACAGCACCGTGGCGCTCGTCGCGGTCGCCTTCCTGGTCTCGGTGGTGGCGCCGATCGCCGAGGAGTTCTTCTTCCGCGGGTTCTTCTTCACCTCCCTGCGCGGCTGGAAGGGGCTGTGGCCCGCGGCGATCATCACCGGCCTGGTCTTCGGCGGCATCCACGTCGGCTCGGCCGAGGCGGTCTTCCTGCCGCCGCTGGCCTTCTTCGGCTTCACGCTGTGCCTGCTCTACAACAAGACCGGGTCGCTGTACCCGTGCATGGCGCTGCACTGCCTGAACAACTCGATCGCCTTCGGCGTCTCGCAGCACTGGGGCTGGGGGATCCCGGTGCTGTTCGTGAGCGCCCTGGCGATCATCACGTCGGTCGCGCTCGTGGTCCGCGCGCGCTGGACGCCCGCCGTGGCGCCGGCCGGCTAGCTGTAGTTCCTGAGCAGGTTGTTCGGGGTGCCGGGTCGCTGTGACGCCCGTTGCGCTGCGAACAGCTCACCGAGGAACGGGTCCGTGCCCCCGGGGGTCGAACGTCGGTTCTACCCGGTGTGGACGGGGGAAGACCGACGTTCGGCGCCCCCCGGGGGCCGGCGGCGTCCCCCGGGGGCCGGCGGCGCGGCGGGCTGGTCTCCCTCGGTGAGCTGTTCGCGCCCACGCCGGCGTGGCGGGGACGCCGAACAACCTGCTCAGGTCTTACAGCTAGCGGCGCTCGCGCGCCGGCTGGCGCGCCCCTGCGCCAACCGCATGGCCCGGTCTGCCTGCATAGGTACATTTCCGCGCCATGCCCAAACGGTGCGGTCTGCTCCTTGCCTTCTTCCTCATGGCCGCGCCGAGCGCCGCCTCCGCGGCGACAGGGCCGCTGTTGTCGCTCACGCCCGAGCGCGTGAGCTCCGATCGCGTGGCGCTGGCGGGCCAGCCGTGGCGCGTGCGCGTGGTCATGCAGCCTTGGATGGCGGGCCAGACGGCGACCGTGCGCTTCTACCGCCACGGCCACAAGCTGCGGGCGGTCAACGTCAACCTGCAGATGTCGCCGACGGGCAAGTCGGGCTTCGCGCTCGTGGCCTTCCAGACCTCGACGGCGGGCGACGTGCAGATCAAGGCGACGCACCTCGCCACGCCGACGGCGCCGCAGCTCGTGGCCACGCCGGTGAAGGTCGACGTCGCCGCCCTGCACGCCGGCCTCGGCGCGCGCGGCCCCGCGGTGCGCCTGCTGCAGCGCGGCCTGGCGGCCAAGGGCTACGTGGTCGGGCAGCGAGGCCTCTTCGACGACCGCACCGCGCGCGCCGTGCTCGCCTTCCGCAAGGTCACGGGCATGGCCCGCACGACCGCCGCCGACGGCGGCCTCTTCAAGGCGCTGCTGGCGGGCAAGGGCACCTTCAAGGTCCGCCATCCCGACCACGGCAAGCACGTCGAGGCCGACCTCTCGCGCCAGGTGCTCGCGCTCATCCAGGGCTCGCGCGTGGAGCGCATCTACCCGATGAGCTCAGGCAAGCCGTCGACGCCGACGGTGCAGGGGAGCTTCCGCGTCTACTCCAAGCTGCCCGGCTTCAACGCCAAGGGCATGTACTACTCGAACTTCTTCATCCGCGGCTACGCGATCCACGGCTACGCCGAGGTGCCGGTCTTCGCCGCCAGCCACGGCTGCCTGCGGGTGCCCAACCCGGACGCGATCTCGATCTTCCGCTGGATCAAGATCGGCGACATCGTCGACGTCTACCGGTAGGGCGCGGCGGCCTCGGTCACGAGCAGCTCGAGCAGCGCGGCCATCCCGCCGCGCGCGTGGGCCGCGCGCTGGCGGTCGGCCCCGTTGCCCTCGGCGAGGATCCGCTCGACGCCGGCGAGCGCGTCCGCCCCGCCGAGCTCCTCGACGTGGGGACGGGCGCGCTCCAGCGCCGCGCGCGCGACGTCGGCCACGGGTCGCAGCGCGCCGTCGTGCGGCAGCCGCGCCCGCAGGCCGTCGCGGGCCGCCGTGAAGGACGCCTCCATGAGGACCTCGCGCGCGACCCACGCCTCGCGCCGGTCCTCGGCGGCCGCGCGCGCGAGGCCGTGGACGAGCGCCGCCAGCGCCGCCGCCGACCACAGCGCCGACTGGCTGTCCATCGCGCGCACCTCGACGGTCCCCAAGCGCGGGTGCGGGCGGATGTCCCACCACAGGAAGGTGTAGTCGGGCAGGTCGCCGGCGTCGACGACGCCCTGCACGGTCTCGGCGTAGTCGTCGAACGAAGCGAAGGCGCGCGGGATCTCCGCGCGCGGGTAGCCGCGGAAGAGCTGCGCCCGCGCGGTCGCCAGGCCGGAGTCCCGCCCGTGCCAGAAGGGCGAGTTGGCGGCGAGCGCCTGCAGGAGCGGGAGGTGCTCGCGCAGGCCGTTGAAGGCGCGGATCGCGGTCGCCTCGTCGGGCATCCCGACGTGGACGTGCAGCGCGCACGTCGGCGTGCGCCGGATGAGCCCCTCGAGCTGCTCGACGATGCGGTGGTAGCGCGGCTCGTCGACGTGCTCGACGTCGCCGAAGGCGCCGTCGGGGTGGATGCCCGCGCCGATCAGCGTGCCGCCCGCGGCGCGCACCCGCGCGCGCAGCGCCGACAGCGCCGCCACGCCCTCGTCCGCGTCGCGCGCCGGCGGCGAGGCGAGCTCGACGAGCGCCGAGTAGGTGTCCGGATGCGCGTAGCCCTCGCCCTCGGCGACGTCCATCCGCGCGAGCACGCCGGCGCTCGTGTGCGAGAGCGCGTGGGTCGCGGGGTCGACGAGGACGAGCTCCTCCTCGACGCCGAGGCCGAACGCCGGCCGCTCGCCGAAGCGAGACGCGCCGACCGCGGAGGTCAAGCCCGTCCCCGGGCGTACCGCGCCAGGAACGAGAGACCGAAGCCATAGATGAACACCGCGAGCAGCGTCGGCACGCCGCGCCGGACCCAGGAGCTGCCCGACCCGTCGACGATGCCCGCGAAGGGCGCGACGAGGATGTCATCGGCGTCGTCGATCGTCTCGCGCGCGCTCGAGTGGGCGCGCTCGCGGGCGCGCTCCTGGCGCGGCGACGGGTCGGAGGCCGAGGTGGCGTCCAGCCCGGCGACCGCGGAGGCGCTGCGCGCGGAGGCGTCGCGCGTCTCGTCGATCGCGAACAGGGCGAAGCTCACGAGCACGATGGCGCTCGCGACGATCGCCGCCGTCCGCAGGAGACTCTCCAGCACGGCCGATAGGGTACGGGTCGGATGGGCGCCCGGGAGCGGCTGATCGACGAGTTGCGGACCCACGCGCTGGTGGTGGGCGAGGTGGTGCTCACGAGCGGGGCCGTCGCCCAGTACTACGTCGACGCCAAGCGCGCGATCCTGCGCCCGGCCGGGTTCGGGGCGCTCGCCGAGCTCGTCGCCGCCCGCGCCCGCGACTGGGGCGCGACGGCCGTCGGCGGCCTGACCATGGGCGCCGACGCGCCGGCGTGTGCGGCGCTCGCCGGCGGGGCCGACGTCAAGGCCTTCTTCGTGCGCAAGGAGACCAAGGGCCACGGCCTGCAGCGACGCATCGAGGGTCCGCCGCTCGACGCCCGCGACCGCTGCCTGATCGTCGAGGACGTCGTGACGACGGGCGGCTCGACCCTGCAGGCCATCGACGCGGTCCGCGACGCCGGCCACGAGATTGCGGGCGTGATCACCGTCCTCGACCGCCTGGCGGGCGGCGCCGAGCGCATCCGCGAGGCCGCCGCGGGCGCTCCGTACGAGGCGCTGGCAACGATCGACGACGTCTATCCCGACCGCCCCGACCGCTAGCGCCGCCGGCCCGTCACAATGGCGGGAAGGCCCTCGTAGCTCAGTGGATAGAGCAATCGCCTCCTAAGCGATGTGCGCAGGTTCGACTCCTGCCGGGGGCACTGATCTGCCTAAGCATGATCCTTTAACCGATCGTTACGTGCCGGGGCATACAGTGCCGGGCTGGCCTTTGAGGGATGGGAGGAGAAGGCCGCTCAGAAGCGAATCGAGCCGGCGGTATGGCACGCCCACGCGTCGAGTGCGCGACCGTGTGTCCGCTGGATTAAGGAGCGGTGGTCGGACGGCGAGTTCGACACCGACAGGAGTATTGTCGCGACGTCCGGGGAATGTGAACCGGGCGCACTTGGGAGAGGGACCCATCAGCGAGGTACGTAATGACGCAAGGCCGTAGGCCGTGAGCACCGGCGCTGCCGAGCTGCTGCAGGACACCGGTGGCCTGATCACCGATGAGGCGGCCCAGACCCCGAACGAGATCGCGGCGCGCTCGCCGTTTGCGCTCTTCTGGCGACGGCTGCGGCAGGACAAGATCGCGCTCGTCGCGCTGACCTTCATCGGCCTGCTGGTGTTCGTCGCGATCTTCGCGCCGCAGCTGGTCAAGCTCTTCGGCGCCCACCCGCCGAACCAGCAGAACTCCAACGCGCTCGACGAGTTCGGCTCCGCGGCCGCGCCGGGGCACGGCTACATCATGGGCACCGACGCGCTCGGGCGCGACGTGTTCAGCCGCACGCTCTACGGCGCCCGCGTGTCGCTCGAGGTCGCCTTCCTCGCCACCGGCCTGATCGTCCTGATCGGCGTGACGCTGGGCATGATCGCCGGCTACTACCGCGGCGTCGTCGACACCGTGCTCTCGCGCTCGATGGACGTCGTGCTCGCCTTCCCCGTGCTGCTGCTCGCGCTCGGGCTCGGCGCGGCCTGCTCGCTGAAGGGCTGCCTGACGGCCAAGTCGGTCGGGCGCGACCTGCTGATCCTCGGCGTCGCCTTCCTGGTCATCCCGGTGATCGTGGCCGGGGTCCAGCAGCTGCGCGGCCGCGGCGGCTTTGGCGCCATCAGCGGCTCGGACTGGGTGCTGCGCCTCGCGCCGGGCATCCTGACGATCGTGGTCGGGATCATCTTCGCCACCGTCGTCGACAGCACGGCCACGCTCATCGAGCCCGGCCTGCCGGTCGTGATCTTCGTCATCACCCTCGCCGGCTGGCCCTACATGGCCCGCATCATCCGCGGCCAGGTCCTCTCGCTGCGCGAGAAGGAGTTCGTCGAGGCCGCCCGCTCTCTGGGCGCCTCCGACACGCGAATCATCTTCCGCCACATCCTGCCGAACCTCGTGGCGCCGATCATCGTCTACACCACCCTGCTCATCCCGACGAACATCCTGTTCGAGGCCGCGCTCTCGTTCCTGGGCGTCGGGGTCCAGCCGCCGACGGCGAGCTGGGGAGCGATGATCGCCGACGCCATCGAGATCTTCGACACGGCCTGGTGGTACATGACGTTCCCGGGAGTTGCGCTGCTGCTCACCGTCCTCGCCTTCAACCTGGTCGGCGACGGACTGCAGGACGCGCTCAACCCCCGGACGGGGCGCTGAGGGGCGCCCGAAGGGAGAGAGCAGTGCACAGCGTTCCGCAACAAGGAGGAGCACCTATGAGGAGGTCCGTTCGCTGGACCCTCTTCGCGAGCGTCATCACGGCGCTCGCACTGTTCGTCGCCGCATGCGGCGGCAACGACAACAGCAGCACCAGCGGTGGTGGCAGCAGCAGCTCGGCCAAGAGCTCGGGCGCTACTGAGAACACCGGTGGCAAGAAGGGCGGGGTAATCACCTATCTCGCCGCGTCCGACGTCGACTACCTCGATTCCGGCCAGACCTACTACACGTTCGGCTACATGGTCCTCTACTCGACCAACCGGACGCTGTACTCGTTCAAGCCGACCGACTCCGTCAAGCCCGTGCCGGACCTGGCGACAGGCCCGCCGGAGATCTCGGCGGACAACAAGACGATCACGGTGCACATCAGGCCCGGGGTCAAGTACGCGCCGCCCGTCAACCGCGTGGTCAAGACGGCGGACATCAAGTACGCCTTCGAGCGCGCGTTCTCCAAGGAGGTCCCGAGCGGCTACGCGGGCACCTACTTCAACTCGATCGTGGGGACGCCCGCCAAGCCCAACACCGGCGACATCAAGCCGATCTCGGGCATCGAGACGCCGGACGACACCACGATCGTCTTCAAGCTGAAGACCCCGAGCGCACCGCTCGTGTCACAGGCGCTGGTGATGCCGATCACGGTGCCGGTGCCCGAGGAGTACGCCAAGAAGTACGACGCCAGCACGCCGTCGAAGTTCGACCAGTACCAGTCCTTCACGGGGCCGTACATGGTCAAGAACGACTCGACCGGCAAGGTCACCGGGCGCGTCCCCGGCAAGCTGATCGACATCGTCCGCAACCCCAACTGGGACCCGAAGCTCGACTACCGGCCCGCCTACCTCGACGAGATCAAGATCGAGGAGGGCAACGACGATCTGGCGACGGCCTCGCGCCGCGCGCTGAACGGTCAGTCGTCGCTCTGCTGTGACGCGGGCTCGCCGCCGGCGCAGGTCCTCAAGCAGGCGGTCACCCGTCAGAAGGATCAGGTGCTGTTCGTCCCGTCGGGCGGCACGCGCTACATCTCGATGAACACGACGGTCAAGCCGTTCGACAACATCAATGTCCGCAAGGCGGTCATCGCGGCGTCGAACCGCAACGCCCTGCGCCTGACGCGCGGCGGCGCGATCCTCGGTGACATCGCGACGGGCTGGATCCCGCCGGGCATCCCCGGCTTCGAGGAGGCCGGTGGCCTGAAGCAGAACACCGACCTGGACTTCCTCGCGCATCCCGAGGGCGACCCGGCGACCGCGAAGAAGTACATGCTCGCGGCCAAGAAGCAGGACCCGAGCCTGCCGATCGACGCCAACGGCAAGTGGACCGGCGGGGACAAGATCCTCACCATCGCCACCAACGCCGATCCGGGCAAGAAGACCGCTGAGGTCTTCCAGGGTCAGATGGAGCAGCTGGGCTTCAAGCTGAACTTCCGCATCGTGCCTCAGGACACGCTGTACACGAAGTTCCTCTCGGTGCCCAAGCAGAACGTGGCCCTCGGGCCGAACGTGGGTTGGTTCAAGGACTTCGCCGACCCGCAGTCGATGCTGGATGCCACGTTCAACGGCAACAACATCCTTCAGCAGGGCAACGTCAACTGGCCCGAGCTGAACGTCCCCGCGATCAACAACGCCATGAAGGCCGCGTCGACCACGCCCGTGGGCGCGGCGCGCAACAAGGCCTGGGCCAAGATCGGCCACATGATCGCCGAGCAGGCCCCGGCGATCCCGTGGATCTGGGACAAGACTGCCCTCGTGGGCTCCAAGAACGTCGTGCAGGTGGCCAACGGCTACTACACGACGCACGACCTCAGCTTCACGTCGCTGAAGTAGGAGGCCGCGAAGGTCGCTTGAACGCCTGAGGCATCAGCGCCCCGCCGGGTAACAAGCTCGGCGGGGCGCCGCCTCGGCCCCAACCGCACCCGCTCCGCCAAAGGCCATGATCCCCTTCATCATCCGCCGGCTGCTCTGGATGGTCGTGCTGCTCCTCGTGATCAGCTTCCTGACCTACGTGATCTTCTACACGCTGCCGGCGGCCGATCCGGCCGCTCTGCGTGCGGGGCGCCAGCCCACCCCCGAGCTGCTCGCCTCGATCAACCACACGCTCGGGCTCGACAGGCCGTGGTACATCCAGTACCTGAAGTACCTGCAGCGGCTCGTCTTCCACTTCGACTTCGGCTACAGCTACCAGAACAGCGTCTCGGTCAAGTCGCAGATCTTCGACCGCCTGCCGGCCACGGGCGCGCTCGCGGTCGGCGGCGCGGTCGTGTGGCTGCTGATCGGGATCCCGGTGGGGATCATCTCCGCCATCAAGCGCGGCACGTGGATGGATCGCGTGGCGATGGGCTCGGCCCTCGTCGCCATCTCCGCCCCGGTCTACTGGCTCGGCCTGGTCTCGCTGTACCTCTTCTCCAAGGACCTCGGCAAGTTCCCGCTCTTCGAGGGCCAGGGCGCCTACCCGAGCACCGGCAACATCTTCACCAACCCCGGCGAGGTCATCCCCGCGCTGATCATGCCGTGGTTCGTGCTCGCCGCCTCGTTCGCGGCGATCTACGCCCGCTTCCTGCGCGGCAACCTGCTCGAGACGATGTCCGAGGACTACATCCGCACCGCGCGCGCGAAGGGGCTCAGAGAGCGCGTGGTCGTCTTCAAGCACGGCGTGCGCTCCGCGATCACGCCGATCGTGACGATCCTCGGCCTCGACCTCGGCATCCTGCTCGGCGGCGCGATCCTCACCGAGACCGTCTTCAACATCCCCGGCGTCGGCCGCCTGGCCTTCGACGCCATCCAGAAGAGCGACCTGCCGACCGTGCAGGGCACGGTTCTCATGGGCGCCTTCTTCATCATCCTGCTCAACCTGATGGTGGACATCGTCTACGCCTTCCTCGACCCACGCGTGAGGTACTAGCTCTTGGCCCTCCTGGAAGTCACGGACCTGAAGGTCCACTTCGAGACCGACGACGGCATGGTCAAGGCCGTCGACGGCGTCTCGTACACGGTGGACCGCGGCGAGGCCCTTGGCATCGTCGGCGAGTCGGGCTCGGGCAAGAGCGTCTCGTCGCTGACCGTGATGGGCCTGACCCGCTTTGCGGGCAACGCGCGCATCACGGGCTCGATCATCTTCGACGGCAAGGACCTGCTGGCGGCCTCCGACGAGGACATGCGCAAGCTGCGCGGCAACGACATGGCGATGATCTTCCAGGACCCGCTGTCGTCGCTGCATCCCTTCTACAAGATCGGCGACCAGCTCGTGGAGGCCGTGCAGGCTCACCGCGACGTGTCCAAGGCGCAGGCGCTCGACCGCGCGGTCGAGATGCTCGGTCTCGTGGGCATCCCCGAGCCGCGCCGGCGTATCGAGTCCTACCCGCACGAGTTCTCGGGCGGCATGCGCCAGCGCGTGATGATCGCCATGGCGCTCATCAACGACCCCAAGCTCCTGATCGCCGACGAGCCGACGACCGCGCTCGACGTGACCGTCCAGGCGCAGATCCTCGACCTCATCCAGCGCCTGCAGCGCGAGCTCGACACGGCGATCGTGATGATCACCCACGACCTGGGCGTGGTCGCCGAGGTCACCGACGACATCGGGGTCATGTACGCGGGGCGGATCGTCGAGTACGCCCACAAGGAGTCGATCTTCGCGACGCCGGAGCACCCCTACACCTGGGGCCTGCTGAAGTCGATCCCGCGCCTGGACTCGCCTCGCGACGAGCCGCTCGTGCCGATCCCCGGGCGCCCGCCGTCGCTCATCAACAAGCCGCCGGGGTGCTCCTTCCACCCGCGCTGCCCGTACGTGCGCGAGGCCCACAAGCGCATCGATCCGCAGCTCGCTCCCGCCGCCGACGCCGGCAACGGCGGCGGCCACAAGCACGAGGTCGCCTGCCTGCTGCCCGGCCAGGTGCGCCGCTCGCTGTGGATGGCGCTGCACAGCGGCGCGACGCCCGACGAGGCGATGGCGCGGGTCGACGTGCCCGACCAGGTGGTCGACCGCGAGGCGGTCGGCGAGGTCCTCGCGCCGGCGGGGACCGAGGTCGTGCCGGGCGTCGAGGGCACGCTGACCGAGGAGGAGGCCGCGGCACACCCGGTCCTCTCCGAGGAGGCCGCGTCCGAGGAGGCCACGTCGTGAGCACGAACGGAGCCACCAAGCTCATCGAGGTGCGCGACCTCGAGATGCACTTCCCCCTTCGCCAGGGGATCATCCTGCAGAAGCAGGTCGGCGCCGTGCGCGCCGTCGACGGCATCAGCTTCGACGTCTACGAGGGCGAGACGCTCGGCCTCGTGGGCGAGTCGGGCTGCGGCAAGTCGACCACCGCGCGCCTGCTGACGCGCCTGCTCGAGCCCACCGGCGGCGAGGTCATCTACAAGGGCAACGACATCGCGCACTCCTCGCGCAGCGAGCTCAAGCCGCTGCGCCGCGACATGCAGATGATCTTCCAGGACCCCTACTCGTCGCTGAACCCACGCAAGACGGTCGGCTCGATCATCGGCGAGCCGTTCATCATCCACAAGCTCGAGAAGGACGAGTCCGCGCGCAAGAAGCGCGTGCAGGAGCTGATGGACGTCGTCGGCCTCAACCCGGAGCACTACAACCGCTTCCCGCACGAGTTCTCCGGCGGCCAGCGCCAGCGCATCGGCGTCGCCCGCGCCATCGCCCTGAAGCCCAAGCTCGTCGTGGCCGACGAGCCGGTCTCCGCGCTGGACGTCTCGATCCAGGCGCAGATCATCAACCTGCTCTCCGAGCTGCAGCGCGAGCTGGGGCTGACGATCATCTTCATCGCCCACGACCTCTCGGTCGTGCGCCACGTCTGCGACCGCGTCGCGGTCATGTACCTGGGCAAGATCGTCGAGCTCGCCGACGCCGACGCGCTCTTCGACCATCCGCGCCACCCCTACACCGGCGCGCTGCTGTCGGCGGTGCCCGTCCCCGATCCGCGGCTGGCGCGCGAGAAGCAGCGCCAGGTCCTCGGCGGCGACGTGCCCTCGCCGACCAACCCGCCCCCGGCCTGCCGCTTCCATACGCGCTGCCCGAAGGCGCGCGACGGCGTCTGCAACGTCGACGAGCCGCTGCTGGAGATCAAGGAGGGCGGCAACCTGACCGCCTGCCACTTCCCGCTCACCGACGAGGAGATCGCCAAGCGCGTGCCGACCGCGGCGGCGTGAGCGCCGCGGCCTTCGACGGCGCCCGCGAGTTCCCGGCGGGCACGCGCACTGCGGCCGACGCCGCGGCGGCGATCGGCTGCGAGGTGGGGGCGATCTGCAAGTCGCTGGTCTTCCGGGTCGGCGACGAGCCGCTGCTCGTCATCGCCTCGGGCGCCAACCGCGTCGACGAGCAGCGCTTCGGGGCGGTCAAGGCCGACGCGGCCTTCGTCCGTGAGCAGACGGGCTTCGCGATCGGCGGCGTGCCGCCCTTCGGCCATGCCCGCGCGCTCGAGACCGTGGTCGACGAGGACCTGCTCGGGTACGAGACGGTGTGGGCCGCGGCGGGGACGCCGTCGTCGGTCTTCCCGATCGCGCCGGCCGACCTCGTCGCGCGCACCGGCGGGCGCGTGGGGCGCGTGGCGCCCGGCTAGCCCTCGTCCTCGTCCTCGTCGCCGTCCTCGGCGTACAGCGACTCGTGCGCGAGCTCCTGGCCGCGGCGGTCGTAGAGCTTGACGTCGAGCGTGTCGCCCCGGTAGTCGTCGGGGGCGATCAGCGTGAAGCGGCCCTCGAGCACCGGGCACTGGTCGACCGCGAGGTCGGCGAGCTCGCCGGTCACCACGGCGCCGCCGTCGACGAGCGGGCGGCCCCACACGAGCGTCATCGCCGCCGCCTTGCCCTGCTCGCCGCGCCACGTGCCGACGACCTCGTCGCAGAGGTCGATCTGCCAGTCGGGGTTGGCCTCGGCGGTCTCGGCCGTGTAGTCGGCCGAGGAGTGGAAGTCGCCGGGCTCCTCGCCGTCGCCGCCGGGGGCGAAGCTCACGTAGCCGTAGAGCTCGTAGCCGGCGGAGGTGGTCGCGGTCGCCGGCACGAAGGTCCGCCCGTGCCAGGTGCGGTCGGGGTACCAGACGACCTCGGCGGGCTCGCCCAGGTCCTCGCCCTCGCTGTCGATCCGCAGGCAGGCGGCGAGGAACTCCTCGGTCAGCGTCTGCGCCCAGCGCCCGTAGGGCAGCAGGTCCTGCGGCGGCTCGGCGGCGAAGCGGGGGACGAAGCGGTCTTCCGGTGGCATGGGGGCGGAAGGCTACGCAAGCTCGACGAGGATCGTCACCGGGCCGTCGTTGACGAGCTCGACCTCCATCATCGCCCCGAAGACGCCGCGCTGTGCGCCGAGGCGGTCGGCGAAGCGCTCGTAGAGCGGCTCGGCCTGCTCCGGGCGCGCGGCCGCCACGTACGACGGCCGGTTGCCCTTGCGCGCGTCGCCGTAGAGCGTGAACTGGCTGACGACCAGGACGCCGCGCCCGTCGAGCGCCTCGTTCATCCGCCCCTCGGCGTCGGGGAAGATCCGCAGCGCCGCGACCTTGTCGGCCAGGCGGTCCGCCACGTGCTCGTCGTCGTCGTGGGTGACGCCGAGGAGCACGAGCAGCCCCGCGCCGATCGCGCCCACGACCTCGCCGTCGACGCGCACGGCGGCGCGGCTGACGCGCTGCACGAGCGCGCGCATCAGCGACTTTCGACCTGTTTGGGTTTTCTCATCGCCGATCGGTCATCGATGTGCCGGAATGGGGCCTGATTCGGGGAGGAAGAAGACCTGTTGTGTATTATCTCACATCAACAGGTCCAAATGCCAAGTCCAGGAAGACCCAGCCGCACCGCCTGGTACCGCCAACTCGACCGGGCTGTTGGCGAGCTGGCGAATGTGGGCGGACTGCCCCTCCCGGCCGAGGCCGAGGGGATCTGGGAGGGCATCTGGGTCGAGGAGACCCACAACTCGACGGCCATCGAAGGCAACACGCTCGTCCAGCGGCAGGTACAGCTCCTGCTCGAGGAGGGCAAGGCCGTCGGAAGCAAGGAGCTGGCCGAGTACCTGGAGGTGAAGAGCTACGGCGAGGCCGCTCTGTGGGTCTATCGGCAGGCCCACCGCACGGACCGAGACTGGTCCGACGACGCGATCCTCCACATCTCCGAGGTCCGCGAGGTCCACGAGCGCGTGGTGGCGACCGTGTGGCGCCACGCTCCACCCGACGGGCTTGACGATCAGGAGGGCCCTGGCTCCTTCCGTCGTCACGACATCCATCCTTTCGCGTCAGGCATGCGTCCGCCGCCCTGGCCCGATGTCCCGCAGCTCATGCACAACTGGGTGGCGTCCGCCAGCGATTCCCCCCGCAGCGACGTTGCGCACCTCGTCGAGCACCTCGCCGCCCTGCATGCCGCGTTCGAGCGAATCCATCCCTTCCGTGACGGCAACGGGCGTGTCGGGCGCCTGCTCCTGAACGTCCTCCTCGTGCGCCACGGCTATCCGCCCGCGATCGTCTACAAGCGCGACCGCGACAAGTACCTACGTGCGCTCGCGCGCTCGGATGGTGGTGACAACGGTCCCCTCGGCGAGCTGATCGCCCGCAGCGTTAAGCACAGCATCGACCGATTTCTCCTGCCCGGCCTGGCCGGTCCTCATCGCATGGTCCCGCTCGTCGCGCTCGCCGATGGCGAGCTCACCCACAACGCGCTGCACACCGCGGCAAAGCGCGGCCGACTCCGAGCACAGCGTCAGCGCGACCAGTGGTACTCCACCAAGCAGTGGGTGGAGGAGTACAAGCGCTCGCGACATCGCAGGCGGCCATCGGGCTAGAAGAGGTGTTCAGACCTCGCGCAGCTCGGCGGCGGCCTGCTCGGGCGCGACGATGTTGAGGTGGATGCCGGCGCCGAGCTCCAGGCCGGCCATGTGGGTCAGGCGCGGGACGACGTCGATGCGCCAGCAGAAGTGCTCGGCGCCGAGCGGGGCGGTGCGGACCCAGAGGTTCAGCGGCGGGACGTTGCCCAGCTTGCGCCCGAGGCGCAGCAGGCCGTCGTGCAGGAGCGCGGCCCCGGTGGGCCCGTCGTCCTCGAAGCGGGCGCGGGGCTCGCGCGGGGCGAGCATGAGCTGGAAGGGGAGCTTGGCGCCGTAGGGCGCCATGAGCACGGCCTCGTCGTCGATGGCGACGATCCGCTCGCGGAGCTTGACCTCCTCCTGGACGAGGTCCTGGAGCAGGTTGGCGCCCATCGTGCGCTGGGCGTAGGCGCCGAAGCGCTCGCGCTCGCGGGCGACGTCGGCCGGGACGAAGTCCAGCGCGTAGATCTGCGCGTGGGTGTGCGGGAGCGAGGCGCCGGCCTCGCGGCGCTCGTTGACGATGACGTGGACGTACGCGGCCCCGGCGTCGCTGTGGGCGCGCATCCGCCGGCGCCAGACCTCGAGCGCGTCCTGGACCTGCTCGACGCGCAGGTCCGCGAGCGAGCAGACCGGGTCGGGGGCGTTGATGACGACCTCGTGGGCGCCGCGGGCAGGGGAGACGCCGAAGAGGTCGGGCTTGGCGAAGGGCGCCGGCTCGGCGCTCGCGGGGTCCAGCGCGGGATAGAGATTGGGGACGACGCGGACGCGCCAGCCCGGCGTGTCCGGGCCGCCGCCGTTGTCGCGCAGCGCGAAGGTCTCCGGCGGCGTGCGGTCCTCGTGGCCCTCGAGGAACGGGTCCTTCTCGGTGTCGATCGGGTCGGCCGCCGTGGCGGACAGGCCGCCGCCCGGCCGCGAGGCGCGGTCGGAGGCGACGATCGTCCGGTGGCCGGAGAGCGGGTCGATGCGGACTTCGGGCATGCCCCGGCAGGGTACGTCAGGAGACCGTCGCGCCTACCTCCGGGCGAGCGGCCTGGCCATCATCACGTGCTCGATCGCGGCGTCGAGGAAGACGTCGCCACAGGGCGCGTAGCCCGCGCGCTCATAGAGCCGCCGGGCGGTGAGCTGCGCCGCCAGGACGATCCGCTCGCCGCCGAGCTCGCGGGCGCGCACGTCGGCCTCGGCGAGCAGCTCGGCCGCCAGGCCGCGGCCGCGGTGCGAGGGCGCGACGGCCATGCGCCCGAGCTTGACGTCGCCGCCCTCGAGCAGCAGCCGGCACGTCCCCACGACAGCGCCGTGCTCGAGCGCGACCAGGTGCAGCGCCTCGCCGTCGCGCCCGTCGAGCTCCTCCTCGAGGCTGACGCCCTGCTCGCCGCAGAAGACCTCGTAGCGCAGCGCCAGCGCGGCGTCGACCTCGGAGCGATCGCGCGCGGGCCGGACCTCGGTCACACGCCCGCGTAGCGCTTGATGTCGGCGTCGAGGTCGGCGCGGTCGACGTACTGGCCCTGGTGGATGTACGTCTGCTTGCCGGACGCGTCGTAGTAGATCGTGCTCGGCGTGCCGACCAGGCGGTAGCCGGTGGCGACCTTGCCGTCGGGGTCCTCGTAGGAGGGGTAGGTCAGCGGGATGTCGCGCAGGAGCTTCTGCGCCGCCCCGCGGTTGTCGCGCAGGTCGACGCCGAGGAAGGCGACGCGCTTGCCGTAGTCGAGCGACGCGCGCTGGACCACGGGCAGCTCGGTGCGGCACGGCCCGCACCACGCCGCCCACACGTTGACGACGACCGGGTGGCCGCGCAGCTCGCTCACCCGCTTCTGCAGGGCCTTGCGGGCGCCGGGCAGCAGGTCGTTGGCCTGCGCGTGCACGGCGGCGAGCGGGGCCGGTGCGCCGTCGAGCTTGGCGTGCAGCTCCTGGGCGGAGATCTTCGAGACCTTCGGCTGGCTCGGGGTCTTGGACTCGGGCGCCTGGCTCAGGCCGATGACGACGACCGCCGCGAGGGCGATCGCCCCAAGGACCCATGGCAGCCGGCGACGCATCGGGTAAAGGGTGTCAGACCGGTCCTCCACCCGGCGCATCAGGGGGCGAGTGCGATATCCTGCGTGTCACTCACGGAGAGGGTCGACGACTCCAGGGAGGTCCCTCTCCGAACCCCGGACCAACCGGGGGGCTCCGCGAGTCGCCGGCAGGTCGTACGCCGCGACTCTCTCTTTCCAGACTGATAGCCAGGCCATTGGCTGATTCCACGTCGGCGGCCGCTGAGGCCGCATCGATTCCCGATCAGGCCGCCATCGAGCGCGCCGAGGCGTTCACCCGTGAGCGCTTCGTCCACGACGGCGAGGACGTCGCCGTCGCGCTGGCCCCTGGGTCGGGGCGCCGACGCGCCCTGGAGGACGCGCTGCGCGAGATCGACGCCGGCGCGAAGGTGCCCTCGACGCGCTGGCGCCGCCGCTACGCGCTGCTGCTCGGGCTCGAGCGCGTGCTCAGTGAGGAGGAGCCGCGCCTCGCGGACGGCACCCTTCTGAGCCCGCATCAGGTCGACGCCCTCTCGGGCACCCTGACCGCGCTGCTCGCCGCCGCCCAGAACGGCACCGCCGCCGTCGGCCCGACGGCCGAGCCCGTGCTCGCGGTCGAGGAGGACGACGAGGACGAGCCGGAGCCCGCCGCCGAGGCCGTGGCGGACCTCCCCGAGGAGGCCGACGAGCTCGACGACGATGACGACGACGAGCCCGATCTCGACGACGCCGCCGACGAGGCGATCGCCGCCGCCGACGAGGACGACGACGAGGACGAGGACGACGAGGACGAGCCGGAAGACGAGGTCGACGAGGCCCCCGAGGACGACGAGCCCGAGGACTCCTGGGACGACGACGAGCCCGAGGTCGACCCTGACGTCGAGGAGGGCGCGGCCGACGACCCCAACGCGTTCAAGCGCTTCTGGTTCGAGCACGCCACCGGCGCCGGCAAGACCGTCGCCGCGATGGGCTTCGTCGAGGCCTCGCGCACCGGCGGCATCCTGATCCTCACCCACCGGCGCAACCTCGTCGACCAGTTCCTGGGCGAGCTGCGCACCCGCGGCTACGCCAAGCGCGAGTCGCCGCCGCTGCTCGACGGCGCGGGCACCGAGCGCTCCGACGGCCCCGTCACCGTCGAGACCTACCAGTGGTTCGTGCGCAACGCCGGGCGCATCTCCGACGCCTACACGATCGTCATCTGCGACGAGGCGCACACCGCGCTGGGCGAGAAGACCTCGGCCGCGATCCGCGCCTGGACGGGCCCGATCTTCATCGGCATGACGGCCACGGGCGCGCTCATCGCCCGCCACGTCACCGACCTCTTCCCGACCCAGACGTCGCGCTTCGACCTCGCCCAGGCGGCGCGCCGCGGCGTCATCGCCCCGCTGCGCTGCATCCGCATCCCGCCGGGCCCGGGGGTGCGCACGATCGCCAAGGTGCCGCTGCGCCGCGGCGACGTCGACGTCGAGTTCGACCAGGAGATGCTGGCCGAGCTGCTGGACCAGCTCCCGTTCAACCTGGCCATCGCCAACCTCTACAAGACGCGCTTCAACGGCGTGCCGGGCGTGATCTACGCGGCCGGCGTCCGCCACGCCTACAACGTCGCCGAGGCCATGCGCGAGGAGGGCATCAAGGCGATGGCCGTCTCCGGCGAGACGCCCAAGCGCGAGCTGGCCGAGATCCTCGCCAACTACGAGCGCGGCGAGATCGACGTGCTGGTCAACGCCCAGCTGCTCGCCGAGGGCTGGAACTCGCCCCGCGCGACGGTCTGCATGCACCTCGCTCCGACGGCGTCGCGGCGCGTCTATCAGCAGCGTGTCGGACGCGTCACGCGCCGCCATCCGGGCAAGGAGGCGGGCGTCGTCGTCGACTTCGTCCATCCGGCGACCAAGCACGACGACCCGGTCATCACGCTGCACTCGCTGCTGGACCGCGACGTCTACCGCGGCGGCGCGATCGTCATCGGGCCGGTGCGCCGCGGGCGCGGGCGCCGCGTGCGCGTCGAGCGCCGCGTCATCCCCGTCACCGCCGAGGAAGAGCGCCGTCACGAGGTCTTCGAGCGCGAGCTGTGGCGCATCGCGGTGGAGCACCTCGACTACGGCGAGCAGCACATGTGGGCGGCGCTCGCGGGCGCGCGCGTGGCGCCCAGCGGCTGGCGCCGGGCGCGGGCCATGCTGCACTTCGACCGCACGGGCGAGCTCAAGCGCCGCTTCCTGCTCACCGCCGTCGAGCGCAACCGCAACTCGCAGCTGCGCGTCCGCGCGCTGCAGGAGATCGCCGCGGCCAAGGACGCCGAGGCCTTCGACCTCTCGATCGACGTCATCGGCACGTGGGCGCGCGACGAGCGCCGCGAGGGCGCCAAGGTCATGTTCCAGGCGCTGGCCGAGAAGCGCATCGGCCGTCGCGACCAGGCCAACGCGTGGATCTGGCGCCTGGCCGAGTACACGCGCGAGGTCCACGAGGAGTACGCCGTCCAGCGCTGGCCCGAGACCAAGCGCCTGCTGGGACTGCTCGTGAACTCGAGCGGCGGCGCGCACGCCCGCAACGCCCGCCGCCTCGTCCACGCCGCGCGCAAGCAGGACCGCCGGCTGCAGGCGGCGCTGCTCGCCGCCGCGGTCGCCCACACGCCCGAGGCCGAAGAGGTCCTGCGCGGCGCCCGCACGCGCCTGGCGCGCAAGCCCAGCGCGCTCTCGCGTGAGCTGCTGCGCAACTTCCCCAAGGGCAAGGGCCGCCGCTCGCGCCGCCGGCGCAAGAAGGCGGCGGCCGCCCCGGGCAACGGCGGTGCGCCTCAGGCGCAGGCCGTGATGCAGGGCGCCAACGGCACGCCGCCGCCGGAGTCCGCGCCGGCGGGGCAGGAGCTCGCGCAGGCCGCGGTCGAGTCCCGCGACGGCGACGGCGCCGCCGGCGAGCAGCCCAAGCCGAAGCCGCGCCGCGCGCGGCGGCGCAAGGACGCCGACCCGGACGGTCAGCGCGCCGGGCGGACGGCCGCCGAGGAGCCCGCCGCGGCGCAGGCCGGCGACGAGCCCGCCGCGGAGCAGGCCGCCGAGAAGCCCAAGCCGCGCCGCACCCGCAAGAAGCCGGCCGCCAAGCAGGACGGCGACGGCGCCTCGTCCGACGCGACCGGCGGCGGCGACGCCGCCGACCCGCCGGCCGAAGCCGCCTAGCGCGCGAGGTGCACCTCGCCGGCGCTGAGCGCCGTGCGCCCCCCACCGGGCAGCTCGACCACGAGCCGCCCCGCGCCGTCGATGCCCGCCGCGCGCCCGCGGCCGTGCGCCCACGCGACCTCGCGCCCGGCCAGGGCGTCGCGGGCGCGGTAGGCGTCCAGCAGCGCGGCCGCGCCGAGCGCCAGCGCGCGCTCGAGCGCTTCGAGAAGCCGCGCGAGCGTCGGCTCGAGGTCGGCCGGCTGCAGGCCCAGCGTGCCCGCCGTGTCGTGCAGCTCGGGCGGCAGCTCCTCCACGCGCAGCGCCACGTTGAGCCCGATGCCGAGCACGGCCCAGCCCTCGTGCGGGCGGCCCTCGGCGAGGATGCCCGCCACCTTGCGCCCGTCGACGAGCACGTCGTTGGGCCACTTGATCCGCGCCTCCGCGCCCGTGACCTCGGCCACTGCGAGCGCGGCCGCGAGCGGCAGCAGCTCGGGCGGGTCGCGGAGCACGAGCGAGAGCAGCAGCGCGCGCCCCGGCGGCGCGGACCACGTCCGGCCCTGGCGGCCGCGCCCGGCGCGCTGCTCGCCCGCCGTGACGAGGGTGCCGTGCGGCGCGCCCGCCTGCGCGAGCTCGCGCGCGCGGTCGTTCGTCGAGGTCGTCGCGCGCAGGTGCAGCCGCGGGCGGCCGAGCGACGTCACGCCGGCCGGATGTGGACCTCGGCGTCGAGGTCGAGCCCGAGATGATGGGCCGCAGAGCCGCGGTTGACCGCCAGCGCAAGCGTCCGGTAGGCGTCCTCGTAGAGCAGCAGCTCGCCGGGCGGGACGTCGGCGAAGGTCGTCGCGTAGTGGGCCAGCTCGTCGTTGATGGTCACGCGCCGCCCCAGCTTGAGCCCCGAGCCCGCGAGCTCGGTGTGCTCGACGTCGAGCATGACGTTGCCGAAGCGGTCGAAGGCCAGCGCGTGGGCGACGAGGCCGCCGTCCTCGTCCTTATGGGCGGTCGGCATGTGCAGCGCGGCGAGCTCCTCGGGGTCGAGCGGGTCGCCGGCGTCGGCGAGCGGCGCGCCCGCCGCGAGCCGCGCGGTGACCGGGGCGAAGAGGTCGCGGCCGTGGAAGGTCGCCGAGGTCGGCTCGAGGCGGTGCGGCGAGCGGGCGACGTCGATCGCCTCGACGGCGCCGCCGAAGCGCTCGATCGCCAGCGCGAGCAGGCCGTTGTCGGGCCCGACGAGGATGCGGTCCTCCTCGGCCGTACGCACCGCGACGGCACGGCGCTCGCCGCCGACCTCGGGGTCGACGACCGCCAGGTGGACGCCGGCCGGGAAGTACGGCAGCGCGCGGCGCAGGGTCAACGCGCCCGAGCGCACGTCGTGGCGGGCGATGCCGTGGGTCACGTCGAGCACCCGCGACTCCGGCGCGATCCGCGCCATGACGCCGTGGCAGACGCCGACGAAGTCGTCGTCGAGCCCATAGTCGGACAGGAAGGTGATGACCGCCGTCATCGGGACGATCGCGAGTCTAGTCGCCCTCGATTTGCCTCGACGGTCGGCGGGTAGGGACGACGACGATGGGCGAGCAGCGCGAGCCCGCGGAGGACGTTCCGAGCGGCCTGCCCGACGATGTCGAGGAGGGCCCGCTCGGCGTGCCCGAGGCGCGGCCCGAGGGCGAGGACGACCCGGAGCACGGCCCCGAGGCGATGCCCGGGATCCCCACCGAGGGCGACCCGCCCGACGCCGGCTGAACCCCGCTTGCCCCGGGCAGGGCGAGGAGTACCCTCGGTGGATGCTCGAGGTGCTCTTGGGCATCGCCCTTCCTCCGCTCGTCTTCGGAGCGTTCGCTCTGCTTGCGCTGTGGCTCGGCGCGGAGTCGCGCCCGTGGTTCGACGAGCGCCCCGTCCTCGACGACCGCCCGAACTGGTTCCCGATCGCCCGGTCGACGCCGGCCGAGCCGCAGGACGACGATCTCGAGCTCCCCGAGCCGCCCGGCCCGTCGCCGGAGCCCGTCGCGCCGGTGATCGCCCCTCAGCGGCGCCCCGCGGCCTCGACGAGGGCCGCGATCAGCCCGTCCGGCGTGTGATCTGAGGCCTCGAGGTCGGGCTCGCGGCCGAGCTCGCGCAGCGCGGCGCTCGTCACGGGGCCGATCGAGGCCAGCCGGGGGCCGTCGAGCGTGCCGGCAGCCTCGTGGAAGAAGCGCACCGACGAGGCGCTCGTGAACGTCGCCCAATCGGCGCGCAGCGCGGCCGCCCGCGCGTCGTCGTCGAGCGGCTCGGCGACGGTGCGGTACAGCGCGACGTCGTCGACCTCCGTCCCGGCCGCGCGCAGCGCGTCGGGCACCAGGTCGCGGGCGTCCTGCGCGCGGGCCACGAGCGCCCGCGCGAACGCGCGCCCGGCGAGCGCCTCGGCGAGGCCCTCACCCACCGCGCGCCGGGGCACGACGTCGGGCTCGACCCCGCGTGCCCGCAGCGCCGCCGCGGTGCCCGGACCGATGACCGCGATCGTCGGGCCGGCCAGGGCGCGCGCGTCGCGGACGCGGGCGAAGAGCTGCTCGACGCCGTTGGGCGAGGTGAGCACGAGCAGGTCGTAGCCGCGCGGATCGGGCAGCTCGAGGTCGAGCGGCTCGATGCGGATCGCGGGCGCCTCGACCACGCGGGCGCCCAGCGCGCGCAGCCGCGCGGCGAGGCCGCTGGCCTGCGCGCGGGCGCGGGTGACCGCGATCGCCTGGCCGGCGAGCGGCCCGCGGCCGAGCCACGCGAGCTCGTCGGCGAGCGCCGCGACCGGGCCGACGACGGTGACCGCCGGCGCCCGCGCGTCCTGCTCGCCGAGGGCGGCGAGCGTGGTGCGCAGCACGCGCTGCTCGGGCAGGGTCCCGCGCTCGACGATCGCCGCCGGCTGCCCCGGGTCGCGCCCGTGCGCGGCGAGCTGCTCGGCGATCCGCGGGAGCTGGCGGACGCCCATGTAGAAGACGAGCGTCCCCGGGAAGGCCGCGAGCGCCGCCCAGTCCACGGCGGTCTCCGGCTTCGACGGGTCTTCGTGACCGGTGACGAAGGCCACCGCGCTGGCCAGGCCGCGCTGCGTCACCGGGATCCCCGCGTAGGCGGGCGCGGCCACGCCGGCGGTCACGCCCGGCACGATCTCGTACTCGCAGCCCGCCGCGCGCAGCGCCTGCGCCTCCTCGCCGCCGCGCCCGAAGACGAAGGGGTCGCCGCCCTTGAGGCGCACGACCGTGCGCCCGGCGCGCGCGTGCTCGACGAGCAGCCGCGTCGTCTCCTCCTGGGGCACCTGCTCGCCGCCGCCGACCTTGCCGACGTCGATGACCTCGGCCCCGGGCCGTGCGCCGGCGAGCGCCTCGCCCGGGATCAGGCGGTCGTGGAGGATCACGTCGGCCGCGGCGATGAGCTCGAGCGCCCGCGCCGTGAGCAGGCCGGGGTCGCCGGGGCCCGCGCCGACGAGGTAGGCCGTCATGCGAGCACCTCCCGCGCGCCGGCGCTCAGCAGCCGCGCGGCCACCTCGGCCCCCAGCGCCTCCGGATCGCCGCCGTCGAGCTCGTCGCGCACCCAGGCGCTGCCGTCGGAGGCGCCGACGAAGGCGCGCAGGGTCAGGGCGCTCGTCGCCGCGCGCGTGGGCGCCCACCGGCGTGTGGCAGTCGGCCTCGAGCGCGCGCACGAGGGCGCGCTCGGCGGCGAGCGCTCGTGCGGACGGCTCGTGCGTCAGCGCGCGGACGCGCGCCTCCTCGCCCGCGCGGGTCGTCACCGCCAGGCAGCCCTGCCCCGCGGCGGGCACGAGCTCGTCGAGGGGCGCGCCCGCCTCGCCGCGCCCCAGCCGCTGCAGTCCCGCGAGCGCGAGCACGATCGCGTCGTAGCCGCCCTCGGCGAGCTTGCGCAGGCGCGTGTCGACGTTGCCGCGCAGCTCGGCGACGTCGAGGTCGGCGCGCAGCGCGCGCAGCTGGGCGGCACGCCGCAGCGACGACGTCCCCACCCGGGCGCCCTCGGGCAGCGCCGCCAGGGCCGACGCTCCGCAGAGCGCGTCGCGCGGGTCCGCGCGCGGCGGCACCGCGGCGATGACGACGCCGTCGGGCAGCGTCGCGGGGACGTCCTTGGCGGAGTGCACGGCGCAGTCGATCGCGCCGTCGAGCAGCGCGCGGTCGAGCTCGCGCACCCAGCGCTCCTTGTCGCTCGGCGCTGGGAACGGCTCGCGATCGCCGCTCGTGACCACCTCGACGAGCTCGTGCTCGCCGTCCAGCAGCGCCGCCACCTGGCGCGCCTGGGCCAGGGCGAGCGCGCTGCCGCGCGTCCCGATCCTCACGCCCGGCGCTTGAGCGGACGGACGTTGTCGGCCGACGCCGGCTCCGCCTCCGCATCGGGCGGCGCCTCGTCGAGCCCGAAGAGCTCGCGCAGCACCTGCTGGCGCCCGTGGGCGGACTCCTTGAGGCGGATCGTCGGCTCGTGCAGCAGCCGCTGCATCACCGACCGCGCGACCGCCTCGATGCGCGCGAGGTCGCGCGGCGACATCGACTCCCAGCGGCCCTCGTTCTCGGCCAGCACCTGGTCGACGATGTCGGCGCCGTGCTCGCGCAGGGAGGCGATGGTGGGCATGACGTCGAGCTGGCCCAGCCAGCGCGCGAAGCGCTGGATCTCCTCCTCGACGACGGCCTCGGCCCGCGCGCGCTCGGCCTCGCGGACGCCCAGGTTGCGCGCGACCACGGCCTGCAGGTCGTCCATGTCGTAGACCGAGACGCCCTCCAGCTCGCCGCAGGCGTGCTCGATGTCGCGGGGGACGGCGATGTCGATGAAGACCAACGGCCGGCCGCGGCGGGCGCGCACCACGAGCGCCAGGTCGTCGGCCTCGACGATCGGGTGCGGCGACGAGGTCGACGAGACGACGATGTCGGCCTGCTCCAGGCGCGCGGGCAGCGAGTCCAGCGAGCCGACCTCGCCGCCGAAGCGGCGCGCCAGCGAGCGCGCGCGGTCCGCGTGGCGGTTGGCGACGAAGACCGTCCGGACGCCCTGGTCGGCGAGCGCCTGCGCCGTGAGCTCGGCGGTCTCGCCGGCGCCGATGATGACCACCGAGCGCGAGGCCAGGTCGCCTACGACGCTGCGGGCGAGGTCGACGGCCACGGTCGACACGCTCACGCGCTGGCTGCCGATCCCCGTCTCCGTGCGCACGCGCTTGCCGGCCTGCAGAGCGGCGCCGAAGAGGCGGTTGGTCATCGGCCCGGTCGTGCCGGCCTCGAGCGCGGCCTCGTAGGCGCGCTTGACCTGGCCCTGGACCTCGGCCTCGCCGACGATCATCGAGTCCAGGCCCGCGGTCACGCGGTAGAGCTGGCGCGCGGCGTCGCAGTTGCGCGGCGAGTAGACGATGGGGGCGAGGTCCGTGGGGCGGATCTCGGCCCGGCGCGCGAGCTTGCCGAGCAGCTCGGCCTCGGCGCGCACCGGGTCGTCGGTGACGAGGTAGATCTCGGTGCGGTTGCACGTCGAGATGGCGACGGCCTCCTCGACCTCGTCGTGCGCGACGAGCTCTTCGAGGAAGCGGCGGCTCGCGCGGTCGGTCAGCGCCAGGCGCTCGCGCAGCGCCACGGGCGCGGTGTTGTGCGAGATCCCGAGGACGAGCAGCTCGCTCATGTGCCCACCGTCTCACGTTCGCGCTCGTCGATGCGCTCGTCGGCCAGGTCGTTGAGCTCGGAGAGCTCGCGCTCGAAGCGGGCGAGCTTGGCGGCCATGATGACCACGTAGATGAGCACGAGCGCAAAGAAGACGAGGTAGGCGGCGGCGACGTAGCCGGTGTTGTCCGGGAGCGTGTCGGTCACGCGCTGGTCCCGAGGCTCGGGGCCGCGGTGCGGCCCGGGGTCGCGGCGGCGTCGTCGCCGCCGAGCTTGCGCCGCAGCGAGCGCAGCTGCGCCGAGGTGTGCTTGGAGGCCATCTCGTACTTCCAGAGCGTCGCGAAGAGCAGCGCCATCCCGATCAGGCAGACGTAGAAGGGAAGCTGCATCTTCGCCGGCAGGCCGCCGTCGGTGGTCGCGAACACCCGCGGATGGGTGTACGCCTGCGCCAGGCGCACGGCCAGGAAGTTCAGCGGCACGAAGGCGCCCGCGGTGACCGCGAAGACGCTGGCGTAGCGCGCCTGCTTCTCGGGGTCCTCGATCGAGAAGCGCAGCGGTTGGTAGGTCGCGTAGAGCAGGAAGATGATGAGGAAGGAGACGAGCGTCGGCTCGTCCCAGACCCACCAGTGCCCCCAGCTCGCCTTGGCCCAGATCGACCCGGTGACGAGCACTCCGGCGCCCAGGATCAGGCTCAGATGGATGGCGACGTAGGAGCGCAGGTCGTATCGCGCGTCGCGCGTGCGCAGGTGCTGGATCGCCATGACGCCGCCGAAGACGAAGCCGCCCAGCGCCACGATGGCGAGCGGCACGTGCACGTAGAAGATCTTCTGCATGAAGCCCTGGTCGGCATCCATGGGCGCGTAGAAGAAGGCCAGCGCGAAGCCTGCCGTGAGCGTGACGGCCGTCAGGATCGAGAGGGCGCGCAGGCGCGATCCGTACAGCAAAGGCGACTCAGTCCTCGACCAGGTAGTCGAACACCGCATAGGCGAGGAGCCCGAAGACCAGATCATAGAGGCCGAGGATGGCCAGCCAGCGCCCCGGGACCGGCTGTGCGCCCGCTTCCAGGAGCAGCGGCGTGGTCGCCTTCGCGGCCGCGATGACCACCGGGATCAGGAGCGGCAGGGCCAGGAGCGGGACGAGCAGGTCGCGGGCGCGCGTCTGCACCGCGAGCGCCCCGACGAGCGTCCCGATCACGGCGATGCCGCCGTCGGCGAGCAGCAGGACCGCGACGAGCGACGCGATGGCGCCCGCATCGGGCGTCGGCCCGAGCAGGAGGACGGCGAACGCCGGGACGGCGACCACCTCGACGGCCGCGAGGAAGCCGAGCATCGCCAGGACCTTGGCCACGAGCAGCGCGCTGCGGTCCACCGGCGCGAGCAGGAAGCCGTCGAGGCCGCCCTCCTCGTGGTCGGCGACGAACAGCCGGCTCGTGCCGAGCATGGCGGCGAAGAGCAGCGTCACCCACAGCACGCCGGCGGCGAGGTCGCCGGCGACCTCCCCGCGCTGCAGGGCGAAGTGGAAGACCACGAGCGTGGTGACGCTGAAGAGCGCCATGGCGGGGACGGCCTGCGGGGCGCGCAGCTCCAGGCGCAGCTCCTTGCGCAGCAGGGCGCCGACCGCGCGCCTCACCGGTACAGCGCTCCGATCCGCGCCGGGTCGACCTCGCCCGCCGGCGCCAGCAGGTCGGCGCGCCCGGCGCGCAGCCCCAGCGCGAGGTCGGCCTCCGCCAGCCCGCCCGCCGGGTCGTGGCTCGTGACGACCCGCGTGCGCCCGCTCGCGGCGCCGATCAGCGGCTCGACGAGCTCCGCCGCCGCCGGGTCGAGGTTCGCGCGCGGCTCGTCGAGGAGCAGGAGCTCGGGGTCGTGGAGGACGGCGCGGCAGACCGCCAGGCGCTGGACCATCCCGCGCGAGTAGGTGTGGACCTTGTCGTCGGCGCGCGCCCGCAGCCCGACGCGCTCGAGCAGCTCGCGCGTGCGGTCGAGCGCGACGCCGTGCAGGCGCGCGTGGAAGGCGAGGTTCTCGCGGCCGGTGAGGTCGCGGTAGAGCAGCGGCGCATGGCCGAGCAGCCCGAGGCGCCCGCGCACGGCCCAGCCCTCGTCGGGGAGCGCGTGGCCGAGCACGCGCGCGCTGCCCGCGTGCGGGCGCAGGAGCGTGGAGAGGACGCGCAGCAGCGTCGACTTGCCCGCGCCGTTGGGGCCGAAGACGACGAGCGTGGCACCGGCCGGGAGCGAGAGCGTCACGTCCTGGAGGGCGACGCGCTCGCCGTAGCGGCGGGTCAGGCCCTCGAGCTCAATGGCTGGAGCGGCTGCCACCGTCGCTGCCCAGCGTGGCGGCCGCGTGAGCGAGCACCGGCGCCAGCACCGGGAAGAGCTGCTCGATCGCCTTCGGGTTGCCTGGGAAGTTGACGATCAGCGTCTTGCCCGCGACGCCCGCCACGCCGCGGCTGAGGATCCCCATCGGCGTGTGGCGCGCGCTCTCGGCGCGCAGCGCCTCGGCGATGCCCGGCGCCTCGCGCGCGATCACGGCCCAGGTCGCCTCGGGCGTGATGTCGTCGGGCGTCAGCCCCGTGCCGCCGGTGGTGAAGACGAAGCTCACGCCCTCGTCGATGTAGTGGTGCAGGCGGTCCTCGATGAGCGCGAAGTCGTCGGGGACGACCTCCATGGCGACGATCTCGGCGCCGGCGTCCTCGGCCAGGTGGGCCAGCAGCGGCCCCGACCTGTCCTCGGCCTCGCGGCGCGAGACGCTGCTCGAGACGGTCATGACCACGGTGCGCACTGGGCCGGACGATAGCCGCGGATGCCTACGACCGCGGTTCCCGGGGCATGACAGGAGCCGATGCTCCTGCGTCCGGTCCTTGCCGTTGCGGGCGCCGCCGTGGCCTCGCTCGGGCTCGGGGGCGCGGCCGCCGCGCCGCCCGTCACGCGGGCGGCGCTCCCGGTCGCGTGTCAGCGCTGGGACGGGGGCGGCGTGCTCGCGATGGCCTGCGACCCGTCGCGCTCGGCGCGCGGGATCCGGCTGCACCTCGGGCGCGAGACGGCGACGGGCGGTCGCGGCCTGGCGCGCGTGTTCGGCGGTGAGCCGCTGCAGGCGGGCGAGACGCTGACCCTGCGCTGGCGCGCGCCGTCGTCGCGCGCCGTGCTGTTGGTGCGGGCCGGATCGCCCTCGGGCCCGCGGACCGTCGTGCTGGACCTGCGCGGGCGGCCGTCGCGCGTGGACGTCACCCTGCAGGCCGACGGGAGCCTCGTCGTGCGCACGCCGGGGCGCACCGCGACGGTGGCGCCGCCACCGCCCTACGACGTCGCGTGGTCGCCGCGCAGCGCGCGCGCCGCCGCGACGCGGCTGCTCGCCGCGGTCGACGACCTCGAGGGCGACCGGCGCTCGCTGCGGACCCTGTGCGCCGCCATGGACCGCGACGTGCTCGCCGCCTTCGACCTCGAGCTTGGCGACCCGCGCACCTACCCATGTTGGCTGGACCTGGCCGTCCACATCTTCGGGCTCGAGAACGTGCCGACGCCCACCGCGACGACCCACCATGGCCTGGCCCTCTCGGTCCACGGCGGCCGGGCGGTGCTCGCCACGCGGCTCGTCCACCGTTATCGCCCGAACGGCGCCTTCGACCCCACGCGCGTCGAGGTGCGCGCGCGGGTGATGCTCGTCCGCGACGGCCAGGGGATCTGGCGGCTGGCGACGGTCGAGCCGCTGCTGCCGCTCGTGGCGGTCGGGCACCGCCGCGCGTATACCGACGCCGAGCTCGAGCGGCTCTACCGCCACGACGCGGCCGCCGGGCGCAGGCGCGCGGCGCGCGAGGCCCGCGCCGACGCGGCCCGTCAGGCGGCGACGGTCGACGCGTCGGGTCCCGCGCCCTGCGCGGCGCCGCTGACGGCCGACCGGGCCGCCGACGTCTCGATCGGCGACTCGGCCAACCACGCGCGCGACCAGGCCGCCCATGGCGACGTCGACGTGACCGGCGCCGGGATCGCGGGCGGGTGCCTGGCGATCACGACGGCCGGCCCGCTGCCGGCGAGCTTCGACGTCGAGCTCTATGACGAGCGCGGCCGCCGCCTGGATGTCGAGGTCGCCGGCGGGCGGGTCGTCGTGGTGCGCCCGCCGGGCGACGACGACGGCGACCCCACGCCGCAGCCCGTGGCCGGCGTCGCGGCGCATCTCGACCCGAGCGGCCTCGTTGTCGCCCTGCCGCCGGAGCTCACGGGCACCGTGACCGTGACCCTCGGCGCCGACCGCGAGCACCTGCGCTACTTCGACGACGCGACGGCGAAGGCCGGCTAGGGGCCGGCCGGGCGGACCCAGTCGCCGCTGCGCCCGCCCGACTTGCTGAGCAGCTCGACGGCCTCGATGCGCACGCCGCGCTCCAGGCCCTTGACCATGTCGTAGACGGTCAGGGCGGCGATGGCGGCGGCGGTCATCGCCTCCATCTCGACCCCGGTGCGGGCGGTGACCGCGGCGGTGGCGGTGAGGGTGACGGTGCCCTCGGCGGCGTCGAGGTGCGCGTCGACGTCGACCACGTCGAGGCCGATCGGGTGGCAGAGCGGGATGAGCTCGCCGGTGCGCTTGGCGGCCTGGATGCCGGCGATCCGGGCGACCCCCAGGACGTCGCCCTTGGGGGCGTCGCCGGCCGCGACGCGCTCGGCGGTGGCGGGCGACATGCGCACGAGCGCGCGTGCCACCGCGCGCCGCGCCGTGACCTCCTTGGCGCCGACGTCGACCATCCGCGCGGTCCCCTCGGCGTCGAGGTGGGTCAGCTCGCCCATCAGACCGCGGCGGCCGCGCTGCGGGCGCCCTCGATGAGCGCGCGCACGGCCTCGGTGTCGCCCGCGCGCAGGAGCGCGATCGGGTCGGGCTCGCCGTTGACGATGCCCTCGAAGAACTCCTTGCGGTCCTGATAGGTCGCCAGCGTGCCCTTCGCCCAGCCGCGGACGTCGTTGAGCATGACCGCGAGCTGGGCGTACTCCTCGCCGAAGAGCGCGGCGATCTCGTTCTTCATCCGCTTGGCGAGGGCGGGCGAGGCGCCCGCGGTCGAGATCGCGATCGCCAGCGGCCCGGTGCGCACGATCGCCGGGAGGATGAAGTTGCACAGCGGCGGCACGTCGACGACGTTGACGAGCATCGCCCGCCGCTCGGCGTCGTCGTAGATCGCGATGTTGACGTCGGTGTCGTCGGTGCTCGCGATGACCATGAAGGCGCCCTCGAGGTCGTCGGCGCCGGCGTAGGCCCGCCGCTCCCAGGCGATCGAGCCCTCGGCCGCGAGCCGCTCGAGCTCGGGGACCGCCTCGGGCGCGATCAGCGTCACGTCGCCGTCGCACGCGAGCAGGCCCTCGACCTTCTCGAGCCCGATCTCGCCCCCGCCGACGACCAGGCAGCGCCGCCCCGCCAGCTTCAGGCAGGCGATGTAGAAGGGCGTCTCGAGCATGTCGCGCACGCAGGTCTGGTCGCAGATCCCGCGACGGAACTGGCAGACGCACTCCTTCCCGGCGTACGCGGCGGCAGGCATGGTCCCAACAGGGTAGATGGCCCGTACGCTTGGCGATGGGAGTGACCGCGAGCCTGTTCACCGACGACTCCATGCTGCGCCGCGTCATCGGCGAGCACGTCGTCGGGCTGTCCGCGCCGCGCGCGCTGCTCATGCAGGCCGCGCATCCGGTCGCCTTCGCGGGCTTCTTCGCGCACACGGGCGCGCTCGACGAGCCCTACAAGCGCCTCGCGCGCACCGCCCGCGTGCTGGACCTCATCGCCTTCGGCCCGGCGGACGAGGCGCGGCGGGCGACGCGCCGCGTCCGGGCGATGCACCGCCGCGTGCGGGGCACGCTCGCCGAGCCGGCCGGACGCTTCCCGGCGGGGACGCCGTACGCCGCCGACGACCCGGAGCTGATGCTGTGGATCCTCGCCGCCCTCGCCGACTCGGCGATCGTCGTCTACGAGCGCTACGTGGCGACGCTCTCGCCGGCCGAGCGCGAGGCCCTGTGGGCCGACTACCGCCTGGTCGGGCGCCAGTTCGGCCTGCGCGCCGCGGAGATGCCGGCGACCTGGGACGACTTCCGGGCCTACGTGCTCGGCATGCTCCACGGCGACGACCTGTTCGTCACGCCCGCGGCCCGCGACCTTGCGGTCGGGATCGTCATGCGCCCGCCCGTGCCCCTGCGCCTGCGCCCGCTGCTCGAGCTGGCCAACCAGATCACGATCGGGCTGCTCCCGGCCGGCCTGCGCCGCCAGTACGGCTTCGCCTGGGACCCGGTCCGCGCCGTCGCCGTGCGGGGCGGCGCGGAGTACGCCAAGCGCCTGCTCGTCCCGCTCCTGCCCGACCGGCTGCGGCTGGTCCCCAGCGCGCGGCGGGCTGCTTAGGGCCGCCGGCTCGTCCGCTTGGCGCTCGCGGCGCCGCGCGGCGCTTACAGCATCACCGAGGGAGAGAGGAGCTGGCGGTCGCGCGCCCGCCGCCGGCGCCTTCTGTCGCCCGATCGCGACGAGTGTCACCTTAGGTGCCTATATGCCGACGGAGGTGACACTCGTTGTCCGGCAGAGCGCCGACGCGCCAGGCCGCGCGACCG
>CAWKOS010000003.1:0-150922 GCA_963851295.1 uncultured Actinomycetes bacterium | reverse complement strand
CTTCGCGTGATTGCGTTAGCGCCGCGCTCGTCTCGATCAGCCGTCACACTGATCCATCGCGGCGCAGTCTTGCGGTGTTGTTACTCTCCGGCGGCCTCGAGCGCGTCGGCAAGGGCCCCGGCGGCCTCCGCGACCGCCGCGTAGGACGCCACGAGATCGGCCAGGCTGTCGCCTGCGCCGGCTTGGTTGAGACGCTCGACGGCGGCGTCGAAGCGCGCCCACAACTCGTTCGGGCCACGTCGCCCGGTGCCGGGACGCAGCTCGTATGGCGGCCGCGCCCGCTCAGACCCCTCCACCGGACGCCACGCAAGCCCCGCTTCAAGCGCCCGCGCATGCGTCGCCCGCATCGCGTCGGCCGCCTCAGACAACGCGCGCAGACGAGCTCGAAAGCCAGCGTCGGGAGGCGCGAGCTCATGCGAGCGCATCGCGCCCGCCCACGCGGACTGGGTCTCCCTGACCGCACCCCAGGCATCGTCCTTCGTGGGGGCGCGAGCCTCACGGCGCGACTCGGGAACCTCGCTCACCCCCGAGTCCTACCGCACCGAGCGGCAGGTCCGCTCGGCAACGCGCGCCGCAGCCCGCACCTTCCGCAAGAATTCGTCGGTCGTAAAGAACCACAGACGGACACATACGGCTCTACTGATGTAGTGTGTCAAGCCCCGGGAGCCCAATGATGCCCAACGCAGACCCAGTGGACGACCCCGAGTTCCTCACCGTCGAGGAAGTGGCCGCGCGCCTCAAGGTCAAGGACAAGACCGTCCGCGACTGGATCGGACGAGGCATGCTCGAGGCCTACAAGATCGGCAAGGAATGGCGCATCCGCCGCGACCACTTCGACGCCGCCATGGAGGCTAGACGGGTCAGCGCCCAACCGGCTCGCACCGGCGGGCTTTGGGATCCCGACGGCGCCGTGTAGAAGACGGTCGCGCCAGCACGCGCGCCTGGCCCAGCGCGCCGTGGGCAGACCTACCGCCCGGAAAGGGATTCCCTATGAGCTGGGGGCCAGATCCATTGCATCCTTTGACGCCTGCTTGTATCCTTTTGCAGCCGTTTACGCTGCCAGGCAATGTTCGAGTCCGGATGCCACTTCGAAGGTCGGATCTGGGAGGCGATCCCTCCCCGCCGCAGCGCTTGGCTCGCGCGTAGAGCATCGACTTTCGCGACGTCCGGGGGTTGCGGCGCCACTCGGGTCAGAACGTGACCCTCGACGAAGAGGACATCGAGGCGATCGCGGACCGAGTGGTCGCCAAACTACGCCCGCGAAGCGACGGACTCGTCGGGGTGCGCGACATCGCGCGCGCTCTCGGAATGAGCTGCGGGTGGGTGTACCGCCACGCCGACCACCTCGGCGCTCAGCGCATGGGCGGCGGGCGCAAGCCCGCGCTGCGCTTCGACCTCAACCGAACGCTCGAGCGTGCGCGTGCGCTGGGCGTCGAGTCCCATGCCCGGGTGGCGGCAACGGGCCCGAAACAGCGGGGCCGTCCTCGCCGGAGCACCGTTGGTCCGGGCATCGAACTCATTGCGCCGAATGGAAGTCGTCGACCGTGACTGGCCATACCATCCCGCCACCCGACGAGGAGCGTCCAGGTGGTCCTGCCGGGGCGTCGGTCGGTACGCGCGAGGGAAGGTGCGATGCAGATCAAGACCAAGAAGCTGGAGCGACCCTGATGTCGCGCCCCGCAGTCGGCAGTGTCCTTCGCCGCGCCACAAGGCGCGGTACCAGCTTCTATCTCCGGGTCACCTGGCGCGACGCAGCGACCGGGGAGGCCACGCGGCTCCTGGTTCCGCTCGGCGGCGAGTGGGAGGGCTGGGACGAAGAGCGCGTCCGCCAAGAACGCGAGCTGATCGCAACGCTCATCGCGCGGGGCGAGTGGGTACCGCCCCAGCACCGCGCGTCAGCCGGCGCCACCGGCGCGCACCGCCTCGGCCGAGGCCGAGACCTTCCAGATCGCCGCATCGCGTCACTTTGACCGGCGCAAACGACGCATGGGATCCGACAAGAGCCGCCAGGACTTGCGCTGGCGCCTCGCCCACGCGATCAAGCATCTCGGCGAGAAGCCGGTAGACGAGATCAGCGCCGGCGACATCGACGACATGGTCGACGCCATGTTGCGCGAGCGCGACGCGATCACCGAGGCCGCCGCCCAGGGCGCCGCGCTGCTCGAGGACTATCTCGACGAGCGCACCGGGCGCGTCCACCAGCGTCGCCGTCGCGGACTGTCCAACAGCTCGATCAACAAGATCGTCCGGGCCGTGCGCCAAGTCTTCGCGGACAGCGTTCGCCATCGCGTCATGGACCGCAACGTGGCCGACGATCCGCACACGCTCGCTGCGAGAAGACGGGCCGCAGCGCAGTTTCCTCGAGCCCTTCCAGGTCGCCGCGCTGCTCGACGGGGGCGCCGCCCTTGAGCGGGCGCGCCGCGGCCTGAGCTGGGAAGACATTCACGCCATCCGCGCCAGCGGCGAGTCCAACGTCGCGCTTGCACGCCGCTACCACGTCTCGGACGTGCTCATCGCCAAGATCCGCCGGCGCCAGGTATGGGTCAACGCGCCGCAGCGCAACCGCAACGACGTCCCGCGGACCGTCGTGCTCGCGACGTTGGTGCTCGTTGGGCTGCGCATCAGCGAGCTGTGCGCGCTGGATGGCGAGGACCTCGATTTCGCCGGTCGGCGCATTTACGTCCCGCGCCTGCGCAAGGACCGGGACGGCCACCTCGTGCGCGTGCAGGGGATCAAGACCGAGGCGGCCGAGCGCGTGGTTCCGATGCTGCCGGCCCTCTACGACCTGCTCATCGATCACAAGGCCGAGTTCGGCTACGGCGCTCACGACCCGGTGTTCGCCACCCGCAACGACCGGCGCAACACCGTTGACAACGTGCGGCGCACGATCGTCGATGCCTCAGTGGAGCGCGCCAACGAGCTGCTGGCGGCGCGCGGCCAGCGTGAGATCGCGCGGTGCACGCCGCACACGCTGCGGCGCACGTTCGCCTCCGTCCTGGCCGAGCTCAACCTGCCGCCACGGCGGGCGATGTATCTCATCGGCCACACCGACCCGACCCTGACGATGCGCGTCTACCAGCAGGTCATCGACATGGGGGAGGGCGGCCTCGAAACGCTCGAGAAGCTCATCGGATGCACGCTCGAGGAGGCCTTCGCACTGCTTTCCGGCCGCGGGGTTTTGGCAACCAATTGGCAACCGGCCAAGAAAAATGCCTCCCAGCCCGGTGCGTGGAGCGAGCTGGAAGGCACGGAAACGCCGTAGCTGCAGGACGTTCTTCGAAGCGGCTGAAGGGACTCGAACCCTCGACCTTCTGCATGGCAAGCAGACGCTCTAGCCAACTGAGCTACAGCCGCGCGCGACGGGCAGTATAGCCCGGCCCCCCGTCCAGACGCGGTTCAAGGGTGGGCGCTCCCCCGCCGATGCGAGGGGTCATGCGCCGGTCCAGCATCCTGTCTATCGCCCTGCTCGCGACGCTTGTCGTGGCCTCGCCCGCCGCCGCGTTTCGGCTCGGCCACCCGCCCCAGCCGGTCGCCCACAACCCCGCCGACCACCTCGCCGGCCTCGTGCCCGACCCCGAGGTCTACGACCGCGCCACGCACTGCACGAGCAAGCCCAAGCCGGGCATGACGGCGTTCGTCGGCTGGCTGGAGCGCCACGCCCAGGGCGTGTTCTGGGGCGCGTACCGCTGCGAGCTGTGGGGTCCGCACGAGGCGTCGCTGCACGCCGAGGGCCGGGCGGTCGACTGGCACCTCGACGTCGCCAACCCGTCCGACCGCCACGAGGCCCGCCGGCTCATCGAGTACTGGCAGCACGCGTAACGGCCCGCGTGGCGCGTTACCGCTCGCCCGAGCAACGAGTGTCAGGTTAGTCGGCCTATTGCCGACTGAGGTGACACTCGTTGCAACCAGGCGATGGAGGCCGCCGCCCGTGACGGCGCGCCCGCAGCGGCGGACGCGTGGAGCCGCGCAAGCGATGGGCTAGCCTCGAAGGCATGGCTTCGACGACGCCCCTCACCCGCTCGCTCGCCGGCGTCGATGTCCATCCGATCGGCCTGGGCGAGATGCCCATGTCGCTCGCCGGACGTCCCGACGAGGAGCGCTCGATCCGCACCATCCACGCCGCGCTGGACGCCGGCGCCAACCTCATCGACACCGCCGACGCCTACGCGCGCGACGGCGGCGACATCGGCCACGGCGAGCGGCTACTCGCCGAGGCGCTCAAGGGGCGCGGCGACGATGTCATCGTCGCCACCAAGGGCGGGATGACCCGCGGCCGCGACGGATCGTGGGGGACCGACGGGCGCCCCGAGCACCTGCGCGCCGCCTGCGAGGCCTCGCTGCGCGCGCTGGACACCGACCGCATCGACCTCTACCAGTTCCACCGCCCCGACCCGACCGTGCCCTACGCCGAGTCGATCGGGACCTTCAAGGAGCTCCAGGACGAGGGCAAGGTCCGCTGGGTCGGGATCTCCAACGCGACCGTCGACCAGCTCGAGGAGGCGCTCGGCATCGTCGACGTCGTCGCCGTCCAGAACCAGCTCTCGCTGGGCTACACCTCGCCGATCGCCAAGGGCGAGGTGCAGGCGTGCGCCGATCGCGCCATCGCCTTCCTGGCCTGGTCGCCGCTGGGCGGCATCTCGCGCTCGGACTCCTCGGGCGGCGTCGACGCGGTCCGCGCCGCCGCGCAGGCGCACGACGTCTCGCCCCAGCAGGTCGCGCTCGCGTGGCTGCTCTCGCTCAGCCCGGCGGTGATCCCGATCCCGGGGTCGAGCCGCCCCGAGACGATCGAGGACTCGTTGCGCGCGGCCGAGCTCGAGCTCACCGGCGACGAGCTGCGCACGATCTCGGCGGCCGTGGGCGTGGCCTAGCGCCGGCGGATACGGTCGGCTCCGTGCCGACCGTCGACGAGTTCGTCACCGTCACCGAGCACGACCCCGCCTGGGCGTCGACCTACGAGCGCGAGGCGGCCCGGCTGCGCGCCGAGCTCGGCGACGCGATCGTCGCGATCGAGCACATCGGCAGCACCGCCGTCCCCGACCTGGAGGGCAAGCCGATCGTCGACATCATGGTCGGCGTCCCGCTGATGGAGACCAGCCAGCACGTCGTCGACCGCCTCGAGGCGCTCGGCTACGAGGACTGCGGCGGCATCGCGGCCCGTCGCTACCTGCGCCGGCGCCGCGGCGGGGACGTCAACGTCCACGTCGTCGAGCACGGCGCGATCCTCTGGCGCGCCAACCTGCTCTTCCGCGACCACCTGCGCGCCGACCCCGAGGCCGCCCGCCGCTACGGCGAGGTCAAGCGCCGCGCCGCCGCCCGCGCCCCGCGGCTGATCGCGTACTCGCGCCTCAAGGAGGGGATCATCAGCGAGCTGCTGCGCGAGGCCGCGGCCCGCGCCGCGCCTAGCCAGGACGGCGGATTCTCGCGGCCGACGATGACCAGGAAGGCGATCAGGGCGAGCGGCACGATGACCAGCGTCAGGTTGAAGTAGCCAGCGCCCCCCGCGGCAGGCGGGCGGCTGAGCGAGAGCTCGCCGCCTTCGTCCTCGCTCTTGGGCTGCGTGCGCTTGCCGGCGCCGGAGCGACGCTCGGCGAGGACCTGCCCGCGGGCGGCGGGCGGGCCGGCGGCCGGCGGGGCGGTCGTGGCGGTCGTGGCGGCGGGCGCCGCGAGCGCCACGCTCGCCCCCGGCACGACGGCGCACGCGCCGGCGCGCCCGAGGACGCCCAGGCGCCGCAGCCCGCGGCGCTCGAGGGTCGTCACGCGGGCCTTGCGCAGGTGCGTGATGCGGGCGACCGCGGCGCGCGAGCGCGTGTGGCCGATGCCGACGCCGGCGCGCAGCGCCAGGACGCGGCGCTCCGAGCGCGGCACCTGCCCGAGGCAGCCCTGGAAGCGAAGGACGGCGCGGCGCAGGGCGCGGTCGCGCTTGCGCACGCGCCCGGCGGCGGCGCGATCATGCGCGCGCGAGGCCCGGCGGCGGGCGGTCGAGCGGCCGGCCGCGGTGCCGGCCGCCGCGGCGCGCGGGGCTCCGGTCGAAGCGGCCGCGCCGGTCGAGGGGGTCGCGCCGGTCGCGGAGCCGCCGCTCGTCGCGGCGCCGGCCGCCGCGCCCGCAGCGGCCGTGCCCGAGCCCGAGCCGCCGCCCGACCCGCCGACGCTGGGCGCGGAGACCGACGGCGTGCGCACGGACGGGACGGTCGCGACCGGCGTCGACACCGACGGCGTCGACACCGGCGTAGCGCCCGTGCCGCCGCCCGTCACCGGCGGCGTGGGCACGGGCAGCGCGGGCGGCGACGGTACGGGTGGGAGCGCGGGAGGCGGGGGGAGGGGAGGCGTCTGGACCGGCGGGGGCGGGACCGGCACCCGCGGCGGGGCCGGGAGCTGGGCCTGCGCGAGGGATCCCGTCGCCCCCACCGAGACCATCACCGCGACCCCCAACCACCAGCGCCGACCCGACATGTGCCTTCCCCCTGCGTTCGTCGCAAGGAGCGTTCCCGCTGCTAGCAGGGCCAAACGTCGGCGCGGAGCCGCCGCCTGGCGCTGGCGCGCCGCCGTTCAGCCGTCGATCTCGACGTAGACGAGCACGACGCGGCCGAGCCGGATCACGTCTCGGTCGTTCAGGGTCGCCTCGGTGACCCGCCGGCCGTTGACGAAGGTCCCGTTGGCGCTGCGGTCGTCGAGGATCCGCACGCCGCCCGCGCGGTCGACGACGACCGCGTGGCGCCGCGAGACGCTCTGGTCCTCGATGCGCAGGTCGGCCGCGAAGCCGCGCCCGAGGTGGGTGACGGCCTGGCGCAGCTCGACCAGGCGCGTGAGCGGGCCATCCTCGACCGCGAGGTAGCGGCCGGGGGAGGGGCGGTTGAAGGCGAGGCTGTCGCGTCGGACGCCGTGGGCCAGGACCGCCGGCGCCTCGTAGACCTCGGTCGGCTCCTGGGCGACGATCGGGCGGTGGGGGGTGGCGGTCTTCATGCGGCCACGTCATCGCGCGCGCCTGAGAGGACCCTCAAGAGAACCTAAGCGTCCGCGAAGAGGTCATGGATCGGACCGCCGCCCTTCGTCACTTCTTCGAATTCGTTGAGGTTGTGCTTGGCATGGCGCAGTTGGGTCCGGACATGGCAGACACGACGACGCTGACGCCCACCTCCACCGTCCGCTACGTAGGCGTCGCCGACTGGTGGGGCTTCCACGTCTGGATCGAGGAGGCCGGCACGCGCAGGGTGCTCCCGTACCGCGGCGAGATCGCGCTCGCCGGGTTCGCCTGGGGCCGCCCCGGCCTCGGCGCGCGCGAGCTGGCGCGCTCGATCATCGAGCACGCGACGGGCTCGCCGGCGCTGGCCGAGCGCCACTGCCGGACCATGACCCACGAGGTCATCGCCGAGCTCCCGCAGCTCGGCTTCGACCTCGGCCGCGACGACGTCCTCGCCTGGCTCGAGACGACCGGCGAGGCTATGCCGGCGCCTCGCTGACGTCCATGCGCGCGATGCGGCCGTCGCGGAACGAGTACACGTGCCTGACTTCGTGGTCGGCGAGCACCGTCCCGTCGAGGTCGCGGACGACCTGGTGGACGAGGACCGCGATGCGTCCGCCGTCCTGCACCTCGAACCGCCGCGGCTCGACGCGAGGGTCGATCTGCTCGAACTGGCGCGCCCAGTAGTCGCGCACGGCGTCACGGCCCGCCACCCGGCCGCCCTCGAAGGCGTTGGGCCAGTCGACGTCGTCCTGCATCGTGGCCAGGACGCGCTCGACGTCGCGGTCGTTGAAGGCCGCGTAGAGGTCTCGAAGGAGCGGCTCGTGCTCTTCGCCCATGAGCGCAAGGCGACGACCGGAATCGAACCGGTGTAAACGGCTTTGCAGGCCGCTGCGTAACCACTCCGCCACGTCGCCGGGGAGCGGTCAAGCGTAGCGAGCGCGTCACAGCATCGGACGGTCGCGACAAGATCGGCATGGATGGCCCGCAAGCGCCTCGACGCCGATCGCCTCGCCGCCGCCTACGAGCGCGACGGGCGCCGGCTGCTCGTCTTCTTCACGCGGCGCACCTACGACGCGCAGCTCGCGGTCGACCTCGTGGCCGAGACCTACGCGCGCGCCTTCGAGCAGCGTCGGCGCTTCCACGCCGACCCGGCGGACCGCGACGCGCTGGCCGGCTGGGTCTTCGGCATCGCGCGCAACGTCCTTCACGAGGCGCTGCGCCGCGGCCGCGCCGAGCGCCGCGCGCTGCAGCGCCTCGGGGTCGAGCCACCCGCGCTCGAGGCGGAGGAGCAGGTGCGCATCGAGGAGCTCGCGGCCCTCGGCGAGCTGCGCTCCGCCGTGGCGGGAGCCCTCGCCGAGCTCGGGCCCGAGCAGCGCGAGGCGGTGCGCCTGCGCGTCGTCGACGAGCTCGGCTACCCGGCCATCGCGGCGCGCCTGGGCATCACCGAGCAGGCGGCGCGGGCGCGCGTCTCGCGCGGGCTGCGGGCGCTGGCGGCCGCCGTCGATCGTCACGAAGCCGGGCCGGAGGGCGCGACGTGAGCGCGCGCGACCCCGACGCGATCCTCGCGGAGCTCGGCCAGGACCTGCGCGCGGCGTGGGCCCGAAAGCCACGCCGCGCGTCGCTCTCCCGCTGGCCGCGCGGGCTTGTGCTCGTGCTCGCGCTGCTGGCGCTCGTTCCCACCGCGCTGGCGACCCGCGACGCGATCTGGGCTCCCGACCCCGCGCCGCTCCCCGACGCCGCCCGCCCGCCCGGCTCGGTCGCCCCCCAGCGGGCGGGCGCGCAGGTCTACGTCGCCGCGGGCGCGCAGGGCGGCGTGTCGTGGCGGCTGACGGCGTCGGCCTGCGACTACGGGCGCGTGCGCGCCGTGGGCGTCTTCCTCACGGTTCCGGGCGGCGGGGGCGGCGCGCGTTGCGACGTCGCGAGCACGCAGCCCGGGGTGGGGGTGAGCCCGAGCGCGCTCGCGCACCGCCTCGTGCAGACCTACTTCGACCCGGTCGCCCGGCGCACGTGGGCCTTCGGGGCCCTGCCCGCCGCGGCGCGCAGCGTCGAGGTGACCGCGACCAACGGCGCCCGCGCGAGCGTGGCGGCGACGCCGGCCGATCCCGACGCGGTCGCGAAGGGCGGCCTGCCGGCCGGCATGCGGATCTTCGTCGCCGCCCTCGACGGCGCGCACAACGTGCCGCTCGTCGTCGCACGCGATGCCGGCGGCCGGACGCTGCTCGTCTGCCGCGAGGGCCGCTGTGAGGCGCCATCGAAGGAAAGGACGCCATGAAGGGACGTTCGGTCGTCGCGCTGGTCCTCGTCGCGCTGCTCGCGGGCACGATCGCCGCGCGGGCCGACAGCGGCGGCGGGTCGAGGCCGCCGGCGCCCCGTGTGCGCGTGAAGCCCACGGTCGTGGCGCTCGCCCGCGGGCCGGTCCCGGTCGCGTCGAAGTTCGGGCCCTTCGCGTACGGCTGCGTGGCGCCCGGCCGTTCCGGATCCGGCCCCAGGCCCAGGGCGCGGCGCCGAAGACCCCGCCCTCGCAGGCCCTGCTCGGCGCCTTCCCGATCCTGCGCCGGCCGCGGAGCGCCGCCGACGCCCTCCCGCCGGAGGCCGTCGCGGCGCTGCACGCCCGCGGCCTGGATCCGGTGTCGGCCGACTCGGCGCGCCTGCTGCGCGCGACGCCGGCGGGTGGGAAGGCGTGGGTCGTGCCCGTTCCCGACGTCTCCCGCGCCGCTCTCGTCGCGTGCGAGCGCGACCGCGACGCCAAGCCGCGCGAGGGCCTCGGCGTCGTCGCGCTGGGCGACGCCTCGCCGGGCGGCGGCGGCGCCCTCGACGACCTCGTCCGCGGGCGCGCGCCGGCGACGATCCAGCAGTGCGCCGGCCCCGACCACGACATGCTCTCGATCGCCGGGATCGTCCCGGCGGGTGTGCAGGCCGTCTTCCTCACCGCGCCCGACGGCACCGCCGTGCGCGCCGACGTCAAGGACAACGGCTACGAGTTCATGCTGCCCAAGCCGCGCTCGCCTGAGCAGCGCTACGTGGTCTGGACGGGCGGCGACGGCACCCCGCACGTCCAGCCCGTCGTGACCTTCGGCGGCTGGCGGCAGGCGGCGTGCGGGCAGCTCTCCCGGGCGAAGCTCACGCTGGTCACGCCGCAGGACGGCCTGCTCGGATGCGTGGCGGCGCAGATGCGCGCCCTTGCGGTCCCCGTGCGCGTGAAGCGCAACCTGCGGCCCGCCCGATCGGCTCGGCCGCCGCGGCCGGGGCGCGTGCTCCGGGTCCCGCCGCGCGCGGTCCTCGCCGCACCGCTGGCCTCCTCGGGGTGCTCGCCCGCCGTCTCGCCGCCCGTCGTCATCGCGGCGCCGCCGGCGGTCGCCTTCCCCAGGGCGGTGCGGCGCAAGCACCGCTAGCCTCGACGGGATGGCAGCCCCACGTCCGCTCGTCATCCTCGCGCTCCTCGCCGTCATCGCCGCCGGCGTCTCCGTCACCGTCCTCGCCTGGAAGGCGATCGGGACCGCCAACGACAGCCAGCGCGTGGTCGACAAGGCCAACCGCGTCGCCGACGATGCTTCGCGCTCGATCGACCGCCTCGACCGCACCACGCGCGAGCTCGACCCGACGATCCGCTCGCTCCAGCGCGCCGCCGACGCCATGCGCCAAGCGGCCGCCGCCACCCCCTGACCCGTCGCTACACTGTCCGCCTCCCAGGGCGATTAGCTCAGCTGGGAGAGCGCCGCCTCGACAAGGCGGAGGTCACTGGTTCGAGCCCAGTATCGCCCACCTTGGAAGGCCCGCGTGTGCGGGCCTTTCGTAGTTGAGGGGTCGATCTTGCCCTCAACCACGCAGGTCGTATTGCGACGCGGCGACCCGCAACGCCTTGCGCAACGCCGCGCCATAGTCGTCGTCCGCGTGGAAGTAGTGCAGCTTGCACGCCTGTTCGCGTTCGTCCAGCTTGATCCAGGCGAGCGCCACGGCGGTGATCGCCGCGCCGATCCTCTCCTTGCCACCGGCCCGGTCGGCCTTGGCGAGTTCGACCACCGCGCGGTCAAGTGGTGTCAGTTCGGCCACGTCCATCGACCGATGATCCCACCGCGTCGGCGTGTCTCGGGCACTCCGCCTTGTCGGCCCAAGTCACCCGGTGTACGATCGTCTCCTACGACCTGAAGGAGGGCGCGATGGGACAGGAACCTCAAGCGTGGGGTGGCGACGTGCGTCTCCCCGGCTGGTTACGCCGAATCCTGCGGCGCTCGCCTGAGGCCACCGAGACGCCCGAGGCCGCACATGAGGCCCGAAAGACTCAAGGATCGGACTACGCCGCCTTAGACCACATGCGAGCAGCGGGCACCCTCGCGCCCCACCACTCGGAGCTTCGTGGCGGAAAAAACGAACCGCGCTCGCATCGCTAGTTCCTAGTCGCCACCGCTCGCGCGGATCGTCGGCGCGCGGCGCTAGCGCGACGAGCGGCGCCGGCGTCGTGATCGGCCGCGCTTCCCATTGCAGATAGCGCCGCGCCTTCGGCGTCAAGCCCAAGCAGTCTTCCAGCGCCGTGAGTGCCCCGTGCGATCCGGGCGTGCCACGCGCCGCGTCATCCACCAAGCGGAGCGCGCGACGGATCGCCACCGTATCGGCTTCGATCCACTGGCCGGCGATCGGGCTAGACCACCACGCCTGCCACGCCCGTTGCGCTTCAACCGTCCAGCGCCGGCGCGGCCGGCCCGCGCGTTGTATGTCGATGCCGAAAACGGGCCGCGCCTTATGCGCCGGCGCTTCTCCCAAGCCGGCATCTCCACGGACGGAATGTTGATGTGGAGAAGGGCGCCTACGCGACGACTGACCGCGCGTTCTACGTGACCGCGTTCGGCGCCGGGTTACGGCACGGCGAGTTGTGCGCGCTCCGGATCATGGACGTGGATTGGATCGCCCGCCGTATCCGCGTGCGCCGGAATTGGGTCTTAGGCGAAGACGGCATGCCGAAGTCGCGGCGCTCAAGTCGAAGCGTGCCGATGACCGACCGTGTGGCCGGCGAACTGGATCGGCTTGTGAAGCAGCGCGGGAAGGTCGCGCCTGACGCCTTGGTCTTCCCCGACCCCCACACGGGCGGGCCGATGGACAAAGCCAAGACCTTGCGCCGCTTCCGGCGAACGCTCCGCGCGGCCGGCGTGGACGACACGCACACGCTGCGCGACCTACGCCACACCTTCGGCACACGGATGGCGGCGGGTGGCGTGCCCATGCGCACGCTTCAAGAGTGGATGGGCCACCGCCAGATTTCCACGACCGAGCGCTATGCGGACTACGCGCCGAGCATCCATGAGCGGAACCTGATCGAAGCCGCGTCGGCGCCCGCGTCCCTGTCTCCCCTCAATTTGCCCTCAATCTCTCCCGACTTGAGCGAATCTCAGGGCACCTAAACCAAGCTGTACAGCCAAAGCGAAGCGGAGCGCACCCCCTGCTTCGATTTCGAGCCAAGTATCGCCCACTAGTCAGCCCACCAGTCGCGCGTGCCCTCGACGTCTTCGCGCGGAGCCTCGCCGAGATTGGGCGCGCCGATGACGAGGATCTCCAGGCCCTCCGGCCCGGCCTCGTAGCCTCGCCAGGTACCGGGTGGGACGCGCACCGCGTCCCACTCCCTGAGCTCGACGATCTCGTCGTCGAGCTTCATCCGCCCGCTCCCGCCCACGACCACGTAGACCTCCTCCTGCGTCCGGTGCGTGTGGCCGTACGGGAAGCGATGGCCGGGCGGGACGCGCTGGTAGCTCAGGCCGGACTGCTCGAGCTCGAGCGCCACGGTCGCCAGGCGGAACTCGAGGTCCGGCGCGCCGTCGAACCTGGGTCCGACGTCCTCCAGGTCCCCCTTGAGGTTCCGAAGCGTGAACGGCACGGTCGCCATCGTATTGGTGGCGGTCACGGCCGGCCGGCCTCGTCGGGCCCCCCGTCCTCGAAGCGGCTCGTGGCGTCACGATCGCGGTCGTAGCGCCGCTCGAGCGCGAACGGCGGCAACCAGGACTCGCGGCGGACGATCCAGGTCTCGTAGGTCGGCGTCAGTTGGTCAGGGGCGTCCAGGGACCCAAGGTTCACCTCGATCTCGTCTGCGGTACGCCCGAAGACGGAGGAGCCGCAGCGAGGACAGAAGAACCGCCCGCGGAGCAGACAGAAACGGAGCTGTGAAAGAGGGCCCCGTGATGCTTGCGGCAGTCGAGGCAATGACAGATGCCGACCCGGTACGGGCGTCCCGACGCCACGATGCGGACGTTGCCGCACAGGCAACCGCCGGTGAATCGGTCCATGCCGCCCCTCACCCGCCCTCGCTGCTCGGCGACTCGAGCTCGACGAGCGTCGCGCCGAAGTCCCGAAAGCCGATGCGCCGGTACAGGCCGGCGCCCATCTCCGAGGCTCCGAGCCACGCAGTCGCGGCGCCCAGCTCGAACCCCGCGCGCGCGGCCCGGCGCGTCAGCGCGTCGCCCAGTCCGCGGCGGCGGGCGTGCTCGGCCGTGGCGACGTAGTACACGCCGGCGACGCGGTGACTGACGAGCGTCATCGCGCACGCCACCGGCTCGGCGCCCATGTAGGCGACGAACGCCGCGATGTGGGGAGCGAGGATCGTGTCGTCGTGGAAGAGCAGCGGCGCGCGCTCGCGCTCCCCCGGATCGTCGTTGGCGAGCGCGACGACGCGGCCGTAGTCGACGACCCCCGCCGGATCCTCGACGACGCGGACCTCGACCTCATCAGGCGTCGCGCCGGCAGAGGGCGCCGCCTCGATCGCCATCGGCTGCTCGGTCCAGCCGGCATGGAACCCGGCGGCCAGCGCGGCGCGCTCGATGTCCTCGTCGTCCGGTCGCCGCACGAGCACGAGGAAGCCGGTCGGCTCGGCCGCGAAGAACTCGGCGGCGCGCGCCACGACCGCCTCCCCGTCGACGCGCGGATCCGTGCGGATGGCGACGCGCAGGTAGGCGCTCGGCCCGCTGACGAGCAGGATGCCTTCCTCCTCGACGATCCGCCCACCCGACCAGCGCACCATCTCGCGCCAGAGCTCCTCCTCGTTGAGCGCCGAGGCGCGCGCCGGGTCCACGTGAGTCACCATTGCGGTCATCTCGGAGCGGGGAGCATCTCATCGATGACAGCCCAGGAGCCTGCGATCTCCGTCGTGCGGGCCAACGAGGCGAGCTGCGCCGATCTGCAGACGATCTTCGGCACACGCGGCGCCGCGGCGCTGTGCCAGTGCCAGCGCTACAAGCTCGGGCCGGGAGAGGCGTTTCGCTCGTTCCCCGTCGAGGACCGGGTGCTGCGTTTGCACGACCAGACCGCCTGCGGCGACGCCGGATCAGAGAGAACGAGCGGCCTCGTCGCGTATCTCGATGGCGAGCCCGTCGGGTGGTGTGCGGTGGAGCCGCGGAGCGAGTACGAAGGGCTGCGGCGCGTCTTCAGGGTGCCGTGGGACGGGCGCGACGAGGACAAGGCCGATGACACCGTCTGGGCGGTGACGTGCCTGTTCGCCCGCGCGGGCTTTCGCAAGCGCGGCGTGAGCCGGGCGCTCGCCCGCGCCGCGGTCGCCTTCGCCCGCGAGCGGGGCGCCCGCGCGATCGAGGCGTACCCGATCGTCACGAAGGACGTCATCGCCGAAGAGCTGCACGTCGGCACGCCGAGCGTGTTCGCCGACGCCGGCCTCGTCGAGGTCCACCGCGCGAGCAAGCGGCGCCTCGTGATGCGGCTCGACTTCTGAGCGCCGCCGGGCGTGGCAGCGCAATGGGCTCCCCGGGAGGGGGACGGCCGCTAGGCCTAGCTGCGCTTCGGCGCGTTGGACGAGGCGCCCGGAGCCTTTGGAGGCTTGGGAGGTGACTTCGGCGCGCTGCCCGTGTATCCGCCGCGCTTGTCCATGACGACCAGTCTAGCCTTCGACCGGGAAGAACTCCAAGACGTCGATCTCCTCGAATCGGACCAGCAGTCGCGATCCGAGTGCCACGAACTCGCCGTCGTTCTCGGCGAAGGAACCGTCCTCCGTCATCTTGTAGCTCTCCTCGAGCAGAAGGTCCTGGGGCGTCTCCGGGTAACCGGCCGCGTAGGAGTCATCGCCGAAGAAGCCGCCGACCCAGCTTCGGTCCCCTTTGAGGCGGGCGCGGACGGTGCCTGACGGACGGCCTGCGAAGAGGTCGTCCCAGGCCCGTGGAGCCGGATCGCTGCCCACCATGACGCGCGCGAACCGCTGCGCGAAGGGCTTGTCGCTGCGCACAGACCGTCCGACGACGGTGCCGATGGCTGCGGGCAGCCCCACGTAGGCCAGAGGTACCAGAGCCAGCCACCAGGGGACGTGGCCGTCGGCCAGTGGGTTCTCGAAGGTCACCCGTCCGAGCCGGGAGACCTCGTGGTGCGCATAGCGCTCGTACAGGAGGTACAGCGGACCGAAGGCAATCGCTTGGAAGATCGCGGAGGCCGCGACGAAGCGCAGCACGGTGTCGGAGATGCCGATCGCCCACTTGCCGGCCTCCCGCTCGAATCCCCAGAGATAGATCGCGCCCGGGAGGACGATCAGGACGATCGCCAGGACGGCTTGCAGCGTGGTGGGCACATCAGAACACTAGTTCGCCCACCTGACGCACCGGGCGTCAGCTCGCGACCTGACAACGCCCGTGACGCCTACTTTGGCAGGTTCCGGAACCCGCCCCACATCATCTGGTCGGCCTGCTTGAGGACCGTGCGCTTCTCCTCCGGGCCGACCTTGCCCTTGTGGGCCTCGGCCTGCTTCTCGGGCGTGTCCTCGGGCTCGGGCTTGCGGCGCCGGAGGTGCAGCCAGCGGGGGAGGACGTGGACGTCGCCGCCCCATGGCTCGAACTGTCTACGGTCGGCCATGAGGGAAGCGTACCTCCGCCGCGGGCCGCGGCCAATGGTGATCGCGGGGGGATGATCCGGGTCCGCCCCGCGGGGACTGCACGGTTGTGGGGGCTCTGGGCCCCACAACCGTTCAATCGGGTGCCGCGCACGCTCGCGGAGTCGCTCGCGGCGTGCTGGCGCTCACTCCGTTCACTCGATGCCCTGGCCGTGAGGAGCACGAGCGCGACGAGGCCGATCGCTAGGCTCGCGCGCCATGGCACCACCACGGGCCGCGCTCGTGACCGGCGGCTCCAGCGGGATCGGCAAGGCGATGGCCCGCGCGCTCGGAGACGAGGGGTACGACCTCACGATCGCCGCGCGCGACCAGGCCAAGCTCGACGACGCCGCGGCGGAGCTGCGCGGGGAGGGCTTCGCGGTCGCCACCGTCTCGGTGGACCTCGCTGACGAGGCGGCCATCGCGGAGCTCGTCGCCGCGCACGAGCGCGCCTACGGGCGCATGGACGTGCTCGTCAACGCCGCGGCGGACGGGAGCGGCGGGGTCCCGCTGGCGCAGCTGCCCACCGAGCTGCTCGATCGCCACCTCGACGTCGACCTGCGCGCGATGTTCCTCACCATCCGCGCCGCGCTCCCGATGCTCACCCAGGCCGGCGCGGAGCACGGCAAGGCGCTCGTGGTCAACGTCTCCTCGATGGCGGCCAAGGGCGGGACGCCCGGCATGAGCTTCTACGCCGCCGCCAAGGCGGGCGTCAACGCCCTCACCGAGTCCGCGCAGGCCGAGGCGCGCGACGCGGGCATCCAGTTCACGATCTTCTCCCCGGGCTTCACGAACACCCCGATGGCGACGTGGACGCGGGCGGCCGGCGTCGAGCCCGACGAGATGGTCCAGCCCGAGGACCTGGCCGAGGGGCTGCGCTTCCTGCTGCGCACGACGCCGACCTGCCTGGTCAGGGAGGTCGAGTTCGTCCCGCGCGCGCAGCGGTCGATCATCGAGCGCCTCGCCGCTCACCGCGGGCGCTGACGTTCAGAGTGCGGCGAGTAGCCGCTCGAGGTCGTCCTCGTCGTTCCACGCGCCCACCGAGGCGCGCACGTACGGCGAGCCCGGCAGGTTGCGGATGACGATGCCGGACTCGGCGAGCCGGTCGCGGGTGGCCTCGGGGTCGCGGTCCTCCCACGAGACGAGCGTCGTCTGACCGCGCGGCGCGACGACCTTGCCGCGCTCGGCCAGCGCCGTCGCGAGCGAGGCCGCCAGCGAGGCCGCGCGCGCGTGGACCTCGGCCCAGCCGTGCTCGGCGAGGACGTCGTGCGCGGCCACCGCGCAGGCCAGCGCCTCGGCCGACGCGCCCGGGGCGTCGTAGCGGCGGGCGTCCGGGTGCGGCCGGGCGTCGAGGCCGGCGTTGGGCTCCTCGAGGTTCGCGTAGACCGTCCCGATGGGCGCGAGGCGCTCGCGCCACGAAGGCGCCACCCACAGCATCCCCGTCCCGATCGGCCCGCACAGCCACTTCTGCCCCGAGCCCGCGTAGAACGCGCAGCCCAGGGCCGCGATGTCGATGGGGACGGCGCCCACGCCCTGCGCGCCGTCGAGCAGCACCGGGATGTCGACGGCCGCGAGGCCCTCCGGGCGCACCGCGCCGGTGACCCAGCTGATGTGCGAGCACGCCACGAGCTTCGTCCGCGGGCCGACCGCGTCGGCGAGGTCGGCGAATCCGACCGCCCTGACCTCGACGCCGCGACGCGCGCGCAGCGAGGCCAGCGGCCCGAGCAGTCCCGGGTGCTCGTCGGGCGCGGTGAGGATCTCGTCGCCCGGCCCGAGGTCCAGGCCGCCGAGCACGCGGACGACGCCGTCGCTCGTGCACGTGGTGAGCGCGACGTCGGCCGGGTCGGCGCCGAGGACGCCCGCGTAGGCGTCGCGCTGGCGGGCGCGAAGGGCGATGAGCGCCTCGACGTACTCCTTCGAGCGCCCCTCGCCGGCGGCCCGGTCGAGCATCTCGAGGGCCGCTTGGACGGCGGCGTGGGCGAGCGGGCCGCACGTGCCGGCGTTCAGGTACGCGCGATCGGCGAGGACCGGGAACTCGGCGCGCAGCGCGGCGGCATCCACCGCCCGCAGGCTACGCGACGCGCGCTACCGGCCGCAGACCGGCCACGGCGACGCGCCCGCGCGCGCGTAGAGCATCGCCGCGCGGCGGTCCTGCTCGGCCTCGGGCGCCGTGGCGGGATCGCCGTGGCCGCCGACCGAGGCCCACGTGCCGTAGTCGAACTGGTACTTGCCGCGGAAGGACCCGCCGCCGCCGACGGCGCGCGGATTGCCGCCCGACTCGCAGGCGGCGATCCCGGCCAGGGCGCCGGGGATCCGTCACCGCGGGGGCGCCGCCGGTCCGGCGCAGCGAGCGGATCGCCCGGCGCAGCGAGCGCCGCTCGGCCCGCAGGCGCGGCAGCGACCACGAGCGCACGCGATGCACGTAGGAGCCGCGCACGCGGTGGCGGAGCTTGGCCTCGCGGCGCGCCAGGCGCAGCACGTCGTGCGCGGCCTGGCGCTGGGCGAGCGCCGCCGCGATCGGGATGTGGGCGGCCAGCGGAGAGGGGGTGGGGGCCGGATCGCCGGCCGCCAGGGCGGCGGCGGCCGGAGCGCCGGTCACGGCGCACGCGCCGCACACGGCCAGCAACTTCCTTGTCGTCATCGTCGAGCTCACGTCCTGAGGCGCGCTTCGCGCGAACGCATGGCTGCGCACGCGGCTGCACGCTTGGGTTCAAAGCCGGCGGGAGCCGTGCCGCGGCGCCTTCTCCTCGGTGCGCCGGCGCGAAGGCCGGCGCAGTGCCGCGGCGCGGTCGGGCCCGGAGGCCCTGCGATCCCGCGCGGCCGATCACGGTAGCAGCCTCCTACGAACGCGCGTTCGCTTCGGGCCCGAACCACGCGCCGGGCGCGCGCTCGCGTAGCATCGGGAGCGATGAGGGTCACGCTCCCAGACGGCTCCCCGCTCGAGCTCCCCGACGGCGCCACCGGCGCCGACGCCGCCGCGGCCATCGGCCCGGGGCTGGCGCGCGCCGCGCTGGCGATCAAGCAGAACGGGCAGGTGGTCGACCTCGGGCGCCCGCTGGAGGCCGACGAGCCGCTCGAGATCCTCACCGAGCGCAGCGGCCGCGACGCCTTGGAGCTCATCCGCCACGACGCCGCGCACGTGCTCGCGGCGGCCGTCATGGAGCTCTATCCCGGCGTGAAGATCTCGATCGGCCCGCCGATCGAGAACGGCTTCTACTACGACTTCGAGTTCCCCGAGGGCGTGACGGTCTCCGACGCGGACTTCGAGGCCATCGAGGCGAAGATGCGCGAGCACATCGCCGCCGACGAGCCCTTCGTCCGCGAGGACATCAGCGTCGACGAGGCGCTCGAGCGCTTCCAGACCGAGGGCCAGGACTACAAGGTCGAGCTCATCGAGGACCTCGTGCGCAACGACGGCGTGACGACCGTCTCGCTGTACACGAACGGTCCCTTCACCGACCTCTGCCGCGGCCCGCACTCGCCGAGCACGAAGCGCATCGGGGCCTTCAAGCTGCAGTCGGTGGCCGGCGCCTATTGGCGCGGCGACGCCAACCGCCAGATGCTCACGCGCGTCTACGGGACGGCGTTCTTCAAGCAGTCAGAGCTCGAAGCCTTCCTGGAGGCGCTGGAGCTCGCGCGGGCCCGCGACCACCGCAAGCTCGGCCGCGAGCTGGACCTCTTCACCTGGTCGCCGCTGTCGCCCGGGGCGACCTTCTGGCTGCCCAAGGGCACCGCGGTCTTCAACGCGCTCGTCGCGCTCAACCGGCGCATGCAGCAGGAGCGCGGTTACGTCGAGGTCAAGACGCCCCTGCTCTACGAGACGCACCTCTGGGAGATCTCGGGCCACTGGGAGAAGTACAAGGACAACATCTTCGTCGCCGAGTACGAGGACCGCGACTTCGGCCTGAAGCCGATGAACTGCCCGGGCCACGCGCACCTCTTCGGCATGCAGCAGTGGTCCTATCGCGACCTGCCCGTCCGCTACGCCGAGCCCGGCCTGCTGCACCGCCGCGAGCCGAGCGGCACGCTGCACGGGCTCTTGCGCGTGCGCCACTTCATCCAGGACGACGCCCACGTCTTCTGCACCGAGCAGCAGATCCAGGACGAGGTCGCCGCCTGCCTGAGGTTCGCCTACGACATCTACGAGCGCTTCGAGTTCGACGTGCGCGCCGAGCTCTCGACGCGCCCCGACGACCGCCTCGGCGACGACGCGCTCTGGGACCACGCCGAGGGCGCGCTCGCCGAGGCGCTGCGCGTCAACGACATCGAGTACGAGGTCGGCGAGGGCGAGGGCGTCTTCTACGGCCCGAAGATCGACCTGCACATGACCGACTCGCTCGGGCGCTCGTGGCAGATCGGGACCGTGCAGCTCGACTACAACATGCCCGCGCGCTTCGAGCTGACATACACCGGCGCCGACAACGCCGAGCACACGCCCGTGATGATCCATCGCGCGCTGTTCGGCTCCTTCGAGCGCTTCATCGGGATCCTGCTCGAGCACACCGCCGGCGAGCTGCCGCTGTGGCTGGCGCCGGTGCAGGCGGTTGCGCTGCCGATCGCCGATCGCCACAACGACGCCGCGCGCGCCGCGGTGAGCGCGCTGCGCGCGGCCGGCCTGCGGGCCGAGGTCGACGACCGGACCGAGTCGGTGGGGCGCAAGATCCGCGACGCCGAGCTGCAGAAGGTCCCGTACATGCTCGTCATCGGCGACCGCGAGGCCGAGGAGTCGGCGGTCGCCGTGCGCCGCCACGGCGAGGGCGACGAGGGAACTGTCGCGCTGGCGGAGTTCGTCGAGCGCCTGTCGGGCGAGGTCGGCGAGCGCTAGGCGTGCTCGAGCCGGTCCTCGTCGAGCCGGGCGGCGGCGAGCTCGTCGGCGACTCGCCCGAGCGGCGGCTCGAGATCCTCTGCGAGGACGACGCGCTGCACGCCACCTGGTCGCGCTTCGGGCGCGGCCGCGTGGGCACGGACCTGCACGTCCACCGGTCCCACGCCGACGTCTTCTATGTCCTCGACGGGGAGCTGACCGTGCGGATGGGCGTCGAGGACGAGTCGGTCGTCGCGGCGGCGGGGACGCTCGCGCTCGTGCCGCCGATGGTCGTGCACGGCTTTCGCAACGGCAGCGGCGCCGACGTGCGCTACCTGAACTTCCACGCGCCGGGGACCGGCTTCGCGGCGTACCTGCGCGGGCTGCGCGACGGCACGCCGGTGGCGGGCTTCGACCAGGCGCCGCCGCCCTCGGAGGGTGCGCGGCCGACGAGCGACGCGGTGTTCTCGACGAGCGGGTCGGCCGAGCTCGACGAGGTGGGGCTGGCAGTGCTGGCGGTCGACGGCTCCGACGGGTTGCACGTCCATCGCCGCCATCTGGAGTGCGTGTACGTCCTCGAGGGCGAGGTCGCCGTGCGGGCGGCCGGGCGCGAGCTGCGGGCGCCCGAGGGCTCGTGGGTGCAGGTGGCGCCGGGGATCGCACATGCGCTGGCGGCCGCCGGCGGCGCGCCGTGCCGCGTGCTGGACGTGCACGCTCCGAGCTTCGGGCTCGGGAAGCTCGATTGGGAGGCCGTGGCGGCCTAGGGCCCGAACTCGCCGCCCCAGGACCCTCCGCCGCCACCCGACGAGCCGCCGCCGGAGGAGGCGGGCGCGCTGTAGACGGGTGTGGGCGCCGGGGGCGGCACCGAGCGGGCCGGCGGCAGCTTGCGCGTTGCGGCCGCCGCGCGGCGTTTGGCGGCGGCGCGGCGCTTGGCGGCGGTCTTGCGCTTGGCGACAGCGCGGCGGTGCGCGGCGGCCTTGCGCGCGGCCACGGAGCGGCGGTGCGCCGCGGCGATCGTGGCCTGGCGCTCGGCGGCCTGCTGGGCGGCGGCCTGCTGCTCGGCCTTGCTGCCGAGCAGGCGGGCGAACGACGCGGGGTCGGCCTTCGGCGTCGCGAGCGAGGCGAGCGAGGCGCGGCCCTTGTCGCTCGAGCCGCCGACGGCGCTCGCGACGAGCATGACGAGCACGATGCCGACGGCGAGCAGCCCGGCGACGGCGCCGACGCGCCGCAGCGGCGAGCGCTCGATGGTCGCGACCGGCGCGGTGGAGCGGCGCGGGGTGGCCCGGCGCAGGCGCAGGGCGGCGATCGACTTGGCGGCGGGCTTGGGCGGACCGACCGCCGTGGGCGGAGCGACCGCCGTGGGCGGAGCGGCCGGCTTGGGCGCAGCGGCGGCGGCGCGCGGCTCCGGGGCGGCGGGCGCGGGCGGTGCGGCGACAGCGCGCGGCTCCGAGGCGACCGGCTTGGCCGGGGCGGCTGCGCGCGCCTCCGGGGCGGGTCGAACGTCGGTCCAGGGCGGAGCGGCCGGCGCCGGTGGTGCGGCGGCGGCGCGCGGCTCCGGCGCGGCCGGCTTCTCGTCGTCCGGCCTCTCGTCGTCCGGCGCCTCGGCGCCCGGCAGCGTCGACTCGACGTGCAGCTCGCCGTCGCGGCGGCTGATTGTCACCGTGTCCGCGAAGATCTGGATCGTGCGGCCGCCGAGGGGCTGGCGGTCTGGGGTCGGGTCGGCGGGGCGCTCGTCGCGGGGCGCGGGCTCGGGAGCGGGCCGTGCCGGCTCCCGCCGCCGCGACGGCAGGCGCCGCATCCGCGCCGCGGGCGGCGGCGCGTCGGCCTCCGGCTCGTCCTCGACGACCGGCTCGACGGGCTCCGGTGTGGAGGCGAGCTCGGAGCTGGCATCGGCGCGCCGACGGCGCCCCAGCGCCGACGTCCGCGCGCGGCGACCGCGCCGGCCGCCCTCGAAGCCCTCGGGCCGGGGCAGCGGCGGCAGCGGGGCGTTGAGCCGGGCGAGCTCGGCCTCGAGCGCCTCGTCGAAGACCAGGCTCTCGCCGCGCAGCGCCCGCAGACCGAAGCGCCGCAGCGACGCCGCCGCGCGCGTGGCCTCGGGCTCGCTGCCGTCGCCCTGCCGGCCCTCGAGCCAGGCGGCGACGACGATGCGGTCGAGCGTGTCGGCGTCGAGCGCCGGGAACCAGCCCGCTCCGAGCTCGCGCAGCCGTGCGCGCACGCGGGCGTCCGAATGCGCCGCGTGGGGGTCGAGATCCTTGACCGTTTGCCCTGCCTGGACCGCCAACGGACTCCCCATACCTCCGTGTGCCGAGAAAACTCGCTGTTTCGGTGCCCAGGGAGACTAGCGCTCAAACCAGCGCATGGCACGACTGTCCGCGGCGGGTCTGGCCGTCGGGCCAGGTGTTTGACCGGCATTGCTGCGGGGCATCTCAGGAAGGCCTTCCGTGGGGGAGGGCGTGTCTGGTAGTCGTACCGTGCCCGCGCACGAGCGCGGGCCCTGGGCGGGGACGAACTGCAACCCATAGACGTCATGACCGTGGGGCTCGAGCCCCTCCATCTCGACGGCCACGCGGAGCCGCCGTCGGAGCTTCCGGCCGACCCTGCCCGCGGCGAGCTCCCGGCGCTCCTGGATCGCCTCGGCGACGGCGACGGACGGCTCCTCGTCGTCCTGCCCACGTGGGCCAAGCCGAGCGCCCGCCGCCGCCTCGACGTCGTCAGGTCGGCGCTCCACGGCCGCCGCGAGGTCGTGCGCCTGGAGACCGACCTGCCGCCGCTGGGCGCCGCCGTCCTCGGGGGCCTCGCGGCCTCGCTGGCGCCCAGCGCGCCGTCGACGGGCCTGCTCGTCGACGCGCTGCGCGTGCTCGAGGCCGACCTCGTGCTCGTGGCCGCGCTGCCCAGCGTGCTGCGCCTGCGCCGCCCGCGCCCGCGCTTCGGCCAGCGGGTGCGCTCGCTCTTCCCGGGCGGGCGCTTCCTCGTGCGCGCGCAGCCCGACCCCGTCGTCGTCGCCCTGCCGCGCCAGGGCGAGGTCCCCGACCTGCTCGACGAAGCCGATGCCGCCTCGATGGGCGTCGTCGTCGGCGGCCGCGCGAAGGGGGCCGAGTGGCAGGAGCAGGCGCTCGTCGAGGCGCTGCCGGGCGGCTCCGTGCTGCGCGTCGCCGGCGAGGGCGACGCCGGGCGGCGCTGGGGCGTCTCGCAGGCGCTCGAGGCCGTCGCCTACCCCGCCGACCGCGAGAGCCTGGTCGCCGAGCTCTTCTCCGTCGCGGGCTTCCCGTGTCCGTGGTGCGGCGAGCCCGTCACCTCCGTGCCCTGCCCGGTCTGCGGGCACGACCGCAATCGCGCCCTCCAGGAGGCCCTTAGTTGAACCCGCGCCAGCGCCGCGGCGTCCTGCTCCTCGTGCTCGCCGCCGTGGGAGCCGTGGTCGTCTTCGCCCTCGTCTCCTCCTACGTCGACGACGTGCGCAAGGAGGTCGAGCCGAAGACCTCGATCCTCGTCCTGCGCCAGGCCGTCCCCGCCCTGCAGCCGATCCCGCCGGGCGCGATCAGCCGCAAGGAGGTCCCCGCGCGCTACGCGCCGTCCCGCGCGCTGCGCGAGCCGCTGGCGATCGGCAACCGCGTGCCGAGCACCGAGCTGCCCGCCGGCGTGGAGCTGCAGGACGGCATGCTGATCGCTCCGCCCGCGCTCGAGCGCGGCCAGCAGGAGGTGTCGATCATGATCAACGCCGACACGGGCGTCGCGGGCAAGGTCCAGCCCGGCGACCGCGTCGACGTCAACGCCACCTTCGCCGCCGATCCGAACTCGGTCGCCACGGCGCGCAAGCTGATCGTCAACGCGCGCGTGGTGACGGTCGGGCTGCCGCAGCAGGGCGCGCGCCCGTTCGCCTCGCGCAACGACAACGGCGCCACCGCCGCCAACCCCGCGTCGCTGGTCGTGCCGGTGACCTTCGCGCTCAAGCCGCGCGATGTCCTGCGCCTCAACTACGCCGAGAGCAACGCCCAGGAGATCCGCCTGAGCCTCGTGCGCCCCGACGACCCCAACGTCGTGAGCCCGCGCAGCCGCGAGTTCTCGCTGCCGCGCTCCAAGGAGCGCCCGCCGCCGCAATGAGCCGCCAGCGCATCGTCCTCGCGATCGCCGAGCCCGGCCTGGCCGGGCAGGCGGAGGTGCTCGCGCTGGAGGCCGGGGGGCTCGACATCGTCGGCACCGCGGTCGACGCCGAGGAGCTCACCGCCCTGCTCGGGCGCACGGAGATCGACGCCGTGCTCGTCCACGAGGAGCTCGGCCCGCTGCCCGTGCTCGAGCTCACGCGGCGCCTCGCCGCCGAGCACCCGACGATCGGCTTCCTGCTCCTCGCCCGCGATCCGAGCCCCGACCTGTTGCGCCAGGCGCTGCGCGCCGGGGTGCGCGACGTCCTGCAGCTCCCGCTCACCGTCGAGACGATCTCGGAGTCCGTCGAGGGCGCCGCGACGTGGTCGCGCGCGGTGCGCGACCGCATGGACGCCGACGACATGCGCCAGGTCGCCGAGCGCGTCGGCGGCCGGATCATCGCCGTGGCCGGGGCCAAGGGCGGCGTCGGCTGCTCGACGGTCGCCGTGCACCTCGCGCTCGCCGCGGCGCGCGCGGACACCGAGCGCACCGTCTGCCTCGTCGAGCTCGACCTGCAGGCCGGCGACCTGCGCTCGCTGCTCGACGTCCAGTCGCGCCGCAGCGTCGCCGACCTCGTGGCGGTCGCCGACGAGATGACCCAGCGCTCGCTCGACGACACGCTCTACGTGCACCCGACCGGGCTGCGCCTGCTGCTCTCGCCCGAGCGCGGCGAGGACGGCGAGGACGTCGGCGGGGCCGCCGCGCGCGGCATCCTCGCCGGGCTGAAGTTCCAGTACGACCTCGTGATCTGCGACGTCGGCGCGGTGATGACCGAGGCCGGCGCGGTGGCGGTCGAGATGGCCAACGACGCGCTCGTGGTCACCACGCCCGACGTGCCCGCCCTGCGCGCGGCCAACCGCCTGCTCGGGCTCTGGGACCGCTTGAGAATCCGGAGTGATGACGCCAAGATCGTGCTCAATCGCGTGAGCAAGGAGCACGAGATCCAGCCGGAGTTCGCGCGCAAGGTCCTTTCGGCGCCGATGCTCGACACGACGATCCCGGCCGGGTTCCGCGACCTCGAGCCCGCGCTCAACACCGGCGCCCCCGACCGCCTCGAGCAGGGCGCGGTGCACCGCGCGCTCGCGCGCGTCGGCCAGGAGCTGGGGACGATGCCCGAGGCCGGCCGGCGCCGGCGCCTGCGCCTGCGCACCGCGCGCGCCGAGGCCGGCCAGTCGACGGTCGAGGCGCTCGGGATGCTCCCGCTGCTGACGCTCGTCGTGCTCGCGATGTGGGAGATGGCGCTGCTCGGCTACACCGACGTGCTCGCCAGCCACTCCGCCCGCGAGGCCGCGCGCGCCTGGGCGGTCGGCGAGCCGTGCAGGAAGCCCGCCGAGAAGCCGCTGCCCAAGGCCTGGCGCGACGACATGAAGGCCGTCCAGGTCTCCGACGGCGTCAAGGTCACGCTCACCGTGCCCTTCGTCTTCCCGGGCATGAAGAGCCCGTTCCACATCACCGACCACAAGACGACGCTCAAGGAGGCCGACGGCACCGTCAGCCTCGCCCCGATCGGCAAGGACGAGGGGGAGCCGTGCAAGGACTGAGGCGCCGCCGCGGCGAGGCGGGTCAGGCCACCGTCGAGATGCTCTCGGCGATGCCGGTGCTCCTGATCGCGGGGCTGCTCATCTGGCAGATGTGCCTCGTCGGGGTCGTCCTGACGAGCGCGCAGAACGCGGCGCGCACCGGCGCGCGCGTGCAGTCGCGCGGCGGCGACGGGCGGTCGGCCGCCGAGCACGCGCTGCGCTCGGCCTTCCGCGACGGCGCCGACATCACGGCCGACGGCGAGAGCGTGCGCGTGAAGGTCAGCGTCCCGCTCATCGTGCCCGGCCTGGATCTCCCGCTGCGCTTCGTCGAGTCGGCCACGATCCCGAACACGAGCTTCTGAGATGGGCCTCAAGGACCGCATCGGCGCCGACCAGATCGCCGACGAGCAGCGCGACAACGGCACCGAGGAGCGCGAGGGCCTCGGGATCGCCTTCTTCAAGCGCAAGCTGCTCGACGAGGTCGACCTCGCCGAGCTCGTCAAGCTCGGGCCCTCGCAGCGCCGGGCGCGCCTGGAGTCGATCGTCGCCACGCTGCTCAGCCGCGAGGGGCCGGTCCTCTCGACGGCCGAGCGCAGCATGCTCATCCGCCAGATCGTCGACGAGTCGCTCGGCCTCGGCGTGCTCGAGCCGCTGCTGGCCGACGAGTCCGTGACCGAGATCATGGTCAACGGGCCCAACGACATCTGGATCGAGCGCGACGGCCAGATCCGCAAGGTCCCCGCCGCCTTCGGGGGCGAGGCCGAGCTCATGCAGACGATCGACCGCATCGTCTCGGCGGTCAACCGCCGCGTCGACGAGTCGAGCCCGATGGTCGACGCGCGCCTGCCCACCGGCGAGCGTGTCAACGTCATCATCCCGCCGCTCTCGCTCGTCGGGCCGACCCTCACCATCCGCCGCTTCCCGCGCGCCTTCACCTTCGACCAGCTCGTGGCGATGGGCACCGTCGACCGGCCGACCGCCGACCTCCTGCGCTCGATGGTCCGCGCCCGCCTGTCGGTCGTCGTCTCCGGCGGCACCGGCTCGGGCAAGACGACGATGCTCAACGCGATGTCGGGCTTCATCCCGCCCGACGAGCGCATCGTCACCATCGAGGACTCCGCCGAGCTCCAGCTCCAGCAGCCCCACGTGGTGGCGCTCGAGTCGCGGCCGGCGAACGTCGAGGGCAAGGGCCAGGTCACGATCCGCGACCTCGTGCGCAACGCCCTGCGCATGCGCCCGGACCGGATCGTCGTCGGCGAGGTCCGCGGCCCCGAGACCCTGGACATGCTCCAGGCCATGAACACCGGCCACGACGGCTCGCTGACCACGGTCCACGCCAACTCGACCGAGGACTCGATCATCCGCCTGGAGACGCTGGCCTCGATGAGCGACGTCGACGTGCCCTTCCAGGCGCTGCGCGACCAGATCAACACCGCGATCGACGTCATCGTCCAGCTCGAGCGCTCGGCGGACGGGCGCCGGCGCGTCGTCGAGGTCGCCGCCATCGCCTCGCGCCACCGCGACTCCTTCCGCCTGGCCACGCTCATGGCCTTCGAGCACGACCCGATCGGGCGCGACCGGCGGGTCACGGGCCGCTGGGTGCACTACCCGCTGCCCGACGCCACGCTCGAGCGCCTCGAGCTGCGCGCCCAGCCGATCCCCGAGCCCTTCCTCGACCAGGCCGACGAGGAGCTCGCGCCCGTGCGGGAGGCCGAGTGAGCAGCGCCGGGCCGGGGCTGCTGGCGCTGGCCGCCGTGCTCGTGGTCGCGATGGTCGGGGTCGCCGACGTCGTCCTCGGCGGCGCGCGCTCCTCGACGCTGCGCGCGCGGGCGGCCGACGAGGTCCCCGAGCCGCGCGCCGTACGCATCGTCCGCGGGCTGTCGCGCGCCTTCGAGCGCACCCGCTTCGGGCGCCATCTCGCACTCCAGCTGCAGGCCGGCGCGGTGGGCCTCGAGCCGCTGGGCTTCGTCGCCCTCGCGACCCTGGCCGGCCTCGGCGGCGGGCTGCTGATCTCCGCTGAAGTTCGGCACGGTGCTGTCCGTCCTCGGCGGCCTGGTCATCGTCCGCGGCGTCTGGTTCTGGCTCGAGCGCGAGGTCGCCCAGCGCAAGGACCGCTTCGTGGCGCAGCTGCCCGAGATGGCGCGCGTGCTCTCCAACGCGGCCTCCGCGGGACTGTCGATCGTCGGCGCCCTGGAGATCGCGGCCAACGAGCTCGACGAGCCGGCCTCGGTCGAGCTCGGGATCGCGCTGGAGGAGGTCCGCATCGGGCAGTCCTTCGACCGCGCCTTCGAGCACCTCGCCGAGCGCATGCCCTCGCGCGAGCTCGGCGTCCTCGTGAGCACGCTCGTCATCCAGCAGCGCTCGGGCGGGGACCTCGTCAACGCGCTCTCGGAGATGGCCTCCACGCTCGACGCGCGCAAGGACACGCTGCGCGAGGTCAAGACGATCATGAGCGGCGCCGTCGCGAGCGCCTACGTCGTCGCCGGGATGGGCGTGGGCATCGTCTTCCTCTGCGACGCGATCCAGCCCGGGTCGGTCGACAGGCTCACGCACAGCGCGCTGGGGATCCTGATCCTCGTCGTCGCCGCGACGCTGTACACGATCGGCCTCGTGGTCATCCGGCGGATCACGCGGGTGGAGACGTGAGCGCGACCGCCGGCCTCGTCGCCGTCGCCGCCTACGCCCTGCTGGTGATGGGCATCGTCGCGCTGCGCACCAAGGGGCCCGAGGCGCGCTTCGAGGTGATCGAGTCCACCGCGGCGGGGGGCGCGGCGCGCGTCAGCCTGCCGCGCCGCGCCTTCGCCACGCTCGGGCGCTGGGGCTCGCCGATGGCGCTGCTCACGCTGCGCTCCGACCGCGCGCGGCGGCGCGCGCGCCGGCGGATCGACTCGGCGGGGCGCCCGGGCGGCATCGTCACCCTCGACGACTACGTGCGCCGCAAGGGCGCCTTCATGCTGCTGGGCACGATCGCCGGCGTCTACCTGCTGCTCACCGGGAGCCTGATCGGCGCGCTGGCCGCGCTGGCGGCGGGCTACCTGTGGGTCGACGTCCTGCTCGACGGGCGCGGCCGGCGCCGCCAGTCGCGCATCGACCGCGACCTGCCCGACTTCCTCGACGTGCTCTCGGTCTGCATCAACGCCGGCATCGCCTTCCGCCCGGCGATGTCCCGCGTGGCCGAGGCGATCGGCGGCCCGGTGGGCGAGGAGGTGCAGGTCGCGCTGCGCCAGATCGCTCTCGGCGCCCCGCGCCGCGAGGCCTTCGAGGCCCTGCGCGAGCGCAACACCTCCGAGGCGCTGGGGACCTTCGTGTCGGCCTTCCTGCAGGCCGAGGAGCTCGGCGTGCCGCTCGCCGACGCGCTCGTCGACCTGGCGCGCGACATGCGCCGCGACGCCGCGCAGCGCGCCCGCCGGCGCGCCCAGAACGCCGTGCCGCGGGTCTCGCTGGTGGTGATCGTGACCATCCTGCCCGCGGCCGTCCTGCTCCTGCTCGGCTCGCTGCTGCTCAACGTCGACCTCCACGGCCTGAGCAGCTGATGGACGTCACCAAGCCGCCCCTCGCGCCGCTGTGCCGGCTCGTGCTGCTCTTCCGGCTGCTGGCGGTCAACGTGACGGTCTTCCAGGCGCTCGGCGCCGTCGACCGCGCCCCGCGCGTGCTCGCGGGGCTGCTCGTGGCCGCGCTGATGTCGTACATCCCGCTGCGTTCGTGGGACAAGGTCGGCCCGGTGGTGGCGCAGCGCCCGGCGCTGCTGGGCGTCGACCTCGCGGTCAGCCTGTCGATCTACGCGATCCTCGGGCCCGAGAGCCCGTTCCTGCTCTACACGCTGGGCAGCGCGCTGCTGGGCGGCGTGCTCTTCCGCGAGACCGGGGCCGTCGTCTTCTCGATCGCGTGGCTCGGCGGCTACTACGCGCTCGTCGTCACGGGCGGCGACGCGCTGACCACGAGCGGCAGCGGCGACCCTGCCAACCTGCAGACGCTGGTCACGCTCCCGGTCCTGTACCCGTTCATGGCCGCCGGCGGCGCCGCCATCCGCCGCCTCGTGGACCGCCAGGCCGAGACCGAGCGCGCGCTGCGCTCGGCCGAGGGCGTCGCGGCCGCGGGCGCCGAGCGCTCGCGGGTCGCCCGCGAGATGCACGACTCGCTCGGCAAGACGCTCTACGGGATCGCGCTGGGCGCCCACGCGCTGGCGCGGCGCGTCGAGGACGAGGCCCCCGACGCGGCGCGCGCGGCGCGCGAGCTCTCGGGTGCCGCCCAGCTCGCGGCCGAGGAGGCCCGCGGGCTGATCTCCGACCTGCGCGCCGACACCCTGACGCTGCCCCTGGGGGCGGCGCTCGCCGAGCACGTCGAGCGCTGGGCGGGCGACGCGGGCGTGGCCGCCACCGCGCGCGGCGAGGACGTCGACCTCCCCAACCCCTCGACGCGCTACGAGCTCTTCTGCATCGCCAAGGAGGCGCTGCGCAACGTCGAGCGCCACGCCCGCGCCTCGAGCGTCGAGGTCACCCTCGTGCAGCGCGACGACTTCATCGTCCTCACGGTCGCCGACGACGGCGTCGGCATCGACGGGCGCGGCAGCGCCCGCGAGCTCGAGACCGACGGCCACTACGGGCTGGTCGGGATGGCCGAGCGCGCCGAGCGCGTGGGGGCGACGGTGCGCCTGGAGGGGGCGCCCGGGGCGGGCACGCGCGTGACCGTGCAGGTGCCCGCGGGCGACGTCCGCGCGCCCGAGCCGTGGTCGACACAGGAGGTGGCGCCGTGATCCGGGTCCTGATCGCCGACGACAACGCGGTCATCCGCGGCGGCGTGCGCGCGCTGCTGGAGGCTGAGGCCGACGACATCGAGGTCGTGGGCGAGGCGGCGACGGGGCGCGAGGCGATCGACCTCGCCGAGAGCCTGGAGCCCGACGTCGTGCTCCTCGACATCCGCATGCCGGTCATGGACGGCGTCGAGGCCGCCGGGCGCCTCTCGGGCCGCTTCAAGGTGATGATGCTGACCTACTCCGACGACGAGCCGATGGTCGTCGGGGCGATCCGCGCCGGCGCCCACGGCTACCTGGTGCACGGGCGCTTCGACCCCGACGAGCTCGCGCGCTCGGTGCGCGACCTCGCGGCGGGCCAGCAGGTCCTCTCGCCCGCCGTGGCGCCCGTCGTCTTCGGCGCGCTGCGCCGCGCTGTGCCCGGCCCGGCGCAGGGGCGCCCCGAGCACGGCCCCGACTCGCTGACCGAGCGCGAGCGCGAGGTCATGGGCCTGATCGCGCGCGGGCGCTCGAACCGCGCGATCGCCGGGGAGCTCTACATCTCCGAGAAGACCGTCAAGAACCACATCCGCAACATCTACGAGAAGCTCGCCGTCGGCAGCCGCGCCGAGGCGACCGCGCGGTGGCTGGGGATCGTCGATCCCGACGGCGCGGACGGCGCCGAGGGCGCCGCTCCGGGGGCCTGAGGACCCAGGCCCCGGGGCCCGGGGGCCCAGCCGATCCTGGGCCCCGACCCACCCCCAAAGATGAGCCCCGGCGCCCATTCACAGGGGCCCCGTGCGTTCGTAGCTTTCCCGTCAGGCAGAACGGCAACAGCGGCAACGCACAGCGGGAGGTTTCCAGGATGTTCATCAAGTACCAGGTCGCGCTTCAGACCTTCGCCACCGAGCTCATCCATCGCTTCGAGGAGGCGCGTGACGACGAGCGCGGGCAGACCTTCGTCGAGTGGCTCGGCGTCATGGCCCTCATCGTCGTCCTCGTCTTCGCCCTCAAGGGCCACATGGACGGCATCGCCACGAAGGTCTCCGACGTCGCCGGCAAGGCCGTCGACAAGATCGGCACGCTGGTCGGCTGAGCACGACCCGGTCGGGTGGACCGGCGACGGGCAGGGGTCCCGCTGACGCTCGCGCGCTCGGCGGTGACGGTGACAGGGCGCGCCAGGCCCCGGCGCGCCCTGTCGCATGTCCGGGGCCGTTCTCGGTCAAGCGTCAGAACGCGGGCCGTGGGGCATACTGCGGACGTGATGCGCGGGAGCTCATCGTGGCGGGTGGCCATCGCCGCGCTCGCCGCTTGCATCGCGCTCCCGGCCGTCGCGACGGCCGAGCCGGTCTCGACCCTCGGGCGCGGGCGGCTTCCCTCGGCGGTCACCGACGCGACGGGCTCGCTGCACGCGGTCTGGAACGTCGTCCCGGCGGGGTCCGCGGAGAACTTCGCGACCGGCTACTGCAAGCTGCCCCCGGGCGCGCCGGCCTGCACGGCGATCACGCTCCCGCAGCCGACCGCCGCCGAGGCCTCCAGGCCGCACATCCTCATCCGGCCCGCCGACGGCGCGCTCTTCGTCGTCGCGGGGCTGACCATGAACGGCACGGGGACGACCTACCTGTGGTCCTCGGGCGACGGCGGCACGACCTGGGCCGGGCCGACCGCGATCGGCTCGCTCGCGCAGATCGCCGAGGCCCAGCTCACGGCCGACGGGACCGCGGTCGACCTCCTCGGCCCCTATGCGACGGGCCTGGTCTGGCAGCGCGCGCCGCTGGCCGGCGGCCAGGAGACGCGCTCGATCGGCCTGCTGGGCGGCACCAAGTACGGCCTCGGCGAGGCGATCGGGCTCTCGCGGCTGCCCGACGGGCGCACGGTCGTCGCGGGCAGCGACGGCCCCGGGTCGGGCAACCACACCGCGCTGCGGACCCTCGACGCCGCCGATCCCTACCAGCCCGCGTCGTGGTCGCCCTGGACCGTCGTGCCCTCGGTGCCCGGGACCGCCGCCGGCGTCTCGGCCGGGCCGTCGGGGACGTGGCTGATGAGCGACTTCGGCGTGCGCCTGCGCGTGCGCCGCTGGCAGGCGGGGCGCTTCTCGGCCCCCAGGACGATGGGCACCCTGGCCGGCGTCGGCGGGGGCGCGGTCGGCGACAACGGCACGCCGCCCTACGACCTCGGCGTGGACCTCGCCGGGCGCGTCCACGCCGTCTGGGTGCCGCACGGCGCGCAGTGCGGGCCCGCCAACTGCTTCGCCTACCGCCGCAGCGAGCCCTACGGCTTCGGCCCGACCTTCACCTATCCGGTCGCCACGCGCGACGGCGCGACGCCGACGAGCCTGATCGTCGCCCCTAACGCCGGCGGCAGCGGCTGGATCGTCTGGGGCGACCAGGCCTTCGGCCCGGACGGCACCCTGCGCGCCGCGCCGCTGGTGACGCCGCCGCGCTACTCGCGCACCGGCTCGAAGGTCCTCGGCCATCGGCGGCGGGTGACGCTCCCGGTGCGCCGCGGCTGCATCCGGCCGGGCTCGCGCTTCGTGCACCACCTCGACCTCAGCGGCCTGCGCGGCGACGTGCGGATCGTCAGCGTGCGCTTCTTCTTCGACGACGGCCAGCTCGTGCGCGTCGACCATCGCGCGCCCTATCGCGTCGTCTACAAGCTGGCCTTCGCCCCGCTGAGCCGCCACGTCGCCGCCGCGCGCGTGAGCTATCGCTCGGGCGGCAGGCTGCGCCACGCCACGGTGGGGCGGATGATCGTGATGTGCCCGGCATGAGGATCGTGCGCGACGAGCGCGGCCAGACGACCGTCGAGTGGCTCGGCGGCCTCGTGCTGCTGACGCTGCTCGTGCTCCTCGTCGCGGCCGCGCGGCCCAGCCACGGCGAGCGCCTGCGCTGCGCCGTGGGCGCCCAGATCGAGCGCATCCTCTCGATCGACGCCAGCGGCGACTGCAAGCGCGCCGAGCCGAGGATCGACCCCGGCCGCGCCCGCCAGATCCTGCACACCAACCCCGGCACCCCGCAGGATCGCCTCGACCGCCAGGCGCTGCGTCCCTCCGCGGCCGGCTGAGCGCGGGCGCGGGCCCACCCGGCCCAGCCGCCCCTGGGTCGGCCCACGGGCAAGATGAGTCCGGCGCCTCATGGTGGCCGCGAGGGTCCCGTGCGATGGTCCGGACACGATGCGCGGGAGGCTCTGTGGCAGGGGTCAGAACGGCCAGTCGAACGTCGAGTGGCTCGGCGTCATGGCCCTGGTGGCGGTGCTCGCCGGCCTCGTCGTGGCCGCGTCGCCGCCCGTCGCGACCAAGATCGCGTGCACGGTCGAGACCTTCCTCGGCAAGATCGCCGGCGAGAACTGGGGCTGCTCGGCCGATCAGCAGGCCGGCCTGCCGCCCTGCATCGTCAGCCAGGGCGACGGCCAGCTGAAGGCGTCGGTCACGGTCTTCTCGGTCAAGGGCGGCGGCAAGGTCAAGCTCGTCAAGCAGCGCCGCTCGGACGGCAAGTGGATCGTCACGGCCATCGGCGGCGGCGAGCTCGGCGGCGAGTTCGGCTCGCCGGGCGGGGGCGTCGATGTCGACACCGGCAAGGGCTCGATCGGCGCCGGCGAGGGCGTCGAGGGCGGCGCGGTCGGCCAGGGCGAGTACGGGGCGTCGTGGGTCTTCGACGACGAGAAGGGCGCCAACGACCAGATCGACATCATCCGCAACAAGCTGCGCGACGCGGCCATCGACACCGCCGTCCCGGTCGTCGGGAGCATCGGGACCGCGATCTTCGGCGAGCACCGCGACGTCGGCGACCCGGACATCGAGTACATCCAGGGCGGCGTGGCGGGCGACGTCAAGGGCGAGGCCGAGGCGCTCGGCGGGATCAAGCTGAGCCTCGAGGGCTCGGGCGCCGTCGGCGTGCGCTGGGACCACACCAAGGACACGAAGACCGTCTACTTCCAGGTCAACGGCAAGGGCGGCGGCTCGGCCAAGCTCATCGAGGGCCTCGGCCTCGAGGGCGCCGGCGAGGGTCAGGTCGCGGTCACCTACGACAAGGACGGCAAGCCGATCGCCGTCGACGTCACCGGCAAGGGCACGATCAGCGGCACCTCGCCCAAGATCCCGCTCTCCGGCGACCCGCGCGACTTCCTGCGCAACGTCAAGTTCCAGGAGAACGGCGGCGCGCGCGGCGAGCTGCAGCTGCACCTCGACCTGCGCGACCCCTCCAACCGCGCCGCGTACGACCAGTTCATGGGCGACCCGCTCGGCGGCGCCGACGACCTCGTCAACGCGTTCATGAACAACGGGCAGGCGCAGGTGCGAACCTACGCGGTCAGCCAGGACAAGTACGGCCTCGATGCCAACGCGAAGTTCGGTTTGGAGTTCGGCATCGAAGGGGGATATGAGGGCAACCGGGCAGACCTCATCCAGGCGTGGGACTGGAGCCCGCAGACAGGGTGGACGCAGTCGGCGTCATGCAAGCGCTAGGTCGAGCACTGATGGCAGGGACGCTCGTCGCGACCGTCGCGGCGCTGACGGCATGCGGGGGCGGCGGCGAAGACAAGGCCGCGACGCCCGACGGCTTCAAGCGCTCCGAGACGCGCTACTTCAGCTTCGCCCATCCGGCCGCGTGGCAGGTCGAGGTCCGCAAGCCGCGCTCGCAGGCGAGCACCAACGAGCTCGTGGCCGAGACGATCGGGCCGGCCGGCACCGCCGGCCAGCGCCCCGACGTCGTCGTCGGCGCCACGCCGGACTACCACTCGGGCATCGACGGGCTCGTGCAGGTCAACGAGCTCAGCTCCAAGACGCAGTTCGTCGGGCGCCGCGTGCTCTCCAACAAGAAGGCCGAGGTCGCCGGCGCCAAGGCAGCGCGGCTCATCGAGGCCGAGGTCCCCGCCCAGGACGGGACCAAGGTCCGCACCTTCGACCTGCTGAGCATCAGCGACAAGCGCCTGGCGGTCAGCATGTTCGTGGCCGTCGCGGCCGCCGACGTCGACCGCTCGCGCGTGCGCGAGATCCTCGACTCGCTGCAGGTGCGCGGATGACGGCCGTGGCGGCGGTCCGCGGCGTGGTCTCGGCGCTCGCGTGCGCCTTCGTCGCGCTCGTCGTGCTCCTCGGCGTGGTCTTCGCCGTCCTCGGGACCGCCGGCCCCGACTGGGACGCCGCGGCCAGCGGCATCACGCGCACGCTCGCGCTGCTGGCCATCGGCGCCGTCGCCGCCGGCCTCGGCGCGGCCATCGGCGCCTGGCAGGCGGCCCTCGGCGGCGCCGAGACGGCGCGCGCCGCCGTGCTCGCGGGCGCCGCGGGCCCGACCGCCGTCGCGGTCGTCGCGGGCGCCGCGATGGCCACGCCGTCGGCCGCGGGCGTGTTCGGCGCGCTGGTCGAGGCCGTCGTCGTCGCGGGCGGGGCGCTCGCGGGGGCCGCGGCGATCGGGCGCCGGCTGGAATGAGCAGGGGGGCCCAGAGGCCGCCTGGGCCGGCCCAGGCCACGGATGAGCCCCCCAGGCCATGGCCGGCGGGGCGGGCGCGGGGTACGCTCGGCCCGGTACGCGATGCTGCGCCGCCTGCACAACCCCGCCGACGAGACGGGGCAGACCTTCGTCGAATGGCTCGGCGCGATGGCGTTCGTGGTCGTCCTGGTGACGCTGGTCGTGGCCGCGGCGCCGGGGATCGGCGACAAGATCGTCCACGTCATCAACAGCGCGCTGGACGCGATCACGCCCTGATGGGGCGCCTCGCTGGCGCGGCCAAGGCCGCGCGGGCCGAGGACGGCCAGTACCTGCCTGTCTTCTGCGCGATCCTCTTTGCCGCCGTCGTGCTGGCCTTCACCTTCTTCCAGGTCGGCGCCGCCGCGACCTTCAAGTCGCGCGTGCAGACCGCCGCCGACGCCGCCGCGCTCGCCGGCGAGGTCCAGGTCAAGCGCGAGATCGAGGCCGCGGGCCCCGAGGGCCTGTCGCCGGTCGCGCTCCTCGCGAGCCTGCCGATCATCTGCGCCCAGGCCGAGGTCTACGCGCTGCGCAACCGCGCCCACATCGACCCGGGCGACTGCACGCTCGACGGCTACGACGTGAAGGTCATCGCCAAGGGCAACGACGAGATCTCCGGAACGATCGCGGGCAAGGAGGGCGCCCACGGCGAGGCGCGGGCGCGGGCGTCGCTCGGGGTGGGGTACTCGAGCCCGATCGGCTTCGGCGGCGGTGGTGGCGGCGGCGGAGGCGGCGGTGGCGGGGGCGCCAGCGGCGGCAGCAACTGCCTGAGCTCCGGGGACATCGGCAAGATCGAGGACGCGGCCGGGGTCAAGGTCGGCGCGGGCTCGGCGCTGCGCTCCTATTGCGGCAACGGCAACGGCGACGGGATCCCCGACGTCGCCGACCTCCAGCTCGCGATGCAGGTCGTCATCGCCAAGGCCGAGGACAAGCTCGGCCACCCGCTGCGTCTGAGCTCGGCCTTCCGCACCGCGGCGTGGCAGGCGCAGCTGTGCGCCTCGCTGCCCCCCGACAAGCCATGCGCGGCGCCCGGCCAGTCGGCCCACAACCACGGCACGGCGATCGACGTGGCCGCCGTCGACCAGGGGGCGCTCGACGCGATCTCCGACAGCCTCGGCCTCTGCCACCTCGGGCGCATCAACGCCAAGGAGCCCGAGCACTTCTCGCTGCTCAGCGAAGGCGAGTGCGGCGGCGGCACCGGCGGTGGCGGCGGTGGAGGCGGCTTCGGCGGCGGCGGTGGCGGTGGCTTCGGCGGCTTCGGCTTCGCCACCTACGCGGTCAAGCTCGTGCCGTGGAGCGGCGGCGACTTCTCGCTGCCGGGCACCTCGGTCGGCCCCGGCGGCCCGTGGGCGATCCCGTGGTCGGTCGTGGCCTGCGAGTCGGGCGGGCGCAACCTCCCGCCCAACTCGGCGGGCGCCTCGGGCTACTACCAGTTCATCCCGTCGACGTGGCGGGCCATGGGCGGCTCGACGCCCGAGGCCTACCAGGCCTCAAAGGAGGAGCAGGACCGCCTGGCCGCGAGGCTGTGGAACTCGCCCGGCGGCCCCCGCAACTGGGACTGCGCCCGGATGCAGGGCCTGGCGTGAGGACGCAGGTCCTCGCGTGAGCGACGAGGACTGGGAGCGGCGGCTCGGCGGGCTGGCCGCCGACGACCTCGACGGAGCGGGCGTGCTCCACGTCGCGCGGGCCTTCGGCGAGCGCCGGCGCGGGCTGGCGAAGATGACGCCGATGCCGGCCGACCACGCCCTGCGGATCGTCAAGTGCAACTCCGTGCACACCTTCGGCATGCGCTTCGCCCTGGACCTCGTCTGGCTGGGACGCCGCGGGCGCGTGGTGCGCGTGGACCGCGACGTGGCGCCGCGCCGGATCCGCTTGTGCGTACGCGCCAGATCGGTGGTCGAGACGCGTGCGGGCGAGGGCGATCGCTTCGCCCGCGCGCTGGATACGGCGTAGGCGGCTATACTGGCCCGCGTTGATCGACTCGTTCGCGACAGCGCCGCACACTTCTTGAGTCGCGGCCCACAGATCTAAGTGCCGGTTCCTCGACGGTTCGACCGGCGTCCGCCCGAGCGCGACAGCACCAGGATCAACGAGCGCATCCGCGTTCCCGAGGTCCGTGTCATCGGCGAGGACGGCAAGCAGATCGGTGTCATGCGCACCGACGAGGCCCTGCGGTACGCGCAGGAGCGCGACCTGGACCTGGTCGAGGTCGCCCCCGAGGCGCGCCCGCCGGTGTGCCGCGTCCTGGACTACTCGAAGTACAAGTACGAGCAGTCCCAGAAGCAGAAGGCCGCGCGCAAGCACCAGCAGCAGATCACGATCCGCGAGATCAAGTTCCGCCCGAAGATCGCTGAGCAGGACTACGCGACCAAGAAGCGCCACGTCGAGCGCTTCCTGCGCCACAAGGACAAGGTGAAGATCACCATCATGTTCCGCGGGCGCGAGGTCACCCACCCCGAGCGCGGGACGATGATCCTCGACCGCCTGGCCGAGGAGCTCACCGACCTCGCCATCATCGAGCAGCGTCCGAACCTCGACGGGCGCAACATGACGATGCTGCTCGGGCCCTCCAAGGCCGTCCTCAGCGGCTCGCTGGGCAACGAGGGCGAAGAGGGCGGCGAGCAGGACGCCGCGAACGGCGCCGGCGGCGGAGACGGAGCCGATGTCGCGGCGGCGCCGGTCGCCGACGCGGCCCCCGAGGCCGAGGCCGACGCCGAGGTCGAGGCCGACGCCGAGGTCGAGGCCGAGGCCGACGCCGACGCCGGCGGCGGCGCGGCCGCAGCCGAGGCGAGCGAGCCCTCGGCGCCCGCGGCCTAGCGGCGCCGCGCCAGCTCAGCCCCCGAGCGCGGCCAGCGCGTCCGCGACCGTGGGGGCGACGCCGATCGTCCGCGGCACGTCGGCGTAGTCAAGCGCGCTCGCGATCGGCGAGTCGGGCACGACGACGAGGCGGATGTCCTGGCCGCGACTCTGCACCCGCGCGCGCAGCTCGAAGACGACGTGGATGCCGGCGCTGTCGAGGTAGCTCACCTCGCTCAGGTCGACGACGACGGCCATCGCCGCGTTGCCGAGCTCCCCGCTGATGGCGGCGCCGAGCTCGTCGGCGTTGGACATGTCGACCTCGCCCTGGAGGTGGGCGACGACGATCCCGTCGGCGCGCTCGAAGCGGACGTCGGCGAGCGGCTCGGTCATGAGGCCAGCCTCTGGCGCATGAGGACCTCCGTTCCGGCGTCGGTGGAGCGGACGTCGACCTCGTCCACCGCCGCCTCGATCATCTTCAGCCCGCGGCCCCGGTGCTCGCCGCGCGGCGGCCGCCAGCTGCCCGTGTCGCGGACGGTCAGGGTCACGAGCCCCGCCTCGTGGACGGCGTGGAGCTCGAACGTGGCGGGCCCGGGCGCGTACGCGTGCTCGATGGCGTTGGCGCACGCCTCGCCGACCGCGAGCGTGAGCGCCGCGACGTCCTCGGGCCGCGCCCCGTGGGCGTGCAGCCAGCGGCGCAGCGTCTGGCGGATGCCCGAGAGCACCTCCGCGTCGGCGGCGAAGCGCACCAGCAGGTTGTGCTCGACGGGCAGGCTCCGCAGCGCGAAGAGCGCGATGTCGTCCTCGCCGCCGCCCGCGGGGACGAGGGACTTGACGATGCGCGTGCACAGGGCGTCGGCCGAGGTCGGAGTGCCGACCGTCATCCGCAGGCGCTCGAGGCCGGCGGTGAGCGGCTCGCCGCGGCGCTCGATGAGCCCGTCGGTGTAGAGCAGGAGCGCGTCGCCGGGAGCCAGCGTGACCTCGGCCTCGCTATAGCCCGGGAAGGGGAGCGTCCCGAGGGGCGGCGCCTTGGGGACCTCCATCAGCTGCGCGCCCTGCCCGGAGGCGATCAGGATCGGGGGCAGGTGCCCCGCGCTCGCGTAGCGCAGCTCGCCGTTGGCGGTGTCGAGGACGGCGTAGCCGACGGTGGCCATGCCGCGCTCACGGGTGCTCTGCAACAGGCGGTCCAGGCGCTTGAGGGTCTCGGCGGGGGGATGGCCTTCCAGCGCGTAGGCGCGCAGGCCGGTGCGCAGCTGTCCCATGAGCGCGGCGGCGCGCACCCCGTGCCCGGCGACGTCGCCGATGGCGACCCCGATCAGGTCCCCGGGCAGGTCGATCGCGTCGTACCAGTCGCCGCCGACCTCGTCGCGGGCGGGCAGGTAGCGGGCGGCGACCTCGACGCCGACGAGGTCGGGCAGCCGTTCGGGGAGCAGGCTGCGCTGCAGCGCCACGGCGCTGCGGTGCTCGCGGTCGAGGGCGTCGAAGAGGCGGGCGCGGTCGATGGCGGGCGCCGCCTGGGCGGCCGCGAGCTGCAGCAGCGCGGCGTCGGAGTCGGTGAACTCGCGCGGGGTGAGCGAGCCGACGTGCAGCACGCCGATCACCTCGCCCTCGACGATCAGCGGCACGCCGAGCAGGGAGCGGATACCGGTGAGGCGCAGGATGGGGTTCAGGACGTCGGCGTGGTCGACGTCGGCGATGAAGATCGCGGCGCGCTCGGCGGCGATGCGGCCGGCGAAGCCGCGGCCGATGGGGATCCGCACCCCCTGGCGGACCTCCTCCTCCAGGCCCTTGGCCGCGCGCGCGACGAGCTCCGCGCCGAGCTCGTCGATGAGCAGGATCGCCACCGTGTCGACGTGGAGGATCTCCTTGACGCGGGTCAGCAGCTCGTTGAGCAGCGGCTCGAGCGCGAGCTCTGAGAGCGCGGGGTCGGCGAGCCGGTAGACGTGCGCCAGCAGGTTGGGCGGGAGGATCTCGGCCGGATCCCCCGCGGTGCCGAGCACGACCTGCCCCTCGCTGGGCCGGATGCTGCGAATCCGCTCCTGCTCGCGCTCGTCCAAGGCGCGATGAGTGTATGGCGCCCGCGGACGGCGGTGCCAGGGGTGAAGGAGCCGTGAAGGGCGTCGGCGGGCGCCTTGGCGTGCTCTACGGTGAAGGCATGGAGCGCGTCGACCTGCATTTCCACCTGCTGCCCGGCGTCGACGACGGGCCACCCGATCTCGCCACCGCGATCGAGCTCTCGCGCGCCGCGACGCGGGACGGCACGGGCGTCGTGACCTGCACCCCGCACGCGGCGTTCGTCGACGCCGCGGAGATCCCCGAGCGCGTGCGCGAGCTGCGCGCGGCCCTCGGCCGCGAGCGCGTGGACCTCGAGCTCCTCTCGGGCGCCGAGCTGGCCTGGGACGACGTCGCCGCCCTCGACGACGCGGCGCTCGCCACGGTCTCCCACGGCCCTGCTGGGCGGCGCTGGGTGCTGCTCGAGGCGCCGCTGCCGGGCACCGGCGAGCTCACCGACTTCGAGGCCGCCGCGGACGAGCTGCGCGAGCGCGGCTTCGGTCTGCTCGTCGGCCACCCCGAGCGCTCGCCGGTCGTCATGCAGTCGCCCGAGGCGCTCGAGCGCATGCTCGAGGCCGGCGACCGCGTCCAGGTCAACGGCTCCTCGCTCACGGGCTTCCACGGCGAGGGCCCACGCGCCGCCGGCCTCGAGCTGGTGCGCGCCGGCAGGGCGAGCGTCATCGCCTCCGATGCCCACCTGCCGGTCGGCCGCGTCCCGGTCCTCGGGGCCGCGGTCGCGGTCCTGCGCGAGCACGGCGTGGCCGCGGCCGACGCCGAGCGCCTGGTGGCGGCGGCGCCGCGGGCCCTGCTCGAGCACGGCATCGAGCCCGAGCGCCGCCTGGCCGCCTGAGCGCTCACCCCGCGGGCGCCGCGTGCGAGCGCAGCCGGGCGCGCAGCTCGGCGAAGTGCACGCGCTCGTACGCCACGAGGACGATCAGCAGGGCCGCGAGCATCGTCAGGGCCACGAGGGCCGGCACCTCGATGGCGACGGGGATGAGCGCGACACACACGATCGCCGCGATGAGCCGCTGGCTGCTGAAGCGATGCACGTTGCGCCACCGGAAGGCCACGTGGGCGAGCAGGTAGATCGCCGCGCCCCCGAGCAGCGCGGCGGCGGGGACGAGCTCGAGCTCGTCGCCGACGTGCGCCAGCGTCTTCTTGACCCCGAGCGCGACGAGGACGATCCCCGCGACCATCGGGAAGTGCAGGTAGGAGAAGGAGTCGCGGGCGATCTCGTTGCGTTCGCGCCCCGGGGCCGCGTGCTCGAGGCGGCGGGCGGCGACGAGGGCGACGACGTCGAAGTACAGCCAGAAGAGCGCGGCGCTGATCGCGGTGCCGACGACCGCCGCGACGACCACGCCGGCGTCGATGCCGGCGTGGGCCCCGACGCCGATGGCGACGATCGACTCGCCCAGCGCGATGAGGACGATGAGGCCGTGGCGCTCGGCGAAGTGGTGGGGGGCCAGGCGCCAGCCCTCGGACTCGATGATCAGCGGGCCGCCCATGTCGACGGCGATGACGAGCGCCCAGAGCGCGCCCTGCACGAGGCCGTTCGTGAAGGAGGCGGCGACGAGCAGGCCGGTGCTGATCGCCAAGCTGATCGCCAGGCCGACGACCGAGTGACGCAGGCCGGGATCGTCGCGGCTGGCCAGGACGAAGAGACCGATGTGGGCCGTGAGCACCACCAGGTAGGCGCCCGCGAAGAGCCCGGCCTCGCTGCCGAAGGCGCCCGGGACGCACAGCGCCGCGACGAGCAGGGCCGCCATCGCCGCGAAGATCGTCAGCCGGACGGCGCCCTCCTCGGGGTCGACGACGCTCGTCAGCCACGAGTAGCCCACCCACGACCACCACAGGACGCCGAGGACGAGCAGCCCCTTCGCCAGGCCCTCCCACGTCGGCTCGTGGGACATCAGCGCCGTGCACTGCGTGATGGCCAGGACGAAGACGAGGTCGAAGAAGAGCTCGAGCGGGGTGACCTGCTCCTCGTCGCCGCGGAGCACGGCCGTCAGACGGCTCGGTCTGGCGGTGCTCGCGCTCACAGCGGGATGGTCTCAGGCGCGTCCACGGGCCAGGTCGATGAGGCGCCCGAGGACGCGGTCGCCGTCGGCGCGCAGGCCGTTGTGCTCGTACTCGTTGGTCAGCCAGGCGCGGGTGCCGGCGATGTGCGCGGCGGTCTCCTCGGAGAAGGCGCGCTCGACGTACATGTCGCCGGCGTAGATCGCCGCCGCGACCGGGACCTCGTTGGCGGCCAGGCGATCGGGGTCGTAGAGCCGCGGCCACTCGTGCTCGGCGAGCAGGTGCGCGGCGTCGCGCAGCGGCGCCAGCGCGCCGTAGTCCTCGAACATCCACGGGAAGACGTGCTCTCCCGTGAAGAGCTCGGGCTCGTCGTGGTAGGCCTCGGGCAGCAGTCGCTGCGCGGCCCAGCGCGTGGTGCCGCCGTCAGCCCAGCAGGCCTCGTGGAGGACCGCGTAGAGGGGGTTGCGGGGGAAGCCGAGCGCGCCCTCGACGTCGTGGCCGAAGGCGGGCGAGTCGGGGTCGAGCTCGAGCAGGTAGTGCAGCTGCTCGGCGCCGTCGCTCATGCCCAGCAGGTCGCCGAGGGTGCGCAGGCGCCGGGAGGTCAGGCGGTCGCCGCCGGGCAGGAGCAGCTCGTCCGCCTGGAGCCGCGCGTGCAGGGCGCGCACGCGCTCGCGGTCGCCGGGGTAGCGCGCGTAGTAGCGGCGGCTGCGGTCCAGGGCGCGGGCGTAGGTGGCCTCGTAGACGTCGTCGATGCGCGGGCCGAGCACGGCGAGGCCGCCGGTGACGAAGGCCTCGCGCAGCCCCTCGGGCGCCAGCGAGAGGTAGGTCATGACGCACAGGCCGCCGAAGCTCTGGCCCAGGACGCTCCAGCGGTCGACCTCGAGGGCCTGGCGCAGGAGCTCGGCGTCGCGGACGATCGCGTCGGCGCGGAAGTGCGTCAGGCGCCGCGCCTGCTGCACCGCGACGAGCCCCGGGAGCGCGCCGACCGGCGACGAGCGCCCGGTCCCGCGCTGGTCGAGCATGAGGACGCGGTAGTCGCGCAGCGCGCGGTCGAGCCATCCCGGGCTCGTCGGGTGGCGCGTGGGGCGTGGGGCCTCGAAGCCGGGGCCGCCCTGCAGGAAGACGAGCAACGGCCGGTCGCGCCCGTCGGGGTCGGCCACCTCGCGCGCGAAGAGCGCGATCTGCTCGCCGCCGGGCTCGGCGTGGTCCAGGGGGACCTCGATCTCGTGCTCGGTCAGCACCAGGCCGTTCGTGGCGAAGGTTGGAGCCATCCGTGGATTCTCTACGCTGCCCGACCGTGGACCTCAGCGCGCCGGAGATCCGTGTCCTCGGGTGCCTGCTCGAGAAGCAGCGCACGACGCCCGACGCCTATCCGCTCAGCCTCAACGCGCTACGGCTGGCGTGCAACCAGTCCACCAACCGCGACCCGGTCACCGAGTACGACGAGGCGACCATCCGCGACGCCCTGCACCGGCTGTCGCGCCGGCGCTGGGCGCGCCTGGCCAGCGGCGCGGGCAGCCGCGCGCCGAAGTACCGCCACCTGCTCGACGAGGCCCTCGGCCTGCCCGAGGACGAGCTCGCGGTCCTGTGCGTCCTCATGCTCCGCGGCCCGCAGACGCCCGGCGAGCTCAAGCAGCGCACGGAGCGCCTGCACCCGCTCGCGGACCTGGCCGCCGTGCTCGACGCGCTGGAGCGCCTGATCGGGCGCGAGCTCGCGGCGCGGTTGGGGCGCCGGCCGGGGCAGAAGGAGGAGCGCTACGCGCAGCTGCTGGGGGAGGACGCCGAGGAGGACGCGCCCGCGCCCGCCGCCCCCTCGTTCGCGCCCGCGGCGCCCACCGCGCCCGCTCCGCCACCGCCCACCGCGCCCGCGCCGCCCGCCGCCGCGCCCGCTGCCCCCGAGCCCGACCCACGCGTCGACCGCCTCGAGGACGAGGTCGCCGCGCTGCGCGCCGACCTCGCAGCCCTCCGCGCCACGCTCGACGCGCTGCGCGAAGAGCTCGGAGCCTGAGCGGCGGCGCGCGCCGCGGGGCGTGCCGGAGCGGTCTTCCTCCCTCGGTGAGCTTTCGCGACCGCCGACGCGAAGCGGAGACGCACTGCCCGGCGGCGCGGACCCACGCGCCTGTGCGGGCGCGTGGCGGCCGCCGCCGCGGCCCGACGGCGCCGCCGCGCGATCCTTCGCTATCCTCCGCCGTCCGCCATGCCGAAGATGAAGACCCATTCGGGCGCGAAGAAGCGCTTCAAGCTGACCGCCAAGGGCAAGGTCCGCGGCCGTCACGCGAACTCGAGCCACATCCTCGAGAAGAAGTCGCCCAAGCGCAAGCGCGCGTTCGGCAAGCCGCGCGTGATCTCGCCGCACGACACGCCGCGGGTCAAGAAGCTGCTGGGGGCGGGCAAGTGACCCGCGTCAAGCGTTCGGTCAACGCGCGCAAGAAGCGCCGGGCGACGCTCGAGCGGGCCAAGGGCTTCCGGGGCGAGGCGCACTCCAACTACAAGCGCGCCAAGGAAGCGGTCATGAAGGCCGACTCCTACGCCTACCGCGACCGCCGCAATCGCAAGCGCGACTTCCGCCGCCTGTGGATCACGCGCATCAACGCGGCCGCCCGCCAGAACGGCATGAACTACGGCACCTTCATCCACGGCCTCAAGCTGGCCGGCATCGAGCTGGACCGCAAGGTGCTGGCCGACATCGCCGTCCGCGACCCCGAGACCTTCCGCCGATTTGCCGATGCCGCCCGCGAGGCGTCGGCCGCCTGATCCAGCAGCCGACGCAGCAACCCTCCCGGGCGCCGAATCCATCAGGATCGGCGCCCTTTTTCGTTAACCGACGCCCACCGTGATCACCAGCCCGCACAACGACAAGCTCAAGGAGGTCCGCCGGCTCCAGCGCCGCCGCGAGGGGCGCTTCGTGGCCGAGGGCGAGGACCTGCTCGCGGCCGCCGCGCAGGCGGCCTGGCCGCCCGTCTACGAGCTGCGCGCCGACGTCGACGTCGAGGCCGACCTGCTCGACGGCGTCTCGGCCCTCGGCTCGGGCACCCGTGCGCTCGCCGTCTACGAGCAGCGCTGGGCGAGCGCGGCGCCCGGCCCCCTGTGCGTCGCGCTCTGGGGCGTCCACGACCCCGGCAACGTCGGCACCGTCCTGCGCAGCGCCGCCGCCTTCGGTGCGAGCTGCGTCGCGATCGGGCCCGACACCGCCGACCCGTTCGGCCCCAAGGCGGTGCGCGCCTCGATGGGGGCGATCTTCTCGGTGCCCGTCGCGCGGGTCGCGAGCGTCGCGCAGCTGCCCGCGCCGCGCGTCGCGCTGGTGGCGGGCGGCGGCGAGGAGCTGCACGGGCCCGGAGCGGGGACCCTGGTGGTCGGCGCGGAGCGCGCCGGCCTTCCCGACGAGGTCGTCGAGGCGTGCGACGCGGTGAGGCGCATCGCCATCGCCGGCGACTCGCTCAACGCCGCCATGGCGGCAACAGTCGGCCTCTACGAGTGGACTAGGGTGGCGCCCCGATGATCGAGCGCATCGACGAGCTCAGGGCCGAGGCCGAATCGGCGATCGCGGGCGCCGACTCGACGGCGACGCTCGAGGACCTCCGCGTCCGCTACCTCGGTCGCAAGGCCGAGCTCCCCAACCTCCTGCGCGGCGTCGCCGAGCTGCCGCCCGAGCAGCGCGGGACCGTCGGCCGCGCCGCCAACCAGGCGCGCCAGGCGCTCGAGCAGCTCATCGAGCAGCGCACCGGCGAGCTCGAGGCCGGCGAGCTCGACGCCCGCCTGGCCGCCGACCGCGTCGACGTCACCCTCCCCGGCGAGCCGCCCCAGCCCGTCGGGCGCCTGCACGTCCTCACCGCGACCTGGCGCGAGCTCGAGGACGTCTTCGTCGGCCTGGGCTTCACCGTCGTCGAGGGCCCCGAGGTCGAGACCGTCCACTACAACTTCGACGCGCTCAACCACAGCGCCACGCACCCGGCGCGCGACCGCAGCGACACTTTCTACGTCGCCGACGACGTGGTGCTGCGCACCCACACCTCGCCGATGCAGATCCGCGCGATGGAGGCCCACCCGCCGCCGCTCTACGTCGTCATCCCCGGGCGCACCTACCGCCGCGACAACGACGCCACGCACACCCCGATGTTCCACCAGGTCGAGGGCCTGGCCGTCGACGAGGACATCACGCTCGCCGACCTCAAGGGCACGCTGCTGGCCTTCGCGCGCGCCGTCTTCGGCGAGGAGCGCGACGTCAGGCTGCGCCCGCACTTCTTCCCCTTCACCGAGCCCTCGGTCGAGGTCGACGTCTCGTGCTTCAACTGCAACGGCACCGGCTGGCTGCCCGACGGGGCCCGCTGCCACATCTGCCGGGGCGAGGGCTGGCTGGAGATCCTCGGCGCCGGCGAGGTCGACCCCAACGTCTACTCCTACGTCGACGACGACCGCTACGACCCCGAGAAGGTCCAGGGCTTCGCGTGGGGCCTGGGGATCGAGCGCGTCGCGATGCTCAAGCACGGCATCGGCGACCTGCGCATGTACTACGACAACGACCTGCGCTTCCTGGAGCAGTTCGGATGAGGGTGCCGCTCGAATGGCTCGAGCAGTACTGCGACGCCGGGCTGCCCACCAAGCAGCTCGAAGAGCGCCTGACCATGACGGGCACGAAGGTCGAGGCCGTCCATCGCCACGGCGTCGACGCGCTCGAGCGCTTCGTGATCGGCAAGGTCGTCGAGGCCGCAAGGCACCCCGACGCCGACCGCCTCAGCGTGTGCCTGGTCGACGTCGGCGACGACGGCCCGCAGCAGATCGTGTGCGGGGCGCCCAACGTCGCCGCGGGCCAGACCGTCGCCGTCGCGCGCCCCGGCGCCGTCATGCCCGACGGGACGAAGCTCGGCGTGGCCAAGCTGCGCGGCGTGGAGTCCAACGGGATGATCCTCGCCGAGGACGAGCTGGCGATCGGCACCGAGCACGCGGGGATCATGGTCCTCGACGGCGACCTGCGACCCGGCGCGCCGCTGCGCGACGTCCTGCCGATCGCCACCGAGGTCCTCGAGCTCGAGGTCACGCCCAACCGGCCCGACTGCCTCGGCATCTACGGCGTCGCGCGCGAGGTCCACGCCGCGACCGGCGCGCCGCTGGCCCCGCCGCCATGGGCGGAGGATCTCGGCAGCGCGGGAGACGTCGAGGGCGCCGAAGTCGTCGTCGAGGCCTCCGACCTGTGCCCGCGCTTCACGGCGCGCGCCTTCGAGGAGGTCACCCTCGGCCCGTCGCCGCCGTGGCTGAAGGCGCGGCTGATGGCCGCCGGCCAGCGCCCCATCAACAACGTCGTCGACATCACCAACTACGTGATGCTGCTCGTCGGCAGCCCGATCCACGCCTTCGACCTCGACCGCGTGGCCGGCGGGAGGCTCGTCGTGCGCCGCGCCCGCGACGGCGAGCGGGTCACCACCCTCGACGGACAGGTCCGCACGCTCGACTCCCAGATGCTCGTCATCGACGACGCCGACGGGCCGACCTCGATCGCCGGCGTCATGGGCGGCGAGCGCTCCGAGGTCCAGGAGGACACGACGCGCGTCCTCATCGAGGCGGCCAACTGGGACGGCCCCAACATCCACCGCACCTCGCAGCTGCTCGGCCTGCGCAGCGAGGCCAGCGGGCGCTTCGAGAAGGGCCTCGCGCCCGAGCAGGCGATGGAGGCGCAGATCGTCGCCACCCGCCTGATGCTCGAGCTCACGGGCGCGCGCCTGGTCGCAGGGACGATCGACGTCGGCGGCGAAGGCCCGCCGCCGATCACCGTCCGCCTGCGCGAGCACCGCGTCGCGGAGCTGCTGGGCCGCGCGATCCCGCGCCCGCGCCAGGCCGAGATCCTGCGCGCGCTGCAGTTCGAGGTCCAGGAGGCGCCCGGCGGCCTCGACGTCCTCGTCCCCGCCTTCCGCCGCAACGACGTGACCCGCGAGGCCGACCTCGTCGAGGAGGTCGCGCGCATCGACGGCCTCGAGCAGCTCCCGGCCACGCTGCCCGCGCGCCGCGGCAGCGCCGGGCGCCTGAGCACCGCCCAGCGCCTGCGCCGCCGCGCCGTCGACGCCCTCGTCGGGCGCGGCATGTACGAGACGGTCGGCTGGAGCTTCACCGAGCCCGGCCTCGCCGACCGCCTGCGCCTGGCCCCCGACGACCCGCGCCGGCGCTTCGTCGTGCTCGAGAACCCGATGAGCGAGGATCACTCCGTCCTGCGCACCACGCTCGCCGGGTCGCTGCTCGACGCCGCGCGCCACAACACGGCCCGCGGGCGCCCCGACCTCGCGCTCTTCGAGGCCGGCACCGTCTACCTCGACGAGGGCGAGAAGCTCCCGCACGAGCACCGCGCCCTCGGCGGCGTGCTCGCCGGGCGCCTGCACCCGCAGACGTGGGGGACCTCGGAGCCCCCCCGGGCGGGCTTCTTCACGGCCAAGGGCCTGCTCGTCGCCGCGCTGGACGCCGTGCGCGTGCGCTGGGACGTGGAGCCCGCGACCGAGCCGTTCCTGCACCCCGGGCGCAGCGCCCGCGTGCTCGCCGGCGGCGAGGACGTCGGCTGGATCGGCGAGCTGCACCCGCTCGTCGCGCGCGCGTGGGACCTCGACCACGGCGCCGCGCTCTTCGAGGTCGACCTCGACCGCGTCCTGCAGCACGCCGACGCCGTGCCGCGCTACCGCGACCTCACGAGCTTCCCGACCCTGCGCATGGACCTCTCGGTCACGCTCGCCGAGGACGTGCCCGCGGCCACGGTCCTGCGCACCGTCCGCGAGGCCGGCGGCGAGCTGCTCGCCGACGCGCGCGTCTTCGACCTCTACCGCGGCGCCCAGGTGGGGGAGGGGCGCAAGTCGGTGGCGCTCGCGCTCGCCTTCCGGGCGAGCGACCGCACCCTGACCGACGAGAACGTCGCGCCGCTGCGCGACCGCATCGTCGAGGCGCTGCGCGAGGGGCTCGGGGGCGAGCTGCGTGCCTAGCGTCATCGTCGCCGGCGCCTCGGGCTACACGGGCGCGCTCGCCGCCGCGCTCCTGCAGCGCCACCCGCGCTTCGACCTCGTGGCCGTGACGAGCCGCTCGGAGGTCGGCACGCGCCTGAGCGACCTCTATCCCCACCACCGCGTCAAGCTGCTGCTCGAGGAGCTCGACCTCGACCGCCACGGCCAGGCCGACGCGGCGATCGTCGCCTACCCGCACGGCGCCGCCGCCCCCGTGGTCGCCGCGCTGCGCGAGCGCGACGTGCGCGTCGTCGACCTCTCCGCCGACTTCCGCCTGCGCCTGCTCGACGTCTACGAGCACTGGTACGTCCCGCACCCGCATCCCGAGCTCATCGGGCAGGCCGTCTACGGGCTGCCCGAGCTGCGCCGCGCGCAGATCGAGGGCGCCGACATCGTCGCCAACCCAGGCTGCTTCCCGACCGCGGCGCTGCTCGCGCTCGCCCCGCTGGCGCCGTGGCTCGACGACGCGGTGATCGACGCCAAGACCGGCGTCTCGGGCGCCGGCCGCGCCGCCACGCAGACGACGCACTTCGTCTCCGTCGACGAGAACGTCAAGCCCTACGGGATCGCCGGTCACCGCCACATGCCCGAGATCGACCAGGAGCTCGCGACCCTCGGCGCGCCGATCCGCGCGACCTTCATGCCGCACCTGCTCCCGCTCGACCAGGGCGAGCTCGTCTCCTGCTACTGCACGCTGCACAAGGCGGTCGACGTCGAGGCGCTGTTCGAGCGCGCCTATGGGCGCGAGCCCTTCGTCGAGCTCACCGACCGCGCCCCCGGCGTGCGCGACGTGCGCGACACGAACATCTGCCGCATCCACGCGACCTTCGACGAGCGCACGCAGAAGGCGTTCGTCTTCGCCGCCATCGACAACCTCTGGAAGGGCGCCTCGTCGCAGGCGGTGCAGAACCTCAACCTGATGTACGGCATCGAAGAGACGGTCGGGCTCTCGTGACGCCCTTCTTCTCCTCGCGCTGGGTCGAGGTGCCCGACTGGGTGCGCGAGGACGCGGACGGAGGGCTGCCGCAGGGCTTCCGCGCCGCCGGCGTCGCCGCCGGCCTGAAGCCCAGCGGCGGCAAGGACGTCGGCCTGCTCGTCAGCGACGCGCCCGAGACGACGAGCGCCGCCCGCTTCACGCGCTCGGGCGTGCTCGCCGCGCCGGTGCTCCTCACCCAGGAGCGCTCGCGCCTGGACGCGCTGCGCGCGGTCGTCGCCAACTCGGGCAACGCCAACGCCGCGACCGGCGGGCGCGGCCTCGACGACGCCGCCAAGATGCAGGGCGCCGCCGCCATGGCCGCCGGCGTCGAGGCCGACCGGGTGGCCGTCGCCTCGACCGGCGTCATCGGCGTGCCGCTGGACTCGCGCGCCGTGGTGGGCGGCCTCGCCCGCGCCCGCGCGGAGCTGCGCCCCGACGGCGACGGCGACTTCAGCGCCGCCATCATGACCACCGACGCCTTCGAGAAGCGCGCGTGCCTGGAGGTCGAGCTGTCGGGGGGAGTGGCCCGCCTGTGCGCCCAGGCCAAGGGCGCCGGGATGATCCAGCCCGCCTTCGCCACCATGCTCTGCTTCGTGCAGACCGACGCCGCGGTGTCCGCCGAGACCGCCGACCTGCTGCTCGGCGTCTGCGTCAAGCGCTCCTTCGACCGCATCTCGGTCGACGGCCAGCTCTCGACCAACGACACCGCGATCCTCATGTGCTCGGGCGCCTCGGGGGTGGAGGTCGCCGCGGAGACCGAGGACGAGCTGCGCTTCGGCCAGGCGCTCGACGCGCTCCTGCGCCAGCTCGCGCTGGCGATCGTCCGCGACGGCGAGGGGGCGCGGCGGATCGGGCGCGTGGTGACACGCGGCGGCCACGGCGACAGCGTCGAGGCCGTGGCCCGCGCGGTGGCCAACTCGCCGCTGGTCAAGGCCGCGCTGCACGGCGGCGACCCCAACTGGGGCCGGATCGTCCAGGCCGTCGGCATGGCCATGCCCGGGACGGCGCCGCTGGCCGTCGACGTCGGGATCGAGGGCGTCCAGGTCTGCGCGCGCGGCGCGGCCACCCGCTTCGACGAGGCCGCGCTGGCCGAGCTCGTGGCGGGCGACGAGGTCGAGTACGTCGTCGAGCTGCCGGGCGAGGGCCACGAGACCGAGGTCTTCTTCTCGGACCTCAGCCACGAGTACGTGACCATCAACGCGGAATACACGACCTGATGCGCGAGCCTCCGAAGAACTCCGTCGGCACGCTGCTCGAGGCGCTGCCCTACATCCGCGAGTTCCACGGCAAGACGATCGTCATCAAGTACGGCGGCGCCGCGATGGAGGACCCGGCGCTGCGCGAGGAGTTCGCCCGCGACGTCGTGCTCCTGAAGTACGTCGGCCTGAACCCGATCGTCGTCCACGGCGGCGGCCCGGAGATCACGGCCTACATGGAGCGCCTGGGGATCCCCGTCGAGTTCATCGGCGGCCTGCGCGTCTCCAACGAGGCCACCGTCGAGGTGGCCAAGATGGTGCTCGTGGGCAAGGTCAACAAGGACATCGTCCTGCGCCTCAATCGCCACGGCCAGCCGGCGGTCGGCCTGTGCGGCGACGACGGGCTGCTCTTCCGCGTCAGCCGCCAGACGGGGCCGGGCGGCGAGGACGTCGGCTTCGTGGGCAAGATCGACCGCGTCGACGTCGACGTGCTCAACCACATCGCCCAGGACTACATCCCGGTCGTCGCCTCGATGGGCGCCGACCGCGAAGGCCGCTCCTACAACGTCAACGCCGACGAGGCCGCGGGCGCGGTCGCCCGCGCCCTGGGCGCCTACAAGGTCATGTTCCTGACCGACGTCGACGGGTGGCTGCGCGACCCGTCGGACCCCGCCTCGGTCATCAGCGAGGCCGGCGCCGACGAGGTCGAGGCCGCCCTGGCCGAGACGGCGGGGGGGATGCGCCCCAAGCTCCAGGCCTGCCTGGACGCCATCCACGGCGGCGTGACCTTCGCCCACATCGTCGACGGACGCGTCCCGCACTCGCTGCTGCTCGAGCTCTTCACCGACGCGGGCATCGGCACGAAGATCAAGCCGGCGACATGAGCCTCGACGAGCTCCAGCGCCTCGAGCGCGACCACCAGGTCCCGGCCTACGCGCGCCTCGGCGTCGAGTTCGTCCGCGGCGAGGGCGCGCGCCTCTGGGACGCGGAGGGCAACGAGTACCTCGACTTCCAGACCGGCCTGGCCGTCAACAGCCTCGGCCACTGCCACCCCGCGGTCGTCGAGGCGATCCGCGAGCAGGCCGCGCGCCTCATCCACGTCGGCAACCTCTTCTACACCGAGCCCGGGCTGCGGCTGGCCCAGCGCCTGGCCGGGTCCTCGCTGGGCGGCAAGGTCCACTTCGCCAACTCGGGCACCGAGGCCAACGAGGCGGCCCTGAAGGTCGCCCGCAAGGCCAAGCCGCAGGGCACGATCGTCTCGGTGCACCGCGGCTTCCACGGCCGCACGTACGGCTCGCTCTCGGCGACGCCGCAGGAGTCCAAGCAGGCGCCCTTCGCGCCGCTCGTGCCCGGCTTCGTCGCCGTCGAGCCGACCGCGGAGGCGATCGTGGCCGCGGTCGACGAGCGCACCGCCGCCGTCCTGCTCGAGCCCGTCCAGGGGGAGTCGGGCGTCTACGAGCTCGGCGACGACGTCCTGCGCGCCGCCCGCGCGGCGTGCGACGAGCACGGCGCGGCGCTGATCTTCGACGAGGTCCAGTGCGGCCTCGGGCGCACGGGCACCCTGTGGGCCTACCAGCACGCGGGCGTCGTGCCCGACGCGCTGACCACCGCCAAGGCGCTGGGCGGCGGCCTGCCGATCGGCGCGCTGGTCACCGGGCCGCGCCTGGCCGACGTCTTCGCGCCCGGCGACCACGGCTCGACCTTCGCGGGCGGGCCCGTGCAGTGCGCGGCCGGCCTGGCGGTGCTCGACGTCCTCGACGACGAGGCGCTGCTGGCGCGCGTGCGCGACCTGGGCGAGCGCCTGCGCCACGCCGTCGCCGAGCTGCCCGGCGTCGTCGAGGTCCGCGGCCGCGGGCTGATGCTCGCCTTCGAGCTCGATCCCGGCCACCGCCCCGGCGCCGCCGACATCGTCGTCCGCGCGCTGCGCGAGCAGCGCCTGGTCCTCAACGCGACGGGCCCGACGACGGTGCGCCTGCTACCGCCGCTCGTCATCGACGAGGCGCAGGCCGACGACGCGGTGGCGCGCCTGCGCGCCGTCCTTCACTGACGGTGCTGGCTGAGCCCGTCGTTGCCCTTGTAGTAGCTCGTGAGGGCCTGGAAGAAGCAGCACAGGCCCACGATCACGAGGATCAGGCTCAGCCAGCTCGTCACGTATCCGGAGACGATCATGCAGATGAGCGTCACGAGGTACCACCGCCATGGGCGCAGCTCGGGGATGTCGAGCACCAGGGGCTCGCGCCGATCCTTATCGGGACGATCCCGATCTCCTCTGGTGTCGACCAATCCCACGAACACGGCTGCTCCCAAGGATGGCACGACCACGCGGCCGCTACCAGTGCCTTCCGTCGCCGCGCAGGCCCGGCACCGACGTCACGATGAAGTCGCTGTAGTCGGGCAGGCCGGGGTTGCGCCCCGTCGAACCGAAGTTCGTGTCGTTGACGATCGCCACCTTGTCGCCCTCCAGCGGCAGCACGGCCTCGATCGTCACGTAGGGCATGGCGAAGGGATCGCCCAGGCCGACGTCGCCGGGGCGGGCGGGCAGCGAGATGAGCGCCGGGTCGCGCAGGTTCTCGAGATCGAGGACCTTGCGCTTGACCAGCGCGCCGGTGGCGTCGGTCTTGCGCAGGTCGATCACGAAGCCCTGCTTGTGGCCCGTGGTCACCGCCTGCGTGCCGTCGCGCTCCAGCGCGATCAGGTGGTGGTCGTCGAGCGCCGTGAGGTCGGAGACCGACCAGCCGGCGTCATCGATGTGGTAGGTGCGGCGCTTGGGCGAGTAGCGGCGGCTCTTGATGTCGAACTGGTACATCCGCCGCGTCAGCGGGTCGTCGCCCGCCACGGAGCCCTCGAGCGTCGGGTACAGCGTGCGGCCGTCGGGCGAGATCGCCATGCCCTCGAAGCCGGCCGAGCTGTTGAGGTTCGCCGCCCCGGCGAAGGGCGCCGGGTAGTCGGGCGGGTAGTCGGGCGACTTGACGTCGGGCAGCGGGATCGGCGCCTCGAGGACCTTGCCGGTCGCGTCGGTGTGGACGAGGAAGGGCCCGAACTCCTCGCCGAACCACAGCGTGCCCTTGGAGTCCTGGCGGATCGACTCGATGTCGAAGTCGCCGCCCGTGAGCAGGCGGTCGGGCGTGGCGTCGTTGATGATCTTGAAGGGGATCTTGTGGTCGGGATCGCGCAGCGTGATCCACTTGAGGCTCTGCACGGTCCCCGGCCCACCGTGGGCGGTCTCGAAGTCGGCGTGGACCTCGTAGACGCGCAGCAGGAAGCTGTGCGAGTTGGCCTTGGAGCCGAAGCCGTTGTCGGGCATCGCCCAGTAGTTGCCGCGGCCGGGGGCGTCGAGCAGGGCCGAGAAGCCGCCGACGGGCTGCGTCGAGCCCGGCGCCGGCGCGGGGTCGGCGTTGATCACGCCCGGGAAGGGAGCGGGCGCCGTGGCGTCGGCGGGGAGGATCGCGCGCGCGAGCAGCGTGGGCTGCGGGGGCGGGGGCGGCGGGCCGTGGTGAGCGGATGCCGGGGCGGCTGCCGCCGCGCCGATGGCGAGCGCGAGCAGCGAGAGGACGGCGGGTCGGTTCATGAGCCCATCCCACCCTGCGGCCCAGGGCCGGATGTGATCGCCTCGTGAGTTGCGCGTGACCGATCTGAGAACGTGTGGCGATGGCCGTCGACCCGATCCGCCTGTCCGCGCCCGTCGAGCACGACGGCGTCTCGGACCGCGTCGCCATCGAGGAGCCGCTGGAGATCCGCGTCCGCGGCGAGGCGCTCGCGGTGACGATGCGCACGCCCGGCCACGACGAGGAGCTGGCGCTGGGCTTCCTGCACGGCGAGGGGCTCATCGCGGCCGCCGCGCCCGCCGGGCCGACGGCCGACCTCGCCGCCAACATCGTCGAGGTCGACGCCGAGCTGCGCTTCGACCCGGGCCGCCGGCGCTTCTACACGACGAGCTCGTGCGGGGTCTGCGGCAAGGCGGCGCTCGAGGAGGTCGCCGTCCACTCCGAGCCGCTGCCCGACGGCCCGCGCGTCGCGCGCGACCTGCTCGCCGACCTGCCCGAGCGCCTGCGCCAGCCCGCCTTCGAGGCCACGGGCGGGCTGCACGCCACGGGCCTCTTCGACGCCGCGGGCACGCTGCTGCTCGTGCGCGAGGACGTCGGGCGCCACAACGCGATGGACAAGGTCGTCGGCCGCGCGCTGCTCGACGGGCTGCTGCCGCTGCACGGCCGCGTGCTCTGCGTCTCGGGGCGGCTGTCCTTCGAGCTCGTGCAGAAGGCGGCGGTCGCGGGCGCACCGGTGCTCGTCGGCGTCGGCGCCCCGACCTCGCTGGCGGTCGAGCTCGCCGCCGACCGCGGCATGACGCTGTGCGGCTTCGCGCGCCGGGGGACGGTGAACGTCTACACCGGCGAGGAGCGCGTGCTCACAGCGGGCCGGTCGACGTGAAGCGCGGCTCGATCTCGCCGATCGTCCCGCCGACCGCCGTGCCCAGCGCGGCGCCGACCCGCGCCAGGAAGTCGTCGGTGAGCGTGTTCGGGTTGTCGGGGTCGTCGGCGATCGTGACCGGCGCGCCGTCGAGGGTCCCGGTGATCGCGGTGTCCGGCAGCTCGCCGCCCGTCGGCGTGTAGGTCACCGTGAGCCCGGCGAGGATCGCCGTCCGACCGTTGAAGGACAGCGCGAGCCGGCCGGGCAGCGTGAAGCCGCCGCTGGCCGGATAGCACCCGGCCCCGAGCGTGCAGGTCAGCGGCGTCGAGGTGCCCGCCGGGAGCGTGAAGCGCAGCGCGTCGCCGGACTGCACCGTCACCCGCGTCGCGCCGCCGCCCGGCGCGACGTCGACGTCGGCGCCGCCCTGGGCGGTCGCGAGGTGAAGGCCGCCGCCGACGTCGACGGTCCCCGCGTGGCCACGGCCGGCGCTCGGCAGCAGCTGGATCGCGACCCGCGCGCGCCGGGCGCCGGCGCAGCCCGCGCGGTCCAGGGCGGTGGCGAACCGCCTGGTGATCGTCGCCTCGCCGTCCACCGTGAAGCGGAGGGTGTTCGCGGCCGGCGGCTTCCCGGTCGCGCGGAGGGGCCCGGCGCGCAACGTCGGATGGGCGACCGTCGCCAGGACGTGGTGCGCCCCACGGGCGCGTCCCGTGAGGACGACGTGCCCATGGGAGAGCCGGAGCCCGTCGAGCAGTGCGGTCCTGTGCCTGGCCGACACCGATCCCGTGCGCCGTCCGGGGTTCCAGGTGCCCGAGGCGTCGTCGTGCCACTCCACCTTGCCGGCCCCGGCGCAGGCCAGCTCCCAGTGCAGGCCAGCGACCGGCGTTGCCGGCGCGAGCACCGCCTAGTCACCCTTGGGCTGGACGTGCTGGAAGCCGAAGCGACCCTTGATGCAGAGGTTGCCGCGCGTGATGTCGTGGTCGTCGGGCGAGCTGACCTTGACGATCTGGTTGTCCTGCACGTGCAGCGTGAGGTTGCAGCCCACGCCGCAGTACGGGCAGACGGTGTCGGTCTGCGTCTGGCGCGACTCGTCCCACTTGGCCGATTCGCGCAGCTCGTGCTCGGAGGCGAACATCAGCGCCCCGGTCGGGCAGACGGCGATGCAGTTGCCGCAGTACACGCACGCCGAGTCGGGCAGCGGGTTGGCGTACTCGGTCGAGATGCGGGCGTCGAAGCCGCGCCCGGCGACTGTGATGGCGAAGGTGTTCTGCCACTGATCGCCGCAGGCGTCGACGCACTTGTAACAGAGGATGCACTTGGAGTAGTCGCGCACGTAGAGGTCGTTGTCGACCTTGACCGGCTGGTGGACGGTCGCGGCGGTCTGCCCGTCGGGCTCGGCGTGGTGGCCGGTGCGGCGGCGGTCGCGCCCGTCGTCGGGCGGCGCCGGCGGCCCGTAGCGCGTAGGGTCGGCGCCGTAGCGCTCCATGTAGTCGCCGGCGACGTGCGTGATCGACAGGTCCACCGACGAGCCGAGGAACTCCATGACCATCTTGCGGCTGTGGCGCACGCGCTCGGAGTCGGTCTTGACGACCATGTCGGGCTCGACCTTGCGCGAGCACGCCGGGGCCAGCACGCGCGCGCCCTCGATCTCGACCACGCAGACGCGGCAGACGTTGGCGGGCTGCAGGGTGTCGCCGTAGCAGAGCGTCGGGGTGTCGATGCCCAGCTCGTTGCAGGCCTCGAGGATCGTCGAGCCCTCGGGCACCTCGATCGGCTGGTCGTCGATCGTGAGGCTGACCGTGCGCTGCGTCATGTCGTGAAGGCTCCCAGTCGCTCGATGGCGGACTCGATCGCGGACGAGGCGGTCTGGCCGAGGCCGCAGATCGACGCGTCGCGCATCGCCTGGCCGATCTCGCGGATGAGCGCGATCTCGTCCTCCGCGGTGCCACGGGTGCGGCCCGAGAGCAGCCGCGCGACCGCCTCCTCCTGGCGCACGGTCCCGACCCGGCAGGGCACGCACTGCCCGCAGCTCTCGTCGCGCATGAAGGCGGCGATGACCATCAGCAGGCGCCCGACGTCGACGGTGTCGTCGATGGCGAGCACGACGCCCGAGCCGAGCGTCGTGCGGAACTCGCGGGCGTCCTCGATCGAGAGGCGCAGGTCGAGGTCGTCGGGGGTGACGAAGCCGCCGGCGGCGCCGCCGAGCAGCAGGGCCTGCAGCGTGCCCGTCACGCCGCCGGCGAGCTCGAGCAGCTCGCGCAGCGTCGTGCCGAACGGCACCTCGTAGGTCCCCGGCGTACCGACCGCGCCCGACACGCAGAAGAGCTTGGGCCCGGTCGACTTCTCGGTGCCCAGCTGCGCGTACGCCGGGCCGCCCTCGAGGACGATGGGCAGGACGTTGACCAGCGTCTCGACGTTGTTGACCACGGTCGGCTGGCGGAAGAGCCCTTCGACCACGGGGAAGGGCGGCTTGTTGCGCGGCTCGCCGCGGTGGCCCTCGATCGACCCGAAGACCGCGGTCTCCTCGCCGCAGATGTACGCGCCGGCGCCCTTGCGCACCTCGATGTCGAAGGCGAAGCCGTGGCCGAGGATGTCGGTGCCCAGGAAGCCGCGCTCGCGGGCCAGCTCGACCGCGTTGATGATGCGGTCGCGCGCGAGCGGGTACTCGCCGCGGACGTAGAGGTAGCCGAGCTCGCACCCGGTGGCGTAGGCGGCGATGGTCATCGCCTCGACGACCGCGAACGGATCGCCCTCCATGAGGACGCGGTCCTTGAACGTCCCCGGCTCGGACTCGTCGGCGTTGCAGATCAGGTAGTGGGGCCGGCGCGGCTGGCGGGCGACGGCGTCCCACTTGCGGCCCATCGGGAAGGCGGCGCCGCCGCGCCCCACGATGCCCGAGTCCATGACCTCGCGGATCACGCCCTCGGGCCCGAGCTCGATGGCGCGCCGCAGCGCGTCGTAGCCGCCGTGGGCGCGGTAGTCGTCGAGGCTGTCCGGGTCCACCGGGCCGACGCGGCGCAGCAGGCGCAGGCTCGGGTCGCCCTCCTGGGGCGGGGTGGTCGAGGGCGGCTCGGGCGGCGTGCCGCCGTTCAGGATCTCGATGACGCCGCCCGCGTCGACGAGCGTCAGCTCGCGCTCGACCGGGGCCTCGCCGGCCTGGGTGAGCATCGCCGCCGGCGCGCGGTCGCACTGGCCCAGGCACGGGCTGCGCAGCCACGAGGCGCCGTCGACGTCGGTGTCCTCGGGGCCGAAGCGGTCCTTGAGCTCGGCGATCAGCTCCTCGGAGCCCGCACAGCGGCACGCGACGTCGTCGCAGACGTGGACGACGCGCGGCGGGCGCTCGTCGACCGAGAAGAGCGCGTAGAAGGTGGCGACGCCGTAGACGTCGGCGGGCGGGACGGTGAGGCGCTGGGCGACGTAGTTCAGGCCGCCCGGGCTGATCCAGCCGGCGCGCTCGTGCAGCGCGTGGAGCGTCGGCAGCAGCATGTGGCGCTGGGCGCGCGCGGCGTGGCCGCCGTGCGCCGCGTGGCCGTTCTCGATCCGGTCGGTGCCCGCCCAGGCCTCCAGCGACGGGCCCAGGAAAGCGTCGACGGCGTCGCGCTCCGCCGCCGTCGGCTCGGCGTCGAGCAGCCGTACGTCCACCGCTACTTGCCTCCGGCCTCGCTGCTGGTCACGCCTGCAGTCTGACGCTCGCGGACCTTCTCCACCCGGATGGCCGTGGCCTTGAACTCCGCGGTGCCGGACCTTGGGTCGGTCGCATCGATGGTGAGGACGTTGACGTCGATGTCGTCGGGGAAGTGCATGGTCATGAAAGCCAGGCCCGGGCGCAGGCCGGGGTCCAGGCGCACGGGCGCCTCGATCGAGCCGCGCCGCGACGTGATGCGCACGATCTCGCCGGGCTCGACGTCGAGGCTGGCGGCGTCCTGGGCGCAGAGGTCGAGCGTCTCGCCGCGGCGCAGCGGCGAGCTGTAGAGCGCCGACTGCACGCCGGTGTTGTAGGAGTCCAGGCGCCGGCCGGTCGTGAGGCGGATCGGGAAGTCGTCGTCGAGCTCGTCGATCGGCGGCACCCACTTCGTCACCGAGAAGGGCGCGAGCGGGCCGCCGACGGGCTCGTCCCACAGCCGGCCGTGGAGGAACTCCGAGCCCGGGTGGTCCTCGTCGGGGCAGGGCCACTGGATGCCGCCGAGCTCCTGCAGGCGCGGGTAGCTCATGCCGCCGTGCATCGGGCTCAGCGAGCGCAGCTCGTCCCACGCCTGCTCCGGGGTCGGCTGGCCCCAGTCGTGGCCCAGGCGACGGGCGAGCTCGCAGATGATCCACTGGTCGTCGCGGGCCTGGCCGGGCGGGTCGACCGCCTTGCGCATGAGCTGCACGCGACGCTCGGAGTTGGTGACGGTGCCGCCCGCGGACTCGCACCACGACGCGGTCGACGGGAAGACGACGTCGGCCATCTCGCACGTCTTGGTCATGATGATGTCCTGGGCGATCATGAAGTCCAGGCCCTCGAGCAGCGCGAGCGCGCGCTTGGAGTCGGCCTCGGACTGCGCCGGGTTCTCGCCCAGCACGTAGAGCGTGTTGAGCTCGCCGCGCTCCATCCCGTCGAACATCTGCGAGAGGTGCCAGCCGTAGTGGGGCACGATTCTCGCAGCCCCACGCCTGCTCGAAGCGCGCCCGCGCCGCGTCGTCGCTCTCGATGTCCTGGAAGCCCGGCAGCTTGTTGGGGATGGCGCCCATGTCGCCGCCGCCCTGGACGTTGTTCTGGCCGCGCAGCGGGTTCAGGCCCGAGCCGTAGCGCCCGACGTGGCCCGCGAGCAGCGCGAGGTTGATGAGCGACAGGACGTTGTCGACGGCCGTGACGTGCTCGGTGATCCCGAGCGTCCAGCACAGGATCGCCCGGTCGGCGCGCGCGTAGGCGTGGGCGAGCTCGCGGATGACCTGCGCCGGGACGCCGGTGACGCGCTCGCCCTCCTCGAGCGTCCACGGCTCGACCGACTGGCGGTACTCGTCGAAGCCGGTCGTGGAGCGCTCGATGAAGCGCTCGTTGGCGAGGCCCGCGTGGATGATCTCGCGGGCGATCGTGTTGGAGAGGGCGATGTCGGTGCCGACGTCGAGCCCCATCCAGGTGTCGGCCCACTGCGCCGAGCTCGTGCGCCGCGGGTCCACGACGAACAGCCGCGCCCCGTTGTGCACGGCCTTGAGGACGTGGTGGAAGAAGATCGGATGCGTCTCGCGGGCGTTCGAGCCCCACAGGATCAGCAGATCCGTCTCCTCGACCTCCTTATAGGACGACGTGCCGCCGCCCGCGCCGAACACCGTCGCCAGACCGACGACGCTGGGGGCGTGTCAAGTGCGGTTGCACGAGTCGATGTTGTTCGACCCCATCACCGAGCGCACGAACTTCTGAGCCAGGAAGTTCACCTCGTTCGATGCCTTGGAGCAGCTGAACATGCCGAAGGAGCGCGTCGTGTCCGTGGCGCGGGCTCGTGCCAGCCCGGCCGCGGCGAAGTCCAGTGCCTCGTCCCAGCTCGCTGGGCGAAGCGCGCCGTTCTCGCGCACCAGCGGTTCGGTCAGCCGACCGCGGTTCTTTCGCAATCCGATCACCCCCTCTCCTCGTGTTCGGGAGTCTCATACGGAAGCGTAGCCAACCGGGGCGCCGGTCAACCGCGGCCGTCGGCGTGCGGACGTCCCTACGTGCCTCGTCGGCGCTCGAGCATCCCCGCGCGCTCGAGCAGGTAGCGGGCCTCGCGCTGGTGCAGGTCGACCTCCGCGAGGCGGTCGGCGAGGCCTTCGGCGTGCGAGCCGGCCTCGCGCCCGGCCTTGCGGACGTCGAGCTCGGCCTCCAGTCCGTTGGGGGGTTCGGCGCTGCTCTTCTCGTGGTTCATGGCAGCGAGGGTCGGCGCCGACCGTCAGCCGACCCTCAGCAGCGGGTTGGCGTCGTGTTGGCGCGGAGTCGGCACGAACGCGTGTTGTTTGGACGCAGGCGGAGGGCCGACGATGGCGGGATGGCCGAACGGAGGGCACCTCGTCGCCGACCTGCTCGGCGCCCTCGGCGGATAGATTCCGCCCCCCATGGCCGAGCAGACCCGCACGCCGCACACCCGTACCGCCTCCTACCTGGCCGAGCCCGGCGAGGTCCACCGCGTCCTGCTGCTCTACTCCGGCGGCCTGGACACGAGCGTGATGCTCAAGTGGATCCAGGACGAGTACGAGGCGGAGGTCGTGGCGCTCACCGTCAACCTCGGCCAGCCGGGCGAGGACTACGACGTCGTGCAGGGCAAGGCGCTGCAGCTCGGCGCGGTCGCGGCCGAGGTCGTCGACGCGCGCGAGGAGTTCGCCACCGACTTCGTCGTGCCGGCGATCAAGGCCAACGCGATCTATGGCCTCGCCTACCCGCTCTTCACGGCGCTCGGGCGCCCGCTCATCGCCAAGCTCGCGGTCGACTACGCGCGCAAGCACGGCTGCGACACCATCGCCCACGGCTGCACGGGCAAGGGCAACGACCAGGTCCGCATCGAGGCGACGGTCGCGACGCTCGCGCCCGAGCTGAAGGTGATCGCGCCCGTGCGGGGCTGGCAGATGGGGCGCGAGGAGGAGATCGCCTACGCGCGCGAGCACGGCATCCCGATCAAGGGCGGCGCCGAGCACACGCCCTATTCGATCGACGACAACCTCTGGGGACGCTCCTCCGAGGGCCGCTGGATCGAGGAGCTCGACCACGCGCCCGACGACGACGTCTTCCAGCTCGTCACGCGCCCGGAGGAGGCGCCCGACGAGCCGGAGATCGTGCGCGTCGAGTTCGAGCGCGGCGTCCCGGTGGCGCTGAACGGCGAGCGTCTGGCGATCGTCGAGCTGCTCGAGCGCGCCGCCGAGATCGGCATCCGCCACGGCGTCGGCATCGTCGACCACATCGAGGACCGGATCGTCGGCCTGAAGGTGCGCGACATCTACGAGGTCCCGGCCGCCGCCATCCTGCTGCCCGCGCACGCCGAGCTCGAGCGGCTCGTCGGCACCATCCACCAGAACCAGTTCAAGGGCGAGCTCGACCGCAAGTGGGCCTACCTCGTCTACGCGGGGCTGTGGTGGGAGCCGCTGCGCTCCGACCTCGACGCCTACATGGAGTCCGTCAACGCCCAGGTGACGGGCACGATCGGCATGAAGCTCTACAAGGGCTCGGCGCGCGTGGTCACGCGCGAGTCGCCCAACGCGGTCTACGACGCCGCCCTGGCCACCTTCGAGACGAGCGGCGGGCTGTTCTCCCAGCAGGCGTCGCCGGGGTTCATCGAGCTGTGGTCCCTGCAGTCGCGCATGGCGCACCGCTTGCGCACGCGCGACTCGGGGTAACGCAACATCGATGCTCTACAAAGCACTTGGATTCGCAGTCTGGAAGGGCGCGAAGTGGTACGCCTCGCGCAAGCTGCCGACCGGCAAGCTCATGCTCGGCGGCGGGGTCGCGCTCGCGACCGCCACCGCCGTGGCCGTTGGGCGCCCGGCGCGACGGCAGCTAGCCGCCTGACGACACGCGCGGGCCCTCGACCCAAGCCGTCCGGTGCGCGAACTAGCGTGCCACCGCGATGGAGCCCGCCTTCCCGCCCGAGGACCACGAGGCGCGCGTCGTCGACCTGCGCCCGCGTGCCGCCGCGCGCAAGCTCCTTGACGCCGAGTCCGAGCTCGATGCGCTGCGCACCCAGCTCGACGAGGTCGTCGCCGAGCGCGACGCCGCCCGCGAGGCGGCGACCAGTTCGGCGTCCGACGCGCTGACGGTCCGCGAGGAGCTCGCCGGGCGGCTCGCCGCCGAGACCACCGCGCTCACGGCTGTCGCGGCACTGCGCGGCCAGGTCGAGGAGCTGCGCGTCCGCGCCGACGCCCGCGACGCCCGCGACGCGGCCCTCGCCAAGCTCGCCGGCGAGCTGGCGGTCACCGCGCGCACCGCGCGCGAGGAGGTCGAGCGCCACGCGACCGCGCGCGCCCAGGCCGAGGCCGCGCTGGGGCTCGAGCGCAAGCGCGTCGAGGAGATCGAGGCGATGCTGGCCGCCGAGCGCGAGCGCGCCGCCCACGCCGAGACCGCGCTGCGCAGCGAGCTCGAGGCCCTGCGCTCGGCGCGCGACCGCGCCGTCTCCGCGGAGGCCGCCGCCCAGGTCGCCCGCCGCGCCGAGCTCGAGGCGCTCACCGCCGCCCGCGACCGCCTGCGCCCGGCGCAGGCCACGACCGTCGCCACCGCCGACGGCCTCATCCTCGACCTCGGCCGCGCCGCCGACCGCCTGCGCCACGACGTCGTCGTCGTCGACGAGCTCCCGCGCCCGTCGGCCTTCAAGCGCCTCGGGGCGTTCCTGCGTGGGCGTTAGACGGCGGCGCTGGAGCGCCTGGAGGCGCCGGCGGCGCTGGCTGCCGGCCTTCACGTAGTCCGAGCGGCTCGACGATCAGAGCGCCCCGCGCGCGGAAGGCTGGTCGGCGGGGGTCGCCGATCGCGGTGGCGGGAAGTCGGTAGGCAGGTCGGCCGCGTCCACTTGGAACAGATCGACCGGCTCGGGCAGGCCGCGGAATCGCCAGGCGCCGAGGCTCCTGAGGCTGACCCCCTCAGGGAGCGACTCGATGACCGCCGCGCGTACCGCAGAGGACATGACGACCTGCCGCCCGTGCGCCGCGAAGCAGATGCGTGCTGCGGCGTGGACCGAGAGGCCGACGTAGCCGGTATCGGTGAGCGCGGGACGCCCCCGATGCATCCCGATTCGCAGCCGCACGTCGTTCCCGTCGGGCCAGGCGGCGGCGTCCATGGCCCGCTGGATCGCCAGCGCGGCCTCGAGCGCTGCCGGGGCGCGTTCGAAGACCGCGAAGACGTCGTCACCGCGGGCGGATGCCTCGTGACCCCCTGCCGACCGCACCGCGGCGCGCACGAGGCGGCGGACATCTGCGAGCAGGGCGGCGTATCGATCGTCAAGGCGCCTGAGCAGCCCGGTTGAGCCTTCGAGGTCGGCCAGCAGGAACGTGATGTGGCCTTTCGGCAGCTTGCGCTGCGGTTGCAGCTGCGCGCTGACGAAGCCGACGGGCATGATCCCGTGCTTCATGGCCGCCCTCAGCAGGCGGCTGCGTGCGCGGTCCCGGGCGCCCTCGTCCTCGAACGCCACCTGGCTGAACCGTGCGAGGGCATTGCGGACATGAGCCGCGTCGTGAATCGGCAGACGACGTCGGCCACCCGAATCGATATATCCAAAGGCGCTGTCGGGAAGCTGCGCACGCTCCTTCGCGCTGAGCGGTGGCATGCTCGCATGATCGCAAGAACCCCCACCCAGAGCCGGCGACCGACGCGGCCCGGGAGACTTCGTCTCGCGACGAAATGTGGCGGCGGTACCCTCGGCCTCATGCAAGGCGACACCGACCTCGCCAGGGTGGGCGCCCTCATCGGCGACCCGGGCCGCGCCCGCGTCCTCCAGGCGCTCTCCGACGGGCGCGAGCTGCCCGCGAGCGTGCTCGCCGACGAGGCCGGGGTCGCGCCGTCCACGGCGAGCGTCCACCTGCGCAAGCTCGCCGAGGGCGGTCTCGTCGTCGCCGAGCGCCACGGCCGCCACCGCTACTTCCGCCTCGCCGGAGCCGACGTCGGAAGGGCACTCGAGGCGCTCGCCCGCATCGCCCCTCCGGCCCCGGTGCGCTCGCTGCGCGAGGGCACCCGCGCGCAGGCCGTCCGCGCCGCGCGCACGTGCTACGACCACCTCGCCGGCCGGCTCGGCGTCGCGCTCATGGCCGGACTGCTCGACGGCGGCGTGCTCGAGGGCGGCGACGGGCTCCATGTCGCGCAGCGCGCCCGCGCCGACCGCCCGTCGGCCATCGGCCGCGACCTCGACTACCGCCTCACCGACGGCGGGGCGCGTAGGCTGCGCGACCTGGGCGTCGACGTCGACGGGGCGCTCGCCGGCCCGCGCGCGCCGATCCGCTACTGCGTGGACTGGAGCGAGCAGGCCCACCATCTCTCCGGGGCGCTCGGGGCCGCGGTGGCGACCCGCCTGTTCGATCTCGGCTGGGTCGCCCGGCTGCCGCGCACGCGCGCCGTGCGGGTCAGCGGCGAGGGCCGCGCGGCGCTCGCCGAGCGCCTCGGCGTGGCCGTCGACTGAACGCCCGCAACGTGCGGGCACGTCGTCCGCGGCAGACGGCCGCCATCCGATCCGGCGCCTATCCTCGATGACCCCGTGAGCTCTCCCGGCTGCGCCCACCTCCACGTCCATTCCGAGTACTCGCTGCTCGACGGCGCGTGCAACATCGACGCCCTGGCGGCCCGCGCGGCGGAGTTCGGCCAGCCGGCGCTGGGGCTCACCGATCACGGCGTCATGAACGGCGCGGTCGAGCTCTACAAGGCGTGCCGCAAGCACTCGATCAAGCCGATCCTGGGCTGCGAGATCTACCTCGTCGACGACCACACGAACCGCTCTCCGGGGCGCGTCGAGCGCAACCACCTGACGCTGCTGGCGTCCACCGACGTCGGCTATCGCAACCTGGTCAAGCTCTCCTCGGAGGGCTTTCTCGAGGGTCTGCACCGCGGCAAGCCCAACCTCGACATGGCCCAGATCGCGGCCCGCAGCGAGGGGATCATCGCGCTCACCGGCTGCCTGGCCTCGCGCTTCTGCCAGCGCCTGGTCGACGGCCGCGACGGCGAGGCACGCGCGCACGCCGACGACCTGCTGCAGGTCTTCGGGGCCGACAACGTCTACTTCGAGGTCCAGAAGAACGGCATCGCCGACCAGGAGAAGGCCAACGCGGGGATCGTGCGCATCGCGCGCGAGGTCGGGCGGCCGCTGGTCGGCACCGGCGACGTGCACTACCTGCGCCGCGAGGACTACCACCACCACACGGCGCTGCTGTGCGTGCAGACGAAGTCCACGCTCGCGGCGCCGAAGATGACCTTCGAGACGAACGAGTTCTTCCTGCGCTCCAGCGAGGAGATGATCGAGGCGTTCGCCGAGTGGCCGGAGGCGATCGCCTCGACGCTCGAGATCGCCGAGCGCTCTGACGTGACGATCGAGCTCGGGCGCCAGCTCATCCCGCGCTACCTGCCGGAGGGCGAGGACGAGAAGGCCTACCTGCGCGAGCGCGTGACCGAAGGGCTGCGCGCGCGCTACGGCGATCCGATCCCGGCCGATGCGCTGGAGCGCGCGGACATGGAGCTCGCGGTCATCGACCGGATGGGCTTCAACGCCTACTTCCTCATCGTCTGGGACTTCGTGAAGTGGGCGAAGGACAACGGCATCGTCGTCGGCCCGGGGCGCGGGAGCGCGGCCGGCTCGATCGTGGCCTACACGCTGCGCATCACCGACCTCGACCCGCTGCGCTACGACCTGCTCTTCGAGCGCTTCCTGAACCCCGAGCGCGTGTCGATGCCCGATATCGACATCGACTTCTCGGTGCGCGGGCGCGAGCGCGTCATGCAGTACGTCGTCGCCAAGTACGGCCGCGAGTCGGTGGCGCAGATCATCACCTTCGGCAAGATGTTCCCGCGCGCGGCCACCCGCGACGCCGCCCGTGTGCTCGGCCACGACTACGGTGTCGGCGACCGCCTGGCCAAGCTCATCCCCGATCCGGAGCAGGGACGCGCGCCGACCTTCGAGCGCTGCCTGCGCCCCGGCGAGCCGCTGCGCGGCGCCTACGACACCGACGCGACGGCCAAGCAGATCGTCGACGTGGCGCGCGGCCTCGAGGGCATCGTGCGCAACGCGTCGATCCACGCGGCGGCGGTCGTCATCGCCGGGATGCCGCTGACCGACGTCGTCCCGCTGCAGCTCGCCGACTCCGGCGGTGGGGGCAACGGCAACGGGAACGGCAACGGCGGCGAGAAGGACTACAAGCTCGTCACCCAGTTCTCCATGAAGCCGGTCGAGGAGCTCGGCCTGCTGAAGATGGACTTCCTGGGCCTGCGCAACCTCGACGTGATCGAGGACGCCCTGGACATCATCGAGCGCTCCAGCGGCCAGCGCCCGGACATGACGAGCCTGCCGCTCGACGACGCCAAGACCTACGAGATGATGGCCCGCGGGGACTCGGTCGGCGTGTTCCAGTTCGAGTCCGAGGGCATGCAGAGCGCCCTGCGCCAGGTCAAGACGACCGAGTTCGACGACCTCGTGGCGCTCAACGCGCTCTATCGCCCGGGTGCGATGGACCAGATCCCGACCTACGCCCGCGGCAAGCGCAATCCCGACGCGGTCACGGTGCCCGACGAGCGCCTGGAGCCGATCATCGGCTCGACGTACGGGGTGATCTTGTACCAGGAGCAGGCCATGCAGATCTCCAAGACGCTGGCCGGCTTCTCGGGGGCCAAGGCCGACGACCTGCGCAAGGCGATCGGCAAGAAGAACCGCCAGGCGATGGCGGCCCTGAAGCCAGAGTTCGTCGAGGGCTGCCGCGCCAACGGCGTGCCGCAGAACGTCATCGACTGGCTGTGGGACACCAACGAGAAATCGGCCGACTACTCCTTCAACAAATCTCACGCTGCGTGTTACGCGCTGATCGCCTACCGCACGGCGTGGCTGAAGGCCAACTACCCTGCCGAGTACATGGCGGCGCTGATCTCGTCGGTCATGGACACGAAGGACAAGGTTCCGTTCTTCGCCGCCAAGGCCGAGGGCATGGGCATCGACATCCTGCCGCCTGACGTGAACCTCTCCGACCACGAGTTCGTAGTCGTCGACGGCAACATCCGCTTCGGCCTGGACGCGGTCAAGGGCGTCGGCTACGCGGCGGTCGAGGCGATCAAGGCCGCGCGCGGGGAGGGCGGGGAGTTCCAGTCGATCTGGGACTTCTGCACCCGCGTCGACCCGCGGGCGGTCAACAAGCGCGCGATCGAGGCGCTCATCAAGTGCGGGGCGTTCGGCTCGACGGGCGCGTCGCGCAAGGGCATGCTCGCCGTGCTCGAGCAGGCTCAGTCCGCGGGGCAGAAGGCCCAGCTCGACGCCCAGATCGGCCAGGGCTCGATCTTCGACCTGGGCGACCTCGGCGGGGGCGGCGACGACGGGGCGGCCTCGCCCTTCATGGCGCCGCAGCATCCGCCGATCCCGCTGGAGGAGTTCGAGCAGGCCGAGTTGCTGGCGGTCGAGAAGGAGGCGATCGGCCTCTTCATCTCCGCGCACCCGCTCAAGGAGGTGCGTGAGGCCCTGCGCGCGGCGGTCGACGTCCCGCTGGCCTCGCTGCCCGACCACAAGGACGGCGACTGGGTCACGGCGGGCGGCATCATCACCCAGGCCAAGAAGATCCGCACCAAGAAGGGCGACCCGATGATGTTCGCCACCCTCGACGACCTCGAGGGCTCGATCGAGGTGCTGATCTTCGGCAAGGCGCTGGCGGAGTACGAGGGGGCGCTCGGGGTCGACGAGGTCGTGCTCGTGCGCGGACGCGTCGACCACGGCGACAAGGGCACGTCGCTCATCGCCCAGACCGTCGACCCGTTCAAGCCCAGCGCCGAGGAGGTCGAGGCCGCCCGCGAGGCGGCCGCCCTCGAGCCACAGGGGCCGCAGGCGCTGACCGTGCGCGTCGACGCCACGGCGCTGCCAGCGACGATCATCGACGAGCTCAAGCACGTCTTCGGCAACCACGCCGGCGAGTGCGAGGTCGTGCTCGCGATCGAGACCACGGCGGGCGCGCGGACCCTGCGCCTCGGCGAGGGCTACCGGGTCAGCGAGACGCCCAGCCTGCGTGCCGAGCTGGGGCGGATCCTCGGCCCGGCGGCGCTGCAGGTCCCGTAGCCACGACGTAGCCAATGGCTACTTGGCGCGTCGGCGCCAGATGACCGAAAAGCGATCTTCGGTGCCAAAAGGCACCGAGGATGAGCCTTTTTCCTATGCAGAAGCGAAAAATCCCCCCCACGTGGGGCAGCGGTTTCGCTACTTTCGCGCGAGCGACCCCTCGCTCTACCGCTGGACCGGGGGCGGGGGGTCGCCTTCGCACTGTCTGCGGTGGTGCACCACCGCACACACTGGGGACCGGGGGCGGAGGGAGTTGCGGACTCTTGTGTACCCCCAGACGCGGCGCCCTAACTGCGTCGTCTGATGCCCTGACTGCGCAGCCGCCGCGTCCGCGTGATCTCCGCCTTCGTGGGCCCCTGACGGTCGGGCCCTGGGGTCTCGAGCACGAGCGGCAGGCCCTGGAAGCGCGGCTCGGAGAGGAAGACCGCGCAGCCCCGGTTGCCGAGCTCGCCCTCGCCGACGTCGGCGTGGCGGTCGCGGTTGGAGCCCAGCGGCTCCTTGGAGTCGTTGAGGTGCAGCGAGCCGACGCGATCGGCCCCCACGATCTCCACGCAGTCGTCGAGGGCCTGGGCGAGCCCTTCCTCGGTGCGGATGTCGAAGCCCGAGGCGTAGAGGTGGCAGGAGTCCAGGCAGACCCCGAGGCGCTGGTCGCCGCCGGCGACGTCGATGAGCTCGGCCAGCTCCTCGAACGAGCGCCCGAGGGTGCCGCCGGCGCCCGCGGTGTTCTCGAGGTGCAGCGGGCAGCGGTCGCTCTCGCGCAGCGCCCGCGCGATGACCTTGCCCGCGCGCTTGATGGCCGGCCCGACCTTGCCGGCCTTGGCGCTTCCGGGATGCAGGACGACGGCGTGGGCGCCGAGCGCGTCGCCGGCGCGCAGCGAGGCGATGAGCGACGCGAGCGTCTTGTCGCGGAACTCCTTCTCGTCGCTGGCCGGGTTGAGGAGGTAGACGGCGTGGATGAGCAGCGCGTCGACGCGGCTCTTGTCCATCGCGGCGCGGAACTCGGCGACCTGGTCGTCGCTGTAGACCGTCGGCTTCCAGGCGCGCGGGTTCTGGTTGAAGATCTGGATCGCGTCGCAGCCCTTCTCGACGCCGCGGGCGATGGCGTTCGCCGGGCCGCCGGCGGGGGAGACGTGGGCACCGATGAGCATTGCCTAGAGTCCTACAGCAATGCGCGTCCGCTTCGCCCCCAGCCCGACCGGCCAGCTGCACATCGGCGGGGCGCGCACCGCGCTCTACAACTGGCTGCTCGCGCGCGGGCAGGGCGGCACCTTCGTCCTGCGCATCGAGGACACCGACCGCGAGCGCTCGACGCCGGAGAACGTCGAGCAGATCCTCGAGGCGCTGCGCTGGCTCGAGCTCGACTGGGACGAGGGCCCGATCTCGCAGATCTCCCGCAGCGACCGCCACCAGGAGGTCCTCGGGCGCCTGCTCGAGAGCGGCCACGCCTACCGCTCGAGCGCCACCGGCGACGACGTCAAGGCCTACAAGGAGCGCCACGGCGCCGAGCGCGGCTTCCGCGGCGAGCCTGAGGGCGAGGGCGCCGTGCGCCTGCGCGTCCCCGACGAGGGCGAGACCGTGGTCCACGACCTCATCCGCGGCGACACGACCTTTCAGCACGTCCACATGGACGACCCGGTCATCGCCCGCGCCGACGGCAGCGTCCTCTACAACTTCGCGGTCGCCGTCGACGACCTCGACGCGGGCATCACGCACGTCATCCGCGGCGAGGACCACCTCTCCAACACGCCCAAGCAGCTGCTCGTCCTGGAGGCGCTCGGCGCCGAGGCCCCGCTGTACGCGCACCTGCCGCTCCTGCACGGGCCCGACGGCAAGAAGCTGTCCAAGCGCCACGGCGCCGCGTCGGTCCAGGACCTGCGCGACGCCGGCTACCTGCCCGAGGCGGTGCGCAACTACCTCGCGCTGCTGGGCTGGGGCGACGAGGACGACGAGACGATCATCCCGACCGACGAGCTCGTCAAGCGCTTCCGGATCGAGCGCGTGTCGCGCAACCCGGCGCGCTTCGACGAGCAGAAGCTGCGCTGGATGGACGGGCGCTACATGCGCGAGCTGGGCACCGACGAGATCACGCGCCGCCTGGAGGCGTTCACCGGCCGCGCCGGGCTGCACGACGCGGTCGCGATCTCCGAGGAGAAGATCCAGACCCTGGCGGACTTCTGGCCGCTGGCCGGCTTCATCTTCGACGGGCCCGCCGACGACCCCGCGGCGCGCGAGAAATGGCTCTCCGACGGGGGCCGCGAGGCGTTGGCGGACGCCCGGACGGCGCTCGAGGGGACCGAGCCCTTCGACCCCGAGCACATCGAGCAGGCGCTGCGCGGCGTGGTCGAGACCCGGGGGGTCAAGGCCAAGGACGTCTTCCAGCCGGTGCGGGTCGCGCTGGCCGGCACGACGGTCTCGCCGGGCATCTTCGAGACCCTCGCGGTACTCGGTCGCGACGAGTCGCTGTCGCGCATCGACGCCGCGCTGCGGACCTGAGAAGCTGCCCGATCACAGGTCGATCGGGCAGGCGGCTCAAACACCCGTCCACACCTGCCGATAGTACGAGGGTCAGCTCTCCCCAGCACGCAAGCAAAGGCCCTGACCCGATCGACATGACCCCGCCCGCCTCCGCCAACGTCAAGCCCATTCGACCCACCGCCACCGAGGCCGCCGGCGCACAGCGCCGCCACAACGAAGGCCACGGCCGCCGGCTCACGGCTGCCTTCGAGGCGCTGGAGAACTTCCCGGCGCTGGCCGAGTCGCGCGACCGCCTGCTGCGCCTCGTCACCGCCGAGCGCATCTCGCCCGGCGACGTGGTCGCCGCCGTCGAGTCCGACGTCGCCCTCGTGATCGCCGTCCTGCGCCTGGCCAACCAGGTCGAGGGTCGCTCGCGCGGCCGCGTCGAGTCGGTCGTCGAGGCCGTCGAGCTGCTGTCGCCCGAGGCGGTGCAGGGCCTCGCTGCCCGCGCCCGCACCTTCGACTTCTTCGAGCGCTCGTCCGTCTGGGACGCCGCGCCCGAGCGCTTCCGCCTGCACGGCGTCGCCACCCAGCGCGCCGCCGACCGCCTCGCCATCGAGGCCGGCTACGAGTACCGCGACCGCCTGATGGTCACGGCGCTGCTGCACGACATCGGCAAGCTCGTCCTCATGCACGCCTACCCGGGCTATCCCGGCCAGGTGCACGGCAACGCGCGCACGCCTGAGGAGCGCATCCACCGCGAGCGCCGCGAGCTCGGCGTCGACCACTCGCTGGTCGGCGGCGTCCTCGCCCGCCGCTGGGGCCTGCCCAAGTCGGTCGCCTCGGTCATCGAGCGCCACCACGCCGACGACGCCGTCGGCGAGGCCGCCTTCGTCCGCCTCGGCGACATGCTCGCCCACTACTCGCAGGGCAGCGCCGTCAGCCCGACCGAGCTGCTGAAGTGCGCCCGCACCGTCGGCCTCGGCCCGACCGAGCTGCGCAGCGTCATGTACGACCTGCCCTACCCGGCCGGCCAGCGCACCCGCCAGATCGACCCCTGCCCGCTCTCCACGCGCGAGCTCGAGGTCCTCAAGCGCCTCGCCGAGGGCAAGGTCTACAAGCAGATCGCCCACGAGCTCGCCCTCTCGACGAGCACCGTGCGCACCCACCTGCACAACATCTACGGCAAGCTCGGCGCGGTCGACCGCGCCCAGGCCGTCCTCATCGCCACCGAGCGCGGCTGGCTGTAGGCCGGCGTTCCGCGCTCGCGCCGCGACGGCGCGAGCGCTGCTACTACGCCGCGCCCTGACCTCGCCACCGCGCGTGTCAGGGCGCGAACGCGCCAACTCGTCGCGTGACACCGTGAGGCGTCGCGCGCGCGGGCGGGGGTATGGGCGGGCCGGCCCGACCTCTCCACCAGGAGCCCGCCTTGCGCCTTCGCCTCCGCCTCGCCGCCGTCCTCGCGGCCACCGCGCTCACGAGCGCCGGTGCCGCAGCGCTCCCGTCCGTCACCGCCCACGACGTCGCCCGCGCGGCGGCGTGCCAGAGCCAGCACAACTCCGTCCACGTCACGCTCTCCTCGAGCAAGTACCCGGAGACGACCGACCACCTCTCCGACGCCATCGCCGACGGCCAGCCGAGCCTGCTGCACATCGACCGCGCCGACGAGGACGCCCACCGTGCGGCGTCGCTTGCCGACTACCCGCCGCGCTCGGACAAGGATCGTGATGAGTATCCGCCGGCCATGAGCCGCGAGGGCGGGGCGGGCGCCGACGTCCGGTACATCGATCCGTCCGACAACCGCGGCGCCGGCTCGACGATGGGCAACCAGCTCGAGGGCTGGTGCGAGGACCAGCCGTTCCGCATCGACATCACGCCGTAGGGACAAGGCCGTCGAGGTAGTCCTCGAGCGCCTCGCGCCACTCGTGGGGCCTGTCCAGGTGGACGTCGTGGCCGGCGTCCGCGATCTCGACGAGCCGGGCGCGAGGCTGACGCTCCACCATCTCCCGGGCGACGCCGGGCTCGACGACGTCGTCGCCGGAGCGCACGATCAGCGTCGGGCAGGCGATGCGCTCCCAGGCGTCCCAGCTCGGCTCTGCAAGCGCGGCACGCAGCATGCGGGTCATGACGTCGACGTCGAAGCGCGGCCACCACCCGCCGTCGCGCTGCTCCAGGCCGTCGGCCCACGCCGAGGCGGCGAGCCGCCCGCCGAAGCGCTGCTGGAAGAACGCCTCGGCCGCCGCGCGCGAAGCAAAGGGCACGGGCCAGCGCCGCAGTGCATCGCCGAGGTCGCGCGCCGCGGCCTCGGCGTCCTCGCGTGAGCCTGCCGGGCTCGCGTCCACGACGACGAGACCACGCACCAGGTCCGGGCGCTCGGCCGCCAGCGACAGCGCCGTCAGCCCTCCGAACGACTGACCCACCAGGACCACGGGGGACAGCCCGAGGCGCTCCGCGACGAACGACGCATCGGCGACCTGGGCGGCCCGGGACACGTCGTCGGGCGCGCGCTCGCTGCGCCCGTGCCCGCGCGCATCGGGCGCGAGCACCTTGCAGCGCTGCGTCAACCATGACGCGGTCTGCGTCCATTCCTCGGCGTGTCCCGCGAGGCCGTGCAGCAACAGCGCCGCCTGGCCTTCGCCGCCGAAATCGCGGCAGGCCATGCGGACGCCGCCTCGGGTCAGCCTGCGCCAGGAGCTCATCGGCCCGGTCTTAGCACGCGAGCCGGCGCGGGTTCGGCCGCGGCGCGGCGCCACCCGCGACCGGTGCCATACGATCGCCCGAGGACCGATGCTCTCGATCACGACCAAGAGCCCCTACGCCCTCCGCGCCCTGGCCGAGCTCGGCCGCTCCGGCGAGGGCCCGGTCCCGATCGGCGAGCTCGCCCGCAAGCGCGACATCCCGGTCCAGTTCCTCGAGCAGCTTTTCGCCGTCCTGCGCCGCGCCGGCATCCTGCGCTCCCAGCGGGGGGTCAAGGGCGGCTACTCCTTCGGCCGCCCACCGCACGAGATCACGGTCCTCGAGATCGTCGAGCTCCTGGACGGCCCCCTCGGCCGCGAGGCGACCGGCATCTTCGCCGACGCCGCCACCGCCGCCCGCGACGTCCTCGCCGCGTCGACCATCGCCGACGTCATCGAGCGCGAGGCGCGCGAGGCGGGCGCGGCGATGTACTACATCTAGGCGCGCGCCCGGGCGTCCTGGTACGGTCGCCTTTCCGGAGGAGAGGGGCGGTAACCATGAGAAGCGGATCGGGTCGACGGAGCCGGGGCGTGCTGGCCGTGCTGGCGGCCATGCTGGTGATCGGCGGCATCGTGCTGGCGACGACGGCGCCGGCGGGGCCGGCGACGAACAACAAGCTCGACGCGTACGGGGGTCCGCTTCCGAAGAAGCCGACCAATCCCAAGAACAAGGCGGCGTGCGACAAGTACTACGGCGCGGCGAACAAGCTCGCCGAGGCGCAGGGCTGCCGCGCGCAGGCGGCCTACTTCGTCGCCAAGAAGGCCTGCGCGAAGAAGACCGGCGCCAAGAGAGCCGCGTGCCTGAAGGCCGCCAAGGCGAAGTTCGGGAAGGCCAAGGCGAAGGTGGCCAGGCAGGCCAAGGCCGAGAAGGCGTGCCAGACGGCCTACAACGCCAAGGTGGGCCCGATCCAGCAGCAGATCGCCACCTTGGATCCGAGCGCGCCGGACTATGACGCGCAGTACGCGGCGCTCACCAAGCAGCAGGACGACGCGGCGACCGCGCAGCAGGCCTGCATGAAGAAGGCGCAGTCGGGTTAGGCCCACTGCATGACGGTCCGCGGCGGCGTGGCGTGGCGCTGGGCGCCACTGCTCGTCGCCGTCGCGGTGGCCGTCGCCTGGCGCGGCGGCTACACGGCCGACGGACGCGCGACGGTCGCGGTCCTGGCCGGCCTCGCGGCGCTCGCCGCGATCGCGATCGCGCCCGAGGCGGCCGGTCGCGCCGCGCGCCATCCGATCGTCCTCGCGCTCGCCGCCCTTGCCGCGATCACGGCGCTGACGGCGGCGTGGACGACCGGCGCGCCGGCCGACGCCGCCCGCGACGCCGCCGCGGTGCTCGCGCTCGCGGCGATCGTCGTGGCGGCGGGGTGCGTGCCCGCGCCGTGGGGGCACGCCGGCGTCCTGCTCGCCGTCGCGGTCGCGGGCTCGGTGGCAGGTCTGATCGCGACGCTCTCGACCTCGGACCCGCTGTCGCTCGACATCTGCGGAAGCTGGCGCCCGGCGGGGTCGTTCGAGTACCCGCCCGCGCTGGCGCTCGCGTGCGTGAGCGCGCTGCCCGTCGCGCTGGCGGTGGCGAGCCAGCGCAGCCGCGCCGTTGCGGTCGGCGGGGCGGTCGCGGGGTGGCTGCTCGTCGCCACGATCGCGCTGACCGCCAACCGCTCGGCGGTGGGGCTCGGCGCCCTCGCGGTGACCGCGTGCGTCGCGCTCGCCCCACGCGCCCGCGCCGTCGGGCCCGTCGCGCTGGCCGTCATCGCCGGGGGCGCGGCGAGCGCGCTCGCCCTGCATGGCGACCTCGCGCGCGCGAGCGGCGGCGAGCGCGCGCTCGCGCTGGCCGCGGTGGCGATCCCCGTCGCGGTCGCCACCCTGCAGCGTGCGGGAGGCGGGAGCCGCGCGGCGTGGACGGCGGCGGTCGCCGTCGCGGGGATCGCCGCCACGGCCGGCGTCGTGCTCGGCGACCGCGGCTCGCCGTGCGGCGCCGATCCGAGCCACGGGCGCGTCGGGATCTGGCGCGCCGCGCTGGACACCGCCGAGCAGCGTCCGGTGCAGGGCTACGGCGCGGGGACCTTCCTGGCCGCCACGCGCGCGCGTCAACTCGAGGAGCGCCCGATCCCGACCCGCTTCGCCCACGACCTCGGCCTGCAGGAGTGGGTCGAGCTCGGCCTGGCCGGCCTGCTCGCCGTGCTTGCGTGGTACGTCGCCGTCGGCTGGACGCTGGCCACCGAGGTCGATCCGCGGCGCGGCGTCAACGCGACCGCGTGGCTGCTCGCGCCCGCGGTCGCCGCCTTCCCGCTGGCGAACCTCCTCGACTGGCCGTGGGCGCTGCTCGGCGCCGGCGCCCTCTGGGCGGTCGCGACCGGCGGCCTGCTCGCGCCGCGCGCCGGGGACTAGCCGCGGGCGCAGGCGACGACGAGCAGGTGCTCGTCGGGCTCAACCGCCGCCGGACTGGCTGCTGCCACCGCCGGCGCCGGACGGGCCGCCACCGCCGCCTCCGCCGCCGCCGCCTCCGCGGAAGCCGCCCCCGAAGCCGCCGCCGCCGAACAGCCCGCTGGTCGCGCCCGCCGCCGTCGCCGTGATCTGCGACGCGGTCACCGTCCCGCTCGAGCTCGTCGTCCCCTGGACGATCACCGTGTCGCCCGGATGGATGGCGCCGACGCTCGACTGCGCCATGCGGTTGATCTTCGAGTGGCTCGTGGTCTTGACCTTCACCGTGTTGCCGTCGGCGTTCTTGACGTAGAGGGTCGAGCCGCTCTTGTTGGCGACCGAGCCGACCGTGGCGCCGCCGCCGGCGGGCCCGCCGCCGCCACCGCCGCCGAAGCCGCCGCCGCCGGCCGCTGCGCCCCCGCGGGCGCCGCGCGCCCCGAAGCTCGCCGCGGCAGCGGCCGCGTTCGCGCCGCCGCTGCCCGAGGCCTTGTCCTGGTGCTTCTGGACCTGGACGCCGCCGAGGAAGCCCAGCGCGGCCACCACGACGGCGGCGAACACCGCCGCCAGCGGCGTCACGAGTCGCCGTCGCGGCCGCGGCGGGAGCGTCTCCTCGTCGTCGACGGGATCCCAGTCGTCGTCGTCGTAGTCGTCGGGCATGGGGCGATCGAGGTGGGGGTTCGTGCTCATTCGAATCTCAGGGCGTCGATGGGGCGCAGGCCCGCGGCGCGGGCTGCCGGATAGGTGCCGAAGAAGAGGCCGCACAGGACGGCGGCCCCGAAGGCGAGGAAGACCGAGTAGACCGCGATCACCGGGGTGACGCCGACGATCGTGAACTGGCTGCCGACGATGCCGGCCGCCACGCCGAGCAGGCCGCCGAAGAGCGAGACGAGGACGGCCTCCGTCAGGAACTGGGTGAGGATGTCGCTGCGGCGCGCGCCGATCGCCTTGCGGATGCCGATCTCGCGCGTGCGCTCGGTGACGCTGACGAGCATGATGTTCATCACGCCGATGCCGCCGACGAGCAGCGAGATGGCGGCGACGGCGCCGAGCAGCGTCGTGAAGACCTGCGTGCTCTGGTTGGACGCCTCGCGGACCGACCCCTGGTTGATGACCTGGAAGCCGGGGTCGGTGGGGTCGGTCACGTGATGGCGCTGCTCGAGGATCGAGGTCACCTCGGCCTGCGCGGCGTCGAGCGTCGCGCCCGACCTGCCCTGCACCGTGATGTTGCTGATCGATCCGTAGCCGCTGATCGAGTCCTCGACGGCGGTGATCGGCGCGATCGCGACGTCGTCCTGGTCCTGGATGCCGTTGGAGCCCTTCGGCTTGGTGACGCCGACGACCTCGAAGGCCGTGCCGTCGACGCGTACCGACTGTCCGACCGGGTCCTGGCCGCCGAAGAGGTTCTCGACCACGGTCGGGCCGAGGACGACGACCCGGCGGTGCTTCTTGACGTCCTGGTCGCTGAAGAGCGCGCCGGCCTGCGTCTTGTAGTCGCGCGTGTCGGCGTAGGCGGGCGTCGTGCCGACGAAGGACGACGGGGAGTAGGACGTAGCACCCGCTACCAACGTCGTGCCGGTCGCGTTGACCACCGGCGCTGCGCTCTTGACGTGCGGGGCGTTGAACTGGTCCTGCAGGGCCGTGGCGTCCTGCGTCGTGAGCGTCAGCCCACCCGCGCCGCCGCCGCGGCGGAAGCCGCCGGGGCCGCCCGGCCCGTTCTGGCCCTGGACGAGCAGGACGTTGGAGCCGAGCGCGTCGATCCCCGCCTGCACCTGCTTCTTGGACCCGTTGCCGACCGCGACGAGGACGATCACGGCCGCGACCCCGATCGTCATCCCGAGGATCGTCAGGCCCGAGCGCAGCTTGTTGGCTGTGATGCCGGCCAGCGCGATGCGCAGGGTCTCGGCGGGCGTCACGCGGCGTCCTCGGCCGCGCCCGTGCGCTCGTCGGAGAGGACGCGCCCGTCGCCGAGGCGGACGATCCGCCGGGCCCGGGCGGCGACGTCGGCCTCGTGGGTGATGAGGACGATCGTCCGGCCCTCGTCGTTGAGGCGGTCGAACATCGCGAGGATCTCGTGGGTGGCGTGCGAGTCGAGGTTGCCGGTCGGCTCGTCGGCGAGCACGATCGACGGGTTGGTGACGATCGCCCGCGCCACGGCGACGCGCTGCTGCTGGCCGCCCGACAGCTCGGAGGGGAGGTGGTGGACGCGGTCGCTCATCCCGACGGCCGCGAGCGCTGCGTGCGCGCGCCGGCGGCGGTCGGCACGGGGGAGGCCCGCGTAGGCGAGCGGCAGCTCGACGTTGACGAGCGCCGGGGTCCGCGGCACGAGGTTGTAGCTCTGGAAGACGAAGCCGATCTTGCGGTTGCGCAGGTCGGCGAGGTCGTCCTCGGCGATGTCGCGCACGTCGACCCCGTCGAGCAGGTAGCGCCCGGCGGTCGGCGCGTCGAGGCAGCCGAGGATGTTCATGAGGGTCGTCTTGCCGCTCCCCGAGCTGCCCATGATCGCCACGAACTCGCCGCGCGCGATGCGCAGCGAGACGCCCGCGAGCGCGTGGACCTCGAGCTCCTCGGTGACCAGGTAGGAGCGCTCGACGTCGCGGACGTCGATGACGGGCGTGGGCGCGCGCCGGGCGCGCGGCGCGCGGCTCACGGCCCGCCTCCGGGGCCGACGAGGACCGGCCCCGCGCCGCCCCCGCCGCCGCCGCCGCGGCCGAAGCCGCCGCGGCTCAGCCCGCCGCCCCCGAGGCCGGCGCCGCCGCCGAGGCGGCTGCGCAGCGCGTTGTTGATCTGGTCGGCGCCCGAGCCGGTCGCGCCCGCCAGGGCGCTGGTCGAGCGGACCACGACGACGTCGCCGACGTTCAGGCCGCTGACGACCTGCGTCGTCGAGTCGCCGACCACGCCGAGCTCGACGCGGCGCGTGCTCTGCGAGCCGTCCTTGGCCTGCACGGTGACCGTCGAGCCGCTCAGCGCCTGCGAGGGGACGGCGACGCCCGAGACCTGGGCCGTGACGATGTCGGCCGTCGCGCTCATGCCGGCCTTCAGGTGCTTGCTCGTCTGGGCGAGCGTCAGCGTGACTGGGTAGCTGACCGCGCTGCTCGACCCGCTCGACGACGACGAGAGCACGCCGATGTCGGTCACCTTGGCCGCGAACTCCTCGCCGGACGCCGCGTTGACGGTCACCGTCGCCGGCTGGCCGACCTTCACGGAGCCGATGTCGGACTCGCTGAGCGAGACCTCCATCTTGAAGCGGCTGATCTGGGCGAGGGTGATGAAGCTCGAGCCGCTCGAGGAGCCGTTTCCGCCGGAGCCCGAGCTCGACCCGCTCCCGCCGAGCCCGCCCGCGACGCTCGCCCCGCTCGAGCCGTTGGATCCGTTCGATCCGTTGCCCGACGACGAGCCGCTGCCCGTGGTCTGGCCGACCGACCCGTTGACCGACGCGATGGTGCCCGCCATCGGGGCGCGCAGCCGGGTCGCGGAGAGCGCCTTCTCGGCGCTGCTGACGGCGAGCTCGGCGCTCTGGACGTCGGCCTCGGCGGCGGCCTCGGAGATGGTGCTGCCGCCACCGGAGCCGCCGCTGCCGGAGCCTGAGCCGCCGCCTCCGCCCGAGCCGCCGCCTCCGCCCGAGCCGCCGCTCCCCGACCCACTCGACGGCGTCGTCTGCTTCGGCTTGGTCTGCTTCGGCTTGGTCGTGGCCGGCGTGGTCGTCGTCGGCGTGGTCGTCGTCGGCGTCGTGGTGGTCGGCGTGGTGGTGGTCGGCGTGGTCGTCGTCGGCGTGGTCTGCGGCGGCGTCGTCGTGGTCGGCGTCGTCGGCGTGGCCTGGGCGACGGTCGCCATCACGCCGTGGCTGACGGACGCCGCGCTCGCCGTCGTCGAGCCCGACGACGAGGACGAGGAGCCGGACTGGACCTGGTCGAGGGTGTCCTGCGCGGTCTGGAGGTTCGCCTGGGCCTCGGCGAGGTCGACCTTCGCGGCGCTGTCGTCGACGGTCGCCAGGAGCTGGTCGGCGCCGACGTGCTCGCCCTCGTGGACGTAGATGTGCGTGATCTCGCCGCTCGTGCCGAAGTCGAGGTCGACCTGGTTGGCGGGAGAGAGGTTGCCGCTGCCCGAGACCGTCGACTGCACGACACCGTGCGCGACCGTGACGGTGCGCTCCTGGGCGGTCGAGGTCGACGGCGAGCCGATGGCGAGGATCGCGACGACGACGGCGGCCACGGCCAGCACGCCCGCGGCGATGGTGGTGAGGGCCGGACGGCGTCGCATCTCAGGTCTGGGTCGTCGTGGAGGTGCCCTGGCCCTGCGGCTGGGGCGGGCGCCCGCCGCCCTGCGGCAATTGCACGCCGCACTTCTGCAGCGCCGCGCGCAGCTGCTGGAAGCGCTGCGCGAAGCGGCCGCCGTTGGCGCCGCCGCCGGGCGGGCGCTGCCCGCCGCTCCCGCCGGACTGCCCGCCGCCCTGCCCCGAGCCCCCCGGCGGCCGCTGCCCGCTTCCCGGCGGCCGCCGGAAGCTCGGGATCGTCACGCCCTGCTTCTTCAGGCACGCCTGCACCTTCGGGTCGCGCAGCACGGCGCCCGGGCCGTTGCGCTGCCCGCCGGCGCCCTGGGAGGCGGAGGCGTTCGTGGTCGATGTCGAGTCGCTGCTCCCGCACGCGCCGACCCCCAGCGCGCATGCCGCCAGCAGGACTCCGACGAGGCGAGAAGTGCTCACGGGCGGCCAGTGAACAGCCCGCCTCTAATAGGAACCGAAGAAACGGTGCGTCAGCCGTTGGCCGAGAACGACGTCTCGCTCAGCTCCGATGCCATCAGCGTCGAGAAGGCCAGCAGCTCGCGGTGGTCGAGCAGCTCGAGGACGTCCCAGACCGCATCCGTCCCGGCCCGGTCGCACAGCCCGCACAGCGCGTCCATCGCCGTCGTCGCGGTCGCCAGCAGGCGCTCGCGCAGGTCCGACGGGGTGTCCACGCGCAGATCGAGCAGCCGCGAGCCGCGGATCAGGCCCGCGATCTCCTCGGGCTCGAGGACGATGCGATCGGTCATTCGTCCAGCGTACGCATGAACCGCAAGATCCCGGGCCCGCGTGCGTTCTGGCCTCCATGCTGCACGAACGCCACGCCCGGCCCGACCGGCCCCTCCCGGTGGCGACCGCGCTCGACGCGGGCGCCACCGTCCAGGACGCCCTCGTGCGCCGGCTGCGCCTCTCGCCGACCCTCGGCTCCGCCGGCCGCCCCCGCCGGGTCCTCGAGGACCGCGCGCCGATCGCCGCGGTCGTCGGGTGCCGCCGCCAGGGCGACCACCGCGACCTGATCTGAGCCGCCGCGCACGGGGCCGCCGCGCTCCGGGGTCGCCGGTAGGGTGCGCAAGCGCCGCATGCCGCGAATCCCGACGAACATCGCCGACACCGTCGGCAACACGCCGATGGTCGCGCTCACGCGGATGCTGCCCGATGGCGTCGACGTCGAGCTCTACGGCAAGCTCGAGGCGTTCAACCCCGGGAGGCTCGGTCAAGGACCGCATCGGCGTGGCGATGCTCGACGCCGCCGAGCGCGACGGCCTCATCGAGCCCGGCCGCACCACGATCGTCGAGGCGACCTCGGGCAACACCGGCATCGCGCTGGCCTTCTGCTGCGCGGCCAAGGGCTACGACCTCTCGATCTTCCTGCCCCAGGGCATGAGCCGCGAGCGCGAGGCGCTGCTGCGCCTCTACGGCGCGCAGGTCGAGATCGTCGAGTCGCTGGGCGGCATGAACGAGGCCGTCGACGCGGCCCGGGCGGCCGCCAAGGACCCCGACGTCTTCCTGCCCGACCAGTTCTCCAACCCCGCCAACCCCGAGGCCCACCGCATCGGCACCGGCCCGGAGATCCTCGCCGCGCTCGACGGCAAGGTCGACGTCTTCGTGGCCGGGGTCGGGACGGGCGGAACGGTCACCGGGGTCGGCGAGGCGCTCAAGTCCCACAACCCCCGGGCCCAGGTCGTCGGGGTCGAGCCGGCCTCCTCGCCGGTCCTCTCCGGCGGCGCCCCGGGCCCGCACCGCATCCAGGGCATCGGCGCCGGCTTCGTCCCCGCCGTGCTCGACGTCGAGGTGCTCGACGAGGTCATGGCCTGCACGGACGAGGACGCCATCGCCACCGCCCACGCGGTCGCCGCGCGCGAGGGGATCCTCGCCGGCATCTCGTGCGGCGCGGCGCTCTGGGCCGCGCTCGAGGTCGCCCAGCGCCCCGAGTCGCGGGGCAAGCGGATCGTCGCCGTCCTGCCCGACTCGGGCGAGCGCTACATCTCGGCGCCGTTCTTCGCCCCGCGCAGCGACCAGGCCGCGGCGGGCTGAGGCGCCAGGCGCCTAGGCCGCGGCGGCCTCGGGCGCCAGCGCCGGGCGCCGGCCCAGGCACCACGCCAGCATCTCGGGCCACGGGCCGAAGCCGGCCTCGACGTTGATGTGCCCGGCGCCCGGAAGCAGGTCGACGGGCAGGCCGAGTGGCGTGGCCCAAAAGCGGTCGGCGCCCTCGCCCGGGCAGTAGGGGTCGTCGTCGGTGCAGACCAGCCGCGTCTCGCGCGCCGCGAGCGCCACGGCGTCGCGCTCGGCCCCGGTCGGGTAGAAGCCCGCGAGCTCGGGGACCGCGGCGCCCGGGCACGGAGGGGCGACCAGCGCGACGCGGTCCACCCGCCGCGAGGGCGCGACGTTGGCGGCCTCGCGCAGCCACAGCACGCAGCCGAGCGAATGGGCGACCACGACGCGCTCGTCGTCCTGGCGGGCGGCGAGGCGCCCGAGCTCGGAACGGAAGGCCATGCCCCAGCGGTCGGGGCACGGCTCGTCGCACGCCGGGAGCTCGGGGTACTGGACGTGGTGCCCGGAGCCGCGCAGCTCACCCGCCAGCCAGGTCTGCCAATGTTCGGGACCCGAACCTTGCCAACCGTGCAGGATGAGGAAGCGCACGTAGCTATCGTACGGCCATGATCGGGCTAGGCACGCTGCGCCGGGTCGCCGGCGAGATTCGCCGCGACGTCGCCGCGGCCCATGAGCGCGACCCCGCCGCGCGCGGCGTCTCCTCGGTCGAGATCCTCACGAGCTGGCCCGGCGTCCACGCGCTGCTGTCCTATCGCGTCGCCCACGCCCTGCACCACGCGGGCGTCCCCTTCGTCCCGCGCGCCCTGAGCACGGCGACGCGGGCGCTCACCGGGATCGAGATCCACCCGGCGGCCCGGATCGGCGACGGCCTCTTCATCGACCACGGCACCGGCGTCGTCGTCGGGGAGACGGCCGAGATCGGCGACGACGTCACGCTCTACCAGGGCGTGACCCTCGGCGGCACCGGCTTCGCCACCGGCAAGCGCCACCCGACCGTGCAGGACAACGTCACGATCGGCTCGGGCGCCAAGCTGCTGGGGCCGATCACCGTCGGCCACGGCGCCAAGATCGGCGCCAACTCCGTCGTCATCACCGACGTTCCACCGAACTCGACCGTGGTCGGCAACCCCGGCCACGTCGTCCGCGTCGACGGCCGCAAGGTGGAGGGCCCCGACGCCGATTGGATCCACCTGCCCGACCCGGTGGCCGACGCCATCAAGGGCCTGGCCGCCCGCATCGATGCGCTCGAGCGCGAGTTGGCCGCGAAGGATGGCCGCGAGCACGAGCCCGCGGCCGAAGTGCGCCCCCTGCGCCCCGCCCAGGGCCGCAACCCGGCGGGCGGCTAGTCCCAGATCCCACACGAGGAGACCTGCATGACCGACACGACGACGACCACCCCCGACCTCCTGGCCGAGGCCCAGCGCCTCGAGGGGCTCATCGACGAGCACGCCGCCGAGGGAGACGAGCGCGGACGGCTCTCCGACCCGGTCGTCGACGCCCTCCACGATGCGGGCCTCTTCGGCATGTGGGTCCCGAAGGCGCTCGGCGGCTCCGAGCTCGATCCCGTCAGCTCGCTGAAGGTCATCGACCAGCTCACCTACGCCGACCCGTCGACCGGCTGGGTGACGATGGCGGCCGGGCTGGCCATCGGCACCGGCGCGGCCTACCTCGGCGAGCAGGCGATCGACGAGATCTTCGGCGGCGAGCGCTTCCCCGTCATCGCCGGGCAGGGCACGCGCCCGGGAACCGCGGTGCCGACCGACGGCGGCCACCTGCTCAGCGGCTCGTGGCAGTTCGCCTCGGGCATCAAGCACTCGGGCTTCATCCACACCCTCGGCGTGGTCGAGGGCACCGGCGAGCCGCGCATCTTCGTGGTCCCGGTCGAGCAGGCCGAGCTGATCGACAATTGGGACGTCATGGGCCTGCGGGCGACGGGGAGCATCGACTACAAGATCGACAGCGTCTTCGTCCCGGAGTACTTCTCGCACTTCGCCGTCAGCGAGTCGGTCGAGCGCGGCGACCTGTACCGGCTCGGGATCATCAACATCGCCGGCATCTGCCACTCGGGCTTCGCGCTCGGCATCGCGCGGCGGCTGATGGACGAGCTGAAGGCCATGATCAAGGCGAAGGCCGGCCGTCCGGGGGCGCTGGGCGAGAACGCCAGCTTCCAGGAGGGCTTCACCCGCGCGGAGGGCATCCGCAGGGCGGCGCGCGCGCTGATCTTCGAGACCTGGACCGACGTGACCGAGACGCTCGCGCGCAGCGAGGACCTGTCGGTCGACCAGAACACGAACATCCGCCTGGGCACCATCCACTCCACGTGGGCGGCGCACGAGGTCGCGAAGTTCGTCTACGCCTCGTCGGGGACGAGCGGCCTGCGCTCGGGGAAGGTCCAGCAGCTCTTCCGCGACATGCACGCCGCCACCCAGCACGTGATCCCGTCGCTGCCGATCCAGCAGACGGTCGGGCGCCAGCTCGCCGGGCTGGCCGACGGCCAGCACTGGCAGTTCCTCGACCTCGTCGACTGACCCCGACACGCCTCCTGGCACGACGTCCCCGGCGGTGGTACCGTCGGGGACGTGCTTCGCCCTGTGAACCGCTAGACGGCCCCGCGTAGCCGAGCCCCGCCTCGGTCGGTCGTTCCTGCCCCGGTTCAGTGCATTCGTTAGGAGCACGTCGTGTCCGCAGTCGAAGTGTCAGATCTCACCAAGCAGTTCACCCGCCGTCAGGGGCGCCGGCGCGTGCGCGTCACCGCGCTCGACGGCATCTCGTTCACCATCGCCCGCGGCGAGTGCGTCGCCGTGCTCGGCCAGAACGGCTCGGGCAAGTCGACCCTCGTGCGCGTCCTCGCGACGCTGCTGCTCCACGATGGCGGCAGCGCGCGCGTGTACGGCTACGACGTCGTGCGCCAGGAGGGCGCCGTGCGGCGGCTGGTCAACCGCGTGTCGGTCGAGGCGTCGTTCTTCAAGAGGATGTCGGCGACCGAGAACCTCTCCTACGCCGCGCGCTTCTATGGCCTGGCGCCGTCGCAGACGCGCGCGCAGGTCCCGGTGATCCTCGAGGCCGTCGGCTTCCCGGTCGCGCGCGCCTCGGCGCCGATGGAGGACCTCTCGCGCGGCATGCAGCAGAAGGTCGCGCTCGCGCGGGCGCTGCTGACCTCGCCGACCCTCCTGCTCCTCGACGAGCCGACGACGGGCCTGGACCCGCGCTCGCGCCGCGAGGTCCAGGACTTCATCCGCGAGGTGCGCGCCACACACGACACCACCACGCTGCTGTGCACCCACGACATGGCCGAGGCCGAGGCGCTGGCCGACCGCGTCGGGATCCTGGACCGCGGGCGGCTGCTCGCGCTCGAGCCCGCCGCCGAGCTGCGCCGGCGCTACGGCGCGGCCACGCTGGAGGATGCCTTCCTGGCGGCGACCGGACGCGCCCTGGAGGACGAGCGAGACGAAGAGGAGGCGGCGTGATGCGCGCCATGGCCGCCTCGGCCCGCCACCAGGGCATCGCCCTCGTCGGCGTGGTCGAGCGCAACGCGTACCTGGTCAAGCGCTACGGCTGGTGGGAGCTGGCGTTCTTCGTCTGGACCGTCGCCAACACGCTGACCATCGCCTTCATCGCCAAGGGCGTGGAGGCGAACGGCGGCAGCCTCGACGTCGAGCGCCAGACCGCGAGCCTGCTCATCGGCGCCGTGATCTGGTCCTACCTGGGGATCATCTTCGAGATCCTCACCGAGACCGTCGCGTGGGAGCGCTGGGAGGGGACGATCGAGTACACGTTCATGGCGCCGCTCGCGCGGCCCGTGCACCTGCTCGGGATGGGCGCCTTCGCCGTGCTCTACGGCGTCGTGCGCACGGCCGCGCTGTTCGCGGTCGTCGCGGTCTTCTTCGGCCTCGCCTTCCCCGACGCGAACTTCGCCGGCGCGCTGGTGCTGCTCGCGGTCGCGTCGGTGTCCTTCGTGGGCGTCGGGATGACGACGGCGGTGCTCCCGCTGATCTCGCCCGAGAAGGGCGCCCAGCTGGGTTTCATCGCCCAGGGCATGCTGCTCGTGGTCTCGGGGATCTACTACCCGGTCAGCGTCATGCCGGGCTGGATGCAGGCCATCGCCACGGTCTCGCCGGCGACCTATGCGCTGCGCGGGATCCGCGCCACGCTCCTCGACGGCGCGAGCCTCGGCGACGTGTGGGGCGACCTGTGGCCACTGCTCGTGCTCGGCGCGGTCGCGATCCCGCTCGGCCTGGCGGTCTTCCGGGCGGGCGAGCGCTACGCCAAGCGCCACGGGAAGCTGAAGCGGTCGGGCTAGTAGTAGACCGTGCGGCAGCGGTGCCGCGGCCGCGCCTTGTACTCGGGGCGCTGGCCGCGGTACCAGAGCGCGTTGTCGAGGTCGCGCTCGCTCATGCCCGTTCGCCCGGCGATCTGGGCGCAGGCGTGGATCGCGCAGCCGCGGATTCTCGCGTTCCTGCGGGCCGGGGCGCAGCAGGCGCCCGGCGTCGATGTGCGCCGCGAGACCCTCGTCGTAGACGAGGACGCCCTCGCAGCGCAGCACGTGGGGGACGAGGTTGTCGGAGAAGATCGTGAGCGCGTCGAGGTCCGAGAACTCGGCGACCCCGCCGAGCGCGAGGTCGCTCGGCGCGATCTGGGCGCGCTTGTAGAAGCCCGTGTCCTGCCACATGGTCATGCCGCCGGCGAGCAGCTCGGCCATCCGGACGGCCGAGCCGCGGGCCTCGGCGACGACGTCGAGGGCGTGGCGCGGGCCGAGGAAGCGCCCGAGCTCGCGCAGGGCCTGCGCGAAGAGGGCCATGAGCTCGTGGTCGCGGTCCTGGCCGAGGGTGTCGGCGACCTCCTCGGTGCGCAGCTCGCGCAGCTCCGTCGCGCTCCAGCCGGCGCCGGCGCGCCAGCGGTCGGCGAGCGCCCACGCGACGGTGAAGTAGCCCGAGGAGCCCGTGCGCTTGCGGATGGTCGGAAACCACCCCGAGCCGAAGTTGATCGCGTCGAGGACTAGGAGGTAGGCGGCGACATCGGGAGCTGGACCTTCCAGGTAGTGGCGCTGGGGGTCGAGCTCCGGAGGATCGCCTGGTGCGAGAGCTTCGAGCGCGTCGAGGTCGATGCGCACCGAGCGCGCCTCGCTCGCGATGTGCTCGCCGTACGCGCGCACGATGTCGCAGAGCGCCATCGCGGCAGCGTAGGCGACGGGGTTCGGAAGCCGAAGTCCAGGACCGCGGTGGCGCCCGCGCCGCCCGAGCCGTCGGTGAGGCCCGGGGTCACGCCGATGCCGACCTCGCGGAAGTGGCGGTCGAGGATGATCGCCTTGTGCTCGGGGCTGGCGATCCACGCGCGCATGAGGGTGGCGGCGGTGTCGAGCGGCTGCTGGGCCCAGGCGATCGCCTCGCCGAGCTCCCAGTCCTTGCGGCCCTGCATGTAGCCCGTCGCGCCGACGCGCTCGCCGAGCGTCGTGCCGCCGGGCGTGACGTGGTCGAAGAAGTGGCGGGTGACCATGTCGTCGGAATGGCCCTGCGCCGCGCGCGAGAGCTGGGCGCTCTCGCGGACCACGGGCAGGCCGCGCGCCGTGCGCTCGGCGTCGATGACGCAGACGAGGACGGCGCGGCGGTCGGTGGGGGAGAGCGACGTGGCGAGGTCGCTGCCGTGCGCGCAGTCGGCCGCGGCAGCCGCCGGGGCGACGGCGAGGAGTGCGGCCGTCGCGAGCGCAGCGCCCAGAGCGTCCCTGCCAGGCATGGCCCAAGGGTCCCCTCACCTGCCCGCGACGACCGTGGGATCGACCGGCGGCATCGATCGCCGGTTTTCCGGTTGTTTCCTGCTGACAGGCGGGTTGCGCCCGCCGGTGACAGCGCGTCGAGCGGCGACCGCCGCGCCCGGTTCTATGCTCAGCAGTCTTGCCCGAGGCCGCCGCCGACGACCGCATCGAAGCCCTTCTCGAGGGCCTGAACCCGCCCCAGCGCGACGCCGTCACCCACGGCGACGGCCCGCTGCTGATCCTCGCGGGCGCCGGCTCGGGCAAGACGCGCGTGCTCACGCACCGCGTCGCCTGGCTCGTGCAGACCGGTCGCGCCCGCGCCGGCGAGCTGCTGGCCATCACCTTCACCAACAAGGCCGCCCAGGAGATGCGCGAGCGCGTCGAGCTCCTCCTCGGCCACTCGACGCGCGGCATGTGGGTGATGACCTTCCACGCCGCGTGCGCGCGGATCCTGCGCGCCGAGGCGCCGCGCCTGGGCTACACGCGCCAGTACACGATCTACGACGCGGCCGACTCCCGCCGCCTGGTCAAGCGCTGCATCGACGAGCTCGGGGTCGACCCCAAGCGCTTCACCCCGGCCGCGATGCAGCACCAGAATCTCCGACGCCAAGAACAAGCTGCGCGACGCCGACGCCTACCGCCAGCAGGTCGGATCGTTCTTCGAGCAGACCGTCGCCGACGTCTACGAGCTCTACGAGCGCGAGCTGCACCGCATGAACGCGATGGACTTCGACGACCTCCTCGTCCGCACCGTCAACGTCCTCGAGCTCTTCCCCGAGGTCCGCGCCCGCTACGCCGCTGCCTTCCGCCACGTGCTCGTCGACGAGTACCAGGACACCAACCACGCCCAGTACCGGCTCCTGCAGCTCATCGCGGGCGAGCACCGGAACCTGGCCGTTGTGGGCGACGATGATCAGTGCCTCGTCGAGGGGACGCCGATCGCGATGGCGGACGGGACGACCAAGCCGATCGAGGACGTACGGGTCGGAGAGATGGTGCTCTCGTGCTACGGAAGCGGCCGCTTCGGGGGCGCGCCGGTCACCGGGGTTTTCGTGTCGGAGCCGACGCTCGGCGTGAAGATCACGACGCGAGACGGACGTGAGATCGTCAGCACGCCCGAGCACGTCCATTTCGCTGGCTACCGCGCCGGATTGACGCCGCCGATGTTCATGACTTACCTGATGCGGCGGCGTGGATACGGATGCCGGGTTGGGATGACCCGCACACTTGATCGGCGCGGACGATCTGTCTGCGGAGTAATGACGCGGGCGATGAAGGAAGCCGCCGATGCGGCCTGGGTCGTGTCGACGCACAAGTCAGAGGCGGAGGCGCGGGTCGCCGAGGCGATTCTGGCGCTTCGGTATCAGCTCCCGACTGCGCCCTTCGTCGCCCGCCCGGGCGTTCGCGGCGACAGCCTCGTGAGGTCCCAAGGACTCCTGGATGAGGTCTTCGCGAGCGTCGACTCGGAGGAAGGCGCGCTTCGGCTGCTCCATGACGAATGGCTCTGGCCGGAGACTCCCCACCACCTTCCCCAGACGTTTGAGGGCACACGCCGCAATCTTGTGGTGACCCTCTGTGCCGCGAACCAAGGCCACCGTCTGCTCCACACGGTGTCGATCGGTGGAAGGGACGAGGAGACCCGGCAGACTCTCGAGCGGCTTGGGCTCCGTGTGATGCGACCGAGACCCGACAAGGTCGGATGGCGGAGCGAAACGTACTGCCAGGACATGTCTGACGCGCTGAAACTGGTCGACCAGATCCGCGCCGAACTTGACGTCACCGTGCGCTGCGTTGGCCGGCTTGGAGCTCGGCACGATGGGCGGATCAACTCACTGCCCTTCATGCATGCTTCCAGCGTGCGACCCGGCATGGCGATGTTCACCGAGGACGGCGGCTACGACGTCGTCGAGGCCGTCGAGCGCGTCGAGCTCGATCGCCCGGTCTACGACCTCAACGTCGAGGGCACGCACAACTTTGTCGCGGGCGGGCTCATCACGCACAACTCCGTCTACTCGTTCCGCGGCGCCGACATCAGGAATATCCTCAATTTTCGCGACGACTACCCCGAGGCCCACGTCGTCCGCCTCGAGCAGAACTACCGCTCGACACAGACGATCCTCGACGCCGCCAACGCGGTGATCACGCACAACCGCGGGCGGATGGGGAAGTCGCTGTGGACGGACCTCGGCGAGGGCGATCCGGTCAAGGTCCGCGAGCTCGAGGACGAGCATGCCGAGGCGCGCTTCGTCGTGGGGGAGATCGAGCGGCTCGTCGACGAGGGCGTCTCGCGGGCGGAGATCGCGGTCTTCTACCGGACCAACGCGCAGTCGCGGGTGCTCGAGGACACGCTCGTGCGCCGCGAGATCGGCTACCAGGTCATCGGCGGGACGAAGTTCTACGAGCGCGCCGAGATCAAGGACGCGATCGCCTACCTGACGGTGCTGCAGAACCCGCAGGACGTCGTCTCCTTCACGCGCGTGGCCAACTCGCCCAAGCGCGGGATCGGGCAGACGTCGCTGTCGCGCGTGCTGGCCCACGCCGAGACGATGGGGGTCCCCGTGTGGGACGCCGCCTCGGCGCCGGAGGCGGTGCCGGGCCTCGGGACCGCGGCGGTTCGCGCGTTCGAGCGCTTCATGGCGACGATGGCCGTGCTGCGCGAGCGTCTCGAGCAGCAGGTTCCGATCGGCGACCTCCTCGAGGCGATCCTCAACGAGACGGGCTACCTCGAGACGCTCGAGGCCGAGCGGACGATCGAGGCGCAGGGGCGCATCGAGAACCTGCAGGAGCTCGTCGAGGTCGCGCGCGAGTTCGACGCCGCCAGCGAGGACGACACCCTCGACCTCTTCCTGCAGCAGATCGCGCTCGTCGCCGACGCCGACAGCCGCCGCGACGACGAGGGCCTCGTGACGCTCATGACCCTCCACAACGCCAAGGGCCTCGAGTACCCGATCGTGTTCATGATCGGCTGTGAGGAGGGCGTCTTCCCGCACTCGCGCTCGCTCGACGAGGGCACGCTCGAGGAGGAGCGCCGCCTCTGCTACGTCGGGATCACGCGCGCCATGCGCGACCTCTACCTGACCTACGCGCGCCGGCGCGCGGTCTTCGGCGCCGCGAGCTACGGCCTGCCGAGCCGCTTCCTCAGCGAGATCCCGCCCGACCTCACCGACCGCGAGGGGACGCTGCAAGCGATCGGCGCCGTCGCGGGGCAGGCGACGCGCCCGCGCGCGATGTCGTGGTCGAGCTCGGCGTCGACGACCCCCAGCGCGGAGTACCGGATGGGCGACGACGTCACGCATGCCGCCTTCGGCGAGGGCGTCGTCGTGGGGCTCGAGCCGGGCGGGATCGTGGTGGTGCGCTTCGCCTCGGATGGGAGCGAGCGCAAGCTGATGGCGGAGTACGCGCCGATCTCGAAGCGCTGAGCCGGCCGGTCTGGGCGTCGTCTGGGTCCGCGCCGCCGGGCCGCGTTTCTCCGCTTGGCGCGGCTGGTCGCGAACAGCGCACCGAGGGAATGGGGCCCGTGGAGGTCTGTTGCAGTTAACGTCGCGCGGTCTGTGGAGGAACAGACGCAAACGCGAACGGGCTCCTCTCCCTCGGTGCGCTGTTCGCGACCACGGGCGCCAAGCGGAGACGCGCAACCCGGCGGCGCGGACCCAGCCGCGCGCGGCGCGGACCCAGCCGGCGGCGGCGCTGGCCTCAGCCCGGCGGGCACAGGATCACGAGCACGCACGGCGGCGGCGGGGGCGTCGGGGACGGCGCGGGCGCCGGAGCCGGCGCGGGGGCCGGAGCCGGCTGCGCCGGCGGCGGGGCCGAGGACGTCGGCTGGGGCTCCTCGTTGGGCGGCGGGGGCGCGGGCGTCAGGGCCTGGCCCGGAGCGTGGGACGGGTCGCGACCGCGGGCGCGGGCCAGGACGGCGAAGGCGGGGCGGGCGTCGCCGTAGGGGCCGATGAGGCCCGAGTCCCAGACCTGCCCCGGCGCGCTCGCGTTCCACTGGTACAGGTAGACGCGGCGCACGCGCGGCTCGCGGGCGGCGAGGCGCAGGATCCAGGCGGTCGCCCGGGCGGCGTGGTCGGGCGACTCCTCGAAGGCGATCTTGTCGCGGTAGTGGCGGCGGCTGACGACGCCGCCGGTCTCGGTGAACCAGACGCGCCCGGGCACCGCGCGCAGCACCCGCCGCGTGCCGGTCGAGCGCAGCCGGTTGGCGTCGAGGTAGTTGTGAAGCCCCCACAGCGTGGGCGTCGTCCCGTGCGGCAGCGCGCGGCGGAAGGCGCGGACCCAGCGGACCATGTTCGGCTGGTCGAGGACGTCGGCGGCGACCACCTGGCAGCTCCGGCACGCTCGCCGCAGCGCGACGTAGTAGGCGGCGACGCGCTCGGGCCGGTGGCACGTCGGCTGCGAGCAGTGGTTGGCCTCGTTCCACGGCGTGTACTCGCGCACCCACGGGTAGCGGGCGCGGAAGGCGGCGAAGGCGCCGCGATAGGCCGCCACGCTCGGCAGCTGCGAGCGATGGCGCGCGTCCCAGGCGTGGCCGAAGGCGACGAGCGGCGTCACGCCCGCTCGCCGGGCACCGGCGAGCCACGCGTCGACGAGCGCGCGCTCCCACGGCGTGCGCGCGACGTTCCACGACACGACGAGTCGCGCGCGCGAGAGGTGCAGCCAGGCGAAGCGCGGGTCGGTGAACATCTCCGCCTTCTGGTCCCCGACCCCGACGAGGGCCCGCGTAGGCGCCGGGGCCGAAGCTGCCCGGGCGCCCCCAACGGCGGCGAGCAGGGCGAGCGCCAGCACGACCGCACACGCAGCCACAGCGCCCCCGCGCCGACTTCCCTGCCCGACCCGCATCGCCCGCGGATGGTGCCGCAGGCGGCCGTCAGACGCGCCAGCAGGTCAGCTCGATCTGGTGGCCCTCGGGGTCGCGGAGGTACAGCGAGTCGCAGACCTCGTGGTCCCAGACCTCGTAGTCGATCCCGAGCTCGTCGAGGTCGACCTGTGCCTGCTCGAAGTTCGCCCGGTCGAGGGCGAGCGCGAAGTGCTCGCTGTGCCCGGGCGCCGGCGGCGCCGCGTTCGGGACGCTGAAGAGGGCGACGCAGACCCCGCGCGCGCAGAGCATCACCGGGTGGCCGCCCTCGACGTCGGGCCAGACGTCGGCGTGGACGCGCGCCATGCCGAAGACGGTCTCGTACCAGCGGGCGAGCGCCCACACGTCGCGGGCGGACAGGCCGACGTGGTCGAGGCGATCGGCGCGGAACATGACCCGTCCACATGATCGCAGCCGCCCATCGGTAGCCTCCGCCGCCGCGATGGCAGCTCAGGTGATCGACGGCAAGGCGGTGGCGGCGCGCGTGCGCGCCGAGGTCGGCGAGGGCGTGGCGGAGTTCACCGCCGAGCACGGCCGCCCGCCCGGGCTGGCGACGGTGCTCGTCGGCGACGACCCGGGCTCGGCGATCTACGTCGGCGGCAAGCAGAAGGCGACCGCCGAGGTCGGCATGCGCGGCTTCGACCACCGCCTGGCGGCCGACGCGCCGCGCGAGGAGGTCGTCGCCCTGCTGCACCAGCTCAACGGCGACCCGGCGGTGAGCGGGATCATCTGCCAACTCCCGGTCCCCGACCACCTCGACGGCGTGGAGCTCACCGGCCTCATCGACCCGGCCAAGGACGTCGACGGCCTGACGCCGATGAGCGCCGGCCTGCTCGCCCTCGGCCGCGAGGGCCTGCGCCCGTGCACCCCGCTGGGCGTGATGATCCTGCTCGAGGAGGCCGGGGTGGAGCTGGAGGGAGCCGAGGCCGTCGTCGTCGGGCGCTCGAACCTCTTCGGCAAGCCGATGGCCCAGCTCCTGCTCGGCGCCAACGCGACAGTGACGATCTGCCACTCGCGCACGCGCGACCTGGGCGAGGTCTGCCGCCGCGCCGACGTCCTCATCGCCGCCGTCGGCCGCGACCGGATGGTCAAGGGCGACTGGGTCAAGCCCGGCGCCACCGTGATCGACGTCGGCATCAACCGCTCCGACGACGGCCTCCACGGCGACGTCGACTTCGACGCTGCCGTCGAGGTCGCCGGGGCGATCACGCCGGTGCCTGGCGGCGTCGGGCCGATGACGATCGCCTGCCTGCTGCGCAACACGCTGCAGGCGGCGAGGATGGCCGCGGCGTGACCCGCGTCCGCGCCGGGGAGTGGGTGGCGGGCGCGGGATCGGCAGCGCTGCTGGGGACGATGTTCCTCCCGTGGTTCGGCCCGCCCGACGAGAGCGGTTGGTCGTCGCTGGGATGGCTCGTCCTCGCCTTCGCGATCGCCGCGATCGGCTGCGGCGGGTGGCTGGTGATCGCCACGGCGGCGGTCCGGCCCATCGCCCAGCAGGTCGCGGCGGCGGTGCTGACCGCGACCGCGGGGACGCTCGCCGTCGTCGCCCTGGCGCTCCGGGCGCTGATCTTCCAACCCGGCCCCAACGAGCTCGTCGGGCTGCGCTACGGCGCCTGGCTGGGCCTGCTCTCCGCGCTCGTGCTCGCCGTCGGCGGCTGGTGGTCGATCAAGGACGAGCGCACCGACGCGCCCGCGAGCGCGTACACGCCGCCCGCGCCGCGCCCCGCGCCGCCCGCGGCCTAGACTCAGCGGGACCGATGATCGACCGCGAGCAGGTCCTGCACGTGGCGCGCCTGGCGCGCCTGGAGCTCTCAGAGGAGGAGGTCACGAAGATCTCCGGAGAGCTCTCCAACATCCTCGAGCACATCGAGAAGATCTCAGAGCTCGACCTCGACGGCGTCCCGCCGACGTCGCACTCCGTCGAGATCGCCAACGCGCTGCGCCCCGACGAGCCGCGGCCGTGCCTGCCGCGCGAGGTCGCGCTCGCCGGCGCGCCCGACGTGGCCGACGGCGGCTTCCGCGTCCCCAGCCCGACGGCATGAGCGACGTCATCGCCCTCACGGCCGCCCAGGCGGCCGCCGCCGTCGAGCGCGGCGACCTCGATCGCGACGAGCTCTTCGAGGCCTACCGCGAGCGCGCCGCCGCCGACGAGCTCAACGCCTACCTGTGGGTGGCCGACGAGGCGCCGGCGAACGGGGACGGTGCGAGCGGGCCGCTGCACGGCGTCCCGCTCGCGGTCAAGGACCTCTTCTGCACCGAGGGCGTGCCGTCGCAAGCGGGCTCACGGATCCTCGAGGGTTACCGCCCGCCCTACACGGCGAGCGTCGTCGCGCGCCTCGCCGCCGCCGGGGCGCCGCTGCTCGGCAAGACCAACCAGGACGAGTTCGCCATGGGCTCGTCGAACGAGAACTCCGGCTACGGCCCGGTGCTCAACCCGTGGGATCGAAGGCGCGTCCCGGGCGGGTCGTCGGGCGGCAGCGCCGCGGCCGTCGCCGCCGGCAGCGCCCCGTGGGCCCTGGGCACGGACACGGGCGGCTCGATCCGTCAGCCCGCCGCGCTGTGCGGCATCGTCGGGCTGAAGCCCACCTACGGCGCGGTCAGCCGCTACGGGATGATCGCCTTCGCCTCGAGCCTCGACCAGGCCGGCCCGCTCACGCGCGACGTCACCGACGCCGCCCTGCTCTTCCGCCACATGGTCGGCCAGGACGAGCGCGACTCGACCTCGATCGCCTTCCCCGAGGAGATCGCGCTGCCCACGGCACAGCGCCTCGACGGCGTCCGCCTGGGCGTGCCCGACGACCTCACCGGCGAGGGCGTCGAGCCCGGCGTCATGGAGCGCTTCGAGGCCACGCTCGCGCTCGCCAAGGAGCTCGGCGCGACCGTCGAGCGCGTCTCGCTCCCGCATGCCGACTACGCCATCAGCGCCTATTACGTGATCGCGCCCGCCGAGGCGTCGTCGAACCTCGCGCGCTTCGACGGCGTCCGCTACGGCCTGCGCCGCGAGGGCGACGGCGACCTGCTCTCGATGTACACGCGCACGCGCCACGACGGCTTCGGCGCCGAGGTCAAGCGCCGCATCCTCATCGGGACCTACGCGCTCTCCAGCGGCTACTACGACGCCTACTACGGCCGCGCGCAGCGCGTGCGCACGAAGATCGCCGACGACTTCCGGGCCGCGTTCGAGAAGGTCGACTTCATCGTGACGCCCACGAGCCCGGGCGTCGCCTTCGAGCTCGGGGCCAAGACCGACGACCCGCTGGCGATGTACCTCAACGACTACTTCACGGCGCCGATGCCGCTCGCCGGGATCCCGGCGCTCTCGATCCCCGCGGGGCTGAGCGAGGGGCTGCCGGTCGGCTTCCAGCTCGCGGGGCCCGCGTTCAGCGAGAATCGGATCCTCGAGGCCGGCTACGCCCTCGAGCAGGCGCTCGGCTTCGACAACTCGCCCGCGCGTGAAGCGAGCAGCAGCGCATGACCGACTACGAGCCCGTCATCGGCCTGGAGATCCACGTCCAGCTCAGCACGCGGACGAAGATGTTCTGCGGCTGCGAGCTGTCCTTCGGCGAGCCGCCCAACACGCATACCTGCGAGGTCTGCCTCGGCCTGCCGGGCGCCCTGCCGGTCACCAACGCGGAGGCCATCCACCGCGGCCTGATGATCGGCCTCGCGCTGGGCTGCGATCTGGCACCGCGCTCGATCTTCCACCGCAAGAACTACTTCTATCCCGACCTGCCCAAGGGTTACCAGATCTCCCAGTACGACGAGCCCCTGTGCCGCGGCGGGCGGTTGGGCGACGTGCGCATCCACCGCGTGCACCTCGAGGAGGATGCGGCCAAGCTCGTCCACACCGGGACGAGCGGGCGCATTCACGGCGCCGACACCTCCGTCGTGGACTTCAACCGCGGCGGCACCCCGCTCGTGGAGATCGTCACCGAGCCCGACGTCCGCTCGGCCGACCAGGCGGGCGAGTGGCTGCGGCTGCTGCGCACGACGCTGCGCCAGCTCGGGGTCAGCGACGTCAACATGGAGGAGGGCTCGCTGCGCTGCGACGCCAACGTCTCCATCCGCCCGGTCGGCACGCGCGAGCTCGGGACCAAGACGGAGCTGAAGAACATGAACTCCTTCCGCTTCATCGAGAAGGGGATCCGCGCCGAGATCGCGCGCCAGGAGGCCATCCTGCGCAGCGGCGGCGAGGTCGAGCAGGAGACGCTGCACTTCGACCCGCGCACGGAGGCGATCACGTCGCTGCGCTCCAAGGAGGAGGCGCACGACTACCGCTACTTCCCCGAGCCCGACCTCGTCCCGATCGCGATCACCGACGAGATGCTCGCCCGCGCCCGCGCCGCGCTGCCGGAGCTGCCGGCGGCCCGCGCCGAGCGCTTCGAGCGCGACCTCGGCCTCACGACGGACTCCGCGAAGCTGCTCGCGTGGCGCGCCGAGCTCGGCGACTACTTTGAGGCCGCGCTGAGCGCGAACGGCGTCGAGCCCCAGCCGCTGGCCAACTGGGTCAACGAGCTGGTGGCGCGCATCGACGTGGAGGACCCGGCCGACTCGAAGGTCAGGCCGGACGCGCTCGCGACGCTGGTGGGCCTCGTCAGCGAGAAGAAGGTCACGCAGGGCGCGGCCAAGCAGGTGCTCGACCGGCTCGTGGCCGAGGGCGGCGACCCGGCTGCGATCGTCGAGGCCGAGGGGCTCGCCGCGCTGGGCGGCGGCGACGAGCTCGAGCCGGTCGTCCAGGCCGCGCTCGACGCGAACCCCGACATCGCCGAGCGCCTGCGCGGCGGCGACATGAAGCCGATCGGCGTGATCGTCGGCCACGTCATGCGCGAGACGCGCGGGCGCGCCGACGGCGGCGAGGTCACCCGCCTCGTGCGCGAGAAGCTGGGCCTCTAGGGCAGCCCGGCGCCGACCGGTCGCGAGATTCCTCACGGGGGGCTTGCGGACCGGGCGTACCATGGGATGACCGAGCCCGAGGAGGTGCGCATGTCACGTCTGATCCGCATGGACCAAACCGGCCACACCACGCTGGCGGAATGGACCGCCGACGATCCCGAGGCCGTCGAGGCCGCCGTCCTGGCCTTCCGCGAGGAGCTCGACCGCGGCTACTTCGGCATGGTCTCGACCGGCGAGGGCAAGGCCGAGCAGGTCCGCGACCTGCCCGTCGGGGCCGAGCTCGTGATCATGCGCCTGCCGATCTCGGGCGGCTAGCCCGGGTCGCCGACGTGTCCGCCGAGCCGCTCCCCGCCGAGCCGCTCCCGGAGCTGGCGACGGTCCACTGGCGCCCGCGCGTCGACGCGCGCCGCCTGGAGCGCACCAACCTGATGTGGACCGCGGTCACGGTCGCGCACGTCGTGCCCTTCATCGCGGCGGGCATCGTGCTCTTCCTCGTCCAGCCGCTCGCGCTGCCCGTGAGCCTGGCGAGCTTCGCCCACGCGTGGGTGATCCCCGAGCTCTACGCCCAGCGCGGGGCCAACGTCGTGCGCCCGAAGGCCCGCCGCGCGCCGGACGACGCCGAGAAGAGATCGGTCGGCCTGCTCGGCGACCTCGTCGGCCACGAGGCGCGCGAGCTGCACGCCGCCACCGGCCTCGTCCTCGAGCGCGGGCGGATGGGCGTCTGGCTCGTCGGCCCGGCCGGGGCGCTGCTCGTGCAGCGGGGCGGCCGGCGGGTCGTCTGCTACTGCGTCGGGGTCAACGACCCGACGCTGCCCTCGGGTGACCGCATCGCCCACCTGCTGCTCGCGCTGCGCGCCGACGAGTCGGGCTTCGCGACCGTCGCCAACCTGGCCTTCAGCGGCGCGCGCTGGCGCGTGCGCCGGCGGCTGACCCCGGCCCTGCGCCCCGCGCTCGACGCCGGCGCGGCGGCCGCGAGGGCCCTGGACACGCGGGCCATGCCCTGAGCAGCGATTTCCGACCCCGTGGCGGTGGGCCTCACCGCCTCCTGGAGCCACTATGGATGCCATGAGCGCCACCTCCGCCGTCTCCGCCGCACGCGTCCTGCTCGTCGAGCGCCGCGACACCGTCGCCAAGCGCGATCCGAACGCCCCGAAGATCCGCCGCTACCGGCTCGCGCGCCTGCAGCTCAACGGCCGCAGCGCCGGGCGCAGCCGCTTCGAGCACCTGCGCCGCACGTACGACTGAGAGGCGCGGGGCACGGCCCGCGCCGGGAGTACCCTTAGGGGCATGGAGAACGAGAAGACCGGCCCTTCATTCGGCGCGAGGATCCTCGCCGCCATCGTCCTCGCCTTCGCGGCGTGGATCCTGTTCAAGGTGATCATCGGGATCGTCGCCGGCGTCGCCTGGTTCCTGGTCGTCGTCGTCGCCGTCATCGCCGTCATCTGGGCGGTGCGGACGCTGTTCTAGGAAGCGCGCCGCATGGCGTTCGTCGTCATCGCCTTCTTCTTCGGTCTTGCCGGCGGGGTCATCGGCAAGATCAAGGGCAGCTCGTTCTTCCTGTGGTTCCTGATCTCGGCGATCCCGCCGTTCATCGGGCTGCTCGCCGCCGTGCTCTACCGCAACGAGTACGAGGAGCCCCATCGCCGCTGCCCCACCTGCCGCAAGATCGTGCCCCTCCACGACGCGCTGTGCACCCGCTGCGGGACCGAGCTGGAGTACCCCGGGACGCCCGTTGCCCCGGCTGAGCCGGTCGCGCACTGACGGTACACTCGGACCCCGCGAGCCGCCGTGGGCGGCTCGATGCACATCTACGCACCGAGAGGGGTGAACGCGCATGCGGGCTGTCGATGCCGTGATGGAGTGCCTGAAGGCGGAGGGCGTCGACGTCGTATTCGGCCTGCCCGGCGGCGCCAACATCCCCACCTACGACGCGCTGCACGACGGGGGCATCCGCCACGTGCTCGTGCGTCACGAGGCCGGCGGCGGCCACGCGGCCGAGGGCTACGCGAAGGCGACCGGCAAGGTCGGCGTCTGCCTGGCCACGAGCGGCCCGGGCGCGACCAACGTCGTCACGCCGATCCAGGACGCGATGATGGACTCGGTGCCCACCGTCTTCATCACCGGCCAGGTGCGCACCGACCTGCTGGGGACCGACGGCTTCCAGGAGGCCGACGTGCTCGGCATCACCATGCCGGCCGTCAAGCACTCGTTCATGATCCAGCACCCGCTGGAGATCCCGCGCGCGCTGCACGAGGCCTTCTACCTCGCGCGCTCCGGGCGGCCGGGACCGGTCGTCGTCGACATCCCGACCGACCTGTCGCGCGCCGACATCCCCTACGAGCCGGTCACCGAGATCCGCCTCCCGGGCTACCAGCCCACGACCGAGGGCAACACCAAGCAGATCCGCCAGGCGGCCAAGGCGCTGGCGGCCTCGCGGCGGCCGGTGCTCTACGCCGGCGGCGGGGTGGTCAACGCCAACGCGGGGGCCGAGCTCGTCGACCTGGCCACGGCGGACAACTTCCCGATCACCTGCACCCTGATGGGGCTCGGCGCCTTCCCGGCGCCGCACCCCCAGTGGCTGGGGATGCCGGGGATGCACGGCACCCGCACCGCCAACTACGCGATGGACGAGGCGGACCTCATCTGCGCCATCGGCGCGCGCTTCGACGACCGCGTGACCGGCAAGCTCAGTGAGTTCGCCCCGCGCGCGAAGTTCATCCACATCGACATCGACCCTGCCGAGATCTCCAAGAACGTGCCGGCGCACATCCCGATCGTGGGCGACGCGAAGAACATCCTCGCCAAGCTCGCGGCCGAGTACCGCGCCCTGGAGGCCGAGAGCTCGCGCCTGGACGAGTGGTGGCAGCGCATCCACGGCTGGCAGGAGCGCCATCCGCTGCGCTACGAGGACTCGACCACGTCGGAGATCAAGCCGCAGTTCATGATCGAGGCGCTGCTCGAGGCCACGGGCGGCGACTGCATCCTCACCAGCGACATCGGCCAGCACCAGATGTGGGCGGCGCAGTACTTCCCGTTCAAGCGGGCGCGCCAGTGGATCAACTCGGGCGGCCTGGGGACGATGGGCTTCGGCCTGCCCGCCGCCATGGGCGCCAAGGTCGGCTGCCCCGATCAGGTCGTGGCCTGCATCTCCGGCGACGGCTCCTTCCAGATGAACATCCAGGAGCTGGCGACCTGCGCCGAGGAGGAGATCGGCGTCAAGGTCTTCATCATGAACAACGGCTACCTGGGCATGGTCCGCCAGTGGCAGGAGCTGTTCTGGGACCGCCGCTACTCGCAGGTCGCTCGCGGCCAGTGGCCGGACTTCGTGAAGGTCACCGAGGGCATGGGCTGCACAGGCATGCGCGCCACCGACAAGACGACCCTCGTCGACCAGATGCGCGAGGCGCTCGAGACCCCGGGCCCGGTCGTCATGGACGTCGTCGTGACCGAGGAGGAGAACGTCTACCCGATGATCTCGCCCGGCGCCGCCGCGCGGGACATGGAGGGCTAGGGCGATGGGCGAGCCAGGGACCAAGCACGAGGTCCTCAGCCTCGAGGAGCTCGAGGCCGCCGGCGGCATGCGCACCGGGCGCAAGCACGTCCTCACCATCCTCGTCGAGAACAAGCCGGGTGTCCTGACCCGCATCGCCGGGCTCTTCGCGCGCCGCGGCTTCAACATCGACACCCTCACCGTCGGGCCGACCGACGACGAGCACCTCTCGCGCATCACGCTCACCGTCGACGGCGCGCTGCACCCGATCGATCAGGTCACCAAGCAGCTGCACAAGCTCGTCAACGTGCTGAAGATCCGCGACCTCGAGCCGGGCGGCACCGTCGCCCGCGAGCTCGCGCTCTTCAAGATCGCCGCCGACGGCTCGCAGCGCGGCGAGGTCATGCAGGTCTGCGACATCTTCCGCGGCCGCGTGGTCGACGTGACCAAGCGCTCGGTGATCGTCGAGGTCACGGGGACGACCGACAAGATCGAGGCCTTCGAGCGCATGGTGCGCCCGTTCGGGCTCATCGAGATGATGCGCACGGGAGAGATAGCGATCTCCCGCGGTAGGGGCGAGACCTGAGCCGAACGTCGGTTTTGCCCCGTCCTGGCATGGGAGAACCGACGTTCGACCGATGGGGGCGCCGCTAGCCCTCGTCGGGCTCGCCGGCGCCCTGGTCGCCCTCGTCGGCCTCGTCGGGGCCGGGCGGCAGGTCGCGCCCGGGGCCGCCGCCACGCTCGAGCCGGCCGGCGGCCTCGTCGGCCGCGCGCAGCCGCTCGCGCTCGCGTGCGCGCTCGCGCTGCTCGTTGCCGTTCTCGACGCTCTGCATCAGCGGCTTGATGAGGTCGATGGGCACGGGCAGCACGATCGTCGAGTTCTGGTTGGTGCCGATCTCGAGCAGCGTCTGCAGGTAGCGCAGCTGCAGGGCGGCGGGGTTGCCGCTCATGACCTCGGCGGCGTCGAAGAGCCGCTCGGAGGCCTGGAACTCGCCCTCGGCGTTGATGACCTTGGCGCGCCGCTCGCGCTCGGCCTCGGCCTGGCGGGCCATGGCGCGCTGCATGCCCTGGGGGATGCCGACGTCCTTGATCTCGACCGTGACCACCTTGACGCCCCACGGCTCGGTCTGCTCGTCGATGATCTGCTGCAGGCTCTCGTTGAGCTGCTCGCGCTCGGCCAGCAACGTGTCGAGGTCGGCCCGGCCCAGCACCGAGCGCAGCGTGGTCTGCGCGATCTGCGACGTGGCGTTGCGGATCCGCTCGACCTCGACGACCGACCTGACCGGGTCGATGACGCGGAAGTACGCCACGGCGTTGACCTTCGCCGGCACGTTGTCGCGGGTGATCACGTCCTGCGGCGGGACCTCGAAGGTCACCGTGCGCAGGTCGACGCGGACCATGCGGTCGACGAGCGGGATGAGCAGCACGATCCCGGGGCCCTTCTTGCCGACGAGGCGCCCGAGGCGGAAGACGACCGCGCGCTCGTACTCGCGCAGGACCCGGACCGAGGCACCGGCCACCGCGGCGGCGAGCGCGACCAGGATGAGGAGGGCTACGACGATCGCGGTCATGGATCGACCTCCCACTCCTCGGCGCGCCGGACGGAGAGCACGAGCCCGTTGACGCGCTCGACGACCACGGACTCGCCGACCTCGAGGTCGTCCTCGAGGCACGGGCGCGCGCGCCAGAGGGCGCCGTCGACGAAGACCTGGCCCAACGGGGTCGGGGCGCGGCGCACGACGCCGACGTGGCCGACCAGGCCCTCGGCGCCCGTCGTCGAGCGCATCCGCAGCACGCCGACCGACGCGCGCCCGATGAGCGCCAGCAGGGCCAGGGCAGAGAGGGCCACGATCGCCACCACGGCGACCACCAGCGCGGTCCCGCCGCCGGCCCCGTCGACCGCAACGGCGGCGCCCGCCGCCATCGCCACGACGCCCGCGAGCCCGAGGCCGCCGAAGCTGGGCACGTGGGCTTCGGCGATCAGGAGACCTACGCCGATACCCAGCAGCACGATGCCCAAGAAGACCATGTCTCTCCGTCCATCGTAGCGCCGGACGGTGCCCGGACCGGCCGCCTTAGACTGCCCGCATGCCCCCAGCGCCGCTCCTCGCCGCCGGCCGCCCGCCGCTGCGCGCCGAGGATCGCGAGCGCCTGCGGGCCCGCGCCACCGAGGGCGTCCGCCGCGCGCGCCGCGTGGGGGCCGGCCAGTGCCTGGTGGCGATCACCGTCGACCTGGCGCCGGGGACCGATCCCACGGCGGTGGCGGCCGCGTCGCGACGCGCGGGGGAGGACTGGTTCTGCTTCGAGCACCCCGACCGCGACCGCTTCGCGCTGGCGGCGCTGGGCCGCGCGGCCGCGCTCGACGAGCGCGGCGAGGGGCGCTTCGGCCGCGTGGCCGAGCGCTGGCGCGCGCTCGTGGCCGACGCGCCCGGCGAGGAGAGCGGCCCCGTGGCGGTCGGGGGCTTCGCCTTCGCGCCGGACGGCGGCGGCGCGCCCCACTGGGCGGGCTTCGCGCCCGCGTCCCTGCACGTGCCGGAGGCCGCGCTCGCGCGTCGCGGCGACCACGTCACGCTCACGCTGGCGGCGGTCGCCGCGCCCGACGACGACCCCGACGCGCTCGTCGACCGCCTCGAGGCGCGGGCGGCGCAGCTGCGCAGCGCGCCGCTGCCGCTGCTGGATCCCGACCCGACCGGGCGCTACGGCGTGGTCAGCGCGATGCCACCCGAGCACTACGAGTCGGCGGTCGCGCGCGCGGTCGAGCGCATCCGCGCCGGGGCGCTCGACAAGATCGTCCTCGCGCGCGAGGTCCAGGTCCACGCGCCGCGCGCGCACGACACGGCCGCCGTCCTCGGCGTCCTGCGCGAGGCCTTCCCCTCGTGCTTCAGCTTTTGCGCGGGGCGCGGCGAGAGCGCCTTCGTCGCGGCCAGCCCCGAGCTGCTCGTGCGCCGCGAGGGCGTGCGCGCGGGCACGCTCGCCCTCGCGGGCTCGACGCGCCGCAGCGCCGACCCGGCCGTCGACAACCACCTCGGCGAGCAGCTCCTGCGCTCCGACAAGGAGCGCGAGGAGCAGGCGATCGTCACCCGGCGCATCGTGCGCGCGCTGCGCCCGGTCAGCCTGTGGGTGACGGCCGCCGACGAGCCGGTCATCGTGCGCATGGCCAACATCCAGCACCTCGCCACCCCGATCCGCGCCCAGCTCGCGCGACCGGTCAGCGCCATCGAGCTCGCGGGCCTCCTGCACCCGACGCCCGCCGTCGGCGGCGAGCCCTTCGCCGCCGCCGCGCCGCTCATCCCCGCGCTCGAGGGCCTCGACCGCGGCTGGTACGCCGGGCCGGTGGGGTGGACGGACGCCAACGAGGACGGCGAGTTCTGCGTCGCCCTGCGCTGTGCGCTGCTCACCGGTCCGATCGCGCGTTGCTACGCCGGGGTCGGCGTGGTGCGCGACTCCGACCCGGCGGCCGAGCTGGCCGAGACCGAGGTCAAGCTGCAGGCGCTGCTGCCCGTGCTGGCGGGCTAGCGCCCGGCGCGCCGCCGGCGCCACCTGCGCGCAGGCGGCGGCTCGACGTCGGCGGCCGCCGTACGGGCGGTCGCCTGCAGCGCCTCGCAGTCTGCGCCCGCCGCGCTCCACGCGAGCCGGTGCAGCGTCAGGTAGAGCTCGCCTGTCGGACAGCACGCGAGCAGCTCGAGCGCTCCGGCCTGCTCGGCCGCCTCCAGCACGACGAGGAAGTCGCAGTCGTACCAGTGGGCGGCGACCTCCTCGACGGGGAGGACGCGCCCGCGTGCGCGCATCAGGTCGTGGCCGTGCGCCTTGATGGCCTCCAGCAGCTCGCCGAAGCTGCCCGGCGACAGGCATGGCACGCGGACGCCGGGCCGTGCCTGCCGCAGCCCGCTCTCGCGCAGGAGCTGGTCCTCGGCACCCGCGAGCGCGAGGGCGGCGGGGTCGGTGCCGGCGTGCACCGCCGCGGACACGTCGAGCCGCGTCACGTCGGCATCGATGACCTCGACGCCCGACCGGCGCGCCGCCGCCACGCGCTTGTGCCCATCGACGATGAAGTAGGCCCGGTCGACCTGAACCACGTCGATCGGGGGGAAGGCGCCGTCCGGGAAGGCGCGCGCCACCGCGGTGACCCGCGCGGACAGGTCCGCGCGAAGAGGATGAAAGCAGCGGTCGAAGTCGCAGCAGCGATCGAGCGTCCCGACGATGCGTCCGATCTCGATCGAGCGCATCCCGACGTGATGCTCACCGGTGGGCCTCAGCCGGCGGCGGACGTCATCCAGCTCGAGCAGCTCGCCGCAGTGGCGCACCGCCGGATTGTCGCGCCTTCGCCTCGCGGGCTCAGCGCCCGGCGCGCCGCCACACGGCGACGACCTCGCGGACCGTCGCCTGGCGGTAGGAGATGCGCGAGTCCAGCGGGCGGACGCTCAGGTGAAAGCGCCCCGAGTCGCCCTGCTCGAGCTCGACGACGAGCGCATGGAAGCGCCGGCCCTTCTTGTCGACCTCCACGATGTCGCCCGGACCGATCCCCTTGGAGCTGCGCCGCGCGGGCGCGGTTGGGGCCGGGGTGGGGAGGAGCGTGGTCTGGCTCATGGTCGCTCGAAGCTAGCGGCCGAGCCGGACGGCGACGGCCTCGTGCACGCGACCATGCAGAGCCACGTTCTCGGCGCGGTCGGTGCGCACGTGCAGCAGGGTGCCGGGCGCCTCGCGGACGGCCGCGATGTCCTCGACGGGCTCGTAGCGCAGGCCGAACAGGGCCGCGACGCGCTCGGCCTCCAGCCCGGTCGGCGTCGCGACGTGCTCCTCGAAGGCGTCGGTCTGCGTGGCCACGGGGAGGAAGTCGAAGATGCCCCCGCCGCCGTTGTCGACGAGCACGACGGTCAGCTCCAGGCCCAGGCGCGAGGCGCACAGCAGGGCGCCGAGGTCGTGGGCGAGGGCGACGTCGCCGAGGTGGACGACGACGCGCGCGCCCGCGGCGGCGGCGCCGAAGGCCGCGGCCAGGGTGCCGTCGATGCCGTTGGCGCCGCGATGGGCGAGCACGCGCGGCGGCGCGTCGCGCGCAGGCCAGAAGCCCTCGACGTCGCGCACCGGCATCGAGGAGGCGGTGAAGACCGTGACCTCGGCGGGGAGTCGCGCCAGGGCGCGCGCGACGGCCGGCTCGCTCAGCCCGTCGCGCAGGACGTCCGCGATCGCCTCGGCGGCCGCGGCGTCGGCGCCGCGCCAGGACTCGAGCCACGCGCGCTCGCGCGGCGCGCCCGCCTGCGCGCGTGCCCACGCCGCCGGGTCGGCGTCGAGCAGCTCCCCGACGACCGAGGCCGGGTCCTGCCACGCGCCCTCCGGGTCGAAGGCCACCTGGCGCGCGCCGTCGAGGCCCGCCAGCCACTGGCGCAGCGCCTTGGAGGTCGGCAGGTCGCCGACGCGCAGGACGGTGTCGGGGCGGTGGGCGGTCGCGAAGACCGGGTCGCGCAGCAGCTCGTCGTAGTGGGCGACCGCCGCCGGACCCCGGCGCGCGCCCGACAGCGGGTCGGCGAGCAGCGGGGCGCCGAGCGCGGCCGCGGCGGCGGGCAGCGCCTCGGCGAGGCCGTCGCGGCGCTCGTGGCGCCCGGCGACGATCACGGCGCGCTCGCCGAGCTCGAGCTCGATCACGCCCCGCGGCGCCCCGCGGCGGGCGCGCGGCAGCGGCTCGCCCTCGACGTCGGCCGGCGGCAGCGGCTCGTCGAGGACGAGCGGCTCGCGCAGCGGGAAGTTCAGGTGCACCGGCCCGGGCCGCCCCCCGACGGCGGTCGCGTAGGCCCGGAAGGCCAGCGCCCGGATCCAGCGCAGGCGCTCGGGCGTCGCGCGGTGGGTCCCGACCTCGAAGAACCACTTCACCGCGTCGCCGTAGAGCTTGAGCTGGTCGATCGTCTGCCCGGCGCCGACCTCGCGCAGCTCGGGCGGCCGGTCGGCGGTGAGCACGATGAGCGGCACGCGCGCCTCGTGGGCCTCGATGACCGCCGGAAGGTAGTGCGCCGCCGCGGTCCCGCTCGTGCACGCCACGGCCGCGGGCCGGCCGCTCTGCTTGGCCACGCCGAGGGCGAAGAAGCCCGCGACGCGCTCGTCGACGTGCGACCACGTCGGCAGGCCGGCCCGGCGCGCGAGCGTGAGCACGAGCGGCGTCGAGCGCGAGCCCGGCGAGGTGCACGCGCCGGCCAGACCGCAGCGCGCGAGCTCGTCGACGAAGGCGCGCAGGAGCAGGTAGGTGTCGGTGGTCTCGGTCAAGATGGGCGCGATGCCCACCACCGTCGTCCTCCTGCACGGCTTCGCCGGAACGGGGCGCGCCTGGGATCCGGTGGTCGAGCGCCTGGACCGCGAACGCTATAGGGCGCTGGCGCCCGACCTCCGCGGCCACGGCGCCGCGGCCGGCGTGCGGCCGGTCTCGTTCGAGGCATGCGTTGCCGACGTCCTGGCCCTCGCGCCCGGGCGCTTCGTGCTGTGCGGCTACTCGATGGGCGGGCGCCTCGCGCAGCACGTCGCGCTCGCGGCGCCCGAGCGCGTCGAGCGCCTCGTGCTCGCCGCCACCACCGCCGGGATCGAAGACGCCGCCGGGCGGGCCGCCCGCCGCGACGACGACGAGCGCCTCGCCGCCTTCGCCGACACGGCGACGATCGAGGCCTTCGCCGACCGCTGGGCGGCCCAGCCGCTCTTCGCCGGCACGCCCGCCGAGGCCGCGCGCGTCTGGCGCGAGGACATGCTGCGCAACGACCCCGCCGGCCTCGCCGCCGTGCTGCGGGGGATCGGCACCGGCGCGATGGAACCCCCGCTGTGGGACCGCCTGCCCGAGCTGACCATGCCCGCCGCCGTGCTCGCGGGGGCGCGCGACGCGAAGTTCGTCGCCCTCGGCGAGCGCCTGGCGGCGGCGCTGCCGCGCGGCGAGCTCGTCGTCGTCGAGGGCGCCGGCCACGGCCTGCCGCGCGAGGCGCCCGAGGCGATCGCGGCGGCGCTCGAGGCGCCTAGACGCCGAGCCCGGGCTGCTCGGGCACCGCGATGACGCCGTGCTCGACCGGCAGGACGGTGAGCTCGTCGGCGAAGAGCTCGAGCGTGCCCAGGCCGCAGGCGGCCGTCGTCTTCAGCGCGGCGGCGCAGTGCACGGCGGCCGCGATCCCGAGCGGGCCGTCGAAGGTCGAGGCGAGGTAGACGTCGGCGCCCGAGGCACGCACGAGCGCGGCCTGGGCCAGCAGCCGCGAGATCCCGCCGCAGCGCGAGACCTTCAGGCACACGGCGTCGGCGACCTTGGCGGTCAGCGAGCCGGGCTGGCCGGCCGTCTCGTCCATCGCCACCCGCACCGGCACGCGGTCGCGCACCTCGCGCATGGCCTTGACGCCGTGGACGGGCTCCTCGACGAGCTCGAGCCCGGCGGGCGCGAGCGCCTCGATGGCGGCGACCGCCTCGTCGACGCCCCACGCACCGTTGGCGTCGAGGCGCAGCTCCATCTCGGGGCCGGCCGCGGCGCGCACGGCCGCCACCCGGCCGGCGTCGTCGCCGATGCCGACCTTGACCTTGACGCAGGTGTAGCCGGCGCGCGCGGCGGCGGCCGCCTGCTCGGCGGCACGGGCGCGGTCCTCGGCGGGGATCGTCGCGTTGACGCGCACCTCGGTGTCGGGGTTGTCGGCGATCAGCTCGGAGACCGGCTTGCCCTCGCGGTTGCCGGCGAGGTCCCAGAGGGCGAGGTCGACGGCCGCCAGCGCCTGCGGCACGTCGGCCACGATCCGGCAGCGCTCGAGCAGGTCGGCGGCCGGGTTGCCGTCGCCGTCGCGCAGGATCGCCTCGTAGGCCTCGAAGGCGGCGCGGACCTTGCCGGGCGAGATCCCGTCGTAGGGCTCCAGCGGCGCCGCCTCGCCCCAGCCGACGGTGCCGTCGGTGTCGCGCAGGCGCAGCATGAGCAGCTCGCGCTTGCGCAGGGTGCCGAACGCGGTCGGCATCGGGTCGGCGAAGGTGAGCGTGACGGTGGCGACGCGGACGTCCATCAGCTCAGCAGCAGCCCAGCCGCCAGCAGCACGCAGAAGGCGAGCTGGAGCATCCCGGTCCGCGCGAGGGCCTGGTTGAGGGTCGGACCGTCGGCGTGTCGGCGCACGATGCGCACGAGCGTGACGGCCACGGGCAGGAGCACCAGGGGCAGGAGCAGCCACGCCGACAGCGCCCCTGCCACCCAGGGCACCGGCGCGCTGACGAAGGCGCCGTAGACCATGAGCCCGTACAGGGTACGCGCGCGCTCGCGACCGAGTCGTACGGCCAGGGTCCGCTTCCCGGCGCGCCGGTCGGACTCGAGGTCGCGGACGTTGTTGACGACCAGGATCGAGCTCGCGAGCAGCCCGACCGGGACGGCGAGGACGAACGCCTCCCAGGTCACCTGCTCGGCCTGGACGTAGTAGGAGCCGGTCACCGCGACGAGGCCGAAGAAGAGGAAGACGAAGACCTCGCCGAGTCCCTCGTAGCCGTACGGGCGCGGGCCGCCGGTGTAGAGGACGCCGGCGAGGATCGAGGCCGCGCCGATCGCGAGCAGGATCGGGCCGGCGAGCCACACCAGGTACACGCCGCAGAGGACGGCGAGGCCGAAGGAGACGTAGGTGGCGACGAGCACCTGGCGCGGCGGCACGAGCCCGCCGGCGGTCACGCGCACGGGACCGAGGCGGTCCTCGGCGTCGGCGCCGCGGCGCGCGTCGGAGTAGTCGTTGGAGAGGTTCGTGCCGACCTGGATGAAGATCGCGCCGAGCAGCGCGGCGACGAAGCCGCCGACGCGCAGGTCGCGCTCGGTGGCCGACAGCGCCGTGCCCACGAGCACGGGGGCGACGGCGGCCGGCAGCGTACGCACGCGCGCGGCCATGACCCAGATCCGGATGCTCGAGACGCTCGCCACGGAATCGCCTACGGCCGGCGCGGGAACTTCGAGAAGTCGGGGGCGCGCTTGGCCTTGTAGGCCTCGCGGCCCTCGCGTGCCTCGTCGGAGGCGTAGAAGAGCAGGTTGGTGTCGTGGGCGAGCTGCTGGATGCCGGCGTAGCCGTCCTCGTGCGCGTGGAAGCTCGCCTTGACCAGGCGCAGGGCGAAGGGGGAGAGGGCGAGCATCTCGCGGCACCACTGGACGGTCTCCTCCTCCAGGCGGTCGAGGGGGACGACGGCGTTGACCAGCCCCATCGCGAGCGCCTGCTGCGCGTCGTACTGGCGGCACAGCAGCCAGACCTCCTTCGCCCGCTTGGTGCCGATGAGGTCGCGCAGGAGCGAGGCGCCGAAGCCGCCGTCCCATGAGCCCACGCGCGGGCCGGTCTGGCCGAAGCGCGCGTTGTCGGCGGCGATGGTCAGGTCGCACACGAGGTGCAGGACGTGGCCGCCGCCGACCGCGTAGCCCGCGACCATCGCCACCACGGGCTTGGGCAGGCGGCGGATCTGGACGTGCAGGTCGGTGACGTGGAAGCGCCCGACGCCGCTGCCCGGCTCGCTCTCGTAGCCCTGGTCGCCGCGGACGCGCTGATCGCCGCCCGAGCAGAAGGCGAGCGGCCCCTCGCCGGTGAGGATGATCACGCCGACCGACGGGTCCTCCCGCGCGCGCTCGAAGGCGCCGGCGAGCTCGACGACGGTCTGCGGGCGGAAGGCGTTGCGGACCTCGGGGCGGTCGATCGTGATCTTCGCGATCCCGTCGCCGCTGAGCTCGTAGCGGATGTCCTCGTACTCGGCGCCCGGCGCCCACGTCACGGCCATGGCCCGGCAGGCTAGTGAAGCCCGCCGCGCGTCAGCCCGCCGGTCCCCAGACCTCGTCGGCCGTGCGCGCGACCACCTCGAGCTTGGCCCACTGGTGGCCGACCGACAGCTCGTTGCCGATCGAGACCGAGGCGAAGCCGCATTGCGGGCTGATCGCGAGCTGGCCCACGTCGGCGTGGCGCGAGGCGCGCTCGATCTCGCGCAGGAGCTGCTCGCGCGTCTCGACCGGCGGGTGCTTGCTCGAGACGATGCCGAGGGCGACGGTCGGGCCGGGGGGCAGGTGGCGCAGCGCGCCGTAGTCGCCCGAACGCTCGGGCTCGTCCCACTCGATGAGGAAGACGTCGTAGGGCAGCTCGTTGAAGATCCGGTCGGCCACGGGCTCCAGCGAGCCCTGGTAGATCCACATCGAGCGGTAGTTGCCGCGGCAGATGTGCAGGCCGAAGGTGACGTCGTCGGGGAAGCCCTCGATGACGCGGCGATCGAGCTCGATCGCCTTGTCGAGGAAGTCGTTGGGATCGATGCCCTGGCGGCGGATCGCGTACTCGCGCGCGCCCTCGTCGACGAGCTGGACGTAGTTGGGGAAGTCGAGCTGCACGTAGCGCGCGCCGGCGCCGATCGCCTCGCCGATGAGCTCGCGCTGGATCGCGAGCGTGTCCTCGAGCAGCTCCTCGTGCGAGTCGTAGAAGCGGTCGGTGACGCCCTTCTCGAAGAAGGCGGCGGGCAGGAACCACGACGCCGCGGGGAGGGTGACCTTGAAGGGGTGGTCGGTGATCGAGCGCAGGCGGTCGGCCTCGGCCACGAGCGGGCTGGCGACCTTGCGCAGGCGCCCGGCGATCCGCGGCACGCCGTTGAAGAGGACCTTGTCGCCCGCGGCGTTGCGGAAGCGCACGGGCACCGGGCTGGGCTCGATCCCCTCGACGGCGTCGTAGAAGGAGTTCGTGAAGGCCGCGCGGCCGAACTCGCCGTCGGTGACGACGTCGAGGCCGAGGTCGATCTGGCGCTCGACGGCCGCGCGCACCTCGGCGTCGACGACCCCGTCGGCCGCCCCGTCGCCCGTGGCCAGCGCTTCGAGCAGGTGGCGCGGGCGCAGCAGGCTCCCGACGACCTCGGCGCGGGCGGGGTGGCGGTGGGCGCTCACGGGCCCGATCATCTCAGGAAGCCTGATAGCTGCGCAACGGGACCGGGCGGTCGGCGGACGCCCAGTACCGCTACGTTCCCCTCCGTGCTCGTGGACGCCTGGCTGCCGCGAGCGGCGGAGCGCCATCCCGATCGCCCCGCCGTCAACGCGCTCACCTACGCCGAGCTGCTCGGCGAGGTCGATGCCACGGCCCGCCGGCTGGTCGGCCGCGGGGTCCGCGCGCGCGACCGCGTCGCGATCGCGCTGGCGCCCGGCGAGGCGTTCTGCATCGCCCTGCACGCGATCCTGCGCCTGGGCGCGGTCGCCGTCCCGGTCGACACGCGCCTGGGGGCGCGCGAGCGCGCGCGGGTCACCGAGGGGGCGGCGGAGGTCATCGACGGGGCCGTGATCGGCACCCCTGCCTCCGAGGCGCGCCTGCGCGACCGCCACGACCTCGGCGCCCCGGCGATCGTCGTGTACACCTCGGGCACGAGCGGCGCCCCGAAGGCCGTCGAGCTCACGTACGGCAACTGGCTGTGGAGCGCGCTGGGCTCGGCGGTGGCGCTCGGCCTGGATCCGGGCGAGCGCTGGCTGTGCGCCCTGCCGCTCTCGCACGTGGGCGGGCTGTCGATCGTCATGCGCTCGGCGATCTACGGCACGACGGCGCTCGTGCGCGAGCGCTTCGACACCGACCGCGTCGTCGACGCGCTCATGGGGCAAGAGGCACCGACGATGGTCTCGCTCGTGCCGACCACGCTGCAGCGCCTGCTCGACGCCGGGCTGCGCGAGCCCCACGCCCTGCGCTGGGCGCTGCTCGGCGGCGCGCCCGCGACCACGGCGCTGCAGGGCCGCGCGGCTGCCGCCGGGGTCCCGGTCGCGTCGACCTACGGGCTCACGGAGGCGTGCTCGCAGGTCACGACGCTCGGCGCGCCGCTCTTCTGCACGAAGGTGCGGATGGCCGCCGACGGCGAGATCCTCGTCAGCGGGCCGACGGTGGCCCCGGGCTCGGGGCCCGTGCTCGCCACGGGCGACCTGGGGGAGTGGCGCAGCGACCGCGGGCTGCGCGTCGTGGGGCGCAAGGCCGACACGATCATCTCCGGCGGCGAGAACGTCGCGCCCGCCGAGGTCGAGGCCGTGCTCGAGGCGCATCCCGACGTGCTCGAGGCCGCCGTCCACGGCCGCGAGCACCCCGACTGGGGCGAGGCGGTCGTCGCCACCGTGGTCGCCGACCCCGACCTGGAGGCCGACGAGCTGCGCGCGTGGTGCGCGTCGCGGCTCGCGTCGTTCAAGGTGCCCAAGGAGATCGCCTTCACCGCGGCGCTGCCGCGCACCGCCTCGGGCAAGCTCGCCCGCAAGGACCTGCGATGAGCGACCAGCGCGAGGAGCTGCTCGCGCGCTGGGACAGGATGGCCGCGGGCTGGAAGGCCACGCGCGCGAACTTCCAGCGCACGATGGTCCCGGTCTCGCAGTGGCTGGTCGAGGCGATCCACCCGCAGCCGGGCCACCGCGTCCTCGAGCTGGCAGCCGGCCTCGGTGACACCGGGCTGCTCGCCGCCGAGCTCGTCCTGCCCGGCGGCAGCGTGCTCATCACCGACGGCTCGGAGAAGATGCTCGAGGGCGCGCGCGAGCGCGCCGAGGAGGTCGGGGCGACGAACGTCGAACTCCGAACCATGCAGGCGGAGTGGATTGACCTGCCGACTGCGACGATGGACGGCGTGCTCTGCCGCTTCGGCTACATGCTGCTCGTCGACCCCGAGGCGGCGCTGCGCGAGACCCGGCGCGTGCTCAAGCCCGGCGGACGCGTCGCGCTGGCCGTGTGGGACACCCTCGACCGCAACCCGTGGATGAAGGTGCTCCGCGACGCGCTCGTCGAGCAGGGGCTCGCCCCAACCGCGGTACCCGACGCGCCGGGGCCGTTCGCGCTGGCGTCCGAGGACGCGGTGCGCGAGCTGCTCGAGACTGCGGGCTTCGACGACGTCGAGGTCCACGGGCTGGACCTCGTGGTGGGCGCCGCGAGCCTCGACGCGTGGTGGGATCACGTCATGCAGACCTCGATCACGACCGCCGAGGTCGTGCAGGGGCTGGCGCCCGCGGACCACTACAAGCTGCGTGATCTCGTCGATGCGGGGTACTCCCCCTACGTGCGCGACGACGGCATGCTCGAGGCGCCCGCCCGGGCGCTCGTTGCGGCGGCAGCCGCGTAGCGAGCCCATGTCCGCGCGCAGCGTCGCCCGCAAGGCGTTCGGCTTCTACTGGGGTAGGGGCATCGCCGACGACGTCCCGGCGCTGACCTACTACCTCGTGCTCTCGCTGGCCCCGGTGGCGCTGGGGCTCGCCGCGCTCGAGGCGCTGCTGCTCTCCAACACGGAGGCGGCGATCAACGTCGCCGACGGCCTGAACCGCTTCCTGCCCGACGCCGTGCACACCGACATCCGCCACCTCGTGCTCGGCACGCGCGACAACTCGCCGCTGCTGCTCGCCCTCGCGCTGGCCACGATGCTGTGGACGACGTCGGGCGCCATCGGCGTCATCGAGCGCTGCGAGTCGCGCATCCTCGAGTGCGAGCGCCACGACATCGTCACCGGGCGCCTGCGCAACATGGCGCTGGGCGCGGGCATCGCGATCATGATCCTGGCGGCGAGCGCGGGCGCACCCGTCATCGGGGACGTCGCCGATGCGCTCGGCATCCGCCGCACGCTGCCGGGGGTGCTGCTCGTCGTCGTCAACACGGTCGGCTCGATCATCGTCTTCGCCCTGCTCTACCACTGGGCGCCGCGCGCGCGGCCCAACTGGCGGGCGTGCCTGCTCGGCGCCGTGCCGGCCGGGATCGCGATCCAGGCCGTGCCCTCGATCGTGGGCCTCTACTTCGGCGCGGGCGCAGGATTCGCGGCCGTCCGCCTCTTCCTGCTGCTCGCGGTGATGGTCGCCGGGCTCTACATCATCGCCCTGGTCACGCTCGTGGGAGCGGGCATCGCCGTCACGTACGAGCTGCGCCGCCGGGATAGGATCCGCCGCCCATGTACTACGACGACGACGCTGACCTCTCCCTCCTCGACGGCAAGACCGTCGCGATCATCGGCTTCGGCTCCCAAGGTCACGCCCACGCCCTGAACCTCAAGGACTCCGGCGTCGACGTCGTCGTCGGCCTGCGCGCGGACTCCTCGAGCGCCGACCAGGCGCGCGAGGGCGGCCTCGAGGTGCTCGGGGTCGCCGACGCCGCCTCGCGCGGCGACATCGTCATGGTCCTCGTCCCCGACGAGCTGCACCACGACGTCTACGAGAACGAGATCCGCGACGGCATCGCTCCCGGGAACACGCTGCTGTTCGGCCACGGGTTCTCGGTCCACTACGGCGAGGTGGAGGCGCCTCCGGGCGTCGACGTCGGGCTCGTGGCGCCGAAGGGGCCTGGGCACCTGGTGCGCCGGCAGTTCGTCGAGGGCAGCGGCGTGCCGTGCCTGGTCGCCGTGGCGCAGGACGCGAGCGGCGGCGCGCTGGCGCTGACGCTCGCCTACGCCAAGGGCATCGGCGGCACGCGCGGCGGCGTCATCGAGACGACCTTCAAGGACGAGACCGAGACCGACCTCTTCGGCGAGCAGGCCGTGCTCTGCGGCGGGGCCTCCGAGCTCGTGCAGGCCGGTTTCGAGACCCTCGTCGAGGCGGGCTACGACCCGCAGATGGCCTACTTCGAGTGCCTCCACGAGCTCAAGCTCATCGTCGACCTCATGTACGAGAAGGGCCTACAGGGCATGCGCTTCTCGATCTCCAACACGGCCGAGTACGGCGACTACACGCGCGGCAAGCGCGTCATCACCGACGAGACGCGCGCGAAGATGAAGGAGATCCTCGCCGAGATCCAGTCGGGCGACTTCGCCCGCGAGTGGATCGCCGAGAACCGCGCCGGTCAGGAGAACTTCAAGCGCATGCGCGCCGAGCAGGCGGGCACCGAGGTCGAGTCCGTGGGCGCGGAGCTGCGCTCGCACATGGACTGGATCAAGCCGAGCTTCTGATCGTGGCGGCCACCATGGCCGGCTCCTTCGTGAGCTGGCGGTGGGTGAACCGCAGCGTGTGGCAGCCCGCTCGGGCGAGGATCGCGTCGCGCTCGCGGTCGCGCTCGAAGGCGCGGCGGGTCTTGTGGTGGCGCCAGCTGTCGGTCTCGACGACGAGCCTTCGGGCGGGGAAGAAGAAGTCGACCTCGAGGCCGGCGACGCGGCGGTTCACGAGCGGCCGCTCGAGGCCGTGGTCGGCGCACAGCGTGAACATGAGCTCCTCGAGCTCGCTCTTCGTGAGGGCGGGTTCTGCGTCGGTGTCGAGCGCTTGCTTGAGCGCGGCCGCTCCGCGCTCGCCTTTGTGGACGTTGGTGACAGCCTCCAGCGCTCGTCGGTCGTAGAGGTCGCGGCTCTCGGCTTCGTCGAGCGCCCGCTCCAGTGCGCGGCGAGGCAATGAGGAAGCGAGGTCGAGGAGGGTGCGCGCGGGGGTGGTGACGCGGATCCGTTGGCGCTCCGTGACTTCGTCGTCTGCGAGGGTCGGCGTTCGGTGGATCCTCAGCCCGGGCCGCTTCGCGCGCCCGCCTGTCGTGGGCACGGTGACGTCGATTCGCGTGGCGCTCGTGGGTCGGATCTCCCAGAGCGCCGCGGCCGACGCGTGGCTCAGCGCCGCGCCGGGCCCGGCGGCGAGCACCGCGGCCATGCGGCGCCCGTTGACGGTGAGCACGCGATGCCCGACGGCGTAGACGCCGCGGTGGATCCGATGCAACCGCCCGGCCGCCGCCCGATGCGACACGGCCCGCTGTGGCAGGCCCAGGGCAGCGAGCTGCCTCGCCGACACCACGCCGTGCTGGCGCTCGGCCAGCGCCGCCAGACGCTGATCGACGATTTCCAGACGTGTGGGGTCTGGAACTCGTCGTTCGCTCGGCATGGGCCGAGCGTGGCAGCGAAATCGTGTCGCGTGGGACGGGGTTCGTGACGATTCGGCTCAGGAGCAGCACCAGGACTGCACGGTGGGCGGCCCTCCGAAGCGGCGGGAGATGCCGGCGATCGCGGTGACGCGGGCGCGGGCGGCGCTCGCGGCCGGCAGCAGCAGCCACTGATCGGCCTCCGACCAGCGCACGAGCAGGCGGCGGCCGTCGGGGGACCAGGCGAGCGAGGCGAGCGTGCCCTTGAGGGTGAAGGTCGGGCGCCGCGGCAGGCGCGCGGAGGCGGTGACGAGCACGCCGGAGACGCCCCGCTCGCGAAGCGCCAGCGCCAGCCGCGTCCCGCGCGGCGCCCAGGCGGAGGCAGTGACCGTGGCGTGCGCGGGCAGGCGCACCCGGCGCACGCGGTTGGCGTGGACGTCGAGGATCGCGAGGCGATGCGCGCCGCGGGCGGCGAGGCGGCGGCCGTCGGCCGACCACGAGAGCGCGCGGACCGCCCCGACGGACCCGGCCGAGCGCCAGACCAGCGCGCCCGTGTCCACGTCGCGGACGACGACGCGCCCACCCGCGCCGACCCAGGCGAGCGTGTGCGGCGCGCCCGGCCGCCACGCCGGGGCGACGGGCCGCACCGGCCGCGCGAGGATCCGCGCGCCGGTGCCGTCGCCCGCGACGATCGCCAGCACGTCGTCGCGGCGGTAGGCGATGCGATAGCCGTCGGGCGACCAGGTCGCGTCGCGGACGGTCCCGCGCGCCGCGAGCGTCCACGCGATGCGCCCGTCGGGCGCGACGGCGCTCAGCGAGCGCCCGCGCCACGCGCCCACGAAGAGCCCGCGCGGCGACCAGGTCGCCGCCGTCCACGGCCCGAGGCGCACCCGCCTCCCGTCGCCGCGCACGATCCAGGTCCCGCGCGCCGACGAGACGAGCATCCGCCCCGCCGGCAGCGGCCCGAGCGACGCCCGCGGGCGAGGCGGCTTCGCGGGCGCCTCGCCGAGCGCATCGCGCACCCAGCGCGGCGGCTGCGCGGCGACCGCGACGGCCGCGGCCAAGAGCACGAGCGCAAAGGCAAGCCCCAACACCCTCCCTCGCCGCCGAAACCGCGGCGCCGCCCGCATGGGCCGGGAGGCGTAGGCGTCGGACACGACCGCCCACGCGCGCAGCTCGGCGCCCTCGGCGTCGGGGGGAGCGAGCGGGTCGAGGCGGTCGCTCACCGCTCCACCGCCTCCTGCAGCCCATCCAGCCCGCGCCGCAGCCGCGAGTTGACGGTCCCGCGCGGCAGCCCCAGCGCGGTGGCGATCTCGCCGGGCGTGAAGCCCAGGAGGTGGCGCATGACGATCACCGCGCGCTGGTCGGGGGGCAGGGCCGCGAGCGCGGCGAGGACGTCGTCACCCGGGGCGTCGGCCACGTCGACCACCGCGGGCTCGACGCCCGCGTCGGCGACCTCGCGGCGCAGCTCACGGGCGCGGGCGTAGTCGATCGCGCGGTTGACGACGATCCGGTGCAGCCACGGGCCGAAGGGCCGGCGCCGGTCGAAGCGGTCCAGCGAGCGCACCGCGGAGAGGAAGGCCTCCTGGGCGACGTCCTCGGCCGCCGTCGCGTCATGGACGACGAGCCACGCCGCCCGGTGCGCGCGCGGCCAGTGGCGGCGGAAGAGCTCGGCGAAGGCCTCGGCCGAGCCCCGCTGCGCGGCGCGCACGACCGCCGCTTCGCCCGCCCGCGCCCAGTCCCGGCGCGGCGCGCCCGAGCGCAGGGTCCCCAGGGCGACCGTCGACACGCCCGCGATCGTCGCACGCACCACACCCGCAATACGAGCATCGGCGCTCAGAAGTCCCTGCGATCATGCCCGCGGTGCCGCCCGAGTTCCTGCCGCCCGATCCGCACGCCGAGGCGCCGCCGGCGCCGCAGCCGGCCGCGCGGCCCGTGTTCCTGCCGCCCACGGCGGGGCGCCCGAGCGACCCGCAGCCCCAGAACAACCGCGCCGTCGCGGGCCTCATCGTCGGCTCGCTCAGCCTCGGCGTGCTCTTCTTCACGGGCGGGCTCTTCTTCTTCGTCTCGATCCCGGCCTCGATCGTGGCCTGGGTCCTCGGCCACCGGGCCAAGCGCTCCGAGCGCGGCAGCGACCAGGCCAACGTGGCGGTCATCATCGGCATCGTCGGCCTGGTCCTCGGGGTCATCGCCGCCATCGTCTGGATCCTGCTCTTCACGGTCGGCGACTACGCGACGACGACCGAGGTCCGCCGCCACGACGACGGGGGGCTGACCTTCGACCTGATCCGCCTCGCCGCCGCGCTGCGCTGACCGGGCGCCCGCGGGCACGTTCGCTACACTCGGCGCGCCGTCGCGACTGGCGTTGTCAGGTGGAATCGACCACCGGGAAGCGATGGTGCAGCCGCCGCCGCACGCCTGGGCACGCATCGTCCAACGAACCCGCGGAGACCCCTGCCGTGAACGCCGCCACCACCACGCATCTCGAGATCCCGGCCGCCCTGAAGCCCGCCGACGGGCGCTTCGGCTGCGGCCCGTCCAAGGTCCGGCCCGAGCAGCTCGCCCACCTCGCGACCGCGGGCGCCGCCCTCATGGGCACCTCGCATCGCCAGGCGCCGGTGAAGAGCCTCGTCGGCCGCGTGCGCACCGGCCTGCGCGAGCTCTTCGAGCTCCCCGACGTCTACGAGGTCGCCCTCGGCAACGGCGGCACGACCGCCTTCTGGGACGCCGCGGCAGCCGGCCTGGTCCGCGACCGCGCCCTCCACCTCGCCTTCGGCGAGTTCTCGCAGAAGTTCGCCACCGTCACGAAGGGCGCGCCCTTCCTGCAGGACCCGATCGTGGTCTCGGCCGAGCCCGGCGATGCGCCCGAGCCGACGAGCGACCCGAGCGCCGACGTCGTCGCCTGGGCCCACAACGAGACCTCGACCGGCGCCATGGTCCCCGTCACGCGGCCGGGCGGTGACGCCCTCGTCCTCATCGACGCGACCTCGGGCGCCGGCGGCCTGCCCGTCGACGTCTCGCACGCCGACGCCTACTACTTCGCCCCGCAGAAGTCCTTCGCCTCCGACGGCGGGCTGTGGCTGGCGCTCCTCAGCCCCGCGGCGATCGAGCGCATCGGCGAGCTCGCGGCGGCCGACCGCTGGATCCCCGAGTCGCTGAGCCTCGCCACCGCGCTGGACAACTCGCGCAAGGACCAGACCTACAACACGCCCGCCGTCGCGACGCTCTTCCTGCTCGCCGACCAGCTCGATTGGATGCTCGGCCTGGGCGGCCTCGACGGCTGCGTCGGGCGCACGGAGGCCAACTCCGGCCACCTCTACGGCTGGGCCGAGGCCTCGACGTTCGCGACGCCCTTCGTGACCGACCCTGCCAAGCGCTCGCTCGTCGTGGGCACGATCGACTTCGCCGAGGAGGTCGACGCCGCCGCCGTCGCCGCCACGCTGCGCGCCAACGGCATCGTCGACACCGAGCCCTACCGCAAGCTCGGGCGCAACCAGCTGCGCATCGGGCTCTTCCCGGCCATCGACCTCGCCGACGTCCAGGCGCTGACCGCCTGCATCGACTGGGTCGTCGAGCGGACGGCGGCCTGATGCGCGTCCTCGTCGCCGAGAAGATCGGCGCCTCCGGGGTCGCCCTGCTGCGGGAGCACTTCGACGTGGACGAGGGCGACCACCTCGAGCGCATCGACGAGTACGACGGGATCCTCATCCGCTCGGCGACCAAGCTGACCGCCGACGTCATCGACCGGGCGACGCGCCTGAAGGCGATCGGCCGCGCCGGCGTCGGCGTCGACAACGTCGACGTCCCCGCCGCCACCAAGCGCGGGATCATCGTCGCCAATGCGCCGCAGTCCAACGTCGTCACGGCCGCCGAGCACACGATGGCGCTGCTGCTCGCGCTCGCGCGCAACGTGCCCCAGGCCCACGCCAGCCTGACCGCGGGCCGCTGGGAGCGCGCGCAGTTCTCGGGGGTCGAGCTGCTCGACAAGACGCTCGGGATCCTCGGCTTCGGGCGCATCGGCCAGCTCGTCGCCCACCGGGCGCAGGGCTTCGGGATGAAGGTCGTCGCCTTCGACCCCTTCGTGTCCGCCGACCGCTATCGCGACCTCGGGGTCGAGAAGGCCGAGTCCTCCGACGAGGTCTACGCCCAGGCCGACTTCCTGACCCTCCACCTGCCCAAGACGCCCGAGACCGAGGGCTGGCTCGACGCCGAAGCGCTCGCCAAGTGCAAGGACGGCGTGCGCGTGCTCAACGTCGCCCGGGGGCCGCTGATCGTCGACGAGGACCTCGAGGCGGCCCTGGACTCCGGCAAGGTCGGCGGCGCGGCGCTCGACGTCTTCCGCTCCGAGCCGATCACCGAGCACCCGCTCTTCGGCCGCTCCAACGTCATCGTCACGCCGCACCTCGGCGCCTCGACGGCCGAGGCCACCGACCGCGCCGGCTTCCAGGCCGCCGAGCAGGTCGTGGCCGCGCTGACCGGCGGCGTCGTCTCCAGCGCGGTCAACGTCCCCGCCGTCGCCGCCGAGGACATGGAGGTGCTGGGCCCGTTCCTGCCCCTCAGCCGCCAGCTCGGGCGGCTGGCCATGGGGCTCGCCGAGGGCTCGAGCATCGACCGCGTCGAGGTCGAGCTGCTGGGGCGCATCGCCGAGCGCGACACGCGCCCCTTGGCGGTCGAGGTCCTCCTCGGCGTCCTCACCGGCCATACCGAGGAGGACGTCAACGCCGTCAATGCCCCCGCGATCGCCGAGGAGCGCGGCATCGACCTGACCGAGACGCGCAGCACCCAGGCGCGCGACTTCTCCGACCTCGTCCGCGTCGGCGTGACCGCCGGGGGCCAGCGCGTGCGCGTGGTGGGAACGACGCTCGGCAGCCGCCACCGGCCGCACCTCCTCGAGGCCTGGGGCCAGCGCTTCAACCTCCAGCTCCAGGAGCACATCGCGTTCTTCCGCTACCTCGACGTGCCGGGGATGATCGGCCGCGTGGGGACCTGCTTCGGCGAGAGCGGGATCAACATCTCCTCCGCCGCGGTCGGCCACACCCCCGACGACGGCGAGGAGGGGCTGGCCGTGATGGTCGTCACCACCGACCAGCCGGTGCCCCAGGCCGTGATCGACCAGATCGTCGGCCTCGAGGGCTTCGTCGCGGGTCGCGCGATCGCGCTCGACTAGCGGTCGGCCGCCCCGCCTGGTTCACTGCGCGTTTGCACGGGTAAGGTCGGCGCCAAGAGGACTCACGGGAGAGGGAGCAACGCACATGGCCGAGATCGAGTTCGACGACGTCGTCAAGCGCTACCCGGACGGCTTCGAGGCCGTCAAGCACATGAACCTCGAGATCCACGACGGGGAGTTCGTGATCCTCGTGGGTCCGTCGGGGTGCGGGAAGTCCACGGCGCTGCGGATGATCGCCGGGCTCGAGGACATCTCCGAGGGCGAGCTGAAGATCGGCGGCGAGGTCGTCAACGACCTGGCGCCCAAGGATCGCGACATCGCGATGGTCTTCCAGAACTACGCGCTGTACCCGCACATGAGCGTGCGTGACAACATGGGCTTCGCGCTGAAGCTGCGCAAGGAGAAGCCCGAGGAGATCAACCGGCGCGTCTCCGAGGCCGCCCAGATCCTCGACCTCGAGCCCCACCTGGACCGCAAGCCCGCCAACCTCTCCGGCGGTCAGCGCCAGCGCGTGGCCATGGGCCGCGCGATCGTGCGCGAGCCCAAGGCCTTCCTGATGGACGAGCCGCTGTCGAACCTCGACGCCAAGCTGCGCGTCGAGATGCGCGCCGCCGTCTCGCGCCTGCAGCAGCGCCTGGGCACGACGACCGTCTACGTGACGCACGACCAGACCGAGGCCATGACCCTCGGCGAGCGCGTGGCGGTCATGCGCGCCGGCATCCTGCAGCAGGTCGCCGCGCCGCGCGAGCTCTACGACAACCCCAAGAACCTCTTCGTCGCGGGCTTCATCGGCTCGCCGGCCATGAACTTCTTCTCGGGCACGCTGGACTCCAACACGGTGAAGACCCCGATGGGCGCCGTCCCGCTGTCCGACGAGCTGCGGCGCAACCTCGAGCAGCACGGGACGAGCGCACGCGGCGTCATCGTCGGCGTGCGCCCCGAGGACTTCGAGGACGCGCGCTTCGCGCCCGAGGGCCACGAGGGCTACACCTTCGATGCGAACATCGAGCTGACGGAGTCGATGGGCTCGGAGATCTACGCGCACTTCGACTTCGAGCAGGAGGAGAGCCTCGAGGCCGAGGAGCTGCGCGAGCTCCAAGAGGACGCCGGCACCTCCGACGTGCCCCAGAGCGGCGCCAGCGGCCACGCGGTCGCACGCGTCGACGCGGGCAGCGACGCCCGCCCCGGCGAGCGCACGAAGCTGTGGCTCGACGTGCGCAAGCTGCACCTCTTCAACCCCGAAGACGGCGCCTCGCTCACGCGCGCGCCGGACACCAGCGCGGCTCCCGCCTAGTCGGCCTCGCGCACCCGCGCGAGGACGTCCTCGCTCCACTCGTGCGTGCGCATGAGCCGGTAGCGCTGCTTGGAGACGCGCAGGTAGGCGTCGGCCTCGGTGCCGTCGCCGATCATGTCGGCCTCGCGCAGCATCTCGACGACGGGCACGTACTCCTCGTCGAACCACAGCCGCGCGGCGGTCGCGCGGTCGAGGAACTCGGCGCGGTCCTGCATGAGGCGAAAGGCCCACGCCTCGACGCTCTGGGCCAGGACGCCGTAGTCCCACGCGTCGGTGACGGCGATCCGCCCGCGCGCCCGGCTCGGCAGCGGGACGCGCTCGTAGAAGACGCGCTCGTGGCTCTTCTTCGGGAGGTCGTCGACACGCAGGGTGCGATCGGCGCCGACGCGCGTGCGGACCTCGACCACGTACGCGTCGATCTCGGTGCGCCCCAGCGCGCGGGCGACCGACACGCGGTGGTGGCCGTCGCGCACGAAGTAGACCTCGCCTATCTGGAAGAGCGAGATCGGCGGCATCGGCTCGCCGCGGCGCACGGCGTTGGCGATCCGCTCCCAGCGCGCGCGCACGCGCGCCGTGGTGGGCCGGAACTCGCGGTCGAAGCCCTTGGCGCGGTCGACGGTGCCGAGGATCGAGTGCAGCGGCACGGTCTGCAGCCCGACGTAGGATTCCTCGAGGTAGCCGAGGGCGTCGACGACCTCTTCGTAGGGCAGGATGACGTCGACGTCGCCCGGCTCGCGGCCCAGGCGCCGCGCCAGCCGCGACATGACCTGACGCCGGCGGACGCGCAGGAAGTCGTCCTGGGCGTCGGCCGAAGGAAAGCCGGTGTCGAGCGGCGGAGTCACGGTCGCACCACGGTACTCGGCGCCGTAGCTGCTTCACCACGCCACGATGGACAACCCGGCTTCGACAGCCTGTGGGTTGCGTGCGCCGCAGTGGAGCAAGCTGTGCAGAACCTGCCGTCGCCGTCGTCGCAGGGGAGTACGCTCGCGCCCCGAACACCGGGCGGGACAGCGAGGAGGGACGCAAGTGGAATCCGGATCGATCGCGGCGCCGCGCCCTGGCGGCGGCGACATGCCGGCCGGGTCGGCGCATGGCGAGAAGGGCCTGAAGTCGAACGCGATCGGCTACGCGTCGAACGTCGTCATCGGCGTGGCCTCGACCGCACCGGGCTACAGCCTGGCGGCCACGCTCGGCTTCATCGTGGCGGTCCCGGGCGTCGGGCTCTCGGCGCCGGCGGTGCTGATCGTCTCGTTCGTTCCGATGCTGTTCATCGCCTTCGCGTACAGCTACATGAACCGCGCCGACCCGGACTGCGGCACGAGCTTCGCCTGGGTCACCCGCGCCATGGGCCCGCAGCTGGGATGGCTGTCGGGCTGGGCGATCATCGCCGCCGACATCATCGTCATGGCCAGCCTGGCGCAGATCGCCGGCATCTACTCGTTCCTGCTCTTCGGCTGGCAGTCGGCGGCCGACACGAGCTGGGCGGTGACCCTCGTCGGCGTCGTGTGGATCGCGATCATGACCTGGATCTGCGTGATCGGCATCGAGCTCAACGCCAGCACGCAGAAGTGGCTGCTGACCGCCGAGATCCTCACCCTCGCGCTCTTCGCGGTCGTCGCGCTCGCCAAGGTCGCGTTCACCGACGTGCCCACCGAGCCCGGCGTCAGCCTGAGCTGGCTGAACCCACTCCACATCTCGAGCTTCAACGCGCTCGTCGACGGCGTCCTGCTGGGCATCTTCATCTACTGGGGGTGGGACAGCGGGGTCGCGGTCAACGAGGAGTCCCAGGACCGTCACACGGGCCCTGGGCGCGCGGCGGTCATGAGCACGATCCTGCTCGTGCTCATCTACGTCGTGGTCTCCTTCGCCGCGCAGGCCTACGGCGGCGAGAAGCTGCTGGTCGACAACGCCGACGACGTGCTCAGCGTGCTCGGCAGCAAGGTCTTCGGCTCGCCGCTGGACAAGCTGCTCATCATCGCCGTGCTCAGCTCGGCCGCCGCCTCGACGCAGACGACGATCCTGCCCACCGCGCGCACGAGCCTCTCGATGGCGCGCTGGGGCGCGATACCGAAGACCTTCGGGAACGTCAGCCCGCGCTACATGACCCCGACGGTGTCGACGATCTCGATGGGCGCGGTCTCGATCATCTGGTACGTCGCCGTCAACGAGCTCAGCCAGAACGTCCTCGGCGACTCGGTGACCGCCATCGGCTTCATGATCGCCTTCTACTACGGCATCACCGGGCTGGCGTGCATCGTCTACTACCGCCAGGCGATCGTCCGCTCGGGCAAGAGCTTCGTCTTCGCGGGCCTGCTCCCGCTGCTGGGCTTCGCAATGCTGGCCTTCGTCTTCGTGCGCGCCTACATCGACTACGGGACCAAGGGCTACGCGGAGGACTACAACTACACCCCGCCCTGGCACGGCATCGAGATCCCGATCCTGATCGGGATCGGCGGGCTGCTCCTGGGCGTCGTGCTCATGGTCTTCGCCTGGTTCGCCTATCCGAAGTTCTTCCGGCGCAAGTGGGAGAAGGCGCGCCCGACGGCGCTCGAGGAGCCGCCGGTCGAAACGGCCGTTGCGATGGAGTAGGGCCCTTCGCTAGGCTCCTGGCTCGCATGGCGTCCCAGCTCGCCCTTCGACTTCTCCTCCTCCCCCTTCGGGGGGAATAGCGCGTGGCGGCCGCGAAGCCGCAAACCGATCACGAGAGAAGCCGAAGGACGAAGCCCACGAGAGGACAGCCAATGCCAGACGAAAGCCCCGACCGAGTACTGATCTTCGACACCACGCTGCGCGACGGCGAGCAGTCGCCGGGCATCTCGCTCAACACCGCCGAGAAGCTCGAGATCGCCCACCAGCTCGCGCGCCTGGGCGTGGACATCATCGAGGCCGGCTTCCCGATCGCCTCGCCCGGCGACTTCGAGGCCGTGCAGGCGATCGCGCGCGAGGTCCATGGACCGGTGGTCGCCGGGCTGGCGCGCGCCAACCCCGCCGACGTCGAGCGCGCCTGGGATGCCGTGCGCGACGCCGAGCGCCCGCGCATCCACACCTTCGTCTCGACCTCCGACATCCACATCGTCCATCAGCTGCAGGCCACGCGCGAGGACGTCAAGGGCCTGGCGCGCGCCTCGGTGGCGCAGGCGAAGTCCCACTGCGAGGACGTCGAGTTCTCGCCGATGGACGCCACGCGCGCGGACCTCGACTTCACCGCCGAGGTCGTGCAGATCGCCATCGACGAGGGCGCGACGACGATCAACATCCCCGACACCGTCGGCTACGCGATGCCGCAGGAGTACGCCGACTTCCTCACCGCGCTGTGCGAGCGCGCGCCGGGGCTGCGCGACGTCGTGCTCTCCGTGCACTGCCACGACGACCTCGGGCTCGCGGTGGCCAACTCGTTCGCGGGCGTCCTCGCGGGCGCGCGCCAGGTCGAGTGCGCGATCAACGGCATCGGCGAGCGCGCGGGCAACGCGTCGCTCGAGGAGATCGTGATGCTCCTGCACACGCGCGCGGCGGACATCGGCCTGAGCACCGCCGTCAACACCCGCGAGATCGCGCGCACCAGCCGCCTCGTGAGCCGCCTCACCGGCTACCCGGTGCAGCCCAACAAGGCGATCGTCGGGCGCAACGCCTTCGCGCACGAGTCGGGCATCCACCAGGACGGCGTCCTCAAGGAGCGCTCGACCTACGAGATCATGGACGCCACCACGGTCGGCCTGGACGCCAACCAGCTCGTCCTCGGCAAGCACTCCGGCCGCCACGCGCTGCGCGCCGCGCTCGAGGAGCTCGGCTACCAGGTCGACGGCCAGGCGCTGAACACCGCCTTCAAGCGTTTCAAGGAGATCGCGGACAAGAAGAAGCAGGTCACCGCGCTCGATCTCGAGGCGCTCGTCACCGACGAGCTGCGCGAGGAGGCCGGCGCCTACACGCTTGAGTGGTTCGATGTCGAGGCGTCCTCGCGGCGCCCGCCGCACGCGACCGTCGGCGTGAGCACGCCGGACGGCGAGGTCAAGCAGGGCGCCTTCACCGGCGACGGCCCGATCGACGCGGTCTTCCGCGCCATCAACGCCGCCACCGGGATCGACGCGCGCCTGCGCGAGTTCCGCGTCGACGCGGTCACGGGGGGCCAGGACGCCCTCGGCGAGGTCGCGGTCGTCGTGGAGCTCGGCCAGAACGCGGGCGAGCGCGTCGGGCTCCCCGGCGTGTTCCTGCGCGAGCGCGCCACCGGCGCCGGCCAGGCCGTGACCACCGACATCATCGAGGCGGCGGGCATGGCCTACGCGCGCGCGCTGACCAACGCCGTGCGCCGCGTGCAGGCGATGGCCGAGGAGGACGCCGAGCCGGCGGCGGAGCTCGCCGCGCCGTGATCGACGCGCGGGCCCTCGCCCGCGACGCCGCCGCGCTCGTCGAGATCCCCAGCGTGACCGGCGACGAGCGCGGCGCCCTCGAGCGCCTGGCCGAGCTCGCCCGCGGGCTGGGGCTGCGGGCGCAGCTGCACCGCCACGACCTGGCCGCGCTGCGCGCCCATGCGGCCTACCCGGGGGAGGAGGCGGCGCGCGAGGAGCTCTGGGGGCTGACCGTGACCGTGCCGGCGCGGGACGGCGGCGGGGCCGGCGGCGGGCGGCTGGCGGTCAGCGGTCACGTCGACGTCGTGCCGCCCGGGACCGTGCCGTGGCGCCACGGGCCGTGGTCGGGCGCGCTCGAGGACGGCTGGCTGCACGGCCGCGGCAGCGTCGACATGAAGGGCGCGGTGGCGGCCGCCCTGCACGCGCTGGCCGAGGTCGCGCGCGAGGGCGGGGCGCAGGCCGAGGTCGTCCTCGTCGCGGTCGCCTCCGAGGAGGACGGCGGCCTGGGCGCCTTCGCCGCGCTGGAGCGCGACGGCGCCTTCGACGCGTGCCTGATCCCCGAGCCGACGGGCTTCGACGTCGTCTGCGCCCAGGCGGGCGCGGTGACCTTCGAGGGCGTCGTGCCCGGCGTCGCCGCCCACGCGGCGCACCGGCTCGAGGGGGTGTCGGCGATCGACCGCTACCTGCCCGTCCACACGGCGCTCGCCGAGCACGAGCGGGCGCTGAACGCCGGGGTCGAGCACCCGCTGATGCGCGCGCTCGAGCTGCCCTACCCGCTGCTCGTCGGGCGCGTGGAGGCGGGGGAGTGGTCGAGCAGCGTGCCCGACCGCCTGACCTTCGAGGGCCGCGCGCCGGTGCGCGTGGGGGAGGACGTCGCCGAGGCGCGGGCCGCTCTCGAGGCGGTCGTCGCGCGCGCCTGCCCCGAGGCGCGCCTAACGTGGCCTGGCGGGCAGTTCGCCTCGGGCCAGACCGACGCGGCCCACCCCTTCGCGGCGCTCGTGCGCGAGTCCTACAGCGCCGCGGCGGGGCGCGAGGCCGACGTCGCGGGCGTCCCGTGGGGGGCCGACATGCGCCTCTGGACCGCGCGCGGGATCCCGACGGTCATGGCCGGGACGCCGGGCATCGAGCTCGCCCACGCCGTGGACGAGCGCGTCCGCGTCGAGGACCTCGTGACGCTGGCGCGGGCGATCGCCGCGGTCGCCCACGCCTTCGCCGCGGCCTGAGGGGCGGCGGCACGCATCGCGGCGGCGAGCCCGGGTCTCGGCCCGCCGCCGCGACCGTGTGCGGAGGAGAGCGCTCGCTGTCCCCCCCGGGTCGGCCCGCCCTCCGTGGCGGCCGCGCACGAGCGCTGCCTCAGGGTTGCGCGTCCGGGGCGCCGGGTGGAGAAGATCGCGTGAAGGGACTCAGCCCGCGGCCAGCGCCCGGCCCTGGCGGTGGCCGGCCGCCAGCGCGGCCGCGGAGGCCGCCGGGGACATGAAGTCGGTCCCCATCGCCGCGGCGGCCTCGTCGTCGGGGCCGACGTGGCGCACGCGCGCCCCCCGCCCGCGCAGGATCTGCAGCTCCATCGCGATCGCGACGCGGAAGGCCAGGCGCAGCGGCGAGCTCAGCGACGCCGTCGGGTCCAGGCACAGCACCTGGGTGTCGCGGCGCGCCGGGGCGGCGTCGAGGTTGGTCACGCTCCACACGCCGCCGTCGACGTACTCGCGCCCGCCGATCTCCACCGGCGCGAAGGCCCACGGGATCGCGCAGGAGGCGACGACGGCGTCGGCCACCGTCGCCGGCGGCGCTCCCGGGGCCCCGAACACGACCCGCCGGCCCGAGCGGCGGTCGACGCAGCAGACGCGCAGGCGCCCGTCGAAGCGCGCGCCCGAGCGCTCGATCTCGCCGTGCAGGCGGCCGAGGCGCTGCCCGCCGCCCGGGGCGCGCGAGAGCAGCGCCGAGCGCAGCAGCGCGCCGCCGGGCGTCGCGATCGCGGTGGCGATCGGCGCCAGCGGCGCGGTCGCCGCCCAGCCCCAGCGCGCCGCGGTCCGCAGCGGGCCCTCGCTCGCGGCCTCCGCGGCCGCCGCCGCGCCGGCCCGCGACGTGCGCGGCGGCCGGCGCAGGGCCACGCCCGCGACCAGGCGCGCGGCGACGATCGAGCCCGCCGAGGTCCCGACGAGCGCCTCCACGCGCCGCAGGTCGGCGCCCGCCTCGTCCTCGATGCCCGCGAGGAGGCCCGTCATCCACGCCTCGCCGACGACCCCGCCGCCGGCGAGGACGAGGACGTCGGGTACGACGAAGCCGGCCACCCCGGCCACCCTAGAGCGCGGCCGTGGTCGCACGCCGGAGCGCCCACGGCTTGCAGCGCTGTACGTGATAGCGTACGTTTGTATTGTGGCCGTCGCGGTCGACACCCACATCCACATCGGCCCGCGCGTCCGGGCGCTGCGCGAGGCGATGGACCTCTCGCTGCGCGACCTGGCGGTGCGCTCGGGCGTGAGCGCTCCGATGCTCAGCCAGGTCGAGCGCGGCGAGACGAGCCCGACCCTGCAGGTCGCCGGCCGCATCGCCGCCGGTCTGGAGCTGCGCCTCAGCCAGCTCCTGCGCCTCGACGAGGCCGGGACGGTGACCATCGTCCGCGCCGGCGAGCGCCGCCGCGGCGGCTCGCCCCAGGCCGGCCACCGCGTCGAGGTCCTCACCGCGCCGCTGCCGGGCCAGCGCGCCGAGCTCAGCCGCCACGTCCTCGCGCCCGGCGCCCAGACCGGTGGCCCGGGCGACCCGCCGATGCACGAGCCCGGCAGCCGCGAGATCGCCCTCGTCCAGGAGGGCGTCGTGGTGCTCGACATCGACGGCGAGCGCCACGAGCTGGCCACCGGCGACTGCGTCACCTTCGACGCCGACCTGCCCCACCACTTCGAGAACCCCGGCCCGGACGAGGCGGCCCTGCTGGCCGTCGTGTCCGCCGGCCTGCGCAGGAGCTGATCGACACCATGCCGCGTTCGCTGTTCGACAAGATCTGGGACGCCCACGAGGTCGCCGAGAACCTCATCTACATCGACCTGCACCTCGTGCACGAGGTCACGAGCCCGCAGGCCTTCGACGGGCTGCGGCTCGCCGGGCGCGCGGTGCGCCGGCCCGACCGCACGCTGGCCACCGCCGACCACAACGTGCCCACCGACGGCACGCCGGTCGCGGCGCGCATCAAGGACGAGCTCAGCCGCGTGCAGGTGCAGACCCTCGAGCGCAACTGCCAGGAGTTCGGCATCCCGCTGTACTCGCTGGGCTCCGAGCAACAGGGGATCGTCCACGTCATCGGGCCCGAGCTGGGCGTCACCCAGCCCGGGATGACGATCGTCTGCGGCGACAGCCACACCGCCACCCACGGCGCCTTCGGGGCGCTGGCCTTCGGCATCGGCACGAGCGAGGTCGAGCACGTGCTCGCGACCCAGTGCCTGGTCCAGCGCAAGCCGAGGTCGATGCGCATCCGCTACGAGGGCGAGCTCGGCTTCGGCGTCACGGCAAAGGACCTCATCCTCGGCACGATCGGGGAGATGGGCGTCGACGGCGCGACCGGCCACGTCGTCGAGTACGCGGGCCCGGCCGTCGAGAAGCTGTCGATGGAGGGCCGCATGACGGTCTGCAACATGACCATCGAGGGCGGCGGGCGCGCGGGCATGGTCGCCCCCGACGACACCACCTTCGCGTGGGTCGACGAGCACGGGGCGCAGGTCGACCCGGCCTGGAGCGAGCTGCACACCGACGCGGGCGCGAGCTTCGACCGCGAGGTCGTGGTCGACGCCGGCGCGCTGAGCCCGATGGTGAGCTGGGGGACGAACCCGGCGCAGGTCATCGGCGTCGCCGGCTGCATCCCGGAGCCGTCGACCGAGGGCGAGGAGCGCGCCCTGGTCTACATGGACCTCGAGCCCGGGACGGCGATCCAGGACATCCGCCTGGACCGCGTCTTCATCGGCTCGTGCACCAACTCGCGCATCGGCGACCTGCGCGCCGCGGCGCGCGTGGTCGAGGGCCGCAAGGTGGCCTCCGACATCTACGCGATGGTGGTCCCGGGCTCGGTGCAGGTGAAGCTCCAGGCCGAGGCCGAGGGCCTCGACGAGGTCTTCCGCGCCGCCGGCTTCGACTGGCGCGGCGCCGGGTGCTCGATGTGCCTGGGCATGAACCCCGACATCCTCAAGCCCGGCGAGCGCTGCGCCTCGACCTCGAACCGCAACTTCGAGGGCCGCCAGGGCCGTGGCGGGCGCACGCATCTCGTCAGCCCGGAGATGGCCGCCGCGGCCGCCATCGAGGGCCACTTCGTCGACATCAGGGAATGGAGCTGACGCCGATGCGCGCCATCGAGACGATCACGGGGCCGGTGTCCGTCCTCAACCGCGACGACGTCGACACCGACCAGATCATCCCCAAGCAGTTCCTCAAGCGCGTCGAGCGCACGGGCTTCGGCGAGTTCCTCTTCTACGACTGGGCGAAGGAGCCCGACTGGGACCTGCCGCGCAACGAGATCCTCGTCGCCGGGCGTAACTTCGGCTGCGGCTCGAGCCGCGAGCACGCGCCCTGGGCGCTCGAGGACTACGGCTTCCGCGCGGTCATCGCGCCGAGCTTCGCCGACATCTTCCGCTCCAACTGCACCAAGATCGGCCTGCTCCCGGTCGAGCTGCCCGCCGAGGACGTCAGGGCGATCGCGGAGGCCCGCGAGGCCCAGGTCGACCTCGCCGAGCAGGAGGTCCGCTGGGTGGGTGGGGATGGGGTTCATCGTGCGCACTTCGACATCGACCCCGAGGTCAAGCACCGCCTCCTCAACGGCCTCGACGACATCGCCCTGACTCTCCAGGAGTCCGGCGCCATCGACGCCTACGAGCACGACCGCGAGCGCAGCGGCCCGGTCACGACGGCGCTCTGACCGTCGCGCCGGCGTCAATCAGCGCGGGCGAGCACGTCGGGCAGCTGGCGTCGCGACGAGACGTCGAGCTTGCGGAACGCGCGCCCCAGGTGCGTCTCGACCGTCTTCTCGGTGACGAACAGCTCCTGGGCGATCTCCCGGTTGGTGGCGCCGGAGGCGGCGAGCTCCACGACGCGCCGCTCGCTTGGCGTCAGCGAGTCCGGGCCCGCCTGATCGCTGCGTCGCGGCCGGATGCCGATCGCGCCCAGCTCGGCCCGCGCACGCCGCTCGAGGGTGCGGGCGCCGCAGCGCGCGGCCACGGCGAGCCCCTCGAGCAGGGGGTCGCGGGCCGCGCCGCGCTGCCCGACGGCGCGCAGGGTGGCGCCAAGGTCGACCAGCGCGCGGGCGTGCTCGAGCCGCGCCTGCGAGCGTGCCAGCACCTCGAGCGCCGCCCGCAGCGTGTCGGCCCGCTCGGCCGGAGGGCCGACGAGCGCCTGGGCGCGCAGGGCGACGCCGACGGCGCGCGCCGCGCCGAAGGACCGGGCACGGCGCACCTCCTCGGCCGCCAGGCCGCGAGCCTCGTCGTGGCGCCCGAGCTCGGCCAGCGAGAGGGCCGCCGCCGAGCGCCAGGCGAGCACGGCCGGGTTCTCGCCGCCGAGCGTCGGATGGTCGAGCTCGCAGCCGCGCAGCTCGTCGACCGCGGCCTCGTGGTCGCCGGCCGCGGCGCGCAGCATGCCTGACGCGAGGCGCAGCTGCGAGCCCGGGATGAACTCGGTGTCGTAGCGAACGCCGGCGCGGTCGATGAGCCGTCGCAGGGAGGCGGGGGTCTCGTCGCGGTCGAGGCCGGCGAACACCGCCGCCGACACCGCCAGGACGAGGTACTCGGCGCCCAGCATGTCGGGGGCGCGCTCGATCGCCGCCTCCGCGTCCGCCCGTGCGGCGGTCACCTCTCCGCTGCGCACCGCGACGCCCGCGCGAAGGGCCTGCATGCTCACCACGGCCAGCGCCGCGCCGCGCTTGCGCGCCCGCGCGAGGATCTCGTCGCAGCCCCGCAGCGCCGCGTCGCTGTCGTCCGAGGCCGACAGCGCCGCGAGGGCCAGGATCACCCAGTTCTCGCCGCGATGGGGCTCGAGCGGGAGGCCCGCGGCGAGGGCGCGCTCGGCAAGGTCGATCGCGGTCGACGCGGAGCGCAGGTACATCACCTCGTCCATGGCCAGCGTGGCGAGCGTCGTCGCCTCCAGCACGCTGGTGGCCGGCCCGCCCGGATCGCGCAGCCGGGCGATCGTCGGCTCGGCCTCGCGTCGGGCGGACACCGACGTGTAGCTCGCCCCCAGCAGCGCGACCTCCAACACCCCGCGCGCCGGCTCCGACGCCGGGAGCCGCTCCTGGGCGCGGCGCAGGATCGCCGCGCCCTCGGCGGCGCGGCCCGCGAAGAAGAGCATGCCGCCGAGCTCGATCGCCGCCGCGGCGACCGCGTCGGGATCCTCTCCGTGCTCGACGATCTCCGACAGCGGAGCGATCGCCTCGGCCGCGCCGGTGCGGGCATGCGCCTGGCCGAGCTCGAGCACGACGGCGCCGCGTTGGCCGTCGGTGGGGGGCTCGTCCAACGCGCGGGCGAGCAGGGTGGCCGCCTCGACGGCGTCGCCCATGGCCAGCGCGTCGCGCGCGGCCTCGCGCAGCAGCGCCACCGCCTCGGGGTCGGCGGCCGGCTCGGTGTGCATGACCTGCGCGGCGACCTGCCCGGCGGGAGCTCCGCGCTCGCGCAGGATCGCCGCGGCGGCGGCGTGGAGACGCTCGCGCTCGGCGAGGGAGAGGTCGTCGTAGATCGCGGCGCGCAGGATCGGGTGGGCGAAGCGGACGGTGCCCCCGGATTCCACGACCCCGGCGGAGACGAGCGCCGCCATCGCAGCCTCCAGGTCCTCGCCCGCGAGGTCGGCCAGCCGTGCCGCGTCGCCGACCTGCGCACCGTCTCCGAGGGCGCTGAGCGCGCGGGCGAGGACGGCGGCCGTGGGCACCAGCCGCGCCAACCGCAGCAGGACCGCATTGGCCACGCCGCGCGGGACCATGGCGCCGACTTCGGCCGCGGCGGCAGCGGTGGGATCGAGTCCCCGCGCCGCCGCCTCGCCCAGCAGCTCGCCGAGCAGGAACGGGTTGCCGCCCGTCACGTCGAGGCACGCGCTGACGAACCGGTCGTCGGGCTCGTCGGCCAGCCGCTCGGCGACAAGCGTGCCGATCGCCGCCGACGAGAGCGGGGAGGGGCGCAGCAGCTCGGTGGCGGGGTCGGCGACCAGCGTCGCCGCTTCGGGCGCCAGCAGGGGATCGAGCGGCCGGGTGGCGAGGATCAGCCCGAGCGGCTGCCCCTCGAGCCGGCGTGCCATGAACGCGAGCGCGCTGGCCGATGGCGCGTCGCACCATTGCAGGTCGTCGATCACGAGCACGAGGGGCGCATCGGCGGAGAGGTTCGACGCCAGCCAGTAGAGGCCGTGCTGCCACGCATAGCCCGGATCGCTGCCGGACGGGCCGGCCGGCGGCGCCCGCGTCGGCGCCGCCGTGAGCACGTCCGAGGCCAGCGCCGCCGCGCCGGCCAGCCAGCGCGCGCGCTCGCCCGCGTCGGCCTCCAGCAGCGGGCGCTCGAAGAGCTGGCGGACGATCCCGAACGGGAAGCCGTGCTCGAGCTCGGTGGCGCGCGCCGCGAGGACGCGGACGCCGACGTCCGGCGCCCACGACCGTGCCGCCTCGAGCAGCCGCGACTTGCCGATCCCCGGGGCACCCTCGATCACCAGGGTCCCGCCGGCGCGCCGCCCGACGGCGCCCAAGACCGCGCGCACGCGCGCCACCTCGTGCTCGCGCTCGAGCAGCACCGCCGGTGGAGCGGATCCCGGCTGGTCCATCGCCGCGCGATCGTAAGCCGCGCACGGCAGGCCACGCAATGTTCGGGGGTCGATGTCGGGGATCCACCCGATGTGCGCGGCGCGGGGACGGCGGACCATGGCCGGCACGTCCGTCAGCCCGAGGAGAACCACCGCATGCCACTCATCCAGGTCAAGGTCATCGACGGCGTCTTCACGGCGCTTCAGAAGCAGGAGATTGCCGAGCGCCTCACCGACGCGATGGTCGCGATCGAGGGCGAGAGCACGCGCCACCTCACCTGGTGCATCGTCGAAGAGGTCACGGGCGGCGCATGGAGCATCGGTGGCAAGGCGCTCGTCGCCGACGACGTCAGGGCGCTCGCGCGCGCGGGCGACCGGCCATGACCCGCGTGCTCGATCCGGCGGGGCTGGGCGACCATCTCGACCGTCTCTACCGAGCCGCTCGCGCGCTGTGCTGCTCGCGCGAGCAGGCCGAGGATCTGGTTCAGGACACCTATGTGCGGGTTCTGTCGCGCCCACGGTCGCTGCGCAACGAAGACGACCTGGGCTACCTGCTGACGGTGTTGCGCAACACCTTCATCAGCAACCTGCGCCGAGCGCGCAGCAGACCGGCGCTCGCCACCGGCGAGCAGCTCGAGTACATCGAGGACACGGGCGGCCCTCCGCCGCACGAGATCGTCGAGGCGCGGCTCGTGCTCGAGGCGATCGCCGCGCTTCCGCGCCCGTTTCGCGAGGCCCTGGTCGCCGTCGACGTGGCCGGGCTCCGCTACGGCGAAGCCGCCCGTGCGCTGGGCGTGCGCGAGACCACGCTGACGCCGCGGTTGTTCAGGGCGCGCCGCAGCGTGGCGCAGATGCTGCGCGCCGGCGCCCCCGAACGACTCGGGACGGCGGTTGCGTCCTTGGCTGCGTAACGGATCAGCCCTCGCGCACGCGTGGGTCCAGCCACGCGTGCACGAGGTCGGCGAGCAGGTTCGCCGAGACGACCAGGACGGCGCCGGCGATGGCGACGCCCTGCACGACGGCGAGGTCGGCGTTGCCCAGCGCCTGGGTCATGAGACGGAACATGCCGGGGATGCTGAACGTGTACTCGAGCAGGATCGCGTTGGTGACCATGGTGCTCATGGTCACGCCGACGAGCGAGATGACGGGGGCGCTCGCGGCGGGGATCGCGTGATGGCGCATGACCCGGCCGGGGGAGAGGCCCTTGCCGCGCGCGGTGCGCACGAAGTCCTCTTCGAAGACCTCGCCCAGCGTCGCGCGCATCATCCTCATCACGATCGCCGCGAGCGGCAGGCTGAGGATGATCCACGGCAGCCACAGCGACTGCAGCCACGCCAGCGGGTCGTGGGTCAGCGGCTGGTAGGTGTTGGGCTTGCTGATCGGCAGGCGCGCGATCTCGCCGACCTCGGGGTGGAAGAAGACGACGGTCATGGCGCCCACCCAGTAGACGGGCGCGCTCATGCCGAAGGCCGCGAAGCCGTCGAGCGCGCGCGAGGTGAGCGTCCCGCGCCGCTGCGAGGCGAAGGCGCCGAGCGCGACCCCCGCCGCCGAGCCGAGCACCAGCCCGCCCGCGACCAGCGAGAGGTCGGCGGGGAACGACTGGCGCAGCAGCGGCGCGATCGGCTGGAAGCTCAGATTGCGCTCCGACGAGGTCCCCAGGTCGAAGTGCAGGAAGACGCGGTCGAGGAAGTGCACGAGCTGGGGCACGTAGCCGCTGCCGTCGGAGACGATCTCGGGCCGGAAGGCATAGAAGACCGAGAAGACGAGCGCGGCGACGCCGACCATCACGACGACGACGGAGATGAGGCGGCGGACGACGTAGACGAGCATGCAGGGGCGGGCTGGACCGGCCCCTCACGGTAGCGGCAGCGTGAGCTTGAACACGCTGCCGCCGCCCGCGTTGGGCTCGACCCACAGGCGCCCGCCGTGGCGCTCGACGATCCGGCGGCAGATCGCGAGGCCGAGGCCGGTCCCGTGGAAGCGCGCCGCCTCGGCCGGGACGCGCGCGAACATCTCGAAGATCCGCTCGGCCTCCGCGGTCTCGATCCCGATCCCGTTGTCGGCCACCGCCAGCTCGTGCACCGGGCCCGCGAGGGCGCCCGTGACCGCCACCCGCGGCGCCACCCCGTCGGCGGTGAACTTGATCGCGTTGGCGAGCAGGTTCTGCAGGACGCGATGCAGCTGCCCGGCGTCGGCGCGCACCACCGGGAGCGGGCCGACCTCGACCTGCGCCCCGCGCTCGGCGATCGCCGGGCCGAGGTCGCGCAGCGCCTCGGCGACGAGGTCGCCCGCGGCGACGCGCTCGCAGCGCAGCTCGCTCGTGCCGGCCCGCGCGTAGAGCAGGAGGTCGTCGATCATCCCCTGCATGCGCTCGACGCCGTCGACCGCGTAGGCGATGAACTCGCGCGCCTGCTCGTCGAGCGCCTCGCCGTATTGGCGCTCGAGCAGCGAGACGAAGCCGGCCACCGAGCGCAGCGGCTCGGCGAGGTCGTGCGAGGCGACGTAGGCGAAGGCCTCGAGGTCGGCGTTGGAGCGCTCGAGCTCGGCGCGGGCGCGCACGCGCTCGACCACGCGCCCGAGCGCGACGCCGATCTGCCCCATGACCTGCAGCAGCCCGGGGTCGGGCTCGGCCTGCCCGGCCGCGAAGAACTCCAGCACCCCGGCCGGGCGGGCGCCGCTGAGGATCGGGAAGGCGAAGCCGGAGCGCAGCCCGGCCTCGCGGGCGACGTCGCGGCGCTGGAAGCGGGGCTCGTCGGCGACGTCGGCGACCCAGGCCGGCTCGCCCGTGGCCATCACGTGGCTGGGCAGCCAGGCGACGAGCCCGGGGCGCTCGCTGGCGTCGCGGAAGGCCGCGTAGCGCGCCTCGTCCTCGAGGTACCAGACCCCCGCGGTGCGCAGCGCGCCGCCGGGGCCGACGGCGAGGTAGGCGTGGCCGACGGGCCAGCGCATGTGGGCGCAGACGTGGACGATCGCGGCGCCGAGCGCCGGCTCGATCGCCGTCGCCTCGTTCGACGCGGCCGCGACCATCTCGAGCAGCTCGAGCTCGTCCTGGCGCTCGTAGAGCAGGCGCGCGTTGTCCGCGGCCGCGCGCTCGGCCTCGCGCCGAGCCGCGCGCTCGGCCTCCAACTGCTCCCTGAGCCTCTCCGTCTCCTGGGTCACGTCCGTCATCGACTCGTCGAAACCTTAAGCTGCCCGACCCATGCCCGTGAGCATCGCCGTTCTGCCCGGAGACGGGATCGGCCCCGAGATCTCCGCGCCCACCGTCGAGCTGCTGTCGCGCCTCGGGGACTTCGCCTTCGCCGAGTACCCGTTCGGGGGCGCTTCGATTGACGCTCACGGCACGGCGCTCACCGACGAGACGCTCGCGGCCTGCCGCGAGGCCGACGCCGTCCTGCTCGCGGCGGTCGGCGGACCGAGGTGGGACACGACCGATCCGAACGCCCCGCGCCCCGAGCAGGGGCTGCTCGGCCTGCGCAAGGCGCTGGGCCTCTACGCCAACCTGCGCCCCGTGCGCGCCGTCGAGGCGCTGCTCGACGCGAGCCCGCTGCGCCGCGAGGTCGTCGAGGGCACCGACATGCTCGTCGTGCGCGAGCTCACGGGCGGGATCTACTTCGGCGAGAAGACGCGGGCGGCCGACAGCGCCAGCGACCAGTGCATCTACACGACCGAGGAGATCGAGCGCATCGCGCGCGTCGGCTTCGGGGCCGCGCGCTCGAAGGTCACGAGCGTCGACAAGGCCAACGTGCTCGAGACCAGCCGCCTGTGGCGCGAGGTCGTGCGCCGCGTCCACGCCGAGGAGTTCCCGCACGTCGAGCTCGAGCACGCCCTCGTCGACTCCACGGCGATGAAGCTCATCACGGCGCCGCGCCACTTCGACGTGATCCTCACCGAGAACATGTTCGGCGACATCCTCAGCGACGAGGCGTCGGTCGTCACCGGCTCACTCGGCCTGCTGCCCAGCGCGTCGATCGGCGGCGACGGCCCGGGCCTCTTCGAGCCCGTCCACGGCTCGGCGCCCGACATCGCCGGGCAGGGGATCGCCAACCCGCTGGCCATGTTCCTGTCGGCCGCGATGATGCTGCGCCACGGCCTCGGTCGCGAAGCCGAGGCCTCAGCCGTAGAATCGGCGGTGGACCGCGCGCTCGAAGGGGGGCTGCGGACCCGGGACCTCGGCGGCACGGCGAGCACGGCCGAGGCGACGCAGGCGGTGCTCGCGCACCTCGACTAAGGAGCGAAGACGTGGAGCAGGCGGACCTCATCTGGATGAACGGCGAGTTCGTCAACTGGGAGGACGCGAAGGTCCACGTACTCACGCACGGCCTGCATTACGGCACCGGCGTCTTCGAGGGCGTCCGCTGCTACGACACCGAGATCGGCCCGGCGGTCTTCCGCCACGCCGACCACATCGACCGGCTCTTCAAGTCGGCCGAGCTCTACTACATGCCGATCCCCTTCGAGCGCGAGCAGCTGCGCCAGGCGACGCTCGAGCTCATCGGCCGCAACGGCTTCCGCGCCTGCTACATCCGCCCGATCGCCTTCCGCGGCTACGGGACGATGGGGCTGTTCCCGCTCGAGGCGCCGGTCGACGTCAGCATCGCGACGTGGCAGTGGCCGGCCTACCTCGGCGAGGAGGGCAAGCGCAACGGCGTCCGGGCCAAGGTCTCCTCGTGGCGGCGGATCAGCAACGACTCGCTGATCCCGCACTCCAAGGCCTCCGGGCAGTACCTCAACTCGATCCTGGCCAAGATCGAGTCCCACAAGGCCGGCTACGAGGAGGCGATCCTCCTCGACGACCACGGCTACGTGTGCGAGGGCTCGGGCGAGAACATCTTCATGGTCCGCGAGGGGACGATCTACACCCCGCCGCAGACGGCCGGCATTCTCGACGGGATCAACCGCAAGTCGTGCGTCCAGATCGCGCGCGACCTCGGCTTCGAGGTCGTCGAGCGCAACCTGGCCCGCGCCGAGCTCTACCTCGCCGACGAGCTCTACATGACCGGCACGGCGGCCGAGCTCGTGCCGGTGCGCGAGGTCGACGACCACGCCGTCGGCGGCGGCGAGCCCGGCGAGATCACCCGGGCGGTGCAGGGCGCCTTCGAGGACGCCCTGCACGGGCGCACCGAGCGCTACCGCGAGTGGCTGGACCCCGTGCCGGTGCGCGAACAGGTCGCGTAGGCCCGTGCCCGACATCGAGCTCTACGACGCCACGCTGCGCGACGGCATGCAGGGCCCCGGCCTGACGCTGTCGGCGGCCGAGAAGGTCCGGGTCGCGCGCAAGCTCGACGAGCTCGGCGTGCATCTCATCGAGGCGGGCTTCCCGTCCTCGAACCCGAAGGAGCTCGAGCTCTTCGAGCTGCTCTCCGAGGAGCGCTTCGAGCACGCCGAGATCGCCGCCTTCGGGATGACGCGGCGCCGCGACGCGACGGCCGCCGAGGACGACGGCCTGCGCGTGCTCGCCGACTCCTTCGCGCCGGTGTGCACGATCGTCGGCAAGACGTGGGCCCTGCACCTCGAGAAGGTCGTCCGCGTCGACGCGGCCGAGAACCTCAACATGATCGCCGACTCCGTCGCCTTCCTCGTCGAGGAGGGCAAGCGCGTGATCTACGACGCCGAGCACTTCTTCGACGCCTACCGCGAGGACCCCGCCTACGCGCTTGCCTGCCTGCGCGCCGCCGCCGGCGCCGGCGCCGAGACCGTCGCCCTGTGCGACACCAACGGCTCCTCGCTGCCGGGGCAGGTCGCCGAGGCGACGGCCGCCGTCGTGACCGCCGTCGGCCCGCTCGCGCGCGTGGCGATCCACTGCCACAACGACGCCGAGGTCGGCGTGGCCAACTCGCTGGCGGCCATCGAGGCGGGCGCTCTCCAGGTCCAGGGCACCATGAACGGGGTGGGGGAGCGCACCGGCAACGCCAACCTCGTCTCGATCATCGCCAACCTGCAGCTCAAGATGGGTCACCGCGTGCTCGCCGACGAGCAGCTCGCGCGCCTCACCGAGGCCGCGCACTTCGTCGACGAGCTGCTCAACCGCCCGCCCAACCGCTCGCAGCCGTACGTGGGCCGCGACGCCTTCGCGCACAAGGGCGGGATGCACGTCGCCGGCGTGCGCGCCGACAGCGCCACCTTCGAGCACATCGACCCCGCGTCTGGTCGGCAACGCGCGCGAGCTGCTCATCTCCGAGCTCGGCGGCCGCCACACGGTGGCCGAGCGCGCGACGGCGGCCGGCCTGGACCTCGACGACGCGGCGGCCGCGCGGGTCATAGACCGCGTCAAGGCGCTCGAGCACGGCGGCTACCAGTTCGAGGCCGCCGACGGCTCGTTCGACCTGCTCCTGCGCCGCGAGTCCGGCGACTACGAGCCGCTCTTCCGCCTGGAGTCCTGGCGGGTCATCGTCGAGCAACGCGCCGACGGCAAGGCCGAGACCGAGGCGACGATCAAGATCTGGCTCGACGGCGAGCGCTACGTGCGCACGGCCGAGGGCAACGGCCCGGTCAACGCGCTCGACGCCGCCCTGCGCCTGGCCATCGGCGAGATCCACCCGCACCTGCGCGACATCGAGCTGGTCAACTACAAGGTCCGCATCCTCGACGAGGACCACGGCACCGGCGCCACCACCCGCGTGCTCATCGACGCCTCCGACGGCCGCGACGTCTGGGGCTCGATCGGGGTCAACGAGAACATCATCGCCGCCTCCTGGGAGGCGCTGGTCGACTCGCTGGCCTACGCCGAGCAGCCGGGGCGTCGCGGCGGACGCGCCGCCCAGGCGACGCCGACGGACGCGGTGTGACTGAAACCACCACCGAGGTCATCCCGCTCGCCCAGCCCGTCCTCGGGCCGGAGGAGGAGGCCGCGGTCATCGAGGTCCTGCGCTCGGGCCAGCTCTCGCTCGGCCCGCGGGTGCCGGCCTTCGAGCGCGACTTCGCGGCGTGGCTGGGGGCCGGCCACGCGTCGGCGGTGTCCAGCGGCACCGCCGGGCTGCACCTGGCCCTGCGCGCCGTCGGCGTCGCGGCCGGCGACGAGGTCGTCACGTCGCCCTTCTCCTTCGTCTCGAGCGCCAACGCGGCGCTCTTCGAGCACGCGCGGCCGGTGTTCGCCGACATCGACCCGCGGACGCTCAACCTCGACCCGGCGGCCGCGGCCGCCGCCGTCACCGAGCGCACGGCGGCGCTGCTGCCGGTGCACATCTTCGGCTACCCGGCGGACCTGCCCGCCTTCGAGGGCATGGGGCTGCCGATCGTCGAGGACGCGTGCGAGGCGCTCGGCGCGGTCCACGCCGACGGGATGCGCGTCGGCGCGCGCGGGCACCCGGCCGTCTTCGGCTTCTACGCCAACAAGCAGCTCACGACGGGCGAGGGCGGGATGGTGACCGTCGGCGACGCCGCGCTGAAGGAGGGCATCGACTCCGAGCGCAACCAGGGCCGCGCCCCCGACATGGGCTGGCTCGACCACGATCGGCTCGGCTTCAACTACCGCCTCACCGACATCGCCTGCGCGATCGGCTCGGTGCAGCTCCAGCGACTGGACGGGATGCTCGCCGACCGCGCGCGGGTGGCGGGCTGGTACCGCGAGGCGCTGGCGGACATCGAGGGTCTCGGGCTGCTGTGCGAGGACGAGGGCGGCGACCGCCGCGGGTGGTTCGTCTTCGTCGTGCAGGTGCCGCGCGGGCGCGACCGCGACGAGGTCATCCACGCCCTCCGGGACCGCGGCGTGCAGTGCAAGCCCTACCTGCCGGCCATCCACCTCATGAGCTTCTACCGCGAGCGCTTCGGCCACCGCGAGGGCGAGTTCCCCGTCTGCGAGGACGTCGCCGCGCGCTCGCTGGCGTTGCCGTTCTTCCCGGCAATGACCGAGAGCCAGGTCGAACGGGTGGCCGCGGCACTGGCGCAGGCGGTGGGCCAGGGCCCATAATCGGGGGCATGGCGAATCGGCGCGCGGAGATTGAGCGTGCCCGGCGGCGCCGCGCACGGCGCGTCGGCGCGGTGGGCTTCGCGGTCGCCGCCACGCTGCCGATCGTGCTCTGGCACCGCGTGATCGCCGACATCGCGGGCGAGTTCCACCTCGACGCGAAGTACCTCATCACCGGCTGGTCGCCGTGGGTGCTGATGGCGCTCGGCCTGGCCTGCTTCATCCCCGTGGTCGTCGAGGACTGGCGCGACCGCGACCGGCGCTTCTACCGCCACGGCACGGGCGCGTGGCTCGGGTGGGCGATCACGCTGTACCTCCTCGGGTTCGCCCTGGCCACCCAGGTCGCCCAGATCGCCGACGGGCTGAGCGCTGCGTAAGCTGCGCCGCCCGTGTCGCGCTTCCGCGAGCCCCAGGACCCCGCCTTCCAGGCCCTGAACGCGTCGATCGGCTTCGATCGGCGCCTGTGGCCGCACGACGTCGCCCAGTCGCGGGCGCATGCGCGCATGCTCGCCGCGCAGGGCGTCATCTCCGGCGAGGACCGCGACGCGCTGCTCGCGGGCCTCGATGCCGTCGAGGCCGAGCTGCGCGACGGCAGCTTTCCGTTCGCACCCGACGACGAGGACATCCACATGGCCGTCGAGCGGCGGCTCACCGAGCTCGCCGGGCCCGTCGGCGGCCGCCTGCACACGGCGCGCTCGCGCAACGACCAGGTCGCCACCGACGTCGCGCTCTTCACGCGCGACGCGGCGCGCGCGGCGGGCGAGGGCGTCACGGGCCTGATCGCCGCCCTGGTCGACGCCGCCGAGCGCCACCTCGACTGGCCCCTGCCCGGCTACACGCACCTGCAGCGCGCGCAGCCCGTGTACCTCAGCCATCACCTGCTGGCCTACGTGTGGATGCTCGAGCGCGACGCCATCCGCTTCGACTTCGCCGCCCGTTCGACGGCGGCGCTGCCGCTGGGCGCCGGGGCGCTGGCCGGCGTGAACTTCGACACCGACCGCGGCGCCGTCGCCGCGGAGCTGGGCTTCGAGCGCGTGGCGCCCAACTCGATCGACGCCGTCTCCAACCGCGACTTCGTCCTGGACTACCTCAACGCCGCCGCGACCTGCGCGACGCACCTCTCGCGCCTGGGATCGGAGCTCGTGATCTGGTCCTCGCAGGAGTTCGGCTTCGTCGAGCTGCCCGACGCGTGGACGAGCGGCTCGTCGATCATGCCCCAGAAGAAGAACCCCGACGCCGCCGAGCTGCTGCGCGCCAAGGCGCCGCGCATCGTCGGGCACCTGAGCGCGCTGCACGGCGTGATCCACGCGCTGCCGCTCACCTACAACAAGGACCTGCAGGAGGACAAGGAGCACCTCTTCGACGCGGTCGACACGCTCGGCCTGTGCCTGGCCGCGGCGACGGGCATGGTCGCCGGCGCGCGCTTCGACCGCGAGCGGATGGCGGCCGCGGCGGCCGACGAGCTGATCGCCGCCACCGACCTCGCGGACCTGCTGGTCAAGCGCGGCACGCCCTTTCGCGAGGCCCACGGCGTCGTGGCCGGGCTCGTGCGCGAGGCGGTCGACTCGGGTCGCCCGCTCGCGGAGGTCGCGGTCCCGGCCCTCGGCGAAGAGGCTGCCCAGGTGCTCGAGCGCTCGTCGTGGCTGGAGTCGAAGGTGAGCGAGGGCGGGACGTCGCTTCAGCGCGTGCGCGAGCAGCTCGAGCGCGCCCGCGCGCTGCTGTGATCGACGTCGCCTTCTACGACCGGCCGGTGCTCGAGGTCGCGCCCGACCTGATCGGCTGCGTCGTGCGCCACGGGGAGACCGCGGGCGTCATCGTCGAGACCGAGGCCTACCACCGCACCGAGCCCGCGTCGCATGCGTGGGCGGGGCTCACGGCGCGCACGGCGCCGCTCTTCGGCCCGCCCGGGATCGCCTACGTCTACTTCTCCTACGGGATCCACTCGCTGCTCAACGCCGTCTGCGACCACGAGGACTCGGGCGCGGCCGTGCTCATCCGCGCGCTCGAGCCGCTCGACGGCATCGAGGCGATGCGCGCCCGCCGCGGCGTCGCCCGCGACGAGGATCTGTGCAACGGCCCGGGCAAGCTCACCCAGGCGCTCGCCGTCGGCCTCGAGCTCAACGGCACCTCGCTCGTCGACGGGCCGATCCGCATCGAGCCCCGGATCGCGGGCTGGGAGGCGCCGGCGATCGACGTCGGCAAGCGGATCGGGATCACGAAGGCCGTCGACCTCGACTGGCGCTTCTGCGCGCGCGGCAACCGCCACGTGTCGCGGCCGTGGCCGGCGCGGGCGCACGCGGCCTGAGGGTCGCCGCCGCCCCTCGGGCAGCGTTACGGCGGCGCGCTCGTGCCGCCGCCGGTCCCGGCCCCGCCGGTGCCGCCGCCGGCGGGCGGCGGCGTCTGCGCCGGGGGCGTCGTCGTCGCGCTGTTGCCGCCGCCACCCGAGCCGCTCGCGCCGCTCCCGGTCCCGCTCGTTCCGGTCCCGCTCGTCCCGCCGCTCTTGGGCGCGGTCGGCTGCGGCGCGGGCGGCGCGCTGTCGCCGCCCTCGGGCACCGGCGCCGGCTTGGTCGGGACGGCGGGCACCGTCGACGGCGTCGTCTGCTGGTCCTCGGGCGGCTTGGGCGGCAGGCCCTTCCTGACGCGCTCCTTCGCGTTGCGGTCGTCCACGATCGCGTTGGCGGCGACCATGAAGTCGTGCCAGATCAGCGCGGGGTAGGTGCCGCCCTCGACCGGCGCGCCGGCGAACTCGGTGAGCATCGGCTTGAGCTTGTCGGGATAGCCGACCCACACGGCGACCGTCCAGCGGTCGGTGAAGCCCACGAACCACGCGTCGCCGCTGTTCTCGGTCGTGCCCGTCTTGCCGGCCGCGAACTGCCCGGGGCCGAGCGCCGCGCGCCGCCCCGTGCCCTGCGAGATCACGGTGGTCATGATCTGGACCGTCTCGTCGGCGATCTTGGGGTCGAGGACCGCCTTGGAGCGCGTGCGGTTCTTGACCTCCTTGCGGCCGGGCAGCTTGACCGACGCGATCCCGACCGGCCCGTTGTCGCCCGCGCCCAGCGTCCCGGTCACGCGCTTGCCGTGCTCGATGAGGGTCTCGTACGCGTGGGCCATGTCGAGCGGCGTCACGCCCTGCTTGAGGCCGCCGAGCGTCATCGCGTAGTTCGAGGAGACCGGCGTGCGGATGCCCATCCGCTCGGCGAGCGCTGCGATCTTCTTCGTGCCGACCTTGATGCCGACCGTCGAGAAGACCGAGTTGTCCGAGTACGTCAGGCCCCCGGCGAGCGTCTGCGTGCCCGCGTACTTGCTCTCGAAGTTGTTGACGACGAACTTCTCGCGGCCGTTGGTGTGCGGCACCGTGAAGACGCGCTTGCGCGACGGCCACAGCGACCCGGGCCCGAAGCCCTCCTTGAGCGCCTGGGCCAGGATGAACGGCTTGATCGACGATCCCGGCTGGCGCTGGCCCTGCGTCGCGAGGTTGAAGGGGCGCTCGGCGTAGTTGCGCCCGCCGACCATCGCGCGCACGGCGCCGGTCTTGTTGTCGATCGCCACGAGCGCGGCCGACGGGCCGAGGGGGTTGGCGAGGTACTTGTTGACCGCGAAATCCGCGGCACCCTGGAGCTGCTCGTCGAGCGTGGTGCGGACGGTCAGCCCGCCCTCGAACGCCGTCCGCGCCCCGTAGCGGTCGACGAGCTGCTGGCGCACCCACGTGGTGAAGTAGGGGGCCGAGGTGCGGACGGTGGGCGGCTTGATGTCGATCGGCGCGGGCAGCGCCTCGGCGATCGCGTTGCGGTACTCGGAGGGGCGGATCAGCCCCTGCTGGAACATGTCCTTGAGGACCAGGTTGCGTCGCGCCTTGGCCGCCTGCGGGTGCGCGACGGGGTCGTAGGCGGTCGGGTTGGCGACGACGCCGGCGATCAGCGCCGCCTCCTCGGGTTTGAGGTCGTGGACGCAGAGCGGATGCCCGTGGGTGCCACAGTCCTGGTGGTCGGGCTCGCTGCCGAAGTACGTGCGCGCCGCCGACTCGACGCCGTAGGCGCCGTTGCCGAAGTAGATCGAGTTGAGGTACTCGGTGAGGATCTTGCTCTTGGACCACTTGCGCGTGAGGTGGTAGGCGAGCGCCGCCTCGCGCATCTTCTGGAAGACCGTGCGGTCCGACTGGGCCTGCAAGGCGTTCTTGACGAACTGCTGTGCGATCGTCGACCCGCCCTGGACGGTCTGGCGGCTCAGGACGTCCTGGACGAGCGCGCGGCCGATGCCGCGCACGTCGACGCCCGAGTTCTCGTAGAAGCGGCGGTCCTCGATGGCGATGATCGCGTTGCGCATGTAGGGCGAGATGTCGCCGTAGTCCACGAGCACGCGGCTCTGGTTGTTGGTGAGGACGCCGAGGACCTTGCCCTGGGAGTCCTCGAGGACCGAGTTGCGGGCGTCCTGGTACTCCTTGCGGTTCTCGAGGTCCGGCAGGTCGGACGCGACGGCCATCATCATCCCGAACACGGTCGAGACGATCGCGAGGATCGCGAGCGGGAGGAGGATCGCGAGCAGCCGCAGCTTCTTCACGCGCGGGCGCGTGGGCGGAGGCGGCTCAGGCGGCTCCATGTCGCCGAACAGCGGCGTGATGTTCGATCCGTACTCGACGCTCATGGCGCAGGGGCAGGCGGCGTCACGGGCCGCTGGGGGTGGCGGTCGCGATCGGCGGCGGAGGGCGTCGCGACGGCGGTCAACACTAGCATTGGCCCGCGATGGGATCGCCAGCGCAAGATGCCGCCTTCCTGGCGCGCAACGCCGCCGACTCGCTGCCCGCGGGCGGGCTGCAGGCCAAGCTCGAGACGGCCGCGCGCGAAGGCCGCCGCCTGCGGGCGAAGCTCGGGATGGACCCGACGGCGCCCGACGTCCACCTCGGGCACACGGTCGTCCTGCAGAAGCTGCGCGAGTTCCAGGACCTCGGGCACAAGGTGGTGCTCATCGTCGGCGACTACACCGCGCGCGTGGGCGACCCGAGCGGGCGCACGACCACGCGCCCGGTGCTCTCCGGCGAGGAGATCGACGCCAACGCCCGCACCTACCAGGAGCAGGCCTTCCACGTGCTGCGCGCCGATCCCGAGCTCATCGAGGTGCGCTTCAACTCCGAGTGGCTGGACATGCACATGGAGGAGCTCTTCCGCCTGGCGCGGACGGCGACCGTCGCCCAGCTGCTGGAGCGCGACGACTTCGCCAAGCGCTGGGCCGCGCGCTCGCCGATCTCGGTGC
>CAWKOS010000002.1:0-632650 GCA_963851295.1 uncultured Actinomycetes bacterium | reverse complement strand
CACGGCTCGCGATTCGACGTCACTACCGGAGCCGGCATCAAAGGCCCGCCGACCCAGCCGCTCAGCCTCTACGAGGTGCGTGAGGTCGAACACCGGATCGAAGTGCGGGCCTGAGCCAGTGACGACGACCCGCATTCGCCCGAGGGGAACCGAACTCCCACCATGCCCGACGACCATCACCGACAGGTGATCTAGGAAGGACGCCTCACGATGACCAGACAGGATCCCGCCACGGTGGACCACCACAGCAAGTGGTGGACCCTCGGCGTCGTCAGCGTCGGCGTGTTCATGCTGCTGCTGGACGTCACGGTGGTCAACAACGCGCTGCCGAGCATCCAGAAGGACCTGGGCTCGAGCTTCTGGGACCTGCAGTGGGTCGTCGACGCCTATGCGCTGACGCTTGCCGCCTTGCTGCTCACCTTCGGCTCACTGGCCGACTCGATCGGCGTCGGCGGGTGTTCGTGATCGGTGGGCGTGTTCAGCGCGGCGTCGCTGGCCTGCGGGATGGCGACCACGCCGCTGATGCTCAACGTCACGCGCGCGATGCAGGGCGCGGGCGGGGCATACATGTTTGCCTGCTCGTCGGCGCTGATCGCCGGCGCGTTCGCGCCACGGGAGCGCGGCACCGCGTTCGGGATCTTCGGCGGCACGATGGCGCCGCGGTCGCGATCGGCCCGCTGGTCGGTGGCGCGATCACCGAGGGAATGGCTGGCAATGGGTGTTCTTCATCAACGTGCCGATCGGCATCGCGGCCATCCTCGTCGCGCTCATGCGCGTCGCCGAGTCGCGCGACCCGCGCAGCGGGCACATCGACGTCGCCGGGTTCGGACGTTCTCCAGCTGGCTTTCCCTGCTGGTCTTCGCGCTGGTGCGCGGCAACGCCGAGGGCTGGGCAGCCCGCTGATCGTCTCGTTCCTGGTCGGTGCCGTGGCGCTGCTGGTCGCCTTCGTGGCCATCGAGCTGCGCAGCGGCCGACCCGATGTTCGACCTCGGCCTCTTCCGCAAGCCGAGCTTCACCGGCGCGGCGATCGTCGCCTTCACGCTGTCGGCCTCGATCTTCTCGATGTTCCTGTGCCTGTCGCTGTACCTGCAGAACATCCTCGGGTTCTCCCCGCTGCAGGCGGGCCTGCGCCTGTTGCCATTGACGGCGCTGGCCTTCTTCGTGACGCCGCTCTCCGGGCGGCTCGCCGGCGCGTGATCCCGATCCGCGTCTTGCTCGGCCTCGGACTGGTGCTCGTCAGCGCCGGCCTGGTCCTCCTGGGCGGCCTGGACAGCGACTCGCAGTGGACGCACTTCATCCCCGGGTTCATCCTCGCCGGCCTCGGCATCGGCATGATCAACCCGCCGCTCTCCACAACGCAGGTTGGCGTCGTGCCGCCTCAGCGCAGTGGCATGGCCGCGGGCAGCGGCAACACCTTTCGCCAAGTCGGCATCGCGACGGGCATCGCCACGCTCGGCGCGATCTTCCAGCATGCCGTTCGTGGCCAAGACGATCGATGCCCTGGGCTCAGCCCGCCCGGCGGCAGCGGGAACCTCAGCGCGGCGCTGTCGTCGGGCAACGTAGCGCGGCCTCCCTTCGCGGCCCTACCGGCCGCCCAGCGCCAGCACTTCGTCGAGGCGTTCCACATCGGCTTTACCGGCGCGTTGAACGAGATCCTCATGATCGCGGCGGTAACTGCGTTCCTCGGCGCGATCGCGGGATTGCGCTGGTGCGCCGCCGGGACTTCGTCGCCGCAGGCGCACCGGCTGCCGGACATCAAGAGGGCCCGCGGCCGCTTGACGAGCCAGCGGCAGACGCCGTTCGCGCGTAAGGGTCCAGGAGGTCGACCGCCACGTCCAGATCCAAACGTGACCGAGGAGCTTTCCGCATGAGTCCCGAGATCCAGCCCGGCGCCGCCTTCTCCGACTAACAGCTCCCGACCACGCGGGCGTGCGCACGCTCAGCGGCATCCAGGGCGACGACCCGATGATCCTCTTGCCCGCGCGCCGGCCACTACTGCCCCCAAAGAGCACCAACAGCACCTGGAGCTCGCGGCCAACTACCCAAGATCAACGTCGCCTACGCCCAGGTCGCCACGATAGCCACCGACGAGCACCACACGCTCCAGGAGTTCCGCAACTCCGTCGGCGCCAGTGGCCCTTCCTTTCCGCCCCGAGCGCATCGTGCAGGAGGGACCGACATCCAGGAATACACCGACCCCGACAACAACCCGTTGGTCCCGCACACGAGCGCCACCCTCATCGTCACACCGTCGACTGCCGCCAACCCCTGACACTCCGGCCGCGACGCCGCACCCGGCACCCGCAACCCCACGTCCAACAGCGGACACAGACATGCACCCCGCAAGGGGGTGCTTCGGGGTCTCGGCGACAGAGCGATGTGCTCAACATCGGCAAGCTCGCTGCGGGGCCCTCGACCGGGCGGTACTACGACGAGCAGGTCGCCCAGGGGCGGGGGGGGTTGCTCAACGCCGAGCATCCGGAGTCGGGAGAGCCGGTCCGCACCCCGATGGCCGAGGGTGCCGTCGCCGGTTTTGACCTCACCTTCCGGGCACCGAAGAGCGTCAGCGTCATCTTCGGGATCGGCGAAGACCCCGTCGCCGGACAGGTCCGCGCCGCGCACGAGGCCCCCGTGGCCGGCGCGCTCGGCTATCTCGAGCGCGAGGCCTGCCGTGCGCGTCGCGGGAAGGGCGGTGCGATCCAGGTCGTCGGCGGGGGCTTCGTCGGCGCGGCCTTCGAGCACCGCACGTCGCGCGCCGGCGACCCACTGCTGCACACGCACGTCGTCATCGCCAACGAGACCCAAGGGCCTGACGCGCGCTGGACCGCACTCGACGGCCCGAGATCTACGCCCACGGCAAGACCGCCGGCTACCTCTACCAGGCGTCGCTGCGCGCCGACTAGCGAGCGACTCGGCGTCACCTGGCAGCCCGTCGAGCGCGGCACCGCCGATTTGACGGCGTCCCGCGCCATTCGTCGAGCACTTCTCCCAGCGCCGTGCCGAGATCCTCGGCGTGATGGCCCAGCGCGGTAGTCCTCCCCGCCCGCGCGGCCCAGATCGCCACCCTCGCGACCCGCCACCCGAAGGCCGGCCCGTCGCCCTGGACCGAACAGCAGCGCCACTGGCGCGCCCGAGCCGCGGCACGGCCTGCGGCCGGACGACATCCACCTGCTGCTCGACCGAAGGCACTCCGCACCCGACCCCGATCCCTCCACCACGCTCCTCGGCCCCGACGGACTCACGCGCGAACGCTCGACGTTCAACCGACGCGACGTCCTGCAGGCCTTCGCCGAGGCCTCCCGCCGCGGGGCGCCCGTCGCCGACATCGAAGCGCAGGCGACGAGCTTCCTCACCTCGCCCGAGATCGTTCACATCGATGACCGTCGCTTCACCACCCGCGAGCTGCTCGTGACCGAACAGCGCCTGCTCGCCACCGCCGACGAGCAACGCGAAAGCAACCGAGCTACAGCCGACCGCAGCGAGATCACCGCAGCCCTGAACCGCCGCCCTTCACTGACCGAAGAACAACGCCACCTGGTCCAAGCGCTGACCTGCTCACCCAACGGCATCGACGTCGTGCGACCGCAGCGGGCACCGGCAAGACCTTCGCGCTCGACGCCGCCCGCGAGGCATGGCAGGCCTCAGGCATCCCCGTGATGGGCTGCGCGCTGTCCGCGCGTGCAGCCGCCGAGCTGCGCGACCAGGCCGCCATGGACTCCAGCACCATCGCCGAGGTGACCTACGGGCTCGCGCGGGGCGAGCGGCTCAGCGACCGCGCCGTCCTGGTAGTCGACGAGGCGGGCATGGTCGGGACGCGCGACCTCGCGCGCCTGGCGGAGGCCACCACCGAGGTTCACGGCAAACTCCTCCTGGTCGGCGACGACCGACAGCTGAGCGAGATCACCGCCGGTGGTGCCTTCTCCGCGCTCGCCGACCGGTTGCCGCGCCACGAGCTGCGCGACGTTCACCGCCACACCGAAGCCTGGGATCGCGACGCCCTCGCCGAGCTGCGCAGCGGCGACGTGGACCAGTTCGCCGAGACGTACGCCGACCACGACCGCCTCGTGACCGCGCCGACCGCCGGCGCCGTGCGCGCGAAGATGATCGACGACTGGTGGACCGCGACCGAGGCCGGCGAGCAGGCCCTGCTGCTCGCCCACCGCCGGTCAGACGTCGCCGAGCTGAACCGCCTCGCCCGCGCACGTTGCCGCGCCGCGGGCACGCTGGGTGCCGAGGAGCGACTCGCCGTTGACCGCGCCTTCGCCGTCGGCGACCGCATCCTGTGCACCCACAACGACCGCCGACACCAACTGCTCAACGGCCAGCCGGGTCGCCCGTCCAGGCCATCGTCCACAACGAGCTCCACGTCGAGCTGGACGCGGGGCGCTCCGCCACCGTGCCCGCCTCCTATCTCGACGACGGCCACCTGGACCACGGCTACGCGATGACCGTCCACCGCGCCCAGGGCGCCACCGTCGACCGCGCCTTCGTGCTCGGCAGCGACACGGTCGACCGAGGCTGGGGCTACACGGCGATGTCGCGCCATCGCCACGAAGCTCGTCTGTACGTCACCGCCGGCCCCGAGTTCCTCAACCAGGCGCGGCTTCCCCTCGCACACGCCGAGGAGGTCGCACAGCGAGTCGCCGATGGCTTTCGCAACCGGCACACCAAGCAGCTCGCCATGCTGCAGGGTGAGATCGCCGAGAACAACTACCGAGCGCGACAGTGGGAGCGCGACGAGCCGCCACGCCCTGGTGGCGACGCGAGCAGCGCCGCGCTCTCCAGGAGCGCGTAGGGCACGCACACGATGTGCGGGACAGGTGGCTCGAGGACGTGCGCAAGCTCCTCGAACCGGCTCCGGCACCAGGGTCCCAGCCCCGGCGCGCCCGCGATCTTCTCGGCCGCTCCTCCCCAACTCGACACGCCCGCCCGCGCGACCTCGGGCCGCGGGCTCGCCGATGACGGCTTGGACCTTGGCCCGTGAAATTGGGGAGGGGTAAATGGGCCGCTCGACTTTAAGGGAACAGCATGTCTCTCCCGGCCGCCCCGAACGCCTACTTCGCCCGGGCAATCGTGGCCGCCCTCGCCGCCGATCCTGAGGCCCTCGAACACCTCCGGCGGCTCGTCGAACCCACAGCCGAGGGAACCGAGAGGGAACATCCGCGGCCTACACGGTCGTCGGCCTGGCGCCGCTCTCGGCGTCACCGCGCGCGTGGTGCGCAACGCGATCGCCCGCGGCGAGCTGCCCGCCGTCAAGCGCGGCGGACGCTGGTACGTGGCGGCGGATGCCGTTGCGGCCTGGACCCATGAGGAGCCCTCGGCCGCCCCGCGTCGCGTGGCACCTCCGCACCGTTCACGTCAGCGGCCGATGCACGACACCTTCGCGCGCCTGTCTGCGCCGTAGCATCGGCAACGTCGTGAGCGTCCATCGCAAATGCTCGGGTTGGGTGGTCCGCTACCGCGATGAGGCCAAGCGCAACCGCTCTCGTGCGTTCACCCGTAAGGCCGACGCGGACCGCTTCAACGCCGAGGTCACCCGCCGCCGACAGCTCGGCGTGCTACCCACGCTGATCACCGGCGGCGAGACCCTCAACGACTTCGTCACCCAGACGTGGGCGCCGACGCACGCCGTCACCGTCTCGGCCAAGACCCGACAGCACTACGCCGGCCTCTACGACCACCACCTCGCGCCCTACCTCGGCGACGTCGCCCTGCGTGAGCTGCGCCCCGAGCTGATCGCCCGCTGGCAGGCCGACCGCCTCCAGGCCGGCGGCGGCCCCGTCGCAGTCGCGGCCGCACTCACCCTGCTCGGCAACATCCTGCAGCGCGCGCTCGAGGCCGACCGCATCACCACCAATCCCGCCCGGCTCGTGCGACGCGCCCGGCTCCCCCGCCGCAAGGAGATGCAGCCGCTCGCCCCTGCCGTCGTCGAACGGCTGCGTTCGGCCAGCAACCAACGCGACGCCACGCTCATCGCGATCCTGGCCTACGGCGGCCTGCGACCCAGCGAGGCCCTCGCGCTCTGCTGGGAGGACGTGCGCGAGCGCACGCTGCTCGTCCAGCGCTCTGTCTCCCTCGGCCAGGAGGACGACACGAAGACCACCCAGCACCGCACCGTCCGGCTGCTCTCCCCACTCAAGACCGACCTCGCGGAGTGGCGCCTGGCCAGCGGCCGGCCGCACGGCGACGCCCTCGTCTTTCCCAGCCAGACCGGCGCCCTGTGGAGCGTCGCCGCCTACCAGTCCTGGCGCCGGCGCTCCTTCGGCAGCGCCCGTGTCGCAGTGGACAACCTCAAGACCACGCCGTACGCGCTGCGCCACTCCTTCGCCAGCCTGCTGCTGCACGAGGGCCGCAGCGTCATCTACGTCGCACGCCAGCTCGGCCACGACGCCCGCCTGACTCTCACGCGCTACGGCCACGTCATCGACGAGCTCGAAACCAGCCCCGCATCGACGCCGAGGAGGCCATCCGACAGGCCCGCGTTCCCTCGCGTGTTCCCTCTCCGTTCCCTCAGACCGCCAACGGCCCAACCCCCGCCACCAACAACAAGGCCCGAAACCCCTCTGCTTCCAGGGATTCTCCGGGCTGGATGGAGCCAGCCGGGATCGAACCGGCGACCTCCTGCAAACCAGCGACCGTCGGCGCTTCGCTCCGAGCCCACGGCCGCATGCAGGCCGAAGCAGCACTCGTCAGCGGGACTCGGACGACCGCCGCCCCGGGTGCCGGAAGCACACCTGAAGAGAGCAGCCGCGCCTTCAGTTGGCCGGGGTGACTCCTATCCATGCAATTGAGCGGCGCTCTCTCTGCGCGGCGCGGGTGCCAGGCGTGCTCGTGGTTCCGGCACTCGGGACGGGGGCCGTTTCCGATGGACCCTCAACTGCCGCGTTCGCGTGCACGCGAAGGCAGCATTCGGCGCGCGGCCGGCAAGGTCACCGCTTCGTCTCCGCTTGCGTCGCCGGCGCCCGGGAGCGTTCGGCGTCAGACGAACTCGGCGGGCTTGGCGCCGATGCGGGGCGTCGAGGACCTTGCCACGCAGGCCGTAGCTCTCGCCCTTGAGCGAGAGGATCTCGCTGTGGTGGATGTGCCGGTCGATCATCGCGATAGCGGCCATCTCGTCGCCGAAGATCTCGCCCCACGCTGAGAAGGGCGTGTTGGACGTGACGATCAGCGACGCCCGCTCGTGGCGCGAGGACACCGGGCTGAGGCCGAGTCAGCCGACGCGGGTCGTCCTCGTCTTGCCGATGAGGAAGCCCTTGCCGGTCTTCGTCACGACGCAGCGGATGCCGCTGCGCTGCACCTTGCAGCGAAACGGCCCGACCGTGACCTGGCGCCCGACCTTGTACGTCGGCGTGCCCTCGCCGAAGTTGCCCTGGTCGCAGGTGTTCTGCGCGCTGCCGTGCTGGGTGCAGATCCGGACCTTGCCGCCGGCGCTCATCGTGACCTTCTGGCTGACCGCGGCGCCGTAGCTCTCACACAGGACGTGCGCCGGCGTGGAGCCCTGCGCGGCGCTCAGCTCGCAGCCGACGTTGCGGTTCGGCGGGCCCGAGAAGAAGTCCACGACCGAGGGCCGCGGCTTTGTCAGCGGCGCCGACGCGAGGAGGTAGTAGCCGTGTCCCTGGTCCTTCAGGCACAGCCGCTCGTTCGAGTCCGGATGGGCGGGCGACTTCAGCGTGAAGCAGCGATAGACCTCGTGGCCCTTGAAGCGGCCCGGCTGCGACAGCGTGACCGTCACCGGCGACTTGATCCGCGTGCCGGTGGCCTGATCGGGGATGCCGTTGCTCGCGCTGCTGATGCCCGTCGCGCGGGCGACGCTCGTTCCCCAGCCGGTCCACGACAGGCTCTCCAGATCCCAGGAACCGTCGGCGAACATGAGGATCGACGCGGGCTGGATGACCCGTGGGTTGCTCGAGATCGTGCCCTTCGGGGCGCTGATGAAGTCCGCCGTGCTGGCCCAGAAGTAGATCGGCTGCGGCAGCGACGCGGCGTGCGCCGCGGGCGCCGCCAGGCCAAGCGCCAGCGCCGTCGCGAGCGCAGCGCGCGCCGCTGCGGCCCACGTCCGACGTGTCCCGCGGTCACCGATCCGGCGCACGGCTGTGCCTCCCTGGTCGACCTTCGCCAAGCATCGCCGCCGCAGTGGGGAGTCGACCACCCCCCGGACGTATAGACCGCGCGGGCGTCGCCGCGGTCGCGGCCACGCCGGTCGAGGCCCGGTGATCGCGGTGTCCACCCGGAGGCGCTGCGGTCGTGGGTGCGCCAGGCCGAAGCCAATGCCCGCAAGCGTCCGCAGCAGCTGACCAGCGACGAGCGCACGCGTTTGAAGGCGCTCGAGGGCGAGTCCGCGAAGTCCGGAAGGCCTCTGCTGAGACCCACTGCGGTCCGATACCGATAACCCGGTGTTGCGATGACCGGTTGAGTCCAGCTGGCTGCCCAGATCGGAGTGCTAGATCAGGCCGGGCCCAGGGCGGCGCTGCGCGAGCGCCATCTACAGCGCATCCGTGACGAGCCCGGTCCGCAGATGGTCGGCCATCGACCAGCCGACGATCCGGCGGCTAAAGACGTCCTGTACCGCAACGAGGTACAGCAGCCCTCCCACGACCGCAGGTAGGATGCGCTCCGCGACTGTTCTGCTTTCGCGTTGACCCGGACGGTCTGCGCCATCGCCGCCGCTTGCTGCAGTCGACCGGCGCAGGGTGCGGTCGCGATCGTTCCTTTCTCGACGGGTAGGCGGTTCGGTCGGGCAGAGCGCTTCGATCGCCCGGGCTGGCCTTTGGGCACTCAAAGTTCGTGCCCGTGGACACGGTCGACATTGCGGCCGAGCTCGCGCTGAGCTCGGTGGACGTCTTGTGTTGTGCGCTGCCAGTGTGCGCGCGCGGGGCTCGCGGCCGGGGGTGGTCCAAGGGCGTTGTCTGTGTCGGTGATAGCGTGGTCGAAGCGGTAGGCCTCGATGCGTCGCGCGGCTTGCTGCCAGGTGCGTCGTGCGCGCGGCTGCTCGGGGAACGGCCCGAGCGTCGCGGTGAGGTATGGCGCGTTGTGCTGCAGCGCGCCACGCAGGTGCTGCTGACGGAGGATGGAGAGCTCAGCTTCGACCGCGGCGGCGCGCTCACGTAGGGCCGCATGCTCGGCTCTCGGAGGGGCGTGGTCGGGAGCGTCGGCGGTGCGTTCTACCGCCTTCGCTCTTTGCTGTTCGGCGGCCTTGAGGCGCTCGCGTTCGAAGGCGAGCGCGGTGGGATCGCCGGCGCGGTTGCGGAACGGGCCGCGCGTTCGCCGCTGAAGTTCGGTGATTCGCGCGCTTGCCTCGGCCACGATGCGCTCTGCCTCGGCCCGGGCGTCTCGCGAGCCGTCGACCTGGTTGACGAGTTGGTCCGGGCGGCACGTGATGCGCTCGCGTAGCTGGGCGAGTTCGGCGCGCAGCGCGTCGACTGACCGCGGCGGCGGATCGTTTCCGACGTCCGCGCCGCCGCGTGTGAATAGGAGGGCGACATCGCCCCGAGCGGGGTTCGCGACACCGTCGATGCGGTCGAGAGCGAGGTCCTCGTCATCGCGACGGCGCATCGCAGCCTCCAGGCGCTCGCGTGGCGTTCGCTCGTCGCCGAGCTCCTTCGGGTGATCGGGGGCGATCTCGGCGCGGTCGAACTCATGCTCGGTGGGGGCGTCGATGAGGAAGATCTCGGTGGCCTCCCGTGCACGGGAGAGGGCGGTGTAGGACCAGTTGCGAGTGAAGTCTTCGGGGTGCCCGACGACGGCCGCCCATTCGACGGTCCCGCCTTGGATCGTGTGGGCGGTCAGGGCGTAGGCGTGCTCGACGTGCTCGGCGACGTACGTTGAGTCCAGCGCCCGGTCGGCGCCGGCGTCCGTGCGGACGATCAGCTCCTTCTCGGTCGGGTCGATCGCGACCACGGTGCCGCGCATCCCGTTGTCGACGGCACGCAGACGGTCGTTGCGGCGGGCGATGACGCGGTCGCCGACCGCGAACTCTTGGCCTGCGATGTGGACGCTCTCGCCCAGGCGACCGTCGCGCAGCAGCTCGGCGCGCGCGAGCGCGTTCAGGCGCGCGCGCCGAGCGTTGTCGCGCGCGATCAGGACCGCCTGGCCCCACGGACACGCGGCTTGGTGTTCACGCCAGGCCGCGACCGCGGCGCGCTCTCCCGCGCGAGCGGTCTCGATGTTGCCGGCGCAGACGTGCACATGGCCGCGGTTGGTCTTCTCGGTGATGTAGTCGCCGGGGTCGCCGTGGCGCACGCGCGCCAGGAGTTGGCGCTCGCGCGGGTCGCGCTGGCGCATGACCTCGCGCAGCTCGTACGACCCCAACCGGCGGGTCAGCGATCCGAGCCACCCGCCGGCCTGCACGCTCGAGAGCTGGCCCGAGTCGCCGATCGCGATCACTTTGATGCCGGCGGCGCGAGCGTGCCCCATGACGCGCGCGGCCTCGCGGGTGCTCGCCATCCCGGCCTCGTCGAGGATCAGCACCGCCAACGCCGTGCCAAAACCGCTCTCGTCAGCGTCGAGATCGAGGGCCAAGCGCGTCAGCGTCCACGCAGACCCGATGCCCGCCTGCTCCTTGAGCTCGCGCACGGCGCGCCCGGTTGGTGCGGTCCCCAGCACCCTGAACCCGCCGGCAGCGTAGGCCTCAGCGAGAAGGCCGGCGGTGAATGTCTTTCCCGTCCCGGCGAGCGCCTCGACGCTCTCCACGCCGTGACCGCTCGAGGTCAAACCACAGATCACAGCCGCCTGCTCGGCCGTCGGTGTGAAGGGCGCGCGCGCGAGCACCGCGTCGACCAGCGCGCGATCGAGCACACCGGTGCCTTCGCCGCGGCGTGCCTGCGCGTCGTCCACGATCGCCTGCTCGTGGGCGAGCAGGTCGCTCGTGGTGAACCGCCGCTCAATGGCGTCTGGGATGCGGTGCACGTCGGTGCGGGTCACGAACTCCGCGGCGGCGCGCTCGACCGCCTCGGCGGCGCCTCCTTGGCCGTGGGCGGCCGCCCATGCCATCACCGCCTCGCGTGTGGCGAACGTGTTCTGCTTCTCGGTCAGCCCGGCCGCGCCGGCCAGCTCGCCGCTCACGAGCCGTAGATCGGGAATCTCCGGAGTGGGCGCCGGCCCGCGCGTGAGGGCCTCGAGCTCGCGGGCGCCGAAGCCGTGCTCGGCCGCCCGGGCACGTACGACCTCCTGCCACGGCGCCGTCTCGATCCCGTAGCGCTTGCGCTGGCGCGTGTCGTGCGCGATCGCCTCACGCCCCGCGCGCCGCACCTCGACGCCAGCAGTGACGAGCTCGCGCTCGCGCTCCTCGATCTGCCGGCGACGCGTAGAGAACTCCCGCAACACCTCCGGGGAGATCTGCTCGAATCTCCGCCATCCCCTTGCGCACCGGCCCCCAGCGAACCCACGGCAACCGTTCACGGACCGCAGCGCGCAGGTGCGCCTGATAGAGAAACCCGGCCGCCTTGGCGTGCCGATAGATCGGCGTGCCATCGAGTGCCGTCCATCGCCCGTCGGCCCCCCTGGCCATGTTCGCGGCCACGACGTGCGTGTGCAGCTGCGGATCCTCCGCCCGGCTCATGCGATGGCGATAGGCGGCCGCCACGAACCCCTCCCCCGCCTCACGCAGCACACCGCCGCGGCCGCGACGCACTCGACACGCCTCGCGCTCCAGGTAACCCAACGCGGCACCCACGGCCGCCTCGTGCGCGTCGACCAGCCCACCGGCCAGCACCCGATCACCGACGGCGAACAAGACGCTGACCGACTTAGGCGCCGAGAACGTCAGATCAAACGCCGCCACCTTCGACCGGCCCCCCACCCGTCTGAGGCGCTCGCCCGTACCCGGGTGGCGACCCTCCATCAACGCCATGAATCCCTCCCCATCGACCACGCCCGTGAGCCCCAGAGCCTCACTGGCCCGACCCGTCCAACGGCCGGGCGACTCGCCCCGGCCCGAGTAATAGTCATCGCGGCCCTAGGCCACCTGGCGCTCGTAATAGCGCGACTGCTCGACCGTCAACTTGCCGATCGACAGCACGGCGACTCGTCCGTCAGCGGGCGTCCCGGCCGAGCGCAGCACGCCCGCCCAGCACGTCTCCCGGACCCCGGGCTGGCCAACGGGTGCCTGCTGTGTGCCGCCACTGGGGGCGGGCCTCTCTGCTGACGCCGGGACCTGTTGGCCGATCACATAGGTCGTCTAACAGCGTCATACGGATACAAAGTACCGCCAAAGCATCCGTCGGTGCAACTGTGTGGGGCGCTTTTTGTCGGCTGCTGATCTCGCATGCTGTGGATGTGCCCGGCGGGCGTCGTCTGAGGGCTCTCCGGCGGGCACAGAGGCCACGGCATAACTGCCATCTGATGCTGCGACCGAGCGGTCGGCTTAGGGTGATGGCGCGACGCTGTGCGTCGCGGCGTGGGCGGTCAGTGGGGTCGCGGATCGGGCTGGTGGCGCTCTCGCCCCCCGCCCGAGGCCCGCGCCCTCTGGGAGGGGCGAGGATCGACGGGCTGGCCCCTATGCCTGACCATGGATGTGCAGCCGATCACCTACCGCGGACGCATCGTTGCCGCCTGCACCAGCGAGTGCTTTCTGCTCGCCGACGACCTGGCCTATCGCGCGCCCGGCGATCCCGAGCTCGTCTTCGTCGTGGCGATGTGCTCCTACGCGACCGACATCGCCCGGGGCCTGCTCCCCGGTTCCTTCGACAACGCCGACGCGTGTCGCTACGCGCGCCTTCCTGATCCCCGAGGAACTGCTCGAGCGCCCAGAGCTCGACGTGGATCGCGCGGCCGCGGCACTCGGCGTGCCGGCCGACCAGCTCCGCGCAGCGCGTGCCGAGCACGACGCGATGCCGCGCCGGCGGAGGCCAAGGTGATCCGCCGGTGCGGTGGCGCCGGCGGCTGGCGCTGCTCCACCGCAATGCGACGCGGGCGACCTGGGGTGGTCGCCTGCGCACCCTCGTCGACGACAGATCACAGGCGAGCGCGCGCGTTGAAGTCGCGCCAACGGGCGAATACCGACCCGAGGCCGCGTCGCCAGGGAGGCCGCATTGCTGGCAGCGGAGGTGCCTGGGTCTCGGGTCGGAACGCGGCGGCCGCGAAGGCCTATCCCTCGGCGAGAATCACGAGGGTGTCGGGGTGGACCCCGTCGTGCTTCATCGCTTCGGCCGCCGGCTCGGTCTGCATGAACTCCTGAAACGCGGCGAAGTCGGGGATCTCGACGATCATCCCGACGCGCTTGGAGCCCTGCGGGTCCTGGAACGTGCGAGTAGTGATTCCGAGGGGTCCGAACACCTCCTCGCGCCTGGGTGAGCTCAGCCAGTGGTCGACGTCGTCAACCTCGTGGAACGCAAGGTAAGTGGCCATCGCGCCTGATCTTTCCCACAGCGAGAGCTGTGCGCCGTCGTGTATGAGCGCGACCAACCTACCGCGGCGGGCATTCGGTATCGCCGCTGAGCTCACGGCGCGCGCCGTCGCCGCGCAGCGCGTTCTTGCCGCGAACGATCCACCGGTTCACGGCGGTGTAGCTGGTGCCGTTGAGCTGCGCAATCTCCTGGTAGCTGAACCCGTGGGCATAGAGCAGCAGCTCGCGGCGCTCGCGCCAGTGCAGCCGCCCGAGCACCTCATGCACCGTGGCGCGATCGACGCGGTCGGCAACCACGTCGGCGACCTCGCTGTCGAGGCTGATCGGCTCGAGCATGTCCTCGTCGGCGCCGTTGAGACCGCCGATGGGCTGCTCGCGGCACCGCCTGCGCCCTAGCGCCCACGCCGGCGCAGCGCGACCTTGTACAGCCACCAATACGCCTGGTAGTGCCCGAGGTCGATGTCCGGGCGTCCGAGCAGCGTCTCCCAGGCGAAGGCGCAGGCGTCCTCAATGAGGGCGTCGTTCAGCCCGCACGTCTTGAAAGCGATCGCCCGGCGCAGACGCTCGGCGTGGTCCAGGTAGAAGCGCGTGATCTGCTCGTCGCGGTCAGCGGGGACGGCCACTGCGGCTCCTTCGGTCGCGAGGACCGAGGGCGGTGTGGCCGTGTCGGGGTGCTCCAGGCGTCCGCCCTCGGAAGGTGAGAGCCGCCGCCGCCCGAGGCGCGCAGCCGGGTCAAGGGCCGGCCCGCAGGGCCGCTGGCACCGCCGGGCCACCCTTCACGCGGCGAGCAGGTCGGGCACGCTGCGGCACCTTCCGACCGGGCGCCGAGAGCGACGAGTTCAGCGCGATGCGTCGTCGGCTAGGAACGCTTCGTAGAGGGCAAGGACGGTGCGCAGCTTGTCGGCGGCGCCGCCGCCGAATTCGGCTGCGCGGGCGAGGAGGTCGTGCGCACGGGGCGGCTGGTCGCAATCGCGGCGGTCGGCGTACTCGCCGACGAGGCCGGCGAGGAAGAGGTCTTCCTCGGCGATGCGGGCGCGGTCGGACGGGTCGGGGTGATCGTGCCCGCTCATGGCGCGGTCGCGGCTTCGGGGGGATCGAGCCAGCAGGGCTCCACGGGGACGGCGTCCCAGCGCTGGGCCTGGGCGAGGTAGTCGGCGACGACGGCCTCGAGCTCGGCCATGGCGGTCAGGCCGCGCTCGATGAGATAGCGGCGCCCGCGGCCGTCGGCAGGGACGTCGGTCAGGCGCACGACGCCGAGGACGCGCTGGCCCACGACGATCCGCTCGCCGGCGGAGATGCGGTAGCGCGCGAGCTCGCGCGGCGGGTTGGTGGGCCGAGCGTCGTTTGGACGGGTCGGTGCGGTGGCGGTCATCGTGGCTCTCGGTCCTGGTTGCGCCAGGTGGCGTTGGCGCCGTAGCCGGTGACCTCGCGCTCGAGGTCCACGCGCGTGGCGTCGCCGATGCGCTCCTGTAGGTCGCTCTGGATGGCGCGGCGCTCGCGTCGCTCGGCCTGGCGGTCGATGCCGGCGTCGCGGCCGCGCTGGGCGGAGCGCAGGCGACGAATCTCGGCTGATGCCTGGGCGCGGGTGTGTGGGTAGGCGAAGCTCTGGCCGAGGCGTGCGGTGAGCTGGCGCAGGTGGGCCAGCTGCTTGGCGGTGGGCTTGTCGGTGGGGCTCATCCGGTCCTCCTGGTGGTTGGGGTCGAGCACGCCCCGGGACGGCGGCCGGGAGAGCGCGGCCGTCAACGCACAGCCCGACAGGGCCGCGCAGCGCCCGCCCGCAGGGCGGGTGTGCTTGACGGCCGCGCGACCGGCCGCACGATGGCCGGGGTTGCTCGACCCCACCGCGGGACGCCGGCGATCTGCTTTCCCGACGGTCCTTCAAGATGCGAACATGTGTTCGTGACAAGTCAGGGCCACGCCTATGCGCGCTTCCGGCGCGCCCTGCTGACCAGGAATGTCCGCCTCATCGACGCCGCCGCGCGCGAGCTGACCGAGATCTCGCTGGAGGACGCGCTGCGGATCCTCGTGGTCCTCGCCGAGAAGGGCGATGGGCGCTTCGAGCGGGCGGCCGCGCGCTTCGCTGCGCGCGCCACCACCGAGCGCCGGCTGGATCTTGCCGAGTCTCGCTACGTGCTCGCGCTCGCGGAGGCCTTGCCGCGGTCACGGACTCGGTGGAGTTGCTGCTGCATTCCTATTGCGTGTGGACCGGTCCGGCCGGAGGGTTGCTCTCTCGGGCGCTGATGTCCGCGGCGTCTTCGATGCGCTTGGCCAGCCGGTCGATCGTGCCGGCCGCGCGCTCGATGACGGCGAGGTCGCTGTGCCGCGCGAGCGCCGCGGCGCGGTGCGGACGAGGCGACCGTCGGCGCTGATCGCCACCTCGCGCGTCGCGCGGCTAGAGCGAGCGCCGAGCAGCGCGGACCCGTCACGTCTGCGGGCGTGCGGCCGCGCGTGCGGCCATCTGCAGTTCGCGCGCAGATACGCCGTACCGCTCATGGAACAGGCGGCTGAAGAACGACATGTTGCGGAAGCCCCATCGGTAGGCGATCGCGGTGACTGAGTCGGTCGTGCCGAGGAGCAGATCGGCGCGGCAGCGGCTGAGCCTGCGCTCGCGAATGACCGCGCCGATGGTGTCGTCGGTGGACTCGAACAACCGGTGCAGTGTGCGGATCGAGATGGCGTTCGCCTTGGCGATGGTTGCCGGGGAGAGGCTGGGGTTGCTGAGGTTCGCGTCGATGTACAGCCGCACGGTCATGAGCCGCGCTGCGGTCTGCTGTCGCGGTTGAGGGTCGTCGCGCGTTGCGACGACCGCTCGCGCGATATCCAACGCGGCATCGGCTACCGCGTTGCGCGCGGCAACGTCGAGGCTGCTGACGACCGGCATCACAGAGCCCAAGAAGCTTCCCATCAGCCTCGCGGCGGGATGGTCGCCGCGGAACGGCCGGCCGAACATCCCCTCGTAGCCTGGAGCCGCCATCGCCAAGCGCTCCCGCGGGACGACGAGGGTTTGATTGTCCACCCTGCCCGACGTCGTGAAGCCTCCGCGGCGTGCGGTGTCCCACATCACGAGCTCGCCGGGGCGGAGCACGACCGGCTTGCCCTCGAAGTCCAGGCCGATGGTGCCGTGGCGCATGTACAGCAAGCCGACGAGGTCAGGCTCGCTGGCGGCGATCTCGGCTGGGCCCCTGCGGCCCTCGCCGCGATCGTGCACGGTATGGACGAGGGCCAAGGTACCGAGCGGCCACCGCGACGTGCTGGCGGAGAAGGTCTCGCCGGACGCCAGGCCTGCCCGGACCGCGAATCCGAAGGTGTAGGTCCGCGCCAGTACCTCGCGCCAGCCCTCTGTGAGGTTCGGGGTCTCGACGTCTCGCAGCTCGCAGGACACGTCGCCTAAAGCTGGCTGCATGGCCATCCACTCCTCCTTCGCGCGGGGCACCTTAGCCTCGACCATGACGGCAGGCAAGCCGACGCCGCGCGGCGGAGCGGCCATTAGCGTGGACGCTGGCCGGCGCTGGTACGAGCCGGGCGCGCGGAGTTGGCCGGTCTGTGGAGGCTGCCCAACCCTCCTGGCACCGCCCGCAGTCCGTACCTGTGCCGCAGGACGCTAGGCGCGCAGGTACGCGCACTCTTTTCGCTGCGTGCCGACCCGTTTTCTGCCCGCGCCAGACGCCCTTGCGCACGAACCGCGTTCAGCATAATCGAACGATCGAAGGTGTGCTACCGGCCTCGCACGGGCCTGCAGGAGGAGATAGGCGTGTCTGGATCAGCTCGCAGACTGTCCATGGCGGCTGCTGTGCTTGGCGCGATCGCGTGTTTGTGGCCGGCCGCGGCGGCTGCGACGCCGGTGCCAAGCGTCACGGGCCCGCTGCCTGTTACGGCCGCGTCCTATCCGTTCGGCGCGGCGGATCATCAGATGGTCCCCCAGGATCTGCGCCGCGACGGCTACGTCGAGGAGGAGTACTTCCTCAACGGCACGGCGAACGTCTACAGCTGGCCGGCGCCCGGTCCCGCAGTCGTTCGCACGGCGGGTGCGCCTTATACGACGCGTGCGCTCGTGCGCCGGCCAGCCAACCCAAAGCGCTTCAGCGGCAACGTCGTCGTCGAGTTGCTCAATCCGAGCAACCTCTTCGACCTGAATATCGGCTGGGCGCTGATGCACCGGCAGATCCTGCGCGATGGCGACGCGTGGGTCGGTATCACGATCAGGCCGATCTCGGTCGAGGCGCTGAAGAACTTCGATCCGCAGCGCTACGCGCCGCTGTCGTTCGCCAACCCACTGCCGCTGAGCGACCCGGCCAACTGCAATGTCAGCGGGCAGGACAGCCGCCTCACCGAGCGCGGGCTGGCGTGGGACATGGTCAGCCAGACCGCGGCGTGGATACGCAGCCACACCGGCGCGAATCCGCTCGCCTATGGCGCCGGCAGTTCCTTCCCGGTGAAACACGTCTACGGATTCGGCTACTCCCAGACCGGCGGCTATATGTACAACTACATCAACGGCATCCAGCCGCTGGTGGTGGCGTCCGACGGCAAGCCGATCTACGACGGCTACATCGTCGCCGTGGCCGGGGGCGCCTTCGTTGGCGCCGTGCCGATGAATCAGTGCGAAGCCGCGCCACCCGTCGGCGATCCCCGCCGGCAGTTCACCAACGTTGGCGTCCCGATCATCCACGTCATGTCGCAGTCCGACTATCTCGGCGGCATCGATGCGAGGCGGCCCGACAACGACACGGCGATCGACCCGTTCCGCCACTATGAGATGGCGGGCGCGGCCCACGCGACGCCGGACGAGCTCTATTACTCCGCCGCTCCGGACGACATCGTCAAGGCCGGACGCGCGGTGCCGCCGCTGGCCTGCAACGAGGGTCCGCGCAGCCGCTTCCCGAGCAGCATCTTCCTGGATGCGGCCCTGCGGAACCTCGAGCGCTGGGTGGGCGCCGGCATCACGCCGCCGCATGCCGATCCGATCAACGTAGTCAACGGCGCGCCCGTGCTCGATCAGTTCGGCAACGTCATGGGCGGACTGCGCTCGCCGTTCCTCGACGTCCCGACGAGCACCTGGTTCGGCAGCTCCACCGGTGCCTCGTTCTGCTTCATCGCCGGCCACGAGGTCCCCTTCAGCCACGAGCAGCTCCGCCAGCTGTACCCCAGCCACGGTCGCTACGTCGCCGCTGTCGCCAGGGACGTGGGCACACTCGTCAGGCAGCGGACCATCACGGCGCCCGACGGGGCTCGGCTCGTGCGCGACGCGGCGCACGCAGACGTGCCCTAGCCGGCGCCCACTACCCACCACTCAGACCAGATACGGAGGCTACGTTGGCCAGACTCACGACGAGAATCGGCATCACCGTCGCCCTCATTGGCTGTGGGGTCGCCGGCCTGCTGCTTCTGGGCGGCTTCGGGACCACGTCTGCTCGATCTGCGGGCACCCCGCGGGCGTCGATCGCAGCGCGCAGCGCGAGCGTCCTGCCCGATCGTCGAGTGACGTTCTCGCTGAGCGCGCCCCAAGCCAGCCAGGTGATGCTCAACTTCCAGAACAACGTCGGGCCGTCGCCCGCGGCCGACGCCATACCGATGACGAAGGACGCCAACGGCGTCTGGTCGGTGACGATCGGTCCCTTGAAGCCGAATCTCTACGGCTACGGGTTCATCGTTGACGGCGCGAAGGTAGCCGATCCCGCCAATCGAGACACCTGGTTGGGCGCAACCTCGGCGTGGAGCAACGTCCTCGTTCCCGGCCCTGCGGCAGACTTCATCGCGGATGCGCCTGTTCCGCATGGCGCGTGGGCGACAGTTCGGTACTACTCGAAGCTGAACCACATCGAGCGCCAGATGCAGGTTTACACCCCGCCCGGTTACAACGGCGATCGCCGCAGGTACCCGGTCCTGTATCTCATGCATGGTGGCGGTGGGAACGACACCGACTGGATCGTCAACATGCGTGCCAACTACATCATGGACAACCTCATCGCCCAGCACAAAGCCAAGCCGATGATTGTCGTCATGCCGGACGGGAACGTCACACCACCCATCAACTTTACGTACTCGGTGCCGCAGGACGTCTTCCCCGATGAGTTGTTGGGCAGCATCGTTCCGACGATCGAACGCGAATACCGAGCCGCACCGGGAGCTGACAATCGCGCGCTCGCGGGCCTGTCGCTCGGTGGCCTCTGGACGTTCGACACGATGTTGCTGCACCCTGGCCGGTTCGCGTACCTGGGCGACTTCAGCTCGGGATGGTTCCCGGCAACTCGCGACGACCTGGTTCAGAACCATTCGGACCTCCTCACGAACCGGGAGATCAACAAGCGCACGAAGCTTCTCTGGATCACCGTCGGCGGCCCGGAGGACATCGCGTACGACAACAACATCGCGACGCGGGCGCTGTTCGACCAGTATCACGTGAAGTACACGTTCGTCCAAGGCACGGGCGGGCACGTCTGGGACACGTGGCGTCGCAACCTGCGCGACTTCGCACCGTTGCTGTTCCGCTGACGTCATGACGGGGTGGTCGCGCGCTGCAACTCGCGCGCGACCTTCCCGGACTTCATCATCCGCGTGCGTCCGCTGTCTCGGCCGCTGCGCAGCGCCCGATGCCGCGTTTCGTCTCTCTATGAAGGAGGGGTGGGTTGTCAACGGGGTCGGGGTGTTCTGGTGTCAGGGTCCTCGTTGGTGTTGTGGGTGGCGAGCGGCGCTCATCTCTCTATTGCCTCCTCGGCGGGAGGACCAGGCGACATTGGAGGCCGGCTCCGGGGGCGCATGTCCAAAGAGGGCCGTCAGGCGGCCAGACGAAACGCGGCGCCTCCCGGAGCGGTCGTGGGCGAGAAGGGCTCGTTGCGGGTGAGCATCTGCCAGATCGCTTCGGTGAGCTTTCTGGCGATGTCGACCTGGGCGACCTTGGCGCCGCGCTGCTTGCCCAGGCGGCGCTTGTTGCGCTGGTAGCGCTCGCGGTAGATCGGGTGCTTGAGCGCGTGCATCGTGGCTTCGAGCATCGCCCAGCGCAGGTACTTCGGGCCCTGCTTGGTCAGCGGGCCGCGGCGGTCCTTGTCGCCGGACTGGTAGACGCGCGGGCACAGCCCGGTATAGCCGCACAGCTTCTTGGCCGACGGGAAGCGGGTGATGTCACCGATCTCGGCGGCGATCGTGAACGCCAGCACCCAGCCGACCCCCGGCACCGTCAACAACAAGGGCACGTAGGGATGGTCGGCGCCGCCGGCCTTCAGCTCGACGTTGATCGTCGAGATCTGGCGCTCGAGGTAATCGATCAGGTCAAGACTCGCGTCGATCGAGTCGCGCCACGGCTGCGGCACCTCGAGACGGTCCAGCAGCTGACGCCCAGCGACGCCGAACAGATCCGTCACCGGGCACGGGTGCCCGAAGGTGATCATCGTCGCGTGGACGCGGTTCTTCAGGCTCGACTTGTGTTTGACCAGGTGCAGGCGAAAACGCGCCTGCTCGCGCTCGCGGCGCACCCGCGGGTCGGGCAGCCAGATCGCCGGCACCAGGTCGCGGTGCGACAGCACCGCCAGCACCTGCGCGTCGATCTTGTCGGTCTTGCACGCCAACGGCGCAAGGCCCTTGACCTTCTGCGCGTCGGCGATCTCGACGTCCCAGCCGAGCTCCTCCAGCGTGTCGTGAACAAACCGCGCGCCGGTCATCGACTCGATCACTGCGTGCACCGGCTCCCCGCACGGCGCCAGCCGCGCCACGAGGCCACGCAGGCCGTCGGCGTCGGGCGGTGCGGCGAGCCGACCGGCGAGCTCGCCGTCCTCGGTGATCAGGCAAACATCGAGCCGCTTGCGACTCAGATCCAATCCAGCGTGCAACATGAGCATGGGCCTCCTCGAGCTCGCTCCTCGATGAACACCCGGAGCGTGTCACCGAGGAGGCCCTCCTTCATGGCAGTCCGAGGCGAGAGCGGGCGCGTAGTGAGCCCAGGCCCGCGGAGTGCCGCTCTCCTCGAGATGGAGCAGCGAGCCCTGCGTGCTGCGTGGACGGGGGTTCGCGGTGGGAGGGGCGGTGGGCGCGTCGCGGTCGGGGGACGACTTGACATGCCGCGGTGATTGGGGGTAGCTGGGCGTATGGTGGAGCTTCCGAGCGGAACCGTCACGTTCCTGTTCACCGACATCGAGGGTTCGACGCGGCTGTTGACGCGGTTGCGTGGCCGATACGCCGAGGCACTTGCCGATCATCAGCGCGTGCTTCGCGCGGCGTTCGACGAGCACGACGGCCGCGAGGTCCACACCGAGGGTGACGGCTTCTTCGTCGCCTTCGCGCGGGCAAGCGACGCGATCGCCGCCGCGGTCGCGGGGCAACGGGCGCTTGCTTCCCACTATTGGCCCGAGGAGGTGGACGTACGCGTGCGCATGGGCGTCCACACCGGCGAGGTGGAAGTCCGGCTGGATGACTACGTCGGTCTGGATGTGCACCGCGCGGCGCGGATCTGCTCTGCCGGACATGGCGGGCAGGTGCTCATCTCGAGCTCCACGCGCGAGCTGGTCGCGGACGAGCTGCCGCCCGACGTCGCGCTCAGGGACCTCGGCGAGCACCGGCTCAAGGACCTCGATCGCCCCGAGCACCTCTTCCAGCTCGTCGTCGGCGATCTGCGGGCCGACTTCCCACCGCTGGCCTCGCTGTCGCCCGGATCTGGTCGGGCGAATGGGTTGCCGCCCTCGCCGAACCGGACGATCGGCCGCGCGGACGAGGTGCGGGCGATCGCGGACCGGTTAGGCGCGGGCGTGCGGCTGCTGACCCTCACGGGTCCGGGCGGGGTCGGCAAGACGCGCTTGGGGCTGGAGGCGGCGCGTGCGGTCCAGGCGGAGTTCGCCGCAGGGGCGCGCTTCGTCTCGCTGGCCCCCCTGAGCCGAGCGGAGGACGTCCCAGCCGCGATGGTCCAGTCGCTGAGAATCGTGCCCCTCTCGGGCGAGAGCCCGGAGCAAGCCGTCAGGCGTTATCTCTCCGCCAAGCAGCTGTTGCTCGTGCTCGACAACGTTGAGCACTTGCTGGCGGCCGCGCGCTTCGTGTCCGAGCTGCTGACCGCCTGCCCGTCGCTGACCGTGCTCGCGACCAGCCGTGAGCCGCTGTCGCTGGGTGGCGAGCAGCGCTACCCCGTCGCGCCCCTGGAGCTGCCGCTCGCCGAGGACGACGCCGAGGCACTTGCGCGAGTGCCCGCCATCGCGCTCTTCGCCGAGCGCGCCCGTGCCCAGGAACCAGGCTTTGCGGTAACCGCTACCAACGCGGCCGCCGTCGCTGAGGTCTGTCGTCACGTGGATGGGCTGCCTCTGGCGATCGAACTCGCAGCCGCCCGGTGCGGCTTGCTCTCGCCTGCCGAGATCGCCGAACGCCTGGACCCTGCGCTCGCGGTCCTGGGCCGCGGTCCGCACGACGCGCCCGCCCGCCAGCAGACGCTGCGCGCGACCATCGACTGGAGCCACGGTCTGCTCAGCGACAGCGAGCAGGCTTGCTTCGCCCAGTTCGCGGTCTTCGCTGGCGGCGCCACGGTGCAGGCGGCCGAAACGATCACCGGCGCCGGCCTTGACACGCTCGACCGCCTCGTCGCCAAGAGCCTGCTCGTGCGCAGCGAGCAGGCTCCCACCCGGCTAGGGATGCTCGAGACGATCCACGCCTACGCCACGGAGCGTTTCGCGCTCACCACGGACAAGGACGCGGTGCACGAGCGCCACTACCGCCACTACCTGGCGCTGGCCCAATGCCATGGAGCCGAGCGGGCTCTCATGAGCGCGAGCCGAAAGGAACACCTCGCCCAACTTGACGCCGACATTGACAACCTCCACGCGGCCCTTGGGTGGGCGGTTGGCGAGGCGAGCGCCGAACGCGCGCTCGCGATGTGTGCGGCGCTCAGCTGCTACTGGCCGATGCGAGACCGCCCAGCCGACGCCGTCGACTGGGTCGAGCAGGCGCTGATCCTGCCGGGCGCCGACGCCGATCCTGCGCTGCGCATCCGCGCGCTCTGCATCAAAGGCCGGTGCCTGTGGGCGCTCGGGCGCGGAGCCGAGCAACCCGCGATCATTGCCGAGGCCGAGGCCACCGCCCGAGCGCTCGCAGACCCGCTGGCCCTGTCGGAGACCCTCGTGATGCGCGCCTCCTACGAGACCTACCGTGGTCGCCCCGACGTCGCCGAGGCATTCGCCAACGAGGCGCTCGACCTAGCGACGGCCGCCGCGGACGACTGGGCGATCGCGATGGTCGCCAAGGCGCAAGCGATGGATGCAACCACCATCGCCGAGCTGCGCAAGCGCGTCGACCGGGCCGCCGCACTGCTGGACGAGGCCGGCAACGTGTACCAACTCGCGGACCTCCTCGCTGGCGTGGCCGCCTACGGGGCTTTGTGCATGGGCAGCGATCAGGACGCCATGGAGTTCGTCGGCCGCGCGATCCCGCTGGTGCGGGAACTCGACAATCCCTTCATCTGGATGATCCTGCAGGGCAACCTCGGGCTGGCCGCTCTACTGACCGGCGACACGGACGCCGCCCGGGACGCGTTCCGACAGGAACTCGCGCTCTGCCGCGAGCTGGTTGCACGACCCATCGCGTGGGAAGGCCTCCGTGGCCTTGCCGCCGTCGCCGCAGTCGGTGGCGACGCCAAGCGCGCAGCGTTGCTCGTTGGCGCCGCGGCCGCACATAGCTATGAGCAACAACAGGACGTCGTCGACGCCAGGCTCGACAAGGACGTCTTCGGGCCCGCACGCATACGGTGCGGGACCGACGCGTGGGACGCCGCCGCCCGCGACGGGGGCACGCTGAGCTTCGAGGACGCGATCGCCTACGCCCTCGAAGAACGGCGTACCAACACGGCGAAGGGATCACCTATCCCGTCCCGCCCTCCATGCGAGCAACCGCCGCGCTGGTCACACCGTTAGCAACCACCCGCCTTCTGCATGTGGGGAAAGGCGGGAGCGACAGGTTCGCTAGCGCCTTCCATGCGAGGCGACACGCCGCCGGGCGGTAGCCGTCGGACTGCTCCTCCTCGTCCGCAGCAGGCGCGCTTCGGTCCGTACTCGGGCGCTCGCGTCTGGGCGCAAGCGGGCGCGGCCGATTCGGGCTCTGGTCATCTTGGTCTTGCCGTCCCGGGGCGGTCCCGCCGCCTCGCGGGTCGATCCGCAAGACCGCGTTGCGGGCTTTCCACGCGTGAGCGGTCGTTTTCCCGCCGCGCCGCCACGGCCTGTTCCCGATGCGCGCCGTGGGGGAGATCGCGAGATTGATCACGACGCCCGCGATCTGAGCCGGGTAAATAGAGCGAGCAGTCGGGCACCGCGACCTTGGGCAAGGGGGGCGGACGCCGGTTCCCGCACCGGAGGAGAGATCATGCTGACGAGAAGGCAGATCCTCAAGCGAGCAGCTTTCGGCAGCTCCGGGCTACTGGTCGTCCGCGCGCCCCTCGCGACGGCCGCACCCGCGGTTGTCGGCGCCACGCCGAGGCTGAGGAAGTGGGTCGAGCGCTTGCCGGTGCCGCCGGTGCTGGACGGCAGGGGCGGGGGCAAGAGCTTCACGATCGCGGCGAGGGAGTCGACGAGCTGGAAGTTCCACCCGAACCTTCCGGCGACGAGGACCTGGGGCTACTGGTCCGACAGCCCCGAGGCGGGCTTGCCGTACCTCGGACCGACGATCGTGGCGACGCGCCGGCCCAACGACACCGTCGACACGTCCGTGACGGTCGAGTGGCGCAACGAGCTCGACCGGGCATTCCTGCCCAACGACTCCACGCTCATGGGAGCCGTCATGCCCGGAGATCCGGTCCCGATCGTCACGCACCTGCACGGCGGCGAGAACCATCCACAGTTCGACGGTACGCCGCTGCAGTGGTTCACCAAGGCCGGCGCCAAGGGCCCGCACTACATCACCAACACGTTCACGTACTACAACGAGCAGCGCGCGTCGATGGTGTGGTACCACGACCACGCGCTCGGCAACACGCGCACGAACGTCTACGCGGGGCTCGCGGGGGCGTACATCATCCGCGACGACCAGGACACGGGCGAGCCAGGCAATCCGCTCGGCCTGCCCGCCGGCCCGTATGAGATCCCGCTCGTCCTGCAGGACAAGACGTTCAACGCCGACGGGAGCATGTTCTACCCGACGCAGGGCGTGACCGGCTATCACCCCGAGTGGGTGCCGGAGTTCTTCGGCGATGTCGCCGTCGTCAACGCCAAGATCTGGCCCTTCGTCGATGTCGCGCCGCGCCGCTACCGGCTGCGGATCGTCAACGGCTCGCAAGCACGGTTCTACAACCTGCAGTTCGTCAACGAGACCAGCGGCAAGGCGTTGGGGTTCGTGCAGATCGGCGCCGAGGGCGGGCTCCTGCGCGCGCGCGTGCCCATGAAGGCGCTGCTGATCGCCCCCGGCGAGCGCGCCGATGTGATCATCGACTTCGCCGGCCACCGCGACGCCTCGTTCATCGTCACCAACAACGCCAGAGCGCCCTACCCGAGCGGTGGGCGCGCGACGCTGAGCCAGTTGCTGAAGATCCGCGTCAACCGGGCGCTGAAGGGCGCCGACGACACGATCCCGCCAGCGAGCCTGACGCTACCGGCACTCGCCGCGCTGCCCAAGCCGTCGGTCACGCGCGTGCACCATCTGTCGGAGACGATCGATCCGCTCACCGACGCCCCGATCACGCTCAACGTCGAGGATGCGCCGTACCTCGACGCGAAGACGCACCTCCCCGACGTCACCACGCGGCCGGCGGCCGGCGCCGTCGAGGATTGGCTGCTGGTCAACACGACCGCCGACACGCACCCGATCCACCTGCACCTCGTGACCTTCGAGGTCATCGACCGCCGGCCGTTCGACGTCGACGCGTACGACCCAGAGACCCAGGCGATCAGCTACACCGGCCCAGCCCTGGCCGCCGCCCCCAACGAGAACGGCCGCAAGGACACCGTTCAGGCCCACCCCGGACAGGTCACCCGCATCCGCGCCCGCTTCGAGCTGCCCGACGAGGGCACGATCGAACTCCCGCCCGGCGTCACCAACCCGCAATACGTCTGGCACTGCCACATCCTCGAGCACGAGGAGAACGACATGATGCGCGCCTTCGAAGTCGTCCGTCCGGCACCTTGAGAGGAGAACCATGCCCAACATAGGCCCGACGGAACTCATCATCGTCCTGATCATCGCCCTGGTGATCCTCGGTCCCTAGCGGCTGCCGTCCGCGGGGCGTTCGCTCGGCCAGGGCCTACGCGAGTTCCGCGGCGGGATCGCCGGGCGCGGCGACGCGCGAGCCGAGATCCCGGCGCCTCAGGACCGCGGCCCAGATCCTCGCTCCTGACGACGAGCGGGCGCCCCTGCCCTCGCAGGCGAGACGCTCGGACCTCGTCCAGAGCGAGCGTTCCCGGGGCCCGGCCGCGACGCTCGGAATCAGGCGAAAGCGATACTGGGGGCGCGACGGGCGCTCGTCCGGGTCGCGGTCGTCCGGGTCGCGGCTGGTGGGCAGTAGGCGTGGCAAACCTGCGACATGGGCGTCCGAGACCCCGAGGAGCGTGGTCCTCTCCGCTCGCTCGTCCCGGCAGTCACGGCGCGGTCCCGGCGCGAGCGTTGCGCCGGGACCGCGGCTCCATGGCTAGCTGGTGGCGGCCGTCTGGATTTGCCGCCGGCGGCGGAGCCCCGCGGCTCCGCCGAGCGCGATCAGGAACGCGCCGATGACTAGGGCGGCGCCGATGCCGGCCGAGCCCCAATCGAAGCCCGACGAGGATGCGCTCGCGGCCGGGACCGGCCGGTTGACGGGCTGCGGGTTCGGCGGGACATACACGTTGGCCTTCGCCGAGTCGTTGGCGGGGGCTGCCGTGTACAGGGCGGCCGGCGGGACATACACGTTGGCCTTCGCCGAGTCGTTGGCGGGGGCTGCCGTGTACAGGGTGGCCGGCGGGACATACACGTTGGCCTTCGCCGAGTCGTTGGCGGGGGCTGCCGTGTACAGGGTGGCCGGCGGGACATACACGTCGGCCTTCGCCGAGTCGTTGGCGGGACCCCCCCACGCGACGGGGAGCCCTACGGTGGCCGCCGAATACAGGGCGACCGGCGGGACATACACATTGGCCTTCGCCGAGTCGGTGGCGCCGTGCTGACCAGCCGCGGCGGGACCGGCAAGCGCGGCCGCGCCAAGGACGGCGGCGAGTGCGGCAGTGATGGTGCGAGTGGGTCGCATGGCGCTCCTTCATGAGCGAGGGGATCGAGGAGTGCTGCTGTCTCTTGGAGCGCGTGGGCTGCGGCCGAGATACACGTCCTCGCCGCGACGAGGCGCCACGTCACATGCCACGAGCCCGCCGGGCGCCTCCCGGCTCAGGTCCTCGACCCTAACTACGGCACCCAGGCTCGCGGCGTGGCAAGCTCGCCCGACCGCGTTTCGATGGCCCGCTGCCGCATCGAGGCACACGCGAGCGTCTCCGCTAGCGCGCCTGAGACGCCCGCTTGGGACGAAACGCGAGCGTGTCGCCGGGTGCCGATGGCGCGCTCGCTTTCGGGAGTCGAGCGGCAGGGCCCATCAGCCGGGTCGTCTGCCGCAGCCTGACTGCCTGGATCCGTCTGGGTTCTATGCCGACCTCGCCACAGGGTTCACAACGAACCGTGGGGGACTTCAACTCGGACATCGGCATGACCACGCGGTCGGCATAAATCACGTCATGCCGACGTCGGCATGACGTGATGTTCTCCACCGCACGGTCGGCATCCTCGCTCGCGGCCTCGCGGACAACGATCGGCACGTTGGTCATGCCCAGGCTGCGGGCGGCCGCCGCGCGGTGAAAGCCCGCCACGAGCTCGAAGCGCTCACCGGCGGGGCGGACCACCAAGGGGACGAGCAGGCCCTGCAGCGCGATCGATCCGGCCAGCGCCTGGACGTGCGCGGCGTCCAGCTCGCGCACGTTGTCGGGGACATCGATGCAGTCGAGCGCCACGCTGCGCGCGGACTCGTCGGTGTGGGTGGCCATTCGCGTCATCCTTTGGACACTCGGTGGGCCCGCCCCGGTGGCGGGCCGATCCCCGTCCGAACGCACGCCCGCCAGGGCGTGCCACCATTCGGCGGGGTCGGCTCCGGCGCCGGGGCAGCGAGCTCATGCAGGCGGCTTCGGTCGCTGCCGTGGCCGGCGCCCGCCGCCAACCGGCGATCGCCCAGGGGCGCGCCCGGCCAAGGCGGCCGAGGCGCGCTCAGGAGCCTCAGGAGGTTTCGCCGGCCACGGCCGCGGCCTGGCCCGCGGCGTCGTCCTCGTCGCGCCGGTGGGGGCCGAGGAACTGGACGACATCGGCGATGACCTCGACCGCCTGTCGCTTGGCGCCGCCGTCGACCTGCCACTCGCGCCACTCGAGGTGACCGTCGATCGCGATGGGGCGGCCCTTGGCCAGGTAGCGCGCGCACGCCTCGCCCTGCGCGCCCCAGACGACGACGTCGAAGTAGTTGGGCTTGTCGACGTACGCGCCGCTGGCCGAGTCCTTGCGGCGCGTGTTGACCGCCACGCGCAGCCTGCAGACCGACGTGCCGCTCGGCAGCGAGCGCAGGTCCGGATCGGCCGTCAGGTTGCCGGTGAGCACGACCCGATTGATGTTGCTGGTAGCCACGGGGGCCTCCTCGGTGGTGTGGATTGCTCTGACGAGCACGACCACGCCGGGGGCCGGCTGCGCGGAACCGAGCCGAAGGCGAGGGGAACCCCTTGCGGGTTGAAGCGCAGGCCGGCCTCGGCGATCGTGGGCGAGGACAGGAGCGATCCCAGCGCCACCCGGGAGCCCGGCCCGTGTCCATCCCGATCACGGCGGCGGATCAGTGCGGCGCCCTCGGCGCCCACTCCGGGAAGCGTCGCTGCAGCCGGAGGCGCAAGCGCAGGAACCCGCGCCCCCGCGGCGCGAGGCCGCCCCTTTATCCGGCTAATGACCTCGGCGGAGGTCCTCGTCCAGGATCTGACCGCGACGGTCCCGAGGCTGCTGGTCGCTCGAGCGGCGAGCTTGGGGATGGTGTCGCGTGCGTCGGTTCGGAGCGAGCCGTAGGCGAGCGGAGAAGCGGCGCACGCGCGCGCGTCGCTGGGTCGGTGGTGGTGTCCGAGCGGGCGGATAGTTCTGCGTGTATGGATCGCGAGCATCTGCGCGTCGAGCGGACCGGCGAGACATGGGTGTTGGCGGGCGACGGCTTTGACGGTGTCGAGCTGGTCAACGAGTTCTTGGCGTATCTCGTCGCTCGCAACTACGCCGCGTTGACGGTGCGTGCCTACGCCTATGACCTGCTGCATTTCGCGCGGTGGATGGCCGCCGAAGAGTTGAGCGTCGCGGCGGTCGATAGCGATGTGCTGCTGCGCTATCTGCGGGCGTGTCGAACGCGAGTGCTCGCGCATCAGCACGGCAGCAACGTGTTCTCGATCCGTGATGGGCGCAGCACGGGCTACGCGCCGCGGACCATCAACCGGCGGCTGGCGGCGTTGTCGGGCCTGTTCGCACTGGTCGAGATGCGCGACCCGGCGGCGCGCAGCCCGATGCCGTTTCGTCGTGAGACCGCCGCGAGGGTCGCGCGGGCGCAGCGGTCAGGGTTGCTTGGGCATCTGGCGACGCCGTCGCCGCGCTCGGGGCTACGGGTGCGTGAGCCGCGTCGGCGGCCGCGCGGGTTGCGGCCTGAGGAGGTCGCCGAGCTGCTGGCGAGCTTTCGAACCGTCCGCGACCAGGCGATCGCCGGGCTGATGCTGTTCTCGGGGCTACGCAGCGCGGAGGTCTTGAGGCTGGCTGTCGATGACGTCGACATCGCGCTGGGTTGGGCGCGGGTGCTTGGCAAGGGCGACAAGGAGCGTCGTGTCCCGGTCGATCGTGAGGTCTGTGCCTTGGTGCAGAGCTACGTGATGACCCAGCGACCCGATAGCGAGCACCGCGCGTTGTTTCTCGTGGCCAAGGGCCCGACGCGTGGGCAGCCGTTGACTTCAGCGGGGTTGCGGACGATCTTTCGCTACCACCGCCAGCGGGCCGGTGTGCCGGCCGGCAACCCGCACGCGCTGCGTCACACGTTCGGCACCGCGCTGGCCGAGGCCGGCGTCGATTTGCCGGCGATGCAGGCGCTGCTCGGCCACGAGCACGTCGACTCGACCATGGCCTATGTCCATCTCGCCCCGGCGCATGTGCGCGCCGCCTACGATGCTGCCCGCGCCCGCCAGCAGTAGCCATGTTCCGGGGGCGGCGCCTGAACCCGCGGTGCTGATCGACGCCTACGTCGCCTACCTCACTGCGACGGGGCGGCAGGTTGACGCGCGCTACCGGCACGCGGCCGAGCGGTTCTTTGGTCGCTGGCCTGACCCGACCGCCTGGGCCGCCGAGCCGCTGGCGGTGCGTCGTCGCGCGCGCGGGCGCACGCGCACGCTGCTGACGTTCTTGATGCTCGGGCGCTATCTGCAGCCGGGCTATGACTACCTGCTGGACGTGACGCTGCTGTCGTTGTGGCGCGAGCTGCCCGCCAGCCCGTTGCATGAGGACCTCGAGCACTTCCGTGCCGCTTCGCAGGAGCTCGGATTCACCACCGCGGTGTCAAAGGGCGCAGCGGGGCTGGTCTGCGCGCGACTGCTGATCCAGACCGGCCGGCCGTTGCGCGGCCTGACTGATCAGGACGTCGCCGACTTTGACCAGGCGGTACGCGAGCGCCAGCAGCGAACGGGCCGCGGGATCGGCCACTACGGGCGCGCGCTGTTCTCGACGCGCTCGGTGCTCTATCACCTGGACGTCGTGTCGCTGCCACCTTCGCATCGCGCGCGAACCGAGGCGCAGAGCTTCGAGCAGCGCTTGGCGCGCCGCGGCGTCAGCGCGCAGCTGCGCCCGACGATGATCGCCTACCTGCAACAGATCGCCGCGCGGCTTGCGCCATCGACGGTCAGTGGCCGTGCCACCGACCTGGGGCACTTCGGTGCGCACCTGGCCCGCGTCGACCCCACCCTGGCGAGCATCGCCGAGCTTGATCGTCGCCGACACATCGAGACCTACCTGACCGCAGTTGCCGACGCGACCCGCGAACGCGACGGCCTGCCGATCAGCATCGAAGAGCAACGCGGCCGGATCATCGCGGTGAGCTGCTTTCTCAACGACATCGGCCAATGGGACTGGCCCGAAGCGCCCCCACGGCGCCTGATCTTCCCGCGGGACAGCCCGCGACGGCCGCGAGCGCTGCCGCGCTACCTGCCCGCCGAGACCGACCGTCGGCTCGTCGCGGCGTTGGAAGCCTCAACAGAGACCCTGGCCGCCAACGCGCTGCTGCTCGCCCGCGCGACCGGCCTGCGGATCGGCGAGCTCGTCGATCTCGAACTGAACTGCGTCCATGAGGTACCCGGACAGGGCGCCTGGCTGAAGGTGCCGCTCGGCAAGCTCAAGACCGAGCGAATGGTCCCGCTCGACGACGAGGTGTTGGCGATCGTCGACAGGATCGTCGACGCCCGCTCGCCCGGCCGGCCGCTGCCGCACCCGCGCGACGGCCGCCCAGCCGAGTTCCTGTTGACCCACCATGGGCGCCGCGTCACCGACTACGCCCTGCGCGGCACGCTCGCCCGCGCGGCGGAAGCCGCAGGCATCGGCCCCGTCACACCCCACCAACTGCGCCACACCTACGCGACCGCGCTGATCAACGCCGGCATCTCGCTGCAAGCACTGATGGCGCTGCTCGGCCACTCCAGCGCCGAGATGAGCCTGCGCTACGGCCGCCTCTTCAACGCGACCGTCCGCGCCGACTACGAACGCGCGCTGACACTCGCCAAACAGCGCCTCGGCCCGGTCATCCCAGACGCGCCCGTCAGCGAACCCGACGGCGACTGGCGCGAGCTGCCGCTCATCAAGTCACGACTGGCCGGCGGCTACTGCCTGCGCACCGCCGCCCAAGGCGTCTGCGCCTACACCAACATCTGCGAGCACTGCCCCAACTTCCGCTCCGAGCCCGCGATGCTCGCCGTCCTCTCCGCCCAGCGCATCGACGCGCAAGCTCTCGCCGAAGACGCCCAGCGACGCGGGTGGAACGACGAAGCCAAACGCCACGCCGCACTCGTCGACCGCCTCGACTCGATCATGGCCAGAGCGAGTTGATTCGCCGCCGAGCCGGCCCGCCGCAACCTTTTCCCTGCGTACCGCGCGAGGCGGCGAGGCGGGACGCGACCCGTCGGCGGCTCGATGTTCGTCGCGCGTGCAGCGGAGGTCTCGCCGCAACCGGCGGCCGCATTCCGCGAGCCAGTCGCTTCCACATCCCGGGCGCCGCGCCGGATCGTTCGAGCCGGCGCAGCTCGGCGACGTGGGCACGGAGGTGCGCCGTGATCCGCTCGAGCGCTTGATCGACCTGGGCGCTGGACCTCATCACGATGCCCCCTCGTAGGCCGGGTCGGCGCTCGGTTCGATCGCGAGTCGCGGCAGGCGCCGGTCGAGGCCGTGTGGGAATGCCCACGTGCGGCGGCCGAGGAGCTCCAGGACGGCGGGGAGCAGGACCATCCGGACCACCACTGCGTCCAGGAACACGGCCACGGCCATCATCACCCCGAACAGCTCGAGCACGCGTTCGCCGCTGAGCGCGAAGGCGCCGAACACGGCGATCATGACGGCGGCGGCCGCCGTGATCACGCGACCGGTGCTCGCGAGGCCCTCGCGAACGGCGGCGCTCGCGTCGCCGCGGCGCTGCCACTCCTCGTGGACGCGCGAGATCAGGAAGACCTCGTAGTCCATCGACAGGCCGAACACGATTGCGAATCCCATCACCGGGATGAACGCCTCGATCGGCCCGGGCTGGATGCCGGTCAGGCTGCTCAACCAGCCGCGCTCGAAGATCGCCTGCACGACGCCGAGCGCCGCGCCGATCGACAGCAGGTTCATCAGCGCCGCCTGCAGCGGGATCATGAACGACCGGAAGACGACCATCAGCAGCAATGCCGACAGCGCGATCACGACGCCGATGAACAGCGGCAGCTTGCTCGCGAGCACGTGCGCGAAGTCCGCCTGGGACGCGGTCGCGCCGCCGACGTATGCGGTCACGCCGGTTGTTCGCTCGACCCGGGGCAGGACCGAGTCGCGCAGGCGCGTGACCAGGTCGGTCGTCGCAGCGCTCTGCGGTGACGAGCGCGGGTAGACCTGGATCGAGGCGGTGTCGCGCGCGGCGTCCAGGCGCGGCGCCGCGACCGTGGCTACGTTCGGGGTCGCCCGCAGCGCTGCGGTCACCTGTGCGAGGGCCGAGTCGGCATTGGCCTTCGGAAGCGTGGCCGCGATCTGAAGCGGTCCGTTGGAGCCCTTGCCGAACCCCTTCGCGATCAGGTCGTACGCATTGCGCGTGGTGTGACCGGCCGGATCGTTGCCGGCGTCACCGGCGCCGAGCCGCAGGCCGAGCACCGGAGCCGCGAGCGCCAGCATGAGCGCGGTCGCAGCGACGGCGGTGACGACGGGGCGCCGCTGGATAGACCCGACCCAGCGCGTCCAGAAGCCGGAACCGTCGGCCGCGCGGGCGGCGCGCGCCCGGCCGACCTCGCCGACCCTGCGGCCGACGAATCCGAGCAGGGCGGGCAGCAGCGTCAGCGAGGCCGCGAGGACCAGCACGACCCCGAGGGCCGCGGCGATCGCGACACCGTTGAGGAGGTGCACGCCGAGCGCGAACATCCCGAGCAGCGCGATCACGACGGTTGCACCCGCGAACATCACGGCACGGCCGGAGGTGTCCATCGCCGCCTCGACGGCCGCGTTGACGTCGCCGCCGTTCGCGCGGTAGTTCTCGCGGAAGCGCGTGACGATGAACAGCGCGTAGTCGACGCCGACGCCGAGCCCGATCATCAGGGCGAGCTCGGAGGCGAAGTCGGCCATGTCGATGAACTGGCTGGCGAGGCCGATCACGCCGACGCCGACGCCGAGGCCGAGCAGCGCGGTCGCGATCGGCAGCCCCATCGCGACGAACGAGCCGAAGCTGAGCAGCAGGATCACCATCGCCGCGGCGATCCCCACGAGCGTGGCGAACCCTATGCCGGCCTGCTGCGCCTGCTGGACCGCCTCGCCGCCGAGCTCGACCTCGAGCGCCTGCGACCGCGCCGCCTGGGCGGTGACGACGACGCGCTGGACCGCCGCTTTCGGCAGGTCGTTCGCTCGCTTGTCGAACATCACGGTCGCGAACCCGATCGTCCCGTCACGCGAGATTGCGCTGGACCCGGCGCTGTACGGGCTGATGACGCCGGTCACGTGGGGCAGCTTCGAAACGCGGCCGATCGCCGCCGTCACGGAGCTACGGATCGTCGCGTCGGTGAGCTTGCCGGTGCGCGCGCGAAGGACGATCTGATCGGCGTCGCCCGCTTGGGCCGGAAAGCGGCTCTTGAGCAGGTCGACCGCACGCTGCGAGCCCGTGTTCGGCAGCGAGAAGTTGTTCGCCTTGCGCGTTCCGACCGAGCTCGAGATCGCGAGCACCGCGACGGTGGCGATCACCCAGCCGATGGCGACGACGCGGCGGTGGGCCATTGTCCAGCGGGTCAGCTTCAGCATTCGGTCTCGTACCTTTCAGGGCGGGCAAATTCGCAGACCATGCAGTTATACGCCGACTGCAGCTTAAGTCAACAGTCTATGCAGAATTTCATTCTGCGCAGCTTTTCGGTATGCTTTGGACCATGGAGGCCCTCAGCCCGAGCACCGGGTTGCGCGAGCGCAAGAAGCAGAAGACACGCGACACGATCACCACGGTCGCGCTGGCGCTCTTCGCCGAGCGCGGCTACGAGCAGACGACGATCGCCGACATCGCCGAAGCGGCAGAGGTGTCGCCGCGCACGGTCTTCACGTACTTCCCCAGCAAGGAGGACATCCTCTTCTGGAACCTCTCGGAGGTGCAGGACCAGCTCGCGAACGCGCTGCGTGAGCGGCCCGAGGGTGCGACCACGCTCGACGTCCTGCGCGAGTTCATCCTGGCGAGGCTGACGGTCGAGCCGAACGAGGAACTGCGCAGGTGCATCGTCGAGGGCGACGAGACGCTGCGCCGCAACAAGCGCGCCCGCATTGCCCCGCTCGAGCAGCTGGTGATCGAGTCCATCGGCCGGGACCTCGATGCCGGCCCCGGTGACATTCGTCCGCAGATCGTCGCGGCGGCCCTGATGGCCGCATTCGAAGCGATCCCCGACTCGACAGAGTTGGGCAAGCCCATCTCACCCGAGCGTGCGCTGGCGGTGATCGACGAGGTCATGGGCTTCCTGCGCGGGGGCCTCGACGCCCTCAGGCGTCAGTAACCAGGGCGGCAGTCCATCACCGCTGGTCGGTGACGCGCCGGCGCTCGAGGTTCCACCCGTCCCGGATGCGCTCGATCTGCACCTAGGCGACGGCCCTGACCGGAGGTCGGCCAGGCTGTCGGATCACCGGCACCGGGCGATGCTCGTCGTCCGCACCCGCTCTGCAGACTTGACGGGCCCCAGCTCGCGCTCGCTGCCCGGTCCGGCCGAGCCATCTCCCTACGCAGAAGCAGGTCTGAAGTCACCGACAGGGTCACGTCCCTGCTCCTCGCCTCAGAAGCAGGGCAGGCCTGACGCCGCCATTGCCTCCTCTCGCCAAGACCAACGCCGCATGAGACACTCACCTCAGCCCGCGCCATCCCGGGAAGAACATCGCCATCAACCGCTCTCGCACCTCGATGAACCGCTCGCCTCGCAACAGCACTTCCGCCGATTGGCCGGAGAAGTAGAGCTCGGCGGCCAGGTCGTAGATCGAACCGCCACGTCCGCAACCGAAGCAGTACCAGCCCTGCTCCGGGCGCTCGTAGACGTGCAGCGACGGCGTGCGGTCGTCATGAAACGGGCAGCTGACCTTGCCGTCGCGCCCGACAGATTGGCCGGTAAGGGCCTGCACGTAGACGCCGGGAGGAATGCGCCGTAGCGGATCATCGCCGGCAACCGACGCGGTCGCCTCGGCCGACGCGGACGCCGGCGTCGAGGCGCCCAGGGCCGTCGTCCCGACGACCTCGGCGACGGTGAAGCGCCGCGCGGGCTTGAAGCGCTCGAGCACCACGGCACGTGGCGGGTCGTGCTTGAAGTTGCGTGTGCCGGGCGCTCGCAGGATCCGCGTCGCGTCCGCCGACCGCCCGTCCGCGGCGAGCACCTCGGCCAGCTGACGATTGGCGGCCGTCGCTTCACCAGGCGCGAGCGGGCGCACGAGCGGCCAATAGGCGTGGACGTTGGTCGCGCTTCCCGAACGCACGACGACGGCGGGGGCCGGAACGAACTCCGCCAGGCGCGCCACGGAGGCGGCACCGTCGCAGTCGACCCACAGCACCCAGGCCGCCCCGAGCGCGCCGCGATCGCCGGCGAGGCGCAGGCGCGGGGCGCATCCGACGTACACGTCGCTCCGCGCCCCGAGCTCCAGCAGCTCGTCGGCCGCCTCGCGCAACCGGCCCGCCCGATGGAAACGCTGCACCATGCCGCCCTCCGCGCGACGCACGCGCACCTCGAGCAGCCCGCTGCGTTCCCGAGCGACGAGCAACGCCAGGAACGCCGTCAGGACGCGGGCGTCACGATCCACCGCCGACCTCAGCCGTCGCTCAGCGACGTCCTTCATGATTCCTCCGTCGCCTCGGGTGTCCGCTGGGCGATGAACCAGAACTCCCCGTCGACGAGCTCCACCTCGTGCGGGTAGCGCGCGGCCCACTTGCACGCCTCGGCGTAGGTCAACTCGCCGCGCCGCGCGGCGGCCCGGCGCTCGTCCGGCGTCATCCGGTACAGCACCGCCAAGCGCTCCTGCAAGGTCGCGCCCGGCAGTCGCGGCAACGCGCTCCCAGGCTTGAGCGCTGCCTCGGTGGTGGACATGCCTGCCTCCTCGTCGACCGGGGCCCCGCCCGTCGCGGGGCCGACGCCGAGCGCACCGCATCCCCGCCAGGGGATGCCACCCTTGGTGCGCGGCCGGCCCGCGACGGGCGAGGACGCCGCAGTGCCCCCGTCTCAGACCAGCCGACGCTTCTCGCCGGACCGAGGAGGGCCCGGAGCCGCGGCGAGGCCGCGACCGATGAACGACGATGACGTGGCGCTACGCGCCCACGAGCGCCGGCAGCCCCCCGATGGCTCGGGCGGCCAGCAGAGCCCGCAACGTTGGGCTAGTCAGTCTGGCGCGATCCGCGCATGGTCTTGTCGATCCACGGTCGCCCGACCGCGGCGAGACGAGCGATCTCGCGCTTTGAGATTCCAGCGTCGAGCGCCCGCGGTAGGAGCTTGGCGATCGCTTCGTGTTCGCGCTCATCAGCGGCTTGCGCCTCGCGCAGCCGATCGCCGTGCATGCGAAGCTCGGCTTTGAGGCGCTCGCGCTCCTCGGACACGGCGCGCGAGTTTAGGTCAGCAGCGGCCCGACGTACGTCTGGTAACCTGGTTACCACCTTGAACAAAGCGCCCCGGGCGACGCTTGCGACGTCCCCGGGGCCGGCACAGGAGGAAATGCTCCTATGCAGGTTGACCCTACCGCTGGGTCCCCCGACGGCGACCCGCCCCCGCGCCACCGCCATCAGCTGAAGCGCTGGCTGCTCCTCGAACTCGTCTCCTACCCCCCGGCCGACGGCGACGATCTCGAGTACCTGACGCGCACGCTCAAGGAGCAGCGCCTGCACGTCGAGGCCGCCGTGGACGACTTGGTCAACGACGGCCTGGCCGAGCGCGACGGGGCCCAGGTGCGCGCCAGCACTGCGGCGTGGCGGTTCGACGCGCTATGGCCGGCCCGCGCATGACAGCTGCCCCGGCGTGAGGCCGGCGTCAGACGAAGAGCAGGCCGAGCAGGCGGTGTTGGCGCTCCTGCTCGAGAACGGCCCGAGGAGAGCCGCCTCGCGATCCCCGCTCGTGGCGAGCTTGATCGCCTGACCGTCGTCCAGCGTCAGCGTGGCCACGAGCGGGTCATCGCCGACACGGTGCAGATGGCCGCGCTCGTCCCCGTTCGGCGCGCGTGCCGACACGTCCTGCGCCCCCAGCACGGCTTCGCTCCAAGCGGCCGGGCTGGCACGGAACAGGAACACGTCGTGCACCCATATGCCGTGCCCCGGCCGCCATCGCCTCTGCCCGGGTCGCAGCATCCGCACCGGGATGTTGTCCGGGCGCTTGCGCAGCGTCCGGTTGCGCGCGACCAGCGTCAGGATGCCCGCAGCACACAGCCACAGCGGGACTCCGACTGCCGCGAGGATGGCCCAGATCACGCTGATAACGCTACGGCCCGGACACTGCCCGAGGCATCGCCCAAACGGGATGATCGATTCTCGGCGACTGAGTGACTCGTCAGTCCACAGCTGGCGTCGCTGTTTGCGTCGGCGCTGGTCTTGGTGATAGGTGCGGGTTTCAGCCTCGGTCGAGTGCCTCCGGCGCCGGGCGTAGAGGCGCGTGGTCACGCGCGCCGAGGCGCGGGCAGCCAGTCGGATCCGGGCCGTTTCGGCGACGCGCATGGCAAGTCTTATGTGTTTCGCTGCTCACGCAGCTGGGTGGCGCACCCGGCCGCCGTGCCGGCCAATGAGCCGAAGCTCCGGCAGCGCCTCACTCCGCCACCAGCGACAGGCCTGGCTACCGCCTGCCCGCGATCGCGTGAGAGACGCAGACGGTCGCGGACAGGTTCTGGCCTGACCGGTCCCGCAGGACGGCAGCAGGCGGCCACCGCGCTCCCGTTGTGGAGAGGAATCAGCGCTAGCTCGGCTATTCAGTTCCATGGACCAGCCCGTCCGCGTCGGTGTCGATCCGCACGAGGGTCTAGTCGTAGTTGTCTTCGACGACCGCGGTGTGGAGGCGGTGATCTTCTGCAGGGATAAAGCGGTAGGGACGAACGACCAGGGGCTGCTTGCGATGCAGAGAAGGTCGACGGGTTCGAGTCTCTTCAGCCGCTTTCGTGCCGCCCCCCGCCAGCGGGACGGTTCGGCGGCTTCCGCCCGATTCCGCGGCTCGTTCGGAGCGTCTTCTGTCGGGCACGCCGTGGCCCCTTCCGAGGACCCGGACTCACAATCCGAGCCCCGAGCCTGTTGGCTTCGACTGGAAGACCGCACCCTGCTCCGCCTCGGTGCTTCAGCTGAGCTGATCGACGCCTTGTACGAGGGCGTATGCGGCGCCGGCGAACGCCACGAGCGCGCCGAGCGTCCAGCCGTTGTGCGCGAGCCATACCTGAGTCCGCTCGAGGCCCGCGGCGACGCTTCCCGGCCTGAGGAGCAGCGCCAGCACCGTGGTCTCCACGAAGATCAGGACGGCCACGGCGCAGATCAGTACCGCCACCACGTTGGAGCTCGTCGAGCTGCCGCTGTTGGCGATCTGCTGCACGGCCAACAGGTACAGCGGAGAGGGCAGGAACATCGCGAGGCCGAGCACGAAGGACCACTTCTGGCTCGTGGTCGCGCGCTGCGACCATTGGCCGATCCGGCCGGGCTGGTGCTCCTGGTCGCTGACCGGCTTGTCGGGTCGGCGCGTGCGGCGGCGCCACAGCCACGTGCCGAGCGCCAGGAGCGCCAGCCCGACGACGATCTGCACCCCGGCGCTGGCCGACTGGCTGCTCTGGCTCGTCGCCCCGGAGCCGTTCAGGACGGCTAGCGCGATCAGGCCCGCGCCCACGACCATGAGTGCAGCGCCCGCGAAGTATGCGAGCACGAGGCGGCGCGGGTGCTCGCCGGTCATCAACAGGAGCAGCACCAGCAGCGCCGGCGGATAGATGGCGGCGCTGAGCGCGAGCGGCAGCGCCTCGGAGAGCGCGTCCATCCGCGCGAGCGTACGTCGCACCGGATCGGCAGACATCATCCCGACGGGTTGATCTTGCGCAGACCGTGCGCCAGGCGGGTCAGGGGTTCGTGTCGCCCAGCGCCACGAGTCAGCCGGTTGGTCGACGTCGAGCGTTGCGATGTGACATCACCCCCGCTCGAGGTGAGTGCCGACCCGGCGCGGGTCAGCGGTAACACATACCTCGGCGCCGTCGGCTCGGGCGCGCGGCCGCTCTGGGTTCCAGGAGACGACCGCCTCCTGCAGCGGCACCGTAAGTGCGTCGCGTCCGCCGCCGGCCGGGAGCCGCCACCGGGCCGCGCAGTGCTGCGCTGCGGCCGGCTAGAAGGCGCGCCTCACTGGCGGGCGAGCGCCAGCGCGGCGTGGCCGAGGGCAGGCGGATGATGCGTCTCTCGCGAGAGCCTTCCCCGGAGCACTTCGGCGCGCTACTGAGCGACTATCAACGGCTGCTGGTAGACCTCTTCGTCCACAGCGGCGGAAGGTCCGCGTGATTTGCGAGCCGGCGCCAGGCGCCGAAAGCGCCCGCCGTGACGGGCGCAGTCACGCTGCACGAGTTCATCGGGGACTGGCGCAGGTGAAATTCCGGTCGGGGTTCAGCGCGACCACCAAGACGCCGCCCAGCACGCGGCCGACGACCCGCACGCCGCTGCGCCATGCCGCCGAGCTCAAGGTCAAGCGCGCGTCGCCGTAGCCGCGCTGAGGCGCTCACGTCACCGGGACGCGTGGTGGCCGCGCCCCGATCGGCCGGTTGACGATTCGTTGACACAACCCTGGCAAAACGCGGCAAAGCGCGGTGAATCCCCACGAGTTCCCAAAGCCCGGAACAGCGTCATTTGCAGGCAGAAAGCGGATGAGCCGGGCCATCCCGGTCTGCTTGCCATGCAGAAGGTCGAGGGTTCGAGTCCCTTCAGCCGCTTCGAAGTACCTGCAAATCAGCTGTTTCTTGGTTTCCGGACCAGACAATGTAGGTACTGACCGATACGCAGAAAGTCCCCGGTTCGAGCCCCGTTGCTGGCCCCTGGGAAAGTCCCTGGAAGTGACCGGTTTCCTCCGCCTTCAGCGTGCAGCCGCAACTGGGCCCAGAGGCTTTTTGTTGCGCCGGTTGCCAGTTGGTTGCCAGAACCGCCGGCCGCAAAGCCGTGCGCACGTGTCGCTCGTGAATCTCGATGCAGTCGAGGCGCTCCGTCGAGTCCGTCGGAAGCGGGCTGTAGACCCTGCAGATGGCGCGCGACGTGGTCCACCAGCTGCTCGCCACGGACGTCGCGCTCGACAAGCTCGGGGCACGTGGGATCTTGGCCGAGGAGGCCGAGCAGCTGCCGCGCAACCGGCACCTCATGATCAGAAACCCCCACGAGGGCGCCCAGGCCGGCAAGCGCCTGCTGCTGATCGGTCATACCGACGGAGGCCGACCGCTGACGCTCGTGATCGAAACGCACGGCCGAGCCCACGACCTGGCTGATCGTGACCGGCTGGGGTTCCACCCAGGCCGAGCGTAAGATCCTGGAGACAAGGCGATGAGCGCGGACCCGTGGACTGACCCCGACCCGAAGCCCGGCGATTTCGACGCCGATCTAACAAAGCTCGATCCACGCTACGTCGAAGACCGCGAGGGCGACCCCGACGCGAAGCTGATCGTCCTCATCGGCGTTGAGGGCGAGGACGCGAAGCGACTCGAACGCATCTCCGAGGCCCGCGGCAAAAAGGCGGCGGACGTCGTCGCCGAACTGCTTCGCGATGCCGACGGCTCGCCCGCGTAGCCCGCTCTCTCGGACCGCTCACCCCCTCCGGCATCCGTCCCCAGCCAGCACGCGGCACGCCGGCGAGGTCGGCGCGACGACCTTGTCGGCTTGCCGACTACATGGGTTATTGCCCGCATCGCCGGAAGGGTCCCGTGAGGTGCGGCGCGCTCCGTCTCCGTCGCTGATCAGAACTCCCGACCGAGGGCTCCTGCTCGTCGTCCAGGGCGAGACGCCTGCCGAAGATCGTCTGAGGCGCCGGTCCGTCGTCCGCAGCAGGCGTGGCGGATGTGGTTTCGCAGGCGCTCGCTTTCACGGCGAGTGCGGGCTCGGGTGGCTTTCGCTCGGCTACGTTCCGTGCTGCGGGCCGGGTTCTTCGAGGGCGTAGGCGATCGCGTCCTCGAAGTTCAGCGTGGCCCCGTCGCGCACGTCGGCGTCCCATGCGCCCGTGTGTCTTTTCCGGGCGGGCGCGAGGAAGGCCGCGTCGAGTCTGGCTTCGATGACGTCCTGATGCTGTCCGTAGGTGTGCGCTGATGCGGCTCCGGCGAGTCGCGCGGCGCGGCGGACGTCGCCGCCCGCCGCGGCGACCGCGGCGAGGCCGAGAAGACCCTCGCAGGCGGCAGGACGTACGACCAACTCGCGGCAGAGCCTGAGCTCCTCGCGGAACGCCTGGCTTGCGGCGTCCGTGTTGCCGGTCAGCAGCGCAGCCAAAGCGAGGTTGCCCTGGATCACCATCCACATGGGGGGATCGTCCAGGCCGCGCGCGATCGACACCGCGCGATCGATGAGGTCTTTCGCGTGACGATCGCTGCCCACGCAGAGCGCCCCGTAGGTGGCCGAGTTGAGTAGGTCGCCGAGCTGGTGCACGTTGCCGACCTCGGTTAGCAGCGACGCGGCCCGTTCGACTCGTTCGCGGAGTTCTGCGCCGGTGGACGCGGCCATCGCTTTCGCATCCCATGCGTTGGCGATCTCCCACTCGTCCTGCGCCGTCGTCGCCCAGCCGAGGGCCTCGTCGGCGAGCCGATCTGCGGCCTTGAATCGGCCGGCGACGGACGCGCGGTTCGCGCAGGTCGCGAGCGCTCGCGAGAGGATCAGGGGGTCGCCTGACTGGCGGGCGATGGTTTCCACCTGCGCCGCGACGGCAGGTTCGTCGGCCGCGCGCTCTGCCCAGCGCAGGTACCAGAGCTTGCTGCACAGCGCGCGCGCGCAGCGCCACATGGTTGTCGGCGCCCGGGAGGCTCAGCGCGCGGTCGATCCAGTTCACGGCGTCCGCATAGCGGCCTCGCCTCTGCCAGTAGCGGCAAAGTGCGACGCACATCGCGAGGGCTGGCTCGGCGCTGGCTTGTGCGCCCGCCCACCGCAGGGCTTCGTGGAGGTTGTCGATCTCGGCGTCGAGCGCCGCGAGGTGCACATTGCACCCTGCGCTGAGGAGCGCCCGGTCGCTCCCGTGGCGGTGGGCAAGCGCGAGGAAGTAGTGGTAGTGGCGCTCGCGCACCGATTTGCAGTCGGGGTCGGCCGCGAACCGCTCGGCGGCGTATGCGCGGATCGTTTCGAGCATCGCCAGCCGGGTGGACGCTTGCGCGGGCTGGCGGCGGACGAGCAGACTCTTGGCAACCAGGCGTTCGAGCGTGTCGAGGCCGGCGTCTGTGATCGTTTCGGCGGCCGCGACGGTGGCGCCGCCGGCGAACACCGCGAAAGACGCGAAACACTGCTTCTCGGCGTCGTTGAGCAGGTTGTGGCTCCAGTCGATGGTTGCGCGCAGCGTCTGCTGGCGTGCGTGCGCGTCGCGCGGGCCGGTCCCCAGTGCGCCCAGCGCCGCGTCCAGGCGTTCGGCGATTTCGATGGGGGACAGCAGCGTGCAGCGAGCAGCGGCCAGTTCGATCGCTAGTGGCAGCCCGTCGAGGCGCCGGCAGATTTCCGCGACTGCTGCCGCAGAACCGTGGCTGAGGCGAAACCCGGGCTCGTGGGCTCGGGCGCGCTCGATGAACAGCGCGACGGCGTCCACGCCGGCCAGCGCCGCTGGGTCCGGGTGAGCGCCGTGCTCGGGGAGCGCCAGAGGTGACACGGGGTAGCGCTCCTCGGCGCCAAGCGCCAGCGGTTCGCGGCTCGTGGCGAGCACACTCAGCGCCGGGCAGGCCTCGAGTAGACCGGCGACGAACGGTGCCGCGTCCAGCACGTGCTCGAGGTTGTCGGCGAGCAGCAGCAGGTGTTTGGCAGCCAGGAACCGTCGGACGGCCTGGTCGGGGGACTCGCCGGAGAGCACGATGATCCCCAGCGCCTTGACGATGGTCGCGGGAACGTCCTGGGGCGTCTTGATGGCGGCGAGCGACACGAAGCGCGCGCCGTCGGCGAAGTCGGGCTTGACGGCGTGGGCGGCCTCCAGCGCGAGCCGCGTCTTGCCGACGCCGCCGGGTCCGATGAGCGTCAGCAGCCGGGCGGATCCCCCCTGTAGGCGCACGCGCAGTTCGCGCAGTTCGTGCTCGCGGCCGATGGTTCGGTTCGGGGGCACGGGCAACGGCCGTTGGTCTGGCGTGGTCCCCCTCGTCGGTGCCGGTGCGAGCTCGGGGCTCTGGGTCAGGATTGCCTGCTGGAGGCGCTGGAGCGTCGGGCTGGGCTCAAGCGCGAGTCCCTCGACCAGGCGGCGCCGGCCGTCGCGGTAGACCTCGAGCGCCTCGGCCTGGCGATCACAGCGATAGAGCGCGAGCATGAGCTGGCCGCGCGCGCGCTCGCGCAGCGGATGCTCCGCTACGAGTGCCTCCAGGTCGGCGATCAGATCGGCATGCCTACCGAGCGCGAGCTCGGCCTCGATGCGTTCCTCCAGCGCGACCAGGCGAAGCTCCTCGAGCCGCTCGATGTCCACCCGGGCGAACGGCTCGAATTCCAGATCGGCCAGCGGCCGGCCGCGCCACAGGCCCTGCGCCTCGCGCAGCGCCCGCGTCGCGCCATCCGGGTCGCCCTCGGCCCAAGCTCGTCGCCCGTCCCCCAGCAGCCGCTCGAAGCGCTGGAGGTCGAGCTGTCCGGGCTCGACCTCCAGCACGTACCCCGGCGCGCGGGTGAGCAGCATCGAGCCCTCGCTGCCGCCAGCGCCCAGTGCCTTGCGCAGGCGCGACACGTGGACTTCGACGGCGTGGCGCGCGGCCGCGGGCGGCTCGTCGGCCCACAGTTCCTCGATAAGACGATCGCGCGACACCACCCGACCGGCGTTCAACAGCAAGACCGCCAGCCGCGCGCGCTGCTTGGGCCCGCCGAGCGCAAGCCGCTTATCGCCCTTGCGGACCTCGAGCGGGCCAAGGATGCGGAAGTCCATGTGTCTGCCGATCGCGTCGCGGCGAGCCTCTCACGAATCCCGACCACCGCGCCACCGCGGGCGGCGTGTGAGCGGAGTGAGAGCAGGTTGTGAGCACACCGCGCGACAGTCGCCGACCGATGCACGCACGAACACTTTTCGCGGCGAAGTGCTACTGGCCCGGCGTGACCGAGCGTCAACTCGAGCAGGCCGCCGCGCGCGCTGCAGCCGAGGCCGAGGCAGCCTCGCGCGCAGGAGCCGCCATCGCCTACCTCGGCTCGATCCTGTTCGACGACGACGAGCTCGTCCTGTGCCTCTTCGACGCCCCCTCTCGCGCGGCCGTGCGCACCACCACCGAGTGCGCCGACATCCCCTGCGAACGCGTCATGCACACGCACTGGCTGCCCCGCTCAGAGCACCGCAAACCACCTACACCATCGGGAGGGCCCTCATGAACAGATGGAGCTGGAGACTCGTCGCGCCGACCGTCGCGCTGACCACGTGGGCGCTCGCGACCGTCGCCTCGCCGGCGGCCGCGCCGGCGGTGAAGCTCGGACTACGCGCCGCCGTGCTCGCCCGGTCGGCTGACGGATCCTGGACAGGTGCCGCGCTCAGCCCCCAGTTGGGAGGGGGCCACATGACCGTGACCGGCAAAGTCGTCTTCCGGCCAGACACCGAGCCCAGCCGCGGCGTCATCCGCTTTCGGGTGACGTTCAAGAAGGGCTGGTTGCGCGGCTGCCTGCACAACACGGTCCTACTTCGCCCGGGCAACCGCTACGTGTGGGACGGCCCGGGCAGGATCACGAGCACCTCCACCTCGCTGCGTCGCTACCGCGACGTCAAGGTCCTCGGCGGTGGCCTGACGATGGCCGACGACCTCACGCACGCCAAGCCCTTCGGCTTCTCCAGCCCGGTTCCGCTCCCCGTTCGTCACGCCGACACCAGGTGCTGACATGACCACCCCGACATCGCATCGCGCGCTGGCGGCATGCCGCGTCATCGCGGCCGCCGCCGTGGTCGCGCTGAGCATCGTGGCGCCGTCGTCCGCCGCCGACCCGGCCCACGGCCGAACGGTCCAAACCGCGCTCGATCGGGTCGTCGCGTCCGGGGCCCCGGGAGCCATCGCGTTGACGGCGACGCCGCGCGGCGTCAGGGCATGGTCGACCGGGTACGCCCGGCTGCGGCCACTCGTCCGCATGCGGACCGGCGCACGCTTCCGAATCGCCAGCATCACCAAGTCCTTCGTGGCAACCGTCGCATTACAGCTCGTCGCCGAAGGCAAGCTGGCGCTCGGCGACACCGTCGAGCAGTGGCTCCCCGGTGCGCTGCCCGACGGAGCGGCCATCACAATCCAGGAGCTACTCGGCCACCGCAGCGGCCTCGCCGATTGGGTCGACAACCCCAACTTCCTACCACCGTACGTCACCGGTCGCCGACCGCTCGGCTACGAATGGAGCCCCGACGCGCTGCTCGGCTTCGCGCTCACGCTGCCACGCGTCTTCCCGCCCGGCGCCGGCTTCTGGTACTCGAACACGAACTACCTGCTGCTGCGCGAGATCATCGAACGCACGACCGGTGAATCGTTCGCCTCCCAGCTGCAGCAACGCATCCTCGGGCCGCTGGGCCTGCACTCCACGGCGATCGACGACGGCCCGGGCGTCCCCGTGTCGGCCGCGCACGGCTACGTCGCGGTGCACGTTCCCGGCCTGCGGCAGGCGCGCGGACTGACCGACACGGCGCCGCTCAGCGGCTCCGGCTGGTGGGGCGCCGCGGACATGGTCTCCACAGCGCGAGACCTCGCGCGCTTCTTCCGTGCACTGCTCGCCGGCAAGCTCGTGCGCCGCGATGTGCTCGGCGCCATGACCAACACGCCAAGCGGCCCGCACTACGGCCTCGGCCTGGGCCGCCGACGGATCGCGCCCTGCCCAACGCTCTACGGCCACACCGGCTCGGCCTTCGGCAATCACATCTCGCTGTTCGCGACGCGCGACGGCCGACTGTTCCTGGAGATGATGAACACCGACGACCCGGGACTCGCGCCGAAGACGATCAGGGCGTTCGACGCGACGGTCTCGGCCCTCGCCAACATCACCTGTCGGTCATAGCGCCGTCGAGCCGGATCTCGCCCGGTCGATCATGCAACGGTCTCAGACTCGCGCTGCACGACCGATGCGGGCGTCGCCGGCCGTTCCGGCCAGGCGCTCGCTCGGGACGACACGCGAGCGCGCCGTTCGGGCGCGGGCCGACGACCGCAACCGCGGGCGGACGCGAGCGGCAACCGGCGGCCGCGGTCGAACCGTCCTGTTGATCGTCCTGAGCGTGGCCGAGCCGACCCGTCCCCCACCGCGACGTCCATCCCGGGCATGCGCGCCTGTCAGAGGACGACGGGCGCGCCGACGCTCGCCACAACGCAATCGGGCTGAGCGATGTCGGCGTCCTGCCGGAGGCGCCATTGGTCGTCCTCGACCAGCAGCCGGCGCCCCGTCGAGCCCAGCGCGACGACCCGATCGCCTTGCCGTCTACATGGGTTGTTGCCCGCATCGCCGGGAGAGCCACGTGAGGTGCGGCACGCGCGACGCCCGCACACGTGAGGTGGGTGTCGGGGCCGATCTCGTCCCGGCGAACGTCTGCAGGTCGGCCCAGAGAGCAGTCGGGCCGCCCGCCGGAGGCTGCCGGTTGCGGTGAAGGGGGTGACCCCGCGCTGCCTGCTGTCTGGAGCCATCGCGAGCTGGGCGTCGGCTGGCAGGAGCCGCTCGTCGAGGGCGATGGTCGTTCTGCGCCGCCGGTCCTCGCACCGCGGCTTGTCTCGGCTGGCGTTCGGGCTCTGGCCGAGTCAGAATCGTCGCGAGCGTATGGCCGTGACGGCCGTCATCGGGCGAGACGAGGCGCTCGGTTCGATCCGGGCGTTCCTTGCGGCGGTCGAGCGCGGTCCGATGGCGCTGGTCCTCTCGGGTGAGGCGGGCATCGGCAAGACGATCTTGTGGGAGGAGGGCGTCGCCGAGGCCGAGCGCCGTTTCGAGCGTGTTCTGACCTGCCGGGGGATCGAGGCCGAGGCCGCCCTGTCCTTCTCGGGTCTGTCGGACCTTTTGTCGGATGTCGTCGCGGATGTGGCGCCTTTGCTGTTGCCGGTGCGGCGGCGCGCGCTCGAAGTCGCGCTGCTGCTCGCCGAGCCCGGCGACGATGTCCCCGATGCTCGGGCGATCGGCGTTGCCTTCCTCGACGTCCTGCGCATCCTGGCGGAGCGTGGGCCGGTGCTGGTGGCCATCGACGACGTGCAGTGGCTCGACTCGCCGTCGGCCGGGGCGATCGGACTCGCGCTGCGGCGTCTGCGCATGGAGCGCGTCGGCTTCTTCGCGACGGTGCGCGAGGCGCCGGACGTCACGGTGCCGTTCGAGTTCGAGCGCATGTTGCCCGAGGACCGTCTGCGGCGAGTGGCGCTCGGACCGCTGGGAGCTAATGCGCTTCATCGTCTGTTGCGGGGGCGGCTGGGACTCGAGTTGGCGCGGCCTGAGGTCACCCGTGTCGGGGAGGCGAGCGGTGGTAATCCGTTCTTCGCGCTCGAGATCGGGCGCGAGCTTGCGCGCACCAATGTCGCGCTGGACTCAGAACGGCCGTTGCCCGTTCCAGACAGCCTGGGCAGACTGCTCGGGACGCGGCTCGAGCGGCTGCCCCCGGAGACGCGTCGGGTCCTGCTCGTCGCTGCTCTGGCGGGTCGGCCGACCGCGGACGTGGTCGCGCGAGCGTATGGAGAACGCGAGCAGGCGCTGGCGGCGCTCGAGCTTGCGGCTCGCGAGGGCGTGGTTGTCCTCGAGGGCTCCCGTGTGCGATTCAGTCATCCGCTGTTTGGCTCGGTGTGTCACGAGGCGGCGGCGGTGTGGCGCCGCCAAGCCGTGCACCGCTCGCTCGCCGGGGTGGTCGCTGACCCGGAGGAGCGCGCGCGGCACCTTGCCCTTTCCACGGATCGGCCGGATCCCGGGGTCGCTTCGGAGCTCGACGCGGCCACTGAGCATGCGGCGGCGCGTGGCGCGACGGCCGCCGCGGCGAGCCTCGCCGAGCTCGCCGCAGCCATGACCCCGACGGACAGGCTTGACGAACGTCGTCGCCGGCGCTTCTCGGCCGCCTGGTTTCACCGGTTCGCGGGCGACTTCCAGCGGGCGTGCGCGATCTTCGAGCAGTTGCTGGGTGAGATCCCGCTCGGGGTCGAGCGCTCCGATGTGCTCTACGCGCTCGCGACGACAGGGAGGGCGGACCTGCCAACCCGCATCCGCCTCTGCACCGAGGCCCTGACGCACGCGGCCGCAGACGACGCCCGCCTGGCGCAGATCCTTGGTTTCCGGGCCATCAGTCGATGGGTCAACGGCGACGTGCCCGGGGCGCTGTGCGACGCGCGCGAAGGACTCCAGCGCGCCGAACGCGTCGATGACCCGCGGCTGGTCGCGACGGCGCTCTCTCCCGTTGGACTGATCGAGACGATGGCGCTGGAGATCACGCCGCGACTGCTCGAACGCGGCGTTGCAATCGAGGAGCGCCTCGAGCGGCCGCTCCTGTTCCACGACAGCCCCAGGCTCATGTCCGCCGTCCGGTCAACGCTGCAGGATGAACTTGACCGTGCCGCCGAGATGTTCGAGGCGCTCGAGCGCGACGCGGTGGCGCGCGGCGACGAGCATGCGCGGGCATTTGCGGTGCTGCAGATGATCCATCGCGACTGGTACGCGGGTCGGTGGAGGTCGGCGCTCGAGCATGCCGCCGTGGCCCTCGAACTGGCCGAGCAAACCGGGGAGGTGCAGTACGCGGCGATGGCGTGCTCTTACACGGCGTCGGTCCAGGCAGACGCCGGACTGGTCGAGCAGGCGCGCGCCACCGCTCAACGCGGGCTTGCCTGCGCCGAACAGATGAGCGACGAGGTCTACAGCGTCTTCAACCTTGCGGCCCTGGGCGCCGTCGAGTTCGCGCTCGGCAACCTCGACGAGGCGGGCCGTACCCTTCGCGAGCTTCCGTCACGGCTCCTCGCGACGGGTCATCGACAGCCCGGGCCGGTGGATGTCTGGCAAAACACGATCGAGACGCTGATCGCGCTCGGCGACCTCGATCAGGCCCGCGCATACCTGACGCAGTACGAGGCGCTGGCGGCGCTCGCGAGCCGGCGGGCACGAGGCTCTGCCGCGCGGTGCGGAGGCCTGATCGCTGCAGCGGAGGGCGACACGGCGACCGCGCTCGCCGCGTTCGACCGCTCCCTCACCGAACTCGGGACCGTGCAGTATCCGCTGGAGCGCGCCCGCACCCTGCTCGCGCTCGGCTCGGTCCACAGGCAGGCAAAGCACAAGCACCTGGCGCGTGAGGCCCTCGACCGCGCGCTCGCGATCTTCGAGGAGCTTGGCGCCGCGCTGTGGGCGGAGAAGGCGCGCGCCGAACTGCGCCGCATCAGCGGCCGTCGCCCGGCCTCCGATGAGTTGAGCGAGACCGAGCAGCGCGTCGCCGCGCTCGCGGCCCAAGGACGCTCGAACCGCCAGATCGCGGCCGAGCTGTACGTCAGCGTGCGCACCGTCGAGGCGCACCTCTCGCACGTCTACCGCAAGACCGGCGTCCGCTCGCGCGCCCAGCTCACCCGCCGGCTCATGTCCGCGGAGCTCGGTGCCAAAGACGCGGACCACGCTCCCAAAGTGCAGTAGTTCCCGCGTTTCCTCGCCGTCCCTCCCGCCGTAGCTTCGCCGGCATGGTCACACGCGAAGGAAGGCAAAAGGGGCGGGCCGCCAACCGGCCGGGCACGTGACCGCCGCGCGCGACCTTCGCGGCACTCGACCGCACCCAGCCGGTTGCACACCACGAAGGAGCGCCATGCACACCACCCGCCCATCATCCCCGCGGCGGCCGCCGCGGCCCTCACCGCGGCCGTTATGGCCGGACCCGCCGGCGCGGTCCCGACCGATGCCCACAACCCGCCCAACGGCTGGCACGCCGGCAAGTCGACGCTCCAACCTCGACCCACGACACGAGGAAGGCCAACATGTTCGTTCTGACGCCCGACCTCGGGCTTGGCGACGCGACCGCGCAGAGCGCCGCGCCGCCCACATGGCCGGCAAACCCGGAGCCCATCGCCGGCTCCCACGCGGTCGTCAACGCACCGGCTCCGCGCCTCGACTGGGGCTCTGCGGGCATCGGTGCCGCCGCCGGTATCGGAGCCTGCGCGATCGCGCTCGCACTCACCGCCGGATTGCGCCGTCGAGAAGCAGAAGTCTCGGCCTCCGCGCCTGCTCGTCGTCCGGAGCAGGAGAGAGCCGCCTGATCCGGCGACTTGCCTGAGGGCTTGTCGGTATATGGAGCTACGTTCGCGTTATCGAAGCGAGCTCGATGTTCTCGGCGCTGGGCGTCCCGGGCGGAGTCCGCGAGCCGCGGGCCCAGCGCGGGCATGGGTGCGGCAATCAGCCCATGGCCACTGCGACCGGTGCGCTCGTCAGCTCGAACTCGGCCGGGTCGAACCGCGCGAGTCGCCGCTTGTACTCGTTGGCGAACGCGGGCCAGATCGTGAAGTTCCGCCCGTCGGCGCTCACATACCACGAGTGACAACCGCCGCTGTTCCAGACGGTCGGGGCGAGCCGCCGCTGGATCTCGTCGTCGAAGTGCTCCATCACGTCGCGGCGCACGTCGACCGCCGTGGCGCCCCGCGCGTCCATCGCGCGCAGCGCGTCGATCGCGAACCCGATCTGCGCCTCGATCGGCTGCAGAGCGGAGTTGTTGCCGCTCGCGGTGTTCGGGCCCAGCAGGACGAAGTGGTTGGGGAACCCGGGGATCACGGTCCCGAGGTAGGCGCGGATGCCGTCCTCGTCCCAGACCTCGCGGATGCTCCGACCGCCGCGTCCGACCACGTGGCGGAAGTGCTGCGGGTTCATCACGTCGAACCCAGTGGCGAAGACGATCGTGTCCAAGTCGAGCTTCCGGCCGTCCTGCGTGACGATGCCGTCCGGCACGACCTCCCGGATCCCCTCGGTCACGAGCTCGACGTTGGGCTTCATGAACGTCTCGAGGAAGTCGCTGCTGATGATGATCCGCTTGCAGCCGATCCGGTAGTCGGGGGTCAGCTTCGCACGGATCTCCGCGTCCGGAACCTGCCGCTTCAGATAGCCGAGCGCGAGGCGCTCAAGCCCGGCCAGCAGCCGCGGGCGCCGGACGAGGCCGAGGATGAGGAGCTCGTTGTTGTAGTAGATCGCGGACCGGATCGCGCGCTGCAGCACCGGGAACCGGCGCAGCAGCAGCTTCTGGAGGTCGCTGTGCGGATGGTCCACGCGGGGGAGCACCCACCCCGGGCTGCGCTGGAAGACCGTCAGCCGCGCGGCGTGCTTCTGAACCTCCGGGACGATCTGCGACGCCGTCGACCCGGTCCCGATCACGCCCACGCGCTCGCCGCTCAGGTCGTGCCCGTGGTCCCACCGCGCAGAGTGGAACATCGTCCCGGCGAAGCTGTCCAGACCGGGCACCGCGGGCAGCTTCGGCTCGGTGAGGCCGCCGGCGGCGGACACCAGCACCTGCGCCGAGAAGGCCCCGCGATCGGTCTCCACGCGCCAGCGGCTCGCGTCCTCGTCCCACCTCGCCCCGGTCACCTCCGTGCCGAACCTGATCAGAGGCTCGATCCCGCGGTCGCGGGCAACGTGCCGGAGGTAGTCGAGGATCTCGGCCTGCGGCGCGAAGAAGCGGCTCCAGTCCGGGTTCAGCGCGAACGAGAACGAGTACAGGTGCGCCGCGACGTCGCACGCACAGCCCGGGTATGTGTTCGCCCACCACGTCCCGCCGAGCCCGTCGTCGCGCTCGAGGATCACCAGGTCCTCGTATCCAGCCTCGCGCAGCCTGATCGCGGTGCCGATGCCGCCGAATCCCGCGCCGACGATCGCGACGCGAACGTCCCGGAGCACGCTCTCGGCACGCAGCTCGAGCACCACGCTCGCGATCGTAATCCACTCGGCGCCGGCCGGCGTGTCCCTCGTGCCACGCATCTCTCCGTCCACGGCGCTGCGAGGAGTCAGGCTTCTCAGACCGACAACGAACACGACCCCTCCCCCATCATCAAGTCGATCCGGGCGCTCACGCCCGCGGCAAGCGCAACGGCCGCCGACGACCGGCCACGACGTGCTCGGAATCGACATCGGCGCCGTCGAGTCCGACCTCGGCGATCGTCCTCATCCAGCGCGCGGCACGCCGTCGTCCGCGCGACGACCGGATCGCCTTGCCTACTACATGGGTTATCGCCCGCATCGCCGCGAGGGCCACGTGAGGTGCGGCAGGCTCCCGTCTCCGTCGGTGATCAGAACTCCCGACCGAGGGCTCCTACTCGTCGTCCCGAGCGGGCGTCTGCCGGAGGTCGTCAGAGACCGCCGTCCGTCGTCCTGAGAGGGTGCGCGAGGCGCGTTGCGCGCGGCGACGGGATCCAGGCCGAAAGCAGTAGCGCGTGAGCGACCGTGCCGCATGATGACGAGAGTGTCGAGGCGCATGGAAACCAGCAGTCGGGCCGCAGCGCGAGCTGGCTCTCGGGTTCAGGCGAGGCTGTCGCGTAAGTCGGGTGTCGTCCGGGGCGTTAAGACCATGTCGGGATGGGCTCGAGCTTTATTGCGTGCGACCGCGAGCAGTCGTTTCTGATGCCGCCCGACGTGCGGGAGTGGCTGCCGGAGAACCACCTGGCGTGGTTCGTGTTGGCGGCGGTGGAGGAGATGGATCTGTATCCGTTTTATGCCGCCTATCGCGTTGACGGCAAGAGCCGGCCGGCCTACGAGCCGGCGATGATGGTGGCGCTGTTGCTCTACGCCTATGCGCGAGGGGTTCGGTCCTCGCGGGTCATCGAGCGCGGGTGCGTGGAGGACGTCGCCTTCCGCGTGCTGGCCGCGCAGCAGCGGCCGGATCACGCGACGATCGCGCGGTTCATCGAGCGCCACGAGGCGGCGCTGGCCGGATTGTTCGGCGAGGTGCTGTTGCTCTGCGCGCGCTCGGGGCTGGCGAACGTCGGGGTCATCGCGATCGACGGCACCAAGGTCCAGGCCGACGCGAGCCGCGACGCGAACGCCGACTACGAGCAGTTGGCGCGCGAGATCCTCGAGGAGGCCAAGGCGATTGACGCGGCCGAGGATGAGCTCTACGGCGATCGCCGCGGCGACGAGCTGCCCGAGGAGCTGTCGAGCGCGCAGGGCCGGCGCGGGTGGCTGCGCGAAGCCAAGCGGCGCCTGGAGGCCGAACGCGACCGCTCGCCGCAGCCGGTGGCGCGCTCACGGCCCAAGCGCGTCAAGGAGGCCAAGCGCCGCTTGGAAGAGGAGCTGTGGACCGAGTGCCGGGCCAACGAGGCCTACGAGCGCTACCGAACCGGACGCATGAAAGACGGGCGGCGCTTCAGTCGCGCGCCCGATCCCTACACGCCGCCGAGCACGCCGCAGGGGCGTATCAACACGACCGATCCGGATTCGCGCGTGGTCAAAGGGCTGCGCGGGTTCATCCAGGGCTACAACGCCCAGGCCGTCACGAACGAGCACCAGATCGTGCTCGCCGCCGAGGTGATGACCGCCGCACCCGACTTCGGGCATCTCGAGCCGATGCTCGACGCGACGCGCCGCGAGCTGCAGGCCATCGGTGTTGAGGACACGCCGGGCGTCGTCTTGGCCGACGCCGGCTATTGGCATCAGCGCCAGATGGAGCGCGCGATCGCTCAGGGCAGCCAGGTGCTCATCCCGCCCGACACCGCCAAGCGCAAGGCGCCGCGGCCGGGCTGGACGGGCGGTTACTACGCCTTCATGCGGCGCGTGTTGGCCGGCGAACGCGGGAGCGAGCTCTACGGACGCCGGCAGCCGATGATCGAGCCTGTCTTCGGTCACACCAAACACAACCGCGGCATGGGCCGTTTCCACCGGCGCGGCCGAGCAGCCGTCAGAGCCGAATGGCGGCTCATCACCGCCACGCACAACCTGCTCAAGCTTCACCGCCACGGCCTCCCGGCTACCTGAGCAGCCGCGGGTGCCCGCCCCCCGCGCCGGACGAAACTCACCTGCCGCGTCGCGGCTCTCGAGCCCGCACCGGCCGACGACTTACGCGACAGCCTCAGGCGATAGCGAAAGTCCCGGCGGAGGGAGAAGATGCGCTGAGCAGACCCACGCGAGGCGCCGCCTGGGCGTCAGAGGGCAATGCGTCGGCGAGCGCACCCGGCGCCGGAAGGGGGGCAACGAATGGAGCATCGTCAGTTGGGTCGCACCGGCGTGTCGGTCAGCAGGTTCTGTCTTGGCGCGATGATGTTCGGCGCGTGGGGCAACCCCGACCACGACGAGTCGATCCGGATCATCCACGCGGCGCTCGACGCCGGGATCAACTTCATCGACACGGCCGACGTCTATGGCCAGGGCGAGTCCGAGGAGATTGTCGGCAAGGCGCTCGCCGGCGGGCGGCGCGACGACGTGATCCTCGCCACGAAGTTCCACAACGCGATGGGTGAGGACCCCAACGAGCGGGGCAACGCGCGCCGCTGGATCATGCGCGCGGTCGAGGACTCGCTGCGGCGGTTGGGCACCGACTGGATCGACCTCTACCAAGTCCACCGCCTCGATCCGCAGACCGACATCGAGGAGACACTGTCGGCGCTCAGCGACCTCGTGCACCAGGGCAAGGTCCGCTACATCGGGTCCTCCACGTTCCCTGCCAGCCAGATCGTCGAAGCGCAGTGGGTCGCGCGCGACCGGCACCTGCAGCGGTTCGTCACCGAGCAGCCGCCGTACTCGATGCTCGTCCGTGCCGCCGAGGCCGACGTCCTGCCCACGTGCTTGCGCCACAGGATGGCCGTCATGTCCTACAGCCCCCTGACCGGCGGCTGGCTGTCGGGCCGCTGGCGCAAGGACACCGGACAGCAGTCCTCCTCGCGCGCCAACCGGCTGCCCGAGCGCTTCGACCTCTCCCAGCCCGCGAACCAACGCAAGCTCGACGCCGTCGAGGACCTCGCCCAGCTCGCACAGCAGACAGGCGTCACGCTCATCCAGCTCGCGATCGCGTTCGTGCTCAACCACCCGGCCATCACCGCAGCGCTCATCGGGCCGCGCACCATGGAGCAGCTCGAAAGCCAGCTCACCGCAGCCGACGTCGTCCTCGACGCGGCACTGCTGGACCGCATCGACGAGATCGTCCCGCCCGGCACGACCATCAACCCAGCAGACAATTCCTTCGACAATCCGGCGCTCGAACCGGCTGCACGGCGGCGCGAGGTCTCGGCCGTCGCGTGACTGTTGCCTTGAGGCAGAAGGAGCAGCGCCTACGTCGCGCCGGCGGACCACTCCTCCCAGGCGGAAGCAGCAGCGTGGCCGCGTTGTCTCGCCGCCGAGGCGCGCGTAGATTGCTCGCATGTCTCCAGAGCGCCTACGCGGACTCATCCCCTTCGCGTTGGTCGGGGTGCTTGTGATCCTCTCGGTGTTCGTTCTTCACGGCGCGGCAGCGGGTGTGGCGGCGTTCGCCGCGTTCCTCGGGTTCATTGCGGCCTGCATCGACGCGTTGCGCCGCAAGGACGCCGACGTTCGTCGCAACGCAGACCGGACCGGCATCGCCGGCTGGTTCGGGGGCTGGTTCTAGACCGGCGCGTCGACTCGCTATCGCATCGAGGCAAGATCAGCAGCGGGGTGGGACATCACGCGGAGCGCTGAGTTGGACGAATCTGAGCAGTGGCTGGAAACGGGCCGCCGACGCCCGCCGCCACGTCATCCCGCTGCTCGACATCGGCGTCCTTCCAGAGGCGCCGATGGTCCTCCTCAACCAGCACCGCGCGCCCCGTCGCGCCCGGCGCGACGACATGATCGCCTTGCCTTCTACATGGGTTGTTGCGCGGATCGCCGCGAGGGCCACGTGAGCTGGGGCACGCGCGACGGCCGCACACTGTCGAGGAGGAGAAGGCTCGACCGACACGCCTGCTCGTCGTAGCGGTAAGGGGTCTGGCGGGCGCTGGGCCAGACGCTCGCGTGTCGTCCCGAGCAACCGTCTCGTCAGCGCGGACCGTGATGCCGGGTTGTCCACTGGAGCGGCAGCGCCGAGCACCCTGCAGCCGGTAGCGCGCCGATGCCAGTCGGTGTCACGGCCGGTTGTCGAGCAACTTCAGGGCCGTCTCCACGCCCCGGGCGATGAGCTGGTCGGACAGGTCGCGGTCAGTCAGTGCCCTGGCGAGCTGCAGGGTGCCGACCATTAGCGCGAAGACCGTGAGCGCGGCCGTTCGAGCAGCCTCGGCGTCTGTCGGGTCCAGGCGCGACGCGATGTCGTCGATGACGCCCATCAGTTCGTCGGTGAAGACCTGTCTGGTGGCGGCGGGGCGGCGGGCGATCTCGTCGAGCAGCGCAGCCGACGGGCACCCGTCGGCGCACTGGTCGCGGTGCTGCGGGGACAGGTAGTAGCGGACGAAAGCCTCGAGTCCCGCCCGATCTGAGGGCTGGGCGTCGAGGCTTTGGCGTTGGGCGCGCAGCTGGTCGGCGAGGACGTTCGCGACGAGATCCTCCTTCGAGCTGAAGTGCCCGTAGAAGGCTCCGTTGGTCAGACCGGCGTCGGACATCACGGCCGCCACGCCGGCGCCATCGATGCCGTCCTGCTTGAAGCGCCGCCCGGCCGCTTCGACGATGCGCTGTCTCGTGGCCTGCTTTTGGTCCTTGCCGTAGCGCATACCCAACCTCTCTCCGAACCGCTGTTCAGTGTGACGCAACGCACACCATTGTCTTATGACCGTACTATAGCATTACGTTCGTAATTCAAATCGAGGCGGAGGATTCGGTCATGGCGGTCAAGACAGGTCGGGTAGCGCTCGTGACAGGAGCGTCGTCGGGGATCGGGGAGGCCGCCGCCCGTGCGCTGGTCGGCGCCGGGTTCACCGTGTACGGGACGAGCCGCAAGGCGACTGCGGGCGGGAAGCGTGAGGAAGTGGTGTTCCTGCCCCTCGACGTCACCGACGATGAGTCGGCGGCCGACGCGGTGCGCGAGGTGCTCGACCGATCAGGCCGCATCGACGTGCTGGTCAACAATGCGGGTGTCGGTGTCGCCGGCGCTGCGGAGGAGAGCTCCGTGGAGCAGGCTCGCGCGCTGTTCGAGACCAATCTCTTCGGTGCGATGCGCATGACCCGCGCGGTGCTGCCCCACATGCGGCAGCAGGGCAGCGGGCGGATCATCAACGTCAGCTCGATCGTGGGTCTGATCCCGGTCCCGTTCATGGCCTTGTACGCGTCGAGCAAGCACGCCCTCGAGGGCTACTCGGAGTCGGTGGACCACGAGCTGCGCGAGCACGGCGTCCGCGTCCTGCTGGTCGAGCCCGGGTTCACCAAGACCGGCTTCGACGCGAGCCTCGCCGCGGCCGACCAACCCCTTCCGCTCTACGCCCGACGCCGCGAGATTGTCGACGTGGGGCTCGCGGACGCGCTCAAGGCCGGCGACGAACCATCGGTCGTGGGCCGGGCCATCGTCGCCGCGGCCACCGACAAACGCCCGAAGCTGCGATACCCGGCCGGGTCGCTGGCGCGTCGGGTGAGCAAGGCGCGCCGCTACGTGCCCGCGGCCATCTTCGACAAGCAGATCCGCAAGATCAACCAGCTCAACCGTCCCGCAAGCACCACCGTCTCCTCGCCCGAGCGGAAGACATCAAACGGGCAACCGATGTCGCTCCAAGCGCCGCAGGCGGGGTCTCATCGCAAGCAGGCCGGTGGGGAGGGACTGTGATTGTGAGCAAGACATACGAGCATGCGCCCACCGAGACCGTCGATGCCGGCGGAACGAGCTTTGCATACCGCCGGCTGGGCGCGGATACCGGCGTGCCGGTGATCTTCGTGCAGCGCCTACCCGATCGGCGGATGGCCATCTGACCCCCGGGCACCGAGCGCCGCTCCCGTTCTCGAAGCCAGCAGCGACGCAGTCGCTACCGCTCGCCACCACGACGCGCGCACACCATTCTCAGACCGACAACGAACACGACCTCTCCCCCATCAATCGCCGTCGATCCGGGCGCTCACGCCGGCGGCGACCACAACGGCCGCCGACGGCCAGCCACGACATGCTCGGGCTCGACATCGGCGCCTGGCGCCGCGGATCGTGTCCGACGTCGGCGATCGTCCTCAGCCAGCGCGGCGCGCCGTCCTCAGCGCGACGACCCGATCGCCTTGCTCATTGAATAGCCCGAGCCGGTGCTCGCAATTCCGATGAGCCATTCCCCAGGCCGTAATGGGCTCATTTGCAGGAAGAAAGCGCGTAGAACCGACCGACGTTCAGCTGCTTGCCATGCAGAAGGTCGAGGGTTCGAGTCCCTTCAGCCGCTCCTCGAAAGCCCCGTGACGACGGGGCTTTCGTCCTTCATCGCGGCGTCTCGATGCGGTCCGAGCGCGCCTCGTCACGGGCGAAACGGGTCGAGCGGTTCGCGTGGGATGTCCCACACGACCCGCCGTTCCCGCGGCCCGCGGATCAGCGCCGTGAGCTGTTGGTTGACCGCGGCGCTGGCGGCGACCATCCAGAACAGCAGCGGGTAGAGCACGCCGAGCAGCATCGCGCTCAGGCCCCAGCGGTCGTAGGGACTGCGCAACGCCAGGGCGACGATGAGCTGGATGGTCGCTATGACCGAGATCGCCACGCCCCACGCGAGCCCGACCCCGAAGCGCCCAAGGTGTTGGCCGAACGCCACGTTGAGCACGGTGAGGATGAGCGAGCACACGAGGAAGAACACCCAGATCAGCGATGCGAGCGATTCCAGGCCCAACAGCCACATGCGGTGGTTGCGCCAGCGGCAGACTTCGCGCAGGTGAGCGTGCAGGACCTCTCCCTGCCCGCGCGCCCAGCGCTTGCGTTGCGCCCACAGCGCGGACAGGCTCGACGGCACCTGCATGCCGACCAGGGCGCGCGGCTCGTACGCCGTTTGCCAGCCCGCCGTCAGCAGCCGCCAGGTGAGGTCGATGTCCTCTGTGGCCATGCGGCCGTCGTAGCCGCCGACGGCCACGACCCGATCGCGGCGGAACACCGCGAGCACTCCGGCAACGACGCCGACCCGGCCGGTGAGCGACTGGGTGCGCCGGACCAGCCCGATGACCGCCGCGGCTTCCAGCACCTGCATCGAGCAGATCAGACCATCGCGATTCGTGACCAGCGGCCCGGCCGCGACGGCCGCCAGCACCGGCGAGGACTCGATCCGCGTCGCGAGGAATCGGATCGCATGCGGGTGCATGTGCGTGTCGGCGTCGGTGACGATCACCAGCCCATGCCGGGCGCGCGCGAATCCGACGTTGAGCTGCTCGGCCTTGCCGCGGTTGACGGGGTCACGCAACACACGCAAGCGTCCGTCGCCGGCCGCCGCCTCGAGCGCGGCCGCCTCGGTGTCGTCGGTGGAGCCGTCGTCGAGGACCAGCACCTCGAGCTGCGGGTAGTCGGAGGCCAACGCCGCGCGCACGCTGGTGGCGATCACGGCCTCCTCGTTGTAGGCGGGAATCAGGACGCTGACACCGGGCCAGCCGCCCGAGGGCTCCAGCGCCGGATCGCGGGGGCGCTCCCCCGACAACCGGAACATGACGCCGCCGGCGATCCAGAGCGCCGCGGTGATCACGGGGTAGAGCGCGACACATGCGAGCAGCACGTCAAGCGCGGTCTGCATACCGGCGCTCCTCGCGAAGCCGTCCGACGCGCAGCAGACTCAGCACCACCGCGGCGAACACGCCCGACGCAGCGGTGACCAGCAGTCCGAGCTCGATCGCGTTCGTGCGGTCGAGCAGCCAGGCGGCGAGGGACAGCGCCACCACCCACAGGATCGGTCCGAACACGAACGCGGCGATCAGCTTCGGCCCCGATGCGGGACGCATCGGCCGAAAGCGCTGGTCGAACCCGTGGGCCTCGTCATGCGCAGGCAATCTCGCGGCGATGATCCCCGAGAGTGCTCGCGCGAGCAACCGTCAGCGGCGACTCTGCCCTCCCGGACCGCTGCCGGACCAGCCGGCGAGCCGGGCGGCGAAGGCGGCAATCCCGGCCGAGCCCCAGTGCCATGAGGGCTCGGCGCGCAGCCGTGACCGGCTCCCGGTCCGGTTGGCGTACCAGTACGCTCCCCGGCGGTCCCGGGCCGCGGCGGAGCGTAGACCCGCGAGCGCCGACCGGGCGACAGCCCGGTTCGCGGCCGGGTCGAGGCCCGCGCGCGCGAGGTCCTCCAACACCCAGCCGATTCCGGCCGCGCCGCTGTCGAGCCCGACGTGGACGGGGACGGTGGGGTCGCCCGGCAGCTCGGCCCAGGCCGATCCTGCGATCGCCACAGATCGCAGCCACACGGCCGCCCGGCGCGCGACGTCGCGGTACTCGCGATCACCCGTGGCCTCGTACGCCCGCAGGTTGACCCACGCGATGCCCGCAGCGCCCAGCTCGAATCCCGCCGGCACGGCCGCGCCGCCGCGACTGGTGGGCCAGGCCAGCCCGCCCGAGCCGTCCGCGACCGCCTGGTCGTTCACCCAGCGCAGCAGCCCGCGCGCGGTCGCGAGATTGGCCCTGTCTCGATCCCGCGCGTAGCGCTCGAGGAACATGTACGCCAGCCCGGCCGAGCCAGACAGGAATCCGGTGTCGAGGGTCGGGTCCTCGACGCCGCGCGCCGGCGGGTGCGTGCCGCGTGCGGTGAGCTCGCGCAGCGACGCGGCTCCGGCACGTGCGTAGGCGCGGAAGGTCCGATCCCCGGTGCGGTCCGCGAACGCGTCGAGCGCGAGGACGACGCCCGCCTGGCCCATGCCGACGCCGTGGTAGGCGACGCGCGAGGACGGATCGTCCGTCCATCTCCACGAGCACGACGTCTGCGGGCAGGACGCGCCTTCGGCCTGCGCGATGAGCCAGCGCATGCCCGCCAGCGCCCCCTCCCGGAAGCGCGGCTCGCCCGTCGCGCGGAAGAGCCGCCACAGGTAGTCGCTGATCCCGGCCGCACCATCGTCGAAGCTCGTGTAGTGCGTCGCCGAGCGCTCCCCGCTCGGATCCGCCCAGTCGGGCCAGCGCAAGCCGCCGTCCGCCGGCTCGGCGACGCCGAGCAGGAAGTCGCCCGCCGACGCGGCGGCGCGCCGGTAGCGAGCGTCATCGGTCACCGCGTAGGCGGCCAGGAGCCCTTCGCCGATCGAGGCCGCGCCGACGTCCCGGTCGGTCTGATAGTGCGGAGCCTGGATCGACGAGCGCCAGGCCCAGCCCCCTTCCGGCATGTCCCGGTGACGCGCCAGCAGCGAGTCGGCGGCCAGGCGCACCACCTTCAGCGCGGGGCGATCGGGCGCGCGAGGGGAGGCCGGCGCGTCCGCGGCGAACGCGAGACAGAGCAGCAGCGTGGAGGAGATGAGATACGAGGCGAGGCGCATGCCAGGTGCCGGCCGTTGCCTCATGGAGGGTTACAGTCGGCGTCCTATGAAGTCGGCCGCGGTGCTCGCTGCCTTGACCTGCGGATTGTGCCTCGGGCTGGCGGCCTGCGGAGGCTCGACGGATCGGCCCTCGGCCACGACGCAGCCAACCGGCGCCCGGACACCGCTCCCCGCCCCCGACGTCGCACTCACCTCCGACGAGAAGCAGTTGTGGGCGAAGCTCCCGCCGGATCGGTCGGCCATCCCGGTGCTGCTGTACCACGGGATCGGGCCGGAGAGCGACTTCTCGAACGCCGCGGACGCCTCCTACGGCATCGGCACCGAGGACTTCGCCACGCAGATGACGATGATCCAGCATGCGGGCTACGAGACGATCGACCTGCAGACGTTCATCGACTTCGTACGCGACAAGCCGGTCGATCTCCCAGCGCGACCGCTGCTGCTGACCTTCGACGACGCCCGCGCCGACTCCTGGATCGGCGCCGACGGCATCCTGCGCAAGCTGCACCTCAACGCCGTCATGTTCGTCGACGTGGGGCGCGTCGACGGCGGCGATCCCGAGTACCTCACATGGCACGAGCTCGCGAGCATGCAGGACAGCGGGCGCTGGCAGCTGCAACTGCACTCCGGCAAGGGCCACACGCAGATCCACTACGGCCCGGGACCCGACGACTACGGACCGTTCTACGCCTACGAGCAGCAGGGCGAGGACTTCGACGGCTGGCGCGATCGCGTGCGCTCGGACATCGCCTGGGGCCAAACGACGCTCGCCGACCACATCTCCGCCTACGCGCCGCTCGCGTTCGCTCCCCCGTACGGCAGCTACGGCCAGGACGGCACGAACGACTCGCGAATCCCCGACGACCTCCTCGGCTGGCTCACGGACCGCTACGACGCCATCTTCACCCAGGACGTCAACGCGCGAGCGAAGGCCGGGGCCGGACAGCCGCTCGGCCGCATCCAGGTCACCCGCGCCACCACCGCAGGCAGCCTGTCCGAGTTGCTGCTCTCCGGCGAGCCGTAGAGCCCGTCACGGCGGGGCCTTCGTCCTTCAGGGATGCTGCGAGGATGGGCTTCTTCGATGACCCCGGCCCTCCGCCGGCGCCACCCCCCAGCTACCGCACGCCGGAGTGGCTCGCGCCGCCCGAGAACGTCATCCCCGCGACGGTGGCGCTGGACGTCATCCTCGCCCGACCGGCCGATCCTGCGACCGCGAAGCGGCTCCGGATCGGGCCACCTCTCGCGCGCGGACATGTGGCTGTGGCCTCTGCCGCCGCCCGGCCCGCTGACCTTCGTGTGCGCCTGGCCGGCCGAGGGCGTCGAGGAGACCCACGCCCAGATCGACGGCGCCGAGATCCTCGCCGCCTCCGCACGCGCGGTCGAGCTGTGGCCCGACGACCGCCCGCTACCGCCCAGCGAGGACGACGTGGTCATCTGACGCCCGGGGGTGCCCGCGCACCCCGAACTGGCAGGCCGGCCTCATTGCGGCGAGCCGGCGCGCTCAGGAGACTCGGCGCCATGAGCACCGGGACGAAGATGGGCATCGAGAGGGTCGCGCGAGGCCTCGTCTACCTCGTGTACTTCTGGGTGATGCTGTCGATCGCGATCCTGGTGATGGGCTTCTTCCTGCTGCTGTTCGGCGCCAACCCCGACGCGTCGTTCGCGGAATGGGTCTATCGCGCCCTGGACCGCGTCATGAAGCCCTTCCGCGGGATCTTCCAGTCGGTCGACCTCAACGGCAAGTCGGTCCTCGACGTCTCCGTGCTCTTCGCGATGATCGTGTACGGGATGCTCGCGCTCGCCCTGCGCGCGCTGATCGACTGGCTCACCTACCGGATCGTGCTGGTCGAGCGCCAGGCCGCTCTCGCGGCCTCGCCCCTGCAGCAGCCGCCGCCCCCGCAGCAGCAGCCGCCGCCACCGCAGCTCTGAGCGCGGGCCACGCCCGGATCCCGATCCTGGGGTCCTCAGCGGCTTCGTCGCCCGGCGGCGGCGAGCAGCTCGGCGCTCAGCTCGCGCAGCTCGGCGGCCTCGACGAGGTGGCTGGCCAGCAGGCTCCCGCCGGTCCGCGTGGCGGCGTCGTCGAGCGCGTCGCTCCAGACGTGGTCGACGAGCACGGCGGCCACCGCGGCACCAGGCTCGAGCTCGGCGCCGAGCTCGTGCACGAGCTCGGCATGGGCACCCACCGCGCGCTCGGTGGCCCGCCGTCGCGCGGCCTCGTCGAGGCGGAAGTCGAGCAGCGGCGCGACCAGCCCGCCGCCACGCGCGCCGTGCATGGCCAGGGCCTCGATGTCGCCCGACTCGGGCGAGCGCCGGACGAAGAGCACCTCGAGGACCCGGAGGGCGCCGCCGCTCTCGAGCCGTTCGAGGCCACCGACGAGCTGGCCTTCGAACGCCGCGTCGGACCCGAACCGGTAAAGGACCAGCTGCCTCATCGGCGTGTCCTGGGGCGAAGGCCGCCATCGACGGCGGCCACGGCCGCCACGTAGGCGGCGTGGGTGCCGAGGCTCGTGGCCATGACGTCGGACGGCCAGCGCCAGGGCGGCGGGGTGTGCCCGAGCACCGGGAACAGCGTGAAGGTCGCCGTCATCAGCGTGGACCCGAATGCCGCGCTCGCCCACGGCTCTCCGACGGCGCGGCGCAGCGCGCCGTGCAGGAGGCCGAAGGCCGAGCCGTAGCCCCAGCGCAGCGCGAGCCCCAGGTCCTGATCCTCGCGCGCGGTGACGTGCGGCAGGTGCATGACGCCGGCCACGATCTGGCCCGGCACCAGCGAGTCGTCGTAGTCGAGTTGGCCCTCGTGCGTGGGCCGCAGCCGGCGCTCGGCCGCGTAGGCGGCGGTCAGGGCCGCGGTCCCCGCGGCGCCGGCGATCACGCTGCGGATCGGCCAGGCGAGTTCCATCAGGAGCGCCGATCCAACCAGCCGGGGCGCTCGGCGTCATCACCCGATGCGAGCGAAACGGCTCAGCCGCCGAGGCCGCCCGCCACCTCGCCGATGCGCCCGCGCAGCCAGGCGTGCCCCGGATCGGCCGTCGCGCGCGGGTGCCACCACAGCGTCTCGACGAGCACCGGGAACTCGATCGGCGCCTCGAGCACGCGGATGTCGCCGGTGCGGCGCAGGAAGGCCTCCGCCCGCATCGGGATGAGCGTGACGAGGTCGGTCCCCTGCAGCAGGAAGGGCGCGAGCAGGAAGCTCTCGACGCTGACCTCGATCCGGCGCGTCACCCCGAGGCTGCCGAGGTGGACGTCGGGCAGCGCGACCGGCTGCCCCGCGCCGCCCATCGAGTAGATGAGGTGGCCGAGGGCGGTGTAGCGCTCCATCGTCATCCGCGCCCCCACGCGCCGGTTGCCCTCCCACACGCAGCACGTCCAGCGGTCCTCCCACAGCCGCAGGGACTCGAGGTCGACGCGGCCCATGATCTCGGGCGGCTCGATGACGAGGTCGACGTCGCCGTTGACGAGCGCGCGGCCCGCGTCGGGGAGGCGCGGGATCACCTCGACCAGCACCCCAGGCGCCTCGGCGGCGAGGGCGCGCACGAGCGGGCCGATGAGCATCAGGACGCTGTAGTCCGAGCAGCTCAGGCGGAAGGAGCGGCGGTCGGTGGCCGGGTCGAAGCGGGCCGGCGCGTCGAGGGCGCCGCGGATGAGCTCGAGCGCCTCGTGGACCGGGCCGCGCAGCGCCTCGGCGCGCGAGGTGGGCACGAGGACGGCGCCCTGGCGCACGAGCAGCGGGTCGTCGAAGTGGCGGCGCAGGCGCGCGAGCGCGTTGCTCATCCCCGGCTGGCTGAGCCCGACGCGCCCCGCCGCGCGCGTGACGCTGCGTTCGCTCAGCAGGGCGTCGAGCGCGACGAGCAGGTTGAGGTCGAGGCTGCCGAGGTTCATTGCTGTCGTGAATCCCGTCCATCATGAGATTCAGTTGGCACATAGTGGCAGGGCCGTCTAGCTTCGCGCCATGTCTGACGAGGAAGTACCCGTCCTCATCGTCGGCGGCAGCCTCGTGGGGCTGACGACTGCGATGCTGCTCGGCCACCACGGCGTGCAGGCCCTCTCGGTCGAGCGCCATGCCGGGACGGCCATCCATCCGCGCGCCGGGCACTTCCAGCTGCGCACGATCGAGCTGATGCGCCAGCTCGGCCTCGAGGAGCGGGTGCGCGCGAAGTCGCTTGAGACCTACAGCGCGACCGGCGGCATCGTCGCCGTCGAGTCGCTCGCCGGCCGTGAGCTCGGCGTTTACGTCAAGGACCTCAACGAGGGCGTCGAGGGCCACAGCCCCACGGTCCGCGTCTTCATCGACCAGGACGCCCTCGAGCCGCTCGTGCGCGAGCGCGCGCTCGAGCTCGGGGCGACGCTCCTCAACCGCACCGAGGCCGTCGCGCTCGAGCAGGATGCCGACGGCGTGACCGTCGTCACGCGCGACCTCGACTCCGGCGAGGAGCGCACGATCCGGGCGCGCTACGTCGTCGCCGCCGACGGCAACCGCAGCCCGATGCGGGCCAGGCTGGGCATCGCGATGCACGGCCATCACGAGCTCTCGCGGAGCATCACCATCTACTTCCGCGCCGACTGCTCCGAGCTCCTGCGCGACCGCAACCAGGGCGTCATCTACGTCCACAACCCGCAGCTGCGGGGCTTCTTCCGCCTCGACCGCACGGGCGGCAAGGGCTTCCTGGTCATCAACACGGTGGGCGAGGACGTCACCCAGGACTCGGCCATCGACGTCCAGTCGGGGCTCACCGAGGAGCGCGCGCGGGACTTCCTGCGCACGGCGATCGGCGCCGACCTGCCGATGGAGATCGTCGACGTCGCCAACTGGCGGGCCGAGGCGACGTGCGCCGAGCGCCTGCGCGACGGGCGCGTGTTCCTGGCGGGCGACGCCGCCCACGTCGTGCCGCCCAACGGCGGCTTCGGCGGCAACACGGGCATCCAGGACGCCCACAACCTCGCCTGGAAGCTGGCCGCGGTCGTCAAGGGCGACGCGGCGCCGGCGCTCCTGGACACCTATGAGGCCGAGCGCCTGCCGCTGTGCCGGCTCATGGTCGAGCAGGCCTACACCCGCTACGCGACGCGCGTCGTGCCCGAGCGCGGGACCGAGGGCGCGCAGCCGCCGGTCCCCGACATCGAGCTCGAGATCGGGCTCGTCATGCGCTCGCCGGCGATCGTGCCCGACGGCGCGGACGACGGCGTCCAGCACCTGCCCGCCGCCGAGCTCGGCGGCCGGCCCGGCACCCGCGCGCCGCACGTCGTGCTCGGCGACGGCAGCTCGACCCTCGACCTCTTCGGCTCGGCCTTCGTCGTGCTGCGCGCGGCCGGCGACGGCGCCGACGACTGGGCGCCGATCGGAGCCGTCGCGCACGTGATCGACGCCGACGGCTTCGCCGACGCCTACGGCCTCGCGCCGGGCGGCGCGGTGCTCGTGCGCCCCGACGGCGCGGTCGCCTGGCGCTCGCGCGAGCCGGCAGGGCGCGACGCGATCGCCCGCGCGCTGGCGACGGCGCTCGCGTTCGACAGCGCGCCCGCGGCGGCGGCGGTCTAGGTGAACTTCGTCTCGATCTCGGCGTAGAACGCCTCGGAGAGCCGTGCGAAGTCGTCCTCGCCCAGCGCGATCTCGTCGCCGACCTCGAGGCCGAGGACCGAGCTCTCGGGCTTGAGCTTGATGGCCTTGTCGGCGGCCAGGCGCCCGCCGTTCTCCATCAGCGAGTTGGAGAGCACGCGGACCTCGTTGAGCGGGTTGCCGTCCTTGCCCTCCTTGGTGCGCAGGCGGTGCATGAAGCAGTGGTCGAGGGCGAGGACGGCGTTGTTGAAGAACGTCGGGGCGAAGGCCTCGACCGCGGCCTTGCTCTTCGCGGCCTTGGCGAGCGCGCGGTAGGCGCCGAGCTGGGCCTCGGTGCGGGCGCGGCACGCGTCGATGTAGGGCTTCTCGTAGGTGCTGACACCAAGCATCTGGGCTCTCCCTTCGTGGTCCGATGTCGCCCCTAGACGAACGGGGACCCGCGAAATCGACAAGTTCAGGCAATTTCTCCAATACCTGCCTTGGAGTCTCCGCGGTAGGTACCTTTTGCCGATGAAGAAGCCGCGGCGGGCGCTGCGCCACGACGTCAGGGACGGGCTGGTGGAGTCCATCCTCGACGGGCAGTACGGGCCGGGCGACCGCCTCATCGAGATGCACATCGCCAAGGAGTACGGGACGAGCCAGGGTCCCGTGCGCGAGGCCCTGCGCGAGCTCGAGATGCTCGGGTTCGTGCGCAGCGAGCCCCATCGCGGCACCTACGTGCGAGATCCGTGGCAGCGCGGCATGCTCGAGCTCTACGACGTCCGCGCGGCGCTCGAGGAGTTCGCGGCGCGCATGGCGACCCCGCGCCTGCGCCACGACGTCTCGGCCCTGCAGGCCGAGGTCGACGGCATGGCCGACGCCGCGGCGCGCGACGACGTCCACGGCGTCGTCGAGCACAGCGAGCGCTTCCATCGCCTGATCGTCGAGGCCAGCGACAACAAGCTGCTGCACACGGTCTGGAGCAGCCTGAGCATCACCGACCACACGGCGCTCACGATGGTCACCCTCTCGCTCGACATGACCGACGTGGCCGAGTCCCATCAGCCGATCGTCGACGCGATCGCCGCCGGCGACGTCGAGCTCGCCTGCCGGGTGAGCCGCGAGCATCAGGAGTGGTTCGTGGAGCTGCTCAACGCCGAGGCGCAGCGGCGCGCGGCCGAGCAGGCCACCGAGGTCGTGCCGGACGTCGAGCCGGAGGCCGCGCCGCTTCCCTCCGCCTGACCGCGCGTCAGGCGCGCCCGACGTGCAGCGGGTGGCCGAGCAGCAGCGCGGCCGCCTCGTGGAGGCCCTCGCTGATGGTCGGGTGCGGGTGGATGGTGGCCGCGATGTCGCCGGGCGCGGCCATGAGCTCGATCGCCAGCGCGCCGCCGGCGACGAGCTCGCTCGCGTGCGGCCCCACGATGTGGACGCCGACGACGCGGTCGGTGGCGACGTCGGTGACGATCCGGGTGAAGCCGTCGCGCGCCCCGAGCGTCGCGGCGCGCCCTGACGCGGCGAGCGGGAAGCTCGCCGCGGCGACGTCGAGGCCGGCGTCGCGGGCCTGGTCCTCGGTCAGGCCGACCGACCCGATCTCGGGGTCGGTGAAGATCACGATCGGCACCGCCTGGGCGTCAAAGGCCGCGGGCTCGCCGCTGAGCGCCTCGGCGGCGACCGCGGCCTCGGCGGTGGCCTTGTGGGCCAGCGCCGGCCCGGCGACGACGTCGCCGACGGCCGCGATGCGCTCCGTCGCGCGCATGTCCGCGCCGACCGCGATCAGCCCGTCGGGCCCGACGTCGATGCCGGCCGCGGCCAGCCCGAGGTCGTCGGTGTTGGGGACGCGCCCGGCGGCGACGACGACGAGCTCGGCGTCGATGCGCTCCTCGCCGTCGGGGCCGGCGACCACGAGGACGCCGTCCTCGGCGCGCTGCGCGATCGTGCGCAGCCGGACGTCGACTTCCAGCGTGCGCAGGCGCCGCAGGACGGGCGCCGCCAGGCTCGCGTCCACGTCGGCGAGCACGCGCTCGAGCGCCTCGACCACGGTGACTCGGGCTCCGAGCTTGGCCAGCGCGGTGCCGAGCTCGAGCCCGATGTAGCCCGCGCCCACGACGGCGACGCTCTCGGGGACGGCGGTCAGCGCGAGCGCGCCGGTCGAGTCGAGGATGCGCTCCCCGTCGAAGGGCAGGCCCGGGAGCCGTGCCGGCCGCGAGCCGGTGGCGACGATCGCGTGCTCGAACTCGAGGAAGACGGCGCGGTCCTCGGGGGTGCGCACCGCGACGCGATCGGGACGGTTGAAGCGCGCCTCGCCGTGGACGACGCGCACGCCGCCCCGTGCGAGCAGGTCGCCCACGCCCCGCGCAAGGCCCGCGCACAGCTCGCGCCGCCACGTCTGGAAGCGCTCGAGGGAGACCGTCGCGCCGTCGACGCGCAGCCCGGCGGGCTCGAGCTCGCGCGTGCGGTGCAGCGCGGTCGCGAGCTCGATGAGCGCCTTGCTCGGGATGCACCCGGCGTGCAGGCACACGCCGCCCAGCCCGTCGGTGCCCGCGCGCTCGACCAGCGTGACCTCGCGGCCGAGCTGGGCGGCCCGGATCGCCGCCGCGTAGCCGCCGGGTCCGCCGCCGATGACGAGCAGGTCGGCGGACTCGGCGAGCTCGCCGACGACCATCAGCGCAGGTCCTCGAAGAGCAGCACCGGGTCCTCGAGCAGGCTCGCGACGTGATCGACGAAGGCGCCGAGCGTGTCGCCGTCGAGGACGCGGTGGTCGCCCGCCACGGAGAGGACGAGCGTCGGGCGGACGACGGGCGCGCCGTCGACGGCCACGACGCGGTCGCGGATGGCGCCGAGGCCGACGTTGACGACCTCGGGCGGGCGGACGATCGGGGTCCCCATCCAGGTGCCGAGGCTGCCGAAGTTGTTGACCGTGATGGTCGGGCCGGCCAGCTGCGCCGGCGACAGGCGCCGGTCGCGGGCGGCCTGGGCGAGGGCGACGATCTCGAGCGCCAGCTCGGCCAGCGAGCGGCGGTCGGCGTCGTGGACCACGGGCACCGTGAGGCCGTCGGGCCCGGCGGCGGCGATCCCGACGTGGCAGTGGCCGTGGAGCGTGATCTGCTCGGCCTCGAGGTCGATCGACGCGTTGGCGTAGGGGTGCTCGCGCGCGGCGAGGACGACGGCGCGGACGGCGAACGGCGTCGGCGTGAGCGCCTTGGCGAGGGCCTCGTCGCCGCGCTGGGTGGCGCGGCGGCGCAGGCCGTCGCGGGCGCGCACGAGTGCGGTCGCGTCGACCTCGCGGTAGTCGATGATGCGCGGGACCTCCCGCCACGCGCGCGTGAGGTTGTGCGCGATGGCCCGGCGGACGCCGCGGAGGGGGATGACCTCGCCGGGCGAAGCGGGCGGGCCGGGGGCAGCGGCGGGGGCGGGCCGAGCGGGCGCAGCGGCGGGGGCGGGACGCGCCGCGGCGCGCTCGACGTCCTCGCGCAGGATCCGCCCCAGTGGGCCGCTGCCGGCGACGTCCTCGAGGGCGACGCCGAGCTCGCGGGCGAGTCGGCGCGTGGTCGGCGCGGCGAGCGGCGGCGCGGCGCGGGCCGGTGCGGCCGCAGCGGCGTCCCCGTGGGAGGCGCCGGCCCCGTCGAAGGCCGCGGCTCCATCCGCCTCGAATACCGCGAGCACGGCCCCCACGTCGACGGTCTCGCCCGGCGCGCCGCACAGCCGCGTCACGACGCCCGCGGCCGGGCACGGGATCACCACCGTGGCCTTGTCGGTCTGGATCTCGACGAGGTCCTGGTGCTCGGCGACCCGGTCGCCCTCGGCGACCTGCCACGCGATGATCTCGGCGGTGGCGATGCCCTCGCCCACGTCGGGCAGCCGGAACTCGAGCGCCGCCACGCTCACGCCTCCAGCGCCGCGCGCACGGCGGCGACGACGCGCTCGACCGACGGGACGTAGAGGTCCTCGACGGTGCCCGGCGGATACGGCGTGTCATACGCGGCGACGCGGCCGATCGGCGCGTGCAGCGACCAGAACGCCTCCTCCTGGATCGTCGCCACGAGCTCGGCCCCGAAGCCGGCGCTCAGCGAGCCCTCGTGGAGCACGACGGCCCGCCCGCACGCGGCGACCGCCTCGCGCAGCGCGTCGACGTCGAGCGGCACGAGGCTGCGCAGGTCCAGGACGCCGACCGAGTAGCCCTCCTCGGCGGCGCGCTCGGCCGCGCGCTCGGCGATCACGACGGCGGCGCTGTAGGCGACGATCACGAGGTCGCTCCCCGGGCGGACCATCCGCGCGCGGCCGAGCGGGACGGTGTAGTCCTCGTCGGGGACCTCGTCCTTGATGAGCCGGTAGCCGCGCAGCGGCTCGCAGAAGAGGACCGGGTCGGGGTCGCGGATCGCCTCGGCCAGCAGGCCCTTGGCGTCGTACGCGGTGGCCGGCATCACGACCTTGATCCCCGGCGAGTTGACGTACTTGGCCTCGTGGGCGTCGGAGTGAAGCTCGGGCGTGCGGACGTTGCCGCCGAACGGCGCGCGGATGACCATCGGCATCGGATAGGCGCCCTGCGAGCGGAAGCGGTAGCGCGCGACCTGGCCCTCGATCTGGTGGAAGGCCTGGCTGCCGAACCCGAGGAACTGCAGCTCCGGGATCGGGACGAGGCCGCTGCACGCCAGCCCCACGGCCGAGCCGACGATGACCGCCTCGGCCAGCGGCATGTCGACCACCCGCTCCTCGCCGAAGCGCTCCTGCAGGCCCTCGGTGGCGCGGAAGACGCCGCCGTTGACCCCGACGTCCTGACCGAGGACGACGACGCGCTCGTCGCGCTCCAACGCGTCGCCGAGCGCGGAGCGGATCGCCTCGACCATCGTCATGACCGCCATCAGCCGCCGTCCCCCGCCGCGTCGGCGCGCTGGCGCTCCAGCCGCGGCGGCGGGCGCTCGTAGACGTGGTCGAAGAGCGCCGCCGAGCCCGGCGCCGGCGCGGCCTCGACCTCGGCGAAGGCGGCGTCGAACTCGGCGCGCAGCTCGGCGAGGAGCCGCTCCTCGGAGCCCTCGTCGACGAGCCCCTCCGCGGTCAGGTAGCGCCGCACGCGCGCGACCGGGTCCAGCGCCCGGCGCTCCTCGAGCTCGACCGGATCGACGTAGCGCGTGGGATCGTCGGAGGTGTTGTGGGGACCCATGCGGTACGTCCGCGCCTCGATGAGCGTCGGCCCCTCCCCCGCCCGCGCCCGCGCGACGGCGCGCGCGCAGGCGTCGTGCATCGCGAAGAGGTCGTTGCCGTCGACCAGCTCGCCGGCGATCCCGTAGCCGGCGGCGCGCGCCGCGAAGCTCGCGGTGGCGGTCTGCCTGCGCACCGGCGTGGAGATCGCCCAGCCGTTGTTCTTGAGCACGAAGACGACCGGGGCGCGTCGCACGCCGGCGAGGTTCAGCGCCTCATGGGCGTCGCCCTCCGAGGAGGCGCCGTCGCCGAAGTAGGTCATCACGACCGCGTCGCTGCCCTGATGGCGCAGCCCCCAGGCCAGCCCGACGGCGTGCGGGATCTGGGCCGCGAGCGAGATCTGGTAGGGCAGCACGTGGACGCCGTCGTCGATCCTGCTGCCGCCCGGGTCGCCGCGGTAGTAGCTCAGCGCCTGCGCCAGCCGGTAGCCCTGGCGCAGCATCGCGGGCAGCTCGCGGTACTGGGGCACGACCCAGTCGCGGGCCGGGTCCAGCGTCCAGGCCGAGCCGATGACGGCCGCCTCCTCGCCGTTGATGGGCGAGAACGTCCCCAGGCGCCCCTGGCGCTGCAGCGAGAAGCAGCGCTCGTCGGCCGTGCGCGAGCGCAGCATCGCGCGCCAGGCGCCCAGCAGCTCGTCGCCGGCGAGCGCGGGCTCGTGGCCCTCGACCAGCGTCCCGTCGGGCGCCAGCAGGCGCAGCGGCTCGGGCGAGGCGACGGTCGGCGCGGTGCTCATCGAAGACCATGCTCCCATCCCCCGTCGGCGAGCCACCCGCCGTCGACGCGCACGCTGGACCCGGTCATGAACGAGGCGTCGTCGGAGGCGAGGAAGGCGACGACGCGCGCGACCTCGGCCGGCTCGGCGAGCCTGCGCATCGGCGTGCGCCCGGCGACCTCGTCGAGCGTGAAGCCGCCGGCCTTCGAGGTCCCCGCCAGCAGCTCGGTCGCGACGTAGGCGGGCGACACCGCCATCACCCGCACGCCGCGGCGCGCCCACTCGACCGCGAGCGTCTTGGTGAGCCCCTCGACCCCGTGCTTGGCCGCGGTGTACGCCGCCCGCCGCGCGAGCCCGATGTGGCCCGTGAGCGACGAGATGTTGACGATGACCCCGCGGCCGGCGGCGAGCATCGGCCGCGCCGCGGCCTGCGCGCAGCGAAACGGCGCGGTCAGGTCGAGGTCGATGATCCGCTGCCAGTCGGCGAGCGAGAGGGTCTCGGAGTCGGCGACCTGGCCGGCGCCGGCGTTGTTGACGAGCACGTCGAGGCGCCCGCACGCCTCGAGCGTGCGCGCCACGAGGGCGTCCGGCGCATCGGGGTCCAGGAGCTCCGCCTCGAGGCCGAGCGCGTCGCCGCCCAGCGCGGCCGCCGTCGCCTCCGCGCGCTCGCGCGAGCGCGAGGTGACCACCACGCGCATCCCGCGCGCGTGAAGCTCCTCGGCCACGGCCCGCCCGATGCCCGAGGAGGAGCCGGTGACGATCGCCACCCGGCCGGCGAGTCCGTCAGGCGTGCGCCGCCTCCTTGTGGTCGGAGGTCAGCTTGCCCGGGAAGTCCTCGTTGGCGATCAGCGGCCCGGGCGCGCTGTCGAACGTGCGCCCCACGATCCGTCCGTGCTCGACGACCCCCGGCCGGTCGTGGGCCGGCAGTACGAAGCGCGAGCCGACGAGCGCCTTGCGGATCGCGGCCTTCTCCCCGCGCTTGCTGCCGCCGTGGTTGCCCGTGACGGCCGGGTCGAGCTCCATGACCTGCAGGTGCGGGTCGATGATCTGATGGGCGATGTCGTAGATGACGTCACCGCAGATGCACGCCACGCCCTCGTCGGTGTCGACGAGGATGTTCATCGAGCCCTCGGTGTGCCCGCCGGCGGCCACGCAGCGCACCCCGGGGATGATCTCCTCGTACTCGACGACCTCGAGGTCGAGCAGCCGCAGCGCGCCGGGGTGGTGCAGGCGGTCGACGAGGTGCTTGATGTAGGGCGCGGGGTACTGCTCGCCCATCAACCCGGAAACCGAGTACTCGAGCTCGCGGCGGTTGATGACGACGGTCGTCCCATCCATGGGGAACTGGTCGTCGTAGCCGGCGTGGTCGATGTGCAGATGGGTGTGCAGGACGTAGCGGACGTCCTTCATCTCGAGCCCGTGCTTGGCCAACTGCTTCTCCATGCCCTGCTCGTCGCGCCACCAGCCTGTCATGCCGAGGTTGCCCATGATCGACGGGTCGCTGAAGCCGGTGTCGACGACGATCGGGGCCTCGCCGCCGGTGATGAGGAAGCCGAGCGTCGGCACCTGCTGCGCCTGTCCGGGCTCGAGCGCCAGCACGAGGAAGCTCGTGTCGAGCTCGATGTCGCCCAGGTCGAGGACCTTCACTTCTAGACCCATTCGCTCCTCCTAGGTGGATGGGATGCGTTTGGACTCGACTATCCGCCGCACGGGCGGCCTGCGCCATCGCACGTTCGGATGAGGTGTCATCAGGCCAACACGCCGCGCTCGCGGGCGGCGTGCACGGCCTCGGCGCGCGACGTCGCGTCGAGCTTGCGAAAGAGGTTGCGCGCGTGGGTCTTGGCCGTCGCCTCGCTGATGCTCAGGCGCTGGGCGATCTGCTTGAAGCGCAGGCCCTCCTCGAGGCTGGTCAGCAGCTCGCGCTCGCGCGCGGTGAGCGCGACGGGCTGGCGGCGCGCCGCGCCGACCCCGAGCAGCGAGACGAGCTCGGCGCCCAAGGGCTCGAGCTCGACGGCGAAGTCGCTCATCGCGCGGTGCGACGCGGTGGCCGAGAGCGACAGGGCGCCCACGATGCGGCCGTCGGCGCGCAGGGGCACCGAGCAGCCGCAGTGAAAGCCGGTGAGCAGGACGACGCTGTCAAGCGGGCGGTCGAAGGCGTCGGAGGCGTCGAAGTCCTCGTCGTGGAAGGCGCGCCCCTCGGCCACCTGGGCGAAGTACGAGCACGTGCTCAGCGGCAGCTCGGTGCCGGGCGCGAGCAGCTTGGCGCCCACGTCCGCCGCGATCTCGAAGCGGCTCGCCTCGAGGTCGATGCGGGCCAACGACACGCGGTCGACCTCGAAGGCGCCCCGCAGGACCTCGAGTGGCTGCTCGGACGAGCCCAGCTCGCGTTTCAGCGCAGCGACGCCCAGGGCTCCTCCTCGAAGACGTCGATGACCTCGTAGCCGCCCTCGCCGGCCGTCGGGGTGAGGATGACGGTCAGCTTGGCCGGCTCGTCGCCGACCGTGTAGGAGCCGTGGACGACGTCCTTCTCGATGTAGACCGCCTCGCCGGGCCCGAGCTCCTGCTTGGAGTCCTCGAGCCACTGCTCGACGCGGCCCTCGCGCACCCAGATGATCTCCTCCTGGTCGGGGTGGCGGTGGAAGGGGTGTCCCGCGCCCGGCTGCAGGGTCACGTCCATGACGCACATGGAGCGCGAGCCGGTGAACTCGGGCCGGCTGACCCAGCCCGCCTCGCCCCAGTCGAACTGGTCGCGCACGACGTCGCCCTGCGTGATGAACCGGCTGGTCATGCTCTCTCCTGGATCGGGATGGACTTGAAGCGCCTCATGTTCTCCGTCATCGCGACCTCGGTCGGGAGGCGCTCCATGCTCGAGGCGCCGAAGAAGCCGACGATGCCGGTCGTGCGCTCGAGGACGTACTGGGCGTCGTCGGGCTCGGCGATGGGGCCGCCGTGGCACAGGCAGAGGATGTCGGGGGCGACCTCGCGCGCGGCGTCGGCGAGCGCCTGCACGCGCTCGACGGCCTCGTCGAGGGTCAGGCCGGTCTGCGCGCCGATGCGCCCGCCGGTGGTCAGGCCCATGTGCGGGACGAGGACGTCGGCGCCCGCCCGCGCCATCGCCCGCGCCTCGTCCTCGTTGAAGACGTAGGGGCAGGTCAGCAGGCCGAGCGCGTGGGCCTCGCCGATCATCTGCACCTCGAGGCCGTAGCCCATGCCCGTCTCCTCCAGCCCGGCGCGGAAGGTCCCGTCGATGAGGCCGACGGTCGGGAAGTTCTGCACGCCGGTGAAGCCCGCGCGCGCGACGTCCTCGAGGAACTTCGGCATGAGCCGGAAGGGGTCGGTCCCGCAGACCCCGGCGAGGACCGCCGTCTCGCGCGCGACGGGCAGGACCTCGCGCGCCATGTCCATCACGATCGCGTTGGCGTCGCCGTAGGGCATCATCCCCGCCAGCGAGCCGCGCCCGGCCATCCGGTAGCGCCCGGAGTTGTAGATGATGATCAGGTCGGCGCCGCCGTCCTGGGCGCACTTGGCCGAGAGGCCCGTGCCCGCGCCGGCGCCGATGATCGGCCGCCCCTGCGCGACCTGCTCGCGCAGCCCCGCGAGCGCCTCGTCGCGCGTCATGGGCGCTCCTGCACGAGCTCGTGCAGCCGGTCGGCCATCGCCGTGGCGAAGGCCGGGTCGTTGACGTCGGCGTCGACCTCGTGGACCTCGACCTTGCCGGCGTCGATGCCCTCGCGGAGGGCCGCGAAGAGCGCCTCGTCGGCCTCGGCGTCGTGGAAGGGCTGGCCCTCGACGTCGATCGCCGACACGCCCTTGAGCGGCACGAAGAGCACGGTCGGCGAGGCGGCGCCGTTGAGCTTGCGCGCGATCCGCCGCCCGAGCTCCGCCATCTCCTCCGCCGTCGTGCGCATCAGCGTGATCGTCGGGTTGTGGACGTAGAGGTTGCGGCCCTCGAAGCGGTCGGGGACGGTGTCGCGCGGCCCGAAGTTGACCATGTCCAGGGCCCCGAGCGAGACGACCTGCGGGATGCCGGCGCGGCCGACGGCCTCGAGGCGGTCGGGGCCGGCCGAGAGGACGCCGCCGACGAGGTCGTCGGCCAGCTCGGTCGTCGTGGCGTCGAGCGCGCCGACCAGGTAGCCGCCGGTGGCCAGCGCCTCGAAGGACTGCCCGCCGGTGCCCGTGGCGTGAAAGACGAGCACCTCGTAGCCGAGCTCCTCCAGGCGCTCGCGCGCGCGCGTGACGCAGGGCGTGGTGACGCCGAACATCGTCGCCCCGATGAGCGGGCGCTCGTCGCTGCGCTCGGGCACCGCCGCCTTGGCCATCCCCGCGATCGCCCCGGCGGCGTTGGTGAGGATCTGCGCCGAGATCTGGTTGATGCCGGCGATGTCGACGACCGAGTACATCATCGTCACGTCGACCGCCCCCACGTACGGGCGCGTGTCCCCCGAGGCGACGGTCGAGACGATCAGCTTCGGCACGCCGACGGGCAGGTCGCGCATCGCCTGCGCGGCGATCGACGAGTTGCCCGAGCCGCCGACGGCCGCGACCCCGTCGACGCGGCCCTCCTCGTGCAGGCGCGCCAGCACCGCCGCCGCCCCGCGCCCCATGGCGTCCACGGCGGCGCCGCGGTCGCCGGCCTGCGCGAGCTGGGCGTGGTCGGCGCCGGCCGCGCGCGCGACGTCCTCGCGCGGCACGTCGGCCTGGACCTGGGGCTCGCCGAGGACGCCGGCGTCGACCAGGAGGACGTCGACGCCGGCGTCGCGCAGCCGGTCTCGCAGGAAGCCGTACTCGATCCCCTTCGTGTCGAGCGTGCCGACGAGGACGACGGTCGCCATCAGCCGCGCTCCACGCCGAGGAAGCGGCGCTGCAGGTCGGGGTCGGCGGCGAGCTCGGTCGCCGTCGTCTCGGCGAAGATCCGCCCGGCCACCATCACGAGCTGGCGCTCGGCCATGGCGGTGGCCATCGCGAGGTTCTGCTCGACGACGAGGATCGCCAGCCCGTCGCGCGCCAGGCCGCGGAAGGTCTCGATGAGGGTCTCGATGATCGTCGGCGCCAGGCCCTCGGAGGGCTCGTCCATGATCAGCAGCCGCGGGTTGGTGAGCAGCGCGCGGCCGATGGCGAGCATCTGCTGCTCGCCGCCGGAGAGCTGCATGCCGCCGTGCTGGCGGCGCTGGGCCAGGCGCGGGAAGAGCTCGTAGACGGCGTCGGGCGTCCAGCGGTGCTCGCCGCGGCGCGGCGCGATCATCCGCAGGTGCTCGTCGACGGTGAGCGACTCGAAGAGCCGCCGGCCCTGGGGCACGTAGCCGATCCCTGCGGCGGCGATCTTGTAGGACGCGCGGCCGACGAGCTCGCGGCCCTCGAACTCGATCGAGCCCGTCGCGTGCGCCGGGCGGATCTGCATGATCGCGTTGCACAGCGTCGTCTTGCCCATGCCGTTGCGGCCGATGAGCGCGACGGGCTCGGAGCCCATCTCGAAGTTGACGCCCTGCAGCACGTGCGCGGGGCCGTAGAAGACGTCGAGGTCGCGGACGGCGAGCAGCGGGCGTCCGTTGGCGGGCTGCTCAATCACGAGCTCACCTCGATCCCGTCGTCGGTCACGCGGCCGCCGAGGTAGAGCTCGTGGACGAGCTCGTTGGCGCGGATCTCGTCGGGCGTGCCCTCCACGATCTTGCGACCGTCGTGCATCATCGTCACGCGCTCGGCGACCCGCAAGGCGACGTCCATGTCGTGCTCGATGATGATCAGGGTGATGCTCCTGTCGAGCTCGAGCAGGAGGTCGGTGAGCGCGGTGCGCTCGCCCCGCGAGAGCCCGGAGGCGGGCTCGTCGAGGAGCATGAGCTTGGGGTCGGTCGCGCGCGCCATGGCGACCTCGAGCTGGCGCTGCTCGCCGTGGGAGATCGAGCCGACCAGGCTCCCGAGCTTGGCGGTCAGGCCGACGATCCCCGCCAGCTCGCGGGCGCGCTCGCGCATCTCGGCGTCGGCCGCGGTGCGGCGCAGGCGCAGGTGGCCCTGGCGTGAGCCGAGCACCGCCAGATAGAGGTTGTCCTCGACGGTGAGGCCGAGGAACAGGCGCGACTTCTGGTAGGTGCGCCCCATCCCCAGCCGCGTGCGGCCGGGGGCGTTGACGTGGCCGATGTCCTGCCCCAGGAACTCGATCGTCCCCGACGTCTGGGGCATGTCGCCGGAGATCACGTTGAAGAGCGTCGTCTTCCCCGCGCCGTTGGGCCCGAGGATGGCGCGGCGCTCGCCGTGCGCGACGTCGAGGTCGACATCGCGCACGGCATCCAGCCCGCCGAACCGGCGGCCGACACCGCGCAAGCGCAGGATCGGGCCGGCCGGCTCGGTGGTCACTTCATCCACGGCTCGCTACCCGGACACGACCTTCACGGGCGTGGCCTTGCCAAGCCATGGCAGGTCGCGCTTCTCGCAACCTGGCGAGTTGCGGCCCGGGGCCGGGGTCGAGTTGCTGAACGTGCCGCCGAACGTCTGGTCGACGTCCGGGATGCTCGTCACCGTCTTGACGGCCAGCTTGCCGTCCTTCATGTACAGCTGCTGGTCGTAGACGGTGAAGATGGCCTGGCGGTTGTCGTCGAGCTTGATCTGCCCGTACGGCGCCGGTAGGACGACCTTCGCGAGAGCAGCCTGCAGCTTGCTCTGGTCGGAGATGTCGCCCTTGACGGCCTCTAGGCCCTTGATCAGGCCCCACGTGTTGATGTAGTAGCCGTAGGTGAACGTGCTCGGCGCCTGCGAGGCGGCGTCGCCACCCGGCTTGAACGACTTGAACCACTTGCCAATGATGTTCTTGGCGTAGTCCTGCGCCGCCGGCGTGTCGAGGTCACCCGCCGTGCCGGCGCCGCCGATGTAGGCGCCCGCGACTCGGGGGCCGAGTTGCTCGAACTGCCCCGGCGTACCCCAGAACAGGTTGCCCATGAACTTCTTGGCGTCGATCGGCCCCTTGGCCTGCTCGTATGCCTTCAGGAACGGGATCAGGCCCGCGCCGCCGACGGCGACGAATGTGCCGTCGACGTCCGTCGGCATCTGCTGCGCGTAGGACGAGTAGTCGGTCGTGTTCAGCGGCGGGAAGACCCGCTTGGTGATCTGGCCGCCCGCGGCGCAGAACTCGGCGATGAAGCCGGCCGCCGACGTCCACGCGAAGCTGTAGTCGTCGGCGACGACCGAGGCCTTCTTCCACCCCAGCTTGTTGTAGGCGATGTCCCCCAGGCCGGCGTTCCACTGCGCGCCATCGCCGTTGAAGCGGAAGAAGTTCGGCGCTTGCACCTTGAGCGTCGTGTCCTGCGCGCCCGCGGCGCCGTCGACGAACGTCTTCTTCGGGTGCTGCTTGGCGTAGTTGGCGACCGCGATCGACTCGTCGCCGGACAGCGGGCCGATCATGACGTCGGCGTCGAGCTGCTCCATAAGGCGGCGCGTCTCCTTGATCGCCAGGTCGGAGCTGGCGTCCCCGCAGCCGATGCCGACGAGCTTGACCGGATGGTCGCCGATCGCGCCGCCGGTGAACCCAGCCCTCGGGTTGTTCGGGTCCTTCGGCTTCGCGCCCGCGAACTGCGAGAACGCGGCGACCACGCCGGCCATGTCCTGGTTGTCAAACGCGCCGAAGTCGCCCTTGCAGTCGGACAAGACCCCGACCTTGATCGGCGTGCCCGATCCGCCGCTGCGCGGTGCGACCGCCGGCTGGGGCTCAGGGGCATTCGCCGGCGCAGCCGCGGCCGGCGTGCTCGTGCTGCTGGCGGCCGCGGGCGTCGACGTGCTCGACGAGCTTTTGTCGGAGCTTCCGCAGCCGGCCGCGACGAGAGCGACCACCGTGATGATGAGTGCGAGCCAGAATGCCCCCCGGCTCGGACCTCGAACTACTGGCATAGCTTCTCCTCCTAGAAACGGATACCGCGTCAACCAACGGGTGTGGGTTCCGCCGACCCCCTCTCTTGGGTGATGTCTCCCGGGATCGTCCGCCGCCGCCCCGCCGTCGCGCGCTCCCACAGGCCGATGAGCCCGTTGGGCGAGACGAGGACGATGACCAGGAAGATGACTCCGATCACGGTGTGGAAGCGATCGGAGATGGCGCCGATGTCCGGCGCGTAGTTGTTGATGAGCACGAAGACCAGCGCGCCCAGCCACGCTCCCTCCAGGCGGTAGAGCCCGCCGATCACCGCGATCACGAGGACGTCGATGGTCGCGCTCAGGCCGATCGTCGACGGCGCGATCTGCGCGTTCCACCAGACGAAGAGGATCCCGCCGATCGCCGCGATGAAGCCCGCGAAGGTGAAGGCGAGCATTCGGTGCAGCGCGACGTTGTAGCCCAGCGAGCTCATGCGCACGGGGTCGTCGCGGATGCCCTGCAGCGTCAGCCCGAACGGCGAGCGCGCGACGTAGCGCAGGGTCACGTAGATGACGAGCGCCACGGCGAGCGTCACGAAGTACAGGCGGTCGGGGTGGGCGGTGCGGCTCAAGAAGTCCGGGATCGGGATGCCGCTGATGCCACCGAAGCCCGAGACGGTCGTGACCTGCCCGAAGGACAGGTTGGCGATGACCGAGAAGACGAGCGTGATCATCAGGAAGTAGATGCCGTAGCTGCGGCTGGCCAGGGCGCCGAAGAGGAACGCCACCACCAGGGCCACGGCGAGCGCGACGACGATGCCCGGCGCCTCGGCCCAGCCGAGGTTCAGGCCCTTCGTGTTGCCGTTCGTCGTCAGGTTGCCCAGCGCGAAGCCGGCCACGCCGTAGATCGCGGTCTGCGCCAGCGAGACCATCCCGCCGTAGGCCGACAGGAAGATGAGGCTCGCCGCCACGACCCCGAGGAAGAGCATCTGGGTCAGCAGCGCCGAGACCCAGTACTCGTTGAAGATCAGCGGTGCGAACAGGGCGACCAGCACGAGCACTCCCCCGACGATGCGATCCGCGGAGAGCTGCGACCCGCGCGGCCCGTTCATGCCGGTCGTCCGTAGAGCCCGAGGGGTCGGACGGCGAGCACGATCGCCAGCAGGACGAAGGTGAAGATGATCGAGTAGTAGGTGTAGTTCGCCGGCAGATAGGCGGCGGCGAAGTTGGTGGTCAGGCCCAGCAGCAGGGAGCCGATCGCGGCCCCGCCGAGGGAGCCCATGCCGCCGATGATCACGACGACGAGCGAGTTCAGCAGCCAGTTGGCGTCGACGCCCGGAGCCAGGCTGGCGAAGGAGCCGCCGATCACGCCGCCGAGGCCCGCCAGCGCGGAGCCGACCGTGAAGGCGATCGCGAAGGTCAGCTGGATGTTGATCCCCAGCGCCGAGACCATGTCGCGGTCGTCGACGCCCGCGCGGATGACCATGCCCGTGCGCGTGCGCCGCAGCCAGAACCACAGCGCGCCGCCGACGATCAGGCCGATGGCGAGGATGACCAGGCGCGTCAGCGTGTACTGGATCCCGTAGGCGTGGAGGTTGACGAACTTGTCGAACGTCCCGGGCCACGAGATGTCCTCGGCGACGCCGCCGAAGTGGGCGAGCATCTGGTCGGCGAGGATGATCCCCACGGCGATCGTGATCAGCGCCTGGCGCAGGTCCTGGCCCTGGTTCCAGCGCAGCAGCAGCTGCTGCATCAGCAGCCCGACGCCGGCGACGATGGCGATCGCGGCCAGGGCCGGGAGCACCCACTGGGCGAGGCTGACCTGCGCGCTCGAGAGCCCGAGCGCGCCGCCGCTGCCGACCATGTCGCGCTGGATGTGCAGCGCGATGTAGCCGCCGAGCAAGAAGAAGGCGCCGTGGGCCATGTTGACGACCCGCATGAGCCCGAAGATGAGCGTGAAGCCGCTGGCCACCACGAAGTACAGGGCGGCCGCCGTGAGCCCGTTGAGCAGCGTGATCAGGAAGTCCTTCGGATCCGACACCGCGGACCCGAAGCTCGTGCTCGACGCGATGAAGAGGACCCAGACGATCGGGAAGATCACGAGCGCGGCCAGCAGCACACGGCCCACAGTGCGCAGCGACCCGGAATGAGCTGACCCCGTCACGCGGGGCGACCGTAACAGCAGGCCGATCCACGTTGCAAGAAGAACTATCGAGAATCGTTTTTCGCCGTGCGGCCCGTACCACAGCGGTGGTAGCGGGGCGCGAAAGGCCGCGCGTCAGGCGTGCTGGGCCGCCGAATACAGGCTCGCCCGCTGGGCCTCCTCGCTCTGCGGGCGCTCGTCGGCGATGTGCCGGATCGCGGTCACGACCGAGCGGTCGATCGTCGTGACGTCGGGCCAGTTGACCTCGACGAGGTTGCCGGCGGGGTCGCGCAGGTACATCTGCAGAGCGCCGTCGTTGAGCTTGCGGACGTTGGGCGACCACGCGTCGCGGTCGAAGAGGCCGCGCTCGGAGGCGATGCGGTAGGCGGCCTCGAAGTCGTCGACGTCGATGCCGATGTGGTGGAACTCCGGCGCGGGCGTGTCGCGGTGGAAGAGGTGCAGCTGCTGGTCGCCGACCTCCAGCCAGACGACCGGGTGTTCGAAGTCAGGCGCCGGCACGCGCTTCATCCCGAAGACGTCGACGTAGAAGCGCGTCGACTCCTCGAGGTCGTAGGCGTGGATGCTGACGTGGGTGAAGCGTGTCGCGCGCATGCCCCGACGCTAACGCACGCCGCCCGCCTGCTCCAGGGCCAGGGCGGCGCCGATGACGACCGCCGGGTCGCGGCCGGCGAGCTGGAGCTCCCCGATCGCGATCGCCGGCCAGCCGAGGTAGCTGAAGGGCCGCGCGAAGGCCGAGAAGGCCACGCGCACCTCGAGCTCGTCGACGCCGGCCGGCGGCAGCTCGGCCAACCCGAGGGTCGGCGAGACCACGAGGTCGACCGCGGGCTCGCGCGCCGCGACGGCCCGCCACGCGCGCAGGGCGGCGCGGCCCGCCTCGGCCTCGGCGGCGGTCACCGTCACCGCGTGCTCGAGCTTGGCGCGGACCACCGGCCCGTACTCGTCGCGGCGACTCGGGAAGGTCGCCGCATGCGCCGCCGCCGCCTCGGCGTAGAAGACCGCCCAGGTGTCGCCCTCGGGGATCGGGAGCTCGACCTCGCGCACGTCGGCGCCCAGCGCCTGCAGGCGCTCGGCGTACGCCCACGCGCGCTCGTCGCGGGCGCCCGGCGCCTCGTCGGGGCCGAGCCGCGGGGCCGCGGCCAGGACGCCGACGCGCAGGCCGCGCAGCCGCGGCGCCGGCACCGCCGTGCCCGTGAGCACGGCGTGCGCGAGCGCGCAGTCCGCGACCGTGCGGGCCATGGGGCCGACGGTGTCGAAGCTCGGGGCGAGCGGGAAGACGCCGTCGGCCGCGACCGCGCCGTGGGCGGGCTTGAGGCCGACGACCCCGCACGCGGCGGCGGGCATCCGCAGCGATCCGCCGGTGTCGGTGCCGAGCGCGAGCGCGACCATCCCGGCGGCCAGCGCGGCCGCGTTGCCGCTGCTCGAGCCGCCCGCGATGCGATCCGGCGCGCGCGGGTTGACCGTGTCGCCGTAGTGGACGTTCTGGCCGCAGACGCCCCACGCGAACTCGTCGGCGTTGGCCTTGCCGACCACGATTGCGCCCTCCGCCTCGAGCGCGAGGACCGCCGGCGCGCTGCGCGCCGGGACGTGGTCGCGATGGATCGCCGACGCGTAGGTCGTGCGCACGCCGGCGGTGTCGATGAGGTCCTTGACGAGCAGCGGGACGCCGGCGAGCCGCCCGCTCACGCCGGCCCGCGCCCGCGCGAGCGCCTCGTCCGCGCAGACGGTGATGACCGCGTTGAGCTCGGGCCGCGCGGCGAGCGCGTCGAGCGCCTCGCCGACGGCGGCCTCGGCGACGTTCACGGGCCCAGATGGGCCACGGCCTCGATCTCCAGCCGCGCGCCCGGGACCGCGAGGCGGCTGACCTCGACGAGCGTGCTCGCCGGCCGCGCCGCGCCGAAGAACTCCTGGCGCACGGGGTTGATCTTCGGCCGGTCGTCGACGTCGAGCAGGTAGACGACGACCTTGACCACGTCGCCCGGCCCGGCGCCCGCCGCCGCGAGGACGCGGGCCATGATCGCGAAGACCTGGCGCGCCTGGGCGACCACGTCGTCGCCGCCGACGACCGCGCCGTCCTCGTCGACGGGGACGATCCCCGAGACGTAGAGCGTGTCGCCCGCGACGACGGCGTCGGCGTAGTGGCTGATCGGCGCGGCGAGGCCCTCGACCATCACCTCGCGGCGCGTCACGTCGCGGCCGCCCTGAATCTCGTCGATGGTCTGGCGCGGCGTGATCGCCTGCGGGTCGACGCGCAGCTCGACGAGCGCCGGGCGCCCGCAGGCGAGCGCCTCGTCGAGGGCGGCGCCGATCTCGTCGTTGCGCTCGACGAGCGCGCCGTGGGCGCCGTAGGCGCGCGCGAGCGCGACGAAGTCGGGATTGCGCAGGTCGGTGCCGACCACGCGCCCGGGGTAGCGGCGCTCCTGGTGCATGCGGATGGTGCCGTACATGCCGTTGTTGACCACGAGCACGACGACGTCGAGCTCCTCCTGGACCGCGGTCGCGAGCTCCTGGCCGGTCATCATGAAGTCGCCGTCGCCGGCCACGCACACGACCGGGCGGTCGGGGTGCACCGCCTTGGCCGCGACCGCCGCGGGGACGCCGTAGCCCATCGAGCCGCTGCGCGGCCCGAGCTGCGTCGGGTAGCGGTGGAACTCGTAGAAGCGGTGCGCCCAGACCGTGAAGTTGCCCGCGCCGTTGGTGAGGATCGCCTCGGGCGGCAGGCGGTCGCGCAGCGCCGCCATGACTGCCGAGAGCTGCAGCGGGCCGGGCAGGTCGCGCGTCTCGCGCAGGTTGCGCTCGTACTCGCCGCGCGCCTGCTCGAGCAGGCCGGTGCGCCGTTCGGTCCCCGCCGGCCCCAGGGCACGCGCGGCGGCCGCGAAGGCCTCCAGCGCCGACACGATGCCCAGCTCGGGCTGATAGACGGCGCCGAGCTCGCCGGGGTCGGGATGGACGTGCACCAGGCGCTGGTCCGGCACGCCGGGGCGCACGAGCGTGTAGCCGTCGGACGGGATCTCCCCCAGGCGCCCGCCGATGGCCACGAGCACGTCGGCCTCGCGGATCCGCTTGGCCAGCGCGGGATCCATGCCCAGGCCGGCGTGGCCGGCGTAGGCGGGCGAGGCGTTGTCGACGAAGTCCTGGCAGCGAAACGACGCCGCGACCGGGATCCCCCAAGCCTCGGCGAAGGCCGCGACGTCGGCGCCGGTGCGCGCGGTCCAGCCGCCCTCCCCCACCACGATCAGCGGGCGGTGCGCCTCGGCGAGCAGGTCGCCGAAGCGCGCGAGCTCGCGCTCGCCCGGCGCCGCGGCGACCGGCCGGTGTGGGCGCCCGTCGGGCACGTCGACCTGGCTCGCGAGCATGTCCTCGGGCAGCGCGACGACCACCGGGCCCGGGCGCCCGGAGGTGGCGACGGCGAACGCGCGCGCCATCAGCTCGGGCACCCGCTCGGCGCGGTCGATCTGCGTGGCCCACTTCGCCATCGAGCCGAACACGGCCCGGTAGTCGAGCTCCTGGAAGGCCTCGCGGCCGATCGTCTCCCGGGCGATCTGGCCGACGAGCAGGATCATCGGCGTCGAGTCCTGCATCGCGGTGTGCACGCCGTTGCTGGCGTGGGTGGCCCCCGGTCCGCGCGTGACCAGGCAGATGCCCGGCCGGCCCGTGAGCTTGCCGTAGGCCTCGGCCATGTTGGCCGCGCCGCCCTCGTGGCGGGCGACGACCAGCCGCAGCGGCGCGTCGTGGAGGGCATCGAGCACGGCGAGGTAGCTCTCGCCGGGCACGCCGAAGGCCAGCTCGGCGCCGTGCAGGACGAGCTGGTCGACCAGCACCTGCCCGCCGCTGCGCGTCAACGCGCCACCGGCTGCTCGAGGAAGATCGTCGCGCGCTGGGTCTTGGGCTTGTCGGCGTCGGCGGGGTCGACGTACTTGATCGTGCGCTGTCCGGCCCACTCCACGGGCAGGATCATGACGCGCACGAAGGCCGTCGGCTCGCCGGCCGCGGTCGTGGCGAGCACCGGGTCCGGGCCGCGCTCGAACCACGCCTCGCCCGGGCCAAGGGTGTGCACGGCGCCGAGCGAGTCGATCGTGATCTGCCCGAAGAGCAGGAAGCGGATCCCCGGGCCCGGGTGGGTGTGGCGGTGGGCGACGCCGCCCGGGTCGAAGTCGACGCGGTCGCAGCGCATGAGCCACTCCGTCGCGCCGTCGAGCTCGACCAGCTCGCTGAGCAGCGCTCCCTCGGGCGCCTCGTCTCCGAGGTCCCAGACCAGCGCGCGCCCGTCGTCGAGCTCGTGGACGACGCGGTTCGGGGCGGCGGCGGCGCCGCCGCCCGGCTGCACGGTGAGCGAGAGCCTCAATGGAAGTACTGGCCTCCGTCGATGACCATGGTCTGGCCGGTGATGAACGTCGCGCCCGGGCCGCACAGGAAGGCCACCGCCCCGACGACGTCCGCGGGCACCTGGTCGCGCTTGAGCGTGCGGGCGCCGACCGACACCTCCTGGAGCGCCTCGATGACCTCGGGGTGCTCGTGGACGCCGTCGCTCATCGTGAAGCCGGGCGCCACGCAGTTGACGAGCACGTTGTCGGCGCCGAGCTCCTTGGCCAGCGCGCGGGTCAGGGCGACGATGGCGCCCTTGCTCGTGACGTAGTGCAGCAGGAAGGGCACGCCGCGGAAGGGCGTGCCCGAGGAGATGTTCACGATCCGCCCGCCGCCCTGCTCGCGCATCTGCCCGACCACGGCCCGGCAGGTCAGGAACATGCTCAGGACGTTGACGTCCATGACCTGGCGCCACTCGTCGACCGGGATCTGGTCGAAGGGCCGCATCGCCAGCGAGGCGTAGAGGCCGGCGTTGTTGACGAGGATGTCGATGCTCCCGCAGCGCTGGACGGTCTCGGCCGTCATGCGCGCGACGTCGTCCTCGCTCGCGACGTCGACCGTCAGCCCGACGCCGTCGGGATACGAGGCCGCCGCCTCCTCGGCGCCCTTGAGGTCGGCGATGACGATCCGCGCGCCGTCGCCGGCGAGCTCGTCGGCGATCGCGCGCCCGATCCCCTGCGCACCGCCCGTGACGATCGCGACCTTGCCCTCGAGTGCGCTCATCGCACCGGCGAGTAGGACGTCGGGATCAGCATCCGCGTGCGTTGGGTGTGGATCAGCGGCTGGATCTTGGTGAGGAAGTCCTTCCAGCGCTGGTCGGCCTGCAGCAGCGCGCGCCGGCGCTCGCGCTCGGCGTAGGACTCGTAGCCCCACAGGTGGACGATCGAGCTCACGTCGCCGACGTCGACGGTGAAGGCGCCGACGAGGTTGCCCAGATGCTCCTGCTGGACGGCCGTGCCCTCCTCGGCGTACAGGCGCACGACCTCGGGCAGCTTGCCGGTGTAGACGTGGTAGGTGCGCTCCTCGACGATGCCCATACGGCTCGCGCTCACGATCCGAGCGCGGACGTGATCTCGGCGCAGGTGGCGACCTTCGCCACGTTGGTCATCGCGTAGTTGAGCGCCGCGTGCTGCCACTCGTCGCCCGTCGTCGAGGTGCCGTCGGACGCGACGACGACCTCGTAGCCGGCGTCGGCGCCGTGGCGGGCGGTGTGCTCGATCGACATGTTCGTCCAGGCCCCGGTGATGAGCAGCGTGTCGGCCCCCAGGCCGCGCAGCAGGATGTCCAGGCGCGTCTCGTAGAAGCCGTTCATCCGCATCTTCTCGACGACGTGGTCGCCGTCCTGGGGCTCGAGGCCCTCGGCGGGCGCGGCGCCCCACGTCCCGCGGACGAGCGCGTTGGCCTCCTTGACGCCCAGGAAGAGCGGCGCGTTCTGCCTCAGCCCCGGCGCGCCCTGCTCGACGATGTACCAGACGTGGATGACCGGCACGCCCGCCGCGCGGCACGCCGCCGCCAGCTCGGCGACGTTGCCGACGACGTTCTGCGCGGTGGCGTGGGCGGGCGCGCCGGAGTCGGCGAACGCGCCGCCCTCGATCATCACGTCGTTCTGCAGGTCCTGGATGATCAGCGCCGAGCGCGCGGGGTCGAGCTGCAGGGCTTCGTCGCTCACTGATGCCTCACTTCATGTAGGGGAGTCGGTTGCCGGAGACCTTGCACGCGATGCGGTAGACCGAAGTCGTGGCGGGGATGAACAGCCAGTTCCAGTCAGGCCCTCCCCAATTGATGTTCCCGACGTTCTCGGGGACCTCGACGGTGCCGATGTGCTGTCCGTCGGGGTCGAAGACGCACACGCCGCCGGGGCCGGTGACCCAGACGTTGCCGCGCTCGTCGAGCTTCATCCCGTCGACGAGGTCGCCGATCTCGAGGCTGCCCGAGCCGATGCCGTCGGCCAGGACCCGCGAGTTGGCCAGCGCCCCGTCGCCCTGCACGTCGAAGACGCGGATGTGGGCGCGCGTCGTGTCGTTGATGTAGAGCAGCGACTCGTCGGTGGAGAAGCACAGCCCGTTGGGCTGGTCGAAGTCGTCGACGAGCAGCTGCGGGTCGCCGCCGCCCGGCGCGATGCGATAGACGCCCTGGAAGGCCAGGTCCTGCTCGCGCTCGAGGCCGAAGCCGGGCATGCGCCCGTAGGTCGGGTCGGTGAAGTAGATGGCGCCGTCGCTCTTGACGACGACGTCGTTGGGGCTGTTGAGCTCCTTGCCCTCGTAGTGGGTGGCGAGCACCTCGCGCCCGCCGCCCTTGCCGTCCGGGTCCATGCGCACGACCGAGCTCGTGACGTGCTCGCAGACGATCAGGCGCCCGTCGTGGTCGAGCGTCATCCCGTTGCCCTTGTTGGACGGGTTGGCGACCTCCTGCACGCCCGACTGCTCGTCCCAGCGCCGGCGCACGTCGCCGGGCATGTCGCTGAAGAGCAGATATCCGTCGGGGTTCCAGATCGGGCCCTCGGTGAAGGTGAACCCGGTCCCCAGCCGCTCGAGCTCGGCGTCCTCGTCGACGAGCTCGAGGAAAGCCGGTGCGTTGGCCTGCACTGCCATCGGCGACCCTCTCTTCATTATCGATTGGCGGCGACGGGCGCGAACGTATCACGCACCGTGTCGGCGCTCGATGCGCGACAACAGGCCGCCGAGCGCTTCGAGGCTCGCGAGGTTGTGGCCGGCCACGAAGCGGTCGATGAAGGGCAGCGCCGCCCGCATCCCGGCGGCCAGCGGCTGGTACTCGGGGTGGCCCTTGACGGGGTTGACCCAGACCACGGCGTAGGCGGCGCGGTGCAGGCGCGCCATCTCCGCCCCGACGAGCTCGTGGTCCTGGCGCTCCCAGCCGTCGGAGGCGATGAGGACCACCGCGCCGCGCGTGAGCGCGCGCCGGCCCCAGACGTCGTTGTAGCGCTTCAGCGAGGCGCCGATGCGCGTGCCGCTGGCCCAGTCGACCACGCTCTCGGCCGCTCGCGCCAGCGCCTGCTCGGGGTCGCGGACCTGCAGCTCGGCGGTCAGGCGGGTCAGGCGCGTGCCGAAGGCGAAGACCTCGACGCCGCGCCCCGAGCGCACGACCGCGTGCAGGTAGAGCAGCAGCGCGCGCGAGTAGGCCTCCATCGAGCCCGACACGTCGCAGAGGACGACGAGCTTGCGCGGCGCGTCCGCGCGGCGGCGGAAGCGCCGGGCCACGGGGTCGCCCCCGGTGGCGATCGAGGCGCGGGCCAGCGCGCGCATGTCGAGGATCCGGCCGCGGCGGTGCGCGCGCAGGCGGTGCGAGCGGCGCTCGGGCCGGTCGGTCGCCATCTCGGCGATCAGCGCGCGCGCCGCCGCCATCTCGGCCGGCGTCATCGCGGCGAAGTCCTTGTGGCGCAGGATCTCGTGGACGCTGTGGCCGATGCTGTCGGGCTCCCCGTCGGCGGGGGCGGCCTCGCGCTCGGAGCGCGGGTCGCGGCGCACGCGCTTGGCGTCCTTGTGCATCGCGCGCGGGTCGACGTCGCGGCGCTGGGGCGCGCGCCCGGCGCGGCGCAGGAACCAGGCGTCGAAGGCGCGGTCGAAGGGCTCGAGGTCCTCGCGGCGCGCGACGAGCGTCGTGCGCAGCGTCCAGTAGACGTCCTCCTGGCGCGTGAGGTCGACGTGGTCCAGGCCGCGCAGCGCGTCGGCGATCCGGCCCGGGCCGACCTCGAGGCCGGCCTCGCGCAGCACGCGGCCGAAGGTCACGATGTGGCGGGTGAGCGCCTCGCTCACCCGGTCGCGGCCGCGGCCGCCGCGCGCGCCTCGTCGAGCAGCGCGGCGACGGCCTCGTCGCGCAGCAGGTCGAAGTCCTCGTAGTACTTCAGGACAGCGCCGAGGGTCTGCTCGACGACGGTGGCGTCGAGCTCCTCGCAGCCCAGCGCGACGAGCGCGTGCGTCCAGTCGATCGTCTCGGCGACGCCCGGCGCCTTGGCCAGGTCCAGCCCGCGCAGGCCGGCGACGAAGGCCGCCGTCTCGGCGGCCAGGCGCTCGGGGACGCCGGGCACGCGCAGGCGCACGATCTCGATCTCGCGCTCGAGGGTGGGGTGCGTGATCCAGTGAAACAGACAGCGGCGCTTGAGCGCGTCGTGCAGCTCGCGCGTGCGGTTGGAGGTCAGGATCACCGCGGGGCGCCGGCTCGCGGTCATCGTCCCGATCTCGGGGATCGTGATCTGGAAGTCGGAGAGCACCTCGAGCAGGAAGGCCTCGAACTCGTCGTCGGCGCGGTCGATCTCGTCGATGAGCAGGACGGCGGGGTCGTCGGAGGCGATCGCCTCCAGCAGCGGGCGGCGGATGAGGAAGTCGGGCCCGAAGAGCTCCTGCTCGTCGACCGCGCCCTCCTGCGCGGCGCGGATGTGCAGCAGCTGGCGCGCGTAGTTCCACTCGTAGACGGCGTGCGAGACGTCGAGCCCCTCGTAGCACTGCAGGCGGATCAGGCGGGCGCCCGCCGCCTTGGCCAGCGCCTTGGCCAGCTCGGTCTTGCCGACGCCCGCCTCGCCCTCGAGCAGGAGCGGCTTCTCGATGGCCAAGGCGAGGAAGAGGGCGGTCGAGAGGCCGCGCTGCGGGAGGTAGGACTGCGCCAGCAGCGCATCCTCGAGGTCGCCGATCGACGCGAATCGCATGCCGCTGGTCACGGCGCGCACCCTACTCGCGCGGTGTCCGCGTGCACGGGCGCGCGTCGTCCGCAGGCGCGCGGGCGTCGTCCGCAGGCGTTGGCGCCGCTTCGCGACGAGGCATCGAGGGAGGCAGGCCCGCACGCCCCTGCTTCTCGCCCGCGGCGCTTGGCGCGTCCGCGCTCGGCGAGACGACGAGTGTCACCTTTGTCGACCTATAGCCGACCAAGGTGACATTCGTCGTCCTGGTGGGCCCGCCGCCGCGCGCGCGGACGGCTTCCCCTCGGTGCCTCGCCGCGCACCGCCGCAGACGCAAGCACAGAAACCCGTCACCCACACGATTAACGATAATCGGTGGCGCCGCGCGTGGGGCTCATGTATAAGAGCGCCGTCCCAGTCGTTCCGGTCGGAGGAGAGCCACATGGCAAGTTCCGTGGACGCGACGGAGGTCATCGTCGCCGCGTCGCGCGAGGAGGCGATCGACGCCTTCGGTGACGGCGCCGACGTGACGGTCGTCGCCGGCGGGACGATCGTCATGCCCGAGATCACCCACGGCCGGCTGCGGCCCGCGCGGGCGCTGCTGATCGGCCGGGCCGGCCTCGCGGGCGTGGCGCGCGAGGACGGCGTGACGACGATCGGCGCGGCCACCACGCTCGCCGAGCTCGAGGACGCGGTCGAGCCGCTGGGCACCTGCGCGCGCCGCGTCGCCGACCTCGAGATCCGCGGGCAGGCGACGCTCGGCGGCAACCTGTGCGCACCGCCCGGGCAGGAGAGCCCGCGCGGCGACCTCCAGGCGGCGCTGCTGGCCCTCGACGCGCAGGTGCGCTCGACCGGCGCCGGCGGCGAGCGCTCGGAGTCGGTCGCGGACTTCCTGGCCGCGGGCCCCGCGGGCCGGCTCGTGCTCGACGTGTCCTTCGCCGACCCCGACGCGGCGGCGACCGCGAGCGTCCGCCGGCCCCACGCCCACGCCTACACGATCCTGCGCGTCTGTGCCGCCCGCGCCGGCGGCGAGCTGCGCGTCGCCGTCTCGGGCGCCGGCCCGCGGGCCGTGCGCAGCCACGCGGTCGAGAGCGCCGTGGCAGGCGGCGCCGACGCCGACGCGGCCGCCGAGCGCGTCCTCGACGACGTGCAGACGCACGACGACGCCCTGGCGTCGAGCTGGTACCGGCGCAAGGTGCTGCCGGTCCTCGTCCGCCGCGCCCTCAACGAGCTGGCCTGAAGGGAGAACGATGAGACTGACGGTCAACGGGGTGACGCACGACGTGCTCTCCCCTCCGCTCACGACCCTGCTCGCGGTCCTGCGCGAGGAGCTCTTCGTGACCAGCCCGAAGGCCGGCTGCCAGCAGGGCGGCTGCGGGGCGTGCACGGTGCTCGTCGACGGCGAGCCGCGGCGCGCGTGCCTGACGCCGCTGGCGGCCGTCGAGGGCGCCGAGATCGGGACCGTCGAGGGGCTCGGCGAGGGCGACGATCTCTCCGCCGTGCAGGCCGCCTTCCACGAGCACTACGCCGCGCAGTGCGGCTTCTGCACCGCCGGCTTCGTGATGGCGACCGAGGCCCTGCGCGAGCGCTCCGACGGCGACGTCGAGCGCGAGGAGGTCATCGAGGCGCTCAGCGGCCACCTGTGCCGCTGCACCGGCTACGTGAAGATCGTCGACGCGGCCACCGCCGCCGTCCGCGGCGAGGTCCAGGCGGGGAGCGCGGCATGAAGGCCGTCGGCGCCCGCCTGCCCCGCTACGACGGCCTGGCCCACGTCACGGGCCGCACCCAGTACGTCGACGACGTCCGCGTGCACGGGACGCTGTGGGTCAAGGCGCTGCGCTCGCCGCACCACAGCGCGCTCATCCGCTCGATCGACACGGCCAAGGCCGCCGCGCTGCCGGGCGTGCACGCGATCGTCACCCACGAGGACGTCCCCCACAACGTCTACGGCCACCTCGAGGGCCTCGGCGTCCCGGCCGACGAGCCGCTGCTGGCCGTCGACGACGTGCGCTGGAAGGGCCAGCCGATCGCGGTCGTCGCCGCCGAGTCCGAGGAGATCGCCCAGGCCGCGGTCGACGCGATCGCGATCGAGCTCGAGGAGCGCGAGCCCGTCCTCGACATCCGCACCGCGGCCGACCCGGGCGCCGCCGGGGAGCACTTCCACCAGTGGGGCCCGATCTATCCGCACTTCGGCCCCCACAACCACCGGCGCGTGCGCAAGGGCGACGTCGAGTGGGCCTTCGAGCGGGCCGACGTGATCGTCGAGGGCGTCTACCGCCCGCAGGCCATCGAGCACTGCCCGATGGAGACGCAGGTCGCGCTCGTCGTCCCCGAGGCCAACGGCCGCCTGACGATCTACTCGTGCACGCAGGCGATGTACTTCTCGATGGGCGTCGTCGCCGCCCACCTGCAGTGGCCGCTGAACAAGCTGAAGTTCGTCGGCGGCACCGTCGGCGGCGGCTTCGGCGGCAAGGTCGACACGGCGACCGAGACGCTGTGCGCGCTGCTGGCGATCAAGGCGCGCCGGCCGGTGAAGTGGCGCTTCACCCGCGAGGAGGAGCTGCTGACCTCCTCCACGCGCGCGCCCTGGCACATCGAGCTGCGCGACGCGGTGACCAGCGACGGCTGGATCCTCGGCCGGCGGACGCTGACCCTCCACGACGCCGGCGCCTACGCGCGCTTCTCGCCCTACGGGCTGACCAAGCACGCCTTCCACCACACCGGCGCCTACACGATCCCCAACCTGCGCTTCGACGGCTTCGTGCTCTTCACCAACCGCGTCCCGACGACGGCCATGCGCGGCTTCGGCGTCACCTCGGTGTCGCTGGCGGTCGAGATGCACATGAGCCGCATCGCCGACCAGCTCGGCCTGGACCCGCTCGAGCTGCGCCTGAAGAACGCCAACCGCATCGGCGACACGACCGGCAACCGCGTCGTCATGCACGACCCCTCGACGGTCCCGGTGACGCTCGCGGCGGCCGACGCCGCCGGCTACGAGCTCGGCGCCGACTACCGCCAGATGACCCCCGAGCGCCGCAGCGGCGACCTGCTCCCCGAGCACCTCGTCGCCCAGCAGGCGCCCGACGGCGAGCACCTCGCCACCTACCGCGGCTCCAACGCAGGAGGGCACTGATGGCCAAGCACCGCGGTCGCGGCTTCGCGACGATCGAGTACCCGACGGGCATGAACCAGAACGGCGACCCCAGCCAGGCGTGGATCAAGCTCAAGCCCGACGGGCGCGTCGACGTCTTCGCCGGCACGGTCGACATCGGCCAGGGCTCGAAGACCGTCCACACCCAGATCGTGGCCGACGCCCTCGGCGTCCCCTACGACTGGGTGACGATGGACAACTCGAACACCGACTCGTCGGCCGTGTGCACGGGCACCTTCGCCTCGCGCGGGACCTTCATCGGCGGCAACGCGGTGCGCTACGCGGCCGAGAAGGCGCGCGAGCGGATCCTCGACATCGCCTCCAAGGAGCTCGAGATCTCCGCCGAGGACCTCGAGATCGTCGACGGCGAGGTCCTGGCCAAGGGCGCGCCCGACCGCAAGATCTCGATCCCCGACGTCGCCGGCGCCGCGACCTACGTCTACGGCGAGCTCATCACCGGCAACGGCACCGCGCTCAAGCCGCTGGCCGAGGTCGACGACGACGACGGCTCGGTGACCATCGAGCCGCACTCCGCGATCTCCTACGCGGCGTGCGTCATCGACGTCGAGGTCGACGACGAGACCGGCGAGACGACCGTGCTCAAGATGCTCCAGGTCTACGACGTCGGCCGCGCGATCAACCCGACGCTGGTCGAGGGCCAGATCGAGGGCGGCGCGATGATGGGACTCGGGCTCGGGCTGCTCGAGGAGTGCTACCCCTACTACCCCTCGCTCGAGCACCGCGGCGAGCAGTTCGGCTCCTACCTGGCGCCCGCGCTCGAGGACCTGCCGGAGTTCGAGAACGTGATCCTCGAGAACCCGTCGATCGACGGCCCGTTCGGCGCCAAGGCGATCGGCGAGATGGCCAACAACGCCCAGCCGCCGGCGATCGCCGCCGCCATCCACGACGCCGTCGGCGTGTGGGTCACGCAGATGCCGGCCACGCCCGAGCGCGTGCTGCGCGCGCTGGAGGCCAGGCGCGAGCCGCGCCGCGAGGGCAAGCGCGTGATCTTCGACGAGGAGATCTCGGTCGCGGGCCTGAGCGCCGACGGCGGGCAGGCCTTCTGGGGCGTCGATGCCTGACCGCTCGGGCTTCGGGAGCTGGAACGGCGTCGAGGCCTTCGAGTTCGTCGACGGCGTGCGCCTGCACGCCATCGGCGGCGACCAGGTCCTGCTCTGCCGCGTGCAGTACGAGCCCGGCAAGCAGGTCCGGCGCCATGCCCACGAGCACACCGAGCAGCTCATGGCCGTCGTCGAGGGGTCGGTGACGATGACGATCGGCGACGAGACGCGCGAGCTGCGCCCCGGCGACGTGGTGTGCGTCAACCGCGGCATCGAGCACGAGCTGTACTCCGAGGGCGGCGTGACCTTCTTCGAGGCGCTCGCCCCGGTCCCGCTGGACCACGTGCCCGACCGTGACCGCGACCTCGTCCTCGCCGAGGGCGGCGCGACGCACGTCGAGCGCTGATGGGCGAGTTCGACGGCAGGGTGGCGATCGTCACCGGCGGGGCGAGCGGGATCGGCGCCGCCTGCGTCGAGCTGCTCGTGGCGCGCGGCGCGAAGGTCGCCTCGGTCGACCTCAACGCAGGCGCGAGCCCGGACGGCGCGCTGAAGGTCGACGGCGACGTGACCGACTCGCGCTCGGTGGCCGAGGCCGTGGCGCGCACCGAGAGCGAGCTCGGCCCGCTCGACGCCCTCGTCTGCTGTGCGGGCACGGCCGGCGACTCGCTGCGCACCGTCGACGTCTCCGACGACGAATGGCGGCGCGTCTTCGCCCTCAACTGCGACGGCGTCTTCTACTTCAACCGCGAGGCGGCCCGCGTGATGGTGCCGCGCGGGGCCGGGCGGATCGTCAACGTCGCCTCGATCGCCGGCAAGGAGGGCAACCCGATGGCGGCGGCCTACTCCGCCAGCAAGGCGGCGGTGATCGGCATGACGAAGTCCTTCGGCAAGGACCTCGCGACGACCGGCGTGCTCGTCAACTGCGTCGCCCCGGCCGTCATCGCCACGCCGATGCTCGTGCAGATGAGCCAGGAGCACATCGACTACATGGTCTCCAAGATCCCCATGAACCGGATGGGCGAGCCGGCCGAGGTCGCCGAGCTCATCGCCTTCCTGGTCGGCGACCGGATGACCTTCTCGACGGGCGCCACCTTCGACGTCTCCGGCGGGCGCGCCGTCTTCTGAGCCACACCCCTTCGAGAACAGGAGCGTTGAGATGGCCTATGCCCTCGTCGTCCGCCTGACCGCCCGCGACGGCGAGCAGGACCGCGCCGCCGAGCTGATCGACCGCCTCGTCGAGGCGTCGCGGGCCGAGCCCGGCGTCGTGCACTACATCCCCCACCGCGACCCCGAGGACCCGCGCGTCTTCTGCATGTACGAGCAGTACCGCGACAAGGCCGCCTTCGAGGCGCACGGCGCGACCGAGCACTTCCAGACCATCGCCGTCGGCGAGCTCTTCGGCCTCATGGACGAGCGCCGGCGCGAGATCTTCGAGACGATCGACTGACCACTTGCGCAGCCGGCGGTCGATCACGCCGCGGTCAGCCCGCCGTCGATCACCAGCGCCGACCCCGTGACGAAGGCCGCGTCGTCGGAGGCCAGGTAGAGCACCGCGCGCGCGATCTCGTCCGTCGTCCCCAGGCGGCCCATCGGCTGGCGGGCGCGGAGGGCGTCGATCGACTCGCCGATCTCCTCCACCAGGCGGCGCACCCACGGCGAGTCGACGGTCCCCGGGCAGACGGCGTTGACGCGCACGCCCTGGCGGACGTGGTCGATCGCCAGCGCGCGGGTGAGCGAGATCACCGCGCCCTTGGAGGCGCTGTAGGCGGCGCGGTTGGGCAGCCCCACCATGCCGGCGATCGAGGCCATGTTCACGATCGCCCCTCCCCCGCGCTCGATCATCGACGGAATCGCGTGCTTGCAACACAAGAACGTCCCGCGGGCGTTGACCGCGAAGACGTCCTCCCAGACCTCGAGCGGCGTGTCGGGGGCGTTGGTGGTCGAGCCGATGCCGGCGACGTTGGCGAGCACGTCCAGGCCGCCCACCGCGCCGGCGACCTGGTCCTCGTCGCGGACGTCGAGGGTCAGCGCCCGCGCGCGCTCGCCGAGCTGCGCCGCGATCGCCTCGACCCGGTCGCCCGCCGCGTCGGCGAGCACGACGTCGGCGCCCTCGGCGTGCAGGCCGCGCGCCACCGCCTCGCCGATGCCCGAGCCCGCGCCGGTCACGAGCGCCCGGCGGCCCGCGAACCGCTGCCCCGCCATCAGCCCCGGTACTCGACCGTCACCCGTGCGCCGGACTGCGCCGAGTGCACGATCGCGTCGCAGACCTCGGCGGCGCGGTAGCCGTCCTCGAGCGTGGCGCCGTGGGGCGCGACGTCGCCGTCGTCGCGGATCGCTGTGAGCAGGTGGTGCAGCTCGTGAACGAAGGTGTGCTCCCAGCCGATGATGTGGCCGGGCGGCCACCAGTGCTCCCAGAACGGATGCTCGGCCTCGGTGACGAGGACGCTGCGAAAGCCCTGCACCGACGCGCCGGGCGTGGTGCCGGCCAGGTTGACCTGCAGCTCGTTGAGGCGCTCGAGGTCGAAGGCGATCGAGCCCTTGCTGCCGTTGATCTCCCAGCGGAAGGCGTTCTTGCGGCCGGTCGCGAAGCGCGTCGCCTCGATCGTCCCGACGGCGCCGTTCTCGAAGCCGACGGCCGCCTCGATGGCGTCGTCGACCTCGCGGCCCGGCTGGAAGGTCGCCACCAGGCCCGAGACCGTCTCGATCTCGCCCACGAGGTAGCGCGCGAGGTCGATCACGTGCGCGCCGAGGTCGCCGAGCGCGCCCGAGCCGGCCGCGGCCTTGTCGAAGCGCCACACCTGCTCGGTCGTGGTGCCCCAGTCCTGCAGGTAGGAGCCGCGGAAGTGGTGGATGTCGCCGATCTCGCCCGCGTCGATGAGCTCGCGCGCGAGGCGCACGGCCGGGACGAAGCGGTAGTTGAAGGCGCACATGTGCTTGACGCCGGCGGCCTGCACGCGCTGCCAGGTCTCGTAGCTCTCGTCGGCGTCGCGGCCCAGCGGCTTCTCGCAGATCACGTGCTTGCCCGCCTCCGCGGCCGCGATCGTGGGCTCGGCGTGCAGGTCGTTGGGCCCGGAGTTGTCGAACAGGCCGATGCGGTCGTCCTCGAGCAGCGCGCGCCAGTCGGTCACGTAGCCGGCGAAGCCGTAGCGGCGCGCCGCCTCGGCGACCGCCTGCTCGTTGCGCCCGGCGATCGCCACCAGCTCGGGGTGCAGCGGCGGCGGCCAGGTCATGTAGGCGAGCTTGCGGTAGGCGTTGGCGTGCGCCTTGCCCATGAAGGCGTAGCCGAGCATCCCGACGCCGATCGCCGCGGCGTCGCCGCCGCCGCGCGGGTCGCCCTGCGTGTGGAAGGCCGACACCTCAGGACTCCTTGGCGAAGGCCGCGTCGAAGGCCACCGACGAGGGCGCGAAGTCGCTGCGGCGCAGGAAGGCCACGGCGTCCGCCGCGCCCCACTCGCGGTCCATGCCCGAGTCCTCCCACTCCACCGACAGCGGCCCTTCGTAGCCGATGCGGTTCAGGACGCGGAAGAGCGCCTCGAAGTCGACGTCGCCGTGGCCCGGCGAGACGAAGGTCCAGCCGCGCTCGGCCTCGCCGAAGTCGATGTGCGAGCCGAGGATCGAGCGGCGGCCGTCGAGCATCCGCTGGGAGTCCTTGACGTGGACGTGGTAGATGCGGTCGGCGAACTCGGCCGCGAAGGCCGCCGGGTCCAGGAACTGCGGGATGAAGTGGCTGGGGTCGAGGTTGATCCCGAAGCCCTCGCGGCGGTCGATGGCCGCCAGCGCCTTGCGCGTGGTCACGAAGTCGTAGGCGATCTCGGTCGGGTGGACCTCGAGCGCGAAGCGCACGCCCTCGGCGTCGAAGACGTCGATGATCGGGCCCCAGCGCTCGGCGAACTGCTCGTAGCCGCGCTCCACCTCGGCCCAGTCGTTGGGCGGGAAGGAGTAGAGCTGGTGCCAGATCGCCGAGCCGGTGAAGCCGGTGACGACCGGCACGCCGAAGGCGGCGGCGGCGCGCGCGGTGTCCTTCATCCGCTCGGCGGCGCGGCTGCGCACGCCCTCGGGATCGCCGTCGCCCCACACGTCGGGCGGCAGGACGCCCTTGTGGCGCGCGTCGATCGGGTCGCAGACCGCCTGGCCGACGAGGTGGTTGCCGATCGACCAGCAGCCCAGGCCGTGGCGTTCGAGCAGCTCGCGGCGCCCGGCCGCGTAGTCGGGCTCGGCGACCGCGCGGTCGACCTCGAAGTGGTCGCCCCAGCACGCGAGCTCGAGCCCCTCGAACCCGAACGAGGCCGCGCGCGGGGCGAGGTCGTCGAGGCTGAGGTCCGCCCACTGCCCGGTGAACAGCGTGATCGGTCTGGCCATGTCTCTCCTCCGTCGTGGGGACGCCGCCACTCTAGTTCGGCGCGTCCGCGCCGCGCAGGATTATCGATAGCGCCCGCCCCGCGCCGAGCGCCGACGCGCCAGCCAAAGAAGGGTGCCAGCATCACAGACAGCTACCCGGGAGCGTTTACGATGGCCGTCGATGGCAGCCGGGCTCACCTCCCCAATCGCGCACCGAGAGGCGGTCAGGCGCTTCGTCGCCGACGCCTATGACGGCGTACGGGTGCGCCCCGGCAAGGGCCTGCCCCACGCCGAGGCGGTGGCCGACATCCTGCGCCGCGCCGGCGGCGACGAGGCGACGGTGACCGTGGCGCTCCTGCACGACGTCGTCGAGGACACGTCGCTGACGGTCAACGACGTGCGCGCGCGCTTCGGCGAGCCGACGGCGAGGCTCGTCGACGCGCTCACCGAGGACACGACGATCCGCCACTACGCCGCGCGCAAGCGGGCGCTGCGCTCCCGGATCGCCGCCGTCGGCTCGCCGGCCGTCGACGTCTCGCTCGCCGACAAGATCGCGTCCCTGCGCGAGGCCGAGGGAGGGGGCGCCGCGGTCTCGCGCCGCAAGCTCTCGCACTACCGCGCGACGCTGCGGCTCGCGGACGCGGCGGGTCTCGCGCCGGCGCTCTGCCGCCAGCTCGACGAGCTGTTGGCGACCGCGCCGGTCCGCTAGCCCGCCCGCGCGTAGCGCAGGTCGAGGTGGTCGATGCGCCCCGACCAGCGCAGCGTCAGGCGCCAGCAGCCCGGCGCCGGGAGGTCGATGCCCGAGGGCCCGGGGCCGCCCGCCACGACGCGGGTCACCGGCCGCCCGACGTGCCGGCGGCCCTCCATGCGCTGCGCGTGGATGCGCAGGTCCGACAGCGGCTTCACGGTCCGCCGCGAGACCCAGAGGATCTTGTTGGCGCGGTCCTTGCCGGGCGGCGAGCGCAGCGGATAGCCGAAGATCAGCGCGGCGATCTCCCCCGAGCGCCCAACCACGTGGGGCAGCTTCGGCCGCGGGTCGCTGAACCCGGTGCGCGCCCAGGTCGGCAGCACGCCCTTGTGGACCGCCGAGTGACACGCCGGCACGGGCGCCGAGGCGCCGGCGCCGGCGGCGAGCACGCCCGCGGTGAGGGCGGCGAGCAGCAGCGTCAGTCCTCGGGCCGCCCGTCGGCCGCGGCGGCCGGGTCGTCGACCCAGTCGAGCACGGTGTCGACGCCGGTGAGCTCGAAGACCCGCTGGACCGACGGCGGCCCCGGCACGCAGCACATCCACGTGCCCGCCTCCTGCGCGCGCCGCGCGGCGGACAGCAGCCCGCTGACGCCCGAGGAGTCGATGAAGGTCAGCGCGCGCAGGTCGACGACCGTCGTGGCCAGGCCGTTGGCGGTGGCCAGGGCGTCGTTGACCTCCCCCATCGTGTCGATGTCGAGCTCGCCGCTCAGCGTCACCACGCGGACGCCGCCGAGCGCGCTGACGTCCAGCTCGAACTCCGGCCGACCCGGAAGGGCTCCTTCCCCCATGGTGGGCATCCTAAATACCTCACGGGGACACTGTGTGGGGAAAGGGCAGGGCGATCGGGTCCGCACCCAGCCGGCTGCGCCCCTGAGCGTCGAAGCGATCGGCGCCCAGGAAGGAGACGTCGGTCACCGCGGTGGCGCCGTGGAGCGCCAGGTCGACCGCGACGCGGGCCACCGCCGGGCCCCACATCATCCCGTGGCCGGCCGCCGAGGCCAGGGTCAGCCCCTCGATCGGCTCGCCGCGCTCGTCGAGCCCCGGGCCGAGGATCGGGAGGTGGTCGGGCGTGTAGTCGATGGTCGCCGCCCAGGCCTTGCGCAGGCCCAGCGCCCGCGTCATCGGCAGCAGCCTGGCCAGGTGCTCGCGGGCGACGCGCTGGGCGCCGTCGTCGATCTCCCGGGCCTCCCCCGGCGCCTCGCCGGGATCGCTGAGGCCGAAGAGCAGCCCGCTCTCCTCCTGGCGCCAGTAGAGGCCGGCGCCGACGTCGAAGCCCATCGGCAGCGGGCCCGCCGCGAGCGCCGGCGCGGGGCTCGTGACGAAGACGTGGTGGCGAACGCCGCCGACCGGCGCCGCGCCGCCGACCAGCCCCGCGAGCGCGCTCTGTCCCACCCCGCCGGCGAGGATCACGCGCTCGGCGGCGATCACGCCGTCGCAGGTCTCGACGCCGGTGACGCGCCCGCCCTGGACGCGCAGCCGGCGCACCGGCGCGCGCTCGCGCAGGCGCACCCCGGCCTCGTGCATCGCGACGAGGTAGGCGGCGACGTTGCGCGGCGGATTGATGGCGCCGTCGTCGGCGCAGTAGGTCGCGCCGAGGATCTGCGCCGGGTCGAGGATCGGCAGCAGCTTGGCGGCCTGCGCCGGAGAGAGCCACTCGACGTCGAGCCCCCGCTCGCGCTGCATGACCATGCGCAGCTGCGCGGCCCGCACGTCGTCCTCGCTGGTGGCGACGATCAGGTAGCCGAGGGCGCGAAAGTCGCTGTCCATCCCGTAGCGCTGGTGTTGGGCGCGGTAGAAGCCGACGGTCCAGCGCCCGAGGTCGACGGCGGTCGGGGTCCCGCCCTGGGTACGGACCATGCCCGCCGCGCGCGAGCTCGCGCCCTGTCCGGCGTAGGCGGCGTCGACCACGACAACGCGGCCCGCGCCGTCCTCGCGGGCGAGGACCGAGGCCCAGCCGCCGACCGTGCCGGCGCCGACGACGACGAGGTCCGCGCTCTCGCTCATCCCGCGGCGGCGCTCCGCGAGGCCGCCGGCTCGCGCTCGTCGGCCAGCACCGCCATGGCCGCGTTGCGGCCGTTCAGCGCGATCACGCTGCCGCCCGGATGGGTCGCCGCGCCGCAGAAGTACAGGCCGGGTATCGGCGTGCGCGCGGTCAGGCGCTGCTCCCACATCTGATCGGGCGTGACCTCGCCCTGGAAGATGTTGCCGCCGGTGAGGCCGATGCGCTGCTCGATGTCGGGCGGCCCGAGGACCTCGTAGGAGATCAGGAGGTCCTCGAAGCCGGGGGCGAAGCGGTCGATGAGGTCGATGAACTGCCGCGCGACCTCCTCGCGTCGGCCGTCCCAGGTGCCCTCGGCCAGCTCGTAGGGCGCGTACTGGCCGAAGACGCTGAGCAGGTGCTTGCCCTCGGGCGCGGGCGACGGGTCGTAGCCGGTCTGGATGTAGATCTCGCCGAAGCCGACGGCCGGCTCGCCGCGCTCGCAGGCCTCGAAGGCGCGCTGGGCGTCCTCCAGGCCGCCGGTGAGGTCGATCGTGGCCCGCGCCGGCCACGTCTCGCCGGGCGCCGCCGTCCACTCGGGCATCGCGTCGAGCGCCGCGTTGAACTTGACGACCGGGCTGCGGATCTTCCAGGCCTCCAGGCGCGCGCGGTAGTCGCCGGGCACGTCCTGGCCCTCGAGCAGGCGCAGCGCCACCTTCGGATCGGCGTTGCACAGCACCGTGCGGGCGCGGATCCGCGTGCCGTCCTCGAGCACGACGCCGTGCTCGGGCTCGATCGCCGCCACCGGCACCCCGCAGGCGAGCACGGCGCCGGCCTCGCGCGCGGCGTCGGCGATCGCGAAGCTCACCATCCCCATGCCGCCCTTGACGTAGCCCCACACCGGGCCCTGGCCCTCGAGGTCGCCCTGGTAGTGCATGAGCTTGATCGACGCGGTGCCCGCGTCCTTGGGCCCGCCGTAGGCGGCGATCACGCCCTGGCCGAAGAGCGCGTCCTTCAGGCGCTGGTCGTCCATGTGGTCGTCGAGGACCTCGGCGATCGAGGCGCTGAAGACGACGTCGAGCATCGTCTGCTCGCCCTCGAGCAGCTCCTCGATCTCCGCGCGCGAGGGCGTCTCCCCCAGCCACGAGTCGCGCGCGCCGGTGCGCAGCCGGCGGCGGATCTCGTCGAAGAGGTGCTCGTAGGCCCAGTAGCCCTCGATGTCCTTGGCCGACACGCCGAGCTCCTCCAGGCACGCCTGCGTGCGGCGGTCGTCGAGCCACTGGCCGAACGAGGTGCCGTCGTCGAAGGGGACCCACAGGTTGGGATCGGCCACGAAGCACTCGAAGCCGCGCCGGCGCAGGTCGAGCTCGCCGATCACCAGGTCGTCGAGGAGCCCGACCACGTAGGCGCACGGGCTGACGACGTAGCGCTCGTCGGGGAACGGGCGCTCCAGGGTGCAGGCTCCGCCGAGGCGCTCGCGGCGCTCGAGGACGAGGACCGAGCTGCCCGCGCGCGCCAGGTAGGCGGCGGCAGTGAGGCCGTTGTGGCCGCCGCCGACGACGACCGCGTCCCAGTCGCGGGCCGCGAGCTCCGACAGCGGCGCGGGGAGCCCGACCTCGCCGAGCTTGGCTGCGATCTCGTTCACGTGGGGGCTCCTGTTCTGACGAGGGCATCGACCGCGACGGCGCCGCGGGCGTTGACGAGGACCGGGTTGAGCTCGATGAGCTCGAGGTCGCGCTCGAGCAGCAGCGCCCCCACGCGCGCCGCCAGCGCGGCGGCCGCGGCGACGTCGACCGGGGGTGAGTTGCGCGCGCCGGTGAGCAGCGGCGCCGCGCGCAGGGAGCGCAGCGCGCGCTCGACGCGGGCGGCGTCGGCGGGCAGCGGGATCACGGCCGCGTCCTTGAAGGCCTCGGTCCAGACGCCGCCGAGGCCGACGGTGAGCACCGGGACCACCGCGTCGCGCCGGGCGCCGACGAGCAGCTCGACGCCGGGCGGGGCCATCGCCTCGACGAGGACGGCGGCGTCGGGAGGACCGTGGTGGTTGTGGGGTGGGTGGGTGGGGCTCCCATTCCGGACGAGGTCGCGGTAGGCCCAGCGCACGTTGCGCTCGTCGTCGAGGCCGAGCGCCACGGCGCCCGCCTCGGTCTTGTGGCGCAGCCCCGCGGCGACGAGCTTGAGCGCCACCGGGCGCCCGAGGCGGGCGAAGATCTCGGCCGCGTCGTCCTCGTCGCGCGCGATCCGGCCCGGCGGGACGCGGATCCCGGCGCCGGTGAGCAGCGCCTTGGCGCTCGCCTCGTCGAGCCACTCGCCGGGCGCGCTGGGCGCCGCGGCGCGGGCGATCGCGCGCAGGCGCTCGGCGCTCGCCGCCGGGCGGCGCAGCGCCGCCGCGCACGCCAGGCCCGTCCGCAGACCCGCGAGCGCCGCCACGCCGGCGCCGGCGAACTCCAGCGCGGCGTCGTCGTCGAGCAGCTCCGGGAGCGTCGAGGCGACCAGCGTCGGCACCGGGCTGATCGCGGCGCCCGCGCGGATCCCCTCGCGCACGGCGTCCCAGCTCTCGCGCACCGCGCCCTCCAGGCCCGGCGGCTGGTCGTAGAAGACGAGCACGTGGTCGATCGCCGGGTCCTCGCCGACGGCGGCGATCACGTCGCGCAGGGTCTCGACCTCGCCCCAGATGAGCGCCGTGTAGTCGAGCGGGTTGGCGACCGTGGCCGCGCTGGGCAGCAGCGCGCTGACGCGCTCGCGCGTGTCGTCGGCCAGCGGCGGGAGCTCGAGGCCCTGGCGCTGGGCCTCGTCGGCGCCGAGGCCCGAGTCGCCGCCCGAGCAGGTGAGGATCGCGAGGCCCCCGTCGCCCGCCGGGCGCACGCCCGGCACGGCCATCGCCTTGGCCAGCTCGAGCAGGTCGTGGACGTCGGTGGCCCATGCGGCGCCCGCCTCGTGCACGAGCGCGCGGAAGGCCGCGTGGTCGCCGGCGACGGCGCCGGTGTGGGCGGCCGCGGCGCTGGCCCCGGCCGCCGAGGCGCCGACCTTCAGCACGGCGACGCCGATGCCCGCGTCGGCGCAGACCGCGAGCGCCTCGCAGAGCTTCCCGCCCTCGCCGTCGCTCTCGAGGAAGAGCGCGACCGAGCGCACGCCGTCGCGCTGCGCGACCGCGTGCAGCCAGTCGCCGGCGTCGACCACGGTCTGGTTGCCGCACGACACGACCGTGTGCAGGCGCAGCCCGCCCGAGGCGGCGAGGGCGTTGACCGCGACGTTGCCGCTCTGCGAGATGACCGCGACGTGGCCGGCCTCGCGCGGGACCAGGGCGTCGCCCCACAGCGCCGCGCGCGACGGGAAGGCGACGATCCCGTCGCAGTTGGGCCCGCACACGGGCAGCTCGTGGCGCGCCGCGGCGGCGCGCAGGGCCTCCTCGAGCTGCGCGCCGCCGGGCGTCTCGCCGAAGCCCGCCCCGTAGACGACGGCGCCACCGCAGCCTCGCGCGCCGGCCTGCTCGATCGCCTCCGGCACGCCCGCCGCCGGGATGGCGACGACGACCGCGTCGACGGGTTCTGGCAGGTCGGCCAGCGACGGCACGCAGGTGCGCCCGTGGACGCGCTTGCGCGTCGGGTGCACGCCCCACACGCGCCCGGCGAAGCCGATGCGCTTGAGGTTGCGCAGCGTCTCGTCGGCGTAGGCGCCGGGCCGGCTCGTGGCGCCGACGACCGCGATCGAGCGCGGCTCGAGCAAGGGGGTCAGATCGAGGCTCAATGCAGGACGCGCTCCACTCCGCGGCGCTCGAGCGCGCGCGCCACGATCAGGCGCTGGATCTCGCTCGTGCCCTCCCAGATGCGGTCGACGCGCAGCTCGCGCCACAGCCGCTCGGCCACGTTGATGCGCGTGTAGCCGCGGCCGCCGAAGATCTGCACGGCGCGGTCGGCGCAGCGGTTGGCCGCCTCGCTGACGAAGAGCTTGGCCATCGAGGCCTTGGCGTGGACGATCTTCGGGTCGGCGTGGGCGTCGACGAGCCGCGCGACCTCCAGGCCGAGCAGCCGCCCGGCGGCGGCGTCGGCGGCCGAGTCGGCCAGCGGGAAGGAGACGCCCTGGTAGTCCATGATCCGCTGCCCGCCCTGCTCGCGCTGCAGCGCCCAGGCGGTCGTCTCCTCGATCAGCCGCCACATCGCCCCCACCCCACGGGCGGCGATGCCCAGGCGCTCCTCGGCGAACCAGCCGCGCTGGAGCTCGTCGCCGCCGCCCAGGCCGCCGACGATCGCGTCGTCGGGCACCTCGACGCCGGTGAAGCGCAGGGTCGGGTGGCCGTGGGGGTAGCTGTGCGTGAAGGGCGGGTCGTCGACGACCTCGATGCCCGGGGTGCCGCGGTCGACGAGGAAGAGCGTGGGCAGCTCCGCGCCGTCGACGAGCGCCTTGGCCATGACGATGTAGACGTGGGCGACGTCGCCGTAGGTGACGAACCACTTCTCGCCGTCGAGGCGCCAGCCGGTCTCGGTCTGCGCCGCCGTGGTGGCGATCTGCGACGGGTCAGAGCCCGCATGCTCCTCGGTGACGGCGTAGGCGTCGTGCAGCTCGCCGCGCAGCGCCGGGCGCAGGTAGCGGTCGATCTGGCGCTGGGTGCCGTGCGCCAGGACGTTGTAGGCGCCCGGCATGTGCCACGACAGCGCGTTGGTGGAGCGCCCGAGCTGCTCCTCGACGAGGAACCACTCGAGGTGGCTCCAGCCCTGGCCGCCGTGCTCCACGGCGTGCAGGCCGCCGCTGAGGCGGCGGTCGATCGCGGCATGGCGGATCTCCGAGATCTTCTCGGCGGGCAGGCGCCCGCGCGCGCGCTCGGCCTCGACCTCGAGGGGCATCAGCACCTCCTCGACGAAGGCGCGGGCGCGCGCCTGCAGCTCGAGCTGCTCGGGGGTGAGGGTGGACAACGCGTCAGCGACGATCTCGGTGGTCATGGCTCGGTGGGGTTAGGGTTTGGAGAATCAGCAGCGAGGTGGCACCACAGGGACGTGAGCGGCTGCTCGACGCCGCGGTGCGCCTGATCGCCCGCGAGGGGATCGACAACGTCCGCATCGCGCGGATCGCGACGGAGGCCGGCGTCTCGGCGGGCCTCGTGCACTACCACTTCGCCTCCCGCGACGCCCTGCTCGAGGAGGCCCTGGAGCACTCCTACGAGCGCGCCGGCGACCTGCGCCTCGCCGCGCTCGACGAGGGCCGCGCGAGGGCCCCGCAGCGGCTCGCGGCGATGATCGATCAGTGCCTGCCCACCGACCGGGCCCTGCACGACGACTTCGTGCTGTGGATCGAGCTGTGGCTGCGCAGCGCGCGCGACCCGGCGCTGCGCCCGGTCGCCGCCCGCCTCTACGCGCGCCTGCACGCGTGGTTCGCCGAGGCGATCGCGGACGGCATCGCCGCGGGCGAGCTGCGCGAGTGCGACGTCGAGAGCATGACCGACCGGCTGCTGGCGCTCATCGACGGCTACGGGATCCGCGTGCTCACCGAGGACCCGCGCATGCCGATCGACCGCGCCCGCGAGGAGATCCGGGCCGCGATCGCGGGCGACCTCGGCCTCGAGCGCTAGCGCCGCGCTCATCGCTGCAGCGCCTCGCGCTCGGCGTCGGTGAAGGGCCGCGGCTCGCCGTCGGCGCCGGGGAGCACCACGGTGGCGCCCGCGCTGACCACGACGGCGCCGCCGGCGGTCGCGATCGTCTCGCGCGTGCGCACGCTGGTGGCGTCCAGGCCGGCGAGGGCGCAGCCGACGACGACCTCGTCGTCGCGGCGCGCCGGCACGTGGCGGAAGTCGGCGCTGACGTGCGCGACCTCGGGGCGCACCTTGGGGCCCAGGCGCGCGTCGAGCCACGCCTCGCGCGCCTCGCCGAGGTAGGTCAGCAGCACGGCGGGGTGCACGCGCCCGGTGGCGTCGAGGTCGCGCCCGCGGATCGGGATCCGTGCCTCGTACGGCGCGGGCGCCGGGCGCGCGGGCTCGGGCGGGCCGGACGCCGGGAGCATCACGCCAAGCTCGAGCTCGGCCAGCTTGCGCGCCCAGCCCGCGGCGACGTCGGGCGCCACGTCGCGCGGGTGCAGCGTCGTGTGCAGGCCCAGGCCGTCGAGCGCGGCGACGAGCCGGCCCGCGGTCTGCTCGGGGTCCGGGCAGCTCCAGCAGCCCTGGCGGTCGCCGTCGGCCAGGACGTCGGCGAGCACCGCGCGCCAGCCGCGCTCGAACTGCTCGAGGGTCACGCGGAGCTGGTCGGTGTGGAGGGCCTCGCCCCAGGCGTCGATCCACATCGCCCAGCCGTTGCGGTCCGACCACGCCTCGAGGTCGATGAAGGCCGACAGCCGCGTCGGCGGGTCGGGGTGGCGGTGCGAGATGTCGCGCAGCTCGTCGTACTCCTCGCGCGCGGCCGCGGCGAAGGCCTCGGCGACGACCTCATCGCGCGAGTCGAAGTGGTAGTTGAGCAGCCCGAGGCTCGCGCCCGCCTCGCCCGTGATGGCGCCGACCGTCGCCTTGGCGAAGCCGCGCCGCTGGATCACGCGCCGCGCGGCGTCGATGAGCTCGGCGCGCCGGCTGTCCTGGCGCGCCGTGGTGGCCTGCGATCCCTTCATCCCGCGGCCGAGGTCTCGGCGGGGACGAGCTCCTCGGCGGCCGCGGCCGCCGGGTGCACCGCGGTGTCGGCCGCGAGCACGCGCAGGTGGCGGGGCGGCAGGTGCACGGCCACCGCGTCGCCCTGCTCGTGCTCGACCTGGTCGTCGTCGTTGGAGACGTCGGCCTTCAGCAGCGTCCCGGTCGCCAGGCGCACGCGCACCTCCTGGTGGAAGCCGAGGTAGACGACCTCCTCGACCATCCCGGGCACGCGGTTCTCGCCCGTGGTGCCGTGCGCCTCCAGGCGCACGTTCTCGGGGCGGATCATGGCCACGGCGTCGTCACCCTGGCCCAGGCCGCAGTTCTCGGCGCGCAGGGCGAAGTTCCCCAGCCCGAGCTGGGTGCCGTCGGCGTGCGACTGCCCGACGGCGACGGGGACGAGGTTCGAGGCGCCGAGGAAGTTGGCGACGAACGCGGTCGCCGGGGTCTCGTAGAGCGCGCGCGGCTCGTCGCACTGCTCGATGTCGCCGTGGCGCATGACCGCGACGCGGTCGCTCATGGTCAGCGCCTCGTCCTGGTCGTGGGTGACGTAGATGAAGGTCACCTCGAGCTGCTCCTGGATGCGCTTGAGCTCGACCTGGAGGTCCAGGCGCAGGCGCGCGTCGAGGGCGCCGAGCGGCTCGTCGAGGAGCAGGACCGGGGGCTCGAGCACGAGCGCGCGCGCCAGCGCGACGCGCTGCTGCTGGCCGCCGGAGAGCTGCGTCGGGCGGCGGTGGCCGAAGTCCTCCATGCGCACCATCGCGAGGGCCTCGCCGACCTTGCTCTTGGCCTCGGCCTTGGTCGTGCGCTGGTAGCGCAGCCCGAAGGCGACGTTGTCGAAGACGGTCTTGTGCGGGAAGAGCGCGTAGCTCTGGAAGACCGTGTTGACGCGCCGCTTGTGCGGCGGCGTGCGCGACATGTCGTTGCCGTCGAGCAGGATCTTGCCCTCGGTCGGGCGCTCGAAGCCGGCGATCAGGCGCAGCGTCGTCGTCTTGCCGCAGCCCGAGGGCCCGAGCATGGTGAAGAACTCGCCGGGCGGCACGTGCAGGTCGATGCCGTTGACCGCGACCGCGTCGCCGAAGCGCTTGACGAGGTCCACGAGCCGGATGTCCCCTTCGCTCATAGCACTACCCCATATCCATGGCCAAAGTCTTGACGGCCGAGCTCTGGTCCTCGCCGCGGGTCAGGACGCGGTAGACGACATAGGCGAGCGCGAGCGCGGCGAGCGAGACGAAGAGCATGATCGTCGCCAGCGCGTTGAGGGCGGGCGTCGGCCCGCCGCGCGCCTGCGAGTAGATGCGCATCGGCACCGTCGTCGTGTCCGCGCCTGAGGCCAGATACTGGCTGACCACGAAATCGTCGATCGACAGCGCGAAGGAGACGAGCAGGCTCGCCGCCATCGCCGGCAGCAGCAGCGGCAGGAGCACGCGCCAGACGACCTGCATGGGCGGCGCCCCGAGGTCGGCGGCCGCCTCCTCGACCTCGCGCCCGATGGTCGCCAGGCGGCCGCGGATGATGAGCACGACCCACGAGAGCGTGAAGGTCACCTGCCCGATCGCCTGCGCCGTGGTGCCCAGGCCGATGAAGCCGAAGGCCGTCGTGAAGAGCAGGAACATGCCGACCGCGAAGACGAGCTCGGGCGTGACGAGCGGCAGCAGCAGGACGATGTTCGCCACCCCGGAGCCGGGCCCGATCCAGCGCCGCATGCCGAGGGCCAGGGCGGTGCCCAGCGGCGTCGCGATCACCATCACGAGCGCGGCGAGCACCAGGCTGTGCTTGAGCGCGGCCTGCAGCGTCGGGTCGTGGTAGACGCTCAGCGTCGGGTCCTTCCAGAACCAGCGCAGCGACCAGCCCTGCAGCGAGGTCCGCGAGCGCCCCGAGTTGAAGGCGAAGCGGATCGCCAGCAGCACCGGGATCAACGACCACGCGATGTAGACCCACGTCAGGATCGCCAGGAAGCGCGGGCGCCCCCACGGGTTCGACAGCCGGTCGCGCAGGCTGACGCGCTCGGTTCTCGTCGCGGCCGGGGCGGCGGTGGCGCTCACGTGACCCCCGCCGCGGTGCGCTGGTCGGCGCGCACGACGCGCAGGTAATAGAGCATGAAGATGAGCAGGAAGGCCGAGAGCAGGATCGTGAGCGCCGCCCCCAGCGACTTGTCCGGGCCGCCCTGCACGTAGCCGTTGATCGCGTTGCCCATGATCGCCGTCTTGGGCGAGCCCGAGATCAGGTCGGGCGTGTAGTAGTCGCCGAACATCGGCAGCGCGATGAGGACGATGCCGGCCAGCGTGCCGGTCTTCGAGAGCGGCACGACGACGCGCCAGAAGGCGCCGGCGGGCGAGGCGCCGAGGTCGCGGGCGGCCTCGATGTAGCGCTGGTCGATGCGGTCCAGGGCCGCGTAGAGCGGCAGGATCAGGTACGGCACGTAGCCGTAGACGAGCGCGAGGATCACCGCTATGTGCTGGCCGCCGAGCCAGTCGTTGCCCTCCAGGAGCCCGAGTTTCTGGAACAGCGTGTCGATCGAGAGCGCGTGCAGCGCGCGGCTCGCGTAGCCGTTCTCGGCCAGCAGGTTCGTCCACGCGAACATCCGCATCAGGTAGCTGATCCAGAAGGGCGCGACGAGCAGCACGAGGATGATCCCGCGCCACTTGCCGGCGTGGCGCGCCGCGTACCAGGCGACCGGGTAGCCGATCGCCAGCGACAGGAAGACCGCGACGGCGACGTAGATGACCGTGCGCAGGAAGGTGTCCCACGTGTCGCCGCCCGGCAGGACGGCCTTCAGCCCGGCCCAGATGTAGCCGACGTTCCAGTCCAGCGGGTTCCAGTGCGGGACCGGCTCGTAGAGCGTCGTGACGTTGCCCAGGCCGACGCTGATGATCGCGTAGAAGGCGACGACGAAGAAGAGCGCCAGCCACAGGAGGCCGGGGATCGCGAGCGCCCGCCAGATCCAGCGCGACCCCATCAGCCGTTGCGGAACGACGCCCAGGTCTTGTCCCAGAGCTGCAGACCCTTGGCCGAGAGCGTCAGGTAGGCGTTGCCGTTGGCGTAGGCCTCGCGGGTGACGACGGCCTGGTTGAGCGACTTCGGGAGGATCTCGTCGTCGAAGAGCTTCTGGGCGTCGATCGCGGTCAGCGGCGTCTGGTAGCCGACGTAGCCCGTGAAGTTCTCGTAGCTGACCTTGTTGTCGAGCAGGTAGTTGAGGAAGCGGTGGGCGATGACCGGCTTGGCCGCGTCGGCCGCGACGCAGATGCAGTCGTTGAAGATCGGCCCGCCCTGCTTCTGGTACCAGTAGGAGAGCACGTTCGGGCTGACGCCCTTGGGCATGTAGGAGATGACGCCGCCGATCATGTCCCCCGACCAGCCCTGGTGCAGCAGGACGCGCCCGGCGGGGACGGTCTCGTAGTCGGCGATCGAGACCTTCACGCCGACGCGCTTGCTGAGGTCCTTGAGGTCGGCCCCGGCCTGCGCGAGCAGGTCGGGGTCCTCGGTGTTGAGGTCGGTCACCCCGCGGCGCATGAGCGCCATGCCCGGACCCTCGCGCGAGTCGTCGAGGATCGCCACCTTGCCGCGGTACTTCTCGGCCTCGTTGGACCAGAAGGCGTCCCACGGCTGGTCCATCTTGCTGGGGTCGAAGCCGAGCAGGTCGTTGCGCCACGCGATGCCTGTCGTGTAGACGGTGTACGGGACGCTGTAGCGCGGGCCGACGTCGTAGAACGGGCTGTGGAGCTCCGGCCAGACGTTCTTCTGCAGGTTGGGGATCAGCTCGAAGTTCAGCGGCTGGATGAGCTGGCGTCCCACGAGCCGCGAGAGCTGATCGGGCGTCGAGAAGATGATGTCGAACTGCAGGCCGCCGGTGGAGAGCTTCGAGAACGCCTCGTCGAGGGTGTCGAAGGTCGTGACGCGGACGCTGACGTTCTCCTGCTTGCCGAACGCCTTCAGCACGGCCGGGTTGAGGTAGTCGGCGTAGTTGTAGATCTGCAGCTCGCCGCCGCTCTCGGGCTTGGTCGAGCTCTTGACCGCCTCGCCGCGGCGCGGGAGCACGACCGGGTAGTCCTTGCGCGCGAGCGGGATCCCGGCGCTGTCGACCGGGCCGCCGGCCGTCGGGTCGCCCAGGATCCCCTTGCCGCTGCCACCCTGGTCGCCCGCGGCGACCGGCGTGGTGGTGTTCTCGCAGCCGGCCAGTGCTGCGCCGGCCCCGGCGGTCAGGGCAAGCGCCCCGCCGCGGCGCAGCAGCGACCGTCGCGACAGCCCCTCTCCCCTGGGCTTTGAAGGCTCGTTCAAAGCAGAGCCACGACTATCCGACCTACGAGGCACTTGTCAAGGCCATGCGCGGACACCTCGACTCCGTGGCTGACCGATGTGGACTGAATGTCCATTCAGCCGCGGACGGCTGCGACGGGACGGCGCAGACGGGCGCGGGCCCGGTCGCCGCGCAGGTCCCTGAGCACGCGGTGGGCGGCGTTGTGCCCCGAGGCCGCGATCACGCCGCCGCCGGGGTGCGTCCCCGCCCCGCACAGGTACAGGCCGTGGACGGGCGTGGCGTAGCGCGCGAGCTCGGGCGTCGGGCGCATGAAGGCCATCTGGTTGAGGCCCTGCTCGCCCTGGAAGATCGAGCCGCCCTCCAGGCCGAAGATGCGCTCGAGGTCCGGCGGCGCGAGCACCTCGTAGTGCAGGATCGCGCCGGGGACGTTGGGCGCGTGCTGCGCGAGCAGGTCGAAGCAGCGCCCGGCGTAGGCCTCGCGCGCCCCGTCGGGCCAGTCCTCGGCCGCGTGCGGGCCGAACTGGGTGAACATCGTCAGCACCGTGGTGCCGTCGTCGGTGAGGCTCGGGTCGACGGCGGTCGGGACCTCGACCTCGATGTAGGGGCCCTCCGCGGGGACGCCGCGCTGGGCGTCCTGCCAGCCGCGCTCGAGGTAGGGCACCGACGGGCTGATGGCGACGCTCGCGTGCAGGAGCTGCTCGGAGACCTCCGGCGGCGCGTTGACGTAGCGCGGCGGCTCGGAGAGCACCGCGTTGATCTTCACCGACGCGCCGCGGCTGCGGTAGCGGCGCATGTCGTCGGCGACCTGCTCGGGGAAGTGCTCGGCGCCCACGAGGTCGAGCATCGTGCGCCTGGGGTGCGCCCCCGAGAGCACGAGCGGGGCGCTGATGGTCTCACCGCCGACCAGCGTGACGCCGGTGACGCGCCCGCCGGCGACGTCGATCGAGGCGACCGGCGCGCTCGTGCGGACCGTGGCGCCGGCGGCCGTGGCGCTCGCCGCGATCGCGTTCGAGATCGCGCCCATGCCCCCGCGGACGTGGCCCCAGGCGCCCTGGACGCCGTCAACCTCGCCGAGCGCGTGGTGGAGCAGGTTGTAGGCGGTGCCGGGCGTGTACGGGCCGGCCCAGACGCCGACGACGCCGCTGGAGGCGTAGGCGCCCTTGAGCTCGTCGGTCTCGAAGTAGTCGTCGAGCAGGTCGCCGACCGACATCGTCATCAGGCGGAAGATGTCGCTGAGGTCGCGGCGGCTGAGGCCGGCGGCGCGGCCGGCCTCGCGCAGGAGCTCGAAGAGGTCGCCGGGGCGCTTGGAGCCCGCCGCCGGGGGCGGGCGCAGCATGAGCGGCTTGAGGAAGCGCGCGGCCTTGTCGAACAGGGCGTTGAAGGGCGCCAGCGCGTCGGCGTCCTTGCGCGAGACGCGCGCGACCTGCTCGTAGGTGACCTGGTCGTCGTTGGGCAGCAGCATCGGCTTGCCGTCGGCGGCGAAGGTCGCGAACTCCGGATCCAGCGGGATCGGGTGGTAGCCGAACTTCGTCAGCTCGAGGTCGGCGACGACCTTGGGCTGGAGCATCGAGACGACGTAGGAGGCGCGCGAGACGCGCTGGCCGGGCCACAGCTCCTCGGTGACGCAGGCGCCGCCGATGATCTCGCGGGCCTCGAGGACGCACGTGCGCAGGCCGGCGCGCTGCAGGTAGGCGGCGGCGGTCAGGCCGTTGTGGCCGGCGCCGACGACGATCGCGTCGAAGTCGGGGCGCTTGCCGTTGCCGTTCGCGGTCGCGTTGCCGTTCGCGTGGCTCATGACCCCACCTCCACGACCGCGCCCAGCGCATCGAGGTAGCGCCCGGCGACCATCACGTCGAAGGCGTGGACGTCGAACTCCTCGCTCGTGTAGCGCCCCGGCTCGAAGCCGCGCGAGGCCATCCCCTTCTGGGTGATCTCGCAGACGTGCCAGTCCTCGCGGTTGACCTGGTCCCAGAAGCCGACGGCGTCGGAGGGGTCGAAGCCCTCCCGCGCCATCGTGGCCGGCTCGAAGAGCCAGTCGCAGACGACCTCGGTGTGGTCGTGCGCCCGCGGCCACAGGGTGTGGAGCATCACGTAGTCGGGGTGCAGCGAGATCAGCGTGTTCGGGAAGAGCAGGTAGTACAGGACCGACCGCTGGTCGGCCTCGGTGAGGCCCGCGATCGGCGGGCGCTCGGCGTGGCCGCCCTCGCGGCCCATGGTCGAGGCGCCGGCGCGCAGGGTCATCGAGCCGCCGCACCACGCGCCGGCGCCGGTGAGCGTCTCGCCGGAGAGGTAGTGGCTGAGCTGGTTGAGCTCGGGATGGACGCCCGGGCAGTGCAGGCACTCGCTGTAGTTCTCGCCGATCGCCTTCCAGTTGGCGTCGACCTCGTAGACGATCCGCTGCGCGCGACCCAGCTCGGGCAGGCGGTAGCGGGCGAGCGCGGGCGCGAGGTCGCCGACGTGCTCCTCGGCGGGCGGGGCGCTGCCCGAGAGGTCGATCATGATGAGCCCCTCGACGTTGGCGACGCGCACGGCCTTCAGCGCGTAGCAGCGCTGGTCGAAGCCCTCGATCTCGTCGGTGTGCGGGGCGTTGCGCAGCGAGCCGTCGAAGCCGTAGGACCACGCGTGGTAGGGGCACTGCACCCGGGGGACGCGACCCTCGGCGTCCTGGATGATCCGCGCGCCGCGGTGACGGCACGTGTTGAGGAACGCGTGCGGCTCGCCCTCGTCGTCGGCCACGACGAAGACGCTCTCGCGCCCGATCTCGACCATGACGTAGTCGCCGCGCTCGCGCAGCTGGCTCTCGTGGCCGACCGTCAGCCAGCCGCCCATGAAGATCTGCTCGATCTCCCACTGCAGCACCCGCGGATCCGTGAACGCCCCGCCGGGCAGCGCCGTGGCGCGCTCGAGCGGCTCGCACGTCCGCGCGAGGTCGTGGATCGACAGGGGCAGCGTCGCGTCGCCTACCGACATGCTCGGCTCTCCTCGGGTTCGGTCTGCGGACCGCATTGTCCTCCGGCCGCCTGCTCCTTGGGCGACCGTCCCGCGGCAGCCTACCATCCGTCCTGGTCATGTGCCAAGTCGCACAATCGGCCGGATTGTGGTCGGCGCCCGCGCGCGTCCCTCGCCGCAGACGGCGCTGCGCGGCCAGGCACCGAGGGAGGACACCTCGCCGGCCGCCGGCGCGGGTGGCTCCGCGCGGTTGAGAAAGGCATCTGGCCATCGAAGAGCGATGCCTATCGACCACTCTTGCCCGCGCGGCGCCGCAGGCCAATGCGGGCCCCTTAGCCGATGAGCTCCGAGCCCTCGCGCGCGAGCAGCAGCACGGGGTCGGGCTTGGACAGCACCGCCGCATACAGCGCCCGCCGCTGCGCCCACGTCTCGGCGTCGCTGACGTAGGGCGCGAGCTCGGGCATCGACGCCGCGTGCGCCTGGTGCACGGCGACCCAGAGCGGCTCGAGCGCGTCGAGGTCGGCACTCGAGCCCCTGACGATGCTCAGAGCCAACCGGTCTGCTTGAACTTCTTGTACAGCACGGCGCAGATCGCCAGCACGAAGACGACGACGGCCGGGTAGCCGTAGGTCCACCCCAGCTCGGGCATGTGCTTGAAGTTCATGCCGTAGAGCCCGAAGACCATCGTCGGCACGGCGATGATCGCCACCCAGGCCGAGATCCGGCGCATGTCCTGGTTGTCGCGCATCGTGATCTGGGCGACGTTGGCCTGCAGGGCGTTGGTGAGCAGCTCGTCGAAGCTCCCGATGCGCTCGGCGTCGCGGACGAGGTGGTCGTGGACGTCGCGGAAGTACTCGCCCGTCCGCGGGTCGAGCGGCAGGCCGGTCTGCTTGGAGGCCAGGCGCTGCATCGGGCCGATCAGCGGCGTCACCGCGCGGCGGAACTCGAGCACCTCGCGCTTGAGGCGGTAGATGCGCTCGGCGGGGTTGGCGGCGCTGCCCGAGAAGACCTCGGCCTCGACCTCCTCGACGTCGACCGCGATGCCGTCGATGACGGCGAAGTAGTCGTCGACGACGCGGTCGGAGATCGCGTAGAGCACGGAGCTGGGGCCGATGCCCAGCAGGTCGGGATGCGCCTCGAGGTCCAGGCGCACGTCGTGCAGCGGGCTGCCCTCGCCGTGGCGGACGGTCACGACGAAGCGCTCGCCGAGGAAGACCATGACCTCGCCGATCTGGATGAGCTCCTCGCTGTCGACGTAGCGCGCGGTCTTCAGGACGAGGAACAGGGTGTCGCCGCCGTAGACCTCGAGCTTGGCGCGCTGGTGGGCGTCGACCGCGTCCTCGACGGCGAGCGGGTGCAGCTCGAAGTGCCGGCCGACGGCCTCGACGACGCCCGGGCTCGGGTCGTGCAGACCGATCCAGACGAAGCCGCGCTGGCAGGCGTCGGCCTTGCGCAGCGCCGTCTCGAGCTCGATCCGGCCGCCCAGCCGCTCGCCTTCCTGATACAGCCCGCAGTCGACGACGGCCGAGCGGATCTCCTCCTCGCTCAGGGGCGCGACCGGCGGCGCCGGGACGGTCGCCGAGCCGTTGCCGCCGGCATGCCTGCGCGCCGGGATCCGCTTGGGGAGCGGGAACCACGAGGAGCCCTGGGACACGCCGCAAGCGTACCCGGGACTACGCTTGTTGCGTGCACGCACGGTTACGGCCGACGCCCCGTTCCGACGGGCGCTCGTCGCCCACCGTCGGCGTCCTCGTGGCCGCCCTCGCGGTGGCGGTGACCACGGCGCTCGTCTACCCGCTCGCGCAGGTCGCGCCGGTCGTCGCGCTCGGCGTCGTCTACCTCGTCGCGGTGCTGCTCGTGTCGTCGGTCTGGGGCGCGTGGCTGGGCTACGCCACCGCCGTCGCCAGCGCCCTGGCCTTCAACTTCTTCCACATCCCGCCGACCGGGCGCTTCACGATCTCCGAAGGCGAGAACTGGGTCGCGCTCGTCGTCTTCCTCATCGCCGCCCTCATCGCGAGCACGCTCGCCGAGCGCGCACGGGCGCGCACCCAGGAGGCCCAGGAGCGCCGCCAGGAGGCCGACCTCGCGGCCGAGATGGCGCGCCTGCTCCTGCGCGGCACGAGCCTCGACGACGCGCTGCCGGCCGTCTCCCAGCGCCTGGCCCAGTCGCTCGGGCTGCCCTCCGCGGCGATCGAGCTGCGCGAGGTCCCGGGCGACGAGCGCCGCGTCGCGCTCGCGCTCGACGTCGGCACCCTGCTCGTTCCCGCCGGCCTGCCGCCGCACGTTCTCGAGCGCCTGCGCGAGCGCGTCGTCCCATCGCTCTCGGCCATCCTGGGCGCCGCGATCGAGCGCGACGCGCTGGCGCGCGAGGTCGTCGAGACGAGCGCCCTGCGCCGCTCGGACGACCTGAAGACCGCGCTCCTGCGCGCCGTCTCCCACGATCTGCGCTCGCCGCTGACGGCGATCCTCACGGCGGTCGGCGCGCTGGGGTCGAGGTCGGTCTCCGATGCCGAGCGCGAGGAGCTCGTGGCCGACATCGGCGGCGAGGCCGAGCGCCTCGCGCGGCTGGTCGACAACCTGCTGGACATGTCGCGCCTGGAGGCGCGGACGGCCGAACCGCGCGTGGAGTGGTGCTCGGTCGAGGAGGTCGTGGTCGCGGCCGTCGACGACGTCGCCCTGCCCGAGGGCACCTTCGCCCTCTCGCTCGACCACGACCTTCCGCTCATCCGCGCCGACGCCGCCCAGCTCGAGCGCGCGTTCGCCAACCTGCTGGAGAACTCGGCGCGGTATTCGGGCGGCCATCCCGTCTCGGTCCGCGCCCGCGCCGTCGGACCGCGGGTCCTCGTGCGCATCGTCGACCGCGGCCCCGGGGTCCCCGCCGCCGAGAAGGCGCGCATCTTCGAGCCCTTCTACCGCGCGCCCGGCGTTACCGCCAACGGCCACCGCGGGTCGGGCCTCGGCCTCGCCATCGTGCGCGGCTTCGTGGAGGCCAACGGCGGCAGGGTCTGGGTCGAGTCGCTGCCCGGGCAGGGGACGACCTTCGTGGTCGAGCTGCCGCTCGAGCCCGAGCAGGAGCCGGCACCGGCGTGAGCGACCTGCCTCGGATCCTCGTCGTCGACGACGAGCGCCAGATCCTGCGCGCGCTCAAGGTCATCCTGCGCGAGGCCGGCTACGACGTCGTCGAGGCGGCGACCATGGAGGAGGCGCTGGACCGCGCCGCCGTGCGCCCGCCCGACGCGGCGATCGTCGACCTCATGCTCCCCGACGGCAGCGGCATCGAGCTCTGCCGGCGCCTGCGCGAGTGGACGTCGATGCCGATCCTCGTCCTCAGCGCGGTCGGCGAGGAGGACGCGAAGGTCGAGGCGCTGGAGGCCGGCGCCGACGACTACGTGACCAAGCCCTTCGGGCCGCGCGAGCTCGTCGCGCGCCTGGGCGCCGCGCTGCGGCGCGCCGGCGACGCCCCCGGCGAGCCCGCCCTCGAGGTCGACGGCCTGCACATCGACCTCAACGCCCGCGTCGTGCGCCGTGACGGCGAGGAGGTCCACCTCACGCCGATCGAGTTCGACCTGCTGCGCGCGCTCGTGCGCCACCGCGGGCGGCTGCTGACCCACCGGGCGCTGCTCGTCGAGGTCTGGGGCCCGCAGTACGGCGACGACACCCAGGTCCTGCGCGCCCACATCGCCAACCTGCGGCGCAAGATCGAGCCGCCCGGCGAGCGGCGCTACATCCGTACCGACGCGGGCATCGGCTACCGCTTCGCCGCCTGACGGCCGCCTTCACAAGATCTGTATACCGGCGCGGCGGTTCTCGATAGCGCCTTGAGGTCGCGGTCCGACGATGCGTGCATGGATCTTCTGGCCATCGCCCTCGCCGTCGGCGTCTTCGCCGTCCTGGCCCTCGTCATCGAAGGACTCGAGCGCGTATGAGCGCCTCCAACGTCCTCGGCGTGGTCGTCTCCACGCTGATCTGCATCTACCTGATCTACGCGATGTTGCGCGGCGAGAGGTTCTGAGCGCGATGGTCCAGGGCTTCCTCCAGATCGCGATCTTCTGCGCGCTGATCGTCGCCGTCGTGCCGGTCCTCGGCGGTTACATGGCTCATGTCTTCCGCGGCGAGCGCACCTTCCTCGATCCGGTCGTCGGGCCGCTCGAGCGCGGCACCTACCGGCTGTTGCGCATCGACCCCGAGCGCGGCCAGGACTGGAAGGCCTACGCGCGCAGCGTGATCTTCTTCTCGCTGGCCGGCTGGCTGGTGCTCTTCCTCATCCTGCGCACCCAGACGCTGCACCCGTGGAACCCATCGGACTTCCACTCCGGCACCTGGGACGTCTCGTTCAACACCGCCTCGTCGTTCGTGACGAACACGAACTGGCAGTACTACGCGGGCGAGACGACGCTGTCCTACTTCAGCCAGATGGCCGGCCTGACGGTCCAGAACTTCGTCTCGGCCGCCACCGGCATCGCCGTCGCGATCGCCCTGATCCGCGGAATCATCGCGCGTCGCAGCGCCAACCCGGTCCTCGGCAACTTCTGGCAGGACCTCATCCGCGCGTCGTTCTACGTGCTGCTGCCGATCTCGATCGTCGGCGCCGTCCTGCTCGTCTCGCAGGGCGTGCTGCAGACCCTCGGCGGCTCGGTCGCCGACCTGGCCCGCGGCCCGGTCGCCTCGCAGGAGGCGATCAAGGAGCTCGGCACCAACGGCGGCGGCGTCTTCAACACCAACTCGGCCTTCCCGTTCGAGAACCCGACCGGGCTCTCGAACCTGATCGAGATGTTCCTCATCCTCTGCATCCCGGCCTCGCTGACCTACACCTACGGGCGCATGGTCGGCAGCCGCCGGCAGGGATGGGCGCTCTTCTCGGCGATGTCGGTGCTCTTCATCGCGAGCGTCGTCGTCGTCTACCTCGCCGAGCAGCACGGGACGCCGGCCCAGCACGCCGCGGGCGTCCACACGGGCATCATCGACGGCTCGACCGGCGGGAACCTCGAGGGCAAGGAGCAGCGCTTCGGCATCGCAAACTCGGCGCTGTGGACCGCCATCACCACGGTCACCTCGTGCGGCGCGGTCAACGCCGCCCTCGAGTCGCTGACCGGGATCGGCGGCCTCGTCCCGATGGTCGACCTTGGCTATGGCGAGTCGGTCTTCGGCGGCGTCGGCACCGGCCTGTACACGATGCTCCTCTACGTCCTGCTCGCCGTCTTCATCGGCGGCCTGATGGTCGGGCGCACGCCCGAGTTCCTGGGCAAGAAGGTCGAGGCGCGCGAGATCAAGCTCGTCTCGCTCGGGGTCCTCGTCACGCCGTTGGCGGTGCTCCTGGGCACCTTCTTCGCCCTCGCGACCAAATACGGGGCGCCGTCGATCTTCGCCTCGGGCCCACAGGGCTTCAGCGAGTCGCTGTACGCCTACATGTCGCAGGCCAACAACAACGGCTCGGCCTTCGCCGGCTACACCGGCTACTACCAGCCCACCCCCGGCAACGTCGGGGCCCACGGGATCACCTTCGCCGACCTCCTCGGGGGGGTGACGATGCTCGGGGCGCGCTTCCTGCCGATCCTGCTCGTCCTCGCCGTCGCCGGGAGCCTCGCGACCAAGCGCGTCGCCCCCACGGGCCTGGGCACGCTGCGCACCGACACGCCGACCTTCGTCGGGCTGCTCGGCGGCACCGTCGTGCTCATCGGCGCCCTGACCTTCTTCCCCGCCCTCCTCCTCGGCCCGGTCGTCCAGGGCCTCACCGACCGCCTCTTCTGACCATGAAACTCACACGAGAGCTCACCACCGCCGCCCTCGCGATCGTCGTGCTGACGGTGATCCTCGGCGTCGCCTACCCGCTCGTGATGACGGGGATCTCGCAGGTCGCCTTCCCCAACAAGGCCGACGGCTCGCAGATCACGGTCGACGGCAAGGTCGTCGGCTCGAAGCTCATCGCCAAGGCCTTCGTGCTCGACACGGGCAAGAAGGACTCCGACGGCAACCCGATCACCAAGCCCGATCCCAAGTACTTCCAGCCGCGCCCGTCGCAGACCGACTACAACGCGACCGCCTCGGGCTTCTCCAACCGCGGCCCCAACTCCGCCGTCGGCCGCTTCTTCTTCCGCGACGCGCTCGCCTCCTACCTCGCACTCGAGCGGCCCTACGACCGCGGGCTGACCGCGGCCCAGGTGCCGGTCGACGCCGTCACGACGTCCGCCTCGGGCGTGGACCCGCACATCTCCAAGGCCAACGCCCTGATCCAGGCCCGACGCATCGCCGCCGTGCGCAAGCTGGCGCCGGCCCGCGTCGAGCAGCTCATCGCCGACCACACCGACGGGCGCTTCCTCGGCGTCGTCGGCGAGCCCGGCGTGAACGTGCTCGAGCTCAACCTCGCTCTCGACAAGGAAGCCTCCCGATGAGCCCCAGGCAGTCCTCCTCCTCCCTGTTCAGCCGCGAGCTGCTGCGCCCCGCGCTGCTGGGCTCGCTGCGTAAGCTCGACCCCCGCGTCCAGCTGCGCAACCCGGTCATGTTCGTGGTCGAGGTCGGCGCCGTGCTGACGACGATCGCCGTGATCTCGCAGATCATCACGGGTGACGCCCTGGGCGGCGGGAACGAGACGCTGCTCTTCACGATCACGGTGACGATCTGGCTGTGGCTGACCGTGTTCTTCGCCAACTTCGCCGAGGCCCTCGCCGAGGGCCGGGGCCGCGCCCAGGCCGACGCGCTGCGCTCGATGCGCAGCGAGACGACCGCGCGCATGCAGGACGGCACCACCCGCGCCGCCTCGGAGCTTCACCGCGGCGACATCGTGGTCGTCGAGGCCGGCGAGGTCATCCCCGGCGACGGCACGGTGATCGAAGGCATCGCCTCGGTCGACGAGTCGGCCATCACCGGCGAGTCGGCCCCGGTCATCCGCGAGTCCGGCGGCGACCGCAGCGCCGTCACCGGCGGCACACGCGTGCTCTCCGACCGGATCGTCGTCGAGATCACCCAGGAGCCCGGCCAGTCCTTCCTGGACCGCATGATCGCCCTCGTCGAGGGCGCCGAGCGGCGCAAGACCCCCAACGAGATCGCCCTGAACATCCTCCTGGCCGCCCTGACGCTGATCTTCGTGATCGTCGTCGTGAGCCTGAAGCCCTTTGCGCAGTTCGCGAACACCGACATCTCGATCACGACGCTCATCGCGCTGCTCGTCGCGCTCATCCCGACGACGATCGGCGCGCTGCTGAGCGCCATCGGCATCGCGGGCATGGACCGCCTCGTGCGTCGCAACGTCCTCGCGCTCTCCGGGCGCGCGGTCGAGGCCTCCGGCGACGTCGACGTCCTGCTCCTCGACAAGACCGGCACGATCACGCTGGGCAACCGCCAGGCGGCCGAGTTCGTCCCGATGCCCGGCGTGGCCGAGGCCGACCTCGCCGAGGCCGCCCAGCTCTCCTCGCTGGCCGACGAGACGCCCGAGGGCCGCTCGATCGTCGTCCTCGCCAAGCAGTACGGCCTGCGCGAGCACGAGATGGTCGCCGCGGGCCACGCGGCGCCGCGCTTCGTCCCCTTCACCGCACAGACGCGCATGAGCGGCGTCGACATGGACGGGACGCTGCTGCGCAAGGGCGCCGCCGACGCGATCGCCACCTGGGTGCGCGGCGAGGGCGGCACGCCGCCCGCCGAGCTCGATGGAGAGGTCGAGCGCATCGCGCGCGAGGGCGGCACCCCGCTGGCCGTCGCCCGTAACGCGCAGGTGCTCGGCGTCATCTACCTCAAGGACACCGTCAAGGAGGGCATGGCCGCGCGCTTCGACCGCCTGCGCGCGATGGGCATCCGCACGGTCATGGTCACCGGCGACAACAAGCTCACCGCCGCCAAGATCGCCGCCGAGGCGGGCGTCGACGACTTCCTCGCCGAGGCGACGCCCGAGCGCAAGATGGAGCTCATCCGTCACGAGCAGGCCGAGGGCCGGCTCGTGGCGATGACCGGCGACGGCACCAACGACGCCCCGGCGCTCGCCCAGGCCGACGTCGGGGTCGCGATGAACACCGGCACCCAGGCCGCGCGCGAGGCGGGCAACATGGTCGACCTCGACTCCAACCCGACGAAGCTCATCGAGATCGTCGAGGTCGGCAAGCAGCTGCTCATCACGCGCGGCGCGCTGACGACGTTCTCGATCGCCAACGACGTCGCGAAGTACTTCGCCATCCTGCCCGCGATCTTCGCCTTCACCTACGCCGTCGGCGGCCACGGACGCGGCCCGCTCGATTCGCTGAACGTCATGCAGCTGGGCTCCCCGAGCTCGGCGATCATCTCGGCGATCATCTTCAACGCACTGATCATCCCGCTGCTCGTGCCGCTCGCCCTGCGCGGCGTCCAGTACCGCCCGGTGGGAGCGACCGCCCTGCTGCGCCGCAACCTCCTGATCTACGGGCTCGGAGGCCTGATCGCGCCGTTCGTCGGCATCAAGCTCATCGACCTGATCGTCCACAACCTGCTGGGGGCCTGAGATGGCCTACAGCCACCCCGGCTCCCTCAGCCCGGCCTACGCCCCCCGGCTGGGCTGGCGGGCGCGCCGGCGCGCGGCGCGCGATGCGCGCCTGGGCTCCGAGCGCGCCCGCCGCAGGACCGCGGAGGACATCGAAGCCGCGGTGGCACGGGCCGACGCTCCGTACGGGCCGTTCACCGCGGCGGTGCCCGTGGCCAGCGAGGCCGTCGGCGAGGCGCGCGACGCGCTCCTGGACCTGGCCGAGCGCCTGCGCGCGCCGCGAGCCGTCGACCCGGACGGCGTGCGCCAGGCGCGCGCGCTGCTCATCGACGGCTCCGGACCGCTCTACGCCCCCCAGGAGCCGGGCGAGCTGCGCCGCGCCGCCCGGCGCGCGCTGCAGGCCCTGGACGGCGAGCGTGTCGCCGACTGAGCACGGCAACGGGCGCGACCGCGGCCACTACACCATCTACCTCGGCATGGCCGCGGGCGTCGGCAAGACCTTTCGGATGCTGCAGGAGGGCCTCGCCCAGCTCGAGGCCGGCCGCGACGTCGTGATCGGCCTGCTGGAGACCCACGGCCGCGTCGACACGCAGGCGCTCGCCGAGGGGATCCCGGTGGTCCCGCGCCGGCGCGTGACCTACCGCGGCACCGACCTCGAGGACATGGACCTGCCCGCGATCCTGCGCCGCGCGCCCGAGGTCTGCCTCATCGACGAGCTCGCCCACACCAACGCGCCTGGGCTCGATCACGAGAAGCGCTACGAGGACATCGAGGACGTCCTCGACGCCGGGATCGACGTCCTCTCGACCGTCAACGTCCAGCACCTCGAGTCGCTCAACGACCAGGTCGCCGAGCTCAGCGGCGCCCGGGTGCGCGAGACGGTGCCCGACTCGGTCCTCGGGCGCGCCGACGAGGTCGTCCTCATCGACCTCAGCCCCGAGGCGCTGCTGGCGCGCCTGCGCGCCGGCAAGGTCTACAAGCCCGAGCGCGTCGACGCCGCCCTCAACGGCTTCTTCCGCATCGAGAACCTCGCCGCCCTGCGCGAGATCGCACTGCGCCAGGTGGCCGAGGAGGTCGAGGCCAAGCGCCTGGTCACGGAGACGGTCGGCACGCGGGCGGACACGCTCGCGGCCGACCTGCCCCAGGCGGTCGGCGAGCGCCTCATGGCGCTCGTCGAGCCCTATCCCGGCTCCCAGCGCCTGGTCCGCCGCGCCTGGCGCTCGGCGCAGCGGCTCGGCGCCCAGCTCGACCTGCTGTGGGTCGCGCCGCCGGGCCGCGAGCCCGACGCCGACCAGGAGGATCAGCTCGGCGCCCTGCGCCAACTCGCCTCGGTGCTCGGCGCGACGCTGATCGTCGAGCAGGGCGACGACGTCCCCGACACGGTCGCGCAGATCGCGCGCGACCGCGGCACCACCTACATCCTCCTCGGCCGCTCGCGCCCGGCGCGCGGCCTGGGCCGCCTGCGCGTGCCCCTCCCCCAGCGCCTGCTCGAGGCGCTCCCCGGCGTCGACGTCCGGATCGTCGCCGACCGCTCCCTCCGACACGAGAAGACACCATGAACGACACCGTCGTCATCGCCATCGCCATCGCCGCCTTCGCGAGCGGCGCCTCGGCCGGCTGGTTCCTGCTCCCCCGCGCGCGCCGCCGCAAGCCGGCGCTTCCCCGCGGGACGCGGCGGATCCTGCTGCCCTTCACGGGCATGTCGATCTCCCGCCGCGCCTTCGACGCCGCGGTGCGCCTGGCCCGCGTCGAGGAGGCGACGATCATGCCCGCCTACCTGGCGCGCGTGCCGCGCCACCTCGACCTCGACGCGCCGCTGCCCTCGCAGTGCCTGCAGGCGATGCCGCTCCTGGAGGCCATCGAGCAGCGCGCCAGCCAGCAGGGCGTGCGGGTCGACTCGCGCATCATCCGCGGGCGCACCTATCGCGATGCGCTGCGGCGGATGCTCGACGCCGAGCCCGTCGACCGGGTCATCGTCTCCGCCACGGCGAACTCGCGCAAGGGGCTGAGCGCCGACGACCTCGAGTGGATGCTCGAGAAGGTTCCCGCCGAGGTGATGATCCTCCGTCCCGACCCCGAGGACGAGCGCAAGGTCACGGCCGAGACCGTCGCCGGGCACTTCTAGCCCGCAGGCACTCCTACGTGATGTAGGCTTCGCCGTGGGCGGAGCGGGCCGTACCGAGATCCCTTCCCACGGCCCGCCCGCCCTACCGACCCTCAGCCTCCGAAGTCGGCCACGTAGGTCGCGGCCGGGCGGATCGACGTCGTGGGCATGCCGCTGGCCACGCCGACCCCGACGTCGCGGTAGTCGGGGTCCAGGATGTTGCGCCGGTGACCCGCCGAGGCCATCCAGGCCGCGACGATCGCCGTGGGCGAGGCGTCGGCGCCGGTGGCCGCGGCGATGTCCTCGCCCAGCGTGCCGCTCGCGTAGCCGGCGCGGGCCACGCGCCGGCGCAGCGTCGAGCCGCCGGGCGAGACGTGCGCGAAGAAGTCGTGGACGACCATCGAGCGCGCGTAGCGTCCGGCCGCGGCGCGCAGCGTCGGATGGTCGCGCAGAGCCCTCAGCCCGCGCGCGGCGCGCTCGCGGTTGAGCAGGCACACGACGGCCGCGCGGGCGCGCACGCGGCTGGAGGCGGCGGGCGGCAGCGCGGCGTCGGCGCAGGGCGCGGCGACGGCGGGGACCGGCGGCGCCGAGACCGGCGGCAGCGCGGGGACCGAAGGCAGCGGGACGTCCTCGGCGCCTGCCGGAACCGCGACGGCGAGCGCGGCGGCGGGCGCCACGAGGAGCGTCGACAGCCGACGCACCTGCGGCATGGCGGGACCGACCTCCTGCTGGACCTCTCAGGCCCCCGGCACGCACCCCTGCCCGCCCGGACGCCGTTGAAGAGAACGCGTCCCTATCTACCCGCCGCGCGCAGGACCATGCGCACTCGACGAGGCTTGCGCCTCAACCCGTGACGCGGGCGAGCTCGGCGTACGACGTGAGGCCGGCGCGGACCTTCTCGTGGCCCTCGTCGCGCAGGCGCCGCATCCCCGAGCGCACGGCGGCCTCGGCGATCGCGTCGGCCGACGCGCGGCCGACGGCGAGGCTGCGCATCTCGTCGTTGATCGGCATGACCTCGTAGAGGCCGAGGCGGCCCTTGTAGCCGGTGCCGCCGCAGCGGGCGCAGCCGCCCGGCTCGAAGACGTGGACCTCGTGCTCGTCGGTGAGGAAGCCGTGCTCGCGCACGACGTAGCCGGGGACCGCGGCGGGCTTCTTGCACGCCTCGCACAGCCGGCGCGCGAGGCGCTGGGCGACCACGCAGTCGACGGCGCTGGCGACCAGGAAGGGCTCGACGCCCATCTCGATCAGGCGCGCGATGGCGCTCGGCGCGTCGTTGGTGTGCAGCGTGGAGAGGACCAGGTGGCCGGTGAGCGCGGCCTCGACGGCGATCTGCGCCGTCTCGCGGTCGCGGATCTCGCCGACCATGATGATGTCGGGGTCGGCGCGCATCATCGAGCGAAGGCCGGTGGCGAAGTGCAGGCCGGCCTTCGTGTTGATCTGCATCTGCTTGATGCCGCTGAGCTCGTACTCGACCGGGTCCTCGATGGTGATGATGTTCTTCTCGGGCGAGTGCAGCATCTGCAGCGCGCCGTAGAGCGTCGTCGTCTTGCCCGAGCCGGTCGGCCCGGTGACGAGCACGGCGCCGTGGGGCCGCGAGAAGGCGCGCACGAAGCGCTCGCGCTCGGGGTCCGTCATGCCGAGCTTGTCGAGGTCGATGACCGCGCCGTCCTTGTCCAGGACGCGCAGGACCGCCGACTCGCCGCCCACGAGCGGGAGCGTGGCAACGCGTACGTCGACCCCGCGCCCGTCGATGTTCAGCGCCACGCGGCCGTCCTGCGGGACGCGCCGCTCGGCGATGTCGAGGTCGCTCATGATCTTGATGCGCGAGATGACGCCGGCCACCAGGCGGCGCGGGATGCGCGTCGCCTCGCTGAGCACGCCGTCGATGCGGTAGCGGACGACGAGGTCGCCCTCGACGGGCTCGAAGTGGATGTCCGAGGCGCCCTGCTCGACGCCCTGGCCGATGAGCGAGTGCACGAGCTTGATGACCGGCGCGTCGGAGGCGGACTCGCGCAGGTCGACGACCTCGGCCCCGCCGTCCTCGTCGATCGCCTCGGCGACGACGACCTCGTCGAGCGTGTTGAGGCGCTGGATGAGTGCGTTGACGTCCTGCTCGGGCGCGACCGCGGGGCGCACCTCGTAGCCGCTCATGAGCGAGATGTCGTCGACGGCGAGGACGTTGCCCGGGTCGATCATCGCGACGAGCAGCGTGCGGTCGTCGATGATCTTCACGGGCACGGCGCCGTAGCGCTTGGCCGCGCTGGAGGGCATGAGGTTGGCCGCGGCCATGTCGACCTTGAAGATCCCGAGGTCGAGCTGGTCGACGCCGAAGCGCTCGGCGATGACGCGGGCGAGCTGATCGGGGGTCAGGACACCGCGCTCGACGAGCACCTCGCCGGTGCGCCGGCCGTTCGCGCGCGACTCCGCGATCGCCGCCTCGACGGACTCCCGCGTGGCGTAGCCGAGGTCCACGACGATGTCGCCGATGAAGCGAGGTGAACGGCCCCGGCTGGTGGGTTCGGTCAGACCGGGAAACTGATGATCGGGGGTAGGGGCCGATTCGGCGAGCGACATGCCCGTGTAATCGGCAGGAACGGGCGATTCCTGCAGTTCGGGGCGGCCGGATTATGGAGCCGAGTCGAGCGCCTGGTTGACCAGAGCGTCGGCGTCGGCGTTCTGCGCGCGCGGGACCGAGCGGATGGTCCAGCGTTCGAACGCGCCAAGTGCGTCCATCGCCTGCGCGTGGAGGGGGCGCATGTCGGGGTGCTTGACCTTGTAGAGGCCGTTGACCTGCTTGGCCACGAGCTCGGAGTCGTTGACGACCTCGACCTCGTCGGCGCCCAGCGCGACGGCCCGCGCGAGGCCGAGCAGCAGCCCGCGGTACTCGGCGACGTTGTTGGTCACGACCCCCAGCAGCTCGTGCGCCTCGTCGAGGACGTCGCCCTCGGGGCTCGAGACGACGGCCGCGGCCGCCGCCGGGCCGGGGTTGCCCCGCGCGCCCCCGTCGACGTGGACGACGACCTTCACTCGGCCGAGTCGATGGGCGGGAACTCGCCCGGGACGCGCGAGCGGCGGCGGTCGCGCGTCTCGCGCTGCTGCTCGGCGGCGTCGGCCGCCCCGCGGGCGCGGCGCTCGCTCTTGCGCCGGTCGATGATGACCTTCACGTTCGGGTCGTCCTTGTAGTACTCCACGAGCCTGTCGTAGAGCTCAGGGGCCAGCTCTTCTGGGACGACCGAGTAGATCACGGCGACTGACTCTAGGCGTGCTGCGCGACGAGGTGCAACTGCCCATGCTCGTCGGCCGCGGCGTTGGGGACCTGGTCGGCCGGATCGAGCTCGGCCAGCTCGGTGCCCTGCGCGGTGGTGCGCGGGCCGGCGGCCTCGTCGGCGAGGTCGACCTCGAAGCGGTACCAGCTCAGCTCCCAGCCGACGACGATGGTGACCACGCTGCCCTCGGTCGCCGACGGGCGCGCGGCCACGATCGGCGCCCCGAGCGAGCGCGCCACGCCCGCGACGGTGCGCGGGTGGGCGCTCGCGTTGAAGAGGTCCAGCGCCCGCGCCATCTTCATGTCGGCGTTGGTGGGCACCGCGTGCACCGAACGCGGCTGCTGGGGCATCGGCTCGGCGGGCAGCGCCTCGACGGGCGCCGGCTCCTGCTCGAGCTCCTCGTGCAGCGCGTGCGCGTCGGCCCGGCGCTGGCGCAGACGCGCCAGGAACGAGCGCGAGCGGCCGTTGTGGGCGCGCGAGCGCACCGTGGCGTCGTCGAGGCCCTCGCGGATCCAGCCCTCGTGCGAGGCGCGCTGGGTGCACAGCTCGCACACGTTGCGCCGCGTGCCGCCGGCGAGGAAGACGTCTGCGTTCTCGCCGCGCAGCAGCGTGCGGCCGCAGACGTCGCAGGACACGACAGGGGTGCTCGTGCTGATCGACTTCCGGGTCACGAGCACCCCAGCCTAGTGCACGGCGACCCTATGCGTTGACCGCCTCTTCCTCCGCCCTGGCGTCGCTGATGACCTTCTGCGCCAGGTGCGAGGGGACCTCCTCGTAGCGCAGGAACTCCATCGTGTAGTCGCCCTGCCCCCCCGTCAGCGCGCGCAGGTCGGGGGCGTAGGTGAGCATCTCGGCCATCGGGACCTCGGCCTTGACCTCGCTCATCCCGCCGGCCGGCTCCATGCCCTGCGGGCGGCCGCGGCGCGAGTTGAGGTCGCCGATGACGTCGCCCACCGCGTCGTCGGGGACGCTGAGGGTGACGAGCATGATCGGCTCCAGGAGGACCGCGCCCGCCTGCGCGAGCGCCTCCCTCATGGCGATCGAGCCGGCCATCTTGAACGCCATCTCGCTGGAGTCCACCGAGTGGTAGGAGCCGTCGTAGAGGCGGACCCTGACGCCCTTGACCGGGAACCCGGCCACGGTGCCCTGGGCGAGCGCCTCGACGCAGCCCTTCTCGACCGCGGGGATGAAGCCCTGCGGGATGACGCCGCCCTTGATCGCGTTGACGAACTCGAACCCGCTGCCGTCGGGCAGCGGCTCGATCTCGATGTGGCAGTCGCCGAACTGGCCGCGCCCGCCGGTCTGCTTCTTGTGGCGCCCGTGCGCCTTGGAGCCCTTGCGGATCGTCTCCTGGTAGGGCACGCGCGGCGGCTTGAGGGTCACCTCGGCGCCGAAGCGCGACTTCAGGCGGTCGACGACGACCTCGACGTGGATCTGCGACAGGCCGGCCACGATCTGGTCGCCGGTCTGGGCGTCGCGGTGCAGGTCGATCGTCGGGTCCTCCTCCTGCAGGCGGCGCAGCGAGGTGAAGACCTTGTCCTCGTCGCCCTTGGCCTTGGGCTCGATCGCGAAGGCCATGACCGGCTGGGGCAGCTGGATCGCCGGCATGGCGATCGGCTCGTCGCGCGCGGCCAGCCAGTCGCCCGCCCGCGTCTCCTTGAGCTTGGCGACGGCGCCGATGTCGCCGGGGCCGAAGGCGTCGGCGTGGCCCTGCTCGCGGCCCTGGGGCACGATCAGCGTGCCGATGCGCTCCTTGGCGTGCGCGCGGGTGTTGAGCACCTGGTTGTCGGGCCGCATGACGCCCTGGTAGACGCGGAAGAAGTTGATGCGCCCCGCGAACTGGTCGGCCTTCGTCTTGAACACGAAGGCGAAGAGCTCCTTGTCCTCGTCGGGCTCCAGGGTGACCTCGGGCAGCTCGAGCGCGCCGTGCTTCACCGGGCTCGGCAGGTCCTCGACGATCGCGTCGAGCAGGCGGTTGGTGCCCAGGTTCTTGGTCGCCACGCCGCACACCACGGGGAAGATCCCGCCGTGGTTGGTGCCCTCCTTCAGGGCGGTGACGATCTCCTCGTGGGAGATCTCCTCGCCCTCGAGGTAGCGCTCCATGAGCGCGTCGGAGACCTCGGCGACCTCGTCCATGAGCTTCTCGCGGTACTCCTCGGCCTGCGCGCGCAGCTCGTCGGGGATCGCGATCTCCTTGGCGTTGTCGCGGCCGTCGCCGTCGTACTCGTAGGCCTTCATGTCGATGAGGTCGATGACGCCGCGGACCTCGTGCTCGGAGCCGATCGGGATCTCGGTGGCCACCGCGTGGGGGCCGAAGGTGGCCTTCAGCGACTCGAGGGTGCGGAAGAAGTCGGCGCGCTCGCGGTCGAGCATGTTCACGAAGACCATGCGCGCGAGGTCGAGCTCCTCGGCGCGCTGCCAGAGGCGCGCGGTGTTGACCTCGACGCCCATCACGGCGTTGACCACGAAGATGGCCGACTCGCACACGCGCAGCGCGGCGAGCGCGTCGGCGACGAAGCTCGGCTCGCCGGGGGTGTCGACGAGGTTGATCTTGCGCTCGTCCCAGTCGAACGAGCTGAGCGACGTGCTGATGGACATCTGGCGCGTCTGCTCGTCGGGGTCGGAGTCCGACGCCGTCGTCCCTTCGGTCACCGACCCCAGCCGATTGACCGCGCCGGCCTGGTACAGCAGCGCCTCGTTGAGCGAGGTCTTCCCGCTGCCGCGGTGGCCGACGAGGGCGACGTTCCTGATGCGGTCCGCCCTGTGCATGCGATGTCTCCTCTCCTCGAATGACGGAGGCGACGGACCCTAGCGATTGTGGTTCACAACTTCGATGTTGTTGGCGTCGGCGTCGAGGACGTAGGCGCCGTAGTAGCCGGCGTGGTAGCGCGGCCGCTCGCCCGGCGGCCCGTTGTCGCGGTAGCCGGCGGCGATCGCCGCGGCGTGGAAGGCGTCGACCGTCGCGTTGTCGTGCGCGGCGAAGGCCACGTGCAGGTGCTGGGTCGGCGGGCCCTCGACGAGCGTGAACGAGCCACCCGCGCCGACGAAGTGCGAGCGCTCGTGGTCGCTGGCCAGCTCGAAGCCCGCGAACGGCGCGATCGTCTCGTAGAAGCGCTGGGCGGCCCCTCGGTCGGCGACGCGGATCCACAGGTGGTCGATGTTCCCCGGCGCGCGCACCTCGGCGTGGTGGACGGCCTCCGCGCTGTTGCCGTCGGGATCTCTCAGAAAGGCGCCGTAGTAGTCCCCTCCGTACTGCGGCCGGGGCCCGGGCAGGCCGTCGTCGGGGTGGCCCGCCCGCGTCCCGGCCTGCCAGAAGGCGTCGACGCGCTCGCGCGAGGTCGCAGCGAAGCCGATGTGCACGCGGCGGGTCGCGGGATTGTCGGCGTCGGCGGCGGTGAGCGAGAAGTCGTCCCACTCCGAGAAGCGCGCGTCGGAGTAGGAGACCTCGATCCCGAGCGCCTGGAGCACCGTGTCGTAGAAGCGCTCCGACGCGGCGCGGTCGGCGACGCGGATGGTCACGTGATCGAACACTCAGACGAGCTTGCCCAGCGTCGCGTCCTGGCGCACGTAGTCGATGGCGTCCGGGTTGCGCTCCAGCGCGTCGCGCAGCGCCTCGCGGGCGGCCGCCTCGTCGTCCTCGGCGAGCAGCACGCGGGCGCGGGCGATTCGCAGGCCGGGGCTCTCGGGGTGCCTGGCCAGGCCGTCCTCGACGATCGCGCGCGCCTGCGCCGGGTCGCTCTCGGCCAGCGCCACCGCACGGAACATCCACTCCCACGCCGAGGGCTCGAAGGTCGCCGGGCCGCCGAAGCTCAGCACCGTGGTGCCCGGCTCGGCCGCGACGGCATGGCGGTGCGTCGCCGGGTCGGGGACGAAGACGTAGGTGCCCGCCGGCGCGTCGAAGGTCTCGCCGTCGAGGGTGAACGTCGCGCGCCCGCGGGCGACGAAGTAGAGCTCCTCGTGCGCGAGCCCGGGGTCCTCGTCGTGGGGCTCGACGACGTCCTCGCCGGCGTTCGCCGCGGTGTAGGCGTTGGTGCCGAAGGCGCGGATGCCCAGGTGCGCGCGCACCGGGTGCCAGGTCAGGCTGCCCGGGCCGGGGATCGCCTCCAGCTCGTCGAGGTGCACGACGCGCGGCGCGCGCGCCATCAGTCGGCCAGGCGCGAGCGCAGCCGCAGCACGGCCTTGGTGTGCAGCTGCGAGACGCGCGACTCGGTGACCCCGAGGACCTCGCCGATCTCTCGCAGGGTCAGGTTCTCGTAGTAGTAGAGCGCGACCACGAGCTTCTCGCGCTCGGGCAGGCGCGCGATGGCATCCGCGACGCGATCCTTCAGATCGGTCTGGTCCATCACCGCCGCCGGATCGGGCGCGCTCTCGTCGGTGAGCGTGTCCAGCAGCGAGATGGCGTCGCCGCTGGAGTCGCTGACGCTCCACAACTCGTCGAGCGCGGCCACCGTCGAGTTGGAGATCTGCAGCAGCGCGTCCTGGAACTCCTCCACGCTGTACTTCAGCTCGGCCGCCATCTCCTCGTCGGTCGGCGCACGCTGCAGCTGATGCTCGAGCTTGGCGTTGGCCCTCTCGATCTCGCGCGCCCGCGCGCGCACCGACCGCGGCACCCAGTCCAGCGAGCGCAGCTCGTCGATGATCGCGCCCTTGATGCGCGTGATCGCGTAGGTCTCGAACTTGATCTCGCGCTCGGGCTCGAAGCGCTCGATCGCGTTGATCAGCCCCACGAGCCCGTAGGAGATGAGGTCGGACTCCTCGACGTGGGCGGGCAGGCCGCTGGCCATGCGGCCCGAGACGTACTTGACCAGCGGCGAGTAGGCGACCACGAGCCGCTCGCGCGCATGGACGTCGCCGCTGCCCTTGTAGCGACGCCAGAGGTCCCTCAGCTCGATCGCTTTGACGTTCGTCTCCATCGCTGCCCGCGGCTCCTCACGCCCGCGGATGACTCCGTGCGTACGCGGACTTGAGGCGCGCTGACTCTACTCGAGTGTAGATCTGCGCCGACGAGATGGACGCATCGACGAGCTGCGGCGCGATCGAGGCCCGCAGGCGCCGGCGCACGTCGGAGGTCGACAGGCGCCGCCCGGACTTCGACAGGAAGAGCGCGGGATCGCCGTCGCCGGCGGCCAGCGCCGGCCGCGCGCGCTCGAGGTAGGCGGCCAGCGCCTGCAGCGCCGGCGCGACGACCGTCACCGTCCGCGTCCTGGCGCGCAGCCGTCCGCCCGCGGCGTCGACGGAGGCGACGTCGAGGGCCACGAGCTCCTCGGCGCTGAGCGCGCAGGCGCAGGCGAGCGCGAGCAGTGTGCGGTCGCGCAGCTCGAGCGGCGTCGACGCCGGGACGCGGTCCAGAAGGCCGGCCAGGGCATCGGGGCGCAGGACGTCGCGCAGGGTCCGCGGGCGCTCGGGCGTCGGGATCAGGTCGACGGGGTTCTGGGCCAGGTGGCCGTGCTCGCGCAGCGCGCGGTAGAAGGCGCGCAGGGCGGCGAGCGCTCGCTCCACGGCCGCGGCGCCCTCCTCGCGACCGGCCAGGGCAGCCGAGTAGCGGCGCAGGTCCTCGCCGCCGACCGCCCGCGGCTCGAGGCCCTGCGTGGTGCACCAGAGCACGAAGCGTCCGAGGTCGGCGCCATAGGCGTGGCGCGTCTTCTCGGCCATCCCGCGGCGGCGCAGGTCGGCCTCGAAGAGCGCGAGCGCCGCGCGCCAGGGGTCGGCGACGTGCGCCCTATCCTCGAGCGCCGTGGGACTCTTCTTCATCGACACCGACACCGGTCAGGTCGCCACCCATCGCCAGCTCGTCGAGGCGGGGGTGGTCGATCGGGAGGGGCTGCCGGCGCGCCCCTGGCATCGCATCCAGGGGTCGGGCGACGCGTCGACCATGTGGTACGCGGTCCTGCGCAGGCGTGAGCGCGGCGTCTTCATCGGCACGCTGGTGCTTCGACACTCCGACCACCATGCCCTGCTTCTCGAGCGCGGCTGGGAGGAGGTCGCGATCGACGAGATCCGGGTCCCCGCGGGCGGCCCGGAGACCTGACGCCTCAGGCGATGTAGACGGTCGAGCCCACCGGGACCTCGTCGTAGAGGCGCTCGACGTCCGGGATGTGCATCCGGATGCAGCCGTGGGAGGCGTTGTGGCCGATCGAGGCGTCGTCGGAGGTCCCGTGGATGCCGACGCCGTCGTAGATCCCCAGCCACCGGGCCTTGATCGGGTTGGTCGGGTCGTTGCCGGGGATGACCTTGCCGGCGAGGTCGCCCGCCCACGGGCTGTTGGGCACGTGCCAGGCCGGGTTGATGGCCTTGTTGGCGATCGTGTATTGGCCGGCGGGCGTCTCGAGCCCGACCTGCCCGACGGCGATCCCGTAGGTCTGGGTGTTCTTGAGCTCCTTGAAGAGCCGCAGGCGGAACTGGCTGCGGTTGACGACGATCACGGTGCCGTACTTGCGCCTGAGGTCGTCGGTGGTGACCTTCGGCGCCGTGTGGCGGGTCTTGGCCACGAAGGTGCGCGGCGCCGTGGTTGAGGTGATCGCCGCGTTGATCTCGCGGTGCAGCTCCGAGGCGCGGACCGCGAGGCCCTCGACGCCCGGGACCTGTTGGACGCCGTCCGCCGAGATCTTCACCTGGGCGTCCTTGGCGGGACGCTCGACGGACGCCCGCACCCGGTCGAGGAGGCGGATGACCGCGGCGTCGGAGAACTCGACCGTCGGCCGCAGGTCCTCCTGGCGCTTCTTGCCGGTGAGCGAGCGCCACGAGCGCGAGAAGAGGTCGCCCTCACGGCTGCGCGCGAGCGCCTCGTCGACCATCGCGCCCAGGTCGGCGCGCAGGCGCGCCTCGTGCGGACCGAGCTTCCAGGTCGTGTTGGCGTGGTGGACGACGATCGGGCGCTCGAGCGGCGCCAGGATCTCGCGCTCCAGGCGAGCCCTCGCCTGCTCGGGGCTCAGCCCGCCGAGGGCGACGCCGCCGACCGCGACGCCGGGCGAGATCTCGTCCGCCCGCGCGTGGTCATAGGCGTAGAGCGCGCCCCCCAAGACGACGAGCACCGCCACGAGGGCGGCGACGAGGATGAAGCTCTTCGCCCGCACCGATGCGCGACGGAGTGTAGGTGACTCACGTGCGGGCCTCCCACCCCTGCAAGCGCTCTATCGCCTTGAGCACCTCCGGCCTCGCGGCGTGGGCGCGCTCGTGCGCGGCGAGCTCGGTCAGCGCCTGCGGCTCCAGCGAGGGCAGCAGAGCGATGAGTTCCTCGGCGCCGAGCTCGTCGTAGCCGGTCGGGCGCTCGCCCTCGGGGCGCTCGGCCTCGCCCTCGCCGCGCGCCTCCTCCCCGCGCCGCTCCCCGGGCGCGAGGTTCGTGGGCGCCGGGTCGGGCCGGCGCGCCGTCGGGCGCACGCTCGGGCTGCGGCGCAGGAACTCCTCGAGGTCGCGCTCGTAGCGGTAGGCGTCGCCGGCGTCGCCGACGATGGCGGCGAGGCGCTGGTGCTCGCGCAGCTTGATGACCGCCTCGCGCGAGGTGTAGCGGTAGCGGTAGCCGTTCGCCTTGAGCCTGCGGTTGTCGATGCCGCGGCCGTAGCGCAGCAGGCCGAGCGTCTCGGGCGAGATCGCGACGCCCGCGCGGCGCAGCAGGCCGGCGCTCAGCGAGGTCCCGAGCGGCGGGAGCACCGGCGCGAGCGGCTTGCCCAGGAGGCCGGCGACCTCGCTGAGGACGAGCACGCCGTCGGCGGCGCCGTTGTAGGCGCCGGGGAGGTCGTGGCGCACGGCGTGCTCGAGGCAGCCCGCGAGGTCGTCCTCGTGGATGAACTGGAAGCGCGGGTCGAAGCCCAGGATGGCCGGGATCGCGGGCAGGCCGAAGAGCCGGCTGAGCGAGGTGCGCAGCGCCGGGCCCAGCCCGTTGGCGAAGCGCAGCACGGTGACCGTGACGTGCGGATGGCGCGCGGCGAACTCCGAGACCGCCCGCTCGGCGTCGACGATGTCGCGCTCGATCGGGGTGCTCGGGGCGTGCGGGCGCTCCATCGCCTCGGTGAAGAAGGCGGGGTCGTCCTGCTCGGCGCCGTAGTAGTGGGCGCTGGACTTGAAGACGACCTTGCGGACCGGGCTGCCCTCGCCCCCGCACGCCGCGAGCACGTTCATCGTGCCCATGACGTTGTTCTCGTGGGCCAGGCGGGGGCTGGTGACGATCGAGTCCACCACCAGCCGCGTGTCGACGACCGTGTCGATCTCCGCCGCCTCCACCACCCGGCGGATGAGCGAGTGCGAGTCCGTCACGCGCACGTACTCCGTGCGGTGCAGCTCGACCTTCGGCGGGCGGCGGTCGACGCCGATGATCGCCTCGACGGCCGGGTCGCGCTCGAGCGCCTGGGCGAGCCGCCCGCCCCAGTAGGTGGAGAGGCCCGTGAGGAGGATCCGCCTGGAGCTCATGGCCCGGCGCTCATCCGAACCAGACGCTGCGGCGCTCGCCGAGCATGTCGACCAGCTCGTCCTGGATGGTGGCCCTGACCTCGTGCGCGATGGTCTGCACGAGCGCCTTGTCCTCCCACGGCTCGTCGCCGAAGGCCGGGTCGTCGGTGGGCACCGGGCGCAGGAAGCGAAGCTTGAACTTGGCCGGCAGGTAGCCGAGCATCCCGAGCAGGCCGAAGTGCGGGAAGGTCGGCGTGATCGGGAAGTACAGCAGCCCGGTGAGCCGCTGCAGCGGCGCGACGTGGGCGAAGATCGGCGCGGCCTCCTCCGCGCCGACGACCGCGATCGGGACGATCGGCGCGCGGGCGCGCATCGCCGCCTCCACGAAGCCGCCGCGGCCGAAGCGGCGCAGGCGGTAACGGTCCTTGTAGAGCTTCTCGGTGCCCTTTCGTCCCTCGGGGAACACGAGAACGAGCTGCTGCTCGTCGTAGAGCAGGCGATGGACGTTGGCCGGGTGCGCCGGCACGGCGCCGATCTTCGGCAGCAGCATGCTGAAGCCCGGATAGCCCTTGAAGAAGTGCTCGACCGTGAGGTTGACCGGCCGCGGGTGCGGGTGCTCCTCCTTGATCGCCTTGCCGATCATGGCGGCGTCGGGCGGCAGCGCCCCCGAGTGGTTGGAGACGAGCAGGGCGCCGCCCTCGGCGGGCACGTTCTCGATCCCCTCGACCTCGCAGCGGAACCACAGCCGGTAGAAGAACTCGATCAGGGTCTTGTCGAACAGCCCCTCGACGCGCTCCGAGCGCCCCCAGTCGTCGACCTGGCGCTCGGGCTCGACGCCCGGCAGGTACGGGCGCAGGTCGGTCCCCGGCGCGGGGTCGCCGGCCGGGGCGAGCGAGGTGCGGCGATCCTCTGACATCTAGTGGATCATGCCCGACGGCGCGCCGACCTCACGCCGCCGCCCGGCGCAGCGCCGGGAGCCGGCGCTCGAGGGCGGCCTTCAACGCGGGCCAGTCCTCGGCGCACACGACGTCGGGTTCGTCCTCGCACAGCTCCTGATTCCACGGATGGGCGAGCGTCGCCGCGACCATCCCCCGCTCGAGCGCGCGGGCGAGGTTGACGGGGCTGTCGTCGATGAGCACGTCGATGCCCAGCTCGGCGCAGCGGCTGACCTTGTCGTAGGAGCAGTGCAGGTCGTCGTGGCGCAGCCCGATCTCGGCCAGCCAGCGCGCCGTCGCCGGGCGGCAGGCGTCGCTGCGGTGGCTCGTGACGTGGACGTAGTGCCCCGCGTCGTGCCAGGCGTTGATGATCTCCACCGCGTCCGGGTAGGGCTCGCCGCGGCCGATGGCCTCGTCGGAGTGGGTGTCGCGGATCGCGGCGCGGACCTGCTCGTCGCGCAGCCGCGTGATCTTCCACGTGTGCTGCTGCTCGTAGGGGAGCTCGACGCCGAAGCGCCGCTTGACCGCCGCCGCCAGCTCCGGCCAGTAGTCGTGCAGGGTGGAGTCGATGTCGATGCCGATGCGCATGCCGCGAGACCGCACGGATGCGGCCCGGCACCCGATTATGCTGACTTGGCATGGCGGACGAGCCCACAGGGGTCACCGACGCGCCCGGCCCCTACGGTCCTCAGGGGCGCTCCGCGTGGCTGGACGTCGACTGGCGCGAGCACCAGCGCTGGGTGACCGTGGCCGGGCGCCCCGCGAACGTCATCGATCTGGGCTCCGGGCCGCCGGTCGTCTTCATCCACGGCCTCTCGGGCTCGTGGCAGAACTGGCTCGAGCAGCTGCCCGTCTTCGCCCGCGAGCACCGCGTCATCGCCTTCGACCTGCCGGGCTTCGGCGCCTCGCCGATGCCGGCGGGGAAGGTCACGATCCCCGGCTACGGGCGCTTCGTCGCGGGGCTCCTCGACCGCCTCGATGTGGCCGCCGCGGCCGTCGTCGGCAACTCGATGGGCGGCTTCATCGGCACCGAGCTGGCGATCCAGGCGCCGGAGCGCGTCGAGCGGCTCGTGCTCGTGAGCGCCGCAGGCCTGAGCATCGAGCACATGCGCTACGGGCCCGCGCTCACGGTCCTGCGCACGCTCGACAAGCGCCTGGCCGCCTACACCGGCTGGCTGGCGACGCGCTCGGACTCGCTCGCGACCCGCAGCCGCGTGCGCCGGATGGTCTTCGGGATCGTCGCCTTCAAGCCGGGCGAGCTCCCCGCGCCGCTCATCGCCGAGCAGGTCCGCGGCTCGGGCAAGCCGGGCTTCGTCCCGGCCCTCGACGCGATGACCAACTACCCGATCCGCGACCGCCTCGGCGAGATCGCCTGCCCGACCCTCATCGTCTGGGGCACCGAGGACATGCTCGTCCCCGTCCGCGACGCCGACGAGTTCGTGCGCCTGATCCCCAACGCCCGCAAGGTGGTCTGGCGCCAGACCGGCCACGTGCCGATGATCGAGCGCCCGGCGGCCTTCAACCGGCTGCTCGAGGCGTTCCTCGCCGAGGAGCCGGGCGAGCGCGTCGGGGCACGGGACGCGGCGTAGGGCGGGCCGCCTCCCGCCCCGCGCGCGGCCGTGTGCTCGCGCCCGCGCCCGGGCCCGAGCCCGAGCCCGCGCCCGCGCCGCTCAGCGCACCGTGACCGCGCCCTCGGAGGCGCTGCCCACCAGCGCGGCGTACTTCGCCAGCACGCCGCGGCGATCGTGGTTCTCGGGCGCCTCGTAGGCGGCCACGCGGCGGGCGATCTCGTCGTCGTCGAGCGCGAGGTCCATGCGCCGGCTGGCGACGTCGATGGTGATCGTGTCGCCGTCCTCCACGGCCGCGATCGGGCCGCCGCGCGCGGCCTCGGGCGCGACGTGGCCGATCATGAAGCCGTGCGTGGCGCCGGAGAAGCGCCCGTCGGTCAGCAGCGCCACGCTGTCCCCCAGCCCGGCGCCGTTGATGGCGCCGGTGACCGCGAGCATCTCCCTCATGCCCGGGCCGCCGGCGGGGCCCTCGTTGCGGATGACGACCACGTCGCCCGCCTGGATGGCCCCGTGGGTGACCGCCTCGAAGGCGGCCTCCTCGCCGTCGAAGACGCGCGCGGGACCGCTGTGATGGAGCTTCTCGTGGCCGGCGAGCTTGATCACGCAGCCCTCGGGCGCGAGGTTGCCGCGCAGGATGGCCAGGCCGCCCGTCGCCTTCAGCGGCTCGTCGAGCCCGCGCACGACCCGCTGGCCCTCGGTCTCGTGGGCGCCGCGCGCCAGCTCGCCGATGGTTTGGCCGGTGACCGTGATCGGCTCCTCGTTGAGCAGGCCAGCCTCCTGCAGGCGCTGGAGCATGACCGGCACGCCGCCCGCCTTGTAGAGGTCGACGGCGACGTACTGGCCGGCCGGCTTGAGGTCGCACAGCAGCGGCGTGCGCTCGCTGACGCGGTCGAAGTCGTCGATGCTCAGCTCGACCCCCATCTCGCGCGCGACCGCGAGCAGGTGCAGGACGCCGTTGGTCGAGCCGCCCGAGCACGCGACGCCGGCGATCGCGTTCTCCAGCGACGCCTTGGTGATGATGTCGCTGGGGCGCAGGCCGCGCTTGAGGACGTCGATCGCGAGCTTGCCCACCTCGTAGGCGACCTCGGCCTTGGTGGGGTCCTGGGCGGGCACGAGGTTCTGGGCCATCGGCGAGATGCCGAGGACCTCGAAGGCCATCGCCATGGTGTTGGCGGTGAACTGCCCGCCGCACGCGCCCGCCCCGGGGCTCGCCACGGCCTCGAGCTCGGCGAAGTCCTCGTCGCTCATGCGCCCGGTCGCGTGCGCGCCGATCGCCTCGTAGACGTCGCCGATCGTCACGTCGTGGCCATGGAAGTGGCCCGGCGGGATCGAGCCGCCGTAGAGCATCACGCTCGGGACGTCGAGCCGGCACAGGGCCATGACCGTGCCCGGGATCGTCTTGTCGCACCCGCTCAGCGCGACCACGCCGTCGAAGAAGTGCCCGCGCGCGACGAGCTCGATCGAGTCGGCGATGACCTCGCGCGAGACCAGCGACGTCTTCATCCCGGTGGTCCCCATCGTGATCCCGTCGGAGATCGCGACCGTGTTGAGCTCCATCGGCGTGCCGCCGGCGTCGCGGATGCCCTCCTTGACCTTCGCCGCCAGCGCGCGCAGGTGGAAGTTGCACGGCATGGTCTCGATCCACGTCGAGGCGACGCCGATGATCGGCTTGGCCAGCGCCTCTTCGTCGTAGCCGATGCCCTTGAGCTGCGCGCGGGCCCCGGCGCGGGCCGGGCCCTCGAGGAGCAGGCGGGAGCGGTGCTTGAGGTCGAAGCCGTTCGTGCTGGTCACGGCGCGGACACTACCTAGGCGCGCTCGCCGCCCGAGCCCACGGCTCCGGCCCCGGGCGCCGGACGTCGGTCGTGCCCCCCGCGGAGGGGGTGGGACCGACGTTCGACCTTCCTAGGGCGCGGTGACGCCGCCGGTCGGGCGCGGCGTGCGGCGCAGGCGCTCGCGCTCCCACTGGCTCAGGCGCCAGAGGTCGCGGCGGACCTGCTTGGGGTCGACCTGGCGGCCGGGCAGGTGCATGTTCGCCGTCGCGATGAGGTGGTGCTCGTCGCCCGTCAGGGCCATCCACTTGGCGAGCACGTCGTCGGAGTCCGGAAGGCGGGCGCTGCCGTAGGGGCGCGTCTCGTCGGGGAACTCGACGCAGTACTCGTTGAGCAGCTCGCGGGTCTGCGGGAGGAAGGCGACGATCGGCCTGTGCGGGTAGACGAGGTAGGCGTACGGCGCGCCGGCCCGTGGGTCGTCGCCGATCCGCCCGCGCCGCGGAGCCCGCGCCATCCCGCCCCACACGCGGATGAAGCCGAGGTCGCGGTACATCGACCACTCCTCCTCGTTGACGCACGACTGCAGCAGCTGGCGTGCGCGCTGTTCGGCGCGGCGCTCGCGGCCGGGGTCGTACGCCGAGCCGGGGATGATCGCCCGGCGCGCCTTGTGGCGCTCGAACGCCTCCTTCACCGACGGCATGACGAGGTCCCACAGCAGCGCCACGATGACGACCCCGATGGCGATGGAAGCGAGCAGCATCGTGCCGTCCTGGCCGTGCCCCGAGGCTCAGGCGCCCCCGGCGGCGCGCGGGAAGAAGATGACGCGTTCGGCGTCGCGCGGGATCTGCTCGAACGCCTTGACCATCCGCGCTTCGCGACGCCCGGCAGCGCTTCGCTCGGGGACGGCGGCCCACATGCCCTGATCGAGCTGGCGGCGGAACTCCTCCACGAGCAGCTCCTCCTCCGCGGCCACCTCGACGTCCCCTTCTGCGATGAGCACCTCGCCGTGACCGGGCTTCATGCGAAGGAACTTCATGGTGAACGGCGATTATGACAAAGCGGGAGTGCCAGCCGGGCTGCATGGTCCGACGGCAGGCGCCGGACGCTCGCGTCGCCGTCCGGCGCGATGGGGCCGCCGCTCAGCGCCGGCGCGCCAGCCCGAGCACGTCGACCGGCCCCGCGCCGGCGCCGATCTCGCGCAGGCCGTCGCGGACCGCCTCGGCCGCGACCCGCTTCGCCTCGCGGGCGGCGGCCTCGAGGTCGTCGCCGAGCGCCAGCCGCGCCGCGAGCGTCGAGGAGTGCGTGCAGCCCGAGCCGTGCGCCGCCCCGTCCGGGTAGCGAGGCCCGGCGAGCTCGATCACGCGTTCGCCGTCGAAGACGAGGTCGATCGCCTCTTCGCGGTGGCCGCCGGTGACGATGACGGCCCCTGGGCCCAGCGCGTGCACGGCGCGCACGAGCGTCTCCCCCTCGAGCGCGTCGCCCTCGATCGCTCCGGTGCCCGCCAGCACCCGCGCCTCGGGGAGGTTCGGGGTGACCACGGTCGCCCGCGCGACGACGAGCTCCACGAGCGCGGTCTGCGCGTCCTCGTCGAGCAGCCGCGCCCCCGACTCCGCCACCATCACCGGGTCGACGACGATGGGCACGCCCTCGGGCAGGAGGTCGAACGCCTCCCCCACCGCCCGCGCGCTCGCGGCGCTGCCGAGCATCCCGACCTTCACCGCGTCCACGCCGATGTCCTCCACCACGGCCGCGACCTGCGCCACGATCATCTCCGGTGACACGGCCTCCACGGCCGTCACGGCAACGGTGTTCTGCGCCGTGATGGCGGTGATCGCCGTCGTCCCGTGGACCCCGGCGCTCGCGAACGCCTTCAGGTCCGCCTGGATCCCGGCGCCCCCGCCGGAGTCCGAGCCGGCGATCGAGAGGCACACGGGGATGCGACCGCGGTCGGGCACGGCGGCGAAGGATAGGAGGGTGGGCTCAGGCGACGACGCGGAACTCGACGCCGAGCCGGCGATAGGTGTCCTGAGCGCGCGCGTCCCTCGTCAGGAGCACGCGGCCGTGCGCGCGAGCCTCGAGTGCGACCAGGCCGTCATAGCTCGCGCCGGCGCCGACCCCCGCCGCGGACAGTGTCGCCAACAGGGTCCGGCGGGCCCCCGACGTGAGCTGAAGGGGCTCGTCGGTGAAACGGGCCATGAGCACCGACGCAGCCGTGTCGGGCGCGACGGCGAGCCCGGCCGGGAGACGCGTGAGCACGGCGTAGGACTCCGTGAGGACGTAGGCCGGCAGGGCAACGATCCCGTCGAGCGCATCGGCCGCAGCGTCGTGGTTCGCGTGCCAGCTCGAGAGCGCTGCGACGACCAGGCTCGTGTCCGCGGTCATCGCCGGGTCTTCTCGATCAGGTCGCGGACCTGCTCATCCGTGAGTGCCTCGGCGCCGTCGGCCGCGAAGCGAAGCCCATGCGGTCCCTCCTCCACCCGGACGCGCGAGGGAACCGTGATCTCGAGCCGGCCATTGACGATACGCAGCTCGAGCTCGGTGCCCGGGGCGAGGCCGAGCTCGTCGCGGATCGCCTTTGGAACGACCACCCGACCTGCCGCGTCGATGGTTGCATGCATGGCAGTAGAATACCATCCAAATGCCACGCCGTTGGAAGCCCCTCCGGTAAGCGGTGACGCGGAGGTCATTGCGGGATCACCACGTAGCGACCTCCGGGCGCGCGGCGGAGGTAGCCCTTGAGCTCGAGGTCGGTGAGGGCGGCCAGGGTCGGTGCGGCCTCGGAGGGGTGCGTGGTCAGGGCCGCGAGGGTGTCGCGTCCGTCGGAGACGGCGCCGAGCAGGTCGCGCAGACCGGGCTCGAGGTGCGACAGCGAGGCCTCGTGGTGGTCGATGCCGACGGCCAGGTCGAGGGCGTCGGCGGCATCGCGGATGAGGGTGGCACCGTCGCGCAGGAGCTCGTTGGTCCCCGCCGCGCGCCACGCGGTCACGGGGCCCGGCACGGCGCCGACGTCGCGCCCGAGGTCCATCGCGACCTCGGCGGTGATCAGGGAGCCAGACCGGCGCGCCGCCTCCACGACGATCGTCATCTGCGCCAGCGCCGCGATGATGCGGTTGCGCGCCGGGAAGCACCAGCGCATCGCCACGAACCCCGGCGGCATCTCGCTCACGACGCAGCCCGCGCTTCGGATCTGCTCGTGCAGGCGCATCTTGCTCGGCGGATAGGCCACGTCGGCGCCGCCCGCGAGGACGGCGACGGTCCGCCCCCCGCGCTCCAGGGTGCCCTCGTGCGCCGCGCTGTCGATGCCCAACGCCATCCCGCTGACGACGGTCACGCCCGCGGCGACCAGCCCGCGCCCGAGCGCGCGAGCCACCTCGCGGCCGTCGACCGACGCCCGGCGCGTCCCCACGACCGCCACCGCCCGCGGGCCCTCCTCGAGGTCGCCGCCGGCGAAGCCCAGCAGCCGGTCCAGTCCGCCCGCGACGAAGAGCACGGCGGGCGCGTCGACCAGGTCGCGCAGGCGCTCGGGATACGCGCCCCGATGGCGACACGTCGCCTCGAGGCCGGAGTGCGCCACCGCGTCGCGCAGGTCGTCGACCTCGACGCGCTCGAGCTCGTCCGCGATCGCTCCGGCGCGATCACCCGCGAGCCCGGCGAGGAGCTTGTCCTCCGGGAGCGCCAGGATCTCGCGCAGCCGGCGCTTCTCGCGGCGGGCGATCTCGATCGAGCCGGCCAGGCGCGCGATGAGCCACGTTCGCTTGAGGCACTCGCCGCACGGGCCGTCGTCGACATGAGGCTCCCTGGTCACGCGGCCACTCCCGCGCCCGCTGTCATCTCCTGCCGGTAGCCCAGCGCGGCGACGACGTCCTCGCGTCGGACCTCGTCGCTCGCCGCCAGGTCCGCGATCGTGCGGGCCAGGCGCAGCGTCCGGTCGCGGCCCCGCACGCTGAGGTCGCCGCGCAGGTAGGCGTCGGTCAGCGGGCGCTCGACGTCCCCGGCGAGCCTGACGTGGCGCCGCAGCAGGCGCGCGTCCATGTGCGCGTTGCACAGCGCGCCCGTCCCGTCCAGGCGTCGCAGCTGACGCTCGCGCGCGGCGAGGACGCGCTCGCGCTCGGTCTCCGAGGACGCCGCGGAGTCGGCGGCGAGACGCTCGGCGTCCGGTCGCTGGACGTGGACCAGGAGGTCGATCCTGTCGAGCAGCGGTCCGCTGAGTCGCCGCCCGTGGCGTGCGAGGTCGCCGTCCGTGCAGCGGCAGCGTCGCGAGGGTGCGTGGCCGCACGGGCATGGATTGGTCGCCGCGACGAGCAGGAAGCGCGTCGGGAAGATCGCGGTCCGCTGCCCGCGCACGATCGCCACGCGACCGTCCTCGAGGGGCTGGCGCAGCGCCTCGAGCGCCGGCCGGGGGAATTCGGCGAGCTCGTCGAGGAAGAGCACGCCGTGGTGGGCCAGGCTCGCCTCGCCGGGAACCGGGACCGTGCCGCCGCCGACGAGCCCCGACGCCGAGATCAGGTGATGGGGCGCCCGGAACGGCCGCTCGGCGACCAGGCCGGCGCCGCGGTGATGGCCGGCCACGCTGTGGATCCGCGTGACCTCGATCGCCTCCGCGCGCGAGAGCGGCGGGAGGATCGACGGCACCCGCCGGGCGAGCATCGTCTTCCCCACTCCCGGCGGCCCGGAGAGCAGGAGGTTGTGGCCGCCGGCCGCCGCGATCGTCAGAGCCTCGATGACGTCGGCGTGCCCGCGGACGTCGGAGAGGTCCAGGTGGCGCGACGGGAGCGCGACGACGGCGAGGTCGGGCTCGGACGGCGGTGGGCGCTCGCCGCCGCGCAGGATCTCGGCGACCTGCGCGAGGCTCCCCGCGCCCACGACGTCGAGGCCCTCGACCAGCCCCGCCTCCAGCGCGCGCTCGAGCGGGACGACGAGCCCCTCGAGCCCCGCGCGCGCGGTGCCCTCGGCCACCGCCAGCGCTCCACGACACGCACGGATTCTCGCCTCCGAGCCCCAGCTCGCCGAAGACGGCGTACCGCTTCAGCGCCTCGGCGGGAAGCGTCGCGCCCGCGGCCAGGATCGCGCACGCGATGGCGAGGTCGAAGCCGGGGCCCGCCTTGCGCAGCGACGCGGGCGCGAGGTTGACGGTGACCCGCTTGAGCGGGAACTCGAAGCCCGAGTTGAGGATCGCCCCGCGCACGCGCTCGCGCGACTCGCGGACGGCACGGTCGGCGAGGCCGACGATCGTGAAGCTCGGCAGGCCCGCGCGCACGTCGACCTCGACGGTGACACGGCGCGGCTCGAGGCCGTCGATCGTGAAGGTCGTGACGCGGGCGAGCATGCGGGCCACCGTAGGCGGGACCGTGTGACGGTTGAACCCGGCAACTGCACCAACTTCGCGCACGCGCACGCGCCCGCCGCCGGCCTGTGGGAGCGCCTGCGCAGAATTGGCACAGACCGTGTGCCACGTGTAACGCGCGCCGCCCTAGCGTCGTCGGCGTGCCCACCGACCTCCGACAGCACCTCGGCCGCATCGGCGAGGACCTCGCGCTCGCGCACCTCGAGCGCCTGGGGTACGCGCTCGTCGCGCGCAACCACCGCACGCGCTTCGGCGAGCTCGACCTCGTGGTCTTCGACGGGACCACGCTGGTGTTCGTCGAGGTCAAGACCCGGCGTGCGACGAGCAGCGGGCGCGGCCCGTGGGAGGCGCTGCACGAGCGCAAGCGCCAGCAGGTCCGGCGGATGGCGGCGGCCTTCCTGCTGGAGGTCGCCAACCGTCCGCGCTCGGCCGAGGTGCGCTTCGACGCCGTCGGCGTGGTCATCGACGCCTACGGCCGGCTCGTGCGCCTCGACCATCTGGAGGCGGCGTTCTGATGGCGGTGAGCGTCCGCGGGCTAGAGCGCGAGCTGCTGGTAGGCCGTGCTCTGGAAGGAGAGGCGATGCAGCGGCGAGACGCCCTGGCGCTGGATGGCGTCGCGATGCTCGGGCGTCGAGTAGCCGACGTGGGAGCGGAACTCCCAGCCCGGGTGCAGCGCGTCGGCGTGATGCATGAAGCGATCGCGCGTGACCTTGGCGATGATCGAGGCCGCGGCGATGGCGGCGCTGGTCGCGTCGCCGTCGACGATCGGGCGCTGCTCGTGGCCAAAGGCCGGGACCGCGAAGCCGTCGACCAGGCACAGGCAGCCCGGGCGAGCCACGCCGGCAAGCGCGTCACGCAGCGCGGCGAGGTTGGTCTTGTGGAGACCGCGTGCGTCGATGCCGCGCACGCACCGCGACACGACGTTGACCTTGATCGCCGTGCGCATGACGACCGGATAGAGCTCCTCGCGCGCCTCGGGGTCGTGCTGCTTGGAGTCGTTGAGCGAGGTGAGCGCCCGGACCTCGCGCACGCCGAGAGCGTCGATGTCGAAGAGCACCGCGGCCGCGACGAGCGGGCCTGCGAGGCATCCGCGCCCCGCCTCGTCGGCGCCCGCGACCCACCGGACCCCGAGGCCCCGGTCGAACTGGAACAGCCGCCTGCCGGTGCGGCGCTTGACCCGCGTGCGGCGGCGAGGCGAGGTGGAGCGCGGGGCGGCCGTGCTCGGGCCCGCGGGCGCGACCGCTGCGTCGCCGGCCGGGACGGGCGAGACGATGGCGTCGGGACCTGGCACGGGCGGCGTGGCGGCCATCGGCTCGGCGGCGGGATCCATCACGACGGCCATCACCGTAACGGCCGCTCCGGCGGATCGAGCCGGGCCGGCGTCCAGGGATACGCGAGCCGGCGTCCGGGCCGCCGCGCCCGAGGAGGCGGCGCCGCTAGAGGAGGCCGACGCGCTTCGGCGGCCAGTAGGTCGCGAACGCCTCGCCGATGATCCACTCGCGCGGAACCGGGCCCCAGAAGCGGCTGTCGTCGGACTCGCCACGGTTATCGCCCATCATGAACCAGTGGTTCGCGGGAATGGTGATCGGGGTTGTGAAGTTGCAGCCGCGGCCGTCCGCGCTCTCGCATGAGCGGCTGATGTAGCTGTCCTTCTCGCGCTTGCCGTTGCGGTAGACGTGGCCGCCCTTGACGTAGATCGTGTCGCCGGGACCGGCCACGACGCGCTTGATGAAGTTGACGTCGGCGCGCTGGGGCGTCGGGCGATCGCACGGCTGGCCCTCGCGGCGATGGCCGTCGCCGCAGGTGTCGGTGTCCGAGCCCTTGGGCGGATGGAAGACGATGACGTCGCCGACCTTGGGATCGCCGAAGCGGTTGCCGATCCGGTTGACCAGGACCCGCTGGCCGATCTGGAGCGTGGGCACCATCGACTCGCTGGGGATCCGGTAGGGCTTGACGAGGAACGCCTGGATGCCGAGCGCAAGTCCCAGGGCAACCGCGACGATGACGACCAGCTCGAGGAGCGATCCGCCGGCCGACTTCGGCTTGGTCGCCACTTAGGCCTTGTCGTCAGCGGCGGTCTGCGCCTCGGCGGCCGGCTGGGCGCCGTCGCCGGGCGCGTCACCGTCGGCACCCGCATCGGCGGCCGGCTCGTCGGCGGCCTCCGGCTCGGCAGCGTCGGCCGCGGCGGCCTCCGGCTCAGCGGCCTCGGCCTCGGGGGCAGCAGCCTCAGGAGCGGCGGCCTCGGCCTCGGGGGCAGCAGCCTCAGCCGCAGCGGCCTCGGCCTCGGGGGCAGCAGCCTCAGGAGCGGCGGCCTCGGCCTCAGCGGCGTCGGCCTCAGGAGCAGCGGCCTCGGCCTCGGCCGCCTCGGCCGCAGGCGCAGCAGCCTGCGCCTCGCCCGTCGTCTCGGCCTCGGCGCCCTCCGCGACCGCGGTGTCCGCGGCGCCGCCGGCGTCGACGACCTCCTCGGCCGTGACGCCCTCGGCGTCGACGGCGCCGGACGCGGCGGCCGCCTCGGCCTCGAGGGCGGCGACCGGGTCGTGGACCAGGCCGGGCGTGACCGCCTGCTCGGGGCCGGTGTAGCGACGCTCGCGGACGCGGGCGCGCTTGCCGACGCGCTCGCGCAGGTAGTAGAGCTTGGCGCGGCGGACGTCGCCGCGGGCGGCGACGTCGATCTTCTCGATCTTGGGCGAGTGCAGCGGGAACGTGCGCTCCACGCCGACGCCGAAGGACTGCTTGCGCACGGTGAAGGTCTCGCGCAGCCCGTGGCCCTGGCGCTTGATGACGACGCCCTCGAAGACCTGGGTACGACGGCGCGTGCCCTCGATGACCTGGAAGTGGACGCGGACGCGGTCGCCCGCTGCGAACTGCGGGACGCGGCGCAGCTGGGCGCGCTCGAGGCTGTCGATCACAGTGCTCATGGCAAAGAGAAGGCGCGGGAGGACGGAGTTCCACGGTCCCGCGCGCGGCCGCTCATGGTAGCGAAGAACCGCCGGTCGCCGCCCCGCGCTCGCGGCTGCGGGCCCGGCGCCACTGGCGGATCTCCTCGTGGTGGCCCGACAGCAGGACCTCCGGCACCTTCCAGCCGCGGTACTCGGCCGGCCGCGTGTAGTGCGGGTACTCGGGGTCGCCGCCCAGCGCGGCGCTGAACGACTCCTCGAGCGCGGAGTCCGCGTGGCCCAGCGAGCCGGGGAGCTTGCGCAGCACCGCGTCCATGACCACCATCGCCGCCAGCTCGCCGCCCGACAGCACGTAGCGCCCGATGGAGACCGCGTCGGAGGCGAAGTGCTGGACGATGCGCTCGTCGAAGCCCTCGTAGCGCCCGCACAGCAGCGTGATCGCGGGCTCGGCGGCGAGCTCCTCGACGAAGGTCTCGTCGAGCATCCGGCCCCCGGGCGTCAGCGCGAGGACGCGGCGCTGATGGCGCAGGTCCGCGCCGTCCACGCCGTAGAAGCCGCGCAGCGCGGCGTCCATGACGTCGACGCGCAGGACCATCCCGGCGCCGCCGCCGAACGGGGTGTCGTCGACCTGCCCGCCGCTCAGCGGCGTGTGCTCGCGCGGATTGAGGGTGCGCAGCTCGTGGCCGTGGGCGAGCGCGTTGCCGACGTGGCGCTGGCCGCGGAACCACTCGAACCACTCGGGGAAGAGGGTGACGACGTCGAGCTGCATCAGGTGGAGGCGCTCCCGCGCGGCGTTGCGGCGCCGACCGCGTCCTCCCCCAGGAACGCGAGGTCGACGTCGATCACGCCGCCCTTGATGTCCACCGTGCGCACGGCGTCGCGCACGAGCGGGACGAGGAGGTCGGAGCCGTCGGCGCGCTCGACCTCGAGCGCTTCGCACGACGGCAGCGCCACCAGGCGCAGGACGCTCCCGACCTCGGCGCCGCCGTCGACGACGCGGCAGCCCTCGAGGTCCTCCGCGTACCACTCGTCCTCCTCGAGCGGCGGGAACACGCCGCGGTGGACGAACAGGTCCGCGCCGCGCAGGGCCTCGGCCGCCTCACGGCCGTCGTGGCCGGCGAGGCGCAGGATCGGCCGCGCGTCGGTGCCGGCGCGGCGCACGATCGCGGCCTCGGCCTCGGCCTCGCCGACGCGCACGACCGTGCCCTCGGCGAGCAGGGCCCCGCGCGGCCGGATCACGTGAAAGGAGCCGTCGAGGCCGTGCGGCCGGCCGACCCGGCCCGCCGCCAGCCAGTCGACGCGCGCCCGCGCCACCTCAGTCGACGATGTCGACGAGCACGCGACGGTTCTCCTTGACCGCCGCGGCCTTCACGACCGTACGCAGGGCGTTGGCGGTGCGGCCGCCGCGCCCGATGATCTTGCCGTAGTCGTCCTCGGCCACCGCAAGCTCGAGGACGATCGTCCCGTCCTCCTCCTCGAACTGCTCGACCGTGACCCGGTCGGGCTGATCGACCAGCTTGCGGGCCAGCGATTCGAGGAGGTCGCGCATCGGCGCGCGGCCTACCGGACGCTGGGCTCGATGCCCTGGGTCTTCAGGAGCTTGCGGACCGTCGAGGTCGGCTGCGCGCCCTTGTCGAGCCATGCGCGGATGCGCTCCTCGTCGAGCTTGATCGTGGAGGGATCGGTCTGCGGGTTGTACTGCCCGACGGTCTCGATGAAGCGGCCGTCCCGCGGGGAGCGCTGGTCGGCGACGACGACCCGCCAGATCGGGTCCTTCTTGCCGCCCACGCGGGTGAGCCTCAGTCGTACTGCCAACGGAAGTTCCTCTCGAAGTGCTTGGGAAAGCCGACGGGAGAGGGTAGCGGGCGCGAGCGAGAGGCGCGCGACGCCTTCCCTAGCGCCCGCCCCGCATCAGTGCGCCGATGTCGGGCATCTTGCCCCGCCCGAGCTGGCGCATGAGCTTGCGCATCTGGTCGAACTGCTTGACGAGCTGGTTGACCGCCTGCACGTTCGTCCCCGAGCCCCGCGCGATGCGCAGGCGGCGCGAGCCCTTGATGAGGTCGGGGCGGCGGCGCTCCTCGGGCGTCATCGAGAGGATGATCGCCTCGACGCGGTCGAGCTCGCGCTCGTCGACCTTCATCTGCGAGAGCTGGTGGCCGGAGAGGCCGGGCATCATGCCGAGGATCGACTGCAGGGGCCCCATGCGGCGGATCGTCTTGAGCTGCTTGAGGAAGTCCTCGAGGGTGAACTCGTTCTTGCGCAGCTTGCGCTCGAGCTCCTTGGCCTCGTCCTCCTCGATCTGGGCCTCGGCCTTCTCGATCAGCGACATGACGTCGCCCATGCCGAGGATGCGCTGGGCCATGCGGTCGGGGTGGAAGCGCTCGAACTGGTCGAGCTTCTCGCCGACCGAGGCGAAGAGGATCGGCTTGCCGGTGACGGCCTTGACGCTCAGTGCGGCGCCGCCGCGGGCGTCGCCGTCGAGCTTGCTCATCACGACGCCGTCGAACTGCACGGCGGCGGCGAACTGCTCGGCGACGTTGACGGCGTCCTGGCCGGTCATGGCGTCGACGACGAGCAGGATCGAGTGCGGCTTGACGGCGCCGCGGATGCGGACGAGCTCGTCCATCAGCTCCTGGTCGACGTGCAGGCGACCCGAGGTGTCGACGATGAGCACGTCTTTGCCCTCGGTCTTGGCCCGGTCCCAGGCCCAGCGGGCGATGTCGACGGGGTCGCGGTCGGTGCCCTGCTCGTAGACGTCGGCGCCCACCTGCGCGCCGACCTTGACGAGCTGGTCGACGGCTGCCGGGCGGTAGACGTCGCAGGCCGCGAGCGCGACCGACGAGCCGTGCTCGCTCTTCAGCCAGCGGGCGAGCTTGGCGGCGGCGGTCGTCTTGCCCGAGCCCTGCAGGCCGGCGAGCACGATCACCGTCGGCGGACGGGGCGAGAAGGTCACCCCGCGCGAGGCGCCGCCCATCAGCGAGGCGAGCTCCTCGTTGACGATCTTGACGACCTGCTGGCCGGGGTTGAGCGTGCCGAGCACGTCGGCGCCCAGGCAGCGCTCCTTCACCGAGGCCGTGAAGGACTTGACGACCTTGAAGTTGACGTCGGCCTCGAGCAGGGCGAGGCGGATCTCCCGCATCGCCTTGTCGATGTCGGCCTCGGTCAGCGTGCCGTGGCCGCGGACCTCGGTCAGCGTCGCCTGGAGCTTCTCGGAGAGGGCGTCGAACACTCCGGTCCAGTCTAGAGCGGGCGCTGGGGCCCGCCCGCCAGGCGGATCAGCGTCACGCCGTCGCGGACGCTGAGGACGACGCTCTCGGTGCGCTCGTCGGCGAGGACGTGGTCGTTGAAGGCGGCCATCATGCGGTCGCGGTCGTCGCGCGGGTCGGCGACGTCGCCCCCGCTGAGCGTGTTGTCGACCGCGATCAGGCCGCGCGGCGAGAGCTTGGGCACCACGGCGTCGTAGTAGGCCGGGTAGCCCTCCTTGTCGGCGTCGATGAAGACGAAGTCGAAGGGCCCCTCGAGGGCGGCGACGCTCTCGAGCGCGGGGCCGACGCGGACCTCGATCCGGTCCGACCAGGGCGAGCGGTCGAAGTAGGAGCGGGCGAACTCCGCGCGGTCGGGCGAGAGCTCGCACGTGACCAGGCGCCCCTCCGGCGGCAGGCCGCCCGCCATCGCCATCGCCGAGTAGCCGGTGAAGGTCCCGATCTCGACCACCAGCCGTGGCGCGACGAGCGTCACGAGCAGGCGCAGGAGCCGGCCGAGGACCGGGCCGGCGATCATCTGCGGCGAGGAGAGCGACGCGTAGGTCTCCTCGTGGTTCTCCTGCAGCAGCGGCTCGAGCGGCGTCGCGTGCGCGTCGAGGTAGGCGTCGAGCGTCTCGCTCAGGTACGGGCTCATGCCCGCATGCTGGCAGGCGGCGCGCGCCTCAGCCGGTGCGCCCGGGGACCGCGACGCCCGACTCGTAGGCGAGCACGACCGCCTGGACGCGGTCGCGGAGGCCGAGCTTCATGAGCACGCGGGCGACGTGGGTCTTGACCGTCGTCTCGGAGACGACGAGCTCCCCGGCGATCTCGGCGTTCGAAAGGCCGCGGGAGACGAGCTTGAAGACCTCGAGCTCGCGCGCGGTGAGCTCGTCGAGGCCCCGCGGCGGCTCGGAGCGGGCCGGCGCAGCCGTCGCGAACTCTTGGATCAGGCGCTTGGTGATCGAGGGCGCGAGCAGCGCCTCGCCCTCGGCCACGACCCGGATGCCGGCCACGAGCTGCTCGGGCGGGACGTCCTTGAGCAGGAAGCCGCTGGCGCCGGCGCGCAGCGCCTCGTAGACGTACTCGTTGAGGTCGAAGGTCGTGAGCATGAGCACGCGCACCGGCCGGTCACCCGCGGCGGCGATGATCTGGCGCGTCGCCTCGATGCCGTCGAGCTCGGGCATGCGGATGTCCATGAGCACGACGTCGGGCTCCAGGCGCTCGGCCATGGCCACGGCCTGGCCGCCGTCGGAGGCCTCGCCGACCACGTCGAGGTCGTCCTCGGCGTCGAGGATCATCTTGAACCCGGCGCGGACGAGCGCCTGGTCGTCGGCGATCAGGATGCGAACGCTCACGATCTCTCCTCTTGCGTGCCCAGGGGAATCCTTGCCCGTACCCGTTCGCCCATGCCGACCAGCCCACGGCCGCCGCCCGCGACCGCGTGGTCGTCGCGGCGCCGCGATGAGCGGCGATGGCCGGGACCCTGGTCGCGCACTTCGAGCTCGACGTCGTCGAGGCCGTAGCGTACGCACACCTCGGCGGCGCTGCCACCGCCGGGCTCGAGCGCGTTGGTGATCGCCTCCTGCACGACGCGGCTGGTCACTGCCGTCACGGCCAGAGCCTAGCCGCGTGCGCGGGCGCGATCGTCGTCCTGGTGGGCGATCCGCCCGTCGTCCGCGGGGATGACGGCGTCATGCGTGCTCGGCGCCGCCGCGCACCGGGATCCGGGCCCTGACCTCGAAACCGCCGCCCGGAGGGCGGCCGGTGTGGAGCTCGCCGCCGAAGACCCGCACGCGCTCGCGCATCCCGACCAGGCCGTGGCCGCCGCCGCCCACGGCGACCGCCACGTCCCCGGTCCCGCGGTCGCGGACATGGAGCTCGACGTCGTCCTCGCGATAGCGGACGCAGACGTCGGTGGGCGCCGCCCCGGCGTACTTGATCGCGTTGGTGATCGCCTCCTGCACGACGCGGTAGGCGGCGTGCTCGACCCCCTCCGGAAGCGGCCGGCGTCGTCCCTCGACGGTCAGGGCCACGGGAAGGCCCGCGGCCCGCGCGCGCTCGACGAGGCCGTCGAGGCTCTCGAGCGTCGGCGGCGGCCCGGCGTCGGCGCTGAGGACGCCGAGCAGGCGCTGCAGCTCGACGATCGCCTCGCGCCCGGTGCCCGCGATGAGCGCCGCCGCCGCCTCGGCGCGCTCGGGCGAGCGCTCGAGGATCCGCCGCGCCCCACCCGCCTGGACGACCATGACGCTGACCGAGTGCGCCACCACGTCGTGCATCTCGCGCGCGATCCGCCTGCGCTCCTCGGCCACCGCGCGCTCGGCCGCGACGGCCCGGCGCTCGCGAGCGCGGGCCGCCGCCTCGTGCAGCTCGCCGGCCAGGCGGGCGCGGGTGCGCGCGGTGCGTCCGGCCACGCAGAAGCCGGCCGCCAGGAGGCTCGGGAAGACGAACTCGCCGGGCGCCACCGAGCCGCCGACCGCGCTCGTCGCGACGATCCCCGCAACGAGCACGCCGAGGCCGGCGGCCGCGCCGCGGCCGTCCTCGTAGGCGCCTAGGCCGAAGGAGAGCGCCAGGAGGGGGAACCAGATCGCCGCCTGATCGGCGGCCGAGGTCAGCGCCTCCGCCGGCACGGCGACGGCGAAGAGGCAGACGGTCGCGCGCAGCGGGCACGTCCGCCACCAGCCGAGCGGCAGCGTGATCCCCGCGACGAAGAGGACGTTGAGCGCGAGCGAGCCGCGCAGGTCGTCCGCGAGCGCGACCTCGGCGACGCCCGTCGCGAAGGCGAGCGCCGCGAGCAGGAGGTCCAGCCGCCGCGGGCGCCTCACGCCGCGCTCCCGAGGGGCAGGCGCGCGCGCAGGCTGTGGCCGCCGGCGCGCGGGCTCGACGTGCGCAGGTCGCCGCCGTAGAGCGCGACGCGCTCCTGGATCCCCATCGGCGCGGGCCGCGGGGCGCCGTCGTCGGCGACCTCGAGCTCGACGAGCTCGGTGCCGTAGCGGACGACGACCGTCGCGCCGGCCGCCGCGCCCTCGCGGACGGCGGCGGCGAGCGCCTCCTGGATGACGCGGTACGCGGTGAGGTCGGCGCCCGCTGGTAGCGGCGTCGGCTCGCCCTCGACGCGCAGCGCGACCGGCAGCCCGGCGGCGCCCGCGCGCCGCACGAGGTCGGAGACGTGGGCGAGCGTGGGCTGCGGCGCGAGCGCCAGCTCGTCGTCCTCGCGGCGCAGCACGCCGAGCAGCCGGCGGATCTCGCCGAGCGCGTCGCGCCCGGTCTGCTCGACGGCGGCGAAGGCGAGCGCGGCGCGCGCGGGCTCGGCCTCGACGAGCGCGCCGGCGCCTTCGGCGTCGACGACCATCCGCCGCAGCGCGCGGGCGACGACGTCGTGCAGGTCGGCGGCGATCCGGGTGCGCTCCTCGGCCACCGCCTGGTCGGCCCACGGCTCGGCGTCGTCCTCGGCGGCGGCCGCGCGCAGCTCCCGCGCCAGGCGCAGCCGGTCGCGCAGCAGCCGGCCCGCCAGCACGGGGGCGGCGACGATCACCAGCCAGCCCCAGATCAGGTTCAGCCCCTCGTCGGAGGTCGGGTCGAGGCTGCCCATGACCGTGACGAGCGCCACCAGCCATGCGGTGCCCCACGCGAGCGCCCGTCCCTCGAGGTTGGCGCCGATCGAGTAGGAGACGATGAAGGCCGAGATGTAGGGCCCGACGAGCGACGTATTCACGCCGCCGCCGAGCTGCTCCATGACGATGAGGGCGGCGAAGACGAGCCCGGCGGCGACGAACGGAGCCCGCCGGCGCAGGGCGATGCCGCAGGCCATGACGACGGTGAGCGCGCGGGCGGCGAGGATCGTCCCCGCCGAGCCGTCGAGGAAGGACAGCTCGACTTGCGTCTCGACCGCGAACACACCCGCCAGGAGCAGGTCCGCCCGTCCTGGCGGCAGGGCCTGCACGCGCGCCCCCAACGACGTCGATGCCCGCACGGGCGCACTCTAGCCGCGCGTGAGAGCGCGATCGTCCTCCGCCCGGGCGATCGTCGACTCATCCTCAAGGACGACCTCCAGATCGTCCCGTTGGCGCTGCAAATCGGCCACCCGGGCGACGACACGGCGCCTGCGTCCTGGGACCTTCACCACCCATGAGGGAATGGACGGCGACCACCACGATCGAGGCGCGGCCCGAGGCCGTCCTCGACGTCCTCACCGACCCGGAGGCCTGCGCCCGCTGGGCGCCGATCGCCTTCGACGTCGAGGACCTGCGCACGCCGCGCCTGCGGTGCGGCAGCCGAGCCCGCGTCAGCGGCAGGCTTGCCGGCAAGCGCGTGGGCTTCGACGTGCAGGTCCACGAGGCGATCGACGGCCGGCTGCGCCTCAGCGCGGACGGCCCGGTCGGGTTCGACGTGCGCTACGACCTCGAGCCCGCCCCGAGCGGGAGCGAGGTGCGCGCGTCGGTCTGCGTCCGGCCCAACCGCGGCATCGCGGGGCGCCTGATGGCAGAGGCCACCAACGCCCTGCTCGCCGCCGGGGCCCTTCAGGCGGCGATCTCGCGGCTGGCCCGCGAGGCCACCGCCGCCTGCTGAGAACAACCACCGAAAGGGACCAGCCACCCATGCTCAACGAGAGCGTTGCGACCGCCCCTGCGGTCGCCGTGACCGCGGCCGTCTCGGCCCAGGAAGTCACCCGCCGCTACGGCGCCGGGGAGGCAGCCGTCGACGCGCTGCGCGGCGTCTCGCTCGACGTGCCCGCCGGCCAGTTCACGGCCATCATGGGTCCGTCGGGCTCGGGCAAGTCGACTCTCATGCACCTGCTCGCCGGCCTGGACCGCCCCACCGCGGGCACCGTCCACATCGGCGACCAGGACATCACGACGATGGGCGACAAGACGCTGACCAAGCTGCGTCGTCAGCACATCGGCTTCGTCTTTCAGTCCTTCAACCTGCTGCCGACGCTCAGCGCCGAGGAGAACGTCCTCCTGCCGCTGACGATCGCCGGGCGCAAGGGTGCGCGCGACGCCCTCGACGCCCTGCTCGAGCGCGTCGGCCTCGCCGAGCGCCGCCGCCACAAGCCGGCCGAGCTCTCCGGCGGCCAGCAGCAGCGCGTCGCGATCGCCCGCGCGCTCATCTCCGAGCCGACGGTGCTCTTCGCCGACGAGCCGACGGGCAACCTCGACTCGCACGCGGGCGCGCTGGTCCTCGACCTCCTGCGCGACGCCGTCGACCTCGACGGCCAGACGACGGTCATGGTCACCCACGACCCGCGCGCCGCCGCGCGCGCCGACCGCGTCCTCTTCCTCGCCGACGGCGAGATCGTCTCCGACCTCTCCCAGCCGACCGAGACCGACGTGCTGGCCCACATGAAGGTGGCGAGCGCCTGATGCTGCGGATCGCGCTCAAGGGGCTCGTGGCCCGGCCGATCCGTACGACGCTGACCGCGATGGCCATCGTCCTCGGGGTGGCGACGATCGCCGCGGCGTTCACGCTCACCGACACGATGGGCCGCGCCGCCGACGATCTCTCGTCGTCCGCCTACGACGGCACCGCGGCCGTGGTCACCGCCCCCAGCCCCTTCTCGACCACCAACGACTCCGAGACCCTCCAGCAGCCGACGATCGACGCCCGCGTCCTCGACCAGGTGCGCAAGGTGCCCGGCGTCGCGAGCGCGAGCGGTGACATCACCGACCTGTACACGAAGATCGTGGACAAGGACGGCAAGGTCGCCGGCGACGGCCCGTGGTTCGGCGGCGGCCTCGACCCCGCCGCGGCGCGCGGCGGCAAGCTGACGCCCTTCCGCCTGCAGTCCGGCGACTGGGCGACGGGCGCCGGCCAGGTCGTCATCGACGCCGGCACCGCCGACAAGCAGCACCTGCACGTCGGCGACCGCGTCCGCATCGCCACCGCCGGCCCCGCCCGCCCCTACCGGATCACGGGCGTGGCCACCTTCGGCAGCGTCAAGTCGCTGGGCACGGCGAGCTTCGCGCTCTTCGACCTGCGCACCGCGCAGGGCCTGTTCGACAAGGCCGGCCGCTTCGACTCGATCCTCGTGGCCGCGCGCCCCGGCGTCTCGCCGGCGCAGGTGCGCCACGACCTGGCCGCAGCGCTGCCGCAGGCCAAGGTGCTGACCGCCGAGAAGCAGGACCGCTTCACCCTCGACGGCCTGAAGTCGTTCATCTCGATCATCAAGGGCGTGCTGCTGGCCTTCGGCGGCGTTGCGCTCCTGGTCGGGGCGTTCACGATCTTCAACTCGCTGTCGATCACGGTGGCCCAGCGCTCGCGCGAGTTCGGGCTCCTGCGGCTGGCCGGCGCCTCGCGCCGGCAGGTGCTGCGCACGGTCATCGCCGAGGCGCTGATGATGGGCGCCGCGGCCAGCGCCGTCGGGCTCGCCGCCGGCTACGGGCTGGCCAAGGGCCTGGACGCGATCTTCAAGTCGGTCGGGCTCGACCTGCCCGAGACGGGGACCGTCTTCGCCTCGCGCACCATCCTCGTGTCGCTGATCGTCGGCATCGTCGTGACGCTGGTCGCCGGCCTGCTGCCGGCGTGGCGCGCGACGCGCGTGGCGCCCGTCGAGGCGCTGCGCGACGCCGCCGGCACCTCGCGCCGGCTGCGCCTGCCGGCGCGCATCGTGCGGGCCACCGTCGGCGCCCTCGGGCGCCCGGTGGAGGCCACGGGGGGCCCCGCGGCCATGCTGGCTCGGCGCAACGCGATGCGTGCGCCGGGCCGCACGGCCATCACGGCCTCGGCCCTGACCATCGGCGTGGCGCTCGTCGCCGCGGTGACGATCATCGCCGCCGGCCTGAAGGACTCGACCAAGGGCTCGCTGCAGAAGCGCGTCTCGGCCGGGTACGTCCTCACCGGCGACGACGGCTGGTCGCCGGTCGACCGTGACGCCGCCCGCAAGGTGGCGGCGGTCAAGGGCGTGCGGACGACCTCCTCGGTGCGCCAGGACGCGGTCCGCGCCTACGGCGAGACCGAGGGCGTCAACGCCGTCGACCCGGCCACCATCGGCAAGGTCCTGGACTTCAAGTGGAAGGACGGCTCGCGCACCACGCTGGCCGGCCTGGGCGCCGACGGCGCGGTCGTCGACGACGGCTGGGCCAAGGAGCACAAGGTCGGCGTGGGCGATCGCTTCACGATCGTCACCCCGGCCGACAGGCGCGTCACCCTGACCGTCCGCGGGATCGAGAAGTCCCCCGTGATCGACGCGCTGGGCCTCGGGCCGATCACGATCGGCGACCAGGCCTACGCGGCGGGCGGCTTCAGTGGTCGCCAGGACCACATGACGCTGATCGATGCGCCCGACGCCAACCAGGCGCAGCTGCAGGCGGCGGTGGCGTCGTTCCCGGGCGCCAAGGTGTTCACCAAGAGCGCCTACATCGACGAGCAGACCAGCGGCATCAACCAGCTGCTGGCGATCTTCGACGTCCTGCTCGCGCTGGCCGTGATCGTGAGCCTCTTCGGCCTCGCGAACACGCTCGTGCTGGCGACGATCGAGCGCACGCGCGAGATCGGGATGCTGCGCGCGGTCGGCATGACGCGCCGCCAGGTGCGGCGCATGGTCCGCCGCGAGAGCATCATCACCGCGCTGCTGGGCTCGGCGATGGGCATCGCCATCGGCATCGGGCTGGCGGGCATCGTCGTGGCCGTCTTCGGCCACCTCGGGTTCACCTTCGCCCTGCCGATCGGGGGGCTTGCGACGCTTGTCGTCGTGGCCATCGTGGCCGGCACGGTGGCCGCGGTCCTGCCCGCGCGGCGGGCGGCGCGGATGGACGTGCTCGGCGCGCTCGCCTATGAGTAGGCGCTAGCTGGACGGATCGCCCGGCGCGATCGGAGGGGGCGGCGGCGGAGGCTCGGGCTTCCGCTGCCGCTCCGTCACGTCGGCGGCGAACCCGCTCAGGTTCGAGAGCGCCTGGGTGAACTCGCTGGGGATGACCCAGATCTTGTTCGCGTCGCCGCGCGCGAGCTGGGGCAGCATCTGCAGGTACTGGTAGCTCAGCAGCTTGGGATCGGGGTCGCCCTTGTGGATCGCCTCGAAGACGGTGTCGATCGCCTTGGCCTCGCCCTCGGCGCGCAGGATCGCGGCCTGCTTGCCGCCCTCGGCCTTCAGCACCGCCGACTGCTTCTCGCCCTCGGCGGTGAGGATCTGCGACTGCTTGACGCCCTCGGCGGTGAGGATCGCCGCGCGCCGGTCGCGCTCGGCGCGCATCTGCTTCTCCATCGCCTCCTGGATCCCGCCGGGCGGGTCGATCGACTTGAGCTCGACGCCGTTGATGCGGATGCCCCACTTGCCCGTGCGCTCGTCGAGCACGACGCGCAGGCGATCGTTGACCTCGTCGCGGCTGGTCAGCGCCTGCTCGAGCGTCAGCGAGCCGACGATGTTGCGCAGCGTGGTCACCGTCAGCTGCTCGATGGCCTGCAGCGGATTGGCGATCTCGTAGGTGGCGGACTTCGGCTCGGTGATCGTGAAGTACAGGACCGTGTCGATCCCGACCGAGACGTTGTCGGCCGTGATGACCGGCTGGGGCGGGAACGAGACGACCTGCTCGCGCAGGTCCAGCAATGGACGCACGCGATCGATGAAGGGAACCACGATCGTCATGCCCGGGCTCAGCGTGCGGCTGTAGCGCCCGAGGCGCTCGACCACGCCCGCCCGGGCCTGCGGGATGATCCGCACGGTCCTGGCCGCCACGAACAGCGCGAAGAGGATCAGCACCGCCGCCACGATCAATCCGACCATCCCTGCCTCCTCAGTCGTCGACGAGCGCCATGGCGCCCCGAATCTCCATCACGTGCACGCGCGTCCCGGGCTCGAGCACCTTGTCCTCGTCGTAGGCGCGCGCGCTCCACACCTCGCCGTCGATGCGGACCTTGCCCACGGCGTCGTCGTTGACGATCCGCTCGGTGACGATCGCCGTGCGCCCGATCAGCGCCGCGGTGCCGGTGCGCAGCTGCGGCGGCATGTTGATGTGACGCCTGGCGATCGGCCGCACGACCCCGAAGCTGACGCCCGTCAGGACCACGAACGTGATCCACGACGCGGCCGCCGGCCCGCCCGCCAGGTCGACGATCCCCGCCCCGGCCGCCCCGATCGCGAACGGGAACAGGTAGAAGCTGAGGTTGATCACCTCCGCCACGGCGAAGACGACAGCCACGATCAGCCAGATGACCCAGGCGTCCATTCCTGTGGTGATGGTAGAGGGAGAGACGGCGCGGTCGTGCGTCCTTTGCGTCCGCGCCCCTCAGTCCGCCGGTGACACGAGCGCCCGGGCGAAGTCGTCGGCGTCGAACGGGCGCAGGTCCTCCAGCGCCTCGCCGATGCCGATCAGCTTGACCGGGATGCCCAGCTCGCCGGCGATCGCCAGCGCGATGCCGCCCTTGGCGGTGCCGTCGAGCTTCGTCAGGACGATGCCGTCGACGGGCACGGCCTCGGAGAAGAGCTGGGCCTGGCGCAGGCCGTTCTGGCCGGTGGTGGCGTCGACGGTCAGCAGCGTCTCGTGCGGGGCGCCCTCGAGCTGCTTGCCGATCACGCGGCGGACCTTGGTCAGCTCGGCCATCAGGTGGTCCTGGGTGTGCAGGCGCCCGGCGGTGTCGACGATGATCACGTCGGCGCCGCGCTCGCGGCCCTGCTTGACGGCGTCGAAGGCGACCGCGCCGGGGTCGGAGCCCTCGGGGCCGGTGACGATCTCGCACCCGGCGCGCGCGGCCCACTCGGTGAGCTGCTCGACGGCGGCGGCGCGGAAGGTGTCCGCCGCTCCGAGGACGACGGTCTTGCCCAGCTCGCGCTGCAGGTGCCAGGCGAGCTTGCCGATCGTCGTCGTCTTGCCGGTCCCGTTGACCCCGGCGACCATGATCACCGTCGGCTCGTGGGTGAGGTCGATGCGCGCGGGTGGGCCGTCCTGCGGCCGGGCGATGTCGGCGAGCAGCTCGGCGAGCCGCGCCGACAGCGCCTCGCCGCCCTCGAGGCCCCCGGCCTCGGCCTCCATCTCGAGCTTGCCGACGACCTCCGCGGTCGTCCGCGCGCCGACGTCGGCCATGATCAGCGCCTCCTCCAGGCGCTCCCACGTGGCGCTGTCCAGCTCGCCCTCGAAGAGCGTCGCCTGGATCTCGGCGCCCAGGGCCTGACGGGTCTTCGAGAGGTTCTCGCGCAGGCGGCGGAAGAAGCCGCGGCGCTGCTCGGGCTCCTCGTCGGCCGCCGGCGCGGCGACGGTCGTGCCGTCGCCGGTGATGAAGACGTCCGTCCAGTCGCGGGGCATCGGCGGTGCGCGACGATAGCGGAGTGCAGATCGACTTCCGGGCCGCCGACCCGGCCGCTCCCCCCGCCGGCGACCTGCTCGCCGCCATGGTCGCCGAGATGAACGAGCTCTACGGCGACATCGAGGGCGCCCACATGCCCAGCGCCACCCCGGCCGACTTCTCCCCGCCCGGCGGGACCTTCCTCGTCGGCTACCACGACGGCGAGCCGGTGTGCTCGGGCGGCCTGAAGCGGATCGCGCCCGACGCCGCCGAGATCAAGCGCATGTACGTCGTTCCGGCCGCGCGCCGGCGGGGCGTCGCGCGCACGCTGCTGCGGGCGCTCGAGGACGCCGCGCGCGAGCGCGGCTATGCCTTCGTGCGCCTGGACACAGGCCCCCTGCAGCGCGGCGCCATGGCCCTCTACGCCTCCGAGGGCTACACCGAGATCGGCAACTTCAACGCCAACCCGATCGCCGCCTACTGGGGCGAGAAGCGCCTCTAGGCCGCCGCCCACTGGTGCACGCCACCCTCGTGCAGCGCGGCGTAGATGCGGTCGCGCAGCGCGTTGGCCTCCGCCTTGCCCAGCGAGCGGGTCGGGTGGCGCAGGACGACGCGCACGAGCAGGTTCTCCTGGCCGTCGGCGATGCCGATGCGCGCCCTGGCCGCGGCGGGCAGCTCGCGCGCCGGCGTCCGGCCCGCCACCGCGACCTCCTCGACCCATTCGGCCTCCTCGGCGCTCAGCGCCGCCCGGACCCGGTCGCCGAGGTCCTCGTCGCCGAGGCCCGGGGCACACGCGACGCTCAGGTCGCGGCGCGCCGGCGGCTGGGAGGAGACCTCGCGGTAGGGCTCGAGGTCGCGCATCTGTGCCGCCACGCGCGGGTCGGCCGCGCGCAGCAGGCGGATGTCGCCGATCCCCTTGCGCAGCATCACCGCGCGGTCCAGGCCGACGCCCATCGCGAGGCCGCCGCGTCCCTCCAGGCCGGCGGCGGCGAGCACGTGCGGGTGGGCCAGGCCGCACTCGAGCAGCTCGACCCACTCGCCGCCGGTGAGCACCTGCACCTCGCGACCGCGCTCGGTGTAGGGGTGTTCGGCGGGCAGCGCGCGCCACTGGGCGCCCGGTAGCAGCGCGTCCACGACCTCGGCGATCATCGCCTCGAGGTCGCCCGCCCCCATCGCGCCCGCCGTGATCCGCCACAGGTCGAGCTGGTGGGGCTCGCCCACGTGCAGGCGGTCGATCGCGTCGCGGCGGTAGACGAGCCCGGGCGCGCAGACGAGGACGTCGTCAGGCGCCCCCGCCGCGAGCTCGCGCAAAGCGCCGGGCACCGCCGCGGAGGTCGAGCTGCGCAGCAGCCGCCGGTCGTCGAGGTAGCGCGTGTAGCGGCTGTCGCGCGCCGCGCCGTCGGGCGGATAGCCGAGGGCGTCGTAGTTGTCCGAGATCGCGACGACGCGGGCCCCGCGGCGCACGTACACCGCGCAGTCCCAGCGCTCGCGCAGGCGCCCCACGGCGCACGCGACGAGGTCCTGCATGCAGTGCGGCCCGTAGGCCGGGTCGGTGAGGTCGGGCAGGGTCAAGGCCGCGCCGAGCTGCTGCGAGGTGAGGTACGACATGGCTGCTCCTTGCTTGAAGACGGACGGGATCGGGGCGCCCCGGTCGTCCGCGAAGGAGCGTCAGCGCACGCGCGCGTCGCCCCGCCGAGACGGCCGGGGCGAGGCAAAGAGCGTGCGTGCGCAACTGCGCATGCCGCGAGGGTAGCTAGGAGGAGGCCAGCTCGTCCAGGGGCACGTCGGGATCGGCGAGCCGCTCGCGCTCGACGCTGGCCCCCGAGCGCACGAGCTCCTGGAGGTGCTCGTTGACGTCCCAGACGTTGACGTTCATCCCCGCCGCCACCCGCCCGTCGCGCAGCCAGAAGGCGATGAACTCGCGCGACCCCGGGTCGCCGCGGAAGACGACCTCGTCGCCCGGCGCGCCGTGGCCGGCGTACTCCATGCCGACGTCGTACTGGTCGGAGAAGAAGTAGGGCACGCGGTCATAGACGACGTCAGACCCGAGCATCGCGCGCGCCGCGGTCGGCCCCTGCTCCAGCGCGTTGGCCCAGTGCTCGACGCGCAGGCGCCCGAAGAGCGGGTGGTCGTGGTTGGCGACGTCGCCGGCCGCGAAGACGCCGTCGGCGCTCGCGCGCAGGGCGGCGTCGACGAGGATCCCGTTCTCGACGTCGAGCACGCCCTCGGCGAGCGCCGTCCGCGGCGCGACGCCGACGCCGAGCACGACCGCGTCGCCCTCGAGCACGGTCCCGTCGCTCGTGCGCACGCGCTCGGCGCGCCCGTCGCCCTCGATCGCCTCGACTCCGGTCCCGAGGTGCAGCTCGATGCCGTGGTCGGCGTGCACGTCGCGGTAGATCGCGCCCAGCTCGGGGCCGAGCACGCCCTCGAGCGGGACCGACTGCGGCTCGACGAGCGCGACCTCCATCCCCTTCTGGCGCGCCGAGGCGGCGACCTCGCAGCCGATCCAGCCCGCGCCCACGACCACGAGCCGCCCGCCGCGGTCCATCAGCGCGCGCAGCGCATCGGAGTCGTCGAGCGTGCGCAGGACGTGGACGCCGTCCAGCTCGACGCCGGGGATCGGCGGGCGCTTGGGCTCGGCGCCGGTCGCGAGCAGGAGCGCGTCGTAGTCCACGCGCTCGCCGCCGGACAGGACGACCGCCCGGCCGCCGACGTCGAGCGACTCGACCAGGGTCGACGTCCGCAGCTCGACGTCGTGGGCCTCGTACCAGCCAGCGTCCTCCTGGAGGTACACGGAGCTGCGCTCGGCCTCCCCGCGCACGTAGTCCTTGCTCAGCGGCGGGCGCTCGTAGGGCCGCTCGGACTCGGCGCCGAGCAGCACGATGCGCCCGTCGAAGCCCTCCTCGCGCAGCGTCTCCACGGCCTTGCCGCCGGCCATGCCGGCTCCGACGATCACGAAGGTCTTGCTCATGGTGTCCACCTCTGCGTCACGGTCGCCGCCGGTCTTACCCGCCCACGGGCTTCAGGTGGCTGACGATCTCACCTTCGCGCGCCAGGTGCAGCGCGAAGGCCGGCGGCTCCGCCGCGAGCGCGAGGCGATCGGAGCCCGTGAGGTCCAGCGCGATCTGCGCGTGGGTGCTCGGGCAGGCGACGACCGGGCAGCCGCCGAGCTCGCCGACGACCGGGCGATGGACGTGGCCGGTGACGATGCGGCGGATCTGCGGGTGCCGGGCGACGACCTCGGCCAGGCCAGCGCGCTCGGCGGCCGCGATCCCGAGCGCGTCCATCGCCGCGATCCCGGTCTCGAGCGGCAGGTGGTGCATGGCCACGAGCGTCGGGGTCTCGGCGTCTTCGGCGAGCGTGGACTCGAGCCACGCCAGGCGGTCGGGCGGCAGGTGGCCGTCGTCGCGGCCCGGGCGCGTCGTGTCGCAGACCACGAGGCGCAGTGGGCCGCAGCTCGCGGCGTAGCGGTAGTCGCCGCCCGGCTCCCCCGCCGGGAAGACGGCACGCAGGGCCTCGGCGTCGTCGTGGTTGCCGCCGAGCAGGTGGACGGGCATCGCCAGCGGCGCCAGCAGCTCGCGGACGCGCTCGTACTCGGCCGCGCGGCCGTGCTCGGCGAGATCGCCGGTGACGAGCACGGCGCCGGGCGCCGGGTCGAGGGCGCCGACCGCGCCGACGGCGCGGGCCAGCGCGCCGGCCGGGGCGTCCTCTTCGTCGTTGACGTGCGGGTCGCTGAGCTGGGCGAGGAGGAAGGGCGCGCCGCTCACGCCGTCATGACCGACAGCTGCTGGCTCATCCTCCGCCGCGAGGCGGTTTCCCGTCACCGGAGGAGGGCGGCTGCTTGGCCGGCGGTGTGATCGGCTTGCCGATGTCCACCGGACCATGTGGCTTGGGATGCGAGTTCGTTGGCTGACCGCCCCCGTGGACGGTGCGGGGCGGTTCGCGGTCCCTCGAGCCGGGATTGTCGCTCCGGCGGTCGCTCACGTCGTACGTCGGATGGGACCGCCGATCGGGACGGGCCCTGTCGGCTTGGGATGCGAAACCACTGGCTGACGGCCACGCTCGCCAGTGCCCGGAGGAGTGCTACGCGGTACCGGACTCGTCGGGTTCCCGTTTGGAGAGCTCATCGCGCTGGCCATCACTAACAAGGTACAGCTCAACGGCGACGATCTGATCCTCCGGTACGTAGATGCCCACGTTCCGAGGGGCGGGACGCTCCATCTGCTTGCCGTCATCGCTCAGCTCCCAGCGCTCCTCCAGGAACAGATCGCGCGTCTTCGTGCCATAGCCCGAGTGGCTCGCCTCCCGTAGTAGCCGGCAAGACGGCCGCCGTCCTTCAGGGTCACGACCATGAAGAAATCCTGCTCTGAATCGAACGCCCAGTCCCACGACGTGGCCACGCGATGCGTCCGCTTGATCTTCAGGCGGGCGAGCGCCTTGAGCCTCATGTCCGAGTCGACCCAGCGCCAAGCCCCCCATGCCGCGGCCGCCGGTAGAACCAGTAGGACGGCGAGCGCCACGAGGCCGATCAGCCACAGCGGCGACTGACCGGTGAAGAATTGCCTCAGATCGTCGCGATCGACGAGCCCAAGCGCCGACAACGCTCCGACGGCCAGGGCAGGAAGCATGTAGACGATCAGCGAGTAGTAGACCGTAGTGAGAAGGCGGTCGAACGTGGACTCCTCGCCGCGTACCTCGTAGATACGCTCCTTGAGGAGCACCGCAACGAATCCCGGCAGCACGAATGCGACCAAGATGAGCACTGCGGTGCCGGTGGCCGGTGGCGACATGATGTCCTGCTGACGCTATGGCGCCTGGCGGACACCTCGGCCCAGCGTCAGCGCACGGTGTCAGATTCGTGGTGACCAGTCGTCGTGGCGCGCGGCTCACGCCGTCGTGGTGTCGGGCAGGTGGCGGCCGACGTGGCCGACGTAGAGGCCGCGCGCCGTCTCCCCCGAGCCGTCGGCGACGTGGAGGTAGATGCGGGCGATGAAGCCGGCGCCCGACCCCGACCCGATGGCGACGTGCGGGCCGAGCTCGAGGCGCTCGCCCTCGTGCGTGACCGTGTAGAGGTGCGGCTTGCGGCTGCGCGCGAGCTCGGAGACGTTCTGGCGCCAGGTCAGGCCGAGCTCCTCGGCCGCCTGGCCGAGCGAGCGCCCGAAGCCGGCCGGATCGGCGTAGAGCGCCGCGAGCTCGTCGAGGCGCAGGAGGGTGTCGAGGACGTCGGCGGGGCGCCGATACGGGCTGTCGGCCGCGGCCTCGTGCGCGGCGCGCGTGAACACGAGGTGGCGTGCCTGCCCGGCGGCGCGCTCGACGGCCTCGGCCACGGTGGCGGGCGGCGCCTGCGCCTCGGCCGCGGGGCCGTCGCCGTTGGCGTCGGGGCCGGCCGCCGCCTCGCCCAGCGTGGCGCTCAGGCGCGCGATCGCCTTGGCGTCCTGGGCGGCGGCCTCGCGCAGCTCCTCGACCTGGCGCAGCAGCTCCTCGCGATGCGCGCGCACTGCCTCGAGCTCGTCGAGCAGCGCCTCGTGGGCGGCCAGCCACTCGTCCGAGGCCTCGCCGCGCGCGCCTTGCGCCTCCGCTCCGCCGGCCGCGGCGGCCTGCGCCTCGGCGTGCTGGCGGCGCTCGGCGAGGTGCTCCTCGGCGTCGGCGGCGCGCGCCTCGGCGCGCTCGAGCTGGGTCGCGAGGCGCTCGGCGCGCGCGCTGAGCTCGGCGCGCTCGGCGTCGGCGGCCTCGCGCCGGCGCTTGGCCGTCTCGACCTGGCGGCGCAGGTCCTCGACCCTGGCCAGGTCACGCTCGGCCTGCTGCTCGCGGGCGGCGACCGACTTGCGCTCGTCGTCGGCCTCGCGCACGCGCGCCAGCAGCGGCGAGGCGGGGATCTCCGCGTGCTGGAGGAACTTCTCCCACGACCCGAAGACGTCGATGACGTAGTCGGGGTGCGGCCACTCCTCGCGGCGCAGCCAGTCCTGCGCGCGCGGCACCTCGCCGGTCATCACGACCCAGCGATAGAGCGAGAGCAGGTAGTCGGCCTCCTCGACGAGCAGCGCGACCTCGCGCAGGCGCCCGTCGGGGCGCAGCGGCGCGGGGGCTCCGTCGGCCGGCGCCTCGTCGCGGCGCTCGGCGTCGGGCTGCGGATCGGTCGGGTCGCCCCGGCGGCGGCTGCGCTTGCCCATCGCCAGGGAGGCTAGCGGCGCGGGCCCGCGCGGCGCCGTGCCGGCGCCGCGCAGCCCGATGACCTCGGCCTAGCTGACGATGAGCTTGCCCTTCATGCCGGCGGCCCTGTGGCCGTCGACGGGGCAGTAGAAGGTGTAGGTGCCCTTCTTGAGGGTCACGGTCACGGTCGACGTCTTCCCCTTGCCGACCGTCTTGCCGTCCTTGTCGACCCCGTGGCCTTCGACGGCGATCGCGTGCTTGGTGCTCGACGGGTTGGCCATGACGAGCGTGACCTTGCCGTGCTTGGCCGTCAACGTCTTGTGGTTGAACGCCAGCTTGGTCTTGCTGGCCCTCAGGTTGACGGTGCTGGACGCGGACGTGATGCCGGCGACGGCGAGGGCGCCGACCACGGCGAGTACGGCGACGATCAAGATCCTGCCTCGGGCTTTCAGCATGAGACTCCTCTGATGGGGGGCGTCTGTGTGCAAGACGCGCCGCGCCGCGATTCCTTCCGGCGCGGTTCGACCTCTGACCTACGCGGCGTCGGCGCGCGCGGCCGCCGCGTCGACGGCGTCGCGGGGCAGCCGGCGCGAGATCACCTTCGAGACGCCGTCGTCGCCCATCGAGACGCCGTACAGCGTGTCGGCCGCCTCCATGGTGCGCTTCTGGTGGGTGACGACGATGAACTGGGCGCGGTCGGCGTGCGCGCGCAGGAGGTCGAGGAAGCGGCCGATGTTGAGATCGTCGAGGGCCGCCTCGACCTCATCGAGGATGTAGAACGGGCACGGGCGGGCGAGGAAGACGGCGAACAGGAAGGCGATCGCGGTCATCGACTTCTCGCCGCCGGAGAGGAGCGTCAGGCGCTTCATGGCCTTGCCCGCCGGCGTGATCTCGATCTCGACGCCGAGGTCGTCGTCGGGGTCGAGGCCGTGCTCCTCGGCCTCCGCCTCCTCGGCCTCGGCCGTCTCCTCGTCGCCGTCCTTGGGGACGTCGGCGCCGCCGAGCACGGGCCGCGGCCCGGAGTCCTCGCGCACGAGGCGCAGGCGGCCGCGCCCGCCGGGGAAGAGCTGCTCGGCGAGCTCCTCGAAGTTCTTGGCGGCGGCCGTGAAGGTGGCCTCGAAGGTCTCGCGGATCTGGCGGTCGGTGTCGCGGATGAGGCCCTTGAGCTCGCGCAGCGCGGTCTCGAGGTCCTCGCGCTGGCGCTCGAGCTCCTCGACGTGGGCGAGCGCCTCGTCGTACTCGGCCTTGGCGAGCGGGTTGACCGGGCCGAGCTGCTCGCGGCGCCGCTGCAGGCGCTCGATGCGCGTGCGCAGGCCGTCGGCGGTCTCGGCGTCGAGCGGCTCCTCGGCGGGCAGCGGCTCGAGACCGAGCCGCGTGGCCAGCGTCTCGAGCTCGGCGGTGGCGTCGCGCGCGGCGTCGCGTACCTGCTGGGCGCGGACCTCGGCGGCGGTGACCTCCTCGCCGCGCTCGCGCAGCCGCGCCTGGATCTCCGCCTCCTGCGCGGCGCAGGCGCGCAGCTCGGCGGCGACGCCCTCGCCCGCCTGGCGGTCCGCAGCGAGCTCGGCGTCGAGCGCCTCGACGCGCACGCGCACGGCCTCCAGCGCGCCGCTCAGGACTTCCACGAGCCGCCCCGCGAGCGGCAGCAGCGCGCGGTCGCGCTCCAGCGACGCCTGCAGGCGCTCGATCCGCGCGGCGCGCTCGGCGCGCTCGCGCGCGGCGCGCTCGGCCACGCGGCGCTCGGCGGCCAGCTCGCCCTCGACCTGGGCGCGGCGCACGGCGGCCTCGCCCTGGTCAGGCGCCTTGGTGCGCTCGTCGATGAGCCACGCGGCGCGGCGCTCCTCCTCGGCGGCCTGCGCGCGGGCGCGCTCGGCGTCGCGCAGCGCGCGGTCGGCCTCGTCGCGCGTCGCGTCGGCGGCCTGGACGGCCACGGCGGCCGCCTCGACGGCGCCGAGCGCCGCCTGCTCGGCCTGCACGGCGCGTTCGGACTCCGCGACGAGCCCGTCGCGGCGGTTGCGTTCGGCGAGCACCCGCTCCGAGCCGCCCTTCGGCGCCTGGCGCAGCTCGCGCGTGAAGCCGAACCACGCCCGGCCGGCGCGCGTGACGGCGACCCCGACGAAGGCGGGCGGGAGCTGGTCGAGCTCGTCGACGACCCAGGTATTGGCCAGCAGCCGGCGCGCGAGGGTCACGGCCGGCTGCGGCCCGGAGACCATGTCGCCGAGGTGGCGCGCGCCCGGGGCGGGCGGGGTCGTCGTGCGCGCGACGCCCGGCGCCCCCGAGTCGGCGACCAGCGCGCGCCCGCCGTCGGCGCCTGCGCGCTCGAGCAGCGCACGCGCGGAGGAGAGGTCGTCGACGATCGCCGCGCTCAGGCGCCCGCCGAGCCCGGCGGCGAGGGCGAGCTCGTAGCCCGCCTCGACCTCGAGCTCGTCGGCGAGCGAGCGCGCGTGGGTGGGCGCCGCCGCGTGGCTGCGCAGGAACTGGTTGGCCGAGGCGAGCTCGGCCCCCACGCGCGCGGCCTCGCGGCGGGCGGCCTCGGCCGAGCCCTCGGCCGCCCGCCGCGCACGGCGCGCGGTCTCGCTGCCTTCGTCCGCCTCCGTCAGCGCCGCCCGGGCGCTCTCCACGCCGCCCTCGAGCTCGGCGACGCGCGACGCCGCGGCGTCGCGCTGCGCGGAGAGCGCGGCGAGCTCGCGCTCGAGCGCGTCGGCGCGCTGGGCGTCGAGCTCCTCGAGCTGTGCCTGCAGCGCCTCGATGCGCTCGCGGCCGGCCTCGTCCGGCGTGTCCTCCTGCGCCTGCGCGCGCAGGCCGACGAGCTGGCGCTCGCGGCGCTCGATGCGCTCGCCGATCGCCTCGACCGTCTCGCGGGTGCGCTCGAGGCGCAGCTCGACACGCTCGGCCGCCGACTTCGCGGCGTACACGCGGCGCGCCAGCGCCTCGCGCTCCTCCGTGCGCCGCGCCAGCGCGTCCTCGGCCGCCTCGCGGCGCTTGGCGACCTCGGCGAGCGCGGCCTGGGCCTCGTCGCGCTGGGCCCGCGCGGCGGTGGCCGCGGCCTCGGCGGCCGCCAGCTCCTCGCGGCGGGCGCGGACGGCGTCGCGCGCGAGCTCCCAGCGCGCCTCGACGGTCTGGCGCTCCAGGCGCTCGTGCAGCTCGGCGGCCTCGGCCTGGCGCTTGAGCGGCCGCAGGCGCGAGCGCGCCTCGCGCTCGACGTCGAGGGCGCGGTCGAGGTTGTCCTGCGTGCGCTCGAGCTTGAGCTGCGCGCGGCGGCGGCGCTTGCGGTGCTTGCCGAGGCCTGCGGCCTCCTCGATGAGCAGGCGCCGGTCGCGCGGCTTGGAGGTGACGATCCCCTCGACGCGGCCCTGCGAGACGACCGAGTGCGACTCCTTGCCCAGGCCCGTGTCCGAGAGGATCTCGAGGACGTCGACGAGCCGGCACCGGGCGCCGTTGAGGCGGTACTCGCCGTCGCCGTTGCGGTCCAGCCGGCGCAGGATCGAGATCTCCCCCAGCGGCAGGTCGATCGCGCCGTCGGCGTTGTCGAGGACGAGCTCGACCTCGGCCGACGAGCGCGCCTGCACGCCCTTGCCGCCGCCGAAGATGACGTCCTGCATCGACTGGCCGCGGACCGCCAGGGGCGACTGCTCGCCCATCGCCCACAGCACGGCGTCGGTGACGTTGGACTTGCCCGAGCCGTTGGGCCCGACGACGACCGAGACGCCGGAGGCGAAGTCGAGCTTCGTGCGGTCGGGGAAGGACTTGAAGCCCTTGAGGGTGAGCGACTTGAGGTGCATCAGGGGTCTCCCGCCTCTTCGTCCTCGAACTCGTCCTCGTCGGCCGAGTAGAGCATCTCGAGCGCGGTCCGCGCGGCCTCCTGCTCGGCGTGCTTCTTCGAGCGCCCCGACCCGGTTCCCACCGGCCGCTCGCCGACCGACGCCAGGACCTCGAAGGTGCGGTCGTGCGGGGGCCCGAGCTCGGCGGTCACCTCGTAGCTGACGATCTCGCCGCGCTGGGCCAGGCGCTCCTGCAGCGTGGACTTGAAGTCCACCGGATGCTCGAGCGAGTGCTCGATCTCGGGCGAGAAGGCCTCGACGACCGCCTCGGCGGTGCGCTCGTAGCCGGCGTGCAGGTAGCAGGCGCCGATCACGGCCTCGATGACGCTGGCGAGCACGCGCTCGGTCGCGACGAGCGTCGAGGCGCTCTGTCCGATGCCCTCCGGCGCCGCCGCGGCCAGCAGGTCGGGCACCCCGAGGCGCTCGGCCACGGCGCGGCACGAAGGCCCCGAGACGGTCTGGGCGCGGATCTTCGTCAGCCGCCCGGCGCCGTAGCGCTCGGCCTCCAGGCGCGGGTAGAGGTGCGCCGTGATCGAGAGCCCTAACACGGAGTCGCCCAGGAAGGCCAGGCGCGAGTAGGAGTCAGAGCGTCGGTCGGTCCAGGAGGCATGGGTGAACACCTGCTGGCGCAGGTCGTCGGGAAGCTCGCGGAGCAATGCGCGGAGTCGGTCCAGGGCTAGGTGGCGGTGGGGGCGTGCGCGACGACGAAATCGACGGCCTGGCCCACGGTGAGGATCCTCGCCGCCTGCTCGTCGGACATCTTCACCCCGTAGGAGTCCTCGAGCTCCTGGACGAGCGTGTAGAGGTCAAGCGAGTCGGCCTCCAGGTCCTCCCTGAAGCGCGTCTCGTCGTCGATGCGCGACGGGTCGAGCTCGAGCTCGTCGACGAGATGGGCCTGGATGAGGCTGAAGACCTCTTCGCGGGTCATGGCGATGCAACCGTAGAGGGCGCCCCGGACATCGGTGACGCCCGCAGGGCGTGCGCGGCCTCGAGCGCCGCGTGGGTGCGCCCGACGACGTCGCCCTCGACCGCGCGCGCGGCGAGGAGGATCGCCTGGGCGATGCCGCGGCGGCTGAAGCGCCCGTGGGGCACGACGCCGAGCCGGCGCAGGCCGAGGAGGTAGGCGCCGCCCGCGCTTTCGGGGTCGATGACCTCGCGGAACTCGAGCAGCGCCGGGCGCATGAGCAGGCCGCCCGCCTTCGCGCGCCGCGACGAGTTGGCCACGTGGCGGATCTGGCGCAGCATCTCCTCCGAGACGCCCTCCATGAGTTTGAGGGCGACGTTGCCGGTGAAGCCGTCAGTGACCACGACGTCGGCCTTGCCCGCGGGCACCTCGTTGCCCTCGACGTTGCCGACCCAGTCGAAGGTGTCGCCCTCGGCGAGACGGTCGCGCAGCGCGGCGTGGGCCTCGACGACCATCGGCGTGCCCTTCGACGCCTCCTCGCCGATCGAGAGCAGGCCGACGCGCGGGCGCTCGATGCCCAGCACGGTCTGCGCCAGCGCCGCGCCCATGAAGCCGAACTGCACGAGGTGCTCGGCGCGCACCTCGGTGTTGGCGCCGACGTCGACGATGGTGACCGGGTGGCCGGGGACCGGCACCGGGATCGCGAGCGCCGGGCGGTGGATGCCCGCGGCGCGCTTGATGTTGAAGAGCGCGGCGGCCAGCGCGGGGCCGGTGGAGCCGCCGCTGACGAACGCGTCGGCGTCGCCGGCGGCCACGGCGCGCGTGGCCAGGACGATCGAGGCGTCGGGGTTGGCGCGGCTGGCGCGCACGGGGTCGGGCGCCTTGGCGATGGAGACGGGGGCGTCGACGACCTCGATCCCCTCGGCCACCGCGCCGAACTGCTCGGCGGGGCCGAAGAGCACGACGCGCACCCCCTGCTGGGCTGCGTCCGCCGCGCCCGCGGCGACTTCTGCGGGCCCGAGGTCGGCACCGTTGGCGTCGACCGCGACCGTGATGGGCATGCCGTGCAGGCTACCCAGTGAGCCGGGCGATCTAGTGCTCGTGGTCGTGATCGTGGTCGTGCACGTGCACGACCTCGCGGCCGCCGTAGGACCCGCAGACCGGGCAGACGCGGTGCGGCAGGCGCGGGCTGTGGCACGTCGGGCACGCGTTGTAGGTCGGCGCCGAGATCTTGTGCTGGGCGCGGCGCTTGGACGTGCGCGAGTGCGACTGCTTCTGCTTGGGGACGGCCATGAGCGACCGCAGAGGGTAGAGCATCGACGCGCACGCGGCGTGCCGGCGGGGCTTGCTTGACTGCAGCCATGAGCGACGTCGAGATCCGCCCGATGCGCCATGACGACGTCCTCGACGCCGACCGCGTCTGCCGGGACGTGCTGTACACGAGCTTCCCGGGCGAGGACGAGCCCGCCCGCGCGGCGCGCCAGCACGCGCGCATCCACCACCTCGTGGACACCGACCCGGGCGGCTCCTGGGTCGCCGAGCAGGACGGCCGCGTCGAGGGCGTCGCCCTGGCGCTCGTGCGCGAGGGCGTCTGGGGCTTCTCGCTCTTCGGCCTGGCCGAGCGCCTGCAGGGGCGCGGGATCGGGCGCGAGCTCTTCGCGCGCTGCTGGGCCTACGGCGAGGGCGCGCGCGAGCACATCGTCCTGAGCTCGACCAACCCGCGGGCCATGGGGATCTACGCCCACACCGGCCTGCCGATCCGCCCCTGCGTCGCCTTCGCCGGGATCCCCGACCTCGCGCGCGCGCCCGGGCTCGACGGCGTCGAGGACGCGGGCGAGAGCGGCATCGCCGTCGCCGACGCCATCGGCCGCGAGCTGCGCGGCGCGGGCCATGGGCGCGACCTGCCCCTGCCGATGGCCCACGGCGCCCGCCTGCTCGTCTTCGAGGACCGCGCCTTCGCCCTCGCGCGCGGCGGGAACATCATCCTGCTCGGGGCCCGCGACGAGGAGGGCGCCCAGCGCATGCTGTGGGGGCTGTTCGTCACCGCCGGGCAGGGCGCCACCGTCAACGTCGACTTCATCACCGCCGGCCAGGACTGGGCGCTGCCCGTCTGCCTGGCGGCCAAGCTGCCGCTCTCGCCCGACGGCCCGATGTTCGCGCGCGGGACCGGCGGCCCGCTGGCGCCCTACATCCCGAGCGGGGCCTACCTCTAGGAGCCGCAGACGCGTGCGCCCGCGTCGTGCGCGAGCTGGTTGACGCGCCGGCCGTCGAGCTGCTGGATGCGCTTGACCGCGGCCTGGATGGCGGCGGTGTCGTGGCGGCGCGCGGCGTCCTTGAGCGCGGCGAGGGCGGGGCGGGCGGCGTCGGCCTGGCGCTGGAGCTCGTCGAGCCAGAGCTTGGCCTTCGCGCCGTCCGCGCCGTCCGGGCGCTGGACGGCCTTCAGCTGGCGCACGCCGTCGTCGATCGCCTTGGAGAGCTTGTCGGCGTAGGCGACGATGCCGTCGACGCTCGTCGGCGACTGCTTCTGGATCGCGTCGACGCGATCGTTGAGCGTGCTGCAGATCTTGTCGACGTCCTTGCCGTAGTCGGCGCGGCTCGGGGTCGTCGAGCCGCCGCAGCCCGCGACGAGGACGGCCACGGCGACGACGAGGACGAGCGCCGCGCGGCGCTGGCAGGCTGCTCGCATGGGCGACGCAGAGTACGTGCTGGAGGGCGAGCGGGTCGGCCTCGGGCGCTCCGCGCGCGCCTGAGCTACTCGAAGCGCAGCTCGCGCAGCTTGGCCCAGCGCGGATCGGGGGCGCGCTCGTGGGCGTGGGACGGGTCGTCGTTGAGGTTGGCGCCGCACTCCGGGCACAGCCCGGCGCAGTCCTCGCGGCAGACGACCTGGTTGGGCAGCGCGAGCGCGTAGGCGTCGCGCGCCCACTGCGCGAGGTCGAGGACGTCGCCGTCGACGTACGGGCTCGACAGCTCCTCTCCCCCGCCGGCCTGGTTGACCTCGCGGACGTCGATGTCGACCGTCGGCGCGGCGGGCTCCAGGCAGCGCATGCACGGGCCGGTGAGGCCCGCGCTGAAGCGCAGGCGCAGGGCGTAGCCGTCGTGCGTCATGCGCGAGACGTCGAGCGTCGCGTCGACGCGAGCGGGCTCCACGGCGTACGTCGTGCCCGCGAAGTCGAAGTCTCCGAGGGCCACGGCGAGGGTCAGGCGACGGCCCTCCCCGCTGGTGAGGTTGAGCCTGCCGAGGTCGAAGCTGTCCGCGAGCGCCGCCATGCCTCGAGGGTAGATCATGGACCGGTGAGAGCCATGGTCCTCGACGAGCCCGGCCGCCCGCTGAGCGCCCGCGAGCTGCCCGACCCCGAGCCCGGCCCCGGCGAGGTGCTCGTCGAGGTCCACGCCTGCGGCGTCTGCCGCACCGACCTGCACATCCGCGATGGCGAGGTCCGCGGCTCCCGGCTGCCGGTGGTTCCGGGCCACCAGATCGTCGCCACCGTGCTCGCCGTCGGCGACGGCGCGCGCCATGCGCCCGGCGCGCGCGTCGGGATCCCGTGGCTGGGCTGGACCGACGGCACCTGCCGGTTCTGCACGAGCGGCCGCGAGAACCTCTGCGAGCACGCGCGCTTCACCGGCCTGGACCGCGACGGCGGCTACGCCACCCGCGCGGTCGCCGACGCCCGCTTCGCCTTCGCCCTGCCCGAGGGCTTCGGCGACCTCGAGGCCGCGCCGCTGCTGTGCGCCGGCCTGATCGGCCACCGCGCGCTGCGCATGACCGGCGACGCGCCGCGCCTCGGGCTCTACGGCTTCGGCGCGAGCGCACACATCGTCTGCCAGGTCGCGCTGCACCAGGGCCGGCGCGTCTTCGCCTTCACGCGCGCCGACGACGTCGCCTCGCAGGCCTTCGCGCGCGAGCTCGGCTGCGAGTGGGCCGGCGACGCGCTGGGCCCGGCGCCCGAGGAGCTCGACGCCGCGATCATCTTCGCCCCCGCCGGCGAGCTCGTCGTCGCCGCGCTGCGCGCGGTCGGCCCCGGCGGCGTCGTCGTGTGCGCCGGGATCCACATGAGCGACATCCCCTCCTTCCCCTACGAGCTGCTCTGGGGCGAGCGGATCGTGCGCTCGGTCGCCAACCTCACGCGCGCGGACGCGACGGAGTTCCTGGATCTCGCGCCGCGCGTGCCGGTGCGCACGCACGTGACGACCTTCGCGCTCGAGGAGGCCGAGCGCGCGCTGGACGCCGTACGCTCGGGCGCCCTGGAGGGCGCGGCGGTGCTCGTGCCCTAGAAGTCGCCCTCCTCGAGCTCGAGCGCGGCCGGGAGCACGCCGCGCACGGCGGCCATCCAGTCGGGGTGCGACACGCGCGCCCCGTCCTCGAGGTAGAAGAAGCGCCCGTCGGGGACCGCGGCGAAGCCGAGCTCGGAGAGGACGCCGCGCAGCGGCCTGGTCTTGGCGAGGATGGCCGAGGCGTGCTGGCGCCATCCCTCGTGGATGGCGAGTCCACAGGCGACGCGCGCGACTCCCTGATGGCGATGGCCGGGCGCGACGGCGACGTCGCCGAGCCCGAGCAGGCGGCTCGCCGGCCGGCATGGCACCCAGAAGCAGGACGCCTGGCCGATCGGCTCGCCGCCCCGGCCGAGGGCGACCACGCGATACACCGGCCGCAGCGTGCGCCAGGCCCGCCGCAGGTAGCGCTCGCCCTCGTCGAGCGTCGCCGCCAGCAGCATCGCGAGCCCGGCGCGAAGGTCCGGCTCGATCCCGTCCTCGCCGGCGATGAGGAAGCTGTAGTCCATGCGCCGACCATGGCGCGGCCCGGCGTCCCGCACCATCGGCCGATCGTACGATCGGGGGTACCGAGTCGCACGCCGATCGACCGATGCGAGGATGGTCGCCCGGCCGGTGCGCCCCGCGCCGCGCGGCCAGGGATTGGATGACAGAATCCCGGGCGATGGGCGTGGTCAGCCTCACCTTCGACGTCGACGCCGAGGCCGGCCTGGGCCCCGACCTGGCGGGCAGCCGCCAGCGCCTGAGCACGCTCTCAGAGCACGAGTTCAGCGTCCGCCGCGGGCTCCCGCGGATCGTCGACCTGCTCGGCGAGCACGGGATGCGCGCGACCTTCTACGTGCCGGGCGCGACGGCGCAGCGGTGGCCCGAGGCGATCCGCGCGCTCGTCGACGCCGGCCACGAGGTCGCCCACCACGGCCACGACCACCTTCGCTCCCACGAGATCGACGCGGCACGCCAGACGGCCGAGATCGACGAGGGGCTCGCCGCGCTGCGCCCGTTCCTCGGCGAGGCGTTCGGGTACCGCTCGCCCGCGTGGGAGCTCACCCCCGTGACGGCCGACCTGCTCGTCGCGCGCGGCTTCGCCTACGACAGCAGCCTGATGGGCGACGACCGGCCCCACTGGCTCGAGGCCGGCGGCGGGCGGATCCTCGAGCTGCCGATCCACTGGAGCCTCGACGATTACGTCTGGTTCGGCATGGGGCGCGGGACGCAGCCGACCGCGACGTCCGCCTGGCTGGAGGCGTGGACGGACGAGCTGGCGTCGGCGGCCGGCGACGACCGGCCCACGACGCTGACCTTCCACCCCGAGGTGATCGGCCGCGGCTACCGCGCGCTCGCCCTCGGCCGGCTGCTCGCGCACATCGCAGCAGCCGGCACCGAGGTCGTGACCCACGGCGAGCTCGCCGAGCGCGTCAGAACGGGCAGTTGCCCGGGCTCTTGGCGGGGACGTCGGGATTGACGCCATGCTTGAGCCCGAGGTAGGTGACGAGGACCACCACGGTCTTGCTGCCCTCGTTGCGGGCCAGGTGGACGTGGCCGGGCTGCTCCGTGAACCCCTGCCCAGCCGAGTAGCGCTTCGCGGTGCAGCTCGGGTCGGCGCTGTCGTAGAGCGAGAGCGTGCCGGACTGCACCATGGCCACGACGCCCGCGCGATGCGAGTGCCAGCCGAAGCTCGCCCCTGGCGGCACGGTCGCCTTGGCGACGACGACGTCGGCGGGCTTGGTGACCTTGAAGGTGTACGGCTGCGCGACGCTCGCGGCCCCGAGGACCTTCTCCTTGATCGGACTGCTCCCGGCGGCGAGCGCGGCCGCGGTCGTGGCGAGCGCGCCGGCGAGGACGATGGTGATGAGGAGACGTTTCATGGCCGCACTGTCGCGACCGGGCACTTTGCGGCTGCTTAGTGGCGCTGTTCGCTCGCTTAGACGAGCCGCATGCGCCCACTCGGGACCTCGAGGACGAGCGTCGCGAGCGTGGCGCACCGCGCCAGCCACGGGTCGTCCGGAGCCTCGACGCAGAAGATCGGGTCAAGGCCCTCGCCGCCGCGCGAGGTCAGGAGCGCAGCGATCTCGTCGCCGCCGGGCGCGGCGTCGCGCTCGAGCGTGGCGGCCAGGCGGCGCATCCGGTTGTGGGTGCTCGGACCGCTCGGCCCTGCCGCGAGCGTGTCGCGCGCGCCGACGGGCGCGAGGAAGTGGTTGGTGTGGGCCAGGCGCCCGCCCCGCGGCTCGAGCTCCTGCACCCCGCCGGGCCACAGCTCGAAGGCCCGCGCGGCCACCCCGCCGGCGCCGTCAGGCCCGGCCACGGTGAGGCAGACCGAGGCGCTGACCTTCGTGCCGGCGATCAGCGCGCGCGCCTCCTCGACCGTGCGCGCCTCCTGCAGCAACGCACGCGCGAGCACGTGGACGGGCACGCCGTGGAGCCCGCCGTCGGCGTCGGTGGCGAGGAAGTTCAGCGCGAGCGCCACCCCGCTCGCGTTGGTGCCGATCTTGGCCAGGATCCCGGCCTCGGTGAAGGTGGTGAAGGACCCGCCGTCCGGCTCCTCGACGGTCCACACGACGCGCGACGCGGCCAGATCGGGATGGAAGTCCCAGTTCTGCGCAAGGATGCCCGTGGCCCGCTCGGCGTCGAGCACGGCCACCGTCGAGCACTCCCCCGGCGCCGTCCCGGCCACGAGCCCGCCGGCCAGCAGCTCGGTGCGCGCGTTGATCGCGAAGAGCAGCTCGGGCGCCTGGCAGGCGCCCGCCGCGATCGCCTCGATCTCCTCGGCGAGCGCCGGACGGAAGGCGTGGATGCGCTCCCGCGCCTCCCGTCCGCGCTCGTCGATCTCCGAGGGCCCCAGTCCACGGTCCTCGCCGAAGATCCGCCGGTACACGGCGGCGGTGTTCGCCACGGCGCGCGCCTGCGCGCGGCCGAACTGCAGCCCCCGGTCGGCGGGGTGGGGCTCGCCCGACCGGTGCGTGGCGACGTCCACTACGGCAGCTTGCGCTGGTCGGCCGTGAACTGGGTGACGTTCGACTTGTCCACCATGATCAGCGGCGAGAGCACCTGCTTGGGCACCGACTTGCCCTCCGCGACCTCGACCGCCGTCTTCACGGCGAGCGCGCCGACCTTGTAGGGGAACTGGCCGACCGAGGCGTCGATCACGGTGCCCGCCTCGATGTCCTTGAGCGCCTCGGGCTGGGCGTCGAAGGAGACGACGATCGGGTCCTTGCCCACGGCCTGGATGGCCTTGACGGCCCCGAAGGTCTGCGTGTCGCTGATCGAGTAGATGGCATCGAGCTTGGGATGCGAGGAGAGCATGTTCTCCATCGTGGTGCGTCCCTTCTCGCGGTCGCACTTGGCGTCGAGCGTCGAGACGACCTTGAACGGCGCACTGGCCAGGCCGGCCTTGAAGCCGGCGACGCGGTCGTCGGTGATCTCGAGGCCCGGGATGCAATGCAGGATCCCGAGCTGGCCGCCGCCGCCGGCGTGCGCGGCCAGCCACTTGCCCGCGAGCTCGCCGCCCTCGCGGTTGTTGAGGCCGACGAAGCTCGACTGGTCGGTGACCTCGGGGATCGGGACGTCGAAGACGACGACCTTCACGCCCTGCTGAACCGCGCGCTTGAGCGCTGGGACCACCGGCTTGGGGTCGCTCGCGTTGATCGCGATGACGTCGCTGCCGCGCGTGACCGCATCCTCGATCTTGCTGACCAGCTCCGTGCCCGACGCGCCGGTGCCGGCGACGATCGAGACCTTGTCGCCCGGGAAGCGCTTGGCCTCCGCCTCGGCTCCGGCCTTCTCGAGCAGGTACGCGTCGTTGGCGAGCGACGGCATGATCACGGTGATCTTCTTGCCTTCGCTCGCGGATGCGGATCCGGAGCCGGATCCCTTGTCGTCGCTGCCGCCGCAGGCGGCGATCGCGCCGAGTGACGCAATCGCTCCCACTACGACGAGGACTCGCTTTACCATCATCCCTCCTGGTCCTGTGAACCGGGTAGTTCGGCGCCAGCGGCGTCATCACCGCCGCTGGCGCCAACGATCAGGCCGACGAGGTACTGATGGTGCTCCGCGGTCGGGATCGCTTCCCCGACCTGTCGGCCCTGCCGGAGCACCACCGCTCGGTCGGCCACCTGCATCACGTGCTCCAGGTTGTGCGACACCAGGATCACCGCGATGCCCTGCTCCGGCAGCCGCCGGACGAGCCGAAGGACCTCGGCCGACTCGCGCAGCCCGAGGGCGGCGGTCGGCTCGTCGAGGATCACCAGGCGCCGGGCGAAGGTGACCGCGCGCGCGACCGCGACCGCCTGGCGTTGGCCGCCGGACATGAGCCCCAGCGGCTTGTCGAGATCCTTGATGCGGACCTGCAGGCGCTCGAGCCGGTCGCGCCACTGCTCGTGCATGGCCTGCTCGCGGCGCAGCGCGATCGGCCCCAGCCAGCGCGGGCCGCGCCGCAGCTCGCGGCCGATGAAGAAGTTGGCCGCGGGCGTGAGGTTGTCGAAGAGCGCGAGGTCCTGGTAGACGGTGTCGATCCCCGCGGCGCGCGCGTCGTGAGGCGTGCGGAACTCGACCGCCTCGCCGTCGATCGCGATCCGCCCGGCGTCGAGCTGGTGGACGCCGCTGAGCGCCTTGATGAGCGTCGACTTCCCGGCCCCGTTGTCGCCCAGGAGCGCGAGGATCTCGCCCTCGCGGACGTCGAGCGAGACGCCCGCCAGCGCGGTCACCGCGCCGAAGCGCTTGCGCGCGTTGCGCACCGAGAGCAGCGGCTGGGCCCCGACGGCGCTCATTCGTCCTGCGCCCCCTGAAGCGCCCGCAGGCGCTCCTCCAGGTACCCGCGCGCCACGTCGAGCTCGACCGAGGCCACGATGATCAGCCCGATGGCGACCTGCTGGTAGAACGAGGACACGTCGAGGAGGTCCAGGCCGTTGCGCACGACGCCGAGGATCAGCGCGCCGACGAGCGCGTTGACGACCGTGCCACGGCCGCCGAAGAAGCTCGCGCCGCCGACGATCACCGCCGTGATGGCGTCGAGCTCGAGGAGGTTGCCGGCCGTCGGGGCGCCCGCGCTGGTGCGCCCGGCGGTGATGATCCCCGCGAGCCCTGCGAGCAGCCCGCAGAGCGCGTAGACCGAGATCAGCAGCCGCCCGACGGGCAGGCCGGCGCGCTTGGCCGCGTCCGGCGAGCCGCCGATCGCGTAGATCCAGCGACCCCACACCGTCCGCGCCAGCAGGACCCACGCGACGAGCGCGACCCCGAGCACGATGATGACCGAGACGGGCACGATGCCGACGGTCCCGCTGCCGATGGTCAGCACGCCGGGCGGCAGCGTCGTCTTGGTCTCGCCGCCGGAGATGATGAGCGCGAGGCCGCGGACGACGCCGAGCGTCGCGAGGGTGACGATGAACGGGTGCGGGACGCGCCCGACGACGTAGACGACGCCGTTGACCAGCCCGACCGCGAGGCCGCCGGCGAGCGCCACGGCGAGCACGGGCACGAGCCCGCCCCACGCGGAGCCGCCGACCACGGCGGCGAGCACGCCGGTGAGGGCGACCGTCGAGCCGACGGAGAGGTCGATCCCGCGGGTCAGGATCACCATCAGCTGGCCGATCGCCAGGGCAGCGATGACCGCCGTCTGGAAGCCGAGGTTCGTGAGGTTGTTCGAGCGGAAGAAGTACGGCGAGAGGACGCCCATCACGATCACGAGGACCGCGAGGATCAGGACCGGCCCGACCCCGACGAGCCGCAGGCCCCAGCGCAGCGCCCGGCGCCGGGTCGCGCTGCCGACGGCGATCGACTCGTCCCCGTCGGCCCCCTCGGAGGCGGGATCGGGTGCGTTGACGCGGACCTCCGCCGGCGGTACGACCATCGGGTGATTCAATCACTATATGAGCGTCGGAGTCAAGCGATAGAGGTCGCGCAGCAGCTCCACGTCGCGGGCCCCCTGCTCGGCCGGCGTCCGGCACGTCGCGCCGTCGACCACGCACGCGTGGAAGTGGCGCAGCTCGGCGATGTAGGAGTCCCCGGCGTGCACGTACGGCGCGCCCAGGTCGAGCTCGTGCACCGCCTCGGCGAAGTACAGCGTGGCGCGCTCGCGGAACTCCATCTGGTCGCGCAGCAGCAGCCAGGCGCACTGCCACAGACCCCCGCCGGGCAGCGCGGCGGTGAAGCTCGCGGCGTCGCCGCCGGCCCAGTGGTCGGCCGCGCGCGGCGTGACCGCGCCGACGCCCAGCCGGTCCAGCGCGCCGCGCACGAGGTTGACGTCGTGGACCAGGCAGGCCAGGAAGGTGTAGCTGTAGGCGCGCACGGTCTCGGGGTCCGAGCGCCCGACCGCGCGCCCCACCTGCTCGGCCTCGGCGTCGCGCGCCGCCGCCAGGGCCGCCTCGGGCACGTCGTCGGCGCGCAGCATGCTCCGCCACGGCACGAAGGGCTCGCGCGCCATCCACGGGTCGTAGGTCACGACGTCGATCAGGCGCAGGCCGTCCGCGCTCGCCGGCAGCGCGTCCAGCCATGCCTCGTAGGCGGGGTCGTAGCGCTTCATGTAGCCGACCTGCACGACGAGCCCCGTCTCGTCGCGGGCGCGGCAGATCGCAGCGGCGTCGTCGGGCGCGATGCACAGCGGCTTCTCGACGAGGACGTGGACGCCGCGCTGCAGCGCGGCGAGCGCGGTGCGCGCGTGGGTGGCGTGGGGCGAGCAGACGACGACGGCGTCGAGGTCCTGGTCGTCGAGGAGCCGCTCCCAGTCGGTGTACGGGCGCGCGGGCGCGTGGCGCTCGGCCAGCCCCGCCGCGACGGTCGGGCTGACGTCGGCGATCGCCACGACCTCGAAGCGGTCGGCGAGCCGGGCGAGGTTGGGCAGGTGGATCGCCTGCGCGATCAGGCCGCCGCCGATGACGGCCGTGCGCAGCCGCTGCGTCACGGGGCGGGCTCCGGCGGGCGGCCGGTCGCGGCCTGCAGCGACTGCGGCCCGGAGGCCAGCAGCAGCCCGCCGTCGACGAGCAGCGACGCACCCGTCGCGTAGGACGCCGCGGGCGAGGCGAGGAAGGCGATCGCCGCGGCGATCTCGTCGGGCGCGGCGGCGCGGGCGGCGGGGATCACGGGGCGCTCGATGGTCGCCGCCGCGAGGTCCTCGGGCCCGTAGTTCATCGGCGTGGCCGTGTGGCCGGGCGCGACCGCGTTGACCTTGATGGCGTGCGGCGCCAGCTCGAGCGCCAGGACCTTGGTGAGCAGCTCGAGGCCGGCCTTCGCCGCCCCGTAGGCGCCGCCGCCGTCGAGCGGGACGAAGGCGAGCACGGAGGTGACGTTGACGATCCGCCCGCCGCGGCCGGCGGCGATCATGTGCGCCGCCGCGGCCTGCGCGCACGCCCAGGGCCCGACGAGATTGACCGCGAGCGTGTGCTCGAAGCCCGCGACGGTCTCCTCCTCGACGGTGGCGCGGCGGTTCACCCCGGCGTTGTTGACCAGCACGTCGACGCCGCCCAGGCGCTCGGCCAGCGCGTCGACGGCCGGGCCGGCGGCGCCGGGGTCCGCGAGGTCGAGCGCGGCGCTGTGGGCCGCGCGGCCCAGCGCGCGGATCTCCGCCACCACGGCCTCCGCGCCCTCGGCGTTGGCACGGTACGTCACGCCGACGTCGCAGCCGTCGGCGGCGAGCCGCAGCGCCGTGGCGCGCCCGATGCCCGAGCCGCCGCCGGTCACGATCGCGCGGCGCGGCTCGCTCACGGCGCCGCCTTCACCCCGGCCGACGACAGCGCGCGCAGCGCCGCCGCCAGGTCGGCGAGCGGCGACCCGCTGCCCGGGACGCGGTCCTGCTCGATCGTCGCGTAGCCGTCGAAGCCGAGGTCGCCCAGCGCCCCGAGCACGGCCGGAAGGTCGACGACCCCCTCGCCGAGCGGGCAGAAGACGCCGGCGGCGATGGCGGCCCAGAAGTCCAGGCCGTCGAGCTCGACGCGGTCGAGCACGTCGCGGCAGACGTCCTTGAGGTGGACGTGGGCGATCCGCGGCCCGTAGGCGACGAGGGCGCGTTCGGGCGCGATCCCGGCGTAGGCCATGTGGCCGCTGTCGAGACACAGGCGCAGGTCGCTGTCGTCGAGCAGGCGCTCGATCTCGTCCTCGAACTCCACGAAGCTCCCCGCGTGCGGGTGGAAGGCGGCGCGGAGCCCGTGGCCCTCGGCGATGGCGACGGTGCGGCGGATGGCGCCCAGCATCGCGCGCCAGGCCCCGTCGTCCAAGCGCCGGGCGACGTCGGAGCGCCCGGCGGTGGCGGCGCGCTCGGTGCCCGGGCGGTCGATGACCACGAGCACCGAGCCGCCGGCGGCGGCGATCGCGCGGCACGCGCGGCGGGTCATCTCGGCGATGGCGGGCGCCCGCGCGCCGTCGTGGAAGTCCTCGAAGACGAACGAGCCGACGGCGGTCAGGTCGCGCGCGGCGAGCGCCGCCCGCAGGGCCTCGGGCTCCTCGGGCAGGTAGCCGACGGGGCCGAGCTCGAGCGCGCCGACGCCCGAGGCCGCGATCTCGTCGAGCACGAGCTGCCACGGCGGGTTGCCGGGGGCGTCGGCGAAGTCGACGCCCCACGTGACCGGGCCGGTGGCGAGCCGCATCACAGGTGGCGCTGCGCGGCGCGCGCGTCGAGGTGCTCGAGCGTGCGCCGGCGGGTCGCCTCGTCGGCGGCGACCTCGGGTACGCCGAGGTCCCAGAAGGCGCCGCTGCCCAGCAGCCGGCGCCCGGGCTCGGTCGGGCAGACGATCACGGTCGTGGCGTCGCCCGCGCGCGCGGCGGCCAGCGCGGCCTCGAGCTCGTCGACCGTCTCGGCGAGGACGGCCTCGCAGCCCATGCTGCGCGCGTTGGCGACGTAGTCGACGGGCGCGTCGAAGGCGCTGCTGACCGCGACGCCGTCGCCGAGCGCGTCGATCGACCGGTAGCCGCCGTTGTCGAGCAGGACGACGGTGAGCTTGAGGCCCTCCTGGACCGCGGTCACGAGCTCGGTCGGCGTCATGAGGTAGGTGCCGTCGCCGATGACCACGACCACCTCGGGCCCGTCGCCCTCGTGCATGCGGATGCCGAGGCCGGCCGGGATCTCGTGGCCCATGCACGAGTAGGCGAACTCGATGTGGGTGAAGCTGCCCTCCGGGGCGTCCCAGAGCTTGAGCAGGTCGCCGGGCTGCCACCCGGCCGCGGCGACGACCCAGTCGCCCGCGCGCGTGGCGCGGTTGACGGCGCGCAGGACCTCGCCCTGGCCCGTGCGCTCGCCCGGGCGCGGCGCCACGTCGGCGGCGACGTCGGCGCGCCAGCGCGCGACCGCCTCCCCCAGCTCGCCGGCCTGGGCCGCCCAGCCGTCGAGCGCGGCGCGCAGCGCCTCGAGCGCCTCGCGCGCGTCGGCGACCACCGGCGTGGCCGAGAGCTTGTGGGCGTCGGCGGCGTTGACGTTGATCGCGACGAAGCGCACGTCGCGGTCCTGGAAGAGCGCGTGCGAGGCGGTGGTGAAGTCGCTCAGGCGCGTGCCGACGCACAGCACGACGTCGGCGTCGCGGGCCAGCTCGTTCGCCGCGCGCGTCCCGTTGACGCCGATCCCGCCCGCCAGCCATTCGCTGCCCGCGAGCGCGCCCTTGCCGGCCGAGGTCTCGGCGGCGGGCAGGCGCAGCTGCCCGCACAGGCGCCGCAGCGCGTCCTCGGCGGCCGAGTGGCGCACGCCGCCCCCCGCGACCACCATCGGACGGCGCGCCGCGCGGAGCGTGTTCGCGGCGGCCTCGATCTCGCGGGGGGCGGGGGCGCGACGAGCCACCAGCCATTCGCGGCGCTCGAAGAAGCTCACGGGGTAGGCGTAGGCCTCGCCCTGGACGTCCTGGTGCAGCGCGATGGTCACCGCGCCCGTCTCCGCGGGGTCGAGCAGGACGCGCATCGCCTCGGGCAACGCGGTCAGCAGCTGCTCGGGCCGGGCGATGCGGTCGAAGAAGCGGCTCAGCGGCCGGAAGGCGTCGTTGACCGTGACGTCGGCCTCGCTCGGGTGCTCGAGCTGCTGGAGCACCGGGCCCTGGCGGCGCGTCGCGAAGCTGTCGGCGGGCAGGAGCAGGACGGGCAGGCGGTTGGTGGTCGCGGTCGCCGCGCCGGTGAGCATGTTCGTCGCCCCCGGGCCGATCGACGCGGTGCACGCCAGCGTCTGCAGCCGCCGGCTGGCCTTGGCGTAGCCGATCGCCGTGTGGACCATCGCCTGCTCGTTCTTGGGCTGGTGGAGCGGCAGGTCGGCGCCCTCCTGGCGCAGCGCCTGGCCGAGCCCGAGGACGTTGCCGTGGCCGAAGATCCCGAAGACCGCGGGCACGGCGCGCCGGACCTCGCCGTCGCGCTCTGAGTACTGCGCCTGCAGCCAGCGCACGAGCGCCTGCGCCGCGGTGAGCCGAACGGTGCGCTCGCTCATCGCGCGGTCCAGCCCCCGTCGACCACGAGGCTCGTGCCGGTCATCAGCGCGGCGGCCGGCGAGGCGGCGTAGACGACCGCGCCCGCGACGTCGGCGACGCTGCCGAAGCGTCCCAGCGGGATCTGGCCCAGCAGCGCCGGCCCGATCTCGGGGTCGTCGATCTGCGCGGCCGTCATCGCGGTGCGCACGAAGGTCGGCGCGACCGAGACGACGCGGATGCCCTCCGGCGCGAGCTCGACCGCGAGCGCCTTCGTCAGCCCCTCGACGGCGTGCTTGGCGGCGCAGTAGACGGTGCGGTGGGCGGCTCCGACGTGCCCCATCTGCGAGGAGATCATGATGATCGCGCCGCCGTCGCCCGCCCGGCGCATCGCGGCCGCGGCGGCCTGCGCCGCGAAGAAGGCCCCGCGCAGGTTGACGGCGAGCAGCCGGTCGAACGTCTCTTCGCGCACGCGCGCGAAGGGCTCGGGCTGGTTGGCGCCCGCGCCGTTGACGAGCACGTCGACGCGCTCGATCGCGTCGAAGGCCGCCCGGATCTGCGTCGTCGAGGTCAGGTCGCAGCGCGCCACGGTCGCGCGGGCGCCGCCGCGCTCGATCCGCTGGGCGACCTCGCGCAGCGCGTCCTCGGCGCGGCCCATGAGCGCGACCTCGCGCGCGCCGGCCTCGGCGCACGCGAGCGCGCAGGCGGCGCCGATGCCGCCGCTGGCGCCGGTCACGACGATGCTCATGCCGTCGAGGCGGAAGTCGGGCGCGGCCATCCTCATGGCGCCACCGGCCGCGCGAGGCGGTCGAGGCGCATGTCCGCGGTCAGGGCGTGGCCCTCGAAGCGCTCGGCGCGCGAGATCGCCGCCACCGCGGGCGCCACGCGACGCGTGCCCTCCTCGGTCAGGCGCTGGTAGGTGCAGGTCTTCAGGAACTTGCCGACCCACAGCCCGCCCGTGTAGCGGGCGGCGCGCATCGTGGGAAGGACGTGGTTGGTGCCGACCGCCTTGTCGCCGTAGGCGACCGTCGCCTGGGCGCCGAGGAAGAGCGAGCCGTAGTTGCGCAGGCGCTCCAGGCAGTGGTCGAGGAGCTCGTCGCGGACCTGGACCTCGAGGTGCTCGGGCGCGATCTCGTCGGAGAGGGCGATCGCGGCGTCGAGGTCCTCGACGACGGCGACCTGGCCGTGCGCCTCCCACGCGGCGCCGGCGACGGCGCGGGTCGGCCACGTCGGCAGCAGCTCGTCGATCTCGACGAGCACCGCCGCGCCGAAGGCCCGCGAGGGCGTGATGAGGACCGCGGGCGAGGTCGGGCCGTGCTCGGCCTGGCCGAGCAGGTCGGCGGCGACGAGCCGCGGGTCGGCGCTCTCGTCGGCGATGACCGTGATCTCGGTTGGCCCCGCGAGCAGGTCGATGCCGACCTCGCCGAAGAGCTGGCGCTTGGCCTCGGCCACGTAGGCGTTGCCGGCGCCGACGATCATGTCGGCCGCGGGGACGTCCTCGATGCCGAAGGCCATGGCCGCGAGCGCCTGCACGCCGCCGAGGGCGAGGATGGTGTCGGCGCCCGACGTCGCCATCGCGTGGAGCATCGCCGGGTGGATGCCGCCGCCGCGCTGCGGCGGTGCGCACGCGGTGACGTGCTCGACGCCCGCGACCTTGGGGACGATCACGGTCATGAACGACGAGGCGAGCATCGGGTAGCGCCCGCCCGGCACGTAGGAGCCGACGCTGCCGACCGGGATGTGGCGATGGCCGAGACGCACGCCGGGCAGCGTCTGCACCTCGAGATCGCGCAGGCTCTCGCGCTGCGCGGTGGCGAAGGCGCGCACCTGCTCCTGGGCGAAGGCGATGTGCGCGCGCAGCTCGTCGTCGAGCTGCTCGCCGGCGGACGCGATCGCGCCGTCGTCGACCACGAACGACGGCGGGTCCCAGCCGTCGAGCTCGGCCGAGTAGCGGCGGATCGCGTCGGCGCCGTCGCGCTGGATCGTCGCGAGCATCTCCGAGACGGTGCGGCGGACCTCGTCGCTCGCCTCGGCGCTGTAGAGGGGCGCGTGCTTGAGGTACTTGGTCATGGGGCGGCGATCTCCTGTTCTGCGGCGAATGCGCGGTGCAGCCAGGCGGCGGCGGCGTCGACGGCGCCCGCGCAAAGCCGCGCGTCGGTGGAGTGCACGAGGATCGACGCGCCCGCGTAGGCGGCGGGCGGGGCGCCGTCGAGCGCGCCGGCGACGCCGAGGGCGACGCCCGCCCTGCCCGCGGCCCTGCGGACGGTCTCGACCGCGCGCAGCAGCTCGGGGGCGTGGGTGTCGTGCGGGGTGCCGAGCGAGAACGACAGGTCGGCGGTGCCGACGACGACGGCGTCGATCCCGGGGACCGCCGCGATCTGCTCGACGTGCTCGATGCCCTGGGCGCTCTCGATCTGCATCCAGAGCGACGGGCGCGGCGGCCGGCGGCCGGTGCCGCGCTGGCGCAGCGTGAGTCGGCGCGGGCCCCAGCCGCGGGTGCCGTCGGGCGGGTGCGCGACGCGCTCGGTGGCGGCCACCGCGGTGCGTGGGTGCGCGACGTCGGCGAGGACGACGCCGTCGGCGCCGGCGTCGAGCATCGCGGCCATGAGCGCGTGGGCGTCGGAGGGCAGGCGGACGAGCGCGTAGGTGCCCGCGGCCTGGGCGCCGAGGATCATCTCCTGGGCGTCGAGCGGCCCGAGGGCGCCGTGCTCGAGGTCGACCCAGACGAGGTCGAAGGGCTCGGCCAGCAGCTCGGCCGCCGTCGCGCCGGGCAGGGTCAGGACCGTCCCCGCGAGTGGCCGCCCGCCGGCGACCGCGCTCGCCAGCGACTCAGTCATGCGCGCCTCGGGCGAGCGGCGCCGGCGCCTGTGCGAAGGCGGTGTGGTCGAGGACGCCGGGGTTGGCGAGGTGCTCGGGCGTCCGGCCGTCGAGGACCTCGATGACCGACGCCGTGGCGCGGCGCGTCATCTCCTCGATCGACGGGATGCTCAGGCCGGCGTTGTGCGGGCTGAGGACGACGTTGGGCAGCGCGAGCAGCCGCGAGCCGCCGGGCGGCTCCTCGTCGAAGACGTCGAGCGCGGCGGCGCGCAGCCGCCCGCTCTCGAGCGCGCGCACGAGCGCGTGCTCGTCGAGGAGGCCGCCGCGGGCGGTGTTGACGAGCACGGCCTCGGGCCGCATGAGGGCGAGCTCGCGGGCGCCGATGAGCCCGCGCGTGGCGGGCAGCAGGGGCGCGTGCACGGAGACGACGTCCGACGCCGCGAGCAGCGCGTCGAGGCTCACGGGCTCGAAGCGATCGTCCGCGGGCGCGACAGGGTCGTTGACGAGGACGCGCACGTCGAAGCCGCGCAGGCGCTCGGCGACGAGCCGTCCGATCTGCCCGAAGCCGACGAGCCCGACCGTGCTTCCGCTCAGCAGCCACGGCGTGTGGGCGCCCGTGCGATCCCAGCCGCCGCGGCGGACCGAGCCGTCGTGCTCGCAGATCCGGCGCAGGGCCGCGAGCATGAGCGCGATCGTGTGGTCGGCCACGGTGGCCGCGTTGGCGCCGGGCGTGATCGTCACCGCGATGCCGCGCGCGGTCGCCGCGTCGAGGTCGATCGAGTCGACGCCGACGCCGACCCGCGCGATGACGCGCAGCGCCGTGCACGCCGCGATCACGTCGGCGTCGAAGGGATCGGTGCTGACGATCGCGGCCACGGCGCCGTCGACGAGCGCGCCCATCTCGGCGCTCGTGCGCGCGCCGCGCTTGGGCTCGAGGCGCAGCCTCAGGCCCGCGCCCGTCAGCGCGCGGCCGAGATGCTCGCGATCGGTCCCGTAGTCGGGCCAGGTGACGAGGACCTCGCTTCCGCGCGGCTCCACGCCGTCCCCGCCACGCCGCACGTCCTCGCTGCCACGGTGCTTCACGCCCGTGATCTAATCACTGTATGTCCTACGCCGTCAAGAGCGCGAGGCGGCGCGCCGGCCGCCGCCGCGGGCGCGGCGCGACCGTCCGTCGGATGCGCCCCGGTGCTCGTTGAGGTAGCCCGCGATCGTGTCGAGGTGATCGCTCATGGCCTGGCGCGCCTCGGCGGGGTCGTGCGCCGCGACGGCGTCCAGCAGGCGGCGGTGCTCGGGCAGCGCCCGCTCCTGGCGGTACTGCGGGCGGGCCAGCGGGAAGCGGGCGAGCAGCAGGGCGGAGTGGATGCGCTCGACCAGCCCGCCGAGCGCGCGGTTGCCGGTGGCGGCGATCAGCGCCTGGTGGAAGGCGATGTCGGCCTCGTGGAAGCGCTGCTCGACGACCTCGCCCTGCGGGCGCGCCGAAGCCTCCTCCATGCGCCCGAAGGCCTGCTCGAGGCGCGCGAGGTCCTTCTTGGTCGCGCGTTGCGCGGCGATCCCCGCGGCCTCGACCTCGAGGATCCGCCGGCATTCGAGGTACTCGGCCAGGACCTCGGTGCCGCGCTCGGTCTGCAGCGTCGCCGCCAGCACGTCGGGGTCGAAGACGTCCCACTGCTCGGCGCTGTTGACCGTCGCGCCCTTGCCGTGCTTGACGGCGATCAGGCCGCGCTCCTCCATCGCGCGGATCGTCTCGCGGGCCACGCCGCGGCTGACGTCGAACTCCTCGGCGAGGTCGACCTCGCGCGGGAGCATCTCCCCGGCGTCACGCGCGCCGGAGACGATGTCGGCGATCAGGATCGACATCACGTCGCGATGCTTGCGAGCCATTAGGTCATCGCATCACATTTGGAGACGGGTCGCCACACGCGCGACTCATCCTGCGCGCCTCGCGGTCAGGCCGCCGTCGACGAGCAGCGACGCGCCGGTGACGTAGGCCGCCTCGTCGGAGGCCAGGAAGCGCACGACGCCGGCGACCTCGCGCGGCTCACCGATGCGCCCGAGCGCGACCCCGGCGACCATCCTGCGCTCGGCGGCGGCGTGGTCGTCGGCGCGCTCGATGCTCTCCTGGACCAGCCGCGTGCGCACGAAGCCGGGCGCCACGACGTTGACGCGGACGCCGTGCGGGCCGTAGTCGAGGGCGAGGCTGCGCGTGAGCCCGACGAGGCCGGACTTGGCCGCGGCGTACGGGAAGAAGCCGTCGAGGGTGGCGAAGGCGTGCAGCGAGGAGACGTTGACGATCGCCCCCCGGCCGGCGCGCTTCATGTGCGGCAGGACGTGCTTGGCGCCGAGCCAGGCGGCCTTGAGGTCGACGTCGAAGAAGCGGTCCCACTCCTGCTCGGTCATCTCGATGGCGTCGTGGTTGGCGTTCACGCCCGCGTTGTTGACGAGGATCGTCGGCGCTCCGAAGCGCTCGACGCAGTGGGCAACGAGCGCGGCCACGTCGGATTCGAGCGACACGTCGGCGCGCTTGAAGGCCGCGCGCGCCGCGGCCCCGTCGTCGAGCTCGTCCAGCGCGGCGCGCCCCGCGGCCTCGTCGCGTCCGCAGAAGGCCACGGCCGCGCCCTCCTCGAGGAAGAGCTCGACGACCGCACGGCCGATGCCGCGCGAGCCGCCGGTGACGACGGCGACCTCGCCCGCCAGACTTGACGACTCGACAGAGATACGATCACTCTATCGCAGTGACCTCTGCCGCCAACGGGCGCCGTGTGCGCGTCGCGCTGCGTGCGGGCGACCAGCTCGGCGAGGGGCCGTTCTGGGACGACCGCACCGGCGAGCTCCTGCGCGTCGACATCACGGCCGGCCGCGTCCACGCGTGGGATCCGGCCAGCGACCGCGTGCGGACCCGCGCGTTCGAAGGCGAGGTCGGCGCGGTGGTGCCGCGGGCGGAAGCGCCGGGCTGGGTGGTCGCCGTCGGGCGGACGCTGGTGCTGTGCGAGGCGCCGGCCGCCCACACCGAGGCCGCCGCCCCCACCGAGGCGGGCGCCGCCCCCACCCGGCCGCTCGCCGCCGTCGAGCCCGACCGCCCCGGCAACCGCTTCAACGACTGCGCGTGCGACCCGCAGGGCCGCCTGTGGGCGGGGACGATGTCCAAGGCCCGCGAGCCCGGCGCCGCCGCCCTGTACGGCCTCTCCCCCGGCGGCGAGATCGAGCGCGTCATCTCCGCCACGACGATCTCCAACGGCCTCGGCTGGAGCCCGGCCGGCGACCGGATGTACTTCGTCGACTCCACCACCCAGCGCGTCGACGTCCTCGACTTCGATGGCGCCACCGGCGCCGTGTCCGCCCGCCGCCCGCTCGTCCAGATCGACCCGCGCGACGGCCTCCCCGACGGCATGGCGATCGACGCCGAGGGCGGGATCTGGGTCTGCCTCTTCGGCGGCGGCGCCGTGCACCGCTACAGCCCCGAGGGTGTCCTCGACGCCGCCATCGCCCTACCGGTGACCAACCCCACGAGCCCGGCCTTCGGCGGCGCCGACCTCCGCACGCTGTACGTCACGACGGCCCGCCACCACCTCTCGCCCGCGCAGCTCGCGGCCGAGCCCCTCGCCGGCGACGTCCTCGCGCTGGACCCGGGCGTCAGGGGGACGGCGGCCCACCGGTTCGCGGGCTGAGCGGGCGGCTGCGACGCGTCGCCATCGCGCTCGGGGTGGAGGCGTTCGCTCCTGGGGCGTGCGCACGTGCGCTCCTCCAGGCGACGAGCCGAATGAGGTTGAGCACGAGGAGGAACGCCACAGCGGCGCCGACGTAGCCCAGTCGTAGGACAAGGGCGATCATGGCGGCGAGGCCGGCGGCGGCAACGGCGCTCTCCTCGTTCCACGTCAGGTCGCCGGGTCTTCGGGCGAACCTCATCTCGTGAGAACAGTACAGGCCAGACACGCCGCCGACCCTCGTGAGCGTCCCGGCCGACGGCCGCCGCCACCATCGGCCGATCGACCAAACTCGAGGTCAGTTTCGGCGCGTGGTGACCACCGCCGATCGTCCACGTTGTCTCGCCGAACGAGGGACCCCGATCTGGCGCGAAATAGGGACGGTCGGCCGATGGTGGGCGCCGGCGGGCAGGTCCAGCCTCGGGGCCATGGCCACCACCTCGATCGCCGAGCCGCTTCGGATCCGCGACGCCATCCCGCTCCCCGCCACCGCCGCGAGCGTCACGGCCCACGCGCATCGCAGCGACGCGTACACGGTCCACGTCGTCCCCGGGATGCGCGAGGCGCTGGCTCGCCTCGTCGCCCTCGTCGACGGCGCCGGGGTCGCCGTCGTCACCGACGAGACGGTCCACGAGCTCTACAGCGGGCAGCTCCTGCGCGGGCTGCGCCGCGCCGGCATCGAGCCGCTCGTGTGGACCGTCCCGGCCGGCGAGGCGAGCAAGAGCCTCGAGCAGGCGACGGCGCTCTGGGATCGCCTGGCGCGCTCGGATCTCGGGCGCCGCGACGTCGTCGTCGCCTTCGGCGGCGGCGTCGTCGCGGACCTCGCCGGCTGGGTCGCCAGCGGCTACATGCGCGGCGTCCCGTACGTCAACCTCCCGACGACGCTCCTGGCGCAGGTCGACGGCGCGCTCGGCGGCAAGGTGGCCGTCAACCACGCGGTGGCCAAGAACCTGCTCGGCGCCTTCCACCAGCCCGTCGGCGTCGTGGCCAACGTCGGCTTCCTGCGCACCACGACCGACCGCCACCTGCGCGCCGGGCTCGCCGAGGCCATCAAGAAGGCGATCATCGCCTCGCCCGACTACCTGGACTTCATCGAGCAGCACGCGGACGCTCTCCTGGCCCGCGACGATGACGCGCTCGCGCGCCTGGTCGCCAGCGCGGCGGCGATCAAGACCGAGCTCATCGCCCGCGATCCGTACGAGGCCGACCTGCGCCGACCGCTGAACTTCGGGCACACGATCGGGCACCCGCTGGAGACCGTCACCGGCTACGGCCCACTCCTGCACGGCGAGGCGGTGGCCTTCGGCATGGTCGTCGAGTCGCGCATCGCGGCGGCCCGCGGGCTGCTCGACGCCGCGACGTTTCAGCGGATCGTCGAGCTGCTACGTCGCTGCCGCCTGCCCACCGAGGCGAGCGACCTCGGCGCCCCGGTCGACGCCGACGCCGTGCTCGCGGCCATGGACAAGGTCCGCCAGATCCGCGCCGGGAGCCTGCGCTTCGTGCTCCCGGTCGCGCCGGGCGAGACCGTGATCGCCGACGACGTGGGCGAGGCCGAGGTGCGGGCCGCGCTGGCGGCATGCGGCGTCGCCGCTCCGCCCGCCCACGCCGGCGTAGCGCCGCGCGCACACGTCGGCGTTGCGCCGCCCGTCCATCAGTGATTGAATCACTGCATGACGATCGCAGAGGGCCCCACCACCTCGCGGCAGCTGCTCGCCGAGGCCGCCCGGTACATCCCGGGCGGCGTGAACACGTGCCGGCGCCAGAGCACGCAGGGGCTGTGCTTCGAGCGCGGCCAGGGCGCCTACCTGTGGGACCTCGACGGCCGCCGCTACGTCGACTACCACGCCGCCTACGGCGCGATCCTCCTCGGCCACTCCCACCCCGCCGTGACCGAGCGCGTGAGCGCAGCGATCCAGGAGACCGTCCTGTTCGGCGCCGGCGTCACGCGCGCCGAGGTCGACCTCGCGCGCAAGATCGTCGAGCACGTCCCGAGCGCCGATCAGGTCGTCGTCTGCAACAGCGGCTCGGAGGCCACCTACCACGCCATCCGGCTCGCCCGAGGCATCACCGGGCGCGAGAAGATCGTCAAGTTCCAGGGCTGTTACAACGGCTTCCACGACTACGTGCTGCGCAACGTCCTCAGCGCGCCCGAGCTCGTCGGCCGTCGCGACCCGGAGTCCAAGGGCATGCTCGACGCGGCGATCGACGCGACCCTGATCTGCCGCTTCAACGACCTCGAGGACGTCGAGGCCACCCTCGCCGCGAACCCCGACCAGGTGGCGGCGATCATCGTCGAGCCGATCGCGCACAACTCCCCCGGCCTCCTGCCCGTGCCCGGCTTCCTCGAGGGGCTGCGCGCGGTCTGCGACCGCGAAGGCGTCCTGCTGATCTTCGACGAGGTCATCACGGGCTTCCGCCACCACCTCGGCGGCTACCAGGCGATCGCCGGCGTCATGCCGGACCTGACGACGCTCGGCAAGGCCATCGCCAACGGCTTCCCGATCGCCGCCGTCGCGGGCCGCCGCGAGCTCATGGAGCGCTACACGACCCACCCGAACGGCGACGTGCACTTCGGCGGGACCTACAACGGCAACTCGGTCGCCGTCGTGGCCGCGCTGGCCACCATCGAGCAGCTCGAGGACGGCGAGGCGCACGCGCGCGTCTTCGCCCTCGGCGAGCGGATGCGCGACGGCCTGCGCGAGATCGCCGACCGCGCCGGGATCCCGGCGGTCGTCGGCGGCTTCGGCTCGCTCTTCGTCCTGTGCTTCATGGAGGGCCCGCTGCGCTCCTACGAGGACGTCCTGCGCAACGACACCGAGCTCTTCATGCGCTACCGCCGCGAGCTCGTCGCGCGCGGCGTCTTCGAGATGCCCGAGAGCCTCGGCCGCAGCCACATCGGCGCCTCGCACACCGAGGACGACGTCGACCGCTCGCTCGAGGTGGCCGAGGAGGCGCTCGCCGCCGCGCTCAACGCGCGGGCAGCCTGAAGACCGCGCGCGCGTTCTCGGCGTAGAGGAGCGGGAGGACGTCGTCGGGCAGGTCGAGCCCGGTGACGGTCCACGCGCCCTGGTCGGGCATCGGGTGCTCGAGCCCGGCCTCGCCCGTCTCGAAGAAGCGCCAGTGACGGGCGAAGTACTCGCCGAGCGCCCAGCGGTCTCGCCCGAGGTCGGGCATCTCGATCGCCTCGGTGCGCAGCAGGTCGGTGCCGAAGAGGACGCGCCGCGGGTGGGCCACGACGATCTCGCGCACCTCCGAGACGTCGCCGGCGCCCATGTCGGCGATCGCCGCCGCCGTGTCGACGTGGTAGTTGCCGTAGGTGTCGAGCATCCGGCGAACCTCGGCCCAGCTCATGAAGGAGCCGAAGTGCAGGGCGACGAAGCGCGTGCCGGGGTTGGCGGCGACGACGCGCTCGAGCTCCTCGTGGAGGCGCTCGAGGGAGGGGAACGCGCCGCCGCCGTACCACCAGTCGGGGTGCTTGCGCAGCTCCTCGATGCGCGGGTTGTCGTCCGTGAGCGGGGCGAAGAACGCCGGCGGATCGCCGGTGTGGATCGCGATCGGCAGGCCGAGCTCGCCGGCCGCAGCCCACAGCCCGTCGAGCCGGGGGTCGCTCAGCGCGACCCGCCGGCCGACCGTGTCGCGCAACCACAGCCCGAGGTTCTTCCAGACCTTCACGCCGACCGCGCCGAGCCGCGCGGCGGCGCGCACGTCGTCCTCGAGCGCCCGCTCGAAGCCGGGCGCCCCGACCTCCGAGAGGTCGGGCACGTGGCAGCGCAGGAGCGCGGGCTCGAGCTGCCGCCAGCCGGCGGCCTGCGCGTCGGGCCGGCCCGGCGGCCAGCGGCAGTCCCAGAAGTGGATCGCCGCGGTCAGGCCGCCGAGCCGGTTGACGTGATGGACCCGCTCGCGCGACGAGGCGTCGTAGTGGCAGTGCGCGTCGATGACCTCGCCGCGGTAGCGGGGATGGCTGCTCACTTCGACTCGGCGGCCGCCTTCTCCAGGTAGCTGCTCGCGTTGTCCCCGGTCACGAGGTCCGTGCCGGTGTCGACGGTCGCGGGCACGGACTTGCCGTTGAGCGCGTCGGCGAGCGTGGTCACGCTCGTCTGGCCGACCTTCAGCAGGTGCTGGGCGACCTCGGCGTCGATCCCCTTGTGCTGCGTGATCGCGTCGACGCCCTGCTTGGACGCGTCCACGCTCACGTGAGCGACGTCGTCGCGCTTCTTGGCGATCAGCACGCGCGCCGCGCCGAGCGCGATGACGTCGCAGGCCGAGAAGACGCCGCCGAGCTTCGGGTGCGCGGTGAGCATGTCGGCCATAGCCGAGCGCGCGTCGGCGCTGTCGTTGCATGCGGGCGCCAGCTCGCTGACCACCTTCAGCCCGCTGCCCGCCAAGGCGGCCTTGAAGCCGGCCGTGCGGTCGTCGATCGAGCTGATGCCCGGCGGCGAGCGCAGGACGCCGACCTCGTTGGACGGCAGCTTGCCGGCCTTGAACTGCTTGACCATCCAGTCGGCGGCGACCTTGCCGGCGGCCTTGTTGTCCGTCCCGACGAACGCGACCTTGTTGTCCATCTTCGGGACGTCCTGATCCATGATGAGGACCTTCGTCCCCTGGGCGGCGATCTGCTTGAGGCCGGCCGTCATCGCCGCCGCGTTGTTCGGGACGACGACGATGCCGTCGGGCTTCTGGACGAGCGCCGACTTGATGAACGTCAGATACGGCGCGGCATCGGTCTCGAGCTTGCTCGTCGCCTTCTCCCGGAGATCGACGCTCGAGCCGAGCTGCTGCGCGGCGGCGTCGAAGCCGTTGAACCACGCCTTGGTGACGTCGTTGAAGCCCCGCGGGGCGAACACGAAGGCCATGACCTTCTTCTTCTTGACCGCCTTCGCGGGCGTCGAGGAGCCCGACGACGACGTGTCCCCGCCGCCGCTCGATCCGCAGCCGGCCGCCGCCACGGCGACCAGGCCGACCGCCAGGGTCGCGGCGAGCGCGCGCCTGGGCGTGTGCCCGATGTACCTCACTTGCTCTCCTCCTCTTGTGATGTGTTGCTCTGCCGTTCGCGCGCGCAGGCCACCGTGCGCTCGCGAACGCGAGCGCCGGCCGTGACGCGGCGAGACGTCTCCCTAAAGGGGCCCGGTCTGCGCCCCCACGATCAGGCCGACGATGTGGTCGTGGTGGGCGGCGTCCGGCCGCGCCTCCCCCACCTTCGTGCCGCGCCGCATCACCGCGACCCGATCGGCGACCTCCGCGACCTGATCGAGGTTGTGCGAGATGACGATCACCGAGACGCCCCGCTCGGGCAGCTTCTTGACCAGGCGCAGGACGTTGCGCGTCTCACGGACGCCGAGCGCCGCCGTCGGCTCGTCGAGGATCACCACGCGCGAGGCGAACGTGACGGCGCGGGCGACGGCGATCGCCTGGCGCTGGCCGCCCGACAGCAGCCCGACCGGGGCGTGCAGGTTCGGGACGCCCACCTCGAGCTCGCCCAGGATCGCGGCGACCCGGGACGTCATCGCGCGGTTGCGCAGCCAGCCGGGGAACCGCGCCGTCCCGGGCGCGACGAGCTCACGGCCCGCGTACAGGTTCGCGACGACGCTGAGGTTGTCGAAGAGCGACAGGTCCTGGTAGACGGTCTCGATCCCGTGCTGGCGCGCGTGCATCGGCGAGCGCAGCACGACGTCCTCGCCGTCGATGCAGACGCGCCCGCGGTCGAGCCGCTGCGCGCCGCTGATGCACTTGATGAGCGTCGACTTGCCGGCCCCGTTGTCGCCGACGAGGGCGAGGATCTCGCCGCGGTGCAGCGCGAGCGAGACGTCGGCGAGGGCGGTCACCCCGCCGAAGCGCTTCGTGGCGCCGTCGACCTCGAGGATGATCTCGGGGCTCATGGCGTCGGCCCCGCCGACGGCGCGGGCGCCGGCGTCGCGTCGGGCCGCTCGGCGTCTCCGACCACCGCCTCGCGCAGCCGCAGGCGCGTCTCGACGCCGACGCGCACGCGGTCCGCGCCGATGGCCAGGATGAGCACGCTGCCGAGGACGATCGGCTCCCAGTTGAGGTTGACGCTCAACAGGTTGAGCCCGTTGTGGATCGTGCCCAGGATGAGGGCGCCGACGAGCGTCCCGAAGACCGTGCCGCGCCCGCCGGTCAGCGTGGCGCCGCCGATCACGACGGCCGAGATCGCGTCGAGCTCGGCGTTGAAGCCCGACGAGGCCGTGCCGGAGTCGGTCAGCCCCGCCTGGATGACGCCCGCCAGCCCGGCGGCCAGGCCGCCGAGCACGAACACCGAGATCGACACGGTCCGCACCGGGATGCCGACGCGCTCGCCCGCGTCGCGGTTGCCGCCGACGGCGTAGATCCAGCGCCCCCACTGCAGGCTCGCGGTCAGCACCGCCACGACGACCGCGAAGCCGAGCACCACGAGCGCCGAGATCGGCAGCCCGCCCACGTCGTCGGACCCGATGTGATCGACCAGCGCGGGCAGGCCCGTGATCGTGGAGCCGTCGGCGATGACGTAGGCCGCGCCGGTCGCGATGCTGAGCATCCCGAGCGTGACGACGAACGACGAGCCCAGCCTCGCCTTCTCGATCAGCAGCCCGTTGGCGAGCCCGACGAGGCCGCCCGTCGCGAGCATGGCGGCGACCACGAGGGGGCCGCTGTGCGTAGCCGACTGGGCGAGCTTGGCGCCGACGACGGTCGCCAGCGCGACCACGGCGCCCGCGGAGAGGTCGATCGCGCCGGTCAGGATGATGAGGAGCTGTCCGGTCGCGAGGATCGCCACGACGCTGGACGCCTGCAGCAGGTTCGTGACGTTGAGCCCCGTGAAGAAGTACGGCGACAGCAGCGACAGCGCCAGCCACAGCAGGGCCAGGATGACCAGCGGCCCGAGCGAGAGCACGCGCAGCGCGACGCCGCCGCCGTGGCGGGCGAGCATGGCCGATCGAGCGCGCCGGGGGCGCCGGCGCGCCGGGACGGCCAGCCCGGCGTCAGGCACGCCGGCGGAGGCGTTCTGCGAAAGGGGCGGCTGTTCCATGATCGGCCACGCGAGAGATTCGATCACCTACTCTCGCGGTCGGGCAAGCGTCTGTTTCGCCCCTCGCTGAGAGTGTCAGTCGCCGAGTGACCACCTCGGCCCGGCGGGCCACGACCGGACTCTCGCGCATGTTTCTCCTGCAAATCGTGACAATCTGGGCCTGGATCCCGCGAAAAGTCGGTGATTGGATCATCGGCCGTGTCGCGACTTCACCGAGAGCTCATGCGCACGCTGCTCGCCGACATCGTCGCGGGCACGCCGGCTCCCGGCGGCGCCGCGCTGCGCGAAGCCGACATCGCCACCCGCTTCGGGGTCAGCCGCGGCGTCGCGCGCGAGTGCGTGCGCGGGCTCGAGGAGCGCGGCCTCGTCTCGGTCAAGCCCGGGCGCGGCGCCACGGTCAACCCGCCCGACCGCTGGGCGGTCCTCGATCCCGAGGTGGTGGGCGCGCTCCTCGACGCCGACCGGGGCCCCGAGATCCTCGCCGAGTACCTCGAGTGCCGCCGCCTGCTCGAGGTCGAGGCCGCCGCCCTCGCGGCCACGCGCGCGGACGACGACGACCTGGCGGCGCTCACCGGCGCGCTGGGCCGGATGACCGCCGCCGCGCAGCGCGCCGCGCTGAGCCCGGCGGCCGAGGACGTCTGCCACGACGCGGACCTCGCCTTCCACCGCGCGCTGATCGCCGCGACCCGCAACGCGGCCCTCGGCACGATGCTCGGGCCCCTCTGGCGGGCGCTGGACACGGCGCGCCGCGGCCCGAGCGGGCCGGGCGCCCTCGAGCGCTCCGTCGCCGCCCACCGCCGGATCCTCGCCGCCGTCGCCGGCCGCGACCCGGCCGAGGCCCGTGCCGCGATGGCCGACCACCTCGCGGGCGTGGAGGCCGACCTGCGCGCGAATCCACCCGATCCCGACCTCCCGCATGTCGACGAGCACCGTGCCGCCTGAGGCCTTCTACGTCGCGCGCACCATGCAGGTGCTGGAGCTGCTGGCCTTCCAGTCGCTCTCGGCGCCCCAGGTCGCGGCGACGCTCCAGATCCACCCGCGGACGGCCCGCCGCGTGCTCGTCCGGCTCCACGACGAGGGCTACCTCACGCGCACCGACGACGCCAGGCGGCTCTACGCGCCGAGCATGCGCGTCGTCGCGCTGGCGGGCCAGATCGCGGCCCGGGCGCCGCTGGCGGTGCACGGCGTGCCGATCGTCGAGCGCCTCCACGTCGAGGTGGGGGCGCGCGCCCATCTCGTCGTCCCCAGCTACCTGTCCGCGCTGTGCGTGGTGCATGCCGACGGCGTGTGCGCCGCGCGCGCCCATCCGCGCGAGCTCGTGCCCGCCCACTGCTCGGCGGCCGGGAAGGCGCTCCTGGCCTGGCGCCAGCGCTGGCGCGACAGCGTCCTGAGCCGACCGCTGGAGCGCAGGACGGCGCGCACGATCGTCGATCCGGCGGCCCTCGCACGGGACGCCGACGCCACGCGGACGCGCGGCTACGCCTTCGAGGACGGCGAGCTCGAGGACGGCCGACGCGGGATCGCGGCGCCGGTGTTCATCGGCGGCGAGGCGGTCGCCGCGCTCGGGGTGTCGGGCGCGGATGTCGAGATCGAGGACGTGGCCGCCCGCGTCGTGGCGCTGGCAGGCGAGCTGACCGAGGCGGTGGCGCAGAGCGGTGGATGAGCGCCTCGAGCTCCCAGCGGCCGCGGCGCCGGGCTTCAGCCAGCACGCGCGCGCGGCGTACGACGCCTTCGCGCCGCACTACGACGACTTCACCGCCCACCACGACTACGACGCGTGGACCGCCACCGTCGAGCGCCTCGCGCGAGGCTGCGGTCTGCGCGGCCGGCGGTTGCTCGACGTCGCCTGCGGGACGGGAAAGAGCTTCCTGCCCTTCATCGACCGCGGCTGGGACGGGGTCGTCGCCTGCGACATCTCCCCCGCGATGGCGCGCCTCGCGGCGGACAAGGCCGGCGCGCGGGCGCGCGTGGAGGTCTGCGACATGCGCGCGCTGCCGCGCCTGGGCGCCTTCGACCTCGTGCTGTGCCTGGACGACGCGATCAACTACCTGCTCGGCGGCGGCGAGCTCGAGGCGACCTTCGCCGGGCTGGCGCGCAACCTGGCCACGGGCGGCGTGGCCGTGTTCGACGCCAACAGCCTCCATGCCTACCGCAGCTTCTTCGCCTCGATGACCGTCCTGCCGGGCGACGAGCGCGTCCTCGTGTGGGACGGCCACGCGACGGCGTCGTTCGGCCCCGCCGACCTCGCGCAGGCCACGCTCGAGGCCTTCCGCCGCCGCGCGGACGGGACGTGGCGGCGCGAGCGCAGCATCCACCAGCAGCGCCACCACCCGCGGGCGACGGTCGAGGGCGCGCTGCGCCGGGCCGGCCTGACGGCGGTGGCGGTGCGCGGCATGCGCCTGGACGGCTCGGTCACCGAGACCTTCGACGAGCTCTCGAACACGAAGGCCCTCTACGTCGCGCGCGCGAGGTGACCGACCGCCTCAAGCTCCGCGCCGGGGTCGAGGTCTTCCCCGCGCGCGACGGCGACGTCTACCTCCTGCGTGCGGGCGGCGGCGCCGAGCACGTCATCCGCTCGCCCGACCCCGCGGACCGCGAGCTGCTCGAGCGGCTCGCCGCCGGGCCCGTGGAGGCACCGGCCGGCGGCGAGGCGGCGGCGCGGCTCGCGCCGCTCGTCGACGCCGGGGTCGTGATCGCCGTGCCGCCGTCGCCACGACTCCGAGGCCCCGCGGACGAGCGCTTCGCCCGCCAGCTCGGCTACCTCGAGGCCTTCGGCGACCCCCACGCGGTGCAGCGGCGCCTGCGCGAGGCGCGCGTCGGGATCCTCGGGTGCGGCGGCCTGGGCACATGGGCCCTCGGCGCGCTCGCCTGCGTCGGCGTCGGTCGGCTCGTCCTCATCGACGACGACACGGTCGAGCTGAGCAACCTCAACCGCCAGATCCTCTACCGCCCCGCCGACCTCGGCGCGGCCAAGGTCGACCGCGCGGCCGCGTGGGTGGAGGCCTTCGACCCGGCGATCGAGGTCGTCGTGCGTCGGGAGCGGATCGCCGGCCCGGAGGCCCTGGCCGGGGCGATCGGCGGCTGCGACGCGCTGCTCGTGACCGCCGACTGGCCGCCGTACGAGATCACGCGATGGGCCAACACCGCCTGCGTGGCGCGCGGCGTGCCCTTCCTCACCGCCGGCCAGCAGCCTCCGCTCGTCAAGGTCGGCCCGGCCTACGTGCCCGGCCGCGGGCCGTGCTACGCCTGCCACGAGACGCAGGTGCGGCGCTCGTTCCCGCTCTACGAGGAGCTGGCCCGCCACCGTCGCGAGCAGCCCGCGGAGGCGATCACGCTCGGACCTGCGTCTGGCCTGATCGGCTCGCTGCTGGCGCTCGAGGTGCTCCATCTCCTGGCCGGCGACGAGCCCGTCGCGACGCAGGGCCGCGCGCTGCTGATCGACATGCGCTCGCTCGACGCGCACTGGGAGGACGTCGAGCGCGACCCGAGCTGCCCGGCGTGCGGCTCGCTCTCCACGACTCCCTAGTGGCCCCGTTTCTCGCACACGGCGCCGGCGCAATACGAACATGCGTTCGTCCGCTCCCCCCTCTACTCTCCCCCAACAACCAAACAGATCGCCCCGGCGACGGCGGCAACCGTCCCGGGGCGTGGCGCCGAAGGAATCGCTTCGGCGCGCACGTCACCTTAGCCCTCGCGGCAGGCGTGCTGCGCCCCACGTTCCCTTCCGCCCTCCGACGCGAAAGGAACGAGATGAGCGACATCGCAAGCGTGACGATTCCGGGGCACCACGTCGCCACGGTGACGCGGTCCGCGCTCGGCATCTACGGCGCGCACGCCGGCGAGCTGGGCGCGACCGCCCTGGCGTTCCTCGACGGCGACGACGCGCTCGCCGAGCTCGAGGACGCCAGGCGGGAGCTCGGGGCGATCGAGGACGTCTTGGCCGACCTCGGGTGGCCGCGGGCCCCGCGCGGCGACCCGGCCGAAATCGTGGGCCCTCGCCACCTGCTGCGCGAGGTCACCCGCGCAGCGCTGCTCGACGCCGCCGACGCCGTCGTCGAGACCGTGGCCCGCTACGAGGCCGGCCACGAGGAGCTGCCGGCGGTGCGCTGCGCGGTCGAGGCGGTGCCGGCGCTGTTCGGCGTCTTCGCGGGCTTCGAGGAGGCGGCCGCCGCGGAGGCACAGGCCGTGAGCGCGGGGGCCGTCTGATGCTCATGCACGCTCACGGCGGCGGCGCCTGGATCTCGGGGCGCGACGAGGACGTCGCCGAGCAGTCCGTCCTCGCGATCCTGCTCGACGCCCATCCCGGCCAGCGCTCGGTCGCGGAGGTGGTGCTGGAGCTCGGCGGCGGCGACGCGGGCTTCGGCGCGCGCGACCTGATCGAGAACGCGATCCGCGACCTGGTGGGCGCGGGCCTGCTGCATCGCCATGGCGCCTTCCTCTTCGCCACGCGCGCGGCCGTGCGCTTCGACGAGCTGCTGACCTGACGCCGCGCCCGAGTCCACGCGTTGACCGACCGACGAGACATCCCGAGCGCAGCGGAGCCGGAGCCGGAGCCGGAGCCGGAGCCCGACCTCTTGCCCGAGCCGGACCCGACCGAGCTTCCGACGCTCATTCGCGCCGCGCTGCATCGCAAGGCGCTCGCCGACGCCCGCCAGCGCTCGGCGCTCGCGCGCCGGCTGGGCCTCACCGAGAGCGAGGTGCTCGCGGTCCAGCACCTCGCGCGCGCGGGCGAGCTCACGCCCGGACAGCTCGGCGGCCTGCTGCAGCTCTCGTCCGGAGGCACGGCCGGGCTCTTGCAGCGCCTGCAGCGCGCGGGCCACATCAGCCGCCACGCCCACCCGCACGACCGCCGCAGCGCGGTGATCCGCCTGACCCCGGCGATCGCCGCCTGGGCGAGCGAGGCGTGGGCGCCGTTCGTCGCCGAGGTCGATGCGCTCGCAGCCGCCCTCCCGGCGGGCGAGCAGGAGACGGTGCGCGCCTTCCTGGAGGGCACGGCCGACGCGGCCGAGCGCCACGCCGACCGCCTCGTCCGCGATGCCGACGCCAGCGCCCACGACGCCCTGGCCGTGCCGCTGCCCGCGCTCTGGGCCTGACGCGGGACGCTGCCGGAGGCCGACGACCCCAGGTCACTAGCCTGTCGTGGCGATGACCGATCCGCGGGTCGAGCTGCTGTTCTGGGACGGCTGCCCGTCGCACCCGCAGGCCCTCGCGGACCTGCGCGAAGCGATGAGCGAGCTGGGCCTGGACCCCGAGGCGATCGTCGTCCGCGAGGTCGGTACCGACGACGGCGCCGCCGAGGAGCGCTTCGTCGGGTCGCCGACGATCCGCATCGACGGCGCCGACGTCCAGGACCCGGGCGACGAGCCCGTGGCCCTGACCTGCCGCGTCTACCATCGCCGCGACGGCCGGGTCTCCCCCGTCCCGGACCCGGCCGACCTGCGCGACGCCCTCCATACCGCGATGACCACGAGGAGCCATCCATGAGCACCGCCATCGGCACCGACGCCCCCACGTTCAGCCTCCCCGACACCGACGGCGCCGAGCACTCGCCGGGGGGCGCGCCGGCGACGCTCGTCGTCTTCACCTGCAACCACTGCCCCTACGCGCTGGCCTGGCACGATCGGATCGCCGCCGTGGCCGAGGACTACCCCGACGTCAAGGTCCTGGCGGTCAGCTCCAACGACGCCGAGCGCTACCCGCGCGACTCCTACGAGGCAATGCGAGAGCGCGTCGCGGGCGACGGCGGCTGGCCGATGCCCTACCTCTACGACGAGAGCCAGGAGGTCGCGCGCGCCTACGACGCCAAGACGACGCCGGACTGCTTCGTGGTCGACGCCGACGGACGCATCGCCTACCGCGGCGCGCCCGACGCCGACCACCAGGATCCGTCGCTGAACGCCGCCTGGCTGCGCGAGGCGCTCGACGCCGTCCTCGCCGGCGAGGCGCCCGAGCACTCGGAGACCGAGCCGGTCGGGTGCTCGATCAAGTGGCGGCAGTGACGCGCGGGCGGTAGCCGGGGCTTGGCTCGGCGCCGCCGGGCCGCCGCGCCTGGTTCCGCGCCGCCGGGCGGTGCGTCTCCGCTTTGCGCCGGCGGTCGCGAACAGCTCACCGAGGGAGGAAGACCGCTCCGGCACGCCCTGCCGGGCGCGAGGGGGTCCAACCTGTTCGACTTTTCGTCGGTTTCCGGGGGAAAGTCGAACCGGTTCGCCACCCGGGCGACGGGACGAGCGCCGCGGCGCGCGCAGCTCTCTCGCCCTCGGTGAGCTGTTCGCGACCACGGGCGCGAGCGGAGACCGCGGGCCCGGCGGCGCGGACGCGGGCGCCCCGCCCGCAGCCCCGGCCCCCCTACAGCGCGACCGCGCCCGCGACCACGCTCGCGGCGCCGGCCGCGGTCACGATCACCAGCAGCAGCGGCTCGTAGCGATCGGCGTCGAGGCGGGCGAAGGCGCGCCGGCCGACGGCGTGCCCCGCCACGACGCACACGAGCGCGGCCGCCAGCGCGCCCCAGTCGACGTCCTCGCCGGCCGTCGCGAGGACGGGCGCCAGGACCACGATGCTGATCACGCACAGCCCGAGGAAGGCCGCGCTCAGCGAGTCGCGGACCTCGGCCGGCCCCAGGCCGCGGTGGGTGAACCACAGCGCCATGGGCGGGCCGTTGATCCCGGCCGAGGTCGTGAGCGCGCCGGTGGCGAAGCCGAGGGCCACGCGGGCGCGGGGGTCGCCCGCCGTCGGCGCAGCGGCCGCGTCCACGCGCGACCGCGCCCGCAGCGCGGCCGCGAGGATCACGGCGAGGCCGACGGCGATCTGCAGCCACGGCTTGGGCAACGCCCGCAGCACCACCACCCCGCACACCGCGCCCGGCACGGCCGCCAGCAGGATCGGCTTGACCTCCTGCCACGCGATCCGCCGCGCCCGGCGCTCGGCGAAGAGCACGAGGCCGTTGAGGGCGAAGCCGAGGATGGTGAGCGCGAGGACCGCGTCGGAGGGCTCGAGCAGCGCGAACAGCGCCGGGCCGAGCACGAGCGCGAAGCCCAGGCCGGTCGAGGACTGGACGACGGCCGCCACCAGCGCGACGGCGGCGACCAGCGCCGTCACTCGATGATCCGGTCGTCGCGGTGGCGCCCGAAGCTCTCCGAATAGCGGCTCGTCGCCTCCCGCGCCGGCGCCCCGCGCTCGATCCCCAGGACGGTGCCCGGGAAGTCGAGCTCGCGCTGGATGGCCCAGATGTCGTCGTGGCGGCCGGGCGCGAAGACCTCCGCGGGATCGCCGACCGCGACCCAGCCGGTCGGCACGACGGCGCCCTCGGCGAGCACGGAGTTGACGTGGACCACGCCGTGGATGCGGACCTCGGCGCCGGCGCCGACGCGCACCGGATGCGACGCGCGTCCGCGCACCAGCGCATGCTCCATCACGATCGTGCGCTCGCCGATCTCGACCGGGCCGCCGTCGTCGACGAGGACGGCGTTCCAGAGCACGCGCGCGCCCGCCGCGACGCGCACGTCGCCGCAGAGGACGGCGGTCGGCGCCACCCAGGCGTCGGGATCCACGGTCGGCGTGCGACCCTCGTGCTCCACCAGCATCCCGCCCTACCCCCGCTCGGCGAGCTCGCGTTTGAGGACCTTGCCCGTCGCGTTGCGCGGGAGCTCGTCCAGGAACTCGATCTCGCGCGGGACCTTGTAGCCCGCGAGGTTGGTCTTCACGTGCGCCTTGAGCTCGTCGGCCCCGACGCTCTCGCCGCCCGCGCGCACCACGAAGGCCTTCAGGCGCTGGCCGAACTGCTCGTCCTCGACGCCGATCACGGCGACGTCGTCGACGCCCGAGTGCCGGTGCAGGAGGTCCTCGACCTCGCGCGGGAACACGTTCTCGCCGCCGGAGACGATCATCTCGTCGTCGCGGCCGTCGATGAACAGGCGCCCGTCGGCATCGAAGTGCCCGACGTCGCCCGAGGAGAGCAGGCCGCCGAGGTCCTCCTTGCCACCGCCGCCGGTGTAGCCCTCGAACGCCATCTCGTTGCCGACGAAGATCCGGCCCGTCTCGCCGGGCGCGACCTCGGCGCCGTCCTCGTCGACGAGCTTGACGACGGTTCCCGCGGGGCGGGCGCCCGGCGGTCCCCGGCGCGGCGCGCAGGTCCTCGGGGGTGGCGATCGTCGCCCACGCGACCTCGGTCGAGCCGTAGAGGTTGTAGAGGACGTCGCCGAAGCGGTCCATGACCTTGGTCGCGAGCTCGCCGGGCAGGGCGCTGCCGCTGGCGGCGATGACGCGCAGGGCGCTGAGGTCGTACTTCTCGATCGCCTCGGCGGGCAGCTCCATCATGCGCTGCAGCATCACCGGGACGACGACGAGCGTGGTGCACTCGTGCTGGGCCGTCGCGCTCAGGGTGTCCTCGGGTTCGAACTTGCGGCGCAGGACGAGCGTCGAGCCCAGCCCCATGCCGAGCGTGAAGTGCACGAAGCCCCACGAGTGGAACATCGGCGCGGCGATCATCGTCGGCTGGCCGGCGCGCAGCGGGATCTTCGAGAACAGCGCCGCGGCGGGGTCGAGCGACTCGGGCTGCTTGCGCTGCGCGCCCTTCGGCGAGCCGGTGGTGCCGCTCGTGAGGATGACGACGCGGCCCTTGTTCTCGGGCGGCACGACGTCGTCGGGGTCGCCGGCCTCGATCAGCTCCTCCAGCAGCGGGTCCTTCGGCTTCTCGCCGCCGCCGTCGTGCCACGCGATGAAGCGCTTGCGCCGCTGGCCGGCGTCGTGGGTGAGGCCCTCGAACTCGGCGTCGTAGATCAGCGCGACGGGCTTCTCGCGCTTGACGACCTCGGTGATCTGCGGCCCCGCGAAGGCGGTGTTGAGGTACAGCCCGTGCGCGCCGAGCTTCGAGCAGGCGACGGTCGCGTCGATGAACCCGCGGTGGTTGCGGACCATGATCGCGACGCCGTCGCCCTCGCCCACGCCGGCGTCCGAGAGCGAGTGCGCGAGCGCGTTCGTGCGCCGGTGGACCTCTTCGAAGGTCAGCGTCCCGAGCTCGTCGATGATCGCCGTCGCGTCGGGATGGCGGATCATGCTCGCCGTGTAGCCGAAGGCGGGCGTGGGACCCCAGCGGCGCATCGCGCCGACGATCCGCACCGCCTTGTCGGGCCGCGTCGGGCGCAGGATGCCGGTCTCGGCGAGCATCCGCACGGTGAAGAGCTTCTGGCTGACCTCGCCGATCACGTTCACGCCATAAAGCTATGGCAAGCGCAGGCCGGGCGGCGTCTCTCCACGCTCGATGAAGGCGTGGATGTCGCCCGCCCGGCGCGGGTTGAGGAAGACGTGGCGCTGGCCGACGCTCGGCTTCTCGTCGAGCAGGCCGGAGCGCAGCAGGGCCTCACCCACCTCCTCGGCGAGCGCGCGGTCGTTGCCCGCGAAGCCGCGCGCGAGGTGGGCCCACTCCGTGTGGTAGCCGCCCCACTTGCCCATGCCCGCCAGGCGCTGCAGGATCCGCCGCGCGATGCGGCGGGCGGGATCGGGGTCCTCATGGGGGCGCGCGACCTGCGCGCCCGCGTCGAGCGCCGCGAGGACGGCGTCCTCGTGCTCCTCCATCGAGGCGGGATCGGCGGGGCGCCCGCCGAGCGCCGCCACGCGCGCGGCGACGGCGAGCGGGTGGGCGGCGCCGATCGGTTCGCGCAGGTCGCCCGCGTCGTCGAGGACCGGCACGGGCACGACGACGGCGAGCGCGCGCAGGCGGTCGACGCCGGCGACCTGCGCCTCGAAGGCGAGCGGGACGAGGTCGGCGTCGTCGGCGCCGGCGGGGAGCTCGAGGGCCAGGTGGTCGCCGTAGGCGCCGGCGCGCAGCTCCCCGGTCCCCGCGACCTCGACGAGCGCGCCGACGAGCGCCGCGACGAGCAGCCAGGTGCGCTCGTTGACCGCGTCGGGATCGGCGCGCAGGGCGGGGTCGGCGGGCGCCACCGCGCGCAGGGCGCCGCCCGCGGCGGGCGCCGCCGCCACGACGACGGGGCGCTCGTAGCCCGAGCGCCGCTGCGCCAGCTCGCGGTCGCCGTGGGCGAGCTCGGCCGCGAGCAGGGCGCGCAGGCGCGCCGGGGCGGCGCCGGCGGCGATCGCGGTCGCGAGATCGTCCATGACCCCGGGACACGCTACCCGGGCGTCCGGTTCCGTCGGGCCGGAGCCGTAGCGTGCTCACCGGATCATGGAAGCTGCCACTCGTCTCCCCTTCTCCCAGGTGCGAACCCAGGGCGATCGCCTCTGGATCGACGGCCTCGTCGTCGACGACGGCTGCGCGGTGCGGCTCGCGCGCGAGCGCCAGGAGCGGGGCGACGACGTCTCGCGCCTCGTGCTGGACGCGATCGCGATCGGCGCGCGCGTCCTCGACCGCGAGCAGACGGGCGCCAACGCCGACTTCGTCAAGGCCGAGTTCGAGAAGGCCGCGCGCGAGCTCGATGCGGCCTTCGTCGACCGCGCGCGGATCGTCGCCGAGCGGCTCGACAAGCGCATCGACGACGTCTTCGGTCCCGAGAACGGCCACGTGACCAAGGCGCTCGAGCGCCATTTCGGCGACGAGTCGTCGGTCGCGGTGCAGAACCGGGTCAAGGCGCTGCTGGCCGAGGTCGGCGTCCAGATGCGCGAGGACCTGCGCCGGCAGTTCTCCTCCGACGGCGACAACAACCCGCTGGCGACCTTCCAGCGCATGGCCATCGGGGCGATGCGCGACAACGCGCAGGCGCAGGCCCAGCAGCTCAAGGCCATGGACGACAAGCTCACGGGGCTGCGCGAGGAGGTCGTCAAGCTCCAGGCCGAGAAGGACAAGCTGCAGGAGGTCGCGGCCGAGGCCCAGCGCGGCACCGCCAAGGGCCGCACCTACGAGGAGGACGTCGCCGCGGCGCTCGACGCGCTCGCGCTGCCCCTCGGCGACGACTGCGAGGCCGTCGGCGACCACAAGGAGTCGACCGGCAAGATCGGCGACGTCGTGGTCGCGATCGGCGCCGGCCACGGTCCCGCTCAGGGCCGGATCGTCTTCGAGGCCAAGAACAGCCGCCTGTCGCGACCGGAGGCCGTCCGCCAGCTCGACGAGGCCCGGCGCGAGCGCAACGCCGACTTCGCGGTCCTGGTCGTCCCCGCCGAGGAGAAGGTCCCCGCGCGGATGCACGCGCTGCGCGAGTACAACGGCGACAAGCTGATCGTGGCCTACGACCCCGACGAGGGTCCGCTCGCGCTGCAGGTCGCCTACTCGCTGGCGCGGGCGCGCGTGCTCATGGCCCGCGGCGGCGCCGAGGGCGTCGACGGCACCGCGGTGGCCGACTACCTCGAGCGCGCGCTGTCGGAGCTCGAGGAGGTGCGGCGCGTGCGCCAGCAGCTCACGGGCGCCAAGACGCAGATCGACAAGGCATCTGAGATCGTGGGCGCCATGAGCGACCGCGTCCGCGGCCACCTCGAGGAGATCGCCGCCCTCGTGCGCGCAGCGGAGGACGCGAGCGAGGCGGAGTGACGGTCGCCCGGCGCGTCGTCGTCCACGGGCGCGTGCAGGGGGTCTTCTTCCGCGAGACGGCCCGCCGCCGCGCCGTCCGTGCGGGCGTCGCGGGCTGGGTGCGCAACAACGACGACGGGTCCGTCGAGGCCTGGTTCGAGGGCGAGCACGACGACGTCGAGGTCATGCTCAACTTCGCCGAGCACGGCCCCTCGGGCGCGTACGTCGACCGCGTCGAGGTCGAGAAGGTCGAGCCGCAGGAGCTGCGCGGGTTCGAGGTGCGCTGAGCGCCGCGCGCGGGCGCCCTACGCCGCCAGCGCCAGCCGCAGCGCCTCGCTCAGCGTCGCGAGCTCGGCCGGGCAGAGCACGTGGCCGTGGCCGACGAGGTGACGGGCGAGCGCGGCGAGCGGGACGATCTCGACGCCGTGGAACCTGCGCGCCTGCTTCCACTCCGCGGCGCGGGCGAGCACGACGACGGGCGTCACCTCGCGGCGGGTCAGGCGCGCGAGCATGGTGGCCTGGGCGCGCGCCTCGTCGGCCCACTCGGGCCGCAGGCGCCCGCCGCCGCTGCGCACCACGAGCACGAAGACGCCGCCCGGGCCGAGGACGACGTGATCGAGGTGCGTCGCGCCCAGGCGCGGGCGTCTGAGCACCCGCCAGCCGGCCGGCTTCAGCGCCGCCAGGGCGCCTTCGACGGATCCCTCGGACCGGGAGCCGAGCCCGGTGATGACGGCGAGACGACGCGTGACGCTCACGCAGGTCGCATCGACCTACCGTTCGTCGCACTTTGAGGCAGTCGCTACAACCTCGGCGGTTGTTCTAGGGCCTCGACCCCAGGGCCCGCTCGAAGGCCCCACGGGCCTCGTCGCCGCGCACCGCGAAGACGATCCGCTCCAGGCCACAGCCGCCCTCGATGTGGCGGCGGACCTCGTCGACCTCGATCGCGGCGGCCTCGTCGAGCGGGAAGCCGCCGACGCCCGTGCCGAAGGCCACGAGCGCCAGCGAGCGGGCGCCGAGCTCCTCGGCGCGGCGCAGCGTAGCGGCCGTCGCGCGGCGGATGATGTCGGCCGACGTCGGCCCGCCGAGCTCCATCGTCGCGGCGTGGATGACCCAGCGCGCGGGCATCGCCCCGGCCGAGGTCTCGACGGCCTGCCCGAGGCCGATCGGAGCGCGCTGGTGGCTCTCGTCCTGGATCGCCGGCCCGCCGGCGCGCGAGATCGCCCCCGCCACGCCGCCGCCGTGGAGCAGCCGCGTGTTGGCGGCGTTGGCGATCGCGTCGACCTCGAGGGTCGTGATGTCGGTGTCGAGGACCTCGACGGTGGCCGCCACGCGGCCGAGGCTACGCCACTTCGGCGGGCTCGTCCTTGCCCTGCAAGCGCTCGCGCCCACGCTGCACGGCCGCGATGAACTTCGAGAGGTTGACCTCGAGCGTGTTGAGGATCTCGTCGGCGTAGTCCTCGGCGCCGAGCCGGATCTCGCGCTCGCGGGCGCGGGCGTCCTCGATGATGTCCTCGGCGGCGCGCTCGGCCTGCTTGGTGACCTCCTGCTCGGAGGTCAGCTGCGTCTGGCGCTCGCGCGCCTCCTTCAGGATCCGCTCCGCCTCGCGCTTGGCCTCGGCGAGCATCTCCTGGCGTTCCTTGACGATCCAGCGCGCCTGCTTGATCTCCTCGGGGATCGTCGCGCGCATCTGGTCGAGGATGTCGTAGATCTCCTCCTTGTCCACGCGCACCTGGTCCGTCAACGGGACGGGCTTCGCGTTGTGAACAAGATCGTCGAGCTTGTCGATGAGGACCAGGACGTCCATGGCAGGGATGAGGTTCGTTACCGGGCGAGCTCTTCCTTCAAGCGCCGAGCGACGGGTTCGGGCACGAGATCTTCGATGGAGCCATCGAAGATCGCGAGCTCCTTGACGCCACTCGAGCTGAGGAAACTGTACTGGGGGCTGGCCATGAGGTAGAGGGTGTCGACGTCGGGCGCCTCGCGCCGGTTGAGCTGGTTCATCTCCAGCTCGTACTCGAAGTCGCTGATCGCGCGCAGGCCCTTGACGATGGAACGGGCGCCCACGCGGCGCGCGAACGCCACCACGAGGATGTCGAACGCCTCGGCGCGAACGTTGCCCAGCGGGGCCGTCGCGTCGGTGATGAACCGCAGGCGCTCCTCGGTGGAGAAGACGGTCTGGCCCTTGCGCACCGGGTGGTTGACGACGCCGACGACGACCTCGTCGAACAGGTGCGACGCGCGGGCGATCACGTCCAGGTGGCCGTTGGTGATCGGGTCGTAGGTGCCGGGACAGACGGCGATGCGGGGGTCAGGAGCCATGTGCGTGGATGCGGATGAGGGTGTCGCCGTAGCGGCGCTCGCGGACGACCGGCAGTCCGAGCTCCAGCGGCGAGCGGCGGTCGCTCTCCGCCACGACGCGCGCGTCCGGTGCGAGGACGGCGGGCAGCGCCTGCGAGAGCTCCCGTCCCAGCGCCGGTGCGTCCCGGTACGGCGGGTCGAGGAGCACCAGATCGTATGCGTCGCCGCGCGCCGATGCGTCGCGGAGGGCGCTGAGGGCCGGTCCGTGCACCACTCGGGCCTCCTGCGCCCCGATCCCGAGCGCCTCGAGGTTGGCGCGGATGACCTCGATCGCGCGCGCGTCGCGCTCCACGATCGTGGCGGCCGCGGCCCCGCGCGAGAGCGCCTCGATGGCCAGCGCGCCCGAGCCGGCGAAGAGGTCGAGCACGCGCGCGCCGTCGAGCGGGCCGAGCATCGAGAACAGGGCCTCGCGGACGCGGTCGGAGGTCGGCCGCGTCTCGCGCCCCCGCGGCGCCCGCAGCCGCCGCCCGCCGAGGCGCCCGGCGACAACCCTCACGCGGCCACCGGCTCGAGCTCCGCCGCGGCGAGCTCGGCCGCCAGCAGCGCCAGCTCCGGCGCCTCCAGGCGCGGGTCCTCGCGCAGCAGCGCCTCGGCGCGCGCGTGGGCGCGCTCGAGGATCGGCCCGTCCTCGGGCAGGCGGGCGAAGCGGAAGCGGGCCAGGCCCGACTGACGGGTGCCCGTCAGCTCGCCCTCCCCGCGCAGCTCGAGGTCGATGTGGGCCAGCTCGAAGCCGTCGCCGTGGCGCGCGAGCGCCTGCAGGCGCGGCGACTCGGCCGGCCCGAAGAGCAGGCACACCGACGGCTGCTCGCCCCGGCCGACGCGCCCGCGGAGCTGGTGCAGCTGCGAGATCCCGTAGCGCTCGGCGTCCTCGACGAGCATCACCGTCGCGTTGGGGACGTCGATGCCGACCTCGATGACGGTCGTGGCCACGAGCACGTCGGCCCCGCCCGCGACGAACTCCTCCATCGCCGCCGCCTTCTCGCGCGGGCGCATCTGGCCGTGCAGGAGCACGACCCGGAAGTCGGCGAACTCGGTCGCCTGCAGGCGCTCGAACTCGGCCGTCGCCGCCCTCGCCTGCAGCGCCTCGGACTCGCTGACGAGTGGGCAGACGACGAACGCCTGGCGCCCCGCGCGGAGCTCCTCGCGGATGCGTTCGTAGGCGCGCGCGCGCTCGCGCTCTCCGCCCACGACGAAGGTCTCGATCGGCTGGCGGCCCTTGGGCAGCTCGCGCAGGGCGGTGACGTCGAGGGCGCCGAAGTTCGCCAGGTGGAGCGTGCGCGGGATCGGGGTCGCCGTCATGTGCAGGACGTGGGGGGCGAGCCCCTCGGGTGCCTTGGCGTCGAGCGCGGCGCGCTGGCGCACCCCGAAGCGGTGCTGCTCGTCGACGACGGCGACCGCGAGGCGCTCGAACTCGACGGCCTCCTCGATGAGCGCGTGCGTCCCGACGATGAGCTTGAGCTCGCCCGTGCGCAGCTTGCCGAGCAGGTCCGCGCGGCGGGCGGCGGGCGTCGAGCCGGTCAGCAGCGCCACGGGCACGAGCGAGCCCGGCATGAGCGCCTGCAGCGTGGCGAAGTGCTGCTCGGCGAGCGTCTCGGTGGGCGCCATCATCGCCGCCTGCATCCCGTGCTCGACGGCGCGCAGCATCGCGTGCAGCGCGACGACCGTCTTGCCCGACCCGACCTCGCCCATGAGCAGGCGCTGCATCGGGCGCTCGCCCGCGAGGTCGGCGTCGATCTGCTCCATCGCCGCGGTCTGGTCGCCCGTGGGCGTGAAGGGCAGCAGCGTGTCGCGCCAGACGCGCGAGAGCGTCGGCTCCTCGCCCAGCGCCGTCGCGGCCTGCGTCGCGCGGCGCTCGGCGCGCAGGCGCAGCTGGACGACCTGGTCGACGAGCAGCTCGTCGAAGGCCAGCCGGCCGCGGCCGGCCTCGCGGTCGCCGAAGTGCGCCGCCGCCACCGCCGCCGGCCGGTCGGGCAGGCGCTCGGCGACCCGCAGCGCAGCGGGCAGCGGGTCGACGACGTCGGCCACCGCGGCGCGGTGCTCGCGCACGGCGGCGAGGATCTGCGTCGAGGTGATCCCCTTGGTCGCCGGGTACTGCGAGGCGCCCTCGCCCTCGGCGACCACGGCGTCGGTCCGCGCGTGGCTATTGACGCGGAAGCGCGCCCCGCCCTGGTACTTGCCCGCCAGCATGAGCCGCGTGCCCGGCTTGTACTGGTCCTTCAGCCACGGCTGGTTGAAGAAGGTCGCCTTCATCACGCCGGTGCCATCGACGACCACCGCCTCGACGAGCGGCTTCATCCCACGCCGGCGCACCGGGCGCGAGGTGATCGACCGCACCTCGACGATCACCGTCGCGGTCTCGTCGGCCGTGAGGTCGGCGATCGTGCGCGCCTCGCCGGAGTCGCGCGGCAGGTGGTCCAGGAGGGCGCCGACCGTCGTCAGCCCGAGCGTCTCGGCGGCCTCGGCGGCCGGGCGCGGCTTCCAGGTCACCGGCTCCTCCAGCCGCGAGGGCCGCGGCCAGCGCACGGGCGCCGCGCTGAGGGCGGCCGCGTCGAGCTCGTCGTTGGTGCCGAAGGCGGTCGGCATGTCCCGACCATGATGCCGGGGCCGGCGGCGGGTCTACGACGGCGCCAGGTGGAAGGACGCCACCGTGACGCGGGTGGCGCTCGGCGGGCGCGCCCGATGCGCGTAGACGAGCGCGGTGACCTGCCCGCCGCGGGGGAGGTGGTCCAGCTGCACCGTGAGATGGATGCGCCCGCCCGCGGGGATGGCGAAGCGCGCCCGGGCGAGCAGCCGCGGCGAGGTGTCGGTGAGTTGCACGATCCCGCGGCAGCCGCCGGGCGCCGGCCGCGGGCAGGCCAGGAGCAGGCGCAGGCGCAGGTGGGCGAGCAGGCGCGGCCCATCGGCCTGGACGGACACCGGGAAGGCGCACATGAACAGGCGGTCGGTCGGGTCGACCTCCAGCCGCGACGGAAGCACGTCGCAGCCGATGTCGTCGCGCGCGCCGTCGCGGGCGCGGATGTGGTCGTGGCCGTTGCCGTGCACGTCGATGCGGTCGCGCCCGGGACCGCCCGTGACGACGTTGCGTCCGAAGCCGCCGTCGAGCGCGTCGGCGCCGGCGCCGCCGGACAGGAGGTCGTTGCCGCTCTCGCCGTCGAGCGTGTCGCGACCGGGCCCGCCGTGGAGGACGTCGGCGCCCGTGGCGCCGAAGAGGTAGGAGCCCGCGGGCGACGCGTAGAGGCGGTCGTCGCCGGCGTTGCCGTAGAGGCTGACGCGCCCGCTCGCGCCGCGCGCGTCGAGGACGTCGCCATGGCTGGTGCCGTCGACGGTGCGCACGCCGCGCCCGATGTCGTCGCCTTCCCCCGGCGCCCCGTCGTTCGCGCGGCCGTCGAGGCTGACGCGCACGCCGACGACATGGTCGAAGTACTCCACCTCGACGTCGGCGCGCGGGGCGCCGGCGACGACGTCGGGCCCCGGGCCGCCCTCGACCTCGAGGCGGCCGAGGTCGGCCGAAGCGCGGTCGGCGCCGGTCCCGAGCAGCGCCCGGACGCCGCCGCCGTGGACCGTCACGACGTCGTCGCCGTCTCCGAGGTCGACATTGGCGAGCGGCGGAAACCCGTTGGCGTTCGTGCAATCCACGGAGCCGTCGGCGTGCTCGATGCAGCCCGGACCGGCGGCGATCGGGGCCCCGGCGTCGCGGAAGGTCGTGACGTCGCGAGGCGTCGTCGCGTCGATGGCCAGGCGGTTGGCCTCGCCCGGAGCGGCGACGTAGGCGGCGATCCCGCCATCGATGCTCACCGTCGCGGCCGACGCGGATGCGGGCGTCGCGGCACAGGCGCAGGCGACGAGCGCGGTGGCCAGCAGCCTCCTCACGGCAGCGCCTGCCACGACAGCGTCTCGGAGACGTAGACCTCGACGAGGCCGCTCGACGGCGGCGCCAGCGTGGCGGGATCGAAGATGCGCCGCAGGCGCGAGCCGTCGCGGCGGACGGTGTAGACCGAGGGCGTCACGTCGTCGTAGCCCGTGTTCAGGCAGGTCGCGGCGAAGGCCAGGCTCCTCCCGCTCGGCGACCACACCGGGTCGCCGAGCTCGCAGCCCCCGCCGGGCCCGCGGACGACGACGCGCGAGCGCCCGCCGCGAGCGGGGACCGCGAGCAGCGTCGGCAGCGAGGTCCGCCGGTCGGTGCGCACGACCGCGAGCCGGCGGCCGTCGGGCGACCAGTCCGGGCGCCCGTAGAGGAAGCGCGTGCCCGCCCGCAGGAGCAGCCGGCGCCTGCCGGTTCCGGCGCGCCGGACCGAGATGCCCGCCGGGGTCGAGAGGGCCACGTCGCCGCGCACCGACCAGGTGCGGGGTCCGTAAGGCGGGCCGAGCGCGTGCGCCGGGCCCCCGTCCAGGGACACGATCCACACGTGCGTGTCGCTCAGGACGGCGACGCGCCGGCCATCGGGCAGCCATTCCAGCGGCTCGGCGACCGCGGCCGGCACGGGCAGGAGCCGGACGAGCGTGCCGTCGGCGGCGAGGATCGCGACCGTCGAGCTCCCGTCGTCCTGTGTGCCCTCGGCCGCGAGCAGCCTGCCGTCGGGCGACCAGACCGCGGTTCGAAGCAACGCCTGGGAGCACTGGGAGCCCGGGCAGCGGGCCATCTGGCGTGCCGGACCGCCCTCCGGCGCCACGGTGATGAGGGTGGCGAAGGCCGCGTCGTTGCATGGATCGCCGGAGTCCGAGTACCTGGAGCAGCCCGCCGCGGCGAAGAACACCAGGCGCCCGTCGGCGCCCGGGTAGGTCGCCAAGGCGCTGCCCGCAACCACGCCCGCGCAGGCGACCGCGAGCGCGAGCGCCGAGGCGCCCGCCGCTGCCCTGGACCGCATGCACCTCCAACGGGCGGCGGCCCTGGGTGTTGCGCTACTGCTCGCCCAGCTCGCGGCGGCGGCGGACGACCGTCCGGCGCGTGGCGGTGAGGTCGCTCTCCAGCGCGGCGATCTCGTCGCGGCGACGGCGCACGAGCGCGAGCTGGCGGTCGAGGTGGCCCAGCGACTGCTCGAGCAGCTCGCGCCGCCGCGCCACGTCGGGCTCGCCGTGGCGCCACTCGTCGCGAATGGCAGCGCGGGCCTCGTCGGCTTCCATCAGCTCCTTGAGCTCGTCGAGGCTGACGCCGAGCAGCTCCTTGAGGCGCAGCGCCTCGCGCAGCCGCTGGACCTCGGCCTCGCCGTAGAGGCGGTGGCGGCCCGACTCGCGCCCGCCCTCGCCCGCGAGGATCCCGATCTCCTCGTAGTAGCGGATCGTGCGCGGCGTGGTGCCCACGCGCCTGGCGACCTCGCCGATGCGCAGGGCGGTGGCGGTGGCGCTCACGACTTCGGCCTCATGAGCGAGACGCCGGCGCCGACCAGCGAGGTCGCGGCCAGCACCCACAGCGCCGTGTGCATGTTGTGGATGAAGGGCTCGAGCTGGGCGTCCGTGAGCCCGGAGGCGAGCCCGGAGAAGATCTTGAAGAGCACGTCCTTGGGCACCGAGGAGGTCACGATGGCCAGCACGAAGGCGATCGAGAGCACCGCGCCGGTGTTCTGGAGCATCATCCGCGCGCCGGCGGCGACCCCGCGGCGCTGCGCCGGGACGGTGCCCATCATCGCCGCCGTGTTGGGCGAGTTGAACATGCCCGAGCCGATGCCCACGAGCCCGAGCCAGAGCGTGCTCTGCCAATAGGGCGAGTCGGCCTGCAGCGTGGTCATGGCCGCCAGCGCGACGGCCGAGACGAGCATCCCGAGGGCGGCGAGCGTCCGCGAGCCGCGGCGGTCGGCCCACATCCCCGCCAGCGGCGAGGAGACGAGCATCCCGACAGCCATCGGCGTGAGCTTGATGCCGGCCGTGATCGGGTCGTCGCCCTGGGCGCCCTGGTAGTAGAAGACGAAGACGAAGAGCAGCGCGAAGCGCGACAGGCCGTTGATGAACGCGGCAGCCGTGGCGGCGGCGAAGAGCCGGTTCTCGAAGATCGTGAGGTCGAGCATCGGGGCGCGGCCGTGGCGCTCGATGACCACCCACAGCGGCAGCAGGACCACCGCGGCGATCAGTCCGCCGATGACGACCGGGTCGTCCCAGCCCGAGATGCCGCCCTTGGAGATGCCGAGCACCAGCCCGGTGAGGCCGGCCACGAAGGCCGCGGTGCCCCAGAGGTCGTAGCCGCGCTGGGCGTCCTTGCGCGCCAGCTCGTGGAGCACGAGCCAGCCCCACAGGCCCCCGAGGAGGCCGAGCGGGACGTTGAACCAGAACACCCAGTGCCACGAGATCGCCACCAGCGCGCCGCCGAGGACGGGCCCGATGACGAGGCCGACGGCGGCGATCATCGTGTTCGTGCCCATCGCGAGGCCGAGCTGCTCGCGCGGGAAGGCGTCGGTGACGAGCGCCGCGGCGTTGGCGAAGAGGAAGGCCGCGCCGACGCCCTGCACGATCCGCCACAGGATCAGCTCGGTGCCGCTGCCCGCGAAGCCCGCGCCGAGCGAGGCGAAGGCGAAGACGACGAAGCCGCCGACGTAGGCGTGCTTGCGCCCGAAGAGGTCCGACAGCCGCCCAGCCGTGAGGACGAGCACGGTCGAGGCGATCATGTAGGCGAGGATCACCCAGACGAGCTCGAGGATGCTCGTGCCCAGCGCGCGCTCGAGGTCGGGCAGGGCGATGATCAGCGTGCCCGAGTTGATCGTGGCCAGGAGCATGCCCAGGCCGGTGCACGACAGCGCCCACCACTTGTAGTTCTCGTGCTCGGAGGAGACGCCGACGCGGCGGCGTGGGACGGCGCCGGCGGTGGTCGGGATGTCGGCCATCGGTTCGATGATAGCCGAACCTGTTTCTTACGTGAGCGTCAGGTTCACTCGGCCGCGAGCAGCCACCAGTACGACGGCTGGCCGCCGTCCTCGAGCTCGAGCTCGACCGACGCGGGCGCGAGGGCGAGGATCGCCTCGTCGTCCAGGGGCGCCCCCTCCCCCGCGATGCAGGTCACGAGCTCGGCGTCGGCCGCGAGCGCGGCGAGCACGGCCTGCAGCGTCGGCGTCGGCTCGCCCCAGGCGACGAGCTCGTCCTCGACGAAGCCGACGGCGTCGCCGACGGCGAAGCGCCCGCCCGCGTCCTCGCGCGCCGCCGGCGCCACCGCGCCGGTGCGCACCGCGGCGAGCGCGACGCGCATGGCGTCGGCGTTGGTGTCGGCGTCGGCGTCGGGGCTGAGCGCCACGGCGGCCGTGAGCCCGGCCTGCTGCGAGCGCGACGCGACGACGCGCACGGCCTTCTCGGCCAGCTCCGCGGCACGCTCGGCGGCCATGATCACGTTGGCGCTGTTGGGCAGGACGACGACCTCCTCGGCGGGCACCGAGTGGATGCCGGCCAGCAGCTCGTGCGTGGACGGGTTGAGCGTCGCGCCGCCGTCGAGGACGTGCGCCCCGAGCGACGCGTAGAGCCGCGCCATCCCCTCGCCCGAGACGACGGCGAGCAGCCCCGTGCGGGCGCCGGGCGAGCCGTTCGCCGCCAGGCGCGCGCCGCGCTGGGCCACCTGGGCGCGCATGTCGGCCACGTCGAGGCGCGAGACCTCCCCGGCGCCGGCGAACAGGGCGATCGCGGTCTCGGGGTCGTCGGTGTGAACGTGGACCTTCAGCGTCGTGTGGTCGCCCACGACGAGCACGGAGTCGCCGAGCTCCTCCAGGGCGCCGATGTGGCGCGCCGGGTCGAGGCCGGCGCCGGTGACGGCGAAGTTCGTGCAGTAGCGGTAGGTCGAGGACTCGTGCTCGGGGTGGCTGATGCGCGCCGGCGCGTGATGCTCGAGCGCGGGCGGAGCGTCGCCGCGCAGCGCCGCCACGACGCCCGCGAAGATGACGATCACGCCGTAGCCGCCGGCGTCCACGACGCCGGCCTCGCGCAGGACCGGCAGCAGCTCGGGCCCGCGGCGCACCGAGGCCTCGCCGGCCTCGATCGCGCCCGCGAGGATGTCGGCGAGCACGCGCTGCTGCTCGGCGCCCTCGGCGTCGGGCCCCAGGCGCGGGATCTCGCGGTGCGCGAGCTCGGAGGCCACGTGGGCGGCCATGTCGCGCATCACGGTGAGCATGGTCCCCTCGGCGGGGGCGCGCACCGACGCGTAGGCGCGCTGGGCCGCGCGCGCCATCGCGGCGCCGAGCAGGGCGGGGTCGATGAGCTCGCCCGGGCGCGAGATCAGCTCCTCGGCGGCGCCGCGGATGAGCTGGGAGAGGATGACGCCGCTGTTGCCGCGGGCGCCGAGCAGCGCGGCCCGCGCGACCGATTCGACGATCTCGTCGCGGCCGATCTCGTCGAGCGGACGGTCGACCGCCGCCAGGCGATCGACCTCCTCCAGGCAGGCGCGCAGCGTGAGCGCCATGTTGTCGCCCGTGTCGCCGTCGGCGACCGGGAAGACGTTGAGGTCGTTGATCTCCCGGCGGCGCGACTCCAGATGCGCCAGCGCGCCTTCCAGCGCGACGCGGAAGCGGACGAGGCTCGGGTCCGACACGGGGCGGCGCTTAGAGCGCCTTGGTGACCTTGCCGGCCTTCAGGCAGCGCGTGCAGACGTAGACGCGCCGCGGGGCCTTGCCGACGAGGATCCGCACCTTCTGCAGGTTGGGATCGAAGCGCCGCCTCGTGGCCACCATCGAGTGGCTGCGGCTGTTGCCGAATGCGGGGCCGCGACCGCAGCTATGACAGACCTTCGCCATGGGACGGAGCAGTGTAGCGGGCCGATCGCTCGGGTAGCGTGCCGGAGAATGCCGGTCTCCGAGCATCGGATCGCGCTGCCCACGCGCTACCGGGTGGTGCGCCATATCGCCAATGGGGGCATGGCCTCGGTGTGGGCCGCCGAGGACGAGCTCCTCGGCCGTCTGGTCGCGGTCAAGGTCCTCTCCCCCGCCTACGCCCAGGACGAGCGGGCCAACCGCCGCTTCCTGCGCGAGGCCCGTGCCGGCGCGCGGCTCTCGGACTGCCGCCACGTGGTCACCGTCTACGACATCGGCGAGCACGACGAGCGGCCCTTCATGGTCATGGAGCACTTCGCCGGCGGGACGGTCGCCGACCGGCTGCGCTCCGGACGCGACATCTCCCGCGCCCTGGCGCTGCGCTGGCTGCGCGAGGCGGCCGAGGCGCTGGACTGCGCACACCGCCACGACGTCGTGCATCGCGACGTCAAGCCGGCCAACCTGCTCCTCGACGAGCGCGGGCGCCTGGCCGTCGGCGACTTCGGGATCGCCACCGTCGCGACCGAGGCGTCGGTGACCCAGACCGGCCAGGTCCTCGGCACCGCTGCCTACATCTCGCCCGAGCAGGCGCGCGGGGAGTCGGCGACCGACGCCAGCGACCGCTACGCGCTCGCCGTCGTCGCCTTCGAGCTGCTCACGGGCCGCCGGCCCTTCACCGCCGATCACCCGGCCGCGCAGGCCCGCGCCCACGTCGAGGAGAGCGTGCCCTCGGCCAGCGCCGCGGGCTACGGGCTGCCGGGGGCGGTCGACCGCGTGCTGCGCGCGGGGATGGCCAAGGACCCGGCGCGCCGCCCGCCGACGGCGGCCGACCTGCTCGACGCCCTCGAGGACGCGATCGACGGCGAGATCGAGCCCGCCGGGCCGCCGACCGCGGTCACGGCGCCCGTCGGCTCGCCGCCGGCGCGACCCACGACCGGCTCGCTGCGCGCGGCGGCCCCGGCGCCGCGCCGGCGCTGGCCCGGCCTCGCGGCCCTGGCCGCGCTCGCCGTCGTGGCGGGCGCCGCCGTCGCGATCGCCTTCGGCACGGGCCGCGACGGCTCCGGCGCGACAACGTCCTCCAAGGACTCGAGCGCGCCCGCGAAGAGCGCCTCGAAGCCCGACAGCCAGGCGACGCAGACGCAGCAGTCGCCCGGCACCCAGGCCCAGACGCAGACCCAGCAGAGCCAGACGCAGCAGACCCAGCCGCCGCCGTCGCCGACCGCGGCCTCCGACGACGCCGTCGCCCTCAACAACCAGGGCTTCGCGCTCATCGGCCAGGGCAAGGCGACCGACGCGGTGACCCCGCTGCAGCGCTCGGTGGACGCCTTCCGCGCCCAGAACCGCAAGGCCGACATCAACTACGCCTACGCGCTCTACAACCTCGGCAACGCGCTGCGCCTCAGCGGCCGCCCGGCCGAGGCGATCCCGTATCTCCAGGAGCGCCTGCAGATCTCCAACTACAAGCGCGGCGTGGTCAAGAAGGAGCTCGAGACCGCGCGCAAGCAGGCGGGCTGACGCCGCCGCCCCTCCTCCGATCGGAGGAGGCGACCTTCATCCGCGCGACCGCACAGACGGGCGGTGGGCGACGGGACGCATCCGTCCGACTCTCATCTCCTAAGGAGACGATGATGGTCACGCCCAAGGTCAACGAGACGAAGCGCGGCTCGGCGCACAAGCCCGGCGCCGGCAAGCCTGCGTCCACGCAGTCGCCTCAGCGCTGAGTCGGGCCCTGCACCGCTCAACTCTGCGGCATTTCTGCCGACGATCGGTGCAGGACGATGCAGTCTCCGCCTCAACACTCCCCCGCGGTCGAAGCCCGGCTGCACGACGCCATCGAGCGCATCGGCCAGCTCCCGGTGCTCGATCGCGCCCTGCGGCGCGTCCGTGAGCTGGCGGGCGACCCCGAGTCCGACACCAACGAGCTCGTCGCGGCGCTCGAGACCGACCCCGGCCTCGCCGCCAACGTCCTGCGCTTCGCCAACTCCGCGGCGTGCGCGCGCCCGATCCGCGCCCAGACCGTCCGCCAGGCCGTCAACCTCGTCGGCCGGGTGAGCGTCGGGCGGCTGACCCTCGAGGCCGCCGTCTGCCGCTTCTTCGAGCTGGCGCCGGGCACCGGCGGCGCGTCGCGCGGCCTGCTGCACGTGCACGCCAGCCAGGTCGCGGCCGTCGCCGGCGGCCTCGCCGAGCGCGCCGGCGCCGACGTCGAGGCGGCGCACCTCGCCGGCCTCCTGCACGACCTCGGCAAGCTCGTCATGCCGCTGGCCTTCGGCGAGGACGAGCTCGACGCCGTCGCGCGCGAGCACGCCATCGGCGCCGCCCGCGCGCGCCTGGAGCAGGAGCGCTTCGGCGTCGACCACGCCCACGCCGGCGAGGTCTTCGCCCGCGAGGCCTTCCTCGAGGCGCGCGTCTTCAACGCGATCGGCGCCCATCACGGCAACGGCGTCCCCAGCCCGGAGGCCGCCTGCGTGCAGGCCGCCAACGCCGCCGTCCACCTCCTCCACGACCTCACGGCCGACGCCGAGGTCCTCGACGCGGCGCTCGCCGCGCTGAGCCTCGACCCGACGGTCCTCGACGACGTCGTCCCCGTCGCGCTGCCGACGCTCGCCGCGCCGGTCTCGGGCCTGGCCGGCCGCATCGCCGCGCTCGAGCGCGCGGCCACCACCGACGAGATCACCGGCCTGCTCACCCGCAGCGCCTGGATGAGCGCCGTCCGCGAGCAGCTGCAGGCCGGGCGCTCCGGCGTCGTCGTGGTCGCCGACCTCGAGGGCCTGCACGCCTTCGACGAGCGGCATGGCTACGCCTCGGGCAACCTCGTGCTCTGCGAGCTGGCCCGGATCCTCGGGCGCCGCGGGACCGCCGGCCGGCTCGGCGGCGACGCGCTCGCGCTCTGGGCGCCGATCGCGGCCGCGGAGGCCGCCGGCCTCACCGCGCAGCTCGAGAGCGACGTCCGCACCCGCTTCGCCGCTGACGGCGTCGTCGTGGAGGTCGCCCTGGGCAGCGCGCCCGCCGGTGCCTTCGACGACGTCGCCGCGGTCCTCCAGGCGGCTTCGGCCGCCGTGGAGGTCAACCGCGCGCCCCGCGCGGCCTGACGCCGCCGGTTGGCTCTGGATCTCGGCGCAACGGGTACCGGCGTCCTCATGGCCGTGTCGACCGTCCTGCCCGCGGTCTGGCTGCTTCGCCGCCCCTAGGAGGGCTCGCGCTCGCGGCTCGGCGCGCGATCGGGCGCGTGCGACGGCCGGCGCGTCCGGCGCGGGTGGCCGTCGGCCAGGCTGCCGTGGCCGCGCAGCCGCACGGCGCTGGACTGCGCGTCGGCGAGCGGGAGGCCGTCGCCGCCAGGCCCAGGCGGCTCAGGCGCGGGCGGCTCGTCGTCCCCCGGCCACCAGCCGCGCCAGTCGGGCCGGTTCTCGTCGTCGAGGAGGAGCGCCCAGACGAGGGCCGCCATGCCGATCACGTGCACGAGCACGGTGAGCGCGAGGGCGAGAACCTCCTTCGTCACGCCGTTAGCGTACCTCTATCCGTGGCGGTTGCCACATGGTCTGTAGCGGTTCGCGGAGAGCGTCCGCGCACGCCTGCTCCACCACGCGGCCAGGGCACCGAGGGCGGGCGAGCCGCAAGCCCGGGGGGCCGACCACGCGCGCTGCGCGCTCCGACGAGTGTCGGGTTTGTCGGCTATATGCCGACTAAGGTGACACTCGTCGCGCGGACGAGCGGCAACGTGCCAGCCCGCCCTCTCAGGGGTCAGTCCGCGCCCAGGTCCTCGCGCAGCTTGGCCAGCGCCATCACGGCCTCCGCCGCGTGGCGGCCCGAGTCGCGCTTGCCGCCGCCCGAGCGCTCGAGCGCCTGGTCCATCGTGTCGACGGTCAGCACGCCGAAGGCGCACGGTACGCCGGTCGTGAGCTGGACCTCCTGGATGCCGCGGGCGGCCTCCGTGCAGACGTAGTCGTAGTGGTCGGTCTCGCCGCGGATCACGGCGCCGAGGCAGCAGACGCCGTCGTAGCGGCCCGAGAGCGCCGCGTAGCGCGCCGCGAGCGGCAGCTCGAAGGCGCCCGGGACGTCAAAGACGTCGGCCAGGCCCGCGCCGGCGTCCGCGAAGGCGGTCTGGGCGCCGCCCACGAGGCGGTCTGCGAGATGCTCGTAGAAGCGCGCGACGACGATCGCGTAGCTCACCGCTCACCCTCGCCCCAACCACTGCCCTCGCCCAGGCGCCCGCGCAGATGCAGCATCTCCTCGTCGAGGTTGAGCGTCTGGTGGTGCAGCGTGTGACCCATGCGCTCGGCCTTGGCGCGCAGGTAGCCCTCGTTGTGCGGGTTGGGCACGTGCTGGATGGGGACCTGCTCGGCGACGGTCAGGCCGTAGCCCTGCAGCCCGTGGATCTTCTTGGGGTTGTTGGTGAGGATCCGGATCGAGCTCAGGCCCAGGTCGACCAGGATCTGGGCGCCGATGCCGTACTCGCGCAGGTCGGCGGGCAGGCCGAGCTCGAGGTTGGCGTCGACGGTGTCGAGGCCCTCCTCCTGGAGCTTGTAGGCCCGCAGCTTGTTGAGCAGCCCGATGCCCCGGCCCTCCTGGGCGAGGTAGACGAGTACGCCGCGGCCCTCGCGCTCGATCATGGCCAGCGCCGACTCGAGCTGCTCGCCGCAGTCGCAGCGCAGCGAGTGGAAGACGTCGCCCGTCAGGCACTCCGAGTGCATGCGCACGAGCACGTCCTCCGTGCCCCGCACGTCGCCCTTGACGAGCGCGACGTGGTGCTTGTCGTCGGTCAGCGATCGGTAGCCCACGACCTCGAAGTCGCCGAAGGTGGTGGGCAGCGTCGTGGCGACGACCCGCTCGACCAGCTGGTCGTTGCGGCGCCGATAGGCGATCAGGTCGGCGATGGTGATCATCCGCAGCCCGTGCTTGAAGCAGTAGGCCTGCAGGTCGCCGACGCGGGCCATCGACCCGTCCTCGTTCATGATCTCGCAGATCACGCCGGCCGGGATGCAGCCGGCGAGCCGCGCGAGGTCGATCGAGGCCTCGGTGTGGCCGGTGCGCTCGAGCACGCCCCCGCGGCGCGCCTTGAGCGGGTTGACGTGGCCGCCCTTGACGATGTCGTGCGGACCCTTGGCCGGGTCGACGGCCACGCGGATGGTGTGCGCCCGGTCGGCCGCGCTGATGCCGGTGGTGACGCCCTCGCGCGCCTCGATGGTGACCGTGAACGGCGTCTGATGGGCGGTCTCGTTGCGCATCGACATCAGCTCGAGCCCGAGCTCGTCGCAGCGCTCGCCGGTCAGCGCAAGGCAGATCCAGCCGCGCGCGTGGGTGGCCATGAAGTTGATGCTGTCGGCCGTCACGTACTCGGCCGCCATCACCAGGTCGCCCTCGTTCTCGCGGTCCTCGTCGTCGACCACGACGACCATCTTGCCCGCGGCGATGTCCTCGAGGGCCTCCTCGACGCTGGCGAAGGGTGTCGTCTCGGTACTCACTTCAGCAGTTTCTCCACGTACTTGGCGAGGATGTCGACCTCAAGGTTGACAGGCGTGCCCGGCGCGGCCACGCCCAGGTTGGTGCGCTCGAGCGTCTCGGGGATGAGCGAGACGTCGAAGGAGCTCTCGTCGATGCGCGCCACGGTCAGCGAGACGCCGTCGACCGTGATCGAGCCCTTGTGCACGACGTAGCGCAGCAGCTCGGGGGCGGCCTCGATCGTCACGATGCGGGCGAAGCCGTCCTCGCGGACGTCGCGGATCGCGCCGACGCCGTCGACGTGGCCCTGCACGAAGTGGCCGCCGAGGCGGTCGCTCGCCCCGAGGGCGAGCTCGAGGTTGACGCGCGTGCCGGCCGCGACCTCGGCCAGCGAGGAGCGCCGCAGCGTCTCGTTCATCACGTCGGCGCCGAAGCGGTCGCCGCAGAGGCCGACGGCGGTCAGGCAGACGCCGTTGACCGAGATCGAGGCGCCCTCCGTCAGCTCGCGCGCGAGCGGCGACTCGATGGCCAGGCGCACGCCGTCGGCGGTGGCGTGCACCTCGGCGACCGTTCCGAGGTCGGCGACCAGGCCCGTGAACACCCGGCTACCACTCCCGCAGGCGCGCCGAGAGCAGGACGTCGCCCGCCACGCTCTCGCATTCGAGGGTCAGGGCGCGCAGGGCGTCGGAGATCGCGTCGACGCCCTCGCCCTCCAGGGGGTCGCGCGCCGAGCGCCCGCCGAGCAGCAGCGGCGCGATGAAGAGCCGCAGCTCGTCGATCTCGCCGCTGTCGAGGAAGGCGCCCGCGAGGTGCGGGCCGCCCTCGAGGAGGACCGAGGTGACGGGCGGGTCCAGGGCGCCCAGCTGGTCGAGCGCCGAGCGCACGCGCGCGGGCTCGTGCTCGCCGGTGGCGACGATGACCTGGGCGCCGGCGTTCTCCAGCGCGTCGGTGTTCGAGCGCCGCGCCGCGCGCGAGACCACGACGACGAGCGGGACCTCGTGGGCCGCGGAGACGAGCTTGGAGTCCAGCGGCAGGCGCGCGGTGGCGTCGAAGACGACGCGGCGCGGCTGGTGGCGGACGCCCTCGATGCGCGCCGTGAGCTGCGGGTCGTCGGCCAGCGCCGTGCCGATCCCGACGGCCACGGCGTCGCACGAGGCGCGCCAGCGGTGCGCCACGAGGCGGCTGTCCTCGCTGGAGATCCACTTCGAGTCGCCGGTCTTGGTCGCGACCTTGCCGTCGAGGCTCATCGCCGACTTGAAGAGCACCCACGGGCGCCCGGTGCGCGCGTGCTTGCGGAAGGCCTGGTTCTGCTGGCGGGCGCGGGCGGCGAGCTCGCCGCCCGCGAGGTCGACCTGCACGCCCTCGTCGCGGAGGATCCCCAGCCCGCGGCCCGAGGCCTTCTCGGTCGGGTCGTCGCTGGCGACGACGACGCGGCCGAAGCCCGCCTCGAGGATGGCGTCGGTGCACGGCGGCTGCTGGCCGTGGTGGCAGCAGGGCTCGAGCGAGACGTAGAGCGTGGCGCCGCGCAGGTCCGTGTCGCCGGCCGCGGCGATCGCGTTGACCTCGGCGTGCGGGCCGCCGTACTCCTCGTGCCAGCCCTCCGCCACGACCCGGTCGTCCTTGACGATGACCGCTCCGACCACGGGGTTGGGGCTGACCCCGCCCACCCCGCGCTGGGCAAGCTCGATCGCTCGTGCGAGGTGCTCGTGATCGGTTTCGGTGCGCTGCATTTGAACGTTCGAGTCTAGATCAGCCGCATTTGCGTCCTCTTAGGCGAAAGACCTGCATCACCGGGCCGGGCCGCTCGTAGGCCAGCGGGTAGAAGTCGAAGGTCCAGTCGAAGTTGAACTTCACGGGCTTGGCGCCCTTGCGATACGGCGAGGCCTCGTAGGCCAGCGTCGAGCGCCGCTCGAGGTCGCGGTAGTAGGCGATGGCCTGCGGCACGACGTCGGGCTGCGCCTCGGCGCGGCCGCGCTGGGTCGAGCCGACGACGACCCAGCAGTAGCCCTTCTCGGTGTACGTGTCGATCAGCCCCGGATAGAGCGTGCGCTCGTAGTCCTCGATGTTCACGATCCGCCCCGGGCCGGGGATCCGCGAGCCGTCGTTGGCGATGTTCGAGCGGCTCGTGGGGTACTTCGACCAGCGCGTCCCGTTGGCCGTGCCGCGGTAGGGGTGGCCGATGTCGCTCGCCCACGCGTCGGGCACGACGGGCTCGACGACGATCTTCGTCTTCGGCGCGATGTTCGCCACGAGCCAGTCGCGGGCGAGGTTGCGCGTGTCGGGCCGCGAGAGCGTCATCGCGCTGTGCAGCGAGTAGACGATCCCCTGGCCCAGGAGGACCACCGTCCCCAGGACCGCGACGGCGGGTCCGAGCGCGGGGACGCGGCGGCTCGCGAGCTGGGTGAGGCGGACGATGGCGTAGGCGCCCATCAGGCAGGCGATCGGGAAGACGGGCAGCAGCCAGCGCCCGAAGAAGCGCGCCTGCAGGCCCATGTAGAGGACGTAGAGGACCGGCGCCGGCCCGAGCACGAGCAGCGCGCGGCGGTCGTCGACGGCGAGCAGGCCCGCGCCGACCACCGCCGCGACGAGCGGGACCCAGCCCAGCCCCCAGGTGAAGGTCCACAGGTAGTAGAGGTGCCCCGAGGTCTGGGTCAGGCCGAGCTTGCCGAGCGCGTCGTCGGCGGCGTCGGCCTGGTGGCGCAGGCCGTCGCGGAAGGCCTCGTGGTCCAGGAGCGCGTAGGGGTTGGCGACCAGGAAGGCCGCGATCGCGACGACGCCCGCGAGCACGAGCCCGCGCGCCGCCGCGTTGCGCTCCTCGCGCGCCGCCAGGCGGATCCCCCCGGCCGCGATGAGCGGGAGCAGGACGATCCCGCCCGTGTACTTCGTGGCGCACGCCAGGCCGAGCCCGGCCCCCGCGAGCAGGTAGTCGCGCACGCGCCCCTCGCGCAGGATGCCCGCGGTCCCCCACAGCGAGAGCGCGATCGGCGCCAGCGTGGGGACGTCGTTGAGCGCCAGGTGCGAGTAGAAGACCGGCAGGAAGGAGACCGCCAGCAGCGCCGCGGCGAGCAGGCCCGTGGCGCGGTTGAAGAGGCGCGCGCCCGCGAGGTACAGCAGCCAGACGGCGAGCGTCCCGACCGCCGCCGCGGTCAGGCGGGCGACGACGAAGACCTCGGTCGGGTCGGTCGCCATCGCCTTCGAGACGCCGGCGCGCCCTCCGAACCAGACGTCGAAGACGACGTGCAGCAGGTACGTGTAGGCGGGCGGGTTGACGAAGTAGTGCGGGTTCCAGCCGTGGCCGAAGAGGCCGATCGCGTTGGGGACGAAGTGGGCGTTCTCGTCGGCGTTGTAGGCGTAGGGCATGCCCTGCCGGACGCCCCACACGCGCAGCCCCAGCGCCACCGCCAGCACCGCCCCGAGGCCGAGCCAGTAGGGCCAGCGGCGCTCGCCGTGCCCGGCCGCCGGCGGCGGGGGCTGCGGCTGCCTCAGCGCCGGCGACTCAGCAACGGACATAGGCGCTGTAGTACGCCGTGAACGCCACCCGGGTGAAGCCCGCCATCGGGATGTTGTTGAAGGTGTCGGCGGCGCTCTCGTCGCCGGCGGTGAAGCCCGAGCGCAGCAGCGACGTGCGGTTGACGGTGTAGATCGCCACGCCGCGCCCGATGCGCGAGCGCTCGGTCGCGTCGCTGCGGGCGATGACCTTGCTCGCGGAGGCGTCGAGTATCCAGCGCGAGTCCGGGATCAGCTTGTGGTTGGGCGTCGACACGGGGCCGCAGCGCATGGCCGCGCGCACCTTCGGGTCGTCGAGGAGCCGCTTCAACGAGGCGTGCGAGTCGCCGCGGAAGATCAGCTCGTTGGTGAAGCTCGAGAAGTTCACCCGGGTCGCGGTGAAGGCGATCCCATAGAGGACGAGCAGCGCCGAGCCCACCGCCCACAGCGTCCGCACGCGCCCGCCGTTGAGCATCGTCCAGCCGCCGAGCGTGACCCCCGCGAAGACCATGACCAGCAGCGAGGGCACGAGCAGGTAGCGGTCGATGAGCGACAGGCCGGCGAGGCCGACGAGCACGAAGGTGCCCAGGCCGATGACGAGCAGGCCGAGCGGCAGGCGCGAGCGGCGCGGCACGAGGACGACGGCGAGGACGACGCCGAGGATGCCGGCGTAGAAGACCGGGACCTTGTCGAGGTTCTTGAGGAAGCGCACCGTGGCGCTGGGAATGTCCGCCAGGCCCGCGGTGCGCCCGAGCTCCTCGGCCAGGCCGGTCGTGTGCGTGAGCGAGAACTTCGGGTCGCCCGTGGCCCAGTAGTCCAGGGCCGTCCAGATCACCGGCGGCGCGGCGGTGAGCGCGGCGTAGCGCAGGCGCGCCGGCCAGTCGGCGGGCAGGAAGCACCAGAGGAAGTACAGGCCGCTCAGCAGCCACGCCTCGGGGCGCATGAGCCCCGCGCAGGCGAGCAGGACGAAGACCGGCGTGCCGCGCCGCGGCCGCTCCGCCTCGAGCGCCGCGGCCCAGACCACGAAGGCCAGGTACGGGATGTCGATGTAGGCGCGCGCGGCGAGGAACGGGAAGTCGAAGCGCGAGCACAGCAGGCCCGCGGCGGCCAGGCCGACGAGCGTGCCGAACGAGGCGCGCCCGAGCCGGAACAGGCCGGCGGAGAGGGCGACGAACGACGCCAGCGTGCAGCCGACCATGATGCGGTCGGCCGGATCGCCCAGCAGCGAGAGCGCCGCGCCGAAGGCGACGGCGAGCGGGTGCTCGGTCGGCGTGCGGTAGCCGTCGAAGGACGGCTTGACGCCGTGCAGCAGCTCGCGGCCCCAGATCAGCGAGTAGTAGCTGTCGTAGTTGGGATAGGTCGGATAGACGATGAAGCCGACCAGCGTGCCCAGAGCGAGGGCGGCGAGAAGCAGCACTGGCCACGACCAGCGCCGTCTGCGGCGGCCCGTAGCGGGGTCCTGGCCCGGGGCCGGCCGGGTGATCGTCGCGCTCGCCATGTGGGATACTGGGCGCCAGCGAGTGTACGGCGTCGACCTCTCTGCACGCCCCGTCGCCCCGGCCCGCCCGCGCATGAAGCTCATCATCCAGATTCCCTGCCTCAACGAGGAGGCGACGCTCCCGGCAACGCTCGCGGACCTTCCGCGGGAGATCCCCGGCTTCGACGCCGTCGAGTGGCTGATCATCGACGACGGCTCGACCGACCGCACCGTCGAGGTCGCCCGCGAGCACGGCGTCGACCACATCGTCCGCCTCACCAACAACAAGGGCCTGGCGGCCGGCTTCCAGGCCGGCCTGGACGCCGCCCTGAAGCTCGGCGCCGACGTGATCGTCAACACCGACGCCGACAACCAGTACTCCGGCCACGACATCCCCAAGCTCGTGGAGCCGATCCTCGCGGGCAACGCCGACATGGTCGTCGGCGATCGCGAGACCGACCAGATCGAGCACTTCTCGCCGCTCAAGAAGCGCCTGCAGCGGCTGGGCTCGTGGGTGGTCCGCCAGGCCTCGGACACCGACGTGCCGGACACCACCTCGGGCTTTCGCGCCTACAACCGCGAGGCCGCGATCCAGATGGCCGTCGTCTCCAAGTACACCTACACGCTGGAGACGATCATCCAGGCGGGCAAGCTGCTGGTCGCCACGGAGCACGTCCCCATCGCGACCAACGCGAAGACGCGCGAGTCGCGCCTGTTCCCCTCGATGGGCTCCTACGTGCGCCGCAACGCCGTCGCGATCCTGCGCGTCTACGCCCAGTACGAGCCGCTGAAGGTCTTCATGCTCATGGCCAGCGTGGCCTTCGTCGCCGCGCTCATCCCCTTCGGGCGCTTCGTCGTGGCCTACGTCGACGGCGACGGCGCCGGCCACGTGCAGTCGCTGATCTTCGGCGCGGTGCTCTTCAACGCGGCCGTCGTGCTCGCCGCGCTCGGGGTCATCGGGGATCTGCTCTACGGTCAGCGCATGATGTCCCAGCGCATCTTCGAGCGCGTGCGGCGCATCGAGCTGCAGCTCGACGTGCCTCCGTCGCACTACGAGCCCGGCGCACGCGACACCGGCCAGAAGGCCACCACCGGCGCGCGCGCCGGTCAGAAGACCGAGGAGCGGGAGGCCCTGAAGCTGTGAGCGGCAGCACCGTCACCGTCGACCGTGAGGGCACGGTCACCGGCAACACCTTCGACAAGTACGGCTCGACCAACCCCGTCGTGCGCAGGCTCATGGCCGGCTTCGAGGGGACGCTGGAGGAGCTGTTCACCAAGGCCGACCCGCAGTCGCTGCTCGACGTCGGCTGCGGCGAGGGTGTGCTCACCCACCAGTGGGCGCAGCGGATGGGCGACCAAAAGCGCGTGGTCGGCATCGACCTCGACGACCCGGCGCTGCACGCCGAGTGGGCCAAGCGCACCGCGCCGAACCTCGAGTACCGCGTGCTGAAGGCCGAGAACCTGCCCTTCGCCGACGACGAGTTCGACGCGGCGGCGGCGATCGAGGTCCTCGAGCACGTGCCCGACGCCGAGCACACGGTGGCCGAGATGGCCCGCGTGACGAAGCGCTGGCTGCTGGTGTCGGTGCCGCGCGAGCCGCTGTGGCGCGGGCTGAACATGGCCCGCGGCGCCTACTGGAAGGACCTCGGCAACACGCCCGGGCACCTCAACCACTGGTCCAAGCGCTCGTTCGTGGCGCTGCTGTCGCGCCACGGCGACGTCGTCGAGGCGCGCTCGCCGTTCCCGTGGACGATGCTGCTCGTCCGCCTGCGTTGAGCGGGGCCGCGCCCGTCGTCGCCGGCGAGGCCGACGAGACCGCCGGCGCCCCCCAGCCCGACGCCTATGCCCGCGGCGCGCGGATCCTGTCGATCGGGATCGCGTCGACCGGGCTGTTCACGTTCGCCTACTTCGCGGTCGCCAGCCACCTCCTCGACGACGACCTCTACGGCGCGATCTCGCTGCTGTGGGCGGTGCTCTTCGTCGTCATCTCGGTCATCTACCGGCCGGTCGAGCAGCTCCTCTCGCGGACGATCGCCGACCGTCGCGCCCGCGGCCTGCACGGCGGCCACCCGCTGCGCATCCCGCTGCTCGTGCAGGGGAGCTTCGCGGCGGCCTTCCTCGTCGTCGCGCTCGCGCTGCGCGGCCCGATCGAGGACGCCTTCGACTCGACGACGCTCTACTGGATCTTCGTCGGGGCGACGCTCGCCTACGCGGCCAGCTACTTCGCGCGCGGCTATCTCGCCGGGCACCAGTGGTTCGGGCTCTACGGCGCGCTCGTGCTCTTCGAGTCGATCTCGCGCTTCTGCTTCCCGGTGGCGGTCGCGCTGGGGATCGCCAGCGGCCAGTCGGCGATCGCGCTCGGGATCCTGGCCGCGCCGGTGGCGTCGCTGCTCGTGGTGCCGTGGGCGATCGCGCGCCACTCCGGCGGCGACGACGCGGTCGTCGACGAGCGCGCGCTGACCCTGCGCGCGGGCGCGGGCTTCGCGCTCTCGGTGGCGGCGATCCAGCTCGCCGAGCAGACGCTGCTCAACGCCTCCGTGCTGACCGTGAGCGCGACGGCGACCACCGCGCTCGCGGGCGTCGTCTTCAACGCGCTGCTCATCACGCGCGCGCCGCTGCAGCTCTTCCAGTCGATCCAGACCTCGCTGCTGCCGCACCTCAGCGGCCTGGAGGTCACCGAGGGCCACGAGGCCTTCGCGCGGGCGATCCGCATCACGATCCTCGCCATCGTCGCCTTCGCCGGCGTCGTCGCGCTCGGGCTGCTCGCGATCGGGCCGTGGGCGATGGACGTCGTCTTCGGCCAGGGCTACGACTACGGCCGCGTCGGCCTGGCCGTGATCGCGGTCGGCATGGGCTTCCACCTGTGCGCGGGGACGTTCAACCAGGCGGCCCTGGCCCGCGGCCACGCCCGCGCCGCCGCCGCCATGTGGCTGGTCGCCGCCGTCGTCTTCGTCGTCTGGATGGTCGTCCCCGTGGTCGACGACGAGCTCGTCCGCGCCGAGGTCGGCTATGCGGGCGCGGCGATCCTGCTGTGCGCGCTGCTGCGCGCGCTGTACCGTCGCTAGCAGCGGGCCTCCGTAGGCTTCGGACATGCCCACGTGGGACGACGTCGTCGCGATCGGCACCCGGCTGCCCGGCGTCGAGGTCACGACGTCGTTCCGGACGCCGGCGCTGAAGGTCGCCGGAGGCTTCATGTGCCGCCTGCGCAGCGACCCCGACGCGCTCGTCCTGCGCGTCGTCGACATGGGCGAGCGCGAGGCGCTGCTGCAGGGCCAGCCCGGCGCCTTCTTCACCACGCCCCACTACGACGGCCACCCGTCGGTGCTGGTGCGCCTGGAGGCCGTCGACCCGACGGAGCTCGCCGAGCTGCTCGAGGAGGCCTGGCGCCTGCGGGCGCCCAAGCGCGTCGTGGCCGCCTACGACGCCGAGCGCTGACCGGGCGGCCGGTTCGGCGCTCTCAGCGGAGTCTCAGCGCTCTGACAGGGCGCTGCGAGGGCCGGGGCCGAGGGTGTGGCCGGTCAACAACCGGAAGGAAGTCCCCTCCATGTCCAACACCATCGCCAAGGGGCTGATGGCCGTGGGCGCCGTGGGCGCCCTCGCGCTCGGCGGTTCGGCCCTCGCCGGCGCCGCCGGCCAGAAGACCACCACGACGCAGGGCTCCACCGCCGCCCAGGGCTATGGCCCCCAGGGCCAGCCGCCCAGCGGCAGCGCGCCGGACCCGTCCAAGGGCGGCCACGTCGGCCGCAACGGCCAGCGCGAGGTCCTGCTCACCGGGGACACGGCGGCCAAGGTCAAGGCGGCGGCGCTCGCCAAGGTCCCGGGTGCCACGGTCGAGCGCGTCGAGACCGACGCCGACCACGGCTCGCCCTACGAGGCGCACCTGCGCAAGTCCGACGGCACGGAGCTCGAGGTGCTCGTCGACAAGAGCTTCGCGGTGACCGCCGTCAACACGATGCGTCACCCCTGAGACACGAGGAAGCTGGCGGCGGGCGCGGCCGTGCCGCGCCCGCCACGCTTCGTCACTCGTAGGCCAGCGCCTCGAGGACGTCGAGCTTGGCCGCCCGCCGCGCCGGCAGCACCGAGGCGCCCACGCCGGCCACGCCGGCGAGGATGAGCACGATGATGAGCGATGGCACGGGGATCGACAGCGTGAAGTCGTCGAGCGGCTGCGTGAAGAGCACCGCGAGGACGACGCCCATGAACACGCCGAGCACGCCGCCGATGAGCGCGGTGATGACCGCCTCCCAGCGGATCATGCGCTTGACCTGCTTGCGCGACGTGCCGATGGCGCGCAGCATGCCCAGCTCGCGCGTGCGCTCGCTGATCGAGAGCACGAGCGTGTTCACGATGCCGAAGAGCGAGACGATGATCGCCAGCGCCAGCAGCGCGTAGATGAGGCCGAGCAGCTGGTTGACCTGGCCGGCGATGTCGTCCTTGAACTCCTGGTTGGTCAGGACCTCGGCCTCGGGATAGCGGGCGTCGAGCAGCTTCTTGATCTGCGCCTTGACCGCCACCAGGTCGGCGCCCGGATCGGCGCCCACGAGGCCGAAGGCATCCTTGGGCTCGCCGAACTGCGTCTGCGCGACCGCGTTGGTCACCGTCAGGTTGGCCAGCAGGCCGCCCTTGTCGTCGACGATGCCGATCACCTTCGGGGCGATGCGCTTGCCGATCGGCGTCGTCACCTGCAGCGTGTCGCCGAGCTTGGTGTCGTGCGAGTCCGCGTAGCCCTTCTTGACCAGCACGTCGCCTGGCCCGAGGTTGCGCACGGCGGCCTCGCCGCCCTGCTTCATGTCGAGCTTGTAGAGGTCCGGGAAGGTGCGCGGGTCGATCGAGGAGACCGGCTGGTTGCCGCTCACGCCGCGGACCTTGGCCTCGGAGAAGCGCACGCCGCTGACGCTCGAGACGCCGTCGACGCGATCGACGTTGCGCAGCACCTCGGGCGAGAACGGCGAGAAGCCGTCGGTGTTCTGCACCACGAAGGCGCTCTTGAGGTTCTTGTCGATGGCGCCGTTGATGGTCGCCTTGGCCCCGGCCGCGAAGATCGAGGCGAAGGTGACGAGCGCCACGCCGATCATGAGCGCCGCGGCGGTGACCGCGGTGCGCCCCGGCTGGCGGACCGAGTTCTCGCGTGCGAGCTGGCCGGTGATGCCGGTCACGCGCTCGATCGGGCGCCCGATGACGTTCGCCAGCGGGCGCACGAGCCGCGGCGAGAGCAGCGCGACGCCGACGAAGGTCAGCGCGGCGCCGCCGCCCATGAACGAGATCGCGGCGCTGTCGGACTTCAGGCTGCCGAAGAGCCCGACGCACATGAGCCCCACGCCGATCGCCAGCAGCAGCCCGGCGCCGATGGCCATCCGCCGCCCGCGCCCGTGCGCGATCGGCACGACGCCCTCGCGCAGGGCCTCGACCGGCGGCACGCGCATGGCGCGCATCGCCGGCGCGATGCTGGCGACGAGGCTGACCACCGTGCCCACGAGGATCGTCACGATCACCGTGCGGCTCTCGATGACCACGCCCTTGCTCGGCAGGTCGGCGCCGAACGCCTTGAACAGCACGCGCAGGAGCGCCGCCGTCCCGATGCCCAGCAGGAAGCCGACGACGCCGCCGGTGAAGCCCAGAAGGAGCCCCTCGCTGACGACCGCCCGCCAGATCTGGCGGCGCGACGCGCCCAGGGTGCGCAGCAGCGCGAACTCGCGCATGCGCTGGGCGACCGTGATCGAGAAGGTGTTGAAGATCAGGAAGGCGCCCACGAAGAGCGCGATGAAGGCGAAGGCGAGCAGGAAGGTCTTCAGGAACCCGAGGTTGTCGCGGATGTCCTTGGACTCCTTGTCCGCCTGCTCCTGGCCGGTGCGCACGTCGACCGTCGGGCCGAGCGAGCGCGCCAGCTGCGTCTTGAGCTGCTGGGGCGAGACGCCGGGCTTGGCGGCGACCTGGATCTCGTCGAAGCCGTTGCCCTTGCCGAGCATCCGCTGGGCCTCGGGCAGCACGAGGTCGAGCACCGCGGCGCCGCCGAACGAGCTCAGGCCGGCGATCTGGGTCGTCCCGACGAGCGTGTAGCACTTGCGCGGCGCGGTCGCGACGGCGCAGACCTTGCTGCCGACCTTCCACCCCTCCTTGTCGGCCGTCGCGGCGTCGAGCGCCGCCTCGTCGGCGTTCTGCGGCCGGCGGCCCGTCTTGAGCGTGAAGCCCTGGAAGCGCGGCACCTCGGCGACCGAGGCCAGGAAGTTCGGCGCCCCGCCCTTGCCGATGCGCTTGCCGTCCTTGCCCAGGATCGTGCCGGCGTCGAAGATCGAGCCCTCGGCGTTGGCCACGCCCGGCTCCTGGCGCACCTTGTCGAGCACCGGTCCTGGGACCGTGGGCGCGGTGCCGCCGTTGTTGGTCGTGTCGATCGTCTTGTGCGGCGTGATCGCCGCGTCGGTCCCACGGTTGGAGACCTGGAAGATCGTGTCGAAGGCGTTGTTGATCGAATCGGTGAAGACGTAGGTGCCCGCGATCAGCGTCGTCCCGAGGACGACGGCGAGCACGGTCAAGGCCAGGCGCAGCTTGCGGGCGAAGAGCCCGCGCAGGGCGACCTTGCGCATGGCTAGCCGACCGCCTTCATGAGGTCGAGGACGTCGTCGGCGGTGGCGGCCTGGCCGTCGTGGACGATGCGCCCGTCGCCGAGCACGAGCAGGCGGTCGGCGTAGGAGGCGGCGACCGCGTCGTGGGTGACCATGATCACCGTCTGGCCGAGCTCGTCGACCGCGTTGCGCAGCAGCGCCAGCAGCTCGCCCGAGGACTTCGAGTCGAGGTTGCCGGTCGGCTCGTCGGCGAAGATGACCGCCGGCCGCGACGCGAGCGCGCGCGCGACGGCGACGCGCTGCTGCTGGCCGCCGGAGAGCTCGGCCGGGCGGTGGGTCAGGCGGTCGGCGAGGCCGACGCTGTCGATGAGCCGGGTCAGCCACTCCTCGTCGGGCTTGCGCCCGGCGATCGAAATCGGCAGCACGATGTTCTCGCGGGCGTCGAGGACGGGCAGCAGGTTGAAGGACTGAAAGACGAACCCGACCTTGTCGCGGCGCAGGTTGGTCAGGCGCTTGTCGTCGAGGTCGACCAGCTCGACGCCGTCGAGCACGACCGATCCGCTCGTCGGCCGGTCGAGGCCGGCGAGGATGTGCATGAGGGTCGACTTGCCGGAGCCCGAAGGCCCCATGATCGCCGTGAAGCGTCCCGCCGGAAACCCGACGGTGATGCCGTCGAGGGCGCGGACCGCGGCCTCGCCTTCGCCGTACACACGCACGACGTCGGCGGCCGACACCAGGAGGGGCTCGGACACGTTCATGATCCGCAATGTGCCACTTGCACCGGCGGCCCGAGGTACGGGTGGCCGTACCCGGTCCCCTAGGGGACTCCCCAGTTTTCGGGATCCTTCAGCGATGGCCACCGACACCGTCCGCCACCCGATCTTCGCCCGCCTGCTCGCCCGCGCCTCAGCGCTCGAGGAGCGCAAGGGCGGCGCCGAGCACCGCCGGCGGCTGCTCGCGGGCCTGCGCGGGCGCGTCGTCGAGGTCGGCGCCGGCACGGGCGTGAGCTTCGCCCACTACCCGCCCGAGGTCGACGAGCTCGTCGCCGTCGAGCCCGAGCCGCACCTGCGCACGCTGGCGGCGCGGGCCGCAGCCGACGCGGCGATCCCGGTGCGCGTCGTCGACGCCGTGGCCGACCGGCTGCCCTTCGATGACGCATCGATGGACGCCGGCGTGGTCGCGGGCGTGCTGTGCAGCGTCGAGGACCCGGCGGCGGCGCTCGGCGAGCTCGCACGGGTGATCCGCCCTGGCGGCGAGCTTCGCTTCTTCGAGCACGTCCGCGCGCGCTCGGCGCGGCTGGCGGCGCTGCAGCGGGCGCTCGACGCGACCTGGTGGCCGCGCGTCAACGGCGGCTGCCACACCGGGCGCGACACGGAGGCGGCGATCGTGGACGCCGGCTTCGAGCTCGAGCGCCGCGAGCGCTTCTCCTTCCGCCCCGCGGCGATGGCGGCGCCGGTGGCGCCGCGGATCCTCGGGAGCGCGCGGCGGCCTTGAGGCGGGTGTGCTCCGCGGGCGTTTTCGCGGCGCTCGCGGCGCTGCGCGGCCAGGGCACCGAGGGAGAGAGGAGCCGGCGGGGGTGCGGGGCGCCCGCGGCTCCACCGGCGCCGGGGCGCGGGCACCGCGCGCTGCTGCGGGGGTGCGCGCTTTAAGCGAACCCATAGTTCGCTAAGACGACGCACCCCCTCGGAGCGCTCGCCAGAGTGCGACGAAACGCGCGCGGACTGCGTAGACAGACGCACGCGACGGCGGAGCCGCACGCGCCCCGCACCACCGCCGGCTCCTCTCTCCCTCGGTGATTTGGCCGCGCGGCGCCGCCAAGCGCCGGCGGAGACGCGCCCGCGGAGCCCTAGATGGAGTTCCTGAGCACGTTGTTCGGGGTGCCGGGTCGCTGTGACGCCCGTTGGATGCGAACAGCTCACCGAGGAACGGATCGGTGCCCCGTGGGTCGAACGTCGGTTATACCCCGTGTGGACGGGGGAAGACCGACGTTCGGCGCCCCCCGGGGGCCAGCGACGCGGCGGGCTGGCCTCCCTCGGTGAGCTGTTCGCGCCCACGCCGGCGGCGGGGACGCGGAGCAACGTGCTCGGGTCTTACACCTAGGCCCGCAGGTACGTCAGCACCGCCAGCACCCGCCGATGGTCATCGGCGGTCGGCGGCAGGTTGAGCTTGTTGAAGATGCTCGTGACGTGCTTCTCGACCGCGCGCTCGGTGACGACGAGCTCGGTAGCGATCGCGTGGTTGGAGCGGCCCTCGGCCATCAGGGCCAGCACCTCGCGCTCGCGCGGCGAGATCTCGGCCAGCGGGTCGGCCTGGCGACGGCGCCCGAGCAGGCGCGAGACGACCTCCGGGTCCAGGGCGCTGCCGCCCTCCCCCACGCGCTTGACGGCGTCGATGAAGCGCTCGAGGTCGGCGACGCGGTCCTTGAGCAGGTAGCCCACGCCCTCGGCGTTGGAGCTCAGCAGCTCCATCGCGTAGGCCTCCTCGATGTACTGCGAGAGGACGAGGACGCCGGTGTCGGGGTGCTTGTCGCGGATCTCGGCGGCGGCGCGCAGGCCCTCGTCGGTGTGCGTCGGCGGCATGCGCACGTCGACGATCGCGACGTCGGGCTTGTGGGCGCCGACCTTGCGCAGCAGGTCCTCGCCGTCGCCGGCCTGGGCGACGACCTCCATGCCCGCCTCCTCGAGCAGCCGCGCGACGCCCTCGCGCAGCAGCATGCTGTCGTCGGCCAGGACTACGCGCACGGGACCTCGGCCCTCACGGTCGTGCCCTCCCCGGGGGGCGAGTGGACCTCGAGCCAGCCGTCGAGCGCCGCAAGCCGGTCGGCGAGGCCCCGCAGGCCGGTGCCGGTGGCCGGGTCGGCGCCCCCGACGCCGTCGTCGCGAACCTCCACGACCGCGTAGGCGCCGTTGCGCGCGATGCGCACGGCCGCGGTCGAGGCACCGGCGTACTTGACGACGTTCGTCAGCGCCTCCGCCACCACGAAGTAGGCGGCAGCCTCGACCGGTGCGGGCAGTCGTTCGGCTGGCATCTGGTCGAGACTAACCGGTAGCGGGGCCCGCTCGGCGAGAGCCTCGAGCGCGGCCTCCAGCCCGCGGTCGGTCAGGACGGCCGGATGGATCCCCCGCGCAAGCTCGCGCAGCTCCTCCAGGGCCCGGGCGAGCTCGTCGCGCGCGGCGTCGAGCATGGCGCCCGCGGCGCCGTCCTCGCCCTCCTCCAGGCGCCGCTTGGCGAGCCCGAGCTGCAGCGACAAGGCGACCAGGCGCTGCTGCGCGCCGTCGTGCAGATCGCGCTCCAGGCGCCGGCGCTCGAACATCGAGACCTCGACCAGGCGCGAGCGCGAGGTCTGCAGCTCGTCCAGGCGCGCGCGCAGCTCGGCCTCCAGGCGCTCGTTCTCCAGCGCCAGGGCCGCCGAGGCCGCCACGGCGCGCACGAGGCCGGGCTCGTCGGCCAGCGAGGCGTCGTGGATGATCGCCCCGACGCGGATCCCCTCGCGCTCGACCTCGGTCACCGCCCGCCCCGAGCCCGGCGCGGGCAGCTCGACCGCGCGCCCGTCGTAGGTGACGTAGTGGCCCACCGACGGGCGCCAGTAGACGAGCTTGAGCGAGCTGTCGCCGAGCGCGTCAGCCAGCGCGAGGCCCAGCGAACGGTCGGCCTCCGGGTTGTTGAGGCGCTCGATGAGCTCGCCGACCGCCCCGGCGCGCGAGTAGCGGCTGCGCACGAGCCCGGCGAGGAAGGCGAAGGGCAGGATGGCGAAGGCGATCAGCGCCAGCAGGCCGGCGAGGTCGCCGATCTCGCTGGGCAGCCCGAGCACGTCGATGAGGAAGGCGATGCCCAGCAGCAGCACGAGCGCCAGGCCCGTCCACAGCATCGGCGCCAGCGCGCGGCGCTGGGGCGGCGTCGCCGCCTGGCGCTTTCGCACCAGGAGCACGAGCGTCGAGACCAGGATGACGACCGCGATGAAGGTCGCCGTGTAGTCGAAGACGTCGGCGAGGTCGGGGGCGTCGACGATCGCGAAGACGTTGTCGGGCCGCGGGCCGTGGACGTCGGAGGAGATGTCGCCGCCGAGCAGGAAGAAGGGCAGGCGGACGGCGAGGACGTCGAGGTAGCCGGCGGTGATCGTCGCGCGCTGGGCGAAGGTCTCCAGGCGCCCCGTCGGGAACGAGAGCACCATCTGGATGACGATCACCAGATAGAGCGGCTCGATGTAGCTGCCGATCGTGTAGACGGTCGAGTTGTTGGACTCGGTCAGCCCCGCCAGGAACCAGGCGAAGCCGACGCCCGTCATGAGCAGGCCGAAGCGGTTCAGCGGCCGTCGCCACCAGGCGAAGACGCCGGTGCCGATGAAGCTCAGCCCGATGAGCGGGCCGAGCAGCGCCGTGACGAGCTTGTGCTGCTCGTGGGTCGAGGTCAGCGCGAGGGCGACGTCGAGGCCCGCGAACGCCACCCCGAGGGCGAAGAGGGCGAGCAGGGCGCGGCGCAGGCCGAGCACGGGTCGCCCCTACAGCAGCTCGGCGATGGCCGCCCCGGAGAGGTCGCCCTTGGAGATGAAGCCCCGGGCGCCGCTGCCGGATACGAGAGGGCCGAAGTCGGACGAATCGCGGCTGGAGGTGAGCACCACGGCAGGAGCGCCGTTGTGGGCGGTGATCCGCTCGGCGACCTGGAAGCCGTCGAGGTCCGGCAGGTTGACGTCGAGCAGCACCAGATCGGGGTGCAGGCGGGACGCCTCCATGATGGCCGTCGTACCGTCCGGCGCCTCGCCGATCACGTCGTAACCCTCAGCCTCCAGCAGCATCCGCGCTGTGGCCCGGAAGGTGGGGTGATCGTCGACGATGAGAACAGTGGTGCCCACGTGTAAAAGGATTGTCGTCCGTTCCTCAGGGTCCCTGCATACGGCTAGCTACACCCGGCCGCGGCGGCAATCTGGCGGAAGGCTGCCCCGGGCTCCTGGGTTCCGAACACGCTCGTTCCAGCGACGAAGAGCGTCGCGCCCGCCTCGGCGCACGGACCGGCCGTCTCGGCGTCGATGCCGCCGTCGACCTCGAGCTCGACGCCGGGCCCGATCAGCGCCCGCAGCCGCCGGATCTTGTCCAGCGAGGCGGGGATGAACTTCTGGCCTCCCCAGCCCGGGTTGACCGTCATGCAGAGCGCCGACCACAGCTCGCCGCGGATCTCCGAGAGCGCCTCGACGGGCGTCGAGGGCGTGAGCGCGACCCCGGCGTTGCAGCCGGCGTCCCTGATCGCCTCCACGGCCTTGTGGACGTGCGGCGTGGCCTCGTAGTGGACGATGATGTTGTTGGCGCCGGCGTCGGCGAAGGCCTCGACGTGGCGCTCGGGGCGCTCGACCATGAGGTGGACGTCGAGCAGCACGTCGAAGTCGCGCAGGGCGGAGACCGCCGAGGGCCCCATCGACAGGGTGGGCACGAAGTGGCCGTCCATGATGTCGATGTGGATGACGCCGGCGCCGGCGTCGACGACGGCGGCGACCTGCTCGCGCAGCGCCCCGAAGTCGGCCGCCAGGATCGAGGGGGCGATCCGGCGCCTCATATCTCGACGAGCATCGAGCCGTTGCAGTGGTTGCAGGTGAGGGTCGCGGTGCTCGACATGCGCACGATCGTCGAGTGCTCCCCGCAGTCGGGGCACACCGAGCGCAGCTCGAAGCGGTGCAGGCAGTAGACGCACCGATACCGGCCGGCGAGGTTCGTGGGTCGCAGCCAGGGCTCCGAGCACGATGGGCACTTCAGCCCAAGGTCACCCTCCATCGCGGGCAATATAGAAGCCGTCGGTCCCGGCGACGTGCGGGAGGGTGCGCTGCACGGCGTCTGTCACCAGCCGCTCCTCGCGCGGCGAGAGGGTGCAGACCGAGTAGACGAGCCGTCCCGCGGGCGCCAGCGCGCGCCGCGCCGAGGCCAGCAGCGCGTCCTGCTCGACGGCCAGGCGCTCGATCTGCTCGGGGCTCGCGCGCCAGCGCAGGTCCGGGTGCGAGCGCAGCGTCCCCAGGCCCGAGCACGGGGCGTCGAGGAGCACGCGATCGAAGCTCCCGTCGCCGTCGAAGGCCTTGGCGTCGGCGGTGACGACGGTGACGTTGGCGGCGCGCAGGCGCCGCGCGGTCGCCTCGAGCGCCCGCGCGCGCTGCGGGTGGCGCTCGACGGCCACGACCTCGCCGCGGCCCTCCATGAGCGCCGCGAGGTGGGTCGTCTTGCCGCCCGGCGCCGCGCAGAGATCCAGGACGCGCTCGCCCGGCGCGGGGTCGACGATCCGGGAGACGAGCTGGCTGGCGCGCGACTGCGGCGTGAAGGCGCCGGCGGCGTAGCCGGGGTGGCCGAGCGCGTCGAGCGGGCCCTCGACGACGATCGCCTCGTCCTCACGGCGGCCGGGCACGTCGTCGAGGTCGTAGTCGACGAGCGCGTTGACGCGCAGCGCGAGCTCGGCGGGCTCGTTGTCGGCCGCCAGCAGCGCGCGGGTGTCCTGCGGCCCCAGCCAGTCCCACCACAGCTCGACCAGCCACAGTGGGTGCGAGTGGCGGATCGCGGCGCCCTCGGGCGTGGCGTCGGAGGGCAGCTCGACGCCCTCGCGCTGCACCCGCCGCAGGACGGCGTTGACGAGCCGGTGGCCCGGGCTCGGCTTGGCGAGCTCGACCGCCTCGCCGATCGCCGCGTGCGGCGCGACGCCGTCCAGGAACAGGAGCTGGAAGAGCCCGAGCTGCAGCGCCGCGCGGACGCGCGGCTCGAGCTCGCGGTCGACGTGGGCATCGATGACGTGGTCGAGCGTCAGCCGCCGCTGGACCGTCCCGAACGCGAGCTGCTTGGCCAGCGAGCGGTCGCGCGCCTCCAGGCCACGGGCCTCGCCGTGCAGCGCCCGGTCGGCGAAGGCGCCCTGCGTCAGCGTGCGCAGCACCACGGCGTGCGCGGCGCGGCGGGCGGGGCTGACGGTGGACGCCATGCGGGCGCCCACGGTAGTGCGCGGGCCGATGCGAGCGCCGGCGCGGCGGTCTACGCCGCCAAGCGGAGCGGGACGGCAGGATGTCCGCTTCCGCCGTGGGCAGCTGGGCCGTACCTGCCGCCGCGCCGACGATCTTGGCCACGAGTGACGCCGCGTTCCCCCGAACGCGCCGGCCTCGTGCTCGCCCCCGAAGGGGTCGGTTCGATGCTCTGGCCCATCGTCTGTCGGAGGAGGTGTTTCACCGGAGAGCGTTCTCAACCGTCCAACCGCCCGCCGGGGCAGTCAACCTGTCAGACGTCGAACACCGCCGCCCGTCGAGCCCGCGCTGCGCCGTACGGGTAGCTCCCTGGTGGCGCCGGCGAGCGCTGGGCTACGGTCCTCGCCGCCATGGCCGTCGCCGCCCCCACCGCCCCCGCGCTGACCCTGCGCGGCGTCGTGAAGTCCTTCGGCGGGCGGCTGGTCCTCGAGGGCGCCGACCTCGAGCTGGGCCCGCGCGCCCGCGTCGGCCTCATCGGCGCCAACGGCGCCGGCAAGTCGACGCTGCTGCGGATGCTCGCCGGCGAGGAGCACGCCGACGCGGGCGCCGTGACCCTGCGCCGCGGCGCGCGCGTCGCCTACTTGGACCAGCTCGTCGAGGGCGATGAGCGCAGCGTGCGCGAGGTGCTCGCCGCCGCGCGGCCCGAGGCGGCCGCGCTCGAGGAGGAGCTCGCGCGCGTCGAGGCGCAGCTCGCCGACCCCGCGCTCGGCGAGGACCTCGACCGCATGGGCCGCGTGCTCGAGCGCCAGGCGGCGCTGGTCGAGCGCCTCGCCGCCGACACCGCCGGCGGCGACGCGATCCGCCACCTGCGCGAGCTCGGCCTCACCGACGCCGAGCTCGACCGCCCCACCCGCGCCCTCAGCGGCGGCCAGCGCAAGCTCGTCGCGCTCGCGGCCTGCCTCGTGCAGGCGCCCGACGTCCTGCTCCTCGACGAGCCCGAGGCCCACCTCGACGTCGCGCGCCGGCGAATCGTCGAGGAGCTCGTGCAGGACTTCGACGGCGCCGTGCTCATCGTCTCCCACGACCGCCACCTGCTCGACGAGACGGTCACCCAGATCGCCGAGCTCGAGCACGGCCGCATCCGGATGTGGCAGGGCGGCTACTCGGCCTACGCGCTGGCGCGCGAGGTCGAGCTCGTCAAGCGCCAGCAGCAGTACGTGACCCAGCAGAAGGAGATCGCCCGCCTCGAGGAGGCGATCCGGCGCTTCAAGGACTGGGCCCACCGCGTGGCCGACAAGCGCCACATCACGCGCGCGCACAACAAGCAGCGCCAGATCGACCGCATGGAGAAGGTCGAGCGCCCGGTCTTCGAGCGGCGCAAGATGGCGCTCGCGCTGCGCAGCGGGGCGCGCGGCGGCGACCGGGTGATCGCGCTGCGCGGCGTGGACTTCGACCCCGTGCTGCGCGGCATCGAGCTCGAGATCGTGCGCGGCGAGCGCGTCGGCATCGTCGGCCCGATCGGGGCGGGCAAGACCGTGCTCGCGCGGCTGCTGGCCGGCGACCTGCCGCCGTCGGCGGGCGAGCGCTGGGCCGGGCCGTCGATCAGCGTCGAGTACGTCAGCCAGGCCGCGAGCGAGCTGCCCGGCGACCGCACGCCGATCGACGTCGTGCGCGCCGCGCGGCCGCTCAGCGAGGGCGAGGCGGTGTCGCTGCTCGTGCGCTTCCTCTTCGACTACGAGCAGCTGCGCCGGCCGATCGCGTCGATGAGCGGCGGCGAGCGCACGCGGCTGCGCTGCTGCCTGGTCATGCTCTCGGCGGCCAACTGCCTGATCCTCGACGAGCCGACCAACCACCTCGACATCCCGGCCGTGGAGACGCTCGAGGCGGCGCTGGAGAGCTACGACGGCACCGTCGTCGCGGTCAGCCACGACCGCTATTTCCTCGAGCGCATCGCCGACCGCGTGCTCGAGGTCGGCGGCGGGCGCGTCAGAGAGCGCTGACCGCGTACGGGTAGGTCGCCTCGCGGTTCTGGAAGGAGAGGATCCGCGGGTTGCAGACCGTGCCCTCGCGGATCTCGATCGCGCGGTGGATCGTCTCGTCGGCGTCCCATGCGTCGGGCCCGGCCATGACGATCGGCAGGTACTCGAGCAGCGCCTCGCTGTTCTCCCACGTCGCCGAGTTCCACAGGAACGAGGGGCTGTGGTCGACAGCGTAGTAGTGCAGGCCGCGGCCCACCGCGAGCATCGGGTTGGCGAAGGAGGTCGGTCGGGCCCACTCGAAGGCCATTCCCTCGTCGCACGAGACGTCGACGAAGAGCGTCCCGGGCTCGAAGCGGCCGAGGTCGTCGTCCATCACGAACATGAGCGGAGCGTCGGTGTCCTGCAGGATGCAGTTGACCACGACGTCGTAGTGCGCGAGGACCTCGACGAGCGGCCCCGGCTCGGGCCCCTCGAGGGCGAGCGTGCGGCTCGGGTGCGCGGGGTCGCGCTCGAAGTGGCTCATCCGCACGGAGGCGAACGGCGACGCGACGGCGGACACGGCGCGCTGGGTGAGCACCGACACGTCGCTGATGCCGAGCGCCGACAGCGCCCGGACCGCGCCGCGCGCGGTGGCGCCGAAGCTGATCACCGCGGCGCGCAGGCGGCGGCCGTAGTCCCCGGTCGTCCCCAGCAGCGTCAAGGCGTGCAGGACCGAGCAGTAGCCCGCCAGCTCGTTGTTCTTGTGGAAGACGTGGACGTTGAAGTGACCGTCGTGCGTCCAGTGGTTCATCGCCTCCCACGCGATGAGCGTCACGCGCCGGTCGATCGCCAGCTGGGCCATCCGGCGATCCTGGACGCAGTGCGGCCAGCCCCACACGACCTGCCCAGGACGCAGCGTCTCCAGGTCGTCGGCCACCGGCTTGGGCAGGAGGATCACGTCGCACTGCGCGAAGAGCTCCTCGCGTGAGCGCAGGCCGCCGACCAGGGGCACGAGCTCCTCGTCGGGCGTGCCGAACCGATCGCCGTACCCACGCTCGAGGAACATGCGGGCGCGCAGGTCGGCGTCGATGCGCTCCAGGTGCGCCGGGTGGATCGCCTGCCTGCGCTCGTCGGGCTTGCGCGAGGTCGCGACGACGCCGAGGGTCAGCTGCTGGTCCACTCGGCGAGTCTATGGGTGGCTTGCCGGCGCTAACGACCCGCGGAGACCAATGCCACGAGCTCCTCGAACGTCCCCGGCGCCCCCGCGACGAACCAGGTCAGCGGGTCGCCGGGGATCACCGCGGCGCGGCCGCCGGCCTCCTCGACGAGCAGGCGCCCCGGCAGCCAGTCCCAGAGGTCGACGTTCGGCTGGGCCCAGGCGTCGACGCGCCCGGCGGCGATCCACGCGAGCTCGAGCGAGCCCGCGCCGCCCATGCGCAGCACCCCGGCCGCCTCGGCCAGGCGGCCGAAGGACGGCGCCGGGGCCGTCCCGCGCAGCTTGTCGGCGCGCAGGTAGGTCGAGACCACGGCCGCCGGCAGCGGCGCGCCGTCGCGCACGCGCAGCGGCTCGCCATCGCGGTGGGCGCCCTCGCCCCGGGCGGCCGAGAAGAGCTCGTCGCGCGAGGGGTCGTAGACCGCGGCGGCGAGCGGCTCACCGTCGCGCTCGAGGACGACGGCGACGCACCACTGCGGGATCGCGCGCAGGAAGTTCACCGTCCCGTCGAGGCCGTCGACGAGCCAGCGCCGCGCGCCGCCGCCGACGCTGGCGCCCTCCTCGCCCGTGATCGCGTCCTCGGGGCGCTCCGCGGTCAGGGCGCGGACGATCGCCTCCTCGCTGGCATGGTCGGCGTCCGAGACGAGGTCGGCGGCGCCGGACTTTCGGCGCACGTCCAGCCGCGCGCCGGCGAAGCGCAGCGCGGCCTCGCCGCCCACCCGGACGGCGCGCTCGGCCACCTCGCGGTCGCTCGCCACGCGGCGCATCCTGGCACTTCGGGGGGCTAACACGAGGGGGGCGCAGCGCCGATGATGGGCCTTGTGCGCCGCCTGCTCGCCGCCGCCCTGCTCGTTGCCGCCGTCGCCAGCGCCGTGCTCGCCGTGTCGCTACCGGCGCGCGGGCGCACGCTCGTGACGTGGACGGCGCCGCGCGGCGCCCCGGCGGGCGTGGTGCTCGTCATCCACGGCGGCGCCTGGCGCGCCGCGGGCGCCCGGACGCTCGCGCTGATGGACCTCCGCGCGCGGACCTTCGCCTCCTGGGGCTGGGCGGCGGCGGTCGTCGACTACCGCGCCTTCGCCGACTCGCCGGGCGACGTGGTGCGCGCCTACGACGCGGCCGCCGCGCGCTACCCCGGCCTGCCCGTCTGCGCGTACGGCGAGTCCGCCGGCGGCCACCTCGCGCTGATGCTCGCGGTCCGGCGCCCGCTGGCGTGCGTCGTCGACGCCGCGGGCCCGGCCGACCTCCCGCGCCTGGACGGCACGCCGCAGGCCGACTGGGTGCGCGACCTCGCGCGCGCGGCCTTCGGCGACCTCCGCGACGCCTCGCCGACCCACCACGCGGCCTCGATCCGCGCGACGGTGCTCGCCGGCTATGCGGCCTCCGACCGGATCGTCCCCGCCAGCCAGGGCCGCTACCTCAAGCGCGCCCTCCCCCACGCCCGCGTCATCGAGCTCGGCGCCGGCACGGGCCCGCGCTTCGTCCACGCCGCCGTGCCCGGAGCCGCGCTGCGCGCGTGGTGGAGCGCAGTCCATGCGCAGCTTCAGCGCGTGGCGTGGCCGCGCAGGTAGTCGGCGTAGGCCATCGGGCGCCCGCCGGGCGGCTGGACCTCGAGCAGCTCGAGCGTGCCGTCCTCGCCCACGCGGGCGCGCCGGACGCCGAGGAAGCTCCCGTCGGGCAGCGGCAGGCGCGCGCCGATGTGCGGGTGCAGCGCGCGCACGATGCGCGCGTTGACCTCGGCGGGCGCGTCGGGGTCGAGGGTGCGGTCCTCGGCGGTGATCTTCTCGGCGTAGGTGACGCCCTCCTCGGACTGCTCGGCGAAGGGCGGGCGCTCGTCGAGGGCCCGGATCAGCAGCGTCGCGCCGAGCTCCTGCAGGCGCGCGGCGAGGGTGCCGTAGTCGTCCTCGGGCTCGATCGGCTCGGCCTCCATGAGGCAGACCGGCCCCGAGTCGAGGCCCTCGGTGAGGCGCATGATCGCCACCCCGGTCTGCGCGTCGCCGGCCATGATCGCCCGCTCGACGGGGGCGGCGCCGCGCCAGCGCGGCAGCAGCGACGGGTGGACGTTGAGCAGCTCGAAGTCCGAGAGCAGCGGCTCCTTGATGAGCGCCCCGAAGGCGCAGACGACGACCACGTCGGCGCCACTGGCCGCGACGCGGTCGCGCGCCTCGTCGGTGTTCACCGACTCGGGCTGGTAGACGTCGAGCCCCAGCGCGCGCGCCGCGGTGGCGACGGGCGGCGGCGTGAGCTTGCGTCCCCGCCCGGCGGCGCGGTCGGGCCGCGTGACGACGAGCGCGGGACGGTGGTGGCTCGCCGCCAGGCGCTCGAGGACGGCGGCGGCGAAGGCCGAGGTGCCGAGGTAGGCGGTGGTCAAGCGGCCTCGAGGCGCTCGCGGAGGATCCGCATCGCCTCCTTGCGCTGGTCGCGCGGCGTGCGATCGAGGATCAGGACCCCGTCGAGGTGGTCGATCTCGTGCTGGATGACCCGCGCCTCCAGGCCGCTGGCCTCGACGAGGATCGGCTCGCCGTCGGCGTCCTGGGCGCGCACGCGCACGTAGACCGGGCGGTCGACGTCGACGTGGACGCCGGGCAGGCTCAGGCAGCCCTCCTCCATCGTCTCCTTGTCGCCGCCGGACCATTCGATCACCGGGTTGACGAGCGCGTTGATCGGGCTGTCGTGCTCGACGCGGTAGACGAGCACGCGGTGCAGCACCCCGACCTGCGTCGCCGCCAGCCCGATGCCCATCGAGTCGTGCATGATCGCGCCCATCCGCGCGACCTCCTCGCGGAGCTTGTCGTCGAAGACCTCGACCGGGCGCGCCTCGGAGCGCAGGACCGGATCGCCGTACGTGCGCACGTGAGCGAGCGCGGCGTCGCGCCGCGCGACGACCTCCGGATCGAGCCTCGGGGCCTCCTCGGCCTCGCGATCCTCGACGACCTCGACGTCCTGCTCTGCCATTTGCACCCCGCAATGTAGCTACTGCGGATCGACGTCCACGCTGAACGCGGCCGCGCGATGACCGCGGTCCGAGGAGGCCTCGGCGACGGCGGCGCCGACCTGCGCCACGGCGGCCGCGCGGTCCTGCGCCTTGACCACGACCTGGGCGCGCTCGCGCCCGCGCAGGCGGAAGAGCGGCGCCGGCCCGAGCGCGCCGTCGCCGAGGCGCTCCCGCACGGCGAGCGCGGCCGCCAGCGCGGCGCCGGGGGACTCCGAGGAGCACACGACGCGGATCAGGGTCGAGAACGGCGGGTAGCGCAGCGCGCGGCGGCGCTCGAGCTCCCCGGCGAGGAAGCCGTCGGCATCATGGCGCGCGGCGAAGCGGATCGAGGGGGCGTCGGGGGCGAGGGTCTGGACGAGCACACGGCCGGGGTGGGTGGGTCGACTTCCCCGGCCGGCGCGGCCAGCGAGCTGGGTGACGAGGGCGAAGGTGCGCTCCTCGGCGCGGAAGTCCGGGAAGCGCAGGGTCGCGTCGGCGTCGACGACGACGCCCAGGTCGACGTCCGGGAAGTCGTGGCCCTTGGCCACCATCTGCGTGCCGACGAGGATGCCCCGCGGCGCCGCCTCGAAGGCCGCGAGCACGCGCGCGGGCTCGGCGACCTCGCCGTCGAGGCGGAAGACGGTGCCCTCGAGCTCGGCCTCCAGGCGCTCGGTGCCGGTGCCATGGCGCGCGATCGAGACCGAGCCGCACGCCTCGCAGCGCGTCGGGACGGGCTCGCGGTGCCCGCAGTGATGGCAGGCCAGCAGCCCCTCGGAGCGGTGCATGACCAGCGTCACGTCGCACGACGGGCAGCCCCACGCCCGACCGCACGAGCGGCAGGTCAGGAAGTTCGACCAGCCGCGGCGGTTGAGCAGGACGATCGCCTTGCGCGCGTCGGCGAGCGCCTCGTGGGTCCGTGGCGCCAGCGCGCGGCGCGCCTCGCGCATGTCGACGACCTCGACGGGCGGCAGCGCCGCGCCGTCGACGCGGGCCGGCAGGCGCAGCCGGCGCAGCGCGTGGACGGACTCGGGGCGCGGCGTCGCGCTGCCCGCGACGAGGACGGCCCCGGCCTGGGCCGTGCGGCGCTCGGCGACCCGCCGCGCGTCGTAGCGCGGGTCGCCCTCGTGCTTGTAGGAGGCGTCGTGCTCCTCGTCGACCACGATCAGCCCGAGCGAGCGCAGGGGGGCGAAGACGGCCGAGCGCGGCCCGACGCAGACGCGGGCCTCCCCCGTGCGCAGCCGCGCCCATTCGTCGTGGCGCTCGCCGGCGGAGAGCTTGGAGTGCAGGACGGCGACGGTGTCGCCGAAGCGCGCGACGAAGCGCGCGACGATCTGCGGGGTGAGCGCGATCTCGGGGACGAGGACGATGACGCCGCGGCCCGCCGCGAGCGTCGCGGCCGCGGCCTGCAGATAGACCTCGGTCTTGCCCGAGCCGGTGACGCCGTGCAGGAGCAGGCGCTCGCCGGGCGCCGCGGCCGCGACCGCCTCGAGCGCGGCGCGCTGGTCGGCGGTCAGCGTGGGCTCCTCGCGCGCGGCGCCGACGGGCACGTGCACCGGCGCGCGGCGCACGATGCGCGGCTCGACCGCGACCAGGCCGCGGGCCTCCAGGCGCCGCAGCGCCGCGAGGTCGCCCGCGGCGAAGCGCGGCAACGAGGCCAGCAGGGCGCGCTGGCGGTCGGTGAGGCGGGTCTCCTCGCCGGTCGGCGCGGCCGTGGGCCGCGCCCACAGCGCCGTCTTGGGCCGCGTGCCCTTGGGCGGCAGCAGCAGCGACAGCGCCCGCGCGGGCGTCGAGCAGTACTCGGCCGCCATCCACAGCGCCAGATCGACGAGCTCGGGCGACAGCCGCGCGGCGAGCACGCGCCGCGGCGCGACGGGGTCGTGCTCGGAGCCCTCGGCCAGGCCGGTGACCACGCCGACCACGTCGCGGTGGCCGAAGGGCACCACGAGCACCGAGCCGACGTCGACGCCCTCGGGGCGCAGGTAGTCGAACGGCCCGCGCAGCGCGCGGGCCGTCGTGAGCGGCTCGACGTGGACTACCGATGACACCGGGGCCCACGATAGTCTCGGCCCGCGATGGACCTTCACCCCGGCGAGCAGATCGTCTTCTCGGGCCGCCCCGTGTGGCGCTCGATCCTCTCCTTCTACATCACGGGGCTGATCGGCTCGATCGTGATCGGCGTCGTCGTGGCGCTCATCTTCTCCACCGGCGCCGGCGTCGCCGCCTTCCTCGTGCTCTTCGCGCTCGACGTGCTCGTGGGCTTCGTCCGCCGCATCTCGACGCAGTACACGATCACCACCCAGCGCCTGCGCATCCAGCGCGGGATCCTCTCCAAGCACATCCAGCAGACGCGCATCGAGCGCGTGCAGAACGTCAACACCAACCAGACCTTCGTCTCGCGGATCCTGCGCGTCGGCACGGTGGACTTCGACACGGCCGGCACCGACGACAGCGACTTCACCTTCATCGGCGTCGGCAACCCGCACGAGGTCGTCGAGGCCGTCGACCGCGCCCAGCGCGAGGCCTCGGCCGCGAGCGGCCCGCGCACCGACGGGCTGTGACCCGCCCCACACCGCGCGCGGAGGCGTAGCCCGCACCGACCGGCGGTTGGCGCGAGCTGCATGCGGGAGTACAGTGGACCGTAGGCACCTTGCCGCTTCTGCGAACGCGCTTCGCGCGAGCTGCCGGCGGAACGCCGGCGGCCCCTGACGAATGGTCTTCGTCCCAGCGAGCATGAGCGTCTCTTCCACGAGCGCCCCTTCTTGGCGCTCAGAAAGGACCGCAGATGGTTCGCATGAGGCTCTTCAAGAGGCGGCCCGGCCGCGACGCCGTGACCGGCGCGGAACTGCCGCCGGCAGAAAAGTTGGCGATCGACGGCTACGACCGCCTCTCCGAACGGAAGATCATCGCCCGCCTGCCGCAGCTCTCCCAGAAGCAGATGACCGCGGTCGACAGCTACGAGCGCGCGCATCGCGAACGCACGGTCGTGCTCCAGAAGCTGCGCTACCTGCGCGGCGACGAGCCGCTCCCGGGCTACGACGCACTGGCCCCCGACGAGGTCTCCGCGGCCCTGAGCGACGCCGACCTGACCCTCCTCGACCGCGCGCGCTACTACGAGCGCAGGATGCGCAACCGCGACGACGTGCTCACCGAGATCGAGCGCCTGCGCGTGCCCTTCCGCCGGCCACCCCAGATGGCGCGCTCGCGTCCGTCGAACTGGGGCTGAGCGAGACCGAGCAGGGCCACGGCCGACGGCCTGCGCCGCCGCGCACGCGATGGTGCAGTCTTCGGGATGTGCAGTCAGACCGAAAAGGGAGCCGCTGCTTCGGCGACGGCGACGCGCTGTACGCCGCCTACCACGACGAGGAGTGGGGCTTCCCGGTCACCGACGAGCGCGGGCTGTACGAGCGCATCTCCCTGGAGGCCTTCCAGTCGGGACTGTCGTGGCTGACCATCCTGCGCAAGCGCGAGAGCTTCCGCGCGGCCTTCGCCGCCTTCGACCCCGAGACGGTGGCGCGCTTCGGCCCAGCCGACACCGAGCGGCTGCTCGGCGACGCCGGGATCGTGCGCAACCGGGCCAAGATCGAGGCGACGATCGCCAACGCGCGCGCCACGCTGGCGCTGCGCGAGGCCGGGACGCCGCTGGACGAGCTGGTCTGGTCCTTTCGCCCGCCGCCGGCCCCGGCGCCCGCGAGCTTCGCCGACATCCCCGCGATCGTGCCCGAGGCCACGGCCCTCGCGAAGGCGCTGAAGGCGGCCGGATTCCGCTTCGTCGGGCCCACCACGGCCTACGCCGGGATGCAGGCCTGCGGCCTGGTCAACGACCACGTCGCGACGTGCCCGACGAGGCCTGCGGCGGAGCGCGCGCAGGCCGCGCTGAAGCGCTGAAACTCCCTGCAAAACCGCCGTTTTCGCGAGACTAAGGGGCGGGGTGCCCGAACTAAGGGGTGGCGCGCTCGAACTCGCTCCATCCGCCCGATGTGCGCGGGGGCGTCGCAGCCCAGAATGCTGTTCATGTTCAGCGATCACCTCCTCCGAGCCCTCTCCAGCTCGCGCCGCATCGACCCCCGCCCGGCCTCCCCGATCCACGTCCCGACGCGTCGCAACGTGCAGGACGCGCCGCTGACCATCCGCCACGCCGGCGACGCCGACCTGCCCGGCCTCGAGCGCCTGGCCGCCCTGGACTCGCACCGGATCCCGAGCGGTGAGCTCTTCGTCGCCGAGGTCGAGGGCCAGCTCCTCGCCGCGGTCTCGCGCGACACCGGCGCCGTCATCGCCGACCCGTTCGAGCACACCGCGGCGATCGTCGACCTCCTGCGCATGCACGCGGTCGCCGTCCGCCCCGTGTCCCCCAAGCGCGACCTCCACGAGGTCAGGCTCGCGGCCTGAGCCGGCGGCCCACCGCCGGCTCAGGCCACCGCCGCCAGCTGCCGGCCCGCCCAGGGCCGTGAGTGGCCGGCGGCGCGCAGGGTCTCGAGCAGCGCGTCGGCCAGCGCGCTCGGCCGGTCGGCGGCGACGGCGGCGCGCACCCGGCGCACCGGGCGGGTGCCGCGCAGGGGGCGGATGGCGATGTCCTCGCGGGCGCTGACCAGCGCCAGCGACGGGATCAGCGCCACGCCCATGCCCGATGCGACCATCCCCATGATCGCGCTGTAGTCCTCGGACTCGAAGGTGATGCGAGGCTCGAAGCCGGCCTCGTCGCACGCGCGCAGGACGACGTTGGAGTCGATGCAGGTGCCGCCCACGCCGCACACCATCCACTCGTCGTCGCGCAGGTCTGCGAGCGAGATCGCGGTGCGGCCGGCGAAGCGGTGGCTGTAGGGCAGGGCGATGAGGAGCGGGTCGTCGAGGACCGGGGCGGCCTCGACTCCGGCCGGGAGCTCGAGGGGCATGAGCTCGGAGTCCAGGACGAGCGCGACGTCGAGCTCGCCACGGCGCAGCGCCTCGAGCGCGTGGACGTCCTCGATCACGCGCATCGCGATGTCGGCCTCGGGGTGCGCCGCGCGCAGGTCGGCGAGGGCCGGCGGCATGATGCTCGCCGCGGCGCTCGGGAAGGCCCCGACGCGCAGGCGCGGGCGCTCGACGCCGGCCACCGCCTGGACCTCGGCCTCGGCCGCGCGCAGCTGTGCAAGGACGGTCTCGGCGTGGCGCAGGAGCACCTCGCCGGCCGGCGTCAGCGCGACCCCGCGGGCGTCGCGGGCCAGCAGCCGCGTGCCGACCTGGCGCTCGAGGCGCGCGATCTGCTGGGAGACGGCGGGCTGGGTGAAGGAGAGCGCCGCGGCAGCGTCGGAGAACGAGCCGCGCGTCGCGACCTCGCGGAAGACGGACAGCAGCCGTGCGTCGAACATAACGCGACCTTATCAGTCGCAGAAGGCAACATCATTGGAATTTATCGAGCCTGCAAGGGACCATCTCTTCATGACCTCCTCCGCCTCGCTCACCATCCGTCACGCCAACAGCTCCGACGAGGCGGGCCTGGTCCGCCTCGCCGCCCTGGACTCCAGCCGCGTCCCCACCGGCGAGCTGCTCGTCGCCGAGCTCGACGGCCGCCTCGTCGCCGCGCTCTCGGCCGACACCGGCTTCGCGATCGCCGACCCGTTCGAGCACACGGCCGCGATCCTCGACTCGATGCGCGCGCAGGTGCGCACGGCGCCCGCCTCGCGCCCCTCCATCCTCCCCGGCCACCTCGGCCGGGCGCTCTTCGGCCGCGCCTAGCCGAAGTCCACGTCGGCGGTGCTCACGGTCCCCGCGCTCCGGCCGGGGGCCGTGTGGTACTGCCAGTAGAGGTTCGTGTGCGCGATGACCTTGTCGGGCGGCGGCGCGCCGTAGTCCGTGAAGTCCTCGGTCGTGTGGGCGTCAGCGACGAGCGTGGCGTCGTAGCCGCGGACGATCGCGCCGTGGAGCGTCGAGCGGATGCACTCGTCGGTCTGCGCGCCCGCGACGTAGAGCCGGCCGATCGCGCCCGCGGCGAGGACCGCCTCGAGGTCGGTCTCCTCGAAGGAGTCCGGGTAGGTCTTCTGGACGAGCGGCTCGGACGCCGTGCGCTCGAGCTCGGGCACGTACTGCCAGCTCTCGGTGTCGCGCACCAGCTCGTCGCTGTTGTGCTGGACCCACACGACGCCGACGCCGGCCGCCCGCGCCTTGTCGACGAGTGCTCCGATGTTGGCGACGACGGCGTCGCGGTCGTGCGCGTTGCCGACGACGCCGTTCTGGACGTCGATGACCAGCAGAGCGCTGTTGGGCCGGTCGGCGAGCGTGGTCATGGCGCCGGCCATGCTAGCCGTGGCGCACGCGGTCGCGGTAGCTCGCGTAGCTGACGGTCTCGTACGCGATCAGGGCGCACGCCGTGAGCGCCACCAGCGCGAGGGCGACGATCGCGTCGACGGACGTCGCGACCGGGATGAGGGCGGCGAGGACGGCCGCGGCGACCAGGCGCGGGCCGTTCCACGAGCCGATGTTGCGGCGCTTGAAGGCGCTGAGGGCGACGAAGTACATCGCCACGCCCGCGCACAGCGCGACCGCCGGGACGCCGTCGAGCTCGTCGTGGGAATGCCCGAGGGTCTTCTTGACCCCGAACGCGAAGAGGACGATCCCGGCCACCATCGGCAGGTGCAGGTAGGAGTAGGAGTCGCGGGCGAGGCGCACGCGCTCCTGCGGCGGCGCCGTGCGCAGGCGCTGCTCCGCCGCGATCGCGACGAAGTCGAAGTACGCCCACCACAGCGCCGCGGCCACCGCCATGCCCAGCAGGGCGGCGACGATGAGCGCGGCGTCGAGCTCCAGGGCGCCGGCGCCGACGCCGAGCGAGACGATCGACTCGCCCAGCGCGATGAGGATGATGAGACCGTGGCGCTCGGCGAAGTGCCCGGCATGCACGCGCCACCCGGCGGTCCCGCGAGCCATGAGGCCGCCGTAGTCGACCGCCAGCGCGGCGACCCAGCACAGCGCCTGCGCCGTCCCGTCCAGCGCGCCCGCGAGGACGAGCAGCGCCGCCGCGGGCAGCATCGTCGAGGCGAGGCGCTCGATCACCCCGCGCATCTGCGCGTCGTCGCGGGAGATCAGCCAATAGGCGCTCAGGTGCAGGGCGCGGACGAACAGGAAGGCGACGCCGAAGATGACCCCGTCGCGCCCGAAGGCGTGCGGCACCGCCAGCGACGCGACGAGCATCGCGCCCATCGCCGCCAGCAGGACGACCCGCACGACGCCCTCGTCGGAGGCCGCGTTGTTGCCCAGCCAGACGTAGGCGACCCACGCCCACCACAGCGCGGCGAGGATCGCCAGCGCCTCGGTCAGGCGCGTCCACGTCGGGTCGACGGCGATGAAGCCGGCGACCTGCGTGATGGCGAAGACGAAGACGAGGTCGAAGAAGAGCTCGAGCGGAGTGACCTTCTGCTCGACCTCGACCTCGTCTTCCAAGCGCGTGGCTCAGACGGTGGCGCCCGCCGCGCCGAGGCCGGCGGCCTCGCGCAGCGCCGCGGCCTTGTCGGTGCGCTCCCACGTGAAGTCGTGGTCCTCGCGCCCGAAGTGGCCGTAGGCGGCGGTCTTCTGGTAGATCGGCCGGTGCAGGTTCAGCGCCTCGCGGAAGGCGCCCGGGCGCAGGTCGAAGTGCTCGTCGATCAGCTGCTGGATCTGGCCGCGGCCGATCTTCTCGGTGCCGAAGGTCTCGACCATGACCGAGACCGGGTGCGCCACGCCGATGGCGTAGGCGACCTGGACCTCGGCGCGCTCGGCCAGCCCGGCGGCCACGACGTTCTTGGCCACGTGGCGGGCGGCGTAGGCCGCGGAGCGGTCGACCTTCGAGGGGTCCTTGCCGCTGAAGGCGCCGCCGCCGTGGCGGGCCATGCCGCCGTAGGTGTCGACGATGATCTTGCGCCCCGTCAGGCCCGCGTCGCCGACGGGGCCGCCGATCACGAAGCGCCCGGTCGGGTTGACGAGCAGGTTCTTGCGCAGCTTGCCCTTGTCGTAGAGGTCCTGGGGCAGGATCGGCTCGACGACGTGCTCCCAGAGGTCGTCGGGGAGCAGCGCCTCGGCGCCGTCGCGGTGCTGGGTGGAGATCAGGACCTTCTCGATCTCGACCGGCTTGCCGTCGAGGTAGCGGACCGTGACCTGGGTCTTGCCATCGGGGCGCAGGTACGGGATCACGTCAGCCTTACGCACGTCCGCCAGGCGCTTGGCGAGCTTGTGCGCCAGCGAGATCGGCAGCGGCATGAACTCGGGCGTCTCCTCGGAGGCGTAGCCGAACATCATGCCCTGGTCGCCCGCGCCCGCGACGTCGAGCTCGTCGTCGTCGGAGGCGTCGGTGCGCGCCTCGTAGGCCTTGTCGACGCCCTGGGCGATGTCGGGCGACTGCTTGTCGATCGCGTTGATGACCGCGCACGAGTCGGCGCTGAAGCCGAGGTCGGCGTCCGTGTAGCCGATGTTGCGGATCGTCGTGCGCACGATGTCCTGGATGTCCACGTAGGTCGTCGTGGAGATCTCGCCCGACACGACGACGAGCCCGGTGTTCACGAGCGTCTCGCACGCGACACGCCCGTAGGGGTCGTCGCGCATGACGGCGTCGAGGACGCCGTCGGAGATCTGGTCGGCGATCTTGTCGGGGTGGCCCTCGGTGACCGACTCGGATGTGAACAGGTACTCGTTGTCTGAAAGCTGGCTCATGGGATGGGCAAGGGTAGCGGGGTTGTCCGGGTTCACGCGCGCTCGCTGCGGCGCTGCTTGCGCTCGTGGAAGTCGATGATGAGCGGGACGCCGTCCATGCCGTAGCGCGCGCGCAGGCGGTTCTCGATGAAGTAGGCGTAGTCGCGCGTCACGCGATTGCGCGAGTTGACCTGGATCGAGAAGCGCGGCGGGGCGGTCTCGAACTGCGTCATGTAGAGCAGCTTGAGGCGATGGCCCTGCTTGGCGGGCGGCTGGCGCGCCTGGACGGTCTCGGCCAGGAAGCGGTTGAGCTGCGGCGTCGGGATGCGGTTGTGCATGCGCTCGCCGAGCACGATCGCCTCGTCGAGCACGCGCCGGACGTTGCGTCCGGTCTTGGCGCTCGCGGTGATCACCTTCGGGCGCAGGCGCAGCTTCTGGGCCACGCGCGCGCGCTCGTGGTCGAGGTCTGACTCGTCGAGCGCGGCGACGTCCCACTTGTTGAGCACGAGCGCCGTGGCACAGCCCTCGCGCATGGCGAGCTCGGCGATCCGCAGGTCCTGGCTGGTGATGCGGTCGTGGGCGTCGCAGACGACGAGCGCGACGTCGGCGCGCTCGACCGCGCGCTGGGAGCGCAGCGTCGTGTAGTACTCGACCGAGTCCGAGACCTTGGCCTGACGGCGCATGCCCGCGGTGTCGACGATCACGAGCTTGCGCCCGTCGACCTCGAGCGGGAGGTCGATGGCGTCGCGGGTGGTCCCCGCGACCTCCGAGACGATCACGCGCTCGTCGCCGAGCAGCTGGTTGACGAGCGTCGACTTGCCGACGTTCGGGCGCCCGACGATGGCCAGGCGGACGGCCTCGTCCTCCTCCTCGGGCAGGTCGCCCTCGTCGGGCAGCGCCTCGGTGACGCGGTCGAGCAGGTCGCCGGTGCCCAGGCCCTGCGCGGCCGACACCGCGAGCGGCTCGCCGAGGCCGAGGGCGTGGAAGTCGGCGGCCAGCGCGACGTCGCCGACCGAGTCGACCTTGTTGGCCGCGAGGATCACCGGCCGGTCCCAGCGGCGCAGGAGGTCGGCGAGCTCCTCGTCGCCCGGGCGGCGCCCGGCGCGCGCGTCGACCACGAAGATCGCCGCCACCGCGTCGTTGAGCGCCGCCTGCGCCTGCTGGCGGATCGAGCCCGAGATCGGGTCGGCGTCCAGGAAGTCCATGCCGCCGGTGTCGATGAGCTCGAAGCGCCGGCCGTTCCACTCGCAGGCGAGCTCCTTGCGGTCGCGGGTGATCCCCGACCGCTCGTGGACGACCGCCTCGCGCGAGCCGGTGAGGCGGTTGACGAGCGAGGACTTGCCGACGTTGGGGTAGCCGACGACCGCGACCTTCACGGCGTCCTGGCTCCCACCAGGTCGACGATCCGCGCCACGACCTCGTCGATGCCCAGGCCGGTGGTGTCGACCTCGATGGCGTCGTCGGCGGCGACCATCGGCGAGTGCTCGCGCGCGCGGTCGCGCTCATCGCGCTCGCGCACCTCCTCGACCGGCACGCCGCGGCGACGGGCCCGCTCGGCCTCGTCGGCCGTCAGCCAGATCTTGACCTCGGCGTCGGGGGCGACGACGGTGCCGATGTCGCGCCCCTCGGCGACCCAGTCGCCGCCGGCGATCAGCGCGCGCTGCTTGGTCAGCAGCGCCGCGCGCACCGCCGGGTCGGCCGCGCGGCGCGAGGCCTCCTGGGAGATCTCGGGCGTGTGGATCGCCTCGGTCACGTCGTCGCCGTCGACCAGCACGCGGTCGCCCTCGAAGCGGACGTCGAGGCTCGCCGGATCGCGCGGCCAGGCCAGGGCGACGGCGCGGTAGAGCGCCCCGGAGTTCAGGTAGGTGAACCGCAGCGCGCGCGCGACGGCGCGCGCCACGGTCGACTTTCCGGCCCCGGCGGGACCGTCGATCGCGACGAGCATGGCGGCTGCCACGATAGGACACGTGAAGCTCCTGCGGCCCCTGAGGGAGCGCGACTTCGCGCTGCTGTGGACCGGGATGACCGTTTCCCTGCTGGGCGACGGGATCTTCGTGGTGGCCGAGGCGTGGCAGGTCTACGACATCGACAACGACCCCGTGGCGCTGTCGCTCGTCGGCCTGGCGTGGACCGGAGGCATGACCGCCTTCCTGCTCACGGGCGGCATCGTCAGCGACCGCGTCGAGCGCCGGCGCGTGCTCATCGCCGCCGACGTCGTACGTGCCCTCGTGCTCGCGGCCACCGGCGTGCTGTCGCTGGCCGGCGTGCTCGAGATCTGGATGCTCGTCGTGCTGGCCGTCCTCTACGGCGCCGGCGAGGCGTTCTTCGGGCCGGCCTTCGGGGCGCTGATCCCCGACATCGTCGCGCCGACACAGCTCGTCGAGGCCAACTCGCTCGACCAGCTCGTGCGCCAGGCGGCCGAGCGGCTCTTCGGCCCCGCGCTCGGCGGCCTCATCGTCGCCGCGGTCGGCGCGGGGGGCGCCTTCCTCTTCGACGCGAGCACCTTCGCGTTCAGCGCGCTGTGCATCTGGTGGCTGCGCGTGCGCTCGCTGCCCGGCATCGGCCTCGGGGAGCGCTCGGCCGGCCGCGAGCTGCGCGAGGGCGTCGCCTTCGTGCGCTCCCAGCCGTGGCTGTGGGCGACCCTGATCGCCGCCGCGCTGAGCCTGCTCTTCTTCCTGGGCCCGCTCGAGGTGCTGCTGCCCTACGTCGTGCGCAACGACCTCGGCAGCGGCGCCGGCGGCTTCGGCGCGATCCTCGCCGCGGGCGGCGCGGGCTCGGTCGCCGCCTCGCTGATCGTCAGCCAGCGCGGCGCGCCGCGGCGCTACCTGACCTTCGCCTACACGGCCTGGGCGATCGCCACGATCCCGTTCATCGGCTACGCGCTGGGCACCGAGCTGTGGCAGTTCATGGCGCTGGCGATCGTCTACGGCGCGGGCGAGACGGCGGGCATGGTCGTATGGGGGACGCTGATGTCCTCGCGCGTGCCGCCCGAGCTGCGCGGGCGGGTGCATTCGCTGGACTGGTTCGTGTCGATCGGGCTGACGCCGGTGTCCTTCGCGCTGACCGGCCCGATCTCGAAGGCCATCGGCGTCGACGCGACGCTCGTGCTCGCCGGCGTGCTGCCGATGATCGTCTGCGCGGTGCTCTACATCGCGGCGAACCTGCGCCGCGACGAGGAGCTCCATCCGCTGCTCGCCGAGGCGTAGGCCCTACGCGGTCGGCGCCGGCGCCGCGGCCGCGTCGGGCACCGGGACGCCCGCGATCTCGTAGGCCTCGATCTGGTCGAGCGTCTCCTTGGCCAGCAGCGCGCGGGTGAGCGCTTCCAAGCGCGGGCGCTCGCGCTCGATCAGCTCGATGGTGGCGGTCTCGGCCTCCTCGACGATCCGCCGGACCTCCTCGTCGACCAGCCGCTGGGTCTCCTCGGAGGTCGAGGACTGGCCGGGCAGCAGGAGCCCGTCGGAGCGCCCGTCGGCGACCGCGATGGCGCCGATGGCCTCGCTCATCCCCCAGCGCCCGACCATGCCGCGCGCGATCTGGGTGAGCTGCTGGATGTCGGACTCCGCGCCCGTGGTGAGCTCGTCGTAGATGACGCGCTCGGCCGCGCGGCCGCCGAGGGCGACCATGATCTTGCCCACCAGCTCGCTGCGCTCGTAGCCGTAGCGGTCGGCCTCGGGCGTCGAGAGCGTGACGCCGAGCGCCTGGCCGCGCGGGATGATCGAGATCTTGCGCACCGGGTCGGCGCCCGGGGTGAGCATCCCGACGAGCGCGTGGCCGGACTCGTGGTAGGCCGTGCGCTCGCGGTCGGCGTCGGACATGAGCACGGCGCGCGCTGTGCCGAGGATGATCTTCTCGATCGCGTCGGTGAAGTCGCTGAGCTCGACGCGCTCGTGGTCGCGGCGCGCCGCGAAGAGCGCCGCCTCGTTGACGAGGAGAGCGAGGTCGGCGCCGGTCATGCCGGGCGTCGAGGCGGCGATGGCGTCGAGGTCGACCGAGTCGGCCAGCGGCACCGAGCGCGTGTGGATGCGCAGGATCGCGGCCCGGCCCGGGCGGTCGGGCGGCTGCACGGCGATGCGCCGGTCGAAGCGGCCGGGGCGCAGCAGCGCCGGGTCGAGGATCTCCTGGCGGTTGGTGGCGCCGAGGACGATGACGTTCGTCCCGGGCTCGAAGCCGTCCATCTCGGTGAGGATCTGGTTGAGCGTCTGCTCGCGCTCGTCGTGGCCGCCGCTGAAGCCGCCGCTGCCCGAGCGCTGGCGCCCGATGGCGTCGAGCTCGTCGATGAAGACGATGGCCGGCGCCGCCTCCTTGGCCTGCTTGAAGAGGTCGCGCACGCGCGAGGCGCCGACGCCCACGATCGCCTCGACGAACTCCGAGGCGGAGATCGAGAAGAAGGCGGCCTCGGCCTCGCCCGCCACCGCGCGCGCGAGCAGCGTCTTGCCGGTGCCCGGCGGCCCGTAGAGGAGCACCCCGCGCGGGATCCGCGCCCCCAATCGCTCGTAGCGTTTGGGGTTCTTGAGGAAGTCGACGATCTCGACCAGCTCGTGCTCGGCCTCGTCGATGCCGGCGACGTCGTCGAAGGTCACGCGACTCTGGGTGTCGGGCTGCACGCGGCGCGCCTGCGAGCGGCCGAAGCCGCCCAGCGCGCCCCCGGCCGACGCGCGCCGCGCGAACCAGATGAAGAGCCCGACGAGCAGGATCGTCGGGCCGAAGCCGAGGATCAGCGTCCAGAAGGGCGAGCGCCCGTTGTCGGGGGCGGAGGCGTTGATCACGACCTGCTTCTCGGAGAGCAGCTTGGTCAGGTCCGCGGTGTCGATGAAGGCCGGGACCTGGGTCGTGAACTTGTCGACCGTCTCCTCCTTGCCGCCCTGCGGCGTGTACTTCGCGGGCTTCTTGAGGTCGCCCTCGATCGTCTGCTCCTTCGAGGAGATCTCCTGCACGTTGCCCGCCTGCACCTGCTGGACGAAGAACGGCTGGTAGGGCACGCGCGTGCGCTTCTCGGGGCTGCCGGTGACGAGCGCCGTGATCAAGTTGAGCGCCAGCAGGCCGCCGATGAGCGCCAGCCAGGTGCCGCGGCGATTGCGCGGCATGATCGGCGGGCGCTGAGGCGGCGGGGCCCCGCGGCCGTCGGGCGCCGGCTCCACCCGCCAGGAGGGCGGCTTGCTCTCGCGCGCGGGCTCGCGGTCGGGCGCAGGAGTCGAGGAGGCGGGTGCGGTGTCCGGCATCGCGGGGGTCCTACATCAGAGTAGCCACGTCGTCCATGAAGCGGGGGTAGGAGACCTCCGCGGCCTCCATGCCCTCGACCTCCACGCCCTCGCGCGAGGCCAGCCCGGCGACGGCGCCGAGCAGCGCCAGGCGATGGTCGCCATGGGAGGCGATGCGCCCGCCGCGCAGGCCGCCGGTGCCCGTCACGACGAAGCCGTCCTCGGTCTCCTCGATGCTCGCGCCGAGCCCGCGCAGCCCTTCGACCACGCGCGCGATGCGGTCGGACTCCTTCAGGCGCAGCTCGTGGGCGCCGCGGACGACGGTCTCGCCCTCCGCGAAGCACCCCAGCAGCCCGACGAGCGGGAGCTCGTCGATCGCCAGCGGGACCTCCTCGGGCTCGACCACCGTGCCCACGAGCGGGCCGGCGGCGACGTCGAGCTCGCTCACCGGCTCCTCGGCGACGACCTCGTCGCCGGGCTCCTCCTCCAGGTCGCCGAGGACGATGCCGCCCATCCGCTGCACGATCCGGACGAAGCCCGAGCGCGTCCAGTTGACCCCGACGTCGCGCAGCAGCAGCCGCGAGCCCGGGACGAGCACGCCGGCCGCGATGGCGAAGGCGGCGCTCGACGGGTCGCCGGGGACGACGATCTCCTCGAGCGTGAGCTCGTCGGTGCCGGCGACCGTCACGTGGCGGCCGTTGCGGTGCACGGTCACGCCGCCGGCGACGAGCATCCGCTCGGTGTGGTCGCGGCTGGGCGCGGGCTCCGAGACGGTCGTCGCGCCGTCGGCGGCCAGCGCGGCGAGCAGCACGCACGACTTGACCTGCGCGCTGGCCACCGGGAGCTCGTAGTGGATCGAGCGCAGCGTCGCCCCGGTGATCGTGAAGGGCGGCAGGCGGCCCTCGGTGGCGGTGACCTCGGCGCCCATGAGGCGCAGCGGCTCGGCGATACGGTCGACGGGGCGCCGGCGGATCGAGGCGTCGCCGTCGAGCGTGTAGGAGCGCCCGGCCTGCGCGGCGAGCCAGCCCGGGAGCAGGCGCATGAGGGTGCCGGCGTTGCCGACGTCGATCGGGCCGTCGGGGATCGCGGCGTCGCGCAGGCCGGTCCCGCGCACGAGCAGGCCGTCGGCGCCGACCTGGACGAGGGCGCCGAGACGCTGGACGGCCCGGAGCGTCGAGTTCGTGTCGGCGGCGTCGAGGAAGCCGCGCACGACGACGGGCTCGGCCGTCATCGCGCCGAGGATCGCCGCGCGGTGGGAGATCGACTTGTCGGTCGGCGGGTGCAGGGTGCCGCGCAGGCGCTCGGCGGGGTCGACGCGGACAGTGGTCAGGCCCACGGGGCCCCCCCTCGCTGCGGCTCCGTGCCCGGCCGAGCTGCGGACGGGGGTGTGGTAACTGCAAAGCCGAGGTTGCCGACGAGCTTCGCGGTCTCGTGCGCGTGCGCGTCGGGCACCCAGAGGGCGATCTCGCCCTGGCTGTTGTCGGGCGACGGGCTCAGGGCCATGTCGGAGATGTTGATGCCCGCGCGCCCGAGCGTCAGCGCGATGTCGGCGATCACGCCCGGCCGGTTGGGGACGGCGACGCGAACCTCGCGCAGCGCGCCGGGACCGAGGCCGGCCTCGAGCAGCGTGCGGCGGCGGGTCGCGGCGCCGTCCTGCCAGGCCGTGAGGTCCTCGCCGGCGCGCAGGCGGCCGCGAACGCGCTCGAGCTCGGCGATGGCGCCGTCGAGCGCGTCGCCGAGGGCGTCGCGGTTGGCGGCGTAGATCGCGCCCCAGAGCGGCGGGTTGGCGCCGGCGACGCGGGTCGCGTCACGGAAGCTCGGCCCCGTCGCGGGCGGGCTCTCGCCCCCGAGCGCCTCGGTGGCCTGCGCGACGAGGACGTTGGCGAGCACGTGCGGGAGGTGGCTGACGGCGGCCATGACGCGGTCGTGGACGTCGGCGTCGATCGCCGCCGGGCGGGCGCCGAGGCCGGTGATCAGGCGGTGCAGGCGCTCGAGCAGCGTGCCCTGCGTGGTCGAGGTCGGCGTCAGGTACCAGGTGGCGCCGTCGAAGAGGTCGGCGCGCGCGTGCGCGACCCCGGCGGCCTCCGAGCCCGCGAGCGGGTGGCCGCCGACGAAGCGCGGGTCGTCGGCGGCCTGCACGACCGCGCGCTTGGTCGAGCCGACGTCGGTGACCACGCACGTCCGCGGCGCCTCGGCGAGGACGGCGCGGACGCTGTCCTCGAGCTGGTCGACCGGCACGGCGACGAAGGCGGCGTCGGCGCCGTCGAGCGCGTCCCCGAGCTCGCGGTGCGCGGAGTGGATGGCGCCCCGCGCCACGGCCTCGTCGGCGCGCGGGTCGACCCCGCGCACCGTCGCGCCGAGGCGCTCGCGAGCCGCGAGGCCGACCGACCCCCCGATGAGGCCCACGCCGACGACGGCGACGATCAAGCGCCGACGAAGGCGGCCTTGCCCGCGACCGCGGCCGCCGCCTGCACGCGGGCCGCGTAGCCGGCGAAGCCCTCGGTGCGCAGCGCCTGCGGGCCGTCGCAGATCGCGGCCTCGGGCTCAGGATGGACCTCCACGATGATGCCGTCGGCGCCGACCGCGGCGGCCGCGAGGCTGAGCGGCTCGACGAGGTCGCGCCGGCCCGCAGCGTGGCTGGGGTCGACGATCACCGGCAGGTGGCTGAGCTCCTTGAGCACCGGCACCGCCGTGAGGTCGAGCGTGAAGCGGTAGGCGGTCTCGAAGGTGCGGATGCCGCGCTCGCAGAGCAGGACGGACTCGTTGCCCTCCTTGAGGATGTACTCGGCCGCCATGAGCAGCTCCTCGAGCGTGTTCGAGAGCCCGCGCTTGAGCAGCGCCGGGCGCCCGGCGCGGCCGACCTCCTGCAGCAGCGGGTAGTTCTGCATGTTGCGCGCGCCGATCTGGATCACGTCGGCCACCTCGAGGACGGGCTCGAGGTCGCGCGCGTCCATGAGCTCGGTGACGATCGGCAGGCCGGTCTCCTCCTTGGCCTCCGCGAGCAGGCGCAGGCCCTCCTGGCCCAGGCCCTGGAAGGCGTACGGGCTCGTGCGCGGCTTGTAGGCGCCGCCGCGGAGCATGCTCGCCCCGGCCGCCGCGACGACGTGTGCCGTGGTCAGCATCTGGTCGCGCGACTCGACGGTGCACGGGCCGGCGATGAGGGCGAAGTGCTCGCCGCCGACCTTGCGTCCGCCGATGTCGAGCACCGTGCGCTCGTTGTGCTTGAACTGCGCGCTGGCGAGCTTGTAGGGCTTGAGGATCGGCACCATCCGGTCCACGCCGGGGGTGCCCTCGAGCTCGAGGCGGGCGATGTGCTCGCGGTCGCCGATGGCGCCGATCACGGTCACCTCGTCGCCGCGGCTGGGATGGGCGCGCGCGCCCACCGCTTCGATTCGGTCGATGACGGCTTGGATCTCATCCTCCGTCGCCGACTGCTTCATCACGATCATCATGGGTCGAGGCCTTTCTGCTGCTGCCTGGGAACGATACGAGTGAGGGACCTGCGAGGGCGTGAAACGCCCGTGAGAACGGCGCTCGGCCACAGAGGGCCTTGATGCGGCACCCGCGCGGGCGGGCGAGCCGAGCGCCTAGCTAAATCGCCAGGCGTAGCGATAGGCGTAGGCGTAGCCGGACAGCGCGGCGCTGATGCGAATCGGGGCGCTGTCGTGCTGGGTGCCCATGCGAAGGCGAGATTGTGGCAGACCGCCGGGGGTCTTGGCTAGGGCTCGCCGTCGCTGGGAACACCGTGGTGATGCCGGCGCTGCGCGAACGGTTGCGGGACCCCGTGGTCTGGGGCAACGCCTTCCAGCTGATCAAGACGGTCGGCGCGGCCGTCGCCGCGTGGGCGCTGGCGCGGACCGTGTTCGGCCTGCCCCAGTCGTTCCTGGCGCCGTGGGCGGCGATGCTGACCGTGCACGCCACCGTCTACCGGTCGCTCACGCGCGGGCTGCAGCAGGTCGGCGCCGCGGTGCTCGGCGTCCTGCTGGCCTTCGCCGCCGGCAGCGCGCTGGGGGTCAACGCCGCCTCGCTGGCGATCGTGCTGCTCGTCGCGATGGCGGCGGGCACCACGCGCGCGCTGCGCGCCGAGTCGACCACGGCGGCCGCGACGGCGCTCGTCGTCCTGCTCGCCGGCTACAGCGGCGACCCCGGGATGCTCGGCGCCCGGCTGCTCGACACCCTCATCGGCATCGCGGTGGGCCTGCTGGTCAACGTGCTCATCTGGCCGCCGCTGCGCGACCGCAGCGCGGCGCGCCAGGTCGCCAACGTCGCCGACCGCCTCGGGGCGCTGCTCGCCGACGTCGCGGCCGAGCTGCGCGAGGATCGCGCCCACGCCCACGCCGACGCCGAGCGCTGGATCGAGCGCACCCGCGGGCTCGACCACGACATCGCCGACGCGTGGGCGGTCTTCCAGCAGGCGCGCGAGAGCGGGTGGCTGAACCTGCGCCGCGCGGCGCCGGGCCGCGTCCACCGCTCGCGTGAGCTGCTGCCGTTGCTCGCGCGCCTCGAGCAGGCCGTCGCCGACACGCGCAGCATGGCGAGCACGCTGGAGCGCCGCGTGGCGGGCGCGCAATGCGACCCGGCCTTCCTCGACGCGTGGGGCCGGCTGCTGGCGCGTGCCGGGGAGGCGGTGCGCGCCGGCGACCGAGGGCTGATCGCCGAGGTCCGCGCCGACCTCGAGCGCAGCGCGGACGCCCACTTCGGCGAGGAGGGCGCGCCGCGCCCGGTCCACGGGGCGCTGATGGTCAACCTGCGCAACGTGCTCGACGCGATGGCGGACGTCGTGGAGGCCCAGCCGATCCGCGTGCGCTCGCCGCGCGTCGCGGTGCTGACCTCGCCCGGCGAGCCCGTGGCCTAGCCGCGATCATGGTGGGCCGATGCCCATCGCCATCGACGCGTTCGAGGTCCCGCCCGAGGCCGACGACGGGTTCGTCGACGCGTGGGAGCGCCGTCGCGCCGGAGGCCTGCTGCACCGCGCGCTGCGCGAGGACGCCGACCTGCGCTTCGTCGCGGTGACTCGCGTCGAGGAGGCCGGCGCGTGGGAGCCCGCGAACGGCGACCCGTTCGCAACGCACTCGGCGCTCTATGACGTCGTCCACGAGGACGGCGAGCCCGACGGGACCGACGGCGTGATCCGCATCAGCGCCTTCGAGGTTCCGGGTGGCGAGGACGAGGGCTTCCTGGCGCCGTGGCGCGGCGCGCGCGACATCCTCGCCCAGCAGCGCGGCTACCTCGGCACCCGCCTGCACCGCGCGCTCGGCGACGCCGACCTTCGCTTCGTCGACGTCGCGCGCTGGTCGAGCCCGCTGATGTTCTTCCGCGCGCTGCAGGAGCCGGCCTTCGCGGCGGCCGCGGAGGCGATCGCCTTCGCGTCGCATCCGGCGCTCTACCAGGTCGTGCGGGTCGGCTAGGGCTCGGGCTTCCTGACGCGCTCGAGGAGCTCGCGGAGCGCCTCGAGGTCCTCGGCGTCCAGGGCGCCGAGCGCCGGCGGCGGGGTGGCGAGGATCGCGTCGGCGCGCCTGGCCAGCTCCTTGCCCTTGGGCGTCGCTTGCACCACCTTCGCGCGGCCGTCGGTGGGATGCGGTCCGCGGCGGACGATGCCCTGGGCCTCGAGGTCGGCGACGAGCACGGTCGCGTTGGGAGGGTCGATGCCCAGGGCGGTGGCGAGCTCGCCCATCGACATCGGGCGGCGGGTCAGGAGGCGGATCGCGCGGGCGCGGCCGAAGGTCATGCCGAGCGCGTTGGAGACCTCGCGCCGGCGCTGGTGGTCGAGGACGAGGTCGGACATGAGCAGCCAGACCTCGCGCGCCTTGTCGGAGTCGCCGCTCATCCGCTCAGGCCGCAAGCGCCTCGGGGTTCAGCTCGGCGGCCGTGCGCCGGGCCGACGCGCGGGCGCGGCTCGTGGTCGCCAGGACGCCGAGCACGAGGACGACGCCGCCGCAGGCCGTGAGCGTCCACCAGGCGGCGGAGCCGGCGATCACGCCGACGACGGCGACGCCGAGGGTCGAGCCGACCTGCCGCGAGGTCGAGGCGATCGCCGCGGCGACCCCGGCCTGGGCGCGCGGCATGCCGGACACGGCGGCGTTGGTGATCGGCGCGTTGACAAGCCCGAAGCCGAGGCCGACGACGACGTAGGCCGCGAGCAGCTCGGCGAGCGGCGTCCCGGGGCCGACGTCGGTCAGCATCGCGAAGCCGATGAGCAGCGCGGCGCCGGCGATCACGAGCGGCAGGCGCGGGCCGCGGCGGCCCACGAGGCGGCCCGAGATCGGTGAGGCGATCACCGTCATGAGGGCGACGGGCACGGTGGCAAAGCCGGCCTGCAGCGGCGAGAGGCCCCTGGCCTGCTGGAGGTACAGCGTGTTCAGGAAGAGGAAGCCGCCGAAGGCCGCGAAGGCGGAGACCGAGATGACGATCGCGGAGCTGAACGGGACCGACCGGAAGAAGCGCAGGTCGACGAGAGGCTCGCGGCGGCGCGGCTCGTAGGCCAGCAGCCCGACCAGGGCCGCCGCCGAGGCCGACAGCGCGCCGACGATGACCGGCGAGGACCAGCCGTGGCCCGGCGCCTCGATGATCCCGAAGGTCAGCGCGGCGAGGAACACGATCACGAGCGCCTGGCCGATGGGGTCGAAGCGCCGCGGCCGCGGCGCTTTGGACTCGGGGATGACGCGCAGAGCCAGGACGATCGCGGTGATGCCGACGGGCACGTTGATCCAGAAGATCGGCCGCCAGCCCATCGCGGAGACGAGCGCGCCACCGACGATCGGGCCCAGCGCCAGCGAGACACCGAAGACGGCGCCCCAGACGCCCACCGCCTGCGCGCGCTCGCGCGGGTCGGTGAACGTGTTGGTGATGATGGACATCGCGACCGGGTTGAGCATCGACGCGCCCACGGCCTGGAGCACCCGGAACGCGATCAGGGCCTCGACGGTCGGCGCCAGGCTGCACAGCAGCGAGGCGGCCGAGAACACGACGAGTCCCACCACGAAGATCCGCCTGCGGCCGAAGCGGTCCGCGATCGATCCGCCGAGCATCAGCAGGCTCGCCATCACGACCGTGTAGGCATCGACCGTCCACTGCAGCCCGGAGATCCCGGCATCCAGCTCCTTGCCGATCGACGGCAGCGCGACATTCACGGCGGTCACGTCGAGCCCCACCATGAAGAGGCTGAAGCAGCAGATCAGCAGTACGGATACTTTCGCTTTCATAATTGTTATGAGAGTATCAGTATCTGCGCCGGGGTCAACGACGCGCGAGGGTGGCTAGCGCTCGGCGGGCGGGACGTCGCGCAACCGCCGCGAGAGCTCGGCGATGTCCTCATGCGCGTACGAGAGTTGCACGCGCGTGGTCGACGCCGGGCGCTTGGCCAGCGACAGCCCCGGGCGCCACTCCGTCGCCGGCCGGATCGGCCGCGGCGCGAACCCGCCGCCGCAGTTCGGGCACACGTCGTGGAGCACGTTCTCCACGCAGTCGGCGCAGAACGTGCACTCGTAGGTGCAGATCCGCGCGTCGGGCGACGCGGGCGGCAGGTCGCGGTCGCAGTACTCGCAGTTGGGTCGCAGCTCGAGCGCCATGCGCGTCAGGCCCCCCAGCTCTCCGGCACGAGGACGACCCGGAAGCCGTCGGGGTCCTCGAAGGTCAGGCCGTGCTCGGCCCAGTACGGGTTGGCGGGCGCCACGGGGTCGGTGGCGATGCGCGCGGCGACCTCCGCGACCGCCGCCTCGTCGCCGAGGTAGAGGACGAGCAGCGTCTCGGGGTGCGGCGCCGGGGCGCCGTGGCCGCCGCCGGCCGTGAGCTCGAGGTGGGCGCCGGTGCCGGGCACCTCGAGGAAGACGCCGTCGTAGCCGTCGTGGTCGCGGAAGCCGCCGCGCTCGGTCAGCCCGAGTGCGTCGCGGTAGAAGGCGGCCACCTCGTCGAGGCGCTCGGTGTGGCGTGCGAGACGCAGCTGCATCGCTCAGCCCTCCAGCCGCCGCGCCAGCTCGAGCAGGTCCGCCGCCGAGGCGTCCGCGTCGGGGTCCTCGCGCGCGGGCGAGCCCGGGCCGTACTCCAGCGGGCGCTCGACGAAGGCGGTGCGCAGGCCCGCGGCGCGGGCGCCGTCGAGGTCCCAGGGGTGGGCGGCGACGAGCATCAGCTCGCCGGCGTCGACGCCGAGCAGGCGCGCCGCCGCGCGGTAGGCCTCGGGCGCCGGCTTGTAGGCCTGCGCGAGCTCGGCCGAGAGGATCGCGTCGAAGCGCAGGTCGCCGTGGCGGGCGAGGGCGACGAGCAGCGCGACGTGGCCGTTGGACAGCGTCGCCGTCGCGCGCTCGCGGCGCAGCGCGGCGAGGCCGTCGCGGACGTCGGGCCACGGGTCCAGCCGATGCCATGCGCCGACGAGCGCGCCGCGCGCCGCCGCGTCGAGCTCGACGCCGCGCTCGGCGAGGAGGTCGTCGAGCGTCGCGTGGTGCAGGGCGTCGAAGTCGCCCCACGGACGGGCGCCCGCGTTCACCGCTTCGAGGATCGGCCGGTAGCGCGCGCGCCAGGCGTCGGCGAGCTCGTGCGGGTCGCCGTCGACGCCGCCGGCGCGGAAGGCCTCGGCGACGCCCGAGCGCCAGTCCACGAGCGTGCCGAAGACGTCGAACACGAGGGCGCGGATGACCATCGCCGCACCCTACGCCCGCGGGCTAAGGTCACGCCATGAGCTACGTGGAGACCGTCCCTGAGGCCGACGCCACCGGTGCGCTGGCCAAGATCTACGAGGCCGACAAGGCGGCCAGGGGCTATCTGCCGAACTACACCCGCGCCTTCTCGGCGCGCCCCGAGGTCTACGCCGCGTGGCGGGCGCTCAACGGCGCGATCCGGGACAACATGGACCTGCGCCGCTACGAGCTGGCGACCGTGGCCGCCGCCCGGCGCCTTCGCTCGAGCTACTGCGCGCTGGCCCACGGCTCGGTGCTCGCCGACAAGTTCTTCGCGGCGCCCGAGCTCGAGGCGGTCGTCGCCGATCACCACGCCGCCGGCCTCGACGAGGTCGACGTCGCGGTCATGGACCTGGCCGACAAGGTCGCCGCCGACGCCACCTCGGTCACGCAGGCGGACATCGACCGCCTGCGGACGCTCGGCCTCGGCGACGCCGAGGTCTTCGACGTCGTCGCGGCGGCCGCGGCGCGGTGCTTCTTCAGCAAGGCCCTCGACGCCCTGGGCGCCGAGCCCGACGCCGCATACGCCCAGCTCGAGCCCGGGCTGCGCGATGCGCTCACGGTCGGGCGCCCGATCGCTTCCGAGGCGCCGGCCTCGTCCGCGTAGCGTCCGCCCGGGGGGTGTGCGCTCTAAGCGAACCCATGGTTCGCTAATAGACCGCACCCCAGCGGCCGCGCCCGCAGCGCGGCGAGCAGCGCCGCCGCGGCGCCGGCGGCGCCCGCGAGGGCGAAGGTCGGCACGGGGCCGGCGGCGTCGGCGATCACACCGGCGGCGGCGGAGCCCGCGGCGGCGCCAACGGCGACCGCGGTGCCCAGCCACGCGAAGGCCTCGGTGACGGTGCCGGCGGGCGCCGCGTGGTCGACCATCGCGTAGACCGTCGCGTAGGTCGGCGCGATCGTCGCCCCGGCGAGCACGAGGACGGCGGCCAGCGCGACGAGGCCGCCCGCCGCGGCGGCGAGCGCGAGGTGGCCGGCGGCCAGCGCGCAGAGCACGAGCGCGAGGCCGGTGCCCGTGCGCGCCCCGCCGCCCGTGCGCGCCGCGACGACGCCGCCGACGAGCGACCCGGCGCCCCACAGGCCGAGCAGCGGCCCCGCGGCGGCGGCGCTGCCGAGCGCGTCTGCGGCCGCGGTGACGGCGACCTCGACGGCCCCGAAGACGACGCCGACCGCGAGCAGCACGAGCACGAGGGTGCGCATCGCCGGGGCGCGCAGCGAGCCGCCGCGGGGGCGCGCGACCTGGGCCGGGGGTCGCCACGCGCGCGAGGCGGGCTGAGCGGCGAAGGCCGCGGCGCCGACGACCATGACCACGGCCGCGAGCGCCAGCGCCGCGCCCGTCGACGTCGCGGCGCCGGCGAGCAGGACGAGCGGCGGCCCGGAGATCCAGGTCAGCTCGATCGCGGCCGACTCGGCGGCGTACGCGGCACGCAGCGCCTCGCGGTCGCCGACGACCTCGGGCAGCAGCGAGCGCGCGCAGGCGCCGACGGGCGGGGCGCTGAGCCCGACCGCGACCGCGAGGGCGACGAGCGCGGCCGGCGGCGCGCCGGCCGGGAGCGCCGCGGTGGCGAGCAGCGCGGCGCCCGCCACGAGCGCCCCGGCGAGCAGGACAGCGCTCTGGCCGCGGCGGTCGACGACGCGGCCCAGGAACGGACCCCCGACGCCGAGCGAGAGCGCGTAGGCGCCGGCGACCAGGCCGGCCGCGGCGAACGAGCCCGTGAGGCGCTGGGCGTGGACGAGCAGGCCGATGCTCAGCATCGCCATCGGCAGGCGGGCGACGATCGAGACGGCGAAGAGGCGAAGGGCTCCGGGCGATGAGGCGATGGCTTGCATGGCTGCGAGACTAGGTCGCAACTGGTTTACTGGCGAGAGCCAGTTCCACTCGTGTGATGAAGGCCAGTTCCGGCATCGAGCTCATGGTCGCGGTCGATCGCGCGTCGGCCGTGCCGCTGCGCGCCCAACTCGAGCAGCAGCTGCGCGAGAGCGTCCGCGCCGGCACGCTGCGCCCGGACGCGGCGCTGCCCTCGACCCGGGCGCTGGCACGCGAGCTCGGCGTCGCCCGCGGCGTCGTGATGGAGGCCTACGAGCAGCTCGCCGCCGAGGGCTGGCTGGTCTCGCGCCAGGGCGCGCCGACGCGCGTGGCGGCGCCGAGCGGAGCGGCGGCGCGGGGCGGAGCGACAGCGCCGAGCGGAGCGGCGGCGCGGGGCGGAGCGACGGCAGCGCGCGGAGCGGCGGCGCAGGAGGCCGCCGCCCGCGAGGAGCGCCCGCCGCGCTTCGACTTCCGCCCCGGCGCTCCGGACATGGCGCTCTTCCCGCGCGCCGCCTGGGCCACCGCGCTGCGCCAGGCCCTGCGCGAGGCGCCCGACGCGCGCTTCAGCTACGCCGACCCGCGCGGCGTCCCCGAGCTGCGCGAGGCGCTCGCGACCTACGTCGGGCGCGTGCGCGGCGTGGCCGCCGACCCCGAGGCCATCATCGTCACCTCCGGGCTCACGCAGGGCCTGGTCCTCACCTGCCGCGCGCTGAGCGATCGCGGCGTCGGCGCGGTCGCCGTCGAGGACCCGGGCAGCGCCGACATGCGCGCGCCGATCGCCGCGGTCGGCCTGTCCACCCCGCCGGTCCCTGTCGACGCGGACGGCCTCGACGTCGCGGCGCTGCGCGCGTCCGGCGCGCGGGCCGTGCTCGTCACCCCCGCCCACCAGTACCCGACCGGGGTCGTGCTCGCCCCGCACCGCCGCGCCGAGCTGCTGGACTGGGCCGCGGCCCGGGACGGCGTCGTGCTCGAGGACGACTACGACGCCGAGTACCGCTACGACCGCCAGCCCGTGGGCGCGCTGCAGGGGCTCGATCCCGAGCGCGTCGTCCACATGAGCTCGATCAGCAAGACGCTCGCGCCCGCGCTGCGCGTCGGCTGGGTCGTGGCGCCGCCCGAGCTCGCCGAGGCGATCCGGCGCGAGAAGGCCGACGACGACCGCGGCACCCCGGTGCTCGAGCAGCTCGGCCTCGCGGCGCTCCTGGAGCGCGGCGAGCTCGACCGCCACCTGCGCCGCTCGCGCCTGGTCTACCGCCGCCGCCGCGACGCGCTGATCGCCGCGCTCGCGCGCCACCTTCCCGGCGTGCGGCCGCGCGGCGCCGCCGCCGGGCTGCACCTGCTCGTCGACCTCCCCGCCACCGTCGACGAAGCAGCGCTCCTCGACGCGGCGGCCGCCCGCGGCATCGGCCTCGACGGCGTGGCCAAGCACCGCTCCCTCCCCCATGGCCCCGCCGTCATCCTCGGCTACGGCCGGATCGCCGAGCCGGCGATCGAGCCCGGGGCGCGCGCGCTCGCCAAGGCGCTGGACGCCGCCACGCGCTGACGCCCAGCTGACGCCCTGGAGGAGTACGCTCGCGCCGTGCTTCCCGCTTCCGGAGCCCACTTCGGCTGGCTCGGGCTGGCCGTGGCGCTCCACGTGGGCGGCCAGGTCGCGCGCGGCGTCGCCTGGCGCGGCGTGCTCAGCAGCTCCTGGCCGGCGATCACGCGCCGGCGCGCCTGCGCCTGGTACGTCTGCGGCGCCGGGCTGAGCGGCCTGCTCACCGCCCGCGGCGGCGACGCGGTCCGCGCCGCGCTCGCCAAGCGCGAGCTGAAGGGCGCCACGTGGCCCGCGCTGGCCGGCACGCTGGCCGCCGAGGCCTCGTTCGAGAGCGTCTTCGGCCTCGCCCTCATGCTCACCGCGGTGTGGCTCGGGGTCGGATCGACCCACGCCCCCTCCCCCGCGCTGATCGCCGCCGCGGCCGCCGCCACCGCCGTCGTCGCGCTGACGGCGCTGCGCTCGGCGCGCGTGCGGCGCGCCGTGCGCGAGGTCGGGCACGGCCTGGCCGTGCTGCGCCGGCCGGGGCGCTGCGCGCGCCAGGTGCTGCCGTGGCAGGTCCTCTCGCGCACGCTGCGCGTCGGCTCGGCGACGTGCTTCCTGCTCGCCTTCGGCCTGCCGGTGGCGCCGGCGATCGTGGTCGCCGCCTGCGCCGCGCAGGGCTCGGGCTCGGCGATGCCGCTGCCCGGTGTCGGCCCGGCCACCATCGGCGCGGGGCTGCTCGTCGCGATCCCGCTGGCCGCCGGCCACGCGGTCGACCACGGCGCGCTCGCCTCGCTGGCGATCGTCTGGCCGGCGGCGCTGACGCTCGTCGGCGTCACGCTCTCGTTCGCGCTCCTGGCGCACCTGTCGGGCGCGCGCACGCCGCGGGCGCTCCTGCGCGCGGCCCGCGCGCTGCGCCCGGCGCCCGCGCCGGTCGCCGCCCCGTGACGGCCGCCCTCGGCTGGGGCGCGCTCGCCGCCTCGTCGCTGCTCGTCGGCACCGCGCTCGGCGTGGCACGCGACTGGCACGACCGCTCCGTGGGCATCGTGCTCGGCTTCGGCGCCGGAGCGCTCGTGAGCGCCGTGAGCTTCGACCTCGCCGAGGAGGGCCAGAAGCTCGGCAGCCCGGCCGCGCTCGCCGCCGGCCTGGCCGCCGGCGCGCTGACCTACTTCGGCCTCAACCGCGTCATCGCGCGCCGCTCGTCGGGCAACGCCGCCGCCGGCGCGCCGCTCGCCCTCGGCGCCTTCCTCGACGGCATCCCCGAGCAGATGGTGCTCGGCATCGGCCTGGCCGGCGGCGAGGGCGTCAGCGTCAGCCTGCTCGCGGCGATCTTCGTCTCCAACCTGCCCGAGGCGATCGGGTCGGCCAGCGACATGCGCGCGGCGGGCGAGCGCCGCGCGGCGATCTGGCGGCTCTGGCTCGCCGTCGCGGCCGTGTGCGCGCTCGCAACCCTGGTCGGCTACGCGATCGCCGACACCGCCTCGGGCGACCTGAAGGCCGCCATCAACGGCTTCGCCGCCGGCGCCTTGCTCGTCATGCTCATCGACTCGATGATCCCCGACGCCGCCCGCAAGGCCGGCGACGTCGCCGGCCTCGTGACGGTCCTCGGGTTCGCGGTCGCCACCGCGCTGTGAGACCGCGCCTCAGACGAAGCGCTTGACGAACTGCAGCGCCGTGTCGGCGACCTCGCGCCAGCCGCTGTCGATGGTCAGCGCGTGGCCGCGGCCCGGGATCTCCTTGATCTCGGTGACGCCCGGGTTGTCCTTCTGCTGCTTGTAGGACGCGTTGGCGATCGCCCACGGCACCGTGTGGTCCTTCTCGCCCGAGATGATCAGCAGCGGCCCGCGGTCGGGGTTGTCGGTGTCGACCTTGGCCTCGGTCCACGGGTTGAGGTTGGCCGTGGCCGCCTGGAAGAGCGGCTTGCCGGCGGCGGGCACGGCGTAGGTCTCGTACAGGTCCTTGGCCTCGTCCTCGCTCACGGCGTTGGCGAAGGCGTAGCGGAACTGCTCGTAGGTCAGCGGCACGGCCCGGTTGCGGTTGGCCGGGTTGCCGAGCACGGGAAAGCTCGACTTGAGCGCGGAGATGGGCAGCGGGAGCACGCCGCGGAAGGGCGCCGGGTCGATGGCGACGGCCGCAGCGGAGAGCCCGCGGCCGGCGATGATCTGAGTCAGCAGGCCGCCGAAGGAGTGGCCGACGACCGCCGGCTTGGCCTTGAGGGCGCCGATGACGTCGGCGAAGTGGTCGGCGACCTGGCCGATGGACTTGCCCGCGAAGACCTCCGGATTGGCGTTGGCCTCCTCGACGGTCTCGGGATCGTCGGGCCAGCCCGGCGTCAGCGCCGTGTAGCCGGCCTCGTCGAAGACCGCCGCCCAGCGATCCCAGCTGCTGGGCAGCAGCCACAGCCCGTGGATGAAGACGACCGGCACCCGCCCGGTCGCATTGGCCTCGTCGACCTGCTGGGTCTCGTATTCGGTGATCGTCGCCATGGCGCGATCCTAACCAGGCGCGACTCGCGGCCCTAGATGTAGTTGCTGAGCACGTTGTTCGGGGTGCCGGGTCGCTGTGACGCCCGTTGCGCTGCGAACAGCTCACCGAGGAACGGGTCCGTGCCCGGGGGTCGAACGTCGCTTTTACCCCGTGTGGACGGGGGAAGACCGACGTTCGGCGCCCCCCGGGGGCCGGCGGCGCCCCCCCGGCGGCCGGCGGCGCGGCGGGCTGGTCTCCCTCGGTGAGCTGTTCGCGCCCACGCCGGGGTGGCGGGGATGCCGAACAACCTGCTCGGGTCTTACACCTAGAGCAGTGAGCCCAGCTCGCTCAGGAAGCGGGCGTTCTGGGCGGCCGTGCCGTAGGTCACGCGCAGCGCGCCGGCGCGGCCGAGGGCGGTGCCGGCGCGGACGAGGACGCCGCGCTCGCCCAGGCCGGCGACCACGCGGGCCTCGACCTCGGCGGGCTCACCATCGTCTGGAACGGGAAGCTCGAACCAGCAGAAGTTGGCCTGCGACTCGGCCGGCTCGATGCCCAGCGCGCGCAGGCCGTCCTCGACCTCGACGCGCGCGACGATCGTGCGCTCGACGCGGGCGTTGACCTCGTCCTGGTGGCGCAGCGCCTCGATCGCGGCGGCCTGCGCCGCGGCGTTGCAGAAGAAGGGCTGGCGGACCTGGTTGACCGCGGTGACGAACTCGTCCGAGCCGCACAGCGCGAAGCCGACGCGCAGCCCGCAGAGCCCGTAGACCTTCGAGAAGGTCCGCAGGAGCACGAGGTTGCGGTGGCGCTTGAGCAGGTCGAGCGTGGTGTCGGGATCGTCGAGGGTGTTGAACTCGCAGTAGGCCTCGTCGACGATCACGCAGACGTGGCGCGGCACCCGCTCGACGAAGGCGGCGATGGCCTCGGCGGGCACCGCGGTCGAGGTCGGGTTGTTGGGGTTGCAGACGATGACCAGGCGCGTGGCGACGGTGATCTCGCGCGCCAGGGCGTCGAGGTCGTGCTCGTCGCGCTCGTTGAGCGGCGGGGTCAGCGCGGTGGCGCCCGAGGCGGCCGCCAGGTGCGGGTAGACGCTGAACGACGGCCACGCGTAGACGAGCTCGGCGCCGGGCTCGAGGAGCGCCTCGCCCGCGGCGAGCAGGATGTCGCAGGAGCCGTTGCCGATCGCGATGTGCCCGGCCGCCACGCCGTAGCGGTCGCTCAGGGCGCGGCGCAGCTTGGCGTTGGTCGGGTCCGGGTAGCGGTTGAGCCCCCCGAGCACCGCCGTGACCGCCTCGATGACCTCGGGGATGGGCGGGTAGGGCGACTCGTTGGAGGCCAGCAGCGCCACGTCCTCCGGGAGGGCGTAGGCGCCGGCGGCCGGGTAGACGGGGATGCGCCGAACGCGCTCGGAGAACTCCAGGGCCATCGGCCTATTGTGCCGACTCGAGGTCGGCCCGCAGCGTGCGGGCCTCGCCGAGGTAGACGTGCTCGGCGCTGTGATCCTCGGCCGCGTAGTAGTGGATGAGCACGCGGATGACGCGCCCCAGCGCTCCAGGCACCGGCACCTCGCGCGCGCACAGCAACGGCACGCGGTCGAAGCCCAGGCCGCGCGCGGCGACCGCCGGGAAGTCGGCGTCGAGGTCGTCGGTGAGCGTGAAGATGCAGCTGACGACGTCGTCGGGGCCGATCGCGTTGCGCTCCATGATCGCGCGCATGAGCTCCTCGGTGGCGGCGAGGATCGCGGGCGACTCGTTGGCGTCCACGGTCGTGGCGCCGCGCAGGGCGAAGAGGCGCATGGAGGCGCCATCATGCCAGCCATGCGGCGCGCCACCCTGCTCACCGCGCTCCTGTGCCTCGCCGGCTGCGGCGGCGGAAAGGGCGAGAAGCTGACCTCCCCTCCCCCGTCGGCTCCGCGCCAGCTCTCGGTCACGAGCCCCGACTTCGCGGCCAACGGCGCGATCCCCAAGCGCTTCTCGTGCGACGGCGACAAGGCGCGCCCGACGCTGCGCTTCACCCGCGTCCCGGCGGGCGCCAAGGAGCTCGCCCTCATCGTCCTCGACCCCGATGCCGGCGGCTTCGTGCACTGGACCGCGTACGGCCTGCCGCCGGGCACGACCGAGATCGGGCCGACCGGACTGCCGGCCGGCGGGCGCGAGGGCGAGAACTCGGCCGGCAAGCGCGGCTGGACGCCGCCGTGTCCGCCCAGCGGCACGCACCACTACGAGTTCCGCCTCTACTGGCTCAACCGGCCCTCGGGGCTCGCCGCCGGCGCCAAGCCCGACAAGGTGAGCTCCGCCGTGCTCGCCCGCGCGGGCGGCAGCGGCCTGCTCGTGGGCACCTACGCCCGCGGCTGACGCGGGCCCCGGGCGGCCTCGCGCAGGCGCTGGACCTCGGCGGCCGTCAGGCGGCGGTGATGGCCCGGCGCCAGGTCGCCCAGGCGCAGCGGGCCGAAGGCGACGCGGCGCAGCTCGACCACGCGGTGGCCGACGGCCTCGCACATGCGCCGGACCTGGTGGTTGCGGCCCTCGTGGATGGTCAGCTCCAGCTCGTGGGCGCTCACGTGGCGCACGCGCGCCGGCGCCGTGCGCCCATCCTCGAGCTCGACGCCCTCGCGCAGCGCGCGCAGGGCGCGCTCGTCCGGGCGCCCGGCGACGCGCGCCCGGTAGGTGCGCGGCACCTCGAAGCTCGGGTGGGTGAGCGCGTGGGCGAGCTCGCCGTCGTTGGTGAGGAAGATGAGCCCCGTGGTGTCGGCGTCCAGGCGCCCCACCGGGTAGAGCCGCTGCGCCGCGGGGACGAGGTCGACGACGGTCCGCCGGCCGTGGGTGTCGCGCGCCGTCGAGACGACGCCGGCGGGCTTGTTGACGGCGTAGACGACGCGGGCGCCCGGGGCGCGCACCCGCTCGCCGTCGACCGCGATCGCCTCCTCGCCGCCGACATCGCGCGCGGGGTCGGTCACCACCGCGCCGTCGACGGTCACCCGCCCCTCGCCGATGAGCGCCTCGGCCGCGCGGCGGGAGGCGACGCCCGCGTGGGCCAGGTGCTTGGCGAGGCGCATGGCGCCCCGGACGCTAGACGGTCCTCAGGCGGCGAGGCTCTCGACGAGCAGGTCGCGCACCATCGCGACCGCGACGTCGACGGACGGCAGCGCGCGGATCTCGGCGGCGACGCGGCGCGCGACGATCCCGTACGTCGGGTCGGCGAGCAGCGTGTGGACCGCCTCGCCGAGGCGCTCGAGGCCCTCGGGGGCCAGCGCGATCCCGGCGCCGATCGCCGCCACGCGCTCGGCGTTCCACGGCTGGTCGGCGAAGAGCGGGACGACGGCCATCGGCACGCCGCCCGCGAGGCCCATCGTCACCGTGCCCGAGCCGCCGTGGCAGACCATCGCCGCCACGTGGGGCATGAGCGCAGCCTGCGTCACCCAGCGCTCGGCGCGAGTGTTGGCGGGCAGCGGCCCGAGCTCGCCGGGGTCGCGGTCGCGCCCGATCGTGACCAGCACGCGCGCGGGGAGCTCGCCCAGCGCGTCGATCGCGGCGCGGTAGACGCCCGGGAAGAGGTCGGTGTTCGGGGCGGCCGAGCCGAAGGTGACGTACACGAGCGGACGGTCGTCGCCGGGCCAGCCGTCCCAGGCGCCGGCGGGTGCCTCGGGCGAGCGCAAGCGGATGGCCTCCTGGTGGGCGGGCGTCGCCGGATCCTCGAGCGCCGCGGGCACCAGGGTGAGATAGGGGCGGGCGAAGGCGCGCCGCCCGTCGGGGTCGGCCGGCAGGCCGAAGCGGGCGCGCAGCTCGTCGATGGCGGCGAGCGCGACCGAGCGCACCCGCTCCTCCTTGCCCTGCTGGGAGATGCCGACGGTCACCGACGGCACGCCGATGACCTCGGCGGCGAGCGGGCCCGCGAACTCCGTGATCTCGCTGATCACGACGTCGGGCCTCCAGGCGCGACACGCGGCGAGCACGCCCGGGTAGGCGGCGCGCGCGTCGATGCGCGCGAAGATGTCGCCCACCACGCGCCCGTGCGTCGAGCGGTCCGACTTCCCGCGCACCTCGGCGAAGATCGCGTTGCGCTCGCCGGCCGGCGGGTCCTCGACGGCCCACAGCGGCAGGCGCTCGTCGCGCACCATCGCGGAGGCGCCACGCGGCGCGGCGACCAGGACGTCGGCGCCGGCGCGGCGGAAGGCACGGGCGAAGGGCAGCAGCGGGCCGAGGTGGCCGGCGCCGTCCTTGGACGTGAAGAGCACGCGCATGAGAACTCAAGACGCGCGGGCGGCCGTCGCCCTGTGTGACATCGCGCACAGCGCGGGCGCCGCTACCGTGTCCCCGATGGACCTCGAGCTCCTCACCGAGCGGCTGGGCGCCGCGGGCGAGCCGCGCTTTCGCGCCGGCCAGGTGTGGGCGTGGACCGCGCGCGGCGCCGCCGGCTACGACGAGATGACCAACCTGCCGCTGGGCCTACGCGAGCGCCTGGCCGACGAGGTCCCGTTCTCGTCGCTGACCCTCGAGGACGAGGCGCACGCGCGCGACGGCACGGTCAAGGCGCTCTTCCGCACCCGCGACGGGCGCCCCGTCGAGGCCGTCCTCATGCGCTACAAGGACGATCGCCGCTCGCTCTGCCTGTCCTCGCAGTCGGGCTGTCCGCTGACCTGCACCTTCTGCGCCACCGGCCAGATGAAGTTCGCCCGCAACCTCACGACCGGCGAGATCCTCGACCAGGCGCTGCACTTCCGCCGCCTCACCGAGGTCGACCACGCGGTCTTCATGGGCATGGGCGAGCCGATGATGAACCTCGACAACGTGCTCGCCGCGTGCGAGCGCCTGCCGGACCTGGGCATCACGCACCGGCGCACCGCGATCTCCACCGTCGGGTGGATCCCGGGCATCGACGCCCTCACGGCCCAGCCGATGCCGATCCGCCTGGCGCTCTCGCTGCACGCCGCCGACGAGGCGCTGCGCTCGCAGATCATGCCCGTCAACGACCGCTATCCGCTGGCCGACGTCCTCGCCGCCTGCCGGCGCTTCTACGAGGCCAAGCGCCGGATGGTCTTCGTCGAGTACGTCATGCTCCGCGGCGTCAACGACCGCTACGAGCAGGCGGTCGCCCTCGCCAAGGTGCTCGACCCGAGGATGTTCAAGGTGAACCTGATCCCGTACAACCCCACCGGCATGTACGACGGCTCGACGCGCGAGGCGATCGCCGCCTTCAAGGCGGCGCTGGAGGAGCATGGGATCGGCGCGACGGTGCGCCTCACGCGCGGGCGCGACATCGACGCCGCCTGCGGGCAGCTGGCGGCGAAGCGATGAAGCTCTGGCGCAGCCGCCGGACGCCGAACGTCGTCTTCGTCCACGCCGGTGGGACCGACGGGCGCATGTGGCGCCCGCTGGCCGAGCGCCTCGACGACCGCTTCCGCCTCCACGTCCCCGACCTGCGCGGGAGCGGCAGCACGCCGCTGCCGCCCGAGGAGTACTCCGACGCCGAGGACCTGCTGCGGCTGCTCGACGGCCTGAACATCCGGCGCGCGGCCTTCGTGGGCGCCTCGTTCGGCGGCTGGGTCTCGCTGCAGGTCGCGACGATGGCACCCGAGCGCGTCATGGGCCTCGCCCTCTTCGCCGCGACGCTCGCCGACTCCAAGGAGTGGTCGCCCGAGATCCAGGCCTTCCGGGCGCAGGAGAACGAGCTCGTCGAGGCGGGCGACGTCGATGGGGCCGTGCAGCTCGGCCTGCGCACCTGGGTCAAGGAGCCGTCGACCTCGGAGCTCGTGGCGGAGATGTCGCGCACATCCTTCGAGGCGCAGATCGGCGTGGAGGCCGAGGCCCGCGAGGATCCCGTCGACCTCGCGGGGATCGGCGTGCCGACGCTCGCCGTCAGCGGCGGACTGGACCTCCCCGACTTCGCGCGCTTCGCCGACCGGATCGCCGCCGAGGTCCCCGGCGCCGAGCGCGCCGAGGTGCCCGACGCCGGCCACCTCATCGCCCTCGAGCGCCCCGACGCCGCGGCCGAGCTGCTGCGCCCGTTCCTAGAGCGCGTCAGCGCGTAGCAGCGCGTGCAGGCGACCGAGGCCCTCGCGGGCCTCGTCGGAGAGGTCGTCGACGACGATCGACATGCCCACGAGCGTCGCGCCCGTGGACTCGATGAGCTGGCGGGCGGCGACGGCCTGCGCCCCGGTCTCGAACCAGTCGTCGACGAGCACGATGCGATCGTCCGGGCCGAGGGCGCCGCGCTGGAGGCGCAGGGCGTGGGTCTGGCCCTGCCAATCGGGCTCGGTGACCGTCTCGGCGACGTCGCCCGGCAGCCAGCCGTCCTGCTTGCGGATCGCCACGAAGCCCGCGCCGGTGTGGGCGGCCATGGCGCCGCCGAGGACGAACCCGCGCGCCTCGACGCCGGCGACCTTCGTGTAGCGCTCGCCGCGATAGGGCGCCGCCATCGCGGCCACCACGCGGGCGAAGAGCTCGCGGTCGGCGAACGCGCGCCAGATGTCCGAACGCCCGTCGTCGCCGTCGCGCATGCGCTCGGCCAGGTCCTCGGCGAGCGTGCGCATCCCGGTCAGGCCGCGCCGGCCGCCGTGGTCGCGGGCTGCTCGGAGGCGCCGCCGCCCGCGCGCGCCTCGCCCGCCCTGAGCAGGCGGTCGCGCAGGTCGGCCTCCTCCTCCGGCGTGGGATCCCACTGCGCCGGGTCGGGCAGGTCGTCGAGCGAGGCGAGGCCGAAGAGCTTGAGGAACAGTGGCGTCGTGCGGTAGAGCACGGCGCCGAACTGCGAGCGCCCGGCCTCCTCCACGAGGCCGCGCTCGAGCAGCGTCGCGCTCGCCGAGTCGGCGCTGACGCCGCGGATGCGCGTGATCTCCGGCCGCGAGACGGGCTGCAGGTAGGCGACGATCGCGAGCGTCTCGGCCTGCGCGGGCGTCAGCGGCGGGGTCCGCGGCCGCGCCAGCAGCCGCCGCGCGGCCGGCTCGGTCTCGGGCGTCGTGGCCAGCGTGAAGCCACCGGCCAGCTCGCGCAGCACCAGGCCGCGCTCGCCGGGCGCGTAGGCGGCACGCAGCGCGTCGAGCGCCTCGGCCAGCTCGTCGGCGCTGCACTCGGCGGCGTCGGCCAGGGCGGCGGCGCTCACCGGCTCGCTGGAGAGGAAGAGCAGCGCCTCGACGGTCCGCGCGAGCGCAGTCACCAGCCGGCCGCCTCGCGGATCGGCACGTGCGCCATCGGGGTGATCGCGATGTCGCCGAAGGGCTCGTCCTGGCGCCAGGTCGCCTCGCCCTGCTTGTAGAGCTCCAGGAGCGCGAAGAGCGTGACGGCCACGGTCACCCGGTCTGCCCCGCGGACGGCCTCGTCGAACGAGCACGCGCCGCGGCGCAGGAGCGCGCGCAGGTGCGACAGGCGCTCGGCCACGGTCACGCGCGGGATCGTCAGGTGCGCGAGGCTCACCGCCGGGGGCATCCGCAGCAGGGCGCCGACGGCCGCCCCGAGCTGCGCGGGGTCGTAGACCGCGCCCGCGTCGTCGTAGGTGACGCGGCGCAGGGCCGGCGGCAGCGGCGCCGCGCGGAAGCGGTGCCCGTCCTCGTCGGCCAGCCGCTCGGCCAGGTGCTCGGCGGCGCGGCGGTAGCGGCGCGCCTCGAGCATGCGCGCGAGCAGCTCCTCGGCCGCCTCGCCGGGCTCGAGGTCCAGCAGCTCGTCCTCCTCGCGCGGCAGCATCAGCCGCGACTTGAGCTCGAGCAGGGCCGCGATGAGGACGAGGAACTCGGTCGCCGCCTCGAGGTCCAGCTCGCCCCGGCGCTCGAGGAAGTCCAGGTAGCTGAGCACCACGTCGGCGAGCTCGACCTCGAGCAGGTCGACCTCCTCGCGCAGGACGAGCGTGAGCAGCAGGTCGAACGGCCCCGAGAAGACCTCGAGGTCGAGCTCGAGGTCGGCGATCAGCGCGGGCGACACGGCCGACACCGTAGCGAGGGATCCGGTCGGCCCGGGCGCCTAGGCTTGCGCGCCTTGGCGACGATCACGCTCACTGCGCGCTTTCGCGGGTTGCCCCGCCCGTTCTACGCGCTCTTCGGCGCGACGCTGGTCAATCGCCTGGGCGGCGTCGTGGAGCCGTTCCTGGCGCTCTACCTCGCCCATCGCGACCTCCCGGTCACCGAGATCGGCGTCATCGTGGCGCTCTCGGGCGTCGGCAGCCTCCTGGGCCAGCTCACGGGCGGCGTCGTCGCCGACCGGATCGGGCGCCGCGAGGCCTTCGCGCTCGGGATGGGCGGCGCGGCGGCGTCGTTCGCGCTGCTGGGCGCGGCGCAGGCGACGTGGCTGCTCGTCGTCGGCGGCTTCCTGGCCGGCGGCTTCATCGACTTCTACCGGCCGGCGAGCGGGGCGCTCGTGCACGACCTCGTCGCGCCCGACGACCGCCCGCGCGCCTACGGGCTGCTCTTCTGGGCCGTCAACCTCGGCTTCGCCGCGGGCGCGACGATGGCCGGGGCGCTGGCGCAGCGCGGCTTCGGCCTGCTCTTCGCGGTCGACGCGGTCACGTGCCTGGCGTGCGCGGCGATCGTCTGGCGCTTCGTGCCGCCCGACAGCGCGCCCGCGAGCGACCACGCAGAGCCGGGGCGCCTGCGCGACGTGCTCGCCGATCGCCTCATGGTGGCCTTCTGCGCGCTCGTCGGCCTGCTCGCGATCGTCTACATGCAGTCGTTCTCGAGCCTGCCCCTCGCGATGCGCGAGGACGGCCTGAGCTCGACCCAGTACGGCGTGACGATCGCCTTCAACGGCGTGCTCATCGTCCTCCTGCAGCCGTTGCTGCTCCCGCTCGTGGGCCGGCTGCGCCGCCGCGACGCGATGGCCGCCGGCGGTGTCCTCATCGCCGCCGGGATGGGCCTGGAGGGCCTGACCGCGTCGGTCGCGGCCTATGCCCTGCCCGTGGCGATCTGGACCTCGGGCGAGATCCTCGTCACCTCCGTCGGCCCGGCGACGATCGCCGACCTCGCCCCGGCGCACCTGCGCGGGCGCTACCAGGCCGTCTTCGGCACGGCGTTCAGCGGCGCCTACGTCATCGCCCCGGTCGCCGGCGCGGCGCTCCTCGACGCCGCCGGCGGCCGCGCGCTGTGGAGCGCCTGCGCGGTCCTCGGCCTAGTCGCCACGGCCGGCCAGCTCGCCGTCGGGCCGGCGATATCGCGCCGTACCGGCCGCCCATAGCGAGAGCGCGTAGGCCGCAGCGAGCAGCAGATAGGGCACCGCGTCGGCGCTCACCTCGGCCAGCGCGCCGCCCCCGGCCGCGCCGACCGTGAAGCCCGTCGCCCACGCGAGGTTGAAGAAGGCGAAGGCGTAGCCGGCGTCGAGGTCGATGCGCTCGGCGCCGGAGGTGAGCAGCAGCCCCGCCGGGACCCACAGGATCCCGAGCAGTCCCGCGACCAGGACCACGGTCACGGCGAGCGCCGGCGCGCTGTCGGGGAGCTGCAGCACCGCCAGCGCGACCGCGCCGATCGCCAGCCCCACCCGCGTGACGGGCAGGGGCCCGCGGCGGTCGGCGGCGCGTCCCGCGGCCGGCGAGACGATCGCCTCGACCCCGGCCGCCGCGAAGAAGGTCGCGCCCAGCGCGAGGCTCGAGGCGCCGAGCGCGTCCAGGCGCAGCGGGGCGAGGACGTCGAGGACCCCGAAGGCGGCGGCCGGTAGCGCCGTCAGCCACATCCCGACGAGCATCGAGCGCTCGCGCAGGGCCGCCAGCGGCGTGGTGAGGACGTCCGAGCCCGGCGGCGCCGGGGTCGCCAGCGCCCACGCGCCGAGGGCCACCGCGAAGAGGACCGTCGTCGAGAAGGCCGCCTCGCGCCCGACCCACGTGGCCAGCGCGCCGACCACGGGCCCGAGCTGCACCCCGAAGATCGCGGCGCCCAGCACGCCGCCGATGACCTCGCCGCGGCGCTCGCGCGGCGCCTCGCCCGAAAGCCACGCCATGCCCGCCGCCCACGAGCAGGCGCCGCCGACCCCCTGCAGGAAGCGCGCGCCGTCGAGCACGGCCAGCGACGTGCCCCAGGCGAAGACGAGCCCGCTCGCGGCCATCAGCGACAGCCCCACGAGCACGGTCGGCTTGACGCCCGCGCGGGCGGCGAGCGCCCCGCCCGGCAGCGAGCCGACGAGCGTGCCCGCCGCGTAGGCGCCGGCGAGCACGCCGGCGCCGTTCTTGCCGAAGCCCAGGTCGTCGGCGAGGTGCGGCAGCAGCGGCGTGATCGCCGCGTAGAACATCGTGTCGACGAGGACGATGGCGCCGACGAGCAGGGCGAGCCGACGCACCGCGCGCGGCTAGGCCGGCGAGCCGAAGCCCATCGCGGCGCGCACGTCGGCCATCGTCTCGCGCGCCATGCCGCGGGCCTTCTCGGCGCCCTCGGCCAGGATGGCCTCCATCCGCGTCTCGTCCTCGCGCAGCTCGTCGTAGCGCTCGCGCACGGGCGTGAGCATCTCGATGACGGCGGCGGCCGTGGCCGCCTTCAGGTCGCCGTAGCCGCGCGCGGAGGCCATCTCGCGCTCGACCTCCCGCGGGGCGACGCCGCGCGCCACCGCGAGGATGTCGATGAGGTTGGTGACGCCGGGCTTGTCGGGCGCGCGCACGATGTCGCTGCCCGAATCGGTGACCGCGCGCTTGATCTTCTTCTCGATCGTGGCGGGGTCGTCGAGGACGAGCACGGTGCCCTCGGGGGTCCCGCCCGTGGTCGACATCTTGTTGGCGGGCTCCTGGAGGTCCATGATCCGCGCGCCGACCTCGGGGATGCGGTGCTCGGGCACCACCAGGATGCCCTCGCCGAAGCGCGCGTTGAAGCGCCGGGCGACGTCGCGCATGAGCTCGAGGTGCTCGCGCTGGTCCTCGCCCACGGGCACCTCGTGGGCGCGGTAGGCGAGCACGTCGGCGGCCTGGAGCACCGGGTAGAAGAGCAGCGCGGCGGAGACCAGCTCGCGCTGGGCCACCGACTTGTCGCGGAACTGGTGCATGCGGTTGAGCTCGCCGACGGCGGTGACCCCGGAGAGCAGCCAGCTCAGCTCGGTGTGCTCGTGGACGTCACTCTGGCGAAAGAGCACGCAGCGCTCGGGGTCCAGGCCGGCGGCGATGAGGACCGCGGTCGTGTCGTAGACGCGCTCGCGCAGCTCGGCGGGCTCGTAGGGGACGCTGATCGCGTGATGGTCGACGATGCAGTAGATCGCAGGGTCCGCGCGGTCCTGGCCCTCGACGTACTGGCGGATGGCCCCGATGTAGTTGCCGAGGTGCTTGCGGCCGGTGGGCTGGATGCCGGAGAAGATGCGCACGGGCCGGACAAGCTACCCGGCGCAAAGAAAAGCGGGAGCTCCGCTCCGACAAGCCCTCGAGCGCCTGGGGGGCGATGGCGATTCGAGTGCGCCGGAGCGGGCTCCCGCTCTCAAGCCGGCCTGGGGGGCGAAATGGCCGGGTTGCGATCGCTCGCAACGCATCCCCCTATGCCCAGCCGCATTCCATCTCAATCGCACCTTTCGGCGAATGCGCGAATCGGGTAGGGCGACCGGCCCGGTCGGCGCGCCGGGCGGCGGGTTTCAGAGGGGCTGGCGGATGACCGGCCGCTTGGCGGCGCCCGCCTCGTCGAGGCGGCGCACGGGCGTCGAGTAGGGCGCCTCGCGCGCGATCGACGGGTCGTCGGCGGCCTCGCGCAGGATCTCGGCCAGCGCCTCGGCGAAGGCGTCGAGCGTCTCGCGCGTCTCGGTCTCGGTGGGCTCGATGAGCAGCGCCTCGTCGACGAGCAGCGGGAAGTAGACGGTCGGCGGGTGGAAGCCGTGGTCGAGCAGCCGCTTGGCGAGGTCGAGCGTGCGGATCTGCAGGTCGCGCTTCATCGGGGCGCCCGAGAGCACGAACTCGTGCATGCACAGCTCGCCGAAGGCCAGCGGCAGCTTGTCGGCGACGCCGAGGCTGCGCAGGCGCGCGAGCAGGTAGTTGGCGTTGAGGACCGCCGTCTCGGAGGCGTCCTTGAGCCCCTCGGCGCCCAGCGAGCGGATGTAGGCGTAGGAGCGCACGAAGCAGCCGTAGTTGCCCTGGAAGCCGCGCAGCTTGCCGATCGACTTCGGACGATGGTCGTCGAGGTCGAAGACGCCCTCGGCGGAGCGGGTGATCACCGGCCGCGGCAGGTAGGGCTCGATGCGGTCGCTGACCGCGATCGGCCCGGAGCCCGGACCGCCGCCCCCGTGGGGCTGGGTGAAGGACTTGTGCAGGTTGAAGTGCACGATGTCGAAGCCCATGTCGCCGGGGCGCGAGATGCCCATGACCGCGTTGAGGTTGGCGCCGTCGTAGTACAGGGTCGCCCCCACGTCGTGGACGACGTGCGCGATCTCCTCGATGTTGGAGTCGAAGATCCCGAGCGTGTTGGGGTTGGTGAGCATCAGGCAGGCGACGTGCTCGTCGGCCTTGGCCTTGAGGTCCTCGACGTCGACGCCGCCGTCGGGATTGGTGCCGACCTTGACGACCTCGTAGCCCGCCATCGTCACCGTCGCCGGGTTGGTGCCGTGCGCGGTGTCGGGCGTCAGGACCTTGGTGCGCTCGTCGCCGTGGTCGGCGTGGAAGGCCTTGGTGAGCAGCACGCCCGCCAGCTCGCCGTGCGAGCCGGCGCTGGGCTGCAGCGAGACGTGCGGCAGCCCGGCGATCTCGGCCAGCGCGCGCTCGAGGTTCCACATCAGCTCGAGCGCCCCCTGGGCGCGCTTGGGGTCCTGCAGCGGGTGCAGCCGCGCGTGGCCCGCCATCGCCGCGACGCGCTCGTGCAGGCGCGGGTTGTGCTTCATCGTGCACGAGCCGAGCGGGTAGAAGCCCGAGTCGAGGTCGAAGTTGCGCTTGGAGAGGTTGACGTAGTGGCGCACGAGCTCGGGCTCGGAGATCTCGGGCAGGCGCGCGGGCTCCGTGCGCCGCACGGCGTCGGGCAGCAGCCCCTCGACGTGCGGGACGTCGAGCTCGGGGCACGCGAAGGCGCGCCGGCCCGCGGCGCCCTTCTCGAAGATGGTCAGCGTCTCGGTCATGCCGGCGCCCCCGCGGGGTGGCGCTCGGCCGACACCGCGGCGCCGAGGACGTCGGCGAGGCGGTCGATGTCGGCCTTCGAGCGCTGCTCGGTGACCGCGACGAGCAGGCCGTCGGGGTGCTCGTCGTACTCGCGCCCGAGCGCGAAGCCGGGGTTGACCCCGGCGTCCTGGCAACGGGCGATGACCTTGGCCACCGGCGCATCGAGGCGCAGCGCGAACTCGCGCACCACCGGCTGCTCGTGGAGGGCCTCGACGCCGTCGAGGGCGGTGAGCGCCTCGCGCGCGTAGTGGGTGCGCTGCAGCAGCAGCTCGCCGAGCTCGACGAGCCCGCGGCGCCCCAGCCAGCACAGGTAGACGACGCCCGCCAGCGCGTTGAGGGCCTGGGCGGTGCAGATGTTCGAGGTCGCCTTCTCGCGGCGGATGTGCTGCTCGCGCGTCTGCAGCGTCAGGACGAAGCCGCGGCGCCCGTCGACGTCGCGCGTCTCGCCGGCGATCCGGCCGGGCATGCGCCGCAGATAGGCCTCGGTGGCGGCGAAGAAGCCGAACGACGGGCCGCCGAAGTCCAGCCGGTTGCCGAGCGTCTGCCCCTCGCCGACGGCGACGTCGACGCCGCACTCGCCGGGCGGCTTGAGGATCCCGAGCGGGATCGGGTCGTAGGAGCCGACGACGACGGCCGGCGAGTCCTTGGCGGCGGCCGCGAGCGCGGCGGCGTCCTCGACGGCGCCGAGGAAGTTCGGCTGCTGGAAGATGACCGCGCCCGTGTCCTGGTCGATGGCGGCGGCCCACGCCTCGGCGTCGGTGACCCCGTCGCGCAGCGCCACCTCGACGACCTCGTGGCCGTAGCCGGCCGCGAGCGTGCGCAGGGCCGCGCGCGCGTGCGGGTGCACGCCGCGCGAGACGACGATCTTCGCCTTGCCGTTGGCGAGCTTGGCCAGGTAGGCCGCGGCGGCCACGGCGCTGGGGCCCTCGTAGACGCTCGCGTTGGAGACCGGCAGGGCGGTCAGCTCGCTGATCGCCGTCTGGTACTCGAACATCACCTGCAGCCCACCCTGGGAGATCTCGGGCTGGTAGGGCGTGTAGGGCGTGAGGAACTCCGAGCGCCCCATGAGCATGTCGATGACCGCGGGGACGTAGTGGTCGTACATGCCGGCGCCGAGGAAGGTCAGCTCGTCCTCGGCGCTCGTGTTGGCGGCGGCCAGCGCGCGCAGGTGCGCGTAGACGTCCTGCTCGGGCATGCCGGCGGGCAGGTCGAGCGGGCGCTGCAGGCGCACCGCGGCCGGGATCTGGCGGTCGAAGATCTCCTGCAGCGAGCCGACGCCGATCTCGGCGAGCATCGCCTGCAGGTCTTCGGCGGTTGTCGAGGTGTAGGTGCTCACTTACGACAGGGAGCCGGTGTACGCGGACGCGTCGAGCAGCGCTTCGCGCTCGCCCGCGTCGGAGAGCTTGACGCGCACGAGCCAGCCGTCGCCGTAGGGGTCCTCGTTGATCGCCTCGGGCTTGTCGCCCAGGGCGGTGTTGACCTCGACGATCTCGCCCGACAGCGGCGCGATCACGTCGGAGACCGCCTTGACCGACTCGACCTCGGCGTACGGCTCGTCCTTGGTCACGCTGCTGCCGACCTCGGGCGGGTCGAAGAACACGACCTCGCCGAGCGCGTCCTGCGCGAACCAGGTGATGCCGAAGGTGGCGGTGTCGCCGTCCAGGCGGACCCAGTCGTGCTCGGGGTGGTAGAGCAGGTCGTCGGGGTAGCTGGCGTCAGCCATCGTTCTCCTTGCGGTAGAGCGGCTTGGTGCCCACCACGGCGGGGCGGACCTTGCCGCGCACGTCGATCTCGAGGTCGGTGCCGGGCGCGGCGCGCTCGGCGGGCACGTAGGCCATGCCGATGCCGACCTCCAGGCAGGGCGACATGGTGCCGCTGGTCACCTCGCCGCCGCCGACCACGGCGTTGCCCTGGCGCGGGATGCCCGCGCCCGTGAAGGTGAAGGGGACGAGCTTCTCGGCGGGCCCGGCCTCGCGGACGGCGCGCACGGCGTCGGCGCCGATGAAGCCGGTGTCCTCCTTGCAGCACCAGCCCAGGCCGGCCTCGATCGGCCCGCGCTCCTCCATGAGGTCGTTGCCGTAGAGGTGGAAGCAGACCTCCAGGCGCAGCGTGTCGCGGCTGGCCAGGCCCGCCGGCGCGGCGCCGCGGCGGGTCAGCTCGTCCCAGAGGGCGACCGCGTCGCCGGGCTCGCACAGCAGCTCGACGCCGTCCTCGCCGGTGTAGCCGGTGCCGCACACGAGGGCCTGGCGGCCGACGAGCGTGCGCCGCGCCGTCGTGAAGCGCACGGGCAGCGGCGCGTCGGCCATCGCCTGGACGATCTCGCGGGCCCGCGGGCCCTGGACGGCGAGCATCGCGTAGCGCTCGTGGGCGTCGGCCACCTCGGCGTCGAAGCCGCCGGCGCGCGACTGGAACCAGGCGAGGTCCTTGTCGTGGTTGGCGGCGTTGGTGACGGTGAGGAAGCGGTCGGGCGCCAGGCGGTAGGTGAAGAGGTCGTCGAGGACGCCGCCGTCCTCGCGGCAGAGCACCGAGTACTGCGCGCCGCCGACCGCGAGCTTCTCGAGGTCGTTGGAGAGCAGGCGCTGCAGCAGCTCCTGGGCCTGCGGCCCGCTCGTCTCGATCTCGCCCATGTGCGAGACGTCGAAGACGCCGCAGGCCGTGCGCACGGCGACGTGCTCGTCGCGGATCCCTCCGTACTGGACGGGCATCTCCCAGCCGGCGAAGGGCACGAGCTTGGCCCCGGCGTCGACGTGACGGTCGAACAGCGCGGTGCGCTTGAGGGTCGGTGAAGATGAGGCGGCGGCCACCGCGCCAGGACACTAGCAACGCGGCCGGGGCCCGCCGGGGGCGCGCCTACGCGGCGACCGTGCGCCGCTGCACGTCGGCGGCTAGCTGTCCTGCGTGCGCTTGGTCGGGTAGACCTGGACGAGCAGATCGTGGAGGAGCTGGTCGCGGTCCTCCTCCGAGGCCTCGGTCAGCGCCTCGAGGTGCTGCGCCAGGTCCTCCGCTGTCATCTCCGGCACGATGTTCCCCCCGGGCTGGTCGAACTCCATGCCCGAGCTTACGGCTGCAGGCGCGCGAGTTTGACCGGACATCCGGCTAGTCCCGCGCCGAAAAGTGGGGATGGTGGAGCGTCCGGCGCCGGACGTCGCGGCGGCCGCTGAGCGGCCCCGCGCCTGCTCAGCGGTCCCGCAGGAAGGGCGGGATGTCGATGTCGTCGTCGGAGATCTCGAGCGAGCGGCGCTCGGGCTCGCCGACCCGCGGGCTGCGGTCGCGGCGCGTGGCGCGGTCGCGGGTCTCCTCGCGCGCGGTGCGCGGGCGGGCGCGGCCGTGGTCGAAGCCGGTGGCGATGACGGTCACGCGGACCTCGTCGCCGATCTGCTCGTCGATGACGGAGCCGAAGATGATGTTGGCGGTCGAGTCGGCCGCGCTCTGGACGACTTCGGCGGCCTCGTTGATCTCGAAGAGGCCGATGTCCTTGCCGCCGGTGATGTTGAGCAGGATGCCCGTGGCGCCCTCGACGGACTCCTCGAGCAGCGGGCTGGCGATCGCCTGCTTGGCGGCCTCGACGGCGCGGTTCTCGCCGCCGGCCTGGCCGATGCCCATGAGCGCCGATCCTGCGTCGGTCATGATCGTGCGCACGTCGGCGAAGTCGAGGTTGATGAGGCCGGGGATCGTGATGAGGTCCGTGATCCCCTGCACGCCCTGGCGCAGGACGTTGTCGGCCTCGCGGAAGGCCTCGAGGATCGTCGTGCGGCGCTCGACGATGTTCAGCAGCTTCTCGTTGGGGATGACGATGAGCGTGTCGACGACGTCGCGCAGGCGGCCGATGCCCTCGTCGGCCTGGCGCATGCGCTGCGAGCCCTCGAAGTCGAAGGGCTTGGTCACCACGCCGACGGTCAGCGAGCCGATCTCGTTCTTGGCGATCTCGGCGATGACGGGCGCGGCCCCCGTGCCGGTGCCGCCGCCCTCGCCGGCGGTGACGAACACCATGTCCGCGCCCTTGAGCGCCTCCTTGATGTCGTCGCGCGACTCGGCCGCCGCGCCGAAGCCCACCTCGGGATTGGCGCCGGCGCCGAGGCCATGGGTCAGCTCGTGGCCGATGTTGAGCTTGATGTCGGCGTCGCACATCTGCAGCGCCTGCGCGTCGGTGTTCGCCGCGATGAACTCGACCCCGCGCAGGCCCGCGTCGACCATGCGGTTGACCGCGTTGGTGCCACCGCCGCCGACGCCGACGACCTTGATGACCGCGAGATAGCTGCCGCTGCTTTCCATGGGTTCCGACCGAGCCTCGATCTAGCGTTGAAGGTTTTGCGCGCCCCCGGTCGTGCCTGTGCGCGCATGCACCGTATGCACGGCTATCGAGCCGTGTCAACGGGGAGTCTAGACCAGCAAGGTTCCTTGCAGTTTCCGGAACCCTCAAGTTGTGCAGGAGATTTGCGTCCGAGACAACCCTCGACCGCAAGTCGAGGGTCAGGTCATGGCACTCCCGGCTGCGTCTGGGGCTGGGCGGGCTGCGCGCCGACCTGCGGACCGGCCGGAGACTGCTCCTGGGGCTCGTCGGGCGTCGGGTCCTCGAGGCCGCCGGCCGCGGGCCGCTCGGGCAGGCGCAGGTCGAGGTACGTCGCCCCCGCGGAGCTGCGGTCGGCGAGCACGCGCGCGGCGGCGACCCACTTCGCGCGCAGGCGGTCGGCGCCGCCGAAGTAGAGGACCGGGCCGTCCTGCAGCGGGGCGGTCAGGCCGCGCGGTCCGGCGAAGACGCGCACCACCTTGGCCCGCAGCTCGCCCGGAGCCGCGGCGAGCAGGGCCACGGCGCGCATGGCGCGGCGATCCGACAGCGTGGCGCCCGGCGGTGAGGCGGAGAGCGAGACGACGGGCAGCCCCGCGGCCGAGCTTCCGCGCAGCAGCGTCCCGTCGGCGGCGACGGCCAGCTGGTCCGAGCCGGCGACGAGCGCGGCGACCGCCACGTGCTCGTGGACGACGATCTTCAGCCCGTGCGGGAAGTCGGCGTGGGCGTCGAGCCCCTCGACCGCGGGATAGGGCTCCACCGCGGTGCGGAGCTGGTCGGGGCGCACGTGCAGCGTCGTCATGTCGCGCGCGGCGACCTCCAGGGCCGCGCGTACACGCGGGGCCTGCGAGCCGCTGAGGCCGGTCACGGTGACGCGGTCGACCGCCACCAGGCGCGAATCGCGCAGCCACAGCCAGCCGCCGCCGAGGAGCGCGAGGACCGCCGCGCACGCGGCCACCGCGCGGACGGGCGGGCGGCGCGGGAGCGACGGTCGGGGCAGGGGCATCCGGGTGCGTCCTTCGACGCGGGCGCGGCGATCCCTACCCTGAGGCGCCGTGCAGCTGCGCGAGCTGACCACCCTGCGCCTCGGCGGCCCCGCGGCCCGCTACCTGGAGGCCTCCTCCGAGGAGGCCGTGGTCGCCGCCGTCCGCGCCGCCGACGCGGCCGGCGAGCCGCTGCTGGTGCTCGCGGGCGGCTCGAACGTGGTCGTCGCCGACGACGGCTTCCCGGGCACCGTGCTGCGCGTCCTCACGCGCGGGGTCGCGCGCGACGGCGCGACGCTCGAGGTCGCCGCCGGCGAGCCCTGGGACCCGCTCGTGGCCGCCTGCGTCGCGGGCGGGCTGGCCGGCGTCGAGTGCCTGGCCGGGATCCCGGGCTCGGTCGGCGCCACCCCGATCCAGAACGTCGGCGCCTACGGCCAGGAGGTCGCCGAGACGATCGCCGCCGTGCGCGTCCTGGACCGCCGCGACGGCGAGCTGCGCGAGCTCGAGCCCGCCGCGTGCGGCTTCACGTACCGCTCGAGCGCGTTCAAGCGCGACGCGGGGCGCTGGGTCGTGCTCGCGGTGCGCTTCGCGCTGCACGAGTCGCGGGAGTCGGCCCCGCTGCGCTACGCCGAGCTCGCGCGCACGCTCGGGGTCGCGATCGGCGCCCGCGCGCCGCTCGCGGACGTCCGCGAGGCCGTCCTGGCCCTGCGGCGCGGCAAGGGCATGGTCCTCGATCCCGGCGACCCCGACACCGCCTCGGCGGGCTCCTTCTTCACCAACCCGATCCTCGACGCGTCGGCCTTCGCCGCGCTGGAGGAGCGCGCCGTGGCGCGCCTGGGACCCGAGGCGCGCCCGCCGTCGTGGCCCGAGGGCGACGGGCGCGTCAAGACGTCCGCCGCCTGGCTCATCGAGCGCGCGGGCTTCCACCGCGGCCAGGGCGACCCCGAGGGGATCGCGATCTCGAGCAAGCACACGCTCGCGCTCACCAACCGCGGCGCAGGCACCACGGCGCAGCTCGTGGCGCTCGCGCGCGAGATCGCCGGCGGCGTGCGGGCCGCGTTCGGCGTCGAGCTCGTGCCCGAGCCGGTGTTCGTCGGCCACGCCTGGTCGCCGGACGGCGACTAGGTGTAAGACCTGAGCAGGTTGTTCGGCGTCCCCGCCACGCCGGCGTGGGCGCAAACAGCTCACCGAGGGAGACCAGCCCGCCGCGCCGCCGGCCCCCGGGGGACGCCGCCGGCCCCCGGGGGGCGCCGAACGTCGGTCTTCCCCCGTCCACACCGGGTAGAACCGACGTTCGACCCCCCCGGGGGCGCGGACCCGTTCCTCGGTGAGCTGTTCGCAGCGCAACGGGCCTCACAGCGACCCGGCACCCCGAACAACGTGCTCAGGAACTACACCTAGTCGCGCAGCGCCGCGACCGTCGCGGTGAGGACGCGCTCGAGGAGCTCGAGCAGCTCGTCGCGGTCGAGGTCGCCGGCGCGCCACTCGTCGAGCGCGGTCTGGTGGAAGTCCAGGTAGGCGCGCAGGGCGACCCGCGCGCGCGGCGGCGGGTCGTCGGTGCCGAGGTGGTTGAGGGCCATGCCGACGACGAGCCGGTCGCGGAAGCGGTCGCGGACGGCCTCGATCGCGGGCTCCGCGGCCGAACGGCCGTGGCGCCAGACGAGCCACGCGTCGCTGGCGCGCTCGGCGTGCTCGATGGCCCGCGCGGTGTTCGCCGCCAGGCGCTCGGCCAGCGGCTGGTCGGGGTCGACGATGAAGTCTCCGGTCAGCTCGTCCCCGGCGCGCTCGAGCGCGGCGAGGAAGACGTCCAGCCGGCCGCGCGGGAAGTAGTGGTAGAGCAGGTTGCGGGTGACGCCGGCGCGCTCGCCGACGTCGTCGAGCGACAGCCCCGCGTAGCCCTGCCGGGCGGCGACGGCGAGTGCCGCCTCGGCGAGCTGCGCGCGGCGCTGCTCGGGCGGCAGCCGGCGCGGCGCGGTCGGGTCAGCGCTCATGGCCGTCAAGAATTAGCGAACATTTACGAAGTGTCAACTTTACGAAGTGTAAACTACGCGCATCCCGGACCGCGCATGTCGCGGTCCGCGGCGGTCCAGGTCCAGTCCCGTCCCACCTCCCCAGGAGCACCAATTGCGCAAGTCCATGGCGCTGGCCCTTGCCGGCGCGCTGATCCTCTCGCTCGCCACGGCCGGCCTCGCCCAGGCCGTCAACAGCCACCAGTCGCTCGCCGTCACGCTCGCCCACAGCAAGGCGGGCACCGCCGCCAAGCCGAAGTCGGTCGGCGCGCTCACCGTCGACATGAAGGTCGCTCTCGATCCCTCCGATCCAGCCTTCGCGACCCGCACCGCCGTCGTGCACTTCGACAAGAACCTCGTCTTCAACAGCGCGAAGTTCGCCAGCTGCACCGAGGCCCAGGTCCGCAGCGGCGCGGCCGCGTGCGCCAAGGCCAAGGTCGGGTCCGGCAACGCCATCGGCCTCGCGCTCGGCATGCAGGAGAAGCTCGCCGTCACCGCCTACAACGGCCCCGGCGGCAAGACCATCCTGCTGCACGTCAACGGCTCGAGCCCGCTGAGCATCGACGACGTCATCGTCGGCAAGCTGCAGGCCGACAAGGGCGCCTTCGGCCGCAAGCTCGTCGTAGCCATCCCCGAGGGCCTGCAGGCTCCCTCGGGCGTCACCGCCACGCTGACCTCCTTCGTCACGAAGGTCGGCGGCACCGCGAAGGGCACGCCCTACGTCGCCCTCAAGGGCTGCTCGGGCGGCAAGCTGAAGTTCAAGGGCGACTTCGTCTACACCGACGGGTCCAAGCAGTCGCCCACCTCGACCACGACCTGCACGAAGTAGGTACGGACGACACCGAGCAGGCGCGCCCGAAGCGCTAGCCGAGGGCGCGCCGCTCCTTGGCGATGATGTTGACGGCGAGCGCCGCCATGATCTCGTCGAGGCACTCGCCGACGGTGGAAGCCCGGCCGGCGCGCGAGACGACGCCGTCGACCGTCCGCCAGACCTCCTCCTCGGAGAGGCCGAAGCGCCGCGCCGCCTCGAAGCTCGACCACAGCGGGGTCACGGTCGATCCGGTGTCCATGTCTCCCATCGCGCGCGGAAGTATTCCCGCGGCCCCGGTCGTCAACACGCTGTTCAACGGTCGTACGAGACGAGTCGGCGCCCGAGCGCGTCGACGTCGCCCGCGCCGAGGACGAGGCACAGGTCGCCCTCGCGCAGCAGCCCGTCGAGGACCGGCGCGGCGGCGTCGAAGGTCGGCAGCCACAGGACGGGCCGCCCGCCGGCCGCGTCGGCCGTCGCCTCGGCGACGAGCAGGCCGCTGACGCCGGGGAAGTCCTCCGCGCGCTCGCGGGCGGGGTAGACGTCGAGGACGGCCGCCACGTCGGCGCGCGCCAGCGCGGCGCCGAACTCGCGCGCCAGGCGCTGCGTGCGCGAGTACAGGTGCGGCTGGAAGACGGCGACGACGCGCCGCGGGCCCTGGGTGCGCGCCGCGTCGATCGTGGCGGCGACCTCGGTCGGGTGGTGGGCGTAGTCGTCGACGACGCGCGCGCCGCCGCGCGTCGTGCCCAGGGGCTGGAAGCGGCGCCCGGCGCCCGCGAAGTCGGCGAGCGCGGCCGCGGCCGCCGCCGGGTCGGCGCCGGCGAGCGCGCACGCCTCGAGCGCCGCGGCGGCGTTGCGCGCGTTGTGGGCGCCGGGCACGCGCAGGCGCACCTCGTGGCCGCGCCAGTCGAAGCGCGAGCCGTGGTCGTCGAGGTCCGGCGCGGCGACGTCGAAGGTCACGACGGGCGCGCCGGGCGCGCGCAGGCCCAGCACGTCGGGGCGGTCCCACAGCACGGCCTGCGGCGCGCCGGCCAGCAGCGTCCGGAAGGCCTCGCGCACCTCGGCCAGCGAGCCGTAGGTGGCGTGGTGGTCGAGCTCGACGTTGGTCACGACCGCGACGTCGACGTCGATCGAGAGCATCGAGCGGTCCGACTCGTCGGCCTCGACCACGAGCCACTCGCCCGCTCCCCAGTCGGCGTTCAGGCCGGTCGTCGTCAGCGCGCCCCCGATGAGGTAGGCGGGGCGCAGGCCGCAGCGCAGCAGGACGTGGGCGGCCATCGAGGTCGTCGTCGTCTTGCCGTGGGCGCCCGCCACGGCGATCGTGCGCTTCAGGGCGCTGAGCTCGGCGAGCAGGTCGGCGCGCGGGCGGTCGGGGAGCCCGCGCGCGCGCGCCGCCGCGCGCTCGGGGTTGTCCTCGGGGATCGCGGTCGAGTGCACGACCTCGACCCCCTCGCCCGCGGGGACGTTGGCCGCGTCGTGGCCGACGTGGACCTCGACGCCGAGCGCCGCGAGCGCCTCGAGCCCCGGTGAGGCGGCACGGTCGGAGCCCGAGACGGCGGCGCCGAGCTGGGTCGCGACGCGCGCGTAGCCGCTCATCCCGGCCCCGCCGAGGCCGATCAGGTGCAGCCGCCTTCCGGCCCACGGTCGCGCGTCCGCCATGGGCCCGAACGCTATCGGCGGGCGCAGAGATCCCGTTCACCGCGCAACCTTCGCCCTCCTGGCGCGTTGCAACCCCTGATGCAGCCCGTCTCGCCCCACCGCTGGCGCGCCCTCCCCACGATCCTCGTGGTGATCGCGGCCCTCGCCCTCGGCGCCGTGACCGCGCGCGCCGACGAGGGCCCCGCTCAGGCCCGGGCGGCGGCGAGCACCTCGTCCGCGATCCGCTGAGCGGCGTCCGGCCGCGCCAGCGACGCCGACGCCCGGCCCATCGCCGCGAGCGCCGCACGGTCGTCGAGCAGCGCCGCCACCTCGGCGGCCAGCCGCGCCGGCGTGAGCTCCGCGTCGGGGACGACGACCGCCGCCCCCGCCTGCTCCATCCAGCGCGCGTTGGAGCTCTGGTGGTCGGCCGAGGCGTACGGGTAGGGCACGAGGATCGCGGGGCGCCCGTGGGCGGCGATCTCGAAGACCGAGCCGCCGGCGCGCGCGACGCAGAGGTCGGCGGCGAGGATCGCGTCGCCGAAGGGGGTGATGAACTCGCGCAGGTCGTAGTTGGCCGGCGGCGGCTCGCCCAGGCGCTCGCGCAGGGCCGGGTAGTCGCGCGTGCCGCAGGCGTGCAGGACGTGGAAGCCGGTCCCCGCGAGCCCGTCGATCGCCGCGTCGTTGATCGTCCGCGCCCCCAGCGAGCCGCCGAAGACGAGCACGCAGGTCTCCTGCTCGCCGATGGCGAAGCGCGCGCGGGCGGCGGCGCGGTCGGTGGCCGGAGGCGGGACAGGGCGCCCGGTGACCAGGTAGCGCTCGCCGGTGCGCCCAGCGATCGGGAAGGCCAGGCAGACGCGCCGCGCCCAGCGCGCCAGCACGCGGTTGGTGAGCCCCAGGTGGCTGTCGGCCTCGGCGAGCACGATCGGCACCCGGCGCACGACGGCCGCCAGCCCGACGGGCCCAGCCACGTAGCCGCCGGCGCCGAGCATGGCGTCGGGGCGCACGTCGCGCAGGATCCCGCGCGCGGCCCGCACCGCGCCCACCGCGCGCAGCGCGGCGCGCGCGGCCTTCAGCGGGTTGCTGCGGCTCAGGCCCTCGACGACGATCGGGCGCAGCTCGTAGCCGGCGTCGGGCACCATCGTGCGCTCGGCGCGCTCGCCGCCGACGAAGACGACGCGCGCGCCCTCAGCCCGCAGCGCGTCGGCGACGGCCAGCGCCGGCACCACGTGCCCCGCTGTCCCGCCCGCGGCGATGACGATCGTCGGAGCCATGTCGGCGGCGGGATCCTTCCACGACGCGCAGATGCGCACTGCCCCCGGCGGCCACGTTGAGCAGCAGCCCCATGCCGGCCAGGAGCACGGTGAGGTTGGTGGCGCCGTAGGAGATGAAGGGCAGCGGCACGCCGGTCAGCGGCGCGAGGCCGAGGACCGCGAAGACGTTCAGGCACGCCTGGCTGAGGATCAGCGAGGTGATGCCGGCGGCCAGGAGCTTGGCGTAGGCGCCCTTGGCCGCCTTGGCCACCCGCAGCCCGGCGTACGCGAGCATCCCGTAGAGGAAGAGCACGACCATGACGCCCGCGACCCCGAGCTCCTCGCCGATGATGGCCAGGATGAAGTCGGTGTGGGCCTCGGGCAGGTAGAAGATCTTCTGCACCGACTGGCCGATGCCGCGCCCCAGCAGTCCGCCCGACCCGAGCGCGATCTGGCCCTGCACGGCCTGGAAGCCGGCGTCGCCGGCGTGGCTCCACGGATCCAGGAAGGTGGTCAGCCGCGCCCGCCGGTAGGGCTCGGAGAGCGCATAGACCGTGACCAGGAAGGCGGCCGCGCCGGCGCCCATGAGCAGGTAGCGCACCGGGAAGCCCGCGGCCACGAGCAGCGCGGTCAGCGTGAAGGCGATGACCAGCGCGGTGCCGAGGTCGGGCTGGGAGGCGACGAGCAGCAGCATCGTCCCGGCGACCATGAGCAGCGGCGTGACGCTGCGCCACGAGCGCAGCCGCCCGGGCTTCTGGGCCAGGAACTTGGCGCCGTAGAGGACGAGCGCGAGCTTGGCGATCTCCGAGGGCTGGAAGGTCAGCGGCCCGGCCCCCAGCCAGCGGCGCGCGCCGTTGACGGTAACGCCGAGGCCCGGGAGCTTGACCGCGACCAGGCAGACGAAGGCGAAGGCCAGCAGCGGCCCGGTGATCGCCACCACGGCGTCCAGGCCGCGGCGCGCGATCACGTGCAGCGCCACGAAGCCGACGGCGCCGTAGGCGACGTAGCGCACGAGGTAGGTGGTGCCGTCGCCGTGGCCCTGCAGCAGCGTGCGCGCGCTCGAGGCGCTGTAGACCATGACCGCGCCGAAGGCCAGCAGGCACAGCGTCGCCGTGAGCAGGAGGTTGTACTCGAGGGGTGGCTTCGGCTTGGCGCGGGCGGCGGCGCGCATATCGAAGCTGTGTTCGCCGCGCCGCCGTGAAGTCCTTGGCCTGCGATCAGCCGCGCAGCCCGGCGCGCACGGCGTCGGGCTCGATCCCGCGCGCCAGGCAGAGCGCCGCCGCGGCCATGGCGACGCGCAGCTCGTGCGCGCCGAGCTCCTCGACGTCCAGCAGCGGCTCCTCGTCCCACCACAGGTGCCCGGCGCGGGCCGACAGCTCGGCCTGCGGCCCGTCCCCGAAGCACACGCGCCGCGCACAGCCGCCGAGGTCCTCGACGCCGAGGCCCAGCGGGGCCACGGCGACGTCGTCGTTGCCCTGGAGGGCGAAGATCCGCAGCCGCGCCTCGCGCAGCGCCGCGTCGTCCTCCAGGCCCAGGAGCACGGCGCCCTCGGGCGCGAAGTCGACGGCCTCGGCGAGCTGCGCCGCCGAGAGCTCGCGGACCGCCACCGGCACGCCCGCCTCGCGGTGGATCCGGGCGATCAGGGCCACCGTCGCGGCGGCGCCCGCGGGCCCGGTGACCGCGACGAGCTCGTCGGCGCCGATGCTAGGTCACCGACTGCTGGTAGACGGTGAAGCCGATCGCCGCGCAGACCGCGGCCACGATCCAGAAGCGCAGGATGATCTTCGTCTCCGACCACCCGAGGATCTCGAAGTGGTGGTGGACGGGCGCCATGAGGAAGACGCGCTTGCGGAAGGTCTGGAAGGAGAAGACCTGGATGAGCACGCTGAGCGCCTCGAGCACGAAGATGCCGCCCAGGACGATGAGCAGCTCCTCGGTCTTGGTCATCACCGCCAGGCCCGCTATCGCGCCCCCTAACCCCAGCGACCCGGTGTCGCCCATGAAGATCGTCGCGGGGAAGGCGTTGAACCACAAGAAGCCGACGCACGCCCCCACCAGGCAGCCGCTCAGCAGCGAGAGGTCGCGCATCCCGCCCGAGATGAAGGTGATGCCGATGTAGGCCAGGAAGACGATCGCCGCGCAGCCGCCGGCGAGGCCGTCGAGGCCGTCGGTGAGGTTCACCGCGCTCGTGGTCCCCGCGACCACCAGGTAGATGAGCAGCGGATAGAAGACGCCGAGGTCGATCGTGGCGTCGATCGAGCGCAGGCGCAGCGTGTCGCTGAGGCCGGCCTTCTGCGTGGCCACCCACCACAGCGCGAGCGAGACGCCGATCGTGACGAGCAGCTTCGTCCGCGCGCGCAGACCGAGCGAGCGGCGCTTGACGATCTTCGTGTAGTCGTCGGCGAAGCCCAGCAGCGCGCACGCCACCGCCGCCACGTAGACCCCGACCGAGCGCCAGTCGTAGTCGCTGAGGATCAGGAAGGGCGCCGAGATCGCGAGGAAGATGATGATCCCGCCCATCGTCGGCGTGCCGGCCTTCTCGTGATGGCCCTCGGGGCCCTCCTCGCGGATGAACTGCCCGAACTCGCGGTTGCGCAGGAACTCGATGAAGTTCGGCGAGAGGAAGATGCAGATGAGCAGCGCCGCCGTGCCGGCGATCAGGACCTCGCCCATCAGGCGCCTTCCAGCACCCGGGCGACGGCCTCGAGCCCCACGCCGCGCGAGGCCTTGAGCAGGACGGTGTCGCCGGGCCCCAGCAGCCCCGGGACCGCCTCGGCGGCCGCCTGCGCGTCGGGCAGCGCCACGACCTCGCCGTAGCCGTCGGCGAGGTGCGCCGCGCGCGGGCCGACGGCGACGAGCAGGTCGACCCCGACGTCGCGGGCGTAGGCGCCGACCTCGGCGTGGAAGCGGGTCTCGTCGGGCCCGAGCTCGAGCATGTCCCCGAGCACGGCCACGCGGCGGCCGGATGCGGACGCGGCGAGGTCGTCGAGTGCGGCGCGCATCGACATCGGGTTGGCGTTGTAGCAGTCATTGACGACGACGATGCCTCCGGGCAGCTCGATGCGCTGCCCCCGCAAGCTCGACAGCGCGACGTCCAACAGGCCGTGGGGCTCGACCCCCAGCGCGTGCGCGGCGGCGAGCGCCGCGAGGGCGTTGCGGCGCATATGGGCGCTCGTGAACGGGAGCCGCAACCCCTCAGGCAGCTCGGCCACATCGCCGCCGGGACCGAAGGTGATCGTGGCGATGTCGTCGCGGCGATGGGGCTCCAGGAGCGTCTCCCCGGCGGGGATGATCGCGGTCGCCCCCGGCCGCAGCCCGGCGACGAGCTCGGCCTTCGCGGCGGCGATCGCCTCGATCGAGCCCATGAGCTCGAGGTGCACGGGCGCGATCGCCGTGATGACGGCGACGTCGGGGTCGGCGATCGCCGTCAGCTCGGCGATCTGGCCGGGCCCGCGCATGCCCATCTCGAGCACGAGCGCCTCGGTCCCCGCCGGCGCCTCGAGCACGGTCAGCGGCAGGCCGATCTCGGTGTTGAGGTTCTCGCGGTTGGCCACCGTGCGCCGCTGCTGGGCGAGCATCGCGGCGAGGATGTCCTTCGTCGACGTCTTGCCGACCGACCCCGTGATGGCCACCACCGGGCACTCGAGGGCACGCCGCCATGCCGTGGCGAGGCGCTGCAGGGCCGCGAGCGGGTCCTCGGCGGCGATCAGGACGCCTGGCGTCGCGCAGCGAGCCGCGTCGGCGTGCTCGGGGGCCACCAGGACGCCCCATGCCCCGCCGGCCAGCGCCTGCGCCGCGAAGCGCCCACCGTCGAGGTGCTCGCCGACGAGCCCGACGAAGAGGTCGCCGGGTCCGGCCGCGCGCGAGTCGATCACGGCGCGCTGCGGGCCGCCGGCGTGGGGCGCGGGCGCCACGAGCCGCCCACCGGCGGCCTGCGCGACCTGCTCAGGCGACCATTCGCGCACGCAGCGCCTCCCGGGCGACGGCCACGTCGTCGAACGGGACGGTGCGGCCGCCTTCGAACTCCTGGTAGCGCTCGTGGCCCTTTCCGGCGACCACGACGACGTCCCCGGCCCCGGCCATCGCGACCGCGCGCTCGATCGCCTCGCGGCGGTCGACCACGCGCTCGGCGTCCGGCGCGCCCTCCGCGATCTCGGCCATGATCGCCTCGGGGTCCTCGTTGCGCGGGTTGTCGGAGGTGATGATCGCCACGTCGGCCAGCTCGGCGGCGGCGCGGCCCATGAGCGGGCGCTTGCCGCGGTCGCGGTCGCCGCCCGCGCCGAAGACGACGATCAGCCTGCCCTCGGTCAGCCCGCGCGCGGTGCGCAGGACCGCCTCGAGCGCGTCGGGCTTGTGCGAGTAGTCGACGAAGACGGCGAAGGGCTGGCCCTCGTCGACGGGCTCGAAGCGGCCGGGGACGCGCTCGGCGCGCGCAAGGCCGTCGACGATGGCCGCGCCCTCGACGCCGAGCTCGCGCGCCACGACGACGGCGCCCAGCGCGTTGAGGACGTTGAAGCGCCCGGGGAGCGTCGTGCGCAGGCGCAGGCGGTCGACCGTGAAGGCCGAGCCGCGCGCGTCGCCTTCGACGTCGGTCGCGCGCACCTGCGCGTCGGGCGCGTCGAGCCCGATCCGGATCGCCGCCGGGAAGTCCGCGGCCAGGCGCGCGCCGTAGGGGTCGTCGACGTTGATCACCGCCAGCTCGGGCCCGGCCTCGAACAGCCGCCGCTTGGCGAGGAAGTAGTCCTCCATGTCGGCGTGGAAGTCGAGGTGGTCCTGGGTGAGGTTGGTGAAGACGGCGGCCGACCAGTGGATGGCGTCGGCGCGGTGCAGGGCCAGCGCGTGGCTGGAGACCTCCATGACCACGGCGTCGTCGCCCGCCGCGAGCATGTCGGCGAAGGTGCGCTGCAGGTCGATGGCCTCGGGGGTCGTGCGGGCGACGGCGTGCTGCTCGCCGCCCACGATCGCGGTGACCGTCCCGAGCAGGCCGGTCGACCGCCCGCCCGCCTCCAGCAGCGCGCGCACGAGGAAGGCCGAGGTCGTCTTGCCGTTGGTGCCCGTGATGCCGACGGTGGTCAGCCGCGCGGTCGGGTCGCCCGCGAGCGCGGCGGCCGCCGGCGCCATCGCGGCGCGCACGTCGTCGACCAGGATCTCGGGGACCGCGGTGCCCAGCGGGCGCTGCACCACGAGCGCGACCGCGCCGCGCGCGATCGCGTCCTGCGCGAAGTCGTGGCCGTCGCGGGTGAAGCCCGGGACGCAGAAGAACAGCGTCCCCGGCGTGACCGCGCGGTTGTCGAACGCGAGCGCCGTGACGTCGACGGCCGGCGCGTCACGGCCGATGACATCTGCCAGCAGCACGGCCCGTCACCTTATTGCGGCGGGATCCGCAGGTACGGCAGGGCGAAGGACGCGATCTTGCCGAAGGCCGGCGCCGCGACCTCGCCGCCGTAGATGGCGCCCTGGGGCTCGTCGACCATCACGCCGATGAGCAGCTTGGGGTGCAGCGCCGGGGCGAAGCCCATGAACGACGCGATGTAGTGCAGCTTGGAGTACTCGCCCGTGGTCGGGTCGATCTTGTTCGCCGTGCCCGTCTTGCCGGCGAGCTTGTAGCCCGGGATCTGGACCTCGCTGGCGGTGCCGCCGGGGGCGAAGACGCCCTCGAGCATCGTGCGCAGCTGGGCGGAGGTGTCGCTGGAGATGACGCGCCGGCCCGCGGACGGCGGCACGAGCTTGCCGTCGACGCGGCGCACGATCCGCGGCGGGTGCAGAACGCCGCCGTTGGCGATCGCTGAGTAGGCCTGGGCCATCTGCATCGGGGTGACCGAGAGGCCCTGGCCGATGGGCAGGTTGCCCATCGAGGAGCCCGAGTACCTGTCGACCGGCAGGACGATGCCGCGCTCCTCGCCGGGCAGGTCGACGCCCGTCGGCTTGCCGAAGCCGAACTTGCGTACCCAGTAGTCGAAGCGCTGCTTGCCCATCGCCAGGCCGATCTTGATCGCGCCGACGTTCGAGGACTGGGCGAGGATCTGGGCGGTGCTGAGGGTCACCGGCCCGCGCACGTGCGACTCGGCGATCGTGCGGTCGGCGACCTGGATCTGCGGCGGGAGGTCGAAGGGGGTGTCGGGCGTGACGGTCCCGTCCTGCAGCGCCCCGGCGACCGTGACCGACTTGAAGGTCGAGCCCGGCTCGTAGGTGTAGCCGACCGCGCGGTCCTGGCGGGCGTAGTCGGGGGCGGCCAGCGGCGCGTTGGCGTCGACGCGCGGCCAGTTGGCGAGCGCGAGCACCTCGCCGGTGTTCGGGTTCATGACGATCGCCGTCGCGCCGTGCGGGCGGTAGCGCTGGCCGACGTCGGCGAGCACGCGCTCGACCTTGTCCTGGATGCGCGCGTCGATCGTGAGCTCCAGGCGGGCGCCCGGCTTGGAGGGCTTGGTGTCGCGGATCGAGATCGGCTGGCCGAGGGCGTCCTTGACCAGGCGCCGCTCGCCGTCGCTGCCGCGCAGCAGCTTGTCGTCGGCGTACTCCAGGCCGCTGAGGCCGTCGCCGTCGGTGCCCACCGAGCCCAGGAGCTGGCTGGCGAGGTAGTTGCCCGGATAGACGCGGCGGTGGCTGGAGGTCAGCTGGATGCCCGGGAGCTCGAGGTCGCCGATCTTCGTCCCCTGGTCGGCCGGGACGGCGCGCTTGAGGTAGACGAAGGTCGTGCGCTGGGCGAGCTTGCGCACGAGCGCGTTCTCGTCCATGTCGAGCAGCGGCGCGAGCTTGGCCGCGGTCCTGATCGGGTCCTTGACCAGGTACGGCGTGGCCGAGACGTCGTCGGCGGGGTCCGAGACGGCCAGCTCGGAGCCGTTGCGATCGACGATCGTGCCGCGCCGCGCGGGCAGCTCGAGCGAGGTCACCTGCTGGCTGGCCGCCGCGTTGGCGAGGCTCGAGCCCTTGATCGTGCCCAGGAACAGCGCGCGCCCGGCGGCGAGGAGCAGGAGCGTGAGGAACGCGGCGAAGAGCAGACCGATGCGGCGCTCGAGCAGCGCCACGGGCTAGCCCTGACCCTGTGGAGCGATTGCGCCGCCCGCGACGGCCTGTCCCGTCGCGGGTGGCGCTGTGGACTGGGGACCGGGAGACGTCGTGGCGACCGGCGCGGCGCCGCCGCCGACCGCGGGCGGGGACTGCGTCGGCGCGGAGGGCGTGGTCGCCGGCGCGGCATTCGTGGTCGCGGGGGTGGTCGTGCCCGCCGCCGCCGGCGCCGCGGTCGTCGCGGTCGTCGCCGCGGGCGTGCCCGCCACCGCTGTCTGCTGCGTTGCCGCCGGCGCCTGCTGCGTCGCCGCCGGAACGGCCGCGGGCGCCGTCGGGGTCACGGGGTCCGGCGCCTTGATCGCCGCCGCCGCGCGCGCTGCGTTGGCCCCGGCGGCGTTGAGGTAGTGCACGTCGCCCGCCGCGGGCGTGACCATGCCGAGCTTCGCCGCGGTGTCCTGGATGCGCTCGCCGGAGTCGAGCTTGGAGATGTCCTCGCGCAGGCTCGAGTTCTGGCGGTCGAGCGTGTCGGCCGCGGTCACCGCGCGGCTGATGCCGGCGTTGAGCTTGAGCAGCGAGACCTGCATGAAGACGATGCCGATGAGCCCGATCGCCATCAGCGCGATCCAGGCGCGGCCGCGCACGAGGCGGTCCAGCAGGCGGGCGTCGCCGATGCGCATCGCGCGCGTGCCGAGGCGCATCGCCAGCGGCGTGCGCGCGACGGCGGCGCCCCCGGCGGCCGCGCCCGCGACGCGCGGTTCGCGCTTGGGCCGGACGGGTCCGGAGATCCGCCGCGGCGGGCGCTCGGCCGGCTTGCGGCGCGTCGTTCGCGCGGGATGGCGGGCGGCGACAGTGGTGGGCGTCATGCGGTCGGTCACCTCCGCGGGGCATCCAGCCCCGCGTCTTGAGAAGGACCAGCGGCCTCCGGCCGCTGGAGATCGAGCTTCCGTGCGGCGCGCATCCGGGCGGACTTCGCGCGGGGGTTGGCGGCGACCTCGCCGGGGGTCGGGGCGACGGCGCGGCGCGTGAGCAGCTCCGCCTCCGGGACGCGACCGCACGCGCAGACCGGGAGGTCGGGCGGGCAGATGCAGCCTCGCGTCCTGGCGGCAAGGAAGCGCTTCACGCGTCGGTCTTCCAGTGAGTGGAACGAAATCCCTGCAAATCGGCCACGAACGCGGAGCAGCTCCCACGCGGCGGGCAGCGCCGCGTCGAGCTGGCCGAGCTCGTCGTTGACCGCGATGCGGATCGCCTGGAAGACGCGCTTGGCGGGATGGCCGGCGGCGAAGCGGGCCGGCACGGGCACGGCGTCGACGACGACCTCGACGAGCTCGTTGGTCGTGTGCAGGGGCGCCTTCGCGCGGGCGCGCACCACGGCACGGGCGATCGGGCGCGCGTAGCGCTCCTCGCCGTAGTCGCGGAAGAGCGTCGCCAGGCGGCGCTCTTCCCACTCGTTGACCACGTCGGCGGCGCTGAGCTCGCCGTCGGGGTCCATGCGCATGTCCAGCGGCGCGTCGTAGGCGTAGGAGAAGCCGCGCTCGCGCGTGTCGACCTGCATCGAGGACATCCCCAGGTCCAGGTAGACGAGGTCGGCGCGCACGCCCTCCTCGCCCAGCTCCTCGAGGGCCTCGGCGAACGGCGCGCGGATGAAGCGCGTGCGGCAGGCGACGTCGGCCGCGAGCGCCTCGAAGCGCTCCTCGGCGGCCGGGTCGCGGTCGATCGCGATGAGCTCGCCCGTCGGCCCGAGGCGGTCGGCCACCAGCCGCGCGTGCCCGCCGCCCCCGAAGGTGCAGTCGACCGCCAGCTCGCCCGGCTGGGGGTCGAGGAGGTCGATGAGCTCGCCGGCGAGGACCGGCACGTGCGTGGTGGGCATGTCAACCAGCATGGCCGAAGGCGGCGGTGATGTCGGGAAGCTCGTCAGACAGCGCGGCGTTGTAGTCGGCCCAGGCGCCGCGGTCCCAGACCTCGAGGCACTCGCCCACGCCCGTCACCACGACCTCCTTGCGCAGGGCGCCGTGCTCGAGCAGGAAGGCCGGGACCATCACGCGGCCGGCGGCGTCGAGCTCGGTGTCGAAGGAGTTGGCGCTGAAGAAGCGATTGAGCTTGCGCGCGTCGGCCGAGAGCGGGTGCACGCCCTGCAGCGCGGAGCCGGTGTAGGCCTCGAAGCCGCTGGGCGTCCACACCTGCACGCAGCGCTCGATCCCCTTGGCGAGGACGACGCCCTCCGACAGCGAAGCCCGGAACTTCGCCGGGATCGTGAGCCGGTTCTTCGCGTCGAGGCTGTAGTCGAAAGTGCCGCGGAAGGCCATGGTGCGTCGCGCGGGCGTCGTGTGCCGTATCGCGAGAGAAGGTTCGGGCCGAGGTGGAGGAGTGGGAGGAGCCCCTCCACCCCGGTCCGGTATCGGCACTTCTACCCCACTTCCTCCCACAACGCAACCCAACTTGCACATTTTCTCCCACAGATGTCCACGTCCCGACCCCGGGGAACGCGAAACAGCCCTCCGAGCAGGGCTTTCCACGGTGGGAGGAGGTGGGGCGCGGCACGCGCCCGGCCCACAAGAGCGCGTGCGAAACGCGTTCCTGCACGCGTTCTTGCCGTCGGTGGGGTGCTTCCGTCCGATACGTGTGCGTCGGTGGGACGCGGTGGGATACCCGTCCAACGACCTGCGCCGACCCTGGACCCGACCCCTACGATTGGTGACGATGAAGCTTGCTCGCCTGCTGGTCCTGACCCTGGTGTGCGCGCTCGGGGGCGCCTTCCTCGCCGGTTGCGGCTCGTCGAGCGCAGGCGGTGGCGACAACGATCCCGCCGCGCTCGTCCCGGCCTCCGCGCCCGTCTACGTCGAGGCGACGGTGCGCCCCGACGGCAAGGTCCGCGGCGACGCCGAGGCGGCGCTGAAGAAGATCTTCAAGACCGACGACCCGACCGCCAAGCTCCGCCAGCTCGTCGACAGCTCGAACAAGCCCGGCGACGTGAGCTTCGAGGACGTCGACGCGTGGGTCGGCGACAAGGTCGCCGTCGCCGTCACGGCGCTGCACAACGGGCGCGACGCCGACTACGCCGCCCTCATCGCCTCCAAGGACGACGGCAAGGCGCAGGCGACGATCGACAAGCAGAAGGGCGACATCGTCAAGCGCTCCTACAAGGGCGTCGACTACCGCTTCGACAAGGGCGACCGCACGGCCGCCGGGCTCGTCGACCACCACCTCGTGGTCGGCACCGAGCCGGGCCTGAAGTCGGTCATCGACGTCTCCAAGGGCGCCGGCAACCTCTCGGACTCCAACGGCCTGCGCGCGGTGCGCGACAAGGTCGCGCAGGACCGCGTCGGCCTCTTCTACGTCGACGTCCAGGGCCTGCTGCGCACGATCTCGCAGACCGCGAGCAGCGACCCGCAGGTCGGCGCCCTGCTGGGCTCGTTCTCGAGCGCGGCGCCCAGGACGATCGGCGCCGCCCTGCAGGCCCAGCCCGACGCCCTGCGCGTGGACGCCGTCACCATCGGCACCCCGCAGTCGGCCTCGACGGGCGGCAGCGGGGCCGACATCGTCGCGGGCCTCCCCGCCGACGCGTGGCTGGGCTTCGGCGTCGCCAACCTCGGCCAGACCCTCGACAAGGTCCTGCAGACGGTCAGCTCGGCGGGCGGGATCACCGGCGTCGGCTTCAACGCGCTGCTCGGGCAGTTCCAGCAGCAGACGGGCCTCGACCTACGCAAGGACGTCCTCGGCTGGATGGGCGACGCGGGCATCTTCGTCGAAGGCGCCTCGACGGCCGGCCTCGGCGGAGCGCTCGTCATCAAGACCGGCGATCCGGGCAAGACCCGGAAGACCATCGCCGTGCTCGAGCGCTTCCTGCGCGGCCAGAGCGGCGGGACGAAGGTCAGCGCGCTGCACGGCAAGGGCATCGACGACGGCTTCACCGCTCGCGACACGTCCGGGCCGCCCATCCACGTCGCGCTCGCGGGCGACCGCTTCATCGTCGCCGTCGGCAGCGACAAGGTCCTCCAGGACGCGATCTCGCCGGGCGCCCAGCTCGGCTCCTCGCCGGCCTTCACGGCGGCGGCGGGCAAGCTCGGCAACGGGCTGAAGCCCTCGTTCTACCTCGACTTCACGCAGGTGACGAAGCTCATCGAGGCGACCGCGGGCAGCAACCCGGACTTCCAGAAGGCCAAGCCCTACCTCGACGCCTTCGGCGCGATCGTGGCCGGGGGCAAGGCCGAGGGCGACGGCGTGACGCGCTCGCGCCTGGCGATCACCCTCCGGTAGTCAGGTCACAGCAGCGCCGCGGCCAGGCACGCGGCGAGCAGCAGCATCACCGCGGGCACGAGCAGCAGCGCGACGACGAGCTGGATCTTGGGCGCGGCGCGGGCCGCGCCCTCGCGCAGGCGCTGGGCGCGCTCGGCGCGTGCGTCGGCGGCCAGGGCGGCGAGTGCCGGCTGGAGCGGCGCGCCGTGGCGCTCGCAGCGCGCGACGGCCGCGACGAGCGCGGCGACGCCGTCGAGCGGACAGCGGCGCTCCAGGCGCGCGAGCGCCTCGGCGCGCGGCACCCCGAGCCCGGCCCGCGTCGCCGCGGCGTGCAGCTCGGCGGCCAGCGGGCCGGCTCGTCGGCGCCCGACCTCCGCGAGGGCGCGCAGCGGCGAGAGCCCGGCGCCCACCGCGACGCCGAGCAGGTCCAGGACCTCGGGCAGCTCGGCCGCCATGACCCGGCTGCGGCGCCGCGCCCGGCGGGCGAGCCAGGCGTCGGGCACGACGAAGGCGCCCGCGGGCGCCGCGACGACGGCGACCGGCCCGAGCCGCCCGGGCAGCACGGCGAGCGCGGGCAGCGCCGCGACGAGCGCGACGACGGCGGCTCCGGCCTTGAGCGCCATCACGTCGGCCGCCCCGAGGCCCGGCGGCGAGCCGGCGGCGTCGAGGCGCCGCTCGAGGTCGTCGGGAGCGGCGGGGACGCCGAGGCGGCGGCCGAGGCGGGCGAGGGCGGCGGGGAGCAGACCGCGGGGCCCAGTACGCGGCCGCTCCCCGGCGCGCCCGCCTCGGCCGGCCGCGGCCAGCTCGACGATCCCGGCCGCCGCGAGCACCGCCGCCGCGACGGCGAGCGCCAGGGCCCGCGTCACCGGCCCTCCCCCACGCGCGCGATCCTGCGGATGAGCGTCCAGGCCACGAGCTGGCACGCCGCGGCGGCGCCCAGCAGCCAGGGCGCGCCGGGCGCGGCGGCCAGGGACGCGAGAGAGCCCGGATGCGCCAGCGCGGCGAGGCTCGCCGCGCCGACGGGCAGGAGCGCGACGAGCCACGCGGTGAAGCGGGCCTGGGCGGTGGCCGCGCGCGCGTCGGCCTCCACGCGGGCCGCCTCCTCCAGGCCGCCCGCGATCGAGCGCAGCAGGGCGGCCAGGTCGCCGCCGGCCTCGCGCTGCAGCGCGATCGCGGCCACGAGCGTGTCCCACGCCGGCGAGGCCGCCCGGGCGCGCAGGCGCTCGAGCGCGTCCTCGGTCCGGGCGCCGAGCGCCAGCGCTCCGGCGGCGGCCGCGAGCTCGCGGCCCGCCGCGCCCGGGACGCCGCCCTCCGCGACGACCGCCAGCGCCCCGCGCACCCCGTGTCCGCCGGCGAGCGCGTCGGCCAGCGCGCGGGCCGCCTGCGGCGCGCCGCGCCCGACGTCGGCCCGCCAGCGCTCGCGCCGGGCCCGTACGAGGGCGCGGGCGCCGAGCGGTCCGGCGGCCGCGCAGGCGACGCCCGCGAGCGCCCCGGCGACCAGCCAGCCCCCGGCCAGCAGGACGCCCGCGCCCACGAGCGCCAGGCGCCGGCGCTCGGGCGCCGTCGGCGCACGCCCCTCGCGGCGCAGCGCGCGCAGCGGCGCCAGCCAGCCCGCGACCGTCCGCGCCACCGCGGCCTGCTCGACCGCCGCCAGCGCCTCCCAGGCGCCGGCCACGCCGAGCGCGCCGGCCAGTCCGGCGAGGGCGACGGCGAGCGTCACGCCGCCAGGCGCTCCGCCAGGGCGTCGCTCAGCGCCGCGCGCCAGCGCGGGCGGCCGTCGCGCCACACGAAGAGCTCGCGCGTCGCCGGGCCGGCGGCCATCCGCACGACCTCGGCGACGGTGACGATCCGCCGCGTCCCGTCGGGCAGCCGCGCCTGGTGGACGATCAGGTCCAGCGCGTCGGCGACCTGCTCGCGGATCGCCGCGTGCGGGAGGCCGACGCCGGCCATCAGCGCGAGGGTCTCCAGGCGACGGATGGCCTCCTCCGGCGAGCCGGCGTGGACCGTCGAGAGCGACCCGTCGTGGCCGGTCGTCATCGCCGCGAGCATGTCGAGCGCCTCGCCGCCGCGGACCTCGCCGACGACGATCCGGTCCGGCCGCATCCGCAGGGCGTTGCGCACGAGGCGGCGGATCGTGACCTCGCCGCGGCCCTCGACGCTCGGCGGCCGCGCTTCGAGGCGCACGACGTGCGGCTGGCGCAGGCGCAGCTCGAGCGTGTCCTCGACCGTCACGATCCGCTCGCCGGGCGGGACGAAGGAGGACAGCACGTTGAGCGTCGTCGTCTTGCCCGAGCCCGTGCCGCCGCTGACGAGGATGGTCAGGCGCGCGCGCACCGCGCGCGCAAGCAGGTCGCGCAACGGCGGCTCCCAGGTCCCGGCCGTGACGAGGTCGTCGGCGCTGAGCCCGCGCGCGCGGAAGCGGCGGACCGTCAGGATCGGCCCGTCCGGGGCCAGCGGCGGGATGACGACGTTCACGCGCGACCCGTCGGGAAGCCGCGCGTCGCACAGCGGCTCGGCCTCGTCGACGCGCCGGCCCAGCGGCGCGAGGATCCGCTCGATGGCGTCGCGCAGCTCCGCGACGGAGCCGAAGCGCACCTCAGTGGGCTCCAGCAGGCCGCCGCGCTCGACCCACACGCGCCCCAGGCCGTTGACCATCACCTCGTCGACCGCGGGGTCGGCCAGCAGCGGCTCGAGCGGCCCGAGCCCGAACGAGCGCCGCGCCACGCGCTCCACGAGCGCCGCCCGCGCCCCGGCGTCGAGCAGCGCCGCCTCGCGCTCGACGAGCGCCGCGATGCGCTCGCGCACGTCGCCGGGCCCGTCGCGCCCCGCCTCGGCGAGCAGCCGCTCGCGCAGCGCGGCGGCGAGGGCATCGAGATCGGCGGCGTGCGACGGGTCCACGCCACCACTAGCCGCGCGCGCCGGCGCCTCTCCCCCTCGCATTGACTCCCGCGTGCGCATGCAATAGACCCGCCCCTACATGCGTGCGACCGTCGTCGTCGCCGCGCTCGCTGCGAGCCTGTGGCTCGCCGCCGGCGCCGCCGCCCTGCCGCCCTTCACGATCGGCTCCAAGACGGCCGCCGGCAGCGGCGGGCAGGCCGAGCTCTACGGCATCTCGGCCGGCTGCCACGCGACCTACGACCGCTTCGTCATCCGCGCGCGGCTCGCGACCCCCGGCTACGACGCGCGCTACGTCGGCTCGATCGTCGCGGACCCCTCGGGGAACCCCGTCTCCCTGCTCGGCGCCAGGCGGATCCGCGTCGTCGTGCGCCAGGCGCGCGGCCACACGAGCGCCGGCACGGCCCTGCTGCCGAGCTCGCTGACACCCGGCTGCGCGCAGCTGCGCCAGGTCAAGCGGGTCGGGGACTTCGAGGGCGTCGTGTCCTTCGGGCTCGGGCTCACGCGCAGGACCGGCTTCCGCGTCTTCCGGCTCACCGGGCCGACGCGGATCGTCATCGACGTCGCCCATTAACGCCGAGAGCCACCGGGCTTCCTGGCCGGTGGCTCTCGGACGGTCGCGGCGCGTGCCCCCGAAGGTCAGTACTTGGGCGGGAGGACGGGCACCCAGCCGTCGTCGGTGTCGCTCTCCCAGTCCTCGTTCTTGTCGTAGTAGTTCGGCGGCGCGAAGGCGTGGCAGTGCTCGCTGTAGGTCGGCTTGCACGGGTTGAAGGGCTGCACGCGAGCCTGGCGGTCGTCATGGCCGCTGACCAGGCTGTAGGGGAACTTGGTCGACGTGTAGGTCTCCCACCAGCTCTCGCCGCCGAACTGCGCCGAGCCGTCGGGACGGGCGACCTCGAACCAGTTCGGGTAGCCGTCGTGGTCCTGGTCGTCGTCGCCATCGAGCACGCCGTCGCCGTCGGTGTCGGGGTCGACGAAGTTCGGCTGGATGAAGAGCGCCGGCGCGTTGGGGTACTGGGTCTCCTTGTAGCCCGCGTACGGGATCTCGACGCTGGGCTGGTCGCCGGAGTAGTGGATGTTCCACCAGGCGATGGTCATGCGCCCGTGGGTCTCGTCCCAGTTGGTCAGCCCGTCGTGGTCGACGTCCTTCTCGGCGTCGGAGAGCACGCCGTTGTGGTCGATGTCCTGGCCGACGGGGGCCGGGACGCGGCCGCCGGTGTACTTCTGGCCGTCGCTGTAGTTCAGCGGCTGCGGCCGGCCGGAGTAGTTCCAGGCCTTGTACTCCTCCGTGAGGGTGAGGCCGTCGCCGTCGAAGTCGAGGTTCGCGTCGCTGCCGTCGAGCGGGTTGGGATACGGGGCCTTGCCCGGGTAGGGGTGCGCCAGGTCGTTGAGATCGAGCGCGGACCAGTACTCGAAGCCGTCCGAGACGCCGTCGGAGTCGGTGTCCGCGCGCAGCGGGTCGAGGCCGTACTGCTGCTCGAGCGTGTCTGCCAGGCCGTCGCCGTCGTCGTCGGTGTCGTCGCGGTTGGGGATCCCGTCGTGGTCGACGTCCACGCTGCCCAGCAGGCAGAAGCGCGAGTCGGCGTTCGGGACGCACGCGTCGAGCTGGCGGTACTTGCGGTCCTTGAAGGGCGCCGCGATCTCCTGCAGGTACTCCGTGATGTTCGGGACGTCGTCGTGGTCGGCGTCGTCCTGGTCGTCGCGGATGCCGTCGCCGTCGGAGTCGGCCGAGAGCCAGTCGAGCGTGTCCACCTTCTCGACGTCGATCGGGCCGTCCTTGGCGGAGTCCACGCAGTAGAACGGGACCTGGTTGATGCCCGCGCACAGCGGCTCGGGATCCTTGCTCTGGTCCATCGCGAGCTTGATGTAGGAGCTCGTGAAGAGGCCGAAGTCGTAGTAGTTGGGGTCGTCGGCGGCCTGGCTCTTGGTGATCCGGGCGCGGTCCTTGGAGCCGCCCTCGTCCATGTTGGGGATGCCGTCGCCGTCGGCGTCGCGCTCGAAGTCGCTGAGGAAGCCGTTGTGGTCGCGGTCCATGTAGGCCATGGACGGCGGCGGCGCGGCGCGGCCGGCGGAGGCGGGGTTGCCGCCGCTGTAGCTCAGCGGGAGCTTGTTGGCGCCGAACGTCGCCCATGCCGTGTACTCCTGGATGTCCGTCAGGCCGTCGCCGTCGTGGTCGATGTCGGCGTCCTTGGGGTCCAGTGGGTTCGGGTAGGGCTTGGAGAACGGGGCGGGCTTGGCGCTGCCGTTGCGGTCGAGCGCCGAGTAGTACTCCCAGCCGTCGGACTCGCCGTCGCCGTCGGTGTCGCGCTTGCACGGATCGGTGCCGAGCGTCGCCTCGAGCGTGTCCGGGATCAGGTCGTTGTCGTCGTCCTTGTCGACCTTGTTCTTGACGCCGTCGCCGTCGCAGTCGTCCTTGGTGCCGCCGCCGATGGCGTCGGGGCCGATCATGGGCGACTTCTTGGCCGTCGTGAACGACTTGGCGAACTTGGTGGCCAGGACGCGGATGCGGAAGCGCGTGAAGGTGCGCTTGCCCTTCTTCTTGGCCAGGAAGGGCAGCAGCTTGGCGGGGACCGTGACCCCGATCTTCGTCGTCGTCGCGTCGGGCGCCTTGACGAACACGGCACGGCCGCCGTCGCGCTTGAAGACGACCGTGTTCTTGCTCTTGCCCTTGCGGAAGTTCTTGCCCGTGATCGTCATCACGTCGCCGACGCCGAGCTTCAGCGGCGACACCTTGGTGATGACCGGGTACTTGGCGCCCTTGGAGGCGGCCTGCGCGCCCGCGGGCAGCACCGCGAGGAGCGTGCACGCGAGCAGGACGAGACGAGGAACGGGGAATCTCATGCTGCTCGGGCTATCGGCGGGCTCGACGCCGGCTTGACGCGCGTGGGGGCTCAGTAGACGGGTGGTCGATGGCCCCCGAACGGGCGTTCAGGGCGGTGGACGGGCCAGGAGACGCACCTCCGCGGCGGTCGCGGCGGCGGCCGTGAGCGCCACCGCCTGGCGCACGCTGACGCGCAGCCCGGCCCGCACCCGCGGCAGCCCGGAGGCCGCCTGGGCGCCCTCGGCGGCGGGCGCCGGGCGCACCGACAGCACCTCCGCGTCCGACAGCGCCAGCCGCGTGGCGCCGGGCGCTCCGTCGCGCCCGTCGTAGGTCACGAGCACGTCGACGCGCGCGCCGGGGACGACGGCGTCCGGCGCCGCGACGGCCACGAGCTCCAGGGAGCGCTCGCCGCGCCGCAGCGCCGGGGCGGGCGGGTCGCGGGCGTCGGCGCCGGGGACGGCGAGCAGGTCGGGCTCGAGGTCGGCGCCGGCGGCGACCGCTACGGCGGCGCGGCGGCCGACGGCGTCGGCCGGGTCGGCGAGCGCGCCGGCGGGCGCGTAGCGCGCGGGCACGAGCCGCAGGGCCAGGGCGCCGCGGACGATGCGCTCGCCGGCGGCCAGCGGCCGGCGGGCGACGACGACGGGGACGGCGGGACCGAGGCGGCGGCGCAGCGCGGCCTCGCGGCCGGCGACGTCGGAGGCGGCGAGGACGCCGAGCGCGAGCGCGAGCCCGAGGAGCGCGGCGGCCCGGCGCCGGCGCGTCATCGCTCACGCGCCGCCCCGCCACGCGGGCAGCTCGAGGGCGACGCGAGCGCCGCGCGCCGTCGGCGCCGCGACGAGCCGGCCGCCGTGGCGGTCGGCGATGTCGGCCGCGATCGCCAGCCCGCGGCCGCGCCGCCCGCGGCCGGCGCGCGGGCGGCGCGTGAGGCGGCCCACCGGGGCCGGGAGCCCGGGTCCCTCGTCGGCCACCTCGATGCGCACGCGATCGCCCTGGGCGCGCGCCTGGAGCTCGACGCGGCCGTCGCCGTGCTCCAGCGCGTTGGCCACGAGGTTGCCGACGGCCTGCGCGAGGCGGACGCGATCCCCGCGCACGACGGCCCCCGCGCGCGGCTCGACGAGCTCGACGCGGCAGCCGAAGACGCCGGCCACGTCGCGCCAGGTCGTGAGCTGGTAGGCGAGCAGGTCGCCGACGTCGACGGGCTCGTCGCGGTCTGGCGCGCGCCGCCCGTCGCGCGCGGCGGCGAGGTCGTCGAGGGCCATCGCGGCGCGCTCGAGCTCGCGCCCGATCGCGGCCAGGCGCGCGGGCGGCGCCGCGCCGTGGCGCGCGCCGGCGTGGAGCGCCAGGTGGGCGGCGGTCAGCGGGCCGCGCAGCTCGTGGCACGCCCGCGCGACGAGCTCGCGCCGGCGGCCCAGCTGCGCGCGGAAGACGGCGCCCAGGCCAAGGCCGACCGAGGCGAGCAGCCACGGGAGCAGGACGGTGGCGGCGTCGAGCGGGCGCGCGACGGCGAGCAGCGGCGGCGCGAGGGCCGCGGCGGCCGCGGGCGGGAGCGGTCGCGCCGCGGCCACCGCAGACGGGAGCGGCCGCGCCGCGGCCGCCGCGGACGGGAGCGGCCGCGCCGCGGCTTGCTCCTCCGACGCGGGCTCGAAGGCGATCGGCCCCGCGGGCCCGTCCACGAGCCGGTACCCGACGCCCCACACGTTGACGACGAAGCGATCGCCGTCGCGGCCGAGCTTGCGCCGCAGCCGACAGGCGTGCGAGTCGAGCGTGCGCGTGCTGCCGAGGGCGCGGAAGCCCCAGATCGCCCGCAGGAGCTCGTCTTTGGTGAAGACCCTCGTCGGCTCGGAGGCCAGCGCGCGCAGGAGCGCGAACTCCTTCTGGGAGAGGTCGACCGGCGCCCCGCCCAGGCGCACCACGCGGGCGACCACGTCGAGCTCCAGCTCGCCGACGCGCAGGCGCCCCGGCCGGCGGCGCAGGTCGGCCCGGCGCAAGAGCGCCTCCACGCGCGCCCGCAGCTCCGGATAGGAGAACGGCTTGCACACGTAGTCGTCGCACCCGCGCTGGAACCCGCGCACGCGGTCCAGCTCGCCGTCGCGCCCGCTCAGCACGACCAGCGGCACCGCCGGGTCGATGCGGCTCGCGACGCCGTCGGAGGCGCGCACGCGGCGCAGCAGGTCGAGGCCCGACGCATCGGGCAGGCCGAGGTCGACGAGCGCGAGGTCGGGGAACTTCGTCTCCAGCAGGCGGACGGCGTCGCGGACGCAGTCGGCGACGAGGAGCTCGTAGCCGTCGGCCGTGAGGTTGTCGGCCAGGAAGGTGCGCGTGGCCAGGTCGTCCTCGACGACCAGGATGGTGGCGCCCGGGTCGGTGGCGGTCATGGCGCCACTAGGCCGCGGGCGCCGCGTTCTCTCCCCCCGCTACGGCGCCGGCGGCGCCGCGAACACCCCTGTCGTGTCGCTCCACGCCACCAGGCCGGCGTCGCTCGCCCCGATGCCTCCGACGAAGGACGGGACCGCCGCCGGCACCGCGAGCGCACGCTGGGAGCCCGCCGCGCACGGCCTGAGCCCGTACTGCCCGATGTAGGTGTGGGCCTCGCCCGCGCCGGTGTCGTAGCCGGCGTCCTGGTGGTAGGTCACGACCTTGCGGCACCACGGCGTCGGAGTTCCGGTCGAGCGGCCCTTGGAGTGCAACATCGCTGTCAGGGGATCCGCATCGGAAGGGATCGCCCTTAGGATGCCGACGCCCGCGCCGATGACGTTCCCCGGCGAGGTCTGCTCACCCATGGATACGACGCGTCGAGGCAACTACGACTCCGGAGAGGACTTCGTCCTCGAGTACGGCGAGCTGCGCTTCACCTTCAACGAGCGTGACTTCGCCGAGCGCTGTGAGCAGGCGGCGCTGAAGCTCGGCTTCGTCTCCGGCCGCCTCGACGAGCCCGAGCTCGAGGACCTCGTCAACCTCGCCGTCAACGGCGAGATCCACGAGCCCGCGTCGGCCCTCGGCGAGCACGTCAACGACTGCTGGCCCGAGCTCGTCGGCCCCAGCGACCGCTCGCTCGTGCACTGGCTGCGGCGGCTCGTGTTCCGCTCGGCGTGGCTGGACCAGCGCGTCAAGGAGGGCGAGCTCGACGTCCACTTCGACGCCGAGACCCACGCCTTCCGCTACATCCAGCCCGACCGCGACGGCGAGCCGGTCGAGCTCGCGCCCGAGCCCTCCTGGGGCCGCGTCGCCTACCAGCCGCGCTAGCCGCGGCGCAAGCGCCCTACTCGGCCTCGGCCCGCGCCGTGGCGATCGCGTCGGCGCCCGCCTCCCCCACGAGCAGCTCCGGGCGCAGCGTCCCGCTCGCGCCCAGGTCCAGCGCCGGGAAGTTGCGCGCCGCCGTGCGCGCGGCGTCGAGGCCGATCACGGTCGTCTCGCCGCCCAGCGGCTTGCTCGCCGTGGCGATGACGGTCAGCGAGCCGCCGTCGACGATCGCCCGCGCGGCCGCGAGCGCGCGGCGCGCGACGGACGGCGCGATGGCGTCCAGCGTGTCGACGAGGACCGCCGCGTGGCCGCCCCGGGCGGCGATCCGCTGCGCGGTCTCGATCGCGCGCTCGAGCGCCTGCCCCTGGGCCTCGGAGCCCGCCGCCAGCGTCAGCGCCGCGGTCGGCGCGATCGGCCCCGCCTTCCACTCGGCGGCCTCCTCCGGGCGCACGCCGGTGAGCACGAGGCTGAGCTCGAGGCCCTCGACCCCGGACAGCGCGGCGGCGAGGCGCCGCAGCGTCTCGGTCTTGCCGGCCAGCAGGCCGCCGGTGATGGCCACCCGCGAGCCGCGCCCGATCGGCGTCAACCACTCGATCGCCTTCAGCGTCGGGTCGTCGGAGCCGAGCTCGAGGCGCACGGACGGGAAGGCGCACGGCAGCTCGTCGTAGGGCGTGCCCTCGGCGACCTCCTCGGCCGGGGCGCCGTTGATCGTGTCGACGCGCACGAGCGACGGGTAGCGCTCCGAGCGCCGCGGCTTGCGCACGGGGCCCGAGACGCGGTCGCCGGAGACGAGCTCGCAGCGGCGGACCTGCGCGGCGGAGATGTAGACGTCCGCGTCGCTGGGCTCGGGCGGCGCCAGGCGCACGAAGCCCGAGCCGTTGCCGAGCAGCTCGACGACGCCCTCGACCACCTCGTCGCGGCGCTCGGAGGGCTCGTCGTCGGCGTCGTCGCCGTTGCGCTCGGCGTCGTCGCGACCGGAGCGTCCGCGCCCGCCGCGCGTGCCGCGGCGGCGGCGGGGCCGCGCCTCGGACTCCTCGGCGGCCTCGTCGACGACCTCCTCGGACAGCGTCTCGCCGCCGTCGTCCTCCTCGTCGTTGCCGGAGTCGCGCAGGATGCGCTCGATGAGATTGTCCTTGCGCAGGCGACGGAAGCCGTCGATCCCGAGCTCCGAGGCGATCGCGTGCAGGTCGGCCAGCGGGCTCGCCTCGAGGGCGTCGCGATGCAGCACGGCCATGGGTTCCTCCTTGAGTACGTCGGTGTCGGTGGGCAACCCGGACGCGTTGACCCAGCGTCCGGCGACCCCTGTCAGCGCCCTCAGGCTACCGGTCCGCGCGGATCCACTTCAGCTCCTCGTCGCCGGCGTCGAACTCCGGCACCTCCGCGCGACCTTCGAGGACGGCCTTGACGGTGAGCACGTCGCGCACCTGCGCGACGTCGTGCACGCGCAGGATCGCCGCGCCGGCGTCGGCGGCCCAGGCCGCGGCGGCGAGCGTGCCCGCCAGGCGCTCGGCCGGCGGGCGGCCGGTGATCGCCCCGAGGAAGTACTTGCGCGAGATGGCGAGCAGCAGCGGGCGCCCGAGCGCGTGCAGGCGCGGCAGCGCGCGCAGGACCTCGACGGTCTCCTGCGGGGTCTTGGCGAAGTCCGGCCCCGGGTCGAGGACGATCTGCTCCTCGGCGACCCCGAGGCCCAGCGCGAGCTCGATGCGCTCGCGCAGGAAGGCCTCGACGTCGGCGGCGACGTCGTCGTAGGCGGGGAAGGACTCCTGCTTGGGCGCGGCGCGCGTGTGCATGACCACCAGGGCCGCGCCGCTCGCCGCCGCGAGCTCGGCGAGCGCCGGGTCGCGCAGCCCGCTGACGTCGTTGAGCATCGCCGCCCCCGCGTCGAGCGCGGCGCGGGCGACCTCGGGCTTCCAGGTGTCTACGGAGACCGTGACGCCCTCGGCGACGAGGCGCTCGACGAGCGGCACCACCAGCGCCGCCTCGTCGTCGGCGGCGCTGCTCGGCGTGTAGGTGACGCCCGACTCGGCGCCGACGTCCACCAGGTCGGCGCCCTGCGCGACGAGGGCGAGGCCGTGCTCGACCCGGCGCTCGAGCGTGTCGAGCCGGACCGCGTCGGAGAACGAGTCGTCGCCGGCGTTGACGATCCCCATGACCAGCGGGCGACCGGGCTCGACGGCCACCGTGCGGTCGCGCAGGCGCAGGAGGCTCAGGCCCACGGGGTCCCCCCTCGCGGCGGTCACGCGCCCGAGGAAGGTGTTGGCGGGGGCAAGGTGTAGTGCAGGAAGAGGTGGTCGTCGGCGCGATGGAGGTCGCGCAGCGCCAGCCCCGCGGGCGGGTCGATCGCCTCGCCGGCCGTCGGCGTCGGCGCGTCGCCGGCCACGAGCATCGGCGAGAGGGTCAGCATGAGGTCGTCGACGCACTCGGCCGCGACCATCTCGCGCAGCAGCGTCGGGCCGCCCTCGCAGAGGACCGTCCGCACGCCGCGCTCGGCGGCGAGGTGGGCGAGGATCGCCGCCATGGTCAGGCCGCCCGGCTCGAAGCGGTGCACCGCAACCCAGGCGCCGGAGCTGGGGACCTCGCCGTCGGCCTCCGTGTAGACCTGCACGCGCGCGGTCGGCTCGGCCAGCAGCGGGATGTCCGGCGGCAGGTCCAGGCGCCGCGAGATGGTCGCCACGACCGGCTCGGGCTCGAGGCCGGCGGCGGCGCGATGGGCGCGCTGGTCGTCGTCGAGGAGGTTGGCGTAGCGCTCGGCGCGCAGCGTCCCCGTCCCGACGAGGATCGCGTCGACCGCCGTGCGCAGCTCGCGCAACACGGCGCGGTCGGCCGGGTGGCCGAGGCCGACCGAGCGCCCCTGGAATGCGGCGCGCCCGTCGGCCGACGCGATCATCGCGGCGACGACCCGCGGGCGCGGACCGCTGCTCTCGCGCAGGCCTAGCGCGCGCACGACCTTGCGCGCGGACCAGGCGGTGCTCGTGTCGGTGAGGGGGCGAAGGCCGTCGTCGTTCACGCGCGCATCATGCCGCGTCGGCCCGCCGGCCCGCCGCCCACCGGCCCCCGGGGGGGGCGCCGAACGTCGGTCTTCCCCCGTCCACACCGGGTAGAACCGACGTTCGACCCCCAGGCACGGACCCGTTCCTCGGTGAGCTGTTCGCACCGCAACGGGCCTCACAGCGACCCGGCACCCCGAACAACGTCCTCAGCAACTACACCTAGTGCTGGCAGGAGCGGTGGCTGCAGCGCTGCGGCCGCCCGCAGGGCTTCCTCGCCCCGCCGCCGTGCCCGTCGTCGTCGCGCGCGGTGAAGCTGGCCGCGGGCGCCGCGGGCGCCGACACCGGCGGGACGCTCGCGACCTTGGCCGGCACGCTCGCCGGCGAGGGGACGCTCGCGGTCGGCGAGGCGGCCGCCGGCGCGGCGGTGGTCGAGGCGCCGTCGGAGCCGTTGGGCGGCTCGTCGGCGGGCGCGTCCGGGTTGGCTGGGGTCAGCGGGGGCGGCGCCGGCGCCGCGGGCGCGGCCGTCGTCGGCGGCTGCGAGCGCTTGGGCCTCGGCGTGGGCTTCGCCGCGCGCCGCTTGGGCTGCGACGGCGCCGAGCCGGTCGCGGGGCGCTGCGTGACCGCCGGCGTCCGGCGGGTCACCTTGCGCACCGGGACGAAGGCGACTCGATGCGAGCGGCGCGACGGGCGCGCGCGCCGGGCCCGCCGCGCCGCGCGGTGGCTGTGGGCGCGGTGCGTCGCGCGCCGCTGCGGGACCGCGGCGACCTGCAGGCTGCGCGTGGCGTCGGGCATCCGGGTGCCGCCCGTCGGTGCATCGCCCTGGCGCAGGGCGCCGACCGTCGCCAGCAGCAGCGCCGCGAAGGCGACGCTGAGCAGCGTGGCGCCCATGAGCGCGGCCGCGAGGCTGGGCCGTGGGGTGCTCCAGGTCCCCGCCGCGCGCCGTCCGGCGCGACGCGGCGGGGACCCGGCGGCGGCCAACGCCGAGGCCACCCCCAGGGCCTCGGCTCCCACTTCGGCGAGCGTCGCTGTCCGCAGCCACGAGGGCGGGACCGCGGGCGACCAGGCCGCGTAGGTCGCGGCCGCCTCCTCCAAGGCGCGGCGCGTGCGGGGGCAGGTCTCGCAGCGGGTGACGTGCGGATCGGCCCACGCCGCCTCGCCGGCGGCGAGCTCGCCGTCGCCGGCGGCGGCGAGCAGGGGCAGCACGTCCTCGCAGTCGGGGGAGCGCACGGCGGCGGCGGCCAGCGCCGTGCCGTGCAGCTCGTCGTGCAGGCGCAGGCGGGCGCGCGCGAGCAGCGCCGGCACCGCCTCGACGCCGATCCCGAGGACCGGCGCGATCTCGGCGTAGGACAGGCCCTCCAGGCCGGCGAGCGCGAGCGCCGCGCGCTGCTGCGGGCGCAGGCGCGAGACCGCCGCCGACAGCCCGGGCCCGCCCTGGCGCCCGCCGTCGGCGTGCTCCTCGCGGGCCAACAGCTCATAGCTCGTGGTCCGGGTCGCGCTCAGGAGCACGGGCCCGAAGCCCTCGCCCGCGCGCGCCAGCCGCGGGAGCTGGGCCTGGCCGAGCAGGAAGGCGTCCTGGGCGGCGTCGGCGGCGAGCTCGGCGCGGCCGACGATCCGCTGCGAGAAGGCGAAGGACCGCGCGCCGTAGGCGTCCCACAGCGCGGCGACGGCCGCGGGATCCCCCGCCGCCCCCGCCCGCACCAGCTCGGGCTCGCCGCTCGGCACGCGCACGGCGCGGCATCCTACGGGGTGCGTCGGGCGGCATGAACGGCGCGACGAACGGTAGTCCGCACGCTGCGGGCTTTTCGAGCGCCGCCTGTCTGAGGGCCTACTTGCGGATGGTGATCTGGCGCGTCTGGGCGATCGCGTTGCCGGCCTTGTCGCTCGCGCTGACCCGCACGGTGACCTTCCCCGAGCGCCCGTAGCGGTGCGCGGCCTTCAGCCCGACGACCGTCCGCGAGCCGTCGCCCCACGAGATGCGCACGAGGTTCAGGCCCGAGGCCTTGCGCAACGTGCCGCTGGCGTCGCTGGCCTTGACCGCGATCTTCAGCAGCTTGCCGCGCTTGTGCGAGCCCGAGAGCCTGAAGCTGAGCTTCGGCGGCGTGGCGTCGATGCGCAGGTTGCGCGTGGGCGTCGCCGTGGCCTGCCCGTGGCGGTCGATGGCCACGACGCGCCAGCGATGCAGGCCGTCGGGCACGACGGTGGGCAGCGTGATGCCGGTCGACGTCGTCTGCGCCACGGGCTGGCCGTCGATCTGCACCTGGTAGGTGAGCGCCCCCCAGAGCTCGAACGAGGTCCCCCACTTCAGCGGCGGGCGTGCGAACTTGCGCCACTTCGTCGTCGTGGTGGCCCGGAAGGCCCCGGGCGCCCGGTCGAGGCTGGCGGCGACGATCTGGCGGCCGTCGTTCTGGCCCTGCACGAAGGCGACGGCGATGTCGCCCGCGCGGTCGGCCGCGGCGTCGAGGCCGCGCGAGGCGTCGGTCGGCCCGAGCGCCGGGTTGGAGAGCGTCGAGTCGGTGCCGGGCTGGGTGACGGCCCGCGAGGCGGGGATGTAGTCGTAGGGCCGGACGTGGATCGCCTGCCCGGTGGGGTCGGCCTGCTGGAAGGCGACGAGGCCGTCGCCGCTCTCCGCCGCCGCGGGCGCCGGGAAGGGCTGCACCCCGGCGGCGATGAGCCCCACCGCCGGGTTGAAGACGTCGTCCTTGAGCACGGCGCCGTAGGCCGTGTTCGTGGACGTGCCGCCGACGCCCGCGTAGCCGACGCCGCGCCCGTTGATCGCGACGCGCGGCGACTCCGTGCCCTCGTTGCCCTCGAGCGTCACCGGCGGGTCGAACTGCGAGCCGACGAGGCGCCGGGCGATCGCCGCGCCGCCCTGCCGGAACACGACCCATGCGAAGCTCGAGTCGTCCTCGCCGGAGATGTCGGGCTCGTCGGCGCCGTCGCCGAGGTCCTGGGGTGCCATCGACGGGCGCAGCTCGAAGACCCGGCGCGAATAGACGTGACCGCTCTCGCCCCAGACGATCGTCGCGATGCCGTCGGCGGCGACGGCGACCCGCGGGCGCCCGGTGCCGGTGCCGGCGGTCGCCGCGGGGTTGATGTCGAGCGGCCCCGGAACGCCGTTGAAGGTCGTCGCGTTGCGCTCCAAGCGATCGGCCTGGAGGTCGCCGGCTCCGCTGTAGGTCAGGTACGCGACCCCGTTGATCGACATCTCGACGTCGGGGTTCTCGCCCGTGGTCGCGATCTGCTGGACCGCGGCCCAGCCCGGCGCCCCGGCCGGGCGCACGGCGGTGAAGATCCCGCCCCCGCTCACGAAGGCGACGACGAGCCGTCCGCCGTCCGACGCGGCGATCGTCGGCTGCGCGCCGGCGCCGCCGAGGCCCGCGTCGACCTGCTCGGGCACCTGGAAGGCGCCGCCCACCAGCCGCGAGACGAAGATGTGGTCGACCCCCGCGACGCGCTTGACGTAGGTCAGCGCCCCCGTGCCGTCGCGGGCGACGTCGAGGTCGCCGAGCGACTGGATGTCCGCGCTCGGACCGTCGATCGCCTCCCCGGCGAAGAAGCGCGCGGGCGTGGCCGCGCCGGCGACGGTGGGCAGGGCGAGCGGCACGAGCACGGCGAGGAGAGCGAGGCGGCGGGGCATGGGGACGGGCAGGGCTCCTTGGGGATCGACACGACCGGTCGCCGAAATCCAACCGGCGAGAGGGGGGAAAGTTACGGCGTGGGGACGATGCCCTCGGCGCGGGCCTCGTCGAGGAAGGCGCCGCCCTGCGCGTCGATCTCCCCCGCGTCCCACCCCAGCGCGCCCGCCATGGCGCCCGCCACGCGCCGCGCCGTCGCGCCCTCGGCGTCGGCGGCGCCGCGCGCCGCCAGCAGCGCCACGCGGGTCCGGCGCAGGAGCGCGTCGCCCACGCTCACCGCCTGCTCGCGCCGCGCCGCGTGGACCGCCTCGGCCAGCAGATCGGCGGGCCCGCCGGGCACGATCGGCTGCGCCAGCTCGCCGCTCTGCGCCGCCACGGCGAGGACCTCGTGGGCCGCATGGCCGTAGCGGCCGGCCAGGCGCTCATAGGCCTCCTCGGGCACGCCCTCGACCCTCGGGAGCGCCGCCGCGTCGACCGCCTGGCCCAGCGGGATCTCGTGCGTGCGGCACGGCGCGAGGCGCGCCTCGCGCTCGACCAGGCGGTCGACGGCCATCTTCGCCATCCGCCGCCACGTGGTCAGCTTGCCGCCCGTGATCGTGATCATCCCGCTCGAGGTCTCGTAGAGCTCGGCCTTACGCGAGATGTCGACCGACTTCTTCGGGTCGCCCGTCGAGATCAGCGGCCGCACGCCGGCGTAGGCCCCGGTGATCTGCGAGCGGCCGATCGCGGTGCCGAAGAAGGCGTTGACCGCGCCGAGCAGGTAGGCGACGTCCTCCTCGGCGGGCCGCACGTGGTCGAGGTCCTCGGCGTCGTACTCGTTGTCGGTCGTGCCCACGAGCGTCGAGCCCAACCACGGCAGTGCGAAGATCGCGCGGCCGCCGCCCGCGGGGACGATCGCGCCCGCGGCGAGCGGCAGCGTCGCGTGCGCGAGCGTCAGGTGCGTCCCGCGCGAGGGGCGGATGCGCGGCACCTCGGCCTCGTCGTGGAGCTCCTCGGGGCGGAGCCGGTCGGCCCAGACGCCGGTCGCGTTGACGACGTTGTCGGCGCGCAGCTCGAAGCGCTCTCCGCTCAGGGCGTCGCGCACGCACACGCCGCGCGTGCGGCCGCCCTCGTCGAGCAGGTCGGTGACCTCCAGGCGGTTGGCGCACACGGCGCCGAAGCGCTCGGCCTCGGCCAGGACGGTGAGCACGAGCCGGCTGTCGTCGGTCTGGGCGTCGTAGAAGAGATAGCCGGAGGTCGGCGCGCGGCCCGCGAGCGCGGGCAGCAGCTCGACGACCTCCTCGCCGGAGACGACGCGGTGGCGGTCGGGCTCCCAGTCGCCGTCCTCGCGCTTGCGCCCGCCGCGCGCCATGGCGTCGTAGAGGTTGAGGCCGACGCCGACCATGCGGTCCGGGCGCGCGCCGTCGAAGGCGGGCACGACGAAGGGCAGCGGGCGCACGAGGTGGGGCGCGAGGCGGACGAGCAGCTGGCGCTCGAGCAGGGCCTCGCGCACGAGGCCGAGGTCGAAGCTCTGCAGGTAGCGCAGCCCGCCGTGGACGAGCTTGCTCGAGCGGCTCGAGGTGCCCGAGGCGTAGTCGCCCTTCTCGACGAGCGCCACCGAGTACCCGCGCGAGGCGGCGTCGAGCGCCACGCCGGCGCCGGTGATCCCGCCCCCCACCACCACCACGTCGAAGCGCTCGCAGCGCAGCGCGGCGACAGCGTCGGAGCGGGCGATCACGCGGCCATCCTGGCAAGGGCCCGCCCGAGGCGCACCGCCAGCGCCATGATCGTCACCTGCGGGTTGACCTGCGGCGAGGACGGCACGACGCTGCCGTCGGCGACGTAGAGCCCGCGCACGCCGTGGACCCGCAGCGAGGGGTCCACGACCGAGCGCGACGGGTCGGCGCCGGCGCGCGCGGTCCCCAGCGGGTGGAAGGCCATCGCCTTGACGTCTCGCGGGCGCACGCGCGCGCGCAGGAGCGGCCCGTTGTCGCCGTCGCGCAGCACCGGCACGGCGTCGAGCGGGACGACCACCTCGCGGGCGCCGGCGGCCCACCAGATGTCCGCCAGCAGGGCGAAGCCGCGGCGCAGGCGCTCGGCGTCGTCGGGGTGCAGGTCGTAGCGCACGAGCAGGCGCCCGCCGGCCTCGCGGACCGTGCCCGTCGCGCTGTCGGCGACCATGACGCCGAAGGAGGCGGTGCTGCGGATGGCCAGCATGCGCTCGCGGTGCAGCGGGCCGGCGCCGGGGGTCGACATCGCGGCCTGGTCGGGAGGTCCGGCGATCCCCTCGAGCAGGATGCCGTCGGCGGCCAGCGCGTCGACGTAGTAGGACTGCGGGACGCCGTCCCACGGGTCGATGACCTCGTCGAAGCGCGCGCGGGCCGCGCTCGCCGGGTGGATGGTCAGGTGGCGCCCGAGCGCGGGCGAGCCGACGCCGCTGCGGCGCAGCAGCCCCGGCGTGAGCAGGGCGCCGCAGGCCACGAGGATCAGCGGCGCGCGGACCGTCAGCCCGCGCGCCTGCACCCCCTCGGCGCGGCCACCGCGGACGAGCACGCGCCGGACCTTCGCCCCGGTGACCACGCGCGCGCCGGCGGCCTGCGCCCGCGGCAGCCAGCTCGCCGCGGCGTGCTGCTTGGCGCCGCTCGGGCAGCCGAAGGCGCAGACCCCCGAGGCGCGGCAGCCAGGCGCGTTGCGACGCAGGAAGCCACCGCTGAGGCCGAGCGCCTCGGCCCCGCGCTTGACCACCAGGGCGTTGCGCCCCGCGAGCGCCGCGGGGACCTCGGCCACGCCGAGCACCTCCTCGACGTGGTCGAAGAGCGCGTCGTCGAGCGCGGGCACGCCGTCCTCGCGCGCCCAGCGCTCGAGCACGCGCCGCGGGGTCCGGAAGCAGGTGCCGGAGTTGATGAGCGTGGTGCCTCCGACCGCGCGCCCGAGCGGGAGCACGATCGGCGGGGTGCCGAGGGTCACCAGCTGGCCGCCGTCGCGGTACAGGCGCGCGGCCATGTCGCGCGGACGGGCGGTGAAGTCGCGGTGGTCGTGGCGCGCGCCCTCCTCGAGGACGACGACGTCGAGCCCGCCGGCGGCGAGCTCGGCCGTCGCGGCGGCGCCGCCGGCGCCGCTGCCCACGACGACGGCGTCGGCGCGCAGCTCGCTCATCCGCGCGCCCGGCGCAGCACGGCGTCGGGGTCGTAGCCGAGCGTGCGCATCACGCCGAGGTCGCCGTAGTAGCTGAGGTGCGCCAGCGCGCGCAGCGGCTCCTCGGCGCGCCCGAGGGCGAAGCCGGCCGCGTGCGCGAGGAGCAGGGCCTGGATCGCGACGCGATTGGGCGCGGGCGCGGCGGCGAGCTGGGCGGCGAAGGCGTCGACCGCGTCGGTGGCGGCGACCGGCGGCAGCGGCGGCGCGGGCGCGACCGCCTGGGTCACGTAGCGCGCGACGCGCGCCCGCCGGCGCGCCCTCATCCGCTCACCGCCGCGCGCTGCACCTCGGCGAGCGCGAAGGCCGCCGCGCGCGCCGCCTCGGCGTCGCCCGCCTCGATCGCGGCGGCGACCGCCGCGTAGCCGGGCGCGAGCGCCGCGACGTCGGCGGCCACCGGCAGCTCGTCGAGGTGCTCGAAGTAGACGTCGCGGATGGCGTTGAGGATGAGCAGGAAGACGAGGTTGCCCGCGGCCTCGGCGACCTCGGTGAAGAAGGCGAAGTCGAGCTCGGCGGCGACGCGGACGTCGGTGGCCTGCGCGTAGCGGCGCGCCAGGACGCCGATCGCGCGGGCGCGCGGCCCGTCGCGGCGCTGCGCCGCCAGGCCGGCCATCTCGCGCAGCATGAGTGAGCGCGCCTCGAGGATGTCGCCCAGGACCGCCGGGCCGAGGTGGGCGAGGACGTCGAGCGTCCCGTGGGCGCGCCAGTCGCGCACCCGCGTCGCGTCGCCGTGGCGCGCCTCGACGAGGCCCATCTGCTCCAGGCGCTTGAGCGCCTCGCGCAGCGGCTGGAGCGTGACCCCGAGGTCGGAGGCGAGTTCGCGCTGGCGCGGGAGCTTCTCCCCCGGCGCATAGCGCCCGGCGACGACGGCCTCGAGGAGGTCGACGAACACCCGCTCCGAGGTGTTCTGAACTCTGGCCATAGCCGGCGCCAGGCTACCAGAGTTCTGAACTCTGGCCCGGCCGCGGCCCGCCCCGAGCGCCGAACGTCGGTCTTCCCATGTCTGGACGGGGCAAGACCGACGTTCGGCGACCCCTACGCCCGCAGGCCGTCCAGGATGATTCTCGAGGTGGCGGCGCCAGTCGTAGCCCGGGACGGCCATCGACGAGTACAGCCCGCCCATGAGCATCGGGATCTCGGTGACCTTGAAGTCCATGCGCAGCGCGCCGGCCGCCTGCGCGCGCGCGACCACCTGGTTGGCGAGGCCGTCGAGGCGCTCGAGCTCGGGCTCGGCGAGCCGCCAGGCGGCGGGCTCGCGCGCCAGCGCGGCCTGGACGCCGGCGTCGCGTGCGCACAGCTCGGCGTTGGCGCGCAGCAGGCCGGTGAAGGCCTCCCACGGGTCCTCGACCTGGAGCGCGACCTCGGCGTTGTCGCCGAAGACGCGGAACTTCTCGGCCACGAGCTCGCCGAGCAGCGCCTCCTTGTGCGGGAAGTGGCGATAGACGGTCCCCACCCCGACACCGGCCGCGCGCGCCACGTCGTCCATCTGCGCGTCGACGCCGCGCTCGGCGAAGACCGTGCGCGCCGCCGCGAGGATCCGCTCGCGGTTGCGGCGCGCGTCGGCGCGCAGGGGCTTGGTGGTGGCGCTGCTTGGCATCGTCATTGGTCGGCCTCCCCGTGGAATCTCCTTGACAAACGGAGACGCGGTTCCGTATCTTGCACGAATCGGAACCGGAGTTCAAGTTCCATTTCGGTCCACAACCCCCTCCCCCCTCTCCTCATGACCGCAGCAGAAACTCCCCGCGCCAAGTGGCTCGCCCTCGCGCTGCTGGCCACCACGCAGTTCGTGGTCGTCCTCGACGCCGCGATCGTCAACGTCGCGCTGCCCTCGATCGGGCGCGCGCTGGACTTCTCCCAGGACAACCTCGCCTGGGTCGTCAACGCCTACACCCTCACCTTCGGCGGCTTCCTGCTCCTCGGCGGGCGGCTCGCCGACCTGCTCGGCCGGCGCAAGCTCTTCATGATCGGCCTGGTCGTCTTCTCGATCGCCTCGCTGCTCGGCGGCCTGGCGCAGTCCGACACGTGGCTGATCGCCGCGCGCGCCCTGCAGGGCCTCGGCGCCGCCCTGGTCTCCCCCGCCGCCCTGTCGATCGTCACCAACACGTTCAGCGAGGGCGCCGAGCGCAACCGCGCGCTGGGCGTCTGGGGCGCCGTCGCCGGCTCGGGCGGCGCCGCCGGCGTGCTGCTCGGCGGCGTGCTCACCGAGTACCTGGGCTGGGAGTGGGTGCTGTTCGTCAACGTGCCGATCGGCGTCGCCGCCGCGCTGCTCGCCCCGCGCCTGCTCGTCGAGAGCCACGACGAGGCCGCCGAGCGCTCGTTCGACATCGGCGGCGCCGTGACGGTGACGGCCGGCCTCTCGCTGCTCGTCTACACGCTCGTCGACGCCAACAACGCCGGCTGGGAATCGACGAGGACGATCGTCCTCGGCGCGCTGTCGCTCGTGCTGCTCGCCGGGTTCGTCGTCATCGAGCGCCGCCAGCGCCAGCCGCTCGTGCCGTTCTCGATCTTCCGCATGCGCACGATCCGCGGGGCCAACATCGTCGCGCTGCTCATCGGCATGTCGCTGTTCAGCATGTTCTTCTTCATCTCGCTGTACATGCAGCAGGTGCTGGGCTACAGCGCGCTCAAGGCGGGCGTGGCCTACCTGCCGCTGGCGCTGGTCATCATCTTCAGCGCGGGCGGCGCCTCGGTCCTGGTGACGCGGATCGGCTTCAAGATCACGCTCGTCACGGGGATGCTCTTCATCACCGCCGGCCTGCTCTGGTTCTCGCAGGTCTCGCCGCACGGCGGGACGTACGTCGGCGACGTGCTCTTCCCGTCGCTGCTGGCCGCCGTCGGGCTGGGCTTCGCGTTCGTGCCGGTGACGATCGCGGCCGTGACCGGGATCCGCCCCGATCAGGCGGGCCTCGCGTCCGGGCTCGTGAACACCGCCCAGCAGGTCGGCGGCGCCCTCGGCCTCGCGATCCTCGTCGCAGTCGCCAACGGCACGACCAGCTCGGCGATCTCCGACGGCGTCACCGATCGCGCGGTCGCGCTCACCGAGGGCTTCCAGGACGCGTTCCTGGTCGGCGCCGGGTTCGCCTTCGTAGGCGCCATCCTCGCCGTGCTGCTGATCTCCTCGCGCGATGCGCGCGAGCACGCCGAGGCGGCCCGCCGCGGCGAGGCTTCGCCCACGGCGATCGCCGCCTGACGGCCTGCGGGCACGCCTCCTGCCATGCTGGAGGCGTGCCCGCGCCATCGTCGATCTGCGTCTTCTGCGGCTCCAACGCCGGCATCAACGGCGCCTACCTCGAGGCCGCCCAGCTCGTGGGGCGCGGCCTGGCGCAGCGCGGCGTGCGCGTCGTCTACGGCGGCGGGCGCGTGGGCATGATGGGCGCCGTCGCCGACGCCGCGCGCGACGCCGGCGGCGAGGTCGTCGGGGTCATCCCCCAGGCGATCTTCGACCTCGAGATCGGCCACACCGGGATCGACGACCTGCGCGTCGTCGGCTCGATGCACGAGCGCAAGGCGCTCATGGCCGAGCTCGCCGACGCCTTCGTCGCGCTCCCGGGCGGGATCGGCACGCTCGAGGAGCTCTTCGAGGTCTTCACCTGGGCGCAGCTCGGGATCCACGCCAAGCCGCTGGGCCTGCTCGACGTCGCGGGCTACTACCGCCCGCTCGTCGCCTTCCTCGACCACAGCGTCGCGGAGGGCTTCCTGCGCCCCGAGACGCGGACGATGCTCGCCGTCGACGACGACTTCGACGCCCTGCTGGACGCGCTCGAGCGCTGGGTGCCCATCTCGATCCACAAGTGGATCGACCTGGACGAGACGTGACCGCGGTCTTCGACGGGCACAACGACGCGTTCGGCGAGCTGCACAAGGCGGGCGACCCGCCCGCGCGCTTCCTTGAGGGACTGCCCGATCGCCACATCGACCTGCCGCGCGCCCGCGCCGGCGGCCTCGCCGGCGGGCTGTTTGCGGTCTTCGCGCCGTCGCCGGAGGGCGCCCTGACGGCCGGCGAAGGCTTCTGGGACGTGAGCTACGCCGATCCCGTCGACCACGGCGCCGCCGCCGCTTTCACGCTGGGCGCGGTCGGCCGCGCGCACGCCCTGGCGGCCGCCGGCGACGGCGCCGTCGCCGTGGTCACCGACATCGCCGCGCTGGACCGCTGCCGCGACGACGGCACGCTCGCCGTCGTCCTGCACCTCGAGGGCGCAGAGGCGATCGAGCCCGACCTGGCGGCCCTCGACGCCTGGTACGCGGCCGGGGTGCGCTCGATCGGCCCCGTCTGGAGCCGGCCCAACGCCTTCGGCCACGGCGTGCCGTTTCGCTTTCCGTCGTCGCCCGACATCGGTCCCGGCCTCACCGACGCCGGCCGCGGGCTCGTCCGCCGCTGCGCGCAGCTCGGCATCCTCGTCGACGTCAGCCACCTCAACGCGGCCGGCTTCGCCGACGTCGCCCGCCTCGGAGCCGCGCCGGTCGTCGCCTCGCACTGCGCCTGCCACGCCCTCTGCCCCGCGAGCCGCAACCTCACCGACGAGCAGCTGCGCGAGATCGGCCGCAGCGAGGGCCTGGTGGGCATCGTCTTCGCCGTGCCCTTCCTGCGCGCGGACGGGCACGACGACCCCGACACGCCGCTGTCGGTCCTCGTCGCGCACATCCGCCACGCGGCCGACGTCGCCGGCATCGACCACGTGGCGCTCGGCTCGGACTTCGACGGCGCCACGATGCCGGCGGCGATCGGCGACGTCGCGGGCCTGCCGCGCCTGCTCGAAGCGCTGCGCGACGACGGCTTCAGCGCCGCCGAGGTGCAGCGCATCGCGTGGGGCAACTGGCGGCGGGTGCTCGCGCGAGCCTGGGCCTAGCGCGCGACGGGCGTGCGGTCCCACGCGCGGCGCGCGCGGTCGAACGCCTCCCAGTCGATCGGCGGCGGCACCTTCGGGCCGCTCCCGCCGCCGCCTCCGCCGCCGCCTCCGTCGTCGCCGCCGCCATCGTCGCGCGCCGCGCGCACGAGCCAGGCGGCCACGCACGAGGCCTCGATGCCGGCCACGATGAGCAGCGAGCCGACGACGTCGGAGCCCGACGCGACGACCGCCGCGCCGCCCGCGTAGCAGGCGGCGGTGAGCAGGAGCAGGACGCGCGCCGCAAGGCGGTGCGTGGCCGGCGCGGGCGCACCGAGGAACGCGCGCCACATGGAGGCGCACACGACGGTGGCGAGCGCCACCTTCGGCAGAACCGGCAGCGCGGACACGGCTGATGCGAGCCTACCCGCCGTGGGCGAGAACGCAAGCGACCCGAACCGACCGACGCTCTAGAGCGCCTTGAGCTCCTCGGTGATCTCGTTCACCGAGGCCTTGGCGTCGCCGAAGAGCATGCTCGTCTTGGCGTTGTAGAAGAGCGGGTTGTCGATGCCGGCGAAGCCCGAGTTCATCGAGCGCTTGAGGACGATCACGCTGCCCGACTCGTCGACGTTGAGGATCGGCATGCCGTAGATCGGGCTGTCGGCCTTGGTGCGGGCGTCGGGGTTCGTGACGTCGTTGGCGCCGATGACGAGGCTCACGTCGGTACGGCCGAACTCGGAGTTGGCCTGGTCCATCTCCTTGAGCTGCTCGTACGGGACGTCGGCCTCGGCCAGCAGCACGTTCATGTGACCCGGCATGCGCCCGGCGACCGGATGGATGGCGAAGGAGACCTCGATCCCCTTGGCCTCCAGGAGCTTGGTCAGCTCGTGGACGGCGTGCTGGGCCTGGGCCACGGCCATCCCGTAGCCCGGCACGACGACCACGCGGTTGGCGTAGGCCATTTGGACCGCGGCGTCGGAGGCGCTGGTGGAGCGCACGACGCGCTCGACGCCGTCCTCGGTGGTGCCGCCCGTGGTGATCACGCCGCCGAAGCCTCCGGCCACGATCGACGGGATCGAGCGGTTCATGGCCTGGGCCATGAGGTTCGTCAGGATCGAGCCGCTGGCGCCCACGATCATGCCCGCGACGATCAGCGCGGTGTTGTTGAGGGCCACGCCGGTGGCCGCGGCGCTGAGGCCGGTGAAGGCGTTGAGCAGCGAGATGACGACGGGCATGTCGGCGCCGCCGATCGGCAGCACGAAGAAGTTGCCGAGCACGGCCGCGGCCACGAGCAGCCCGATCATGAGGATCTCGGCGTCCGACCCGGCGACGATCGCCACCGCGCACGCCAGCGCCACCAGCAGGAGGGCCAGGTTGATGACCTGCTGGGTGCGTCCGGGGCCGACGATGATGGGGCGCCCAGGCAGGATCTCCTGGAGCTTGCCGAAGGCGATGTTCGAGCCCCAGAAGGAGACCGAGCCGACGATCGCGGCGAAGAGGCTGAAGATCGCGACGTACGTCGGCTCGATCCGCGAAGCCGTCGCTGTGGCGGAACTCGACCCAGGCGATGAGCGCGACCGCCCCGCCGCCGACGCCGTTGAACAGCGCCACCATCTGCGGCATCGCGGTCATCTTCACCTGGCGCGCCGCGGGGATGCCGACAGCGGTCCCGATCGCGACGCCGAGGATGATGAGTCCCCAGTTGCCCATTCCGGGGATGAGCAGGGTGGCGATGACCGCGATCGCCATCCCGACCGCCGCGATGCGGTTGCCACGCACGGCCGTGCGCGGGCCCGTCAGCCCCATCAGCCCGTAGATGAACAGGGAGAACGCGACGATGTAGAGCAGCTGGACGAGGTCGGTGCGGCTCACTCGCCCGCCCCCTCCTCGACCTCCGCCTTCGGCGCCGGCTTGCTCTTGAACATCTCGAGCATGCGGTCGGTGACCAGGAAGCCGCCCACGACGTTGATCGTGCCGAAGGCGATCGCGATGACGAGCAGGAACTTGTTGAGGAAGCCGTCGACCCCGAGGCCGAGGACGAGGATGCCGCCGAGGACGACGATGCCGTGGATCGCGTTCGTGCCCGACATCAGCGGCGTGTGCAGCGTGTTGGGCACCTTGGAGATCGTCAGGAAGCCGGCGAAGCCGGCCAGGACGAGGATCGCCAGGTTCGTCAGCAGCATCAGGCCTGCACCGCCTCTCCCTCGCGCACCACGCACGCGCCCGCGACGACCTCGTCGTCGAAGTCCATGGCCAGGTTGCCGTCGTCGTCCATGAGCAGCTCGAGCAGCGACTGGACGTTGCGCGCGTAGAGCTGGCTGGAGTGCTCGGGCATCGTCGCGGGCAGGTTCAGCGGCGACACGATCGTCACGTCGTGCTTGACCGCGACCTGCCCGGGCTCGGTGAGCTCGCAGTTGCCGCCCGCCTCGCCGGCGAGGTCGACGATCACCGAGCCGGGCTTCATGCCCTCGACCGCCTCGGCGGTGACGAGCTTGGGCGCCGGGCGGCCCGGGACGAGCGCAGTGGTGATCACGACGTCGAAGCCCTTGATCGCGTCGGTGAGCGCCTGCTGCTGCTGGGCCTTCTCCTCGTCGGTCAGCTCGCGCGCGTAGCCGCCCTCCCCCGCCGCCTCGATCCCGAGGTCGAGCCACTTGGCGCCCAGCGACTGCACCTGCTCGGCGACCTCGGGGCGCACGTCGTAGCCCGTCGTCTGCGCGCCCAGGCGCTTGGCGGTGGCCAGCGCCTGCAGGCCCGCGACGCCGACGCCCAGGACGAGCACCTTGGCGGGCGGGATCGTGCCCGCGGCGGTCATCAGCATCGGGTAGAAGCGCGTGGAGTGCTCGGCTCCGAGGAGCGCCGCCTTGTAGCCGGCGACGTTGGCCTGCGAGGAGAGCGCGTCCATCGACTGCGCGCGCGAGATGCGCGGGATCGCCTCCATCGCGAAGGCGGTGACCCCGGCCTGTGCGAGCGCCTGCAGCGTCTCGGGCTGGGTCCGCGGAGCGAGGAAGCCGACGAGCGTCCCGCCGCGCTGCAGGCGGCCGATCTCCTCGCTCGTCGGCGGCGCGACCTTGACGACGACGTCGGCGCCCCACGGGTCGCCGATCGCCGCGCCCGCCTCCTCGTAGAGCGCGTCGGGGATGAGCGCGCGCTCCCCCGCGCCGGCCTCGACGACGACCTCGACGTCCTTGGCGGCGAGCCGCTTGACGACGTCCGGCACGAGGGCCACCCTGCGCTCGCCCTCGGCGCTCTCTTTCGGCACTCCGACCTTCATGAGGGGGCGGAACCTACCCGATCGGCTCGCGCGCCGATCAGCTCCCGCTCGGGAGCGCCACGGGCAGGTCGTCGCTGACGGCGACGGCGAGCCGATGGTCGAGCGTGCCCTCCTCGAAGGCCCGCGCCGCGGAGGCGACGCCGGCGGCGTCGGTGCCGGTCACGACCCAGGTCGGGCGGTCGTCCGGGCGCTTCGTGGCGGCCACCAGGCCGCTGCCCGGGCCGAGCGTGCGGGTGGGCCGCCCGGCGGCGTCGAGGACGGCGATCGAGCGCCCGTCGGCGGCGATCCGCGCGTAGACGCCGCTGGCGCGCGGGCCCTGCTCCAGCGCGCTGACCGCGGGGTCCGGGGCGATCGCGCTCCACGGGCCGACGAGCACGCGCAGGGTCTCCTCGGCGCGGGCGGTCTGCAGGCCCCCGCGCGCCACGGGGATCCGGTAGGAGGCCAGCCGATCGGAGATCTGGCGGCAGACTACGCCGCGCGCGTCGGCGCACTCGATGCGAACGGGCAGGCGCTTGCCGTCGATGCCGTGCAGGAAGGGCTCGGGGAAGGATCCGACCACCGCGGGGGTCGAGGCGATCGGGCGGCTCTCGTCGCCCCACACCTGGTCGCCGCCGTGTACCTCGGTGCCGTCGTGCGCCGCCACGCCGTTGACCCACCGCAGCGGGGCGTGGGTGACGTCGCCGACGCGGGCGCTCCGCACCTCGCCCTCGCGCACCACGACGGCGCCGAAGCCGCGGGTCACGGTGAGCTGCGCCGGGTCGTTGCGCCCCGCGCCGGCCGGGCCGCAGCCGGCCAGGATGACGGCGCCGAGGAGCAGGCATGAGCGGGCATGGGGCAAGGGGGCCGAGACCCTATCTCGCGCTAGGCTCGACCCGTGACGGTCAACCTGACGCGCATCTACACGCGCCTGGGCGACGGCGGCGAGACCCATCTGGGCGACATGAGCCGGGTGCCCAAGACCCATCCGCGCATCGAGGCCTACGGCGCGATCGACGAGCTCAACGCCCTCGTCGGACTCGCGCTGACCGTCGACGGGCTGCCCGAGCGCTACGGCGAGTGGCTGCGCCGCGTGCAGAACGACCTCTTCGACCTGGGCGCCGACCTGAGCGTCCCCGAGGGCGGCGAGCGCAAGCGGCTGCGGGTCACGCCCGACCAGGTCACCTGGCTCGAGTCGGCCTGCGACGAGGTCAACGCGACGCTCGAGCCCCTGAAGTCCTTCGTCCTGCCCGGCGGGTCGGTCGCCGCCGCGCACCTGCACGTCTGCCGCACCGTGTGCCGGCGCGCCGAGCGCCGCGCGCTCCTCGTCGAGGACGCCAATCCCGAGGTCGTGCGCTACCTCAACCGCCTCTCCGACCTGCTCTTCATCCTCAGCCGCGGGGCCAACGCCGGCGCGGAGCCGCTGTGGGAGCCGGGGCGCTACCGCGAGTAGGCACCGGGCACCCGCCCCGCCCGCCGATCCCGATGCGCCCGCTCGACGAGGGCGCGATGGCGGCCGCCCGCGCGCGACAGGCCCAGCTCGTCAAGCCGCCGGGCTCGCTCGGGCGCCTGGAGGAGCTCGCGGTGTGGATGGCGGGCGTCACGGGGTCCGAGCGCCCGCTGCTGCGCCCCCGCGTGGTGGTCGCCGCCGCCGACCACGGGGTCGCCGCGCAGGGCGTGAGCGCCTATCCGCAGGCGGTCACGGCGCAGATGCTGCGCGCCTTCGCATCGGGTCGCGCGGCGGTCTGCACGCTCGCCGCCGAGGTGGGCGCCGACCTCGTGCTCGTCGACGCCGGCGTCGCGGGCGGCAGCGACGGGGTCGACTGCGTGCGCGTCGGCCTGGGCCCCAGCCGCGACCTGTCGGTCGAGGCCGCGCTCGAGGTCGCCGAGGTGGCGCTCGCCGTCGACGCCGGGCGCGCGCTCGCCGCCCGGGCGGCGGCCGACGGCGTCACCGTGCTCGCCGGCGGCGAGATGGGGATCGCCAACACGACGCCCGCGACGTGCCTGGCCGCGGTGCTCACCGGCGTCGAGGTGGCGGAGCTCGTCGGGCCCGGGACCGGCCTCGACGCCGAGGGGGTCGCGCGCAAGCGCGCGGTCTGCGAGCGCGCGCTGGCCCTGCACCCGTACGCCGGCCGCGGGCCGCTGCACGCGCTGCGACGCCTCGGCGGCGGCGAGATCGCGGTCCTCTGCGGCCTGGCCCTCGGCGCGGGCGAGCACGGGCTGGGCTATGTCTGCGACGGGCTCATCGCCACGGCGGCGGCCGCCGTCGCCGCCGGCATCGAGCCGGGCCTGCGCCCGCGGCTGCTCGCCGGCCACCGCTCGCCCGAGCCCGCCCACGGCGCCCTGCTCGCCCACCTCGGCCTCGAGCCGGTGCTCGACCTCGGCCTGCGCCTGGGCGAGGGCAGCGGCGCCACCGCGGCGCTGGCCGTCCTGCGCCTGGCCCTGGCCGCCCACGACGGGATGGCCACCTTCGGGGAAGCCGGCGTGAGCGGCGCCGCGTGAGCAGCCTGCGGGCCGCGGTCGCCTTCCTCACGCGCATCCCCGTCGGGGGCGGCGCGCTGACCGCCCCCGAGCTCTCGCGCGCGGCGTTGTGGTTCCCGGTCGTCGGCGCGCTCGTGGGCGCCGTCGCGGGCGGCGTGCGCGCGCTGGCCGGCACGGTGCTCGACCCGGCGCCCGCGACGGTGCTCGCGCTGGCGGCGGCGGTGCTCCTGACCGGCGCCCTGCACGAGGACGGGCTCGCCGACGCCGCCGACGCGATCGGCGCCCACGTCCCGCGCGAGCGGCGCCTGGAGATCCTGCGCGACTCGCGCGTGGGCGCCTACGGCGCGCTCGCGCTCGTGCTCGCGGTCGTCTTCGCGCTCACCGTCCTCGCCCCGCTCGACGACGGCGACTTCCTGCGCGCGGCGCTCGTCGGCCACGTCGTCGGACGCTGGTCGATCCTTCCCCAGTCGCGCCTGCTGCCCGCCGCGCGGCCCGGTGGCTCCGGCGCCCTCGTCCGCGCCGGGGATGCCTCGCTCGCGGTCGCGACCGCCTTCACGATCGCCGCGGCGCTCGTGGCGGGCCGCCCGGCCGCCGGGGCGGCCGCCCTCGGCGTCGCGGTCGTCCTCACGGCCGCGGGCGTCGCCGTCTTCCGGCGCACGCTCGGCGGCGCCACCGGCGACACCTTCGGCGCGCTGACCAAGGTGGTCGAGCTCGGCTGCTACGCGGCGCTGGTCGCGGTGTGGAGCTGACTGCTACAACCGGGCGCCATGACGCTCCGCCTCCCTCGCTTCGCCCTCGGCTCCTGGCGCACGTACGAGCGGATCGGCGCCGACGCGGGCGCGGCCGTCCTGCGCGAGGCGCGCGCCGCCGGGGTCGAGTGGCTGGAGGTCGCCCGCTACAACGACGAGACCGGGCGCGCGCCGATCCCGACCGGCTACTCCGAGGTCGTCTTCGGCGAGGCCTTCCGCGCCTCGGGCTGGCCGCGCGACGAGGTCACGATCGCGAGCAAGCTGTGGTGGGAGTTCTGGCCCCAGACGCCGTCGGAGGAGATGGACGCCTCGCTGCAGCGCACGGGCCTGGAGCGCTTCGACTTCGTCTACTGCGACCCCCCGCCGCCCGACCTGCCGATGGCCGACGTCGTCGGCCTGGTCGCGGAGCTCGTCACCTCCGGGCGGGTGCGCGCGTGGGGGATCGTCAACTGGCAGGCGGCCCGCGTCGCGGAGGCCGGGCGCATCGCCCGCGAGCTCGGCGTCCCGGCGCCGTGCGCGGCGCAGCTGCCCTACAGCCTGGTCTCACGCGCCTGGGTCGAGGACCCCGCGATGGGCGAGGCGCTGGCGCTGTGCGACGCGAGGGTCGTCGCCTCCTACACGCTGGCCGGCGGGATCCTGAGCGGCAAATACGCGGCCGGCGCCGGCGGGCGGATGGCCGGCGAGGTCGGCGAGCCGCGCTGGCGCGCGGCCGTGGACGCCGCGGTCGAGCTGCGCGCGCTCGCCGCCGAGCTCGACGCGACCCCGGCCGTGCTCGCCGTGGCCTTCGCCTTCCTCAACCCCGCCGTGGCGACCGTCCTCTTCGGCGCGACCTCGCCCGAGCAGCTGCGCGAGAACCTCGCCGCCGCCGAGGTCGCCAACGCCCTGACCGACGAGCAGCGCGCCCGGCTGCGCGCGATCGGAGCCTGATCAGCGGGCCCGGCGCGCGCCCGGCAGCGACGCGGCGCTGACCACGAGCGCCAGCCCGAGCGCCGCGATCCCCAGGGCGCCGAGCGCGAGCGTCGGGCGCTCGGCCGCGTACCTCACCGCGCTGCCCGCGCGTTCGCCGGCGACGACGACGCCCGCGAGCGCCACGCCGGCCACGACCGCCACGAGCGGCTCCCACGCCGGCCGGCGGCCGGGCTCGGGCTCCTCGACGCGCTGCAGGAGGGCGACCGCCAGCGACGTGCACAGGCCGGCGACAAGGAAGCCGCCGAGCACGTCGGAGGGGAAGTGCCAGCCGAGAACGGCCAGCGCGTAGCCCACGCCGACGGCGAAGGCGCCGCCCGCGAGCGCGGTGGCGCCGCGCAGCGCCGGCGGGGCGACGAGCACGGCGCACAGCGCGAGCGTCATCGCGGCGGTCGAGTGCCCGCTCGGCCACGAGGTCGGCGGCAGCTGGTCGCCCATCCAGCGCTCCGGGCGCGCGGTGGCGACGACGTGCTTGAGGACCTGGGTCGTCGCCCCGGTCACCACGAGCAGCGCGGCGACGGCGCCCGCCCGCCAGGGCCGGCCGCGGACGAGCGCGACGGCGACGAGGATCAGCCCCGCGCACGTGTAGGGCACCACGTCCACGAAATGCGCGAGGACCATGATCTCGAAGTGGACGCTCGGCTGGTCGAGCGTCATGAAGCCGTGCAGCATCGCGGCGTCGCGCTCGTGCGCAGCCGGCACCGCGAGCGCGAGCACGGCGACGAGCGCCAGGCCGACGAGGCAGGCGGCGGCGGCGAGCAGCGGAACGGAGCGCAGGCGGGCCACGACGCCGTCCAGGGTACGCGCCCAGGATCAGCGCGCCATGAAGGAGCCTGGCCGGAAGTGTTGAACTTCGGTCGGCAGAGCATGGACGCTCCCGGTCTCATCCCTTCCCTGATCGGCGCCCCGCTGTCCCCCCGCAGCGGTGGCGTCGCAGGGACGATCGAGGATCTCCTCGTCGACGAGGCGAGCCACCGGCCCGTCTGGCTCCTGGTGCGGCTGCGCGACGGTGCGCGGCCGTACACGTTCGTCCCCGCAGAGCGGATGGCGAGCCGCGCCGGAGCGGTCGTGGTGCCCTTCGAGGAGAGGATGCTGCTCGACGCACCGGTGCGGCTCGCCGCCCCCGCCGCGGGCCCGGGCGAGCACGCCGCGGCGCTGAGCCGGCACTTCGGCGTGCGCGTGCCCTTCGGCGAGGCGCGCGGCGTCCACGGGCCAGCGCTCGCCGCGCCCGCAGCCGCCTAGCGCGACTCGCCCAGCAGGCCGCTCAGCACCGCCCGCGCGTCGAGGCCGAGCGTGCGCGGAAGGTCGCCCGCCTCGAACCACCGCGCCTCCTCGATCTCGCCGCGGTCGAGCGTCACCGCCCGGCCCGCGGGCCGTCCCTCGAAGCAGATGACGGTGGTGCGCTTGCCGTGGCCGCGCGCCTCCACCGAGCCCAGCGGGCGCCAGTCGGAGAGCTCGAGCCCGAGCTCCTCCTTCGCCTCGCGGGCGGCGGCGTCGCGCGGGTCCTCCCCGCGCTTGATCCCGCCTCCGGGCAGCTCCCAGCAGCGCCGGTCGCCGTACGCGTGGCGCACGAAGAGCACGGCGTCGCCCTCGCGCACGACGCACTTCACGCCGCGGGTGTGTGGCCGCGCCACGCGCCAGTAGACGCGCAGCAGCGCGTGCGCGGCCCGATAGCCCACGCGGCGCAGCGGCACAGGCAGCGCGCTCAGCGGCATGCGACGAGGGTACGCAGCCTCGCCGCGGCCGGGAGCCGCTACGGGCCGGTGGAGCTTGCGCTCACCGCGACCGCGTCGCGCTCGATCTCCTCGGTGTCGGCCTCGATCTGCTTGCGCTCGACCTTCTCCGCGCGCTTCATCGCGTCCTCGACCTTGGCCTGCATGTCGGCGACCGCGACGACGATCAGCCCCGCGGTGCCCTTGTCGAGGTGCTCGCCGAGGTCCTTGAGGTCGCCGCGGCTCATCCCGGCCGCCGCGTGCCCGGCCACGGCGCCGAGGATCGCCCCGCCCGCCGTCGTGCCGACGAGCAGCCCGCCCCCGATCGCGGCGAACGGGAAGAGCGCGACCGCGAGCCCGGTCGCGAGTCCCATCCCACCGCCGAGCACGCCGCCGACCCGCGTCGGCGTCTCGTGCTTCTTGACGATCTTCGTCTTGCCGTCGTCGCGACGCTCGATCACCGCGGCGTCGTAGGCGTCGATCAACCCCGCCTCGGTGTGCAGGTCATGGACGAGCTGGTAGTCGGCCTTCGCGTCCTCGACGTCGCCGTAGACGCCGACGTAGGCCATGAGCGTGTCAATCGCCATCGCATGTCTCCTTGTCTGGAATGCGGCGATGCTCCGCTGCGCAGGGGTGAGCCCGCTTCACCCGCCCGGGGTGACCCGGCGGTAGGTCGTCTTCAGGTCGTCCATCCACTCGCCCGGCCTCTCGGCGAGCTGGGCCATGCTCTCGAAGGAGTCCGGCCCCAGCGTCGCCGAGGAGCGCTGGTCGAACCCCGGCTGGTCGCGCCACGTGCGCAGCACCCCGTCCTCGAGCGAGACGCCGTACGTCCGGCGCACGCCGCGCGAGTCGAAGTACTCCATGACCAGCCCCTCGCCCGTCTCGGGCGCGCCGATCACGCTGATCGCGTCGGGGAGCAGCTCGTGGTCGTTGCGCGAGCGCTGGATGAGGAACCGACCGCCCTCCAGCCACTCGTACGTGACGCTGCCCGTCACGACCTCGTCGAAGAGCCGGTGCTTTGCCTCGGTGGCCCACGTGCCGATCAGCGCGTCGAACGGCACGAGGGCGGGATCTCGATCGGTCATGGTCCCAGGACGATCCCACCGCGCGGAACTCATCGTTCGCAGATCGTCCCAAGCGAGCGCCGAGGTGCTCGACGGCCTCGACGGCCTCGGGTACTCGCGTTAGGCTCGTCCGGAAGGGGCGAGCCACGAGCAACAGCACCGAGCCGCACATCCGCCTGTTGGGCGGTTTCTCGGTCGCCGTCGGCGACAACGTCGTCTCCGATCGTGCGTGGCGGCTGCGCAAGGCCAAGGCCCTGGTCAAGCTCCTCGCGCTGGCGCCCGACCGCCGCGTGCATGGCGAGCGCCTCGCTGAGTTGCTTTGGCCCGACCGAGCTCCCGACGCGGCCGCGAACAACCTGAACCAGGCGCTCTACTCCGCCCGCCGCGCGCTCGACGCCACGGGAGCTGACGGCGCGGCCACTCTGGCGATGCTGGACGGCGTGGTCGTTCTCAGGGCTCAGGTTGACGTCGACGCCTTCGAGGCTGCTGCGGCACGCGCGCGAGCCGATCGCGACCCGGCCGCCTATGAGCGGGCGCTCGGCTTTCACGGCGGCGAGCTGCTGCCCGAGGACCGCTACGAGCCGTGGGCCGCCGCTCGGCGGACTGCGCTCACCGAGTTGCACACCGCGTTGTGCCTCGAGCTCGCCGAGTTGCACGGCGACGCGCCGGCCGCCGAGGGCGCTCTCCAGTGCGCGTTGGTCGCCGACCCGCTCGCGGAGCCCGCCCACCGCGCGCTCATGCGCCTGTTCGCGCGCACCGGCCGTCGCCAGCAGGCGCTGGCCCAGTACCAGCTGCTGCGCCAGGGCCTCAACGCCGAGCTGGCGGCCGAGCCGGACCCCGCCACCCGCGAGCTCTACCAGCAGCTGCTGGCGCCGACGCCGGGCACGGCGGCGACGGGCGGCGGCAACCTCCCGCGCCAGCTGACCTCATTCGTCGGCCGTCAGCGCGAGCGCGCGGACATCGCGCGGGTGCTTGGCCGCGGACAGCTGGTGACGCTCACCGGCCCCGGGGGCTGCGGCAAGACGCGGTTGGCGCTCGAGGTCGCGGCGGACGCGCTGGCGCAGCTGCCCGACGGCGCTTGGTTTGTCGACCTGGCGAGCGTCAGCGACCCCGTGCTCGTCGAGCAGGCGGCTGCGCTGGCCGTCGGCGTGCCGATCCCCGCATCCCGCTCGGCTCTGGAGGCGCTCGTCGCGCATCTGGCCACACGCCAGGCGTTGATCGTCCTCGACAACTGCGAGCACCTGATCGACGCGTGCGCCCGCCTGGCCGACGAGGTCCTGCGCGCCAGTCCCGGCGTGCGCGTGCTGGCCACGAGCCGCGAGCCGCTGCGCTGCGCCGACGAGGTCGTTTGGCGAGTGCCCTCGCTGGCCGAGGCCGAGCGGCTGTTCATCGAGCGCGCGGCCAACGCACGGCCGGGCTTCGATGCCGTGGAGGGCGCCGCCGGCGCCGTGCACGAGATCTGCCGGCGTCTGGAGGGCATGCCGCTGGCCATCGAGCTCGCCGCGGCCCGCGCGGCCGCACTGTCGCTCGAGCAGATCGCTGCGCGCCTGGGCGACAGTCTCGAGCTGCTCGGCGCCGGCCGCCGCACGGCGCTGACCCGCCAGCAGACGTTGCGGGCCACGATCGATTGGAGTCATGACCTGCTTACGGGCGAAGAGCGCGTGCTCTTCCGTCGGCTCGCGGTCTTCGCCGGAGGCTTCACGCTCGAGGCGGCCGAGGAGGTCTGCGCAGGCGATGCGATCGCCCGGCGGCGGGTCGTCGATCTGCTGGCTCGACTGGTCGAGAAGTCGCTCGTCGTCGCAGAGGGTGAGCGCTTCCGTCTGCTCGACACCGTGCGCCAATACGCCGCCGAGCGGCTCGAGGCGGCCGCCGAGCGCGACAACGTCAGGCTGCGTCATCTCGATTGGTGCCTCGCCCTCGCCGAGCAGCACGACCCGCTCTCGGCCGGCCTGCGGCGCTCGCTGCAGGTGCTCGAAGAGGAACATGACAACCTGCGCGCCGGTCTCGCCTGGGCCCTGCGCCGCGATCCCCAAGCGGCGCTGCGGCTGGCGACACGGCTGTGGCGGTTCTGGCTGGATCGGGGGTTCTTCGCGGAGGGCAACCGCTGGCTGCAGACGACGCTGGCCGCGGCGCCCGAGCAGACGCCGGTGCGCGTCGAGGCGCTGCTCGCGGGCGCCGGCCTGTCGCTGCGTCTCGGCGACCCGAACGGCTTCCTGCGCCACGTCGGCGACGCCGTCAGCGCCTATCGGTTGCTCGGGGACGAGCGCGCGACCGCCGCGGCCCTCTACCAGCACGCCATGCTCGCCCAGTACGTCCATCGCGCCGACGCCGAGGCGCTCTTCGCCGAGGCGCTGTCGCTGGCGCGGCGCCTCGGAGACGACCGCTTGCTGGCTGTCGCGACGCACGCGTCAGCGACGCTGCCGTGGTATCGCGGCGACAACGCGGGGGCTCGCGCGCGCGTGCTCGAGGCGCTCGCTCTGCTCGACGCCGCGCCCGACGACGACACGCCGTTCTTCGACGGGGTGACCTTCGGGATGTGCCTGCTCAACGAGGGGCCCGACGGCCGGCCGCGGATGTTCTGGGAGGAGACGGTGTTCCTCTTTCACCGCTTCGCCCGCGCCCAGGCGATCGCCTACGCGCTTAACAACCTCGCCTGGGTCGCCCGCGCTGACGGCGACCTCGAACTGGCCCAGGCCACCCTCGATGATGCGCTCGCGCGCTTCCGGTGCCTGGAGGACCGGCGGGGCGAGGCGCTCACCCTCGCGCATATGGGCAGCCTCTCGCGCTCGCAGGGCGACGTCGAGGCTGCGCGCGCGCGTCTGGAAGCGGCGCTCACGATCCGCCGCGACCTCGGGGATCGCCGCGCCATCCTCAGCACACAGATGGGACTCGGCCTGCTGGCCATGACGGCCGGTGACGCTGTGGTGGGCCGCGCGCTGCTGAGTGAGACGCTCGCCCATCTCGAGGCGGTCGACGACCTGCCGGGGATGGCCGGCGTGCACATCAACTGGGCGATCGGCGAGGAGCGCCTCAGCGAGCTACCAGACGCAGCGCGCCTCTACGAGGACGGCTGCGCGCTGCTGGACCTTCAGAGGCTGCAGCGTCTCGAGGCGTGGGGCCGCCTGGCGCTGCATGACGTCTGCGTGGCGCTCGGCGACGAGCCGCGCGCCCAGACGGCACTGCAGCGCGCACGGGCCCTTTTCGTCGCCGTCGGCGACGCGCGCGGGGTGCCCTACACGGATGCTAAGCCGGCGCTAACCGGGGTCAAACACCCTGGCGCGTAGCTTCGCCCCTCGACTTCACCACCGAAGGGGGACCAGGGAAATGACGTCGAATCAGGAAGGCAACCTCGCCTCGTTCTACGCGTCACCTAGAGACGCGAGTCAGGCCGGGGCCGAGGAGTTCCTCTATCTCGCCTGCCTGCATGAGGGCACCGGCGTGGAAAAGCCGGACTTCCTTGCCGTGGTCGATGCCGAGAGCGGCCGGGTCGTGCATGAGACGCCGATGCCGAACGTCGGCGACGAGCTGCATCACTTCGGCTGGAACCGCTGTAGCTCAGCCTGCCACGGGCCGGATCGCTCGCATCTCATCGTGCCCGGCTTTCGCTCGTCGCGCATCCACGTCGTCAACGTCGCCGACGACCCGCGGCGACCGCGGATCGAGAAGGTGATCGAGCGCGAGGAGCTCGTCGAGAGGACGGGCTACACCCGGCCCCACACCGTCCACTGCATGCCCGGCGACAACATCGTCATCAGCATGCTGGGCGACCCCGACGGCAACGGCACCTGTGGCTTCGCGGTGCTCGACGCGCGCACGTTCGAGGTCAAGGGACGCTGGGAGAACGGCGGGCCGCACCCACCGCTCAACTACGACTTCTGGTACCAGCCGCGTCAGAACCTGCTGGTCTCGTCGGAGTTCGGCGAGCCCAACGCCTACGAGAAGGGCTTCGACATCGACGACGTCGGCGCCGGTCGCTACGGGCGGCGGCTGCACTTCTGGAGCCTCGCCGAGCGGCGGCTCGAGCAGACCATCGACCTCGGCGAGGCCGGCCTGGTCCCGCTCGAGGTGCGCTTCCTGCACGACCCCGACGCCGAGCAGGGGTACGTCGGCGCGACGCTGGCCAGCAACATCTTCCGCTTCCATCGCACCAACGGCAGCTTCCAGGCCGAGCCGGTCATCGAGGTCGACAACGAGGAGCTCGACGGCTGGCCGCTCCCCGGCGGCGTGCCGGGGCTGATCACCGATGTGGTTCTGTCGATGGACGACCGCTTCCTGTACTTCTCCAATTGGCTGCACGGCGACCTGCGCCAGTACGACATCTCGGATCCCGCCAATCCGCGGCTGGCGGGTCGGCTCTGGCTCGGTGGGCTGCTCGGCAAGCCGAGCGACGCCGGCCGCGAGCTGAACGGCGGACCCCAGATGATCCAGCTCTCGCTCGACGGACGCAGGCTCTACGTCACGAACTCGCTCTACTCGACCTGGGACAACCAGTTCTACCCCGGGCTGCGCTCGTGGCTGCTGCGCGTCAACTGCTCACCCGAGGGCGGGATGGAGGTCGACCCCGACTTCTTCGTCGACTTCCAAGACCGACCCGACGGCCCCGCGCGAGCCCACGAGGTCCGCCTCCAAGGCGGCGACTGCACAACCGAGATCTTCCAATGATCGGCGCGCCCTCCGCACACATCGGCGGCATCCCCATCGAAGAGACACTCGCGTCCCTGGGCCCCGCGCTCCTGGTCGGTTTCGGGGTGGCATGGGCGAACCTTCGCGCCCGCCTCAGCCCGGTGCGATCTCGCGCCGACGCCCCACCGCAGGACGCGGCGCGTGGCGCAGGCGGAACGGTCTGACTACCCCCTGAGACGCCGAAACCCCCGTGCATGACGGGGGTTTCGTAGTACCGCCACGGGGATTCGAATACGGCTCGGCGCCCCGTTGTTGAGCCAGATTTGGCTTGTCCATGCGGTTCTTGGACCGCACAGAACCGCTGTGAACCGCCTGGCTAGGGTGCTCCCAGTCCCGTGGCAGTCCCGCGGGACTGGCCGTCCAGGTAGGCGTCCAGGGCGGCTGCGACGCGCTGGCGGTCGTCGGGGAACAGGTGCCCGTAGATGTTCTTGGTGGTGCGCGAGTCGGTGTGGCCGATGTACTGCGCCAGCTGCATGTCGTTGACCCCGGCGGCGATCAGGTAGGACGCGCACGTGTGGCGCGCCTCGTGGGGCGTGAGCGGGTCCAGAGCGTCCTCGCGGGCCTTGACCCAGATGCGCTTGGGGCCGTGCTTCTCGCGGCTGCGCTTGTCCTTCCAGCCCCACGCCTTCAGGGCTCGGCGGCGGATGGTGGAGCGGTCGGGGGCGACGGTAGCGGTGGTGCCGAACACCAGGTCATCACCGCCGCGCCCGGTGGCCAGCTTGTGGCGCACCAGCTCTGAGCGCAGACGCCCGGCCAGCGGCACGCTGCGCACCCCGGCGTCGGTCTTGGGGGCGTCCTGCTCGCCCTCCACGTCGTCCCAGCCGCGGCGCACGTGCAGCTCGCCTGCGTCCAGGTCGATGTCGGCCCAGCGCAGCGCGCGGGCCTCGGAGATGCGCAGCCCGGCGTAGAACAGCACCGCCCACAGCGCGCGCATCATGTCCGGCAGGGCGTCCAGCAGGCGCTCGGCGCGGGCCGAGTCGGCCACCTGCTTGGGCGCCCGGCGGATCGCTGGGAGGCGCAGCCTGGTGCACGGGTCCACGGTTGTCCGTGCGCGCGTGTGCCACTGTCCGCGAGACACCGCGCGTCACCCTGCCCCCCCCACACCCTGGGTCGCTCTGGCTTGTCGTCCAACTCGACAGCGCCGTCGAATCGGATCGCCGCTATCGCATCTGCCTCAACTCGATAGCCGAACGTGGCGCGGTCTCGGCGTGATCTGATCTGCTCCTGCGCTCAATGTCCTGTCTCCGCCCGATCGTGAGGTCACGGCCATGTCCACGCCTGAAGGGAAGGACCCCCAAGTCAGCTCACCCCCACGCTATGAGGGTCCTCTCGCGCAAGCCCCTGACCACGGGGCGGGCGGCGTGGATCATCGCGTGGGTCACCGTCTTGATGACGATCATCAGCGGGGTGCTGATCCACCTCACCGACAAGAAGAACTACCCCGAGATCGGTGACGGCTTGTGGTGGGCCATACAAACCGTCACGACCGTCGGCTACGGGGACCTCGTGCCCACGAGCACGACGGGACGGTTCATCGCCGCGCTCGTGATGGTTGTCGGGCTCGGCTTCCTGACCGTCATCACCGCCGCGATCACGTCAACGTTCATCGAGTCCGGCCGGCGCCGCCTGCAGGTCACGAGAACCGACACCGTGTCCGCGAAGCTCGATCAGATCGGCACGCGTCTGGACGCGATCGAAGCGACGCTCAAGAACATCAGCGGGCACCGCGACGACGCTCCGCGATGAACCGCGGACCGGATCCCGGCGATCAGCCGGGCGCGAGTTCGGGCTGTGGGTCGCGCTTCGCTTCGCGTGCGCCCAGAGCGTGGACGACGGCCAGGCCGACGACGAGCAGGCCGACACCGACCAGGATCTCAACGCCGCGTTCCTCGGCCTCGAAGCCGACCTTGCCGGGTGCGGACAGCAGGAGCACGAGCGAGAAGGTGTAGAGGCCATACATCAGCCAGTAGGTCTTCTTGGCCTGCGTGAGCGCGATGATGAAGGCGATGATGCCGATCGTGGTGAGGACGGCTTGAGGCGGCGAGATGATGGCGATCGGGATCGCGGCGGCGATTCCGAGCGCGGTGCCGAGCGCCTTGCCGCGGATGCGGTCGCGTTTGCCCATGATGATGTACAGGACCAAGATGAGCACGGGCTCGGGAACCCAGTAGGGCTCGGTCCAGCCCAGCGCCACCCCGATCGCCGCGGTGGCACCGAGAACGAGTCCGAACATACCCGCCACCCCGGCGGCGACGCGCGGGGCAAGGTGATCGCCATCCACGATCTCTGGAGCGCCGAACCGGCGCGCCAAGACGACGCCGTAGAGCGACGCGATCGCGAGGATCGCACCGTAGATCACGGCGTCGGTCACCGTGGAGACGGGCGTGACGAACGTGGCGGCATAGGGGACCATCAGCAGCGCGGCAAACCACCCGAACCTGATCCCGGCGCCGGCAATGACCCCCGCGGCGGCCAGCAGAGCCACCCACCACCAGTCATACGCGGTATACGCCCCGAGCCCTCCCGCTACTCCGAGTGCCGGGGCGACGTACAGCATGCGGTGGGTGCCGCCGAGTTTCGCTCCGACGGCGCCGAGCAGCACTCCGGTGAACATCGCCGAGACCCCGAGTTCCCCGACGAACGCGCCGATCACCAGCGCGGGCAGGACGAGCACCACCACAACCGCGCCAACGATGTGCAGCACTCGCCGCACTCCGGACGGCTTGTGCTCGGTACCTGCGGCGTCGTCTTCGATCGCCACGGGGCGCGTCGCGCCACTGTGCTTTACCGAGCTCACTCGCGAGCCTCCAGATCTTCGTCCGAGCCCACTCGACCACGCCACCCCCATCACGGCATCGTCCGATGTGGGTGAGACGGCCGCCAACCACTTGATCGCAGCGTCGTCGAGGCACTGCCGCTATCGCCTGCCAGCACAACTCGGCGGAGCGGGTCATCGGAGTGCCGCACATGCAAGGCAGCAGCCCTGGCTCAGCGGTGCTCCTGGGCGTGGCAGTCCTCGCACAACGCCACCAGGTTGCCCAGCGCGTCGCGCCCGCCCACGGCTCGGGCCACCACGTGGTGGGCGTCGGTGGCCACGCCACTGCACCGCTCCCAGCGGCCATCGGCCCTGTCCAGCACCTGCTGGCGAAGCCGTCCCCAGGCCCGGGTGGTCTCATGGCGGCGGCGCCGCTCGGCCAGTGCGTGCTCGGCGCAGCGCCCGTAGCGCACCACCCGCTCGGGGCAGCCGGGCACGGCGCACACCCCGGCAGTGATCACCGCGTCATGGTCCCACCCCACGTCTGGCTCAACGTGGCGGAGGTTCGCTGGACGGCGGCGGCGGCCTGGGCGCCGTCACGTGCAGCGAGACCCGCACGGCGTCGCTGTCGGACACGATGCCGCAGGCCGGGCAGCGGATCGTGAACGGGAACGATCCCGGTGGGTGGCCTGCCACTGCTCCCGGGGCGTCGCGGTCTCGCAGTGGGGGCACAGGGCGTCGGGCATCGAGGCGACGCTAGGCCCAGCCTCGGTCGTCATGCATGACCACGGCCAAGTGCGCCACCGCTGCCCCGTGCGGTCCATCTGATCCGCCCGGCGAACCGTCCTCGGCGGGCGACACCATGCCAGCGGTGGAGATGAGCGAGGCAGAGATCCGCGAGGAGTGCGACAGCGCCCTGGCGGACGCTTGCATCGCCCCCGAACGGGTGCGGTTCTACCTACTCGCCGGGCTGCGAACCGAAGGCGGCCACATCGGAGCGGCGTGGTTCCGGCCCTACATGAAGATCGCGCCGAACGATCCGGGGTTCCCCAGCGACGACGCACAGCGCAGCGAGGCCAACAGCGACGACACCAGGGGCCTGCACCGCATCACCGTCCCGGCGGCGCCGAGCGACCGAGCAACCTTCGCGGGCCTGGTTCGTCACGAGCTGGAACATGCTCGCCAGTACGAGGCGGGGGTCGGGATTGGCGACCTTCACGACTTCATCGAGTACAGCGTTCTCCCCGAGGTCGCGGGCGGCCTCGACGGGTGCGCGGGCGCCCTGATCAACTCGATGCCGGATGAGATCGACTGCAACGCGGCTGCGTCGGTCTACCTCACCAGCCGGTTCAGCGCGGGCGAGGTCAAAGCGATCAGAGACGGCCAACGTCGGTACCTAGCGTGCTCGCTCATCCCGCCCGGTCCACCCGACACGCTCCCGGCGCGGATGGTCGCGTTCGCGTTCGTCTACCGCGAGGCCGTCGAGCGCCACGCCGAGCGCCGAAACTTCTCGGCCGCCGCGATCCTCAGCTCCGTCCACGGCAAGGCCGCTGCCCTGTGGACGCGGCTGGAACAGGGTCTGGTCTAGGCCGCCGCCGAGCCTCGGCAGCGATCCAGCGCGGCTGACTTCGCGTGCGCGCCAGTCCCGTAGCCAGTCCCGTGGAGCCCCAGAACGGCCGAAACCCCCGATAAACACGAGGGTTTCGCAGTACCGCCACGGGGATTCGAACCCCGGTTTCCGCCGTGAGAGGGCGGCGTCCTAGTCCCCTAGACGATGGCGGCAGGAACGCGCCGATGAGGGTAGCAACCCCCCATCGACATGCGGCTGAGAGGACTCGAACCTCCACGGGCGTAAAGCCCACAGGCACCTGAAGCCTGCGTGTATACCAATTTCACCACAGCCGCTTGAGGGCTCAAGAGTAGCGTGCAGCACGAGGCTCACGTCTTGACTCCGACGTGCTCGAGCATGAGGGCGACGCTCGACCGGCGGTTGATCCGAACGCGGTTTCCGGCGGGCCGGCACGCCAATCCGAGGTCGGCGCACGCGGCCACGAAGAGCCGGCGGATATCCGCGGACAGGTTGTAGAAGTCGTAGGTCAGGTACTCGTATGGCCCGGTCCGGTTGACGAACACGCAGCCGTCGGACCGGATGCATCCGCGCAAGAACGCCCAGGGCGCGGCCTCCACCCGGTCGGCCTGCCAGGGCTCGAGGGTGATCGGACGCTCATGCTTCTTGCCCGGGCCGGCTTGCGGGAACAGGCATGACAGATGGCTGTTGTAAACGCACAACACCACGGTCGACCCGCCGTCGAGTAGCACCCGTCCCACCCGGTTGTCGGGGAAGCAACGGCTAAGCAGAGCCTCGGTCTCTTCGTTGACGTTCGGGTATTTCGCGTCGAGGGACAGTCTCAAGGACTCCGTTCGTGCCAACGCCGCAATGTGTCCGTCACCGAGATACAGGCCGAGCAGCTCCGCGTAGTCGGCGGCGCTGAACACGATCCGCGCGGTAGGCCGCCAGCATCGTGGGCACGCGCGCCGCTCGCGGCCGGCGCGCGGCACATACCGAGGGTCGCGCCAGTCGCGAACGGTCGTTCGCGGCACTCCCAGACGACGCGCGATCTCGCAGTCGTTGACGCCGTCGGCAGCAAGTGCCAGACCCAGATCGCGAAGCGCAAGAGGATGCACGAACATATGTTCGCAACAGATCCGGACGACAACGCGCTCAGCGCACGCCTGTCCGGACCGCACACGAGAGATAGCCTGCGCGCATGACCGCTCGCACCACGCCCCCGTTCCGCGCCGACCACGTCGGCAGCCTCCTGCGCCCGCCCGCCCTGCTGCAGGCCCGCGAGGACTTCAAGGAGAGGCGCATCGACGCCGAGGAGCTGCGCGGCATCGAGGACGAGGCGATCCGGGACGTGGTCCGCAAGCAGGAGGAGGTCGGGCTGCAGTCGGCCACCGACGGCGAGTTCCGCCGCGCGTCGTGGCACATGGACTTCATCTACCAGCTCGGCGGGATCACCACGGCGCAGGACCACCTCAAGGTCCAGTTCCGCAACGCCGAGGGCACGATCGAGTTCTCGCCGGCGGCGCTGCACGTCGAGGAGCGCGTCGCGCTGCGCGAGCCGATCTTCGCCGACGCCTTCGCGTTCGTGCAGGACTGCGTCACGACGGCGACGCCGAAGCTCACGATCCCCTCGCCGAGCATGGTCCACTACCGCGGCGGGCGGGCGGCGGTCAACGAGGACGTCTATCCCGACATGGACGACTTCTGGAACGACCTCACGGGCGCCTACGCCGACGAGGTCAGGGCGCTGGGCGAGCTCGGCTGCACCTACCTGCAGTTCGACGACACCAGCCTCGCGTACCTCAACGACCCCAGGCAGCGCGAGCACATCGCCGCCCTCGGGGGCGACGCCGAGCACCAGCACGAGACCTACATCCGCCACATCAACGAGGCGCTCGAGCACCGCCCCGAGGGCATGACGGTCACCACGCACATGTGCCGCGGGAACTTCCGCTCCTCATGGGTCGCCGAGGGCGGCTACGACTTCGTCGCCGACGCGCTCTTCAACCAGCTCGACGTCGACGGCTTCTTCATGGAGTGGGACGACGCGCGCTCGGGCGGCTTCGAGCCGCTGCGCTTCGTCCCGAAGGGCAAGTACGTCGTCCTGGGCCTCGTCACCACCAAGCGCGGCGAGCTCGAGACGCGCGAGGACCTCGAGCGCCGCATCGAGGAGGCCGGCCGGCACGTCGACCTCGACCAGCTCTGCCTCTCGCCGCAGTGCGGCTTCTCCTCGACCTCCGAGGGCAACGCCCTCACCGAGGACCAGCAGTGGGACAAGCTGCGCCTGGTCGTCGAGACGGCGCAGTCGGTCTGGGGCTGAGCGCGCCCTAGCCCGGCGCCCCGATCCCCATCACGCGGCCGGCCTCCGTGAGGCCGCCCTCGAAGTGGGCGGCGTACGTGGTCACGTAGGCACGCGTGCGCTCGTGCTGCGGGTGCTGCAGGACGTCGAGCGGCGGTCCCTGCTCGACCACCTTGCCGCGGTCGATGAAGACGACCCAGTCGGAGACCTCCTGGGCGAAGGGCAGCTCGTGGGTGACGAGGATCATCGTCATCCCGTCGGCCGCGAGCTCGCGCATGACCCGCAGCACCTCGCCGGTGGACTCGGGATCCAGCGAGGAGGTCGGCTCGTCGAAGAGCAGCACCATCGGATCGAGCGCCAGCGCCCGGGCGATCGCCACCCGCTGCTGCTCGCCACCCGACATCTGCTCCGGGTAGGCGGTCGCCCGGTGGCCCAGGCCGACGCGCCGCAGCAGGCTCACCGCCCGCGCCATGGCGCGGCGCTCGTCCACGCGCGCGGCCTTCATCTGGGCCAGCATCACGTTCTCGACCGCCGTCAGGTGCGGGAACAGGTTGAAGCGCTGGAAGACCATGCCCACGCGCTGACGCAGCCGCGCGAGGTCCCGGGACGCCACGCGGCCGCCGGAGAAGATCGCCTCCCCGCCCACCTCGAGCAGGCCGCCGTCGGGCCGCTCGAGGAGGTTCACGCAGCGCAGGAGGGTCGTCTTCCCGCCGCCGCTCTGCCCGATGATGGTCACGATGCGCCCGCGCGGGACGTCGAGGCTCACGTCGTCGAGCACCAGCCGGCCGTCGAAGGACTTCGACAGCCCGGTGATGCGGACCGCCACGTCTGAATCGCTCATGCCGCTCCTCCCTCCTCCAGCAGCGCCCGGACGGCCCTCATCCGCCGCCGGCGGCGAGGGACGAGCGGGACGCCCGCGCGGATCTTGCGCTCCAGCAGCAAGAGCAGCTGCGAGAGCGGGTAGCACAGCGCGAAGTACAGGCACGCGATGACCGAGTAGACCTCGAGCGCGCGGAAGGTCTCCGACGCGATGAGCTGGCCCTCGGACATCAGCTCGGCCGCCGAGATCGTCACCAGCAGCGAGGTGGACTTCAGCAGGTCCACCAGCATGGTGTTCGTGCCCGGAAGCGCGAGCCGCAGGGCCTGCGGCAGCACGACGTTCAGGAAGGTCGCGCGGCGGCTGAGCCCGAGCGCCTCGGCCGCCTCGCGCTGGCCGCCGTGGACGCCTTCGATCGCCGCTCGGAAGATCTCCGAGAGGTACGCCGCGTAGAACAGGATGAGGCTGAGGCACCCCGCCTCGAACACCCCGAGCCGCAGCCCGGCGGAGGCCAGGCCGAAGTAGGTCAGGAAGATGATGGCCAGCAGCGGCACGTTCTTGAACAGCTCGGTGTACACCGCCGCCACGACGCGGACCGGGCGCAGCGGGCTGAGCCGCAGCAGCGCCACGACCAGCCCGAGCGCGGCCGCGCCGGCGAAGCTGACCAGCGTGAACTCGATCGTCTTGACGAGCGCGCTGACGAGGTCGGGCCGGTAGTCCGACCAGGGGACCTGGAAGACGCCGGCGGGAGGCACGAGCATGGCCGTCACCTCAGCCCGACGCCGACGGAGGCGACCATCCCGACGGCCGGTCGACCCCGCGGCGCATGGCGGCCATCCACGGCGAGGGCGCGAGGAACTTCGCCGGGTCCCCGCCCCACTTGCGGATGAGCTTCGCCATCTCGCCGTCGGCGTACATCGCCCGGATCTGGGCGGAGATCGCCTTCTCGAGCTTGGGCTCCTGCTTGGGTAGGTAGAAGCTCGTCATGTAGGGCCGGAAGAACTCGTAGTCGGGATGCTGCTTGACCTCGGCGTCGGTGGGCGGCGTGAGGTACTGGGTCTGGATCTTCTGGTCGGGACGCTGCTTCTGCTGGTAGATGAGCAGCAGCGGATCGAGGAAGCCGACGTCCAGGCGCCCGGACCCGAGGTCGTCGAAGACCCCTGTGGCGTTGGGGTACGCGCTGAGCTTGGCCCCCGGCACCGCCTTGATCGACTTGACCCAGACGTAGCCGGTGACCGTCCCCAGCCGCTGGCCCTGGAGGTTGTCGACCGTCGAGTAGGTCTTGCCCGACTGGACGCCCATGGCCGGCGGCGAGTAGTACGGCGGATCGGTGAAGAGGCCCTGCTTCTGGCGTTCCACCGACCACGCCACGCCGCCCACGGTGATGTCGACGCGCCGCGACTGGACGCCGCCGAGCATGCCGTTGAAGTCGGTGAGCTGCGGCTCGACCTTCAGGTCGAGCTTCTTGGCGACGGCGTCGATGATGTCGCTGTCGAGCCCGACGAGCTTGCCGCCCCGCAGCGCGGTGTAGGGCATGTAGGACTCCACGGCGACCTTCAGGACCCCGGGCTTGATCGTGTCGTAGCGCTTCGCCGACGTGCCCGTGCCGCCACCACCCGAGTCCCCGCCGGAGCCGCACCCCGCGATCACGACGGCGACGAGGGCCACTGCCGCCGCGTACACGACGCGATGCCGACCCGTCTCGACTCCATTGCGCATACCGATCCTCCTCTGATATATCATCTAGCGTCTCGATGATATGGAATCTCTACGCACAATGGTATAGTCATCACGCCTGGTCGTGTCAAGCCGGAGGCAGCGCGCAGCGATGAGCACACCGGACGTCGTCGTGGTGGGAGCCGGAGCGATCGGCGCCGCGACCGCGTTCGAGCTCGCGCGCCGCGGAGCGCGCGTCACGATCGTGGAGCGCAGCGACGTCGCCAGCGGCTGCTCCTACGGCAACGCCGGCCTCATCTCCCCCAGCCACACCGAGGCGCTGGCCAATCCCGCGGCCCTCAGAGCGGGGATCGCGTGGCTTGCCCGGCGCGACAGCCCGTTCCACCTGCGGCCGCGGATGTCACTCGTCCCCTGGCTCGCCCGCTTCTGCGCCGCGTCGCTCCCGGGGCGCTCGGCGTCGGCGACCGCGATCCTGCGCGCGCTCACGTCGACCAGCCTCGAGCGCCACGAGGCGCTCGCGCGCGCGGGCCTGACGACGTCCTTCGCGCGCGGCGGGATCCTCAGCGTCTATGAGTCCGAGGAGGGCTTCGCGGCGGCGCGGGCGCGCGGCGACACCGGCGCGCGCGTGCTGGAGGCCGACGCGGCGCGCGCGCTCGAGCCGGCGCTTGGCCCCGGGATCGCGGGTGCCATCCTCCACCCCGACGAGGCCCACTGCGATCCCGGCCGGTTCACCGCCGCCCTCGTCGACGGCGCCCGTGAGCTCGGCGCCGAGGTCCGCACGGGCGTGGCGACGCTCGCGTTGCGCCGCTCCAACGGCCGGGTGACCGAGGTCGAGACCTCGGCCGGCGTCGTGCGGACGGGGGCGGTCGTCCTCGCCGCGGGGGCCTGGTCGAGGGCCCTGGCCGCTCAGGCCGGCCTGGTGGTTCCGCTCGAGGGCGGCAAGGGCTACCACCTCGAGCTGCCCGCGGGCGACGCCCCCCAGCCGCGCCTGCCGATGTTCCTCGAGGAGGCCCGCGTGACCGCGACGCCGCTCGACGGGCGCCTGCGCCTGACGGGTGCACTGGAGCTCTCGGGCCTCGACCTGCGAGTCGACCCGATCCGCGTGGACGCCATCGGCCGCGCCGGACAGCGCGTCCTGCGGCTCGCCACCGACCGCCCCGCGCGCGTGTGGCGCGGGCTGCGACCGTGCGCACCCGACGGGCTGCCGATCATCGGCCGGGCCGACGCGATCGAGAACCTCTTCCTCGCGACGGGACATGCCATGCTCGGCATCGCCCTGGCGCCGGTCACCGGCGAGATTGTCGCCGACCTCGTGATCGGGCGCGCGTCGCGCCACGACATCGCGCCCTTCGCGCCGTCTCGCTTCCGGCGCGTGCGCGAAGCTGTGACCAACCACGTCCGCAGACGGGACTCAAGCTGATGGCCAGCACGACCACCGACGCCGATCCGATCCCTCGCAACGGGGAGCCCACCTCGCTTGCCGACCGCGCGTACGTGACGTTGCGCGAGGAGATCATCACGGCACAGGTCGCCCCCGGGACGCTCCTGCGCGAGGAGGAGCTCACTGCGCGGCTCGAGCTCGGCCGCACCCCGATCCGCGAGGCGATCCAGCGCCTGCGCCGCGAGGGGTACGTCACGATCCTGCCGCGCCGCGGGACGCTCGTCTCCGAGATCAGCATCACCGACCTGGCGGCGATCTACGAGGTCCGCGCGCGCCTGGAGTCCTGGGGGGCGCGGTTGGCCGCCGAGCGCGCCGGCGCGGGCGACCGCGCGGAGGCCGAGGGACTCCTGGCCGACCTCGAGGCCGTGGCGTCAGACGACTACGAGGCGCTGCTGACCACCGACCGGCGGATCCACCGCTTCGCCTACCGCTGCGCGAAGAACCCGTTCCTGGCCGAGACCCTCGACCACTACCACAACCTCTCGCTGCGGATCCTGCACGTGGCGATGCGCCGCTATCCGGCCCTGACGCCGCAGCTCGACCACGTCGTCCACGACCAGCGCCAGCTGCTGGAGGCGATCCGCGCCGGCGACGGCGACGCGGCCGAGCGCGTCGCCGCCACCCACATCTCGACCTTCGAGCGCGCGATCCGCGAGCTGATCTGACGAGCGGGCTCAGTCCTCGTCGTCGCGCCGCGCCGCCGTCGCCTCGCGCCGCGACCTCGGCGCGGTCTGGAACACGCGGTCCCAGTACGGCGCGCTGATCCCGAAGCCGCGCGTGTCGTCCTGGAAGTGGTGGCGTAGGTGCAGCTCGCGCAACCGGCGGCCCAGCCTGCTGCGCGGGATGCGGTGGTGCAGGTACCAGTGCATGGTGTCGTAGACGACGTAGCCGAGCAGGAAGCCGGCGGAGACCGCCAGCCACGTCGGCGCCCCGAAGATCAGCCGGTAGGCGAGCAGGAAGACCGCCGCCAGCGGGATCGACGCGGTCGGCGGCATCACGAGCCGGTTGGGGTCGTTGGGGTGCTCGTGGTGGACGCCGTGGATGAGCCAGTGCAGCTTGGCGCCCAACCCGTCCTCGGGCTCGAAGTGGAAGACGATGCGGTGCAGCCAGTACTCGGTCAGCGTCCACAGCGCGTAGCCGAGCACGGCCCATCCGAGGAACTCGGGGACGGTCAGCTCGGTCAGCGCGTACGCGGCGAGCAGCACGATGGCCGGCCCGTACAGCAGCGCCGGCACGGCCGGATGCACGCGCGTGAAGCGGTCGAGCATCGGCCAGGGCAGCAGCGGCGGCGAGGCCTTGAGGTGCTCGCTGCGGTCGGGATCGTCGAAGGCGTTCGGTGTGGCGCTCATCTGGGCCCCCAGGCGAGACGGAAGAGGAGTTCCGCTTTGTCGCCATCGTTTCTACCAAACTCGCCGCCTCGGCCGCGAGCGATCGTTAGGGGACCCGAACCTCGGCCAGCAGGACGGAGGCCGCGACGGGCGCCAGCTCCAGGCGGACGATCAGCCCTCCGCCGGGCGCGTTGGCCGCGCCGACGGTCCCGCCGTGGGCCTCGATCACCTGGCGCACGATGGCCAGGCCCAACCCGGATCCCTGGCGCGCGCGCCCGTGCAGCCCGCGGAAGAAGCGGTCGAAGAGCTGATCGAGCTCCTCCTCGGGCACGCCCGGGCCGTGATCGCGGACCTCGAGCACGCCGCCGCGCAGGGTCACCTCGACCGCGTCGCCGGTCGGGCTGTGGGCCGCGGCGTTGTCGAGGACGTTGCCGATCGCGCGCCCCAGGCGGTCGGGCACGCCCTCGACGAGGCACGGCTCGAGCCGGGTCCGGAAGCGGATCGCCGGAGCGTGCCGGCGGGCGCGCTGCACCACGTCGGCCACCAGCGCGTCGAGGGCGACGTCCTCACGCGGAGGGTCGCCCTCGTCGCCGCGCGCGAGCTCGATCAGGTCTCCCACCAGCCCGCTGAGCTCCTCGGACTGGCCGACCATGTCGCGCAGCAGCGCCCGCCGCTCGCCCTCCTCCAGCTCGGCGCCCGCGAGCAGGACCTCCATGTTCGTCCGCAGCGAGGTCACGGGCGTGCGCAGCTCGTGCGAGGCGTCGGCCACGAGCCTGCGCTGCGCGGCCTGCGAGGCCTGCACGCGGTCGAGCATCGCGTCGAAACGCTCGGCCATGCGGCCGACCTCGTCGTCGCCGCGCGCCCCGATGCGCCGCCCCAGGTCGCCGGTGGCCTCGATGTGCTCGGCCGCGAGCGTGAGCTCGCTGATCGGCCGGATGACCGGCCGCGCGAAGAGGCGCGCCATCCCGGCGGCGAAGGCGGTTCCGGCGAGGACGAGCAGCGCGAGCACGATCCGCAGGCGCCCGAGCGCCGCGTCGACGCTGTCGAGCGAGCGGCCGAGCTGGACCGCGCCGAGCCCGTCGATGGGCACCGTCATCACGCGCAGGTGCACGCCGTCGACGCTGCGGTCGCTGAGAAACGGCTTGCCGGCGCCGACGGCGGCGGCCTTGTCGCCGGGGTCCACGGCGATGGCCAGCCCGCCGAAGCGGTCGCGCACGGCGCCGTCGGGCCCGACCACCTGGGTGAATTCGGCCGGCCCGCCGGCGCGCTTGGGGGGTGCCGGGAGCGTCGGCCCCAGCCGCGTCCCGATCCGCGTCACGAGCTCGCCCTGGGCGCGCAGGCGCCGGTCGACCTGCGAGCGCAGCTCGCTGCGCATCGCCAGGTAGCAGGCGAGCGAGGCGAGCACGAGGGTGACGCCGACGGCCAGCGCGGACATCACGGTCAGGCGCCGGCGCAGGGTCATGGCTCCTCGCGCAGCACGTAGCCCACTCCGCGCACGGTGTGCAGCAGGCGCGGCTCGCGGGCGGCCTCGGTCTTGCGGCGCAGGTAGCCGACGTAGACGCCGAGGGCGTTGGAGGTCGCGCCGAAGTCGTAGCCCCAGACGCGCTCGAAGATCTGCGAGCGCGTCAGCACCTGGCGCGGGTGCGCGAGGAAGAGCTCGAGCAGCCCGTACTCGGTTCGTGTGAGCTCGATGCGCCGCTCGCCCCGCCAGACGTCGCGCGACGCCGGGTCCAGCACCAGGTCCGCGAAGCGCAGCCGCTGCGACGGCGCTTCAACGCGGCGCAGCAGCGCCCGCAGGCGGGCGAGCAGCTCGCGCAGGGCGAAGGGCTTGACGAGGTAGTCGTCGGCCCCGGCGTCGAGGCCCGCGACGCGGTCGTCGATCTCGTCGCGTGCGGTGAGCATGAGCACGGGCGTGCGGTCACCCGCCTGGCGCATCCGTCGGCAGACCTGGAGCCCGTCGAGATATGGCATCGCGATGTCGAGCACGACCGCGTCGAGCTCCTCCGCGGCGATCCGGTCGAGCGCCTGGCGGCCGTCCTCGGCGAGCGCCACGTCGTAGCGCTCGAGTGCGAGCGCCCGCTGCACCGCCGAGCGGACAGCGGGCTCGTCGTCGACCACCAGGACTCGCATCGCCGCGCCCCAGGACACCAGCGCGTCCTAAGAGTTCGCGAAGAAGCGCCGGCGCCCCGGGCACGTTTAGCGCCGCGCGGATGCGGAATACCCTTTCGCACGCACGGCCCAGCCGACCCTCCGAGCCCCATGACTCTCAGCGTCGACATACCTCGCGACCCCACCGCTCCGACAGCAGCCCGCCGGGCGGTCGAAGGCCTTTCCGGAACCGTCGCGGACGACCTCATCCCGGACATCAAGCTGCTCGTCTCCGAGCTCATCACGAACTCGGTCAAGTACGGCGGCGAGGGTGCCCTGTGCCTGCGCATCGACGCCTCCGGGCCGCGCAAGCTGCGGGCCGAGGTCATCGACCAGGGCGTCGGCTTCGTCCCCGTCGCGCGCGACCGGCCCGCGACCGAGGTCGGCGGCTGGGGCCTGCATCTCGTGCAGACGCTCTCCAACCGCTGGGGCGTGCACGAGGGCTCGACCCACGTCTGGTTCGAGATCGAGCGCTGAAAAAGGCGGAAGGCCCGCCGTCTCGGCGGGCCTTCCGGGCACTCGACCTCTCTCGTGGACGGAGGCTTACCCCGTGCGCGGGGATCGTGAACCCTCGATTAGGCTGGCTCGCCATGGACGATCTGTTCACCCGGCGCCAGCTCGTCGGCGCCGGCGCCGCCGGGGCGGCGGCCGTCGCGCTCGCGGGCCGCGTTCCCGCGGCGAAGGCGGCGCGGCCCCGGACCAGGCGCGCGGACGTCTGCGTCGTCGGCGCCGGCCTCTCCGGCCTGGCCGCGGCCCGGGCGCTCGTCGCGGCCGGCCGGACCGTGGTCGTCCTGGAGGCCCGCGACCGCGTCGGCGGTCGGACGCTCAACCGCTCGCTCGGAGGCGGACGGGTGACCGAGATCGGCGGCCAGTTCGCCGGTCCGACGCAGGACCGGATCCTCGCGCTGGCGAGCGCCGTCGGCGTGAAGACCTTCACGACCTACGACGCGGGCTCGAGCGTCCTCGTGGCGGGCGGCGCGCGCTCGCTGTACCCGGCGGTCCCCGGCCTGCCGGACGACCCCGACGTCCAGCAGGCGATCGTCGCCGCCGCCAAGCTCGACCCCCTGGCCCGGCAGGCGGGCGTGAGCGCGCCGTGGCAGACCGGGAAGGCCAAGGCCTGGGACGCGATGACGCTCGACGACTGGCTGCGCGCGGAGGTCCCGAGCGAGAAGGGGCGCGCGATCTTCACCGCCGCCTGCCAGTCGATCTGGGGCGCCGACCCGCGCGAGCTCTCGTTTCTCTACGCCCTGCAGTACACGGCCGCCGCCGGCGACGCGAAGAACGCGGGCTCCGTCCTGCGCCTGATCACCGCGACCGGCGGCGCGCAGGAGCGACGCTTCGTGGGCGGCTCGCAGCTCGTGAGCGAGAAGGTCGCGGCCAGGCTCGGCACGGGCGTGGTGCTGCGCGCGCCCGTGCGGGTCATCGCGCAGAACGGCGACGGGGTGCGCGTGGTCGCCGACGGCCTGGTGGTCGAGGCCCGCCACGTGGTCCTCGCCGTCCCCCCCGCGCTCGCGTCGCGGCTCGCGTACTCCCCGGCGCTGCCCAAGGGCAAGGCGGCCCTCCTCAAGGCGCTCGTCCCCGGCAACCTGGCGAAGGCGACCGCCGTCTACGACCGGCCGTTCTGGCGCGACGCCGGGCTGAGCGGACAAGGGGTCACCGACGCGGGACCCGCACGGACGATCTTCGACAACTCGCCACCCGACGGCTCGCCAGGGGTGCTCTTCGGCATCGTCGGCGGCTCGGCCTACGCGGCCTGGGGCGCTCTCCCCGCCGCCCAGCGTCGCGCCCAGGTGCTCGAGAGCCTCGCGGCGTTCGTGGGCGACGGGGCGCGGGCGCCCGTCGACTACTTCGAGCAGGACTGGACCAAGGAGCGCTGGACGCGCGGCTGCCCGGCGGCGCACGTCGCGCCCGGGGTGCTCTCGAAGCACGGGCCGTGGCTGCGGCGCGCGGTCGGGAAGGTCCACTTCGCCGGCACCGAGACCTCCGACTACTGGCTGGGCTACATGGACGGGGCCGTCCGGTCGGGCGAGCGCGCGGCGCGCGAGGTCCTCGCGGCGCTGCGGCGCTGAGCCGGCGCGTGCGCCTGCTGCGCGACTCGTTCCCCGACGCGCCCGCGCTCGACATCGCCGTGTCGCACGCGCTGCTGACGCGCGTGGCGCGGGGCGAGCTCGAGCCGACGGCCCGCCTGTACCGCCCGGCGCCGACGCTCGCCTTCGGCCGCCTCGACGAGCTGCGCGCGGGATTCGACGACGCGCGCGCCCGCGCGCGCGTGCACGGCTACGAGCCGATCGTGCGCCTCGCGGGAGGCCACGCGGCCGCCTACGACCGCGAGTCGCTCATCTACGAGGAGATCACGCCCGAGCGCGACGTCACCGCCGGGCTGCACGACCGCTTCGGCGAGGTGGCCGCCCTGTTGGCCGACGCGCTCGACGAGCTCGGCGTCGACGCGCGCGTCGGCGAGATCCCCGGCGAGTACTGCCCGGGCTCCTACTCGGTGAGCGCCGCCGGACGGATCAAGCTCGTCGGGACCGCGCAGCGGGCGGTGCGCGGGGGCGCGCTGGTGAGCGCGTTCGTCCTGGTCGCCGGCGGCGCGCGCCTGCGCGCGGCGCTCGTCGACGTCTACGACGCGCTCGAGCTCGCGTGGGACCCGGCGACGGCGGGCGCCCTGGCCGACGTCGCGCCCGGGATCTCGATGGAGGACGTGGAGGAGGCGATCCTGGCCGAGCGCGCGGGAGAGCTCTCGGACGGGGCGATCGACGACGAGACCCTCGCGTTGGCGCGCGCGCTCGAGGAGCGCCACCGCCGGCCCTAGGCGTGGCGCTCGCGCAGCTCGATGGCCGGCGCGGGCGCCAGCAGCATCGTCACGCCCGTGCGCGGGTCGCGGGGCGAGGCGCGGCGCTCGCGCAGCACGACCGCCGACCACGGGCGTCCCCGGTCGAGCTCGGGCGCCACCTCGGCGGCGACCTCGCGCGGCACCCAGCCCAGCTGCGCTCCGCCGCCGGCCGGGACCGACCGCGATGGCGTTGGGGTCGTGCTCGTTGGCGGGGTCGCGCTCGAGGGCCAGCGCCCGGCCGGGCGCGGCGGCGTCGTCGCTGGCGAGCGCCTCGGCGTGGTGCTGCGCGGCGCCCGCGACGCTCACGACCTTGAGGTTGCGCCCGGTCAGCTCCGGCGCGTCGCGCGCGAGGTAGCGGCCGGACTCGGGGTCGACAGGCTGGTAGCCGGCGACCCAGACGACGCCTCCGTCGTGCGGGTACCAGTAGCGCTCCTCGAAGGCGACGTCGACGACGACCGCGTCCATGGGCCGAGGGTACGCCGGTAGCGTGCTTCGCCGTGTGGACGCTGCGCGAGCGCTGGGAGAGCGGCGAGGGCGCCATCGCCTGGGACCGCCTCGGAGAAGGCCCGCCCGTCGTGCTCGTCCACGGCACGCCGTGGTCGTCGTGGGTGTGGAGGGCGCTCGCCGAGCACCTGGCGCCGCGGTTCTCCGTGTACGCCTTCGACCTGCTCGGCTTCGGCGCCTCCGAGCAGCACGCCGGGCAGGACGTCTCGCTGGCGGCGCACGGGCGCCGGCTCGCGGCGCTGCTCGACGCGTGGGGCCTCGAGCGCCCGGCGGTCGTCGCCCACGACATCGGCGGCGCCGCCGCGCTGGACGCGCACCTCGTGCACGGGCGGGCACTTGCGTCGCTGGCGCTCGTCGACGTCGTCGCGCTGCGGCCGTGGGGCTCGGACTTCTATCGCCTCGTCGGCGCGCACGAGGCCGTGTTCGCCGCGATCCCCGATCCGATCCACGAGGGCGTCCTGCGCGCCTACGTCGGGACCGCCCAGGCGCGGCCGCTCGACCGCGAGACCGAGGACGCGCTCGTCGCGCCGTGGCTCGGGCCCGAGGGCAAGCCCGCGTTCTATCGCCAGATCGCGCAGGGCGACGAGCGCGACACCGACGCCTTCGAGGGCTTGCTCGGCGACGTCGCGGCGCCCACGCTCGTCGTGTGGGGCGCGGAGGATCCGTGGCTGGCGGTCGCGCACGGCCGTGAGCTGGCGCGGCGGATCCCGGGCGCGCGCTTCGAGGTCGTCGCGGGCGCCGGGCACCTGCTGCAGCTCGACGCTCCCGACGAGCTCGCGCGGTTGCTCGACGATCACCTCCGGGGCTCGTGAGCCCGGTAGCGTTGGCACGTGGCCGGCGACGACGCGCACGTGCTCGAGCTCGCGGGGCGCGAGGTGCGGATCACGAGCCCCGACAAGGTGCTCTTCGGCGAGCGCGGCGAGACGAAGCTCGACCTCGTCCGCTACTACGCAGCAGTGGCCGAGCCGCTGATGCGCGCGATGGGCGGGCGGCCCGTGCTCATGCAGCGCTTCCCGCAGGGCGCGGGCGGCCCGTCGTTCTTCCAGAAGCGCGTGCCGGGCAACGCGCCGGAGTGGCTCGAGACGACGACGGTGCAGACCGTCAACGGCACGCCGTCGCGGGCGCTGGTGGCGGCGGACGTCGCCCACGTCGCGTGGGCGGTCAACCTCGCGTGCCTGGGCTTCCACGTCTGGCCCAACCGCGCCGACGACCCCGACCACGCCGACGAGCTGCGCCTCGACCTCGATCCCCAGCCGGGGACGGGCTTCGCCGAGGCGCGCGTGGCCGCCTGGGAGCTCAAGGCGCTGCTCGACGAGCTGGGCATCGCCGGCTTCCCGAAGACGACCGGCAACCGCGGCCTGCACGTCTACGTCCGCCTGGAGCCGCGCTGGGACTCCTACGAGGTCCGCTCGGCCGCGGTGGCGGCCGCGCGCGAGCTCGAGCGGCGCCGCCCCGACATCCTCACGGCGGCGTGGTGGAAGGAGGAGCGCGGCGAGCGGATCTTCGTCGACTACAACCAGAATGCGCCGCACAAGACGGTCTTCGGCGCGTGGTCGGTCCGCGCCCGCGTGGGCGGCCAGGTCTCGACGCCGGTGTCCTGGGAGGAGCTCGACGACGTCGACCCCGACGAGCTGACGCTCGCCGCCGTCCCGGGCCGCGTCGAGCGCGACGGCGATCCCTGGGCGGCGATCGACGACACCCCGCAGTCGCTCGAGGCGCTGCTGGAGCTCCACGAGCGCGACCGCGCCGAGGGCCTGCTCGACGCGCCCTGGCCGCCCGTCTACCCCAAGCAGCCCGACGAGCCGCCGCGGGTGGCGCCGAGCCGGGCACGCACAACCGACAACACGAGCCGGAGGTCATCATGAGCACTCAGCAGGTGAGCAACGACGCAGCGGCGCCGGCGGGCACCAAGGCCGTCCCGCTGCTGTTCGAGGTCACCATCCTGCCGGTCACCGACGTCGACCGCGCCAAGGCCTTCTACGTCGGCCTGGGCTGGCGCCTCGACGCCGACTTCCCGGTCGACGAGCACTTCCGGGTCGTCCAGCTGACCCCGCCCGGCTCGCCGGCCTCGATCCAGTTCGGCACCGGCCTGACGACGATGGAGCCCGGCGCCGTGGACGGGCTGTATCTGATCGTCGACGACGTCGAGGCCGCCCGCGCCGACCTGATCGGCCGCGGCGCCGACGTCAGCGAGATCTGGCACGGCCGCGGCCCGGGGACCGAGGGCCACCAGCCCGGGCTCGACCCCGAGCGCGCCTCGTACCGCAGCTTCGCCTCGTTCAGCGACCCCGACGGCAACAGCTGGCTGCTGCAGGAGATCACCCAGCGCCTCCCGGGCCGCGTCGAGGGCGGTGACGTCGGAGAGCTCGCCGAGCTCCTCCACGAGACCTCGCTGCGCCACGGCTCGTTCGAGGCCGTCGCCCCGCCGCACGACTGGTGGGACTGGTACGCGGCGTACATGAACGCCCGCCAGAGCGGCAGCGAGCCCGACGACGCGTCGTCGGCCGCGGACAAGTACATGGCGGATGTGAAGGGCGTCGTCAAGCCCGCGTGAGACGGGCGTCGGCCTGCGTGCGAGGCCGACGCGTCAGTAGTTCTGCGAGGCGCAAATAGGGGCCTGCTCGGATGTGTTCGCTTCGGCGCGCTGGGAGGGTTGGTGTGATCCCCCATCCCGACGTCGAGGCAGACCATGCAGACCGGGACTACGCCAATCCATCGAGGCAGAGCGCTGGGGCGCCTCGGACGGGCGCTCGCGGCACTCGGAGCGGTACTGCTGACCGCGATCCTCATCATGCTGGCCGTCGACCGGATCTTCTTCCACAGCTCCAGCTCCAGCAGCTCTGCGGGCACGGGCTCGGGCGTCGCGGCGACGCAGGTGCGCTCGCTTCCGCCCTTCACCAGCGTCGATCTGGCCGGCGCCAACAACGTCACCGTCCACGTCGGCGGGAGGCAGTCGGTCACCGTCCACGCAGACGACAACCTGCTCGGACGGGTCACGACGCGGGTTCGCTCGGGCAAGCTCGTCATCGGGACCACCCCCGGCAACATCAGCGCCAAGAGCCCGATGTTCGTGGCGGTGAGCGTGCCCTCGCTCGACGTCCTCACGCTTCAGGGCGCCGGAAACATCTCCGTGACCGGGATCCACAGCCGGCGCCTGACGGTCAAGCTCCCGGGGAGCGGCAACATCGACGTGAGCGGAACCACGACGAAGCTCGACGTCACCATCGGCGGCGAGGGAAACGCTCTGCTGCGCGGGCTGATCGCGCGCGACGCGAAGGCTGCGCTCAGTGGCGACGGCACCATCATGCTCACCGCCACGCACAACCTCACCGCGAGGATCTCGGGCAGCGGCACGATCCTCTATGGCGGCAACCCCGCCCACGTGACCCAGACGGTCACCGGTTCCGGCACGATCAGCGCTGGGTGAATCGGGGAGGGAAGGAGCTCCTCCTCGCGATGCGTCGTCGCCAGAGTGCTGCTTCTGCTGCTCCTATGTCAAGAAATTTGATGGTGGGGGTCATGCCCTGGACGGGGTGGGGGCGCGTAGGAGCTGCCAGACGCGTCGGGCGAGGTGTCGTTTGAGGCAGCGAATGGCGTCGCGGTTGGTCTTGCCCTCGGCCTTCTTGCGGGCGATGTAGTCGCGCGTCTGGGGGTCGCAGCGGGCGCGGGTGACGGCCATGCGGTGGATGGCTGCGTTGATCTGGCGGTTGCCGCAGCGATCGAGGCGGTGACGGTCGGTTCGTCCCGAGCTGGCGGGGATCGGGGCGATCCCCGCGGCTCGGGCGAGCTTGGCGTCGGTGGCGAAGCGATCGGCGCCGGCGATCTCACCGACGAGCTTGGCCGCGGTCAGCGGCCCGCAGCCGCGCTCGGCGACGAGTTGTGGCGCGACCTGGGCGACCAGGTCGGCGATCTCTGTCTCGAGCGCGTTGATGGTGTGGGTCAGCTCGCGCACGCGGCGCAGCTCGTCGCGCGCGATGCGCACGCGCATCGTCTGCTCGGCGCGCGTCAAGCGCCGGGCGATCTTGCTCGTGCACTTCTTCGAGAACAACGCGCCGCCAGGCAACGCCAGCTCGGGCCAGAGGTCGTGGAGGTTCCACTGCAGCGTGCTGTTGAGCGCCACCCGGGTGCGGACCAGGCGCTCGCGGTGATCGACCAGCAAGCGGATGTCCAGCTCGACACCGGCCAACGCCGCTATCGGCAGCGTCTCGATCCCGGCCGCCAGCGCGGCGCGCGCGACCGCCACCGCGTCAATCTGATCGGACTTCCCACGCTGACGGCTCGAACGCCGGCTGGCCGCCATCAGCCGCGTCGAGACGCGCACGACGCGTTCACCGCGACCGAGCAAAAAGCGCTCCAGCGCGCCCGAAACGTGCCGACAGTCCTCCAAGGCCCAGACCCGCTGGCCATCGAGCTCGCGCGCCCAGCCCAGCAACGTCGCGAACCCTCGCGGGCCGACCTGGACGGTCTTATCGCCGAGGACCTGACCGGTCGCGACGTTGACCGCGGCGAGCGTGTGCGAGCGCTTGAGGGTGTCCGCCCCGAGCACGATCATGACCCGCGTCCACATCCCTTCCATCCCGATGCTGGACGCCCGGCGGACAGGGCTTACTGGGGGCGCTGCCACGCTCCTATCAAGTCACGCCGAACATCCCCGACCGGCGACGAGCGACACAACAAAAGGAGGTCAGACCCCCAGGCCGACAGCCTCAAAGAGAGTCAGCCCGCCGCCCGGTCGAGACCTTCTCCTCGGCGTCGGACGTCACCGACACCCGAGAATCGAAACAGCAAGCCTCGAAGCGGAAGCGCGCCCCCGGTGTGCTCACCGCTGGTGCCGTTCGGAAGTGTCTGCCGAAGCTCCCAGGCCGGCGACTACCGACTTGGGTCACCCGAAGGTGGCGAGCCTGGGGTGCTCGGGTTGAGTGCCGCGACGAGCCCGGATTGGTCCTCGGCACTCACGATGAGCCGACGCATCCGGACTCGGAGCGGACCCAGGCGCACCCACTTCGGCCGATCCAACACGATCTCGACCAGGCCGGTAACAGCGCCGTTGACAAGAGCGGTGCCCCGCCAGTAGTTGACTCCGCGGAGAACCTTGAGTCCCAAAGGACCACCCAGTTCGCTGAGGCCTCTCTTCAGTGGCCGGGCAGATGCAACGGCCTCGCGAGGGATCGTGGCTTGAAATGCCCACCCCATGCGAACGTCGACCGTTGAAGAACTCACCTTCACGCGCGAGACATTCGGACCGGTGCCGAGCACCGTCATGGGGATGCGGCTGGGTCGATCGACCTTGATCGGGAACGTCGTTGTGGTGTCCATGATTCCTCCTATCGCCTGCAGGGAGCACTCCGCTCGGCTGCCAGCGCGCCGATGCCCCCGCGGCGGCCGGCACGACGCTCCAAACAACGGCCAGTAGTTCCAACCGCCGTCGTCGCGTAGTTTGCCCGCCTGCGGCGCACGCCCTCACCGGCGAGAGTGGACGTGATCCTTCTCGTTGCCAGGGTCGAAGGGAGGTGGTTCCGCCGGACAATCCAGCGAACATCCCATCGGTACCTGTGTTCAGAAGGACACATGGCGGTGCGCGTGCACCGCAGCGGATGATCGGGCCGGATTGAAAGATGTCCGGCCCGACGCATTCCGGGCCCGTTGCTTACCCGGGCGCGGTCCCCCTAGCGCAGTGAGCTGAACGCCGCCCGCATCTCGGTGGCGAAGAGCTCCTGACCAGCCATCACCGCCGCGCGTCCCACTCGCGCTGCGACTTCAAGGAAGACACGGCTTCGTCCGTCAGGAGCGTCGATCCGCCTTGTTGGACCACCACCGCTGTATCTCATCCGGGCTGCGCATCCGATAGTCGTCGCCATCTAGGAACGCCTCCGTCGGTACGCGCACCTGGCCGAGCCACGAGTCCCGTCGGGGACATGAACACAACGTGCACGATCCCTTCGTCCCACCGGTCAAAGCAGGCGGCCCAGACGTCACGCTCATCGGTTCCCACTCCCGGCGACACACCTCTCCATCGTCGCCGATGGCAGTGGCGCTAGGTCTTTCACCGCGATGTACCACGCATCGATGGCAAATGCAGCGGCGGTAACGGCCTGGAGACCCGCCCTGAACTCCTCCTCGAAGGCAACCCCCATGGCGGGCGAGCCCGGCTCGGCGGCAAGGCCACGTTCGCGCGCGTCACGAGCGGCACGCGCCTGGTCGATCGCGATCCGCGCCCAGGTCGCCCACAGATGCTTCGCCGCCTTGGCCACGACGGTTCCACCCGAAGCGACCGCCCGTCCCGTCCTGGCAGAGACCCTCAATTCGCGCTCGGCGCTCCCGGTCATGCCGGAATTCTTCTGATCTGCAACCGCAATTGGTACCTGGGATTGGTACCCAGGAACGAGAAACCCCGCCTGAGCGGGGCGTTCCCGAGTCGGGGAGACAGGATTTGAACCTGCGACCGCCCGGCCCCCAGCCGGGTGCGCTACCAGACTGCGCCACTCCCCGTGGCTCCAGAGCGGGCGACGGGAATCGAACCCGCCCTAGAAGCTTGGAAGGCTTCTGTGCAACCACAACACTTCGCCCGCAAGCGCGACCAAGGGTACCTCAGGTCATGCGGGCGATGTGGGGCGGCGCTGCTCGGTGGGGACCGCGCCGGCGTCGTCGGCGATCGACGGCGGCGGCCAGGGGCCCCACCAGTTGTCCGCGCCGCCGTCGAGGGTGACGACCGACCCGCTGAGCGCGCGGCCGACCGGGCCGCAGAGCAGGGCGACGAGCCAGCCGAACTCCTGCATCGACCCCAGGCGCTGGAGCGGGACGCTCCGGGCCGCGCCCCGCCAGACGACCTCGGGGTACTTGCGCAGCGACTCGGTGTCGAAGCGGCCGATCGCGGCGGCGACGACCGCGATGTTGCGGTTGGACCACTCGGCGGCGAGCTCGCGCGTGAGCTCCTCGACCGCCGCGCGCGCGGCACCGGTGTGCGCCATGGCGGGCATCCCCTGGTGGGGCGAGACGGTGACGTTGACGATCGTGCCGCCCTCGGCCCCGAAGCCGGCGCCCACGGCGGCGCGCATCATCGTGTAGGTGCCGCCGACGTTCAGGCGCTGGACCGCCCGCCAGCCCTTGGCCGCGATCTCATCGGCGGGGACGAAGTACTGGCCGCCGGCGTTGTTGACGAGGACGTCGAGGCGGCCGTGGCGTTGGCGCGCCGTCTCGACGATCCGCGTCGGGTCCTCGGGGTCGCGGATGTCGCCGGCGACGAACGAGCAGCGCTCGCCGATCTCCTGCGCGGCCTGCGCGAGCACGTCCTCGCGCCGCCCCGCGATGACGACCTGCGCGCCGGCCGCGGCGAGCTCGATCGCCGCCGCCTTACCGAGGTTCGTGCCGCCGCCGGTGACGAGGACGACGCGCCCGGCGAGCGCGTCGGGGGCGAAGATCGCGGAGGGCGACGACAAGCGGGGGACCGAGGAGTCGAACCTCGCGTTGCGGTTTTGGAGACCGCCGTGTTCCCGATACACCAGTCCCCCTGGCGGCGGCAATCCTAGCGGTCTCGATCACGATACCGTCCGCGCCGGATGGGAACATGTGTTCCCATGAAACCGGCGGATCAGTACTCGTACAGCTACCTCCTGGGCCTCTATCTGGGGGACGGTCACCTCGCAGGGAACGGCCGCTCGTGGCAGCTGGTCGTTTCGTTGGACGCCGCCTACCCGGCGATCGTCGAGGAGTGCCGCGACGCGATGATCCTGGTTCTTCCCGCGCGAGTCCCACGCTTGCGCGTCCACCCGGCGGAGCGTTGCGTGCGGCTTGCGTCGATGGCCAAGGTGTGGGCCGACCTCTTCCCGCAGCACGGCCCAGGTCGCAAGCACGAGCGGCCCGTCGTCCTGAGGCCTTGGCAACAGGAGATCGTGGATGCCGAGCCGTGGCAGTTCGTGCGCGGGCTGATCCACTCCGACGGTTGCCGGACCGTCAATCGCTTCACCACCAAGCTGCCATCCGGACGGGTCGCCGAGTACGCCTATCCGCGCTACTTCTTCAGCAACCTGTCGGCCGACATTCGCGGCCTGTTCTGCGACGCGTGCGACCGGCTCGGTCTGCGGTGGACGCAGTCCAACCACCGCAACATCTCGGTCTCGCACCGCACGAGCGTCGCGCTCCTCGACGAGCACGTGGGGCCGAAGTGCTGACCGACGCCTACGCCGCGCGCCGTGCCTGCTTCGTGCCCGCCGCGCGGCGACGGCCGCGGCGCGAGGGCACGAGCTGGGTGCCGCGCAGGCGGCGCAGCTCGCGGGCGATCGACTTGCGGGCCTGCTCCATGACCTGGACGCGGCGCGAGCCGTTCATCAGGTTCAGGCCCATCAGGGCGCAGTCGTCGCGGCCGGGCTGGAGGATCAGGACCTCGGTGCCGTCGGCGCGGAGCTTGCGGGCCTCGTGGCCGAGGCGGCGGCCCGCGGCGGCGCGCATGAGGGCGGCGAAGCGGTCGGCGGGCGAGCCGCCGGCGATCGGGGCGACCGAGGACATCGGGTTCAGGCAGACGACGAGGTCGAGGTCGGCGCCCCGGAGGAGGTCGAGGTTGGAGGTGGAGCAGATGCCGCCGTCGACGTAGCGCCGGCCGCCGACCTCGACCGGGTGGTAGAAGCCGGGGATTGCGCACGAGGCGGCGACGGCGTCGGCGACGTGCGCCTCGGGGGCGTCGTCGCGGCCGAAGGCGACGCGCTTGCCGGTCCCGTAGTCGGCGGCGACGGCCCAGTAGCCGGGGTGGTCGGGCCAGCCGCTCGCGACGAAGCCCTCGACGAGGCCGCGGATGGGTGCGGTCGAGATGAAGCCGCGGGGCAGCCAGCCGGCGAGGACGACGCCGGGCGCATGGCTGCGCAGGTGCAGGAGCGTGTTGACGGCCAGCCGCCACGAGCCCGGGCCGATGGGCGGCAGCGCGCGCTGGATGCGGTACTCGGTCCCGATCAGGCGCGAGGAGAGACCGTCCGCGCGCGACTCGGCCTCGACGAAGCCGTCGAGCGTGCGGCCGGCGGCGTACGCGCTCATGTACTCGGACCGGATGCCGCTCGCGGCCAGCGCCCCGATGACGGCGCCCGCGGAGGTCCCGACGATCCGCTCGGCATCGGCGGCCTGCCAGCCGGTCTCGGCCTCGAGGGCGTCGAGGGCCCCGATGAGCCAGGAAGCGCCAAGGACGCCCCCTGCCCCCAGGACGAGACCCACACGCATTGGGAGGCACGCTACCCGCCTCGACGGACCGTCAACCGGGAGCTTTCGTCCGAGAGGGGGTGAGAAACCGCCCCTGCGCGGGCCGGACGCCGCCCGCCGTCCCCGTCTGCCGCCGAGAGGACTCCGCAGCCCGCTCGCGAACGTCAGCCCATGACGGCCGAGTCCGGACCGCGCGCGGCCGACCCGCCACGGATGCTGCTGGTCTTCAACGGCATCGCTCCGGACGAGCCGATCCGGCCGGTTGAAGTCGCGGCCGTCCTCTCGAGCCTCGAGGAGATCTTCCTCGTGACGCTGCTGCGCGACGCGCCGCCGCCGGATTACCGCGAGCGCGAGTGGATCTGGGACTACGACGCGCAGTCGCTGCACGTGCGCCTGGTCGGGCTGGCGCTGGAGACGCCGCTGCGGGTGGCGCTCGCGGTCCCCTGGCACGTCTACACGGTCCCGTTCTCCGCCTTCGCCTACGGGGTCGCCCACGTCTTCGGCGCGCCGTCGGAGTCCGCGCCGGTCTTCGAGCGCGCGCGCGAGGACTTCTGGAGCAGCCGCCTCGCCAGCGAGCACCCGAAGCCCGAGTGGATGGAGTGGCAGGCGTGGCTCGAGTACAAGCACGAGCAGGTCGAGCGCACCGTGCGCTTCCGGCTCGCGACGGTCGACGTCGGCCTCGCGCTGCCCGAGCCGGAGCGCGAGCCCGAGCATCCAGCGAGCTGAGGCCGCGGGCCGGCGAGCCGAGGCCGCGGGCCTAGAGTGGGCCCATGCGGATCCGGATCATCGACGCCTTCACCGACCGCCCCTTCGCCGGCAACCCCGCAGCCGTCTGCCTGCTCGACGGCCACGGCTGGCCCGACGAGGACTGGATGCGCCGGGTGGCGGCCGAGATGCACCTCTCCGAGACAGCCTTCGCCCACCCGCTGCCCGAGGGCGCCGAGGCCGACTACGCCCTGCGCTGGTTCACGCCCGAGGTCGAGAGCCGGCTGTGCGGCCACGCCACGCTCGCGACCGCCCACGCGCTGCACCGCGACCGTGGCACGCCGGGCACCGTGCGCTTCGAGAGCCTGAGCGGCGTCCTCGTCGCCCACACGACCAGCGACGGCACGATCATCCTCGACTTCCCGGCCGCGCCCCCGACCGAGATCCCCGCGCCCGACGGCCTCGTCGAAGCCCTGGGCGCGCGGCCCGAGGCGACCTACGAGACCGGCGCGCTCGGCGACCTGCTGTGCGTGCTGCAGGACGAGGCCGCCGTCCGCGCGCTGGCACCCGACCTCGGCGCGGTCGCGCGGCTGACGACCCGCGACAGCTACCGCGCGATCACGGCGACCGCGCCAGCCGCCGACCCGGCGGCGCCCTACGACTTCGTCTCACGCTTCTTCGCCCCCGCCGACGGCATCCCCGAGGACCCCGTCACGGGCAGCGCCCACACCGCGCTCGCGCCCTACTGGTCCCGGCGCCTGGGCCGCGACGAGCTCACCGGGCTGCAGGCCTCGGCCCGCGGCGGCCTCGTGCGCACGGCGGTGCGCGGCGACCGCGTCCACCTGAGCGGCCACGCCGTCGTGGTCGTCGACGGCGAGCTGACGGCCGGTCCGTTCGGCTGATCGCCGATCATCGGCCGGCCGGCCTGGACGGGGGCGTGCGTCCCTTGTCGGCGGCCGCTCGCGCCCACGTCTGAGCGCCGATCTGCAGGGCGTCCCACGGGCTGCCGAACGGCGGGGTGTAGGAGAGGTCGAGGGTACTGATGTCCTCGATGGTCCAGCCGGCGTGCAGGGCCGCGGCGGGAACGTCGATGCGCTTGGCGATCTCAGCCGACTGATGGCCGACGAGCTGGCAGCCCAGCACCCGCCCGTCGGCGCGGTCGGCGGTCCACCGCATCGCGATGTCGCGAGCACCGGGGTAGTACGGCTTGTGGTCCGGCGCCGTCGCCGAGACCGTCACGGGGTCGAAGCCGGCCGCGCGTGCCTCGTCGTGGCGCAGGCCCGTGCGCGCCGCGGCGAGGTCGAAGACCTTGACCACCTGCGTGCCGAGCGAGCCGGCAAATCGACGGCTGCCGCCCACCGCGTTCTCGCCCGCGATGCGGCCCTGCTTGTGCGCGGTGGTGCCGAGCGGGAGATAGGTGTTCGTCGCGGTCAGCGCGTGGTGGGTCTCGGCGCAGTCGCCGGCCGCCCACACGTCCGGCTGCGAGGTGGCCATCGACGGGTCGACGGCGATCGCGCCGCGCGCTCCCAGCCGAACGCCGGCAGCGATGGCGAGCGTGGCGTCGGGTTGGACACCGACGCAGACGAGCACGAGGCCGGCGGCGACGTCGAGGTCGGGGTCGCCGTGAACGCGCAGCCCGCCGCCCTCGCTGCTGACGGCGCGCACGGTCGTCGCGGTGCGAACGTCGACGCCGTGGCGGACGAGCTCGTCGCGGACGAGCGCGCCGAGCGGCGCATCGACGGTCGGGAGGACCTCGGGGAGGCGCTCGACCACGGTGACGTGCAGGCCGCGTTGGACCAGCGCCTCGGCGCACTCCAAGCCGATGTAGCCGGCGCCGACGATGACCGCGGAGCTCGCCTCGCGCGCGGCCTCGTTGAGTGCGAAGGCATCGTCCATCGTGTGCAGAAGGCCGACGCCGTCGAGCTCGAGTCCCTCGATCGGGGGCCGGACCGGCGTCGCGCCGGTGGCGAGGATGAGCCGGTCGTAGTCCAGCGTGTGCGCGCTGCCGTCGCCGCGTCGGATCGTCAACCGCTTGGCGTCGGCGTCGAGTCCGGTGGCGCGGTGCTCGAGCAGCAATCGCGTCCCGGTCTCCTCGAGGTCGCCGCGCGTGCGGTGGGCGAGCGAGCGCCAGTCGGGCACGTCGCCCGCGAGGTAGTAGGGCAGCCCGCAGATCGAGTAGTTGGGGTAGGCGTCGGCGAGCAGTACGATCACCTCGACGCCGCGGTCCAGCTCCCGTACGCGCCGTGCCGCCTCGATCCCGGCGTCGCTGCCTCCGACGATCGCCAGCCGGAGGGCCACCGTCGGTCAGGCGGCGAGGACGAGCTTGTCGGCGAACTCGCTCGGCAGGCCCGCCTCGGCGAGCTCGCGGGCGACCGCGGCGGCGTCGTAGTCGACGCGCTCGATCGTCACGCGCACGCCGTCGCCGGCCGCTTCGAGCACCGCGAACGCGCCGCGCGGGTCGCCGTCCTTGGGCTTGCCGACCGAGCCGCAGTTGACGAACAGCACCCCTCCGTACTCGTGCACCCAGGGCTTGTGGGTGTGCCCGAAGACGAGCGTGCCGGCGGTCTCGGCGCGAGCGAGGCGCTCGTAGAGGCTCGCCGGCTTGTCCTCGAAGAGGTACTCGTTGACCTTGCGCGGCGATCCATGCACCAGGTGCACCGCGCTGTCGCCGATCTCGAAGCGCAGGTCGAAGGGCAGCGCGCGCATGAAGTCCTTGCTCGCCTCGTCGGTGTGCGCCAGCGTCCACTCGACCGACCGCTGGCCAAGCTCACGGTCATGCTGCGTGATGTACGCGCAGCCGCAGTCGTCGAGGTCGCGCGCGATCGCGTGGTCGTAGTTGCCGTAGATCGTCGGAATCGCGCGCTCGGCGATCAGCGCACAGACCTCGTTGGGGTGCGGGCCGTAGCCGACCAGGTCGCCGCCGCAGTAGACCGCATCGACTTCGAGCTGGTCGATGCGCGCCAGCGCCGCCTGGAGGGCCGGCAGGTTGGCGTGGATGTCGGTGATCACCGCGACGCGTTGCATGCGCCAAGCCTAGGCCTGTTGCATCGAGAGGTGTTGATGGATCGTGACCGCGATCAGCTCAGCCCGACGGCGTCGCAGACCTCGGCGGTCAGGCACTCGCGGGCCTGGCGCGTGGCGAGGATCGTCGTGTAGGAGCGCACGGGCACGTCGTCGTAGCGACACAGGATCGCGTCGGCGCACGCCCGGATCTCCTCCTCGCTGCGGCGTCCGGCGAACTCCTCGGCCAGGACCGGCAGGATCTTGGCCAGGCGCAGCTGGTGGGCGGTGCGGTCGGAGTAGATGTCGTCCAGCCGCGTCTCGATGAGCGCGCGCACCTGGTGCTCGATGCCGTCGCGGATCGCGCGCACGTCGGCCAGGGGAAGGCCGGCCGGGTCGGGGATGTCCCAGCCCTCGACCATCGTGGGCACGTACGGGCACGCGTCGCCGCAGCCCATCGTCACCGCCCAGTCGGCGTGCAGCTGCATCTCGAGCAGCAGCTTGCGCGGCCGCTGGCGAGACAGGTCGACGCCGACCTCGGCCATCGCCTCCACGACCGTCGGCCACACGGCACTGGCAGGTTGCGTGCCCGCCGACTCGGCCCGGATATCGGCCGGGCTGTGGCGATCGAAGAACGCGTGCGCCATCTGCGAGCGCCCGGCGTTGTGCGTGCACACGAAGAGCACGTACCTCATGTCCCTTCCTCCCGCGGCTCCGGCTCGAGCCGGTGGCCGATCGCGTGGTGTGTGTGGATGCAGTTCCAGCCGGGTGCGGCTTCGGCGAGCTTGACGCGCAGACGGTGGATGTAGACCTCGACCGAGCGGTCCTTGAAGCCGGGGACGGGCGCGCCCCAGATCCGCGCGTGGATCGCCGCGCGCGACACCGGCCGGCGGGCGTGCTCGGCGAGGACGAGCAGGACGTCGAGCTCACGGCGGGTCAGCCAGGCGCGGCGCCCGGCGGCGGCCACGAGCAGGTGATCGGGCACGATCTCCAGTGGGCCGATCAGGAGGCGCTCGGAACGAACGAGGGCGTCGGCCATCATGCGGCCGCGGTTGGCGTGACCTCGGCGACGAGCAGCTCGACGCGCCGGCGGATGTCGTCGCGGATGACGCGCACGACCTCGAGCGGCTGGCGGTCGGGGTCGGCGACGTCCCAGTCCTCGTAGTGCTTGCCGGGATACAGCGGGCAGCTGTCGCCGCAGCCCATCGTGACGACCACGTCGGCGGCGCGGACGACCTCGTCGGTCAGCGGCTTGGGGAACTCCTCGGTCACGTCGATGCCGAGCTCGTGCATGGCCTCGACGACCGTCGCGTCGATCCGCTCGCCGGGCTGTGATCCGGCCGAGCGCACGGCGACCCAGCCGTCCGACAGCCGATGCGTCAGCGCCGCGGCCATCTGACTGCGCCCGGCGTTGCGGACGCAGACGAACAGCACCTCGGGCATGGTCTTCTCGACGCGGCCCTCCGCCTGGGCCAACGCCCACAGCCGCTCGCGGGCGAAGCGCCCGACGAGCAGCGGCAGGAAGTTCGGGCCGGTGACGGGCCGGTCACCCAGCCGGTCGCCCGACTCGTGTACGAAGCGCTCCACCGTGCCGCGCGAATACACCCCGCGGAACTCCTCCGCCAGCTCGTCGATCGTCGCCTCCAACCGGCGACGCATGAGCGGACCCAGTTCGTCGTGACGCATGACGACCTCCGCAACCGAAGACCCAGCGTGAAAGCCTATCCATTGACAAACATCATTTCAATCGATAGAAGTAGATCGATGGCCGTCGATCTGGAGCTCACGCCCAAGACCAAGCGCCCGCCCGGCGAGCCGTGCTGCGAACCGGTCGTCTACCCCGAGGTCGAACGCCATGAGGCCGAGCGCATGGCGGCGATCGCCAAGGCGCTGGGCGACCCGGTCCGGCTCGAGCTCGTCGACGTCCTGCGCAAGCACGCCGGCAAGGTGTGCGTCTGCGAGCTGCTGCCCCTGTTCGACATCTCCCAGCCCACCCTGAGCCACCACCTCAAGAAGCTGCGCGAGGCCGGCATCGTCGACTCCGAGCGACGCGGGCTGTGGGCCTACTACTACGTCATCCCCGACGCACTGCAGGAGCTGTCCACATGGCTGAGCTGACCGACCACCAGATGACCGACGACGAGCTGCGCGAGCACGTCCGCGCCCGCTACTCCGACGCGGCACTGCGCATGTCCTTCCGCGATGCCACGGCAGGCTGCGGCTGCGGCTGTGAGACCGAGGACACCGCCGAGACCTGTTGCACCGACACGGCCGGCACGGCGGTGTTCGGCGCCGAGCTCTACGACGATGAGGACACGATCGGCGCCACCGACGCGGCGGTCGCCGCCTCCCTTGGCTGCGGCGTGCCGACCGCGGTCGCCGATCTCAAGCCGGGCGAGACGGTGCTCGACCTCGGCTCCGGTGCGGGCGCCGACGTGCTCATCAGCGCACGCCGGGTGGCGCCGAACGGCCGCGCGATCGGCCTGGACATGACCGACGAGATGCTCGCGCTCGCGCGCACCAACGCCGCGCGCGCGGGTCTGCACAACGTCGAGTTCGTCAAGGGCTACATCGAGGAGATCCCGCTCGACGACCAGAGCGTCGACGTCGTCATCTCCAACTGCGTCATCAACCTCGCCGCCGACAAGGCCCGCGTGCTGCGTGAAGCCGCGCGCGTCCTGCGACCCGGCGGACGCTTCGCCGTCTCCGACGTCATCGCCGACGAGAACATGGACGACGCCACCCGCGCCGACATGCAGCAGTGGACCGGCTGCGTCGCCGGCGCCTTGACCCGCGCCGAGTACGAGCGCGCCCTTGTCAGCGCCGGACTGGGCGACATCGAGATCCGCGAGACGCACCGCGTCCACGAGCACGCCGCCTCGGCCATCGTCCACGCACGCAGGCCGCCGGCGGACGCATGAGCGGGGATGCAGCGCAGTCGCTCGTCTGAGCTCCCCAATGCGGGCGGAGGGACTCGAACCCCCACGGCTTGCGCCACCGGCACCTAAAGCCGGCATGTCTACCAGTTCCATCACGCCCGCTCGCGCGAACCGTCGCATGCGGCCCGGGGCGGATTGTATGGTCCGCCCCGCATGGCCGACGACGGCGTGAGGATCGAGCATCCCAACCGGGAGAAGGCGTCGAGCAGGGCCAGCAGGGCGGTCGTGATCTTCCTGCTGCTGGTCTCGGCGGCGCTCGTCCTGATCGTGACCATCGGCGGCTGGGACGCGCTGCAGGGCGCCAAGGCGCTGCAGATCGCCTACATCGTCGTGTACCTCGTGATGGCCTTCTACGTGGCCCGCTGGAACCGCGGCGTGCTGCCGGTCGCGGCGGCGCTGGCGATCATCCTGCTCATCTTCGCGGCGGTGTCCGGGCCGGCGTGGTTCGAGCGGGACAAGACCGGCTTCAACGACCCGGCGCTCGACTCGAGCCTGCTCGGGCTGATCACGCTGCTGATCGTCCCCGTGCAGGCGTTGTTGATCGGCTTCGCCATGCAGGCCTTCTCGCAGGAATGGAACGTCGAGGTCGAGCGGCGCGCGGACGGATCGACCGAGCCCGTCGCCGCGGCCGGCTGACGTACCATCTGTCGGGCTTGCCCGGGTAGCCCAACTGGCAGAGGCGATCGGCTCAAACCCGATTCAGTGCGGGTTCGAATCCCGCCCCGGGTACTGTGCGGTGAGGCCCTAGGCCGTCGCCAGCCCGCCGGTCAGCCGGGCGGGCGTGTCGTCGTCGGCCTCGGCGAAGAAGCCGCCGACGACCTCCTCGAGGTGGTCCATCGACTCGGCCGCGTAGAGGATCGGCTGGTACTTGGTGATGTCGTACTCGATCGTCCCCATCTCGGCGAGGTCGATCGGGCGGATCTCCGTGTGGCGGAACTCCTCGATCTCGCCGTAGCTGGAGAGGATGCCGGCGCCGTAGGCCTTCAGCTCGCCGTCCTCGCGGATGACGCCGAACTCGAGCGTGAACCAGAAGACGTCGGCGATGAGCTGCAGCGCCTCGTCGGTCTCGACGCGGCGCGCGGCCTCGCCGGCCAGGCACTTGACCTCGGCGAATCGCGGGCTCGCGAGCATGTTCCCGTGGCCGATGACCTCGTGGATGATGTCCGGCTCGGGGGTGTAGAGCGGCTCGGACGGGTGGCGCACGTACTGCGTGGAGTGGAAGACGCGGTCGGCCAGCGCGCCGTAGAACTCGCGCAGCGGGACGAGACCCGGCGCGCAGTGGTACTCGAAGCCGGTCAGCGGACGCAGGCCTTCGGTGACCTCGCTGAGCTGCGGGACGTGGTCCTCGGGCAGCGCGAGGCGGGCCTTGCCGTCGAGGTAGTCGCGGCACGCGTACTTCTCGTGCTTGTCGTGCAGCTCGCGGCAGACGACGCGCCAGATCTCGTGCTCGGCGTCGGTGTAGTCGACGTGCGGGATCGGCTCGCCGGGGGTCCACGCCATGGCGGCGGCGGCGATCTCGTTGCGACGCTTGCGGTACTCCGGGTCGTTGAACCCCGGATGGTCCTGGCCGAGGTGGACCTCGACCTTGCCGTCCTCGCGCTGCGTGACGGGCGAGTACAGCTGGGCCTCTTCGAACATCTGCCCTCCCTCGGGTGGTGCGCTACGCCACAAGGGCAGCACGCGCGCAGGGATCTGGCAACTCTGCACGGCCGGACCGGGCAGGACGCCCAGCATTGCGCAGTGCTGCACAGTACTTTCTGTGCGATATGTCCAGTCCCTTAGACGAGCTCGACGCCCGGCTCATCGCGCTCATGGCCGCCGAGCCGCGCATCGGGCTCATGGAGGTCTCGCGGCGGCTGAACGTGGCGCGCGGGACGGTGCAGGCGCGGCTGACGAAGCTGACCGACCGCGGCGTGATCCGCAGCTTCGGCCCCGAGGTCGACCCGGCGCGCATGGGCTACCCGGTGCTCGCCTTCGTCTTCCTGGAGATCACCCAGGGGCGGCTCACCGAGGCGGTCGAGCACCTCGAGTCGGTGCCCGAGGTCCTCGAGGCCCACGCCACGAGCGGCCCGCGCGACCTGCTCTGCCGCGTCGCGGCGCGCGACACCGAGCAACTGCAGGAGATCATCAACCGCCTCCTGGGCACCTCGGCGGTGCGGCGCTCGACGAGCTATATCGTCCTGTCGACCCAGATCGCCCACCGAACCGGCCCGCTCGTCGAAGCCGCGGCCCACGCCTGACAGGGAGGCGCCATGCCACGCAGCACGCTCTCGCCCCAGGATCGCGACCTGCTCAAGGACCGCAACTTCTGCCACGTGGCGGTGCCCAGGCAGGACGGCACGATCCAGACCGTGGTCGTGTGGTGCGACGTCGACGACGACGACCACGTGGTCCTCAACAGCGCCGAGGGCCGCGCGTGGCCGGCCAACCTGCGCCGCGCCGGCCGCGCGACCGTCACGGTGATGAACATGGACAACCCGCTCGAGTACGTCTCGCTCGTCGGGCGCTTGGAGCAGGACACCAACGACGGCGCCGACGACGTCATCGACGGGCTGTCGCGCAAGTACACGGGCGGCGACTACAGCCACAACCCCGACGAGCAGCGCGTGACCTTCCGCCTGACGCCCGAGCGGGTCACGCACCGCGGCGCCTAGCGGCGAGCGGCGAGCGGCGAGCAGCGGGGCGGGCACCTGCGCATCGACCACGTCATCTGGAAGGCCGCCGACCTCGACGCGGCCGCCGCGCGCTTCGCGGCGGAGCCCGGCTTCCACGCCGCCGGCGGTGGGCGCCACGCCGCCATCGGCACGCACAACCGCGTCTTCGCGCTCGGCGGCGGCTACCTCGAGGTCATCGCCGTCGCCGACGAGCGGGAGGCCGCGGCGTCAGCGATCGGCCGCGCCGTGGCGGCCGCGGCCGACGGGCTCTTCGGCTGGGCCGTCGCGGTCGACGACGTCCCCGCCCACGCGCAGCGCCTCGGCAGCGCGGTCTCGACCATCGAGCGCGACGGGCTGACCGCGCGGCTGGCGGGCGTGGCCGAGGCGATGGCCGAGCGTTGGTTGCCGTTCTTCATCCAGCGCGACCCCGGGATCGCCGATCCCGGCGCGGGCGGAGAGGCCGGCGGCATCGCATGGCTCGAGCTCGCGGGCGACCCCGGTCGCCTCGAGGCATGGCTCGGCCCCGAGGCCGACCTGCCGCTGCGCTACGCCGCGGGCGAGGCGCCCGGCCTGCGCGCCGTCGGCCTCGGCGCAGGCGGCGTCATCCGGTGACGATCGCCTCCAGGCCGTCGACGATCCCCGGCGCGGCGACGAGCAGCCCGGGCCCGGTGCCCGGCAGCGCCTCGAGGTGGCGCGTCGCCATCCCGGCGGCGGCGCAGAGCATCTCGCCCGCCGCCCAGTCCCACGCGTTGAGGCCGTACTCGTAGTAGGCGTCGTAGCGCCCGGCGGCCAGCCACGCGAGGTCGAGCGCCGCCGAGCCGAGGCGGCGGATGTCGCGCACCTGCGGCAGCAGCCGCGCGACGACCGCGGCCTGGGCGGCGCGCACGCGGGCGTCGTAGCCGAAGCCGGTCGAGACCATCGCGGTCGCGAGGTCGTCGCGGTCCGAGCCGCGCAGGGGCACGCCGTCGAGCGTCGCCTCCTCCCCGGCGACGACGCTGAAGAGCTCCTGGCGCAGCGGGTCGAAGATCACGCCGACGTTGCCCTCGCACGCGACCGAGACGCACCACTGCGGGATCCCGAAGAGGTAGTTGATGGTGCCGTCGAGCGGGTCGACGACCCATCGCAGGCCCGTCGTCCCGGGGACGTCGTCGCCCTCCTCCCCCAGGATCGCGTCGCCGGGGCGGCGGGCGACGAGCAGCTCGCGGATCGCGCGCTCGGCCTCGAGGTCGGCCTCGGAGACGAGGTCGGTCGGCGTCGACTTCGCGGTCACGTGGCGCACGCCGCGCTCCCAGTGCTCGACGAGGATCGCGCCCGCGGCGCGGGCGGCGTCGACCGCGACGGCGAGCAGGTCCTCGCTCATACCGGCGGCCTGCGATCGGCCCACGGCCGTGCCTGTTCGATCTGGGCGGCGAGCGAGAGCAGCGTGGCCTCGTCGCGCGGGCGGCCGACGAGCTGCACGGCGAGGGGCAGGCCGGCGGCGTCGAAGCCCGCGGGCACCGACGCCGCGGGCTGGCCGGTCGCGTTGAAGACGCCGTAGTAGGGCACGCGCGCGGCGACGGCGTTGAGCGTCCACTGGGCGCCGCGGCTCTGGAATTGGCCGACGCGGAACGGCGGCCCGGCCGGACCCGGCGTGAGCACGACGTCGGCGTGGTCGAAGATCGCGTCGATGCGGGCCGCGAGCGCCGGCTCGGCGGCGCGCACGCGGGCGACCTCGCGCGCCGCGACGAGCGCGCCCAGGCGGCGCATGCCGCGCGTGCGCGACTCCAGGCGCTCGGGGTGCGGCACGCCGACCGCGTCGTCGTGGATGCCGCGCAGGTAGCGCGAGAGCAGGCTCCACCACGCGCCGGGGCCGTAGTCGATCTCGCGCTCGGCGACGTCGTGGCCGAGGGAGCGCAGGAGCTCGGCGGTCGCCTGGACCGCCGCGCGCTGCTCGCGGCCCAGCCGCGCCAGCGCGCCGGGCGGGAGCTTCGTCGAGACCGCCACGCGCAGGCGCCCGGGCTCGCGCGCGGCCGCGTCGACGAACCCCTCGTCGCCGGAGGCGACCTCGAGGAAGAGCGCCGCGTCGGCCACGCGCCGCGCCAGCGGCCCGTTGACCGAGAGCCCGTGCCAGCCCTCGGTCCTGGGGCCCAGCGAGATCCGGTCGCGCTGGGGCTTGATCCCGAAGACGCCGCAGAAGGCCGAGGGGATGCGGATCGAGCCGCCCCCGTCGGAGCCCAGGCCGACGCCGACGAGGCCCGCGGCGACGGCCGCGCCCGTGCCGCCGCTCGAGCCGCCCGGGGTGTGGTCGAGCGACCACGGGTTGCGCGTCGCCCCGAAGGCCAGCGACTCGGTGAAGGGGAAGATCGTCAGCTCGGGAACGTTCGTCTTGCCGACGACGATGGCGCCCGCGTTGCGCAGGGCGCTGACCACGTCGGCGTCGCGCTCGCGCGGCTCGCCGTGCGAGAGCGAGCCCCAGGCCGTGACCGCGCCCGCCACGTCGACGTCGTCCTTGATCGCCACCGGGACGCCGAGCAGCGGGCGCCGGTCGCCGGCCCCGCGGCGCGCGTCGGCCTGGCCGGCCTCCATCCGCGCGCGCTCGGCGAAGACGACGCGGAAGGCGTTGAGCTGCGGGTCGACGCGCTCGATGCGCGCGAGCACGGCCTCGACGAGCTCACGGGCCGAGACCTCCCCGGCGGCGACCAGGCGCGCCTGCTCGGCGGCCCCGGCGTAGCAGAGCTCGGTGGCGTCCATGGCGCGGCCGAACACTAGTGTCCCGCCGCAGTGGACCGCGGCCCCCTCGCCTGCACGGACGCCGAGCGCCGCGCCGCCCTGGCGCTCGCCGGCGAGCTGCGCGCCGCCGGGCGCGAGCCGCGGCTGGAGGCCCGCTGGGTGCGCCCGGGCTGGCCGGCCTGGCAGGCGCTGTGCGCCGCCGCCGGCGTCGTCGGGACCGTGCTCAGCGTCGACCACGCGCTCGCCGGGACGATCGTCGCCGCGGCTGCGCTCGCCGTCTCGCTCGCCCACGGCCGCGGCCGCCTGCCGCTCGGCCACGCCCGGGCGACCCAGGACGTGGCGGCGCCCGCCGCGGCTCCCCGCCCCGTCGCGGTCGTCGTCCTCGCCGCCGTCGACCGCCCGCGAGCGAGCGTGCTGCGGCGCGTCCCGGCGCCGCTGGCGTGGCTCGACGGTGCGCTGGCCCTGGCGGCGGTGTTGGCCGCCGCGCGGCTGGCGGGCCTCGAAGGCACGGCGCTGGGCGTCGCGCAGCTCGTGCCCGCGGTGGTCCTGCTCGTCGCCGCGGCCGCCCTGCTCGACGCGACGCTCGAGCCCGCCGCCGCGGCGGACGGCGCCGCGACGGACGCCGCCGTCGCCCTCGCCTCGCGGGCCGCGTGGGCCGAGGTCGCGCTCGTCGGCGCCGGCGAGCTCGGCGTGCGGGCGCGCCTGCGCGCCGAGGCGCGGCCGCCCGAGGCGACCGTGCTGCTGTGGCTGGAGCCCGCGCCCGAGCCGTGGTGGCGCAGCGCCCACCCGACCCTGGCCGAGGTCGCGACCGCGGCGGTCGGGGCGCCGCGCCGGCGCCGCGGGCCCGCGCTGCCCGCCGGCGCGCGCCCGGCGCTCGCGCTCGGCGGCCCGGACGGCGAGCTGGCCGACCTCGCCGCGGCGGTCGTCGCCGGCCTCGAGGCGCGCCTGCGTCAGTCCGAGGCGGCGAGCTCGACGAAGTAGTCCAGCGCGGCCGGGTTGGCGAGCGAGTCGCGGCTGGCGGCCTTGTCGGCGGACTGGCCCATGAGGATCCGCTTGACCGGCACCTCGAGCGCCTTGCCCGAGAGGGTGCGGGGGACCTCGGCGATCTGGTGGATCTCGTTGGGGACGTGGCGCGGCGAGCAGTCCTCGCGGATGCGGGCCTTGACGCGGGCGACGAGGTCGTCGTCGAGCGTCGCGCCGTCGCGCAGGACGACGAAGAGCGGCATCCAGCCGTCCGTGCCCTCACGCGGCACGTCGACCACGAGCGCGTCGACGACGTCGTCGTCGGCGAGCACGGCGCGATAGATCTCGCTGGTGCCCATGCGGATGCCGCCGCGGTTGATGGTCGAGTCCGAGCGCCCGTAGATGACGGCGCCGCCGCGCGGCGTGATCTCGATCCAGTCGCCGTGGCGCCAGACGCCCGGGTACATCGAGAAGTAGCTCTCGCGCAGCCGCGAGCCGTCCTCGTCGCCCCAGAAGAAGACCGGCATCGAGGGCATCGGCTCGGTGAGCACGAGCTCGCCGACCTCGCCGATGAGCGCGTTGCCCTCCTCGTCGAAGGCCTCGACCTTGGCGCCCAGCGAGCGCGCCTGCAGCTCGCCCTCGTAGACCGGCAGGGTCGGGACGCCGCCGACGAAGGCGGTGCACAGGTCGGTCCCCCCGCTGGCCGAGAACAGCCAGGTGTCCTCGCCGACGTGCTCGTAGACCCAGTCGAAGCCCTCCGGCGACAGCGGCGACCCCGTCGAGCCGACCGCGCGCAGCGCACCGAGGTCGCGGCCCTCGCGCGGCTCGACGCCGGCCTTCATGCACGAGGCGATGTACGACGCGCTCGTCCCGAACGTCGTCATCCCCGTGCGCTCGGCCAGGTCCCAGAGCACGCCGAGGTCCGGGGCGCCGGGGCTGCCGTCGTAGAGGACGATCGACGCCGGCGTGAGCAGGCCGCCGACGAGGAAGTTCCACATCATCCAGCCGGTGGTGGTGAACCAGAACAGCCGGTCGCCCTCCTGGGCGTCGAGGTGCAGGTGGAGCTTCTTGAGGTGCTCGAGGAGGATCCCGCCCTGGCCGTGGACGATCGGCTTGGGCAGCCCCGTGGTGCCCGAGCTGTAGAGCACCCACAGCGGGTGATCGAAGGGGAGCTGCTCGAACTCCAAGGGCTCCGCGTCGGCGACGAAGTCCTCGGGCCAGCCGCCACCGTCGAGGTAGCCGAAGCTGACGACGCGGGCGCCGACCTCGCGCCCGATGCCCTCGACGACCGCGCGGCGGTCGAAGTCCTTGCCGCCGTAGCGATAGCCGTCGACCGCCAGCAGGACCTTGGGCTCGATCTGCGCGAAGCGGTCGACCACCGACCGCGCGCCGAAGTCCGGCGAGCACGACGACCACGTCGCCCCGATCGCCGCGCAGGCCGCGAAGGCCGCGATCGCCTCGGGGATGTTCGGCATGTAGGCCGCCACCCGATCCCCGGGCGCCACGCCGAGCCGTCGCAATCCCGTCGCGATCCGCGCCGCCTGCTCGCGCAGCTGGCCCCAGGTCCACTCGTCCAGCTCGCGCAGCTCGCCGGCGTGGCGGATGGCGACCGCACCGTCCTCGCGGCCCCGGAAGAGGTGCTCGGCGTAGGACAGCCGCGCCCCCGGGAACCACTCCGTCCCGGGCATCTCGCGCCGGCCGAGCACGCGCTCGTACGGCGTCGACGCCTGCACGTCGAAGAACTCCCAGACCGCTGCCCAGAAGCCCTCGACGTCCTCGACCGACCAGCGCCACAGCTCGGCGTAGTCGCCCTCGCGCCCCACCTCGCGCGCGAAACGGCCGATCGTCGCCCGCTCCACGCGGTCGGGCGGCGGCGTCCACAGCAGCCTGCGCTCCATGGGCCGCAGAGTAGATGGGTCCCCCGCCCCATTGCGGTCCGGCCGCTACAGACGGTAGGAATCCGGGCAACCGAGCCCGAGGAGGCGCATCGTGCCCTACCCCGTGACCTTCAAGGCGGACTACGTCGAGAAGCGCAGCCGCCTGACCACGTTCTTCCGGTTCATCCTGGCGATCCCGCACATCTTCGTGGTGTTCTTCTACGTGCTCGCGGCCGAGATTGTCGTGTTCATCGCGTGGTTCGCGCTGCTCTTCACCGGTCGCTACCCGCAGGGGATGTACGACTTCGTCGCGGGCGCGCTGCGCTACTCGACGCGCGTGTGCGGCTACGTCTTCCTCCTCTCGGACGAGTATCCGCCCTTCTCCGGCGACCCGGGGACCCCGTACCCGGTGGACCTGACCATCGCGCCGCCCAAGTCGGCGTACAGCCGCTTGAAGGTGCTGTTCCGGATCATCCTGCTGATCCCGGTCTACATCATCAGCTACGCGATGCAGATCGTGGCGCAGGTTGGCGCCCTCCTCGCGTGGTTCGCGATCATCGTGCTCGGACGCCAGCCGAAGGGCCTGCAGGACATGACGGCGCTGGGCGTCAGCTACCAGCAGCGCGCCTACGCGTACTTCTTCCTGATCACCGAGGACTGGCCGCCCTTCACCGACACGACGTCCGGTCGTACCGTGGAGCCGGCGCCCGCCTTCGGCGCGCTGCCCTCGTCGCCGCCGGCCGCGGGCCCCGAGCACCCGACGTCGGTGCCGCCGGGCGGCTACGCGTCGCCGGAGCGCGAGGCCGCGTTCCCGCCGCCGGCGCCGCCGGCAGCCGAGCCGGAGCCGCCCGCGCCGGAGCCCGAGCCCGAGCCCGAGCCGCCGACCGCGGCGTACGAGCCGCCGCCCCCCGCGCCGGAGCCGGAGCCGGAGCCGCTCGCGCCCGAGCCCGAGCGCGAGCCGCCGACCGCGGCGTACGACTCGCCTCCGCCGCCCCCCGCTCCGGAGCCCGAGCCCGAGCCGCCCACCGCGCAGGAGCCGAGCCCGCCCTCGCCGGGAGACTGGCCCGATCCCCAGCCGCCCGCCCCGACGCCCGCACCCGAGCCGCCGGCTCCGGAGCCGGAGCCGAGCCCGCCCTCGCCCGGCGACTGGCCCGACCCCGAGCCCCCGGCCCCGGAGCCGGAGCCCGGGCCCCCCGCGGCCGGCCCCGACGACGAGGACGAGCGGCCGCCCGGCCCCTTCGGCCCAAGCTCGACGAACCCGTAACGCGCGCCTACGCCGGTGTGATCGGGTTGCGCTTGCGCGGCCAGTCGCGCGCCTTGCCGGCGGCGAGAGCGAAGCGCTTGACGAGCTCGTCGCGCAGGTCCTCGGGCTGGATGACGGCGTCGACGACGAGCTCGGAGGCGAGGTGGAGGATGTCGATGTCCTCGGCGTACTCGCGGCGCAGCTCCTCGGTGCGCCGCGCGCGCTCGTCGGGGTCCTCGATGGCCTGCAGCTGGTTGTAGAAGACCGCGTTGACCGCCGCCTGCGGACCCATGACGGCGATCGACGCGGTCGGCAGCGCGAGGCAGCCGTCGGGGTCGAAGGCGGGGCCGGCCATCGCGTACAGCCCGGCTCCGTAGGCCTTGCGGACGACGACGCTGAGCTTGGGCACCGTCGCCTCGCTGACCGCGCTGATCATCTTCGCGCCGTGGCGGATGATCCCCTGGCGCTCGACGGCCGTCCCGATCATGAAGCCGGGCACGTCGGCGAGGAAGAGCAGCGGCACGTTGAAGGCGTTGCAGGTCTGGATGAAGCGCGCCGCCTTGTCGGCCGAGTCGACGAAGAGCACGCCGCCCTTCTGCTTGGGCTGGTTGGCGACGATGCCGATCGCCCGCCCTTCCAGCCGCGCGTAGCCGACGACCAGCTCCTTGGCCCAGCGCGGGTGGACCTCGAGGAACGAGTCGGCGTCGACGAGCGAGTCGATCAGCGCCTTGATGTCGAAGGGCTTGTTCTCGTCGGCGGGCACGAGCTCGCGGATCGCGACGTCCGAGCCCGGCGCCGCGGGCGGCGCCGCCGGCGGCTCCTGCTCCCAGTGCGACGGGAAGTAGCCGAGGTAGGCCTTGGCGAGGTCGATGCCCTCCTCGTCGGACGCGACGAGCATGTGCCCGCAGCCGCTGACGCCCGTGTGCATGCGCGCGCCGCCCATCTCCTCGAGGGTCACCTTCTCGCCGATCACCATCTCGGCCATCCGCGGCGAGCCCAGGTACATCGAGGCGTTGCCGTCGCGCATGATCACGACGTCGCAGAAGGCGGGGATGTAGGCGCCGCCCGCCGCCGAGGGGCCGAAGAGCACGCACACCTGCGGGACGACGCCCGAGAGCTTGACCTCGGTGTGGAAGATCCGCCCCGCGCCGCGGCGCCCGGGGAACATCTGCACCTGGTCGGTGATCCGCGCCCCCGCCGAGTCGACGAGGTACACCATGGGCACGCGCAGGCTCAGCGCCCGCTCCTGGATGCGGATGATCTTCTCGACCGTCTTGGGCCCCCACGAGCCGGCCTTGACCGTCGGGTCGTTGGCCATCACGGCGACCGGCCGCCCGGCGATGCGCCCGAGGCCCGTGACCACGCCGTCAGCGCCCAGGCCCTCGCCCTCCCAGTTGGCCAGCAGCGCCTCCTCGGCGAACGAGCCGTCGTCGAGCAGCCGCGCCACCCGCTCGCGGACGGGGAGCTTGCCCTGCTCGCGGGCCTTGTCGCGATGGCGCTCGGGTCCGCCGGCGAGGGCGCGGTCCAGCGCCTGCTTCAGATCACTCATCGGTCGCTCCTGATCTCCAAGACGTGGGCGTCGCCGTCCGAGGGCGCCGGGGGCAGCGGCCGGCTCGGGCGCAGGCCGATGACGAGCAGGCCGCCCGCGCCGACGGCGAGCACGAGCGGCCAGCCGATGACGGTCTTCTCGCCCTGCGCGGCCGCCAGCGTGGTGGCGAGGAGGACCAGGCTGCCGATCCACCCCGGTCCCGGCGCGCGGTCGACCGCCGAGTAGGCGCACAGCCCGAAGCCGCAGGCGAAGAGGAACATCTCCCAGCCCGCGCCGGGCGACGGCGGCCGGTGCTCGCCGGTCGTCACCGAGAAGGCGAAGGTCAGCGCCAGCGCCAGGGCGGTGAGGCCGCCGGCGTCCGCCAGCGCCACCGCGCGGCTCGGGCGCCGGTCGCGCTCGCCGACGGTCGCGACCGCGAAGGCCGCGACGAGCGCAAGCAGCACCCAGCGGAAGGGCCCGATCCCGTCGGGCGAGAACAGCCACTGCACGACGGCCACGAGCGTGACGACGAGGCTCAGTGCGCCGAGCAGCAGGCACAGCGCCGACTCGCGCGCCCACGCCAGGCCGAGGCCGAGGAGCGCGAGCCCGCCCGCCACCCAGGCGACGGTGGCGCCGTCGTCCAGGCCCCCTTCGCCGACGATCGCCGCCAGGCGCACGAGCGCCGTCGCGGCGAGGGCCATGGTCGTCGCCAGCAGCGCCGACTGGTAGGCGCGCGGCTCCGGCCCCTCGCGCGGCGCGCGCAGCGCGAGCGTCCCGACGAAGGCCGCCGCGGCGATCGCGTAGGCGAGCTGGACGCCGTCGGCCCAGACGTCGTCGAAGCGGACCTGGAGCAGCACGACGAGCGCCGCCAGCGCCACCGCGCCGGCCGCGACGACGTCACCCCGGTGCGGCAACGGACGCAGCATGAAGGGGCCGGAGGCTAGTCCAAAGGCGTCATGATGCTCGCCATGAGCATCGTCCTCACCGAAGACCACGGCCCGGTCCGCCACCTCGTCCTCAACCGCCCCGAGAAGCGCAACGCGCTCAACGACGAGCTGATCCTCGGGCTGCGCGACGCGGCCGCCGCGGCCGCGGCCGACCGCGACGTGCAGTGCGTCGTCGTCCGCGGCGCCGGGCCGATGTTCTCCAGCGGGATGGACTTCCACGGCCTCGGAGCGCTCGCCGCCGACCCGGGCCGCCTGCGCGAGTTCCGCCGCCCGATCCTCGAGGCCTGGAACCTGTTCGAGGAGATGGCCAAGCCGACGGTCTGCCGGATCCACGGCGCCTGCATCGGCGGGGCGATGGAGCTGGCGCTCGCCTGCGACCTGCGCGTGATGGCCGCCGACGCGCTCATCGGCATGCCCGAGACGCGGGTGGGCCTGATCCCCGACGTCGGTGGCTCCTCGCGCCTGCCCGCCGTCGTCGGCCTGGGCCGCGCCAAGGAGCTCGTGATGACCGGGCGGATGATCGACGGCACCGAGGCCGAGCGCATCGGCCTCGTCAACCGCGTCGCGCCCGCCGACGAGCTCGACGAGGCGACCGCGACGCTGGTCCGCGAGCTGCTCGCGTGCGCGCCGGTCGCCGTCGGCCACGCCAAGCGCGTCCTCGACGCGGCGGCCAAGCCGGCGCTGGCGGCCACGCTCGAGCTCGAGGTGACGGTGCAGGCGATCTGCGCGCAGACCGACGACTTCGCCGAGGGCACGCGCGCGTTCGCCGAGCGCCGCCAGCCGGAGTTCAGCGGGCGCTAGACCCCGCCGGTTCCGGCGGTGCCGCGCTTGTTCTTGCTGCCCTTGCCGACCCCCACGTAGCCGATCTCGCTGGTGTCGCCGCCGCGGGCGCGGCGGTTGGCGGCGCGCTCCTTGCGCAGCGCGCGCTTGTCGGCCCGGCGCGCGCCGCGGCGGTCGAGCCATGCACGAAGCCCACCCATGAAAGCGACCGTAGAGGGTCCTACGGCTGTCGTCCACCGACTGGTCGGAGAACCGAGCACGTTGTTCGGGTGCCGTCGTTCGGCCGCGCCTCGCCGCGTCTTCGGCGGTGCGCGTCCAGGCACCGAGAGCAGCAAGCTCGGACGGCCCCGGGCGCTGCGGGCCGCGCGGCGCGCCGAACGTCGGTCTTCCGCCATCCACACGGGGTAGAACCGACGTTCGACCCCCCGGCACGGACGCGTTCCTCGGTGAGCTGTTCGCACCGCAACGGGCGTCACAGCGACCCGACACCCCGCACGACGTGCTCAGGAGCTACAACTGGTCGCCCTGGTCGGCGGCCGGCGCGTCGCCGGCCACCCGGGCCAGCCGGGCACGGCGCTCGGCGCCCTGCGCCTCGAGCTCGGCCAGGCGCTCCTTGTTGCGACGGCGCAGCTCCGCGCCGCGCTCGGGCTCGAGCAGGTCGTACATGTCGCGGATGGCGTCCATGGTCCTGTCCACCGTGATCGGACCACCTCCCCGCAGATGAAGCGTTCAATGCGCGCAGCAGTCGTCTCTACAGTCGTCGTCTTCGGCGAAGCGCGCGCCCTCCAGCGGCGAGCTCACGCAGCAGCCCTCGCCGCGCCAGCTCTCGCGGCCCTCCTTGACGGCGACCGCCGCGATCAGCAGGCCGACCGCCGGGTCGAGCCACCAGGCGCCCGCGACCGCGTTGCCCACCAGTCCGATCAGGAGCGCGCCCGCCAGGTAGGCGCAGAGCATGTTCTGGCGCCCCTCCCCCGCCGTCGCCGCCGACCCGAGCTCGTCGGCCAGCCGCTGCTTGGCGATGGCGAGCATCGGCATGAGCACGATCGAGGCGGCGGCGAGCGCGATCCCGACCGGGCTCGTCTCGGCGTGCTCACCGTTGACCAGCACGCGGACCGACTCGACCGCGACGTACGGCGCGAGCAGGAAGAACTGCACGGCGACCAGGCGCTGCGCGCGCTGCTCGGCGGCGTGCGAGAAGACGCGTTGCCCGGTGAAGCGCCAGATGATGATCACGCTCGCGAAGCCCTCGATCGCCGAGTCCAGGCCGAAGCCGACGAGCGCGATCGAGCCGGCCGCGGCGCCCGCGAGGATCGCCACGGCGCCCTCGATCGTCATCCACCCCAGCGACAGCCACGACAGCTGCCGCGCACGCCGCGCGAGGCTCGCGTAGCGCTCCCGGGTGACGACGGAAACGGCCATCAGGCGATCTGCACCCGGCCGGTCACGGCGGCGAGCAGCGCGCGGCCGCGCTCGGTGAGCTCGTACATGACCATCCGGCCGTCGCGCGCCGAGCGCGCCAGGCCGGCTGCCTTGAGCAGCCGAGCGTGGTGGGACACGAGCTTCTCGTCGCGCCCGACGATCCACGCCAGGTCGCAGATGCACGCGCGCTCGCCGTCGCGCAGCGCGATCGCCACGGCCAGGCGCGTGGGGTCGCCCAGCGCCTTGGCGCCCGCCGACCATGCCTCGAGCTCGTCGGGGGCGGGCAGCCCGTGGCGGACGGCCTCGGCCTTCGGGAGGTCGAGGCACAGCAGGTCGCAGGTGTCGGCGTCGCGGGCCATGGCGGCACGCTAGCACGACGTTCAAACGGACGTACGAACGTCCGGATCGAGCGGCGCGACCGCCAGCCCCGCGGCCTTCCACGCCTGGAAGCCGCCGTCGAGGTCGGTCGCGTGGACGTGGCCGAGCTCCTGCAGCGTGGCGGCGACGAGGCTCGACTGGTAGCCCTCGTCGCACATGATGATCAGCCGGCGCCCGGGGTCGGCGACGCGCGGGTCGCGGTTCTCGCCGTCGGGGTCGCAGCGCCACTCGATGACGTTGCGGGCGATGAAGACCGCGTCGGGGACCACGCCGTCGCGGGCGCGCTGGCTCTCGGCGCGGATGTCGACGAGGACGGCGCCCTCGTCCAGCGCGGTGCGGGCGCCCGCGGGATCCAGGCGCGTCAGCCGCGCACGGGCGCGCGCCAGCAGCGCGTCCACGGCGCTCATGCGCCCTCCCTCCAGTCGACCGGCCCGGCCACGAGCGTGTGGCTGCCCAGCGGGCGCCCGAGGACGTCGCGCGCATCGCGCGCCGCCGCGATCAGCGCCTCGAGGTCGATGCCGGTGGCGATGCCCATCTCGTGCAGCATGGAGACCAGGTCCTCCGTCGCGATGTTGCCGGTGGCCCCGGCGGGCACGGGGCAGCCGCCGAGCTCGCCGAACGACGACTCGAAGGACTCCACGCCGGCCTCGAGCGCGGCCAGCACGTTGGCCAGCCCCTGTCCGCGGGTGTTGTGGAAGTGCGCGGTGAGCTCGACCTCGCCGCCGAGCCACGCTCGCGCCTGCTCGAAGAAGGCGCGCACCTGCAGCGGATTGGCCATCCCGGTGGTGTCGCCGAAGCCGACCTCCTGCGCGCCGGCGCCCACGAGCGCCGCGGCGATCTCGAGCACGCGCTCGGGCGCCACGTGGCCCTCGTAGGGACAGCCGAACGAGGTCGAGATGACGCCCTCGCAGCGCAGCCCCTCGGCCCGGGCGCGCCGGAGCACGAGCTCCAGGCCCGCCAGCGACTCGGCGATCGACCGGTTGACGTTCTTGGCGTTGTGGGTCTCCGAGGCGGAGAGGAAGACGTTGATCTCCTGGAAGCGCTCGCGCGAGCGTAGGGCGTTGTCCAGGCCCCGCTCGTTGGGGATCAGGACCGAGACGCAGACGTCGTCGGGCGCGTCGATGCGCGCGAGCACCTCGTCGGCGTCGGCGAGCTGGGGGATGACGTCGGCGCGCACGAAGCTCGTCGCCTCGATGCGCCTGAGGCCCGTGCGCATGAGCGCGTCGATCAGGCGCACCTTGTCGGTGGTCGCGATCACCTCGGGCTCGTTCTGGAAGCCGTCGCGGGGGCCGACCTCGCGGATGCGGACGCTCTTGGGAAGGGCTGACACCGGGACCCCAACATATACTCGCCGCCCTTGAGCGAGCCCGTAGCGATCATCGGCGCCACCGGCGCCCTGGGGTTCGGACTGACGCTGCGCTGGGGTCTCGCCGGCGTTCCCGTCGTCCTGGGCTCCCGCGACGCCGGCCGCGCCGCGGAGGCCGCCCAGCGCGCCCTCGAGGCCGTCCCCGACGGGAGCTTCGAGGGCCTGGAGAACGGCGACGCCGCGGCCCGCGCCGAGGTCGTCGTCCTCTGCGTCCCCTTCCGCAACCAGTCCGAGAACCTCACGAACCTCAAGGGCGTCCTGCGCGAGCACCAGATCCTCGTCGACGCCACCGTCCCGCTCGCGGCCGCCGTCTCGGGCCGCGCGACGCGCATGCTCGGGGTCTGGCAGGGCTCGGCCGCCCAGCAGGCCCAGGAGATGGTCCCCGACGGCGTGCGCGTGGTCAGCGCCCTGCACACCGTCAGCGCGGCCGCGGTCGCCGACCTCGACCACGCCCTCGACGAGGACGTGCTCGTCTGCGGCAACCACCGCGAGGACAAGGAGCGCGTCATGGCGCTCATCGAGCGCATCGGCGGCCTGCGCTGCGTCGACGCCGGCCGGCTGGAGATGGCCCGCATCGTCGAGTCTCTGACCGCGCTGCTGATCTCGATCAACGCGCGCCACAAGGCGCGTGCGGGGATCAAGATCACCGGGGTGTGACGTGGTCGTCGTCCTCGCCGGGGGGACCGGCGGCGCCAAGCTCGCCCGCGGGATGCTCGACGTCGTCGGCGACGAGCTCGTCGTGGTGGCCAACACCGCCGACGACGTCGAGGCCTACGGCGCCTACGTCTCGCCCGACCCCGACCTGTGCGCCTTCTGGCTCGCCGACCGCATCGACGAGCGCGGCTGGGGACTGCGCGACGACACCTTCCACGCGATGGACCAGCTGCGCGAGCTCGGCGTCGACGTCTGGTTCAACCTCGGCGACCGCGACCTCGCCATCGGCCTGCGCCGCGCGCAGCGCCTGCGCGAGGGCGCGACGCTCACCGAAGCCATCGGCGAGCTCACGGCGGCGCTCGGCCTGGGCGCCCGCGTGCTGCCGATGGCCGACCAGCCGGTGCGCACCCGCGTGCTCGCGCGCGGGCGCTGGCTGCCCTTCCAGGAGTTCATGATCCGCGAGCGGGCCGAGGGGCCGGTCGACGGCGTCGAGCTGCAGGGCATCGAGGCCGCCTCGCCCCCGCAGGCCGTCCGCGAGGCGATCGCCGGCGCCCGCGCGATCGTCGTGGGCCCCTCGAACCCGGTGATCTCGGTGCGCCCGATCCTCGACGTCCCCGGGATGGCGGCGGCGCTCAGGGCCGCAGCCGCGCCCGTGGTCGCGGTCTCCCCCATCGTCGGCGGCCAGGTGCTCAAGGGCCCGACCGACCAGTTCATGGCCTGGGCCGGGCTGCCGCTGAGCGCCGCCGGCATCGCGGGCGCCTACGCCGGCCTGCTCGACGGGATCGTGGCCGACGAGGAGGTCGAGGGCCTGCCCGCGCTGCGCATCGACACGCTCATGGCCGACGCCGACGGTCGCCGGCGCGTGGCCGAGGAGGTCCTGCGCTTCGCCGAGGGCCTGCGATGAGGACGTGCGCCGTGCTGCCGGTCAAGCGCTTCGACGACGCCAAGCAGCGCCTGGACCGCGCGCTCAACGCCGGCACGCGTCGCGCCCTGGCCGAGGCGATGGTCAGCGACGTCCTCCACGCCCTGCGCCGCTGCGAGCGCGTCGACAAGGTCGTCGTCGTCACCGGCGAGAGCGGCGCCGAGGCGCTGGCCCGCGCCTACGACGCCGAGGCGATCACCGACGACGACCGCGGCCACTCGCACGCGGCGCGCTCCGGCGTCGACTGGGCGCTCGAGCGCGGCTTCGACCGCGCGCTGCTCGTTCCCGGCGACTGCCCGGCGCTGGACCCGCGCGAGCTCGACGAGCTGATCGGCGGCGCCGCGAGCGCGCCCGACGTCGTCATCGTCCCCGACCGCCACGGCACCGGGACCAACGCGCTGCTGCTCGCGCCGCCCGATGCGATCGCGCCGAGCTTCGGGCCCGGCAGCCGCGAGCGCCACGAGCAGGCCGCCGACGCCGCGGGCGCGCGCTGGCGAATCGCCGAGCCGCGCTCGCTCGTGCTCGACGTCGACACCGCCGAGGACCTCGACGCGCTGCGCGCGGCGCTGGGGGCGCGCACCGGCGGGGCGGCGCACACGCGTGGGCTCCTGGCGCGGCTGGATCGGCGATGAGCGAGCCGCGCGTGGCCGAGCTGCGCGCGTGGCCGCTCCCCGGCCTCCCGGAGGTCCGCCCGGGCGACGACCTCGCCGCCCTGCTCGCCGACGCCGGCGCTGCCGCGTGCGAGCCCGGTGACGTGCTCGTCCTCGCCCACAAGATCGTCTCCAAGGCCGAGGGCGCGCTGCGTCCGCTCGAGGCCGTCACGGTCTCCGAACGGGCCCGCGACCTCGCGCGCGGCCACGGCAAGGACCCGCGCCACGTCCAGGTCGTCCTCGACGAGTCCGCGAAGGTCCTGCGCGCGGAGCGCGGCGTGCTCATCTGCCGTACGCGCCATGGCTTCGTGTGTGCCAACGCCGGCGTCGACGCGTCCAACGCGCCCGAGGACGGCGCCCTCGTGATCCTCCCGCGCGACCCCGACGCGAGCGCCCGCGCCCTGCGCGCCGCGCTGTGGCCGGGCGCGCCGCGCCCCGCGGTCGTGATCGCCGACTCCTTCGGGCGCGCCTGGCGCCATGGCCAGTGCGACGTCGCGATCGGGATCGCCGGGCTGACGGCGCTCGACGACTGGCGCGGGCGCCGCGACCCGCGGGGCCTCGAGCTGCGCGCGACCGCGATCGCGGTCGCCGACCAGGCGGCGGCCGCCGCCGACCTCGTGCGCGACAAGGCCTCGCGCGAGCCGGCGGTCGTGGTCCGCGGCCTGGCGCGCTACGTCACCGACGACGACGGCCCCGGCGCGGCGGCGCTCGTGCGCCCGCTCGACGAGGACCTCTTCACGTAGCCCTGATGGGGTCGAACGTCGGTTTTGCCCCGTCTGGACGGGGCAAAACCGACGTTCGGCGCCTTCGGGGCTAGCTGAGGCGCACGACCCGCTGGCGGCGCACGCCGCGCGGCGTCTGGACCTCGACCTGGTCGCCCGGGCGGCGGCCGATGAGCGCCTTGGCGACGGGCGACTCCGACGACAGCTTGCCCGCGGCGAGGTTCGCCTCGGTCGGCCCCACGAGCGTGTAGGTCGCCTCGCGGCCGCTCTCCTCGTCGGCGACGGTCACGGTCGAGCCGAAGGCGACGACCTCGCTGTCGGCGGGCGCCTGGACGACGACCGCGTTGCGCAGCCGCTCGACCAGGCGCGCGATCTTCGTCTCCAGGTGCGCCTGGTCCTCCTTGGCGATGTGGTACTCGGCGTTCTCCTTGAGGTCGCCCAGCTCGCGCGCGGCCTGGATGCGCTTGGCGATGTCGCGCCGCGCGTCGCCCTCCAGGCGCGCCAGCTCGGCCTTGAGGGCCTCGAGGCCCTCCGCGGTGATCGCTTCTCCGTCGCTCATCGCGCTCATTGTGGCGGGCCCGCGGCCGCGGCCGCCTGCACGTCCGCCAGCCGGGGCCGCTCGCCGAAGCCCTGGAGCCACCAGGTCGTGCCCGCGCCGGCCAGCTCCTGCAGGCGCGACGGGTCGGGGCGCTCGTGGTTGACCACCACCACGTCGTAGCCGCCGACCCCGCCTGGGCGGTGCTCGCCGATCACCTCGAGGATCGCGCGCAGGTCGTCCCCACGCAGCGGGCGCTCGTGGTTGACCGGGAAGACGCCGTCGTAGCGCGCGGCGCGCTCGAGCGGCCGGCGGTGCGGCCACACGCACGCCAGCCAGACGGGCGGGCGCGGCGTCTGCAGCGGGGTCGGGCGCACCTGCGCGCGGTCCAGCGCGAAGGCGCGCCCGTCGCGCGTGACCGGCTCGCCGGTCCACAGGTCGACGACGAGCTCGAGCGCCTCGTCGAGCAGCGCGCCGCGGGCGCGCGGGTCGCGCTCCTCCCCGAAGGCGCTGAGCTCGCGGCGCCCGTCGCCGCCGAGGCCGGCGCCGAAGACCATCCGCCCGCCCGACAGGCGATCGAGGACCGCGACCTGGCGCGCGACGTCCCACGGGCGCCGACGCGCCAGCGGCGTGACCATCGCGCCCAGGCGCACCTTCGTCGTGGCCATCGCCACCGCCGTCAGCGCGATCCACGGATCGGCGACGTCGAGGCCGTCGTGGGTCATGACGTGGTCCCAGACGAAGAAGCCGTCCCAGCCCGCGCCCTCGGCGTCGGCGGCGACGCGCGCCAGCGCGGCGACGTCGGCGAGCTCGCCGAAGGGCGCGACGTAGAGGCCGTGGCGCATTCAGGCGGCCGCCGCGGCGACCGGCCACTCGCGCCGGATCTCGTACAGGGTGGTGCGTTCGGCGGCGGGGCGTCCGGCGGCGTGGGCGGCGGCGATGAGCTGCGGCGGGTCCAGGCGCACGCCGTGATAGGAGCCGGCCAGGCGGCTGATCGACTCCTCCATGAGCGTCCCGCCGAGGTCGTTGACCCCCCACGACAGCGCCTCGGTCGCCACCTCGAGGCCCATCTTCACCCACGACGCCTGCAGGCTTGCGATCGTTCTGCCGAGGGCCAGGCGGAAGACCGCCGTGTGCTTGAGGTTCTCCTCGGGCGAGATCTCCTCGACGCCATGCGTGCGCCCCAGCAGCGTGTGGAAGGGGATGAACGACAAGGGCACGAACTCGGTGATCCCGCCCGTGCGCTCCTGCAGCGCGCGCACCACGCGCATGTGCTCGGCCAGCTCCCAGGGCTCCTCGATGTGGCCGAACATCACCGTCGCCGTCGAGCGCAGCCCCGCGGCGTGGCTGGCCTCGATGATCTGCACCCAGCGCGCGACCGGCAGCTTGTTGGGGCTGATGCGCTCCCGGACGCCGTCGTGGAGCACCTCGGCCGCCGTCCCCGGCGTCGACCCCAGTCCCGCCGCGCGCAGCTGCGCGAAGACCTCGGCCGGCGGCAGGCCCGAGATGTCGCACATGTGCGCGATCTCCATCGGGCTGTAGGCGTGCAGGTGCAGCTGCGGCGCCGTCTCCTTGGCCACCCGCAGCCAGTGCAGGTAGTCCTCCAGCGTCCAGTCGGGATGGATCCCCGACTGCATGCAGATCTCCGTGGCGCCGTACTCGACCGCCTCGTGGACGCGGCCCACGAACTCCTCGCGATCGTGCTGGTAGGCGTCGGGCGAGCGCTTGCCCTGCCCGAAGCCGCAGAACGCGCAGCCCACGATGCAGACGTTCGAGACGTTGATGTTGCGATTGACCACGAAGGTCACCGTCTCGCCCGCCACCTCCGCGCGCAGCTCGTCGGCGGCCTGGCGCAGGTCCTCGATCGCCTCCGGGCGCGTCTCGGCGAACAGCGCCGTGAGCTCCTCCTCGCTGAGCCGCTCGCCCTCGCGGCCACGCGCGATGGCGCCCGCCACCAGATCGCTGCGGATCGCGCGCGCCTCGGTGCGCCCCGACCCGCGGCGCGGGATGAAGCTCCAGTACTTCGTCTTGATGACGTCCAGCACGCCCTGGGCGACCCACTCGGGGTCGATGTAGCGCGCATAGACGCACAACCGCTCGGTCAGCGCCACGCCCTCCTGCGCCAGGCGCTTGCGCACCTGATGCGGCGACGGGAACGGATGCTCGGGCGAGATGTGATCCCCGTTGGCGCTCAGGCCGCCGAGGTCGGTCGCCCCCGCCGCGACCAGCTCGGGCCACCAGTCGGCGAGGTTGGGCGGCACCTGGATGCCCACGCCGGGCATCAGCCGCCGGCACTCGGCGACCAGGCGCTTCATGTCCTCGATGCCGACCGGCGTGGCCCATGCGGGCAGCTCGCGATGCGGCGCGTCGCTGAGGCCGGTGCGCCAGAAGGCCTCCGCGGCGTCGGTCGCGATCTCGGCCGGCTCCTCGCCGTAGTAGCGCCGGTGCGGGACGTAGTTCTGCAGGATCACCTCCTGCAGGTGGCCGTGCTCGGCGTGCACCGCCGCCAGCGCCTCCAGCGAGGCGACGCGGTCCTCTTCGGACTCGCCGATCCCGACGAGGATCCCGCTCGTGAACGGGATCCGCAGCTCGCCGGCCGCCCGGATCGTGGCCAGGCGCTGGTCGGGATGCTTGGTCGGCGAGCCCTGGTGGGCGACGAGGTCGGGGTTGACGGACTCGAGCATCAGCCCCTGCGACGCGGTGACCTCGCGCAGGCGCGCCAGATCCTCGCGGCCGAGCACGCCCAGGTTCGTGTGCGGCAGCAGCCCGCGCTCGAGCCCCTGCTGACAGGCCCACGCGACGTACGCGGTGAAGTCCTCGAAGCCCCACTCGCCCAGGCGCTCGCGGACGCCGGGATGGTGGTCGGGCGCCTCGCCGGTGAGGACGAGCAGCTCCTTGACGCGCCGGCGCACCGCGTCGTCGAGCAGCTGCGTCACCTCCTCAGGCGCGTGCAGGTGCGGGCGATGCGTCGCGAAGGCGCAGTACTTGCAGAAGCAGCGGCAGGTCCGCGACAGCGAAAGCGTGACGTTGCGCGAGAAGGTGACGCGTCGGCGCACGGTCCGCGAACCCTAGCGCCGGGACTGCGCGGGCCCGCGCCCGCGGCTGCAATGCTGCGCCGCCGATGGCCCGCCGCCGCCTCCTGGTCGTCCTCTGCCTCGCCGCCGCGCTCGCCCTGGCCGGCTGCGCGCGCGACTCCGAGGACCGCCCCGACCAGAGCGCCCGGCTCGTCCTGGACTTCCAGCCCAACGCGGTCCACGCCGGGATCTATCTCGCGCTGCAGCGCGACTTCGACGAGGCCGAGGGCGTCGACCTGCACGTCGCGGCGCCGTCGTCCTCGACCGACAGCGTCAAGCTCCTGCTCTCCGGGCGCACGCAGTTCGCGATCCTCGACATCCACGACCTGGCGCTGGCGCGCGAGAAGGGGCGCGACATCGTCGGCGTCATGGCCCTCGTGCAGGTCCCGCTGGCCGCGGTGATCGCCCAGCCGCGGGTCGCGCGCCCGCGCGCCCTCGAGGGCAAGCGCGTCGGCGTCACCGGCGTGCCCTCCGACGACGCGGTCCTGAGCTCGATCGTGCGCGGCGACGGCGGCGACCCGGCCAAGGTCCACAAGGTCACGATCGGCTTCAACGCCGTCAGCGCCCTGCTCTCACGCAAGGTCGACGCCGCCACCGCCTTCTGGAACGCCGAGGGCGTCGCGCTGCAGGCCAAGCGGCCGGGCATGCGCGAGTTCAAGGTCGACGACTTCGGCGCTCCGCCCTACCCCGAGCTCGTGCTGTGCGTCAGCCGCGAGACGCTCGACGACAACCGGTCACTCGTCGCCGCCACCGTGCGGACCCTGCGCCGCGGCTACGACGAGGCGATCGACGACCCCGACTCGGCCGTCTCGGCGCTCGTCGACCTCGCCCACGTCGATCGCGCCGCCACCGCGCGCGAGCTGGACGCCGTCTCGCCGGCCTTCACCGAGGGCGCCTCGCGCTACGGCGAGCTCGACCCGGCGGCGCTGCGCGCGTGGTCGCGGTGGGAGGCGCGCTTCGGGATCACCAAGCGCCCGCCCGACGTGGCGCAGGCCTTCGCGCCGGGCTTCTAGGAGCCGTTGCTCGACATCGCCTCGTCGGCGGGCGCGAGCCGGCGCGGCAGGAGGTCCTCGGGGTCGCCGTGCAGCAGCCAGCCCTCGGACGTGCGCTCGACGAGCCCGTCGCGGGCCAGCCCGGTCAGCGCGGTGGTCACCGACGGGCGGCGGGCGCCGACCAGGGTGGCGAGCGTGCGGTGCGGGAGCGCGAGCGGCAGGCGCACGCCGTCGGGGCCGACGCGGCCCCAGCGCTCCGCGAGCGCCCACAGCAGCACGAGCATGCGGTCGTCGACGCGCGGCAGCTGGGCGATCGCGCGGTGGAAGGCCATGCTGCGCGTGCGGCGCACGTGGCGCGCGTGGACCGCCGTGGCGATGGGCGGCCAGCGCCCCATCGCCATCGCGACGCGCGTGTCGAGGATCGCGATCCGCGCCTGCGTATGGACGTGCCAGCTCGCGGTGGCCGGCAGCGCGTCGAAGGGGATGTCGTCGTCCCAGGGGCGCATGAGGTCGCCGGCGCCGAGCAGCTCGGTCGTGGTGCGCCCGGCGAAGACGAGGTCGCGCGTGAGCATCCCCTCGACGACGAGCAGGCCGACGACCGGGTAGACGTCGCCGAGCTCCTCGTGGGGATCCCACGGCCCGGGGGCGAGCGCGCGCGTCGGCACCGCGAGCACGCGGCCGGCGGCCTCGCGTTCCTGGGGGTTGAGCCCCTCCCCCAGGTCCGGCTCGAGGTCCAGCAGATGGATGGTCGTACGCTGCGTGGACATGAACGGTCAGACGCCTTGAGCAGGCGTCAGACCGTTGTGTTCCCTGGCGCGCGAGCGCTCAACCGCGTTCTTCTGTCAGCAGCTTGTCGACGAGCGCGGCGCCCTCGCGCGCCATGCGCGAGCGCGGCACCACCACGTCGAACCCCGCAGCCAGCGCCCGTTCGCGCACCTCGGGCTGCACGTGGGCGAAGAAGCCGAGCGTACCCACCCCGTGTAGCTCCCCGCCGGTGGCGAGCGTCTCGAAGAGCGCGACGCCGTCGATCTCCGAAGACGTCAGGTCGACGATCAGCACGTCGATCCCGCCGACCTCGTCCCAGGCCTCGACCTCCGCGGTGATGAGGTCGACCTCGTGGCCGGCGCCCGCGAGCGCCGACTGCACCTTGGAGCCGAAGAGCAGGTCGGGGATCAGCGCCGCGATGCGCGCCATCACTGCGAGCGCAGGCGGCGGAACTCCTCGCGCGCCGACTCGGGGCGCCCCCACATCTGGACGACCTCGACGCGGCCGCTGCGCACCTCGCGCACGGCCAGCTCGCCGGTGATCCCGGCGTCGTCGAGCAGCTTGAGCGCGCCGTGCGTGGCGGGCACCGCCGCGGCGTGGCCGAAGGTGTGGGCCACGAGCAGCCGCCAGTGCCAGTCGTGGCGCGAGTAGGGCTGCGCGTTGCAGGTCACGAGGTAGACCGCGGCGTCGATATAGCGCGACTCGTCGTCGATGCGCAGGTCGAGCTCGAGGTCGGTCCAGTCGTCGGGGAGCGAGTCGACGACCTGCTGGAAGGTGTCGGCGAGTGCCATCCTTGGGCAGCCTATCGAGCATGAAGGCGCTGGCACCCATCGTCCTCGCCGTCGCCCTCGCCGTCCTTCCGGCGTGCGCGGGCGCCAGGACGCTCGTCTCCTTCGAGCAGTCGGGAGGCATCGCGGGCGTCTCCAAACAGGTCACGGTCACGACGACCGGCCGGGCCTCGGTGGGCGGCGGCGACGGGCACGCCTCGAAGCTGCGCGCGAGCACGCTGAGCCGCCTGCGGCGCCTGCTCGCCGCGGCCGACTGGGGTCACGCCCGACCGGGGCGCTCGAGCTGCGCGGACTGCTTCGCCTACGTCGTGCGCTACCACGGCCGGCGCGCCGTCTACGACGACAGCCAGGCCAGGCGGGTGCCGCGCTCGGTGCGCGCGGTCGTCAGCGAGCTGCTGCGGATCTCGCGCGGCGGGCGCTGAGCGCCGCTCGGACCGCGTCTTTGATGCACCTTGGGGGCCTCGAACGCTGCGCTTTCTGCAGTGCGGCGATGGAGCACGGCGCGATCGCCTAGCGTCGATCACGAGAGCTTCTTGAGTGCTGGGCGATTCTGAGGGGCTTGGGGTGGCGACGCCTGAGTCGGCTGGGCTGGTTGGATCGTGGACGCATGCCCACCAGGAGGATTCGGAGGGCCAAATGGTCTTCCGGCCGTCCGGGTGGGATCTGCCGCCCACGCGCAGCCCGTTGTCGCTCGACCTGGCGCAGGGCGGCGAGCTGAAGCACGCGAGCGCCGGGCCCGACGACCGGACCGCCACCACCCCCGGCACCTGGAGCCTGGACGGGGACGAGCTGACGCTGCGCGTCGAGGGGCGCCCGGAGCAGCGCTATCGCGTCGAGAGCGCAGAGGCCGATCGGCTCGTCCTGAGAGCGCTGAACTGACGTCGAAGCGGTCCGGCGGGGAGTTGACATGGCAAAGGACGATGTGCCCCAGGTCCGCGACTGCGGGACGATGGCCGTCCACGAGCGGCTGCTGCGAACCGACCCGAGCTACCGGCTGGCCAGGGTGGCGAGCGAGAACCGGCACTGGCAGCTCGCCGCCCTCGGCGCCTCGCCCGGCCGGGCGGGGATCACGGTCATACCGGTCGTCGTGCACGTGGTCTGGAAGACCAACGCGCAGAACATCGACGATCAGCAGATCAAGAGCCAGATCGAGGTCCTCAACCACGACTTCCGCAAGACGAACTCCGACATCGGCTCGGTCCCGGGGGCGTTCGCGCCGCTGGCGGCCGACGCCCGGATCGAGTTCGAGCTGGCGACCACGGACCCGCAGGGCGACCCGACCAACGGGATCACCCGCGACAAGACGACGAAGGACTCGTTCACGGACAACGACGACGTCAAGCACGCGGCCAACGGCGGCGCGGACGCGTGGCCGGCCGACGCGTACCTCAACCTGTGGGTCTGCCAGCTGGCGGGCACGCTGCTGGGCTATGCCCAGTTCCCGGGCGGCCCCGCCGCGACCGACGGCGTGGTCATCCGCCACTCGGCCTTCGGCACCACCGGGACGGCCGCCGCGCCGTTCAACCTCGGGCGCACCGCGACCCACGAGATCGGCCACTGGCTGAACCTGCGCCACATCTGGGGCGACGACGGCGGCGGGTGCAACGGCGACGACTTCGTGGCCGACACCCCCAACTGCGCCGACTCCAACACGGGCAAGCCCGCCTTCCCGCACATCACGTGCAGCAACGGGCCCAACGGCGACATGTTCATGAACTACATGGACTACACCGACGACGACGCGATGTTCATGTTCAGCGCCGGCCAGGTCGCCCGGATGCAGACCTCGCTGGACACCGACCGGCCCTCGATCGGGCACCAGAAGCTCGTGACGCTGAAGTTCAGCGACGACGGCGGGGCCCAGACGCTGAAGTTCCGCGACGACGGCGGGCCCGAGACGCTCAAGTTCCGCGACGACCTCGGGCCCCACACGCTGAAGTTCCGCGACGACGTCGCGACGGTCAAGTTCATCGACGACGGCGGGCCGCCCCAGACGCTGAAGTTCCGCGACGACATCGGGCCCCACACGCTGAAGTTCCGCGACGACGTCGCCACGATCAAGTTCATCGACGAGCCCGGGCCGGGGACCAACAAGATCCTCGACGACGGCGTGCAGACCGGTCCGGCGGACACGCCCGGCTTCCCCCCGGCCCCGGCCCCGGCCCCGATCCCGCCCCGTTCATCCTGTCGACGCCGCATCACTCGATGGCGTGGAGCCGCTCGTTCCCGGGCGCCTTCCAGCAGGCGCGCGCCGAGTACGAGGAGCAGCTGCGCCAGTACGAGGAGCTGCTCGGCCAGTACGCGGACGCAGACGCCGCGGGCCAGCTCGGCCCGCAGGACCGAGCCGACGCCGAGCAGCTCTACGCCGAGTACCAGCGCCTGGCCCAGGAATACGGTCAGCTCGGCGGCTGACCCGAGCGCGCCGAGCCGCCGATGTCCGTCCTCATCCTCGCGACCGCCGCCGACGAGCACGCGGCGGCGGTCGCGGCGGAGCTTCGGGGCTCCGGCTGCCGCGCGGAGGTCGTCGACCTGTCGGCGTTCCCGCAGCGCGCGCGGCTGATCGCCCGCTACGACTGCTGCCGGGACTGCGGAGGGCGCAGCTTCGCGCTCGCGCTCGAGCACGACCGCCTCGATCTCGCGGAGTTCGGCTCGGTCTGGTGGCGGCGCCCGCAGCAGCCCGAGATCAGCGCCGAGATCGCGCACGCCGGGCACCGGCTGTTCGCCGCGACCGAGGCCTACGAGGCGATCACCGGCGTGTGGCACGCACTCGAGGCCTTCTGGGTCAACGATCCCGGTCGCGATCACGTCGCCCATCGCAAGCCCTACCAGCTGCGGGTCGCGCAGGACGCCGGCCTGCGGATCCCGCACACGCTGATCACGAACGACCCCGACGAGGCGCGGCGCTTCGTCGACGCACGCGGGTACCGCGACGTGATCTACAAGGCGTTCTCGGCGACCGAGCGCGACTGGCGCGAGACGCGGCTGCTTCGCCCCGACGAGCTGGCCCTGCTCGACAACGTCCGCTATGCGCCCGTGATCTTCCAGGAGTACGTGCGCGCGCAGTACGACGTGCGCGTCACGGTCGTCGGCGACGAGCTGTTCGCCGCCGCGATCCACTCGCAGGACACGGAGTACCCGGTCGACTTCCGGATGGACATGGCGAACGCCCGCATCGAGGCCGTCTCGCTTCCGGACGAGGTGCAGGACGGCCTACGCGACCTGATGGCGCGGCTCGGGCTGGTCTACGGGGCCATCGACATGCGCCTGACGCCCGACGAGAAGTACGTCTTCCTCGAGATCAACCCGGCCGGCCAGTGGCTCTTCGTCGAGCAGCAGACCCGACAGCCGATCGCCGCGGCGCTGGCCGGCGTGCTGCGCGACCGCGATCGCGCCCTCGCCGCCTAGCCCAGCAGCGTGTCGGCCACCAGGAAGACGTTCAGGGCGATGATGAGCAGCGCCACGATCCAGGCGACCGCCGTGGTCAGCCTGCGGTTGACGAGCGTGCCCATGATGTCCTTGCGGCGCGTGAGGAGCACGAGCGGGACGAGCGCGAAGGGGATCCCGAAGCTCAGGACGACCTGCGAGATGACCAGCGAGCGCGACGGGTTGAGGCCGATCGCGAGGACGACGAGCGCCGGGATCATCGTCACCAGCCGGCGCAGCGCCAGCGGGATCGTGCGGGCGATGAAGCCCTGCATCACGACCTGCCCGGCGTAGGTGCCCACGCTCGACGAGGCCAGGCCCGAGGCCAGGAGCGCGAGTGCGAAGGCCAGGGCGGCGCCGGCCCCGGCGAGGTTGGCGAACTGCGTGTGGGCCTCCTCGATCGAGTCCAGGTCGCTGAGGCCGTTGCTGTGGAAGAGCGAGGCGGCGATGACGAGCATCGACATGTTGACCAGGCCGGCGACGCCCATCGCCATCGTCACGTCGATGCGCTGGAAGCGCAGCAGGCTCTTGCGCTCGCCGTCGTCGCGCGGCGGGATGCGGTCCTGCGTGAGCGCCGAGTGCAGGTAGATGACGTGCGGCATCACGGTCGCGCCGAGGATGCCGGTGGCCAGGAGCACCGAGTCGGTGCCCTCGAAGCCCGGGATGAAGCCCTTTGCCGCCTCGCCCGCGTCGAAGCCGATGCGCAGCGTGTCGTAGAGGAAGCCGAGGATGATGAGCCCCAGCAGCCCCGCGATGACGGCCTCGAAGCGCCGGTAGCCCTTGGCCTGCAGCGCCAGGATCCCGAAGGCCACGATCGCGGTGATGATGCCCGCGGGGAACAGCGGGACGCCGAAGAGCAGGTTCAGCGCGATCGCGGCGCCGACGAACTCGGCGAGGTCGGTCGCCATCGCGATCAGCTCGGCCTGCACCCACAGGGCCCACGAGACCGGGCGCGGGAAGTGCTCGCGGCACAGCTCGGGCAGGTTGCGGCCGGTCGCGATGCCGATCTTCGCCGAGAGGTTCTGGATCAGCATCGCCATGAGGTTGGCGCTGAGCAGGACCCACAGCAGCAGGTAGCCGTACCTGGCGCCGCCCGCGATGTTCGTCGCGAAGTTGCCGGGGTCGACGTAGGCGATGCAGGCCACGAAGGCCGGGCCGAGGAGGGCGAGCGTGCCGCGCAGGCGCCCGCGCGACTGCAGCTGCTGCAGCCGGCTGGGTGCGGGAATCGCGACGTCGGTCACGCGGTCACCTCGACGCGCATCGCCCGCGCCAGCTCGCCGCCGAGCACGTGGACGTTGTCGCCGAAGCGGGCGAAGATCGGGCCCTCGAACGGCTGCTTCTCGATGACCTCGAAGGCATCGCCGGGGGCGATGCCGCGATCGGCCAGGTAGCGCAGCATCTCGGGATCGGAGTCGGAGATGCGCACGAAGGTGGCGCGGGCGCCGGCCTCGAGCTCGGCCAGCGAGTCGGTCGGGCGCTCGGGCATGACGAGGTCGGCGGTCGGGATGGGATCGCCGTGCGGGTCGACCGTCGGGTTGCCGAGCTTGGCCGCGATCAGCTCCTCGAGCTCCTCGGAGAGGACGTGCTCGAGGACCTCGGCCTCGGCGTGGACGCGGTCCCACGGGACGTCGAGCGACTCGGCGAGGTAGAGCTCGAGCAGCCGGTGGTGGCGGATGACCTCGAGCGCGACCCGCTCGCCGTCGCCGGTGAGCTCGACGCCCTTGTAGGGCACGTGCGTGACGAGCCCCAGCTCGCCGAGCTTCTTGCACATGCCCGACGCGGAGGCGGCGGTGACGCCGAGGCGCTCCGCGAGGGCGTTCGTCGTCACCGGGCAGTCGCCACGGTGGGCGATCGCGTAGATCGCCTTCGCGTAGTCCTCAACTGCAGGTGAGCGGGTCATACGACTTAGATTATGGCACACCTAAATCAGCGTCAACCCGGCGCTGGACTACTCTGGACGCATGGCCGCCACCGTCGCCGAGGCCGCCGCCGCCGACCGCCTGCTCACCGAGGAGGCCGCCGTCGTCGATCGCTCCGAGCGCGGCAAGCTCGCGCTCACCGGGGCCGAGGCGGGGGCGCTGCTCGAGGGGCAGGTCACCAACGAGGTCGAGGTGCTGGAGCCGGGAACCGGCTGCTACGCCGCGCTGCTGACCAACAAGGGCAAGATGCTGGCGGACCTCCGCGCCCTGAACACGGGCCGCGAGCTGTGGCTCGACACCGAGCGCGCGGGGCTGCAGGCGCTCTTCGACGCGCTGCGCCGCGGCGCCGTCGGCTGGGACGCGCAGCTGCACAAGCGCACGCTGCAGCAGGCGTTGCTGTCGGTGATCGGTCCGCGGGCGGCCGCGGCGGTCGGCGGCGAGCCCGGCCCCGAGCACGCCAACCGCTACGCCGCGCTGGGCGACGCCAAGGTGCTGCTCGTCGCCACCGACCTCGGGGTCGACGTCGTCTGCGCCGCCGAGGACGCCGGGCGCGTGCGCGCCGCGCTGGCCCTGCCCGAGGTCCCCGAGGCGGCGGCCGAGGTCCTGCGCGTGGAGTCCGGCCGCCCGCGCTTCGGCATCGACGCCGACGACACGACCATCCCCCAGGAGGCCGGGCTCAACGACCGCGCCGTGAGCTTCACCAAGGGCTGCTACGTCGGCCAGGAGACGGTCGCCCGCCTGCACTACCGCGGCAAGCCCAACCGCCACCTGCGCGGGCTGAGGCTGTCGGAGCCGGTGGCGACCGGCACCCCGCTGCTGCTCGGCGAGCGCGAGGTCGGCCGTGTGGGCTCGAGCGTCGTCTCGCCGCGCCACGGGCCCATCGCGCTGGCGCTGGTGCGCCGCGAGGCCGCCATCGGCGACTCGCTCGCGGCCGGCGAGGTAACGGCGGTGGTGGTGGAGCTGCCGTTTGTGGGCGCTGCGTAGGCGGCGCAGCGCCGCCTAGCTGTAAGACCCGAGCAGGTTGTTCGGCGTCCCCGCCACGCCGGCGTGGGCGCGAACAGCTCACCGAGGGAGACCAGCCCGCCGTGCCGCCGGCCCCCGGGGGACGCCGCGGGCCGCCAGGGGGCGGCGAACGTCGGTCTTCCCCCGTCCACACCGGGTAGAACCGACGTTCGACCCCCCCGGGGGCGCGGACCCGTTCCTCGGTGAGCTGTTCGCAGCGCAACGGGCCTCACAGCGACCCGGCACCCCGAACAACGTGCTCAGGAACTACAACTAGCCCGCCAGCGCCCGCGCGATCGCCGCGCGTCCGCGGCGCAGGACCGGACGGCCGTGGGAGACCAGGACCAGCTCGACGGGCAGGTCGCGCAGCGGCGCGAGCCTGGCGCGCAGCTGGGCCGGCGTGAGCTCGGGGATCCACGAGCGCGGGCAGATCCGCAACCCGCCGCGGCGTCCACCGATCAGGCGGTCGCCGGGCACGAGCGCGCGCGGGCCCGGCAGCCAGACCATCGTCTCCAGCGTGCCTGTGAGGCGGATCGGCTCGACGCCCTCGGGCAGCCGCGACGCCGCGCGCGACGTCTGGGCGCCGTAGCGCTCGACGATCTCAGGGCGGCTGCGGCGATGCCATTGCAGCGTCGTGACGACGTGAACCCGCGGCCCGTGCTCGCGCACGAGGGCGTCGAGGGCCGGCCAGCCGTCGTCGGGGACGAGCGGGTCGACGAGCAGCAGCGCGCCCTGCGCCGCGTAGGCGACGCAGCCGACCTCCTGGTCCCAGTCGCCGGCGCTGTCGCGCTCGGCGCCGGGGCGCCACGCCGGGTGCGGGGCGGTCCAACGCCACAGGCCGGGCCGCAGCTCGGTGAGGTTCATGCGACCGCCGCCGCCTCCCCCGCCGCGGCCAGCAGCCGCGCCACCGCGGCGCGGTCGGCGCCGCGGTGGAGGTCGAGCACGTGCGCGTCGTGGCCGTCGAGCCAGGTGGAGACGATCCGCGCCTCCTCGACCTCGTCGGGCGCCAGGCACGCCGTGGCGCCCGTGCCGTCGCCGCCGCGCAGCGCGCGCGCCGTGCGCTCCATGACCTCGTCGAGGTCGCCGGGGGCGCCCCAGTCGACGATGCGCCCACCCACGAGCCAGAAGGCGTCGAAGCGCCCGCCGCGCGGGTGCTCGGCGAGCACGAGCCGCGGGCGCGCGTGGGTGGCGGCGAGGACGCCGCCGAGGCGGTCCAGCAGCCACGCCAGCCGCTCGCGTCGGCGCCGCAGCCACGCCGCGCGCTCGAAGCGCTGCTCGGCGCCCGCCGCGCGCATCTGCTCATCGAGGTGGGCGAGCAGCGCCGCGCCGCCGTCGCCCTCGCCGGTGAAGAGCGCCAGCGCCTGGTCGAGCCGGCGGCGGTAGAGGTTGGGGTCGAGGTCGCCCAGGCACGGCGACAGACAGCGGCCCATCTGGCCGTAGGCGCTGGGCCAGTAGCGCCGCGGCAGCTTGCGCGCGCAGTGGCGCAGGCCGAAGAGCGAGTTGAGCTGCTCGAGCAGCTCGACGGCGGCCGCGCGCCCGCGCAGCGGCCCCACGCTGACGCCGCGCCCCGCCGCCGGCGCGGGCGCCACCTCGAGCACCGGGAAGGCGATGTCCAGGCGGCAGCGCAGGTAGACGTAGCTGTCGACGTGCTTGAGGCGCGCGTTGCCCGGCGGGCGCAGGCGCTTGACCAGGCGGCTCTCGAGCAGCAGCGCGCCGAGCTCGGAGTTCGTCGGCTCGTGCTCGACCGTCTCGGCCTGCTCGACCCACGCGCCCTCGTGTGACGAGGGCTGGAAGTGCGCGCGGGCGCGCGTGCGCACGCTCACCGACTTGCCGACGTAGACCACCTGCCCCGAGGCGTTGCGGACCACGTAGACGCCGGGGTCGTCGGTGAGATGGCCGAGGTCGGGGAGCCGCCGGCGGACCCCGCCCATCCGCGCCGGCCCATCGGTGGCCTTGGCGCGCGGGCGCCGTGGGCGCGCCGGGCGCACGAGGTCGAGGGCCTCGCGCACCGTGGCCGCGTGGGCGCACAGGCGCGGGAAGAGCGCGCAGAACACCCGCGCGCACGTCTCGGCGTCGGCCAGGGCGCGATGGGAGACCTCGACCTCGATCCCCAGCGACTCCGCCAGCGCCCGCAGGCGCCGCTGGCGCCCGAGCGGGTGCAGGCGGCGGGCCAGCGCGACGGTGCACAGCTGCGGCGGGTTGGGCCAGCCCAGCCCGGCGCGCTCGAAGGCCTGGCGCAGGACGCGGCGGTCGAACGACGCGCTGTGGGCCACGAGCACGCGGCCGCGCAGCTGCTCGGCGAGCTCGGGGAGCTGGACCTCGGCGGGCGGCGCCTCGTCGACCATCGCCTGCGTGATGCCGGTGAAGCGCTGGATCCCGCGCGAGAGCGGCGCGCGGACGGCGAGCAGCGTCTCCCAGCGCTCGTGCAGCTCGCCGCCGCCGACGAGCACCGCGCCGACCTCGGTGAGCTCGCAGACCTCGCCCGACAGCCCGTTCGTCTCCGTGTCGACGACGAGGAACTCCGTGGTGGCGACGGGCTGATCGAGATCCATCCGGACCGCGCTGTATACGCCTCGTCCCCGACGGAACGGCAACGGCCATGCACGGATGACCGCCGGGCCGATGGGTACCCTCGGGAGCGCACCCGGTCTGGAAGGAGGCACGCATGACGAGTTCGGCGACCCGGCAGGGGCCCGACCGCACGACCGCCGAGCGCGAGGCATGGGAGGTCTATCGCGACAGCCTGCGCGACCTGGACGGCACGGACTACGAGGAGGCCGAGCGCATCTCCTGGGAGCGCCTGCAGGGCGCGCTGCGCGACCTCGAGGGCAACGACGAGCACGCCGACTGACCCTCCAGCGAACGCCGGCGTCCAATCGACGCCACCCCAGCGCGAACTCGACTAGGGTTCGGGCCAGGATGCAGACGAGGCGCACGGCGGCACTGACGCCGCTCGCGGTTGGGGCAGTGCTCGCGCTGTCGAGCTGCGGGAGCAGCTCGGCGGACTACAAGAACGACCCCAGGCCGCCGGCCCCGATCGTGCTGACCGGCTACATCTCCGACCAGCGCGTGTCGGTCTCGCCGGGCGTCGTCGGCGCGGGCCCGATCTCGCTGATCGTCACCAACCAGACGAGCACCTCGCAGCGGATCACGCTCGAGAGCGCCGGCCCGGCGGGCTCGGGGCCGGGCATCAGGCAGCAGACGGCGCCGATCAGCCCGCGCGACACCGCCACCCTGAAGGCCGACGTCAAGCCCGGCCGCTACAAGGTCCACGTCTCCGGCGACGCCATCCGCGCCGCGCGCCTGCGGGTCGGGCGCGAGCGCGAGAGCGCGCAGAACGACCTGTTGCAGCCGTAGACCCGCCGCCGTGCGGTCTGACACCATCGCTGGATGCCGGTACGGGCGCTAGCGGCGCTGCTGGGCCTCGCCCTGATCCTCGGCGGGCGCGCGCTCGCGCAGGAGCCGACGGCGCAGAGCCCGCAGGCGCTCTTCCGCGACGTCCTGCTCAAGGACGCCAACACGACGAGCGGCGTCAAGCGCCTGCTGCGCACCAACGCCGGCTTCGTCTCCCCCGATCCGACCTTCGCCGACCTCACGGGCGACGGCAAGTCCGACGCCGTGGTGACCGTCGAGAACGGCGGCGCCGCCGGCGTCGTGGCGGCCTACGTCCTCACCGGCGAGGGCTCGGCGAGCGGCGCGCTGCGCGTCGCCCTGCGCAACCAGTCGCTCTACCGCGGCAGCGTCCGCATCAGCGGCACCACGGTGACCATCGTCGACCCGACCTACGCGCGCGGCGACGACGTCTGCTGCGCGCGCCACGCCACCGAGCGTGACTACGCCTGGGACGCGGCCGCGAAGGGCTTCACGCGCCGCGCCACGCGCGAGGTCACCGTCGGCCCCACGAGCACGGGGACCACGACCGGCTAGCGGTGCAGCCGGATGACGTCGAAGCGGACCGTGAGCGCGCGGCCCGCGCCGGCGGCGTTCGAGGGCGCCAGCGTGAGCACGTGGCGGCCGGGGCGCAGCCCGCGCAGCCGCCCGATCGGGAAGGCCATCGTGTTGCTGCCCGGGTGCAGGGCCACGGTCCAGGACGCCAGCCGGCGGCCCTTGCGGGTCAGCGTGGCCGTCGCGGTGCCGTCGACGTTGCTCAGGAAGAGCAGGCGCGGGGCACGGGCGGGCTTGGTCGCGCGCTGGGCGCGCGCCGAGGAGAAGGTCAGCAGCGAGGGGAAGCGCGCCCCGATGAGCCGCGGCGCCGACAGCGCCACGTTCCACGTCAGCGACGGCGCCCCCGCCACCTCGCCGAGCGACGGGTCGCGGACGGCGAGCTCGTGGCTGCCGTAGCCCATGCCGTCGAAGGTCAGCGGCGACGGGCAGGCGACCCAGGCGCCGTCGTCGACCCGGCACTGCAGGCCGGCGGCCGGCTGCCCGCCCGCGACGGCGAAGGACGCCGGCGCCCCGGCGTAGGAGCGCGCCGCGCTGTCGGCCGAGGCGGCGAAGGTGACCGTGGCCGGCGTCGGATCGACGTTGCCCGCACGGTCGCGGGCGCGCACGGCGAGGATCGTGCCCATCGGCGCCGTGGCCGGGCTCGCGCACGCCGTCCACGCGCCGCTGCCCTGGCGGCACTCGAAGCCGGCGCCCGCCTCGGAGGCGAAGCTCGCGCGGGTCACGCCGCCCGCCGGGGCGCTCGCGAGCACGAGCGTGTCCGGGGGCGTGCGGTCGACCTGCCACGTCGCGATGGCCGGCGCGCTCGCGGCGATGCCGTAGCGGTCGGTGGCCAGGACGGTGACCTGATGCGTGCCGTCGGCGAGGCCGGAGTAGGAGGCCGAACCGTCGCAGGCGCTCCAGGCGCCGCCGTCGAGGCGGCAGGCGAAGGTGCTCTGCGCCTTGGAGGCCGAGAAGGAGACGGTGGCGCTGTTCGCGTCGACGAGCGCCGCAGGCGCCGCGGTGAGCGCCACGGACGGCGGCGTGGTGTCGGCGACGGCGCCGTAGTGGTCGGCGACCTGCGCGGCGGTGAGGGCCGCGCCGTAGAGCGAGAGCTCGTCGACGCTGCCCTGGAAGTACGAGCTCGCCGAGCCGGAGTAGCGGCCCAGGTAGGCGCCGAGCAAGCTCGACGCGGCGACGCTCGCGGGCAGGGTCACCGACGCCGCGGGCCGCCCGTCGACGTACAGCGCGGCGGCGCGGCCCGAGCGCGTGGCCACGAGCTGGTGCCAGGTGCCGGCCGCGAGCGCCGGCCCGGCCACGTTGGTGGTGCCCACGCGGAAGGTCGCGCGGTTGGAGGCGTCGAGGTAGAGCTGCACGCCCGCGCTGGTGGTGCCCTTGCTGACCACGTAGCGGGTGCCCTTCGAGCCCGGCTGGACGTCGACCCACGCCTCGATCGAGAGGTCGCCGGCGAGCGACTGGCCGGTGCCGAGGGCGACGGCGGCCGAGCCGGAGAGCGCGATCGCCGCGCCGCGGTCGTCCGAGCGCGCGGTGGCCGCGCCGAGCGCGGCCCCGCCCGTGATCGCCGCGGCCGGGCCCCCGAGCGCGTCGGCTGCGGAGGTGCCCGAGCGCTCGTCGAGCGGCCAGTAGGCGGCGACGCCGGGCGTGGCGCGCACGACGGCGGCTGCGTCGACGGCGGCGTGGGCGTCCTGCGCCCCGGCGAGGGCGAGCAGCAGCGCGAGGGCGAGGGCGAGCAGGGCGCGGGAGCGGGTGGCGGCGGCGTTCACTGACCATCCCATCGACCGTTTTGCGGTGTGGCTCGACCCCCGGTGTCATCGACCTTTCACGGAGTGTCAAGCCGCGCGCGCGAAACGCCGATGGCCTTCTCGATGCACCGCCGCCGCCCCCTCCTTCTCATCGCCGCCGCCCTCCTGCTGATCGCCCCCGCGGCCGCCTCCGCGCGGCCCACGGCCGGCACCCCCGGGCCCGACCGCCTCGTCGTCCACCGGGCGGCCGGGATGCTGGTGCGCGCCGGCGGCGGGCCCGACCGCGTCACGGGCGGCCCGGGCCCGGACCAGCTCCTCGGCGAGGGCGGCGCCGACGTCATCGCCGGCGCCGGCGGCGACGACACCCTCGACGGGGGCTCGGGCGACGACGCCGTCACCGGCGCCGCCGGCGACGACACGCTCGTGGGCGGCTTCGGCCACGACGTCCTCGACGGCGGCCCGGGCGCCGACGACGCCGACGGCGGCGCCGGGCCCGACAAGGTCTCCGGCGGCGACGGCGACGACGTCCTGCACGGCGGCAGCGGCGCCGACGTCATCTCCGGCGGCCCGGGCAACGACACGATCTATGCCGACTCCGGCCCCGACACGATCGACGCCGGCGACGGTGACGACGAGGTCTACATCAACAACGCCACCGCGGTGGGCTCGGTCGACTGCGGCCCCGGCGACGACACGCTGTACGTCAACCCGATCGACCAGCCCGGCGGGTGGTCCAACCGCGACGCCCTGCAGACCGGGCGCATCCTGGGCTGCGAGACGATCGTCGAGGCCGCGCCGGTCCAGGACGACACCGTCGGCCTCAAGGCGCTGGCGGGCGACGCGGGCCAGACGATCGCGGGCTCCGAGCGCGACGACAACCTCCTCGGCGGCGCCGGCCCCGACACCATCCACGCCGCCGGCGGCGACGACGTCCTGTGGGGCAACCGCCACCACGACGGGCCCAGCAACGGCACCGACACGCTCGACGCCGGCGCGGGCGACGACACCGTCTACGGCGGGCGCGGCGGCAACGTCATCGACGGCGGCCCCGGCGCCGACTTCCTACAGGGCGGCCCCGCGGCCAACGTCATCGACGGCGGCGCGGGCAACGACCACGTCCGCCTGCGCGGCGCCGGGCGCAACCGCGTGAAGGCCGGCACCGGCGCCGACCTCATCGAGGCCTACGCCTCGGGCCCGACCACGATCGACTGCGGCCCCGGCGTCGACACCGTGCGCATCGGCTTCAACCGTCACGTGCGGACGGTCGGCTGCGAGCGCGTCAGCCACCGCTACCGCACGCGCTAGCGCAGCAGCGCCAGGTTGCCCGTGAGCCGCCCGACGGCGCGCCGCGGGCCGTGGAGGACGACGCCGAGGTACTCGAGCCGCGTCGTCGGCGTGCGCGCGACGTGGGCGCGGACCTCGTCGTAGTCGTTGGTCTGCTGGCCGACCGCGGGGATGTCGATCACGCCGACGCCGTCGCGCCGCGCCCTGGCGCGCAGCTCGGGCAGCGCCTCACCCGCGGCCTTCAGCACGGGCAGCCCGTCGGCGAACAGCCCCGGGTGGACGTCGCCGTCGGCGTCGACGAGGTCGGCGCCCACGAGGCCGTCGACCGTCGCCCCCAGCGTCAGCGCCAGCACCGCCGCCGCGTTGGCCGCGAGGCCGGGCGGCAGCGTCTCGTCGAGCACCACGACGCAGCGCGTGCCGTTCATGGATCCGGTCATGATGGCGGGAAGCTAGTTGAGCTGCGAGGATCGAGGGACAACTCCGTACGACGTTCGGGAGATTGCCGCCTTGACCGATCTTGATGCGCTGGACCTCGCCCTGGTGGGCGCCCTGCAGGACGATGCACGGCAGACCAACCGCGACCTCGCCGCGGCGGTCCACGCCGCGCCCTCGACCACGTCGGAGCGCGTCCGCGCGCTGCGGGCCACCGGCGTCATCCGCGGCTACCACGCCGACGTGGCCCTCGAGGCGCTCGACCGCCACGTCCAGGCGCTGATCGCGGTGCGCGTCCGCCCGCCGTCGCGCGAGAACATCGAGGCCTTCCGCGACTGGGCCGCGCAGCTGCCCGAGGCGGTCGGGGTCTTCGTCGTCTCGGGCGGCGACGACTTCCTCATCCACGTCGCCGTCCCGGACACCGACGCGCTCTATGCCTTCGTCATCGACCGGCTGACCGAGCGCGACGAGGTCGCCGACGTGCGCACCTCGGTGGTCTACGAGCACATCCGCCGGCCGGTGCTCGAGGCCCTGGGTGCGGATAGCCGAACCTGACAACCACTGCGCGTGTGCAATACTTGCGTACGTGCAAGCAACGACTGCGCCAGTGCAGGTATCGAGCAAGCGGCTCGCGAGCGAGCTGCTCGAGCTCTGGCACCACCTCACCAAGGGCTCCAGCCAGCAGCTCTACGGCCTGATCGCCGAGCTCGACATCTCGATCACGCAGATGAAGACGCTCCACGCGCTGGACGGCTGCGCCGTCGAGGTCTCGGTCAAGGAGCTCGCCGACCGCCTCGGCCTCTCCCTCCCCGGCGCCAGCCGGATGGTCGACGGCCTCCTGCGCCGCGGCTGGCTCGAGCGCCGCGAGGACCCCGAGGACCGGCGCATGAAGCGAGTAGGCATCACCCCGGCCGGGCGCGAGGTCATCGACCGCATCGAGACCGCCCGCCTCGCCGGCCTCGAGGACTACGCCGCCTCCCTCTCCCCCGAGCAGCGCTCCCGACTCTCCTCCGCCCTCTCCGACCTCCCCCACCGCTCATGACCCGAATCCGCTCCGCCATCACCGACGACAACCGCCGTTGGTGGACCCTCGGCGCGATGTGCTTCGCGCTGTTCATGATCATGCTCGACAACACGGTCGTGAACGTCGCGCTGCCGTCGATCCAGCAGGACCTGAGGTCCTCGATCAGCGGCCTCGAATGGACCGTCAACGCCTACACGCTGAGCTTCGCCGTCCTGCTTGTCACCGGCGGGCGCCTGGGCGACATCTTCGGCCGCCGGCGCATGTTCCTCTTCGGCGTCGTCGTCTTCGGGGCGTCGAGCCTCTTCATCGGCTTCTCGCAGAGCGAGGCCTGGCTCGTCGCGGGCCGCGCCGTCCAGGGCGTCGGCGCCGCCTTCATGATGCCGGCGACCCTCTCGATCATCTCCAACGCCTTCCCGCCCCACGAGCGCGGCAAGGCGATCGGCACCTGGGCCGGCGTGAGCGCGCTGGCGCTCGCCATCGGCCCCGTGGTCGGCGGCTTCCTGACCGAGAACGTCTCCTGGCAGTCGATCTTCTTCCTCAACGTGCCGATCGCCGCGCTCGCGGTCTTCGTCACGCTCGCCGCCGCCCGCGAGTCGCGCGACGAGACCTCCACCCACCACGTCGACCTCCCCGGGGTGGCGGCGATCTCGATCGGCCTCGGCGCCGTCGTGCTCGCGCTCGTCGAGGGCAACTCGTGGGGCTGGGGCTCGGCGCGGATCGTGGCGCTCTTCGCGATCGCCGCCGCCGCCCTCACGGCGTTCGTCATCGTCGAGCGGCGCGTCGAGGAGCCGATGGTCGACTTCGGCTTCTTCCGCTCCAAGTCGTTCCTGGGAGCCAACCTCGTCGCCTTCATCGTGAGCTTCGCGATGCTCGCGATGTTCTTCTTCCTGGCCCTCTACATGCAGAACATCAAGGGCTACTCGCCGCTTCAGGCGGGCGTGCGCTTCCTGCCCTCGACCCTGGTCATCGTCGTCGTCGGCCCGATCGCCGGCCGGCTCTCGGATCGCATCGGTCCGCGGCCGCTGATGGTCGGCGGGCTGATCGCCGTGGCCGGATCGCTGTTCTGGCAGGGCCACCTGGCGGTCGACACGAGCTTCGGGTTCCTGATCGGGGCCTTCATGCTCATGGGCCTGGGCATGGGCCTGGTGATGTCACCGATGAGCACCGCCGGCATGAACGCCGTCGAGCCCGCCAAGGCCGGCGTTGCCAGCGGGGTCCTGTCGATGTCGCGCATGGTCGGCGGCACCTTCGGGGTCGCGGTGATGGGCGCGCTCATCACCGGCCTGGGCAAGTCCAAGCTCGATCAGGTGCTGCCCGCCCTGCCCGAGGGGCGCCGCCAGGCGCTGGCCGACTCGCTCGGCGCGGGCGGCACGCACGTGGGCGGCCAGGTCGGCGACGCGGTGCGCCAGGCCTACGTCTACGCGCTCAACGACGGCCTGCGCATCGGCGCCGCCGTGACGCTGCTCGGCGCCCTGCTGGCGTGGCTGCTGATCGCCGATCGCGCCGAGGCTCCGGCCGAGGCGGGCGCCGCGGCCCCGCGTCACGGCGCCGAGGCCGAGCCCGGGCTGGTCGAGGTCGGCTAGCTGTAAGACCCGAGCAGGTTGTTCGGCATCCCCGCCACCCCGGCGTGGGCGCGAACAGCTCACCGAGGGAGAGCAGCCCGCCGCGCCGCCGGCCCCCGGGGGGCGCCGCGGCCCGCCAGGGGGCGCCGAACGTCGGTCTTCCCCCGTCCACACGGGGTAAGACCGACGTTCGACCCCCGGGCACGGGCCCGTTCCTCGGTGAGCTGTTCGCAGCGCAACGGGCGTGACAGCGACCCGGCACCCCGAACAACGTGCTCAGCAGCTACAGCGCGCGCCTATCCGGCGCCGGCGCTACCGTCGGCGCCGGATGAAGGTCCTCGACACCGTCGACCTCGATCAGATCCGCGCGCTCCGCGGGCGCGAGGAGTTCTTCTGGCTGGACCTCGACTCGCCTGCCGACGAGCAGCTCGACGCGCTCGGCGAGCTGCTCGAGATCCCGGACCTGGCGATCGAGGACAGCAAGGAGTTCGGCCAGCGCCCGAAGATCGACGAATACGGCGCGCGGGTGCTGCTCGTCTTCTACGGCGCCCACGAGGGCCGGCTCGTCGAGGTCCACATCCACATCTCCGGCTCGGAGGTCGTCACCATCCGCCGCGAGCCGTGCTGGCACCTCTGGGACGCCCGCGAGCGCGCCACGACGGCCCACGTGCGCACCGAGCAGGAGCTCGTCTACCGCGTCCTCGACGCCCTCGCCGACTCGCTGACCGTCCTCGTCGACGGCTACACCGAGGAGGTCGAGCGCCTCGAGCGGCTCGCCTTCGAGCGCCCCAAGCCCGACGAGCGCCTCCGCATGAGCCAGGTGCGCGCCGAGCTCTTCCGCCTGCAGCAGATCATCACCCCGCAGCGCGACATGCTCGGCCGCGGCGGCGACCTGCTCGAGAACCTCCCGGGCCTGGAGCGCGACGTCGTCCGCCATCCGTTCCGCGACGTGCACGACGACCTGGTGGTGACGGCGAACACCGTCGACTACCTGCGCGAGGTCCTCGCCGAGACGGCCAGCGTGCTCGTCAACCAGATGGCCGGGCGCCTGACCATCGTGGCCACGGTCTTCCTGCCGCTCACCTTCGCGACCGGCTTCTTCGGCATGAACTTCGGATGGCTCGTGCGCCATATCGACTCCGCCGAGACCTTCTTCGTCCTCGGGATCGGCGGGATGGTGTTGCCTCTCGTCCTGGTCGCCATCCTGTTGGTGCGCGCCGGCTACCTCGTTCGGCGCTAGGGTTTCCGCCTCCGTTGAACGGGGGCGTACAAACGACGAGCGGGTGTGTGCATGAGCGCGGTTGATCTTTCGCAGGTGGCCAACGTCGACGCCGAGCCGGGCGAGCTGCCCGCGACGATGGCGGCCTGGGTCATCCGCCAGGAGCGCGAGGGCGAGCCGCTGGACGCCTTCCGGGTCGAGGAGATCGAGGTCCCCGAGCCCGGCGCCTTCGAGGTCATCGTCCGCGTCATGGCGGCCGGGGTGAACTTCAACAACGTCTGGGCGGCGCTGGGCAAGCCCGTCTCGGTCTTCCGCTACCACCCCGACGAGGACCACCACATCGGCGGCTCGGACGCCTCGGGCGTGGTCTGGAAGGTCGGCCCCGGGGTCACGCGCTGGAAGCCCGGCGACGAGGTCGTCATCCACTGCAACCAGGCCTCCTACGAGGACCCCGAGGTCCACGGCCTCGATCCGCTCGCGGCGCCCTCCCAGCGGATCTGGGGCTACGAGACGAGCTGGGGCTCGTTTGCGCAGTTCACGAAGGTCCAGGCGCAGCAGCTGCTCCCCAAGCCCGCGCACCTGGCCTGGGAGGAGGCGGCTTCCTATGGGCTGACCTACTTCACGGCCTACCGCATGCTCCTGGACCGGGCCAAGCTGCAGGCCGGCCACCGGGTGCTCATCTGGGGCGCCGCCGGCGGCCTGGGCGTGTTCGCCACCCAGCTGTGCGCCGCCGCCGGGGCGGAGTGCGTCGGTGTGGTGTCGTCGCCCGCGAAGGGCGCGCTCGTCGAGCAGCTCGGGGCCAAGGGCTTCATCGACCGCAACGAGTTCGCGGGCATGATGCGCCGCGGCGGCGAGAGCCCCGAGGAGGAGAAGGCGCGCTTCGCCGTGTCGCGCGACTTCGCCAAGCGCGTGCGCGAGATCCTCGGCGACTCGCCCGACATCGTCTTCGAGCACGTCGGCAAGGCGACGTTCCCCACGTCGGTCTTCATGGTCAAGCCGTTCGGCAAGGTCGTCATCTGCGGCGCGACGTCGGGCTACGACCTCGACTTCGACGTGCGCTACCTCTGGATGCGCCAGAAGCAGATCATCGGCTCGCACTTCGCCAACGCGTGGCAGTGCAACCTCGCCAACCGCCTGATCGAGGAGAGCAAGGTCCGGCCCGTCCTGTGGCGTACGATGGGCTTCGACCAGGTCGCGGAGGCCCACCAGCTCATGCACGAGAACAAGCACCTCGGGAAGATCGCCATCCTCGTCGGCGCCACCGGCGAGGGCCAGGGTCGCACGGCGGAGGGCCCCGGCGCCATCCGCGCGGAGGTGGGCGCCTGATGGCCGGCGTCGTGCACATCCCCTGGTACGCCAACGGCTTCCGCCACGACAGGCTCGCCGACGCGCTGGCCGGCATCGCCCCGATCGCGCTGCGCTACGGCGCCACGTCCTACTCGGTGTACCGCTCGCGCGACGACCGCTACAAGTTCCTGCAGACCGCGGAGTTCGAGAACAAGCGCGACTGGGAGCGCTACTGGTACGGCCCGGAGTTCACCGACTTCCGGGCCCTCACCTCGAGCTGGTACCAGGTGCCCGTCCTCTACGTGTGGAACGACGTGGTGTGCGCGGGCACGCTGGAGCCCGAGGCCGCCGGGGCGCCCGTGGCTGCGAACGCCGTCGCGGCGGAGGGCTAGCGCGCGGGCGCGCCGGCGCCCTAGCCGATCTTGGACCGGCGCTCGGGCGAGCGCTCGATGTCCATGCGCAGGCGCGCCAGCGACTGGCGGATCAGGCGCGAGACCTGCATTTGGCTGACGCCGATGCGCTGGGCGATCTCGGTCTGCGTGAGGTCGTGCTCGAAGCGCAGCCGCAGAACCTCCTGGTCGCGCTCGGAGAGGACGTCGAAGGCGCCGTCGAGCAGCGCGCGCATCTCCGCGCGCTCGATCTCGGGGTCGGTCGTGCCCAGGGAGTCGGCGAGGGTGACGTCCTCGCCGGTGGGCTCGTCGAGCGAGCGCGTGCGGCGGGCGCTGACGCTCTGGATCGTGGCCAGCACCTCCTCGAAGGGGGCGTTGACCGCATCGGCGATCTCCTGGACGGTGGGCGAGCGGCCGAGCTCGTTGGTGAGCTTGTCGCGCGCCTTGGCGACCTGGAGCTGGAGCTCCTGCAGGCCGCGCGGGACGCGCATCGCCCACGTCTTGTCGCGGAAGTGACGCTTGATCTCGCCGAGGACCGTCGGCGTCGCGTAGGAGGAGAAGCGGACCTCGCGCGTGATGTCGAAGCCGTCGATCGCCTTCATGATCCCCACGCAGGCGACCTGCACGAGGTCGTCGAGCGGCTCCCCGCGGTTGGCGTAGCGGCCGGCCAGGGCGCGCGCGAGCGGCAGCATCTCCTCGGCGAGCTGGTCGCGGGCGCGCGTGTCGCCAAGCTGGTGGATGCGGCGCAGCAGCTCCTGCTCTCGCAGGGCCCGCGCGGCGGTGGTGATGGCCTCCCCTTGGTCCATGCGATCGCCGGCCAGCGAGCATACTGGCCGCGCCCGTCGCGAGCGGGCGGTCGTCGCCCCCTGTTCGAGCATGTCACGCGCCATACTCGGGACTCCGATGGCCTTCGTACCACCCGCCCGCCACCTCACCCGCGCCAGGGACCTGGCCGACGCGCGCTACGCGGAGCCCCTCGACGTCGACGACCTCGCGCGCGCCGCGGGGCTGTCGCGGGCGCACTTCAGCCGCGAGTTCCGCCGCGCCTTCGGCGAGTCGCCGCACCAGTACCTGCTGACCCGCAGGCTCGAGCGCGCCGCGGCGCTGCTGCGCACGACCGACTGGTCGGTCGCCGAGGTCTGCCTGTCGGTCGGGCTGCGCAGCATCGGGTCCTTCACCACGAGCTTCGGGCGCATCTACGGGGCCTCGCCGACGGCCTACCGCGCGGCGCACCCGCCGGCGGCGGCCTACGCGATGGTCCCCGCCTGCGTCGTGCGCCTCAACGGCCGCCCGCAGCACCGCACGTTTCGAGAAGACAGCTCGAAGCCCCGGGTCTAGCTTGGACGGACCAGTCCAACCAGCCTCCAAGGAGACACGATGATCAACATCTCGACCGCGCAGCTCTGGGTCCACGACCAGGACGAGGCGCTCGCGTTCTACACCGAGAAGGTCGGCATGGAGGTCCGCTCCGACGTCACGCTGCCCGAGCTGGGCGACTTCCGCTGGCTCACGGTGGGCCCCGCCGGCCAGCCCGACATCGCGATCGTCCTCATGGCGATCCCGGGACCGCCGGTGATGGACCCCGAGACCGCCGACCAGGTCCGCGCGCTGATGGCCAAGGGCTTCGCCGGCACGGTCTTCCTGACCACCGACGACTGCCAGGCCTCCTACGAGGAGCTCAAGGGCCGCGGCGTCGAGTTCACCGAGGCGCCCGAGCAGCGCCCCTACGGCATCGACTCCGGCTTCCGCGACCCCTCCGGCAACAGCATCCGCCTGACGCAGGTCATGCTGGCCGGCGTCTGAGCCCACACGCACGCGCGGCGGCCGTCTCACCCGCTTCGGGCGATGACGGCGCCGCGCACACGGCGCGACGATCGCGACCGTGATCTGCGAGCGAACGCTGGAGGGCATGCGCGGGCTGGCCATCGCGAGCGCGCCCGACGGAGGCCTCGAGGCGACCTTCGTCCCCGCCGCCGGGATGGTCGGCGCGTCGCTGCGCCACCGCGGCGCCGAGCTGCTCGGGCAGCGCGGCGGCCTCGGCGCCTACGTCGCCGAGCGCAAGACGATGGGCATCCCGCTGCTGCACCCGTGGGCCAACCGGATCGGCCGGCGGCGCTTCGCGCTCGCCGGGCGCGAGGTCGTCATCGACCCCGAGGCGACGCCGCTGCGCCTCGACGGCGCCGGGCTGCCCATGCACGGGCTGCTGAGCGGGGCGAGCGGCTGGGAGGTGCGCCTCCACGAGCCCACCACGCACGGCGCCCGGCTCGCGGCCTGCTTCGACTTCGCCGCCCGCGAGGAGCTGATGGCGGCCTTCCCCTTCGCGCACGAGCTGCTGCTCGAGGCCGAGGTGAGCGAGGCGACGCTGACCGTCGCGATCACCGTCCGGGCCACGGGCGACGTCGCGGTCCCGATCGCCTTCGGCTGGCATCCCTACCTGCGCCTGCCCGGCGTCCCGCGCGGCGAGTGGGAGATCGAGACCCCCGTGCACGAGCAGCTCGTCCTCGACGGCTCGATGCTGCCCACCGGCGAGCGCACCGAGGTCGAGATCGCGCCCGGGCCGCTGGGGACGCGGACCTTCGACGACGCCTATGTGGCGCCGCCCGGCGGCGCGCCGTTCGCCCTCGCGGGCGGCGGACGGCGGATCGAGCTCGCCTTCCTCGAGGGCTACCCCTACGCGCAGGTCTTCGCCCCCGCCGAGGACGACGTCGTCGCCTTCGAGCCGATGACGGCGCCCACGAACGCCCTCGTCGACGACGGGCCCCAGCTGCCCTTCGCCGAGCCCGGGGACCCCTACCGCGCGGCGTTCTCGATCACGGTCACCGGCCGGCCCGGGTAGCGGCGCCCGCCCGCGAGCGCGGGTTTCACTCGCATCGGGTGATGACGCCCCCCCACCGCAGGGGCAGCATCGGTGGCCATTGCCACCGGAGACAAGGCGGACGCATGACCACCGCAGTCAACCCCCGGGCGCGTACGGACGAGGCGAAGGCGGGCGACGCCCAACGGCCCGCCGACGTCTTCGTGATCTTCGGGATCACCGGCGACCTCGCCAAGCAGATGACCTTCCGGTCGCTGTACCGGCTCGAGCGCCGCGGCCTGCTCGACTGCCCGATCGTCGGCGTCGCGGTCGACGACTGGACGCTCGACGACCTGCGCGACCGGGCCCGCAGCTCGATCGAGGCCGGCGGCGAGGCGATCGACGACAAGCTCTTCGAGCGCTTCATCGCCCGCTTCTCCTACGTGGCCGGCGACTTCGGCGACGGCGACACCTTCGAGCGCCTCGCGGCGGCCATCCCCGACGCGCGCTCGCCGGTCTTCTACCTCGAGATCCCGCCCTTCCTGTTCGGCACGGTCATCAAGGGCCTCGCCGCGGCAGGCCTGACCGAGCGCGCGCGCGTGGTCGTCGAGAAGCCCTTCGGCCACGACCTCGCCTCCGCGCGGGAGCTCAACGACGAGATCCACCAGTACCTCGACGAGTCCCAGCTGTACCGCATCGACCACTTCCTCGGGAAGATGGGCGTCGCGGAGATCCTCTACCTGCGCTTCGCCAACGTGGCCCTGGAGCCGATCTGGACGCGCGAGCACGTCTCCTCGATCCAGATCACGATGGCCGAGAGCTTCGGCGTCGAGGACCGCGGCCACTTCTACGACCCGGTCGGCGCCCTGCGCGACGTCGTGGTCAACCACCTCATGCAGGTCGTGGCGGCGGCCACGATGGAGGTGCCCTCCAACCCCAACGCGGGCGCGCTCAAGGACGCGCTGCACACGCTTTTCACCGCCATCCCGGCCGCCGATCCCGCCCAGTACGTCCGCGGCCAGTACGACGGCTACCGCGACATCCCCGGCGTCGCCGCCGACTCGACCACCGAGACCTACGCGGCCCTGCGCCTGGACATCGACAACTGGCGCTGGTCGGGCGTCCCCATCGTCATCCGCACGGGCAAGCGCCTGCCGGTCACGCAGACCGAGATGCGCCTGGTCTTCGAACGTCCGCCACGCGTCGGCTTCCACGCCCTGCGCGTGCGGGACCCCGAGCCGATGCAGCTGGTCGTCAAGCTCGACCCGGCCACCGGCGTGCGGCTGCTCCTCGAGGCCCAGCGCGGCCAAGCGGCCGAGCCCGAGCAGATCAGCCTGGACATGGAGTTCGCCGTCGAGGGCGGCGAGGGCCCGACGCCCTACGAGGTGCTGCTCTCGGCGGCCATGCGCGGCGACTCGACCCGCTTCACGCGCCAGGACGGCGTCGAGGAGACCTGGCGGATCATGCAGCCGCTGCTCGACGCGCCGCCGCCGGTGATCCCGTACGAGCAGGGCTCGTGGGGGCCGTCCGAGGCCGACCGGCTCCTCGCGGGGATCGGGCGCTGGCACGAGCCGTGGGTGGCGTCATGACCGTCGAGCAGGAGGCCCCGGCTCCGCAGAGCGCCGCCGCGCCGTCCCCTTTCCCGCCGATCGCGAGCTACGGCTTCATCTCCGACTGCCACACCGGCGCGCTGATCGCGCCCGACGGGGGCATCGGCTGGCTGTGCGTCCCGCGCTTCGATGCGGCCAGCGTCTTCGGCACCCTGCTCGACCGCCAGGCCGGCTACTTCCGCCTGGCGCCGTTCGGGGCCAACCACCCGTCCAGCCGCCGCTACGAGCCGGGGACGAACATCCTCGAGACGACGTGGCACACGGGCAGCGGCTGGGTGGTCGTGCGCGACGCGCTGACGATGGGCCCGCGGCACCACGAGGACACGATCACGCCGCACACGCGCCCGCCCACCGACGAGGACGCCGAGCACGTCCTCGTGCGGACGGTGCGCTGCATCGACGGCGACGTCGAAGTGGAGCTCGTCTGCGAGCCCGTCTTCGACTACGGCCGCGTCCCCGCCGAGTGGTCGCTCGTGGGCGACGACCGCCACGCCGCCGACGCCACCGGCGCGGGCGTGACGATCAGGCTCAGCACCGACATGGCGCTCGGCATCGAGGGCAACACCGTGCGGGCTCGCCACACGCTGAGGGAGGGCGAGGCGCTGTACTGCTCGCTCTCGTGGGCCGGGGAGCTCGCGTCGCCGGCGAGCCTCGAGGAGGCCGACGCCCAGCTCGCGGCGACCACGCGCTACTGGCGCTCATGGCTGTCGCGCGCGCGCCTGCCCGACCACGAGTGGATGGTGCCGGTGCAGCGCTCGGCCCTCGCCATCAAGGGCCTCACGTACATGCCCACGGGCGCCACGGTGGCGGCGCTGACCACCTCGCTGCCCGAGACCCCGGGCGGCGAGCGCAACTGGGACTACCGCTACACCTGGATCCGCGACTCGACCTTCACCCTGCAGGCGCTGCACTTCCTCAACCTCGACTGGGAGGCGGACGAGTTCATGCAGTTCGTCGCCGACCTCGAGCCCAACGACGACGGCGGGCTGCAGATCATGTACGGGATCGACGGCCGGCGCGACCTCACCGAGAGCACGCGCGACGACCTCTCCGGCTATGCCGGGGCGCGTCCCGTGCGCATCGGCAACGGCGCCTTCGACCAGCGCCAGAACGACGTGTTCGGCGCCGCGCTGGACTCGATCCTGCTGCACACCCAGCGCAGCAGCCGCCTCCCGCGGCGGCTGTGGCCGCTCGTCGAGGCCCAGGCCCGTTGCGCCACCGCCGTCTGGCGCGAGCCCGACCAGGGCATCTGGGAGGCGCGCGGCGAGCCCCAGCACTACGTCTCCTCCAAGCTCATGAGTTGGGTCGCGCTGGATCGCGCGGCCAAGCTGGCCCACATCGCCGGGGAGCCGCAGCGCGCCGACGAATGGGGCGCCACGGCCGACCAGATCAAGGCCGACATCCTCGAGCACGGCGTCGACGCGCGCGGCGTCCTGCGCCAGCACTACGCGACCGACGCCCTCGACGCCTCGACGCTGCTCGCGGCGCTCTTCGGGTTCCTGAAGGCCGACGACGAGCGGATGCGCGCCACCGTGCTGGCGATCGCCGACGAGCTCACCGACAACGGCTTCGTGCTGCGCTACCGCACGGGAGAGACCGACGACGGGCTCTCGGGGAAGGAGGGGACCTTCCTGATCTGCTCGTTCTGGCTGGTCACGGCGCTGACCTTCATCGGCGAGAGCCAGCGCGCCCGCGACCTCATGGAGCGCCTGCTGGCGATCGCCTCGCCGCTGGGCCTCTACGCCGAGGAGTTCGACGCCGACACCGGTCGCCACCTCGGCAACTTCCCGCAGGCCTTCTCGCACCTCGCCCTCATCGAGGCCGCCGCGGGGATCATCGTCGCCGAGCGACTGGAGGAATACGGCGCATGAGCTCCTACGACGTCATCGTCATCGGCAGCGGCGCCGGCGGAGGGACGCTCGTCCACCGCCTCGCCCCGTCCGGCAAGCGGATCCTGCTCCTCGAGCGCGGCGACTGGCTCGCCCGCGAGCCCCAGAACTGGAGCTCGCGCCACGTCTTCGTGGACAACCGCTACATCTCGCCCGACACCTGGTACGACGAGCGCGACCGGCCCTTCCAGCCGCAGATCCACTACTTCGTCGGCGGCGCGACCAAGCTCTACGGCGCGGCGCTGTACCGCCTGCGCGCCGAGGACTTCGGCGAGCTGCACCACCACGACGGGATCTCGCCCGCGTGGCCGATCGGCTACGACGAGATGGAGCCGTACTACACGCAGGCCGAGCAGCTCTACGAGGTCCACGGCGCGCGCGGCGAGGATCCGACCGAGCCGCCCGCCAGCGCGCCCTACCCGTTCCCGGCGGTCAGCCACGAGCCGCGCATCCAGCAGCTCGCCGACGACCTCGAGGCGGCGGGCCATCACCCCTTCCATGCGCCGTGCGGCGTGCGGCTCGTCGAGGACGACATGCCCCACAGCGCCTGCGTGCGCTGCTCGACCTGCGACGGCTTCCCGTGCCTCGTGCACGCCAAGGCCGACGCCGAGGTCCTCGCCGTGCGCCCGGCCCTCGAGCACGACAACGTCACGCTGCTGACCAACGCCCGCGCCGTGCGCCTGGAGACCAACCCGGCGGGGACGATCGTCACGGGGGTCGTCGTCGAGCACGACGGCGAGGTCGAGACCCACGCCGCCGACATCGTCGTCGTCGCCTGCGGCGCGGCCAACAGCGCCCAGCTGCTGCTCGCCTCGACGAGCGATGCCCACCCGCGCGGCCTGGCCAACGGCTCCGACCAGGTCGGGCGCAACTACATGTTCCACAACAGCCAGGCGGTGCTCGCGCTCTCCAAGGAGCCCAACGACACCGTCTTCCAGAAGACGCTCGGGCTCAACGACTTCTACTTCGGCGCGGGCGACGTCGACTACCCGCTGGGCAACATCCAGATGGTCGGCAAGTCGGACGCCGAGATGTACCGCGGCGAGAAGCCGCTGCAGACCCGGCTCGCGCCCGAGTGGACGCTGCAGTCCGTCGCGCGCCACGCGGTCGACTTCTGGCTGTCGACCGAGGACCTGCCGCTGCCCGAGAACCGCGTCACCCTGCGCGACGACGGCAGCATCGCGCTCGCGTACAAGCAGACCAACGAGGTCCCCAAGAAGCGCCTGCTGCACGAGCTCAAGGTGCTGCTCAAGGACCTCGGGATGCAGGGCGACCACCTCATCCCGCGCCACGCCTACCTCAAGAACGAGATCCCGGTGGCGGGGGTCGCCCACCAGGCGGGCACCTGCCGCTTCGGCACCGACCCGGCGGCGTCGGTGCTCGACCGCAACTGCCGCACGCACGAGCTCGACAACCTCTACGTCGCCGACACGAGCATCTTCCCGAGCATCGGCGCGGTGAACCCGGCGCTCACGGCGATGGCCAATGCGCTGCGCGTCGGCGACCACCTGCTCGAGCGCCTGGACGCCGCGCGAGCGGCCTCGGAGCACGCCCATGTCGGTTGACCTCACCGACGGCCAGCGCCACGTCATCATCGTCGGCGGGGGCTTCGCGGGCGTCGGCGCGGCCAGGGCCCTGGCCCGCCACGACGACGTGCGCGTGACCCTGATCGACCGCAACAACTACCACCAGTTCCAGCCGCTGCTCTACCAGGTGGCGACCTCGCAGCTCGGGCCCGGCGACATCGCCTACTCGCTGCGCAAGCTCTTCCACGACAGCCTCAACGTCGACGTCAAGCTCGCCGAGGTGGCGTCGATCGACCCGGCGACGCACACGGTGACGACGACGGACGGCGACCGCATCAGCGGCGACGCCGTGATCCTGGCCGCCGGCTCGCAGCCGAACTTCTTCCGCACGGCGGGCGCCGAGGAGCACGCCTTCCCGCTCTACAGCCTCGACGACGCCCAGCGCCTGCGCTCGCGCATCCTCGGCGTCTTCGAGGACGCCGACAACGACCCCAGCCTGATCGACCAGGGAGCGCTGAACTTCGTCGTGGTGGGCGGCGGGCCGACCGGCGTCGAGCTCGCCGGCGCGCTGGCCGACCTCATCCAGACGACGATGGCCGGCGAGTACCACCACCTCGCGGTCTCCGCGGCGCAGGTCCACATCGTCGACCTCGGCCACACGCTGCTCGGCCCGTTCTCCGACGACGCCCACGACTACGTGGCCAAGATCCTCGGGCGCAAGGGCGTGCGCATCCACCTCGGCAGCGCGGTCACCGAGGTCGCCCCCGGGCACGTCACGCTCTCTGACGGGGGAGCGATCAGGACCCGCTGCGTGGTCTGGGGCGGCGGCATCATGGCGCCCGAGGTGGCGGGCGCCGCCGGGGTCGCCCAGGGCCGCGGCGGACGCATCGACGTGCTGCCCGACCTCACGGTCGCCGGCACCGAAGGCGTCTACGTCGTGGGCGACATCGCCAACATCCCGGGCCCCGACGGCAACCCGCATCCGCAGCTCGGCTCGGTCGCGCTGCAGAGCGGCGTGTGGGCGGCCGACAACATCGTCGCCGACTTCGCCGGCAAGCAGCGCAAGCCCTTCCACTACCACGACAAGGGCATCATGGCCATGATCGGCCGCGGCGCCGCAATCGCCGAGGTCGGCCCCCACCGTCACGAGCTGCACGGCGTCATCGCCTTCTCGGCGTGGCTGGGCGTCCACGCGGCGCTCATGACCGGCGTGCGCAACCGGATCGACGCGTTCGTCAACTGGGGCTGGGACTACTTCTCGCACTCGCGCGGCCCGCAGGTGCTCGACCGCTCCGACGCGGCCCGGATCGAGTGGGGCGAGGACGCCTCGGTCGAGCCGGAGCCCGTTGCCGCGAAGTCGTGACGCCGATCGCCGTTACGACCGTCGACCTCGCGCGCATCCAGTTCGCGATGACGTCGATCTATCACTTCCTCTTCGTGCCGCTCACGCTCGGCCTCGCGCCGCTCGTGGCGATCATGCAGACCGCGTGGTATCGCACCGGCGTCGACGCGTGGCTGCGGCTGACGCGCTTCTTCGGGACGCTGCTGCTCATCAACTTCGCCATCGGGGTGGCGACCGGCCTGGTGCAGGAGTTCCAGTTCGGGATGAACTGGTCGGTCTACTCGCAGTTCGTGGGCGGCGTCTTCGGCGCGCCGCTGGCGATCGAGGGCCTGGCCGCCTTCGCGCTCGAGGCGACGTTCATCGGGCTGTGGATCTTCGGCTGGAACCGGTTGTCGCCGCGCGTGCACCTGGCGACGATCTGGCTGACCGCGGCGGGCACCTGGATGTCGGCGTACTTCATCCTGGTCGCGAACTCGTGGATGCAGCACCCGGTCGGCTACAAGATCGTCGACGGCCAGGCGCAGTTGACCGACGTGTGGGCGCTGCTGTCCAACGAGTTCGCGGTGATCGCGTGGGTGCACACGATCCTCGCCGGATTGATCTTCGGCACGACGGTGGTGCTCGGCGTCTCGTGCTGGCACATCCTGCGCGGGCGCAACGCCGAGCTGTTCCGCCGGGGCGCGGCGTTGGCGCTGATCGTGGCGGTCCCGGCGACGCTGATCCAGCTGTCGGTGGGCAACCGCTTCGGGGAGGCGGTCACGAGCGCGCAGGGCATGAAGATCGCCGCCTCCGAGGCGCAGTGGAACACGTGCGATCCGTGTGGCTTCTCCGTGTTCCAGATCGGGGGCTTCTCCGCGCAGGACCCGAACCCGAGCTTCTCGCTCACGATTCCGCGCCTCTTGTCATGGATGGCCACGGGCTCCTTCAACGGCCAGGTACAGGGCCTCAACCAGCTCCAGGCCCAGGAGGCGAAGGACTTCGGGCAGGGGAACTACCTGCCGCGCGTGCGGCTGATGTACTGGTCGATGCGGGTGATGGCGATGCTCGGGGTGGCGATGTTCCTGATCGCCGCCGTCGGCGCCTGGCTCTACCGCAAGCGCAGGCTCGAGAAGGCGCGGTGGTTCCTGTGGACGGCGGTCATCGCCATCGCGTTCCCCTTCATCGCCGCGACCTTCGGCTGGATCCTCACCGAGATGGGACGCCAGCCATGGATCGTGCAGGACCTGCTCAAGACGTCCGACGCGCACTCGCCCAGCGTGAGCACGGCGATGGTCGCGAGCAGCATCGGCGTGTTCGCCCTGCTGTACCTCGTTCTCGGGGTCGTGGACTTCGTGCTCATGCGCCGCTATGCCCGCGTCGACCCGCCGTCGCTGCGGGACGAGGGCGCGGCGGCGGCCCCGGCCCTCAGCTACTAGGAGCCGAGCGTGGATCTCGCGACCATCTGGTTCGTCCTCATCGCGGTCCTCTGGAGCGGCTACTTCCTGCTCGAGGGCTTCGACTTCGGCGTGGGCATGCTGCTCCCGGTGCTGCCGCGCGACGAGGCGCAGCGCAGCACGATGTTCGAGTCCATCGGCCCCGTCTGGGACGGCAACGAGGTGTGGCTGGTGATCGCCGGTGGGGCGACCTTCGCAGCCTTCCCTGCCTGGTACGCGACGATGTTCTCGGGCTTCTACCTCGCGCTGCTGCTCATCCTCGTGCTGCTCATCGTGCGCGTCGTCTCCTTCGAGTGGCGCGAGCGCAGCGACAGCCCGCGCTGGCGGACGACGTGGCGCTGGGCGAACACGGTGGGCAGCGTCGGCGCCGCCTTCGTCTGGGGCGTGGCGCTGGCGAACCTCCTGCACGGCGTCCCGTTGAGCTCGAAGGGCGACTTCACCGGCAACGTGCTCGACCTCTTCAGCGCCTACACCGTGTTCGCGGGCGTCTCGATCGTCGCCCTCTTCGCGCTGCACGGCGCGGTGTACCTGAGCCTGCGCACGAGCGGCGAGCTGTGCGAGCGCGCGGCCGTGGCGGCGCGGCGGCTCGCGCTGCCGGTGGCGGTCGTCGTCACGGCCTTCCTGGCCTGGACGGTCGCCGTCGCCATCGAACGCAACGACCGCGACCTGTTCCCCGTCGTCCTGCCCGCCGCGGTGGGCGTGGCCGCGCTGGTCGCCGCCACCGCGCTCGTCCACCGCCGGCGCAGCGGCTGGGCCTTCGTCGCCTCGGCGGTGGCCGGCGTGGCGTGGGTCGCGACCGTCTTCACGGGCCTGTATCCGCGCGTGCTCGTGTCGCACCCGGACTTCGCCAACAGCCTGACGATCTCCGGCGCGGCCGCCGGCCACTACGCGCTGAGCGTCATCACGGTCGTGGCGGCGATCTGCGTCCCGATCGTGCTGATCTACCAGGGTTGGACCTACCACGTCTTCCGGGCCCGTCTCGCCGGCTGAGGGCGACGTGGCCGCCCTGGACCCGCGCCTCGTCCGCCGCACGCGATCCGTCCGCCCCCTTCTCGCGCTCGACACCGCGCTCGGCCTCGCCTCGGCGGGTCTCCTGCTGGCGCAGGCGACGCTGCTGGCGCGCGTCGTCGCCCGCGCCTTCGACGGCGCGGGGCTCGCCGAGGTCCGCGCCGACCTCGTCGCGCTCGCGCTCGCCTTCGCGGCGCGCGGGTTGCTGGCCTGGGGCATGGAGGTCGCCGGCCGCCGGGCCGCCGCCGACGTGCTCTCCGAGCTGCGCCTGGCGCTCGTCGAGCGGCGGCTGACGGCCCACCCGGCGGCGGCGGACGGCGCGCAGGCGGGCGAGATCGCGGCCGCCGCCGTGCAGGGCGTCGAGGCGCTGGAGGGCTACTTCGCGCGCTACCTGCCCCAGCTCGTGCTCGCGGCGCTCGTGCCGCTCGCGGTGCTCGCGTGGGTGGCGCGCATCGACGTCGAGTCGGCGCTCGTGATGGCGGTGACGCTCCCGCTCGTGCCGGTGTTCATGTGGCTGATCGGGCGGGCGGCGCAGCAGCGCGCGACCGAGCGCTGGCATGCGCTGCGGCGGCTCTCGGGCGAGTTCCTCGACGTCGTGCGCGGACTGCCGACGCTGCGCGCCTTCAACCGCGGGCCCGCGCAGGCGGCGCGGATCGCCGCGGTCGGCGAGCGCCACCGCGCCGCGACGATGGGCACGCTGCGCGTGAGCTTCCTCTCGGGGTCGGTCCTCGAGCTGGCGGCGACGCTCGGCGTGGCGCTCGTGGCGGTGACGATCGGCGTGCGGCTCGTCGACGGCGGGCTGGGGCTGCAGGCGGGGCTCACCGTGCTCGTGCTCGCTCCCGAGCTCTACGTCCCGCTGCGCCGCCTGGGCGCCGAGTTCCACGCCAGCGCGGACGGGCTCGCCGTCGCCCAGCGGATGCTCGCGCTCGTCGATGCGCCCGCGACGGCGCCGGCGGGCGGCCCGCGGATCGCTCCCAGCCCCGCCGCGGCGACGGTCCGCTTCGAGGGCGTGTCCTTCGCCTATCCCGCGCGCCCGGCGCTCGTGCTCGACGGCCTGCAGCTCGAGCTGCGCCCGGGCGAGACCGTCGCCCTCGTCGGGGAGTCGGGCGCCGGCAAGAGCACGGTCGCCGCCCTGCTGCTCGGCCTCGCGGCGCCCACGGCCGGGCGCATCACGGTCGGCGGCCTCGACCTCGCGGACTGCGACGTGCGGGCGTGGCGCGGCCAGGTGGCGTGGGTGGCGCAGCGCCCGGCGCTGCTGCGCGCGACGGTCGCGGACAACATCCGCCTCGGCCGCGCCTCGGCGTCCGACGAGGACGTGCGCCGCGCCGCGGCGCTGGCCGGCGCCGACGCCTTCGTCTCCGCGCTGCCGCACGGCTACGACACGCTCGTGGGCGACGGCGGGCGCCCCCTCTCCCCCGGCGAGCGCCGCCGGATCGCCCTGGCGCGCGCCGTCCTGCGCGACGCCCCGCTGCTCGTCCTCGACGAGCCGACGGCCGACCTCGACCCCGCCAGCGTCGACGTCGTGGCACGGGCGGTGGCGCGGCTGGCCGCCGGACGCACCGTGCTCGTGATCGCCCACCGGCCCGAGCTCGTCCAGCGCGCCGACCGCGTCGTGCGGCTCGCCGGCGGCCGCTGCGTCGTGGAGCACGCGAGGCGCGCGGCATGACCGCCACGCTGCGAGGCCTGCTCGCGCTCGCCGGGGCCTCGCGCGCGCGGACCGCGGCCTGCGCCGCCCTCGGCGCGCTCACCGTCGTGCTCGGCGCCGGGCTGATGGCGACCGCGGGCTACCTGATCTCGCGCGCCGCCGAGCGCCCCGCGATCCTCTCGCTGACCGTCGCCATCGTCGCCGTGCGCTTCTTCGGGCTCGCCCGGCCGATCGCCCGCTACGCGGAGCGCCTGGCGTCGCACGACCTGGCGCTGCGCGTGCTCGGGGGCGTGCGCGCCCGCGTCCTGCGCCGGATCGAGCCGCTGGCGCCCGGAGAGCTCGACGGCTACCGCCGCGGCGACCTGCTGGCGCGGATGGTCGCCGACGTCGACGCGCTCCAGGGCCTGCACCTGCGCCTGATCGGTCCCGTGCTCGCGGCGGTGCTCGCGGGTGCGCTGACGGTCGGCGTGGCCGCGGCCTTCCTGCCCGCGGCGGGCCTCGTCCTCGCGGCCGGGCTGCTCGCCGCCGGGGCCGCGGTGCCCGCGCTCACCGGCGCCCTCGGCCGCCGCGCGCCGGCGCGCCAGGCCGCCGCCCGCGGCGAGCTGGCCGCGGAGCTCGTCGAGCTGCTGTCCGCCGCGCCCGAGCTCGCCGTCAACGGCGCCGGCGAGGCGGCGCTGGGCCGCATCCGCGCGGCGGACGGGATGCTCGTGGCGCTCGGCCGCCGCGACGCCGTCGCGGGCGGGATGGCCGACGGCCTGCAGCTCGCGGTCGCCGGCGCCACCGTGGCCGGCGTGCTCGCCGTCTCGGTGCAGTCCTCGGCGGCCGGCGGCCTGGATCGCGTGCTGATCGCGATGCTCGCGCTGCTCGCCCTGGCCGCCTTCGAGGCCGTCGCGCCGCTGCCGGCCGCGGCGCGCGAGCTGTCGGCGACGCTCGCCGCCGGGCGCCGCGTGCTCGAGCTCGAGCAGCGCGAGCCCGCCGTGACCGACCCGCCCGCCCCGGCGCCCGCGCCGCAGTGGCCGTTCGCCGTCGCGCTGGAGGATGTCCGCGCGCGCTACGCCGGGGCGCCGCGCCCCGCCATCGAGGGCGTCTCGCTCACGCTCGCTCCCGGCCGGCGCGTCGCGCTCCTGGGGCGCAGCGGCGCGGGCAAGACCACGGTGGCCAACCTGCTCCTGCGCTTCCTGGACCCCGAGGCCGGGCGGGTGACGCTGGCCGAGCGCGACCTGCGCGAGTACCGACAGGAAGACGTCCGCCGCGCGATCGCCGTCGCCGGCCAGGAGTCCCACCTGTTCGCGGCGAGCATCTACGACAACGTCCGCCTGGCCCGCCCCGAGGCGGCCGACGGCGAGGTGCGGCGGGCGCTGCGGCGGGCGCGCATCTGGCCCTGGGTCCGATCGCTTCCCGACGGCTGGCACACCGAGGTCGGCGAGGACGGGCGCGAGCTGTCGGGCGGGCAGCGCCAGCGCATCGCCCTCGCGCGGGCGCTGCTGGCCGAGGCCCCCGTGCTCGTGCTCGACGAGCCCACCGCCCACCTGGACCCGGCGACCGCCGAGGAGCTGATGTGCGACGTCTTCGCCGCCACGCGCGACCGGTCGGTCCTGCTCATCACCCACCGCCGCGAGGGTCTCGACCTCGTCGACGAGATCCTGACCCTCCCGGACTGAAGTCCGGTTGCGAGCGTCCGATCAGGGAACCATCGGCGCATGACCTCACGACCGCTCCCCACCAGAGGCCAGGCCCTCCTCGTCTGCGCGTCCGTCGTGCTCAGCGCCCTCATGTGCGCCGGGCTGCTGACCGCCGCCGCGCTCGCGCCGGCGCCGCCGGCGGTGCTGCCGTTCGTGGTCGCCGTCGGCATCGGGCTGCCGATGCTGTCGTCGTGGGAGCTGCGCCCGTCGCTCATCGTGCTGCGCGCCCACCGCTACGCCGCGCGCGCCGCGAGCCAGGCGCGGCTACTCGCCGACTGGCGCCGGCGCCTCGACGCCCTGCCTGAGACGTCCCACCCGCTCGACGGCTGACGGCTCCGCGTCCGGCGCGGGCGTGAGCCGCGCCGCCCCGATGTAGGCCACGGCGACCGCCACGATCACCAGTGGCATGGTCTGGACCCCGTCGGCGCCGAGGAGCAGCGAGACGAGCAGCACCGAGGTCAGCGGCAGCGAGAGCATCACACACGCCATCGCCCCGATGCCCATCGCGACGGCCGGGACGAGCGGCAGCCCGGGCAGGTGCGACGCCGCCACCCCGGCGGTCGCGCCGATGAACAGGGCTGGGAAGACCGGGCCGCCGCGGAAGCTGCTCAGCGAGACCGAGTAGGCGACGCCCTTGCAGGCGAAGAGGAGCAGCAGGGTCCCCACCGACCACGCCGTGGCCTGCTGAAGCATCGGGCCGAGCTGGTCCTGCCCGGAGTAGAGCACCATCGAGGTGTCCTCGCCGGTGACCTGCGAGAAGAGGATGGCCATCAGGGCGATCACGAGCCCGAGCGCCGGCATCAGCAGCAGCATGTTGGGCTCGACGCGCGCGCGCAGGCTCCGCGCGCCGACCTGGATGGCGGCCCCGACGAACGGCGCCAGGGCGCCGAAGACGAGCGCGTAGGCGAACATGGCGACCGTGAGGTGATCGAAGCTGGGCAGCCCCGGGATCGTCAGCGAGAAGGTGCCGTAGCCAGTCAGCGAGTCCAGGCCCAGGAAGACGAGCGCCCCCACCCCGGCGGCGAGCAGCCCCGGCATGAGGACGACCCCGAGCATGGGACCCCCGATCGCGGAGGCCTCGAGGAGCAGGAAGGCGCTGGCGAGCGGCGACCCGAACAAGGTGCTGATGGCCGCGAAGCTGCCCGCGGCCGCGATGACCGCCTGTGCGCGGTCAGGGGCGTCGCGCGCCGCGAGGCGCACCGCGATCACGCCGAGCCCGCTGCCGATGACGATGAGCGGCGCCTCGGGCCCCAGGACGACGCCGAAGGAAAGCGTCGCCAGCGCGGCGAGCACCACGCCCGGCAGCTCCGCAGGAGGCAGCGGCCCGGACGGATGGAAGCCGTCCGCCGGCGAGTGGCCGCCGGTGCCCGGAAGCCGCGTGATCGCCGCGGCGACGAGCAGGCCGCCCAGCGCCAGCACCGGCAGCAGCCACCAATCCGGCACCGGATCGAGGCCGAGGCCGTTCGGGATGTCCTCGAAGATCACCTTCTGCAGCACGGCGACGAGCTTGAGGAAGCCGTACGCGATCGCGGTGATCGGCACCCCGATGAGGGCGGCAAGGAGGACGAGGTGCGCGTAGGCCGGGCTCCTCAGCAGCGCCTGAGGATCGACGGGCGGGTCGCCGGCCATCGTCAGACCGGGCCGTGCGCCGCGGGCGGCGCGGAGGCGACGGACGCCTCGAGCGCCTCGGCCTCCGCGTCCGAGACGCGATGGCGCGCGAAGCGCGCGCCCGCGTCGCCGAAGGCCTCCTCCACGGCGTCGACCTCGTCGGAGGGCGCGAAGACGACGATCGCCGAGCAGCCCTCGGGCACCCCGTCGCGCAGCTCGTCGAAGAGCGCCCCGCTCGGGGGCGCCTCGTGGCCGCCGGCGTCCCCGACGTCGAGGAAGCGCCCGGCGAAGGTCCCGCGCACGACCAGATGGTCGTGGCGGCGGCGCTCGACGAAGGCGACTTCGGGGGTCCACGACGCGTGGGGCGCGCCCTCGTGGACCCGCCCGTAGGCACGCTCGGCGGCGCCGAGGCCGTCGAAGAGCACCACCGCGAGGTCGCGCGGCCCTGCGCGCTCGCGCGCCGGCGCCGGCGCGGGTGCGGGTGCGGGCCGCGGCGTCGCGGCCTCAGGCGCCGGGGACGCCGCGCCGCGCCCTGGGAGGCCGACGGCGACCACGAAGAGCAGGACGAAGACCCCGGCGCCGAGCAGCAGCCAGAACAGGAAGTGGTGCCATGGGGCCGAGGCGAAGACGGCGGTCGCGCTCATGGCGCGACGGTAGACCCGCCCCAGAGGGGCGGCATCGCCCGAAGCGGGTGATGTCAGGCCAGCCGGCGGGCGACGACCTGCTCCAGGCGCGGATCCTCCTCGCCGCCGCCCAGGGCCTTCTCGAGGCGGAACGCGCAGCGTCGCCCGTCGAGGTCCAGCGTGGCGACCTGGTTGTCGAACCAGGGGCCGTCGGTGACCGTCCAGGTCAGCGGCTCGCCCTCCACGCGCGCCGCGCGCGCCAGGCCGCGCCCGATCCGCTCGGCCACGCCCGTCATCCCGAGCCTGATCGCGCGGCGCTCGTGCGCGTCCAGGGGGTTGCGAAACGGCGAGCAGACCGCCTGGTAGACGGGCGCGCTCCAGCCGTCGCCCTCGACGGGCCGCGCCTCGGCGATGTAGGCGTGGTGGACGTCGCCCGAGAGCAGCACCACGCTCCCGGGCGCCGCGCCGTGACGCCCGGCGGCGATCGCGGCGAGCAGGCGCTCGAGCGCCCGCAGCGAGTCGCCGAAGGCGGCCCAGTGCTCGAGGTCGGCTCCCTGGCGCAGGCGCTCGCCCAGGCGCGAGGCGAGCCGGCCCCACGCGCCGTCGCAGACCGCCTCGTTCCAGGCCTCCAGGTAGTGCATCCCGCGCCCGAGGAAGGCGGGCAGCGACGTGCCCAGCAACAGGTGGTTGAAGTCGCCGCGCGTCCACTCCTCGATGCACGCCCACTCCTCCGGGTCGACCATCGAGCGCGAGCCGGGCTCGAGCACGCGCCCCGCCCGCGAGTCCATGACCACGATCCGCGTGCGCCCGACGTCGCGCCGGTAGCTCCAGCGCGCGCCGGCCACCTCGCGGTCGGCGCGGAAGGCGAAGTCGCGCACGATCGCCGCGGCGTCGCCGTCGGCGGCGCGCACGGCCCGGTAGCACGCATCCTCCTCGCGGTCCTCGGGCGAGAGGTTGCCGAGGTGCTGGTAGCACCAGTACGACGCGAAGGCGCCGACGATCCGCTCGTCCCACCAGCCCTGCGCGCGCGCCTTGGCGACCCAGTCGCGCGAGGTGTTCCAGTCGTCGATCACGTCGTGGTCGTCGAAGATCATCGCCGTCGGGACCGTCGAGAGCAGCCACCGCACGGCGGGCTCGCTCCACGCGTCGCGGTACAGGCGGCAGTACTCCTGGAAGTCGGCGATCTGCAGGCCCGGCGGCACGTCGACGTCGCGCCGCGCGCGGATGAACTCCTCGGTCGCCGGCGAGACCTCGTCGGCGTAGACCTGGTCGCCGAGCATGAGCAGCAGGTGCGGCCACTCGGCGGGCTCCTGGTGGCGCATCCGCAGGGCCAGCGCGCGGACGGCGTCGTGCTCGCGGCCCTCGGGGTCGTCGTCCTTCGTCAGCGTCCACGGCGGCTCGTTGGGATAGGAGCAGCGGCACGAGCCGAAGCAGATGCGCAGGCCGTGGTCGTCGCTGACCGTCCGCACGCAGCTCGCGGGCCACTCCCAGCCCGGCGGCGGCCACACCCGCTCGCCGTCGAAGGCGACCTCGTAGGGCGTGTCGCCCTCCGCGGGCAGCCCGGTGACGTGCACGAGCGCGAAGTGGTGGCCCTCGACCTCGAAGGTCCGCTCCGTCGCGCCGAGGATCCCGACCTCGCAGGCGCTATCGGCCTCGACCCACACCGTGGCGTGCCCGGCGCCGACGTGGCGCAGGAGCGGACCGAGGACCAGGCCGGCCAGCGCCGGCTACCCCTGCTCGAGCGGCGCCATCGTCAGGCCGGCGTCGTTGAGCTGCTCCCAGTACAGCTCGGCCGGCTCCTGATGGCCACTCCAGACGATCGCCAGCCCCGTGTTGTGGATGCGATCGGCGATCGCGTAGCCGGCGTCGACGTTGACGCCCGGGACGTAGCGCGCCAGCGTGTGGGCCACGTGGTCGAAGGTGTTGTGGTCGTCGTTGCGGACGATCACGCGCCATTCGCCGCCGAGGCCGGAGCCGGGGTCCTGCGTGCGTGGCAGCTCGATGGTCTGTCCCACAGCCGCCAAATCTACCGCTTCTTCTTCGACCAGTAACGATCGAGTCCGGGCCACAACGTGTCCGGCGGCATCGCCTGCAGGAAGGCCTGCATCGCCGTCGCGTCGGGGGCGCGCTCCATCTCCTCGATCATCGCCCGCGCATAGGACTCGGCGTCGGTCTCGAGCGCCAGCGCCGCCCAGCGGTCGAGCGCCTGGTGCATCTCGGCGATCTGCTCCAGCGGGTCGTCGTAGGCGCCGAAGTGCGTGATCGCCAGGCGCTCGGGCTGCCAGGCCGCGACGATCTCCAGCGACTCGTGCCAGAGCTCGATGTCGATGTCGGGCGGCGGCGTGGGCGGGATGATCGGCCCGCCGTCGACGCGCACGCCGCCGACGTCGCCGACGAAGGCGGTGCCCGTCGGCTCGTGCAGGTAGCTGACGTGGTGGGAGGCGTGGCCCGGCGTGTACTCCACGCGCCACGGGCCGATGGTCTCGCCCCCCTCGAGCACGCGGACGTTGGCCTCGGGGACGGGGACGATCTCGCCCCAGAGCCGCCCCATGTCGTCGCCGTACAGGCGCGTGGCGCTCGCGGTGAGGCGGCTGGGGTCGATCAGGTGCGGCGCGCCGCGCTCGTGGACCCAGACCTCGGCCTCGGGCCAGCGGCGCACGAGCGCCCCCGTGGCCCCGGCGTGGTCGAAGTGGATGTGGGTGAGCAGAATCCGCTGCGGCGGCTCGTCGAGGGCCTCCAGGAGGGTCCGGTGCGAGGACTCCGGACCGGGGTCGACGATCGCGTCGTCCAGCTGGAAGCAGCAGATGACGAGCGGGTTGCCGAGGTGGTGGACGTCGATCTGGCGGGGCTGGGCCATGTTGACTGACCATACAATCGGTTCATGGAGCACCGCCTGCCCGAGCGCGACCGCCCGTGGATGATGCGGACCTACGCGGGCCATTCGACGGCGAAGCAGAGCAACGAGCTCTACCGCGCGAACCTCGCCCAGGGCCAGACGGGGCTCTCGATCGCCTTCGACCTCCCGACCCAGACGGGCTACGACCCCGACCACGAGCTCGCGCGCGGCGAGGTCGGCAAGGTCGGGGTCCCCATCGCCCACAAGGGCGACATGCACGCGCTGCTCGACGGCATCCCGCTGGGCGAGATGAACACCTCGATGACGATCAACGCGACGGCGGCGTGGCTGCTGGCGCTCTACATCGTCGTCGCCGAGGAGAACGACCTCGATCCCGCCGCGCTGCAGGGCACGACGCAGAACGACATCATCAAGGAGTTCCTGGCCCGCGGGACCTACGCCTTCCCGCCCGGGCCCTCGATGCGCCTGATCGCCGACATGGTGGCCTACACCGTCGAGCGCGTCCCGCGCTGGAACCCGATCAACATCTGCTCCTACCACCTGCAGGAGGCCGGCGCGACGCCGGTGCAGGAGATCGCCTACGCGATGGCCAACGCGATCGCGGTCCTCGACGCTGTCGCCGAGCGCGTCGACGAGGCGATCATGCCGACGGTCTTCGGGCGCATCTCCTTCTTCGTCAACGCCGGCGTGCGCTTCGTCGAGGAGCACGCGAAGCTGCGCGCGATGGGCGTGCTGTGGGAGGAGATCGGGCGCGAGCGCTACGGGGTGCGCGACGAGAAGCACCTGCGCTTCCGCTACGGCGTGCAGGTCAACTCGCTCGGCCTGACCGAGTCCCAGCCCGAGAACAACGTCCAGCGCATCGTGCTCGAGGCGCTCGCGGTCACGCTCGGCCGCGACGCGCGCGCCCGCGCCATCCAGCTCCCGGCCTGGAACGAGGCGCTCGGGCTGCCGCGCCCGTGGGACCAGCAGTGGTCGCTGCGCATCCAGCAGGTGCTCGCCTACGAGACCGACCTGCTCGAGTACCCCGACCTCTTCGAGGGCTCGAAGGTCATGGACGGCCTCGTCGCCGAGCTGCTCGAGGGCGCCCGCGCCGAGATGGCGATCGTCGACGAGCACGGCGGCGCGGTCGGCGCCGTCGACTACATGAAGGCGTCGCTGGTCGACTCCCATCGCGAGCGCATCCGCCGCATCGAGGCCGGCGAGCACGTCATCGTCGGCGTCAACCGCTACACCGAGACCAACCCGTCGCCGCTGCTGGAGGGCGCCGACGGCGGCATCCTCACGGTCGACCCGGCGGTCGAGGCCCAGCAGCGCGAGGCGGTCGCCGCGTGGCGCGCCGAGCGCGACCAGGCCGCGGTCGACGCGGCGCTCGCGCAGCTGCGCGAGGTCGCCGCCGGCGAGGGCAACATCATGGAGCCGACGCTCGCCGCCGCCCGCGCGGGCGCCACCACCGGCGAGTGGTCGGGCGCGCTGCGCGAGACGTTCGGCGAGTTCCGCGCGCCCACCGGCGTCGGCGAGGCGGCCGCGGGGCCGCCCGACTCCGAGGCCCTCGAGGAGCTGCGCGAGGAGGTCGACCGCGTCAGCGACGCGCTCGGGCGGCGGCTGAAGCTCCTCGTCGGCAAGCCCGGCCTCGACGGGCACTCCAACGGCGCCGAGCAGATCGCGGTCCGCGCGCGCGACATCGGCATGGACGTCGTCTACGAGGGCATCCGCCTGACGCCGACGCAGATCGCCGCCAGCGCTCTGCAGGAGGGCGTCCACGTGGTCGGCCTCTCGATCCTCTCGGGCTCGCACCGCGAGCTGATCCCCGACGTCGTGCAGACCCTGCGCGAGCGCGGGGTCGACGCGCCCGTGGTCGTCGGGGGGATCATCCCCGAGGCCGACATCGAGCCCCTGCGCGCGGCCGGCGTGGCTGCGGTCTACACGCCCAAGGACTTCGACCTCACGCAGATCATGCGCGACATCGTGGCGCTGGTGGCCGAGCGCAACGGCGTCGCGTCGTCGGCGTGAGGACCGAGGGCGCCGAGCTCGGCGTGCGCCTGCGCGACGGCGACCTCGGCGCCGCCCCGGCCGTGCTGAACCTCGTCGAGAGCCGTGGCGCCCACGACGAGATCGCCGCGCTGCTGCGCGAGGTCTCCCCCGCCGCGCTGGGCGGCGAGGCGCCCGCCCACGTGGTCGGGATCACGGGCCCGCCGGGCGCGGGCAAGTCGACGCTGCTCGGCGAGCTCGTGCGCGCGTGGCGCGCCGCCGGGCGCAGCGTCGCCGTGCTCGCCGTCGACCCCTCGTCGCGGCGCTCGGGCGGCTCGCTGCTCGGCGACCGCGCGCGGATCCCCTTCGACCCCGCCGACACCGACGTCTTCATCCGCTCGACCGCCGCCGCGGGGCGGCTCGGCGGCCTGGCGCCGGCCACCCGCGCCGCGGCGCACGCGCTGGCGGCGGCCTTCGACGTCGTCGTGGTCGAGACCGTCGGCGTCGGCCAGAGCGAGACCGACGTGGCCGAGGTCGCCGACACGGTCACCGTCATCGTCCAGCCCGGCTCGGGCGACGTCCTGCAGTTCCTGAAGGCGGGGATCATGGAGATCCCCGACGTGCTGGTGGTCACGAAGGCCGACCTTGGGGACGTGGCGACGCGGGCGCGCCGCGACCTGCACGCCGCGCTGGGCTCGCTCGGCCAGGCCGAGACCGAGGTCGTCGCGGTCTCCTCGATCGCGCCGGCGAGCGGCATCGACGAGCTCGTGGCGGCGCTCGACGCCCACCGCGCGCGCCTGGACCTCTCCGCGCGGCGGCTGGCGGCGCGGCGCGCGAGCGCGCTGGCCGACTTCGCGGCCGAGCACGGCGAGCGCGGCCTGCGCGCCCTCGGCGGCCGGCGCGCGGCGCAGCGCGCGCTGGAGGCGGCTGATCCCGGGGCCGACGTGCCCGCGCTCGTGGCGACGCTGGAAGCGCGGGCCGCCGGGTGATCCGGACCGTCCTGCTGCTCGTCGGCGTCTTCGCGCTCGTCACGGCGATCGCCGAGCTGCTGGGCGCCGCCAACCTCGGGACCGCGATGACCTTCGGGCAGATCGCCTTCGCGGGCGCGCTGGTCTGGGTCCTGCTCAAGCGCTGACGCGCGCGCGACCTGCTCAGCGGGCCGATCCGGCGAGCATCGTCACGACGTCGTCGGCCAGACGCCGGTCGCCCTCGACCGCAATCCGCTCGGCCGCGTCCCCGGGGTCGATCCTGCCGCTCGCGAGGCGGAGCAAGAGGCGCGGCTCGACGATCACGACGGCTTCGGGCGACGGGACGGCTCCGGCGCTGACATCGACCCCGTCATCGGTGCCGGTGAGGCCGAACGCGTCGTCGCCGACGCGCAGCTCGCAGGTGCGCCCCGGCCCGAGTCGCGGGTTGCGGCTGGCGGCGCTCTGGACGACCCAGGCGGTCTGGACGGCGTCCCCGGGTCGTGGTGGCGGCCCGTAGCGCGCGCCCCAGGCGCGCAGCTCGCGGAGCACGGGCGCGAGCGCGCGGCCGGCCTCGGTCAGCTCATACACGGCGACCGGCGTAGGTCGCCGGAGCGTGTGCTTCTCGACGACGCCGTGCGCCTGCAGGCCGGCCAGCCGGTTGGTGAGGATGTTCGTGCCGATGCCGGGCAGCCCGTCGGCCAGGTCGGTGAACCGCTTGGGGCCGAGAAGCAGCTCACGGACGATGAGCGGCGTCCAGCGCTCGCCGACGACGTCGAGCGCCGTCGCGGCCGGACAGCGTTGTGCGTAGCGCTTCATGCTGCCACGATACCAGTGGCCGCAGACGTTTTGGAAGTGTCTACTTGTTTTTTGCAAGCATGGCCGCTACGGTGCCCGAGCATGCAAGACCCGGTCGTCGTCTCCGAGCTGACCAAGACCTATCCGGGGCCGGTGCACGCCGTCCGCGGCCTCTCGTTCCGGGTCAGGACCGGGGAGATCTTCGGGCTGCTGGGCCCCAACGGCGCGGGCAAGACCACCACGGTCGGCGTGCTCACCACCCTGACGCGGCCCACGAGCGGACAGGCGGCGGTCGGCGGCCACGACGTGCGGACCGACCCCGTCGAGGTCCGGCGCTCGATCGGCGTCGTCTTCCAGGACAGCGTGCTCGACAACGACTTCAGTGGCGCCCAGAATCTGCGACTGCATGCTCGCCTGTGGCGTGTGCCGGACGCCGAGCGGCGGATCGCATCGCTGCTGGCCGCCGTGGGGCTGACCGAGCGCGCAGACGATGTCGCCTGGACCTACAGCGGCGGCATGCGTCGGCGCCTGGAGATCGCCCGCGCGCTGCTGGCCGACCCGAAGGTGATGTTCCTCGACGAGCCGACGCTCGGTCTCGACCCGATCGCGCGCCGTGACCTCTGGCAGGTCGTCCGCACGCTCAGAGAGCGCCATGGCGTGACGATCGTCCTCAGTACTCACTACCTGGAGGAGGCACAGGACGTGTGCGACCGCGTCGCGATCGTCGACCAGGGTCTCATCGTCGAAGAGGGGAAGCCCTCGGAGTTGGTCGACCGGCTCGGCAACGCGGTCGCCGACCTCGCCCTCGCCGACGGCCACGACGCCACCGAGCTGCTCGCCGCGCTCGGCGGCGGGCCTGGTCACATCATCCGGGGCGGCTCCGGCGTATCGATCGTCAGCGCCGAGCCACGCCAACAGCTGACCGACCGGATCAGTGCCCTGCCCCTCTCCGAGCTCGGCGTCACGACCATGACCGTCCGTCCCGCCACGCTCAACGACGTCTTCCTGCACCTCACCGCGAGCGCGCCCGAGCACGACCTCGCCACGGCGCTCGGGAGCCGGGGATGAGCACCGCCGCCGGGTTCGTCGCGCTCTACCAACGTCGCGTGGCGATCGCCGTGAAGACTCCGGTCGCGCTCGTCAGCCAGGCCCTGATGCCGATTCTGTGGGTGCTCGTGGTCGGGCCCGCGCTCGCGGGCGCCGGAGCCGGCAGCAACGACCCCCAGCTCGACTACTTCTCGTACGTGGCGATCGGGCAGATCGTGTTCATCCTGCCCTTCTCGGCGATGTTCGCCGGCCTCACCGTCCTCAACGATCGCAATGTCGGCGTCCTGCGGGAGCTGCTCGTCGCGCCGATCCGCCGCGCCACGATTCCCCTCGCGAGCATCGCCGCCGTCGTCACCGTTGCCGCCGGCCAGATCACGCTCGTCGTCGTGCTATCGGTCGTCCGCGGAGCACACTTCCACCTTGCCCTGGGGCCGACGCTCGCCGCGCTCGTCGCCGGCGGCCTCCTCGCCGGCGGCACCTACGCCCTGGCCGAGTACCTCGCCTACACGCTCAAGCAACCGCAGACGTTCGGCACCCTGATCCCCGCGATCGGCGCCACCCCGTATCTGCTGTGCGGCGCGCTCTACCCCATCGCCACGCTCCCCGACGGCGTACGCCAGCTCTCCTGGATCCTGCCGTGGTCGCACGCCGTCGCCCTGCTGCGTGACGGCTTCATCGGCTCGGACTCCTCCCATCTCGACCAGATCTGGCACATGCGCTCGCAGACCGCAATGGTGCTTCTCAGCCTTGGGGTGCTGGCCGTCTTCGCAGGCCTGATGGTCGCGCTCGCGATGCGGGCGTTTCGCCGCGCCACGCTCGCTTAGCTCAGGCGCTGAGCCGCGCCAGGTCGTCGACGCGCGAGCCGGGGCCGCCGAGCGCCACGGTCGCGCGCGCCGTCACCAGGTGGTAGAGGACGAGCAGCTGCACGATCGCCAGCGACTCCGAGCGATGCAGCTGCGTGGCGATCGTGTACTCGCCGAGGCGATCGGAGCGCAGGTGGCTGGCGAAGTGCATCCGGTCCCAGATCGTCTCCTCGACCCCGGCCGCGACCGCCGGGTCGAGGTTGCCGGAGATCCGCAGGAAGCGCTCGCGCTCGCCCGCCACGAGCTCCAGGCCGCGCGCCTCGCCGTCGATCGCCGGGACGAGGTCGGGATGGCCGAGGCCGTCGCGCAGCGCGACCTTGGCGTCGAGGTGGTCCTGGCCGCCGCGGTCGCCGGGCAGGAACGAGACGACGATGTCGGCCCAGCGCTGCTGCGGGCGGATGAAGGTCTCCGAGTCGGCCTCACGGCGGTCGAGCTCCTCGAGGACCTGATCGCTCGTGTAGCCCCGGCGCGAGCAGTCGCGCTGCACCTTCCACTGGCGGCGCAGGTCCTCGGGCGGCGCCAGGAACACGCGGACGTCGAAGGCGTCGCGCAGCGCGCTCGTGTGGAAGCCCAGCAGCCCCTCGACCACCGTGAACTGGCGCGGCTGGACGTACACCGGCGCCTGGAAGGTCCCGTCCGAGTGGCGGTAGACGGGCTTGAGGATCGCGCGGCCCGCGCGCACGTGCGCGAGGTCCTGCTCCATGACGTCGAGGTAGTTGCACTCGGGGTGCAGCGGCGTGATCCCCCGCTCGGCGCGCTGGCGGCGGTCGTAGCGGTGGTAGTCGTCGGCGGCGATGTGCGTCACGTGCTCCTCGCCGAGGAGCCGGACGAGGCCGCGCGTGATCGTCGTCTTGCCGGCGGCCGAGTCGCCGACGACGCCTAGGAGGACGGGACGGGGCATGGCGCCTTCTCGAAGACCGAGCTGCGCAGGATGTCCTCGGACTCGATCGTCATGAGCTCCTCGCGCGAGGGCGGGTCGGACTGCTCGAACAGCCGCGCGGCCTGGCGCAGGCGGGCGCGGTCGATCGCGTTGCGGATGCTGCGGGCGTTGGCGAAGCGCGGCTGGGCCATGCGCCGCTCGACGTAGGCGTGCATCGCCTCGCGGGCCTCGTCGGTGAGCTCGTAGGCCGCCCGGTCGAGCATGAGGCCCGCGATCTCCATGAGCTGCTCGGCGTCGTAGTCGGGGAAGTCGACGTGGTGGGCGATGCGCGAGCCCATGCCGGGATTGGCGCGGAAGAAGGCCTCCATGCGGTCGCGGTAGCCCGCGAGGACGACGACGAGCCGGTCGCGGTCGGCCTCCATGACCTGCAGGAGGATCTCGATCGCCTCCTGGCCGTAGTCGCGCTCGTTGTCGGGACGGTGCAGGTAGTAGGCCTCGTCGATGAAGAGCACGCCGCCCGAGGCGCGCTTGAGCACCTCCTTGGTCTTGGGCGCCGTGTGGCCGACGTACTGGCCCACGAGGTCGTCGCGGGTGACCGCCAGCACGCGCGGGCGCTCGACGTAGCCGAGGCGATGGAGGATCTCGGCCATCCGCATCGCCACCGTCGTCTTGCCGGTCCCCGGGTTGCCGGTGAAGGACATGTGCAGCGACGGGCGCGAGGTCGTCAGGCCGGCCTCGGCGCGCAGCCGGTCGACCACGAGCAGCGCGGCGATCTCGCGGATGCGCGTCTTGACCGGCGCGAGGGCGACCAGCTCGTCGTCGAGCCGCGCCAGCAGGTCGTGGACGCTCACGCCGCGAACCCGTCGCGGTGGTGCAGCGTGTAGCGCAGGCGGCGGTCCGGGCCCTCGGTGCGCTCGAGGCGGAAGCCGGGCTCGCGCTCCGGGCGCCCGACGATGAACGAGAGCACGGTGGTCTGGCGGCCGAGCGAGCGGTCGTAGAAGGCGACCTTCACGTAGCCGTGCGGCCACGCCTCGCGCGCGCCGCGCACGTCGCTCATGACGCTGTCGATGTCGTCCTCGATGAGGTCGAAGCGCGGCGGCGCCCACATCTCCCACAGCGCGTTGCGCGGGTGCGGGTCGTCGGTGTGCTCGACCATGACCGCCCAGCCGTTGGCCACCGCGTAGCGCACCTGCGCCTCGATCTGCTCGTCGGTGAGGTCGGGCAGGTAGGAGAAGGCTCCCTGGGTGATGCGCATGTCCGTTCCTCCTCAGCTCAGCGTGGGGGTCACGACCAGGTCGGGGGTGTCGGTCGACTCGAAGTCGAAGGTGATGTCCTTCCAGACCTCGAGGGCGGCCTCGAGCTGCGGGCAGCCGCGCGCGGCGCGGGCGAGGATGTCGGGGCCCTCCTCGTAGAACTCGCGGCCCTCGTTGCGCGCCTGGATCATGGCCTCGACGGCGACGCGGTTGGCCGTCGCGCCGGCGGCGATCCCCATCGGGTGCCCGATGGTCCCGCCGCCGAACTGGAGCACGACGTCCTCGCCCAGGTAGTGCAGGAGCTGGTGCATCTGGCCGGCGTGGATGCCGCCCGACGCGACGGGCATGACGCCCGGCAGCGAGGCCCAGTCCTGGTCGAACTGCAGCCCCGTCTGCGGGTCGGCCGCGTTGCGGCGCTCGCGGCAGACGTCGTAGTAGCCGCGCACGGCGTTCGGATCGCCCTCGAGCTTTCCGACGACGGTGCCGGCGTGGATGTGGTCGACGCCGAGCAGCCGGCACCACTTCGCCAGCACGCGGAAGGAGACGCCGTGGCTCTTCTGGCGGGTGAAGGTGCCGTGCCCCGCGCGGTGCAGGTGCAGGAGCATCCCGTTGGCGCGGCACCACCGCGACAGCGAGGTCAGGGCCGTGTAGCCGACCGTGAGGTCGACCATGACGATCACGCTGCCGATGTCGCGCGCGAACTCCGCGCGCTCGTACATCTCCTCCATGCTCGCCGCGGTGACGTTCATGTAGTGGCCCTTGACCTCGCCGGTCGCGGCCGACGCGCGCATCACCGCCTCCATCGCGTGCAGGTAGCGGTCGCGCCAGCGCATGAAGGGCTGGGAGTTGATGTTCTCGTCGTCCTTGGTGAAGTCCAGGCCGCCGCGCAGCGCCTCGTAGACGACGCGGCCGTAGTTCTTGGCCGACAGCCCGAGCTTGGGCTTGGTCGTGGCGCCGAGCAGCGGGCGCCCGAACTTGTCGAGGTACTCGCGCTCCATGACGATCCCGTGCGGCGGGCCCTGGAAGGTCTTGACGTAGTGCGCGGGGATGCGCATGTCCTCCAGGCGCAGCGCGCGCAGCGCCTTGAAGCCGAAGACGTTGCCGATGATCGACGAGGTCAGGTTCGCGATCGAGCCCTCCTCGAAGAGGTCGAGGTCGTAGGCGATGTGGGCCATGTACTGGCCGGGCTCGGCCGGGACGGGATCGACGCGGTAGGCCTTGGCCTGGTAGTGCTCGTGGGGCGTCAGGCGGTCGGTCCACACCACCGTCCACGTCGCCGTCGAGGACTCGCCGGCGACCGCGGCCGCCGCCTCGATGGCGTCGACGCCCTCCTGCGGGGTGATCCGGAAGGCGGCGAGGACGTCGGTGTCCTTCGGCTCGTAATCGGGCTGCCAGTAGCCCATCTCGGCGTAGGGGGTGACCCCGGCGGTCCAGCGTGTGCGGGGCTCGGCGGAGGCGGCCATGGCGCGGGAGGATCGTCGCCCGATGCTTTGGGAGCAAGCAAAAGATTCCTTGGTTCATTGAGGTTTCTCCTTATGCTTCCGGCGGGCCGTGGCGATCACCCTGACCCAGCTGCGCAGCTTCCTGGCCGTCGTGCGGACCGGCTCGGTCACCGCCGCCGCCGACGAGCTGGTCGTGACCCAGCCGTCGGTGTCCGCGGCCATCACGGCGCTCTCGCGCGAGGTCGGCACGCCGCTGCTCGAGCGCGACGGGCGCGGGGTGCGGCCCACGGCGGCCGGCGCCGAGTTCGCCCGCTACGCGACGGACGTCATCGGCCTGCTCGGCACCGGGCGCCAGGCGGCGCTCGAGGCCGCGGCGGCAAGCGAGCGCGTGCTGCGGATCGCGGCGGTGACGACGGCGGCCGAGTCGTTCGTGCCCGCCCTCATGCGCGCCTTCGCCGCCGAGCACCCCGACGTCCGCCTCGGCCTCAGCGTCGGCAACCGCGCCCAGGTGCTCGACTGGCTGCTCGGCCACGCCGCCGACGTGGCCTTCGGCGGGCGCCCGCCGGTCGACGAGCGCATCCGCGCGCAGCCCTTCCGCCCCAACGAGCTCGTCCTCATCAGCGCCGCCGACGATCCGCTCGCCGCGGGCGCGCCCGTGGCGCCGGGCCAGCTCGGCGGGCGCACGTGGCTGCTGCGCGAGCCCGACTCGGGGACGCGGTCGGCCAACGAGGAGTTCCTCGCCGCCCACGACCTGCGCGGCGACACGCTCACCGTGGGCTCCAACGGCGCCATCCGCCAGGCGGCGCGGCTCGGGCTGGGGATCTCGTTCCTCTCCGCCGACGCCGTCACCTCCGACCTCGACGCCGGGCTGCTGGGCGTCATCCCCGTCGAACCCGGCCCGCCGCGGCGCGCGTGGCACGTCCTGCGCGCCGTCGTGGGCCCGTCGCGGCCGCTGGTCGACGACTTCATCGCCTTCGTCAGCGCTGCGGCGTGAGCGCCGCGGCCACGGCCGCCTGCCCGTAGGCGATCGCGCCGTCGTTGGGCGGCAGGCGCTCGGGGACGAGCACGCGCAGACCGGTGGCGTGCAGGAGCGGGAGGGTGAGCTCGAGCAGCAGGCGGTTCTGCCAGACGCCGCCGGCGAGGACGGCGGTCTCGATCCCCCGCGCCGCGGCGGCGTCGGCGCACGCCTGGGCGGTGGCGCGCGCGACGGCGCGGTGAAAGCGCGCGCCGACGACGCCGGGGCCGGCGCCGGCGGCCACGTCGGCGGCGACCGCGAGGATCGTCGGGCGCGCGTCGAGGATCCCGCCTCCCACGTCGAGCGGGTAGGCGCCGCGCTCGCCGCGGTCGCTGAGCGCCTCGAGCTCGACGGCCGCCTGGCCCTCGTAGGTGACCTCGGCGCGCACCCCGCAGAGCGCGGCGACCGCGTCGAAGAGGCGCCCCATGCTCGTCGTCACCGGCGCGGCGAGGCCCGTGCGGGCGAGCTCGGCGACGGCGCGCCAGGCGCGCGGGTCGATCCCGGGCAGCGGCGCGGGCTCGGCGCCCGTCGCCTCGCCCAGCCACGCGCAGGCCATCCGCCACGGCTGGCGCACCGCGCGGTCGCCGCCGGGCAGGCGCACCGGCCAGAGGTGCGCGGCGCGCTCGAAGCCGGCGAGGCCGCCGGCCAGCAGCTCGCCGCCCCAGACCGTGGCGTCGCTGCCGTAGCCGGTGCCGTCGTAGATCGCCCCGATCGCCGGGCCGGTCTCGCCGTGCTCGGCGAGGACCGCGGCGAGGTGGGCGTGGTGGTGCTGGACACCGACGTGCTCGACGCCCTCGCGCGCCAGCGCGTAGGAGGTCGACAGGTAGTCGGGGTGCAGGTCGTGGGCGACGACCCGCGGCGCGACCGCGAAGAGCTCCTCGAAGTGGGCGATCCCCTCGGTGAAGGAGCGCAGCGTCTCCTCGTTCTTGAGGTCGCCGATGTGGTGGCCGACCCAGGCCCGCGCGCCCTTGGCCAGGCAGAAGGTGCTCTTCAGCTCGGCGCCGCAGGCCAGCAGCTGCGGCGCGGCGAGCGGCAGCGCGAGCGCGTCGGGAACGTGGCCGCGCGAGCGGCGCAGCATCAGCGCCCGCCCGGCGACGGCGCGCACGACCGAGTCGTCGGTGCGCGTCTGGATCGGGCGGTCGTGAAGCAGGACGTGCTCGGCGATGGCGGCCAGCCGCTCGCGGGCGTCGTCGTCGCGGAAGGCGATCGGCTCGTCGGAGACGTTGCCGCTCGTCATGACCAGCGTGGTCGCCGTGTCGGCGGCGAGCAGGTGATGCAGCGGCGAGTAGGGCAGCATCACGCCGAGCTCGGCGCTGCGCGGCGCGACGGCGGCGGCGACGGGCGCGCCGGGGCGCCGCGGGGCGAGCACGATCGGCCGCTCGCGCCCGGCCAGCAGCTCGGCCTCCGTCTCCCCCAGCTCGACGAGCGCGCCCGCCGCCTCCAGGTCGCCGGCCATCAGCGCGAAGGGCCGGTCCTCGCGGTGCTTGCGCGCCCGCAGCCGCGCGACCGCGGCCTCGTCGTCGGCGCGGCACGCCAGGTGGTAGCCGCCCAGGCCCTTGACCGCGACGATGGCGCCGTCGAGGAGGGCCGCGACCGCGAGGCGCAGGGCGTGGTCGCCGGACGCGGCGCCGAGCGCCAGCGCCGGCCCGCAGTCCGGGCAGGCGTTGGGCTGGGCGTGGAAGCGGCGGTCGCCGGGGTTCTCGTACTCCGCCCGGCACGCGGCGCACATCTCGAAGCCGGCCATCGTCGTCAGCGGCCGGTCGTACGGGACACCGCGCACGATCGTGAAGCGCGGGCCGCAGTTGGTGCAGTTGACGAAGGGGTAGCGGTGGCGGCGGTCGGCGGGATCGAAGAGCTCGGCGAGGCAGTCGTCGCAGGTCGCGGCGTCGGCGCTCACCGGCGCGGCAGGCTCGCCGCCGCGGGCGCTCTCGACGATCCGGAAGCCGCGCTCCCCCGTGGGGGGCAGGATCGTCCAGGCGACCGACTCGATGCTCGCCAGCGGCGGCGCCTCGGCCGGCAGGCGCGCGACGAAGCGCTCGACCGCGTCGGCGGCCCCCTCGACGTCGAGCAGGACCCCGCGCTCGTCGTTGCGCACGTAGCCGGCGAGCCCCTCCTCGCGCGCCAGGCGGTAGACGTAGGGGCGAAAGCCGACCCCCTGCACGACGCCCTCGACCCGGGCGGCCGCGCGCCGCGTCATCCCTCGACGAGCTCGCGGAGCAGGTGGTAGGCCGTCGCCTGCGCCTCCTGGATGCGCGGGATGTGCTGCGAGCGCGTGACGACGACGTGGTCGGCGAGCGCCTCGGACGCCACCCGGCCGCCGTCGTAGCCCACGAAGGCGATCGTCCGCAGCCCGCGGCGGCGCGCCTCGCCCAGCGCCTCGAGCACGCTGAGCGAGTTGCCGCTCGTCGACAGCGCCAGGAGCACGTCGCCGCGGCGCCCGTAGGCGATGACCTGCCGGGCGAAGATCGCCTCGGTCCCGATGTCGTTGGCGATCGCGGTGACGATCGCCGTGTCGGCCGTGAGGTCGAGGGCCCGGCGGGCGGGCCAGCCGCTCGCGGCGGGCGGGCCGGCGAAGTCGGCGACGACGTCCATCGCGTCGGTGGCCGAGCCGCCGTTGCCCAGGGCCAGCAGCCGCCCGCCGGCGTCGAAGGCGGCGCGCAACTCGGCCGCGGCGGCGCGCAGCGTGTCGGCGCCGTCGGCGAGCGTCTGCTCGCGCAGCGCGCTCGCCTCCTCCCCCTTGGCCCGCACCGACGCCGCCACGTCGGCGAGGACGGCGTCGAGATCGTGCTCCTGCTCGCCCAGGAAGGGATAGAGGAAGCTCGAGGCCCCGACGTCGTGGACGCGCTGCTCGGTGCGGCCCTCGAGCAGGCCGCGGTGCTCGAAGAAGACGTGCACGAGCTCCCAGAGCACGTGGTAGGCGGTCTCGACGAGCTCCTGGCGGACGAAGGGGTCGTCGCTGGGCGGCACGAGCTCCCACTCGGCGCCGAGCGGCGCGAAGGCGATCGTCAGGCAGCCGCGGGCGCGGGCCAGCGCGAGCGCCTCGGCGAGCGCGGGTCCGTCGCCGGGCTCGCCGAAGGCGACGACGATGTCCTCGGGCTCGGCCAGCAGGTCGAGCTCGGCGAGCAGCGGCGCCGACTCGCCCGCCAGGCCGACGGCCGGCAGCGCGCGCTTGCCGACGATGACCGGGTGCACGAACTCGACCGCGACGTGGCGCACGTCCGAGCGCGCCTGCGCGGTGAGGCCGATGGCCACGAGCCGCCCGTCGCGGGCGAAGCGCTCGGCCATGCGATGGCACAGCCGCGCCAGCCGCGTCGCGCCGTCCTCGTCGAAGAGCGCCTCGCCGGCCCGGCGGCGCTGCGCCGTCGCGTTCACACGGCGGCCCCCGCGCGCGCGGCGGCGAGCTCGACCAGCCACGACCGCCACGCCTCGACGCCCTCGCCCGTGCGCGCGCTGACGAGCATCCGCGGGACATCGGGGTGGACGGCGTCGAGGTGGTGCAGGAAGAGGTCCATGTCGAAGTCGAGGTGCTCGAGGAGGTCGATCTTGTTGACGAGCACGAGCCCGCAGGCGCGGAACATGAGCGGGTACTTCAGCGGCTTGTCCTCGCCCTCGGTGACCGAGGAGACCATCACGCGGGCGTCCTCGCCGACGCGGAACTCGGCCGGGCAGACGAGGTTGCCGACGTTCTCGATCACGAGCAGGTCGATGTCCTCCAGCGGCAGCGCGGGGAGCGCGGAGCGGACCATGTTGGCGTCGAGGTGGCACTCGCCGCCGAAGCCCGCGTCGGTGTTGAGCTGGGTGACGGGGACGTGCATCGAGGCGATGCGGTCGGCGTCGAGGCTGCCCTGCACGTCGCCCTCGAGCACGCCGGCGCGGACGCCCGGGAGGTCGCCGAGCACGCTCTCCAGCAGCGTCGTCTTGCCCGCCCCGGGCGCGCTCATGAGGTTCACGACGGTCACGCCGTGGCGATCGAAGTCGTCGCGGTTGGCGCGGGCGATCGTGTTGTTGGCGTCCAGGGCGTCCTCGACGACCCTGACCTTCACGCGGTGCATGCCGCCTCCTCCTGCTCGACGTCGATGGAATCCACCAGGAGCTCCTCGCCGCTGATCACGACCGCGTCGGCCGCGCGGCAGGCCGGGCAGCGGAAGTCCAGCCCGTCGAGCTCCCATTCGTGTCCGCAGCCGCAGCGCAGGCGCGCCGGGATCGGCTCCTGCTCCAGGCGCGCGCCCTCGCAGACGGTGCCGCGCGCGACATGCTCGAAGTAGAAGGCCAGCGAGTCGGGGACGACCTGGCGCAGGTGGCCGACCTGCAGGTGCACAGCCGTGACCCGCCGGCCCGCGGCGTGGCGCTCGACGGTCGCGATCACGGCGCTCGCTACAGAGAGCTCGTGCACACCGTCTCCACGAGCTCGACGGCGCGGTCGACCGCGGCGCTGACCTCGTCGCTGAGCCCGAGCCCCATCTCCTCGACCTCGGCCGGCTCGCAGGCGACGACGACCACCTTGCCCGGCCAGCCGCCGACGGCGCGCACGAAGCGCAGGACGGTCTGGGGGTCCATGCCGTGAGGGTCGAGCATCTCGCCGTCCTCGATGCCGGCGGCGATGTCCTCCTCGGCGGGCTCCATGACGTACAGCGTCCCAGGCTCGCCGCCCTGGCGGCTGACGTCGATGAGCACGAGCGCGTCGTAGCCGCGCATGACCTCGTAGGCGAGGTCCAGGCCGCCGGTGCCGAAGTCGATGACGGTGATGCCGGCGGGCAGCGCGCGCGCCTCGAGGCGCCGCGCGACCTCGCCGCCGAACCCGTCGTCGCGCAGCCAGGCGTTGCCGATGCCGGCCACCAGGATCTGCTTCTGCAGGGTCTGCGTCATGCCGGGCACACCTCCAGCTCGCCGAGGAAGAAGAAGAGGTAGCGGCCGGTCTCGCGCATGAGCTCCCGGCCCGGATCGTCGTCGACGGTCACGCCGAAGTACAGCTTGCTCTCGTAGTCGTAGTAGATCCGCTCGATGGTGGCCGTCCGGCCGTCGAGGATCCGGTCGTAGGGATCGCTGCGGTCCCCGAGGCGCAGCACGGCCTTGTCGCCCAGGCGATAGGTCACGCCGTCGACCTCGACCTCGCGCTCGCCCGGCGGCTCGGCGTGCGGGGGGGCCGGGTCCGAGAGCGTCGTGCGCCCGTGGAGGGCCATGACCTCCTCGGGCGTCGCCGCGGCGGCGCGGGCGACCATCTCCTTGACGGCCGGGTCGGCGGCGGCGATCGCCTCGCGCTCGTCGTCGGAGAGCGCGAGGACGTGCAGCAGCAGCGCCTCCTCGATCTCGGTGCCGTCGAAGAGGTCGCCGCGGCTCTCGGGCGCCAGCCGCGGATGGTCGGGCAGCATGATCGCCGCCCCCAGCAGGGCGTCGTCCTCGTCGGTGGCGAGCACGGGGAAGGTGTTGACGCTCTCGGCCTCCGGCGCCTCGAGCGGGGATACGAAGCGCCCGCCCGCGATCGTGAGCACCGGGTGCGTGGAGAGCAGGCTGTGGGCCAGCGCGGCGGGGCGGTCGAGGCCCTCGGCGACCGGCGTCGTGTTGTGCACGCACAGCATCACGCGCCAGCGACCCGCGCCGAGGTCCTCGGCCGCCATCCGGACGCGCCCGTGCAGGCCGCCCGTCTCGAAGGGCTCGACGTGGGGCGAGGCCGCCAGGTCGGCCAGCGTGCGGCCCGCCGCGTCGAGGCGGCGCGGCACCGCCTGGTGGCCCTTGCCCGAGCCCTGCAGGAAGCGCGCCTCGCCGCTCAGCACTGCGTCGCCGTCGGCGACCGCGACGCCCTGCATGCGCAGCTTGTCGAAGGTGCTCGGGGTCGCCTGCGCGTAGGCCGGCGGGTAGACGATCCCGAACGGCGTCGGCGTGGCGTTCTTCGTGGCCCCCGGCGTGTACGGGTACAGCGCGTAGCCCTCGAAGAGCAGCGTGCCCAGCAGCTCCTCCAGGGCGGCGTTCACGTCTCGTCCCGCGCCAGCAGCGCGGCCAGGCACGCGTCGTAGGACGGCAGCCCGCGCTGCGCCTTGAAGCGCGACAGCGCGGCCAGCGTCTCGGGGTGCAGCCGCAGCCAGCCGCCGCCGGGGTAGTGGTGGGCCATCATCTCCCGCCACACGTCGACCGGCATCCGCCAGTCGGCGGAGCAGGTCCACGGGATGAGGACCACCTGCAGCTGCCCCGCGTCGCCGCGGTGCAGCACCGAGCCCGTGAAGTGGAAGCTCAGCGGCACCTCGCCGTCGACCACGCTGTAGAGGTACTTCGCGGCGGCGAGCTCGTGGTCGAACGTGCACGGCACCGGCAGGGTGAAGGTCGTCTCCCCCGTGAAGGACGGCACCAGCGTGCCGACCTGGGCCCAGACGAAGCTCTTGGTCGTGGCCGCCCAGCGCTCGGGGGCGCCGAAGAGCTCGACGAGCGCCTCGCGCGTCTGCGCGTCGTAGCGCCGGCGCGCCGGGTCGATGTTGATCTGCGCCGTCAGCGCGATGGTGAAGACCTCGCGGCCGGACGTCTCGCGCACGCCGAGCGCGAAGGACAGCGTGGGCGCGGCCGCGTCGCGCACCCAGGTCGCGTCGTGGACCTCGAACTCGGGCGCCACGCTGCTCGCCGCGACGGCGTCGACGTCGGTCACGCCGCGCTCCGGGCCTCGGACAGCCGGTCGAAGAACGCCTGGACCGCGTTGGGCACGGCGTCGCCGCCGGAGATCCCCTCCCACGTGGCCTTGATCATCCCGACCAGCTCGTAGCAGCGGTCGATGGGCACGATCGCGTAGCGGTGGGGGTCGGCGAGGCGGTTGACGACGAGCGCCTCGACCTCGGGCTCGAGCTCGGCGAGCACGGGGTTGGCCGCGACCAGCTCGTTCCAGGCCTCGAGGTAGAGCTCGGACTCCGTGGCGCCGGCGGGGCTCGGGTACAGGGCGACGACGCCGCCGGCCGCCTCGCTGACGAAGAAGAAGGCCAGCCCGATCGGGATCTGGAACTGCGCCCAGACCTCGTCGCGCAGCACGAAGTCGTCGAGCAGCAGCGAACGGTTGCCCGTGGGGCGCAGGTCGCCCTCGCCCGAGCGCATCGCGATGCACGGCTCGCAGGCGCACAGGATCTGGCGCTCGCCGACGTCGAGCAGGTGGCGGTGGTCCTCGGCCATCGTCGCGCCGCAGAGGTCGCAGCGCGGACCGCCGCCGGCCGCGGCGGGCGGCGCGGCCGCGGCCCGTCCGCGCGCCATGCGCCGCAGCCGCGCGACGATCTCGGGGTCGAGCCCACCGTTGCCAGGGCGAGCTGTTGTCACTGGGCGAGCGCCACCTCCACCTTGGCGCCCGCCCGGCGCAGCAGCGGCACCGGCTCGAGCTGGCCCTCCTCCGCGCCGAGCGCGCGGCCCGCGCGCGGCAGGTCGTATGCCCGGCCGCAGCGCGCGCACGTGAGGATCTCGGCGTTGAGCGCCGCGTCGGCCAGGCTCGCCTCGCAGCCCGCGCAGGCGCTGCGGTAGGCCAGCAGCGTGCCGTCGACGTTGGCGACCACGAGCTCGACGCCGCGCACCGTGACGGTCCGCAGCTCGCCGCGCGCCACGTCGCCGGCCTCGTCGAGCGCCATCCACGTCGGCGTCGGCGCGGGGGTGGGCGCGGCAGCACCCCCCGGCGTCTGGATCTGCAGCAGGCCTGGCGACGGCCCGGGCGGCTTGCGCGCCGGCGCGACGCCCTCGACCTCGAGCCCGGCGAGATCCGGCGCGGCGGCGTCGATCGCCTCCTTGATGGCGAGCTCGAGCGTCGCGGCCGACGCCGGGCAGCCCTTGCAGCTGCCGACGAGCTTCAGCCGCGCGACGCCGTCCTCGAGGCCCAGCAGCTCGACGTCGCCGCCGTGGGACTCCATGTACGGGCGCACGCTGTCGAGCGCCTCGCGCACCCGCGTGTCGAGGTCGATCGGGTAGAGGTCGTGGATCAGCAGCAGGCTGGCCACGACCCCGTCGTCGACGAGCCGCTCGTGGATTTCCTGCCCGGGCGCGCCCGCCTCACCGAGCGCCTCGACGACGCGCCGCAGGCCGTCGCCGTAGAGCTCGACGATGGCCCCGATGAGGTCCTCGGCGAGCTCCTTCTCGCGGCCGTCCGGCAGCGCCTCGAGCGCGTCGGTGAGCTCCTGGACGCGCGCGAGGTGCCGATCGGAGTCGATGCCGGCGGCCATCAGCACAGGCCCGTCGGCCGGTGCACCACCTTGCGGACGCGGCCCGCCCCGGTGTACATGTGCACGCCGCACGGCAGGCACGGGTCGAACGAGCGGACCGCGCGCATGATGTCGACGCCCTTGAAGTTCTCCGGGCCGTTCTCCTCGAAGATGGGCGTGTTCTGGACGGCGTCCTCGTACGGGCCGGGGGTGCCGTAGACGTCGCGCGGGTTGGCGTTCCACGGCGTCGGCGGGTAGGGCTGGTAGTTGGCGATCTTGCCCTCGCGGATGACCATGTGGTGCGAGAGCACGCCGCGCGCCGCCTCGTGGAAGCCGACGCTCAGCGCCTCGTCGGGGACCTTGAAGTCCGACCAGCTCTTGGTCCGCCCGGCGCGGATCTCGCCCAGCGCCCGCTCCAGGCAGTGCAGCCCGACGAGCGCCGAGTACGCCTGGTGGTACGTGCGTGCGCGGTCGCGCTCGACCGCGTTGGACTTCTCGGGCACGTGCCACTCGAGCTCCATCTCGGGCATGCCGGCGGTCTTGGGCAGCACCATCTGGATGCTGTGGCCGGTCGCCTTGAGGTAGCCGATGTCGACCAGGCCCGCCTTGGCCGTGACCCACTGGCGCGCGAACGGCCCGCCGCCGGTGTCGCAGGCGACGTAGGTGTCGTTGCGCTGGTCGTACATGCGCGGCGAGACGACCCACGAGTACTTGTCGGCCCAGTCGCGCTTCTGCGGCTTGGGCAGCGTCACCTTGTTCCACGGGTGGCGCTTGTCGACCGGGTTGCCGAGCGGGTCCTCGGTGACGAAGGTCTCCTCGCTCGTCCAGTCGTCGAAGTACGAGCTGCCCAGCAGGATCCGCATCGCGAGGTTGATCTCCACCAGGTCGGTGGTGATCAGCTCGCCCTTGAAGACGAGCCCGGGGGTGATGTAGCGGTGCTTGCCCCACTCCCCCATGTTCTTGTAGCTGTAGTCGACGTAGTCGGGGTCGTCGAAGCAGCCCCAGCACACGAGGTCCGTGTCCCGGTAGCCGACCATGTCGTAGCCCGGCAGCTCCTGCAGGAAGAAGTCGTACAGGTCGTCGTGCATGGGCACCGTGCGCTTGACGTACTCCATGTAGCGCATGAGCCGCACGTAGTAGTCCGTGCAGGTCTGGTGCGTGATGTGGGCGCTGACGCCGCCCGGCATGATCGTCGACGGGTGCGTGTGGCGCCCGCCGAACAGGCAGTACATCTCGCGGGTGTAGCGCGCCACCTGCAGCGTCTCCAGGTAGAAGCTGCCGGTGAACGGGTTCAGCGCCCGCATGATGTCGGCGATCGTCTTGTAGCCGTGGATGTCTCCGTGCGGCGAGGCGGTCTGCTCGGCCTTCTTGAGCAGCGTCGGGTTGGTCTCCTTGACCATCTGCTCGCAGAAGTCCACGTTCGCCATGCAGTCGTTGAAGATCGCGTGGTCGAACATGAAGTCCGCCGACTCGGCCAGGTTGTAGGCGAGGTCGCCCAGCGGGGGCGGCTTGACGCCGTAGGCCATGTTCTGGTTCAGGCACGAGCAGGTGCAGTGGTTGTCACCGCAGATGCCGCAGATGCGACTGGTGATGAAGTGCGCGTCGCGCGGGTCGATGCCCTTCATGAAGATGTCGAACCCGCGGAAGACCATCGAGGTCGAGTAGCACTTCATGACCTGGTGGTTGGTGAAGTCGATCTCGGTGTGGATGCCCAGCGACCCGACGATGCGGGTGATGGGGTCCCACGACATCTCCTTGACGACGACCTTCTGGTCGGTGGGTGATTCAACGGCCATGAGCTCTCCTCCTCACCAGCGCTTCTCGTAGCCGGTGGTGAGCTGGCGCCCGGGCTTGCGCCACTCCGGCTCCTTGTCGAACGAGTTCTTGATGTTCCGGTTGCGGAAGTACTTCAGGAGGGGGCCGTAGGTGAAGCGCACCGTGTCGGCGAGCCTGTTGCCCCACGCGTCGGGCTCCATGAAGGGCATGTACTTGTCGGGGAAGCCGGGCATCGTGCACGCCATGCAGATGCCGCCGACGTTCGGGCAGCCGCCGATGCCGTTGACCCAACCCCGGACGGGCACGTTGCAGCGCACCACCGGCCCCTTGCAGCCGAGCTTCACCAGGCAGCGCGGGTCGTCGCCGTACTCGGTGGCGAACGCCCCCTGCTCGGTGTAGCCGGCGCGGTTGCAGCTCTCGCGCACCGAGCGCCCGAACAGCCACTTGGGGCGCAGCTGGTCGTCGAGCTCGGGCGCCGGGGCGAGGCCCCCGAGGTGGAGCACGAGGTAGAGCAGCGTCTCGGTCATGTTGTCGGGCTGGGCCGGGCAGCCGGGGATGCAGACGACCGGCAGGCCGGCCTTCGACTTCCACTTCCAGCCCAGGTAGTCGGGCAGGCCCATGGCGCCGGTCGGGTTGTTCTTCATCGCCGGGATGCCGCCGTAGGTGGCGCAGGTCCCTATGGCGACGACGGCCGCGGCCTTGTTGGCGAGGCGGTCGACCCACTCGTTGGTGGTGATGGGCTGGCCGTTCTCGGGGTTGACCCCGAAGCCGGTCCAGTGGCCCTCGCCGTTGATCTCCTCGTTGCCGATGGAGCCCTCGATGATGAGGACGAAGGGGTCGAGCTTGCCCTGCTCGGCGTCGTACCAGGCCTGGATGTACTCCTGGCCGACCTCGTAGGCGACGACCTGGTTGTGGATCACCACCCGCGGCATGCCGGGGATGACGCCCTGGATGATGTCCTCGAGGCTCGGGTTGGTGGCCGCGGTCATGGCCACCGAGTCGCCCTCGCAGGAGAGGCCCGTGGTCATCCACAGCACATGGGCGGTGATCGCCTCGGTCTTCTCCTGATTGGGGACGAACTCGACTGTGCCTGCCATCGGTGCTCCTTCCTGCTTCTCAACAGATGCGGGGCAGCGGGTCGCCCACGAGCTGGTCCATGACCCGCTTGCCGCCAAATGCCGTCTGGACGAGCACCATCCCTGGCGGCTCGGTCTTGACCTCGCCGATCTCCATGGCCCGTTCGCAGCCCGGCACCGCGCGCAGCGCCGCCAGCGCCGCGTCCGCGGCCTCGGGGGCGACGAAGGCCACGAGCTTGCCCTCGTTGGCCACGTACATCGGGTCGATGCCGAGGATCTCCGCGGCGCCGGCCACCGCGGGCAGCACGGGCACGTCGCCCTCGCGCACGAGGATCGCCACGCCCGAGGCCCGCGCGAGCTCGTTGAGCACCGACGCGACCCCGCCGCGCGTCGCGTCGCGCATGCAGCGCAGCTGCGGGCCCGCGGCGTCGAGCAGCGCGTCGACCGCCGGCCACAGCGAGCACGTGTCGGACTCCACCTCGGCGTCGAGCTCGAACTCGCCGCGGGCGAGCATGATCGCCGTCCCGTGGTCGCCGACCGTGCCCGAGACGAGGATCCGGTCGCCCGGGCGCAGGCCGGCCGGAGAGAGCGCCGCGCGCGCGTCCACCGCGCCCACGCCCGCCGTCGAGAGGTACATCTGGTCGGCGTGCCCGCGCTCGACGACCTTCGTGTCGCCGGCCACGATCTGGACGTCGGCCGCCTCGGCGGCCCGCGCGATCGCCTCGACCTCGGCGCGCAGGACGTCGGCCGGCAGGCCCTCCTCGAGGACCATCGACAGGCTCAGCGCCAGCGGCCGCGCGCCCGCGACCGCGAGGTCGTTGACCGTCCCGTTGACGGCCAGCTCGCCGATCGACCCGCCCGGGAAGCGGATCGGCTTGACCACGAAGCTGTCGGTCGTCAGCGCCACGTCGACGCCGCCGACCGAGACCGTGCCCGCGTCGGCCAGCGCGGCGAGCGCCGGCGAGGCGAAGGCCGGGACGAAGAGGCCCTCGATCAGCGTCTGCGTGGCCTTGCCGCCGGCGCCGTGGGCCATCGTGATGTGCTCGTCCTTGAAGCGCGGGCGCTTGGCGCGCGCGGTCTCGATGATGCCGAGGACGCGCTCCTCGCGGTCGGTCACGGGGCCCGCCACTCAGACCACTTCCCGCTCGCGCGCGAAGCGCCCGTAGTTGTAGTAGGCCGCGCAGGCGCCCTCGGGCGAGACCATGCAGGTGCCGATCGCGTGCTCGGGCGTGCAGGCGCTGCCGAAGACCTTGCACTCCCACGGCTTGATGACGCCCTTGAGGACCTCGCCGCACTGGCACGCCTTGGGGTCGGCCACGCGCACGCCGGGCACGCTGAAGCGCCGCTCGGCGTCGAGGTCCGAGTAGGCGTCGGAGAGACGCAGGGCGCTCTGGGAGATGAAGCCCAGGCCGCGCCATTCGAAGTGCGGGCGCAGGGCGAAGACCTCGGCCATCGCCTGCAGCGCGCGGAGGTTGCCCTCGTGGGGCACGACGCGGCTGTACTGGTTCTCGACCTCGCAGCGCCCGCTGCGCAGCTGGGCGAGGATCATCTGCACCGACTGCAGGAGGTCGACGGGCTCGAAGCCCGAGATGACGACCGGCCTGCCGTAGTCGGCGGGGATGAACTCGAAGGGCCGCGCGCCGACGACGGTCGCGACGTGGCCGGGGCCGATGAAGCCGTCCAGGCGCAGGTCGGGCGAGTCGAGCAGCGCGCGCAGCGGCGGCACGATCGTCACGTGGTTGCACATGCACGAGAAGTTCGCGATGCCCTCGGCCTTGGCGCGCATCAGGGTCAGCGCGGTCGACGGCGCGGTCGTCTCGAAGCCGATCGCGAAGAACACGACCTCGCGGTCGGGGTTCTCCTTGGCGATCCGCAGCGCGTCGAGCGGCGAGTAGACCATCCGCACGTCGGCGCCCTGGGCCTTGGCGTCCAGGAGCGTGCCGTCGGCGCCGGGCACGCGCAGCATGTCGCCGAAGCAGGCGAAGATCACGCCCGGCTCGTGGGCGATGGCGATGCCGTCGTCGACGCGCCCCATCGGGATCACGCACACCGGGCACCCGGGGCCGTGCACGAGCTCGACGTTGGCCGGCAGCAGGTCGTCGACGCCGTACTTGTAGATCGAGTGCGTGTGGCCGCCGCAGACCTCCATGATCTTGTAGTGGCGGCCGGGCTCGACGGTGCCGAGGATCTCGCGCGCCAGCGCCCCGCCCAGCTCGGCGTCGCGGAACTCGTCGACGAACTTCACGCCGCGGCTCCCCGGCCGATGGCGGCGCCGGCGTGCACGAGGAGCACGTCGCCGGCGTCCACGGGCGCGACGAGCAGGACGTCGACCTCGGCGCTCCCGCCGTGCTCGTCGGCGCACACCGCCAGGCCGCTCGCCTCGTCGACGCTCACGACCCGCAGCTCGACGGCGTGGTCGCCGCAGGTGATGCAGCCGTCGAAGTCCGCGATGCACGCGGGGAGCGCCTCGCTCATCCGATCACGCTGCCCTTGAGCTCCTCGATCGCGTCCTCGAAGTCCTGGCCCATGCCGCGCAGCAGCTCGAGGGTCGCGTGGGCCTCGTCCTCGTCGATCTTCGAGAGGGCGAAGCCGACGTGGATGAGGACCCAGTCGCCGGGCTGGGCGCCGCCGTCGTCGTCGGCGTCGAGCAGGCCGACGTTGACCGTGCGGCGTACCCCTGCGACGTCGACCTTCGCGAGGCGGTTGGCCTCGTCCACGAACTCGATGACCTGCCCTGGAATCGCCAAGCACATGACCCGCTCCTCCGATCGGCCGAACGGTTCTATCAACGGGCCGAGCGGCGCCGACGATGCCAGTAATCCGGATTACCGCCATCCGGGGTAATCCGCATTACGCGAGTACGAATGCGCCATGCCGCACGAGCGGACGCCCGACGAGACAGGCTTGTATCGGGTGAGAAGATGGCCCCGCGGCATGGTCTCAGGCGACCCCGAGCATCCCGTCCAGCGCGAGCGGCTGCGGCCTCAGGCGTCGTACTGCTACCTGCTCGACGCGGACACCGACCTCGCCCAGGAGTTCGACCTGCGCATGCGCGTCGTGGCGCGCCAGGTGGCGACCGTCGTGGTCTTCGAGATCCCGATCGGCGAGCACGCCCCGGCCGAGTGGCTCGAGCCCAACCCGGGCGGTCTGGGCCTGCTGGTGCTCGACGGCGTGGTCGCCGTCGAGATCCAGGTCGGCGACCGGACGGCCACCGAGCTCACCGGCGCCGGCGACCTCCTGCAGCCCCCGTCGGACCGCGGCGACGAGCTGCTCGAGCACCTCGAGTGCTGGCACGTCCTCGTCCCCGCGCGCGTCGCCGTGCTCGACACGGGCTTCGCCGAGCGCGTGCGCCCCTGGCCGCAGATCGCCCTGGCCCTGCTGCGCCGCGCGGGCAAGCGCGCCGCGGACCTCGACGTGCAGCGCGCCATCGCCTGCCAGCCGCGGCTCGAGGTCCGCCTGGCGCTGATGCTCTGGCACCTGGCCGCGCGCTGGGGCAAGGTCGAGCTGGGCGGCATCCGGCTGTCGCTGCCGCTCACCCACAGGCTTCTCGGCCAGCTCGTGGGCGCCGAGCGCCCGTCGGTCTCCCATGCCCTCGGGCGCCTCGCCGAGGCCGAGCTCGTCACCGGCCGCGGCGACGAATGGCACCTGCACGGCTCGCTCGAGCACCACCTCGCGTGCTTCGCCGAGCGCGGACACCCCGTCGCGCCCGAGACCGCCGCGGCGGTCCGAGCCCCGGCCCGGGCGTGATGCGCGACCCGGAGTTCACCCCGGGACAACGGCGCAGCGAGCGCCAGCTCATCCACGTGATCTGGATGACGAGCGGGCTGGGATGCGACGGCGACACCGTCTCGCTCACCGCCGCCACGAGCCCCTCGCTCGAGGAGCTGCTCACCGGGGCGATCCCGGGCATGCCGGGGCTCGTCATCTACAACCCCGTGCTCGCGTTCGAGACGGGCGAGGAGCTCATGCGCGCCTGGTATGACGCCGAGCGCGGCCGCCTCGACCCGTTCGTGCTCGTGCTCGAGGGCTCGGTCCCCAACGAGGAGATCAACGGCGAGGGCCACTGGGCCGGCTTCGGCGTCGACCACGAGAGCGGCCAGCCGATCACGACCTGCTCGTGGATCGACCGCCTGGCGCCGCGGGCGGCGGCGGTCCTCGCCATCGGCACGTGCGCCGCCTACGGCGGCGTGCCGGCGATGCGCAACAACCCGACCGGCGCCATGGGCCTGCGCGACTACCTCGGCTGGAGCTGGAGGTCGCGCCTCGGGATCCCGATCGTCAACCTGCCCGGCTGCCCGGTGCAGCCCAACAACATCACCGAGACGCTGCTCGCGCTCGCGCTCGCGCTCGGGGGCCTGGCCCCGACGCTCGACCTCGACGACCAGGGCCGCCCGCGCTGGCTCTTCGACCGCACCGTGCACGAGGGCTGCGACCGGGCGGGATACGCCGAGGAGGGCGGCTTCGCGGACGTGCTGGGCGACGACGCGCGCTGCCTGGTCAAGCTCGGCTGCAAGGGCCCGGTGGTCAAGTGCAACGTGCCCCTCCGGGGTTGGGTCAACGGCATCGGCGGCTGCCCCAACGTCGGCGGCATCTGCATCGCGTGCACGAGCGCGGGCTTCCCCGACCGCTTCATGCCCTTCATGGAGCCCGACCGGCTCGGGCTTCTGGCGGCGCGCGGCGCGCGCTTCACCTACGGCCCCGTGCTGCGCTACTTCCGCGAGCGCATGATGGACCGCCGCTACGAGGTCGAGCCCGAGTGGCGGCGCCCGGCGCCCGTGCTGCAGAGCGGCTACGAGAGCCGCTGGTGAGGGACGGTGCCGGTCCGCGTCATCTTCCGCTGCCAGTTCTGCACCGCGGTGCCCGACGCCGAGACGCAGCGCAGCCTCGAGCACCAGCTGCGCGAGCTCGTCTGCGGCGAGTACCTCGACGCGCTGCCCGGCCGCTGGCTCGTGTGGCACGGCCGCGGGCCCTTCGGCCCCATCCGCTACGCCTGCGCCGAGCACCGCGGCGATCTCACCGCCTACCTGCGCGAGCACTACGGCACGCTCGGCTGGCAGCCCTGGAAGATGCCGCCCTACCCGATCACGCGGCGCTCGCGGGACACCGACCGCGCCCTGCGGCTGCGCGCGCTGGCGCCCGGGTCGGCGTGGGGGCCGCGGGCGTGAGCGACGACGTCCTCGCGCGGACGGTCCACGCCGGCGGGGCGGACCGGCCCTTCGGCGCGCTGACCGTCGACGACGTGCGCGCCCACGCCGCCGAGCTGCGCTCCGCCGTCGGCTGGGGCCCGACGGCGCGCATCGCGACGGTCGCCCAGGCATGGCGCGAGCTGGCCGACGAGATGGCGCAGGCCGGCGCCGCGACGGTCGCCGCCCTCGGCTCCGAGCGCGCGGCGGCGGTGGCCGAGCGGCTGTGGGTCGTCCCGCCGGGCGGCAGCCTGCTGCGCTGAGCGCCGGGCCCATATGCTCGCGCCGATGCGCCGCGCGCTGTGCCTCGCGCTCCTGCTCGCCGCCGCCCTCGCCGCGGCGGCGCCCGCGACCGCCGGCGCCTCCGCCGACCCGCTCGTCGTCGGCGCTGGGCGGCTGCTCGACCGCCAGGGTCGCGAGGTCGTGCTGCACGGCGTCAACGTCGTCTACAAGCTGGCGCCCTACACGCCGGACTTCACGCGCGCCGACGCGCGGCGGATCCGCGGCTGGGGCATGAACGCGATCCGCCTGGGCGTCTCGTGGCGGGCGCTCGAGCCCGCGCGCGGGGCGATCGACGCCGGCCACGCGGCGCGCGTGCGCAAGCTCGTGCGCGTCGCGGGCGCCGAGGGGCTGTGGGTGCTCGTCGACATGCACCAGGACCTGTGGTCCGAGCGCTACGGCGGCGAGGGCGCCCCCGACTGGGCGACGCTCGACGACGGCCAGCCGTTCGTCGCGACCCCGTTCCCCTACGCCTACCTGCAGCCCGCGGTCGGGCGCTCGTTCACGAGCTTCTGGACCAACCGCGACGGGATCCGCGACGAGTACGTGCGCGCCTACGCCGCGCTGGCCAAGACGCTCGCGCACGAGGACGCCGTCGTCGGCTACGACGCGATGAACGAGCCCGCGTGCGAGCTCACCGCCGCGCCGTGCGGCGTGCCGCCCCAGCCCGCGGCCGCCGCGCAGTACCTGGCGCCCTTCTACCGCGCGCTCATCCCGGCGCTGCACCGGGCCGACCCCGACACGCCGACCTTCTACGAGGACTGGCTGACCACCGACTTCGGCTACCCGTTCTCGGTGCGCCTGCCCTACGCCCGCCAGGGCCTCAGCTACCACGTCTACTGCGGGCAGCCGATCCGCTCGGACCCGTGCCCCGAGCAGGAGCGCGAGGCGCTCGCCAACGGCGCCGAGAACGCGGCCGTCAACCACGCCGCGGCGCTCGTCACCGAGTTCGGCGCCACCGACAAGCTCGAGATCATCCGCCGCGTCGCCGACGGGGCCGACGGGGCCGGCGTCGGCTGGCTGTACTGGCAGTACAAGACCTACAAGGACCCGACGACGTCGGCGGCCTCCGAGGGGCCCGACGCCGAGTCGGTCGTCACGCCCGCGGGCGCGGTCAAGGCGGCGAAGGTCCGCGAGCTGGCGCGCGCCTACCCGCAGCGGATCTCCGGCGTGGCGGCGCGCTGGAGCTACTCGGTCGCGAGCGGGCGCTTCACGCTGCGCTGGACGGCGACGCGCGGCGCCGACACGCTCGTCGCCGTGCCGCACGCCGCCTACCCGCGCGGCTACTCGGTGCGTGCCCACGGCGTGCGCGTGGTGCGCCGCGCGCCGCTGACCGTGCGGGGCGCGGGCCCCGCGTCGATCGTCGTGACCCGGAGGTAGGAGATGGCCGTCGGAAGCTTCGTCTCGGTCGGGCGCTCGCTCGACGACGCGATCGCGCGCCTGCGGCTCGCCGAGGAGCTCGGCTACGAGGCCGCGTACGTCACCCACATCGCGGCGCGCGACTCGCTCACCGTGCTCGCCAACTACGCCTGCGCGACCTCGCGCATCGCGCTGGGCACCGGCGTGGTGCCCATCTACACACGCACGCCGGCGACGATGGCGATGACCGCGGCGACGCTGCAGGAGCAGTCGGGCGGGCGCCTGCGCCTCGGCCTGGGCGTCTCGCACCGGCCGGTCGTCGAGGGCTGGCACGGCCAGACGATCGACAAGCCGGTGGCCGAGATGCGCGAGTACGTCGCGATCGTGCGCGCCATCCTGGCCGGCGAGCCGCCGCCCGAGGGCGAGAAGTGGAAGACGGGCTTCGCGCTGGCGGGCATCGGGCCGTACCCCGAGCTGCCGATCTATGCGGCCGCGCTCTCGCCCGCGATGCTGCGCGCGGTCGGCGAGATCGCTGACGGCGCGATGCTGTGGCTGTGCAACCCCGAGTACATCCGCGAGGTCGTCGTCCCCGAGCTGCGCACCGGGCGCGAGCGGGCGGGCAAGAGCCTGGAGGGCTTCGACGTCGTCGCCGCCGTGCCGAGCGCGGTGGTCGACGACCCCGAGACGGCGTTCGCCTCGATGCGCCGCGACCTGCTGCCCTACTTCGGCCTGCCCTTCTACCGGGCGATGCTCGAGCGCTCGGGCTTCGGCGAGGACATCGCCGCCTACGACGAGGCCGCCGCGCGCGGCGACGGCGAGGGCATGCAGGCCGCGATCTCCGAGCGCTTCCTGCGGGTGCTGTGTGCGATCGGCTCGGCCGACGAGGTCCGCGCCGGGATCGAACGCTACCTCGCGGCGGGCGCGAGCTCGCCGTGCGTGGGGCCGATCGCGCGCACGGACTTCGAGGCCACGCTGCGCGCCGCCGCGCCGGGCTGAGCGCTACCCGCCCGCCAGCGAGCCGATCTTCCAGTCGCCGCCCTCCCTGACGAGCGCCACGGTGTCGTCGGAGGGCTGCTGGCCGGCGGCGCTCGTGTGGACCTTGGCCGTCGCCGTGGCGCCGTTCACGGTCACCTGACGGACCTCGAGCTTGGGCGCCTTCACGCCGTCCATCGCGGTCTTCATCGTCTGCTGGCAGCTCAGCCCGGCCTTGCGGACCGCGTCGAGCACGGGCTTGGCGAGCAGGTCGCCGCAGATACGGCCGTAGTCGTGCTGGGCGCTGGCCTGCGCGAACGCGCCAAGCGTGTCGCGCACGCGGTCGGCGTCGGAGCGCTCCTTGCCGCCGCCGCACGCGGCGAGCGCCAGCGCGCCGGCGAGGAGCAGGGCGAGTGGCCGCACGCGCGGCAGGATACGCTTGGACCATGGCGATGGATCCGCTCGTTGACGGGCACGGCCGCGAGATCGGCGACCTGCGCGTGTCCGTGACCGACCGCTGCAACTTCCGCTGCCAGTACTGCATGCCCGCCGAGGGCCTGCCGTGGCTCGAGCGCGACGACGTCCTGCGCTTCGAGGAGATCGAGCGGATCGTGGCGCTCGTGGCGCAGATGGGCGTGCGCGACGTGCGTCTCACCGGCGGCGAGCCGCTCGTGCGCCGCGACTTCCCGGCCCTGGCCTCGATGCTCGCCCCGCTGGTCGACGACCTGAGCGTGACCACCAACGGCTACCTGCTCGACCGCGACGCCGAGGCGCTCGTGCGCGCGGGCGTCTCGCGCTTCAACGTGTCGATCGACTCGCTGCAGCGCGACCGCTTCTTCGAGATGACGCGGCGCGACGCGCTCCCGCGCGTGCTCGCGGGGCTCGCGGTCCTCGCGAGCTTCCCCGAGGCCCACCCGATCAAGGTCAACGCGGTCGCCATGCGCGGCTTCACCGAGGACGAGGTACTGCCCTTCGCGCGCTTCGCCCGCGAGCACCCCTACGAGATCCGCTTCATCGAGTTCATGCCGCTCGACGCCGACCACGCCTGGCGGCCCGAGAGCGTGCTCAGCGGCGCCGAGGTCCGCGCGCTGATCGAGGAGCACTGGCCGCTGGAGTCCGAGCCGCGCGAGCCCCACGCGACGGCCCGCGTCTACCGCTTCGCCGACGGCCGCGGCTCGATCGGCTTCATCAACCCGGTGAGCGAGCCCTTCTGCGGCGACTGCAACCGCATCCGCCTGACCGCCGACGGCCGCCTGCGCACCTGCCTGTTCTCGCTCAACGAGACCGACCTGCGCGCGCCGATGCGCGCCGGCGCCGGCGACGACGAGCTCGAGCAGATCGTCCGCGACGCCGTCTGGCGCAAGGAGCTCAAGCACCACGTCAACGAGCCGGGCTTCGTGCAGCCGACCCGGACGATGAGCGCCATCGGCGGCTGAGCGGCCGGCGGCCTGCCGATCCGCGCCGTCGTCCTGCCTTGTGGTCGTATGGCGACCTCTGGGCAGGACTGTCCGGGGTAGCCCACCCCGTCCCAGGCGGCATGCGGCGCCCCGCGGCCAGGGCATCGAACGGCGCAGCCTCAGCGCCCGTCCAGCAGCGCCGCGGCCTGCAGGATGTCCTCCGGGTGGTTGACGTTGAAGAACGGCTCCTCGTCGGGCCATTCGAGGATCCGGGGTGCGAGCGCGGCGACGGTGTCGCGCGCGGGCGCCGCGAAGCCGCAGGCGGCCAGATGGGTGAGCGCGGACGCCTCGTAGCGCGCGCACAGGGGCTGGAGCCGACCGCCCGCGCGCGGCACGACGGCGGCCACCCCCCGCGCGCGCTCGTGCGCCAGCGAGGCGACGAGCCGGCGGGTCACGAAGGGCATGTCGCCCGCGACGACGACCACCGAGCGCCCGCGGGCGCAGCGCAGCGCGTGGACGACGCCGGCGAGCGGGTGGCGCGGCTCGTCGGCCTCCAGCCAGATCGCGACGTCGGCGTCGAGCGGCGGCAGCGCGGTGCCGCGCTTGGCCACGACCGCGACGTCGTCGAGGACCGCCCGCACCACCGACAGCGGGTAGTGCAGCAGCGGCCGGCCCTCGAGCTCGACGATCGCCTTGTCGCCGCCGATGCGGCGCCCCGCGCCCCCGGCGAGCACGACCCCGATGGCGCCGCGCCGCCCCACGGCTAGACCGTCGCGGGTCCCTGGCCGTAGTCGCCGAACGGCGCGTCGCGGTCGGCGACCGCGCCGCGCACGTCGGTCAGGCCGCGCTCGGTGAAGGCCGCGCCCTCCGGCGTGTGCCGCGCCGCGCCGTCGAGCAGCGTCCCCACGAGCTGCGTCGTGTGCAGGCCCATCTGCTCGAAGGCCTGGTTGACGAGCAGCTTCATCATCGCGGCCTGGTTGCCCGGCAGCAGCGCCACGCGGCGCGCGAGCGCCAGCCCGGCGGCCTCGAGCTCGTCCGCGGGAACCGCCTGCGAGGCGAGCCCCCACTGCACCGCGCGGGCGCCGTCGATGGCGTCGCCCGTCAGCAGCAGGCGTTTGGAGCGCTCCAGTCCCAGCCGGTACATCCACATGGCGGTCGTCGGCGACCCCCATACCCGCGCGGGCGGGTATCCGATGCGGCAGTCCTCGGCGCAGACGATGAGGTCCGAGCACAGCGCGAAGTCGGTGCCGCCGGCCACGCAGTAGCCGTGGACCTGCGCGACGACCGGCTTGGGCGAGCGCCACAGCGCCATGTAGGCGTCGACGAAGCGCCGCATCTCCTGGTAGTCGGCGATCGGGTCCCACGGCTGCGCGCCCTCGCTCGCGCGCATCGACTCCGAGCCCCAGCCGATGTCGTAGCCCGCGCAGAACGCGCGTCCCGCGCCGCGCAGGCGCACGACACGCACTTTTTCGTCTTCTTGGGCGCGTGCGAGGCAGGCGCCGAAGTCCGAGATCAGCTCGGGCGTGATCGCGTTCAGGCGCTCGGGGCGGTTGAGCGTGAGCGTCGCCACGCCGTCGCCGGCCTCGTACAGCACGGTGTCGCCCATGCGACGCAGCCTATGCTGTGCGCGATGGAACCGTCCGTCGAGACCAAGGCCTGGCTGCGCTGCTACCGCTGCTGGTCGACCGACCTCGAGGTGCAGGTGCACTACGAGGGCATCCACAAGATCGACCCGGAGACGGGCGAGCGCGGCGAGGTCGTCGACGAGCTGCAGGAGGCCGTCGTGCAGTGCCTGGACTGCATGCACGACCAGCCCCACCTGGGCTTCCGCGACGGTCGCGTCGAGCCGATCGAGGACCGCTGGGAGCGGATGATCGCGGGCACGCCGTGGGTCGCCTCGTGCACGGTCACCGTCGACGCCGAGGAGGTCGAGACGTGCTCGGGCCCCGAGGCCAGCGACGCGCTCAGCTACGCCGCGTTCGGCGACCACGGCACCCGCGAGTTCTTCACCCACGTGCGCTTCCACAAGCACGACGACGAGAACACGATCACCGTCCACCTGCTCGTCGAGCTCTACGCGCGCTCGCAGGAGGAGGCCACCGAGGTCCTCGAGGAGGCCGCCCGCGGCCGCCTCGCGCTCACCTCGCTGGCCGAGGAGTCGCGCCCGCCCGCGGCGACGGGCGAGGACCCGCACTAGGGCACCAGCCCTCAGGGGCGCCGCAGGCCCCCGGGGGGCGCCGAACGTCGGTCTTCCCCCATCCACACGGGGTAGAACCGACGTTCGACCCCCGGGCACGGACCCGTTCCTCGGTGAGCTGTTCGCAGCGCAACGGGCGTCACAGCGACCCGGCGCCCCGAACACGTGCTCAGGAACTACACCTAGGGCACCAGCCCTCAGGGGCGATCTCAGGGTAGGCCTCCCCGATCCCGGGGCTCGATCGCGGGTGGCTCCCCGATGATCCGGCGAGCCAGGCGCCCGACAATCGCCGGCATGCCATCACCCGACGACACGGCCATCGGGCGACCCGGGCTGCACGGTCGCGACGAGGAGGTGCGCTGGCTCAACGCCGCGCTCGCGACGGCGGGGCGCGGCGCCGGCGCCCTGCTCCTCGTCGAGGGCGCCGCCGGGACCGGCAAGAGCCGGCTCGTCCAGGAGGCGCGCGTCCGCGCGAGAGCCCGCGGCGCGCGGGTGCTGGCGACGCGCCCGCTCGATGGCGACGACGGCCCCGGCGTGCTCGGCCGGCTGTGCGAGGCCGCCGGCGCGGAGAGGGACGCGAGCGCCCTGGTGCGGGCGCTCTCGCGGCTTGCGGGCGACGGGCCCGTGGTCGTCGCGGTCGATGACGTCGACCGCTGCGACCGCGGCTCGCTGCATGCCCTCGCCGCGCTGGCGCTCGCGGTCGAGCACCTCGGAGCGGTCGCCCTCGTGCTCGCGCGCCGCCACCACGCGCCGGCCTGCGCGGACGCCGCGACGCTCGACGCGCTCTTCGGCGACCCCGGCGCGGTGCGGATCCGCCTCGGGGCGCTCGACGCCGGCGCCATCGCCGCGATCGTCGCCGACGTCCTCGACGGTGCGGCGGCCGGCGAGTTCGTCGCCGCCACGCTGGAGCTCACCGGCGGCAACGCCTTCCTCGTCACCGAGCTCGCGCTCGCGGCGCGCGAGCGCGGCATCGAGCCCACGGCGGACGCCGTGACGGCGCTCGGCGAGCTCGCCCTGCCGGCGGTGGCCCGCGCCGTGAGCGCGCGCGTCGCGCCGCTCGGCGACGGCGCGCCCGAGCTGCTCGCCGCGCTGGGCGTGCTGGGCGACGACGCGACCACGGCCGCCGCCGCCGCGCTGACGCAGCGCGACCGCGAGCGCGTCGCGGATCTCTGCGTCGCCTTCGTCGCGGCCGACGTGCTCGCCCCCGGCGACCCGCCGCGCTTCGCGCAACCCCTCCTGAGCCCCGCCGTGCTCGGGTCGGTGCCCCCCCGCGAGCGGCGGCGCCTGCACGGCGCCGCCGCGCGGGTCCTCTCCGGCGAGTCCGCGGCGGCTCATCTGCTCGCCTCCTCTCCGACCGTCGACGCCTGGGCGGCCATGACCCTGCGCGACGCCGCGCGGTCGGCGCCCGCCGAGCAGGCTGCCGCCTACCTGCAGCGGGCGCTCGCCGAGGGCGTCCCCGAGCTCGAGGGCGAGCTGTCGCGCGCGCTCGGAGAGGCGGCGGCGGCCGGCGGGGACGCCACGGCCCGCGCGCACCTCGAGCGCGCGCTCGAGCTGGCCGAGGCGCCGCGCGAGCGCGCGGAGATCGGCCTCGCCCTCGTGCGCGTGCTGATCGCCATGGACGCCGACGACGCCGCGGCCGCGGCATGCGACGCCGCCCTGCGCGAGCTCGGCGACGGCGACAGCGGGCTGCGACTGCGCCTCCGGGCCGAGCACCCGGCGTGCGTCGACGCGGTGGCGAGCGCCGAGGACTCCGCGGACCGCGCCCGACGGGCGCTGCGCGGCGGATCGCTCTTCGACGAGGAGGGCTCGCTGGTCGCGCACCGGGCGCTCGACGCGCTCACGGCGGCCGACTGCCTCGACGAGGCCGCCGCCCTGTGCGACGTGGCGATCGCACGCGCCCAGGGCCGCGGCGCGACCTTCGCCGCCGCGGCCGCGCTGGCGCGGCGCGCAGCCGTCCGCCTGCGCCTCGGCGACCTGCAGGGCGCGGTCGCCGACGCCCGTGCCGTGCTGGCGGCCGCGCCGTTCGGCGCCAGCGCGGCGGTCTGCGCCCCTGCCGTCGAGGCGATGATCGACGCGCTGATCGAGGTCGACGACCTCGACGGCGCGCTGGCGCTCGTCGACGCGGCCCCTCCCCTGGCACGTGCGCGCGTCCACCTCGCGCACGGCCACCACGCGGCGGCGTTGTACGTGGTCGACGCGGCGCCGACCGGGTCGTGGAGGACTCCGGCCACCGCGCCGTGGCGGTCCGTCGCCGCCGAATGCCATCTCGGCCTCGGCGATCACGCCCGGGCGCGCTCGCTCGCGATCGAGGAGGTCGCGCTCGCAAGAGACTTCGGCGCGCCCGTCGCCCTCGCCCGCGCCCTGCGCGCGCTCGCTCGCACCGGCGACGCGGTGGCGCACTGCCGCGACGCGGTCGCCGTCCTCGACGGATCGGGCGCGTTGCTCGAGCGCGCGCACGCGCTGGTCGACTTCGGCTCCGCGCTGCGAGCCGGCGGCCATAGGCGCGAGGCGCGCGACGCCCTGCGCGACGGCATGCAGCTCGCGCATCGGTGCGGCGCCATGCGGCTCGCGGCACGAGCGCGCGACGAGCTGGTCGCCGCCGGCGGGCGCCCCCGTCGCCCCGCGCACCGCGGCGTCGACGGGCTCACGCGCGGCGAGCGCCGCGTCGCCGAGCTCGCCGCGGCGGGCCTGTCCAACCGCGAGATCGGCGGGGAGCTGTTCGTGACGATCAACACCGTCTGCGCCCACCTGGCCAGCGTCTATCGCAAGCTCGGGATCAGCTCGCGTGCCCAGCTGCCGGTGCTGCTCGGGGAGGCGGCGTGATGCTTCTCGCCGGCATGGCGTCGGTCGCGCTGGCGGCCGCGGCCCCCGCGCACACCGCCAAGTTCGACGCGTCGCTCACCGTGACCCAGGACGTCATGTGGACGCAGGAGGTGTCGACGCGCAGCTGCGACGGCGGCATCTTCGAGATCCACGGCCACGGCGCAGGGCGCCTGCGCGTGCGATCGAAGGGCCATCTGGTCGTGATCGCCAAGCGCGTGCCGGGCCCGCGCGAGGCGGTGCTGCTGTTCGGAGGCAACGTCCCGACGGTGCCGGTCACCGGCACGCTGACGCGCACGGGCGAGCGGACGTTCGGGCCGTCGCGGGGCGGCAATGGCAAGCCGTGCGGCGACCCGCTGCCCCCGGTCGGCCCCGACTGCGGAACGCGATCGCTGCCATCCGATGCGGTGATGGGCGTCGCCTACATCCTGCCGAGGACCTGGGACTACCCGGAGCCCGTCGTCAAGGCCATTCAGGTGACCGGTCCGACGTCTCCCTCGTGGCAGGGCGAGGGCGAACGGTTCCGCAACTGCCCGGGCATCGACGGCGACGGCGACCTGTTCGCGCTGGTCACGAACCCGGCGATCCCGCCGAGCGGTCCCGGAGCGCTTCCGCTGAAGCTGCTGTTCGGACCGCGCCGGCGCATCACGGTTGCCGCGACGGCCCGTCGCAGCACCGACCTCGCCAAGGCGACCAAGGTCTACGTCAGCGGGTCGTTCCGCGTCACGGTCGTCAACCGCTACACGCTCACGCTCAAGCGCCGTCGCGCATGAGCCAGCACATAGACTCGCGCGGTGCGCGAGTTGCTCGAGCGCGACGCGGAGCTTGCCGGGCTGCGTGCCGCGCTCGACGATGCCCGTGCCGGCGCCGGGCGCTTCGTGCTGATCGAGGGCGTTGCGGGCATCGGCAAGACCCAGCTGCTGCGCGACGCGCGCGTGCTCGCGGAGGCCCACGGCCTGCGCGTGCTGGCCGCCCGCGGCACCGAGTTCGAGCGCGCGTTCGGATTCGGCGTCGTGCGCCAGCTGCTGGAGCCGGCCGTGCTCGCGGCGAGCGCCGAGGAGCGCGCGGCGCTGCTGGCCGACGCCGCGCGCGCGGCGGAGCCGGTCGTCGCGGGCGTGCCCGCGCAGGACGATCCGGCGGACCCGGTCGATCCGGCCTTCGCCAGGCTCAATGGCCTGTTCTGGCTGCTGGCCAACCTCGCCGAGCATGAGCCGCTGGCGCTGCTCGTCGACGACGTGCACTGGTCCGATCGCGCCTCGCAGCGCTTCCTGCGCTTCCTGCTGCCGCGGCTCGACGGGCTCGCGGTGGCCGTGGTCGCGGCTGGCCGGCCCGTCGAGCCCGAGGCGGGCGAGGACCTGGTGGGCGAGCTGGCCGCCGACCCGGCCGCGCAGCTCCTGCGTCCGGCGCCGCTGAGCACGGCGGCGGTCGGCGCTGTCGTGCGCTCGCAGCTGAGCCCGGCGGCCGAGGACGCGTTCTGCACGGCCTGTCACGACGCCTGCGGCGGCAACCCGTTCCTGCTCGGCGAGCTGCTCGGCGAGCTGCGTGCGGCGGACGCGCACGGGCTGGCGGCGGAGGCCGCGGACGTCGAGCGCGTCGCGCCGCGCTCGGTCCAGCGATCGGTGATCGCGCGGATCGATCGCCTCGGAGCGCAGGCACGGGCGGTCGCGCGGGCGGTCGCGGTGCTCGGCGACGGCGCGCCCGCCGCCCTCGTCGCCCCGATGGCGGGCCTCGACGCCGCGCTGGTCGGCCGCAGCGCGGACGCGCTCGCAGCCGCCGGCGTGCTGGAGGCGGCGCTGCCGCTGCGCTTCGTGCACCCCCTCGTGCGCAATGCGGTCTACGCCGACCTCGGCCGCGCGGAGGCCGCCGCTGCGCACGAGCACGCCGCGCGCCTGCTGGAGCGCGACGGCGGCGATCCGGAGCGGATCGCGCTGCACCTGCTCGAGGCCGAGCCCGGCGAGGACGCCGGCGACGTCGCCGTGCTCGTCGAGGCGGCGCAGCGCGCGCTGGCGCGCAGCGTCCCGGACGCGGCCGTGGCCTACCTGCGCCGCGCGCTGGCCGAGCGCGCGGGCCCCGACGCGCGCCGCCCCGCCCTTCGGACCTTGGTCAGCGCGGCCACCCGCGCGCTGGACTCCGGCGCCTTCGACGGCGTCCCCGACGACCTCCTCGCCGAGCTGGGCCGCGAGCACGACCCCGAGCTCGACCACGCGCTCGCGGTCTGGCTGCACCTCTGCGGCCGGATCGACGAGGCGCTGGAGGTGCTCGACCAGGGCATCGCCAGGGCCGACGGCGCCGGGGACGTGCGCGAGGTGCTCAGCAAGGAGGCGACCCGCGTGCTGGTCGCCCAGCTGCCACCGACCGAGGCGCAGCAGCGCCTGGACGCCTACGTCGACCGCGTCGAACCTGGATCGCCGGCGGAGCGGCTGCTGCTCGCGCTCAGGGCGCACTGGTCCAGCCTCACCGGCGAGTCCGCGGCCCAGACGGCCGACTTCGGGCGCCGCGCGCTCGTCGACGGGCTGCTGTTCGCCGAGAACCCGCACTCGGCGCCCGCGAGCCAGGTGCCGGTGGCGCTGCTGCTGGCCGAGGACCTCGACGCGGTCGAGGTCGCGATGGCGCACTGGGTCGACCATTCGCGGCGGCGCAGCTCGATGTTCGACCTCAGCGCCCAGACGCTGCTGCGCGGGCGCGTGGAGCACGTGCGCGGCGAGGTGGCGCTGGCCGAGGCGAGCCTGCGCGGCGCGCTGGAGATCCTGGGCGAGACCGCGCTGCAGATCCCATTCACGTGGGCGTGGATGGCGGAGACGCTGATCGAGTGCGACGACCTCGACGCGGCCGAGCGCGACCTGACGACGGCGGGCCTGGACGGCGTGCTGCCCGACGGCTACTGGGCGATGCGCGTGCGCTTCGCCCGCGGCGAGCTGCGGATGGCGCAGGGCCGCGACGCGGAGGCGATCGACGACCTGCTCGCCGTCGGCGCCTACATGCGCGAGTCCGGCCAGCGCAACCCGGCGTGGATGCCGTGGGGATCGACGGTCGCACCCGCCCTGGTCGCGGCGGGACGCGCGGACGAGGCGCGCGAGCACGTCGTGGACGAGCTCGAGCGGGCGCGCCGCTGGGGAACGCCGGCGCCGAGCGGGCGCGCGCTGCGCGTGCTCGCCGGCCTCGACGGCGGCGGGCCGCGCCTCGAGCGCCTGGAGGAGGCGGTGGCGATGCTCGAGCGCTCGCCGGTGCGCCTGGAGGCGCTGCGGGCGCTCTGCGACCTCGGGACCGCGCTGCGCCAGAGCCGCCGGCAGGTCGAGGCGCGCGAGCCGCTGCGCCGGGCGCTCGAGCAGGCCCGGCGCCTGGGGGCCGTCGCGATCGCGCGCCGCGCCCACGACCAGCTCGCCGCGACGGGCGAGTCGGTACGGCCGTTCACGGCCACGGGCGTCGAGGCGCTGACGCCGGGTGAGCGACGGGTCGCGGCGCTGGCCGCGGAGGGGATGACCAATCGCGAGATTGGCCAGGCGCTGTTCCTGACCGTCAAGACCGTCGAGACGCACCTGTCGGCGGCCTACCGCAAGCTCGACATCAGCGGCCGCGCGCAGCTCGGCGACGCCCTCGCGCTCTGAGAAAGATCACCGGTCCTCTCACCGGCCCGCCTCCTGATCGACGGGCCCGGCGGCTCTAGCGTCGGCGGGCCATGATTCTTCGATCGCTCCGCCTCCTGCTCGCGACCGCCTTCCTCCTTGCCCCCATCGCCTTCGTCGCGCCCGCCGGCGCCAGCCAGGTCGCCTTCGACGGCCACACCGTGAGCTACACGGCGGCGGCGGGCGAGGTCAACTCCGTCTCGCTCACCATCACCAGCTTCGACGCCAGCTGCGGCACGGTGCCCACTCCGTGCCTGCTGCTCAACGACAGCTACGCGCGCATCAGCGCGACGACCGGCGGCTGCCAGCTGACCTACTCGGGGCTCGGCGGCGACAGCGCCGCGTGCCCGATCCCCCACGACGTGCGGGCGGACCTCGGCGACGGCGACGACGCGTGGTGGGACTGGGACGGCCCCAGCACCATCGACGCAGGCGCGGGCAACGACAACCCGCTCATCGGCCAGGGTGGGGACGACGTGATCCACGGCGGCTCCGGCAACGACGTCCTGTACGGAGACAAGGGCAACGACACCCTCGACGGCGGCACGGGCGACGACGACCTCGACGGCATCCCCGGAGGCGAGCCTCCCGGCCTCGACACGAGCGGCGCCGACACCTACATCGGCGGCGGCGGAAGCGACAGCGTGACCTACGAGCTGCGCTCCGAGGACCTGCACCTCACTCCCGACGGCGTCGCCGACGACGGCGCGCCGGGCGAGCACGACAACATCGGCGCGGACATCGCCACGATCGTCGGCGGCAACGGCAACGACATGATGACCGGCAACGCCGGGGCCAACCTGCTGGTCGGCGGCATCGGCGACGACGTGCTGACCGGCGGCGCCGGCGACGACACCCTCATCGGGCGCAACGGGGCCGATCGCCTCGACGGAGGCGCCGGCCAGGACTGGGTCGAGGGCGACGACGGCGACGACATCCTCAGCGGTGGCCCGGACATCGACCAGTTCTTCGGCGATTGGCCCGTCGGCCTCGCGACCGGCGCCGATCGGATCGACGCGCGCGACGGCAATGCCGAGTTCGTCCATTGTGGGCCGGGCAGCGACAGCGCGCAGCTCGACGCGACGGACGCCGTCACCGGGATGATCTGGAGCAACACCGACGTGTGCGAGAGCGTCGATCGAAGCGCCGCCGCCGGAGGCTCGGGGTCGGGCTCGAAGCCCTCGAAGGGCGCGAAGCTCGCGATCATCGGCGTCGCCGCAGACCGCACCGGCCGCCTCGTCGTCCGCCTGTCGCTTCCCGCCCGGGGAGCGGCGGCGGTCACGGCCAGCGCGCGGATCGGGCACCGGACGGCGCGCGTCGCCCGCAGGCGCGCGACGGTGCGCGCGGCCGGTCAGCTGCGCCTGACGCTCGAGCCCACGGCAGCCGCCCGGCGGGCCCTGAAGCGTCGAGCGCTGCGGGTGACCGTGAAGCTTGCGTTCACCCCGCACGGCGGCGCGGCCCGGACCGCGCGCCGGACGGTCAAGGTGCGCGCGCGTCATCCCTGAGGACGACGACAGCCCGTCCGGCCTTGTCTACCGTCCGCGGGGATGGGCCGCTTGGCCTCGATGTCGGCACGCCTCAGAGCACTGCCCCCCGCGCGCGTGCTCGCGGGGGTCGCGGCGCTGCTGGGCGTCGCCAACGTCGTCGAGGCGGCCACGGTTCAGGACGTCGGGGCGCGCGGCGTCGCCGTCGCCTTCGCCGCCGTGCTCGCCGTGCCGCTGGCCTACGCCTGGCGCTCGCCGCTCGGCGCGCTGCTGACCTTCGAAGGCCTCGCGCTCGTCCAGGGCGCGCTCGGCGGCCGGCTCTTCGGGGAGACGAGCACGAGCGCGCTGATGATCATCGCCTACGTCTTCGTCCTGGCCCTGCGCGCCGACACGAGGACGTTCGCGCTCGGAGCCGGGGCGACGATCGTGGCCATGTCGATCCTCGCGGCGCTCGAGCACGACGAGCCCAGCGTGCTCACGGCCGCGGCGTGGATCGCGCTCGTCCCGGTCGCCCTCCCCTCGGCCGCCGGGCGCGTGCTGCGCTCGCGCAACGACCTCAACCGGCGCCTGCACGAGCAGGCGCGGGAGATCGAGCACAACCGCCACGAGCGCGAGCACGCGGCGGTCCTGGCCGAGCGCACGCGCATCGCGCGCGAGCTGCACGACATCGTCGCCCACGACGTCTCGGTCATGCTCGTCCAGGCGCAGGCCGCGCGGCGGACCGTGCACGCCGACCCCGTCCGCGCCCGCGGCGCGATCGCCGCGGTCGAGGAGACCGGGCGCGAGGCGCTCGGCGAGCTGCGGCGGCTGCTCGGCGTGCTGCGCCGCGGCGACGAGGACCTCGCCCTCGCGCCGCAGCCGACGCTCGCGCGCGTGTCGACGCTGGTCGAGCGCATCGCGACGACCGGCCTCGCCGTCGAGCTCGAGGTCGACGGCGCGCAACGCCCGCTGCCCCCCGGCGTCGACGCCGCCGCCTACCGCATCGTCCTGGAGGCGCTGACCAACGTCGCCCAGCACGCCCGCGCGCGGCACGCGTCGGTGCGCGTCACCTACGACGCGCGCGCCGTCCAGCTCGTCGTCAGCGACGACGGCACCGCGGTCGGCCCGCTGCGCGAGGGCGTCGTCGCCCTGCGCGAGCGCGTCGCCCTCTACGGCGGCGAGCTGCGCGCCGGGCGCCGGCGGGGCGTCGGCTTCGAGCTGCAGGCGCGCCTGCCGATCCCGGAGGGCGCGTGAGCGCGCGCCGCCCGCCGCGCGCCGACGTCGCGCTCGCCGCGCTCGCCTGCGCGGAGCTGTGCGTCGAGGTGGCCGCGAGCTCGCAGCGCCGCGGGCCGCTCGTCGCCAACCTCGTGGCCGCGATCGCCCTCGGCGCGCCGCTGGCGTGGCGGCGCGCCGCGCCGCTGGCGGCGATCGTCGCCATGGGCGTCGCGGGGACGGTCTTCGCCGCCCTCGTCACCCACCCCCAGGACCTCGTCGGGACCTTCGCGGTCCTGTCGATCGCGAGCTTCTCGGTCGGCGCGCACGAGCCCCGGCGGCCCGCGCTCGCGGGCCTCGCCGCGATGGTGGCGACCGTGCTCGCCGTGTCGGCGGCGAGCGGCGACGCCGGCGCGGGCGGGCTCGTCTTCCCGATCGTCGTCTTCGGCGCCGCCTGGGGCCTGGGGCGCGTCGCGCGCAGCCGCGCCGAGCTGACGGCCGAGCTCGCCGCGCGCGCCGAGCAGCTCGAGCGCGAGCGCGCCGAGCTCGAGCGCGACGCCGTCGCCCGCGAGCGCGCGCGGATCGCGCGCGAGCTGCACGACGTGGTCGCCCACAGCGTGAGCGTGATGGTCGTCCAGGCGGGCGCCGCGCGGCGCGTGCTGGACCGCGACGCCGACGCCTCGGAGAGCGCGCTGGGCGCCGTCGAGGCGACCGGCCGCGAGGCGCTCGCCGAGATGCGCCGCCTGCTGGGCATCCTGCGCCCCGACGGCGAGCAGCTCGACCACTCGCCGCAGCCCTCGCTCGACCGCCTCGGCGCCCTCATCACGCGCTCGCGCGACGCCGGCCTCGACGTCGAGCTGAGCGTCGAGGGCGACGCGGGCCCGCTCGCGCCCGGCGTCGACCTGACCGCCTTCCGCCTCGTCCAGGAGGGCCTCACCAACGCGCTCAAGCACGGCGGCCCGAGCCGCGCGCGCGTCACGCTGCGCTGGTCGCCCGATCAGCTCGAGGTCGAGATCGCCAACCGCATCGACGGCGCCCATCGCGCGGCCCTCGCGAGCGGCGGCCACGGGCTCGTCGGCATGCGCGAGCGCGTCGCGCTGTGCGGCGGCGAGCTGCGCGCGGGGCCGGTCGGGCGCGGCTTCGTCGTGCGCGCACGGCTGCCGCGCGAGCGCGGCCTCAGCCCGCGAGCGCCCGTAGCTGCCTGACGGCGAGGGTCAGGCCCGCGAGGTCGGCCCCGCCCTCCCCCGCCATCGTGCGCGCCAGGTCGGAAAGCCGCCGCAGCGCCTCGGGATGGGCCCCCACGAACGCGTCGACCGCGTCCTCGACCGGTGCCCCCGGCGCCTCGCGCAGCGCCCGGCAGGCGAGCTCGCGGCGCGCGCGCCAGAGGTCGTCGCGCAGCGCCTGCAGCGCCCAGCGCTGCATCCGCGTGCTCACCGGCAGCCCCTCGAGCTGCTCCTCGATCCAGCCGATCTGCAGCCGCTCCTCGAGCAGCGCGAAGGTCTGGCCCGCGTCCTCGACCGTGCGCCCGACCGCCTGCGAGGCGGCGATGACGTCGGGCGCGTAGCCGAGCACGGGCAGGTAGGCGTGGGCGTGGGCGAGATCGGCGGGCACGCCCTCCGCGGTGAGCTCGGCCACGGCGCGGCCGCGCTCCTCGCGGCGCTCGTCGAACTCGGGCAGCATCGCGGTCAGGCGCCCGAAGCCCTCGCGCCCGGTGGCGATGGCGGTGCCCAGGTCGGCGCCGTGCGCGTTCTCCAGGTACCAGCGCGCCGTCGCCTCGACGAGCCCGTCGACGCCCTCCATGAGCTTCCACTGCGCCCGGCGGTCGACGTCGGTGAGGCGCTCGATCGCCGCCCAGCGCTCCTCGGCGCCGGTGATGTCGCGGGCGATGCGATAGGCGCGCACGACGTCGGCGGCCTCGGCGCCCTGCTCGGCGACCAGGCGCGAGACGAAGGTCGGGCCCAGCGCGTTGACGACGTGGTTGGAGACGATCGTCGCGAGCAGCTCGCGCCGCAGCGGGTGCTCGTCGAGCAGGTGGCCCAGGCGCTCGATCACCGCGGGCGGGAAGTAGGCGCGCAGGTCGCCGGCGAGGTTGGGGTCGTCGGGCAGCGAGGAGCGCAGGACCGCGCCCGTGAGGCTGCGCTTGGCGTAGGCGAGCAGGACGGCGAGCTCGGGGCGCTCGAGCCCGCGTCCGGCGCGGCGGCGCTCGGCCATCTCCTCGGAGCTGGGCAGGAACTCGACCTCGCGGCGCAGCAGCCGCTCGCCCTCCAGCGCCGTCATCAGGTCCTCGTAGGCGAACATCCGCGAGGCCGAGCCGCGCACCTCCTGGGCGAGGATCTGCGCCTGCAGAAAGGAGTCGTAGAGGACGTGCGCGGCGACGTCGTCGGTGACCTCGGCCAGCAGCGCGTCGCGGCCCTCGCCGTCGAGCTCGCCCCGGCGCACGGCGAGGTCGAGCAGGACCTTGAGGTTGACCTCGTGGTCGGAGCAGTCGACGCCGGCCGAGTTGTCGATGAAGTCGGCGTTGATGAGGCCGCCCTCGTGGGCGAACTCGATCCGCGCGCGCTGGGTGAGGCCGAGGTTGCCGCCCTCGGCCACGACGCGGCAGCACAGGTCGCCGGCGTCGACGCGGATCGCGTCGCTCGAGCGGTCCAGGGCCTCGGCGTCGGTCTCGGTCGAGGCCTTGACGACGGTGCCGATGCCGCCGTTCCAGAGCACGTCGACCTTCGCGCGCAGGATCGCGCGGATGACCTCGTTGGGCGTCAGGACCTCGTCGTCGATCCCGAGTGCCTCGCGCACCTGCGCGGAGAGCTCGATGCGCTTCGCGCTGCGCTGCCAGACGCCGCCGCCCGCGGAGATCAGGTCGCGGTCGTAGTCGTCCCACGAAGAGCTCGGCAGCTCGAAGAGCCGCTTGCGCTCGGCGAAGCCCTTGGCCGCGTCCGGTTCGGGGTCGATGAAGACGTGGCGGTGGTCGTAGGCCGCGACGAGGCGGATCTTGTCGCTCAGCAGCATCCCGTTGCCGAACACGTCGCCGGACATGTCGCCGATGCCCACGGCCGTGAACTCGTCCACCGCCGGGTCCATGTCGAGCTCGCGGAAGTGGCGCTTGAGCGACTCCCAGGCGCCGCGCGCGGTGATCCCCAGCGCCTTGTGGTCGTAGCCCTTCGAGCCGCCCGAGGCGAAGGCGTCGCCGAGCCAGAAGCCGTAGCGCGAGGCGACCTTGTTGGCGGTGTCCGAGAAGGTCGCGGTGCCCTTGTCGGCGGCGACGACGAGGTAGGTGTCGTCCTCGTCGAGCACGCGCACGCCCTCGGGGTGGACGACCCGGCCCTCGACGAGGTTGTCGGTGAGGTCGAGCAGGCCGCTGACGAAGGTCACGTAGCCGCGCTCGACCTCGGCCTTCAGCGCGCCGGCGTCGTCGGGGCGCCGGCGCAGGTAGAAGCCGCCCTTGGCGCCGTCGGGGACGATGACCGCGTTCTTGGTCATCTGCGCGCGCATGAGGCCGAAGACCTCGGTGCGGTAGTCCATGCGGTCCGACCAGCGCAGGCCGCCGCGGGCGATCTTGCCGCCGCGCAGGTGGATCCCCTCGACCTCGGGTGCGTAGACGTAGATCTCGAAGAGCGGCGGCGGCTGCGGGATCGCGGGGACGTCGGCCGAGCGCAGCTTGAAGGCGATCGAGCGCCGGCCGTGGCGGTAGGCGTTCGTGCGCTCGGTCGCCTCGATGACGCCGAGCTGGTTGCGCAGGATGCGGTCGTGGTCGAGGGAGGGGACGGCCTCGAGGTCGGCGAGGATGTCCTCGCGCAGCGCCGCCTCGGCGGCCGGGTCGCGCTCGCCGGCGGGGTCGAAGCGCAGCTCGAAGAGCCGGATGAGCTTGGCCGTGATGTGCGGGTTGGCCGCGATCACGTCGTTCTGGTAGCCCTCGGTGAAGCGCGAGCCGATGCGCTGGCGGTAGGAGCGGTAGGCGCGCAGGATCGCCACGCGCCGCCAGTCCAGGCCGGCCGAGATCACCAGGCGGTTCAGCGAGTCCGACTCGGCCTCGCCGCGCCACACGGCGGCGATGCACTCGGCCACGCGCGCGCCGCACTCCTCGAGGTCGAGCGGCAGGTCGGTCGGCCCGAGGACGCCGAAGTCCTGCAGCCACGTCTCGCCGTCGCCGCCGACCAGGCGCGTCGGGCGCTCCTCGACCACGCGCAGCCCGAGGTCCTCGAGGATCGGCATCGCCTGCGAGAGCTCGACCTTGCCGCCGACGCGGTACATGCCGATGCGCGTGAGCCCCTGCTCGTTGCGCAGGCCGGCCTGGAAGGAGGCGCCGCCGGTGAAGAGCCGCTCGAAGTTGCCGATGTCGTCGGCCGCGGCGGACGGGTCGACCGCGGCCTTGTAGGACTCGGGCAGGCGCTTGGTCCAGCGCTTGGCGAGCATCCGCCCGCGCTCGTCGCCCAGGCGCCCGACGAGCTCCTCGCGGGCGCGGTCGTCCCACGTGCGCGCGAGCTCGAGGATCTCGGCCTCGAGGTCGCGGCGCGAGAGCTCGGGCAGGCCGCCCTTGGCGCGGTGGACCGTGAAGTGCACGCGGACCCGGTCCTCCTCGGTGAGGACCTCGTGGGCGTCGACCGAGCTCGCGTCGAAGCGCCGGCGCAGGAAGGCGCGCAGGCGCTCGAGCAGGGCGGCGTCGTAGCGGCCCTTGGGGAGCGCCACGATGATCGCGGCGCTGCGCCCGTCGGCGTCGCGGCGCCCGAGGACGCGGCCCTGCTCGGCCTGCAGCCCCAGGAGGGCGACGACGGCGCCGCGCAGGTCGTCGGCGGGCGCGGCGAAGAGCTCGTCCTTGGGGAAGGACTCGAAGAGCGAGATCGCGGCCTTGTAGTCGTGCGAGCCCTTGATGAGGTCCTCGCCGGCGAGGATCCGCTCGAGCTTGCGGTGCAGGACCGGCGTCTCGGAGGCCGGCTCGGCGTAGGCCTTGGTCGTGAAGAGGCCGATCATGCGCGCCTCGCCGACGACCTCGCCGTCGGACGACACGCGGCGGATCCCGACGTAGTCCATGCGCGCGCGGCGGTGGACCGGGGAGAGGCGGTTCGTCTTGGAGACGAGCAGCAGGTCGCCGCCCAGGGCGCGCTCGCGCAGGCTGGCGTCGAGGGCCTCGACCGCCACCGGCTTGGCGTACGCCGAGCGCGCCTCGTCGTCGAGCAGCCCGAGGCCCGAGCCCTCGACGACCCGCAGGGCGCCGTCGACGAGCTCGTAGTCGCGGGCGCCGAGGTAGATGAAGTTGTCGCTCGCCAGCCACCGCAGGAAGGCGACGACCTCGTCGACCTCGCCCTGCTCGTAGCGCGCGGCGCCCTGCTCGGCGACCTCGATGAGGTGGCCGACGCGCTCGCGCAGCTCGGGGAAGTCGCGCACGACGCGCCTGACGTCGGCGAGCACCGAGCGCACGCCGTCCTCGAGGTCGGCGAGCTCCTCGGGGCTCAGGCGCCGGTCGAGCTCGAAGTGCATGACCGACTCGGTCGCCGCGTCGCCGCCGGGGCGCACGATGCGGGCGATGCCGCCGTCGGGCGAGCGCTCGGTGCCGACGATCGGGTGCAGCACGCGGACCATCCCCAGGCCGCGCGACTGCAGCTCGGCGCTCACCGAGTCCACGAGGAAGGGCAGGTCCTCGGTGTTGGTCTCGAGCACCGAGCCGGCCGGCTCGTAGCCGTGCTCGGCGCGGGTCGGGTTGAAGGCGCGGACGGCGATCGGGGCCCCGTCGCGCGACGCCGCGAGCTCGAAGGCTCCCAGGACCTCGTGGTAGAGCGCCTCCGCGTCGGGGCCGTCGTCGTCCCGGGCCGCCATACGGCGTAGGTAGGCCCTCGCGAACTCCGCGACGGCCTCGGCGCGCTCGGGCGGCAGCCGTTCCTCCGCCAGCTGCTCGATGGGACCCATGTGTGCGCATCATGCCTCTCAGCGCGGACCGTTGCCGTTAAGCACCCGGTCGATGAGCCCGTACTCCATCGCCTCGTGCGCGGTGAAGAAGCGGTCGCGCTCCATGTCCTCGTGGACGCGCTCGAGGCTCTGGCCGGTGTGGTCGGCGAAGATCTCGTCCAGCCGGTCGCGCAGGGCCAGCGTCTCGGCGGCGTGGATGGCGATGTCGGTCTGCTGGCCCTGGAAGCCGCCGGAGGGCTGGTGGATGAGGATCCGGCCGTTGGGCAGTGAGGTGCGCTTGCCGGCGGTCCCGCCGGCGAGGACGAGCGCCGCGGCCGACATCGAGATCCCGCAGCACGTCGTGTGCACCTCCGGGCGGACGTGCTGCATCGTGTCGTAGATGGCCAGGCCGGCGTAGGCGACGCCGCCCGGGGAGTTGATGTAGAGCTGGATCGGCGCGTCGGGGTCGGCCGACTCGAGGTGCAGGAGCTGGGCCACCACGAGGTTGGCGACCTCGTCGTCGATCGGCTGGCCCAGGAAGACGATGCGCTCGTCGAGCAGCCGCGAGTAGATGTCGAAGGAGCGCTCGCCGCGGGGGTCCTGCTTGACGACCATGGGGACGAGGGGCATGACGCTGTCTCCTTTCGGGCTTGCGCAACCGTTTGGTTGCGGGTTCTCGTGGAGGCTATCATGCAACCCTATGGTTGCGCGTGACATCACTCTCCCGGTCGATCCCGACGAGGCCTGGGACGCGTTGACGGACCCCGAGCTGCTCGAGCAGTGGTTCGGCGACGGCGACCGCGAGGCGGTCATCGAGGAGGCCGAGCCCGGCGAGCGGCTCGTCTTCTGGTGGTGGGAGGAGGGCGAGCCCGGGTCGCGGGTCGAGCTGCGCTTGGTCGCGGTCCCCACGGGCACCCGCGTGAGCGTGCGCGAGGCGCCCGTCGGGCCGTTCGCCCTCGCCGGCGCGTGACCCAACCCGACGTCTTCGCGGCGCTGGCCGACCCCACGCGGCGCACGGTGATGCGCGAGGTCAGCGCGCGCGGCAGCGCGACCGCGACCGAGCTCGCGCTGCCCCTGGGCGTGACGCGCCAGGCGGTGGCCAAGCACCTCGGGGTGCTCGCCGACGCCGGCCTGGTCGACGCGCGCCGCGAGGGCCGCGAGACGCGCTACCGCCCCACGCCCGCGCCGCTGGGCGACGCGATCTCGTGGATGGCGGAGGTCGGCGGCGCGTGGGACTCGCGGCTGGCGGCGCTGGAGCGCCAGGTCGCGCGCCGGCGGGCGCGCTAGCTAGCGCCGCCGCAAGCGATTGAACGGTTGTGCGGGCTCTGGACCCCACAATCGTTCACTGGCGTGTTGGAGGCGACCGCGAGCGGTCGCCTCACCCCAAGCTCGCTTCTCTCCGGCGGCGTGCCGGCTCAGGCCCGCAGCCGGGCCTCGAGCGCCTCGAGCTGCCTGCGCAGCTCCTTGGGCAGGCTGTCGCCGAACTGCGCCAGGTGCTCGCGCACCTGCGGGAGCTGCTCGCGCAGGGCGTCGGGGTCGACCGTGAGGACCTCCTCGAGGTCCTCGGGGGCGATGTCGAGACCGCCGGTGTAGAGGTCGCCCGGCGCCGGGACGAGGCCGATCGGCGTCTCGTGGGCTTCGGCGTCGCCCGCGCAGCGGCGGAAGACCCACTCCAGGACGCGCGAGTTCTCGCCGAAGCCCGGCCACAGGAAGCGCCCTTCGGCGTCCTTGCGGAACCAGTTGACGTAGAAGACGCGCGGCAGCTTGGCGGGGTCGGTGGCGCGGCCGATCTCCAGCCAGTGCTCGAAGTACTCGGCCATGTTGTAGCCGCAGAAGGGCAGCATCGCGAAGGGGTCGAAGCGCAGCTGGCCGACCTTGCCCGCCGCGGCGGCCGTGGTCTCCGAGCTCATCGTCGCCCCGAGGAAGACGCCGTGCTCCCAGTCGAAGGCCTCGTGGACGAGCGGGATCGTCGTCGCGCGCCGGCCGCCGAGCAGGATGGCGTCGATCGGCACGCCGTCGGGGTCCTCCCACTCGGGCGCCATCGCCGGGTCCTGCGCCGCGGGCGTCGTGAAGCGCGAGTTGGGGTGGGCCGCCTTGCCCTCGGAGTCCGGCGTCCAGTCGTTGCCCTTCCAGTCGATCGCGTGCGCGGGCAGCTCCTTGGTCATGCCCTCCCACCACACGTCGCCGTCGTCGGTGCGCGCGCAGTTGGTGAAGATCGAGTTGGCGCGGATCGTCGCCATCGCGTTGCGGTTGGTGTGCACGCTCGTGTTGGGCGCGACGCCGAAGAAGCCCGCCTCGGGGTTGATCGCGTACAGGCGGCCGTCCTCGCCGAACTTCATCCACGCGATGTCGTCGCCGATCGTCTCGACCGTCCAGTCGGCGAGCGTCGGGATGAGCATCGCCAGGTTGGTCTTGCCACAGGCGCTCGGGAAGGCGCCGGTGAGGTACTTGATCCGGCCGTCGGGCGAGGTGAGCTTGAGGATCAGCATGTGCTCGGCCATCCAGCCCTCGTCGCGGGCCATGACCGACGCGATCCGCAGCGCCAGGCACTTCTTGCCCAGCAGCGCGTTGCCGCCGTAGCCGGAGCCGAAGGACCAGATCTCGCGGCTCTCGGGGAAGTGGACGATGTACTTGTTCTCGGCGTTGCAGGGCCACGGGACGTCGTCGACGCCGTCCGTGAGCGGCATCCCGACCGAGTGCAGGCAGGGCACGAAGTCGCCGTCCTCGCCGAGCGCGTCGAGGGCGGCGGAGCCCATGCGGGTCATGATCCGCATCGAGACCGCGACGTAGGCCGAGTCGGTGCACTGGACGCCGATGTGGCTCTTGTCCGAGCCGATCGGGCCCATCGAGAAGGGCACGACGTACATCGTGCGCCCGCGCATCGAGCCGCGGAAGAGCTCGCTGAGCGCCTCGCGCATCTCGGCCGGCTCGCGCCAGTTGTTGGTCGGCCCGGCGTCCTCCTCGCGCTGGGAGCAGATGAACGTCCGGTCCTCGACGCGGGCGACGTCGCCCGGGTCCGACAGCGCCAGGTAGGAGTTGGGGCGCTTGGCCTCCGAGAGCCGCTCGAACGTCCCGGCCTCGACGAGCTGCTGAGCGAGGGCGTCGTACTCCTGCGCCGATCCGTCGCACCACTGGATCGCGTCGGGCCCGGTCAGCTCGGCGACCTGGTCGACCCAGGCCAGCAGCTTCTCGTGCTTCGTCGGGACGGTCGTCTGGCTCACTTGGTCAGGTCAACTCCTCGGGGTCTCGAAAACGGTGATGTTCAAATGGAAAGGTGGGAATTGTGCCGGATCCGGCGGCGATCAGGTAGGGGTTCTCTATGAGGGCCTGGGTGGATTTACTCCACGTTGCCCTCGGCCGCATCCGTAGATCCCACCCCTCCGCCGGGGCGCCGGGGCACGAGGACCAGGCGCTTGAACTCCGCGACGAGCACCCCATCCTGGTTGTGTACCCGGGTGTGGACCTTGACCGTGCCGCGGTCGGGCTTGGACTGCGACTCGCGCTTCTCGAGCACCTCGGACTCCACGAAGAGGGTGTCGCCGTGGAAGACGGGCGCGGGGTGCTTGAGCTCCTCGGTGGCGAGGTTGGCGATCGCCTTGCCCGAGACGTCCGAGACGCTCATGCCGAGCGCCAGCGAGTAGACGAGCGGCCCGACGACCACGTTGCGGCCCTGCTGGGACGCCGCTGCGTAGACGTCGTTGATGTGCAGCGGGTGGTGGTTCATGGTGATGAGGCAGAAGAGGTGGTCGTCGGCCTCGGTCACCGTCTTGGCGGGCCAGTGCTTGTAGACGGCCCCGACCTCGAACTCCTCGAGATAGCGGCCGTACGGGTGGGCCCCGCTGGCCTCGCGGGCGGCCTGGTCGGTCTCCACCGCCGTGGACGTGGTGTCGGACATCGTGGTGTTGGCTCCCTTGGTCTGGCTGGGGCCGGGCAGTCAATCACGCCTACTCCGGGCAGATCGTCGGTGCCGCCGGGACGGGGCAGACGATCCGCGGCTTGTAGGGCGGCCCCGGGCACGGCGGGCACGACGGTGGCGGGAGCGGCGTCGGGCCCGAGATTGGCGGCGCGACCGCGTTGCGGAAGGCGGGGTCGACCGCCCGTCCGCAGGCGGCGTCGAGCGCCTCCACGATCGTCGAGCGCGCCCCGAAGCCCGGCGGCGGGTCGCCCGCGCGCAGCACGAAGCGCAGGTCGCCGGCGCGCAGCGCGCCCAGGCCGCAGGCCGACGGCCTCTTCGCCGGCGGCGCGCCGAGCACGTCGCGCGCCGCGCTGATCGTCGGCGCGGGCATGGTCCGGGTCGGCCGGGTGCGCAGGAGGATCTGGGCGAGGTCGGGCGACTGCGCCCCCCGCGGGCGGCGGTTGACGACGGCCACGAGCGCCACGACGGCGTGGCGGGGCTGCTTGCGCGGGAGCGCGACGGCGACGTAGTCGAGGCCCGTCGGGCCGTCGAGCGCGAGCCGCAGGGCGGGGCGCGGGCCGTGCGGGACGGCGTAGCGCACCTGCGCGACGGTCACGTCGAACTGGGCCGGAGCGGCCACGCGAACGCGGTGGCCGGCGGCCGCCGCGGGGACTGCGAGAGAGATGGCGAGCGCGGCAAGGAGCACGCGGCGCATGCTGTAGGGATATCACCGCAGCGGGTTGACTGACGAGTCAATATGGTCCCGAGCCATGCGCAACCCCCGCGACTTCCTCAAGCCGCTGGCGATCGGGGCGCCTGCGCCACTGCCCGAGATCCCGGTCACGCCGGCGCGGATGATCCACTTCCTGGACTTCTCGAACGAGAAGATGGTGGCCAAGGCCGCCGACATCGCGACCAAGACCGACATCCTGCTCGGCAACCTCGAGGACGCGATCCCGATCGACCGCAAGGAGGCCGCGCGCGAGGGCCTGATCCGCGTGGGGCGCGACATCGAGCTCGGCTCGACCTCCCTGTGGACGCGCGTCAACGCGCTCGAGTCGCCGTGGGTGCTCGACGACATCACCCGGCTCGTGAGCGAGATCGGCCACCGCCTCGACGTCATCATGGTCCCCAAGGTCGAGGGTCCCTGGGACATCCATTACGTCGACCGCCTGCTCGCCCAGCTCGAGGCCAAGGCCGGCCTGGAGCGCCCGATCCTCATCCACGCGATCCTCGAGACGTCGCTGGGCGTCACCAACCTCGAGGAGATCGCCGCCGCCAGCCCGCGGATGCAGGGCATGAGCTTCGGCCCCGCCGACCTCGCCGCCTCGCGGCGGATGAAGACGACGCGCGTCGGCGGCGGGCACCCCGGCTACCGCGTCGTCGAGGACCCGGATCCGGACGACTTCGACGCCCCCCGCGTCAGCGCCCAGCAGGACCCGTGGCACTACTCGATCGCCCGCATGGTCGACGCCTGCACCGCCGTCGGGATCCTCCCCTTCTACGGCCCCTACGGCGACATCAAGGATGTCCTCGGCTGCGAGACCCAGTTCCGCGCCGCCTTCCTGCTCGGCTGCGTGGGCGCCTGGTCGCTGCACCCGGTGCAGATCGACATCGCCAAGAAGGTCTTCTCCCCCGACCCCGACGAGGTCCGCTTCGCCCGCAAGGTCATCGAGGCGATCCCCGACGGCGCCGGCGTGCACATGATCGACGGCAAGATGCAGGACGACGCCACCTGGAAGCAGTGCCGCGTCATGGTCGACCTGGCGGAGCTGCTCGCGGCCAAGGACCCGGAGCTCGCCGAGGCCTACGGGTTCACGCCGGCGCCGTCGTAGCGGCGCGCGCCGCGGACACGATTGATCCTGGCGTCGCCCAGACATCCGGTGATTGGATGTCTGGCGGATGCTCGCCGCGTTCGACCCCCTCGCGCAGGAGGACCCCTACCCCGTCTACCGGGTGCTGCGCGCGGAGCGGCCCGTGTACCGCAACGAGGAGCGCGGGTTCTGGGCGCTGAGCCGGTTCGACGACGTCCAGCGCGCGGCGCGCGAGTGGGCGCAGTGGTCGAGCGCCGCGGGCGTCAACCTCGACGACACCCTGTCGCTGACCGGGCCCGGGAACTTCATCGCGGCCGATCCGCCGGACCACGACCGGCTGCGGCGCATCGTGCGCGGGCGCTTTACGCCCGCCGGCGTCGCGGCGATGGAGCCGGCGATCCGGGGCGACGTGAGCGCGGCGCTCGAGCAGGCGCGTCGTGCCGGGGGCTTCGACGCGGCCGCGGCGCTCGCCTGGGCGATCCCGGTGCGCACGATCTCGCGCCTGCTCGGCCTTCCCGTCGAGGACGAGCCGGTGCTGCGCGGCTGGCTGCGCGCCGCGATCGCACGCGTCCCGGGCGAGGACCGACTGCCGTCCACGGCACGGGCCGCGGCGGATGACCTGCGGGCCTACTTCGACGCCCACGTCGCCGAGCGCCGCCGCGCGGCCCGCGACGACCTGCTGTCCGACGTCGTGCAGGGACAGTCGCGCGGCGAGCTCGAGTCACGCGAGATCGCCGGCCTGTGCATCCTGCTCTACATCGCCGGGACCGAGACGGTCGCCGACTTCATCGGCAACGCCCTCGCCGTCCTCGCGGAGCACCCCGATCAGCGGGCGCTGCTCGCCGGCGAGCCCCGCCGGCTGCCGGCCGCGGTCGACGAGCTGCTGCGCTTCGAGTCGCCCGTCCAGTACCAGGTGCGCACGGCGAGCGCCGAGGCCGACCTGCACGGGACGACGATCCCCGCCGGCGACGCGGTCGCGCTGCTGTGGGGCGCCGCCAACCGCGACGAGCGCCGCTGGGAGCGCCCCGACGAGCTCGACGTGACGCGCGAGGTCCGCCGCAACCTGGCCTTCGGGGAGGGCATCCATCACTGCCTCGGCGCGCCCCTGGCCCGCCTGCAGGGCCGGATCGTGCTCGAGGAGGTCCTGCGCGCGATGCCCTCCTACCGGCTCGACGGCCCACTCGAGCGCCTCGCGACCCACAACACCCGCGGCGTCGCGCGCCTGGACGTCGTCGCCGCCTGAGCGCCGATCACACCACGGCGATGTCGACGCCATCCAGGTCGGCCAAGTCCCGATCGCGCGTCAGCAGGGTGAGGTCGTATGCCGCGGCCGTCGCGGCGATCAGCGCGTCGGCGGTCGCGAGGCGGCGCCTGCCGGCACGCCTCGTGTCGGCGAGCAGGCGGCCGTAGTGCGGGGCGATGCGCGCGTCGACGGGGAGCACGACGAAGCGCCGCTCTGCGTACGCGAGCGTCGCGAGCCGCCCCGCACGTTGCTCGTCGCCGGCGATCAGGACGCCGTGGTGAAGGCCGCAGAGCGTGACGGCCGAGATCGCGGCCTCGGCGGGCGGTTCGTCGATCGCGATCTCCTCGCCGCGGGCGAGCGCGATCACGAAGGACGTGTCGAGGAGGGCGCGCCTCACGAGAACGGGTCGCGGGGCGGCGCGTCGAGCTCGCGCAGCTCGTCGTCGAGGCGGTCGTCGTCCCGCATGAGCCCGCGCAGCTCGCGTACGACCTCGTCGAAGGGCACGAACGGCCCGGCCCGATCGACCGGCACGAGCTCCGCGACGGGATGCCCGTGGACGGTGATGCGCAGGCGCTCGCCGGCCTCGACCCGGCGCAGGAGATCGGCGGTGTTGTTGCGGAGCTGGCGCTGCGGGATATCCGTAGCCATAGGGCTACACCGTAGCACCCGTCCCGGCCGGACGCCCGAGCCCCGCCGGCGTTGACTGAGCAGTCAATCGACTAGGGTTGCGGTCCCTCATGAGGTTCTTCGAGTACGAGGCCCGCGAGATCGTCAAGCGCGCGGGCATCCCCGTGACCGACTTCGGCTTCGCGACGACGGCACAGGAGGCGCGCGAGATTGCCGTGCGCATCGGCGAGCCGGTCGTCATCAAGTCGCAGGTCCTGACCGGCGGGCGGATGAAGGCCGGCGGCGTGCAGTTCGCCGACACACCCGACGAGGCGGCCGAGAAGGCCGAGTACGTCCTGGGGCTGGAGATCAACGGCCACGCCCCGCGCGGCGTGCTGGTCGACCCCAAGGCCAGCGTGGAGCAGGAGTTCTACGCCGGCGTCGTGTGGGATGGCATCCGCAAGCAGCCCGTGATGCTCTTCAGCGACATGGGCGGGATCGACATCGAGGAGGTCGCCGAGACCCACCCCGACCACGTCGGCCGCGGGCACTTCTCGAACATCCTGCCGCTGAGCGACTACCAGGCCAAGGAGGTCATCGCCTCGGTCGGGGTCACCGGCCGCCGGCTCAACCGGCTCGTGCCGATCCTCACCGCGCTGGCGCGGCTCTTCGTCGAGCGCGACATGACCCTGGCGGAGATCAACCCGCTCGGCGAGCTCGAGGACGGCTCGTTCGTCGCCCTCGACGCGCACATGGAGATGGAGAACGAGGCGCGCCCGCGCCAGGCGCAGCTCCTCGACGAGCTCGGCGTCGGCCAGGACGAGACGCGCCAGGCGCGCGAGGCGACGGCGTTCGAGCTCGCCGGCGAGGCCGTCGACTCGATGGACCACCGCGGCGTGGCCGGCAACGTCACCGAGTTCGACGGCGACCTCGGGCTGGTCATCGGCGCCGGCGGCGGCTCGCTGACGCTCTTCGACGCCGTCCGCGCCCACGGCGGCCGGCCGGCCAACTACTGCGAGATCGGCGGCAACCCGAGCGTGCGCAAGGCGTGCGGGCTGGCCAAGCTCGTGCTCGAGAAGCCCGGGGTCGACAAGATCGCCGTGATGATGTCGATCGTCTCCAACACGCGGGTCGACATCGTCGCCCGCGGCGTCATCAAGGCATGCCTGGAGCTCGGCTACGACCCCGCCGAGAAGATCTCGATCTTCCGCATCCCCGGCGCGTGGGAGGAGGAGGGCTTCAAGATCCTCGAGCGCTACGGCGTGCGCTACGCCGACCGCTCGACCTCCCTCAACGAGGCGGCGAGACTAGCCGTGAAGGGCGCCGCATGAGCATCCTCATCGACGAGACCACCACCTTCATCGTCCAGGGCATCACCGGGCGCGAGGCGGTCAACCTCACGCGCGAGTGCCTGGACTACGGCAAGGGCGCACAGGTCGTCGGCGGCGTGACGCCGGGGCGCAAGGGCCGCGACGTCCACGGCGTCCCGGTCTTCGACACCGTCGACCAGGCCGTCGCCCATCACGGGCGCCCGATCGACGGCTCGGTCGTCACCGTCCCCCCCGCGTTCACCAAGGACGCCGTGTTCGAGGCGATCGAGAACGGCGTCAAGCTCGTCGTGATCGTCACCGAGCGCATCCCGCGCCGCGACGTCGCCGAGATGGTCGAGCTCGCCGCCCTGCGCGGCGCGCGCATCATCGGCCCCAACTGCCTGGGGATCATCGTCCCCGACGTCATCAAGATGGGCGGCATCGGCGGCCCGGCGAAGAACGCGCGCCAGGCCTACACGCGTGGCCCGATCGGCGTCATCTCCCGCTCCGGCGGCATGACGACCGAGATGTCCTCCACGCTGAGCGCCGCCGGCCTGGGCCAGTCGACCGCCGTCTCGATCGGCGGCGACGCGATCATCGGCTCGAGCTACGCCGAGCTCATGCCGCTCTTCGAGGCCGACGAGCAGACCGAGGGCATCGTCATCTACACCGAGCCGGGCGGGCGGATGGAGGCCGAGCTCGCGCGCTGGGTGACCGAGAACGACTCGCGCCTGCCGATCGTCGCCTTCATGGCCGGGCGCTTCATGGACGAGATGCCGGGCATGAGCTTCGGCCACGCCGGGACGATCGTCGAGGGCAAGGAGGACACGGCGGGCGAGAAGATCGCGCGCCTGGCCGACGCCGGGATCGTGGTGGCCGAGCGCATCGAGGACATCCCGGCGACGATGCGCACGAAGCTCGCTGAGAGGAGCGCGGCGTGAGAAGCGACGGGATCTTCATCGCCGTCGAGGTCGACGACGCCGCCTCCACCGACGCGGCGGTCGCGCACAAGCTCGCGGAGGTCTGCCCCGTCGACATCTACGGAACGTCATCCCGCCCACCCGGCCACCTGATGCTCGTCGAGGAGAACCTCGACGAGTGCGTGCTCTGCGGGCTGTGCCTGGACGCCGCGCCCGCCGGCGCGGTCCGCGTCCTCAAGCTCTACGACCAGGGCGCCGCGCTCCAGCCGTCCGCCTGACGCCCGCCTGAGGCACACTGCCCGTGTGCCCGAGCTGCCCGAGGCCGAGCGCGCGCGCCAGACCATCGAGCGCGAGGGCCTGCACCGCTGCATCGCCGCCGTCGACGACGGCGACACCTACGTCTCGCGCCCGCACGCGCCGGGCGAGATTGCCGACGCCCTGGTCGGACGCGAGCTGACCGCCGCCCACCGGCGCGGCAAGTCGATGTGGGTCGAGACCTCCGACGGCGGCCCCGTGCTCGGGCTGCACCTCGGGATGGCCGGGCGGATCGTCGTCGACGAGGAGCCCGCGCCGCGCGGCTGGGACCGCTTCGTCCTGCACTTCGAGGACGGCGGCATGCTCGCGCTGCGCGACAAGCGCCGCCTGGGCCGCGCGCGCCTGGAGCCCGATGTCGAGGCGCTGGGGCCCGACGCCGCCGAGGTCGGGCGCGACGAGTTCCGCGCGCGCGTCGGGCGCGGGAGCGCGCCGATCAAGGCGCGGCTCATGGACCAGGCCGTCGTCGCCGGGATCGGCAACCTGCTGGCCGACGAGATCCTCTGGCGCGCGCGCCTGCACCCGCGCCGCCCGGCCGGCGAGCTGAGCACCGAGGAGCTCGACCGCCTGCGCCGCGAGGTCCGCGCGGCGATGCGCTCGGCGCTGCGCCGCGGCGGCGCCCACACGGGCGACGTGATCGCCGCGCGCCGGCGCGGAGCGTCCTGCCCGCGCTGCGGCGCGGAGATGCAGACCGCCCGGATCGGCGGGCGCACCACCTTCTGGTGCCCCGCTGAGCAACGCTGATTGATCCGTCCGATTGCGTCAGGCGCATGTATTGGGGGCAGACTTCGTTGCAGGTCTGGCGTTAGCAGTACGAACGACCGTCGCGACTTGGGGAGGTCTCGGTGCAGCGGCTGAGAGGCTTGGTGTCGTCGTCCTGGGGCCGGGACCGGCTGGAGAGCCCGGGCGAGTTGGAGCTGGCCGTCCGCGTGAGCGGGCTGCTGTGGCTGAGCGGCGCGGTGACGCTGCTGCTCACCCTCCCGCTCCCCGGCTCGAAGATCGAGCCGCTGTGGGAGGTGGCGGTCGCCGCCGCCTTCGCCGTGGTCTGGGGCGCGCTCATGCTCTTCGCCGTCCCCTGGGCGCACTCCCCCGTGCGCGTCTCGCACGTCTCGACCATCCTCAGCCTCGTCATCGTCGCCGTGCTCGGGCACGCCACCGGCGGCGCGGCCTCTCCCGTCGCCGACTACCTGTGGTTCGTCGTCGTCTACACGGCGTTCTTCTACCCGCCGCGCCAGGCGTTCGCCTACTGGCTGGCCTGCGGCGTCGTCGCCGCGCTCCCCCTGCTCTACGACTCCCACGCGACCGACGTCAACCTCGCCCGCGACCTCGTCGTCGTGGTCCCCATCTACTGCCTCGTCGGCGGCGTCGTCGTCGCCGGGCGCGAGCTGCTGGCGGGGATCACGCGCCGGGCGAGCGCGCTGGAGGCCGAGCAGCGCCGCCTCGCCGAGGAGCAGGCCTCGCTGCGGCGCGTCGCGACCGCCGTCGCGGCCGGCTCGCCGCCCGCGGCGATCTTCGCCCTCGTCTCCTCCGAGGCCGGCCGCCTGCTGGGCGCCGACTGCGCCTCGATCGCGCGCTTCCAGGACGCCGACCACATCGGCGTGCTCGGGAGCTGGACGCACTACGAGCCGGCCCCGGTCGAGCAGCAGGAGGTCCACGAGGTCGCCCCCGGCAGCCTGCTCGACCGGCTGCGCACCGGCGATGCGATCGCCCGCGACCGGCTCGAGGACGACCGCTACGACTGCGCGCGGCTGGCCGCGCCGGTGCGGACCGGCGCCTCGCTGTGGGGCGCGCTCATCGTCGTCGCCAGCGCACCGCACGACTTCGCCCCCGGCGCCGAGGAGCGCCTGCACGACTTCGCCGACCTGATCGCCACCGCCGTGGCCAACGCCGAGGACCGCGCGCGTCTGGACCGCGAGGCGGCGACCGACGGCCTCACCGGCCTGCCCAACCACCGCGCCTTCCGCGAGCGCCTAGCCGAGGAGGTCGCCCGCGCCCAGCGCCACGGCCGCCCGCTGACCGCCGCGCTCATCGACGTCGACGGCTTCCGCGACCTCAACGACCGCGCCGGGCTCGACGCAGCCGACCAGGCGCTCGTCGAGATCGGGGCGCGGCTGCGCGCCGCGCTGCGCGAGGAGGACGTGCTCGCGCGCATGGGCGCCGACGAGTACGGCGTCATCTTCGTCGAGAGCGACCGCCACGAGGCGCTGTTGGTCGCCGACCGCGCCCGCCGCGCCGTGGCCGAGGCGCCGCTGCGCCCCCGCCTGCGCGCGACCGTCTCGGTCGGGCTGTGCGACCTCCAGGCCGCCGCCTCGGCCGACGAGGCGCTGCGTCGCGCCGACGCCGCCCTCTTCTGGGCCAAGGAGCACGGGCCCGACCTGTGCTGGCTCTACGACCCCACGGTCGTGCGCGAGCTCGACGAGCGTCAGCGCACGCGCGAGCTCGACCGCACGCATGCGCTCGTCGGCCTGCGCGCCCTGGCGCGCGCGATCGACGCCAAGGACCCGGCGACCCAGGAGCACTCCGAGCGCGTGGCCGCGCTCAGCGCGCGGCTGGCCGTCGCGCGCGGCTGGAGCCCGCATCGCGTCGCCCTGCTGCGCGACGCGGCGCTGCTGCACGACGTCGGCAAGATCGGCGTGCCCGACGCGATCCTGCTCAAGGACGGCCCGCTGGACGAGGAGGAGTTCGCCGTCGTGCGCGAGCACCCGATGCTCGGGGCGCGGATCGTCGGCGACGTCCTCGACGAGGAGCAGATCGCGTGGATCGCCGGCCACCACGAGCGCCCCGACGGCTCGGGCTATCCGGCCGCCCTCAAGGGCGACGCGCTCCCCGAGGGCGCCTCGCTGCTGGCGCTCGCCGACGCGTGGGACGTGATGGTGTCCGACCGTTCCTACAGCCCGCCGATGACGCTCGACGAGGCGCTCGCCGAGGCGCAGGCGCGGGCGGGGACCCAGTTCGACGCCGTCGCGGTCGAGGCCCTCGGCACGCTGGCCGCCGGCGGCGAGCTGCGCCCGGCCGCGACCCGTCTGCACCAGCCGACGGCCTGAGCGCGGTCAGGCCCGCGGCGCCGCCAGCGAGCCGTAGGCGTCCGGGCGGCGCGTGGTCAGGAACGGGAACAGGGCCAGCCAGTCCTTGCGCTGGTCGAGGTCGAGGTCGGCGACGAGGACGGCGGGCTCGTCGCGCGGGGCCTGCACGAGCTTGCGTCCGTAGGGGTCGGAGATGAACGAGGACCCATAGAAGGTCAGCGGATCCTCGGTGCCGATCCGGTTGACCGCGACCATGAAGGTGCCGTTCGCGATCCCGTTGGCGATGATCACGTGCTCCCACAGCGGCTCGGTGTCGAAGTCCGGGTGGTCGGGCTCGGAGCCGATCGCGGTCGGATAGACGATGACCTCCGCGCCGGCCAGCGAGTACGCCCGCGCGAGCTCCGGGAACCACTGGTCCCAGCACGTCGGGAACCCGAAGCGCGCGTCGCCGAGCTCGACGACGGGGAAGGCGTCCTCCCCGGGCGGCCCAGGGCGGAAGTACCTGTCCTCGTAGTAGCCGGTGGTCACCGGGATGTGGAGCTTGCGCGTGCGCGCGGCGAGCGTGCCGTCGGGGGCCATGACGACGGCGGTGTTGAAGCCCAGGCCGTCGTCGCCGTCGGCGCGCTCGTAGAGCGAGGCGTGGACATGGACGCCGGTCTCGCGCGCCAGCGCGCCCGCGAACGCGCACGTCGGGCCGTCGGGCACCGGCTCGGGCTGCGCCCCGACGGCCTGCGGCCCGCCGGCGGTGACCGCGAAGTACGGCGAAAGCGTGAGCTCCTGCAGGCAGACGAGCCTGGCGCCCTCCCCGGCGGCCAGGCGGACGCCGTCCGAGAGGGCGGCGCGGTGCTCGTCGGGGTCGGGGTGCCAGCGGTGCTGGACGAGCCCGACGCGCAGCGGCGCGCGCGTGGGCTCGTCGACGCGCGCGTAGGACACCGGCGGGTCCCCGACGGCGGTGATCAGCTTCAGGCCGCTCACGCGGCGGAGTCTAGGCCGCGCGGATCGACGTTCTGGTTGAGGCGCAGGACGTTGTCGGGGTCCCAGCGGCGCTTGAGAGCGACGAGCCGCTCGTAGCGGCGAGCGCCGTAGGCGGCGCGCACGCGCTCCTGGCCCTCGTCGCCGAGGAAGTTGACATAGGCGCGGCCGGTCGAATGACGATCGACCGCCGCGAAGGTGTCGCGCGCCCAGCGCACCCGCGCGCCGGCCACCGCCTCCTCCTCGGGGAGCCAGACCGCGTTGATGTTGACGTTGTGGGCGGCGTCGCGCTGGCCGTAGGCGGTCTCGTCCTCCCCCACGCACGCGACGGCGCCGCCGAGGTGGAAGACGATGACGTAGGAGCCCGGGGCTTCGTTGCGCCCCGCGTGCTCGACGAGCGCGTCGACGGCGCCGTCGGAGAGCGGCGGCAGCTCGCAGGACTTCCAGTAGTAGTGCCAGCCGTGGGGGACCGCGGCGTCGAGCATGCCCTGGTGCTCGACGTACGGGCGCGGCGCGAGCGCGTCGAAGAGCGGTCGCCCGAGGCGCCGCAGGGGCTCGACCGCGCGCTCGCCGCGCTCGAGGTCCCCGGCCCAGCAGCTGCCGACAATGACCACGGGCCGCCCGTGGAGCTCGGGCGGGAGGTACGCCGCGGGCGGGGCGGTGCGCAGCGTGAGGATCGTCGTCAGCTCGTCGGGCGCGTCCGCCACGGCGTCGCGGTAGCGGCGCAGCACCTCCGCGCCGTCCTCGAGCGCGTAGAGGACCGGCCCGGCAGGACGGTCGGCCCGACCTCGTGCAGGCGGTACTCGAACTCGGTCACGACGCCGAAGTTCCCGCCGCCGCCGCGCAGGCCCCATAGGAGCTCGGGGTGCTCGTCGGCGCTCGCGCGCACCACTTCGCCGTCGACCGTGACGACCTCGGCGGCGAGCAGGTTGTCGGCGGTGGCGCCGTGGCGGCGCATGAGCCAGCCGATCCCGCCCCCGAGCGTGAGCCCGGCGATCCCCGTGTGCGTGACGATGCCCCCGACCGTCGCGAGGCCGTGGGCCTGCGTGGCCCCGTCGATCTCGCCCCACAGCACGCCCGCCTGCGCGCGCGCCGTGCGCGCCCGCGCGTCGACGGCGATCGCGCGCATTGGCGAGAGGTCGACCACGACGCCGCCGTCGCAGACCGCCAGGCCCGCGACGCCGTGGCCGCCGCCGCGCACGGCGACCGGCAGGTCGCGCTCGCGGGCCAGGCGGATGGCGGCGGCGACGTCCCGCGCACCCGTGCAGCGCGCGATGAGGGCCGGACGGCGGTCGATGGCGCCGTTCCAGACGCGGCGCGCGTCGTCGTAGCGGTCGTCGCCCGGGCCGATGAGCTCGCCGGCGAAGCCGGCGGGAGTCGAGAGGATGCGAGTGGCCATCGCGCCAAGGTCCCACCGCCCGCCCGCGGCGGCAAGTCCAGGAGATAGGCTGCTGCGGACGCTGGGGCGCAGCCGGTTGGCCGGGGTGCGTGCCGGCGCCGCCGGGTAAGCAAGGACGCGAGGGCCGAGTGGGGACGCACCGGACAACAGCCGCCATGCCGATCGCGCTTCGCCTCGCCCCCCGGGCGCCGGCGCTGCGTTCGCTGGCCGCGCGCGAGGACGCGGACGCCTTCGCGGCGCTCTACGAGCGCCACCAGGCGGCGCTGCATCGCTACCTGCGCTCGATCCTGCGCGACGACGAGGACGCGCGCGACGCCCTGCAGAGCACGATGGCCAAGGCGCTGGCGGCCCTGCGCGACGAGAAGCGCGACTTCGAGCTGCGCCCGTGGCTGTTCCGCATCGCCCACAACGAGGCGATCTCGCGGCTGCGCCAGCGCCGCCCGACCGTGAGCCTCGACGCCGCGCAGACCCTCGGGACCGACTCGCTGGCACGGGCGATCGAGGACCGCGAGCGCCTGGCGCTGCTGCAAGCCGACCTCCAGAGCCTGCCCGAGCGCCAGCGCGGCGCGCTCGTCATGCGCGAGCTCAGCGGGCTCTCGCACGAGGAGATTGCCGCTGTCCTCGACAGCTCGCCCGGCGCGGTCAAGCAGGCGATCTTCGAGGCGCGCGTGGCGCTGCAGGACTGCGCGGAGGGGCGCGAGATGCTGTGCGTCGAGGTCCAGCGGCGGCTGTCGGACGGCGACGGCCGCGTGCTGCGCGCGCGCAAGCTGCGCGCGCACGTGCGCTCGTGCGCGTCGTGCCGGACGTTCAAGGCCGCGCTCGCGCAGCGGCCCGCGGACCTCGCCGCGCTGGCGCCGGCGCTGCCGGCGGCCGGGGCGCTCGCGGGCGCCGGCTTCGCGGGCGGCGGCGCGGCGGCGGGCCTCGCGACCAAGGCGGCGATCGTGGTGGTCGCGACGGCGACGATCGCGGGCGCGGGCACGGGCGTGCGCGACGTGGTCGCGCCCGCGGACGGCGACACGGCGCCCGCGAAGGTCATGCCGTCCGCGCGCCACGCTCGCACGCTGCCGTCCCCGGCGCTCGCGGCGCCGGGCGTCGTGCGTCACACGGCGGCCGTCGCGCCGCAGCGCGGGCGCGTGCACGCGCCGGCGCCCGCGCGCCGCGCGCATCATCCAGCGCCTGCCGCGTCGCGGCCGCCCGCGCACGCGCAGGCGCAGCAGCCGGCGTCCGCCGCCGCGGCGCCGCCGCCCGGGCAGGCGCAGGAGCCGGCGGCCGCCACGTCGCCGCCGCCGGGGCAGGCGACGCGGGCGGCGGACGGCAAGCCGGTGCCGCCGGGGCAGGCGAAGAAGGCCGCCTCGTCGCCGTCGCCGTCGCCCGCCGACCCCAAGCCGCAGCCGCCCGGCCAGGCGAGCCGCACGGCCGCGGGCAAGCCGCTGCCGCCGGGGCAGGCGAAGAAGGCCGCGCCGCAGCCGCCGCCCGCCGAACAGCCCCAGGCTCCCGCCGTCGACGCGGCGCAGGCGCCCGCCGCGGACCCCTCGCTGCCGGCCGGCCAGGCGAAGAAGCAGGCCGCCGCAACTAACCCCTGACGCCGACGCCCTCGCGGCGTTGTCCAGATGGAGATCGTGCTTGTCACCGCCGGCGACGAGGCCCCGCCCGGCCGCGCCGGCGGTACAGGGAGCTAACGGCACGAATCTCACCTGCCCCACGGCGGCGCCCTCTCCCGAGGGCGCCGCCGTGCGTGCGTCTTGGAACAACGGTTCACTCGCGCGCGAAACGGGCAGTTGGCCGCCCGATCCCGCGATGACGCGCTGTCCCCACACAGGGCTGTCGAAGCCCGAGTGCTCCTGCCCGGAGTGCCTGCGCGAGCTGGTGTCCAACCACGCTCCCCGCCGGCCCGGGTCGTCCTCGCCGCCGGACGCCGCGGCGGCGCAGGACGACGACGAGCACAGACCGAGCGCCGACTAGCCCGGCCCCAGCGACTCAGCCCGGCACGCCGAGCTCGGCCTTCTTCGCCTCGACGTCGATGCCGTGCAGCCGCGCGAGGTTCTCGCCGAGGATCTTGCGCTTGGCCTGCTCGGTGAGCTGCGGGTAGCCGCGCTCCTCGACGATGTCGGCCGGCAGCTCGAGGTTCCAGAAGGCCTCGAGCGCCCACTGCGGGTGCCAGATCGGCGACTCGCCGCCGTAGATGATCTTGTCCTCCCCGCACCACCAGAGCATCTTGCCCAGCGTCTCGGCGAAGACCCGCGGCTGGCGCGAGATGAAGTTCACCGTCGCCGCGATCGAGGCGTAGAGGTTGGGATAGCGGACGATCTGCCACAGCACCTCGTCGAGCCACGGCAGGCCGACGTGGAAGATGACGAAGTTGATGTCGGGGAAGTTCGCCGCGGCGCCGTCCATGTCGAACGTGCGCGTGTGCTCGATCGGCTGGGGGCCCAGCGGCACGCCCTTGTGAACGCCGATGAGGTTGACCCCCAGCTCCTGGGCGCGCTCGAAGACCGGATAGGCGACGCGCGGGTCGTCCATGCGCCACGGGAACGGCTGCCCGTAGTCGTAGCGCACGTTGTAGAACTTGAACGCCTTGGCGCCGTGGTCCTCGACCTGACGGGTCATCAGGTCCAGCGCCTTCTTGCCCTCCAAGGGGTTGACCGAGCCCCAGAAGACCGCGCGGTCGGGGTGCTTGGCCGCCATCTCGGCGCACTTCTCCCACGGCGACAGCCCGTCGTAGAAGAGGTCGGTCAGCGGCAGCGGCTGCGCCACGATCATGTCGGTGTCGGAGCCCTCGATGACCATGTCGTAGATCTCGTCGACGCTCCACTCCTTCATGTACTCCTCGCGCGAGAGGATCCGCTCGCCCTCCTTGGTCAAGAGCTGGTGGAAGGCGTAGAGGTGCTCGTCGAAGAGCTGGCCGGGCGGCCCGATGGCGTTCTTGGGGTCGAAGTTGAAGATGTGGCAGACGCAGTCGAAGACGAACGCGTCGACCTTCCGCTCGCGGGTGGACTCGGCGGAGGGGGCGATGTCGGTGGCCATGGATCAGGCTCCTTGCGCAATGCGCTGCTGGCGGTAGGGCTCGAGCTGCTCGAGCGGCATGCTGAGCGCGTCGCGCGCCGACGGCGACAGGCGCTCGGGGGTCCAGACCGGGTCCCACACGACCCGGACGTCGACGCTCTCGACGCCGTCGAGGGCGCGGAGGCGGTCGGGGATGGCCGACGACATGGTCGCCACGAACGGGCACCAGCCGGTGGTGAGCACGAGGTCGACGTCGACGTGCGCGCCCTCGACGCGCACGTCCTCGACGACCCCCATGTCGACGATGCTGATGCCGCGGTCCGCGCAGCACGGGTCGTAGACGTCGCGCAGCGCGGCGAGGATGGTCGCGGGGTCCTGCTTCACGGGCGCCTCCCTGGGTCGATGACGAGACGGAAGCCGGTGGTCGGCGTGGCGCGCGCCGGGTCGGCGGAGAGGACGCGCGCGGCGCGCACGCCCCACGCGTGGTCGAGGTAGGAGCCGCCGCGCACCGCGCGCCAGGCGCCGTCCTCGGTGCGGTCCTCGACCCACTCCCAGACGTTGCCGGCGAGCTGCTCGGCGCCGCACGGGCTCGCGCCGGCGGGGTGCGCGCCGACGGGCGCCGTCCACCCCCAGCCCGACTCGACGCACGCGCAGCATTCGGGGTCGAAGGTCTCGCCCCACGGCCAGGCGCGCCCGTCGGCGCCGCGCGCGGCCGCCTCCCACTCGTCGCCGCTGGGCAGCCGCCCGCCGGCCCACGCGCAGAAGGCCGCGGCCTCGTCGTAGGTCACGTCGGTCGCGGGGTGGTCGGCGAGCAGCGGGTCGGCGAGCTTGCCGGTCAGCGCCGGGGCCACGTCGCGACCCGTCGCGCGCACGAACTCGGCCACGGCCGCGTTGACGACCGGGAAGCGGCCGATGCGTACGGCGGCGAGCGCCACGTCGCGCTCCGCCCCGGCCTCGCCGAGGCGGTAGGCGCCCGCCGCGAGCTCGACGCTGGCGTCGAGCAGCTCGATCGTGCCCGCCGGAGTGCTCATGGCCCTCTACCGCGACGCTAACCGCCGCCGGGGGCCCGCCGCAACCGGGCTCGTCAGGACGGCGCGCCGAGCGCGTCGTCGAGCGCGATGGCGACCAGCAGGTCGAGCAGGTCGGCGATCCGGCGCGGGTTGCGCCCGGTGCGCTCCTGGATGCGGCGCAGGCGGTACTGGGCGGTGTTCGGGTGGACCTGCAGACGCTGGGCGGCGACACGCAAATTGAGGTCGGCCTGCGCGACGGCGAGGATCGTCTGCGTGAGGACGTGGCCGCGCTCGCCGTCCTCGTCGAGGAAGGCGCGCAGTTGCGGGTCGACGAGACGCCGCGCGGTCTCGTCGGCGTGCAGCGCGAGGTAGTCGAAGGCCGTCAGCCGCGGCAGGGCCTCGACCCCGCCCTCGGCACCCACGCCCGACAGCGCGACGTGCGCCTCCTGGTAGGCGCGGGGCAGCTCGCCCACTCCGTCGGCCACCGTGCTCACGCCCATCGCGAGCGCGATGCCTTCCGAGCGCAGCCGGCCCTGCAGCGCGTCGACGCGGTCGCACAGCCGGCACGCGTCGGCGTCGGCGCCGAGCACGAGGACGGCCACGATCTCGGTTTGGCGCACGACGACGAGCGTCTTGGCGTCGTGCAGGCCGGCGCAGGCGATCGCCGCGCTGCCGACGTGCGGCGCGTCCTCGTCGGCGCAGGCGTCCATCGCTACGGCGGCCGCGACGAGCATGCGCGAGTCGGCGGCGATGCCGTGGGCCTGCGCAGCGGCCAGCAGCGGGCCGCGGGTCGGCATCTCGCCGGCGAGCAGGTGCTCGAGCAGGTCGCGGCGCTGGCGGTCGGCGTCGGCCACCATGTACTGCTGGTACTCGACGTAGGCGTGCGCGGCGTGGGTGCTCGAGAAGTCGCAGTAGCGCATGAGCGGCCCGGCGAGCGTGAGGGCGGCGGCCTGGCCGAGCGGGGTCGCCCCCGCGCACCGCACGACCGCCTCCCAGAAGGCCTGCTGGCCCACGCGGAAGGCGTTGAGGTAGTCCTCGAGCGAGAGGCCGGCGCGCGCCCGCCGCGTCGCCGCGGCGCGAACGAAGGCGATGTCCTCCAGGGTGACCATCCGGTCCTCGAGCAGCGCCTCGAGCTTGACCGCGTAGTGCTGGCGGACCTGTCCGCGCAGGTCGTGCAGGAAGCGCGCGTCGCCCTCGCCGTACGCCGGGATCTCGGCGCACAGCGCCGCCACCCCGCGCTCGACGACCTCGTCCAGGTCGTCGAGGAGCGCGACGAGGATCCGCCGGCGCTCGTCGCGGAGCGCTTCGTCGGCTGCCTGCTCGACGACTGCAGCGCACATGTTTCACCCTCCTCCTGGGCGACAGCATGCAACATGTTGCCCAGATGTTGCAACGAGCAACCGCAGAGGAGGCGCTGATGCTCGCGCGCCGGCGCTTCCAGGCCGCCCAGCGCATCGACATGGGTGCGATCGCGCAGGAGCTCGGCGTCAACCGCGTCACGCTCTACCGCTGGGTCGGCTCGCGCGAGCGGCTGCTCGTCGAGGTCCTCTGGGGGCTGGCACGCGACACGCTCGAGCGCGAGGACGCGCGCCTGCGCGCGACGGGCGCCGAGCGCGTCGTCCAGGTCGTCACGCGCTTCATCGACGGCGCCATCACCAACGCCGGCATGAAGTGCCTGCTCGGCGAGGAGGGCGAGCGCACCATGCGCCTGCTCACCCGGTGCGACAAGGGCTTCCAGCCGCGCCTCATCGATGCCGTCCACGCGATGCTCGAGGAGGAGACGCGCGCCGGGCGCCTCGACCTTCCCGCCGACCTGCACGACGTCGCCTACGTCGTCGTGCGCCTGATCGAGTCCTACGTCTACCTCGACATCATCACCGGCGAGGCGCCCGACGCCCGACGCGCCGAGCCGGTGCTGCGCCTCCTTCTGCGCTGAGCGCATTGTGGCGCGGCCACAACGCCGACCGCCCAAAGTTTGGGCCGTCGGCACGATGAGGAGCGCCCCGGCGACGCTTACCGTGGCTCCATGCCGCTGGGCGCGGAGGTCCCGGCCGCGGGGTACGAACGGAATGCCGTGACCGCCGACCAGGGCGCTGAGGGAGACGGGCTGCGGGTCGACGCGGTCACGGTCCGCTTCGGCGGGCTCACGGCGCTCGACGAGGTCTCGCTGGAGGTCGCCCACGGCGAGGTCGTCGGCGTCATCGGCCCCAACGGGGCGGGCAAGACGACCCTGTTCAACGTCATCTGCGGCTTCGTGCGCCCCGACGCAGGCGACGTCGCCTGGGGCGGACGGTCGCTGGCCGCCGTCCGCCCGCACCAGCTCGCCGGCCTCGGGATCGCACGCACGCTGCAGGCCGTCGGCCTGTTCGCCGGGCTCACCGCGCTCGAGAACGTCATGGCCGGCGCCGAGCGACGGCGGCGGGCCGGACTGACCTCGGCCCTGCTCGGGCTGCCGCGCTCCGATCGCGACGAGCGCGCGCTGCGCGACGCCGCGCTGGAGGCGCTCGAGATGCTCGGCGTGGCCGACGCCGCCGGGCGCCTGCCGGACACGCTCCCCTTCCCCGTCCAGAAGCGCATCGCGCTTGCGCGGGCGCTCGTCGCGCGCCCGCGCCTGATCCTCCTCGACGAGCCCGCGAGCGGCCTCGGCGGCGACGACATGGACGAGCTCGGGGAGCGCATCCGCGGTCTGCGCGACGACATGGCGGTGCTGCTCGTCGAGCACCACATGGACCTCGTGACCGCCGTCTGCGACCGCGTCGTCGTGCTCGACTTCGGCCGACGCATCGCCGACGGCACGCCGGCCGAGGTCCGCGCCGACGAGCGCGTGCTCGACGCCTACCTCGGGGTCGAGGTCGATGCTGCAGGTTGACGAGCTCGAGGCCGCTTACGGGCCGGTCCGCGCGCTGGACGGCGTCTCGTTCGAGGTGCAGCAGGGCAGCATCACCGCGGTCCTCGGGGCCAACGGCGCCGGCAAGACGTCGCTGCTGCGCACGCTGTCGGGGCTCGTGCGCGCCCGCGCCGGGCGCATCCGCCTCGACGGGCGCAACATCGGCCGGCTGCCGGTCGAGCAGATCGTCCGCCTCGGCATGGCGCACGTGCCCGAGGGCCGCGGGGTCATCGCCGAGCTGAGCGTCGAGGAGAACCTGCGCCTGGGCGGGCTGTGGCGCGGCAGCGGCGGACGCGACGGCCTCGAGGGCGTCTACGAGACCTTCCCGCGGCTGGCCGAGCGCGGCGCGCAGCCCGCCGGCACGCTGTCGGGCGGCGAGCGCCAGATGCTCGTCATCGGGCGTGCGCTGATGTCCAAGCCGCGCCTGCTCCTGCTCGACGAGCCCTCCCTCGGGCTTGCGCCCACCGTCGCCGCCCAGATCATGCGGCTCGTCCGTGACCTGCGCCACGACACAGGGCTGACGGTCCTCCTCGTCGAGCAGAACGCCAAGGCGGCGCTGTCGGTCGCCGACCGGGGGATCGTGCTCAGCCTCGGCCGGATCGTGGCCGACGACGACCCGCGCTCGCTGGCCGACGACGAGGCCCTGCGCCACGCCTACCTGGGGTTCTGAGGATGCAGCGCTTCGTCGACCTCACGCTCAACGGGATCTCCAACGGGGCCATCTACGCGGCGGTCGCGCTCTCGCTCGTGCTCATCTGGCGCGCGACCCGGATCCTCAACTTCGCCCAGGCCGGGATGCTGATGTTCACCACCTTCATCGCCTGGGCGGCGATCGACCACGGCGCGGGGTACTGGCTCGGGTTCGCCGTCGCGCTCGTCTCGGGGCTGCTGCTCGGCGCCTTCGTCGAGCGGGTGATCATCCGCCCGGTCGAGGGCGCGCCGCCGCTCAACGCGATCATCGTCACCCTCGGCGTCCTCGTCCTCCTGCAGGCAGCGGCGGGGATGATCTGGGGCGGCAACCCGCGCTCGTTCCCGCCCGCCTTCTCGATCAAGGGCTATGTGATCGGCGACCACGCGGTGCTGTTCTCGCCCTTCGACCTCTTCACGGTGATCGTCGTCGGCGTCCTCATGGCCGCCGTCATCCTGCTCTTCACGCGCACCGGGCTGGGCCTGCGGATGCGCGCGGCGGCCTTTGCGCCCGAGGTCGCGCGGCTGGTCGGGGTGCGCGTCGGTCACATGTTCACCGTCGGGTGGGCGCTCGCCTCGGTCGCGGGATCGCTGGCCGGCGTGCTCGTCGCGCCGTCGGTCTTCGTCGCCCCGAACACCTTCGACTCCGTGCTCGTCTTCGGGTTCACCGCGGCGGTCATCGGAGGCCTGGAGAGCCCGGTCGGCGCGCTCGTCGGCGGCACGGCGCTGGGGCTCGCGCTCAGCTACGTCTCGGGCTACGGCGGCGCGGAGCTCGTCACCCTCGGCGCGCTCGTGATCCTCATCGTGGTGCTGATGGTCCGCCCGAACGGGCTGTTCACCCGCGCGCAGGCCAGGCGGGTGTGATGGCGGCGCGGGCCCTCGACCAGACGCTGCTGCGCCACGCGCTGATCGCGCTCGCCGCCGGGTTCGGGCTCTACCTGCTCACCGAGGCGCTCAGCCCCTACAACAACCTGCAGCTCGCGACGATGGCCTACTACTTCGTCGCCGTCGCCGGGCTGACCGTGCTCACCGGGCAGAACGGGCAGATCTCGCTCGGGCACGGCGCGCTCATGGCCGTCGGCGCCTATGCGACGGTGAAGATCCAGGACGCCGTCTCCTGGCCGCTGGCGGCCGTGCTGCTCGCGGCGTCGCTCGTGACGGCGGTGGCGGGCGCGCTCGCGGGCGCCGCCGCCGCGCGCCTGCGCGGTCCCTACCTGGCCGGTGCGACGCTCGCGCTCGCGGTCGGGCTGCCGGCGCTCGCCACGAAGTTCTCGGGCTTCCTCGGTGGGTCGAACGGGCTCACGGTCGCGCCCCCGATCCCGCCGCAGTCGTTGGGCGCGACCTTCCCGCTCGAGCGCTGGCAGGCGTGGATCGCATGCCTGGCCGCGCTCGTCGCCTACGTCGTCCTCGCCAACCTCGTGCGCAGCGGCTTCGGGCGCGCGTTCCGGGCCGTGCGCGACGACGAGATCGCCGCCCAGCTCGCGGGCTACCACGTCGCGCGCACGCAGATCACTGCCTTCGTCGTCAGCTCGGCCTGCGCCGGCCTGGCCGGCGGCCTACTCGTCGTCGTGACCTCGCTCGTCGCGCCCGGCGCCTTCCCGCTGGCCCTGTCGGTCGCCCTGCTCACGGGCGTCATCCTCGGCGGCACCGGCAGCCTCGTCGGCGCGGTATGGGGCGCCGGGGCCCTGGTGCTCGTGCCCACCTGGGCCGACGACGCGAGCAAGGCGCTGTCGCTGTCGGCCAACGTCCAGGCCAACCTCGCGCTGGCCATCTACGGCGTCGTGCTCATCGGCGTGATGGTGGCCGCGCCCGGCGGGATCCAGGGCGCGCTGCGCGGCGCGGCCGGCCAGCTGCGCCGCTTCTGGGAACCACGATCGCGCGGCGTGGCGCCGCGCGCGAAGGAGGAGGAGAGGTCATGAGGTCAACGACCACGCTGCTCGCGGCAGCGTGCACGGCGGCCCTCGCGCTGGGTGCGTGCGGCTCCAGCGGCGACTCCGGGGGCGGGGGCTCGGGCTCGGGCGGCCAGCCGACCGCCTCGGCGCCCGGCATCACCGCCACGCAGGTCACGGTCGGCGGCCATTTCCCGCTCACCGGCCCCGCGGCGCCGGGCTACAGCGAGATCCCGCAGGCGATCGACGCGTACTTCAAGTTCGTCAACGCCAACGGCGGCGTCCATGGACGCAAGCTGAAGATGATCGCCCGCGACGACGGCTACAACCCGACCAACACCGTCAAGGTCACCAAGCAGCTCGTCCTGCAGGACAAGATCTTCGCGATGCTGGGCGGGCTGGGCACGCCGACGCACACCAAGGTCGTGGACTTCCTCAACGCCTCGCGCGTGCCGGACCTGTTCGTCTCCTCGGGCTGCCTGTGCTGGGACCAGCCCAAGGACCATCCGCAGACCTTCGGCTGGCAGCCTGACTACACCGTCGAGGGCAAGATCCTCGGCCAGTGGATCGCCCAGAAGTACAAGGGCAAGAAGGTCGCCTACTTCGTCCAGAACGACGACTTCGGCGCCGACGGCGCCAAGGGCCTGGACAAGTACGTCCCCAAGGCGCAGGTCGTCGCGCGCCAGACCTACGAGCCCGGCAACACCGACATCGGGCCGCAGATGGCCAAGATCAAGGCCTCTGGCGCCGAGGTGGTGGCCATGTTCACGATTCCGGCCTACACGGCGCTCGTCGAGCTGGCCGGGCTCAAGCTCGACTACCACCCGCAGCTCGTGGTCTCGAACGTCGGCTCGGACCCGACGACGCTCAAGGGCCTGCTGAAGGCATTCTCCAAGGGCAAGGCGCCCAGCGCGCTCATCGACGGCATCCAGAGCGACGCCTACCTGCCGCCCAGCGGCGAGGCGTCCAACGACTGGATCGCGCTCTTCCGCAAGATCCACGGCCAGTACATCCCGAAGCTGCCCTTCGACGGCAACGTCGAGTACGGAATGGGGCTGGCGTACACGTTCGTCGAGGCGCTGCAGCGCGCCGGGGCCAACCCGACGCGCCAGAGCATCGTGCAGACCATCGAGACCCAGAAGCTCACCGGGCCCGGGCTGGTTCCCTTCCGCTACAGCAAGGACTCCCACGCCGGCTACACGGGCGCCCAGATCGCCGAGATCAAGAACGGCGAGACGGTCGTCACGGGCAAGCCGCTCGTGACCGACGACGGCGACGGCGACATCACCGAATACGACCAGAGCCCGGCCACGGCGCCGTCGAACGGGGTGCCGGCCGGCTGAGGCGCGGCTCCCGCGGGCGGCGTCAGGCCGACGCGGCCGGCACCTGCTGCGTGATGCAATGCGGGCCGCCCCCGCCGAAGGCGATGACGCCGCCCGGGACCCCGACCACCTCGCGGCCCGGGTAGGCGTCGCCGATGCGCTCGAGCGCCTCGGCGTCGGTCGCCGCGCCGGCGACGGGTACGATCACGGCGCCGTTGCACAGGTAGAAGTTCATGTGGCTCACGGTGACGTCCTCGCCGCCGACGGCGAGCGCCGGGAGGAGCGGGAAGTCGACGACCTCCAGGCCGGCGGCGACCAGGCGCGTGCGGTTCTCGGCCATCCGCTCGCTGCTCGGCGTGCCCGGCGGCGAGCTCTGCAGCAGGACCTCGCCGGGGCGCGTGAAGGCGGCGATGAGGTCGACGTGGCCGTCGGTGTCGCGGTCCTCGGCGAGACCCTGCCCCAGCCACACGACGCGCTCGACGCCGAGGAAGTCCCGCAGCCCCTGCTCGATCTCCTCGCGCGAGAGGCCGGGGTTGCGGTTGGGGTGCAGCAGGCACTCCTCGGTGGTGAGCAGGGTGCCCTCGCCGTCGACGGCGATCGAGCCGCCCTCGAGCACGAACGGCGCCTCGTAGCGGCGGTCGCCGATGCGGTCGACGAGCACGCCGCCGATCGCCGCGTCGGCGTCGTAGGGGACGAACTTCTCGCCCCATGAGTTGAAGCCGAAGTGCACCCCGGCGCGGGCGCCGGACGCGTCGAGGACGAAGATCGGGCCGCTGTCGCGCAGCCACGAGTCGTCGATCGCGATCTCCACGATCTCGACGTCGCCCGTCAGCGCGGCGCGGGCCTCTGCGGCGTCCTGCGCGTCGGCGCAGACCATGGTCAGCGGCTCGAAGGCGGCGACCGCGTTGGCCGTGGCGGCGTAGTCGGCCTTCGCCGTGGCCAGCTCGTCGCCCCAGATCTCCTCACGGCACGGCCAGCCCATGAGCGTGCGCTCGTGGGGCGCCCATTCGGCCGGCATGCGGAAGCCGTCGGCCGCGGGGGTGCTCAGTGCCGCGCCTTCCGCGTGCGGTTGCGCTCCTCCTGGCGCTCGACCACGTTGACGATCAGGCGCATGTACTGCTCGACCCCGGTCGCCTTCGCCTGGCCGTGGATGAAGGCCTCGCGCCAGTCGGCGATCCGCGCGCCGTGCTCGACCATCGCGTTGAAGAACTCACGGCGCATCTCGAGCCGCACGCGCGCGTCGGCGGCGATGTCCTTGCGCACCTCGACCTCGGGCATCTGGAGGCGGAACTGCTGCGTGTCGCCGCGGCCATGCAGGTCGACGCCGACCACCAGCTGCAGCGGCTTGAGCGCGGGCACCTCCTCGAGGAAGGCGCGTGCGGCGCGCTCGATCAGCGTCTTGGCGTCCTCGGCCATGGGCGCTGACTGTAGCGTGGGCATGGTCACACGCCCGGCCGAGCTCCGAAGTAGGGGAATGCATGGGCCCAGAGCAGCTCAGCGACGAGGATCTGCTGTCCGCCCGCGACGGTGCCTCGTTCGAGCTGTTCTACCGCCGCCACGCCGAGCGGATGCTCGGCTACTTCATGCGCCGCACGCGCGACGCCGAGCTGGCCGCCGACCTGACGGCCGAGACGTTCGCGGCGGCGCTCACGAGCCGCCGGCGCTATCGCCGCGACGCCGCGCCGGCGACCTCGTGGCTGTTCGGGATCGCCTCCAAGAAGCTCGCCGACGCCCAGCGCCGCGGCTACGCCGAGCGCCGCGCGCGCCGGCGCCTGGGGCTGGAGCGCATCGAGCTCACCGACGACGACATCGCGCGCATCGAGAGCCTCGCCGACCTCGAGGCCGGGACGCTCATCGACGAGCTCGTGCCCGATCAGCGCGTCGCGGTCCAGGCCCATGTCGTCGAGGAGCGCGACTACGCGGAGATCGCCCGCGACCTCGACGTCTCGGAGGCCGTGGTGCGCAAGCGCGTCAGCCGCGGCCTCGCCGCCCTACGCCAACGGATTGGAAGCAGACCGTGACCGAGGACTTCGTCACCCGGCTGGGCGCCGCCCTGCGCGACGCCGCCGACCGCGAGGAGCGCCGCCGGGCGCCGTCGCGCACCGCCGCCGCCGCGCGGGCCGTGCTGCCGCGCGTGCAGCCGCGCTTCGCGCTCGCCGCGCTCGCGGCGGCCGCGCTGCTCGCCCTCGTCGTGGCGCTCGCGGCCACGCGCTCGCCGCAGCCCGCCGAGCCGAGCGTGCCGAAGGTGGTCGCGCGGCTGGCGCCCGCCGGCGCGATCGGCCAGGTCCGCTCCGGCTTCGGCTCGGCCTGGGTCGTCGACCCCGACGGCGAGCGGCTGCTGCGGATGGATCCGTCGACGCGCGAGGTCACGCGGCGGATCGCGATCCCGGGCATCCAGCAGGTCGAGATCGGGCGCGACGCGGTGTGGATCACCGAGGTCACCCCCAGCGACCTGCGGCTCCTGCGCCTGAACCCGAAGACCAACGCGCTCGTCGGCCAGACCCGCATCCCCGGCCATCAGGGCGGGCCGCACGACGGCGGCTTCCCGGTGACGGTCGGCGACGGCGTGTGGGTCGTGGACTTCGAGAACGCGGCGCGCGTCGACCAGGCCACGGGCCGCGTGACCGCGCGGGTCCACCTCGCGGCGCGGGGCTATCTCGTCCGCGACGCGGGCCCCTATCAGGGCGACCTCTGGGTCCTGCGCGCCGACGGCAGCCTCATGCGCTACGACGGCGCGACGGGCGCGCGCAAGGCGCGCGTCCACGTGCCGATCAGCGGCGGCATGCTGCCGACCTCGATCGGGTTCTTCCTCGGCGACCACAACCACATCGCGCGCGTGGATCCCAAGACCGGCCGCCTGCTGTGGCGCGCCGCCGTCCCGGAGATTGGCGCCGTGGCTCCGCAGACCGGCCGGCTGTGGGTCGAGACGCCCGGGCGCGCGGGCGACCGCCTGGTCGCGCTGGACCCGCGCACCGGGCGCACGGTCGCGAGCGTCGAGGTCGGCGAGTTCAGCGCCGCCTGGATGGCCCCGGTGGCCTCGGACCTGTGGCTGGCCACCGAGCGAGGCCACCTCGTGGTCGTCAATCCCTAGCCGCGAACGCGTCGTGCTGGGCGGCCGCGCGCTCCCACAGCGCGCGCCGCTCGCCGGCCTCGAGGCCCGAGAGGTCGAGACCGAAGATCTCGGCGATGGCCGCGTACCACTGCTCCTCGCCCTCGAGGACGCGGGACTCGGCGGCGCCGCGGCGCACGCGCGAGAGCGTCCGCGCGCGCAGGATGTCGACGTGGTCGGCGCGCCGGCGCTGGAAGGTCACCGTGCGCACGAAGCGCGACTCGGGCGAGGTCGACAGGCGCTCGTGCGCGGCCGCGAGCTCGCCCGCCGCCGGCGCCACGGCGTCGGCGTCCACGACGCCCGGCTCGGCGCCGTCGCCCTGCAGCAGCCGCCAGCCGCCGGCGAAGACCGGCGAGGGCTCGAGGGCCAGGTCGTAGGGGTCCTCCTCGGTGCGCCCCGGGCGCAGCGGCAGGGGCGCGCGAGGGCCGTCGGCGAGGCCGACCTCCGTCCACCACTCGCCGTCGGGGTGCCCGTCGTCGGGCAGGCCGCGGACGACGAGGACGAGGTGGTTGAGCCGCCGCATGGGCGGCGCGTCGCTCGGCTGCACGGTCCCGCGCCGGTGCGCGACGTCGTAGCCGAGCGCGGTGAGCAGCAGCCCGAAGGCGCCGTTGAGGTGAAAGCAGTAGCCCCCGCGGCCTTCGTTGACGATCCGCGCGGCCGACTCGGCCGGGTCGACCGTCGTCGGGCGCCCGCGCTGGATCTCGAGGTTCTCGAAGATCACGCGGTCGAGGTGGCGGGCCTGCAGGTCGGCGAGCGCGGCGGGCGACGGCGCCGCGGCCTCCTCGAGGCCGAAGTGGCGCAGGTAGTCGGCGACCGCGACGCCGCGCGCCGCGAGCGCCCGCGCGGCCTCAGCCCGTCGTGCCGAAGACGCGGTCGCCGGCATCCCCCAGGCCCGGTCGGATGTAGCCGTGCTCGTCGAGCTGGCGGTCCAGCGCGGCGGTCCAGATCCCGACGTCCGGGTGAGCCGCGCGGACGGCCTCGACGCCCTCGGGCGCGGCGACCAGGCAGATCAGGCGCAGCCGCCGCGCGCCGTTGGCCTTCAGGCGCGCGAGCGCCGCGACGGCGCTGCCGCCGGTGGCGAGCATCGGATCGAGCAGGAAGACGAACGCGTCGCCCATCCCGGGCGGCAGGCGCTCGTAGTAGCCCGTCGGCTCCAGCGTGTCCTCGTCGCGCTGCATGCCCAGGTGGCCGACGCGCGCCCCCGCGAGTAGGCGCAGGAAGCCGTCGACCATCCCCAGGCCGGCGCGCAGGACGGGGACGATCGCGATCTCGGCCTCCAGCCGGCGGCCGGGCGCGGGCTCCAGGGGCGTGTCGATCGTGCGCTCGACGGTCGGCAGGTCGCGGGTGGCCTCGACGGCGAGGATCGCCGAGGCCTCGTTGAGCGCCTGCCGGAAGGCGCCGTGCGGCGTCGCGGCGTCGCGCATGACGGCGAGGCGATCGTCGAGGACGGGGTGCTGGACGACGGTGAGGCCCTCGGGCATGGCGGCGATCCTCTCAGGTCCGCAGATAGCATGGCCGCCGCGTGAGCGCCCCCCGCCGCAACGTCGAGATCAAGGCCCGCGACGCCGACCCCGCCGCGACGCTGGAGCGCGCCCTCGCGCTGGGCGCCTCGGACGAGGGCGTGCTGATCCAGCGCGACACCTACTTCGCGGGCGCGCACGGGCGGCTGAAGCTGCGCGAGGAGGGCGACGGCGCCTACCTGATCGCCTACGAGCGCCCCGACGCGGGCGAGGCGCGCACGAGCGCCTACCGCCTCGCCGAGGTCGGCGCCGACCCCGCCGCCCTGCGCGAGGCGCTCGCCGCCGCGCTCGGCACCCGCGTGGTGGTCGACAAGCGCCGGCGCCTGCTGCTCTACGAGAACGTCCGCATCCACCTCGACGAGGTCGACGGGCTCGGGTCCTTCGTCGAGCTCGAGGGCGTCGCGGCGCCGGACTCCGACCTGTCGGGCGAGCACGCGCTCGTCGCGCGGCTGCGCGAGGAGCTCGGGCTGGGTGAGCCGGTGCCGGGCTCGTACTCGGACCTGCTCCTCGACGGGCCGCAGGCGCTCCTGGCCGCCGCCGACGCGGTGATGCGCAACGCCTACGCGCCGTACTCGAACTTCCCGGTCGGGGCGGCGCTGCGCACGCCGTCGGGGACGGTCCACGTCGGGGCCAACGTCGAGAACATCGCCTACCCCCAGAGCCAGTGCGCCGAGGCGTCTGCCATCGGGGTGATGGTCGCCGCGGGCGACACCGAGATCGCCGCCGTCGCGGTGGTCGCCGAGCGCCTCGACATCTGCCCGCCGTGCGGCGGCTGCCGCCAGCGCCTGAGGGAGTTCGCGGCCCCCGACGTGCCCGTGTACCTCGGGCGCCCGGGCGGGCCCTTGCTGGAGACGACGATGGCCGCGCTGCTGCCGCTGGCCTTCGAGGAGGGAGCGCTGGGATGAGGGCGCTCGAGGCATGAGCGCCGCCGAGGCCGCCGCCGTCCTGCGCGCCCGCGGGGCGCCGCGCGTGGGGATCGTGCTCGGCTCGGGGCTGGGCTCGGTGGCCGACGCCGTCGCCGACGCGGTCACCGTCGGCTACGAGGAGCTCCCGGGCTTCCCGCGTCCGACCGTCCACGGCCACGCCGGCCGCGCCGTGCTCGGCACGCTGCGCGGCGTGCCGGTGTGCGTGCTCATGGGGCGCGCGCACCTCTACGAGGGCGGCGACCCGGCGCCGCGCGTGACGCCCGTGCGCGCGCTGGGCGCGGCCGGCGCGGAGGTCCTCGTGCTCACCAACGCCGCGGGCTCGCTGCGCCCCGAGGTCGGCCCCGGGCGCCTGATGGCGATCTCCGACCACATCAACCTCACCGGCCACAACCCGCTCGTCGGCCCCAACGACGAGGCGATCGGGCCGCGCTTCCCGAGCCTGGCCGACGCCTACGACCCGGCGCTGCGCGCGCAGCTGCACGCGACCGCGGGCGAGCTGGGCGTCGACCTCGCCGAGGGCGTCTACCTCGCCGTGAGCGGCCCCAGCTTCGAGACCCCGGCCGAGATCCGCGCCTTCCGCACGATGGGCGCCGACGCGGTCGGCATGTCCACGGTCCACGAGACGATCCTCGCCCGTCATGCGGGGATGCGCGTCGCCGCCGTGTCGGCGATCTCCAACCTCGCCGAAGGGATGTCCGACGTGCCGCTCAGCCACGAGCAGACGCTCGCCGACGCCTCGCGCGCCGCCGTCGACCTCGCGCGCCTGCTCGAGGCCTTCGTGGGGAGGCTCGCTTGAGCTATCTCGCCCAGGAGGTCATCCGTCGCAAGCGCGACGGCGCAGCGCTGAGCGGGGCGGAGATCGAGTGGCTCGTCGCCGGGATCACCGACGGCTCGATCAGCGACGCGCAGGTCGGCGCGATGGCGATGGCGATCGTCATCAACGGCATGAACGGCGATGAGCGCGTGGCGTTGACCGGCGCCATGACGCGCTCGGGCGACGTCCTGGAATGGGACCTCGACCGGCCCGTGCTCGACAAGCACTCGACCGGCGGCGTCGGCGACAAGGTCTCGCTGCTGCTGGCGCCGATCCTCGCCGCCTGCGGCGGCGCGGTGCCGATGATCTCCGGGCGCGGCCTGGGGCACACGGGCGGCACGCTCGACAAGCTCGACGCGATCCCCGGCTACGACACGGCCCCGGGCGCCGAGCGCTTCGCCGCCGCGGTGCGCGAGGCGGGCTGCGCCATCATCGGCCAGACCGGCGCCCTCGCCCCCGCCGACCGCCGCCTCTACGCCATCCGCGACGCCACCGGCACCGTCGAGTCGATCCCGCTGATCGTCGCCTCGATCCTCTCCAAGAAGCTCGCCGCCGGGCTCGACGCGCTCGTCATGGACGTCAAGGTCGGCTCCGGCGCCTTCCTGCCCGAGCTCGACCAGGCACGCGAGCTCGCGCAGACGATCATCGAGGTGGCCGCCGGCAACGGCCTGCCGACCGCGGCCCTGCTCACTGACATGGACCGCGTCCTGGGCCGGAGCGCCGGCAACGCCGTCGAGGTGCGCGAGGCGATCGACCACCTCACGGGCGCCGCGAGCGACGCGCGCATGGTCGAGGTCACGCTCGCGCTCTGCGAGCAGGCGCTGGCGCTGAAGGGGATCGACGCCGACCCGCGCGCCGCCCTGGAGTCCGGCGCCGCCGCCGAGGCCTTCGCGCGCATGGTCGTCGCCCTCGGCGGCCCCACGACACTGCTCGAGCGCCCCGACGACCACCTCCCGCGCGCCCCGGTGACCGTCGAGGCCCACGGCGAGCGCGACGGCGTCGTCGCCGGTATCGACGTCCGCGCGGTCGGCATCGCCGTCATCGACCTCGGCGGCGGGCGCCGCCGCGAGGACGAGGCCATCGACCACGCCGTCGGCCTCACGGAGGTCGCGGCTCCCGGCGAGCGCGTCGGCCCCCACGGCCGGCCGCTCGCCATCGTCCACGCCCGCGACGAGGACGCCGCCGCCCGCGCCGCCGAGGCCGTCGCCGCCGCCTTCCGCGTCGGCGACCGCGTGCTCGACGAGAACCCGGCGGTGCTTGAGGTAGTGAGGTAGGGGTCCGCGCCGACGCGCTCGCGCTCTCCGCTTCGAGCGAGCGGTCGCGAACAGCTCACCGAGGGGAAGGGGGGCTTGCGGTGGTCGTTGCGCCTGCGGTGTCGCCGGCGTGTGCGTCTTTCTGCGTCAACCGCGCGCCGCCGCCGGCCCCCGGGGGGCGCCGAACGTCGGTCTTCCCCCGTCCACACGGGGTAGGACCGACGTTCGACCCCCGGGGACGGACCCGTTCCTCGGTGAGCTGTTCGCACCGCAACGGGGGTCACAGCGACCCGGAACTCCGAACAACGTGCTCAGGAACTACAGCTAGAGCAGCACGCGCGGGTCCGGCGGCGCTGGCAGCGCGTGTGGCTCCACGCGGACGTGTGTGTTCTGGCGCGAAGCGCGCGCGTTTCGTCACACCTTGGGCGCTCCGGTATGCCGCGTGCTGCCTAGCTCCCGCTATGCGGCACAAGCGCAGCACGCGCGAAGCGGGCGCGCCCGGGAAGCGCCTGCGCTGGGCTGACCGCCCACGCACGGGAGCCGCGCGCGCTGTGCTGGCCGCCCGCGCCGAGGAGCCGCGCGCGCCGGCGTCCCCGGGCGCGCCGGTCACTCTCTCCCTCGGTGATCCTTCGCGACCACGAGCATGAAGCGGAGAGCGCGAGCCCGTCGGCGCGGACAGTCCCCCCAGCGCCGAGCCGAGACACAACCAGGGGGCCCCCCTGAGGCGATGGGCACCCGCGCGCTCCTACGGTCGGCCCGCAACCGACCCAAGGAGCACGTTCCATGGCCATTCAGGAGCACACCCTCGACGAAGAGCGCCTCAACGCGCTCGTCGGACAGGCCGTCACCGAGATCGGCGCGACGGTCAACGCCGCGCTCATCACGATCGGCGACGAGCTCGGGCTCTACCGGGCGCTCGCCGACGCCGGCCCCTGCACGCCGGCCGAGCTCGCCGCCCGCACCGACTGCGCGGAGCGCTACGTGCGCGAGTGGCTCAACGCCCAGGCGGCGAGCGGGTACGTCGACTACGACCCGCCGACCGCCCGCTACGAGCTCACCCCCGAGCAGGCGATGCTCTTCGCCGACCCGGCGAGCCCGGCCTTCATGCCGGGCGCCTTCCAGCTCGCGCTGGGCAGCGCCCGTGACGCCGGGCACGTCCGCGAGGCGTTCAGCACCGGCACCGGCTTCGGCTGGCACGAGCACAACCACGACGTCTTCGAGGGCTGCGAGCGCTTCTTCCGTCCGGGCTACATCGCCAACCTCGTCGAGAGCTGGATCCCCGCGCTCGACGGCGTCCAGGAGAAGCTGACGGCAGGCGGCCGCGTGGCCGACATCGGCTGTGGGCTCGGCGCGTCGACCATCCTGCTGGCCCAGGCGTTCCCCGCCAGCGAGATCGTCGGCTTCGACTACCACGACGGCTCGATCGAGCTCGCCCGCGAGCGCGCCCGCGAAGCCGGCCTCGAAGGCCGCGTGCGCTTCGAGGTCGCGCCCGCCGACGCCTTCCCGGGCAGCGGCTACGACTTCGCCTGCTGCTTCGACTGCCTGCACGACATGGGCGACCCCGTCGCCGCGGCGGCGCACGTCCGCAGCACGCTCGCCGACGACGGCACGTGGATGGTCGTCGAGCCGATGGCCGGCGACCGCGTGGAGGACAACCTCAACCCGGTGGGGCGCACCTACTACGCGTTCTCGACGCTGCTGTGCACGCCGAGCTCGCTCGCGCAGGACGGCCGGGTCGCCCTCGGCGCCCAGGCCGGCGAGGCCCGCCTGACCGAGGTCATCACCCAGGGCGGCTTCAAGCGCGTCCGCCGGGCGGCCGAGACGCCGTTCAACATCGTGCTCGAGGCCCGCGTGGCCTGAGAGGATCGCGGCGCCATGCGCGCACGCGAAGCAGACGAGGCGGGCGCCGTCCGGGGGGCCGGCGGCGTCCGCATCGCCTACGAGGTGACCGGCACGCGGGGCCCCGTCCTCCTGCTGCTGCCGGCGTGGTCGATCGTCCACTCCCGCGTCTGGAAGTACCAGGTCGCCGACCTCTCGCGCGATCACCGCGTGATCACCTTCGACCCCCGCGGCAACGGGCGCTCGGGGCGCCCGGCCGACGCCGCGGGCTACGAGGAGCGCCTGCACGTCTGCGACGCGCTGGCCGTGCTCGACGCGGTGAAGGTCGAGGCCGCGATCGTCGTCGGCCTCTCGGCCGGTGCCGGGCGCGGGCTGCGGCTCGCCGCCGAGCACCCCGAGCGGGTGCTCGGCCTTGTGACGCTCGGGGCCTTCCTGCCCCTCGGTCCGCCGCTGCCCGAGCGGGTCGGGCACCCGTTCGACGGCGACCCGGGCGAGGCCGAGGGCTGGGCGATGGCCAACAAGGTCTTCTGGCGGCGCGACTTCGACGCCTTCCTGCGCTTCTTCTTCGGGCGCAGCTTCGCCGAGCCGCACTCGACCAAGGGCATCGAGGACGCGATCGGATGGGCGCGCGAGGGCGGCGTCGAGTCGCTCATCCTCAGCGCCGAGGCGCTGGACGACCTCGACGAGGCCCGCGCCGAGGAGCTCTGCGCCCGCGTCCGCTGCCCGGTCCTCGCCATCCACGGGACCGCCGACGGCATCCGGCCTTCGTCGGCGAGCGAGATCTTCGCGCGGCTCACCGGCGGCGAGCTGCAGCTCTGGGAGGACTGCGGCCACGTCGTCAACGTCCGCCATCCGGTGCGCGTCAATGCCGAGCTGCGCGCCTTCGCCCAGCGCGTCGCGCCGCACGAGCGCGCGCCGCGCAGCTTCGGCCGGGCCCTGGCCCGGCCACGGCGCGCTCTGTACGTCTCCTCCCCCATCGGGCTCGGCCACGCCCGCCGCGACATCGCGATCGCGCGCGAGCTGCGCGCGCTCGTGCCCGGGCTGGAGATCGACTGGCTGGCGCAGGAGCCGACGAGCACCGCGCTGCGCGCCGCCGGCGAACGCGTGCACCCGCGCAGCGCCGACCTGGCCAGCGAGGCCGTCCACATCGACGCCTTCGGCGCCGACCACGAGCTGTGGGCCTTCGAGGCCATCCGCCAGATGGACGAGGTCCTCTTCGCCAACTACATGGTCTTCCGCGACGTCGCGCACGCCGAGCCCTACGACCTCTGGATCGGCGACGAGGCCTGGGAGCTCGACTACTACCTGCACGAGAACCCCGAGGACAAGCGCGCCCCCTTCGTGTGGCTCACCGACTTCGTGGGCTGGCTGGCGCTGCCCGAGCACGGCGAGCACGAGGCCTACCTGTGCGCCGACCTCAACGCCGAGATGGTCGAGCATGTCGAGCGCTATCCGTCGCTGCGCGACGCGGCGATCTTCGTCGGCGACCCCGAGGACGTCCTGCCCGGGACCTTCGGGCCCGGGCTGCCCGAGATCCGCGCCTGGACCGAGCGCCACTTCGCGTTCTGCGGCCAGGTCACCGGCGTCCCGCACGCCGAGATTGCCGACCGCGAGGCCCTGCGCGCCGAGCTCGGCTACGCCGGCGAGGAGCCCGTGTTCCTCGTGGCGGTCGGCGGCTCGGGCGTGGCGGGCTCGCTCGTGCATCGTGCCGGCGCCGCGGCGCCGGCGCTGCGCGAGCGCGTGCCCGGTGCGCGGATGGTCGCGGTGTGCGGCCCGCGGCTCGACCCGCGCGCGCTGGGCGACGGCGTGGAGGCCCGCGGCTACGTGCCCGACCTGCACCGCCACCTCGCCGCCTGCGACGTCGCGCTCGTGCACGGCGGCATGAGCACGGGCATGGAGCTCATCGCGGCCGGGCGGCCGTTCGTCTCCTTCCCCCTGCGCCGCCACTTCGAGCAGCGCCTGCACGTGCGCCACCGGCTCGCGCGCCACGGCCACGAGCGCGTGCTCGAGGTGGCCGACTGCGACGCCGGCGCCATCGCCGCCGCCGCGGCCGGGGCGCTGGCCGCGCCGCCGAGCTACCTGCCGGTGGCCGACGACGGCGCCGCGCGGGCCGCCGCGCTGATCGCCGAGCTCCTCTAGCCCTCGCGCAGGGCGTCGGCCAGGGCGGCGCGGTTGTTGATCGCGAGCTTGAGGTAGACGTGGCGCAGGTGGTACTCGATCGTCTTGGGGCTGAGGAAGAGCGCCTCGGCGGCCTGGCGCGTGGTCGCGCCCTCGGCGAGCAGCATCGCGATGCGCAGCTCCTGAGGCGTGAGCTCGTCGAGGGTCGAGGGATCGCGGCGCCGCGCGCGCTCGCCGCTGGCCTCGAGCTCCTCGCGGGCCCGCTGCGCCCATTGGGCCGCGCCCAGGCGCTCGAAGCCCTCCAGCGCGCCGCGCAGCGCCTCGCGGGCCTCGATGCGCCGGCCGTCGCGCCGCCGGCGCTCGCCCAGGCACAGTCGCGTGTGCGCGAGCTCGAAGAGGTCCTCGGTTCGCCCGTGCGCCTCGAGCGCCGCCGCGAAGTGCTCTTCGTAGCCCTCGTCGCTGACCATGGCGAGCGCCCGGTGGGCGCGGGCGAGGGCCCACGGGCGGCCCTTGGCCTCGGCCTGCTCGGCGTGCGCGCCGGCTTGCTCGCGCGCGTCGGCGACCCGGCCCACGCGCACGTAGGCCTCGACCAGCTCGGGCGCGGCCGAGACGTCGACGTCGCCCAGCCCGGCCTCGGCGAGAACCGCCTGCTTCTCCTCGAAGGCGGCGATCGCGGCGTCGAGCTCGCCGGCGACCGCGTGCAGCTCGCCGCGCGAGGCGAGCGCCCAGCACTCGTGGACGGTCATCCCGAACTCGCGCGCGAGCGCCAGCGCCTCGTCGGCGTGACGCACCGCCGCCTCGCTGCGCCCCTGGCGCGCGTCCATGCGCGCCAGGCCGGAGAGGTTGGTGGCGATGTCGACGCGCAGCCCGGTCTCGCGGGCGAGCGCCAGGCCCTCCTCGAAGAAGGCCACCGCCTCGCTCCAGCGCGCCGAGCCCGCCGCGTCGGCGCCGAGCGAGAAGAGCGCGTGCGGCAGCGCCGCCACCGCCCCGCGGGCGCGGGCGCGCGCCGTGGCGGCGCGCAGCTCCGCCGCGCCGGCGCTGCTCTCGCGCAGGAAGAGCGGGACGACGCCCAGCCAGCTGATGAGCCGCGGGTCCTCGTGCAGCTCGGGCGCCGCCGTCACGAGCGCGGCGGCGCGCCGCAGCTCCCCCTCGGCCTCGGGCTCGCCCACCATCACGAGCGCCACGCCGTTGGCGGCGGCGGCCACGCACGCGGTGAGGACGTCGTCGGCGGGCGCCAGCGACAGGGCGAGCCGGGCGGCCTGCGTCATGAGGTCCGGGCGCGCGGCGTAGAAGGCTGCGTAGGCGGCGTCGGCGGCCATCGCGCTGGCCTTGCCCGGGTCGCGCTCGCCGAGCGTCCGCGCGCCCTCGAGCAGGATCAGCACCGCCTCGGTCAGCGGCCCGCGGCGCGAGCCGATGTGCCCGCGCAGGTGCGCGAGCTCGGCCGCCAGGAGCGGCTCGGGATCCAGCCCCTGCGCGTCGTCGAGGAGCGCCAGCGCCCGCTCGGGCTGGCCGGCCAGCCACGCGGCGTCGGCGGCGGCGTGCAGCCGCACGGCGCGCCGGCCCGCCTCGGGGGTGAGCCCGGCCGCGCGCTCCAGCGCGGTGGCGGCGGCCGCGAAGGCGCTGCGCTCACGCGCGCGAGCGCCCGCCGCCGCCAGGCCCGCGGCCACCACCTCGTCGGGACCGACGGCGGCCGCCGCGTCGTGCCAGGCGCGGCGATCGACGTCGGCCGGCTCGAGCGCGGCCGCCAGGGCGCGGTGCGCCGCGCGGCGCTGGGCCCCGGTCGCGGCCGCGTAGGAGGCCGAGCGCACGAGCGGGTGCTGAAAGGCGATCCGTCCCGCCCCGAGCGTCAGCAGCCCGCGCTGCTCGGCCTCCTCGAGGCCCGCCAGCGTGCCCCCGACCGCGGGCACCGCGCGCAGGATGGGCGCGGCGTCGTCGGCGTCGCTGGCGGCGGCGACGAGCAGCGCGGCCTGCGCCTGCGCCGAGAGCCCGTCCAGGCGCCGGCGCAGCGCCCGCTCGATCCGCGCGCCGAGCGGCGCGGGGGCGTCGACGGGCGCGGGCCCGAGCCTGGAGGACTCCGCGGCGAGCTCGACGAGGCCGAGCGGGTTGCCGCCGGTGGCCGCGTGCAGCCAGCCGGCCGTGGCGGCCGGGACGGGACCGCCCGCGCTGTGCACGAGGACCAGCCGCGCCGCCTCGAGGTCGAGGCCGCCCACCTCCAGCTCGGCCAGGCCGGCGCCGTCGACCGCGGCCGCCTCGCCCGAGCGGGTGGCGAAGACCATCGCGACGGCATCGGCGAGCAGGCGCCGCGCGGCGAAGACCAGGGCCGAAGCCGACGAGGGGTCCAGCCAGTGGACGTCGTCGACGAGCACCAGGACGGGCCGCTCCTCCGCGCAGGCCGCGATCAGGCTCAGGGTCGCGGCGCCCACCAGGTAGCGGTCGCTGGTCGCCGCCGGGCCCAGGCCCAGGGCGCCGCGCAGCGCCTCGGCCTGCGGCGCCGCGACGCGCTCGAGCGCGCCCAGCGCCGGGCGCAGCACCTCGAGCAGGCCGGCGTACGCGAGCTCGATCTCGGACTCGACCCCGCGGGCGCGCAGGACGACCATCCCGTCGGCGCGCGCCGCGGCGTGGTCGAGCAGGGCGGTCTTGCCGATCCCCGGGTCGCCGCGCAGGACGAGCGCGCCGCCGACCGCGGCGCGCGCGTCCGCGAGGACCGCGTCCAGGCGCGCGCATTCGTCGTCGCGCCCAACGAGCATGGCGCGATCCTAGGGACCCTCGGCACTTCATAGGATCGCGCGATGCCCGTTCCCAAGGCCGAGCTCCATGTCCACCTCGAGGGCACGGCGGCGCCCGACCTCGTGCGCCGGATCGCCGCCCGCAACGGCCTCGACATCCCCCAGGGCGTGTTCGCCGCGCCCGACCGCTTCGCGTGGCGCGACTTCCTGGACTTCCTGAACACCTACAACCTGGTGTGCAACGTCATCCGCACCGGCGAGGACTACCGCGACATCACCTACGAGTACCTGGCCTCGTGCGCGGCCGACGGCGCCGTCTACGTCGAGCTCACGGCCTCGATCGACCACTCGCGGATCGCCGGCATCGGCGACGCCGAGCACTGGGAGGGGATCGCCGCCGGGATCGACGACGCCCGTGCCGACCACGGCATCGAGGCGCGGATCCTCAGCGTCGCCGTGCGCAACTACGGCGTCGAGCGGGCGATCGAGATCGCCGAGCTGACCGCGGCCCGCCCGCACCCCTACGTGGTCGGCTTCTCGCTGGCCGGCGACGAGGCCGGCTACCCGCCCGAGCCCTTCCTGCCCGCCTACGAGGTCGCGACCGCCGCCGGGCTGGGCTGCACGGTCCACGCGGGCGAGTGGGCCGGGCCCGCCTCGGTCCGCGGCGCCATGGAGCTGCCGGTGACCCGCATCGCCCACGGCGTGCGGGCGATCGAGGACCCCGCGCTGGTGGCCGAGATCGCGCGCCGCGGGCTGACGCTCGAGGTCTGCCCCACGAGCAACGTCGTCCTCGGCGTCTTCCCCACCTACGACGAGCATCCCTTCCCCGCACTACGCGAAGCGGGTATCCCGCTCACCCTCGGCTCCGACGACCCGCCGTACTTCGGCGCCAGCGTCGGGGGCGAGTACGCGATCGCCCATCAGCACTTCGGTCTGGACGAGGCCGAGCTGATCGGGCTCACCCGCACGGCCATCGAGGCCAGCTTCGCCGAGCCTGACCTTCGGTCCAAGCTTCTGACCGCCATAACAGACGGCGACGCCTGACGTCTGTAGATTGCCGCAATCGCCGGAGCAGGGAGTCCCGGCATCGCGAGGAGTAACGAAGGAGGAGCAGTGCACCGCAGTCCTTTCCGGGCGATCGTGATCGCCCTCATCCTGGTTGTCGGCAGCATCACGCTGGCCGCTTGCGGAAGCTCGGACAACTCGAGCACCAGCAGCAGCGCCGCGGCCGGCGGCTCGACGTCGACCGCCGCCCCGGCGGCCAAGAAGATCAAGGTCGGCCTCGTCACCGACATCGGCGGCCTCAACGACCGCTCATTCAACGCGCTGGCCAACAAGGGCCTGATGGACGCCGAGAAGTCGCTCGGCATCGACGGGCGCGTCCTGATCTCGAAGTCCAACGCCGACTACGTGCCGAACCTGACCACGCTCGCCCAGCAGAAGTACGACCTCGTCATCGCCGTCGGCTTCCTCATGGGCGGCGCGACCGAGAAGGTCGCCGGCAAATTCCCGGACACCAAGTTCGCCATCATCGACTCGTCCGCGGCGGGCATGAAGAGCAAGCCCACGAACGTCGAGGGCCTGCTGTTCTCCGAGCAGGAGGCCGGCTACCTCGTCGGCTACCTGTCCGGCCTGTACGCCAAGGACAACAACATCACCACCATCGGCAGCGTCGGCGGCCAGAAGATCCCGCCGGTGGACCACTACATCGCCGGCTACCAGGCCGGGGCCAAGAAGGCCGACCCGTCGATCAAGACGCTCAACGCCTACTCCCAGGACTTCGTCGACCAGGCGAAGTGCAAGGAGATCGCCCTCGACCAGATCTCCAAGGGCTCGAAGGTCGAGTTCCAGGTCGCCGGGCAGTGCGGGCTGGGCGTCCTCGACGCCGCCAAGGAGAAGAGCATCCAGGGCATCGGCGTCGACGCCGACCAGGCCTACCTGGGCCCGCAGGTGTTCACGAGCGCGCTCAAGAAGGTCGACGTGGCCGTGGTGAACGCGATCAAGGGCGCCCAGGAGGACAAGTACACGGGCGGCCAGGACGTGATCAACTCGGTCAAGTCCGGTGGCATCGGCTACGGCAAGCTCAACGACGCCGCCTCGAAGTACGCCGACCAGGTCCAGCAGGTCCAGGAGGACATCGCGGCCGGCAAGATCGCGAACATCCCGGATACCGTCAAGTAGGCATGGAGAACGTCCTCGAGCTGCGCGGGATCACCAAGCGCTTCGGGTCGATCGTCGCCAACGACTCGGTCGACTTCGACCTGAAGCCCGGCGAGGTCCACGCGCTGCTCGGGGAGAACGGCGCCGGCAAGTCGACGCTGATGAGCGTCCTCTACGGGCTCTACACGCCCACGGAGGGCGAGATCCGCGTCGACGGCCGGCCCGTGACCATCAACTCGCCGCTCGAGGCCATCGACCTCGGGATCGGGATGGTCCACCAGCACTTCATGCTCGTCCCGGTCATGACCGTGGCCGAGAACATCGTGCTGGCCAACGAGCCGCGCAAGGGCATCCTGCTCGACTTCGAGGCCGCCTCGGAGCGCGTGCGCGAGCTGTCGGACCGCTATGGCCTCGCCGTCGATCCCGACGCGCGCATCGAAGACGTCTCCGTCGGCATGCAGCAGCGCGTGGAGATCCTTCGCGCCCTGTACCGCGGCGCCCGGATCCTCGTGCTCGACGAGCCCACGGCGGTCCTCACCGCCCAGGAGGCGGGCGACCTCTTCCGCGTGCTGGAGGCGCTCAAGGCCGACGGCACCGGCATCGTCTTCATCTCGCACAAGCTCAACGAGGTGCTCGAGATCGCCGACCGGGTGACCGTCCTGCGGCGCGGCAAGCGCATCGACACGGTCACCACCGAGGGCGCCACCGAGGAGTCGCTGGCGCGGCTCATGGTCGGCCGCGACGTGCTCCTGCGCGTCGAGAAGGCCGCGCCCCAGGTCAAGGCGCCGGTCCTGGAGGTGCGCGACCTCGAGGTCCGCGACGACCGCGACCTGCCCGCCGTCCGGGGGGCGTCGCTGATGGTCCGCGGGGGCGAGATCGTCGCCCTGGCCGGCGTCGACGGCAACGGGCAGAGCGAGCTCGTCGAGGCGATCACCGGGCTGCGCGCGGTCGACGCCGGGTCGATCCGCGTCGGCGACAAGGACCTCACCAACGCGGGCGCGCGGCAGATGGTCCGCAACGGCGTCTCGCACATCGCCGAGGACCGCCAGCGCCGGGGCCTCGTCCTGAACTTCACGCTCGCCGAGAACATGGCCCTGCGCGAGTACAACACGCCCAAGATGTCCAAGCGCGGCTGGCTGATGACCAGCCGCATGCGCGACAGCGCCGCGGCCCTCATCAAGGAGTACGACGTCCGCGGCGGCGGCCCCGCGTCGCTGGCCACGTCGCTCTCGGGCGGCAACCAGCAGAAGTGCGTCATCGCGCGCGAGATCGCCTGCAACCCGCAGGTGCTCGTCGCCGCCCAGCCCACGCGCGGCCTCGACGTCGGGGCGATCGAGTTCGTCCACCGCCGCCTGATCTCCGAGCGCGACGCCGGCCGCGGGATCCTGCTCGTCTCGCTCGAGTTCGAGGAGGTCCGCTCGCTCGCCGACCGCATCCTCGTCATCTATGAGGGCGAGATCGTCGGCGAGTTCGCGCCCGACGTCTCGGAGGAGGAGCTCGGGATCGCGATGACCGGCGGCGGGCGGCAGCGCGAGGCGGCCGCGTGAGCCAGCTTCCCCCCGACCCCTTCGAGCCCCAGGCAGGCCAGGCGCTCGCGGGCGAGGAGGGCCCCGAGGGCACGGCGACCACGCCGGCCGCCCGGCTGGCCGCCTACGTGCAGGGCGGCGGCGTCATCGTCCCGGTGCTCACCGCCCTGCTCGCCTTCTTCGTCGGCGGCCTGGTGATCCTCGTCACGGGCCACAACCCGCTCTCCACCTACAAGGCGATCTTCAACGGCACCGGCCTGAACTGGTTCTTCCCGTGGACCACGGGCTCGGATCGCACGACCGCCGCGCTCAACCTGCAGCAGACGCTGATCCTCACCACGCCGCTGATCCTCACCGGCCTGGCGGTCGCGTTCGCCTTCCGCTGCGGCCTGTTCAACATCGGCGGCCAGGGCCAGTACCTCGTCGGCTCCTACGCCGCTGTGTGGGTGGGCTCGTCCTTCGCCGGGATGCCCAGGGTGGCGCACATCCTGCTGGCCATCGTCCTCGCGACCCTGGCCGGCGCGGCCTGGGCGGGGATCGCCGGGCTGCTGAAGGCGACGGTCGGCGCCCACGAGGTGATCTCGACGATCATGCTCAACTGGATCGCGGTGTGGGTGGGCAGCTACCTGTTCCAGCTCCACGGCCCGCTGCAGAACTCCGACCCCAGCCAGCAGTCGGTGCCGGTCTCCAACGACATCGCGGCGAGCGCCAAGCTGCCCGTGTTCTGGGGCGATCCGGAGCTGCAGGGCCTGCACATCGGGATCTTCATCGCGCTCGCGGCCGCCGTCGTGTTCTGGGCCCTGCTCAACCGGTCGACGGTCGGCTACGAGGTGCGGGCCGTCGGCTTCAACCCCGAGGCCGCTCGCTACGGCGGCATCAACGTCGCCCGCAACTACGTCCTCGTCATGGCCGTCTGCGGCGCCTTCGCCGGGCTCGCGGGGTCGCTGGACCTCCTCGGCTGGCAGTTCCACATCGCCACCAACGACATCCTGAACTCGGCGAACGTCGGCCTGGGCTTCTTCGGCATCGCCGTCGCGCTGCTCGGGCGCAACACCGCCAGCGGCACCGTCGTCGCCGCGCTGCTCTTCGGCGCCCTGCTCACCGGCACCTCGCAGCGCAACCTCGACCCGACGATCTTCGAGCCCGAGCTCGCGAGCAACCTGACCCTGATCATCCAGGGCCTCGTCGTGCTCATCGTCAGCGCCGACGTGATCGTCCTGACGATGCTGCGGCGCGGGCGCTCGATGTTCAGGCGCCGCCCGTCCGCCCCCACGACGCAGGAGGTGGAGGCGTCGTGAGCACGGCCGTCGCCACCCGCACCCCACTGCGGCTGCAGGCGCGCCATGCCGGGTGGGCCGGCATCGCGCTGGGCTTCGTCGCCTGGTTCATCGCCCTGCCCCCCGTGCTGGTGCGCACGCCGGTGCCGTCGATCCTCATCGGGCTGCTCGCGATGACCGCGGGCGGGTGGGCGATCGGCGGCGGCGAGAAGCGCCTGGGCTGGGGCGCGGTCGTCGCGGGCCTGGTAGGGGGCGCCGGGGCCGTCGCGTCCACGCAGTCGGGGACCGGCAACCTCGAGGACGTCGTCACGTGGTCGGCGCTGGTGGCGGCGACGCTGCGCTACGCGACGCCGCTGATCTTCGGCGCCCTGGGCGGCATCGTCTCCGAGCGCAGCGGCGTCGTGAACGTCGGCCTCGAGGGCATGATGCTCACGGGCGCCTTCTTCGGGATCTTCGGCGCCGACCTGCTCGACTCGTGGTTCCTGGGGCTGCTCGTCGGGATGGCGGCCGGCGGCGTCCTGGCCCTCGTCCACGCCTTCTTCTCGATCCAGCTGCGCGCCGACCAGATCGTCAGCGGCATCGCGCTGAACTTCCTGGCCCTCGGGGTCACCGGTTACATCTTCCTGGACCACTACGGCGACCAGGGCACGCCCGACAACATCTCGCGCGTGCCCGACATCAGCATCCCCGGCGTCAAGAACGTCTCCTTCTTCGGCGACGCGATCGGACACACCAACACGCTGACCTGGATCGCCCTGATCCTCGTCGTGGCCCTGACCGTCTTCCTCTTCCGCACGCCGCGCGGGTTGCGCCTGCGCTCGGTGGGCGAGCACCCGCGCGCGGCCGCGACGGTGGGCATCTCGGTCCCGCGCACACGCTACATCGCCGTCGTCATGTCGGGCGTCTTCGCGGCGATGGGCGGCGCGTACCTGTCGATCGGCTTCGTCGGCTCCTTCAACCAGGGCATGACCGCCGGGCGCGGCTTCATCGCGCTGGCGGCGGTGATCTTCGGCAAGTGGCACCCGGTCGGCGCGCTCGGCGCGGCCCTGCTCTTCGGCTTCTCGACCGCGCTGGCCCAGCGCCTGCCGACGTTCTCGCCGTCGGGCGCGGTGCTCTTCCAGGCGCTGCCCTACGTCCTGACCCTGATCGCCGTCGCCGGCGTGATCGGGCGCTCGCGGCCGCCGGCCGCGGTCGGCCAGCCGTACGTGAAGGAGTGAGCGTGGCCGTCGCCCGCCTCAGCCTGTCGCAGCCGGGGTCGTCGCACGTCGCCCCCTCGAACCTCTCCGACGAGGTCGAGCTCTACCAGCGCACCTACACCACCCTTCTGCGCTCCAGCGGCGAGACGCGCCTGCGCGTCCTCGAGTCCTCGCACATGGCGATGGGCTCCTCGCTGCACCCGCTCGCCGACTCCGACGAGATCGACCTCGGCGCCTTCATCTACGCGATCCGCCGCCTGCCCGAGTCGGTGGTGCGCATCAACATCGTGGTCATGGGCCAGGACGCCGCGCTCTTCCGCCGCGCCGGGATCGGCCCGCTCGAGCAGTGGACGGCCGTCGAGGCCGCGGCCCGGCGACGGCGCTGGTACGACAGCGGCGACGAGGTGCTCGCCGTCCTGCTCGCCTCGGAGTCCGACGTCGACGACCTCGTGCCGACGCTCGTCGCCTTCCAGATCGAGTGGAACAAGATCCGCCGGCGGATGCTCGCGGCCGGCTGGCCGCCGGACGAGGGCGCGACCGCCGAGGCCTGCGCCGTCGCCCTCGGCGGCGCCCCCGACGACTGGGCGCGCCTGGCCGACGCGTGGGGCGAGCACTTCGAGGAGAACCTGCAGGCGATCGCCGACGAGGGCAAGTCGATGCGCGTCCGGATGCTCGGCGGCACCCAGGTCGGCTATCAGCGCATGACACGCCGCTGGTGGGCGCCCGTGCGCGGCGACCTCAACGAGCGCAAGCTCGGCGACGCGCCGCTGTACTTCGCCTCCTCGAACACCCACTCGCTCTCCAACCTCGTGACCGGGCTGGCCCGCGAGCGCGAGGACGAGCTGGTCGAGTTCGTCGAGCGCGAGGGGGCCGACGACCTGCGCGAGGAGCTCACGCGCTTCCGCGAGGGCGCCACGGGGGGCTCGTGGGAGAACTTCATGTACTTCGTGGCGCGCGACTTCTTCGACGCCGGCGGCGCCGAGCTGCGCGCCAGGCGCCACAAGGCCGAGGTCGCCGCGGGCGTCGAGCACATCCGCTCCAAGACGGCGCTGCGCGTCCCCGCCCAGGTCATCCCGCTCGCCGGCCTGCGGCCCGAGCGCCTGGACCCGCGGCTGGGCGCCGTCGACGCCGAGCGCCTGGCGCGCAGCGAGGCGGTGATCGTCAACACCGACTACCCGCTCGGCCTCGCCGCCTACAACCTGCTGCGCGAGGTCGCCGTCGACTCGGGCGACCTGCGCGGCGTCTACGTCCTGGGCAAGGCGGCGACCCTGAACGCCGACGTCGGCGACGTGATGATCTCGTCGGTCATCCACGACGAGCACTCGAGCACGACCTACTGGCTCGACAACGCCTTCACCGTCGACGACATCGCGCCCGACCTCATGTTCGGCACCGGCCTGGACAACCAGCGCGCGGTGACGGTCAAGAGCACGTTCCTGCAGAACCGCGCCTACCTGGACTTCTACTACCGCGAGGCCTTCACGGTGGTCGAGATGGAGGCCGGGCCGTACTGCAACGCCGTCTACGAGATCGCCGACGCCGAGCGCTATCCCGTCGGCGAGGCGGTGAACTTCTCCAAGCTCCCGATCGACTTCGGGATCATCCACTACGCCTCTGACACGCCCTACACGCAGGCGCGCACGCTGGGCGCCCGCGGGCTGTCCTACTACGGCATGGACTCGACCTACGCCTCCTCGCTGGCGATCCTGCGGCGCATCCTGCGCCTCGAAGGCGCCCTGGAGTGAGGCTCCACGCCTCGGTGTCGGGGCCCGACGATGGGCCCGCCGTCGTGTTCCTGCACGGCGCGTCGGGGAGCCTCGCGACGTGGGCGTGGCTGCCGGCCGAGATCATCGAGGGACGGCGCGTGGTGCGGGTCGACCTGCGCGGCCACGGGGCGTCGTCGCGCGCGCCCGGCACCTACGACGTCGACCACTACGCCGGCGACGTCCTCGAGACCCTGCTCTCGGTCGTCGGCCGGCCGGCGGTGCTCGTCGGCCACTCGCTCGGCGCGGTCGTCGCGTGGACGGTGGCCCAGCGCCACCCCGAGCTGGTGCTCGCCGCCTTCCTCGAGGACCCGCCGCTCTACATGGGCGAGCCCGCCGAGCACGAGCTCAACCGGGCGGTGCCCATCTTCTCGACGATCCTGGAGACGGTCGCCGGCTGGCACGCGGACGGCGTGAGCGCCGAGGCGGCCGCGGCGCAGCTGGCCGCGGCGCCATGGGGCCCGGATCCGTCCCGGACCGCCGGGGAGGCGATGGCCGACGACGCCCCGCTCTCGCGCGCGCAGGCGCTGCTGGCGATGGACCCGGGCGTGCTCGAGGGCGCGGTCGACCGCTCGACCCTCGCGGACACCGACACGGAGTCGCCGGTCGACGTCCCGGTGGTCCTGCTGGCCGCCGAGGACGCTCTCTCGGCGTTCCCCGTGCGCCACGAGGAGCGCCTCGCGTCGTCGCACCCCGACGTCACCGTCGTCCGTGTGCCCGGTGCGCCCCACGCGATCCACGACGACCGCGCGGCGCGCCCCGCCTATGTCTCCGCGCTCTCGTCGTTCCTCGCCGCGCACGCCGAGTAGGGCGCGAACGGCATCATCGAGGGGCGGTGCGGAGGCGGCCCACGACCGCCTTGAGCGTCGCCTCGACGTAGGCGGGCTCGAAGCGGACCTGGGCGCGGGTGAACCGAAGCGGCGTCAGGCCGGCGGCGGCGTGGGCCTGGTCGCGAACCCGATCGCGGGCCTGCTGCGCAGGGGTGCGGTGATAGCGGAGGCCATCCGTTTCGACGACGAGCCCCAGCTGGGGCCAGAAGAAGTCGACGTGGTAGCCGTTGACCTTGTTGCCGCGAGGTGCCGGAGGCGGGAGACCCGCGCGGTGGGCGAGCGGCAGGAAGCGCCGCTCGAGCTCCGAATCGGTCAGCGAGAAGGTCCGCCGGTCCAGGGTGGTCCGCAGCACACCGAGCCCAGGCCGCGGCGGTCGGTCCTCGAGGGCGGTGCGCAATCGCTCCGGATCGGTGAGGTCGAGCTTGTCGGCTTCGTTGATCGCACGTTCGAGCCGGTCCCTCGGCACCGTCGCGGCGAGGTCGATCATGGTCGCCGTCACCGACGTCACGGGGATCCCTCGCCGCTGCTCGACCTCGCTCCCGTCGATCGCGGTCCGGCGGTGCAGGACGACGCCTGGGTGCCTGCGTCTCACGCGAACGGGCACCGAGACATGGACGAAGCGCGAATCCTCCTCCACGACGCCCCACAGGGCGCCCGCGCTCACGTGGCTGAGCACCGCCTCGGGGCCGCACGCGAGTACCGCCGCCATCCACTCCCCCTCGCGCGTGAGCTCCGGCCGCCCGACCGCGTAGACGCCGCGCCTTCGTCGATGCAGGCGCCCTTTCGCGATGCGGTGGGCGATCCAGTCGCTGCTGCACCCGAGCGCGAGCAACTGCCGCCGGGCGATCGCGCCGTGCTGCCGCGCGGCGAGCGTCCAGACCGCGGCCGACACCGATTGAACGCTTGTGGGGCCCATAACCCCCACAAGGGTTCAACCGCCTGAGATTCGCCCCCTACGCCCCCACCGGGTGCCAGGCGGTCTTCAGCTCGGTGACGGCCTCCAGCCGCGCGAGGGCGTCGTCGGTGGCCGCCTCGTAGGACGTCGCGGGCGCGCCGTGGCGCGTGCGCTTGACGGTCTCCGCGGCGAGCCGGTCGAGCTCGGCGACGAGCTCGTCGTCGCCCGCGGCGTCGACGATCGCGTTGAGGTCGCGGTGGGCGCCCAGCGCGGGGGCCAGCTCGGAGCGCCGGCCGCTCAAGAGGTTCACGACGCCCCCGGGCAGGTCCGAGACGCCGAGGACCTCGGCGAGGTCGAGCGCCGGCAGCGGCCAGCGCTCGGAGATCACCGCCACCACCGTGTTGCCGGCGGCCAGCGCCGGGGCGATCTCGGCCACGAGGCCGAGCAGCGGCGGCTCGTCGGGCGCGACGACGCCGACGACGCCCGTCGGCTCGGGCAGCGAGAACGACAGGTACGGCATCGCTACGGGGTTGACGCCGCCCAGGACGGCGGGCAGCTTGTCCGTCCAGCCCGCGTAGTGGACGAGCACGTCGACCGCCGCGGCGAGCTCGTCGGCCTCGGCGAGCTCGTCGCCGCGCGACTCGAGCGCCTCGGCGGCGCGGTAGAGGATCTGGCCGCGGTTGTACGCAGTCCGCGCCGCCCACGGGCCGGCGGCCTTGCGGGCGGCCGACATCGCGTCGCGGACGTCCTTGCGCGAGGCGCGCGGGACGTTGGCGACGTGCTCGTCGTCGGCGCCCAGGGCGCGGTCGTAGCGGCCGGACTCCGAGCGCACGAACGCGCCTCCCACGTAGAGCTTGTAGGTCTTGCGGACGTTCAGCCGGGTCATGACACGCGCAGGTAGGGACGCAGGCCGGCGGCGCCGCCCTCGCGCCCGAAGCCCGACTCCTTGTAGCCGCCGAAGGCCGCCGTGGGATCGAACTTGTTGTAGGTGTTCTGCCAGATGACGCCGGCCTTCAGGGCGGCGGCGACCTCGAAGGCCTTCGAGCCCTTGTCGGTCCAGATCCCGGCGGCGAGGCCGTAGGCCGAGTTGTTGGCCTTCTCGATCGCCTCGGCCTGGGTGCGGAAGGTCAGCACCGAGATGACCGGGCCGAAGATCTCCTCGACGGCGATCCGGTGCGCGGGCGCGACGTCGGTGAAGATCGTCGGGGCGAACCACCAGCCGCGCTCGGGCAGGTCGCAGGCGATGGTGCGCCGCACGGCGCCCTCCTCCTCGCCCGCGGCGACGAGCGCCTCGATCCGCTGCAGCTGCTCGGCCGAGTTGATGGCGCCCACGTCGGTGTTCTTGTCCAGCGGATCGCCGACCCGCAGCAGCCCCATCCGCTGCCACAGCTTCGCGGTGACCTCCTCGGCCACCGACTCCTGGATGAGCAGCCGCGACCCGGCGCAGCACACGTGGCCCTGGTTGAAGAAGATCCCCTGGACGATGCCCTCGACCGCCTGGTCGATCGCGGCGTCCTCGAAGACGATGTTGGCCGACTTGCCGCCGAGCTCGAGCGTGAGGCCGACCCCGCGGCCCGCCAGCGCCGCCTGGATGTCCTTGCCGACGGCGGTCGAGCCCGTGAAGGCGACCTTGTCGACGTCGGAGCGCACGAGCGCGGCGCCGGCAGCACCGTCGCCGGTGACGATGTTGACCACGCCCTCGGGGAGCTCGGCCTCCTGGCAGATCTCGGCCAGCAGCAGCGCGCTCATCGGCGTCGTCTCGGCCGGCTTGAGCACCGCCGCGTTGCCGCACGCGAGCGCCGGCGCGAGCTTCCAGGCCGCCATCAGCAGCGGGAAGTTCCAGGGGACGATCTGCCCGACCACGCCGTAGGGCTTGGCCTTGCGCCCGGCGACGCCGTGGGTGAGTTTGTCCGCCCAGCCGGCGTAGTGGAAGAAGTGCGCCGCGGCGAGCGGGATGTCGACGTCGCGCGACTCGCGGATCGGCTTGCCGCCGTCGAGCGACTCGACCACGGCCAGCTCGCGCGAGCGCTCCTGGATCAGGCGCGCGATGCGGAAGACGTACTTCGCGCGCTCGCGCGCGGGCAGCCGCGCCCACTTCGGCTGCGCGGCCCGGGCGGCCTCGACCGCGGCGGCGACGTCGGCTTCGCCGGCGAAGGCGACCTCGGCCACCGGCTCCTCGGTGGCCGGGTTGATCGAGGGCTCGCGGCGCCCGTCGCGCGGGTCGACGAACTCGCCGCCGATGAACAGCCCGTAGCTGTCGCGCAGGCGGACGTGGTCGGCGGACTCGGGCGCGGGCGCGTAGTCCCAGGTGATGCGCGTGCGCGGGGTGTCGGTGGCAGCCACGGTCGGCTACGCCTCCTTCGGGAGCTCGGGTGCGGCCAGTTCGTCGAAGTAGTCGAACCACAGCGACGCCATGTCGATCCCGTCGGCCTCCATCATCTCCTGGACCTCGGGCGCCGTCCACGCCGCCTGCGCCGTCTCGCGCGTATCGAAGGTCTCCTCGACCACGATCAGGCTCGGATCGTCCTGTCCTCGCCAGGCCCGGGCCGTGCGGATGCCGGGGGTCACCTGCACCGCGTGGTCGTAGCCACGACGCCAATGGTCGTAGTCGGCGACCCGGAAGCGGCAGAGCACGGTCGTCATCGCGCCCTCACTCCTTCGAGAAGTCCTCGGAGCGGCCGTAGCGACCGTCCTGGGTCTTGGCGTACTGCATGAGCAGGTCGTTGAGCAGCGAGGAGGCGCCGAGCCGGAAGCGGTCGGGCGTCAGCCAGTCGTCGCCGAGCGTCTCCTTGACGAGCACGAGGCGGTGCAGCGCGGCCTTCGAGTTCGAGACGCCGCCCGCGGCCTTCATGCCCACCGGCCGCCCGGTGCGCTCGACGTAGTCGCGGATGGCCTCGAGCATGACGAGGGTCACGCCCGGCGTCGCTCCGCTGGTGGCCTTGCCGGTCGAGGTCTTGATGAAGTCCGCGCCGGCCTCCATGGCGAGCATCGACGCGTGGCGGACGTGGTCGTAGGAGCCCAGCTCGGCCGTCTCGATGATGACCTTCAGGTGCGCGTCGCCACACGCCTCCTTGACGCGCACGATCTCCTCCATCACGCGCGCGTCGTCGCCACTCAGGAACGCCTCGCGGGAGATCACCATGTCGATCTCGTCGGCGCCCGCGGCGACCGCCTCCTCGGTCTCCTGGAGCTTGATCGCCAGCGAGGTCTGGCCGGCCGGGAAGCCGGTCGAGACCGCGGCGGTGTGCACGCCCGTCCCGCGCAGGGCGGCGGCGACGGGCGGGACCAGCGCCGGGTAGACGCAGACCGCGGCGACGCTGGGGATCTCGGGCATCGTGGGCGCCGGGCACACGGCCTTGGCCGCGAGCTGGCGGACCTTGCCGGCCGTGTCCTGGCCCTCGAGCGTGGTGAGGTCGACCATCGACACCGCGAGGCGGATGCCCTGCAGCTTGGCGCTCGTCTTGATCGAGCGCTTGCCAAGCCACGCGGCCCGCTCCTCGATGCCGACGTGGTCGACGTGGGGCAGACGTCGGATCATCGCCCCCTAGTGTGCCTGAACCGGCGCCGCGCTACCCGACTCGTACGCGCATCCGCCCGCTGACGCCGCGCGAGTAGGGATAGGCGTCGTTGGGGCGCAGGCGCAGGCGGAAGGTGAAGCGCCCGCGGCTGGCGGGCTGGAAGTGGTAGCGGACGGTGAAGCTCCCGCTGCGGCGCGTGCGCGTCGTGGCGAACACGCGCCAGCCGACGTGCGGCTGGAAGATCTGCAGGTCGAGCGTCACGCCGCGCGGCGGGAACGGGCGCCCGACCAGGCGCCCGCGGAAGGTCGCGATCCCGTGGCGGCGCACGCGCTTGGGCCCGCGGGCGGCGATCCGCGCGCGCACGTTGAGGGTCGCGGTCGTGCGCGCCGTGAAGCCGTCGTCGCCGAGGTAGGCCCGGTAGGCCAGGCGCACGAGGCGCGAGCTGCCGGCGGGGACCCCGACGACGACGCGCCCGTTGGCATCGGTCGTCACCGACCCGCGATCGACGTACTGCGCCCCGAGGCGGTTCTCGCGCACGAGGATCCGCAGCTGGGCGCCCGCGATCGGCTGCCCGTTGACGCCCTTCAGGGTGCCGCGGATCTTGGCGGTCTTGCCGTAGGACACCGTGTGGCTCGGGCGCAGGACGAAGACCGCGTGGCGCTGCTTGCCCTTGCCGCGGAAGACCTTCGCGGGGAAGCCCGAGACGACGCGGGCGCCGTCGCCGCCGTTGGCGCCGTTCAGGGGACCGCGCGCGTAGATGCGGAAGGGCGCGCCGAGCGTCGTCTCGCCGCCGGCGTCGGTGACGCGCAACAGCAGCGTGCGGTGCCCGGCGATCGGCGTGGCCGCGGCGATCGTCTCGTCCTTGAGGTCCGGGCACGGGCGCGGGCGGGTGTAGTCGCAGCGCGCGCCCGCGTCGGTGTTGGGCCCGCTGTTGTAGTCCTCGGAGGCGACGACGCTCGGGTTGGAGGCGTCGGTCACGTCGACGATCTCGGCCCGGCGGATGCCCGAGTTGTCGGTGGCGCTGAAGGTCACCGGCTCGGAGCCCGAGCGCGTCCCCGGGGCCATCAGGCCCGCGCCGGACTTCACGTCGGCGATGACCGGCGGCACGTCGTCCTGGATCGTGATCCGCGACCCGACGAGCTGCGTCTGGACGACGTCGCTGGGGCCGGTCGTGCACGCCGCCGGCGCGCTGCCCCAGCAGCCGGCAAAGAGCACCATCGAGGTCGCCGTGCCCTGGACGCCCGAGCTGTGCGGCGAGTCGGCCTTCGTGAGCGTGACGGTCTTGTCGATGGGGCTCGCGGCACCCCAGTAGTGCCCGTCGGCGTTGACGTAGGCGACGACGCCCGCGTCGTAGGCGCCGGCCAGGGCGTAGGCGTACGAGCCGAAGGTGGCCATCACGAACGGCGTGTTCGCCCCGGCGCCGTTGCCGGCCGCGCTGTACACCTGGCGCATGGTCACCGAGTAGTCGCTGATGACCGTGCTGGGCGGCGCGACGAACTGCAGCTGCGCGGAGGACCCCTGGGCGAAGGAACCGCTGACCGGCAGTGCCGCCGCGAGCACGTCGCCGGGCGAGGCGCAGCTCGCGTCGGCGACGCCGCCCGAGGCGACGACTTCGCGGGCCACGCGTTGTTGCCGAAGAAGCCCGAGCCGACCTTGCAGGAGTAGACGTCGTAGGTCCCGGCATGCGCCGCCGCGGGCGCCAGCGCGGCGCAGGCGACGAGGACCGCCGCGACGACGGCGCGCCTAGCCAACGCGCACCCGCATCGGCCTGCTCGTGCCGCGTGCGTAGGGATAGCTGTCGTTCGGTCGCAACCGCATCCGGAAGGTGAACCGGCCCCCGGCCGAATTGAAGCGATAGAGCGTCGAGTACGCGCCGCCCTTGCGCGTGCGCGTGGTCTTCACCGTCCGCCAGCCGCGCCCGGGCTGGTGGGCCTGCAGCTCGAGGGTGACGCCGTGGGGCGGCAGCGGGCGCCCCACGAGGTGCCCGCGGAAGCGCGCCACGCCGTGCGCGCGGACGCGGTGCGGCGCGCGCGCCGTGATCCGCGCCTTGGTGTTGAAGGTCACGTCGGACTTGGCGGTCAGCCCGGCGTCGCCGGCGTGGCCGCGATAGGCGATCCGCACCCGCCGCGACGCCCCGTGCGTGATCCCGAAGTTGAAGCGCCCGTCGGCGCCGGTGGTCACCGCGCCGCGGTCGGAGTAGTGCGAGCCGAGCTTGAGGTTGCGCACGAGCAGGCGCAGCTCGGCGCCCGCCACCGGCTGGCCGGCGGCGTTGCGCAGGATCCCGCGCACCGTCGCGGCGTGCCCGTAGCCGACGGTCTTGGTCGGGCGCAGCACGCCGACGCGCTTGCGCGCCTTGCCGCGGCCGCGGTAGGTGTGGCCGGGGAAGCCCGCGACGAGGCGCGCGCCGTCGCCCCCGCCGGTGCCGTTGACCGCGCCGCGCGCGGTGACGACGAAGGGCGAGGAGACCGCCTGGTTGCCCGCCGCGTCGGTGACCCGGACGATCAGCGTGCGTCGCCCGGCGACCGGCGCCGAGGCGGCGATCGTCTCGTCCTTGAGGTCCGGGCACGGCCGCGGGCGCGTGAAGTCGCAGCGGGCCTTCGCGTCGGTGGGCACGGCGTTGTAGTCCTCGGCCCCGACCACCCGCTGGTCGGCCGCGTCGCTGACGTCGACGAGCTCGGCGCGGCGGATGCCGACGTTGTCGGTTGCGGTGAAGGTCACCGGCTCGTCGCCCGAGCGCGTGCCGGGCGCGAGCAGCCCCTTGCCGGCGGCCAGCGCGTCCAGCGCGGGCGGCGTGTCGTCGGTGATCGTCACGCGCGAGCCGTAGAGCTGCACGAGCGCGGTGCCGACGTTGCCCGCGCCGTCGGTGCCGAGGCTGCACGCGGAGCCGTCGTCCGTGTAGCAGCCCGTGGAGATCGTCAGGTAGGGCGCCGCGGGCGCCGCCATCGCGCGCGGCGAGGACGCGCGGGTGAGCGTGATCGCCCCGGTGTCGGCCGCGCCCGACTGGTGGGCGCCGCGATAGCCGTACCAGTGGCCCTCGGCCGACAGCGCGTCCTGGTCGGCCTGGCGGAAGAGCCCGGTCCCCGAGTAGAAGACGTCGCCGAAGCTGGCCAGCGTGTAGGTCCGCTCGGTCGGATAGCCCGACAGCGGCGGGGCGAACCAGAGGTGGCGCAGCACGACCTTGAAGTCGGTGATCGTCGTCTGGGCCGGCGCGTAGAGCCACAGGGCCGCGAACGTGCCGGCCCCGTAGGCCGTGTTGGGCGCGAGCGACACGGCGAGCGGGTCGCCGGACTGCGCACACGTCGGGTCGGCGCCGTAGGCGGCGTTGCCCGCCGGGTTGTTGCCGACGACCCAGGCGTTGTTGCCGAACGAGCCGCCGTCGATCGTGCACGAGTACACGGCGTAGCTGCCCGCATGTGCGGACGGAGCGCCGAGCGCGCACATGACCTGGACCGCCAGGAGCGCGAGAAGTCCCCTCCCTGCCTTCACTCAGCGCCTTAGATACCCAACCTGAAGCCGAAGTTGCGCAAAACCTCGACGGATGGCCGGGCTAGATCTTGTGGCGCTGCAGGAGCTTGCGGCCGATGACCATCCGCTGGATCTCCGAGGTGCCCTCGCCGATGAGCAGCAGCGGCGCGTCTCGGTAGAGCCGCTCGATCTCGTACTCCTTGGAGTAGCCGTAGCCGCCGTGGATCCGGAAGGACTCCTCGACGCAGTAGCGCCCGGCCTCGGAGGCGAAGAGCTTGGCCATCCCGGCCTCGAGGTCCGAGCGCTCGCCGGCGTCCTTCAGGCGCGCGGCGCGCAGGGTCAGCAGGCGCGCCGCCTCGACCTGCGTGGCCATGTCGGCGAGCTTGAACTGGATCGCCTGGTGCTGGGCGATCGGCTTGCCGAAGGCCTTGCGCTCCTGCGAGTAGCGCAGCGCGAGCTCGAGCGCGCGCTGGGCGATCCCGACCCCGCGCGCGGCGACGTTGGCCCGGCCGACCTCGAGCGCGTCCATCATCTGCGCGAAGCCCTTGTTGAGGCCCGCCTCCTCGCCGCCGAGGATGTTCTCGCCCGGGCAGCGGTAGCCGTCGAAGACCAGCTCGGTCGACTCGACGCCCTTGTAGCCGAGCTTCCTGATCTTCGGCGGGACGGTGAGGCCGGCGTAGTCACCGGTGTTCTCGCTCGCCCCCGGCTCCTTCTCGGCGATGAAGCACGTGAAGCCCTTGTGGCGCGGGTCGGCGTCGGGGTCGGTCTTGACGAGGACGAAGACCAGCGAGGAGAGCAGGCCGTTGGTGACCCACATCTTCTGCCCGTTGATCTCCCAGCGGCCGTCGTCCTGCTTGCGGGCGCTCGTCTTGATGGCCTGCACGTCGGAGCCCAGCTCCGGCTCGGAGAGGCTGAACGCCGCGCGGATCTCGCCCGTGGCCATCCGCGGGAGGTACTTCTGCTTCTGCTCCTCGGAGCCGAACTTCATCAGCAGGTAGGAGCCGATGAAGTGCGTGTTGACGATCCCGGAGATCGAGATCCAGCCGCGCGAGAGCTCCTCGACGATCATCACGTAGGTGGTGAGGTCGAGCCCCATGCCGCCGTACTCCTCGGGGATCGTGACCCCGAAGAGGCCCAGCTCCTTCATCTGCTCGACGATCGGCTCGGGGAACTCGTCGGCGGCGTCGTAGTGCTCGGCGTTGGGCAGGATCTGCTCGTCGGCGAACTGGCGGACCATCTCGCAGATCGCCTTCTGCTCGTCGGTCTTCTCGGTGAACGTTGCGGCGGCCATGGTCGCCGCAGGATACCCCGTTGGTTGACTGGCCAGTCGATACGCTCCCCCGCCGATGAACTTCGCCCGCGACGTCGTCGAAGCGGCCGCGCCCGAGCGCCTGGCGCTCATCGAGCGCTCGCGCGCCGGCACCCGGCGCGAGTGGAGCTTCGGCGACGTCGCGCGCGCCGCGCGCACCCTCGCGGCGCACTTCGACGAGCGAGGCATCGCCCGCGGCGACGTCGTCATGACCCTCGTCGGCAACCTGCCCGACTGGGTCGCGACGATGGTCGCGTGCTTCCGACAGGGCTACGTCGTGCTCCCGTGCACCGAGCAGCTGCGGGCCAAGGACCTGCGCCTGCGCCTCGAGGTGGCCCGGCCGGCGCTCGTCCTCGCCGACGACCGCAACCGCCGGACGCTGGCCGACAGCGGCTGGAGCGGGCCGACCGTCTGGGTCCCCGGGGTCGGCGACTGGCCCGAGGGCACCCCCCCGCCCCACGCCGACCTCGACCCCGACGACCCGTGCCTGATCACCTTCACGAGCGGCACCGCCGGCGAGCCCAAGGCCGTCGTCCACGCCCAGCGCTACCTCCCCGGCCAGCGCGTCCAGGCCGAGCACTGGCTCGACGCGCGTCCTGGCGAGCTCGTCTGGTGCACGGCCGCCAGCGGCTGGAGCAAGTCGGCGCGCAACGTCTTCATCGCCCCCTGGCTGCGCGGCGCGGCGGCGCTGCTGCACGACGAGCGCTTCGACCCCGACCAGCGCCTGGCGATCCTCGACGAGGAGCCCGTCGCCGTGCTGTGCATGGCGCCCACGGAGTACCGGATCATCGCCAAGCGCGCCCAGCCGCGGCCCACGAAGAGCCTGCGCGGGCTGGTCGCCGCCGGCGAGGCGCTCAACCCCGAGGTCCTGCGCGCCTGGCACGAGGCGACGGGGCTGTGGGTGCGCGACGGCTACGGCCAGACCGAGACCGGCCAGATCACCGGGATGCCGCTGCACCGCGAGGCGGTGCCCGGCTCGATGGGCCGGCCGCTGCCGGGCATCGACGCCTGGGTCGAGGACGGCGAGCTCGTCCTCGACCCCGCCACCGTGCCCACCTTCTTCCGCGGCTACGCCGACGGCGCAAGCGCCCCGAACGGGCCGTGGCGCACGGGCGACCGCGTGACCGTGGACGACGACGGGTTCCTCTTCTTCGAGGGCCGCACCGACGACGTCATCATCTCCGCCGGCTACCGGATCGGCCCCTTCGAGGTCGAGTCGGCGCTCGTCGAGCACCCCGCGGTGGCCGAGGCCGCCGTCGTCGCCGCCCCCGACGACGAGCGCGGCGCCGTCGTGCGCGCGGTCGTCGTCCTGCGCGAGGGCCACGCGCCCTCCGACGCGCTCGCCAAGGAGCTGCAGGACCACGTCAAGGACCAGACCGCGCCCTACAAGTACCCGCGGATCGTCGACTTCGCCGCCGAGCTGCCCAAGACGCCGAGCGGCAAGGTCCGCCGCGCGGCCCTGCGCGGCGGCTAGTAGCCCGCGATCCCGGGCTGGTTCTGCGCGCCGTCGACGACGACGTTGGCGCCGCTGACCCAGCTCGCGCGCCCGGAGAGCAGGAAGGCCACGACGTCGGCGACCTCCTCGGCGCTGCCCAGGCGCCCGAACGGGAACTCGCGCGCCACCCACGCCGCGAAGGCCTCCGGGTCGGCGTCGCGGCGCGAGGCCCAGCCGCCGCCCTCGAAGAGGATCGAGCCCGGGCTGACCGCGTTGACGCGCACGCCCTGCGGCCCGAGCTCGCGCGCGAGGGTGTGCGCGAGGTGGATCTCGGCGGCCTTGGCGGCGGCGTACTGCGCGCGCGGCTGGGGCTTCATCCCCGAGATCGAGGCGATCAGGACGGCGGCGCCGCCCCCGCGGGCGCGCAGGTGCGGGAGCGCCGCGCGCAGGAGCACGGCGGGGTGCGTCACGTTGAGGGCGAGCGTCTGCTGCCAGTCGGCCGCGCTCGACTCCTCGAGCGCCGGGCCGCCGGCCGAGCCGCCGGCGTTGGCGACCACGAGGTCCAGGCCGCCCAGAGCCGCAGCCGCCTCGTCCACGGCGGCGCGCAGCGCGCCCTCGTGGGTGACGTCGGCGGCGACGCCGTGGGCCGCGCCGAGCTCGCGCACCGCCGCCGCGACCGCCTCGCCATCGCGCGCGCAGAGGGCGACCGCGCAGCCCTCCTCGATCAGCCGTCGCGCGATCGCCCGCCCGATGCCGCGCGTCGCGCCCGTCACGAAGGCCGCCTTGCCCGTCAGCCCGAGGTCCATCAGGCGGGCGGCGGGGTCGGGGCCGGATAGGCCGGGCGCGGGCAGCGCTGCGGCCCCGGCTTGTAGGGCAGGCGCACGATCCGCGAGCCCACGTTGTTGGCCTCGTCGGACTCGAAGATGTGGCGCCCGGGGTCGACGCGGTGCACGACCGAGAAGCACCCGCGCAGGCCGGTGACGTCGATCCAGTTGTCGGGATAGGTCGAGGGGTAGACGTCGGCCCACCCGACCGAGGTCCCGAGCGTGACCTCGTGCTTGAGCGCGCGCTGGTTGCAGCCGCCGAAGAAGCGCGTGCGGCGCACCGTCGGCCCGGTCCGCACGCGGTCGAGGTCGCGCAGGCAGTAGTCGTGCTTGGGCCCCACGCGCACGAGCTGGGTCCGCTGCCCGGCGGCGTCGATCGCCCACAGCTCGAAGCGCGCCGCGTCCTGCCACTTCCAGTACGAGCCCCCGCGCGAGGGCACCGACTTGAAGTACAGCTCGGCGCCGGTGTCGAAGCGCTTGCGCACGCCCACCGCGTTGGCGATCACCTGCCGCGCGCGCATCTCGCTCAGCGAGAATCCGCCGGCCGAAGAGCTCCGCCGGTCCCGCCCCGACGTTGACGATCCGGTTCTCCATCCGCAGCACGACATGGTTGCGGCTGGGGCTGCGCACGACGCGCAGATGGGTCGGCGGCGCCATCACCAGGTCCGGGCAGCGCAGCGCGAGCGCGGGGTCCTGGCAGGGATTCGGGACGGGGGCGGCGGCAGCGGCCAGCGCCGCCACCGTGGCGGTGACTGCGAGCACGAACGGCGCGTCACGCTGTCAGATCGCGCGCCATCTCGTCGAAGGTGGCGACGTAGCGATCGACCGAGTCGTCGGTGTGGGTGACCGAGAGGGTCCACTCCTCCTCGCGCCCGGGCGTCATGAAGATGCCGCGGTTCATGTTGAACAGCCAGGCGAGGTCGGCCAGCTCGGCATCCTGGTTGGCCTTGAAGGTCTCGTAGTCGACGATCTTCACGGGCGAGAAGGTCACGCAGCCCTTGGAGCCGACGCCAACCGAGTAGCCGGAGAGGCCGTGGCGCTCGATGACCTCCGTGCAGCCGCGCATGATGCGGTCGTTGAGGGCGTCGAGGTGCCGGTAGGCGTCCGGGGTGAGGACCTCGGTGAGGTTGGCGCGCGCCGCGGCCATGCCCAGGGGGTTGCCGTTGTAGGTGCCGACCTGGAAGACGGAGCCGTCCTCGACGACCGACATGACCTCCTCGCTGCCGCCGATGGCGCCGGTGGGCATGCCGCCGCCCAGCGCCTTGGCCAGCGTGACCATGTCGGGCATGACGCCCCAGCGCTCGACCGCGCCGCCGGCCGCGATGCACAGGCCGGTCTTGACCTCGTCGAAGATGAGCACGACGCCGTGCCTGCGGGTGATCGCGCGCACGGCCTCGAGGTAGCCGGGCTCGGGGAGCACGACCCCGAGGTTCATCATCGCCGGCTCCATGATCATGCAGGCCGGCTTGCGGCCCTCGCGGTCGAGATTGGCGATCCGACGGTCCAGGGAGTCGGCGTCGTTGAAGTGCACCGAGAAGACCTCGTCGACGACCGACTGCGGGATGCCGGCGCCGTAGGGCAGCGAGGCGGGCGCCTCGTGCGGGCCGATCCGGTCGTACTCGACCCCGATCGAGACCATGACCGTGTCGTGGTGGCCGTGGTAGGAGCCGAAGATCTTCATCACCGTGTGGCGCTTGGTGTACGCGCGCGCGATGCGGATCGCGTCCATCGTCGCCTCGGAGCCCGAGTTCGTGTAGCGCCAGCGGTGGATGTCCCAGCGTTTGGCGAGCTCCTCGCCCACGACGATCGCGTCCTCGGTCGGCGCCGCGAAGTGCGTGCCGCGGACGTAGCGCTCGCCGATGGCCTTGCCGATCGCGGGGTGGGCGTGGCCCTGGACCATCGAGCCGAAGCCGTTGTGGAAGTCGAACATCTCGTTGCCGTCGACGTCCCACACGCGCGGGCCGTCGCCGTGCTCGAGATAGATCGGCCACGGCTCGCGCAGCTGGTAGGAGGAGGCGACGCCGCCCGTGAGGACCTCGCGCGCGCGCTCGTACATGCGCTGCGAGGCCTGCGTGCGCTCGTTGAGGCGCTCCTCCTCGCGGGCGGTGAGCTCCTTGATGCGCTGGCGGTCGATCTCGACGTGCGTGGTGGCCATAGCCGCTCAGTCTAGGACCGCGACCGCTCACCAGGCAGGACAATGGACCGTGCGTCCGTGGGACAGGCCGCACATCTGTACCTTTGCGCCATGCCTCGCGACGCCACGGTGGAGGCGGTCTTCGAGCCGGTCCAACCCCCGACCACGTTCGAGGAGACCGTGGAGCGCCTGGGGACGGCCATCCGCCTCGGGATCCTCGGTCCGGGCCTGCGGCTGCCCTCCGAGCGCGAGCTCGCCGACCAGCTCGGGATTTCGCGTTCCACGCTGCGTCAGGCGATCACGACTCTCGTCCAATCAGGACATCTGACCTCCGTGCGCGGGCGCGGGGGCGGGACCTTCGTCGTCCACGAGCCGCCGCTGGCCGAGGGCAGCCCGACCGGGCCGGTGCGCGACGACTGGCGCGAGGTCCTCGACCTGCGCCAGGCCCTCGAGGTCGGCGCGGCCACGCTGGCCGCCGACCGCGCCAGCGAGGACCACATCGCCCTCCTGCGCGACTGCGTCGAGCGCATGGCGGCGGCCAAGGAGTTCGACGACTACCGCCGCGCCGACATCCGCTTCCACATGGCGATCGCCGAGGCCAGCGGCATCCCGAAGCTCGTCGGCCTCGTCGGAGACGTCGAGGCCGACGTCTCCGAGCTCATCGCCCACATCGCCCACCCGCCCGAGGTCCTCGACCACTCCAACGCCGAGCACGCGCGGATGATCGACGCCCTCGAGCGCCGCGACTGCCCCAGGGCCGTGCGCCTGCTGCGCCGCCACCTCGACGGCACCGAGCACATCCTGGCGGGCCTCTTCCCGCCTGGCCACGCGTAGGCGCCCGGCCTCCGTGGCCGACGCCCTCGTCGCCGCCCTCGTCGCCGCCGTCGGCGACCGCCACGTCCTCGTCGACGCCGACGTGCGCGCCCCCTTCGAGGTCGACTGGACCGGGCGCTACCGCGGCCGCGCCCGCGCCGTGGTCCGGCCGGCCGACACCTCAGAGGTGGTGGCCGTGCTCGCCGCCTGCCGCGAGCACGGGGCCGCCGTCGTGCCCCAGGGCGGCAACACCGGCATGGTCGGCGCGAGCGTGCCGCGCGACGGCGAAGTCGTCGTCAGCCTCACGCGGCTGCGCGACCTGGGGCCCGTCGACCGCGCGAGCGCCCAGGTGCGCGCCGGCGCCGGCGTCACGCTGGCCGAGCTGCAGGAGCACGCGCGCGCGGCGGGGCTCGACGCCGGCGTCGACCTCGGCGCGCGCGACAGCGCCACCGTGGGCGGCCTCGTCTCGACCAACGCGGGCGGGATCCGCGCCCTGCGCTACGGGACCGTCCGGGCGCGCGTCGCGGGCCTGCAGGCGGTGCTCGCCGACGGCTCCGTCCTCGACCGCCCCGCGCTGCTGAAGGACAACGCCGGCTACGACCTCGCGTCGCTGCTCGTGGGCAGCGAGGGGACGCTCGGCGTGGTGACCGCCGTGCGCTGGCGGCTCGTGCCGCTGCTGCGCAGCCGCGTCGTCGCCCTCTTCGGCCTCGACGCGCTCGAGCGCGCCGCCGAGCTGCTCGCCGACCTGCGCCCCGCCCTCCCCTCGCTCGCGGCGGCCGAGTTCATCGTCGACGACGGGCTCCAGCTCGTCCTCGACCACCTCGGGCTCCCGTCGCCGCTGCCCGAGCGGGCGCCCGTCGCCATGCTGATCGAGTGCGCCTCCACGAGCGACCCGACCGAGGAGCTCGCGGCCGCCCTCGCGCAGGCGGGCATCGAGGATGCCGTCGTGGCCGACGACAGCGCCGGGCGCGAGCGCCTGTGGCGGCTGCGCGAGGCGATCACGGAGGCGATCAGCGCCGCCGGCGTCCCCCACAAGCTCGACGTCGGCGTGCCGCTCGCGCGCCTGGCGGAGTTCGGCGCGCGCGCCACCGAGGCGGCGACCGCGATCGATCCCGGCGCCAGGGTGATCCTCTTCGGCCACCTCGGCGACGGCAACGTCCACGTCAACGTCCTCGGCCCCGACCCCGACGACTACGCCGTCGACGAGGCCGTGCTGCGCGCGGCCGCCGCCTGCGGCGGGACGATCAGCGCCGAGCACGGCGTCGGCGTCGCCAAGGCGCGCTGGCTGGAGCTCGTGCGGTCGCCCGGCGAGCTGGCCGCGATGGCCCGCATCAAGCGCGCGCTGGACCCCGACGGGCTGCTCAACCCGGGCGTCGTGCTGCCGCGATCCGCTCGTGGATGAAGGCGAGCTTGCTCACGACGGGCTCGGGCAGCACGAACGGATAGAGGTCGTCATGGCCCATGCTGCGGTTGATCGCGTTGAGCGCGTAGGTCAGGGGCAGCCAGTCGGCCAGCAGCCCGCGGAAGTCCTCGGCGTCGGGTGAGGGGTCGGCGTCGGGGACGCGCACGCCGTAGGCGTCGGCGGTCTGCAGCGTGTCCCAGATGTGCAGGTAGTGCGCGAAGCTCTCCGCCCAGTCCTCGGAGGGGTGCATCGTCGCGTAGGCGCTGACGAAGCCCTGCGCCCAGTCCGGCGGCGGCCCGTTGTCGTAGTGGCGGTCGAGGGCCGCGCCGTAGTCCTCGCGCTCGTCGCCGAAGAGCGCGCGGAAGCGCTCGCGCGCCGGCCCCTCGGGCACGAGCAGCGGCTCGTAGTAGTGGCCGATCTCGTGGCGCAGGTGCCCGAGCACGGTGCGGTAGGGCTCGCGCAGCTGCTCGCGCAGCGCCTCGCGGTGGGCGTCGTCGGACTCGGCGACGTCGAGCGTGATGGTGCCGTTCGCGTGGCCGGTCGTGACCGGCGCGCGCCGGCTGGAGAGCAGCTCGAAGGACAGGCCTCCCGGGCGCTCGCGCCGGCCCTCGACGGCGAGCCCGAGCTCACCCAGCTCGAAGATCAGCCAGCGCTTGGCGGCCTCGGCGACGCGGAACTGCTCCAGGCCGCCGGGATCGTCGTCGGCGGGACGGATGGCGGTCAGCGCGCAGCTCGCGCACAGCTCGCCCTCATGGGCCACGAGCCAGTTGCAGCCGGCCACGAGGTGGTTGGCGCAACGCGTGTAGGCGCGGCGCAGCCCGCGCAGCGTCAGGAGCTCGCGCCGGTCCCAGTCGAAGCCGAGCTCCGAGCCGCAGCGCAGGCAGGCCGTGTTCTCGAAGAAGACGAGCTGTCCGCAGGTGGCACAGGAGAAGGAGCGCACGGACGCGCCAGGGTAGCGGCGCGCGCGCTCCCTACCCCGAGGCGACGCGGTTGGCCGCGATGCGCTGCGCCATCGCGGCGCGCACCCGCTCGGCCACGCCCGGCATGCGGCTGTCGATCGCCCGCAGCTGCGACCCGGTGAGCACGATCAGGCGCATCGGCGAGGTCGCCACCACGGTGGCCACCCGGCGCTCGCCGCCGAGCAGGCCGATCTCGCCGAAGAAGTCGCCGGGCCCGAGCGCGGCGGCGTGGCGGCCGTCGAGCGTGACGTCCGCAGTGCCCTCCCGGATCGCGAAGAACTCGTAGGCCAGCCGGCCGGCGCGGGCCAGCGTGGCGCCGGCCTCGACGTCGACCTCGTCGGCGTACTGGGCGACGACCTGCTGGTCGTCCTTGCTGAGGCCCGCGAAGAGCGGGACCGACTGCACGTCACGTGGATCCATGGGTCCTCCCCCGTGTGTCGGGACGACCCTACACCCGCACCCGCTCGCCGCGGGGATCGTGCAGCGGCTCGGCCGCGACCTCGCCCGCCACCCAGCGCCCGAAGATGTCGACCTCGACCGCGGTGCCGACCTCGTGCTCGGGCGGCAGGTAGGCGTAGGCGATCGAGCGCCCGACCGTGTAGCCGTAGCCGCCGGTCGTCACGCGTCCGGCGATCTCGCCGTCGACGCGGACCGGCTCGTTGCCCAGCGCGACCGAGCGCGGGTCCTCGAGGACCAGGCAGCGCAGGCGCCGCGAGAGCTCGCGGGCGGCGAGCGCCTCGCGCCCGACGAAGTCCTTGTCGTCGCGTACGCAGAACCCCAGCCCGGCCTCGTGGGGGGTCTCGTCGGGCGTGATGTCGGCCGCCCAGACGCGATAGCCCTTCTCCAGGCGCAGGGTGTCGATGGCGCGGTAGCCGCCCGCCGTCAGCCCGTGCGGCTCGCCCGCCGCCCACAGCGCGCGCCACAGCCCGGCGCCGAACTCGGTCGGGCAGTAGAGCTCCCACCCCAGCTCGCCCGTGAAGGTCACGCGCAGCGCGCGCACGAGGACGTCGCCGACCGCGAGCTCGCGCATCGTCATGTAGCCGAAGTCGAGCGGGTCGGGCGTGAGCGGGCTCAGGACGTCGCGGGCGCGCGGGCCCCACAAGGCGAAGCACGCCCAGCGCGAGGTCACGTCGCTCACGCGCACCGACCCGTCGCGCGGCGCGCGGCGGCGGATCCACGAGAGGTCGTGGTTGCCGAAGGCGGTGCCGGTGACGATCGAGAACAGCTCGTCCTCCACGCGGGTGACCGTGAAGTCGCACTCGATGCCGCCGCGGGCGTTGAGCATCTGCGTGTACGTGATCTGCCCGACGCCGCGCGCGACGCGGTTGTCGCACAGCGACTCGAGGTAGTCGGCGGCCCCGGGCCCGGCGATCTCGATCTTGGCGAACGAGGACTCGTCGAACAGCGCCGCGCGCTCGCGGCAGGCGACGTGCTCGGCGCCGATGGCCGGCGACCACAGCTCGCCCGCCCAGCCGCGCGGGCGCAGCGCCTCGTCGCCCGCCGCCGCGTTGGACTCGTACCAGTTCACGCGCTCCCAGCCGGACTTCTCGCCGAAGGCGGCGCCGTGGTCGCGATGCCAGGAGTAGGCACTCGAGACCCGCAGCGGCCGCCCCGCCCGCCGCTCGTGCCCCGGGTACTTGATGTCGTAGTAGGTCTCGTAGACCTCGCGCGTGCGCTTGAGCGTGTACGTCGGCGAGCGGTAGTGCGCGCCGAAGCGGCGGATGTCCATCTCCCAGACGTCGTGCTCGGGCTCGCCGCCCACGATCCACTCGGCCATCAGCTTGCCCATGCCGCCCGCCCCGGCCAGGCCGTGGGCGCAGAAGCCGGCGGCGACGAAGTAGCCGCCCACCTCGCTCTCCCCCAGGCAGAACTCGTTGTCGGGCGTGAAGGCCTCGGGCCCGTTGATCAGCCGCGTGACCTTGACGTCCTCCATCGCCGGCACGCGCCGGCGCGAGTTCAGCGCGATCTCCTCGAAGCGCTCCCAGTCCTCCTCGAGCAGGATCCCGTTGAAGTCGGGGGCGATGGCGTCGAGGCCGTCGGGGCGCAGCGCCCACGGCGCGCTGTTGCGCTCGTAGCCGCCCATGACGAGGCCGCCGCCCTCCTCGCGGTAGTAGACGAGCAGGTCGGGGTCGCGCAGCGTGGGCAGGTGCGACCCGTCGCGCTCCCGGAAGGGCTGGGTGACGAGGTACTCGTGGGCGAAGGGCACCACCGGCACGCGCACGCCGGCCATCCGCCCCAGCTCGGCGGCGAACATGCCGCCGGCGTTGACCACGACCTCGGCCTCGATCGGCCCCCACTCCGTCTCGACCCCGCGCACGCGCCCACCGGCGACGTCGATCCCTGTCACGCGCGTGTGCGTGAAGACGCGGCAGCCGCCCTCGCGCGCGCCCTCGGCCAGCGCGTAGGTGAGCTGCGAGGGGTCCAGGTAGCCGTCGGTCGGCAGGTAGGAGGCGGCGCGCACGCCGTCGGTGGACATGAGCGGGAAGAGCTCCGCGGCCTCGGCGGCGGAGAGCAGCTCGAGCGGCAGGCCGAAGGTCCGCGACCACCCGACCTGGCGGTGCAGCTCCTGCTCGCGCGCCTCGCTGCACGCCAGGCGCAGGCCGCCGCACTCGACCCAGCCGCACGCGTCGCCCATGCGCCGGTAGAGCGCGACCGAGTCCATCATCATCCGCGTCAGCCCGACGCTCCCGCGCAGCTGGCCGACGAGCCCCGCCGAGTGGAAGGTCGAGCCGCTGGTCAGCTCGGCGCGGTCGACGAGCACCACGTCGCGCTCGCCGAGGGCCGCCAGGTGGTAGGCGATCGACGCCCCGCCCACCCCGCCGCCGACGACGACCACGCGCGCGCGGGCGGGCAGCTCACGCGGCCGCGGCAACGGCCAGCCACTCCTCGACGCGCGGATCGGCGGCGGCGCGCTCGAGGCGCTCGAAGTGCTCGGCTGCGTAGCCGGCGTAGTCGAAGTCGAGCTCCGAGCGGCCGTGCTGCACGGCGCCCCACATGGCCTCGCGGAAGTCGGAGATCAGGCGCATGAGCTGCAGCGTGGCGAAGCGGGCCTCGGTGACCGGCTCCTCGAAGTAGAGCTCGAGCAGGGCGCGGTCGTGCTCGGCGTCGAAGCCGTTGTTGACCGACAGGTTGCCGAGGTCGAAGTAGCGGTCGTTCATCCCCGCGTACTCCCAGTCGACGATGCACACGCGCCCGCCGTCGCGCACGAAGTTGGCGGTCAGCAGGTCGTTGTGGCAGGAGACCGGGACGTGCTCGGGGCCGACGAGCGCGGCCTCGATGCGCCGCGCCAGCGCGAGGATCGGCTCGTAGCTGGCGGGCACTGCGACCGCCAGGCCGCGCTGGTCCTCGACGAGCCGGAAGACCGCGAAGGCGCTGGGCAGCGCGGGCGTGGCGTGCAGGCGCCGCAGCAGCTCGGCGACCTGGGCGAGCACGCCGGGCGAGCGCAGCTCGTCCACGGGCACGTCGCCGCCCGGCAGCCAGCGCGTGACGAGCGCGGGCACGTCGGCGAGGAAGGCGACGACGGCCGGCGCGATCCCCTCGGCCGCGGCGCGGCGCGAGGCGATCTCCTCGGTCGTGCGGTCGATCCCGAGCACCTCCGCGCCGCGGTCGCAGATGCGCAGCACGAGCTCCTCGCCTCCCATCCGCAGGCGGTAGTTGCGGTTGGTGATGCCGCCGTGCAGCGGCTGCGGCGTGCCCTCGAGCGACCCCAGCTCGGGCTCCAGGCGTTCGATGATGGCGGCGAGCTCGGGCATTGGTGTGGCGGGCCGACCATAATTGCCACGGGCGTCTTCCGGCAAGGTACGGTCGCCTGCCATGACCACCGATGAGCTCAAGGACGCCGTCAAGGCAGGCGAGGTCGACACGGTCCTCCTGGCCCTCACCGACATGCAGGGACGCCTGCAGGGCAAGCGCCTGACGGGGCCATGGTTCCTCCAATCCGTGCTCGATCACGGCGCGGAGGGCTGCAACTACCTGCTCGCCGTGGACGTCGACATGAACACCGTCGACGGCTACGCGATGTCGAGCTGGGAACGCGGCTACGGCGACTTCGTCTTCAAGCCCGACCTCGACACGCTGTGCCGCACCACGTGGCTGGAGGGCACCGCGCTGTGCCTCGCCGACGTCGAGTGGGAGGACGGCTCGCCGGTGGTCGCCTCGCCGCGCCAGATCCTGCGCGCCCAGCTGGCGCGCCTGGCCGAGCGCGGCTGGCAGGCGCTCGCGGGCACCGAGCTGGAGTTCATGGTCTTCGACGACAGCTACGAGCAGGCGTGGGACAGCGCCTACCGCGGGCTGACGCCGGCCAACCGCTACAACGTCGACTACTCGATGCTCGGCACCGCGCGCGTGGAGCCGCTGCTGCGCCGGATCCGCAACGCGATGATGGACGCGGGCATGGTCGTCGAGGACTCCAAGGGCGAGTGCAACTTCGGCCAGCACGAGATCAACTTCCTGTATGCCGACGCGCTCAGGGCCGCCGACCAGCACGTCATCTACAAGAACGCCGCCAAGGAGATGGCCGCCCAGGACGGCAAGGCGATCACCTTCATGGCCAAGTACGACGAGCGCGAGGGCAACTCGTGCCACATCCACCTCTCGCTGCGCGGCAGCGACGGCGCGATCGTCTTCGACGAAGTCGACGGCCTCTTCGACCACTTCCTGGCCGGCATCCTCGCGGGCCTGCGCGAGCTGACCCTCTTCCTGGCGCCGAACGTCAACTCCTACAAGCGCTACGCCGCGCTCTCGTTCGCCCCGACCACGGTGGCCTGGGGCGACGACAACCGCACGTGCGCGCTCCGCGTCGTCGGCCACGGCGCCGGCAAGCGCATCGAGTGCCGCGTCGCCGGCGCCGACGTCAACCCCTACCTCGCGCTGAGCGCGCTGATCGCCGCCGGCCTGCACGGGATCGAGAACGAGCTGGCGCTCGAGCCGGCCCTGGAGGGCAACGCCTACGAGGCCACCGACCGCCCCCAGGTCCCGAGCACGCTGCGCGACGCCCGCGACCTCTTCGCGTCGAGCGCGATCGCCAGGGCCGCGTTCGGCCAGGAGGTCGTCGAGCACTACCTCAACAACGCGCGCGTCGAGCTCGAGGCCTTCGACACCGCCGTCACCGACTGGGAGCGCTTCCGCGGCTTTGAGCGCCTCTAGGGGCGTCGTCGCGGTCAGTGCGCAGATCCTTCAGCAGCTCGCGCAGGCTCTCGGTCACCGAGTGCATCTCGTCGCGGACCCTGCGGACGGTGTCCTCCGCGTCGACCTGGTTCGTGAGCTGGTCCGGCTCCCCCATACCGGCCACCGGTGCTACCCGACGTGCGGCGTGCGCACACGTGATCGGTCAGCGCACGGACCCATTTTCCGACCGCCGGTCGGGCGCATTCGGCCGCCCGGCGGGTTGACTTCCGTCCGCGACGGGGCGTAGGGTCGCTGATCTAGAGGATTGACGGCTAGACCTTTTGGAGGAGGGCGAATGGCGGTCACCGCGGGAACCGAGATCCACGATCGCGACGAGCAGCGGCTCGCCGAGCTCGGGTACAAGCAGGAGCTCAACCGAAGCTGGAGCGGCTTCCAGAACTTCGCGATCTCGTTCACGATCATCTCGATCCTGGCCGGGTGCTTCACCACCTACGGCCAGGCGTGGAACAACGGCGGGCCGATCGCGATCTCCTGGGGTTGGGCGCTGATCTCGATCCCGATCCTGATGATCGGCTTCTGCATGTCCGAGCTCGTCTCGGCCTACCCGACGGCGGGCGGCATCTACTGGTGGGCCTCCAAGCTCGGCGGCCCCGCCTGGGGCTGGTTCACCGGCTGGTTCAACATCATCGGCCTCGTCGCGGTCACCGCCTCGGTCGACTACGGCTGCGCGACGTTCATGAACGTCACCTTCGGCGCCTTCGACTTCAACCTCTTCAACGGCGTCTCGGGCGACTTCTTCTCGGGGACGTTCTGGCTGTTCGTGATCATCCTGGCCTTCCACGCCCTGGTGAACATCGCCGGCAGCCACCTGGTGGCCCGGATCAACGGGGTCTCGGTCTGGTGGCACGTCATCGGCGTGGCGGTGATCCTGCTCGTCCTCATCTTCGTGCCCGACCACCACCAGTCGGCGAAGTTCGTGTTCACCGAGCGCTTCAACAACTCGGGCTTCTCCAACGGAAGCACCGGCGGCGGGATGTTCTGGTTCTACGTGCTGCCGCTCGGCTTCCTGCTCACGCAGTACACGATCACCGGCTACGACTCCTGCGCACACATCTCCGAGGAGACGCACGGCGCAGCCGACAACGCCGCCAAGGGCGTGTGGAAGTCGATCTTCTACTCGGCGATCTTCGGCTGGGTGCTGCTGCTGGCGATCACGTTCTGCGCGACCAACGTCGACGCCGTCAACAAGGACGCCGCGGGCGGCGCCTACGTCGCCGTCTCGATCCTCCAGCACGCGCTCGACACCAGCTGGTTCAAGCTGGTGCTCGTCATCTCGACGGTGGGCCAGCTCTTCTGCGGCGCCGCGTGCCTGACCAGCGCCTCGCGCATGTGCTACGCGTTCAGCCGCGACGGCGCGATGCCGGGCTGGCGGATCTGGAGCAGGGTCAACTCCGCGCGGATCCCGTTCAACGCGGTCCTCCTCATGGCCGCGTGCGGACTGGTCATCACGATCCCCGCGTACACGCCGGCGAGCACCGGCGTGCCGGTGGCCTTCTACGCGGTCGTCTCGATCGCCGTGATCGGCCTCTACATCGCCTACGTGATCCCGATCTACCTGCGCTGGCGGATGGGCGACGCGTTCGAGACCGGGCCCTGGACGCTGGGACGCAAGTACAAGTGGATGAACCCGTTCGCCACGGTGTGGGTCGGGATCATCACGCTGATCTTCATCCTGCCGACCAACCCGGGCGGCGTGCCGTGGAACGACGCGTTCGACTGGAACCTCGTCAACTACGCGCCGCTCGTCACCGGCGCCGTGATCCTGGCGGTCGCCATCTGGTGGTTCGTCAGCGCGAAGAACACCTTCACCGGTCCGCGCCACACGATCGCGGAGCTCGACGCCGAGCTCGGCGAGCCGCACAGCGGCGACACGGCGCTCGCACCGCAGGGCTGACGGCACGGTGACCCTCCAGGTCATCGAGCCCGCCACCGAGGAGGTCCTGGCCGAGGTACAGCGCGCGACCGCCGCAGATGTCGATGCGGCGGTCGCGCGGGCCAAGGCGGCGTTCCCGGCATGGCGCGCGGTCGCGCCGCCCGACCGCGCCAAGCTGCTGCACGCGCTCGCCGACACGCTCGCCGAGCATCAGGAGGAGCTCGCGGTCCTCGAGGCGCGCAACGCGGGCAAGCCGATCGGCGACGCGCGCGGCGAGATGGGGATGGTGGTCGACACCTTCCGCTACTACGCCGCGGCGCCCGAGCGCCTGCTGGGCGACACGATCCCGGTCTCCGGCGGCGTCGGCATGACGATCCGCGAGCCGCTCGGCGTCGTCGGGCTCATCACGCCGTGGAACTTCCCGCTCACGATCGCCTCGTGGAAGATGGGCCCGGCGCTCGCGGCGGGCAACACGGTCGTCCTCAAGCCCGCCGAGCTCACGCCGCTCACGGCGCTGCGCTTCGCCGAGCTCGTGCTCGAGGCGGGGCTGCCCGAGGGCGTGGTCGAGGTCGTCGCCGGCCCGGGGCGCGAGTGCGGCCGGCGGCTCGTCGAGCACCCCGACGTCGCCAAGATCGCCTTCACGGGCTCGACCGAGGTCGGCCGCTCGATCGCCGCCGGCGCGGCGGCCACGATCAAGCGCGTCACGCTCGAGCTCGGCGGCAAGAGCGCCAACGTCGTCTTCGCCGACGCCGACCTCGAGCAGGCGGCGGCGATGGCGCCGCTGGCGGTGTTCGGCAACGCCGGCCAGGACTGCTGCGCGCGCTCGCGGATCCTCGTCGAGCGCAGCGCGCTGGATCGGTTCATGGAGGCGCTGGAGGAGGCCGTGGCTGGGCTGCGCGTCGGCGACCCGCTCGACGAGGCCACGCAGATGGGCCCGCTCATCAGCGCCGGCCAGCGCGAGCAGGTGGCCTCCTTCGTCGACGCCGATGCCCCGGTGGCGATCCGCGGCGAGGCGCCCGACGGGCCGGGCTATTGGTTCGCGCCCACCGTGCTGTGCCCGGTGGCCAACGACGACCGCGCCGCGCGCGAGGAGATCTTCGGGCCGGTGGCGGCGGTCATCCCCTTCCGCGACGAGGCCGAAGCCGTCGCGCTGGCCAACGACACCATCTACGGGCTCTCGGGGTCGATCTGGACGCGTGACGGCGCCAAGGCGCTGCGAGTGGCGCGCGCGATCGACACCGGGGTGCTGTCGATCAACTCGAACACCTCGGTGCGCGTGGCGACGCCGTTCGGCGGCTTCAAGCAATCGGGCTACGGACGCGAGCTCGGGCCGCACGCGACCGACGCCTACACCGAGGTCAAGACCGTCTACTACGCCACGGGGGCGGGCTGATGCGCCTGGAGGGCAAGGTCTGCGTCATCACGGGCGCCAAGGGGGGCATCGGCGCCGCCAGCGTCGAGCTCTTCGCGCGCGAGGGCGCCACCGTCGTCGGCGTCGACCTCGACGACCAGTCGCCCGGCCACCTCCCGATCGCCTGCGACGTCACCGACGAGGACGCCATCCGCGATCTCTACGCGCGCGTGCGCGAGGAGTACGGGCACATCGACGTGCTCTTCAACAACGCCGGCATCTCGCCCAACGACGACGCCTCGGTCCTCGACACGACCTTCGAGGCCTGGCAGCGCGTGCAGGACGTCAACCTCAAGTCGGTCTTTTTGTGCTGCAAGCACGGCATCCCGCACCTGCTCGACAACGAGCGCGGCGGCTCGGTGATCAATACGGCGTCGTTCGTCGCGGTCATGGGCGCCGCGACGTCGCAGATCTCCTACACCGCGAGCAAGGGCGGCGTGCTCGCCCTCTCGCGCGAGCTCGGGGTCGAGTTCGCCCGCCGCGGGGTGCGCGTCAACGCGCTCTGCCCGGGCCCGGTCGACACCCCGCTGCTGCGCGAGCTCTTCGCCAAGGACCCCGAGCGCGCCGCGCGGCGGCTCGTGCACGTCCCCGCCGGACGCTTCGCGCGCGCCGAGGAGATCGCCAGCGGCGCGCTCTTCCTCGCCAGCGACGAGTCCTCGTACGTGACCGCCTCGACCTTCCTCGTCGACGGCGGCCTCAGCGGCGCGTATGTCACGCCCGAATAAGGGGCTTATGTTCTCCTTGGAATGTCCTTAACCACCGGTCAGCAACGTGTCGCACCCTGCGTCGCATGCCATATCCGAAGATGCTCGCCGGTGGTCTCGCCGCGGCCCTCGCCTTGGGCGGGGGTGGCGCCATCGCGCATGGAGTCCTGAACCACTCGTCGTCCGCGGCGACGAGTACCAACACCACGGCGTCGGCTCATGCGATCGCCGCCAACTCGACCCCGAGCGCCATCTACAACGCGGCCAAGGACGCCGTCACCTACATCGTCGCCGACACCCCGCAGGGCCAGGCGACGGGCTCGGGCTTCGTCATCTCCAAGGACGGCCTTATCGTCACCAACGACCACGTCGTCGACGGGGCCTCCCAGGTCCAGGTCATGGTGGGCACGAGCCAGAAGGCCCAGCCGGCCAAGGTCGTGGGCGCCGACCCCTCGCGTGACCTTGCGCTCCTGAAGGTCGACGCCAGCAACCTCAAGACCCTCCAGCTCGCCGACTCCTCGTCGGTCGGCGTCGGCGACGCGACCTACGCGATCGGCAACCCGTTCGGCCTCGACCACACTTTCACCACCGGCATCGTCTCGGCTCTCAACCGCGACCTCCAGGCTCCCGACGGGGCCAAGATCAGCGGCGCCATCCAGACCGACGCCGCGCTGAACCCGGGCAACTCCGGCGGCCCGCTGCTCAACGGCGACGGGCAGGTCATCGGCGTCAACTCGCAGATCGAGACCGGCCAGACCGGCGGCGGCGAGGGCGGCAACGTCGGCATCGGCTTCGCGATCCCCTCGAACACCGTCAAGACCTTCGTCAACGAGGCGCAGAGCGGCAAGCTCGCTCCCGATCAGCAGGCCCAGCAGAACCAGCAGGACCAGCAGCAGCAGGATCCGTGGGGCCAGCTGCAGCAGCAGCAGGGCCAGGATCCCCAGCAGCAGGACCCGCAGCAGCAGCAGCAGCAGACAGCAGGACCCGCAGCAGCAGGACCCCCAGGCGCAGGACCCCTGGAGCCAGCTCCTGCAGCAGCAGCTCCAGCAGCAGCAGGACCAGCAGCAGCAGCAGCAGACCAGGGCCAGCAGGCCGACCCCTACGGCGGCGGCCAGCAGGCCGACCCGTACGGTGGCCTCTACGGCCTGGGCATCGGCTAGGCGCGAGACCTAGCGCACGACGCGGGCCTCGTAGCCCGCGTCGCGCACCTGCGCGAGCACGTCGTTGGCGTGCTCGCGCCCGCGCGTCTCGAGCACGAGCTGCACCGCGGTCTCGCGCACGTGCAGGTCGAGCCCCTCGCGCAGGTGCTCGACGTCGACGAGGTTGGCGCCCGCCTCGCCCACCAGCGAGAGCAGCCGCGCCAGCGAGCCGGGGCGGTCGGGCACGCGCGTGAAGACCACGAGCCGGCGCCCGGCCTCGCTCTCGTGGCGCCGGGCGATCGAGGCCAGCAGGCCGGCGTCGACGTTGCCGCCGCTGAGCACGACGACCGTCGTCCCGCTCGCGGCGGGCGCGACCTGGCCGCCGAGCAGCGCCGCGACGCCGACCGCCCCCGCGCCCTCGACGACGAGCTTGGCCTTCTCCATGAGCAGCACCATCGCCTCGGCGACGTCGTCCTCGGGCACGACGACCACGTCGTCGAGCCACTGGCGCACGAGGCCGAGCGTGAGCTCGCCGGGGCGCTTGACCGCGATGCCGTCGGCGATGGTCAGGCCCGGCGGCACCTCGACGGGCTCGCCGCGGCGCAGCGACTCCGGATAGCTCGCCATGGTGTCGACCTGGACGCCGACGACCTCGGTCTGCGGCCGCGCCGACTTGACCGCGATGGCGACCCCGCTGGCCAGCCCGCCGCCGCCGACCGGGACGATCACCTTCGCGAGGTCGGGGACGTCCTCGAGCAGCTCGAGGCCGAGCGTGCCCTGCCCCGCGACGACGTCGGGGTCGTCGAAGGGGTGCACGAAGGCCATCCCGGCCTCCTGCGCGCGCGCCCGCGCGGCGGCGACGCAGTCCTCGACCGAGTGGCCGCCGCGATGGACGATCGCGCCCAACGCGCTGCAGCCCTCGGCCTTCGAGAGCGGCGCCTCGATGGGCATGAAGACCTCGCACGGGACGCCGCGCACGTGCGCCGCCTGGGCGAGCGCCCACGCGTGGTTGCCGGCGCTGCCCGCCGTGACGCCCTGAGCGCACCCCTCCCCCAGCGCCGCGAGCTTGTTCAGCGCGCCGCGGATCTTGAACGAGCCCGTGCGCTGCAGGCTCTCGGCCTTGAGCGCGACCTCGCCGCCGAGGCGCTGCGTGAGCGTCAGCGAGGGCAGGACCGGGGTGTGCTTGGCCACGTCGCCGATCGCGGCGGCCGCGCGCCGCACGTCCTGTGCGGTGACCGAGGCCTGGGTGGGCGAGGTGGCCATGGCGCCGCGGCGGCGATCAGGAGGACAGGGCGACGATCGCGTCGATCTCGACCTGCGCGCCGAGCGGCAGCGAGGCGACGCCGATCGTGCTGCGCGCGGGCGGCCCGTCGCCGAAGAAGGTCGCGTAGGCCTCGTTGACCTGCGGGAAGGTCGCCATGTCGGTGACATAGACGCCGAGGCGCACGGCGTCCCCCAGCGAGGCGCCCGCCGCCTGGCAGACGATCTGCAGGTTCTCCAGGCAGCGGCGCGTCTGGTCGCCGATCGAGCCCTCGACGAGCTTGCCCGTGTCGGGGTCCAGCGGCGTCTGGCCGGAGCAGAAGAGCAGCCCGCCGCTCGTCACGGCGTGGCTGTAGGGGCCGACGGCGGCGGGGGCACCGGCTGCCGTCACGGCTTCGCGGTGGCGGGACATGGGCCGGACACTAGTGGGTACCCTGCCTGGACCCATGCGCGCCCGGTCCCTCTCTGCGGTGGTCCTGGCAGCCGCCGCGATCGTCCTGACCACCGCACCGGCCGCGCAGGCGGCCATTGCGTATGTCCCGTGCCAGCCGGCGGGCTTCCAGTGCGGGCAGCTGCCGGTCCCGATCGACCGCGCCGGCGCCGTCCCGGGCACGCTGACGCTCAACATCAAGCGTGCGGTCGCCTCCAGCAACCCGACCGCGACCGCGGTCGTCGCGCTCGCCGGCGGCCCCGGCCAGGCGGCGCTGCCCGCCACGCCGGACTTCGCCTCGATCCTCGGACCCGCGCTCGCCAACCGCGACCTGCTCGTCTTCGACCAGCGCGGCACCGGCAGCTCCGGGCGCCTGAGCTGCCCGGCCTTCGAGAACTCGGTCGGCTCGATCGCCGACGCCGTCGCGGCCTGCGCCAACCAGCTCGGCCCCGCGCGCGGCTTCTACCGCACCTCCGACTCCGTCGACGACATCGAGGCGATCCGCGTCGAGTCCGGCTACCAGAAGCTCGTCCTCTTCGGCGTCTCCTACGGCACCAAGGTCGCGCTCGACTACGCCGCCAAGTACCCCGCCAACGTCGAAGCGCTCGTGCTCGACTCGGTCGTGCCTCCCGAGGGCTCCGACGTCCTGAACGTCTCGACCTTCAAGACGATGCCGCGCGCGCTGGGCGAGCTGTGCTCCACCGGCGGGTGCAAGGGGATCACCAAGAACGTCGGCCACGACCTCTTCAACCTCGTCCACCGCCTCGGGCGCAAGTCGATGCGCGGCAAGGTCAACACGCCCAGCGGCCTGACCCTGAACGCGACGCTCGACCAGGACGGGCTGCTGGACATCCTGCTCGCCGGCGATCTGAACCCGACCCTGCGCGCCGACCTGCCGGGTGCCATGCGCAGCGCGATCAAGGACGACAAGCGCCCGCTCCTGCGCCTGCTCCTGCGCGCCAAGGGCCTCACGGGCATCCCGAGCGCGCGCCTGCGCAGCCGCCTGGACCCCGTCCGCCTGCAGAGCCCACTCGACGAGACCGACTCCGACGCGCTCTTCGTCGCCACCCGCTGCGAGGAGTCGAGCTTCCCGTGGGACCGCACCGCCGGCCCCGAGCAGCGCGCCGCGCAGGCGGTCAACGCCGCGCGCGCCCACCCGCCGACCGACTTCCAGCCCTTCACCTACAAGGTCGCGCTGCGCAGCGAGGCGATCCCGGTCTGCGTCGCGTGGCCGAACGCCAGCCCGCCGCCGGCGGCGCCGACCGCGCTGCCGGCCGTCCCGACCCTGATCCTCTCCGGCGGCGGCGACCTGCGCACGCCGCGCGAGGACGCGCTGTCGGTGGCGTCGCGGATCCCGGGCGCCCAGCTCGTGGCCGTCCCCTTCACCGGGCACTCGGTGGTCACCAGCGACCTCAGCGACTGCTCGAAGAACGCGATCGCCGGCTTCTTCGCGGGCACCGGGGTCCCTCAGTGCACGAGCTCGCCACAGGTGATCCCGCCCTCGCCGATCGCCCCCACGCGCCTGTCGCGGGTGCCCGGGCGCACGAAGCTCCTCAAGACGGTCAACGCGGTGACGGCCACCGTCCGTGACGTCAAGCTCCAATTCCTCGGCGACGAGATCGCCGTCGGGCAGTCCACGCCCGTCGGCGCCAAGGTCGCCGGCCTGCGCTCCGGGCGCGCCGTCGCCGCGGGGCGGACCTACAACCTGCACAAGGTCGAGTACGTGCCCGGCGTGTCGGTCAACGGCGCCGTGCCGGTGGCCGCCGGCGCGGCGACGCTCACGATCAGCGGCAAGGCCGCGCCCCACGGGAAGCTGACCTTCCATCCGGGCGGCCTGGTCACGGGCCGTCTCGACGGGCACAAAGTGAGCACGCACATCGTCCGCGCGGCCAGCGTCGTCAGCGCACCGGCGCACGTGGAGCTGCCCCGCTTCCCGAGGCTCCTACAGTTGGGCTGATGCCCAACGCCCTCGCGCGCGAGACCAGCCCCTACCTCCTCCAGCACCAGGACAACCCGGTCGACTGGCTGCCCTGGGGCGACGAGGCGCTGAGCCGCGCCCGCGAGCTCGACCGGCCGCTGCTGGTCTCCATCGGCTACTCGAGCTGTCACTGGTGCCACGTCATGGAGCGCGAGTCCTTCGAGGACCCCGAGACGGCCGCGCTCATGAACGCAAAGTTCGTCTGCGTCAAGGTCGACCGCGAGGAGCGCCCCGACGTCGACGCGCTCTACATGGACGCCGTCCAGGCCATGACCGGCCACGGCGGCTGGCCGCTGAACGTCTTCCTCACCCCCGAGCAGGCGCCCTTCTACGGCGGCACCTACTTCCCGCCCGACGCCCGGCACGGGATGCCGAGCTGGCGCCAGGTGCTCGGCGCCGTGGCCGAGGCGTGGGACACCCAGCGCGAGGACATCCGCGCCCAGGGCGAGCGCGCCGCGCCGCAGCTCAGCGGCGGCGCGCGCCTGGAGCCCTCCGAGCAGCCGCTCGACGGCGCCGCGCTCGACGGGGCCGTCGCGACGCTGCGCAGCGCCTTCGACAGCGTCCACGGCGGCTGGGGCGGCCCGCCCAAGTTCCCGCAGGCCTCGGTGATCGAGTTCCTGTTGGCCCGCGACGAGCAGCCGATGGCGCTGCAGACGCTGCGCTCGATGGCCGGCGGCGGGATCTTCGACCACGTCGGCGGCGGCTTCGCCCGCTACAGCGTCGACGCGCGCTGGACCGTGCCGCACTTCGAGAAGATGCTCTACGACAACGCGCTGCTGGCGCGGGCCTACCTGCACGGCTTCCAGGCCTCCGGCGACGCGGTGCTGCGCCGCACGGCCGAGGAGACGCTCGACTGGGCGCTGCGCGAGATGCGCGGGCCCGAGGGCGGCTTCTACAGCGCGCTGGACGCCGACTCCGAGGGCGTCGAGGGCAAGTACTACGTGTGGACCGTCGCCCAGCTGCGCGAGGCGCTGGGCGACGACGCCGACGCCGCCATCGAGTGGTTCGGCGCCACCGAGCGGGGCAACTTCGAGGGGGCGAACATCCTCGAGTCCCGCGGGCCCGAGCCCCCGCCCGAGCAGCGCCGACGGATCCGGGCGACGCTGCTCGAAGTCCGCGAGCGGCGCGTGCGGCCGGGGCTCGACGACAAGCGCCTGACCTCCTGGAACGCGCTCATGATCGCCGCGCTCGCCGACGCCGGCGCCGTGCTCGAGCGCTCCGACTACCTCGACGCCGCGCGCGCCGCGGCGTCGTTCGTCCTGGAGCGGATGCGCGACGGCGACGGCCGGCTGCTGCGGACCTTCAACGCGGGCAGAGCCCGCCTGGGCGCCTACCTCGAGGACCACGCCTTCCTCCTCGAGGCGCTGCTCGTGCTCTACGAGGCGACCTTCGAGGAGCGCTGGTTCGAGGAGGCGCGCGCGCTCGCCGACACCATCGTCGCGCGCTTCGGCGACCCCGAGCACGGCGGCTTCTTCTCGACCGCCAACGACCACGAGGCCCTCATCGCCCGGCGCAAGGACCTCGAGGACGCCCCGATCCCCTCGGGCGGCTCGGCCGCCGCCCTCGGCCTCCTGCGCCTTGGCGCGCTGACCGGCGAGCACGCGTACGAGGACCACGCGGTCGGGCAGCTCGCGCTGCTGCACGAGATTGCCGTGCGCCACCCGACGGCCTTCGGGCACCTGCTCCAGGCGATCGACCTCTACCTGGCGCCGCGGCGCGAGGTGGCGCTGGCGGGCGACCCGGCGGGGGTGGCCGCGCTGGCCGCGGTCGTGCGCGAGGCGCGCCGCGCGCACCTCGTGCTGGCGGGCGGGCCTGGCGAGGGGCCGACCGCGGTGGCGCTGATGGAGGACCGCCGGCCGGTCGACGGACGCGCCGCCGCCTACGTGTGCGAGCGCTTCGCCTGCCGGCGCCCGGTCACCGAGCCCGACGAGCTGCGGGCGCTCCTGTAGGGCGCACGCTCAGCGCCTCGGGCCCGTCCACGCCCGCGAGCGGGCTCCACGCGACGTCGTGCTCGGGGTCGAGGGCCATGCCGGGCGCGCGCTCCAGCAGCGCGCGCAGGGCGACGGTCGCCTGCATCCTCCCCAGCCCGGCCGCGACGCACGTGTGCGGGCCGTGGCCGAACCCCAGGGCTCCGGGCTCGCGGCGGGCGATGTCGAAGCGGTCCGGCCGCGGGAAGCGCGCCGGGTCGCGGTTGGCTTCCGCGAGGTTGAGCTGGACGACCTGCCCGGGCTCGATCCGCCGGCCGTGGAGGTCGACGGGCTCGAGCGCGATCCGCGGGGCCAGCGACGCGGGCGGCAGGCAGCGCAGCGTCTCGGCGATCGCTCCGGAGAGCAGGCCCGGCTGCGCCGCGAGCCTGGCGCGCTGGTCCTCGTGGGTGAGCAGCAGCCAGGCGGCGTTGGCGACGAGCTGCGCGACCGCGACCTGGCCGGTGAGGAACGGCAGCGCGACGTTGCCGACGGCCTCGTCGCCGAGCTCCTGCCCGGCGCGGACGGCGGCCGTCGCCGCGCGCCCGAGCAGGCCGCCGCGCGCCCGCGGGCTCTCGGCGCCGAGCAGCGCGTGCGCGTAGGCCGTGAGCGCGGCCGCGCTGCGCGCCATCCGCTCGGCGCCCGCGGCCGTGATCTCGACGTCGTTGAAGAAGGCGACGAAGTCGAGCGCCCAGCCCATGAGGCGCGCGGCGTCCGCGCGCGGGACCCCGAGCAGGTCGGCGAGCACGAGCCCGCCGAAGGCCAGCGCGTAGTCGGAGACCGCGTCGAAGCGCTCGCGCGCGAGGAGCTCGTCGAGCAGCTCGTGGGCCGCCCGGGCGGCGGCCCGCTCGGCCTCCCTGCTGCCGGCGGCGCGCAGTCCCGCGTGCAGGACGGGGCGCAGCCACGAGTAGTCGGCGCCCTCGGGGCTGATGATCCAGCGCGCGTGGCGGTCGACCGCCTCGAGCGCCGCCGCGGGCGCGCGAGCGGCGAAGCCGTGCATGCGGTCGTTGGTCAGCCGCGGGTCGGAGAGCAGGGCGACGACGTCGTCGTAGGCGCCGATGAACCACTGCCCGCAGGCGGGATCGAAGACGAGCGCCTCCGTCGCCGTGTCCACGCCCCGGAATCTCATGACCGGTGGCGCAGCGCTCAAGGCACAGTCTCGTCCCTCGGCCGGTGCACCCCAGCGGCGCGGAGCCGCCCGGCCGCCCCTTGCTGCGCGGAGCCGCCCGACCACCGGCGGCGGGGTCAGGCGGCTCCCGCGCACGGGACCCCTTCCCCCCCTCGGCGGCCCCGTTGGCGATCTCAACTCGCCGGCCGGCGCGCAGTTGCGCACCTGCGCGGCGCGCCTGTCAGAGCACGGGCAGGTAGCGGTCGAGCTCCCACTGCGTGACCTGCACGCGGTAGTCCTCCCACTCCTGGCGCTTGATCTCGACGAAGCGGTTGAACATGTGCTCGCCGAGGGTGCGCAGGACGAGCTCGGACTCGGCGGTGAGCTCGATCGCCTCCCCCAGGGTCTCCGGGAGCTGCTCGATGCCGAGGCGCTTTCGGTCGTCGGGCGCCAGGTGGTAGAGGTTCTTCTCCATCGGCTCGGGCAGCTCGTAGCCCTTCTCGATGCCCTCGAGCCCCGCCTGCAGGAGCGCCGCGAAGGTCAGGTAGGGGTTGCACGCCGGGTCCGGGCAGCGCAGCTCCATGCGCGTCGCCTGCTCCTTGCCCGGGTGGTAGAGCGGGACGCGGACGAGCGCCGAGCGGTTGCGCCGCGACCACGCCACGTAGACGGGCGCCTCGTAGCCGGGCACGAGCCGCTTATAGGAGTTCACCCACTGGGCGAAGATCGACGAGATCTCGCGCGCGTGCTTGAGCTGGCCGGCGATGAAGGCCTTGCCGACGTCGGAGAGGAAGTACGGGTCGTCGGCGTCGAACATCGCGTTGTTGCCGCCGCTGAACAGGCTCATGTGGGTGTGCATCCCCGAGCCGTTCTCGCCGAAGAGCGGCTTGGGCATGAAGGTCGCATGCCAGCCGTACTTCATGGCGTACTCCTTGACGGTGATGCGGTAGGTCATGCAGTCGTCGGCCATCTTCAGCGCGTTGGCGTAGCGCATGTCGATCTCGTGCTGGCTGGGCCCGACCTCGTGGTGGGTGTACTCGACGTGGATGCCGAGCTGCTCGAGCGCGAGCACGGTCTCGCGGCGCACGTCGGAGCCCGCGTCGAGCGTGGTCAGGTCGAAGTAGCCGCCCTCGTCGAGGACCTCGGTCCCGCCCTTGTCCTTGAAGAGGAAGTACTCGAGCTCAGGGCCGACGTTGAAGGTGTCGAAGCCCATCGCGTCGGCGCGCTGCAGCGCGCGGCGCAGGACGTGGCGCGGGTCGCCCTCGTAGGGCGTGCGCTCGGGCGTGAGGATGTCGCAGAACATCCGCGCCACGCCCTGGGCGCCCGGCCGCCACGGGAGCACTGCGAAGGTCGACGGGTCGGGCATGGCGATCATGTCGGACTCCTCGATGGCGTTGAAGCCCGTGATCGAGGAGCCGTCGAAGCCCATCCCGCCCTCGAAGGCGTCGTCGAGCTCGGCCACGTTGATCGAGAACGACTTGAGCTGCCCGAGGATGTCGGTGAACCAGAAGCGGATGAAGCGGATGTCGTGCTCGTCGACGATCGCCTTGACGTCGTCGGCGCTGGTCGGGTGCTCGGTCGCGCTCATGGGCGGCAAACCTAGCGGAGCCGGGCTGGACCGCAGGGCGACGGCGGGTGGACAATGCGGCCATGCCCGCTCCGTCCTACAGCCACGGCACCTCCGACACGCCGCTCCTCGGCGACACGATCGGGGCCCACTTCGAGCGCACGGCGGCCAGCTTCGCCGACCGCCCGGCGCTCGTCAGCCGCCACCAGGACGCGCGGCTGACGTACGCGCAGCTCGACGCCGCCGTCGATGCCGTCGCCTCCGCCCTCCTGCGCGCCGGGATCGGCGTGGGCGACCGCGTCGGCATCTGGGCGCCGAACTGCGCCGAGTGGCTGCTCGTCCAGTACGCCACCGCGAAGGTCGGCGCCATCCTCGTCAACGTCAACCCCGCCTACCGCACGCACGAGCTCGAGTACGTGCTGCGCCAGTCGGGCGTCCGGCTGCTCTTCAGCGCCACCGCCTTCAAGACCAGCGACTACGCGGCCATGATCGATGAGGTCGCGGGCGGGCTCGACGCCCTCGAGCGCACCGTCTTCGTCGACGGCCCCGAGTGGGAGGAGTTCGTCACGGCGCCGGCCGACCGTGAGGCGATCGCCGCTCGCATGGCGTCCCTCGCGTTCGACGACCCCATCAACATCCAGTACACGAGCGGCACCACGGGCTTCCCCAAGGGCGCGACGCTCTCGCACCACAACATCCTCAACAACGGCTTCTTCGTTACCGAGCTGCTCCACCTCGGCCCGGACGATGTGACCTGCCTGCCCGTGCCGTTCTACCACTGCTTCGGCATGGTCATGGGCAACCTCGGGACCCTCGCTCACGGCGGCTGCGTCGTGATCCCGGCGCCCGCCTTCGACGCGGGGGCGACGCTGGAGGCGGTCGCCGCCGAGGGCGTCACCTCGCTCTACGGCGTGCCGACCATGTTCATCGCGATGCTCGAACACGACGGCTTCGACGGCTTCGACCTGAGCTCGCTGCGCACCGGGATCATGGCCGGCTCGCCGTGCCCGATCGAGGTCATGAAGAAGGTCGTCGAGCGCATGAACATGACCGAGGTGGCCATCTGCTACGGGATGACGGAGACCTCCCCCGTCTCGACGCAGACGCGCATGGACGACACGCTCGAGCGCCGCGTCGGCACCGTCGGGCGCGCCGGCCCTCACGTCGAGATCAAGGTCGTCGACCCGGACGGTGGGCTGGTCGTCGAGCGCGGCGTCGCCGGCGAGCTGTGCACGCGCGGCTACAGCGTCATGCTCGGGTACTGGCAGGACGAGGAGCGCACCGCCGAGGCGGTGGACCCCGCCGGCTGGATGCACACCGGCGACCTCGCGACCATGGACGAGGGCGGCTACCTCCACATCGTCGGGCGCAGCAAGGACATGGTCATCCGCGGCGGCGAGAACGTCTACCCGCGCGAGATCGAGGAGTTCCTCTACTCCCACGAGGGCATCGCCGACGTCCAGGTCATCGGTGTCCCGGACGCCAAGTACGGCGAGGAGCTCTGCGCGTGGGTCATCGCGCGGGCGGACGCCGAGCTCGACGAGGACGCGGTGCGCGACTACTGCCGTGGCCGCGTGGCGCACTTCAAGGTGCCGCGCTACGTCGTCTTCGTCGACGCGTTCCCGATGACCGTCACCGGCAAGGTGCAGAAGTTCAAGATGCGCGAGACGACGATCGAGCAGCTCGGGCTGCAGGACGCCGCGGCGATGCGGAGCGCCTAGGGGTGCGTGCCGCCCTCGCCCTGCTCGCGCTCGCGCTCGTCGCCGCGGGCTGCGGCGAGGCCGCGACCGAGCCCCGCCAGGCGCCCGCGCCCGCGCCGACGCCCGTCGAGGTCAGCGAGCACGGGCTGAGCGTCTCGCTGCCGGCCGGCTGGCAGGCCGCGTCCGCGAGCCTCACCCCCCATCTCGTCGACCCGCGCGAGGAGCTGGCCGTCGCCACCTACCCCCTGCGCTACCGCGACCAGGACGTGTGCTCGCACATGCCGGTCACGGCCCTTCAGGACCTCGGCCCCGGCGACGCCTTCGTCACGCTCGAGGAGCGCGGCCTCGATCCCGGTTCGGCGTGGATCGGCTTCCCGGCCCGCCCCGCGCACTTCGGCCCCGAGCTCGGAGGCCCGTCCGAGGCCGACGCGTGCGCCCCGGGCGCGCGGTTCACCGACCACTGGTTCACCTTCAGCGACGGCGGCCGCCACTTCCACGTCCTGGTGGCCTTCGGGCCGAACGCCTCCGACGATGTCCACCGCCAGGCATGGGCGATCCTCGACAACCTGCACGTCGATCCGAGCGTCGTGCCGGACTGGCGGTCGAGCGGGTAGGCGACCCGCGCGCGCCCAGGGCGCTCGCGCGGGCGGGCGCGGGCGCTACAGCGTCCGCACCGGCCGCTGCTGCCGGCGGCGGCGCTCCTCGTCCTGGGTGAGCCAGTGGCGCGCCCAGGACTTCAGCTCGGTGAGCGCGGGCCCGAGCTCGCGGCCCATGGCCGTCAGGCCGTAGGTGACCTTGACCGGCGGCCCGGACTCGACGCGGCGCGCGACCAGGCCGCGCGCCTCGAGCTCCTTCATGCGCTCGGAGAGCAGGCGGTCGCTGAGCTCGGGGACCGCCTGGGCGATCTCCGAGAAGCGCATCGGGCCGTGGTCGAGCAGCACGGCGACGATCGCTCCCGTCCAGCGCCGGCCGATCAGCTCCACCGCCTCGTGGTAGAGCGGACAGCAGGCGGGCGGCCGTGTGCCCGCCTGCTTGCTCGAGCCGGTCGCTTGTCGCTCCGGGCTCATCGCTGTTCAGCCTAGCGCGGCGCGCGGATCTCAGGCCGCCTTGAGCGTGCGGGAGTCCTCCGTGGAACCGTCGACCGGGACGTCGCCGGCCACGTTGACCATCGCGGTGAAGACCTCGAGCGCCACCACGGCGACGGCCTCGAGGATCTGCTCGTCGGTCCAGCCGGCCTCGCGACACTCCTCGTGCAGGTGCATCGGCGGACGCCCCTGGCCCTCGACGAGCGCCTTGAGGTAGCGCAGGAGCGTCGCCTCGCGCTCGTCGCGGGAGTCGAATTCGCGCGCGAGCGCGAGCTCGTCGAGGCCGATGCCCGCCTGGCGCGCGGTGCGCGAGTGCAGGGCGATGCCCGGCTCGGACTGGTAGTGCTCGGCGACCGCGATCGCGATGCGCTCGAGGGTCTGGTGGGAGAGCGTGCCGTGACGCAGCTCGGAGCGGAAGCGGGCGTAGCCGCGCAGCGCCGCGGGAGCGCCGGCGAGCACGCCGAGGAAGTTCGGCAGCTGGCCACCGGTGGCCAGCGCGCCGCGCAGGACGGGAACGGAGCCCTCGGGGGCGGTGAGCTCGTCGTGGATCTGGAACCTGCTCATGGGACTCTTCTTCATGGCATGCCTTCGCGGAGGGGGGCTGAGACGGCATCCGTGCCGGACCTACGAAAAGCAACCTGCTTACAGTGAGTAAGTGTAGGTCGGCGGAACGCTCCTTACAACGGAAATACGCACGAGAGCGCCGATCCGTTGACTGCGGAGCGAAATCGGAGCGCGGAGGGAGCGCGGAATGACGGCGGCGCGGCCGGAGCGACCCCTCGTGGGCCGCCCCGACCGGTGATCAGCGCGCCGGGGGGGTAGCGCGCAGCGCCGCCGTGTGAGTGCGAACGACCTGCTGGTGAACGGCCCGCTTGGCGGATGCGGCCGCGACGTGTGCGGACGTGGCGGCGTGCGACGTGCTCGTCACCGCGACGAAGATCAGGAAGAAGCCGAGGACGACCGCCCACAGGGCCAAGCGGTCGGGCCTGGCGCCCACGCGCTCGGCCGCGCGCCGGGCGGGGCGGCGCCGATCGATCTGGACCAGGCGGGGCAGCGCCGGGGCGCCGACGGTGCGCCCGGTGATCTCGACCGTGCGCCTGCGGCGCGGCGCGGGGAGCGGTGCGGCTGCCTCCACCGGCGCGGCGACGGCGTGCGGGGCGGCTGCCTCGAGCGGCTCGGCGACGGCCTGCGCGGCCGCGACCTGGTGGCCGCCGGTGGCGTGGGCGTGGCGGCGCGGCGCCTCGCCGCGCGTGAAGCGCCCCCGGCGCTCGGGCGCGGCGCGCTCGAAGCGCCGGCCGGGGGGCGGCACCTCGATGTCGTCGAGCGCGTCCGCGCCGACGGGGTCGGCGGCGTGGCGCTCGGCCACCGCCCGTGCGGCGGCACGCGCATCGAGACGCAGTCCACGACGCGTCTCCTTCTCGCGCTTGCGCTCGAGCGGCTCGCGCAGGTGCTGCACGTCATCCCACCACGCGCGGGTCTCGGGCTTGGGCATGCCGGTGTAGCCGTCCTCTTTCGGGTGCTTACGGGGTTAGCTGACGGGCTCGCGCTGAAAGAGCTTGCGCTACGCGTCGGACGACGCGATTCGCCCCAATCTTGGGTCCCCCGCTTCCCCACCCCTCCCGCCCCCTCAGGCGGCCCAGGAATGGAGAACTCAGCGGTCTTGACGGCGCGCACTCTACCAGGGGCCGACGACGCCGTCAGGACGATTTTCCGCCCACGTAGCGGGTGTGACAAACCTCCCGACGGAGGCTTCGGGCGGGTGCGCTAGCCCTGCCCGGCGACGGCCGCGACGTAGGCCGCGACGTCCTGGGCGTCCTGGCCGTCGACGAGCCCCGCGGGCATCTGGCCGCGGCCCCGGGCCCGGCCGTTGGCGATCGCGTCGAGGACGAGGCCCTTCGGCGGGTGCAGCTGGTCGAGGTTGGGCCCGACCTTGCCGACGGCGTTGGAGGCCTTGAGGGTGTGGCAGGTGGCGCAGTTCTTGGCGAAGACGCTGCGCCCGGCGGTCTGCGACGCGTTGAGGTCGACGCCGCCCGGCGCGCTCTCGGCGTGGTTGTTGCTGTTGCTCACCGCGACGGCGAGCGGTACCCCGATGCCCAGCACCACGACGATGATCGTGACCACGATCGCCACCGTCCGGCGCCCGCTGCGAGAGGGTGCGCCCCCACGCCGGCGGCGCCCCGAGGGGCCGCTGAAGGCGGCGAAGACCACGGCCAGACCGATGCAGAGGAAGGTCAGGACGAAGATCACTGCGGCGATCATCGGGCGGGAACATACCCGGTCGCGCCGCCATTACCGCCGCCGGCCCTGCGCGAAGCTCATGATCGGCGGCGCCACCGCGCGGAAGTCCTCGGCACCGTGGCCGCCGGCGGGAGGCGGCTCGTCGGGGGCGGGAGTGAGGTCTGCCGGCGCGGCCGGGCCGGTGGCGGCCGGAGCCGATGGGCCCGCGGCCGCCGGAGCGGCCGGGCCGGCGGCTGCCGGCGCGGGTGGGCCCGCGGCCGCCGGAGCGGGTGGGCGTACGTGGGCGGCCGTCGCTCCACCGGCGGCGGCGACGGCGACGCGGAGCTGGTCGGCCTCCCAGCGCGCGAGCTCGCGGGCGTCGAGCATGGAGAAGTCCTTGACCTCGGCGCGCGGGCGACGGTCGAGGAGGTCGGGGGCGTCGAGCGCGACGATGCTGTGGACGAGGAGGTTGATGGCGCCCCCGGCCGACGCGAAGCGCTCGAGCGTCCCCGCGACGACCACGAGCGGCTCGGTGCGGACGGTGAGGCGATCGCGCGCGTAGACCTGCGGCGGGATGATCACGTTGACGGTCCCGGTCTCGTCTTCGAGCAGCAGGAAGACGACGCCCTTGGCCGTCCCCGGACGCTGGCGGGCGACGACCAGGCCGCCGACGCGCACGTGGGCCCCGTGGGGCAGGTCCTCGAGGTCGGCGCTCGAGGCGATCCCGCGCTCGGTCAGCCCGGGGCGCAGGAGGCGCAGGGGGTGGCGCTGCACCGTGAGGCCGGTCGTCGCGTAGTCGGCGATCATCGCGTCCCAGTCCTCGAGCGCCGCCAGCGCGGGCGCCGCCGGGAGCTCGAGGCCGAGCGAGAGCTGGGTGCCCTCGGCTCCCGCCGCGTGGACGGGCGCGGCGGCGCCCAGGCGCCACAGCGCGGGCCGGCGGCCGCCGGCCAGACCGTCGCAGGCGCCCGACCACGCGAGCTGGGCCAGGGCGGGGCGCCCGGCGCCGGCGCGGGCGGCGAGGTCGTCGAGCGAGCGGAAGGCCCCACCCTCCTCGCGCGCGGCGACGAGCGCGGCGACCTCGTCGCCGCGGACGCCGAGGACGTAGCCGAGGCCGAGGCGGACGGCGGCGCGGGCGGGAGCGTCGGCGGTGCGCTCGGGCAGCGGGGTGGGTGGCGCCGGCGCGGGTGGCTCGACGCCGGGCGCGGGCGGCTGGGCGTCGGGCGCGTGGCGCGGGCGGGTGCGGAACGGGAGCACCTCGGCCGGAAGGTCGACGACGGTGCAGCCCACCGCGCTGGCGTTGACGTCGGGGGGCAGGATCTCGATGCCGCGGCGCTGGGCCTCGTGGACGAGGGCGTCGGGCGGGTAGAAGCCCATCGGCTGCTCGTCGAGCAGCGAGCAGAGGAACTCGGGGCCGTAGTGGACGCGCAGCCACGTCGACTGGTAGGCGAGCAGGCCGAAGGCCGCCCCGTGGGCCTTGGGGAAGCCGAAGCCCGAGAAGCCGACGACCATCGACCACACGCGCTCGGCGAGCGCCTCGTCGACGTCGGGCCAGCGGGTCATCGCGCCCTCGACGAAGCTGCGGTGGTGGGCCTCGATCGCCTCGGCCGAGCGCTTGCGGCTCATGGCGCGGCGCAGCCCCTCGGCCTCCCCCGGCGAGAAGCCCGAGAAGGCCATCGAGACCTCGATGACCTGGTCCTGGAAGATGATCGTCCCCAGCGTGTCGCGCAGGACGGGCTCGAGCGAATGATGGTCGAAGGGGACCTCGAAGTCGGGCTCGACGCGCAGGCGCTGGAGGCGCTCGATGTAGGGGTTGACGGCGCCGCCCTGGATCGGCCCGGGGCGCACGATCGCCACCTGGATCGTGAGGTCGTCGAGGTTCTCGGGGCGTGTGCGCCGCAGCGAGCCCATCTGTGCGCGGCTCTCGATCTGGAAGACGCCGGTGGTCTCGGCCTCCTGGATGGCCTTGAAGGTGGCGGGGTCGTCGTAGGGGATGCGCGAGAGGTCGACCCGCTCGCCGCGACGCGCGGCGATGAGCTCCACGCAGCGCTCGACCGCCGAGAGCATCCCCAGCCCGAGGAGGTCGATCTTCAGGAACCCCGCGTCCGAGCAGGAGTCCTTGTCCCACATGACCATCTGGCGCCCCTCCATGGCGGCGGGCACCACCGGGCAGCAGTCGACCAGCGGGCGGGTGGCGACGATCATGCCGCCCGAGTGCTGGGAGAGGTGGCGCGGCAGGCCGTGGGCCTCCTCGGCGAGCGCGGCCAGCCAGTCCCAGCGGTTGGAGGGCAGGCCGTCCGGCGCGGTCAGGCGGTCGACCCCCAGCGCCGTGGCGATGTCGCGGTCGACGTCCTCACCGTGCCAGCCCTCCGAGCCGCGCGCGACGCGCTCGATCTCCCCCGGCGGCAGGCCCAGCGCCTTGCCCAGCTCGCGGATGGCGCCGCGCGCGCGGAAGGTCGGGAAGGCGGCCACGAGCGCGGCGCTGTCGCGCCCGAAGCGATCGTGCACGCGCGGGATGAGGACCTCGCGCACGTCGCGCGGGAAGTCAAGGTCGATGTCGGGGAGGTTCGAGATCTCCTCGTTGAGGAAGCGCCCGAGCAGGAGCTTGTTGGCGATCGGGTCGACGTGCGAGAGGCCGGTGAGGTAGCAGACGATCGACGACACCGACGAGCCGCGCCCGCGCCCGGGCGGCAGCAGCGCGCGGGCGGTGTTGGTCCCGCGCACCTCGACGGCGACGTCGCGCGCGAGCTCGAGCATCTCGCGGTGCAGCAGGAAGAAGCCCGAGAGCCCGAGCGAGGCGATGAGCGCGAGCTCGTCGTCCAGGCGTGCGGCGGCGTCGGCGCGCAGGGGCGAGCTCGTCGGGTAGCGGGCCTCGAAGCACCCATGGCAGATCTCGGCGAGCTTGCGATCGGCCTCGCCGTCCTCGGCGCCGGGGTAGCGGTAGCCGAGGTCGCTCGTGAGGTCGAAGCGCAGGGTGTCGGCGAGGCGCTCGGTCTCGGTGACCGCGTCGGGATGGTCGGCGAAGCGGGCGGCCATCGCCTCCGGCGTGGTCAGGACGTGGCTGTGGTTGCCGCGGCGCAGGGGCTCGGAGGCGTCGAGCGAGGTGTGCTCGCGGATGGCCACGAAGGCGTCCTGCAGCCTCGCCCGCGCGGGCGTGTGCGCGTGCGCGTCGCCGGTGGCCACGCAGGGGACGCCGAGGCGGTCGGCCAGCGCCGACAGCCCGCGGTTGAGGGCGCGGTCGTGGCGGTGGAAGGGGCGCTGCAGCTCGACCCGGAAGCCGTCGCGCCCGAAGGCGCGCAGCAACCGGCGCATCGTCGGCTCGTCGCGCACCCCCCGCCGCGCGCAGCCGCTCAGGCAGACGAGCCCCTCGGCGTGGGCCTCGACCTCCTCGAGGGTGACGCTCGGCTCGCCGACCGGCCGCGAGGTGCGCGTGGCCGAGCCGCGCGAGCGCCGTGGGCCCTCGCGCCGCGGCACGGGCTTCTCGGAGGCGTACACGCGCGTCTGGGCGTGCGCGCGCGTGAGCAGCCGGCAGAGGTTGGCCCACCCGCGCGCGTCGCGCACGAGCAGCGTGAGATGGCGGGGGCCGGTCCCGGCGGCGTCGGAGGCGTCGTCGGTCACGCTCACCTCGGCGCCGTGGATGGCGCGCAGCCCCTGCTGCTTGGCGGCCACCGCGAACTCCATCGAGCCCGACACCGAGTCGTGGTCGGTGAGGGCCAGCGCGCTGTGCCCGCGCTCCAGCGCGGCCGCCACCAGCTCGTCGGGCAGCGAGGTGCCGTCGAGGAAGGAGAAGGCGGAGTGACAGTGGAGCTCGACGTAAGGCATGCGAACACATGTTCGCATGCCCGTCGGACGCTTGCATCACAGGCCGAGGATGAGAGCCAGGGCCTCGTCGACCGCGTGCATCTCCTCGACGTCCAGCCGGCCGATGGAATCGCCCAGGCGCCGCGGATCGACCGCGATCGTCTGTTCCACGAGCACCCGTGACGCTGTCCCCTCGATCGCGATCGAGGGCCGGAATGTGGCGGGCCGCGCTCGGGTCGAGGTCGGTGCGACGAGGACCGCGCTCAGGTCCAGCAGCTCGTCGGCCTGGAGGACCACCGCGTAGCGCGCTGCACGCTGCTCGTGGCCGCGCGCGCCGCGACGCGCCGGCAGGCGGAACACTTCTCCACGGACCATCGCTCCTAGCCCAGGATTCCGGGGGACAGCTCCTCCATGAGCTCGCGCACCTCGCGGGCCTCCGCGAGGTCCTCGCGATCGGCGGCGAGGGCGCGGGCCTCCGCGGCAAGCGCCTCTCGCGCGCGGCGACGATCCGCCGCCTCGCGCAACGCCACCCGGACCGCCTCGGAGTCGCTCATCCCCCCGGCGCGCAGCACCCCGAGCGCCAGAGCGGAGGCCTCGTCGAGGCGGACGTGGATCGAGCGCGGCATCGCTGCAACCGTAGCATGATCTGTGCTACCGACCATGGACACTGTCCAGGCAGTCGGTCCGCGTGCGCCAGACGCCGTCGAGGCCGCGGGTCGCCGCGGCGACCAGGTGCGAGTCGAGCAGCGTGCGGGAGACCGCGCCGCCGATCTGCACGCCTTCGTAGCTCACGGCGCCGTCGACGCCGTAGCGGCGCTCGTCGGCGTCGTAGGTGCGGGCGTGGACGACGCCTGCGGCGTCGAGCCGCCGGCGCAGCGCGGCGGCAGCGGACACCGCGTCCCCGAGGTGGATCGTGTCGGGGTGGCTGACCTGCTCGAGGAAGGCGCGCGCCACGCGCAGGCTGTCGGGGTCGGTGAGGTCGAGGTGCGTCTCCTCGACGTACGTGCGCACGTGCCCGGTCGTCGCCCCGAGGAGGCCGGCCACCGGCTGCAGGCGGGCCGGCAGGTCGAGCGAGCTGCGATAGATGCCGGTCGTCATGACCGTGAGGTCGACCGGGCGCCCGCCCGCGTCGTAGGTCACCGCGTAGCGCTCGCGGGCCGTCCGCGCGGATGTGGCGCCGGCGAGGCCCCAGGTCAGGGAGAGCGCGCCCTGGACCGTGCGCTGCACGTAGTAGGTCCGCCGTCCGGTGGCGGCCTCGGTGCGCGTGCCGGCGACGTCCTGGGAGGACAGCCCGACGGTCGCCAGCAGCGCCGTGCCGCCCCAGGCCGAGCCGCGGGCGCCGAGCCCGCTGTGGGAGTAGCGCTGGGCCGGCGGCGGGAGGCTCCCGCGCGCGATGAGGGCGTCGACCGTCCCGGCGCCGGCGCCGAGGCGCCCCATCAGGGCGTCGGCGGCCCGGCGGTCGTGCAGCACCCAGGTGTAGCCGCGCTCGCGCACGGCGACCGCCGCGCCGGTGAGCTCGCCGCCGAAGCCGAAGCTTCCGTGCCCGACGGCGACGTCGAGATGGGCGCCCTCCGCGGTCTGCAGGCCGAAGTCGTGGCCGTAGGACACGGTGACCGCGATCGTGCCGTCGGAGCGCTCCTCGCGGATGAGCGTCTTGTCCTTGCCGACGTGGAAGACGAGGATCCGGGCGCCGACGGAGTCGTCGCGGCGCTTGCTCGCGACCGGGCATGGCGCGCGGTCCTGGTCGCACTCGCCACGCCGCACGACGCACAGCGCGCGCAGCATCTGGCGGTCGACCGCCTGCGGGATCGCCGAGCCGTCGGCGACGAGCGCCACGGCTCCCAGGACCGCCGTGACGAGCAGCAGCATGCCGACGTAGTCGATGCCTGCCTGCCCGAGATCCGGCGGTCCTGGTGAGCGGTGTGGGGGCACTCCCGCACGGTCGCGCGGATCGTGTGACGGCACAACCCCACGTCTGTGACACAAGCGCGCAGGAGCTGCGGCGGCGGAGCCGCGGGCGGCGCGGAGCCGCGGGCGGCGCGGAGCCGCGGGCGGCGCGGAGCCGCGGGGGCGGCGGAGCCGCGGGCGGCGCGGAGCCGCGGGCGGCGCGGAGCGCGGGCGCGCCTCACCGGTGCCGGTACCACCCCCCACCCGTCAGCTCTCGGAAGACGACGAGGTCGCGACCGTCGACGGTGACGACCTCCCAGTAGCGACGGCGCAGCGGCCGATCGGTCCACCAGCGGTCCTCGATGAGCCACGACTCGCGCACGGCGACGACCTCGTGGCGGTCGACCGCGAGCGGGCGGCCGCCCGGGCCGGCCTCGACGACGGCGGGCCGGGGGATCTCGAGCCGGCGGCTGCCGGGGCTCAAGAGACCTCGAAGGGGGTCAGGACCGCGCGGCGCTCGGGGACGCGCGAGTCGGGGTCGACGGCGAGGATCCGCAACGCCGCCTCGGGCCCGGCGGCGGCCCGGACCTGGCGGATCGCCTCGCGCAGGCGCGCCTCGCGCCGGGCGCTCGCGTCGTCGAAGAGCGCCGCGCCGACCGGGTGCGGCGGCCCGAAACGCTCGACCGACAGGCGCAGGCTCTCGGCCGGCGCGGGCAGGAGCGCGAGCCGCTGGGCGAGGACGAGGCGCATGCGCCCCGCATCGGACAGCGGCTCGCGGAAGACGACGCGCTCGCGCCAGGTCCCGCCCTCGACCAGCGCCGCGCCGAGCACGACGACGCGCAGCGTGCGCCCGTCGCGCTCGCGCCGGGCGAGCAGGCGGTCGACGAGCAGCTCCAGGGCGCGCTCGAGCTGGGCGCCCGAGGAGGACTCCTCGAGCTCGAGGACCTCCTCGAGGACCTCGCCCGGACGGCGCGGGCGCAGCACGTCGTCGCGCCCGCACGCCAGGTCGTGGGCGAGCAGGCCGGGGCGGCCGAAGCGGTCGGCCACCGCGGCGCGCGGCAGCTCGGCGAGGGCGCCGAGCGTGGCGATGCCCAGCCGCTCGAGCTCCTCGGGCAGCCCCGCGAGCTCTGGCCGGTGGCGCAGCAGCGCGACGCGCTCGGCCGCCAGGTCGGCGGCGCCGGAGACGAAGCCCGGGCGCCGCGCGCGGGCCCGTGCCGCGGCGGCCACGGTCGCGCAGAAGCGCGACGGGCCGGCACCCAGGCGCGCCGCATGCACGCCCGCCCGGCGCAGCGTCTCGCGCGTGGCGGCCAGCACCCCGTCGAGCGTGCCGCCGTGCAGGCGCCGCAGCCCGCGCGCGTCGAAGCAGGCAAGGCCGGGGCGGCCGGGCTCGACCAGCGCGCCCGTCGCCTCGAGGCGCACGAGCACCCGCTCCCAGGCGTCGGCCACCCCGACGGGATCGGGCGGGACGAGCGCCAGCCGGGGGCAGCGCGCCAGCGCCTCCCCCATGCGCATCCCGGGATGGATCCCATAGGCCTCGGCCGCCGCCGAGACCTCCCCCACGAACTGCTCGCGGCCCGCCTCGGGAGCGAGCGCGGCCGGCTCGCGCAGGAGCGCCGCGCGCTCGCCGGCGGCGACGGCGAGCTCGAAGCGGGGGAGCAGGACGCAGACGAGGGACACGAACACATGTTCGCATCACTTGCCCGCGCGATCAACTGCGAAAGCTAGGGACCCCTCCTGCCCAAGATGGGTCGCCTGCCCGATGGCGCGTCGGAGGGGCGCCCGTACCGTCGGCGCAACCGACAACAAGGGGGACTGCAGACATGTCCAAGCGCGCGATTCTCGCGCTGCTGGCCGCTCTGGCGCTTGCGCTGGCGGCCGGCGTCGTGGCCACCGCCAAGCCCGCCGGCGAGCGCTCGCCCGGCGTGGCCGAGCAGCTCGCATCCGCACGGAAGGCCACCGCCAAGTACTCGACCAATCTCGCCAAGGCCAAGGCCGACGGCTACCGGATCATCACGCGGATGATCCCCGACATGGGCTGGCACTTCATGAACCCCGCGGTCAAGGACTTCGACGTCCGCCGCCCGCCGATCCTCGTCTACGAGCGCAAGGGCGGCTCGTGGCAGCTCGCCGCGCTCGAGTGGGTGTTCCCGAAGAAGCCCGCCCAGCCGCCGCTCCTGGGCGCGCGCTACGGGTCGTTCCCGGCCGCCTGCCACTACGCCGACGGGACCTTCGCCGCCACGCCGAAGGAGGACCGCTGCCCGCACACGAGCCCCAAGACGGGCGCCAAGTTCACCTTCTGGCACCCGGACCTCGTGACGATGCACGTGTGGCTGTGGTACCCGAACCCGAACGGGCTGTTCGCCAGCTACAACCCGCTCGCCAGGCCGTTCAACGGGGGGTAGTCCCAACGCGTTCGCGCGGGCGGGTCAGGCGCACGCCGTGGCCCGCTCGCGCTCGCGCTCGATGAGCACCCGCCGCAGGAGCTTGCCGGTCGGGTTGCGCGGCACCTCGTCGACGACGATGACGTCGGCAAGGCGCTTGTACGGCGCCACGCGCTCGGCCAGCCAGGCCGCGATCTCGGCGGGCGGCGCCGCGGCGCGCAGGGCGACGTAGGCGACGGGCACCTCGCCGGCCTCCTCGTCGGGGCGCGGGACGACGGCCGCGTCGGCCACCGCCGGATGCTGGACGAGCTCGGCCTCGAGCTGCGCGGGCGCGACCTGGTAGCCGCGGCACTTGATGAGCTCCTTGAGGCGGTCGACGACGTAGAGGTAGCCGTCGTCGTCGAACTGCGCGAGGTCGCCGGTGTGCAGCCAGCCCTGGGCGTCGATCGTCGCGGCGGTGGCGGTCGGGTCGCCGAGGTAGCCGTCCATCAGCTGCGGGCCGCGCAGCCACAGCTCGCCCGTCTCCCCGGCCCCCAGGCGCGCGCCGTCGTCGCGATCGACGACGACCGCCTCCATGCCGGGCACGAGGCGCCCGAGCGCCCCCGGGCGCAGCGGCTCGCTCGGCAGCGCGACCGGGCCGAGCTCGCTCATCCCGAAGGACTGCGAGACGACGCAGCCCAGGCGCTCGGCGCACGCCTCCTCGACCTCGGCGGGGCACGACGCGGCGCCGATGAGCACGAGCCGAAGCGACGAGAGGTCGTACTCGTCGACGAGCGGATGCAGCGCGAGCGCCCGCGCCACCGGCGGGACCGCCGGGACGACCGTCACGCGCTGCTCCTGGATCATCGCCAGGAAGGGCTCGAGCTCGAAGCGCGGCAGCGTGACGATCCGGGCCCCGGCGCGCAGCGTCGAGTTGAGCATCACCGAGCCGAAGATGTGCGCGAAGGGCACGATCCCGGCCATCACGTCGCCTGCGCGCAGGCGCGTCAGCGGGAAGGCCGCGAACGCCCGCAGCATCGCCACCGCCCCGGCGTGCGTGTGGGCGGCGCTCTTGGGCAGGCCGGTCGTCCCGCTCGAGCTCATGAGCAACGCGACCTCCCGCGGGTCGCGCGCTCCCGGCGCGAGCGGCTCGCCCGCGGGCAGCGCCTCGAGCGCCAGCACGGTCTCGATCCCGGCGGCGCGCGCGGCGGCCCGCGCACGCGCGAGGGACCCCACGTCGGCGACCACGAGGCGCGCGCCGGTCTGGCGCAGGAAGGCGCCCAGCTCGCGCGCCGTGAGCAGCGGGCTCGCGGGCGCCAGCGTCAGGCCCGCCGCGAGCGCGGCGTGCATCGCGACCGCGAAGCCCGGGCCGTTGCCGGCCACCAGGGCCACGACGTCGCGCGGCCCCACGCCCGCCGCGCGCAGGCCGGCGGCGGCCCGCACCGCAGCCGCGGCGAGCTCGCCGTAGGCGATCTCGCGGCCGGTCGCGACGTCGCGCACGGCGAGGCGCTCGGCCCACCTGTCGGCCTCGCCGAGCGCCGCGTCGTGGAGCAGCGCCGGCGTGGCGTCGAGCTGCAGGTCGCGGTTGTGCCAGAGGGTCGAGTGGGACATCGCCGGAAGCCTCGCTATTATGCAGGGTGCCTGCGCATAATACGCAGGGACCCTGCGCGTTGTCAAGGAGAGGCAGGATGAGCGAAGCGAGCACGAGCGACGGCGGCCGGCGCTTCGGCCAGGACGGCGACCGCCCGTTCACGATCATGATGGGCTTCCGGCAGACCGCGCGGCTGATGGTGCGCGAGCTCATCGAGCGCCTCGAGGCCGACGGGCACGACGGCGTCCACCCCTCTCACCACGCCCTCTACGAGAACATCGATCCCGGCGGCACGCGGCTGACCGAGCTCGCGGCGCGCGCGGACATGACCCACCAGTCGATGGGCGAGCTCGTCGCGACGCTCGAGCGCGGCGGCTGGGTCGAGCGCCGGCCCGACCCGACCGACGGCCGCGCGCGCCTGATCTGCCTGACAGCGTCGGGCCGCCACCTCGTGGTGCGCGGGCTGCACCACATCGGCGAGATTGAGGCCAAGTGGCAGGAGCGGTGGAAGCGCGCCGGCCACGATGGCCTGCTGCGCCCCGTCCTCGCGCAGGCGATCGCGGACGAGGAGCGCGAGCGCGCCGCCGTCCGCACCTAGGCCACGAGCGCCGCGACCTGCGTGCGCGCCTCGTCCTCGGTCAGGCCGCCGTGGTGGCCGCGGAAGCGCATGTCGAAGCGATGGCGCACGCGCCACCAGATGGTCTCCCCCGCAGCGGGCAGCACGCAGACGTCGGGCAGCCGCGCGCGCAGGCGCGGGCCGGGCTCGCCCAGCCAGCCCGCGGCGACCAGCTCCTCGACGCGGTGGACCGTCCCGCGCTCGCCGACCAGCCGCTCGAGGCCGCCGAGGAGCGCGTCCACGGCGCCCGGCTTCGCGTGCAGGAAGAGGTCGCGCGCCGAGCCCGCCGGCGCGAGCAGGTGGCCGCCGGAGCCGCGCGCGAGCAGGTCGACGACCTCCGGCCACGCCTCGTTGACGTAGAGCGTCGTCTCGGGATCGACGTCGACCTGGCCGTGGTCGGCGGTGAGCAGGACGACGGTCCCCTCGGGCAGCGCGCGCAGGCCGGCGTCGAGCGCGTCGAGCGAGCGCTGCGCAGCGGCCGCGAACTCGGGCGACGACGGGCCGTGCTGGTGGCCGGTCGAGTCGACCTCGTCCCAGTACACGTAGCCGTAGGCGCGCTCGTCGGCGGCCAGGGCCGTCGCGAGCTCGGCCAGCCCCGAGGGCAGGTCGGCCATCGGGTGGATCGCCGCGCCGCGGGCCATCGCGCGGTCGTAGGTCGAGGGCGTGAAGCCGCCGGGGCCGAACACGTGGCAGCGCACGCCCGCCGCCGAGAGGCGCTCGTAGAGCGTCGAGTCCTGGGCGAGCACGACGTCGGGGTCGGCGCCGGCGCGCAGGAGCGTGTCGCGCGCCGAGTCGCCCGCGAAGCAGAAGAGCAGCGGGGTGACGAGGGCGTCGAGCGACGGCTCGTAGACGTTCCACTCGTAGAGGCCGTGCGCGCCGACGTGCAGGCCGGTGTGCAGGGTGGTGATGTGCGCCGTGGTCGTCGCCGGGAACTGCGTGGTGAGCGGGACGACGACGTCGGCGCGCTGCAGCAGCGGGTGGTCGCCGTGGCGCGTGAAGAAGCGCCAGCCGAACGCGTCGAGGAGCACGAGCACGACGCGGTCGGCGCGCGCCGGGAGCCCGTCGAGCGCGATGCCCCCGTCGGAGACGACGCCGAGCAGCCGCTGCACCGTCGCCGGCAGCGCCGCGAAGCCGCCGCCGTCGTAGCGCGGGACGACCACTAGATGGCCGCCGGCTGGCCGAACATCTCGCCCAGCCGCGCGGCGACCGCGAGGTCGCCCTCGAGGTCCATGCGGCCGGTGAGCAGCGCCTTGCCGGGGTCGAGGTCGCCGCCCGCGAGGCGCACGAAGTCGGCCACGGCGAGCTTGAGGGTCAGCTTCGGCGCGCTCGCCGCGCGCGCGTGGGCCTGGGCGCGCTCGGAGTCGAGGTCGACCGTCCAGCGCAGGACCCGGCCGTCGGAGCGCGTCAGCTCGTACTGCAGCTCGCCGCTGAAGCCCCCCGCCTTCTCGGGCTCGTAGGCCTGCGCCATGGCGCCGAAGAGCAGCTTCAGCCCGCGATCGGAGCCCACGGTGCGCTCTAGACGGCGGTCGTCGGAGCGGCGCACGAAGGCCCGGAAGGCGCGCTCGCCCTGCTGGGAGAGCAGCGTCTGCAAGGCCGCGGCGCGGGGGCGACCGTTCGAGGTGGCGCGGGCGATCGCCGACTGCGCGGGCGGCCCCGAGGCGCCCGGCATGATCGTGTAGCCGGGGTCGGACGTCATCGGCGGCTCGCGGCGCCCGAGCGCCGCCTCGGCGGCCGGCGCGACGCGCTCGGCGCGCGCGGCGTCGGCCGCGTCGGCGCGCTCGGCGAACTCCGGCAGCACCTGCGAGGCGAAGAGCTCGATCGACTCGCAGATGTGCTCGTGGCGGTTGCGCCCCGCCTGCATGACGAAGATGAGCTGGTCGACGCCGGCCTCCTCGTAGCGGCGGCAGAGGTCGCGGACCTGCTCGGGCGAGCCGACCGCGCCGCGCAGCGAGCCGAGCCCCTGCTGCAGGACGCGGACCCCGAGCGGCGCGGCGTCGGCGGTGATGATCGAGCGCGCGAAGCCGACCTCGTCGCGGCGCGCGAGGAACTCCTCGTAGATGTTCGTGCGCCCCGGGCGGTGGTCGCCGAAGACGTAGTAGTGGGCGAGCGAGTAGCCGAAGAAGTGGGCGCCGTCGATGCCGCGCTCGATCGCCTGCGCCTCGTCGGGCGCGCACAGCATCGGCAGCACGACGGCGACCTGCGGGTTGACCGCGAAGCCGCCCGGCACGCAACGCTCGCTGCGCACGATGGCGTGGTACTCGTCGACCCAGGCCTTGGCCTCCTCGGGCTCGACGAACGAGAAGCTGAGGGCGCCGATGCCCTTCTCGGCCGCCAGGCGGATCGTCTCGCGCCGCGAGCATGCGACCCACAGCGGCGGGTGCGGCTTCTGCACCGGCTTGGGGACGACGTTGCGCGGCGGCATCGACAGGAAACGGCCGTCGGCGCCGGCGAAGGGCTCCTCAACCATCATCCGCGCGACGACCGGGAGCAGCTCCTCCCATTGCGCGCGCTTGGTCTCGCGGTCGACGCCGAAGCCCTCGAGCTCGGCGCCGCTCGAGGTCTCCCCCGTCCCGAGCTCGACCCGCCCGCCGGAGACGAGGTCGAGCATCGCGGCGGTCTCGGCCACGCGCGCGGGGTGCTGGTAGCCGGCCGGCAGCGGCAGGATCCCGAAGCCGAGGCGGATGCGCTTCGTGCGCTGCGAGGCGGCGCCGAGGAAGACCCCGGAGGCGCTGGAGTGCGAGTACTCCTCGAGGAAGTGGTGCTCGACCTCCCAGACCGAGTCGAAGCCCACGCGGTCGGCGAGCTCGACCTGCTCGAGCGCGTCGGAGATCAACCGCTGCTCTGAGTCCTCGCCCCACGGGCGGGGGATCTGATGCTCGTAGAAGATCCCGAAGCGCATGGCGCGTGAGCCTATTCGGACCAGCCGGTTTGCAGCGGTCGCGGCGACCCGGTTAGGCTCGCCTCGCCGCCCACCCTTCCCCAGGAGCCTCCATGTCCCGCTCTGCCCGGTCCCTGTCCCTGGCCGCGCTGATCGTCGGTATCTGCGTCGCGCCGGCCGGCGCCGCGCCGCTGGCGGCCGGCGACGGGCCGGGCGACCTGTCGCACTTCGACCTCGCGCGCAAGGACTGTGTGGGGACGGCGCGCAACACGACGTCGAAGGTGTGGTTCACGGTCGCCAACGGGGTCCTGAGCGACGTCTACTTCCCGACCAACGACAACACCAACGTCGAGACCCTGCAGTACATCGTCACCGACGGCTCGTCCTTCACCGACCTGCAGACGCGCAACACGACCTACACGGTCAAGGCGACCGACGACCGGGCCCTCACCTGCCGCGTGACCACGACGGCCAAGAGCGGGCGCTACCGGATCGTCACCGACTACGTCACGGACCCGTGGCGCCCGACCGTGCTCATCCGGTCGAGGTTCCAGGCACTCAAGGGCAAGCTCAGCGACTACCGCCTGTACGTCCGCCACGACCCGACCCTCAACGGCAACGGCGGCGGCGGGACCGGCAACGGCGGCGCCGACGACGGGACGCTGGCCGGCGCCGGCGGCCACACGCTGTTGATCGGCTCGGACACGGTCACCAAGACCAACGCGCCCAACCGCGACTACGCGATCCCCGTCTACTCGGCGCTCGACGTCGACGGCGGCGGGCTGGCGCAGGCGACCAACGGCTTCGCGGGCCAGGCCAGCGACGGCCTGAAGCAGCTCGACATGAGCCACGCGCTCACCTCGCTGCACAGCACGGCGACCCACGGCAACCTCGTCCAGGTCGGGCGCGTCCCGCTCGGCCACGACGGCGAGTTCACGCTCGCGCTCGGCTACGGCGACAGCCAGGCGCACGCGATCTCGGCCTCCCAGCGCTCGCTGCACGACGGCTTCGGCGACGCGCGCAAGGGCTACGAGAAGGGCTGGAACGCCTACGACGGCAGGCTCGTCAAGCCGAAGCGGCCCTACGGCGTCTCGTCCTCGCACTGGGGCGACGTCCTCGACGAGTACTACCTGAGCGCCAACTACGTGAAGGCCGCCGAGGACAAGACCTTCCCCGGCGCCGTCGCCGCCGCGCTGACGTCGCCGTGGGGCCAGGCGGTCTCGGCCGGCGACCCGAAGAACACCTACTTCGGCTCCTACCGCGAGGTCTTCGCGCGCGACCTCTACGAGGCGTGGACCGCGGTCTTCCTCGCCGGCGACCGCCGCACGGCGACCGACATGACGCGCTTCCTCTTCGAGCGCCAGCAACAGCCCGACGGCTCGATGCCGCGCAACAGCCTGCCCAACGGCAAGCTCGCGCCCGACAGCTTCAACACCCAGCTCGACGAGTGCGCCTACCCGCTGGTCATGGCGCTCGCGGTCGGACTGACCGACAAGGCCTTCTACAACGCGCACATCGCGCCCGCCGCGAACTTCGTCGCCAGCCACGGGCCGTCCTTCGGCCCCGAGCGCTGGGAGGAGCAGAGCGGCTACTCGCCCTCCACCATCTCGGCCGAGATCGCGGGGCTGGTCGCGGCGGCGGTCATCGCCGACCGCAACGGCGACCACGCCTCCGCGCGCGTGTGGCGCGGGACGGCCGACGAGTTCCAGCGCAACCTCAAGACGTGGACGCTGACCACCACCGGCCCCGCCAGCACGGACCCGTACTTCATCCGCCTGTCGAAGACGGGCGACCCGAACGCGGCGACCCCGTACGGCGTCGGAAACGGCGGCCCGACACTCGACCAGCGCGCGGTCATCGACGCGGGCTTCCTCGAGTACGCGCGGCTCGGGCTGCTGTCGCCCAAGGACGCGGACATCATCAACTCGCTGAAGGTCGTCGACGCGACGATCGCGGCGCCGACGGCCAGCGGGGTCGGGTTCCATCGCTACAACGGCGACGGCTACGGCGACCGCGCCTCCGACGGGCGCCCGTGGGAGAACGGCGACCCGAACACCAACCACCAGGGCACCGGGCACCTCTGGCCGGTGCTCGCCGGCGAGCGCGGCCAGTACGAGATCGACACCGGCGCCGGCGCGGCGGCGATCGCGCGGCTGGACGCCATGCGCAGGATGAGCTCGGGCGTCGGACTCATCACCGAGCAGGCCTGGGAGTTCCCCGACCTGGCCGCGTCGCCCTTCGGCACCGACCCGGGCTTCGCGTCGATCGGCTTCGTCAACGGCAAGCCCGCAGGCTCGGCGTCGGCGCTGACGTGGTCGGCCGGGCAGTTCGTGCGCCTGACGCTCGACGCCGCGGCGGGCCGCGTGCTCGACCGGCCCGACTACACGTTCGACCGCTACGTGCGCCACACGCAGGGTCAGACGTCGCTGAGCGTCACCGCGCCGGCCGACGGGATCCTCGTCGGCAGCTCGGTGCAGGTCACGGGCACGACGGCGCCCGGCAACCGGGTCGACATCGCGGCCACCAACACCGACACCGGCTTCGAGACGACGCTGCACGCGGCGAGCGTGGACGCGAGCGGGGCGTGGTCGGCGACGGTCGCGCTCGCGGGCGGGACCTACGTGCTCAACGTGGTCGCCACGAGCCCGTCCGGGGCCACGGCGCGGGTGGCGCGGACGGTCGTCTTCGACCAGCCGCCGGGGACGCTCGTCTTCCAGACCGACGACCCCGACGGCGACGACAACGGGCCGGGCAACTACGCCTACCCGAAGGCGGGCGACTTCCACGCCGGCGCGTACGACATCGAGCACTTCGCGGTCTACGACGCGGGCCCGAGCATCGTCTTCCAGCTGCGCACGCGCGATCTGTCGCCGACGTTCGGCAGTCCGCTGGGCGCGCAGCTCGTCGACGTCTACGTCCACGTACCGGGCGCGAGCGCGACGTCGACCGAGGCGTCGTTCCCCGAGCGCCGCTACGCGATCGCCGCGCCGGGCGCATGGAGCCGCCTCATCGAGGTGCAGGGCTTCGGCCAGCGCTTCGTCGACGCGGACGGCGCGACCCTCGGGCAGATCGGGATCCGCGGCAATGCGATCTCGCGGAACATCACCTTCTCGGTGACCAAGGCCGCGCTCGGCACGCCGGCCGCGGGCTGGGCCTTCACGGTCGTGCTCACGGGCCAGGACGGCTTCAGCTCCGACCAGGCCCGCGGCTTCCAGCCCACGCCGCAGGACTTCCAGTTCGGCGTCTGCGCGACCGCCAGCAGCGATCCGCACTGCACGTTCGACCCGGGCCAGGTCCCGAAGGCGGTCGACGTGCTGACGCCGGCGGGGACGGCGCAGTCCAACGAGCTCGACTACACCGTGCACAGCCCGGTGACGATCGCCCCGGTGGTGATGCCGTAGCGGCCGCCTTCCGGGGCTTCCCGCCCGAGGCGCTCGAGTTCCTGCGCGAGCTCGAGGCCAACAACGATCGCGACTGGTTCAAGGCGAACAGGGCCCGTTACGACGCGCACGTCGTCGCGCCGATGCAGGCGCTCGGCGAGGACCTCTCCGACCTGGGGCGCCCGCGCATGTTCCGCCCGTGGAACGACACGCGCTTCCACATGCGCCCGCCGCTGAAGGAGCATGTCGGGCTCGCGGTCGGCTACGAGGGCGCCGGCGGCTACTACGTCGAGCTGTCGCTCGACGGGTTCCTCGTCGCGGCCGGGCTCTACCAGCCGGCGCCCGACCAGCTCGACCGCATGCGCCGCGCGATCGACGCCGGGCGCACGGCGGGCGGGTTGACGCGCGCGGTCGCGCGTGCGCGGGCGGCCGGGCTCGAGCTCGGCGAGCCGGCGCTCGTGCGCGCGCCGCGCGGCTACGCGCCCGACCACCCGCGCCTGGAGCTGCTGCGGCGCAAGAGCATGACCGTGTCGCGCCGCCACCCGGCCGGGCCGTGGCTGCACCGGCCGAAGGCGGGGCAGACGATCCGCGCCGAGCTCGACGCCGCGTCGGCGCTCGTGCGCTGGACGCGCGAGCACGTCGGGCCTTCGCAGCGCGGGGCGGAGCGCTAGCCCGCCGAGCCGCAGCGGCGATCCGGGGAAACCCCGGTGGACGACGCCTGCGACGCGTGCGATCCTCGCCGGACAAGCGCCGGAGCGACCCTTCGCCGGCGGTCACCAGCGACCCGTCAGAAGGAGCTCGGTGAGCGACCTCGTCCTCGAGTGCCGTGACCTGCGCAAGCGCTTCGGCAGGACCGTCGCGGTGGACGGCGTGAGCCTGCGCGTCGACGAGGGCGAGACGTACGGGCTGCTGGGGCCCAACGGCGCGGGCAAGACCACGACGATCTCGATGATCTGCGGCCTGCTCGAGGCCGATGCCGGCGAGGTCGTCGTCGACGGGCGCCCGCTCACGACGCGCAGCGTCGAGGCCAAGGCGGCCATCGGCTACGTGCCGCAGGAGCTCGCGATCTACCCGGACCTCACGGCGAGCGAGAACCTGCGCTTCTTCGCGCGCCTCTATGGGATGGCTCCCGAGCGCGCGCGCACGCGCGTGGACGAGGTCCTGCAGGTGATCGGCCTCGCCGACCGCGCGGGCGACCTGGCCAAGACCTACTCGGGCGGCATGCAGAGGCGGCTGAACATCGGCATCGGCCTGCTGCACCGCCCGAAGTTGCTGATCCTCGACGAGCCCACGGTCGGCGTCGACCCGCAGAGCCGCAACGCGATCCTGGAGAGCGTCGAGCGGCTCTCCTCCGAGGGCATGGCGGTGCTCTACACGACGCACTACATGGAAGAGGCCGAGCGCCTGTGCGACCGGATCGGGATCGTCGACCTCGGCCAGCTCAAGGCCGAGGGCACGCGCGCCGAGCTCGTCGCCCTCGTGGGCGAGCACGACCGCGTGGTCATCGAGGCGACGGGCGCTCTCCCGGCGGCGGCGCAGGCGGTGGGCGCGCTCCCGGGCGTCCTCGCCGCGAGCGCGGCCGACGGGTCGCTGTCGCTGATCGTCGACCAGGCGCGCACGCTCCTGCCCGAGCTCCTGCGCGCGGCCGCCGAAGGCGGCGCCTCGGTGCACGGCGTCGACGTGAACGAGCCCGACCTCGAGGCCGTCTTCCTGCACCTCACGGGCAAGGCGCTGCGTGACTGATGCGCACGGCGCTCGTCATCGCGGGCAAGGACCTGCGCCAGCGCCTGCGCGATCGCTCGGCGCTGCTCGTGGCGCTCGTCCTGCCGCTCGCGCTCGCATCGATCTTCGGACTAGTGCTCCACGACGTCGGCTCCGGGCGCACGACCTTCCACTACGCGGTCGTCGACCTCGACGGCGGGCCGGCGGCGCAGGGCTTCACGACCCACGTCCTGGGCGAGCTCCAGCGCGAGGGGCTGCTCGTCGTGCGGCGCGAGCGCTCCGTCGCGCAGGCACGGCGGCTGGCCGACCGCGGCACGGTGGCCGCCGCCTACGTCATCCCACGCGGCTTCTCGACCGCCGTCGAGTCGGGCCGCCCCGCGCGCATCGAGGTGCTCGGCAACGTCGACAGCACGATCGGCTCGCTCGTGGCCGAGTCGATCGCGCGCTCCTACGGGGCACGGATCGACGGCGTCCGGATCGCCACCGCCACCCTGGGAGGCACCCCGGCCGCGGCGCGGCTGGCCCAGCAGGCGCAGCGCCCGGTCGCGGTGCGCGACGTCACGACCCAGAGCAAGCAGCTCGACGCGACGACGTTCTACGCGGCCGGCATGGCGGTCTTCTTCCTCTTCTTCACCGTCCAGCTCGGCGTCTCGAGCATCCTCGACGAGCGCCGCGACGGGACGCTCGCGCGGATGCTCGCGGCTCCCGTGCGCCACGGCGCGATTCTCGTCGGCAAGCTGCTGACGAGCCTCGCGCTCGGCATCGTCAGCATGGTCGTGCTCGCCGTAGCGACGGGAATCCTGCTCGGCGCGCACTGGGGCAATCCCCTCGGCGTCGCGCTGCTGATCGTCGCCGGCGTGCTCGCGGCGACCGCGGTCATGGCGCTCGTGGCGACGCTGGCCCGCACGCCCGACCAGGCCCAGACCTGGGGCTCCATGGCCGCGCTCGTGCTGGGCATGCTCGGCGGCTCCTTCTTCCCCATCGCCCAAGCCGGCGGCGCCCTGGCCGTGCTGAGCCTCGCCTCGCCCCACGGCTGGTTCCTGCGCGGTCTGCAGGAGCTCTCCGGCGGCGCCAGCGCGAGCGCCGCGCTCGGCCCGGCCGCCGCCATCCTCGTCTTCGCCGTCGTCGCGGGCGGCATCGCCGCGCTGCGCGCCCGCCGCCTGGTGGCGCCATGAAGGCGCTCGCGATCGCCGGCACGGACCTCCGGCGCCTGCTGCGCTGGCGCGCCAACGTGTTCTTCCTCATCCTGCTGCCGCTGCTCATCATCCTGCTGCTCGGCGCCGCGTTCGGCGGCTCCTCGGCGCGGATCGGCGTCGTAGGCGGGACCGGGGCGCTCGGCCATCGGCTCGTGGCCGGCGTCGACGCGCAGCGATCCGTCGAGGTCGAGCGCTTCGACAGCGAGCACGAGATGGATCGCGCGGTGGCGCGCGGGCGGGTCGATGCCGGGCTCGTGGTGCCCGCCGACTACGACGCGCGCGTGCGCACGGGCCGGCCGGCCACGCTGCGCTACCTCGGCCGGCCCGACTCGACGGCGCAGCAGCTCGCGGCGACGGTCCAGTCGGTGGCGGCCGACGAGGGCGCCGTGATCGGGGCTGCGCAGCTCGCCGGGCGCGACGGGCGCGAGCCGTTCGACGCGGCGCTCGCGCACGCGCAGGCCGTCGCGGCGCACGTCCCGCGCGTGACCGTCGCCCTCGTCAAGCCCGACGGATCGGCCTACCCGCGCGCCGAGGGGCGCTTCGAGAGCGGCGCGAGCACGCAGCTGCTGCTCTTCGTGTTCCTCAACTCGCTCAACGGCGCCGTCTGGCTGATCGAGACGCGGCGCCTGGGCATCGCGCGGCGCATGCTCTCCACCCCCACGCCGTCGCGCTCGATCCTCTGGGGCGTCCTGCTGGGCCGCCTCGCGATCGCGCTGCTGCAGGCGCTCATCATCGTCATCGGCTCCTCGCTGCTGTTCTCCGTGAGCTGGGGCAACCCGCTCGGCACCACGCTGGTGGTCCTGGCCTTTGCCCTGGTGGGAACGGGCGCCGGGATGCTCCTGGGCTCGGTGTGCTCGACCGAGCAGCAGGCGGGCCCCATCGCGCTCCTGCTCGGCCTCGGGCTCGCCGCCTTCGGCGGGTCGATGGTGCCGCTCGAGGTCTTCCCGTCCGCCGTGCGCGCGTTCGCCCACGTGACGCCCCACGCCTGGGCCAACGACGCCTTCTCCAAGCTCCTCGAGCACGGCGGGGGCGCGGCCGACGTGCTGCCCCAGGTCGCGGTGCTCCTGGCGTTCGCGGCCAGCACCATCGTCCTGGCGACCTGGCGCCTGCGTCGCGCCATCGTCGCCTGAGCGGCGTCAGCGCCGCGGCTCGCCAGGACGCCAGGGGCGCAGGCGGGGCCACCAGCCCGGGACGGCGCGGCGGTAGGCGTCGTACTCGGCGCCGAACTGGCGCTCGAGCGTCGGCTCCTCGTAGAGGCGCACGAAGGCCGCGGTGGTCGCGACGAAGACGGCCGCCCAGGCGAGCAGCACCGGGCGGCCGAGGTACAGCGCCTGGCCGACGATGGTCGTCGCTACCGCGACGTACATCGGGTTGCGCACATGGCGGTACAGGCCGCCGACGACGAGGTGCTCGGTCGGGGCGACGGGCGCCGGCGTGCCGATGCCCTCGACGACGAAGCGCGCGAAGGCGTGGACGAGGACGGCGGCGCCCGCGACGATGAGGGCGCCGCCGAGGAGCTTCACGGCCGACGACACGGAGCGCGCCTCCCAGCCGGTCAGCAGCCACGGGACGAGCACGGCCGTCGCGCCGGGCGCGACGACGAAGAAGAGCGCGCTCCCGGCGGCGGCGCGCAGCCGAGCGGCGCGCGGGGCGGGCGGGTGCTCCGCGTTCAGGGCCCCACCGCCGCCGCGGTCGGGGCGGCGGGCAGGGCGACGCCGATCATGCTGTCGCGCGTCGCGAGGGCGGCGAGCTCGTCCTCGTCGAGGTCCTCGGTCCCGGGCGGCCGGCGCGGGACCACGAGGTAGCGGATGTCCGCGGTCGAGTCGAGGACGCGCAGCTGCACGTCGTCCCCGAGGCGCACCCCGAACTCCGCGAGCACGCCGCGCGGGTCCGTGACGGCGCGCGAGCGATAGGCCAGGCTCTTGTACCAGGCGGGCGGCGGGCCGAGCAGCGCCCGCGGGTAGCACGAGCACAGCGTGCAGACGACCATGTGGTGCACGGCCTCGGTGTTCTCGACCGCGACGACGACCGGCGACGGTCCCGGGTCGAGCCCGAGCTCGAGCGCCGCGGCGCGGGCGTCGGCCAGGAGGCGCTCCTTGAAGGCCGGGTCGACCCATGCGCGCGCGACGAGGCGCGCGCCGTCGGCCGGCGAGCGCGAGACGAGCCAGTCGATGCCGCGGCGGACGTCCTCGGGGTCGACGGCGCCCTTCTCGACGAGCAGCGCCTCGAGGGCGCGGACGCGCGCCGCCGCCGGCGGCTCGTCGCCGTCGGCGATCGGCGTGTGGTCGTGGTCGTCTGCGTGCTCGTGATCGCTCATGGCGCCTCCTCCAGCCAGTGCTCGAAGACGTCCGCGTAGATGCGGTCCTCGCCGGCGCCGCGATAGTCGGGCCACAGCTCGCGCGGGCCGAAGGCGACGAGGTACAGCGGCTGCTCGGGCAGCCCGTCGCCGCCGTAGGCCCGCGTCTCGGGGTTGCGGAACGCCGGGTGGACGCGCTCGACCGTCCCCGTCGCGCCCTTGAGGTAGGCCGGGGTGCGGTGGTGGCCGCTGTGCGGGCGGTCGCTGACGCGGACGCGCTGGCCGGGGGCGAAGGTCACGGCGCCTCGCCCGCGCCTGCCCGCTCGGCCGCCCGCCCGCTCGCGACCCGCGCGTCGAGCTCGCCCGGCGCGAGCACGCCCCGCTCGGCGAGGATCGTCTCCATCGACGCCAGCCAGCGCTCGTAGTACGAGGCGCGCTCGTAGGCGTCGGGCGGCATGCTCTCGATCCCGCGCCGGAGCTGGTCGACGTTCATGAGCCCCTTGCGGCCGAGCGCGCCGACGAGCGCGTCGGTCAGCAGCTCCCAGTCGGCGAGCTCGTGCTCGGTGCGATCGATGGCCGCTTCCGTCGGCCATCCGCCGCGGTCATGCACCGCGCGGTCCACGCGGGCGATGCTAACGCGTGATCGCGCCGGCGATCTTTCCCGGGTTGAAGATGTCGTCGGGGTCCAGCGCGCGCTTGACGGCCCGCATCAGCTCGACGCCGGCGGCGCCGTGCTCGAGCTCGAGGTAGGCGGCCTTGCCGTAGCCGACGCCGTGCTCGCCGGTGCACGTCCCGCCCGCGTCGAGCGCCCCGCGCACGACGCGGTCGTGGAAGGCCATCCCGCGCTCGACGTCGTCGGGGTCGTCGCGGTCGATGAGCAGCGTGACGTGGAAGTTGCCGTCGCCCACGTGGCCGAGGATCGAGCCGGTCAGCCCGTGCTCGTCGAGGTCGGCGCGGGTGCGCAGGATGGCGTCGGCGAGCGCCGAGACCGGCACGCAGACGTCGGTCGTCAGCGCGCTCGTGCCCGGTCGCAGCGCGCGCGTGGCGTCGTAGGCGCGGTGGCGGGCGTCCCACATCTTGCGCCGCTGCGCCTCGTCGGTCGCCCACGCGAAGCCCCGGGCGCCGTGCTCGGCGGCGAGCTGCTCGGCCTCCTTGGCCTGGGCGGCGACCTCGTCGGCGGTGCCGTGGAACTCGAAGAAGAGCGTCGGGGCGACCGCGTGGTCGAGGCCGCTGTGGCGGTTGATGGCCTCGATGAGCATCTCGTCGAGCAGCTCGATGCGGGCCACCGGGATAGCGTTCTGCGAAACCGCGAGGACGCAGTCCACGGCGTCGCGCAGCGTCGGGAAGGCGCACACGGCGGCCGACATCGCCTCCGGCGTCGGCTGGACGCGCAGCGTCACCTCGCATACGAGGCCGAGCGTGCCCTCCGAGCCGATGAACAGCCGCGTGAGGTCGTAGCCGGCGGAGGACTTGCGGGCGCGCGAGCGCGTGCGCACGACCTGGCCGTCGGCGGTGACGACGACGAGCGAGAGGACGTTCTCGCGCATCGCGCCGTAGCGGACGGTCGTCGTGCCCGAGGCGCCGGTGGCGACCATCCCGCCGAGCGTCGCATCGGCCCCGGGGTCGACCGGGAAGAAGACGCCCTCCGGACGCAGCGCCGCGTCCAGCTGCTTGCGGGTGACGCCGGCCTGCACGCTCACGTCGAGGTCGTCGACCGAGAGGCGCAGGATCCGGTTCATCTCGCGCATGTCGACGGTGACGCCCCCGCGCAGCGCCTGGACGTGGCCCTCGAGCGAGGTGCCCGCGCCGAAGGGGACGAGCGGCGCGCGGTGGCGCGCGCACACGGCGACGATCGCGGCGGCCTCCTCGGTGCTCGCCGGGTAGATCACGGCGTCGGGCGCGGCCGCGGGGTGGAAGGACTCGTCGACGCCGTGCTGCGCGCGGACGTCGTCGCCGGTGAGCACGCGGTCGGCGCCGAGCAGCGCTTGGAGGTCGTCGAGCACGCGGGCGGTCTCGGCCTCGGAGAGCCGGCGCCGCTGGGTCGAGATCGCCCCGGTCATCGCCCGTGACGCTAACGTGCCCGCACCTCCCCCGCCCTCATGACCAGCCCGCCCACCGGCTCACACACCCGCTTCGCGATCCTCAACCGGACGGTCAATCCGCTCCTGGGTGGGCTGCTGCGCTCGCCGGCCCATCGGGTGGTGAGCGACAGCCTCGTCCTCATCCGCGTCACCGGACGGCGCAGTGGCCGGACCTTCAGCTTCCCGGTGGCGTACTCGCTCGACGGCGACCGCGTGACGATCGGCGTCGGTTGGCCGGAGCGCAAGCGCTGGTGGCGCAACCTGCGCGAGGAGGCGCCGGTCGAGCTCTGGCTGCGCGGAGCGCACCGCACGGGCACGGCGCGCGCGTACGGCGACGAGCGCTCGGGGGTGAAGGTCGAGGTGGTGCTCGACGCGCCGGGGGCGGCGGGCGGCGCAGCCCGCTCGGGCGGCTCGGGCGCGACCACCGGGACCGCTGGCGACGCGCCTCCCAACTAGAAAGCCCCCGCGGGGCGGGGGCTTTCCTTAGCGGGCCGGTAAGCCGGATTCTGTCGTTGGGCAGCCATCCATCTCTGCGGCCGACCTGGACCTCGGCGGGCAACCTGCGAACGGTCCTGCTTGGCCTTGCACCGGGTGGGGTTTGCCCAGCCGCCACGTCACCGTGACGCTGGTGCGCTCTTACCGCACCATTTCACCCTTGCCTGTGCGGGGCTCTCGAGAGGCTCCGCCATCGGCGGTGTGTTTCTGTGGCACTTTCCCGCGGCTTTCGCCGGGTCGGTCCCCCGACCACCCTCGCCCTGCGGTGTCCGGACTTTCCTCGACGGGATGTCTCTCCCGCCGCGACTGCCTGGCCTGCGCGACCGAGGGTAGCGCGGCGCCGGGGCGCGCGCGAGCGGTGCCGGATGTCGTGCGTCCAGCGCGAGCGCCGTAGCCGTGAGCTATCCGAGGGTGGAGCCACAGCGCCCGCAGCGGCCGCCCACCGGCCGCGCGCCGGATCCGTAGCGGGGAGTCATCTTCCCGCTGCAGACCGGACACGTGACCGTGTGGTGCGTCGACAGGCCCTCCCATACGCCGGTGACCAGGTCATCCAGCGTGAGCCTGCTGTGTGAAGAGCGGTCGTCCTCGGGCGCGGCGCCGTGCGGCGCTCGGTCGTGGTCGCGCGGGCGGCCGAGGATCGAGGGTCGGTCGAAGCCAAGCTCAAAGGCAAGTGCGGTGGTCATCTACGTCACGCTCCTGAAGACACCCACGACCCGGCCGAGGATGCGGACCTCCTTGGAGCGGATCGGCTCCATGGTCTCGTTCTCGGGTTGCAGGCGGATGTGGTCGGACTCGCGGAAGAAGCGCTTGACCGTCGCCTCCTCGCCGACGAGCGCGACGATGATCTCCCCGTCGGTCGCCGTCTCCTGCGGGCGCACGACGACGAAGTCGCCGCCGAGGATGCCGGCGTCCTTCATCGACTCGCCCCGGACGCGGAGGATGTACTCGCCGTCCTCGCCGCCGGCGATCGGCGGGACCTGGACGTAGTCCTCGATGTTCTCCTCGGCGAGGATCGGCGTGCCCGCCGCGACCGAGCCCACGAGCGGAAGCCCCGGGCGCAGGACCCCGAGAGCGCTCTCCACCGCGGAGCCCACGGCGCCGCCCACGTCCCCGCGCACACGGTCGAGCAGCTCGATCGCGCGCGGCTTGGAAGGGTCGCGCCGCAGCAGCCCGAGCTTCTCGAGGTTGGCGAGGTGCGCGTGCACCGTCGACGACGACGCGAGGCCCACCGCCTTGCCGATGTCACGCACCGTCGGCGGATAGCCGTACTTCGCGGAGTACCGCTTTATGAAGTCGAAGATCTCCTGCTGGCGCTTGGTCAGGTCGACCATGGTCTGAAGGCTCCTCGGCGGTTCGTGTTGGGGGATGAAGCGAACACGTGTTCGACACGGTAGCGTGCCCCGTGGACGGAACGCAAGCCGACCTCACGGACCGCCCCCGACCCGCGTCATACCGACCATGCAGACCACCATCGCCTCCCCCATCGGCCCCCTCGCGCTGACCGTCGACGACGACGGCGCCCTCACCCGCATCGACTTCGGCGCCGGCGAGCAGTCCGACGATCCTCGCTTCGCGGCCGTCGTGTCCCAGCTGCAGCAGTACTTCGCTGGCGAGCGCACGGACTTCGACCTCGCCCTGCGCCCCGACGGCGGCAGCACCTTCGAGCGGCGCGTCTGGAGCGCCCTGCTCGAGATCCCCTACGGCGAGACCGCCAGCTACGGCGAGATTGCCGCGCGCATCGGCCACCCCGGCAAGGCCCGCGCGGTCGGCCGCGCCAACGGCCGCAACCCGATCGCCATCGTCTGCCCGTGCCACCGCGTCATCGGCAGCGACGGCTCGCTGACCGGCTACGGCGGCGGCCTGGAGACCAAGCGCGCCCTGCTCGACCTCGAGGCCGGCGCGCTGACCCTCGCGATGGATCCGGCCTGAGCCGAATCTCTTCGCGCACCCCGAGGGCTCGTGGGACGCTGACGCCATGCGCGACGTCCTGCGAGCCCCCGACGCCCTCGGCCTCTTCGTGGCCTCATGCGTCGCGCGCCTGCCCATGGGCGCGCTCGGCCTCCTGCTCGTCCTGCACACCCAGCAGATCACCGGCTCCTACGCCAAGGGCGGCCTCGCCACGGGCGCGTACGCGATCGCGCTCGGCGTCTCCAACCCGCTGCTGGCGCGGCTCGTCGACCGCCGCGGACAGACCCTCGTCCTGCGCACCGGCGCCCCGCTCGCGGCCGCCGCGATCGTCTTCCTCGCGACGCTCCCGGACGGCGCGCCGCTGACGCTGATCCTTGCGGGCGCGGCCGCCGCCGGCGCCTGCCAGCCGCCGATCGGCGCCTGCATGCGCGCGCTCTGGCCCGTCCTGCTCGACTCCCCCGACCGCCGCCACGCCGCGTACTCGATGGAGAGCGCGCTGCTCGAGGTCGTCTACATCTGCGGCCCGCTGGCGATCGTGGCCGGCATCGGTTCGTGGTCGACCAGCGCGGCCATGATCGCATGCGCGGCCTTCCTGCTCTCGGGCGACCTCGTCTTCGCCGCCAACCCCATCTCGCGCAACTGGCGCCCGCAGGAGCGGCGCGCCCGCGACCTCACCGGCGCGCTGCGCGGCCCCGGCGTGCGCGTGCTGATCGGCGTCTTCGCGCTCGTCGGGCTCTCGATCGGCGCCGTCGAGGTCGTCGTGCCCGCCGCCCTCGACACGACCGGCCACCGCGAGCTGACCGGCGTCCTGCTCGGGCTGTGGGGCGTCGGCTCGATGCTGGCCGGACTGGCGATCGGGCGCCTCGGCGCTGCCCCGGACCCGCCGCGGCGGCTCGCGATCGCGCTCGCCGCGTGGGGCATCGCGCATGGCGCGATCGGCATCTCCGGCGAGCCCGCCGTGCTCGGGCTGATCCTGCTCATCGCCGGCGCGACCATCGCCCCGACCTTCGTCTCGGCCAACGGGATGCTCGACGACCTCGCCCCGAGCGGCACGCTCACCGAGGCCTTCACGTGGACCTCGACCGGCATCTCGGTCGGCCTCGCCGCCGGCAGCACGCTGGCGGGCGCGATCGTCGAGGCCGCCTCGCCCGGCGTCGCGATGGCGGCGCTCGGCCTGGCCAGCGTGCTCGCCGCGCTGGTCGTGCGCGCGGCCGCGACAGGCCCCCTGCGCGCCGCCGCGCCGGCGCCCGCGTGAGCGCCGGGCGCGGCGTCCGTCGGAGCTATACTCGGCCCCCGCCGGCGGCCGTTGTGCGCCGGCTGTCCCACCTGCGCCGGTGGCGGAATTGGTAGACGCGCAAGGTTGAGGGCCTTGTCCGGGGATTCCCGGGTGGAGGTTCGAGTCCTCTTCGGCGCATGACGAGAGCCCCGCAAATGCGGGGCTTTCGCGCCATCAGGGCTCGCCAGGGCACGATTGGTAATACCGCGCTTGAGAAGCGCTGTGAGAACCAACTGAGCTTCGGCGGCGACGGGGTCCTCCCCGTGCAACCGCTGCTGACTGGGGTAGCCGCAAGGCGGGAGCCTGGCATTCCCAGGCTCAAGCGGGCGCCTCGTGGCGGCTGGGCCGAGGCAGCCACAGGGCATCGTCGTGGCGGTCGACGCGTTCGGTCAGGTAGCTGGCGGCCATGTGCTCGTAGCGCTCGGTGGTCTTTTTGAGTCGCGGTGCCCAAGTTGCTTCTGGACGAAGTACAGCGGCTCACCCTGGATGAGCCAGTAGGTCGCGGCGGTGTGACGCAGGTCGTGCAGGCGCACCGAGCTGCGCAGCCCCGCGTCCTCGAGCGTCTGCTTGTGCCACTCCTTGCTGATCACGTGACGCGTCAGCGGCTCGGGGCGCTCGGCGGCCAGCGCGCGGGCGACGAGGGACACCAGCTGCTGACTGACGCCGTGACGCCCGGCGACCTGGCGCTGGGAGAGCCCGCCGGCGATCAGGTCGGCGGCGATCGCCTCGCGGCGCGCGGCGCCGCCGGGGTCATGGCGATCGCCTGCGGCGGGGCGGGGTGGTGGCGCACGAACACGCGCGAGTCGCCCTGCATCGGGAACTGCTCTGACAGCCGAACGATGTGGTCAAGCAACACACTGATGACACGGCGACTGACGGCGACCTGGCGGTAGTTCTTGCCCTTGGTGCGCGCGATATCGCCACGTTGCCGGCCGCCACGCTTGGCCGTCGCGCCGCGGCGAGCCTGACGGCGGACGTAGATCAGCTGGCGGTCCTCGTCGACGTCATCGATCTCGACGGCGAGAGCCTCACTGATACGAAGCCCGCCGCCGATCAGAAGCTCGGCCAGAGGCCGGTACTCGAGCGTGCAGGCCTCCAGATACACCGGAATCTCGGGCGGGCGCAGCCAATCGGCCTCGAACAGATCCTCGGGCAGCGGATCAACCTTCCGCGCAGGGCTTCGCAACAGCAGCTCGCGATCGTCGACCAGCCAGATGAAGAACGACTGCAGCACGCGCAGCGCGTCGTTGATCGTCTTCGGCGCGAACTCCTCCTCCTCGTCGAGCTCGGTCAGCCAGTCCTGCACGTCGGACTTGGCGATTGGCCGTGACCTTCTCATCGCCGAAGTACGGAACCAACCGCAGCCTCCCGTGGCGCTCGTAGTCCTCGTAGGTGCCCGGCACGAGGTAGGGCCGCCGCGCGCGCAGGTACTCGGGCCACAGCGCCTTGAGCGTGCCGCGCGTCTGCGTGGGCGTGCTAGGCGCGGAGTCCTTGGCCTTCTTGTAGCGCGATGCCGCGCGCGCGGTGATGAAGCCGCGCTTGGTGGCGCCATTGGCGAGCTTCGCGTAATAGCGCGGCGGCTGCGTGTCGTCGCCTGGGCCGATCGCGTAGGGGTAAACGCCATCGGGCAGCGCGTGGTCGGTGACCGTCCGTCTTGCCATCCGCCTTCCTCCTAGGCCTTGAGCCGAGCTGAACGCGACGTTACTCCCGGTTGTCGTCGCCCAGTCTGGAGTCGCGGATGAGCGCCTCGATGACCGCGCGCTCAAATCGCAGCGGTCCATCCGGCCCGCCCAGCCGCACGCACGCGATGCGGCCGTCCTTGGCCGCGTCGTACAGCCAGGTCTTCGACACTTTCAGGATGCGAAGCACCTCGGCGGGGCGCAGCAGCTCGGGCTCGTAGGTCGCGTCGATCACGGCCATGCGGACCATCCCTCCGATCATTCATGGCGTTCCCTCCGCCCGGCATCGTGCGCACGCGTGCGAGCGGCCGGCGTGATCGATCCTGATGCTGGAGCGTCATCGGCAGGGAAAGCGCCGCGCCGCTGGCGGTGGAGACATCGTCCTGGCAGATGAGCAGGCACGCATCATCGGGATCCTCTACGAACGCGGAGGATACATAGGTGCTTCAACGGTTGCAAACTACCGCTGTGGGCTATCCAGGATTATCGGGGTCCCAGAGACCGCCCGCAGGCGCCGGCTCGGCGGTGGTGCGGCGCGCCTGCATCGCCTGATCGAAGTCGTCGCGGCGAATACGCCACTCCTTGCCCAGCTTGTAGGCGGGCAGCTCGCCGCGCAGGATCCAGTCGCGGATCGTCTTCTCCTTGAGCTTCAGACGCGCGGCGACCTCTTCGACCTTGAGGTACTCGGGCTCATCTGCGGCGGGCGTCGGCGTCATGGTGCTCCCTCTCTCCTCCGAGCTTGACGCTACACCAACTGTCCGTGTGCAGCCGTGTGCGGCCGTTGGGGGCCGGATGGTTTCGCTCGCAGGGAGCGGCTTGAATGGCGTAGCCCGTCGCGTGACGGTCCTCGAGTGCGATAGGACCCGTGTGTGAGCGACCTGCCGGACGAGCGGGCCGGGACACCGGCCGCGGGCGCCAAGGAACACGCGTGGACGTCGGTGAACGAAGCGCGGGCATCATGGAGCGGCGCGATGCGCGCCCACGAGCAGGCACCGCCCGACCCCGGCTTTCGCGATCGACTCCGAACGCTGGCCCAGGCGGCGGCCGCGATGCGCGACGCCCACGCGCGAGCGCTCCAGGCAGGACTGGCGTGGCGGCCCGTTTCCGACTCCGAACGGGCACGCCCGCCCTACGAGCTCCGGCCCGGGACCGGCCGCCGCGGCCCAGCAGAGCTCTGGCGACGCTTCGACGCCGCGGTACAGCAGCTCAACGGGGCTGGCGCCGGCGACAACCTGGCCGACGTCGTCGATGCCTACGCCGCGGTAGCACAGGTCGCCTCGGAGCTGGCCGACGCGCTACAGGCCGCGGGCGAGTAACGCGACGTGCCCCGCCAGCTTCGGCGTGGCCGTCGTACTGTGCAAGCCGGTCCATTATGCATAGGGGCAGTCAGCGCGTCGCTCCTGCCTGGTCACGGACGCGAGAGCGGGACTGGCTCCGATCGCGCGCCAGCGGACGCTCGCACCTCGTCCGTGGCGGTCATGAGATCAGCGATGACGCTGGCTACCGCTCGGCGAGGGAAGCGGGCGTCAACGGGCCTCCCTTCCGCGCCGAGCAGGACGCTCGGCCGGACGGGCGAGATGTGCGTATCGGGAGGCAAGCAGGAGCGGGGCGACGCGTCGGCGGTGCTAACCGGCTCAGGGCGGCCGACTGTCGCGCGGCAGAGTCGATGGCGGCAGTCAGACTGGTGATGTGTGCCTGCTCGTCGTCCTCTCGCGGATCGTGCCGGAGTGGCCGCTGATTGTGGCGGCCAACCGCGACGAGCAGTACGCGCGTCCCGCGGATCCCGTCAAGGTCCTGCGCGAGCGGCCGCGGACGTTTGGAGGCCGTGACCGGCTCGCCGGCGGGACGTGGCTTGCGCTCAACGAGCACGGCGTCGTCGCCGGCTTGACCAACCAGCCGATGCAGCGATCGCCGACCCGCCGCTCGCGCGGCGCCATCCCGTTGAAGCTGACCGAAGGCGCCGACGCCGGCCACGCGGTGGCGGCGTTCACGGCATCGGCCAGGCCCGCGGAGTTCAACCCGTGCTGGGCACTTGCGGCCGATCGGTCCGGGCTGTTTTACCTCGACCTCACTTGCGCCGATGCGCTCGTGGCGATTGAGCTCGAGCCGGGGGTGTACATCCTGGAGAACCGCGCGCTTGGCGCGCCCAGCCCAAAGGTCGACCGTGTCCGTGCGCGACTGGGTGACGTGGCCGCGCGCGAGCCGGACGATCTTCTCGACGCGCTTTGCGCGGTGCTCACCGACCACGTGATCACGGCAGCGCCTGAAGGCGACGACGCCTGGTCGCAGCTCGTCTCCCGCGCCTCGGCGTGTTGCGTGCATACCGAGATGTACGGCACGCGCTCGTCGATGCTGATCCGCGTGCCGCGCGCTCCGGACGCTCCGCCCCAGATGTGGGGCTCCGACGGCCCCTCCTGCACGCACCCGCTGAGACCACTCGCCACGACGTAACGGAACCGCCGGCAGGGCGGCCAGCACGCGGACAAAAGCGCAGCCACACAAGTCGTGGCCCGGATTTCGGCGGGACGACGAAAGCGGCCTCGACCAAGAGCGCGTCACCGGTCTGGGAGATCGCTAGAAGCAGGGCACGACTCCGGCCGGCATCGATGAGAACCGACCAGGACGCGGCGTCGTCTCCCGCACTCGCTTCCAGCCAGCTGCGAGCGCCCGAATCCCGGTCCGCGGCGCGCCTGCTGCGCACGAACAGCAGGCGCCCAGCTCGGGAGTACCCTTCCCCACGAGAGCGGTAGTCCCCACGCCTACAGCCGACGAGGCCTGTACTTGCGCCTCGGACGAAACTGAGCAGCGGCGGCGCCAGCCTTGATGCGCGTCTAGATCTCGTGTGAGTGCTGGCGAGTGTTGTGGTGACCGAGGTCTTGTTGAGCACGTTGGAGGTCGTGGTGGGCGCGCTGCCAGTGCGCACGTCCGCGCGCGTCGATCGGAGCAGGTCCGAGTGCGTCGCGGGTGTCGGTGATCGCGTGGTCGAAGCGGTAGGCCTCGATGCGCGTAGCGACTTGCTGCCAGGTGCGGCGAGCGCGCGGCTCGTTGGGGAGAGCGCCCAGCGCTTCCGTGAGGTAGGGCGCTGGTCGCTCGAGCGCGACGCGTAGGTGCTCGCGGCGGCGGGTCAAGAGCTGCGCGGTGAGCTCCGCGGCGCGCTCGCGGAGCGGGCCGCGTTCGGCCTTCCATGCCGCGCGGTCGGGGACGCTGCTTGCGAGGTTGCGCTCACGCTCGGCGGCCGCCGCGATTTCCTCCTCGGCGAGCTTGAGGCGTTGGCGCTCCAGCGCGCGTTCGGCGGAGCCCGCGGCACGCCGGCGCAGCGCACCCCGGCCGGGTTGCTCCAGCTCAGTGATGCGTGCGCGCGCTTCGTCAGCGACGCGCTGCGCCTCGGCCTGGGCGCTGCGGGCGGCGTGCAGCTGGTCGGCGAGTTGGTCGGGGTACCGGCCGATGCGCTCGCGAAGGTCCGTGAGTTCGGCCTGTAGCTCAGCCACGGACGGGCGTGTGACGGCGGGCGGCCGGGCGTGGGTGTGCTCGGCGTCGACGCGGTCCAGCGCGAGGTCCTCGTCGTCGCGGCAACGCATGGCCGCCGCGAGGCGCTCGAGTGGCGTTCGCTCGTCGCGCGGTCCGCGAGCGTGGCCGGGCGCGATCTCGATGCGGTCGAGCTCGCGCTCGGTGAGGGTGTCGACGATGAACAGCTCGGTTGGTTCTCGCGCGCGCGAGAGCGCGGTGTAGGACCAGTTGCGGGTGAAGTCCTCGGGGCGCCCGACGACGCCCGCCCACTCCACGGTTCCTCCCTGGATGGTGTGCGCGGTGAGCACGTAGGCGTGCTGCAGATGCTCGGCCACATAGGAGACATCGAGGCGGCGTTGGGCGCCGGAGTCGGTGCGCACGACGAGGTCCTTCTCGGTCGGGTCGACGGCGATCACGGTGCCGCGCGTGCCGTTATCGACCGCCCGCTCGCTGTCGTTGCGGCGCGCGACGACGCGGTCACCGACGGCGAACTCGTCTCCACCGATATGGACGCTCTCGCCAAGCCGACCGCGGTGCTTCAGGTCGGCGCGGATGAGCGCGTTGAGGCGCTCGCGGCGTTGGTTGTCACGTGCGATCAGGACGGCCTGCCCCCACGCGCATTCAGCCTGGCGTGACCGCCACGATGTGACCGCTGCGCGTTCGCCCGCGCCTGCGCTCTGGACGTCGCCTGCGAGGACCCGTAGCTGCCCGCACCTCTTCTTCTCGGTGATGTAGTTGGTGGGGTCGCCGCGGCGCACCTGGGCCAGGAGCTGGCGCTCGCGCGGATCGCGCTGGCGCATCACCTCGCGCAGCTCGTGCGACCCCAGCCGCCGGGTCAGCGATCCCAGCCAGCCGCCCGCCTGGACGCTCGAGAGCTGCCCGGAGTCGCCGATCGCGATGACCTTCACGTTGGCGGCCTGGGCGTGCGTCATGACGCGAGCGCTCTCGCGGGTGCTCGCCATCCCCGCCTCGTCAATGATCAGCACCGCCTGACCCGACCCGAAACCGCGGTCGTCGGCGTCGAGGTCGCGCACCAGGCGCGTGAGCGTCCACGCCTGCGCAATGCCCGCCTGCTCGGTCAGCTCCCGCACAGCTCGCCCGGTCGGCGCGGCCCCGAGAACGCGGAAGCCGCCGGCCGCGTAGGCCTGAGCCAGCAGACCGGCGGTGAACGTCTTGCCTGTCCCGGCCAGCGCCTCGACCGTCTCCACGCCGTGACCGCTCGAGGTCAGGCCACGGATCACCCGGGCCTGCTCGGCCGACGGAGCGTGCGCCGCGTTCGCCAGCACCGCGTCGACCAGCGCGGTGTCGAGCCTGCCCCTGCCTTCGCCGCGGCGCGCCTGAGCGCCATGCACGATCGCTTGCTCGTGGGCGAGCAGATCGCTCGTCGTGAATCCCCCGGCGCCACGGTGCACGTCCGTGCGCGTCAGGAACTCCGTCGCGTCGCGCTCGACCGTCTCGGCCGGTGCACCCTGCCTGTGCACGGCCGCCCACGCCATCACTGCTTCGCGTTTGGCGAAAGTGTTCTGCTTCTCGGTCAGCCCGCCAGCTCCGGCCAGCTCGACGCCCACGAGCCCCGGATCAGGGGTCTCGGGCGCCCGCGCGGGTCCGAGCACGAGGGCAGCGAGCTCGGGGGCGCCGAGTCCGTGCTCCGCGGCCCGGGCGCGCACGACGTCACGCCACGGTGCAGTGTCGACTCCGTAGCGCTTGCGCCGGCGCGTGGCGTGAGCGATCGCCTCGCGCCCCCCGTCGCCGACTTGGACGCCCGCGGCGACGAGCTCGCGCTCGCGCTCCTCGATCTGGCGACGACGGGTGGAGAACTCTCGCAACACCGCCGGCGACAGCTGCTCGATCTCGGCCATCCCGTTGCGCACCGGTCCCCAGCGCACCCACGGCAGGCGGTCACGGACGGCCGCGCACAGGGTATGGCGCAGGGCCCTCGGCGTCACCTCCGGCGAGCGACAAGCACGGCGAATCGTGCGGACGGACGACAGCGGCTCGACCGGCGACACTGCCGCGTATCCACGTACGCCGTCATGAAGCACGGCCGCAATGTGCCCCTCGTCGAAACGGGGCACTCTCGCTTTCGCCTGCCAACGCAACTGAGACCGGCACGGCGGTGGCTCCCCAGTTCCATGCGCCTCGGCACTGAGACGCGGGACGGGCGACGGAACCGGCGCGCTTCTGCTTTCGTGCGGGGAAGCGAACGTCGCCGAGTTCAGGGGTCGGACGCTCGCCTGGGACGAACACCGGGCGCCTGGCCGACGAGGCGCTGACTTCCGTTTTGCCAGGGCGAAGCGAGCGCCCGGACAATGCGCCCGCAGACGATCGAAGCTCGTCCCTTGCGAGCATCCGGGGACTGACCCCGACGCGCGCCCTCCCGACGCGAAGCGGCAACGCGGTCCACGCGCTGTCGCCCTCGCATGAGAAGGGAGCAGCCAGGCGCTCGCTGCTCCTGTTCCACAGTTGCGGTAACTCCGACGCGCTTGTCGACTCAGTGCCCTGCTCCTTTCGGGTAACGCATGTCAGCGTGAGGCGCCCGCGGCGGCCGCCGCGATCGCTAGGGCGTCCTCGGCGAGGGCGACGGGCAGGTCGGGCGCCTGGCGGGCGAGTCGCGCCCGCACGTCATGCCCGAGCCTGGCCGCGACGGCCGCGCTCGAGGCTCCGATGGCGCTGGCCGGGAGCCACGACGCCTGCCGGGTCTGCGCGGACAGGCCGGCCGCCAGCGCCCCTAGGGCGAGTCGGGGGATGATTCCCCGCGGCGCCAGCCGGCTGGGCGTACCCGGCAGCTTGTCGACGACGAGCTCGCCAGCCGCTGCCGCCAGCACGAGTCGTCTGATCCACGGGTGGCGGAGGATCGAGGGTAGGTCGGGGTGTGAGCGCGCCACCACGCTCGCCACGCCGAGCTGGGAGCGCAGGCCCGTTGCGGCTCCGAGGGTCACGCTGCTCATTGAGTCGGTCAACAATGTCCTCACGGCGTAGCTCCCAACTGCCGGTGGTCAAATGCTGGCCTGTGATGCATGACAGCGTGACGCTCCGCCTGTGCGCTCCTGTGCCTAGGCCTCGGGCGTCCGTTGTGCGCAGGGCCGCGGCCAATAGCGACGTTGGTCGTCGAGCTCAGGGCAGTGCGGGCTGGGTCGCCGTCGGCGTCGGCGTCGGCGCTACGACGTCGTTGCTGTCGGGCGGCTGCGCCGGGAGATGGGAGGGATCAACTCCGCGGGGGGTGATGAGGATCATGCCAACGACCACGAGGACCGTCACGATCACGCCGACCAGTCCGATCACGACATCGAGCGACATCAGCGGTCCCGTCCCATCGCGGCCATCCAAAACGCTCCGGCGGCGAGGATTGATGGCACCCAAAGGCCGACGAAAACGCCTTCCTGGCGATTGTCGGTGAACCAAAGGGTGATAGACAGGACGAACGACGCGGAGGCGGCGACGAGGAAGAGCGTCGCCCCGAGGCGATGGCGGTCGATCTCGCGGTGCATAGACGGACTCCTTCGATGGGACCGCTTGGACTACGCTCGCCGGTCGCGCAGAGATCTCCGCGAGCGCAGCCCTCAACGGCGCAGCGTGGCTTACGCGCACCACCGAGCACGAGCGGCCCGAGCGGCGCGGTCAGCGGAAGTGGTGCCATACGGAAGCGGACGTTCTCCTCGGAGCTGCGCTCATCGAAGTCGCCAGCGGGAGCGCCGGCGCGGCTTGCGCCTTACCCCGGGGGCCGGCGCAGCCGATCGCATGCCCGTGGACGCCTGGATCTCGTCCATACCGGGCGTCTCGCGAGCCCCAACGGCGCGCCCGCCTTCACGCGCGTTGGGGGCGCCAACACGCCGGGCGCGGCGCCTCGATGCTCGTCCCGGGCGACCATCCGGGAGGCACCTGTCGACACTCCTGGTGATCCCATTGCGGTAGTTGTCCAGCTCGCACAGAGCGGGCGCTCGCCGCTCCGGTGCGCCTCGCGCCTGAGGATTGCGTGGATGGTGTCGATTGGCGGGGCACGGTGCTCATGACAGCTCGCGATCCAGCCGTCCGGCCAGGCTGTGATCGCCGATGACCAGTGCTTTGGGACGCGCGCCCGGTTCCTGCCGGCCCCGTTACTTGGTCGCAAGTCCGGCGGCCGCTTCGATGGGTCCGCCTTCGAGCAGGTGGGCTCCGGTCCGTTTCGCGAGCCGGGTGTCGGCGCCGGCGCCGGCGAGGTGGACGGGTAGCTTCTTCGCGAGTCGTGCGATCTCGGGTGCGACCGCCGCGATGGAGTCGCGCGTGAGCGCGGAGAGGACCACGGCGTCGGGGGTGAGTTGCAGCGCAGCGGCGGCGAGCGTTTGGATGGGGGTGTTCGGGCCGAGGAAGGTGATGCGCCAGCCGCGATCTCGAAGGGCAAGTCCGAACACGACGAGACCGATGTCGTGCTGCTCTCCGGGTGGGCAGGCGAGGACGGCACGGGGGCCGATCCCGCGATCCCAGCCTCGGGCGAGGCTGAGCAGTCGCGCGCGCAGCAGGCCGGTGGCGAAGTGTTCTTGGGCCACCGACGCGTCGCCCTCGCGCCAGCGCTCGCCGAGCATTCGCAGATAGGGAAGGATCGCGACGCGGGCGATGGTCTCAACGCTGAAGGCGGCGATGAGCCGATCGAACGCGGCTTGGGCTCGCGCGTCGTCGAAGGCGTCGAGCGCCGACCACAGCTCGGCGGCGAGGTCCGAGGGGTCGCGGGGCGGCGTCCGAGGGCCGGCGCCATCGATCGCCAGTTGCGCCGCCTCGGCGGCGGACAGTCCCCGCGCCAGGTGCGCCGTCATGGCGGCCACCCGTGCCTCGTCCTGGGCGGAGTAAAGGCGGTAGCCGCTGTCGGTGCGTGTGGGGGTGAAGAGTCCGTAGCGCCGCTCCCAAGCCCTCAGCAGCTCCGCGCTGACGCCCGATCGGCGAGCGAGCTCCCCGATCCGCAGTTGAGCCTCCGGCATGACTGCAACGTTAGCGCTTCTACAAGCTATGTACAAAGCATTGACAACGTGTGCGGAAGCCTCTATGTTGTTCAATGCTTGTCCAGTGTTTGTCTAGTCCCCATTTCCCCTCCCGAAAGGAAAGCCATGGGCACCACGCTCAGACTTCCCCGCATCACCGCTGCGCTCGCCCTGGGGCTTGTCGCCCTCGTGTTCGCCGTGCCCGCAGCGTCGGCCTCGCCGGCCTCGCCGGCTTCGCCGGCTGCCAGCAAGAACATCGTCCAGGTCGCCGCCGGCAACCCGCAGTTCTCGACGCTCGCCAGCCTCATCCAGAAGGCGGGCCTGGTCTCCGCCCTCTCGGGCAAGAGCAAGCTGACCGTCTTCGCGCCGACCAACGCAGCGTTCGCCAAGCTGCCCAAGGCCACGCTGAAGAAGGTCCAGAGCGACAAGAAGCTGCTGACCTCGATCCTGACCTACCACGTCGTCAAGGGTGCCGTCCCGGCCAGCAAGGTCGTCACGCTCAACGGCAAGTCGGTCAAGACCCTCAACGGCAAGAGCGTGAAGATCGCCGTCAAGAGCGGCAAGGTCTACGTCAACAAGGCCCAGGTCACCAAGACCGACGTCAAGGCCTCCAACGGCGTCATCCACGTCATCAACCAGGTCCTGATCCCGTAACGCACTCCCCTGCTCCTCGCCGGTCCACCGATTGCGGCTCCCGGTACGGCGTCTTCCGCGACGCCGTACCGGGTCGCACGGGA
>CAWKOS010000001.1:0-1471302 GCA_963851295.1 uncultured Actinomycetes bacterium | reverse complement strand
CGCATCATTGGAAGTCTTAGGCCTGCTCGGACTGGCAGCGGGTAGAAGGCGGAGGGCGGTCCGCGCGAATCGACGGCGGGCGCAGGGAAGCCTCGCCCTCGTCACACCGAGAACCCTCGGATCACAGCCCGGTCGGCCCGTCGCGCTGACCCGGAACCTCCGTCCGCGGCCCCAACTGGCCGGCGTCAACCGGGTCACCCCGCACATGCCGCACGGGCGGGATACCAACACGATCAGTCGCGGGCCGCTTGAGTAGAGCCGGCACTGACAGATCGTCCGCCTACTTCGTGAGCGCACCGCAACTGAGGCAACGGCCCAAAGGAGGAACCGCAATGCCACGAATCTCACAAGGTTCTCTGGGCGGAGACGTCCCGACGTCGATCCCGCCCGCGTGCCACCGGGTCAATATCGGACGCGAGGAGCTGGAACACTCTCGTCCAGGCGGTCGGTCCCGGATGCGCAGGGTCGCGCTGGCGACCCCCAGGGTGTGTCGGGGCTACTCAGTGCCCCGGATCGCAGCCGGAAGGTGGCGTCCTCGAAGCGCTTGGGGCTGGAGGCCGGGAGAGCGCTCGGTGCCTGGGGCACGGCATCTGCCGGCAGCGCGCCGCAGCTGAACGGGTGCCACATACACGCTGGCCCGCCTTGGGGCCACCGCGGCCAAAGCCTCACGACTCGCGCACCCGAGGAGCGCGCCTGACGAACTGGTCAGCGTACGCGTCGATCGCCTTCTCCACCAATCGCTCGTCGATAAGTTCGTTCATGCGCGATCTCCCTGCGTCGAGCTACTCGGCTGGCTTGGCCGTCGATCAACCAGCGGCGGTCGCAGGGTGTCTCGGAGGCCACGAGCGCATGCGAGTTGCTCGTCGCGGAGTGTCCTCGATGAGTCGGCGGTAGGCGATGGCTCGGGCGCTGGTCATGGCAACAGGGCCCGAGCTCGGGCAACGCTGGTCCGTCTATCAGTTGCGCCGTTATCGCATGCGTTGGTTGTCGGCGCCGGGTGAAAACTGGGCCACCTGCGCCGGTTGAAATGTGGGCCGCCTGAGCGGTGTCCGGTGGCCTGCGGACCCTGGGCTCGTTTGCGCAGAGCGAGCCCGGGAGGACCGAGGTGGTCGGGGTGGAGCAGTGGGCGGAGATCCGGCGGCTGCACTTCGTGCGTGGCTTGTCGATGCGGGAGATTCACCGGCGGACGGGGTTGCATCGGGACACGATCGGCCGGGCGATCCACACCGAGGTGCCGCTGGTCTATCGCCGCGCGCCGGCGGGTTCGAAGCTCGATCGGTTCAAGGACGAGATTCACAGCCTGCTCAGGGACGATCCCGTGATGCCTGGGCAGCGGATCCGGGAGTTGATCGCGCCGTTGGGGTTTGATGGTGGCAAGACGATCGTCGATGACTACTTGCGCGAGGTCCGCCCGATGTTTCGGGCGCCGAGGACGTTTCAGCGCACGGTCTATCGGCCCGGCGAGATCTGCCAGTTCGACCTGTGGGAGCCGAGGGCCGAGATCCCGGTCGGCCACGGTCAGACCCGCAAGGGCTATGTCGTGGTTGGGTGCCTTGGCTACTCGCGCGCGGGCGCCGGCGCGCTGATCTTCTCCAAGAAGACGCCGGACCTGCTGTTCGGTGTTCGTCGCTGTCTGTGGTCGCTCGGGGCGCTGCCGCAGACGCTCGTCTGGGATCGGCAGTCCGGGCTGCACGCTGGCGGCGTGCGTCCGACGGTGGAGTTCGCCGCCTTCTGCGGCGTGCTGCGGGTCGGGTGGTTCTTCTGCGGGCCGCGGGACCCGCAGGCCAAGGGCGTCGTCGAGCGCCTGCAGGACTTCCTCGAGCAGAGCTTCGAGCCCGGGCGGTGCTTCGCGAACGAGCTTGACTTCCAGTTGCAGCTCGACACCTGGTTTGCCGAGCGCGCGAACGCCCGCCAGCACAAGACGCTGCGCTGCCGTCCCGTCGACCGCCTGGTCGAAGAGCAAGGGGTGATGGCGCCGCTGCCAGCGGCCGGGCCCGACGTCGACCGGCGCTGGTCGGCGCGGGTGCCGCCGGATCCGTATCTGCGGTTTGACACCAACGACTACTCGCTGGACCCGAGGCTCGTCGGCCGCCGCGTCGAGGTTCGCGTCAGCGAGCGCGAGATCACCGCTGTCGCCTTGGACACTGGTGAGCTGGTGTGCCGGCACGCCCGGTCGTTCGCCAGGCATCGGACGATCACCGCGCTCGAGCACGCCCGGGCACTGAAGCAGCAGCGCCAGGAGCGCCGCGGCCGCGCCGAGCCCGACGTCGAGGTCCGATCGCTGGCGGTCTATGACCAGTTGATCGCATGACCCGGCCCACGACCGAGCTCGCGCACCTGTTCCGCGCGCTGAAGGCGCCAGCGGCGGCCAGGGCGCTGCCGAAGCTCGCCGACCGCGCCCGCCAGGAGGAGTGGAGCTATGAGCAGTTCGCCGCCACCCCTGCTCAAGACCGAGGTCGACAGCCGTGACAGCCACGGCGGGGGTGCTGCATCTCGCGCAGCTCGACTTTCTCGCCGGCAAGGAGAACGTCGTGCTGCTGGGCCCGCCCGGTCCTGGTTCACACTGCACCTCCTGGGTCACTGGTTGATCAGTCGGTCCACGTTGGCGGTGGGAACCTCGATGGCGAGCCCTCTGCGGCGGCCGCGGGTGACCTGGATCGCATCGAGCTCGCCGCGTTGGACCTTGTGCAACACGGTCTGGCGGGCGCAGCCCAGCAGTCGGGCGGCCTCGTCGAGCGCGACGAACCCGTCGCGCACGTCGGGGACGAAGCGCCGGCGGACCTCGTCGGTGAGGCGGATGCGCCACGGCGCGTGGGGCGTGGTCTGCTCGGCGGGCAGCAGCCCGTCGTTGAGCCAGCGGTGGATGGTGGCCGCTGAGACGTCCAGCTCGTTTGCGGCCTGTTGGATGGTGACGGTCTGGGCGTCATGCGCTGGCGGAGGGGGAGCGGGAATGCCGGCGCGCTGCCGGACGCCGCGGACCCTGGCTTCGGTGAAGGCCAGACCGGTGCCGGTCCTGCGGCCCTGTCTGTTGAGGATCGCGGCGATCTGGGCGTCGGGGTGATGGGCGGCCAGACGGCCGACGAGCTCGATGGTGTCCTCGGCGGTGCGGTGGCGTTCGGGCCCGCGACGGTTCAGCCGCACGGTGAGCTCGGTGCGCGCGCCGCCCTCCCAGAACACTTCGACCGCGGCCTGGGCCTCGGGCGCGTGGACGGTCACGACGACGTCGCGGACCAGCGCGCGCAGCAGCTCTTTGCGGTCGCGGTCGCTGGTCGTCGCGGCGTGCCAGAGCTTGGGCAGGTCGCGCGCCAGGCGCGCCAGCGCCCCGCGTTCCTGGTCTTTGAGGTGCGCGGGGCGGGTCTGCTCGAGCGCGGCCAGCGCCGCGCGCTGGCGCTCGACGGCGACCAGTGCGTCCTCCAGCGCGCGCGTTCGAGGGCCCTGGCGACGAGGCGGTGCTCGGGCTCGCAGGCGTCAAATTGGCGGCGCGCGCGGTCGGCCTCGAACTCGGCTTGCTCCAGCGCCAACCGCTGGCCTGATAGGCGCGCGTCGTGCTCGGTCTCGAGCTCGGCGACCGCGCGGGCGGTGGCTGTCACGCCGGCCGGGGTGACGGCCTCAAGGAACGCCTGAGCGACGGCCTTGTCCAGGCGGCCGCCGCCGAGCGACTGGCAGGCGTCGGTGGCGTGCAGATGAAGGCCGCGCACGCACGCATAGCGCGGCGAGCGCCCGCCCGTGCCCGAATAGGCGACCTGCATCCGTCTGCCGCAGCGCCCGCAGCGCAGCAGGCCTGCAGCAGCGCGGCGCCCTCGCGCGCGGCGCCGCCACCCTCGCCGCGTGGTCTCACGTTGGAGCGCAGCCGCTCGCGCGTGGCGAGATAGTCGGGCCAGGACACATAGCCGGGAAGGTGCTCGGGCAGGCAGACAGACCACCGCTCCAGCGGCAGCTCGACCGTCCTGGCCTTGACCTCGCCGTGCTCGTCGACGCGCTTGTCGGTCCGGGTGCGCCCGAACACGAACGCGCCGGCATATGCCGGGTTGGTCAGCAGGTCGTGCACCGCGCCATAGCTGGCGCGCGCCCAGCGCACCCGCCGCTGACCGACGGTGCGCCGCGGCAGCTTCTGGCCCTCGGCGACCAGCTCGCTGACCACCTGGCGCGCCGACCCCAGCCGCCGCCACAGCACGAAGACACGCTCGATGGCGTGGCGGACCTGCTCATCGGGACACAGGACGATCCGCCCGTCCTCGTCGCGATCCAACCCGACCGGAAGGCTAACGCGCAGCTCGCCGCGGGCGGCCTTGTTGCGCAGCCCGCCGTCCAGCCGGGCGCGGATGAGGTGCAGCTCAGCCTCGGACATCGTGCCCTTCAACCCCAACAGCAACCGGTCGTTGAAGTCGACCGGCGAATAGACGCCGTCGGCGTCGGCGATCAACGTCGCCGTCAAGGCGCACAAATCCAGCAGCTGATGCCAATCGGCCGAGGAGCGCGCCAGCCGCGAGACCTCCAGAGCCAGCACCACTCCGACGTGGCCGAGCCCGACCTCGGCGACCAACTCCTGAAACCCCGACCGCCCCGCGGCCGAGGCGCCCGAGCGACCGGTGTCGCCATCGACGACAACCACGCTCTCTGGCGGCCAGCCGAGCTCGACGGCGCGATCGCGCAGCGCATACTGGCGCGCCGCCGACTCGGTGTTGCGCTCGACCTGCCCAAGCGTGGACTGGCGCACATACACCACCGCGCGCCGGCCGCGATGCGCGTCGGTGATCTTCGCGCGATCACTCATCGCGACCGGCCTCCACCAGCGCCGTCAGCAGGCTCGCCAGCTTCATCACGACCCGCTGCTGGCACTCCACCGGCAGCGTCTCCCACACCGCCGCCGCCACGATCTGCTCGCTCGTCGCGAGCGCGAGTTGCCCCGACACGATGGCCTCCGTTTTCGGCAGAGACTCCGCGTCGCCGCGGACGCGACCCCAGACGCTCCAAGCGCTCCAACAGCAACCGCCAGGCCACCGGCGACCCCAACCCGCCGACCACCGCCTCAGGGTCGACGCGCCACGGAAGGTCGGTCCAGCGCGCCGGGATCGTCCCGACGCTCCCGTCGATCAGACGACAGCGAAGCACGACCTCGCCGTCCTCTGTGCGCCACCCGAGCACCTCCAACTCAACACCGCGAAGCACGCCCGGCGCCGCCACCAGCCGCACCCGCTCCGGCAACGGATCCACAACATGAGTAGTGCGACGCCTACTCGCCGGGCACCGGCAAGACGCACCTAGCGATCGCGCTCGGCATCCGCGCCTGTCTTGCCGGTCACCGCGTCCTCTTCAGGACCGCGACCGAATGGGTCGCCATGCTCGCCGACGCCCAACGCTCCGGACGCCTCGACGACGAGCTCACACGGCTGCAGCGCATCCCGCTGGTGATCGTCGACGAAGTCGGCTACATCCCCTTCGACCCGCAGGCCGCGAACCTGATGTTCATGCTCGTCAGCCGCCGCTACGAGCGCGCCTCGCTGATCGTCACCAGCAACAAGCCGTTCTCCGCGTGGGGCGAGATCTTCGGCGACGACGCCGTCGCCACCGCCATGATCGACCGCCTCGTCCACCACGCCGAGATCCTCAGCCTCAAGGGCGACAGCTACCGCCTCAAAGACCGCGACCTCGCACGACCGCCGGCCGAAAACTGACCCCCCACCCACGCGCCGCGCACGCCGGCGCTGCTGCGCCATCGGCCCTCCGGGCCTCGGCTCCGCAGCACCGGCCACCCTCACAGGGCGGCCCACTATTCAACCGGCGCTACCGGCCCACATTTCGACCGGCCTTGACATTGGTTGCGTGTCATGAGGACGCCGCTGTCGCAAGAACTGCCGCAGCGCACTCCTCGCGATCCAGCGCGGCGCGATAGACGGCATGCGCATCCCCGCGCTCGCTGCTCGTGCTCGACGTCCACGCGCTGAGCGCGAGCTCGGCGTCGCGCGCAGCGAACACCCAGGCGTCGAAGAAATCCTCCAGCCGTGCGCTGCACACGGCGACGCTGTCCGACCCGATCGGGCCGGTGAAGAGCCAGTGGACCGGGAAGACATTCGCATTGGGGGCTGACATCGCTCCTCCTAGTTCGCGCTGAGACCTGCGTGCGGGTGACCTTCGCGCGCGCCGTCCGCGTTGCAACAACGAGCAGTGCTCACCCGCTTGCGGATCGCGATCATCTGCCCGAGCGAGAAGCGAGAGCTATCGAACGATCGGCGCTCGCTGTTGGCGGGCCTCGGCTGCCTGCCTAGCGTCCGCCTTGGTCGGCGCCGGGTTCCGAGCAGGTCATCCAGAAGGCGCCGCCGCGGTCCGCGTCCGGCTCCCCTCCCGAGATGCGGGCACCGGCTCGATCAGTCATTGGTCGAGCCCGCCGACAGCCCCGCCCGCGCCCGCCCCCTCCTCGTCCCCGGGCGCGGGCGGGGGCTGCGATACCGATCGCCACTCGCAGGCGACTACGAAACGATTGAACGAGCGCCGGAGGCCGCGATCCTCACGGCATGACCAGCATGCGAGCCGCGGCCTACCGCCGCGTCATGAAGACGCTCCGCGGCCTGGGCGCCCCGGCGCTGTGGCCCGCCGAGCAGGAACGCGTCCGCGAGGCGGCCGACGCGCTGCTGTTCTGCCGCGATCTGGACGAGGCTGACCTGCGTCACGCGGTGGCCGCCGCGGCCGTGCTGACGGACGACCTGATCGATACGCAACGCTGGACGCCGCGGCGCGCGCAGCAGCTCCTGGACGACATCTGGGCGTGCGGCCCGGACGCCGCCGCGGACGTTCCGATGGCTGCCTAACGTGCGGACGCAAGCCACGGTCGCTGATGCCGAGATCTTGCTCGGTGGCGGTCACTGCCGCAGCCAGCGGGATCGCGCGCGTGCCAGAGCATGTCTATCGCGAGCGTGCCGACCGCGCCACGCCTCGCAAGACCGGGCCGAGGATGTCCATCGCGGCGATCATCCCACCGCTGCGTCATCGCGGCTCGCGATCAGCCGTGAGGGTTTGCATGTTGGTGCGGCACAGCCCGCCCGTACGGTCGGGCGGAATTCGTAAACCCGGCACTCGAACGGAGCATGCCGTGACGCTACGTCACCTCACCACCTCGCTCATCGCCACGGCCGCCGTCGCCGCTCCCATCGCAGGCTGCGGGAACTCGGAGGCTTCAGGCAGCGCGCAAGGCGTCACGACGACGTCGTCGCAGTCTGGCCAAAGCGCGGGCGCGGCGGCCGTCACGATCAGCGACTTCAAGTTCACACCGGGAGCGCTTACCGTGCGGCAGGGCGCGCGAATCACCGTGACCAATCACGACACAACCGCGCACACCGCCACGGCCGACAACGGCAACAGCTTCGACACCGGGAACATCGACCCTGGGTCCTCGGCGACATTCACCTCGTCCAAGGTCGGGACTTACAGCTACCACTGCAGCATTCACCCGTTCATGCACGGCACGCTCACCGTCAGGTGAGAGCCGGAACGACCTCATCCCAAGGGAGCCAGACATGCCTGAAGACAGGCGGATTCCCCTGTACCTCCCAAGCGCACGTCACCGGCTGGCGGGCCGAAGGCCACGGCCGTACCTCAAACGGCGCCCTGGAGGTGGACCCCCCGGCGCTGGCGGCGACCCTGCCCTCGGTCTCCGACCCGCACGAGGCCGTGGAGCTGGGGCTGCCTGACCCTTCGATCACCCAAGCAGAGGAGTAGTCATGAAGCGCATCACGTTCCGGGCCGCCGCGGCAGTCGTCTCGCTCACGGCGTTGGCGGTCGCCGCCTGCGGCGGCGGCGGCAACGACGAGCCCGGCTCGACTGCGCCGCCGCAGACGGCCAACGGCCGGCCGGCGACCTTCGGCGTCGCGAACAACGGCGACCTCGGCGACTCGCCGACGAACAGCGCGTGCACCGGTGCGTGCGCGGCCGCCTGGCCGCCGCTCCGGGCCACCGGCACACCGGTCATCGGCACGGGGCTGACCGCGTCGAAGGTCGGAACGACCCCGCGCTCAGACGGCCGGCTGCAGGTCACCTACAACGGCCACCCGCTGTACACATACACCGGCGACCAGAACCCCGGCGACACCAACGGCCAGGGCCTGACGGCCTTCGGCGGCGGCTGGTTCGTACTCTCCCCCGCGGGCGCCCGCGTCAACGGCACCGGCTCGAACGGGGGCAGCGCCAACGGCTACTCGCGCTGATGCAAGCCCGGCGCGGATGCGCTTACAGTAACTAAAGGAGGCGACATGGTCGTCTACGTGGTGGTTGCAGTGTTTCTCGTCCTGCTGACTGGCTTGGCGCTGTCGGTTCGGATTCTCAAGCAGTACGAACGCGCAGTGATATTCCGCTTGGGCCGCGTGAGGGGCGGCGCGCGCGGCCCGGGCCTGATCGCCTTCGTCCCGTTCGTCGATCGTGTCCATCGCGTCTCCCTGCGCATCGTCACGATGCCGATCGAGTCACAGGGGATCATCACGCGCGACAACGTCAGCGTCGACGTCTCGGCCGTCGCCTATTACCGCGTCGCGGATGCGATCCGCTCGGTCGTCGCGATCGAGAACGTCTCGGCAGCGATCAACCAGATCGCCCAGACGACGCTACGGGCGGTCGTGGGGCGCCACACGCTGGATGAGACGCTGTCCGAGACGGACGCGATCAACCAGAACATCCGCGAGATCCTCGATGTCCAGACCGAGGAGTGGGGCATGCAGGTCACGGTCGTCGAGCTCAGGGACATCCAGCTGCCCGAGAGCATGAAGCGCGCGATGGCCCGTCAGGCCGAGGCCGAGCGCGAGAAGCGCGCCAAGATCATCGCCGCCGAGGGCGAGGCGCTCGCCGCCGGCGAACTGGCCAACGCCGCCGACGTGATGAAGGCCCACCCGCTCGCGCTGCAGCTGCGCAACCTGCAGACGCTCGTCGAGATCTCCGTCGACAAGAACTCCACCGTCATCTTCCCCGCGCCGCTGATGAGCACGATCCAGGAGCTCGGCGCCTTCCTCGATCGCGAGACCGCAGCGGTAGGCGCGCTGCCCGCGACGCCGGTCGCGCCGGCGGCGAGCAACGGCGAGCAGCCGTAGGCATCGAAGAGATCCACGAGCCGGGCCTTGATCGGTGACATCGCTCTTCCTGGTGGCGCTGAGACGACTGCGCCGCGACCTTCGCGCGCGGCGCTCTGGCCACAACAACGAGCGTCGATATATGCGACGACGGAGTCGACGGCGCGCAGCCGGATGGAAGTGGTCGCTTGGGGATTCGTGACCGGCTTGCCGTCCTCGACGGTCGGCTTCGGATCGACAGCCCCGCAGGTGGCGGCACGCTCGTCGCGTCGTCATCCCCGTCGCTGCGGATCGAACCCTTGCCCGGCGCGTCGGGCCCGTGAGCGGCCGGTCGGTGCTGGACAACCGCAGACAACGATGCGGCCGGCGCCGCCCGCAACAACAGCGTTGGATGACCGTGCGATACGCCCGCCTCATCAGGCGGTGGCTGAGACCCGGCATGGATCGCGCGATCGTCGATTGCTCTTGAGCGGTCCCGACCCTGCACTTTCTTTTCTATCTTTATTTTTTTCTTTTTCTTTCTTTTTCTCTTTTCTTTTTTCCTCGCTCTCTTCTTCTTTTTGTTTTTTGTCTGTTTCCGGCTTGCTTATTATTGCTTCTTGCGCTTCTCCACCTCATTTTACTTTGCTTCGCCTGCTCTTAGCTTCGTGATCTCTTCTCTTCAGCTGCGAGGGGGTGATCGTTACCTTCCGTCTGCTCCTCCTTCTCCTTTTTTGCTCTCTCTCTCTCGCCTTCTTCTGCACTTGCTCTTTCTCGCGTCTATCTCTGCGCCTTCTGATCTCTTCTCGGTCGCTGCTTCATCTAGTTCTGCTCGCGGCTGTGGTGCCCATTCTCGTCTCAGTTCGAGGCTGTCCCGTGTGCTCTTCTGGGTCTCTACTCTCGCTTCTAGTACGTCGTCGCGTGGCTGGCGCAGCATATGGCCAAGACCCCTATCTCTGCTGCTGCGCGTCGCCTGTGACACTGTCTTTCTGATCGTTGACGCGTCATCTCCTTCACCTCTACGAGCGCGTCTCTACTTCCTGTCGCTCGGCTGCTACGATCAGCTACCTCCGTGGCCAGCGCTACCTTCCACGTCGTCGACCACCGCGCCGGCGCGATCGTGTGGTGCTCCCCTCCGAACGCCCGGACGCTGCAGGCGTTCTTCGACGAGCTCGGCCCTACTCCCAGACGATCCGAGCGGTCTCATCGACATGACGGCGCTACGAGAAAGCGATCCGCGACTACTCGACAGGCCGATTCTGCTTCGACCCTTCCCGTCGTCGCCTCGCGCACGCGCCACTGACCGGTCCGCCGCGACGAGTGGACTCCCCGGCCTCGCACACCGACCGACGGTATCGGGCACCCTCTGGTCGCTCTTGAAGTCGCCGGAGCAACGTCCCCCGCTCTCGCTGCTCGTCGAAGTCCGCGCCACAAGCCGATGTCCGCGCGTTCCTCCTCTAGGAGGAGCTGCTCTGCTCTCCAGCTCGAGCCCCTCTCTCGCGCCAGCGCACCTCGTGCCTGTCTCCCTGCCTCCATCTCGGCTCTACCCGTTCGTCAGGCTCTCTCGCACGATCCGCCGCCACCGCCGCATCCTCTCCTCACCGACTCCGGCTCTCCACCGCCGAACTCACACCGCTCCCTGTCTCACACCCACTTCTTCCACTCCGCCCCCCCCTCATCCCCTCTTCTACCTCTCTCCCCTCATCACTCCCGACTCACCACCAAGAACGGAGCGCCGCACTTTCTTGGTGGTCGCGTCAACCCATACGAACGACACGCGATCCGATTGGAGCTATCGCAATGGAGGCCCACGCCCAAAGGGAAGTCCGCTGGCACTCGCGGCCAGCGAGCATTGCCACAACGAAGGTCCTGCATGTGGGTGCGCTCGCCGCAATCGCCGCTGGCTTCATCATGGCCGCGTGGCAGATGGTCGTCGCCGCGATCGCGCAGAACACCACGGTCGTACCTGGCATTCACCAGACGCTCTGGACACCGCCGGAGGGCATCTGGAGCGTCGTCTTCGGCGTGCACCACTTCCACGGCAGCTTCCACTTCGTCCCGGTGTTCGGTGGGATCGTCGGCCACATGGGGAACTCGCTGATCCTGGGGCTCATGGGCGTCGCGTTGCTGACCGCGTTCCTCGGTCCCCGGCCGAACCTCGTCGCAGCAGCCGTGCTCGGAGCCGCTTACGGCGTCGTCGTCCAGGCGATACTCATCAGCTGGATCATCAATACGCAGAAGATCCAGACGCTCTACAGCTCGACGCCGCACTGGAGCTGGTGGGTCGGCCACGGGATCTTCGGCATGACGCTCGGTTTGCTCGCCGGCGTGCTCCTGAGAAGGAACAACGCCAAGCACGCTGAGGCGTCCCTCCCTCCGACCTGACCACCGCGACGCCGTTCTGCGCCCAGCGCGCCGGCCGACAAAGGAAGGTTCCAATGCCCACTAACGCCAAGCACCTGGTGTGCCCCACCACGCCCGAGAGTGCCGCTGTTCAGACGCGTCGGGTGCCGACCCGTGCCTGCGGGAGATCCCTGTGATGCGCGGCGCCGGGATCCTCAGCATCGGCGGACCCGTCTCGGATATCGAGCTTCCAAACCCTCGGCCACTCGCCGACGACGAGGCGCTCATCGCGGTACGGGCTGCAGGCGTCGGCAACTGGGACGAGATCGTCCGTCAGGGCGGGTGGGATGTCGGCATTGCGCCTCCGATGGCGTTGGGCGTCGAGGCGGCGGGCGTGGTGACCGCGGTGGGTGCAGCCGTCCACGATTGGGCGCCCGGGGACGAGGTCCTCACCCATCCGCTCCCGCTGCGCACCGGGGGAACGTGGGCGCCGCAGCTGATCGTGCCCGCCGCGTTGCTGGCGAGGAAGCCCGCTGCGATGTCGTGGGCGGCCGCGGCCGCGTTCCCCGTCCCGGCACTGACCGCGGAGCAGGCGCTCTCCGAGGCGGTCGAGATCAAGGCAGGTGAGACGCTCCTGATCCACGGAGGAGGCGGCGTCACCGGAGGCCTGCTCGTCGCCCTCGCGGCAGCGCGCGGGGCACGCGTCACCGCCACAGCGAGCTCGACGAGCCACACGAGGCTGCAGCAACGGGGCGCCGCGCACGTGGTCGACTACCACGATCCGGAGTGGGCCGATGCAGCCGCGGCCGCAGCCGGCGCTAACGGCTTCGACGCCGCGGTGAACGCGGCGCCGGGAGGAGCGGCATCCGCGGTGCGCCTCGTCCGAGACAGAGGACGCCTCACCACGATCACCGAGGACCCGCCTGCGGGCGAGCGGCAGATCACGATCACGTCCCTGTACGTCAGACCCGACGGATCCCAGCTTCGGGCACTGGTGGAACGGGCTGACGGCGGCACGCTCGACACCGAGCCTGGCCGCGTGTTCTCCGCTGCCGCTGCCCCGGAGGCTCTCGCGGCAGTGCTCTCCGGTACCGGCGGCCGTACTGTGACGCTGACGTTCTGAGCGACGCAGGGTAGGCCCGTACAAAGGGCTCCGTCAGGCTCTATCCGACCACCAATACTGACGCCCAGCGCAGCACGGTGCTGCCGCCAGCGGCTGTCCGGCGACCGCACCGAGTCGCCGCCCGGCCGGCGATCAGCAACGGCGGCGACGACGAGGACTCGGAGGGGCGCCGCGCTCCCACGAGTCCTGCGGTGCTCGGAGGCCGATCGCCGATGCCACCGGGCTCGCGTCCAGCCATGCCACGATGTCAGAGGCCCTCAGCCAGAACTCGTCCAGGGGAAGCCGACTGACGATCTCGCCACTGAGGTCCGCGCACCAGTCGTCGGCGAGTCGCGAGTCACCCGTGGCGTCGCGGATGACCGCCCAAGCCAGCTCCTGCGCACCGACGCCTGGGATCCCCCACGAGAAGGACGCGCGAGGATCCCAGCTTCGCGGAGTCAGGGGCTGGGGACCGTCCGGGCCGACGACGTACACGTAGCACTCCGATGGCGACCGCTCGCCCCGGTAGCTCCTGCCACCGGCGATATCACGCCCCCGCGCTCCAAGCCCCTTGTGAGCGAAAGAACCCATGGCATGACAATGGCGTGTGCGCGCGGTGCGGCAACACGGGGTCCGTGTTACGCGATCCGGTAGAGCGATCCTACGGTCGCGTCGTCGGCGGCCCAGCCGCACGCCCTTACTGGTAAGTCATCAGGCGAATAGGTGTCGGATTCGCGATCTCGAAGCGCTCTCGGACGATCGCGAAACGGGACCGTCCTCGTGGTTCGATTGGCGTACGTTGGCTGATCCGGAGGACTGTTCAACCGGTTCTCTTCCTAATAACTAGAAAGGGGAATGTATGTCCCTTACCGAGCCCGTCCTCACTGGGCCCAGCGCCGGACGCACAGTCACCAAGAGCAGCGGCTCGAGCACCGAGCTCAAACTTGCCGGTGAGCAGGCCCGTGGCGACTGGGCCGTCGTGGAGTGGCATCTGCGCGCCGGCGACGAGCCGCCGATCCACACCCACACGCGCGAAGACGAGACGCTGTACGTCCTCGACGGGTCGATCACCGCATTCGTTGGCGACCAGCGGATCGACGTCGAAGCCGGGTCGTACGCGGCGCTTCCCAAGGACGTTCCGCACGGGCTGACCGTGCGTGGCGACGAAGCCCGTCTGCTGGTCACGCTCGAGCCGGCAGGTGCGGAGTACTTCCTGGTGCCCCGCGACGACGGCGATGCCGACCCGAACCGGTTCGGGATCCTGCTGCACGAGCCCGTCCCGGCGATGTGACCATCGATGGGGAGGGGCGCCGCCCGAGCGGCGCCCCTCCCCGATCTGGGGCTGCAGATCCCGCTCGGCGCAGAGCTGCGCGTCCTGCTCGAGCGCGAAGCCAGCATCGCGGTCGTCGACGAGGCGGCGAGCGGCGACGAGGCGAGAGGGTGTCGCTGTGTTGCTGCTGGCGGCGTCGGAGACCGACGCTCGTCCTAGCAGTGAGGCTGCTGGGACGTGCAGGTCGGCTTCGTGCCCCGGCGGCCCCGTCGCAAGCGACCCGCAAGGGAGGTTCCAATGCTCACCCCGAAGGTCACCGAGCTCACGCGCGGATGTGCGCATCCGGGCGGGACCGGTCCCGCCAAAACCAGTGCCATTTCACGCCAGCGTGGGTGAGGGCCGCAATGGAGCTCCGGCGTCTGAGATATCTCGTCGCCGTCGCCGACGAACTGCACTCCGCAGGGCAGCGAAGCGTCTTCACGTCACGCAACCCGCAGTAAGCAGCAGGTGCGCAAACTCGAGCAGGAGCTCGGGGTCAAGCTCTTCGACCGCAACCAGCGCAGCGTTGAGCTCACCGTCGCGGGCGTCGCCTTGCTCCAGGAGGCGCGGCACGTGCTGAGGCACGCCGAAGTCGCGCAGCAGGCCGCGCGCAACGCTGGCGACCTGGCAACGATGCGGCTGCGCGTCGGCTACCTGCCCGACTCGCTCCCGGCGAGCGTTCCGCGCGCGCTGCGCCGGCTCGCCGGCTCCGCGCCGCGTCGACGCCGACCTCACGACCGGCCCTCGCTGCGACTCATCGACGAAGTCCGTGAGCGGCGGCTCGACGCTGTCATCACCAGTCTGCCTGCACCGACGACCGGCCTCCGCGTGACACCAGGAGAGCAGCGCGCCGTGGCGGTGCTGCCGGCGACCCACTCTCACGCCGTCACCTCCGCGATCGCCCTCGAGCGGCTGGCGCCGGACCGGCTGATCATGCTCCCCGAGAGGCCAACCCCGGATTCCGCAACGATGGTCGCAATGTGCCACAGCGCCGGACTCTCGCCGATGTTCGTAGACATGCGGGACCCCGCGTGGAGCGCGTGCTACTCGCGGTGGCCGCCGGTGCCGTCCTTGCCCTGCTACCGGAAACGGTCACCGGAGCGCTTCGCTGCCCCCGGGATTCGTTGTCCTCGAGGCAAGCGAGGCCGCGTTCCGCACCGCGGTACTTACCCATCCCGACGCGGACAGCCTCGCGACACGCGCCTTCCTGAGCGCGCTCGCCCCGAACCGCAGGCGACCGCGTTGTCGACAGCCCTCGAGCGGCCGTCGAGCTGGCCGCATGACCTGGTGGGCACCGTGAGACGACCAGCGTTCCACTCGGCCGGTGTCGCGGACGCGGTCGCCACCCCGGCGTCGCCCGGCGCCAACGCGTCGTTGCGGGCACCGATCCGCTGGCCGCACGTGGGCACGACGCGCGCCTCACGGCTGGCGCAACCAACTCGACCGTGTGCTCGCTCGAGAACCACCCCCGGCGGCGGCTGTCTGACGACCGAGGCCCCAAGCATAGGACGGTGGCCGATGCCGGACTGATGGTGTGATTGCCGGCGCTGTTGAAACAGACCCCCAGGCTGGGCTTCGCTGTCGGTCACCCAACTCTGGGAAGGACGCACTGTCTTGGCTGCTCAGGCCGCTGCGGAGATAACGCCACTCGGCGAACATCACCGTCGCGTGAACCGCGATCCCGAAGCGGTCAAGCGGATGTGGACCGCGAACGACTGGGCCTCTATCTGGCGCACTGCCTCCGGGCGGTGCTGCCAGACAGGACCGAACGCAATCCGGCCGCTGGGCCGTGACTCCTATTCGGGCGGGACTTGCCGGCGGCCGCGTCTACGCTCGTTGAATCTGAGCAGGACGATGGTGGCCTCGTAGAGGGCGATGAGCGGCAGCGTTTCGAGCACCGTGGTGACGGGATCTGTGCCTGGTAGGAGGCCCGCGAGGACCGAGAGCCCGACGATGGCGTAGCCGCGATGGCGGCGTAGGGTGGTCGAGCTGAGGATGCCCACGCGACCCAGGGCCAGCAGGAGGACCGGAATCTCGAAGACGGTCCCCAGGCAGAGCATCGTCATGAGCTCAAAGCGATAGTACGTGCGGGCCTGAACCAGGACGTCGAAGGCGCCGTGGTTGAACCCTTGTAGGAACTTGACGGCGGGCGGGAGGACGAGGAAATAGGCGAACGCCACCCCGGCGGCGAACAGCACGGGCGCGGCGGCGAGGAGCGGGCGCACCGCACGCCGCTCGGCGGGAGCGAGAGCCGGGGCGGCGAAGGCCCACGCCTGAGTGAGCAGGAACGGCAGTCCGAGGAGCAGCGCGAAGGCGAAGGCGACCGTGATCGATGTCGAGAAGGGCTCGCCGAGCCCGAGCGTGACCGGCGCTCGCGCGGCTGGCCGCGCGAGCGACCGGCTGGCGGCGGCGAGGGAACGGGCCGCGTTCAGCGCGGCTCGCTGGTCAGCTGGGGATAGGGCGGAGGCGTGCGCGAGCTGGCTGAATGCGCCGGCGCCGCGCGCCAGCGCATTCGGCAGCTCGCTGCCGGCACCCTCCGCTGGCGAGCTGTTTCTGAGCTGCGCCAGCGGTGCGTTTAGGACGTGCAGGAGCGACCGGCTCTGCCACAGACATCCTGCGAACAGCACCGCCAGCACCGCGACGCTGAGCAGGAGCCGTGTTCGCAGTTCGCTGAGGTGCTCCGTCAGTGTGAGGCGCTCGTCGTGAGCGACAGCTCGTAACGGGAACGCTTCCATCCGGATCGCACCCTCCGGGGCTATGCGCCGGGCGTCTGATCGGGCTCGTGCGTCGGCTGGATCGCTGACCGCTCCTCGTGCTGCTCTGGCGTGGAGAGGGAGTCCTTGAAGCCGCGGATCGCCGAGCCGAGCCCGCGCCCTGCTTCCGGCAGTCGCTTGGGGCCGAGCACGATCAACGCAACGGCGAGGATCAGGAGCAGGTGAGTGGGGCTGAGGAGGTTTTCGATCATCGCGTGGTCCTTGTCGTTCGGGTCTGTCGTCCGACAGTAGGGGCGCCAGGGGCCTGCTCAAGCACCGTCGGCGATTACCCGGTAGGGCATCGCTATCGCTTCCCGTAGGGGGACGGCAAAGCCGGGAGGCCCGCTTCGGCGGGCCTCCCGTCGTGCTGTCGCGGCCTGCGTGCGGCCGCGGGCGTCCACTGCACAGCCGTCGCTGGTCACTGACGATGCGCGGCGTCCGCGGCCTCCGCGAGCGCCTTGACGCCGGCGAAGAACTCCGGCGCCTGACCCTTGAACAGCCCCATGGCAGTCAGGGCCTTCGCCGCGCCCAGGGCGGCGCCCTCGGTGTTGCTGGGCCGGATGATCGAGCAGATCGGGAACTTCCGATCGAGGAACTTCGTCGGCTCGGGCATGATCCGGTTGGGCTTGAACAGCTCACCTCGCGCGTTCAGGTCGGGGAACGTGAGCCCGGTGCTGGGGTCGGTCAGCGGCGGAGCGTTGCCTGCCTTGTCCTGCCACGTCTGGAAGTGCATCGTTTCCGTAGGGCCGATACTGAGCAGGATGCGCAGCACCTCGGGGCTCGTCACTCGCTGCGCGAGCGAGGCGTAGAGGCTCGTGCCGCCCTGCTCGATCGTGCCGAAGTGGAAGCCGGCCGTGTTGGCGATTGCCTGCAGATGCTTACGCGGCGTCAGATCGTCGTCGCTGCGCGGGATCGCCGGGTGCCTGCCCACGGCCAGGTCCGGGACGGCCTGCGGCAGGGCGTCGCCCAGGTCCGGGTTCTTCGAGTCGCTGCGGTACCGCGTCCACCAGCTGGTGTCAATGGTCAGCTCCATCAGGTTGGTCAACCGGCCTATTTGACGGGCGCCGGTCGCCTTGCTGCTGGACAGCGTGCGGAACTTGTCTAGGTTGATGGGGTCCGCGCCGTTCGCCGCCAGATACGCGTTGATGAAGTTCGCGTGGCTCTGCTCGTCGTCGGCGTTGTCGTGGATGTACTGGGAGATGTCCTTGTCCAGTACGGAGAGCGCCCTGGTGTAGGCCTTGTTCCCGGTTCCGCCGGGACGTTCGCTGTCCTGGATCCCGCCGAGCTCGTTGTACTGCTCCCACAGGTCGGCCTCGAGGAGCTCGGCCGCGGCCAGGAACTGGAGAATGGCCACGTCCCCACTCGTGAGCCCCGGGCTGGCGGAGGCGCGCGGAGCGGTCAGCAGGCGGCTCGCGCCGATGGCCCCGGCTCCCACCACGGCGCCCTTCAGCAGAAAGGAACGGCGGTCAGTCACCCGCCGGGACTGTTCGATGTCTTCCACGACCTTCTCCTTCGGAAATTGGGCGAGGAACGAGTTGCGCCGCTCGCGCTTGTGAGGGACCCCGAGGATGCGGCCGCTGGGGTCCGACACAACAGTTCCGTCCGACTGCGCGATAGGGCGCGCCGATCAGAGGGCGCGGCCGCCTGTTCGAGCCCGCGTGAACGTCGAAGGAGCGGTCAAGCGGCCCACCCGTCCGCCGTCGATGGTCGGCATCGTGCCGCGGAAGCCGTCTGCGCCCTCCTCGCTCGCCGGGGTGGACGCGGCGGCGGCGATCTTTGCGGGGGAAGGCTGCCCGCTTCACGGGCACGCGCGCCCGGCCCCGGGCCCGAGCTCGTTCACGTTCACGCGGCGGGCCGCGCTCCGCCGCGATGTTCGTGAGCACGACGCAGACCGAACAGTCGACCAGGATCCTGCCCTGGCGACCCGACCGGTATGGCTCGATCGGTTCTTCTTCTTGTTCGCGATGGGGCCGAGGCGATCCTCGGAGACAGTGGCGGGCCTCAACTGCATCCGGCCAAGCAACGGCTCGACGGAATCGACTGCGTCGGGTGCGTCCGTTCAGGCGCCGCTCGCTCGACGGCTCGGCGACCGCCTCGGGCCGGCTGTCACGTTCGCGACCACGGAGCACTTCAACCTTCAAACCGCTCGGGTGGCAACGGTTTCGGAAGCAAACGGTCGCGGGAGCATCTACCTGGCCGCGCTGTCCAGCAACCTGATCGCGCTCGCGTTCATCGGCCAGATGTCGCGCCTCGGGACGGCTTTCTACGCGTTCGCACTGATTTTGTTGCCGGTGCTGGCGTTCATGGGCGCGGTGACGTTCCAGCGTCTGGTGCAGTCCTCCATCGAAGACATCGCATATGCCGAGCGGATCGCTCGTCTGCGCGCCTTCTACCTCGGGCTCGCGCCTGAACTCGAGCCGTTTCTCCTGATGGTTCACGGGCCACGCGCCGAGGGCCTCTTGCACGACAAACGGCTCGGGCCGAGCACGTGGCAGCTCATGCTGACGACGGCGGGCATGGTCGGTGTGGTCAACAGCGCGGTCATCGGCGCCTGCGCCGGCCTCGCTGTCGAGACGCTCCCGGTCGTCTCGTTCGCCGTCGTCCTGATGGCCGGATCATCCGCCGGGGTAGTGACCCTGATGCTCCATCGCCGCCACCACCGGCGAGCACGCGACGCCTATAGGCCAGAGGACATCGACCGGGCCGCAGTCTTCGTCCCAACGGCGCAAGACGCTTGAAGCGGCCTGAAGGAGGAACCCAACTGGCGCGGACCAGGAGCGCGTACTTGTGACCGTGCAGCGCTGCGAGATCCGACGCCGTGCCGGGCCGCGCGGCCGCCTCGAATGCGGCCTTGTGCCAATGCGGCCGTCAACCCAGTAGCTGACGTCCGCGCGGCGTGCGACGGCGGTTGGATCGCCACAAAGCCGTGACACCCACACCCCCGCCCCCGACGAAATCTGAGGACTCTTCCGGGTTGACGCGCCGGCTTCGCCAGCTGCTGCTCTCGACGAAAACAACGAGGTCGAGGGAAAGCAGCGAGATCGAGGTTGAGGTCGCTGGCGCTTGGGCGGTGGGAGTAGTTCGGGGCCTGCGACGATGCCTGCATGAGCCGCCGTCTCACCAACACACCGCCAGCCAGGCCAGCAGCCAGGACGTCACCGGGAACTCCCTGCGGTGTGGTCGCTGGTGCGAGGCGAGGACGTGCTGGAGGGCGGCCGCGCCGCCGGCGCCATGGTGCGTCCTCTACCCACCTTGTCGTGCCGCTTCATCTATCTCGATCGCGTGGGCGGCGCGGGTAAGCACGAGGAGCGGGCAACGGGCGGTATGCGCAAGATGCTGGGAGGTGCTTCCGTGGATCAGGCGTCCGACCGGGCCATAGCCGCGCGCGCCTACGATCAGCAGATCGAGCGATGCGCTGTACAGCGCTAGCTCCTCGGCAGGCTGACCGTAGGCCGCGTGCGGTTCGACGCCGCCCAGGCCTGCGATTCGCTCAAGGGCATCCTCGACGAGGCGCTGGGGCGGGCTATCGGTCGCTCCTGGCCCCACAAAGGCGTATGACGGAAGCGACACCGCTTCGAGCGCTGAGAGCTTGGCTGTCCACGCGACGGCGAGCGTCCGGGCCACCGAAAGTGCGTGTTCGCTCTCGGGTGACCCGTCGTAACCGACCCCGATCTCGCGTGTCATGCCCGGCTGCTGTGAGTAGTTGCTCGGCGCGATCGCGATCGCACACGGCGCGCCGTTCAGCGCGGCGCTGGTGTCATCTCCGACCAGCACCCGCCCGAGTACTCCGCGACGCGATGAACCCACGACCAGTAGATCGGCACCGATCACTTCGCACAGCTCATGCAGGCCGCGTCCCACAGAAGTGGATCCGTACGCGCGGAGGTGCGCTTCGACACCCGTTTCCCCGTGCACTGCTTCTAGCAGCGCCTCCGCACGCCCTCCGTCGGAAGCCTCGGTCGCGCCGCTGGTGGCGCGGTAGGCGCCCGTATCGGGCGCAACGACATACGCGAGTGTAAGCTTCCCGCCCACCGCGACCAGCAGCCTGGCGAGCGCTACCGCGTCGCGGCCACCCTCGCGCCCGTCCACCCCGACAACGATGTGTTTGAACATCCAGATTCCTCCTACTCAACGTTTACCTATTGGGTGACGGGGCCCACCGTGCCCCGGAGTTCGCTCCCCGTCTCACTCACATCCCTTATCGCCTCAGGCGGTGGGCGGCTGGTCTGACTGGGGTCACTGCCATCTGCGCGGCGCTCATGCTTTCGCTTGTCGGGCGCGGCCTGAGCGGCGCGCACGGTGGCACCGTGCCCGGCCCTGGAGGCGCGTCGGCATGGCGGGTTCCATGCTCGGCATGTCCGGGAACCGTCTGACGGGCCAGGAGGCGGCTGACTGCGACCGCGGCCAGGGCTGCGACCGCAACCGAATAGACAAGTGCGGTCTTGCGCAGACCGTAGTGCGAGGTAGCAATGCCAGCGAGCAGGGCCGGAATGCCAGTTGCCAGGTAACTGACGATGTAGATCGCCGTGATCAGCCCCGTCCGATCATGGGACGTGCCCGCGGCGACCGTGGCGCGGTAGGCGCCCATGAACGCCGGTCCGAAGCCGAGGCCTGCGATCGCCGTGCCGACGAACAGGACGGCGGAAGTGCCGGTCTCGATCGAGGCGAACGTCACCAAGGCTCCGACGATCAGAACCAGGCAGCCGCCCAGCATCACCGCTGACGGATTCTTCCTGGCGAGCAAGGCCGAGGTTGCGGCCCCGAGACCGGTGAGCAGGAATATCAAGATCCCGCCCCAAAGCAGGTTCTTCGAGTGCAGCAGCTGCGCGGCAAGTGACGGTCCCAGCGACAGATAGAAGCCGCCGAGGGCCCAGATTCCCACGAGGGCTGGCACCGCCGTAGCGAAGGCGCCCCTGGCCGCCTGCGGCACACTGGCATGCGGCCGCAGCGAACTCACAACGCCGGGGCGCACTGTTCCAGGCTCTGGCATCGCCAGTACGGCGACGACGCCGGCGATGAACGCCCCGAGTAACAGCCACCAAACCAGGTGGGTCGGCGCCGGAGCGTACTGGGCCAGGACGCTCGCGCCGATTGCGCCGAGGGCCTGGCCGCCCGTGGGCGCCGCGCTGGAGACGACCGCTGCAGCGCCGCCGTTTGGTCGCAAATCGAACAGCGCCGCGCTGGCCGCTCCCGAGATAAGGTCCTCCTTTTCTTTTTGTTTTTATTTTCATCTCTTTATTTTTATTACTACTCCTTCTCATCATATTTATACTATTTCGATGATTTTTTCTGCTTAGTGGAACTCTTATCTTCTTTTTTATTCAGTCGTATCTTCTGTTGAGTCCTTCTATTCATCTATTGGAGAGCCCGAGTCTGATCGCGGCGAGGATGCTTGCGCGGTGGCGGCGTATCGTGCGCGCGAGCCTTAGAACTGGTCTAACCTTTATCTTGAGGCCCAGGCGAGACAGACATCGATGTGCGCTTACACGAGCGAGAAGTCCTCGGCTTATAGAGCAGCCACAGCTCCTCCTTGAAGAAAACGCGCTGAACATCGGCTTGTTAACCTGCTAGACTTCGCCGAGCAGCACGAGCTGAGAGATCATCTGCTTCTACGACGACTACAAGAGCGACTAGCTGGTACCCTTGATCCACCATCCAATCTTAGTGTTTAGGCTCGTGAACGTTCCACTCTTCACGTGACCTATTCTGTGACGCGTTACGCGAGGCGCATGACATAGAATGAGTCGAAGCAGATCTCGGCCTGTAACGCGTTGTCGCATATCGCTTTCTCGTAGCCGCCACTATGTCGATTGAGACCGCTCGTGTCTTGATGCGCTCAAGTCCGAGCTCGTCGAAGAACGCCTGCAGCGTCCGAACGTTTCGGCCTGGAGCGCACCACACGATCGCGCCGGCGCGGTGGTCGACGACCGTAGTCAGGTAACGCTGGCCGCGGCGGTAACTGATCTCGTCGCAGCCGATCGCGACCAGGCCGTCGAGACACCGTCGTCGAGGTCGTCGGCGATGACGCGCTCACGTTCCGCCCGACCGTGTCCCAGGCGACGCGCAGCAGCCCCGCGATTGGGGTCTTGGCCATCTGCTGCGCCAGCCACGCGACGACGTCCTCGAAGTCGCGCGTGTAGCGCGACCCGGCCGCGCCCACAGGACCACCTCGTACTCGCACCACAGTCTAGGCACCACAGCCGCCGCAGTCGCACTCGATGAAGCAGCGGCTCGCGCCGAGGTCGAATGGCGCCAGCGCTTTACGCGGTGCCCGTGCACGTGCAGACGCCGGCCAGTCTGCCCGCAGCGCGAGCACACTCGGCGCCGGCGGCACAGACAGACGCTCACGATCACCCCCTCGCCGCTGAAGCTGACGTCGATCACGGACGCGCCGGGCAGGCGTAGCATCCGGTTCAATGCGGTGCTGACGCGCACGTCGCCCTCCTTCGCAAGCTGCTGACCCACAGACAGGCGCAGCCTACCGCCGAGGGCGGCTGCGCGCCCTCACGATCTGCGCACTACCGAACGAAACCCACCGCGCGAAGCACCTACTCACGCGCTCGAAGCCTCGCGCCCGTCACCACCGACGTCGGAAGATAAGCCGACCGCGACACCCTGCAGCGCACGGCCCGCAAACAGCAGCCCAACCCCGTTCGCGATGAGGAACAGGCCGCACCCGGCCGCACCCGAAGCCAGACCCGCCAGCATCACCATCCGACGACCCGTGTAATCAGACACCGAGCCGAACAACAGCAGCGTGGCCAGCAGGACGACGATGTAGACCGTGAACAACAAGGTGAGCGTTGGCGGGGCGAAGCTGAACTTGTCCTCATAGACCCGGTAAAGGGGTGATGCCGCGGTGCTCGCGGCGAACGCCAGGAACGCGAATGCGGCCGCCGCCCAAAATGACGCACGTCGTGACAGAGTTACTCGCCGTGGCGGCTTCTCATTCGCCACCGTGGCCGCGGCAGACATGGTCGAACCCTTCGTTTGACAATCGGCAGCCTTCACGGGATTGAGCTCATGCCGGGGGCGGCGCGGCAATCAACTCGTTCTGGCTCCCTGACGGGCAACCGTACGGCGAGTGTCGCCCCGCAAATAGCTCCTGGCTATGCCTCGATAGCCTCTCGCCATCATGGGTGCGCCAGCCATCCACGACGGCTACCGCGCGCTTGCCAACCAGACTTCGCCAGACCGCATAGTCATCCGCTTGCTCGCAGTCACCAAGGACGACCGTTGACGAGGTACCCGTGTTCAGACGAACCCGAGATCGCCACCTGCTCGATGATGAGACCCTCGGCGCCCAGCCGACGCGCGGCCGCCCGAGTGGGCGACGCCTGCCAGGGGGTCGAACGCATCCCCTTACACCGAGCAGGGCGCTGATGACGCCCCTCCCGCCTCTCGTTGAGTTCCGGTATGGGGATTGTCGAGTATTCTTGGATGCCGACGCAGAGGTCCGCAGGTTTGCCTTCGCTTCTTGCTCGGCACTCGTTGGAGAACTCATGCTCCATGTCGCTTGCCCTCAGCAGGCCGCACTCGACGCCCATGTGTAGCGGCACCATGGATGAGCAGTAGATCCAGTTCGGCACGCATCTGCTTCTCCTCCGCGTCGGAAACGCGGCTGAGGCTTACGTACTCGCCGCAGCCCGGACACGTACCAAGGTCCCCCGCGCATGGGAAACGACAGCCGCAGAAGCAGGCCACGTCCATCAGTGATTGCCTCCGGCGACCGGCGGTCGTCCCGGCGGACGCCTCATTTGGTCTCTAGCTTCCACGCCAATTAGTGTGCGGCCTGGGTCAGCGCTCGCAAGCGGCGTGCATGACCTCCCGATAGCTGGCCCTGATCAGTCTGTGATTCGCCGGGCGAGCGTCCCATCGTCCCCAGCGGTTGAGGGCGAGGCCGTGCTTGGCAGGCCGGCATGAAGCCGGGATCGAACAAGGCCGGTCATGCACGCCGCGCTGTAGGCGGCCAGACCTGCCCCTGAAGGTGCTGGTGCGTGAGAACCGGGATCGGACTCCGTCAGCTACACCGCGCCGGCCGAGCTCACGGCTCGGTATCGGCTTACCGACGGGGTGCCCGCAGTGCTCGCGGCAATCGACGCGCTGACCGGCGCGGCCCTCGGCAGGCAGCGGCCCCTTGCCGCGGGCCGGCCGGGGGCGAGATCGCGAGCGCCGCCGAAAGCTTGCAAGCGACCGTGGCTTCCGTCTCGCGTCGTGGATCGCACCTTCGGCGATGCGCAGCTCGTCGCGTCCCACCGAGGCCTGCAACGTTCCGTGCCAAGACGAGCGTCGCCGCTAAGCGCCCTGGCGTAAAACCAGCAGCTCGGATGACCCACCCCCGGGTCGAACTCGCTCTCTCGCCGCCGCAGCTGCCGGCACAGGTCGGTGCATCGCGTGCTTGACGCCGTCGCGGATCAGCGTGCTGCAGTCACGAGCCGTACCCCTTCCAGGCGGGCATAGATAGACCAGCCGAGCGGCCCGGTGTAGAGCGCGGTGGTTCGTCACACCGCCTCCATGACACGAACCGGTTGGCGCCGCCCCCGCGCGTAGATGTCGTAGAGGATCACGGCTGCGGAAACCAGACGCGCCGCGATCGAGTGCCGTGCAATGATCGTCAGCCAGCCCGGCGGCATGGGATGTTCGCTTCGGTCGTCGGCAGAGCCGAGGCCGGATGGCGCTAGCTCACCAGCCGGAGGTGTGCGTGGCGGGTTGAACGCTGGAGCGCCGTCCGGGCGGCCGCGCGCGCGTCGGTGATCAGGCGGTGGGAGTGCTCGAAGCTCGTGGGCGGCACGCACCGGGCGTTTGGCGCGGGGAGCATGATCAGCTCGGCCTCTGCCGAGTATCTGGCGATGTCGGCCTCAACCCGACAGCCCACGAGCAGATGGAATCCCTGAATGGCCGCGTCGAGCGCCCCGGTCGGGATGCGCGTGGGTCGGTCGTGCGGCGCTTGCGTCGGCAGGATGTAGATGCGCTCGGCGCCGAGCTCGACCGCGTGGGAGATCGGCGTGTTGTTGACGACGCCGCCGTCGATCAGCCGCCGCTCGCCGATCGCGACCGGGGGGAAGATCCCCGGAATCGACGCAGACGCAGCGATGGCCTCCACCGCCGGGCCTTCGGAGAGGAGCAGCTCGCGTCCCTCGACCAGGTCGAACGCGACCAGATGCAGCGGGATAGCCGCATCGGCGAGGTCCGCAAACTGTATGTACCTTCGGATCAGTCGCCGCAGCTCTCGATCTGACACGAGGTGATCGCGCCGACCGCACACGCCGCCGACGAGCGCACTCATGCTGAGCGGGAAGACGTGCTGCCGCTGAAGGTCGCGCCACACTCGGCCTAGTTCCGTCGCTGTCTGCGGGGACTGGACCCGCGATGCGACGAAAGCGGCGTTGAGCGCGCCGACAGAGCTGCCGACCAGAAAGTCAGGCGTGATGCCCCGCTCGTACAGCGCCTCGAGCATCCCAACCTGCAATGCCCCGAGGCCCGCGCCGCCCGAAAGAACGAACGCCGTGCGCGGGCTCGAAGCGCCGCCCGTCGCAAGCCTCTTCTGTCGATCCAGCGCCGTGGTCGTCATCGCGCTACCACGCTCCCGGGAGCGCCTGCATGCGCGCCAACTGATGCTGCGAGACCGGTCTGCGCTAGGTGCCCAACGCGGCTCATCAGGCTGGCGTACGTCGTTGCTGCGCGCTGGTCACGGTCGAGCGCTGACCGATATGTCTCGAACGCCAGCTGCTCGCCGAACGCGCCCGCGGCGCTCCAGACGCGATACGCGGCGCGGACTGCGTCGCGCTCGGAACGCCACTGCGCGTAAGCGGCGACAGCTGCATCGACGCGGGCGCGTCTGCGGGCGGCGCCCCAGATCATGGCGCGTACCTGAACGGGTGGCGAAACGCGTCGGCCGCGCTGACGGGTGCAACGACGAACGCGATCAGTCCGTCGGACCGCATGTCGTGGACGACGATCTGGGTGTGCCCGGTCTCGCGCTCCCACTCAAGCGTCACCGTGAGGCCGTCGCCGTGTCGCGTATCGAGCTCAACGAACATCGAGCGACCCCACGTCGTCCCAACGGCAAGGCGAGAGTTCCTCGAGAGCGGTGCGTGCAAGCATTTCCCGACCCTTGCGCTGGAGCGCGCGTAGATAGTCGAGGTGTGCTGCCCAGTACGGGTCGTATGGGAGGCCGTCGATCAATTGCGCTGTGTCGGTGTGGGCGTCCAGCAACTCGTACGCGAGCTCGGCCAGGCCCGCGCCCGCCTCCGCGTCAGGTCGGTGGTCGCCGCCCCCGCTCGTGTCCGTGGCGCCTGGGTGAACGGCGTGGGCCGCGGCATGTGAGCGACGACCGGCTGCGCCAAGCCGCAGGCAGACCACGGCGCCGCCGGCGCACGCCACGGCCTGAAGCTTGATCGCGGTTGACGCAGGTACTCTCATGCGGCGACCAAGGATCTGTCCGATGCGATCTGCGGGCGCTGGTCGAGCGTGCGCGACGCGGCTCGGAGAAGGGCGACGGTCGGCAGGTGCTCGGTGTGCGGAGGGGAGACGATGCCGGTCGTCAAGGCCGGGCTCTCACCTTCCAGTGGGACGAAACGAACGCCGGCATCCGCGTAGCGCTCGGCGACACATTCGGGGAGCATCGCCATCCCGGCTCCCGACGCAACCGCCAGCAAGATCCGATCGACCTGACCGTCTGGCATCTCGATCAGCGTCGGCGAAACGCCGGCGGCGCAACACGCCGCCAACACGGCGTCATAAAGCGGCCTGTCGGCATCGCGGGGGAGCACGATGATGCGTTCTGGAGCGATCCGGTCCAGGGCGACGTGAGGCTTGACGGCGTGCTCGTGATCAACGGGGAACACCGCAACGGCTCGCTGCTCACCGAGTGGTGTCACGCGAACTCCGGCCGTCGGGACCGGCAGCGACACGACTGCGACATCCAGCTCGCCGGCTCGCACCGCGTCGACCAGCTGGAGACCGGACCCCGGCTCGATCGTCGTCTGAAGGTTGGGCATGGCGGCGACAAGGCGCCGCAAGGTCCGCGGGATGCTGGCCCGCAGGGCGGTCGGGACGTAGCCGATCCGCAGCCCCGGCCGGTCGCTTGCGCTGCGCGCCGCCACCCGCGCCACCTCTGCTTGACGGAGCACCCGGTATGCCTCCGTGAGCAGCGCCGCCCCCGCGTCCGTCAGGGCAACGCTCCGCTGCGTGCGGTCAAACAGCCGCACCCCGAGCTCGGCCTCGAGCTTGCGTACCTGCTCTGAGACCGCGGGCTGAGCGACGTGCAGTCGCTCAGCCGCCCGGCGGAAGTGCAGCTCCTCGGCGACGGCTACGAAATACCTGAGATGACGAAGCTCCACGGTCTCCTCCGGCCTTCACGATTCGCGCAGCGTTCGGCTTCGAGCGTCGATCCATCTCGGCGACAGCTGGCCTCGTTCGACTCCCGCTACGTCGTCCAGATCGCGCACGACCCAGCGGAGTCGCGCTACTGGCGCTCCGGGGGCTGGCCCGCCGCTGCTGAGGTTTTGGGACACCGGTGGAGCATGGGCGACACAAGGGTCGGTGTCGTCAAGGTCAACGCACAGATCGCCCCTCAGGCAAACCCACATTGGGGGCATGCAGGCTGGCCCGCGTGGGCTAGCGCACATGGGCGGCTTGCTGGCTAGCGCACACATGCGGCTTGTGGGCTAGCGCACATGTGCGGCACGGCGGTTCCTGCGATCGTAAAGCTGCCATGCCCATTCGATGCCTGATCGTCGATGACAACTCGAGCTTCCGGCAAGAAATGGGCGGCTTGCTCAAGGAGCAGGAGCTCGAAGTGGTCGGAGGCGCGGCGTCCGCCGCTGAGGCGCTTCAGCAGATCGCCGAGCTACGACCGGATGTAGCCCTCATCGACATCGACCTCGGCCGAGACAGCGGCCTGACCCTGGCGGCCCGGCTCAGGGACACCCCAGGGCCTGCGGTCCCGAAGGTGATCTTGATTTCCACCCATGACGAGGGGGCATTCGCCGAGCTGATCGCGCAGAGTTCGGCTCTCGGATTCCTCCCAAAGACGGAGCTCTCAGGGGCGGCAGTTCGCCGGATGCTCGCCTCCGCTACGAGTGAGACAAGCCGGTCTGGTGAGCGTCGAGGAACCTGATCGTGGCGAGCACACGGCGGTGATCGTCATCGCTCCCGGGCAACGTGAGCTTCATCATGATGCTGTGCACGTGTCTCTCGACCGTGCCCTCTGTGATCCAGAGTCGTCGTGCGATGCCGGCGTTCGAGCGTCCCTCCGCCATCAGCGCGAGCACCTCGCGCTCGCGAGGCGTCAGCTCTTCGAGCGGATCACCCACTTCCCGCGCCGTGACGAGCTCCTGAACAAGCAGTGGGTCAACGACCGATCCACCACGGCTTACGCGTGCAACGGCGTCGAGAAACTCGTCAAGCTCGGTGACCCGACTCTTGAGCAAGTAGCCGCTCCCGCGGCCGCTTGCCAGCAGCGTCATCGCCTGCGCCACCTCCACGTGCGCAGACAGGAGCAGGATCGCCGTCTGCGGAAACTCCTTGCGGATCAGCTGCGCGGCCTGGACGCCCTCCGTCCGATGATCTGGAGGCATGCGGATGTCGATGACGGCCAGATGAGGTCGGCACTCGCGAACGAGCCGGATCAGCTCAGACCCGTCGCCTGCCCGGCCGACGACCTCGTACCCGCCCCGCTCGAGCAGGCTCGCGAGGCCCTCGCGCATCAACACGTCATCGTCGGCGACGACGACTCGCGTGCCGCGCGGATCGACTTCGGTCACGGCGAGAGTATCCCGCAGCACACTCGGCGCAACCAGGCCGAGCCTGCCGGTTAGGACAGAGTGGGCTACCGCTGGTCAAAAGACAGCATGAGCCGTCGCCCGGAAGTGGGCCCAGGAGTATGATCAATCGGCTCATGCCATCGCCCTGGCTGGCTGTCGAAGCGGGGACCGACCTGCTCGCGCGGGCTCGGCAGATTCAAAGGAGCTGGGACCGTCTACTCGGCGAGGGCGCGCTCGGCCCTGAGCTTCCACCACAGGCGACGGCAGGAATGCGGCCGATGATCGTCGACTCGTGGCGGCGAGTGCTTGCCACGGGCCTCGAGCCGATCGACGTGCTGCCCTCGATCGAGGCGGACCCGTCCGAGACTCGGGAGCGCTGGCTCGAGCATCCGCTTGGATTGCTCAGGCACGTGCTCGTGGAGCCACTCCAGATGCTGGCCGTGGAGTCCAACAGCGTGGTCCAGGTGACCGATCCGTCTGGGCTCACCCTCTACTTGGGTGGCCCCGAGTGGCTGAAGGCGCGGGCTGCCGAAATGAATCTCGTCGAGGGCGCCCGGTGCAGCGAAACAGCCAACGGCACGAACGGCGTCGGTACGGCGCTGGCCACAGAGCAGCCTGTACAGGTGTTCGCGTTCGAGCACTTCAGCCACCACCACCGCGAATGGGTGTGCTCCGGCGCTCCAATACACGACCGGGTCTCGGGCCGACTCGTCGGGGTCATTGATCTCTCGAGCCCCTGGAGGATCGCCCACCCTCGAAGCCTGGAGCTCGTGACTAGTGCGGCCAGGACGACGGAGCAATGCCTACTGGAGGGCCGGCGGGACCATGACGCCCGCCTGAGGCGTCGCTACGGCGATCTCGCGACCAAAAGCACCGATCTGCTCGTCAACCGGGAGGGGTACGTGCTTATCGGCGACGACTTGGCGCACCCAAAGCCACTCGACATTCCCGAGAACGGTGGCGAGATCGCCATGGGCGACGGATCGCTCGCCGTGGCGGAGCCGCTGGGTCGGGGCGAGGCCTATCTCGTCCGCCGGCCAGGCCCACGTCGCGCCAGGGCAGCACGGGGCGGAGCGCACGAATGGGCCGAAGAGCGGGCTCGCGAACTTGCTAGCAAGCGAGCTGCCCCGTCGCGCGCGCGCGATCCTCAGCGCGCCGGGGAAGTCGAGAGCGGCTTGCCCAGCCCGGGGGCGGGGGAGCACCTGAGCGCCTATCTGGAGGCGGCAATCGATTGCGTCATCGTGGCGGACGCGTCAGGCCGGATCGTCGAATTCAACCCGGCCGCCGAACGGACGTTTGGCTATTCCCGTCAGGAGGCGCTAGGGCGGACGATGGCCGAGCTGATCGTGCCGCCTTCGCTTCGCGAGCGCCACACCGCCGCCTTTGCTCGCTTCGTGAAGACCCGCGAAGGGAGGATGCTCGGACGACGGGTGGAGCTGACGGGCATGCGCGCGGACGGCAGCGAATTTCCTGTCGAGCTGGCGCTAAGCCAGGTCGAGGCCGACCCGGTCCTCATCTGCGGCGCGCTGCGCGACATCTCTGCGACGAAACGGGCGGAGAGCCATCTGCGTGAACTCGCCGAGGAGCAGGCCGCCTTGCGGCAGGTCGCAACCCTCGTCGCCTACGAGTCGTCTCCTGACCGCCTCGTGGCCGTCGTCGTCGAGCAGGTCGCACGCGTCTTCGACGTCCCATTGGTCAGGCTCATCCGCTACGAGCCAACCGCCGCGGTCGTGGTAGGCGGCTTCAGCGAGAGTGACGATGAGCCGTTCCCGATCGGCTGGCGCTGGCAGCTCGACACCCCGGGACTACTGGCAACGATCCAGCAGACGGGCCGTGCCGCGCGCGTCGAGGACTACGCGCAGGCGCCCGGCGACGGCGCTGGTGTGGTTCGAGCGGCAGGGATGCGCTCTGCGGTCGGAACTCCGATTGTCGTCGGAGGCCGCGTGTGGGGCGCGATCATGCTTCTCGCGCCGCGACGCGCATCCCTTCCGCAAGACACGGAGGCGCGGCTGGCAGACTTCACGGAGCTCGTCGCGACGGCGCTCGCGAACGCCGAGTCGCGCGCCGCGCTCAGCCGGCTCGCTGACGAGCAGGCGGCGCTGCGGCGCGTGGCGACACTCGTAGCCCGCGAAGCCTCGCCGGCCGAGCTCTTGGAAACGGTCGCGGAAGAGGTGGCGCGCGTCGTGGATGTGGAGGCCGTCGGGATGCTTCGCTTTGAACCCGACGGGACGGCCACGCTCGTCGCGCAGTCAGACACCCCGTGGGACCCGCCTCCGCTGGGCACACGCCTCACGCTGGAGGGCGAGAACGTCGTCACCGCGGTGTTTCGAACGAGGAAGGCCGCACGCCTCGACGATTGGGCGAAAGCCACGGGCTCGGTCGCCGAAATGGCGCGTGTCCTGGGCATTCGTTCGAGCGTCGCCACTCCGATTGTCGCCGAAGGGCGGCTGTGGGGCACGCTCATCGCCGTCACGAGTCAGAGCGAGCCTCTTCCGCGAGAGACCGACTCGCGGATCGGGGAGTTCACCGAGTTGGTCGCGACGGCAATTGCCAACGCGGAAGCGCGTGACGAGCTGTCAAGGCTCGTGGAGGAGCAGGCGGCGCTACGGCGAGTTGCGACGCTCGTCGCCGAGGGAGCCGCGCCCACCGAGGTATTCGACGCCGTCGTCGCCGAGGTGGGCCAGCTGCTCGGTGCAGCCCAGGTCGGCTTGGCCCGCTACGAGAACGAGCAGGAAATCTCGGTCCTCGCGATTCGCGGCCAGAGCCCTGAGATCGTCCGCACTGGAGTGCGTCTGCCGCTCGACGGCGACAGCGTGAATGCCCGCATCCTGCGCACGGGACGCTCGGCGCGACTCAATTTCGCGGAGGGGGGAGCGGCAGCATCGCCGAGGTACTCCGTCGCGACAACGTCAACGCCACGGTCGGGGCGCCGATCGTCGTCGACGGCGCGCTTTGGGGCATGATCGGCGCAAGCTGGAGAGGGGATGACCAACCGCCCGCGAACGCGGAGAAGCGGGTTGAGAAGTTCACCGAGCTGGTGGCCACCGCGATCGCGAATACCGAGAGCCGCGCCGAACTGGCCGCCTCCGAGGCGCGTGCTCGCGCCCTCGCCGGGGAGCAAGCCGCCCTGCGCCGAGTCGCGATACTTGTCGCCAAGGGCGCGAGCTCCGACGAACTGTTCGCCGCCGTCACCAGGGAGGCCGCGGACGTCCTCGATGTGCCTGTCGTGGCGCTGCAGCGTTACGAGCCTGACCGGATGTTCACGATGGTGGCCATCGCCGGCGAGACGACCTTCACGGTCGGCAGTCGTTGGCCCGTCGAGGACGAGGGCCTGGCCGGGATGATCCTCGCCACCGGGCGCCCGGCGCGGAAGCAGGAGTACACGACGATGCCGGGACCGCTGGGCGCCGCCTTGAGAGCCGGCGGCATGGTCTCGGCGGTCGGCGTCCCGATCGTCGTCGAAGGCTCCATCTGGGGTTTCATGACCGCTGGCGCCCGCCCGGGGAAACCGACTCCCGACGGCACCGAAGAGCGTCTCGCCCGATTCACCGACCTGGTCGCGACCGCAATCGCCGACAGCCAGGCCCGCGAGCAACTCGCGCAGCTCGCGAGCGAGCAGGCGGCCCTGCGTCGGGTCGCGACCATGGTTGCGCAGGAATCGCCTCCGGCAGAGATGTTCGCCGCGTTTGCCCGCGCGCCGGCGTCAGAACAGCTCTTCTCGATCGTCGCCCGAGAGGTTGCATCGGTCTTGGACGTGCCCGGCGTTATCGTGACGCGCTACGAGCCCGACGGAACGGCAGTCACGGTCGGTGAGGCATTTGGGCCCGGCCTCGCAGGCGCGGAGCAATTCCTCGGCATCGGTACGCCGATGCCACCAGATCCTGGAACCCTCACTGCTCTGGTCTTGGACACGCACGAGCCGGCGCGAGTCGACGACTTATCGACATCTCCGGGAACAGTCGGTGAGGTTGCGCGGGCGGCGGAACTCGGCTCCGGTTGTGCGGGTCCAATCGTCGTCAATGGAGCCGTTTGGGGCAAGATGTGCGTCTTCTCGCGGGCAGGAACGGTGCTTCCCGCGGGCACGGAGGATCGCCTCCGCGACTTCATCGACCTCATTGCCACGGCAATCGCGAACTTTGAGGCGCGCGCCGAGCTGGCAGCGTCGGAGGCGCGAGCTGGCGAGCTGGCCGACGAGCAGGCAGCGCTGCGGCGGGTGGCCACGCTGGTGGCCCGCGGCGTCAGCCCCGAGGAGATCTTCTCCGCAGTTACCAACGAAATGGCGCAACTGTTCGGCTCCACGCAAGCGTGTGTGGGGCGCTTCGAACCCGATGGATCGGCGATGGTCGTTGTCGGTGTGAGCGACGGCATCCGAGGGATCTCGATCGGGTCGCGCTGGGAGCTCGAGGACTATATGGCATCGACCGGGGTCTACCGGACCGGTCTCCCCGTGCGGCTCGAGCGGAGCGGACTCGAACACGTCTCCGGCCCCATGGCTGACGTGCTTCGCGAGATCGGCGCCATCTCAAATGTCGGCGTCCCGATCGTTGTCGAGGGGAAGCAGTGGGGCTTTGTGACGGTAACCGACGTGAACAAGCGCCTCCCCACCGACGCGGAGCAGCGTCTCGAGAAGTTCGCTGAGCTCCTGGGCACCGCGATCGCTAATGCCGACAGCCGAGCAGAGCTCGCCGCGTCGCGTGCGCGCATCGTCGCGGCCGGCGACGACGCGCGCCGTCGGATCGAGCGCGACCTGCACGACGGGGCGCAACAACGGCTCGTCACGCTTGCCGTTGCGCTTCGAAGGGCCGAGGCCAAGGTTCCGGTTGGATCCGACGAGCTGCGCGCCGAGGTCAGCCGCGTCGCGGAGGGGTTGAAGACGGCCGTCGACGGGCTCCGCGAGCTGTCACAAGGCATCCATCCAGCCGAACTTACCGCGGGCGGTCTCTCGCCGGCGCTCAGAGCACTCGGACGTCGCTCCGCCGTTCGCGTCGAGCTCGACGTACCCTTCGAGGACCGGCTCCCCGACCAAGTCGAGGTCGCCGCCTACTACACCGTTTCCGAGGCGCTGACCAATGCGTCGAAGCACGCGAACGCCACGCGCGTGTGGGTCTCCCTCAGTATCGAGGACGACGTGCTTCTCCTTGCGATTCGCGATGACGGCGTCGGTGGAGCCGATCCGAGGCGGGGATCGGGACTGACCGGGCTCAGGGATCGAATCGAGGCGCTCGGAGGGAGTATCAAGATCGAGAGCCCGTCCGGAAGCGGAACGCTCATCGAGGTCGAGATCCCGATCGCGGGGCCAGCTGACCGAAACCGCGCGCCGGACGAGCTCCTGGCACAGGCCACGAAGTCCGGCTCCTCTGGCTGATCGCGCGAGCGTAGCTCGTCCGGCGATGTCACGCCGGTGATCCCGGGGTCTCGTAGGCCAAATCGGCTGCCGTCGGACGAGGACCAGGGCGGCGAAGTGGGTCGAGCTCCTGATCGCTGTCTGCGCCTGCCGGCGCTCCTCGTGATCGCTTTCAAACTAGTTCACCGCAACGATGCCGTGGCGCTGAGTCGATCTCCGTTTCGTATCGGAACCACACACCCGGCATAACGCGGCCGACCGCCGAGCCCCCACCGCACCAGACCCGATAACACAGTGCTATCGAGCGATCACCCATCGCCTTTTGAGGCGTTCGAGCAACCGACTAGCGTCGGATCCGAAGCGCTCGAGTACCCATCACCTCAGCAAAGGACAGAGTCGCATGTCACTGTCGAACGATCCATACGAAGGCCCGACCCAAGGCGCCACGATCGGCGAGCGGCCGGATGAAGATTCGACGGGGGGCAGGGAGGTCGGTGAAACCCCGTTTGAGGACCTGACCCAGGGAAAGGAACTCGGCGAGCGGCCGGATGAGGGCATAGGGAGGTGCCGGATGAAGGCGATTGTGGTGACGGACCAGGCTGCGGGAACGGCCGGGATGACGCTGGTGGAGCGACCCGAGCCGGAACCGGCGATAAACGAGGTCGTCGTTCAGGTTCATGCGTCGGGATTTACCTCGGGCGAGCTGACGTGGCCCTCGACCTGGACAGATCGCCTCGGCCGGGACCGGACGCCGTCGATTCCCGGGCAGGAGCTGGCCGGAGTGGTCACCGCTCTCGGCTATGGCACGACGGGGCTGTCGGTGGGACAGCGGGTGTTCGGCCTCACGGACTCGTATCGCGGCGGCGGGCTGGCGGAGTATGTGGCGATCGAGGCACGCAACCTCGCGCCGCTGCCGGGCGACGTCGACTTCATGGTGGGCGCGAGCCTGCCGATGCCGGGTTTGACCGCGTGGCAGGGACTGTTCGAGCATGGCCGTCTTCAGGCGGGGCAGAGCGTGCTCGTGCACGGCGCGGCCGGCTCAGTCGGGTCGATGGTGGCGCAGCTCGCACGTGAGTTCGGCGCCTACGTCATCGGCACCGGACGCGCGGCCGACCGTCAGAAGGCGCTCGACTTCGGCGCGATGGAGTTCGTCGACCTCGAGAACGACGCGCTGGAAGACGTCGGCGGTGTCGACCTGGTGTTCGATGTCATCGGCGGCGACATCCAGAAGCGGTCCGCAGGCGTGATCCGAGCGGGAGGAACACTCGTGACCATCGCCGGGCCGCCCGAGGCGCGGCCCGCCGACGGCCTGGCGATCGACTTCGTCGTCGAGGCCGATCGTGCCCAACTGGGTGAGATCGTCCAGCGGGTGCGGGACGGACGGCTGCGGACGAACATCGGCAACGTCGCGACCCTCGACGATGCCGTCGCCGCCTTCAATCCGACCGAGCGGATCAGCGGGCAGACGATCATCCGCGTTCGTCCGTAAGAAATCGTCGACGCATGACTCCGATCTCCCGTGGCTTCGGCGGGCGCTGCCGCGACGACATCGATCCATCGCGGCTCCCGCCGGGTCACTACTACGAGCGTGGCTTCCCGGTCCTGTCGGCCGGGCCGACGCCGCGCACGCCGCTGGGAGGTCTCGCGAAAGAGGATCATCATGAGCTCAGCTTCGGACGGGTGCACTGTCCCTGCTGGGCCGGAACGGAACTTCGGAGGAAAGACGACACCATGAACGACAACGACAACACCGAGACCGCCATCCTCGCTGCCGGCTGCTTCTGGGGCGTACAGGAGCTGCTGCGCCATCGCGATGGAGTCATCTCAACCACGGTCGGATACACCGGTGGGGACAACGACAACCCGACCTACGCAAACCATCCTGGTCACGCCGAGGCGGTCGAGATCGTCTTCGACCCCGAGCGCATCTCCTATCGAGACATCCTCGAGTTCTTCTTTCAGATCCACGACCCGACGACCAAGGACCGCCAGGGCAACGACATCGGCTCCAGCTACCGCTCGGAGATCTTCTATACGAGCGACGAGCAGCGCCAGGTCGCCCAGAACACGATCGCCGACGTCGACGCCTCGGGCCTGTGGCCCGGCAAGGTGGTGACCGAGGTCAGCGAGGCCGTCCCCTTCTGGGAGGCCGAGCCCGAGCACCAGGACTACCTCCAGCGCTACCCGAACGGCTACACCTGCCACTTCCCGCGCCCCGGCTGGAAGCTGCCACACCGCGAGACCGCCGCCTAGCCAGCCGGGCCGCGGCCGCCGGGAACACGCGGCTCCGCCGATCGCAACTGAGCTCTGGCCGATCGTCGTCCGTCGTAAGCGGCTGCTGGGCCACGAACTGTTCTGATGCTTCGGCAAACTGTTCATGGCAAGACCGGCTCATCCCGGTGTCGAAGGAGTCGCAGCTGGCCGACCGGATGGTCGCGGGAGACGCTCGTGGACTCGAGCCCCGCGGCGCTCCGACGGCGGCATGGCGTGCAGCTCCACGCCCACTCGGTGGACGCCGGCGATACGACGGTAGGTGTCACCGGCTGGCCGGGCCTGTGCTGCCCCGGACTGACCTGGCAACACACCCGCGGCTCGGCGCTCCTGGGCTGGGTCAAGACGACGACGCCGAGTACATCGCCCACCAGATCGACGTCGGAGGCTGCGGAAGCTGCTCAATCCGCCGGGCCCGGCATCGCGCCCTCGGCAAGCTTGATCCGGGTCCAGATGTTCATGTTGACGACGACGCCGACGATCTCGAGCATCTCCTCCGGGCCGAAGTGCTCGACGAGCGCGTCGTGGAAGCGCTGGAACGCCGCGTCCCGATCGGTGTCGGCGGCGCGGGTGAGCGCCTCGGTGTAGCGGAGCGCCGCCCGCTCGGCCTCGGAGTGAAGCTCGGTCTCCCACCATGCGGTCAGGGTGTCGATCTTGGCCCGGGGGATGCCCGCCTCGCGCGCCGCCTCATAGTGCAAGTTGAGGCAGTAGGTGCAGTTGTTGAGCTGCGACACCCGCAGGCGCAGGAGCTGGGCGAGGCCGCGGTCGATCCGCAGGTCCGCCTTGTACCCGAACGCATCCGCGCCCATCCGGGCCATGCCGATCAGCGCCTCGTTCCCGCTCGCGTCGAGCCGGCGGTTCGCGACCTGAACATCATCAGCCATCTCGCATCCTTTCAATGCCTATCGTTCCGCATCGCCGTTGTCGATCGCCCCGCTCGCGACCTCCTATCGCTTCACCGTCGAGTCAGCACAGGGCACCACGGCGCCCGCTCGGGTTCGTCCTTCGAGTGACCCACGTGCGGGGAGCCGGAGGACCGCAGGCCGATGGCGCGCTCGCGCATCGCGACCGGTTGAAGCGGTAGCGGTGTCAGAGATCGCGAGCTGGCGCGACCGAGCGGCCGTCATCGAGGCACGCTGCAAGCGGATGGCACCGCGCTGCGGCCGGCTGATTCGCTCGACGGCGCGCACTCAGCCGAAACGCGTTACGCGCTGGGCGTCCGAGCCGTGGTCGCGATGAAGCTGGATGGCTCAAGCCTCAGGCGCGATCGCTGAGCTGCACGCGCAGCATCCACTGCTGGTGCTCGAGCGTGCGCACGACGTCGATCAGCACGTCCTGCGAGACCGCGTCGCGCTCGGCGGTTCGGTCCATCCGCTCGCGCGCGGTCTCGCTGACCTGCGCGATCCGGTCGGCGATGGCCCTTACCACGGCGTGGCTCTCGGTCGCCTCGGCCGCCACCGGCGACAGCGGTGATCCGGCCGCGACGGCCCGAGCTTGCCCGTCCGGCACGTACCCGAGGGCGACCGCGCGCTCGGCGACCACGTCGGCGAGATCGCGCCAGGACGCGACGAGCTCGTCGAGGTGTTCGTGTACTGGCCGGAAGGCGTGTCCGACCACGGCCCAGTGCAGCTGCTTGCCGATCAGCGACAGGTCGACGAGCTCCTGCATCGTGGATTGGAGCTCGTGAGCGATCGCCTGCCGTTCGTGCGGCTCGGCCAGCGCCGGCAGATGACTCGAGGTTGCAGGTGACGCCATTGTCGTTCTCCTTTGTGGGGTCGAGCTAGGAGCGCGGCATCTCCATCCGCCACGTCCCGGTGAGGTGCACCACATGGCGGTCTGGCAGCGCTGCCGCGACGAACGCGATCTGCCCGCAGACCGGGCACCGAAGGACCGTTCCCGCGCCGAGGTACACGCGGTGCGCGGCGACGGCGCGTTCCGCGCCGCACGACTGGCACGTGTGCGGCGCGGCGGTCATCTCCGCGCCGAACAGCTCTTGAAGCAGACCGCCCAGCGCGTTGCCGTCCAGCCATCGCGCGTCTTCGCTCATCTCATCCTCCCGTGGGACCGAATCGCTCGGCGTGGATCGCGGCGGTGTCGTGGCCCAACCCGACGAGCAGCTCGGCCGCTCGCTCGACGAAGGCGGTCGGCCCGCAGATGAAGATCCGTGGCCGTTGGGACGGTGGCGGGCCGACATGGCTCAGCATGTCCGCGTCGACCCTGCGCGCGAAGCCCGACCAGCCGGCGGGCGGCTCGCGCGTGAACGTCTGATGCACGGCGAGCCCGTCGCCGGCGGCGAGCCGTGCCAGCTCGTCGCGGTACAGGGCGTCGTCGCTCGACCGCGCGGACAGCAGCAGCCGCGTGTCTACGGTGCTCGACTGCGCCGCACGGTGGCGCAGCATCGCCATCAGCGGCACGAGGCCGGATCCGCCGGCGACGAGCAGGAGTGGACCGCCGTCCTCGCTGCGCCAGACGAAGTACCCGCCGATCGGGCCGCGCAGCTCCAGCTCATCACCGGGACGGAGCTCGTCGGTCAGGTACGGCGAGACCTCGCCGTCCTCGAGTCGTTCGACCGTCAGCGCGAGCGATGCGTCCTCGGGTGCCGAGGCGATCGAGTAGGAGCGCTGTGCCTGGAAGCCGTCCGCGGCGGTGAGGCGGACGTCGACGTGCTGGCCGGCGAGGTGTCCGGGCCAGCCGGGCGCGTCGAGGACCAGCGTCTTCGCGCGGGGCGTCTCGACGATCACGTCGTTGACGGCGGCGAGCCGCCAGGCGATTCGTGCCGGCGCCACGATCAGTCCCCCTGGTAGCGCTGCTCTTTCCAGGGATCGCCGTAGTTGTGGTAGCCGTAGATCTCCCAGAAGCCGGGCTCGTCGTGGTCGCGCAACTCGAGCCCGCGGACCCACTTCGCGCTCTTCCAGAAGTACAGATGCGGAACGAGCAGCCGGGCCGGGCCGCCGTGCTCGGGCTCGAGCGGCTCGCCCCCGTACTCGTAAGCGATCCACGCCCGGCCACCGGTCAGGTCCTCGAGCGGGAGGTTGGTCGTGTAGCCGCCGTCGCACCAGGCGGTGACGTAGCCGGCATCGGTGTGGACGCCTTCGAGCAGGGTGTCGACCGAAACCCCGGTCCAGGTGGTGTCGAGCTTGGACCACTTGGTGACGCAGTGGATGTCGGCGGTGACCGTTTCCCGCGGCAGCGCGATGAACTCCTCCCACGGCCACGACACCGCACCGTCGACGGCGCCGTTGATCGTGAAGCTCCACTCATCGAGCGGCGTGTGCGGCGTCGGTCCGGCGGACAGCACCGGAAAGTCGCGTGTGACGTACTGACCCGGCGGCACGCGCGCGGGATCGACGTCCACCCGGCGGCCCCGAAAGCCTCGTGAGATAGGCATGGGCTGAGCATGGCCGCGCATCGGTCGACCGGCAATCGGAGCTCGTGATCAACCGATACGCGATCGCCCTGGACCGGTGGCACCGTACGACGGACTGTTAGAGCGTACGGGGACTTCGGATGCCCGTACTGCTTCCAAGCCAGTCGGCCGGTGAAATCGCTCCTCGACCGCTTCGACGGCCTTCGCTTCGTCTGGCGCCACTTCCCCGTGCCTGCGCTCCATCCTCGCGCGGACGTCGCCGCGGAGCTCTCCGAGATGGCTGGCGTGCACGGGCAGTTCTGGGACGCACATTCGCTGCTCCTTACACCGCGCGGGCGGTTCTCACACGACGACCTGCTCTCGGTGGCAGGGCGACTTGAGCTCGACCCAGCGGAGACCGACGCGGCCCTTCGCGAGCACACGTTTCGAGAGCGCGTCCTCGCCGACGTCGAGGGCGGCCGCAGAGCAGGAGTCCACGCGACGCCGACCTTCTTCGTCGATGGCGAGCGCCTGGACCGGCCCTGGCGCGAACTCCCGCAGATCGTGCGGGCAAGCCTCGCAACAGCCTAACCGCCCGGCCCCTGCCAGCCGAGGCCGAGCGAGATGACCGATCTACGCCGGCGCACAGCGTCGCCGCACCACTCGGAGATTTCCGGGTCGGTGATCCACCCCGCCGATCAGCGCTGGTTCGACACCGTCCGGCTACACCTGATCGACCGCGAGACCGGGCGGAGCCTGATCGCGAGGAAGGCCCGCAGCCGGCAAGGCACGTGAGCGCTAGGACGCCGCCAGCTTGGCGCGGGACGCCGGCGGCGGCGGGGACTACGCGCGACAGGGATCGATGTCGTACGCCACGTGGTGGCGGCGGCCGTTGATGAAGCAGGTGGGCGTGCCGGACACGCGGCTCACGTCCGCTCCCTCCACGTCCTGGCGCGCAGGCGAGGTACGAGCGTCCACAGCCGCGTCGGGCAGGGCACACGCCTCGTCGTCGACCTTCCGCTCGAGCCCTTACGGGGCTCGTGAGCGCAAGCTGCCGTCAGATTCGTTGTCCTCGAGCAGCCGGGGCGCAGCCGCCGCGAGGCCGAGCGCGATCGCCGCGAGCAGCATGGTCACGCCGATCGCGTGCGCCCACCCGACCTCGGCAACAGTGAGGAAGCCGAAGCCGCCGATGAGGCAGGCGGTGGCGAGGCGCCCGGCGCGGGCCGGACGGAGCCGCGGGGTCCGGACGGGACCGTTGCGCGGGTCGACGGAGCCGCCGTCGGCGCTGTAGTCGCCCAGGCGGCCGGCGACGGACAGCCGCAGCAGCACGAGGAGCGAAGGGATCACGACGATGCCGCCGCCGGCGACGGCGACGATGACGGCGATCAGCGTGTTGCGTGGGGCGGCGGCCTGGTCGACCGTCAGGCCGGGCAGGAGCTGGGGCTGTTGGGCGAGCGCCCACCCGGCCACGATCGCCGCCACGGCGAGGGCCGCGGCGAGGCGCGCGAGCTGGAATCGCCGGCGGAGTACGAGCCCGAGCGCCGAGACGCCCGCCGCACCCGAGACGATCACGGCGGGGAGCCCCGGGCCGGCGATCAGCTCGCGGTAGAGCGGATGGGCGTCGCGCTGCAGGACGCCGAGCCCGACCAAGGCGAGCAGGCCGGCGACCGTGCCGGTGCCGAGCGCGCGCCGCCGATAGGGAGCCACGAGGGCATGCTCTCCGCGGCGTTGCGCGTCGTCACAGAGGTAGACGGCGGCCAGGTAGGCGGAGATCGCGATTGCCAGCGCGCCGATGACCGCCGAGGTCGGGTTGAGCCAGCTCGACACAAGATCCCCTTGGGCCTTGCCGTACGGGACTCGCCCCGACGCGATGCCACCGACGCACGCACCGAGCGCAAACGGCGTCACGATCGACGAGATAGCGGAGACGAAGTCGAGGTCGCGAACCTGCCGCGGACCCGATGTGCCGGCGGACACGGCGTACGCCGCGCCGCGGATGACGATCCCCAGCGCCGCCACGATGAGCGCGATCGAGAGGGTCGACGCGATCGAGCCGAAGGCGGCGGGGTAGGCCGTCCAGGTGACTGTGAGCACGAAGATCAACCACACGTGGTTGGCCTCCCACACCGGTGCCATGACGTTGTGGGCGAAGTCGCGGATCCGCCGCCCCTCCCGGGTCTGTGGGGCGGTGATCTGCCAGATGGCGGCGCCGAAGTCGGCGCCGGCCAGGACGATGTAGCACGTCAGTCCGACGAGGACGAAGAAGAGTGGGACGGCCGTCAACGCCACGCGATCACCTCCGGCGGGGGCCGTGCCCGGCGGCGGGCGTCTCGACCGGCATGCGCGCAAGGCGACGGAGGATCCACACGGTGGCCGCGCCCACCGCGACGTAGAGCGCCCAGAGCCCGGCGTAGCTGACCGGGATGACGCCCGCTCCGGTGACCGCGTCACTGGTGCGCATCACTCCGTAGACGACCCAGGGCTGGCGGCCGACCTCGGTCGTGACCCAGCCGGCCACGAGCGCGACCACGGACAGCGGGCCCGCGGCCGCGACGGCCGCGTAGTACACCCGCTGGGTGGGCAACCGCCGTCGGCGCACGCGCACGACCACGGTGAGGATGCCGAGGATGGCCAGCATCGTGCCGATGCCGACCATCGTCTGGAAGGCGACGCGGACAACGTTGACCGGCGGACGGTTCCGTGGCGGCACCGCGTCGAGCCCCTGGACCCGCGCGCTGGGATCGTGGAAGGCGAGCACGGAGAGGGCCTTCGGGATGCGCACGCCGTACCGGACCTGCCCGTGCTCGTACAGGCCGAAGACGTGCAACGGGGCGCCCTCGGTCGTCTTGGCCAGGCCCTCGATCGCGGCGAGCTTGGTCGGCTCGTCCCTGCTGATCGTGCGCGCCGCCCAGTCGCCGGCGAGGAACTGGATCGGCGCGGCGAGCGCGGCGATCATCAGCGGCAGCACGATCGCTGCACGCTCGTAGCGGGTCCAGCGCCCGCGCAGCCGCGCGGCCGCGTAGACGCCGGCCATGATGAAGCCGGTGACGAGGTACGCGGCGATGTACATGTGGATGAGCTCGTGCCATAGGAAGTCGTTGCCAAAGAGCGCCTTCCAGGGGTGGACGTCGACGACGCGGCCGGCAACCAGCCGGAAGCCGCTCGGGTGGTTCATCCACGCGTTGACCGAGATGACCATCCACGACCCGAGGAATCCGGTGACGGCGATGGGGATCCCGCTGAGCAGGTGCATGCGCGGCGAGAGCCGGTCCCAGCCGTAGGCGTAGATGCCTAGGAAGATCGCCTCGAGGAAGAACGAGAACCCCTCGATGGCGAAGCCGAGTCCGAAGACGCCGCCGAACGTCGCCGTGAAGTTCGGCCACAGCACGCCCATCTCGAAGCTCAACACCGTGCCGGTGATCGCGCCGATCGCGAACAGGGCGATCATCACCCGGCTCCACCGGCGCGCGATCGTCCGACACAACGGGTCGCCGGTGCGCTGCCCCCACCACTCCATGAGCAGCACCATCACCGGGAAGGCGATGCCGAAGCACACCAGCGGGATGTGGACGGTGAATGACAGCGCCTGCATCTGCCGCGCCTGGAGGAGGTGATCCTGCGCGACCGGATCCAGCGCCAGCGCGCTGTGGAGTGAGTCGAGGAGGACGCCCACGCCGCTCGCCTACGCGGCGTCCCGAGTGGCGTCCTCGAGGGCCGCGGCCGCCTCGTCCGGTTCGTCCTGACCGAACGCGGTCACGTGTGCTCGGCCCAAGACCCGCAGGCGATCCGGCGGCCGATCGGCTCCGGGACCCCGCTCGGCGAGTGGATCCATCGTGTTCTTCGTTGGGCCAAGACGGCGGCGAACGCTGCGCACGAGCAGGTTCGGGCTCGCGAGCGCCGCCGCGGCGAGCGCCACGAGCCCGACGAGGGCCGCTAGTGCGACGACGAGGACGGCGATCGTGGCGACGACGACGGCGATCGCGGCGAACTCCGGGACGATCGCGAGGAGGAGCACGATCCCGAAGACGACAACGCCGCCCCCCATCCATTCGACTGCGTAGCTCATGCGATCGAGCGTCCCGCGGCGCGGGCGTTGTCGCTCGGACTGACGACGTTAGGGACTCTCCGCGAGGTCATCGGGAGGTTCCCGTCCGTGTGAACGCAGACGCGTTGAAGTGGACCACGGTCGAGACATCCACATACGTCCGAGAACTCAAGACAGGGCAACATGAGCTCAGGTTGACCGGCGCCCCGCGACCCTTCGACAACGATTCGCGATCGTGCAAGAGGGCGCGCGATGGGGCCTTGCGCCCGGGCCAGCAGCACGATCGCGGCAGGATCGGGACGAACGGCCGCTCGACGAGCGCGTGCGGAAGCGGATCCTCGCGGAGGCTCGCGGCAACCCGCTCGCGCTTCTCGCGCGCGGGTTCAACCTCCCGCTTTGAGGGGCGATCCGCCTCGACCGGCTTGACGGTCAGCGGCCGGAGCCAGCGGGACACGCTCCGGCGCGCGCTCGAGCCGGATCGACCAGCCGCGCGACGACGCAGGCCCGGGGGGGCGCGGCTGCTCAAGCACAGCTCGTTGTCCTCGGTAAGGACCGCCAGGCGCCGGTCGAGCTCAGGCGTCCGCGCTACCGCGGTGGCGCGCAGGTTGCTGCCCGGCGTCTCGGCAGAGCACCCTGGCCGAGGCGGAGAAGCCCCAGGTGGATGAGCTGATCCGGCCGGTGGTTGCGCTCGCCGGGCCCGGCGCACGGGCCGGGACTCGTCGGTTTCACGGACCGCGTCGAGGCGGTCGGCGGGACGCTCAGGATCCAGAGTAGGGCCGGCCGCGTTCTGCGTGTCCGGGCTCTCCAACCTCGCCACAGACCGCACGGGGAAGCGCTCGCGCGGGACCGATCCGGGCTTCGGTGGGAACAGGGGTGGGAACAAGGTGGGAGCAAATCGCGTCTCCGCATGGCTCTTGCTGTCCGCTCGTGTCCTCTTCGGAATCCTTTGCTGTGCAGGGAGTTCTCGATGAACACACGGCATACGGGCCCGCTAGGGCCACCTTCTACGGAACCGAAGGTCAGAGGTTCGAATCCTCTCGGGCGCGCTCGAATCCGGCATGAATGGTTCGCCGGCCGGCTGGGGGAGAGGATGCCCCGGGTGCTACTCGCGGGACATCATGGCGACGGCTTCGCGCTCGAGGTCGACGTACGGCTCGCCGCTGACGTCGATGGCGACGCGGTTGATCGTGCCGCCGGTGAACGCCCAGGGCGCGGTGCCGGGGTAGTCGTCGGTGACCGGGTCGCTGCTGTCGCGCCCGACGCACAGGCCTTCGCCGCCGAGCGCGAACTTGCCGGGCTGGGTGCGGATGCGGCCCTCGCCGACCTTGACGTCGCCGTGATAGAGCGACAGCGTTCCGACCGACACGCCGGGCGGGTCCTCGCCGTCCTTCTCGAACGCGGCGGACAGGATCAGCTGCTCGCCGGTCGGCAGTTCCTCGGTGGCGACGATCTTCTGCTCGAGGCTGCCGACGAAGCTGTAGACGTAGTGCAGCCGGTTGTCCTTGACGTAGAGCGCGTGGCCGCCGAAGCGCGCGCCGTGCGCGAACAGGACGCCTGCGGCGCCGGGCTCGGGGATGTCGACGAGCGCGCCGATCGCGTAGGAGCGGTTGCGGATGTTGACCGCTTGGGATTCGGGGACGTCCGCCGTGTTCGGGTAGTACACGTAGCGGTCGCGCGCCGGCGAGAGCACCGGCCGCGGCGTGAGGATGATCTCCAGCGGGCCGCGGTCGTCGAGCGGAAACGCGCCGTTGGCGCCCGCTTCGGCGTACCAGAGATTGATCAGCGCATGCAGGCGCTCGGGCTCGGCGGCCGCGAGGTCGTGCAGCTCGGAGCGGTCGACATCGGTGTGGTAGAGCTCCCAGGTGTCCTGGTCGAAGTGGCCCCAGCCGCTGATCGTCGGGTGGGTGGTCACAGCCTTCCAGCCCTGATGCCAGATGCTGCGCGAGCCGAGCATCGAGAAGAACTGCGTCTCGCGCGCGCTGGGCAGCGGCGCGGCGTCGAAGCTGTAGCGCATGCTGACGCCGTCGAAGTGGCTCTGGACGTGCCCGCCGATCGTCTCGGGTGGCTCGACGCCGAGCGCGTCGAGGATCGTCGGCACCAGGTCGATCGCGTGGTGGTACTGCTCGCGGATCTCGCCATGCGCCTTCATCCCCTGCGGCCAGGAGATGATGCAGGGGTCTGAGGTACCGCCGTTGAACTCGTAGCGCTTCCACATCTTGAACGGCGTGTTGAACGCCATCGCCCAGCCGTTGGGGTAGTGGTTGTACGTCTTGGGGCCGCCGAGCTCATCGATCATCGTGAGGTTCTCGGCGATGTCGTCGGGGATCCCATTGATCATCTTGCACTCGTTGACCGACCCGTCCGGGCCGCCCTCGCCGCTGGCGCCATTGTCGGAGACCAGGATCACCAGCGTGTTCTCGCGCTGGCCGGTCTCCTCCAGGTAGTCCAGCAGCCGGCCGATCTGCGCGTCGGTGTGCGCCAGGAAGCCGGCGTAGACCTCGGCCATCCGGACGAACAGCCGCTGCTCGTCCGCCGAAAGCGAGTCCCAGGCGCGCGTGTAGTCCATCTGGGTGAAGGGCTCGCCGTTCGGACCCGTTCGCGACTCGGGCGTCCCGATCGGGTTGATCGGCGGCAGCTCGGTGTCCGGCGGCACGATCCCCATCGCCTTCTGGCGGGCGAGGGTCTCCTCGCGCAGCACTTCGTAACCCACGTCGAAGCGACCCTTGAAGCGGTCGGCCCATTCCTTGGACACATGGTGCGGGGCGTGGCAGGCGCCTGGGGCGTAGTACAGGAAGAACGGCTTGTCCGGCGCCAGCACCTTCGCATCCTTTATGAACTCCAGCGCCTTGTCGGTCAGATCCTCGGTCAGGTGATAGCCCTGCTCCGGCGAGCGCGGCGGGTCGACCGGATGGCTGTCATAGACCAGGTCGGGATACCACTGGTTCGTCTCGGCGCCCAGGAACCCGTAGAAGCGCTCGAAGCCCCGGCCGGTCGGCCAGTTGCGACGCGACGAGGCGACGTTCATCTCGGCCTCCGGGCACAGATGCCACTTGCCGACCATGTAGGTGTTCCAGCCGCGCTCGGCGAGGATCTGCTGGATCTGGCCGTTCTCGGGCGGGATCACGCCGCTGGCGTTCGGGAACCCACTGGCCGCCTCGGTGATGCACGCCATGCTGTTGCGCGTGTGGTTGCGCCCGGTCAACAAACACGACCGCGTCGGCGAGCACAGCGCCGTCGTGTGCCACTGCGTGTACCGCACTCCGGAACCGGCGATCCGGTCGATGTTCGGCGTCTCGACCGGCCCTCCGTAGCACGCCATCGCCGAGAACCCGACGTCGTCCAGGACCGCGTAGACGACGTTCGGCGCCCCCTCGGGTGCCTTGGGCGGCTCGAACGGCGACCAGTCCGGCACCGAGTCGCGGATGTCGACGTTGATCTTGCCCTTGAACGGCACGCTCATGGGCACTCCTCTCAGAGGGGTCGTGGCCTGGCGCATGCGGCAGCACACGGCCCAGCGGCAGCGCCCCGAACGTTCGCCGACACCGCCGCACTGCGCATCACCCCGATCGGGTGACCTCCCCGCTCGACGCCCGGCGCCCGTCCGGTGACGGGTCGGGCCACGGCGCTCAGCGCCGCAGGTCCGCTTCGAGCCGCGCGCTTGTCCTCCCCGAGCAGTCCCGGGTCAGAGGTTCGTCGTTCCCTCCACGCGCTGTGCGAGCATCGCGCGCCATGGCAGGAGAACGGCGCCTGCGAGGACGCACGGCTGCGTCGCGGAGCTTCGCCGAGCGCGTCCAGGTCGTCATGGAGCTCACCTCACGGCTCAACGTGCTGCCGTTCAGCGACCTCGAGACACGTAACGCGCTGCTCGGCGAGATCCTCGGCAAGCCGCTCCCCGACACGGTTACCATCTGCCCGCCCTTCTACTGCGACCACGGCCTCGAGATCGAGTTCGGGGAGCGGGTGTTCGTCAACCAAGGTTGCTCGTTCTCGGACCGAGGCGGCATCAGCATCGGCGACCGGACGCTGATCGGCCCGATGGTGGTGCTGACCACGGCCGGACATCCTGTCGAGCTTGCCGAGCGCTACGACGCCATCACGCTGGATCCCATCGTCATCGAAGCGGACGTCTGGGTCGGCGCGGCGGCCACGATCTGCCCTGGCGTGACGATCGGCCGTGGCTCCGTCGTCGGAGCAGGAACCGTCGTGGCGCAGGACGTGCCGCCGCTGACCGTCGTGACCGGCGCCGGATCCGTTGAGCGCAAGGGCCTGGAGCCGCCGGCACGCCCTTAGATCGCCGCGGCCGAGTCCGCCCCGCGTCCGGCGCGCCCGTGACGGCCTCTCGGCGGTTCATGGTCAGGCGCTGACGCGCGTACCATCCACCGATGGCGACGCTTCGGCGGTTTCAGATGCGGGGCGGGCCGCATGACGGCGTCGTCTATGCGCGCGCTGGGGAGCAACTCCTCGACGGCGGCGGCCTGGTGCGGGAGGTCTTCGACTACGACGCCGATGGCTCCCTGACCGAGCGGGCGAAGCGGCGCTTCACGACGCTGCCGTAGGCCCGATGGCCGCCCCGGAATGGACGAGCCCCGAGCACGTTGGGCGCTACCTGAGCCGCGCCGACGAGTACCCGCGGCGCGCCGAGGGCGAGAGCGTGCTGCTCGACCACGTTGCGCGCGGCGCGCCGCGGATCCTCGACCTCGGGACCGGCGACGGGCGGCTGCTCGCGCTGCTGCGCGCCGACCGGCCCGGCATGCTCGGCGTCGGGCTCGACTTCTCTACGCTCATGCTCGACCGCGCTCGCGAGCGCTTCGACGGCGACGAGCAGATCGAGCTCGTCGAGCACGACCTCGCCGCGCCGCTGCCCGACCTCGGGCGCTTCGACGCGATCGTGTCGTCGATGTGCATCCACCACCTCGAGCACCAGCGCAAGCGCTCGCTGTACGCCGAGATCTTCGCGGCGCTCGAGCCCGGGGGGACGTTCGCGAACTTCGAGCACGTCGCCTCGCCGTCCGAGCGCCTGCATGTCGCCTTCTATGCGGCGATCGAGGAGCCGATGGAGGACGAGGACCCGTCGGACCGCCTGCTCGACGTCGGGACCCAGCTGCGCTGGCTGCGCGACATCGGCTTCGCCGACGTCGACTGCTATTGGAAGTGGCTCGAGATGGCGCTGCTCATCGGGGTCAGGCCGCCGGCGCGCTGACCGCGTCACCGGCGGGCCGCCTGCAGGGCGGCGGCCTGCCGCGCGTCCATCCAGATCTCCCAGCGCCCCGACGCGGCATGGCGCGGGGCGTTGAAGTGATACGGGCGCGCGCCGGCGAACTCGTGGTGGCGCAGGTGCCAGACGCCGCCGAGCACCGACGCGATCCGGCGGCGGGGCCAGCCGATCTCGTCCTCGATCTCGGGGAAGGGGCGGGGCTCCTCCGGGTGCTCGGCGAGGCCGTCGAGGAGCTCGCGCATGAGATTCGCTGCAGCGGTCGTAGAAGCGCGCGACCTCGCCGGCGTCGGAGAGGATCCGCGCGCTCTCGTCCGGATAGCCGGGAATCTGCCCGAGCGTCATCCGTCGAGGACCACCAGGTCGAGCGCCCGCACCCGCTCCGGGTCTGCGATCAGGTCGATGGCCGTGATCCTGTCGGCGGACACCGTGAAGTCATAGACGACGCGCAGCTCGCCGCCCGGCATCCAGACCAGGGCCGGCGCGCCGTCGAGGAGGGCAGGGCGCGCGCCGCGGGCGCGGGTGGAGAACCGGGCGACCGCGTCGGCCCCGCGGGTCTGCGGCGCGGCCCCCATCGCGACGCCCGCCTCGTCCGTGCGCAGCACGACGTCCGGGTCGAGCACCGCGAGCAGGGCCTCGAAGTCCCCGCCGCGGGCGGCGGCGAGGAACGCGTCGACGAGCTTGGCCTGTCGCACGCGGGCCGTCTCGGGATCGGCGTCCTCGCGCCGGACGCGGCGGCGGGCCCGGCTGGCGAGCTGGCGGGCCGCCGGCTCGCTGCGGCGCACGATCGGCGCGATCTCGTCGAAGGGGACGCCGAACATGTCGTGCAGCACGAAGGCGACGCGCTCGGCGGGGGAGAGCGTGTCCAGGACGACCACCAGCGCGAGGCCGACCGAGTCGGCCAGCAGCGCCTCGTGCAGCGGGTCGGCGTCCGAGGACTCCGAGGCGTCCGAGGCGGCGGCGGCGGGCTCGGCGACGTCGGCGTCGAGCGGCACTTCGGGGCGCGCGCGCCGCGCCTGCAGGACGTTCAGGCACACGCGCGAGAGCACCGTCGTCAGCCACGCGCCAAGGTTGTCGATCGCGTCGGCGTCGCTGCGGCTGAGGCGCAGCCACGCCTCCTGGACGGCGTCGTCGGCCTCGCTCGCCGAGCCGAGCATGCGGTGGGCGACCGCCGTGAGGCGGTCGCGGTGCTCCTCGAAGCGCTCGGCCAGCCAGTCGTCGTCCATCGGTCACATCCCCCGGTTGCGATCGGTCATCGGGATAGACCGGCGCGAACGCGCCGACGTGACCGGACCAGGAGAACCACATCATGAGCACCACGAACGGAAGCGATCGCCCAGGCGGTCCGATCCTCGTCACCGGCGGCACGGGGACCCTCGGGCGCCACGTCGTCCCCAGGCTGCGCGCCGCCGGCCGCGACGTCCGCGTCCTGAGCAGGAAGGGCGGCGAGCCGGCGGACGGCGTCGAGCACGTGACCGGCGACCTCGCGACGGGCGAGGGCGTCGACGCCGCGGTCGAGGGGGCGCCGGTCATCGTCCACCTCGCGGGGACCACCAAGGGCGACGAGGGCAAGGCGCAGACGCTCGTCCGCGCGGCGGCGCGGGCCGGCGCGCCGCACGTCGTCTACATCTCGGTGGTGGGCGTCGATCGCGTCCCGGTCGTCAGCGCGGTCGACCGGGCGATGTTCGCCTACTTCGCCTCCAAGCTCGGCGCCGAGCAGGTCATCGCCGGCTCGGGCCTGCCGTGGACGACCCTGCGCGCCACGCAGTTCCACGACCTCATCCTCATGACGGTCAGCGGCATGGCGAAGCTGCCCGTCGTCCCCGTGCCGTCCGGCTTCCGCTTCCAGCCCGTCGAGACGGGCGAGGTCGCCGACCGGCTCGTCGAGCTCGCGCTCGGCGCGCCCGCCGGCCTCGTCGACGACATGGCCGGGCCGCGGATCTACGAGCTGCGCGACCTCGTCCGCGCCTACCTGCGCGCCAGCGGCAAACACCGGGCGATCGTGCCGATCCGGCCCCCGGGCAAGGGCGCCGGCGCCTTCCGCGCGGGCGCCAACCTGGCCCCGGAGCACGCCGTCGGCCACCGGACGTGGGAGGAGTTCCTGGCCGAGCGGGCCGCCTGATCCTCGCGGGCGCGTTCTGGAAGCATCCGGCGGGTGCACCGCGACTACACGCGCGAGCGCCTCGCGCGCCTCGAGGAGCGCTTGGCGGCCGCGGTGTACCCGGAGCGGGTCGGGGTCGGCGCGCTGCTGCTCGCGGGGCCGGTGGATCGCATCGGCCATGCGGCCGCGCAGGGCCTCGAGTACCGATCCGTCGCCCCGGGCGAGCAGCTCGGCCCGCTCTTCGCGACCTACTGGCTGCGCGCGCAGGCCACGGTCCCGGACGCGTGGGCGGGCGCCCGCGTCGACCTCCTGCTCGACACCCGCAGCGAGGGCACGCTGTGGCTCGACGGGCGCGCCGTGCAGGGCATCAACTCGTCCGGGACGCAGCCGCGGCCCGACGCGACGCTGATCGCCGGCGCGCGCGGCGGCGAGCGCGTCGCCTTCGAGGTCGAGATCGCCTGCAACGACCCGTTCGGCTATGGCGAGGCCGGCCAGGGCGAGCGCGGGGCACTGCGCAGCGTCTCGCCCTACGTGCTCGACGCCTGCGAGCTCGCGCGCTTCGACCCCGCCGCGTGGCGGCTCCTGCACGATTACGCGGTCCTGCGCGCGCTCGAGCTCGAGCCGGGGCTCGACCCGTCCTTCGCCGGCGAGCTGCTCGCCGGCCTGGACGCCTTCGCCACCGCGCTCGAGACCGGCGCCGACGGCGCCCCCCTGCTGGAGGACCTCTACGCCCGCCACGCCGACGGTGGCCCGCACTCGGTGTCGGCCGTCGGCCACGCCCATCTCGACACCGCCTGGCTGTGGCCGCTCGGCGAGACCTGGCGCAAGGCGCAGCGGACCTTCGCGACGCAGGTCCGGCTCATGGACGAGTACCCCGAGCACGTCTTCTGCGCCTCGCAGGCCCAGCACTACGCGTGGGTGAAGGAGCGCGACCCCGGGCTGTGGGAGGCGATCCGCGAGCGCGTCGCGCGCGGCCAGTGGGTGCCCGTCGGCGGGAGCTGGATCGAGCCCGACTGCAACCTGCCCTCGGGCGAGGCGCTCGCCCGCCAGCTCCTGCACGGCCAGCGCTTCTTCGAGCGCGAGCTCGGCCGGCGCTGCACCGAGCTCTGGCAGCCCGACGTCTTCGGCTACCCGGCCCAGCTCCCGCAGCTCATGCGCCTGGCCGGGATGTCGCGCTTCCTGACCCAGAAGCTCTCGTGGAACCGCTACGTCGCCCCCGAGCACCACACCTTCACCTGGCAGGGCCTCGACGGCAGCGAGGTCCTGACCCACTTCCCGCCGACCGACACCTACAACGCCGAGGCGACGGTGCGCGAGCTGCGCCGCGGCGTGCGCGACTACCGCGACCACGTCCACTCGCGCGAGAGCCTGCTCGTCTTCGGCCACGGCGACGGCGGGGGCGGCCCGACGCGCGCGATGCTCGAGCGCCTGCGCCGCGTCCGCGACCTGCGCGGCCTGCCGCGCACCGAGCTGCGCGCGCCGCAGGACTTCTTCGACTGCCTCGAGGACGACGCCCGCGACCTGCACACGGTCGCCGGCGAGCTGTACCTCGAGTACCACCGCGGCACGTACACGACGCAGGCGGCGCTCAAGCGCGCCAACCGCCGCTGCGAGGCCGCGCTCCACGACGCCGAGGCGCTCGCGGCCGTCGCGGCGCGGCTGCGCGGCGCGTCCTACCCGCGCGCCGAGCTCGCCGAGGCCTGGCGCGTCCTGATGGTCAACCAGTTCCACGACATCCTCCCGGGGACCTCGATCACCGAGGTCAACGTCCGCGCGCGGGCCGAGCTCGCCGAGGTCGAGGCGACGGCCGGCGTGCTCGCGGACGCGGCGCTCGCGGCGCTGGGCGAGCCCGGCGGCGCGCCGCAGGCGGTCAACACGACGCCCTTCGCCCGGCGCGCCGTCGTCCGCGACGCCGCGGGCGCGCTCGCCGTCGTCGACGCGCCGCCCTACGGCCCCGCCGTCCCCGCGCACGCGGAGCCGGTCCGCGCGCGGCGCACGCCCGACGGCGGCGCCGTGCTCGAGAACGAGCACCTGTCGGCGACGCTCACCGCGGGCGGTGCGCTCGCGAGCCTCGTCCACCGCGCCACCGGGCGCGAGGCGCTGTCGGCGCCCGGCAACCGCCTCGAGCTCTACGAGGACCACCCGGTGGCCTACGACGCCTGGGACGTCGACCCCGCCCACCTCGCCACGGGCAGCGACTGCCCCCCGGCCGCCGGCGTCGCGGAGCTGGGCGCCGAGGAGCTGCGTGCCGAGGTCGTCTTCGAGCGCGAGGTCGGCGCCGCCTCGCGCCTGCGCCAGAGCTTCCGCCTCGACGCGGGCGCGCGCCGCCTCGAGGTCCACACGACCGCCGACTGGCACGAGGAGCACCGGCTGCTCAAGGTCGCCTTCCCGCTCGCGGTCCACGCCGCCGAGGCGACCTTCGAGACCGCCTTCGGGGCGGCCCGCAGGCCGACGCACCGTTCCACCCGCCGCGACGAGGCGCGCTACGAGGTCCCGGGCCACCGCTTCGCCGACCTCTCCGAGCACGGCTTCGGCGTCGCGCTGCTGACCGACTCCAAGTACGGCTACAGCGCGCTCGGCGACACCCTGCGCGTCAGCCTCCTGCGCGCGCCCAAGGCCCCCGACCCCGAAGCCGACATGGGCGAGCACGCCTTCGCCTACGCGATCCACCCGCACGCCGGCGGCTGGCAGGACGGCGGCGTCGTCGCCGAGGCGCGCGCCTTCAACGCGCCGCTGCGCGTCGGCGTCGGGCTTCAGGCCGGCTCGTGGGCGCAGGTCGACGCGCCCGGCCTCGTGCTCGACACGATCAAGCTCGCCGAGGACTCCCGCGCGCTCGTCCTGCGCCTCTACGAGGCCCACGGCGGGCGCGGCCGCGCCCGCATCCGCCTCGCCGTCCCGTGGACCACGGCGCGCCGCGTTAACCTGCTCGAAGACGACCTCGGCCCGGCGGCGGCCGACGGCGGCGCGATCGTCGTCGACTACCGGCCGTGGGAGATCGTCACGCTGCTGGTGGACTGAGTCGGGGCTCAGTTCGTGACGGCGGCGCCGCGGCGGCCGGCGCTCAGCCACCGCTCCATCTCGTCGACGAGCGCGAAGAGCCCGACGCACTCCCACATGCGCGGGCCGCCCACGGGCCGAAAACCGGTGTTCGGCTCCCGAACCTGCCCGGAAAGGGGGGTAGAACCCGCAATCCGGGCATCGCGGAGCACCGGCCGGCGGCGCGACGATTGGTCGCGGAGGCGAGAACCCGTGATCATCCAGCTCAAGTCCATCGGGCGCGGGGACCCAGACGACCTCGGCGCGATCCTGCCCACGCTCAGCGAGGCAGCGGCCGCCGTCGACCTCGACCACTCGCGCCTGGCGGTCGTCCTCGACTGGGTCCAGTACCGCAAGAACTTCCGGGCGCCGGTGATGGTGCGGCCGTTCGTGTGGCCCAAGAACGAGCGCCGCGCCGACGCGCCGCTCGCCGAGATCGCCATCGACGTCCGCCGCGCAGGCGCGATCGATCGCCCGACGCTCAAGACCGAGATCGTCGAGCGCCTGTCCAAGGCGCTCGGCCTCATGCCCGACATCCACGAGTGCACCCATCTCGAGGACTGGGTCCGCCCGAGCAAGAGCGTGATGTGGTCCTTCAACCGCAGCTACTGGCGCCATCTCGGCGCCTGGGACGAGACCTTCCAGAAGGACTACGCGGCCGCGCTCCCCGGCGGGGTCTCCGACGGCACCAACCCCGGGTTCTGGGCCGACCGCATCGACGCCTTCATGGCCACGCTCAACCGCCTCGACGAGTGGTCCGAGCTGCCTTCCGAGCTGCACGTGCTCGAGCTCGGCGTCGGCGACGGCCAGGGGGCGAAGGTCTGGCTGGACTCCCTCGCCGCCGCCTGCGAGGCCCAGGGCCGCGACTACCTGCGCCGGGTGCGCTACCTGATGGCCGACTACTCGCCGCACGTGCTCGCCCGCGCGCGCGAGCGCGTGAGCGACTACGCCGACCTGGTCGAGTCCGTCGAGCTGGACTTCCGCAACCCGATGTCGTCGCTGGCCGACCTGCGCGGCAAACTGCTGTACGCCCACACCTGCAACGTCTACGACAACCTCCCCACCGACGAGGTCATGCGCGTCGGGGATCGCGCCTACGAGCCGCTCGTCCGTGCGAGCATCACGCCCAACGAGATGACCGAGCTCTCCGCCAAGCACGGGATCGCCCGGGACGAGATCGTCGCCGTCGTCCAGCGCGTGCTGCGCGACGGCCCCGACTCGATCGGCGACCTCGCCGCCGGCGTCCACTTCTGGGCCGACGTCTGGGAGGCCGTCCACCTCGAGGAGATCTACGTCGAGATCGCGGCGCCGTCGGCGCTGCGCGTGGCGCCGAGCGCCGACGTCCACCTCGACGAGCTCGTCGACGAGCTGCCCGAGTGGACGCGCGTGCACATGTCGACCGTCGCCGCCGAGAGCTTCGCCCAGACCCTGCAGCTGCTGCACTACGAGGGCATCCTCGTCGCGCAGGACCTCTTCGCCCGCGAGGTCGGCGACTACGCCTCCTACCGCGGGCCGGGCAAGCTCGAGGGCTCGATCGTCAACTGGATCAACGCGCCGATCTTCCAGCTCATCGGCGAGCGCAGCGGCTTCGAGGTGACCGTCGAGCCCTTCGTCCATCGCGAGGGCTCGAACATCTCCGTGCTCAGCGCCCGCCACCGCGACGCCTACCGGCGCCCGGTCCACGGCGAGGACGACCACGCCCTCACGACGGAGGCGCGCGATGCTTCACTCGGCGCTGTCGTCGCGTAGCTTCGTCGTCACCGCGGAGCTCGGGCCGCCGCGCGACCCCGACCCCGCGATCCTGCGCGCCGGGGCCCGCGCGCTCGCCGGCTCGGTCGACGCCGTCAACGTCACCGACAACCAGGCGGCGACCGTGAAGGTCTCCCCGCTGGCCAGCGCGGCGCTCCTGATCGACGAGGGCGTCGACCCGATCCTCCAGATCACCGGGCGCGACCGCAACGTGATGGCGCTGCAGTCCGAGCTGCTCGGGGCCTGGGCGCTGGGCGTGCGGACCGTGCTGGCGCTGACCGGCGACCCGCTGAAGGTCGGGCCCTATGAGGGCCTGGCCACCCACGTCGGCGACCACGACTCGCTGGGGATCACCGGCCTCATCGCGGGCATGAACGCGGGCCGCCTCGCCGCGGGCGAGGAGCTCGAGGTCCCGACGGGCTTCCTGATCGCCGGGGCGGCGAACCCGCTCGTCGACTCGGCCGAGCGGATCACGGGCAAGCTCGACGCCGGCGTCGGCCTGCTGCAGACCAACATCGTCTACGACGTCGACCGCTTCACCGCCTGGCTGGCGCCGCTCGCCGCGGCCGGCCTCACCGAGCGCGTCCCCTGGCTGGTCGGCGTCGCGCCGCCGCGCAGCAGCAGGATGCTCGCCTACATGCACGAGAAGATCCCGGGCGTCGAGGTCGACGACGCGACCTTCGCGCGCATGGAGGGGCGCACCGGCGACGACGCCACGGCCACCGGCATCGAGATCGCCGCCGAGCTCGTCCAGCGCCTGCGCGAGGTCCCCGGCGTGAGCGGCGTGCACCTCATGGCGCCCGGGTGGGAGGGCGTCGCCGTGCCGGCGGTCGTGCAGGCCGCGGGCATCGGGCCCGTCGTCAGCCCTTGACGGCCGTTATGAAGATCGGTCTACTTAGGGGTCGATGCCGCCGTCGGGCCGCGATCGACTGCTCGATGCCGCCGTGGATCTGCTCCAGCGCCAGGGCTACCACGGCACCGGCCTGAACGAGCTGCTGGAGCGCAGCGGCGCGCCGCGCGGGTCGCTCTACCACTACTTCCCCGACGGCAAGGAGCAGATCGGCGCCGAGGCGATCGCGCGCGCCGGCGACCAGGTCGCCGGGGCCGTGGAGCACCTGCTGCGCGCGCACGCGTCGGTCCCCGACGCCGTCGAGGCGCTCGCGGGCCTGCTCGCCGCCGGGCTGGAGGGCTCGGACTTCGAGCGCGGTTGCCCGATCGCCACCACGACGCTCGAGGTCGCGCCGCGCAGCGAGCCGATCCGGGCCGCCGCGCAGGCGGGCTTCGAGCGCTGGCTGGCGCCGCTGCGCGCGCGCCTGGAGGCGGCCGGCTTCGAGCGCGAGCAGGCCTCCGAGCGCGCCGACCTCGTGATCGGCGCGCTGGAGGGCGCCCTCGTGCTGGCCCGCGCCCGGCGCGACGCGCAGGTGCTGCGCCGCGCCGGGCGCCAGCTGCGCCCGCTGCTGGTGGTCGCGGGCTAGGAGGAGGCCGCGAACGCCATGTTCGGCTCGCCCTGGGCGTCGAGCCCGGTCGTCGTGCGCGTGCACGTGCCGCCGCGCGGCGCGCCGCCGTTGTAGGCCTGGCGCACGCAGTTGCGCAGCGCGAGCTGGCCCCAGTAGGACGGGTGGGCGTCCTCCTGGAGCTGGTAGGGGCCGAAGAGCGTCGTCGTCGTGCGGATCTGCGAGACCCACTCGGACTTGTCGGCGGCGCCCGCGGCGTGCCAGCTCGACAGCCCCTCCTCCTCGAGCAGGCCGTCGGTGGTCTCGCACAGCCGGTGGCCGACGAGCGCGTTCTGGGCCTCGAAGAGCCTCACCCCGAGCGACCCGGCCGCGTCGCGCACGCTCTGGTTGAGCTTGGCCACCACGGTGGCGTTGGCCCAGTTGGCGTCGGCGTTCCAGGTGCCGCAGCCGCCGACGCTCTGGCGCGTCCAGCCGCTCTCGGGATAGCGGATGCCCGAGCCGTTGGGCAGCGGTGAGGAGTAGGTCTGCGCGAGCAGCGTCCACGAGCCGTCGGCGTAGTGGGCGTTGCGCATCGCGGTCTGCACGTTCACGTAGGCGGCCTTGACCCGCGCGGTGATCGCGGCCACGTTGGCCGCCGTGAACTTGGAGGTCATGCTCGAGTCGTCGTTGCAGAAGTTCTTCCACCACGACGGCGAGGTCAGCCAGTCCAGGACGCACTGCTGGACGATGTCGGCGAAGCCGTAGTCGTTGGCGCCGATGAGGGCGACGACGAGCTTGACGTTGTGCGTGCTCGCGTACTGCTGCAGCGCCGCGGCCTGGCCGATGTGCCCGGCGCCGTCGTCGTAGAAGTCCAGCCCGGGCTTGAAGTCGCTGCCGCTGCTGAAGGGCTGGGTGGCCGTCCGCGCGCCCGAGCACGCCAGGTTGGCCGAGAGCACGTTGCCGGCGACGCCGATGCCGATCTCCGAGGACTTCGAGCGGTGGCAGCCGTGGATGAGCTCGGCCGTGCTGCCGGCGTTGTCGTAGTAGGCGGTCGAGCCGAGGGCGTCGACGTTGCCCGGCGAGCCGTTGGTGTTGCCCGCCCAGCGCCCGGCCTCGCCGGAGATCGCCGAGTCGCCGACGCTGACCACGGCCGGGGTCCCGACACCGGGCCCGTCCGCGAGCGCGGGCACCGCGTTGAGACCCGCCGCCGCGACGACGGCGAACGCAACCGACACGACCTTCCTCATGACCCTTCCTCCGATCGCGCGTGGTCCCCTGCGCCGGTACGGATCAGTACCACGCGCGTGCGCGCGCGTGGGAGTTCTGGGAGCTTCTGCACATGAGCTCAGGCCCGCCCGTGATCCTGCCTCCCTTCGACGAGGAGAGCGCGCGCCGCAAGGTCCAGGTCGCCGAGGACGCCTGGAACACGCGCGACCCCGATCGCGTCGCCCTGGCCTACACCGAGGACTCGCAATGGCGCAACCGCGACGAGTTCTTCCAGGGCCGCGACGCCATCCGCGAGTTCCTGCGCCGCAAGTGGGCGCGCGAGCTCGACTACCGCCTGCGCAAGGAGCTGTGGTGCTACCAGGGCAACCGCATCTCGGTGCGCTTCGAGTACGAGTCGCGCGACGGCGACGGCCAGTGGTGGCGCAGCCACGGCAACGAGCACTGGGAGTTCGACGAGGAGACCGGGCTCATGCGCCGGCGCGACGCGAGCATCAACGACTACCGCATCGACGCGAGCGAGCGGCGGATCGCTACCGACTGAGCGCTTCGGCGAGCGCGGCGGCCAGACGCGCGTGCGCGCCGGGCTCGCGGACGGCGACGCGCAGGTGGTCGTCGGTGAGGCCGGGAAACGAGCCGCAGGGGCGCACGGCGATGCCGTCGTCGCGCAGGCGCCGCGCCGCGTCGCCCCCGCCCTCGACGTGCACGAGGACGAAGTTCGCCGCGCCCGGGTGGACGGTCGCGCCGGGCAGGTTCTCCAGGCGCGCGGCGAGGTCGGCGCGCGCGGCGGAGGTCTCGCGGGCGATCGCCGCCGCGTGGTCGGGGCGGCGCGCGCACGCGGCGGTGGCCGCCAGCGCGAGCGCGTTGACCGACCACGCCGGACGCTGCGCGCGCAGGCGCGCGGCCAGCGGCGCCGGGGCGAGCAGGTAGCCCGCCCGCAGGCCGGGGATCGCGTGGAGCTTGGTCAGGCTGCGCACGACGACGAGGCCGGGCAGCGCGCGCTCGCCCGCGAGCGCCTCGGGCTCGCCGGGGACGAAGTCCATGAACGACTCGTCGACCAACGTCATCCGCCCCGGGCGGCAGAGCGCCGCGATCGCGGCGCGCGGGTGCAGGACGCCGGTCGGGTTGGTCGGGTTGCCGAGGACGACGAGGTCGGCGTCGTCGGGGACGGCGTCGGGGTGAAGCGTCCACGGAGGCTCCAGCGCCGCACGGCGCGGCGGGCGCCGGGCGGCGCGCAGGGCGACGTCGGGCTCGGTGAACGACGGGTGCACGCACACGGGGCGGCGCGGCGCGAGCCCGGCGGCGAGCCAAAACGCCTGGCTGGCGCCGTTGAGGAGGACGACCTCCCTGACGTCGCGCCCGTGGCGCTCCGCGACGGCCGCGGTCGCCTCGGCCTCGTCCGGGTAGGCGCCGACGCCCGCCAGCGCGGCGGCGACGGCGGCACGCAGCCACGGCGGCGGGCCGCCCGCGACGACGTTGACCGCGAGATCCTCGCGCGCGCCGCGGGCGAGGGTGTCGGCGTGGAGGTGGAGGTCGACGATCACGTCAGCTCGATCTCCCGGCCCGCCACGACGAGCAGCGCGCGGTCGGCGCGGCGCACGCACGCCTGCGCGGCGTCGCCCAGCGCGTCGAGCCACCGGCGCGTCGAGGGATCGGGCGGCACCGGGCCCCAGCCGGCCTCCTCGGCGACGACGAGCGTCGTCTCGGGCCGCGCGGCGGTGCGGGCCGCGAAGGTGTCGACCGCGTCGGCGAGGCCGGCGAGCGTCGGGCCGGGATCGCTGCGCGGCGGATCCTCGAGTGCGCCGCCGCGCCACAGCGCCTCGGAGACCCACGTGCCCAGCGAGTCGAGGATCACGGTCTCGCCCGGCGCGACGCCGTCGAGCGCGCCGAGCGGGTCGTGGGACTCGACGGTGCGCCACTCGGGCGGGCGCCGCGCGCGGTGGGCGGCGACGCGCGCCAGCAGCTCCGGGTCGGTGACCGTGAGCGGCGCGAGGTAGACGACGGGCGCGCCCGCGGCCAGCGCCAGGCGCTCGGCCACCGCGCTCTTGCCCGAGCGGCGGGCGCCGAGGACGACGGTCAGGCCCACCGGCGCCTCCGGGCGACGAGCGCCAGCGCGGCGGCCAGCAGCCAGCCCGCGCACGCCGACAGGCGCGCGGCGCGGCGGATCGCGGCCGTGTCGGGCGGCGCGCCGTCGCCGAGGTGGGGGCGCAGCTCGACCACGTCGCCGTAGCGGTTGGCGCCGCCGAGGCGCACGCCGAGGGCGCCCGCGAAGGCGGCCTCGACCTGGCCGCCGTTCGGGCTCGGGTGGCGATGGCCGTCGCGCCGCCACGCGCGCGCGGCGCCGCGGGCGTCGGCGCCGGCCAGCGGCGCGGCGGCGATCGTCGCCGCCGCGGTCAGGCGCGAGACCGGCCAGTTGAGCGCGTCGTCGAGGCGCGCCGCGGCCCAGCCGAAGGCCCGGTAGCGCTCGTCGCGGTAGCCGACCATCGCGTCGAGCGTGTTGGCGGCCCGGTAGGCGACGGCGCCGGGCGCGCCCGCGACCGCCGTCCACACGAGCGGGCCCGCGACCGCGTCGGCGGTGTTCTCGGCGAGCGACTCGACGGTCGCGCGCGCGAGTTCGCGGGCATCGAGGTCGTCGGGCCTGCGGGCGACGAGCGCGGGGGCGAGGGCGCGGGCGCCGTCGAGGTCTCCGGCGTCCAGGAGGTCGGCCATCCGCAGCGCCGTGCGCCGCAGCGTGCGCCCGCCCAGGGTCACCGCGAGGCAGGCGGCGGCCAGCGCGGCGCGGCGGCCGACGCGGCGCTGGACGGCGAGCGCCGCGGCCGTGGGGACGGCGACGGCGGCCGCCGCGTAGAGCGCGCCGGTCGCGCGCGAGGGGCGATAGACGGCGCGCTCGGCGGCGGCCGCGGCGGCGCCGAAGCCGGCCACGGGGTGCAGGCGCGCGGGGTCGCCGAGCGCCTCGTCGAGCGCCACGCCGGCGAGCAGGGCGGCCGCCGCGCTACGGCCCATCGACGCCGGCCTCCGCGAAGGTGGCCATCTCGCGGTGCAGCCGCCCGGCCGCCTCGATGAGCGGAAGCGCCAGCGCGGCGCCGCTGGCCTCCCCGAGGCGCAGGCGCAGGTCCAGCAGCGGCTCGAGGCCGAGCTCCTCGAGCACGAGCGCATGGGCGGGCTCGGCCGAGCGGTGGCCGGCGACGAGCCACTCGCGGCACGCCGGCCGCAGGCGGACGGCGACCAGCGCGGCGACGCCGACCGCGAGCCCGTCGAGGAGCACGGGGGTGCGGGCGTCGTGGGCGGCGTGGACGGCGCCGGCGAGCGCTGCGAGCTCGAGGCCGCCGAGCTCGCGCAGGACGTCGGCGGGGTCGGCGCCCACGTCGCCCGCGGCGCCGGCCCGCGCCAGCGCCGCGGCGATCGTCCGCGCCTTGCGCGCCACGCCCTGGGCGTCGAGGCCCGTGCCGCGCCCGACGACCTCGTCGGGGAGCGCGCCGGTCAGCGCGCACAGCAGGGCCGCGGCGGTCGCGGTGTTGCCGATGCCGATCTCGCCGAGGACGAGGCAGTTCGCGCGCGTGTCGTCGAGCAGCGTGCGCGCGAGTGCGGCGCCGGCGGCCAGCGCGTGGTCGCGCTGCGCCGCGGTCATGGCGGGCCCCTCGACGAAGTCGGCCGTCCCGTCCGCGCAGCGGCGGTCGACGCAGCCCGGCGGCGTGCCGTCGCGCAGGCCGAGGTCGGCCACCAGCAGCGTCTCATCGCGCGCGCGCGCGAGGACGCCGATCGCCGTCTCGCCGCGCGCGGCGGCCGCGGCCACCTGGCCCGAGACGGCGCCGTCGAACAGGCTCGTGCCGCGCGCGGCGTGGCCGTGGTCGGCGGCGCAGACGAGGTGCGCGGCGCGCAGCGGTGCGGTGGGCGGCGCCCCGGTGGCGGCGCTCCAGCGCTCGACGAGGTCCTCCAGCGCGCCGAGGCTGCCGGCGGGCTTGACGAGGCGGTCGGCGCGGTCGCGGGCGGCGATGCGGGCGGCGGCGTCGGGCACGGGTGCCGCGCGCGCGCCCGGGCCGGCCTCGGCGGGCCAACACTCGTCGTGGACGACGTCGCGCAGCGGGCGCCGCGCGGCCCAGCCGGCGCGCTCGAGGCCGGGGCGCAGCGGGCGCTCGTCGGGCCAGCCGAGACACAGCCACGCGACCGGCTCGACGGCCTCGGGGATCCCGAGCACGGCGCGCAGCTCGTCGGGGCGGTAGAAGCTCACCCAGCCGACGCCCAGGCCCTCGGCGCGCGCGGTCAGCCACAGGTTCTGGATCGCGCAGGCGGTCGAGTAGACGTCGGTGGCGGGGATCGTGCCGCGACCGAGCACCTCGGCGCCCTCGGGCGGCGGCACGCAGCAGACGCAGACGCCGACGGGCGCCTCGAGCACGCCCTCGACCTTCTGGTCCAGGAAGGCGCGGGCGCGCGGGCCGAAGCGCGGCGCCTGGCGCGCGCGCTCGCGCTCGGCCAGAGCGCGCACGCGCGCGCGGGTCTCGGCGCCGCGCACGACGACGAAGCGCCACGGCTGCGAGAGGCCGACCGAGGGCGCGCGGTGCGCGGCCTCGAGCACGCGCTCGAGGACCGCGTCGTCGACCGGGTCGGGGCGGAAGCGGCGCACGTCGCGGCGGCCCGCGATGATCGCGGCCAGCGCGTCGCGGGCGGCGTCGTCCATCCGCCAGCCGCGCGGGTCGGCGGCGCGCTCGCTCGCGCGCGAGGGGTCGAGCTCGGGGCCCAGGAGCGGTCGCCTCACGCCATCCGCCTCCGAGCGGCGACCGTGCGCTGGTGGATGCGCGCGCCCGAGAGCACGGCGCCGTGCACCGCGTGGGCGATGGCCGCGCCGATCGCCGTCGCCGGCCCGGCGAAGGCGACGTCGCCGCCGGGTGGGGTGGCGACGCAGATCGCGTCGGTCGCCGTTCCCGTGGCGGGACCGTCGTGGTTCAGCGCGCGCACGCCCGCGTCGGCGAGCGCCTGCGTCTTGGCCTCGGTGGCGGTCTGGACGGCGGTCACGAGCGCGGCGTCGGTGAGGCCGTGGCGAACGACCACGAACGCGTTGATCGTCCCGATGCGCGGCAGCGGGCGCGGCCGGCGGCCCGCGGCGGCCAGCGGCTGGCCGATGCCGACCGTGGCCACGGCGCTCACAGGGCCGCGGTCGCGGCGGACCCCCGCGCGGACGTCGGCGGCGGTGAGCATGCCGACGACCTCGTCGGGGTCGAGACCGTTGGCGCGCGCGACCTCGGCCAAGTGCGCCTCGGGGTCGGTGCGCGCGTAGTCGTGGGGGACCTGCAGGTTCAGCCAGTGCCGCGCGCTCGCCAGCCCGCCGCCGTGGACCGCGCTCGACAGGCAGCGGTGCGGCGCGTCGAGCGTGACGAGCAGCGCGTCGTCGGGCCAGCTCAGCCTCACGCCGCGTCCTCTTCGAAGTAGAGCAGCGCGTTGACCGCCGCGGCGGCGACCGCCGAGCCGCCCTTGTCGCCCCGGTTGGCCACGCACGGCAGGCCCGAGGCGGCGAGCGCCGCCTTCGCCTCCGCGGCGCCCACGAAGCCGACCGGCAGGCCGACGATGAGCGCCGGCTCGGGCGGCGGGTGCTCCAGGAGCTCGAAGAGCGCGGTCGGCGCGTTGCCCACGACCCACACCGCGCCCGGCCCGGTCTCGTCGGCGGCCAGCCGCATCGCCGCGGCCGTGCGGGTGATCCCCTCGCTCGCCGCGAGCTGCGGCGTGCGCGGATCGAGCAGCGCCACGCTCGCCTCCAGCCGCGTGATGCCGCCCGCGACCATGCGCGTGTCGCACACGACGGGGGCGCCGGCGAGCAGCGCGTCGCGCCCCGCGCGCAGGGCCTCCTCGTCGGCGATCAGCGTCTCGGCGTACTCGAGGTCGGCCGAGGCGTGGACGACGCGCTCGGTCACCGCTCGCGTCAGCGGCGGCAGGTGCGAGAGGTCCACCCGCGCGCGCAGGATGCGGTAGCTCTCGGCCTCGATCGGGTGGACGGCGTGGCTCATGCGGCGCGCTCGACGAAGGCGTCGGCCGGGCAGATCTCCATGCACTCGCCGCAGCCCGTGCAGCGGTCGGCGAGGGTGATGAGCGGCGCCTCGCCGCGCAGCAGCCAGCCGCCCGGCGCCGGGCGCAGGGCGCGCTCGGGGCACGTCGCCAGGCAGGCGCCGCAGCCCTTGCAGGCGTCGGTGGCGACGAAGACGTTCACGGCGCCTCCGCCAGGGCGCAGGTCGCACGCCCGGAGCGGCGCTTGGGGACGAGCAGCGGGCCGCCGGCGCTCAGCAGCGCGGCGGCCTCGGCCACGCTCGGCGTGCCGACGTGCTCGTCGACGACGTCCGACGGCGTCGGCACGGCGACGTGGCGCAGGACCGTTGCGGGGTGGGTGACGAGCGGCCAGCCGTGGTGGCGCGCGGCGGCGACGATGCCCGGCTCGTCGGCGCGGCGGTCGACGGTGGCCAGCGCGCGCACGGCGCGCGGCTCGGCGCCCGCCTCGTCGAGGACGGCCTCGATGAGCGCCAGCAGCTCCTCGGCCGGGCATCCGCGGCTGCAGCCGGCGCCGACGACGAGGCCCGTCATCGCCGCGCCCCCGACACGACGACCACCGGGTTCTCGGCCGCGAGGCGGTGGCCGCCGGCCAACGGCCGTAGGCGGCTGGCCTGGATCATGGTCGCCTCGGCGTCGAGGCCCGCGGCCTGCAGGCGCTCGAGCGCCGGGCCGGCCCGCTCGACGATCGCGAGCGTGACGACCACGGCGCGGCGGGCGCGCGTGCAGCAGGCGTCGAGGATCGCGTCGAGGCCGGCGCCGCCGCCGCCGACGAAGACCGCGTCGGGGTCCGGGAGGGCGGCGAGCGCCGCGGGGGCCTCGCCCTGGACCGCTCGCACGGGGACGCCGTGGGCGGCGGCGTTGCGCGCGGTCAGCGCGACGGCGTCGGGGTCCTTGTCGATCCCGATCGCGGCGGCGCCCAGGCGCGCGCACTCGATCGCCACCGAGCCGCTGCCGCAGCCGACGTCCCACACCAGGTCGCCCGTGCCGGGGCCGAGCCGTGCCAGCGCGAGCGCGCGGACCTCGGCCTTGGTGACCATCCCGGCCCGATGCTCGAAGGCGTCGTCGGGCAGCGCCCAGCCGGGCGGCGTGCGCGGCGGCCACACGCGCGCGCGGCCGTTGGGCGCCGCCTCGGGGTCGAGGACGACGAGCACGTTGGGCTCCTCGAAGGTCCCCCGGGCGAGCTCCTCCGGGGTCCCGCGCACGATCCGCTCGTCGCCGTCGCCGAGGCGCTCGGCGACCGCCAGCTCGCGCCCGCTGCCGGCGAGGCGCTCGGCGTACCAGGACGGTGGCGCGGCCGGAGCGGTGAGGATCGCGACCTTCGGGTGGCGCAGGGCGGCGGCGAGCGCGGCGTGCGGGTCGCGGCCGTGGCCGCTGATCACGAGCGCGTCGTCCCACGCGACGCCCAGGCGCGCGAAGGCGACGGCCACCGACGATGGCGCGGGGCGGACCTCGAGGCGCTCGGGGCCGACGCGCTGCGCCAGCGCGCGCACGATGCCGTAGAAGCCCGGGTCGCCGCTGGCCAGGACGCACGCGTCACCGTCGTGGGCGGCGAGCGCGTCGAGGGCGCCCTCGAGCGCGCCGGTGAGCGCGAGCTGCTCGACGCCCTCCGGCGCGAGCGCGTGGAGGTGGCGCCGGCCGCCCGCCACGAGCGTCGCGCGGGCGAGCAGCTCGGCGCTCGAGTCCGGCAGGGTCTCGCCGTCGACGCCGAGGACCGCGATCACGACAGCGCCTCCGCCGCGACGCGCTCGCGGGCGCCCGGGCTGGCGCCGACGACGTGCGCGCCCTCGAAGTCGACCATGATCGCGTCGACCGCGATGCGGTCCTTGACGTAGGCCGCCAGGTTCGCCGCCACCTTCGCGCACAGGAGGTCGGGCGCCCGCGTGACGCCCGCCAACTCCCACAGCTCGTACGCGTGACGGGCGCTGTTGGCCTCGGCCACCGTGGCGATCACCGCCTCGTCGCCGCCCGCCTCCCGCGTCAGCGCGGCGAGGAACTGCGGGTCGACCTTCGAGCGCGTCCAGTGCGTCATGAGGACGCCGGCGCCGAGCTTGGAGAGCTTGCCCGCCATCCCGACGAACAGGCAGCGCTCGAACTCGAGCGAGACCGCGCGCTTGAGCGCGTAGCCGGTGAAGTCGCCGACCTCGACGAAGCAGACCTCGGGCAGCTCGGGCGCGAGCCTGCGCGCGGCGCGCTCGCTGCGTCCCCCCGTGGTGAGCACGAGCGTCCTCACCCCCTGGGCGTCCATGACGTCGATCGCCTGCCCGACGCTCGCGCGCCACGCCGCGGTCGAGAAGGGCCGCACGATGCCGGTCGTCCCCAGGATCGAGATGCCGCCGACGATCCCCAGGCGCGGGTTGGAGGTGCGGCGGGCCATCTTCTCGCCGCCGGGGACGCTGACCTCGACGACGACGCCGACCTCGTCGAGGTCGAAGACCTCGGCCACCGCCGCAGCGATCTGGGCGCGCGGCCCCGCGTTGATGGCGGGGCCGCCGACGTCGAGGCCGAGGCCGGGCTTGGTCACGGTGCCAACGCCGGGGCCGCCGCGCAGCTCGAGCCCGGGCGCGTCGCGCAGCGCCACGTGCGCGGTCAGGCGGGCGCCGTGGGTGACGTCGGGGTCGTCGCCGGCGTCCTTGACCACCACGGCGACCGCGCCCTCGCCGTCGGGCTCGCAGCGCTCGGGGGCGAAGCGCGGGCGCTGGTCGGAGCGCGGGAGCGGGACCTCGACCTCGGCGGGGGCGTCGCCGTCGCGCAGGAGCAGGCAGGCGGCCTTGGCCGCGGCCGTCGCGCAGGTGCCCGTCGTCCAGCCGCGGCGCAGCTTGCTGTTGGCCACGCGCCGGGCGCTGGCCGGGAGGTTGGGCTCGCGCAGCTCAGGCGGCTCCATCGCGCACCTTCGAGCGGTAGCGGTCGGGGCGGCCGAGCGGCCTGTAGCGGTGGCCGTAGCCGGGGTCGTAGACGTGCGAGCGCCCCGCCGCCGCGCCATCGTCGAGCGCCGGGCCGAGGATGACCAGCGCCTGCGTCGTGATCTTCGCGCCGCGGATCGTGGTCGCGAGGTCGGCGAGCGGGCAGCGCAGGACGACCTCGTCGGGCCACGTCGCGCGGTAGACGACGGCGCACGGCGTCTCGGGCGCGTAGCCGCCCTCGAGCAGCTCGGCCTGCAGCTCGCGCGGGCGGCGGACGGAGAGGAAGAGCGCCATCGTCGTGCCGTGGCGCGCCAGCTCGGCGAGCTCCTCGTTGGGCGGCATCGACGTGCGCGTGGCGCGGCGCGTGAGGATCAGCGTCTGCGAGACGTCGGGCACCGTCAGCTCCTGGCCGAGCGCGGCGGCGGCGCCCGCGAGCGAGCTGACCCCGGGGACGATGTCGTAGCCCAGGCCCAGCCGCCGGCAGGCGTCGATCTGCTCGTGCAGGGCGCCGTAGAGCGTCGGGTCGCCGGAGTGCACGCGCGCGACGCGCAGGCCGTCGCGCGCCGCGCGGGCGTAGATCGCGACGACGTCGTCGTGGGTGCGGTCGTCGGAGGCGATCAGCTCGGCACCCGGGCGCGCGTGCTCGAGGATCGCCTCGTCGACGAGGCTGCGCGCCCACACCACGACGTCGGCCTCGGCGAGCGCGCGGACGGCGCGCAGGGTGAGCAGGTCGGGCGCGCCGGGGCCGGCGCCGACGAAGCTGACGTGGCCGGCCGTCATCGGGCGACCTCCCCGCGCCGGGCGAGCGCGAGCGCCTGGCGCTGTCTTCGCAGCGGCTCGGCGACGCGGACGAGGTCGGGCCTGACCGCCAGCAGCGATCGGACCACGAGCGCGGTGATCACGCCCTCGATGACGGCGACGACCGCGTAGGCGCCGAGCGTGCTCGCCGCCAGCGCGCGCAGGTCGATGTGGACGACGGCCCCGAGGGCGAACATGCTCACGAAGAGCCCCGCGGCGAGAAGGACGTCGACCGCCGCCGCCAGCCCGCACGCGGTCGCCAGGCCGCCGGTCGTCTTCGGCAGCGCGCGGCGCAGCGCGAGCAGCAGGGGGTAGCCGACGAAGGCCGGGATGAGCGCGAGGTCGACGATGTTCAGCCCGAGCGTGGTGATGCCGCCGTCGCCGAGCGCGAGCGCCTGCACGGCGCACACCACCGCGATCGTGATCGCCCCCAGCCACGGTCCGAGCAGGGCCACGGCGAGCGTGCCGCCGAGCAGGTGGCCCTGGGTGCCGACGGTGATCGGGAACATGGGCGCGTCGCCGACGAGGAAGAAGGCGCCGGCGAGCCCCGCGATGGGGAGGTCGCGCTCGCGGCCCTCGGCGCCGGCGCGGCGCACGCAGACGGCGAGTCCGGTCGCGGCCACGACCCCGCCCAGCGCCGCGGCCTCGCCGCTGAGGAAGCCGTCAGGGATGTGCACCGACGGCCTCCGCTTCGAGCGCGTGCCCGGCGAGATCGAGGGCGGCGACGGCGCCGACGACGAAGGTGACGGGCGGCGGCAGCGGCGCGGGCAGGTTCGCGAGCGTCCCGCGCTCCACGCGCTGCGTCCCGCGGCTCGCCGCGCTGATCGCGGCGATCGGCGTCTCGGGCGCCAGGCCCCCTTCGACCAGGCGCGCCGCGATCCGGCGGATGCGCCCGCGGCCCGTGAGGATCACGAGCGTGCCGCCGAGCCGCGCGAGCGTCTCCCAGTCGGGCGGCGCGCCGTGCTCGGGGTCGTCGTTGCCGTCGACGATCGTGACCGTGACGTTGAGCTGGCGCAGCATCAGCGGGATGCCGGCCGCGGCGGGCGCGGCGAGCGCGGCCGACACGCCGGGGACGACCCGCACCGCCACCCCCGCCTCGCGCAGGGCGAGCGCCTCCTCGCCGCCGCGCGAGGCGACGAAGGGGTCGCCGCTCTTGAGCCGCACGACGGCGTCGTGGGCGCGGCCGAGCTCGACGAGCAGCGCGTTGACCTCGGCCTGCGGCAGCGCCCGCTGGCCGGGCGCGAGGCCGACGCAGCGGCGCTCGGCGTCCGGCGGCGCGAGCGCGACGACCTCGTCGAGCGACGGGCGGTCGTAGACCACGACGTCGGCGCGCGCGAGCGCGTCGCGCGCGGCGGCGGTGAGCAGCGCGGGGTCGCCGGGCCCGGCGCCGACGAGCCACACGGTCACGCGACCACCCCCGCGCCCCGCTCGGCCACGAGCCAGGGCCCCGCCGCCCGGCCGCTCTCGCCCGCGACGACGAGCAGCGAGCGCATCGCCACCGTCTCGGGATCGAGGGTTGCGAGCGTCGCCCGCTCGACGCGCTCGCCGGGGCGGGCGGCGTCGGTGACCACGGCGACCGGCGTGCCGTCGTCGCGGTGCTCGCGCAGGAGCTCGAGCACGCGCTCGAGCTGCCAGGTGCGCGCCCGCGAGCGCGGGTTGTAGAGCGCGAGCGCGAGGCCCGCCGCGGCGACGGCGGTCAGCCGCCGCTCGACGACCTCCCACGCGACGTTCAGGTCCGAGAGCGAGAGCGCGGCGAAGTCGTCGCCCAGCGGCGCGCCGAGCAGGGCGCCGGCGGCGAGCGCCGCCGTCACGCCCGGGACCACCGCCACGGCGGGGCGCTCGTCGGGCGCGAGCTCGGCCACGCGCGCGAGCGTCCGCGCCGCCATCCCGTGCACGCCCGCGTCGCCCGACGAGACCAGGGCGACGCGCGCGCCGCCGGCCGCCCGCGCCAGTGCCTCGTCGGCACGTGCGGCCTCCTCGCCCATGGCGCCGCGCACGACGTCCTGGCCCGGGGCGAGCAGGTCGGCGCACTGGTCGACGTACGGGCCGTAGCCGATCACGACCTGCGCCTCGCGGACGGCGGCCGCCGCCGCGGCGGTGCGGTGCTCGGGGCCGCCGGGGCCCAGCCCGACGATGTCCAGCCGCCCGGTCATGCGCTCAGCGGGTTGAAGCCGGCGGGCAGCTCGAGGCGGTGCGCCCGCATGAAGCCCTCGTCGGAGAGGACCTCGCGCGTGGCGCCGTCGGCGACCACGACGCCGCGGTCGAGCACGACCGCGCGCGGGCACAGCTCCAGGGCGTAGGGGAGGTCGTGGGTGACCACGAGCGTCGTCAGGCGCAGCGAGGCGAGGACGTCGGCGAGCTCGCGGCGGGCCGCCGGGTCCATCGCCGACGACGGCTCGTCCAGGATCAGCACGTCGGGCTCCATCGCGAGCACGCCCGCCACCGCGGCGCGGCGGCGCTGGCCGGCGGAGAGCTGATGGGGGGCGCGGTCGGCCTCGTCCTGGAGGCCGACGCGCTCGAGCGCCTGGTCGACGCGCTCGCGCAACGCGCCGCCGCGCAGGCCGAGGTTGGCCGGGCCGAAGGCGACGTCGGCGCGCACGCTGGGCATGAAGAGCTGGTCGTCGGAGTCCTGGAAGACGATCCCGACGCGGCGGCGGACCTCGGCGCGTGTGCGCGGCCCGAGCTCCAGGCCGCCGACGCTGATCGTCCCGTCTCCTCCCTCGAGCATGCCGTTGAGCTGCAGGACGAGCGTCGTCTTGCCGGCGCCGTTGGGGCCGAGGACGGCGACGCGCTCGCCCTTGGCCACCTGAAGGTCGACGCCGGCGAGCGCCGGGCTGCCGTCGGGGTAGGCGAAGCGCAGCCCCCGGACCTCGAGCGCGGGCGGCGTGCCCTCGGGGACCTCGACCGCGGGCGCGGGGCGCAGCCCCGGCCGCCGCGGCGCCAGCTCGATCGGTGCCTGCGGAGCGCGCGTGGCGCGGCGGGTGCGGCGCCGGCCGCGGGCGGGGGCGTCGCCGTGGGGCGTGAGCGAGATCGGCATCCCGACCTTGTCCTCGTAGGAGGGCAGGCGGACGCGGTAGGTGCACAGGTCGCAGTTCATGCGCACGTCGCCGAAGACGGCCTCGCGGTGGCGCTCGAGCACGAGCCGCGCCAGGCGCGGGTCGGGGCCCAGGTGCGCGGCGGCGCGCACGTCGAGGTCGGGGTGCTCGGCGGCCCAGTCCTGCGCCTGGCGGTAGATGCGCGGCACGAGCACGCCGGTGAAGAGCAGCAGCGGCGCGACCACGATCGTCCGCGCGCCCAGCCTGCGGCAGCGCTCGAGCGCGCCCGGGACGTCGGGCTGCGCCACCGACACGAAGGCCGGCTCGACCGTGCCCAGGCCGCGGCCATCGGCGAGCAGGCGCCCGAGCTTGAAGAGGTCGCCGCCGGCGTCGGGGTCGCTCGAGCCGCGGCCGACGAGCACGACGCCGACCTCGGACGGGTCGGCCTCGCCGATCGCGGCCCGGATGCGCGCCTCGATGACGTCGAGCACGACGGGGTCGATGCCCAGGTCGCGGCCCATGCGGAAGCGGACGTCCGGGTGGCGCATGCGGGCGCGCGCGAGCGTCGCGGGACCGTCGTTCTTCAGGTGCCCGGCGGCGAGCAGGACGAGCGGGACCGAGACGATGTCCGCGTGGCCGGCCTCGACGAGACGGTCGATCGCGAGGTCGGCGAGCGGCTCGGCCATCTCGATGAAGCCGAACTCGACGGGCAGCTCGCCGGCGACCTCGCGGATCGTGCGCGAGAGCGCCCAGAACTCCTCGACGCCGTCGGCGTCGCGGCTGCCGTGGCCGACGACGAGCAGCGCCGGCGGCTCGCCGAGCTGGACGTGCTCGTGCGCCGCGATCGTGTGCAGCTCGGTCACGCCCACCCCCGGACGGCGACGGTCGCCGCCACGGCGATCGCGGGCAGTGCGAGCGCGGCGGCCCACGCGAGCGGGCGCGCCGGGGCCTCGAGCCCGGTGGCGGGCATGCGCCCGTCGTAGCCGCGCGCGAGCATCGCCGCGTGGACGCGCTCGCCGCGCTGCAGGCAGCGCACCGCCAGGGCGCCCGCGCAGCGCGCGGCGGTTCGCGCCTGCCACAGCCAGCGCGGGTCGTCGCCGCGGGCGATGCGCGCGTTGCGCAGGCGCCCCAGCTCGTCGAGGACGAGCTGCAGGTAGCGCAGCGCGAAGGCGCCGATGGCGGTGAGCTGGCGCGGCGCGCGCAGGCGCTCGAGGCCGGCGACGATCTCGGGCACGGGCGTGGTCGCCGCGAGCACGCCGGTGGCGAGCACGGCGAGCGTCGCCTTGGCCGCGATCGCGCCCGCGGCCGACAGCCCGTCGCGCGCGACGCTCACGCCGAGGACGTCGACGTGCGGGCCCTGCGCGACGAAGGGGAGCACGAGCACGAAGGCGACGAAGGGGACCTCGACCACGAGCCGGCGCGCGAGCAGCGACGGCGGCGTGCGCGACGCGAGGGCGACGGCGGCGAGCAGCGCGGCGTCGATCGCGTACGGCCACGCCCGCCCGTAGGGCACGAGCGCGACCGCGATCACGAAGGCCAGCAGCGCCGCGACCTTGCACTGCGGCGCGAGCCGGTGGACCGCCGTCTCGACGGGCCCGACGGCCTCTGCGCCATGGGCGGCGGCGCTCACAGCTTCTCCCCGCGATCCCCGTTGCGCCGCGCGGGCACGATCACGGTCGACATGTACGGGCCCGCCCCGGTGCGCCGGGCGGCGCGCGCGATCTCCTCGCCGGCGAGGCCGAGCTGCTCGCCGTAGACGCTCTCGTCGAGGCGGCCGGCGTCGCGCACGGCGTCCAGGACGGCGGGCAGGTGGCGGCCGCCCTTGTAGACGACGACGGTGTCGCCACGGTCGAGGGCGCCGCGCAGCGGCTCGTCGCCGGCCGTGTACGGGAAGAGCGTCAGCGGCTCGGAGCCCTCGGCGAGGACGGTGCCCGAGCGCGCGGCGAGGTCCTGCATGGCGGTGATGCCGGGGACGGTGCTGACCTCGACCTCGGCCACCAGCCCGCGCACGGTCTGCGCGACGTAGATGAAGGTCGAGTACAGGTTCGGATCGCCGATGGTGGCGAAGGCCGCCGTGCCCCCGGCGCGCACCACGGCCGCGATCGCCTCGCCGGCGGCGTTCCAGTTGCGCGCGCGGGCGCCGTCGTCGCGCATGGCGAAGTGCACGCGCTCGATGCGCTCGGCCGGCACGTGGGCGCTGACGATGACCTCGGCGCGGCCGGCGACGCCGCGGCGCGCGCTCGTCTCCGGGACGAACACGCGGTCGGCCTCCTGGAGCGTGCGCAGGGCCTTCAGGGTCAGGTGCTCCGGGTCGCCGGGCCCGACGCCGACGCCGACGAGCGTGCCCGCGCTCATGCCATCGCCTCCGCGCGCGGACGCATGCCCGCCGCCGCGGCGGCGACCAGGCGCGCGGCCACGGCCGGCGTGGCCGCCCAGTGGGTGTGCAGGTAGCCGGCGTGGACGCCGCCCGCGACGTGGCCCTCGAGGCGCTCGACGCCGCGGGCGCGCAGCGCCCACGCCGGAGCCTCGGGATCGGCGGCGGGCTCCACGCGCGAGTAGTGGAACTCGTGACCGCGCACCTGGGTGCCCGCCGGCCAGGCCGGGTGATCGGCGACCGCCGTCGCCTCGCGGTAGCCGAGGCTGAGGCGGTCGGTCATGTGGGAAGTGATGGGTACCACGTCGCACATCGGGCGGCCGTCGAGCTCGCGCGCCAGGTAGAGCAGGCCCCCGCACTCGGCGAGGATCGGCCGCCCGCGCGCCGCGAAGGCGGCGATCTCGGCGCGCAGCGCCCAGTTGGCCGACAGCTCCTCGCCATAGGCCTCCGGGAAGCCGCCCGCGAGCACGAGCGCGCCCGTGCGCGGCGGCAGCGCCTCGTCGGAGAGCGGGTCGAGGTCGACGAGCTCGGCGCCGGCCGCGCGCAGGAGCTCGAGGTTCTCCTCGTAATGGAAGGAGAAGGCCGGCCCGCGCGCGATCGCGATCCGCGCGGCCACGGGCTCGGCGCCGGGGTCGGGCCGCCACGGCTCGCCGGGAAAGTGGGGAGCGGCACGTGCCACTTCCAACAACCGATCCAGGGCGCAGCCGGCCTCGATCGCCGCGCCGAGGTGTGCGAGCGTCGCCCGGGCGCGCGGCTCGCGCTCGGCCACCGGCACGAGGCCGAGGTGGCGCTCGGGCGCGGTGAGGGCGTCGTCGCGGCGCAGCACGCCGAGCACCGGGACGCCGAGCGGCTCGATCGCCTCGCGCAGCAGCTCGGCGTGGCCGTCGCTGCCGACGCGGTTGAGGATCACGCCGGCGACGTCGACCTCGGGGTCGTAGCTCGCGTAGCCGTGCACGATCGCCGCGGCGGAGCGCGCGAGCGCCGCCGCGTCGAGCACGAGCACGACCGGCGCGCGCAGGAGCTTGGCCACGTGCGCGGTGGAGGCGAGCTCGCCGCGGCCCGACGCGCCGTCGTGAAGGCCCATGACGCCCTCCACGACGGCGATGTCGGCCCCGGCGCCACCGTGGCGGAAGAGGGGGGCGATCAGCTCGGGCCCGGACAGGAACGCGTCGAGGTTGCGTCCGGGCCGTCCGCTGGCCAGCGCGTGGTAGCTGGGATCGATGAAGTCCGGGCCGACCTTGAAGCCGGCGGTGCGCAGGCCGCGCGCCGCGAGCGCCGCGATCAGGCCGGTGGCGACGGTCGTCTTGCCCGCGCCCGAGCTCGTCCCGCCGATGACCAGGCGGGCGATCACGCGGGCGCCTCCGCGAGCGCGCGGGCGCCCAGCGGCCACGACGGCGGGTGCACCGGGGCGCCCGCCGTCGCCGCCTCGGTCATCCGCTGGGCGCCGGACGCCGCGATGCCCGCGCCCCAGCGCAGCGCCGGGACGGGCGCGCCGTCGTGCGCGCCGTCGAGCGGGTCGGTGCCGTGGTCGGGGCAGACGGCGAGCGTCCCGCCGACATGCTCGACCGCGTCGCGCAGCGGCGCCAGCAGCCACGCGTCGATCTGCTCGAGCGCCTCGACCTTGGCCGCGGCGTCGAGGCGGTGCGCGGCCTCGTCGGGGGCGCCGACGTGGACGACGACGCGCGGCGTGCGCTCGGCGATCGCCGCCTCGGCCGCGAGGGCCTTGGCGTGCAGGTCGGTGTCGACGTCGCCGGTCGCGCCCGGCGGGATGACGACCGCGGCGCCGAGCAGCCGCGCGCAGCCCGCCGCCGCACCGCGGGCGGCGACGACGACGGTCGTGTCGTCGAGCGCGCGCGCCGGCGCCTCGCCGGCCGGCCACAGGCGCACCCCGGCGCCGACCACAGGCGGCCGCCCGGGCGGGGCGAAGAGCACGAGCCGGTGGCCGCCCGTCCAGGCGCCACCGAGGGCGGCGGCCGCGGCGGCCGCGGCGGGCGCGCCGTCCTCGCGCGCCACGTCGGCGCGCCAGGTCACGAGCCCGGCGGGGACCGGGACGCCGTAGCCCGCGGCGTCGATGTGCCCGCGGCCCAGCGGGCGTGCCGGCGGCGAGCCGAGCAGCGCCGGGATGCCGGCCTCGCTCCCGGCGGCGAGCCCAGGCGCCGTGACGGCCACGCGCGCGACCTCGCCCTCGGCGGCGAGCGCGTCGAGCACCGGCGTGCGCGCGGCGTCGAGCGCCGTCGCCTCCCCGGCGCGCAGCGGCTGCGCGGCGCCGTCCGGGATGACGAGGACCGCTACCACTCGATCCCCTGCTGGGCGCGGATGCCCTCGTCCATCGGGTGCTTGACCTTGACCACCTCGCTGACGAGGTCGGCGGCCTCGATGAGCTTGGGCGACGCGTCGCGCCCGGTGACGACGACGTGCTGGAAGCCGGGGCGGTCGCGCAGCGTCGAGACGACCTCGTCCTCGTCGAGCCAGCCGAAGGTGACCGCGTACGTGAGCTCGTCGAGGAGCAGGAACTCGTAGCGCTCGTCGGCGATCCGGCGGCTGACCTCGGCCCACCCCTCGCGGGCCCGGTCGGCCGACTCCTCGAGGTCCTTGCTGAGCCACGTCCAGCCGTCGCCCATCTTCTCCCAGTCGATCCCGCCCAGCTCGCGCGCGGCCTTGTGCTCGCCGACCTTCCACTTGCCCGACTTGACGAACTGAAAGACCCCGCAGCGGTAGCCGCGCGCCCACGAGCGCATGAGCATCCCGAAGGCGCTCGTCGACTTGCCCTTGCCGTGGCCGGTGAGGACGATGAGCAGCGGGCGGTCACGCGGCTTGCGGCGCTGCGGATCGGCGCTGCCGCGGTCGGCGATCTCGGTCATGCGGCCCTCCTGGGGGCGGTCTGGTGCAGGGCGGCGAGCGGCAGCAGCCGCGCGCCCGCCGCGCGCGCGATCTCCGCGGCCAGCCCGAGGCGGACGCGGCCCTCCTCGCCGTCGAAGACGACGACGCCGTCGGCCACGCGGGCGAGCTCCGTCGCCGCCGCGCGCGCGGCATCGAGGCCGCCCTCGCCGCTGGCGCGGCCGTCGGTGACGGCGAGCACGAGCGCGCGGCGGTCGGGGTCGCGGCGGCGCTCGAGCGTCACCAGCTCCGCGGCCCGGTGCAGGCCGGCGGCGAGCGGGGTCGTGCCGCCCGTCGCGAGCGCGCCGAGCACGGCGGCGGCGCGCTCGACGCTCCCGGTCGGCGGGAGGACGACCTGCGCTCCGGCCCCGCGGAAGGTCACGAGCGCGACCCGGTCGCGGCGGCGGTAGGCGTCGAGCAGCAGCCCGAGGATCGCGCCCTTCACGGCGCCCATCCGCCGCCGGGCGCCCATGGAGCCGCTGGCGTCGACGCAGAACGCGACGAGGTTGCCCTCGCGCCCGGCGCGGACGTGCTCGCGCAGGTCGGCGTGGGAGAGGGCGGCGGTCGCCTCGCCACCGGCGCGCGCCGCGCCGCCGCCGGCCCGAGCCGCGCCGCCGCCTCCCAGCGCCCGCCGCCGGGCCGCCGCGCGCAGGCTCGCCGCCACCGCGAGGTCGGTCACGCGGCCCTCGGGCGCGCGGCTGTCGACGGGCTGGCCCTGCGGCCCCGTCGCGCGGCTGCGCCGGCCGGCGGCGCCGTGGCCGACGCCCGCGAGGCGCAGCGACGGCGCGCGGCCGGCCGCGCTCGGGGCGTCGACGCGCTCGGGAGCGGGCGCGTGCGGGTGGGGCGCGGCGTCGGCCGCGGCGCGGACGCCGCCGTTCGGCGAGCCGCCGCCGCCACCCTCCGGGGGTGGGGGCGGTCCGGACGGATCCGGCTCGCGGTCGTCGTCGCGCGCCTCGTCCATCGCCTGCTCGAGCTCGGCGTCGTCGAGCCCGGGCGCCTCAAGCGGGCCGCGGCGGCGGCGGTGCGCGAGCGCCAGGCGCGCCGCGCGGCGGACGTGGTCCTCGTTCACGGCCTCGTCGCCGTCCAGCGCCGCGAGCGCCCGGGCGGCCTGGGCACAGACGATGTCGGCGCGCATGCCGTCGACGCCCAGGCGCGCGCAGATCCCGGCGATGAGCAGCAGCGTGCGCTCGTCGAGCGCCACGCGGGCGAGGCGCTCGCGCGCCGCCGCGACTCGGCCGGCGAGCGCCGCCTCGTCGGCCGCGAAGCGCGCGCGCATCGCGTCGGGGTCGGCGTCGAAGGCCAGCCGGCGGCGGATCACCTCGACGCGGAGGGCCGGATCGGGGCTCGCGGCGACGTCGACGCTCAGCCCGAAGCGATCGAGCAGCTGCGGGCGCAGCTCGCCCTCCTCGGGGTTCATGGTGCCCACGAGCAGGAAGCGCGCCGGGTGCGAGACGCTCATGCCCTCGCGCTCGACGTGCGCGCGCCCCATCGCGGCCGCGTCGAGGAGCACGTCGACCAGGTGGTCGGGCAGCAGGTTGACCTCGTCGGCGTAGAGGATCCCGCGGTGCGCCGCCGCGAGCAGGCCGGGCTCGAAGGCGGCGGCGCCGTCGCGCAGGGCGCGGTCGAGGTCCAGGGCGCCGAGCAGGCGGTCGGCCGTCGCGCCGACGGGCAGCTCGACCAGCGCGACCGGCCGGCGCTGCACCGAAGCGTCGTCGTGCGGGCCGTCGGGACACGCGGCGCCCTCCGCGGGATCGGCGTTGAAGCGGCAGCCGGCGACGACCTCGACGTCGGGCAGCAGCGGCGCCAGCGCGCGCACCGCGGTCGACTTCGCCGTCCCGCGCTCGCCGCGCACGAGCACGCCGCCGATGCGCGGGTCGACCGCGCACGCCAGCAGCGCCTCGCCGAGGGCCTCCTGGCCGACGATCGCCGTGAACGGGAACACGGGCGTCACGAGGCGGCCTCCTCGAGCTCGCCCTCGGCCTCCAGGTACGCGCCCCGCAGCGCCTCGAGCGTCAGCGCCTCCGGGTTCTCCCACAGGCCGCGCTCGGCGGCCTCGAGCAGACGCTCGGAGATCGCCCGCAGCGCCCACGGGTTCGAGCGGCGCATGAAGTCGGCGACGTCCTGGTCGAGGACGTACTTCTCGGTCAGCGTCTCGTACATCCAGTCCTCGACCACGCCGGTGGTGGCGTCGTAGCCGAAGAGGTAGTCGACCGTCGCCGAGAGCTCGAAGGCGCCCTTGTAGCCGTGGCGGATCATCGAGGCGATCCAGCGCGGGTTGGCCACGCGCGAGCGGAACACCCGCCGCGACTCCTCGGCCAGCGACCGCGCGTGGACGCGCTCCGGGTCGGCCGAGTCGCCGATGACCGCGCGCGGGTCGCGGCCCGAGACGTGGCGCACGTAGGCGACCATCCCGCCGTGCTCGGCGAAGTAGTCGCTCGAGTCCAGAACGTCGTGCTCGCGGTTGTCGACGTTCTTGACCGCGACGTCGATGCGCGCGAAGTGCTCGCGCATCGCGTCGCGCGCCTCGACGCCGTCCAGCCCGCGGCCGTAGGCGTGGCCGCCCCACGCCTCGTAGACCGCGGCGAGGTCGGCGTCGTCGTGCCAGCTCCCGGTCTCCAGCAGCGCGATCAGCCCCGCGCCGTACGCGCCCGGCTTGGCGCCGAAGATCCGCGTCGTCGCGCGCCGCCAGCCGGCGTCCTCGCCGAGCTCGGCCACGAGCCGGTCGCGATCGGCCAGCGCGTGCTTGCGCACGAAGTTGGCCTCGGCCGGCTCGTCGAGCCCGGCCACCAGCGCGACCGCCTCGTCGAGCAGCGTCACGAGGCTCGGGAAGGCGTCGCGGAAGAAGCCCGAGATGCGCACGGCGACGTCGATGCGCGGGCGCCCGAGCTCCTCGAGCGCGATCGGCTCGAGCCCCACGACGCGCCGCGTCTCCGGGTTCCACACCGGCCGCACGCCGAGCAGCGCGAGGATCTCGCCGGCGTCGTCGCCGTGGGTGCGCATCGCCGCTGTGCCCCAGACGACGATCCCGACGGTCTCGGGGTGGGCGCCGTCCTCGTCGAGGTGGCGGCGCAGGAGCGTCTCGGCCAGCCGCCGGCCGACGTCGAAGGCCAGGTCGCTGGGCAGCGCCTTGGGGTCGACGGAGTAGAAGTTGCGGCCCGTGGGAAGGACGTCCACGCGGCCGCGCGTTGGCGATCCCGACGGCCCCGCGGGGACGTTGCGCCCGCGCAGGCCGCCCAGAAGATGGTCGAGCTCACCGGTCGTCGCGCGCAGGCGCGGCACGACCTCCTCGCCGGCGAAGCGCAGCGCGCTCACCACGCCGGCGTCCTCGTGGCCGAGGACCTCGGCGCACGTCGCCTCCGCGGCCGCCGCGTCGTAGCCGGCCGCGCCGAACGCGCTCACGAGCGCCCGCTGGGCGTCCTGCAGGCGGTCGATCAGGTCGGCGCCACTCGTCGACGGCCCCGGGAAGCGGGCGAGCAGCGCCGGCGGCGGGTCGACCACGACCGAGCCCGCGTCGTCGAGCAGCGCGGGCTCGTCGAGGCCGTAGGCGGCGCCGATCGCGCGCCGCAGGCCGGGCACCCGCTCGCGCGCGCCGAGGCGCAGGATCGCGGTGAGCAGTCCGTCGAACTGCTCGCCTTCGGGGACCCGTCCGAGCACGTGCAGCCCGTCGCGGACCTGGAGGTCCTTGATCTCGCACAGGTAGCCGTCGACGTGCTCGATGAGCGAGCCGAAGTCCTCGAGCGCGGGCTGCTCGCCGCCGGCCAGCCCGAGGTCGTGGTGGAGCTCGGCTTCGTGCAGGAGCGTCCAGATGCGCCCGGCGAGCGTCGGCAGCTTGGGCGGGTCGAGCGCCTCGCAGCGCGCGTACTCGTCGAGGAGCTGCTCGAGCTGGGCGAGCTCGTCGTAGGTCTCCGCGCGCATCATCGGCGCCACGAGGTGGTCGACGATCACCGCGTGCGCGCGGCGCTTGGCCTGCACGCCCTCGCCGGGGTCGTCGACGACGAAGGGGTAGAAGAGCGGCACGCCCGCGAGCGCCGCGTCGGGCGCGCTCTCGGGCCCGAGCCCGAGGCCCTTGCCCGGCAGCCACTCCAGCGTGCCGTGCTTGCCGAGGTGGACGATCGCGTCGGCGCCGAAGCCGGTGCGCAGCCAGTGGTAGGCGGCGAGGTAGTGGTGGGCGGGCGCGAGCTCGGGGTCGTGATAGATCGCCACCGGGTTCTCGCCGAAGCCGCGCGGCGGCTGGATGGCGACGAAGACGTTGCCGAGCTGCAGGCCGGCGAGCACGAGGTCGTCGCCGTCGACGTACCACTCGCCGGGCGGCGGCCCCCACGTCGCGACCATCGCGTCGCGCAGCTGCGCCGGGAGCGTCGCGAACCACGCCTCGTACTCGGCGGCCGGCAGGCGGCCGACCGCCGCCGCGAGCTGCTCGTCGGTGAGGAAGTCGTGGTCGTGGCCGCCGGCGGCGATCAGCGCGTGGATGAGCTCGTCGCCGTCGGCGAAGTCGTGCTCGACGGCGTAGCCGGCCTCGCTCAGGCGATCGAGCAGCGCGATGGCGCTCGCCGGCGTGTCGAGGCCGACGGCGTTGCCGATCCGCGCGTGCTTGGTCGGGAAGCTCGACAGCACGATGGCGATCCGCGCGTCGGCCGGCGCGAGCGTCCGCAGTCGCGCGTGGCCGGTCGCGAGCTCGGCCAGGCGCGCGCAGCGCTCGGCGTCGGGCGCGTAGTGCAGCACCGGCGTGCCGACGGGCGAGGCCCCGTCGAGCGGCTCCTTGAAGCTCACCGGGGGCCCGACGATGCGCCCGTCGAACTCGGGGATCGCGACCTGCATCGCGGCGTCCAGCGGCGTCAGCCCGCTCGGCGACGCCGCCCACGCCGCGCGGCTCGTCGTCGCGCACACGGCCTGGATGACCGGCACGTCGAGCGCCGCCAGCGCCTGGGCGTTCCACGCGCTCCAGTCGGCGTGGCCGTCGACCGCCGCGTCGGCGGCGGTCGAGCCGCCCGAGGCCAGGACCGTCGTCACGAGCGCGTCGATGCGGCCGTCGAGCAGCTCGAGCGCCGGCACGCGCCCCTCCGGGTCGGCGCGCAGCGAATAGGCCCACACGCACAGCGCGTCGGCGCCCGCGGCGTCGAGCGCCTCGACGAGCGCGTCGACGAAGGCGGTGTTCCCGGTGACGCGGTGCGAGCGGTAGAAGACGAGGCCGACCGTCGGGCGCGCCGGATCGAGGCCCGCGACGGCCTCCTCCAGCGCGACGTCGCCGCGCCCTGGCACATACACGCCGAGGTCGGGCAGCGCGCGCGGCGCCTCGAAGCCGTGGCCCTCGCGCAGCAGGGTGTCGGCCAGGAAGCGCAGCAGGTTGGCCGTGTTCTGCACCCCGCCGTGGCGCAGGTACTCGAAGGCCTGGGCGAGCGTCGCCGCCGGCGCCGTCGACAGCTCGGCCAGCTCGGCGTCTGGCTCGGCCTCGCCGCCGAGGAGCAGCAGCGCCACGCCGTCGCGCTCGCAGCGCGCCCGCAGCGCGGCGACGCCCTCGGGCCAGGCGCGCCGCCCGCCGAGCAGGCGGGCGAGGACGACGCGCGCGCCGTCGAGGACGTCGTCGAGGAACGCGTCGACGTCGTCGACCCCATACGGGTTGGCGCAGCGGACGCGGCCGAACCCGCGCGGCAGCTCACGCACGGCATGCGCGGCCGCGAGGATCTCCGTGTCGGCGGTGCTCAGGAGGGCGAGCACGAGCGGCGGCGATCAGTCGCCCGGCGAGATGGCCAGCCCGGCGGCCTTCGCCCGCCGCCGGAGGACCGGTTCGCCCGCCATCACGCGCGGCGCGGCGACCGAGAAGATGACCCCGACGGTCGTCCACAGCACCACCTGCATCCCGATCGAGGCCTCGCGGAAGCGCCACAGCGTCGTCGCCGGGAAGCTCTTCGGCACCTCGTGGATGCCCGGCAGGATCAGCCCGGCCGCCACGACCACCGCGAGGTACGACAGCCCCGCGACCACGGTCGCGGTCGTCGCGTCGCGGCGCTCGGCCAGCCACGCGCGGACGCGCAGCGCGGCCACCGCGGCCAGCAGCGAGCAGACGATCATCGCCAGGTAGAGCTCCGTCCGCCTGCCGATCGTGTCCGGGTCGCCCACCGACGGCGGGTTGGCCGGGTACTTGAGGAAGGGCACGAGGTAGACGACGAGGAACGCCCCGGCCGCGAGCCCGAGCGCGGTGCGCGCGGGACTCGCCCGGCCGACGCGCCCGTAGGCGAACGCGAAGGCGAGCGCGAAGAGGCCGCCCATGGAGACGCCGAAGATGACCGCCGCGGTGAGCAGGCCGGCGGTGCGCTGCACGCCGCGGCTGACGATCTCGGGCTCCTCGGTCTCGCCCGCGGCCTTGGCCTGGGCGGACTCGAAGGCGATCGCCTGGTTGACGGCGGGCTCGCCGGCGACCTCGCTGAAGCCGGTCGCGAGCAGGCCGCCGCAGAGGCCGGCGAGCAGCCCCCAGATGAGGAGGGTGCGGAGCATGGCGTTACCCCCGGCTCAGTGGCAGGGGAAGCCGAGCAGGTGGCGGCCGTCGTGCACGAACTCGTGCACGTAGTGGCCGGGCACCAGCGACGTCGCGCCCTCGTCGGCGCCGACGAAGTACAGCTGCACCAGCAGCGCGACCGCGAGCAGCGCGTAGGGCCAGATCTCGCGCAGGCGGATCGCCGGCGGGTAGAGCCGTTCGGTCAGGGCCGACGGCGCGGGCACTGCGTCTTGCATGCGAAACCTCCTGGGGATTACGCGTCCCCTCCAGCGGTGTTCGCGACGGACGAGTCTCCTGGCTCCCGGAGTGCAGCTCCGGTCACAGTGGCGCGACCGCGCCGGTTTCCCACCGGCTTCCTCGCACCATCGCGCTGATGGCGGCCAACCTATCGAACGGGTCGGCACCCTCAGGCCCGCCGATGCGGCACTCTCCGCAAATTGCGGCTTCCACGACACGCCTGACGTTCGTCCGCCACGCTCCATCCGAGGCGACCCGCCGCTCGGCGTTCCCGGTCGACGAGCCCGCGGACGCCCGCGGCCTCGAGGAGGCCCGCGCGCTGGCCGCGAGCCTGGGGCGCTTCGACGCCGCCTGGAGCAGCCCGGCGGCTCGCGCGCGGCAGACGGCGCTGGCCCTCGGCCTCGACGCCGCGGTCGCGGCGCAGCTCGACGAGTGCGACTTCGGCGCCTGGCACGGGCGCACCCTCGCCGAGCTCGACGAGGAGGACCCGGTCGCGGTCGCGGCCTGGATCGAGGACCCCGCCGCGGCGCCCCACGGCGGCGAGTCGCTGCTGTCGCTGCTGGAGCGCGTCGGCGCGTGGCTCGACGCGATGGCGGCCGACGGCGGCCGGATCGTCGCGGTCACCCACGCCGGCGTCATCCGTGCGGCGCTGGTACGGGCGCTGGACGCGCCCGTCGTTGCCTTCTGGCGCCTCGATGTGGCGCCGTTGTCGCGGACGGTGCTGCACGCGCACGACGGGCGCTGGACGGTGCGGGGGGTCAACCTGCCGCCGGGGTGAGCGGCGCTGCGCGGCGCTTACTGCATCACCGAGGGGAAGCAGAGGTTGGCGGCGGCGCGGCCGCCGGCGGTCGTGGCGCAGCGCGGAGGTCGAACGTCGGTCTTATCCCGTGTGGACGGGGGAAAACCGACGTTCGGCGCTTCCGGCGGGCCGCCGACCTCAGGGGACGCGGCCGACCAGCCCCGACTCCACGACCGGCAGCCCCGGCGGGGCGCCGCCCTCGATGAGCGCCTCCAACGCGCCGACGTCCGCGTGCTCCTCGATGAGCGCGCCGAGCCGGTCGAGGTGGCGCTCGCGGACGGCGGCGAAGGGCTCGGTGCCGGGCCGCCAGCGGCGCCCGCGGCGCGCGGCGACCCAGGCGAGCAGGCCGCGGCGCACGTCGTCGCCCTCGAGCAGCCCGTGCCACGAGGTGCCGAGCACCGCGCCGGCGACGCAGCCCTCGCCGCCGGCGCCGCCGTCGTCGATCAGCGCCTTGGCGCCCTCGCGCACGGGCTCGCCATGGCGGATCTCGTAGCCCGTCGCCGCGGCGCCCCCGGCCAGCGCGACCGTCCCCCGCACGCGCCGCAGGCGCTTCTCGCGCTCGAAGCGCGTGCGCACCGGCAGCAGCCCGAGGCCCTCGACCGTCCCGCGCCGGCTCTCGACCTCGTCCTCGATCGAGGACCCGAGCATCTGGTAGCCGCCGCAGACGCCGAGGATCGGGTCGCCGGCCGCGGCGCGGCGCGCGAGCGCGTCGGCCAGCCCGCCGGCGCGCAGGCGGTCGAGGTCCTCGACGGTCGCCTTGGTCCCCGGCACGAGCACGAGGTCGGCGCGCGCGACGTCGGCCGGCGAGCGCGTGAAGCGCACGCTCACGCCGGGCTCGGCGGTGAGCGCGTCGACGTCGGTGAAGTTGCTCATCCAGCGCAGGCGCACGACGGCGACCTCGAGCGTGTCGCCCCCGAGCGCGGCCGCCGCCTCCGGCCGCGGCGCCTCGAGCGCGAGCGAGTCCTCGGCGTCGAGCCACATGCCCTCCAGCCACGGGAGCACCCCGAACGTCGGGCGGCCGGTCAGCGCGTGGAGCTGGTCGAGCCCTGGCGCGAGGATCGTCTGGTCGCCGCGGAACTTGTTGATCACGAAGCCCGCCACGAGCGCCTGGTCGTCGGGCTCGAGCAGGGCGAGGCTCCCGTAGAGCGAGGCGAAGACGCCGCCGCGGTCGATGTCGCCCACCAGCACGACGGGGATCCCCGCCGCGCGCGCGAGCCCCATGTTGGCCAGGTCGCCCGCGCGCAGGTTGATCTCGGCCGGGCTCCCGGCGCCCTCGCAGACGACGACGTCGTAGCGGGCGCGCAGGTCGGCCAGCGCGTCGAGGACGGCCTCGCGCAGCACCGGCTTGAGGTCCTGATAGCTGCGCGCGTCGGCGTCCGCGTACGGGCGGCCCATGACGAGCACCTGGCTGTGGCGCTCGCCCGAGGGCTTGATGAGGACCGGGTTCATGGCCGCCTCGGGCTCGACCCCGCACGCCGCGGCCTGCAGCGCCTGCGCGCGCCCGATCTCCGCCCCCGCCGGCGTCACCGCCGAGTTGTTGGCCATGTTCTGCGCCTTGAAGGGCGCCACGCGCACGCCCGCGCGCGCCAGCCACCGGCAGATCCCGGCGGTGACGACGCTCTTGCCGGCGTCGGAGGCCGTCCCGCAGACGAGCAGCGCGCCCCTCATCGGGCGCGACGATAGCTACCGCTCGGCCTCCGCGGCGCGGGCGTATCCCTCCAGGCCGGGCTTGATGCGCTTCTCGTCGAGGAACTGGCGCAGCCCCTCCTCGCGCCCGCCCTCGGCGTCGAGGAACTGAGACTGCTCGAGCTTGGCGTAGAGGTAGTCCTCGGCCTGGTCCCAGCTCATGTCCAGGCACTGGCGGAAGCCGACCTTGGCCGCACGCACGACGACCTGGTTCTTGCTGAGGAGCTCGCGCGCGAGCGCCTCGACCTCGTCGCGCAGCTCGACGGCCGGGACGCTGGAGTTCACGAGGCCCATCTCGGCCGCCTTCGGGCCGTCGAAGGTGCGCCCGGTCATGATGTAGAGCAGGGCGTCGCGGGTGCCGACCGTCTCGGCCAGCGCGCGGCTGACGTTGCCGCCGGGCGGGATGCCCCAGTTGATCTCCGAGAGGCCGAAGGTCGCCTCGTCGGCGGCGATCGCGAGGTCGCAGCCCACGAGCGGCGTGAAGGCGCCGCCGAAGCACCAGCCGTTGACCATGGCGATCGTCGGCTTGGGGAAGGTGCGCAGCATCCGCCACTGCCAGAGCATGCTGTCGCGGCGGACCTTGCGCTGCACGTGGTCGGGCTGCGCGTCGACGTCGCGGAAGTACTCCTTGAGATCCATGCCGGCCGAGAACGAATCGCCCGCGCCGGTGAGGACGAGAACGCCGCAGCGCTCGTCGGCGTCGAGCGCCTCGAGGACCTCGATCATCTCGGCGTTGAGCTGCGGGCTCATCGCGTTGCGCTTGTCAGGTCGGTCGAGGGTGACCCAGGCGATGCCGTCGTCGTATTCGACCTCGACGGTCTGCCACTGTCGGCTCATGAGCGCTCCTCCGAACTTGGTAGCGTCGCGGGATGAGCGAGCTCCCGGATCAGGATGCGGGTGTTGCCGTCCACGCCAGGGTGAGCTACGTCATCGCCCGCCTGGACCGGGCGATCCGGCGCGAGATCGCCGAGATGGTCGCCCCCCACGGGCTGACCGCGACCCAGTACACGGCGCTGTCGGTCCTGCGCATGGGCAAGGGGCTGTCCAACGCCCAGCTCGCGCGGCGCTCGTACGTCACGCCGCAGTCGATGATCGAGATGCTCGGCACGCTGGAGAACAAGGGCCTGGTGCAGCGCACTCCGGCGCCCGACCACGGCCGCATCCTGCGCACCGAGCTGACGGCGAAGGGCCGCCGCGTGCTCGCGCACTGCGACGACGACATCAATCGCCTCGAATCGGCGATGACGCGCGAGCTCACGCCCGCGCAGATCGCGGCCTTCGAGCGCACGCTGCGCAGCTGCGTGCACATGCTCGGCGCCGGTCTGCCCGACGCCTGACGCCGATGACGGCTCGCCCACGGCGAGCATCAATATCAGGTTGGCTGATACCGCGCCATACGCCCCGGGCGGCGCGCCGGCGGCGGGCGGGAAGGATCGCCGCCGACAGGGCGTCATACCCTTTTGCACAGGCGCGCCCGCGACGTCACCGGTCCAGCCCCCACCGGCGCACGTCGGTTCGCGACCCCGGCGCCTTGCACGCCCCTCGGGGGAGGTGGCGCCGGGGTCGCCGGGCGCAACCCTCAGCGCTCGCCGTCCCGCAGCGCCGCGAAGGTCGGCTCCAGCGCGTCGTAGAGGCCGGCGAAGACGGGCAGCCGCGCGGCGTAGGTCGCCGCGGCGGCGTCGTCGGGCTCGACGACGTCCTGGATGCGCACGAGCTCGGCCGCGCGATCGATGCTCGCGGCCAGGCCGAGCGCCTCCATCCCCAGCAGCGCCGCGCCGAAGGCCGAGCCTTCGTGGCCCGCGGGGAAGCCGATGGCGATCCCCAGCGCGTCGGCCAGCATCTGCCGCCACGCCGGGCTGCGCGCGAACCCGCCGGTGGCGCGGACCTCGTGGACGGCGCTGCCGGCGTCGCGCATGGAGGCCAGCACGCACGCGAGCTGCAGGCAGACGCCCTCCAGCGCGGCGCGCACGAGGTGCGCCCGGCCGTGGTGGCGCGTCAGCCCGACGTAGGCACCGCGCGGCACGGGGCTCCAGTGCGGCGCGCGCTCGCTGAGCAGGTAGGGGAGCATGAGCAGGCCGTCGCTGCCCGCCGGGACGCCGGCCGCCAGCTCGACGAGCGCCGCCTCGGCGTGCTCGCCCAGGTCGGGCGCCAGCGCCTCGCCCGCCCACTGCAGCACGACGCCGCCGTTGTTGATGGCGCCGCCGACGAGCCACCGGCCCGGCGTCAGCGCGAAGCAGAACACCCGCCGCCCGGGGTCGATCCCGGGACGCGGCACCATCACGCGCAGCGCGCCGCTCGTGCCGATCGAGCACGCCGCGACCCCGGGCGCGACGGCGCCGACGCCGAGGTTCGCGAGCGGCCCGTCGGCGGCGCCGACGATCACCGGCAGGCCCGGCTCGAGCCCGAGCTCGGCGGCGGCGTCGCGGCTGAGGGCCAGCCGCTCGGTGGCCGGGACGAGCGGTGCGAGGCGGTCGGCGTCGATGCCCGCGAGCGCGAGCGCCTCGCGGTCCCAGTCGAGGGTCGCGAGCTCGAGCAGCCCCGTCCCGGAGGCGATCGAGTGGTCGACGGCCCACGCTCCCGTCAGCCGCGCCACGACGAGCTCCTTGATGCCGACCCACCGGTGCGCGGCGGCGAACGTCGAGGGCTGGCGCTCGGCGAACCACAGCAGCTTGGGCAGCGGGGCCATCGGGTGAAGCGGCGTCCCGGTGCGGTCGTGGAGCTCGGGGTGCTCGCGGCGCAGGCGCGCAGCCTGCTCGGCGGCGCGCAGGTCGGCCCAGGTGATCAGCGGCGTGAGCGGCCGGTCGTCGGCGCCGAGCGCGACGAGCGAGTGCATCGCGCCGCTCAGCGCGAGCGCGGCGACCGGCGGGCGCGTGGCGGCCGCGGCGGCGCGGATCGCGGCCAGGGTGCCGGCCACGACCTCGCCCGGGTCCTGCACCGCCTGCCCCGGCGCGGGCTCGAGCAGCGGGTAGCGCGCCTCGCCGTGACCGAGGGCGCGACCGTCGGCGTCGAAGGCCACCGCCTTGGCGCTGGTCGTCCCGATGTCCACGCCGAGGACGACGTTGGCCGGCCCGCTCACCGTCCGAAGCATGCCAGCCGGGGTTGCGGCTTTCCCGCGCGCGCCATCGCGCAAGCAACGGATGGCACGTGCCCCGGACCAGCGTTCAATGCTCCGAAAGCCGTTGCCCTGGGGAAGGGAGCACGAGATGGCCGTCGAGATGCAGGACCGAGAGAGCGCGCCGCCCGCGACCATGCCGTCCGAGCCCGGCGAGCCCGCGCTCGCCGAGATCCGCGACGAGCTGCGCGCCCAGGGTGCCGAGGCCCGCCGCGTCTACACCGCGTTCGCGTTCTTCGCCGCCTTCGCGCTGATCATCGCCCTCGCGAACCTCGTCGCCGTGGCGTTCAAGCTCGACGGGAAATCGTCGGGCACGGTCACCGTCACGGCGCCGGCGGCGGCCGCGGCGCCCGCGGTCCCGGCGCCGGCGGCCCACGCCAGCGCCGTCACGCTCAGCGAGTTCAACGTGGCGCCGAAGCCGGGGCAGGTCGCCCACGGCCCGGTGACCTTCAACGTCAGCAACGCCGGCCGCGTCGAGCACGAGTTCGTCGTGGTCAAGACGTCCAAGCCCGCCTCGGACCTGCTCAAGGACGGGCGCGCCGACGAGACCGGCAACGTGGGCGAGATCGGAAGCGTGAAGCCGGGCCAGACGAAGGCGCTGAAGCTCAGCCTGAAGGCGGGCCACTACGCGCTGCTGTGCAACCTGCCGGGCCATTACGCGGCGGGCCAGTACGCCGACCTGAACGTCCAGTAGCGCCATCGACGGTCAGCCGTCCCGCGCGTGCGCCGCCGGACACGCGCGGGCGGCCCGAGCAGTCTTCGGCTTCCTGCTAGCGTCGTTGCCGGTGCAATCAACGCTCGACGCCGCCCGCAAGCGCTGGATCCTCGGCCTGACCTGCCTCGCGCAGTTCATGGTCATCCTCGACATCTCGGTCGTGAACGTCGCGCTGCCGTCGATCCGCGAGGACCTCGGCTTCTCGGCGGTCGACCTGCAGTGGGTGGTCAACGCCTACACGCTGACCTTCGCGGGCTTCCTGCTGCTCGGCGGCCGGGCCGCCGACCTGCTCGGTCGCCGGCGGATCTTCGTCTTCGGGCTCCTGCTTTTCGCGGCCGCCTCGCTGGCCGGCGGCCTGTCGACCACCCAGGGCATGCTCACGGCCGCGCGCGCCGTGCAGGGCCTGGGCGGCGCCGTCGTGGCGCCCGCCACCCTGGCGATCATCACGACGACCTTCGACGAGGGCTCGGAGCGCAACCGCGCGCTCGGCTACTGGGGTGCGATGGGCGCCGTCGGCGGCTCGACGGGCGTGCTCCTCGGCGGCGTGCTCACCCAGCTACTGGGCTGGCAGTGGATCCTCTTCATCAACGTCCCGGTCGGCGTCCTGGGCGCCGTCGCCGCGATGCGCTTCATCCCCGAGTCCACGCGCGCGGCCGCCGGCGAGCGCCACTTCGACGTCGCGGGCGCGCTCAGCGTCACGGCCGGGCTCGTGCTGCTGACCTTCGCCATCGTGCGCACCGACGTCAACGGGTGGACCTCGGGCGCGACGCTCGGGGTCGCGGCCGCGGGCCTGGCCCTGCTCGCGCTCTTCATCGTGATCGAGCGCCGCGCGCCGCGCCCGCTCGTGCCGCTCGCGATCTTCCGCTCCCGCACGCTGACCGCGGCCAACCTCGTGGTCTTCCTGCTCGGCTGCTCGGTGTTCGCGATGTGGTACTTCGTCTCGCTGTATCTCCAGCAGGTGCTGGGCTACTCGCCGATCGAGACCGGCCTGAGCTTCCTGCCCATGACCGGCGCGATCATCGTCGCGTCGACCTTCGCGGGTCGCATGTCCGCGCGCCTGGGCCCCGGCCCGATCCTCGCGCTGGGCATGACCTTCATCGGGACCGGGATGCTGCTCTTCACCGGCATCTCACCGGACGGCAGCTACGTCAGCGACGTCCTGCTCGCCGGCGTGGTCACCACGACGGGCCTCGGCCTGTCCTTCGTCCCGGCCACCATCGCCGCCGTCGCCGGCGTCGACCGCTCCGAGGCGGGGCTGGCGTCGGGGCTCGTGAACACCTCGCGCCAGGTCGGCGGCTCGCTCGGCCTGGCCGCCCTGGCGACGATCGCCACCCAGCGCACGAGCGACCTCGCGGGCGTGGGGCCGATCGACGCGGCCGCGCTCGTCGGCGGCTACCAGCGCGCGTTCGTCGTCGGCGCAGGCTTCGCCTTCGCCGGCGCCGTGATCGCGCTCGCCGCGCTCGTGCGCGTCCGCCACCCGCAGCAGGCCCAGCAGGCCGCCGCGCCGGCGGCGCCCGTCGACGCCTAGCCGGCGGCGGCCCGCTGCCCGCGGCCGACCTGGTCCGACGGCGCCTTGAACAGCCGCGTGTGCGCCACGTCGAGGTCGAAGATCCGCGCCGCGTTGCCGCCGAGGATCAGGTTCATGTCGTCCTGGGACATGCGCACCGACGTGAGCTCGCGCAGGCTCCAGCCCCAGTAGTCGACCTGGTAGTGGGGGATGCCCTCGTCGCGCAGTTGCACGGCGTAGCTGGGCGGGAAGCGCCCGAGCTGCGTGTGGAACTGCATGCTCGCGCCCCAGTCGGTGCCCCACAGCAGCTTCGAGGGCCCGATGTTGGGGTCGATCATCGGCTTCTCGTAGAGCTCGCGCCACCAGAGCCCGGTCTCGACGTAGACGTTGTCGTTGGCCGCGATGACGGTCAGGCACTCCTCGTAGAAGCGCTCCCATGAGCCGGCCTGGATGCCGCCGTGGTCGTAGATCAGGGTCACGTCGGGGAAGGCCGCCGCGATGTCGAGCATCCACAGCGGGTTGACGTTGGCCGGGCCGATGTAGCCGTAGGAGTAGGCCGCGGTGTAGCCGTAGGGGATGCCCGTGTGGATGCGCGCCGCCACGCCGTGCTGCTGGGCGACCTCGACGATCCTGAGGATGTTGGCGATCGCGTCGACGCGGCTGACGAGCGCGCTGCTGTCCCACGGATACGGCATGTAGGGCAGCGACTCGCCGATGGCGACGAAGCGCCCCGTCCCCAGGAGCCGGTCGAGCTCGGCGCAGACGCCGTCGATCGACCACTCCTCCTCGCCCTCCCGGCAGCGGCGGATGTAGTCCGTGCACCCGCAGGCGGCGACGTACCGGTCGGGCGAGCGCTCGACCATCTCGAGGTTGAGCTCGTCGGTCATCCCGAAGGCTGGGAGCAGCACGCACATGTCGACGCCGTAGCAGGCCATGTCGTACTCCAGGCGGGGGGTGTTGTCGTAGGGCTCGAGGCCCCCCATCGTCTTGCCGAGCGTGCCCCACTGGCTGCCCCCCGAGGCGTCGGGCGGGCGCTGCGAGACCCCCTTGCCGGCGGCGAAGCGCTGCGCGTGGACGTGGGTGTCGACGACGAACCGGCCTGCCTTCATGTCGCGTGGCTCCTTCGATCGAGGACTCGCTTGGCCTTGCCCTGCTCGGCGCGCGGCAGCGTGCCCGGCGCCAGGACCTCCACGTCGGGGTTGACGCCGAGGCTGCCGCGCAGGCTCTCCCGGACGCGCGCGCGAGCCTCGGCGTCGCCCTCGACCTGGATGGTGACCACCGGCAGCCCGCGGGGGCCGTCGTCGAGGACGATCCGGTACTCGGGCGTCAGCCCCTCCTGGCGGCGGACGATCTCCTCGACGGCCGAGGGGAAGAAGTTCGCGCCGCGGTACCAGATCATGTCGTCGGTACGGCCCTCGATGCGCTCGATGCGCGCGAAGGTCGAGCCGCAGGCGCACGGCTCGCCGACGATCAGCCGCCCGACGTCGCGGGTGCGGTAGCGCAGCAGCGGGTGGGTGTCGCCCACGAGCGTGGTGAGGACGATCTCGCCCGGCTCGCCCGCAGCGACCGGGTCGCCCGACTCCGGGTCGATGCACTCGACGGCCACGACGTCCTCGGGGATGTGCAGCGCGCGCGAGCGCGGGCAGTTGCCGCCCAGCGGCCAGACCTCGGTGAGGCCATAGCCGTCGACGATCTGCTCGACGCCGAAGCGCTCGCCGATCGTCGCGTGGGTGGCGTCGATCGCCGCGCCCGGCTCGCCGAACGAGGTCACGGCGCGCAGCCCGCAGCGCGAGAGGTCGACGCCCATCTCGGCGGCGACCTCGGAGAGGTGGACGATGTAGGAGGCGGCGCCCGCGATCACGCCCGGCCGCAGCTCGGCGATCGCCTCCACCTTCGTGCGCGTGTCCCACATGCCCGCGAGGACGGGGATGCTCCCGCGCCGGCGCGCGGCCTCGACGCCGACCGACGGCCCGAGCAGCCCGTCGACGGGGCCGAGGAGCATGAAGATCTCGCCCGGCGGCGGAGGCGGGTTGCGGTGCAGCAGCCCGATCATGAGGTCCCAGTCGCGCCAGGAGACGACGCGCTTGAGCTTGCGCCCCGAGGTCCCCGAGGTCGTGAAGACGCCCATCCAGGTCTCGCGCGGGCTGCAGGTGTAGTCGCCGAAGGGCGGGTGCGCGGCCTGCTCGGCGCCGAGGTCGGCGCGCGTGGTCAGCGGCAGCGCGGCGAGGTCCTCGACGCCCTCGACGTCGACGACGCCGTCGAGGCGCTCGCGCCAGAAACCCGAGGTCGCCCGCACGTAGGCGACGAGCGCGCGCAGCCGCTCGTCCTGGAGCGCGCGCAGTTGCGGGCGGGGCAGGCTCTTGAGCGCCGGGTCGTCAGTGCGGTACTCGGGCAGCGTCGCCGTCACGGCCTCGCGGCGCCGGTGCGCTCCACGGGGAAGTGGCAGGCCACGGCGTGGTCGGGGCTGAGCATGCGCAGCTGGGGGACCTCGGCGGCGCAGCGCTCCCGCGCGCGCGGGCAGCGCGTGCGAAAGCGGCAGCCGCTGGGCGGGTCGATCGGCGAGGGCGGCTCGCCGCTGATCGCGCCATCGGCCTCCGCCCGCGGCGCGTCGGGGTCCGGGCTCGGGATCGAGGCCAGCAGCGCCACCGTGTAGGGGTGGAAGGGCTCGCGGTAGAGCGCCTCGGCGGGGCCGAGCTCGCACAGGCGCCCGAGGTACATGACCGCCACGCGGTCGGAGACCTGCTTGACGAGCGCGAGGTCGTGGGCGATGAACAGGTAGGAGAGGCCGAGCTCGGCGCGCAGCTCCTCGAAGAGGTTGAGCACCTGCGCCTGGATGAGGACGTCGAGCGAGGAGACCGCCTCGTCGCAGACGATGAGCGCGGGGTCGAGCGTGAGCGCGCGGGCGATCGCCACGCGCTGGGCCTGGCCGCCCGAGAGCTGGCGCGGGCGCCGGCGCCCGTGGACGTCGGGGTCGAGGCCGACGCGGTCGAGGACCTCGCGCACGCGCGCGCGACGCTGGTCGCGGGTGCCGACCCTGTAGGCGACGAGCGGCTCCTCGACGAGGTCGAAGACGCGCCACATGGGGTCCAGCGAGCCGAAGGGGTCCTGGAAGACCATCTGCATCGAGCGCCGCGCCGCGAGCAGCCGGCGGCCCTTCAGCCCGACGAGCTCGGTGCCCTGGAAGCGCACCGACCCCGACTTCGGCGCCGGCGCCTGCAGCACCGAGCGCGCGAGCGTCGACTTGCCCGAGCCGGTCTCGCCCACGACGCCGAGGGTCTCGCCCGGGCGCACGTCGAAGGACACGTCGGAGACCGCCTGCACGACGCCGCCGTTCACGCCGCCGTGGCCGCGGACGACGAACTCCTGCACCACGTTGCGCGCCGCCAGCAGCGGCTCGTCGCCGTTGGCGGTCATGCCAGGGCCCCGTTCCCGCACGGGAACCAGCACGCCCAGCGATGGCCGGGCGAGCCCTCCTCCAGCGGCGGCGCCGACTCGCGGCACAGGTCGCGCGCGTCCGGGCAGCGGGGCGCGAACGGGCAGCCGGGCGGGAGCGCCGCGAGGTCGGGCGGGCGTCCGGCGACGACCGGCAGCCGCGTGTGCGGCGGGCGCTCGACGCGCGGGATCGCGTCGAGCAGCGCGCGCGTGTAGGGCATCCGCACGTGGGCGAAGAGCTCGCGCGTGGGGGCCTGCTCGACCGCCCGCCCCGCGTACATCACGACGACCTCGTCGGCGAAGCTCGCCGCCAGCCCGAGGTCGTGGCTGATCATCACGAGCGCCATGCCGAGCTCGCGCTGCAGGTCGCGCAGGAGCTCCATGATCTGCGCCTGGGTGGTGACGTCGAGCGCCGTGGTCGCCTCGTCGGCGATCAGCAGCCGCGGCCGCGAGGCCAGCGCGATGGCGATCACGACGCGCTGGCGCATCCCGCCCGAGAGCTGGTGGGGGTACTCGTGCAGACGCTGCTGCGGCGACGGCAGGCGCACGAGCTTGAGCAGCTCCAGGGCGCGGTCGCGCGCGGCGGCGCGGGTGAGCTTCTCGTGGACGCGGGTCGCCTCGGCGACCTGGGCGCCGATCCGCATCGTCGGGTTCAGCGAGCGCGACGGGTCCTGGAAGACCATCGCGATGTCGGCCCCGCGGCGGCGGCGCATCGCCTTGTCGGAGAGGCCGAGCAGCTCGTCGCCGTCGAAGCGCACCGAGCCGGCCACGGTCGCGGTCGGCGGCAGCAGGCCCACCACCGCGCGCGAGCTGACGGTCTTGCCCGAGCCCGACTCGCCAATCAGGGCGAGGGTGGTCCCCGTCGAGACCGCGTAGCTCAGGCCGTCGACGGCGCAGACCCGGCGCGCGCCGAGGTCGAAGTGCACGCGCAGGTCGCGCAGCTCGAGCAGCGTCTCGGTCACAGCGAGCTCGCGCGGGCGCGCAGGGCATCGCCCAGCAGGTTGAAGGCCAGGACGGTGACGAAGAGGAAGGCGCTGGGGAGCAGCACGAGCTTGGGCTCGGCCGAGAGCACCGCCTGGCCCTCGAAGATCATGTTGCCCCAGCTCGGAGCGGGCGGGGGCACGCCGAGGCCGAGGAAGCTCAGCGCGCCCTCGAGGATGATGGTCACGCCCACGCCCAGCAGCCCGAAGGTCACGAGCGCGGGCAGGATGTTGGGCGCGATGTGGCGCAGCATCATGCGCGGCGCGCGCGTGCCCGCCAGGTGCGCGGCGAGGATGAACGGGCGCTCGCGCAGGCGCAGCGTCTGCGCGCGCGACAGGCGCGCGAAGGCCGGCACGCTGAAGAACGACAGCGCGTAGATCGTGTGCAGCTTGCTGGGGCCGAGGCTCTGCGCGATCGCCAGTGCGAGCACGAGCGACGGGAAGGCGATCAGCACGTCGAGCACGCGCATGATCACGGTGTCGAGGATCGACCCCCAGAGGGCGGCGAACGTGCCGAGCAGGCCGCCGAGCAGCAGGCCGATGAGGTTGACCGCGAACGCGATCTCCAGCGAGTTGCGCCCGCCGTAGAGCAGGCGCGACCAGATGTCGTTGCCGACCTGGTCGGTGCCGAGTGGGTGCCCGGCCGAGAAGGACGGCAGGTTCGCGTCGAGGATGTTGCCGCCAACCGGCGGCGGCACGGTCCCGAAGAGCGGCCAGACGAAGCACAGGAAGAGCAACAGGCCGATGAGGACGCTCGGGACGATGACGTCGAGGTTGCGCGTCCACCCGCGGCGCCGCGCCGCGGGCGCGGCGACGGTCGGCGCGACGGCGAGCGTCGAGGCGGCGACGCCCGCCTCGGCCTCAGGGAGCTGCGCGCCCATATCTGATCCTCGGGTCGAGCACGGCGTAGAGCACATCGGCGAGCAGGTTGGCGATCACCACCACCACGGCGAGGACGAGGACGATCCCCTCGACCACCGGGACGTCGCGGTTGTTGATCGCCTCCAGGAGCGAATGGCCGATCCCGGGCACGGCGAAGATCTGCTCGATGATCACCGTCGCGCCGATCAGGGTGCCGATGTTGAGCGCCACCACCGTGAGCAGGCCGAAGAGCGAGTTGGGCAGCGCATGGCGGACGAGCACGCGCCAGGGCCCGACGCCCTTGGCCTTGGCGGTGACCACGTAGTCCTCGCCCTGCATCTGCTCGAGGATGTCCGCGCGCAGCAGCCGCGTGTAGAAGCAGAACAGGGGGAAGCCGATCGCGAGGGCCGGCAGGGTCAGCGACTTGATGAGCTCGCTCGGCGTGCCGGTCTCGTTGGTGTAGATCGCCGGCAGCCACCCGAGCTTCACGGCGAAGATGTAGACGAGCACGACCGCGAGCACGTAGTTGGCGACCGAGAGGCCGGCCATGCTCGTGACCATGCCGATGCGATCGGCGAACCCGCCCGGGTTGCGCGCCGCTATGAGCGCGATCGGCACCGTCAGCACGAGCGAGATGAACAGCGCGTAGGCGACCAGCTCGAAGGTCGTCGGCAGGCCGTCGCTGAGGATCGACGTCACCGGCTGGTCGCTGGCCAGCGAGGTGCCGAGGTTGCCGGTGAGGACGTCGCCGAGCCAATGGAAGTAGCGGACGAGGAACGGGTCGTCGAGGTTGAGCTTGTCGCGGAACTCCTGCAGCTGCTCCTGGGTGGCGTTGATGCCCAGCAGCTGCTGGGCGGCGTCGCCGGGCAGCAGCTGGATGACCGCGAAGGTCAGGAACGTCACGCCCCACAGGACGGGGATCGCCGTCGCCAGGCGGTTGCCGATCAGCCGCAGGGCCGGCGAGCGCCGCAGGGCGAGCGCCGGCCCCGGCCGTACGGCCTGATCCGTCACGTCTTGCCGCCGCCTCCCACCGAGACCTCGTCGTAGAGGATGCTCGGTGTCACCACGACGCACGTCAGCGCGGTCGTGAGCCCCGGCCCCGTCACGCCCTTCTTGGCCACGCTCGCGGGCGCGAAGGCGAACAGGAACGGGCTGTAGGCCTCGTCGTTCATGTACTTGGCGGCCTGGTCGTAGAGGGACTTGCGCTGGCTGTCCTCGAGGGTACCCGCGGCCTGGCCGAGCAGACCATCCAGCTTCTTGTCGTGTACGCCGCTGAACGGCGACTGCGACGCGTAGCGGAAGGCGACGCCGACGCCGGCCGCCGGGTCATAGGAGCCCGCGGTCTGGAGCATCGCCGTCCACTTCTTGGACTGGAAGGCCTGGATCAGCGGCCCCAGGTCGTAGGACTTGATCGTCGCCTTGATCCCGGCCTGGGCCCACTGGCTCTGCAGCGCCTGGGTGGTCTGCTTGGCCACGAGGACGTTGATCGTTCCCAGCTCGGTCTTCAGCCCGCCGAGCTCCTTGACCAGGGCCTTGGCCTTCGCGAGGTCGTAGCCGCGGTAGTCGGGCGTGTTCGGCGAGTAGAAGAGCCCGCCCGGCCCCGTGAACCCCTGCGTGTTGGGATAGCGGTTCTGGAAGAGGCTGGAGCGGATCGCCTCGGAGTTGGTGGCGTAGTAGATCGCCTGGCGCGCCTTGGGGTTGTTGAACGGCGGGATGGCCGTGTTGAGCTGGATGTTGTAGGGCGAGGTCGAGAGCTGCTGCGTGACCTGGAACTTCGGGTTCTTCTTGATCTGGTCGATGAGCGAGGGCGTCGAGAGGTTCTCGTAGGCCTGCGCCTGCCCGGCCTGCAGCGCCTGATAGGCCGCCTCGTCGCCGCCGATCGCCTTGAAGGTCAGGGTGTCGAGGAAGGGCCGGCCCTGCTTGAAGTACGTCGGGTTCTTCTTCAGCACGATCTGCGAGCTGAGCTTGTCGCTGACCACCGTGAAGGGGCCGGCGCCCACGGGCATGACCCGGAACTTGCGCTCGCCGAGCTTCTTCAGCGCGGTCGGCGAGGGGACCCAGTTGGCGTTGGAGTCGATGAACGACGCCGCCGCCGGCGCGTAGACGACGGTGAAGTCGATGACCACGTCGTTGCCGGACGCCTTGACCGTCTTGACCGGCCACGTCGGCCGGCAGGTGCAGGTCGACTTGAGGACCTTGTTGATGTGGTCGGCGACGACCTGCGCCGTGAACGGCGTGCCGTCGGAGAACTTCACGCCGTCGCGGATCGTCAGCGTGAAGGTCTTGCCGCCGTTCGAGAACTTGAAGCCGCTGGCCAGGCCCGGCACGAGCTTGCCGCCCTCGTGCAGCTCGATGAGCTGGCCGTAGATCGAGTTCATCAGGCTCTGGTTGGCCGCGCCGTTGGTGTTGGTCACGGAATCCAGGCCCGCGGGCCAGGCGCCGTCGTAGCCCGAGCCGAGCACGACGGTCAGCGATCCGCCCTGTTTGCCGCCCTTGGCGGCGGTACTGGAGCCGCTCGAGGACGAGCTGTTGGTCTTCGCGCCGCACGCGGCGAGCGCCACCGTTCCCGCGACGGCACCCAGAAGGACAACCGGTCGAACCCGGTGTCTCATGGTCTCCCTCCTCCTGCTCCTGCTGTTCGCATCGCGCACAAGTGTGCGCAACCCGATCTGGCACCGTACTCCCGGTTCCGGGGGTCGTCAATGGGTCAGGGCTCCGAATGTCCGGAGCGTGTTCGCGGCCCCGCCGCGGCTGGTGGCGCACGCCGCTCCACTGAACGCTAACGTTCTGTCTATGTCCGCCACCGCGCAAGAGACGACGCCCCCCGAGCAGGCCGAGCCGGTCTTCTCGCTGGCGCTGACCCAGGACCAGAAGGACATCCGCGAATGGGTCCACGGCTTCGCCGAGGGCGTCATGCGCCCCGCCGCCCACGAATGGGACGAGCGCGAGGAGACGCCGTGGCCGATCATCCAGGAGGCCGCGAAGATCGGGCTCTATGGCCTCGACGCCCTGGCCCAGTTCTACGCCGACCCCGCGGGCCTGCTGCTGCCGATCGTCAACGAGGAGCTCTTCTGGGGCGACGCGGGCATCGGCATGGCGATCATGGGCACCTCGCTCGCCGTCGCCGCCATCTTCGGCCAGGGCACCGGCGAGCAGATCGGCGAGTGGATCCCGCAGTGCTTCGGCAGCGTCGACGAGCCCGCGGTGGCGGCCTTCTGCGCCTCCGAGCCCGACGCCGGCTCCGACGTGTCGGCCATTCGCACCACCGCGCGCTACGACGAGGCCGCCGACGAGTGGATCCTCAACGGCCAGAAGGCGTGGGCGACCAACGGCGGCATCGCCGGCGTGCACGTCGTCATCGCGTCGGTCGATCGCGAGCTCGGCGCCCGCGGCCACGTCGCCTTCGTGGTGCCGCCGGGGACCAAGGGGCTCGAGCAGGGGGCCAAGGTCAAGAAGCACGGTCTGCGCGCCTCGCACACCGCCGACGTCCACCTCGACGACTGCCGCGTGCCGGGTGCCTGCCTGCTCGGCGGCAAGGAGAAGCTCGAGGAGCGCCTGGCCCGGGCTCGCGAGGGCACGCGCGGGCCCCGATCGCAGGCGGCGCTGCAGACCTTCGAGGCCACGCGCCCGACCGTCGGCGCCCAGGCCCTCGGCATCGCCCGCGCCGCCTACGAGTACGCGCTGGAATACGCGCGCGAGCGCGAGCAGTTCGGCAGGAAGATCATCGAGAACCAGGCGATCGCCTTCGCCCTGGCCGACATGAAGCTCGAGATCGACGCCGCCCGGCTGCTCGTGTGGCGCGCGTCGTGGATGGGGCGCAACGCGATCCCCTTCGAGAACGCCGAGGGCTCGATGAGCAAGCTCAAGGCCGGCGAGGTCGCGCTGTGGGCGACCGAGCGCGCGATGCACATCCTCGGCGGCAACGGCTACACCCGCGAGTACCCCGTCGAGCGCTGGCACCGCGACGCGAAGATCTACACGATCTTCGAAGGGACCTCGGAGATCCAGCGGCTGGTGGTGTCGCGGGCGATCTCCGGGATGCAGATCCGGTAGGGCCCGGGCCGGTTAGAGGTGGCGGGCCGGGCGCGCAGAGCGCCCCCGGCCCGCCGTGCGGAGCCTTGGAGTGAGGCTCAGACGCCTGTGTGGACGACCTCGTCGGTCTCGATCGTCTCGAGCTGCGAGATCTCCGACCGCCGGTCCTCCCAGTGCGGCGGGATGCACATGTGGGTCCCGAACTCCTCGACCGACTCGTCGATCGTGAAGCCGGCCTCGGTCGACCAGGCGAACTCGCAGAGCGCGCCACCGGGGCTGCGGCAGTACATCGAGAAGAAGTAGCCGCGGTCCTTGGACTCCGAGACGTCGGTGAAGCCGAGGCCGACGATCCAGTCCTTGACCACCTGCTGGTTGTCGGCATCGCCGACGTCGAAGGCCTGGTGGTGGATCGTGCCCTCGCCGAAGGTCCACGAGCCCTGCGGCAGGTCGGGCTCCTCGACGAGCTCCATGATGCGTCCCTGGCCCTCGTCGGTGCCGATGGTGAACTCGTGGTGCGGGCCCTCGCTGCCGGTCTGCGCCCCGCCCATGCCCTCAGTGATGAAGAAGGCCTGCAGGTCGGGCTCGCGCACCGAGCAGGTCGTGCCGTACGCGCCGCGGATGGCGACGTCGGCGGTCACGCCGTGGGCCTCGTAGGGCGTGCGCGGGTCGTCGTCGGAGACGCCGACGAGCTCGTACGGGATCCCGCACGGGTGCGCGAAGGCCACGCGCTCCTTGCCGAAGCGGGTGACGACCTCGTGCTCGATCCCCTTCTCGTTGAAGCGGTCGACCCAGAAGCCCGTCGCGTCGGCCGGGATCGAGAGCATGAGGGTCTTGAGCTGGTTGGTGCCGCGCTTGCCCATCCAGCCGGCCTGGCGATAGGGGAACGAGGTCAGCAGCGTGCTGGCGTCGCCCTCGCGGTTGCCGTAGTAGAGGTGGTAGATGGGGATCTCGCCGTCGAAGAGGACGGTCTTCTTGACGCTCCTGAGTCCGAGCAGGCGGACGTGGAAGTCGTAGTCCTCCTGCGCGCCTCCGACGCAGAAGGTCAGGTGGTGGGTACCGCGGATCGTGCCCCTGTTGGGCATTAGGACTCCTCTCCTCCTGTGCGCTCTGCGAACACTTGTACGGCTTACGGCACTCTACCAACGAGCCTCGCACGTTGGGCGTTTTTTGGTCAGCTCGCGGCCGCCGCCACCGCCAGGGGCGCGACCGGGCGGCGCTCGCGCTCCAGGGCGGCCGAGATGAGGTCGGCGGTGCGCCGCAGCTCGGGCAGCATCACGCCGCGCAGCTCGTCGACCGGGACCCGCGGCGCCGCGGCCGCGAGGTTGATCGCCGCGATCGTGGTGCCGTCGACGCGCAGCGGCGCCGAGATCGAGCGCAGCCCGATCTCGAGCTCCTCGTCGACCATCGCCCAGCCCTCCGCGCGCACGGTGTCGATCACGGCGCGCAGCTTCTTGCGGTCGGTGACCGTGCGGTCGGTGTAGGCCTGCAGGTCGGCCGTCTGAAGGAAGGCGTCGAGATCGGCGTCGGGCAGGCCGGCCAGTAGCACGCGCCCGATCGACGTGCAGTGCGCCGGCAGCCGCGAGCCGACCCCCAGCGAGATGGTCATGATCCGCCGGGTCGGCATCCGGGCCACGTAGACGACGTCGGGCAGGTCGAGCGTGGCGGCCGAGCACGACTCGTTGGTGCGCGCGCTCAGCTCCTCCATCAGGGGCTGCGCCGCCTCCCAGAGGTTCAGCGACGAGAGGTACGCCCAGCCCAGCGAGAGCACGCGCGGGGTCAGCGAGAACAGCCGCCCGTCCGAGCGCACGTGGCCGACCTCCTCGAGCGTGAGCAGGATCCGGCGGGCCGTCGCCCGCGTGATCCCGGTCAGGCGCGCGACCTCGGACAGGGTCAGCGCGGGGCGCTCGCGGGAGAAGACCTGGATCACCGCGATGCCGCGCTCGAGCGACTGCAGCGACGGCCGGCGGTCACGTGCCTCGCCCATGGAGCGGTCAGACCGCCGCGCCCTCGCCGACGAAGGCGCCGAGCGCGTCGACCGCCTCGCGGCTCTCGTCGAACATCAGATGCCCGACGCCGGGCAGCGTCCTGACCTCGGCCCCGGGGATGAGCTCGGCCCACAGCGGCGCCTGCTCGGGCGGGATCAGCGCGTCGGCCTCGCCCCACAGCACCAGCGTCGGCATGGTCAGGCGGTGCAGCCAGCGGTGCAGCTTGAGGTCGTAGGGCCGCGCCCACATGAGCCGCGCGGCCGAGGTGTTCTCGCGGTAGCGGTCGGCCAGGAACTCCGGCGTGGGCGGCATCGGGACGTGCGGCTCGAAGACCGACATGTCGGCCGCCAGGTAGCCGAGCAGGTGCTCGCCCGGGATCGCGAAGAAGTCGACTGTCGGGTGCTCCTCGCTGCGCAACCCGAAGGGCGCCGCGAGCACGAGGCGCTTGACGCGCTTGCTGTGGTCGGCGGCGAAGTTGGCCGCGATCCAGCCGCCCATCGAGTGCCCGGCGAGCAGGAGGTCGTGGATCCCGAGCTCGTCGAAGAGGTCGAGGTAGTGGCGGCGGTAGTCGTGGACGTCGTCGACGGTGGTGTCGTCGGCGGACGGCCCGAAGCCGGGGTGGAAGGGCACGATGAGCTTGAAGCGCTCGGCCAGCGGCAGCAGCGAGTCGAAGCCCGTCACCGTGCCGGCGCCGTGCAGGAAGACGAGCGGCTCGCCCTCGCCGGCGGTGAGCACCACGGTCTCGATGCCGCGCAGGTGCAGGCGCTCCTCGGAGTAGGCCGCCATCGCTACTTCACCCCCGCCAGGACCGTCGCCGCCTCCGGCGAGCTCGACCGCGCCCGCACGCGCGGGATGACCTCCTTGGCGAACATGTGCATGTTCTTGACGGCCTTCCACTCGGGCATGTCGCCGTGCTGGAGGACCATCAGCATCCGGCTGCACTGCGCCTCCTGCGCCCAGTGCGAGAGCGTGTCGGCCACGGTGTCGGGCGAGCCGCAGATGATGCGCCCGATCGAGACCATGTCGTCCCACGTGGCGCGGGTGCCGTCGGCCAGCGCGGCCGACTGGGCGCGGCGCAGGAACTCCGCGCGCGAGACGTAGCCCGGCGGCGAGAGGAACTGCGGCGGGACGCGGTGCATCCACGAGAAGAACTTCTCGATGTGCGGGCGCGCCTCGCGGACGGCCTCCTCGTCGGTGTCGGCGACGTAGGCGATGACCGTGAAGATCGTGTCGTCGGGCTGCACCGTCCAGCCCTTCTGCTCGGCCGCCTCGCGGTAGTTGGCCATCGCCTTGAGCTGCTGCTCGATCGGGGTGAAGACGATCGAGTAGCCGGCGCGGAAGTCGGTGGCGACGTCGACGGTCTCCTGGCTGCCCGAGCCGACGATGTAGATCTTCGGGTGGGGCTTCTGCATCGGCCGCGGCCAGACGTTGAGGAAGCGGTAGTTGTAGAAGTCGCCGTCGGCGCGGACCGGGCCGTCCTCGGTCCAGGTCTTGAGGATCATCCCGAGGTTCTCGCGGAAGCGCGCACGCGCCGTGGTCGGGTTGATCTGGCCGGCGTTGGACCAGTACTCCATGCCCGTGCCGAGCGGGAAGCCGTACTCCATCCGCCCGTTGGACATCACGTCGAGCATCGCGTACTCCTCGGCGACGCGCGACGGCCAGGAGAGGTTGATGGGGACGCCGGCGACGAGGATCTTCACGCGCTCGGTCAGCGCCGCGAGGTAGGCGGCGCGGACCGAGGTCGCCGGCTGCATCGAGTAGATCGTCTGATGGTGCTCGTTGACGGCGATGGCGTCGAAGCCGAGCTGCTCGGCGAGGAGCATCTCGCGCGTCCAGCGCTGGTAGAGCTCGTAGGCGACCTCGGGATCGAAGTTCGCGTTGGGGAAGTTCACCCACGTCGACTCGTAGCGGTCGGAGTCCGACGGCTCGTCGATGTAGTGGTGGTGGTTGAAGAGATAGAACTGGATGTCGTCGAAGACGTTCATCTGACCCCTCTGTTCGCCATGCGCACAACTGTGCGGGACCGGGTGACTCTGGCTCGCGGGTGACGCGATGTCAAGCTCAGTACGCCTGCCGGTAGAGCTCGACGATCTGATCCTTCGTCGCGGGCTCCGGGTTGAAGCCCGGGCTGCCGCTGTCGAGCGCGGCCTGCGCCATCTCCTCGACGACGCGGTCGAAGTGCTCGCGGTCGACGTCGGCCTGCGAGAGCGACGGGATGCCGAGGTCGGAGTTGAGCGCCTCGAGCTCGTCGACCAGGCGGTCGCAGGCGACCCTGTCGGAGTCCTCGGCGCCGGCGAGGTCCATCGCACGCGCGACGTGCGCGTAGCGCTCCGGGGCGCCCGAGACGCTGAAGCGCGTGACGGTCGGCAGCAGCAGCGCGTTGCTCAGGCCGTGGGCGAGGTGGAAGTGCGCGCCGATCGGGCGGCTCATGCCGTGCACGAGCGCGACGCTCGAGTTCGAGAAGGCGGCGCCGGCGAGGGTGGCGCCGAGCATCATCGCCTCGCGCGCGGGCTCGTCGTCGGGGTTCGCGACCACGCGGCGCATGTGGGCGCCGATCAGGCGGGCGGCCTTGAGCGCCAGCATGTCGGTGAGCACGGTCGCGCGCGTGGAGACGTAGGCCTCGATCGCGTGCGTGAGCGAGTCCACGCCGACCCACGAGGTCAGCGACGCCGGCGTGCTCAGCGTCAGCTTGTAGTCGGAGATCGCCACGCGCGCCAGCAGGTGCCCGTCGAGCATCATCATCTTCACGTCGCGGTCGGTGTCGGTGATGACCGCCACGCGCGTGACCTCGCTCCCCGTGCCGGCCGTGGTCGGCACCGCGACGAGCGGCAGCCCCGGGCCCGGGACCTGGTGGTAGCCGGCGTAGTCGCGCACGTCGCCGTCGTTGGCGAAGGCGACCGCGGCGGCCTTGGCGGTGTCCATCGGGCTGCCGCCGCCGATGGCGACGACGCCGTCGGCCTCGTGGGCGCGGGCGGCGTCGAGCGCGCCCCGGACGTTGGCGAGGGTCGGGTCGGGTTGGACGTCACCGAAGACGGCGACGCTCGCGCCGCCCGCCTGCAGGCGCTCGACGAGCGGTCCGGCCGGGCCCTGCTCGAGCAGGAAGCGGTCGGAGACCACGAGCGGGCGCTGCACCCCGATGCGGGCAACGTGCTCACCGAGGTCGTCGGAGGTGCCGCCCCCGATCAGGAGGTCCTGCGGCAGGTGCAGCTCGATGGTGCCCTCGGCTGCCATCGCGTCTCCTCTCCTCTACTTATCAGGGACCCTTCTACGGTATCCGGCCCTGTTGTAGCTTGCCCGGCATGCCAGGGTCCAATGGAACGCGCAACGGGGAGTACGGGACGGCGATCAGGCGGCGTGAGGACCCGCCCCTGATCCAGGGGACCGGCACCTACACCGACGACGTCGACGCGCCCGGCGCGCTCCACGCGCACTTCGTGCGCTCCGAGGTCGCCCACGGGCGGATCCTCTCGATCTCCACCGAGGCGGCGGCCGCCGCGCCCGGCGTGACCGGCGTCTTCACGGGCGACGACCTCGGGCTCGGGGCCTTCCCGCCGGGGCCGATGGCGCCCGACGACATGCCGCGCCCGACGCTCGCGCGCGATGTCGTGCGCTTCCAGGGCGAGGCGATCGCCGTCGTCGTGGCCGAGAGCCGCGCCGCCGCCGTCGACGCCGCCGAGCTCGTCGAGGTCGACCTCGAGCCGCTCGAGGTCCTCGTCGACCCCGAGCGCGCGCTCGCCGACGACGCGCCGACGCTCTTCCCCGAGAAGGGCACCAACCTCGTCTTCCAGGGCGGCGCCGCCGACGAGGGCGCGCTCGAGGACGCCGAGGTCGTCGTCGAGGCCCGTTACATCAACCAGCGGGTGGCCGCCGTGCCGATGGAGCCCTCGGCCGCGGTCGCCGCGCCGGAGGAGGGTGGCGGGGTGCGCATCTGGGCGCCGCTGCAGGCGCCGCACACCGCGCGCGACGTCTTCGCCGCGGCGCTGGGCCTCGACGCGGACGCCGTGCACGTCACCGTGCCCAACGTCGGCGGGGGCTTCGGCGCGCGCATCGCCGTCTACCCCGAGCAGGCCGCGGTCGCCGCCGCCGCCCTGCGCCTCGGCAAGCCCGTGCGCTACGTCGAGAGCCGCTGGGAGACCATGGTCGCGATGCAGCACGGCCGCGCGCAGGTCCAGGAGGTGCAGCTGGGCGCCAAGCGCGACGGCACGCTCGTGGGCATCCGCGTGCACGTCCTCGCCGACTGCGGCGCCTATCCCGGCGACGCCGTGATCATGCCCTTCCTCACCGGCCAGATGGCCTCGGGCGTCTACCGCATCCCGCGGGTGGACTTCGGCTTCACCTGCGTGACCACGAACACGACGCCGATCGGCGCCTACCGCGGGGCCGGGCGCCCCGAGGCGACCGCGCTCGTCGAGCGCGCGATGAACCAGCTCGCAGAGAAGCTCGACCTCGACCCCGCCGAGCTGCGCCGGCGCAACTTCATCCCGCCCGACGACTTCCCGCACAAGACCGTCGCCGGCGCCACCTACGACTCGGGCGAGTACGCGCGCGCCCTGGACGGGGTCCTCGAGGCCGCGGGCTACGAGGAGCTGCGCGCCGAGCAGGCGCGCCGCCGCGAGCGCGGCGACGTGCGCCAGCTCGGGATCGGCCTGTGCACCTACGTCGAGCTCACCGGCCTGGGCGTCGAGGTCGGGACGTGCACCGTCGAGGAGGACGGCGGCGTCACGGTCAAGACCGGCACCTCGCCCCAGGGCCAGGGCCACGAGACGACGTGGGCCCAGCTCGTGTCCTGGACGCTCGGCGTCCCGATGGACGACGTGCGCGTCGTGCACTCCGACACGCGCCAGGTCCCGCGCGGGATGGGCACCATGGGGTCGCGGTCGCTGCAAGTCGGCGGCAGCGCGATGATCAACGCCACGCGCGAGGTCCTCGACAAGGGCCGCGAGCTGGCGGCCCACCTGCTCGAGGCCGCCGTCGACGACGTCCAGGTCGTTCCCGGCCAGGGGCTCGGCGTGGCGGGCACGCCCTCGGCGACGGTGTCGTGGGCCGAGCTCGCCAAGGCCGCCAACGACCCGTCGCGGCTGCCCGAGGGGATGGAGCCCGGGCTCGACGCAATCAACGACTTCGAGACCCCCGACTCCAGCTATCCCTTCGGCGCGCACATCGCCGTCGTCGAGGTCGACACCGAGACCGGCCTGACCAAGCTCGTGCGCCACGTCACCGTCGACGACTCGGGCAAGATCGCCAACCCGCTGCTCGCCGAGGGCCAGATCCACGGCGGCATCGCCCAGGGCGTCGCCCAGGCGCTCTACGAGGAGATGGCCTATGACGAGGACGGCAACTGCGTGGCCGGCTCGCTGACCAGCTACGCGCTGCCGACCGCCGCCGAGCTGCCGATGTTCGAGACCGCCCGCACCGAGACGCCCTCGCCGCTGAACCCGCTGGGCGCCAAGGGCATCGGCGAGTCGGGCACGATCGGCTCGACCCCGGCGGTCTGGAACGCCGTCGTCGACGCCCTGGCCCACCTCGGCGTCGAGAACATCGACATGCCGGCGACGCCGATGCGGGTGTGGCAGGCGATCGAGGCGGCGCGCAGCGGCGCGGCGGCGTAGGGCCGGGCGCCGTGGGGTAAGAGCGCGGCCGCTCGCGGTTGGCGCGACGTTGGTGGCTGAGGGCGGCGAGGGAGGGAAGCCGCCCCGGCGTCGGGCCCGGGCGCGAGCCTCCGGGGGCCGAACGTCGGTTTTACCCCGTCCAGACGGGTGAAGACCGACGTTCGGCGGCGCCGGGGGGCGCGAGCCGGCACGCTCACCCTCCCTCAGTGATGCTGTAAGCGCGGCGCAGCCCGGCGCGCGAACGCGGAAGGCCGCGCCAACGCAAGACCTGCGCTAGCGTGTTCTGTAGTCGGACATGTGTGCGCGATGCGAACACTGGCCGGGGGCTTGCGCGCGATGAGGGTCGTCGTCGCGCCCGTCGACGAGTTCGCGCCCGGGGACCGGCGGATCATCACCGTCGGCGGCCGGTCGATCGGCGTCTTTCGCATCGGCGACCGCTTCTTCGGCATCCGCAACCGCTGCCCGCACCAGGGCGGGCCGCTGTGCCAGGGGCGGATCGCGCCGTGGGCGCACTCCGACGGGCCGGGCGACTTCCGCCTGGACGCCGAGGACACGCTGCTGGCGTGCCCGTGGCACGGCTGGGAGTACGACCTCGCCACCGGCCAGTCGTTCCTGGGTCCCGGCGAGCCCGGGGTCAAGAGCTACGACGTGACCGTCGAGCGCGGCGGGCGCATGCCCGGGCCCTACGTCGCCGAGACCTTCGACGTCCATGTCGAGGAGGACTACGTTGTCATCGATGCCTAGCACCGCCACCGCCGCGACCACGCCCGAGGGCACCGAGCGCGCGGTCCGACTGGTCGACACCGACATCCACCCGGCGCCGCTGCCGAGCTACATCGCCGAGCGCCTCGACGAGCCCTTCCGCTCGCGCTACGAGCGCTACGGCGTGCGCATCACCAACCCGCCGCAGATGTACCCGCGCGTGCGCAACCAGGGCTACCGCGTCGACTCGTGGCCCGAGGGCGGCTTCCCCGGCAGCGACTACGACCTCATGCGCGAGCAGCTCCTCGAGGAGCACAAGGTCGACTACGGGATCCTCATCCCGCTGCACGGCCACAGCTTCGGCGCCGAGGCGCCCGAGTTCGCCGGGGCGCTGTGCCGCGCCGTCAACGAATGGGTCCGCGAGGCGATGCTCGACCGCGACGAGCGTCTGCACAGCACGATCAACATCGCGCTCGAGTCCCCGGAGCTGGCGGTCGCCGAGATCGAGCGCTACGCCGGCGACCCGCGCTTCGTCCAGGTCCTACTGCCCACGACCGCCGAGTACCCGCTGGGCAACCGCAAATACTGGCCGGTCTACGCCGCCGCCGTCGAGGCCGGACTCCCGCTCGTGGTCCACACCGGCGGCCTGGAGCAGAAGTGGGGCACGGGGTGGCCCTCGTTTTACCTCGAGGAGCACGTGGGCTACGCCAACGCCATGGCCGCCGTGACGATGAGCTTCATCGCCGAGGGCGTCTTCCAGCGCTTCCCCGACCTGCAGGTCGTGTGCGTCGAGGCCGGGATCTCGTGGGCGGGTCCGCTCATGTGGTCCATGGACGCCGCGTGGTCGGCGATGCGCGACGACGTGCCGCATCTCGACCGCAAGCCGTCCGAGCTCTTCCGCGAGCACTTCTGGTTCTCGACCCAGCCGATCGAGGAGCCCGACGACCCCGAGGAGCTCGTGCAGGCGCTCGAGTTCACGGGCATGACCGACCGGATCATGTTCGCCTCCGACTACCCGCACTGGGACTTCGACTCGCCGGCGATGACGCTGCCGCGGTCGGTCCCCAAGGAGCTCAAGGCGAAGATCATGGCCGCCAATGCCTGCCGGCTCTACGGCTTCGGGGCATGACGGTCACCACGCACGGCGCCGTGGACGCCGACGTCCACGTCGCGCCCGCGGACATCGACGCGCTGGCCGCGCACATGGACGACTACTGGCGCGACTACCTCGTCAACGCCGGGATGCGGCTCTCGCCGCACCTGAGCGGCAGCTACCCGCAGGGCGGAGCGGCGCCGCCGAGCGACGTCGACGCCCTGCGCGAGCAGGTGCTCGACCCGGGGGGCCTGAGCCACGCCGTCCTCACGTGCGTGACCGCGTTCGACGCCAGCCGCAACGGCTACTACGAGGCGGCGCTGTGCAGCGCGATCAACGACTGGCTGCGCGCCGAGTGGCTCGAGCGCGACGACCGCCTGCGCGCCTACCTGGCGATCCCCACCCTCGACCCCGACCTGGCGATCCAGGAGGTCGAGCGCGTCGGCGGGCACGACGGCTTCGTCGGCGTCCTCGCCCCGATCCGCAGCGAGACCCGCTGGGGCAACCGCCGGTTCCACGAGCTCCACCACGCGATCGCTGCCAAGGACCTCGTGCTCGCCCTGCACGCCTGGGGTCGCGCCGGCAGCGCGGCGACGGGCAGCGGCTTCACCCACACCTACTTCGAGGACTACCTGGGCAACTCGCAGATCGTCGCCCAGGCGCAGCTGCTCAGCCTCGTCTCGGAGGGCGTGTTCGAGCGCGTGCCGTCGCTGCGCGTCGTCCTGCTCGAGAGCGGCTTCTCCTGGCTCCCGCCGCTGCTGTGGCGCTTCGACAAGGACTGGAAGGCGATCTGGCGCGAGGTGCCGTGGGTGAAGGAGAAGCCGTCGGAGTACGTGCGCCGCCACTTCCGTGCGACCACGGCGCCGGCCCAGATGCCCGCCGACCGCGCCCAGGCCGCGCAGCTCGCCGCGATGCTCGGCGCGCGCGACCTGCTCGTGTACGCCAGCGACTTCCCGCACGAGCATGGCGAGGGCAACCTCGAGGCCCTCTTCGACGTCCTCGACGACGACGGCCGCGAGGCCGTTCTGCGCGGCAACGCCACCGCGCTCTTCGGGCTCGCCAGCTAGCCGGAGGCCGGGTCCTGGCCCGGCGGCACGATCGGCAGCCCGAGGCGCCGGCGCCCGAGGCTCGTGAGCAGGAAGTCGCGCTGGGCCGGCGTGTTGTGGCTCCAGTAGGTCGACATGTCGCGCCAGTAGCGCTGCATGCGCTGGCCGTCGCGCGCGCCGGCCGACCCGCCGGTGCGGAAGAGGATGCCCTCGACCGCGTGCCAGGCGATCCGGCACGCCGTGGCCTGCAGCGCCTCCAGGCGCGCGTCGTCCTCGGCGCTGAAGGGGCGCCCCTCCTCGACGTTGCGCCGCGCGAGCTCCATCCACTGCTGGGCGCCCTGGATCACCGCCGCCTCGGCGCACCCGATCTCCGCGATCGCCTCGCCCAGGTAGCGCTGGTAGTCGATGAGCTCGTAGCGCTTGAACATCGGCAGCCACGTCGCCGGGCGCGAGGTGATGATGCGCTGGTACTCGTCGAGCGCCGCGTAGGCCGAGCCGACCATGATCGCCCCGAACTCGCCGTGGAAGAAGCCCAGGGTGCGCCCGGCGTACATCGGGTTGCCGTGCAGCTCCGAGCCGACGGTGCCGCCCTCGACGGGCAGGTCGACCATGAACACGCGCGCGGTGTGCGTCGCGGGGACCCAGGCCTTGTCGATGCGAACGCTGTGCGAGCCGCTGCCGCGCATGCCGAGCACGCCGTGCCAGTCGTCGAGGCGCTCGAACTTCTCGGCCGGGACGACGAACATGAGCCCGGGGTCGGTGGGGTCCTCGGGGTGCAGCAGGGTCTGGCCCATGAAGTGCGTCGCGTACGGGATGCCCGAGGCGTAGGGGAAGGTGCCGTCGACGACGTAGCCGTCGTCGCGCGGCTCGGCCACGCCGACCGGGGCGCCGAAGGACGCGCACACGAAGTGGCCGTCGGGGCCGAAGAGCTCGGCCTGGGCCTCCTCGCCGTACATCGAGGCCACCTGCAGCACGTGCGCGCCTCCCAGGCACAGGCACCAGCCCGTCGAAGGACACCCGCGCGCGATCTCCATGATCACGCGGAAGTAGGTCTCGAGGTCGAACTCGTAGCCACCGAAGCGCCGCGGCTGCAGGATCTTGTAGAAGCCCGCCTTCAGGAAGTCGGCGTGGACCTCGTCGGAGTAGAAGGTGCGCTCCTCGGTCTCGGCCTGGAGCTCGAGGAGCTTCGGGCGCATCGCCTCGGCCCTGGCCACGATCTCGCGCGGCGTGAGGTCGGGCTCCGGGACCGGGATCGTCGCCGCGGTTGCCTGTTCCATATCGACCCTCCTTCTGGCGGGAAGCCCCTGCAATCGGGCTGTTCGGATAGCGCACGAACATGCGCTATGCGCACTCTGATCGAGGCTACTGCCGCCTCCGAGGGCCGTCAACCGGCGTTGTGCGACCGCCGGATGGGCTATTGATCGCCAATGGAGCGTGCCCGAATCGCTAGTTAAGCACCGCTTGACGGGGCGCGAGTGGAGCGGGTAAGTTCGTCTTCCGTACAGCTGTGCGCTTGGCGAACCAAGCTCCAGCAAGCTGAGTTGCGAGGAGGAGGAGGGTCAGGTGAGGACGTTCTACGGCCGGGGCCGGAGGCGACATGCGCTTGCAGTGCTCGCGCTCGTCGCGGGCCTGTCGGTTTTCGTTGCCGCGTGCGGCAGCAGCAATGACAGCAAGACGACTTCGAGCGCCGGAGGCGGCGCCAGCAAGACCACGGCGCCGAAGGGCGCCGCGGACGTGACGAAGTGCGGGACGAAGCCGGGCACCGCGGCCAGCGGAACGCCGATCAAGGTCGGCGCGATCGTGACCAAGCAGCCGGGCACCGACTTCACCGACGGCGCCAACATGGCCGAGGCGTACTTCCACTGCGTCAACGACAACGGCGGCATCAACGGCCACCCGATCTCGTACAAGTTCTACACGGAGCAGACCAACCCGGCCCAGATCGCGGGCTTCGCCCACAAGCTGATCCAGACCGACAAGGCCGTGGCGATCGTCGGCGGCTTCTCGATCATCGAGTGCGCGGTCGACCACAAGTACTGGGAGTCGCTCGGCATCATGGAGATCGATGCCGGCATCGCTCCGGAGTGCTACGGCACGCCGAACAGCGCCGCCCCGAACATGGGTCCGCGCTACAGCTCCGACGGCGCGGTGCAGGCCGTCGTGCGGGCGGGGGCGAAGAAGATCGCCTTCGACCAGTCCAACGTGCCTGGCACCGGCTACATCGCGGCCGGCCCCACGGCCGTGGCCAAGAGCCTGAACGTGCCGATCACGCTGTTCAAGGACAACGTGCCGATCCAGGACGCGAACTCGATCGCGCTGAAGCTGGTGCAGGCCGCGGGCCCGGACGGCGGCGTGGTGCTGAACTTCACGCCCCCCGAGGCGCTGAAGATCCTCCAGGCCGCGCAGCAGCAGGGCCTCCAGGATCGTGTGAAGGCGTGGGGCTGCTCGACGCCGTGCAACACCGACTTCGTCGCCAAGGCCCTGGGTCAGCAGTGGGACGGCAAGCTGCTGGTCAACGCCGAGCTGAACGTGACGGACGCCGACGGGCCGCAATCGAACCTGTATCGGGCGGTCTTCGACAAGTACGGCAGCAAGGTCAGCGGCGGTCTGGGCTCGTTCAGCCAGATGGGCTTCACGATGGGGCAGCTGCTCGTCCAGGCCCTCCAGTCGATCAAGGGCGAGGACTACTCGCTGAAGACGGTCAACAAGGCGATCGCGGACCTCAAGGGGTACAAGACGGACATCCTCTGCCGTCCCTGGTACTACGGCCAGGCGCCCCTGCACATCCCGAACAACGTCGACTGGACCACCACCCCGAACAACGGGAAGATGGTGATCAAGGAGCAGTGCTTCAACATCTCGGACGCGGACCCGGCGATCGCCAAGGTGCGCGAGGTCGAGAAGGCCGATCCGTCGCTGACGGCGCCGACCGCGTCGCTCGCGGGCTCGTAGGCGGTGTGGTAGACAAGTAATCAGGAGAGAGAGGGCGTCCAGGGTTCCGAATGCCGAGCTTGGAGGACTTCAAGCCATTCGTGGTCACCGGACTGGCTCTGGGCGGCGTGTATGCGCTGTCCGGAGTCGGGATGGTGGTCCTGTACCGAGCCACCGGTGTGCTGAACCTCGCGTTCGGCGCGGTCGGAGCCATGGGCGCCCTGCTCGCCTGGCAGCTGATCAACGTCAACAGCTGGGCGCAGGGACCAGCGTTCCTGGTCTGTGTGCTGTTCGGCGGAGCCGTCACGCTGCTCTACGGCGTGCTCTTCGGCCCACCGCTCTCGGGCCGCGATCCGCTCGTGAAAGCCACGGCGACGCTGGGCCTGGCGCTCATCCTGCTCGGGATCATGGACCTCGTCTGGAGCGACAAGGCGCGCTCCATGATCCTGCCGACCTCCAACCACGGGTTCGAGGTCTCCGCCGTCTTCGTCAACTGGACAGAGGTCATCGCGGTGGGCTTCGCGCTCGCGGTCATGACGGTTACCGCGCTGTTCCTGCGCTTCACCAAGACCGGCACGGCGATGCGCGCGTTGGCGAACGATCGCGAGATCACGGCGACGCTCGGCGTCCCGGTGCGGCGGGTCGAGGCGGCGGCCTGGCTCGGCTCCGGGCTCGTGTCGGGAGCGAGCGGCCTGCTGCTCTCCAACCTGGTGGGTCTCGATGCCGCCACGCTCACCTTCCTCGTGATCTCGTCCCTTGCGGCCACGCTGATCGGCCGTCTGCGATCGATCACGGTCACCTTCGTCGCGGGCATCGTGATCGGCCTCGTCAACGCCCTGGTCACGCCCATCCTGTCGATCTCCGCAGTACCGCGACATGACGCCGTTCATCCTGGCGACGATCGCCCTCCTCGTCCTCTCCGGCCGGCGCGGGAGCGCCCTGGCGGGGAGGGCAGGTTGAGGTGAGCGCCGCGGGTGCCACCAGCGCGCGCAGCGCGCGCCGTGTCCGGATGCCGCGGCTTGACGCGGGCGAGCGCCTGCGAGCGGTGATCATCGCCGTTCTCCTGCTCTTCGTCGTGCTGGTCCTGCCGCAGCTCCTGAGCGGCTACTGGATCACCGTCTGCACGTCGGTCGGGATCTACTCCATCGTCGCCCTGGGGCTCGGCATCCTGATGGGCCGAACCGGCCTCGTCTCGCTCGGGCAGATCGCGCTGCTCGCCCTCGCCGCGTGGGTCGCCGCGCGGCTGTTCTTCGCCACCGGCCTGCCGTTCCCGATCGTGCTGCTCCTGGCGGGCCTGATCACGACGGTCCTGGGCACGCTCGTCGGGCTGCCGGCCCTGCGGCTCAGCGGCCTCTACCTGGCGCTGATCACGCTGATGCTCGCCGGCGCCATCACGGTGGTGCTGAGGGCCACGAACTTCCCGAACGGCGGCCATGGGTTCCTGGGCCACCTGGAGACCGACCGCGGGAACGCGAACATCCGCCGGCCGGCCGTTGCCAGCGGCGACACCGCCTACCTGCGCTACGTGGTGATCGTGGCCGCCGTCATGTTCCTGATCGCGCTCATCCACGTGCGCGCCCGGCCGGGCCGTGCGTGGGCGGCCATCCGGCAGAGCGAATCCGCCGCGCTGGCCGCCGGCGTCAACGTCACGCTCTACAAGCTGTGGGCGTTCGCGCTCGCGTCGTTCTTGACGGGCGTCGCCGGGGGGCTGCTGGCGGCGAACTCGGGCCAGCTCTTCATCACGACCTTCCCCACCAGCGACTCGATCACCCTGCTCGCCGTCGTGCTGATGGGCGGCATCTACAGCCTTTGGGGGGCGGTGGTCGCCGCGCTGCTGATGCAGTTGCTGCCCGCGCTCCTGAACAACTGGGGCGTCGCGGCCGACTGGCTGACGATCGTCTTCGGCATCGGCATCCTTCAGGTGCTCCTCACGGCGCCGCAGGGCCTCGTGTACCAGTTCCCGCGCGACATGGCGAAGCTCGGGCGATTGATCGGCGGCCTCGTGGGCCGCGCCAGATCACCGACGCGGGAGGGCGCGAGTTGATCGAGATCAAGGATCTGACCGTGCGCTTCGGCGGCGTCACGCCGCTCGATCACATGACGATCAACTTCGACGCGGGCACCAATGGGCTGATCGGTCCGAACGGCGCGGGCAAGACCACCTTCTTCAACGTGCTGAGCGGCTTCGTTCGCCCCGCCGAGGGCAGCGTGACGGCGTTCGGCGAGGACCTGCTGACGATGGCCCACTTCCGGCGCGCGCGCTGGGGCGTGAGGCGCACGTTCCAGACCGAGCAGGCGATCGAGGAGCTCTCGATCTACGACAACGTGGCGATGGTGCACGAGCACTCCCACAGGGAACGCAGCAGCGATCGCCGAGACGTCGTCCTGTCGGCGATCGAGTTCGTGGGACTGACCGCCAACCCGCAGACCAGGGTCGGCACCCTGGGCGCAGGCGAGCGGCGCCTCGTCGAGCTGGCGCGCGCCGTCGTGGGCGAGCCCCGCGTGATCCTGCTCGACGAGCCGGCGGCAGGCCTCCCCGAGGAGGAGAGCGTGCGCACGAGCCAGGTGATCCGAAAGATCCCCGACGAGCTCGGCGCCCTCGTGATCCTCGTGGACCACGACATGAGCCTGGTGTCCGCCTGCTGCACCAAGACCGCGGTGCTGGACTTCGGCAAGCTGATCGCCTCGGGCGACACCGCGGAGGTACTGCGCAACGACGAGGTCAAGAAGGCCTACCTCGGCGTCGAGGCGGTGGCGGTGTGAGCGAGGAGGGCGTGACCACGGCCGTCGTCTCCTCCGAGGAGCGGGCCGGCGGCCTGCTGCGGATCGAGAAGCTCATCGTGGAGCGCGGCGCGCGCCCGGTTGTGCACGGCGTGTCGCTCGAGGTCACGCGCGGCGAGGTCACGGCGTTGCTCGGCCCCAACGGCGCCGGAAAGTCGAGCCTCGTGCTCGCGGTGGGTGGCGTCCTGCGCGCCGCGGGCGGGAAGGTCACGCTCGGAGCCGACGACCTCACGTCACGGCGCCCCGAGCGCATCCGCCAGGCGGGCGTGGCGATCGTGCCCGAGGGCCGCCGCCTGCTGGCGTTGCTCACGGTGCGGGAGAACCTCGGCGTCGCCACCTACGCCCTTTCGCGCTCCGAGGCGAAGGCGGGGCTGAAGACGGCCTTGGAGCTCTTCCCCGAGCTCGAGAAGCGCCTCGACGTTCCCGGCCGCCTCCTGTCGGGCGGCGAGCAGCAGATGCTCGTGCTGGCCCAGGCGCTCGTGTCGAGGCCGAAGTTCATGTTCATCGACGAGCTCTCGCTGGGCCTCGCGCCTGTGGTCGTCCAGCGCCTGCTGCCCACGATTCGCGAGGTGGCCGAGAGCGGTGTCGGCGTGCTCCTCATCGAGCAGTTCGCCACCGTGGCGCTGGGGCTCGCCCAGCGGGCCTACATCATGGAGGGCGGCCGGATCCAGTTCGCCGGCGAGGCCAGCGAGCTGAGGGAGAACCCCAACCTCCTGCACTCGGCCTATCTCCTGCGCGGCAGCGTCGGGCAGAACGGGGCGCCGGCCTAGCTACCCTGGGGCGGGTGAAGCCCCGCCTGCGCGGCGTCAGCCACCAGTACGCGTTCTTCGTCGCCATCGCCGCGGGGGCGGCGCTCGTGGTGCTCGCGCGCGGCGTCGAGGCGCGCGTCGCGGTCGGCGTCTACGCGCTCTCGCTGGCCGCGATGTTCGGGGCCAGCGCGCTGTATCACCGCATCGACTGGCAGCCCCGCACAAGCGCATGGGTGCGGCGCCTGGACCACTCGATGATCTACGTCCTCGTGGCCGGCACCTACACGCCGTTCGCGCTGCTCGTGCTCGCGCCGACGATGGGGTGGACGATCCTCGGCGTGGCCTGGGGCGGCGCGGTCGCCGGCGTGGCGGTGAGCCTGCTGTGGATCGACGCGCCGCGCTGGCTGACCGCCCTGCTCTACGTGGCGCTGGGCTGGGTCGGCTTCGTCGTGATGCCCCAGCTCTGGGACCGCGCGGGGCCGCTGACCGTGGTGCTCCTCGCCGCCGGCGGGATCCTCTACACCGTCGGCGCGGTGGTCTACGCGCGCCGCCGACCGGACCCGGCGCCGCGGGTCTTCGGCTACCACGAAGTCTTCCACGCGCTCGTGATCGCGGCCGCGGCCGCGCACTTCACGGCGGTCGCCGTGTCCTCCGTCTGAGTTTCCGGCGCACAGTGATTCAGGGGGTCCCGTGCCCGGGTAAGGGACCAACCGCACTTGCAAGTGCCCCCCTCACGAGAGGGCACGTCGCATAGGAGGAGGAGGAGCGAATGAAGGTCAAGTTCTCACTGGGCGCGGTGTTCGCTTGCTGCGTCGTGCTGGCTGCCTGCGGCAGCAGCAACAACAACAGCAGCAGCAGCGGCGGCGGTGGCAGCACGGCTGCCGGCGGCGGCACCGAGGTCACGGGTGCCAAGGTCATCGACCCCGCGTCGATGAACAGCCCGCCCAAGGGCACCGTCAAGTACTGCCAGGGCAAGGACACGACGGGCTCGGGCAAGGCCGTGGTCAACGACTTCAACGCGAAGTACGGCGCCCAGGGCTACAAGGCGACGCTCGTCGAGTTCCCGGCGTCGGCCGACCAGCAGCGCTCGCAGTTCATCCAGCGCCAGCAGGCGAAGTCCGACGACTGCGACGTCTTCAGCTCCGACGTGATCTGGACCGCGGAGTTCGCCAGCCAGAAGTGGCTCTACGACCTCACGCCGTACATCAACCAGGCCAAGTCGAAGTACATCGCGGCCCCGCTCGAGACGGTGCACTACGGCGGCAAGTTCTGGGGCGTCCCGGAGACCAGCGACGCCGCCTTCATCTTCTACCGCACCGACAAGGGCGCCGGCGCGCCGCCGTCGACCTGGCAGCAGGTCTACGCGGACGCCAAGGCACAGGGCGGGATCGTCTACCAGGGCGCGCCCTACGAGGGCCTGACCTGCGATTACCTCGAGCTGGCCTTCGCGGCCGGCGGCACGGTGCTCTCGCCTGACGGCAAGAAGTCGACGATCAACTCGCCGCAGAACGTCAAGGCGCTCACGCTGATGGCCAGCGGCATCAAGGACGGCTCGGCGCCGAAGGCCGTGACGACCTACATGGAGCCGGAGACCGACCAGGCCTGGACCAGCGGCCGGTACGCCTTCATGCGCAACTGGACCTACGCGTACGCCGCCGACAACAAGAGCCCGAGCAAGGTCGCGGGCAAGTACAAGGTGGCCCCGCTCCCGTCCTTCGAGGGCGGCGGCAAGGCCGGCATCCTCGGCGGGCACAACAGCGTCATCAGCGTCTACACCAAGAACCCGGGGCTGGCCCTGAAGTTCGCGGACTTCTACGCCTCGCCGGCGTTCCAGAAGAAGCTCCTGCTGAAGTTCTCGCAGGCGGCGATCATCCCCGACACCTACAGCGACGCGGACGTCAAGAAGGCGATCCCGTACGCGCCGGAGCTCCTTCAGGCGCTCAGCCAGGCCAAGGCGCGCCCGGTCTCGCCGGTCTATCCGCAGATCTCGCAGGCCATCTACAAGAACGTCAACGACGCCCTCGCCGGTCGCGTGAGCCCGCAGGACGCCCTCAAGAAGGCGGACTCGCAGATCAACTCGGCGCTGTCGACCTTCTGACCTAGGAGAGAGATGGAAGCCGCCACAGTCCGAGCCGGCGCATCCACGCAGCGGCGGCGCTCCAAGGGAGTTCCGGAGCGCCGTCTCGCGTGGCTGATGGTCACGCCGTCGCTGATCGTCATCGCGATCGTGGCGGCGTACCCGATCATCTACGCGATCTGGCTGTCGCTGCACGAGTACAGCGTTCGTGTGGCGGGCCTCTCGCGGTGGGCCGGTCCGATCGGACTGCGCAACTACCAGAACGCGCTCAACAACCCGGACTGGTGGGCGGCCTTCGAGCACACCCTCATCTTCACCGTGGTGTCGGTGTTCTTCGAGCTCATGATCGGCCTCGGCATGGCCCTGGCGATGCACGCGGCGTTCCGGGGACAAGGTGTCCTGCGGACCGTCGTGCTCGTCCCATGGGCCGTGCTGACGGTCGTGACGGCGGTGATGTGGCGCACGATGTTCGTGTCGCCGTACGGCTTCGTGAACAACCTGCTGGGAACGCAGACGGTGTGGCTCGGGTCCGAGCCGCAGGCGCTGATCGTGATCATCATCGCCGACGTCTGGAAGACGGCGCCGTTCATGGCGCTGCTGATCCTCGCCGGGTTGCAGGTCATACCCGGCGAGGTCTACGAGGCCGCGGAGGTCGACGGGGCGTCGACGTGGCAGCGCTTCACGCGGATCACGCTGCCGCTTCTGACCCCCGCGATCCTCGTGGCCCTGATCTTCCGCACCCTGGACGCGCTGCGGATCTTCGACCTGCCCTACGTCCTCACCCAGGGGCAGAACGGGACGTCCACCCTCTCGACGATCGCGCAGGAGGCGTTCGCCACCAACCGGATCTACGGGCTCGGGGCGGCGATGGCGATCCTCACGTTCATCATCGTGATGATCGTGTCGTTCTCCTACATCCGCTTCGTGGGCGGCAATCTCCGAGGACTGGCGGAGGACTAGACGATGGAAGCCGGAGCTGCAGCGGCACCTGCCGCAACCGCGACCCGCACGCGCACCAAGGTCAAGCGGCGCGACAAGAACAAGACGCCCTGGTGGATGTGGCTCGCCGTGGCGGCGATCGTCGTCTTCTGCCTGTTCCCGTTCTACTGGCTGGTCAGCATCTCGTTGAAGACCGGCAACGACCTGCAGTCCTCGAGCCTGATCCCGCCCAACCCCACGCTCAAGAACTACCAGGAGATCTTCAAGAACCCCGACTTCACCTTCGCCCTGCGCAACAGCGCGGTGGTGGCGCTGACGACGACGGTGCTGGCGCTGATCTTCGGGTCCTTCTGCGCCTACGCGCTCGCGCGGCTGAAGATGCGCGGGAAGTTCCTGATCCTGGCCATCGTGCTGACGATCTCGACCTTCCCGCAGATCGCGATCGCGGCCCCGCTGTTCAAGCTGTGGTCGGACATCGGGATCTTCAACACGTGGATCGGACTGATCATCCCGTACCTCACGTTCTCGCTCCCGCTGACCGTCTACATCCTCGTCTCGTTCTTCCGGGAGATCCCCAAGGACCTCGAGGAGGCGGCGCTGGTCGACGGCGCGACGCACTTCCAGGCCTTCCGCAAGGTTGTCGTGCCGCTGGCGGCTCCGGGGCTGGCGACGGCCGGCATCCTGGCCTTCATCGGCGCCTGGAACGAGTTCCTGCTCGCGGTCACGCTGACGTCGTCGTCGAAGGCGCGCACGGTGCCGGCGGCGATCGCGTTCTTCACGGGCGCGACGGAGCACGAGGTCCCCTATGGCAGCATCGCGGCGGCCTCCGTGGTCATCTCGGTGCCGCTGATCATCATGGTGCTGATCTTCCAGAAGCGGATCGTCGCGGGCCTCACCGCGGGCGCAGTCAAGGGCTAGGGACGCCCGCCATGGAGCAGGACGTGCCGGGCCTCTCGGAGGTCCTGGCCCCCGACGGCTGGCCGAACGCCTCCAGCGCCTCGGTCGCAGCGGGCGATCCGGGCCGCTACAACTGCCTCTTCGGGCGCGACTCGCTGATCACGTCGCTGGCCGTCCTCCCCGCGCGGCCCGACGTCGCGGCGGCGACGCTCCGCGCCCTGGCCGCGATCCAGGGCACGCGCGAGGACGTCACCTGGGACGAGGAGCCGGGGAAGATCGTCCACGAGGTGCGTCCGGTCGCCTCGGTCGCACGCGACGGCTTCCTGGGCCTCGAGCTCCCCGCCGAGGGCGAGCTGCGCTACTACGGCTCGGCCGACGCGACGCCCCTCTTCCTGCACGTCCTCGCCACCACCGGCGACGCCGCCCTGGCCGGCGAGCTCGAGCCGCACTGGCGCGCGGCGGGCCGGTGGCTGCTGGGCGCGCTGGCGCGCGGCGGCGGCCTCCTGCGCTGGCACCGGCGCGCCCCGGGCGGGCTCATGCACCAGGGCTGGCGCGACTCGGTCGATCCCCTCGGCTCGCCCTCGCAGGGCAGCGGCATCCTCCACGAGGACGGCTCGCTGCCCGAGCCGCCGGTGGCCGACGCCGACACGCAGGCGGCGGCCGTTGCCGGGCTGCGCGGCCTGGCCTCGCTGTCGGGCGAGGCGGCGCACGCGCGCGCCGCCGAGGAGCTGACCGCGCGCGTGGCGGCCGCCTGGGACCCCGAGACGATGGCCCTCGACGCCCACGACCGGCCGGTGCGCGGCGCCGGCTCGCAGCTGGGCTGGCTGCTGTGGGCGGGCGTGCCCGTCGAGGGGGCGGCCGAGCGCCTCGCCGAGCCCGACGTCCTCACGGACTACGGCCTGCGCACCCTCAGCGACCGCCACCCGATGTTCGACCCGCAGGCCTACCACCGCGGCTCGGTCTGGCCCTTCGACTCGTGGCTGGGCTGGGGCGGGCTGCGCGCCGCGGGGCACGCCGACACGGCCGAGCGCGTGCGCAAGGGCGTCCTGGCGGCCGTCGAGCGCGTCGGCAAGCTACCCCGAGCTCTACGCGGTCACCGACGGCCGCCCCGAGGTCGCCGAGCTGTCGAACTTCGTGCAGGCGTGGACCGTCGGAGCCGTGTGGGCGCTGCGCCACGACTGGGACGGGGGCGCGCATGTGGTGGCGTGACGGCGTCCTCTACCAGGTCTACCCGCGCTCGTTCGCCGACTCCGACCGCGACGGCATCGGCGACCTCTCCGGGATCACGGCACACCTGGACCATCTCGCGTGGCTCGGCGTCGACGGGCTGTGGCTGAACCCGACCTTCCCATCGCCCAACGCCGACTGGGGCTTCGACGTCTCCGACTACTGCGGCGTGCACCCGGACCTCGGGACGCTCGAGGACCTCGACGAGCTCGTCGCGCGCGCGGGCGAGCGCGGCATCAGGGTCCTGCTCGACCTCGTCCCCAACCACACGAGCGACCAGCACCCGTGGTTCCGCGAGCGCCGCGACTTCTACGTGTGGCGCGAGGGCCGCGACGGCGGGCCCCCCAACAACTGGAAGAGCAACTTCGGCGGTCCGGCGTGGACGCGCGACGACGCGAGCGGCCTGTGGTACCTGCACAACTTCACGCCGGAGCAGCCCGACCTCGATTGGTGGAACGAGGACGTGCGCGCCGCGTTCGACGACATCCTGCGCTTCTGGATGGACCGCGGGATCGCGGGCTTCCGGATCGACGTCGCGCACGGGATCGTCAAGGATCGCGAGCTGCGCGACAACCCGCCGGCCACCGAGGACGACATCGAGCACCACCGCAGGCTGGGCCAGCAGCTCGAGTACTCGATGAACCGCGACGAGGTCCACGACGTCTTCCGCCGCTGGCGCGCGGTCTGCGACCCCTATGAGGGCGTGCTGGTGGGCGAGACGTGGGTGCTCGACCTCGAGCGCCTCATGCGCTTCTACGGCGACGGCCTCGACGAGCTGCACCTGGCCTTCAACTTCGTCTTCCTGCTCGCCGACTTCGAGACCGCCGCGCTGGCGCCGATCGTCGCCGAGACCGAGGCGCTGCTGCCCGAGCACGCGTGGCCGGTGTGGACGCTCGGCAACCACGACATGGAGCGCTTCCCCACGCGCTGGACGCGGGGAGACCCGGGCCTCACGCGCTGCGCGCTCATGCTGCTGCTGACGCTGCGCGGGACGCCGGTCCTCTACTACGGCGACGAGCTCGCGATGGCGGAGGCCGAGATCCCGCGCGAGCGCATCGTCGACCCGGTCGGCCTGACCGGCGACCCCGAGCACCCCGGGCGCGACGGCGCGCGCACGCCGATGCCGTGGAGCGCCGAGCCCGGGGCGGGCTTCACCGCCCCCGGCGTCGAGCCGTGGCTGCCGTTCGGGCCGTTGGCGGGGGTGAACGTCGCCGAGCAGGCCGCCGACCCGGCGTCGCCGCTGCACCTCACGCGCGACCTGATCGCCCTGCGCCGAGCCGAGGCGGACCTGCGCACCGGCGCCTACGAGCAGGTCGTCGCCGAGGATGGCGGGCTGTGGACCTACCGCCGCGGCGAGCGCTTCCTCGTCGCCCTCAACCTCGGTGCCGGCGAGGCGCTTGTGAAGGCCGAGGGCACGATCGCGATCGCCACGCGCCGCGAGCGCGACGGGGAGCCGGTCGCCGGCTCAGTGGAGCTGGGGCCGGGCGAGGGCGCGGTCGTGCGGGTGGGCTGAGGCCTCGTCCGCCGGCGCTTCGCGGCACTGCGCGGCCAGGGCACCGAGGGGAAGGAGCTCGCGGCGGTCGGGGCGCGGGGGTCGGCCGTGGCGCGTTGGCGCTCGACCAAGGGACGAGTGTCAGGTTAGTCGGCTATATGCCGACCAAGGTGACACTCGTCATTCGCGTGGCGCGTTGGCGTTCGCTCCCCGCGCCCAACCCGGCGTCCCACGGGCTCCTTTCCCTCGATGCCTGGCCGCGCGGCGCCGCACGCGCCGGCCGACGAGGCCGCGCAGCACGCCGAGCACGAGCGGACGAGCGGACGAGCCCTACGCCCCGACCGCCAGGCGCACCGCAAGCCCCAGCACGATCACGCGCCCGGCGAGCGACGTCCACGTGCGCGCGTGAGCCGGCAGGCCGCGGCGCATGAGGGTGCCGCCGCCGGCGAGCGCGCTCTGCCAGGCCAGCGAGGCGCCGAAGGCGCCGGCGACGAACGCGGCCTTGCCCGGCGCCGAGGCATGCGCCACGGCGGGGAGGCCGACCATCAGGCCGGCGAAGGTCACGGCGGTCGCCGGGTTGATCGCGGTGAGGCCGAGGAAGCGCGCCACGAGCCGGTGGCCGGCGGCGGGCGGCGGTCGCCGCTCGGGGGTGCGGCGCAGGGCGAGCAGGCCGGCGATGCCGACCGCCGCGAGCACGGCCGCGGCCGCGAGGCTGAGCGCGTGCTGGGCGGGCGCGAGCCACGCGCCGACGGCGAGGCCGGCGACCGCGGCGACCGTCGCGTAGAGGCCGTCGGCGAGCGCGGTGCCAAGGCCGGCGAGGAACGCGGGCCGGAAGCCGGCCTGCACGCCGAGGTCGACGATCAGCACGCCGATGGCGCCGAGCGGGACGGCGACCGCGAGACCCGCGAGGATGCCGGCGGCGAGAGCGTTCATGGGCGGGCTGGAGAGTGGCCGCGCGACATGCGAAGATCAAGCGAAAGTCGCCTTCAGCAAGGTAAAACGCAGCCATGGACGACATCGACCGCGCAATCCTCGGTGAGCTCGTGCGCAACGGGCGCGCATCCCATCGGCGCCTGGCCGCCGTCTCCGGGCTGAGCGCCAACGCCGCCGCCGAGCGCATGCGCCGCCTCGTGCGCTCCGGCGCCATCTCGCGCTTCACCGCCGTCGTCGACCACGCCGCCGCCGGCCGCGGCCTCTCGGCGCTCATCGACGTGCGCCTCGCGCCCGAGCAGACCAACGACGGCTTCGAGAAGGTCGTGCGCAAGCTCGACGGGCTCGTCTACGCCGCCCACGTGACCGGCGCCTTCGACTATCACCTGCAGGTCGCGTGCCGCGACACCGCCGAGCTCGACGCCATGCTGCGCACGCTCAAACGCAAGCTCGGGGCGGCGCACACCGAGACCCGCGTCGTGCTCAGGACGGCCGTCGCCGCGGGCGGCTGACCGCGGGCCCGGCGGTTTGGCAGGATGCCGCCTCTATGGCGCGCATCGGCATCCTCACCGGCGGCGGCGACTGCCCCGGACTCAACGCGGTCATCCGCGGCGTCGTGCGCGCCGGGGTCAACCGCTTCGGACACCAGATCGTCGGCTTCCGCTACGGCTGGTCCGGCGTGCTCGAGGCCAACACGGTCGAGCTCACGCCCCAGAACACCGCCGGCATCCTGCATCGCGGCGGCACCATCCTCGGGACGTCCCGCACCAACCCGTACAAGGGCGACGCCGACGGGACCGCGCTCGTGCGCGAGGTCCTCGAGCGCGAGGGGATCGACGCGCTGATCCCGATCGGCGGCGAGGACACGCTCGGCGTCGCGGCCCGGCTGTCCGCTGACGGCGTGCGGGTGGTCGGCGTCCCCAAGACGATCGACAACGACCTCGCCGGCACCGACGTGACCTTCGGGTTCCACACCGCGGTGCAGATCGCCACGGACGCGATCGACCGTCTCCACACCACAGCCGAGTCGCACAACCGCGTCATCGTGGTCGAGGTCATGGGCCGCCACGCCGGCTGGATCGCGGCCTACAGCGGCATCGCGGGCGGCGCCGACGTGATCCTCGTCCCCGAGAAGCCCTTCGATATCGACGAGGTCTGCGAGCGCATCAAGCGCCGCCATGCCCGCGGGACGACGTTCTCGATCGTGGTCGTCTCCGAGGGCGCCATGCCGCGCGACGGCAGCGGGATCAGCACCTCGGAGGCCAAGACCGACGCCTTCGGGCACGCGCGCCTGGGCGGCATCGCCGTCGAGCTCGAGCGCGAGATTGAGGCGCGCACCGGCTTCGAGACGCGCATGACGATCCTCGGCCACGTCCAGCGCGGCGGCACGCCGACGGCCTACGACCGCGTGCTCGCCACGCGCTTCGGGGTCAAGGCGATCGGGGCCGCCGACGCCGGCAAGTGGGGGACGATGGTCTCGCTGCGCGGCACCGACATCGTCCTCGTGCCGCTGGCCGATGCCGTCGCCGAGCCCAAGCTGCTCGACGACGACCTCTACGACACCGCCGAGGTCTTCTTCGGTTGACGGCGGCCCGTCCGCGCCGTCGCTACCCTCGCGTGGTGCTTCGCGCCTCGGTCCTGCTGCTGGTCGTCGCGGTCGCCCTCGTCGCCTCCGGCTGCGGCAACGGCGACACGAAGGCCGCCAACAGCTACGTCGACTCGGTCAACAAGGCCCAGAGCGACTTCGCCACGACGTTCGACAAGCTCTCCGAGCAGATCACGTCGACGAGCACGGCCGACCAGGACCGCGAAACGCTCGACGGCTTCAAGGCGGCCGTCGACAAGGTCGTCGGCGACCTGCGCGCGGTCGAGGTGCCCGACAAGGTCAAGCCGCTGCACCGCGAGCTCATCGCCGAGATCTCCAGCTACGGGCAGGAGATTGACAGGGCCAAGGCGGCCTTCGCCGACAACGACCCCAAGGCGATCGTCAAGGCGCAAACACAGCTGGTGAGCGCCGTGACCTCCGTGAGCGCCAAGATCAACCGCACGATCGACGCCATCAACAAGAAGCTGCGCGAGTAACTACGCTGGGCCCATGCTCGAGGGCCTGATGCAGAACGACTTCCAGCTCACGGTCGGAGCGATGCGGCGGCGGCTGCGCAGCTGCTATCCGCGCCAGGAGGTGGTGACGCTCGAGGCCGACGGGCCCGTGCGCACGTCCTACGCCGACGTCGCCGACCGCGTCGACCGCCTCGGGCGCGTCCTCGAGCGCCTGGGCGTGGAGCCCGGCGACCGCGTCGGGACCTTCGCCTGGAACTCGCAGCGCCACTTCGAGCTCTACATGGCGGTGCCGTCCTACGGCGCGGTCCTGCACACGCTCAACATCCGCCTGTTCCCCGAGCAGGTCGCCTACATCGTCAACCACGCGCGCGACGGCGTGATCTTCGTCGACGGCTCGCTCGTCGAGCCGCTGGCCAAGCTCGCGCCGCAGTTCGAGGGCGTGCGCCGCTACGTGGTCATGGGCGACGGCGACCTCGACGCGCTCCCCGGCGCGCTCTCCTACGAGACGCTGCTGGAGGAGGCCGGCGAGGGCGAGTACGCGTGGCCCGAGCTCGACGAGCGCGCCGCCGCGGCGCTCTGCTACACGAGCGGCACGACCGGCAACCCGAAGGGCGTCCTCTACTCGCACCGATCGGTCTCGCTGCACTCGACGACGATCTGCGCCGCCGACTGCGTCGGCCTCTCCTCGCGCGACCGCGTGCTGGCGATCGTGCCGATGTTCCACGTCAACGCCTGGGGGCTGCCGTTCGGCGCCGCGCTGACGGGCGCCGAGCTGCTCCTGCCCGGCCCGCACCTGCAGGGCGAGCCGCTCGCGCGCTTCGTCGAGGCCGAGCGCGCGACGCTGCTGGCCGGCGTGCCGACGGTCCTCGGCGCCCTGCTCGCCCACGTCGACGAGCACGGCGGCGACCTCAGCTCCCTGCGCGGGGGCATCTGCGGCGGCTCGGCCGTGCCACGCACGCTCATGGAGGGCTTCGAGCGCCACGGCGTCCGGATCCTGCAGGCGTGGGGGATGACCGAGACCAGCCCGATCGTCACCGTGGCGCGGCCGACCGCGGGCGCCGACGAGGGCGACGAGCACTGGGCCTACCGCACGACGCAGGGGCGCATGGTGCCGTGGACGGAGCTCCGCCTGAGCGAGGGCGCCGGCGAGATCGAGGCCCGTGGGCCGTGGGTCGCCGCGCGCTACTACGAGGATCCCAGCGGCGACGACAAGTTCACCGACGACGGCTGGCTGCGCACGGGCGACATCGGCGAGCTCAGCGACGAGGGCTTCGTGCGCATCACCGATCGCGCCAAGGACCTCATCAAGTCCGGCGGCGAGTGGATCTCCTCCGTCGAGGTCGAGACCCTGCTCATCGACCACCCGGCGGTCGTCGAGGCAGCCGTGATCGCGATGCCCGACGAGCGCTGGGGCGAGCGGCCGCTGGCCTGCGTCGCCCTCGCCGACGGGCGCGGGGCCTCGCCGGCCGACCTGCGCGAGCACCTGTCGTCGGGGCTGGCCAAGTGGCAGCTCCCCGACGCCTTCGCCTTCATCGACGAGGTGCCCAAGACCAGCGTCGGCAAGTTCGACAAGAAGTCCCTGCGCCGGCGCCTGGCCGAGGGCGAGCTCGTCGTCGAGCAGGTGCAGCGCGACGCCGTGAGCTAGGTCGCGACGGCGGCCACTGCCGTCAGCGCGACGAAGTTGCGCACCGCGGGGCGCGCCTCGTCGGGGCGGCACGCCACGGCCGCGACCGACGGCTCGACGTCGGCCACCCGCACGAAGGCCAGCCCCGGCCACGCGCGCGAGCGCGCGACCGACTCGGGCACCATGCCCAGCGCACGACCGAGCCGCGCCGCCTCGAAGAGCTCGTCGAGCGAGGTGCAGACGGCGCCCACGCGCGGCGGCCGGTCGCGGTGCTCCTCGGCGGTCCAGAAGGCGCACCAGACCGGGTCGGTGTCGAGGCCCATCCACGGCTCGTCGGCGATCTCGGCGAAGGCGACCTCCTCGCGCGCGGCCAGCTCGTGGCCGGAGGGCAGCGTGACGTAGCGCGGCTCGCTGGCCAGCTCGTGCAGCTCGAGCTCGGCCGCGAAGGGCGGGCGGACGATCGCGACGTCGGTCTCGCCGGAGAGCAGCCCGGCGTACGGATCGGTGAAGGTGAAGTGGCGGACCTCGACGGCCACGCCGGGGTGGCGCTCGCCGTAGGCGCGCAGCAGCGCGGGGGTCGCGGCCAGGGCGGTGGTCGAGCTCAGGCCGACCACGAGCCGCCCGGCGGCGCCGTCGGCATGCCCGCGCGCGGTGGCGAGCGCGAGGTCGACCGCGGCCAGCGCCTCGCGGGCGCGCGGCAGGAAGGCCTCGCCGGCCGGCGTCAGCCGCACGCGGCGCGTCGTGCGCTCCAGCAGCCTGACGCCGACCATCTCCTCGAGCTGGGCGACGCCCGCGCTCAGCGCCTGCTGGACGACGCTGACGCGGGTGGCGGCGCGCGTGAAGTTCAGCTCCTCGGCGACGGCGACGAAGTAGGCGAGGTGGCGGACCTCGGGGCGCACCCATCGGACTGTAGAGAGGCGCCGCTACGTGCTCAGGACCTCGCGCTCTGCCGCGAGCTCCGCCGCCACGGCGTCGGCGCTGAGGCCGACGAGCCAGGCCAGCGCCGGGTCGTCCAGGAAGGCCGACATGCGCGCGGTCAGCTCCTGCTTGGCGGCGTCCGAGAGCGACGGCTCGCCGCCGGCGAGGTTGGCGACCGCCTCGCGCAGCATGAGCTGGTAGCGGCGCTGGGCGTCGAGCGCCTCGGGGCCGGCAGGCCGCCCGTGGCCGGGGAGCAGGGTCCCGATCCCCGCCACGAGCTCGCCCGCGCGGTCCAGGGCGCGCAGCCAGGCGCCCGTGAAGCCGTCGGCGTTGTAGCTGTGGTGGCCGTTGTAGAAGAGGTCGCCGGTGAAGGCGACAGCCGGCTCGCCCGGCGCCTCGACGACGTACACCGCCTCGCTGGCCGACTCGCACGGGCCCAGCTCGTGGGCCTCGACGCGCAGGTCGCCGAAGGCCAGCGTCTCGCCGTCGGGGACGACGGCGTTCGGGTAGGCGGTCTCGGCGGGCCACTCGTCGCCGTAGGTCGGCGACCACTGCGCGCGCTTGGGCTCGGCGACCTCGTCGATGACCGCCTTGCCTTCGGGCGTGGCGTAGATCGGCACGTCGCCGAGGCCGCGGACGAGCTCGACGACGCCGTTGAAGTGGTCGGGGTGGCCGTGGGTGACGAGCACGGCGAGCAGCGGCCTGTGCAGCGCGTCCAGGCGGGCGCGGAAGGCCGTCGCGTCGGAGACGAGCAGGCCGGCGTCGATCGCGACGACGCCCTCGCCGCCCTCGACCAGGTAGGAGTTGACGAAGAGGCCGGCCGCGCCGGCCGTGTAGGTGTAGATCGGCACCGGCCCACGGTAGGCCCGGTCGTCGCGCGGGGGAAACAGCGATTCGCTGGCGACTCACCGGTGACGATGGTGAATCGAGGAGTGTCGGCTGCGCCCGCCGAATCGGTGAGGGCCGATCCGGCGGGCGCGCCGCGCGGGGGTCAGCGTCCGGCGGGGAGGGAGACGACGGCCGAACGCTTGAGAGCGGGCGCCACCACATTGGGGAGGAGGACCCAGGTGCTTCCCGCTCGCGTGAGCTCAGTGACCTTCGGTGTGAGCATGGTGCGCAGCTTCGCGCCTGCGGGTGCCTCGGGCCACGGGGCCAGCCCGCGTCTGGGGGTACGGTCAACCCCACGCGCCGATAGGGTTTTCCGCATGCGTGCCGTCGTCATCGCCAAGCACGGCGGCCCCGAGGTCCTGACCGTCCAGGAGCGCCCGGATCCCGCTCCCGGCCCCGGCCAGGTCCGCATCGAGGTGCGCGCGGCCGGGGTGAACTTCGCCGACACGCTGGCCCGGGTCGGCCTGTACCCCGACGCGCCGAAGGTCCCGTGCGTCGTCGGCTACGAGGTCGCGGGCACGATCGCGGCCGTTGGCGACGGCGTCGACGCGGCGCGCGTGGGCGAGCGCGTGATGGCGGGCACGGCCTTCGGCGGCTACGCCGAGCAGGCCGTCGTCCCCGCCGCCGACGCGATCCCGCTGCCCGAGCGCCTGTCCTTCGAGGAGGGCGCCGCGGTGCCCGTCGTCTACGGCACCGCGTGGGCCTCGCTGTACGGCTTCGGCTCGCTGCGCCCCGGCGAGCGCGTGCTCGTGCACAGCGCGGGCGGCGGCGTCGGGATCGCGGCGCTGCAGCTCGCCAAGGCGGGCGGGGCCGAGGTCCACGGCACGGCGTCGGCGGGCAAGCACGCGCGCCTGCGCGAGCTGGGCCTCGACCGCGCCATCGACTACCGCGCCGACGGCTGGTGGCGCGGCCTGCCGCCCTACGACATCGTCATCGACGGCATCGGCGGCGCGTCGTTCAAGCGCTCCAACGCGCTCCTGCGCCCCGGCGGGCGGCTCGTGGCGCTCGGGGCGTCCTCGGTGCAGGAGGGCGAGCGGCGCAACCTGCGCCGGGCGCTGCCCCAGGCGCTGCGGATGATACGCGGCTTCGACACGCTCAAGCAGATGGGCGAGTCGAAGTCGTTCGTCGGCCTGAACATGAAGCGCCTGTGGGACGACCGCGGCACGCTCGAGCCGTGGATCGCGCCGCTGCGCGCGTTCCTCGACGACGGGACGGTGGCGCCGGTCGTGCACGCCGCGATCCCGTTCGCCCGCGCCGGCGAGGCGCATCGCATCCTCGCCGCGCGGGAGAACGTGGGGAAGGTCGTGCTCGTCCCCTAGTCGGCCTGGGCGAGCGCCGCCTCGCGTTGCGGGACGAGTCCGGTCAGCGCGATCGCCACGCCCGCCACGGCCACGCCGGTGATGACGTAGAGCGCGGTGCGGTAGGCGTCGAGGATCACGCCGGCGTCGGTCGAGGTGCCGGCCTTCGAGGTCACGATCGCGCTGACGATCGCCAGCCCGACAGCCCCGCCGACCTGGAACGACGTCTGCACGAGGCCGGAGGCGAGCCCCTGCTCGTGGTCGCCGATGCCGTTGGTCCCGGCGATGTTCAGCGTCGGGAAGCTGAGCGCGAATCCGATCCCGAGCAGGAGCATCGTCGGCAGCAGCTCGACGACGTAGGACGGCGCGATGCCGATGCCGCGCGCGGCGAGCGCGACGTAGCCCGCGGCGAGCGACAGCGCGCCCAGCGCGACGAGGCGGGTGGTCCCCACACGGTCGACGATCGGGCCGATGCGCGTCGAGACGAGCGCCACGAGCAGGCCGGCGGGCAGGAAGGCCAGGGCGGTCTCGATCGCCGACCAGCCGTTGAGCGCCTGCAGGTACAGGGTCATGACGAACTGGAAGCCGACGTAGGCGCCGAACATGGTCATCATCCCGAGGTTCGCGCGCACGAGCGAGCTCGAGCGCAGGATCCCGAGGCGCACGAGCGGGTGCGCCGAGCGGCGCTCGATGGCGACGAAGAGGCCCAGCAGCGCCGCGCTCACGGCGAACGCGCCCACGGTCTGGGCCGACGCCCAGCCCTCGCTCGGCGCCTGGACGATCGTGCGCACGAGCAGGAGCATCCCGGTGGTCAGGGTCACCGCGCCGGGGACGTCGAAGCGCTTGCGGTTGAACGCCGCGGCGCGGTCGTGCGGGATCACGCGCGGGCCGATGATCAGCAGGACGAGCGCGATGGGGACGGGCAGCAGGAAGGTCCAGCGCCAGCCGAGCTCCGTGAGCAGGCCGCCGAGGACGAGGCCGAGCGAGAAGCCGCTCGCGCCGGTCGCGGTGTAGATGCTGAGGGCCCGGTTGCGCTCGGGACCCTCGTGGAACGTGGTCGTGATGATCGACAGGCCGGCCGGGGCGGTGAAGGCCGCGGACGCGCCCTTGAGGAAGCGCGTGATCACGAGCAGGGTGCCGTCGTTGACGAACCCGCCGAGCGCGGAGGCGACGGTGAAGACGCCGAGCGCGATGAGCAGGGTGCTGCGGCGTCCGAGGAGATCCGCGGTCCGCCCGCCGAGCAGCAGCAGGCCGCCGTACCCGAGCACGTAGCCGGACACGACCCACTGCAGCTGCGAGGTCGTGAGGTGCAGGTCGGCCTCGATCGAGGGGAGGGCGACGCCCACCATGGAGACGTCGAGACCATCGAGGAAGAGCACGCCGCAGAGGACGACGAGCAGCATCGTGGAGGAGGAGATGCGTGAGGGCATCCGAGGATGATACATGCATCTGCATGGATTGCAGATGCATAAGATGTGAACGCAAAAATTGCCTGCGCTTGATATACTGCGCGCCGCATTGGGTCAGAAGACCGACACCCATCTCGTGGACGCCTGGCGCGAGCTGATGGACCGTCACGCGCGCACCACGAGCGCGCTCGAGCGCTCGCTCCACGAGCACGGCCTGGGGGTCAGCGAGTACGAGGTCCTCGAGCGCCTGGCGATGGGGGACACGGACGAGCGCCGCATGCAGGAGCTCGCCGACGCCGTCCACCTCAGCCAGAGCGCGCTGTCGCGCGTCGTCGCGCGCCTGGAGGCCGACGGCCTCGTCGTGCGCGCGATGTGCACCTCGGACCGCCGCGGGATCTTCGCCTGCCTCACCGACGCCGGCCGCGAGCGCTACCTCGCGGCGCGCCCGACCCACCGCGCGGTGCTGGCCGAGGCGCTGGGCGGCTGAGCAGCGGCCGAAGCTCGGCGAGCAGCGCGCGAGTGTCGTGCGCGAAGACGTCGCCGTGCGTGAAGCGAAGGTGGCGGTCCCCGCGCGCGTGCGCCTCGCGCTCGCGCCGGCGGTCCTGCTCCCAGGCATGGCGGGAGGCGTGGTAGCGATAGCTGTCGAGCTCGACGGTGAGGTGGTGCTCGGGCCAGCGGCAGTCCACGCGGTGCGCGCCGGCGACGCGGTTGGTCTGCGGACGCGGAAGCCCGGCCTCGTCCAGGATCTGCAGGAAGCGGCGGTCGAGGGCGCTGAGGGTGACGGGCGTGTCGCCGTGGAGGACCGCCCGAAGCCTCTTGGCGCCTGGCGCGTTCGGGTGCTTGGCGAGGGCGTCGTCGACCTGGCGCGGCGTCGTGCCGTAGCGCACGCCGGCCTCGTGGCAGGCTCTTGCCAGGGCATCGAGGGAGAGGTCGGCCGCGAGGTCGACGAGGGTGCGCGGGACGGTGGTCGTGGGGATGCCGCGGTGGGTGGTCGCTTCGATGCTGCGGCTTCGCCGCGTGTGCACGCCGCTGATGCGCCGCTCCCCCCGCGCGGTCACCTGGGGTGGCGGTGTCGCACCCTTGATGAGGCCCCACAGGTGCGCCGCCGCCGCGCCGCTCAACACCGCCCCCTCGCCGCACGCCAGGACCGCCGCGAGGTAGCGGGCCTCGAGGCTCGGCGCCCGGTGACCCACGCGGTACACGCCGCGTTGGACGGCCAGGAGCGCCCCACTTTCGAGCCGCCGCTCGACCTGCCGCGCCGTGAAACCGGCGGCGAGCAGCTGCGCCCGGGTCACCACCCCGTGCTGCCGGCTCGCGATTCGCCCCCTGTACCCTGGGCTGCGGTGTCGATAGAGCAGGCGTCCGGATCGCGGTCCCCCGATGTGCAGGCCTCGGCGCCCAGCGTGCGCGTGTCGCTCTCGCGCGCCGGGGTCGCCAACGTCGAGAAGGTCATCCGCATCGGGCCGGTCGGGGCCGAGCAGCTGTACTACGCCAAGCTCGACTGCTTCGTGGACCTGGGGCCCGAGCAGAAGGGCGCGCACATGTCGCGCTTCGAGGAGGTCGTCAACGACGTCATCGGCGAGGTCGTGCTCGGCGAGTCGGGCTTCAAGGCCGAGCAGTTGGCCCAGCACATCGCCGAGCAGGTGCGTGAGCGCCAGGGGGCCCTGCGCGCCGAGGTGACGATCGCCGCGCGCTACCCCGAGCACAAGCCCGCGCCGGTGTCGGGCATCGCGACGCAGGAGATCTACACGCTGTACGGCTCGGCGGTCGCCTCGCAGCGCGGGACGCGCCGGCTGGTCGGTGTGGCGGCGCAGGGGATGACGGCGTGCCCGTGCGCGCAGCAGCTCGTGGCGGGCGCCTCGCGTGAGCGGCTGATCGCCGACGGCTTCACCGACGACGAGATCGAGCGCATCTTCGCGGCGGTCCCGGTGGCGACGCACAACCAGCGCGGGCTGGGCACGCTGTACATCGGCTTGCCCGAGAGCTGCGAGGCCGACGTCGACGCGGCGGAGCTTCTCGCGATCGTCGAGGACTCGATGTCGAGCGAGATCTACGAGCTCATGAAGCGCTCCGACGAGGGCGCCGTGGTCGAGAAGGCGCACCGCCGCCCGCGCTTCGTCGAGGACTGCGTCCGCGAGGCCATCCGCGGCGCGATCGAGCGCTTCGGCGACCTCCGTGACGACGCCTTCGTCTCCTCGCGCCAGGAGAACCTCGAGACGATCCACCAGCACAACGTCGTCGCCGAGCGCTTCGGGCTGCTCGGCGAGCTGCGCCACGAGCTGGCCTCGGGCGAGCACGTCGCGCATCACACCTCGATGCGTGAGTGGCTGGACGTCGCCGCCTGATCAGCGCAGCCGGATGGCGTCGGCGCCGTGCACCCTGAGGTGGTCGAGCACGGAGCCGGCGGCCTCGGCCACCCCCAGGCGCTCGACGAGCGGCGCGTAACGACCCCCGGCGAGGCCGTCGGCGAGCACCGCGGCTCCGTGCGCGGCGGCGACGCCGGGTATCGCACGGACCGGGGCGACCGCGGCGAGGCGCTCGCCGAGCGCATCGACGAGCCCGGGGGCGCGCGCCAGGCGCCCGGCGACGAGGATCTCGCGCGGGCCCGGCGCGCTCACGGTCAGCGCCAGCGCCGCCTTGGCCGCGCCCTCCTCGAGCGCGAGCCAGCCGTCGCGCAGGCGCGGATCGTCGCGCAGCTCCGCCAGCCCGGCGGACAGGTCCAGCTCGCCGTCGGGGTCCAGCGCCCCGCCGCTGAACACGGTCCGCTTCGAGAGCGCGGCGCCGAGCAGGTAGGCCACCTCCGCGTCCAGCGCCCCGCACGCCCGCGCCCCGATCGGGCCGGCCGACCCGCCGAGGCCGTCGACGATCTGCCCGCCGGCGACGGCGAGCGCGGCGCTGAAGCCGCCGCCGAGCTCGAGCATCACGAACGACGTCTGCGCGTACTCGATGCCCAGCCGCCGCGCCTGGTCGGCGATGCACAGCGCGGCGCTCGCGACCTTGTCGGCGGTCCCCAGGTCGATGCGGTTCCACTTGCGGTGGACGGGGATGGTGGGGAGGTGGATCGCCCCCGGCCCGAACACGAGCGGCAGGCCGGCGGCGATCAGCGCGCGCACGATCGAGCGCATCCCGCCGACGCCGACGGGCCCGTGGGCCTCGTCCTCGCGCACCAGCATCATCAGCGCGAGCTCGCGCTCGCCGACCTGCGCGACCGGCACGAGCGGCAATCCGTAGCCCGCCGGCCCGAGCACGAGATCGAACGGGCCGTGGCCGGCGAGCGCCTCGACGAGCACGCCGGGATCGGCGGCGACCTCGGCCGTGAGGAAGCTGCGCTCCAGGACGACCTCGCCGGCCTGAAGCGCGCAGACGTCGAACGACACCGTCCCCGGGTCGATGCCGGCCACCCGCGGGCCGGCTGGGCTCACACGAGCTCCTTGGCGACCTCGTAGACGGTGTCGGTGTCGAAGACCTTGTCGTTGCTCTCGAACATCCGCCGTATGCAGGTCTTGTGGACCTTCATCTTCGGGCCGCCGATCGCCAGCGCGCCGAGCACGAGCTTGCCGCCGTAGTCGGCGAGGTCGTCGCTCGCCTTGGTGCCCGCGAGGCCGAGCGGATCGGCTGCGTTGTAGTCGGCGAGGAGCTCGATGCTGGGGTGCCCCGACCAGAAGTCCTCGCGCAGCACCTCCACGCCGGCCGGTCCCGCGGCCAGGACCACCTGCGCGCCCTCGAGCGCCGCCTCCAGCTCGGAGCGGTCCTTGGGCTCGCGCGGGTCGAGGCCGAGCTTCTCGGCCGCGTCCAGGCCGCGGGGACGGCGATAGGGGCGGTCGTCGCCGAACAGGTCCGGCGGCACCGGGGCGACGACGACCTCGGCGCCCTCCTGCGCCAGGAGCACGGCCGAGCGCAGCCCGACCGACCCGAGGCCGATCACGACCGCCCGCTTGTCCTTCAGGTCGTAGCTCTTGGCGATCCGCGCGATCGTCGTCGCGGCGGTCGTGTTGCAGCCGTTGGAGTCGAGCATCACCGAGACCTTGAAGGGCCCGAAGAACGCCTTCTGGACCTCGGCGAAGATCTCCTCGCCGGCGGCCACGTGCTTGCCGCCGACCCAGATGGCCGTGTTCTTGAGGTCGTCGGGGCCGCGAGGGAAGAACGCGTCCTGCGCAAGGGCGCGGGCGTCCTCGCGCTTGACGTTGCCGTGCGACAGCAGCACGTCCACGTCGGCGTCGTGAGCCACGATCGCGTCGAACGGGCTCGGGTGCTCCTCGGTGTCGAGCTGGAGCAGGATTCTCTTCACGATCCCTCCTCGGTCTCGTCGTCGGGCGATGGCTTGGTCGAGCGAGCGGTGAGCCGCACGCGCTCGCGGCGCGGCTCGTCGAAGGTCAGGTAGCCCCAGTCCAGCGGGGACTCCTGGCGGTAGTTCTTGCCGAGCCCGCGCGCGATCGAGGCCTTCATGAGCTCCTTGCCCAGGTAGAAGGCGTGCGTGGGCTCGTCGATGCCGAGCTCGTCGAAGATCGCGTTGATGTCGGTCCCCTTCACGAAGCGCTCGGCGTTGAAGGCGTAGATCCACTGCGCGTCCGCGAAGATGCGGATGTTCGGGTCGGTGATGCTCGCGTGCAGCTCGCGCAGCTCGGCCTCCGTGTAGGGACGGACCTCCTCGTCCTTGATCGTCAGCAGCCGCCCATCGACGTGCTTGGGCGGCGTCCCCTCCTGCTGGGAGAAGTGCATGAGCTGCGCCGCCAATACAGCCTCGCGGACCGCCCCGCGCGCCCAGTCGATGACCTCCGTCGTGAGCACGTTGCGGATCCCGAGCTCCTGGCAGAAGCCGATGAGCAGCGCGGTGACGCCGGTGGTGTCGGCCTCCGTCAGCTCGGTCAGGTTGCCGATGCCCATGAGCATCTCGACGTCCGGATGGCGCCGGCGGACCTCCAGGTACCGGCCGAGGCTCGCGGCGAACCCCGAGCCGATCGGCTCGATGATCGGGTCGACGAGGAACGGCTTGCCGAGGTCGCGCAGGTGGGCGATGGTCGCGTCGAGGCTGTCGAGGTCGTCGGGCGTGTCGGGGATCAGCACCGGCGTCGCGCGCAGGCTCTGGGCCACGTGACGGTTGTCGGCGTTGAGGCTCAGGACGTAGTCCACGCCCGCGGCGTCGGCCATGAGGATCTCGTCGGGGTGCAGCGTGTCGATGCTCAGCGCGAAGCCGCGGGCCTTGAGCTCGGCGATCACCTCGGGCCCCTCGTCGAGCCACGTGCGGTCCAGCGAGAGCCCGAGGTCGATGACGTCGGCCCCGGCGTCGCGGTAGTAGCTCGCGGCCGCGACGATGCGCTCGCGGTCCAGGCGCGGCACGTTGTTGATCTCGGCGAAGACGCGGATGTCCCGCGCGCCGTAGCGCGAGCGCGCGTCGGCCTGCCCGAAGAAGGCCGGCAGGCGCTTGAGGTCGGCCGGCCCCTTCTCGGCGGCGATCCCGAGCTGCTCGGCGATCACCTCGGGATCGCCCTCGCACAGGCCCGGGATCATGATCCGCGTGACGCCCTCCGGGACCTCGAGGCGCTTCGCGATCCAGGCCGGCGTCATGAGCGCCGCGACCGTGATCTTCATGACCGCGACGTCGTAGTCGAAGGGCAGCTGCGCTCGCGCAAGCGTCGCGCGCAGCGCGGGGGCCGCGAGCTTGCCGGTTACGAAGAGGTAGCGATCGGCTATCTACCGGCCGCCCTTGCTGAACACGAACTTGTTGGGGCTGCCCTCGAGCGAGCTTCCCTCCTCCGGGCGCCAGAGCACCGTGTCCTCGATCTTGCGCGCGAGGGCGAAGTCGTTGTCGGTGATGCCGCCGCTGGAGTGGGTGGTGAGCTTGACCCACAGCTTGCCCCACGTCACCGAGAGGTCCGCGTGGTGCCAGGCGGCCTCGCACAGGTAGCCGATGGCGTTGACGAGCATGAGCGTCGTCGGCCACCCGTCGGTGTTGTACTTGCGGCGGATCCAGCCGTCCTCGTAGTACCAGTCGTCGAGGCCGTGCTCCTTGAGCTTGACGTCGATCTCCTCGACCGGGTACTTCTCGAGCTTCTCCCGCGTCTGCGCCATGGCCATCCCTCCTTCGGGGTCCTGGGCTCCCTACAGTACGCCGCCGTTGACGTTGATCGCCTGCCCGGTCACGAAGGCGGACTCGGGCGACGCGAGGTACAGCGCCGCGTCCGCGACGTCCTGCGGACGGCCCCAGCGGCCGAGCGGAGTCGCCTCCGCGACCGAGCGGTGGAACGCGCGGTCGGCCTGCTCGCCGAAGCTCGTCTCGATCCAGCCGGGGCTCAGGACGTTGACGCGCACCTCCGGGGCCAGGGCGCGCGCGAGGCTCTTGCTGAACGCCAGCACGCCGCCCTTGACCGCCGCGAAGAGCTGCGGGTCGTCGCCCGCCATGCCCGTCGTGACGTGGTCCCAGCTCATGTTGAGGATCGTCCCGCCGCCGTCCTGGCGGCGCATGACCTCGCCCGCCGCGTACGAGCACGCGATCGTCCCCTTGAGGTCGACCGCGAGCAGCGCGTCGAGCTTGCGCTCCCAGTCCCACGCCGCCGCGTCGCCGGTGAGGACGTCGACGCCGGCGTTGTTGACCCACACGTCGAGGCGGCCGAGCTCGCGGTGCGCGTGCGCGACCAGACGCTCGCATGCCTCGCGCGTGCCGAGGTCGGCCTGCGCGACCAGCGCGCGGCCGCCAGTCGCGGCGATCGCCTCGGCGACCTCTCCGGCGCGCTCGGGCGAGGCACGGTGCGTCAGCAGGACCGTCGCGCCCTGCGCCGCGAACGTCTGCGCGATGGCACGGCCGATCCCGCTGCTCGCGCCGGTCACGACAGCGTGCAGGCCGGCGAGCCGGCCTGCACCAGCGGATGGCTCCGACGTGGCGGGCTAGTCCTCGACGCCGCCCGCGAACGGATGGCGCGCCGCCTCGGCCGAATCGGCGACCGCGCTCACGCTCGGCTCGCCCTTCAGCGCGCGCTCGATCGATTCCCTGGTCGCCTGGTAGTTGTAGTCGAAGATCTTCTTGTCGTCGGTGGCTTCCCAGTGGATGAAGACGCCGACGATGATGCAGAGGTCGTCGACGTCGCCCTCGGCGATGATCCCGTCGCGGACCGCGTGGACGACGGCGCGGGACACCGCGGCCTGCGCGGGACCGAACATCTGCACGGCCTGCGTCGCGCCCTTCATCGTGACCTTGTTGGAGATGATCGTGTCGGGCTTGCACGGAAGGTTGGGCGTGACCACCGCGAGGAGGTTCGTGTGACCCTCCTTCTGGTTCACGAGCGAGTTGGCGAACGCCTCGCCAACGGGCCCGCTCTTGGAGCCGATGAGCAGGTCGATGTGGGCGACCTCGTTGCCCTCGCCGACGAGCGACTCTCCGACCATGAACGCAGCGGCCATGACCCGTCCTCCTATGGTTTTCGGGATGCCTGAGAAATCAGGGAAGGGGCGGGCGACTCTAACTTCTGCCGCCGAGGAGGGTCAAGCGGTGCGCCCGCGCGCGTCCGTACGTACCGCAGCGGCGACCGTTCGTACCGCCGACACCGTCGCCGGTGCCGCCCAGCTTGCCTGCGTGCTCGAGGTCGGCGCCGAGAAGCCGGGCAACATCACCCCCAGCCACGACTTCCACGACACCTCCTACGAGGACATGCTGCGCAGCGCGATCGCGGTCGGCCCCGCGCTTGCGCGGGCGGGCGACCGCGGCGTGGGCGACACGATCCTGGCCGTCGTGGAGGCCTCGCGTGCGGCCGCGAAGGCGAACACGAACCTCGGGATCGCGCTGCTGCTCGCGCCGCTCGCCAAGGCGGCTCTCGCCGGCGGTCCGCTGCGCGAACGGCTCGCGGCGACCCTCCGGGCGCTCGACGTCGCCGACGCGCGCGCCGCCTATGAGGCGATCCGGCTCGCCGGCGCCGGCGGGCTCGACGAGCCCGTCGAGCACGACGTCCGCTCCGAGCCGGCGGTGGGCCTGCGCGACGCCATGGCCAGCGCGGCCGCGCGCGACGCGATCGCCTCGGAGTACACGAGCGACTTCGCCCTGACCTTCGAGGCCGGCGTCCCGGCGCTGGCCGCGGCGCTGGGCGACGGGCTCGCCGAGCGCGAGGCGATCGTCGAGCTGCACCTGCGGCTGCTTGCCGCCACGCCGGACACGCTCATCGCGCGCAAGCGCGGCGCCGAGGCGGCCGCGCGGGTCTCGGCGGGCGCGGGCGACGTGCTGCGGGCCGGAGGCGTGCGCACGGCGGAGGGGCGGCGGGCGCTGGAGCGCTTCGACGCGTCGCTGCGCGAGCCCGGCAACGCGCTGAACCCGGGGACCACCGCCGATCTCGTGACAGCGACCCTTTTCGTCGCGCTGCTCGAAGGTATCCTCTGACGCCGTCGCACCGCGCGAGCCACTTCTCCTGATCGCCCTGAGCGCGCGCATGCTCGCCGACCTGGCGATGCGCGACGGTCGGCCGGTGGCCGCCTTCGACCTCTTCGGCGACCTCGACCTGCGGCGCGGCGGTGCCCGCGTCGTGGCCTTGCCGGGCGGGAGCCTGACGGCGCTGGTCGACGCCGCGGTGCAGGAGCCGGCGGGCGCCGTCGTCTACGGCGCCAGCTTCGAGAACCATCCGGCGCTCGTCGCCCGGCTCGCGCAGCGCCACCGGCTGCTGGGCAACGAGCCGCAGACCCTGCGCGCGGTGCGCGATCCGCAGCGGCTGGGGGCGGCGCTGCGCGACGCGGGCCTGCCCTACCCGTCCACCTTCGCCGACGCGCCGGCCGACCGCTCGCGGCGCTGGCTGCGCAAGCCGCTGCGCGGCGGCGGCGGCGCGCGCGTGCGGGCGTGGCGGGGCGGCGCGCTGCCAGCGGACACGGTCGTGCAGGAGCGCGTCGACGGGATCGCGTGCTCGGCGGCGGCGGTCGGCGACGGGGTGGACGCGGTCGTGCTCGGGCTCACCGAGCAGCTAGTCGGACGGCGCGCGTTCGGGGCCGGCGGCCACCGCTGGTGCGGCAACCTCGTCCCGCCGCGGCTCGCGACCGCTGCCTTGTCGGAGCAGGCGCGCGCGATCTGCTCCTGCCTCGCGAGCGCGTTCGCCCTGCGGGGCCTCTTCGGCGTCGACCTCGTGTGGGATGGCGAAGATGCGTGGACGATCGAGGTCAACCCGCGCCCGACGGCGTCGCTCGAGGCGATCGAGGCCGCCCACGGCGTCGGCGTGTTCGCCGCGCACCTGCGGGGATGCGCGGGCGAGCTCCCCAAGCTCGAGGCCGCGCGCGGTGGCGCGGCCGGCAAGGCGGTGCTCTTCGCGACCGAGGACGTGGTCGTCGGCGACACGGAGCGCTGGTTGCGGCGTGGCGTGCGCGACGTCCCGCATCCCGGCGAGCGCATCGCGGCCGGGCGGCCGATCTGCACGGTCGTCGCGGCCGAGGCGACGCCCGAGGCCGTGCTCGCGCGCCTGGAGGAGCGGGCGGCAGCGGTGCGCGCCGAGCTCGGGGTGGGGGTGGGCGCCCGTGGCTGACGCGACCTGCGCGGGCTGCGGGTGCGCCTGCGACGACATCGACGCGACGCTCGCCGGCGGGAAGCTGAGCGTGACGCGGACGTGCCCGCTCGGCGACGCGTGGTTCGCCGACCGCCCCGCGGGACCGGTCGCGAGCGTCGACGGCCGCGAGGCGAGCGTTGCAGAGGCCGCCGACGCCGCCGCCGCGATCCTCCGCGAGGCCCGGGCGCCGCTGGTCTACGGCCTGGGCGGGGTGAGCGTCGAGGCGCAGCGCCAGGCGGTGGCGCTCGCCGAGGCGGCGGGCGCGATCGTCGATCCGGCGGGCGCCTCCGGGACGGGCCTCGCCTACCAGGGGATCGGCTCGAGCACGGCCACCTTCGGCGAGATCCGCGACCGGGCCGAGCTCGTCGTCGTCTGGCGGGCGGACCCGGCGGTGAGCAACCCGCGGTTGCTGGAGCGGCTGCGCGTGGGCTCGCGTCCGCTCGTCGTCGTCGACGCTGCGCGGACCGCGACCGCCCAGGAGGCCGACGCCTTCGTCGCGCTCGACGCCGCGCACGACTTCGAGGCGCTGTGGGCGCTGCGCGCGCTCGTCACGGGGGCGCCGCTCGATCGCGACCGCCTCGGGGAGCTGGCGGTCGACGAGCTCGCCGAGCGCCTGCGCGCCGCGGGCCACGTCGCCTTCCTGCACGGCGCCCTCGACGAGCTCGAGGCGCTCGCGCTCTTCTCGCTCGTGCGCGACCTCAGCCGCGACGGGCACGCGGTCACGCTCGCGCTGCGCGGCGACGGCAACGCGCGCGGCGCCGAGGACGTCCTCGCCTGGCAGACCGGCTTCCCGGCCGCGGTGAGCTTCGCCCGCGGCCACCCGCGGGCGAACCCCGGCGAGCTCAGCGCGGCCGGCCTGCTGGAGCGCGGCGAGGTCGACGCCGCGCTCGTGATCGGCGACGACGCGCTGGAGCGTCTGCCACGCCTGCGCGAGCTGCCGACCGTCGTCGTCGACGCGCGCGACACCGCCACGGCGAAGGCGGCGCGGGTGGCCTTCGCGACCGCGGCCGACGGCATCGAGCGCGCGGGCACCGCGCATCGCATGGACGGCGTGCCGGTCCCGCTGCGCGCGCTCCTGGACGGCGACCGGCCGGCCGCCGAGGACGTGCTCGCCGCGATCGCGGAGCGGCTGTGATGCTGCGCATCTCCGGCGGCAGCGTCTACGACCCCGCCAACGGCATCGCGGGCGAGGTGCGCGACGTCTGCGTGGACGACGGGAGGATCGTCGACGACGTGCCGACCCACGCGCGCACGATCGACGCGCGGGGGATGGTGGTGATGCCGGGCGGCGTCGACATCCACGCCCACATCGCCGGGCCGGCGGTCAACGCGGCGCGCAAGCTCCTGCCCGAGGAGCACCGAGCCGACGTCCTCGACCGCACCGCGATCACGCGCGCCGGCACCGGCGGCACCGTTCCCTCCACGTTCGCCACCGGCTACCGCTACGCGCTGCTCGGCTACACGACCGTCGTCGAGGCGGCCACGCCGCCGCTGGCCGCCCGCCACACGCTCGCCGAGCTGCGCGACACGCCGGTCATCGACGCCCTCTTCCTCGTGCTCATGGGCAACAACCTGCCGATCTTCGAGCTCATCCGCTCCGACCCGGGCCGCGTGCGCGAGGCCATCGCCTGGTGGCTGCAGTCGACCGGCGGCTACGGCGTCAAGCTCGTCAACCCGGGCGGCGTCGAGATGTGGAAGCGCAGCAACGCCAACGTGACCTCGCTCGACGACGACGGCCCCGGGGTCACGCCGCGGCAGGTCATCGAGACGATCGCGGGCGCGGTGCACGACCTCGGCCTGCCGCACCCGGTGCACGTCCACTGCAACAACCTCGGCGTGGCGGGCAACTACCGCACGACGCTCGACACGCTGCGCACGCTCGAGGGCCGCCGCGCCCACCTCGCCCACCTGCAGTTCCACGCCTACGGCGGCCGGCCGGGCGGGCGCCCGCGCTCGCGCGCCCCGGAGCTCGCCGAGTACCTCAACGGCCACCACGAGCTGAGCGCCGACATCGGCCAGGTGATGTTCGGCTCGGCCACGACGATGACGGCCGACGCGCCGGTCTCCGCGGTCCTGCGCGACATCACCCACGGGCGCTGGGTCAACGCCGACACCGAGGCCGAGACCGGCTGCGGGATCGTCCCGTTCGCCTACCGGGAGCGCAACTACGTCCACGCGCTGCAGTGGGGCATCGGCCTTGAGCTCTTCCTGCTCAGCCGCGACCCGTGGCGGCTCGTGCTCTCGACCGACCACCCCAACGGCGGCTCCTTCCTGAGCTATCCGCGCCTGATCCGCCTGCTGATGGATCGCGAGTTCCGCAACGAGCAGATCGGCCGCGTCAACAGGCAGGCGATCAAGCGCACCATGCTTCTCGACGACCTCGATCGCGAATACACGCTCGAGGAGATCGCGATCATCACCCGCGCCGGCCCAGCGCGCCTGCTCGGGCTGCGCGACAAGGGCCACCTCGGCGTGGGCGCCGACGCCGACATCACGATCTACGACGACCGCGCCGATCGCGAGGAGATGTTCTCCGCGCCGCGCTACGTCATCAAGGACGGCCACGCGGTCGTCGAGGACGGCGAGCTGCGCGCCACGGGGCCGGGCCGCCTGCTGCGCGTGGGCGCCGACTACGACCCGGCCATCGAGCCGACCCTCGAGAAGCTCTTCGAGGACCGCTACAGCGTGCAGTTCTCGAGCTACCCCGTGCGCGAGCCGTGGCTGCTCGAGCCCGCCCGCACCGTCGCCGCGCAGGGGTCGCCATGAAGCTCCACGGGGCCGAGATCGTCGACACCTTCGCCGAGGCCTTCCCGATGTGGGGGTCGCGCGTCGTGATCACCGCGGCGACGCCCGAGTGGGCGCTGGAGGCGGGGCGCTCGATGACCGGCTTCGCGACCTCGGTGATCGGCTGCAAGTGCGAGGCGAGCATCGAGCGCGTGCTCGACGCCGGCGAGACGCCCGACGGCCGCCCCGGGGTCAGCGCGCTGCTCTTCGCGATGGACCGCGAGGGGGTCGGCAAGCGCCTGGTCGAGCGCGTCGGGCAGACCGTGCTGACCTGCCCGACGACCGCCTGCTTCAACGGGATCGAGGCCGAGGAGACCGTCGACGTCGGGGGGCAGCTGCGCTTCTTCGGCGACGGCTATCAGGCCAGCAAGCTCCTCGACGGGCGGCGCTACTGGCGGGTGCCGGTGATGGAGGGCGAGTTCCTCGTGCAGGAGCGCTTCGGCGTCGTCGAGGGCGTGGCCGGCGGCAACATCATCATCTTCGCCCGCGAGCACGAGACCGCGCTGCGCGCGGCGCAGGCGGCGGCGAGCGCGATGCGCGAGGTGCAGGGCGCGATCATGCCCTTCCCGGGCGGGATCGCCCGCAGCGGCAGCAAGGTCGGCTCGCGCTACTCCGCGCTGCCGGCGTCGACGAACGATGCGCTGTGCCCGACGCTGCGCGGGCAGGTCGAGCACACCGACGTGCCGCGCGAGGTCGAGGCGGTGTTCGAGATCGTCATCGACGGCCTCGCGCTCGAGCCGGTCCGCGAGACCATGCGCCGCGGGCTCGTGGCCGCCGCGCAGGCCGGCGCCAGCCACGTCACCGCGGGCAACTACGGCGGCAACCTCGGCCCGCACCACATCCATCTGCGCGAGCTCGTCGGATGACGCTCACCCTGACCCTGCGCGAGCAGCCGTCGGTGCCGCTGGAGACCGAGGCGCTGACGCCCGACCGGCTCGCCGCCTGCAGCCGCGAGGAGATCGAGGCGCTGCCCGTCTGGCACGGCAAGGAGCGCACGCGGCTGGGCGAGTTCTTCGCCGTCTCCGGGAGCGGCGACGACGTGCGCGTCGAGGGCGATCTCGGTCGGGTCAAGTTCGTCGGCGCGGGCATGACCGCGGGCCGGCTCACAGTCGCCGGCGACGTCGGCATGCATGCCGGCGCGGGCATGGAGGGCGGCGAGCTGCACGTCGAGGGCGGCGCCGGCGACTGGGCCGGGGCGGGGATGCGCGGCGGCCGGCTCGTCGTGAGCGGCTCGGCGGGGCGGCAGCTCGGCGGCGTCTATCCGGGCGAACGCGCGGGCATGCGCGGCGGCGAGATCGTCGTCCACGGCGACGCGGGCGCGCAGGCGGGCGCCGGGCTGCGGCGCGGGCTGATCGCGGTCGGCGGGCGCGTCGGCGAGGCGGCGGGCCTGCGGATGCTCGCGGGGACGATCGTCGCGCTCGGAGGGCTCGGCGCGCGGGCGGGGGCCGGGATGCGGCGCGGCTCGATCGTGACCATGGCGCCGGCGACCCCGCTCGCGACCTTCGTGTTCTCGAACGTGTACCGCCCGCCGTTCCTGAGGCTTTACCTGCGGCGGCTGCGCGCGCTCGGCCTCGCGGTGTCCGAGGAGCAGCTCGACGGCCGCTACGCGCGCTGGTGCGGTGACGGCCTGGAGCTGCGCCGTGGTGAGATGCTGATCCTGGAGGCAGGCACATGGCCCTCTCGCTCAACGAAAGCGCGCTTGCGCGCGCCGACCGGCTCGCCGCCGAGGCCGAGGCCGTCGGTGTCGCGGTCACGACGCTCCCCAACGGCACGCGTCTGATCGACTGCGGCGCGGATGCGCCCGGCGGCTTCGAGGCGGGGCGGGCCTTCGCCGAGATCTGCATGGCGGGACTCGGGAGCGTCTCCTACGCGCCGATCGTGCTCGAAGGGCGCTGGCTGCCGGCGCTGACCGTGACCACCGACCGCCCCGCGGTCGCCTGCCTGGCGTCGCAGTACGCCGGCTGGCGGCTCGACTACGAGGGCTACTTCGCGATGGGCAGCGGGCCGGGGCGCGCGCTGATCCACGCCGAGGACCTCTACGACGACCTCGACTGGGACGAGCAGGCGAGCGCGGCGGTGCTGTGCCTGGAGACCCGCGACCCGCCGCCCGCCGAGGTCGCCGACTTCGTCGCGCAGCGCGCCGGCGTGCCGCCCTCGGCGCTGACCCTGCTGATGGCGCCGACGGCGAGCGTGGCAGGCGGCGTGCAGATCGCGGCACGGGTGGTCGAGACGGCGCTGCACAAGCTGCACGAGCTCGACTTCGACGTGCGGCGGGTCGTGGCCGGCTTCGGGAGCTGCCCGCTGCCGCCGGTGGCGGGCGACGACATGGTGGCGCTCGGGCGCACCAACGACGCCGTGCTGTATGGCGGCCAGGTCCACCTCACCGTCGAGGGCCATGACGACGACGACGCGCTGCGCGCCCTCGTGCAGCGGCTTCCCGCCTCGGCCTCGTCGGACTACGGCGAGCCGTTCGGCAGCGTCCTGAAGGGCGCGAACTTCGACTTCTACGCGATCGACCCGCTGCTCTTCAGCCCGGCGCAGATCCGGCTGACGAGCGTCGCGAGCGGGCGCAGCTTCGAGGCGGGCGCCGTCAACCTCGAGGTGCTGGAGCGCTCGTTCTGGGGCTGACCGTCGCGATCCTGGGGTCGACCGGCGGCTGGCACGCGCAGCGGCTCACCGACGCGCTGGCGGCTCGCGGCCACGCCGCGCAGCTCGTGGCCGTCACGCGCATGGTCGGCCGCGTCGACGGCGACGTCGCGGTGGGCAGCCGCGATGCGGCGCTCGACGGATGCGACGCGGTCATCGTCCGCGGCATCCCGCGCGGCTCGCTCGAGCAGGTCATCTTCCGCGTCGACGCGCTCCACGCGCTCGAGGCGCGCGGCGTGGCGTGCGTCAACGCGGCCCGGGCGATCGAGCGCACGGTGGACAAGTTCCTGGCCTCGGCGCTGCTGGCCCGCGCGGGCGTGCCCACGCCGCGGACGGTCGCCTGCGAGCGCCTCGACGACGCGCTCGCGGCCTTCGAGGAGCTCGGCGGCGACGTCGTCGTCAAGCCGCTCTTCGGCTCGATGGGGGCGGGGATGACGCGCGTCGACGACGCCGACGTCGCCTACCGCGTCTTCCACGCGCTGGAGCTCGAGCGCGCCGTCTACTACCTGCAGGAGACGCTGGCCCATGACGGCGGCGACGTGCGCGCCTTCGTCGTCGGCGGGCGCGTGCTCGCGGCCATCGAGCGCGTCGCGCCCGGCTGGCGCGCGAATCTCGCGCGCGGCGCCACGGCCCGGCCCACGCTGCTGAGCGCCGAGCAGGAGCGCCTGTGCCTCGAGGCGGCGGAGGTCCTCGGCGCGGAGTACGCGGGCGTCGACCTGCTGCGGGCCGCGGACGGCCGCGAGTACGTCCTCGAGCTCAACGGGATCCCCGGCTGGCGCGGGCTGCAGGAGGCCACGGGCGCCGACGTCGCGGCGGCGCTGGTCGAGCACGTCGAGGCGCTGGTCAGCGAAGCCCGGCCAGCTCCCGCGCGCCGATGACGCCGTGGTGCAGCGCCGTGGCGACAAGCGCGCCGGCGGCGCCGGCCGCGTCGAGCGCGCGGAGGTCGCCGGCGTGGCGCACGCCGCCGCCCGCGAGCAGCTCGAGGTCCGGGAAGGCGTCGTGGAGCTCGGCGATGAGCTCGACGTCCGGCCCCTCGCCGCTGCCCACGCGCGCGAGGTCGAGCACGATCGCCTCGCGCAGGCCCGGGCGCTGAAGGCGCGCGAGCGCGTCGGGCGCGGAGCGCCCCGCGAGCTGCGGGTCGGGCGACAGGACGCGGCCGTCGCGCAGGTCGACGCTGAGGATCACGGCGCCCTCGGGCAGGTCGGCGAGGAGCCGGTCGAGCGCGGCGGCGCCCCCGAGCGTCTCGGTGCCGACGATGACGCGCTGCGCGCCGAGGTCGAGGAGCGCCCACGCGGCGGCCGGCTCGCTGACGCCGGCGTCGACCATGAGCCGCGCCTCGCCCGCCAGCGCGCCGAGCAGCGCGGGGTGGTCGCTCCCCGCGGCGCGATCGCTGCCCCCGACGATCGCGTCGAGGTCCGCGACGTAGACCTCCTCAATCCCCAGCTCGGCGCGGAACCCCCGGGCGAGGGCCAGGGCGTCGCCGTCCGCGCCGCCGATGGCGCTGCGGACCGGGCGATAGCGTTCGCGGTCGCCGCGCACGGCGTGGACCGCCGTGCCGTCCTTGAGATCGATGACACCGACGATGCGCATGCCAGCCACGGCGGCGGCCACGCTAGCAGTGGACATCGGCGGCGCGAACACGAAGGCCGCATGGCTCGACGGCGCCTCGCTGCGCACGGTCTCGCGCCCCTTCGAGGTCTGGCGCGACCGCGAGGCGCTCGCGACGGTGCTGCGCGAGGTGGCGGCCGAGGTCGCGGCGCGGCCCGCGGACGCCGTGGCGATCACGATGACCGCGGAGCTCTCGGACGCCTTCCGGACCAAGCGCGAGGGCGTCGCCTTCGTGCTCGACGCGGCGCAGGCCGCGCTCGGCGAACCGAGCGTCCTCACCACGGTGGGCGAGCTCATCTCGGTGGACGCTGCTCGCGCGCGGCCCTGGGACGTCGCGGCCGCCAACTGGGTGGCGACGGCTCTTGCGGTGGCCGACGCCCATCGCGACGCGCTGCTGATCGACGTCGGTAGCACGACCGCCGACGTCGTCCCGATCGCCGACGGCCGCGTCGCCGCGAGGGGGCGCGACGACCTCGCCCGGCTGCTCGCCGGCGAGCTGGTCTACACCGGCGTGCTGCGCACCAACCTCGCCGCGATCGCACCGCGCGTGCCGGTGCGCGGCGCCTGGTGCCCGGTGTCGTCCGAGCTCTTCGCGATCAGCGCCGACGTCCACCTCGTCCTCGGCCACATCGCGCCGGACGCCTACGACTGCCCGACGCCCGACGGCCGCGCCGCGACGGTGCAACTGGCCCGTGAGCGCATCGCCCGGCTGGTGTGCTCGGACGTCGAGCAGCTCGCGAAGGATGAGATCGACGCCATCGCGGCCTTCCTGCACGGCGAGCAGCTGCGCCGGCTCGAGGAGGCGGCCCGCGGCGTGGAGCGACCGCTGCCGGCCGATGCTCCGGTCGCCGCCGTCGGTGCCGGTGCGTTCCTGGCCCGCGAGGTGGCAGAGCGGCTGGGGCGGCCGGTCGTCGGCGCGCCCGGTCCGGCCGCGGCGCTCGCGGCGCTCCTGGCGGCGCGCCTGTGCTGACCGTCGTCAAGGTCGGCGGCGGGCTGGGCCGCGGGGCCGGCGACGACGCGCTGCGGGCGCTGTGCGCGACGCTGGGCGAGCTCGGCGAGCGCCACGCGCTGCTCGTGGTTCCCGGCGGCGCCTGGTTCGCCGACGCCGTCCGCGACGCCGACCTGCGCTTCGGCCTGCCGGCGGCGACCTCGCATCACATGGCGGTCCTCGGCATGGAGCAGTTCGGCTGGCTGCTGAGCGAGCTGATCCCGGGGGCCGTGCGCTCCGCGCAGCCGCGCGCCAACGGCCGGGGAACGACGGTGCTGCTGCCGGCGGCGCCGGTGCTCGACGGGCTGCCCGCGTCGTGGCAGGTGACGTCGGACTCGATCGCCGCCTGGGTTGCCGGCCGGGCCGGCGCGGGCCGCCTCGTGCTCGTCAAGGAGGTCGACGGGCTGTTCGCGCAGTGGCCCGCGCAGGGCGACCCGATCGCGCGCATGACCGTCGCGGAGCTTGCTCGCATACGGCCGGCGGGCGTCGACGAGCACATGCCCACCGTGCTCGCAGGAGCGTCCTTCGAGACATGGGTGATCAGCGGGCGCGACCCGCGGCGCCTCGCCGAGCTGCTCGAACACGGGGCGACGGTGGGCACGCGAATCGCCTGAGCGCGCTTGCTACCGTGGCGCCATGGATGCGCAGCAGCGTCCGAGCACCAGGGGGGCCACGCTGGCCGACCCCACGCTGCGCGAGTACAAGCTCGTCGGCGGGTTGGAGACCTTCGCGAACCGCAGCTTCTGGCCCGGCTTCTTCTCCCGGGTCGCGGCCCGCAAGCAGTGGGATGCGGCGGCCATCGACCTCGCCCCCGACGTCGGCGCCTGGGCGGAGCTCCCGGACGAGCGCCGTCGCCGCCTCACGACGATCCTCGCCGGCTTCCGCGTGGCCGAGGATGCTGTCGCCGAGAATCTCACGCCGTTCGTCGTCGCGGCGAACAGGGAGACCCTGGCCTCCCAGGAGAGCCTCATGGCCTGGACCTTCTCCCTGCAACGCCGCGACGAAGCGCGCCACGCGCGACTCTTCGACCGCATCGCGGGAGAGATACTCGGGCTGCCCGGCGAGACCCCCGACGAGCGCCGCGCAGCGGCCCGCGAGTTCGCCCCGCCGGCGATCCTCGAGCTCTTCGAGGAGCAGCTGCCCACGATGACCGCGGAGCTCACGGCGGGCGAAGCAGGGCTGGGCGAGGGCGTCAGCCTCTACCACATGCTGCTCGAGGGAGTCGTCTTCAACGCCGGAACGACCGCGCTGCTCACCGACCTGGCCGACGGCGCGATGCCCGGAGTGCGCGAGGGCGTGGAGCGGATCGAGCGCGACGAGCGCTGGCACGTCGGCTTCGGCCTGCGCTGCCTGATCGAGACCCTGCCCTCGCAAGAGCGCATCGATGAGCTGGTCGTGCGCGCCGAGGCGGCCGCCGCGGCCTGGGGTGACGCCGTCCCCGCCGCCATCCGCGAGTTCAGCGCACGCACGTGCGCACACCGGCTGCACGTCTCCGGGTTCAACGAGACGCGCGCGGCGTAGCCGCGCACGCAGCCCGAAGGGCACGGACGCGCGCCGCTTCGAGCGGCCCCGAGCGCCTGCCCTCGCCGCACGCGGCCGAGCGGACGCCGGCGATGTCGGCGCCGGTCGCGCCCACGATCGCGAGGTCGTCCGCGCGCAGCGCTCCGGCCAGCGCCACCGCCAGCCCGAGCGCGTGGGCCTCGTCCACCAGCGCCGTGAGCGCCTCCGGCGAGAGCCAGTCCAGGAGCCCGCGGCCGTCCTTCACCGCCGTGTCGAGCAGGCACGCGCCGACGCCGGCGGCGTGCGCGACGCGCGGCAGCAGCTCCGGCGCGAGCGGCGCTGGCGCCACGCGCCGGGCGTCCGCGTAGGCGCCCGCCACCACGACCGCCTCGCGCGCGGCTCCCGCGCCTCGCGCACGGTGCGCAGCAGGGCGACCGCCTCGTCCTGCGTCGAGGTGCCCCAGAGCCCGACCTTCACGAACGAGGCGCCGCTGTGCGCGGCGCCGAGCGCGGCCAGCGCCGCCGTGCCCGGCAGGTTGGGCATGTCGCCGATCGCGGCGCTGACGGGGATCGCCGCGGGGACCGCTTCGCGGATGTCCGCGATCACCGAGGGCGACGGCGCGCCCAGCGAGCCCTCCGCCGGGTTCTTGACGTCGACGATGTCGGCGCCCGCCGCCGCGGCCGCGCGCGCCTCGGCGGCGTCGACGACGCTCACGAGCAACTGCATGATCGCTCCACCAGCGCGCCGCGGTTGTCGAAGGCCACGAGCTCCACGCTCCCGTCGTCGCCGACCACCGCCGCCATCCGCTCGGCGAGCGCGCGCCCGGACGCCTCGCTGCCGGCGATCCCGTACACGGCGGGGCCCCACGAGCTCTGGCCGGCGCCCGCCGCCCCCTCGCGCAGCAGCGCCTCGACGAGGGGGCCGGCGCGCGGATGGAAGCGCCCGCCCTGCACGGTCGCGAAGGCGTCGCCGACGAGCTGCTGGATGCGCGTGAGCGCGCCGCCGAACTCCTCGAGGTCGCGCTCGACGAGCGCCGGGAGCAGCGAGGCGAGCACGAGCTGCGCGATCTCCGCCGTGCGCTCGGGCGAGGGCACGAGCCGCCGGAACGCCTCCTCCTCGGCGGGCCCGGACAGCCCGGCCTGCGCCCGGGGAATGACGAGCACGACGCGCCACGCCTCGGGCATCGGGTGGTGCGCCAGCAGCGGCGCGGGGCGCTCGACGTCGCGCCGGACCCCGCCCTCGACCACGAGGCCCCCGAGCGCGAAGGTCCACGTCCCCACGGCGGAGCGTGCCGCGCGGCCGACGGCCTCGGCCAGCCCCGGCGCGTCGACGTCCCGATCGCCGAGCGCCGCCAGCGCCTGGGCGACCGCGAGCGCGAGCTTCGTGCCCGACCCCAGCCCGACGTGCGGCGGGATCGCCTCGACGACGCGCAGGCGCGCGCCGCCCGCCAGCCCGAGCGCGTCCCGGCAGCGGCGCCCGAACGCCAGCGCCCGCTCGGCGTCGGCGCCCTCGGCGGACAGCTCGTCGGCCGCCTGCGCCTCGACCACGACGGCGGGCCGGGCGACCGACACCCCGAGCCCGCCGAAGCGGCGCGCGCCGTCGCCGGCCACGGCGAGCATCCCGAGGTGCAGCCGCGCCGGCGCCTCGACGCGCACCCCGCTCACAGCCCGCCCACCGCCGCCCGCAGATGGTCGGTGACGTAGGCCATCGCCTCGCGCTCCCGATTGCCCGCGGTCTTGTCGACGAGCGGCTGCAGGCGCCTCAGCTCAGCACGGATCTCGTCGGCTTCGAGCAGGCGAGCGCGCGACGCGAGGATCGACGCCTCGAGCACCGCGTGGCGCGCGCGGTTGAGCCCGAGGAACTCGCGCCCCCTGCCGCCGCCGACGACCACCGTGCTGACCAGCGCCCGCTGCGCGCCGTCGTCGATCGCCTCCACGCGGACCTCGCGCCACGAGCAGGCGTCGTCGAGCACGGCGCCCTCGACGCTCGTCGCGGGACGGGTCGGCGGCTGGGGATCGCCTAGGGCGGCCTGGCTGAAGAGCAGGATGTCGTCGGTGAGGTTCACGACCGCGGCCCCGGTGGCCCGCAGGTTGCGCAGCGTCCTCGTCCCCCGGTAGGGCTTGATGACGATCCGCTCCTCGCCCCACTCGACGCCCATCGCGCCGCAGTTCACGCTGCCGTCGGGATTGATCGTCGTGACGACCGTCTCGACGATCACCTAGAGCGCCTCCAGGTAGCGCGCCGTCTCCCAGTCGGTCACCGCGGCGGACTGCGCCGCCAGCTCGGCGCGTCGCATCGCGACGTAGTGGTCGACGACGTCGTCGCCCAGCCAGTCGCGGGCCAGCGCGCTGCGCTCGAGCAGGTCGGTGGCCGCGTCCAGCGTCCCCGGAAGCGCCGGAACGGCGCCGTCGTCGAACGCGTAGACGTCGCCGTCGACGGGCGGCGGCGGCTCGCACCCGCGCCGCACGCCGTCGAGCCCCGCGGCGAGCGCCGCCGCGGCGGCGAGGTAGGGGTTGGCATCGGCGCCGGCCTGGCGGTGCTCGACCCGGGCGAGGGCGTCGCCCTCGCAGATCGCCCGCACCCCGGCGGAGCGGTTGTCGACGCTCCACGTCGCGGTCGTGGCCGCCCACGAGTACGGCTGCAGGCGCCGGTAGGAGTTCGGCGTGGGGGCGAAGACCGCGGTCAACTCGGCCATCCCCTCGAGCAGCCCGCCGAGGAAGTGACGCAGCGCCGCGGGCGTGCCGTCGTCCAGGCTGAGGTGCAGGTGGCACGAGCTGCCCGGCCAGTCGGAGCGCGGCTTGGCCATGAACGTCGCCAGCAGCCCGTGGCGCGCGGCGATCTCCTTCACCGCGCTCTTGAGCAGGAACGCCTCGTCGGCCGCCCGCAGCGCGGGGGCGGCGCGCACGTTGACCTCGAACTGACCCGGCCCCGCCTCCGGCGCGCACGCCTCGACCGCGAGCCCGTACTCCTGCAGCGTCGCGCGGACCGCGCCGGCGAAGTCCTCGTGGCGCGACGCGGCGACGACGCCGTACACGCTCGGGCGCTCCTCGACGGCCTCGAGCTGCGACGGGCGCTTGGCGAGCACCGACTGCGGCGTCTCGCGCAGCGCATAGAACTCGAGCTCGATCCCGACGACCGGCTCGACGCCCATCGACCGGGCGCGCTCGACCACCGAGCGCAGGACGGCGCGCGGCGAGAGCGGGATGGCGCGCCCGTCGCGGTCGAGGAAGTCGCACAGCAGCAGCGCGGTGCGGTCGTGCCACGGGACGATGCGCGCCGTCTCGAGGTCGGGCATCGCGAGCATGTCCGGATAGCCGGCGCGCGGGAACCAGCCGTCGTGCCCCGCCGGGGGCTCGACGGGCGCCAGCTCGTCGACCGGCAGCGCCCAGATGACGTCGCACAGCGCGATGCCGCGCTGCGCCGCACGATCGAGCTCCGCGATCGGCACGCGCTTGCCGCGCATGACCCCGTGCGTGTCGGCACCCGCGAGGATGACCGTCTCGACGCCGCGCCGGCGCAACAAACGGACGCTCTCCTGTGCCAACGTTGGGCAGAGTGTAGATGCGGCCATGCGGACGCTCCTGATCGACAACTACGACTCGTTCACGTTCAACCTCTTCCACCTGCTGGGCGAGGTCAACGGCGACGAGCCGGTGGTGGTGCGCAACGACGAGCTCTCCTGGGACGAGCTCGCGGCCCTCGCGGTGGACAACATCGTGATCGGCCCGGGCCCCGGCCGACCCGAGCACGCGCGCGACGTGGGCGTCTCGCTGGACGCGCTCAGGCGCTCCGAGCTGCCGGTGCTCGGCGTCTGCCTCGGCCACCAGGCGCTCGCCCACATCACCGGCGGCGCGGTCGAGCACGCGCCGGAGGTCATGCACGGGCGCCTGAGCCCGATCGATCACGACGGGCACGGCCTCTTCGCCGGCATCCCGCAGGGCTTTGCGGCCGTCCGCTACCACTCGCTGGTCGTCGGTGCCCTCCCCGCCGAGCTGCGCGTGACGGCGTGGACGCACGGCGACGTCGTCATGGGCATCGAGCACCGCACGCGGCCGCTGTGGGGCGTGCAGTTCCACCCCGAGTCGATCTCCACCGAGCACGGGCGCACGCTGCTGCGCAACTTCCGCGACCTGACGCGCGCCCAGGGGCCGGGCGCGCCGCGCGGACGTCCCGCGGCACGCCACCCGCACGCCGGGGCGCGCGTGCACCACCGCACGCTGGAGACCTGGTGCGATCCCGAGGCCGCGTTCGTCGCCCTCTACGGCGAGCGCGACCACGCCGTCTGGCTGGACAGCTCGCGCGCGGACCCGGGGCTCGCGCGCTTCTCCTTCATGGGCGCCCCGGAGGGCCCGCTGGGCCAGGTCGTCAGCTACGACGTCGCGTCGCGGATCGTCACCGTCGACCAGGCCGAGGGTCGCGAGACGCTGCACGAGACCATCCTCGACTACTGCCGGCGCGAGCTCACGCGCCTGCGCGCCGACGCCCCCGAGCTGCCCTTCGACTTCACGTGCGGCTTCGCCGGCTACCTCGGCTACGAGCTCAAGGCCGACCTCGGCGGCGAGCTCGTGCACCGCTCCCCGCTGCCCGACGCGACGCTCCTGCTCTGCGACCGGCTGATCGCCTTCGACCACCACAAGCAGCGCGTGCATCTCGTGGCGCTCGCCGAGGTCGCCGGCGCGCCGGCCGCCGAGGCCTGGCTGGCGGCCACCGAGGCCGAGCTCGAGGCGATCGCGCGCCGGCCGCCGCCGGCCGCGCCGCCCCCGGCGGCGGCCGCCGCGCTGCGCTTCGCCGCCCGCGAGAACCGGGACGCCTACCTCGCGAACATCGCGGCCTGCAAGCACGAGATCCTCGAGGGCGAGAGCTACGAGATCTGCCTGACGACCGAGCTGCACAGCGACGGCGCGATCGAGCCGGTCGCCGCCTATCGCGCCCTGCGCGCGCGCAACCCCGCGCCGCACGCGGCCCTGCTGCGCCTGGGCGACGTCTCCGTGCTGAGCTCCTCGCCCGAGCGCTTCCTGCGCGTCGACCGCGAGCGCAACGTCGAGTCCAAGCCGATCAAGGGCACCGCACGGCGGGCGGCCCACCCGGCCGAGGACGCCTACCGGGCGGCGGCGCTGCGCGACGACGACAAGTCGCGCGCCGAGAACCTCATGATCGTGGACCTGGTGCGCAACGACCTCGGGCGCGTGTGCGCGGTGGGCACGGTCGAGGTCCCGGCGCTCATGGCCGTCGAGTCCTACGCGACGGTCCACCAGCTCGTGACCACCGTCCGCGGCCGGCTGCGCGACGACGTCACCGCGATCGACTGCATTCGCGCGGCCTTCCCGGGCGGCTCGATGACCGGCGCGCCGAAGCTGCGCACGCTGGAGATCATCGACCGCCTGGAGGGCGGCCCGCGCGGCGTCTACTCGGGCGCGCTGGGCTTCCTGTCGGTCAACGGCACCGCCGATCTGAGCATCGTCATCCGCACGCTCGTCGCCTCGCCCCACGGACTGGCGCTCGGCGCGGGCGGCGCGATCGTGGCGGCGTCGGACCCCGAGGCCGAGCACGACGAGATGGTGCTGAAGGCGCGCGCGGTGCTCGAGGCGGTCGGCGGCACGCTCGTCGACGCGCGCGAGCTGGCCGCGGCCCACGAATGAGCGACCTCCTCGCCGCCGACTCGTGGCTCGTCGACGACGGTCGCGTGCGCGCGCTCGAGCGCCACTGGGCGCGCTTCGAGGCGACGTGCCGCGCGCACGGCGCCGAGCCCGACGCGCTCGCCGAGCTCCGCGCCGCCGTGGCACGGGCGGTGCCGCCCCGCGGGTGCTGGTTTCCCCGCGTCGAGCTGCGCGCCGACGGCGAGCTCGCGTTCCGCGTGCGTCCGGCGCCGGCGCGCGCGCCGACCGTCGTGGCGTGGGTGGCCGACATCGCGGATCCGCGCCGCGAGCCGCGGCGCAAGGGCCCTGATCTGGAGCGGCTCGCCGCCCTCCGAGAGCGCGCGGCGGAGCACGGCGCGGGCGAGGCGGTGATCGCCGACGGCGAGGGCCGGCTGATCGAAGGCGCGTTCACGAGCCTGCTGTGGTGGGACGGGGAGACCCTGTGCGCGGTGCCCGACGACGCGCCGATCCTCCCCGGGGTCACGCGGGCGCTCCTCCTGGAGCTCGCACGCGAGCGCGGAACGCCCGTCGCACACCGCCGGCCGCGGCCGCACGAGCTGGCCGAGCGCGAGACGTGGCTGGTCAGCGCCCTGCACGGGATCCGGGCCGTGACCGGCTGGTCCGATGGTGGTCCGCCGGCCGGTGGCGCGCCCCGCGCGGGCGGCTGGCAGCGGCTGCTCGACGGCCTGACGGCCCGTCAAGCCGTCTGAGCCCACGCAACCAGCGGCGCCCGATCGCGAACGAGCGGTATCGCTCTCAGCGCGAACGGCGCCTGCGATCGGAATCGCCCCGGGCCCGTTGCGCGGGCATACGATCCGACCGGGTCAGAAGGGGGGTTGTTGGAACCCCTTTTCGCTGACCGGTTATCGGTTAATCGACGCGAGGGAGCTTCCGTGAGCGACACTGCCGTCGACGTATCCAGCTTGGACAAGCAGAACGGTGTCACGCTGGGTCGCATCCTTGGGCGAGGCAACGTCGGACAGGCTGAGGAGGGCTCCGACGGCGTCATGCGCGCCACCATCCGCATCCCCGAGGACGAGCTCGTCTACGACCCGGGGGTCCTCATCGTGCCTCATGGGGGCACGATCGAGCTGACGCTCATCAACGACGACAAGAACACCCATTGCGCGGTCCTGCCGAGCAACGGCGACACCCAGTTCATCTGGCTCGTGAACCACTCGAAGGGCACTGCGACCCTCGAGCTCGACGGGCCGGGCTACTACTGGTACGGCTCCACGACGGGCAACGACGAAGGCCGAGGCCTGACGGGGGCGATTGTCGTGAGCGGCAACGTGCCCTCCGAGGCGCGTCTCGATCGCCCGCCCCAACCGCAGCCGTAGTCGATCCCCTGCTCACCGTTGGAAAAGGAGCACTAGATGGCAACCGAGGAGTACGTAGACGCTGGATCTGCCGTTCCCTACGCCGCCCTGAGCATGTCGGTGGGCAAGGCGCCGCCGGTGGCCAAGGGGGTCAACTTCGAGCGGATTCTCAACGCCCGCGACGAACCGCAGAACTGGCTGACCTACTACGGCGCCTACGACGCGAACCGCTACAGCCCGCTGGACCAGATCAACGCGAGCAACGTCGGCAAGCTCAAGCCGGAATGGGTGTTCCAGGCCGGTAACCTGGGCTTGCGGTCGGGCGCAACGACGTACGCCTTCGAGGCTTCCCCGCTGGTCGTCGACGGGGTCATGTTCGTCTCCGGCTGGGACGGCCAGTGCTGGGCGATCGACGCGGCGAACGGCAACGAGCTGTGGCGCTACAGGCACGCGTCCCCGTTCGACGTGTCGCTGTGCTGCGGCAACGTCAACCGCGGGGTCGCCGTGGCCGAGGGGAAGGTCTTCATGACCACCCTCAACGCCCACATCATCGCCCTGGATGCCGAGACCGGCAAGAAGGTCTGGGATCAGGTGTACGGCGACGTCCGGGCCGGCGAGAGCGCCACGGTCGCTCCGCTGATCGTCAAGGACATGGTCATCGTCGGCAGCTCCGGCGGCGAGTTCGGCTCGCGCGGCCACACCGACGCGTTCAAGCTCGAGACGGGCGAGCGCGTGTGGCGCTGCTACATGATCCCCAAGCCGGGCGAGCCCGGCTCGGAGACCTGGCCGGAGGACGGCGAGGCCTGGCAGCGCGGCGGCGCGAACTGCTGGATCACCCCCTCCTACGACCCGGACCTGAACCTCCTGTACTACGGGACCGGCAACCCCTGCCCCGACTTCGACGGCGGGGTGCGCCTGGGTGACAACCTCTACACCGACTCAGGGGTCGCGGTTGACGCCGACACCGGGCAGATCAAGGCGCACTTCCAGTACACCCCGCACGACCTGTGGGACTACGACTCCGTGATGGAGCACCTCCTGTTCGACCTCGACGGGCAGAAGATGGCGGCCCACTTCGACAAGAACGGGTTCCTCTACATCCTGGATCGCACGGACATGTCCCCGATCCGGGTGGGGCCGTTCGTCGACCGCATCGACTGGGGTGAGGTCGACGAGAAGGGCAACGTGACGCCGCTGCGCTTCCCCGACGCGGAAGGTGACCCCGTCCACTTCTGGCCGGGACCGGCCGGCGCGAAGGAATGGACGCACGCGTGCTACAGCCCGCGGACGGAGCTCCTCTACGTCCCCGTGCAGGACGTCGGCGCGACGGCCACGCGGCGGCGCAGGGAGTTCAAGGAGAGCATCCCGTACTGGGGCGCCGGTGTCGCCGTGGACGGTGAGGACCAGACCGGGTACGTGAGCGCCTACGACCCGCGCACCGCTCAGGAGAAGTGGCGCTGGACGAACGACACCTGCATGTGCTCGTCGCTGCTGGCCACCGGCGGTGACCTCGTGTTCGGCGGGGAGCCGACCGGCGAGTTCAACGCGTGGGACGCCAACAGCGGTGACCTGCTGTGGCAGTTCCAGTGCGGCAGCGGCCACCACTCGAGCCCCTCGTCGTACAGCATCGACGGCAAGCAGTACCTCGTCGCGCCGAGCGGCTGGGGCGGATGGGCCGAAGGGTTCCTGCCCAAGATGCTCGGGTCCTCCCACGGGAGCGCGCTGTTCGCGTTCGCGCTGCCGGACTGACACCAACGGCAATCAGCGATCTGCCACGTCGAAGAGGGCGTGGCAGGTCGCGACATGCTCACCAGTAATCACATGGTCGGCAGCATCCTCGTCCTCGGATTTACTCTCAGCTTGGACAACTTCCGCACGGCGATCGCGCTCGGAGGGCTTCAGCCCAACTGGCGCCGGTCCACGCAGGTCGCGGCGATGTTCGGGTTCTGGGACGGCGTCGCCCCGCTCGTGGGCATCCTCATCGGGCATTACTGGGCCGCGTCGATCGGGGAGACCGGCGAGTACATCGGGGCGATCGCGCTCGGCCTGTACGGCCTGTACCTCGTCATTCGCGCGTGGCGAACCCCGGCGCCGGAGATGGACAAGCCGTGGGCCGTGTTCGGGCTGCTCATCCCCTTGAGCCTGGACAACATCGTCGCGGGGACCAGCCTGGGCCTGCTCGGCTACTCGCCGTGGCTCGCGCCGCCGATCTTCGGCCTCTGCACGTTCGTGATGGCGCTGGTCGGGTTGCAGGTCGGGCGGGCGGCTGCCCACGTCATCCGCATCCGGCCCGATCTGCTGACCGGGGTCGCGCTCGTGATCATGGCCACCGTGCTGGGGCCGCGCGCGTGAGCTCAGCCGCCGGCCATCCGCGTGGCGAGCTCGGTGAGCATCCGCACGCCATAGCCGGTCGCCCCGCGGCCGAACGCGTCGCCGCGGTCCTCCTCGAGCATCGCCGTCCCGAGCATGTCGACATGCGCCCACGGCCCGTCACCGGCGAACTGCCGCAGGAAGGTCGCGGCGATGATCGGGAAGCCGAAGCTCTTGCCCGCGGTGTTGCGCAGGTCGGCGACGGTCGACTCGATCAGCGAGCGATAGCGCGGATGCAGGGGCCACGGCCAGGCGAGGTCGCCGCAGGCGTTGCCGGCGTCGACGATCGCCTCGCGCCACGTGTCGTCGGTGGCGAAGACGCCCGCGTAGACGTCGCCCATGCCGGCGCGCATGGCGCCGGTCAGCGTGGCGAGGTCGACGAGGTGCGTGGCGCCGTCGCGGCGCGCCCACCACAGGGCGTCCGCGAGGATCAAACGCCCCTCTGCATCGGGGTTCGTGACCTCGACGGTCAGGCCGGCGGCGGTCGTGATGACGTCGGTCGGCCGGATGGCGCTGCCGCTCAGCATGTTCTCGCAGGCGGGCACGACGCCCGTGACCGACAGCGGCAGCCCGAGCTCGGCGATCGCGCCCAGCGCGGCCACGACGGCCGCGCCGCCGGCCATGTCGGCCTTCTGGCGCACGATGTCGGACTGCGCCTTGAGGAAGTAGCCGCCGGTGTCGAAGGTGACGGCCTTGCCCACGAGCGCCAGTCGCGGAGTCTGCGGAGCGCCGGGTGGCTCGTGGCGCAGCACGATGAGGCGCGGCGCGATCGGGCTGCTCGCGCCGACGGCGGCGAGGGCGCCGAGGCCCGCCTCAGCGGCGTCGATGACCTCGGTGGCGACCCCCGGGACCGTGGCCGCCCGTTCGGCGAGCCCGGCGGGGGAGACGACGTTGGCCGGCGCGTCGACGAGCTCGCGGGCCGCGTTGACCCAGCGCGCCACGAGCACCGCGCGGCCGGCCACGGGCGCGAGGTCGTCGCCGGCCCCGCAGATCACGAAGCGCTCGACGCCGGGCGGCGTTCCCCCGCCGCGCCAGCGGCGGGCGTCGTAGCCGCCGATGACGGCGCCCTCGGCCAGCGCCTGCACCTGTTCTTCGACGGAGAGCGGCAGGGACGCGTCGAGCGCCCAGGCGACGGTCCCGCCGGCGCGGCACGCGCGCACGGCCCGCGCGGCCGCCGTGCGCAGCCCCTCGACGCCGGGTTCGAGCGCCAGCACGGCGAGCGGCGTGCCGTCCGGCGCGTACGCCGTGGCCACCGGGTCGGCGTCGGTCAGCGCGCGCTGCGGGACGCCCAGCTCGGTCGCCCTCGCGCCGGCCGCGGCGACCAGGTCGGCGCCGACGCCGAGGGGGTCGCCCGCCGTTACCTCGACGTCCATTGTCTCACCACGACCGTCGACCGTCCTTCGCTAGAATTTCCGCCACTTGCACTCTAATCAGGAGGCACTTATGACGTGGGTCAAGCCGAAGTTCGAGATCGTCGAGCTGTGCTCCGAGGTCACCTCCTACCTGTTCCACCGGTAACAACCTGACGCCGGGCCACGTGCGCGTCCGCGTCCTTGGCTCGGCCGCCGGTGGGGGGTTCCCGCAGTGGAACTGCCGCTGCGGGACGTGCGAGGCCGCGCGCGAAGGCGTGCGCGCGCGACCCCGCACGCAGTCGTCGCTCGCGATCCGCGGCGAGGAGGGGCCGTGGTTCCTCGTCAACGCCTCGCCCGATGCGCGCCAGCAGCTCGAGACCCTCGCGCCCGACAGGGTCGACGGCGTGCGGGCGCCTCCCGTGGCGGGCGTGCTGCTGACCGACGCGGAGATCGACCACACGGCGGGCCTGCTGCTCCTGCGCGAGTCGGGCGCGCCGGTGCGCGTCTTCGGCGCCGCCGCCGTCGAGCGCGCCCTCAGCGACACCATCGTGCGCATGCTCGAGCGCTTCTGCGGCGTCGACTGGGAGACGCTCGAGCCGGGGCGCGCGCTGGCGATCGACGGGTCGAGCCTCGTCGTCGAGCCGTTCGAGACGGGCGACGACGAGGCCCTCGGGCTCGTGGTCCGCGACAGCGTGAGCGGCGGCGTGCTCGCCTATGCGCCCGCGCTCGCCACCCTCGACGACGGCGTCCTGGCCCACTTCGCCGACAGCGACCTCATGCTCGTCGACGGGACGTTCTGGCGCGAGGACGAGCTCGCCCTGTTGGGCATCTCAGAGCGCAGCGCGCACGACATGGGCCACGTCGCGCTCTCGGGCCCCGGCGGCACGCTGCAGGCGCTCACCGGCCTGCAGCGCCCGCGCAAGGTGCTCGTCCACATCAACAACACCAACCCGATCCTGCTCGAGGACTCGCCCGAGCGCGCGGCGGTCGTCGGCGCCGGCGTCGAAGTCGCCTACGATGGCCTCGAGGTCGACCTTTGACGGACTTCGTCGCCCGCCTGCGCGCCCAGGGGACGCGCTACCACCACCTGCACCCGTTCCACCGGCGCATGGACGCCGGCGAGCTCAGCCGCGACGAGCTACAGCGCTGGGTCGCCAACCGCTTCTACTACCAGAAGTGCATCCCGTTGAAGGACGCGGCGATCCTGTCCAACTGCCCCGAGGTCGCGGTCCGCCGCGAATGGATCCAGCGCATCATCGACCACGACGGCACCGGCGAGGGCACGGGCGGGATCGAGTCCTGGCTGCGGCTTGGGGAGGCCCTCGGCGTCCCACGCGAGGAGCTCGCGTCCGAGCGGCGGGTCCTGCCCGCCGTGCGCTATGCCGTCGACGCCTACGTGGGCTTCGCGCGCGCCAAGCCGTGGATCGAGGCCGTCGCGTCTTCGCTCACCGAGCTCTTCGGGCCCGGCGCGATCCGCGTGCGCCTCGACGCGCTCGAACGCCACTACGGGTGGATCGACCCCTCCGGCCTGGAGTACTTCCGCACTCGGCTCGTGCAGGCGCCGCGCGACGCGCAGTACGCGCTGGACCTCACGGTCGAGCGCTGCCGCACGCCCGAGCAGCAGGACGCCGCCGTCGCGGCGCTGCGCTTCAAGACCGAGATGCTGTGGGCCCAGCTCGATGCGATCGAGCGCGGCGACACGCAGCCCGCGGGGGAGAGCGCATGACCCGGCCGCGCCTGGTCACCGGCGCGCGCCTGCGCTACGACGAGGTGCGCGAGGAGCACCTGCTGCTCATCCCCGAGGGCGTCGTGCGCCTCAACCCGACGGCGGCGGAGGTCCTCGAGCTGTGCGACGGCGAGCGCTCGGTCGACGAGATCGTCGCCGCGCTCTCCGCCCGCTACGACGGCGCCGACCTGCGCGCCGACGTGCAGGAGCTCGTCGACGCCATGGCGCAGAGAGGGCTCGTGGTCGATGCCGCCCCCTAGACCGTCCACGCTCATCGCCGAGCTCTCCTACCAGTGCCCGCTGCACTGCCCGTACTGCTCCAACCCGCTGCACATCGGCGGCGACGCGTACCGCGACGAGCTCGAGACCGGCGACTGGATCCGCGCCTTCCAGGAGGCGCGCGCGCTCGGCGTGCTGCAGCTCGCCCTCACCGGCGGCGAGCCGATGCTGCGCGCCGACCTCGTGGAGCTCTGCGCGGGCGCGCGCGACGCGGGGCTGTACTCGTCGCTCATCACCGCGGGGACGCTCTTCACGCGCGAACGCGCGCAGGCGCTCAAGGCCGCCGGCCTGGACCACGTGCAGATCTCGATCCAGAGCCCGGACCCCGCCGACAACGACCGCATCGCCGGCAACCGCTCCTTCGAGAAGAAGATCGCGGCCGCGGGCTTCGCGAAGGAGCTCGACTTCCCGCTGACCATCAACTGCGTCCTGCACCGTCAGAACCTCGATCGCGTCCAGCAGGTCCTCGACCTGGCGCTCGAGCTCGGCGCGCAGCGCCTGGAGCTGGCCAACACCCAGTACTACGGCTGGGCGGTCCCCAACCAGGACGCGCTCATGCCCACGCGCGAGCAGCTCGACCGCGCCGAGGAGGCGGTGGTGCGCTTCCGCGAGCGCGTCGGCCCCAAGGTCGACGTGCTCTGGGTGCTGCCCGACTATTTCGAGGACCTGCCCAAGCCGTGCATGGGCGGCTGGGGCACGACGGCGATGGTGGTCGCCCCCAACGGCGACGTGATGCCCTGCCAGGCGGCGTCGACGATCCCGGGCCTCGAGCTCCCCAACCTCCGCGAGCATCCGCTGGAGTGGATCTGGACCGAGTCCGGCGCTTTCGGGCGCTTCCGCGGTACCGATTGGATGCAGGAGCCCTGCCGCAGCTGCCCGCTCGGGCGCCAGGAGGTCGACTTCGGCGGCTGCCGCTGCCAGGCGCTGCGGCTCGCCGGCGACGCCGCCGCCACCGATCCCGTCTGCCGGTTCTCGCCCCATCACGGCCGCGTCGTCGCGGCGCGCGACCCGGCGCCGACCGACGAGCTCGTCTACCGGACGATGAAGCGCCCGGCGCGGGTCTGACCTTCGCTCAGAGCCCGAGCGCGCGGCGCACGGCCGGCACGTTGCGGCGCGAGACCGGCACCGCATCGCGCTGCGTGCCGTCCATGATCAGCGACAGGTCGCCGCGCTGCCCGCGCTCGACCGCCCGCACGCAGGTGAGGTTGACGAGGAAGCGCCGGTGCACGCGCAGGAACTCGCCGCCGGCGAGCTCCTCCTCGAGCTTGTCGATGCCGCGGACCGACGCCTGCAGGCGCCCGTCCTCGGTCACGAGCCAGACGTCGTTGCCGTCGGCCTCCGCGAAGCGGACCTCCGGGCGGTGCAGCAGCACCATCCGGTCGCCGGTCACGCCCACGATCCGCGGCGGCGGACCCATCCCGGTGTCGGACGCCTCGTGCTCGATCGGATCGCCGTGCGCGGCGCCGAACAGCGCCAGCGTCCCGATGGGCTGGTCGGCGAGGAACACGGGGCGCAGCGTCAGCGGGCACGGCTCGCTGCCGAGGCCGGTCACGATCTGCGTCGAGCCGACCCAGTCGTGGTCGCCGCGAGCCTGCTTGGCGGCGTGACGGGCCAGCCGCTCGAGGTCGAGGGCCGGGTGCCAGCGCACCGCCGGGTCGAGCGCAGGCACGCGCGCCGGGACGCCGAGCAGCAGGCTGGCCTCCTCGTCGGCGATGACGACCTGGCCGCTCGCGTCGAGCGCGGCGAGCGCCGGTCCCGAGCGCACGCGCGCCTGCGTGAACGCGGCGGCCAGCTCGGCCCCGCTGTCCATCGCGCGCAGGCGCAGGATCTCGCGCGCGCCGCCGATCGCCCGCGACAGCCAGCCGGCCGCCTGGGCCGGAAGCCGGCTGCGCCAGGCCGACACGTCGAGGACCGCGATCGGGTCGTCGGTGACGGCGTCGCGCACGGCGACGCCGGCGCACACCCACTCGTGGAAGCCGCCGCACCAGTGCTCGGGGCCGTTGATCACCACCGGGCCGGGGGCCTCGAGCGCGGTGCCCATGCCGTTCGTGCCGGTCGCCCATTCCGACCAGCACGACCACGGCGCCATGTTGCTCTCGCGCGCCCGTCGCAGGGTGTCCTTGTCGCCGTGGATGGTCAGGATCCGGCCCGCGCCGTCGGCGACGGTGACCACGCCGCCGATGCTCTCGACCTCGCCCGAGATCGAGGCCGCGGCGCCGCCGAGCTGGGCGAACACGACCTCGTGATCGAGCGTGTGGTCGGCGGTCGGCTCGTCCTGGGCGGAGGCCGGCGGGGCCTCGCTCAGGCCCGGATCGACGTGGTACTGCTCGCGACAGCGGTACCAGGACGTGGCGATCTCCGGCCGGACGCCCCGGACACGGTCGTCCCCGGCCAGGAACCGCTCCCGTGCAGCGGTCACTGCCCGGTAGCGCTCTGCGTCACTGCTGCGATCGCGCTGTGCGGCCTGGCTCATTCTGTGGGACCCACAGCCTGGCATAGCAACGACCGCGTGCCGCGTCAAGGCGGCGTGTCGCATTCTTATGCCGGAAGGTCCAGCGCAACTCCATGACGGCAGCGGAGGGGGAGGGATTCGAACCCTCGGTGCGCCAATGACGCACAACGGTTTTCGAGACCGCCCCGTTCAACCACTCCGGCACCCCTCCACGGGCCCGTCACGGGGAAGCGCAAGCGTAGCGGCGCTGGAGGCCGCGCCGCCGTCAGGTGCGGACCGTATCGGGGTCCCAGCCGATGACCGCCGCGCCCCACCGCTCGCCGCGCACGTAGACGGGGACGGAGAGGACGGTGAAGATCGCGCCCGTGTCGCGGGCGTAGGTCTGCACGAGCCGGCGCTGCTCGCCGCCCGCGGGCTCGACGAGGTCACAGCCGGCCATGCGGTACTCGGCCCGGGTCATGACGCGGTGGGGCAGCTCGCGCCCGCCGACGCCGACGCGGTTGGCCTTCACCAGCGCCGGGTTGTCGGTGAGGATCCGCTTGATGCGGTTGCCCATGAGGTCCTTGGACGGGTCGCCCGTCCAGTCGGCGGTCAGGGCGCGCGCGTGGGCCGGGGCGTAGACGTTGAGGTCCGAGCCGGCGGCGAGCACGAGCCACGGGTTCGCTGCCAGCGTGCGGTCGTAGAGGTCCATCAGCGGCTGGTCGACCACCGCGTCGTACCCGGTGGCGTACTTGGGCGGGTCGAAGCCGGTCGCCGGCACGCGCGAGACGTCGAACAGTCGCGCGAGCGACGCGATCCGCGGGCCGGCAATCTCCTCGTAGCGGGCGTCGAGGAGCTGCGCGAGCGACGCGCGCCCGCTGTCGACGGCGCCCTCGAGGACGGCGCCGATGTCGAGCGCCAGCGTGCGGGCGACCTCGCCGGCGCGGTCGACGAACGAGTCGGTCCAGAAGGGGCGCAGCAGCTCGTAGACGTCCTCGGAGGACGACGACAGGCTCAGCGCCTGGTGGCTCATCCCCGTGGCGTGCTCGTCGACCTCGGTGACCGCGACGACGGTGCCCTGCATGTGGCCGGAGATCTCGCCCAGGGCCTGCAGCTGCTCCTCGGCGGCCGCGGCGACGCGCTCGGCCGGCGCGGTGAGCTGCTCGGCCAGCTCGCCGATGCGGCTGACGGTCTCGCGAGCGGCGTGGGCGTCGGCGACGCCGTCGCCGTGGGCGCGGGCGGCGTCGATGGCCTGGCGCAGGGGATCGAGCTCGTCGCGCGTCGCGGCGACGACGGAGGCGATGCGGCGCGTCTGCGCCTCGGAGTCGGCCGCCAGCGAGCCGATCTCGTCGGCCACGACGCGGAAGGCGGCGCCGTTGGCGCCGGCGCGCGCGGCCTCGATGGTCGCGTTGAGCGCGAGCAGCTTGGTCTTGTCGGCGACCTGCTTGATGACGCCCGAGAAGGCCGCGATCTCCTCGAGCTGGTCGGCAAGGCGCTCGATGCGCTCGCGCTGGGCGCCCATCGCCTCGACGGCCTCGACGACGCGGGCCAGGACCTCGGCGCCGCCCTCGACCTCGGCCGCGAGCTCGCCGCACATCCGCGCGGACTGCTCGCCGGCGAGCGCCGCGTCCTCGGCGCCGCTGTGGAGCGCCTCGACGGCGACGGCGACGCCCTCGAGCTCGGCGCGCATCTGGTGCACGCGAGCGGAGACGGCGGCGGTGCCCACAGCGGTCCGCGCGCCCCCTCCGGCGAACGCGAGGACGGCGCGGTGGACGCCGCTGACCATCGTGGCCACGGCGCCAGCCAGCTCGGCGAGCTGGTCGGCCGGATCGGCCTCGGACGACGGCGGGACGGTGGTCAGGTCCCAGCCGGTGTGGGGGGCCCCGACCTGGGGCTCGGTCGCGAAGGGGGAGTCCAGCATGGACAGGTAATCGGCCAGAAGTGGCCCCGGGTGTAGGACATTCGTCCGCCGATGTCCGCCAACCGCTATCGGCGCGGGCCGAAGAAGTCGGTCAGGAGGGCCGCGCACTCGGCCGCCAACAGCCCTCCGGCGACCTCGGGGCGGTGGTTCAGGCGCGGCTGCGCGAGCACGTCGAGCACGCTGCCGGCGGCGCCCGCCTTCGGGTCGGTCGTCCCGAAGACGACGCGCGGCACGCGCGCGAGGACGATCGCGCCCGCGCACATCGCGCAGGGCTCGAGCGTCACGTAGAGCACGCTCTCGAGCACGCGCCAGGAGCCGAGCGCCGTCGCGGCCTGGCGCAGAGCGAGGATCTCGGCGTGCGCCGTCGGGTCCTGGCGCAGCTCGCGTTCGTTGTGGCCGGCGCCGACCACCTCGCCGTCGTGGACCACGACCGCTCCGATGGGGACGTCATCATGCTCGAGCGCCCGCTCAGCCTCGCGAATGGACAGGCGCATGAACCATTCGTCGCGTGGGAAGAAGCGCGAGGGCGGCGACACGACCCCCATCATGCCCCGTGGAGGATGCGCGGCGGCGCGTTACCCTGGGTGGCAACCCGCCGTCGGGCTCGCGCGTAACTTTGGGCGTAGGTGCGGGGTTTGCAATGTGGCCCCGCGCGATGTCGAGCTCTCTGCGCCTCACACCTCTGCTGGCTGTCGTCCTCGCGGGACTCCTCGCGAGCTCGGCGCGCGCCGCCGATCCCGCCTCGCAGATCGTCGTGCGCCCGACTGCCGGCGAGGGCGCGTCGGCGCTGCGCGCCGCCGTCGCCTCGGCGGGCGGCCGTGTGGTGGGCTCGGCGCCTGGTCATCGCGTCGTCGTGCAGGCCGCCGACGCCGACGCCGTCGCCCCGACGCTCTCCGCGCTGCGCCGCCACCGCTCGGTCGCGGCCGCCGGCCCGCGCCTCGTCGCGCGCGTCGCCGACGCGGCGCCCGACGACACCGGCCTGGCGGGCCGCTCGGCCGCGGCCGCGGGCGGCTGGGCGCAGGCCCAGTGGGACCTGACCGGCCCCTTCGGGGTCGACGCGCCCGACGCCTGGCCGCTGGCGCGCGCCGCCGGGGGTGCCCCCGGCGCCGGCGTGACCGTCGCCGTCCTCGACACCGGGCTGGCCTACTCCGACCGCGCGCCCTTCAAGCGCTCGCCCGACATCTCGCCCCAGCACGTCGTCCACGGCTGGGACTTCGTCGCCAACGACCCCTACCCCAACGACCGCCACGGCCACGGCACCTTCGTCGCCTCGACGATCATCGCCACGCCCAACAACGAGTACGGCATGGTGGGGATCGCCTACGGCGCCAAGGTCATGCCCGTGCGCGTGCTCGACAGCGCGGGCGCCGGGCAGGCGGGGCCGATCGCGCGCGGCATGCGCTGGGCGGTCGACCACGGGGCCGACGTCATCAACGTCTCGATCGAGCTGCTCGACGCGATCACCGGCGCCCCGCAGTCGATGACCGTCGACCCGCAGATCCGCGACGCCGTCCAGTACGCGGCCGCCCACGACGTCGTGGTCGTCGCCGCCGCCGGCAACCTGGCCAGCCCGGAGGTGCCCTCGAGCCGCCTGGGCTCGGACATCCTCTACGTCGGCGGGAGCACGGAGCACGGCTGCCTGGGCGAGTACTCGAACTTCGGCCACGGCGTCGACCTCGTGGCGCCCGGCGGCGGCACGGACGCCGAGCTCGCCGGCGACCCGCACTGCACGCCCGACGGACCGCGGGGGCGCAACGTCCTGCAGGTCTCCTTCAAGCGCCCGACGGTCGGCAGCTTTCGCCTCATCCGCGACAGCGCGGGGCGCGAGGGGCTGGCCGGGACGTCGATGGCCGCTCCGCACGTGACCGCCATCGTCGCGCTGCTCCTGGGGGCGAAGGCGCTGGGCGCGCACCCGACGCCGGGCGACGTCCAGCGGCGCCTGACCTCCACGGCGCGCGACCTCGGCCCGGGGGCGCGGTCGCGCTACTACGGCGCCGGGCTCGTCGACGCCGCCGCCGCGCTGCGCGGTGCGAAGACGCCTACGACGTCCGGATGATCAGCACGCTGCAGGGCGCGTGGTGGCTGACCTTGTTCGGCACCGAGCCCAGCAGGAAGCGCTTGGCGCCGGTCATCCCCTTGTTGCCGACCACGATCAGGTCGGCGCCGCGCTCTTCGGCCACGTCGAGGATGGCGTCGGCCGGGTCGCCCTGGCGGGCGTAGATCTCGGCCGGCACGCCGGCGGTCTCGGCCTCCTCGGCCGCGTCGCGCAGCGTCGCGTCGACGTCCTCGCGCGGGTTGACCATCCACTCCAGGTCGCCCGGGACCTGCTGGGCCTCCTCGCGCAGCCGCGCCGCCGGCACCGGCTCGTAGGCGCTGACGATGTCCAGGCGCGCGTCGTGTCGGCGCGCGAGCTCGATCGCCTGGCGCACGGCCTCGCGCGCGGTCTGCGATCCGTCCGTCCCCACGACGATCGAGGCGAACATGCCGCGGCAGTCTAGGCGAGCTTCACGATCGCGATGACGATGCTCGCAAGGACGAAGACGCAGATCAGCGCCTGCGTCCAGATCCAGAATGGCGACATGTGGCCAAGCTAGCATCGCCTCCGTGAGCCCCGACGCCCACACGCCCGCCGAGCGCGCCGACGCCGTCCTGCGCGCGGCCGAGGCCGCGGCCGCCGCCGCCCAGGCCGCCGCCGCCGCGGCCCACGCCGCGTCGCTGCCAGGCCCCGGCGAGGCGCCGCCCGCGCCGGTCGTCGAGGCGCCGGCGCCGCCCGCGCCCGCGCCGCCGGCGCCTCCCGAGCCGCCCGCTCCGCCGGCGCCTCCCATCCACGAGGCTGGCGCCCCCGCGCGCCTGCTCGCCGCCGCGGGCGAGCTCGAGGCCCACGTCGCCCAGGCCCGCGCACAACTCGACGCCCTCGAGGACGCGCTCGACCGACTCCAGCGCGACGAGGCCGGCTCCGAATAGAGTCTGCCTCGCCGCATGGCGTTCGACCCGACCGGATTCTCGATCTCCACCAGCGAACGCGATGGCCGCGCCGTCGTCCTCGTGCGGGGCGAGCTCGACCTGGCCACCGCCCCGGACCTCGACGAGGTCCTCGGCGAGCTGCAGGAGGCCGGCCGCGAGGTCGTCGTCGACCTGCGCGAGCTCGCGTTCATGGACTCCAGCGGGCTGCGGACGCTCGTCTCGGCGCACGCGCGCGCGGAGGCCGGGGCGCCGGCCTTCTCGGTCGTCCGGCCGCTGCCCGACGGCCCGATCGCGCGGATCTTCGCGATCGCCGGCGTCGAGAGCGTCCTGCGGCTCGTCGACGACGCCTGACGAGCGGCTGCCGGCGGGCGCGCGCTCGGTACCGTGCCCGTCCATGACCACCACTGCGGGCGTCGCGTTCGATCAGGACACCCTCGAGCGCTTCGCCGACCTCACGATCGGGTTCGCCGCCAACGTCCAGCCCGGCCAGGTGGTCGCGATCGGCGCCGAGCTCGGCAAGGAGGCGATGGTGCGCGCGCTCGCCTCCAAGGCCTACCAGCATGGCGCGCGCTTCGTCGACGTCCAGTACTTCGACATGCACGTCAAGCGCGCGCGGCTGCTCGAGGCCCCGGAGGACTCGCTCGACTACGTCCCGCCGTGGTACGGGCAACGGATCCTCGAGCTCGGCCGCCTGCGCTGCGCGCGCGTGGCGCTCGCCGGGCCGGCGACGCCCGGGCTGCTCGACGACCTCGATCCCCGGCGCGCCGGGCGCGACCAGCTCCCGTTCGTCCGCGAGGCCGGCATCGTGGTCAACGAGCGCACGACGAACTGGACCATCGTGCCCTACCCGACCGCGGGCTGGGCGCGCCGCGTGCACCCGGGGCTGTCCGACGACGAGGCGCTGGCGCGGCTCTCGCAGCAGGTCCTCCACGTCTGCCGGCTCGACGAAGCCGATCCCGTGGCCGCCTGGCACGAGCGCGCCGACTTCCTCGAGGCCACCGCCGAGCGCCTGACCGGGCGGCGCTTCGACGCGTTGCGCTTCGAGGGCCCAGGGACGAACCTCACCGTCGGGCTGCTGCCCACGACGCGCTTCATGGCGGCGCGCTTCGAGACCGTCGACGGGATCGTGCACATGCCCAACCTCCCCTCGGAGGAGATCTTCGGCGCCCCCGACCCGCAGCGGACCGACGGCGTCGTGCGCGCGACCAAGCCGCTCGTCATCGCCGGCTCGATCGTCAGCGGGCTCGAGGTCGAGTTCCGCGACGGCCGGGCCGTGCGCATCGACGCCGACGAGGGCGCCGAGGTCCTGCGCGGCTACGCCGCCCGCGACGAGGGCGCCACGCGCCTGGGCGAGGTCGCGCTCGTCGACGGCGACGGTCGCATCGGCAAGCTCGAGACGGTCTTCTTCGACACCCTCCTCGACGAGAACGCCGCCTCCCACATCGCCCTCGGCGAGAGCTATCGCTTCACCGCCGGCGAGGAGGATCACGAGCGCCTCAACCACTCCTCGATCCACGTCGACTTCATGATCGGCGGCGACGACGTGGCGGTCACCGGGATCACCGCCGCGGGCGAGGACGTGCCGGTCCTGCGCGACGGCGCCTGGCAGCTCTGAGCGGCTACCCTTCCAGGCGCTCGGAGAGGTGCCGGAGCGGTTGAACGGGCGCGACTGGAAATCGCGTAACGGGGGTCAACCTCGTTCGAGGGTTCGAATCCCTCCCTCTCCGTCGGCTTTGTGCCCTCGGGACGCGGGATGGAGTGACCTACCTCGTCGGATGAGCCGTATCTCGCGAACGGTTGGTTACCGGCGCGCGTGGAGCCCGATCGCCATCGTGGCGAGGAAGTCCTCGAGCCCGGGGGCGAAGTCCACGCGCATCGAGCTCAGCTCGGGGATCTGCTCGTAGGCGTCGAGGACGGCCTGCGGGGGCGTCGCGTGCGCCCAGAGCGACGAGGTCAGCAGAACGGCGGCGAGGACCAGGCGCCAGGCCTGGTCCTCGGACAGCTCGGGGAGCGCCTGACGGATGAGGCCGACGAGCGTGGTGGCGTGCGCGACGCCGCCGCGCTTGAAGCTCGCGATCGAGTCCGACGACACGTTGTGCTCGAGCACCGCCGCCTGCGCGCTGAGCAGGTCGCAGAGCACGGGGCGCTCGGCGAGCGACCGGGCGAGCGCGCCGGCCAGCTGCTCGGCGCGCCGCTCGAAGCCCGCCCGCGCGCTGACCGCCGAGGGAAGCTCCCCGGAGAGCTGCTCGAGCCACGCGCGCGTCAGCGAGTCGAGGAGGTCGAGGAGCACCGCCTCGCGGGAGTCGAAGTAGCGCAGGACGTTGGACTTGGCCAGGCCGACGCGGCGGCTGAGCTCGTTGAGCGACAGCTCCGCGACGGGCATCTCCTCGAGCATCGCCGCGGCGGTGTCGAGGATCGTCTGGCGGCGGATGGCCCGCTGCTCGTCGCTGCGGGCCCGCCGGAACGTCGTGTCCATGTTCTGATCCTACCCTAAGGGACCGATGGTCTTTTCAGTGGGCGAAGACCAGCTCCGCGGCCTCCGCCTCGACCTCGGGCGCGCCGCGGGAGAGCAGCGCCCACGAGACCAGACCGCCGATCGCGAAGATCGCGGCCGACCAGAGGAACGCCGTGGTGTAGCCGTGGACCGCGGCGGCCTGCACGAGGTCCGCGGACGGACGCGAGCCGGAGGCGAAGCTGCTCGCCGCGCTCGCGGCCAGGGTGCTCAGCAGCGCGGTGCCGATCGAGCCGCCGATCTGCTGACCGGTGTTGACCAGCGCCGAGGCCACGCCTGCGTCGGCGCGGTCGACGCCCAGCGTCGCGATGCTCATCGCCGGCGCGAAGACCAGGCCCAGGCCGAGCCCCATGACGAGCAGGCCCGGGAGGATGTCGGCCACGTAGCGGGAGTCCACGCCCACGCCGGTGAACATGACCATCGCGGCGGCGCTCAGCAGCATCCCGGTCGTCACCAGCGGACGGGCGCCGTAGCGCGGCATCAGGCGGGTCTGGGCGATCCCCCCGACGGGGATGATCACGGCCATCATCGGCATGAAGGCCAGGCCGGTGGTCAGCGGCGAGAAGCCCAGGGTCTGCTGCATGTAGTACGTGAGGAACAGGAAGACGCCGAACAGGCCGGCGCCGACCGCGGCCACCGCGAGGTAGCCGGCGCTGCGGTTGCGGTCGGCGACGACGCGCAGCGGCAGCAACGGGTTGGCGACCCGGCGCTCGACGGCCACGAAGGCGCCCAGCAGGGCGACGCCGGCGGCGATGGCGGCGACGGTGACGGGCGCGGCCCAGCCGTGCGTCTCCGCGTTCGAGAAGCCGAACACGAGCGCGAACAGGCCGGCGGAGGCGGTCACGGTGCCTGCCACGTCGATCCGCGCTCCGGAGGGCGCCGGCACGTCGCGGGCGAGGAGGCGCAGCGCTGCCAGCGCGGCGGGGACGGCGAGCAGGACGTTGATGAACATCGACCAGCGCCAGTCGAGGTACTGGGTCAGGGCCCCGCCGAGGATGAGGCCGACCGCAGCGCCGGAGGCGGCGATCGTGCCGAAGACGCCGAACGCGCGGTTGCGCTCCTCGGGGATCGTGAAGGTCGTGGTGAGGATGCTCAGCGCCGCGGGCGCGAGGAGTGCGGCGAAGGCGCCCTGGAGGGCCCGGGCGCCGACGAGGACACCGAAGCCCGGGGCAAAGCCGCCCAGGGCGGATGCCGCCGCGAACCCCGTGAGGCCGATGACGAAGACGCGCTTGCGGCCGAGGAGGTCGCCGAGTCGACCGCCGACGAGCAGGAGGCTGCCGAAGGACAGGGCGTACGCGGTGATGATCCACTGGCGCGCGCCGTCGGAGAAGCCCAGATCGGCCTGGGCGGAGGGGAGGGCGATGTTCACGATCGTCGCGTCGAGGACGACCATCAGCTGGGCCACGCCGATCAGCGCCAGGACGAACCAGCGAAGTCGGCTCTGCGTGTCGGGGGCGGCGGGCATGAGAGGCTCCTTGATTTAGAGACCAGCGGTCTGTTGCACGGCGAGTACAGCAGACCGCCGGTCTCTTGTCAAGAGACCGGCGGTACTTTGTGTGATCTGGATCAGCCGGCCGTGCGCCGGCTCGCGCGGCGATCACCCCACGCGGGTGATCCTCGGTCACCCACGGCGCGCCTAGCGTGGGGGCGATGAAGCCGATCCGCCTCGCGCTCGTCCTCTGCTGCGCGGGCGCCGCCACTGCGCAGGCGGCGACGCCCGTGACCGGCGTGCTCCCGCCGACGCCGATCGCGGCCTACCAGGGGCGGCTCGTGTGGAGCCAGCCCAACGGCAGCGGCCGCTACCGGCTCGTGCAGCGCATCGGCGACGGGCCCGTGCAGGTCCTGCCGATCGCCTCGCGCGGCGTCCCCTTCGACGTCGACCTCGGGCCGACGAGCTCCGGCGGCGTCTACGCCGTCTACTCGCGCTGCCACATCGAGCCCGCGTGGAGCCAGACGCAGATGCCCGCCTACGAGCGGGGGAAGGGCTGCGACGTCTACAAGCTCGACCTCGCGACCAACACCGAGGTCCGCTACACGAAGGCCAACGCGAGCGACGGGTCGGAGTACTGGCCGTCGTACTGGAAGGGCAAGCTCGCGTTCGCCCGCGCCTACGACAAGGATCCGGGCAACCCCTACCTCTACGTCAAGACGATCTCCAGCAGCGAGCCGTCGGCGCGCGAGCCCGGGGGGTCGCGTGGGTCGAGGAGCTCGACGCCGCTGCAGGTCGAGCTCTACGGCACCCGCATCGGCTTCGGGTGGCGCTACCAGGGCAGCGAGGAGGCGCCCGCCTACGACCTGCGCGTCGACACCATCGGCGGCGACCACGTGCGCCTCGACAGCACCCCGGGCGGCGGCCTGTCCTCGACGATCATCGGGTGGCCGTCGTTCGAGAACGGTCGCGTCTACTGGCTGCGCTCGTGCGTCGGCGACCCCGGCGGCTGCGTCACGACGCGGCGCTTCCAGCAGTCGCAGTACACGGGCACGCCGACGCCGCTGATCGCGCACTCGCCGGCCTACGTGCAGGCCCACGAGCGCGACCAGGGCATCACGTGGGCCGAGACCGACGTCAACTCGATCTACGGCTGCCAGACCGATCCGGTGACCACGCCGCAGTGCGCGATCGAGCCCCTGATGCCCGACTTTCAACCGCTGAGCTGAGGCAGGGGCGTAGCGTCCGCGACCATGACCGGCACGCTCTCTCCCGACGATGTCCGCCTGCTCAACGCCTGGTGGCGCGCGGCCAACTACCTCTCCGTGGGCCAGATCTACCTGATGGCCAACCCGCTCCTGCGCGAGCCGCTGACCATCGAGCACGTCAAGCCGCGCCTGCTCGGGCACTGGGGGACGACCCCCGCGCTGAACTTCATCTACGCCCACATGAACCGGGCCATCAAGGCCCACGACCTGCAGTCGATCTACGTCACCGGGCCGGGCCACGGCGGCCCCGGGCTCGTGGCGAGCGCGTACCTCGACGGGACCTACAGCGAGGTCTACCCGCACGTCGGGCACGGCGAGGAGGGGCTGCGGCGGCTCTTCCGCCAGTTCTCCTTCCCCGGCGGCATCCCCAGCCACGTGGCGCCCGAGACGCCGGGGTCGATCCACGAGGGCGGCGAGCTCGGCTACGCGCTCGTCCACGCCTATGGCGCCGCGTTCGACAACCCCGACCTGCTCGTGTGCTGCGTGGTCGGCGACGGCGAGGCCGAGACGGGGCCGCTGGCCGCGAGCTGGCACTCCAACAAGTTCCTGGACCCGGCGCGCGACGGTGCCGTGCTCCCGGTCCTGCAGCTCAACGGCTACAAGATCGCCAACCCGACGGTGCTCGCGCGCATCCCGCACGACGAGCTGCGCGCGCTGCTCGTCGGCTACGGCCACGAGCCCTACTTCGTCGAGGGCGACGACCCCGAGACCATGCACCAGCTCATGGCCGAGACGCTCGACCAGGTCGTGGCCGACATCCGCGCCATCCAGGAGGCGGCGCGCGGCGGCGGCGGGCCGGGGGAGCGCCCCCGCTGGCCGATGATCGTCCTGCGCACGCCGAAGGGCTGGACGGGGCCCAAGACGGTCGACGGCGTGCAGGTCGAGGGCACCTTCCGCGCCCACCAGGTGCCGCTCGCGCAGCTCGCCGAGCGTCCCGAGCACCTCGCACTGCTCGAGGAGTGGATGCGCTCCTACCGCCCCGAGGAGCTCTTCGACGCCGAGGGTCGCGTCGTCGAGGAGATCGCGGCGCTCGCCCCGGAGGGCGAGCGGCGCATGAGCGCCAGCCCGCACGCCAACGGCGGCCTGCTCCTGCGCGACCTCGAGCTGCCCGACTTCCGCGACTACGCGGTCGCCGTCGAGAGCCCGGGCGCGCAGACCAGCGAGCCGACGCGCGTGCTCGGCGGCTGGCTGCGCGACGTGATGGCCGCCAACGACGCCCAGTCCAACTTCCGCGTCTTCGGCCCCGACGAGACGGTCTCCAATCGCCTGGGCGCGCTGCTGGAGGTCACCGAGCGCGCGTGGATGGCGCAGCGCGTCGCGGGCGACGACCACCTGGCGCCCGACGGGCGCGTCATGGAGGTCCTCAGCGAGCACCTGTGCCAGGGCTGGTGCGAGGGCTACCTGCTGACCGGCCGCCACGGCCTCTTCAACTGCTACGAGGCCTTCATCCACATCATCGACTCGATGTTCAACCAGCACGCGAAGTGGCTGAAGGTCACGCGCCAGATCCCGTGGCGGCGGCCGATCTCCTCGCTGAACTACCTGCTCTCCTCGCACGTCTGGCGCCAGGACCACAACGGCTTCTCCCACCAGGACCCCGGCTTCGTCGACCACGTGGTCAACAAGAAGGCCGAGATCATCCGCGTCTACCTGCCGCCGGACGCCAACACGCTGCTCTCGGTCATGGACCACTGCCTGCGCAGCCGCGACTACGTCAACGTCGTCGTCGCCGGCAAGCAGCCCGCGCTCGACTGGCTGTCGATGGACGAGGCGATCCTGCACTGCACGCGCGGGATCGGGACCTGGGACTTCGCGAGCACCGACGCGGGCGAGATGCCCGACGTCGTGCTGGGGTGCGCGGGCGACATCCCCACGCTCGAGGTCCTCGCCGCCGCGGCCATCCTGCGCGACGTCCTGCCGGAGCTGAAGGTGCGGGTCGTCAACGTCGTCGACCTCATGCGCCTGCAGGGCGACGACGAGCACCCGCACGGCCTCTCCGACCACGAGTTCGACGCGCTCTTCACGACAGACCGGCCGGTGATCTTCGCCTACCACGGCTACCCGTGGCTCATCCACCGCCTGACCTACCGTCGCGCCAACCACGCCAACCTGCACGTGCGCGGCTACAAGGAGGAGGGCACGACGACGACGCCCTTCGACATGGTCATGCTCAACGACATGGATCGCTTCCACCTCGTCATCGACGTCATCGACCGCGTGCCCGGCCTCGCGGCGCGCGCCGCGCACCTGCGCCAGCGCATGGCCGACGAGCGCCTGCGCCATCGCGCCTACACGCGCGAGCACGGCGACGACGCCCCCGAGGTCCGCGACTGGACGTGGCCGGCCCCCGCCGGCGCGTGAGGGTCCTCGTCGTCAACGCGGGGTCGAGCAGCCTCAAGCTGCGCGCGCTCGGGCCCGCCGACGAGCTCGAGGCCGAGCGCGACCTGGAGCCCGGCGATCCCGGGGCGCTCGCGGCGGCGCTCGCCGAGCTGCCGCGCCCCGACGCCGTCGGCCACCGCGTCGTCCACGGCGGCGAGCGCTACAGCGCGGCGGTGGTCCTCGACGACGAGGTGGTCGCGGCGCTCGGCGAGCTCGTCGAGCTCGCCCCGCTGCACCAGCCCGCCGCGCTGGCCGGCATCGAGGCCACGCGCGAGGCGCTGCCCGGCGTCCCGGAGGTGGCCTGCTTCGACACCGCCTTCCACGCGACGCTCCCGGCGGCCGCCGCGACCTACGCGCTCCCGGGCGCCTGGCGCGAGCGCTTCGGCCTGCGGCGCTTCGGCTTCCACGGGCTCTCGCACGCCTACGCCTCGCGTCGCGCCGGGGGCGGGCGCGTGGTGAGCTGCCACCTTGGCGCGGGAGCCTCGCTGGCCGCCGTGCGCGACGGCGCGTGCCTCGACACGACGATGGGCTTCACGCCGATGGAGGGCCTCGTCATGGCCACGCGCGCGGGGAGCGTCGACCCCGGGCTCGTGCTCTGGCTCGCGCGCCACGGCGTCGACCTCGACGAGCTCGAGCGGGGCCTCGACCGCGAGGGCGGCCTGAAGGGCCTCGCCGGCGATGCCGACATGCGCGCGGTGCTCGCGCGCGACGACGACGACGCGCGCCTGGCCGTCGCCGTCTACGTCCACCACCTGCGCGCCGCCGTCGCCGCGATGGCGGCGGCGCTCGGGGGCCTCGACGCGCTCGTCTTCACCGGGGGCGTGGGCGAGCACGCGCCCGCGATCCGCGCCCGCGCCGCCGCCGGCCTGCGCTTCCTCGGCGTCGCGCTCGACGAGGCCGCCAACGCCGCCGCGACCGCCGACGCCGAGATTGGCGCGCTCGGCGCGGCCGTCCGTGCCCTCGTCGTCACCGCGCGCGAGGACCTCCAGATCGCGCGCGAGGTGCGCGCCCTGCTCGGCTAGACCTGCTCGACGGGCGCGGCGTCGGCGTCGGGGTCCGGGTCCGGGTCCGCCGCGGGGGGCTCGAGCGCGCGCATCTGCGCCATCCGCTCGCGCCGCGGGCGCCCCGCCTCGCGGGCGACGATCTTGATGACGGCGGCGAACGGGACGGCGAGGATGGCGCCGACGACGCCGAGCAGGCTGCCGAAGATGAGGACCACGGCGATCGTCGTGAAGGGCGACAGCTCGACCGCCTTGCGATAGACGATCGGGTAGACGATGTAGTTCTCGACCTGCTGGTAGATCAGCTGGATGATCACCATGGCGATGGCCGCCTCGGTGCTCACGGTGAGCCCGACGAGCGTCAGGATCACCGCGGCGATGGTGGCGCCGATCTGGGGGATGAGGTCGAGGAAGCCCGTGATCATCGCCAGGACGATCGGGAAGGGCAGGCCGAAGGCCCACGCCGACAGTCCGGCGACCGTCGCGGCGACGAGCGAGATGGCGACGTTGCCGATCAGCGACGAGGAGACGGCCTCGATCGACTCCTCCAGCACCGGGCGCCAGCGGCGCTCGAGGGACGGGGCGGCGAAGCCGAAGAGCCAGTCGGTGATCGTCGGGCGCTCCATGAGCAGGAAGAGCGCGAGGAAGGTGAGCGTGACCAGGGACAGGACCGACCCGAAGAGGCCGCCTGCGACGCCGAGCATGGTCGTCGCCGCGTCCGGGATGCCGTCGACGAAGTCCTTGATCGAGGACTGGACCGACTCCTGCGTGCCGCTGGAGACGATCTTCTGGAAGGCGGCGCTATTGGTCAAGTCCTCCCAGTACTGCGGGATCTGCTTGACGAACTCGGTGACCTGGTCCCAGAGCGGGCTGACCGTGACGAGGACGATCAGCACGACGATCAGGAAGAGCATCGCGAAGACGAAGAGCGCCGCGCGCCCGCGTCCCCAGCCCCGCCGCACCAGGCTGGCGACGACCGGATCGAGGCCGAGCGCGAGCACGCCGGCGACGAAGATCGACAGCAGCGTCCCCAACGCGAGGATGGCGAGCGCCACGACGCCGCCGAACACCGTCAGCACCACCAGCGTCCGGGCCGGCACGACGATCTCGACGCGGGGCGCCGGCGGGCGTTCCATGGCGCCCACCACGCTCCCGGCGCGCCGGGTGAGCCGTCCTCACCCGCGCGGGGTGATCCACGGCTCCAGCGCGTCGTCGCCGAAGACGGCGATACGGTGCCGCAATGCGGAGCACCGAGGTCAGGGCGGTGGGCGAGCTCGCGGGACGGACGCTGGCCGGGGCCGGGACCGCGATCCGCGATCTGCACATGGCGATCGCCGGGCGGGCCTTCGAAGCGGTCGGCCCCGGCGGGGAGCCGGCGCGCGCGGTCCACGACGGCGTCGCGACGGCGGTCTACGGCGGCGTCCGCGGCGCCCTCGGGGGGCTGCCGCGCGGCGCGGGCGCCGCCCTGGCGCGCTCGGCGCCCGCCGACGCCCCGGCGCTGGCCGCGTCGCCGTACGGCAGCCTCGCCCTCGCCGCGCTCAACGCCTACCTCGGCGACGGGCTGGCGGCCGAGGGCAGCCCGCTGGCGCTCGAGACGACGCTGCGCCATCGCGGCGCCGACCTGGCGCTCGACGCGCTCCCCGAGGCCGGTCCGCGCATCGCGGTGTTCGTCCACGGCCTCGGCGAGACCGACGCCGCCTGGCGCCTGCGCGCCGGGCCCGAGCGCCCGGGCTACGGCGCGAGCCTGCGCCGCGACCTCGGCCACGTGCCGCTGGAGCTGCGCTACAACACCGGCCTGCACATCTCCGACAACGGCCGCGCGCTCGCGCGGCTGCTGGAGGAGCTGCGCGAGGCGTGGCCGGTCGAGCTCGAGGAGGTCGTTCTCGTCGGGCACTCGATGGGCGGCCTCGTGGCCCGCAGCGCCTGCCACTACGGCGCGCACGCCGGCCACGGCTGGGCCGGCGCGGTACGCCACGTCTTCTGCCTCGGCTCGCCCCACCTCGGCGCCCCGCTGGAGAAGGGCGTCAACGCGCTCGGGTGGGCGCTCGCGCGCGTGCCCGAGACGCGCGTGCTCGCGCGCCTGGTCAACCTGCGCAGCGCGGGCATCAAGGACCTGCGCTACGGGGCGTGCGTCGAGGAGGACTGGTGCGACTGCGACCCCGACGAGCTGCTCACCGACCGCTGCACCGACGTCCCCTTCCTGCCCGGCGCGCGCTTCTACTTCGTCGCGGCGACGGTCAGCCGGCAGCCGGGCCACCCGCTCGGCGTCGTGCTCGGCGACCTCCTCGTGCGCGTCCCCAGCGCGTCAGGGGCGGGGCGGCGCCGGCGGATCGGCTTCGCGATCGAGGACGGGCACCGGCTCGGCGGGCTGACGCACTTCGACCTGCTCAACCACCCGGCCGTCTACGACCAGATGAGGGCCTGGATCGACCGATGAGCGACGGGGACGCGAACGGCGCGTCCGCCGACCGCGAGCAGCTGCTCGAGCGCCTGCGGGCCGCCGGCCTGCGCGACGAGGAGATCGAGCGCGCGGCGAGCGAGGAGCGGCTGCCGACGCTGGCCGTCGAGCTCGCCCTCGGGGGCGCCGCGCGCCACACGCTCACCCACGTCGCGCGCGAGTCGGGGCTGCCGTCCGCCTTCCTGCGCGAGCTCATGCAGGCGGTCGGGCGCCCCAACCCGGGGCGCGGCGAGCGGATCTTCACCGACGAGGACATCGAGACCGCGCGGCTGGTCAAGCGCTTCGTCGACGTCGGCCTGCCCAAGCGCGAGCTGCTCGAGGTCGGGCGCATCCTCGGCCAGGGGATGGCGCAGACCTCCGAGGCCGTGCGCCACCTCGTCGGCAACGCGCTGCTGCGCCCGGGCGACAGCGAGTACACCGTCGGGCTGCGCTTCGCCCAGGCCGCCGAGGAGCTCGCCCCGCTCGTCCCCGACCTGCTCGACCACCAGTTCCGCGCCCACCTGCGCGACGGCATGCGCCGCGAGCTGGTCACCGAGTCCGAGCGCGAGGCCGGCCGGCTCGCGGGCACGCGCGACGTCGCGATCGCCTTCGCCGACCTCGTCGGCTACACGCGCCTGGGCGAGCAGCTCGCGGCCGAGGACCTCGGGCGCATCGCCGGGCGCTTCGCGGACCTGGCGGTGGCGGCGGTCAGGCGCCCGGTCACCCTCGTCAAGACGATCGGCGACGCGGCCATGTTCGCCTCGCCCGACGTCCCGCCGATGCTGGCCACGCTGCGTGCGCTGACGGACGCGGTCGAGAGGGAGGGCGAGCGCTTCCCCGACGCGCGCGTCGGCGTCGCCTTCGGGCCCGCGACGACGCGCGGGGGCGACTGGTTCGGCGCCACGGTCAACGTCGCCAGCCGCGTCACCGCCATGGCGCGGCCGGGGCGCATCCTCGCGACCGAGCCGGTGCACGACGCAGCCCCGGACCTCGAGTGGAGCCGCCGCCGGCGGCGCGCGAGCCTCAAGGGCGTCGAGGGGCGCGTGCGGCTGTACTCGCTCGACGGCCAATAAGGTGGCGGCCGTGACCGAGCGCCGTCTGCCCAGATGGTCGGAGGTGCGTCCGCTCCTGGCGCCGCGGCCGCCGGAGCTCGACCCCACCGTGCGCCGGCTGGCGCGCGCGGCGAGCATCCCCGACCTGCGCGCGATCGCGCGCAAGCGCACCCCGCGGGCAGTCTTCGACTACGCCGACGGCGCCGCCGAGCTCGAGGTCGGCCTGCGGCGCTCACGCGAGGCCTTCGCGCGCGTCGAGCTGATCCCGCGGGTGCTCGAGGACGTCTCGGCGATCGACACCTCGACGACGATCTTCGGCCGCCGCTCCGAGCTGCCGCTCGCCTTCGCCCCGACCGGCTTCACGCGCATCTTCCACCACGAGGGCGAGCGCGCCGTGGCGCGCGTGGCCGAGCGCGCGGGCATCCCGACGAGCCTGTCGACGGTCGGGACGACGTCGATCGAGGACCTGGCGGCCACCGCCCCCGGCGCGCGCCGGTGGTTCCAGCTCTACGTCTTCCCCGACCGCGAGGCCAGCGCCGAGCTCGTGCGCCGCGCACAGGCCGCCGGCTTCGAGGCGCTGCTCTTCACCGTCGACGTGCCCGTGGCGGGCTCGCGCCTGCGCGACGTCCACAACGGCCTCACCTTCCCGCCCCAGCCGACGCTGCGCACCCTCGGCGACATGGCCCTGCACCCGGCCTGGTGGCTCAACGTCCTCACCACCGCGCCGCTGCGCTTCGCCTCGGTGCCCTCGCCGCCGAAGACGACGATCGCGCGCTCGGCCAGCCTCTTCGACGCCGCCCTCACCGAGGCCGACGTCACCTGGCTGCGCGAGCTCTGGGACGGGCCGCTCGTGGTCAAGGGCGTCCTCACCGCCGACGACGCGCGGCGCGCGGTCGACCTCGGGGCCGACGGGGTCGTCGTCTCCAGCCACGGGGCGCGCCAGCTCGACCCCACCGTGACGCCGCTGGAGGTGCTGCCCGAGGTCGTCGCGGCCGTCGGCGACCGCGCCGAGGTGCTCCTCGACTCGGGGATCCTCCACGGCGCCGACGTCGTCGCCGCCGTGGCGATGGGCGCCCGCGCCTGCCTCGTCGCGCGCTCCTACTGCTACGGCCTGATGGCGGGCGGCGAGCGCGGCGTCCAGCGCGCGGCGGACATCCTGCGCACCGACATCGAGCGCACGATGGCGCTGCTAGGTGCGCGCTCCGTGGGCGACCTCACGCCCGACCGCGTCCGGCTGCGCCCGCCCGGCGCGCAGTCGTAGCGCCTCGCGCAGGAGCAGCGCGACGGCGACCGGCACCGTGGCCGGGAGGGTGTCGGTGACGTAGAAGAGCAGCGTGAAGGCCTCGGCGAGGATCCACGTGACGAGCGCCCAGCGCCAGGCGCGCGCGCCCTCGACGGCGAGCACGCCGCCGAGCACGCCGGCGACGAAGAGGTCGCCGTAGCCGAGGTTGGCCGAGCCGAAGCTCACGTACTGCAGCTGCGGCAGCCCGGGCGCGGGGACGGCGGCGTTGAGGACGGCGTTGGGCTGCTCGAGGTTGTTGGAGAAGACGAGGATCGCGTCGACGATCGCCATCGCCACGATGCCGGCCTTCAGCCACGGCCCGGGCGCGGCGCCGGCCAGCAGCCGCCCGAGGGTCACGCAGCTCAGCGCGGTCAGCCACGTGCCCGCGAGCTCGCCCGCGGCCGAGGTCTGCGAGCCCCAGGCGAGCACGAGCAGCGGGACCGCCAGGACCGCGAGCACGGGTCGCGCGCCGCGCATCGCCCAGCCGAGGGCGAGCGCGGCGCCCGGCGGCACGAGCAGCAGCGCCACCCACGTGAGCACGTCGGCGACGTCGGGCAGCAGCGCGATCGCGCCGACGACGACGGCGATCGAGAGCGGGAGCACGAGCGCCCAGCGGGCGGTCGCGAAGCGCCTCAGCCAGGCGGGGAGGCCGGCGCCGACCAGGCCGACGAGCGCGGCCTGCGTGGCGAGGAGGACGGCGTCGTGGGCGGCGAAGTCACGCGTCACCGCCGCTCAGTGTGGCGGTTACGCGGCGAGCGCCGCGCTGGCCTCTCCGAGCGGGATGGCGAAGACGATGTGCCGCCGCGAGACGGCGATGAACGGATGGTCGGTGCCGGGCCCTTCGCGGCCGATGAGCTCGACCACGCAGTCGGTGAGCGAGATGAAGTCGCGCTCGGAGGCGTTGAGGAAGTCCGAGAGGCGGCTGCGGTAGCCGTCGGCGGGGAGGGTCAGGACGCCGGAGATCCGGTGGCGGTCGGTCTCGACGTAGATGCGCTCGTGACGGTGCTGCACCTACCCATCTTCGGCAGCCAGGCGGACGGCCATGAGCACGTTCTCGTGGTCGTGGTCGTACGTCAGACGGGCCAGGGCGTCCTCGGGGCCCAGCCAGCGCAGCTCGTCGACCTCGGCGTTGGGCGCGAAGTCGCCGTCCAGCGCCTCCATCCGCCAGTAGCGCACGGTCTTGGGACGGCCCTTGGGATCGGTGTACTCGACGGGCTCGAGCTCCTCGCGCAGCGCGCAGCGCAGGCCCGTCTCCTCGTGGACCTCGCGCAGCGCGGCGTCCTCCCAGCCCTCGCCCTCGTCGAGCTTGCCCTTGGGCAGCGACCAGTCGTCGTACTTGGGCCGGTGGACGAGCGCCACGAGGCCGTCGCGCACGATCACGCCGCCCGCCGCGCGCACGTGCCGTCGCAGCCACGCCATGGCGGGCAAGCTATATGGTCGCCCGCATGGGCCGCGTCGTGCACTTCGAGATCCACGCCGCCGACCCCGACCGGGCCGAGCGCTTCTACCGCCGGGTCTTCGGCTGGGAGATCAACCGCTGGGAGGGGGCGCCGGTCGACTACCGGCTGATCACCACCGGCCCCGACGGCGCGCCGGGCATCAACGGCGCCATCGTCCATCGCCGGGGCGCGCTCGACGGCAAGGCGGTGACCGCCTTCGTGTGCACGGTCGACGTCGACGACCTCGCCGCGGTCGAGGCCGCGGTGCCCGAGGCCGGAGGCGAGCAGGTCGTCGATCGCCAGGAGCTCGAGAACGTCGGCTCGTTCGCCTACTTCAAGGACACCGAGGGCAACATCTTCGGGGCCATGCAGAGCGCCCGGTAGCGTCACGGGCATGGAGGTCGAGGTCCGCGCGCTGGGGCCCGGGGACGAGGACGCGGTCCATGCGGCGCGCACGCTCTTCGACGAGCCGCCGACCCCCGCGGCCACGCGGCGCTTCCTCGAGGAGCCCACCCACCACCTGCTCGTGGCCTACGACGGGGCCGCCCCGCTGGGCTTCGTCTCGGGCGTCGAGGTCACGCACCCCGACAAGGGCACCGAGATGTTCCTCTACGAGCTCGGCGTCGACGCGTCCGCCCGCCGACGCGGCGTCGGCACGGCGCTCGTGGAGGCGCTGGCGCGGCTCGGCAGCGAGCGCGGCTGCTACGGCATGTGGGTGCTGGCCGACGACGACAACGAGGCCGCCGCCGCGACCTACGCGCGCGCGGGCGGCCGCGTCGGCTCGCGCCCGGTGATGATCGAGTGGGAGCTCGGGCGCGAGCCCTAGACTCGTCGGGTGGCCTTCCGCTCCCAGCCCGACGGTCCCCTCGCCGCGGAGCGCGCGCACGACCTCGTCGCGCGCGCCGGCCATCTCGCCACGGGCACGCTCGCCTGCCCACGCTGCGACGCCCCGGTCGCGCTCGCCGGCCGCGCGACGCCCCGCGACCGGATCGGCTGCCCGTACTGCGAGCACAGCGCGCACGTGCGCGACTTCCTCTCGCTCGCCGCGCCCACGCGGCCCGCGCGCGTCACGCTGCGCGTCGTGCCGCGCTACTGACGCAGCGCCTCGCGCGTCAGCTCGCCGTCGACGCGCCGCCAGATCCCCAGCGGGTTGGCGTCCTGCAGCTCGGAGGGGAGCACGTGGGCCGGCGCGTTCTGGAAGGCGACGGGGCGCAGGAAGCGGCGGATCGCCGTCATCCCCACGGAGGTGTGCGCCGGCGCGGTGGTCGCGGGGAAGGGTCCGCCGTGGTGCATGCCGTGGGTGACGGCGACGCCGGTCGGGAAGCCGTCGAAGATCAGCCGCCCGGCGCGCTCGGAGAGCGCGACCGAGAGCAGGCCGACGAGCTCGGCGTCCTCCTCCCCGGCGTGCACCGAGCCGGTGAGCTGGCCCTCGATGCGCAGCAGCGCGTCGAGCAGCTCGTCGCGCGAGTCGTAGGTCAGCAGCACCACGACCGGACCGAAGCGCTCGTCGAGCAGCTCCGGGTGCTCGCGCAGGTCGGCGGCCGCGGCGCGGTAGGCGGCGGGCCGGAAGCGGAAGCCCGGCTCGGCCGGCGTCGCGCCCTCGCCGACGGGGACGGCCAGCCCGTCGAGCTCGGCCACGCGCGTCGCGAGGGCGTCGCGCAGGCGCTCGTTGAGCAGGACCTGGGGCTGCGCGGTGCCCAGGCGCTCGCCGAGGGCGCTCGCGAAGGCGTCGCCCGCCTCGCCCGCGGGGACGAAGACGACGCCGGGCTTCGTGCAGAGCTGGCCGCCGAAGGACGACACCGAGGCGGCGAGCCCGTCGGCGATCGCCTCCGCGCGCGCGTCGAGCGCGGCCTCGGTGACGACGATCGGGTTGACGCTGCCCATCTCGGCGTACACGGGGATCGGATGCTCGCGCGCCGCGGCGCGGTCGTAGAGCGCACGGCCCCCGGCGAAGGAGCCGGTGAAGCCGACCGCCGCGATGGCGGGCTCGTCGACGAGCGACTCGCCGACCGCGACGCCGCTGGACTGCAGCAGCGCGAAGGTCGCCTCGGGCAGGCCGGCGTCGGCGACGGCGCCGGAGAGCTCGCGCGTGACGACGGCGCTCGTGCCCGGATGCGAGGGGTGGCCCTTGACCACGACCGGGCAGCCGGCCGCCAGCGCGCTGGCGGTGTCGCCGCCCGCGGTCGAGAAGGCGAGCGGGAAGTTGCTGGCGCCGAAGACGGCGACGGGGCCGATGGGGACGAGCATCCGCCGCACGTCGGGGCGCGGGATCGGCTTGGCGTCGGGGTCGGCGGTGTCGATGATCGCCTCGACGTAGTCGCCGGCGGCGACCACCGCGGCGAACGCCTCGAGCTGGCCCGCGGTGCGCTCGAGCTCGCCGCGCAGGCGGCCCTCGGGCAGGCCGGTCTCGGCCTCGGCGGTCGCGACGATCTCGTCGCCCGCCGCGCGCAGGCGCGCGGCCGCGTCGCGCAGGAGCGCCGCGCGCGGCCCGGGGTCGCGCAGGGCGCCCGAGCGGAAGGCCTCGAGCGCCGCGATCACGGCGGCGTGGACGTCGGCGGGCGTGGCCTCGTCGAAGGCGGCGCCGCGCTCTCCGGTTCGCGGGTCGACCGCGTGGAAGGTGCTTGACACGGGCGCTACGGTACCAGGACCGCACAGCACACCAGTTGCGCTCGATGCAGTTTGCCACCCAAACCAATATCGGCCCTCTGAGGGCCTCTCAGCTCTACGAGCGGATCGCCGACCGGATCGCGGGTGAGATCCGCATGGGGCTGCTCAAGCCCGGGGAGCGGCTGCCCTCCGAGCGCGACCTGGCCCAGCGCCTGGAGGTCGGGCGCTCCTCGGTGCGCGAGGCGATCGCCGCGCTGCAGGTCCACGGGGTCGTCGAGACGCGGCCGGGGTCGGGCTCGTTCGTCGCCGCCGACGCCGTCGAGCGCGTGCAGGCGCCGGGCCCGGGCGACGGCGGGCCCGCCGTGCCCCACGACGCGAGCCCCAGCGCGCTGCTGCAGGCCCGCGAGCTGCTCGAGCCGCAGGTCGCCGCGCTCGCCGCCGGCCGCGCCCAGCCCGACCCCTACGCCGAGGAGCTGCTGGACCGCATGGACCGCGCGGCGGGGGAGGAGGACGGCGCCGCCTGGAACGAGGGCGACCGCCTCTTCCACCGCCAGATCGCGGTCATGGCGGGCAACCCGGTGCTCGTCGCCCTCGCCGACCAGATCGCGGCGATGATGGACGAGCCGCTGTGGCAGCGCCTGCGCGACGAGTCGATCGCGGTCCCGGGCCGGGCGCGCCTGCACGCGGCCGAGCACCGCATGATCTACGAGGCCATCGTCGCCGGCGACGCCGAGGCCGCCGCCTTCTACGCCACCCACCACATCCAGCGCGTCAGGCGCTACATGACCCTCGACTAGGAGACACCGTGCGCTTCCCCGGCATCCTTCCCGCCGTCACCACCCCCTTCGCCGCCTCCGGCGACGTCGACCTCGACGCGCTGCAGTCCAACGTCCGCGCCCTCCTGGACGCCGGCGTCCACGGCATCGTCGGCACCGGCACCATGGGCGAGGCCGCGGGGCTGAGCACCGAGGAGCGCCGCGACGTCATCGCCGCCATCGCGGCCGCCGTCGACGGCCGCGTGCCGGTGGTCGCGGGGGTCTCGGCCTCCACGGCGCGCCAGGCCGGCGCCTACGCCGCGCACGCGGCCGAGGCGGGCGCCGTCGCGATCATGTGCCTGCCGCCGCTGGGCTACCGCGGCGACGAGCGCGAGATTGTGGCCTTCTACGAGGAGGTGGCGGGTGCGACCGGCCTGCCGCTCATGGCCTACAACAACCCCGAGGCCTCCGGCGTCGACCTGCCCGCGGCGCTCATCGCGCGCCTCGCCGAGCGCGTCGAGCACGTCGTCGCGGTCAAGGAGTGCTCGGGCGACGCGCGGCGGATCCCGGCGCTCCTGCACGCGACCGACCTCGAGGTCCTCGTCGGCGGCGACGACTGGGCCCTGGAGGGCTTCTGCGCCGGCGCCACCGGCTGGGTCTCCGGCGTGGCCGACGTCGCGCCCTCCGAGTGCGTCGCCCTCTACGAGCACTGCCGCGCGGGCGAGCTCGACGCCGCGCGCGAGGTCTACCGCCGCCTGCTGCCGCTCGGGCGCTTCGACATGACACCCAAGCTCGTGCAGTACTTCAAGGCGGCGATGGACGAGGTCGGCCTCGTCGGCGGCCCGACGCGGGCGCCGCGGCTGCCGCTCACCGACGACGAGCACGAGGCGCTGGGCGCGGCGCTCGCGGTGCTCCAGGCCTCAGGGGTCGCCGCGTGAGGGCGGCGCGCTACCTCGCCGCCGTCGACTCCCACACCGAGGGCATGCCGACCCGCGTCGTCACGGGCGGCGTCGAGCCGCTGCCCGGGGCGACGATGCTCGAGCGCAAGCTGCGCTTCGAGGCCGAGCGCGACGACCTGCGCCTGCTGCTCATGCGCGAGCCGCGCGGCCACGCGGCGATGTCGGGGGCGATCCTGCAGCCCTCGACGCGCGAGGACGCCGACTGGGGCGTGCTCTTCATCGAGGTCTCGGGCTGCCTGCCGATGTGCGGCCACGGGACGATCGGCGTCGCCACCGTGCTCGTCGAGACCGGGATGGTGGAGGTGCGCGAGCCCGAGACGATCGTGCGCCTCGACACCCCGGCCGGCCTGGTCGAGGCCCGCGTCGCCGTGGCGGGCGGGCGCGCCGAGGCGGTGACGATCCGCAACGTGCCCGCCTTCCTGCACGCGCGCGACCAGGTGGCGAGCGTCGACGGGCTGGGCGAGGTGCGCTACGACATGGCCTTCGGGGGCAACTTCTACGCGCTCGTCGACGCCGCCTCGGTCGGCCTGGAGGTCGACCCCGCGCGGGCGACCGAGCTCATCGACGCCGGGGCGCGGGTCCGTGCCGCGGTGCCCGTGCCCGTGCACCCGGTCGACGAGCGGATCGCGGGCTGCCATCACGTCGTCTTCCACGCGCCCGGGCGCGACGGCGCCCAGGCGCGCAACGCGACCTCGATCCACCCGGGCTGGCTGGACCGCTCGCCGTGCGGCACCGGGACGTGCGCGCGGATGGCCGCGCTGCACGCCCGCGGCGAGCTCGCGATCGGCGAGGCCTTCGTCAACGAGTCGGTCATCGGCACGCGCTTCACCGGGCGCCTGGTGGAGGAGGTCGAGGTCGGCGGCGTGCCCGCCGTCGTCCCCGAGGTCACCGGCCGGGCGTGGATCACCGGCATGGGCCAGTACCTGCTCGACGAGCGCGACCCCTTCCCGGCCGGCTTCGCCCTGTGAGGCCGTGCGAGGTCGCGGTCGTCGGCGCCGGGATCGTCGGCGTCGCGACGGCGTGGGAGCTCGCGGCGCGCGGGGTCGACGTCGCCCTGCTCGACCGCGGGGAGGTCTCGTCGGGCACGACCGGCCTGGGCGAGGGCAACGTCCTGTGCTCCGACAAGGCGCCCGGTCCCGAGCTCGCGCTCACGCTCGCCGGCCTGGACCTCTACGAGGAGCTCGACGAGCGCCTGGGCGAGGTCGCGCGCATCCGCCGCAAGGGCGCGCTCGTCGTCCATCGCGCGCACGAGACGTGGGCGAGGGAGGCGGTGCGCGTCGAGCATCTGCGCGCGGCCGGCGCGCACGGCTATCTGGTCGAGGTCGACGACGTGCGCGCCATGGAGCCCGAGCTGACCGGCGAGATGGCCGGTGCGTCGCTCTTCCCGCGCGACCTGCAATGCGCGCCGCGGGCCATCGCCCGCGCGCTGGCGCGCCAGCTCCCGCACGTGTACACGGGGGTCGAGGCTCACGCCGTCGAGGCCGCCGCCGGCCGGGTCACCGGCCTGCGCACGAGCGAGGGCGCGCTCGCGTGCGGCGCGGCGGTGATCGCCGCCGGCCCGTGGAGCCGCCCGCTCGCCGAGGACGCCGGCGCCGCGCTCCCGCTCGAGCCGCGCAAGGGTCAGCTCGTCCGCCTGCGCGCCGCCGGCCGCGACCCGCGCCTGATCGTCCACAAGGTCGTCGAGGCCGGCTACCTGGCCTCGGTCGCCAGCGCCGAGTCCGGCCTTCAGGTCACGACGGTGCTCGAGACGACATGGGAGGGCGACGTCCTCGTGGGCTCAAGCCGCGAGCGCCGCGGCTTCGACCTCTCGGTCGACGCGACGGTGAGCGAGGCGATGCTCGCCCGCGCCGCCGAGCTCATGCCGGGCCTGCGCGAGCTCGAGGTCGACGCCGCCTGGGCCGGCCTGCGCCCCTGGCTGCCGGATCACCTGCCGGCCATCGGACCGACGGGCGCGCTCGACGGGCTGTGGCTGGCGACCGGTCACGAGGGCGCGGGCGTTGCGCTGGGCCCCGTCACGGGCCGGCTCGTCGCCCAGCTCTACACGGGCGAGCGGCCCGTCGTCGATCCCGCCCCCTTCGCCCCGGACCGCTTCGCGACCGCGCCGGCGCCGCGCGCCTGAACGCACGACGGGCCGGCGGTCTCCCGTCCGGCCCGTCGCTCGCTCGCTGAAGGGTGGCTCCCCCTCAGCACCCCCCGGGGTGCGGGCACATGGCCCGCAGGCTGCGCTGGCCCACCGCCGGCACCGGCCTGCGCCCCCAGAGCAGGCCGGCGCCGCGGTGAGTCCACTCCTCACTCCCAGTCTGAGCGGAGCCCATCCGATGCTCGCGCAGGATGCGCTCCACCTCTCGGGCGTGGGCGAAGTCCGTTGGTGCGTGCATGGGTTGGCCTCCTTGTTGCCAGGTCACTCGCCGTCCGTGGCGTGCACCCCTGGAGAGCCGGTAGCCGAGCCGTCTGCGAGAGACCTCTGGCTTTGCGTCCCCGCCTCGCGGCGGGTTTGCCCTGTGCGGACTCGATGCGACGACCATGGTAGGGCCTCTCCAAACGCACATGGACGACCGTACGAGGGCGGGCGGCGCCAAACTATCGCCGAACGGCGAGTTCTGCCGGTCAGGCGGTGAGCGGAGGGGCCTCCGCCGCGGCGCGGGAGCGCTCGGCGATGTCGTCGATCGTGGCCTCGAGCTCGCCCGGCGGCAGCGGCCGCGAGAGGTGGTAGCCCTGGGCCGCGTCGCAGCCCACGGCGCGCAGGCGCGTCCACGTCGCCCCGTCCTCGATCCCCTCGGCCACGACGCGCAGGCCCAGGGCGTGCGCCAGGTCGACCGTGGAGGCGACGATCGCGGCCGAGCCGGCGTCCGTGGCCATGGCGGCCACGAACGAGCGGTCGATCTTGATCTCGTGCACCGGCATGCGCTGCAGGTGCGTCAGCGAGGACCAGCCGGTGCCGAAGTCGTCGAGCGCGAGCTGGACGCCGAGGCCTCGCAGCTCGCCGAGGACCTCCATCGCGCGCACCGGGTCGGTCATGAGCACGCTCTCGGTCACCTCGAGCGTGACCCGCCGCGCGGGCGTGCCGTAGCGGCGCAGCAGCGAGGCGACGTCGTCGACCAGGCTGCGGTCGAGCAGGTCGGTGGCCGAGAGGTTGGCCGACACGCGCCACGGGCGGTCCAGGCGGAACCAGGCGCCCGCCTGGCAGATCGCCATCGCGAGGACGCGGCGGCTGAGCTCGCGCATGAGCTCGGTGTGCTCGATGGCGGGCAGGAAGGCGCCGGGCGCGAGCAGCCCGCGCTCGGGGTGGCGCCAGCGCACGAGCGCCTCGACGCCGATGAGCTCGCCGGTCACGAGGTCGGCGGCCGGCTGGTAATGCAGGGCGAGCTCGTCGTTGGCCAGCGCGCGGCGGACCTCGCCCGCCAGCGCGAGCCGGTCGCGGCTGTGGTGGTCGCCCTCGGACTCGTAGACCTCGTGGCCCGTGCGCCCGCGCTTGGCCTCGTACATGGCGACGTCGGCGTGGCGCATGAGGGTGCCGGCGTCTTCGGCGTGCTCGGGGAAGGCCGCGATGCCGACGCTGGCGCCGACGTGCAGCGAGATCCCGGCCAGCGCGAAGGGCCGCCCCAGCGCGCCGCGCAGGCGGACCGCGGCGACCGTCGCCACCTCGGTGTCGGCGCCCTTGAGCAGGACGCCGAACTCGTCGCCGCCCAGGCGCGCGACGATGTCGCCGGGGCGCGTCGTACCGCCCAGCCGCTCGCCGACGCAGCGCAGCAGCTCGTCGCCGACGTGGTGGCCGAGCGTGTCGTTGAGCTCCTTGAACTGGTCGAGGTCGATCATCAGCAGCGCGCACGCGCGCTCGTCGGCGATCGAGGCCTCGACCTCGGCGCTGAACGAGCGGCGGTTGCCTAGGCCCGTGAGGTCGTCGGTGAGCGAGAGCTTTCGCGAGACCGCCAGCGCGGCCGTCTCGCGCAGCAGCAGCGCCATGCGGACCATCACCGTGAGCAGCGCCAGAACGGCCAGCGTCACCGCGACCGGGTTCAGGCGCACGGTCTGGCCGTAGACGAGCACGCCGACCGCGACCGCGGCGAAGGCCGACGGGAAGACGAGCGTGCGCCGCGTCGTGCCGATGATCGGCGCGCGGCGGGCGGGCAGCCAGGCGGCGCCCGCCATCAGGAGCATGGCCAGTCCCCAGGCCGGGTCGTAGGAGCCGCCCGCCAGCCAGCCGCCGTTGGCGCTGTCGACCGCGAAGCCGGTGTCGACGCCGGCGAGCACGACGAGCCCGGCGACGAGGGCGACGCCCGAGGAGCTCGGCCGTCCGCTCGGGCCGGCGAACATGGTGGCCAGGAAGGTCAGCAGCGCGACGTCGGCCAGCGGATAGGCGGCGCCGGTGACCGCGGCGCTGCCCGCGGCGTCGAGGTGCGCGAGCGAGGCCTGCAGCGCGGTGGCCGCGACGACGGCGCCGAGGGCGAGGGCGCCGAGGATGCCGTCGAGCCACATGCCGACGCCCCGGCGCGCGTAGCGGTCGCGGCCGAGGAGCACGACGGCGGGGTAGAAGCCCAGGTAGGCGCCCAGCCACAGCGGGTCGCTGAAGGAGGGCATCGGCGCGTCGCCGTGGTAGGCGATGAAGTCGACGAGCCAGCCGGAGGCGTGCAGGAGCACGCCGACGCCGATGCACAGCCAGGTGACGCGCTCGGCCTGGACCCACGCGGCGCGCGCCAGGCACAGCGCGGCGGCCGCGACGAACACGGCGGCGAAGACGAGCTGCCAGACGAGGGTGTCGGCGCCCGGCCCCATGGTGCTGCGGACCGTGCTCGCGAACAGCGCGAGGCCGCCGACCGCCCACGCGGCGGCAAGGGCGCGCGAGCGCCCGGACGGCATCGACTTCGCGGGTCCATAACGGGCCACGCACCAAGTAGTCGGCCCCCCGGAGGGGCGGTTGAATCGGGGCTGACGCCGTCTTTATGGCGCGGCGACCTCGCCGCGGGCGACGGCGATGGCGACGGCCTGCGTGCGCGTGTTGGCGCCCAGCTTGCCGGTGGCGTTGCGGATGTGGACGCGGACGGTCGCGGGAGAGATGCCGAGGCGCTCGGCGACCTGCTCGCCGGTGAGCCCGGCGGCCAGCAGCTCGACGACCTGATGCTCGCGCGGCGAGAGCACGCCGGTGGCGTGGCCGTTGGACCCCAGGCGCGACGCGAGCGCCGCCGCGTCCTCCTCGGCGCGGCGCAGCGCCGTCACGTCCAGTAGCGAGGTGAGGACCGAGCGGCCGATGGGGCGCGAGCAGGCCCGCACCCAGCGCACGCGGCCGTCGGCGCGCTTGATGCCCATGACGCGCGGGCGCTGCGGGCGGCCCGTGCGCAGCGCGTCGGCGCACGGCCAGCCGTCGCCGGGGAGGGCCTCGCCGGACTCCGACAGGCACTCGCATGGCTCCGGGAGCTCGCGCCGGCCGCGCAACTGCTCGCGATCGACGCCCAGCAGCTCGCCCGCGGCGCGGTTGGCGTAGACGACCTGGGTCTCGGCGTCCTGGACCAGGACGCCCTCCTCGATGGCGTCGAGAGCCGCCGCCGCTGTCAGGGTCTGGTCGGACACGCGCACGCTCCTACCCAAACTGGACGGCGTGTCAACACGGCGCGTAGGAAGAAGAACCTGAAATCAGTGCACAGCCGCGGGCGGACTGACCGCCTCGACGACGGCGCTGGGCTCGAGCACCTCGAAGCGGTACGTGGTCCCGGGCGGGACGACGTAGGAGTCGCCCGCGTGGACCTCCAGCGGCGGCCCGCCGTCGATCGTCACGATCAGCGCGCCCGCCTCCACGTAGGCGACGTGCTCGTGTCGGTTGTCCGGCTGGAACGCCCGCTCCCCGGCGGGATCGCGCTCCCACCGGCGCAGCTCGATGTGCCGGCCCCGCGCCATGACGCGGGCGGCTGTGGGGGTGGGCATGGTGGGTGGGTCCTCTCGTTGCTTGCCACGGATTGCCATGCCCACCGCAAGTTCGGTCTGAACCTCTCGTTAGGGGGTACCAGGGGTTCCCCAACACTTCTCAGGAGGCAGACCGAACGATGCAGTCCCGCTTGCTGACGGCCCTCGCGCTCGCCGTTGCCGTGTGCGCGATCGTGGCCGGCTCGGCCTCGGCGGCGCCCTCGTGGGCCCCCGCGTCCAGCGCCACCATCCATCCCGGCGTCCAGACCTTCACGGACGGCGCGCAGTGCACCGCCAACTTCGTCTTCTACGACGCGTCCAACGTCTATCTCGGCCAGGCCGCCCACTGCTCGGGCACCGGCGGCTCGACGGACACCAACGGCTGCACGAGCGGCTCGCTCCCGATCGGCACCTCGGTCGACATCGGCGGCAGCAAGCCGGGCACGTTGGTCTACAACTCGTGGCTGACGATGCAGTCCCACGGTGAGGGCGACGCCGACACGTGCGCCTTCAACGACCTGGCGCTCGTCAAGGTCGACCCGGCGGACGTCGGCAGCGTCAACCCGTCGATCCCGTTCTGGGGCGGCCCCACCGGGGTCCACAGCGGCGGCACCGCCGCCGGCGACACGGTCCTGAGCTTCGGCAACTCCGAGCTGCGCGGCGGCGTCACCCAGCTCAGCCCCAAGCAGGGCAAGAGCGTCGGCGACGACGGCAACGGCTGGAGCCACACCGTCTACACCGTGACCCCCGGCATCCCCGGCGACTCGGGCTCGGCCTTCCTCGACGCCTCCGGCAACGCGCTGGGCGTCCTGAGCACGGTCGCGATCGCGCCGCTGGCCGGCAGCAACGGCGTCGGCGACGTCGCCAAGGAGCTCGCCTACGCCAACAGCACCGGCGGCTTCGGCGTGACGCTCGCCAACGGCACCGAGCCCTTCACCGGGCCGCTGCTGCCGATCTGAGCGACGCCCGAACGTAAGGGCAGTGGGACGACGGGGCGGCCTGCAGGGGGCCGCCCCGTCAGCATTCTGCTGTAGTGCCGCGTGCCATGAGCACGCACGCGGGGCGCCATCACGTCGTCGTCGTCGGCGGCGGCTTCGGGGGGCTGCAGGCGGCGCTGAAGCTCGCCCGCCTGCCGGTCGACGTGACCCTCGTCGACAAGCGCAACTTCCACCTCTTCCAGCCGCTCGCCTACCAGGTGGCCACGGGCGCCCTGGCCCCGGCGGAGATCTGCTACCCGCTGCGGCGCATCTTCCGCCGGCGGCGCAACGTCCGCGTCGTCCTCGCCGAGGTCGCCGACATCGACGTCGAGGCCCGCGAGCTCGCTCTCGCGCCGGCGGTCCACGGCGTCGCGCCGGAGCGCCTGGGCTACGACACCCTGATCGTCTCGGGCGGCTCGCAGTACTCCTACTTCGGCCACGAGCAGTGGCGCGAGGTCGCGGCCGAGGTCAAGTCGCTGGAGGGCGCGCTCGCCGTCCGCGGGCGCGTCCTCGGCGCCTTCGAGGCCGCCGAGCTCGAGGAGGACCCCGCCGCGCGGGCGGCGTGGCTGACCTTCGCGGTCGTCGGCGCGGGGCCGACCGGCGTCGAGATGGCCGGCCAGATCGCGGAGGTCGCCCGCGGGATGCACGGCGAGTTCCGCGTCATCGAGCCGGCCGAGGCGCAGATCCTGCTCATCGAGGGGGCCGACCGCGTCCTGGGCACCTTCCCGCCCTCGCTCTCGGCCAAGGCGCTGCGCTCGCTGGAGCGGCTGGGGGTGACGCCGCGGCTCAACGAGCTGGTCGTCGACCTCGACGAGCACTCGGTCACCGTCAAGCCCCACGACGGCGAGCCCGAGACGATCCCGGCGCGCACCGTCGTCTGGGCGGCGGGCGTGGTGGCCTCCGAGCTGGCCGGCAAGCTCGCCGCCAAGGCGGGCCGCGAGCCCGACTCAGCGGGGCGGCTGGAGGTCGAGCCCGACCTGTCGCTGCCGGGCCACCCGGAAGTGCTCGCGATCGGCGACATGGTCCGGGTACGCGGGACCGACGGCGAGTCGACCGTCTACCCCGGCGTCGCCCCGGTGGCCATGCAACAGGGCCGCCACGCGGCGAAGGTGGTCCGCGAGCGCCTGCGCGGCAACCCGTCGCCGCCCTTCCGCTACGTCGACAAGGGCAACCTGGCGACGATCGGCCGCGCGCGCGCCGTCGCCGACATCAAGGGGATCAGGCTCAGCGGGCTCATCGCGTGGGACACGTGGCTGCTGATCCACATCTTCTACCTGATCGGCTTCCAGAACCGGGTGCTCGTGCTGATCCGCTGGGCGATCTCGTTCTTCACCCACGGGCGCGGGGCGCGGCTGATCACCTACCCGCACCACGAGGACTAGCTGCGGCGCTCACGCAACCACAGGTGGCCGTAGGGGCCGAGCTCGACGGCGAGGTGGCCGCCTTCGACGCGGTGCTCGCGCAGCTCCAGGAGATCGTCCACGCCCTCGACGCCGGCGCCGAGGTCGAGCTGCGCCGCGACGGTCTCGGAGCCGAGGTTGTGCATCGTCACCACGGTCGAGCCCTGCCAGTCTGAGCGCCGCGCGAAGAGCGCCGGCGGGTCGTTCTCGACGAGCGTGCTGACGCCCCAGCCCAGCTCCGGCGTCGCGCGGCGCACGTGGGCGAGCCGGCGCACGAAGCCCAGCAGCGAGTCGGGCGTGCGCTCCTGGCGGGCGACGGCGTCCCAGTCCATCGGCGTGCGCACGCTCATGCGACCCTCGCGCGCGAGGTCCTCCACCATCCCGGTCTCGTCGCCGTAGAGCATCACCGGCGTGCCGGGCAGCGAGTACAGCAGCGACCACGCCATCCGCAGGCGCGGCCCGTCGCCGCCGAGCATGGAGGCCGCGCGGCGCCGGATCCCGTGGCCGTAGATCCGCATGCGCTCCTCGGGGGCGAAGGCGGCGAAGACCTCCTCGCGCTCGGCCGGGTCGAGCTTGTCGAGCGTGAGCTCGTCGTGGTTGCGCAGGAAGGTCGCCCAGCCGGCGTCGTGTGGCGGCTGCGGCAGGCGGCGGATCAGGTCCTCCAGCGGCGCCGCCTCGCCGCGGGCGAGCGACAGCCACAGGCGCTGGTTGATGAGGAAGCCGAGCTCGAGGTGCAGCGCGTCGCCGTGGTCGTCGAAGTAGGACTCGAGGTCGGCCATGTCGACGTTGACCTCGCCCATGAGCATCGCGTCGCCGCGCCGTCGCATCGCGTACTCGCGCAGGGCGTGCAGCCAGCGCTTGCCCTCGCCCGGCTCCACGTCGTCGACGCCGACCTCCTCGAGGAGGAACGGTACGGCGTCCATCCGCAGGCCCGACGCGCCCAGCGTCAGCCAGAAGCCGACCGTCTTGGCGATCTCGTCGCGGACGGCGGGGTTGACGATGTTCAGGTCGGGCTGGAACGCCGCGAAGCGGTGCAGGTAGTACTGGCCGGCCTCCTCGTCCCAGGTCCAGTTGTCCCTCGTGGTCCCGGCCTCGGCGTCGGGGTCGTCGGACCAGACGTAGTAGCTGCGGTAGCGCGAGGCGCGGTCGGCCCGCGCCGCGCGGAACCAGGGATGCTCGTCGGAGGTGTGGTTGGCGACGAGGTCGACGATCACGCGCAGGCCGCGGTCGCGGGCGTGGCGGATGACCTCGGGGACGTCGCCGAGGTCGCCCAGGCGCGGGTCGACGGCCAGGTAGTCGGAGATGTCGTAGCCGTCGTCGCGATTGGGCGTGGGGTAGAAGGGCATGAGCCACAGGCACGAGGCGCCCAGGCGCGCCGCGTGGTCGATGCCTTCGAGGAGCCCCGCCATGTCGCCGCAGCCGTCGCCGTCGGCGTCGCGGAAGGTCTCGACGTCCAGGCAGTAGACGACGGCGTTCTTCCACCACACGTCGCTGGTCGGGCCCGGGCGCATCGCGGGCCCGGTCAGCGCCGCGCGCTGCGCAGGACGGCCGTCGCCGCGGCGGCAGCGCCCGCGACGCCGGCCAGCGCGCGCTTGTGCGTGGCGAGCCAGAGCTGCGCGCTGCGCGGCTTGGCCTGGGCGTCGAAGCGGCCGTGGGCGCCGGGGTCGCCCGGCGGTGGCGTCTGGAGGTTGTCGTCGCGCCGCGACGGCACGATCGGCGTGTCGGACTGCTGCGCCGCGAAGTTCGTGCGCGCGAGGTAGCGGTCCATCAGCCCGGAGGCGACCTTCTCGCCCAGGATCGTGTAGACGGTCGGCAGCCCGACCCACAGCTCGCGCCGCGGGTGCTCGGCGGCCCAGGCGATGGCCCGCGCGGCGACCTCGGGCTGGTAGATCGGCGGCACCGGCCGGGGGTGGCGGCGCAGGTCGGTCCGCACCCAGCCGAACTGCGGCGTGTTGAGTCCGGGGAGCTGGACCAGCGCGACGCGGACGTGCGAGCCGTGGTGGCGCAGCTCCACGCGCAGCGAGTCCAGGAAGCCCTTGAGGGCGTGCTTGGCCGCGCAGTAGCTGGACTGCAGCGGGATGCCGCGCCGCGACAGCGCCGAGCCGACCTGGACGATCACGCCGCGATCGCGGGCGCGCATCCGCCGCAGCGCGGCCTGCGTCCCGTACACGCTGCCCAGGTAGGTCACCTCGGTCACGCGGCGGAACTCCTCCGGGCGCGTGTCGGCGACCTCGGCGAGCTTGGCGGCCATGGCGTTGTTGACCCACACGTCGATCGGGCCGAGCTCGGCCTCGATCTGCGCCGCCGCGCGCTCGACCTGCTCGGCGTCCGCCACGTCGGCCGGCGCGACGCAGGCGCGGACGCCCAGGTCCTCGACCTCGCGCCGCGCGGCCTCGAGGCGCTCGGCTCCGCGGGCGATGAGCCCGACGTCGGCGCCGCGGCGGGCCATCTCGCGTGCGGTGGCGCGGCCGATGCCGGCCGAGGCGCCGGTGATGGCGACGACCTTGCCCTCTAACGACATGGCCGCGCTCTACCCGCCCGGCGTCCTCGCAGTCCCCCAACGACCGAGCGGGGCCCGTTGCCGGGCCCCGCTCGTCGGGTCGGTCCCTGCCTGTCTGTGCGGGACCTCAGGTGCTGGACCTACGCTAGGACTGGACCTGGGCGTCCTTCGGGGCCTGCTGCTGGTCCTCGGTCTTGGAGTCGTTCGTCTTCGGCTTCGGCGCCTTGCGGACGACCTTCTCGCACGAGCCGTTGGGGTTGGCCGCGGTCGCGTCGGTGATCACGTCGACCTCGTCCAGCAGGGCGACGTCGAACCCGTCGCCGCAGGTGATGCGGTCGACCTCGCCGTCGCGCGTGTGGAAGCGGTCGTTGCCGGGGCCGCCGTCGAGCGTGTCGCCGACCTCGTCGACGCCGCCGCCGGCCGGGGGCTGGACGTCGCCGCGGGCCAGCGCCCACAGGTCGTCGTTGCCGTCGTCGCCGAACGTGGTGTCGACGCCGAGGTTGGCGAAGATGCGGTCGTTGCCGGGGCCGCCGTGCTGGACGTCGTTCCCGGTGCCGCCGGCCATCGCGTCGTTGCCGTTCTGGCCGTCGGAGGTGTCGTCGCCGGGGCCGCCGTAGATGCGGTCGCGCGAGTCGCCGCCGGTGAGCTTGTCGTTGCCGCTGCCGCCGAAGATGCGGTCGAACGAGGTCAGGTCGCCGGTGCCGTTGGCGTCGCCGGAGATCGTGTCGTCGCCGGCCTGGCCGTTGAGCCAGTCGTTGCCCTGGACGCCGTTGATGGTGTCGTTGCCGCGGCCGCCGAAGACGCGGTCGTTGCCCTGGCCGCCGATGAGGACGTCGTCGCCCGCCAGGCCGAAGATGCGGTCGTTGCCGGCGTTGCCGTCGATGTGGTCGGGGGCCTTCGTGCCCCGCAGGCGCTCGTTGCCTGGACCGCCCTGGATGGTCGCGGCGAGCGCGGTACCAGGGATCACGGCGAGCGCCGCGGCGGCGCCGATGAGGGACTTGCGGACGTGCATGGCTGAGCTGATCCTCCTGTCGCTTGGCTGTGCCGAGGGGAGGATCACCCGTCGCGCGCCCCGCGCCACCTCGCTCTAAGACAGTCCTCACGCTCCATGAGAAGACCGTGAGAGCTGTGCGCGTGAGGTTGGCCTTCGCCCGCGCTCGGGCATCCTTCGCGGGCATGCCCCGTCTTGCCGCCATCCTCGCCCTCGTCGCGCTGCTTGCCTTCCCGGCCGTCGTCCTCGCACAGGACATCACCGGGACGCGGCGCGCCGACGACCTCGTGGGAACGGCGGGCAACGACACCATCCGCGGCCTCGCCGGCAAGGACACCATCCGCGGGCGCGGCGGCAACGACAAGCTCAACGGCGGTGCCGGCGACGACACCATCTCCGGTGACGCCGGGAACGACGTCATCATCGGGGGCCGTGGCGACGACACGCTCCTCGGCGGCGCGGGCAAGGACCGCATCAGCGGCGGTGCCGGCCGCGACGTCATCGCCGGTGGGCTGGGCAACGACATCATCCGCGTGCGCGACGGCGAGGTGGACCAGGTGAACTGCGGGCCCGGCCGCGACCGCGTCGTCGCCGACCCGCAGGATCAGGTCAGCGGCGACTGCGAGGTCGTCCAGCGTGGATGAGGGCTCCGCCCGCCCGTCCGGGCCGGTAGTGCTCCTCGTCGACGATCACGCCGCCATCCGCCGCACCGTGGCGGCGGGCCTCGAGCTCGAGGGCTTCTCCGTGGTGCCCGCGTCGGGGGGCCGCGCCGCGCTCGAGGCGGCCGAGCGCGTCCATCCCGCCGTCGTGCTGCTCGACCTCAGCATGCCCGACCTCGACGGCCTCGAGGTCCTGCGGCGCCTGCGCGAGGGCGGCGACCAGGTGCCGGTGTGCGTGCTCTCGGCGCGCGACGAGGTCGACGAGCGCGTGCGCGGCCTGCAGGCCGGCGCCGACGACTACATCGTCAAGCCGTTCGCCATGCAGGAGGTCGTCGCCCGGCTGCAGGCGCTCCTGCGCCGGCGGCCGGCGGGGGAGGGCGAGGCGCTCGAGGTCGGCGACCTGCGCCTGGACCCGCGGGCGCGGACGGCGCACCGCGGCGAGCGCCTGCTCGACCTCACGCGCCGCGAGTACGAGCTGCTCGGGTTCCTCATGCGTCACCCGGGCGAGGTCGTCGAGCGCCGGCGCCTGCACGAGGAGGTCTGGGGCTACACCTTCGACCCGGGCACCAACGTCGCCGACGTCTTCGTCGGCTACCTGCGGCGCAAGCTCGAGGCCGGCGGCGAGCCGCGCGTGCTGCACACCGTGCGCGGCGTCGGCTTCGTCCTGCGAAGCTGAGCGGCGGTGCGCAGCCTTCGCGGTCGTCTCACGCTCGGCCTCGCGCTCGTCGTCGCGGCGATCCTGCTCGTGGCGGGCGTCCTCGCCTCCCGGTACGTCGCCCACTCCGAGCGCGAGGCGCTCGACGACCGCCTGGAGCGGACGGCCGAGCTCTCGCGCGCGACCGCGCTGGCGGCGGTCAACGACGAGCTGCCCGACAACGACAAGCGCCTGGACGCCGTGCTCTCGGCGACCGGCAGCTCGCTGCGCCTGACGCTCGCCGGCCGGGTGCTGCTCGACACCGGCGCCCCGCCGCCCAAGCGCCCGCGGCTGCACCCGGGCTTTCAGACCTTCACGTCCGGCGGGCAGCGCTACCGGGCCTACGTGACCTCGCTCAGCGACCCGGACCTGGGCGGCCTCGCGCGCCAGGAGATTGTGACCTCGCTCGCCTCGCTGGAGTCGCGCCAGTCGCAGCTGGACCATCGCCTGCTCGCGCTCGGATTGCTCGCGCTGGTCGCCGCCAGCGCGGCCGTGTGGGTGGCGGCCGGCGCCGTCCTGCGCCCGCTGCGGCGGCTGCGCACGGTCGCCTCGAGCGTCGCCGAGGACGAGGACCTCGACCGCCGCGTGCCGCCGGGCGGCCCGACCGAGACCCGCTCGCTGGCGGCGAGCTTCAACGCGATGCTCGCGCGCCTGGGGCGCTCGGCCGCCGACCGCGAGCGCGGGCTCGCCGCGACGCGGCGCTTCGCCGCCGACGCCGGCCACGAGCTGCGCACCCCGCTGACGAGCGTGCAGGCCACGCTCTCGACGCTCGAGCGCCATCCCGACCTGCCGCCCGAGCGCCGGGCCGAGATGCTCGGCGACGCGCTGGCCGAGCAGCGCCGGATCGTCGACCTCCTCGACGGCCTGCAGGCGCTCGCCCGCGGCGACGCCGGGCCGCTCGAGCTCACCGAGGTCGACCTCGGCGAGGTCGTCGACGCCGCCGCGACGGCGGCCGCCGAGCGCCACCCCGGCCTGCAGCTGAAGGCCGAGCTGCCCGACGGGCCCGTGGCCGTCTCGGGCTGGGAGCCGGGACTGCGCCTGCTCGCCGACAACCTGGTCGAGAACGCCGCCCGCCACGGCCGGCCCGCCGGCCAGGTGCAGGTGACGCTGCGCGACGAGGCCAGGGGCGCGCTGCTCGTCGTCGACGACGACGGCCCCGGCGTCCCGGAGGCCGACCGGGCGCGGATCTTCGAGCCCTTCGCGCGCCTGGAGTCGACCAACGGCGAGGGCTCGGGGCTCGGGCTGGCGCTCGTCGAGCAGCAGGTCCGCCACCACGGGGCGCGGATCGAGGTCGGCGACTCGCCCCTGGGCGGGGCGCGCTTCAGCGTGCGCTTCGCCGCCGGCGCCCACACGAGTATCAGGTAGCCGGATAGCATCGGCGGGTCCAGCGGCATCCCGCGTCGATCCCCTCGAGGAGGAGCACCATGTCGAGCCTGCGCAAGCGGTCGCTCACCGTCCTGATGATCACGCTCGCGCTGCTGGTCGCCAGCGCCGCGGTGGTCTACGCCCACGGCCAGGGCAACGGGCCCAAGGGCCACGGAGGTCCCAAGCACCACCACCACAAGGTCGGCCTTGGCCACGGCTTCCCGCCCAACGTCAACCGCGTCGACCTCTCCGGCTACGTCATCGAGGCGAAGTACACCCTCGGCGCCAACACCAACAACACCTTCCAGCAGACCTACACGGCCACGACCGTCCAGGGCGTGCCGGTCGCGGGGCCGAATGTCGGTGTGACGTTCCCGCCCGCGAACTACGTCGCCCTCGCGATCGGCCACAAGCAGCTCTACATCGCGTGGCTGGACGACAACAACGTGATCGTCGACGCCTTCGTCATGAACTTCAAGACCGGCGTCGTCTTCGACTACGCGCCTCACGCGGGGCCCGAGAGCTCGGGCACCGTTCGGATCGTCACCAAGGGCGCCAAGCCCATCCCGTAGGTCCCGGCCCGAGCGGGGCTCCCCTCGTACAATGGGGAGCCCCCTGAGGGCGCGTAGCTCAGTGGGAGAGCGCTCGCCTCACACGCGAGAGGTCGCTGGTTCGAGCCCAGCCGCGCCCATCAGAAGCTCCGCGTTCCGGAGCCACCCTCCCTCAGCGTTAGCGGCGGCGTGCGACGCGACGGGACGTGCGACGCGCGACTCTGCGGCTGCCGAACATTCGTCATACCTCCAGGCTGTTGGTCATTGTGCGGCCGCGTCGGCGGCCGTCTCGAGTGCGTGCAGCTCCTCGGCCTCCTCGCGGCTGATCAGGCCGATCTCGATCAGGTCGAGTGGGCTGATGAAGCCGTCGCTGAGGCGGAATCCGCCCGCCCGCGCGATCGCGTCGCGCAGCGGGACGGCCCAGTGGTGCTCGATCAGGATCAGCGCAGCCGCCGAGTCGTTCGGGATGTCCTCGAGGATGTCCCACGCCTCCTCGTCGCTGAAGACCTGCACGCCATTGCCTTCGGCAGCGGACTCGGCGCCCGCCTCGGCGCCGGCGATCATGCCCTCCTCGCCCTCGATCCCGAGGCCGATCAGCGCGCCGATCTTGGTGCCGAGCTCGATCGCCTCGTCCTTGCTGAGGTTGCTCAGATGCACGACCTCGATCTCACCGTCGGGGTCCTTGTGCACCGCGAGCGCGTCGATCACCCGCACGGTGTCGCTCGAACGCAGGCGCTCGAGCTCGTCGATGATCTCGCCGTGGAAGTCCGGGTGGTTGAACCCGAGCACGATGAGCTGGACTGGTCCGATCGCCATTGGCGCTCCTTTCGAAGGTCTGCACGCAGTGTCGACCGAGCAGCGGTGCCGCGCATCACCCGATCAGGACGATGCCGCGACCGAGCGCGACGTCCGCGGCTACCGGCCCCTCGCGATGCCCTGAGGGGCGGCACCGGACGCCTCGAGGGCGTCGGCGATGGTCGGCGCGACGTTGTCTTCGCCGAGGACCTCGACGGTCCCGCTGCGACGCAGCGCGTCGCGCACATTGCTCCTGGCGTGCGCGATCATCAGCCGGATGCCGAGCGTGTCGAGGGTGTCGTGGACCGACCGGAGGGTCTGAGCGCCCGTCACGTCGACTTGGCTGACCGCCGCGAAGTCGAGGACGACCGTGCCCGGCGCCGGCTCGGCCGCCCGAACTCGGGCGAGGAGGTCGTCCTGGAAGAGATCGGCGTTGGCGAAGATCAGCTCCGCCTCGAAGCGATGGATCAGGACGCCGGGGATCGGCGTCGCGCCGGCGTCGTCCTCGAGGTCGGTGAAGCCCGTGCCGTCGCTACTGCGCCCGAGCGAGGCGATGTGCGGGTGGTCGATCGTGTGGATAAGCAGGATGAAGCTGAGGGCGACGCCGATCGCGACGCCCGGAAGGATGTCGATGAGGACCACGCCGAGCAGGGCGCCGAGCGCCGCCCAGAACTCGAGTGACTGGGCGCGCCAGTACTGCGTGACCCGCCCGAAGTCGATCATCCCCGACACCGCCCAGATCACGATCGCGCCGAGGACCGGCTCGGGCAGGTCCTTGAACAGCCCCGCGAAGAAGAGGATCGTCAGCAGCGCCATCAGCGCGGTCACGAGGAAGGCGACCGGCGACTTCGCGCCGACGCGCTCGGCCGTCGCGGACGGCGAGAGCCCGCCGGTGACGGTGTAGCCCTGCAGCGCGCCGGCTCCGATGTTCGCGGCGCCGTAGCCGAGCATCTCGCGATTGGCGTCGACGGCGTAGTGGTACTTCGCGGCGTAGCTCTTGGCGATCGCGAGCGACTGCGCGAGGCCGACGATCACGACCGCGAGGGCGCCGGGGAGGAGTCCTACGAGGTCGTGCGTCGAGACGCTCGACAGCGAGACGAACTGAAAGCCGGTCGGCACGTCGCCGACGATCGCCACGCCGTGGTCCTGCAGGTCGAGCGCCTGGACCGCGAGCACGGCAAGCACGACGACGATGATCACCCCGGGGAGCTTCGGCGCGAAGCGAGCGAGCGCGAACAGCGCGACCAGGCCCGCGACCCCGACCGCGACGGTGGTCGCATCCCAGCTCCCGACGTGGGCGATGGTGTTCACGAGCACCGCGACCGTGTTGCCCGACGGCTTCTCGATCCCGACCACCTTCGGCAGCTGGCCGATCGCGATGTAGAGGCCGAGCCCGACGATGAAGCCCTCGAGCACCGGGCGGGCGAAGAAGCGCGCGACGAAGCCCATGCGCGCGAGGCCGCCCGCGAGGTAGATCACGCCCACCATGAGCGTCAGCGCACAGGTCAGGGCGACGTACTCGGCCGAGCCCGTGCTCGCGGTCGCGACGACGGCCACCGAGGAGGCTGACAAGGTCGCCACGGTCGCGCTGGGACCGACGAAGAGGTGACGCGAGCTCCCGAGCAGCGCGTAGCCGACCACTGCGAGCGGCATCACGTAGAGACCGTTCTGGACCGGCACCCCCGCGATCCCGGCGTAGGCCATCGCCTGCGGCACCATGAGCGCCCAGATCGTCAGCCCGGCGATCGCGTCGGTGGGCAGCCATGCGCGGTCGTAGCCACGCAACCACGTGGGGACCAACCTCATGGCCGGATCACCGTACCGCCGGCCGATCCCGGAAAGGTCACCCGGATCGAATGACGCCGGGATCCGCCCGCCGCGGGACGATCACCGGGGCGCCAGGAAAGGGAGTGCTGGCAGATGGCGAAGACTGCGGTCAAGTCGAAGAAGCGCACGAAGCCGGCCAAGGGCAGCAAGCGCCAGCGAGGCGTCCTCGACCTGCCCAAGGCGGTCGAGACGCGGATGGCCGAGGGTCGCGCAGAGCGCGAGTCGGTGCCGCTGGAGGCCCACGGCGAGTGGGCGGCGCCGGACGGTCGCCCGGACCCGGTCGCGATCCTGGAGGAGCAGAACGCGACGCGGGTGCCGGAGCTGGTCCCGATCCGTCACGGGCGCATGATCGTCTCGCCGTTCACCTTCTACCGCGGTGGCGCGGGGATCATGGCTGCGGATCTCTCGCAGACGCCGAGCACGGGGTTGCGGGTGCAGTGCTGCGGTGACGCGCACCTCTCGAACTTCGGCGTGTTCGCGGCGCCGGATCGGCGTGTCGTGTTCGATCTCAACGACTTCGACGAGACGCTGCCGGCGCCGTTCGAGTGGGACGTCAAGCGCCTCGTCGCGAGCTTCGTCGTCGCCGCTCGCGACAACGGCTACCGCCGCAAGGAGCAGCGCGCGGCCGCGCGCGCCGCCGCCGAGGCGTACCGCACGACGATGGCCGACGCCGCGGCGATGCGGTTCCTCGACGTCTGGTACGCGCGCATCGACGCGGAGGACCTCTTGAACGAGCTCGCCGACCGTGAGGACAAGGCCACCGTCAAAGCCACTCGGAAGGGCCTCGCGAAGGCGCGCACGCGCACGAGCCTGGGCTCGCTGTCGAAGTTCGCTCAGCCGGTCGACGGTGGCTATCGGATCAGGCAGCAGCCGCCGGTGATCGTGCGCCCGTCCGACGAGACCTACGGCGACCTCGAGCAGATCGTCCGCCAGGGACTCACCGACTACGCGGCCTCGCTGTCACCCGAGCGGCGTCTCGTGCTCGACCACTATCACTACGAGGACTTCGCCCGCAAGGTCGTCGGCGTCGGCTCGGTCGGGACCGAGGCGTTCATGGTCCTGCTGATGGGCGACCGCGACGACGACCCGCTCTTCCTGCAGGTCAAGGAAGCGGACCCGTCCGTGCTCGCCCCGTACGCGGGCGCCGACGAATACGAGCAGCAGGGAGAGCGGGTGGTGCAGGGCCAGCGCGTCATGCAGGCCGCCAGCGACCCGTTCCTCGGCTGGGCGACCGGGACCGGGGCGCGCGAGCGGGACTTCTACGTCCGTCAGCTACGCGACATGAAGGGCTCAGCGGTGATCGAGGGGATGCCGCCGGCGCGCCTGGCGCGCTACGGCCAGCTCTGCGGCATCACGCTCGCGCGCGCCCATGCCCGCAGCGGCGACGCGGCGAAGATCGCCGGCTACCTCGGCGACGACGACACGGTCGACCGTGCGCTCGAGCAGTTCGCCGTCGCCTACGCCGACCAGAACGGCGCCGACTACGCCGAGTTCACCGCCGCCGCGGACGACAAGCGCATCGCCGTCGAGCTCGGCGTGTAGCGCCGGGGCCGCGCCGGTCGCGGTCATGCGGTTGTAGGGTCGGCTGTGTGGAGCAGCAGGTGCGCTTCTGCACCGCTGGGGATGGTGTGCGGCTGGCGTACGCCGTCCACGGCCGCGGGCCGCCGATCGTGAGGACGGCGACGTGGCTGACGCATCTCGACTTCGATTGGGAGAGCCCGGTCTGGCACCACTGGCTGGCCGAGCTCGGGGACGGCCACACGGTCGTCCGCTACGACGAGCGCGGATGCGGCCTGTCGGACCGCGAGCTGGGCGATCTCTCGGTGCAGACGTGGGTCGCGGATCTGGAGGCCGTCGTCGCGGCGGCCGGTCTCGATCGCTTCGCCCTGCTCGGCATCTCGCAGGGAGCCGCGGTGGCGCTCGCGTACGCGGCGCGGCATCCCGAGCGGCTCACCCGGCTCGTCCTCTACGGAGGGTATGCGCGCGGCCGCATGTTGCGCGGTGACGAGGCGCGTCGGCATGCGGAGGCGATGACGTCGGCGATCCGCGCGGGCTGGACGGACGCCAACCCGACCTTCCGCCGCCTGTTCAGCATGCTCTTCCTCCCCGACGGGACGCCGGAGCAGATGGCGTGGTACGACGAGCTGCAGCGGCGATCGACATCGGCTGAGGTGGCGGCGTGCCTGTATGAGGCGCGCGACCGCATCGACGTCGTCGACCTCGCGGCCCAGGTGACCACACCGACGCTGGTGGCCCACGCACGAGAGGACCGGGTCGTGCCGGTCGAGGAGGGCCGGCTGCTCGCCGCCCGCATCCCGGACGCCCGCTTCGTCCTGCTGGAGTCGGCGAACCACATCCTGCTGTCGGACGAGCCGGCGTGGCGCGTGTTCCGGTCCGAGCTGCGTGCCTTCCTCGGCACCGAGCCGGCGCCGAGCGGCGGCGAGGTCGCGACGCTCAGCCCGCGCGAGCTGGACGTCCTCGAGCTCGTGGCGGCCGGCCTGAGCAACGAGGCGATCGCCGAGCGCCTGTGCCTGAGCGTCCGCACCGTCGAGCGCCACCTCTCCAACGTCTACGCCAAGCTGCGCGTCTCCGGCAAGGCGGGACGGGCGGCCGCCGCCGTGCGGTTCTCCGAGACGCTACGTGCACGCCGCCAGGCGACCCGTGGAGGGTTGCGTGGTGGCACCGATGCCGGCGCCGGCGACAGCTCCTAGCGTCTTCACACGCAGTTGAACGCCGGACCGCTCACGGAGCGGAGGGAGGCACGAAGATGGAGCGCACGCTCAGTATCGAGCCGACGTTGGAGACGCGAGCCGATCGCGACGCGCGACGTGCGCGGCGGGGACGGGCTCAGGCTGAACGTCCGGGAGTGGGGCAACCCGCAGGGACCCCCGATCGTGTTCGTCCACGGCTGGTCGCAATCCCAGCTGTGCTGGTCGCGCCAGACCGCCGGCACGCTCGCGAACGACTTCCACATCGTCACCTTCGACCTCCGCGGTCACGGCATGTCCGAGAAGCCGCTGGAGGCCGAGCGCTACCTCGACGGGCGCCTGTGGGCCGAGGACCTCAACGCCGTGATCGAGCTTCTGGGGCCGGACCGACCCGTGTTGGTCGCGTGGTCCTACGGCGGGTTCGTCGTGACCGACTACCTCCGGGCGTACGGCGAGGAGGCCATCGCCGCGGTCAACCTCGTCGGCGGCGCGGTGTTGCGCACGCCCAGCTTCGACCACATCGGCCCGGGCCTGCTCGAGAACGCCGGCGACGCCTGTGGGCCCGACCTGCCGGCCGGCATCGCCGCCATCCACCGCTTCCTGCGCGCCTGCACGGCGAAGCCGCTCAGCGCAGAGGACTGGGACGCAGCCCTGTGCTGGAACATGGTCGTGGCGCCCAAGGTCCGTGGGGCGCTGCTCGCGCGCGAGATCGATGCCGACGACGTCCTGTCGCGCCTGTCGGTGCCCGTGCTGGTCAGCCACGGACGCGCCGATGCGATCGTGCTCCCCTCGATGGCCGAGCACGTGCTCGAGGTCTGCCCGACGGCTCGGGCATCCTGGTACGACGAGGTCGGTCACATGCCCTTCCTCGAGGATCCGGCCAGGTTCGACCGCGAGCTGCGCGAGCTTGCCGACGGGATCTAGCGCCGCCGCAGGGCGGGTTCGCCGGCCAGTTGCGCCAGGACCTCGTGCAGCGCTGCGAGGTCGCGTCGCCCGTACCCCAGCGCGCGTGCCAGGGTGAGCATCTGGTCCGCGGTCGCGGCGGTCGGCAGAGGGACGCGGAGCTGTCGTGCGGTATCCGGCGGCAAGCAACCGGGCGGCCATGTTGCCGCCCATGTGTCCCAGTCCGACGAAGCCGAGCGTGGTCATGATCAGCGCCCTCCTTTGATCCTCAGTCGGGGATCCAGTCGAAGGTGTCCGGGTCGGCGCCGCGGCGGCCGGCGGCGCCCCGGTCGAGGGCGTCGATGCGGCCGACGTCCTCGGGTGCGAGCTCGAAGTCGAAGAGCTCGAAGTTCTCCCGGATCCGGGCGGTGGTGACGGACTTGGGGAACACGATGTGGCCGCGCTGGATGTGCCAGCGCAGCGCGACCTGCGCGGGCGACCTGCCGACGGCGTCGGCGATCGCGGTGATCACGGGATCGTCGAGCACGGCGCCCTGGGCGATCGGCGACCAGGCCTCGGTGGCGATGGCGTGCGCGTGGCCGTAGGCGCGGACCTCGGCGTTGGCGAAGTAGGGGTGCAGCTCGATCTGGTTGACCGCCGGCACGACGTCGGTCTCGGCGGCGAGCCGCTCGAGGTGGTCGACCTGGAAGTTCGACACGCCGATCGAGCGCGCGCGACCGTCGCGATGGACCTCCTCGAGCGCCCTCCAGGTCGAGACGAAGTCGCCGTCGTAGAGCGTGGGCAGCGGCCAGTGGATGAGAAAGAGGTCGACGTAGTCGAAGCCGAGCTCGGCGAGCGTGCGGTCGAACGCCCGCCGGGCGTCGTCGGGACCGTGGAAGCGGTTGCTGAGCTTGCTCGTGACGAAGACGTCGCCTCGGTCCAGGTCGGAGCTGCGGATGGCTTCGCCGACGCCCCGCTCGTTGCGGTACATCTCGGCGGTGTCGATGTGGCGGTAGCCGACGTCGAGCGCCTCGCGCACGGCGCTCGCGGTGTCCTCGGGGGCGATCTGGAAGACCCCGAAGCCGAGCTGGGGGACGCGGTGGCCGTCGTTGAGCTCGACGGCGGGAACGGTGGTGGTGGGGACGGTCATGGTTGTTTCTCCTGGGGCTTGGCGTGCGTGAGGACTCAGGCGGCGCGGCGCTCGTCGAGGCCGGCGGCCTCGGCGGGCGCCATGCCGTCGCTGAAGCGGCCGACTCGCCACAGCGGCGACGGCAGGGGGTGGACCTCCATCCCCTCGCTGAAGCGGCCGAGCTCGAGAGCGGCGGGCTTGGACACGTGGTACGTGACGACGGGATCCTGGGCGCGGGCGCCGACGAGGGCGCGTCGCGTGGCGGTGTGCGAGAACAAAGCGGCGATGGGAAGCATGCGAACAAGTGTGCGAGCCATTCATCATTGATGCAAATCATGATTCTTGCGGATCGATAGTGTGTGTCTATGGATCCCAGACGCGTTCTCACCTTCCGCGTCGTGGCCCGCGAGCGCTCGTTCACCCGGGCCGCGCAACAGCTCGCGCTCTCACAGCCCTCGGTCTCGCACCAGGTCGCAGCGCTCGAGCAGGAGGTCGGCGCGCGACTGCTCGACCGCAGCCCGGGGGGCCTGCGGCTCACCCGCGCCGGCACCCTGCTGCTCGAGCACGCCGACGCCATCGCCGCGCGCTTCGACCTGGCCGCCCTCCAGCTCGCCGAGATCGCCGACGACGAGCGCACGCTCCTGCGGATCGGCGCGTTCCCCACAGCGCTCGCCGGCTTCGTTCCCTCGGCCGTCGCGCAGATCCGCGCACAGCACCCCGGAGCCCGGGTCACGGTCGACGAAGGCGCCGCCGACGAACTGCCCGACCGCGTCCGCTCCGGAGCGCTCCATCTCGCCGTCGACTTCCAGGACGCCGCCCTCCCGCGCCGCGAGTTCGACGACCTCGAGCGCCACGACCTGCTCCGCGAGTCCTTCCTCGTCGCGCTCCCGCCCGACCACGAGCTCGCCGGCCGGCCGGCCGTCCGCCTCACCGACCTCGCCGACGAGGACTGGACGGCCGCCTTCACCGACGGGCTCATCGTCCGCGCCTGCCGCGCCGCGGGATTCGAGCCACGCCTCGTCTCGCTCACCCGCGACCAGCTCGCCATCCGCGGCCTGATCACCCGCGGCCTCGCGGTCACCCTCGCCCCCGGCCTGCTGGCCGAAGCCTTCGCCGGCACCGCCCTACGCCCGATCGCCGGCGAGACCCCTCAACGCGACGTCTACACCCTGCTGCCACCCGGCGGCAGGCACCGGCTCGCCCAACCCATGCTCGCAGCGCTCACCGAGACCGCTACCGAGCTGCAGGGCCATCCGGGGCCGGCTCCTCCTGGTGCATCCGCCGCACGAACTTCCAGACCTCCGAGACGGCCACGATGACCAGGCCGCCGCCGATGCAGATCAGCCACTGGTCGCCGGTGAGCTCGACCGACTTGAGGATGCGGTGGAAGAAGTCGAGCTCGGTCCCCGCGACGATCGCGATGACCGACAGCAGCGACGTCATCAGGAAGGTGCGGTCCCGGAAGGTCTCCAGGGTGAAGACCGAGCGCAGCTCGTCGCGCGCCGTGAAGGAGAAGAAGAGGTTGGCGATCGCGAAGGTGGTGAAGCCCATCGTGCGCGCGAGCTCCTCGCCCTTGTCGTGCTCGGCGCCGGCGATCACGGCCATGGTGGCCGCCGCCATCGTGACGCCCGCGACGATGAACCAGCGGGTGTCCATGCGCGAGAGGATCGGCTTCTCGGGCTTGCGCGGCGTGCGCTCCATGAGCCCCTCGCCCGGCTCGCCGTAGCCGAGCCCGATCGCCTGGAAGACCTGCGTGGTGAAGTTCACCCACAGCGTCTGCATCGGCAGGAACGGGATGCCGCTGGCGATGTTGAGGATGCTCGAGCCCAGGAAGGTCACGATCATCCCGGCGAGCACGCCCATCTGGAAGCGGATGTACTTGACGAGGTTGTCGTAGAGGCCGCGGCCGAGCTCGACCGCCTTGACGATCGTCGCGAAGTTGTCGTCGGTGAGGATCATCGCCGCGGCCTCCTTGGAGACCTCGGTGCCGGTGATCCCCATGGCGATGCCGATGTCGGCCTGCTTGAGCGCGGGCGCGTCGTTGACGCCGTCGCCGGTCATCGCGACGACGTGGCCCTTGCGCTTGAGGATGTCGACGAGGCGCACCTTCTGCTCGGGCGTGACCCGCGCGATGACGCCGATCTCGTCGATCTGCTCGTGGGCGGCGTCGTCGTCGAGCTCGGCGAACTGCGCGCCGGAGATCGCGCGGCCGCGGATGCCGAGGTCGCGCGCGATCGCCTCGGCGGTGACCGCGTGGTCGCCGGTGATCATCCGCACCTGCACCCCGGCGTGGTGCGCGGTGGCGATCGCGACCTTCGCCGTCGGGCGCGGCGGGTCGACGATGCCGACGAGCGCCAGCAGCGTCAGGTCCTGCATCAGCTCCAGCAGGTCGCCGCCCGCGTCGAAGCTCGCCGGATCGAAGTCGCGGCGCGCGGTCGCCATCACGCGCAGCCCCTTCTTGCCCAGGCGCTCGTTCTCCTCGAGATAGCGGCCCTTGAAGGCCTCGTCGACCGCCACCGTGGCGAGCGCGGGATCCAGGTGCGACGAGGCCCGCCCCAGCAACTGGTCGGGCGCGCCCTTGACGAAGCAGCGGATGACCTCGCGCCCGGACTCGTCGTCCATCCGGTGGAACGTCGCCATGAGCTTGTAGGCGGTGTCGAACGGGAGCTCGGCCACGCGCGGGTAGCGCTCGCGCGTGGAGGTCAGGTCGACGCCGCCCTTCTCGGCGAGCACGACGAGCGCCCCCTCGGTGGGGTCGCCGATCATCTCGCCGGTCGGCGTGAGGACGGCGTCGCAGGCGAGCGCCAGCGGGAACATGAACGGCTCGAGCGGGACCTCCGGCTCGCCGGCGACGCGCTTGATCGTGCCCTCGGTCGAGTAGCCGGTGCCCGAGATCGCGTACTGCCGGCCCGGGATCGTGAGCTCGACGGCGGTCATCTGGTTGAGGGTCAGCGTGCCCGTCTTGTCCGAGCAGATCGCCGACGTGGCGCCGAGCGTCTCGGTGGAGCGCAGGCGCTTGATGATCGCGTTGGCCTCCGCCAGCAGGCGCGTGCCGCGCGAGAGGATCGTCGTCACCACGGCGGGCAGGCCGGTCGGGATGGCGGCGATCGCGAAGGCCACGGCGACCGTGAAGACCTCGGTGAAGCTCTGCCCGCGCGCCATGTTGATGGCGACCGAGGCGACGAGCGCCAGCCCCGCGATGGTGACGAGCTGCTTGGTGAGCTTGTCGAGCTGCCGCGTCAGCGGCGACTTGGACTCCTGCTGGGTCTGCAGCAGCCCGGAGATGTGCCCGACCTCGGTGTCCATCCCGGTGGAGGTGACGACGTACTCGCCGGTCCCGCGGGTGACGTTCGTGTTCATGTAGACCATGTCGGTGCGGTCGCCGAGCGGCGCCTCGGGCGCGTCGACCGCCTCGATGCCCTTGCTCACGGGCAGGCTCTCGCCGGTCAGCGCCGCCTCGGCCACCTCGAGCGTCGCCGCGCTCAGCAGCCGCCCGTCGGCGGGGACGACGTCGCCCGCCTCGATCTCGACCACGTCGCCCGGCACGAGCTGCTCGGCCGGCAGCTGGGCGAGCTCGCCGTCGCGGCGCACCCGCGCCTTGACGATCATCATCTTGGCCAGCGCCGCCACCGCCGCCGCGGCCTTGCCCTCCTGGTTGAGGCCCAGCACCGCGTTGAGCAGGGTGAGCAGCAGGATCACGATGCCGGTCCCCGGCTGCTTGACCGGGTAGATCGAGATCACCCCGGCGACGAGCAGGACGATCTGCATCGGGTCCTGGTACTGGCGCAGGAAGGCGTGCAGGCGCGGCTCCGCCTTGGCCTCGGCGAAGCGGTTGGGCCCGTAGCGCTCCAGCCGGGCCGCCGCCTCCTCGCTCGTCAACCCCTGCGCGGGCTCGACGTGCAGCTCCTCCGCGGCGCTCTCGCGCGTGAGCACGTGCCAGACCGGCGCCTCGGTCGTGGTGGTCGGGGCCGCTTGCGTCGTTGCCATGCCGTCCTTTCTCTGCGGGCAGTGTCCGCGGGCCCCGGAGCGGCGCACAATGGTGTGCACCGGTTTCCGCGTGGTGGTGCACGCCCCGCACGCCTTGACGGGCCGTCACGCTTGCGGCCCTCTCGGGGCCAGGCGAAGGTGACGACCACCGATGACCATCGTCCCGCGCTGGGAGTGGCGGACCTTCGGCGCCAGCTTCGGAGCGGCCGAGAGCCGTCTGACGTCGCTCTCGACGCAGAGCACCCAGGACAGCGACGACCTCTACCTGCTCTCGCGCCGCAGCGACGCCTCGGTCAAGTCGCGCGACGGGCTGATGGACGTCAAGCACCTCGAACGCGTCGACGCAGACGGGCTCGAGCAGTGGAAGCCGGTGCTCAAGGCCACCTTCCCCCTGGACGCGGGAGAGCTGCGCGTCGTGCTCGAGGAGCTGGGGGTGGACATCGCGCCGCCGGTGGGGGTCGCCTCGCTCGACGGCTTCGTCGAGGCGCTGGCCGCCTCGAGCCCGGACCTGACGGCGGTGATGGTGCACAAGCGCCGCGACCACTACATGGTCGGCGGCTGCATGGCCGAGCTCAGCACGGTGTCGACGGCCGTCGGGAGCACGCGGACGATCGCGCTCGAGTCCGAGGATCCCGAGCTGGTCGTCGCCGCCGTGGACGAGCTCGGCCTGGGCTCGCGGCGCAACGTCAACGCCGCGAGTGGGCTCAAGGCGCTCGTGGGGTTCGGCGCGCGGCGCTTCGCGGTCATCGACGTCGGCACCAACTCGGTCAAGCTCCACATCGGCGAGCTGGGCGCCGACGGGGCGTGGCGCACGATCGACGACCGCGCCGAGGTGACGCGGCTCGGCGAAGGCCTGGGGGAGACGGGACGGCTGGGCGCGGCCGCGATCGAGCGGACGGTCGAGGCGGTCGCCGACATGGCCGACGAGGCACGGGCCAAGGGGACCGAGGCGATCGCGGCGGTGGGGACCGCGGGGCTTCGCATCGCGACGAACGCCGCGGAGCTCGTCGACGCCGTGCAGGCGCGCTGCGGGGTGCGGGTCGAGGTCATCTCCGGCGAGGAGGAGGGCCGCCTCGCCTACGTGGCGGCGCGCTCGGCCCTGGGGCGCCTCACCGGGACGCTCGTGGTCTTCGACACGGGCGGCGGCAGCTCGCAGTTCACCTTCAGCGACGGCGAGCAGATCGCCGAGCGCTTCAGCGTCGACGTCGGCGCCGTCCGCTACACCGAGCGCTACGGGCTCGACGGCGTCGTCGACGAGGCCACGCTCGCGGCCGCGCTCGACGCGATCCGCGGCGACCTCGCGCGGCTGGAGGGCCGGCCGGCGCCGGGCACGGTCGTCGGCATGGGCGGCGCCATCACCAACCTCGCCGCGGTTCGGCACGCGCTGGCGACCTACGACCCCGACGTCGTCCAGGGCACGGTCCTGGACCGCGAGGAGATCGACCGCCAGATCGAGCTCTACCGCACGCAGGGCGCCGAGCAGCGCCGCGCGATCGTCGGCCTGCAGCCCAGCCGCGCCGAGGTCATCCTCGCCGGCGCCTGCATCGTGCGCAGCGTCCTTACGCTGCTCGGGCGCGACGCGCTGACCGTCAGCGACCGCGCCCTGCGCCACGGCGTTCTCGCCGAGCGCTTCGGGCCCGCTCCGCACGGCGGAGCGATGGCGACACCAGTTCAAGGAGGTGGGGCGTGGAAGCCCTGAGCGTCGGAGCGCCGCCGGATCCGTTTCGTCAGATGGCCGCCCTGTGGTGGCTGTGGCTGGCCACCGGCGTCGCGTGGATCGTGGCCGCGCTCGTCGTGCTGCAGTTCGACCGCGCGTCGATCACGACCGTCGGCATCCTGATCGGGATCATGTTCCTGGCCGCCGGCGCGCAGAACCTCGTCTTCGGCACGCTCGCGCGCGGCGCGCTGCGCTGGATCCTGTGGGTCTTCGGGGTGCTGTTCCTGATCGCCGGGGTGATCTCGCTGATCCGGCCCGAGGACACCTTCGCCGGCGTCGCCGACATCCTCGGCTTCATCTTCCTCACGGCGGGCGTCTTCTGGGTCATCGAGGCGCTGGCCGAGCGCGACACGAACGACCTGTGGTGGTGGGGCCTGATCTCCGGGATCGCGACGATCATCCTGGCGTTCTGGACGTCCGGCCAGTTCTACCTCCACAAGCAGTACATCCTGCTCGTGTTCGCGGGCGTCTGGGCGCTCTTCCACGGCGTCGGCGACGTGATCAAGGCCTTCCAGATCCGCCGCTGGCGCGACCGGGGCGGCCCGCTGCCGTAACGACCGGACGCGCGTGCGTCCATCCCCGCCGACCTCCGTGCACGCACCCTGGCGCCGGGGCCGTGGGAGGACAACCATCGTCCTGAGATGCTGCTTCCCACCCTCATCGCCATCCCGCTGGTGCTCATCTGGGTGCTCACGCTCGTCGACGTCCTCCGCCGCGACGACCTCGGCGGGGGATCGAAGACGCTCTGGATCGTCGTGACGTTCTTCGTGCCCCTGCTCGGCCCTATCGTCTACTGGGTCGCGCGGCCCGGGGCGGCCACGCAGGCGGAGCGCGACGCCGTGCTCGGGCGCACCGACGGGACCCACACCGCGTTGCCGTCGGATTCGCGCAGCGAGGGCCACCCCTTCTAGCCGTTCCCCGCGCGGTCGCGTCGTGACGGGGGACATCGCCATCGCGCCGGAGCGCGCCCCCTCCGCCAACCGCCTCGCCATCCTGCTGTCGATGGCGATGTTCGTGCTGGTGGTCGACACGTCGCTCATGAACGTGTCGATCTCGTCGGTGGTGCACGACCTCGACACGACGGTCAGCGGCGTGCAGTCGGCGATCGCGCTCGAGGCGCTCGTGTCGGCCGCCTTCATCCTGATCGGCGGCAAGGTCGGCGACCTCATCGGCCGCAAGCGCGCCTACGTGATCGGCCTGATCGCCTACGCGATCGGCGCGCTGGCCATGGCCCTCTCGCAGGGCCTGGTCGCGATCATCGTCTTCTGGGCGATCATCGGCGGGCTCGGCGCGTCGATGCTCCTGCCCGCGATGCAGTCGCTCATCCACGGCAACTTCGAGGGCGAGGCCCAGGCGAAGGCCTACGCGATGGTGGGCGCGGCGGCCGCGATCGCCGCCGCCGTCGGGCCGCTGATCGGCGGCTTCATCACCACCTACCTGTCGTGGCGGGTCGCCTTCCTGCTCGAGGACGTGGTCATCGCGATCGTGCTCTCGGGCATCGGGCTGATCCGCGACGTGCCGTACACGGGGCCGCGGGGCGTCGACTGGGTCGGCGCCGTGCTCTCGGCGGTGGGCATGGGCGGGATCGTGCTCGGCGTCCTCGTCTGGCAGGAGGGCGGCGAGTCCGTGGCGGCGCTCATCGCCGCCGGCGTCGTGGCGATGGGCTCGCTGGCCTGGTGGCTGGTGCGACGCAAGCGCGAGGGCAAGCCGGCGCTGCTGGACGCCGGGCTCTTCGACTCCGACCTCTTCCGCCACGGGATCGCGGGCCAGACGCTTCAGCAGATCGCGCTCGGCGGGGCGATGATCGCGCTGCCGATCTACCTGCAGATGGTGCTCGAGTACAACGCGCTCGAGGCCGGCCTGTCGCTGGCGCCGCTGTCGCTGAGCATGTTCGCCGTCGCCCTGCTGGCGGGCCGCCGGGCGGGCCGCCGGCGCCCGGCGTCGATCATCCGCGCGGGGTTCGCGCTCGTGACCGTCGGGATGGCGCTGCTCGTCCCGATCGTCCCGCGGGCCGACAGCGGCTGGTACCTCGTGATCCCGCTGATGATCGCGGGCTCGGGCCTGGGCCTGCTCGTCTCCCAGCTCAACAACTACACGCTGTCGCCGATCTCCGAGGAGCACGTCAGCGAGGCGGCCGGCGTGAACTCGGCCGGCGGGTCGTTCGGGCTCTCGTTCGGGCTGGCCTTCGCGGGCGCGATCATGCTCGCCACCCTCTCGGTGACGTTCACCAAGATGGCCGAGGCGAGCGACGTGCTGCCCAAGGCCAGCCAGGAGCAGGTCGCCGACGCCCTGGAGGACGACGCCGAGGTCATGAGCAACACCCAGCTCGAGAAGCAGCTCGCCGGGCAACCCCCGGAGATCAAGGCCGAGATCCTGAGCATCAACACCGACGCGCGCCACCGCGCGCTCCAGGTCGCGCTGCTCATCCCGATCCTGGCCGGCCTGCTCGGCCTCTTCAACGCCTTCCGGATGATGCGCCTGCCCGACCCGGCGCCCTCGAGCGCAGTGGAGGGCATGGCGCTCGGCTGAGCGCGCTAGGACGCGACGAGCTCGGCCTCGACGGCGCTGTAGACGCCGGGGTGGATGTGGTCTGCGCCGATCAGGGCCACGAGCCCGTCGGCCTCGAGCACGGCGCGGACGGCGGGCTTGACGCGCGCCAGGCGCAGCGAGATCCCGTCGGCCGTGGTGAGCCGCTGCAGCTCACCCAGCTTCGCGGCGCCCTGGGAGTCGACGAAGTTCACGCCCTCGAGGTCGAGGACGATCGCGTGGGGCCCGGGACCCGCCCCGTCACCGGCCAGCCCGCGGACGCGGTCCTCCAGCGCCTCGGCGGTCGCGAAGAACAGGCCGGCGTCCAGGCGCAGGACCGCGATGCCGGGGAAGGTCTCGGCGCCGGGGCTCTCGTCGAGGTCGCGGAAGGCCTGCGTGCCGGGCTCGCGGCCCAGGAGCGGCATCGCCGGCCGCGTGGCCACGTAGACGAGCCAGCACAGCGACAGCGCCACGCCGATGACCACGCCGGCCAGGACGCCGGCCGAGAGCACGCCGATGATCGCCGCGATCGCGACCCACAGGTCGAAGGGCGCCACGCGGCGCAGGCGCCGCAGCTCGGCGACGTCGATCATCCCGAAGACGACCGCGTCGATGATCACCGCGCCGAGCACGGCCTTGGGCAGGTCCGAGAACAGCGGGGCGAGCACGAGCAGGGTCGCGAGCACCAGCCCGCCGGCGACGAGCGACGACACCTGCGTCCGCGCGCCGGCCGACTCGTTGAGCGAGCTGGCCGACAGGCTCGTGGACACGGGCATCCCCTGGAACACGCCGGCGCCGACGTTCGCCATCCCCTGGGCCACGGACTCCTGGTTGACGTCGATCCGGTAGCGATGGCGCGCCGCGAAGGCGCGCGCGTCGCCGGCGGTCTGCGAGAAGCCGATGAGCAGCAACGCGACGGCCGCGATGGCGATCGTCGCGTAGTGGTCGCCGACCACCGTGAGGTCGGGGATCTCGGGGGTGGGCAGCCCGCGCGGCACGTCGCCGACGAGCGCCACGCCGTGGTCGCCGAGGTCGAACAGGCTCGAGGCGAGCAGCCCGCCGACGACGAGGACGAGCGCGCCCGGGACCTGGGGCGCCAGGAAGCGCAGCGCCAGGATGGTCGCGAGCGCCGCGACCGCGACGGCCACCGTGGTCCAGTGCACCTCGTCGAGCGACCGCAGCCAGCTCGACAGCTCGCGCCACGAGTTGTCGCCCTCGGCATCGGTGCCGGTGAGCTTGGGCAGCTCCCCGATGACCACGTCGACCGCCGCGCCCGCGAGGAAGCCGGTGACCACCGCCTTGGACAGGAACTGCGCGATCCACCCCAGGTGGAAGACCGCGAGCGCCAGGAAGAGCAGCCCCGTCGCAACGGCGATGGCGGCGACGAGCTGCGCGGCGTCGTCCCCCTTCAGGCCGGTGGCGAGCACTGCGCCGCCCGCCACCGCGGCCAGCGACGAGCTCGGGCCCGTGGAGATCTGGCGCGAGGTGGCGAGCAGCGCGTAGACGATCGCGCCCGCGGCCGCGGCGTACAGCCCGTTCTGCAGCGGCACGCCGGCGATGCCGGCGTAGCCGAGGTTCTTGGGCACGATCAGGGCGGTGACCGCGATGCCCGCCGCCACGTCGCCGCGCAGCCAGCGCCGGTCATAGCGCGCCAGCCAGCCGGCGGCCGGCACGAGGCGAGCCAGCCGTCCGCCGTGCACCTCGCTCTGCATCCCCGCACCCCACCAGCCCGCCACGGGGCGGGCAATGGTGCGCGCACGAGGGGGCTAGGTGGCGATCGGCCGACCCTCCATCGCGGCCGGGCGCGCGACGGGGCGCTGGGCAAGGCGCACGGCCTTGCGCGGCAAAGCGCTGCACTTGGACGCGACCAGGGCCGGGGAGAGCGGGCGCGCCGTCGCGAAGACGTGGTCGGCGCGGCAGGTGACCCGGAAGACGACGACGGTCAGCGCGCGGTTCCACAGCAGCGTGGACCAGTGGCTGAGGCGCTCGCGGGCGACGACGATGAGCGACGCCTGGGTGACGCCGAGGATGCCCAGGAGCGCGACGCCCACCTTGCGCATCTGGTCGGGGTCGACGTCGCTCAGGCGCAGCGTCCAGGCGATCGCCGCCAGGACGCCGAGGACGACGAAGGTGCGCGGGCGCAGGAGGCTCGTCCACATCAGGCGGTTGAACTCGCGCCGCACGTGCGCGCGCTGCTTGCGATTCAGATAGGCCTCGGGCTCCTTGTCGCGCGTCACGAGCTGGCGCCAGATGAGCGCCTGCCTGCGGATCTCCTCCAGCGCCTTGCGGTTCGTCGGCAGCCCCTTGCCGCGGGGTCCGTCGGCGTCGTGCACGAGCTTGCTCCAGCGGTCGAGCTGCTCCTTGACGACCTCGACCGACGTCGGGTCCAGCCGCGTCTGCAGGTCGTCGAGCAGCTCCTTGATGCGCTCGACGCGCTTCTCGCGGAACACCGGGACCCACGCCTCGGCCAGCCTGCCCTCGTCGGCGGCGCGGCGCATCCGGTCCCACGTGTCGAAGAGCGATGAGCCCAGCTGGTAGGCCTTGCCCTCGCCCTCGCGATTGGCCCACAGCTCCTTCATCAGCCTGTGGTGCAGATCGTGGACGCGTGCGCGGATCCCCGCGTCCGGCTCGCCCCGCTTGGCGGCCGCATGGGCGTCCTTGGCCAGCCGCTCGATCTCGGCGCGCGCCTTGAGATCGAGGCGCCCGGCGATGCTCGCCGCTGCGCGTGCGTGGACCTCGAGCTGGTCGGCGTTGGCGAGCGTCTCGACCGCGGGCAGGCAGGCCGGCAGCGCGTCGACCTCCTCGGAGGGGTGCAGCGGGTGCTCGAGGTCGGCGTAGAGGTAGGAGACCCGCCACCCGAGCTCCACGGCGCAGACGATGCGCCTGCTGTCCTCTTCCTGCATGCGCTGCGTCTCTGCGTCGGCCATGCTCCGACGCTAGGCCACGCGGCGCGGCCCGTCTGCGTCATTCGACGCGTTCGCGTGCGCCAGGTCAGCTCCCGGCGCGCCCGAGCGCGAGGTCGTCGACGGCCAGGGCGCCGTCGCCGCCGAGCGAGAGGCCGACGCTGACGGCCGCCACGCCGCGCGGGATCGCCGGCAGCGCCCACGACGCGCTGCGGAAGCCGGCGCCGGGCGCCAGCCGCGGGCTCTCGCGCCAGAACGACCAGCCGCCGGCCGTCGAGCGGACCCACACGACGAAGCGCGGGCCGTCGGACGAGCGGTAGGACGCGCGCAGGACGAGGCGCTCGCCGGCCCGCACGGCCGGCGAGCACTCGCCCTGGTCCTGGGGGGTGGCCAGTGCGGCGAAGGCGTCGGGGGCGCCGGCGATCGCGACCGCCTCGGCGCGACCGCGCGCGCCGCGCACGCGCGACCAGTCCCCACCCGAGCCCTGGTGCTCCCAGCACGTCGGGGCGTCGGCGCCCTTGGCGCGGCGCTCGAGCGACGGGTTGCGCAGCCGGTTGGCGCCGCGGGGCGGCGCCGGCGGCGCGGGCGCTGCGACCGCCGGGTGGAAGGCGGGGGTGAGCACCTCGCTCATCGTGCGCACGTCGAGGGCGCCCGCGGCGCGCTGCTGCTCCAGCCAGGTCAGGAAGGCGTCCAGCGAGGCCGGTGTCCACGAGTACTCGTCGCAGTCGTCGGGGCAGATGCGGTGGAAGAAGAACTGCACCCAACCGCCGCCGTGGGCGATCGCGCGCAGGACGACCTGGCGCTGGTTCTCGACGTAGGTGAGGTCGATCGGGGCGTCGGCGGTCGGGATCGCCCAGGGGTCGGGGAGGGCGGCCGGGTCGACCGCGTAGGGGCAGCCGGCGGGCTCCTCCTCGCAGCCCGAGCCCCACAGGCCCCAGGCCGCGCGGCCGAACGAGTAGCCGCAGCGCTGCACGATCCGCTCGGTCGCCTTCGTGTACGAGCCGAAGGGGTAGGCGAAGTCGACCGGCCGGAAGCCGTGGTGGATGAGGGCGTCGCGGTCGCCGCAGACCTCGCGCTGCGCCTCCGCGGGGGAGAGCGCGGCGAGGTCGCGGTGCGTGAGCGTGTGGCCCGCGATCTCGTTGCCGTCGGCGGCAAGCGCCTTCACCTGCGACCACGTGAGGTAGTCCGGCGTCCCGACGTAGCCGGTGTTGACGAAGAACGTCGCGTGGAGGTGGTGGCGGGCGAGGATCGCCCGCACCGGCGCCTGGCCGCGGCCGTCGTCGAACTGGATCGACACGACCGTGGGCGCGGCGTGGGCGGGGGCGGCCGCCGCCCCCGCGAGCGCGGCGGCGGCGAGGGCGGCGAGGACGAGGCGGCGCGGCATGGAAGGCCTCCGTTGGCTCAGCGATCTCCGGCGATGACGCGCGCGAGCGCCAGTGGGACCCCGGCGGTGAAGTCGATGGCGGGCTCCACGCTCATCCACGCGCCGACGTTGTCGAGGTAGCGGGCGCCGCCCGCGCTCGTGAAGCGCCCGAAGGCGTCGTCGCCGCCGGGCGGGCACGGGCGGGCGCCGTCGGGCGTCGAGGTCGAGTCCTCGTCGAACTGCGAGACGTCGTTGGGCCCGTTGACCGCGGCGCCGCGGACGACCGGCGCCCTGCCGTCGAGCGAGCCCGAGAGGTTGGCGACCTGGTGCTGCATGCAGTGCGGGAACGTGCTCCCGGCCCCGACCACGAACGACGTGCCCCAGGCGTTGGCGCCGAGCGCGGCGCCGAGCTGGCGGCCCTCGAAGGCGGCGTAGCGCGTCGAGCCGGCCAGCTCGTCGAACATGCTCGCGGTGGTCACGAGGCCGAAGAGGTGGCTCGTGACGTCGTAATGGTTCCACGCGAAGCCGGCGCCGAACGCGTCATCGCCGGCAACCGCGACGGCGTGCTCGAGCTGGCGGCGCAGGTCGGCGAGCAGGTCGTCGCGGGAGACGTCGTAGCCGCCCGCGCCGCCGATCGCCTTGGCGAGCTCGTAGTGGGCGAGCGCCGAGACGTCGTAGAGGTTGAGGGTGTCGGCCGCGTCGAAGTCGCTCGCGATCCAGGCCTTGGCCCAGTGCGCGGCCCTGGTCAGGTACGAGCGCTTGCCGGTCGCCGCGTAGAGCTCGACGGCGCCGAGCTCGAGGTCGTCCTGCCAGCTGTCCTCGGGATAGAAGTCGTGCGGCGAGACCGACAGCAGCGCGTCGGGGCTCGTGTCCGCGAGGTCGTACACGTGCTGGGCCGAGCGCAGGCACTGCCTGGCGAAGGCCGGGTCGGACTCGCGGTAGACCTCCGAGCAGACGGCGAAGGCCGCCGCCAGCCGGCCGGCGAGGTTGGGGCTGATGCGGGCGCCCGGCGGGCCCGCGCGGAAGACCGGGCGATGGCGGATGTAGCGGTACGGCGCCCCGCCGGGGTAGTCGTCGTCGGCCTGCGGCAGGCGCCAGATGTCGTGGTCGCCGCAGACGGCGTCGCAGCCGTCGCCGTCGCCGATGCCGACCTGGTAGTAGAGCGTCCGGCTGGCGTCGTCCCACATCTTCGACAGCCACTGCATGCCGAAGCGCGCCTCGGCCGTGAAGTCGCTCGCGCCGCTCGCGCCGCCGCCCATCTGCAGCGGGTGGTCGCGCAGGCCGATGAGCAGCAGGTCCAGCGCGTAGCTGTGGGTCTCGACGAACTTCAGGTAGTCGCCGGCGTCGAACCACCCGCCGGCGGCGTCCACCGGGCCGCCGATCTTGGCGAGGTCGCCGACGAGCGCGTCGTCCTCGTCGAAGGCGGGCGGGGCGTAGGTCGAGGCGCGTGCGTCGTTGAGGTGCGCCGGACGGCGGCTCATCACCGACCCGATCACGTCGCGCCCGTCGCGCTGGGCCGCGAAGAAGAAGCGCGAGTCGGCGATCATCGGCGCGAAGAGGGCGGCGGGCGCGTCGATGCGGAAGGCCGGCGAGGTCGCCTTCGCGGGGCCGCTCACGGCGATCGTGTACGCGCCGGGGGCCTGGACGGCGTCGAAGTCCAGCCGGTAGACGTTGGGGAAGGCCTTGCTCCACGAGCCCGTGCGCGGGCCGATCGGCGCGCTGTAGACCGTGGCCCCGGAGGCGGCTCGGACCGCGAAGCTCGCGCCGGTCGCCGAGCCGCTGGTGAGCAGGAAGGCGCGCTTGTGCGCGCCGCTGACGTAGCCGACCTGGTCGACGCGGACGAAGGCGGCGTCGGCGTCCGGCGCCGCGACCGCCTGGCCGGCGAGCGCGAGCACGGCGACGACGGCTGCGACCGCGATCCCGGCGGCGGCCGTGGGCGCGGAGCCACGACGTGCGGACATGGAACGTTCCTCCCGCCCTGCCGCCGGTGACTCCGGAGCGGCCGCAAGACTAGTAAAGGTGTCTAACTAGACTGCGCGCTCATCCTTTCGCACCGCGCGAGGCGCGTCAAGGGCCGCGTTCGAGGCGCTTCTCGAGCCAGAGGTCGATGCGCCCCTCGACGGCGACGAGGCCGACCGGCTCGTAGCCCGCGGCGCGGTACAGCGCGCGGGCCTCGCGCAGGACCTCGGTCGTGTAGAGGCGCACGCGCTCGCAGCCCGCCTCGCGGGCGAGGCGCTCGAGCTCGTCCAGCAGGGTGCGGGCGTGGCCGCGCCCGCGGGCGTCCGCGGTGACGAACATCCGCTTGATCTCCGCGATGCCCGGCGCGAGCGTGCGCAGGCCCCCGCACGCCACCGGATGCTCGCCCTCGTAGACGACGAGCCAGGCGGCGCCCGCGCCGTCGAAGTCGCCCTCCGTGGCGAAGATGTCGGCCGTCGGCACGAAGGCGGCGCCCAGGCGCGAGGCGACGAGCTCCATGTACTCGCCGAAGAGCCGCTGGGAGGCGGGGCCGGTGGGCGGCTCGCGGCGGATCACTGCGACGGGCGCAGCGCAAGCAGGACGAGGTCGTCGTCGAGCTGCGGCGCCCACGCCTCGACCTCGCGGTGGATCTCGGCCACGAGCTCGCCCGGGGCGAGCTTGAGGCCCAGCTCGGCAAGCGCCGTGGGCAGGCACGCATCGCCGAAGAAGGCGCCGTCGCGGCGCGCCTCGAGCAGGCCGTCGGTCGCCGCGAAGAGCACGTCGCCGGGGCCGAAGGACGTCTCGTGCTCGGCGTAGTGGGGGTCCTCCTCGACGCCGAGGGGAACGCCGGTGGCCGCCAGCGGGCGCTCGCCGCCGGGCCCGAGCAGCACGGGCGGTGCGTGGCCGGCGTTGGCCCAGCGCAGGCGCCCGTCGGCGATCACGCCCATGAAGGCCGCCACGAAGCTCGAGGCGGGCAGGCGCCCGCGCAGGAGCCGGTCGGTCTGGCGCAGGACCTCGGCGGGCCGCTCGGAGTCCCAGGTGCGCGCCTCCACGAAGAAGCGCACCATCGCGCTCAGCGCGGCGACCTCCAGGCCCTTGCCGGCGACGTCGCCGACGAGCACCGCGAGCGCCCCGCTGGGCAGCGTCCAGACCCCGAAGATGTCGCCGCCGCCGACCTCGTTGCCGGCGGGCTCGTAGACGAGGCCGAGCTCGAAGCCGGGGATGTCGCTGCCGCGACGCGGGACGAAGCCGCGCGTGAGGGCGTCGGCCACGCGGCGCTCGCGCTGGAAGTCGAGCGCGTTGGCGATCGCGCCCGCGGCCGGCAGGGCCAGCGCTTCGAGGCGCTCGAGCTCGGCGGGGCCGTAGTAGCCGGGCTGCTCGTGGCTGGCCGTGAGCACGCCGAAGAGCCGCGGGCCGAGCGCGATCGGCACGTGGACGAAGGAGCCGATCCGCTCGCGCTCGACGAACGCGCGCGCGAAGCGCTCGGCGTCGGCGGGGTTGGAGATGTACGCGTTGCCGGTGCGCGCGACCTGGCCGATCATGCCCTCGCCGACGCGAAAGCGCGTGCGCCGCGCCTCCTCGTCGAAGCCGATCGCGGCGACGGTGCGCAGGTCGGCCGTCGCGTGCTCGTAGCGGCGCAGCGCGACCTTCGCGGCCCCGACGAGGCGGCTGGCCCAGGCAACGATCGCCGCGTAGACGTCGTCGGGCTCCAGCGAGGCGCTGATCGCGCGGGCGGCGTCGTTGAGCTCGCGGTCCTCGCGTCCGCGGCGCTCCTCGCGGTCCAGCAGCTCGGAGTGCTCGAGGGCGAGCGCGGCCAGGTCGGCGAAGACCTCGACCACGCGCAGTTCCTCCTCGCCCAGCAGCGGCTGGGGCGCGCGCGAGGAGATCGCGAGCACGCCGAAGGTCCGCCCGGCGGTCGAGTGGACCGGGCACGAGATGAAGGACGAGCTGCGGTACCAGTCCCAGGCCACGGCCGCGGTCGCCGGCTCGAGCTCGGCCTCCAGGCGCCCGCGCAGCGCGGGCGCGCCCTCCCACTCCTCGAAGCTGGCGATGAGCAGCGGGCGGCCGCGCTCGATGGCGGCCTCGGTCACGCCGGGGCGCGCGCGGTCGTAGGGGCGGGCGAGCACGGGCGTCATGGCGGCGCGCGCCGCGTCGCTGGCGAACCACGCCGCGGCGGGGGTGATGGTCCCGGTCTCGAAGTCGACGACCTGGAAGGCGCAGCCGCTCACGTCCAGCAGGCGCCGGATCTGGCCGATGATCTCCTCGAGGGTGTGGCGCAGCCGCGACCGTGCCTCCACGCCCGCGACCCTATCCCACGCGCTACGCTTGCCACGGACCGTGCTAGGCGGGGAGGTAGCGGTGCCCTGTCGCTCGCAATCCGCTCTAGCGAGGCCGAATCCCCTCTCGAGGGGCAGGTCTGTGTGGTCAGCACGCCGACGACGGTGCTGATGGCCCGGGTCCCGCGCGACGCCGGCTCGTGAACCAGGTCAGGTCCGGAAGGAAGCAGCCTTAAGCGGATCCCGGTGGGCGCAGCGGGAGATCCCGGTGCCGGAGCCGCCGGAGGCGTCAGCGCACGCAGACCCGCTTCGACGGAGGGTGCACGGTCCGTCTTCTTCGCTACGGGCAGCTCGCGTAGACGCGCCACGAGGCGTTGGCGCCGACGCGGCGGAAGCGCGGCGGCGCCGGCGGGATGCGCGGGTCGACGTCGCGCGGGTCGAGGATGTACTGGCGCGCGACGCGCCGGCTGCTGGGCACGGCGTAGGTGCCGCTGCGCGGCGGGCGCTCCTGGGCGACGGCGATCGTCTGCGGGTCGGCGTCGAGCCACAGCGCCAGCAGCGGCACCGGGCGGTGGTTGGGGACCGTCGTCGGCTCGCACGGGAAGCCCGGCGTGAGGTCGTGCAGGTCGTCCTGGATGGCGTCCTGGATGCGCAGCGCGTCGCGCAGGTCGCCGATGCGCGTGACCTGCGCGGGGATGAAGACGACGAGGCCCACGAGCGTGACCGCTCCGAACCACGCCCATCGTCGTCGCCACGGGTGGCCCTTGGGCAGCTCGGCCCAGCCGAAGGCGCCCGCGCCGCAGAAGATCGCGAGGATCGTCGCGGGGCCGAGGAGGTAGCGCCCGAGGATCGGCAGGCCGGCGGTCGCGAGGACGCAGAAGGCGAGCAGCGCGACGACCCCCGCGAGCGCGCCGAGCGCGACGCGCCTGCGCAGGAAGGCGAGCGCGAGCAGCCCGCCGCCCGCGGCGCCGAAGAGGACGGGCTCGCGCAGGATCTCGCCCAGCCGCCGCGGGAGGGTGCCTGGAACCTCGTCGAGGCCGGTGATGCGATCCAGGCGCTGAGCCGTGTCGCGGGTGCCGGTGAGCGAGTGCAGCGGGTCGCCGGTGACGATCAGGTCGCTCAGCGCCCACAGCAGCGGTGCGGCGGCCGCGAGCGCCCACAGCTTCGGGTCTCGGGTTCCGCCGATCCACAGCCAGATCAGGTAGGCGCCGGAGAACAGCCAGGCCTCCGGGCGGATGAGGCCGGCGAGGCCGAGCAGGGCGAGGACGGGCGCCCCGGCCCTTCGCCTGCGCGTCTCGACGAGCAGGGCGCCGAGGACGAGCGCGAGGTAGGGGAGGTCGACGTAGGCGCGGGCGCCGTAGTCGAGCACCGGGCGCCGGGTGAGGACGATCGCCGCGGCCAGCGCGCCGGCGGCCGGATTGATCCACGCCTCGCCGAGGCGGTAGGTGACCCACGCGAGCGCGCCGAGGAAGACGAAGGCGAGCACGAGCGTGGCGTCGATCGAGCCCTGGGCGCCGAGGAGCGAGAGGACGGCGCCGGCCGCGGTGGCCAACGGGTGCGGGGTCGGGGCGAGCGAGACGTCGTAGTCGGGCAGATGGCCGTGCGCGAGGTCGCGCCCCCAGACGAGCGCGTAGAGCGTGTCGTAGTTGGCCAGCCCGCGCCCGGCCAGCGCCCAGGCGACGAGGCCGAGCGCGACGGTCCAGCCGATGGCGAGGGCCTTGCCGCGGCGCACGGGCGCGGACCCTAGTCGGCGGCCTTGCCCTGCGCTGCGCATGCGTGAGAGGGTGCGCCCGTGCACGGACGCCTCCTCGCCGCCGCCCTCGGACTCGCGCTCTGCGCCGCGGCGCCGGCGGGCGCGGCGATCCCGAGCGGCAACATCGTGGTCAACCCGGGCGCCGAGGCGGCCCCGGGCGCGACCGACTCCTCGACCCAGGTCCCGCTGCCGGGCTGGACGGTCGAGTCGACCTTCACCGCCGTGCAGTACGGCACGCCAGCCTTCCCCACGGCCTCCGACAGCGGCGGGATCGGCGGCGCGGCGAACTTCTTCGCCGGCGGCCCGGGCGGCGCGGTGAGCGCGGCGACGCAGGTCATCGACGTGTCGGCGGCCGCCCCGGAGATCGACGGCGCCAACGTCGGCGCGACCCTGTCGGCGCTGCTCGGCGGCTACTCGTCGCAGACCGACAGCACGACCGTCACCGCGACCTTCCTGAACGCCGCGGGCGGCCCGCTCGGCAGCCTCGCGCTGCCGGCGGTGACCCCGGCCGACCGAAGCTCGTCGACGGGCCTCCTCGGCCGGGTCGCCCACGGTGTCGTCCCGGTGGGCACGCGGCGGATCTCCGTGCGCATCGAGGCCACCCGCGGCGAGGGCTCCTACAACGACGGCTACGCGGACAACATCACCCTGGAGCTCGGCGCGGGCGGCGGCGCCGCCTTCAACAAGACCGTCGTGGTCCGCGCGGTCAGCGGCAAGGTCCGCGTGCGCACGCCCGGCGGCGCCGGCTTCGTCGACCTCGAGGGCACCGAGGGCATCCCGATGGGCTCGACCGTCGACACGACCCAGGGCGTCGTCGAGCTCACCTCGCTGGCGCGCAAGGGCGGAAAGCCGCAGAAGGCGCAGTTCTACGAGGGCGTCTTCAAGGTCACCCAGTCGGGGTCGGTGACCCAGCTCGCGCTGACGGAGGCGCTGGCGTCCTGCGGCTCGGCGCGCGGCGCCGGGGCCTCGGCCGCGGCGAAGAAGAAGCCGAAGAAGCGCCACCTCTGGGGCGACGGCAAGGGCTCGTTCCGCACCACCGGCAAGTACAGCTCCGCCACCGTCCGCGGCACCAAGTGGCTCGTCGAGGACAGCTGCGCGGGCACCCGCACCCGCGTCGTCCGCGGCACGGTCACCGTCCGCGACAACGTCCGCCACAAGACGGTCATCGTGAAGGCGGGCAAGAGCTACCTGGCGCGAGCACGGCGCTGACGCCAGCGCACGCCGGGGCGCCCGCCTGGCGGTCGACCCCGCGCCGAAGCGGCTCGATCGGTGCAACCTGTTCGAGTTTTCGTCGGTTTCCGGGGCTAACTCGGACAGGTTCGTGGGCGTGGAGCAGCGCGAGGAACTGCGCCCCCGGCGCAGCGCGCGGGGCCGTCCGAGCGCGGCCACTAGACTCGAAGGACGTGACCGCCGGCCCGTCGTTGTACCGCCGCCACCGCCCGCGCACCTTCGCGGACGTCGTGGGACAGGAGCATGTCGTGAGGACCCTGCGCAACGCCGTTGAGCAGGGGAAGGTCCACCATGCCTACCTCTTCGTGGGCTCCCGCGGGACCGGCAAGACGTCGATGGCGAAGATGCTCGCCGCCTGCATGAACTGCGAGAACGGGCCGACGGTGGAGCCCTGCGGGCGCTGCGAGTCGTGCGTGGCGATCGCCAACGCGACGTCGCTCGACGTCATCGAGATGGATGCGGCGTCCAACAACTCGGTCGACGACATCCGCGAGCTGCGCGAGTCCGTGCAGTTCGCGCCCGTCTCGGGCCGGTCGAAGGTCTACATCCTCGACGAGGCCCACATGCTCTCCTCGCAGGCGTGGAACGCGTTCCTCAAGACGCTCGAGGAGCCGCCGCCGCACACGATCTTCGTGCTCGCCACGACCGAGGCCCAGAAGGTCCTGCCCACGGTCGTCGACCGCTGCCACCGCTTCGACTTCGCCCGGCCGACGGTCGAGCAGATCGCCACCGTCATCACGCGCGTGGCCGCCGCCGAGGACATCGAGCTCGCGCCGGACGCCGTCGTCCTGCTCGCCCGGCACGCGACCGGCTCCTTCCGCGACGCGCTCGGCACGCTCGAGCAGCTCGTGACCTACACGGGCACGCGCATCGCCACCGACGACGTGCTCGCGGTGCTCGGCGTCGCCGACGCCGACCTGCTCTTCGACGCCATCGACGCGATCGCCGCCGGCGACGCGCGCGCGGCCTGGCTGGCGGCGGCGAAGCTCGCCGACACGGGCCGCGACGTCGCCCAGTTCCTCAAGGACCTCGAGGCCCATGCGCGCGACCTGCTCGTCGTGCAGACGCTGGGCGAGGTCCCCGCCGAGCTGCGGCTCACGCCCGACCGCGACGAGCGCCTCGTCGAGCAGGCGGGCCGCGTGCCCGGCGCGAGCCTCGTGCGGCTGCTGGATCTGCTCGCCGAGGCGCTGCGCACGGTCAAGGACGGCGCCGACGCCCGCACGCGTCTCGAGACCGCGCTCGTGAAGGCCGCGGCCCCCGAGGTCGACCCCGCCGCCCGCGCCCTGATGGCGCGAGTGGAGCGGCTGGAGGCGGCGCTGCGGGACGGCGGCGGAGCGGCCGCGCCGGCGGAGCGGCCCGCGCCGGCGGCGGCGGAGCGCGCCGCCCCCGCGGCGGCGGCGGAGCGGCCGGCGCCCGCGCCGGCGGAGCAAGCCGCGGCGGCGCAGCAGCCCGCGCCCACCCCTCCCTCGCCGACTCCCACGGCGCAAGCACCCGTCGCGGCAAGCGAGCCCGCCCCCCGAGCCCTCGCCGTGGCCGAGGCGCCGACCGAGCCTCGCGAGCCCGACCTCGACGCCGTCCGCACCCTGTGGCCCGCAGTCCTCGACGCCGTCCGCCCCGACAACGGCCTGCTCGCCGCGTGCCTGGCCGAGGCCGAGCCGGTGGAGGTCCGTGGGCGCGAGGTCGTCGTCGCCTTCGCCGAGCACGACACCTTCAACCGCCGCATGGCCGACGGCCGCGAGCACCGCGCCGTCGTCGACGACGCGCTGCGCGACCTCGCCGGGAGCCCGCTGCGCGTCGTCTTCGAGCTGCGCGAGCTGGCGCGCGAGGACGAGGTCAAGGCGCCCTCCGAGGACGAGCTCGTGGCACGCTTCAAGGCGGAGTTCGACGCCGAGGAGATCGTCCCCGACGACGACCCGCAACCCGACGATCCGCAACCCGACGAGCCGGAAGGTCAGATCTGATGCCGCAACCGCCGAACATGCAGCAGATGCTCAAGCAGGTCCAGAAGATGCAGCAGGACATGATGGTCGCGCAGGAGCAGCTCAAGCACGAGGAGGTCGAGGCGTCGGCGGGCGGCGGGATGGTCACCGTCAAGGTCACCGGCGACCTCGTCGTCAAGTCGATCACGATCGCGCCCGAGGCGATCGATCCCGACGACCCCGAGCTCCTGCAGGACATGGTCCTGGCCGCCACCAACGAGGCCATGCGCTCCGCCCAGGAGCTCCAGCAGTCCAAGCTCGGCGGCCTCACCGGCGGCATGGACCTCGGCTCGCTGGGCCTGCCGGGCTTCTAGGGCGAGCGGCCCGAGCTTGTACCCCGCCTCCGTCCAGCGGCTCATCACGGAGCTCGGCAAGCTGCCCGGCATCGGCCAGCGCACGGCCCAGCGCCTGGCCTTCCACATCCTGCGCACCGACGCCGAGGACGCCACCGCGCTCGCAGACGCCATCCGCGAGGTCAAGGAGCGCATCGGCCTCTGCGAGGTCTGCTTCAACCTCGCCGAGGAGGACCGCTGCCGCATCTGCCAGGACGAGCGCCGCGACCGCGAGCTCATCTGCGTCGTCGAGGAGCCCGGCGACGTCATCCCGATCGAGCGCACCCACGAGTACCGCGGGCGCTACCACGTCCTCGGCGGGGCGCTGTCGCCGATCGACGGCGTCGACCCCGAGGACCTCAAGATCGCCGAGCTCTACACGCGCGTCGAGGCCGGCGGGATCACCGAGGTCGTGATCGCCACGAACCCGACGACGACGGGCGAGGCGACCGCGCTGCACATCGCCGCCGCGCTGCGCGAGCGCGCCCCCGGCGTCGCGGTGACCCGCCTGGCCTCCGGCCTGCCCATGGGCGCCGACCTCGAGTACGCCGACGAGGTCACGCTCGGCAAGGCCCTCTCGGGCCGCCGCGCCCTCTAGGCCGCGCTAGCGACGCGCTCCCCACACGACGGCGGCGCTCCCGCCGCCGCGGCGCGCGGGCTCGGCCGCGACCTCGATCGCGCCCTGGCCCAGGAACTCGATCGCCGTGGCCGCGCCGATCTCGGCGCCCGTGCCGGTGCCGACGTAGAAGTCCTGGCCGCGGGCGCGCAGCGCCGCCTCCTCGGGCGTGCCCAGGAAGGCCGCCTCGGTCTGCGTGCGCGGCTCCGAGCCGCTGTTGCGCTGGCTCAGGCGCGGCGCCGCGATCGCGTCGGGCAGCGACATCCCGAAGTCGATGCGGTCGAGCAGGATCTGGGCGACCGTGGTGATGATCGACGCCCCGCCCGGCGAGCCGAGCGCCAGCCACGGGCGCCCGTCGCGCAGGACGATGGTCGGCGCGATCGACGAGCGCGGGCGCTTGCCGCCCGCGACCTTGTTGGCGCCCGCGCTCACGCCGCCCTGGACGCTCGGGTCCGTGCTCGTCGTGAGGTTGAAGTCGGTCAGCTCGTTGTTGAGCAGGAAGCCGTAGCCGGGCACGACCATGCCGTTGCCGCCGGTCTGCTCGATCGTGAACGTGTAGTCGACGACGTTGCCCCAGCGGTCGGTGACGGTCATGTTCGTCGTCGAGCCGACGCGCGTCGTCGAGGCGCTCGTGTCGGTCACCCCACTCGGGTCGCCGGGCGCCACCGGGTTGGTCGCCGCCGTCGGGCCGATCTTGTCGCGCCGCTGGGCCGCGAACTGGTCGGAGAGCAGCTGCGCCAGCGGGACGCTCACGTAGCCGGGGTCCGCGAGGTACTCGCCGCGGTCGGCGTACGCGAGGCGCGAGGCCTCGATGAAGTCGTGCAGCGCCTGCTCGCGCGGCAGCGAGCCGAGCTGATAGCCCTCGAGGATGTTGAGGATCTCGCCGACGGTCGAGCCGCCGCTGGAGGGCGGGCCCATCCCCTCGACCTGCAGGCCGCGGTAGCCGATGACGGCCGGGTCGCGGTCGATCGCCTTGTAGGCGGCGAGGTCGCTGAGCTCCATGACCCCGGGGCGCGCGGTGCGCGTCGCGCCCGCGCGCAGCGGCGGGTGCTTGACCGTGTCGACGATCGCCTGCGCGAGCCGGCCGGAGTAGAGGGCGTCGGGGCCCTTGCGTGCGATCAGCGCGTAGGTGCGCGCCAGGTCGGGGTTGCGGATCGTCGTGCCGACGTCGCGCGGCGAGCCGTCGGGATCCAGGTAGAGCGCCGCCGTGGCCGGGAAGTCGGCGAAGATCTTCTTCGCCTCGTCGGTCTGGGTGTAGAAGCTCTGGTCGACGGTGAAGCCGTGCTGGGCGGCTTCGATCCCGGGCTGCAGCGCGCGGCCCAGGGACCACGTCCCGTACTCGCGCAGCGCCTTCTGCCAGGCGCGCAGCGTGCCGGGCACGCCGACGCTCATGCCGCTCACGCGCTGATCCTCGAAGCTCTGCAGGCCGACGAAGGACCGGTCGTTCATCGCCGCCGGCGCCGTCTCGCGCGAGTCCATCGTGTGGACCCTGCCGTCGCGCGCTGAGTAGACGGTCATGAAGCCGCCGCCGCCGATGCCGCACGAATAGGGCTCCACGACGCCGAGGACGCCGGCCGCCGCAACCGCGGCGTCGACGGCGTTGCCGCCGCGGCGCAGGACGTCGATCGCGGCCCGGGTGCCCTGCACGTCGACGCTCGCCGCACCCCCTCCGGAGCCCACGGCCGTGGGCTGCTTGGCCGGGACGGGGGTCTGGTGGGCGGCGGCCGGGGCGGCGAGGAGCGCTGCGGCCAGGACCGGGAGGAGCAAGCGGCGCATGCCCGTGCCCTACCCGGGGCCGGTGGCCTCATATCCTTCCGACCTCCCCATGGACAACGGCACGGTGGTCATGAAGTTCGGCGGCACGTCGGTCGCCGACGCCGCGCGCCTCAAGCGCGCGGCCCAGCGGATCGTCGCCAAGCGCGAGGCCGGCCACCGCGTCGTCGCCGTGCTCAGCGCGCGCGGCAAGGAGACCGACCGCCTGATCGCCGACGCCCACGAGGTCTCGCCGCACCCCGACCCGCGCGAGATGGACATGCTGCTCTCCACGGGCGAGCGCGTGTCGTGCGCGCTGTGCGCGATGGCGATCAACGACCTCGGTCACCGCGCGATCTCGCTCACCGGCTCGCAGGCCGGGATCGTCACCGACACCTCGCACACCAAGGCGCGGATCCTCGACGTGCGCGCCGAGCGGATCTTCAACGCCCTCGACGAGGACTCGATCGTGCTCGTCGCCGGCTTCCAGGGCGTGAGCACGGCGCGCGACGTCACGACGCTCGGGCGCGGCGGCTCGGACACCACCGCGGTCGCGCTGGCCGCCGCCGTGGGGGCCGAGGTCTGCGAGATCTACACGGACGTCTCGGGCGTCTTCTCGGCCGACCCGCGGATCGTCCCCAACGCCCGCAAGCTGTCCGTCGTTTCCTTCGAGGAGATGCTCGAGATGGCCTCGTCGGGCGCCGGTGTCCTGCAGCTTCGCTCGGTCGAGTACGCGCGCAACCACGGCGTGCGGATCCACTGCCGATCGAGCTTCGACGACGCGCCCGGTACCGTTGTCGTCTCCGAGGACCAGACCGTGGAACATCCGCTCATCACCGCCGTCACCCACTCGCTCGGCGAGGCCCGCGTCACGCTCATGGGCGTGCCCGACACGCCGGGCGTCGCCGGCCGTGTGACCACCGCGCTGGCCCTGGCCAACGTCAACATCGACATGATCGTCCAGGGCGAGCCCGAGACCGAGGGCCTGCGCGCGGACATGTCGTTCACGATCCCGCGCGACGACGTCCATACCGCGCGCGGCGCGCTCGAGCCGATCGCGACCGAGCTGGGGATGACGGTGGCGACCGACGAGACGATGGGGAAGGTCTCCATCGTCGGGGCCGGAATGAAGACCCATCCCGGCGTCGCGGCCAAGGTCTTCACCACCCTCGGCGACAACGGCATCAACATCGAGATGATCTCCACCTCACCCATCCGCATCTCCTGCGTCGTCCCGGGCGAGCGCGTCCCCGACGCCGTCAAGGCGCTGCACAGCGCCTTCGAGCTCTCCGGCGAGGGCACGATCCGTCCCGAGCAGCCCTTCGGGGAGTTCGCCTGATGCGCGTCGCGGTGGTGGGCGCGACGGGCGCCGTCGGCACGATCATGCTTGCGCTGCTGCGGCGGCGAGCGTTTCCCGCCGACGAGGTCGTCCCCTTCGCCTCCGAGCGCTCGGCCGGCAGGCAGCTCGGCGACCTCCTCGTCCAGCCGCTGCGCGACGACACGATCGAGGGCTTCGACGTCGCCCTCTTCAGCGCGGGCGGGGCGATCTCGCGCGAGTGGGCGCCGCGCTTCGCGGCCGCGGGCGCGCTCGTGGTCGACAACTCCTCGGCCTGGCGAATGGATCCCGAGGTCCCGCTCGTCGTCTCCGAGGTCAACCCGGGCGCCCTGGACCGGATCGGCAAGGGCATCGTCGCCAACCCCAACTGCACGACGATGGCCGTGATGCTGCCGGCCAAGGCGCTGCACGACGCCTTCGGGCTGAAGGCGATGGTCTGCACCTCCTTCCAGGCCGCGGGCGGCGCGGGGCAGAAGGGGATCGACGAGCTCCACGCCCAGGTCGACCCCGTGCGCGAGCACGATCTCGTCAACGACGGCGCGGCCGCCGCGGCCTCGGTGCCGTCCAAGGTGCACGCCAGGACGCTGGCCTTCAACGTCGTGCCGTGGCTGGGCTCGCAGGCCGGCGGCGGCTACAGCGACGAGGAGATGAAGCTCCTCAACGAGTCGCGCAAGATCCTCGACCTCCCGGGGCTCGAGGTGGCGCCGACGTGCGTCCGCGTCCCGGTCATGGTCGGGCACTCCATCGAGGTGCGCGCGACCTTCGAGCGGCCCGCCGACGTCGAGGGTGCGCTCGAGGCGCTGCGCGCCTTCCCGAACCTCGAGCTCGACGAGATCCCCACGCCGCTGGAGTGGGCGGGGCGCGACGAGGTCGCCGTCGGGCGCGTGCGCGCCGACCTCCACGACGACCACAGCCTCAACTTCTTCGTGGTCGGCGACAACCTGCTCAAGGGCGCGGCGCTCAACACGGTGCAGATCGCCGAGCTGCTGCACGCCCGCGGGCTGGTCGGCAGCTCCGCGCGCGTCTGACTCTTCACGTCTGGCTTAGGCGGGCGCTGGTAGCTTCGCCGCCATGGGCGAACGCACGAGCCATCCCGCCGGGACCTTCTCCTGGAGCGACCTGCAGACCGACGACCTCGACCGCGCGAAGAGCTTCTACGGCGAGCTCCTGGGCTGGAGCTACGACGACATCCCGATCGGCGACGGCGCCGTCTACTCGATGGCGAAGGTCGACGGCAGGCGCGTCGCCGGCCTCGGCCCGCACCAGGGCGAGGAGATCCCGCCGCACTGGAACTGCTACGTGACCGTCGACGACGCCGACGCCGTGGCGGCCCGCGCCGGCGAGCTCGGGGCCAACGTCATCGCCCCGCCCTTCGACGTCTTCGACGCCGGCCGGATGTCCGCCTTCGCCGACCCGCAGGGCGCGATCCTCTCGATCTGGCAGCCGCGCCAGAGCATCGGCGCGGAGCTGGTCAACGCGGTCGGCGCGCTGACCTGGAACGATCTGATGTCGCCGGACATCCCGGCGGCGGCGGAGTTCTACAGCGCGCTCTTCGGCTGGAAGGTCGGCGAGATCCCGGGCGCCGAGGGCCAGTACTGGTCGATCACCAACGACGGCCGGATCAACGGCGGCATCATGCCGACACCCGAGGGCGGCCACCCGGTGTGGAACCTCTACTTCGCAGTCGAGGACGTCGACGCCGCCGTCGCCAAGGCGGGCCAGCTCGGCGGGAACAAGATCGCGGGCCCGATGGACGTGCCCAACGGCACGCGCTTCGCGGTCCTCGCCGACCCGAGCGGCGCCGTCTTCAGCGTCTCCGCGGGCCCGATGGACGACTAGATGTAGTTCCTGAGCACGTTGTTCGGGGTGCCGGGTCGCTGTGAGGCCCGTTGCGCTGCGAACAGCTCACCGAGGAACGGGTCCGTGCCCGGGGGGTCGAACGTCGGTTCTACCCGGTGTGGACGGGGGAAGACCGACGTTCGGCGCCCCCTGGCGGCCCGCGGCGCCCCCCGGGGGCCGGCGGCGCGGCGGGCTGGTCTCCCTCGGTGAGCTGTTCGCGCCCACGCCGGCGTGGAGGGGACGCCGAACAACCTGCTCGGGTCTTACAACTAGACGCTCGCCACCACCGACGTCGTCCAGTCGATCACGCTCGACGGCTTGACGACGTGGCGCGCCATGCCCAGGTCCTTGGGCTCGAGCCCGAGGGCGAGGCCGACGAGCTGGGGGAGGTGCAGGACGGGCATGTTGAGCTCGCGGCCCACCGTGCGCTCGGCCAGCGGCTGCTGGAGGTCGAGGTTGAGGTGGCACAGCGGGCACGGCGTGACCAGGCAGTCGGCGTCGGCGTCGACGGCGTCGCCGAGGTGGCGGCCGGCCTGCTTGAGCGAGGCCTCCTTGTTCATCGTGATGATGGGGAAGCCGCAGCACTTGTGCGAGCCGGCGTACTCGATGACGGTGCCGCCGAGCGCCTCGATGACCTGCGCGAGGTAGGTGTCGCGCGGGCGCTCGACGGAGTCGATGCCCAGGCGGTCGACGGGGCGCACGATGTAGCAGCCGTAGAAGGGGCCGACCTTGAGGTCGGTCAGCGGCCGCGTGACGCGCGAGCGCAGCTCCTCCAGGCCGATCTCCTCGACCAGCAGCCAGAGGAAGTTCTTGTTCGTGATGCCCTGCTCGTAGGTCAGCCCCTCGGCCGACAGCGTCTCGTTGACGTGCGCGCGGTAGTCGGCGTTGGCGTCGAGGCGCTCCTGGCACTCGCTCTGCGCGCCCTGGCAGGTCGAGCAGATGTTCATCATCAGCTCGGCGCCGTCGACGCGCTGGGCCAGCGCGAAGGTGCGCGCGTTGAGGGTGTCGGCGAGCTCCTGGTTGTGCTCGGCGATCACGCCCGCGCCGGTGCAGCAGGCGCGATCGAGCTGGACGAGCTCGATGTCGAGCAGCGGTGCGACCTTCGCCATCGAGCCGTGGAGCTCCGGCGTGAACCCGCGGCTCACGCAGCCCGGCCAGTACGCGACCCTCATGCCGTGGCCTCCTCGGCGTCCTCGTCGCGCCCGGTGATGTAGAGGTTGAGCTCGATGCGCTCCTCGCGGCCCCCGATGACGTCGTAGATGCGTTTGACCTGCTTGAGGTCGTCCTTGGGGATCTTGTGCGGCTTCAGCGCGCCGGCCGGCGTGACCTTGCGGCGCAGGAGCGCCTTGGTGATCACCGGCAGCGAGTCGATGAGCTCGAGCGCCGACGGCGGCGCGAACTTGCCGAAGAAGGAGTCGCCGCCGTAGGAGCGCGGCAGCAGCTCGGCCTCCCAGAGCAGGCCGTTGTCGCGCACGAGGCTGACGAACGCCTTCTCGTGGCGCTTGCCGTTGTTGCGGTCGTTGATGGCGTAGTCGGCGCCGGCGCGGCGGCGCAGGCGCATGATCTGGCTCATCGGCGCCACGCCCTTGGGGCACGCCTCGATGCACTTGAAGCAGTGGGTGCAGTCGTAGATGCCGTGCGGGTCCTCGGCGAGGTCCTTCAGGCGCTCCGCCGTCTGGGCGTCGCGCGGGTCGCCGACGAAGCGGTAGGCCTTGGCCAGGGCGGCCGGGCCGATGAAGAGCGGGTCGACCTCCATCGACAGGCAGTCGCTCACGCAGGCGCCGCACTGGATGCAGGCCATCGACTGGGTGACGTCGATCATCGACTCGCGCGGGACGACGTACTCGCGCTCGGGGATCGGCTCCTTGTTGATGAGCCACGGCGTGACGCGCTGGACCTTCTTCCAGTGGACGGCGTCCATGTCCACGATGAGGTCCTTGATGACGGGCATGTTGCCCATCGGCTCGACCTCGATGACGCCGTCGCGCGCGGAGGCCAGCGCCTTGTCGAGATGGGTGTGGCAGGCGAGCCCGGGCTGGCCGTTGATGCGCACGCCGCAGGAGCCGCAGATCGCGGCGCGACACGAGCAGCGGATGCCGATCGAGCCGTCGAAGCGCGCCTTGGCCTGCAGGATCCCCTCGAGCACCGAGCGGTGGGGCTCGAGCTGGATCGTGTGCTCGTCCCAATAGGGCGCGTCGCCCGACTCGGGGTCGTAGCGGCGCAGACGCAGCGTGAAGTCCTGCGCGGGCTTATTGGCCTCTGCCATCTAGTACTTGCGCTCCTCGGGCTGCCACTGGGTGATCGTCACGGGCGAGTAGGACACCTCGGGGACGTCGTCCCCGTTGCGGCCGATGTCGATGTGCTTGAGCCACACCTCGTCGTTGCGCTCGGGGTAGTCGGTGCGGAACTGCGCCCCGCGCGACTCCTTGCGCTCGATCGAGGCCACGACGGTCGCCTCGGCGCAGTCGAGCATGAAGCCGAGCTCCAGCGCGCCGAGGACGTCCTGGTTGAAGACCGTGCCGCGGTCGTCGATGTAGGCCGTCCTGGCCTCCTCCTTGAGCCGGCGCACGATCTCGTGGGCGTGGCGCAGGCCCGCCTCGTCGCGGAAGACGGCGACGTTGCGGTTCATCTCGGTGCCGAGCTCCTCCTTGATCTCCGAGACGCGCCGGCCGGTGCGCTCGCGCCCGACGATCTCGTCGATCGCCTGCGCGTCGTGCGCGAGCTGGTCGTCGCTCACGGCGGGCATCGGCATGCCGGAGGCGCGGGCGGCGGCGTGCTCGCCCGAGCGGCGGCCGAAGATGAGCGTGTCGAGCAGCGAGTTCGCGCCCAGGCGGTTGCCGCCGTGGACGGACACGCACGCGACCTCGCCGGCCGCGTAGAGGCCGGAGATCGGCGTCGCGCCGTTGATGTCGGTCTTGACCCCGCCCATGATGTAGTGCTGGCCGGGTTGGATGACGATCGGCTCGCGCGTGATGTCGGTGCCCGCGAAGTCCTTGCCGATGTTGACGATCTCGCGCAGCGCCTCGAGCGTGCGCTTGCGCGGCACGACGGTGATGTCGAGGTAGATGCCGCCGCCGCCCTCGCCGACGCCGCGACCCTCGTTGATCTCCGTCTGCTCGGCGCGGGAGACGACGTCGCGCGAGGCGAGCTCCATCTTGTTGGGCGCGTACTTCTCCATGAAGCGCTCGCCGTCGGAGTTCAGGAGGTGCGCGCCCTCGCCGCGGGCGCCCTCGGTGATGAGGAAGCCGTTCTCGGCGAGCGTCGTCGGGTGGTACTGGATCATCTCCATGTCCATCAGCGGCGCGCCGACCCGGAAGGCCTGCGCGATGCCGTCACCCGTGCAGATGAGCGCGTTGGTCGTCGGCTTGTAGCACTGGCCCGCGCCGCCCGAGGCCAGGATCACGTTCTTGGCCGCGAAGGTCTCCATGCGCCCCGAGCGGATGTCGCGCGCGACGACGCCGACGCAGGCGCCGTCGTCGTCGAGGATCAGCGAGGTGACGAACCACTCCTCGAAGCGGTCGATGCGATCGCTGTACTTGAGGATCTGCTCATAGAGGACGTGGAGCATCGCCTGGCCGGTGATGTCCGCGACGTAGGCGGTGCGCTTCATCGAGGCGCCGCCGAAGGCCCGCAGGTCCAGCTCGCCGGTCTCGTTGCGGTGGAAGGTCACCCCGATGTGCTCGAGGTGCATGACCTCGCCGGGCGCCTCGCTGCACATGATCTCGATGGCGTCCTGGTCGCCCAGGAAGTCCGAGCCCTTGACCGTGTCGAAGGCGTGCGAGCGCCAGTCGTCGGCCGGATTGATCGCGGCGTTGATGCCGCCGGCGGCCGCCACCGAGTGCGAACGCACGGGGTGGACCTTGCTCATCAGCCCCACCGACGCCCCCGCGTCCGCGGCCGCCAGAGCGGCCCGCTGGCCCGCGAGGCCCGCGCCGATGATGAGGACGTCGTGTGCAGGCATGACTCCTTGGAGTCTATGTGTCGGGGCTTGTGGAAGGCTCCCCGTCGGATGCCTGGGGAGCGAGCGGGAGCGGACGCCTAGGCAGCCCGCCCCGGCGCCGCCGACGCCAGTGCGCGCCGCACCTGCTCGACCGTCACGACCCCGCGCAGGCGCTCGTCGCGGTCCACCACCATCAGCGCGCCCAACGAGAAGAGGCCCTCGAGGCCGATGACCTGCTCGATGGGGGTGTCGTCGTGGACGCGGAAGAGCTCGTCGGAGTTCTCGTCGACGACGTCGGCGACCGCCAGCGCCGGCTGGCCGCCCTCGACCGCCCCCTCGACGCGGTTCTCGTGCAGGAGCCCGAGGAAGCGGCCCGAGATCGGGTCGGCGACGGGGAACCACGGCCAGCGGTAGCGCAGGAAGAACTCGTCCTGCGCCTGGAGGACGGTGGTGTCGCCCGGCACCCACACCGGCTGGGTGTCCATGACGTCGGCCACCGTCACGCCCTCCAGGCGCTCGGAGAAGCGGCTCGAGGCGACGGCGCCGGTCGCCGCCTGCCCGAGGAACCAGCCGAGCAGGATCGACCAGATCCCGCTGCCGGTCGCGCCGCGGACGACCAGGAAGATCCCGAATCCGATGAGGATCCACGAGAAGCCCTGGCCGAGGCGCGCCGAGAAGCGCGTGCCGCGGTTGCGGTCGCCCGTGACCTTCCAGGCGATCGCCCGCGCGATGCGCCCGCCGTCGAGCGGATAGGCCGGGATGAGGTTGAAGAGGAAGAGGCCGACGTTCACGACCGCCAGCCAGCCGATGACGGCCAGCGCGGGCCCGGGGTGGTCGCGCAGCGCGACGGCATCGCCGAAGTCGCCGGTCCCGCCGGCGACGAGGCCCACGACCACGGACAGGATGACTATGAGCAGCGTCACCGCCGGCCCGGCGGCGCTGATGCGGAACTCCTCGCCCGGCGACTCGCTCTCGCGGTTGAGCTTCGCGATCCCACCGAAGAACCACAGGTCGATGCCCGCGATCTCGATGCCGTTGCGCCGCGCGACCCACGCGTGGCCGAGCTCGTGGAGGGTCAGCGAGAGGAAGAACAGCGTCACCGAGACGACGGCCATCACGTAGCCGTTGGTCTGCCCGTACTGGTCGTCGTAGGCGGTCGCGAGCCAGACGATGAAGATCAGGGCGACGACGAACCAGCTCGGGCTCGCCCCGATGCGGATCCCGAAGACCCGCGCGAGCTGGATCGACCCGGTGCCCATGCCGACACATGGTGGCAGGCGGGTTCAAGGCGGCGCGTCGCCCGCCGATTCAAGGGGTCATGCGTTTCCCCGCTCCCCGCCGCCTCCCCGGACTCGCCAACGTCCGGCTGTCGGTCAAGCTCGCCCTCACCTACGGCGTCATCCTCACCCTCACGGCGGCGATCATCGTCGTCGACGTCGCCAACATCGCCGGCCTGCGCACCGCCCACGACCGCGTGACCAAGAGCGTCGTGCCCCGGATCATGGCCGCCCAGCACGCCGACGCCGCCTTCGCCGACACTCACTTCGCCCAGACCCAGATGGTCCTCGCCGACGGCGGCCTGCGCACCGACGAGGTGGGCGACATGAAGGCCTTCGACCAGCGCGTCGCCGCCCTGCGCGCGCTCGAGCGCGACGCTCGCGCCACGGCCGGCATCGACGCCGCGGTCACGGACTTCAAGCAGGAGGACGCCGCCCTGTACGCCAAGGTCCGCAGCGGCGACCGCGTCGGCGCCACGGGCCTGGTCTCGAGCACCGTCGACCAGGCGGCCGACCGCGTGACCGGGGCGATCGAGGCCTACATCACCCGCGCCAACGTCGAGCGCACCGCCGCCGACGCGCGCTTCGCCCGGCTCGAGGCCAACGCCAAGCGCCTGAGCCTCGCGATCGGCGCGCTCGCGCTGCTCGCCGCCGCGGCGCTGTCGATCACGCTCACGCGCCACCTCACCCGGCGCCTGGGCGCGCTCTCGCGCGCCGCCGAGGCGCTCGCCGAGGGCGACGTCGACCACGAGCTCACGGTCGGCGGCCGCGACGAGGTCGGCCGCACCGCCGGCGCCCTCCGGCGGATGGTCGAGCACCTGCGCAACCTCGCCGGAGCCGCCGACCGCGTCGCCGCCGGCGACCTCACCGTCGACGTCCGTCCGCGCTCGCCGCGCGACCGCCTCGGCGCGGCCTTCGCCGGCCTCGTCGGCGAGCTGCGCGCCGCCGTCGGGCAGATGTCGCGCTCGGCCACGAGCGTGGCCGGCGCCTCCGAGATCATGGCCGCCTCGTCGGCCGACGCCGGCCGCGCGGTCGAGGAGATCGCCCGCGCCCTCGGCGACGTCGCCGCCGGCGCCGAGCGCCAGGTGCGCTCGGTGACCTCCGCGCGCGACACGACCGAGCAGGTCGCCGACGCGATGACCGCGTCGGCACAGGACGCTGAGGAGACCTCGCGCGCGGCCGCCGAGGCCCGCGCCGCCGCCGGCGCCGGCGCTGAGACCGTCGCCCGCGCCACCGACGCCATGGCCGCCGTCCGCGACGCCTCGGCCGAGGCCGGCCTCGCGATCCGCGAGCTGGGCACCAAGAGCCAGCGCATCGGCGGCATCGTCGACACGATCACCGCGATCGCCGAGCAGACCAACCTCCTGGCCCTCAACGCGGCCATCGAGGCCGCGCGCGCCGGCGAGCAGGGCCGCGGCTTCGCGGTCGTCGCCGAGGAGGTCCGCAAGCTGGCCGAGGGGTCGCAGGCCGCGGCCAAGTCGATCTCCGCCCTCGTCACCGAGATCCGCGCCGAGACCGAGCGCACCGTCGCGGTCGTCGAGGCCGGGGCGCAGCGCGGCGAGATCGGCGCGAGCACCGTGGCGGAGGCCCGCGACGCCTTCGCGGCCATCGCCGCGAGCGTCGAGGTCGTCTCCGAGCGCGTCAGCCAGGTCTCCACGGCCGTCGCCCAGATCGCCGGCGGCGCCGCGCAGGTCTCCACCGACATCGTCGAGGTCGCGACGGTCGCCGAGCAGTCCTCGGCCACGGTCCAGCAGGTCTCGGCGTCGGCCGAGGAGACGAGCGCGACGACCCAGCAGATCGCCGCCTCGGCGCAGGAGCTCTCGCGCACCGCCCGCGAGCTCGACGAGCTCGTCGGGCGCTTCACGCTCTGAACGCTGAAAGATCCCCAGTGATCGGCGTCCATGCGCGAGAGTGCGCGCATGCACCGCTTCATCGTCCTCGCGGCCGTCTGCGGCGCGGCCGCCTTCCCAGCACTCGCCGCGGCCCAGTCCGCCCGCGACGTGCACCTCGTCCACCACGGCGCCGCGGCCAAGAAGCCCGCCGCGGTGGGTGTCGTCTTCGGCGGGCGGACCGCTCAGAAGTGGCCGGTGGTCATCGAGGTCAGCCGCGACCTGCGTCAGGTCGTGCGCGCCGATGTCGGGATCCGGCTGACGTGCATGGCCGGCATCACCAACGACTACGACAGCTACGTCAAGCTGCCGCTGAGCACGACGGGCTCCTTCAGCGCGAAGTTCGCCAACCAGACGGTCGACTTCGGCAACGGCCACAAGGCCGACTACTCGGGGTCGATGAAGGGCAAGCTCAACGCCCGCCTGACCTCGGGCAGCGGGACCTGGCAGCTGAAGTACGTCGAGCACGACGCAACCGGCGCCGTGGTCGACACGTGCGACTCGAAGGTCGTGACCTGGAAGGTCAAGCAGTAGCGGGCGCGTGGCGGGCGACGATGGCGGCGGCGTCGGCGCCGGGCGGCAGCGTGCCGTAGCTCAGGCCGGCGTCGCCGGCCAGGCGCGCCGCGCAGAAGGCGTCGGCGACCGCCGGCGGCGCGTGGCGGACGAGCAGCGAGCCCTGGAGGGACAGCGCCATGCGCTCGACCACGCGCCGCGCGCGCGGCTCGATCGACGCCATGTCGGTCAGCTCGGCGCGGGTGTCGGCGACGAAGGCGTCCAGGCGCGGGTCGGCGCCGGCGGCCTCGTCGACCTCGGCGAAGAAGACGTCGAGCGCCTCGGGCGAGCGGGCCAGCGCGCGCAGGACGTCGAGGGCCATGACGTTGCCCGAGCCCTCCCAGATCGAGGCCAGCGGCGCCTCGCGGTACAGGCGCGGCATGCCCGAGGCCTCGACGTAGCCGTTGCCGCCCAGGCACTCGAGGGCCTCGTAGGCGTGGCCGGGGGCGCGCTTGCAGACGTGGTACTTGCTCACGGCGGTCGCGATGCGCTTGAAGGCATCGGCGCGCGGGTCGCCCGGCGCCTCGTCGTAGGCGCGCGCAAGCCGCATGGCGACCACCGTCGCCGCCTCGGACTCGATCGCGAGGTCGGCGAGGACGTTGACCATCAGCGGCTGCTCGGCCAGGCGCCGGCCGAAGGCGCTGCGATGCGCGGCGTGCCAGCTCGCGTTGGCCACGGCGGCGCGCATCCCGGCGGCGGTGCCGATCACGCAGTCCAGGCGCGTGTGGTTGACCATCTCGATGATGGTCGGCACCCCGCGGCCCGGCTCGCCGCCCATCCGCGCGAGCGCGCCGCGGAACTCGACCTCGCTGGAGGCGTTGGAGCGGTTGCCGAGCTTGTCCTTCAGGCGCTGCAGCTGGAAGCCCGCGTTGCGCGAGCCGTCGGGGAGCACGCGCGGCAGCGCGAAGCAGGTGACGCCTTCGTCGGTCTGCGCGAGGACGAGGAACAGGTCGCACATCGGCGCGCTGCAGAACCACTTGTGGCCCGTGAGCTCCCACCAGCCGTCGTCGGCGGGCAGCGCGCGCGTGGTGTTGGCGCGCACGTCCGAGCCGCCCTGCTTCTCGGTCATCGCCATGCCGCAGAGCGCGCTGGGCTTCTCGGCGGCGGGGCGCAGCTCGGGGTCGTACGTCGTCGCGGTCAGGCGCGGGACCCACTCCTCGGCGAGGTCGGGCTGGGCGCGCAGCGCGGGCACGGCCGCGAAGGTCATGGTGATCGGACAGCCGAAGCCGGCCTCCGACTGCGCCGAGCAGATGTAGGTCGCCGCGCGCGCGACGTGGGCGCCGGGCTCGTCGGTGCGCCAGGGCAGCGCGTGCAGCTCGTGCTCGACGCCGGCGCGCATGAGCGCGTGCCAGGCGGGGTGGAACTCGACCTCGTCGCGGCGGTGGCCGAAGCGGTCGTGGGTGTGCAGGACCGGCGGGTGCTCGTTGGCCTCGAAGCCCCAGCGCATCGGCTCGCCGCCCCAGAAGGCGCCGGCCGCGCGCAGGCGCTCGCGCGCCCAGCCCGCGCCCTCGCGCTCGAGCGCCTCCCGCAGCGCCGCGTGGTCGTCGAAGAGGTTGCGGCCCTCCATCGGCGGGACCTGGTTGAGGACCTCGTGGGTCGTGCTGGCGGCGGTGAGCATCAGGGTCTCCCCTCGGTGACGGAGCGCAGGCAGAAGGTGACGAGGTCGGCGACGAAGGCGTCGGGGTCGAAGCGGCGCCCGCCCGCCCCGGCCACCGGCGACAGCGGCCCGACGAGCGCCTCGCCGAGGGCGCCGACGAGCGCGGCGGCCGTGAGCTCGACGTTCTGGGGCGCGAGCTCGCCGGCGGCGACGCCGTCGCGCAGGACGTCCTGGAAGCCGGCGGCGTAGGCGCGGCGGAAGGCGAGGCGCTCGACCTCGACGGCCGGGTCGACCGGCTCGGCGAGCAGCGCCCAGGCCAGCCGCCGGCCGCGCAGGGCGCGGCGTGCGAAGGTCTCCACGGCGGCGGCGAGGCGCCCGCGCGCGCCGCCCTGCGCCGTCTCGGCGGCCGCGCGCGTGGCGTCCACCTCGTGCTGCGAGGCGCGGCGGAAGACCTCGGCGAAGAGGTCGGCCTTCGAGGGGAAGTGGCGGTAGACGCTGCCCGTCGCCACGCCGGCGCCGGCGGCAACGGCGGCGATCGGCGCCTCGCGGTAGCCGCCGCGGGCGATCAGGTCGTGGGCGGCGCGCACGATGCGCTCGCGCGCGGCCGCGCGACGGGCCTCGGTGCGCTGTGTGGGCCGGTACGGCACGTGAAGAAGTGAATCACAGTTCACTTCTTCGTGCCAGAGACCGGGAGTACTCAGCCCGTGAAGTTGGGGTGCGGTCGGGCGGGGCCGACGACCGTGCGCGCGAGGTCGTGGTTGTCCGTGCCCGCCGGGTCCGGCCGCGCGCCCGACACGGCGACCAGGGCCCTCAGCTGCCGGCGGACGGCGCTCGGCAGGACGCGCACGACGACGTCGAGCGTGCGCGACTCCGTCGCCTGCAGCGTCCCCTCGGCGCAGCGCACCAGGTCGCCGGCCACCGCGCAGCTCGCAGGCACCGAGACCGGCACGACGCCGGCCGGCAGGCGCTCGGTGAACCGCACGTCGGGGTCTACCGCTGGGCCGAGGTTCTCCACGTGGGCGTGGTAGGTGAGCTCGTCGCCGGCGCGGGGCGTCGCCGGCGTCGCGTCGACGGCCGTCTCGACGTCGGCTGCGGGCTCGATGACCTCCTGGTCGCTGTGCGCGGCGGCCCGCGGGGCGGGATCTGCCTCGTGCTCGAACAACTCGGCCGCGTTGTCGAGGAACGTGCCCCCGGTATGCGGGCGCAGCCGGCCGCTGATGCGGATCTCGGCGCGCTCGCCGACGGGCAGGGCCTGCAACGTGCAACGCGCCTCGTGCGTGCCGATCGTGCACTGCCCCGCGCCCGCGACGACGTCGGCCGCCGGCTCCTCGAGCGCTGCGGGCAGCGCGTCGACCACCACCAGCCCGTCGGCTCGATGGGGCCCATGGTTGACCGCGGTGATCGCCCACGCCACCGGCTTGCCTTCGTGGGCCGCGCCGAGCAGGCGCTTGCCGAGGACGACGTCGGCGGTGGCCCGGACGCTCACCGTCGCCGTCGCACGGTCGTTCGCCGGGTCCGGATCGCGTTGCGTGCCCGCTACGGTCGCCGCGTTCGCGATCGGCCCCGGGGGCGCGTCCGTCGCCACGACCGCGCGTATCGTCAGATGGACGCGCTGACCGGGAGCGAGCGCGCCGAGCGCGCAGTGCACCGTGAGGTCGCAGGTCCCCTGGTCGGCGCTCGCGGCGCGCACCGCGAGCCCGGTGGGCGCCGGGTCATCGACCACGACGCCCGTGGCGAGCGCCGGGCCGTCGTTGGTGACGTCGATGACGTAGGTGACGGTCTGACCGGGGCGTGGCTCGTCGGGCTCGCCGGTCTTGGCGATGCCCAGGTTGGCGGCGGCCTCCGCGGTCGCGCTGTCGGTCGCCTCGTCGTTGGCCGGATCGTCCTCGCCGCCGCCCGCCACGCTGCCCGTGTTCTCCAGCGGTGGCGTCGCGTCGAAGGCGACGTCGACCGGGACGGTTATCTCCGGATAGGCGGCGCCCGGCGCCAGCGAATCCGAGCGCGTGCAATCGACGACCCCCGCGACGGCGGCGCAGCTCCAGCCAGCGCCCGCCGGGGCGCCTGCGGCGACCCCTGCGGGCAGCGCGTCGTGGACGTGGACGTCGCCGTGGGTTGGGCCGTCGCCGTCGTTGCGCACGGTGAGCGTGTAGGCGCCGGTCGTCCCCGGGGCGAGCGTCCCCGTGTGGGCCTTGGCGATCGCCAGGTCGGGCGCCACCGTGACCAGGTGGGTCACGTTGGTCTGCGCCTCGATCGCGAACCCGAGCGTCTCCGCCACGAAGTTCGCGCGCGCGCCGTTGGCGATCGTCGTGCCCGACGGCGTCCCGTCGCGCACGCGCACGCGGAAGCGCACCGTGAACGACTCCCCGGGCCCGACGCGGCCGCCCACGTGCGCGTCCGCGCCGTGGCCGAGGCGCACCACGACCTGTTCGGCCGCCGCGTCGAGCTCGCCCTGATCGGCGTCCACGGCCTCGGTGCGGGCGTGCGCGGTCTGAGCGCGGAGCTCCTCGACCGACCCCGGCACGAGCGTGGTTGCGCTCGGCAGGACGTCGGTGAGCTCGACGCCGAGCGCCGCATCCTGACCGCGGTTGTGGCCGGTGACGGTGTACTCGAGCTCGTCGCCCGGCTCGACCTGGCCGCCGTTGAGGTCGCTCACGGCCTTCGTGAGCACGATGTCGGGGGCGTACAGGTCGGTGGCGACGAAGACGACCCCGGGCAGGTACGTGTCGCCGCTCGTCTGGAACTTCAGGGTCGCGCTGGTGATCCCGTTGCGCATGATGCTCGAGGCATCGAAGAGGTTCGTGTCGAAGCCCAGCTGGTTGTTGTAGTCGGGGGTGCGGCCGGGTGACGGCGCTCCACGCGTCGTCACGGTCGAGTTGAAGAGGTTGTTGGAGGGGTTGGCCGCATCGCCCAGGAGCACGAGGTTCAGGGCGGCGCTGTCGCCGCCCAGCGAACGGTCGCCCTCGTAGGTCGTCAAGCCGAGGCTCGAGTGCACGGTGCCGGAGCTCGGCGTGCGAAATCCGTCGACGACGACCTGTCGCGGGGGGTCGCCGCTGTTGATCGTCACCAGGCCGTCGAAGATCGTCAGGTTGCGGGCGGGCGCCAGTCGATCGCGATAGGCGACGACCAGGGTCCAGCCGCCGTAGCGGTCCTCACCGGTCCCCGCCTGCACGTTGGCGACGGTGTACACGCCGGCGCCGGCGGCGCGCACCAGCGCGGTGACGTCGGCGAAGCCCTGGTAGGCGTCCTTCTGCGACGTGGCCGAGCCGCGGTCGACGGTGCCCGCCGTGATGCGCTTGTAGCCACCGCCCGCCGGCGTGTCGAGCAGCACCGTCCCGCGCGCCGAAGCGTCGCGCGCGGCGGTGCCCCTGGTGCCCGCCGCCGTGTTGGCGCCCCAATACAGCGCCGCGAACAGCACGGTCGCGTCGGCCGGGAGGTGCACCTCTGCGCGGCTGGAGTCGAAGGTCGTCGGGTCGGCGTCGACGTCGACCAGCCGCATCACGAACGAGTTGTTGCTGGCCGACGACTTGCCGTCCTGAGCGGGCACGCAGGCCGCATCGCTGGCCGGACACGTCTCGATCGTGTTCGACGCCATCGCGATGGCGCCCGTGTCGTTCGTGGCGTAGCGCACCGCGAAGTCGCGGTCGGCGCGGGCCGCGGCGGGCGCGTACAACGTGCCCAGTGCGACCACCAGTGCGACGACCCGACCCTTCCCGCGCACGCTCCAGTCATACACCCTGCGCTCCCGCCGTCGGGGACGGTCGCGCCGGACGGCGAGAATCGCCGCGCGAGCGGTGCCCGGGGGTTGCGCGCGAGACTCGCGTTCGAGCTCGATCGCGCGCGCCTCCTCCATCGAGTTGATGACGATCGCGATCAGCGGCCCGGCGCGGCGGCCGCCGTGCCCCGGGGCGCGACGCGGCGCGCCCGCCGTTCACTAGCCTGCCGGGCTCACCTCAGGAGACCCCAATGGCCAAGATCACAGTCAAGACCCCGATCGTCGAGCTCGACGGCGACGAGATGACGCGGATCATCTGGCAGTTCATCAAGGACCAGCTGATCCTCCCGTACCTCGACGTCGAGCTCGAGTACTACGACCTCGGCATCGAGAGCCGCGACGCCACCGACGACCAGATCACGGTCGACGCGGCGAACGCGATCAAGCGCCACGGCGTCGGCGTGAAGTGCGCCACGATCACCCCCGACGAGGCCCGCGTGGAGGAGTTCGGGCTCAAGGAGATGTACCGCTCGCCCAACGGGACGATCCGCAACATCCTCGGCGGCGTCATCTTCCGCGAGCCGATCGTCATCTCGAACATCCCGCGCCTCGTGCCGGGGTGGACCAAGCCGATCATCATCGGCCGCCACGCCTTCGGCGACCAGTACCGCGCGACCGACCTCGTCGTCCCCGGCGAGGGGACGCTGACGCTGAGCTTCACCCCCAAGAACGGCTCGGACCCGGTCGAGCTCAACGTGTACGAGTTCCCGAGCGGCGGCGTCGCGATGGCGATGTACAACCTCGACGACTCGATCCGCGACTTCGCCCGCGCCTCGATGCGCTACGGCCTGGACCGCGGCCTCCCGGTCTACCTCTCGACCAAGAACACGATCATGAAGCGCTACGACGGGCGCTTCAAGGACCTCTTCGAGGAGATCTTCGAGAGCGAGTTCAAGGGCGACTTCGAGCGGGCGGGGCTCACCTATGAGCACCGCCTCATCGACGACATGGTGGCCGCCGCCCTCAAGTGGGAGGGCGGGTACGTGTGGGCGTGCAAGAACTACGACGGCGACGTGCAGTCCGACACCGTCGCCCAGGGCTTCGGGTCGCTGGGCCTCATGACCAGCGTGCTCATGACCCCGGACGGCCAGACCGTCGAGGCCGAGGCCGCGCACGGCACGGTGACCCGCCATTTCCGTCAGCACCAGCAGGGCAAGCCGACGTCCACCAACCCGATCGCCTCGATCTTCGCGTGGACGCGCGCCCTTCACCACCGCGGCCGCATGGACGGGACGCCCGACGTGGAGCACTTCGCCGACACCCTCGAGCGCGTGTGCGTGCAGACGGTGGAAAGCGGAAAGATGACCAAGGACCTCGCCCTGCTCGTGGGCGACGACCAGGAGTGGCTGACCACGCAGGAGTTCCTGGGTGCGATCGACGAGAACCTGCAGAAGGAGATGAACGCCTAGATGGCAACCCGAGTCGTAGTCACCGGCGCCGCCGGCCAGATCGGTTACGCGATCCTGTTCCGGATCGCCTCCGGCCAGCTGCTCGGACCCGACGAGGAGGTCGAGCTGCGGCTGCTGGAGATCCCCGACGCGGTCAAGGCCGCCGAGGGCACCGCGCTCGAGCTCTTCGACTGCGCCTTCCCGCTGCTGAGCGGCATCGACATCAGCGACGATGCCAACAAGGCCTTCGACGGCGCCAACGTCGCGCTGCTGATCGGCGCGCGCCCGCGCTCGAAGGGCATGGAGCGCGCCGATCTGCTCGAGGCCAACGGGGCGATCTTCAAGCCGCAGGGCCAGGCGCTCAACGAGCACGCCGCCGACGACGTCCGCGTGCTCGTGGTCGGCAACCCGGCCAACACCAACGCGCTGATCGCGATGAGCAACGCGCCCGACATCCCCAGCGAGCGCTTCGGCGCGATGACGCGCCTGGACGAGAACCGCGCGGTCGCCCAGCTCGCGCAGAAGCTCGGGGTGGGGGTGAGCGACGTCCAGGACCTCGTCGTCTGGGGCAATCACTCACCGACCATGTTCCCCGACCTGTTCAACGCGAAAATAGGAACCCCACCCACCCAACGGGCCGTCGACCTGGTCGACATGGAGTGGTACGAGAACGAGTACATCCCGCGCGTGGGCAAGCGCGGCGCGGAGATCATCGAGGCGCGCGGCGCCTCCTCGGCGGCGTCGGCCGCCAATGCGGCGGTCGACTGCATGCGCGACTGGGTCGCCGGCTCCGACGGGCTGCGCTCGATGGCCGTCCGCTCCAGCGGCGAGTACGGCGTCGCCGAGGGCCTGATGTCGTCCTTCCCGCTGCGCTTCAGCGGCGGCGGCTACGAGATCGTCGAGGGCCAGGAGGTCGGCGACTTCTCACAGGCCAAGATCGACGTCACGGTGAACGAGCTCAGCGAAGAGCGCGACGCCGTGCGCGCGCTCGGGCTCATCTGAAAACCGGTAAAGGCCTTTCAGAGAAATCCGCGGGGGGCGGCTAGGTGTAGTTCCTGAGCACGTTGTTCGGGGTGCCGGGTCGCTGTGAGGCCCGTTGCGCTGCGAACAGCTCACCGAGGAACGGGTCCGTGCCCCGCGGGGGTCGAACGTCGGTCCTACCCCGTGTGGACGGGGGAAGACCGACGTTCGGCGCCCCCTGGCGGCCCGCGGCGCCCCCCGGGGGCCGGCGGCGCGGCGGGCTGGTCTCCCTCGGTGAGCTGTTCGCGCCCACGCCGGCGTGGCGGGGACGCCGAACAACCTGCTCGGGTCTTACAGCTAGGCCGCCTCCTGCGGATGCCACCCGCGCCCCTCCTTGCGCACGAGGCCGTCCTTCTGCAGCGCGGGCAGCACGCGGTAGAGGTAGTTCTGCTGGATGCCCATCGCCTCGGCGATCTCCGGGATGGTGATCCCGGGGCGGGTGCGGACGAGCTCGAGCGCCTGCTTGGAGCGCGTGCCGCTGCCGCGCGGGCGCCCGCGGCGCCGCGGACCCGACTCCGAGGAGCCGGAGGACGCCGCCGCGCGCCGGCGCCGGCGGCGCGGCGTCGCGGCGGTCGCGCCGGCGCCGTTGGCGGGCAGGCCGTCGAGCGCGGCGGCCGCCGCCTCCAGGCGGTGGTACTCGTCGACCAGCGGACGCAGCTCCTTCAGGCGCGCGTTGATCTCACGCTTCTTCTCTTCCAGGAAGTCGGCCATGTGTTAACCACACAGCAAATCGCCTTTACCGTCAACGTGTGACTGCAAGCTTGCTCAGGAGCGCTCGGCGAGCGCCTTGAGCCTGCGCAGCGAGGCGTCGGCCTCCCGGCGCGGCAGGCCGCCGACCAGCGCGCGGCTGGCGACCGCGCCCAGCGGGCCGAGCGGGGCCTTGAAGACGTTGCGGTAGGCGAAGTGGGTGCCGCCGTCGATCGGGGTCAGGCGGTACTCGGTCTCCGCGTGCGAGCGCGCGGGGCCGCGGCCGTGCCACTCCGCGTGGTGGCGCTCGTCGCACGCGACGAGCTCCCAGTGGACCTTGAAGTTCACCCCGCGCAGGTGGAGCGTCTGCACCATCGCGTAGCCCTTGTGCGGCGGGCCGCCGTCGTGGTCGTGCAGCCGTCGGTGGATGGTGACCCACTCGTGCAGGCGCTCAGGGTCCATCGCGAGCTCCCACACCTTCTCGGGCGGGGCGGCGATGTCGATGCTGGTCACGACCTCGGTCACGAGCGCGGCACGCTACCGGCCAGACAGCTCCTCGACCGCCTCCCAGTCGCGCAGCGCGCGTTCGACGGCGGCGGCGAAGCCGTGCAGGCGCACGCCGAAGAGCTCGGCGGCGCGGTCGTCGCGCGGCAGCAGGTCGGCGGTCAGCGAGCCCATCAGCGGGCCGACGAGGCCGTGGTCCTCGCCGGTGATCGCGGCCGCCACGCGGCTGCCCACCGCGGTCATCGTGACGGGCAGGTTCAGGCGCGGGCGCCCGAGCACGAGCGCGTCGCGGATGCCCTCGACGAGCTGGGCGAAGGTCACGGTGTCGGGCCCGGCGATGTCGAGCGAGAGGGCGCCGTCGACGGCCGGGCTCGTGCCCGCGCGCTCCAGGAAGGCGATGACGTCGCGCCCGTCGATGGGCCGCGTGCGGTGCGTGCGCCAGGCGGGCAGCGGCATCACCGGCACGCGCTCGACGAGGCGCACGAGGAAGCGGAACGAGCGCGAGCGGGCGGAGATGACGATCGAGGCGCGCAGGGCGACGGCCTCGGGCGCGGCGTGCAGCAGCGCCTCCTCGACCTCGAGGCGGCTGGCCAGGTGCGGCGAGGCGGGCGCGCCGGCCGGGACGAGCCCGCCCAGGTAGACGACGCGCCGCACGCCGGCGGCGCGGGCGGCGTCCGCGAAGCGGCGGGCGGCGACGCGGTCGCGGTCGGCGAAGCTGCCCGAGCCGTCCACGACGGTCTCCATCGAGTGGATGAGGAAGTAGGCGACGTCGACGCCGTCGAGCGCGGCCTCGAGGCCGGTGCCCGCCACCGCGTCGCCCTGGACGGCCTCGGCGATCCCCTCGGCCGTCAGCCGCGCCGGGTCGCGGCCGTAGGCGCGCACGACGTGGCCGGCGCGCGCCAGGCGCGGGACGAGCTCGGCGCCGATGGCGCCGCTGGCTCCGGTGACCAGGACCTGCACGTCCTCCAGCGTAGGGTGAAACCCTCGTTGCCCGGGGCGCCGGAAAAGGCCGGAGGATGCGGGATCTTCGCGGGCTGCGGGGGCGAATCCCAGTGATTTCCAGCCTCTTCGGGAAGCGCCACGAAAAAGCGCGGCATTTGCGGGAAGCCGGATTGCACGGTCAATCGTGCCTTGCTTGAGTGCCCTCGTCCGTTGTGTTCGGGTGGTCGACGAGGAGGTCGAGCAGGGGATGGCGAAGGGGCGTGCCGCAGCGAAGAAGGTCTCATGCGACGAGTGCTACTTCCGCTGCAACCTGCTGTGCGCGTTGAACCTCGACGAGCCGTGCGCGACCTTCCGCCCCGACCATCCCGACGGCCTGCGCCCGCCGCGCCAGCTGCGCTTCACCTTCCGCCAAGAGCGCCGCACCCCGGCCGCCTGGGCCTTCCCCAGCGCCGAGGAGCAGGCGGCGCTGCACCGCTAGCTCACGCCACGGCCGCCGGGGCCGGGGCGGCCGCACGGCGCCGCGCCTCGGCGCGGCGCGCGATCCAATCGGCCCCCGGCGTGTCCGTGAGCCCGTGGACGACGACCGAGCAGACGACCACCAGCGCGGCGAGGTTGAAGATCCGCTCGCCCTGGGGGACCGCCTCCCCCAGGACGAGCAGCGAGAAGGTCATCGTCGCCACGCCCTTGGGCCCGAACCACGCCATGAACGCCTTCTCGGCGTTGTCGACCCCGGTGCCGGCGAGGGCGATCCAGATCGCGACGGTGCGGGCGACGACCAGCGTCACGACGACGATGGCGACCGCGGCCCAGCCGTCGGCGAAGAGGCCGTGGAGGGTCAGCAGCGAGCCGAAGACGACGAAGACGCCGAGCTTGACGATCTCGATGATGTCGTCGGAGCGCGTCTCGAAGTACTGGCGGATGTCCGGGCGGCGGATGCCGAGGACGATCGCGCACACGAAGACGGCGATGACGCCGTTGCCGTGGGGCTTGAGCGTCGTCAGGCCGTAGGTGAGGAAGGCGATGCCGAGCGCGTAGAGCGCGCGCTGATGGGCCGGGATCGACTCGACGAGGTCCCCGCCGCGTGGAAGCGCCAGCGAGGCGAGCCACCCGACGACGAGGCCGTAGGCGACGCCGAGGCTGACGTCCTGGAGCACGAACCTCCACCACACGAAGTCGTGGTCGGCCGAGAGCGCGGCGGTGAGCGCGAGGACGGGCGGCAGCGCGAGGCCGTCGTTGAGCCCGGACTCGAGGTTCAGCGAGTGGCGGATGATTCGGGGGACGCGCGGGTTGGTCACCACCGACGAGGACAGCACCGGGTCGGTGGGCGACAGCAGCGCGCCCACGAGGAAGGCCTCGGTCCACGTGAGGTCGGTGAGCGCCTTGGTCGCCAGCGCGACGATGCCCGCGGTGATCGGCATGCCCAGAGCGAGCTTGCGCAGCGGCAGGTGCCAGGCCTTCTGGAGCATCTCGCGCTCGACCTCGAGCCCGTCGCGGAAGAGGATGAGGACGAGCGCCGTGAGCGCGAGGTCCTGCACGAAGGCCGACCGCGGGTCGATGTCGAGGACCTCGAGGCCGCCCTGCCCGAGCGCGACGCCGACGAGCACGAAGATGGCCGTGAGCGACAGGAACGAGCGGCGCGCGATGCCCGAGAGCAGCGCGCCGCCGACGAGCAGCGCGCCGAGCACGACGGCCGCCGTCTCGTACGAGGTCATGCGGGTACAGTCCCACACGCAAGCGTCGTGGAGGGATCGACGAGAAGTGCGCATCACCGTCCTGGGCAAGTCCCCGGCCTGGCAGGACATAGGGGGCGCGTGCAGCGGCTACCTCGTCGAGGAGCACGACGCGTGCCTGGTGCTGGACTGCGGCAACGGCGTGTTCTCCAAGCTGCGTCGCTTCCGCGACTACGTCGACGTCGACGCGGTGGTCATCTCGCACCTGCACGCCGACCACATCCTCGACCTCGTGCCCTACGCGTCGGCGCTGACCTACGCCCCGCGCCAGCAGCCCGTGCCCGTGGCCCGCTGGCCGGGGACCGACAACCCCGCGCGCCCGCTGCTCTACGTGCCCGAGGGCGGGCGCGAGGCCCTGCGGCGAGTGTGCAGCGGGGGCGGCATGCCCGAGGAGCACGTCGAGCGCGCCTTCGACCTGCGCGAGTACGCGCCGGCGGACGTCGTCGAGGTCGGCACCCTGCGCGTGCGCTTCCATCGCGTGCCGCACTTCCTGCCCACGTGCGCGGTCGACGTCTCCTCGGCCAACGGCGGCGGGCGCTTCACCTACGGCGCCGACTCGGCGCCCAACGAGGAGCTCGTCCGCTTCGCCGATGGCACCGACCTGCTCATGATCGAGGCCACCCTGCCGCGCCCCGAGCGCGAGGGGCCGCGCGGCCATCTCACGCCCTCAGAGGCCGGCGAGCACGGCAGCAAGGCGCGCGTGCGCCGGCTCGTGCTCACCCACATCTCCGACGAGCTCGACGAGCTGTGGGCGCGGACCGAGGCCGAGAAGGCCTTCGGCGGCCCGGTCGACGTCGCCCACGAGGGCGCCGTCTTCACGGTGTGAGCTCGCGCACCTCGACCTTCTCGACGTCGAAGGCGACGTGGCCCGCGGCGCCGAGCATCGCCTCCAGCGGCTCCTCGTAGGACCAGCACGCGTCCTGCACGCCGTCCAGCGACCAGAACGTCGCGTGGCCCTTGTACGGGCAGGTCGTGGCCGTCTCGCTGGCGCGCAGGTCGACGAGCACGTCCTCGCGCGGGAGGTAGAAGCGCAGCGGCACGCCGGTCTCGGCGACGACGACCGGGCGCTCGCTGCGGGCGACGAGCTCGCCGCCGGCGCGGACCTCGATCCGGCGCGAGCTGCGCCGCGCGTCGACGCGGTGGTAGGGGTCGCGCAGGCGCCCGACGACCTCCTCGTCCTCGTCGAGCCAGCCGTCGACGCGCTCGGGGTAGACGCTCGCCAGGCCGCGCAGCCACTCGGCGCCCTCGATCGGCTCCTCGTAGGTCCAGACGGCGTTCTCGGCGACGCGGTCGCCGACGCGGATCGAGTAGTAGGAGGCGTCGCCCTTGAAGGGGCAGTGCGTGGCGTGGTCGGTGCGCTCGAGCAGGTCGGTGCGCAGGTCCTCGAGCGGCACGTAGAGGCGGGGGAGGATCGAGCTCTCGTGCAGGAGCGCGCCGCGGACGCTGTCGAGGACGGTCTCGCCCGCGAAGCGCGCGCGCACGCGCCGGGGGAAGGGGTGCAGGAAGAGGCGGTGGCGCGGGCCGTCGATCGCGAAGTTGACGTCGGTCGGGGAGTCGGCGGCGAGCGGGCCGCCGGGGAACGTGAGGGACATGGCTACAGGCTTGCAAACCGGCGGCTGCGGCCTAAAGGCGTACTCTCAGACCATGCCCCCGGAACGCGACCTGTTCGCCAACTTCGAGCGCATGCGGCGAGAGATGGACGAGCTCTTCGGCGACGTCTTCGACCGCACCGGCCTCGCCCCGCGCAAGCGCGGCGGCTTCTCGCCCGCGGTCGACGTCTTCTACGAGGGCGACCCGCCGCGCGCCGTGGTCCAGGCCGAGCTGGCGGGCATCGACCCCGACGAGCTGACGCTGGAGATCGAGGGGCGCGAGCTCGTGCTCGCCGGCCACCGCCGGCCCGCGGACGCCGAGGGCCGCGTCTACCAGCAGCTCGAGATCGACTTCGGGCCCTTCCGGCGCGTCATCCAGCTCGGCGCCGATGTCGTGGCCGACGAGGCCCGCGCCACCTATCGCGACGGGATGCTGCGCATCGAGCTCCCGCTCGTGCGGCCCGAGAGCCGCACGCGCAGCGTGCCCATCGAGGTCGAGAGCGACCGCGACGTCGTCGAGGGCACGGGCTCGTGATCGAGGTCGCCGGCTCCGACGGAGAGGAGCGCGCGGTCGACGTCGGGGTCCCGCGCGCGGTGCCGCGGACGCTGCCGGTCCTCCCGCTGCGCGAGACGATCCCGCTGCCCGACACGCTGATCCCGCTGGCCGTCGGCCAGGAGCGCTCGATGGCGCTCGTCGACGACGTCCTGCGCGGCGACCGCATGCTCGTGATGGTGGCCTCGCGCAAACCCGAGCTCGAGGTGCCGGGCCCGGGCGACCTCTACGAGGTCGGCGTCGCCGGCGCGATCGCGCGCATGATCAAGGTGCCCGACGGGACGATGCGGATCCTCGTCCAGGGCGGCCAGCGCGTGCACCTCGACCGCTGGGTGCGCGAGACGCCCTATCTGGTCGCCGAGCTCTCCGAGCTGCCCGACGTCGCCCCGGCCGAGTCCGCCGAGCTCGAGGCCCTGACGCGCAACGTCCAGGGGACGTTCTCCTCGATCGTCGAGGGCAACCCGTACCTGCCCGAGGAGCTGCAGCTCGCGATCGCCAACATCGACGATCCGAGCGCGCTGAGCCACCTCATCGCCGGGTCGCTGCGCCTGAAGTCCGAGGAGAAGCAGGGGCTGCTCGAGGAGGTCGACGTCGCGCGCCGCCTGCGGCGCCTCGTGGAGATCCTGGCGCGCGAGCTCGAGGTCATCTCGATCGGCTCGGAGATCCAGAACCAGGTCCAGTCGGAGATCGACAAGAGCCAGCGCGAGTTCGTCCTGCGCCAGCAGCTCGACGCGATCCGCAGGGAGCTCGGGGAGTTCGACGAGTCGGCGGCCGAGGCCAACGAGCTGCGCGAGCAGCTCGACGCGATCGCGCTGCCCGAGGACGTCCGCCGCCAGGTCGACCGCGAGCTCAAGCGCCTGGAGTCGCTGCCCCCGCAGGCCGCCGAGCACGGCGTGATCCGCACCTACCTGGAGTGGATCGCCTCGCTGCCGTGGGACAAGACCACCGAGGACAACCTCGACCTCGGCCACGCGCGCGCCGTCCTCGACGAGGACCACTACGACATCGAGCAGGTCAAGGACCGGATCATCGAGTTCCTCGCCGTGCGCAAGCTCAAGCCCGACGCGCGCGGCTCGATCCTGTGCTTCGTCGGGCCGCCCGGGGTGGGCAAGACCTCGCTCGGGCGCTCGATCGCGCGGGCGCTCGGGCGCAAGTTCGAGCGCATCAGCGCCGGCGGGGTGCGCGACGAGGCCGAGATCCGCGGCCACCGGCGCACCTACATCGGCGCCATGCCCGGGACGATCATCCGCGCGCTGCGCGATGCCGAGTCCAAGAACCCGCTGTTCATGATCGACGAGATCGACAAGATGGGCGCGGACTACCGCGGCGACCCGGCGAGCGCGATGCTCGAGGTCCTCGACCCCGAGCAGAACTCGACCTTCCGCGACCACTTCCTCGACGTGCCGTTCGACCTCTCGAACGTCATGTTCATCACGACGGGCAACACGCTCGACACGATCCCGGGGCCGCTGCGCGACCGCATGGAGGTCATCCAGCTCGCGGGCTACACCGAGGAGGAGAAGCTCGAGATCGCCAAGCGCTACCTCGTGCCGCGCCAGATCGAGCGCAACGGGCTGAAGAAGTCGTGGATCTCGATCTCGACCGGCGCGCTGCGGGCGATCATCCGCGACTACACGCGCGAGGCCGGCGTGCGCAACCTCGAGCGCGAGATCGGGACGGTCTGCCGCAAGGTCGCGCGGCAGGTCGCGGAGTCCCCGAACGGCGCGCGCCCGAAGAAGGCTTCGATCTCCGAGGCGCGGGTGGGCGAGCTGCTGGGACGCCCGCGCTTCCTCAGCGAGGCCAAGCGGCGCACGAGCCAGCCGGGCGTCGCCACCGGGCTGGCGTGGACGCCGGCCGGCGGCGATGTCCTCTTCGTCGAGGCCACGGCGTATCCGGGCAAGGGGAGGCTGACGATCACCGGCCAGCTCGGCGAGGTCATGCGCGAGTCCGCGCAGGCGGCGCTCTCCTACGTGCGCGGCCATTGCGCCGAGCTCGCTCCCGAGCTGGGCGACGACTGGTTCGCCGAGCACGACGTCCACGTCCACGTGCCCGCGGGCGCGATCCCCAAGGACGGTCCGAGCGCCGGCGTGACGATGACCACCGCGCTCGTCTCGCTGATCACGGCGCGGCCGGTGCGCGACGACGTCGCCATGACCGGCGAGATCACGCTGACCGGCCAGGTGCTGCCGATCGGCGGCCTGAAGGAGAAGGCGCTCGCCGCGCAGCGCAACGGCATCGCGACGGTGATCGCCCCCGCGCGCAACGAACGCGACATCGAGGACATCCCCGAGCACCTGCGCGACGAGCTCGAGTTCGTGTTCGTCGAGGAGATCCAGGAGGTGCTCGATGTCGCGCTCGAGGCGCCCCGGTCGTCGAACGGGCGTCGGCGCGCGCGTGCGAGGGCAAAGAGCCCTGTGTAGGATCGCCCCAGGACAGCAAGCGACGTCTGGAGAGAGCAGGAGATGGCAGCTAAGAAGCAGGCGGCCAAGGCGGCCAAGGCGCGCCAGGCCGCGTCGGACGCCAGCCCCTATGTGCAGCGCGTCATGGAGGACGCCGAGCTGCGCGAGAACGTCCGGGTCGCATTGGAGAACGCCAAGAGCGCGTACGGCAGGCTGACCAACGGCAAGCCGGCATCCAAGGTCCTCGACGACAAGAAGCTCCACAAGGAGGTCAAGGAGGCTGCCGAGGCCCTGCGCGACGCGGGCGCCGCGCTGCGCGAGGGTCCCATGAAGAAGAAGCGCAAGCGTCGGGGCTTCGGCAAGCTGCTCGTCGTCGGCCTGATCGGAGCGGGCATCGCGATCGTGGCCAGCGAGGGCCTGCGCAACAAGGTCCTGGACACGCTCTTCGGCTCCGAGGAGGAGTTCGACTACACGTCGACGACCTCGCCGGCTGCCGCCCCGGCCTCGGAGACGGTTTCCTCGTAGCTCGCTCGTCGGCGCAGCGAGGTCTGAGGGAGGGCGCCCCGGTGGGCGCCCTTCTTTGTGCCTGGGGCCTTGTGTCCGCGCCGGCGGGCTTTGCGCTCTCCGCTTCGCGTGGGTGATGCTTTCGCGACCACACGCGCGAAGCGGAGAGCGGCGCCCGGCGGCGCGGACCCGAGCGCCCAGCGGCGCGGACCCGAGCGCCCGCCCGGTCACCCGCGCCTCCCGGCTGGCCGGCCAGCTAGGCTAGGCCCCATGGAGGCGGCGACCAGCCAGCAACGCCCGATCGAGGGCGAGAAGGCCCAGCGGATCGTGGAGGCCATGCGCTCGAGCGTCGCGCGCCGCGGCGTCGCGGGCTCGACCTTCGACCACGTCGCGCGCGAGGCGCGTGTGTCGCGCGGGCTGCTGCACTACTACTTCGGCACCAAGGAGCGGCTCCTGGCCGAGGTGGTGCGCCACGACTGCGACCTGCGCATGGCCGCCCTCGACGCGCAGCTCGCGCCGGCGCGCAACGCCGACGACGTGATCGACGCGCTCGTCGCTTCGCTCAGGCGCTTCGTCGCCGACGAGCCCGAGTTCATCACGGTCGTCTTCGAGCTCTTCGCGCTCTCGCGCCGCAACGAGGAGATCGCGGTCGAGTTCGCCGAGCTCCTGCGCCGCCTGCGCGAGCACGTCGCCGGGCTGCTCGCCCGCAAGCAGGAGGAGGGCGCGCTGCACCTGCGCGCCGAGCCCGAGGCCGTCGCCGACGTCCTCTTCTCGCTCGCCGACGGCGTGAGCCTGCGCATGCTCACCGAGACCGATCGCGACTTCGCCGAGACGGTCAGGGCGGGCGTGCTGGCGATCCGGGCGCTGCTGGACTGAGCGGCAGGGGCGGCCGCCGGCGGCCGCCGCGTAGCATCGCGGCATGGACCTCCGCTCGATCCAGCAGCCGCTCAAGGACGCCTACCGCACCGACCCCGACCAGGCCAGCATCACGCTGACCGCCCGCGGCAGCGCGAACGACGCGCCGATCGCGTGCAACGTCGACCTCGGCCGGGCGATCTACGAGGCCCAGGCGCACGTCGGTGTCGGCGGCGCCGGGACCGCCGCGTGCTCGGGCGACCTGCTCCTCGGCGCGCTCGCCGCCTGCGCCCAGCTCACCTGCCAGATGGTCGCCACCGCGATGGGCCTCGAGGTCCGCTCGATCCAGACCACCGTCGAGGGCGACCTCGACCTGCGCGGCACGCTCGGCCTCGACCGCGAGGTCCCCGCCGGCTTCTCGGCCCTGCGCCTGCGCTTCGACGTCGACGCCCCCGACGCCACCGACGAGCAGCTCGACTCCCTGCTCACCAAGACCGAGCGCTACTGCACGGTCGCGCAGACGCTGATGGCGCCGCCGGCGCTCGAGGTGGAGATGGCGCGCTAGGCCGCGCGCGGCGCCAGGCGCGCCAGGAAGTCCTCGAGGGTCGCGACCATGTCGACGCCCTCGGGGTCCAGGAGCCATTGGATCTGCAGGCCGTCGAAGAGCGCCAGGACCTGCGCGGCCACCGTGTCGACGTCGAGCGCGGCGTCGATGCGGCCCTCGCGCTGCTCGGCGGCCAGGGCGACGGCGACCTGCCGGCCGCGCTCGCGGTAGCGCTCGCTGAACCACTCGTGCGCGGGATGGTCGGGGTCGACGCTCTCGGCGGCCAGGATCGTGAAGAGGCGGACGATCCCCGGGCGGTTGGCGTTCTGGCGGCAGAGCTCGAGCAGGACGTCGGCGGCGCCCGCGTGGGCGGCGCGCGCCTCGGCGATGCGTTCGTCGTCGTGCTGGTCGCGGAGCTTGAGCAGCTCGAGCAGCAGCTCCTCCTTGGAGGCGAAGTGGTGCAGCAGGCCGGGCTCGCTCAGCCCGACCCGCCTGGCGATGGTGGCCAGCGAGGCCCCGCGGAAGCCGCGCGCCGCGAAGACCTCGTTGGCGGCGGCGAGGATCGCGTCGCGCCGCTCACGCCCCTTCGCGTACCCGCCCCGCTCGCGTCCCGTGGTCACGGCGGCCCAGGCTAGCCGGGTCGAACCCCTCACGCAGGGGGAGGTCGTCCGACGAGCCGCCGACGAGCAGCGTGTACCGGCCCTCGGCGACGACCTCGCGGCCGGCGCTCGCATCGAAGTACGCGAGGTCTCCACGGTCGAGCCGGAAGGTCACGAGCGCGCTGCGCCCCGGGTCCAGGCGCAGCTTCTCGTAGCCCTTGAGCTGCAGCGGCGGCTCCCCGGCGGAGCGCGGGAAGGCGAGGTAGGCCTGCGCGACGGTCGAGCCGGACCGCCGGCTCGTGTTCGTCACCCGCGCCGTCGCCACGACGATGCCCTTGTCGGCCTTCACGCGCAGGTCGCCGAAGCGGAAGCTCGCGTACGACAGCCCGTAGCCGAAGGGGAAGAGCGGGCGCTGGCCGGTCGCGTCGTACCAGCGGTAGCCGACGAGGGTTCCCTCGTCGTAGCGCACGGTGTCGCTGACGCCGGGGTAGCGCTCGGGCCGCGTCGGGGGCGCCGGGCCCTGCGCGTCGCTCGCCGGGAAGGTCACCGGAAGCCGGCCGCCCGGATCGCGATCGCCGAAGAGCACCGCGGCGAGCGCGGCGCCGTACTGCTGGCCCGGATACCAGGCCTGGAGCACGGCGTCGACGTGGTGGCGCCACGGCATGAGGACGGCACCGCCGGTGTTCAGGACGACGATCGTCCGCCGGTTGACCGCGGCGACGGCGTCGATGAGCGCGTCCTGGTCGCCGGGCAGCGCGAGCGTCGTGCGGTCCATGCCCTCGCCCTGGCCGTTGTCGGCGAGCACGATCGCGGCGCCGGCGTGGCGCGCGGCCTGCACGGCGGCCGGGATGCCCGAGGCCGACGGCGGCTGCCACGCGAGGTGGGCCTCCGTGCCGAAGAGCCCGGCCTTGCTCGAGTAGTCCACGCGGATCGAGACCGGCCGCCCGGCCTCGAGCCGGACCGCCGCCTGCATCGGATACGACGGCCCGACGAGGAACCTCGTCCCCTCGCGGTAGCCGGGGCCGACGCGCTGCCCGTCGACCCACAGCGTCGCGAGCCCGGCCTGCAGCAGCGAGAATCGATAGAGGCCCGACTCGCCGGGCGTGACCGTGCCCGTCCAGCGCGCAGACCACAGCGGGCCCACCCCCGCGGGCGCCGCGGTGAGGTCGATCGTCGGGTCGGCGCGCGTGAGGGCGGGCGCGCCGTCGAAGTCGCCGTTGCTCCAGTACGTCGCCTGGAAGCCCGAGCCGTCGCCGTGGACGATCGCCGACAGCGGCACGTCGCCGAGCGAGCCCTGGGCGGCGGTGACCGCGACGCCGGAGCCGGCGCGGGCCTCGATGCCCGCCAGCGGCGTGACCGTGCGCGCCGGGTCGGGCGCGACGCCCGCCGAGCCGCCGGTCACGTAGACCGCGTCGGCCCCGGACGGGCCGATGACGGCGATCGAGCGCGGCGGGCGCTCGCTCAGCGGCAGCGCGTGGTGCTCGTTGCGCAGCAGCACCATGCCGTCGGTCGAGACGCGCGTCGCCAGCGCGGCGTGCTCGGGCGTGCTCACGTTCGCCGCCGCGGGCCCGAGCGGGTCGTCGAAGGCGCCCGAGTCGAACATCGCGAAGAGCGTGCGGCGCACGAGGTCGTCCAGGCGCGCGGGCGGAACCTGGCCGGAGGTGAACATCTCCGCCTTGCGGCCCCCGTCCCCGCCGAGGGCGGGGAGGTCGAGGCCGGCCAGCGTCGCCGCCAGCGGGTCCTTGACGGCGAAGATGAAGTCCGGCGCGACGAAGCCCTGGAAGCCCGAGGCCTTGAGGTCCGACAGCAGCCCCGGGCTCTCGCACGTCTGCGGCCCGTTGAGCCGGTTGTAGGAGCACATCACCGCGTCGGCGCCCGCCTCGCGGATCGCGCGCTTGAACGGCGCCTCGTAGATCTCCTGCAGCGTCCGCTCGGAGACGATCGCGTCGACGCCGCCGCTGCGGGCGCCGCCGGGCTGCGTGAAGCCGATGCGCCCCCACTCCTGGTTGTTGGCGACGTAGTGCTTGAGCGTCGCGATCACGTGCGCGCTCTTGGCGCCGGTCACCTCCTGGGCGACGGTCTCGCCCGCCAGGAACGGGTCCTCGCCGAGGTTCTCCGGCTGGCGGCCCGCGAGCGGGGTGCGGGCGATGTCCATCGCCGGCCCCAGCCACCAGTTGAAGGCCTTGCCGCGCGCCTCGGCGCCGATCGCCCGGCCATAGGCTCGCGCCAGGCCCCGGTCGAAGGTCGCGGCCAGCGTCTGCGAGGAGGGGAAGCTGGTCGTGCCGTCGGCGCGGATGCCGCTCGGCCCGTCGTCGGAGGGCAGCGTCGGCACGCCGAGCGAGGAGAGCGACGCGAGGTCGCCGAGCGCGAGCGCGACCTTCTGGTCCTGCGTCATCGCGGCGAGCAGCTCGTCGGCGCGCTGGCCCGGCGGCTGGCTCGGATCGCGCCATGGTTGGTCGGCGGCCGCCGCGGGCGCGGCGACGCACAGGGATAGGAGCACGACGAGCGCAGCGCGCGAGACCCAGCGGACCATGGTCCCCTCCTGGCAGAGCTGCCCCCGTGCGCGAAAACCTAGTACCCACTCGGTATTCGGTCAAGGCTCGAGGTCGGGCATCATGCCGGGCGTGCGGGTCGCGCTCTTCATCACCTGCTTCAACGACACGCTCTTCCCGCAGACGGGTCAGGCGGCGGTCGCGGTGCTCGAGCGCGTGGGGGTGGAGGTCGACTTCCCGCTCGAGCAGACCTGCTGCGGGCAGATGCACGCCAACTCCGGCTACGGCCATGAGGCGGTGGGGTTGGTGCGGCGGTTCGTGCGCGTCTTCGGCGACGCCGAGGTGGTCGTCACGCCGAGCGGTTCGTGCGCGGCGATGGTGCGCGAGGGCTATGAGCGCCTCGCCCTCGAGGCGGGCGATGAGACGCTCGCCGCAGAGACGCGCGAGCTGGCGCCGCGGGTGTTCGAGCTCTCGGAGTTCCTCGTGGGGCGGATGGGGGTCACGGACGTCGGCGCGTCGTTCCACCACCGCGTGACCTACCACCCGACGTGTCACTCGCTACGGCTGTTGAAGGTCGGCGACGCCCCGCTGGACCTCCTGCGCGCGGTGCGCGGCATCGACCTCGTCGAGCTGCAGGGCGCGACGGAGTGCTGCGGCTTCGGCGGGACCTTCGCGGTCAAGAACGCCGACACCTCGACGGCGATGCTCACCGACAAGCTGCGGCGGATCATCGACACCGGCGCCGATGTCTGCACCGCGGCCGACAACTCGTGCCTGATGCACATCGGCGGCGGCCTGGCCCGCGCGCGCGCCGGGGTGCGCGTCATGCACCTGGCCGAGATCCTGGCGCTGGAGGACGCGTGAAGGGCGGCTTCCCGCGTGCCGCGCGCGCGGCGCTGGCCGACAGCCAGCTGCGGCGCAACCTCCGCCACGCGACGACGACGATCCGCGACAAGCGCGCGCGGGTGGTGGCCGAGGTCGCCGACTGGGAGGCGGTCCGCGACGCGGGGGCGGAGGTCAAGGACCGCGCGCTGCGCCACCTCGACGTCCACCTCGAGCGCCTCGAGGAGGCGATCACGCGCGCGGGCGGAACGGTGCACTGGGCGCGCGACGGCGCCGAGGCGGCCGCGGTCGTCGCCGACGTCGCGCGCGCCCACGACTCGACCGAGGTCATCAAGGTCAAGTCGCTCGCCACCGACGAGATCGACCTCAACGGCCGCCTGGAGGCGATGGGCGTCCACGCCGTGGAGACCGATCTCGCCGAGCTCATCAACCAGCTCTCCGGCGACACGTCCTCGCACATCCTGGTCCCGGCCATCCACCGCAACCGCGCCCAGATCGCCGCGCTCTTCCGCCGCGAGCTGGGCGTCGAGGTCTCAGACGAGCCCGCCGAGCTGACCGCGGCGGCCAGGGCGCACCTGCGGGCGAAGTTCCTCTCGGTGCCGGTCGGCGTCAGCGGCGCGAACTTCGCCGTGGCCGAGACCGGCCACGTGGTCGTGCTCGAGTCCGAGGGCAACGGGCGCATGTGCACGACGCTGCCGGAGGTCCTCGTCTCGGTGGTCGGGATCGAGAAGATCCTGCCGCGCTGGCGCGACCTCGAGGTCATGCTCCAGCTCCTGCCGCGCTCCTCGACGGGCGAGCGGATGAACCCGTACACGTCGATCTGGTCGGGCGTGGCCGACGGCGATGGCCCGCGTGAGTTCCACCTCGTGCTGCTGGACGCGGGGCGCACCGACGTCCTGGCCGACGAGGTCGGCCGCGCGGCGCTGCGCTGCATCCGCTGCTCGGCGTGCCTGAACGTCTGCCCGGTCTATGAGCGCACCGGCGGCCATGCCTACGAGTCGGTCTATCCGGGCCCGATCGGCGCGATCCTCACGCCGCAGCTGCAGGGCCTTCAGAACGCGCCGACGTTGCCGTGGGCCAGCTCGCTGTGCGGCGCCTGCTACGAGGTCTGCCCGGTGAAGATCGACATCCCCTCGATCCTCGTGCACCTCCGCGGGCGGGTCGTGCGCGAGACCGACGCCGCGTCCAGGGGCGAGCGGGCGGCCATGGCGGCGATGGCGCGTGTGTTCTCGAGCCGCCGCGCCTACGAGGCCGCCCAGCGCACGGCCAGGCTCGGCCGCGGCCCGCTCGCCGGCGCCGCGCTGCGACCGTGGACCAGGTCGCGCGAGCTGCCCGACATCCCGCAGCAGACCTTCAGGGACTGGTGGCGTGCCGAGCGCGCGTGAGGAGATCCTCGACCGCGTGCGCGCGGCGCTGCGCGACGTGCCCGCCGGCGAGGCGCTCGAGCCGCCGGCGCCCTACGAGCCCCCGCCCGCGCCCGTCGGCGATCCCGTGGCCCTGTTCGCCGAGCGTGTGGCCGACTACCGCGCGACGGTCCGCGAGGCCACCGACGTCGCCGCCACGGTCGCGGCGGCGTGCGCCGAGCACGAGGCCCGCCGGCTCGGCATCCCGGGCGCCCTTCCCGCGGCCTGGCGCCCCGACGGCCTCGAGCTGATCGCCGACGACGGCCTCAGCGCACACGACCTCGACGCCCTCGACGGCGCGCTCACCGGCTGCGCCCTGGCGATCGCCGAGACCGGCACGATCATCCTCGACGGCGGCGAGCGCTCCGGGCGCCGCGCGCTCACGCTCGTGCCCGACCTGCACGTCTGCGTCGTCGAGCGCTCCCAGGTCGTCGCCACCGTCTCGGACGCGATCCGCGCCCTGCAGGGCGCCCGCGGGCCCTTCACCTTCGTCTCGGGCCCCAGCGCCACCAGCGACATCGAGCTCGAGCGCGTCGAGGGCGTCCACGGCCCGCGGCGCCTGGAGGTCCTGCTCGCCTAGCGCGACGCGCGGGCCAGGTAGCTGTGGCCCGCCTTGACGGTGACGGTCCGGTGGCGGCGCAGGTCGCGGACGCTCACCGTCCCGCGCTTGACCGTGGTCAGCGTGCCGTCGCAGCGGTCCTCGGTCAGCCAGATGGTGCCGCGCACGGTCGCGGAGCTGTACTTGCCGTTGGTGCGGAACTTGCCCTTGCCGTTCCCCCACAGCTTGCCCAGGACCTTCTTCTTCTTGCTCGTCGCCGCCGCGCGGGCGCCGCCGCCGCAGCGCGAGCGCGACGCGTCCTTGAGCACGAGGTCGGTGGTCAGCGGCGCGGCGCGGTTGCCCTTGGGCAGGCTCTGCCTGACCTTGAAGGAGCCCTGGTAGAACTGCGCCGTCTGGACCGTCTTGCCGGTCCCCGTGGCCGCCGAGGTCAGCTCGACGCGGCCCTTGCTCGTGTCGACGCTGCTGCCGACCGGGATCGTCGTACTGCCCGTCAGGGGCGTGCGGCGGCCCGACTTCGAGACGACGAAGACCTTGCCCGAGACCCGGCCGACGGCCACCGACTTGCCCGGGACCGGCGGCGAGGCGCCACCGTCGGGGCCGATGCCGACGACGCGGATCTCCGACGTACCGCCCGGCGCCGTCTCCCACGCGGCGACGCCCATGTGGTCGGGCGCGGCGGCGGCGCGCAGCGCGCCGAGGGCGACGGTCCCGGGCTGCGTGAGCAGGGGGCCGGAGATCCAGCGCACGCCGTCGTCGGAGGTCGCGTAGTCGAGCTCGAGCCCGGCCGCGGTGAAGCGGCCGTAGACCGCGTGCAGGCGGCCGCCGGCGTCCTCGGTGAGGTGGGCCTGGGCGTCGTCGCCCGCGTCGGCGATCTTCACCCCCGCGGCGAAGGTCGTGCCGTCGAACCTGCGCACCGTGATCGCGTTCGTCGGCGTCCCGGAGATCATGAAGAGCCCCGACGGCCCGCCGGCCAGGCGCGGGTAGTCGGCGTAGCCGAGGTCGAGCGGGGGCGACCAGCTCGCCGCGTCGTTGAGGCCGCCGGCGCCCGCGTAGCGGCGCACCTGCGCGTTGCTCGACGCGTCGGCGAAGACGGCGACCGGCGTCGAGCGGTCGAAGCCGACCGTGCCGTTGTAGGGATGGTCGGCCGAGAGGATGGCCTGCGCGTCGCCGGCCGTCGAGCCGTCCAGCGGGACGTTCTGGACCGCCAGCCCCGTCGACTCGGCGTTGGTCGCGACCGTCAGCGTGTCGCCGGGCCCGCGCACGGCCTCGTCGAAGGGCGCGATCCCCACGGCGTGGCCGGCGTCGAAGGTCGCCCCGCCGTCGCCCGAGCTGAACTGCCAGATCTCGTCGAAGCGCGCGCCCGTCAGCCCGTAGCGGTAGGAGACGACGCGAACGGTGGCGCCGTCGACGGTGACGAAGGGGCGGCTCAACGTCGTCCCCGGCGCCGCGATCGTCGTCGCGACGTCGCACGCGCTCGCGCCGCGCGGCAGCCGGCAGAAGTGCAGCGAGGTGGTGTTGCTCTCGGGCCCGTACCAGGCGAGGTAGGCCGTCCCGGCCGCGTCGACCGCGACGTTGGGCTTGTGGCCGGTGCCGATGGTCAGCGGCGCTCGCCGCGGCGCCGGCCCCCGGGGCGAGCGCGAGCGCCGCGCCGGCCGCGGCGGCGAGCGCCGTCGCGCGCGCCCTCATCGCTCCAGCCACACCGAGGCCATCGTGCCGCCCACGAGCGCGAACCCTATTCCAAGCCCCAGCCACGCGACCACGCCCGACCCCGCGGGCGACGACCCGCTCTGGATCAGCGCCGCGGCCGCCACCGCCGCCGCCAGCCACGCGAGCGCGACGCCCGACGAGGCCGCGCGCAGGCCGCGCCAGACGAACGCCGCCATCACCGCCGAGAGCCCCAGCCCGGCGAGCCCGAGGACGACGATCACCGGCCACTGCCACGCGTCGGAGAACGAGTCCCAGTCCATGCCCGCCGCGCGCGGGTCGGCGTGGTCGTAGCAGCGCTCGAAGCAGCGCTGCACGCCGGCGAAGAACCACGTGCAGCCCGCGAGGCAGAACGAATAGCCCACCGCCGCGGCGGAGAGCCATCGCGGCGCGCGTCCGAGCCGGGCCGTCATGGCGCAACGGTACGGATTCCGGCGCTGCGCGCCTACTCCCCATTCGGCGACCGCGCGCGGTCAATGCCCGTCGAACAGGGGGGCGTAGTCCTCGGAGAGCTGGGCGCGGACGTAGTCGAGATCGCCCGCCACGGCCTCGTCGAGCGTCGCGAGCACCGCGCGCGCGTGGACCGCGGCCGCGTCGTCGTCGACGCCCTCGCGCTCGCCCACGCGGCGCACGAACTCGCCGGCATCGAAGCGCTCGGTCCCGCGCTTGGGCGAGACGACGAACGGGCGCAGGTCGCGCGGGAGCTGCGCGGCGAGCACCTGGCTCTCGTGCGGCGTGATGCGCTCGGAGAGCGTCACGAGCGCGGCGTCGGTCGCCCGCTCGGCGTCCGGGCGCGGCAGCCCGGCGCGGCCGCCGACGAGGGCGACGAACTCGCGCGCCGAGAGCCGGCGCACCCGCCGCCCGGGCCACCAGGCGCTCTCGCCGAAGAGCGAGGTCAGCGCGGGCACGAGCAGCGTGCGCACGACGAAGGTGTCGATGAGCACGCCGGCGCCCATGACGAAGGCGAACTCGCGGAACGAGCGCAGGGGGACGATCGCCAGCAGCGCGAAGGACGCCGCGAGGGCCAGCCCGGCGACCGTCACCGCGCGCGCGGCCTGCGGCGTCGCCACCGCGATCGCCTCGCGCAATCGCATCCGCCGCGCCTCGTCCCAGATCCGCCCGGCGACGAAGACGTTGTAGTCCGAGCCGAGGGCGACGAGCAGGACCGCGGCCGCGAAGGGGACGTAGTAGGTGAGGTCGGGCTCGCCGAGGACCTGTTGGAAGAGCAGCGTCGTGAGCCCGAGGCTCGCGAGCAGGCCGAGGATGCTCGATGCCACCAGGTACAGGGGCGCCACGAGCGCGCGCATGAAGAGCGCGAGCGCGACGACGTTGACGAGGATGACGACGACGGCGACGCGGGCGAGGTCGTCGAGCACGCGCGAGACGGTGTCGTCGGCCAGGGCGGTCTCGCCTCCGATCGCCGTGCGGGTCCCCGGCAGGCCCGCACCGCGCAGCAGCCCGGGCATCCGGTCGCGCAGGGCGCGCAGGTCGTCGATCGCGGGCGCGGCGAGCGGGTCGCTGTCGAAGACGACGGCGAAGCGCGCGGCGTTGCCGCTGTCGGAGACGGCGACGGGCGGGGCGGGCGGCGGCGGCTGGTTGGCGGGCCCGACGACGGCGGCGACGCCGCGCTCGCGCCCGATCAGGCCCTGCAGACGGGCGAGCTGCGCGCGCTTGGCGGCGACCCCGGGGGCGACGAGGTCGACCTCGGTGGGGGCGACGACCCCGGGCGAGAAGCCCTTGGCGGCCGCGTCCTGGGCCACGCGGACCTCGTTGCCCGCCGGCAGGCCGCGGACGAAGCTCAGGCCGAGCGCGGTCGAGCGCACGTTCAGCGCGGCGGCGACGAGCAGCGCGATCGCGACGAGGGCGATGGGGAGCGCGACCGGCCGCGAGGAGGCGACGCGCGCGATGACGATCCGCCAGCGCGCGGTCTGGTGCTCGCGCGCGAGGGTCTCGGTGCGCCGCACGGCGGTGACGGGCCGGCTGAGGCTCAGCGGCAGGCGCTCCGACGCCCAGCCGTGCGCGTCGCCGTCGCCGCCGTCGCCGTTGGCCTCGGCGGCGCGGGCCCGCTCGCGCTCGCGCAGCAGCCGCCGGCCGAAGAGCTTCGGGCCGAAGAGGCCGATGAGCGCCGGCACGAGCGTGATCGCGACGGCCAGCGTGACCAGCGTCGTCGCGGCCAGGCCGGGGCCGAAGGCGCGGAAGAACTGCAGGTGGCCGACGACGAGCGCGGCGGTCCCGGCGGCCACGATCAGCCCGGCGGTCAGGACGATGGGCACGACCTCGGCGACCGCGGCCCGCGCGGCCGGCACGCGGTCCTCGCCCGCGGCCAGGCGCCGGCGCGCGGCCGACAGGAAGAAGATCGAGTAGTCGGTGACGAGCCCGAGGAGCAGGACGACGACGACCGGCTCGATCTCCTTGGGCACGGTGACGTTCGCGCGCTCGCCGAGCCACGGCAGCACCCGCATCGCGATCGCATAGGCGACGCCCGCGGCGGCGAGCGCCACGAGCGGCGCGCCGATCGAGCGGAAGGCGAGGGCGACGATGAGCGCGATGAGCGCGACGCTCGCCGCCTCGATGAGTGGCAGGGCGCGCTCGATCTCGTGGAACTGGGCCTCGCGGGCGGGCGCCGCGCCGGTCACGCCGACGACCGCGGCGCGCGGGCCGCCGAGGGTCTGCTGCGCGTAATGCTCGGCGACGGCGGTGCGGTCGTCGAGGTTCGCGTCGGGCGCGAAGAGCAGGTAGGTGATGGCTGTGGTGCCGTGCTCGCCCGACGACGCGCGGACGGCGGCGTTGCTCAGCGGCACGGCGGCCTGGAGGCCCTCGAGCGCCGGGTCGCGGTGGGCGCGGACCGACTGCGCGGCGGCGACCTGGCGGCGCTGGGCCTCCTGCGACAGGCCGTGGGGGTCGCGCTGCACGACGGCGGTGTCGACCGCGAGCGGGAAGCCGAAGGCGCGCGTGGCGAGCTCCTGGGCGCCGGCGGCGCTGCCGCCCTTGGCCGCGAGGTCGTCGAGCGGCGCCGCGGGGGCGTTGCCGAGGCCGGGCAGCGCGACGGTCGCGGCGACGGCGACCGCGATCCAGGCCAGCGGGATCACGTGGCGCAGCGAGACGACAAGGGCGGCGTAGCCCCGTGCCATCAGGCCCCCGCCGCGTGTGCGAGAAGATGACGTGGCGTTCATCGGTCCTTCCCCTGAGGCGATGCCTCCCCGCTCGACGGGGGGCGGCAAACGCCTCGTCTACGCGGGGAAGTGCTCGAGGACCCACTGCGGGCCGAGCGTCGGGCGCCGGTAGGAGCGTCCGGCGAAGCGCACGTAGTCGCCCGTGCGCGGGTCCATCGGGAGCTGGCGCTCGATCGGATACCAGTCGTTGTGCTGCCCGATGAGCTCGTTGAGCTCGTCGAAGCGCCACGAGCGCGCCACGGCCCGCCAGCGGCGGGCGAACGCGCGGCGGTCGCCGGCGCACTCGGCCTGCAGAGCGCGGTAGGCGCGCGCCAGGCGCCGGCGCTCGGCCGCGACCCCCTCGTCGATCTCCTGGACGCGCTCCATCCAGCGCGGGCGCACCCCGGCCTTGAGGTAGGCCTCGACCGAGCGCTGGGTCTGGCGCGCGCTGCGCGAGAGCGCTCGCCCCTGCTGGGGCGCGCCTTCGGCGGCGTTGGTCAGGAGGCGCTCGGCCGGGGCGAGACGGTCGCGATCGAGGGTCATGCGGCGCCCCTTCACTGTAGGCGGGAGCCCGCGTGTGCTGAAGTGCGCGGCGTGAACGCCACGACGCCGAGCGCCGCGCCGGCCCCGCCTCGGCGGGTGAGCCTGGTGCTGCACCCGCGCCGCGACGTGCAGACCGCGATCGACCAGGTCTCCGAGTGGGCGCAGCGCACCGGGACCGAGCTCGCGGCGGTCGCGGACGAGCGCCTGCCCGACGACGTGCGGCGCTGCAGCATCGACGAGCTCGCCGACGGCTGCGACATCGTGCTCGCGCTGGGGGGCGACGGGACGATGCTCGGCGGCCTGCGCCTCGCCGCGCCGTTCGGGGTCCCGGTGCTCGGCGCGAACCTCGGCCGCCTGGGCTATCTCACCGAGGTCGACGGCGAGCACCTGCCCGAGGCGCTCGAGGCCCTGAGCACCGGCGCCTATGCGATCGAGAAGCGCTACGTCCTGAAGGCCGCGTGGGACGAGGACGGCACGCGCCGCGAGCAGGTGGCGTTCAACGACGTCGTGCTCAGCCGCATCCCGGGACGCGGCCAGGCCGCGCTCGCCCTGAAGATCGACGGCCAGCTGCTCGTGCGCTACGCCAGCGACGGGGTCATCGCCGCGACCCCGACGGGCTCGACCGCCTACAGCTTCGCCGCGGGCGGCCCGATCGTCTCACCGCAGACGCGGGCGATGATCGTGACCCCCGACGCGGCGCACGGGCTGTTCAACCGTGCCGTCGTCCTCGGCGACGACGAGCGCCTCGGCGTCGAGGTCCTGCCCTCGAGCTCGCCGGTCGCGATCGAGGTCGACGGCCGCCTGCTCGGGGAGGCCGAGCCGGGCTGGGAGGTCTCCGTGGTCCCCAACTCGTGGCCGGCGCTCGTCGTCCGCCTGGGGTCGGCCGGCTTCGCCGAGCGCGCGCGCCGCAAGCTGGGGATCACGGACCCGGCTGCGCTGGCCGACTTCGACCTGGCCGGGCACGAGCGCTGAGGTCAGGCCTGCGGGCGCCCGCTGCGGTGGCGCCAGTGCTCGGGCAGCTCGGGGTGCTCGAGGAAGACGATGTGGTCGTCGGTGCCCGAGGCGGCGACCGCGTTCCAGACGGTCTGCAGGGCCTCGTCGAGGTCGTCGGCCTCGACGGAGACCTCGAACTCGCCGACGTCGTCGGGCTCGCCGACCTCGGCGTCGTCGGGGAGCGCCGCCGCGAGCTGCTCGCGGGCGTCCTCGTCGCGGGGGGCGCCGGGGTGCAGCAGGAGCATCGCGACTGCTTGACGGTGAGCCATTGCGTCAATGTAACCCGATGAGCGAGAGCGACCGCATCGCCGTCGTCACCGGGGCCGGCTCCGGGATCGGACGGGAGATCACGCAGGCGCTGCTGGGCGCCGGCTGGCGCGTGGCGCTGGCCGGGCGACGCGAGGACGCGCTGCGCGAGACGGCCGCCGCGGCGCCGGAGCGCGCGCTCGTGGTCCCCACCGACGTGAGCGACCCCGAGGCGGTGGCGGCGCTCTTCGCGCGCGTCGGCGAAGAGTGCGGCCGGGTCGACCTGCTCTTCAACAACGCCGGGCTCTTCGGCGCCGCGGCCCCCTTCGAGGACGTCCTGCTCAAGGATTGGCGGGCGATCGTGGACACCAACCTCACGGGCGCCTTCCTGTGCGCGCAGGCGGCCTTCCGCGCGATGAAGGAGCAGTCCCCACGCGGCGGGCGGATCGTCAACAACGGCTCGATCTCCGCGCACACGCCGCGTCCGTACGCGGTCGGCTACACGGCCACCAAGCACGCGATGAGCGGGCTGACCAAGGCGATCGCCCTCGAGGGCCGCGCCCACGACATCGCCTGCGGCCAGATCGACATCGGCAACGCCGCGACCGAGATGACGGCCGCGATGGCCCAGGGCGTCCCGCAGGCCGACGGCTCGGTCGCCGCCGAGGCCAGGATGAGCGCGGCCGACGTCGCCCGCGCCGTCCTCTACATGGCCGACCTGCCCCTCGACGCCAACGTCCTGTTCATGACGGTGATGGCGACGAAGATGCCGTACGTGGGGCGGGGGTAGGGCCCGCGGCTCCGCCCGGGTGCCGGGCGACGAGTGTCACCTTCTTCGGCATATAGCCGACTTATCTGACACTCGTCGCCGTGACGAGCGCCCACGTGCCAGGCCCAGCGAGTCAAGCCTCGGGGTCGTGCGTCACCACCGTGCGCCCGCCGTCGACCGGCACCGTCGCGCCGGTGACGAAGCTCGCCTCGTCGGAGAGCAGGTGGGCGACGATCGCGGCGACCTCCTCCGGGCGGCCGGCGCGGCCGATCGGGTGCAGGCGGGCGAGCTCGCGGTCGATGCGCGCCGCGACGTCGGGCGGGTGGGCCTCGTACTCCTCGTGGAAGCGCGAGGTGACGATCGATCCCGGCGCCACCGCGTTGACGCGGATCCCGCGGGCGCCGTACTCGACCGCCAGCGCGCGCGTCAGCCCCTCCGTCGCCGCCTTGGCCGTCACGTAGGGCGTGCAGCCCGGCACGGCGAGGCGCGCCTGGTGGGAGGTGACGTTGACGATCGCGCCGGGCGTCCCCGCGGCGAGGAAGCGCCGCACGGCCGTCGCGCAGCCCACCACCGCAAGGGCGAGGTTGAGCCCGATGAGGTCGAGCAGCTCGCGTGTCGAGGCCGTGTCGATCGAGGCGTCGCGGAAGACCGCGGCGTTGTTGACCCAGCCGGCGAGCGGGGCGAGCGCCTGCGCCGCGTCGGCCGCCCGCTCGGTCACCGCCTCGTCGGACGCGTCGCCCACCACCGCCGTCGCGCGCGGCACGCCCTCGAGCCAGGCGAGCGCCTCGGCGTCGACCTCGATCGCCACGACCGCGTCGCCGTCGGCCAACAGCCGCTCGACGATCGCGCGGCCGATCCCGCGGCCGGAGCCGGTGACGACGTGCGAGCGCGCCAACCTCAGTCGAGCTGCTCGTAGGCGGGGATGGTCAGGAACTCGGCGAGCTCGTCGGCCAGCGCGACCTGCTCGAAGAGCGCGCGCGACTGCTTCGGCCGGCCCTCGGTCTCGAACCATTCGTCGTCGCCGATCTCGGCGCGGATGCGCTCGAGCTCCTCGCCCTCCAGGCGGCGGACGAGGTCGGCGGTGATCGGCGTGCCGTCGTCCTCGAGCGTGCGCCCGTGGCGGATCCACTGCCACACCTGTGAGCGCGAGATCTCGGCGGTCGCCGCGTCCTCCATCAGCCCGTAGATGCCCGCGGCGCCGTTGCCGCGCAGCCACGAGGAGATGTACTGGATGCCGACGTTGACGTTGTTGCGCAGCCCTGCCTCGGTGATCGCGCCCGGCGTCGCCGCGACGTCGAGCAGCTCGGCGGCGCCGACGGAGACGTCGTCGCGCCGGCGGTCGACCTGGTTCGGCCTCGAGCCCAGGACCTTGTCGAACTCGTCCATCGCGGTCTGCACGACGTCGGGGTGGGCGACCCACGTCCCGTCGAAGCCCGCGCCGGCCTCGCGCTCCTTGTCGGCCGCGACCGCGTTGATCGCGCGCTCGTTGGCCTCGGGGTCCTTGCGCGAGGGGATGAGCGCGGCCATGCCGCCCATCGCGTGCGCGCCGCGGCGGTGGCAGGTCTTGACCAGCAGCTCGCTGTAGGCCCGCATGAAGGGCACGGTCATCTTCACGTCGTTGCGGTCGGGCAGGACGAACTCGGGCCGCTCGCGAAAGGTCTTGATCGTCGAGAAGATGTAGTCCCAGCGCCCCGCGTTGAGCGCGCACGAGTGGGCGCGCAGCTCGTAGAGGATCTCCTCCATCTCGAAGGCGGCCGGGAGCGTCTCGATGAGCACCGTCGTCTTGACCGTGCCCGGGTCGAGGCCGAGCTCGCCCTCCATGAAGGCGAACGCCTCCGCCCACAGCCGCGCCTCCAGATGCGACTCCATCTTGGGCAGGTAGAACTTCGGCCCCGAGCCCTTCTCGAGCAGCCGCTTGGCATTGCGCAGCAGGTACAGCCCGGCGTCGACGAAGGCGCCGGCGACGGGCTCGCCGCCGACGCGGACGTGCTTCTCGACCAGGTGCCAGCCGCGCGGGCGCACGAGCAGCGTCGCGACCTCGTCGCCCAGGCGGTACTCGCGCCCGTCGTCGCCGGTGAACTCGATCGTGCCGTCGATCGCGTCGGTGAGGTTGACGTGGCCCTCGATGACGTTGGCCCACGTCGGCGAGAGCGAGTCCTCGAAGTCGGCCATGAACCCGCGCGCGCCCGAGTTCAGGGCGTTGATCACCATCTTGCGGTCGACGGGACCCGTGATCTCGACGCGCCGGTCGCGGTAGTCCTCGGGGGCCGCCGCGACCTGCCAGTCGCCCTCGCGCACCTCGCGCGTCCTGGGCAGGAAGTCGAGCGTCTCGCCCGCGGCGATCCGCGCGCGCCGTTGCGCCCGCGCCTTGAGGAGCTCGCGCCGGCGCGGCTCGAAGCGCTCGTGCAGCGCGCCGAGGAAGGCCAGCGCCTCGTCGGTGAGGACGCCGGCGGCGGGGGCGGGGGCGAGGACGTCGACGGTCATGGCTTCCTCCCGTGGATGGACGCGGCGAGCAGCTCCATCGGGTGATGGACGGGCAGCCCGGCATGTACCCCGATCTGCAGCGCGCAACCCGGGTTCGCGGCGGCGATCGCCTGCGCGCCGGTGGCCAGCAGGTTGGCGGCCTTGCGCTTGCCCAGCTCGGCCGCGGGCTCGGGGTTGAGGAGGTTCCAGACCCCGGCCGAGCCGCAGCACAGCTCCCATTCGGCCGGCTCGCGCAGCTCGAGCCCCGGGATCGTCTGCAGCACCGCGCGCGGCTGTGCGCGCACGCCCTGGGCGTGGCCGAGGTGGCAGGCGTCGTGGTAGGCGACCGTCATCTCCAGCCGGTGGCGCATGGCGACCGGCTCGTGCTCGGCGAGCAGCTCGTGGACGTCGCGGACCTTGGCGCTGAAGGCCGCCGCCCGCTCGCTCCACTCGGGGTCGTCGCGGAAGAGGTGGCCGTAGTCCTTCATCGCCGAGCCACAGCCGGCGGCGTTGACGACGATCGTGTCGCACTCCTCGAAGGCGGCGATTGTGTCGCGCGCCTCGTCGCGCGCGTCGATGCCCGTGTGCAGCTGCAGGGCGCCGCAGCAGCGCGGGCGCTCGGGCGCCCAGACCTCGAAGCCCTCGGCGGCGAGCACGCCGACCGTCGCCGCGTTGACGTTGCCGAAGAAGACGCGCTGCACGCAGCCCTGCAGGAAGCCGACGCGCCCGCGCTCCGTCCCCACCGCGGGGGTGACCTCGGGCAGCTTGACGCGCGAGGGGTTCGGCGGCGCGAGCTGGGTCAGCGTGTGCAGGCGCGGCCAGCGCTCGAGGAAGCGCGCCATCGGCGGCGCGAGGCGAGCGAAGGGCGCGATCCACTTCATGCGGTCGGGGTGCGGGAAGAGCGCGAAGATCGCACGGCGCATCAGGCGCTCGGAGCGCGGCCGCGCCCAGCGGCGCTCGACCTGCCCCCGCGTGTCCTCGATGAGCTTGTCGTACTGCACGCCCGACGGGCAGGCGGTCACGCACGCCATGCAGCCCAGGCAGTTGTCCCACGCGTTGACCTGGGCGGCCGTCAGCGGGCCGTCCTCCTCGTGGCCGGCACGCATGAGCACGATCCGCCCGCGCGGCGAGTCCATCTCCTCGCCCCACAGCACGTACGTCGGGCACGTCGGCAGGCAGAAGCCGCAGTGCACGCAGGTGTCGATGAGGTCGGGCTCGGGGGGGTTGAGGGTGTCGAACGCCGTCATGTGCTCAGCAGCACTCCGGGGTTGAGGGTGTCGTAGGGGTCGAAGCGCGCCTTGATGCGGCGCATGAGCGGCTCGGCGGTCAGCGGCCCCCACGGGTCGACCGCGCGCCGCAGCTCGGCGGGAGCGTCGAGCAGCACGCACGCGCCCAGCCGCGCGCGCAGCGCCGCCACGAGCTCGGCGTCGGCGGCCTCGAGGCGCAGCCAGGCCAGGCCGTGGGCGGCGCGCGCCACGCAGACGGCGCCGTGGTCGCGCGCGGCCTCCAGCACGTCGGCGAGACCGCGCTGCGTCGTGGAGACGCGCACGACGACCGGACCGCGCTGGGCCGCACGCTGAGCGGCCCACAGCTCGTCGTCGTCCTCGAAGACCTCGCCGCCGAGGGCGTCCGCGCGCTCGCGCGCCGACGAGCCGCACAGCTGCACGAGCACGGCGCCGCCGTCGCCCTCCCAGCGCAGGTCCAACCGCTCGGCCTCGAGCGGGCGGTGGGTCATGTCGCGGCCCAGCTCCGCCAGCGCGCGCGGCTCGTCGCGGCGCACGACGACGGTCAGCCGCTCGCGCGGCACGGGGTGCAGGCGCACGCTGAGCTCCGTCACCACGCCGAGGGTTCCGTAGGCGCCGGTCATGAGCTTGGCCAGGTCGTACCCGGCGACGTTCTTGATGACCTTCGAGCCGGCGCGCGCCAGCGAGCCGTCGGGCAGCGCGACCTGCACGCCGAGCACGAGGTCGCGCGGGCCCCCGTAGCGGTGGCGCAGCGGCCCCGAGTCGCCGGTGGCGACGACGCCGCCGATGGTGGCCCCTTCGTCGGGCGGGTCGAGCGCGAGCATCTGCCCGGCGCCGTCGAACGCCGCGCGCGCCTTCGCCAGCGGGCACCCGGCCTGCAGGATCGCGGTGAGGTCGCCCTCGTTGTGCTCGACGATGGCGTCGAGGTCGGCCAGGCTCAGCTCGGGCAGCTCCACCGGCCGCCCCCAGCCGAGCTTCGTCCCACCGCCCACGACGCGCACGCCGGTGGCCTCGCGCAGCGCGGCCGCCACCCCCGCGGCGTCCATCAGAACCGCTCCGCCAGGCCCGCCTTCTCGAGCGGGTGCTCGCGATAGGGCCCGGGCACCTCGCCGCACAGCCGCGGCGTGGGCATGACCTTGCCCGGGTTGGCCAGGCCGTCGGGGTCGAAGGCGCAGCGCAGCTTCTGGAACGCGTCGAGGTCGGCCTCGCTGAACATCTTGGGCATGTAGCGCTTCTTGTCGACGCCGACGCCGTGCTCGCCGGTGATCGAGCCGCCGGCCTCCACGCACGCGACGACGATCTGGCCCGCGAGCTCCTCGGCGCGCTGGGCCTCGCCCTCGGCATGGCCGTCGTAGCAGACGAGCGGGTGCAGGTTGCCGTCGCCGGCGTGGAAGACGTTGGCGACCATCAGGTCGTACTCGCGCGAGAGCGCGTCGATGCGATCGAGCACCTCGCCCAGCGCCGTGCGCGGGATGACCGAGTCCTGCACGTAGTAGTGCGAGGAGACGCGGCCCATCGCCGGGAAGGCGGACTTGCGCATCTTCCAGAAGACCTGGCGCTCGGCCTCGTCGCGCGCCACGCGCACCTCGTTGCAGCCGGCCTTCTCGCACAGCCGGCCGATCTCGTCGAAGGTCGCCTCGAGCTCGGCCTGCGGGCCGTCGAGCTCGACGAGCAGCGCGGCGCCGGCGTCGAGCGGCCAGCCCGCGTGGGCCATCGCCTCCGAGGCGCCGATCGTGAGGTTGTCCATCATCTCGATCGCGCCGGGGACGACGCCCGCCGAGACGATGTGCGACACCGCGTGGCCCGCGTGGCCGGGGGAGTCGAAGAAGGCCACGAGGGTGCTCACGGACTCCGGCGTGGGGACGACGCGCACGATGACCTTCGTCGCCACGCCGAGCGTGCCCTCCGAGCCGACGAAGACCCCGCAGAGGTCGTAGCCGGGCAGGTCGAGCTCCTTGCCGCCGATCTCGACGACGCTCCCGTCGGGAAGCACGACCTCCAGCCCGCAGACGTAGTTGGTCGTGAAGCCGTACTTGAAGCAATGCGCGCCGCCGGAGTTCTCGGCGACGTTGCCGCCGATCGAGCAGACGATCTGCGACGACGGGTCGGGCGGGTAGAAGTGCGACGGGCCGACGGCGGCCGAGATGGCGACGTTCGTGACCCCCGGCTCGCAGACCACGCGCTGGTTGTCGAGGTCGATCTCGAGGATCCGCCGCAGCCGCGACAGGACCACGAGGACGCCCTCCTCGACGGGCAGCGCGCCGCCCGACAGGCCGCTGCCGCTGCCGCGCGCCACCCACGGCACGCCCGCGGCGTGGCAGGCGCGCACGACGGCGGCGACCTCCTCGCCGGTGCCGGGGAGCACCGCCGCGCGCGGCACCGCCGCGTACTGCAGCAGCCCGTCGGACTCGTAGGTTCTCAGCGCGTGGTGCTCTGTGACGACGTGCTCGTCGCCGCAGATGCGCCGCAGCTCCTCGATCAGCTGCCGACCACCATCCACGATAGGACGCTGGTGCTCTGCAGGTAGACGATCAACACCATCGCCGCCAGCAGGATCAGGCTCCATTTGACCACCATACGGAACAGGTCGCCTTCCCGGCCACCCATCGCCACGGCGGCCGCGCCGATGGCGAGGTTCTGGGGCGAGATCATCTTGCCGAGCACGCCGCCGCTGGAGTTCGCGGCGGCCATGAGCATGGGCGAGAGGTTGGCCTTCTCGGCCGCCGAGACCTGCAGCGCGCCGAAGAGCGCGTTGGAGGAGGTGTCCGATCCGGTGACCGCGACGCCCAGCCAGCCGAGGATCGGCGAGAGCAGCGCGAAGGCGGCGCCGGCGCCCGCCAGCCAGTTGCCGATCGTGATCGTCTGGCCCGAGAGGTTCATCACGTAGGCCAGTGCCAGCACGGTGGCGACGGTGAGGATCGCGAACTTCAGCTGGTTGAGGGTGGCAACGTAGGCCGCGATCGCGCGGCGCGGATTCATCCGCAGGGTGACCATGCTCAGCAGGCCGCAGATCAACAGCAGGGTTCCGGCCGCGTTGGCCCAGTTGAGCTTGAAGGTGACCGCGGTCGGGGCCTTGCCCTTGCCGTTGAGGATGTGCAGGCCGGGCCAGTCGAACGCCTTGGTGCGCGAGTCGAGCCAGTCGAAGAACGGCAGCCAGTGGATCTGCGCGATGGCGAAGACCGCGATCAGGATCAGGTACGGGGAGAACGCGACGAGCATCTCGCCCGGGGTGTCGCGCTTGAGGGTGCCGTCGGGGCCGGCGTCGGCGCGCAGGGCGGCCTCCTTCTGGAAGCGGCGCTGGTCGACGCCGCTCTCGCCACCGGCCATCGCCGGCCGCGGGCCGGCGGGCACGCCGATGACGTCGCCGGGCTGCCAGAACTGCAGAAGCGCGACGATCGCCCCGGCGCCCATCAGCGAGGCGACGACGTCGGCCAGCTCGACCGAGAGGTAGTTCGAGCACGCGAACTGGCCGACAGCGAAGGCGACGCCGCCCACCATGGCGGCCGGCCACGCGGCCTTGATGCCGCGGCGCCCGTCGACCATGGCCACGAGGATGAGCGGGACGACGAGGGCCAAGAAGGGCGTCTGACGGCCGACCATCGCGCCGAGGTCGTCCTTGGGGAGATTGGCCAGTGGGGCCAGCGTCGTGATCGGCACCGCGATGGCGCCGAAGGCGACCGGCGCCGTGTTGGCCACCAGCGCCACTGCGGCCGCCTTCGCGGGCTGGAAGCCCAGGCCGATGAGCATGACCGAGCAGATCGCCACCGGGGTGCCGAAGCCGGCGAGCGCCTCGAGCAGGGCGCCGAAGCAGAAGGCGATGAGCACCGCCTGCACGCGCTGGTCGTCGCTGAGGCGGCCGAACGAGCGCTTGATGACCGCGAAGTGCCCGCTGCGCTCGAGCATCGTGTAGATCCAGATCGCGTTGACGACGATCCACATGATCGGGAAGAGGCCGAAGACGGCGCCCTCCAGGCCGGAGTCGAGCGTCTGGCCGACCGGCATCGAGTAGACGATGATCGCCACGAGGATCGCCACGAGCAGCGACCACAGCGCCGCGACATGGGCCTTGAGCTTGAGGCCGCCGAGCAGGGCGAACAACGTCACGAGCGGCAACATCGCGAAGAGCGTCGACAGGAACAGCGAGTTGCCGACGGGATCGAGGACCTGCTTGTACATGCGCATCTCCTCCCGGACCTGGACTGCGCGTTGTCATACCCCGGACCGCCGCAGATGAGGCCTCGGCGACCGCTAAGGCGCCAACTCGCCCCGCAGGGCGCGCGCGTAGCGCTGCGCCGAGCGGCGCACGACCGCCTTGCCGTCGCGGCGCACGAGCCGCCGCCACCAAGCGCCGTAGATGACCTCGAAGTCGTAGGGCTCGAGCGCGTCGGCGATGCGCGCGACGGCCCGCTCGGGCAGCGGGATGAGGTTCGGGTAGCTGTACATGAAGCCGACGTGGGTGACGTCGGGGATGACCTGGACGATGTCGCCGCTCAGCAGCGCGCCGGCGCCGCCGGATCCGTCGGGCCAGTGCAGCACCGTGCCGCCGGCGAAGTGCCCGCCGCAGCGGATCAGGGTGAGCCCGTGGCCGAGGTCGCGCGTCTCGCCCTCCCACAGCTCGATGCGCGCGTCGGGGCGCGTGATCCAGCGCTCGTCGTCGGCGTGCAGGAGGACCGGGCACTCGAAGCGCGCCGCCCAGTCGGCCATGCCCGAGTAGTAGTGCGGGTGGGAGATCGCGATCGCGGACAGCCCGCCGCGGTCCTCGATCGCGTTCGCCGCCTCGTCGTCGAAGTACGTCACGCAATCCCACATGACGAAGCGCTCGCCGTGGGGGACGAGCAGCGCGCGCTGGCCGATCGCCAGGTGCGGCGTGGTGCAGACCCCGGTCAGCTCGGCCTCCTCGCGCAGCTCGTTGGCGTGCGTGGCGGCGAGCTCGTCGAAGGCGATCCAGCGCTGGCCGTCCTCGGGGACGTACTGGCGCTCATCCGTGCAGATCGGGCAGTGCTCGGGCGCCGCCGGCGCGTCGGGGAACTGGGCGGCGCACGTGGCGCAGACGAAGCGGGGCATGGCGCCAGCGTCGCAGAGTCAGCTTGCGGCCAGGCAGGCGATGCCCACGAGGATCGTCACGGCGGCGAGCGTGCGCCGCGACGACTCGCCCTCCGCGAGCACGCGCGTCCCCAGCAGCGAGGCGATGACGATCGAGGCCTCGCGCCCGGGCGCGACCACGCTCACGGGCGCGAGCGTGAGCGCCACCAGCACGAGGATGTAGGCCAGCGGGCTCAGCGCGCCGACGGCGAGGATCGCGCGGCGGTCGTGCGCCAGCGCGGTGCGCAGGCCGGCGCGATCGCGTAGCGCCGGGACGGCGAGCACGAACGCGCGCGTGACCTCCGAGCCCCAGTAGTAGGCGATCGCCGGCTGGGCGAGGTCCTGGACGGCGTGGGCGTCCCAGAGCGTGTAGGCGGCGATCGTCGCCCCGGTCAGCAGTGCGAAGCCGAGGGCGGCGCGCGAGGGCGTGCGGTGGCCGGCGAAGGCGAGCGACCACACGGCGCCGACCACGAGCGCGGCGCCGACGAGCGCCAGCGCGCCCGGGCGCTCGCCGAGGACGAGGACGGCGGCCAGCACCGAGAGCGCCGGGCCTGTGCCGCGCGCGAGCGGATAGACGACGGACAGGTCGCCCTCGGCGTAGCCGCGCTGCAGCGCCGTGAAGTACAGCGAGTGCAGGCAGCCGCTGCCGACCATGAAGGCCACGCCGGCGGCGGTCACGACCCTGTCGCCCACGATGAGCTGGATCGCCGCCGGGAGCGCATAGAGCGTCGTCGCGCACAGGCCCGCCAGCCACACGAAGGGCAGGCCGCCGCGCGCCTGCTTGGCGAAGAAGTTCCACGAGGCGTGGGCGACCGCGGCGGCGGCGACGAGCGCGAAGGCGGTTGGGCTCACGAGGCCGGGAACCCTAGGCTGCGCGGCATGAGCACGCCGATCGCGCACCTGGCCATCAACGCCGACGACGTCGAGGCGTCGCTGGGCTTCTACGAGGCGCTCTTCGGGTGGCGCTTCGAGGACGGTGGGCACCCGGGCTTCTTCCGCATGGAGCGCGAGGGCCAGCCGATCGTCGCCCTCCAGCAGCGCCGCGAGCTCGGCGGCGTGCGGATGACCGGCTTCGAGGTGACGGTCGAGGTCGACGACGTCGGCGCCGTCGCCGACGCGGTCGTCGCCAACGGCGGGCGGATCGTCATGGAGCCCGCGACGATCCCCGGCGTCGGCGAGCTGGTCTTCTTCGAGGATCCGGGCGGGAACGTCGCCGGGGCGATCCAGTTCGCGCGTGGGTGAGCGCCTCGACCTGCGCGGCCGCGGTCTGACGGAGCTCCCGCGTGAGGTCTGGCATCCGCCCGGGCTGCGCTCGCTCGCCCTCGGTCGCAACCCGCTCGGCGCGGTCCCCGGCGCGATCGGCGAGCTCGCCGGGCTGACCGAGCTCTACCTGGACGCGACCGGGCTGCGGGCGCTGCCCGAGGCCGTGGGACGCCTGACGGCGCTGCGCGTCCTCGACGTGGCCCACAACGAGCTGCGCGCGCTGCCGGCCGGCGTCGCGCGGCTCGGCGCCCTCGAGGTCCTCTACCTCGGCGACAACGCGTTCGCCGCGCTGCCCGAGGAGCTCCGCTCGCTGCACGCCCTGCTCTACCTCGGCGCGGACTCCAACGGGCTGGCGCGCCTGCCCGACTGGATCGGCGAGCTCGGCGCCCTGCTCGAGCTTCACCTGCGCCGCAACCGGATCGCGGCGCTGCCCGATGCGATGGCCGGCCTGCGCTCGCTGCGCTTCCTCGACCTGCGCGAGAACCCGATCGCGGCGCTGCCCGACTGGCTCGCCGAGCTGCCCGCGCTCCAGCGCCTGGACCTGCGGTGGAACGGCTTCGCCGACCCGCCGGCGGTGGTGGAGCGCCTGCGCGCGCGGGGCTGCGTCGTCTGGCTGTGACTACAGTGCGGCCAGGACCTCCTTCGCCGCCCGCTCCCCCGAGCGCACGGCGCCGTCCATGTAGCCGTTCCAGTACGTCGCGGTCTCCGTGCCGGCCCAGTGGATGCGCCCGGCGGGCTGGCGGATCGCGGTGCCGTAGTCGAGCAGCACGCCCGGGGCGGTGAAGCACACCGGGCAGCCGCGCGTCCACGGCTCCTCCTGCCAGTCGCTGACGTGGAAGGAGGTCGGGTTGGCGGCCTGCGCGCCGAAGTAGTCGCTGAAGTTCTTCAGCACGTCGCGGCGCAGCGCGTCGCGCGAGGCGCCCAGGCGCTGGCGCGCGGCGGTCGCCTCGACGAAGGCCATGAGGATCCCCGGCTTGCCCGACGGCGGGGTGTTGTCGAAGGTGACCTGGGCGGGCGGGGTGTCGGCGACCACCTGGCCCGTCAGCCCGCTCGCGCGCCAGAAGGGCTCGGGGTAGACGGCGTGGACCTTCATCACCGTGCCCATCGGCATGCGCTGCGTCAGCTGGTCGCGCAGGGCCGGGAGCTGCGGGTGGTAGTCGATCCGCGCCGCCAGCGGCGGCGGGACCGCGACGATCGCGCGCCTGGCGGTCACGCGGTAGCCGTCGGCGATCGCGGTCACGGTGCCCTTCTGGGTCACGATCCGCCGCACGGGTTGGCCGAGGACGACGCGCCGTCCCAGGCGCTTGGCGAGGTTGATCGGCACGAGCTGCGAGCCGCCGACGAAGCGGCGCTCCTGGGCGCCGCCGCCCGTGTTGACCAGCCGCTCGATGGTGCCGGGGGTCGACTCGTTGCCCGCCGCCGCGAGGTAGAAGAGGACGAAGAGCAGCGACACGTCGCGCGGCTCGCACGAGAAGATCGACGTGATCGCGACGTCGAGCAGGAAGCGCCCGCCCTCGGTGGCCGTGTTGGCGAGCTTCCAGGTCTCGAAGGTCTGCGAGTCCCATTCGGCCGCGCGCGGGGCGGTCCACGGGGCGTCGAGCGGGATCGTCTTGGCCATGTCGTCGAGGGCGAGGATCGCCTTCTCGGCCTCGACGGCGCCGGTCGGGTCGGGCGGCACCGGGCCCAGCGGACCCGAGGAGCTGTAGCGCAGCGCGCTGCCGTTGCGGAAGTAGACGTTGTCGCCGGTGTTGTAGGTCGGGTAGGTGTCGACGCCGACGTCCTTGGCGAGCGCCGCGATCCGGTCCTGCGTGGGCCCGATGAACTCGGCGCCGCCCTCGGTGATGAGGCCGTCGCCGAGGTCGACGTTGAGCACCCGTCCACCCACGCGGTCGCGCGCCTCGAGCACGACGACCGACTTGCCGGCGGCCAGCACGTCGCGCGCCGCGGTGAGCCCGGCGAGGCCCGCGCCGACGACGACGACGTCGGCCTTGCGCCTGCGGATGACGGGCCGCTTGGCCTTGGCCTTCTTCGTCGCCGCCTGGGCGCCGCCGGGCAGCGCGGTGGCGGCCGCCGTCACGGCGGCGGCGCCGATGAGCCGGCGGCGCGTGACGCCGCCGGGCGAGGTCCCCTGCTCGTCCATGGCGCGGCATCGTGCCAGGGCCGCGTCCAGCGATGCGCCGGTTCTCTGTGCGAGCACCCGGCGGGCCGAACAGCATCACCGAGCGAAGGGAGTCCGCGGCGGCGCCGGCGCCCGGATCTCCGAACCGGTTCGAGTTAGCCCCGGAAACCGACGAAAAGTCGAACCGGTTCGACGCAGTCGCGGCGGCTCAGCCTCCCTCGGTGCCTGGCCGCGCCGCGCCGCCACGCACCGCGGAGAAGCGTCCGGCGGACGCCCTACCCGAAGACCTTCGGCAACGCCAGCAGCACCCGCGGGCTGCCCTTCGGCCGTAGCCGCCGGCGCAGCATGAGCGAGCGCGGGTCGCTGCGGCCGGCCATCACGTCGGCCCAGTCGGCGAAGCGCACGCGCAGCGTGAGGTCGGGCGCGCCGGCGCGGCCCGGAACCGCGCGCGAGCCGCCGTTGTCGAGCACGACGTGCCACGGGTCGGCGTCGGCGAAGTCCCACTCGATCGTCGTGCCGGGCCTCACCGCGTCGGTGATCGCGGTGCGGCGGATCGTGTCGAACATGATCTCGATCGCCTCTGGGTCCTGGACGACGCCCTCGTCGCCGGGGCCGATCAGGCCGGCGCGCAGCAGCATCTGCCCGCGGCGCGCGCGCTCGCGCGGCGGCAGGTCCATCGGCATGGGGAAGCCGGGAATCGTCTCCAGCGGCAGGCCGACCGCGCGCAGGCGCTGCTCGATCGACGTCGCGCCCGCCTCCCCGAGGTCCTCGAGCGTGAAGCCGAAGCACTCGGTGTACGAGCGGTCCCAATTGGGCGGCTTGGCGACCGCCGAGGTCCACGACAGGACCTCCTTGATGAGGCCGACGATGGCCTCCTGGATCGGCCCGGGGTCCTCGCGGTAGAGGTCGGCGAGGAGCTTGACCCCGAAGCCGATGTGGCGCTGCTCGTCGAGCGAGACGTTGCGCATCCCCGCGCGGAAGCCGGGGAGCACGTCGAGCTCCTCGAGCGAGGCCTCGATCATGTGCTGGCCGGGCTGGGCGAGCGAGGCCTCGACCACGAGGTGGTAGAGCGTGACCGCCGCGGCGAGCTTGGTCTTCGAGCGGTCGCGGCGCAGCTCGTCGGCCATCCGGTCGAGGCGACCGAAGACCTGCCGATGGCCCCAGGTGATCTGGCTCGCCGTGGCGCGCAGGCCGCCGGCCATCGTCCCGTCGCCGGCGCCGACGACCTCGTGCATGAAGCGCTTGAAGAAGACCGCGTGGCGCGCCTCGTCGACCTGCTGCGTGGTGAGGAAGTACTTCTGCTCCTCCAGCGGGGCCGCGTCGATGTAGGGCGACAGGTTGTCGGTGACCGAGTCCTCGCCATGGAAGAAGAGCGTGTAGAGCCACAGCGCGCCGCGCCGCTGCTCGTCGGTCAGGCGCTCGCGCCAGTCGACGGCGTCCTGGCTGAAGTCGATCTCGGTGGCCCGCCAGTTGCCCCGCTCCCAGCGCGCGTAGAGGTCGTCGTAGGTGATCGCGTCGGTGACCGAGGACGCAACGGGGACGGCCATACCCCGGCAGCCTATTGACCGTTCGGTCAGTACGAGTGTGACGGTCGTCACAGTCGCCGGCCGCGCCCGCTCGCGAGCACCGCGGCGAAGGCCAGCGCGACGCCGAGCACGGTCCCGGCGGTCACGCTCTCGCCGCGCGCCGGCGCGATGAGGTCCAGGCCCAGGCCGCCGAGGGTCTGCCCCGCGGTCATCGCGAGGATCAGCCGCAGGACGCCGAGGCGCGAGACGATGACCGCCATCGTCGTCGCGATGGTGGCGCCGATGAGGCCGCCCAGGTACTCCAGCGGCGGCCCCGACCAGCCGTTGGGCGCCGACAGGCTCGTCGCGATCGCGGCGACCGCCAGCAGCGCCACGAAGCCGACCGCGAAGTTCACCGCGCCCGCGAAGAAGGGCTCGCCGGTGGCGCGGGCGAGGTGGCCGTTGGCCGCCTGCTGCAGCGCGGTGGCGACGCCCGCCACGACGGTGAAGGCGAGGACCGCGACGTGCAGGTTCGCCCGCGCCCCGAAGGCCGACGCGACCACCGCCGCGATCGTGAGCACGACGCCCGCGACGCGCCCGGCGGTCACGGCCTGGCGGCCGGCCGGGCTCAGCCCGAGGCTGTCGGCGGCGAGGCTCCCCGCCGTCTGGCCGCAGACGAGCGCGATGCTCAGCAGCGCGACGCCGACCTCGGGGGCGCCCCACGCGCCCGCGATGACGTACATCGCGCCGCCCAGCCCGCCGAGCAGGTACCACGGGCGCACCCCCGGCCACGCGCGCAGCGCGCGCGGGACGGCGCCGATCGCCGTCGCGATGGCGCCCAGCGCGAGGAGCCCGACCGCGTTGTTGACCGCGGCGGCGAGCTCCGCGGAGCCCAGCGACTGCGCCAGCCGGCCGTTGACGTAAGACTGCACGGCGAGCGCCGCGCCGAGCGCGACGGCGATCGCGGTCGGCAGCGCGACGGCGCGGCGCGCGGCGACGGCCACGGGAGCGGCTCAGCCGGTGGCCAGCTTCGGCGTCTGCCAGGGCGCGGCCAGGCGGGCGCCGAGCACCCCGGGCAGCTCGTCGATGGTCACCCGCTCTTGCGCGAGCGAGTCGCGGTCGCGCACGGTGACCGTCCCGTCCTCGAGCGTCTGGTGGTCGATGGTGACGCCGTAGGGCGTGCCGATCTCGTCCTGGCGGCGATAGCGCTTGCCGATCGAGCCGCCCTCGTCGTACTCGGCCTGCATCTGGCCGCGCAGGAGCTCGAACACCTCCTGCGCGCGCTCGGCGAGGCCGTCCTTGGACACGACCGGCAGGACGGCCACCTTGATCGGCGCCAGCCGTGGGTGCAGGCGCAGCACGGTCCGGTTGCCACCGCCGACGTCGTCCTCGTCGTAGGCGTCGCACAGCGCGGCGAGCACCGTGCGCCCGACGCCGGCGGCCGGCTCGATCACGTGCGGGACGTAGCGCTCGCCCGAGGCGGTGTCGAAGTACTCGAGCTTCTCCCCCGAGAACTTCGCGTGCTGGGTGAGGTCGAAGTCCCCGCGGTTGGCGATCCCCTCGAGCTCGGACCAGCCGATCGGATACAGGTACTCGACGTCGCTCGTAGCGCTCGAGTAGTGGCTGAGCTCGTCGGCGTCGTGGGGGCGCAGCCGCAGGTGATCGGGCCGGATGCCGAGGCGCACGTACCAGTCTATGCGCTCCTTGAGCCAGTGCTCGTGCCACCGCTGCGCCTGGTCGGGCGGTACGAAGAACTCCATCTCCATCTGCTCGAACTCCAGCGTGCGGAAGATGAAGTTGCCGGGCGTGATCTCGTTGCGAAACGACTTGCCGACCTGCGCGATGCCGAACGGCGGCTTCTTGCGCGCGAAGCCGAGCACGGTCTTGAAGTCCAGGAAGATGCCCTGCGCGGTCTCGGGGCGCAGGTAGACGGTCGCGCCGGCCTCTTTCACGGGGCCGATCGTCGTCTCGAACATGAGGTTGAACTCGCGCGCCTCGGTGAGGTCGCACTCGGGCGTCTCGCCGGGGTGCTTGGACGGCTTGCGCCCGCACGCCAGCTCGGCCAGGTGGTCGGCGCGGAAGCGCCGCCCGCAGGTCTTGCAGTCGACGAGCGGGTCGGTGAAGCCGGCGAGGTGGCCGCTGGCCTCCCACGTGCGCGGGTGCTGGATGATCGCCGAGTCCAGGGCCACGATGTCGTTGCGATCGCCGATCATCGCCTGCCACCACGCGTCGATCACGTTGCGCTTGAGCAGGACCCCGTAGTGCCCGTAGTCGTAGGTGTTGGCGATGCCGCCGTAGATCTCCGAAGCGGGGAAGATCAGGCCCCGGCGCTTGCACAGCGCCACGATCTTGTCCATGGTCACGGCGTCTTCGGCCATGCGCCGCATCGTACGGTGCAGCCGCGGTCTGCCGCCCCTTGGCACTCCTATACTCAGAGTGCCATGCCCATCTACGAGTACCGCTGCGAGCGAGGGCACACCTTCGAGGTCATGCAGAGGATGACCGACGACCCGGTGCTGAGCTGCGAACGCTGCGCCGCGCCGGTGCAGCGCGTCTTCCACCCCGTGGCGGTCCACTTCAAGGGCAAGGGCTTCTACAACACCGACTACGGGACCAAGCGCCGCAACCGCGAGCTCGAGCGCTCGGCCAAGGACGGATCCGACAAGACCGAGTCCAAGAGCAAGGACTCGTCGTCGAAGTCGTCCGAGAAGAAGAGCGAGTCCAAGAAGTCGGACTCGAAGTCCAACGCGAAGAAGGACTGACGGCGCGCGTCAGCCGTCGAGGAAGCGGCGCACGTCGGCCTGCTTCTCGGCGTCGCTGACGACGAGCCCGGCCCCGCCGTCGGGGAGCGTGACGCCGCCCGAGGGCTTGAGGACCTCGGTCGTGGCGCCGCCGCTGAACGCGGTGCCGATCGCGTAGCCCAGCAGCGCCGGGCCGCGCATGTCGGTCTTGAGCGTCTTGGGCGCGTTCCAGGAGATGAAGGGCAGGCGGATGAAGCCGGCGGGGCTGAAGACGCGCGACTTCATCGCCGAGATGACCTTCTGCTGGCGCCGCGCCCGCGTGAGGTCGTTCTCCTTCGGGTTGCACAGGTTGTGGCGCGTGCGGGCGAGGGCGAGCGCCTGCTTGCCGTCGATGTGCGTCGTGCCACGGTGCAGGCGCAGCGTGAAGCCGCCGTTCTTGAAGCCGCCGTTGATGCGCGAGACGACGCAGCCGCCCGTGTAGTCGATGCCGCCCATCGCGTTCACGAGGTCGGGGAAGTTGTCGAAGTTGACCTCGAAGACGTGGTCGATCGGGATGCCGAGGTACTGCTTGATCGTCTGCACGGTCAGCGCGGCGCCGCCGATCGCGTAGGCCGCGTTGATCTTGTCGCGCCCGTGGCCGGGGATGTCGACGACGGTGTCGCGCGGGATCGAGAGCTTGGCGCTGTGGCCGCCGCCGGTGCGCACGAGCAGGATCGAGTCGCTGCGGCTCGGGCCGCTCGTGCTCGCGCCCGGCTCCTTCGTCCCCGCCGTGCGCTGGTCGGAGCCGAGGATCAGCGTCGTCTGGGGCTTGACGATGCCGACGCCGCCGTCGGCCAGTTGGCTCTGGGCGTCGGCCGAGACCTGGTCCTGGTTGACCTGCGCGGAGATCAGGAAGAGGACGAGCGAGAGGCCGATCCAGGCGACGAGCGCGAGGACCACCCACTTGACGACGCGGCCGACCGTGATGCGCTTGCGCGGGCGCTTCCCCGGAGGCGCCTCGCGCAGTTCGTCGAGCACCGATCCGTCGTCGTTGCGACGCCCGGGGAGGCGCGGACGGGTGCGGTAGAGCTTGTACTCCGGAGGGGCCTGGGGGTCCGCCATCGGCCCTGTATGGTGGCCGATCATGGCCGCCGGCTGCGTGATCGGCGTCGACCTGGGAGGGACGAAGCTGCTCGCCGGCACGGTCGACTCGAGGCTCGAGGTGCACCATCGCGCCTACCGACTGGCGCGTCCGGACGACACCGGCGCCCTCATCGACCAGCTCGTCGAGACCGTCCAGGAGGCCGTCCTCGCGTCGCCCTCGGAGGTGCTCGCGGTCGGCCTCGGGATCCCGTGCCTGGTCGACCCGGCGACCGGCGTCGCGCTGGACTCCAACCACCTGCCGCTGCGCGGCGTCGGCGTGCGCGACCTGCTCGCCGAGCGGCTCGGGCTGCCGGTCGCGGTCGACAACGACGCCAACGCGGCGATGCTCGTCGAGTGGCGCTGCGGCGAGGCGCGCGGGACGCAGAACGCGATCATGCTCACGCTCGGCACCGGCATCGGCGGCGGGCTGATCGTCGACGGGCGGCTCGTGCACGGCGCGCGCGGCGCAGCGGCCGAGCTCGGCCACATCATGGTCGACTCCGACGGGCCGCCGTGCCCGGGGCGCTGCCCGAACCACGGCTGCCTGGAGGCGCTGGTCTCGGGGCACGCGATCGGGGTCGAGGGGCTGCGGCTCGCGCGGTTGGATCCTTCGGGCCCGCTGGGGCGGGCGCTGGCGTCGGGGCGCGACATCTCGGGCGCGCTCGTGACCGAGCTGGCCCACGACGGCGACGAGGCGTCGCTCGAGGTCATGACGTTGATGGGGCGCCGGCTGGGGCTCGGCATCGTGACGCTCACGAACATCTTCAACCCCGAGGTCGTGGTCGTCGGGGGCGGGGCGATCGCCGCGGGCGAGCTGCTGCTCGCCCCGGCGCGCGAGGTCGTCGCCGAGCGCGCGCTGCCGATCAACCGCGAGGACGTGCGGATCGTCTCCGCGCGCTTCGGCGCCGAGTCGGGGATGCTCGGCGCGGCGTGCATGGCGCTCGACCTGGCCGGGGTGCTGGTCGGTTGAGCGGCCGGCTGGTGGTCTGCCCGACGCCGATCGGGAACCTCGAGGACGTCACCTTGCGCGTGCTCTCCGCGCTGCGCGAGGCGGACGTGATCGCCTGCGAGGACACGCGCACGACGAAGGTGCTGCTCGACCGCTACGGGGTGTCGGCCGAGCGCGTGCGCTACGACGCCCACGCCGAGCGCCGGGTGGCGCCGCGGCTGGTCGAGCGCATGCGGGCCGGCGCCGTCGTCGCCCTGGTCAGCGACGCCGGGATGCCTCTGGTCAGCGACCCGGGGCTCGTGCTCGTGCAGGCGTGCATGGCGGCGGGGCTGGAGGTCGAGGTGCTGCCCGGGCCGAGCGCGGCGCTTGCGGCGCTGGTGGCGTCGGGGATGGAGGCCTCGACGTGGCGGTTCGTGGGGTTCCTGCCGCGCAAGCGTGGGGCGCTGCTGGAGGTCTTCGCCTCGCCGGAGGTCGTCGTGGCGTTCGAGTCGCCGCGGCGGGTGGCGGCTTCCCTGGCGGCGCTCGCGTCGGTGGACGGGGCGCGTGAGGTGGCGGTCTGCCGTGAGCTGACCAAGATCCACGAGGAGGTCGTGCGCGGCGACGCCGCCTCGCTGGCGGCGCGGTACGCGCAGGAGCCGCCGCGGGGGGAGGTCGTGCTCGTGATCGGCGGCGCGCCCGACGCCGAGGCCGACCTGGGCCCGGCGCTGGCCGCCGTACGGCGGTTGGTGGACGACGCCGGCGCCCGGCCCCGGCCCGCCGCGTCGGTGGTGGCCGAGCTCACGGGAACGAGCGCAAATGCGCTGTATCGCGCGCTGACTCAAGCGAAGCAATCAAGCGCATAGCTGTAGGCGGCCCCTTGCCCCCGGGGCGCCGCCGGTCTACCAACGCATGGCAGGGCTGGGGTGTGAGCGAGGCGGTCCGGTTGACTGAGGGCCGCTGGATGCGGATGATGGCCCTAGGGCGGCAGCATGCACTTCGCGCCGAGCATCACGGTCATCAGCGTTCCCGCGTTCGCGCTCTCGGGAGCCGTCCAGTGACCGCCTCCCCTCGAACGGTCGTTGTCGGCTACGACGGGTCGGCCACGGCGCGCCGCGCGTTGGACCTTGCCGCCGAGCGCGCCGAAGGGGGCATGCTCTACATCGTCTACGCCTACGACCTGCCTGGCGCGATGAAGAGCGGCAACGCCTACGACCGCGTGGTCGGGCAACACAAGCAGGTCGGGCAGGACGTACTCGCCGGCCTCCCCGAGCTGCCGGGCGTCACGGTCGAGCTCGAGCTGATCGGCGACCATCCGGCCGTGGCGATCGCCAAGGTCGCAGAGGTGCGCGAAGCCGACGAGATCGTCGTCGGCTCACGTGGCTTCAGCTCGCTGCGCGGGGCGCTGGGCAGCACCTCCCACGAGCTGCTGCACCGCGCCCACTGCCCGGTGACCGTGGTGCCCGCCCAGCCCGGAGAGTGAGAATCACCAGACTCTGCCCGCGTCGAGCGGCTCGAGCGCAGGCAGTAACGCACGAGGACCGAGTCGGATTAGCGCAGCGCTTGCACCAACTCACGCGCTCCGGCCTGGATGCGGGCCCGGCGCCCGTACCGTCGCCGCATGCCCCCACGCCCGCATCCGATCGTCCTCGCCTCGCTGGCCGCCGCGTGCGCGTTCGTGGCGCTGCTGCTGGCGCCGCGGGGAGCGTGGGGGGCCGGGCCCGCGACCCGCGCCGCCGCGGCCCGACCCCAGCCCACCGCGGCCGCCTGGCGCTGGCCGCTCCCCGGCGCGGTCGTCGGCGCCTTCCGCCTCACTCCGCGCACGCCCTTCGCCCGCGGCCAACGCCGCGGGGTCGACATCGCCGGCGCGCCCGGTGCCGTCGTCCGCGCGGCGTGCGCCGGGCGCGTGACCTTCGCGGGCGCGCTGCCGCGTGGCGACCTGGCGGTCACGGTCCGCTGCGGGCCGCTCGCCGCGACCTACCTCGGCCTCGGCCGCCTCACGGTGCGCCGCGCCGCGCGCGTCGTGATGGGAACGCAGCTCGGCACCGTCGGGCCGCGCGGCGTGGTGCGCCTCGGCGCCCGCCGCGCCGCCGATCGCCGCGGCTACCTCGACCCGCTCACGCTCCTGCGCGGCGACGGCCGAATGCCGCCCGCCCTCGGTCCGGCGCCCCGCCCGCGCCGGCGCTCCCGCCCGCGCCACCCCCGACCGCCCGCCCTCGCCCCGGCCGCGGCGCCCGCCCCGCGACCCGACGCGCCGCCGCACCACCTCCCTTGGCCCGCCTACCCGGCCCTCGCCCTTGTCGCCTCGGCGCTCCCGGTCGGCGGCCTCGTGCGGCGCAGACGCCGCCCGGCACGCCCCGGCGCCGACGCGGCCGCGACAGTCGCCGTCGCTCCCACGGCGGGCACTCCCTCCGCCCGTCGATGAACGACCCCGACCCGCTCGAGCTCCGCGCAGCCGCGCGCGCGGCGGCCTCGCGGCGTGGCTGGCCACCGTCAGCTTCGCGCTCATCGGTGTAGCGGTCCTGACCGTCCTCTGGCCACGCCGCGAGTGGCAGTTCGGCTGGAGCGGCAAGGACCTCATCGCTGAATACGTCGAGCCCGACGTCATACCGCTTGCCCTGATCCACCGGGACCTCGCCTTGCATCGCACCGCGATCCTCGGCACCAACGCCGCGCAACCGGCGCTGCTGATCCGCGCCCTCCGCGTCGGACTGGTGCTGCTCGCGATCGAGGTCGGCGCCTGGCTTGTTGCGCTCGAGGGGCGGGTCTAACCTGTGGCCATGGCCAAGCCCAGGCCGACCGATCGGACACCGCTCGAGCCGCAGCCCATCCGCCGGAACACGGTCGTCGGCGAGATGGGTGGGGGCCTGACGTTCTCGCCCGACGACCCGCAGCCGATCCGGCCGAACCCGATGGTCGACCTGACGGGCCGCAAGCCCCGGCGTCGCGCATAGCCGCCGGCCACAGCCGCGCTCTCCAGGGCCGCCGCACGGGTCGTCGCTCCGACGCCTTGTAACGTCCGTTCCCGCATGGCATCCGAGCGCTCCTTCTACGTCACGACGCCGATCTACTACGTCAACGCGGCCCCGCATCTGGGGCACGCGTACACGACGATCGCCGCCGACGTGATGGCCCGCCATCACCGCCAGCGCGGCGAGGACGTGTTCTTCCTGACCGGCACCGACGAGCACGGCGAGCCGGTCGCCGACGCCGCGAAGGCCCAGGGGCTCGAGCCCAAGGAGCTCGCCGACCGCAACGCGGAGCGCTTCAAGGCCCTGGCGCCGCGTCTGGACGCCACCAACGACTTCTTCATCCGCACCTCGGATCCCGAGCACGGCCGGCGCGTCCAGGAGGTCCTCCAGCGCGTCTACGACAACGGCTACGTCCACGAGGGGCTGTACGAGGGCTGGTACTGCCCGCGCTGCGCGGACTTCAAGGTCGAGAACGAGATCGAGGAGGGCAACCGCTGCCCGATCCACCACATCGTCCTCGAGCGCCACAGCGAGCAGAACTACTTCTTCGCGCTCAGCGCCTTCCAGGAGCGCCTCGAGCAGCTCTACGCCGACCGCCCCGACTTCGTCATCCCCCGCGTCCGCTACAACGAGGCGCTGTCGTTCATCAAGAGCGGCCTGCAGGACATCTCGCTCTCGCGCGCGGAGCTGACGTGGGGCGTTCCGGTCCCGTGGGACCCGACGCACGTCTTCTACGTCTGGTTCGACGCGCTGCTCAACTACTACACGGCGCTCGGGTTCGCCCGCCCGGGGGAGGACCTGACCGACAGGTTCTGGCCGGCGACCTACCACGTCATCGGCAAGGACATCCTGCGCTTCCACACCGTCTTCTGGCCGGCGATGCTGATGGCAGCCGACCTGCCGGTGCCCGAGCACGTCTTCGTCCACGGCTACCTGCTCATGGACGGCGAGAAGATGAGCAAGTCGCTGGGCAACGTCCTGGACCCGTTCGAGATCATCGACCGCTTCGGGACCGACGCCCTGCGCTTTTACGTCTTGCGCGACGTCTCCTTCGGCGAGGACGGCTCGGTCTCCACGACCGCCTTCGAGCAGCGCTACGAGACCGAGCTCGCCAACGAGCTCGGCAACCTCGCCAGCCGCACGCTGGCGATGATCGCGCGCTACCGCGACTCGACCCTGCCCGCCGGCGAGCTCGACCCGGCGCTCGAAGCTGACTTCGATGGCCTCGCCGAGCGGGTCGCCGAGCGCATCGACCGCGTCGAGCTCACCCCGGCGCTCGAAGAGATCTGGCAGCGCGTGCGGCGGCTCAACCGCTACGTCGAGGAGCAGGCGCCCTGGCAGCTCGCCAAGGACCCCGACCGCGCCGAGGACCTCGACCGCGTCCTGCGCACGCTCGCCGAGGGCCTGCGCGTCGTCACGGTCCTGCTCGCCCCGTGGATCCCCGGCGCGGCGGACAAGCTGCTCGCCGCGCTCGGCGCCCCGGACCTCAGCCTCGCCGGCGCCCGCCTGGGCGCGGGCGCGATCGCGGAGGTCACCGCGCTCGAGCCGCTGTTCCCGAAGCACCAGTGATCGACAGCCACACGCACCTGGACTCGTGCGCGCCGCCCAACACCGAGCTGGTCGCGGCGGCCGCCGCCGAGGGGATCGATCGCATCCTCACCGTGGGCATGGACGCGACGACCAACCGCAGCGCCCTGCAGGCCGCGGAGGCCTTCCCGCAGGTCCACGCCGCGATCGGCCGCCACCCCAACCACGCCGAGGGCTTCGACGACGCCGACCTCGCCGACCTCCAGGCTCTCGCCGCCCACCCGCGCTGCGCGGCGATCGGCGAGACCGGCCTGGACTACTTCCGCGACTACGCTCCGCGCGCCGACCAGGAGCGCGCCTTCCACGCCCAGATCGAGCTCGCGCGCGCGACCGGCAAGCCGCTGGTCATCCACACGCGCGCCGCCGAGGACGACACCGTCGACACGCTCAAGGCCCGCGCCCACGGCCTGCAGGTGATCATGCACTGCTTCTCGATGCCCGACCGCCTGGAGGAATGCGTCGCCGAGGGCTGGTGGATCTCCTTCGCCGGCAACGTCACGTACCCCAAGGCGCAGGACCTCGCCCGGGCCGCCGAGCGCGTCCCCGACGACCGCCTGCTCGTGGAGACCGACGCGCCGTACCTCACCCCCCAGCCGGTCCGCAAGGAGCGCAACCAGCCCGCCTTCGTCACCCACACGGCGCGCTTCGTCGCCGAGCGCCGCGGCGTGGGCTACGACGAGCTCGAGCGCCTGGTCGACGCCAACGCTGCCACCCTGTTCGGGTGGTGACCGGGGAGCTCCCCACCCAGCCGAGCCTGCGCCGCCTGCGCCAGTTCGGCGTGCGCCCCAAGCGCGACCTGGGCCAGAACTTCCTCATCGACTCCAACATCCTCGGCGTCATCGAGCGCGCCGCGGAGCTGACGCCCGACGACGTCGTGCTCGAGATCGGCGGCGGCCTCGGCGTCCTCAGCGAGCACCTCGCCGAGCGCGCGGCGCACGTCCACGTCGTCGAGCTCGACCGCGCGCTGGTCCCCGCGCTCGAGGACGCGCTCGGGCCGCACCCGAACACCGAGCTGCACGTCGCCGACGCGCTCGCGCTCGACCTGCGCGCGCTGCGCCCGGCGCCGACGAAGGTCGTCGCCAACCTGCCCTACGGCATCGCGGCGTCGGCGATCCTGCGCACGATCGAGGAGCTCGACGGCGTCACGCGCTGGGTGGCGATGGTCCAGCGCGAGGTCGGCGAGCGCTTCGCGGCGGCGCCCGGCACGTCGGCCTACGGCGTCCCGAGCGTGCTGGCGCAGCTGGCCTGCGAGGTCCGCGTCCACCGCTCGATCTCGCGCACGGTCTTCCACCCGGTGCCCAACGTCGACTCGGTGCTCGTCGTCCTCGAGCGCACCGGCCCGGCGGCGTCGCCGGAGCTGCGCGCCCTCGTGCACGCCGCGTTCGCCCATCGCCGCAAGGCGCTCGCGCGCTCGCTCGCGCTCGCGCCCGGCTACGGCGGCGACGTCCGCGACCGCGCCCGCCGCGCCCTCGAGGCCCTCGGCCATCCCGCCGACGCGCGCGCCGAGCGGCTTTCCCCCGAGGACTTCCGGGCGTTGGCGGAGGCGCTCCGTCCCCCGTCCACACCCGCGCAGGGCACGACGCCGCCACGAGGGGAGACCCCGTGGGCCTGACAGCGCTGCGCGAGTCCGCGCCCGCCAAGGTGAACCTGTGCCTGTACCTCGGGCCGACGCGCGAGGACGGCCGCCACGAGCTCGTGACCGTCTTTCAGCCGATCGGCCTCGCCGACGAGGTCGAGCTCGTGCCGGCCGGGCTCGGCGCGGCGGTCGACCGCGTCGACTGCCCGGGCGTGGAGGGCGAGAACCTCGCGACCGTCGCCCTGCGGCGCTTCCGCGAGCGCACGGGATGGACCGGCGCCCCGGTGCGCCTGCGCATCGAGAAGCGCATCCCGATCGCCGCGGGGATGGCCGGCGGCAGCGCCGACGCCGGCGCGGCGCTGCGCCTCATCGCCCGCGCCGCGGGCATCCGCGACGACGGCCTGCTGCGCGACATCGGCGCCGAGCTGGGCGCCGACGTCGCCGCCCAGGTCCGCCCGCGCCGCTATCTGGCCGGCGGCGCCGGCGAGCGGCTGACGCCGCTGCCGCCACCGGCGCCCTACGGCGTCCTCGTCCTGCCCTTGCGCGCGCGTCTGTCGACCGCCGACGTCTACCGCGAGGCCGACCGCCAGGGGCTTTCACGCGACGTCGGCGACCTCGCCGCGAAGCTGCGCGCGGTCTCCACCTCGGCCGCCGACCTCCCCGATGCGCTGATCGTCAACGACCTCGAGCCCGCCGCGCGGGCGCTGTGCCCGTCGATCGACGACGCCCTGGCCGCCGCCCGCCGCGTCGGCGCCCGCCACGCGCTCGTCTGCGGCTCGGGCCCCACCGTCATCGGGCTCTTCGAGGACCTCCAGGCCGCACGCGGCGCGGCGGCGCGCCTGTCCGAGCGCGAGCCGCGCCCGATCGCCGTCGCGCCGTGGGGGGCGACCCTCTGAAGCCGGTCTGGATCGTCTTCGCCGTCGCACTCGCCGCCTTCCTGGCCTGGCGCCGGCGCCGCCTGGAGCCGACCCTGCTCGCCGGCGGCGCGCTCGCCGCCGTGGCGGCGCTCGTCTACGGGCTGGGCGTCATCCACCTCCCCAACCTCGAGCACCTGCTCATCGACATCGGCCAGCGCCTGGGCAAGTGGACCTACCTGCTCGTCGGCGCCCTGGCCTTCTTGGAGACCGGCGCCTTCATCGGGCTCGTGGCCCCGGGCGAGACCGCGCTGCTGCTCGGCGGCCTGGTCGCCGGACAGGGTGAGATCGACCTCCTGACCATGATCGCGATCGTGTGGGCCGCCGCCGTCGCGGGCGACCTCACGAGCTTCTACCTCGGGCGCCGGCTCGGCCGCTCGTTCATGGTCAAGCACGGCGCCAGGGTGCAGATCACGCCCGAGCGCCTCGAGCACGTCGAGGGCTTCTTCGACCGCCACGGCGGCAAGGCGATCCTCATCGGGCGCTTCGTCGGCCTCGTGCGCGCGATCGCGCCCTTCCTCGCCGGCTCGTCCGGGATGCCGCTGCGGCGCTTCGTCCCCTATGACGTCATCGGCGCCGGGCTGTGGGGCTCGAGCTTCGTGATCCTCGGCTACGTCTTCTGGCAGAGCTTCAGCCAGCTCGTCGACTACGCCAAGAAGGGCGCGCTCGCGCTGGGCGCGGTCATCGTGCTCGGCGTCGCGATCGTGTGGGCGGTCCGCTGGGTGCGCGACCCCGACAACCGAGCGCGCGTCCGGGCGTGGCTGGAGCGCCAGGCCGAGCGCCCGGCCCTGCGTCCGCTCGCCCGCGTCCTGGCGCCGGTGCTGCGCACGACGCGCCGGCCGGCGCGCTTCGTTTGGGACCGCGTCACCCCGGGCGACCTCGGGCTCGAGCTCACGACGCTGCTGGCGATCGCGAGCGTCGGGAGCTTCGTCTTCGTCTGGGACCTCGTCGGCGTGCAGGACCGCGAGCTGCTCATGGGCGACTCGATGACGCTGCGCCTGGCCGACCGCCTGCACGCGGAGGCGGGCGTGACGGTCGCGAAGGCGATCAGCCTCCTCGGCACGCTGCCCGTCGCGGTCGCGCTGGTGGCCGTTGCCGCGGCGGTGCTCGCCCGCCACCGGCGCCTGCACGACGCCGTCGCGCTGGCGATCGGGCTCGCCCTCACCTACGCGGGCGTGCACCTCACCAAGGCGGCGGTCGACCGGCCGCGTCCCGAGGGGGCGCTCGTCGAGGTCGACGGCTCGGCGTACCCCTCGGCGCACGCCGCCTACTCGATCACCTGGATCGCGGTGGCCGTCGCGCTCAGCCACGCGCTGCCCAACCTCGCCTCGCGCTTCGCCTTCGTGACGGTGTCGATCGCGATCGTCGCCGCGGTCGGCGCGACGCGCATCTATCTCCGCGTCCACTACCTGTCCGACGTCGTCGGCGGGTGGGCGCTGGCCTCCGCGATCTTCGCCCTCTGCGGGACCGCCGCGCTGGTCATCGGCTACGTGCGGAACAATGTGCCGACGCCTCGATGAGCAACGAGTCGATCATCTACCTCGTCGCCGCCTGCAGCGGCGTCTTCGCGTTGGCCGCCTACGTCGGGCTGATCGTCGTCCCCGCGTGGACGGCCTACAGCCGCATCTGGGAGCGCCTGGCGGCGACCTTCCTCACCCTCTACGTGCTCGCGGGGTTCCTCATCCTGGGCGTCGGCGCCGGCGCGGCAGTGATCTGGTTCTGGGACCGCATCACGGCCTGAGGCCCGATTTGACCACGCCCCGCGGCGCCGGATCGCCACCCGCCGGATCGGGCCGTGCGGAGCACGACGCCGCATCCGGCGTGCGGCGCCCGGCATCCACGGATGCGGGGCCAACTCGGGCCTCAGGTCCCGGGAGGGACCCCTGACCATCCGGCTGGGCCGAGCCGCTTCGCACGGCTTGCGCCATAGAATCGGTGCATGTCCACCCCGGCCCACGGACAGGGCACCGGGCTCGACCTCGCTGCGCTGGACGCGATCACCGACGCCGTCGAGTCGGGCGCCGGCCTCCCCGAGGTCGTCCGGGCCGCGGCCCGTGCGCTCGACGCGAGCCTCGTGCTGACCGATCGCGGCGGGGCCGTGCTCGCGGTCGCGGCGCGCTCGCCGGCCGACGAGCGCTCGCTGCTCGACGACGCGGCCGGGGTAGACGCGATCGAGCTGCGCGTCGCGGACACGCCCGTCGGCACCCTGCGCATGCGCGCGCGCAGCGAGCCGGGGCCGGTGCTGGTCAAGCTCGTCACGACGCTCGTCGCCTCGGAGGTCGAGCGCCTGCGCGCGCCCGATCGCGCCTCCGAGCAGGCGCTCACCGCCTTCGTCCACGCGCTGCTCGAGCGCGACATCTCCGGGCGCGAGGACATCCTCGGGCGCGCCGGCGAGCTGGGGCTCGACCTGGTCGAGGGCGCGAGCATCGTCGTGGCCCGCACCCATCCGCACGTCCCGACCGAGGACGGCTGGCGTCAGCGCGTGCTCGGCGTCGCCGATCGCGGGTCGCGCGCCGTCGTTACGGGCGCCGCGGCGGTCCTGGCCGCCCGCAGCGAGACGCCCGGCGCCGAGATCGTCGTCGTGCTCCCGGGCGCCGACGACGCCGCCGCGGCCCGCGCCGCCGAGGCGATCCTGCGCGAGCTCCAGAGCGCGCTCCCGGGCCATTCCTTCGCCCTCGGCCGCAGCCGCCCCGCCTCCGACCCCGCCGACCTGCACCGCGCCGGCGCGGAGGCGCTGCTCGCGGCCAACGTCGCCGAGGGCGACCCCGAGCGCCCCGTGCTCGCCTTCGAGGAGTCCGGCGCCTACCGCCTGCTGCTCAGCGCGATGAGCGAGGACCCCGCGGAGCTGCAGCGCTTCTACGCGGAGACGGTCGAGCCGCTCGTCGCCTACGACGAGCAGTACGAGACCGGCCTCGTGCAGACGGTCGAGGCCTTCCTCGACGCGGACGGCAACGTCGCCGGCACCGCCCAGCGCCTCTTCACCCACCGCCACACGATCCGCTATCGCCTGGAGCGCGTGAAGGAGCTCTCGGGCCTCGACGTCGGCTCGACCGACGGGCGCGAGAAGCTCTCGCTCGGGCTCAAGGCGATGCGCGTCCTCGGCATCGCCCACCGCGGCGGCCCGGCCACCGAGGCCGGCGCCGGCGGCGGCCGCGTGCCGCGCCGCGGCTAGCCCCGGCGCACCCCGGGCCGCTTCGCCAGCGCCGCGACTAGCGCCGGCGCGCCAGCTTCGACCGCTCAGCCGATATATCCGTCCAATTAGCGGGGCTTTCCTGAAAGTTCGGCGATCGGCGGCCGAGCCGCCCTTGAGCGGATTCTCGCAGCCGCCGATAGGGGGGTCATGGACCTTGGTCTTTCACCCCGTGCGCGGGCCCGCTGGGCGCTTCTGCTCGGCATCGTGGTCGCCTGCGCCCTCGGCGGTGGGAGCCTCGTGGCCCTCAACCGTGACGTCCTGCCCTTCACCGGGTGGCCCAGCTTGGGCGACCACGGCGACGCCCGGCAGCAGCTCCCCGCTGCTGCGGAGCTCGCGCGCCGTGGCGGGATCGTGGGCGGCGGCCAGGTGCGGGGTGGCGCCGGCGGCGGGCTCGTGCCCGTCGCCGGCCCAGAGCCCCTGGCCGCCGCTCCGGTCCGCGCTGCCTCCCGCGCCGGCGACGGCGCGCGCCTCAGCGGCTCGGCCGGCGCGGTCGGCACCCGGACCGTGGTCCACGATCGCGATTCCGACAACGACGGCATCCCCGACTCCGTCGAGCTGAGTGCCGGGACCAACCCGCGCAGCGCCGACTCCGACGGCGACGGCCTCCCCGACGGCTGGGAGCGCCAGCACGACCTCAACCCGGCCAGCGCCGCCGACGCGACCGCCGACAGCGACGGCGACGGCCTCACGAACGCCTCCGAGTACAAGGCCGGCGAGAACCCCCGCGCCCGCGACTCCAACGGCGACGGGCGCACCGACGGCCAGGACGACTCGGACGGCGACGGCCTGAGCAACGCGGTCGAGCAGGACCTCTCGCTCGATCCCAAGAACGGCGACTCGGCCGCCAACGCCATCCCCGACGCCTCCGAGGACTCCGACGGCGACGGCATCCCCAACGCCGTCGAGGTCGCCCTCGGCACCAACCCGGCGGCCGCCGACTCCGACGGCGACGGCACTCCCGACGGCCAGGCCGACGCCGACGGCGACGGCATCTCCAACGCCGCGGAGGTCTCGCTGCACCTCGATCCGGCCAGCGGCGAGTCGAGCCCGGGCCAGCCCGACGGCGCGCTCGACAGCGATGGCGACGGCCTCTCCAACGCGACCGAGCTGCGCCTGGGCACGAACCCGGCCTCGGCCGATACCGACGGCAACGGCGCCGGCGACGGCGCCGAGGATCCCGACGGCGACGGGACCTCCAGCGCCGACGAGATCGCCGAGGGCCGCGACCCGCTCGTGGCCGACGCCCCGGCGCCGCCCTCGACCGACGGCGCTCCCGCCCCGAACGGCGGCGACGGCGAGCACGGCCACGACCACGGCGACGGCGATGGCGACGGCCCGCGCGGCGACGGCTCGCAGCCCTCGTCGGCGGCGCCCGCCTCAGACTCCTCCACGCCCGCGCAGCCGTCCGCGCCCGCGCCGGCGGCCCCCGCGCCGGCCTCGCCCTCGGCTCCGGCCGACCCGGCCCCCGCGCCGGCCCCGGCTCCCGCGCCGGCGCCCGACCCCGTCGCGACGCCGGCGCCCGCAGCCGCCGTCGAGCCCGATCAGGTCAACGGCGCGCCGCCGGTCGACGCGCCGGTCGCCGACGGCTAGCACCCCGATCGCAGGCCTTACGATCCGCGCGCGATGCGGATCGGCATCATCACCGGCTCCGGGACCTACGCGCTGCCCGCGCTCGAGGCCGGCGCGCCGGCCTCCGTGGCCACGCCCTTCGGCGAGGCCCTCGTCTCGGAGGGCCGCTTCGCGGGCGCCGACGTGCTGCACGTCTCGCGCCACGGCGAGGGCCATCGGCGCCTGAGCAGCGCGGTCACCCACCAGGCCAACATCTGGGCGCTGCGCGAGGGCGGGGTCCAGGCCATCCTCGCGGTGACCGTGTGCGGCGCGCTCGAGCCCGACCTCGAGCTCGGCACGCTGCTCGTCTTCGACGATCTGCACTTCCTCGCCAACCGGCTGCCCGACGGCTCCCTGTGCACGCTCCACACCGAGCCCGGCGCGCCCGGCCGCGGCCATTGGATCTTCGACCGTCCGTTCAGCGAGCCCCTGCGCCGCGCGCTCGCCGACGGCGCTCGCGCGGGCGGCTTCGCCGTGCGCGACGGCGGCTGCTACGGCCACGTCGACGGCCCCCGCTTCAACACCCGCACCGAGATCCGGGCGCTGATGGCCGCGGGCGTCACCGCGGTGTCGCAGACGGCGGGCCCCGAGACGGTCCTCGCGGGCGAGGCCGAGGTGCCGTATGCGCTGCTGGGCTTCGCCACCGACTACGCCAACGGAGTCAAGCCCGACGAGCCGACCCCGGTCGAGGAGCTCATACGCCTCGTCGGCGCGAGCACCGAGACCTTCGCCCTGACGCTCGCCGCCGCCGTGCCGCTCGTGACCGCCGCTCCCGAGCCGGTGGGGACCCATTTCGCGTGGGACTGACGACCCGGGCGCGGCGGACACGCCGCCCGCGCCCGCTGCGGCCGACGACCCCGGCGCTCTCGCCGCCGTCATCGTCGGCTCGCTCGCGGCGCCGCTCGACCCCGAGCTGGACTCCCTGCTGGGCGCCGCCGGCGCCCGCGCGCTGCGCGCCGAGCTCGCGGCGCGGGCGCGGCGCTGGGCCGCCGCCGCGGCGCCCGGCCGCGCCTTCGAGGCGACGTCGCTCGCCGCCGCCGAGGCCGCTCTGCACGGTCACGAAGGACCCGTCGTGCTCGCCGCGCCCGACGTCCCCGCCCTCGACGCCGGCCTCGTCCGCACCGCGCTCGAGGACCTCGCGGCGGGCTGCGACGTCGTCATGGGCGCCGCGCACGACGCGCGCCCCTACATCCTCGTCCTCCCGCGCCCGGACCCCGAGCTGCTCGGCCTCGTCGACGGCGTCTTCGGCGGCGGCGTCCTGGCCGCCTTCGCGGAGCGCGGCCTGACGCTCGGCATGCTGCGCCACGAGCGCCGCCTGGCCAGCGCCGCCGACGCCCGCGCCCTCGCGATCGACCCGCTCGCGCCCGAGGACCTCGCCGCGCTCGTGCGCGCGGCTTTACGCGAGCCGGGCGGCCGGTAGCCTCGACGCCATGGAGTACGAACGCGAGCAGGAGGAGGCCGCCGCCGAGGAGGCCGCCCACATCGGCGGCGACCGCGACGACGCCCTCGACTACATCGAGCGCGACTCGAACCCCGGCGGCATCAGCGACGAGGCCTGGCGCCCCGTCGAGGAGGCCGGCGGCGGCGAGGCCGAGGGCTTCGAGGAGGCCGAGGCCGAGCTCATCGAGCGCGCCGAGAACGCCCACGGCCCGTCCCCGATCGCCGACGCCGGCCGCTGGGACGAGGAGGAGGCCGCGCTGGACAGCGAGTACGGCGAGGCCGACGAGGAGCACACGTCGGAGGACGACCCCGAGGAAGGCGACCGCTGAGCTAGGCTTCGGCTCCCCTTGGGGAGTGGTGTAGCTGGCGTCGCACGGCAGGTTTTGGTCCTGCAGGCCGGGGTTCGAATCCTCGCTCCCCAGCTGGGTTTCCGTCCGCTGATCGAACTAGTGTTCGATCATGCCGAGACGTGGACCGCGCTATAGCGAAGAGGAGGCGCGGGCCGCCGTCGCGGCATCTCGGTCGCACTACGAGACGATGGTGCGCTTGGGCGTCCGCCCCGCGGGTGGCAATCATGCGACGCTGAAGAAGTACCTCACCCTGTGGGAGATCTCGACGGATCACTTCGACTGGGGCGGCGCGCGGCCGCCGTGGCGCGAGGCGCAGCCGCTCGAGGAGGTCCTGGTCGAAGGCTCGGCGTACGACCGCGGCAAGCTCGAACGGCGGCTGATCGCGTCCGGCCTCAAGACGCCTCAGTGCGAGATGTGCGGGCAAGGACCTGAATGGCGCGGCCGGCGCATGGCGCTGGTGCTGGACCACGTCAACGGCGTCTGGAACGACAACCGCCTAGAGAACCTCCGGATGCTGTGCCCGAACTGCAACGCCACGCTCGAGACGCACTGCGGGCGCAAGAACAAGCGCACGCTGCTCGACCGTCCGTGCCGGTACTGCGGTGAGCTCTTCGCACCGAAGTACCGCAAGCAGCGCTTCTGCTCGCGGCCGTGCGGCGTGCGCCACAACGCTCCGGCGCTGCACCGCGTGCCGCGCCCGCCCTATGAGCAGCTGCTGGCCGAGCTGGCGGCGACGAGCTACTCCGCCGTGGGGCGCAAGTACGGGGTATCCGACAACGCCATCCGCAAATGGGTCCGGGCCTACGAGCGAGAGGCCTACCAGCCCCCGTACGCGAGCCACCCGCCGTCGACCGCGACCTCGCTCCCGGTCACGAACGATGCGTCGTCGGAGGTGAGGAAGGCCACGACGCGAGCGACCTCCGCCGGCTCGGCGTAGCGGCCCATCGGGGTCCGGCGGGCGATGTCGGCCTCGGTGTAGTCGCCGTCGCGCCGATCGGCGTCGTCGAGCGCGGTGCGGACGTAGGCCGGGTCGACGGCGACGACGCGCACGCCGTCGCGCGCCCATTCGGTCGCCAGGACCTTGGTCAGGCCGACGACGCCGTGCTTGCTCGCCGCGTAGGCGGCGCGCATCGGCATGCCCGTCGCCGCGAAGACCGAGCCGATGTTGACGATCACGCCGCGGCCCGCCGGGCGCATGAGGCGGGCGGCGGCCTGCGCGCACAGGAACGTCCCCGTCAGGTTGATCGCGAGGGTCCGCGACCAGACGTCGAGCGCGAGCGAGTCGGAGGGCGCGACCGCGCCCACCCCGGCGTTGTTGACGAGCACGTCCAAGCGCTCGTGCTCGCGCGCGACGGCGTCGAAGAGGGCGCTCACCTGGGCCGGATCGGAGACGTCGACGACCGCGGGCGCCGCGCGCCGTCCGGCCGCCGCCAAGCGCGCGGCGCCGTCGCGCGCGAGCGCCTCGTCGCGATCGGCGACGACGACCGTCACGCCGGCCGCCGCCAGCTCGGAGGCGATCGCGGCGCCGAGGCCGCGCCCGGCTCCGGTCACCACGGCGACGCGCCCGTCCATCGCCCACTTGTACCTGAACGCGCGGGGGGTGGGGATCGCCGATGTGCCTCTAGCATCCGGCGCGTGACAGCACCGACCGTCGTGATCCTCGCCGCCGGACAGGGCACCCGCATGCGCTCGCGCACGCCGAAGGTCCTCCACGACCTCTGCGGCCGCCCGATGATCGCGTGGCCCGTCGCCGCCGCGCTCCAGGCCGGCGCCGGCAAGGTCGTCGTCGTCGACGGCCCGGCGCGCGCGCTCGAAGGCCGTCTCCCGAACGGCGTCGAGATCGCCATCCAGCCCGAGGCCAACGGGACCGGCGGCGCCGTGCAGGCGGCCGCTGACCATCTCGGCGACGAGCCCGTCCTCGTCATGAACGGCGACGTCCCGCTCGTCACCGCAGCGGCGCTCTCCACGCTGCTCGAGGCCCACGCCGCCGACGGCGCGCAGGGCACGATCGCCTCGATGGAGCTCGAGGACCCCTCCGGCTACGGCCGCGTCGTCCGCCGCGACGACGGGTCGGTCGCGCGCGTCGTCGAGACCAAGGTCGCCGGCGACGCCACCGCCGACGAGCTCGCCATCCGCGAGGTCAACGCCGGCGTCTACGCCTTCGACGGCGGCGCGCTGCGCGAGGCGCTCACCCGCCTGGAGCCCAACAACGCCCAGGGCGAGCTCTACCTCACCGACGCGCTGGCGCTGCTCGACCGCGTCGCCGCCCAGCCCCTCGACGACCCCACGCTCATGCTCGGCGTCAACGACCGCGCCGACCTCGCGCGCGTCCGCGCCCTCGCGCAGGCGCGCATCCACCGACGCCACATGCGCGAGGGGGTGACGATCGTCGATCCGGCGAGCACGCTCATCGACGTCACGGTCGCGATCGGGCCCGACACCGTCGTCGAGCCCTCGTCCTTCCTGCGCGGCGCGACCGCCATCGGCGAGCGCTGCGCGGTCGGCCCGCTGACGACGATCATCGACTCGACGCTGGGCGACGAGGTCCGCGTCCCGCACTCCTACCTCGTCGAGTGCGAGGTCCGCTCGGGTGCGAGCGTCGGCCCCTTCGCGTACCTGCGCCCGAAGGCCCTGCTGCGCGAGCGCGCCAAGGCGGGGACCTTCGTCGAGATCAAGAACTCGGACATCGGCGAGGGCACCAAGGTGCCCCACCTCAGCTACATCGGCGACGCCGACATCGGTCCGAACACCAACCTCGGCGCCGCCACGATCACCTCCAACTACGACGGCACGAACAAGCACCGCACGACGATCGGCGCGGGCGTGCGCACGGGCGTCGACACGACCCTCGTCGCCCCGGTCACCGTCGGCGACGGCGCCTTCACCGGCGCCAACTCCGCCATCACCGACGACGTCCCGCCGGGCGCCCTCGGCATCGCCCGCGAGCGCCAGACCAACCGTGAGGGCTACGCCGAGCGCAAGCGCGCCCGCGAGGCCGCCAGGTCCGGCGAGCCGGCGGACACACCGTCGTGAGCGGCGCGTAGACTGAGAGTCGTCGTGAGCGTCCAGGTGCAGCCGTCCGTGGCCACGAGCCTCCCGATCGACTACGACAAGCGCCTCATGCTCTTCTCGGGGCGCGCGAACCCCGAGCTGGCGGCCAAGATCGCCGACAAGCTCGGGGTCGACCTCGGGCCGGTCACCCTCAAGACGTTCTCCAACGGCGAGGTCTACTGCCGCTTCGACGAGTCGATCCGCGGCGCCGACGTCTTCCTCGTCCAGCCGACGTGCGCGAACCCCGAGCTCGGCCTCAGCGCCAACGACGCGCTCATGGAGCTGCTGCTCATGATCGACGCGGCCGTCGGCGCCAGCGCGCACCGGGTGATCGCGGTCACGCCGTGGTTCGGCTACAGCCGCCAGGACAAGAAGTCCGCCCCGCGCGAACCCATCTCGTCGCGCCTCGTGGCGCGCATGATCGAGTCCGCGGGCGCCGACCGCGTGCTGACGATGGACCTGCACGCAGGCCAGATCCAGGGCTTCTTCCGCAACCCGGTCGACCACATGACCGCGCTGTTCATGCTCACCCAGTACTTCGACGACCTCGGGCTCACCGACCTCGTCGTGGTCGCGCCCGACGCCGGCCGCGTGAAGCTGAACAAGAAGTTCGCCTCCAAGCTGGGCGCCGAGCTGGCCATCCTCGACAAGGAGCGCCCCGCCCAGCAGGTCGCCGAGATCGGCTACGTGATCGGCGACGTGAAGGGCCGCACCGCCGTCCTCGTCGACGACATGATCGACACCGCGGGCACGCTGCGCGCCGCCGCCCAGACCGTCCTCGACGAGGGCGCTTCGCGCGTCTACGCCGCGGCGACCCACGCGATCCTCAGCGGCAACGCCTACGAGAACCTCGCCGCCTCGGGCTTCGAGCAGATCGTCGTCACCGACACGATCCCGATCCGCGCCGGCGCGCCCGACAACCTGCGCGTCCTGAGCTGCGCCGAGCTGCTGACCGACTCGATCCGCCGGATCTTCACCGACGACTCGGTGTCCGAGGTCTTCGGCGGCGAGAACCAGCTGTTCTGAGCTGACCTCCACCGCCGCCGCCCTCCTCATGGACCGCCTCGGCCTCAGCGAGGACGAGCTGTGCGCGGCGCTCGGCGTCGATCCGCTCAGCGTCATCTCCGGCGAGCTCGACCACCTGCCGCAGCTGCCGATCCTGCTGACCCTCACCGAGGAGGCGGCGGAACGGGTGGCGCCCGGGGTCCTGCAGCGCTGGGTGCGCTCCACCGGGCCGGGCGGGCGCCCGCTCGACCACCTGCTGGAGCGCGACTACGCCGCCTTCGAGGACGACCTGCAGGCGCTCGCCGAGCGCGGCTTCGTCCTGCGCGGCGGCCGGCGATGACGGCGCCGGTGCGCCGGGTGCGCGCCGACGAGGTCGACCTCGTCCGCGAGGTCCGCCTGCGCGCGCTGCGCGACGCGCCGCTGGCCTTCGGCTCGACGGCGGCGCGCGAGGAGGCCGACGAGGCCGCCGAGTGGGAGCGGCGCGTCGCCGCGGCCGCGGCCGGCGAGCGGCAGGTCACCTTCGTCGTGGCCGCGGAGGGGGCGGCCGCGGCCGACGGCCTCGCCGTCGGCGCGCTCGACGACGACGACCCCGCGCTCGCCCACCTGTACTCGATGTGGGTCGCGGCGCGGGCGCGCGGGGCGGGCACGGGCAGCGCGCTGGTGGACGCCGTCGTCGCGTGGGCGACCGAGCGGGGCGCGCGGCGGATCGAGACCTCGGTCACCGAGGGCAACGCCGCGGCGGCTGCGCTCTACGCCGCCGCCGGCTTCGCCGACACCGGGCGGCGCGAGCCGCTGGGCCACTCGGACGCCGTGGTCGCCGTCCTCGAGCGGCCGCTGCCGTAGCGCTAGCTAGCGCACGGCCTCTGCCGCCTCGCTCTCGTCGGGCTTCTTCTCGCCGGGCCAGTAGCCGGTGAGGTGGGCGAAGCCCTTGGCGCCCGCGCGATCGACGGCGGCGCGCGTCACCTTGAAGGTGACGCCCTCGACCACGGCGGCGCCCAGGACCTTAGGCCAGGTCGTCTCCTGGGTGGTCGGCTTCGGCGGCTCCTCCTTGTCGAAGACGCCCCAGACGGCCTCGAAGAGCTTCTTCGAGAGGAAGCCCGCGAGGATGCCGAAGACGATGCCGAAGGGCTTGTAGATGAGCTTCATCGAGCGGAGGCTATTCGACCAATGGGTATGGGATTTCCGCCGACCTGTCGATAATCATGGGTACCCCCGTCGTGCACCGTTTGCACGACGGGCTCGCAGCACGGAAGGAGGGATCGATGGACGAGCAGGGTGAACCGATCGGCGACGACGCCGACGAGCTGCTGCGGCGCGCGCTCATCGACCCCGAGACCTCCGTCGCGGTGGCCATGCGCGTGGGCGGGCTCGCGCTCGCGCAGGCGCTGACGATCGTCTTCCACGGCCGCGCCGACCTCGGCACGATCCAGACCTACGTCGCCCACGGCGGGCGCGGCGCGGGGAGCGCCATCGGCGCCGACGAGCTGCTGCGCGTGCCGTGCGACCTCGACCTCGGCGACGCCGGAACGCGCGACGAGGCCGAGGAGGCCTACGCCGAGCAGGCGCGCGTCCTGCGCGACTCGCTCCTGGCCGCCGACACCGTCCTCGCCATCTGGCGCGAGCCGCTGCAGGAGATCGCCGAGGCGACGGTCGACGTCGACCTCTCGGTCGAGCTGCAGGTCCGCCTGCCCGCGCACCGGCTCATGCCGGTCGCGCTCGTGGCGCCCGAGAAGCACATCACCATCGCGCCGGTCTGCGGCGCGCGGACGCTCGCCGAGGGCCGCCCGCCGTTGGGCATCGCATGCGCCCAGCAGGACGTCGCCCGCGTCTACCCGCTGCCCGACGACCCCGAGCGCTGCCTGCAGGACTTCGCCGAGCGGGCCGCCGAGCACGCCCGCCGGATGGCCGAGCGCCTCGACCACCAGGAGGCGTCGGTGCGGCGCTTCCTGGAGCTCAGCGGAGAAGATCTCCCAGAGGCCGGCTGACGCTCCCGCGCACCCGCGGCGGCTAGCCTGCGCCGCCCGTGTCGCGCCGCGTCAAGCTCTACATCGGGCTCGGAGTGGCGGCCTTCCTGGCCGTGTCCTTCCTGCTCGCGCGCTACCTGAGCACCGAGAACAACGAGCGCGACGCCGTGTACGCGCTGCTCCAGGACCAGGCGCGCGGCGACGTCAAGGCGATGCTCGGGCGCCTCACGGCCTGCGACGCGCGCTGCCATGCGGCCGTGGTGAGCGACGCCCGGCGCCTCGCCCGGCCGGGCACGGTGAAGATCCTCGCCTACACCTCGTCGACCTCGTACGCGCTCGCCGGGGCGGAGGGGCCGACGCGTGTCGCGTGGACCATCATCAACCGCCAGCTCCCGGTCGTGCAGTGCGTCGAGGTCAAGCGCACCGGCAACGTGCTGACCGGGCGAGCGATTAGCCTGCGCCGCCTCAGCGTCCCGATCGATCGGCAGGGCACGTGCTGACCCAGGCCCGTGCGCCGCGAGCGCAGGCCGCAACGTCCGGGGTCCAGCCGTGTTCAGAAAGCTCTCGTATGCGTTCCTCGCCTCGCACCCTCGTCGTCGCCCTCGCCGCCCTGGTCTGCACCGCCGCGCTCGCGGCGCCGGCCGGCGCCCAGTCGATCGTCTCGACGCCCACCGCCAAGACGCTCTACAAGACCGGGCCGACCGGCCGCTACCTCATGGACGGCACGTGGCTGTTCAAGCTCGACAACCACCAGAGCGGCCCACAGCTCGACGGCGGCACGGCGGGGTGGAAGCCGGTGACGGTCCCCAACGCCTGGAACGTCGGCGACGACTCGCCGCAGTCGTTCCTGGGCGGCGTCGGCTGGTACCGCAAGGACTTCAAGCTGCCCAGTGCGTCCAAGCGGGCGTCTTGGGTGGTGCGGTTCGAGTCGGTCAACTACCGCTCGAAGATCTGGCTCAACGGCAAGCCGATCGGCAAGAACCGCGGCGCCTACCTGCCCTTCGAGGTGCGCCTGCCGGCCGGGCTGCTCAAGCGCGGCGGGACCAACCGGCTGGTCATCCGCGTCGACTCGCGGCGCAAGCAGACCGACTTCCCGCCCTCGGGCCTGTCGATCGTGGGCAAGCCGACCGGCGGCTGGTGGAACTACGGCGGCCTGCTGCGCGAGGTCTACCTGCGCAAGATCAACGACGTCGACTTCAACACGGTCGCCGTGCAGCCCACGCTGCCATGCGCGACGTGCACGGCGACCGTCCACTACCGCGTGACGATGCGCAACTACGGCACGAAGGCGCGGCGGATCGCGGTGAGCGCGCGCTTCGGCGCCAAGCGCTTCTCGATCGGCACCGCGGCGGTCGGGGCCAAGCGCTTCGCGACGCTGACCAAGACGATCAAGGTCGCGCACCCGCGGCTGTGGTCGCCGTCGAGCCCCAACCTCTACGACGCGTCGATGGCCGTGCGTTCCGGCGGCGACCTCCTGCAGCGCTACACGCTCAAGACCGGCATCCGCTCGATCAAGGTCGTCGGCGGGCACCTGTTCCTCAACGGCCAGCCGATGAACTTCCGCGGCGTCGCGCTCCACGAGGACTCCAAGACGATGGGCTTCGCCATCGACAACAAGACGCGCGACCAGCAGCTCGCGTGGGTCAAGGAGCTCGGGGCGACGGTCATCCGCTCGCACTATCCGCTGGCGCCCTACACGCAGGAGCGCGCCGACGAGCTGGGGATCATGCAGTGGTCGGAGATCCCGGTCTACTCGATCAAGACCCAGTACCTGAAGCAGAAGCTCGTGCGCCAGCTCGCCACCCGCGAGCTCGAGTCGAACATCGACACGAACGGCAACCACCCGTCCGTGATCATCTGGTCGATCGGCAACGAGCTCAGCGCGCGCCCTGGCCCGGTCCAGGGCGCCTACATCAAGGCGGCGGTCCAGACGGCGCATCAGCTCGACCCGACGCGCCCCGTCGGCCTCGCCGTCGCCGGCTACCCGTCGGCGGGCTGCCAGCCCGAGTACGGGCCGCTCGACGTCATCGGCATCAACGACTACTTCGGCTGGTACCCGGGCCCGAACGGCCAGATCGCCGACCGCACGCTGCTGCCCGACTACCTGGACTCGGTGCGCCAGTGCTATCCCAACAAGGCGATCGTGGTCAGCGAGTTCGGCGCCGAGGCCAACCGCGATGGCCCGGTGGAGGAGAAGGGCACCTACGCCTTCCAGCAGGACTTCGTCAACTTCCACCTCGGCGTCTTCGCCACCAAGCCGTGGCTCTCGGGCGCGATCTACTTCGCGCTGCAGGAGTTCCGCGTGCGGCCCGACTGGGACGGCGGCAACCCTCGCCCGCAGCCGCCGATCCACCAGAAGGGGCTCGTCTCTTTCGACGGGGTGCGCAAGCCGGCGTTCTTCGACGTCCAGCGCATCTACCGGGCGACCAAGCAGTTCCGGGCCGTGCCACGATCCGGGCTATGACCCCGCGGACGGTCGGCCTCCTGCATCCCGGTGCGATGGGGGCCGCCGTCGGCAGGGCGCTGACGGCGAGCGGGCACACCGTGCTGTGGGCGTCGGAGGGACGCAGCGAGGCGACGGCGCAGCGGGCGGCGCGCGCCGGGCTGACCGACGCGGGCTCGGTGGCCGACGTCGTCGCGCGCAGCGAAGTCGTCTTCTCGATCTGCCCGCCGCACGCGGCCCTGGACACGGCGCGCGCGGCGGGCGCCGTCCGCGGCGCCTTCGTCGACGCCAACGCGATCGCGCCCGCCACGGCCGCCGAGGTCGGCGCCGTGATCGAGGGCGCCGGCGGGCGCTTCGTCGACGGCTCGATCATCGGCCCGCCGCCCGACGAGGCGGGGACGACGCGCCTGTACCTCAGCGGCGACGGGGCCGACGAGGTCGCCGGCCTCTTCGCCGGCACGCCGCTGGCGACCATCGTGCTCGACGGCGAGCCCATGGCGGCCTCGGCGATCAAGATGGCCTACGCGGGCTGGACGAAGGGGGCCGCGGCGCTGCTGCTGACCATGCGCGCCGCCGCCCGCGCCCACGGCGTCGAGGACGCGCTCGTGCGCGAGTGGGAGCAGTCGATCCCGTCGCTGCCCGCCCGCGTCGAGCAGGCCGAGCGCGCGGCCGGCGAGAAGGGCTGGCGCTGGGTCGCCGAGATGCAGGAGATCGCCGCGACGCTCGACGCCGCCGGCCTGCCGGCCGGCTTCCACGAGGCGGCGGCCGAGGTCTTCCGCCGCCACTCGGTCCCCGCGTAGCGGCGGCGTCCGTCGCCTTGCCGCTACCATCCATCGCCGCCCATGGCCAGTCAGTCCACCAAGCTCTCCATCTCCGCGCGCGACGTCTCGAACTCGCGCGCCACGCGCCGCCTGCGCCGCGACGGCCAGGTTCCGGGCGTCCTCTACGGCGGCGACGCCGACTCGCTGCCCTTCACCGTCGACGAGCGCGCGCTGCGCCACGCCCTGGCGGCACGCGGCGCGGTCGTCGAGCTCGAGCTGGGCGGCGACGCCACCCCGGCCGTGCTCAAGGACGCCCAGCACCACCCGGTGCGCGGCCACACGATGCACGTCGACTTCCTGCGCGTGCGCCTCGACGTCGCGATCCACTCCGTGGTCGCCCTCGAGCTCGTCGGCGGCGACGACGCCCCGGGCGCCAAGGAGGGTGGCGTGCTCGAGCACATCACCCGCGAGGTGAACATCGAGTCGTTGCCGACCGACATCCCCGAGCGCCTGGAGCTCGACGTGTCGGCCATGAACATCAACGACACGGTCCTGCTCTCCGCCGTCAAGACGCCGCAGGGCGTGACGATCCTCGACGACCTCGAGGAGACCGTCGTCGCCACCCTCACCCCGCCGCGGCTCGAGGCCGAGCTCGAGGCGCTCGACGAGGAGGCGCTGGAGCAGGAGACCGCCGTCGTCGGCGAGGGCGAGGAGGCCCCCGAGGGCGAGGAGGCCGCAGACGGCGACGGCGAGGGCTCCGAGGGCGGCGGCGCCGCCGACGCAGGCTCCGAGTAGCGCGGCGCCATGCGCCGCCCGTTCGGCGCCGGCTCGGCTCCGGTCGACTGGCTCGTCGTCGGGCTCGGCAACCCCGGCGAGCGCTACGCGCGCACGCCCCACAACGTCGGCTTCGCGGTCGCCGACGAGCTCGCCCGCCGTTGGGAGCTGCCCAAGGCCAAGCAGCGCTACGCGGGCCTCTTCACCGACGGGCGCACCGGCCCGGGCGGCCCGCGCGTGGCCGTGCTCTGGCCGCAGACCTACATGAACGACGCCGGCAACTCGGCCGGCCCGGCGCGCGGCGCGCTCAAGCTCGAGCTCGACCGCGTGCTCGTCCTCCACGACGAGATCGACCTGCCCTTCGGTGACGTCCGGACCCGGATCGGCGGCGGGCTCGCGGGCCACAACGGCCTGAAGTCGCTGCGGCGCGGGCTCGGCTCGGCGGACTTCGCCCGCGTCCGGGTGGGGGTCGGGCGCCCCGACTCGACCGACCCCGACATCGTCGCCGCCTACGTGCTCGGACGCTGGCAGCAGCCAGCCGAGGAGGTCCGCGCGCTGGTCGGACAGGCGGCCGACGCCGCCGAGCGGATCGTCTTGGGCGACGCCGCCCTCTGATCAGGGCCCCTGATACGGGGCGCGTACCCGCTCCGCACTTGTGCGCCTGCAACAACTGGTAATAGGCTCGGTTGATCCGGCGTCCAAGCTGAGAGGAGAGGTATGAGCACTGTTCCCGTGCGCCTCACCGTCAACGGCCAGCAGCACGAGGTCCAGGTCGAGCCGCGTCTGCTGCTCGTGCACCTGTTGCGCGACACCCTGGGGCTCACCGGCACCCATGTTGGCTGCGACACCACCAACTGTGGCGCATGCACGGTGCACCTCGAGGGCGAAGCGGTGAAGAGCTGCACCGTCCTGGCCGTGCAGGCCGACGGCGCCGAGGTCAAGACCATCGAGGGCATGGCCGACGGCGACAAGTTGCATCCGCTCCAGGAGGCCTTCTGGAACGACCATGGCCTGCAGTGCGGCTACTGCACGCCGGGCATGATCATGGCCGCGGCCGACCTGCTCGCCCGCAACCCGAACCCGTCGGAGGAGGAGGTCCGCAAGGGCCTGGAGGGCAACCTCTGCCGCTGCACGGGCTACCACAACATCGTCAAGGCGGTGATGGACGCCGCGCAGGCGGGCACGAGCGGGGCCAGCGCCCCGCAGGAGGTCTCCGCATGAGTGCCACGGCCGAGACGACGCCCGCGGGCAACGGCCACGTCGGCCGTTCCCTGCGGCGCAAGGAGGATCCGCGGCTGATCACCGGCCGCGCCTCCTATGTCGACGACATCAACATCACCGGCCAGCTCTGGGCCGCCTGGGTGCGCTCGCCCGAGGCCCACGCCAAGATCGTCTCGATCGACACCTCGGCGGCCAAGGCGCGCGACGGCGTGCTCGCGGTCTACACGAACGAGGACCTCGACATGGAGGCGGGCCTGCCGATGGCGTGGGTCCCGCCGGGCGTCGAGGTGCACACCCCCGACCACTGGGTCCTCGCCAAGGGCGAGGTCAAGCACGTCGGCGATCCCGTCGCGCTCGTGATCGGCGAGGACCGCTATGGCGTCGTCGACGCCGCGGAGGACGTCATCGTCGATTACGACCCGCTGCCGGTGGTCGTCGACCCCGAGGCGGCGCTCGAGGACGGCTCGCCGCTCGTCCACGAGCAGTTCGGGACCAACAAGGTCTGCGAGTGGTCGCTCGGCGGCGGCGACCTCGAGGCCGGCTTCGCCGAGGCCGACCACATCATCGAGCGCCGCGTGGTCAACCACCGCATCGCGGGCGCGGCGATTGAGCCGCGTGCCGTGCTCGCCGACTTCCGCGCCGACCGGCTCACGGTCTACAGCTCGACCCAGGTGCCCCACTTCCTGCGTCTGTTCCTGTCGATCATCCTCGGCATCAGCGAGGACCGCGTCCGGGCCGTCGCCCCCGAGGTCGGCGGCGCCTTCGGGTCCAAGCTGCAGATCTACGCCGAGGAGATCGGCTGCGCGTGGGCGTCGCGCAAGCTCGGGCGTCCCGTCAAGTGGGTCGAGACGCGCTCCGAGGGCATGATGGTCACCCACCACGGGCGCGACCAGATCGACAAGGTCAGGGTCGGCTTCAAGGACGACGGCACGATGACCGCGTTCCACGCGACGATCATCGCCGACCTCGGCGCTTACCAGATGCTGCTCACGCCGATGATCCCGCCGCTGAGCGCGTTCGTCATGTGCGGCGTCTACAAGACCCCGGCCGTCCACACCGACGTCATCGACGTGATGACCAACAAGTTCCCCACGGACGCCATCCGCGGGGCGGGCCGGCCGGAGGCGACCCACCTCATCGAGGTCACGATGGACCAGATCGCGGCCGAGCTGGGGATGGACCCACTCGAGATCCGGCGGCGCAACTTCATCCCGCCGTTCGCCGAGGCGCACGAGACGCCGATCGGCGTCGCCTACGACTCCGGCGACTACGCCAAGGCGCTCGACAAGCTCATGGAGCACGTCGACGTCGCCGAGGTGCGCCGGCAGGCCGAGGAGCTGCGCCCGCAGGGCATCTATCGCGGGATCGGGTTCTGCACCTACACCGAGATCTGCGGCAACGCGCCGTCGCGGATCGTCGGCCCCGGCGGCTTCGGCCTCCAGGGCGGCGGCTGGGAGTCGGCGCAGGTACGCGTCCACGCCAGCGGCTCGGCGACGGTCTACACGGGCTCCTCGCCGCACGGCCAGGGCCACGAGACGGGCTTCGCCCAGATCGTCGCCGACCGGCTCGGCATCGACCCCCAGCAGGTCGACGTCATCCATGGCGACACCGCGACGGGCCCGTTCGGCCTGGACACCTACGGCTCGCGCACGCTGGCCGTGGGCGGCGAGGCCATGGCGAGGGCGGCCAACAAGGTCGCCGACAAGGCCAAGGCGATCGTCGCCCACCAGCTCGAGGCCGACGCCAACGACATCGAGCTGCGCGACGGCAAGTTCATCGTCCGCGGCTCGCCTGAGAAGGGCATGGCGCTGGCCGACGTGGCCGGCGCGGCGTACGTCCCCGAGAACCTGCCCGACGGCATGGAGCCCGGGCTCGACGAGACGGCGTTCTACGACCCGGAGAACTTCGTGTTCCCGTTCGGGGCGCACGCCTGCGTGGTCGACGTCGACGCCGAGACCGGCAAGGTCGAGGTCGTGCGCTACGTCGCGGTCGACGACTGCGGCCCGGCGATCAACCCGTTGCTCATCGACGGGCAGGTCCACGGCGGCATCACGCACGGGCTCGGACAGGCGCTGTTCGAGCAGGTCCACTACGACGAGGCCGGCCAGCTCGTGACCGGCTCGTTCGTGGACTACGCGCTGCCGACCGCCGCGGAGCTCCCGAGCTACGAGACGGACCGCACCGAGACCCCGTCCCCGGTCAACTCGCTCGGCGTCAAGGGCGTCGGCGAGGCGGGCACGATCGCCGGTTCGGCTACCGTGACCAACGCCGTGATCGACGCCTTGCGCCCGCTCGGGGTGACCTACCTGGACATGCCGCTGACGCCCATGAGGGTGTGGACGGCCATCAACGAGGCGAAGGGAGCGCAGCAGTGATCCCGCCCGAGTTCGACTACGCCGCACCCGACACGCTCGAAGAGGCGCTGGTCGCGCTGAGCTCGGGCGGCGAGGACGCCAAGATCCTCGCCGGCGGGCACTCGCTGCTGCCGCTCATGAAGCTGCGGCTCGCGGCGCCGACGCTGCTCGTGGACATCCGCAAGGTGCCCGGGCTGCGCGGCGTGCAGCGCGACGACGGCCGGTGGAAGATCGGCGCCATGACGCGCCACGCCGATCTGCAGGGCAACGCCGACCTCGGCCCGGTGGGCAAGGCGGCGGCGCTCATCGCCGACCAGCAGGTCCGCAACCGCGGCACCATCGGCGGCTCGCTGGCCCACGGCGACCCGGCGTCGGACCTGCCGACCGTGCTGCTGACGTGCGACGGCTCGGTGACGGTGGCCAGCGAGAACGCCACCCGCGAGATCGCGGCGGCCGACCTCTTCGAGGACTACCTCACGACCTCGATCGGCGAGGGCGAGGTCGTCACCGAGGTGCGGGTGCCGAGCTTCGACGGCTGGGGCTCGAGCTACCTGAAGTTCACCCGGCGCGCCGAGGACTGGGCGATGGTCGCGGTCTGCGCGATGGTCAAGAAGGCCGGCGACGGCTCCTTCGAGGACGTCCGCATCGGCCTGACCAACATGGGCTCGACGCCGCTGCGGGCGACCGCGGCGGAGGAGGCCCTGCGCGGCAAGGGCGCCGACGCCATCGCCGCTGCCGCCGAGCAGGCGGCCGAGGGCACCGACCCGCCGGGCGACCTGAACGCCACGCCGGACTACAAGCGCCACCTGACGCGGGTGCTCACGCGCCGCGCCCTGGAAGAGGCAGCGGGCTGACCTCTCATCCGGCCCTGACCTCGCCGGACGCGGTCGGCGAGGCGCTCGCGAAGGAGCGCTATCTCGCCGACCGCGCCCTGGCCACGGCCGTGTTCCTCGCCGCCGAGCTGGGCCAGCCGCTGCTGGTCGAGGGCGAGGCGGGCGTGGGCAAGACCGAGGTGGCCAAGGCGCTGGCCGCCGCCACCGGCGCGCGGCTCATCCGCCTGCAGTGCCACGAGGGCATCGACGTCCACCACGCCCTCTACGACTGGGACTACTCGCGCCAGCTGCTGGCCCTGCGGGCGGCCGAGGGCGGCGTCGACGAGGGCGAGCTGTACTCGCGGCGCTTCCTGCTGCGCCGGCCGCTGCTCGACGCCCTGGAGGCCGACGGCCCCGTCGTCCTGCTCATCGACGAGATCGACCGCGCCGACGACGAGTTCGAGGCCTTCCTGCTCGAGCTGCTCTCCGACTTCCAGGTCACCATCCCCGAGCTGGGCACCATCGCGGCGCGCGAGCGCCCGCTCGTCGTGCTCACCTCCAACCGCACGCGCGAGCTGCACGACGCGCTCAAGCGCCGCTGCCTGTACCACTGGATCGACTACCCGACGCCCGAGCGCGAGACCGCGATCGTGCGCACGCGCGTGCCGGGCGCCGAGGAGGCGATCGTCGAGCGCGTGGTCGACGCCGTCGCGCGCCTGCGCGAGGCCGAGCTCTACAAGCAGCCCGGCGTGGGGGAGACGATCGCGTGGGCCCAGGCGCTGGGCGCGCTGGGCCCCGACGGGACCCTCGACGACACGCTCGGCGTGGCGCTCAAGGTCCGCGAGGACCTCGACCGCGTTCGCGCCACGGGAGTCCTCGATGGTCGCTGAGGTGGTCGCCCTGGCGCGCGCCATGCGCGCCGGCGGCGCCCGGGTGGGGACCGGCGAGGTGCAGGCGGGGGCCCGCGCGCTGGCCGTCGTCGGCGGCGACCGCACCGACTCCTACCTCGCGCTGCGGGCCATCATGTGCTCGCGCCGCGAGGACCTCGCGATCTTCGACGCCGCCTTCGAGGAGACGTTCGCGGGCGCCGACGGCGGGCGCGTCGCGCCGCCCTTCGAGATGCCGCCGGGCGTCGAGCTCGCGCTGCCGCGGATCGCCGACCCGGGGGCCGAGCCGAGCCCCGGGCGCGAGCCCACCGACGTGCGGCCCGCGGCGTGGAGCGAGGTGGAGCTGCTCCTGGAGAAGGACTTCGCCCAGTACAGCGACGAGGAGCGCGCGCTGGCGCGCGCCGTCGTCAAGCAGCTCGCCCAGCACGGGCCGACGCGCCGCTCGCGGCGGCTGCGCAGCGCGCGCCTGCGCGGCGTGCGCCCCGACCTGCAGCGCACGCTGCGCGCCTCGCTGCGCTTCGGCGGCGAGCCGGTGGAGCGCCGCTGGCGCGAGCGCTCGACCAAGCCGCGCCGGCTCGTGCTCGTGTGCGACGTGTCGGGCTCGATGGCGCCCTATGCGCGGGTGCTGCTGCAGTACCTGCACGCCGCGGTCTCCACGCACCGGCGCGTCGAGGTCTTCGCCTTCGGCACGCGCCTGACGCGGCTGACGCGCGAGCTCGGCGTGCGCGATCCCGACCTCGCGCTGGAGCGCGCCGGGGAGGCCGTCCAGGACTGGTCGGGCGGCACGCGCATCGGCCATTCGCTCGCCGTTCTCAACCGCGAGCACGGGCGCAGGCTCGGCCGAGGCGCCGTGGTCGTCATCCTTTCGGATGGATGGGACCGCGGAGAGCCCGAGCTGCTGGCCGACGAGATGGCGCGCCTGCGCCGTTCGGCGTACCGCGTGGTCTGGCTGAACCCGCTCAAGGCGGCGCCGGGCTACGAGCCGCTCGCGCGCGGGATGGCCGCGGCCCTGCCCCACACCGACCACTTCCTGGCCGGCAACTCGCTGGCCTCGCTGGCCGAGCTGGCCACGATCCTGGAGGAGACGAGATGAAGGACATCCTGCACGACATCGACGCCTGGACCGAGCGCGGCGACAAGGTCGCCATCGCCATGGTCGTCAGCGTCAAGCGCTCGGCGCCGCGCCCGCCCGGGGCCAAGATGGCGATCAGCTCCAGCGGCGACGTCTCGGGAGCCGTGAGCGGCGGCTGCGTCGAGGGCTCGGTCATCGAGGTCGCCGAGGAGGTCATGGCCGGCGGCGCGCCGCGGCTGCTGCACTTCGGCATCGCCGACGAGGAGGCGTGGGACGTCGGGCTGCCGTGCGGCGGCGAGATCGGCGTCTGGGTGGAGCGCTACCAGCCGTGACGGAGCAGACGCCGCAGGGACGCTTCGCCGAGATCGCCCGCGAGGACGAGCGGGCCGCGCTGGTCACCGTGCTGGAGGGCCCCACCGCGGGGGCCAAGCTGCTCGTCGAGCCCGACGGCACGCGCCGCGGGTCGCTCGGCTCTCCGGAGCTCGACGACGAGGCCGCTCGCCACGCCGACGAGCTCATGTGGGCCGAGCGCTCCGAGCAGCGCGGGACGCTGTTCGTCGACGTGACCTACCCGGCGCCGCGGCTGATCATCTTCGGCGCCATCGACTTCGCCGCCCAGCTGTGCACGCTGGCGCGCACGAGCGGGTGGCGGCCCTACGTGGTCGACCCGCGCGGCTTCTTCGCGCGGCCCGACCGCTTCCCCGACGCCGAGGAGGTCGTGGCCGCGTGGCCCGAGGAGGCCTTCGAGCGCATCGGCGGGATCGACCGGGCGACCTCGATCGCCGTGCTCACGCACGACCCCAAGCTCGACGACGCCGCGCTCGGGATCGCCCTGCGCTCGGACGCCGCCTACGTGGGAGCCATGGGCTCGCGGCGCGCGCAGGAGAAGCGCCGCGACCGGCTCCTGGCCCAGGGCATCACCGACGAGGAGCTCGCGCGCCTGAGCGCGCCGATCGGCCTCGACCTCGGGGCGCTCACGCCCGAGGAGACGGCGCTCTCGATCATGGGCGAGATCGTCGCCCACCGCCGCGGGCGGGAGGGCGGACGGCTCTCGCACCTGCGCGGGGGACGCATCCACGAGGTCACCGCTTGATCGGCGGCGTCGTGCTCGCCGCGGGCGGGGCGTCGCGCTTCGGCTCGCCCAAGCAGCTCGCCGAGCTCGACGGGCGCCCGTTACTGCAGCACGCGATCGACGCCATGCTCGCGGCGCCGAGCGTCGACGAGGTCGTCGTCGTCCTCGGCGCCGAGGCCGAGCGCGTGCGCGCGGCCGTCGACCTCGGCGCCGCGCGCGCCGTCGTCTGCGAGGACTGGGCCGACGGCATGGCCGACTCGCTGCGCGCGGGCGTGGAGGCCGTCGGCGACTGCGAGTGGGTCGTCGTCACGCTCGGCGACCAGCCGCGCGTGACGCCGCAGGTCATCGCCGCCGTTCTCGACGAGGCGGCGGGCGCGCCGGCCGGCACCGCAGCGGTGCGCGCGATGTACGAGGGCGTGCCGGGCCACCCCGTGGCGCTCGGGCGTGCGATGCTCCCTCGCTTGGCGTCGCTGCGCGGAGACGTGGGCGCCCGCGATCTCCTGAGCGGCGCGGACGTCACGACGTTCGAGGCCGGGCGCCTGTGCGACCCGGCCGACGTCGACACCCCCGAGGAGCTGGAGGCCTTGCGGACATGAAGCTCGAGCAGTCGTTCACCGTCGCCGCCCCGATCGAGGAGGTCTGGGACGCGCTCGTCGACGTCGAGCGCGTCGCGCCGTGCCTGCCCGGCGCCGAGATCACCGGCCAGGGCCCCGATGGCAGCTACGAGGGCACCTTCACGGTCAAGCTCGGCCCGGCCACGGCCTCCTACCGCGGCTCGCTGAAGATGGACTCGCTCGACGAGGCCTCGCGGACCGCCACGATGCACGCCAACGGCACCGACAAGCGCGGCCAGGGCGGCGCGCACGCGACCATCGTCAGCACCCTGCATCAGGAGGGCGAGGAGACGGTCGTCGACGTCGTCACCGACTTCACGATCACCGGGCGCCTGGCGCGCTTCGGGCGCGGCGGGATGATCGAGGACATCTCCAAGCGCATGATGCGCGACTTCTCGCAGTGCCTGCAGTCGACGCTCACGAGCGAGCCGGCGCCGGCGGAAGTGGCCGCCGAGGCCGCGCCGGCCGGCGACGCGCCGGCCGAGGCCGAGGCGGCGGTCGCGTCGGCCGGCGGGGCCGCCGCGGAGGCCACGGCCGCCGCCGAGCCGCCCCCGGCGGCCGCCGCGGCCACGCCTGCGCCACCGCCGCCGCAGCCCCAGCCCCAGCCGCAGGCGGGCAAGCCCGTGCACGGCATCCGCCTGGTGCTCTCGGTGCTGTGGGAGCGCATCGTGGGCTTCTTCAAGCGCCTGTTCGGCCGCGGCGAGACGTGAGCGAAGCCCGCTCCTGGAGCGGCGCCGCCTACGACCGCCTCTCGTCGCCGATGGAGGCGATGGGGCTCGAGGTGCTCGACCGCCTCGAGCTCGAGGGCGGCGAGACGGTCATCGACGCCGGGTGCGGCTCGGGCCGCGTCACCGAGGCGCTGATCGCGCGGCTGCCGCGCGGGCGCGTGATCGGCGTCGACCAGTCGGCCTCGATGATCGACGCCGCGCGCGAGCGCCTCGGCGGGCGCGCCGAGCTGCACGTGGCGGACCTGTCGACCTTCGACCTGGGCCTGCAGGCCGACGCGATCCTGTCGACCGCGACCTTCCACTGGATCGCCGACCACGACGCCCTCTTCGCGCGCCTGCGCGCCCACCTGCGCCCCGGCGGGCGCCTCGTCGCGCAGTGCGGCGGCGCCGGCAACATCGCCAACGTCCACGCGGCGGCGCGCGAGGTCATGGCCCGCGACCCGTACGCGCCGCACTTCGAGGGCTGGACGGGCCCGTGGAACTTCGCCACGCCGCAGGACACCGAGCGGCGCCTGCGCGGCGCCGGCTTCGCCGCGGCCCGCGCGTGGCTGCAGGAGCGCCCGGTGACCCCCGACGAGCCGCACGCCTACCTGACCGAGATCAACCTGGGCGCCCACCTGCAGCGCCTGCCCGAGGACCTGCGCCCGCCCTTCGTCGACGCCGTCGTCGAGCGCCTCGGCGGCCCGCCGGTGACCATCGACTACGTGCGCCTGAACCTCGACGCGACCGCCTGACGCGGGCGCTCAGCCGGCGCCGGGCGTGATCGCACCGGACTCGTAGAGGAGGATGACCGCCTGCACGCGGTCGCGGACCCCGAGCTTCATGAGGATGTGCGCGACGTGCGTCTTGACGGTCGCCGCGCTCACCACGAGCCGCTCGGCGATCTCGACGTTCGAGAGCCCGCGCGCGACCAGATCGAGCACGTCGCGCTCGCGCGTCGTCAGCTCGTCGAGGCCCGGCGGGGGAGCCGCCGCCGGGCGGCGGACGAACTCCTCGATCAGCCGCCGCGTCACCGACGGGTCGATCAGCGCGTCGCCCTCGGCGACGGCGCGCACCGCGGCCACGAGCTGGTCGGTCGGCGTGCCCTTGAGCAGGAACCCGCTGGCTCCGGCGCGCAGCGCGGCGAACATGTACTCGTCGAGGTCGAAGGTGGTGAGGACGATGACCCTCGGCGCGGGCTCGGGGTCGGCCATGATCCGCCGCAGCGCCTCGAGCCCGTCGAGATTGGGCATCCGGATGTCCAAGAGGACGACGTCGGGGCGCAGCCGGCGGACCGCAGCGACGGCCTGCAGCCCGTCGCCGGCCTCTCCGACCACCTCGAGGTCCGGCTGGCGGCCGAGGATCGTCAGCAGCCCCGCGCGCACGAGCTCCTGGTCGTCGGCGACGAGGACGGTTGTGCTCATCGGCGCGCGGGCTCGAAGGGCAGCCGCACGCGCACCGCGTAGCCGCCGTCGGGGAGGCCTCCGGTCTCGAGCGCGCCGCCATAGACGCTGACGCGCTCGCGCATCGCGACGAGGCCATGGCCGCCGGCCCCGTTGCCGGCGCCCGCGCCGGGACCGTCGTCGGAGATCTCGAGCTCGACCTCGCTGGCGCCGTAGCGCACGCGGACGCGCGCGCGGGCGGGCCCGGCGTGCTTGAGGGCGTTGGTGAGCGCCTCCTGGACGATCCGGTAGGCGGACACGTCGACGCCGGGCGGCAGCGGCGCGACATCGCCCTCGATGCGCAGATCGACGGGTAGCCCGGCCTCGCGCACCGTGTCGGCCAGGTGGTCGAGGTGGCGCAGGCTGGGCTGCGGGGCGAGCGCGACCTCGTCGTCGTCGCGACGCAGCAGCCCGAGCAGGCGCCGCATCTCCACGAGCGCCTGCTGGCCGCTGGACTCGATCGCCCGCAGCGACTGCGTGACCGCCTCGGCCTCCACTCCCTGCTGCTGGGCCGCCTGGGCCTGGATGACGATGACGCCGACGCTGTGGGAGACGACGTCGTGCAGCTCGCGCGCGATGCGAGCGCGCTCCTCGGCCACCGCCTCGCGCGCCCTCGCCTCGCGCTCGCGCTCGACGCGGACCGCATGCGCCTCGAAGTTGTCGGCGCGCGCCTGGCGGCTGCGGATGCCCCGCCCGGCCAGCCAGCTGCCGACGACGAACACCGCGGTGAAGGTGTAGTTGGCGAAGTCGTTGTCCGTCAGCGCGAACGTCACCCATATGGCGGCGAGCCCGAGGGCGCCGCCGAGCGCCGCCGCCGCCAGGTCCCGGCGGGCGGCCACGCCCGACGACGAGCACGAGGATCACGACCATCGGCATGAGCGAGCCCTGCGGGACCTCGTTCGCCACCAGGCGACGTAGATCGCCGAGCCCGTGACGAGCGCGCCCATCGGCGCCTCGCGGCTCCAGGCGACCGTCGCGGCCATGAGGGCCAGCGCCACCGCGGCGACGAGCTTCGGGCCCTGCTCGTCGGGAACCCACCAGATCCACACCTCGAGCTGCCCTGCGACGCCGAGCCCGAGCGCGAGCAGGGCGTCGGCGCGCGCCGGGCGCCGCAAGGACGGTCGCGACGAGACGGTCATGCGGGCAACGTAACCCGCCGTCCGGCGAACGCACATCGCCCGAACGGGCGAGCCGACATTCGCCCGATCGGCCGACGCGCGCACCGGGTGCGCGACCTACCGTCGCCGCCGTCAGCTCACCGACATCGAGGAGGTCGCAATGCAGGGATGGGTCAGATGGATCGCCGCGGCGCTGATCGGGGCGCTCGTCGTCGTCGGAATGGTCGTGGCGGTCGCGCCGGCGGCGGGCCCGCCGCGCACGCTCGACCTGGTCGCGGCCGGTCAGCGCTGCTCGTACGTGGACCTCGGGCGCAAGGGCGCCAGCGTCGGCGACGAGATGTTCTGCCGCGCGACGCTGCGGGCCGCGACGGGCAACGCCGCGGCCGGGAGCGTGCGCTACACGTGCGCCTACCTCGGGTCCGAGCAGGCGGGCGACCAGTGCACCGCTCAGGCCCGCCTCGCCGGCGGCACGCTCGAGCTGGCGGGCAAGCTGAGCCACACCAGCGCGGTCAGCGAGTGGGCGGTGATCGGCGGGACGGGGAGCTACGCCGGCGCTCGCGGGAGCGCCCGCCTGCGCCAGACGGGATCCACCAGCAGCGCCGTGACGATCACCCTGCTCGGCGACGCCTAGGGCCACCCGCGGGCCGGGCGCCGACTCAGCGCGCCCGGCCCGCGCGATCACCGGATCCCCCGCTCGCTACAGTGGATCGAGACGGCCGCGCGACCCCGGAAGCGGTCGCTCCGCCTGCCCAGATGGCTCTCAGACCGCTCCTCGCACGCCTCGCCGACGACCCCCAGGGCGCCACGCTGATCGCCGACGGCGGTCGCGCCTTCGTGTCGCAGTCGATGCGCGCCTACCTCGTCGCGGCGCTCGCCGACGGCGCCGCGGCCGACCGCCCGGCGCTCGTGGTGGCCGGCGACGACCGCCAGGCGCGCGACCTCGCCGCCGACCTGCGCGCGTGGCTCGAGCCGCGCCCCGTGCGCTTCTACCCGAGCCGCGGCGTGGCCTACGAGTCGCACCTGGCCCCGCCGCCGCACCTCGTCGGCCTGCGCGTCGCCGCGCTCGACGCGCTGCTCGCCGAGCGCGCAGACGGCGAGGAGCCGCCGGTGGTCGTGGTCAGCGCCGTCGCGCTGAGCGAGAAGGTCCCCGACCCGGAGCTGCGCCCGCACTCGTTCAGCATCCGCGTCGGCGACCTGATCGACCTCGACGAGGTCGGCCACCAGCTCGTCGCCGCCGGCTACGAGCGCGTCGACCAGGTCGACGATCGCGGCCAGTTCGCGATCCGCGGCGGGATCCTCGACCTCTACCCGGCCACCGAGGACCGCGCGGTGCGCATCGACCTCTTCGACATCGAGGTCGAGTCGATCCGCTTCTTCTCCACCTTCACCCAGCGCAGCCTCGGCGAGGCCGACGCGATCGAGATCGCGCCCGCCGCCGAGCTGGCGCCCGAGCACCGCGAGCTGGCGGAGATCGCCGCCCTGGAGGACGCCGAGGACCGCCCGGACGTCGCCGAGCTGCTGCCCGTCGACCGCTTCGAGGCCTTCCTGGACCTCGCGCCCGCCGAGGCCGAGATCCTGATCGCCGCCGAGGAGGACGTGGCGCCCGCGCTCGCCGACCACTGGCAGGACGTCTGCGCCGCCTTCCACGACGAGGACGCCCACCACCTCTACGTCAAGCCCGACGCCATCGCCGCGGCGCTCGACGCGCGCGCCCGGGTCCGGCTGAGCTCGATCTCCGCCGACCAGCCGATCGAGTTCCGCGCCCAGGCCGCGGACCTGGCCGCGCGCTCGCTCAAGGAGGCCGAGCCCGAGCTCGAGAAGCTGGTGCGCTCCGACTACCGCACGGTCGTCGCCTGGACGCGCCGCGGCGACGGCGAGCGCGCCGCCTACAACCTCGCGCGGCTGCGCGCGTCGTGGGACGGCGGCGACGGACTGCAGTTCGCGCGCGCGACGCTGCGCGACGGCTTCATCGCGGCGGGGCTGAACCTCGCGGTCATCCCCGACCACCGCCTCTTCCGGCGCCGCCGCGCCGAGCGCGCGGAGCGGCCGGCGCGCCGCCGCGGCGCCCTGCGCTCCTTCGCCGACCTGCGCACCGGCGACATCGTCGTCCACGAGGACCACGGCATCGCCCGCTTCGCCGGCTTCGACACCAAGACCGTCGTCGGCGTCACGCGCGACTACCTGCAGCTCGAGTACGCCGGCACCGACCGCGTCTTCCTGCCCGTCGATCAGCTCGCCAAGATCACGCGCTACGTCGGCGCCGGGGGCGCCCACCCGCCGCTGAGCAAGCTCGGCGGCAAGGCGTGGGAGGCGATGAAGGCGCGGGCGCGCCGCGCCGCCCAGGAGCTCGCCGGCGAGCTGCTCAACCTCTACGCCGAGCGCCGCCGCCGCGCCGGCCACGCCTTCCCCGAGGACGGCGAGTGGCTGCGCGACTTCGAGGCGCGCTTCCCCTACCAGGAGACCGCCGACCAGCGCGAGGCCATCGAGCACGTCAAGGCCGACATGGAGCGCGCCCAGCCGATGGACCGCCTGATCTGCGGCGACGTCGGCTACGGCAAGACCGAGGTCGCCCTGCGGGCGGCGTTCAAGGCGGCCGACGACGGCAAGCAGGTGCTCGTCCTCGCGCCGACGACGATCCTCGCCCAGCAGCACTTCGGCACCTTCTCCGAGCGTCTGAAGGACTACCCCTTCACCATCGCCCACGTCAGCCGCTTCCGCTCGGCCAAGGAGCAGCGCGAGGCGATCGCCGCCTTCAACGAGGGCCTCATCGACATCCTCATCGGCACCCACCGCCTGCTCGGCCGCGACCTGCGCGGCAAGGACATCGGGCTCATGGTGGTCGACGAGGAGCAGCGCTTCGGCGTCAAGCAGAAGGAGCTGCTGCGCCAGCTCAAGCTCAAGGTCGACGTCATGGCCATGAGTGCGACCCCGATCCCGCGCACGCTGCAGATGTCGCTGGCGGGGATGCGCGACATCTCGGTGATCGAGACGCCGCCCGAGGGCCGCCGGCCGGTCAAGACCTACGTCGGCGAGTACGACGAGGCGCTCGTCAAGCAGGCGCTGATGCGCGAGAAGGAGCGCGGCGGGCAGGCCTTCTTCGTCCACAACCGCGTGGAGACGATCGACGAGACGGCCGAGCGCCTGCGCGGGCTGTGCCCCGGCGTGCGCTTCGAGGTGGCCCACGGCCAGCTCGACGAGAAGGACCTCGAGCAGCGGATGCTCGGCTTCCTGCGCGGCGAGGCCGACGTGCTCGTGGCCACGAGCATCATCGAGTCGGGCATCGACATCCCGCAGGCCAACACGCTGATCATCGAGCGCGCCGACACCTTCGGGCTCGCCCAGCTCTACCAGATCCGCGGCCGCGTCGGCCGGTCGCGCGAGCGCGCCTACGCCTACCTGCTCTACCCCAGCGCCGCGGCGCTGACCGAGGAGGCGACCAAGCGCCTGAGCGCGCTCAGCGACTACACCGAGCTCGGCGCCGGCTTCAAGATCGCCATGCGCGACCTCGAGATCCGCGGCGCGGGCAACCTGCTCGGCGACGAGCAGTCCGGGCACGTCGCGGCGCTGGGCTTCGAGCTCTACCTGGCGATGCTCGACGAGGCGGTGCGGGCGATGGACGGCACGCCGGACGAGGACGAGCCCGAGCCCGTGCGCCTTGACGTCAACGTCGACGCCTACGTGCCCGCCGACTACGTCCCCTACGAGCAGGCCAAGGTCGACGTCCACCGGCGCGTGGCGGCCGCGCGCGACGTAGCGGACCTCGCTCAGCTGCGCGAGGAGCTCGAGGACCGCTTCGGCCCGGTGCCCGAGCCGCTGGACAACCTCATCTCGCTGCAGCAGGCGCGCATCAAGCTCGGGCGCGCCGGCGCGCGGGCCGTCAGCTTCCGCGGCGAGACGCTCGCCGCCACCCCGCTCGAGCTCACCTCCGCGCAGGCCGACGACCTGCGCGAGCGCGTCCCCGGGACCCGCTACGAGCCGGGCCGCAGCCAGGTCAGCTTCCGCGTCCCGCGCGACGCCGAGGGCCGCTTCCGCATCGTGGTTGCCGCCGCCGACGCCCTGTTGGCCGTCACCGCGGACCTGGCCGAAGTGACAGCGGCTTGACACGGGCTGGCTACCATGACGCGTTCGTCGTCCCCGAAACTCGAGAGATGGTGTTGAAGATCCGTACTGCCTTCCCAATGGCGGCCGTGCTCGCTGCGGCCGCTGTCGGCCTGTCCGCCTGCGGTGGCGGCGTGCCCGGCAACTCGGTCGCCACGGTCGGCGACCAGACCATCAAGCGCGACACGTTCGACCACTGGATGAAGATCATCGCGGTCTCCCAGGCCGGTCAGACCAACCCCGCTGCCGCGAAGGACGCGAAGGTCCCCGACGCGCCCGACTTCAAGCAGTGCGTCGCCGACAAGAAGAAGACCGCTCCGGCCCCGGCCAAGGGCCAGCCCGAGCAGACCGACGCGCAGTTCAAGCAGCAGTGCTCGCAGCAGTACGACCAGTTCAAGACCGAGGTCCTCGGCTTCCTGATCCGCTCGACCTGGCTGGACCAGGAGGCCAAGAAGCAGAAGGTCGCCGTCTCCGACGCGCAGGCCCAGAAGGAGATCGACGACATCAAGAAGCAGCAGTTCGCGCAGAAGGGCAGCTACGAGAAGTTCCTTCAGAGCGCGGGGCTGACGAACGAGGACGTCCTCTTCCAGCAGCGCATCCGTGACCTGCAGAACAAGATCTCGGCCAAGGTCACCAAGGGCAAGGACAAGGTCACCGACGCCCAGATCCAGGCCTACTACAACAAGAACAAGTCGCGCTTCGCGTCGCCCGAGCGCCGCGACCTGCGCATCGTCCTGACCAAGGACAAGGCCAAGGCCGAGCAGGCCAAGAAGGCGCTCGCGTCCGGCCAGTCCTGGAAGTCGGTCGCCAAGAAGTACTCGATCGACCAGGCCTCCAAGAACAAGGGCGGCGCGCTGCCCGGCGTGGCCAAGGGCCAGCAGGAGCCCGGCTTCGACAAGGCGATCTTCGCCGCCGACCAGGGCAAGCTCACCGGCCCCGTGAAGACGCAGTTCGGCTGGTACGTCTTCGAGGTCGGCAAGATCGCGCAGGCCAAGCAGCAGACGCTCGCCGAGTCGCAGGCCTCGATCAAGCAGATCCTGTCCTCGCAGAACCAGCAGGGCGTGCTGAAGAAGTTCGGCGACGACTACCGCAAGCGCTATCTGAAGACGACGGACTGCCGCAAGGGCTACGTCGTCGACGACTGCAAGAACGCGCCGAAGAAGAAGGCCGCGACGAGCACCACGGGCACCACCACGGCGCCCAACGGCCAGAGCGGCACCACGCAGGGCTCGGGCACGACGACCCAGCCGTAGGCCGCGCGGCGGCGACGTCTAGGCTCCGGGCTGTGAGGCCTGAGCCCGATGTCGCCGCCGCCGTCGCCCGTCTCGACGAGCTCACGCGCCGCCTGCGGCGCGAATGCCCGTGGGACCGCGAGCAGGACGAGCGCTCGATCGTGCCCCACACGGTCGAGGAGGCCTACGAGCTCGCCGACGCCGCCAACGCCGGCGACGACGACAAATTGCGCGACGAGCTGGGCGACGTCCTCTTCCAGGTCCACTTCCTCTCGCTGCTGCTCGAGGAGCGCGGCGCGGGCGACATGGCCCAGGTCGCCGAGCACGTCCGCCAGAAGCTCATCCGCCGCCACCCGCACGTCTTCGGCGAGGTCGAGGCCGAGACGGCGGGGGAGGTGCTGCGCAACTGGGACCAGATCAAGCGCGCCGAGCCCGGGCGCGAGGACGGCATCTTCGGCGAGGTGCCCGAGAACCTGCCGGCGCTGCTGCACGCCCGCAAGGTCCAGCGCCGCGCCGCGAGCACCGGCTTCGACTTCGAGCGCGTCCCCTACGACGCCGTCAGCGGCGAGCTCGAGGAGCTCGAGGCCGCGGGCACCGAGCGCGACGCCGCCTTCCACGAGGTCGGCGACGTCCTCTTCGCCGCCGTGAACGTCGCGCGCAAGCTGCGCATCGACCCCGAGCTGGCGCTGCGCGCGGCGAGCGCGCGCTTCCGCGGACGCGTCGAGACGGCCGAGCGCCTGGCCGACGAGGCCGGCGCCACGTGGGACGACCTGACCGCCGACGACAAGCTGTCCTACTACGCCCAAGCCCGACTGAACGAAGAGGAAGCGACACCGTGAGCAAGATCGAGAAGGTCCACGCCAGGCAGGTACTCGACAGCCGTGGCAACCCCACGGTCGAGGTCGAGCTCGTGCTCGCGTCCGGCGCGGCCGGCCGCGCCGCGGTGCCCAGCGGCGCCTCGACCGGCGAGTTCGAGGCCACCGAGCTGCGCGACGGCGGCGCCGCCTACGGCGGCAAGGGCGTCACCAAGGCCGTCGGCAACGTCAACGGCGAGATCGCCGAGGCGGTCCGCGGCCGCGACGCCACCGACCAGGAGGGCCTCGACCGCGCGCTCATCGCGCTCGACGGGACGCCCAACAAGTCGCGCCTGGGCGCCAACGCGATCCTCGGCGTCTCGCTCGCCGCGGCGCACGCCTCCGCGGCCGAGGAGGGGCTGCCGCTCTACCGCTACGTGGGCGGCGACGCAGCGCACGTCCTCCCGGTGCCGATGATGAACGTGCTCAACGGCGGCGCCCACGCCGACAACTCGGTCGACTTCCAGGAGTTCATGGTCGTCCCCCTCGGCGCCTCGAGCTTCTCGGAGTGCCTGCGCACCGGCGCGGAGGTCTTCCACGCGCTCAAGAAGACGCTGCACGACCGCGGCCTGGGCGGCGGCGTCGGCGACGAGGGCGGCTTCGCGCCGAACCTCGGCTCCAACGAGGAGGCGCTGCAGATGCTCCTAGCGGGCATCGAGGCGGCCGGCTACACGCCCGGCGAGGACGTCGCCATCGCCCTGGACCCGGCGGTGAGCGAGATCTTCTCCGACGGCGCCTACGTGCTCGAGCACGAGAACCGCACCCTCAGCGCCGCGGAGCTGGCCGACTACTGGGCCGACCTCGCGGGCCGCTATCCGATCGTGTCGCTCGAGGACGGCATGGCCGAGGAGGACTGGGACGGCTGGAAGGGCCTCACCGACCGCCTCGGCGAGCACCTCCAGCTCGTCGGCGACGACCTCTTCGTCACCAACACCGAGCGCCTGCAGCGCGGCATCGACACCGGGGTGGCCAACTCGATCCTCATCAAGGTCAACCAGATCGGGACGCTGACGGAGACGCTCGACGCCGTGCGCACCGCGCGCGAGGCCGGCTACACCGCGGTGATGTCGCACCGCTCGGGGGAGACCGAGGACGTCACCATCGCCGACCTCGCCGTGGCCACGGGCTGCGGGCAGATCAAGACCGGCGCGCCGTCGCGCTCGGACCGGGTGGCGAAGTACAACCAGCTCCTGCGCATCGAGGAGCAGCTCGGCGCCGACGCGAGCTTCCCCGGGCGGTCGGTCTTCCGATCGTGACCAGGGCGTCCGACGCCGAGCGCGAGGCTACGGTCGCACATCTGCGTGAGGCGGCGGCCGAGGGCCGCCTCGACGTCGAGGAGCTCGTCGTGCGGATCGACGCCGCCTACACGGCGACCACACGCGCCGAGCTCGAGCCGCTGACCGCCGACCTGCCGGCCTTCTCCGGGGCGCCGGCGCTGTCCGTCGCGCCGCGGAAGGGGACGAGCTTCGTGATCGGCATCTTCGGCGGCGGCGACCGCGCGGGGCGCTGGCGGGTGGCCGAGCGCGTGCGCGTGCTCAACATCTTCGGCGGCGCCGATCTCGACCTGCGCGAGGCCACGCTGGCCGCGCCCGAGGTCCACATCACGGTCGTCTCGATCTTCGGCGGCTCGGACATCGTGGTGCCCGAGGGCGTCCACGCCGAGCTGTCGAGCTTCGCCCTGTTCGGCAGCGACAAGCTCAAGCTCAGCGGCGCCGAGCCCGCCCCCGGGGCGCCGGTCGTGCACGTCCGCTGCGTGTCGGTGTTCGGCGGCACCGACGTCGTGACCAAGCGCGGACGCGCCAGGCGCGGCCTGCTCGAGCCGCCCGCGCCGCCTCCGCCGCTCTAGAACGTCCGCTTGCACGGGGAGGATTCGTGTGCGCTCACCCCGAACGCGACCCCAATGGCCCCGGCCCCCAGCGCCCGCGCGTCCCGCCGCGCCCCCGCTTCGCGCCCGAAGGCGACGCGTCCGCGGGTCCTCCCGGGTGGCGCCCGCGGCATTCGCTGGGACCGCATCTCGCGCGTCGCGCTGCTCGGCGTGCTCCTCGGGATCCTCTTCCTCTACATCGGCCCGCTGCGCTCGTACTGGTCGACGGTGCAGGAGGCCAAGCACCGCCGGGCGGACGTCGCCCAGCTCAGGCGCGAGAACGCCAAGCTGCGCGCCAAGCGGGCCTCGCTGAGCAACTCGGCCTCGCTCGAGCGCGAGGCGCGGCGGCTGGGGATGGTACGCCCCGGCGAGCGCTCCTACGTGGTCAAGCACCTTCCCAAAGGCCCGTAACCGCCCACGCTAGCCTGGTCTCGGTGAGCTTCGAGACCGCGATCGACCAGTGGCGCCAGGGCGAGCGCCGGCTGGCCGAGGCGCCGCCGCACGAGCGCGCCGCCCTCGAGCGCGTGACCTCGCGCATCCACGCCGAGCTGCGCCGCCGCCTGGGAGGCCCGTTCACGGTCGACGAGCTGTCGGAGCTCTACGACCGCGGCACGGGCTGGTGCCTGGAGCTGGCCGTGGCCGTCGCCCCGGACGCGCCGTGGGCGTGGGACGCGCGGACGACGGCCGACGCGGCCTTCGCCCGTTACGTGCGGCAGGCGAGCGACTTCGCCGGTGGCCGGCGGATCGAGCCGGACCCCTAGCGCTGTACCTTCCACGCAATTATCTAGATCTCAATAACGGCGATCCAGGTAAGCGACCGTACCTGCGATAGCCTATGGCGATGCAGGAGGGGGCCAACCCGTTCCGCTACGGCGCGCTGGCGCTCGACGAGGCGTTCACGAACCGCGAGCACGAGATCGCCGAGCTGCGCGCCGACATCGCCAACGGGCAGGACGTCGTCGTCTTCGCGCCGCGCCGGTACGGCAAGTCCTCGCTGATGTGGCGCGTGGCGCAGGAGCTCACGCGCCGGCGGGTCCTCGTCGCGTCGGTGGACCTCATGACCACGCCGACCGTGGCCAAGCTCGCCGAGAAGCTCGCGCGCACGATCCACGAGGACCTCGCCTCCAAGCGCGAGAAGGCGCTCGACCGCCTGCGGGTCCTCGCGGGGCTGCGGGTCAAGCCGACCGTCAACGTCGACCCCGACAGCGGCCGCCTGACCTTCGGCTTCGACGCCGGCTACCGGTCGGAGGACCTGCGCGAGACGCTCGAGCACCTCCTGCGCCTGCCCGGCGAGATCGGCGCCGAGCGCAAGCGCCGCGTGGCGCTGATCTTCGACGAGTTCCAGGAGATCGTCGACATCGACCCGACGCTCCCGCGGCTGATGCGGGCCGTCTTCCAGGAGCAGCCCGAGGTCGCCCACGTCTACCTCGGCAGCCGGCGTCACATGATGCGGCGGCTGTTCAGCGACGAGAACGAGCCCTTTTGGCGCAGCGCCAAGCCCGTCGAGCTCGGGGTCATCGCGCCCGAGGCCTTCGCGCACTACATCGCGCAGCGCTTCCGCGACAGCGGCCGCAAGATCGGCGCCGAGACGGTCGACGCGGTGCTCGCGATCACGGGCGGCCACCCCTACGCCACCCAGGAGCTCTGCTACTTCCTCTGGCAGCTCACGCCGCCGAGGACGAGCGCGGACGGCGGGCGCCTCCAGGAGGCGCTCGGGGGCGTGCTGCGCTCGGAGAACGCCCACTTCGCGACCGTGTGGGACCACGCCTCCGCCCAGCAGCGCCTGCTCCTGCAGGCGCTCGCGGCCGAGCCCGGCCGCGCGCTGACCACCGACTACCGCCGTCGCCACGGCCTCCCGTCGCCCTCGACGGTCCAGAGCGCGATCACGGCGCTCGAGCGCGACGAGCTCGTGGCCAACGATCGCGGTCAGGTGCGCATCGTCGAGCCGTTCCTGTCCGAGTGGATCCGCCTCAGGGTCGGCGCGGGCGATGCTCGGGCCCCGGGCGGGTGAAGGCCCACGGCGTGCCCACCGGGTCGAAGCCGAGCCGCCCGTAGAGCTCCTTGGGCCAGTCCTCGTCGTCGGCGACGATGAAGACCTGGTCATGGCCGGCGGCGAGCGCCGCGTCGATCGCGGCGCAGCACGCCGCGCGCGCCAGGCCGCGGCGGCGGAAGGCGTTGAGCGTGCCGACGTCCTCGACCTGGGCGGTGGCGCCGTCGGAGTACAGCGTCGTGTGGCAGGCGTCGACGCCGTCGGCGGCGGCGACGAAGTAGCGCGCGCCGCCGGCGCGCCCGAAGGTGCCGCGCGCCGCCAGCAGCTGCTCGACGACCTCGGGCGTGCTGTGGGGTCCCTCGCCGATGGTCTGCGCCTCGACCGCGCGGATGGTCGCCTCGTCCGCTTCGCGCGCGAGGCCGGGCGCGGGCGGGCGGTCGCGCTCGCGGCGCAGCTCCATGACGACGTCGCGCTCGGCGAGCCAGCCCTGGGCGCGCAGGGCGGGCGCCAGCCGGGCGCCGACCTCCGGGACCTCGACGAAGGCGCGGCGGTGGGCGAGGTGCCCGAAGAGCTCGTCGAGCGCGGCGACGAGCGCCGGCGCGTCGGTCTCGGCGTCGACCGCGAGCTCGTTGAGCACCCAGACGTGCGGCAGCGCGTCGTCGAAGAACGCCTCGCCGAGCGGGTGGCGCTCGGAGCGCGCGCAGGCCGCACGCCGCACGTCGCGCTCGAAGCGCAGCGCGCGGGCGAGCGCGGCGGCGTCAGTCCTCGTCGCCGTCGTCCTCGTCACCGGCGCGGCGGATCACGATCTGGTCCTCCTCGATCGTGACCGTCACCGGCCGGTGGCCGGCCCAGTGCTCGGCGTACACCGGGTTGTCCTCGACGGCGGGGTCGAGCCACAGGCCGTAGCCCTCCTCGCCGTGATCGAAGGTGCCTTCGAGCTCGCGCGCGGCGTCCTTCTTGCGGCCGCGCCCGCCGCGACGCCCGCGGCGACGCTTCTTGGCCGCCTGCTCGTCGTCGTCCTCGTCGTCGTCCTCGCCCTCGTCCGCGTCCTCGCTCGCGTCGTCCTCGCCGGCCTCCGCCTCCTCGGCCGCGCGGCGCGCCTCCTCCTCGGCCGCGCGGCGCGCCTCCTCCTCGGCGCGGGCGGCCTCGGCGGCCTCCAGCTCGGCGGCGATGAGCGCGTCGTCCTCGGCGCGCAGGTCGATCTCGTCGTCGAAGTCGCCGCCGCCGGCGCCCGCGACCGACGCGCCGTCGCCGTCGCCGTCGGGAACGAGCTCGTTCTCCTTCTTGAACGCCTCGATCTGCTGGACGGTGACCTCGAGCTGATGGGCGATCCAGGCGTCGGTCCTACCCTGCCGGACCCAGCCGCGGATCTGATTGAGATGCGGTCGCAATGAGCGTCGTGCCATGGGCTTGGCGCGGGAGTCTATGCAAATGCGCTCGCTGTACGTCTGTCGCTTGCGCGGCTGCCGCGACCGTTGTTAAGGTGGCTCGATCCCCAGCGAGGCAGGGAGGTCCCCACGTGCTGGTCCTGACCCGGAAGTCGAATCAAAGCATCATGATCGGTGACGACATCGAGGTCTCGGTGCTGTCGATCATGGGCGAGAAGGTGCGGGTCGGCATCCAGGCGCCACGCGACATCCCAGTCTTCCGCAAGGAGGTCTACCTCGAGATCCAGCAGGAGCGCGCCAAGGAGATGAGCGGCGCCAACGTGCGGGCCGAGGTCGACCAGGCGCTGCGGAAGCTGCGCGAGCCCTAGTTCGTCGCCGGCGGGGGCCACTCTCCGAGTGGCCGGCCAATCTCCCAATGATGGCCGTACGGGTCGGCGATCCGCCCGACGCGCCATCCCCACGCCTCGGTGACGGCCATGACCTCGGTCGCGCCGGCGGCGACGGCCTGCGCCACCACCGCGTCCGGGTCCTCGACGCGCAGCAGCATCCGCGTCGTCGACCCGCCGAGCGTCTCGGGGCTGAAGTTCTGGTGCTCGGGTGACTCGTCCTCGACCCAGAAGGTCGCCTCGCCGACCGCGAGCTGGCAGACGACCTCCTCGTGGTCGTCCGTCCCGCCCACGCGATGGCGCTCGCGCGCCCCGAAGGCCGCCTTGTAGAACTCGACCGCCTCGCGGCCGCGGCGCACGGAGAGCTGCGGTGCCAGCTCGATCATCGCGGCCAAACCTAGCGCTCGGGCGCCCTCCGGTAGTGATAGCCGTGTGAGCGCCTGAAGCCGAGGCTCACGTAGAGCGCGAGGGCGGCGTCGTTGTCGGTCTCGACGAGCAGGTAGATCCGGCGCGCGCCCTTCCCGGCGGCCCAGCCCGCGAGCGCGGCGACGATCGCGCGCGCGACGCCGCGCCGGCGTGCCCACGGCGCCGTCGCGATCGAGTACAGCCCGGCCCAGCCGCGCTCGCAGACCGAGAACCCGACGCCGGCGCCGTCGCCGGCCAGGGCGAACGCCGTCGCCGGCTCGATGCGTCCGAGCATGGAGGCGTGCGCGTCGGCGTCGGCCCGTCCCTCGGCCTGCGCCCACGCCGCCATCCATGCCGCCTCGGGGCGCGCGCTCAGGGCGACGTCGGCGGGCCGCCGCGCATCCGCGCGCAGCGTGTCCGCGTCGGCCACCAGGACATCGGTCGGCGAGTCGATCTCCCACCCCCGCGACGCCAGCTCGGCGTCGAGGGCGGCGTGCACCCGGGCGGGGAGCAGCTGGACGAGCGCCCGGCGCTCGCGGCGCGCGTAGAAGTCCTCGACCACGGCGAGGTCGCGAGCGCGCGCGGGCTCGCCCATCGGCCGCGCGGAGTTGGACCGCCGCCGCGTCAGCGCCGGCGTGTGGCGCAGCAGCCAGCCGTCGGCGCGCTGCGCCTCGTCCGCCGGCCACGCGCGAGAGGCCAGCTCCTCTAGGAGCAGGGTCGTTCCACGCGGGTCACCCCATCACCACGTAGAGCGTCTTGAACATCGCCACGGTGACGAGCGCCGCCGTGGCGAGCAGGACGAGGATCAGCAGCGTGAAGCGCAGCGAGCCGCGCTTGTGCACGCGCTCGCGCCGGCGCTGATCCAGGCGCTGCTCGGCGTCGCGGTAGATCCGCTCACGGCGCAGCCTGTCGGCCTCGGCCTCCTCGACGAATGCACGCTCGAAGGCCGCAAGGCTCTGTTGCAACTTGGTTGAGGCCATGGCGGCAGGACGGAGGCTACTCCATAGGGCAGGCCCTCCACAGCCCTCGGCCGCCCGCTCGCGCCGCCCGCGCGAGGCGCGCGAAGTCGCGCGCGTGGGCGACGTTCGGCGGGATCGTCAGGGTGCGCGCGTAGCCGTCGCGCACGAGCCGAGCGTTCACGAAGGCGCCGTCGGGCTCGCGGTAGACGTAGGCCAGCAGCCGCCCGTAGCGATCGCGGTGCTCGGCGTCGCCCACGAGGCGCACCGTGCGCCCCGCCACGAGCGCGGCGTTGGCCGCCGCCGCGCGCTTGGCATAGCACTGCACGGGCGTCCCGGGCTTGACCGACTCGGGCGTGTCGACGCCGATGTAGCGCACGCGCTCGGTGCGCCCGCCGATGCGCACGCGGATGGTGTCGCCGTCGACCACGCGCACCACGCGAGCGCTCCCGAACGCCGTCGCCGGGCGGTCGTGGCGCCCATGGACGACGAGCACGACCACCACGGCGAGCAAGAGGGCGAGAGGGGCGATCCGGCGCATCTCGTCCACCGTACGACGGCCGTCGGCCGTGGCGCCCGAAGCGGTGCAGCGCCGTCACGCTTGCTGCGCTGGGATGATGCCGTGCTGCACATGGCCCGCGCAGAGAAGAAGCGATCGCGACTGAAGGACCTGCCGGGCGGCCAGGTCACCGAGCTGATCGTGATCGTGATCACGGCGCTCGCCATCGCCCTGGCCGTCCAATGGCTCCTCGTCAAGCCCTACCGGATCCCGAGCGGGTCGATGGAGCCCACCCTCGACGTGGGCCAGCGCGTCCTCGTCAACCGCCTCAGCCACCGCCTCGGCGCCGACCCCAAGGTCGGCGACATCATCACCTTCCACCCGCCCGCGGGCGCCGACGAGCTGCCCCCGCGCTGCGGCGGCCGCCCGAGCGACCAGCAGGCCTGCCCGGCCCCGACCCCCGAGCGCTCCAGCCAGACCTTCATCAAGCGCGTCGTGGGCGTGGGCGGCGACCGCATCGCCGTGCGCGACGGCCACGTCATCCGCAACGGCAAGCCGACGAGCGAGCCGTTCACCGCCTCGTGCGGCGGCGGTCAGGGCTGCGACCTGCCGCAGCCGATCACCGTCCCGAAGGGCTACGTGTTCTGCATGGGCGACAACCGCGGCTCGTCCGACGACAGCCGCTTCTGGGGGCCGGTCCCGATCAACTGGGTGATCGGCGAGGCGTTCGCCACGTACTGGCCCCCGAAGCGCGTCGGGACGCTCTAGCGGGGCGCCTGCCTAGGCGACCGCCGACTCCTGCTCCTCGTAGACCCGGATGAAGCGCAGGTAGTTCTCGGCGATCTGCTCGGCCGCGGCCTCGCGCTCGAGCGAGCCGTCGAGGAAGCCCTTCAGGGCGTCCCACCAGATCGAGCGGCCGATGGCGAAGCCGACGAAGCCGTCGACGGGGGCGGCGGCGCGCAGCCAATGGTCGACCTTCTCGTCGCTGGCGCCGCGGCCGAGCACGACGCAGACGACGCCCTCGCGGCCTTCGCCCTCGCGGGTCTGCTTGGCGAGCATCTCGGCGTCCTCGCGGGCGTCGACGCCCTCGATCTTCCAGATGTCGACCTCGCAGCCGAAGTCCTGGGTGGCGGCGATCGCACGCCGCATGAGCTCGGGGCGCAGCTCGGCGTCGTAGCGGTCGCTGTCGCCGCCGACCGAGGCGAGCTGCTCGTCGGTGGCGGGCACCAGGAGCTCGAAGAGGAACTTGCGGTCGTGCTCGTGCAGCCAGGCGGCCAGGCGCCTGAGGCGCTCGAGCTGGCGGCGGTTGAGCTCGTCCTCGTCGTCGGGGTTGTAGCGGACGAGCACCTTGGAGAAGTCGGGGTTGAACTGCTCGATGTGCTCGCCGAACTGCTCGCCGTACTGGAAGTCGAACTCGTTCTGGCCGGACTTCTCGACGGGCATCGCGAGCTTCAGCCCGGCCGCCTTGGCCTGGCTCGGGATGGTGCCGCCGAACTGCTCGTCGACGAGGACGCCGACCTGGTCCTCCTCGACCGAGCCGCTCTCGGTCGCCTTGACCATGCCCTCGTAGATGAGGTGCTTGGCGTCGGCGATGCGCTCGGTCTCCTCGGGCGTGGGATCGCCCTCGATGCCGAACATCTTCTTCTGGAACGAGCCGCGGTGGTCGAAGGCGAGGAAGTAGAGCTTGCCGTCGTAGCCAAGGGCCATGGTGGTCCCCCTGTGTCGGGTCTTGATCGTGAGCCAATCGGAGTCTAGGCCGATGGATCGCAAGGCGCGGGTACCCTGCCGCGCCATGGAGCACAACTTCCACGGGCCGAGCTACACGCTCGGCATCGAGGAGGAGCTCATGATCGTCGACGCCGAGGGCTACGGCCTGGTCAACGCGATCGAGTCCCTGCTGCAGGACTCCGCCGACGGCGAGATCAAGCCCGAGCTCATGGAGTCGGTGCTCGAGATCTCGACCAACCCCGCGGCCAACACGGCGCAGGCCGGCGAGCAGCTGCGCCGCCTGCGCCGGCAGGTCCGCGGCACGGCGGCCGCGCGCGGCCTGACCATCGGCTCGGCGGGGACGCACCCGTTCTCGCTGTGGGAGGACCAGCGCATCGTCGCGCGGGCGCGCTATCGCGAGCTCGTGACCGCGCTGAGCTTCGTCGCGCGCCAGGAGCTGATCTTCGGCATGCACGTCCACGTCGGCGTCGACGACCCCGACAAGGCCATCCACGTCGCCAACGGGATGCGCGTGCACCTCGCCGTGCTCCTGGCCCTGAGCGCCAACTCGCCCTTCTGGCGCGCCGACTCGACCGGCCTGCGCTCGGCCCGCACGCCGATCTTCCGCACCTTCCCGCGCGTCGGCGTCCCGCCGCACTACCGCGACTGGGCCGACTACGAGTCCGAGATCGCCTTCATGGTCGAGTCGGGGGTCATCGAGGACTACACGTGGCTCTGGTACGACGTGCGCCCGCACCCGAAGTTCGGGACCGTCGAGGTGCGCGTCTGCGACTCGCAGACCCGCGTCGAGCACACCCTGGGGCTCGCCGCCCTCGTGCAGGCGATGGTCAAGGAGCTGTGCGAGCACTACGACGCGGGCGGCGCGCTGGCGCCCTACCCGTGGCAGATGCTCGACGAGAACAAGTGGCTGGCGGCGCGCCACGGCCTCGACGGCGAGCTCGTCGACCTGCCCTCCAGCGAGCGCGTGCCGACCAAGGCGCTGGCCCGGCGGCTGCTCGAGCGCCTGCGCGGCCACGCCGAGGACCTCGGCTCCGCCGGCGACTTCGACGCGATCGAGGACCTGCTCGAGCGCGGCAACGGCGCCCAGCGCCAGATGGTCGTCTACGAGGCCAACCACGACCTGCGCGAGGTCATGGCCGAGATCGTCGCCGCGACCGCGCCCGACGGCGACGAGCCCGGCGCCTAGCAGCCCTTGGGGCCGTTGACGTAGCCGCCGCGCAGCGGCTCGCTGCCGTCCGCGATCCCGAGGTCGTGGCGCGCGCGCAGCGTGGCGTAGTGGAAGTTCATGAGGAACTCGACGACGCCGGTCGCGCTGCCCAGGCCGCTGTTGAGGAGCGCCACGGCGACGTCGGAGGGCTCCTTGGCCGCGGCCATGTCGGTGAGGATGACGTTGTCCTTGACGCTGCCGGCCGGCGCCAGGCCCTCGCCGTAGGGGTGGTCGGCGAGGTAGGCCTTCAGCTGCTCGCGCGTGCCGCCGTCCTCGAAGGGGCCGCCGCGGCCGCGCTGCGCGGCGAGGATCTGGTCGAGGGCCTCGTTCTGCATCGCGTCGAGGTCGCCGGCCGAGTAGTCGAGGGTGAGGTCGCGGTTGGAGGCGCTGTCGCCCTTGTTGCCCGTCAGCTGCTGGTAGCCGTCGACGTAGTTGTGGTCGACGTCCTGCAGGTGCAGCGCGTAGTGCTCGCCGACGATCCTGCCGCTCGGGTCGCGGTCGTACTCGGTGGCCACGACCGTGTCGCCGCGGCGGCTGAAGGCGGTCGTGACCTTGCTGCCGTCCTCGTGGACCGTCTCGACGATCTGCCCGGACACCGTCGTGCCGCCGGAGGTCCCGCCGATCGGGCCGAGCTTGCCGGTGATCGTGTCGGTGTGCGTCGAGGTCGCCGAGGTCGAGGTCGTCGCGTTGGAGGCTCCCGCCGCGCCGCGCGCCGGGAGCACGCCGCTGGAGATGAACGCCTGGTAGGCGTCCCAGCCGGCCTTGGTGGAGACGTCGAGGTCGACCGAGCGCGCCTTGCCGTCCTGGAAGCCGCTGCCGATCTTGATGCCGGCGGCGACCTGGTCGGTGCCGACCTTCAGCCCCAGCGTGTTCTCGATGAAGTCGGTGTCGCCGACCGTCACGCGGACCGTGCCGGCATCGATCCGCTGAACCGCCGAGGAAACGCGGTGGCCGTCCTTGTAGCCCAGCTCGGCGGTGATGTTGCGGTAGGTGACCGAGCCGTCGACGCCCTTGTAGCTGTCCTTGTTGAGGACCAGCGAGCTGCCCTGCGGAATGCTGAGCGGGTCGACCGGGTTGGGCGGCGGCACGTCGCCGCGGTTGATCCGGTCGGCGTCGGCGGGGTTGGTCTTGACGTCGTAGCTCGTGGTGTTGCCGATCGAGCCCGTCACGCCCGCGCCCACGCCCTTGCCGCTGGCGTCGGCGCCGCCCTCGACCTTGATGTCGGCCGACGTCGAGAGCGTCACGGTCGGCGTCCCGGTCCCGTCGATGCTGCACGGCGACGTGGTCTGCGTGAAGGTCGCCGTGACCCCGACCTTGTAGCCGGCCTTGGGCCCCTTGTAGTCGGGGTCGTCGTTGGTCGAGCCCTTCTTCTTGGGGTCGATGGTCAGCGAGTCCGAGCCGGGGAAGGGCAGGCCCGTGCCCACCGTGCGCGGGTCCGAGCCGATCGCCGGGCCGCTCGTCGGCGCGTTGGGGTCAAGCGCCGACCCGCGCGGCGCCCCGCCGCCGCTGCCGGCGCCCGACCCGCCCGGGCAGCTGCCCAGGCTGACCGCGCAGACCGCCTTGCGCATCGTGCCGGCGACCGCCGAGCCGACCGGCCCGATGCTTCCCGCCACCGCGAGCGCGAGCACGGCCACGAGCGCGCACACGCCGAGCCATTCGATCGTGCTCTGCCCGCCGGACCCCTGCCACCTCCGCACCGGCCGAGGATGGCAGCGCCCTTCGGCGCCAACCATGGGCCGGAAGGCGCATCTTGGGCCCTGGGCCGGGCCTGGGCCCCCCGTGCCGCGCGGGCGCGCGGCGCGGCGCTAGCGGGCCTGCGCGAAGCGCTGGGCGAGCTGGTGGCGGACGCCGAGCACGAAGCCGTCGAGCGTCTGCTGGGTGTCGGAGTCGATCGCGTCGAAGCTCACGCCGCTGCCGTCCGAGACGTTGCGCACGACGCGGCCGCTGGCCGTGACCGTGCCGTGGCCGCCGGGGAGGTCGAGCTCGACGCGCACGGCGCCCGACAGGCCGCGGCGATCGAGGAGGACGCCGCCGGCGCTGATGTCGACGGTCTGCATCTGCTCCTGCGGGCCGGCCTCGGCGCCGTCGTCGCGCAGCGGGGTGACGGCGATCGGCAGGCTGACCGCCAGGCGCACGAAGCGCCGCAGCTCGCGCGGGGCGATGCCGTCGTCGATCCGGAAGCGCGCGCTGACGTCGTCGCCGCCCAGCAGCGTGCCCGAGAGCATCACGATCTGGCGCTCGTGCTCGAAGCTCATCTCGGCCTCGGCGGGCAGCGGGCGGGCCGCCGCGGGGACCCCGCGGGGCACCGCAAGGGTGGTCTCCGTACCGCGCACGTGGACGACGCGCGCCGAGAAGCGCGCGTTGCGCACGTGAAGGTTCACGGACTGGAAGTCTGCGGGACGGGGAGCCACCACACTCGTTGATCGGTCGAGGGACCGTTGTGGTTGAGAGCATATGCGCGCGCGGGCCTAGAATCGGGGCTAGCCATGGCCCAGATGCCCGACCTCAACGTGGTCTGCAAGAACTGCGGCAACGAGGTCAGCCCGTACATCACCGAATGCCCGTACTGCGGGACGCGCCTGCGCAAGCGCGCCCCGAAGATCGAACGCGACGGCACGGTGTCCGAGCCGCGCAAGGGTCGCAGGAAGGCGCGAAAGCCCACCACGCCGCGGCTCTCGCGCTTTCGCAAGGGCGAGATCCCCGGCATCCGCGGTGACTTCGGGACGCGTCCCTACGCGACCATCGCGCTCGTCGTCCTGTCGCTCTTCGGCTACCTGCTGCTCTTCCCGGTCAACCGGATCGACGTCGGGGTCGTCGGGCCGATCGACGGCGAATGGTGGCGCGTCGCCGTTTCCCCCTTCCTCTACGGGAGCGTCTGGTACGAGCTCGTCGCGGTCACCGCGATCGCCGTCTACGGCACGCTGCTCGAACGCCGTCACGGCCCGCTGGCCGTGCTCGCGCTCTTCGTGATCTGCGGCATGGGAGGCGTCGCGCTCACGGTCGCCATCGACCCGACGCCGCTGGCGCTGGGCGGCAACGGCGCCGCGCTCGGCATGCTCTGCGCGTGGGCGGTGCCCGACCTGATCGCCCGCAGTCGCGGCGACGAGTACGAGGGTGACCTGATCGGCACCGCCGCCTTCGCCGTCGTGCTGCTGCTCATGCCGCTGGCCGTCACCGAGGCGAGCGCGATCGCCGGCTTCGCGGGCGGCGCGGCGGGCATGCTCGCCGGGCTGCTGCTGGCCCGCGCCCGCATCGCCTGACCAATACCCTCCCTCTCGATGCCCGACCGGCGCTACAGCGCGGAGGAGGTCGACGCCGCGGTCGCGGCCCTGGCCGACCCCGAGCGCTTCGCCCACGCCCAGGAGATCGTCACCCACGCGGCGCCCGGCCTGCAGCACGTGCTCAACGAGGCCCTCGCCGAGGGCGGCTGGTTCGGGGGCGCCCACGAGGCGCAGCTCAGCCACGCCGCGACCGCCGAGGATCCCGAGGAGCGCCTGCGCGCGGTCCGCACCCTCGTCGCCGAGGAGACGCGCCTGGGGATGCTCGTCGGCGTCGCCGTCGGGCTCGAGCTCGCCCACGAGCTCATGCGCTCCCCGGAGACGCCACCCCACGACACAGGAGACGAAGACTGATGGACATCCGCTTCCTCGGCCACGCGGCCTTCGCCCTCGAGCACGACGGCACGACGGTGCTCGTCGATCCCTTCCTCACCGGCAACCCGAAGGCCGCCGCGTCGGCCGACGAGGTCGCCGCCGACGCGATCCTGCTCACCCACGGCCACGGCGACCACTACGGCGACACGATCGCGATCGCCAAGCGCACGGGCGCTCCGGTGGTCGCCATCACCGAGATCGCGGGGGAGATCTCCGAGGAGGGCGTCGAGGCCATCGACACCAACCTCGGCGGCACGCACGAGTTCGACTGGGGCTCGGTGCGCCTGGTGCCGGCCTGGCACACCTCGACGACGCCGAAGGGCACCGTCAGCACGCCGGGCGGGCTCGTTATCGAGCTCGGCGACAAGCGCATCTACCACCTGGGCGACACCGCGCTCTTCAGCGACCTCGCGCTGCCCAAGCGCCGCGGCCACCTCGACGTCGCGCTCATGTGCATCGGCGGCCACTACACGATGGACCGCTTCGACGCCGTGGTCGCCGCCGAGTTCGTCGGGGCCGACCAGATCATCCCGTGCCACTACAACACCTTCCCGCTGGTCGAGACCGACGCGCAGGCCTTCAAGTCCGACGTCCAGAACGCCGGCTTCGCTGAGGTCGTCGTGCTCGAGCCGGGCGAGACGCACACGCCATGACCACCGCCGTGGTGCTCATCGAGGCCGAGCGCGACGCGATGTCGGCGCTGGGCGGCGCGCTGGCCGATCTCGAGGGCGTGGCCGAGGCCTACTCGGTCACCGGCGAGTGGGACTTCGTCGCCATCGTCCGGGTGCCGCGCCACGAGATGCTGGCCGAGGTCGTCACCGGGGGGCTGCTCAAGCTCCCGGGCGTGGCCCGGACGCAGACGATGGTCGCCTTCGAGGTCTTCTCGCGCCACGACCTCGAGGCGATGTTCTCGATCGGGAGCTGAGGGGCGGCCGCCGAAGGGTGCCACCAGCGCGGACGCCGGGCCCGCGGCGCGGACGCTCAGCCCCCCACGAACTCGGCCGCCAGCAGGTCCATCAGCAGGCCGTCGTGCCACGTGCCGTCGGCCCCGAGCTCGTAGTCGCGCAGGCGCCCGACGGGCTTGAAGCCGACGGCCGCGTAGGCGCGGATCGCGCGCTCGTTGTCGGCCGCCGGGTCGATCGTGAAGCGGTGGTGGCCCTGCTCGACGAAGTGGGCGATGACGAGCCGCAGGGCCTCGCGGCCGAGGCCCCGGCCGTGCAGCGCGGTGGTCAGGAAGAGGTCCAGCCCCACCGAGCGGTACATCGGGTCCTCGTTGACCTCGCAGCCCAGCCAGCCGGCCGGCGCGCCGTCGACGACGATCGCGAACCGCGGCTCGCCGGGGTCCAGCAGCTCCTCGCGGTCGGGATCCTGCGCCTGCGGGCCCCACCAGCGCGCGACGTCGGGCTCGGCGAGGATGGCCAGGACGCCGTCGAGGTCGTCCTCGGTGAGGGGGCGCAGGAGCACGCGGTCGCCCCGCAGGGTGGGGAGGTCCATGGCCCGAGTGTCGCGTATCGGTTCTAAGTTGGCCGGCCAGCCAGTCGCGCGCTAGGCTCGCGGCCATGAGCGAGCACGCCGCGCCCGACCAGCCCGCGCCCCACGCAGACCAGCCCGCGCCCCGCACCGAGCGCGTCGACTTCCGCGCGACGAGCGATCCCGCGCTGCAGGAGTCGGCCGACCGCGGCGAGGCCAACCTGCTGACCTATCGCGAGCTCTACGAGCTGTGGGAGCGCCAGCAGTGGGCGGTGCAGGACATCGACTTCACGCAGGACCGCATCGACTGGCACGAGCGCATCGCGCCCGAGGAGCGCGTCGCGCGGATGTACGGGCTGAGCTCGTTCTTCGTCGGCGAGCAGCGGGTCGCCGCCGAGCTCGGGCCGATCATGCGCGCGGTGCCCGACGAGGAGATGCGCGTCTTCCTGTGCACGCAGATCGCCGACGAGGCACGCCACGTCGCCTTCTTCGACCGCTTCTACCGCGAGGTCGGCGTCCTCGAGGCCGACGGCCTGCAGGCGCGCCTGGAGGAGACCAGCGCGCACCTCAACCCCGAGTTCACGACGCTCTTCGACGACATGCTGCGCCGCCACGTGGACCGGCTGGCGGTCGAGCCCGAGGACCGCGAGGCGCTCGTCGAGGCGATCACGATCTACCACATGATCACCGAGGGAATGCTGGCCCTCACCGGCCAGCACTTCATCATCGACTTCAACGAGCGAGCCGGCACGCTGCCGGGGTTCGTGGAGGGCTTCACCAACGTCGCGCGCGACGAGCACCGCCACGTCGCCTTCGGCGCGCGCTTCCTGCGCGACATGGCCCGCGAGGACCCGCGCTACGGCGCGGCGATCCAGCGCGCGCTCGCCGAGGCGGGCCCCGTCGCCGAGGGCGTGCTGCGCCCGAAGTGGATGCCCGAGGACGTCGGCGACGACGTCGTGCTCTTCGGTGCCTCGGTCGACGAGACCCGCGCCTTCGCCCTGCAGGCGCTGCAGCGGCGGCTGAAGGTCATCGGGCTCGCGGCCGCCGCATAGCCAAGCTAGGCGGGAGGCTGCGACGTATCCGGCTCCTGCGCCGGCGTGTCGTTCTTGGCGGCGGGCGGCGCGTCGCAGCCGGGGGCGCCGGCGCCCTTGCCGGCCGGCGGGCCGGCCTTCGCGTCGGGCGCGACCGCCATCTTGCACGCGATCAGTGCCGAGCGCACCGCCTTGGAGGACTGGTGCTCGCCCACCCAGGGCTTGAAGTCCTCAGGCGCACTCGGGGCGTCGACGCCGTGGCTGCGCACGCACGCGATCATCTGCTCGACGTCGGGCCCGGGCCTGCCGGCGCGCCCGGGGGCGACGTCCTCGCACGCGGCCGTCGCAGCCCCCACCGTGTCCGCGTCGTGGCTCACGAGCCACGGCTTGAGCTCCATGCCGTTGGTCGGGGCGCCCGGAAGCCCGTGCGCCGCCAGGCACGCGGCGTACGCACGCACGCCATCGTCCCCGCCGCCGTTCGTGCCGGAATCGCCGATCGCCGGCAATGCCACCACCGCGACCGCGGCGACCGCGGCGACGGCTGCCGCGATCAGCGTCATCGTGAACCTGCTCATGGTGCTCCTCTCGTGGGTTTGCGCACGCCGGCCAGTCCACCACCGCGCACTTATCGCCTCGGGAAGCGCCGATGAAGATCTGAGGAAAACGGCGACGCAGCCGCGGCGGCTGCGCCACACTGCCGCTCATGAGCCCATCGACGGTGCTGCTCGTGGAGGACGAGCCGGAGATCGTCGGCCTGCTCACCGACTTCCTCGTGGTCGAGGGCTTCGGGGTCGTCGCGGCCGGGGACGCGCCCACCGCAATCGACGCGCTCGAGCGCAAAGGGGTCGACTGCGTGCTGCTGGACGTGATGCTCCCGGGCGGATCCGGCTTCGACGTGTGCCGGCGCATCCGCGAGCGCTCCGACGTGCCGCTGCTGTTCCTCAGCGCGCGCGGCGAGGACGACGACAAGCTGCGCGGGCTGGCGCTCGGCGCCGACGACTACATCGTGAAGTCGGCGACGCCGGCCGAGGTGGTCGCGCGCGTCAAGGCGGTGCTGCGCCGCAGCGCGAACGGACGCTCGGCGGTGCGGCGCTTCGGGCGTCTGCAGATCGACCTCGCCGCCCACGAGGTCCTGGTCGACGACGCGCCGATCGCACTCACCGCCCGCGAGTTCGAGCTGGTGACCTTGTTCGTCGAGCACCCGCGCCAGGCCCTCACCCGCGAGCAGATCTTCGAGCGCGTGTGGGGCTCGTGGGGCGATCGCAGCGCCGTGTCGGTCTACGTGCGCAAGCTGCGCGAGAAGCTCGAGGCCGATCCGCGACGCCCGGAGCTGCTGGTGACCGTCTGGGGCGTCGGCTACCGCTTCGACCCACCGGCGGCCGGATGACGCGGCGCGCGCTCTCCCTGCACGTTTGGCTCGCCCTCGCGCTGGCACTGGTCATCACCGTGCCCGCGCTGGCGGGCGTGGCGGCCTGGGCGACGGCCGGACAGTGGCAGGCGAGCCGCGAGAAGGCCCGGCTGAGCGCGGCGATCGCGGCGGTGCGTCACCTCGATCTCAAAGATGCCAGCGCGCGCGCGGCGGTCACGAAGCGGCTGGGGGAGCTCGGGGTCGAGGGGGAGCTCGGGCCCGACGGCATCGCCGCCAAGCTGGCCGCCGCCGGCACCCCGAAGCCTGGGCTCGAAGCCAAGTCCGTCGTGACTACGCTCGGGCTCCAAGCCGACAACGCGAAGCGTGCGCTGTTGCGCTACCGCGAGCACGACGTCTCGTTCCCGGGCCTCGCGGGCCGGCTGTGGGTGCCGCGCGAGAGCGTCGCGACGCGCTGGGCGATCGCGTTGGGCGCCGGCCTTGTCGCGCTCACCATCGCCCTCGTCGTGGTCGTCGTCCTCCTGCGCCGCTGGGTCATGCGCCCGCTGGCCCGCCTCGCCGCCGACGCCGAGCGCATCGCCGGCGGCGAGCTCGACGTCGAGCCGCTGCTCACGCCCGCCCGCGAGGTGGCGCAGGTCGGCGACGCGCTGCGCGGCATGGCCGGCGGCCTGCGCGAAGCGCTTCGCACGTCGGCGGCGGCCGAGCGCGAGCGTCGCTTCATGGTCACCGCCATCGCGCACGACCTGCGCACGCCGCTCTTCACGCTCCGCGGGTCCCTCGAGGCGCTCGAGCACGGCGTCGGCGACGAGCGCTACCTCGGCCGTGCGCAGGCCAAGGCGGCCCACCTCGACCGTATGGTCAGCGACCTGTTCACCTTCAGTCGCCTCGAGTACGCGCGTGAAGCGATCGGCTTCGACGAGGTCGACCTCGGCGCCCTGGCCCGGCGCGCCGCCGAGGACCTCGAGCCCCTGGCGGCCGCCCACGGCGCCACGCTGGAGGTGCGCAGCAAGGCGGACGACCTGTGCGTACGCGGCGATGGCGACGCGCTGCTGCGCGTGCTGACCAACCTGCTCGACAACGCGATCCGCCACGGGCGCGGCAGCGTCGTGGTGGAGGCGGGGCGGCTGAACGGCGTCGTCCACGTCGGCGTCCGCGACGACGGTCCCGGCTTCGCGCCTGACGACCTCGCCCGGCTCTTCGAGCCGCTCTTCCGCGCCGACCGCGCGCGCGCCGCCACGACGGGCGGCAGCGGCCTCGGTCTCTCCATCGCCCGCCGGCTGGCCCGCGCCCACGGCGGCGACGTGCACGCCGCCAACGCCCCGGGCGGGGGCGCACAGGCGACACTGACGCTGCCCGCGGCGGGCGCGGCGAGCTCTGGTTCGTCGGGCACCCAGCCCTTCCCCGGCTAACCTGGGGCGCATGTCCGTCGTGCGCGAGGAGTACGGCCCGACGCTGCCCGAGCTCCTCGGGTCGCGACTGGGCGTCCCGCCCCGGACGCTGTGGCGGGTCCTGGCCGTGCTCGGCGTCCTCGCCGCGTTCTTCGTCGGCTGGCTGGCCTTCGTGCGCGAGAAGCCGGGCCAGAACGGCGCCGTCGTACGCGAGCCGGTCGCCTTCAACCTCATCTACACCGACGCGGTGCGCCGCGCCGCGCCGCGCAGCGGCGAGATGCTGCGCCTGGAGGCGAAGTCGGGGCCGCCGCAGTCGATGGCGGTCCGCCCGCTGCGCCTGGCGCCCTACAAGGGCGACGTCAGCGCCGCGCTGACCTTCCTCTCCTCACGCCTGATCGACGAGATGAGCGCGCAGTACGACGGCTTCATCTGGCGCGGCGACGGGCGCGTGAACATCAACAAGCAGCCCGGCTACCAGATCGTCTTCCAGGCGCGCGTCGGCGGTCACACGACCTACGGCAAGCGCGTGCTGCTCGTCAAGGGCCCTGACCCGCCGCCGCGGCAGGGGCTCGACATCACCGTGCTCGCCGAGCGCTCGCCGGCCGTGCCCAACGCGGACGCCGTCGCCGCCAACGGCGCCCTGAAGACCTCCTATCGCTCGCTGCGCTTCGGGACCGACCGCCCTTGACCGACCTCGGCTGGGACGAGTTCGTGCGCGTCGACATGCGCGTGGGGCGGATCCTCGAGGTCGAGGACTTCCCCGAGGCGCGCAAGCCCGCGTGGAAGCTGCGCGTGGACTTCGGCGAGGAGGTCGGCGTGCGCCGCTCGTCCGCGCAGATCACCAACTACCCGCGCGAGGACCTCGTCGGGCGCCTGGTGATCGGCGTCGTGAACTTCCCGCCCAAGCAGATCGGGCCGCTGCGCTCGGAGTGCCTCGTCCTCGGCACCTACACGGCCGACGGGATGGTGCTCCTGCTCTCGCCGGAGCCCGGCGCGGCGCTGGGCGACCGGGTCGGCTAGAGCCCTACGGGGCCGGGTCGGCCGGCGGGTCCGCCGGGGGCGGGTCGGCGGTCGGGGGCGGCTGCGTCGGGTCGGCGCCGGGCTGCGGGTCGGCGACCGGCGGCGGCGCCGGCGTGGTGGCCGTCGGGTCGGCGCCGCTCGGCGGCGGCGTCGGCGTCGTGGTCGGCGCGGGCGGCGGCGAGGCGCTCTGCTCGTCCGGGGCGGCGGTGCCGCCGTCGGGACTGATGATCCCCGGCTGCTGCTGGGGCAGCGTCGCGGTCGCCGAGCCCTGCTGCGGAGCGGCCGGCGCAGGCGTGGCGGGCTTGGCGGCGGGCGCCGCGGAGGCGTCGCGCTTGCCGGTGCTCTTGGCGTCGCCCTGGTCCTTCTTCTTGGCGGGCGTGTCGGTGACCTTGCGGGTGGCGGCGACGACGGGCGCCTCGGCCGGCTGCGGCTGGGAGGCGACGACCTGCGGCGAGGCCGGCACCGTCGACACGGCGGCCACGGCCTGGTGGCGCGGCAGCGGACGGCGCTGGGTGACGTGGTCGACCTCGACCGCGCCCGCGGTGACGATCGCGGCGGCGGCCAGCCCGGCGGCCGCCTTGGAGGCCATCGCGCCGACGCCGGCGGTCAGGGCGCCGCCGGCGCCCGCGGCGCTCGCGCTCGCCCCGGCGCCCGCCCCGGCCGCGGCGGCGGCGCCGCCGCCGGCGCTGGCCGTGGTGCCGAGGTTGGCGAGGATCAGCTTCTTGAGCAGGAGCAGCGGCCCAACCGGGAACACCGCGGCCAGCGCGCGGTTGGTCTGGCGCAGCTGCTTGCGGAAGCCCGCGCAGCGGTCGCACTGGCGCAGGTGGCGGCGCACCGGCGCGCTCATGCGATGCAGGCCCTCGGCGACCTCGCCGAGCTCCTCGCGGACCTCCGTGCACGTGAGATGGCGCGCCTCGGCCGACTCGGCGAGCGAGACCCGCGCGCGCACGAGCAGCGACTTGACGCTGGGGACCGTGGTCTCCATCGCCTCGGCGATCTGGTCGTAGCTCAGGGCGTCGATCTCGCGCAGCAGCAGCGCGGTGCGCTGCGTCTCGGGCAGCCCCTGGACGTCCTCCACGAGCAGCCGGAACTCCTCGCGCTTGTGGACCTTGTCGGCCGCCGACGCGCCGTTCTCGGCGAGGTGGACGTCCATCGAGTCCACGCCGATGGCCTGCACGCGGCGCAGGTGGTTGAGCGAGCGGTTGCGCGCGATCCGGTACAGCCACGGGCGCACGTTGAGCGGGCGCTCGTCGGCGATCATCGCGTTGAAGGCGGCCGCAAAGACCTCCTGGAGGACGTCCTCGGCGTCCTCGCGCGAGCCCAGCATGTGGCGGCAGAAGGCCAGCAGCCGCGCCTGGTAGCGCGCGACCAGCGCCTCGTAGGCGGCCTGGTTGCCGCGGCGCGTCAGCGCGACGAGGCGCTCGTCGGAGCGGGTCCGCAGCAGGGGCGTCGGACCGCGTAGGCCGTCTGGGGCGGCGTGTCTGAGGGCTGAGGCTTCCACGCGTGAAGAAGGGGCTCGCGCTGCCAGAACACGAGCAAGCCCCTGAGGTTGCGTCTCCACAGGGTAGCCGGAGCCCCCCGGTCGGGTGGAGCCGCCCGGGGGACTGCACGTTCAAGCGGCTGTGCTCAGCTCGCCGCGGCGCGGGCGGCCTTGCGACGGCCGCCGTAGGCCATCAGCCCGTAGATCGCGATGATGTCCAACGTGAGGATCGTCATCGCGAGGATCGGATAGGCCGGGATCCACAGCGTCTGCAGGATGGCGTTGGCGCTCGCGCAGGCCACGCCGAACCAGCGCGCCCAGCTGGTGCCGCGCCAGATCGCCAGGGCGGCGAAGAACTGAAGGATCCCGAAGGCCAGCAAGAACCAGCCCCAGGTGTTCAGGTCGCCGAAGACGTAGCGCGCGTTGTGCGTGAAGAAGTTCGCCTTGTCGATTGCGGCGATCCCGTACAGCACGTTGAGGACCGCGGCGATCATGATCATCACGCCGGCGAACGTGACGAGGCCCTGCCCGTGGGCGTCGTCGTCGTCGTATTCGAAGGACCCGGGCTGATCCCGGGCCACCGGGGTGTAGGGGGTGCCCATGTCGCGGACGCTAGGACGCCGCTCGCGCGCGCACAACGGTGCCTGCACCACCGCGCGGCGTGGTACGCCCCTCACGGTCGAACGCGCCAGCCGATGCCCGGGGCGGGACTCGAACCCGCACGCTCTCGCGAGCAGCGACTTTTAAGGTCGCGACCTCTACCAGTTGGGCTACCCGGGCGCAGGTGAATCGTACGGTGGGCACTCAAGTTCGGGGGCCGAACTCCCGATGAGCACGGGTAGGAAATGGGGGGCCCATCCCGCGTGCTCGTGGATCCGCTGGATCCCACGCCGAATCGCCGCCACATCGCGCGGTCGCTCGGCCTGCTCTTCCTGATCGAGGGGACCCTGGGGGAGGGCTGGCTGCTGCTCCCGCACGAGCTCGGGCAGACGGTCCCGCTCATCGGCATCTGCGTCCTCGCGCAGCTCCTGGGCATCTGGATGCGCCAGGGCGGCCTCGACGACGCGCCGCTCTGGGTCCTCAAGGCCGTGGTCACGCTCGGCACCCTGCTGGCCGCGGCGGGCTGCGTCTTCTCGGGCTCGACGAAGACCGGCTTCACCTTCTTCTTCCTGTGGGTCACGCCCTACGCCGTGTACTTCGGGCTGCGCCAGGCCGCCTTCCAGACCGTGCTCGCGGTGCTCGGCCTCGTCGGCTCGCGCGTGGCCATCGCCAACGGGCACTTCGTCACCAGCGAGCTCGGCGCCTGGATGCTGCCCGCGGCGACGATCATCGTCGTCTCCTCGATCGTCCACCAGCTCACGCGCGAGCTCGGGCGCTCGGACCGCGAGCGCCTGGTCTCCGAGCGCGAGCGCGCCGAGGCCGAGGCGCGGCGCGCCGCCTCCGAGCGCGAGCGGGCCCACCGCGAGGCGGCCATGGCCCGCCTCGGACGCCTGGCCCTGCGCGCCTCGGACCGCACGCTGCTGCTCGACGAGACGGTGCGCGTGCTCACCGAGACCCTGCGCGTCGAGCACTGCGAGATCCTCGAGCTGGATCCCGACGACACGCACATGGAGGCCGTCGCCGCCGTCGGCATCGACGTCGGCGAGCAGGTCGCCGCCGACGAGCAGCGCCTCGCCGGCTACGTCCTCGCGGGCGACGAGCCCATCATCGTCTGGGAGTGGGCGTCGGAGCGGCGCTTCAGCGTCCCCAGCCTGCGCGAGCGCGGCATCCGCTCCACGGCCGCCGCGGCGATCCGCGGGCGCTCGGGCGCCTTCGGGATCATCGGCGTGCACTCGGCCCAGGTCGGCGCCTTCTCCGGCGAGGAGGGGCAGTGGCTGCAGTCGATCGCCGACCTGCTCGCCTCGGCCCTTGACCGCGAGCGCTCCGAGGCGGTCATGCGCCACCAGTCGCTGCACGACTCGCTCACCGGCCTGCCCAACCGCGCCCTGCTCTTCGACCGCGTCGAGCACGCCTTCGGCCGCGCCGAGCGCTACGGCTTCGGGGTCGCGGTGCTGCTGCTCGATGTCGACGGCTTCAAGACCGTCAACGACTCGCTCGGCCACCAGGCGGGCGACGAGCTGCTCATCGAGGTCGGCTCGCGGCTGATGGATGTCGTGCGGACGTCCGACACGGTGGCGCGCCTGGGGGGCGACGAGTTCGTCGTGCTGGCCGAGGTCGAGTCCGACGAGGAGGCCTTCGAGATCGCCGAGCGCATCGCGCAGGTCTGGGAGCAGCCCTTCGCCGTCGCCTCGGGCGAGGTCTTCTGCTCGGCCTCGGTCGGCATCGCCGTCGGCCGCGAGGCTCAGAACCCGGCCAAGATGCTGCGCGAGGCCGATGCCGCCATGTACCGCGCCAAGGAGCGCGGCCGCGGGCGCTCGGAGATCTTCGACGAGGCCATGCGCCGCGACGCCTTCGAGCGCCTGCGCACCGAGTCCGACCTGCGCCGCGCGCTCGAGCGCGACGAGTTTCGCGTCCTCTACCAGCCGATCTTCGACACGGCCACGCTGCGCCCGATCGCCGTCGAGGCGCTCGTGCGCTGGCAGCATCCGACGCGCGGCATCGTCGGGCCCGTCGAGTTCATCCCGCTCGCCGAGGAGACCGGCCTGATCGCCCCGCTCGGGCGCTGGGTGCTCGAGCACGCCGTCGCCGAGGTCGCCGGCTGGCGCGAGCAGTTCCCCGACGTGCCGCTGCGCGTCGCGGTCAACGTGTCGGGCCAGCAGCTCGCGCGGCCCGAGTTCCTCGACGAGGTGCGCGCCGCCCTCGAGGCCTCCGACCTGCCGCCCGACCGCCTCGGCCTGGAGATCACCGAGTCGATCCTCATCAAGGAGTCCGGCTCGCCGCGCTCGACCCTCGAGGCCCTGCGCGAGATCGGCGTCAAGGTCCTCATCGACGACTTCGGCACCGGCTACTCGTCGCTGGCGCGCCTGAAGCGCTTCCCGCTGGACGTCATCAAGGTCGACCGCTCGTTCGTGGACGGCGTCGGCGCCGAGGACGAGGACACCGCGATCGTCGCCGCCATCGTCGAGATCGCCCGGTCGCTCGGCCTGCAGGTCGTGGCCGAGGGCGTCGAGGGCGAGGTCCAGCTCGAGCGCCTGCGCCAGCTCGGCTGCCACGCGGTGCAGGGCTATCTGTTCTCGGGCCCGCTCGCGGGCGATGCCTTCGCCGCCTTCCTGGCGGGCGAGGAGCCCCACCCCGAGGCCGCCGTCGCCGGGCTCTGATCAGCGTCGCCGTCGCCCTGTGACATCGGGCACAGCCGGGGAAGGCGGGCGCCCGGGCGCCGTCGTTGAGGGCATGCTCTTCCTCGTCGCCCGATACCTGCAGCCGACCATCACCCAGCTCGAGCCGCTCGGCTCGCCGCTGCCCGAGCGCCGCAAGCCTCAGCGCAGGAAGCCCGACAGCTTGCGCTTGAAGGTGAAGTAGCCGGTCCGCCGCGCACCCGACGGCGTCGTGAGCCCGGCGTCGAAGCCCGTGCCGTGGCAGCCGGCCCCGGTCCAGTTGTAGGCGTAGAGCCGCTTGACGTCGTGGCGGAAGCGCCGCGCCAGGGTGAACATGTAGGAGATCGCCTTCGAGGCGCGCCGCGGGCTACACGGGAACGAGCGCCCGAAGTTCACGACCCCGCCCGTCTCGGTCATCCAGAAGCTCGCGTGGCGGTTGGCGTGCTTGACCGTGCGGATGATCGAGCGGGTCCCGCGCGAGCGGAAGCGATTGGTGTCGGAGTAGTTGTGGATCCCGACCAGCCGCGCGCGCCGGCGCAGCGTCGGCGACAGCGCCGCGTACCAGCGGCGGATGTAGCGCTCGACGCCGCGCTGGTCGAGCACGTCGAGCGCCACGATCGCGCAGCCGCGGCAGATGCGGCGCATGACGCGGTAGTAGCGCGCGGCCTGGCGCGGGCTGCGCCACGTCGGCTGCGAACGATGGTTGGCCTCGTTCCACACGCCCCACTCGCGCACGCCCTTGCCCCGGAAGTGGCGCACGAGACGGCCGACATAGCGCTGGTAGGCGGTCGTCGAGGGCAGCTTCGCCTTGCGCCCCGAGATGTCGTTGGTCGAGATGTGCATGAGGACGCTGACGCGTGAGCGCCGCGCGCGGTCGACGTAGGCGTCGGCGGCGGCGAGCTCGGCCGGGCGCCGGATCGCGTCCCAGGAGATGAAGTAGCGCGCGCGGCGCAGCTTGAGCGCCTGGAAGGCGGGCTGGTCGAACATCGCGGCGCTCTGGTCGCCGATGCCCACGCGCACGGCGGTGCGCGCGGCGGCGGCGGCCGGTACGACGAGCGCGAGGACGAGCAGGACGATCGCGGTGCGGAGAAGGCGCATGGACATCGCAACCCGGCCGCGCCCGGTGCGGTTGCGGGCACGTCCGCCGTCGGACACCATCGCCTGCGTGCCCGAGCACGCCGAGATCCGCATCCGCCTGACCCCGCGCGCGGCCCGCGAGGAGCTTGTCGAGGCAGACGGCGGGACGTACGCCGCGCGCGTGACCGCGCCGCCGGTGGACGGCCGCGCCAACGATGCGCTCTGCCGCCTCGTCGCCGCGCGCGCGGGCGTGGCGCCGTCGCGCGTGAGCGTCGTGCGCGGCGCGAAGGGCCGCGACAAGGTCGTTCGCGTCGAGGGCGTCGACGGGGCCGCCCTGCGGACGCGCCTGGCGGCGCGCTGAGCGTCGCGGCGTCGCGGCGACGCCCTCGACGCGAAGCGTGAACCGCAAGTTTTGGCTCTGGGGCTCGTTGGGGGCATGCGAGAGAGAGATCCGCGCCGGTCTTGGGGGCCGGCGCGAAGGAGTCCCGCTTGCCCATGTCCCGCACGCTGAGAAGGGTCCCGGCCATCGTCGCGCTCGTCGCGGCGATCGCCGTCGTGGGCGTGCTCGTGCTCGGCGGCAAGGGCGGCTCCTACGTCGTGGACGCACGCTTCCAGAACGCCTCGCAGCTCGTGAAGGGCAACCTGGTGCAGGTCGCGGGGGTCTCCGTGGGCAAGATCCAGTCGATCGACCTCACGCCCGACGGCCAGGCCGACGTGCGGATGAAGATCACCGACGCGGGCTACCGGCCGCTGCGGCGCGGGACGAAGGCGGTCATCCGCCAGGCCTCGCTCTCCGGCGTGGCCAACCGCTACGTCGACCTCCAGCTCCCGGCCGCCGACCACCAGGAGACGATCCCCGACGGCGGCGTCATCGACCAGACCGACACGACGACGGCGGTCGACCTCGACCAGCTCTTCAACACCTTCGACCCGAAGACGCGCAAGGCGCTCAGCGGCCTCATCCGCGGCTACGCCGCCTCCTACAAGGGCAAAGGCGACGAGGCCAACGCCGGCTGGGCGTACCTCAACCCCTCACTCGCTGCCTCCAGCCGCCTCTTCAAGGCGCTCGACTCGGACACGCCCACCCTCGAGCGCTTCATCAGCGCCTCCTCGCAGCTCGTCGGCGACCTCGCCGCCCGCCGCTCGGACCTCGCCGGGCTCGTCGACCACCTCGCGACGACCACCGGCGCCATCGGCCGCCAGAAGGAGGCGCTCTCGACGGCGATCGCCGACCTGCCGCCGTTCATGCGCCGCGCCGACACGACCTTCGTCAACCTCCGCGCCACCCTCGACGACCTCCAGCCGCTCGTCGACGAGTCCAAGCCCGTCGCCAAGAAGCTGCGGCCCTTCTTCGCCGAGCTGCGCCCGCTGGCGCGCGACGCGCGCCCGACGCTGCGCGACCTCTCCGCGCTCGTCAGGTCGCCCGGCTCCTCCAACGACCTCATCGAGCTGACGAAGTCCAACGTGCCCGTGCGCAACGCCGCGGTCGGGCCGGTCAAGCGCAACGGCAAGGACCGCCCGGGCGCCTTCCCGGCCTCGGTCGACGCGCTCAAGACGGCGACGCCCGAGCTCGCCACGGCGCGCCCGTACGCCCCGGACCTCACCGGCTGGTTCGACGACTTCAGCCACTCGGGCCTCTACGACGCGCTCGGCGGCGCGAGCCGCGCGGCGCCGTACGTGAACCTCTTCGCGCCCGTCAACGGCGTGCTCAAGCCGCTGCTCGACCCGCTCGAGCAGAGCGCCGCCTTCAAGAACGCCACCTCGCTGGACCAGCGCTGGCGCTGCCCCGGCTCGGTCGAGCGCGGCGCCACCTGGAAGCCGACGGGCGACTTCCCTTGCGATCCGTCCGAGGGGCCGCTGGGGCCGTGAAGCGCGCGCTGCTCACCCTCGTGCTCGTGGCCGGCGTCGCCGTGGCCTGGATCGTCACGACCGGCGCGGGCTCGAACCCCGACAAGGGCAAGTACTGGGTCCAGTTCGACAACGCCTTCGGGCTGATCCAGGGCGGCGACCTCAAGGTCGCCGGCGTGCGCGCGGGCTCGATCACCGACATCAAGCTCGACAAGCGCACCAAGCACGCGCTCATCGGCTTCAAGATCGACAAGAACGGCTTCGGCTCGCTGCGCTCCGACGTCTTCTGCGAGTCGCGCCCGCAGTCGCTGATCGGCGAGTACTTCGTCGACTGCCTGCCGGGGACGAGCAAGCAGGTGCTCAAGCCCGGCGCCGTCATCCCGGTCAGCCACACGGCCTCGACGGTCGCCCCCGACCTCGTCAACGACATCCTGCGCCGGCCCTACCGCGAGCGCCTGAGCCTCATCATCGGCTCGCTGGGCGCCGGCGTGGCGGGCAACGCCGACAACCTCAACGCCGCCATCCGCCGGGCCAGCCCGGCGCTGCGCGAGACCGACAAGGTCCTCGCGACCCTCGGCAGGCAGAACAAGATCCTCGGCGACCTGACCGTCAACGCCGACAAGGTCGTCGGCGACCTCGCCGCCAACCGCAAGGACGTCGGGCGCTTCGTCACCGAGGCCAAGGAGACCGCGCAGGCCTCCGCCGAGCGCCGCGGCGACATCGCCGCCGGCTTCCGGCAGCTGCCCGGCTTCCTCGAGCAGCTGCAGCCGACGATGCAGGCCCTCGGCCAGGTCGCCGACAAGCAGGGCGCCGCGCTGCACAACCTCGACGCGTCCTCCCAGCAGCTGACGACCTTCTTCGACCAGCTCGGGCCCTTCGCCGACGCGTCGCGGCCGGCCTTCAGGTCGCTCGGCCAGGCGTCGAAGACCGGCGACAAGGCCGTCAAGGCGGCGCCCCCGGTGATCGCCCAGCTCGGCGCCTTCGCGGCCGGCACGCCGGAGCTCGGCAAGAACCTCTCGATCGTGCTCTCGCACCTCGACGACCGCAAGTACGCGGCCGAGAAGGACCCGCGCAGCCCGGGCGGCCAGGGCTACACCGGCCTCGAGGCGCTCCTGCAGTACGTCTACGACCAGACGACCTCGACGTCGATCTTCGACCAGAACAACCACATCCTCAAGATCGGCGCCTTCGTCGGGCCGTGCGCCGACTACGCCAACGAGGAGACGCTGAAGAAGGACCCGAGCCTCGAGGCGCAGTGCGGCTCGCGCTTGGGGCCGATCCAGCCCGGCCTCAACTACACCGACGTCACCAAGCGCGCCACGCCGGCCGACGCGAGCTCGCGCGCCCAGCGCAAGCGCGCCGACGGCAACCCCGGCCTGCCGCTGCCGCAGGTCCCCGCGCCGCAGACGCCGGCGGCTCCGCCGACGCCCGCGGCGCCGAGCACGCCGAGCGTGCCGTCGGTGCCCACCCCGACCACGCCCACGACCCCGACGGTGCCCGGCGTTCCGCCGATCACGCTGCCGCCGCTGCCCGGCACCGGCGGCGGCAACGACCGCGGCGGCGGCACCTCGCCGCTGCCCGGCGTGCCCGGCGTGAAGCTGCAGGCGGGCGCCGACGACCAGCAGTCCAAGACCCAGCTCCTCGACTACCTGCTGGCGCCATGAGCCACGCGCGCCGCCCCAGCGCCTCGATCGTCGCCAACCCCGTGCTCGTCGGGGCCGTGACCACGCTCGTGGTGGTCGTCGCCGTCTTCCTGGCCTACAACGCCAACAACGGGCTGCCGTTCGTGCCCACGCGCGAGCTGCACGTGCGCGTCTCCAACGGCGCCAATCTGGTCAAGGGCAACGAGGTCCGCTCGGGCGGCTTCCGCGTCGGCGTGGTCACCGACATGACGCCGGTGATGCTCCCCGACGGCAAGGTCGGCGCCGACCTCACGCTCAAGCTCGACAAGAAGGCCGGCGCGGTCCCGGTCGACTCGACGGTCGTCATCCGCCCGCGCTCGGCGCTCGGCCTGAAGTACGTCGAGCTCGACACGGGGACCTCGAAGAAGGTCTTCGCCGACGGCGCGACGATGCCGGCCACGCAGGCCAAGGTCCCCGTCGAGCTCGACGAGTTCTTCAACATGTTCGACGAGCCGACGCGGCGCGCCTCGCAGGGCAATCTGCAGGGCTTCGGCGACGCGCTCACGGGCCGCGGCGCCGACCTCAACCAGACGATCCAGGCCGCGCCGGCGCTCTTCGGTCACCTGCAGTCGGTGATGGCGAACCTGTCGGCGCCCAAGACGCACCTGCCCGCGTTCTTCAAAGAGCTCGGCGACGCCGCGCGCATCGTCGCGCCCGTCTCGAAGACCAACGCGCACCTGTTCACGACGATGGCCAACACCTTCGAGGCCTTCTCGCGCGACCCGCAGGCCCTGAAGGACACGATCTCCGGCACGCCGCCGACGCTGGCCGCCGGGACCTCGTCGCTGCGCGTGCAGCGCCCGTTCCTGCAGCACACCGCGGCGCTCTCGGTCGACCTCGACAGCGCCGCCACCGAGCTGCGCGGGGCGCTGCCGACGGTCAACTCGGCCCTGCGCGTCGGCACGCCGGTGCAGCGGCGCTCGGTGACGCTCGACGACAACCTGCAGGGCGCGCTCAACGCGCTGAACGACCTCGTCCGCGCGCCCACCACGGTCGGCTCGCTGCGCGGCCTGACCGCCACCGTCGGCACGCTGCAACCGCAGCTGCGCTTCCTCGGGCCGTACGTCACGGTCTGCAACTACTGGAACATCTTCTGGACCTTCGCGGCCGAGCACCTGTCGGCTCCGGACGACACCGGCTCCTCGCAGCGCGCGTTGCTGAACACGGCCACCGCGCAGCCGGGCACCGACGGCATCGGCTCCGACGGCGCCAACGAGTTCGCCCACGGCAAGGGCGCGCTGCCCGGCAAGGCCGACCAGTGGGTGCACAACAACGTCTACGGCCCGGCCGTCGACAGCCAGGGCAACGCCGACTGCGGCGCGGGCCAGACCGGCTACATCCAGGCCTACAACCCGCTGCGCGACAAGAGCGTCAAGGGCGACCCCTACCAGGGCACCGTCTCCGAGCGCTTCCCGGTCAGCGGCCGCCTCGGCCCGACCTACGCGCAGTTCGACAAGGACGGCAAGGGCCACGGCCTCAACCCCGAGCACGTGCCCGCGGGCGAGACCTTCACCGATCGCCCCGGCGGCCACGGCGCCGACATCGCGAGGGCCGAGCCATGAGCCGCGGCCGGCGCAAGCTGCGCAAGGACCGCAAGGGGCTGCCGCCGTTCGCGGTCGGCCTCGCGACCCTGATCGTGCTCGCGATGGCGACCTACCTCGGGTTCACGAAGGCGATCCCGTTCCGCCACCACTACACGGTGCAGGCCGTCTTCCCGTCGGCCAACGGCATCCGCACCGGCTCGCCCGTGCGCATCGCCGGCGTCAACGTCGGCAAGGTCACCTCGGTCGGCCATGTCGAGGACGGCAAGCAGGCGGCGCTCGTGACCATGCGCATCGACAAGAAGGGCCTGCCGATCCACAAGGACGCCACGATGAAGATCCGCCCGCGCATCTTCCTGGAGGGCAACTTCTTCGTCGACGTCAGCCCGGGCTCGCCCGGGGCGCCGACGATCCACGATGGCGACCGCATCCCGATCAACCAGACGAGCGCCCCCGTCCAGCTCGACCAGGTCCTCAGCGCCCTGCAGGCGCCGACGCGCAAGGACCTCCAGGCGCTGCTGCGCGAGCTCTCCTCGGGCCTGAGCGGCGCCGGCGCCAAGGGCTACAACGCCTCGATCCAGTACTGGAAGCCCGCCTACCGCGACGGCGCCATCGTGGCCGACGCCGCGCAGGGCACCCAGGACGGCGACCTGCAGCGCTACATCGACAAGGCGGGCACCACCGCGCAGGCGATCGACCGCAACCGCGAGCAGCTCAAGTCGCTCGTCACCGACTTCAACACCACGGCGGCCGCGTTCGCGGCGCGCGACCAGGAGCTGTCGGCCGCGGTCGGCGAGCTGCCGCGCACGCTGCAGGCCGCGATGCCGGCGCTGGGCGCGCTGAACGCCTCCTTCCCGGCCGTGCGCGGCCTGATCCGCGCCGCGCGCCCGGCCGTGCGCTCCTCGGGCCCGGCGATCGACGCCGCCATGCCCTTCACGCGCCAGGCCCGCGGCCTGGTCTCCAAGCCCGAGCTGCGCGGCCTCTCGCACGACCTGCGCCCGCTCGTGCCCGCGCTGACCACGCTCAACCAGGCCTCGACGCCGCTCTTCGGGCAGGTCTCGCAGGCCTCCAACTGCCAGAACGACGTGATCCTGCCCTGGACCAAGGACAAGATCGACGACAGCACCTTCCCGGCCCGCGGTCCGGTCTACGAGGAGGCCACCAAGCCGCTGCCCGGCCTCGCGGGCGAGAGCCGCTCGGGCGACGCCAACGGCCAGTGGTTCCGCGTGATGCTCACCACGCCCAAGCTCGCCTACCCGATGGGGACCGACAAGTTCTTCCTCACCGGCCAGCCGATCCAGGGCGTCAACCCGCCGACGCCGAAGAACCACGCGCGCCCGCCGCTGCGCTCTGACGTCCCCTGCGAGACCCAGCAGCCGCCCGACCTGCGCACCCACGTCGGCGCTGCGCCGCAGGGCTTCGAGCTCAACCAGCCGACCGCGGCGGCCAAGACCGAGGCGCTGCAGAAGACCGTCGACTGGCTGCGCAAGGACCTCAAGGACGAGGGCTCGAGCCTGAAGGTCTCCGACGTGCCCGCGACCCTCAAGGAGCTGCAGAAGTGAAGACGGCGATCCGCAAGCACGCCGGGCACTTCGGCGCCGTCATCGGCCTCGCGGTGATCGCCGCCATCGTCGGCGGCTACATCATGCACAACCAGCGGATGCGCTTCCCGTGGGAGGGCAGGACGTTCGACCTGCAGGCCGCGTTCTCCACCGCACAGGCGGTCACGCCCGGCCAGGGCCAGACCGTGCGGATCTCGGGCGTGCGCGTCGGCGACATCACCAAGGTCGGCCTCAAGAACGGCAAGGCCGTCGTGACGATGTCGCTCGACCCGGAGTACAAGGACGTCGTCCACACCGACGCGACCGCGCTGCTGCGTCCCAAGACCGGGCTCAAGGACATGTTCATCGAGCTCGACCCGGGGACCGACAAGGCGCCGCTGGCCAAGAGGGGCTGGACGCTGCCGGTCTCGAGCACGCTGCCCGACGTCAACCCCGACGAGATCCTCAGCTCGCTGGACAGCGACACGCGCGACTACCTGACGCTGCTCGTCGACGGCGCCGGGCGCGGCCTGAAGGGGCGCGGCGACGACCTGCGCGAGGTCTTCCGCCGCTTCGAGCCCACCCACCGCGACCTGGCCCGCGTCAACGAGCAGGTCGCGGTGCGCCACAGGAACCTCAGCCGTCTGGTCCACTCGCTGGGCGACCTCAACACCGAGCTGGCGGGCAAGAGCGACGACCTCGCCGCCCTCGTCGACTCCTCGTCGGCGGTCTTCCGCGCCTTCGCCTCCGAGCAGTCCAACATCTCGACGGCGGTCGGCGACCTCCCCGGCGCCCTCAAGCAGACGACCGACACGCTCCAGCGCGTGCAGCGCTTCGCCGAGACGCTGCGCCCGGCCGCGGTGCACCTGCAGCCAGCGCTCAGGGCCCTCAACCGCGCCAACGGCGCCGTGCAGCCCTTCGCCAAGGAGGCGGCGCCGATCGTCCAGCAGCAGATCCGGCCCTTCGTGCGCGACGCACGCCCGGTCGTCCGCTCGACCACGAAGCCCGCCCAGCAGCTCTCGAGCGCGACCCCGGACCTGACGAGCTCGTTCACCACCCTCAATCACCTCTTCAACCTCGTCGGCTACAACCCCGACGGGCGCGAGGACCCGAGCAAGGACAGCCGCGAGGAGGGCTACCTCTTCTGGATCGCGTGGCTGCAGCACAACGGCGCCGCGATCTTCTCGACCTCCGACGCCAACGGCCCCTTCCGGCCGGTGACGCTCGGCGGCACCTGCGGCGTCTTCAAGTCGCTCGCGGGCGAGAACCCGCCGCTCAACCAGCTCCTGCTGCCCGCCCTGACCACCCCGCAGATCTGCGGCACGAACTGATCGACTGACATGCAGAAGCAAGCCCCCTCACTCGGCCGCGTGCTCACGATGGTGCTCTTCGCCCTCTCGTGCTTCGGCCTGCTGCTCTTCCTGTGGCTGAGCTTCGGCGGCCCGATCCCGCTCAAGCCCAAGGGCTACCAGTTCAAGGTCGCCTTCCCCGAGGCCACGCAGCTCGGGCTCGAGGCCGACGTGCGGATCGCCGGCGTGAGCGTGGGCAAGGTGCGCGCCAAGACGATCGACCGCGCGCACGCCAACCGCACCGTCGCGACGATCGAGGTCCAGCGCAAGTACGCGCCGATCGCGCGCGACGCCCGCGCGATCCTGCGCCAGAAGACGCTGCTGGGCGAGACCTACGTCGAGCTCACGCCCGGCCATCCGCGCCAGGCGGGCACCGTCCCCGACGGCGGCTTCCTCGCCGACGGCCGGGTGGCCAAGACCGTCGAGCTCGACGAGATCTTCCAGGCGCTCGACCCCAAGACGAGAAAGAGCTTCCAGAGCTGGCAGCAGGACCTGTCCAAGGCGGTCGCCGGCCGCGGCCAGGACCTCAACGACGCGGTCGGCAACCTGCCCGCCTTCGCCGACGACGCCAACGACCTGCTCACCGTCCTCGACGGGCAGGCCTCGCAGGTCTCCGAGCTCGTGCGCGGCACCGGCCAGGTCTTCGGCGCGCTGACCCAGGACGAGGGCCAGCTGCACAACCTGATCGTCAACGCCGGCGACACCTTCGACGCCACCTCGCGCCAGCAGGAGGCGCTGGCCACGACCTTCCGGATCTTCCCGACCTTCCTCAACGAGTCCAAGCTGACCTTCAAGCGCCTGGAGAGCTTCTCCACGGACACCGATCCGCTCGTGCAGGAGCTGCGCCCGGCGATCCACGACCTGTCGCCGACCCTGCGCGACGTCCGCGCCCTCTCGCCCGACCTCAAGAGCCTGTTCGTCAACCTCGACCCGCTCATCACGGCGTCGAAGACCGGCCTGCCCGCGCTGCGCGACACGCTCGGCGCCGCCAAGCCGACGCTCGCCCAGCTGCAGCCCTTCCTCGAGCAGCTCAACCCGGTGCTGCAGTGGCTGGAGTACAACCAGCTCAACACGGCGGACTTCATCTCCAACGGCGCCGCGGCGCTGGCCGACACGACGTCGACGGTCACCGGCGACGAGATCGGCCACTACCTGCGCCAGTTCGGCCCGACCGGCCCGGAGACCGTCGGCATGTACCCGCAGCGCCCGGCGGCCTCGCGCGGCAACGCCTACCCGCGGCCCGACGCCCTGACCGGCGAGAAGCGCGACCGCTACATGATGTTCGGCAACTTCGACTGCAAGAACGCCGGCGGCGAGCGCATGACGCAGGTGCCCGACACGAGCGACGATCCTTCGTGCTTCGTGCAGCAGGCGCCGGCCTGGCCGCCCGGCAACACGTCGCCCTTCCCGCACATCGGCGGCGCCGACTACTCCAAGCCGTAGGCGTCGGGGCCGGCGCGCGCTAGCTGCGCGCGATCGCGGCCTGCGTCACTGGGCAGCGCTTGGGGTGGCCGCAGACGTCGGGGTCGCACATGCGGCAGATCACGAGGCTCGCGGTCGAGTCGGTGGTCTCGGCGCCGAGCATGCGCTCGAGCAGCGGGGTCAGGGCGCGGCGCTCGTTGGCGTCGAGGGCGCCGAGCGCCCGCGCGATCGCGTCCTCGCGGGCGGCGAGGGCAGCGTCGGCGGCCTCGCGGCCGGCGTCGGTGAGCCTGAGCGCGACGGCGCGGCCGTCGCGCTCGCTGCGCTCGCGGGTCACGAGGCCGCGCTCCTGCAGGCGGTCGGCGAGGCGCACGACGGCCGGGTGCGAGAGGGCGAGAGCGCGGCGCAGGAGGTCGAGCGGCTCGCCCTCGGCGTAGTTGCGCAGGGTCACGAGCGCCGCGGCGTCGCTGCCCGCCACGCCCGCGCCGTCGCGCACGGCGGCGCCGGCGCGGTCGGCGAGCGTCAGCGCGAGGGCGCCGAGCAGGTTGGCCGTGCGCCCGTCACTGGTCATAGGCCCGGCCCGGCCCGCCGCCCGGATCCACGCCGCGCGGCGCCTGGTCGGGCGTGCGGCAGGCGGCCTCGACGACGGCGATGCTCGCGCCGCGGGGCCGGCGCTCGCCGGCGGCCGGCGCCTGCGTCAGGACCTTCACGCACGAGATCTCGTAGCGGCCGTTGCCGAGCTTGCCGGTGAAGCCCATCCAGCGCAGCTTGAGCCCGGCCCGGGCGACGATCCGGTGGGCGTCCTCCTGCCGGCGCCCCACGAGGAGGGGGACGACCACGAGCTGCTGCTGCCGGCTCGCGGACGCCGGGGAGCTCGCGGGAGCGCCGGCAGGTGGGCCCGCGTCGGAGCCGCAGCCCGCGGCGAGCGCGCCGACCGCGACCGCCGCGCAGACGAGGCTCCTTGGCGAGGAAAGAATATGCATGCGTAATGCATATACATTGGCGGCGAGGGAGTCAAGGGAGTGGCGTCGTGGGCGGACAGCGGCCGGGGCGTTGGCGCCGAAGAGTGCTGGATTTTGGGCGGATGGAGACCACAATCCAGCATCCTTCGAGCCGCCCGCCGCACGCGGGGCGCGCGAGCGCCGGCAGCCCTCCCTCCCTCGGTGCGCCTTTCGCGACCTCGAGCGCTCAACGGAGACCCCAAGCCCGGCGGCGCGGACCCGGCCGAGGACAGTCCCTTGTGATCTCCCACACACTGTGGGAGGGTTGGTTCTGCGACCTTCGACGTCCATGCGCCACCGCCACCGACTGCCCCAGCTCGACGCCGAGCGCCCGTACCTCGCCGACGGCGGGCTCGAGACGACCCTGATCTTCCACCGCGGCCTCGACCTGCCGTGCTTCGCCGCCTTCGACCTGTTGCGTCGCGACGACGGCCGTCGCGAGCTGCGCGCCTACTTCGACCGCTACGTCGCCCTCGCCCGCGACGGGGGCTCCGGCTTCGTCCTCGACACGACCACCTGGCGGGCCAACCCGGACTGGGGGAGCCGGCTGGGCTACTCGCCCGACGACCTCGACACCGCCAACCGCATGGCGGTCACGCTCGCCGAGCAGATCCGCAACGACGGCGAGTCGGCCGGAACGCCGATCGTCGTCAACGGCGTCATCGGCCCGCGCGGCGACGGCTACGACCCGGCCGCGCTGATGACCGCGCAGGACGCCGAGCGCTACCACGCCCGCCAGATCGGGACCTTCGCGGGCAGCGCCGCCGACATGGTCAGCGCGATCACCATGACCCACGCGGCCGAGGCGATCGGGATCGCCCGCGCGGCGGGCGACCAGGGCCTGCCGGCCGCGATCTCCTTCACCCTCGAGACCGACGGCAGGCTGCCCGACGGCCAGCCACTGCCCGAGGCGATCGAGGAGGTCGACGCCGAGACCGACGGCTCGGTCGCCTACTTCATGATCAACTGCGCGCACCCGACGCACTTCGCCGGCGTCCTCGACGACGACGGCCCGTGGCGCGATCGGATCCGCGGCCTGCGGGCGAACGCCTCGGCCAAGAGCCACGCCGAGCTCGACGAGGCCGACGAGCTCGACGAGGGCGATCCCGCCGCGCTGGCGGCGGAGCACGGCGCCCTGCGCCCGCGGCTGGGCGCCGTGGCGGTGCTCGGCGGCTGCTGCGGCACCGACCACCGCCACGTCGACGCCATCGCGCGCGCCTGGGCGAACTGATCGCCGGCGCGCGCTAGCGTCGCGCGCATGCGGACCACAGTCGCGGCCGTGCTCTCCGCGGCGGCGCTCGCCGCGGGCGGCTTCGCCCTCGGCCGCGCCACCGCCGACACCTCCGCCGGCCACGACGCCGGCATGCGCGAGGGCCGCGCCGCGGGCGTGGAGGAGGGGCGCGCCCTGCAGGCGACGGCCGGCGCGCCGCCCGCCGCGAGGGCGGCCTACGACGCCGGCTACGCCGCGGGCGCCAACGACGCCTTCGGCGGCTTCGACGGCGGCTGGGCGCTGCGCACGCCGTACGTGATCACGGTGGCGCGCGGCAGCGGCGGCGTGACCTACCGCATCGACACCCGGCGCCCGCTGCGCGCGAGCGGGTAGGGCGGGCGCGGCGGCGCCGGGGAACTACGGCTAGGCGACCGCGGCCTGCCGGACCGCGACCGCGGCCAGGAAGTCGAGCAGGCGGCCGGCGATCCCGGCGTCGCCCGAGATCTCGAGCTCCGTGCGCGAGGCGTCGAGCCCGAAGGCCTCGACCCAGGCGCGCTCGGGGCCGCCGATGCGCGCGTCCGCCTCGGGGGCGCTGCGCTCCGCGTAGATCACGTGGCCGCCGTCGACCTGCAGGACGTGCGTGCCGGCGGCGGGGCCGTCGTCGATCTTCAGCTCGACCGTCCCGCGCAGCGCGTTGGGGGCCGCGAGGCCGGGTGCGCAGCGCAGGATGGCGCCGACGTCGATCGCCTCGCCGGGGCGCGGCGGGCCCCAGGCCCAGCGGTAGCCCCAGCGCGCGAGGGCGCCGACGACGGGCAGCAGGTCGCGGGCGCGCTCGGTGAGCTCGTAGTCCACGCGCGGCGGCACCTCGCGGTAGCGCTGGCGCGTGAGCAGGCCGTCGGCGACCATCCGGTTCAGGCGCGAACGCAGCTGCTCCGTGGAGATGCCGGGCAGCACGCGCTGGAGCTCGACGAACCGCCGCGGGCCACCGGCGAGGTCGCGGACGATGAGCAGCGTCCACTTGTCGCCGACGAGATTCGAGCGCGCGCGCGTCGGGAGCCCACTGGTTGTACGGGTGACGCTTGGGGGGTGGCGTTGTGGCGATGGGGAACTCCTGGAGGCCGGGACGGAGGGGCGCCTCGATTCCAGCCAACGATAGACCACGCGCAGGAGCCTGTGCACACCCTGATCGTCCAGTTCTCATTGCATGTTCGACCTCTTTTTTGAGTTTGGAAAGGGCGCAAGGTTCTCCGACGACGTGCGTTGCAGCCCGAGACACGACGTCATCAGGGGATCGAACATTGGGTGAACTCATCTCACTGGCCGAGCGCCGCGCCCTGCGCGCGGCGGCCAACGCACCGCCCGCGCGCCCGCGGGTGAGCTTCTTCTTCGATCTCGCGTCGCCGTGGACGTATCTGGCGGCCGAGCGCGTCGACCGTCTCTTCCCCGAGGTCCGCTGGCAGCCCGCCGTGGGGGCGCTGCTGCCGGCCACGCGCGACCACGAGGAGCACCGGCACGCCATCGAGGAGCGCGCGGGCGTCCTGCGGATGCCGTTGGTGTGGCCGGACGAGCTGCCCACGGGCGGGCGCAGCGCGATGCGCGTCGCCTCGCTGGCCGCCGAGCGCGGCCGCGCCGCGCCCTTCGTCCTCGCGGCGAGCCGCCTGGCCTTCTGCGGCGGCTACGACGTCGACGACCCGGAGATCCTCGCCGAGGCGGCGGCCGCCGCCGACCTCGGCCTGGCCGAGTGCCTGCAGGCCGCCGGCGAGCTGCGCCGCGACGGCCCGCTGGAGGGGGCCGCCCTGCGCCTGCTCAGCCAAGGCGCCGACGAGCTGCCCGCGCTCACCGTCGGGCGCGCGCTGTACTGCGGCGAGCACCGTCTCGCCGAGGCGGCGGTGGCAGCGACCGGCCGGCGACCGACGCGTCCGCGGGCCGCACGCACCTCCGGCGGCTGAGCCCGGGCCGGCGCCCTGGGAGGATCCAGGGTCGATGCTCAGGGCCCCGCTGCAGCGGCTGTACGACAAGCTCGGCCCGCGCTACCCGCGCGCGGTGCTGGCGCTCGTCTTCCCGCTGTCGTTCTTCGTCGTCGCCGGCGGGCTGCTGCTCCTCAACCTCTACGTCGAGATCTCGCTGGAGACGTTCTGGCGGATCGTGCTCGTCGCCGCCGTCCTCGAGGTCTTCGAGCTCGGCGCGGCGTTGTGGCTCGCCTTCCGCCTCGCGGCGCCCGCCGACCCGTGGCTGCGCGGCGAGCGCCGGCCCGACACGGCGATGGCGGCATGGGGCGCGCTCGCCGCCCTGCCGATGGACCTGCTGCGCTTCGGCCGCGGCGTCCCGGTCCTGCTCAACACGATCCCGATCTCGATCTTCATCACGCTCGAGCTCGACGGGACCTTCCTGAGCTTCCTCGCCATCGCGGCGGGCGCGGTGGTCGTCCTCGCCTACGGCATCTTCCTGCGCTTCTTCCTCACCGAGCTGGCCATGCGCCCCGTCCTCGCCGACGTCTCGTGCGACCTCCCCGACGGCGCCGACCTCGGCGAGCCGTCGGTGTCGCTGCGCAACAAGCTTCTCGTCGCCCTGCCGGTCATCAACGTCATCACGGGCGTCGTCGTCGCCGGCCTGGCCTCCGAGAACCCGAGCCTGCGCGCGCTCGGCATCGGCGTGCTCGTCGCCCTCGGCGTCGCCTTCACGATCTCCTTCGAGCTCTCGACGCTGCTGGGCCGCTCGCTGCTGGAGCCGATCGAGGACCTGCGCGAGGGGACCGAGCGCGTCATCGCCGGCGACCTCGGCGTGCGCGTGCCCGTCCTGGGCACCGACGAGACCGGGCGCCTGGCCGAGTCCTTCAACCAGATGGTCGCCGGCCTCGAGGAGCGCGAGCGCCTGCGCGAGGCCTTCGGCGCCTTCGTGGACCCGCAGCTGGCCGAGCGCGTCCTCGAGGAGGGCACGACGATCGAGGGCGAGGAGGTCGAGGTCACGGTCCTCTTCGTCGACATCCGCGAGTTCACCGCCTTCGCCGAGCGCGCCAGCGCGCAGGAGGTCGTGACCGAGCTCAACGCCTTCTACGAGCTGGTGGTGCCGGTCCTCGTCCGTCACGGCGGCCACGCGAACAAGTTCGTCGGCGACGGCCTGCTCGGCGTCTTCGGCGCCCCCGAGCACCTGCGCGACCACGCTGACCGCGGCGTCGCCGCGGCGCTCGAGATCGCCGAGGTCGTGCGCACGATCTACGCGGGGCGCCTGCGCATCGGCATCGGCGTCAACTCCGGCCCCGTGGTGGCGGGCACGATCGGCGGCGGCGGGCGCGTCGAGTTCACGGTCATCGGCGACACGGTCAACACCGCCGCGCGCGTCGAGGCGATCACGCGCGAGACCGACGACACCGTGCTCGTCACGGAGGCGACCTGGGCGCGCCTGCGGCGCGATCACGGCGGCTTCGCCAAGCGCGGGACGGTGATGCTCCGCGGGCGCAGCGAGCCGGTGACGCTGCACGTCGCGCTCCCCGCCGAACGTCGGTCTTCCCATGCCCAGACGGGGGAAAACCGACGTTCGGCGCTCTCGGGCGGCGACTAGGCCGGCGTGACCGCGTCTCCGACGCGCACCACGCCCGGCGCCGCGACGTCGCACCACACGCCGAAGCAGACGTCTCTCTTGCCGCGCAGGCCCGCGAGCGCGCGCAGGACCGGCAGGTCGCCGTGGCCGTCGTAGGGGTCGCGCATGGTGACGACGCAGCGCTCGGTGGGAGCCGCGACGCGCAGCGTGGCCGCGCCGACCGTCACCTCGCCCCCTGCCCAGCCGTCCTCCTCCCACGCCCGCGCGCCGTCGACGCCGATTGTCATCCGGAAGCGCCGCGCGTCGACGTCCGCGCCGTCGAGCGCCGCCGAGACCGCGGCCAGCGAGCCGTCGGACCACAGCGTGACGGGATGGTCGTCGCCGCCGGTGACGCCGTCGTCGTGGGCGACGAGCGCAACCGCCCGCCCGAGGAACTCGGAGAGCGCGGCCGCGAAGGGGCCCTCGACGACCCGGCCCTCGACCTCGCGCCCGTCGTAGAAGGCGGTCGTCACGCGCTCGCCGCGCGCGACCTCGGCGGCAACCCGCCGGCCGTCGGGGAAGGCCAGCGCGAGCTCGCGCCCGTCCCACGCCGGGACCACCTGCACGAGGCGCGGGTTGCGCATCGTCAGCGCGATCGAGCCGCCCGCGTCGCGGACATGGAAGGCGCGATCGCCGACCGGGCCGGCGCTTGCGAGCTCGAGCTCGTCGCACGCCACCGTGCGCATCCCCTTGACCGGGGCGATGGCGAGGGCGGCGACGCGCAACACCGCGCCATCGTCGCATGGTGAACTCCCCGCCCATGACGACCGTCCGCTACGAGACGCGCGACCGCATCGCCCACGTGACGATCGACCGCCCCGACGCGCGCAACGCCATCGACCTCGAGACCCACGAGGCGCTGTGCGCCGCGTGGGCCGCCTTCCGCGACGACGACGCCGTCGACGTGGCGATCCTCACCGGCGCGGGCGACGAGGCGTTCTGCGCGGGCGCCGACCTCAAGAGCTACATCCCGCCGATCATCCGCGGCGAGCGCGACATCCGCGCCATCGTCGACCTCGGGCTCGGCGGCCTGACCCGCGGCATGCACCGCATCCGCAAGCCGGTGATCGCCGCGGTCAACGGCTGGGCGCTGGCGGGCGGGCTCGAGCTGGCGCTGGCCTGCGACATCCGCATCGCCTCCGAGCGCGCGCGCTTCGGCTCCTTCGAGGCGCGCCGCGGCTACCACCACGGCGACGGCGGCATCGTCAGGCTGGTCAACGCGTGCGGGGTCGGCGTGGCCAGCCACCTGCTGCTCACCGCCGAGCCGATCGACGCCGCCCAGGCGCTGCAGTGGAGCCTCGTCACCAAGGTCGTGGCCCACGACGAGCTGATGGCCGAGGCCGAGGTCATCGCGCGCCAGATCCTGCGCAACTCCCAGCGCGCCGTGCGAAGCGCCAAGGAGACGATCCTCGACGTCATCGGCAAGGACCTCGACGACCAGCTGCGCACCGAGGCGTGGAACGCCTACACGGTCGCCGACCCCGAGGAGACGCTCGCGCTGCTGCAGCGCTTCTACGAGCGCACCGACGAGGGCCGCACATGAGCGGCGACGTCGTCGAGCTCCTCCCGCCCGGCGCCGCGGTCGACGAGGCCGGCGAGCTCGTCGTCGGCGGCTGTCGCCTGCGCGACCTCGCCGCCGAGTTCGGCACGCCCGCCTACGTCGTCGACGAGGGCGCGCTGCGCGCGCGGGCCGGCGAGTACCGCGACGAGCTGCGCGTGCGCTGGGACGACGCGCTGGCCATCTTCGCCTCCAAGGCCTTCCCGTGCACGGCGGTCCTGCGCGCGCTCGCGGAGGAGGGGCTCGGCTGCGACGTCGCGGGCGCGGGCGAGCTCGTCCACGCGCTCGCGGCCGGCGTCGACCCGGCGCGCATCTACCTGCACGGCAACGCCAAGAGCGACGACGACATCGCCCGGGCGATCGACGCCGGCGTCGGCACGGTGGTGGTCGACAACCTCGACGACGTCGACCGTCTCGAGCGGCTCGTGCGCGGCGAGCAGGGCGTGCTCGTGCGCGTCATCCCCGGCGTGCGGCCCGACACGCACGCCGCAGTCGCGACCGGCCAGGAGGACTCGAAGTTCGGCCTGGGCCCCGCCGACGCGCGGCGGGCGATCGAGCGCCTGCGCGGCTCGGACCGCCTGCGCCTCGACGGCCTGCACGCGCACATCGGCTCGCAGATCCTCGACGCGGCGCCCTTCGGCGAGGCGGTGGCGGCGCTCGCCGCGCTCGGCGAGTTCGACGTCTACGACCTCGGCGGCGGCCTGGGCGCGCGCTACACCTGGGCCGAGCGTCCGCCGAGCGTGGCCGAGTACCTCGACGTGCTGGTCGGCGCCGCGCGCGAGCACCTCCCGACTCGCGCCCGGCTCGTGATCGAGCCAGGGCGCAGCCTGGTCGCGCGCGCCGGCCTGACGCTCTACACCGTGCTCACGGTCAAGCGCGGCGCGCGGACCTTCGTCGCCGTCGACGGCGGCATGGCCGACAACCTCGAGGTCTCGCTCTACGGTCAGCGCTTCGAGGCGACGGTCGTCGACCGCGTCGGCGGCGGCGAGCCAGTCGACCTGGTCGGCCGGCACTGCGAGTCGGGCGACCTGCTCTCGGTGGGCGTGGCGCTGCGCGCGCCGCGCGTGGGCGACGTCGTCGCGGTCCCGGCCACCGGCGCCTACTGCTTCACGATGCGCAACGGCTACAACGGCGCCCTGCGCCCGCCGGTCGTCTTCGTCCGCGACGGCGACGCGCGGGTCGTCGTGCGCCGTGAGCGCTACGACGACCTGCTGCGTCTGGACGCGTAGGTGTAAGACCTAAGGAGGTTGTTCCGCGTCCGCGCCGCGCCGGCGTGGACGCGAACAGCTCACCGAGGGAGATCAGCCCGCCGGCGGCGGCCCGGGGGCGCCGAACGTCGGTCTTCCCCCGTCCACACGGGGTAAGACCGACGTTCGACCCCCGGGCACGGACCCGTTCCTCGGTGAGCTGTTCGCACCGCAACGGGCCTCACAGCGATCCCGCGCCCCGAACAACACGTCCTCAGGAACTACATCTAGGCGGCCGAGGCCGAGCTCAGGGGTGGACGAGGCCGGCGAGGATGACCGGGTCCAGCACGGTGCGCTCGTCGAAGCGCTCCTCGGGCTGGACGAGGTAGGCGAGCAGCGGGTACGAGGCGCCGAGCTCGAGGACGAGGTCGGCGAGGTCGGGCAGGAGATAGCCGCTCGGCGCGTTGGGCGCGGGAAGGTCGAGCGTCGTCGTCATGACCTCATGGTGCGCGGGTTGCGCGCGGCCCACAAGCGGCTTCGACAGGCGTCGGACATCTGTCGATAGCCTGCCGCCACGATGAGCGCCGAGACCGAGCAGTCCACGCAGGTCCACGGGGGGCGGCTGGTCGCCAAGCGCCTGAAGGCGCACGGTGTGACCAAGCTCTTCACGCTCTCCGGCGGCCACCTGTTCTCGATCTTCGACGGCTGCCGCGCGGAGGGGATCGACCTCGTCGACGTCCGCCACGAGTCGGCCGCCGGCTTCGCGGCCGAGGGCTGGGCCAAGGTCACCCGGCAGCCCGGCGTCGCCGCCCTGACCGCGGGGCCGGGGGTCACCAACGGCATGAGCGCGATCGCCTCGGCGCAGCAGAACGGCTCGCCGATGCTCGTGCTCGGCGGCCGGGCGCCGGCGATGCGCTGGGGCCAGGGCTCGCTGCAGGAGATCGACCACGTGCCCTTCGTGCGGCCGCTGACCAAGCTCGCCGCGACGGCCGACGCCACCGCCGAGATCCCCGGGCTCATCGACGACGCGCTGACCGCCGCGGTCACGCCGCACTCGGGCCCGGCGTTCCTCGACTTCCCGATGGACGTCGTCTTCATGGAGGCGCCGGAGGCCGGCGAGCCGGTGCCGCTGCCTGACGCCGCGGGCGGGCCGGTCCCCGACGTCGCGCGCGCGGCCGCGCTGCTGCGCGACGCCGAGCGTCCGGTGATCATGGCCGGGACGAACCTCTACTGGGGCCACGGCGAGGAGGCGCTGCGCGCGCTCGTCGAGGAGCTGCGGATCCCGGTCTTCGTCAACGGCCTGGCGCGCGGGTGCGTGCCCGCCGACCACGAGCTGTTCTTCTCGCGCGCCCGCGGCAACGGCCTGAAGGGTGCCGACGTGGCGCTCGTCATCGGCGTCCCGATGGACTTCCGCCTCGGCTTCGGGCAGTCCTTCGGCGAGGAGACCGAGCTGATCGTGGTCGATCGCGCCGAGCCGCTGCGCGACCACCCGCGCGCGGTCGCGGCCGAGCTCTACGGGTCGGTGCCGGGGATCCTCGACGCACTCCGCTCCGAGGCGCGCGGCGGGGCCGACACCGGCGCGTGGGTCGCCGACCTGCGGGCGGCCGAGGACGAGAAGCGCGCGGCCGAGCAGGCCGACCGCGACGACGACCGCGCGCCGCTGCACCCGATGCGCCTGTACCGCGAGCTCGGCGAGGTCCTGGACCGCAACGCGATCGTGATCGGCGACGGCGGCGACTTCGTCTCCTTCGCGGGGCGCGTCATGGACTCCTACGAGCCCGGCTGCTGGCTGGACCCGGGGCCGTACGGGTGCCTGGGCTGTGGGCCGGGCTACGCGCTGGCGGCGAAGCTCGCCCACCCCGAGCGCCAGGTCGTGCTCCTGCTCGGCGACGGCGCCTTCGGGTTCAGCGGGATGGAGTTCGACACCCTCGCCCGCCACGGGGTGAACGTCGTCGGCGTGATGGGCAACAACGGCATCTGGGCCCTGGAGAAGCACCCGATGGAGTTCCTCTACGGCTACTCGGTCGCGGCCGACCTGCGTCCCGGGACGCGCTACGACCAGGTCGTCGCCGCGCTCGGCGGCCACGGCGAGCTCGTCGAGCGCCCGGCCGATCTCAAGCCCGCTCTGGCGCGCGCGTTCTCCGCGGGCGTTCCCGCCCTCGTCAACGTCCTCACCGACCCCGACGTCGTCTACCCCCGCAAGTCGAACCTGGCGTAGGGCCGACCTCGCCGACGCGCGGCTCGCCGCGCGCGTGCTGGAGATCCAGCACGCGGCCTACGCGATCGAGGCCGAGCTCATCGGCTATCCCGACCTGCCGCCGCTGCACGAGACGCTCGCGACGCTGCAGGCGACCGAGGAGGAGGTCTGGCTGTGCTCGGAGGGCGGCGAGCTCGTGGGCGTGGTCGGCCTCGAGCAGCACGACGACGAGCTCGTCATCGCGCGGCTGTTCGTGGCGCCGCGCTGGTTCCGGCGCGGGGTGGGGGCGGCGCTGGTGTCGCACGCGCTGTCGCGGGCTGACGGCCGGCGTGTGCGGGTCGGGACGGGGGCGCGCAACGCCCCGGCGCTGGCGCTCTACCGGCGGTTCGGGTTCGATTGGATCGACGGGCGCGAGCCGCTGCCCGGAGCCGGCTACGTCGAGCTCGTGCGCGAGCCGTAGCCCAACGCGATGGAAGCCGCCCGGAGGCGGCTTCCAAAGTTGGCCCCGACAGGACGGGCAGGGGTACGTGCCATGAAGGGGCCGGTTTCGACGGTCCGAGCGGCGGGAGGCGCCGATTCGATGCGGCTTCGCTCGAACCTATGTTGCCGGCAGCCGGAGGGAACACACCATGAAGGCACGTGCACCCCTTCGCCGACGCGGGCGATTGTCCGCCGTCGGACCAGCGGTCGCTATCAAACATACGTCCAGATCGGCCAACAGAACTGGTGATGTGGCGTTGGCGGCGCGGCCGGCGTCGGGCCCTCCTGCGCGCGCCCGCTCGGTAGGCGGATCGCCCCTCGCGGCGCCGCCTCGGGGCTCACCCGGCGCGCGCCCGAGCGCCGTCCTCGCGCGCCCGATGCACCACTTCCAGGACGGCGCCGCGCAGGATGTCGTGGTCGGAAACCTCGGTGGCATCGAGGTCGAAGGCCTTCAACGCCTCGATGATCATCACCACGCCGGCGATGATCGTCGGGGCTCGATCGGGATGCAGTCCCCGGACCTCGCGCCGGCGCGGCTCGGGCAGCGCCGCGAGGCGCTCGAGGATGCTCTGGCACGTCTGCAGCGACACGACGTGGCCGTGCACGGCGTCCATCGCTGAACACCCCAAATTCAGGTCTATCGCGCCCAGCGACGTTGCGGTACCGGCTACCGCAATCGCCGCGCGCGCCGTGCGGCGCGTCTCGCGCGGCACCGCTTTCTCGAAGATCGAGCGCACGTCCGCGGCCAGCGCAGCGAGCTCCGCGGCCGTGGGCGGGTCGCTGCCGAGGTGGCGCTCGGTGTGCCGGACGACCCCCGCCTGGGTGGAGACGTGGAAGCTCACCGCGCCTCCCGCGCCCACCACGAGCTCGGTCGACCCGCCGCCCACGTCGATGACGACCGTCGGCGTCGCGTCGTCGGGCGGCCGCTCGCTGGTGGCGCCGAGGAAGGTCAGCCGCGCCTCCTCGTCGCCGGGGATCACGCGGGCGTCGAGCCCGTGCTCGCCGCGGACCCGCTCGAGGAAGGCGGCGCCGTTGGCGGCGTCGCGGACCGCGCTCGTGAGCACCGCCACCGTCCGCGGCGCGCCGTGCTCGTCGATGACGGTGCGGTAGTCGGCGAGCGTCGCATGCACGCGCGCCATCGCCTCGTCGGCGAGCACGCCGGTGCGATCGACGTCCTGCCCGAGCCGCGTCACCCTGGTCCGCCGCGCGAGCTCGGTCAGGCCTGCGTCGGGCGCGACGTCGGCGACGAGCAGGCGCGTGGAGTTCGTCCCGATGTCGACGACGGCGACGCGCATGGTGGGGGACGCCGGCGCTATCCCTTCACCGCGTACGGCATCTCCTCGCCGCGCAGCGCCGCCAGCAGGTTGTCCACCGCGCGGTCGGCCATCGCCGCGCGGGCGGTGTGGGTGGCCGAGCCGATGTGGGGGACGACGAGGAGGTTCGGCGCCTCCAGGAGCGGGTGGTCGGGCGGGAGCGGCTCGGGGTCGGTGACGTCGAGGCCGGCGCCGCCGAGGCGGCCCTCGTGCAACGCCGCGGCGAGCGCGTCCTGGTCCACGATCGGGCCGCGCGCCGTGTTGACGAGGATCGCCGTGGGCTTCATGCGCGCGAGGGCGTCGGCGCCGATGAGGTGGTGGGTCTCGGGGGTCAGCGGCGCGTGGATCGAGATGAAGTCGGCGCGCTCCAAGGCCCCGAGCAGGTCGTCGCCGAGGTCGACGAGCACGACCTCCATCTCGAAGCCCTCCGCGCGCTTGGCCACCGCGCGGCCGATCCGTCCGGCCCCGATGACGGCGAGCGTCGCGCCGTGGACGTCGGGGCCGATCCAGCCCTGCGGCTCCCAGGTGCGCCACTTGCCGTCGAGGACGTCCTGGTGGGACTCGACGATGCGCCGCGCCACGGCGAGCATGAGGGCCCAGGCGAGGTCGGCGGTCGCGTCGGTGAGGACGTCGGGCGTGTTGCCGACCTGGACGCCGCGGGCGCCGGTCGCCTCGAGGTCGATGTTGTCGAAGCCGATCGCGTAGTTGGCGACCGCGCGCAGGTTCGGGGCGGCCTCGAGCAGCTCGGTGTCGACGCGGTCGGTGAGCAGGGACAGCAGCCCCTCGGCCTCGGCCACGCCGGCGAGCAGCTCCTCGCGCGGCGGCGGCATGTCGCCCGGCCAGACCTCCACGTCGTGCTCGGCCCCGAGGCGCTCGAGCGCCGTGCCGGGCAGCCGCCGGGTGACGAAGACGCGTGCCATGGCGCGGCATTCTCGCGCTCGCGGCGCCGGCGCGCGGGTTGATCGGGTCGCGGCCGAGTTGCTAATGTGTAGCTCCGCGACGCGGGGTGGAGCAGTCTGGTAGCTCGTCGGGCTCATAACCCGAAGGTCGCGGGTTCGAATCCCGCCCCCGCTACTCACGAAAGCCCTGCGCGTGCAGGGCTTTCGTCGTTTCTGGCCCCGACCGGCGGCCCGTCATGGTTCCAATATGGTTCCAATTTCGGCCCCTCGGCGCCTCCCATGTACGCGAGATAGTGCCGGCATGGGTAAGCGCTCCTACGGCTCCGGGCAACTGTTCGTTCGTGCCGACGGCAACGGGCGCGAGACCTACTACGGCTCCTGGCGCGTCGGCGGCCGGCGCGTCAAGCGGCGCCTCGGGCCCAAGCGTCGCGCTGGCACGAGCGACGGACTCACCCGCACACAGGCTGAGGCGGAACTGCGCCGGCGGATCGCCACCGAGGTCGTCGTCGCCGGAGCCCAGCGCCGCACGGTCGCCGAGGCCGGCGGCGCCTACATCGACCACCTCGAGCGCGTCATGCAACGCAAGCGCACGACAATCCAGGACTACCGCGGCTACCTGCGCCGCCACATGGCGCCGTTCTTCGGCGGCCGCCCGCTGGACAAGATCGACCGCGACCGCATCGAGACGTTCATGCTGGCCAAGCTCGAGGATGGCCTGTCACCCAAGACAGTGCAGAACCTCCTGAACTTCCTGCACGGCATCTACGCCTTCTCGATCAAACGCCAGTGGGCCACGGACAACCCTGTCGCCCTCGTCGACCGGCCCCGCTCGCCGCGCTCAGCGCACCGCCGCATCCGCTTCCTGCAGCCCGAGGAGCTCGAGGCGCTCTTGCGCGCCGTGCCGGACGACTACCTCGGCGCGCTGGAGCGGCCCATCTACGTGGCCGCCGCCATGACGGGCCTGCGCCAAGGCGAGCTCCTCGGTCTGCGCTGGGTCGACGTCGACTGGCGCGCGTCGCGCGTTCGCGTCGCGGAGAGCTTCACCCGCGGCGCATTCGACTCCCCGAAATCCCATCGCGGCCGGTCGGTGCCGATGCCCGACCGCCTCGCCCAGGAGCTCGAGCATCATTTCCAGCGCTCGCGCTGGCGCAGCGACCAGGACCTTGTGTTCGCTCATCCGCTCACCGGGCGCGTCCTCGACGCCTCCAAGTTGCGCAAGCGCTTCACGCAGGCCCTCGAACGCGCCGAGCTGCACTTCCTCACGTTCCACGAGCTGCGCCACACGTTCGGGACGCAGATGGCCGCCGCCGGGGCGCCACTGCGCGCGATCCAGGAATGGATGGGCCACGCGGACGCGAGCACGACCGAGATCTATGCCCACTACGCGCCGGACCCCACGGCCGGCGCGGCCTTCGCCCAGCGCGCGTTTGGGGGACTCGCCGACGGGCAGCGACCCGAGGCGAAAGCCGCATGGACCTGAGGATCAACCGGCTGTTCTACGACACCGGCAAGGCGTCATATCCCTGTGCGATGAAGCGCAGCGGACGCGCTCGGCGACCGCGAGGAGACTGCTGCGTTTCGTCCAACTCGCAAATGAGCGGGCCATCAAGCGAGGAGCCGGAGACGGCTCCTTTCGTCAAGGAGCAGCAGCGTCGCCCTGCGCTCCTGCTCATCGTCTCTATGAAGGAGGGGTGGGTTGTCAACGGGGTCGGGGTGTTCTGGTGTCAGGGTCCTCGTTGGTGTTGTGGGTGGCGAGCGGCGCTCATCTCTCTATTGCCTCCTCGGCGGGAGGACCAGGCGACATTGGAGGCCGGCTCCGGGGGCGCATGTCCAAAGAGGGCCGTCAGGCGGCCAGACGAAACGCGGCGCCTCCCGGAGCGGTCGTGGGCGAGAAGGGCTCGTTGCGGGTGAGCATCTGCCAGATCGCTTCGGTGAGCTTTCTGGCGATGTCGACCTGGGCGACCTTGGCGCCGCGCTGCTTGCCCAGGCGGCGCTTGTTGCGCTGGTAGCGCTCGCGGTAGATCGGGTGCTTGAGCGCGTGCATCGTGGCTTCGAGCATCGCCCAGCGCAGGTACTTCGGGCCCTGCTTGGTCAGCGGGCCGCGGCGGTCCTTGTCGCCGGACTGGTAGACGCGCGGGCACAGCCCGGTATAGCCGCACAGCTTCTTGGCCGACGGGAAGCGGGTGATGTCACCGATCTCGGCGGCGATCGTGAACGCCAGCACCCAGCCGACCCCCGGCACCGTCAACAACAAGGGCACGTAGGGATGGTCGGCGCCGCCGGCCTTCAGCTCGACGTTGATCGTCGAGATCTGGCGCTCGAGGTAATCGATCAGGTCAAGACTCGCGTCGATCGAGTCGCGCCACGGCTGCGGCACCTCGAGACGGTCCAGCAGCTGACGCCCAGCGACGCCGAACAGATCCGTCACCGGGCACGGGTGCCCGAAGGTGATCATCGTCGCGTGGACGCGGTTCTTCAGGCTCGACTTGTGTTTGACCAGGTGCAGGCGAAAACGCGCCTGCTCGCGCTCGCGGCGCACCCGCGGGTCGGGCAGCCAGATCGCCGGCACCAGGTCGCGGTGCGACAGCACCGCCAGCACCTGCGCGTCGATCTTGTCGGTCTTGCACGCCAACGGCGCAAGGCCCTTGACCTTCTGCGCGTCGGCGATCTCGACGTCCCAGCCGAGCTCCTCCAGCGTGTCGTGAACAAACCGCGCGCCGGTCATCGACTCGATCACTGCGTGCACCGGCTCCCCGCACGGCGCCAGCCGCGCCACGAGGCCACGCAGGCCGTCGGCGTCGGGCGGTGCGGCGAGCCGACCGGCGAGCTCGCCGTCCTCGGTGATCAGGCAAACATCGAGCCGCTTGCGACTCAGATCCAATCCAGCGTGCAACATGAGCATGGGCCTCCTCGAGCTCGCTCCTCGATGAACACCCGGAGCGTGTCACCGAGGAGGCCCTCCTTCATGGCAGTCCAAGGCGAGCGTGGCGGCGGCGCAGCACGCGCGCTCGCTGCTTCATGAATGGAGGAGTGGTCTACCCGGTGCACACCGGCATCGCCGCACCACTCGCAGCGTATGTGATCGACACCGGCACCCGGGCGCCTGCCTGGCCGCACCCGGCGTTTCGTTCTGGCTTACGGGGCCGAATACGTCCCGAGAATCCGCCATGGCGAGCGGCGCGGAGCTCGATCCCATGCGGGTTCTCAATTGGCGCATGTCCGGGGAAGGGCATTCTCGGACTCGTTGGCGGCTCAGCGCGGCCCGAGCGGAGGTGCTGCTTGTCGTCCCGAAACGACAGCGCCAACGCCCGGACCGTCTGCTGCGTCCTCCTCGGCGAGCAGGGCCGACGGCAGGCACGAGGGTCCAAGCCGAAATGACACCCGTACTGCGCTACGGGATGCCCTTCGCCGTGGCCTAGGGCGCTGGGAGGCGGACGACGACGTCGGCCCGGTCCCGTGTGGCTGCCACGATGGCCGCGTTGGTCTGGTCGCTGCGGTGGACCCACTCGTGCGCGGCTTGCGGCGTCTTGCCGTAGTCGACGTGGCGCTGGATGAGCCACCGCAGCCGCGTGGCCTCGTCGAGGTCGGCGTACCAGCACTCGTCGAGGAGCGGGCGAACGCCGGCCCACGGCTCATCCGGGACGAGCAGGTAGTTGCCCTCGGTCACGACGAGCGGGGTTGCGCATGGGATGGGGATCGCGCCGGCGATCGGCTCCTCGATCTCGCGCCGGAACGCCGGTGCATAGACGACCTCGTCGGTGCGGTCGCGCAGCCGTCGGAGCAGCGCGATGTAGCCGAGCGCGTCGAACGTGTCGGGTGCGCCCATGCGGTGGCGCCGGTCGAGCCGCACGAGCTCGATTTGCGCAAGGTGGAAGCCATCCATCGGGACGATTACCGCGGCGGAGCCGACCGCAGCGACTACGATCTGCGCGAGCCTCGACTTGCCGCCTCCCGGCGGGCCGACGATGCCGAGGATCGTCCGGCGCTCGCGCCCCGCGAACTCGCGAGCGCGTGCGATCAGCGTCTCGACGTCAGTGACCATCGGGCGAACCTACCGGCGTGCCTGGCCGGCGCCGGCCCCACCAGTCGGCGGGCGCGCCTGGCCGGGCCATTTGCTTCCTCAGCCACGGCGTTCGCCTGCCACCGGGTGTCGCCTGCGGTCCATCCCGAACAGCAGCGCGTCTTGCTCGGCACAGGCTCGCCCTATGGCTCGACGTGGCCGGAGATGCTGGTGGTCTGGGCGCCCCCGACCCAGACTGCTCATCGGGTCACGTGCACGCCGCCCGCGCGTCCGATGGCCGTTCCCTGGTGCGACATACGGGGCGATGGCGCGGCCGGTGTTGAGCAGCCACCTGGTGCTGCGCCGGCGTCCGATGGATCCCCAGCTCGCGATGCTCGGCCGGCGCGCCGAACGCCTGCGCCTCGAGCACGAGTAGGCGCGAACAACTCGCCGCCAGAGTGCTTGCAAAACGGCGGCTCTTACGTAATCAGGTCGCTACCGGGAGTGGACGTCGAGGTGTGGCGATCCACAGTGCGGGTCGTAACACACGGCCGGCGTCGAGTCGGGCCCCTGATGGAAGTGCGCCTCGGACTCCTCCGTGTCCGGGTCACGCACGACGTTGGCGATCCACTGAATCACTCGGTGGGTCATGGGCTGTGGCCTTCTTCGTTGTGGGGAGAGTCGGGACGGTGGTTGCCGTCCCGCACAACAGGATAACCCGCCCGGCGAGGCTTGTAACACGTTTGTGACAGTGCCCACGAGCTCCCCGACGGGGGAGGCGTGCCCGGGACCTACAGCTCGGCCAGGCGCGGCGGGTCGGCCCCGGCGCGGCCGCACGTGATCGCCGCAACCCGGCAGGCGAAGGTCGCGGCGGTCTCGACCTCGTCGAGGCGGACGAGCTCGGCGCGGCCGAACCCGCGGCCGCGCCAGTGGGCGAGGAAGGCGCCCATGAACGCGTCTCCGGCGCCGATCGTGTCGACGACGTCGACTTGGGGCGAGCGGACTTCGATCGCCTCGTCCCGGGTGATCACCAGCGCCCCGTGGCTGCCGAGGGTGACGAGCGCCACGGCGTGGTCCTGGGCGAGCAGCGCCCGCGCGGCGGCGACGGGATCGGCGCCCGGATCCAGCCACGCGAGGTCGTCGTCGCTTGCCTTCATCAGGTCGGTGCGGGCGAGGAGCCGCTCGAGCCGTCCGCGGAACGCGGCGGGGTCCTCGATCGTGGTCGGCCGGCAGTTCGGGTCCAGCGCGACGAGCGTCTCGTCGCCGACATTCGTGACGAGTGCCTCCAAGGTCGTGGCCATGGGCTCGAACACGAGCCCGAGCGTCCCGAGATAGAACGTGCCCATGCGGTCGGGCACGGCCGCTGCCGCTTCCTCGAGGGCCAGCCCGGGGGCCGACGTGCCCTGCGAGTAGAAGTGGTAGTGCGCCACGCCGGCGCCGTCGAGCTCGGCCAGCGCCAGCGTGGTCGGTGCGTCCGTGGGGACCGCGGTGTCGAGGCGCACGCCGTCGGAGTCGAGCTCCTGGCGCAGGCGCGCGCCGAACCCGTCGGTCGATAGACGGCCGAGGTAGGCGACCGGTTGCTCGAGGCGGCCGATCGTGCGCGCCACGTTGTACGGGCCGCCGCCCGGATGGCCGTCGAGGCTGCCGTCGCGCCCGAGCACGAGGTCCACGAGCGCCTCACCGGCCACAACGACGAGCTGGTCGCCCGGTGCGCTCACGCCCGGGCCCCGGCCGGCGGGATCGCACCGGATTCGCGCACCACCAGCTCGGTGGGCAGGACGATCCGCCGTGACGTCCCGTCGGCGTCGTCGAGCCGCGCGAAGAGGAGCTCCGCCGCCTGTCGACCGAGCTCGTACGGATCCTGCCGGACGACGGTGATCCCCGGCTCCACCATGTCGCCCAACACGACGTCGTCGAAGCTCACCAGCGCGACGTCGTGCTGCAGGCCGAGGCCACGCAGCGCGCGGACCGCGCCAACGGTGATCAGGTTCTGCCCGGTGAACAGCGCGGTCGGGGGCGTGGCGGACAGCAGCAGCTCGCGCGCCGCCAGCTCCGCGGCGTTGCTGTCCGCGAGGCCGTCCCGCTCGAGCGAGGGATCGGCGTCGACGCCGGCGCCGGTCAGCGCCTCGCGATAGCCGCGCCGGCGTTCGGCGGCGGTGAACACTGAGGGACGGTCGCCGAGGAAGGCGATCCGGCGGTGGCCGGCGGCGAGCAGATGGTCGACGGCCGACCTCGCGCCCCCGACATTGTCGCTGAGGACTGCGTCGGCGTCGATGAAGTGCGGGGGGCGGTCCACGAACACCAACGCCGTGCCCATCTGCCGCTCGCGCTGGAGGTAGCTCTGGTCGGCGCCGCAGGGCACCATCACCAGCCCGTCGACGCCGCGGCCGCTGAACACCTCCGCGAGCTCCCGCTCGCGGGCCGGGTCCTCGTCGGACGAGCCGGCGAACGTCAGCACGCCCTTCGTCCTTGCGACGTCCTCGACACCCCGGTGCACGGACGAGAAGAAGGGGTTGGCCACGTCCTCGATGATGAGCCCGATGCTCGCTGAGGACCGGTCGGTGCGACGGAGCGACCTCGCCGTGAGGTCGCGGCGGTAGCCGAGCACGTTGACCGCGTCGCTGACGCGTGCCGCCAGGTCGGTGCGAACGTCGGCGTTGCCGTTGACGACGCGTGACACCGTCGCAAGGCTTACCCCTGCCAGCGCCGCGACGTCCTTCATCGTGGGGCGCCGGTCTACCGGTTTCATGTGCACCATCCGGATCCAGACAACGTTCTCACGACCGTGGACATTACCGGTCTGTAGTGCGCTTGTCGAGTAGATAAAACGTTTCGTCAGTTCCCTTGACTTCCGGATTCGCCGTCTGCTAGACCTACGGCTTGTAAACGTTGTCTTGCGGCCGGGGAGGCCCGAGACGGCACAACTCGAGGGAGAGAGAGATGACGACGCATCGCATGGGTCGAAAAATCTCGCGGACCGTGGCCGTCGGCTCGACGCTGGCGCTCGCGGTCGGCATCGCCGCGTGCGGCAGCAGCGGCGGCAGCAGCAGCTCGACCAGCGGCGGCAAGTCGGGCGGCAACGTCCAGGTCGGGCTGATCACCAAGACGGATACGAACCCGTTCTTCGTGAAGATGAAGGAGGCCGCGCAGGCGGCTGCCAAGCAGGACGGCGCCACGCTGGTCAGCGCCGCCGGCAAGTTCGACGGCGACAACCAGAGCCAGGTCACGGCGATCGAGAACATGGTCGCGCGCGGCGTGAAGGGCATCCTGATCACGCCGAGCGACACGAAGGCGATCGTGCCCTCGATCCAGAAGGCGCGCGCCCAGGGCGTCGAGGTGATCGCGCTCGACACGCCCACCGAGCCGCAGAACGCGACCGACGGCCTGTTCGCGACCAACAACTTCAAGGCCGGCCAACTGATCGGCGAGTACGCGAAGGCGAAGTTCGCGGGCAAGCCGGCGAAGATCGCGATGCTCGACCTTGCGCCCGGCATCTCGGTCGGCATCCTGCGTCACAACGGGTTCCTGAAGGGCTTCGGCATCAAGGAAGGCGACCCCCAGATCGTCGGATCCGCCGACACGCAGGGCGACCAGGCCAAGGGGCAGGCGGCGATGGAGACGCTTCTGCAGAAGGACCCCGGCATCAACCTCGTCTACACGATCAACGAGCCGGCGGCCGCCGGTGCCTACACCGCGCTCAAGCAGGCCGGCAAGGACAAGCAGGCCACCATCGTCTCCATCGATGGCGGCTGCACCGGCGTCGCCAACGTCAAGAAGGGCGTCATCGTGGCGACGTCGCAGCAGTACCCCAAGAACATGGCCGGCCAGGGCGTCAAGGCCGTCGTCAACTTCGCCAACACCGGCAAGAAGGTGTCCGGCTATACCGATACCGGCGTGAACCTCATCACCGACAAGCCGATGAACGGCGTACCCTCCAAGGACACGACGTACGGCACGGCCAACTGCTGGGGCTAGCCCGCGATGACTGATCCAACCGCAGTCTCGCATCGAGACGAGATCGGGGCGGCGGCGCAAATGGCGCCGCCGACCGGGCCGGAGGAGGAGGCCCGCGGCTTGCTGAGCGGCGAGCGCGTGGCGACGCTCGGGCCCCTGATCGCGCTGGTGCTCGTGTGCGTGTTCTTCACGACCCAGAGCGACCGGTTCCTCTCCAGTCAGAACTTCTCGCTGATCTTTCAGCAGGTGATGGTTCTCGGCACGCTGGCGATCGGGCAGACGATCATCATCCTGACTGCCGGCATCGACCTGTCGTGCGGCACCGTTATGGCGCTCGGGTCGATCGTCATGACCAAGCTGGCCGTCGACAGCGGCGTGCCGCCGGTGCTGGCGATTCTCATCGGCCTACTGGTGTGCGCCGGGTTCGGGGTCGTCAACGGGGGCCTCGTGACCAGACTGGGCCTGCCGCCGTTCATCGTGACGCTGGGCACGTTCTACATCGCCTTCGCGCTCACGCACATCTACTCCAACGAGGAGACGATCTCCAACCTCCCGGCCGCGATGACGGCGCTCGGGAACACGTTCACGCTTGGCAACACCGCGATCACCTACGGCACGCTGGTATGCCTGGGGTTATTCGTGGTCGCGTGGTTCGTGCTCTCGCAGACCACGTGGGGCCGGCGAGTGTACGCGATCGGCGACAACCCCGAGGCCACGCGGCTGATGGGCATCAACGTCCGCCGGCAACTCTTGCTGGTCTACGTGGTGGCCGCCGTGATCTATGGCCTTGCCGCGCTGCTGTTGATCTCCCGCACCAGCGTCGGCGACCCCAACGCGGGTCAGACCGACAACCTCGACGCCATTACCGCCGTGGTGCTGGGCGGGACCAGCCTGTTCGGCGGGCGCGGTACCGTGGTCGGCACCCTGATCGGCGCGCTGATCGTGGGCGTGCTCCGGAACGGCCTGGTGCTGATGGGCGTCCAGTCCATCTACCAGGTCCTGATCACCGGCATCCTGGTGATCCTGGCCGTGTCCGTTGACCAGATCGCTCGGAGGCGCAAGGCATGACCGAGACCCGAACCCCAATCCTGGCGGCCCGGGGGCTCGTCAAGCGCTACGGGCACGTGACCGCCATCGACGGCGCGGACTTCGAGCTCTACCCGGGCGAGATCCTCGCCGTCATCGGCGACAACGGTGCCGGCAAGTCAAGCCTGATCAAGGCGCTCTCCGGGGCCGTGATCCCCGACGCGGGCGAGATCTACCTCGACGACAAGCCGGCGCATTTCAAGTCACCGCTGGAAGCGCGCCGTGCGGGCATCGAGACCGTCTATCAGGACCTGGCCGTCGCACCCGCGCTCGACATCGCCACCAACCTGTTCCTGGGCCGCGAGCAGCGCCGCTCCGGTCCGCTCGGCAGCCTCTTGCGCATGGTCGACAAGGCTGCCATGAAGCGCCAGGCGCAGGAGCACATGCACAACCTGCAGATCGGCATCCGCTCGATGAGCCAGGCGGTCGAGACGCTGTCCGGTGGCCAGCGCCAGGGCGTGGCGGTGGCACGTGCCGCTGCGTGGGCCCGGAAGCTCGTGATCATGGACGAGCCCACCGCGGCGCTCGGCGTGCGCGAGTCCGCGCAGGTGCTCGAGCTGATCCGGCGCGTCCGCGACAACGGGCTCCCGGTGATCCTGATCAGCCACAACATGCCGCACGTGTTCGAGATCGCCGACCGTATCCACATCCACCGCCTCGGCCGGCGCGCGGCGGTGGTGACGCCGCAGACGCACACCATGCACGAGGTCGTGGGCATCATGACCGGGGCCGTCGTGCACGACCTCGAGCACCCCGGCACCACCAATGGCCACGGGGGCGATCAGACCCCCCCGAAGGCCTCCGCATGAGCGGCTGACTCCCAATGGCCCCGGGTCCGCCGGCGGGGCGCCAGAGCGCCCGCCGGCTGACCGGGAGCTCGCCGGGAGCACGTCCGGCTGGACGCGGGGTCCGGGAATTCGGTGCCACGCCAAGAGCTCTCGCGACGTCGGACGTGGCCACGCGCCGGCAATCCCCAGCGTGGCAGCGACGGGCAACGAGTGAGGAGAGTCCCAGGCAGAGTGAGGAGAGTCCCATGAAGCGCCATGAACGCCGCGCCGGCCGCGGTTGGCAACGCCGCCGTCCGGGCATCGTCGCGTTCGCGGCCTCCCCGGCCGTCCTGATCGGGAGTGCCGGCGCGGAGGCGGCTACCGCCGTCGCGTCGCCAAGCCACGGCCCGACGGCCTGCTGGGTCTACGCGGAAAGCCTGACCGGCGAGGAGCACCTCGAACGCATCCTCTCCGAGGCTCGTGAGCTCGTCTCCAGCGCGCTGTCCGCGGCCCGCGGCCCGCGATGAGCCGGCGCGGCGATCAACCGCTGAGCGCCGACGTGGTGATCGTTGGATCCGGCATGGGCGGGGGCACGACGGCGCTTGCGCTGGCCCGGCGCGGGGTCGACGTGCTCGTCGTCGAGCGCGGGTCGCGCCTGCCGCGCGAGCCCGAGAACTGGTCCCCGCGCGCGGTATTCGCGGATCGCCGCTACAAGCCGGACGAGGAGTGGCTCGACGGCCGCGGCGGCGTGTTCCACCCCGGCGTGCACTACGTCGTGGGCGGAAGCACGAAGGTCTACGGCGCCAGCCTCCCGCGGTTCCGCGAGCGCGACTTCGAGGCCGTCGAGCACCGCGAGGGCAGCTCACCGGCGTGGCCGTTCAGCTACGCCGACCTCGAGCCGTACTACGGCGAGGCCGAGCGCATGTATCGCGTGCACGGCACGCTCGGTGAGGACCCGACCGAGCCGTGGCGTAGCACGTCGTTCCCGTATCCCGCGCTCGAGCACGAGCCGTACATCGCCGACCTCGCCGCCCGGCTGCGCGAGCAGGGCGTCCATCCGAGCGCGAACGCCATGGGCGTCGACCGGCGGCCCGGCGGCGCTTGCATTCGGAGCGCGACGTGCGACGGCTTTCCGTGCCCGCTCGGAGCCAAGAGCGACGCGGAGACGTGCGGCATCGATCCCGCCATCGCGACCGGACACGCCCGGCTGGAAACGGGCGTGCATGTCCGTCGGATCGTCACCGACGGCACGGGCCGCCGGGTCGATCACCTGATGGCCGAGGACCAGGAAGGCCCGGTCAGGGTCACCGGCGGAAAGTTCGTGCTCGCTGCCGGCGCCGTCAACTCCGCCGTCCTGCTGCTCGCCTCCGCCGACGACGAGCACCCACGCGGACTGGCGAACTCATCCGACCAAGTCGGACGCAACTTCATGGTGCACAACAACGCTCACATCGTGGCCGTCGACCTCGACCGCCGCAACGACGTCACCTTCCAGAAGACCCTGTCGGTCAACGACTGGTACCACGACGGCGGCGACGGATACCCCCTCGGTGCCATGCAGCTGATCGGCAAGGTGCAGGGCGTGATGATGAGGAGCGTGGCGCCCCGCTTCGTGCCGCTCCCGGTCCTGAACCAGGTCGCCAGGCGCAGCGTCGAGTGGCTGATCATGAGCGAGGACCTACCGTCGCCCGACAGCCGCGTCACCGTCGACGGCGCCGGCCGGATCACAACCGCCCGCGTCGCCCGCGGCGTGGAGACCCATCGCGTCCTCCTGCGGCGCGCCAAGCGCCTTCTGCGCGCCGCTGGCTACGACGCGATCCTCACCCAGCATTTCGACATTTCGATGAACAGCCACCAGTGCGGCACGGTCGTGGCCGGAGCCGACCCGGCCACGAGCGTGCTCGATCCATTGTGCCGGGCGCACGACGTCGAGAACCTGTGGGTCGTGGACGGCGGCTTCTTCCCGTCCTCAGCCGCGATGAACCCGGCGCTGACGATTGCGGCGCAGGCGCTACGCGCCGTCGCCGAGTCCGACCTGGCCACCTGAACCGAGGAGGATTCGTTGTCCGAACCGCTGAACTTCCTGAGCCTGCTCACCGGCTCCTTCGCCACGCCGGCCGCCGAGAACCCGACCGTGGCGATGATCGAGGCCGCCTACGGCCATCACGGTCTCGACGCCCGGTACGTCAACTGCGACGTCGCGCCCGCCGCGCTCGGCGACGCCGTGCGTGGTGCGCGGGCCATGGGCTGGGTGGGCTTCAACTGCTCGATACCCCACAAGGTCGCGGTGATTGAACACCTCGACGGCGTGGCCGAGTCGGCCGAGGTGATCGGCGCCGTCAATTGCGTCGTGCGCCGCGACGGCCGCTACATCGGCGAGAACACCGACGGACAGGGATTCATGGCCGCGCTGCGCACGGTGGTAGACCCCGCCGGCCGCGCGCTCGTCGTGCTCGGGGCGGGGGGCGCGGCCCGCGCGATCGCCGTCGAGGCGGCGCTTGCCCGGGCAGCCGAGGTCACCATCGTCAACCGCGATCCCGACCGCGGCGCGGAGCTCGTGGCGCTCCTCGCCACGCGAACGCCGGCCCGGGCCCAATACGTCTCCTGGGACCAGACCTATCACGTACCCGAGACGGCCGATGTCCTGGTCAACGCCACCTCGGTCGGACTCTTCCCCGATGTCGACGCGCGGATCGACCTCGACCTCGACAGCCTGCGCCCCGGCCAGATCGTGGCCGACGTAATCCCCAACCCGCCGCAGACGGCCCTGATCCGCGAGGCGGAAGCCCGGGGCTGCACGGTGCTCGACGGGCTCGCGATGCTCGTCAACCAGGGCGCCATCAGCGTGCGGCACTGGACCGGCCTCGAGGCCGACCGAGCCGTGATGCGCCGAAAGCTCGAAGAGCTGTTTCCGGCCGGACAGACGACGTGACCTCCGCCCCGGCATCCCGCCTGTTCCCGACCTTCTCGAGAGTGCGGCCATCCACCGATCGCTCCTTGAGGCGCTCGGCGAGTGCGTGCTACCGACGCTTGGCAGCGCGGCGCGCCGGCGCGACCGGCAGCAGCGAGAGCAGCGGGCGGCGCCCCAGCGAGTCGCTGTTCCCTGCCGTCCAGGGCGCGCGCGTACCGCCCGGCACGTTCGGCTCAGCTGTACACCTTGCCGCCCGCGGCGCCGCAGCCCCGCAGTCCCAGCGCATCGAGGTGCCCGCGTAGAACGCTCCAGCGGTGCCCGAGCAGCTTGCACCACGTCATGCCGCCAGCCTAGCCTCCGCTGGCCGGCCGGATCGGCGGACTACTCGACGCCGTCGCCGGGTACCGCAACCCGCGCAGTGAGCTCGAAGGTGTAGCTGGGCACCATCGAGACCCGCGTGCCGGCCCGGCTGGACCGGCTCCCCTGCTCGCGCTTCCACTGGATGGTCTTCATCGGACTGGCGACAGTCTGGATCCTCGACGGCCTCGAGGTCGCGATCGTCGGCTCGATCGCGGCTCGTCTGACCGAGAAGGAGAGCGGCCTCGAGCTCTCGGCCGCCAACAATCGTGACTCCCACCTCCACGAGTACTCCTCGGCCATCAATGCGGCGTCCAGAGGCGCCGAATCTGGCCCGTCACACGCTCGCTCTGGAAAGACGCGAGAGGCTTCGCCGACGGCCGTCGCACGCTTGAATCGCCACGATGAAGCGGAAGTCATGACATCCGCCGTCGCGCGTGCCCGCCTTGGACGAGCAGCAGGCGTCACCGGAGCGTGATTGGCCCCCACGTCGCTCCCGCTTCTGTGGGAAAGGCAGCAGCGCGACGGCGCCAGCAAGTCCATGCAACGCGACAGCGGAGCGTGCCGTACGACGCGCCGACAGAGCCGACTCGTTTCGGTCGTCCCCGCAACGGCGCTCGGCGGTCCGGCGGCTGACCACCCGTGACCGTGCATTCGCACCACTGGTGCTGCAGCTTCGGCACTCCACGCGATCCGCGCCCACGCGCCTCGTCGCGCTATCGCCCGGCGCAGCGCGCTGCCGCTCCAGACCACACGTCCAACGGCGCGCCTCCCAAGCCGCGCTGCCGCACCGCAAGGCTGAACGCCACCACGCGTTCCAAGCCGCCATCCACGCCATACGCCGCGCGCACCCGAGCCCCAGCTGTTGTTCTCCTGTCTCCAGATCTCTTGATCGCTGCCACCACTCCCCAACCCCCTGCAGTTTCCGTCCACCACCCACTCTCTTCCTGTTTGGGCCCCGACCCCGCTCACGAACCCCCATGGTGAGGGGGCGGGGTCGGGGCCCAAACAGGTCGCAGACCCTTGTGTCTATCGGGGTTTCGCGGACCTTGGGTGCGGATTCCCGATCCGGGGTCACGTCCACGGCCGAATCCCGCCCGCGGGCGTTCCTTCGCTGCCGCCGGCCGAGCTTTCAGCGGCCATCGGGGAGTCGGGTGAGTAGCCCATCGGCGGTGACGTGACGGTAGATCAGAGCCGACACGACCGCGTCGATGACCCGCATAGGCGCGACGTACGAGCGTTAGCGCCCAGCCGATAGCCGAGAGTTCCGCGCCGACCGCGGCGAGCGGGCCGGAGCGCGCCCCGTGGTTCCAATGTGGTTCCAATTTGAGAGGAACCAGCTCTTCCCAACACCCTCGAACTGGAAAAAAATCACGCAACGTGCGGGATCTTTCGCCTATGTAGACGTATAAGGGTCATCTCATAACCCGAAGGTCGCGGGTTCGAATCCCGCCCCCGCTACTCACGAAAGCCCTGCGAATGCGGGGCTTTCGTCGTTGTAGGGCCCAGCGCGGGGAGCCGCGCGAGCCACGCGATCACATCCGCGTCCGCGGGTCGAGCTTGGCGCGCAGCACGTCGGCCAGGAACATCGTGAACGCGATGAGCAGCGACGCCTCGACGATCAGCGCCTGGACGTCCTCGGCCGAGATCGGCGGCTCCTTGCCCTCGCCCAGGCCGTTGAACTGCCCGATGCTGGCCACGCGGAAGAAGCCGGGGAGGTTGAACGCGCGCTCGATGACGATGACGTTCGTGACCAGCAGCGCGACGTTGACGGAGACCAGTCCGATGACCGGTGACAACGCGGCGCGCAATGCGTGTCGTCGCATGACGATCCGCTCGCGCACGCCTTTTGCGCGCGCCGTGCGTATGAAGTCCTCGTTCACGACCTCTGCCAGCGAGGCGCGGGTCATCCGGTAGACCATCGCGGCCAGCGGCGCCGCCAGGACGAGCCACGGCACCCACAGCGACTGCAGCCAGCGCAGCGGACTGTCGGCGAAGGGGACGTAGCCGCCGTACCAGGACAGGAACGGGATCTGCAGCAGGTAGCCCGACTGCGGGGCGAACAGCACGAGCGCGATCGAGCCGAACCAGTACACCGGCATGCTCATCCCGATGGCGGCGCCCACCGCCAGCGCCCGGTCGGCGGCCCTGCGACGGCGCGCTCCGCCTACGAGGCCGGCCGCGAGACCGATGGCCACGCCGCAGACGAGTGAGCCGATGAGCAGCGCGATGTCGACGGGCATCGTGTCGAGCAGGACTCGCCCGCGCGGCTCGTGGAACTTCGGGGCGTAGCCGAAGTCCAGGTGCAGGAACGTGTCCGACAGGTAGCCCGGCAACTGCGACGCCTTGTCGGTGACCGGCACGTCCTCCCGCAGGGAGCCGAAGAGCACGTAGGTCAGCGACGGCGTGACCAGCACGACGACCGCTACGGCAGCGACGCGCCGCGCGACGTACGCCCCGAACGATGACCCGGCACCTCTCAGGGGGCGCGACGCTATATCCATCTACTTAACGATCGTGTAAGCGCGGCGCCTCTGTCGGCGGCGACCCTGGCGCGCTTCGACGCCGGCGACGTCATCCGGGGACGCCGACGACGTCGCTGCCATCTCGTCGCTCGTTGCGTGCTCAGCAGCCCCCGACGCCCGCGAGGTCGCCGTTGCTCGCGACCGCGCCGTCGGCGGTGTGGAAGGACCAGCCCGAGCAGAAGTAGAAGCTCAGGTGCTCGTCGCGCGTGAGGGCGACGGGCGACCACAGGCGCCCGGGGCCGGGCTCGAGGTAGGTCAGGCGATCGGCGGTCAGGCGCGCGTCGGCCGACGGGTCGTGCTTGAGGTACTTGTCCAGCCACGCCTGCGTGTAGTAGCCGGCGACGTCCTGGCCGTAGCGGCTGGCGGGCAGCGCGTAGGCGATGTCGGTGTACTCGAGGTGCGTGGACGAGCGGGGGACCACGACCATCGAGTCCACGCCGGCCGCGCGCCAGCCGTCGAAGCCGGTCTTCTCCTCGCGCTGGGGATCGGGCCCCTCGGTCGGCGAGATCGGCGTCGGCGCCAGCGAGGAGCCGCCCATGAAGACATAGGGCTCGACGTTGAAGCCGTACTCGGACTGGACGCCCAGCGACGGGACGACGGGGTGGGCGTCGACGTCGAACATGTTGTCGGCGCCGGCCATGAGCTTGTCGAGCGCGACCGCGGCCTCGACGCGCGGGTCGACGCCCTGGAGGTACGAGATGGCCGCGGCCCCGAGCGAGTGGCCGACGATCGCGACCTTCGTGGTGCGCCCGGGCGTCGCGGTGCGATCGTCGGGCGTGCGGTCGATGAGCCTCCACAGCGGGTCGTAGCCGTTGACGGCCGCCGAGCCCGCCGCGGGGTTGGGGTAGGGCGCGTCTGGCGTGGCGAGCAGGAAGTCGAGCGCGTCCTGGGTGCCCTTCACGAAGTTCGCCGTCTGCTGGAACGGCACCCCCGGGCACGGCGTCTGCTCGCCGTCGGCCGGCGTGGCGGTCGGGTCGCAGAAGGGGACGTCGCCGAGCGGGCCCTGGTGGGGGAAGGTCTCGCTGGTGCCCTGGCCCTGGACATCGTAGGTGAGGACGACGTAGCCGCGCTCGGCGAGGTCCTGCGCGAGCCACTCGTACATGTTCTCCGAGCCCTGGACCGAGCCCGTGGTGATGAGCACCGCCGGGTACGGCGCGCTCAGCGTGGCGCCGGTGTACGGGTCGCGCGCCCCGGGCAGCGGCGCGTAGACGTGGCCGCGCAGCAGCGCGCCGTAGCGGTTGGTGAAGGCGACGGGGATCTGCTGACCGCGGGTCCCCGCCCAGCCGTAGCGGTAGGGGTTGCCCTGGTTCCAGCCGGGCACGAGCTGGCCCGGGTCCAGGACGGGGCGTGTGGGGTTGGCGGCCTGGTCGGCGACCTGGCGCAGGTACTCGGCGTCGAACTTCGCCGGCGAGGCGGTGATGTAGGCGGGGCTGAGCTGGCCGTCGGGGGCGGTCTGGCGGCCGTAGGCGTCGCGCATGTTCTGCGCGTCGCGCTGGAGGTACTCGGGCGTGCCGGGCGCGGGCCCGGCCGCCACCGCCACCGGCGCCGCCGAGGCAAGGATCGCGATGAGGACACCGACCGCCGTGGAGCCGCGCATCGCGAGGACGATGGCGAGCCGCTGAATGAAAGTCAAAAAAGAGGTGTGACGCGTGACCCAAACCTGACCGGTTGGGTTTGCGCGGCGTCCTGGCCCTCCCGGACAATCGCCGCCGTGCTCACCAAGCGGATCGCCATGCCCGTCGCCCTCACCGCCCTCGCCGTGGTACCGGCGCCGGCGCACGCCGCGTTCAAGGCCGAGACCTCCATCCAGACCAAGAGCGGGGTCACGCGGATCGTCGTCGCGCTCTCGAGCCCGCGACGCGTTTCGGCGGCCGGGCGCCCGCGTTCGGTCTCCGTGCGCATCGGCGCGCGCTCCTACAAGCTGACGCGCGCCCGCGCGCGTGCGGCCGCGGTCTCGCTGGGCACGTGGCGCAGCTCCGGGTATCGAGGCGCCGCGGCGCAGAAGCTCCTCGCCGCGCAGGGCAAGAGCGTCAAGGTCAAGATCGTCACGCGCGGTGGGAGCCAGACCATCGCCTCGAAGATCCCGGCCGCGAGCGCTCCGACCGCGCCCACCGCGCCGGCCCCGGCTCCGACCCCGGCGCCGGGTCCGCAGGGCCCGCAGCCGCTCTTCGCCAAGCCGCCCGCCGAGCAGACGGGCCAGGCCGCCTACGACGGCTTCAAGCGGTACTTCCTGGACTCGCGCTTCACCGACTGTCCCGCGGGGTGGCCGGCATGCGCCGTCGAGGAGCGCTACAACAACTGCCCCGACGGCTCCTGGGAGTACCACCGCCTGACGCCGACCTCGGGCTCGGACATCAACGCCTACGGCAGCTATCAGGTCACCGGCGCGGCCTACCACGTCGACGGCTCGTGGGCGGTCGAGTACATCGTCAACTCCAGCGCGCGGTCCTTCTACTCGTGGAGCGTCGCCGTCGACGGCACGGTGACCGGTCTCTACTGGGCTCCCGGCACCGCTCCGCCCGCGCCCGCCAGCCAGCAGCTCGGCCCCCTGCGCTGGCAGCAGCCTGCGCATTGCGGCCAGTAGCGCCTCACGACGTGCGCCCCAGCGCCTGCAGGGCGGTCGGGAGGATCGTCAGCTCCGGGACGTGGGCGCGCGGGGGGAGCGTGACGGCGAACAGGCACGCGGCGGCGACGTCCTCGGGCTGGAGCATCTGCGCGCGCTGCTCGGGCGTCGGGGGCTCGGGGCGGCGGTCGAGGATCGCGGTATCGACGACGCCGGGCAGGATCGTCGTGAAGCGCACGCCGTGGCGCTCGTCGAAGGCCGCGCCGCGCCCGAAGGCCAGCAGCGCCGCCTTGGTGGCCTGGTAGGCCGGGCCCGAGCGGTCGGGCCAGCTCCCCGAGACGCTCCCGACGAGCACGACGTTGCCGCGCGCCGCGCGCAGCGGCTGCAGCAGCGCGTGCACGAGGTTGAAGGCGCCGGTGAGGTTGACCGCCACGAGGTCGTCGAAGGCCTCGGGCGTGAGCTGGTGCAGCCGGCGCTCGCGGATGTTCGTGCCGGCGGCCGCGACCAGCGCGTGCAGGGGGCCCTCGGCCGCCACCTCGGCGGCCAGCCGCGCGACCGCCGAGCGGTCGGTGACGTCGACGCCGTGGGCGACGACGTCGCGGCCGCCCGCGGCCTCCTCGATCAGCGCCGCGCGGCGCGCGACGGCGTGGACGCGCGCGCCGGCGTCGGCGAAGGCGAGCGCGGTCGCCAGGCCGATGCCGCTCGAGGCGCCGCTGACCACCGCCACCCGGCCGTCGAGGGCGCCCACGCTCAGGCCTCGCGCCCGGCGCCGGCGAGGAAGACCTTCAGGTCGGCGGGCGTCGGGCCCTCGGCGAGCCGGGCGAACGCGCCGGGGCCGTCCTCGAGCGGGCGCACGGCCGTCAGCTCGCCGACCGCGGCGCGTCCGCTCACGAGCCACTCGAGCGCCTGCTCGAAGTCGGCCATCGTGTACGCGTACGAGCCGCGGACCCCGAGCTGGCCGCGCACCACGCCATGGAAGCCGAGCGTCGTGTTGTCGGCCGCCAGCCCGATGCACACGGCCAGTGCGCCCGGACGCAGCAGCGTCAGCGCGAGCGCACGCGTCGCCTGCGCGCCGACCGCGTCGAGCACGAGCTCGGCGCCGAGCCCGTCGCCGTCGTCGCGCAGCGCCTCGAGCGCCTCGTCGCCGCTCGCGTGCACCGCCGCCGCGCCCAGCGCAAGCGCGCGCTCGCGCCGCTGCGCCTGGGGCTCGACGACGGCGACGTGAGCGTCCGAGCTGAGCAGCAGCGCCTGCAGCGTCATGAGCCCGATCGTCCCCGCGCCGATCACCACCGCCCGCGTCACCGCGCCGCCTGCCAGCCCCAGGCGCACCGCGTGCACGCCGTTGGCCAGCGGCTCGACGAGCGCGCCGACGCGTCCGGGCACCCCGTCGGGCAGCGCCCGCACGTTGGCGGCCGGCGCCGCGACGAGGTCGGCGAAGGCGCCGTCGCGGTGGACGCCGATGAGCGTCCGCCGCGGGCAGAGGTTCTCGTGTGCGGCCGCGCACAGCGCGCAGGTCCCGCAGCCCGCGAGCGGGTTGACGGCCACGCGCGCGCCCTCCCACCGCTCGGCCTGCGCGCCCGCCGCGACGACGACGCCCGCGAACTCGTGGCCCATCACGAGCGGCGGCGTCCGGTTGGCCATGTGGCCGAGGTAGCCCTCGACCTCCGAGCCGCAGATCCCGACGGCCTCGGGGCGGACGATCAGCTCATCGGCGCCGGGCGCGCCGGGCTCGGGGCGCTCCTCGACCGCCATCCGCCCCGGCCCGTGCCAGACGATCGCCCGCATCGCCGCCGCGCCGCGCCGGCCGCCCTCAGTAGTTCCCCGACAGCATGTCCCAGGCGCGCCGGAGCTTGTGGCTCAGGCCGGACTCCCGGTCGGCCGGGTCGTCCTCCATCACCGCGGGGTTCTCGCTGGGGCGCGGCAGGTCCTCGGCCTCCGCGGCCGGCATGGTCAGCAGCACGCCGTGCTCGTGGATCGAGGCGACCTGCTCGGCGTCGGCGAAGCAGTGGTGGCCGAGGCCGTGGGCGACGACGATGCCGTCGAAGATGTCCTCCTCCGGCGCGGCGAGCACGTGCTCGACGTGGCCGACCTCCTCGCCGTCGGACCCGAGCACCGGCGTGCCCTCCGCCAGCGCGAGGTAGGAGGTCGGAGGGCCGAGCTCGTCGTGGCTCTCGCTCATGGGCGAGACGCTACAGGCATCACGACCTCTGTTGGCTGCCCCGCGTCACCGTAGAGTGCCGTCATGGATGGTCCGGCCCCGACCTCGCGCGTCTCGCGCTGGGGCGTCGTGGTGATGGTGTCGGCGCTACTCGTCGTCGGCGGCGCCGCCGCGCTTGCGATCGCGAGCGTCGCGACCAGCCACGAGCGCAAGGTCTCCTTCGCGGTGCGCGGCGCGCTGAACGGCGTCACCCTGGACCTCGGCGACGCCGACGTGACGATCGCGGGCGGCGGACAGACCGCGCTGCTCGGCGTCCAGCGGACCGACCGCTATGCCTTCGGCCACGACGCCGACGTGACCCGCAGCGTCGAGGGCGGCGAGCTGCACATCCACTCGCGCTGCCCGAAGGCCGTCCCGCACGCCTGCTCGGTGCAGTACCGCCTGGTCGTGCCGGACAACGTGCCCGTCGCGGTGCGCACCGGGGGCGGGACCGTGAGCTTCAGCGGCTATCGCGGCTCGGCGCGGGTCGCCACCCGCAGCGGCGACATCGACGTCGCCTCCTTCTGCGGCTTCTCCCTGCAGGCGAGGGCGGAGACCGGCGACATCGACGCGAGCGCGTCGTGCGCGCCCCAGGAGCTCTCGCTGCGCTCGACGAGCGGCTCGGTCCACGTCGCCGTCCCGACCGGCCGCTACCAGGTCGAGGCCGAGAGCGCCTCGGGCCGTCACACGGTCAGCGGGCTGGCGGCGGTGGCCGACGCGCCCTTCTCGATCCAGGCGCTGAGCAGCTCGGGCGACGTCGCGGTCGAGGGCCGCCGGCCATGATCGCCGCGCTGCAGCTCGACCGCCGCGCGCAGCGGGCCGCCCACGCCGCGGCCTACCTGGCGGTCAACGTGCCGATCGCGATCCTTGGCCTGTTCGCCGCGATCGCGCTCATGATCGGCGCCGCGCTCAGCGTCGCCTGGATCGGCCTCCCGCTCCTGCTCGGCGCCACCTCGGCCTGCCACTGGCTCGTGCGCGCGGACCGTCGCGCGGCCAACCGCTTCCTGGGCACCCACATCCCCCCGTTGCCGGACCCGACGCGGACGGGGACGACCGGCAATCCCTGGCGACGCTCGCTCGACGTCCTCTCCGACCGCGTCGTCTGGCGCATGGTCGCCACCCTCGTCACCAAGCCGTTCCTGATCGCGGGGCTGATCATCGTCGCGCTCGTCCCCGTGGCGCTGCTGGCCGAGCTCGTCAGCCTCGGCGTCCAGGGCGTCGCCGGCCTGGGGACGATCGACTATCTCGGGCCGTGGACCCTCGGGCCCGGCCTCGGCCTCGTCCTCTGCGCCCTGATCCCCGCCGGTGCCGTGCTCGTGGTGGCGACGCTCGACGGCCTGCACGCCGTGCTCTACACGATCGGCCGCGCCCTGCTGGCGCCGCGCGCCGCCGCGAGCGGGCCCGTGCGCGAGCTGCTGGCCGAGAGCCTCGGCGACCGCTCCGTCGCCATCGCCTACTGGCTGCCCGACCGCGAGGCCTTCGTCGACGAGGCGGGCCGCCCGGTCGCGCTGCCCGAGCCCGGGTCGGGCCGCGCGTGGACCTCGGTCGAGCGCGACGGGCGCCCCGTTGCGGCCATCGTCCACGACGCCGCGCTGGACACGAGCGACGAGCTCGTGCACGCGGCGGCGGCCGCCTCGTCGCTGGCGATCGACAACGAGCGCCTCAAGGCCGACCTGCGCGCGCGCGTCGAGGACCTGCGCGTCTCGCGCCTGCGCATCGTGGAGGCCGCCGACGAGGCCCGGCGGCGCATCGAGCGCGACCTCCACGACGGCGCCCAGCAGCAGCTCCTGGCGCTGGCCCTCGAGCTGCGCGTGCTGCGCTCCTCGATCAGCGACCCGGAGGCCGGCCCGCTCGTCGACGGCATCGCCGCGCGGCTGAGCGCGGCCCTGGGCGAGCTGCGCGAGCTCGCGCGCGGCATCCACCCGGCGATCCTCACCCAGAGCGGCCTGGAACCCGCGGTCGCCGCGCTCGCCGAGCGCTCGACTGTCCCGGTGCACTGCGTGGTCGAGGTCAACGGGCGCCTGGCGCCCGCGACCGAGGCGACCGCGTACTTCGTCGTGGCCGAGGCGCTGACCAACGTCGCCCGCTACGCCAAGGCCACGCAGGCGCGCGTCGAGATCAGCCTCGACGGCGACGATGTCGTCGTGCTCGTCTCCGACAACGGCGTCGGCGGCGCCGACGTCGGCGCGGGCAGCGGCCTGCGCGGCCTCCAGGACCGCCTGGCCGCGGTCGACGGGGCGCTGGCGCTCGACAGCCCGCGCGACGGCGGCACGCGGCTTGAGGCGAGGATCCCGACGCCGCCGGAGGTCGAGGCATGAGGCGGATCTGCGGACTCGCGCTGCTCCTGGCGCTCCTCGCGGGCTGCGGCGGCACGACCGTCGTGCGCGAGCCGACGGTCACGGTCACGCCCGGGCAGGCGCCCGGCCCGGCCGCGTCCACGGCCCGTCCCAGCGGCGGCGTGCGGATCGCCGTCGTCACCCACGGTCAGGCCTCGAGCCCGTTCTGGGCGATCGTCCGCACCGGCGTGGAGGCGGCGGCGCGCCAGATGGACGTCGTCGTCAACTACCGCGCGCCCGACGTCTACAGCCTCGATCGCATGAAGGCGCTGATCGACCAGGCGGTCGCGACCCATCCCGACGGCCTCGTCGTCTCGATCCCCGAGATTGGTCTGGGGCCGGCGATCCGCCGCGCGGTCAAGGCGGGCATCCCCGTGGTCTCGATCAACTCGGGCAGCGACGTCTTCCGGCGCTTCGGCGTGCTCGCGCACGTCGGCCAGCCCGAGGACCGCGCCGGCCTGCAGGCGGGCGAGCGGCTCGCGGCGGCGGGGGTGCGGCGCGCGCTGTGCGTCAACCAGCAGATCGGCAACCAGGGCCTCGACGCGCGCTGCCGCGGGCTGGCGAGGGCGCTGCGGGCCGCCGGCGGCCGGGCGCGGGTCTTCGGCGTCGACGACCAGAGCGCGGCCACGCCGAAGCGGATCGCCGACGCGGTCCGCCGCTACCGCATCGACGGCATCCTCGCCCTCAACGCCACGAGCGGCATCGAGGCCGTCAAGGCGGTGCGCTCGATCGGCGCGCAGGACGACGTCAAGGTCGCGAGCTTCGACCTCGGCCCCGACGTCCTCAACGCGGTGCGCGCCCACCAGCTCCTGTTCGCCGTCGACCAGCAGGCGTACCTGCAGGGCTACCTGCCGATCGTCCTGCTCACCCAGCGCGCGCGCTACGGGCTCTTCCCGGCGCAGGGCGAGGTCCTGCCGACGGGACCGAACTTCGTCACCGCGCAGGACGCGGGCAAGGCGATCGAGCTCAGCAAGCGCTCGATCCGCTGACCGGCCGTGCGCGTGCGTCAGCGGGTCAGCAGCCAGACCGTCAGCGGCTCGCCGGCGAAGCCCGTCTCGGGGAACGAGCGCACGACGTAGGTCCGCCCGCCGACCGAGGCGTCGCCGGCGGGCGGCAGCGTCGCGGTGGCGCCGCGGGGCAGCGAGCTCTCGACGTGGGCGCCGTCGCCGCGCACCACGATCTGCGCGCCCGTGAGGCGGTGCACGAGCTTGACGTAGCCGATGACGTCCTGCATCGAGGCGTCGAGGCGGCCGAGGGCGGCGCCGTGGCCGTCGCGCAGCTCGATCGAGGCGGGGGCGACGACGAAGGCGCCGCCGACGTCGGTCAGCGCGCGCCGCCCGCGCACGACCTCGAGGCGCACGACGTGCTTGCCGGGGTTGAAGAGCTGGCGCAGCGCGGCGGCGCGCAGGGCCGTGGGGGTGCCATGGGACAGGGCGGCGAGCAGCGCCCGGTCATGCGAGATCCGCTTGACCGCGGCGTGGCCCACCGCCCCGTCGGCCTCCTGGTGGTAGATCCGGCGCGCGACGGCTGCCAGCGTGTCGGCGCGGATCTGGGCGGCGGCGACGGGCGACCCGGACGACCCCGAGCAGCCCGGGGCCGCCGCCGATGCCGCGAGCGCCAGGCAGGTCGTCGCTACTCGCAGCACAGCGGCAGGCTCGCCGACACGGCGCAAGGCGCTCTTCGCGCGGCGTTGGATCTCTGTTGGGAAGGACGGCCCCGCAAGGATCGGCGCCCGCCTGCGTTGGAGCCTTCATGAAGCTCCTGCGCAGACTCCTGATCGCGGCCGCGGCGGCGTGCTCGTCGCTGGCCCTGACCGCCGCCCCGTCGCTCGCCGTCGTCGGCGGCCACGACGCCGCCCCCGGCGCCTACCCGTCGGTGGCCGAGATCACCTTCGGCTCCTCGTTCCTGTGCACCGGCACGCTGATCGCGCCGACCTACGTGCTCACCGCCGGGCACTGCGGCTCGATGACCGGCGCCGCCGTGGGCACGCCGGCCGGCTGGCCCGCGCCGCTGATCGACGTGCGCATCGGCTCCAACAAGTCCGGCCAGGGCGAGAAGGTCCCGGTCGCGCGCGTCATCGTCGAGCCCGACTACCTGGCGACCTCGGGCCACGACATCACGCTGCTGCAGCTCGCCTCGCCGTCGACCAAGGCGCCGACCAAGGTCGCCGGCGCCTCGGAGGGCTCGATCTGGTCGCCCGGCACGCTGGAGACGATCGCCGGGTGGGGCACGACGTCGGAGAACGGCGACGCGCCCGACACCCTCCAGGAGGCGCAGGTCCCGATCACGACCGACGCCACGTGCGCCGGCGCCTACAGCGACTTCGAGGCCGCCACGATGGTCTGCGCCGGCTTCCCGCAGGGCGGCGTCGACACCTGCCAGGGCGACTCCGGCGGCCCGCTCTTCGGCCGCACCGCCGCGGGCGACCTCAAGGTCGTCGGCGCGACGAGCTTCGGCGAGGGCTGCGCCCGGCCGGGCAAGCCCGGCGTCTACGCCCGCGTCGCCGACACGGCGCTGCGCGAGTGGATCCGCTCGCAGGCGCCCGCCGCCGTCGACTAGGCGGGGACGGCGCTGAGCCGGCCCTCGATGATGTAGCGCAGGAGGTCGACCACCTGCTCGGGCTCGCGGGCGACCGCGAGCGCGGCGCGGTCGACCTCCTTGAGCGCGTGGTCGTGCTCGGGCGGGTGCAGGGTGACCAGCGCCTTGCCGAGCGCGGCCGCGTAGCCCGCGTCGAAGGCCGCGTTCCACTGGCGGTACTGCTCGCCGAAGCGCACGACGACGACGTCGGCGCGCTCGAGCAGCGTGCGCGTGCGGATCGCGTTGACGCCGGCGCCGAGGTGGTCGTGCCAGAAGCGGTCGCTCTGGTCGCCGAGGATCGCGGCGCCGCAGTCGTCGCTGGCGGCGTGGTCGGTCACCGGGCCGGTGAAGGCGACGTCGAGTCCGGCGACCTCGGCGCCGGCGACGATCCGCTCGCGCCAGTCGGTGTGGATCTCGCCTGAGAGATAGACCTGCCAGGGCATGGACCTGATCCTACGCAGGCGGCGCGCGCGGCTCAGGCGCGGTCGCGCAGCACGCGCCGCAGGATCTTGCCGGATGGCGACCTGGGGATCTCGTCCACGAGCTCGAGGGCGCGCAGCCGCTTGTACGGCGCCACGCGCTCGGCCACGAAGGCGAGGATCTCCTCGGCGCCCGCGTCGGCCCCGTCGCTCAGCGCGACGAAGCCCAGCGGGACCTCGCCGGCCTCCTCGTCGGCGCGGCCCACCACGGCGGCGTCCGCGACGGCCGGGTGCTCGAGCAGGACGGCCTCGAGCTCGGCGGGGGCGACCTGGTAGCCCTTGTACTTGATGAGCTCCTTGACGCGGTCGACGAGCACGACGTAGCCGTCCTCGTCGGCGCGGCCGACGTCGCCGGTGTGCAGCCAGCCGTCCTCGTCGATCGTCGCCGCGGTCGCCTCGGGGTCGTCGAGGTAGCCGCGCATGACCTGCGGACCGCGGACGCAGACCTCGCCCTCCTCGCCGGGGCCGAGCTCGTCGCCGGAGGCGACGTCGACGATCCGGCACTCGGTGCTCGGCACCGGCGGGCCGATCGCGCCCAGGCGGTGGTGCGCGGGATCGAGCGGCGTGACGTGCGTGACAGGGCTGGACTCGGTCATGCCGTAGCCCTGGACGACGGGGCAGCCGATGCGCTCCGCGGCGGCGCGCTGGAGCTCGGGGCTCAGCGGCGCCGCGCCGGAGTTGACGAGGGTCAGGCTCGAGAGGTCGAAGCGCTCGACGAGCGGGCTCTTGGCGAGCGCGAGGACGATCGGCGGGACGAGGTGCGCCTTGGTCGCGCGGTGCTCCTGCACGAGCGCGAGGAAGCCCTCGAGGTCGAAGCGCGGCATCGTCACGAGCGTGGCGCCGTTGCGCAGGACCGCGTTCATGACGACGCTGAGGCCGTAGATGTGGAAGAGCGGGAGGACGCCGATCAGCGTGTCCTCGGCGGTGACCGGCTGCTGGGCCGTCGACTGCAGGATGTTCGCCACGAGGTTGCGGTGGGTCAGCATCACGCCCTTGGGCAGGCCGGTGGTGCCGCTGGAGTAGGGCAGGGCGACGAGGTCGCCGGGATCGGGTCCGTCGGGCAGTGGGGCCTCGGGATCGCCCGCGGCGGCGAGGTCGGGGCCGAGCTCGTGGACCTCGTCGACGCCGGCGCGGCGGGCGGCGTCGCGCGCGCGGTCGAGGACGTCGGGCGCGGCGACGAGCGCGCGGGCGTTGGAGTGCTCGAGCTGGAAGGCGAGCTCGTCGACGGTGTAGACGGGGTTGATCGTCGTGACCGCGCCGCCGAGCGCGGCGACGCCGTGGAAGGCGATCGCGTACTCGGGCGAGTTCGGGGCGTAGAGGGCGACGACGTCGCCGCGCCCGATGCCGCCGCGCGCCAGGCCGCCTGCGGCGGCGCGAACCGCCCGCTTGACCTCCGCGTGCGTGTACGCCCGACCGGTCGGCCCGTCGATCAGCGCCGGCTTGTCGCCGTACTCGTCGGAGCGCTCCAGGACGAAGTCGGTGAGCGTCGTCTCCGGGACGTCGACGTCGGGGTATGGGCTCGTGAAGATCATGTGGAAGGCTCCCTACCCGCCATGGCGACCGATTTCTATCTGCTCGACGAGCGCCTGACCGAAGAGGAGCGCGCGATCCGCGACCGCCTGCGCGCCTTCTGCGACGCCGAGGTCACGCCCGTCATCAACGGCTACTGGGAGCGCGCCGAGTTCCCCTTCGAGCTCGTGCCCAAGATCGCCGAGCTCGGCCTGGCCGGCGGCGTCATCGAGGGCTACGGCTGCCCCGGGATGAGCGCGACGGGGGCGGGGCTGGTGAGCATGGAGTGGGCGCGCGCGGACGGCAGCATCGGGACCTTCTTCGGCGTGCACTCCAACCTCGCGATGCAGTCGATCCACCTGCTCGGCTCCGAGGAGCAGCGCGAGCGCTGGCTGCCGGCGATGGCGGCGCTCGAGGCCATCGGCGCCTTCGGCCTCACCGAGCCCGACCACGGCTCCGACGCCGTCGCCCTGGAGACGCGCGCCCGCCGCGACGGCGACGAGTACGTCCTCGACGGCGCCAAGAAGTGGATCGGCAACGCCTCCTTCGCCGACGTGACCATCATCTGGGCGCGCGGCGAGGACGGCCACGTCGGCGGCTACCTCGTCGAGAAGGGCTCACCCGGCTTCAACACCGAGGTCATCACCGGCAAGACGTCGCTGCGCGCCGTCTGGCAGGCGCAGATCGAGCTCGACGGCGTGCGCGTGCCCGCCGAGAACCGCCTGCCCGGCTGCCGCACCTTCCGCGACGTCGCCCGCGTCCTGACCCTCACGCGCTACACGGTCGCCTGGCGCGCGCTGGGCGTCGCCCTCGCGGCCTACGAGGCGGCGCTCGCCTACGCCAAGGAGCGCGAGCAGTTCCGGCGCCCGCTCGCGTCCTTCCAGCTCGTGCAGGACAAGCTCAGCCGCATGCTCGGCGAGATCACCGCGATGCAGCTCCTGTGCCTGCGCCTGAGCGAGCTCGCCGCCGACGAGCGCCTGACCGCCGGCATGGCCTCGCTGGCGAAGATGAACCACGCCGCCAAGGCCCGGGCGATCGTCGCCGACGCCCGCGACATCCTCGGCGGCAACGGCATCCTGCTCGCCCACCACGTCGCCCGCCACCACGCCGACATGGAGGCCGTCTTCACCTTCGAGGGCACCGACTCGATCCAGTCGCTGATCGTCGGCCGCGAGATCACGGGGATCCAGGCGATCGCACCGTCGCGGGAGTAGGCGTCCGCGCTTTGCGTCCGCGCTTTGCGTCCGCGCCGCCGGGTGCCGGCCTCCGTTGGGCGCGCTGGTCGCGAACAGCTCACCGAGGGAGGGAAGCTGCCCGCCGCGCCCGGGCGAGCGCGCTGCCTGCGACGAGTGTCACCTTGTTCGGCTATAGGCCGACGAACCTGACACTCGTGCCGCGGAGAGCGGCCACGCCTGCTCTCACTCTCCCTCGGTGAGCTGTTGGCGCCCTACACCGCCCGCAGGTGCTGGAACGTCCGCCCCCCGCGCAGCTCGCGCACGACGCCGTCGACGAGGCCGTCGCCGTCGTAGGTGCGGCCGTCGGTGACCGCGGCGATCAGGCCGCGCTTGCGGGCGATGAGGTCGGCCATCGTCTCGTCGATTGTGTCGGCGGCGAGCAGGTACCAGGCGGTGACCGCGTCGCGCTGGCCGATGCGGTGGCAGCGGTCCTCGGCCTGGTCGTGCATCGCCGGCGTCCATTCGAGCTCGAGGAAGGCGACGTTCGACGCGCGCGTGAGGGTGATCCCCTGCGCGGCGACGCGGGTGGCGCAGACGATGAGCTGCGGGCCCTCGGGGTCCTGGAAGCGGCGCACGGAGTCGTCGCGCGCGACGACGTCGTCGCGGCCGAGGAGGTGCAGCGCGTCGGGGAAGCGCTCCATGACCGCCTCCTGGACCTCGACGTGGCGCGCGAAGACGACGAGCGGCTCGCCCGAGGCGAGGAAGTCGTGGATCCACGCGAGCGCCGAGTGCAGCTTGCCGCGTGCGGCCAGGCGCTGCAACGTGCCGAGCTGGGCCAGGCGCTCGGCGCGCAGCGTGGCGGCGATGCGGGCGTTGAGCTCGCGCAGGTCCAGCGGCTGCTCGCGCAGCCACGCGACGACGTCGTTCTCGGCCAGCCGGTACTCGCGCTCGTTGTCGAGCGCCACGGGGACGACGACCTGGCGCTTGGCGGGCAGCTGGGGGAGGACCTCGGACTTCAGCCGCCGCACGAAGCAGCGCCGGCGCAGGTGCCAGTGCAGGCGCTCCTCGCTCAGCCGCCCGCGGAACTGGCGCGCGAAGCGCGCGCCCGACCCGAAGTCCTCGAGGCGGCCGATCACGCGCAGCTGGCTGATGAGCTCCTCGGCGTGGTTGAGGACGGGCGTGCCCGTGAGCGCCAAGCGCAGCCCCTCGGGCGCCACCGTCTCGGCCAGCCGGCGCACGGCCTGCGTGCGCTTGGCCTGCGGGTTCTTGCACAGATGCGACTCGTCGACCACGAGCGCCCGCGGCCGCAGGCGCCCGAGCGCCTCGCGGTGCGCGGCGACCACCTCGTAGTTGAGGATCGTGATCTCGGCCGTCGGCGGCACGGCGACACGCCCCTGGATCACCGCGACCGAGCGGTGCGGCAGCCAGCGCCCGGCCTCGCGCTCCCAGTTGAGCTTCAGCGAGGCGGGGCAGACGACGACCGCCGGGAAGGCGTCGTCGGCCTCCAGCGCCGCCAGTGCCTCGACCGTCTTGCCGAGCCCCTGCTCGTCGGCCAGGAAGGCCCGCCGCGCGCGCAGCGCGTAGCGCACGCCGGCCCACTGGAAGGGCGCGAGCTCGCCCCCGAGGACCGCGGCGGTCTCGGCGATCGGCTCGCCGGTCGTCGCCCGGGAGGCGCGGATCTCCGAGAGCGCGTCGGCGTGCTCGGCGCGCAGGTCGGCGAGCGCCTCGGCGGCCTGGCCGTCGATCGCGACCTCGTGCAGCCCGAGGAAGCCGTCGAGGGCGTCGACGATCCACGGGTCGATGGGCAGCGTGCGCGCGACCTCGCCGCCGCCCGGGAGCTCGTCGAAGGCGGCGCCGACGTCGGGGTCCCAGAGGACGTCGAGGCGCAGGAAGGTCCCCTCGACCGTGTGGCTAACGGCCAGACGCGCCGGCGGCGGGTCCTCGCCGCGCTCCAGCGCCGCGATGCAGCGCCGCGCGCCGGCGTCCATCCGCACGCCGTCCAGGCCGGCGAGCGTCTCGGCGCCCGCCGCGGTCAGCGGGGACAGGAGCCGGCCCTCGACCTCGACGGCGCCCTCGGCGAGCGCGTCGGGGACCTTGCCCGCGCGCGTGCGCAGCGCGAACCAGCCGCGGCCGCCGTGGCGCGCGGCGGTGACCGTCCCGACCCAGCGGCGCTCGATCGCCGCCAGCCAGGCGTCGACCTGCGCGCTCGTGGTCAGCTCGGGGAAGCGGTCGAGGACGTCGGCGACATGCACGCCGGCCCAGTCGCCGACCGGCGCCCACCACTCGCGCTTGTCCCAGTCGAAGCGCCGCTGCGGGATGCGGCGCACGAGGGCGACGATGTGCGGGTCGTAGGGGAAGGCGAGGACGACGATCGATTCGCCGTCCGGGCCCCGGCGCAGCTCGACGTTCGGGCGTTGCTCGGCGAGCTGCATCCACCTTCACGGTAGCGCCCGTGACGGCCTAGGCCGTGACGTGGAGCACGCGCCAGCGCCCCGCGCGCGTCACGAGCCGCCCCCGGGCGCCCGCGGGGAGCACCGGCCGCGGCCCCGCGAGCTTCGCCGGGGCGCGGAAGACGAGCGCGGGCGCAATCCAGTGCGGGTGCCGGCGCGACGAGGCCCACGTCGCCTGCACCCGCGAGAGCGGCACGCGCAGCTCCCACGCCAGCGCGGTCTGCAGCCATGGGTTGACCGCCGGGCGCCCGGCGCGCAGGACGGCGTCGCGGCCGCCGGCGCCGTCCACCGCGCGGCGCAGCTCGGAGAGCTGGTCGGCCTGGCTGTGCGCGACGCTCAGCGTCCGCCACTCCTCGCGTGCGCGGAGGAACGCCGGCACGAGCGAGAGCACGGCGATCGCGCACCCCATCCCCGCGACCGCCCCGCGCGACCAGCCGCGCTCGCGCGCGGCGTCGAGCAGCCGTGCGAACCCGACGCCCGCCACGACGCACAGCGCGGCGGCCGGCGCCGCGAGGTAGCGCCGCGTGCCGGTGAAGCCGGCCTCGGCCATCACCGCCACCACCGCGATCCACCCCAGCGCCAGCGCCGCGAGGGAGAGCACCGCGCGGTCGCGCCGGCGCCACGCGAGCGCCGTCCCGACGGCCGCGAGGACGAGCACCGGGACGATGATCGCGTCGGCCGCACGCCGCACGACCTCCCACGCCGGGACGCTCGCGTTGGCGGCGCTGCCCTCGGTCGCCGAGGTCGCGGTCGAGCTCGCGTGCAGCGGATCGCCCGAGCCGATCCAGTCCATGCCGATCCACACCACCGGCGGCGCCAGCACGCAGATCGCGACGAGCGCGCGCAGCCGCGGCTCGCGCAGCCACACCCACGCGCCGTAGAGCCCGAGCAGCACCCACGCCTCGGGCCGGATCAGCCCCGCGACCGCGACGAGCACGAGCGCCCAGTCGCGCCGCCCCGCGAGATGCCGGTCGGCCGCGGCCAACGTCAGCGCGATCAGCGCCGGCTCGGCCGAGCCGAGCAGCGCCGTGCGGTAGAGGTCGGCGCTCAGCGCCAGGCCGGCCGCCGCGACCGCGCCCGCGAGCGGCCCCGCCAGCCGCGTGCCGAGGCGGTAGGCGAGCAGCAGCGAGAGCACCGCGCACGCGCGCATGAGCCCCATCCACACCGTCGGGGCCGCGTCGCCGAGCACCGACAGCGGCGCGAGGACGAGCACCGGCAGCGGTTTGAACGACGGCCCCGCGGTCGTCGCGAGGTCGAGGTGCGCCAGGCCGCGCCCCCAGACCGTCCACGCCCACGCGTCGTAGCCGAGCGTCGCGGGCAGCGCCAGCGACGCGGCGCCGAGGAGCACGGCGGCTGCGATCGCGAGGCCGCCGCGCTTCGATGCCGGTTCGTCGGGGCGCACGCCGCCGGGACGCTAGCGAGGGCGGCAGTCGCCCGGAGATCGCCGCTCGGAGCCCGACGCCGTCAGTCGCGCGGCTCGAGGATCACGAGCGGGATCTCGCGCTCGGTGCGCTTCTGGTAGCTCGCGTAGTCGGACCAGGTCGCGACGGCCTTCGGCCATAGCCGGGCGCGCTCGTCGGCCTCCGCCACGCGGGCGTGGACCGCCCGTCGCTGGCTACCGACCTGCACCGTGGTGTCCGGGTGCCCGCGCAGGTTGTGGTACCAGGCGGGATGCCTCGGATGACCGCCCTTGGACGCGACGATGACCACGTCGCGCCCGTCCTCGAAGTAGGCCAGCGGCGTAGTGCGCCGCTTCCCGCTTCGCGCGCCGACCGTGTCGAGCAGCAGCATCGGCGGCGCGCCCGGGACGTGGTGGCCGATGCGCCCGCCGCTTGCGCGGTAGATCAGCGCGTGGCCGGCCATCACCCGACGGACGACCCACCACGAGAGATCACCGACGCTCGGGACGTTCATTCGCTCACCCAGTCGGAACGCCGGCCCGCGCCCGCCGCGCGACCTTCACGCGGTCGGTCTTGTCGAGCACGAGCTTGCGCAGGCGCACGCTCTCGGGCGTCGCCTCGACGCATTCGTCCTCGCGCAGGAACTCGAGCGCCTGGTCGAGCGAGAGCGTGCGGTGCGGGACGAGGCGGACGAGGACGTCGGCGGTCGAGGAACGGACGTTGGTCAGGTGCTTCTCGCGCGTGGCGTTGACGTCGAGGTCGTCCGCGCGAGCGTTCTCGCCGACGATCATGCCCTCGTAGACCTCGTCGCCGGGGCCGACGAAGAGCGTGCCGCGCTCCTGGAGGTTCATGAGCGCGAACTGGGCGGCGCGCCCTCGGCGGTCGGAGACCAGCGCGCCGGTCGGGCGCGTCCGCAGCTCGCCCGCCCACGGCTCCCAGCCGTCGAAGACGTGGTGCAGCAGCCCGGTGCCGCGCGTCTCGGTGAGGAACTCGGTGCGAAAGCCGATCAGCCCGCGGGCGGGGACGCGGTACTCCATGCGCACCCAGCCGGTGCCGTGGTTGACCATCTGCCCAAGGCGGCCCTTGCGCAGGGCCAGCAGCTGGGTCACGACGCCGACGTACTCCTCGGGCACGTCGATGGCGAGGCTCTCGACCGGCTCGTGGATGCGCCCATCGATCTCGCGCGTGAGGACCTGGGGCTGGCCGACGGTGAGCTCGAAGCCCTCGCGGCGCATGAGCTCGACGAGCACCGCGAGCTGCAGCTCGCCGCGGCCCTGGACCTCCCAGACCTCGGGGCGGTCGGTGTCGCCGACGCGCAGCGAGACGTTGCCCACGAGCTCCTGGTCCAGGCGCGCGCGGATCTGGCGCGCGGTGAGCTTGTCGCCCTCCTGGCCGGCCAGCGGCGAGGTGTTGACGCCGATCGTCACCGACAGCGACGGCTCGTCGACGGTGATGACCGGCAGCGGGCGCGGGTCGTCGAGGTCGGCGAGCGTCTCGCCGATCGTGACCTCGGCGATGCCCGCGATGGCGATGATCTCGCCCGCCGCCGCCTCCTGCGCCTCGACGCGCTCGAGCGCCTCGGTGACGTAGAGCTCGGCGATCTGCGCGCGCTCGATCGTCCCGTCGGAGCGGCACCAGGCGACGGCCTGCCCGCGGCGGATCGTCCCGTGGCGCACGCGGCAAAGCGCGAGACGCCCGACGTACGGCGAGGCGTCGAGGTTCGTCACGAGCGCCTGCAGCGGGTGATCGGGCTCGTAGGAGGGCGCCGGGATGCGCTCGAGGAGCAGGTCGAAGAGCGGGCCGAGGTCGGTGCCCGGCTCGTGCTCGCTCAGCGAGGCCTGGCCCGCCCTGGCGTTGCAGTAGACGATCGGGAACTCGATCTGCTCCTCGGTGGCGTCGAGGTCGAGGAACAGCTCGTAGACCTCGTCGACGACCTCGGCGATGCGCGCGTCCGGGCGGTCGACCTTGTTGACCACGAGGATCACCGGCAGCCGCGCCTCGAGCGCCTTGCGCAGCACGAAGCGCGTCTGGGGCAGCGGGCCCTCGCTGGCGTCGACGAGCAGGAGCACGCCGTCGACCATCGTCAGCCCGCGCTCGACCTCGCCGCCGAAGTCGGCGTGGCCGGGCGTGTCGACGATGTTGAGCTTCACGCCGTCGTGGCGGACCGCGGTGTTCTTGGCGAGGATCGTGATGCCCTTCTCGCGCTCGAGGTCCATCGAGTCCAGGACGCGGTCGGCCACGTCCTGGTGGGCGCTGAAGGCGCCGGACTGCCAGAGCATGGCGTCGACCAGCGTCGTCTTGCCGTGGTCGACGTGGGCCACGATGGCGACGTTGCGGATGTCCTCGCGGAGGGCGGGCACGGTCCGGACGGTAGCGGGCGCCGCCCGCTCAGCCCGCGGTGGGCACGCCGACCCGCGCGACGTCGATGCGCCCCGGGCTCCGCGCCGGTTTGGGCTTGGCCGACTCGGCGTCGGGCAGCGAGGGCTGCGCGGCGGGCAGCGCGACCGTCCGCCAGTCGGCGCCGGGGGGCGCGAGCGGCAGCGCCGGGTCGCGGACGCGCAGCGGCACGTCCGACTGGCAGGGCAGGACGTTCTCGATGTCCCCCGGCAGCGACGTGCGGTAGCGGTTCTGGGCGAAGCACGAGCCCTTGGACGTGCGCTGGCCGGGGCGCGGGGCGAGCGCGAGGTCGACGCCGTTGTCGCGCAGCACGTTGCCCTGGACGGAGTCCTCGGCGGCGGGGGCGTCGTCGGAGGCGGTGAGCAGGACGCCGGCGCCGGGGTGCCCGGTGATCCGATTGCGCGCCAGCCCGTCGCGGCGCCCGCCGCGGACGAGCACGCCGACGCCGAACTCGTCGCCCTGTCCGGGCGCCAGTCGGTTGGCGTTGTCGGCGATGACGTTGCCGACGACCGTCGTGTCCTGCTGGTGGAAGGGCTTCTCGTTGCCGGCGGAGACGAGCATCACCCCGACGCGGTTGTCGCGGAAGAGCGAGCGCGCGACCACGATGTTGCCGCCCGCGTCCGTCCCCTCGAAGCCGGTCATGCCGCGCTCGGCCACGCTCTCGGTCACGAGCGCGTCGCACGGCTGGCAGCGGCCGATGCGCAGGCCGGCGGCGCCGTGGCCGGAGGCGAGGACGTGGTCGATGGTCCCGCCGCGGGCGCCGAGCGCGTCGACGCCGTGGAGGCCGTCGTTGGCGGCGGTCACGTAGCTCACGCGCCAGCCGTTGAGCGGCTTCTTGGCGCCCTTGGGCGGCGTGATGCGGATGCCGTCCGACGCGAAGCCGCGCACGGTGAGGTTCTCGACGGCGACCCCGTCAGCGTGGACCGTGATGCCGTCGAAGCGCGCGCCCCTGCCGCCGTCGATGACGACGCGGTTGCGATCGGTCCCGCGCAGGACGAGGTCCTTCTTGGCCGGGCCGACGACCACCTGCTCGTGGTAGGTGCCCGGGCCGATGCGGACGAGGTCGCCGGGCTTGGCGGCGTCGACGGCGGCCTGGATCGTCGGGTACTCCTCGGGAACGTCGCGCGCGGTCCAGCCCTTGTCACCGCCGCAGCCGGTGAGCGCGAGCACGAGCAGCAGCGCGACGCCGGCCGCCTGGGCGGCCGGGCGCCTGCGTCGCATCGTGGTCGGTCGGACGGGAACTGCCGTGCGTCGATCATCTCATCCGCGCCACCGCCGGTCGGCGGGAGTGTCGGGGCGCCGACGAGGCAAAACGTCGCGCCGGGCGCTGCGTTCGCGCGCGACACAGAGCGATAGCGCGAGCGCGCCATCGGGAAGCACCGCGGCATGCTCAGACTCGATGCCAGCGCACTCGATTACGCCATCTTGGCGGTCTACTTCCTGGTGGTTCTCGGCATCGGCGGTGTAGCCAGGATGTCGGTGAAGACCGACATCGACTTCTTCCTGTCGGGGCGCTCGCTGCCGGCCTGGATCACCGGTCTCGCCTTCATCGCCGCCAACCTCGGCGCCCTCGAGATCCTGGGCATGGCCGCCAACGGGGCCCAGTACGGCGTGGCGACGGTCCACTTCTACTGGATCGGCGCGGTGCCGGCGATGGTCTTCCTGGGCCTGGTGATGATGCCCTTCTACTACGGGGCCAAGGTCCGCTCGGTGCCCGACTACCTGCGCCTGCGCTTCAACAACCCCACGCACGCGCTGAACGCCGGCACCTTCGCGGTCGCGACCGTCCTCATCGCCGGCGTCAACCTCTTCGCGCTGGCGCTGATCGTGCACCTCATGCTCGGGTGGTCGATCACGACCGCCATCGTCGTCGCCGCCGCGATCGTCCTCGCCTACATCACGCTCGGCGGGCTGACCTCGGCGATCTACAACGAGGTCCTGCAGTTCTTCATCATCGTCGCCGCGCTGCTGCCGCTGACCATCGTCGCGCTGCACGACGTCGGCGGGTGGAGCGGCCTGCAGGACCAGGTGCGCGCCTCCGCGCTCAAGGAGGGCGGCCTGCACGCCTGGCAGGGGCTGGCGATCGGGAACGTCTCCAACCCGATCGACGCCAACTGGATCGCCATCGTCTTCGGCCTGGGCTTCGTGCTGAGCTTCGGCTACTGGACGACGAACTTCGCCGAGGTCCAGCGCGCGCTGAGCGCCAAGAACATGTCGGCCGCGCGGCGCACGCCGCTCATCGGGGCCTACCCGAAGATCTTCATCCCGGCGCTGACGATCATCCCGGGCCTCGTCGCGCTCGTGACGGTCAAGGGCCTCGGCGGCAAGGACCCGAACCTGCAGTACAACAACGCCATCCCGCTGCTCATCGGCCACTACTTCCCCGAGGGGATGCTGGGGCTGGCGGTCACCGGGCTGCTGGCGGCCTTCATGGCGGGCGTGGCGGCCAACGTGACGTCGTTCAACACGGTGGTGACGTACGACCTGTGGCAGTCCTACGTGCGGCCGGGGCGCGACGAGGCGTACTACCTGCGCATCGGGCGGATCGCCACCGTGCTCGGGCTGGTGATCGCCGTGGCCACGGCGTTCATCGCCAAGGGCTACGACAACATCATGAACTACGTCCAGCTGCTGTTCAGCTACTTCAACGCGCCGCTGTTCGCCACGTTCATCATCGCGATGTTCTGGAAGCGGTCGACGCCGTGGGCGGGGTTCTTCGGGCTGATCGCCGGCTTCCTCGGCGCCTTCATCACGCACGAGCTGTACTCGTGGGGCACGCTCGACCTCGGCTCGCAGCTGGCCGCGAGCTTCTGGGGCGCGATCATCGCCTTCCTCGCCGACCTCGTGGTCACCGTCGGCGTCTCGCTCGTCACCCAGCCCAAGCCCGACGAGGAGCTGCGCGGGCTCGTGTGGGGCCTGACGCGCAAGGAGGAGGACGAGGAGGAGCACGACCCCGCGGACGACGTCTGGTGGCGCTCGCCGTGGCTGCTGGGCGCCGGGGCGCTGGGCCTCGTCGTGATCCTGAACATCATCTTCATCTAGGAGGAGCGCAGCGATGACCGAGCAGCAGCAGCCCTTCCGCGACGACGACGAGATCCGGGCGGCGCGGATCGCCAACCGCTTCGACATCCGCCGCATCATCGGCGGCGTCTTCGTCTTCTACGGCATCGTCCTCGCGATCACCGGGATCGTCGGCTCGGACGAGGTCAAGAACAAGGCCGCGGGCCTCAACGTCGACCTCTGGACCGGCCTCGCGATGCTCGTGTTCGGCGGGCTCATGATCTTCTGGGCGTTGGCGCGCCCGGTGGCGCCCGAGCCAGGCCGGACGCGGCGGTCACCCGCGACGTAGAGTCCGCCCATGACACCCCGGCGCGTCGGCCTGACCATCGCGATGCTCGTCCTCGCGGCGGCGACGCCGGCGCACGCGGCGGGCGGCAGCGGCGCCTTCGGCTCGCCGGGACTGGGCGATCCCTTCTTCCCGCTGGCGGGCAACGGCGGCTACGACGTCGGGCACTACGGGCTGACGCTCGACTACACGCCCCGCACCGACCAGCTCGACGCGACCGCGGTCATAGCGGCGCGCGCGACGCAGCCGCTGGCGCGCTTCGACCTCGACCTGCGCGGCTTCGACGTCACCCAGCTGCTCGTCGACGGTCGCCCGGCGAGCTTCAAGCGCCCGGGCCAGGAGCTCGTGATCACGCCGCGGCAGGCCCTGCGCGCGGGCAGCGACTTCACCGTGCTCGTGCGCTACTCGGGGGTGCCCGACGTCATCACGGACCCCGACGACTCGATCGAGGGCTGGGTGCCGACGACCGACGGCGCCTTTGTCGTCGGCGAGCCGCAGGGCGCGCCCGGCTGGTTCCCGGCGAACGACAACCCGCAGGACAAGGCCGCCTTCGACATGGCCATCACGGTGCCCGACGGCATCACCGCGCTGGGCAACGGCGTGCTGGCCGCGCGCTCCTCCAGTCACGGGCGCACGACGTGGGTCTGGCACGAGAGCGACCCGATGGCCACCTACCTGGCGACGGCGACCAACGGGCGCTTCAACCTCACGCAGACGCGGGTCGGCGGGACCCCGGTCTACAACGCGGTCGACCCGGCGGTGGCGGCTGAGCTCGGTCCGCTGCTCGACGAGGTGCCGGACATCGTGCGCTTCTTCAGCGCGCTCTACGGTCCGTACCCGTTCAACGCCGCGGGCGCGATCGTCGACGACGCGCCCGACGTCGACTACGCGCTCGAGAGCCAGACGAAGCCGAACTTCGCCTTCGTGCCCGACGAGACCACGCTCGTCCACGAGCTCGCCCACCAGTGGTTCGGCGACGCGGTGACCCTGCGCCAGTGGCCCGACATCTGGCTGCACGAGGGCTTCGCGGAGTGGTCGGAATGGATCTGGGCCGAGCGCCACGGCGGCCCGACGGCCCAGCAGAGCTTCGAGGACGTCTTCAACGACAAGGTGCATGAGGACGTCATCTGGGACCCGCCGCCCGGCCGGGTGCCGTCCGCCGCCGAGCTGTTCAGCGACTCGGTCTACGACCGCGGCGCGATGACGCTGCAGGCGCTGCGCGTGGAGGTCGGCGACGCGACGTTCTTCCGCATCCTGCGCGACTGGTTCGCCGAGCACCGCTACGGCAACGCCACCACGGCGCAGTTCATCGCCCTCGCCGAGCGCGACGCGCACCGCGACCTGGGCCGCTTCTTCTACATCTGGCTCTTCCGCGACGGGAGGGTCGGGACCGCCGATCCGTCGGCCGCACAGCGCCCGGCCGCGACCGTGGCGCCGCCGGCGGCGCAGCCGCAGCGCCGCCGTTGAGCCCTGTGCAGATCGGTGCGTGCCGGCCCGGCGGTCGGGTACAACGCCTGCACACCCACCCCAAAAGGAGGGTCCCACCATGGCCTCCAATTCCCGTTCATCCAGCGGCCGTTCCACCCAGGCCAAGAGCGGCAGCTCGGGTGCTCGCAAGGCCTCGAATGCCCGCAGCAGTTCGAATGCCCGCAAGAGCCCGAGCGCCCGCAAGCCCTCGAATGCTGCCGCGCGGTCGTCGTCGCGTGGCCGCACCGCGTCCGCGGCCAACCGCTCTCGATCCCGCGCTCCGCAGTCGGCCTCGTCCAACGGCAGCCGTGCCGGGGGCGCCAACGGCACGATCAGCACCATCGCCGACGGCATCGGCTCGGCGGCGCGGAAGGCCGGTACGCCGGCGCTGGCCGGCGGTGCGGCGGCGGCAGGCCTCGTCAGCGGCATCGTCCTCGGCAAGCGGGCGCTCGGTCCGCGGCGGACCGTGCTGGGCATCCCGGTCCGCAAGGGCCTCGGCCTCCAGCCCATGGCCAAGGAGGTCCACAAGGCCGGCAAGCAGATCGGTCGCCTGACCGACGAGCTCGCCCAGGCTCGCAAGCAGGCCAAGAAGGTCGGCGACGCCCTCTCCTGAGCGATGGCATCGACCCCGCAGCAGAGCAACTCGCGCAACGGAGGCGGCGCGGCGCGCCGGCTCACGAAGTCACCGGCGGTGGCCGGCGGCGCGGCCGCCGCCGGACTCGCCGCCGGGACGGCGCTCGGCATCGTCCTGCGCGGCGACCGTCGCCCGCGGGTCAAGGGCGTGCCGCTACCGCGCGGCGACGAGGTCAAGGCCGGCGCCAAACAGGCCGTCCGCGCGGGCCGCTGGCTCTACGACCTGCAGACCGACGTGCGCCTGCTGCGCGAGCAGGCTGCGCAGTCGCGCCGCCAGTCGCCGATCGAGGTCCTGCTCTCGGGCCTGACGTCGCGAACCCTTCCGCGCGGCCGCTAGCCGTAGTTCCTGAGCAGGTTGTTCGGGGTCCCGGGTCCCTGTGACGCCCGTTGCGGTGCGAACAGCTCACCGAACAACGGGGCCGTGCCCGGTGGTCGAACGTCGGTTATTCCCCGTGTGGACGGGGGAAGGCCGACGTTCGGCGCCCCCCGGGGGCGCGGCGCGGCGGGCTTTACAGGTTGCGGCCACCGGGGACCGCGGCGACCGCCGGGGCTACCCCTCCCGCGGCGGTCGCCGGCGATGCGGCGCTCAGTGCGACTTGCGGCCGAGCTGGCCGCGCACGGCGCCGTTCGGGAACGCGGTCGTGTGCACGTTCGCGTAGTACTTGTGCGGGTTCTTGAGGATGGCCTGGGCGAGCGCGGGGTCGATCGTCACGCACCCGCTCGAGGCGCCCGGGTCTCCTGCGGTGGGCTGCGTCAGCGGCACCACCACGGCGCCGTTCTGGTTGCGCCTGGCGCTGTGGATGTGGGCTGCGGTCGGCTGGTCGAGGTTGGCCACGGTGATGCCGAAGCACAGCTGGCCGTCGTCGACGATCGCCGTGAACGAGCCGTGGCCGTCGGGGTCACCGGCGCCGCGGTGGCCGTTGGCGTCGACCTCGTTGCGCCCGGTCAGCACGGCGAACAGCGCCCGGGTGTCGACCTTGGTCTTCTTGATGTGCGGGGTCGCGGGGTGCGGCGGCTTCTTGTCCGCCCCGGCCACGGCTCCCGCGCCGGCGGCCACGGCGAGGGCGGCGGCCACGACGAGTGTGACGGCGATGCGGGTGCGCATGCGATTCCACCTCCCAGGCAGATGACGTATGTCTGCTTCAACTCCCACACGGGCCGTAGGTTGGGTCCTTTCTCTCGGACAGTGGTCCAGCGCGCGGGCCGATTGCGACCGCCGGGGGCTGCTGCCGCCGACGAAGCCGCATGGCCAACACCACCCTGCTGCGCGCCGCGGGCGCCGCGGCCACCGTCCTCGCCCTCGCGCTCACCCCCGCCGCCCAGGCGCGCCCGGGGGGTCCGAGCGTCCCCGTCTGCAACCAGGCAAGCCCGCACTTCCAGGGCGGCGGCCTCGTCGCCCTCGATCCGCCGGTGGACAGCCCGGCGGCGCGCTACACGGACAACCTCTCCCCGCTCCCCGGCCAGGGCGCGGGCCTGGTCACCGCGGCCTCGCACTCCCCGGCGCTCACGGTCTGCGGCGAGGGCGGAGGCGACGGCGGCGGGATCACGTAGGGCGCTACCGCCCCGCCAGCACCCCCGCCGCGCCCGCCAGCCGCGACGGTCGGCCCGTGCGGTCCTCGATGGCGTCGGCGGCGCGGAAGGCGCCGTAGACGGTCTGGACCGCCAGCCAACGCAGCGGCTCGGGCTCCCAGTCGCGGGCGTGGTGGCCGACCCACGGCAGGCGGGTCAGGTCGCTGTCGCGCTCGAGGATGAGGTCGCGCAGCGTGCGGCCCGCGAGGTTGGCGGCCGCGACGCCCTCGCCCGCGTAGCCGCCGGCCCAGCACAGGCCGCTCTCGCGGTCGGAGTCCACGGCGGCGGCCCAGTCGCGCGCGACGCCGAAGACGCCGGTCCAGGCACCGTCGAGGCGGACGTCGCGCAGGACCGGGAACAGGCGCGTCAGGCGCCCGCGCAGCTTCTGGATCGTCGCGTCGGGGATCTCGCCCGCGCGGTCGGTCCCCGAGCCGTAGCGGTACGGGCGGCCGCGCCCGCCGATGGCGATCCGGTCGTCGGCGGTGCGCTGCGCGTAGATGTAGGCGTGGGCGGCGTCGTCGAGCGTCTCGCGGCCCTCCCAGCCAATCTGCGCCCAGACGTCGGCGGGCAGCGGCTCGGTGACGATCATCGAGCTCGAGAGCGGCAGCAGCGCGCGCTCGAGCGTCGGCAGGCCCGCCGTGTAGCCCTCGGTCGCGCGCACGACCCAGCGCGCGCGCACGGTGCCCGCCGCGGTGCGCACGCGCCGCGGCGCGACCTCGAGCGCGGGCGTGCCCTCGAAGATCGTCGCGCCATGGCGCTCGACCGCCGCCGCCAGGCCGCGCGCGAGCGCCGCCGGCTGCACGCGCGCGCAGTGCGGCGTGTAGCGGGCGCCGCGCAGGCCTGCCACGCGCACGCGCGCGCTCGCCTCGTCGACCGAGAGCAGCTCGCCGCGCGGCGCGCAGCGCAGCCGCGCGAGCTGGGGCTCGGTCTGGGCGACGGTGAGCGAGCCGCCCTTGACGAAGTCGCACGCGATTGCCTCGCGCTCGCACGCGGCGCCGACCTCGTCGACGGTCTCCTGCGCCGCGCGCTCGAGGGCGGCGATCGCGGCCGGGCCCGCGTCGGCGCGCTGACGCTGGCCCGTGGAGATCTCGCCCAGCACCCAGCCGCCGTTGCGCCCCGAGGCGCCGTAGCCCGCGACCTCGCGCTCGAGGACCACGACCTCGAGCGATGGGTCGGCCCGCCGCAGCTCGTAGGCCGTCCACAGCCCCGTATAGCCGGCGCCGACGATGCAGACGTCGGCCTCGCGGTCGCCGTCGAGCGGCGGGCGGGGATCGGGAAGGCCGCCCAGCGAGGTCCACCACCACGACGGCGCGTCGGTCACCGGGCCCATCCTGACATCTCCGTGACGAGGGGCGGGCTAGAGTCATTGCATGTCCCTCACCGGCGTCTTCCTCGTCTGCACCGTCGTTCCGCTCCTCTTCGGCCTCTGGGCCCAGTTCCAGGTCAAGAGCACCTTCAAGCGCTACAGCCAGGTCCCCACCGCGAGCGGCATGACCGGGGCGCAGGCGGCCGAGGCCGTCCTGCGCAACTCGGGCGTGCAGGGCGTCGGCATCCGTCCCGTCGACGGCCAGCTGAGCGACCACTACGACCCGCGCTCCAAGACGCTGAACCTCAGCCGCGACGTCGGCATGGAGGCGAGCGTCGCCGCCCTCGGCGTGGCGGCCCACGAGGCCGGCCACGCCGTCCAGGACGCGCGCGGCTACAAGCCGATGCAGATCCGCTCGACGCTCGTCCCCGCGGCCTCGATCGGCTCGCAACTGTGGTTCTTCCCGGCCTTCCTGGGCCTGATCCTCGGCTCGACCGGCCTGGTCAACGTCGGCCTCGTCCTCTTCCTGGCGGTCGTGCTCTTCCAGCTCGTGACCCTGCCCGTCGAGTTCGACGCCTCGCACCGTGCGATCGTCGCCCTCGAGGGCGGCGGACTGCTCGGGGCGGCCGAGCTCGACGGGGCCCGCAAGGTCCTGCGGGCGGCCGCGCTGACCTACATCGCCGCGCTCGCCGCCTCGATCGGCCAGCTCATCTACTTCTTCGTCGCGTCGCGCCGATAGGCCGGTAACGGTGCGCCCAGCGGGCGGACAGTAGAAGCGAATGTTTCTCTTCAACAAGACCAAGACCCAGCCCGTCTCGGCCGAGAACGCGCTTCCCGGCCGCGACGAGGCCATCATCGTCCCCGAGCGCCACGAGGTGCTCGGCAACCCGCTGACGCCCCCGTGGCCCGAGGGCTTTCAGCAGATCGTCGTCGGCATGGGCTGCTTCTGGGGCGCCGAGCGCGTCTTCTGGCAGGCCGACGGCGTGTGGACCACGGCGGTCGGCTACGCCGGCGGCCACACCACGAACCCCACCTACGAGGAGGTCTGCTCGGCGCGGACCGGCCACACCGAGGCCGTGCTCGCCGTCTTCGACCCCTCGAAGACCAGCTACGAGGAGCTGCTGAAGCTCTTCTGGGAGAACCACGACCCGACCCAGGGCATGCGCCAGGGCAACGACGTGGGCACCCAGTACCGCTCGGCGATCCTCTACAGCACCGAGGCCGAGCGCGAGGCCGCCGAGCGCTCGCGCGACCTGTTCCAGGAGCGCCTGCGCGAGGCCGGCTTCGGGGACATCACCACCGAGATCGCGCCCCTCGGCGACTTCTACTACGCCGAGGACTACCACCAGCAGTACCTCGCGAAGGTCCCCCACGGCTACTGCGGCCTGGGCGGGACCGGCGTGAGCTGCCCGATCGGGCTCGGCGCGCAGGCGCCTAGCTCGGCGCCAGCGTCATAGCCGTGTAGGACTGCCCGGGCGTGTTGCGGCACGCAAAGCGCCCGGGCGACGCGGACCACAGCAGCGTCAGGCAGCGGCCGATCCCGCGCTGCGCGTACGCGTTGGGATGAAAGGACTCCTGAAGGTCGCCCTGGCCGACGCCGGAGACCAGGAAGCGCGTCCATTCGCTCGTCGTCGGCGACGGCGTGCCGCCGGACAACGAGGCCGCGGTCGAGCACACCTCGCGCCCCTGCAGGGTGTCGCGCAGGTCGAGGAACTCGAGGCCGCGGCCGGCCGCGACCGAGCGCAGGTTGTCGGAGATCTGGGCGACCAGCGAGTCGCGCGCCCAGTCGAGGTCGCGGTTCCAGAACGGGCAGCCGCCGGTGTCCAGGCGCGACCAGCCCGACTCCGGGTAGCGGTCCTCGGCGCCGCGCGGCACCGGCGAGGGATAGCTCTGCAGGACGAAGCGGTAGTCGGACTGCGCGTAGCCGGCGTCGGCCATGACCGCGCGCACCTCGTCGATCGCGTGGCCGACCGCCGCCATCGCGCCCGGCATCCGCGCGTCGACCTGTGGCTGCTGGTCGTCGTAGCAGTACTCGGGATCGTCGGCCGAGCTCGTCGTCCAGTCGGTCGCGCAGGCCTGGATGATGTCCGCGAAGCCGAGGTCGTTGCCGCCGATCGAGAGGACGACGAGCTTGACGTCGTCGCGTGCGGCGACCGGCGCGAGCTGGTCGGCCTGGGGCGCCTCGCCGTCGTGGGACTGCCCGCCCTGCGAGACGCGGACGACGTTGGCGGTCGTCGCGCCCGAGCAGGCGAGGTTGACCTTCTCGGCGACGGGGATCGCGTTCGCCAGGATCTCCGCGACGTCGGAGCGATGGCAGCCGTTGTCGTCCGACCCGCCGAGGTAGACGCGGCTCGTGTCGTAGCTGCAGCATCCGCCGGTGTACGCGCGGTCGGTGCCGTCGCGGCTGCCGAACTGCGCGTTGGAGTTGCCCTCCCAGCGACCGGCCTCGCCGGAGATGTAGCTGTCGCCCAGCGAGACGATCGCGGTCGTCGGCGACGATGGCCCGGCGTGGGCGGCCGGCGCCGCCGCGGCGCAGGCGAGGACGGCCAGGGTCAGGCAAGCGGTGATCCGTGACATGAGGGCGCCTCCCAACGCCGGCGGCGAAGCTACCCAGGGCTTGTGGTGGGCGAAACCAGGCGCGTTCGCGTCCGCGTGCGCGTTTGTGTCCGCGCCGGCGGGCGGCGGTGGCTGTTGGCGCGGGTGGTCGCGATTGGCTGGTGAGGGAGGGGAGTGATCGGCGCCGGCGGTCGCTGCGGGGCGCTGCGGCCCGATCGAGCCCCGGCGGCCCTCGGGGACGAACTTGTACGACTTTTCGTCGGTTTCCGGGGCCAAATCGCACCAGTTCGCGCCCAAGCGGGCGCGGCGGGCGGCCACCCTCCCTCGCCGCCCTTTCGCGACCCGCGCGCTCAGCGGAGGTCGGCGCCCGGCGGCGTGGAAGCAGGCGCCCGAGCGCGGCGCCCGCGGGCCGCACCGACGCCTCCGCTCCGCCGCGGAACCCCCGCCCACTTTGTATGACCATCATTCGATATCGTCGCGGCCATGGAGCAGGCGGGCCTCGAGGGGAGCGTCGCGATCGTCACGGGCGCGGCCGGCGGCATCGGCTCGGCGGTCCTGCGCCAGCTCCGCGAGGCGGGTGCCGCCGTGGTGGCCGAGGACATCGCGCCGGCCGTCGAGGAGCTCGGCGCCGGCGACGACGGCGTGGCGACGCTCCAGGGCGACGCCGCCGACGCCGATACCGCCCGCCGGGCGGTCGGGCTGGCCCTCAGCCGCTTCGGCCGGCTCGACGTCGTCGTCAACAACGCCGGGCGCTTTCTGCTCAAGCCGATCGTCGAGACCACGGACGACGAGTGGGACGGCCTCATGACCACGAACGTGCGCAGCGTCTTCGTGCACTGCCGCGCGGCGCTGCCGCGGCTCATCGCCGCCGGCGGCGGGGCGATCGTCAACGTCTCCTCGATCTCCGGCGTCATCGGCCTGCCGGCGCAGGGCGCGTACTGCGCGACCAAGGGCGCCATCGCCCAGATCACCCGCCAGCTCGCGATCGAGCACGCCGCCGACGGCGTGCGCGTCAACGCCGTCGCGCCGGGCGCCGTCGACACCGACTTCGTCAACGCCGCGCTCGCGGGCGCGCCCGACCTGCAGGCCGCGCGCGGGGACATCGGCGCCTCCCACCCGCTCGGCCGCATGGCCTCCCCGGAGGAGATCGCGCGCGTCATGGTCTTCCTGGCCTCGCCGCAGTCGAGCTTCATGACCGGCGCCGTCGTCATGGCCGACGGGGGCTTCACGGCGCGATGACGGCGGCCACGGTCACCCCGCAGGAGATCGTCGCCCGCGCGGAGGCGATCGCGCCGACGCTCGTCGCCCGCCAGGCCGAGACCGAGGAGCGCACGTGCTACGCGCCCGACACCCACGAGCAGTTCCGCGAGGCGGGCTTCTACCGGATGCTCACCCCGCGCCGCTACGGCGGCTACGAGCTCGACGTGCCGACCTTCCTGCGCGTCGTCGCCCACCTCGCCCGCGGGTGCCCGTCGACGGCCTGGCAGCTGTGCCTGCCGACGGCGCACACGCTGCTCGTCGCCGCATGGTTCGAGGAGCGCGCCCAGGACGAGCTCTTCGCCGACCCCGACTTCCTGTGCCCCGCGGTCGCGGCCCCCGTCGGCGAGGCGCGCCCGACGGGCGACGGCCACCTCGAGCTCACCGGCACCCACCGCTACTGCTCGGGCGCGCCCTACGCCACGCACTACCTCGGCCAGACCTTCCCGGCCGGCGGCGGCCCGCCGATGCTCTTCGTCGCCCCACGCAGCGCATGGACGATGCTCGACGACTGGGGCCACACCCTCGGCCTGAAGGGCAGCGGCTCCAACAGCATCGTCTTCGACGGCGGGCGCATCCCCGAGGACTTCGCGCTGCCCGACACGCAGATGCTGCACTTCGACAACAGCGACGGCACCCCGGGCCAGCGCCTGCACGGCAACCCGATGTACCTCGGCCGCGCGCTGAGCTTCTTCGGCCTGGAGTTCATCGCCCTCGCCGTCGGGATGGTCAGGGGCGCCCTCGACGAGTACGCCGAGATCATCACGACGCGCACGACGCACCGCCCGCCGATCGTCGTGCGCACGCACGACCCCGACTACCAGCGCTGGTACGGCCACGCGCGCGCGAAGGTCGACACCGCGGAGGCCGCGATGCTCAGCGCGGCCGACCAGTACATGGAGGCCTGCCGGCGCCAGCTGGAGGACGGCATCCCCTTCGACGTCGAGGAGGACCTGCGCCTGCAGTCGATCACGCGCGAGTCGGTGCGCCTGTGCTGGGACGGCCTGCAGGAGTACGTCTTCCGCACGGCGGGGTCGAGCGCCGCCCAAGACGGCGCGCGGATGCAGCGCGTGTGGCGCGACATGTCGATGGTCTGGGGCCACCTCGCGAGCGTCATCGGCGACTGGGCCGCGCGCGGCATGGCCACCGAGCACTTCGCGGTCGAGGCGGAGGGCTCGGGCCCTCGCAACGTCTGACCGGGGCCGCTGTACGCTGGTCGTACAAATGGCGAAGAAGGCGACGAACAGCCTGGGCGGGATGGACGACCTCTCCGTGCAGGTCAACCGCGTCGCCGCGCCCGTCCGCGAGCAGGTGCTCGAGCAGCTGCGCCAGGCGATCGTCGAGATGCGCCTCAAGCCCGAGCAGCGGCTGGTCGAGCGCGAGCTGATCCAGCAGACGGGCGTGTCGCGGACCACGATCCGCGAGGTCCTGCGCCAGCTCGCCGCCGAGGGGCTCGTCACCACGATCCCGCACAAGGGGACGGTCGTCGCCTCGCCGTCGGTCGAGCGCGCGGCCGAGCTCTACGAGGTCCGCGCCGCGCTCGAGGGCATGGCGGCGCGCCAGTTCGCCGAGCGGGCGACCGACCTGCACATGCGCGCCCTGCGCCGCGCCTTCGAGGGCATCGAGAAGCGCGCGCGGTCCGGCCAGGCCAACAGCCAGGCGATGCTCGAGGCCAAGAAGCACTTCTACGACGCGCTCTTCGCGGGCGCGGCCAACGCCACCATCCGCGACATCGTCGAAGGCCTGCAGGCCCAGGTCACGGCGCTGCGCGCCGCCTCGCTCAGCCAGCCCGGGCGCAGCGCGAAGACCGTCGAGGAGGTCCGCGCGATCGTCGAGGCGCTCGAGGCGCGCGACGGCGACCGGGCCGCGGCCGCCTGCGTGCACCACGTCAACGAGGCGGCGCGCACGGTCTTCGAGGCGATGGCGGCGGCGGTGAGCTGAGGGGCCGGGACGGTTCGTCCGCGGGCGCTCGGCGTGCTGCGCGGCCGGGGCATCGAGGGAGGGTGACCCCGCGCCGCGAGCGGCGACTCGCGACCGAAGCGACGAGTGTCACCTTGGTCGGCGTATGGCCGACTAACCTGACAATCGTGGCGTCGGCGAGCGGCAACGCGCCACGGCGACTACCCACGCGCCGACAACCGAGGACTTCCTTCGAGCTACGCGCTCGCGGCGGCGATCTCGTCGAGGACCGTCTGGGCCTCGCGGAAGGCCTCCAGGCCCGCCGGCGCGCCGCAGTAGACCATCACCTGCAGGAGCGTCTCGCGGATCTCGTCGACCGTCGCGCCGTTGTTGATCGCGCCGCGGACGTGGACGCGGAACTCGTGCATGCGGTTGAGGGCCGTGAGCATCGCGAGGTTGATGAGGCTGCGCGTGCGGCGGTCCAGGCCCGGGCGCGACCACACGTCGCCCCAGCAGAACTCGGTCACGAGCTCCTGCGAGGCCGCCGTGAACTCGGTCACCTTGCTCATCGAGCGCTCGACGTGTGCCTCGCCGAGCACCTCGCGGCGAATGGCGAGCCCGCGCGCGAGGCGTCCGTCGCCGTCGCTCACCGCTGCATCCCCGCGGGCACGACGCCCAGGCGCAGCTGCGCGAGCTGGCGCACGAGCGGGTCGCGCATCATCGTGTTGCGGTGCCCGGCCGCCATGGCCAGGTCGCGATACAGGCGCTCGAAGCGCTGCCCGTTCTTCGCCGCGCTGGAGCCGATCGTGCGGTAGAGGTTGCTCTCGACCGCCTGCCAGGCCTGGATGATCGCCTCGCGGGCGATCGTCGACAGGTGCAGATCGTCCTCCCACGTGTAGTTGCGCTCGCCCGCGGCCTGCAGGCGGCAGTACTCCATGTGGCGGTCCGCGCAGTTCATGACCGCCGCCTCGGCGGTCGAGATCTGCGCCAGGGCGAGCCCGTACCAGCGCTGGAAGTCGGGGTCCTCGGTGCGCTTGATCATCGGCGGCAGCGGCGTGAGCTTGTTGCGCATCCAGTTCTCGAACTCGTCGAGCGCGTTGTAGGCGCCGCCGATCACGAGGCCCGCGACCGACATCGTGAAGACGCACAGGGCGCGGCCGCAGTACAGCGGGTTGCCGTGCAGCTCCAGGCCGGGCGTGCCGTTGCTGGGATCGACGTCGATCATCGCCGTGTCCTCGAGCACCAGGTGCGAACCGACGCGCCCGCCCTCGAAGCGGATGCTCTGCGAGCCGCTGCCCCGCAGGCCGAGCTGGTCGCCCCAGTCGTTGAGCATCTCCCACTCGCTCTCAGGGGCGATGAAGAGCATCATCCGCGGCTCGCCGGACTCCTGCTGGCCGGGCATGATCGCCTGCCCCATGTACCAGTTGGAGTAGGGGATCCCGGAGCAGTAGCCGATGGTCCCGTTGATCTCCCAGCCGCCGTCGACCGGCGTCGCGGTCACCGTCGGCGCCGCCACGGAGGCGGCGCGGAAGTTGCCGCCCGCGAACGCCTCGGCCTGCGCCTGCTCTCCGAACCACGAGCCGACCTGCAGCGCGTGGTTGCTCGCCAGGCCGACGCACCACGCCGTCGACATGTCGCCGCGGGCGAGCTCGAGCTGCAGGCGGGTCATCGTCCTGACGTCGAACCCGTAGCCGCCGTACCGGCGCGGGATGTAGGTGCGGTAGAAGCCGGCGTCGACGAAGCGCTGGTGCATCTCCTCGGAGTAGTACGTGCGCGCTTCGGCGTCCGCCTGGTTCTCGATGAGCAGCGGGCGCATCTCCACCGCCCGCGCGATCAGCTCCTCGGGGGTGAGATCGGGCTCGGGCGGGGTCGTGGTGGCGGCGTCCGATGGGGCAGTCGACATTGTCGGACCATCATACGGATTGCAGCCATCCTCGTCGTACGGTATGACAAGGCGATTGACCATGAGAGCCGCCGTCCTCGCCGAGCTCAAGCGGCCCTTCGTGGTCGAGGAGATCGAGCTGCTCGACCCGACGCCGGGCCGCGTCATCGTCCGCACCGGCGCGACGCCGTTCTGCTCGACCGACTGCATCAACCAGCGCGGTGAGCTGGGCAAGGTGCCGCCGACGATCCTCGGCCACGCGTCGATCGGGGTCGTCGAGGCGATCGGCGCCGAGGTCACCCACGTCGCGGTCGGCGACCGCGTCCTCGTCCCCGGCACGCCCGAGTGCGGCCACTGCTTCTACTGCGCCGAGGGCCGGCCCGACCAGTGCTCGGAGCTCTTCGACGCCGAGGAGTACTTCCACGTCGCCTTCCGCACCGACGGCGCGCCGGTGAGCGCGGCGGGCAACGTCGGCGGCTACGCGGAGATGATGAACGTCACCGCCAACCAGGCCTTCCCGCTGCACACCGACCTGCCCGACGACGTCCTCTCGCTGCTGGGGTGTGGGATCACCTCGGGCGTCGGCGCGGTGTTCAACGTCGCCGAGGTCAAGCCCGGGCGGTCGGTCGCCGTGCTGGGCTGCGGGCACCTCGGGCTGTGGATGATCCAGGGCGCGCGGCTCGCGGGGGCGTCGAAGATCATCGCCGTCGAGCCGATCGCCTGGCGGCGCGAGATGGCCGGCGCGCTGGGCGCGACCGACCTCGTCGACCCCGCCGACGGCGACCCCGTCGAGCAGGTGCGCGCGCTCACCGGCGGGCGCGGCGCCGACTACGTCCTCGAGGCGGCCGGCATGACGGCCGCGCAGGAGCAGGCGCTGACCACCGCGCGCCGCGCCGGGACGATCGTGCTCACCGGCGTCGAACGCCTCGGCGCGACGATCACCTACCCGCAGTTCGAGCTCGCGCTCCAGGGCCGGCGGCTGCTGAGCTGCCAGAACGGCAACGTCCGCATGCGCCGCGACCTGCCGCTCTTCGTCTCGATGCTCGAGGACGGCCGCCTCGACGCGGATCCGATCATCACCACGCGCTACCCGCTCGACGCGATCAACGAGGCGCTCGCGGCCTCGGGCGAGAAGCGCGACCTCACCGGCGTCATCGTCCCGAACGGATCGGTCTAGATGCACACCTTCCCGCGACCGCAGGAGACCCACCTCAGCGTCGAGCGCGTCCCCGCCGACGGCGCCTGTCCGGCGTGCGGGGCGCAGGCGCTGGCCGCCTACCGCGTGCTCGGCGAGGGCGGCCTGTGGGACGTCGTCAAGTGCCAGGAGTGCCTGACCTCGGTGTCGCGCGAGCGCGCGCCGCGGCTGGGCTCGCTGACCCCGCTGGGGCTGACGATCGAATGATCGGCGTCGACGTCGGGGGCACGTTCACGGACGTCGTCGCGGTGCGCGACGGGCGCATCGAGGTCACGAAGGTCCCCAGCGACGCGAGCGCGCCCGCCATCGCGGTGGTCGAGGGCGCGCGCCGCGTCGGGGTGCAGGGCAGCGCGGTGTTCAACCACGCGAGCACGATGGGGCTCAACGCGGTCATCACCCGGCGGCTGCCCAAGGTCGCCTTCCTGACCACCGAGGGCTTCCGCGACATCCTCGACCGCGGCACGATCCGCCGCCCGCTCGACGGCCAGACCGACCCGGCGTGGCGCCGGCCCTTCGGCGACGCGGCCCGCCCGCTGGTGCCGCGCTACCTGCGCCGCGGCGTCGGCGGGCGCATCCTGGCCGACGGCAGCGAGCTGCTCGCGCTCGACGAGGACCAGGCGCGCCGCCAGCTCGCGGTGCTCGAGCGCTGCGAGGTCCAGGGCGTCGCGATCTGCCTGCTCAACGCCTACGTCAACCCTGCGCACGAGCAGCGCCTGCGCGAGCTCACACGCGAGGCGCTCGGCGACGACGTCGCGGTCTCGATCTCATCGGACACCTCGCCGCTGGCCAAGGAGTACGCGCGGGCGTCGACGACGGTGATCGACGTCTTCATGAAGCTCATCTTCGGGCGCTACTCGGCGAGCCTCGACCGCGAGCTGCGCGAGCTCGGCTTCGACGGCGAGCTGAACTTCGCCGACTGCGCCGCCACGCTGCTGCCCTGGCGCGAGGCCCTGGAGAAGCCGTTCCGGATCGTCTTCGCCGGCCCCGCCGCCGGCACGATCTCGAGCACCCGGCTCGGCGCCGCCCTGGGCACGGGCAACCTGCTGTGCGCCGACGTCGGCGGCACCTCGACCGACGTCTCGCTCGTCGTCGACGGCGCGCCGTTCGTCAACGACACCTTCGAGATCGAGCACGACCTCGTCATAAACGCGCTGTCGACCGAGGTCTCGAGCGTCGGCGCGGGCGGTGGCAGCATCGTCTCGATCTCGCCCTCCGGCGACGTGCGCGTCGGCCCCGAGAGCGCGGGCTCGGATCCCGGCCCCGCGTGCTACGGGCGCGGCGGCACGGCGCCGACGCTCACCGACGCGTGCCTGCTCATGGGCATCCTCGACCCGGCCGGCTTCGCCGGGGGCGAGATGCGCCTGGACCCCGAGCTCGCCCGGCGCGCCTTCGAGGCGCTCGACACCCCGCTGTCGCTCGAGCAGCGCGTGTCCTTCACCTTCCGCCTGGCCGTGGCCAACATCGCCGAGGAGGTCATGAACGTCGCGGTCCGCCACGGCGTCGACCCGCGCGACTTCACGCTCGTGGCCTATGGCGCCGCGGGCCCGATGCTCCTGCCGGCCGCCCTCGATCTGCTCGGGGTGCCGCGGATCGTCATCCCGCCGCACCCCGGGCTGTTCTCGGCCATGGGCCTGCTGAGCACCGACCTCGTCTACTACGAGAGCCGCAGCTCCTACGTGCTGCTCGCGCCCGACAGCGCCGAGCGGGTCGAGGCCGGCTACCGCGAGATGGAGCGCGCCCTGCGCGAGCGGGTCGGCGCGACGGACGACGGCGTAGTCGTGCGGCGCAGCCTCGACGGGCGCCTGCTGGGCCAGAGCTGGGAGACGCCGTTCGTGGAGGTCGGCGAGGAGCCGATCACCGCCGAAACGATGCCGGCGCTGGTCGAGCGCTTCCACGACGCCTACGAGCGCCGCTACGGCAACCGCTTCCCCTACGTCCCGGTGCAGGGCGTCACCTACCGCGTGCAGCTCGTGGTGCCCGCCGACAAGATCGAGCACGCGGTGCGCCCCGACGGCGACGGCGCCGCGCCGGCGCCCGCGCGCACGATCGAGCTGCGCCACCTCGCCGACGAGCCGCTCGCCGCGCACGAGTACCGGCGCGAGGAGCTGCCGGTGGGCGCGAGCGTGGGCGGCCCGGCGGTCATCCGCGAGGCGCTGTCGACCACCTTCGTCATGCCCGGCCAGGTCGCGCGCGTCGGGCGCCTGGGCGAGATGGCGATCGAGCAGGCGCCGCCATGATCCGCGACCTCGACGACGCCGCCTTCGCCGAGCGCTACGGCTGCGACCGCTTCACGGCGACCGTCCTGGCCAACCGCTTCGACTACCTCGTCGAGCACATGTGCAGTCGCCTGCTGACCGCGGCCTTCTCGCCGATCCTGCGCGACTTCTACGACTTCGCGGGCACGATCGCCGGCCCGCCGGCCTCCGACTACGCCACCCCGGCGATGAGCAACTCGATCGTGCTCTTCACCGGGACCATGACCGACTCGGTGCGCAACACGATCGAGGAGTACGGGCCCGAGCGCCTGGCGCCCGGCGACGTCATCGTCGCCAACGACCCCTATCGGACGGGCACGCACGTCAACGACATGCTCTTCGTGCGGCCGGTCTTCCACGACGGCGAGATCCTCGCCTTCGTCAACCTCAAGGCCCACCAGCTCGACATGGGCGGCGCCGTCCCCGGCGGCTTCAGCTGCACGAAGCGCACGGTCTACGAGAACGGCCTCGTCGTGTCGCCGCGGGCGCTCTACAGCGCCGGCGAGCCCGTGCGCGAGACCTGGAGCCTGATCTTCGACAACGTCCGCTTCGGCGAGATCCTCTTCCCGGACATGCAGACGATCTGCGCCGGGCTGAACCTCGGCGAGCGGCTGCTCACCGAGAGCGCGCAGCGCTATGGCGCCGGCGCCCTGCGCGGCACCATCGACTACGTCTGCGACGCCAACGCCGAGCGCATCGCCGCGGCCCTCGCCGAGCTGCCCGACGGCCGCTGGGAGGGCTGGGACATGAGCGACTGCGACGGGGTCGACGACGGCGAGGAGTTCCGCGTCCAGGTGGCGATCGCCAAGCGCGGCGACCGCCTCGAGGTCGACTTCAGCGGCACCTCGCGCCAGGCGCGGACGTGCATCAACGCCACCGCGCTCGACGTCAAGACGACGGTCGGCGTGGCGGTCAAGTACCTGCTCGACCCGCGCGGCGCCTTCACCTCGGGCCTGTATCGCAACATCGACATCGTCCTGCCCGAGGGCACCGTCATCAGCGCGCTGCCGCCCGACGGCGCCGTCTTCGCCTACTACGAGCAGAGCCAGGTCATGCTCTCCGCGCTCCTGCGCGCCTTCGCGGGCTGCGCCGGCGCGGGCGCGATCGCAGGCGACCGGGGCGGCACCGACATCCACAACGCCTTCGGCCTGCGCCCCGACGGCACGCCGTGGGTCTCGGCCGCGCAGTGCGGGGGCGAGGTCGGTCCCTTCGGCGCCACCCGCCACGGCGACGGCGAGACGCAGATGTTCTCCTACCAGGCCAACGGCGTGGCGACCGCGGTCGAGGCGATCGAGGCCGACGTCCCCGTCGTGATGCTGCGCCACGAGCCGCTGCCCGACAGCGCCGGCCCGGGGCGCCACCGCGGCGGCGCGGCGATGGTGCGCGACACGATGTGGACGGCCCCGGCCGAGCACCACCTGATGTCGCTGCGCGCCAAGCGCGCCGCGGGCTTCGGCGTCGAGGGCGGGGGCGCCGGGCGCCCCGGCGGCGTGTGGGCCTTCGACCCGCCGGTCGGCGGCGCCGCGAGGGCGCCCGGGACGGGGCCCGAGGCCTACCGCGACGCCACGCCCCTGGCGGGCGTTGTCGATCCCGAGACCAGGCGCCTCGATCCCGAGGGCGAGTACGTCTACCCCTTCCCGCCCACCGGCCACGCGACGGCGCCCGGCGCGATCCTGCGCTACGTCAACACGGGCGGCGGCGGCTGGGGCGACCCGCTGGAGCGCGACCCCGAGGCGGTCCGGCGCGACGTGCGCGACGGCTACGTCTCGATCGAGGGCGCCGCGCGTGACTACGGGGTCGTCATCGCCGGCGATCCCGAGGACGACCCCGAGGGCCTGACCCTCGACCGCGCGGCGACCGAGCGCCTGCGGGCCGACCGCGGCGCCTAGCGGCCGGCGGTCGCGCCCCGGTCAGACGAAGTGTTCCTGCAGGAGGCGCACCGGGGAGTCCCAGCTCGCCTCGTTGTAGTGCTCGCCCGGAACCATCAGCAGGTCGTCGCGGTTCTCGGTGTAGTGCCGCTCCAGCGCGGTCGGCAGCTGTTCGTGGATCTCGTCGTCCGTCAAGTCGAGATTCTGCCGGTCGGCGGGTTCGAGCTCCACCGGAATCGGCTGGTCGCGGCCGTGGAGGAACACGTGCCATCGATGCGGATGGCCCTCCACACGCTCGTGGTGTGAGATCTGCAGCATGGCCGGACGGTAGCGCGCTAGGCGCTGACCGTTTCGCTCTCGGTGCCCACCGGGGGGAGCACGACGCCGGCGGGCGCCGCACGGATCTGGTAGATCGAGGTGAAGCTCGTCGTGAAGCCGTTGCGCGCCGCGCGCAGGTACAGGCGCCACACGCGGACGCGCTCCTCGCCCGCGAGCTCGATCGCGCGGTCGAGGTTCTCGTCGAGGCGCATCGCCCAGTGGCGCAGCGTCTCGGCGTAGTCGAACCGGAAGCCCTCGACGTGATCGGTCGGCAGGCCGGCGAGCTCGAAGGCGCTGATCACGCGCCCGATGTGCAGCGGCGCGGCGTCGGGGAAGACGTAGCGCTCGGAGAACGGCCCGGCCTCGGGGTCGCCGTGGCGGATGCGGGCGATGCCGTGGTTGAGGACGCGGCCCTCGGGCTCGAGCAGGTCGCGCAGGCGCTGGGCGTAGGCGTCGATCTGGACGTTGCCGACGTGCTCGACCATGCCGATCGAGGCGATCGCGTCGAAGCGCTCGCCCAGCAGCTCGCGCCAGTCCTGCACGCGGATGTCGACCCGGTCGGCGACGCCGGCCTCCTCGGCGCGGCGGCGGGCGCCCTCGGCCTGCGGCGGCGACAGCGTGATGCCGGTGACGTGCGCGCCGTGATGGACGGCGGCGTGGACCGCGAAGCTGCCCCAGCCGCAGCCGACGTCGAGCACGCGCTCGCCGGGCTGGATCCCGAGCTTCGTGCACACGAGCTCGAGCTTGGTCTCCTGGGCCTCCTCGAGGGACGTCGCGCCGCGCGAGAAGATCCCGCAGCTGTAGGTCATCGACTCGTCGAGGAAGAGGGCGAAGAACTCGGCGGGCAGGTCGTAGTGGTGGCGCACCGAGCGGCGGTCGCGGGCAATCGAGTGCCGGCGGCCCTCCGGGACGAGCTCGGATGCCGGCCGCGCGGGCGGGCGCTCGAGGCCCATGGCGCGCGCGGCGGCCAGCGCGAGGCGCGCCTTGGCGGCGCGGTCGAGCGCGGGCGGCGTCCAGTGCTTCAGCAGCTCGATGACCGCGTCGATGTCGTCGACGTCGAGCTCGCCCGACACGTACGCGCGGCCGAGGCCGAGCTGGCCGGGGGCATAGAGGGCGTGGGCGACCGCGCGCGGCGAGCGCACCGTGAAGCGCGGCCCGGGCGCCGTGGCGGGAAGCTCGGTGCCGTCCCAGAAGGCGACGCTGAAGGGTCGGTCCGGCAGCGCCTCGGCGAGCGCGCTGCGCAGGGGGGCGGTCCGTGCGAGCGCCAACGCCTACGCGGCCTCCGCGAGCAGCTTCTTCTGCTGGCGGGCCGGGTCGATTCGCACGACGTCCCACGCGAGGCCGACCTTCTCCAGCCCGCGGATGACGAGGCTCGAGCTGTCGAACTCCCACCACCGCATGCCGTGCGCGGCGGAGGTGGGGAACGCGTGGTGGTTGTTGTGCCAGGCCTCGCCGAAGGACAGCACCGACAGCCACGCGAGGTTGCGCGACTCGTCGCCGGTGTCGAAGCGACGGCGCCCGAAGTAGTGGCACAGCGAGTTGATCGAGAAGGTCACGTGGTGCAGCACGAGCAGGCGCACGGCGCCGCCCCACAGCAGGCCGGTGAGGGCCGCGGTGAGCGTCCCGCCGATGAGCCAGCCGAGGCCGAACGCCGCGGCCAGGCCACCGACCGCCCAGAGCAGGAAGCTGCGGTCGACGAAGCTCACGACCGGATCGGCGAGCAGGTCGGGCGCGTAGCGCTTGCGCGATCCCCGCTGCGTGTGCAGGAACAGCCAGCCCATGTGCGCGTGCGCCAGGCCGCGCAGCGCGCCGCGCCAGCCGACACCGTGGTCGACGTGCGGGCTGTGCGGATCGCCCGGCTGGTCGGCGAAGGCGTGGTGCTTGCGATGGTCTGCCACCCAGGAGATCACCGGGCCCTCGATGGCCGCCGAGCCGAGCGCGGCGAGGACCCCGCGCAGCCAGCGCGTGGTGGCGAACGCTCGATGGGTGAAGAGCCGGTGGAAGCCGACCGTGACCCCGAAGCCGGTGAGCACGTAGAGGATCGCGAAGACCGCGATGTCGCTCCAGTTCAGGAACTCCGCCCACACCTGCCAGCACACGATCCCGAGCGCCAGGAAGGGCACGACGCTGACGGTGCCCGTCGCGAAGCGGTCCAGGCTCTCGTGCTCGACCGGCTGGATGTCGTCTGGGCCTGGCTCATGCATGACGCGTGCCTTTCGCGTGGTCGATCCGTCGGGCGGTGCCCGACAGAGCGAGTCTATTCACGTAGGGCGCGGCACGGGGCCGACGGTGGGGGACATCACCTCGCAGGAGAGGTGGCGAAGCGCGCTCGCCACCGGGTCCAGGCCGGCTGCCGGCAGGGTGCCCACGATCGCCCCGCCCGAACCGGCGTAGTTGGCGCTCGCCCCCGCGGCTCGGGCCGCGTGCACCATCGCGACGTGGCGCGGGTCGAGCTCGAGCAGCGCCTCGCGCTCGTCGAAGGAGCCGTCGACGGCGGCGGCGAAGCCGTCGCGGTCGCCCGCCACGAGGGCGTCGCGCGCCGCGCGCGCGTGATGGGCCAGGCGCGCCATGCCCGCGCGCACCCGCCCCTCGCCGGCGCGGTCGCGCAGCCCGCGGTGGACGGCGTGCGACGACTCGCCGGCCTCGGCGCGCCACGCCAGGTAGAGCGGGGGCAGGAGCCCCGGGTCCAGGCGCTCGACGCGCGGGCGCGCGCCGCCGAAGTCCATGAGCACGAGGCCCTCGTGCGCCTGCGCGTAGCGGTCCTGCGGACCGGCGGCGATCCCGAGGTCCTCGACCTCGACGGCGAGCGCCATCTCTGCGAGCGCCTCGGGCTCGAGCGCGCGGCCGTGCAGTGCGGACAGCGCGCGGACCGTGGCCGTGATGATGGCGCTCGAGCCCGCGAGGCCGACCTCCTGCGGCACGCCCGTCTCCCAGCGCACCGTGCACGGCCCCGCGCCGAAGCGGGCGACAGCCGCGTCGACGAGCTCGTTCGGGGGCTCGCTGACGCCGGCCGCGCCGCCCGGCTCGGCGTGGGCGTGAGCGTGCGCGGTCAGGTCCTGCACGCAGACGGCCAGCACGGCGCCGCCGTAGCCGTCGGAGGGGTTGCCCGCGAGCGCGGCGCGCGCGTGCGCCCTACCCGTCGCCATCGATCAGCTCGCGCGCGCGGGCGCGAAGCTCGGGTCCGAGCTCGGGGTCGCACAGCGCGTGCTCGACGAAGGCGCCGCAGTAGCCGGGCACGGTCCCGACGTCGAAGCGCTCCTCGCCGGGCGCGAGCGCCACGCCGACCACGTCGGGCAGCAGCGCGGCGAGCGCGCCGGTGATCTGGATCTCGCCGTCGAGCCCGGGCGGCGCGTCGCGCAGGGCGTCGAGCAGCGCCGGCGTGACCGCGTAGCGCCCCGCGACCGCCAGGCGGCTCGGCGCGGTGCCCGGCGCCGGTTTCTCGACGAGGGCCGCGACCGGGAAGGGGTCGCCGGCGCCCGCGGGGGCCACGATCCCGTAGCGATCGGTCCGCTCCTCGGGCACCTCCTCCACCGCGATGGCCGCGCTCGCGCCCGCCGCGACGGCGGCGGCGAGCCGCTGCACCACCCGCGCCGGCGCCCCGCGACCCAGCAGCGCGTCGCCGAGGGCGATGGCGAAGGGGCCGTCGACCAGCGGCGCGGCGCACAGCACGGCGTCGCCGAGGCCCAGCGGCCGCGGCTGCTCGACGCACATGACCTCCGGTCCGGGCGCCTGCGCGAAGTGCGCGGCGAAGGCGGCGCGCCCGCGGCCGGTGACGAGCACGACGCGCTCGATGCTGCACGCCGCGAGCTCGTCGACGACGTGCTGGATCACGGGCCGTCCCGCCACCGGCAGCAGGCCCTTGGGCACGCCGCGCGACAGCGGGCGCAGGCGGGTCGCCAGCCCGGCGACCGGCACGACGGCGGTGGTGATGGCCACGGCCGCCGGAGGCTAGCCGCGGCGGCGCACCTAGTGCTTGCCGGGCAGGTCGATCGTCACCAGCGGCGGATCGTGGTCGGAGACCCCGGCGGCGGTGTGGGTCTCGTCGCGCTCGAAGTAGTCGTTGTCGAAGTGCACGTAGCGCACGTCGCTGACGCCGGCGTGCAGCCCGTCGGTCACGAAGACGTGGTCGAGCGTCTGCAGCTGGCCGTCGAACTGGAACGAGTAGCGGTTGTCGGCCGGGGCCTCGGACCACAGGTTCTTCAGCGTCACGCCGGGCGCGACCATGTTCTGGGTCAGCGCCGGCGAGTCCTCGAAGTCGTTGAGGTCGCCGATGACCATGACCTGCCTGCCGGCGGCTTCGAGCGTCGCCGTCTCGTCGTGCAGGAACTGCGCCTGGGCCTGGCGGCATGGCTCGGGATGGCTCTGGGAGGCGAGGTGGTTGCCGATGAGCGTGAAGCTCAGGCCGTGCTTGCGCAGGTCGACCTCCAGCGGCGGGCGCTCGAAGAGCTTGTTCGAGACGCCGTCGTCGGCGCAGCCGCTCTGCGTCGTCGTCGCGTCGCGACCGATCTGGTGCAGGTTGGCGACGTGGACGCCGTGCTTGACGAGCAGGCCGACCGCGATGTGGCGCGCATCGGTGGAATCCAGCCAGTAGGCGCTGTAGTCGTGGAGCTTGCGCGCGACCTCCTGCAGCGGCGTCAGCGAGGCGACCTCCTCGGTGACGACCACGTCGGGCCGATGCAGGACGTTGCCCACGGCATCGGCGAGGCGCGTCGTCTTGGCGTCGACCTCGCGCCGGGTGAACGTGTGGCCGTCGTCGACCATCCCGGCGGCGAACAGGTTCTCCATGTTGAAGTTCGCGACGCGCAGCGTGTGGCGCGGCTGGCGCGGCACGAACGGCGGGTAGCGCGTCGGGCCGCGATGGACCTTCGGCGCCTGGCCGGGCTGCGGGACGATGAGGTACTCCGAGAACGCGAAGCCCATCGGCCCGTTCACGTCGGTGACCGTGTCGAACAGGTCGGCGTTCACGCGCGTGCTCGAGTCGGGGTTGCGCGACGGGTTGGTCGGGTCGACGTCGCGCGAGCCGGCGTCCTGGCCGACGTTGATCAGCGCCGGCGGACCGACCGGGAACCCGGCGGTGCGGAAGACGCGCTGGGCCGTGGTGCCCGGCATGAGGAAGAGCTCGCCGAACTTGTCGGTCCCGCCCGAGTCGGCGGTGCCGACGTCGAGGTGCACGCGCATCCCCTCGAGCGTCTCGTAGTACGGGCGGTTGCCGGTCGTCGCCGTCGTCTGCGCCGCCGCCTGCGCGGGGTCGATGGTCACCGGGGCGGGCAGCGCGGCCTTCGCGCCGAAGGTCACGGTGCGCGCCGTCGCGTCGAGGGCGGTGAGGTTGAAGAGCTCGGTGACCTTGCCGACCACGGTCACGGTCTGTCCGATGTGATGGGCCGAGCGGTCGGCGGCCTTCAGCCCGCCGACGAAGATGCCCTCCGAGGTCGCCGGGTTCGCATCCTGCGACGCGGTCGGAGTCTCGACGTAGATCCCCGCCTGGCGCGGATCGAGGTTGACGAAGTTCGAGACGCCCTGCTGGTTGTCGACGCCGATCACGACGCCGGTGATCTGGACGAGCTGGCCCTGGCGCGTGGAGGTCGCGCCCGTGCCCTGGATCGTGTCGATGGCCAGCGGCGTGGGCGGCGGCTCGCACGGCTGCCCGCAGGCGGTGCCGTTGGCGGCGCCCGACGGCCCGGAGAAGTCGGCCGCGTTGTCGTCGGTGTCCTGCAGGCCGGCCCCGGCCGCCTTGCGCGTGAAGGTGAAGTCCGCGCCGGTGGTCGGGAAGGTCAGGCCGGCGCCCTCGGCGCACGCGGTGCCGGGCGCGCCGACGGCGTCCTGGGTGACGCCGGCGCCGTCCTTGACGATGAAGCCGCCGGCCTCGGTGACCTGGAAGTTGTAGGTCGCGTCCGCGGTGCCGGTGTAGTCGCCGGCGTTCTTGCCGAACACGAAGGTCTGCCCGGCGGGCAGCTTGGTCCCGGCGCCGAGCGGGTCGCCGTCGGTGCCCACGCGCGGGGTGCCGCCGGAGACGAAGCAGTCCGACAGCTGCCAGCCCGAGAGGTCGACCGTGGCCGCGGTCGTGTTCTTGATCTCGAGGTACTCGTCGAACTGCGAGGCCGCGGTGCGCAGGCGCACCTTGGAGATGACGACGCCCGAGGACGAGGTCGCGGATGCCGGCGCGGCGCCGAGCAGCGAGACGAGGGCAACGACGGCGAGCAGCAAGACGAGATGGCGGGGACCCACGACGACCTCCAGGTGAGCGATGAAGGCCGCGACCCTACGTCCCAGGGGCGCCGCTGCTGTAACCGGGTTGTCTCCGAGCGAACCCTTCCCGGTGCTAGCGTCGCCCCGACCACGACCGGGTAAGGAGCAGCGCCATGCAGGTGGGCATGATCGGACTTGGGCGCATGGGCGCCAACATGGTGCGCCGGCTGATGGGAGCCGGGCACGAGTGCGTCGTCTTCGACGTCACCCCCGACGCGGTGAGCGAGCTCGAAGGCGAGGGGTCGACCGGCTCGGCCTCGCTGGAGGAGTTCGTCCAGAAGCTCGCGCCGCCGCGCTGCATCTGCGTGATGGTCCCCGCGGCCTTCGTCGACGACACGATCGACAAGCTCGCCCCGCTGCTGCAGGCCGACGACACGATCGTCGACGGCGGCAACTCCTACTACCGCGACGACCTGCGCCGCGCCGCGGCGCTCGGCGAGCAGGGCCTGCACTACGTCGACATGGGCACCAGCGGCGGCGTCTTCGGCCTGCACCGCGGCTACTGCCTGATGATCGGCGGCGACGACACGGCGATCGAGCGCCTGGACCCGTTCTTCAGCGCCCTGGCGCCGGGCGTCGACGCGGCCGAGCGCACGCCGGGCCGCGAGGGCGAGGTCTCGCCGGCCGAGAACGGCTACCTGCACTGCGGTCCGGCGGGCGCCGGGCACTTCGTCAAGATGGTCCACAACGGCATCGAGTACGGGATGATGGGCGCCTACGCCGAGGGTCTGAACATCCTCGAGCGCGCCAACATCGGCGCCGAGATGCAGGAGCACGACGCCGAGACGACGCCGCTGCGCGACCCCGAGGCCTACATGTACGACCTCCCGATCGCCGAGATCGCCGAGGTCTGGCGGCGCGGCAGCGTGGTCGCCTCCTGGCTGTTGGACCTGACCGCGCAGGCGCTGCACCAGGATCCCAAGCTCGAGGGCTTCTCGGGCCGCGTCTCGGACTCCGGCGAGGGCCGCTGGACGGTGCTCGCCGCCGTCGACGAGGGCGTCCCCGCGCCGGTCATCACCGCGAGCCTCTACACGCGCTTCGAGTCGCGCGGCGAGGGCGAGTTCGGCAACCGCGCGCTGTCGGCGATGCGCTTCGGCTTCGGCGGCCACCTGGAGAAGTCGGCAACGTAGTTTCACAGCGCGTAGGACCTGGGGATGTAGGTTCGCGCCATGTCCTTGCGCAAGCTGGTCCTCATCGCCGCGGCGGCGCTGCTCGCCGCCGCTGCCCCGGCCCAGGCCCACGGCCACGGTCGCGGCCACCACCACAAGCACAAGCCGCGGGCGGTCGACGTCCAGCTGCTGAGCATCAACGACTTCCACGGCAACCTCGCGCCTCCGGGCACGATCACGCTGCCGGGCGGCGTCCGCACGCCCGCCGGCGGGGCCGAGTACCTCGCCACTCACATCAACCAGCTGCGCGCCAAGAACCCCAACACGCTCCTGGTCAGCGCCGGCGACAACATCGGCGCCAGCCCGCTCGTGTCCGGGCTCTTCCACGACGAGCCGACGATCGAGGCCTTCAACGCCATGGGCGTCGACATCAGCGCGGTGGGCAACCACGAGTTCGACGAGGGCTCGGCCGAGCTGCTGCGCATGCAGGACGGCGGCTGCCACCCGATCGACCACTGCCAGGACGGCGACGGCTTCGCCGGCGCGGACTTCGACTACCTGTCGGCCAACGTGACCGACGACGACACCGGCCGCACGCTCTTCCGGCCCTTCGAGATCCGGCGCGTGGGCGGCGTCAAGGTCGGTTTCATCGGCGTCGTCCTGAAGGACACGCCGACGATCGTGACGCCCTCCGGCGTCGAGGGGCTGACCTTCGGCGACGAGGCCGACGCGATCAACAAGTACACGAAGGTGCTGAAGAAGAAGGGCGTCAAGGCGATCGTCGTCCTCATGCACCAGGGCGACACCGTCGACCTGGGCCAGGTCAACGACTGCCTGAACCCGATCGGCCCGCTGGCGGACATCATCAACCGCTCAAGCAAGGAGGTCGACCTCTACCTCACCGGCCACACGCATGCGGCCTACAACTGCCTGATCGGCGGCAAGCCCACCACGAGCGCGTCGTCCTTCGGGCGCGTGCTCACCGACGCCAACCTGCGCATCGACCGCCGCACCGACCAGGTCGTCTCGGTGGCGGCCAACAACGAGATCGTCACCCAGGACGTCGCCAAGGACCCGGCCCAGACGGCGATCCTCAACAAGTACACCGCGATCTCGGCCCCGATCGCCAACAAGCGCATCGGCGCCACCACCGGTCCGCTGACCCGCGAGCAGAACCCCGCGGGCGAGTCGACGCTCGGCGACGTCATCGCCGACTCGCAGCTCGCCGACACCGCCAGTGCCGGCACGGGCAACGCCGTGGTCGCGTTCATGAACCCGGGCGGCATCCGCACCGACATCGACGCCGGCGACGTCACCTTCGCGGAGGCGTTCGCGGTGCAGCCCTTCGGCAACAGCCTGGTGACCATGACGCTCACCGGCGCCCAGATCGACCGGGCGCTCGAGCAGCAGTGGGACGGCCAGGGGACGACCCCGAAGGTGCTGCAGATCTCCAACGGGCTCACCTACAGCTGGGACAACACCAAGGCGCTGGGCGCGCGCGTCGACGACGCCTCGATCAAGATCAACGGCGTGGCCGTCGACTCCGGCCGCGAGCTACCGCGTCACGGTCAACTCGTTCCTCGCCGACGGCGGTGACGGCTTCACGATCCTGAAGTCGGGCACCGACCGCCTCGGGGGCGACGTCGACATCGACGCGATGCAGAAGTACCTCGGCGCTCACGACCCCATCGCGCCGCCGGCGCTCAACCGCATCACGCGCACCGGCTAGGGGTCTGGACGAGAGGCGGGCGGGCACAATCCACCCAGTGCCCGCCCGCCGCTCCCCGCCGTCGCTGCCCGCGATGCGCGGCGCCCTGCGCCGTCGCGTGCGGCGCGTGCGCGCGGACCTCTGGGGGATCCTGCAGGCGACGGTGGCGGCCGGCGCGGCCTGGGCGCTGGCCTCGCTGCTGCATCCGCAGCCCTTCTTCGCCCCGGCGGCGGCGGTCATCGCCCTCGGGGTCTCGCGCGGCGGGCGGACCGTGCGCGCGATCGAGCTCACGGTCGGCGTCGCCGTCGGGATCGCGGTCGCCGACGTCATCGTGCGCGCGCTGGGGGCGAACACCTTCGTCCTCATGCTCGTCGTCGGCCTCTCCATGGCGGCCGCGCTGCTGCTCGGCGGCGGCCAGATCCTCGTCAACCAGGCGGCGATCTCGGGGATCCTCGTGGTGGCGACGCTGCAGCCGGGGTCCAGCCCGTCGCCCGCGCGCTTCCTCGACGCGCTGATCGGCGGCGCCGTCGCGCTGCTCGTGGGGCAGGTGCTCTTCCCGCGCGACCCGGTGCGCGCGATGGCGACGGCGGCGCGGCCCGTGGTCAGCGACCTGGCCGTCGCCCTGCGCGCCACCGCCGAGGCGCTGCGCGACGGCGACGAGGCGCGCGCCCGTCGTGCGCTGGAGATCGCGCGCGCCACCGACGACGATCTCGCCTCGTTCTACGACGCCGTCGCGCTCGCGCGCGAGACCTTCACCCTGCGCAGCCCCCGCCGGCGCACCCGCGAGCGCGTGCCGCTCTACGCCGAGGCCGCCCAGCAGATGGACTACGCGGTGCGCAACACGCGCGTGCTGGCGCGCCGCGCCCTCAACGCGATCCGCCGCCACGGGCCGGCGCCGTCCGAGCTCGCCGACGCCGTCGCGCTGCTCGGCGACGCCGTCCTCGCGCTGGGCGACCAGCTCGAGCACGCCGAGGGCGGCGACACGGCCGCGCGCCGGCTCGCGCTGGAGGCCGCGGTGCAGGCCACGCGCGTCCTGCAGGACGATCCGGGCCTGTCGATCAGCGTGATCATCGGCCAGGTGCGCTCGACCGCGATCGACCTGCTGCGCGGCTCGGGCATGACCAGCCAGGAGGCGCGCACGGCGCTCGACGCCGCGGTCGAGCGCGCGGGAGCCGCGCCGTAGCTCAGGGCCGGTCCGCGGCCGCGGCATAGCCGCCGAGGGCGATGAGGGCGACGCCGGAGACCGCGCGCTGGCGGCGCACCCAGCGCGACCCGGCGCGCAGCCCGCCGCGCGCGCGGCCGGCGAGGGCGGCGACGACGAGGTCGATCGTCGAGTTCAGCGCGACGCTGATGCAGCCGAGGGCCAGCAGCTGCGGCGCGAGCGGGCCCTGCTCGGGCTGGACGAACTGCGGCAGGAAGGTCAGGAAGAAGAGCGCGGTCTTGGGGTTGAGCAGCTCGGTGAGGACGCCCTGGCGAAAGGCGTCGCCGCCTGCCGCCCGCGGCGCCTCGACGTCGGGCGCGCGCAGGCCGGCGAGCGTTCGGATCCCCAGGTAGACGAGGTAGCAGGCGCCCGCGTAGCGCACGACCTCGAACGCGGTGGCCGAGGTCATGAGCAGCGTCGAGAGGCCGAGCGCGGCGCCGACGACGTGGCAGAGCCCGCCGAGGGCGGTCCCCAGCGACGAGCGCACGCCGACGCGCGTGCCCTCGCCGAGGCTGCGCGCGAGCACGTAGAAGATCCCCGGCCCGGGCGTGACGGCGAGGACGACGGCCGCCGCGAGGAAGGCCGTCAGGTGCGCGTGGTCGGGCATCAGCTCGGGCGCGAGAGCCGGTGCGTCGCCGCCATGTCCTCGTCGCCGTAGCTCTCGGCGCCCTTGGTGAAGCGCTCGGCGATCGCGTCGGCGACCGGGAGGTCGGCGCCGTGGCGCTCGGCGGCCTGCGCCACGAGCCGCGCGTCCTTGGCCGCCATCGCCAGCGCGAAGGACGCCGGGAACTCGTCGTCCATCATGAGCTTGCTCTTCATCCGGAAGTACGGCAGGTCCAGGCCGCCGCCCTCGACGGCCTGCAGGACCCAGGTCGGGTCGAGGCCGAGCGCCTGGGCGAGCGCGACCGTCTCCGCCGTCGCCTGGGTCACGGCGAGCACCCACGAGTTGACGGCGAGCTTCAGGCGCGACGCGGTGCCCGCCTCGCCCAGGCGCATCGTGCGCTGGCCGACGGCGTCGAAGAGCGGCGCGAGGGCGTCGAGCGCCTCGTCGGGGCCCGAGGCGAGGATCACGAGCTTGGCCTCCTCGGCCGGCACCTTCGTCCCGAGGACGGGCCCGTCGACGAGCGCGACGCCGGCCTCCTGCGCGAGCTGCGCGCACTCCGCGATCCCGTCGAGGCCGACGGTCGAGGCCTGCCACCAGATCTGCCCCGGCGTCAGGTCGGCGCGGGCCGCGACGTCGAGGACGGCGTCGGCATCGGCGAGCATGGTCAGGACCACGTCGGCGCCCCGCGCGGCCGCGGCCGGGTCCTCGGCGACCTCGACGCCGTCGGCGCTCAGCGCCCGCGCCTTGTCGAGGCTGCGGTTCCAGGCGCGGACGTCGTGGCCCGCGCGGGCGAGGTTGCGGGCCATCGGGGCGCCCATGACGCCCGTGCCCAGGACGGCGATCGTGGCCATGCCCTGGACGCTACCCGGTCGCCGACAGCGGCTCGGCGATGTCCTCCAGCGACTCCTGCTCGGCGTCGACGCCCCAGGCCCAGGCCACGATCGCGGCGACGAGCATGAGCGCCGAGCCGATGACGTAGCCCAGGAAGAGGCTGCTCTTGTCGCCGGTGCCCAGCAGGCTGCCGAAGAGGAGCGGGCCGACGGCGCCACCGATGCCGGTCGAGACCGCGTAGAAGAGCGCGATCGCCATCGCCCGCGTCTCGAGCGGGAAGACCTCGCTGACCGTCAGGTAGCCGGCCGACGCCGCGGCCGAGGCGAAGAAGAAGGTCGCGCACAGGACGACCATGAAGCCGCCGAGGCCGAGGGTGCCGTTGTTGAACAGGAAGCCCAGGAGGAAGAGCCCGACGGCGGAGACGAAGTAGGTGCCGGCGATCATAGGCCGGCGCCCGACGGTGTCGAAGAGGCGGCCGAGCAGGAGGGCGCCGAGGAAGTTGGCGATCCCGAACGGGATCAGGTAGGCGGGCGCGGCCGAGTCCGAGACGCCGAAGAAGGTCGTGAGGACGATCGAGAAGGTGAAGATGACCGCGTTGTAGATGAACGCCTGGGTCGCCATGAGCGTGAAGCCGAGGGCCGAGCGCCGCGGGTAGCGCGAGACCAGCGTGCGCGCGATCTCGACCACGTTCGTCGCCTTGCGCGGCTCGATCTCGATCTCGCCGTCGGGCTCATCGAGCCGGCGCTCGCCGGTGTCCTCCTTGACCTGCTCCTCGATCGAGCGGACGAGCCGCTCGGCCTGGTCCTCGCGCCCGTGGATCGTCAGCCAGCGCGGGCTCTCGGGGACGTGGCGGCGCACGAGCATGATCGCCAGGCACATCACCGCGCCCAGGCCGAAGGCCAGCCGCCACCCGAGGTCGACGGGGAAGAGGCTCTTGTCCAGGAGCACGAAGGAGAGCGCGGCGCCGGCCGCGGCGCCGAGCCAGTAGGAGCCGTTGATGGCGAGGTCGACCCAGCCCCGCGCCCGCGCGGGGATCAGCTCGTCGATGGCGGAGTTGATGGCCGCGTACTCGCCGCCGATGCCCAGGCCGGTGAGCAGGCGGAAGACCCAGAAGGAGGCGGCGCCCCAGGAGAAGGCGGTCGCGACCGTCGCGGCCAGGTAGACGGCGAGCGTGGCGATGAACAGTCGCTTGCGACCCAGGCGGTCGGTCAGGTAGCCGAACCCGATCGCCCCGATGGCGGCGCCGATGATGTAGCACGTGCCCGCGAAGGCGACGTCGAAGGCGCTGAGCGCCAGCGTCTGCTTGTCCTGCAGGCGGCTGGCGATCGCGCCGACGATCGTGACCTCGACGCCGTCGAGCACCCAGACCGTGCCCAGGCCGAAGACGACGAGCCAGTGCCACCGGCTCCACGGCAGGCGGTCCATCCGGGCCGGGATCTGCGTGGTGACGGTCTCGGCGCTCTCGGTGGCCATGCCCCACGGCGTTCCCGACGGGGCGGGCGGGCATGCGCCTGAGCGGTGGCCGGGCGGGGCCCGCTACGCGGCCTCGCCGCGGCGCCGGGCGAGCTCGCGCTTGAGGTCGATCGCGCGGATGTCGTGCTCGTCGGGGAGCTTGGAGAGCACCTCGCGGACCACGGCCTGCACGTCGCGCTCCTCGTGGCCGAGGTCGTCGTAGAGCGCCTTCAGCGCGGTGTGGGTGACCTTCAGCTGCGCGGCCGTGAGCTCGAGCCGGTATGCGGGCTCGTCCGGGCCGATCAGATTGGCATCGTCCGCCATGAGCGAACGTTACAGCGGCGCATAGGCAACCGGGAAGTCCGCGATCCTACGGGCGTGATCGCGGTCTGCCTCGCCGTCCACAAGCCCGATCCGGCGCTGCTGGAGCGCCAGCTCGCGTCGGTCGACGCGCAGGCCGGCGTCGACTGGGCGCTGGTGCGCGAGGACGACGCCCGGGCGTCGGGTCCGTGGCGCGCGTTCGAGCGCTGCTACGCGCGGGTGGGCCGTGCCGCCGAGCTCGTGGCGCCCTGCGACCAGGACGACGTCTGGCACCCCTCGAAGCTCGCGGCGCTGAGCGAGGCGCTGTCCGGCGGCGCGACGCTCGCCTTCTGCGACCTGCGGATCGTCGACGCCGGTGGGCGCGTGCTCTCGCCGACGTACTGGACCGACCGCGTCGCGACGTGGGACGACCTCGGCGCCGAGTTGCTGACCAACGTCGTCACGGGCGCGGCGTCGTTGGTGCGCCGCGAGGTGCTCGACGTCGCGCTGCCCTTCCCGGAGGAGCTCGACGGCTCCTTCCACGACCACTGGCTCGCGGTCTGCGCGCTGGCGCTGGGCGAGCTGGCCTATGTCGAGCGTCCGCTCGTCGACTACGTCCAGCACGAGGGCAACGTCGTCGGCTGGTCGCGGCGGCGGGCGCACGGCGAGCCGTCGAGCGGGGAGCCGTTGCGCGTGCGCGCCGCCCGCGACCGCGAGCGCCATCTGGAGCGCCCGCGGCTGTGGGCTTCGACGCTGCTCGAGCGCTGCCCCTCGCTCGCGGGCTCCAAGCGGCGCGCGCTCGAGCGCGCGGCGCGCGCCGGCCTGCCATGGCTGGCGGCCGGCGCGCTGCGCGAGCAGCTGCGCCCGCGGCGCACGCTCGAGGCGCGGCGGCGGGCGCTGCGCGGCGCGCTCTGGGGAGGGAGAGCGCCGCGCGGGGGCCGCTCCGTCTAGCCGTCCGCGAGGATCCCGTAGAGGGCCTTGCGGGCGTCCTCGAGGACCTTGCGGGCCTCGGCGGTCTGCGCCTCGTCGCCGGCCTGGGCGACCTGCATGGTCGCCATGCCGAGCTGCATCATCAGCGCGCGCAGCTGGGCAACGCCCTCGGGCAGGTCGCCGCCCGCGTCGTCCCACGGGGAGCCGAGCGCGTCGCGGTTCTCCTCGACGTAGGCGCGGCCGTCGTCGGTCAGCGCGAAGGCGCGCCGGCCGGCGGCCTCGTCGCTGCGGACCAGGCCCTCGTCCTCGAGCTGGGAGAGCGCGGGGTAGATCGAGCCCGGGCTCGGGCGCCAGACGCCGCCGCTGCGCTCCTCGATCTCCTGCATGAGCTGGTAGCCGTTGCGCGGCTCCTCCTCGAGCAGGAGCAGGGTGGCGGCACGGACGTCGCCGCGCCGGGCGCGGCGCCCGCCACGGCCACCCTGCGGACCGAAGCCGAAGGGCCCGAAGCCGCCGCGCATGCCGAAGGCGAAGGCGCGCGGGTCGAACCCCGGCCCGCCCCCGCGGCCGTGGCCGTGATGGCGCTTGCGGCCCTCGGCCATGGCCCGCATCAGCGCGGCGCCGAGGAGCAGCTTGCCCGCCGCATGGCGCTTGTGCGAATGCGAGTGCGAGTGCTGGTGCGAGCCGCGGTGACCGGCCCACGGGCTGTCGATGGGGATGGCAGTCATCGCAAGTCTCCTTGTGTCAGGAACAGTTCGATATGCATCACGATATATCGCTAACTGTTGGCTGTCAAGGCCCGTCGCGGCCGCTCTGCGGCGCGGCGATGGCCGCTCTGCCCGCCGCACCGCGCGGCGTCAAACAGCATCACCGAGGGGAGGGAGTCCGCCCGGGCGCGCGCCCTTCCGGCCTCCGCACGCGAACCTGTTCGACTTTTCGTCGGTTTCCGGGGCTAACTCGCACCAGTTCGCGCCGCCCGCACGTCGCGACCCCGCCACCGACGCGGCTTCCTCCCTCGGTGATGCTGTAAGCGCCGCGCAGAGCGGCGAGCGCAGGCGGCAGACCGGCCCGCGGCGGGCGGCAGAGCGGGCCCCTCACCCCAGGGGGAAGCTCTTCACCGCCGCCACCTGCCTCGCGCTCAGCCCCCACGACCGCAGCCGCCGAAGCCCCGCCGTCTGCGCGGCCCTCAGCGCGTCGCCGGCCGCCGTCACCTGGCGCTCCGTCCGGCCCGGCACGAGCGCGGGCGTGCGGGAGCGCGACCAGCCGACCTCGCCCCACGCGCGGTAGAAGCCGCACGCGTCGAGGTCGGGGAGGCCGAGCAGGAAGGCGGCCCAGCGCGCCTCCGCGCGGGCCAGGCGGCGCAGGACGCGGTCGTCGATCTGCACGCGCGAGAACGAGCGCCGCGCGGCGCCCAGCTGCGGGCGCACGAGCTTGACGACCTCCTGCTCGCCGTCGAGGAGCTGGACGGTCGCGAGCAGGCGCGAGACGGCGCCGAAGTCCGCGTCGGCCGCGGGCACCGCGTCGCGGAACTGCTGCTGCACCTGGTCGGTGCACTCCTGGTTGTGCCTGCGCCACGCCTCGACCGAGGCGTTGACGGCCGCCGAGCGCGACGCGATCGCTAGGCGGAAGGCATGAACCGGCGCGTACACCGCGCGCGCCTGGGCGCGCCGGTCGGTGGGCGGATCCGCCGCGCGCGCCACCGCGCACAAGCCGACCGTCAGGCACGCGGCGAGGGCGACCGCGCGCGCCATCACCCGCGGATCAGCTCGCGGGCGCGGTCGAGATCGCCGGCGCCGCCGACGCTGAGCATCGCGCGCACCGCGCCGTCCTGGCGGTACCAGATGGCGAAGGCGCCGTCGTCGACCGAGCCCTCGACCTCCTCGTCGTCCCAGCTCGCGGCGGGGCCGACGTACTCGAGCGAAGCCCAGTCGGAGAGGTCGGAGAAGAAGTAGGGCACCTCGGCGTGCGGCCGGTCGGCGCCGAGCATGTTGCGCGCGGCGGTCGCGCCCTGCGCGGCGGCGACCTCCTCGTGCTCGATGCGCATGACGCGGCCGTGGACGACCGACTCGTACTCGCACATGTCCCCGGCGGCGTAGATGCCGGGCGTCGAGGACTGCAGGCGGCTGTCGCACAGCACGCCGCCGAGCTGGCCGATGGTCAGGCCGGCCTTGCGCGCGAGCATGACGTCGGGGATCGCGCCCACGCCGCAGACGACGGCCTCGGCGTCCAGCGCGCGCCCGCCCGCGGTCGCCACGCGCTCCACGCGCTCGTCGCCCTCGAAGCGCAGGACCTCCTCGCCGCCGAGCACCTCGACGCCGTGCTCCTCGAGCACGCGCCGGAAGTAGCGCCCGGCCGTGCTCCCGAAGCCGACCTGTAGCGGGTGGTCCTCGAGCATCACCATCGTCACGCGCTTGCCGAGCTCGGTCAGCGAGGCCGCGACCTCGGAGGCGATGTAGGACCCGCCCACGCACACGACGCGCTCGGCGCCGTCGGTGTCCGCGCGGATCGTGTCGGCGTTGCCCAGCGCGCGCAGGTAGTGCACGCCCTCGAGCTGCGCCCCGTCGACCGAGAGCCGGCGGACCATGGCGCCCGTGGCGACGAGCGCGCGGTCGAAGCCGACGACCTCCTTGGAGGACAGCTTGGCCGTGCGCTGCTCGGTGTCGAGCTCGAGCACGCTCGTGCGCGTGAGCAGCTCCACGCCGTGCTCGTCCCACCAGTCGCCGGGGTGGACGTGGGCCTCGTCGGGCCCGTGCTCGCCGCGCAGGTACTCCTTCGAGGCGGGCGGGCGATGGTAGGGCGGATGCGGCTCGCGCCCGACGAGCAGGACCGAGCCGTCGAAGCCCTCCTCGCGCAGCGTGTGGGCCGCCTGCGCCGAGGCGATGCCCCCGCCGACGAGGAGGATGTCGACCGTCCGGTCCGCCATACGACGGACCGGACCCTACAGCGACCTAGGCGCGCACCGTGCGGGGTGCGGGCTCGAGGCGGTCGGCGACGCGCCGCAGCGCGCTCGCCGCGCGGCGCCGGACGGGCGCGCGGCGAGCCACCGTGATGGTCGCCGCGGGCGCGCCCGCGCGCGACGGCGCGGCGGCGTCGAACTGCTCCGCGGTGAGGTCGCGGGCGATCCGGGAGTTGACGGGAAGGTCCAGCATGCGAGGGCTCCTTGTGGGAGAGGGTTACTTCGGTGCGGGCCCGCTCGAGGAGCGGACCACGAGGTCGGTGGGGAGGAGGACGTCGTCGCCGCCCTGGGTCAGGAGGCGCACGGCCTCCTCGCCCTTGGCGGCATGAGGCTGGTGGACGGTCGTGAGGCCCGCGGCGGCGGCCGCGTCGATGTCGTCGTAGCCGACGACGCTCAGGTCCTGCGGGACGCGGATGCCGCGCTCGGCCGCCGCGCGCAGGACGCCGAGGGCCAGGACGTCCGAGAGGCAGACGATCGCCGTGGGGCGCTCGGCGCGGTCCAGGAGGTGGGCGGCGGCGCGGTAGCCGGTCTCGTCGTAGGACTCCTCGGCCGCGCCCACGGGCACGCCGGCCCAGTCGACGCCGGCGGCCGTGATCGCGTCGCGCCAGCCGAGCAGGCGCTCGTGGCGGATGAAGCAGCGCCAGCGCGTGCGGTCGGTCGACGTCGTCGGGTCGGCGACCGCGGTCGCGGTGGCCGCGTCGGTCGCGCCGTCGTCGTAGGGGAGCACGAGCCCGAAGCGCCGGTGCCCGAGGTCGAGGAGGTGCTGCGCGGCGGCGCGCGCCCCGCCGCGGTCGTCGATGTTGACGCGCGGGCCCTCGACGTAGGGCGAGAAGTCGACGAGGACGTAGGGCAGCCCGCGCGCCCGCACGGCCTCGAGGCGCTCGTCGTCCTCGGGCGTGCAGAACATGACGTAGCCGTCGACGAGCGCCGAGCGCACGAGCTCGGCCGCGCCCTCCGGGAGCTGCGGGACGAGCGCCAGGCCCGTGCCCTGCTCCTCGCAGCCGGCGGCGACGCCGGAGAGGAAGAGCACCGCGGCGGGGTCGTCGAAGATGTAGCGCAGGCGGTGGTCGAAGACGAGGCCCAGCGACCCCGCCTTGCCGCGCCGCAGCGACCGCGCGACCGGATCGGGCCCGGTGTACCCGAGCTCGCGTGCGGCGCCCAGCACCCGGTCGCGCAGCGCGGGGCTGAGCTGGTCGGGCCGGTTGTAGGCGTTGGAGACCGTGGTCCGCGAGACGCCGAGGTGCTCGGCGACGGCGGCAAGGGTGGGGGCGTGAGCGGTGCGGGCGGCCATCTGAATCGATCAAGACTGTATCGATCAAGATGGGTCTGTCAAGGGACGTGTGTGCGAGCGCACACGTTGTCTGCCGCTTTGCGCCGTGGCGTTGTGCGGCGTCTACGGAATCACCGAGGGAGGAAGCCGCGTCGGTGGCGGGGTCGCGGCGTGCGGGCGGCGCGAACTGGTGCGAGTTAGCCCCGGAAACCGACGAAAAGTCGAACAGGTTCGCGTGCGGAGGTCGCGAGGGCGCGCACCCGGGCGGACTCCCTCCCCTCGGTGATGCTGTTAAGCGCCGCGCGGTGCGGCCGGCGCCGCGCGGCAGAGCGGCCCGCCGCGAACGCAGCCTCAGGCCGCGCAGCGCGACAGCAGCATCGCGCCGAAGCGCTCCGCGTGCAGCGGCGGCGCGAAGAGGTACCCCTGGCCCAGCTCGCACTGCATCGCGTGCAGGGTGTCGGCCTGCTCGGGGCGTTCGATGCCCTCGGCGACGACCGTCATGTTCAGCGTCCGCGCGAGGCCGGCGATGGTCCCGGCGAGCGCGGTCCGCTGATCGCCGCCGCCGAGGTCGTCGACGAAGGACTTCGCCATCTTCAGGACGTCGATCGGCATCCAGCGCAGGTAGCTCAGCGACGAGTAGCCGGTGCCGAAGTCGTCGATCGCCAGGCGCACGCCCAGCTCGCGCAGGGCCTGAAGGCGGCCGAGGACCGCGCGCGGGTCGCGCATCAGGCCGCCCTCGGTGATCTCGAGCACGAGTTGGCTCGGCGGCAGGCCGGTCGTCTCCAGCGCGTCGGAGACGCGGCGGATGAGCTCCGGGCGCTGCAGCTCGCGCGGCGACACGTTGACGTGCAGGGCGACGGCGCCGGCCTCGCCCGACGGCCAGCGCGAGGCCAGGCCGCAGGCGTGCTCGAGCACGAAGCGGTCGACCTCGAGGATGCGGCCGGTCTCCTCGGCGACGTCGATGAAGTCGCCGGGCGTCATGCGCCCGCGCTCGGGATGGTTCCAGCGCACGAGCGCCTCGGCCGCGGCGATGTTGCCCGTGGCGAGCTCGACGATCGGCTGCAGGTCGACGACCAGCTCGCCGCGCTCGGCCGCGCGCTGGAGGTCCTCCTTGAGCCGATGGCGGCGCAGGACGGCGGCGTGCATCGCCGGCTCGAAGACCTCGTGGCGCTGCTTGCCCGCGTTCTTGGCCGTGTACATCGCGACGTCGGCGTTGCGCAGGAGCTCCTCGGCGCTCTCGACGTCGGCCGTCCAGCCCTCGACGATGCCGAGGCTGGCGTGGGCGGAGATCTCGTGCCCGGCGACCGAGAACGGGCGCTCGAGCAGCGCGATGACGCGGTCGGCGACGCGGCCCACGTGGGCGCCGTCGCTGACGTCGTGCAGGAGCACGGCGAACTCGTCGCCGCCCAGGCGCGCCGCGAGGTCGCCGGACTTCAGCGCGCCGCGCAGGCGGCCCGCGACGGCCGCGAGCAGCTCGTCGCCGATCGCGTGGCCGAGCGAGTCGTTGATCGTCTTGAAGTCGTCGAGGTCCAGGAAGAGGACGGTGTAGTCGCGCCGTCCGGAGGCGAGCAGCTCGCTGAGCTGGTCGAGGAAGAGGGCGCGGTTGGCCAGCCCGGTGAGCGGGTCGTGGTAGGCCTGGTGCTCGAGGCGCCCCTGCAGCTCGCGCAGCTGCGAGACGAGGTGCTCGAGGCGGTCGTACTCCAGCGAGACGCTGGCGTGGTTGGCGAGCGTCCCGAACAGCGTCAGGTCGTGGCGGTCGAAGCTCCCCGCCGTGCTGCGGTTGGCGACCAGGAAGGTGCCGACCACGCGCGTCTCGCCCGGGAGCGCCCCGAGCATCGCGCGCTGGATGCCGCGGCGCGCGAGCGCGGCGTCGAGCAGCGGGTCGGCGAGCGGGCGCTCGAGCAGCAGCGCCGGCGTGTCGCCGTCGACGAGCGCATGCAGCGCGTCGGCGACGTAGCGGTCGGCGGGCGCCATCGGCTCGACGGTGCCGCCCTGCTCGAGCGTGGTCCTCAGCGGCTCGGAGCGCTGGTCGGAGGGCAGCAGGATGATCTCGGCGACGTCGCCGCGGAAGACGTCGAGCGTGCGCTGCAGCAGGCCCGCGAGGCCGGCGCTGATGTCGGGCGCGCGGGCGAGCAGGCGCGTGACCTCGTGCAGGAACTCCAGGCTCTCGTGCTTGCGCCGCTCGGCCATGTAGGCGCGGTAGGCCAGGACGACGGCGCCGGCGGGGACGACGAGCAGGATCGCCGCGCGGGGATCGCTCGCCACGGCCGCGGCGCCGCCGAGCGCCAGGCAGGTGTTGGTGATGCAGACCGCGATCGCCATCGCCAGCGTGCGCGTGAGCTTGGCCAGCGCGATCGGCTGGCCCGAGAGGCGGATGACCGCGCACACGAGCAGGGCGCCGAGCACCGCGTTGGCGAGGGCGGCGATGAGCACCGAGCCCCAGACCGCCGGGTCGACCGCGTCGCGCGCGGGCAGCAGCGCGTGCAGGATCGTCGCGGCGATGGCGCCGCCGAGCCAGAAGAGCGTGACGTTGAAGGCGACCTTGACCGGCGACTGCCCGCGGTTGACCACGAGCACGACGATCGGCCCGAGCAGGATGCCCAGCAGCATCGCCCACGGCTTGGCGAAGATCAGCCCGAAGACGAGCGGCAGCTCGCTCAGCGAGAAGATGTGGACGTTGCGGCGGAACTCGACGTGCACGACGCACAGCTCGGCCACCGCGAAGGCCGCGGCGAGCAGCCACCAGCCGGGATGCGGGTCCGGCCCCAGCGCCGGCAGGTCGCTGACGTGCAGCAGGGTGAGCGCGAGCGCGCCGGCGCCCATGGCGCCGATGAGCGCCCAGACACCTGGGCGCCCGCCGGGGCGCAGGGGACGCCGGCGCGACCGGAGCGCGTGCTTCTTACCTCGCCGAGAGCCCGGACCGCTCACGGCTTAGCCGTCACCCCAGGAGGCGCCGCCCCAGGAGGAGCCGCCCCACGAGGAGCCGCCCCAGGAGGAGCCGCCCCAGGAAGAGCCGCCCCACGAGGAGCCGCCCCACGAGGAGCCGCCCCAGGACGAGCCGCCCCACTTCGCGCCGTTCCACTTCGAGTTCCACTTGGCGCCGTCGGGGCTGACCGGGTCGATGTTGGCGTGGCGGCCGCTGCCCAGCGCGGCCACGAGCTTGGCGACGATGCCGTTGATCGCGGCGGGCTGGAAGGCCTGCACGACGCTCGCGGGATCGGGATCCGGCGCGGCGAGCGCGCTGGCGAGGTCGATCCGCCCCGCGCCCTGCGCGTTGGCGGCGGCGCCGGCGAGCGGGTCGGCCGTGCGCGTGAGCAGGGCCTTGACCTGGTCAGGCGTGAGGTCCGGACGGCGCTCGAGCAGCAGCGCGACCGAGCCCGAGACGACGCCCGCGGCCTGCGAGGTGCCGCTGCCCTTCAGCAGCGCGTCGCCGACGCGCGCCTCGGGATGGGCGAGGTCGAGGGCCGAGCTCGGGTCGCGCAGGCTGGCGATCGAGCGGCCCGGGGCCACGAGGTCGGGGTTGCGGTCGGTGCCGCGGCTCGACCAGCTCGGGACGACGTCGTCGGCCACGGTCGGGGTGCCGGCGAGGTCGTCGGCACCGACGGCGAGCACGAACGGGTCGTAGGCCGGCGAGGTGAGGCCGAGGCGCTTCTCGCCGTCGTTGCCGGCCGAGGTCACCACGACGATGCCGGCCTTCCAGGCCTGCTCGAGCGCGTAGGCGAGCAGGTCCTGCTGGTAGCGGGTCGGCGCCGTGCCGAAGGAGAGGTTGAGGACGCGGATGTGCAGCCCGTTGTCGTTGCGGTGGGCGATCACCCATCCGACCGAGGCGACGAGCGCGGCGAGCGAGGTCGAGCCGTCGGCGCCGGCGGCCTTGACGTTGACCAGGCGCGCGCCGGGCGCGATGCCCTGGAAGCCCGTCGTCGGGTCGTTGCCGGCGATGATGCCCGCGACGTGCGTGCCGTGGCCGTAGGTGTCCAGGTGCGCGAAGCGCGGGTTGCGCCCCTGGTCGGAGAAGTCGGGGCCCTGCACGACCTTGCCGGCCCCGGCGAGACCGGGCACCGGGACCATGCCCGTGTCGATGACGGCGACGTCGACGCCCGCGCCGGTCGCGCCGGACTGCGCGGCGCCGATCGCCGCGCGCACGTCGGCGAGCGTCGTGGTCGGCGTCGGAGCGGGCGGCGACGCCGCAGCGGCGGCCTTGCAGCTCAGGACGAGCGCGGCGAGCGCCAGCAGGGTGGCGAGCCCCAGCGACGGCAGCAGTCGAGGCCGGCGATCGTCGTCTCGATCCCAGCGAATCCCCCACACCAAGTTCATCGAATCCTCCGCGGCATATTCCCCCGGGCACCGTGGATCGGCGGCCCGCACCGGTTATCGGACGGCCGCTCGGCGTCCCTTGAGGGCCGCTCGACGTTCGTACGAGTGCGACGAACGGGGGTGCGTCAGCGCCCGGCGGACCGCGCGGCGGCCTCGCTGGCGCGCTCGCCGGGACGCAGCCCGGCTTCGAAAGCGCCCCGCTCGGCGACCATCTCGGCCGTGAAGCGATCAACCTCGGGCGCCAGCTTGGCGGCTTCGCGCTCGATCAGCTCGGGAAGCAGCCCGCGCAGGCGGTACAGCGCGGCCACGAAGCCCGGCGCCGTCGCCCGCCGCGCGCGGTTCTCAACCGCCCGCACGATGGCGTCCGCGGCGTCGCCGACGGGCAGCGTCCTGCCCGCGGGACCGCGGATGCCCTTGCGCATCGCCGCGAACCCGGGGTGGTAGGTGTCGGCCCCGCGGACCATGTCGGTGTCGATCCAGGAGAAGTACGCCACGCCCACGGCGACGCCGAGGTGGCGGACCTCGATGCGCAGGACGTTGAGCAGCTGCTCGAGCCCCGCCTTGGAGGTGCCGTAGGCGCCGAGCCCGAGCGGCGGGACGATCGCGGCCAGCGAGGCCACGCCGAGGATGTAGCCGCGACGCTCGATGACGTGCGGCAGGCAGGCGTGGATCGTGCGCCAGTTGCCGGTGACGTTGACGTTGAGCTGAGCCGCCAGGACGTCGGGGTCGAGGTGGCGCATGGCGCCCGCGGCGGCGATGCCGGCGTTGGAGATGCAGACGTCGATGCCGCCGCACTCGGCGACCACGTCGTCGATCGCGGTGGCGACCGAGTCGCCGTCGGTGATGTCGCAGCGCGCCCACACGGCGTCGCCGAGCCCGGCGGCGGCCCGCTCGACGCCGTCGCCGTCGAGGTCGAGCAGCGCGACGCGATGGGTGGCGGAGAGCCGGCGCGCGGTTTCCAGGCCGATGCCGCGAGCGGCGCCGGTGACGACGGCAACGGGTCTGGCCATGTCGGCGGGCTCCTAGGTTCCGGGCAGCCGGTGCCGGCGCGCGTACTCCTGGTTCTCGGCGCGCTCGCCGAAGACCTGCGCGATGGCGAAGGCGATGAGGCCTTGCACGAGCACCGGGAAGATGATGAAGAACACGAGGACGAGCCCGAAGGTGGCCGCCCACGCGCCGAGGCCGAGGACCATGGAGCGCGAGCCTACCGGACGCCCGCCGAAGCCGCCTCACGTTCGCGCATCGCGCGGTGGCGCGTGCGGTGGTGCAGCAGGTCGCTGAACGTCGCCGCGAGCGAGGCGACGACGATGATCGCCCACGCCTCGAGGATCACGTCGAGGACCTTCGTGACCGCGTGCTGGGGATTGGGGAGCTGCGAGGAGACCGTGAGCAGCTGCGTCGTCGTCCAGAAGAGCGCGTCGAGGTAGCTGCCGAACGCGTGTCGCGCGCCGTCCTCGGACCACAGCGCCACGCCCGCCGCGACCAGATCGAGCACCACCGACGCGACCGTAAGCATCGCGATGCGGGTGCGGAAGCGCACCTTCGCCACGGCCATCTCGTGCTCGACATGGGCTGCGAACGGATCGGAGCGGTCCGCCATCCGCGGTGCATGATCGTCGCCAGGGATGACGGACGGCCCGCGGTACGGCAGGCTGCGCCTCGTGGCCAGGAGGATCGACACCAGCCGCAGGCACCGCTACGGCCTGCTGCTCGCCCTCGTGCTCCTGACCTTCGTGCTCATCGAGGCGCTGCCGGGCGGCGACTGGGCGACGCTGGTGACCGGGGCGGTCCAGGGGGTGACCCTGCTCGTCGCGCTGCGGACCTCCGACACGCCGCCGCGGCTCGTACGCTCGGCGGCCTTCCTCGTCGCCGGCTCGCTGCTCGTCGCGCTCGTGGCGCTGATCATCGGCGGCGACGTGCCCAGCGGCGTGATCTTCATCGTGGCCGGGATGCTCGCCGCCCTGGCGCCGGTCACCGTCGCCCGCGGCCTGATCGCCCACCTGCGCGAGGAGCAGGGCGTGACCCTGAACATCGTCGCCGGCGTGATCAGCATCTACCTGCTCGTCGGGTACGTGTTCGCCTTCGCCTATGGGGCGATCGCGGCGATTGCCGGCGAGCCCGCCTTCAACGGCGTGCAGGGGCAGGGCAACGCGCAGGACTTCCTGTACTTCTCGCTCGTCACGCTGACGACCACCGGCTACGGCGACATCACCGCGCGTGCGGACGTCGCGCGCGCCTTCGCCGTCCTCGAGGCCCTGACCGGGCAGCTCTACCTCGTGACCGCGGTGGCCATCTCGGTGGCCAACCTGCGCCCGCGCAACGGGCGGCGCTAGCTGTAAGACCCGAGCAGGTTGTTCGGCATCCCCGCCACCCCGGCGTGGGCGCGAACAGCTCACCGAGGGAGAGCAGCCCGCCGCTCCGCCGGCCCCCGGGGGGGCGCCGCCGGCCCCCGGGGGGCGCCGAACGTCGGTCTTCCCCCGTCCACACGGGGTAAGACCGACGTTCGACCCACGGGCGGCGCTAGCGGCGCGCGCCGAAGTCCCCGGTGAAGGTCGCGCCGCCTCGGCCGCGCGGCGCCCCCATCGCGATCCCGATCCCGAGGTCGTGGTAGCGCCCGTCGAGCAGGATCGCGCGGTGGCCGGCCGAGTGCAGCCATTCGTCGACGATCGCCGCCGGGCTGGCCATGCGGCCGCTGCCCCAGGCGATCGTCTCGCCCACGGCCCACGCGTGCGCGCCCGTGAGATAGCCCGTGCGATCGACGCGCTGCTTGGGCGTCGAGCCGGTCGGCGAGTCGTGCGAGAAGAAGCCGTGGCTGACCATGTCGCGGCTGTGCGCGACGGCGGCGCGCCGGAGCTTGGCCTTCGAGTGCAGCGCGCCGAGGCCGTGCTGGCTACGCGCGGCGTTGATCAGGCAGACGGTCGCGCGGACGGCGCGCTTCAGCGTCGCCGAGGTCGGGCGGCTCCGTGCGCCGGCGCACGCCGACGCCGTGGCGGCGGGACCAAGCACGCACGCCACGCAGGCCGCCACGATGCACAGGGTGCGGTGTCGGGCCATTTGGGGGGAATGGGGGGGCTGGACGCCCGCGTGAGCGTTGGGGCGCCCACTCGGACGGCGTCATCCTTCCAGACTTCACCGACAGAGGACAGTTCGCCGGGGCGCGCCCGCTTCCTGGGAACTCCGACCGCGTTGGTAGGATTGACGCCATGATCTTCACGACGAAGGCGGAGTACGGGGTGCGCCTGCTCGTCGAGCTGGGCCGCCAGGGCTCCGGGCAGCCGGTCTCGCTGAAGGCGATCGCGGAGGCCGAGGGCCTGCCGCTCGCCTATCTCGAGCGGATCGTCGCCCTCCTGAAGAAGGCCGCCCTCGTCGAGAGCACGCGCGGCGCCCACGGCGGCTACCGCCTCTCGCGCACGGCCGAGTCGATCACGATGGACGAGGTCGTGCTCGCGCTCGAGGGCGCGGTCGCGCCCATGAGCTGCTTCGTCGACGACTCCGAGGAGGGCCGCGTGCTCTGCTCGCACGTCGACGACCGCGGCCACGGCTGCGCGACGAAGCTGCTGTGGACGCGCGTCCAGGGCGGCGTCATCAAGGCGCTGGCCCAGACGACGCTCGCCGAGCTCGTCGCCTTCTCCGACCGCGCGCAGGTGCCCTCGCCCCCGACGGCGCCCGTCGCCGCCTGATCCGCAACCAAGGACACGAAAACCGCATGGCCGATCTCCGAGATCCGCAACCTCCACGTCCGGGCCGCCGGCAAGGACATCCTCAAGGGCCTGGACCTGGCCGTCAGCAAGGGCGAGATCCACGCCCTCATGGGCCCCAACGGCTCGGGCAAGTCGACCCTCGCCAACGTCGTCATGGGCCAGCCCAACCTCGAGGTGACCGAGGGTCAGATCCTCTTCAAGGGCGAGGACATCACCGAGGCCGACCCCGACGAGCGGGCGCGGATGGGCCTCTTCATGGCCTTCCAGTATCCCGTCGCGATCCCGGGCGTGACCATCACGAAGTACCTGCGGATGGTCATGAACGCCCATCGTGAGGAGCGCGGCGAGGCCGAGGTCTCGCTCAAGGACTTCCGCAAGCTCGTCGAGCAGGCCATGGAGCTCACCCACGTCCCGCGCGAGTTCTCCTCGCGCTACCTCAACGAGGGCTTCTCCGGCGGCGAGAAGAAGCGCCTGGAGATCCTCCAGCTCGCGCTCCAGCGCCCCGAGATCGCGATCCTCGACGAGACCGACTCCGGCCTGGACATCGACGCGCTCAACACGGTCGCCCACGGCGTCAACACCGTCGCCGGCGAGACCGACCTCGGCGTCCTCATCATCACCCACTACCAGCGCATCCTGCACGTGGTGGCGCCCGACCGCGTGTCGATCATGTACGACGGCAGGATCGTCAAGCAGGGCGGCTCGGAGCTCGTCGAGCAGCTCGAGCGCGAGGGCTACGGGTGGGTCAAGGAGGAGGCGGCGGCCGCCGCCTAGCCATGGGCGCCCTGGCCGACACCGCACTTGCCCACGAGTTCCCCTCGCTGGACCGCGAGGGCCTCGTCTACCTCGACTCGGGCGCGACCTCGCAGACGCCGCGGACCGTGCTCGAGGCGATGGACGACTACTACTCCCATCACCGCGGCAGCGTCCATCGCGGCGTCTACCCGTTGGCCGCCGAGGCGACCGAGCTCTTCGAGGGCGCGCGCGAGCGGATCGCGCGGTGGCTGAACTGGGGCGCCGAGGAGACGATCTTCACGCGCAACGTCACCGAGGCGCTGAACCTCGTGGCCTACGCGTGGGGCGACGCCAACGTCGGCCCCGGCGACCGCGTCGTGGTGACCGAGATGGAGCACCACTCGAACTTCGTGCCCTGGCAGCAGCTCGCGCTGCGCCGCGGGGCGGCGTTCTCCGTGGTCGGCTTCGACGACGACGGGCTGCTCGACCTCGCCGCGCTCGACGCGCTGCTCGCGGGCGGCGACGTCAAGGTCGTCGCGGTGGTCCACATCTCCAACACGCTCGGCACGATCAACCCGGTCGAGGAGATCGTCCGCCGGGCGCACGCCGCCGGCGCGGTGGTCGTCGTCGACGGCGCCCAGGCGGTGCCGCAGCTCCCGGTCGACCTCGCCGCGATCGGGGCCGACTTCTACGGCTGGACCGGCCACAAGGCGTACGGCCCGACGGGCGTCGGCGTCCTGCACGGGCGCCGCGAGCTGCTGGCGGCGATGCCGCCCTTCCTCACCGGCGGGCACATGATCGCCTCGGTCTCGATCGAGGAGACGCGCTGGGCGCAGAGCCCGGCGAAGTTCGAGGCGGGCACGTCGAACATCGCCGAGGCGATCGGGCTCGGCGCCGCCGTGGACTTCCTCCAGGCCATCGGCATGGAGCACGTGCGCGCGCACGAGCGCGAGCTCGTCGCCACCGCGATGGAGCGCCTGGCCGCCGAGCCGGGCGTGACCCTCCACGGCCCGCCCGACGCCGACCGCCGCGGCGCGCTCGTCTCCTTCGCCCTCGAGGGGATCCATCCCCACGACGTGGCCGAGATCCTCGGCCGGCAGGGCATCTGCGTGCGCGCCGGCCACCACTGCACCCAGCCGCTCATGCGCCGCCTCGGCGTGAGCGCCACCTCGCGCGCGTCCTTCGGTGTGCACAACACCCATGAGGACGTCGACGCCCTGATCGCCGGGCTCGCCAAGGTGCGGGAGGTCTTCGCCTGATGGACGACCTGTACCGCGAGGAGATCCTCGAGCACTACAAGCGCCCGCACAACTGGGGGCCGATGGAGGACCCGGACCTCGAGTTCTCCGACACCAACCCGCTCTGCGGCGACGAGCTCAAGGTCATGCTGCGCATCGACGACGGCGGGGTGGTGCAGGACGTGCGCTTCGAGGGCCACGGCTGCGCGATCAGCCAGGCCGCGGCCTCGATGGCCTCCGACGAGGTCAAGGGCATGAAGGTCGACGACCTCCTGCGCCTCGACCGCGCCTTCGTCCTCGAGCTGCTCGGGATCGACATCTCCGCCACGCGCATGAAGTGCGCGCTGCTGTCGCTGAAGGTGCTCAAGAGCGCCGGCCTCGGGGCCGCCGCCGACTGGGAGCCCGCGACGCCCGCTTCCGAAGCCGAAGCGCGGAACTGACTACCCAGATTTTGGCTCCAGAACTGGGGATCCCCACTTCTGGGGATAAGGTGTTTCCGACGCGCCAATACGTAAAGAAAAGTTCAAGAGCGCCGCGTACGGCACCGATATCGGGGCTAGCGCCCGGCACTCCCCCCGTATCAGGCAAGTCCGGGTCGCACTCATCCGTCTCTCGTTCTGGAAGGACCCCCTGTGACCCGTCTGCACGTCCTCGCGGCGCATCCTCGCCGCACCCTGGGTGCCCTGGCCGTCGTCCTGGCCGCCGTCGGCATCACGGTCGGCTCCGGCGCGAACTTCACCGCGTCGGCCGCCAACCCCGGCAACGCCTTCACGACCGGCACGCTGCTCATGACCAACTCGTCGAGCAGCGCCCTGCTCAACATGTCGGCCATGAAGCCGGGCTCCACCGCGAGCTCGACGATCGACATCACCAACACCGGCTCGCTGGCCGGCGACTTCGTCCTGAAGACCGCCAACGCGACCGGCTCGGCGCCCCTGCTCGGCCAGATCGACCTCAACGTCGTCGACTGCGGCGCCTGGACGTCGTCCGCTCCCTCCTGTTCGTCGGGAACGACGCCGGTCTTCACCGGCAAGGTCAGCGCTCTGACCAACTCCTCGCTCGGCAACTACGCCGGCGGCATCAAGCACCGCTACCAGTTCACGGCGACGCTGCCCGCCAGCACCGACGACACGTTCCAGAACAAGACGGCCGGCATCGACTTCACCTGGTCGGCGACCGCCTCCTAGCTCCACCAAGGTCACAGGGCCCATCTGCGGGAAGGCCGGCCGTGTCCGGCGGCGGCCTTCCCGTTGGGTCCATCCTCCACCGCGCGCTCTGAAGGGGCTGCCATGTCGCTCTCCGCGACCCTCCCGCTCGCTCGTCGTGCCTTCGGCATCGTCCTGTCCGCCGTGGCGCTGATCCTCGCCCTCGCCGTCCTCGTGCCGGCGCTGCTCGGCTTCCAGCGCTACGTGATCACCAGCGGCTCGATGACCGGCACCTACGACCGCGGCTCGCTCGTCTTCGACCGCGTGGTCCCCACCTCCGCCCTGCGCGCGGGCGACGTCATCACCTTCCGCCCGCCCGGCCACGCCGGCCTGGTCACGCACCGCATCCACACGCTCAAGAGCGTCAGGGGCAAGCTCGTGCTGACCACCAAGGGCGACGCCAACCGCACCCCCGACGCCTGGGGCGAGATCACCCTCAGCCAGGCGACCCAGGCGCGTACGGCCTTCCACCTGCCCTACCTCGGCTTCGGGATCGCCGCGCTCAGCGAGCGCAAGATCCGCATGCTCGTCGTCGGCCTGCCCGCCCTGCTCATCGCCCTCAGCGCCCTCGGCGGCCTGTGGCGCGACTCGGCCCCGGAGAGGCGCCCGCAGTCGGCATGAAGCGGATCGTCGTCCTGCTCGCCGCCCTGCTGGCGGCTGCCGCTGCGGTGCAGGGCTCGCAGGCGACGTTCACCGCGTCCGCGACCAATCCCGGCTCGGCCTTCGCGACGGCGGCCAAATTCCCGCCGGTGGTCACCCTGACCGCCCCGGCCAACGGCTCGTACGTGACCACCACCAGGCCGACCCTGAGCGGCGCCGCCGGCAACACGAGCGGCGACAACAACACGATCACGATCAAGATCTACAGCGGCTCGACCGCCACGGGCACCCCGGTGCAGGCGCCCACCACCTCGCGCTCGCTCGCGACGTGGACCAAGACCCTCACGACGGCGCTCACCAACGGCTCGACCTACACCGCCGTCGCCTCGCAGACCGACACCTCCGGCAACACCGGCACGAGCGCGGCCAGCACCTTCAAGGTCGACCGCACGAAGCCGACCGCCACGAGCGTGTCCGGCGACAACAAGGCGGGCGGCGCCGCCGGCAAGCTCGACGCCGGCGACACGCTGACCTTCACCTACTCCGAGGCGATCCAGCCCGGGTCGGTGTGGACCGGCTGGAGCGGCTCGTCGGCCGCCGTCCACATCAAGTTCGCGAGCAGTGGCAACGACACGATCACCGTGCTCACGACGGGCGACGCGTCGTCGATCAACCTCGGCAGCGTCGCGACCAACGGCGACTACGTCACCACGACGACGACCTTCAACGCGACGATGGCGATGTCGGCTGACGGCACCCAGGTCATCGTCACGCTCGGCACGCCGTCGAACGTCGCCTCGTCGGCCAATCCCGGGCGCAACATGTCCTGGACGGTGGGCGCCGGCATCAAGGACCTGGCGGGCAACACGATCACGACGCCCGCCACCTTCAGCGAGACCGGCTCGGACGTGGACTTCTGATGGCCGCCGCCCTGCCCACGCGCATCGCGGTGGTGCTCGCCGCCCTCGCCATCGTCGCGGTGACCTGCCTGACGGGGGACCACGGGGCGGCGCGCGCCGCCGTCGGCCAGGCGACCGGCCCGCTCATCGGCTCCACCCAGGCCGGCGCCGCGATCCTCGCGGCCCACGACCTGGCCCCCGGCGACGTCCGCACCGGCGAGATCACGGTGACCAACGTCGGCGACGTCGCGGGCGACTTCGCCCTCGGGTCGACCGGCGCCCTGGGCGCTCCGCTGGCCCAGGAGCTCGACCTGCTCGTCTTCGACCTCACCGCCGGGCGCGCGGTCTACTCCGGAAGCCTCGCGAGCCTCACGAGCGTGGGCCTGGGCTCGATGGCTCAGGGCGAGTCGCACCGCTACCGCTTCACGGTCAGCCTGCCCTGGGGCGTCGACGACAGCTTCCAGGGGGCCGCCAGCGCGGTCACCTTCACGTGGTCGGCCACGGCGCCTGACGTCGCGCCGCCGACGACCACGGCGCCCGGCACGCCCTCGGGTCCGGCGCGCGCCCCGGTGGGAACGGCCGAGTCGCCGCCCAAGGCGACGACGGCCGGTGCCACGGTGCACCTCGGGGCGACGCTCTCGGTCCGTTCGCGCCAGCACGCCAAGGACGGCAAGGTCGCGGCGACGATCACCTGCCAGGCCGGCTGTCACGTGACGCTGAGCGCCACGGCGAAGGTGGCGGGCGCCAAGCAGACCAAGGTCAAGGCGGCCAAGCGCACCCTGCGCAAGGCCGGCAGGGCGCGGATGCGCCTCGCGCTCCCGGCGCAGGCCCGGCTCGCGCTCGAGGACGGGCGGACCGTCGTGGTCCGCCTCAAGCTCAAGGCCGTCTTCCCGACGCGCACCGTGACCTCGAGTCGCACCGTGCGCGTGCGCGCCGCCGCTCCGGCACGATAGCCTCGCCCGTCGCGAGGGCCGCGCCGCCCATGCGGGTACAATTCATACCGTCCAAGACGGATTTCGTACCCCTTCGCACATGCCAGCCGAACTCATCGACGTCTGCCCGCTCTCCGAGCTCCCGCCCGGCAGTGCCCGCATCGTCGAATGGGAGGACCTCGAGATCGGCGTCTTCAACTGCAACGGCGACATCCTCGCCATCGAGGACCGCTGCTCGCACGACAACGGCACGCTGGCCGAAGGCGAGTTCGATCCCGAGACGTGCACCGTCGAGTGTCCCCGCCACGGGTCGCTCTTCGACCTGCACACCGGCAAGCCCACGACCCTGCCCGCGTACGTCCCCGTCGACACGTTCCCCGTCGTCGTCGAGGGCGACCTCGTCAAGGTGGAGGTGGAGTAACCATGGCCGCAACGCCCGAGACCACCAAGCAGCTCACGCCCGAGGAGGCCGCGCTCAGGACGCTCGGCGGTGACTACACCGAGCGCTACGGCTTCCACGACGCCGAGAACTACCTGTTCAAGGCGCCCAAGGGGCTGACCCGCGAGCTCGTCGCGAAGATCTCCGAGTTCAAGAACGAGCCGCAGTGGATGCGCGACTTCCGCCTGAAGTCGCTCGACCACTTCCTGGCGCGCCCGATGCCGACGTGGGGCTCGCCCATGTTGGCCGAGGTCGACTTCGACGACATCCACTACTTCGTGCGCGCCTCCGAGCGCTCCGAGCGCTCATGGGACGACGTCCCCGACGACGTCAAGAAGACCTTCGACCGCCTCGGCATCCCCGAGGCCGAGCGCAAGTTCCTGGCCGGGGTCGGCGCTCAGTACGAGTCGGAGTCCGTCTACCACCAGGTCAACGAGCAGCTCGAGGCCCAGGGCGTGGTGTTCATGGACATGGACACGGCGCTCAAGGAGCACGAGGACCTCGTGCACGAGTACATCGGCACGCTGATCCCGCCCAACGACAACAAGCTCGCCGCGCTCAACAGCGCCGTGTGGTCGGGCGGCTCGTTCGTCTACGTCCCGCCGGGCGTGCACGTCGAGATGCCGCTGCAGGCCTACTTCCGCATCAACACGGAGAACATGGGCCAGTTCGAGCGCACGATCATCATCGCCGACGAGGGCGCCTACGTGCACTACGTCGAGGGCTGCACCGCGCCGACCTACAGCTCGGACTCGCTGCACTCCGCCGTCGTGGAGCTGTTCGCCAAGCCCGGCGCTCGCATCCGCTACACGACGGTGCAGAACTGGTCCAACAACGTCTTCAACCTCGTGACCAAGCGCGCCAAGGCCGAGACCGACGCGACCGTCGAGTGGGTCGACTGCAACCTCGGCTCCAAGCTGACCATGAAGTACCCGAGCGTCTACCTGATGGGCGAGCGCGCCCACGGCGAGATCCTCTCGATCGCCTTCGCGGGCCACGGCCAGCACCAGGATGCGGGCGGCAAGATCGTCCACGCCGCGCCCAACACGACGTCGAACATCTTCGCCAAGTCGATCTCCAAGGACGGCGGGCGCTCGTCGTACCGCGGGCTGCTCGAGGTCGCCAAGGGCGCCCACGGCTCGAAGTCGAAGGTCGTCTGCGACGCGCTGCTGCTCGACGAGGACAGCCGCTCGGACACCTACCCGACGATCCGCATCGGCGAGGACGACGTCGACGTCGGCCACGAGGCGACCGTCTCCAAGGTCGGCGAGGAGCAGCTCTTCTACCTCATGTCCCATGGCATCAACGAGGAGGAGGCCGGCAAGCTCATCGTCAACGGCTTCATCGAGCCGATCGTCAAGGAGCTGCCGATGGAGTACGCCGTCGAGATGAACCGCCTGATCGAGCTGCAAATGGAGGGCTCGATTGGCTGAGGTCGCCACGGCCCACCCGGAGCTCCCGACCTTCCGAGGGGTCCCGGGCTGGGAGTTCACCCCGATCGACAAGCTGGACCTCGACGCCTACCCGGTCGCCCCCGGCGGCACGGCGCCGAGCTCGTTCGGCCTCGACGAGGCTGCGCCCGAGGGGGCGATCGTGCTCCCGCTGCGCCAGGCCGCCGAGGAGCACGCCGAGCTCGTCGACCGCTACCTCGGCTCCGTGGTCCGCGGCGACACGGCGTTCGTGGCCCGCAACGCGGCGAACTGGACCGACGGCACCTTCGTCTACGTGCCGCGCAACACGGTCGTCGAGGCGCCGATCGTCGTCTCCACCGCCCACGAGCAGGCCGGCACGGCGCTGCACTGGCGGCTGCTCGTCGTCCTCGAGGAGGGCGCCCAGGCCTCCGTCTGGCACGAGTCGAGCTCGGCGGCCGACGGCCTCGTCAACGGCGTCGTCGAGCTCGTCGTCGGCCAGAACGCCAGCCTGCGCTTCGTCGACCTCCAGGACCTCCAGGAGACGAGCTGGGTCTTCGGCACCCAGCGCGCGACCGTCGGGCGCGACGGCTCGCTGGACTGGATCACGCTCGGCTTCGGGTCGGCGAACGGCAAGGTCTTCCAGGAGACCGAGCTCGCGGGCCCCGGCGCGCACGGCAGCGTGACCGGCGCCTACGCCACGCGCGGGCGCCAGCACCTCGACTTCGACACGCTCCAGGAGCACGCGGCGCCCGACACCACGAGCGACCTCGCCTTCCGCGGCATCCTCGCCGAGCGCTCGAGCGCGGTGTGGCGCGGAATGATCAAGGTCGATCCGGGCGCGCAGCGCACGGACGCGTTCCAGGAGTCGCGCAACCTGCTGCTCTCCAAGCGCGCGCACGCCGACGCCATCCCGGGCCTCGAGATCCTCGCCAACGACGTGCGCTGCACCCACGCGGCGGCGATCGCCCAGATCGACCGCGACCAGCTCTTCTACCTGCGCTCGCACGGCCTGCCCGAGGCCGCCGCGCAGCGGCTGGTCATCGAGGGCTTCCTCCAGGCGCTCGTCGAGCGCTTCGAGGAGGGCCCGGTGCGCGAGGCCGTCGGCGCGGCGCTCGAGCGCCGCCTGGCCGCCGTCCTCGGCTAGCCCGAGCGCCGAACGTCGGTTATCCCCCGTCTGGACGGGTGAAAACCGACGTTCGGCGCTCGGGACTTCGTCCAGCGCGCTCAAGGGGCGCGTGACGCCAGTCGACCACGGCGGGCGTGAAGCGTGCCGCCCGCCTCACCGCCGCCGTCGCCTGTCTGTCGCTGTGCGCCGCCGCGCCCGCGGCCGCCGCCGGCCCGAGCGCGGTCCCGGGCATGACGCCGCTGCCCTCGGTGCCTTCGGTGGCGGGCCTGCCGCTCGCGCCCGCGCTGCCCGCGCCCGCCGCGCCCGCCGACGACGACGCCCGGCTCGGGGTCCCCGGACCCGACCGCCTGCGCGTGCACTCGGCGGACGGCGGCGCCCTCGACGGCCTGGAGGGCGCCGACCACCTCACCGGCGCCGGCGGGCCCGACCGGCTCGACGGCGGCACCGGCCCCGACCTGCTGCGCGGCGAGGACGGCGACGACGAGCTCGTGGGCGACTCGGGCGACGATCGCCTGCAGGGCAGCGACGGAGGCGACCGCGAGTACGGCGGCTTCGGCCACGATCGCCTCGCCGGCGGAGCCGGCAACGACCTCCTCGACGGCGGCCCGGCGCCCGACGACATCACCGGGGGCGACGGCGACGACCTCATCCACGCCGGCTCGGGGCCCGACCAGGTCGACGCCGGCGGCGGCAACGACGTGGTCTACGCCGACTCGGGCGCAGACGACATCAGCGCCGGCGACGGCGACGACATCGTCTACGTCAACAACGGCACCGCGGCCGACTGGGTCGACTGCGGCGCGGGCAACGACACCCTTGTCGTCAATCCCTATGACGCCCCGGGCGGCATCTCCAACGCCCAGAGCCTGCGCGGCGGAGCGTTCGTCAACTGCGAGACCGTGATCGAGGCCGCGCCCGTGCCGGACGCCGCGACCGGCGTCACGTGGATCGGGCCGGCGGCCGGCGCCGCCGAGGTCGGCAGCGACCGCAACGACACGCTGCTCGGCGCCCATGGCTCGGACACGATCTCCGGCGGCGCGGGCGACGACGTCATCTGGGGCGATCGCCTGCACACCGACGGCGGCGTGGGCGCGAGCGACCGCCTCGACGGCGGACCCGGCGACGACGTCATCTACGGGGGCCGCGGCGCCAACCGGCTCGACGGCGGACCCGGCGACGACTTCCTGCAGGGCGGCGAGCGCTCGAACCTCGTGATCGGCGGACCGGGCGACGACGAGATCCGCCTGCGCGGCCGGCGGTCCAACCGGGTCCGCGCGGGAGCCGGGGACGACACGGTCTACGCCCTGAGCCGCGCGCGCGCAACGGTCGACTGCGGGCCCGGACGCGACACGGTCTACGTCGGGCTGCACCGCCCGCACCTCAGCGGGTGCGAGCGGGTCGTCGACCGCTATCGCGCGGCGGCTAGAGCGAACGCGGACTAGCCGGGCAGGATGTTCTGGTTGCGGTGGAAGGCATTGTCGGGGTCGTAGGTGCGCTTGAGCGCCTGCAGCCGGGCGTAGGTGTCCTCCCCGTAGGCGGCCCGGACGCGGTCCTGGCCCTCGTCGGAGAGGAAGTTGATGTACGCGCCGCCGGTCGTGTGCTCCTCGAGCGCGGCGTAGACGTCGCGCCCCCAGCCGATCTGGTCATCGTCGGTCGCCGGGTCCTCCCAGCGTGAGACGAAGTTGGCGACGTAGGGCGCCTCGCGGTGCGGGAAGGCCGCGCTGCTCGGGTCCATGCGGGCGGCCGCGCCGCCCATGTGGTGGATGTGCAGCTCGCTCATCGGCGACGGCTTCGCCTGCCAGCCGTGCAGCAGCGTGTTGATGGCGCCGCCGCCGAGGTTGGCGAGGTAGCCGGCCTTCATGTGGTTGCGCAGGCCCTTGGCCCAGAGCGGGTCCAGGAGCTGCTGCATCGCGACGTAGGGCAGCGGGCCCAGCAGGTCCGCGACCGGGTTGCCGAGGGCCCGTATGGGCGCCAGCGCGCGCTCGGCCTCGTCGGCGCTGCCGACGTGGCAGGCGGCGACCACCGCGACGGGCTGGCCGTGGAAGGCCTCGGGGATGAAGGGCGCCGGCGGCGCCGTCGTGAGGTTGAGGACCGTGGTCAGCTCGTCGGCCAGGCCGCTCGCCGTCCAGTCGGCGAAGAAGTGGCAGACCTCGTCCGCGCGATCGCCGGGGAAGACGATGATGCCGCCGTAGACCATCGGGCCCACGGGCTGGAGCGCGAGCTCCAGCGCGGTGACGACGCCGAAGTTGCCGCCGCCACCGCGCAGCCCCCAGAGGAGCTCGGGGTCGCCGCCTTCGCCGGCGCGCACGAGGCGCCCGTCGGCCGTCACGACGTCGGCGGCCATGAGGTGGTCGGCCGCGAGGCCCTGCTTGCGCACCAGCCAGCCGATGCCGCCGCCGAGCGTGAAGCCGGAGACGCCGGTGGTGGAGATCAGGCCGCCGGTCGCCGCCAGGCCGAAGGCCTGCGTCTCGGCGTCGAGGTCCTGCCAGAGAAGCCCGGGCTGCGCGGTGACGCGGCGCGTGGCCGGGTCGACGCGCGCGCCCTTCATGGGCGAGAGGTCGATGACGATGCCGCCGTCGACCGTGGAGAAGCCGGGGATGGAGTGGCCGCCGCCGCGGACGGCGATCTCGAGGCCCTCGCTGCGGGCCAGCTCGATGGCGCGGATGACGTCGGCGGCGCCCGCGCAGCGCACGATGAGCGCCGGCTCGACGTCGTCGAACATGCCGTTCCAGAGGGTCTTCGCCTCGTCGTACTCGGGCTCGCCCGGCGCCAGGACGGAGCCGCGGATCGCCTCGCGCAGCTCGGCGATCTCGCCGTCTGCCAAGGTCGGAATCGTGGTCATGCGGATGGTGCTCCCTTAGGGTGGAATGCCATTCGGGAGCAGAAGCTAAGGCCGGGGGTCTTTGCGTCCCCTTAGCGGCGGCTTGACGTCCACATAGCGCGCGGCCAGGCCGTCCTCGGCGCCCGCCAGCGCCGCGATCGCCGCCTCGCGGGCGCGCTCGGCGCCCTCCTCGTCGCCCAGGGCGGCGCGGATCTCGCGCAGCGCGATCAGGGCCCAGCCCTCGAAGCGGCGCAGGAGCTGGGCGTGCCACAGCGCCTGGCCCTCGTCGAGCAGCCGCTCGGCGCGCTCGAGGTCGCCCCGGCGCTCCTCGAGCAGGCCCCAGTTGGTCTGCACGCCGCTCATCGCGGGCACGTCGTCGACGGCCTCGGCGCGCGCCAGCGCCTCGGCCATGAGCTCGCGCCCCTGGTCGACGTCGCCCGTGCCGATCTCGAGCATCCCCAGGCACATGAGGCTGATCGTGGTGCCACGCGTCTCGCCGAGCTGGCGGCGCAGGTCGAGCGCCGCGCGCAGGTGGGCGCGCCCGCGCTCGGCGTCGCCCAGCGAGCGCGCGAGGTTGCCGAGGTGGTTGAAGGTCGCCGCCTCGCCCGAGGCGTCCTGGATCGCCCGGAAGCGGCCCACCGCCTCCTCCAGCGCCTGGGCGGCGCGCTCGGTGTCGCCCGCGGCGCGGGCGCTCCACGCCAGGTTGTTGAGCACGTGCCCGACGGCCTGGGCGCGTGTGAAGCGGTGGAAGGGGAAGATCGTCTCCTCGAAGTACAGCCGCGTGCGCCCGTCGGGGCCCTCGGGCAGCGGGCACAGGCCGAACGTGACGTGCTCGAAGAAGGGCGTGTCGTCGTCGGGCACGCCGTCCAGGAGGACGAGCCCCTCCTCGACCACGGCGCCCGCCCGCTCGAGGTCGGAGCGGTACCACGGGGTGATCGCCGAGGCGCAGGTGGCCGCGGCGATCAGCCGCGGATCGTCGAGGCGACGCGTCAGGCCGATCGCGTCGACGAAGAGCTCGGCGGCGCGCGCCGTGGAGCTGACCGACTGCTCGTAGAGGGCGTGCTGGTAGAGCGCGGCGGCGGTGGCGTGCTCGTCGCCGAGCTCGCGGTAGTCGCTCACGGCGTCCTCGGCGCGCCGCAGGTAGCCCTCGGCGCTGCCGCTGCGCAGCGACAGCCCGGCGCCCGCCAGCAGCGCCTCGACGCGCAGCGGCGTGCGCTCGGGCGCGGCGGCCAGGGCGGCGTCGAGCCAGCGGTTGCCTTCGGCGAAGTAGCCGCGGTCCAGCCAGAAGCGCCACAGCGAGGTGGCCAGGCGCAGCGCGGTCTGCGGGTCGTGGCGCAGCGCGAAGGCCAGCGCGGCGCGAAGGTTGTCGTGCTCGGCCTCCAGCGTGCGCAGCGAGCGCCGCGGGCCGGCCGAGAGCGGGTCGTGCTCCTCGGCCAGCGCCAGGCACCAGTCGAGGTGGCGGAGGGCCACGGTGGCGTGCTCGCCCGCGGCCTGCAGGCGCTCGTCGGCGTAGTGGCGGATCGTGTCGAGCAGGCGGTAGCGGCGGTCGGCGGCGTTGACCAGCGACTTGTCGACCAGCCGGGCGACGAGGTCGACGATCCGGCGCCGGGCGATCGCCGCGCCGGCGCAGACCTCCTCGGCGGCCTCCAGCGTGAAGCCTCCGGCGAAGACCGACAGGCGGCGGAAGAGGACGCGCTCCTCGCCCGTGAGCAGCTCGTGGCTCCATTCGATCGTCGCGCGCAGGGTCTGCTGGCGCGTGCGCGCCGTGCGGCTGCCCGCCGCGAGCAGGTCGAGGCTGTCCCCGAGGCGGTGGGCGATCTGGTCCAGCGGGAGCGCCGCCACGCGCGCGGCGGCGAGCTCGATGGCCAGCGGCATGCCGTCCAGGCGCCGGCAGATCTCCTCGATCTGGCTATCGTCCTCGGGCGCGAAGCCGGGGTCGGCGGCCAGCGCGCGCTCGACGAACAGGCGCCCGGCCTCGGCGAGCGAAGGCACGCGCCAGGCGACCTCGCCCTCGCAGCGCAGCGGTTCGCGGCTCGTCGCGACGACGCGCACGCCGGGCCCGGCGCGCTGGAGGTCCTCGGCGAGCCGCGCGCAGGCGGCGATGACGTGCTCGCAGTTGTCGAGGACGACGATCGTCCGGGAGCCGGCGAGGTGGGCGGCAAGCGCCTCCTGCGCGGACCGGTGGGCCGGGATCGGGACGCCGACCGCCAGGGCCGCCGCCTGGGCGACGAGCGCGCTGTCGCTCAGGCCCGCGAGCTCGACGAACCACACGCCGTCGGGCGCGTCCTGGGCCTCGGCCAGGGCCTCGATGGCCAGGCGCGTCTTGCCGCAGCCGCCCGGGCCGGTGAGGGTGAGCATCCGCGTGCGCGTGAGCAGGCGCGCGATCTCCGCGCGCTCGCGCTCGCGGCCGACGAAGGAGGTCAGCGGGCGCGGGAGGTTGCCGGCGACGGGCGCCGCGGGCGTGGGGGAGAGCAGCTCGCGGTAGAGCTCGCGCGTCTCGGGGTCGGGCTCGGCGGCGAGCTCGGTGTCCAGCCGCCGGCGCAGGAGCTGGTACTGGGCGAGCGCCTGCTGGCGGCGGCCGCTGCCCGCGTAGGCCCGCATGAGCGCGCGGTGGGCGCCCTCGGCGAGCGGGTCGGCGACGAGCGCGCGCTGCAGGGCGGCGAGCGCCTCGGGCTCCTCGCCGTGGAGCTCGGCGAGCTCGACGCACAGCTCGGTGTGCAGCTCGAGCAGGGCGGCGCGGCGCGCGTCGGCCCACGGCTCGTAGCGGTCCTCGGGCAGCAGCTCGCCGAAGAGGTCGAGGGCCGCCTCGTAGGCGTCGACCTCCTGCGCGGCGCGCGCGTGCGCGGCGGCGCGCTCGAAGGCGTCGACGTCGACCTCGGCGTCGAGGACGACGAGCCCGTCGCTCAGGCGCAGCGCGTCGGCGCCGATCGCGCGCCGCGCCGCGTGGAGCGCCTGGTGGAGGTTGTTGGCGGCCGCGTCGGCGTCGCGGTCGGGCCACAGCAGATCGGCGATTCGCTCGCGGTGCATGCGGCGGTCGGGCGCGAGCGCGAGGAGCTTGACGAGCGCCTTGGCCTTGCGCAGGCGCCACGCGCGCTCGTCGACCGGGTCGCCGCCGACCACGACGGAGAAGCCGCCGAGGAGGCGGACGCGCGGTTCGGAGGTAGCCATCCGGGAGAGGTCCTTCCGGGGCGACCTTAGCCGTCAGCTGGCGAGCGTGACCACCCCCGCGAGGATGAACGCCCCCGCCCACGCCTGGTCGGTGTTCAGCCACGCCCGGCGCAGGACCTGCAGACCCACGCGTTCGTAGACGAAGAAGGCGATCGTGCCCATGACGGCGAGCATCGCCGCGACGTGGACCGCGATGCCCACGGCGGCGATGTCGATCGGGCCGCCGGAGAGCATCGCCATGTCGTCGTGGGAGTGCTGGGAGGCGCGCAGCCCGAGGAGCACCGGCGCGACCATGAGCCCGGCGCCGTGGGCCGTCGACATGAGGAACGACCAGACGCCCAGCTCGCGGTCGGAGACGCGCATCGAGGTCCAGCGGAAGTGCGCGCGGGGCTTGACGAAGCGGAAGATCCCGAAGGCCACCAGCGCGGCCGCGGCGCCGATGCGCAGCGCCATCGGGTCGGTCGTCGTGCTCAGGCCGAGCACGAGCGCGGCGACGAGCGCGATCGACGCCTCGTGGCCGATCGCGATCGGCACCAGCGAGCGCAGCACGGCGCGGCGGCTGCACTCCTGCATCCCCCGCGAGACCGCGAACAGCCAGCCCATGGCCGGGTTGATGCCGTGGTAGACACCGAGCCCGGCCAGGGTCAGCCATGCCGCGTCGCGGGTCACGACGGGAAGCAGTAGGAGTCGCTCGAGGCGTCGCCGCCCTCGAGGCGGACCTGGTGGGGGCGCTCGCCGTCGAACTCGACGAAGAACCTCGGATCGAGCTCGAGCGAGCCGTTGTTGTCGAGCTTGACCATCCAGCCGTCGATGCCCTCGGGGTAGAACTGCGCGTCCCAGGAGGCGTAGAGCGAGTTGGTCAGGTACACGCGCTTGCCGTCGCGGCTGACCTCGACCATCTGCGGGCCGCCATTGACCGACCCCGAGGCCGGGTGCGCCGAGCGCTCGACGATGCCGCCGATGCGCACGCTGGCGGTCTCGCGCGGCTCGTGGGGCGTGGAGACGTCGTAGCGCTTGAGCTCGCCGGTGCCCCAGCAGGAGACGAAGAGGTCCTGGTCGTCGATGCTCAGCGCGATGTCGGTGACCAGCGGCGGGACGGCGCTGAAGGGCTTCAGGGCGTCGGGGAGCTGGTCGGGGTCCGCGGGCTCGGGCGGGATCGTGATGACCTTCTCGACGGTCACGCTGCCGTCGCCCTGGCGGCGCCAGAGCCAGACCGAGGCGCTGAGGTCCGCGGTCGAGACGACGACGCCGACGAAGCCGTAGGGCTTGGACGGGTCGTGGGCGGGGCGCAGCTCGAGGACCATCTGGTGCTCGGGGCCGAGGTCGATCGCCTGCTTGTGGCGGCGGCGGCGCAGGTCCCAGACGTGGAGGTGGTGGCCGTACTGGTTGGAGAGCAGCAGCTCCGGGTTGATGCCGCCCTCGACCATGTTCGGCGTGCCCCATTCGCTGGTCAGCAGCGTGTCGTAGCCGATGTTCCAGAAGACGTCGTAGGCGAGGTGCTGTGGGCCGCGGTCGATCTCCCAGCGCCCGCGGGGGCTGAAGTCGTCGTGGTCGAGGAGCAGGACGCCGCCGGGCCCGTCGCCGGCCGGGTTGCCCAGGGCGCTGACGTACAGGCCGTCGGGGCCGCAGTGGACGGTGTGCGGGCGGCTGTAGCCGGTGCGGTGGTGGAGCTCCTCGGGCTCGACGACCTTCGTGAGCTTGGGGTTGACCGGGTCGTCCTTGACGTCGACGACGTGGATGCGGCTCGAGCGCAGGCCGGGGACGAGCAGGTAGCGGCGCTCGACGTGGGGGTGGGGCGCCCACGGGCACAGCGCGCTCGAGCAGGCGTTCCAGCCGAAGTGGTGCAGCTCGTCGCCGACGTTGGGCATGTCGAGGCGGCCGATCTTCGTGCCGTAGCTCGAGGAGGCCGGGTCGACGTCGATGACGTCCAGCGCGTCGGGCTTGCGGTCGCCGTTGGAGCCCGTGTTGAGTGTGACGACGTAGGCGAGCTTCTCGGGCGGGCCCTCGGCGGCGCTCGCCGGCGAGGGGTAGAAGGTCGGGTCGGGCTTCAGTGGCATCGGGCCCTCCGAGGACGCGGGGACGGGTCGGACCGTGGGTCTACCTGAAACCTGACCGGATTTCCAGCCTTTGGGTGTTACGCGGACGGCGTGAGCGCCGCGGCGACCGCGAGCGCCACCGCGGGCACGAGCACGAGCATGCCGATCGAGAGGATGCTCACGACGGCGAAGGCGAGCAGCGCGGCGATCGCGAGCCAGGCGCAGACGGTGCCGGCGGTGCTGCCGCGCTCGCAGCGGCGATGCAGGCCCAGGAAGGCGATGCTCGCGAGCAGCGCCGGCACGGCGACGGGCAGGGCGATCCAGGCGCTGTTCGTCTGCACCAGCGTCGAGCCGTCGCTGTAGGCGGGGACGACGAAGGCCGCGGCGACGAGCACGACGCCCCAGCCGATCGCGAACGCGCTGAGCCCGAAGGCCCAGCCGGCGTCCCGGGTCCGTGGGGTCATCGCTCAGTAGCCGAGGCGGTCGAGCAGGTCGGCCGTGGTCGGCTCGTCCTTGGGGGTCTGGTCCTCGCCGTCGCCCTCGCTCTTGCGGCGGCGGTCGCGCTGGCCACCGATGACGATGCGGATCTGCGCGCCCACGCGGCCGTCCTGGGCCTTCTCGAGGTCGGCGCGCGAGACGCGGTCGCTGCGCTGCTCGCGCTCCTGGTCGCGTTGGGCGCGGCGCTCGTCGCGGCGGCGGGCGTTGCGCACGCGGGCCTGGCGCTCGGCGGCCTCCTCGCGGCTGAGCGTCAGCGGCCAGAGGTCCTCGACGCGTGACATCGAGATCTGCTGCGCCGCGAGCGCCTTGCCGACGCGCCCCGCGCCGAGCGAGCCGGCCGCGATGTTCCGCGCCCGCACGCGCCAGTCGCCGTCCTCGGCGACAAGCCGCGCGAGGTCGCGCCGCTCCTTGTCGCCGAGCGCGGCGAAGGCGTCGCGCAGCGCCTGGCGGGCGCCGAAGAGGTCGATGACGGCGGTCGCCGCGTCGCGCAGCTCCTGGAAGGGAAGCGGCCCGCTCGCCCGCTGCTGCTGCTGGGGCTGGCGCGGGCCGCGATCGCGCCGCGGCTTCCCGCCGCCGGCGCCCTGGCCGCGGTCGCGGCGCGGGCGGTCGCGCTTCTTGCCTTGGGGGCGCTGAGGCTGCTGCTGCGCCTGCTCGGCGGCGGCCTGCTCCGGCTCGGCCGCGGGCTGCTCCGCCGCGGGCTGCTCGGCAGCGGCCTGCTCGGCAGCGGCCTGCTCCGGCTCGGCCGCGGGCTGCTCCGCCGCCGCCGCGGGCTGCTCCGCCGCGGGCGGCGCCGCGGTCTCGGGCTCCGCTTCGGCGGCCGGCGGGGCGGGCATCGAGGGAGCGTCAGTGGGCGGTTGCTCGGCCGTGGGCGGCTCCGCCGGAGCGGGTGGCTCCTCCGCTGCTGCCGGTTGCTCGGCCGCGGGCGGCTCCGCTGGAGTGGGCGGCTCCTCGGCGGGCGGTTGCTCGGCCGTGGGCGGCTCCGCTGGAGCGGGCGGCTCCTCCGCTGCGGGCGGCTCGCCGTCCGCCGCCGCTGCGGGCGCCGTCGTCTGCGCCTCGTCGGTCAGGGTCGGGACGGGCTCGGTCGGGGGTGCCGGCGGCACCGGGGCCTGCTGACCGTCGGGAGCTTCCTGCTTCTCGTCGGGCCCCGTGGGGGTCGGTTCGTCCGCCATCGCCAAGGCAGTTTGTACCGCCCCGGGCGCCGCGATGTGTTGCGATCGGTCACCGCGGCGACGGCACGCGCGCGGGCGGCCCCGGCGAGCGACGAGAAATGCCCGCTATGCGGCCGAAAATCGTCGTTCGCTGCGGCTTCGTACGCAGGCGCGACGCCGGGGAGGCCGAACGTCGGTCTTCCCACGTCAGGACGGGGTAAGACCGACGTTCGGCGCGTGCGGGCGGGGTACGCTCGCGCTGATGTCAGACGTCCGCCGCCCGATGACCCCCGACGAGGAGATCCTCGGCGCCCAGCGGCCGGCGATCATGACGATGCGAACGGAGGAGGAGCGGCTCGAGCGCATCCGCGACGAGCTCGCCATGGGCGTCGACGCGCTCGACGACCTCGCATGCGCGGTCTCGATCTTCGGCTCGGCGCGCACGGCGGTCGACCACCCCGACTACACGCTCGCGCGCGAGACGGCCAGGCGCCTGGGCCAGGCGGGCTTCGCGGTCATCACGGGCGGCGGCCCCGGGATCATGGAGGCCGCCAACCGCGGCGCGCAGGAAGCGCCCACCACCAGCGTCGGACTGAACATCGACCTGCCGTTCGAGCAGGAGCCCAACCGCTTCCAGGACCGCGAGCTGCGCTTCCACTACTTCTTCACGCGCAAGATCATGTTCGTGCGCTTCGCGGCCGCGTTCGTCGTCTTCCCGGGCGGCTTCGGCACGCTCGACGAGCTCTTCGAGGCGCTCGTCCTCATCCAGACGCGCAAGATCCATCACTTCCCGGTCGTCCTCGTCCGCCCGTCGTACTGGAAGGGCATGACCGAATGGCTGCGCGAGCGCATGGCGGCCGAGGGCAACGTCGCGCCCGCTGACCTAGAGCTGATGCAGACCACCGACGATCCCGACGAGGTCGTCGCCCTCGCCAGGGCCGGCGCCGAGGGCCAGGGCCTTCAGCTCGCGGCGTAGGCCGGCACCGCGACCGCCGGATAGCGCGCCCGCACGCCGTCGACGAACGCAGCGAGCCGCTCGGCCAGCTCCGGCGAGACGATCTCCAGCACGTTCTCGGCGTTCTCCTCGCCCGAGCGCGACAGGTTGAAGGAGCCGACGAAGACGACGTCGTCGGCGACCGTGACCTTCGCGTGCATGTAGTCGTGGACCGCGCCCGGGGCGTACGGCGTGGAGACCTTGCCCGACCACGGCAGCCCCGACAAGACCCGCGCCAGCAGCGGGCCCTTCCACGCCGAGTGCTCGTTGTCGCGCCACTGGCCGAAGACCTGAGCGACCTGCGTCGCGTCGCAGACGCCGGCGACGTCGACGCGGCCCTCCGCGAGCGCCTGGTTGAGCGCGGCGAGGACCGGCGCCGCCGTCAGCACCGGCGAGGCGATCCGCACCCGCCGCCGCGCCGCGCTGATCGCCGCCGCGATGCGGTGCGAGAGCTCGGGCCCGCGGCCGGGCGAGAACCACGCGCTCACGGGTACGCCGCCCACGTCGACGGCCACGGCGTCGAAGGCCCCGGTGCCGTCGACCCGCCCGCGCGACCACAGGTCCTCGAAGTCACGCGCGTACGCGCGCGCCACGCCCTCCGACTCGACCGTGAGCAGGATGTTCTCCTCGCGCGTCCACGAGTCGAGGGTCCAGTTCGTGGACCCCGTCCACACCGACGACCCGTCCCTGACCACGTACTTGTGATGCATCAGATCGGGCTCGCCGGGGATCGCCCGCAGCGGCACCCCGAGCGCCTCGAGCAGCGAGGGCTCGGTCCGCGGCGGCGGGGGCAGCGGCTTGACGGCGCGGTCGCCGTCGGCGTTGAAGGCGATGCGGACGGCGACCCCGCGGGCCGCCGCGCCGCGGAGCGCGTCGGCCACCCCGTCGCCGATCGGCCCGGGCAGGCGCACGTCGTACAGGGCGACGTCGAGCGACCGCCGCGCCTCGCCGAGCCAGGCGACGAGCCGGTCGGCGATCGACTCGGCCGTCTGCCCGCCGTCGAAGAGCGTGCGCTCCTCGATCACGTCCGTGAGGGGAGCGACTCCAGCGCCGCGGCGAGGTCGTCGGCCGACTGGTAGTCCAGGCCGAGCGTGTGCACGGTGCGGTGGCGCACGATGCCGTCCTCGTCGACGACGAACGCTGCGCGGCGCGTGCCGCGCAGCGAGGACCACACGCCGTAGGCCGCGGCGACCGAGTGGTCGACGTCGGCCAGCAGCGGCACGGTGAGCTCGTGATGGTCGGTGAAGGACTCGTGCGACTCGAGGTCCTGATGGGAGATCCCGACGACGACGGCATCCAGCGCGCTCATCTCGTCCGCCCGGTCGCGGTAGGAGCAGAACTGCTTTGTGCAGACCGCGGTCTCGTCGCCGGGATAGAACAGCAGGACGACGCGCTCGCCGCGGTGGTCGGCGAGGCGAAAGGCGCCGTCGGTGCCCTCGAGGGCGAAGTCCGGGGCGGGGTCGCCCACCTGAGGTCCGGAGGCCATAGCGTGAGAGGGTACGGGAGCCGTGGATCCGTGGATCGCAGAGCACGCCGCCGCCGTGGCGGCCCACGCCGAGCGCGAGCTCGAGGCGCTCGTCGCCATCTCGAGCCCCAGCGGGGACGTCCACGGCGCCGAGGAGGCCGCCGCGCTCGTCGCCGCGCTGGCGCCCAACGAGGCGACGATCGAGCGCGTCGAGTGCTCCTCGCCCGACCACGCCGCCGACCTGGTCGTGCGCCTGACCGGGACCGGCGCGCGGCGCTTGCTGCTCGTCGGCCACGTCGACACCGTCGTCTCGCACGACGACCACAAGCCCCTCACGCGCGACGGCGACCGCCTGCTCGGCTCGGGCGCCATCGACATGAAGGGCGGCGACGTCCTCGCCCTCGGCGTCCTGCGCGCGCTCGCCTCGCGGCCCGCGGACTTCGCCGAGGCCGCGCTGCTGCTCGTGTGCGACGAGGAGTGGCGCGTCGGCCCCTTCGTCCACGTGCCGCGCTTCGCGGGCTTCGACGCCTGCCTGTGCTTCGAGGCCGGCCAGCTCGCCGAGGACGGCCTCGAGGCCGTCGTCGTGCGCCGCAAGGCCGCGGGCACCCTGAGCGTGACCGCCCACGGGCGCAGCGCCCACTCGGGCTCGGCGCCCGACAAGGGCGTCAACGCGCTGCTCGCCCTGGCCTCCGCCGCCCAGGCGGTGGCGGCCAGCCAGGACCCGCACGGCCCCGACCGCCTCACGGCGGTGCCGACCGTCCTGCACGTCGGCGACGCCTTCAACGTCGTCCCCGGCATGGGAGAGCTCGTCTGCGACCTGCGCGCCGACCGCCTCGAGGCCTTCGAGGATGTGCTCGAGGCGCTCCCCGAGGAGCTCGGCGGCGCGCGCCTGGAGGCGACGCTCGTGCGCCAGTGGCCGGGGATGGACGCGCGCGAGGCGACCGCCCCGCTGCTGAGCAGCGCGAGCGAGGCACTCGGGCGGACGATCATCGGGTCGGGGCGCGGCGGGGCCAGCGACGCCGCCCACTTCGCGGACGAAATCCCCTTCACGGTCGACGGCCTGGGGCCCCGCGGCGGCGGCGCGCACGCCCCCCACGAGTACCTGCTGGCCTCCTCGCTGCGGCCGCGCGCCGAGGTCGCGCTGGCCGTCGCGGATGCCGTCCTACGCACGTAGGGACCATGGAGGGTGGATGGGCCTTCCGTCGAATCCCTCAAGGAAGACACCCATCCGCCGATCTATCCGCTAGATTGCCCCGGTCGTTTCGACCAGCCGAATCCCTGCCGTGCCCACGGCGGGGAGCGGGGGAACCAGAGCCACACCCAGTGGCATGGGGCGAATCGCCGCCATGAGTGCGACGTAGCGCGACCTTTTCGCGCGAGCCCGACAGCTAACCCCGTAGGCGCCCAGACAAAAGGGGTCTTAGCTTCGTGCCGCCGTCATTTCGTCGTTTCGTTCTTTGCGTAGTGGCTGTTTTCGCCGTGGGAGTGCCCGTGATCGCCGCGCCCAGCGCGATGGCGGCGCGTACCTCCAAGGCCGCCCATCTCGGCGACCGCACTCTTCGCGCCGGCGCCCGCGGGGCCGACGTGCGCGAGCTGCAGAAGGCCCTCGGCCAGGCCGGCTTCAAGGTCAAGGTCGACGGCCAGTTCGGCACCACCACGCTGCGCGCGGTCAAGCGCTTCCAGCGCGCCTCGCGCCTGAGCCCGAGCGGCACCGTGGGCAAGCGGACCGTGGCCGCGCTGCGGCGCGCCCTGCGCGGCACGAGCGCCAACGCCAACGGCGGCTTCGATCCCGACAACCCCGACGACGCCGCCACGCACCACAGCCTCGGCGACCGCATCCCCGTCAAGCCCGGGATGAGCGGCCACGACATCCGCGTCCTTCAGGACTTCCTCACCCGCGCCGGCTTCAAGGTCGGCATCGACGGCGAGTTCGGCGCCTCGACCGAGAAGGCCGTCAAGAAGTTCGAGCAGGCCCAGAACCGCCCGGTCGACGGCATCATGGACGCTGCCGACATCGACGCGCTGCGCACCCTGGCCGGCGAGGACGACCCCGGCGCCGGCACCCAGCCGACGCAGCTCGCCCCCGGCGACATCGCCCAGATCGGCCCCGACGGCCTCGCCATCGCCCCCGCGAGCGCGCCCGACCCGGTCAAGGCGATCATCGCCGCCGGCAACCAGATCGCGAGCAAGCCCTACAAGTACGGCGGCGGCCACGGCAAGTGGAACGACAGCGGCTACGACTGCTCGGGCTCGGTCTCCTTCGCGCTGCACGGCGCCGGCCTACTCGACTCGCCGCTCGCCTCGGGCGACCTCGAGAGCTGGGGCGACTCGGGCCCCGGCCAGTGGGTGACCGTCTATGCCAAGGCCAGCCACGCCTACATGGTCGTCGCCGGCATCCGTTTCGACACGAGCGGCCGGACCGCGCACAACACCCGCTGGCAGGCCGACATGCGCTCCTCGAGCGGCTATGTCGCCCGCCATCCGAGCGGGCTCTAGCAAGCTGCACGGGCCTTTGCCCGAGCAGGTCGAGTAGAGGACGGTGGCCGCAAGCCCCCCAGCGGTCACCGTCCTTTACGACCACGACTGCGGCTTCTGCCGCTGGTGCCTCGGCCGGCTGCTGGCCTGGGACCGCGCCGGGCGGTTGCGGCCGCTGGCCATCCAGTCCGACGAGGGCGCCGCGCTGCTGGCCGAGCTCGCGCCGGCGCAACGCCTCGCGAGCGCCCACGCGATCGACGCCGACGGCCGCCGGACCTCCGGCGGCGACGCGCTCGCGCCGGTGGCGGCCGTCCTGCCCGGCGGCGCGCCGCTCGCCGCGCTCGCGCGCCGTGCGCCCGGCCTCGCCCGCGCCGGCTACCGCTTGGTCGCCGGGCGGCGCTCGCTGCTCGGGCGCCTGGTGACCGACGGGGCGAAATCGCGCGCCGACGCACGCATCGCTCAGCGCAGCCCCTCGAGCACGTAGGCCTCGACGGGCTCGCGCTTGCCGCGGAGCTCCAGCGGACCGAGGCTCGCGACCTGGGCGCCGCTGAGGTGGCGCAGCGTCGTGGCCCCGACCGCGACCGCGCCGACCGGCGCCGCGGCCTGCAGCCGGCTGGCGACGTTGACGGTGTCGCCGATGACCGTGTAGCTGCGCCCCGCCCCCGCGCCGACGACACCGACCATCGCCTCGCCGGTGTTGACCCCCACGCGGAAGCGCGGCCAGTCGGGATGCGCGGCCGCCAGCGAGGCGGTCTCGCGCTGGACGTCGAGCGCCGCCGCGGCGGCGCGCTGGGCGTGGTCGGGCTGGTCGCCGCGCGTGTTGAAGGTGGCCATCATGGCGTCGCCGATGACGCGGTCGACCTCGCCGCCGTGGTGCTCGACGATCGCCGGGATCGCGACCTCGAAGTAGGCGTTGAGCATCTCGCTGACCGTCCGCGGGTCGCGTCCCTCGGAGAAGGCGGTGAAGCCCGCCAGGTCGGCGAAGACGATGCTCACCTCGCGCGTCCCGCGGGCCGTCGCCTCGAGGTAGAGGTCGCTGAAGCGCTCCGACGGCCCCTGCGCGCGGGCGGCGACCGCGATCAGCGCGAAGGCCCACAGCATGAGCACGTGCCACTCCCACCAGCTCGCGTGCCAGTTGCGCGCGAAGGCGACGGCGACCATCGCCTCGGCGAGGAGCACGAAGGCGGTGACGACGGCGACGATGATGGCCGCGCGCCGGACCCGGTAGAGGGCCGCGTAGCGCCAGGCCGCGTAGCCGTAGAGCGCGATCCCCACGAGCGCGAGCACGGTCAGCGGCGCCGAGCCCGACTCGGGCGGCATCGGGTCGTTGAGCGGCGCCACCTGCGCCAGCGAGGCCGCCGCCCACAGGCCCATGACGACGAGGAGCCCGATGCGCAGCTGCTCGAGGTGGCGGGTGACGATCTCGCCGGGCGCCGCGCTGGCGGCGGCGAAGCCCGCGGCCAGCAGCAGCCCGACGGGCGTGGCGAGCACGAAGCCGCCGTTGGGGCCGTCGAGCAGGACCTTGGGCGTGGCCAGTGCGTGCAGGCCGAGGAAGCCCGCGGCCGCCAGGAAGCCGAGCGAGACGAGGAACAGGCGCCCGTCGCCGCGGCGGGCGGCCGCCTCGCCCGTGACGTACGCCAGGATCGCCGTGGCGAGGGAGGTGCCGAGGACGAGCCAGAAGTGGCCGGGATGGTTCTCCCAGCGGATGTCCGCGTCGGGCTGCGCGAGCAGGATCGCCAGGCCGGCCAGCGGCAGCGTCACGAGGGCGGTCCACGCCACCGTCCGCAGGCGGAGCTCGACCATCGACCCATCCTCGCGCACGCGGCGGCGGGCGCGCCAGGCGGGAACGTCCCGCCGCGCGGCGGTGTACAGCTATCGGTGGTGGGCCGGCCACCAGACAGCGAAGCCGCGCTCGTCGCGCGGGCACAGGGCGGCGATGCCGCCGCCTATGGATCGCTCGTGCGCGCACACCAGGACATCGCCTTCCGCGTCGCCTGCCTGGCGGGCGGGTCGGCCGCCGAGGCCGAGGAGGCCGCCCAGGAGGCGTTCGTGAAGGCGTGGCGCGCCCTGCCGCGCTTCCGCGCCGGGGCGCCGTTCCGGCCGTGGCTGCTGACGATCGTCGCCAACGAGGCGCGCAACCGCCGGCGGGCGGCGGGTCGTCGCGCCGGGCTGGCCCTGCGCGCGGCCGAGCAGGCGGGCCGCGACCCGGGTGGCGCGGGCGGCTCCTCGTCGGAGACGCTCCTGCTCGCGAGCGCGCGCCGCGAGGCGCTGCTCGCCGCCCTCGCCGCGCTCGACGAACGCGACCGCTCGGTCCTGACCTGCCGTTACCTGCTCGAGCTCTCCGAGGAGGAGACCGCGGCGGCGCTCGGCGTCCGGCGCGGGACCGTCAAGTCGCGGACCTCGCGGGCGCTCGAGCGCCTGCGCGAGCACGTGTCCCTGGAGGAGGTGACCACGTGATCGAGCTCGAGCGCGAGCTGCTCGCCCTGGGCGACGACGTCGCCTGGCCCGCGACGCCGGACCTCGCCGCTGCCGTGCAGGCGCGCCTGGCGCGCGAGCCGCGCCCCCGCCGCGCCCCGCGACGCGCCTGGCTCCCGCGCCGCCTGGCCCCGGTCGCAATCGCCGTCGTGATCGTCGTCGTGGCGTGCGCGGCGCTGCTGGCCGCCTCGCCCGGCGTGCGCGCGACGATCCGCGACTGGCTGGGGATCGGCGCGGTGAGGATCACGCGCGTGGAGCGCCTGCCGGTCACGGCCCCCGTGCGCGACCTGGGCCTCGGCCGCCGGGCGAGCGTCGCCCAGGCCAACCGCCACCTCGGCAGCCCGATCGCCACCGTCCGCGCGCTCGGCGCGCCGGAGGCGATCTACCTCGGCGAGGGGCCGCCGGTGCGCGTCTCGGAGCTCTACGCGGCGCGGGCCGGGCTGCCGCCGGGGACCGCGGGCTTCGGCGCGCTGCTGGATCAGATCCAGGGCGACGCGACGGTGTTCATCGAGAAGTTCGTGGCCGGCGGCGTGCCGATCTCGCGCGTGCGCGTCAACGGCGCGCCCGGCTACTTCATCGGCGGCACCCACGCGGTCTCGCTCCCCGACGAGCTGCGCCCGCGGCTGGCGGGCAACGTCGTCGTGTGGCTGCACGACGCCGTGACCTATCGCCTGGAGACCAGGCTCGGCCGCGACGCCGCGGTGCGCCTGGCGCGGTCGGTCGGTTAGCCCTCGTCGGCCGGTCGGCGGCGCTCGCGCTTGCGCTGGGACTGGCGGCGCTTGGCCTCGGCGCGCCGCGCGCGGGACGCCGCCGTGGGCTTGGTCGCGTGGCGCGCCCGCGGGACGGCGATGGCCTGGGCCAGCCGCGTGCGCAGGCGCTGCAGGGCGAGCTCGCGGTTGCGCGTCTGGCTGCGCGCGTCCTGTGCCACCGCCCGGACCACGGGGCCGCAGCGAGCCATCACGCGGGCCTTCTGCGCGTCGCTCAAGGAACTCGAAGCGGCGACGTCGAACACCGCCTCCACGCGCGACGCGGTCACGTTGGCGTGCTGGCCGCCGGGCCCTGACGAGCGGCTCGTGCGCAGCGTAACTTCGCCGAGCGGAACGGCTACATAACGAGAGATCCACATCGGGTCTTCCACGCGCACTACCCTCTTAGATGGACACCCGCCTCTGTAGGCGGGCTCTCAGGATGCCGAAACCGATCACGATGGGCATGCGATGGGCGATCGCATGGGGGGCCGGGCTTGCCGCGGGCCTGTTGTGCTGCCCACCCGCGGGGGCGGTCGTGGGGGGCGCGCCGGTGTCCAGCATCGAGGATGCGCCCTACCAGGTCGCGCTCATCCGCACCGACCAACCGACCCCTCTGCAGGGCCAGTGGTGCGGCGGCATCGTTCGCGACCCGACCCACATCATCACCGCGGCGCACTGCGTCTTCGACAACGTCCTCGGCGCGTCCGGGCAGCCGGTCCCCGTCGACGCCATCGACGTCTTCGGGGGCAACGCGGACCTCAGGGCCCCGGCCGGTGACTTCGGACGCTTCCCCGTGGCCGCGATCTCGATCGACAACGACTACGACCCGGCCACGTTCAGCCACGACGCGGCCGTCATCACGCTTCGCGGCAGCATCCAGGAGAACAGCTCCATCCAGCACATCGAGCTCGCCGATTCCCTGACGTGGCAGGCGACGCAGAACGGGTCGATCGCGAAGGCGACCGTCACCGGCTGGGGACGGACGAGCGGGGCGAGCTCCAGCCACCCGCCGGTGCTGCAAATCTCCCGCAACGATCCGCTGGTCAGCGACGACGCCTGCGCCCCCGCCTACGACGGGTTCGACCGCCCCGCGATGCAGTGCGCCGGGAGCGCGAGCGTCGACGCCTGCTTCGGCGACAGCGGCGGCCCGCTCGTCGTCGAGAACCCCAACTTCCCCGATGACATGCGACTCATCGGGATCGTGTCGTTCGGTCCGCCCAGCGGCTGCGCGGTCCCGGGCTATCCCGGCGGCTACACCGAGGTCTACTCCCCCGACATCAGGTCCTACCTCCTCCAGCCCGATCCGGCGAGCGCACCGCGCACCGTCACAGCGCCCTCGATGCAGGGCACTCCGACGGTCGGCAGCACCGTGACCTGCGACCCCGGCACCTGGGATGGTCAGCCCGACTTCACCTATCAGTTCGTCGTGCCGGCGGCGGGGGGCAACGTGGCGCGCACCGCGCAGGGCGCCCAGCGGACCTACACGGTCCAGCCGCAGGACGCCGGCAGCATGCTGCGCTGCGACGTCGAGGGCCGCAACGCCGGAGGCTTCGCCTACGCCAGCAGCGTCGCGTCGACGGTCCCGGTGCCCGAGCAGCCGCCCGCGCAGCAGCCGCCCGACACCGGCCACGAATCGCCCTCGCAGAACCAGCAGGACACGGCGGCGCCCGTTGCCCGCGTGACCAGGACGACCTGCACGTCGACGCGCTGCACGCTGACCGTCAGCGTCACCGACGCGGGCTTCTCCGCCGGGATCAAGACCGTCACCGCCGCGGTGCGCACGACCTACCGCACGACGTGCAGGAAGCGCGGCAGGAAGGTGCCGTGCACGCGCCAGAAGAACGGCAGGACGAGCGTCGCGGCCCTGAGCGCGACGCGCTTCCAGATCGTCGCCTCCAGGCTCCCGGTGGGCAAGCAGGTCTTCACCCTCTTCGCCGTCGACAAGGCGGGCCACCGCCAGGCGCTGCCGACCACCAAGACGGTCACGACGAAGAAGCCGAAGAAGCATCGCTGAGGACGACGCGCGCGCCGCGCCCCGGCTGCAGGGTGATCCCGCGCCGGCGCATCCGCTCGCCGCGCGCGCCCGCGGGCGCCAGGTCCAGGCGCTCCGCGACGACCCGCAGGACCTCGGCCATCTCCATCGTCGCGAACGCCGCGCCGAGGCAGCGGCGCACGCCGCCGCCGAAGGGGATCCACGCGAAGGACTCCGGCGCGCCCGCGCCCAGCCAGCGCTCCGGGCGCCAGGCGCGCGCGTCGGGGTAGAGGTCCTCGCGGCGGTGCACGAGGTAGATGCACGGCGCGACGTGGACGCCGGCGGGCAGCTCGAGGCCGTCCACGCGCAGCGGCGCCGCGAGCTTGCGCGGCGCCACCGTGAGGACGGGGCGGATGCGCAGCGTCTCCTTGACCACCGCGTCGATCCACTCCTCGTCGCCGGCGCGCACGCGAGCGTAGGCCCCGCGCGCGCGCGCCAGGCGCTCGAGCGCCCACGCCAGCGAGCCCGCCGTCGTCTCGTGGCCCGCGGCCAGGAGCGTCACGAGGTGGTCGCGCAGCTCGGCGTCGTCGAGCCCGGCGCCCAGGAGCTGGCCGAGGACGTCGTCGCCGCCGGCGCCCTGCTCCCGGCGGCGGGCGATGAGCGCCATGAGCTGGGCGTCGACGACCGCCATGCGCCGCAGGAAGGCGCCCCACGGCGAGCGCGGCCCGAGGTCGCGCTGGGCCAGCGACATCGCCGCCGCGCGCGGGAGCGAGCGGCCTATGGCGAGCGTGGCGCGGATGTCGGCCGCCAGGCGCCGGTCGCTCGTGCCGAAGACCGCGCGCAGGATGACGTCGAGGGTCAGCTCCTGCATGAGGCCGAGGGCGGCGACGGGGCGCCCGCGCGGCCACCGCGCGACGTGCTCGAGCGTGACCTCGCGCGTGACCTCGCGGTAGGCGGCGACGCGCTCGCCGTGGAAGGGCGGGAGCATCAGCCGGCGGATGCGCAGGTGCGCCTCGCCGTCGGCGAAGAGGATCGAGCGCGGGCCGGCGACCGGACGCAGCGGGCCCGGGCTCGCGCCGCGCAGCGCGACGTCCGGGCCGGCGGCGTAGACCGCGCGCACGGCGTCGGGGTGCCAGACGAGCACGAGCGGTGCGTCGTCGAAGGCGAGGCGGATGGTGAACGCCTCGCCGTGGGCTGCCGCGCAACGGCGCAGGAAGGCGGTCGGCCGCGCGACCCACTCGAGCGTCTGCAGGGCGGCCGGCTCGCGCGGCCCGGGCGGGAGGGCGGCGTCCATCGCCGCCCACGCTAGCGGCTGGGCCGCTGGCGCTCAGGAGTTGCGCTCGGCCTCCGGGCGCCCGGCGTCGGGATCGGTCGGGCCGCCGGGGATCGGGTCGCCCTTGAGCGCCTCGGGGTCGTCGACGGGCTCGCCGTCGATGCTGACCGAGCCGTCGGCGTGATGCTCGACGCCGGACGGGCCGAGCTTGCGTTCGGGGCCCTCGTCGTAGGAGTGCTCGCCCTCGCGGCCGCCGAAGGTCTCGTACTTGCGCTCGTCGTCGGGCCAGTCCTCGAGGCGCTTGGGCGGGTTCTCCTCGAGCTCGCGCATGCTGCGCTTGTCTTCCTCCATGGTGGGGCGCTACCCGTCCGGGCGCGGGCCTAACAGGGAGGCGAAGCGCGCGGCGTCGACGTTGCCGCCGCTGACCACGACGCCGACCGTTCCGCCGCGCGCCTCCACACGGCCCGCGAGCAGGGCCGCCAGCGCGCAGGCGCCGCTCGGCTCGGCGACCACCTTCAGGCGCTCGAAGAGCAGGCGCATGGCGTCGACGATCTCGGCGTCCGAGACGGTGACGACGTCGTCGACGAGCGCGTGGATGACCTCCCACGTCAGCTCGCCCGCGGTCGGCACCTGCTGGCCGTCGGCGATCGTGGGGGACACCTGGACCGACAGGCGCCGGCCGGCGCGCAGCGAGCGCGCGACGTCGTCGCCGGCCTCGGGCTCGACGCCCACGACGCGGACCTCGGGACGCAGCGCCTTGAGCGCGGTGGCGACACCGGAGATGAGCCCGCCGCCGCCGACCGGCACGACGACGACGTCGAGGTCGGGGACGTCGTCGGCGAGCTCGAGGCCGACGGTGCCCTGCCCGGCCATGACCAGCGGCTCGTCGTACGGATGCACGAGCGTCAGCCCGCGCTCGGCGGCGAGCGCGCGGGCGAGGGCGTCGCGGTCCTCGGAGTAGCGGTCGAACTCGATCACCTCCGCGCCGTAGCCCTCGGTCGCCGCGCGCTTGGAGGCGGGCGCGTCGGCCGGCATGAGGATCGTCGCCGTGGCGCCGTGCTCGCGCGCGGCGAGCGCCAGCGCCTGGGCGTGGTTGCCCGACGAGACCGAGCACACGCCGTCCGGCCGCAGCGCGGCGACGGCGTTGAAGGCGCCGCGGAACTTGAAGGCGCCGGCGCGCTGGAGGTTCTCGGCCTTCAGGGCCACGGGCGCGCCGGCCAGCGCGTCGAGGGTGCGCGAGCGCAGCACCGGCGTGCGGTGGGCGACGCCGTCGATGCGCGCCGCGGCCGCGTGGACGTCGTCGAGCGAGATCGGCAGCGGCGCCTTGGCCGTCATCCTGTCGCGCTGTAGCGCTCCTCGTCCTCCGCGGGGACCTTGCCGTCGCGGCCGACGTAGCCGACGCCCTCGGCGCCGCCGACGATGACGTAGACCGCGTCGACGTCGCCGACGTTGCGCATCCGGCGGATGGTCGAGGGCTCGACGCGCGCGACCGCGCCGGGCTCGAGCGTCTCCGTGGCGCCGTCGCCGAACTCGATCTCCAGGCGCCCCGCGTGCACGAAGTAGACCTCCTCCTGGCGCTCGTGGAAGTGGCGGGGGGTCTCGATGCCGGGCGGCAGCACCACCGCGTTGATCCCGAACGCGGTGACGCCCAGCGCGGGGCGGATCTTGCGAAATCCGGGCTCGTCGCCGAGCCTCTGGATGCTCGTGACGGCCCAGCCGTCGCCCGTCGTGACTTCGTCCATCCCTGCACTCTATGTGCGCCTGGACCGCGCGCGGACCTTCACCGTCTGAGAACAGGATTCCTGCCCGATTACCTGGTATTTTGCGCCGCGTCAGGCCGGGGTCCTACCCGGCGAGGAGTGCAGGCGTCGGGTCCAGGCAGCAGCAGCTTCCTCCGCACGCAGCACAGGATTCATCGGAGGAAGGGCTGGAATGCCTACCGGTACCGTGAAGTGGTTCAGCGACGACAAGGGCTTCGGCTTCATCACGCCCGACGAGGGCAGCCGGGACCTGTTCGTCCATCACACGGGGATCAACGCCGACGGCTACCGCTCGCTGCCCGAGGGCGCGCGCGTCTCCTACGAGGAGGAGGCCGGCGACAAGGGCCCGAAGGCGGTCAACGTCAGCAAGCTCTAGGCACCGCCACCCGCAGACTTCCTCGAAGGGCCCGCCTCGTGCGGGCCCTTCGTCGTTCAGGAGCCGGTCTGCACCGGCTTGCCCTCCTGCTCCCAGCGCTCCATCCCGCCCGCCATCGAGTAGGCGTCGAAGCCGGCCTCGCGGAAGGCCTGCGCGGCCATCAGCGAGCGCGAGCCGACGTGGCAGTAGAAGACGACCGGTTGCTCGCGGTCGATCGACTCGGCGTTGGCCGCCAGCTCGCCGAGGGCGATGTGGCGGCTCCCGGCGATGCGCCCGGCGGCGCGCTCGTACTCCTCGCGCACATCGATGACCTGGGCGCTGCCGTCCTGCAGCGCACCGGCGGTGTGCTCGACGGTGACTTCCAGCTGATCGGTCATCTCCCGCACGCTAGCGTGCTCGCATGTGGTCCAACTGGGCGGGCGACCAGCGCTGCGAGCCCGCCGCGGTCGAGCGCCCCGGGGCGGTCGGCGAGGTCGTGGGCGCTATCGAGCGCGCGGTGGCCGGGGGGCGCTGCGTGCGCGTCGCGGGGTCGGGCCACTCGTTCACCGGCGCGGTCCTCACCGACGGCACGGTGCTGAGCCTGGAGCGGATGGGCGCGCTGCTCGAGGCCGATCGCGCGAGCGGACTCGTGCGCGTGCAGGGCGGCATGCGCCTGCACGCGCTCAGCGAGGCGCTCGCCGGCCACGCCCTGGCGCTCCCCAACCTCGGCGACGTCGACGCGCAGTCGATCGCGGGCGCGATCGCGACGGCGACGCACGGCACCGGCGCCGAGCTGCCCAACCTCTCGGCGCAGGTGCGAGCGCTGCGGCTGGTGACCGCCGCCGGCGAGGTGCTCGACGTCGACGGCGGCGACGAGCTGCGCGCCGCGCGGGTGGCCGTCGGGACGCTGGGCGTCGTCACCGAGGTCACGCTGCAGGCCGTCCCGGCCTTCACGCTGCGCGGCGTCGACGCCCCCGCGCCGCTGGCCGCCGTCCTCGAGGAGCTCGACGCGCGCGTCGACGGTCACCGCCACTTCGAGTTCTTCGTCTTCCCGCACGCCGACCATGCGCTCACGCGCACCAACGACGTCGTGGACGGGGCCCCGCGCCCTCGCTCGCCTGTGCGCGCCTACGTCGACGACGTCCTGCTCGCCAACCGCGCCTTCCAGCTGGCGTGCGCCGTCGGGCGCTCCTTCCCGGCGGCGATCCCGTCGCTCAACCGGCTCGTGACGCGCCTGGCGGGGTCGAGCACGCGCGTGGACCGCTCCGATCGCATCTTCGCCACGCCGCGGCTCGTGCGCTTCACCGAGATGGAGTACGCGCTCCCGCGGGCGGCCGCGGCGCAGGCCGTGCGCGCGATCAAGGCCGCCGCCGAGGGCTTCGCGATCAACTTCCCGATCGAGGTCCGCTTTGTCGCGCCGGATGACGCGCTCCTGAGCCCGTCGTTCGAGCGCGAGACCGCGTACGTCGCCGTCCACGCCTACAAGGGCATGGCCTGGGAGCCCTACTTCCGCGCCGTCGAGGCCATCGCCGACGCCCACGGCGGCCGCCCGCACTGGGGCAAGCGCCACTTCCAGACGGCCGCTACGCTGGCGCCGCGCTACCCGGGCTGGGAGCGCTTCGCCGCGGTCCGCCGCCGGTTCGATCCGGGCGGGGTGTTCACGAACGCGTACACGGATCGGGTGCTGGGGACGAGGCGAGACCTCTAGCCCGCCGCCGCCCCCGCCGGCACGTCGCGCGCCACCGCGTCGAGGGCGTCGGCGGCGACCGACGCGACGTGCTCGACCTCCTCGCGCGTGATGACCAGCGGCGGCGAGAAGGCGAGGCCGTCGCCGAGCGGGCGCAGCAGGACGCCGCGGTCGCGCAGCGCCCCGAACACGCGCGTCGGCAGGTCGGGCGTCTCGGCGAGCGCCTCCGGGGCGAAGGCGATCGCGCCCAGGGCGCCGATCCCGGCGCGGATCTCGCCCACCAGCGGATGGTCGCCGAGGGGCCGGAAGGCCGGGCCGATCTCGTCCTCGAGCTCGCGCCCGCGGTCGAGCAGGCCGTCGCGCTCGATGATGTCGAGGTTGGCGAGGGCGGCGGCGCAGACGGTGGGGTGGCCCGAGTAGGTCGGCCCGTGGCGGAACCACGCGCCGTCCTCCCAGAACGGCGCCGCGACCTTGGCGCCCGCGACGACGCCGCCCAGGGGCAGGTAGCCGCTCGTCACGCCCTTGGCGAAGGTGATCATGTCCGGCTGCACGCCCCAGCGCTCGATCCCGAACCACGTGCCCAGGCGCCCGAAGCCCGCGATCACCGAGTCGCAGACGAAGAGCACGCCGGTGCGGGCGCACAGCTCGGCGACGCCCTCGATGTAACCCGCGGGCGGCTGGCGCACGCCGCCGGCGCCGATCACCGGCTCGACGAAGACCGCCGCCACGTGCTCGGCCCCGAGCCGCGAGACCTCGGCCTCGAGCGCCTCGAGCGAGTCCCATGGCACGATCGACGCGTTGGGGTCCAGCGGCCCGACGCCCTCGCGGTTGCCCGGGATGCCGCCGATCGACGTCCCCATCCCGTGCGTGCCGTGGTAGCCCTGCGAGCGCGAGATCAGGTGCGTGCGCTCGGGCGAGCCGATCGCCGAGAAGTAGCGCCGCGCGAGCTTGGCCGCCGTGTCGATGGCGTCGCCGCCGCCCGAGCCCAGGAAGATGCGCGCGTCGTCGACCGGCGCGAGCGCGGCGAGGCGCTCGGTCAGCTCCAGCGCGGGCCGGTTGGCGAAGACGCCGAAGGTCTGGTAGCTGGCCAGCACGCGCATCTGCGCGGCGACCGCGTCGACGATCTCGGTGCGCCCGTGCCCGACGTTGACGCACCACAGGCTCGCGGTGCCGTCGAGCAGGCGGTTGCCGTCCTCGTCCCAGACGTAGGCGCCATCGCCGCGGGCGATGACGATCTCGTTGCCGCGGACTGCGGACATGTCGGCGAAGGCGTGCCAGAGGCGGGTGTCGGTGGCCATGACCCCACGCTAAAGCCCCTCCGCCGGGCGGGCAATCACCGGGGCGGCGCAACCGGCGCGCGAGGGTGCGCCGTCATGTCGCTCCGACGCGGCGGTGCTCGACGTCGGCGCCGCGCGCGATGAGCACGTCGCTGACCATCGCGGCGGGGAAGATCCCGTGCTCGACGACGCCCGGGACCGCGACCAGCCACGCGGCGAGCGCGTCGGGATCGTCGAAGGCCCCGAGCCAGTCGGCGATGACCCCGCCGTCGGGCGACAGCGGCGTCGACGCGCGCACGCGCGCCTCGCCGAGGGCGCGCAGCGTGGCGGACAGCCCGTAGCTGAGGAGCTCGAGCGGCACGGGCGGCGTCAGCGCGTCGACGACCTTGTCCGAGGAGGCGATGACGACGAAGCGCGCGCTGGCCGCGGCGACGACCTTCTCGCGCGTGTGCGCGCCGCCGCCGCCCTTGATCACCGTGCCCGACGGCGCGACCTGGTCGGCGCCGTCGATGGCGATGTCGAGCGCGTCGAGTGCCTCGAAGGGCTCGACCGAGATCCCCAGCTCGCGCGCGCGGGTCTCCGTCGCCGGCGACGTCGCCACGCAGCGCAGGCTGAGCCCGCGCGCGGCGAGCGCCGGCAGGAGGTAGGCGACGGTCGAGCCCGTGCCGAGCCCGACGCGCATCCCGTCCGCCACCAGCTCGGCCGCGGCCTCGGCGGCGGCCCGCTTCTCGTCCTCCAGGCTCACAGGAACGTCTGCCCCTCTCCGCGATAGGTCGGCACCTCGTCGACGATCTCCCCGCCGCGCACCAGCCGCAGGGTGGCGAAGCGCTCGCACAGCTCGCCCGCCTTGGCGTGACGAAACCACACGCGGTCGCCGAGCGCGAGCCCGCGCGCGGCCTCGCCGGCCACGGGCGTCTGGACCTCGCCGGCGCCCTCGGCCGCGAGCAGCCGCAGTCCCCCGGGGAGGACGGGGCGCGGGAGGCGGTCGGCGCCGGCCGCCCCCGAGGCCGCGTAGCCGCCCCCGAGGACGGTGGCGACGGTCGGCGACGGCTTGCGCACGACGGGCAGCGCGAAGAGCGCGGCGGGGCGGACCGAGAAGCTGCTGTAGGCGTCGAAGAGCGCCGGGCCGTAGAGGCCCGAGCCGGCGGTGACCTCGGTGACCGAGGCCTCCGAGGCGGTGCGCTGCACCGAGCCGGTGCCGCCGCCGTTGACGAGCTCGAGGTCGGCCACCGCGCGCACCGCGGCCACCACCGCGGATCGGCGGGACGCCAGCTCGCGCCCGCTCGCGCGCTGCATGGCGCGCACCGCGGCGCCGTAGGCGCGCCGGCCCGGCGGCGCGTCGCCGACGCCCGCGATGTGGGCCTCGTAGCTCATGACGCCCACGAGCTCGACGCCGGGGCGCGCGACCGCCTCGGTCGCGAGGGCCGCCGCCTGCTCGGGGGTGCGGACCGGCGAGCGCTTGACGCCGATCTTCACGCGCCCGCCGAGCGTCCACCAGCTCGCGTCGACGTCCAGGCAGACGCGCACCGGCCCGCCGCCGGCCGCCTCGATCAGGTCGAGGTGCTCGCGGCTGTCGACCATCACGGTGATCGCGCCGCGGTGCGGCCCATGCGCGAGCGAACGCAGCGCCGCGCGGTCGGCGGTCGGGTAGGCGACCAGGAGGTCGTCGAAGCCGTGGCCGGCGAGCCACAGCGCCTCGGGGAGGGTGAAGCAGTGCTGGCCGCGGAAGCCCGCGTCCAGCGCGCGCGACTGCAGCGCCCGGCAGCGCACCGACTTCGAGGCCAGGCGCAGCTTGGTGGCGCCCGCGCGGCGCAGGAGGTCGGCCGCGTTGGCGTCGAAGGCGTCGAGGTCGACGACCGCGAAGGGCGGGTCGAGCGCGGCGGTCGCCCGGTCGAGGGCGGCGCGGTTCACGGCCGCATCCCGCGGGCGACGGGCCCTCTCGGCGCGTCGAGGGCCATGAGCTCGTGCGCGCGCGCCGCCCAGTCGCACAGCAGCGGGCGCGTGTCGCGCGGGTCGACGATCTCCTCGACGCTGAAGCGCTCGGCCGTCCGGAAGGGCGAGCGGACCGCGTTGAGCCGCGCCTCGATCTCGGCGCGCAGGGCCACGGGGTCGTCGGCCGCCTCGAGCTCGCGCCGGTAGGCGGCCTCGATGCCGCCGTCGATCGGCAGCGAGCCCCAGTCGCCGCTGGGCCACGCGAAGCGCAGGTTCAGGCGCGAGCCGTCGCCATGGCCCGCGCCCGCCACGCCGTAGACCTTGCGCACGAGCACCGAGCACCATGGCGTGCGCGCCTGGTGGACGGCGGCGAGCGCCCGTGCGCCGCGGCGCATCGTGCCGGCGCGCTCGGCCTCGCTGCCGATGACGAACCCGGGCTGGTCGACGAAGTTGACGACCGGCAGGTGGAATCCGTCGCAGAGGTCGACGAAGCGCGCGAGCTTGTCCGAGGCCTCCGCGGTCAGCCCGCCGCCGTAGTGGTTGGGGTCCGACGCGAGCACGCCGACCGGCCGCCCGTCGAGGCGCGCGAGCGCCGTGATCGCCGAGCGCCCGTAGCGGGCGCCGACCTCGAAGACCGAGCCGGCGTCGAGCACGAGCTCGAGCACGCGGCGCATGCGGTAGGGCTGGCGGCGCTCGCGCGGGACGATCGACAGCAGCTCCTCTTCGCGGCGCCCGGCCGGGTCGCGGCCAGCGACGATCGGCGGCGGCTCCCACGCGCTGCCGGGCAGATAGCCGAGGAAGCGCCGCAGCTGGTGCAGCGCGTCGTCCTCGTCGGCCGCCTCGTTGTCGACCGCCCCGGCGCGCGTCTGGGCGCGCGAGCCGCCGAGCTGCTCCTTGTCGGGCGACTCGCCCATCGCGGCGGCCACCACCGGCGGCCCGGCGACAAAGAGCTGCGCGCTGCCGCGCACGATCACGCTGAAGTGGCTGAGCACCACGCGGGCGGCCCCCAGGCCCGCGCACGGCCCGAGCGCGGCGGCGACGACGGGCACGCGCGAGAGGTTCTCGACCACCAGCTCGAAGCCCGGCAGCGGCGGCACGTAGGAGAAGCCCATCGTCTCCAGCGTCTTGACGCTGCCCCCGCCGCCGGTGCCGTCGACGAGCCGCACGAGCGGCAGGCGCAGCTCGTGCGCGGCGCGCTCGGCCCACACCATCTTCTGCCAGATGGCGGCGTCGGCGGCGCCGCCGCGGACGGTGAAGTCGTCGGCCTGGACGACCGCCCGGCGCCCGTCGACGCGGCCCTGGCCGACGACGCAGTTGGCGGGCAGGAAGCCGGTGAGCTCGCCGTCGTCGCCGTAGTCGCCGCGGCCCGCGAGGGCGCCCGTCTCGTGGAAGCTGCCGTCGTCGAGGAGGCGCTCGATGCGCTCGCGCACGGTCAGCTTGCCGGCCGCGCGCTGGCGCGCGACGCGCTCGGGGCCGCCCATCTCGCGCGCGAGCTGCTCGCGCCGGCGCAACTCGTCGAGCTCGGGCTGCCACGTCATCGCGACGCAGTTTGCCGGACGCCTCGCTGGTGGGATCATCAGCTCATGCCCGCCGGCCGCTCCGCCGTCGTCGCGCTCGCCGTCCTCGTGGCAGCCGCGGCGCTCGGGTGCGGCGGCGGCTCGAAGAGCCCCACGACGTCGACGGGCGCGACGAAGACCCAGCCCGCGCCCGCGCAGCCCCCGCCCAGCGACCTCGACCTGCCGCCGGGCGTGCCCGACGCGGCGACCGGGCCCGTCGAGGGCGAGTCGCGCCGGGTCATCAACGCGTGGCTGCGGGCGCTGCGGCGCGGCGACGTCAAGGGCGCGGCCCACTACTTCGCGCTGCCGAGCAAGTTCCAGAACGTGACGCCGGTGCTCACGGTGAACACCGAGCAGGAGCGGATCGCGGTCAACGTCTCGCTCTCCTGCGGCGCGGTGGCGACCAAGATGGGCAGCGCCGGTGTGTACACGATCGTGACCTTCAGGCTCACCAAGCGGCCGGGGGGCGACTGCGGCACCGGCGTCGGCGGCAAGGCGCGCGGCGCCATCCGCGTCGTGCGCCGCCACATCAAGGAGTGGTACCGCCTGCCCGACGAGCCGGGCGGCAGCCAGCAGGCCCCGCCGGCGCCGTCGGGCCCGACGGTGTGAGCGTCGTCGCCGCCCTCCACGACGTGCACGGCAACCTGCCGGCGCTCGAAGCCGTGCTCGCCGACCCGGCCTTCGCGCGCGCCGAGGCCGTCGTCGTCGGCGGCGACGTCGCCGCCGGTCCGATGCCCGCCGAGGTCCTCGACCGCCTGGAGGCCCTCGCGCTGCCCCTGCGCTGGGTGCGCGGCAACGCCGACCGCGAGGTCGTCGCGGCCTTCGACGCCGGCGACACCGATCCCCTGACGCACGCGCCCGACGACCCCGCGGGCCGCGCGGACGCCTTCACCGCCGGGCGCATCACGCGGGCCCACCGCGACCTCCTGGCCGGCTTCGAGGACGTCGTGCGCCTCGACGGCGTCCTCTACTGCCACGGCTCGCCGCGCAGCGACGACGAGATCATCACCGCCTTCACGCCCGAGGCGCGGCTGGCGCCGATGCTCGCCGGCGTCGAGGAGGCGCTCGTCGTCTGCGGCCACACCCACCACCAGTTCGACCTGACCGCGGCGGGGCGGCGCGTGGTCAACGCGGGCAGCGTCGGCATGCCCTACGAGGGCGCGGCGGGCGCCTACTGGCTGCTGGTGACCGACGGCGAGCCCGAGCCGCGGCGCACCGGCTTCGACGTGCCCGCGGCGGTGGCGATCCTGCGCCGGGCGGGCTTCCCCGACCTCGACGAGCTCCTGCGCGAGAGCCTGCTCGAGCCGGTCGCGCGCGACGACGTGGCCCGCTTCTTCGAGGACCGCGCCGCCGCGGCGTAGCCGCGCCAACGTTGCCTAGGTCGGCAATCGGGTGTCTCAGCCCCACCGGAAGAGACCGGAATCCGGCATGTTCGACCCCCGACTCGCGACCGGGAATCGACACGCGCGCGGGGAAGGCGGTGCTTCCTCCGGCCTTGCCCCTGAGACCGGAGGATCACGGTCGGGGCACGGATGCCCCGGCCTCTCTTAGCGTTCAGCCCCAGAACAGGTTGAAGAGCCCGAACTGGCGCTCCGGGCACCAGGCCACGGGCGGGCCGAGGCGCATGCGCTCGCCCGCGTTGGCGGCGCGGAAGCCCCAGCGGCGCAGGCCGGCGGTGGCGGCCGCGTTGGCGTCGGGGACGACGAGGGTGGCGGGGGCGGGGCCGGCCGCCGCGGCGGCCATGAGGGTGACGCCGGCCTCGTCGTCGGCGGCGCAGATCGCGATGCCCGCTCCGTAGGGCGCCTTGGCCGCCCAGCCCGCCACCAGGCCGTCGCGCTCGGCGGCGACGCCCGAGAGCGGGTGCAGGGCCTCGAGCAGGTGCGAGCGATCCTCGCCGGTGGCGGCGGCGTCGAGTTCGCGGACGGCGACGCGGTCGTCCTCGCGCAACCGGCGCACGACGAGCTCGCCGCCCGCTGCGCCCGCGGTGCCGCGCCACGCGGTCGCCGCGCCCTCGATGACGAAGCCCAGGCGCTCGTAGAGGGGGCGGCCCATGTCGGTGGCGAAGAGCAGCACCGTCGACGCGCCGCGCTCGTGAAGGCGCGCGATCGCGGCCTCGGTCAGCGCGCGCCCGACACCCCGCCGGCGCGCTTCGGGGGCGACCCCGAGCGCGCCGATCCAGCCGGTGGCCCCGAAGGACACGCAGCAGACCGCGCCCGCCGCGGAGCCGGCGCCGTTGTCGGCCACGAGCACGTCGCCGTACGGGCTCGTGCGCGGGAAGGCGACGAGCCGCGAAACGGTGGGGCCGAAGGCCGCGCGCGAGAGCAGATCGGCGATCGCGCCGGCCTCGTCGTCGCGTGCGTCGCGCACCGCGGCCACCATGGGCCGCCAACGCTAGACCAAACTATGCGAGCGGCTCGCGGTCCACGTACCGGTCCCGGTCGCGCACCACGTACGCGGTGCGGCGGGCGTTGGCGTACATGAAGAGCCCGATCACCAGGCCGACGATGCCGGCGATCATCAAGATCAGGCCGACGGTCGCCAGGTTGATGCCCGAGATCGAGTCGGTCACCGCGTAGCGCAGGATGGCGCCCACCGCGATGAGGAAGATGCTGCCTCCAACGGTCATGGGGACGCATTTCCCCCTTGGCGACGCGGCTACACGCCAGTCGACGCCTCTACGATGGTCCGATGAGCGCGACCCTGACCGACATCTACGACCTCCCGCAGGAGCACAAGGACTTCCGCGACACGATCCGCCAGATCGTCGACGAGCGGGTTCGTCCGCGGGCGGCCGAGATCGACGCGACGGGCGAGTACCCGCACGACATCCGCAAGCTCTTCGCCGAGCAGGACATCCTCGCGCTGCCGTTCGACACCCAGTACGGCGGCACCGGCACCGGCACGCTCATGCTCCAGATCGCCGTCGAGGAGATCGCCAAGGCGTGCGCGTCGAGCGCGCTCATCCTCATGGTCCAGGAGCTCGGGACGCTGCCGATCGCGCTCTTCGGCTCCGACGAGCTCAAGGAGCGCCTGCTGCCGCGCTGCGCGACCGGCGAGTGGTCGCCGGCCTTCGCGCTGAGCGAGCCCGAGGCCGGCTCGGACGCCGCCTCGATGCGCACGACCGCCGTCCGTGACGGCGACGAGTGGGTCATCAACGGCGCCAAGAACTGGATCACGAACTCCGGGATCGCCGACTTCTACGTCGTCTTCGCCCTCACCGACCGCGAGAACCGCCGCATGAGCGCCTTCGTCGTCGAATCCGACCGCGAGGGCTTCTCGGTCGGCAAGCTCGAGCACAAGCTGGGGATCAAGGGCTCGCCCACGGGCTCGCCGATCTTCGAGGACGTCCGCGTTCCGGCCGCGAACCTGATCGGCGCCGAGGGCAAGGGCCTCTCGGTGGCGCTGGGGACGCTCGAGCGCACGCGCCTGGGCGCCGCCGCGCAGGCCGTCGGCATCGCGCAGGGCGCGACCGACTACGCCAACGCCTACGCCAAGGAGCGCATCGCCTTCGGCAAGCCGATCAACGAGCTGCAGGCGATCCAGTTCAAGCTCGCCGACATGGAGACGCGCACCGCCGCGGCGCGCGAGCTGCTCTACAAGGCCTGCGCCATGGCCGACCGCAACGAGCCGGGCCTGGGGAAGCACACGTCGATGGCCAAGCTCTTCGCGTCGGACACGGCGATGTGGGTCACGGTCGAGGCGATCCAGGTCCTCGGCGGCTACGGCTACGTGACCGAGTACCCCGTCGAGCGCATGATGCGCGACGCCAAGATCACGCAGATCTACGAGGGCACCAACGAGATCCAGCGCGTCGTCATCGCCCGGGCGATGAGGGGCTGATGACGTCCACTCGCCGCACCGCGTTCGCCGCCGTGGCGGCGCTGTGCGTGGGGCTGACCGTGGTGGTCGTGCTGCAGGGCTTCAGCATCGACCCGACGGTCAAGGCGATCGAGACGCTGGCGGTCATCGTCACCGGCGTGGTCGTCGTCTTCGGCGGCGCCATGGCGATCGGCCTGCGCCTGGCCGACTGGCGCGACCCGGAGTCCGAGGAGGACTTCGAGCAGGTCGTCCTGCGCGCCGAGCGCCTGGCCCGCGAGGGCATCGCCGCCGAGCCCGACGAGACCGACTTCCTCGACCTCGACCCCTACGACGACGACGACTTCGAGGAGCTCGTGCGCGACGCCCTCGACGACCTGCCCGACCTCCTGCGCAACCTCGTCGAGAGCCACAACGTCGCCGTCGTCATCTCCGACGGGGGCCGCCGCCGGCGCGCCTACGGGCTCTACCACGGCGACGGCGCCACCCGCGACGACGTCCCCGACCGCATCGTCATCTACCGCGACACGCTGCGCCGCGACTTCGGCCACGACCCCGAGCTCCTGCGCGACCAGGTGACCCGCACCGTGCGCCACGAGCTCGCCCACCACATCGGCTTCGACGAGCTCGGCGTGCGCGACCTGGGGCTCTAGCGGCGGCCGCGGGCGACGCCGGGTAGCGTTCGCGGCGCCGTGATGATCGTGATGACACCCCACGCCACCGAGGCGGAGATCGCCGCGGTGCGAGCGCGGCTGGAGACGACTGGGGTGCACGTCGTGGTCATGCCCGGGGAGCTGACGACCGCGATCGGCGCCATCGGCGATCCCGAGGGCGTGGCCGAGCTGGGCCTGGAGGGGATGCGCGGCGTCGACCGCGTGGTGCCGATCTCGCGGCCCTACAAGCTGGCCTCCAGCGAGCTCTACCACGAAGGGCCGACCGTCCTCGACATCGCCGGGCGCACGGTGGGCGGCGGCGACACCTTCTGCCTGGTCGCCGGCCCGTGCACGGTCGAGTCGCGCGAGCAGACGCTCGAGGTGGCGCACGCGGTGCGCGCCGCCGGCGCCTCGATGCTGCGCGGCGGGGCCTTCAAGCCGCGCACCTCGCCGTTCGCGTTCAAGGGCCTGGGGCGAGCGGCCCTGGAGATCCTCGCGCAGGCGCGCGAGGAGACCGGCCTGCCCGTGGTCACCGAGCTGCTCGACGCCCAGCACGCCGAGGCGATCGGCGAGCACGCCGACGTCGTCCAGATCGGCGCGCGCAACATGCAGAACTACGCGCTGCTCGAGGTCGCCGGCAAGATGGGCAAGCCCGTGCTGCTCAAGCGCGGGCTGAGCTCGTCGCTGGACGAGCTGCTGCAGGCCGCCGACTACATCCTCAAGGAGGGCAACGAGGCGGTCGTCCTCTGCGAGCGCGGCATCCGCACGTTCGAGACGGCCACGCGCTTCACGCTCGACCTCGGCGCCGTGCCGTGGCTGAAGCTCCACACCCACCTGCCGGTGATCGTCGACCCGTCGCACGCGGCGGGCGACCGCCGGCTCGTCGAGCCGCTGTCACGCGCCGCCGCGGCGGTCGGCGCCGACGGCATCATCGTCGAGGTCCATCAGGACCCCGACGCGGCGCTCTGCGACGGCCCGCAGGCGCTGCAGGCCTCGCACTTCGCCGACTACGCGCGCGACGTGGCCGCCCACGCGGCGCTGCTGGGCAAGCGGCTGGCGTGACGGCCCGGCACGCCGCGGTCACGGGAGCAGCGTGACCCGCATGACGGTGAGCTTGCGCTTGGCGTCCTCGCGCTGGCTGATCTCGCCGCGGGCCTGCGCGTACGAGAGCGGGACCGTCGCGCGGTAGCCGGCCCTAGCTTTAGGACCCGAGCAGGTTGTCCCGCGTCCCCGCCACGCCGGCGTGGGCGCAAACAGCTCACCGAGGGAGACCAGCCCCGCCGCGCCACCGGCCCGGGGGGCGCCGCCGGCCCCTGGGGGGGCGCCACCGGCCCCCGTGGGCGCCGAACGTCGGTCTTCCCCCGTCCACACGGGGCAGAACCGACGTTCGACCCCCGAGGCACGGACCCGTGTCCTCGGTGAGCTGTTCGCAGCGCAACGGGCGTCACACGACCCGGCACCCCGAACAACGTGCTCAGCAACTACACCTAGCCCTGCTGCGGGCCCGAGAGCTGGCCGCGCAGGCTGGCGATCTCGGTGACCGCGAGCGCGACGTAGGCGACACGCGAGGACTCGATGTCCGTCGCGAGGTCGGTCATGTAGAGCTCGTTGTCCCCAAGGCCCGCCTCGACGGCGTCGAGGCGCTCGGCCTGGAGGCGCTGGAGCTGGAGGCGGGCATCGGGTGCGCTCATAGCTGCACTGTCCCGCGCGCCGCCCGTTCGCTACAGGAGGCAAGCCCGTGTCCCGCGCGCGGAGGACCCGAGGCCGGGGGTGGGGTCAACCGCCCCTCGGGCCGTCGGGCCCATCGCGGAGGATGTGCGCGTGGGCGGTGACCAGGACCTCGCGCGGTGGTTCGGACTCGACGGCCGCGTCGCCATCGTCACCGGCGGCACGGGGGCGCTCGGCTCCGCGATGGCCGACGGGTTGGCCGCCGCGGGCGCGCGCGTCGCCGTGCTCGCGCGCCGCGCCCCGGAGCTCGACGCCGGCGGCCGGCTCGCCCTCGCCGCCGACGTCCTGCGCCGCGACGAGCTCGAGGCCGCGCGCGAGCGCGTGCTCGAGCGCTGGGGGAGGGTCGACGTGCTCGTCAACGCCGCCGGCGGCAACGCCCCCGGCGCGACGCTCGAGCCCGGCGCCAGCGTCTTCGACCTCCCCGAGGACGCCTTCCGCGAGGTCGTGGACCTCAACCTGCTCGGCACGCTCCTGCCCGCGCAGGTCTTCGGCGCGGCGATGGCCGACGGCGGCGCGATCGTCAACGTCTCGTCGATGGCGGCCGCGCGCGCCATCACGCGCGTGGTCGGCTACTCGGCGGCCAAGGCCGCGGTCGAGAACCTCACGCGCTGGCTGGCCGTCGAGCTGGCCCCGGCCATCCGTGTCAACGCCATCGCCCCGGGCTTCTTCGTCGGCGAGCAGAACCGCCGGCTGCTGCTCGACGAGGGCGGCGAGCTCACCGAGCGCGGCCGCAGGATCGTCGAGCGCACGCCGGCCGGGCGCTTCGGCGAGCCGCAGGAGCTCGTCGCTACGGTGGTCTGGCTGTGCGGCGACGGATCGCGCTTCGTCACGGGCGCCGTCGTCCCCGTGGACGGCGGGTTCGGGGCCTCCGCCGGCGTCTGAGGCGCTCAGCTCAGCCGCCGTCGCCGTCGCGCTCGTCGGCGTCCTTCTCGCGGCCGCCGCCGGGGAGCTTGTCGGGCTCCACGCTCGGCGAGCTCTCGATGCGCCACGCGCCGCCGGCCGAGCGCACCTCGATCGTCTTGGCCACGCCGCTGACGCGCACCACGACCTTGCCGGCCTCGTGCCCGGCCACCGCGACGCGCGCGGTGCGCCCGAGCGCCCGCAGCCGCGGGCCGGCGGGCGAGCTCAGCAGGCGCTGCATCGTCGCCGCGCAGGAGCGCGACGGCAGGCGCAGGACGTCGCCGCCGAACTCGGCGAGCTTCTCCTGGCTGGCCTCGCTGAGCTCGCGGCACGCCGCGTCCGAGCGCCCCTGGCCGAGCGCGGCGAAGTAGCGCGCCACCGTGCCGCTCGCGGCGGCGTCGTCGCGCTTCGCGCCGCCGCCGCCGCCACATCCGGTCGCCGCCGTCGCCGCGGCCACCGCGAGCACGGCCATCAGCCTCGACGCCCTCATCGGACGCGCAGCCGGGTCGCGGTGAGCGAGGCGTTGCCGGCGGCGTCGACGGCGCGCACCCACGCCGTGTATGCGCCGGCCGGGAGCCGGTGCCGGACGCGGAAGCGCCAGCTCGACGTCCCGCGCGCGCTCAGGTAGCGCCGGTGCGCGCAGCTCGACGGCGGCCCCAGCCGCCCGCCGGGGCGCGCGAAGCGGCAGCGCCCCGAGGTCCGGCGCGCGAGGGCGACGGAGACGCGGGCGACCCGGCCGCGGCCGCGAGCGCCGCAGCCGCGGTCGGTCGTGCGCCCGTCGATCGCGACGCCGCGACGCGTCGCCCTGCGGCCTTTGCGCAGCAGGCGCGAGCGCGGCGCGGCGCGGTCGATGCAGCCGCTCCCGGCGCCGGCGCGCGCCCCCGTGACCGCCCCCGCCGGGCGCCCGGCATTGGCGGCGGTGAAGCACGTGCTCGCGTCCTGCTGGGAGCTGACGTAGGTCGACGAGCTGCCGTTGTCGGCGCCGTTGGGCAGGTCGGGCCGGTTGTAGGGGTCGCCGGGGATGGCGAGCAGCGCGCAGCCGGTGGCCGGGTCGACCGCGGCCGACGCGAAGTCCGCGAGGTTGCGGTTGCCCGGCTGCCCGGGCACCAGCCCGCAGAAGATGCCCTGCGTGCAGATGTCGCCGTAGTGGATGGGATCGGGGGTGACCGTGGTGGTGGCGAACGTCTGGCCGCCGTCGTAGGTCTCGGCCGCGTAGTAGCGCCACTGGTTGGTGAGCGTGTTGGGGTCGCCGCTGGTCGCCGTGCCGAACCAGCCGAGCACCGCCTGACCGCGGTGCGGGCCGCCGGCGATGGTCGGGAACACGTCGGCCTTGGTCGCCGGCGTCGAGACGTCGATCGGCGCCGACCAGTGCTGGCCGCCGTCGCCGCTGGTGAACAGGAACGCGCGGCTGCCGTCCTGGCCGGCCGTGGCCTTGCCGGCGGCGAGGACGTAGAGCGTCCCGGCGCCGTCCATCGCGGTCTGCTGGAAGATCGAGGCCAGGCTGGCGCCGGGCGCCTGGTAGATCACGTGGTCGGTGAAGACGGTCGAGGAGTCGCAGCCGCCCTTGGCCACCGCCATGTAGAGGTGGTTGAGCGACGCGCCCACGGGCGGGGCGGTCTGGTCGGGCGTGGTGAACTCGACGTAGATCGTGCCGTCGGAGCCGATCACCGGCTTGGAGACGAGGGTGCCGCCAGCCGGCGTGTAGTTCTGCGCCGCCGGGCCCGAGGGGTCGATGATCGTGCCGCAGGGGTTGAACGTGCGCCCGCCGTCGGTCGACTTCTCGATGATCGGGAAGCCCGCCGCGAAGTCGTGGTAGGTGAGGTAGACCTCGCCCGGCTTGGTCCCGCGGGTCAGCCACTCGCGGTCGTTCTCGGGCCCCTGCTGGTTGGTGGCGATGCCGCCGTCGCAGTCCTGGAAGCTCGCCCCGAAGTCCTTGGAGGTGCAGATGTCGGCGGCCGCGGCCTCGAGGTCGGCGACGAGGACCGTGTGGTCCTGCAGGACCTCGACGTCGCTGTCGCCCCCGCCGTTGCCGGCTCCCGTGATCTGGTTGACCGGCCAGGTGCGGCCGTGGTCGCCCGAGGCCCAGAAGACGACGCCCTGGGCGGAGTCGCTGACGCCGGCGGCGCCGCCGGCGGCGGTGGGGATGCCCTGCGGCGCTGTGACGTAGACGTGGCCGTCGCCGGCCGGGTCGAAGGCGATCGACGGCTCGCCGCCCGGATAGAACGGGTGCTGGGCCGGATCCCCGTGCGGGAGGAGGGCCGGTGGCGTGAAGGAGAGCGCGGCGGCGGCGGGACCGGCGCCGACGAGGAGCAGCGCGGCGCTGGCCATGACCGGCGCGCCGACGCGAAGGAGCGTTCGCATGACGTTCACAACGCAGCGGCCGCCCGAGACTGGCGGTCACCGCCGGCGCGCTGAACGCCGGCGTTCATATATCCTCGGCAATGCCCCGTGGAGTGCGACCGCCGGGTAGCCGAGCCCCGTGGAGTGCGACCGCCGGGGGAATCGAGTTCGAAAGGAACCGTCATACATGTCTGAAGCCGTCATCGTCGACGCTGTGCGCACGCCGATCGGGCGCGCGTTCAAGGGGTCGCTGAAGGACTTCCGGGCCGACGAGCTGGCCGCGGTGCCGCTCAAGGCGCTCGTGGAGCGCAACCCCGGAGTCGACTTCGCCCAGACCGACGACGTCATGATGGGCGCCGCGTCGAGCTTCGCCGAGCAGGCCTACAACGTGGGCCGCAACGCGACGCTGCTCGCGGGCTTCGATCATCACGTCCCCGCCTGCACCGTCAATCGCTTCTGCGCCTCGTCGCTGCAGAGCCTGCGCATGGCCTTCCACGCGGTCAAGGTGGGCGAGGGCGACCAGTACGTCGCCGCCGGCGTGGAGTCCGTCTCGCGGACCGGCCTCGGCGCCGGCATGGCCGACGACTTCAAGAACGGCAAGCTCGACGGCTCGGACGGCTCGCTCTACGACGTCTACATCCCGATGGGGTTGACGGCCGAGAACGTCGCCGACCGCTGCAAGGTCAGCCGCGAGCAGCAGGACGAGTGGGCGGTCGTCTCGCAGAACCGCGCGGTCGACGCCGTCCAGAGCGGCCACTTCGACCGCGAGATCGTCCCCGTGACCCTCGACGACGGCACCGAGGTCGCCCGCGACGACGGGCCGCGCCCGGGCACGACGATGGAGGTCCTCGGCAACCTCAAGCCCGCCTTCCGGCCCGACGGCACGGTGACGGCGGGCAACTCCTGCCCGCTCAACGACGGCGCCGCCGCCGTGCTCGTCATGAGCGCCGAGCGCGCCGAGGAGCTCGGCCTGAAGCCGCGCGCGCGGATCGTCGCCTCGACGGTCGCCGCGATCCGCCCGGAGATCATGGGCCTGGGCCCGATCCCCGCCATCCAGGCGCTGCTCAAGGAGACCGGGATGACGATGGACGACATCGACGTCGTCGAGATCAACGAGGCCTTCGCCGCCCAGATCGTGCCCTGCAAGGACGACCTGGGCATCGACGAGGAGAAGCTCAACCCGTTCGGCGGCGCGATCGCCCTCGGCCACCCGTTCGGGATGACCGGCGCGCGGATCATGACGACGCTGCTCAACGACCTCGAGACGCTCGACAAGACCTACGGGATCGAGTCGATGTGCGTCGCCGGCGGCATGGGCCAGGCGATGCTCGTCGAGCGCCTCAACTAGGCGCCGAGACACGGGAAGAACCGCCGGCCGGGCGGCGTCCGCAAGGACATGAGGGGTGTCCGGACCCTCGTCGCCACGGCCGCGGTCCTCTTCCCGGCCGCGCCCGCCGCGGCCGCTTCGACGACGATCGACTTCGGCGGCTCGCTGGGCACCAGCTACAGCCCCACGCCGACGCAGATCAAGACCGGCGACACGGCGGCGTTCAGCGGCGACTTCATGACCCACCCGCTGATCTGGGACCACGGCGAGTTCGACACCACGAACATGGGTGCGGCCAGGGGCTTCAGCTTCGCCGCGCCCGGCACCTACACCTACCACTGCATGGTCCACCAGTCGCAGGGGATGGTGGGCACGATCACCGTGGTCGCGGACCAGCACCCGGCGCGCGTCGCCTTCGGGGTCAGCCCCGCGCCGGGGGCGGGCAAGCCGGTCACCTTCACCTACAGCGGAGACGCAGATCCCGACGGATCGCTCGTGCGCTGGGACTGGGACCTCGACGGCGACGGCACGTTCGAGACGAGCACGCCGGCCGGCGCCGTGACGACCACCTACGCGAGCGCACGGACCGTGACCGTGAGCATGCGCGCGGTCGACGACAGCGGCGAGCCTTCGGCCACCGCCTCACAGGCGGTCGTGATCGCCCCCGCCGGCGTGGGGGGCGCCGGCGGGGGCGGGGGGGCCGGCAGCGGAGGCTCGACGGGCCGCGACGTCACCGCGCCGCGCGCGAGCGCGCTGAGGCTGAGCGGGCTGAAGCTCAGCCTCCGCGCCTCCGAGCGGGCGAGCGCGACGGCGACGCTGCGCGCCCGCGGCAAGACGATCGCGCGCGGGTCGACCAGGGCGAGGAGCCGGACGATCACGATCCGCCTGAAGCTGACGAAGGCGGGGCGCGCGCTCCTGCCCCGCGGCGCCAGGCGCAAGGCGAAGCTCACGCTCACCCTTCGCGACGCCGCGGGCAACCGCCGGACGGTCACGCGCTCGCTCACCGTCCGGCGCCCCTAGGCGGCCGCGGCCATGCTCGCGACACCCGCGTCCGCCTCGACGCCCGCCTCGGCCGCCACGTAGTCGCGCTGGCGGATGAGGGCCAGCGAGAGCGCGGCCGAGGCGAAGGCGACGAGCGCGCCGACGAGCAGGATCGTGTTGAGGCCGTCGACGAAGCCCGCCTGCGCCGCGTGGGCGACCGCCGCGCGCGCCGGCCCGGGCGCGGAGGCGACCGCGCCGCCGACCTGCCCGGAGGCGATGGCGTCGGCGAGCTCGTGCGCGCGGCCGGCGACCGGCGTGCCGGAGAGCCCGCCGGCCACGGTGTCGCGCAGGCGCGCGGCGAAGATCGAGCCCAGCCCCGCGATCCCGGTGGCGACGCCGACCTGGCGCAGGGTCGAGTTGATCCCCGAGGCCATGCCCGCACGTGCCGGCTCGACGACGCCGACCGCCGTGGAGGCGAGCGGCACGTTGACGAGCCCGGCCCCGAAGCCGGCGAGGATCATCCCGGGCAGCAGATGGGTCCACTCCGAGTCGGTGGTCAGGCCGCGCATGAGCAGCAGCCCGGCGCCGATGAGCACGAAGCCCGGCCCGATGAGCAGCCGCGTCGGCACGCGCGCGGACAGGCGCCCGGCGATGCCCGCTGTGACGAAGATCGCGCCCGTGAGCGCGAGCAGGCGCACCCCGGTCTGGACCGGCGAGAACCCGAGCACGTTCTGCAGGTAGAGGACGAGGTAGGTGATCAGCGCGAAGAGCCCGGCCGAGATCCCGAAGGCGGCGGCGAGGCCGCCGACGAAGGTCGGCTTGCGCAGCAGCGAGAAGTCGAACATCGGCTCGGCCTGGATGAGTTCCGCGGCGACGAAGGCGGCGAGCAGGGCCGCGGCCCCGACGAGCGAGGCGACGACGGTCGTCGACCCCCAGCCGTGGGTGTTGCTCTCGATGAGGCCGTAGACGAGGGCGACGAGGGCGGCGCTGAAGGTCGCGAACCCCAGCCAGTCGGGCCGGTGGGCGCGCGGGTCGCGCGACTCCTCGACGCGCAGGAGCGTGACGGCGATGGTCGCCACGCCGATCGGGATGTTGACCAGGAAGATCCAGCGCCATGACAGGCCGCTCGTGATGACCCCACCGAGCACGGGCCCGACGGCGACCGCGATGCCGGTGATCGCGCCGAAGACGCCGAAGGCGACCCCGCGCTCGCGGCCGCGGAAGGCGTGGGCGAGGAGCGCCAGCGCGGTGGCGAACATCACGGCGCCGCCGATGCCCTGGAAGGCGCGGGCGAGCGCGAGGAAGAGCGGGTCGGAGGCCATTCCGCACAGCAGCGAGCCGGTCGTGAAGACGGCGACCCCGAAGGCGAAGACGCGTCGGCGGCCGAGCAGGTCGGCGAGCGAGCCGGCGGTGAGCAGCAGCGCGGCGAGCGAGAGGGCGTAGGCGTTGATCACCCACTGCAGGTCCGAGAGCGAGGCACCGAACTCGTGCTGGATGTCCGGGAGCGCCACGTTGACGATGGTGACGTCCAGCAACAGCATGAAGACCCCGGCCGAGACGGCCGCTAGCGTCCACCACTTCCGTTCCATGACCGACTCCTTGGCGTAGTTCACTGAGGCTCAAGTCAGTAAATCATTAGGCAAGTTGAATATCAAGTCGCATACTGCTGTTGTGCCCGCGCTCGCCGGCTACACCGGTCACCTGCTGCGCGCCGCCTACCTGTCGGCGCTCGGTCACGCGCGCACGGAGCTGCCCTCCGACGGCCAGCCGCGCGAGTTCGGGATCCTCGCCGTGCTCGCCACCACGGGCCCGCGCTCCCAGCAGGAGCTCGGCGAACTGTTCGGCGTCAACCGCACCGTGATGGTCGCCCTCGTCGACCGCCTCGAGGCCTCCGGGCTCGTCGAGCGCCGGCGCAACCCCAGCGACCGCCGCTCCTACGCGCTGGAGCCCACCGACGAGGGCCTGGCCGCGCTCGCGCGGCTGGCACCGGCGGTCCAGGAGGCCGAGCTCACCTTCACGGAGGCCCTGGGCGACGAGGGCCGCGCGCGCCTGAACGAGCTCCTGCGGGCGCTGCTGGCCGGGCTCGGCCACGAGCCCCCGGGCCCGCTCGCCGACCGCACGGGCTACCTGCTCGCCGCGGCCTTCCGGCGCACGCGCGACCTCTTCGAGGCCGCGCTCGAGCCGCTGGCCATCGAGCCGCGCCACTTCGGGGCGCTGGCGACGATCGCCGCCTCCGCGCCCTGCACCCAGCAGCTCGTCGCCGAGCAGCTCGGGGTCTCGGGGCCCGTCGTCGTGCAGCTCGTCGACCAGCTCGAGGAGCGCGGGCTGGTCGAGCGCCGGCGCAACCCGGCCGACCGCCGCTCCTACGCGCTGGAGCCGACCGCCGAGGGCGTCGCCACGCTGCGCCAGGCGCGCGCCGCCACCGAGAAGGTGCAGCGGGCGCTGGCGGAGCGGCTGGGGCCGGAGGGCGACGAGGAGCTGCGCGCGCTCCTGCGCCGCCTGCTGGGCCTCACCGAGGAGGGCGACGGCCCCGTCAGCGCAGGACGCCCCTGACCTTCGCGGCGGCCGTCGATCCGACGAGGTCGCGGAAGCGCGCGGTGACGGTCACGCGCACGTGGTGGGCGTGGCGCAGCGCGCGGCGTCCGGAGAGCGTGAGCAGCGCGTGCAGCCGCTGGCGGCCCGCCGCGAAGACGCCGGCGGTCGAGCGCGCGACCACGCGCCGGCCGGCCCTGACGGTCAGCAGGCACAGCCCAGGGCCCGAGGCGGTCGCGGTCACCGCGACGCTCAGCCGCCGAACGTCGGTGGTCGTCGTCGCGAGCTGGCTGGGGAGGCGCACCCGGATCGTCGCCCGCCGCGCCGGACCGCCGAACGACGGATCCAGGCGCAGCGACGGCGCGATCGCGGCGACGGCGGCGCGGTCGACCTCGTAGCCGGCGCCCTCGCCGGTGTACTGGACGACCCCGAGCGCGCCGGGTACGAGCAGCGAGCCGTTCGGGCGCATCAGCGCGCGCCCCGGGGACCAGCCGGTCTGCTCGGGCGCGATGACCGCCGGCGCGCGGTGCACGGCGAAGACGGTCGCGTAGCCGCCGCCGAACGGGATCGCCACGGCCCGCGTCGCCGCGACGGTGCCGTCGGCCGCGACCCGCGTCACGCGGATGTGCGGCGTGACGGGCCCGAGGGCCAGCGTGGTGGGGCCGGCGACGACGTCGGCACCGCCGGGACCCGGCAGCAGCTCGTCGATCACCCCGCCCCCCGGGAAGGCGGCGGCGCCACGGTCGCCGAAGCTCGGGTCGAGGTCGCCGCCCGGCGTGTAGCGCACGAGGAGGTCCTCGGGCCGCGCGCCGGCGAGCACGTCGATGCTCCCGTCGGGACGGCCCAAGGCGCCGAACCAGATGCTCGAGCCCGGGCCGGGCGGCGTGACCGGGACACCGCCGTGGAAGCCGGGATCGAGCGCCCCGGTCGGCGTGAGCCGCGCCAGCCTCGGGGCGCCGTCGGTGCTGCCCAGCGCCGCGATGGCGTCGCCGGGCAGGACGCTGGTCGCAAAGCCGCCGCCGTTCGTCCCCGGCAGGGTCGCGATCCCCTGTTGGCCGAAGGCGGTGTCGAGCGCGCCCGAGGGGGTCAGCCGCGCGACGGCCCAGCGCCGATCTGCCAGCCCCTGTTGAGCGGCACCGGCGACGACGATGCTCCCGTCGGTCTGGAGCGAGGCAGGTGAGCAGTTGCCGCAGGAGGCCTGGATCGGCGGGCGGGCCAGACCGCCGTCGCCGAACGTCGCGTCAAGGCGCCCGTCGGGCGTGAGCCGGGCGACGACCATGCTCGGCTGCCCGGACGGGCTTGCGGACACGCCGCCCCAGACGAGGAGCAGCCGCCCGTCGGGCTCGCGCAGGAGCTGCAGGAGCAGCACGGCGGACGGGGCCGACGGCAGCCGCGCGACTCCCCCGACCCCGAAGGAGCCGTCGAGCGAGCCGTCCGCCGCGAGCGCCGCCAGCGCCACGTCGCCGTCGGCCGAGATCCCGGCGAGGACCGTCCGGCCGTCGGGGAGGGCGACCCCGACCGTGAGGCCGCGGGGGTCGACCCCGTCGTGCCTGGCGAGGGCGCCGACCGGGAACGACACAAGACCCGGTGCCACGTCCGCGCTCGCCGGCGCCGCCGCGATCACCGCGCCGGCCGCGACGAGCGCGCAGACCCGTCGAGCGGACATGCAGCGCTCAACGAGCGCCGCGCGCGAAGGTTGCGAGGACGGCGCTTAGCGCGGCGCCATCCGCAGGGCGCCGTCGAGCCGGATGACCTCGCCGTTGAGCATCCGGTTCTCGACGATGTGCGCGGCGAGCTGGGCGTACTCGGCCGGCAGCCCGAGGCGGGGCGGGAAGGGGATCGACTTGCCCAGCGACTCGCGCGCCTCGGAGGGCAGCATCGCCAGCAGCGGCGTGTCGAAGAGCCCGGGGGCGATGGTCACGACGCGCACGCCGGCCGACGAGAGGTCGCGCGCAGCGGGCAGGGTCATGCCGACGACGCCGCCCTTGGAGGCGCTGTAGGCGACCTGGCCGACCTGGCCGTCGTAGGCGGCGATCGAGGCGGTGTTGACGCACACGCCGCGCTCCCCGTCCTCGAGCGGCTCGTTGGCGAGCATCGCGCTCGAGGCGAAGCGCAGCACGTTGAAGGTGCCGATCAGGTTGATGGCGATGATGACCGCGAACGGCTCGAGCGCGTGGGGCCCCCGCGAGCCGGCGAGCTTCTGCGCGAAGCCAGCGCCCGCGCAGCAGACGCTGATGCGCAGCCCGCCGTCGGCCTGCGCCGCCGCCTCGACGGCCGCCTGCACCTGGTCCTCCTCGCGCACGTCGCACGCCACGAAGGCGGCGCCGAGCTCGCCCGCCAGCGCCTCGCCCTTCTCGGCGTTGATGTCGGCGATCGTCAGCGCCGCGCCCTGCGCGTGCAGGCGCCGCGCCGTCGCCTCGCCCAGCCCGGACGCACCGCCGACGACGAGCGCTCCACTGCCCTCGATGTCCATGGCGCGGCATCCTATGTGGATGGCCCGGCGCCGCCAGCGAGCCCTCGTCGACCGCGACGCGCGCGAAGCGATGCTGCGCTCGCTGATGTCCAACGTCCCCGGGGCGATCTACCGCTCCGCGTGGCACGCCGACTACGCGCTCGAGCTCATCAGCGACGAGATCGAGCGCATCTCGGGCTATCCGGCCGCCGACTTCCTCGGCGGCGACGCGCGGCGCACGATCATGTCGATCATCTGCCGCGAGGACCGCGACGCCGTATTCAAGAAGGCGCAGACCGCGGTCGACGACGGGCAGCCCTTCAACCTCGAGTACCGCATCGAGCGCGCCGACGGCGAGCTGCGCTGGGTGCTGGACCGCGGCCACCGCGTCTACGGGCCGCGCGGCGAGCAGTGGATGGACGGCGCCATCTTCGACATCACCGAGCGCCGCGCCGCCGAGGAGGCGCTGCGCCGCCACGAGGTCGAGAAGGCCCGCATCGAGGAGCTGCGCGCCTCGCAGGCGCGGATCATCGAGGCCGCCGACGCGGCGCGGCGGCGCATCGAGCGCGACCTGCACGACGGGGCCCAGCAGCGCCTGGTCGCGCTGGCGCTCGAGGTCCGCCTCGCGCGGTCGCGCGCCGAGCGCGATCCCGCGACGGCCGTGCCCTTCCTCGAGCACCTCGGCCAGGAGCTGGCCGAGGCCTCCGCCGAGCTGCGCGAGCTGGCCCACGGCATCCACCCCGCCGTCCTCACCGAGCGCGGGCTGGCCGCCGCCGTCGAGGCGCTCGCGGGCCGCTCGACCGTTCCCGTGCGCATCGCGCAGGCGCCCGACGGCCGCTTGGCGCCCGCGGTCGAGGCCGCCGCCTACTTCGTCGTCGCCGAGGCGCTGACCAACGTCGCCAAGTACGCCGGGGCCTCGAGCGCGACGGTGAGCGTGACGGCCGACGACGGGCGCGTCGTCGTCGAGGTCTCAGACGACGGCGTGGGCGGCGCGGACGCCGGCGCGGGCACGGGCCTGCGCGGCCTGGCCGACCGCGTCGGCGCGCTCGACGGCACGCTGTCGGTCACGAGCCCGCGCGGTCAGGGCACGGTGCTGCGCGCCGTCATCCCCCTGACCGCGAGCTGAGCGAGAGCGCGAAGCGCTCGTCGGGGTCGGTGAGGACCTCCCGGAGCTCCAGGCCGGCCGCGTGCAGGTCGGCCCCGAGCCGCTTGACCGTGAACTTCGCGCTGATCTCGGTCCGGATCTCCTCGCGCGGGGCGAAGGCGACGTCGAGGCCGAGCTTGCCGACGTGGACGTCCATGCGCCGCTGCGCGCGCAGGCGCATCTCGATCCACTCGCGCTCGCGGTCGAAGAAGGCGACGTGGTCGAAGGCGTCGACGTCGAAGTCGGCGTCGAGCTCGCGGTTGATGACGTGCAGGACGTTGCGGTTGAACTCCGCCGTCACGCCCGCGCGGTCGTCGTAGGCGGCCTCGAGCACGTCGGGGTCCTTGACCAGGTCGGTGCCGAGCAGGAGGTGGTCGACCCCCGGGCGCAGGAGCTTGGCGATGGAGCGCAGGAAGCGCCGCCGCGTGCCCGGGGTGAAGTTGCCGATCGTCCCGCCGATGAAGGCGACGATCCGCGGGCCCTCGGGCTCGGGCACGTGGCGCAGGTGGCGCTCGAAGTCGCCGACGATGCCGTGGACCTTGAGGCCGGGGAACTCGTCGACGAGCTCGTCGGCGCACGTGAGGACCATCGACTCGGTGACGTCGACGGGCACGTAGCGGCGCAGGGTGCCGGCGTCGGCCATCGCGCCCAGCAGCAGGCGCGTCTTGGCCGCGGTGCCCGAGCCGAGCTCGACGAGCTCCTCGGCGCCCGTCGCGGCCGCGATGTCCGCGCTGCGCGCCTCGAGGATCGCCCGCTCGGCGCGGGTGGGGTAGTACTCGGGCAGCTCGCAGATGCGGTCGAAGAGCTCCGCGCCGCGCGCGTCGTAGAAGTGCTTGGGCGGCAGCTCCTTGAAGGGGCGGGTCAGTCCGTCGAGCACGTCGTCGGCCAGCGAGCGCTCGTCCTGGGGGCCGACGTAGGACTCCACGACGATCGCGTCGGTGGCCAGCAGCGGGGTCATCTGCTCTCCTGGGGGTCGATGGCGAGGCGGACGCCGGCGAAGATCTGCCGGCGCTGGGGGAGGTCCCAGTTGCGGAAGGTGAGGGTGGCGACGCGGGGCGAGGTGGCCCACGAGCCGCCGCGCAGCACGCGGTAGCTGCTGCCGAAGAAGACCTCGGAGTACTCGCGGTAGGGGTGGGCCACGAAGCCGGGGTAGCCGCCGAACCACGACGAGGTCCACTCCCAGACCTGCCCGACGCCCTCCATCTCGTCCTGGGCCCAGGTCGCCGCCTTCTCCCACTCCGCTTCGGTGGGGAGCCGAGCCCCGCGCGAGCGGGCGAAGGCGTCGGCCTCGAACCAGGAGACGTGGCACACCGGAGCGTCCGGGTGCCCTGCCTCTGCATCTGGACAGTGGGTGATGTCGTAGTCCTCCTTCCACGCCCAGCCCTCGTCGCTCCACCACTCGCGGCGCTGGTAGCCGCCGCCCTCGGTGAAGTGCAGCCAGGTCGCGTTGGTGACCGGCCGGCGGGCGATGCGGAAGGGCGCGACCTCGACGCCGTGTCGCGGGCGCTCGTTGTCGTAGGCGAACTCGCCGTTGCGGGCGCCCAGGGCGAACGGGCCGCCGGGGACGTCGAGCCACTCCGGCGGGCGCGTGCCGTTGAAGCGCCGCAGCGCGGGCTCGCCCGGCGCCAGCGCCCCGCCGAGGCGCATCGCCTGGCGCATGGTCTCGGTGTGCTGGAGCTCGTGGCGGACGACCATCTCGTGGACGACCGGGTCGACGCCGCGCTCGTCGATCGCCGCAAGCGTTCGCTCGCGGACGTCGGCGAGGTACTGCCGCGCCCCGGCGGCGTCGAGCAGCTCGATCTCGCCGCGCACCGAGCGCGGCGTCTCGAAGGCGTCATAGCGCGCCGCCAGCTCGGGGTGCAGGAGCGGCTCGCCCGCGAAGCGGTGCACGAGCCAGAGGTCCTCGTAGGCCGCGATGTGCGCGAGGTCCCAAGCGAGCGGGCTCATGATCGGGTCGATCTGGCGCTCGAGATAGGCGTCGTCGAGATGGGCGACGATCGCAAAAGTGCGGTCGCGCGTGGCTGCGAGGGCGTCGAGGAGAGGGACGGACATCGCGCTCAAGGACCTTAGAGAGGTGATACCACCCGCTCGTTACACGGACGTAGGGCTAACCCCACTCTGAAGACGCCAGTGGCCCGGATGGCGTGACACGGCACACAGAGCGACCCTCAATCCATGCACTCGAACACTTTCGCGGCGCGTGCCGGGCGATGGAGCGCCAAGCACCGCAAGAAGGCGATCTGGGGCTGGCTGGCGTTCGTCGCGGTCGCCTTCGTCGTGGGCAACGCCATCGGCGTCAAGAAGCCCGCCAACCAGAACGACTACATCGGGCAGTCGGGCCAGGCCGACCGCCTCTACGACAAGCACTTCCCCAAGAACGACGCCGAGACGGTCCTCGTCCAGGCGCCCACGGGCGCCCGCGCGACGGACCCGGCCGTGCGCAAGGCGGTCGACGACGTCATCGCCGGCGTCTCGCGCCAGCAGGGCGTCACCGACGTCAAGTCGCCCTACGCGAAGGGCAACCAGGGCCAGGTCTCCAAGGACGGCCGCTCCGTGCTCGTGGAGTTCAAGGTCAACGGCGACGACGACCAGACGAGCAAGCGGATCGACCCGATCATCGCGTCGGTCGCCAAGGCCAAGGCCGCCAACCCGAGGGTGTTCGTGGGCCAGTTCGGCGGCGCGAGCGCCGACAAGGCGCTGTCGAAGTCCTTCTCCGACGACTTCAAGAAGGCCGAGTTCCTCTCGCTGCCGATCACGCTGGTCATCCTCGTGCTCGCCTTCGGCGCGTTGGTGGCCGCCGGCGTCCCGCTGCTGCTGGGCCTGACCGCCGTGATGGCCACGCTCGGGCTCGTCGCGATCCCCAGCCAGTTCGTCCCGATGGACGACACGGTGAGCTCGATCGTGCTGCTCGTCGGCCTGGCCGTCGGCGTCGACTACACGCTCTTCTACCTGCGCCGCGAGCGCGAGGAGAAGGCGCGCGGGGCGAGCAAGATCGAGGCCGTCCACACGGCGGCGGCGACCTCGGGCCGCGCCGTGCTCGTCTCGGGCTTCACGGTCATGGTCGCCATGGCCGGCATGTTCTTCGCCGGCGGGCGCACGTTCACGGCGCTCGGCGTCGGCGCGATCATGGTCGTCGCCGTCGCGATGATCGGCTCGGTGACCGTGGTCCCGGCCGTGCTCGCGTGGCTGGGCGACCGCATTGAGAAGGGCCGCGTGCCCTTCCTGCACGGGCGGCGCAACAGCACCGGCGAGAGCCGCGTGTGGGACTGGATCCTGACCAAGGTGCTCAAGCGCCCGCTGCTCTCGGCCGTCGCCTCGGCCGCGGTGCTCGTCGCGCTCGCGCTGCCGGCCTTCGGCATGCACACCGTCCTGACCGGCACCGACGACCTGCCGCGCAAGCTCGAGGTCATGAAGGTCTACGACCGCGAGCAGGCCGCCTTCCCCGGCGGCCAGATCCCGGCCGTCGTCAACATCGAGGCCAAGGACGTCACCACGCCGCAGATCCAGGCCGCGACCCGGGAGATGGGCAGGCGCGCCTTCGCCACGGGCACCATGAACGGCCCGCTGAGCATCGACGTCAGCCCCGACAGGCACGTCGCCTCGATCTCGGTCCCGATGCACGGCGACGGGACCGACAACGCATCCGCCAACGCCCTCTCGGCGCTACGCGGCGGGATCGTCGACCAGACGGTCGGCGCGGCCCCCGGCGTCCAGCACGCCTACGTGACCGGCATCGCGGCGGGCACGAAGGACTTCAACGACCTGGTCAAGGCGCACGCCCCGATCGTGTTCGCCTTCGTCCTCTCGCTGGCCTTCATCCTGCTCCTGGTGACCTTCCGCTCGATCGTGATCCCGATCAAGGCGATCGTGCTGAACCTGCTCTCGGTGGGCGCCTCGTACGGGATCCTGACCTGGGTCTTCCAGGAGGGCCACCTGCAGGGGCTGCTGGGCTACAAGTCCAACGGCGGGGTCGTGAGCTGGCTGCCGCTCTTCCTCTTCGTGATCCTCTTCGGGCTCTCGATGGACTACCACGTGTTCATCCTCACCCGGATCCGCGAGGCCTTCGATCGCGGCATGAAGACCGATGACGCGGTCGCCTACGGCATCAAGGCGACGGCCTCGACGGTGACCAGCGCGGCGATCGTGATGGTCGGCGTGTTCGCGATCTTCGCGACGCTCAGCTCGCTGGACTTCAAGATGATGGGCGTCGGGCTGTCGGTGGCGATCCTGCTCGACGCGACGATCGTCCGCGCCGTCCTGCTGCCCGCCACGATGAAGCTCCTGGGCGACTGGAACTGGTACCTGCCCAAGCAGCTGAACTGGCTGCCGCGCATCAGCCACGAGCCCTCCCCCGAGCCGGCGCGCAGTTAGCGGCGGACGGCGCGCGACCCGCTACCGTCCGGGCATGGGCATCCTCGTCTACCTCGTCCTGCTCGTTCTGTCGGGACTCATCGTCGGTGGCCTGGGACGGCTGGCGCTCCCGGGCCCCGACCCGATGAGCATCGGCATGACGATCGTCGTCGGCATCGCCGGCTCGTTCATCGGCGGCCTCTTCATGCTGCTGGTCACCGGCGGGCGCAACGCCGGCGGCATCGTCGTCTCGGTCGCGGGGGCGACGCTGATCGTCTACCTCATCCGCCGCAGGCGCGGCGGGACCATCACCGACCCAGGCCTGGGGCGGCGCCGCTAGTCGGGCCGGCGGGGGCCCAGCCTCTGGGCGAAGAGCGCCGACAGCCCGTAGCTGGCCGCCGCCGAGATCATGAAGAGGACCATGTCGCGGAGGGTCGCGTCACGGTCGGCGGGTGTGTGTGCCATGCGCCACACGAGGCTTTCTCCTCTCTAGGTACAGCTCGGCGGGTGGGCGAGGTCGGCGGGCCCGGGCCGCCCCAGCGCCTGCAGGGCCCAGCGGATCGCGAGGCCGTCGTTGGGCATCTCGTGGTGGTCGATGACCTCGGCGGGGCACGCGTCCTGGAGCAGGACGTTGGCGGTGTTCGAGCCCCCGGCCAGGAAGGCGGAGGTGTAGGGCGTGACGACCTCGTCGTACTTGGTCTCGATCTGGGTGTAGGAGACCGCGCCGGGGGTCTCGTCGCCGGCGTTGAGCTGGATCAGGAAGTCCGACCCTGCGCGCTGCTGGTCGCACGCCGGGCAGAAGGTCGCCCCGGCGACGATGGCGCCCGGGTTCGTCGTGCCGTGGTTGGAGGGCGCGAGCCCGACGAGGTCGTCGACCTTGGAGGCGCCGCCCAGGAACTTGATGTAGTAGCGCGGCATCATGCCGCCCTGCGAGTGCCCGACCATCGACACCTTGCGCGCGCCGGTCGCGGCGAGCACGGCGTCGACGAAGCGCTTGAGCTGGCCGGCGGAGGCGGCGATGTCGCCGGTGGCGCGGTCGCCGTAGTCCAGGGCGAACACGCAGTAGCCGGCGGCCTTGATCTTCGGCGAGGCGGTGGCCCAGTTGTCGGCAGCGCCCTCGAAGGTGCCGTGGACGAGGACGACGGGCCACGGGTGCGCGGCGGTCGGGCGACACGTGAAGTCGTTGGCGCCGGGCGGCGAGACCGAGGGCAGCAGGTCGCTGACGTCGTCGGCGGCGGCGAGGCCCGGGGCGAGCGCCCCGAGGACGCAGGCGATCGTCGTGGCCAGGGCGATCCGCAGGTGCGCGCTCATCAGGCGACTCGTGGTGCCCCGCCCCCGGGCCGGCTAATCGCGACGGGTAGATTGTCGGCGTGCCCGATCGCCTGTACTTCACCGACTCCGACGAGGCCAACGCGCTGATCGCGACGGACCCGATGGCCCTGCTCATCGGCTTCGCGCTCGACCAGCAGGTGCCCGTCCAGAAGGCCTTCTCGGGGCCGCTGGCGCTGCGCGAGCGCCTGGGAACGCTCGATGCGGCGGCCCTCGCCTCCGCCGACCTCGAGCCGGTCTTCCGCGAGCGCCCCGCGATCCATCGCTTCCCCGGCGCGATGGCCAAGCGCGTCCAGGATCTCGCCGTCCACATCCGCGACCGCTACGACGGCGAGGCCGCGCGCGTGTGGACCGAGGCCGCCGACGGCGACGCCCTGCGCGCCAACCTCGAGGCGCTCCCCGGGTTCGGCGAGATGAAGGTCAAGGCGCTCGGCGCCGTGCTCGCCAAGCGCTTCGGCGTGCAGGCCGCGCAGGAGCTCGTGCCCTGGCATCCGACGCTCGGCGACGTCGACTCGGCGCAGGCGCTGGCGGACTACCAGGCGGCCAAGCGCGTGCACAAGGCCGAGTGGTCCAAGGCCCAGGCGCGATGAGTTTCGCGCGCCGCGGCCGTCACAGCGTTGATGAGCCGCGACGTCGATCTCGCGGAAGGCGCCGTCTCGCTGCTGAGCAGGGCGCTGGGGCCGTCCTTCCGCCTGCGCCTCGTGACCGTGGCGCCAGGGCAGGCGCACGCCTACGAGGAGGCCGAGTGGCGCGATGCGCTGGTCGTCGTCGAGCACGGCGAGATCGAGCTCGAGGGCGCCACGATCGGGGCCCTTCGCTTCGAGCGCGGCGACGTCCTGATGCTCGTCGGGCTGGGGCTGCGGGCCCTGTGCAACCGCGGGGATGAGCCGGCGCTGCTGGCCGCCGTCTCGCGGGCGCCGATGAGTTCCCCGTCGTCGCCTCGTCCTACTGTGCAAGGAACCGAACCTGAGGAGATGCGAGCAACGTGACCCCCGAGACGACGACGGACGACCGCAGGCGCTGGTTGGCGCTCTACGTGCTGTGCGCCGGCGTGCTCATGATCGTCATCGACGCCACGATCGTGAACGTGGCGCTGCCGTCGATCCAGAAGGACCTGGGCTTCTCGCAGAGCAACCTCGCCTGGGTGGTCAACGCCTACCTGATCGCCTTCGGCGGCCTGCTCCTGCTCGCCGGGCGCATCGGCGACCTCATCGGGCAGCGGCGGATCTTCCTCATCGGCCTGACCGTCTTCACCGTCTCCTCGCTGCTGTGCGCGGTGGCCCAGACCAAGGGGCTGCTGATCGGCGCGCGCTTCATCCAGGGCGCCGGCGGCGCGCTCACCTCGGCGGTGATCCTGGGGATGATCGTGACGATGTTCCCCGAGCCGCGCGAGCAGGCGAAGGCGATCGGGGTCTTCGGCTTCGTCGCCTCGGCGGGCGGCTCGATCGGCCTGCTGGCCGGCGGCATCCTGACCGAGACCATCAACTGGCACTGGATCTTCTTCGTGAACATCCCGGTCGGCATCGCGACGGGGCTGCTCGCGCGCCGGCTCGTCGAGGCGCGCCCCGGCCTCGGCCTGAAGGCCGGCGCCGATCTGCCCGGGGCCGTGCTGCTCACGAGCGGGCTGATGCTCGGCGTCTACACCATCCTCGAGGTCAACACGCACGGCTGGGGCTCCTCGCGGACGCTCGGCCTGGGCGCCGTCGCGCTCGCCCTGCTGGCCCTCTTCGTCTGGCGCCAGGCCCGTATCGAGAACCCGCTGATGCCGCTGCGACTCTTCCGCTCGCGCAACGTCTCGGGCGCCAACGTCATCCAGGCCCTGCTCGTGGTCGGGATGTTCTCGATGTTCTTCCTCGGCGCGCTGTACCTGCAGGGGATCCTCGGCTACGACGCGCTCGAGGTCGGCCTCGCCTTCCTGCCCGGCACGATCGTGATGGGGACGATGTCGCTGAAGATCTCCGAGCCGCTGATCATGCGCTTCGGGCCCAAGCGGACGCTGATCCCGGCCCTCGCGGCGATGGGGTTGGGCGTGCTGCTCTTCGCGCGCACGCCGGTCGACGGCAGCTACGTCAGCGACATCCTGCCCCCGATGATCTTCATCGGGATCGGCGCCGGCCTCGGCTTCCCGGCGCTGATGATGCTCGCCATGTCGGGCGCCACGCCCGAGGATTCGGGCCTGGCCTCCGGCCTGGTCAACACGAGCGTGCAGGTCGGCGGCGCCATCGGCCTCGCCGTGCTCGCGACGCTCGCCAGCGAGCGCACGAGCACGCTGCTGGACCAGGGCCAGTCGCACGCCGCGGCGCTCGTCGGCGGCTACCACCTCGCGTGGCTCGTCGGCGCGGCGCTCGTCGCCGTGGCCGTCGTCATCGCCTTCGTCGTGCTGCGTTGGCCGCCGGTGGCCGCCGAGGCGCCCGAGGCGGCGCACGCCGGCCCGCAGCGCGAGCCGGCGTACTCGGACGCCCGCTAGCGCCCGCTGCGCTGGTCGATCGCCGAGCCGGACAGGAAGAAGAACCAGACCTCGAAGAGCACGTAGCAGACCAGCACGGCCCCGACGAGCACGTACTCCAGCGGCGTGAGATGGGCCTCGGCGCCGGGCTGGCCGTGCTCGCGCTCGCCGCGCATCGAGCGAAGCCACGGCGTGTGCCGGCGCACGGTGGCGCGGCTGCCGCTGAGGCGGTCGTACGTGTCGCCCAGCCACGCCAGCGAGCGCACCAGCAGCCAGGCCGCGGCCCCGATCGTCACCACGATGCTGAGCACGGCGAGCATCGAGATGCCGCTCGAAGGCGCGACCCTCGAGCCGACCCACAGCCCGAGCAGCGGCGCCGCGGTCCAGATCGACACGCTCGCGACCGCCATGCCGGCGACGAGCGCGACGCGCTCCAGGCGCACCTTCACGTGTTCCAGCGGCTGAGGACGGCGACCTCGCGCTCGTAGGCGAGCACGCAGATCGCGCCCGTGCCGAGGTGCAGGCGCCCGCCGAGGTCGACCGGCGCGTCGATCCAACGCGCGCCGAGCGCGCGCAGGATGTGGCCGTGCGCGACGAGGGCGACGTCGCCCTCGGCGGCGCGGACCTCGGCGATGACCTCGTCGCAGCGCGCGGCGACGTCGGCGGGCATCTCGCCGCCCGGCACGCCGTCGCGCCACAGGTACCAGTCGGGCCGCTGCTCGCGGATCTCAGGCGTGGTCAGCCCCTCGTAGTCGCCGTAGTCCCACTCCAGCAGCCCGTCGCGCAGGCCCGAGCACTCCAGGCCCGCGAGCTGCGCCGTCTCGCGCGCCCGCGACAGCGGCGAGCACAGCACGAGCGCGAAGCTCTGGCCCTCGAGGCGGTCGCGCAGCGTCCGCGCGACCTCGCGGCCGTGGTCGGTGAGCGGGATGTCGGTGCGCCCGGTGTGGCGGCCGTTGCGCGACCACTCGGTCTCGGCGTGGCGCAGCAGCCAGACGGTCTCAGCCATCGAGGGCGGCGGCGTCGGCGACGACCTCGAGCCGCTCGCGATCCAGCAGCGAGGCCGGGACGTCGCGGTCGGGCCCTGCGAGCAGGCGGGCGAGCATCGGGGCCTTCTCGGCGCCGGTGACCGCGAGCACGATCCGGTGCGAGGCGTTGAGCTTGGGCAGCGTGAGCGTGACCCGGTCGGGCGGCGGCTTGGGCGAGCCGTGCACGGCGACGCAGGCGCCGTCGGCGTCGAGCTGCGCGAAGCCGGGGAAGAGCGACGCCGTGTGGCCGTCGGGGCCCATGCCGTTGATCGCGACGTCGAGGGTGACGTCGGCGATCTCCGCGTCGTAGGCGGCCGCGGCCTCCTCGCAGCCCAGGTGCGTCGGTACCGGGTGCCAGGTCGCCTCGGGGACCTCCATCGCCTCCGTCGCGGCGCGGTGGTTGGACTCGGGGTCGTCGAGCGGCACGCAGCGCTCGTCGCCGTACCAGAGGTGGACGTCGCGCCAGTCGGGCAGCTCGCCGGCCGCCAGCGCGTAGGCGCGCACCACGGACCCCCCGGAGAGCGAGACGTGCGCGCGGCCGTGGATCGTTCGCGCGCCGTCGATCGCGGCCGCCATGACCTCGGCCACGCGCCGCGCCACGTCGTCGGGGTCGGCGCAGCGGGTCACCAGGATGTCGGTCATGTCGTCGTGATCCGTTCCTCGAGCATCGGCTGGGAGGTGGCGAGGTCGTGGTCGGCGCGGATGACGTGCATGACCGCATTGATGAGCGCCAGGTGGGTGAAGGCCTGCGGGAAGTTGCCCAGGTGGCGGCCCGAGCGCGCGTCGATCTCCTCGGCGAACAGGTTCAGCGACGACGCGTAGCCGAGCATCTTCTCGCACAACGCGCGGGCGCGGTCGTGCTCGCCGATCTCGGCCAGCGCGCTGACGAGCCAGAACGAGCAGATGGCGAAGGTGCCCTCCTCGCCGGCCAGCCCGTCGTCGGTCTCCTCGACCTTGTAGCGCTGGACGAGGCCGTTGAGCGTGAGCTCGTCGGCGATCGCGTTGACGGTGGCCACGACGCGCTCGTCGTCGGGCGGCAGGAAGCGCACGAGCGGGATCAGCAGGCACGAGGCGTCGAGGGCGGAGCTGTCGTAGTGCTGGCAGAAGACGCCGCGCTCGTCGATGCCGTGGGCGCAGATGTCGGCGTGGATCTCGTCGGCGACCTGCTGCCAGCGCTCGCCGCGCTCGAAGTCCTCGCGCAGTCGCGCCAGGCGCGCGCCGCGGTCGCACGCCACCCAGCACATGACCTTCGACGACACGAAGTGCTGCGGGTCGCCGCGGACCTCCCAGATGCCGCGGTCGGGCTCGCGCCAGGCGGCGATCGCGTGATCGACCTGCTTGACGAGGATCTCCCACGTCGACTCGGCCAGACCGTCGCGCGACTTCGTGTGCAGGTAGATCGAGTCCAGCAGCGCGCCCCAGACGTCGTGCTGCTTCTGGGCGAAGGCGCCGTTGCCGACGCGCACCGGCTGGGCGTGCTCGTAGCCGTCGAGATGCAGCAGCATCTCCTCGGTCAGCGTCTCCTCGCCGCCGATGCCGTACATGATCTGCAGCTCCGCGTTGGCCTTCGAGGCGACGTCGCGGATGAAGTAGAAGAAGTCGTTGGCCTCCTCGTCGAAGCCCAGCGTGTAGAGGCCCCAGAGCATGAAGGTCGAGTCGCGGATCCAGGCGTAGCGGTAGTCCCAGTTGCGCTCGCCGCCGGGGGTCTCGGGCAGCGACGTCGTCGCCGCGGCGATCATGGCGCCGGTGGGGGCGTAGGTGAGGCCCTTCAGCGTCAGCGCGCTGCGCTGCAGGTGCGTGCGCCACGGGTGGTCGGGGAACTCGCCGTGGCTGAGCCACTCGTGCCAGAAGTCGGCGGTGTAGACGAGCCGGTGGTAGGCGTCGTCGTAGGTCTCCGGGGCGCCGTGCTCGCTCCAGGAGAGGGCGACGAAGGCGGTGTCGCCGTCGCGCAGCGTCGTGCGCGCGCGGGCGCGCCCGCCCTCGAAGCCGATGCGCAGGTCCGTCGTCAGGGTGAGCGCGAGCTCCTCGCCCTCGGCGTGCGCGATGGCCTTGCTGTAGCTCGGGCCGGCGTACTCCCAGGTGACGCTCTTGCGCCCGTAGTCGACCCGCGGCTCGCACTCCATGTGCATCTCGACGCGCCCGTTGACGCAGCGCAGCGTGCGCAGCAGCACGTGGTCGGCGTCGTTGTCGGTCGGCGAGCGGCGGTGCGTATTCGACCGATCCTCGTCGTGGTGCCAGGGCCGATGAGCAGCACGTCGCGCACGATGATCCAGCCGGTGCGCGTGCCCCACGTCGTCTCGAGCACCATCGTCCCCGGCAGGTAGCGCTGGCCGGCGGGCACCGAGGTGTCGACCGGCGACAGGCGGAAGGAGCCCGCGTCGCGGTCGAGCATCGCGCCGAAGACCGACGGCCCGTCGAAGCGCGGCAGGCACATCCACTCGACGTTCCCGCTCGGGGCGACGAGCGCGCAGACCTCGCAGTCCGAGAGGAACGCGTAGTCCGCGATGGGCGGGAACGGGCTGCCGCCCAGGGGCACGTCGCCGGCGAGGCTGCGCATGAGTGCGCAACGCTAGCTTGTCCGCATGGCCGCTACGAGCACTGCGATAGGAGTTCCACGCCGACGAGTCGACGGCGAGGCCAAGGTTCGCGGCGTCACGCGCTACGCCGCCGACCTGCCCGTCCACGGCCTGCTTCACGCCCGGCTCGTGCTCGCCGCGGAGGCGCACGGGCGGATCACCTCGGTCGACGGCTCAGGCGCCCTGGCGCTGGCGGGCGTCGTGGCGGTGCTGACCGCTGACGACCTGCCGATCGCCGACGGCGTCGCGGGGCGGGCCGGGCAGCCGCTGGCGCGCTCGGAGGTCGTCTACGCGGGGCAGCCCGTCGCCTTGGTGGTGGCCGAGACGGAGGCCGCCGCGGCCGACGGCGTCGACGCCGTCGTCGTCGAGATCGATCCGCTCCCCGCGGTCATGGATGTCGAGGACGCGATGGCGCCGGCCTCGCCGCGCGCGCGGATCGACGTCGTCGCCGGCGAGGGCGAGGACGCGGGCGGCGCGCACGGCGGCGGCGGTGGAGGAGACGAGGAGATCGACGAGGACGTCTCGGAGAACGTCGCCGGCCGCCAGCGCATGGGCGCGGGCGACGTGGAGGGCGCGCTGGCCTCGGGCGTCCGGGTCGAGGGGCGCTTCGCGACGAGCTGGACCTACCAGGCCTACCTCGAGCCGCAGGTGGCGACGGCGTGGCTCGAGCCCGAGGGCGACCTCGTCGTCTCGAGCTCGACCCAGGGCGCCTTCACCACGCGCCGGCAGATCGCCGAGCTGCTCGGGATGGCGCACGATCGCGTGCGCGTGCGTCCGGCGCCGCTCGGGGGCGCCTTCGGGGGCAAGCTGATGATCTGCGAGCCGCTGGCGGCGGCCGCCTGCGTGCGGCTCGGGCGCCCGGTGCGCCTGGCCCTGACCCGCATCGAGGACTTCGCCGCGGCCAACCCGGCGCCCGGCGAGGTGATCGCGCTGGAGGCGGGCGCGACCTCCGGCGGCGAGCTGACCGCCGTGCGCGGGCGCGTGGTCATCGACCGTGGCTCCAACGACGAGTTCGGCCTGGAGGGGCTCGCGGCGATCCTCGGCGCCGGGCCCTACCGCTGGCGCGCGCGCGAGCTGACCGCCTACGGCGTGCTGACCAACCGCGTCGGCTTCGGCGCCTACCGCGCGCCGGCCGCCCCGCCGGCCGCCTTCGCGATCGAGACACTGGTCGACGAGCTCGCCGCCGAGCTCGGGATCGACCCGATCGAGCTGCGGCTGCGCAACGTGCTGCGGACGGGCGACCCGGGCTTCGACGGCAACGCCTTCCCGGTCTTCGGCGCCACCGAGTGCCTCGAGCGCCTGCGCGCGCATCCGCTCTGGCAGGGCCGCGACGCGCTGCCGGACGGCGAAGGGGTCGGCGTCGCGCTGGGCTGGTGGCCCGGTGGCCTGGAGCCCGCCGCCGCGAGCTGCCGCCTCGACGCCGACGGCGGCCTGACCGTCGTCACCGGGGCCGTCGACATGAGCGGCACCGAGACGGTGTTCCAGACCATCGCCGCGGAGGCCTTCGGGCTGCCCCTCGCGTCGGTCCGCGTAACGGCCGGCGATACGGCCGGCGCGCCCTACGCCGGGCTCAGCGGCGGCAGCAAGGTGACCTACACGGTCGGCCGCGCGGTCGAGCGCGCGGCCGAGCAGGCACGCGAGCGCCTGCTCGACGTCGCCGCCGCCGAGCTCGAGATCGCGCCCGAGGACCTCGAGCTGGTCGACGGCGCCGTGCGCCCCGTCGGCTCGCCCGACCGCGCGATCACGGTCGCCGACCTCGCCGACAAGGTGCTGCAGTTCGGCAGCCGCCACGCGCCCATCGAGGGCTACCACGGCGTCGCCCAGACGACGCGCGCGCCGGGTGCGGCCGCCCACCTCTCGCACGTCCGCGTGGACCGCGAGACGGGCGCCGTCGAGCTCGTGCACCACGTCGTCGCCCAGGACGTCGGCCGCGCCCTGAACCCCGCGCTCGTCGAGGGCCAGCTCATGGGCGGCGCCACGCAGGGCTTCGGCTGGGCGCTGTTCGAGGAGCTCGCCTACGACGAGGCCGGCCAGCTGCGCACCGGCTCCTTCGTCGAGTACGCCGTCCCCACCATCGACACCGTGCCGCCGATCGACCTCGAGGTCGTCGAGGTCCCCGCCCCGGACGGCCCCTTCGGGGCCAAGGGCGTCGGTGAGCCGCCCGTCATCGCCGTGCCGGCGGCGGTCGCCAACGCGGTCGCGGCGGCGGTGGGGGTGAGGCTACGCGAGCTGCCGATGAACCCGCTGCGGGTGTGGACGGCGCTGAACGGGGCGGGCGGCTAGCGGACGTCAGACGTCGCTGCGCTCGCTGCGCACCAGCGCGGCGAGGGCAAAGGCCAGCGCCCACGCCGCGAGGACGGCGGCGCCCGCGCCGGGGGAGAGGAGGTCGTCGACGGGTCGCCCGGCGAGGGCGTCTCCCGCCTTCCCCGGCAGGAAGCGGCCGAGCGAGGGCGCGGCCGAGAAGAGGACGGCGTCGACGAGGAAGGCGTACGCGGCGACCGCCCCGATGGCGGCCGCCTGTCCGCGGATGAGCGTCCCGATCGCCACGCCGGCCATGGCGCTGAGGGCGCTGGCCGCCATCGTCCCGAACACGAGCGTGGCCACGTGTGGTGCCGTCACCACGACCTCGACCCCGCGCGCGGCGAGGATGGTCAGGCCGGCCCCGAAGGCGAGCGCGACGCAGACGACCGCGAGCGCGACGCCGGCGAGCGCGGCCGCGGCGAGCTTGGCCCCGAGGACAACCCGGCGGCGGGGCTGGAAGAGCAGTGTCGGGCGGATCGTCCCGTAGCGGAACTCGCTCGTGACCACGACGACGCCGGCGAGGGTGGCGAAGAAGACGGCGCTCGTCGTCGCGCTGAGCATTGTGCGCTGCGTGGTCTCGCGCCCGAGCTCGGCGGTTGCGGGCGACAGCCCCTCGATGCAGACGCCGAGCAACGTGAGGCCCGCGGCGGCGAGCGCGATGAGGCCGGCGGTCCGCGTCGTGCGCAGCTTCATGAGCTCTGATCCAAGCTGGTCGCTCATCGCCGCGGCTCCGCCGTGAGCTGGAGGAAGGCGTCCTCGAGTGTGGGGCCGGCGGTCAACTCGTCCAGCGCGGACGCCGTCACGAGCCGGCCGCGGTTGACGATCACCACCTGGTCGACGGTCTGCTCGACCTCGGCGAGGTGGTGGCTGGACACGAGGACCGTGCCGCCCGCGGCGGCGAAGGCGCGCATGAAGTCGCGCAGCCACCGCACGCCCTCGGGGTCCAGGCCGTTGGCGGGCTCGTCGAGGATCAGCAGCTCGGGGCCGCCGAGCAGTGCCGTGGCGAGTCCGAGGCGCTGGCGCATGCCCAGCGAGTAGCCCTCGACGCGGCGGTCGGCGACGGGCACGAGGTCGACGCGCGCGAGCACCTCCCGGACGCGATCGCCCGGGACCCCGGCCGCGCGAGCCAGGACGCGCAGGTGATCGCGGCCCGTGCGCCCGGGATGCAGGTCGGCGGCGTCGAGGACGGCCCCCACCCGCGTCGCGGGCCGCTCGAGGTCGCGGTAGCGCCGGCCGAAGACGAGCGCCTCGCCCGCGGTCGGCTCGGCGAGGCCCAGGAGCATGCGCAGCGTCGTCGTCTTGCCCGCGCCGTTGGGACCCAGGAAGCCCGTGACGAGACCGGGCTCAACGTCGAAGGACAGGTCGCTGACGGCCGCGACGTCGTCGTAGCGCTTGGTCAGGCCGACTGCGGACAGGACCGGTGCCACGCCCTCAGCGTCGCGCGCGAGGGCGCGGCGGGCATCGGTACAAGCGCGCCGCTCCGCCGCGGCTTTCCCACACCGTCCGTGGCGCGATCCACGCCGCCCGTCGCGGCGGGTATCAGCCGCCGGTGGGGGGCCCTCCTGTCTCGTGACTGCGCAAGCGACAGAGAGGAGCGGATCCGACCTATGGCAAGCGTCGTAGGCACATGGACCCTGACCACCGATTGGGGCTGCGACAGCAGCGTCACAGGGTCCTTCAGCCAGACCTTCAACGCGGACGGGACATGGACGTCGTCGCCGTTCGTGCACAGCGGGCGCTGGTACCAGGTCGAGGGCCTTGTGGTGTGGACCTTCGCCGACACGGCGAACCTCGTCTACGCGGCCAACCTCTCCGGCAGCTGGATGGCCGGAGTGCAGGGCTACGAGACCGCGGGCGGCTCGAAGGGCTGCTTCGGCGGCCACCAGGCCGGCGTGCCCAGCCTCGCCGAAAAGGCGGTGGCTGCGGCTGCCGAGGAGGCCGACCCGACGGTCGGCGGCTAGTCCGGGCGCGGGGGCACCCGGACGGTCCGGCGCGGGCACGGAGGCCCGGCCGGTCAGCCCTGTCGCGGTGGGCGGCGCCGCGCGATCATGGGCGGGCCGTGGAGTACGGAGCGCACCTCCCCCTGATCGACCTTGGCGGCGGGCCGCCGACGCGGGCGGGCGTCGTCGAGTACGCGCGCGAGGCGGCGGAGCTCGGCTTGCGCTTCCTGTGCGCCAACGACCACCTGCTCTTCGCGAGGCCGTGGCTCGACGGGCCGACGGCGCTCGCGACCGCGCTCGAGGCGTCGGGCGACATGACGATCGCCACCACCGTCGCGCTCCCGGTCATCCGCGGGCCCGCGCAGACGGCGAAGACGCTCGCCGCGCTGGACATCCTCTCCGGCGGGCGGCTCGTCGCCGGCGTCGGCCCGGGATCGTCGCCGCGCGACTACGCCGCGGCGGGCTTGTCGTTCGACGAGCGCTGGCCGCGCTTCGACGAGTCGATCCGCGCCCTGCGCGCGCTGCTGGACCCGGGCGCGGACGCCTTCGCCGGACGCTTCTACTCGACCGAGGGCCTCGCCCTCGAGCCGCGCCCCGTCTCGCGCGTGCCGATCTGGGTCGCGAGCTGGGGCTCGGCCGCCGGCCTGCGGCGGGTCTCGCGGCTGGGCGACGGCTGGCTCGCCTCCGGCTACAACACGACGCCCGACGTCTTCGGGGAGGGCGTGGCCGAGCTGGCGCCGGGGTTCCCCAATGCGATCGCGACGATGTGGCTCTACGTCACCGAGAGCCGCGGCGAGGCCGACCGCATGCTCGCCGACGTCCTCGCGCCGCTCCTCAACCGCCCGGTCGAGGCACTGCGTGAGCTCGCGCTCCCGATCGGCTCCGCGGAGGCGTGCGCCGAGCGTCTGACCGCCTTCGCGCGGGCGGGCGCGCAGCGCGCCTTCGTCTGGCCGCTCGCCGACGACCTCCGCCAGCTCGAGACCTTCGCGCGCGACGTCGTTGCGCGCGTCGAGGCCTAGCGCCTACCGGCCAGCGTCTCCGCGAGGTTGTCGAAGCAGCGGTTCCAGCCTTCCTCGTGGGAGCGCACGGCCTCCTCGTCCCAGAGGTCGCTGTGGGTGAACCGGACGACGGTGGCGCCGTCGATCTCCTCGAAGTCGAGCTCGATGAGCGTGCGGGTGTCGTTGTCGTCCCAGATCCACGTGAAGGCGAGGCGACGCGGGGGGTCGATCTCCGTGTACCGACCCCCGCCGCCGAACTCCTCGTCCTTCTCCGGGTTGCGCATGACCACCCGGATGACGCCGCCCACGCGCAGGTCGACCTCGGCATCGGTCGTCTCCCAGTCGTGGGAGGCGTGCCACCAGCGGCGCATGACCTCCTCGCTGGTCCAGGCATCGAAGACCCGCTGGGCGGGCGCCTGGTAGGTGCGCTCGATGCGCAGGGTGGTGTCGGCCATGCCTTGCGGGGCTTCAGCGTCGGCGGCGTCGCAGCCGCACCATTATCCAGCCGCGCGCCACCAGCAGCCCGACGCTCGCCCCGCTCACGGCCGGGAGCATCTCCTCGACCGGGACGCCCCCGATGTGGGCGAACGTCACGCGGCCGTCCCGTATGCGTCGTGGTAGCTCCACCATTGGTAGGGCGGGGTCTGCGGGTAGCCCTCGGGCGAGTCCTCCCACTCCTCCTGGCGGCCGAGCGCGGTGATGTCGAGGTAGCTCCAGGTGGTGCCCAGGTGCTCGTCGCCGCGGGCGTCGATGAAGTAGGTGCGGTAGATGTCGTCGCCCTCACGGAGGAAGGCGTTGTGCCCGTGCCACTGGTCGACGCCGAAGTCCTTGTCGAAGTCGTCGGTCAGCGTGTACCAGGGGATGAGCTCCCAGCCCATGCGCTCCTTCAAGCCCTGGATCTCGGCCTGGGGGGCGCGCGAGACGTACGCGAGCGTCGTGTCGCGCGCGTTCAGATGGGCGGGGTGTGCGACCTGGTCGGCGACGAGGGAGCAGCCGACGCAGGCGCGCTCCGGATAGCCGCCCCCCGACGCCGGGTACGTGGTGACGTCCGGCGCGTAGAAGGCGCGGTAGACGATCAGCTGCCGGCGGCCCTCGAACAGGTCGGCCAGGCTCGCGGGGCCGTTCGGGCCCTCGAAGCGGTAGTCCTTCTCGACGGCCATGCGCGGCATCCGCCGGCGCTGGGCGGCGAGGGCGTCGCGGGCGCGGGTGAGCTCCTTCTCCTTGACCAGCAGCTCCTGGCGGGCGGCTTCCCACTCCTGCGGCGACACGATCGGGGTCAGGTTCATTGCGGGCCTTCCTCCTTCAGGTACTCGTCGACGACGTCGAACAGGCGCCCCCAGAGGACGCGCTGGCGATCCATCCAGTCGGCCGCCTCGCTGAGCACGTCGGGCTCGAGCGAGAGCCGGTGCGTCCGGCCCACGACCGCGCGCCTGATGACGCCGGTCTCCTCGAGCACCTTCAGGTGCTTGGAGATCGCGGGCTTGGACACGCCGAAGCCCGCGGTGGCCTCGCCGACCGTCGCGGGGCCGGCGGCGAGGCGCTCGACGATGCCGCGGCGGATCGGGTGCGAGAGGGCCTTGAAGGGATCGTTAACCACTGGGTTAACAGTAGCAAACGGCTTCGCTCAGGTCGGTGCGGCCACCGGGATCTCGACGTGCAGCCGCGTCCCGGCGCCCGTCGGGCTCTCGACGGACAGCGTCCCGTCGAGCGCGGCGACGCGGTCGCCGATCCCGCGCAGCCCCGAGCCCTGCGCGGCGTCGGCGCCGCCGATCCCGTCGTCGGCGACGTCGACGGTGACGAGCCCGTCGACGCGGCGCACGGCGACTGTCGCCCCTGTCGCCTGCGCGTACTTCGCGACGTTCGCGAGCGCCTCGGAGACGACGAAGTAGGCGGCGACCTCCACGGGGCCCGGCAGGCGCTCGCCGGTCTCGGCGGCGAGCGTCACGGGGACCGGGACGCGCGCGGTGAGCGCCTCCAGCGCGGGCTTCAGGCCCTGGTCGGTCAGCAGCGGCGGGTGGATCCCGCGGGCGAGCTCGCGCAGCTCGGCGAGGCCCGTCTTCAGCTCGTCGAGCGCCTGGTCGAGCAGCTCCGCGGCCTCGGTCTCGGGCTCGACGCGCCGGCGCGTGGCCCCGAGCAGGAGCGCGAGCCCGACGAGCCGCGCCTGGGCGCCGTCGTGGAGGTTGCGCTCCAGGCGCCGGCGCTCGGTGTCGCCGGCCTCGACCAGCCGCGCGCGCGAGGCGCGCAGCTCCTCCAGTCGCGCGCGCAGCTCGGCGTCCAGGCGCGCGACGTGGCTGCGCAGCAGGCCGGCGAGGAAGGCGAAGGGGAGCAGCGCCGTGGCGGCGAACGCGGCCCACCAGAGCGCGTCGCTCGCGCCGGACTGGGCGGCGGTCACGAGCAGGAAGGTCGCCAGGCCGCTGACGTAGACGGGCGTGAGCTGCAGGCGCTCGAGCGGTGCCGTCCGCCGCCAGCGGCGGATGAGGCGGACGAGGACGATGACGAAGAGGACGAGGTACAGCAGCGCCTGGAAGACGAGCGCGGCGGTCGCGAGGTCGTGGTTGCGATCGACGAGCAGGACGTTGTCGGGGCACTTGTCGCAGCCGAGCTCGTGCGGGGTGGCGACGAGCATCGCGGGGACGGTCGCGACGGTGAAGACGAGGTAGCCGGCGATCACGATCGCTCGGTCGAGCCCGGGCGCGAGCCGCCCCGACGGGAAGCTCATGATCAGCTGCAGGAAGACCCCGCCCCAGATGCCCCCGACGATGAGCCCGAGCGAGTACAGCGCGGGCGCGTCCGAGAGTCCGACCGCGGCCAGGAACCACGCGAACCCGAGCGCCACCATCAGCCCGCCGGTGCGGCTCTCGGCCCGCCGGCGCATGGCGTAGAGCCCGGTCCCGACGAAGCTCAACCCGACCGCAGGCCCGAGGATCGCCCAGGCGATGTGGGCGTCCTGGTGGTCGCTGCTCAGCGCGAGCGCGGTGGCCACGACGCTGCACACGAGCGCCGCGAGCACGACGAGGCGCGTCTGCCCCCCGGTCATCGCCCGATCCTCGCGGGCCGGGTGCCGGGGGCGCAAGGGCCGCGTCAGCCCCGGGCGCGGCGCCTGCGCCACCCCGAGCGCCGAACGTCGGTCCTACCCCGTGTGGACGCGGGAAGACCGACGTTCGGCCTGCAATCGGTGCCGCGCGCAGAGAGCACAGGGCGGGGCAGGCCGGATATGGCACGCTTGTCGAGTGCCGTGGATCCCCGAGCTCTTCTCCGCGCCGGTGCTCGAGGGCGTCCTGGAGAAGCGGCGGGAGGAACGGCTCATCGCCGTGCCCTTCTTCGACGGCATCCTGGCGGGCGAGCCCGAGGCCCTGATCGAGTCCTTCGCCGGCGAGCCCGAGGTGCACCACCCGGTACGGGGGCGGATCAAGGGCAGGCGCGCGTTCGCGGCGTACGTCAGCGACATGAGCGCGTGGCTCACCGACCTCAACGTCACCGTCGTGGACCTCGAGCACGTGATCACCCAGCCGCGCGGCGTCGAGGAGGTGGTCGTCAACCTCGACCGCGACGGCGGGCGGGTCGAGGTTCCGATCGTGGTCGTCGCCGACCGCCTCGCCGGCGGACGGATCGACGAGATCCGGATGTACTTCAGCAACTGGCCGCTCACCGGCCTGCACGCCACCCGCCCGCCGCTGTTGCAGTCCGACCCCGCGCTGCGCGCGCCGGAGTACGTCGCCAACTACCAGCGCGCGCTCGCGGCAGGCGACGCCGACGCGGTCGTGGCCGCCTTCGAACCCGACGGCTACGCCCGCGAGCCCGCCGGCCCGCATCCCATGCACCGAGGGCCCGACGAGCTGCGCAGCTTCTACGACGGTCTCTTCACGAACGGCGGCGGCGTCGTGCTGGAGCACTGCGCAATCGTCGGCGACGACCACGCCTGCGCCCTGGAGTACAACGTCGTGCGCTGGGGAGAGACGGAGCTGCCCCCCGAGGCTGGGGTGGCGATCTACGAATGCGGCCTGAACGGCAAGCTCGCCGCGGCCCGCATCTACGTCGACATCATCCCGCCGCTCCGCCGCCCGCCTGACGGGGTGGGTTAGTGTCGTCCGGAACGGGGAGCGCCGCTCCCCGCCGGTATCAGAAGGGGATGCTCGATGGCTGGAGAGCAGAACGTCGAGACCGCCAAGCAGGCCTACGCCGCGTTCTCAGCAGGCGACGCCGAGACGGCGATGGCCCGCATCGCGGACGACATCGAATGGGTCACGCCGGGCAACAGCGCGATCAGCGGCACCCGGCACGGCAAGCAGGACGTCGGAGCGCTGTGGGCCCAGCTCGCCGCGAAGGGCTTCACGACCACGCCGCAGTACTGGTTCTCCGACGAGGACCGAGTCGTCGTGCTCACCCACGTCACCGTCGCCGGCGAGGAGGCGGACTCCGCAGACGTCCTCACCTACCGCGACGGAGAGGTGGTCAAGTTCCAGACGGCGGGAGACACCGCCCTCTTCGAGCGCGTGTTCGGCTCCAAGTAGACGCGCCGCCGGCGCTTCAGAGCAACTCGTTCTCGTTGGGCGGCCTGTGCAGGTCGCCCTGGAAGTCCGTGCGCCCGCGCGAGGTCGTGATCTTCCCTGCCGAGCCGAGCTTCGAGAGCGAGAGGAACGGCCCCTGCTCGCCACCGCCGAGAAAGATCGCCAGCACATACACGGCGACCACGACGATGATGACGAGCCCGAGAACCCACATGACGCCTCAGCGTTGATTCCCACGCGCGCCGACGCTCAACCCAGCGGGGTCCGTCCAACCCAAGCCCCGGGGCGGGCGGGTTCTGTCGCGGCCGGGGGCGTTACTCCCTCGCGGCCGCAGCTCCTGCGCCGGTCCTTGCGTGCCGCCCTAGGACGCCGAACCTGCCCCGGCGCGGAGGACGGCACGCCGGCAGGCCCGTACGCCGCCTTGGGGAGTCAGATCTATCTGCTGAGCGTCGCCGCGGGCCGTATGGAACGCCTCCGAGGCCAGCGCGTTGGCCTAGCTCAACCCCACTTCGAGCAGGCCTCGTCATCGCACACGTATGCGGGCACGTCCTTCGGCGTCGAGCTCCCTTGGCAGAGCTTCCACTTGCCGTCGGCGGCGTGGGCGGACGTCGAAGCTACCGGGCCCGCCGCCACGGCTAGAACGGCGACGATCAGGAGGGTCGTCAGTGGCTTGATGATTGTGTTCTCCTCGGGGGTCATCGTGTCGAGCACGGCGTCCACCTGCAGGCGGATCTGATGACTGTATGCGCCGTCCTGCACACGAACGCCGAAGCTCCGGGTTGGAGCGCCTGCAATGCGGTGCTTACGACTACTGCGCGGTCGGCCGGTCGCGACCATTCACGTCGACCTCGCTGATTCAGACCCCGACTCCGGTCGGGGGTACCTGGCCGGCGCGAGGTTTTAGCCGCCCGGGTCGGCCTCGTGGCAACCGCGAGGCACGGGTCTACGCGAGGGTCGTACATCTGTGGGATCGAGTTCTGATCGAACCGCCCCGATGGGAGACAGGTAGGGCACATGAACCGTTCCCCCTCGTTGTCCAGGAGATCCTCTTTGAAGCGCGTTCGAGTTGGTGCCGTAGCGGCGTGTCCAGCCCTGCTTGCCATCCGGCGAGGCGCGCATCAACCGCTTGCAGCGCGCGCTGAGCGAAGCCGCCCACGTGCTGGCTCGCGGGCGACCGGGCCGCCACCGCCGCGACGACGTCCGCGCGGCGATGGCAAGCCTTCTCGCTGCGGCCCTGCAACCGGAATTGCAACCAGGAGAACGACGACACCCGCATGAGCAAGCTGACCAACCTCGTTACTGCCCACACCGGCGCGCTTGGCCCCTCCGCCCGGCTCGATGCTCGGCCGCGTCGCGGACGACGGTCCCGCGTCGGGGCCAGCTGTCTAGGCCTCGTGCTGCTGATCGTCTTGCTCGGCGGTGCGCACGCCGAGGCTGCGTCCGCTGCCGCCGTCACAATCACGCCGTCCAGCGACACCGTAACCGACAAGACGATGACCGTCACGATCGCGGGCAGCACCGAGGTCAACCGGTCGCTTTACGCCTACGTCCAGGCGGGATCGCAGACCTGCCCGAGCACCGCCGCGGCCAACAACGGCAGCTCGCTCATCAGCTACGGCTCGGACTACCTCTCCGCCGGAGCGTTCAACCGCAGCTACACCTACACCCCCGCCAGCACCGGCACCTACACCGTCTGCAGCTACGTCACGACGAGCGCGGCACAGGCACCCGCGGCGACCGCCAGGGCAACGTTCACGGCCCGCGCCGGCACCGCCACGGTCACGGTCACGCCGTCGGACGACCCAGTGATCGACAAGACGATGACCGTCACGATCGCGGGCAGCACCGAGGTCAACCGGTCGCTTTACGCCTACGTCCAGGCGGGATCGCAGACCTGCCCGAGCAGCGCCGCGGCCAACAACGGCAGCTCGCTCATCAGCTACGGCTCGGACTACCTCTCCGCCGGAGCCTTCGACCGCAGCTACACCTACACCCCCGCCAGCACCGGCACCTACACCGTCTGCAGCTACGTCACCGAGACGGCCAGCGCAGCGCCCGAGGGCGCCACGTCACAGACCTTCGACGTCCGTCAGGCCAAGGCCACGGCCACCCTGACCCTGGCCGCGACCCCGCGGCAGAACGCGAGCGCCACGATCAACGTCGCCGGCAACACCGAGGTCAACCGCTCGCTCTACCTCTACCTGCAAAGCAGCGGCCCGTGCGCCGCCACCGCCGCTGGGAACACAGGCGCGTCCCTCATCAGCTACGACTCGGACTGGCTGTCCGCCGGCTCCTTCGATCGGAACATCAGCTTCACACCATTCACCGCCGGCGCCTCGACGATCTGCGCCTACGTGACCAAGTCCTCGAGCGCCTCACCGGACGGCGTCGCCGCGCTGGCCACGAGCGTCGCTCCCGACCCCAACGCCAGGCCGGTCGGCCCCGGCCCAGCTCCGACCGACTCGGACGAAACTCTTGATGTCGGTCCCGTCGCGCCCGACCTGCAGTCGCCCGCCGACGCGGCATCCGGCGTGCTCCTGCGTCCGGTCTTCCGTTGGGCGGGAGCCGTGGACCGGGGCGGTCGCGATGACCGGTTGCGCATCCAGCGCGACGAGCTCGACGGTTCGACCACGAAGGTGATCGACATCACGGCCGACGACTACACGGCCTACGAAGACCCCGACAGCGCCGGGCATCAAGAGCAGTACACCGGCGACACCGCTGAACTCACCAAGGTCGCGACTTTTGACAGCGACGCTGTCACCGTTGAGCTCGACGACCAGCTGCCCCCGGGACGCTACTCCTGGTTCGTGATGCGCTCCGATGATGAGCTCCAGGCGTACTCGGCCAAGCGAACGTTCACCGTGCTCGGCCCGCGCCTGACGGGCCTGATCGCGAGCGCCAAGGCCACGCGCCGAGCCAGCTCTCGGTATCCCGGCAGCACCACGCTCACCGCCAAGACGAACCCCTATGCCCGCGTGCGCATCCAGCTGCGCCGGCAGGGTCGCGAGAACACCTATTTCTTTCACGCCGACGCCCACGGCGACGCATACGTCGACGTGCCGTGGAGCTGCGGGCGGCCAGGAGGCACGTACCGCGCACTGATCACCGCCGCCGACCAGTACGGAAAGACGCGTCGCGCCTCGGTCTCATTCCGACCCGTCAGCCGTGCGCGCTGCACATCGATGCGTCGCGCCGAGGCAGTCGCACGCCGCGCCAAGGAGCGCCGGCGCGCACAGCGTCAGCGCGCCGCCGACCGCCGCGCCGCCCAGGAGCACGCCTCGGCAGTCCGACGCTTCCGCCATAACTGCAACGCCGTCGGCGGGATCGTCCGCAGCGTGCAGCTCGACGGCAGCTCGCAGTGGGTGTGTGCGTCGCCGTTCGGCGGCCTGCTTCCCGTCCCCGGATTCTGACCATCCCCGGCGGTGCCGCGCCGACCGGCGCACGTTCGCACTCTCGCCGGCGCGCCGGCAGTCGGCCTCGGCCAGATGCGATCGCGCCCGCCTGCCCTGACCTGCTGCAGTTCCCCGGGATTCGCTCCTGGCTAAGGGTTGGGTGCGCGCGCGACAATCGCCGTATACGGCTTGGCTCGTGGAACGTGGCCGGTCGGACCGACGGGTCGCGAGCGCCCAGCCTCTCGCGGCAGGCCGAAGCAGTGGCCTCTGAGCACAGCGGCTCAACATCGGGCTCACGCACATCGCCGAAACCCTCGCGCTGTTGTGCGGTTTCCCCATGACGCGCGTGCCATCCAGCGGCACGGCGGGCACCACGGGGGTGGCGCGGTCGCGCTCCGCTCGCTCCAGTTCATTCGGGCCGAGCTCTTATCGCACATCTGAGGTACCAAGTCCGCGTCTCGGCTTGTCGAAGGGATCTGTATCGGCCGGAGGAACGGGCCGGGTGTCTCAAGCGCGAAGGACCGAAGGCCGCAAGGCCTCGCCGCCTGCCTGAGGCCGCAGCGCGCTATCGCGCGTGGAGTGAAGACAAGACGTAGGAGATCAATGCGGAGGCCACGTCCGCGACGGCCGCCATCGGCTGGTCAGCCCGGGGCAATCGGAGCGCCAGGGCGCCACGCGCTCTGGCGGACACCGGCGGGCTCGAGCAGGTACTGACAATCACCGAGACAGAGGAACCGAATGACCACAGTGTTCATGACGACCGCCCAGAAACGCAGGGCTCGCGCCGAAGCTGACTTCATCGCTTCGCTGGCCCCCACGGGCTCCAGGTCGACGGCCGGCACGTTGCCCGCATTCCGCAGGGCGACCCCGAACCAGACGCTGATCGGCATCAACGAGCACGGCGAGAGCTCCCCGCAGGGCCGACTACATGCCCCGGGCTGCATCCGACTCGACGGCATCTGGGCGGCCAGCCGCGCAGCCACCGAGCAGGAGTTGAGCAGCCGTGTTGGCTGCAGCTTCTGCGCCTGACCACTACCAAACACGAGGACAGAAGTGCTGACGAAGCTCAGCGTGGCGTGGTGCAACCACCACGTCGTCCACGAGAAGGGCAGAGACTGATGAGCACCCACCAACCGCAGGTCGGGGAACGACCCGTGCCCGAGCCGCCGACGCCAGCGCACGCGACCGTCGTTCCGGCTGACGCCCCACCGACGCAGGAGTATCCGACCGTCGGTCACCCCGACGCGCCACCGACGCACGCGTTTCCAACCAACGGTCACGCTGCACCGGCCATGGCGATGGCGCCCAGCGCCTACCAGTCCGCACCGCCGGCGATCCCACCGATGGTGCCGCCCATGACGGCCGCGGCGGTACCGCCGGTGCCGCCGAGGTCCCAGGGCCGCGGCGCCGGCTGGTGGGTGGGCGTGGTCGCCGCCGCTACCGCGGTTGCGGTGCTCATTGTCCTAGGCGGCTTCTTCCTGGGCCGCGGCACCCGGCTGTCCGGCGACGCCGTGCAGACGAAGATCAACCAGCAGCGCCAGGCCGATCAGATCGCCCAGACGCGCGCGCTGGACGCGCAAGCGTCGCAGATGCGCCACGACAAGAACGCGGCCGTCCGCGGCGCCGCCGATCGCGCGCGGGCGCGCGGCATCCGTCAGGGCCGCAGCGAAGGGCGCCAGAACGGCTTTCGAGAAGGTCGTTCTTCGGGCTATAGCGAAGGGCAGTCGAGCGGCTACGCGCAGGGCCAGAACGATGGCTACAACAACGGCTTGACCACGGGCACGTGCCTGGCCGATTACTACTACTGCTGAGGCGCCCGCTGCGATGACGTCGCCATCGTCGCCCGATGCGCTGACGGGCGGCCCGGACTGGAGCCCGGCGGTCCTCAACGCGCTCTATGAGCAGGCGTTCGCCAGCCCGGACGTTGAGACCGCCGGAGTCCTCGTCGGGCGCTCGATCGGAGTGCACGACGCAACGCGAATCACCGCGCTGATCCCCGCGGTCCGCTGCCGTGACGCGCACCAGCGTGCGCTGCTGACCCACGACGTGTGGGCCTACGTCCACGAAACGATGGGCCGCCACTACCCGAGCGAGGACATCGTCGGCTGGTACCTGAGCCGGCCCGATGGGATCTACCTGACCGATCAGGACCGTGCGACGCACCAGCGGTTCTTCTCACGGCCCGGGCAGGTGGCACTCGTATTCAACTCGCGAGTCCGCAGCGGAGGGATCTTCGCGACCGACGCCGACGGCGCCGTACGGATGCTCTATCAAGGCGCCGTCACCCACGACTACCGCGCCCCGGCACCAGACACCTCGACCCCATGGCGCGGCACCGCGGCACTCGCGGCTATCGGCCTGATTCTCGGCTCCGTGCTCTGGCTGGCCGCCAGCGCGACTGGCCTGACCTGAACCCCTCAAGGACCACTGAAACCATGACTCTCGACACTCGCCCGCACGACGACGCCCAGCCTCGGAACCCCGCCAACGGCGACGACACGCCCGCACCCACCGGGCGGCCGACGGTGACTCTGAACTCGCCGTTCGCGGACGACACCCCGACCACCGACACGGTCCTACCCGGAGCTGCCCGAGCCGCCCGCCCCGAACCGCCCGAGGACCCGCAAGTCGCGTTCGCACCACCGAGCGCGCCCGACGCTCCTGTACATGAGCAGCCGCCGGCAAACGCAGCCACCGCCCCACCGCCCGTCCCGCCTCAGCCGCCCAGGCAGCAGGATTACCCAGCGCAGCACGGCTACGCCACGCAGGGGCATCCGCCGCAGGCATCGATCTCCGATCCGGGGTTCTCGCCGCACTACCCGCCGTCGACGGTGATGCCGGGCGCAGGCGAGAGGCCGTCGGGTCGCGGGCGCATCGTTGCCTTGACGGTCGCAGCGGTCCTTGCGGTCATCTCGCTCGTCGGCACAGGCGTCGCGGTGATGCTCGTCGTCACGAGCGCCGACAAGCCGGCCGCCGCCGACACCGTCGCGGGTGCGGTCACGACGCCGCAGAACACGGTGACCGTGACCAAGACGCTGCCCGCCAAGCCGCCGCGGCGTCCGTCGACCTCCGAGTCATCGTCGTCGCGCAAGGGCGCAGACGATGCGCACTCGACCGCGGCCGCGACGGCAAGAAGCGCCGCAGAGCGGGAGGCGACCTCGCGCGCTGCGATCAAGTCGATGATTCGTCGTCACTTCCGGGACATTGTCAACGGCAACTACAGCGCCGCCTACAGCGACCTGGCGCCGTCGGTCAGCACGGCGAGCGAGTCGAGCTGGATTGGCGAGATTCGAAAGGACGGGCTGTTCGCGTTCAGCGTGGCGGTGGCGCCCACGCTGACGTCGCCGACCAGCGGAGTGGCGAACATCGTCACCTTCCACACCGAAGCGTCGGCGTCGGGTTGCAAGGACTGGTCGGGGTCGTGGAGCGTCGTGCGCTCCGATGGCCGCTGGCTGATCAGCAAGTCCAACCTCAACCAGTCCTCGGTGTCCTGTGGCGAGTGAGTTTCGACGTATCAGCCGAACCGCCGCGATCCTCATCGTTGTCGGGCTCGCGCTGCTGGCCTTGGTAGCGCTCGCCGTGCTTGTGGGCTCCGGCCGTGACAGTGACAAGCCTGCGCACACGTCAGCGGTCGCCGGGCAGTCGCACGCCGGACCAGGCACGTCGACGCCGCGCAAGTCGTCCGCGCCTCCACGCCGACGCAATTGCAAGATCGGAGCCGGCGTGACGGTGCAGGTCTCCGGAGGCGCTCGCTGCCCTGGCTCCGCCATGAAGCCCGCCCCCGAGCCGGTCGCCAAGGCGGCGGCGACAAAGCCCGCGCCACCGCCGGCCGAGCCGTCGGCCGCGTCGTTGCTCACCCGCCTGGTGGGAGCGCGGATCATGACGGCGATGCGCGGCACCAGCCCGTCGGCGTCGCTGCTCGAACGCGCCCGCAGCGGCCAGATCGGCGGCGTGATCCTCTTCGGCCCCAACGTCAGCGCGCAACTGCCTGCAACGGTCGCGTCGCTTCAAGCCGCGGCGCGCGAGGGCGGCAACCCGCCGCTCCTCGTTGCCACCGACCAGGAAGGCGGCCCGATCCGTCGCCTGGCCGGTGAACCCCCGACAGCCGCGCCAGCCCAGATCACCCCGGGCAACGCGCAAGGGCAAGGCGCGGCGACCGCGCATGCGCTCCTCGCGCGCGGCATCAATACCGATCTGGCGCCGGTCGCCGACGTCCTTGGCAGCGGCGGCTTTCTGGGCGCACGGTCCTTCGGCTCCTCTCCGGCGCGCGTCGCCGCCGGCGCGTGCGGCTTTGCCCGCGGCCTTCAGGCCGGCGGTGTGAACGCAACCTTCAAGCACTTCCCGGGCCTGGGCAAAGCGACCCAGAACACGGACCTGCGCGCGGTCAGCGTCACCCTCTCCGAGCCAGAGCTGGCCAACGACATGGCCGCCTACCGAGCCTGTCAGCCCGCCCTCGTGATGCTCTCGAACGCCATCTACCCGGCGCTGGACCCCCAAGCCCCGGCCGTGCTCTCCTCGAAGATCATCCACGGCGTGCTGCGCGGCAAGCTCGGCTTCGCGGGAGTGACGATCTCGGACACCCTCGCCGCCCCCGGCGTCGCCGGCCCGGCGACCGCAGTGCGCGCAGCAAAGGCCGGGGTCGACGTCCTGCTCTACAGCGACGAGGACATGTCGAGGCGCGCGTACTCAGAGCTCCTGAGCGCCGCGCGCGGCGGCGAGTTGAGTCGCGCGGCGCTTGAGGCTTCGGCCGCGCGCATCCACCGCCTCACCCAATGAACGACGACCTGCACCGCATCGGCAGGGGGCGCTCGGTGCTCGTCGTCGCCCTGTGCGCAGTGATCGCGTTCGGCACCTGGAGCGTCAGCGGCGCGACCGTACGCCCAACACCGCCTGCTGACGTCAAGGTCCGGCCCTTGGCCGCCCAGGCGCCGAGGGGACCCGTGGCGCCCGCCACACGGCACGCGCGGACGCCCCGCGGGAAGACGCATGCCCACCCGCAGGCTTCGACGCACGCCCACCCGCAGGCTTCGACGCGCACCCACGTGTGTCGCAGCGTTCGCGGCAAGAGCTACCGCGTCGCTGCGAAGATCGCGTGCTCCAAGACCAGCCAGCCGACGGCAACCGTGCTCGAGCTCCTGCGCCACCGCAAGCCCGCGATCACACCACAACCCACCCCGCCGACGACCCCGACAACACCGGGTAAGCCACCCTCGGCAACGGAACCACCGACACCAGCCACGCCGCCGGCCGCCCCCGGCGCGACCACCCCCTCCGAGGGTACGACGAGCACCTCCTCGCCCGCTCCCTCGGCGCCGACCGGCGGCACTCCGGCTCCCCCTGGCTGACGCGGCCACCGCGGGACAGGTCCGAGGAGCATGTCCGGCGACACGACCCCGCCCGCACGGGGTGTGGGCCCTCGGGCGCGCCCGGCGCTCAGGCCGGGGTGATCAGGAGCACTCCCGCCCCGATCGGGACGAGTGACGACGTGACGCGGTCGTCGGATTCGACGAGGGTGCGGAAGGGGGCGAGCTCTTCGGCGTGGGAGATGGCGTTGTCGACGGCGAGGAGGCTCGGGTGGGCGAGGATTCGGATGAGGTCGGGCCAGTAGCTGACGTAGGCCGGGCGCTCGGCGTCGAGGAACACGAAGTCGAAGGCGTCGTCGGCGAACTCGGCGAGGGCCTTGGCGGCGTCGGAGGTACGGAGGTCGGCGACCGAGGCAAGGCCGGCTTGGGCGAGGTGGGATGCGGCCAGGGCGGTGCGGTCGGCCAGGAGCTCGAGGCTCACCACCGTTCCGCCGGTGGCCTCGGCCGCGTCGGCGAGCCAGAGGGTCGAGTAGCCGTTTGAGGTGCCGATCTCCAGCAGGCGGCGGGCGCCGAGGCCGCGGACGAGGACGCCCAACAGCTCGGCGGTCTCGGGTTCGACGTTGCGCCAGCGCAGGAGCCGGTCCGCGTGCGCGGCGTCGTGCTCGCGACCCTCCGCGTACAGCGCGGCCGCGAGCTCGCGGCGCTCCGCCTTCACGGCGTCAGGGCGTTGGCCGCTGCGAGCGCGGGGCTGTACGTCGAGTCGCGCAGGAGCGCCTGGCGGATGCCCTCGCCGAGGATGCCCGCCTCGCCGCGCGAGGCGCCGAGCACGGTCCACTCGCGCTGGTCGCCCTTGCGGTTGCGATATTTCGCGCGCAGGCCGCCCGGGCCCCGGTCGAGCTCCAGGTGGCGGCCGGACGCGGTCTCAAGCGTCAGACCCGCCAGCCCGCGGACGGTCTGCGACGGCTCGGGCTCGAGGCGGATCGCGACGTCCTGGCGCCTGGCGTGCGCCTTGCCCGCCAGCGATCCGTTGCGCGGGATGAGCTTCGACGGCTGCCAGCCCAACCGCGACGCCAGCCAGCCGATGAGCAGCAACGCCGCCGCCGCCGAGTCGGGGTTGTGGCGCACGGTGACCGCAGAGATGTGGCGCAGGTCGGGACGCAGGTACGCGGGGTCGAAGGTCGCCGCGACGCGCTCGCGCCACGGGGTCGAGCGCAGCCAGGCGAGATCGACGACGTAGGCCTTGTCTTGCAGGGAGCGGGCGCGCTCCAGCGCCTCGCCGAGGTCCGGGTCGTCGATCGAGTCGAGGAGGACGACCTGGGCCAGACCCAGGAGCTGGTCGACCGCCTCGGGGTGACCATGGGGCGACCACAGCACGGTGGGGAGGTCCGTCACGACCAGCGGGTCGACGATCGTGTCCAGAGCAGGGATGTGCTTCTCGCCCACGTCGACGATCACCGTCTCGCGCAGGAGCGCGAACTCGCCGGCCTTCGGATGCGTGTCGCTGGCGATGGTGGCGACGGCATCGATCCGGTCGCGCCTGGGCTCCATCGCGAGCACGATCGTGCGCGACGCGTGATAACGGCCGACGAGGCGCAGGCGGTTGGCGATCTCGCCGCTCCACGCCTTGTCGACGACGCAGACCATGTTCAGCGCGCGCGCCGGCGAGAAGGACTCGTTCTCGGCGTGGCGCTCCTTGAGCATGTCGCGCAGCGCCGCCTCGATCGCTCCGGGCGTCGTGCCCTCCGCGGCCCAGCGGCTGTCCGACACCCCCGGCATCAGATCGTGCGCCACTCCTGGCCGGGCAGCATCAGCGACGACGCCTCCGCCGGTCCCTGCGAGCCCGCGGCGTACTGCGGGATCGGCCCCGGCGTCGCCTCCCACTCGGCGACGATCGGGTCGCAGATCTTCCACTGCGCCTCGACCTCGTCGTTACGGGTGAAGAGCGTCGCGTCGCCGCGCATGGCGTCCGTGATGAGCCGCTCATAGGCCTCCGGTGACTGCGACAGGAACGACGTCCCGTAGAGGAACTCCATGTAGACCGGGCGGATGCGCATCCGCGTCCCGGGGATCTTGGCCCCCAGCGACAGCGACACGCCCTCGTTGGGCTGCATGGTCATGATCAGCTGGTTGGGCCGCACGCCCAGCGAGCCCTCCTGCTTGAACGCGAGGTGGGGGACGGGCTTCAGCGTCACCGCGACCTCGGTGACCTTGCGCGCAAGCCGCTTGCCCGTGCGCAGGTAGAAGGGCACGCCGGCCCAGCGCCAGTTGTCGACCTCCAGCCGCAGGGCGGCATAGGTCTCGGTGTTGGAGTCCGCCGGGACCCCGTCCTCCTCCAGGTAGCCGACGACGTGGTCGCCGCCCGACTCGCCCTCGGAGTACTGGGCGCGGACTGCCATCTGGTCGATCTGCTCGGCAGTGGGCGCGTGGATCGCCTGCAGGACCTTGACCTTCTCGTTGCGCACCTCGTCGGCGGTGAAGTTCACCGGCGGCTCCATCGCCACGTGGCACAGGAGCTGGAGCATGTGGTTCTGGATGAGGTCGCGCAGGGCGCCCGCGGAGTCGTAGTAGCCGGCGCGCGTGCCGATGCCGAGGTCCTCGGCGGCGGTGATCTGGACCTGGTCGATGTAGTTGCGGTTCCACACCGGCTCGAAGAGCCCGTTGGCGAACCGGAAGGCCAGGATGTTCTGGACGGTCTCCTTGCCCAGGTAGTGGTCGATGCGGAAGACCTGGTGCTCGTCGAGGACCGAGAGCACCTCGCGGTTGAGCTGCTCGGCCTCGGCCAGCGTCGTGCCGAAGGGCTTCTCGATGACCACGCGCACGTCGGCGCCCTCGTGGCGGGTCTGCTTGTGGTCGCCGAGCTGGTGCACGATGACCGGGAAGAAGGCCGGCGCCGTCGACAGGTAGAAGCAGCGGTTCATCCGCAGCCCCGAGCCCTTGTCGAAGTCGTCGAGGATCCCCCCGAGCGTGTCGTAGACCGCGCTGTCGTCGAAGGTGCCCGGGACGTAGCGGACCTCCTCGAGCAGCTTCTCGAGCACCGCGTCGTTGGGCTCGCGGCGCGAGAACTGGCGGATGGCCTCCTGCGCCATCGTCCGGAACTCCTCGTGCGCGTGGTCCGAGCGCGACACGCCCACGAGGTGGAAGCGCTCGGGGAGCGCCCCCTCGTGGGCGAGGTTGTAGAGCGCCGGCAGGAGCTTGCGGTTGGCCAGGTCGCCGGTCGCGCCGAAGATGACGAGCGTCGTCGGATGGATCGGCTGGCGCTCGAGCCCCTCGGTGAGCGGGTTCTCGGCGGTCTCGGCGACGGCGGTCACAGCAGCCCCTTGATCCGCCCCGTCAGCTCCCTCAGCGCGGCGGCGGGATCGTCGCCGCTCAGCGTCACCCGCGCGGCGGGCAGCTTGTGCGCGCGCAGCGTCTCGAGGTCGCCGATCGCCTGCGCGTGCTTGAGGCGCGTGAAGCCGTAGTCGGCGTCCGGGATGTCGACGTCGGGTCCGGAGTCGTGGATCAGCTGCAGGAAGCGGCCCGTCGCCGGCCCGCCCTTGTGGAGCTGGCCGGTCGAGTGCAGGAAGCGCGGCCCGTAGCCGAAGGTCGTCGCCGACCCCGTGGCGTCGCGGACCGCGGCGCGCAGCTCGGTCACCGCCGCGTCGAACTCGTCGGAGGGTTCGACGTAGCCCATGATCGCCAGGTAGCTCGGCGCGCCGAGCCCGTCGAGCAGCGCGCGCAGCTCGTCGTCGGTCGCGTCGGGCTGGTCGCCCGCGTCCTCGGCGAGCACGCGGCTCGTGGCGTCCTTGGCCTCCTGCACGTTGGGCTGGTCGAAGGGGTTGATCCCCAGCACCCAGCCGACCGTCGCGATCGCGAACTCGGCGAAGAAGAAGATCCGCCCCAGGTCGTCGGGGCCGGCGACCTCGCGGACGATCACCGGGTGGTCGGCCTCGCGCAGCGCCGCGACCTTGGCGTCGGTCGCCTCGTCGGGCTCCTCGGTGTGGCGCAGGTGCAGGAAGGTGCGGTCGAGCCCGTAGACGTCGGGGTCGCCGAGCGGCTCGCCGACCACGGGCAGGATGCCCTTGCCGTGCTTGCCGGTCGACTCGGCGATGAGCTGCTCGACCCAGAGGCCGAAGGACTCGAGGGGCGGGTCGATGACGTAGGTCAGCTTGTCGCGGCCGGCCGCCGCCAGCTCGCCCCACGCCAGCCCGAGCCACAGCCCGCTGGAGAGGTCGCCGGACTCGAAGCTCTGGCAGTTGTGCTCGGCCACGCCGGCCGCGTCGAGCAGGCCGCCGACGTCGGCGCCCATGAGCGCCGCGGGCACGAGCCCGAAGAACGACAGCGCGCTGTAGCGCCCGCCGATGTCGGGGTCGTTGAGGAACGTGTGCCGGAAGGAGTGCTCGCGCGCGAGGTCCTCGAGGCCCGAGCCGGGGTCGGTGATGGCGACGAACGCGTTGCCGTCCGAGCGCAGCGACCAGAAGTGCTTGAAGAGCGACAGCGTCTCGATCGTCCCGCCCGACTTCGTCGAGACGAGGAAGAGCGCGTGGTCGAGGTCGATCGCGTCCTGCACGGAGCGGATCGCGCCCGCGTCGGTGGAGTCCAGGACGTGCAGGCGCGGCCAGCCGGCCTGGTCGCCGTAGGAGCGGCGGATGACCTCGGGCGCCAGCGACGAGCCGCCCATGCCCAGCAGGACGACGTCCTTGACGCCCTCGTCGCGCACGCCCTCGGCGAACGCGGTGAGGTCGTCCAGCGACTCGCGCATCTGCTCGGTGACGGTCAGCCACCCGAGCCGGTTGGCGACCTCGGGCTGGCCCGCGGGGCCCCAGAGCGTGTCGTCCTTGCGCCAGATGCGCCGGGCGACGTCGTCCTGTGTGGCCTGCTTGACGCGCGCGGCCACGCGCGGCTCGACGTCGTCGTCGGGCAGTGAGGCGTCGATCGAGTGCGGGCGCTGGGTGACGATCGCCTCGCGCTTGGAGCCGATGCCCGCCAGGAGCTTGTCCATCGGCTCGACGAACTTCTCGACGCCCTCGCGCAGGAGCTGGTCGGTGACGTCCTTCATGTCGATGCCGGCGTCGGCGAGCGCGCTCAGCACGGGGGACGGGTCCTCGCGCGCCGTGTCGCCGCGGATCTCGGCGTGGTCGCCCGTGGCCAGCAGCGTCGCCATCGGCATGGTGTTGACCGTGTTGGGGCCGACGAGCTCCTCGACGTACATGACGTCGCGGTAGGCGGGGTTCTTGACGCCCGTGGAGGCCCACAGCGGGCGCTGCACCGCCGCGCCCGCGTCGCGCAGGGCGGCGAAGCGCTCGCCCAGGAAGATCTTCTCGTAGCGCTGGTAGGCGGCGCGGGCGTTGGCGATGCCGGCCTTGCCCAGCAGGTCGTCGTGGCCCGTGCCCTCCAGGCGCTTGTCGACCTCGGTGTCCACGCGCGAGACGAAGAACGAGGCGACCGACGCGATGTCGACCGACTTGCCCTCCTCGAGGCGCCGCTCGAGGCCGCGGATGTAGGCCTCGGCCACGGCCGCGTACTCCTCGACGCCGAAGAGCAGCGTGACGTTGATGTTGACCCCCTCGTAGATCATCTCCTCGATCGCGGGGGTGCCCTCGGTGGTGCCCGGGATCTTGATGAACAGGTTGGGGCGGTCGACGCGGCTCCAGTACTCGCGCGCCTGCTCCATCGTGCGATGGGTGTCGAAGGCGAGGTCGGGATCGACCTCCAGGGACACGAAGCCGTCGCCGCCGCCGCTCTCGTCGTAGACGACGCGCAGCACGTCGCACGCGTCCTGGATGTCGCGGATCGCGAGCTCCTGGTAGATGCCGCGGTCGTCCTTGCCCGCGTGCGCGGCCTCGGCGAGCTGCTCGTCGTAGTCCTCGGCGCCGAGGATCGCCTGGTTGAAGATCGTCGGGTTGGAGGTCATTCCGCGCAGCGAGTCCTCCTCGACGAGGCGCTGCAGCTCACCCGAGGTGATCAGGCTGCGCTTGATCTGGTCCAGCCAGACGCTCGTGCCGGCGGCGGTGAGGGCGGCGAGGCGCTCGTTGACCTGTTGGGTGGCCATGGTTCAAGTCTCCTTGGTCTCAGCTTGCAGCGGGAGTGCTTCTCGTTCCAGCTCCTGCCCGGCGAGCAGCGCCGCGCCCCGCACCCCTGCCTTGGGGCCGTAGCGGGCCAGCTCGATACGCGTCTGCGTGCCGACGCCCGGCAGGATGAATCGGGCCGCCGACTCCTTGGCCGGCTCGAGCAGCAGCTCGCCGGCCACGGAGACCCCGCCGCCGATGACGACGAGCTCGGGGTCGAAGATGTTCACGACGTTGGCGATGCCCACCCCGAGGCGTTCCCCGAGAATGCGCATGCACTCACGCGCATCGGGATCGCCCCGGCGGGCGGCCGCGACGACCGCGGTGCCGTTGCCCAGGTTGCGGGCGGCGCCCAGGCGGTCGAGGGCGCGCCCGGCGGCGAGGTACTCGAGCGACGCCGGGTCGGGCAGGTGCTTGGGGCGCGGTGGCGCGCCGTCGGTGAGGTCGGCGCCGACGATGATGTGGCCGAGCTCGGGCGCGGCACCGGTGACGCCGCGGTAGATGCGCCCGCCGATGACGATGCCGCCGCCCACGCCGGTGCCGACCGTGATCATCACGAGCGACTCGGCGATGAGGTTGAGGTCGTCGTCATGCGCCTCCGCGAGCGCGGCCACCGTCGCGTCGTTGTCGACGAAGGTCGGGATCCCTACCCGGTCGGTGAGCAGCTGACGCAGCGGGACGCCCTGCAGCGGGATGTTGACCGAGCTGCGCGCAGTGCCTGTTGCGAAGTCGATCACGCTCGGCAGGCCGAGGCCGACCGCGTGCGCCGGGCCGGCGTCCTCGATGGCGTCCGCGAGCTGCTCGACGAGCGCGTCGCTGTCCGAGAGCTCGGTCGGACGGAGGATGGGCTCGGAGAGCACGCCGTCCTCGAGGACGGCCACCGAGACCTTCGTGCCGCCGACGTCGACGCCGATCAGCCTGTCGCCCATAGGCCGTGCACGTTAGCGACGTTGTACGGTCCTCCGGTGAACGACGACCACGCGCTGGTGGAGCGGCTCCGCGCCGGCGACGAGGAGGCGTTCATGGACCTCGTACGGCGTTGGTCGCCGTCGCTGTTGCGCGTCGCGCGGATGTACGTGCCCACGGCGGCGGTCGCGGAGGACGTCGTCCAGGAGACGTGGCTGGCCGTTCTGCAAGGGATCGGGCGCTTCGAGGAGCGCTCGTCGCTGCGCACGTGGGTGTTCAGCATCCTCGTCAACCGCGCGCGCACGCGCGGCGAGCGCGAGCGGCGCACGATCCCCTTCGCGTCGCTCGCGCGCGAGGAGACCGACGGCGAGTTCAGCGCCGTCGACGCCGATCGCTTCATCTCCTCCGGCACGGGGCTCGGCGCGTGGGCCGCGCCTCCGCAGCGCTGGTGGGAGGAGCCCGAGCGCGCGCTGGACTCCGGCGAGGCCGTCGCGCGCATCGAGGCGGAGATCGCCAAGCTGCCCGAGATGCAGCGCCTCGTGATCACCATGCGCGACGTCGACGGGCTTTCTTCGGAGGAGGTGCGTAGCGCTTTGGACCTTTCCGAGACCAATCAACGGGTGCTCCTGCACCGCGCGCGCTCCAAAGTGCGTGCCGGGCTCGAGGACTACTACGCAGATGCCTGATCTCATCGATCGAATCCTCCGCCGCCGCCGCGACCCCGGCCTCTCCTGCCAGGAGCTGGTCGAGCTCGTGACCGATTACTTCGAGGGCGCGCTCAGCGATGCCGACCGCACGCGCTTCGACGCGCACATCTCGGGCTGCGACGCGTGCACGATCTACGTGCAGCAGATGCGCGACATGCTCGTGGTCCTCGGCGAGCTGACGACCGAGTCAATCTCGCCGGAGGCGGAGGCCGAGCTGCTCTCCGCCTTCCGCGACTGGAAGGGCTCGGGCGCGGGCTAGATCTTCATCGCGCGCGCGACGAGCGCGTCGAACGCGCGATCGGGAAGCGCCGCGTGGAGCACGCCCTGGATGCGGGCCTCGCGGCCGACGGTGTAGAGCGTGCGCGGGCGGTCGGCCGTCAGCGCGTGCTCGATGGCGTCGACGGCCAGCTCGGGCGAGTCGGCGCCCGAGGCGATCTTGCGCACGCCCGCGCGCAGCGCGTCGAGCTGGCGGGCGTAGAGCGTGCGCACGCGCTCGGGCAGCTCGCCGATCGTCTCCTCGGCGCCGGCCTCGCCCTTGGCCCAGATCGGGGTGTCCAGCGCGCCGGGCTCGACGAGCGCGACGCGGATGCCCCACGGGCGCAGCTCGCGGCGCAGCGACGCGCTGAGGCTGCGCACCGCGGCCTTGGATGAGCTGTAGGGAGCGACGAACGGCGTCCCGATGCGCCCGCCGATCGAGCCGACGTTGACGATCCGCCCGCGGCCGGCGCGCAGGGGCTCGAGCAGCGCCTGGGTCACGGCGACCAGGCCGAAGACGTTGACCTCGTACTGGCGGCGCAGCTCGTCGAGCGGGATGCCCTCGAGCGGGCCGGCGATCGCGATGCCCGCGTTGTTGACCAGGCCGGCGAGCGGGGCGCCGGCGAGGCGCTCGCCCAGCGCGGCGACGGCCGCCACGTCGGTGACGTCGACGAGCACCGGCTCGACGCGCGCCTCGGCGGCCCCGAGCGCGTCGGCGTCCTCCTGGCGGCGCACGCCGGCGAGGACCGTGAAGCCGCCGCGCGCGAGGCGCAGGGCGGTGGCGCGGCCGATGCCGGTCGAGGCGCCGGTGACGACGACGGTGCCGCTCATCGGCCCTGCCCCTCGGTGGCCGCCTGCTGGCCCAGGCAGTCCTTCATCCAGCTCTCGTCGGAGAACAGCTCGGGGAGGTCCATCGCCGCGGCGATGTTGATGAGCATGCCGGTGGCGAAGAAGCCCTGGAGCTCCAGCGGGTCGGCGCCGCTGAGCTCGCGCACGAGGTCGTACAGGTGCGCGTAGCCCCGGCGGACGACCTGGCGCACCTCGTCGTCGCCGCACGCCGCGTAGCCCTGGAGCTGCATGAGCAGCAGCGAGCGGTCGGTCATCAGCTCGCCGTAGGCCGCGCCCATCGCGGCGAGCGGCCCTTCCTCTCCGGCGTTCGCGGCCGCCGTCCGGAAGGTGTCGGCGATGCGCTCGCAGCCGCGCTCGACGGCCGCGAGGAAGAGGCCCTTCTTGGTCCCGAAGAGGCTGAACGCGTAGGGCTGCGTGATGCCGACCTCGTCGGTGATGGCGCTGACGGCGGTGCCGTGCAGGCCGGTCAGCGCGAAGTGCCTGACCGCGGCTTCGACGAGCGCTTCCCGGCGCTCGGGGGCGGTCTGGCGGGTGCGGGTCGACGTCTTCGTGGCCATGGTCTTGACAGCTTACTTAGCGACCGCTAACTTAGCAACTAGTTAGCAGTCACTAACAATCTGGTCCCGGAGGAGCTCCCTCATGTCATCCGCCCCGCAGAAGCCCCGCACCGGCGCGACCCTCGTGATCGCATCGCTGGCGCTCTTCATGGTCGTGCTGGACAACCTCGTCGTCACCGTGGCGCTGCCCGCCATCCGCGCCGACCTCGGCGCCACCCTGCAGTCGCTGGAGTGGACGATCAACGCCTACACGCTCGCCTTCGCCGTCACCCTGATCCCCGGCGCCGCGCTCGGCGACCGCTTCGGGCGCAGGAGGCTGTTCCTCATCGGCCTGTCGCTCTTCACGGCGTCGAGCGCCGCCGCGGCGCTCGCGCCCACCACCGGCGCGCTCGTGGCCGCGCGCGCCCTCCAGGGCGTCGGCGGCGCCATCGTCGCCCCGCTGACCCTCACCCTGCTGGCCGACGCCTTCCCGGCCGACCGCCGCGGCGCCGCGCTGGGCATCTGGTCGGGGATCAGCGGCACCGGCATCGCGCTCGGGCCGATCGTCGGCGGCGCCGTCGTCGACGGCATCTCCTGGCACTGGATCTTCTGGATCAACGTGCCGATCGGCCTCGCGCTGCTGCCCGTCGCCGCGCTGCTGCTGCGCGAGAGCCACGGCCCGTCGCGCAGGCTGGACCTGCCGGGCTTCGGCCTCGCCGCGACCGGCCTCTTCGCGCTCGTCTTCGGCCTCGTCCGCGGTCAGGCCGAGGGCTGGACGACGCCGCTCATCATGGGCTCGATCGCCGCCGGCATCGTGCTGCTCGCCGCCTTCGTGGCCTGGGAGCGCCGCGCCCCGGAGCCGATGGTCCCCATGGGCCTCTTCCGCAAGCGGACCTTCGCCGTGACCAACGCCGTGTCGTTCTTCATGTACTTCGGGACCTTCGGCTCGATCTTCCTGCTCACGCAGGTCCTGCAGTACGTGCTCGGCTACACGCCCTTCCAGGCCGGCCTGCGCATGCTGCTGTGGACCGGGGCGACGATGATCGTCGCGCCGATCGCCGGCGTCCTCGCCGAGCGCATCGGCCCGCGCGGCTTCATGGCCGCCGGCCTGGCCCTGCAGGCCGCGGCGCTCGCCTGGTTCGCCGCGACCACGAGCACCTCGGTCACCTTCGGCGAGCAGGCGATCGCCTTCGTCATGGCCGGCGCCGGCATGGGGCTCGTGTTCGCCCCGTCGGCGAGCGCGCTGCTGAGCGTCGTCAGCCCGGCGCAGGCGGGCCAGGCATCGGGCACCAACAACGCGATCCGCGAGGTCGGCGGCGTCTTCGGCGTGGCCGTGCTGGCGACGATCTTCAGCAGCTCGGGCGCCCTGACCTCGCCGCAGGGCTTCGTCGACGGCGTCGTGCCCGCGCTGTGGGTCGCCGCCTCCGTCGTGGCCGTCGGCGCGATCACCGCGCTCTTGCTCCCGCGCCGCTCGCGCGCACGAGACAGCGCCACGGAGCCCACCGTCGCCTCCCCAGTGGCCGCGTAGCACCAGGGGGCGGGCGCGCGCGACGATCGAGCGGACGTCGCGCGCGCAGCCCCCATATGGTTGGCCGCGCATGCACGAGCCCCTGGAGGGCATCGCCGAGGCCGACGCCCTGCTGGGCCGGCCCTTCCCGCTCCCGACCCACGCGCTGCCGCTGGCGCGCTGGGTCGACGTCGCACGCGTCGCCGAGCGCGGGGCGGAGGTGGCGTGGAACCTCGACGACACGCGCGTGGGGGCCCCGGGACGGCTCGCCCTCTACGCCGGGCTCGAGCCGCCGCCGCCGCGCGAGCTCGCGGGGGCGACCGAGGAGCGCGACCACGACGGCATCGTGGTGCGCAGCGCCGAGCTGCCCGAGGCCCAGCCCTCGCTGCAGCCGGTGACCGAGCTGCGCTGGGACCGTGACGGCCTGCACCTGCGCCTCACCGCCCAGGGCCCGTGGGACGTCGACGCACTGCTCGCCCTCGCGCGTTCGGTGTAGGGTCGCGGCGAGTGGGGGGGCGCCTGCACCGCAACGAGTACATGGGGATGCTGGGCGGCGCGCTGCTGGCGATCAGCGTGTTCCTGCCCTGGTACGGGACCGACTCGGCCAACCGCTTCGCGTCGATCAACGGCGCCCGCGGGAGCCTGTCGTGCTGGGACGTGCACCCGATCCTGCGCTGGCTGCTGCTCGCCGCCTCGGTGGCGCCCTTCATCCTCGCCTACATCATCGCCACCGACGCCAAGCTCTCCTGGGCGCGCGGCGAGATGACCATGGTCACCTCGATTGCCGCCCTCGGCCTGATCTTCTACAACGGCGTCATCGACCGTCCCGGCCACCCGTCGAGCGCGATCTCGCTGAAGTACGGCTGGTTCGTCGCGCTCATCGCCTCGCTGCTGATGATCGCCGGCGCCGCGCTGCGCTCCTCCGAGCACGAGCGCGCCCGCAAGCCACCAGGGACCATCTGATGACCAACACCGATCCGACCCGGCCAGACCGCAACCTCGCCCTCGAGCTCGTGCGCGTGACCGAGGCGGCCGCGCTGGCCGCGGCGCGCCTCGTGGGCGTGGGCGACAAGGAGGCCGCCGACCAGGCCGCCGTCGACGCGATGCGACTGGTCCTCGAAACCGTCCATATGGACGGCGTCGTCGTCATCGGCGAGGGCGAGAAGGACGAGGCCCCGATGCTCTACAACGGCGAGAGCATCGGCGACGGCCACCCGCCCGAGGTCGACATCGCCGTCGACCCGCTCGAAGGCACGCGTCTGGCCGCCCAGGGCCGGCCGAGCGCGCTGGCGGTGATCGCGCTCAGCCCGCGCGGGACCATGTTCGACCCGGGCCCGTGCGTCTACATGGAGAAGATGGCCGGCGGCAGCGACATCGGCGACCTGCTCTCGCTCGACCGCCCGCTCGGGGACACCCTCGGGCTCATCGCCGAGCGCCGGGCGTGCGACATCCGCGACATCATGGTCGTGGTCCTCGACCGCCCGCGCCACGAGGACGGCATCCAGGCCATCCGCGACGCCGGCGCCCGCGTGCGCCTGATCACCGACGGCGACGTCAGCGCCTCGCTGCTCTCGGTCTCCGACCGCTCGCCGGTCAGCGTGCTGTGGGGCATCGGCGGCACGCCCGAGGGCGTCATCTCGGCGGCGGCGATCAAGGCGTTCGGCGGCGCCTTCATCGGCCGCCTGTGGCCGCGCGACGACGAGGAGCGCCGGGCCGCGATCGATGCCGGCTACGACCTCAGCCGCGTCCTCGACCAGGACGAGCTCGTGCGCGGCGACGACTGCTTCTTCTCGGCCACCGGGGTCACCGACGGCGACGTCCTGCAGGGCGTGCGCTACGAGGGCACCGCGGCGACGACGGAGTCGATCGTCATGCGCTCGCGCACCGGGACGGTGCGGCGCATCAGCGCGCGCCACAACCGGCCCAAGCTGCGGACCTATACGGGCGAGCGCTACGGCTGACGGGCGAGCGCGCCGACCCGCGACTGCTCGAGGTCCAGGCGCGCCAGCGAGCGCAGGAAGCCGTGGGTCACGATCACGTGGATGCGCGACTGCGTGTTCGTGTAGACGAAGCGGCTCAGGCGCGAGGCGATGGCGGGATAGAAGTTGGCGACCTCGACCTCGACGGCGACGTTGACGAACCCGGGGCGGTCGGAGGGCCGGCGCTCGACCTCGATCTCCAGGTAGCCGTCGCCGCCGCGCCCGCGGCGGGCGACGAGCAGCCCGCGCTCGATGCGCCAGCGCACGATCCCGCGGCGGTCGTCCATCTCGTACTCGGGCGCCTGGAAGGTCAGCAGCCGCAGCGGGCGGAAGAGCAGGCAGACGTAGCGCTCGCCCTCGGTGTAGTAGACGCGCACGAGGCCGAGGGTCGCGCGGGTGAGAAAGCGCCAGTAGGTGCGCGCGAGGCGCTCGAGGTACTCGGGCGACCACATCGCGTCGATGGTGTCGGCCGGGAGCAGGACCTCGGCCGACTGCACCGAGCGCACCGCGCCGGTGGCGTCGTCGATCGAGGTCGCGTCGTCGGCCTCGCGCACGATGTGCAGCTCCTCGGGGATCGTCTGCAGGAAGACCTTGCGCAGCCCGAGGAAGGCGCCGGCCAACACGGCGGCCAGCGCGCCGACGATCGCGGCGGGAACCACGCCCGGAGCCTACCCAGCCGCCGGGCGGCGAGGCGACGGGGTGAGCCCTGGACGGGCCGTCGTCCGTACCGGTCACGATGGCGGTGACGCGATGGCAGACGATCTGAGCATCCGCGAGGTGGCCGAGCGCACGGGCGTGGCGGCCGGGACGATCCGCATGTGGGAGCAGCGCTTCGGCTTCCCCGAGCCGCGGCGCACGGCCTCGGGCTACCGGCGCTACACGCCCGAGGACGTCGAGGCGCTGCGGCGCGTGCGCGCCGACCGCGGGCGCGGGCTCTCGGTCGGCGCGGCCATCGAGCGCGCCCGCGAGGCCGGCGGCGCCTCGGATCATCCGTCGCTCTACGCGGCCCTCGCGGGCGCCGACCACGGCGCCCGCCCGCAGGTGCTGCAGAAGGCGACGCTGATCGCGCTCTCGCGCGCGATCGAGCACGAGACGCTCGCCCACGCGGCCGCGCCGGTGCTCTTCGCCGCCTTCCAGCGCGAGCGCTTCTATCGCGCCGTCGAGCCGCGCTACCGCCAGCTCGCCCGCCACGCCGACGCCGCCGCGGTCTTCGCCGACTTCCCGGCGCTCCGGCGGCCGGCCGGCGCCCCGGCCGAGCTGCCGATCGCGCCCGGGGCGGCGCTGGCGGGCGAATGGGCGGTGATCGTCGACGCGCCCGGCTACGCGGCGTGCCTGCTCGCCTGGGAGCAGGCCGGCGGCGAGCGCGACCGCGAGCGGCGCTTCGAGGCGATCTGGACGATCGACCCGCGCGCGACGCGGCGCGCCGCGCAGGCGGCGGCGCGGCTCGCCGGGCAGGTCGACCCCGGCTACGGTCGCGCCCTCGAGGAGCTCCTGGCCGACCGGCCGCTGGCGATGGAGCAGCCGGCGCCGGCGCTCACCGCGCTCACCAACCGCGTCCTCGCCTACGTCGAGGCCGGCTAGAGGACCTCGACCTCGACCACCTCGCCGGCCGCCGCATCGCCGTCGCCCGCGGTGACGATCGCCAGGCCGTCGGCGCCGAGCATCGAGTGCAGCTGGTGCGAGCCCTGCGGGCCGGTCGGCGTGGCCACGCCGTCGCGCAGCGAGACGCGCACGCACTCGTCGCGGTCGGGGTGGCGCGGGATCGCCTCGGCGAGCGTCGCGTGGATGCGGTCGGGCGCGTGGTCGGCGCCCTGCATGGCCGCCAGCGCCGGGCGCGCGAAGAGCAGGAAGGTGACCATCACCGAGACCGGGTTGCCCGGCAGGCCGAAGACGAGCGTCTCGTCGTGGGTGCCGAACCACGTCGGGCGCCCGGGGCGCAGCGCCACGCGCCAGAAGACCTCCTCGACGTCCAGCGCGGCGAGCGCGGGCTTGACGTGGTCGTGGGGGCCGACCGAGACGCCGCCGGAGAGGACGACGACGTCGGCCTCGTCGAGGGCGGCGCCGATCGCGGCGCGCGTGGCCTCCTCGGTGTCCGCGACGACGTCGGCGCGCACGACGCGCGCGCCGGCCTGGGTCGCGAGCGCGGCGAGCGTGAGGCCGTTGGAGTTGTGCAGCTGGCCGGGGCCCAGCGGGTCGCCGGGGGCCACGAGCTCGTCGCCGGTCGCGAGCACGGTGACGCGGGGGAGGCGGGCGCAGCGGACGGCCGCGCGGCCGGCGATCACCGCGATGCCGATCTCGGCGGCGCCGAGGCGGGTGCCGGCGGGCACCACGGTCTGGCCCTCGTGGACGTCGTCGCCGGCGGGGCGGACGTTGCGGCCCGCGTCGACCTCGTCCTCGAGCGTGACCTCGTCGCCGTCGACGGCGACCAGCTCGACCTGCAGGACGGCGTCCGCGCCGTCGGGGAGCGCGGCGCCGGTGGAGATCCTGACGGCCTCGCCGTCGCTGACCGCGACCGGCGAGGGCGCGCCGGCGCGCGACTCGCCCACGATCCGCAGCGTGCGGCCGGCCGGCCCGGAGCGCACCGCGAAGCCGTCCATCGCGCTGTTGTCGAAGGAGGGCACGTCGCGCGCGGCGACGACGTCCTCGGCCAGCACGCGGCCGAGCGCGTCAGCGAGGGCGACGTCCTGCGCGGGCAGCGGACGCACGGCGGCGAGGACCTTCGCGCGCGCCTCGTCGATGGAGAGGGCCATGCGGGCATCATCGCTGCCGTCGGGCGCGGCTGGTATCCAGGGGCCATGCCCGAGGCCCCGTTCGGCGCCCGGCGGCCGCGTCCGGTCGCCGACGTGCCGCCCGCAGCGCTCGCGGACGGCCAGGCGCCGGCCAAGGGCTGGCTGCTCGCGCTCGTGGCCTCGCGCCCGCTGCAGGACGCCCCGGCGCTGCCCATGCCCGACCTCGCGCGCGACGGGCCGGCGCTGTGCGCCGCGGTCCTCCGGGCCGTCGGCTCGGACGCCGACCTGGGTCGCCTGCTGGAGGGCGGCGACCTCGCGGGGCTCGCGGCGGCCGCGGGGCCGCTGGCCGGCGCCGGCGGCCCGGCCCCGATCGCCGCGGGCGTCGCCGCGCTGCGCGGCGCGCTCTGGGAGGCGCTGACGACGACGATGGCGCCGCTCGATGCGGCCACCACGGCGGCGCTGGCCGAGCGGTTGTCCTACGTCTGCGACGTCGTCACCGTGGCCGCGCTCGGCGCCGCGGCCCCCGGCGCGCCCGCCGCCGCCCCGCGGCCGGCCGCCGAGGACGTCGCCAGCTTCCGCGTCCACGACGCGCGCGCCGACTGGGCGGGCGCGGCACAGCGCCTGCTCGATGCCGAGCGCGCCTTCGCCCTGCTCGCCGTCGAGGCCGACGACGCCCCGCGCCTGGCCGTCGCCGGCGCCGACGCGCCCGACGGCGCCCTCGCGCGGGTCGAGCGGGCGGTGCGCGACGAGCTGCGCCCGGGCGACGTCCTCGGCCGCGAGGACGACGGGCGGCTGTGGATCGTCGCGGCCGAGCTCGGCGCCCAGGGCGCCCGCGCCCTGGCCGAGCGGCTTGCCGATGCCGTCGCCGCCGCCGCGTCGCACCGCGGCGCGCCGCTGACGGTCTCGATCGGCTTCGCGGCCGCGCCGGCCGACGGCCGCGACCGCGAGGCGCTCGCGGCGCGGGCCGAGGAGGGCTTGTACGCGGCGCGCGCGGCCGGGGTGCCGATCGCCTGAGCGGCGCCTACGGGCCCGGCGTCACGCCGCCCGTGCCCGCGTACGGCGAAGGCGCGGGCGGGGGCGGCGGTGCCATCGTGGCGCCGCGCTGGGGGACGACGCCGACCGTGCTCGTCACCGTCATGCCGAGCGTCTGCGCGACGGCCGAGGTCAGGTCGTAGTGGGCGCCGTTGGCGAACGGGCCGCGGTCGACGACCGGCACGGTGATCGACTTGCCGCCGTAGAAGACGGCGACCGGGGTGCCGCAGGGCAGCGTCCGGTGGGCGACGCCCAGCAGCGCGTGGCTCATGACCTCGCCGCACGCGGTGTGCTTGCCGTAGAAACCGGGGCCGAACCAGGTGGCGCGGGCCGGGCGGTAGACGGTGACGTTGGTCGTCAGCGGCGCGGCGTCGGCGGCCTGCGCCTGCGTGCCGGCCACCAGCGCGCGCACGGCGAAGGTCCCGATCTCGTCGGTGCGCCAGCGGGCGAGGAACGAGCCGTCGGGGGCCACGACGGCGGTGGCGGTCTGCGTCCACGTGCCGTCGACCTGCTGGCGCTGGATCTGCAGCGTGCTGCCCGCCTGGTCGGCCGGCAGGGCCCCGCGGAAGCGCAGCGTGTGGCCGAGCAGCTCGCCCGGGCGCGTGAAGAGCGACGGGACCGTGGGCGCCGGGGCCGCGGCCGCGACTGCGGACGTGGCGCAGCCGCCTGCGAGCAGGACGACAGCAAAGATCGCGATATGACGGCGCAAGGGGGGCTTGGTCCTCGTTCGACGGCCTACGGGGTGAGCTGACGGGCTCGCGCCGAACGAGCGGCGCTACCGGGTGGGTGGTCCGGATTCGCCCCAGCGGACCGCATGCGATCCGCAGTGGTTCCCCCGCTCCTCGAGTGTCAGGCACCCGAGGACTCGGCAGACGCGCGGCAGCCTACCCCATTCAGGGCTTCGGCAAGCGCTGAAGCGCCGACTTCAGCGCGCGGCCCCCGGCGGCGATGCCGATCTGCGCGAGCTCACCCGCGGCCTGGACCGCCGTGGTGACGAGCTGGGCGCCGTGCGGGACGCCGTCCTCGGGGCGCGGCGTGGCATACCCGGCGGGCGGGACCGGGACGGGCGGTGCGGCCGCCTTGGGGGGCGGCGCCGCCGCCTTCGCGCGCGGCTTGGCGGCCTTCGGCTTGGCCTTGGGGGCGGCCTCGGCCTTCGGCCTGGCCGCCGCCGCGGGAGCCGCCTTGGCCGCGCCGGACGGGCGGTCGCGCTTGGGGCTGCGCCGCTGCGGGCGGGTCTTCGGCAGGCTGCCGAAGACCTCGCGCTCGTCGTCGTCGCCGGAGGGGTCGCTCGAAGCCATGGCCAGGATTCTGCCGCACCGCTACGGCGACGCCGCGCGCCGCCCGAAACTTGAAACGAAGGCTGCCGTTCTACGTATTAGCGACAAAGGAACCACGCCAAGACCGCCGCAGCCCCTTGAGCACATGGCGTCGAGCGCCGTATCATCACCGGCTACGCTGGGGCTGTACGTTTGGGCGGGGTACGCTCGCGACAGGGCACCCAGCACCCTCCCCCCAAGAGATTCATGCCGGGGCCTCCGGACCCCGGCGGACCGAACGGACGCACATGTCAGTAGTGGAACTCCAGGAACTCGAAGAGATCAAGGGCCTGATGGCCAAGGGCCAGCAGGTCGGCGTCCTCACCTACGCCGAGATCGCCGACGCGGTCTCCGAGCTCGATCTCGACGAGTCCGACGTCGAGGAGCTGCACGGGTTCTTCGAGAAGTCGGAGATCGAGCTGGTCGAGGACATCGATCCCGCGGCCGTCGCCTCCAAGGAGGTCGAGCGCGCCCCGGACAAGCGTGGCCGGCGCAAGCCGAAGACCACGCTGGACCTGCGGCCGGACATGACCACGGACTCCCTTCAGCTCTTCCTGAAGGACATCGGCAAGGTCCGCCTGCTCACGGCGCAGGAGGAGGTCGACCTGGCCAAGCGCATCGAGCGCGGCGACCTCGACGCCAAGCAGAAGATGGTCGAGTCGAACCTGCGCCTCGTCGTCTCCATCGCCAAGAACTACCGCAACCAGGGCCTGCCGTTCCTGGACCTCATCCAGGAGGGCACGCTCGGGCTCGTCCGCGCGGCCGAGAAGTTCGACTACCGCAAGGGCTTCAAGTTCTCGACCTACGCGACCTGGTGGATCCGCCAGGCGATCGCCCGCGCGCTCGCCGACAAGGCGCGCACGATCCGCATCCCGGTGCACGTCGTCGAGAAGCTCAACAAGATCGGGCGCGCCGAGCGCAAGCTCGTCACCGAGCTCGGGCGCGAGCCCACGGCCGAGGAAATCGCCGAGGTCACGGGCATCGACCCCGAGGAGGTCGACTCGATCAAGCGCTCCGCGCAGGCGCCGGTCTCGCTCGAGAAGCCGGTCGGCGACGAGGAGGAGTCGGAGTTCGGGCAGTTCATCGCCGACGAGCGCGCCGAGTCGCCGTACGAGCGCGCCGCCGAGATCCTCACCAAGGAGGCGCTGCGCGAGGCGCTGGAGAACCTCTCCTACCGCGAGCGCCGCGTCCTCGAGCTGCGCTACGGGCTCGGCGGCGAGCACCCGCGCACGCTCGACGAGGTCGGGCGGACGTTCAACGTCACGCGCGAGCGCATCCGCCAGATCGAGAACCAGTCGCTGAAGAAGCTGCAGTCGCTGGCCGAGGCGCAGAAGCTGCGCGACGTCGCCTAGCGGCGCGCCGCACCAGCCGTCCACGAAGGGCCCCGTTTCCGGGGCCCTTCGTCGTTTCGGGGCGGGTACACCAGCGACATGCGCAGGGTTCTTGTCCTTTCGCTCGCCGCGCTGGCGTGCGCGGCGTGCGGGGGATCGGGCTCGTCGCATCCGGCGATCACCGCCGCGCCGCGCTTCGGCCTGATCGACGCGCCACCGCGCATCCGAGTCAGCGGCGTGGGCGACGGGGCGGTCGTGCGGGCGAGCGCCGTCGACGACCAGGGGCGGCGGTGGACGTCGAGCACGCCCGTGGCCGAGGTGCGCAAGGACCCGTCCCGTCCGCTGTGGACCATGGCGCACGGCACCGACGTCGTCCTCACCGGCCTGTCCGGCTACACGGTCCGTCTCGACCTCGTCGACGGCGGGCGGACGGTCGCCCACACGACGATGGCCCGGCGCTGGACCGCGTCCGGCGTCCGCGCGCAGCGCATCCGCGGCGGCCTGTACGGCGAGCTCTTCGAGCCGCCCGGCGGCGGGCGGCGTCCCGCCGCGCTGGTCATCGGCGGCTCGGAGGGCGGGCTGAGGACGGCCGGCTTCGCATCGCTGCTCGCTTCGCACGGCTACCCGGCGCTGGCCCTCGCCTACTTCGCCGAGCCCGGGCTGCCGCGCGATCTGGAGGACATCCCCCTGGAGTACTTCGAGCGGGCCGTGCGCCGGTTGGCGGCCCGGCCGGACGTCGATCCGCGGCACGTCGCGGTCATCGGGACCTCGCGCGGCGGCGAGGGCGCGCTGCTCATCGGCGCGACCTTCCCCAAGCTCGTGCACGGCGTCGTCGCGCTCGTGCCCAGCGACATCGTCTACCCGGGCCTCGTCCGGCGCGGGACGCGGTACCTGGACGTGCCGGCGTGGACGCTGCACGGCCGGCCGCTGCCGCACGTGCCGCTGGACCAGCTCGGCAACCCGCATCCGCTGATCCCCGCGCGGGACTACATCCCCGCCGAGCGGATCGCCGGGCCGATCCTCACCGCATCGGGCGGCGACGACACGCTGTGGCCCTCGGCGGCCTACACCACGGAGCTGCACCAGCGCCTCGACGCCCGCCATTTCGCCTATGCGCACCGCGACCTGGAGTTCGACCTCGCCGGCCATCAGGTGGGGTCGGCGGTTCCCTATGTGCCCTCGGTGGGGCGCTCGGGGTCCGGCGGCACGCCCGCCGCCAACGAGGCGGGCAAGGCCGCCCTCTGGCCCCGCATCCTGGACTTCATGCGGGGCCTGGGGGGCGGCTGAGGAGTCTCAGCGGGCGCCTACGCGCAGAAGGCCTTCGCGGGCACCCAGCCAGTGACGACGTAGGTCTTGCCGTTCTTCGGGTTCGTCGCGATCCGCTTGCCGTGGTGCCAGACGCCCTTGGCGCTGCCCTTCGTGACGTGGGCGGTGCGGTCGACGTGGAAGTGGTTGCCCTTGAAGATCGTGCCGACGAAGAGCTTGCCCGGCGCGGGAGCGTCGATGTAGGCGCTTTTGACGCAGACGGTGAGGGTCTTCGAGTGCTTGGCAGGAGCGGCGTCGGCCGAGGCCAGGGGAGCAAGGGTGCTGCCAGCGAGCGCAGCGATGGCGGTCGTGGCGAGTGCGGCGCGGCGAAGGTTCAGAGTCATGGTCCCATGGTCGTCCGCGGGGGCCGCATGCTCGGCGCCACCTGGGTGGCGGGCTTCCACACCTGTCCGTCCGGGGCGCGCAGGCATCAAGCCGAAGGCCGAATCGGCCGATTCCGTGGGCAATGAGCTTCGATCTGCACTTCTGCCTGCGCCACCTCATCGAGCAGGGTGGCTCCGACCTGCACCTCAAGGTCCCCGCGCCGCCGGTCATCCGCATCGACGGCTCGATGCGCCCGATCGAGGGCCTGCCGCCGCTGTCGCCCGAGGAGACCGAGCGCGCGGTCCACGAGATGCTCACGGACGCCGACAAGCTGCACGAGTTCAAGGAGGAGGGCGAGGTCGACTTCGCCTACTCGATCCCCGGCCTCGCGCGCTTCCGCTGCAACGCCTTCCGCCAGCGCGGCTCGGTCTCGCTCGTCATCCGCGCCATCCCGGTGTCGATCAAGACGATCAACGAGCTCCAGCTGCCGCCGGTCATCCGCGACCTGGCCGAGGAGGAGCGCGGGATCGTCCTGCTCACCGGCACCACGGGCTCGGGCAAGTCGACGACGCTCGCCGCCATGATCGACCACATCAACTCGACCCGCCGGCGCCACATCGTGACCGTCGAGGACCCGCTCGAGTTCCTCCACGAGGACAAGAAGTCGATCATCAACCAGCGCGAGGTCGGCATGGACACGGGCTCCTTCAAGCGCGCGCTGCGCCGCGTGCTGCGCCAGGACCCCGACGTCATCCTCATCGGCGAGATGCGCGACGAGGAGACGGTCCACACTGCGCTGAGCGCAGCCGAGACCGGCCACCTCGTCTTCTCGACGGTCCACACGGTCGACGCCGCCGAGACGGTCAACCGCCTCATCGACTTCTTCCCGCCGCACATGCACAACCAGGTGCGCGCGATGATCGCCTCGACGCTGAAGGGCGCGGTCTCGCAGCGCCTCGTCCCCACGATCGACGGCAGCGGCCGCATCGCCTGCTGCGAGGTCCTGCGGATGACCGGCCGCGTGCGCGACATGATCACGGACCCCGAGCAGACCGGGAGGCTCCCCGAGGTCATCGCCGAGGGCTCGTTCTACGGGATGCAGACCTTCGACCAGCATCTCTTCGAGCACCTGAAGGCCGGCCGCGTCGAGATGGACACCGCCGTCCAGTTCGCCTCGAGCCCGCACGACTTCAAGCTCCTCGTCGCCGCCGACGGTAAGCGCGGCACGACGATGGACGACCTGAACGACGCTCAGAGCCGGCGCTCGACGCTGGCGGCGTAGCCGCCACGCTCGCCGTCGTCGTCCGCGGGCGCGTCGTCCGCGGGCGCTCGCCGCACCGCGCGGCCGGGCACCGAAGGGAAGGAGCTCGCGCGGGAGCGACCGCTCGCGGTCGTCCTCCGGGCGAAGAGTGCGGACTTTTGGGCGCATAGCGCCCATTAGTCAGCATCGTGCCGAGGACAGGCGCGCGCGGAGCGGCGCTGAGCGGGTCCCTGCGGGCGGTGGCTGACATCCTGCGCGTCGGCGCTCGCGCCGGCCCGCCCGGCGGTGGCTCGACACCGTCCTGGATTCACCACCCATACGGTGGTCAGGGCAGGATGGTCCGCCGCGCGGCCGGCCCGCGCTCGCGCTCGCGTAAGAGTGGTCGATTGGTGTTGCAGGACAACACCTAAGTGCCGTTCTTCGGCAGAAGCGGCAGGGATCCGGCCGCCGCGGACGGTCGGGCCTGCTTCCCTCGGTGGCCGGCTGCGCGGTGTGGCGAGCGCCCGGGGAGAGAGCGGCCCTAAGCCGCAGCCGGCACTTCGGCCGCCGTGAGGTCCTCCAGGCGGCCGGCGGCCGCGCGGAGGCGGTCGGCGACGTCCTGGGCCTCGGCGGCCGCGCCGGCGAGCGACGACGACGTCGCGCCGGCCTGCGTGATGGCGGCGGTGATGCGGTCCATGCCGGCGTGCTGGCGCTCGGCGGCGCCCGCGATGTCGCGTGCGGCGCCCGCCGAGACCTCGCCTGCGCGCTGCAGGCGGTCGATGGCGTCGACGGCGCGGTCGGCGACGGCGACGCCCTGCTCGACGGTCTGCGCGCCCGCGGTGGCGGCGTCGGCGGCCTCCGCGGCCGAGCCGGCGATCTCGGCGAGGATCGCGTCGATGCGGGAGGTCGCCTCGCGCGACTCCTCGGCCAGCGAGCGGACCTCGTCGGCGACGACGGCGAAGCCGCGGCCGTGCTCGCCCGCGCGGGCGGCCTCGATCGAGGCGTTGAGGGCAAGGAGGTTGGAGCGCTCGGCGAGCTCGCGGACGGCGACGGTGATCTCGCCGGCGCGGCGGACGTGCTCGGCCAGCCCGCGGACGTCGGCGGCGACGGTCTCGACGCGCCCGCCGGCCTCGCGCATGCGCTTGACCATCGCGGCGACGGCCTCGCTGCCCTCTTCCGTCAGGCGCTGGGAGTCCTCGGCGCCGGCGGCCACGGCCACGGCGTCCTGGGCGGCACGGGCGGCGTCGGCGCGGACGTCGGCCACGGCCTGGGCGACGTCCTCGATCGCGCTGCGCTGCTCCTCGGCGGCCTGCACGCTGGCGCTGGTCTGGGCCAGCAGGCGCTCGGCGCCGGCGAGGACGGTGGCCGCGGTCTCCGCGGCGCTCCCGGACAGCTCGCCCAGTCGGGCGAGGGTGGTCTCGCGCTCGCGGATCGAGGCGTCGAGCTTGGACACGATGCCGTCGAGCTCGTCGTTGCGCGCGTCCAGCGCGGCGTTCTTGGCCTCGAGCGCGGCGGCGTGGAGCTCAGCCTGGCGCCAGCTCACGAGCAGGGCGACGATCTCGACGACGACGAAGAAGGCGTGCACGGCGACGCGGCCGGCGATGTCGCTGAGGTCGTGGTGGCCGGGGCCGAAGACCTGCTCGGGAGCGATGACGCCGACGACGGCGTGGTGGAAGACGACGAAGCCGACCGAGAGGGCGAAGGGCAGCCAGTCGAGGTAGAGGCCGACGACCGGGAGCATCGCGAAGAAGAGGAAGTGCGCCTGGATCGCCCCGTCGGCGAGGTGCACGAGCATCGCCGACGCGATCATCAGGCCGAGCGCGGCGACGCACGAGCGGCTGCGGCGCGAGAGCCGCGCGGTGCTCGCCAGCAGCGCACAGATGACCACCGGCGACATGTCGACGAGCATGTGCGTGACCGTGCGCCCGGTGAGCAGACCGTAGGCGGTGAGGGCGGGGACGTGGGCCCAGAGGACCGCCACGATGCCGCGGTGGCGCTTCTCCCACATCTCGTCGGGGAGGCCGGCGAGCCGCGGAAGGGCGTTGACGAGCGAGCGCATGCGCATACGCGTGTGGTCGGCCAGGGGGCGGCGACTTTGAGCGGAGCGCAACTAAGGCCCTAACTTCACTTGGTAAAGTCTTGGGAACATGGCGCCCGATCCGAGCTGTCCCGTCTGCCGAACTGCCGACGTCGTCTGCGGCAAGTGGACGCTGCTGCTCGTCCGCGACCTCGCCGAGGGCCGCTCGCGCTTCTGCGAGCTGGAGCGCTCGCTGAACGGCATCAGCCCCCGCACCCTCTCGCTGCGCCTACGCGCGCTGGAGGAGGAGGGGATCGTCGAGCGCCAGACCTACGCCGAGGTCCCGCCGCGCGTCGAGTACTCGCTGACCGAGAAGGGCCTCGCGCTCATCCCGATCATCGACGGGATGCGCGACTACGGCGAGCGCTGGCTCGGCGCCGAGTGCCCGACCGAGGTCGCCGAGGCGCTCGAGTCGGTCGTCGTCGCCGCCTGACGCGGTAGCGCGCGCGAGCGCACGCCGCACCGCAACTCGCGCCCGCCGCGCGAGTCATTCACCGAGTGGCAGGAGATTGTGCAGGCGTTGCGCCCTCCGGTTCGGGAGCTACCCTCGCGGCCGTGGGTCGCACGGCGATCACGCGTCGGCGGGCCCTCGTCCTGGGCGCGGCCGCCGGCTTGGGGTCGCTGTTCGCGCGGCCGCTGAGCGCCTTCGGCAGGGGTGCCCCGGCACGAGCACGTGGCTTCGGGATGGCCGTCGGGCCCGGGGACTTCGAGGGCGTCACGAGCCGGGTGCTGCGCGCGCCGCGGCGCTTCGACCTCCTCGGCGTGCGCGGCGTCGAGGCCGTCCACGCGCACCTGGAGGTGCGGGTGCGCGGGCGCGGCGGGCGCTTCAGCCCGTGGGTCCCGCTCGCCGTCCACGGCGACCACGCGCCCGACACCGGCAGCGGCGAGCGCGCCTCCGATCCGGTCTGGGCCGGCGCCTGCGACGAGCTGCAGCTGCGCTCCTCGCGACCGCTGCGCGGCGGCCTGCGCCTGCACTTCGTGAGCGTCCCGGCCGTCCGCCGGACGGGCTCGACCCGCGCCGCGGCCGCGTCGCCGAAGAAGCAGGCCACCCCGCAGCCCGGCACACCGCCGCCGATCATCCCGCGCGCGGCCTGGGGCGCGGACCAGGTGCCGCCGCGCTCGGCGCCCGACTACGGCGTCGTGCAGATGGCCTTCGTCCACCACACGGTGACCGCCAACGACTACACGCCCGACCAGTCGGGCTCGATCGTGCTCGGCATCGCCAAGTACCACCGCGACACCAACGGCTGGAACGACATCGGCTACAACTTCCTCGTCGACCAGTACGGGCAGGTCTTCGAGGGCCGCGCGGGCGGCGTCGACCAGCCCGTCATCGGCGCCCAGGCCCAGGGCTACAACAGCCAATCGACGGGCGCCGCGATGATCGGGACGTTCAGCGACGTCCAGATCCCCGAGGCCGCCATGGCCTCGCTCACGCAGCTGCTGGGCTGGAAGCTCTCGCTGCACGGCGTCCCGTGCGAGGGGAGCCTGACCATCGTCTCCGGCGGCGGCGACCTCAACCGCTACAAGTCGGGCACGCCGGTCACGATGCAGCGCATCTCCGGCCACCGCGACGGCGACGCGACCGAGTGCCCCGGCAACGCGCTCTACGCCCAGCTCCCCGACGTCCGCCGCCGCTCCGCGGCGCTCGCCGGCCCGATCGTCGCCCACGGCATCGTCAGCCTGCAGTCGGCGGCCGACGACGTCGACTACGGCGCCGACGCGGTCTTCAAGGGCACCGTCATCCGGCCCGATTCGACGGCAGGCGCCGGCGAGGCCGTCGCCGTGCAGAAGCGCGGATCGGGCGGCGGCTGGGTGACCGTGGCGAGGACGACCGCCCTGGTGGACGGCTCGTGGGTCGTGCGGCTGCCGTGGCGGCGCGGAGGCGACGTGCGCGCCGTCTCGGCCGGCGTCACCTCCAAGCCGGTCACCGTCCAGGTCACGCCCGCGATCTCGACGCGCAAGACGCCCAGGCGGCTCGCCGCCGGCGGCGCCGTCGCGCTCTCAGGGCGCGTGCGGCCGGCCGTCGCGATCTCGGTCCTGCTCGAGCGCGAGGGCTCGGACGGCAAGTTCCATCGGGTGCGCCTCGTGCGCGCGACGGTGCGCAAGGACACGTGGCAGGCGTCCGTCCGCCTGCGCCGCGCGGGCCTGTACCGGATGACCGCGCGCAGCTCGGTCAAGGACGGCAACGGCCGCGGCAAGGTCGTCTATGTGCGCGCGGTCAACGGCCACGCGCATACCGGCGGCGTCTCGGCCTGATCGGCCGCGGGCGGGCCTAGACCGCGCGCTGCGAGGCGGGCTGCGTCGCCGGCGCCGGGGCGTGACGGTGGCAGCCGTGGCCCATCCGCACGTCCTCGCGCTGCTGGAGCTTGCGGACGAGGGTGGCGGCGTCGCCGTTGGGCTTGACCTGGCCCTGGGTCGTCGCGATGCCGGTCAGTGAGCCCGCGAAGGCGGCGACGGTGGCGGTGACGGCGGCCACGAAGGCCGCGCGGCGCAGGAGGGGTCTGCGCTCAGGCATGGGCACGCTCCCGAGAGTAGCGGTCTGGATGGTCCGGCGGGGCGGCTTCGCCGCGGGGCAGGGTCACGGTCGCGCGCAGCCCGCCCTCGGGGCAGGCCGCGAGGGCGACGGCGCCGCCGTGGGCGTTCGCCACCGAGCGCACGATCGAGAGCCCGAGGCCGGCGCCGTCGCCGCGCGCGCCGCGGTCGATGCGCTGGAAGGGCTCGAGCAGGACCGGCAGGGTCGCGGGGTCCAGCACGTCGCCGTCGTTGACGACCTCGACGACGCTGCGGCCCTCGCGCGTGAAGGTCGCGACCGACACGTGGCCGCCGGGGCGGTTGTGGCCGACGGCGTTCTCGACGAGGTTGGCAACCAGGCGCTCGAGCAGCCGGCGGTCACCCGTGACGGGCGCGGTGTGCAGGTCGGCGGCGACGACCAGCCCGGCGGCGTCGGCCTGGCGCACGGTGTCGCCGAGCGACTGGCGCGCGGCCTCGGCGAGGTCGACCGGGTCGCGCCGCGTGACCGCGCCCTCGGAGCGCGCGAGCATGAGCAGCGACTGTACGAGGCGCTCGGTGCGGTCCATCGCCTCGTGGACGGCCTCGGCCATGGCGCGCAGCTCGGCGTTGCTCGCCTCGGCGTCGGCGAGCGTGACCTCGAGCTCGGTGCGCATCACCGTCAGCGGCGTGCGCAGCTCGTGCGAGGCGTTGGCGACGAAGCGCCGCTGGCTGGCGAACGCGGCCGAAAGGCGCTCGAGCATCGCGTCGAAGGTGTCGGCCAGCTCCTTGAGCTCGTCGCGCGGGCCCTCGAGATCGATGCGCGCGTCGAGGGTGTCCTGCGAGACGCGCCGCGCCGCCGCGGTGATCTGCTGCAGCGGGCGCAGCACGCGCCCGGCGACCAGCCAGCCGAGCAGGACCGAGAGCGCGGTCATCGCCGCGAGCGCGACCGCGTACTGCACGCGCAGCTTGCGCAGCGCGTCCTCGGAGACCTCGCGCTGGATCGCCCGGCGCAGCTCGTCGGCCGTCGGATCGCCGACGCTCACGTGGTCGGCCATGACGTTGTTGCGCACCAGGACGTAGCTGACGGTCAGCAGCGCCGCGGCGGCGAGCAGGAAGACGCCCGCGTACAGGAGCGTCAGCCGCAGGCGGACCGTGGGGCGCGGCATCAGATCCGGTAGCCGGCGCCCATGACCGTCTCGAGCACGGCGGGCTCCCCGAGCTTGCGCCGCAGGGTCATGATCGTCATCCGCACCGTGTTCGTGAACGGGTCGGCGTGCTCGTCCCAGACCTGCTGCAGGAGCGTCTCGGCCGAGACCGCGGCGCCGTCGGCGGCCATGAGCGCCTCGAGCACGCCGAACTCCTTCGGCGTGAGGTCGAGCTCCTCGCCCGCGCGCGTGACGCGATGGCGGGCAGGGTCGAGCTCGAGGTCGCCGTGGACCAGCACCGCGGGGCGCGCGCGCCCGGCGCGGCGCGCCAGGGCGCGGATGCGGGCGACGAGCTCCTTCCACTCGAAGGGCTTGGGCAGGTAGTCGTCGGCGCCGAGCGTGAGGCCGTCGACGACGTCGTCGAGGCTGTCGGCGGCCGTGAGCATCAGCACCTTGGTCTCGCGCTCGTCGCCGGAGAGCCGGCGGCAGACCTCGTCGCCGTGCAGCTCGGGCAGGTCGCGGTCGAGGACGACGACGTCGTAGGGGACGACGCGGGCCTTCACGAGGGCCGAGGCGCCGTCGTGGGTGACGTCCACCGCCATGCCCTCGCGGCGCAGTCCGCGGGCGATGGCGCCCGCCAGGCGGCGCTCGTCTTCGGCAACCAGGATTCGCATGTCGTAGGAGGATGACGCGTGATTGTTCAACCCCGACTAAGTCTTGTTCAACAGTCCATAAATGCTGCGGGCGACTTACTCCGAGCTGACGTGGGCGGTGCGACGCTGGCCGGGAGCCGATCGCCGGGGCGAGCGGGCCACCCTGGACCAGCCCGCGAGGGACGCCCCGGCGGCCGGCCTCTTGTGCGCAACAGCTGCTGCGCGGGGCCAACAACGCTCCCCGGCCCCGCGCAGCGAGCGCCGGTCAGCCCGATCCGCTGAGGACCGTCGCGGAGGCGGCGAGCGCAGCGACGAGGAGCGCCACCGTGATCGCGCGTAAGCGCTCGGGCGTCAGCCACGCCCACGTGCGCGTCGCCAGCCAGCTCCGCGTTCCACTGGCCGCGGCCCCAGCAGTCATGGCGCCCATCATGCACTGCATGCACATCGGTCGAGTATCTCAGTGCGCGTGGCCGTGGTGGCCCTCGAGCGCGGCCGGCGGCACGCGCGCGACGAGGACGGCCGCGAGGGCGGTCGTGATCGGCACCGCGGCGACGAGCGCGACCGCGCCGACGAGCGTGGCGACGACGGGCTCGGCGACGATCTGACCGTTGAGGGCGTCGGCCGCCCCCACGTGCGCGTCGCGCAGCACGAGCAGCAGCGGCAGGGACGCGCCGACGTAGGCGAGGACGAGCGTGTGGATCGTCGCCGCGAGGTGGTCGCGCCCGACGGCGAAGGCGCCGCGGTACAGGGCGCGCGGGCCGAGCCCGGGGTTGGCCTCGCGCAGCGCGGTGACCGCCGAGGCCTGCGAGACCGCCATGTCCGTGAGCACGCCGAGGGCCCCGATGACCATGCCCGCGAGGACGATGCCCTGCAGCGAGATGCCCTGGGCGCCGAGCGCGAGGAACTGCCCGAGCTCGCCTGTGCGCCCGTCGAGGTGGGCGTCGCCGACCATCGCGTGGCCCACGAGCGCCGCCAGCAGCAGGCTCGACCCGATGCCGAGCGCGGCCGCCAGGCTCTGAGGTCCGACGCCGTAGGTGAGCAGGAGCGTCACGAACATCACGGCCAGCGCGGCGACGAGCGACACGAGCACCGGATCCGAGCCCGCGAGGATGGCCGGGACGAGGAAGGTCACCACGAAGGCGAGGCTGAGTCCCACGCCGAGCAGCGCCAGCAGCCCCCGCCAGCGGGCCACGAGCACGGCGAGGATCGCCAGGGCGACGGCCAGCCAGAGGATCGGTCCTCTGCGGTCGACGTCGGCGAAGGCATAGCGCGAATCCGCACCCGGGTCCGAGCGCTGGACGCGGACGCCGTCGCCGCGGGCGAGCGACGGCGTGACGCCGACGGGGCCGAGGTCGACGGTGGTGCGGCGCCCGCTGTCGGGGCCCTCGTCGAGGGTGACCACCAACCGCCGGCAGCGCTGGGCCGTCGGGCCCGGGCAGCGCACGGTCTCGGTCGCGAAGACGTGGGCGCCCAGCGTCCGCCCGCCGAAGGCCGTCTGCGTTTCGGCCCGCGGGCCGCCGCCCGGCCACAGCGCGACGAGGCCGATGACGGTCAGCAGCGCGAGCGCGGACGCGGTGCCGGCGAGCAGCCGCCCCGAGGCGCTCGCCAGCAGGCCCGTCGAGCGCGACGGCGGCCGCTCGGCACGCGCGCGATCGCGCTCGGCGCGTCGCTTTGCGCGCGCACGCTCGATGCCGTCGTGTGGGGCGTTCCACTCGTCGGGATCGATCACCTCGAGCGCGTCGAGGTCACGGCGTCCGTCGTCTCCGACCATGGCCGCCTCCGGCGTTCGGGAGGGATCACGCGACTCCTGCTAACGAGAACGGTTCTCATTCCAGTAAGCTGGCGGGCCGATGCTCGAGCCCTTCCAGCTCCCGTTCGTCCAGCACGGCGTCGTCGAGGTCCTGATCCTCGCCGTCGCGGGCGGGCTGATCGGCACCTGGATCGTCCTGCGCGGCCTGGCCTTCTACGCGCACGCGGTGGGCACCGCGGCCTTCCCTGGGCTCGTGCTCGCCGACGGGCTCGGCTTCGCGGCGGTGCTCGGCGCCGGGGCGACGGCGGCGCTCGTCGCGCTCGCGGTCGGGCTGCTGGCGCGCCGCGAGGGCGCGCGCGACCGCTACGACTCGCTGACCGCGCTCGTCCTCGTCGGGGCGCTGGCGCTCGGGGTCATCCTCGCCAGCGACGTCTTCCACTCGGCGAGCAGCGTCGAGACGCTGCTCTTCGGCAGCCTGCTGCTCGTCGACGCGGGCGATTGGGCCTTCGCCGCCGTCGCGGCCGTCGCGGTGCTCGCGGGCGGCCTGCTGCTCGAGCAGCGCTGGCTGGTCGCCGGCTTCGACCCGACGAGCGCCCGCGCCCTCGGCGCCCGCTCGGCGGCGCCCGACATCGTGCTCCTGGCGCTGGTGGCGCTCGTCGGGGTCGCCGCCCTCTCGACGCTCGGAGCCCTGCTCGCCACCGCGCTACTCGTCGTCCCCGCCGCCACCACGCGCCTGGTGTGCACACGGATGCACACGTGGCAGCTCGCCACCGTCGCGCTCGTGGCCGTCGAGGGCGTCGCGGGGCTGTGGCTGTCGGTCGAGCTCAACGCTCCCCCCGGGCCGGCGATCGCCGTCCTCGCCGGCGGGGTCTTCGCGCTCGTCGCGGCGCGCCGCGTCCTGCCCGCCGCCGCGGTCGCGGGCGCCGTCCTGCTCGCCGGCTGCGGGGCGGACACGGGCCCCGCCGGGCCCGGGCAGATCAAGGTCGTCGCCACCACGACGCAGCTCGGCGACTTCGCGCGCCAGGTCGGCGGCGACCGCGTCAAGGTCGTCCAGCTCCTCAAGCCCAACACCGACCCCCACGACTACGAGCCGCGGCCAGGCGACGTGCAGGCGACCGCCAACGCCAAGCTCGTCCTCGAGAGCGGCGACCGGCTCGACCACTGGATGGGCGACGTCGTCGAGCAGGGCGGCGGGGACCCGACGGTCGTCGACGTCGGCGCGCGCGTGCCCGTCGAGCTGCCGGGGGAGAGCGAGGGACCCGAGGCCTCGCGCCACGACCCGCACTGGTGGCACGACCCGCGCAACGCGCAGGCCGCCGTCGTCGTCATCCGCGACGCGCTGACCAAGGCCAACCCCGGCGCGCGCGCCGTCTACGCGCGCAACGCCACCGCCTACCTCGCGCGCCTGCGTGCGCTGGACCGCGGGATCGCGGCGTGCCTGGGCGGCGTGCCCGCGGGCGAGCGCAAGCTCGTCACCGACCACGACGCCTTCGGCTACTTCGCCCATCGCTACGGGATCACGGTGGTCGGGGCGGTGATCCCGTCGCAGACCACGCAGGCCCAGCCCTCGGTGCGCGACGTGGCGGATCTCACGCGGCTCATCCGCCGCGAGCACGTGCGGGCGGTCTTCCCCGAGAGCTCGATCAACCCCAAGCTCGCCGACGCGATCGCGCGCCAGACGGGAGCGACGAGCGACCACGAGCTCTACGGCGACACGCTCGGCCCCAAGGGCTCGAGCGGCGCCACCTATCTGACCATGGAGCGCGCCAACGCCGACGCGATGGTGCGCGGCTTCACCGGCGCAGCCACGGCATGCCCGATCCCGGGGCTGTGACCCTCGTCCGCGCCGAGGGCCTCGCCGCCGGCTACGGCGGCGCGCCCGTGCTCACCGGCGTCTCCTTCGAGCTGCGCGCCGGCGAGCGGCTCGGCGTCCTGGGCCCCAACGGCGGCGGCAAGACCACGCTCTTCCGCGTGCTCCTCGGCGAGCTCGCGCCGGTCGCGGGGCGCGTCGACGCGCCCGCCCGCTTCGGCGTGGTGCCCCAGACCGAGCGCTCGCGCCTGGACTTCCCGGTCAGCGCGCTCGACGTCGCGCTCATGGGCTCGATCTCGACGCTCCCGTGGTGGCACCGCCCGGGCCGCGCCCAGCGGCGCGCCGCGCGCGCGGCGCTCGCCGCCGTCGGCCTCGACGACCTCGCCGCCGTGAGCTTCGGCGACCTCTCCGGCGGGCAGCGCCAGCGCGTGCTCGTGGCGCGCGCGCTCGTGCAGGACGCGCCGGTGATCCTCCTCGACGAGCCCTTCACCGGCCTCGACGCGCCGAGCACCGAGAGCCTCGAGGCGCTGCTCGGCGAGCTCGCCGCCGGGGGGCGCGCCGTGATGATCGCCACGCACGACGTCGAGCAGGCGCGCGCATGGGACGCCGTGCTGTGCCTCAACCGCCGCCAGGTCGCCTTCGGCCCGCCCGCCGCCACGCTCGACCGCGACGTCCTCGAGGCGACCTACGGCGGCGAAATCGTCGAGCTGCCCGGCGGCGAGCTGCGCGGCGTCCTGCCCCCGCACCACCACTGATGCTCGCGGTCCTGCACGCCCTCACCGATCCGTGGGCCGACCCGATCGGGCGCCGCGCGCTGCTCGAGGTCGTGCTCCTCGGGGTCACCGGCGGGGCGCTGGGCTGCTGGATCGTCTTCTACGAGCTCTCCTACAGCGCCGAGTCGCTGGCCCACGCGCTGCTGCCCGGGCTCGTGCTCGCGGCGCTGACCGGCCTGCCGCTGCTCGTCGGCGGCGCCATCGGGCTGCTCGTCGCCGCGCTGGCGATCGCGGCCGCCGGCCAGGTTCCGTCGATCGGGCGCGACACCTCGGTCGCCGTCGTGGTCACGGCGCTCTTCGGCGCCGGGGCGCTGCTCGCGCTCTCGCCATCGTCGCCGCCGGGGCTGCAGGGGCTGCTCTTCGGGGACATCCTCGGCGTCTCGGACGTCGACCTCGCGCTCGCCGCCGCGCTCGCCGTCGTCGTCCTCGCGGCGCTGCGGACCATGCACGGCCGGCTGCTCGCCGTCGGCTTCGACCGCCTCAGCGCACGGGCGCTCGGCGTGCGACCGCTCGCGGTCGACGCGGCACTGCTGGTCCTGCTCGCCTTCGCACTGCTCGTCGCGGTGCAGGGGCTGGGGAACCTGCTCGTCGTCGCGGTGCTCGTCGCGCCCGCGTCGGCGGCGCGGCTGGTGTCGCGGCGGATGGCGCCGATGATGGCCGTCTCCGCCGCGGTGGCGGTTGCCGCCGGCGCCGCCGGGCTCTACCTCTCCTACTACGCGGGCACGGCCGCCGGCGCCTCGATCGCGGGGATGCTCGTCGTCGCCTACCTGGTCGCGGGCGTCGGCCGCGGCCTGGCCGGCGCCCGCGGCTAGGCATGGTCCGTGATGACGTGGCTGGCGATCGAGCCCTGGGCGTTGCGGCGCCTCGCGAGCGGGCACCGAGGGAGACGGGCCCGGCGCCCGCGCCGCCATGTGGGGGTCGAACGTCGGTCTTGCCCCGTGCTGACGTGGGAAAACCGACGTTCGGCGCGCCGTGTGCCCGCAGCGCCCCGGGGCGTCCGAGCTTGCTGCTCTCGGTGCCTGGCCGCGCACCGCCGCGGGCGTCGGCCGCGGCCTGGCCGGCGCCCGCGGCTAGGCGACGCATGTCACAGAGAGGAATCGCTCCTACGCGTCGTCTTTCCGGGGCATGCACACACACTCTGCTCCCCGCCGCCTCGTCGGCGCCACCCTCGCGGCCGGCCTCGTCGCCGGCGCGCTCGGACTCGCCGCGTCGCAGGCCGACGCGGCCGCGCCCGTCATCGGGCTGAAGGGCCGGACCCTGCTCGTCAGGGGCACCGCCGGGGCCGACAGGCTGGCGGTCCGTCTGCACGCCGGCGCTGCGGGCAAGATCGACGTCGACGTCGGCGACAACGGCAGCGCGGACCTCGTCGTCGCGCGCAAGAAGGTCAAGCGCATCCGCATCAAGGGCGGGGGCGGGGACGACAAGCTGCGCATCGACGACGCCAACGGCGCCTTCACGACCGCGATCCCGACGCGCATCGAGGGCCAGGGCGGCGACGACGACCTGCGCGGCGGCGCGGGCGCCGAGAAGCTCAGCGGCGGCGGCGGGACCGACACCGTCGACGGCAACGGCGGCAACGACCTCGCCGACCTCGGCGGCGGCGACGACCGCTTCGTCTGGGATCCGGGCGACGGCAGCGACAAGGTCGACGGCCGCGGGGGCGCCGACACGATGGCCTTCAACGGCAGCGGCGCGAGCGAGAAGCTGCGCCTGTCGGCCAACGGCACGCGCACCCGCCTGACCCGCGACGTGGGCAACATCACGATGGACTTCGACCGCATCGAGCGCGTCGAGGTCAACTCGCTGGGCGGCAACGACGCCCTGACCGTCGACGACCTGCGGGCGACCAAGGTCCGAAGCGTCGGACACGACGAGGCGGCCGCGCTGGGCGGCTCGGCGCCCGACGCCGGCGACGACCAGACGATCGTCAACGCGACCGACGTCGCGGACACGATCGCGGTGGCGGGCGCGGCGGGCCACGCCGAGCTGACCGGCCTCGCGGCGACGGTCGACGTCCGTCACGCGGAGGCGACGCGCGACGCCCTGGTCGTCAACACGCTGGGCGGCAACGACCGCGTCGACGCGAGCGCCCTCGGCGCCGACACCATGAAGCTCACGCAGGACGGCGGCGGCGACGACGACACGCTGCTCGGCGGCCGCGGCGCCGACGTGCAGCTCGGCGGCGACGGCAACGACACGATCGACGGCAACCAGGGCAACGACGTGGCCTTCCTGGGCGCCAACGACGATCGCTTCGTCTGGGATCCCGGCGACGGCAGCGACACGGTCGAGGGCCAGGCCGGCAGCGACGCGTTGACCTTCAACGGCGCCAACGTCGCCGAGGCCTTCGACGTGTCGGCCAACGGCGGTCGCGTTCGCTTCTTCCGCAACGTCGCGAACATCACGATGGACCTCGACGACGTCGAGCGCATCGACACCAACGCGCTCGGCGGGGCCGACGTGCTGACGGTCAACGACCTCTCCGGCACCGACCTGACCGCCGTGAACGCCGATCTCGCCGGCACGCTCGGCGGGGCGGCGGCCGACGGCGCCGCCGACCAGGTCGTCGTCAACGGCACTGGCGGCGACGACGTGGCGACGGTCTCGGGCTCGACGGGCAGCGCCTCCGTGAACGGCCTCGCCGCGCGGGTGGGCATCGCCCACGCCGACGCGTCGCAGGACGTCCTGGCGATCCGCGCGCTCGGGGGCGACGACGTCGTGGAGGCGCCGGGGCTGCCGGCCGACGCGATCGCGCTCGACCTCGACGGCGGCGACGGCTCGGACATCCTCATCGGCGGCGACGGCCCCGACACCCTGCGCGGCGGCGCCAACGACGACGTCCTCATCGGCGGCCCCGGCGTCGACACCCTCGACGGCGGCACCGGCAACAACACCGTCATCCAGGACTGACCCGCGCTCGCGCCGGGGACCTGCGGCGCGGGTCCCCGGCGCGAATTAGGGTGTGGGGCGATGAGTCCGCTTCCTCGTCGTATCGCGATCGTCGGCGCCGGCTTCGGCGGCATCGGCGCCGCCGTCATGCTGCGCCGCGCCGGCCACGAGGACATCACGGTGTTCGAGCGCGGCGAGCGCATCGGCGGCGTCTGGCACCACAACACCTATCCCGGCGCCGCGTGCGACGTGCCGTCGCACCTCTACGAGTTCTCCTTCGAGCCCAACCCGCGGTGGTCGCGCCGCTACGCGCCGCAGGCCGAGATCCAGGCCTACCTCGAGGACGTCGCGCGCCGCTACGGCGTGCTCGACCGGGTCCGCACGGGCATCGAGGTGCTCGGCGCGCGCTGGGATGCCGAGCGGGCGACATGGACCATCGAGACGAGCGCCGGCACGCACGAGGCCGACGTCCTGCTCACCGCCTGCGGCCAGCTCTCGCTGCCGACGGTCCCGCCGATCGCGGGCCTGGAGAGCTTCGACGGCCCAGCCTTCCACACCGCGCAGTGGCGCCACGACGTCGAGCTGGCCGGCAAGCGGGTCGCCGTGGTCGGCACCGGCTGCAGCGCGATCCAGGTCGTGCCCGCGATCGCACCGGTCGCCGGGCACGTCGACGTCTACCAGCGCTCGCCGGGGTGGACCCTGCCGAAGCTCGACTTCGCCTACTCCCGGCGGATGCAGCGGCTGTTCGAGCGCTTCCCCGCCGTCCAGCGATTGGACCGCGCGATGGTCTTCGCCTTCATGGAGATGGCCAACGCGGCGCTGACGAGCAAGCGCTGGCTGCGGCGCGTGTTCGGAGTCGTCGCGCGGCGGCAGATCACCTCGGCGATCGACGACCCGGCGCTGCGGGCGAAGGTCACGCCGCGCGACGAGGTCGGGTGCAAGCGGATCATGCTCACCGACCAGTGGTATCCGACGCTCACGCGTCCCGACGTCGAGCTCGTCGCCGACCGCATCGCCGAGATCACGCCGACCGGCGTGCGCACCGAGGACGGGGTCGAGCGCCCGGCCGACGTCCTCGTGCTGGCGACGGGCTTCAAGTCGCACGCCTTTGTGGCGCCGATGGAGATCGCGGGCGTGGACGGGCGCACGCTCGCGCAGGAGTGGGCCGACGTCGCCCGCGCCTACCTGGGCCTGACCGTGCCCGGGTTCCCCAACCTGTTCCTGCTCTACGGCCCGAACACGAACGGCGGCGCGGGCTCGGTGATCTACACGATCGAGTGCGGGATGGCGCACGTCCTCGCCGCGCTCGAGGAGCTCGACCGCGCCGAGGCCGCGGCGATCGAGGTCCGCCGCGAGACCGCGGAGGCCTTCGACCGCGAGCTGCGGGCCGCGCTGCAGGCGACGGTGTGGCACACGGGCTGCACGAGCTGGTACGTCGACGAGGACGGAAACGACCCCAGCCAGTGGCCGTGGCTGGACACGACGTACCGCCGGCGCACCGCGCGCATCGAGCCGGGGAGCTACCGGCTCACGCCGGTCTGAATAATCGGCGGGTGCCCGATTCCGGATCCGTGCGCCGCCGACAGGCCGGCGTCCTGGTGGTGGGCGCCACCGAGCGCGAGGTGCAGCCCTGGCTGCGCGCGGCCGGGCACGCCACGCGCGTCGCGCGGAAGGTCGGCGCGGCGCTCGAGGCGCTGGGCTCCGAGCCGGCCGATCTGGTCATCGTCGACCGCGAGCCGGCGGGGCTCGACACGCCCGACGTCTGCCGGGCCCTGCACGGCGACCCGCGCCTCGACGGCGCCTGGATGCTCGCGATCACGGCGAAGGGGCGGATGTCCGACGCGGCGCTGGCGGCCGGCGCCGACGACTACCTGCACCGGCCCTTCACGCGCGGCGAGCTGCTGGCGCGGGCGGGCGCCGGGCTGCGGGCGGCGCGCCAGCGCTCCGACGACCGGCTGATGCGCGCGCTGATGCTCAACGTCCCGGGAGCGATCTACCGGTCGGCGTGGCATGCCGGGCACGCGGTCGAGCTGATCAGCGACGAGATCGAGCGCATCTCGGGCTACCCGCCCTCGAACTTCGTGGCGAGCACGCGGCGGACGCTCTTGAGCATCGTGCACCCCGAGGACCTCGAGCTGGTCGAGCGGGCGGTCGCGGCGGCGGGCGACGACGAGCAGCTCGCCTTCGCGGTCGAGTACCGGATCGTGCGCGCCGACGGCGAGGTCCGCTGGGTGCTCGACCGCGGCCAGCTCGTCCCCGGCCCGGGCGGACGGCTGTGGGTCGACGGCGCCATGTTCGACGTCACCGAGCGGCGCGCCGCCGAGGAGGCCGCGCGCGACCGCGAGATTGAGCAGGCGCGCAACGAGGAGCTGCGCGCGTCGCGCGCGCGGATCGTCGAGGCGGGCGACGCCGCCCGGCGCCGGATCGAGCGCGACCTCCACGACGGCGCCCAGCAGCGACTCGTGCTCGTCTCGCTGACGCTCAAGCGCGCCGAGGTCCGAGCGAAGGGGACGGCGGCGGAGCCGATCGTGGCCGAGGCCTCCGAGCAGCTCGCGGCGGGGCTGGCGGAGCTGCGCGACCTCGCGCACGGCATGTACCCGGCCGTGCTGACCGAGCACGGTCTCGGCGCCGCGCTCGACGGGCTGGTGGCCCGGACGCCGTGCCCGGTCGAGGTGCGGGTCACCGCCGAGCGCGCCGCGCCCGCGGTCGAGGCGGCGATCTACTTCACGATCGCCGAGGCGCTGACCAACGTGGCCAAGTACGCGCAGGCCACGCGCGCGGCGGTGACGATCGGGGTCGACGGCGAGACGCTCGTGGCGGAGGTGACCGACGACGGCGTCGGCGGCGCGACGATGGCCGGCGGGTCGGGGCTGCGCGGCCTCGAGGACCGCCTCGACGCGATCGGCGGGACGCTGACCGTCCACAGCCGCAGCGGCGACGGCACGACCATCCGGGCGTGCGCGCCGCTGCGGCCCGACGTCTAGTCGGCGGTGGTGTCCGGGTCGGGCTCGCGCGCGCTCGGCTCGTCGTCGCGGGCGAAGCGATCGCTGACCATGCCGTGGCGGGCGAGGCGGCGGTAACGCGAGAACAGGTCGCGGATCTCCTGCAGCGCCTGCTCGTCCTGGACCCTGACGTCCCGTTCGGGCTCTGTTGCAACGCTCATTGAGGGAACCCCCCTTTCGAGCGAATGGGTTGCCATAACCCTACCCCTGCACGGGCGCCCGGCCAAGGCGCCCGGCGCGCCGCCGTTCAGCCCCGGCAGTCCGCGCACTCGCCGTGGAGCACGATGTCGTGCTCGGCCACGTCGAAGGCGACGCGGGCGGCGAGGCGGTCGACGGCTCGCTCGAGCTCGTCGTCGGCGAAGGGCTGCACGTCGCCGCAGCGGTCGCAGACCATGTGGTGATGGTGGTGGCCGTCGGGGCGGGCGGCCTCGTAGCGGGTCGTGGCCTGGCCGACCTCGACGCGGGTGACGAGGCCGAGGCCGACGAGCTCGTCGAGCACGCGGTAGACGGAGGCGCGGGCGACGGTGCGCTCGTCGGCGCGCAGGGCGTCCTCGATCTCGTAGGCGCTCAGGGCGCAGGCCTGGCGGTCGAGGAGGGCGATGACCGCGGCGCGGGCGCCGCCGCGACGGAAGCCCGCCTCGGTGAGGCGAAGGTCGGCGTGATCGGCCCACGAACCCATGTCCCGCGATGGTAGCGATGAGAACGGTTCTCGCTTCACGGAACTGCAACGCGGTGGGGGGCCATCGGTCTACTCTCCGGCGCCATGCGCGAGCGGGAGCAGCCGCAGGACGACGAGGCGCTGCGCCGGCGCGAGTTCCTCCAGCGCACCGCCATCGCGGGCGGCCTCGCCGCGTCGTTCGCGAGCCTGCTCCCGGCCGACACCCTGGTCGCCGAGGCCGCGGGCAAGCAGCGCCGCGCGCACATGCCGGCGCCGCGCAACCTGCCCATCGACACCTTCGTGGTGCTGATGATGGAGAACCGCTCCTTCGACCACTACCTCGGCTGGCTGCCCGGGGCGGACGGGCGGCAGGCGGGGCTGAAGTTCACCGACAAGAGCGGCACCACGCTCGCGACCCGCCGGATGGCGCCCGACTTCCAGGGCTGCGGGCACCCGGACCCGGACCACTCGTGGGAGGGCGGCCGCACGCAGCTCAACGGCGGGCGTTGCGACGGCTTCCTGCGCTCGGGCGACAACGACGTCTTCTCGATCTCCTACTACGCCAAGGACGACCTCGGCTTCATCGGGCACGCCGCGCAGGCGTTCACGACCTTCGACCGCTTCCACTGCTCGCTGATGGGCTCGACGCTCCCCAACCGCGAGTACATGTGGGCGGCCCAGTCCTACGGGAACATCGACAACTCGCTGCCGCCGCAGACGCAGTACACGACCGGCTTCCCGGACACGACGATCTTCGCGGCGCTCGACAAGGCCGGCGTCTCGAACCGCTACTTCTACAACGACGTCCCGATCAGCGCGCTGTGGGGCCAGAGCCGCCTGGCGAGCTCGGGCCCGATCGCCGAGTACTACCAGCGCGCCGCGGCCGGCACCCTTCCGCACGTCTCCTACGTCGACCCCAACTTCGGCGGCAGCTCGGGCGAGGAGCCCGGCCTCTCCGGCGACGAGCACCCCCACGGCGACGTGCGCACCGGCCAGGCCTTCATGGCCGACGTCGTGCACGCGTTCTTGGAGTCGCCGCAGTTCAAGCGCGGGGCGCTGTTCATCGTCTACGACGAGTGGGGCGGCTTCTTCGACCACGTCCGCCCGCCGCGGGTCCCCGACATCCGCAACGACCCCGACCTCGCCAAGGACTTCGGGCAGATGGGCTTCCGCATCCCCGCGATCGCGGTCTCGCCCTACGCGCGGCGCGGCTCCGTCGCGCACACGACCTACGGCTTCGAGTCGATCATCAAGCTCATCCGCTACCGCTTCGCCCTCGCCCCGCTCACGCGCCGCGACGCCTACGCGAGCAACATCGGGCGCTCGTTCGACTGGGCCTCGAAGCCCAAGCTCGACCCGCCCGACCTGCCGCGCCCCGAGCACGTCGTCTCGATGGCGTGCCCCGGCGCCCTGCCGGGCGGCGTGCGCGCGAAGGATCACGACGTCCTCGACCTCGTGAGCAGCGGCTACCTGGAGCGCATGGGCTTCGACTATCGCGCGGCCACCGCCGCGTCGACCTTCCGCGAGCCCTCGAAGGTGCGCCAGGCGCACGCCGCCGCGTGAGGCGCGCGCTCGCCCTCGCGCTGATCGGCCTGCTCGCGCCGGCCGCCGTCGCGGTCGCGAGGACCGTGCACGGCACCCCGCGCGCCGATCGCATCGGCGGGACCGCGAAGGCCGACCGGCTGAGCGGCTTCGGCGGCAACGACCGCATCTACGGCCGCGCGGGCAACGACCTGCTCTCGGGCGGCACCGGCGACGACCGCCTGGTCGGCGCCGCGGGCGACGACCGGCTGCTCGGCGGCGACGGCGCCGACAAGCTCAACGGCGGCGCCGGCGACGACGACCTCGACGGCGGCGCCGGCAACGACACGCTGGCGGGCAAGGACGGCGCCGACCTCCTCGAGGGCGGGCCCGGCGACGATCACATCTACGCCGGCAGGGGCGAGGACGAGATCGACGGCGGCCCGGGCGACGACGTCATCGACGCGCGCGACGGCGAGCAGGACGCCATCGACTGCGGCGACGGCCAGGACACGGTCGTGGTCGACGCGCAGGAGGAGGGCGTCCTCGACTGCGAGGACGTCCAGCGTCCGCCCGGCGCTCCGTAGGGCCCGCCTCATATGCTCCCGTCCTGGCGGACGGGGAACTCATCCTGATCGCCGGTGCGCTGCTGGCCGCCGGGATGCTCGCCTCGCTGGTCGCGGGACGGCTGCGGGTGCCCGGCCTGCTGCTCTTCCTCTTCCTCGGCATGGCGATCGGCTCCGACGGCCTGGGCTGGATCGACTTCAGCGACTACAAGCTCGCCCGCCGGATCGGGATCATCGCCCTCGCGCTGATCCTCTTCGAGGGCGGCCTGACCTCGGGGCTGCTCGAGATCCGGCCGGTGCTCAAGCCCGCGCTGAGCCTGGCGATCGTGGGCACGATCGTCACCGCCGTCGTGACCGGGCTGGCGGCGGCGTCGCTGTTCGACTTCGGCACGCTGAAGGGCATGCTCCTCGGCGGCGTGCTCGCCGCCACGGACGGCGCGGCGATCTTCGCGCTGCTGCGCGGATCGACGCTCAAACGCCGCCTGGCCACGACCCTCGAGGGCGAGTCGGGCTTCAACGACCCGGTCGCGGTGCTGCTCGTCATCGGCTTCGACGAGTGGATCCTGCACTCCGGCTACGGCCTGGCCGACATGGCGCTGCTCTTCGTCCGCCAGCTCGGCATCGGTCTGGTGGTCGGGGTCGCGGTCGGCGCGCTCGCCGTGTGGGCGCTGCGGAACGTGCGCCTGGCGACCGCCGGCCTGTACCCGGTCGCGACGCTCGCCGTCGCCGCCCTCGCCTACGGCGGCGCCGACGCGCTGCACGGCTCGGGCTTCCTCGCCGTCTATCTCGCCGGGCTGGCGCTCGGCACCGCGGGGATGCCGGCCCAGCAGACGGTCACCGCCTTCCACCAGGGCCTGGCCTGGGTCGCGCAGGTGACGATGTTCGTCGCGCTCGGGCTGCTCGTCTTCCCCAGCCACCTCGACGAGGTCGCCGTGCGCGGGACCGTCCTCGCCGCGGTGCTCGTTTTCGTCGCCCGCCCCATCGCGGTCACGGTGTCGACGCCGACCGGCTTCAGCTGGGCCGAGCGCCTCGTGCTCTCCGCGGCGGGCCTGCGCGGCGCCGTCCCCGTCGTGCTGGCGACCTTCCCGGTGATCGCCGGCGTGGGCGGGTCGACGCAGATCTTCGACATCGTCTTCGTCGCCGTCGTGCTCTCCACGATCGTGCAGGGCGTCGGCTTCGAGCCGCTCGCGCGGGCCGTGGGGGCGACGACGAACGAGCCGGCGCTCCCGCGCCCGCTCGCCGAGGCCGGGACGATCCGAAGGCTCGGCGCCGAGGTCCTCGAGTACCCGGTCGGCCCCGAGGATGCGGTCGTCGGCGCGCGCGTGCGCGACCTCGGGCTCCCGCGCGAGGCGGTGGTCAACGTCATCGTCCGCGGCGACGAGGCGATCCCGCCGCGCGGCTCGACGATCCTGCACGCGGGCGACCGCCTCCACGTGCTGCTGCGCTCGCACCTCTCGCGCGACGTGCACCGCATCGTCGAGCGCTGGCGCAAGGGGCCGATCGGGCCGCCGCCGCGCCCGCCGCGCCGGCCCCAGGGGCGGCCGCCGACCTTCACCGTCGCACCGCTGCAGCAGACGGCGGTGGAGGGCGACGCCGCGCACCCGCGGCAGGTCGCGGGCGCCGCGGTCATCGCCCAGTTGCGGGTGCGCCGCGACGTCCCCGGCGGGCTCGTGGCCCTCGACGACGGCCGCTACGCGGTGGTCGGGCCGCTGGTCGCCGTGGGCGGGCGCCAGGCGCTGTCGAGCTGGGCGATGCGGCGGCTGCGCCGCCTGGCGGCGGACGACAGCGAGCGCGCGTGGCTGCAGAATGTCGTCGGAGCCTTGGCAGCCGACCTCCCGGAGTAGGAGACTGCGCGCGTGGCTGGTCGGGAGGTCCAGCAAAGGGTCCGAGTGGAGACCGTCGCCGAGCCGACGTGTGTGCAGCGCGTGCTCGTGGCCTTCGACGGCTCCGACGCGGCATGGACGTCGCTGCGCGAGGCGATCGAGGTCGCCGCCGCCCATCGCGCGCTGCTGACCATCGTCGGAGTGGTCGAGGAGCCGCTCGGGCTGTGGATGGGCCTCGGCGCGATGAGCGTGCCCTACACGCGCGAGCGCCTGCGCCAGGACCTCGAGCGCGAGATGCGCGTCCACCTCGCCGTCGCCCGCGACGAGGTCCCCGCGAGCGTGTCGGTCACCACGCTGATCGTGCGCGGACGCCCGGCGCGCGTGGTGGCGAGACTGGCCGCGGCCGGGAGCTACGACGTCGTCGTCGCCTGCCCGCGGCGCCCGGGCCGCTGGGCCTGGCTGCTCGGCCGCTAGACCCCCGCGGCGCGCTGCAAGGCGGCGTGCGGCGCGCAGGACAGCGCTCGGCACCGCCGAACCGCACCGCCATGCACAACCGCCAGCTCCATGGCGCCCTGACCGCCTTCGTCGAGGAGGCGGCCTGGCAGCTCGCGGCCGAGACCGCAGACGGCGCCGAGATCCCCTTCGAGGTCGTCCGCGGCGGGCGCCGCGACAGTCCGCTGTACTGCTACCGCCCGCTGACCGCCGACTTCATCGAGCAGCGCGTCGGCCTGCTCTCGCGGCTGCCGAGCTTCCTGCCCGCCGTGCACGCGCTGTCGGGGCTCGGACGGCTGGGCGACTACCTCGAGCTGCGCGGCGAGCGCGGCTACCCGGCCGAGCCGCGTGCCCGCGCGGAGTTCGCTCTGCGCGTGTTCCTCAGCCGCGTCTTCGAGGACTCGACCGACTTCGCGCTCAACGGCGACCGTCTCGACCTCGCCTACTCCGAGGTCGAGGGCGCGCTCTACGACGGGCGCACCGAGACGGTGGTCATCGCCCCGCTGCTAGGCCTGGAGACCGTCTCGCCCGAGGTCACGCTCGGCGACGGCCTGGCGCTCGTGCAGGGCGACGCCTTCGCCGAGGACGCCCCGGCGGAGGCGCTGTGGGCGCCCGGCGCCGAGAGCCCGCACCTGCTCGTGGTCCTGCGCTGGGAGGCCGCCGCCGGCGACACGACGCCGGTCGCCCACGCGCGCGTGCGCTTCCGGCGCCTGCTCACCGCGCTGCGGCTCTACGACGCGTCCGGCGCGGCCTTCGGGCCGCTGGCGTGGATGCGCACCGGCGGCGCGCCCTGGCAGCCCTTCGCGCTCGGCGCCCTCGGCCGCCGCGGCGAGGAGCCGGTCGTCGTCATGGACGAGCAGGAGGACGAGCTGCGCGCCTTCTGCTCGCTCATCGCCCGCCGCACGCCGCGCAGCGGCGAGCTGGCGTGGGCGCTGCGGCGTTTCGAGATGGCCTGCGAGCGCCCGCTGCCGGCCGAGGCGCTGACCGATGTGCTGCTCGCGCTGCGCGCGCTGATCGAGCCCGAGGGGCCGGCGTCGGGCCGCCTGGCGGGCCGGCTCGCGGCGCTGTGCGCGCTCGAGGACGAGCGCGCGGCGCTGACGGCGCGCGTCGCCCACACGGTCGCCCTGGAGCGCGCGATCGTCGGCGGGCTGGCGGTCGACGCCGAGCTCGACGCGCTCGTGGCCGAGCTCACCGGCCACTTACGCGCGCTGCTGCGCGACGTCCTCTGCGGCCATCTGGACTCCGACCTGCGCACGGTGGCCGAGGACATCATCGGCGTCGACGCGGGCAGCGAGCAGGCGCCCGTGGCGTAGCCTCAGGGGACGTCCGAAGGGCTGCACATCCGCCGCGTCGACCTGCGGGTCGGCGACCTCGAGCGCGCGACGGCGTTCTACGACGCGATCGTCGGCCCGCCCGTGCGCGAGCTGCTGAGCCTGCGCCAGAGCGATGCCAGCCCACCCACCCCGTCGCCGCGCCATGCGACCGGGCTCTTCCACACCGCCTTCCTGTACCCGACGCGCGGGCAGCTCGGCTCGGCGCTGTTGCGCGTGGCGCGCGAGCGCGCGCCCTTCACGGGCGCCAGCGACCACCTCGTCTCCGAGGCGCTTTACCTGGACGACCCCGACGCCCTGGGGATCGAGCTCTACCGCGACCGCCCGCGCGACGCGTGGCCCGCGCCCGACCCCGGCGAGAAGGTCAAGATGGACACGCTCCCGCTCGACCTGCAGGCGCTCGCCGCCGAGGCCGAGGGCGACGCCGCCGGCCTGCGCATCGGCCACGTCCACCTCAAGGTCGCCGACGTCGAGGACGCGGTGCGCTTCTGGACCCAGGAGGTCGGCCTCGAGCTGATGACCGGCTGGGCCGGGCAGGCGGCCTTCCTGGCCGCCGACGGCTATCACCACCACATCGGCGTCAACGCGTGGTACTCGCGCGGCGCCGAGCCCGAGCCTGCGGAGGGGCCGGGGCTCGACGGCGTGGTGCTGGGCGGGACGGGGCGCTCGGAGGAGCTCGTCACGCCGGACGGCGTTCGCGTGGTGCTCGAGCCCTAGCCGCCGCTGGGCCGCAGCACCGCCATCGCGGCGTTGCGGCCGGGCACGCCGCTCACCCCGCCGCCCCGGCGCGCGCCGGCGCCGCAGACCAGGAGCCGCGGCTCGTCGGTCTCGACGCCCCACCGGCCGACCTCGTCCTCGCTCTCGGCGAAGGGCCAGGCGAGGTCGCGGTGGAAGATGTTGCCGCCGGGCAGGCCGAGCTCGGCCTCGAGGTCCAGCGGCGAGCGCGCCTCGACGCACGGGCGACCGTCGCCGTCGCGCCACGCGCAGTCGAGCACCGGCTCGGCGAGCACGCTGTCGAGCGAGGCCAGCGTGGCCTCGAGCGCGCGCTCGCGCGCGGCCTCGGGGTCCGGCGCGAAGAGCCGCGCGGGCAGGTGCAGCGCGAAGCAGGTGAGCGTCTGTGCGCCGGCGGCCTGCAGCTCGGGCCCGAGGATGCTCGGGTCGGTGAGCGAGTGGCAGTAGATCTCGCAGGGCACGCGGTCGGGGATCGCGCCCGAAGCGGCCTGGGCGTGGGCGCGCTCGAGCTGGGCGTAGCCCTCGTTGACGTGGAAGGTGCCGGCGAAGGCGTCGGCGGGGTCGACGTCCGCGTCGCGCAGACGCGGCAGCCGCGAGAGCAGCAGGTTGACCTTGAGCTGGGCGCCCTCGGGCGGGTCGTCGCCCGCGGGCCGTCCGCGCAGGCGATCGAGGACCGCGGGCGCCACGTTGGCGAGCACGTGCTCGCCGACGGCGATGCGCTCGCCGCCGTCGCCGGCGACGTCGCGGAAGCGCACCCCGAGCCCGGCGAGCCCGGGCTCGATCGCCGTCGCCTCGGCCTCGCAGCGCAGCTCGGCGCCCGCCGCGCGGGCCGCGGCCTCGAGCTCCGCGGTGACCGCGCCCATGCCGCCCATCGGGACGTCCCAGTGTCCGCTGCCGTTGCCGATCACGTGGTACAGGAAGCAGCGGTTCTGGCGCAGGTCGGCGTCGTGGGCGCCGGCGAAGGTGCCGATGAGCGCGTCGGTGAGGGCGATCCCGCGCAGGGCGTCGTCGGACAGGCAGGCCTCGATGAGCTCGCCGACGGGGCGCTCGAAGAGCGCCGTCCACGCCTCCTCGTCGTCCAGGCGGGCGCGCAGTTGCGAGGCGGAGAGCAGCGGCTGGGTGATCGTCGGCCACAGCGCGCGGGCCGCGCGGCCGCAGAGCGCGTACAGCCGCTCCCAGCCCTCGATCGCCTTCGGGTCGCCCGAGGCCGCCTCCAGCGAGGCGGCGGTCCGCTCGCGGTCCTCGGCGTCGACGAGGATGCCGCGCGCCGGGTCGTCGGGCAGCGGCGTGTACGAGGAGATCCGCCGGCGCCCGAGCCGGATCTGCAGCCCGAGCTCGTCGACGATGCGCTGGGGCAGCAGGCTGACGAGGTAGGCGTAGCGCGACAGCCGCGCGTCGATGCCCGGCCAGGGGCGCTCGGACACCGCCGCCCCGCCGACGTGGTCGCGGCGCTCGAGCACGAGCACCGAGCGCCCGGCGCGCGCGAGGTACGCCGCGGCGACGAGGCCGTTGTGGCCGCCGCCGACGATGACGACGTCGTGATGGGAGTCCGCTGCCACGTCGGCCGGACGATACTCACGGCGATGTCGCGGATCGGCGGCCCTCTAGCCGTTGCCGCGCCGACACAGCGCGCCCAGGTCCATGCCATAGAACGGCTGGAAGGTCTGGCACCCGATGCGCGAGGAGAAGAAGTCGCGGGCGGTGAGGTCGGCGAATGCGATGACGGGGGCGGCGTGCGCGGCGAGGTCGATGTCGAGCCGTCCGTAGGCGCGCAGCCGCTGGTCTCCGGTCAGCCTGGCGGCCGCGGCGACGCGCGGCCGGTAGTCGGCGCGGGTGCCCTTGAGACTGACGGGGAGGGCGGTGAACGCCGCGTCGATGAACGTCGACGGGTCGGCGTAGTCGGCCACCCAGCCGAACCAGCCGATGTCGTATGGCTCGCCGGGAACGCCCTCGCGGTCGAAGATCCGAGGGGCCGGAAGCTCCCTGATGTCCACCGCGATGCCGATCGCCCCCAGGTTGCGCTTGACGGTCTCGGCCAGCTGCAGGCAGGCGGGGCTCTTGCACGTGTACATCACCGCGCGCCGGCGATGGGGACCTCGCGCCAGCCTGCGGGCTCGGGCGACGTCCGGGCCGCCGAGCGGGTAGATGTCCGCGTCGCGGAAGCCGGGCATGGTGTTGGTGAGGTACTGGTCGGTGGGCAGGCCCGAGAGGCCTGAGCCGGCGTTGCGGGCGAGCGTCGCGCGGTCGACGGCGAAGTTCACGGCCCGGCGCATCCGGGCGCTCGCGAACAGCGGCCGCCGCGCGTTGAGCAGCAGGTACTGCAGCGCGGGCGTGCGGTCGACGAAGTAACGCTGGCGGCCGGCGCGGGCGGCGGGGCTGTGTGCGCCGTAGTCGCGCTCGAGGCGCGCATCGTTGGCCGTCGGGACCGGGTCGAGGTAGCCGAAGCCGAACGCGGCATCGGCGTAGTCGGCGCCGCCCGCCTCGACAAGCGCGGCGGCCTGCGCGCGTGTGGCGCCGAAGTGGTAGTCGATCTTGTCGAACCGACGTGGGCGGGGCCCGCGGTAGCTGGGGTTGCGGCGCAGCACCAGCTCGGTCCCCGGGGTGTGGGAGGCGATGTAGTACGGCCCCGCCGTGGGGATGTCCTCGACGCCGCCGCTGCGCGCGGGCGTGTCGGGTGGAACGGCGCAGAGCTGGGGCATGGCCATTCGGGCCGGGAGGCTGGGCGCCGGACGCACGAGGCGGATGGTCAGCGTCGTGGCCGTCGCCGCGACGCCGGCGAGCTGCCTGGTCCTGCCCGCGTGGAACGCGCCCGCACCGACGATGTCGCCGAGGTCATACGAGTAGCCCGACTGCATCACCGGGCTGAGCAGGCGCTCGATCGCGCGTCGGAACGCTCGCGCCGTCACACGCTGGTCGGACGGCCAGAATCGGAAGCCGGGCCGGATGGCGAACGTGTACGTGCGTCCGTCGGGCGAGCGGCTCGGCAGCGCCGCGGCGACCTCGGGAACCAGCCGCGTTCCCTGTGGCGCCGGGCGGTCGGGGTAGTTCAGCAGCTTGGCGCAGGTGGCGAACTCCAGCTGCTGGGCCTGGGGACCATAGGAGGACACGAGCGCCGGATCGGGCGTGCCGAAGTCCTTCTCCTGCACGACGCGCAGGGTGCCTCCGGCCAGCGGCCTGCTCTGGGGTGGCGAGCCAGCCTGGACGGTGACCCACACCCGGCCTGCGTCGACGGCGACGCCCTCGGGGCTCCCACCGACCGGGATCGTGCGCACGCGGTCGGTGCGCGGGTCGATGCGCGACACGCTCGCGCCGCGGGAGTCGGCGATCCACACACCGCCCGCGCCGACCGCGACCCCGCGCGGTCCCGCCCCCACCGGGATGACCGCTTTGGTCGCGCCGGTCGCGGCATCGATGCGCGTCACCGTGTCGTCGAGGGTGTCGGCGACCCACACGGCGCCGGCCCCGACGGCGATGCCGCTGGCACCGTGGCCCACCGCGGTCGCGCCGGTCACGACGCCAGCCGCATCGATGCGCGAGACGGTGTTGTCGAGGTCGTCGGAGACCCACGTGGCGCCTGCGCCCACCGCGATGCCCGCCGGCTCGTTGCCGACGTCGACCTTCATGTCCATGCGTCCGGAGCGTGCGTCGATCCTCGCGACGGACGACCTGCCCGTCGCCGCCCACACCCAACGGCCCCCGACCGCCACGGCAGTGGGGACTGCGGCACCCAACACGATCGGGGGACCAACGCGAACCGCTCCCACCGGGACCCCGAAGACCGGATCCATCCGCGTCGCCGTGGCGCGGGCCTGGTCCATCGTCCACACCGCGTCGCCGGATGCCGCCAACGCGTCGATGCGTCTCCCTGCGATCGACAGGGTGCGCTTGACCTCCGCGGACCTTGGGTCGATCTGCGTGACCGATCTCTCGTCGCGATTGGCCACCCAAAGATTCCCTGCTCCGGCCGAGATGTCGCCCGGCCCCGCGCCGACCGTGAACTGGTCCACCACCGCGTTGCGTGCGGGGTCGATGACGGCCACCGAGTTCGCCGCCACCTCGGCGCCGGCCCCGCCTCCGTGGGCGAGGAGCGCGACGACGGCAGCAGCTCCGGCGGCGAGGACGACCACGGCGCCCGCGACGGCGGCTCGGCGCCGACCGGCGCGTGCCCCGCCATCCGCGGGTGCGGCCTCGTGGGCGGGCGGGGCCTCGAGCGCGGGATCCTGGCGGAGGATCGCGTCGTGCAGCTCGCGCAGCGCGGGGCTCGGCTCCATCCCCAGCTCGTCGACGAGCGCCTTGCGCGCCTCGCGGTAGAGCGCGAGCGCCTCGGGCTCGCGGCCGCAGCGGTAGAGGGCGAGCATCCGCTGCGCGCGCAGGCGGTCTCGCAGCGGATGCGCGGCGGTGAGCGCCTCGAGCTCGGCGACCAACGCGGCGTGGCGGCCCAGGGCGAGGTCGGCGTCGATCCGCGTCTCGAGGGCCTCCAGGCGCAGCTCCTCGAGACGGGCGATCTCATTCGCGGCGAACGCGTCGAAGGTGAAGTCCGCGAGGGCCGAGCCGCGCCACAGCCCGAGCGCGGCGCGCAGCAGGCCGGCCGCAGCTTCGACCTCGCCCTCGCCGTACGCGCGGCGCCCTTCGTCGAGGAGGCGCTCGAACACGTGCACGTCGACCTGCTCGGAATCGACGCGCAGCAGGTACCCGTGGTCGCGCGTGACGATCGGATCGTCGGCCGGTGCGACCGTGGCCAGCACCTTGCGCAGCCGCGACACGTAGACCTGCACGGTCTTGGCCGCGCGGGGCGGAGGCTGGTCGCCCCACAGCGCGTCGATCACGCGGTCGGCCGAGACGACCTGGCCCGCTTGCAGCAGCAGGATCGCGAGCACGGCGCGCTGTTGATGCGCCCCGAGGGGGAGCGTCTCCCCGTCATGCCGGACCTCCAGATCGCCGAGGACCCGGAATTCCACTGTCCACCGCCTTCGGAGTCGAGCCGACCGTAGCACCGGCTCTGGTAAGCCACCGGTCGCTTGCCGGTAAACGGCCGCCGCCTACCGGGGCGCAGCCACACGCCTACCGCGCGCCGCCAGGGTCGCCGACATCAAGCCGCCGCCCACTCGGGCCCCGGCGATCCTCTACCTGGAGGCCGCTCATGCGACTTCATACCTTCACCCGACGGTCCGTCCGCGCGGCCTGCGCGCTGGCGGCGACGGCCTGCACCCTGCTCGTCCTCGCGGCGGCGGCCGGCGCGGTGCCGATGGAGAACGTCGGGCCGCAGTCGAACGCGTCGAACGCCGTCCCGGCACCCACGATCGTCAGGGAGACCGTGGTCCAGCCCGCCGGCGGGACGGACGCGATCGTCTTCGTCCTGATCGGCGTCGGCACGCTCGTCGCGATGCTCGCGGCGGGCTACCTCGGCGCCCGCATGGCCGTGCGAGCCACCCGCGCCCGGCCGGTCGGCCCCCGTCCGAGCTGACCCGCGGTGGAGACCTAGTCGGCGAACAGATGCGCGTGGACGGCCACGAGGCCGTCCACGTCGTGGACGTCGCCGTCGAGCTGGGGGATGACGATCGGGTCCTCCTCGCCGGTCTCGGCGCGCAGGTGCTCGATGGCGGCCTCGTCGCGCTGGGCGAGCGCGCGCTCCTCGGCGTAGGCGCGCGCGACCTTGCCCGCGAGCTTGGCGTCGCCCCCCAGCGCGGCGGCGAGCGCGTCGACGTCGGCCTCCGGCGGCCCGCCGTCGAGCGGATGGACGCGGTTGACGACCAGGCCGCCGAAGGGCATCCCGTGGTCGCGCAGCTTGCCCGTGAAGAAGATCGCCTCCTCGACGGGCTCGTGCTCCGGCGAGGTGATGACGATGAAGGTCGTCGCCTCGTCGGCCAGCAGCGCCTTGACGCCCGCCGCGCGCTGCTTGAAGCCCTCGACGAGCCCGCCGAGGGCGCGGAAGAAGACGCTCAGGTCGTCGAGGAGGTCGACCCCGGTCAGCCGCTTGAGCACCGAGAAGACGACGCTCGTGCCGCGGCCCAGCACCTTGGCCGCCAGGCCGGTGGGGGCGAGGAAGACGCGCAGCGCGCGGCCCTCGAGGAAGCCGGTGATGCGATCGGGCGCGTCGAGGAAGTCCAGGGCGTTGCGCGAGGGCGGCGTGTCGAGGACGAGTACGTCGAAGCGCCCCGAGCGGTCGAGCTCGTAGAGCTTGGCCACGGCGGTGAACTCCTGCGAGCCGGCCACGGCGCCCGAGAGCTGCTGGTAGATGCGGTTGGTGAGGACCTCGTCGCGCGTGGCCTCGTCGGGGGCCAGGCGCGTGATGAGGTCGTCGAAGGTGCGCTTGGCGTCGAGCATCATCGCCCACAGCTCGCCGCGCACCTCGATGCCGTGGCCGGCGAGCCGCTCGGGGTCGACGAGGTGGGGCTCGTTGCCGAGCTCGTCGACGCCCAGCGCGTTGGCCAGCCGCCGCGCCGGGTCGATGGTGACCACGGCGACGCGGGCCCCCTCGGCGGCGAGGCCCATCGCCAGCGCGGCCGAGGTCGTCGTCTTGCCCACGCCGCCGGAGCCGGCGCAGATGACGATCCGCTTGCCCTGCAGGCGCGCCCTCACAGCGCCCGCTCCAGCTCGCGCGCCAGGCGCTCCAGGCGGTCGTCCTCGAAGAGGAAGGGCAGCGTCACGACCGGGGCGTGCGCGCCGCGGCGCAGGCGCTGCAGCTGGGCGCGCTGGGCCTGCGCGCGGGCGTGGCTGTGGCGGGCGGCGCGGACCTCGGGCCCGTCGGACGCCTGCGCGAGCGCCCGCGCGTCGGCGGCCGTGAAGCGCTGGGAGAGCATCCCGTTGGCCACGACGAGGCCGACGTCGAGCCCAACCTCGTCGCGCAGCGCGTCCTGAAGCGAGAGCGTCTCGTTGACCGGCATCTCCTCGGGGCGCGCAACGACGACGACCGCCGTGCGCTGCGGGTCGCAGACCATCGCCTCGATCGTACGGCCCTGGCGCGCGATCCGGCCCACCATCGCCGCCTGGGCGAAGGTCCGCGGGGCGCTGAGCACGGCGACACCGTGGCCGGTCGCCGGGGCGTCGAGCACGACGAGGTCGTAGCGGTGCGCGCCCGGCGTGCGGCGGTCGTCCTGGGCGAGCTCCCACACCTTGCCGACGGTCAGCAGCTCGCGCATCCCGGGCGTGGCGGCGGCCAGGTAGCCGAAGGTTCGGCTCGACGCGAGCACCTCCGCCAGCGGCGACGGAAGCTGGTCGGTGAGGTACTGCTCCATCGCGTGCTCGGGGTCGATCGAGAGGTGGTGCAGGCCCGGCGCGAGCTCCTCCTCGTGGATGCCCTCGCCGCCCAGCGCGCGCGAGACGTCGTCGCGGCGGGCGACCTCGGCCACGATCGTGCGCAGGCCGCGCCCGGCGGCGACGAGCCCCAGCGCAGCGGCGACCGTCGTCTTGCCGACCCCGCCCTTGCCGGTGACGACGATGAGGTCGCGCCCCAGCAGATCGGCGGTCAGACCTCGCCCTCCCAGTAGTCGTCGACGAGCTCGACGCGCACCAGCACGCGGCCGAGCCACGCCTTCTTGGAGCGCGGGTAGTAGACGATCTCGCTCGGGTTGCGCGTGCCGTAGCCCAGGTAGGTCATGCCCCCTTCGCCGGCGCGCAGCATGTGGGCCAGGCGCCCGCCGGCCGGGCGCGAGATGCAGTGGCCGGGGCGCAGCGGGTGCTCCTCGACGAGGTCGCCGCGGTTGTCGAAGAGCAGCAGCGTCCCGCCGCCCTCGAGGACGACGAAGAGCTCGTGCTCGGCGGCGTGCCAGTGCGGCGGGCAGTTCAGGGCGCCGGGCGCGACGACGTTGTGGCGCAGCCCGGTGCGCACCGAGCCCGCGGCGCGGGCGACGTCGCGCTCGGCGACGTCGAAGTCCCCGACCCGCTCGGCCTCGATCTCGACGTCCTCGAGGGCGACGCTGCACGGCGGGCGCGCCGTCGCCGCGGGCGGCTCGAGCGGGCCGGCGGCGGCCTCGCGCTCGAGCGGATCGTCGTGGGAGGCCTCGAGCCACAGCCCGCCGCGGCGGATCATCCCGGCGCGCGGGAGGCGCACGAGCGGCGGGTCGTGGTTCTCGCCGTAGGCGAGCACGGAGAGCCCGTCGTCGCCCGCGATCACCGTATGTTCAGGCCCGCCGGCGAGGTATACGAGCGTGTCCCCGGCGCCGATCTCGTGCACGGCGCCGTCGATCCACGCCAGCCCCGCGCCGCCCAGGACGAAGAAGATCTCCTCCTCGGAGCCGTGCTGGTGCACGGGCCCGGGGCGGCAGCCCGGCTCGACGTCGATGAGCGACACGCCGACCGCCGTCGCGCCCGCCGCCTCGCCGAGGGCGCGGAAGGTCGCGCGCATCTCGCCGACGTCGCGGATCTCGCGCTCGACCTCGTCCCAGTGCGAGAGCGTCATTCCTCACCGTCCCAGTACTCGACGCGCTCGATGAAGAACCGCGCCTTGATCCCGCGGATGGCGACCTTGCCCGAGCGCGGGAAGAACACGATGTCGTTGGGCTCGCGCGTCCCGTAGGCGAGCAGGGTCAGGGGCCCGTCGCCGGCCCGGAAGGCGTGGGCGATCCCGCTGCCGGGCGGGCGGGCCACGACGCTCCCGGCCCGCACCGGGTGCTCCTCGTCGCCGAGCAGGAGCGACCCCGCGCCGTCGAGGACGACGAAGAGCTCCTCCTCGGCGGCGTGGCAGTGCGGCGGGTAGGTGAGCGCGCCGGGCTCGACGACGAGGTGCCCGAGGCCGGCGGCGTGCGCTCCGAGCGCGTCGCCGAGGTCGCGGCGCACGTGGGCGACGTCGCCGCGGCGCTCGGGGTCGGCCGGCACGTCGGCGAGCGCGACGATCGTGGGCGGGCGCTGCTCGTCGACCTCGACCTCCAGCGGCCCGGCCGCCTCCTCGGCGGCGAACGGGTTCGGGCCGTCGTGGGGCAGCCAGTGCGGGCCGTTCCACCACGCGCGCGCCCGCGGCAGCCACGTCAGTCCCGTGGGCGAGCCGTCGCTGAACGCGAGCACGTCGAGCCCGTCACCGGCGCCGATGATCGTGTGCGGCTCGCCGCCCGCGCGGTGCAGGATCGCGTCGCCCGCGCGGACCGGATGGGCGCGGCCGTCCCGGACGCTGAGGCCCTCGCCGGCCAGGACGTAGAAGATCTCCTCCTCGTCGGCGTGCACGTGCACGGGCATCGCGCGCTCGCCGCCGCGCAGCCGATAGCGGCTCAGGCCGACGCGGTCGCAGCCGGCCGCAGCGCCGAGTCGCCAGCCCGTGCCGCGCAGCTGCTCGCCCTCGAACGCACGCGGCTCCACGTCGTCGAAGTGGATCACCATCCGGCGCCGGAGCCTAGCCGTACGATGCGCCCGTGGCCCTGCGGGAGGAGATCGAGGCCGCGCTGGCCGAGGCGGCCGCCGAGCGCGGCGTGCGCCAGCTCGCGATCGACGGCGACGAGGAGGTCTGGGTCGCCGGGGTCGCGGCGACCGACGGCGACCTGGAGGTGCGCGTGGGGGACCGCGGCCCGCGCCGGGGACTGCGCCGCCGGCGGCCCGACAGGGCGGCCATGGAGGCGCTGGGATTCCGCGACGACATGCCGGACGCGTGGGCCCTGTTCGTGCCCGCGGGCAGCGGGCAGGCGGCCCGCGGCGCGGCCGCCGCCGTCAGTGCCCTGACCGATGGCCTCGGCGTGCCGGGCGACGCGCGCGCGGAGGTCTTCTTCACCCAGCGCGGCGCGAAGGACCTCGTCGCGGCGGTCGAGGCGCTCGCGAGCGGGCGCGAGGAGATTGCCTTCGTCGCGGCCGGACGGCCTGCGGAGAACATCCTTGCGCTCGTCGCGCTCGGAGATCGCGTCCGCGTGCAGACGATCTGGCCCGAGGGCGGCGAGCTGCGCCTGCCCGGGTTCGAGGGCGAGGACGTCGAGCAGCTCTCGACCCGCGAAGTCGACCGCGACGAGGCGGTGGCCGCCGCGCAGGTGGTCCTCGACGCCCGCGGCGTGTCAGCGGGCGACCCGCTCTACATCCATCTCGGGGCCTAGCGGGCGCCCGCGGCGGTCTGCCGCCAGGCTCCGAGGACAGACCTAGGTGTAGCTCCTGAGGAGGCTGTTCGCGGTCGCTGGCGACGCCGGCACGAACAGCTCACCGAGGGAAGGGAGTCCGCGGCGGTGCGGGGCGCGAATGGCTCCCGTTCGGGGCTCGGGCGCCGCCGGCGTGGGCACTGAAGGATTGTGGAGGCTCTGGGGGCGACAATCCTTCAATCGGTGGCCGCGGGCGCCGGCGAGGCTGCTCGCGGTCCGCGCCGCCGGTCGCTTCGTTTCCCTCGGTGCTCGGCCGCGGTGTGCCCCGCGGCACGGGGGCGCTCCACGCGACGCGTCCGAGCCCACTGGTAGTCATCCCCGCGCGTGAAGGATTCGCCCATGGCCGGGCGAATACGGCGCTGACATGGATACGGCACCCCATAAGCCGAAGGTCATCGCGTTCGCGAACCAGAAGGGCGGCGTCGCCAAGACCACGACGACGCTCAACCTCGCCGTCGCGTTCTCCGAGAAGGGCTTCCGCGTCCTGTGCGTCGACATGGACCCACAGGGCAACCTCACCATGTCGCAGGGGATCGACCCCGACACGCTCGAGACGTCGATGTACGACGTGCTCGTCCACCAGACCTCGATGCGCGAGGTCATCCGCAAGCGCGAGATCGACGTCGCCTGCGCGTCGATCGACCTCGCGGGCGCCGAGATCGCGATGAGCACCATGATCGGCCGCGAGCGCTCGCTCGAGAAGGCCTTCAAGGCCATCGTCGACGACTACGACTTCATCTGCATCGACACGCCGCCCAGCCTCGGGCTGCTGACGATCAACGCGCTGACCGCCGCCGACAAGGTCATCGTGCCCGTCCAGTGCGAGTACCTCTCGATGCGCGGGCTGATCCAGCTGCAGAACACGCTTCAGATGATCCGCGAGAACCTGAACCCCGACGTGGAGATCGAGGGCATCCTGCCCACGCTCATGGACACGCGGACCGTTCACGCCAAGGAGGCCATCGAGATCCTCGAGGAGAACTTCGGGGACCGCGTCTTCGCCTCGCGCATCCGCAAGACCGTCCGCTTCGCGGAGGCCCCTGTGAAAGGCATGTCAGTGCTCAAGTACGATCCGGACGGGATGGCCGCCCAGTCCTATCGCGATCTCGCGAAGGAGGTTCTCGCCCATGGCAAGCGGTAAGCGAGCGAGCATGAGGGAGGGGCCGCTGGCGGACCTGTTCCGGAAGACCGAGCAGGCCGCCGAGCAGCCCGAGCGCAACGAGCGCACCGACGAGCGCGAGGTTCCCGCGCCATCGACCCCTGCGGCGCGCGAGCGCCGCGCGCCCGAGCCCCCGCCGCCGCATCCGCGCGAGACCGGCTATCCGCATCCCGCGCTCAACACGCCCGAGGAGGCGCCGCCGGCGCCCGAGACGCGCGTGCCGACGCCGCAGGAGCGCCTGCGCCACGCCTTCAGCGCCGACATCCCCGACAACATCCTCGACCGCGATGCGCAGCCCGCGCACGACCCCTACGCCCGCGTGGCCGACGAGCCCACGCCGTGGGGCGTCGCCCGTCCGGCGGGCCAGCCCGTGCTGCGCGTGGTCGGCGTCGGCGGGGCCGGCGTCAACGCGATCAACCGCATGGTCGAGGCGCAGATCGAGGGCGTCGAGTTCGTCGCCATCAACACCGACCTGCAGTCGCTGCAGCAGTCGACGGCCGACATCACCCTGCACATCGGCCCGAACGTCACGCGCGGGCTGGGCGCCGGCTCGAACCCCGATCTCGGCCGCCAGGCCGCGATGGAGGAGTACGACCGCATCAAGGCGCTGCTCAAGGGCTCGGACATGATCTTCATCGCCGCCGGCGCCGGCGGCGGGACGGGCACCGGCGCGGCCCCGGTCGTGGCGCGCATCGCGCGCGAGATTGGCGCGCTCACCGTCGGGATCGTGACCAAGCCGTTCGGCTTCGAGGGCAACAGGCGCGCGGCCGCCGCCGAGGCGGGCGTGCAGTCGCTGGCCAACGAGGTCGACACGCTCATCGTCGTCCCCAACAACAAGCTGCTCAGCGTGCTCGACAAGCAGACCTCGATGGTCGACGCCTTCCGCGTGGCCGACGACGTGCTGCGCCAGGGCGTGCAGGGCGTCAGCGACCTCGTGACGCTGCCGGGGCTCATCAACCTCGACTTCGCCGACGTGCGGACGATCATGTCCGACGCCGGGAACGCGCTGCTGGGCATCGGCATGGGCCACGGCGAGGACCGCGCCACCGAGGCCGCCCGCGCCGCGACCGAGTCGCCGCTGCTGGAGACCTCGATGGAGGGCGCCCGCAAGATCCTGCTCTCGATCACCGGCGGCCCGGACCTGTCGCTGTGGGAGATCAACGAGGCCGCCAAGGCGGTCAGCGAGGCCGCCCACCCGGACGCGAACATCATCTTCGGCGCCATGGTCGACGAGAAGCTCGGCTCGGAGGTGTGGGTCACCGTCGTCGCCACCGGCTACACCGAGGGCCGCCCGCGCCCCGCGCGGCGCGACTTCGAGGAGCCGCGCGGCGAGGTCCGCGTCGAGCGGCGCACGCGCTCGACCGCCACGCGCCAGACCGGACTCGGCGTCCACGAGTTGGACGTCCCCGAGTTCATCCCAAGAGGCTGACCGAGGAGCGCTACGAGCTGCCGCCGGCGCGCCTGGAGCGCTGGCTGGATCGCTGGGCCGCGGGCCACGAGCCCGTGGCCTGGACGTCGGTGGGCGAGCGCGACGTGGCCTTCGTCGCGGCAAACGCCGAGCGCGTCGTCTGCGAGCCGCCCTTCCCGCCGCTCGACGAGGCCGTCCGCGGCGACCGCGCCGGCTACGAGCCCGCCGCGCTGCTGGACCACGTCCGCCGCGAGCGGACGGTGGGCGTGCTCCTCGTGCGGCTCGGCGGCCACGCCGCGGGGATCTTCCGCGGCGCCGAGCTCGTCGACTCGAAGGTCGGCAGCCGGCTCGTGCACGGCCGCCACCGCAAGGGCGGCTCGAGCTCGGGCCGCTTCGCGCGCCGCCGCGAGGGCCAGGCGCACGCGGCGCTGCAGGCGGCGGCCGACGTCGCGGTCCGGGTGCTCGTCCCCGCGGCGCCGCGCCTGGACGCGGTCGTGCTCGGCGGCGAGCGCCGGGCGCTCGACGAGGTGATGGCCGACGGCCGCCTCGCGCCGCTGCGCCCGCTCGCCACCGACCGGGTCATCGACGTGCCCGACCCGCGCCTGCACGTCCTGCGCGAGATGCCCGAACGCTTCCTGGCGACCGTCGTGCGCCCCTCTGGGAGGATCCCCGCGTGAATCGGTCCCGCCCGGCCGGCATGGTGGCGGCCGGCCACCCGCTGACCGCGGAGGCCGGCGCGCGGATCCTGCGCGAGGGCGGCAACGCCGTCGACGCCGCCGTGGGCGCCGTCCTGGCCTCATGGGTCGCCGAGCCGCTGCTGACCGGCCCGGGGGCCGGCGGTTACCTGCTCGTGGCGGGCGCGGGCGAGGAGCCGACGCTGCTGGACTTCTTCGTCGAGGCGCCCGGGCGCGGCGCCGACCCCGCCCGGCGCGCCGACCTCGTGCCCGCCGAGGTCTCGTTCGGCGAGGCCGTGCAGGTCTTCAACTGCGGCGCCGCCTCGTGCGGCGTGCCCGGCTCGCCCGCCGGCCTCGCGGCCGCGCTGGAGCGCTGGGGCTCGGTCGACGCGGCGACGCTCGCCGCGCCCGCCGCCGAGCTCGCGCGCGAGGGCGTGCCGCTCAGCGCCGAGCAGGCCTACGTCTTCGAGATCCTCGAGCCGATCCTCGTGACCACCGAGGAGTCGCGCGCGGCCTTCGCGCCGCGCGGCCTCTCGCTCGGCGCGGGCGACGTCTTCGGCTCCGGCGAGCTGGCCGACACGATCGAGCGCTTCGGCGCCGAGGGCGCGGAGCCCTTCTACACGGGCGACCTCGCCGACGCCGTCGTCGCCTGGGTCGGCGAGCGCGGCGGCCAGCTCACGCACGCCGACCTGGCGGCCTACGAGCCGGTCGCGCGGACGCCGGTGCGCGCGAGCTATCGCGGGCGCGAGGTGCTCACCAACCCGCCGCCCGCCGCCGGCGGGACGCTGCTGGCGCTCGCGATGGCGCGCCTGGACGAGCGCTCCGACGGGCCGCCGTCGGCCGTCGACATCGTCGCGGTCATGGAGGAGGCGCAGGCGCTGCGCACGCCCGAGTTCGTCGAAGGGCTGATCGAGCCCGGCTTCGCCGATCGCCTGCTCGCCTCGCGGCTGGGCTCGACCACCCACCTCTCGGTCCTCGACGGCGAGGGGCGCGCGTGCTCGGTGACGTGCACCAACGGCGAGGGCTCGGGGCTGGTCGTCCCCGGCACCGGCATCCACGTCAACAACGTGATGGGCGAGCAGGACCTCAACCCAATGGGCTTCTTCACCTTTCCGCCCGGGCGCCGGATGCCGTCGATGATGTCGCCGACCGTCGTCATGGGCACCGACGGGGCCGTCGAGCTCGTGCTCGGCAGCGCGGGCTCCAACCGCATCCGCTCGGCGATCCTGCAGGTCATCGTCGGCGTCGTGGACCACGGCCTGCGCGCCCACGACGCCGTGATCGCCCCGCGCGCGCATTTCGAGGACGGCCTCGTCTACACCGAGCCCGGGATCGACACCGACGCGCTGCGCGCGGCCGGGCGCAAGCTCGTCTCCTTCCGCGAGCGCAACCTCTTCTTCGGCGGCGTGCAGGCCGTCGAGCGCGACCGCGCCATGGGCGCCCTCTCGGGCGCCGGCGACCCGCGCCGCGGCGGCGCCGCGGTGGCGGCGTGACGCGGGCCTGGGCGGCGCTCGCCGCGCTCGCGTCGGCCGCGGCGCTGGCGCTCGCGGCGTGCGGCAGCGAGGCCCGCGACCTCTTCCTCGTGACGCGCTCCGGCGAGGTCCCCGGCGCGCACCTGACCGTGCGCGTGACCGACGACGGCCGCGCGTCGTGCAACGGCCGGCCGCTGGTCGAGATCCCGAGCGCGCAGCTCATCACGGCGCGCGAGGCCGAGCGCGACCTCGAGAAGCCCTCCAAGGCGCAGCTGCGCCTGGCCCCCGGCCCGCAGCCGGTCTTCTCCTACCGCGTGCGCACCGAGGACGGCGGCGTGGCGTGGAGCGACGACTCGCAGCGCCAGCCGCCGGTGCTCTTCAAGCTGGCCAAGCTCACGCGCGACGTCGCCAAGGGCGAGTGCCACTTGGCGCGCTAGGACCTCCGGGCGCGGGTCGCCGAGTTCGGCTGAGCGCGGGCCGATAGCCTCGTCCGATGGACGAGTTGCTGGCACGGCTCGCGGAGATCACCGACCTCGAGCGCGCGGGCATGCTCCTGGCCTGGGACCAGGAGGTCTGCATGCCGCCGGGCGGCGCCGAGGCGCGCGGCGAGGTGCGCGCGACCATCGGCCGCATGGCCCACGAGCGCTTCACCGACGAGCGCGTGGGCGAGCTGCTGCAGACCGCCGCGCCGCGCGACGAGCTCGAGGCCGACGTCGTGCGGATCGCGCGGCGCGACTTCGACAAGGCGCGCCGCGTCCCGGGCGCGCTCGTGGCGGAGATGGCGCGCGCCGGCGTCGCGGCGCGCGGCGCGTGGCTCGACGCCCGCCGGCGCAGCGACTTCGCGACCTTCGCGCCCTTCCTGGAGCGCAACGTCGAGCTGCGCCGCGAGTACAGCGCCTGCTTCCCCGAGGCCGAGCATCCCTACGACCCGCTCCTGGACGACTTCGAGCCGGGGATGTCGACCGCCGACCTGCGCGACGTGCTCGCGCGCCTGCGCGACGGGCTGGTCGCCCTCATGGGCGTCGCGCCCGAGGTCGACGTCTCGCTCGTGCACGGCGGCCCGTTCCCCGAGGCCGGGCAGCGCTCGCTGGTGCGGACGGTCCTGGGCGCGCTCGGGGTCGACGACCGGCAGTGGCGCGTCGACGAGGCCGCCCATCCCTTCGAGTCGACGATCGACGCCGGCGACGTGCGCCTGACCACGCGCTACGACGAGGCCGACCTCGACTCGCTGTACTCGGCCATGCACGAGTTCGGCCACGGCCTCTACGAGCACCAGGTCGACCGCGCGCTCGCGCGCACGCCGATGGCCGGCGGGGCGTCGAGCGCCTGGCACGAGTCGCAGAGCCGCCTGTGGGAGAACATGGTCGGGCGCTCGGCGGGCTTCTGGCGCTGGTGCTTCCCGCACGCGCAGGCCGCGCTGCCGGAGCGCTTCGCGGACGCCACCTGGCAGCAGGTCCAGCGCGCCGTCAACGCGGTCCGGCCCAGCCTCATCCGCGTCAGCGCCGACGAGGTCACCTACGGGCTGCACATCGTCCTGCGCTTCGAGCTCGAGCTGGCGCTGATCGAGGGCGAGCTGGCCGTGGACGACGTGCCCGCGGCGTGGAACGAGCGCACCCGCGCCTACCTCGGCCTCGAGGTGCCCGACGACGCCCACGGCGTCCTGCAGGACGTCCACTGGGGCGAGGGGATCTTCGGCTACTTCCCGACCTACGCGCTGGGCAACGTGATCGCCGGCCAGCTCTGGGCGCGCGTGCGCGCCGACCTGCCCGACCTCGACGAGAGCTTCGCGGCGGGCGACTTCGCGCCCCTGCGCGAGTGGCTCGCCGAGCACGTGCACCGCCACGGGCGCCGCCAGCTGCCCGTCGAGCTGCTCGAGCGCGTCGTCGGCGACGGGCTCGACCCCGCGCCTTACCTGGCCTATCTCGAGGCCAAGGTCCAGGCATCAGCCGAGCTGATGTCCTGACCCAAGGAGGTTTGCTGGCGCTGATGGGCGCCTCCTGCGAGGCTGGACCGCGATGACGCGGCGCACCTGGCTGATGATGGGCGGCGCGGCCGCGGTCTGGGGCGCGTCCTACATGTTCATCAAGGTCGCCCTCGACGACTTCAGCGAGGGCGCGATCGTCTGCATCCGCACCGGCCTGGGCGCCACGGTGCTGCTCGCGCTCGCCGTCCACTGGCGCGTGCTGGGGCCGCTGCGCGGGCGCCTGGGCTGGATCGCCCTGATCGGCTGCGTGCAGGTCGTCGGGCCGTTCCTGCTCATCACCTTCGGCGAGAACCACGTCGAGACCCAGCTCGCGGGCATCCTCGTCTCCAGCGCGCCGATCTTCACCTCGCTGCTCGCGCTGGCCTTCGACCAGGACGAGCGCTCGACCGGCTGGGCCGCGGTCGGCATCGTCGTCGGCATGCTCGGCGTCATCCTGCTCTTCGGCCTGGACCTCTCGGGCAGCGGCGACCAGGTCGCCGGCGGGCTCATGATCCTGCTCGCGAGCTTCGGCTACGCGGTCGGGGCCATGCTCATCAAGCACCGGCTCCCCGGCGTGCCCCCGGTCAGCGTGGCGGGCGGCAACATGGCCGTCGCCGCGCTCGTGACGCTGCCGCTCGCGCTCACGTCGCTGCCCGACCACGCGCCGAGCCTGAAGTCGGTCGGCTCGCTCGTGCTCCTGGGGGTGGCGGGCACCGGCATCGCCTTCCTGTGGTTCTACACGCTGATCGCGGAGATCGGCCCGGCGCGGGCGTCGATCATCGCCTACCTCGCGCCGGGCTTCAGCGTCGTCTACGGCGTGGTCCTGCTCGACGAGCCCTTCAGCCTCGCGGCCGTCGGGGGGCTGGCGCTGATCCTCGCGGGCTCGTGGCTGGCGGTCGGCGGGCGGCTGCCCGACCGCCTCGCGCGGCGCCGCGCCGTGCCGGTGCGGGTCGAGAGCGGATGAGCGCGGTCGGCGGCCTCCTCGTGCCGCTCGTGACGCCCTTCGGCGCCGACGGCGGGGTCGACCTGGCCGCCCTCGACCGCCTGGCGGGCGAGGTCCTCGACGACGGCGCCGACGGGCTGGTGGCGCTGGCCACGACCGCGGAGGCGTCGTCGCTGGACGAGCGCGAGCGCGCGGACGTCCTGGCGGTCTGCGCGGCCGTCGCCGCCGACCGCGGGGCGACGCTGCTCGCCGGCGCCGCGACGAACGACACGCGCACGACGATCGCCCGCCACGAGGCGCTCGCCGAGGTCGAGGGCGTGACCGCCTCGCTGGCCGTCGTGCCCTACTACGTGCGCCCCTCCGAGGCCGCGATCGTCGCCCACTTCCAGGCGGTCGCGGCGCGCTCGCCGGTTCCCGTCGTCGTCTACAACATCCCCTACCGCACGGGCCGCGGCCTCGGTGCCGCCGCCCTGCTCGAGCTCGCCGCGACCGACGGCATCGCCGGCGTCAAGCAGGCCGTCGGCGCGCTGGACGCCGACACGCTCGAGCTGCTGGCCGGCGCGCCCGACGACTTCGCGGTGCTCTGCGGCGACGACGCCTTCATCCTGCCGCTGGCGCTGATGGGCGCCCGCGGCGCGATCGCCGCCTCCTCGCACCTGGCCACCGAGCGCTTCGCGGCGTTGCTGGCCGACGCCGGCGCCGGCCGCGCCGACGACGCCCGCGCCCACGCCGAGGCGCTGCTCCCGCTCGTCCTGGCGCTCTTCGCCGAGCCCAGCCCCGCCGTGCTGAAGGCCGTGCTCCACGCCGAGGGGCGGATCGCGACGCCCGACGTGCGCATGCCGCTCGCGCCCGCCTCGGCGGCAGCGCTGGCGCGCGCTAGGAGAAGCGCACCTTCCCGTTCGAGCGCGCGCGCTCCTGCGCGCGCTCGATGAAGTCCAGGCGCTTGCTCGCGGCGCGGAAGAGGCGCGTCACGAGCCGCAGACGGGCGTTCTCGGAGCGCAGGTCGAGCAGTCCCTGCTTGGCGTCGAGGCCGAAGTCGACGGTCGCGGCCATCCGGTAGGCGTCCATCGCGCTGAGCTCTTCGGCATCGGGCGTGCGGTCGGTGGCCTGCTCGACCAGCGACCCGTAGGCCTCGTGGGCGGCGGCGAGGGTCTTGGCGTCGGCGCGCTCGCTCTTGTCGCGCAGGAACTCGACGGTGCCCGCCGGATAGGGGAGGTCGTGGCGCTCGTCGACGATCCGGAACGGGCGGGTGCCGCGCGTGAGGATGTTCATGCGCCCGTCCTCCATGCGCTCGAGGACCTCGGTGATCTCGACCGCGCAGCCCACGGGGCGCGTGCCCTCGTCGCCGGCCCAGACGATGCCGAACTCCGACTCCTGCTCGAGGCACTCGCCGATCATCGTGCGGTAGCGCTCCTCGAAGATGTGCAGCGGCACCAGCTCGTGGGGAAGCGCGACGATGCTCAGCGGGAAGAGCGGGAAGTCGGGCACGACGTCGTCGACCATCGCCGCCTCAGTCTAGGTGTACCGTGGCTCGATGCTCGCCGCCGTGCTGGCCGCCGCGGCCCTGGCGCCGTCGCCCGCGCCGGCCCAGCTGCTCGTGGTCAGCGAGACGCGCGGCTTCGTGCACGACTCGATCCCGGCGGCGAAGGCGATGGTCGCCTCGCTGGGCTACGACACGCGCTTCCTCACGGGGGCCGACCAGCTCACGGCGGCGCGGCTGCGCCGGGCGCGCGCCGTCGTCTTCCTCAACACGAGCGGCGAGCTGCACCTCGACCGCGCGGGCCGCACGCGGCTGCTGGCCTACGTGCGCGGCGGCGGCGCCTTCGTCGGCGCCCACGCCGCGGCCGACACCTTCGCCTCCTCGCGCGCCTTCCACCGCATGCTCGGTGCCGACTTCCGCGGCCACGCACCCGCGGGGCCGGGACGCGTCGACGTCGTCGACCGCTCCTTCACGACGGCGCGCTCGTTCGCGATCACCGACGAGTTCTACGTCTTCCACCGCCTCGCCAAGCGCCACGTCGTCGCGCGCCTGCACGACGGCGGGCCGCTCGTGTGGTGGCGGCGCTACGGGCGCGGGCGCGTCTTCTACGACGCCCTCGGGCACTTCCCGGCGACCTGGAGCGAGCCCCACCAGCGCGCGCTCATGGCCGACGGCATCCGCTGGGCGGTCGGCGGCCGGCGCTCGTCGAGCGCGACCTTCTGGCGTGCGGCCCGTTAGCGGGGACATGCGCCGTTTCCTCGTGCTCCCCGCCCTCGCGCTGTGCGCGCTCGTCCTCGCGCCCGCCGGCGCCGCCCTCGCCGACGAGCCCGTCGCCGAGCTCCTACGCGACGCCCCCGTCGCCGGCTACGGCGGCTGGGAGGCGTGGTCGACCTTCGACGAGACCAGCGGCCGCTACACGCTGACGCTCCGCGATCCCGCCACGGGCGCGCTCGAGACGCCGCTGCCGAGCTCGAAGCGCCCCTGGGACGTCTCGCTCGGGCCCGACGCCCACGGCAACGTCGTGGCCATCTACCAGCGCTGCGGCTCGAGCGGCTGCGACGTGCGGCGCATGAACGTCGCCACCGGCGTCGAGCAGACGCTGAAGACCGTGTCCTCGCCCTCCTACGACGAGGCGACGCCGGCGATCTGGAAGTCGACGGTCGTCTTCACGCGCGACGTCAAGGGCTGCGACGTGCCGTATGTCAAGGACCTCAGCTCGTCGGCCGGCAGCCGGCGGCTGCTGAAGAGCAGGTGCCTGACCACCCCCGCCGGGCAGGCGTCGATCCGCGGCTCGCGGATCGTCATCAGCTCGGTCGACCTCACCCACGCCGACAAGAACGGCGCGGGCCAGAAGAGCAGCGAGCTGCGCAAGTACTCGGCCACGGCGAGCGGGTCGTCGGTGATCGCGAAGGTCACCTTCGGCGAGGAGTCGAATCTCTTCGGCCAGGTCGCCCAGGACGACCGCTTCGCCTACACGGTCCACTACGGGGTCCACCCGGCGAACACCTTCGAGCGCATCGCGTGGTCGGGCGGGGCGACGGAGGAGGTCCGGACCTTCCGCACGGTGACCGGCGCCTTCGCCAAGCCGACCGCCAACTCGTCGCTCTACGTCGAGGACCAGAGCGGCGGCGAGGGCGGCTGCGACGGCTTCACCGACGTGCCGTGCCGCGTGGTGCGCGCGCCCGCGATCCCCTTCGGCGGCGTCCAGCGCACGCTCACGCCGCAGCTGACCGTCGCCTACCAGGGCCAGCCCCGCCGCGGCGCGCCGCTGACCTTCACGGGCGCGCTGACCCGGCAGGTGGTGGCGGGCAACAGCGTCGTGAGCAGCTCGCCGCTGGCCGGTGTCACGGTCGGCCTGTATCACCGCACGACGACGACGCCCGAGCACTTCGACGACACCGCGCTGCGCGGCGTGACCGGCGCCGACGGCGGCTACAGCATCGTGCTGCCCGCCGCCGGCGCCGATCCGTTCTACACCGCCGTCGCCTCCACGCCCGGCGTGCCCACGTGGGCCGGGCGCGGGACCGTGGGGAGCGTCGCTCCGTAGTCGCGGCGGGGGCGCTCAGCCCGACGGGGCGAAGGCGGCGTACTCGTCCACCCCCAGCAGGATCGTCACGAAGAGGCCGGTGCCGGCCTTGACGTTGGCGCTGTGGGGCAGGCCGGCGGGGACGAAGATGCTCGCCGGCCCGTCGACCTCGAAGCGCTGCTCGCCGAGGACGACCTCGTAGGTGAGATCGGTGACGGGGAGGATGAGGTTGATCTCGGCGACCGCGTGCTGGTGGAGCTGGGCGTAGGTGCGGCTCTCGGGCTTGATGACGTCCATCCGGTGCACCGCGATGTGGGCGTGCGCCGAGGGCTGCAGCCCCGAGCCGGCCATGAGCCAGCGGGCGAGCGGGGCCTCGCCGTGGAAGGGGACGTCCTTGAGGTCGGCCGGCTGGCCGCGGGCGATGAGGTGGGAGTGGTCGACGTCCGCGGGAGAGGGCATCGGCTCCGAGCGCCACGCGGCCGGCTTGGGCAGCCGCGGGGCCAGCTCGTAGTCGCTGTCGCAGTCGTAGGTGGCAGCCAAGGAGAGAGGGGTGTCCTTCGTATCGTGGAGCGGAAGAGGAGAGGTCCTCTCGTTGTACGCCCACCGAGCCGATCGCACATCGGTAGCGCTACTCAACTTTGCGCCGCGGGCTACCTAGTCCACCATGTACGGCCATGGTCCAGCGGCTCCTCGAACGCGACGCGCAGCTGGGCGTGCTGATGGGCGCGGTCGCCGACGCGTCGGCCGGGCGCGGCTGCACCGTGCTCATCGGCGGCGAGGCCGGGATCGGCAAGACGACCCTGGTGCGGGCGTTCACCGAGCGCGTCGCCGAGCGGGCGCGGGTCCTGCCCGCGGCCTGCGACGACCTCGTGGCCTCGCGGACGCTCGGGCCGCTGCACGACGCCGCGGCCGGGACGAGCGGGCCGCTCGCCGCCGCGCTGGCCGACGAGGGCCCCGTCGACGGCGTCTTCACCGCCCTGATGGAGGAGCTCGCCGAGGAGCGCCCGTCCGTCCTCGTCGTCGAGGACGTCCACTGGGCCGACGACGCGACGCTCGACGTCCTCGGCTTCGCCGCCCGGCGCGTGCCCGAGGTCGGCGCCGTCCTCGTCCTCACGCTGCGCGACGACGAGATCGACCCGCGCCACCCGCTGCACCGGCTGCTGGGGATGCTCGCCGGCGCCCCCGTGCACCGCGTCGCGCTCGCGCCGCTCTCGCACCGCGCGGTGCGCTCGCTGGCGGCGGGCACGGGCCGCGACGCCGGCGCCGTCCACGCGCTCACGCGCGGCAACCCGTTCTTCGTGACCGAGGCGCTCGCGGTGCCGCCGGACGAGGTCCCGATCAGCGTCAAGGACGCGGTCCTGGCGCGGCTGCGCCCGCTCGACGCCGACTGCCGCGATGCGCTCGAGCGTCTGTCGGTGGTGCCGTCGCACATCGCGCCCGCGCTCGCCTCCGACCTGCTCGGCGGCAGCCTCGACGCGCTTGAGCCGGCTGAGCTCGCCGGGGTCGTCGAGGTGCGCGTCGAGGGCCTCGGCTTCCGCCACGAGCTCGCGCGCCGGGCGATCGAGCAGAGCCTCCCGGGCCTGCGCCGCCGCGCGCTCAACCAGGCCGTGGTACAGGCGCTCAAGGCCCGGGCGCGCCCCGAGCGCGCCCGGCTGATGCACCACGCCGCGGCGGCGGGCGACGTGCAGACCGTGCTCGCCGTCGGCCCGGCCGCTGCGCGCGAGGCGGCGCGCGCCGGATCCCACCGCCAGGCGCTCGCCCACTTCGAGTCGGTCGTGGCCCACGCCGGCGACCTCGATCCCCATGAGCGCGCGTCGGTGCTCGACGACTACGGCTGGGAGCTCTACAACGCGGGCCACTTCCGCGAGGCGGTGCGGGCGGGCGGCGAGGCGGCGCGCGTCTACGAGGAGCTCGGGGACCTGGTGGCGCTCGGCCTCTGTCTGGTGCGCATGTCGCGCCACCTGTTCATGGCCGGCGACACCGACGCGGCCGAGACGTGCGCGGCGCGCGCCGTCACGCTGCTGGAGGCCAACGGTGACGGGGCCCAGCTCGCCCACGCGACGCTCTACGAGGCCGCGATCCTCGCGCTCACCGACCGTCCCGGGGAAGCCGAGGGGCTGCTCGAGCGAGCGCGCGCCCTGGCGCTCGAGGCGCGCCGGCCCGACCTCGCCTCGCTGTGCCTGAACTACCTCGGGATCGCGCGCGTCGAGGAGGGCGACCCGGCGGGACTCGAGCTCATGCGCGACAGCATCGCGATGGCGATCGCGGGCGGCCATCACGAGGCCACGGCGCGCGGCTACACGAACCTCGCCGAGCTGCTGATGCGCGCCGGACGCCTGGACGAGCTCGAGCGCTGCGTGACCGACGGCCTGTCCTTCTGCCGCGAGCGCGGCTTCTGGTCGCACGCCTACAACCTCGAGGTCCATCGCTGCCTGCTGCTCCTGCGCCGCGGCGACTGGGACGGCGCCGAGGCCGGGCTGCACGAGCTGGTCGAGGGCGTCGAGGACCCCGGGATGCTGATCGCCTACAGCGTCCCGTGGCTGGGGCGCCTGCGCGCGCGCCGCGGCGATCCGACCGCGGGCGCGATGCTCGCCGAGGCGTGGGAGGAGGCGCGGCGCCACGGGCTGCTGCTGGGGCTCGCCTACGCGGGCATCGCGCGCGCCGAGTGGGCGTGGCTGACCGGCGCGCCCGAGGCGGCGGCCGAGGTCGCCGAGGTGCTGCTGCCGCGCACCGAGCAGCCCGGCGCGGCGCCCTTCCGCGCCGAGCTCGTGCGCTACCTGGCGCGCGCGGGGCTCGCCGTCGAGGCCGACGGCGTGCCGGCGCCGGCCGACGACCCCTACGAGACCGCGCTCGCGCTCGCGGACACCGGCGACCTCGAGTCCGTCCGCGTCGCCCTCGACGTCCTCGACGGCCTGGGCGCCGAGCCCGCCGTGGCGCGCGTGCGCGAGCGCCTGCGGGCGATCGGCGCCCCGGTGCCGCGCGGCCCGCGGGCGCAGACGCGCGCCAACCCGGCGGGCCTCACCGCCCGCCAGCTCGCGGTCCTGCGGCTGCTGCGCGTGGGCAGGACGAACGCGGAGATCGCCGACGAGCTCGTCCTCTCGGTGCGCACGGTCGACAACCACGTCGCCGCGGTGCTGAGCAAGCTCGGCGTCCACTCGCGCCACGAGGCGGCCGCGGCCGCCCAGGAGCTCGGCGTCGGCGTCTAGGCGGGCCTAGGTGTAGGTCCTGAGCAGGTTGTTCGGGGTCCCGGGTCGCTGTGACGCCCGTTGCGGTGCGAACAGCTCACCGAGGAGAACGGGTCCGTGCCCGGGGGGTCGAACGTCGGTCCTACCCCGTGTGGATGGGGGAAAACCGACGTTCGGCGCCCCCGGGGGCCGGCGGCGCCCCTCCGGGGGCCGGCGGCGCGGAAGGCTGCTCTCCCTCGGTGAGCTGTTCGGGCCCACGCCGGCGTGGCGGGGACGCGGAACAACCTCCTCGGGTCTTAGACCTAGCCCGGGTTCGTCGCCGAGACGATCAGGTTGTAGAAGATCGCCGGCGGCAGATAGGGCTCGAGCAGTCGGCGGTCGACCTCCTGGAAGGCCAGGTAGCCCTTGAAGGCGTAGACCTTCCAGCCCCACGGCACGGTGTCGGGGTCGGCCGTCGCCTCCAGGGCACGGTTGGCCCACCCGAACCAGTTGGCGAGCAGCTCCTCGCCGCGGACGCGGACGTCGCCGAGGCCGGCGCGGCGCGCGACGGCCGAGAGCTGGTCGGGCGTGAAGGCGTGGACGTCGACGAAGGCCTCGAGCTGGTGGTTGACCTCGCCGCCGTCGCTGTGGCCCTCGCTCGCCGGCTGCGCGCGCATGAGCCGGCGCCACAGGGGCGCGACGCGGTACCCCGCGCGCTTGGGCACCTGGGCGATGCGGTCGCCGTAGCGCGAGGGCTCGCCGGCGAAGAACAGCCGCCCGCCGGGCCGCAGCACCCGGCGGAACTCGCCGAAGGCGCGATCGAGGTCGGGCAGGTGGTGCAGCACCGCGTGGCCGAAGACGAGGTCGAAGGAGTCGTCCTCGAAGGGCAGCTCCTCGGCGTCGCAGACGACGGCGCTCACGTCGACCTCCAGGCGGCGCGCGTTGGCCTGCAGCGCGTCGAGCATGCCGGGCGAGATGTCGGTGCAGACCGCGTCGCCCACATAGCCGGCCTGCAGCATGTTCAGGCTGAAGTAGCCGGTCCCGGCGCCGACCTCGAGCGAGCGTCCGAAGGGGCCCGCGGCGCCCAGCGCCTTGGCGACCTTGCCGAGCACCTGATGGCGGCCGACCTCGCCGTAGTCGATGCCCCACTTGACGTCGTAGCCGGCCGCCGCGCCGTCGTGGTAGCGCGTGTTGACCGAGCGGATCTGCTCCGCGGTGGCGGTGGCCGGGGCCGGCATGGCGCGGGAGTGTACGCTCGCGTTCATGAAAGCGTCGGGGCTGCCGCCGGGGCCGACGGAGCCGCGCCCGCGGCAGATGATGCAGTGGCTGGCGCGCCCCCAGGTCTACGCCGCGCGCCAGCGCGAGCGCTACGGCGACGTCTTCACCGCCCACATCGACCCGATCAAATGGGTCATGCTCGGCGATCCCGAGGACGTCCGCACGGTCTTCACCGCCGGCCCGCAGCGCACGAACGCCGGCGAGGCCAACGAGATCCTGCGTCCGACGCTCGGCCCGCACTCGGTGCTCGTGCTCGACGGCGAGGAGCACATGCGCCAGCGCAAGCTCATGCTGCCCGCCTTCCACGGCGAGCGCATCGACGCCTACCGCCAGATCATGCGCGAGGCGACCGAGCGGGCCGTGGGCTCGTGGCGCCCCGGCGAGCCCTTCGCCCTGCGCCCGTACACGCAGGCGATCACCCTGGAGGTGATCATGCGCGCGGTCTTCGGCGTCGAGGACCGCGCCGCGATGGCGCGCCTGGGCGCGCCGCTCAAGCGCTTCGTCGACTGGGCGGGCAAGCCGTGGGCGCTGGCCATGGTCGCCGTGCTCGGCTTCGAGAACCCCGCCGTGCGGCGGCTGCTGCGGGAGCGCTACCTGGAGCCCGTCGACCGCGAGCTCTACGCGCTCATCGCCGAGCGCCGGCGCGCGCCCGACCTCGCCGAGCGCGACGACGTCCTCTCGACGCTGCTGCTCGCCCGCGACGAGGACGGCGAGCCGATGGGCGACGCCGAGCTGCGCGACGAGCTCATGACCCTGCTCGTGGCCGGCCACGAGACGACGGCGACGTCGCTGGCGTGGGCGGTCGAGCGCCTGGTCCGCCACCCCGGCGGCCTGGAGCGCCTCGCCGGCGACCCCGAGTACGCCGACGCGGTCACCAAGGAGATCCTGCGCCTGCGGCCGGTGGTCGCGATCGTGCTGCGGCGGCTGCTCGAGCCGCTTGAGATCGGCGGGCGCGAGCTGCCCGCGGGGACGACGGTCGCGCCGTGCATCCTGCTCGTCCACCGCCGCGAGGACGTCTATCCCGAGCCCGACGCCTTCCGGCCCGAGCGCTTCCTCGACCGGCCGCCCGGCACCTATTCGTGGATCCCGTTCGGCGGCGGCGTGCGCCGCTGCCTGGGCGCCGCCTTCGCCCAGGTCGAGATGCAGGTCGTGCTCCAGACGCTCGCCGAGTCGGTGCGCCTGGAGGCTGTCGGCGAGCCCGAGGCGGTACGCCGCCGCGGCGTGACGCTCGTCCCGGCACGGGGCGCGCAGGTGCGCCTGCGCGCGGCCCCGGCCCGCTAGCCTGCCGCAGCCTCGTGCCCGACCTCTATCTGCAGCGCGACCAGCCCCCGGGGGTGCCGCCGCTCGCCCTCGACGGGGAGCGAACGCTGCCCGACGTCCCCGAGGAGAACTACTGGTTCCGCCGCCACCTCGTCGTCTACGAGTGGATCGCGCGGCGCGTGGGCGGGGTGCGGGTCGTCGACCTCGCGTGCGGCGAGGGCTACGGCTCGGAGGTGCTCGCCGGCAGCGCCTACAGCGTGATCGGCGTCGACGCCAACCCCGACGCCCACGAGCATGCGCGGCTGCGCTACCGCGCGCCCAACGTGCGCTTCGTGCGCGACATGGTCGAGACCTTCTCGGAGCCGTGCGACGCCGTCGTCTTCCTGCAGACGATCGAGCACGTCCACGACCCCGACGGCGTGCTCGAGAACGTCAAGGGGATGCTGGCCAACGGCGGGACCGCGTACGTCTCGACGCCCAACGTGCTCACGCTCGCGCCGGCCGGCGCCGAGCGCTCGGGCAACCCGTGGCACCTGCGCGAGTACCGCGCCGAGGAGTTCCGGGCGCTGTGCGCGGCGCACTTCGGATCGGTCGAGCTGTACGGGCTCTTCCACGCGCGCAAGCTGCGCGCCCACGAGCTGGCGCTGCGGGTCGGGTGGGACCGCGTCCATGCCGGGCTGCGCGTGACGGCGCCGTTCTACGACCGCTTCGTGCCCGCGATCTCGACACGCGACTTCGCCCTGCGCGCCGAGCGCGACCTCTCGCGCGCGCTGGACTTCGTCGCCGTCCTGCGGCCATGAGCGCCGGCCCCGGCCGGCTGGCCATCGTCCTGCACTCGCACATGCCCTACGTCGAGGGCTTCGGGACGTGGCCGTTCGGCGAGGAATGGCTGTGGGAGGCGATCGCGACGTCGTACCTGCCGCTGCTCGACGTGCTCGCGGATGGCGCCCCGGTGACGCTGTCGCTGACGCCGGTGCTGTGCGACCAGCTCTCGGCTCCGGGCGCGGTCGAGCGCTGCCGGGCCTTCCTGCGCGAGGTGCGGCCGGCGTCGCATGCGCTGGACGTGGAGGCGGCCTCGGACCCGGCGGTGGCCGCCGAGCTCGCGCGGGCGGCGGGGGAGTACGCGGTCGCGGCCTCGCGCCTGCCGGAGGACCTGCTGGGCGCCCTCGCGCCGTACGCGGCCTGGACGAGCGCGGCGACGCACGCGGTCCTGCCGCTGCTCGCGACGGCCGCCGGGGTGCGGCTGCAGGTGCGCACGGGGGTCGAGTCGCACCGGGCGCGCTTCGGGGCCTCCGGTTGGCGGGGCGGCTTCTGGCTGCCCGAGTGCGCGCATGCCCCGTGGCTCGACGGGCGGCTGGAGGAGGCCGGCGTGCACGCGACGTGCGTCGACCTGACCGACGTGCTGGGCCACGGTGACCCGCGCCACCTGCGCCCGCTGGCGACCGCCGCGGGGCCGCTGCTCGTGCCGGTGGACCGCGCGGTCGTCGATCTCGTGTGGTCCGACGCGGGGTACCCGGCGGCCGGCGCCTATCGCGACTACCACCACCGCACGGCACGCGACCACCATCCGTGGGCGAACGACGGCGCGGTCTACGACGTGGGGCGGGCGCTCTCGCAGGCCTCGTCCGACGCGGCGGACTTCGTGGCGCGGGTGTCGGAGCGGGTGCGGGGCGGCGGGCTGTGCGTCTGCGCGCTGGACACTGAGCTGCTCGGGCACTGGTGGCACGAGGGACCGCGGTGGCTGTCGTGCGTGGTCGAGGAGTCGGCGCGCCGCGGCCTCGAGCTCATCCATCTGGACGACGCGCTGGCCGACTGCTCGCCTGAGCCCGCGGGCTCGCTGGCCTCCGGCGTGACCTCGTGGGGCACGCCCCGCGACCTGTCGACGTGGTCGGGCCCGCGCGTCGCCGACCTCGCCTGGGCGGCGCGCGCTGCGGAGCTCGACGTGGTCGGGGCGGCGACGTCGGCGGCCTCGGTCCCCGACCGCGCGGTGCGCGAGCTGCTCGCCCTGCAGAGCAGCGACTGGGCGTTCCTGGCCTCGCGCGGGACGGCGGGCGAGTACCCGCGCGAGCGCTTCTGGGGGCATGAGCGGGAGTTGCGCGCGGCGTTGGACGACGCGGGCGCGGAGCCGGCGCTGCGCAACCTCGCGCCGCGGTTGGCACGAGGGGCGCTGCTCGAGCCGTAGAGCTGTGGGCTCGTCCGCGCTCGCTCGCGGCGCTCCGCGGCCGGGGCACCGAGGGAGAGAGAGTCGCGGTGGCCGGGGCGCCCGCGGCTCCGCGCAGGTCGCCGCAGACTTGCCGCACTCCGCGCGTGTTCTGCAACACCTCTTGGAGACGGCCCGGGGGTGGCTGCGATTGACGTCGACTATCGACGTCAATGTCGACCACCCCCTGACCGCCTTCGTGGGAGCGTTGCCGAAGGCGCGCGATCCGCGCAGAAAGGCGCGCGGGCTGTGCAGGACCGCGCGCGGAACGCCACGCCCGGCGGGCAGCGGCTGCGCCGGGGGCGGGGAGCGGCTGCTCCGGCGCAGCCGCGAGCGCCTCGATCGCCGCCCGCTCCTCTCTGCCTCGATGCCTGGCCGCGCGGCGCCCGAAGCGCGCGAAGCGTCGGACCGCGGGCGAGCGGGCAAGAACCACCCATGCCCCCGAAGCTCCTCGCACGCGCCGACTCGCTCGCCGGCAACGCGATCGAGTCCGCGGTGCGCGCGAAGCACCGCCGGCGCCTGAAGAAGCTCGGCTGGGAGCGGGCGCTCGAGCCGCCCGACGACGGGCTCTGGGCGGCGGGCGACCCGCCGCCGCGCGCCGGCTGCGACCTCGAGGTCCTCGTCGACGGCGCGAACGCGCTGCCGGCGATCGCCGAGGCGCTGCAGGGCGCCAAGCGCTTCGTCCACCTCACCGGCTGGCACCTCGCGCCGCACTTCGCCCTCGTGCGCGGCGAGCCGCCGATCGTCGCCGGGGCGCTGCTGGCCGAGCTCGCCGAGCGCATCGACGTCCGCGTGCTGGTGTGGGCGGGGGCGCCGGTGCCGGTCTTCCATCCCAGCCGCAGCGAGGTCAAGCAGGCCGTCGAGACGCTCACGCGCGCGACGAAGATCCGCTGCGAGCGCGACCCGCGCGAGCATCCCTTCCACTGCCACCACGAGAAGACGATCTGCATCGACGGCGAGCTGGCCTTCGTCAACGGCATCGACCTCACCGACGACGCGGGCGACCGCTTCGACTCCAGCGCCCACGAGGCGCGCCGCCACCTCGGCTGGCACGACGTCGGTTCGCGCGTGCGCGGCCCCGCGGTCGCCGACGTCCACGAGCACTTCCGCGCCCGCTGGCACGCCGTGACCGGCGACTGGCTCGAGCGCACCGAGCCGCCGGCGCCCGCGGGCGAGAGCACGGTCCAGGTCGTGCGCACCGTCGCGGAGGACATGTACGACGAGGTCCCGCGGGGCGACTTCCGCATCCTCGAGAGCTACGTCCGCGCCCTGCGCGGCGCGCGCCGGCTCGTGTACCTGGAGAACCAGTTCCTCTGGTCGCCCGAGATCGTGGCCATCCTCGCCGACAAGCTGCGCGAGCCGCCATCCGACGACTTCCGCGTCGTCATCGTGCTCCCGGCGAAGGCCAACAACGGCCAGGACGACACCCGCGGCCAGCTCAGCATCCTCGCCGAGGCCGACGACCACGCCGGGCGCTTCCTCGCCGCCACCATCCGCGCGCGCAGCGGCGGCCGCGAGGACCCGCTGTACGTCCACGCCAAGGTCGGGATCGTCGACGATCGCTGGCTGACCGTCGGCTCGGCCAACCTCAACGCCCACTCGATGCTCAACGACACCGAGATGAACGTCGTCACCGACGACGCGTCCCTGGCCCGCGCGACCCGCGAGCGTCTGTGGGCCGAGCACCTCGAGCTCGACCCCGGCGCCGTCGCCGACAAGGACCCCGCGACGATGGTCGACGAGCACTGGCGCCCGATCGCGGCCGACCAGCTCGAGCGCCGCGAGCGCGGCCAGCCGCCGACCCACCGCCTGATCGCGCTGCCGGGCGTCTCCAAGCGCTCCGCGCGCTTCCTGGGGCCGCTCCAGGGGCTCACGGACGACGGCTGAGCCGCCGAAACGGGCGCTCTTTGCGTGCGTTTCGTGGCCCGCCGGGTCGTTCCGTCCGCGCCGCAGGTAAGGTCCGCCGCTGCTTTTGCAAGAGACCCACGCCGAGTCTCCGCCGCACCGACGGCGGGGAACGGGGGACCCACGGGGCCTTCGGGCCCAGGGGCGAATCGCCGGCTGAAGGCCGGCGTAGCGCACGTCTCACCGCGCGAGCCCGACAGCTAACCCCGTAGGCGATGAGACGACCGGAGGGTTCGAAGTCAACGTGGCAACGATTCGTGATCTCAGTTCGCCTGTGCCGTGGCGGCGCTCGCTGCGGGCCTCCCAGGCCCGGCGTACCCAGCGCGCGCGGCGCCGGCGGATGGCCCTGCGCGGCCGGGCGGGGGCGACGCTGGCCGTGGCGGTCTTCTCCGTCGCCGCCGCCGGCGCGCTCGCCCAGGACGCCGCGACCCCCATCGCGCCCGGCGTGCAGAGCACCGACACCGTCCGCGCGCTGCAGCAGAAGCTCGGCGTGGCGGCCGATGGCGTGTACGGGCCGAGGACCCGGGCCGCCGTCAGGCGCTTCCAGCGCGCCCACGGGCTGGCCGCCGACGGCATCGCCGGCCCGCAGACGCTGGCCGCGCTCGGCGTGGCGGCCGCGGCGCCCAAGACGCAGGACGCAGGCGACCAGCAGCAGGCGCCCGCCCAGGCGAGCACCGACGCGCAGGGCACGCTGCAGCGCATCGCCCAGTGCGAGTCGGGCGGCGACCCGACCGCGGTGTCCGCCGACGGCACCTACCGAGGCAAGTACCAGTTCGACCGCACGACCTGGCGCGAGATGGGCGGCAGCGGCGACCCCGCCGAAGCCCCCGAGGCCGAGCAGGACCGCATCGCCGCCGCGCTCCTGGCCGCGCGCGGGACGGCGCCGTGGCCGGTCTGCGGCCAGAGCGCGTAGCCGGCTCGGCTAGTCGATCCGGTCGAGCGACACGATCCGCACGCCGCCCGCCACCGCGCACCGCCACGGTCCGTCGGCGGGCGGCTCCTCCTTGCGGTTGAGCAGGAAGGTCGCGAGCAGCCGCGCGTCGCGCTCGGCGAGCGGGCCGACGCGCAGCGTGCGCAACTCACCGCCGCTGCGCTCGACGATCTCGACGGCGCACGTGGGATCGACCTCGAGGGCGAGCTGATCGGCCATCGCTACTCCCAGCGCAGCCGGCGCGGCGTCTCGCGCATGCGCAGCACGCGGACCGGGACGCCGGCCACGACCGCGTTCGCGGGCACGTCTTTGTTGACCACCGTGTAGGTGCCGACGACCGCGTTGTCGCCCACCGTCACCCCGCGCAGGAACGCCGCGCCGTAGCCGATCCAGACGTTGTGGCCGACGCGCACGTCGCGCTTGTAGATCCCCTGCTCGCGGATCGGCCGCTCGACCTCGACGACGCCGTGATCGAAGTCGATGAGCATCACCCGGTCGGCCACGATGCACTCGCGCCCGATCGAGACGTGCTGGAAGGCGGAGATCGTGCACTCCTGCCCGAGGACGGACTTGGCGCCGATGCGGACCTCGCCCTCGTGGGCGCGGATCTTCGTGCCGTGGCCGATCCACGACCAGCGCCCGAGGTGGACGACCGCGTCCTTGCCGATCTCGAGCGTCACGCCCGGGCAGACGAAGGCGAAGCCGTCGGTCTTCAGGCGCCCGCGGAAGCGCAGCTTCAGCCACGCCAGTCGCACGAGCAGGCGCGCGTAGTTCCAGGTCAGCATCCGGTGCGCGCGCATCCAGCGCAGCAGCACCAGCGGGCCGCCGTGGCGCGGCTCGGGCTCGCCGCGCACGTGCGGCGGAAGCCCCGTGACCCGCGGCGGTGTCAGGACCGAGCCCACGGACGCAAGGGTAGTCTGCGCGGCTCGATGGCCGAACCCTCGCTCGCCCAGCGGCTGCTCGCCGGCGACAAGCGCGCGCTGGCTCGCGCGATCACGCTGGTCGAGTCCGACGACCCGGCGGGCTGGGAGCTGGTGCGCGAGGTCTACCCCACGACGGGCCGGGCGACGGTCATCGGGCTCACCGGCGCGCCGGGGGCCGGCAAGTCGACGCTCATCGGCGCGCTCATCAAGCTGCGCCGCGCCGCCGACCGCCAGGTCGCGGTGCTCTCGATCGACCCCTCCTCGCCCTTCACGCACGGCGCGCTGCTGGGCGACCGCATCCGCCTGACCGAGCACTTCCTGGACCCCGGCGTCTTCATCCGCTCGATGGCCAACCGCGGCGCGCTCGGGGGCCTGAGCGAGGCGGCGCTGCAGGCCGCCCTGCTCATGGACGCCGCGGGCAAGGACGACGTCTTCCTCGAGACGGTCGGCGTCGGCCAGGCCGAGGTCGACGTCATCGACCACGCCGACACCGTGGTCCTCGTGCTCATGCCCGGCTCGGGCGACTCGATCCAGGCCCTGAAGGCCGGGATCATGGAGATCCCCGACATCATCGTCGTCAACAAGGCCGATCATCCGCTGACCGACACGATGGTGCGCGAGATCCGCGGCGTGCTCTCGCTCGCCCCCCAGCGCGGATGGCGCGTGCCGATCATCAAGACCGAGGCGGTCCGCGGCGAGGGCGTCGACAAGCTCGTCGAGCAGCTCGAGGCCCACCGCGCGCACATCGAGGAGGAGGGCACGCTCTCCGAGCGCCGCCGGCGCAACCTGCGCAACGAGGTCCTCGGCCTGTGCACCTTCCGCCTGCGCCGCCGCCTCGAGCAGCGCCTGGGGGACGACGAGGAGTTCACGGCGCTGCTCGACGAGGTGGTCGCGCGGCGCCTGGATCCCGCCAGCGCCGCGAGCACGATCCTGGAGCGCTTCGACGCCGGCGAGGCGGCGTAGGCTGCGCCGGTGATCACCGGCGCCCACGCGATCGTCTTCTCCGAGGATGCGCAGGCGGCGCGCGCCTTCTTCGCGCAGACCCTGGGCCTGCGCTCGGTCGACGCCGGCGGCGGCTGGCTGATCTTCGCGCTGCCGCCCGCCGAGCTCGCCTGCCACCCGACCGCGCCCGAGGACAGCGGGCGCCACGAGCTGTTCCTCATGTGCGACGACCTCGAGGCGACCGTGGCCGAGCTCGAGGCCAAGGGCGTCGAGCTCGCCGCGCCGATCACCGACGCGGGCTTCGGGCGCCTGACGCGCCTGCGCGTCCCCGGGGGCGGCGAGCTCGGCCTCTACCAACCCACCCACCCAACCGCCCTGGGCGATCCCTGAGCGAGGAGCGTTCGCATGGCCAAGACGCACTACTTCCCCTCCGACCAGGTCCACTTCACGTGGGACGCGGGCAACGAGCCGGTGCTGACCGTCGACAGCGGCGACACCGTGGTCGTCCACACGCGCGACGTCAGCGACGACCAGATCGGGCCCGACTCGACCGTCGACGTCATCGCCGGGCTGGACTGGGATCGTGTCTATCCGCTCGCCGGGCCGATCGCCGTCCAGGGCGCCGAGCCCGGCGACACGCTCGCCGTCGAGGTCCTCGACCTCCACACCCAGGGCTGGGGCTGGACCGCGATCCTGCCCGGCCTCGGGCTGCTCCCCGACGACTTCCCGGATCCCTACCTGCGGATCTTCGACCTCTCCGACGGCCGCCTCATCCACTTCCGCGAGGACATCCACCTCCCGATCGAGCCGTTCATGGGCACGATGGGCGTCTGCCCCGAGGGCGCCAGCGCCCAGCCGGTCATGCCCCCCGGCAGCTTCGGCGGCAACATGGACACCCGCCAGCTGACCGCGGGCACCACGCTCTACCTGCCCGTCCAGGTCGCGGGCGCGCTCTTCAGCTGCGGCGACGCCCATGCCGCCCAGGGCGACGGCGAGGTCTGCGTCACCGGCCTGGAGTCCCCGATGTACGGCGCGCTGCGCTTCACCCTGGACAAGGGCCGCACGATCCCGGCGCCGCAGTACCGCACCGCCGGCCCGCTGACGCCGCGCTTGGCCGACAGCGCCTGGTACGGGACGACCGGCGTCGGGCCCGACCTGTTCGTGGGCGCCCAGGAGGCGGTGCGCGCGATGGTCGAGCACCTCACGCGCGAGCACGGCCTCTCGCCCGAGGACGCCTACCTGCTCTGCAGCCTGTGCGTCGACCTGCGGATCTCCGAGATCGTCGACGCCGGCCAGTACGTCGTGAGCGCCCTGCTGCCGCTCGCCGTCTTCGGCCCGTAGGCTTGCGGGCGTGACCGACGAAGAGCTGCGCGAGCTGGTCGCCGGCCTCCCCGACGCCGGGGCCGTCCCGGGTACCCCGCGCGACCACGTCGTCAAGGCGCGTCCCGACACCTCCGGCGCCACGACCCTCGGCGCCGACCTGCCCGACATCGACGCGTGGGTCGTCGCCCAGGGCGGCCGGCTGATCACGGCCCACGGTCAGGCCGGAGGGGGCGGTGTGCGGCCCGGACAGCGCACCGCGCCGCCGCCGGCGGCGCCCCGGCGCGTGTACGTGATCGCGGCGAGCGCGCTCGGCTAGCGCGCCGTCCACGGCAGCGCCCCGCGCGGCGGCGCCACGCCCGTGGCGTCGTCGACCCGCGGCGCCACGAGCACCCACAGCGTCGCGGCCAGGGTCAGCGCCGCGAGCACCGCGCCCGTGCGCGGGAAGCGCCGCCAGCCCCAGGCGCACAGCGCGCCCGCGCACGGCAGCACCGCGACGAGCTGGTGGCCCGCGAACCACGGGCCCGCGATCGTGGGGGCCAGGAAGACCGCGACGAGCACGGCGGCGCCGCAGATGGCGGCCAGGAAGCCCGCGGCCACCTCGACGTCGACCTGCTCGGCGAGCACGCGCGCGAGGCGCTCGCGACGCGAGCGCGCCAGCAGCCACAGCGCGACGAAGGCCAGGGCGAGCACCGGCGCCCAGAGCAGGACGCCCTCGGGGCGCCCGACCCACAGCCACAGCAGCCGCGGCCAGCGCTCGAGGTGCTCGGCGAGGCCGTGGGCACCCGTCGCGCTCTCGCCCGGGCCGAGCACGGCGTAGGGCGTCAGTCCGCCGTACAGGCGGTCGTCGATCGAGATGTAGAGCACGCCCGAGAAGAGCGCGATCTCGAGGCCGACCAGGCCCGCCAGCCCGCGCTGGCGCCGCCGCGGCCAGCGGAAGACGCCGGCGGCGACGACGGCGCCCGGCGCCAGGAACTTCAGCCCCAGCCACGGCAGCGTGGCCAACAGCGCGCCTGCCCACGCCGTCAGCCGCGCCAGCGGCCGCTCGCGGGCGGCGAGCGCCAGCGCGGCCGCTCCCGCGAGCGCGGTGCCCGCAACCGCGTCGGGCGCGATCGTGGTCGCCGCGACGACCGCGGGAGGCGAGAGGCCGACGACGACCACGCCGCGCGTCGCCCACGGCTCCGGGACGAGCTGTCGCGCCATCGCGGCCGCGGCGACGTAGCCCAGCGCCGCGAGCGCCGCGAGCCACAGCTCGACGGCGATCCGCCCGCCGAGCGCGTAGGCGGGCGCGCACAGCAGCGGGAAGCCGGCCGCGATCGGCTCGAGCTGGCCGCGCTCGCGCGGGCCGGTGAGCGGGACGAGCGTCCCGCCGTAGAACGGTCGCCAGGCCGCGGCGCCGTACTCGTCGGAGAGGTCGAGGTTGCCGTCGTCGACGATCGAGCGCGTGAGAAGCAGGACGTGCGCCTCGGAGGCGCTGAGGTCCTCGCCGGGCGAGGCGTGCAGGCCGACGCCCGCCGCGTAGGCGGCGAAGAGGACGAGCCACAACCCCGCCGCGCGGCGCACGCCCGGCATTGTGGCTGCCGGGCGCGACGCCGCGCGGCGGCCGAACGTCGGTCTTGCCCCGTCAGGACGTGGGAAGACCGACGTTCGACGGGGTCGGTGGCTTCCCAGGAACGAGCTCAGGCGCCGAGCGCCCGTGCGATGACCATCTGCTGGACCTCGTCGGTCCCCTCGCCGATGGTGAGGATCTTCGCGTCGCGGTAGAAGCGGCACACCGGGTACTCCTCGATGTAGCCGTAGCCGCCGTGGATCTGGACCGCCTCCTCGGCGGCGCGCACCGCCAGCCGGCCCGTCTTGAGCTTGGCCTGCGCCGCGGTGAGGCTGAAGTTGCGCTTCTCATCCTTGAGGAAGGCGGCCTTGTAGGTCAGCAGCCGCGCCGCCTCGATCTCGGTGGCCATGTCAGCGAGCTTGCCCTGGATGGCCTGGAACTTCGAGATCGGCTGGCCGAAGGCGCGGCGCTCCTTGGCGTAGGCGAGCGCCTGGTCGAGCGCCCCCTGGGCGAGGCCGACGCCCATCGCCGCCACCCCGATGCGCCCGATGTCGAGGATGTGCAGGAACTGGCGGAAGCCCTGTCCGCGCGGGCCGAGGAGGTTCTCCTCGGGCACGCGGCAGTCGGTGAAGGTCAGCGGCCGCGTGTCCGACGCGTTCCAGCCCATCTTGCGGTACGGCGTGCCCTGCTCGTAGCCCGGCGTCCCGTTCTCGACGACGAGGTTGGAGATCTCGTCGTCGCCGGTGCGCGCGGTGATGCAGACATGGCCGGAGACGTCGGTCCCCGCGTTGGTGATGAACTGCTTGGCGCCGTCGATGACCCACTCGCCGCCGTCGAGGCGGGCGCGCGTGCGCGTGTTGCCGGCGTCCGAGCCCGCCTCGGGCTCGGTGAGCCCGAAGGCCCCGAGCTTGCGCCCCGCGCACAGGTCGGGCAGGAGCGCGGCCTTCTGCTCCTCGGAGCCGAACAGGTAGATCGGCTGCGTGCCCAGCGAGGTGTGCGCGCACATGGTGATCGCGACGCTCGAGTCCACCCGCGTGAGCTCCTCGACGGCGAGCGCGTACTGCAGCGTCGTGCCGCCCGCGCCGCCGACCTCCTCGGGGAAGGGGATCCCCATCCACCCGAGCTCGCCCATCTTGGCCACGATCTCGTAGGGGAAGCGCTTCTCGCGGTCCAGATCCTCGGCGACGGGCGCGACTTCCTGCTCGGCGAACTCGCGGACGGTCTGCTGGAGGAGGCGGTGATCGTCGGGGAGGTCGAAGTGCATCGCGGCATTGTTCACAGATCGGCAACCGGACGGGCTTCCGCACCGCTGTACGAATGCCACGCTCGGAATTCCTACGGAAAGGGAAGGGACGTGCGTCGAGTCTTCGCAGGAGCCGCTGTTGGGGCAGCGGTGCTCGTGGTGGCGGCCGTGGCCGTTGCTCAGATCTTCAGTGGGGTCCCCAACGCGAACCCACGCACCGGCAGCCCGTTCAACGTCGTCGCCAACGGCTTCGCGCTGCAGCGCGTCGCCAACGGCAACGACGCGCTCGAGAACCCGGCCGGCATCTTCACCCGCTACGGCTACCTCGACGACTCGGCGCTGCAGACCGACAAGCAGCCGACCAAGACCGAGCCCGACCAGAACACCTACCTGGTCAGCAGGCACAGCCCCGGCGGCCCGACGCCCGGCTACGACTACGGCCACCGCTTCCTGATCCAGGGTCACGAGGTCTTCTCGAATCCGGGGGCGCCCCAGCGCGCCTACATCACGCGCATCAACCTCGACGTCAAGGACCCGGCGCACCGCATCACGCTGCTCAACCCGCTGGCGAAGGACGCGACCGACAGCGGCGTGCGCTCGATGGACGGCTCGACCTACGACCCCTTCAACGGCCTGCTGCTGTTCACCGCCGAGGCCGGCAACGGCGGCGGCGTCGTCAGCCAGTCGCTGAAGTGGAGCGGCACCACGGCTCCGGCCGTCGTCAACTACGACGGCTCGATGGGCAAGGCCGGCTACGAGGGCATCGACAACGACAAGCTCGGCAACCTGATCCTCGTCGAGGACACGGGCGGCATCGGCGTGACCCCGAGCGGCGTCAAGCAGCCCAACTCGTTCGTGTTTCGCTTCAAGCCCCAGAGCCCGGGCGACCTGACCAAGGGCAAGCTCCAGGTCCTCCAGGTGTCGGTCAACGGGTCGCCGATCGTCTTCCATGACAGCACTACCCAGGGTGCGGCGGCAGCGAAGGACGACGCCCTCGGCGCGGCGATCCTGGCCCTGCACTCGGGCCAGACGCAGCAGGCCAAGTGGGTCACCATCCACGACACCGCGGTCGACGGCACGACGGCGTTCGATGCGAACGCGCTGGCGAAGGCCAAGCAGGGCACGCCGCTGAAGCGCCCGGAGAACGGCAAGTTCGTGCCCGGCACCGACTTCCGCTCCTACGTGGTCGCCGAGACCGGCGACACGAGCAAGCCCGCGGGCGACGAGCCCGGGGCCGCGGAGCGCGCGGCCTGGGGCGCGCTGCTGCGCATCGACATGCCGAAGGCCGGCGCCGACACGGCCACGGTCAAGGCGCTCGTCGTCGGCGACCAGACGCACGCCTCGTTCGACAACGTCACCTTCCTGGACAAGAAAACGGTGCTCGTGAGCGAGGACCGCGGCGACACCCTGCACCAGCAGGCCAACGCCCTGGACTCGCTCTGGTCCTTCGACATCACCCAGCCGCTGGACAAGATCAACGCCGATGCCAAGCGTCTCATCGCACAGGGCCGCGACCCGGAGGCGACGGGCGACGTCGCGATCAGGGAGCCGACGCCGACGCCACCGCTGACCCACAACGACGGCGACAACGAGGTCACCGGGATCCACGTCTCGGACGGCTCGACCGGCTTCGACGGGATCCTGGGAGCCAAGGACCCGTCCAACGCCGGCGGCTACAGCCCGTGGCGGATCTTCGTCACCGGCCAGCACGGCGCCAACATCACCTACGAGATCGTCCAGACGGGCGGCAAGAAGAAGCACTGGTAGGGGTGATGGCCAACTGAGGCACCTGCGCGCGCTCGGCGCCACCGCGCTCCTCCTCCTCGCCGCACCCGTCCTCGCGGGCTGCGGCGGGGGGAGCCACGCGGCCGTGGCGCCGAGCGCGCCGAAGCCGGTCGGCGGCTACCTCGCCGCCGCCGACCTCGAGCGCCAGCTGGGCAACTCCTTCCGACACGGGTTGTACCGGCTGGCGGTCATGTCGCAGAAGAGCGAGGACGCGATGGACCTCGGCCAGCGGCTGCCGACCGGGCTGCTGCGCGGCGTGCATTGCACGTCGGCGGCGGCGCGCCCGGGCGGCGGCATGTGGCCCTGGAGCTGCGACGTGCGCTGGAAGACCGTCGAGGGGCGCGCGCAGCGCACCCGCTATGCGGTGCGCCTGACGCGGGGCGAGTGCTTCGCCGCGGGGGCCGCGCCACGGCGCCGGCCGCGCTACGACGCCACCATCCGCACCTACGGCGAGGATCCCCTCAACGCGCTGGCGAGCACCCGGCGGGGATGCTGAGGCGACCGCTCATCCTCGCCGCGGCGATCGCCGTGGGGGCGCTCGCCGGCTGCGGCGGCGGCTCGAAGCAGAACGCCGCCAACCCGCCGGCGCAGCCCTACTCGAAGCGCAGCACGCTCTCGGAGGCCGTCCCGCGCGTGTCGCCGAAGGACTACGCGCAGCCGATCGCGACCTACAAGCGCTACGTCCGCCGCCAGCTGCGCACCCTGCTCGGCGAGGCCGCCGTCCTGCGCGCCGCGATCGCCCGCCACGACCTGGCCGGCGCGCGCGCCGCCTGGCTGAAGGCCGACGCGCGCTACGAGTCGATCGGCGCCGCCTACGGCGCCTTCGGCGACCTCGACGCCGCGGTCAACGGCGGGCCCGACGGCCTGCCGGGCGGTGTCCGCAACCCGGACTTCACGGGCCTTCACCGCATCGAGCTGGCGCTCTGGCAGCGGGGCTCGACCCGCGCGGCCGCCGCGCCCGCCGAGCAGCTCGCGCGCGACGTGGTGCGCCTACGCGCGGCCGTCGCGAAGATGGAGATCGACCCGCTCGAGTACTCGCTGCGCGCGCACGAGATCCTCGAAGACGGCATCCACCTGCAGCTCTCGGGCCGCGCGAGCCCGTGGAGCGGCTCGGCGCTCGTCGCCCTGCGGGCGGAGGTCGAGGGGACGAAGGTCGTCCTCGCGACGCTCACGCCGATGATCTCGCTGCGCGACAGCAGCGGCGCGCTGCCGCAGACGCGCAAGGCGCTGACCCGGCTCTCGGCGGCGCTCCATCGCCTGGAGCGCCGGGGCGGCGGCCTCCCGCGCTGGGACACGCTGAGCCAGCGCAAGCGCGAGCTCGTCGACGGCCTCGCGACGGGCGCCGCCGAGCAGCTCGCTTACGTGCCCGAGCTCATCGACCCGCGCCCGGCGCGCCCGGCGCAGCGCGCGTTCGGAGACACCGGATGAAGCGCCGGGCCTTCCTCGGCAGCGCCGCGGCGCTGGGCGCCGGCGCCGCGATCGACCGCGTGCTCGGCCCGGGCGGCGGCGCGGCCGCCGCGCAGGCCGCCGGCCCCGCGGGCGACCCGGTGGTCGCCACGAAGCCGATCGCCTTCGAGGGCGCCCACCAGGCCGGGATCCTGACCCCGGCGCCGCCGCACGCGATCTTCGCCGCCTTCGACTCGATCGCGCCGTCGCGCGCCGAGCTCGCCGACGCCCTCGTCGCGCTCTCCGAGCGCGCACGGCGGCTGACCCGCGGCTACGACGCGCTGCTTGGCGCGGCCGGCGAGGGCCCGACGCCGGACTCCGGCATCCTCGGCCCGCGCGTGGCGCCCGACGGCCTGACCGTGACGATCGCCTTCGGCGCCTCGCTCTTCGACCACCGCTACGGCCTGGCCTCGCGCATGCCGCGGGCGCTGAAGCCGATGACGACCTTCCCCGACGACGCGCTCGTGGCCGAGGAGTGCCACGGCGACGTTCTCCTGCAGCTGTGCGCCAACAGCGAGCAGACCCTGCTCAACGCGCTGCGCGACCTCATGCGCGCCACGCGCGGCTCGCTCGCCGGACGCTGGAAGATCGAGGGCTTCCTGCCGACCTCCCCCGAGCCCGGCGCCCCGCGCAACCTGCTCGGCTTCAAGGACGGCACCGCCAACCCGGACACGGCCGACGGCAAGCTGATGGACTCGCTCATCTGGGCCCGCGAGGGCGAGCCCGCGTGGGCCGCGGGCGGCACGTACCAGGTGGTGCGCATCATCCGCAACCGCGTCGAGTTCTGGGACCGCGTCGCGCGCTCCGAGCAGGAGCTGATGATCGGCCGCGAGAAGTCGACCGGCGCGCCGCTGGGGCGGAGCAAGGAGCTCGACGACCCCGACTACGCCAGCGACCCCAAGGGCGACCGCATCCCGCTGGACGCCCACATCCGCCTGGCGCGCCCGCGCACGCCCAAGGATGAGGGCTCGCGGATCCTGCGCCGCGGCTACAACTACTCGCGCGGCCTGGACATGTCGGGCCAGCTCGACATGGGCCTGGCCTTCTGCTGCTTCCAGGCCGACGTCGAGAAGCAGTTCGAGGTCGTCCAGCGGCGCCTGGCCGGCGAGCCGCTCGTCGACTACGTCGTGCCCACCGGCGGCGGCTACTTCTTCGCCCCGCCCGGCGCGCGCGACGCCCAGGACTGGGTCGGCTCGGGCCTCTTCGTCTGAGGCCGGGGCACAGCGCTCAAGCGCGCGGGTCCGCGTCCGATCTTGCGGGCGTGAGCGGTGTTATGGCAACGGCCTATCGGCGCGCGACGCGCTTCGTCCGGCGCGCGCTGATCGCCTGCCTGCTCGTCGGCGTGGGCGTGCTCGCCGCCGCGGTCGGCGCCACGGCGCTGCCCGGCGCGCAGCGCTCGGCCGCCACGGCGGCGGTCGGCCCGGCCGGCGCCGCCGCAGACCAGCCGCCGCTGCCCGCCGCCCATCCGCAGGCCGTCGAGCCCGAGGCGGGCGTCGCGGCCGGCGACCAGCCGGCAAACCCGTCGTCGTCCTCCTCGCCGTCCTCCGGCAGCCCCAGCGACGACGAGATCAAGCGCGAGCTCAACCAGCTCAAGGACCTCGCCGACAAGGCCGAGCTCCCGGTCGGCGCCAAGGGCCGCGTGCTGCCCGACGGGCGCGCCGTCGCGCCGCGCGACGCGCCGCAGATCGTCCGCGACGTGATCCGCGCCGGCAACGTCATCGCCAAGACCCCGTACCTGTGGGGCGGCGGCCACGGCAGCTGGTCGGCCAGCGGCTACGACTGCTCGGGCTCGGTCTCCTTCGCCCTCGCCGGCGCCGGGCTACTCGACAGCCCGCTGACCTCGGGCCTGCTCGCCCAGTGGGGCGCCGCCGGGCCGGGGCGCTGGATCACGATCTACGCCAACGGGGGCCACGTCTTCATGGTCGTCGCCGGCCTGCGCTTCGACACCGGCGCCATCTCCGGCACGGGGACGCGCTGGCAGGCCACCGGCCGCAGCACCGCCGGGTTCGTCGCCCGGCACCCCGAGGGGCTCTAGCTGTACCTCCTGAGCACGAGCGGCTTCGCCAGCGCCAGCGGGCACCGATTGAAGGGTTGTGGAGCCCAGAGCCTCCACAACCCTTCAGCGCCCACGCAGACCGTGCCGCAGCACCGCCGGGTTCGTCGCCCGGCACCCCGAGGGGGTCTAGCCCCCGGCCTGCGCGCGGGCGAGCTCGAGCAGCAGGCGCACGCCCCAGCCCGACCCGCCCTTGGGCGCGTAGGCGCGGCCGTTGTCGTGGCCGGTGCCCGCGATGTCGAGGTGCGCCCACGGCACGTCGCCGACGAAGCGCCGCAGGAAGGCCGCCCCCTGGATCGGGTGCGCCTTGCGGCCGTCGGAGTTGACGAGGTCGGCGTAGCGGCCCTTCATCTGCTCGTCGTAGTCGGGGTGCAGCGGCATCCGCCAGACGATCTCGCCGGCCGCGTCGCCGGCGGCGGTGACCTCGGCCGCGAGCTGCTCGTCGGTGGCGAAGAGGCCCGCGTAGGTGTGGCCGAGCGCGGTCACGATCCCGCCGGTGAGCGTCGCGACGTCGACGAGCCGCTCGGCGCCCTGGTCGACCGCGTAGGCGAGGCAGTCGCAGAGCACGAGCCGGCCCTCGGCGTCGGTGTTGTTGACCTCGATCGTCGTGCCCGTCATCGCGCGCACGATGTCGCCGGGCTTCATCGCGCTGCCGTTGATGGTGTTCTCGGTGGCGCCCACCACGGCGAGCACGCGTACGGGCAGCTCGAGCTCGGCGATCGCCTGCAGGGCGCCGAGGACGGCCGCGCCGCCGGACATGTCGAACTTCATCTCGTGCATGCCGGCGGCGGGCTTTGATCGAGACGCCGCCCGTGTCGTGGGTCACCGCCTTGCCGACGAGGCCCAGGAGCGGGCCGTCGCCGCCGCCGTCGTAGCGCGCGACGATGACCGCCGGCTCGTGGTCGGAGCCCTGCGCCACGGCGAGGAAGGCGCCCATGCCCTGCTCGGTCATCCAGTCGCGCCCGCGGACCTCGACCTCGACGCCCGCGATCTCCCGCGCGCGCTCGCCCAGGACCACGGGCGTCAGGTCGTTGGCGGGCGTGTCCTCGAGCTCGCGGGCGAAGTTCTGGGCCACGGCGCCCACCGCGCCGCGGTGCACGGCGTCGGTGACGTCGTGATGGGCGGAGACGACGACCTCCTCGACCTCGCCCGGCTCCTCCTCGGGGCGGCGGCGATAGCGGTCGAAGCGATAGGCGGCGAGGATCGAGCCCTCGACGAGGCCGGCGGCGACGTCGTCGGAGACGTGGTGGGGCAGCTCCCAGCACAGCGCGGTCGTGCCCAGCTCGCGCGCGCGGCCGTGGACGACGGCGGCCGCCACGCGCGCGCGTTCGGAGTCGAACGCCTCGCGGCTGCCGAGGCCGACGACGAGCCAGCGCTTGCCCGCGCCGTGGTGCAGCGCGAGGTGCTTGAAGGACCGCTTGGCCTCGCCGGAGTCCAGCAGTGCGGTCAGCGGGTCGCCCTCGAGGTCGTGGGCGATGCCCTCGTCCTCGAAGACGCCGACGGCGATCGTGTCGGCCTCGGTGGAGGCCGGGGAGTCGGTGGTGGCGGAGGCGCGCATCGGCGAGGCAGGCTAGGGCACTAGCCTTGGGGACATGCCCAAGACCGTGATCCTCGGAGCCGCGCGCACGCCCTTCGGCAAGCTCGGCGGCGGCCTGTCGACCATCGATGCCACTGAGCTCGGCGCCACCGCGATCGCCGCGGCGCTCGAGCGCGCCGACGTAGGCCCCGACGAGGTCGAGCACGTGATCATGGGCCAGGTCCTCCAGGCCGGCCAGGGCCAGATCCCCTCGCGCCAGGCGCAGGTCAAGGCGGGGATCCCCAAGGAGGTCTCCAGCGAGACCATCAACAAGGTCTGCGCCTCGGGCCTGCGGGCCTCGGTGCTGCTCGACCAGGCGATCCGCGCGGGCGACGTCGAGGTCGGGGTCGGCGGCGGCATGGAGTCGATGTCGCGCGCGCCCTACCTGCTGCCCCAGGCCCGCTTCGGCTTTCGGATGGGCGACGCCAAGGCGCTCGACGCGATGGTCCACGACGGCCTGACCAACCCCTTCAGCGGGCGCCAGATGTTCGACGAGGCGACCGAGATCGGCGACGAGCTCGAAATCACGCGCCCCGACCTCGACCGCTGGGCGCTGCGCTCGCACGAGCGCGCGATCGCCGCCACCGACGAGGGCCGGCTGCCCGAGGAGATTGTCGCCGTGACCGTGAAGGGCCGCAAGGGCGACACCGTCGTCGAGGTCGACGAGGGCCCGCGCCGCGACACGAGCCTCGAGACGCTGGCCAAGCTCCCCGGCCTGGCGGGCAAGGAGGGCTCGCACACCGCCGGCAACTCGCCGGGCGTCAACGACGGCGGCGGCGCGCTCGTCCTGGCCAGCGACGAGTGGGCCTCGGCCCACGGCAAGCAGGCGCTCGCCGAGATCGTCGCCCACGCGCAGTCGGCCAACGACTTCGCCTACCTGGCGACCACGCCGGCGCGGGCCGCCGAGAAGGCGCTCGCCAAGGCTGGCCTCACCGCCGCCGACATCGACCTCTGGGAGATCAACGAGGCGTTCGCATCGGTGGCGCTCAACTCGGTGAGGATGCTCGGCATCGACGAGGACAAGGTCAACGTCAACGGCGGCGCGGTCGCCCTCGGCCACCCGATCGGCGCCTCGGGCGCCCGCATCCTCGGCGCGCTCGTCCACGAGCTGCGCCGCCGCGGCGGCGGGCTGGGCTGCGCGGCGATCTGCAGCGGCGGCGGCCAGGGCGACGCGGTGATCCTGAAGGTCCACCCCAACGGGGCGTGACGCACGACGTCTCCCCGCAGCAGGAGGTCGAGCAGGTCCCGCCCGAGCGTGGGCGGGGCGCGGCCTTCTTCGACCTCGACCGCACGCTCATGGCCGGCTCGTCGGGGCTGTACTGGGCGCGCGCGGCGCGCAGCGCCGGCCTCATCACGCGCCGGCGCATCGTCCGCTACGGCTGGGAGAACGTGAAGTTCCGCCTGCGCGGCTCGACCGACCAGGCGACCGACCGCGTGCGCCGCGAGGTGGGGGAGATGATCTCCGGCCAGCGCGTCGTCGACCTCCAGCGCCTGGCGCCGAAGGTCCTCGCCGGCGTCCTGCCGCGCCTGTACCCGCAGATGCTCGACGTCGCCCACGCCCACCAGGACGCCGGGCGCCCGGTCTACATCTGCACTGCCGCCTCGCAGGAGATGGCCGACATGCTCGCCCACGTGCTCGGCTTCGACGGCGCCCTCGGCGCGCGCTCGGAGGTCGTCGACGGGCGCTACACGGGCCGCCCCGCCGGGCCCTTCACCTACCGCGAGGGCAAGGCCGAGGCGATGCGCGAGCTCGCCGCGAGCGAGGCGATCGACCTCGACGCCTCCTACGCCTACTCCGACTCGGAGTCCGACCTGCCCATGCTGCGCGCGGTCGGCCACCCCGTAGTCGTCAACCCCGACGCCGAGCTGCGCCGGGTGGCGCGCGACGAGGACTGGGAGGTCATGCGCTTCGAGCAGCTCGGGCGACGGCTGAAGGCCGCGGCGGCCTTCGGGCTCGCCGCGCTCGTGGGCACCGGCGCCCGGACCGTGGCCGTGCGCAAGCGATGAGCCTGCACGAGCTCACGGGCGAGCAGCGCGAGATCCGCGACCTGGCGCGGCGCTTCGCCGACGACGAGATCGCGCCGCGGGCCGCGGCGTGGGACCGCGAGCACAGCTTCCCGCGCGAAGTCTTCGGCCACCTCGGCGAGCTGGGCCTGATGGGGGTCTGCGTGCCCGAGGAGCACGGCGGGGCCGGCGCGGACTTCCTCTCCTACGTGCTCGTCCTCGAGGAGCTCTCGCGCGCCGACGCGGGCGTCGGGGTGACCGTCGCGGTGCACACCAGCGCCGGGACGCTGCCGCTGCTCGCCCACGGCAGCGAGGAGCAGGTCGGGCGGATGGTCCCGCAGCTGGCCCAGGGCCACGAGCTCGCCGCCTTCGCCCTGACCGAGTCGGGCTCGGGATCCGATGCCGGCGCGATGCGCACGCGCGCCGACGACGGCGGGCGCCTCACCGGCACCAAGCAGTGGATCACCAACGGCTCGCACGCCCACAGCTTCCTGGTCTTCGCGCGCGACCCGGAGAAGGCCTCGGCCTTCGTCGTGCGCCGCGGCGCCGGCGGCTTCGCGGTCACGCGCGAGGAGGAGAAGCTCGGCCTCAACTCGTCCTCGACGGCCGACCTGAGCTTCGAGGACACGCCGGCCGAGCGGCTCGGCGCGCAGGGCGCGGGGATGCGCATCGCGCTGCAGACGCTCGACGCCGGGCGCATCGGGATCGCCGCGCAGGCGGTCGGCATCGCCCAGGCCGCGCTCGACGTCGCCGCCGCCTACGCGCAGGAGCGCCGCGCCTTCGGGCGCCCGATCGGCGGCTTCGGCGCCATCCAGCAGAAGCTTGCCGACATGCAGACCGAGATCGAGGCGGCGCGCGCGCTCGTCTGGCGCGCGGCGCGGTTGAAAGAGGCGGGCCTGCCGCATACGGTCGAGGGCGCCCAGGCCAAGCTGTTCGCCTCGCGCGTCGCCCGCCACTGGACGGGGGAGGCGATCCAGGTCCTCGGCGGCTACGGCTACACCAAGGAGTTCCCCGTCGAGCGCTACTACCGTGACGCCAAGGTGACCGAGATCTACGAGGGCACGAGCGAGATCCAGCGGCTCGTGATCGCCCGCGCGCTGCTCGGGGAAGCGGCGCGAGAGGGCTGACCGCCACGTCCGAGGACGCCTTCAACGTCGTCGTGCTCGGGCCGCCGGGCGCCGGCAAGGGCACCCAGGCCGAGCCCCTGGCCGAGCGCCTGGGCCTCGACTACCTGTCGACGGGCGAGCTCCTGCGTGGGGAGGCGCGCCGCGGCACCGAGCTCGGCCGCGAGGCTACGCGCTACATGAGCGAGGGCGGGCTCGTGCCCGACGAGCTCGTGCTCGCGGCGATCCTCAAGCGCGTCGAGGACGAGGGCCGCGGCGTCGTGCTCGACGGCTTCCCGCGCACGCTGGGCCAGGCGCGCGCGCTCGGCGACGCGCTGGAGATCTCGGTCGCGGCGCTCATCGAGGTCCCCGACGAGGTCCTCGTCGAGCGGATCGCCGGCCGGCGCGCGCAGGCCGACCCCGGCCACCGTCGCGCCGACGACGAGCCCGAGACCGTCCGCGAGCGCCTGCGCGTCTACCACGAGCTCACCGAGCCGGTGATCGGCTACTACGACGAGCGCGGGATCCTGCGGCGGATCGACGGGGCGCGCCCGCCGGACGAGATCCAACGCGAGCTCGTGTCGGGCCTGCGTCGCGGCGGGCGCTGATCGACGAGCCTGCGTTCCTGGGAGCCGTCGATGAAGGCGGAGAGGAGGAGAGGATGCAGCGGCGTGTGCATGCCTCCAGCGTGGCGGTCGCCAGGCATAACCTCAAATGATCTTTTCGACTGCCTGGTATACGCTCCGTGCATGTTCGACTCGACGCGGTTGCGCGTCTTCAGGGAGGTGGTGGCCCAGGGCTCGTTCTCGGCCGCCGCGGAGGCGCTGTCCTTCACTCAGCCGGCGGTCAGCCGCCAGATCGCCACGCTCGAGCGCGAGGCGGGCGCCCAGCTCATCGAGCGCCTGCCGCGCGGCGTGCGCCTGACCGAGGCCGGCCGCGTCCTCCTCGGCCACGCCGAGGCGATCCTCGACCGCATGACCGCGGCCCGCGCCCAGGTCGAGGCCGTCGCGCGCGTGGAAGCCGGGCGGCTGCGCATCGGCGCCTTCCCGACCGCCAACGCGACCGTCGTCCCACAGGCGATCGCGGCCTTCGCGCGCCTGCACCCGGCGGTCGAGCTCTCGCTCGAGGAGGCGGTCTCCGCGGAGCTCGTCGTCGCGCTGCGCGCGGGCGAGCTCGACGTGGCCATCGCCACCGATCCGCCGCCGCGCGACATCGAGGATCTCACGGTCGTCGAGGTCGCCGAGGATCCGATGCTCGTCGCGCTCGCGCTCGACCATCCGCTGGCGCGCAAGCCGAAGCTGCGCCTGCGCGACCTGCGCGAGGAGACCTGGATCGAAGGCGGCCCCGCGGGCTGCCGGCGCCCGCTCTTCAGCGCCTGCGCGGTCGCGGGCTTCGAGCCCCACATCCGCTTCGGCGCCGAGCAGTGGCTGGGCAAGCAGGGGCTCGTCGCCGCCGGCGTCGGCGTGACGCTGATCCCCGGCCTCGCGGTGGCGACCGTGCGCGACGACATCGTCCTGCGCTCGCTGGGGCCCGACGCGCCGACCCGCCGCATCGTGGCGTTGATGCCCGCCGGCTACCGCGCCCCTGCCGCCGAGCCCTTCGTCGAGCTCGTCCGCGCCCAGGCGGGCGACCATTGCGTCTCGTGCGTCGAGCGCGCCCGCCTCGACGGGCGCGGGACGCCCGAGCTCGCCTCTGCGTGACCCCTCCGCTGCGCATCGATCCGATCGCCGAGGCCCGGCGCCACTGGGAGGCGCGCTGGGACGCCGAGCCCTCGCGCGCGATGGCGGCGGTGACCTCGGTCATGCGCGCCCAGCAGGTGCTGATGGCGCGCCTGAACGACCTGCTGCGCCCGCACGGCCTGACGTTCCCGCGCTACGAGGCGCTGATGCTGCTGTCCTTCACGCGCACGGGCGCGTTGCCCCTGGGCAAGATCGGCGAGCGCCTCCAGGTCCACCGCACGTCGGTGACGAACATCATCGACAAGCTCGAGGCCGACGGGCTCGTGCGCCGCGTCCCGCACGCCGAGGACCGCCGCGCCACGCTGGCCGAGATCACCGAGGCCGGACGCGCCACCGCCCAGGCGGCCACCGAGGTCCTCAACGAGGAGTTCTTCTGCATCGGCTCGCTCGCCCCGGGCGACCTGGAGCGTCTGACGACGATCCTGCGCGGACTTCGCCTCGACGCGGGCGACTTCACCCCGTAGCATCCCGTGCGTCCAAATACGTGGACGTCCGACTATCGCGAGACCGATGACGAGCACGAGCAGCATCCCCACCGTCCCCACGACCGAGGCCGAGTGGCGCGAGGCCTATGCCCTCGGCCGCGAGCGCGACGCGCCATTCACCACGCTCAGCGGGCTGCCGATCAAGCCGCTCTACACCGAGGCCGACCTGCCCGACGCGGCCGAGATCGGGCTGCCCGGCGGCTTCCCGTTCACGCGCGGCGTCTACCCGTCGATGTATCGCGGGCGGCTGTGGACGATGCGCCAGTTCGCGGGCTTCGGCACCGCGGAGGAGACCAACGAGCGCTTCCGCTACCTGCTCGAGCACGGGCAGACGGGGCTCTCGACGGCCTTCGACATGCCCTCGCTCATGGGCCACGACTCCGACCACCCGCGCTCGCTGGGCGAGGTCGGGCGCGAGGGCGTCGCCATCGACACCCTCGACGACATGCAGACCCTCTTCGCCGGCATCCCGCTCGGCGACGTCTCGGTCTCGATGACGATCAACGCCCCGGCGGCGATCATGCTCGCCTACTACGTCGTCGCCGCGGAGGAGCAAGGCGTCGGCGCCGAGCATCTGGCGGGCACGATCCAGGCCGACATCCTCAAGGAGTACATCGCCCAGAAGGAGTGGTGCTTCCCGATCGACCCGGCCATGCGCCTGCTCGGCGACATGATCGAGTGGTGCTCGGGGCACATGCCGCGCTGGCACCCGGTCTCGATCTCGGGCTACCACATCCGCGAGGCGGGCTCGACCGCGGCGCAGGAGCTGGCCTTCACGCTCAAGGACGGGCTGACCTACGTCGAGGAGGCCGTCGAGCGCGGTCTCGACGTCGACGACTTCGCCCCGCGCCTGAGCTTCTTCTTCAACGCGCAGATCGACTTCTTCGAGGAGATCGCCAAGTACCGCGCGGCGCGGCGCATCTGGGCGCGCGAGCTGCGCCACACCTTCGGCGCCAAGAACCCGCGCTCGTGGCTGATGCGCTTCCACACCCAGACCGCAGGCGTCTCGCTCACCGCCCAGCAGCCGCTGAACAACATCGTGCGCACGGCGATCGAGGCGCTGGCCGGCGTGCTTGGCGGCACGCAGTCGCTGCACACCAACTCCTACGACGAGGCGCTCGCGCTGCCGACCGAGGAGGCGGTGCGCATCGCGCTGCGCACCCAGCAGATCATCGCCCACGAGACCGGCGCGGCGAACACGATCGACCCGCTCGGCGGCGCCTACTTCGTCGAGTCGCTCACCGATGAGCTCGAGCGCCAGGCCTACGACTACTTCGCCAAGATCGACGAGCTCGGCGGGATGGTCGCCGCGGTCAAGCAGAACTACCCCCAGCGCGAGATCGCCGACGCCTCCTTCGAGCTGCAGTCCGAGATCGACGCGGGGCGGCGGATCGTCGTGGGGGTCAACGAGTACCGCAACGCCGACGAGCAGCCGCTCGAGCTGCACCGCGTCGACCCGGCGATGGAGGCCAAGCAGGTGGCGCGCGTTCAGGCCGTGCGCGGCCGCCGCGACGGGGCCGCCGTCGAGCGCACCCTGAGCGCCCTGAAGCAGACCGCCGCGCGCGAGAGCGACAACCTCATGCCGGGGCTGCTGGAGGCCGCGCGCGCCCACGCCACCGAGGGCGAGATCATCGAGGCGCTGCAGGAGGTCTTCGGCTCCTACACGGAGACGCCGGTCTTCTAGCCCGCTCTTCGCGCCTCTGCGGCCGTCCGTCGCGTCCAGGCGGCCGGTCCTCGAAGCGCGGGTCAGCTTTCGCGTCGCGCAGCCGATCACATCGGTGTGGACGCCCCCACGAGCAGCGATCAGGCCGGCCGCGAGACCATCGAGGCCGTCCTCGCCGATCCGACCCTTATCCGGCCGGTCTTCCAGCCGATCGTCGACCTGCGCCGGTCGGGGGTCGAGGGCTACGAGATGCTCGCGCGCTTCGCCCACGATCCGGTGGGCACGCCGCTGCAGTGGCTTGCGTCGGCCGAGCGCCACGGCCTCGCCAACGCGCTCGAGGCCAGCCTCGTGGCGGCCGGCATCAACGCCCGCGAGCACCTCCCGCGCGGCACCTACGTCTCGATCAACATCTCGCCGGGCGCGCTCGTCAGCCACGACGTGCGCGCCGTGCTCGACGCCGCCCCGGGCGGCCTGGAGCAGGTCGTGGTCGAGGTCACCGAGCAGAAGGCCGTCGAGGACTACGACGAGCTCTCTCGCGTTCTCGATCGCGCCCGCTCCGCCGGCGCGCGCGTGGCCGTCGACGACGCCGGCGCCGGCTACTCCAGCCTGCAGCACGTCCTGCGCCTGCGCCCCGAGTACGTCAAGCTCGACCGCGGCCTCATCGCCGACGCCGACGGCGACCCCGCCAAGCTCGCGCTCATCGAGGCCGTCGGCCTCTTCGCCGGTCGCCTGGACGCCGCGCTCGTGGCCGAGGGCATCGAGCGCCGCGCCGAGCAGGAGATGCTCGCCGGGCTGGCCGTCCCGCTCGGCCAGGGCTATCTCTTCGGCCGCCCCGGCCCGTCGCTCGTGCGCGACGTGCCGATCGCCGGCCTGCGCGCCGTCACGGGCGACCTCGCCGGGCTGCTCGAGGGGCAGGCCCCGCCGACGATGGACGCCGGCCTGCTGGCGATCGGGGCCGAGCCGCCCGCGGGGGCGCGCGGCCAGGTCGTCGTCGTGCTCGACCGCGACGGGCGCCCGGTGGGCCTGCTCGTGCCCGAGGGCGGCGGCTGGGCGCATCGCGAGCGCCCGCTGACCGCGAGCCTCGAGGAGCCGGCGCTGAGCGTCGCCCGCCGCGCCCTGGAGCGCTCGACCGCGACGCGCCTGGACCCGGTCTGCGCCTGCCTCCCGGACGGCCGCTTCGCCGGCCTGGTCCCCGTCGAGCGCCTGCTCGGCGAGCAGGCGGGCCCCTCGAACGCGCCGTTCCTGCTTCCCGCGGGCGTCTAGACAAAGGCGCCGCTGCTCAAGGGCGCTGCGCGGCGCGTCGATCAGACGGCGAAGGCCTGTCCTGATGCCGCTGCAGCGCTCGTCCCAACAGCTCATCGAGTTCCTCGACGCCGTCGGGGACGCCACCGACGTGCACGGCGCGTGCGCGGCGGCCGCCGCATGCGCGGCCGAGCTGCTGCCGGCGGACGTCGCGCTCGTCGCGACCGGCGACGCCGTCGTCGCCGCCGCGGGCTGCGAGCCGCATTCGACCACCGCCGTCGCCCTCATGGGGGCGGCCGCAACGGACGGCGCCCGGGTCGCGGTCGGCCGCTGGCAGGGCGGTCGCTCTGGACGCCTGATCGTGGCGCGGCGGGCCGGTTTCAACTCCGACGAGCGCGCGGTCGTGGAGGGCATGGCGCGCATCCTCGGGCTCAGCCTGCGCGAGACCGGGGCGGTGGCGAACGAGCGCACGCTGCTGGCCTCGCTGCGCGAGCGCCAGCGCCTGCTCGAGGTGCTGCTGGACATCCAGCGCTCGATCTCGCACCGCATCGCGCTCTCCGACGTCCTCGCCGCGGTCACCGCCGGGGCGAGCGGGCTGCTGGGCGGCTGCGCCGTGTCGCTCGTCCTCGACGACCCGCTGGACCGCGAGCGCCCGATCGTGGCCTCGACCACGGGCGGCGGCGAGCGCACGGAGGCCGAGCTGGCGATCGCGGCGACCGAGGCGGCGCGGTCGGGCGCGGCGGGCGCCGAGGGCGCCTTCGCAGCCCCGGTGCACATCAACGGCGCCCGCGCCGGGGCGCTCGTGGCGATGGCGGGCACGGGCCAGGGCTTCGACGACGCCCAGCTCGGGATGCTCGACGCCTTCGCCGAGCACGCGAGCCTCGCGCTCACCGACGCCCGCACGGTCGAGGCGATGCAGGAGGCCTTCCACGACCCGCTCACCGGGCTGCCCAACCGCGCGCTCTTCCTGGACCGCCTGCAGCACGCGCTCGACGTCGCCGCCCGCCGCGGGACCGAGCTGTGCGTGCTCTTCATCGACCTCGACCGCTTCAAGGCGGTCAACGACAGCATCGGCCACGCGGCCGGGGACGAGCTGCTGCGCGGCGTCGCCGAGCGGCTGACGGCGTGCACGCGGGCCGCCGACACCTCGGCGCGCTTCGGCGGCGACGAGTTCGCCGTCCTGCTCGAGGACGACGGCCGCGGCCTGCGCCCCGACGTCGTCGCCGAGCGGATCATCGTCGCCATGTCCCGCGCCTTCCGCATCGAGGGCAAGGAGATCTTCATCGGGGCGACCGTGGGCATCGCCCACGCCGAGGCCGATTCGCTGAGCCCGGACGAGCTGCTGCGCAACGCCGACCTCGCGATGTACCGCGCCAAGAAGGAGGGCGGCAGCCGCGCCGCCACCTACGAGCGCGGGATGCGCACCGCGCTGCTGGCGCGCATCGAGCTCGAGGCCGAGCTGCGCCACGCGCTCGCGCGCCGCGAGCTGTCGGTCGCCTACCAGCCGGTGGTCGACCTCGCGAGCGGCCTGCCGGTCGCCGTCGAGGCGCTGGCGCGCTGGAAGCACCCGATCCGCGGGCACATCTCGCCGCTGACCTTCATTCCGCTCGCCGAGGAGATCGGCGTCGTGCACCTGATCGGGCGCTGGGTGCTGCAGGAGGGCTGCCGCCAGCTGGCGATCTGGCGCGAGCTCGCGCCGGGCCTCGGGCTCAACGTCAACCTGTCGGCGCAGCAGCTGCGCGACGAGCGCCTGTGCGGCGACGTCGAGCGCGCGCTGCGCAGCCACGGGCTGCCGGGCGCGGCGCTCACGTTGGAGATCACCGAGAGCGTCCTGCTTTCGGGCGACAAGGACGCGGCGGCGCGGTTGCAGGAGCTCAAGGCGCTGGGACTCTCGATCGCCGTCGACGACTTCGGCACCGGCTACTCGTCGCTGAGCTACCTCAAGCAGTTCCCGGTCGACGCGCTGAAGATCGACAAGAGCTTCGTCGACGCGGTCGCGGTCAGCCCCGAGGACAGCGCCCTGGCGCGCACGATCGTCGAGCTCGGCCGCGGCATGCGCCTGGACACGATCGCCGAGGGCATCGAGAGCGCCGAGCAGCTCGAGCACCTGCGGTTGCTGCGCTGCCAGATGGGCCAGGGCCACCACTTCTCGATCCCGCTGGCGAGCGACGCGCTGACGGAGTACCTCGAGGCGACGCTCGGGGGCGCGGCCACCGCCACGGCGCTGCGCCGGCCGTCGGCCGCCGCCTAGGCGTTCGTCCGCCGGCCTGTCTCCGCGCAGCTCCCCGGCGCTGCGCGGCCAGGGCACCGAGGGAGGAACCCTCGCCGCCCGTGGCGGCACCACCAGACGCCGATTGAAGGATTGTGCCTGCCAGAGGCGGTACAAGGCTGCAATCGCCGGCCGCCCGCGGGCGGTCCCGAGGCCGCCCCGACCCACGCCCGCTCCGGCGCCACCGCCCGCGCACGGGCAACGCAACGCTCACTCTCCCTCGGTGCCTGGCCGCGCGGCGCCGCCGGCCAACGCGGAGGCCGACCAACGCGGACGCCAGACCCCGCGACGCCGCAAGGACAAACGGCCGCCCATACAATGCGCCGCCCATGGCGCCGTCAGCACCCACGGCCCGCAAGATCCGTGTCGTCGTGGCCAAGCCCGGCCTGGACGGTCACGACCGCGGGGCGAAGATCATCGCCCGCGCGCTGCGCGACGCCGGCATGGAGGTCATCTACACGGGGTTGCATCAGACGCCGGAGCAGATCGTGGAGACCGTCATCCAGGAGGACGCCGACGCGGTCGGGCTGTCGATCCTCTCGGGGGCCCACATGACGCTGGTGCCGCGGATCGTCGAGCTGCTGCACGAGCAGGGCGTCGACGACGTGCTGCTCACGGTCGGGGGGACGATCCCCGCCGACGACATCCCCGAGCTCAAGCGCCTCGGCGTCGCGGAGGTCTTCACGCCGGGCGCGCCCACGCAGGACATCATCGACTTCATCCAGGGCGCTGTCGGCGATCGCCAGCGCAGCTAGCGGGTCCGGTCGCGGCGCCGCGCGTCACGCGTGCGACACGCGCCGGAAAAGACCGATTGACCCGTCAGTCAATGAGGTAGGATCCCGAACGTTCGTTTGCCAGAGGAGGCCGTGAAGTGAAGATCTGTGTCCTCGTCAAAGAGGTGCCGGACGCCGCCGTGCAGAAGCGGATCGATTCGTCGACGGGGCGCATGGACCGCAGCGGGGAGAAGAACCTCAACCCGTACGACACCCACGCCATCGAGGCCGCCATGCAGATCAAGGAGGGCGGCGCCGTGGAGGTCGAGGAGATCGTCGCGGTGACGATGGGCCCCGAGTCCGCCGTCCGCGCGCTCCACAAGGCGGTGTCGCTGGGCGCCGACCGCTCGGTGCACCTCACCGACGCGGCGCTGGCCGGCTCCGACGTCGCCGCCACCGGCTACGCGCTCGCCCAGACGCTCAAGCGCGAGAGCCCGGACCTCGTCCTCCTCGGCCAGCAGTCCGACGACGGCGAGTGCTACACGATCGGCGCCGTCGTGGCCGAGCACCTGCAGATGCCCTCGCTCACGCAGGTCATCAAGATGGACGTCGACGCCGAGAAGCTCACGTGCGAGCGCCAGGCCGAGTACGGCTACGACACCGTCGAGGTCAGGCTCCCGGCCGTCATCTCGGTCGGCGACGCGATCAACGAGCCGCGCTACCCGTCGCTGAAGGCGATCATGGGCGCCAAGAAGAAGCCGCTCGACACCGTGGCCGCCGCCGACGCCGACATCGACGCCTCGAAGGTCGGCGGCGACAACTCCGCCGCGCAGTGGACCTCCTCCAAGGCGCCGCCGGCGAAGTCGGCCGGCACCATCATCGAGGACGAGGACACGAACGAGACGGTCGACAAGATCGTCGCGTGGCTCGACGAGAGGAAGCTGATCTAGCCATGGCCGACATCCTGGTCTACGCCCTGCACTACGAGGGCGCCATCAACAAGAACTCCCTCGGCGCCGTGTCCGAGGGCGCCCGCCTGGCCTCCGAGCTCGGCGGCGAGTGCCACGCGATCGTCGTGGGCGGCGACGACCTCACCGACGACCTCGCGGGCTCGGTCGGCGCCCACGGGGCCACGAAGGTCTTCCGCGCCAAGGCCCCCGAAGGCCTCGCGCAGCCCGTCGTCGACGCGATGGCGAAGGTCATCGGCGACAACGGCCACGGCTACGCGCTCTTCGGCGGCGGCCTGCTCGGCTTCGAGGTCGGCGCCGGCCTCGCCGCGCGCCTGGGCGCCGGCGTCGCCATGGAGGTCACCGCGGTCAACGTCGCCGACGGCAAGCTCGTCGCCGAGCGCCCGATCCTCGGCGACTCGGCGATCTCGGAGATCAACTTCCGCTCGGACGTCGGGATCATCATCGGCCGCCTGAACGCCTTCGAGTCCAAGGAGTCCGGCGGCGGCGCGGCGACCGTCGAGGACGTCGACGTCGAGCTCTCGCCCCAGGCGCAGCAGGCGACCATGGTCCAGCGCGGCGAGCAGCGCGGCGCCGACGTCGACATCGAGGGCGCCGACGTCCTCGTCGCCGGCGGCCGCGGCCTCGGCAAGCCCGAGGGCTTCGAGCTCGTCGAGGAGCTGGCCAAGGCGTTCGGCGGCAACAGCGCCGTCGCCGCCACGCGCGCCGTGGTCGACGCCGGCTGGTACCCCTACGCCGCCCAGATCGGCCAGACGGGCAAGACCGTCGCGCCGAAGCTCTACCTGGCGGCCGGCATCTCGGGCGCCATCCAGCACAAGGTCGGCATGCAGTCCTCGGAGAACATCGTGGCGATCAACAAGGACGCGAACGCCCCGATCTTCGAGTTCTCCGACCTCGGGATCGTGGGCGACCTCAACAAGATCGTCCCCAAGCTCACCGAGGCGATCAAGGCGAAGAAGGGCTAGCCGGTGTCCGCGAACGGCAGGGTCGTCACGCCCGCCCAGTTCCCGCCCGAGGTCGACTCGCAGGAGGAGTTCATCAAGCGCGAGCTCGACGACGAGGAGGAGCGCATCGAGGTCGGCGTCGCCATCGTCGGCGGCGGCCCCGCCGGCCTCGCGTGCGCCAACAAGCTCCTGCAGCTCCTGGCCGACGAGCCGGAGCTGACGGAGCGCCTCGGCGAGGTGCCGGTGGCGGTCGTCGAGAAGGGCAAGGTCTGCGGGGCCCACAACCTCTCGGGCGCGATGATGCGCCCGTCGGGCCTGCAGGAGCTCTTCCCCGACCTCGAGCCCAAGGACTGGCCGACCTACGGCCAGGTCGACAAGGACTCGGTCTACTGGATGCTGAGCCCCAACCGGGCCCTGCCCCTCAAGCCGACGCCCCCGCCGTTCCGCAACCACGGCAACTACGTCGTCTCGGTCGCGGAGCTCTCGCGCTGGCTGGCCGAGAAGGCGGAGGAGGCCGGCGCCTACATCCTCACCGAGACCGCGGCCTCCCAGCTGCTGGTCGAGGACGGCGTCGTGCGCGGCATCCGCTCGGGCGACAAGGGCCGCGGCAAGGACGGCAGCCCGCTGGGCAACTTCGAGCCCGGCTCCGACGTCACCGCCCAGGCCACGGTCCTGGCCGAGGGCACGTGGGGCCACCTCACCGGCGCGGCCATCCGCGAGTTCGACCTCGCCGCCCACCGCGAGCCCCAGGTGTGGGCGCTCGGGGTCAAGGAGGTCTGGAAGGTCCCCAAGAAGCTCGACCGCGTCATCCACACGCTCGGCTGGCCGCTGCGCTACGGCGCCAAGCACAAGGAGTTCGGCGGCTCCTGGATCTACCCGATGGGCGACGACCGCGTCTCGATCGGCTTCGTCGTCGGGCTCGACTACACGGACGCCACGGTCTCGGGCCATGACCTCCTGCAGCAGTTCAAGACCTCCAAGCTCGTGCGGCGGATCCTCGAGGGCGGCGAGCGCGTCGCCTGGGGCGCCAAGGCGATCCCCGAGGGCGGCTACTGGGCGATGCCCAAGCTGAGCGCGCCCGGGATGGTCATCGCCGGCGACGCCGGCGGGATGGTCAACGTGCCGATCCTCAAGGGGATCCACTACGCCATCCACGCCGGGATCATGGCCGCGGAGGAGATCTTCGCGAAGCTCAAGTCGGGCTCGCACGACTTCTCGGGCTACGAGAAGGCGGTCGAGGACTCGGTCATCGGCAAGGAGCTCTACGAGTCGCGCAACATGAAGCAGCCCTTCGCCAAGGGCTTCTTCGTGGGCGGCGCCATCACCAACGCGATGGTCATCTCCAAGGGCCGCTTCCCGGGCGGACGGTGGGCCAACCACCGCGACGCCGAGTCGCCCGTCAGCCTGGGCGACAAGAAGGACGGCTATCCCAAGCCCGACGGCAAGTACACCTTCGACAAGCTCTCGAGCGTCTACATCACGGGCAACGCCACCCGCGACGACGCGCCCAACCACATCCGCGTGCGCGAGAACGTGCCGCGCGAGGTGGCCGAGGCGTGGGCGTGGATGTGCCCGGCGGGCGTCTACGAGGTCCCCGAGGACGCGGGTGGGGGGGACGAATTCGGCAACGTCGACGTGATCGTCAACTACACCAACTGCGTGCAGTGCGGGGCGATCACGGCCAAGGGCGGCCGGCTGACGACGCCGGAAGGCGGCGACGGGCCGCTGTACCAGGTGACCTGAGCGCGCCCGGCCGCAGCGGGCGAAACCTTCGCCCGTTCCGACTGTTCATAGGGGCCCGTGCGACGCATCGCGCTCCCCATCGCCCTCGTCGTCCTCGCGGCGGCGCCCGCCGCCGCGCAGGCGCAGGCCCCGCCGCTGCGGGCCAAGCTCGCGACGTGCCAGAGCGGTCCGGCCGCCCCCCAGCGCACGGCGACCTTCACCGGCTCGATGCCCGCGGTGGCGGGGACCAAGCGCATGTGGATGCGCTTCGACCTGCTCCAGCGCCTGCCTCCGGCGACGGCCTTCGCGCGCGTCAAGGTGCCGGGGCTCGGCGTGTGGCAGAAGTCGGTGCCGGGGCGCTCGAGCAGCGGCTTCGTCTTCAGCCAGCGCGTCCAGGCGCTCGTCGCGCCGGGCTCCTACCGGGCGCTCGTGCGCTTCCGCTGGTACGGCGCGGGCGGCAAGCTCCTGCGCTCGACCACGCGCGAGTCGGCGATCTGCAAGCAGCCCGACCAGCGCCCGGACCTCCGCGCCGGCGACCTCGACGCCGTGCGCGGGCCCCAGCCCGACCAGGCGACCTACACGCTCGACGTCCGCAACGCCGGCCACCTGCCGGCCGCGGCCTTCGACGTCGTCCTCACCGTCGCGGGCGCCGAGCAGCCCGAGCAGCGGGTCACGGGCGGCCTCGAGGCGGGCGCGCTGACCACGGTGAGCTTCGTCGCGCCGCGCTGCACGCCGGGCTCGACGGTGCGCTTCGAGCTGGACGCCGAGGACGAGGTCGAGGAGGCCGTCGAGGGTGACGACACGGTCGTCCTCGCGTGCCCGTTCACCGCGTAGCCGACGCTACACTGGAAAGAGCCATGAAGACCGAAATCCATCCCGAGTACGTCGAGGCGCACGTGCGCTGCACGTGCGGCAACGAATTCACGACACGCTCGACCCAGCCCGAGATCCACGTCGAGATCTGCTCCAACTGCCACCCGTTCTACACGGGCCGTCAGAAGCTGGTCGACACCGGGGGTCGCGTCGAGCGCTTCAAGCGCCGTGCCGCCAAGCGCGGCGGCGCCCGTTCCTAGGGTCGGGCATGCCCGACACGCAGCGCCTCCCCGACGGGGCACTCATCGCCCAGCGCGACGCCCCCGTCGGGGGTCAGGCCGTGCTCGAGGGCGTGATGATGCGCGGCGTGTCGACGTGGGCTGTCGGCGTTCGCAAGCCGCTGCCCGAGGAGATCACCGAGGACGGCCTGGACCCCGAGACGGGCGCCCACGGCGAGATCGAGGTCACCTCCTATCCGCTGACCTCGGTGCTCAAGAAGCATCGCCTGCTGCGCCTGCCGATCGTGCGCGGCGTCGTCGCGCTCGTCGAGTCGCTGGCCATCGGCTTCAAGGCGCTCGGCATCTCGGCCAACGCCCAGCTCCCCGAGGAGGAGAAGGACATCTCGGGCGGCGTGTGGTTCGGCACCGTGTTCGTGGCGCTGGTCCTCGCCATCGGCCTCTTCTTCGTCGTGCCCGTCGGGCTGACGAGCCTGATCAAGGACCAGCTCAACTCGTCGTTCCTCTTCTGGCTCGTCGAGGGCGTCGTGCGCACCGCGATCTTCCTCGGCTACCTGCTGCTGCTCTCGCGCCTGCGCGACCTGCGGCGCGTCTTCGAGTACCACGGCGCCGAGCACAAGACGATCTCCTGCTACGAGGCGGAGCTCGAGCTCACCCCCGAGAACGCGCAGCGCTTCAGCCGCCTGCATCCGCGCTGCGGGACGAGCTTCCTGCTCGTCGTCATGATCGTGGCGATCTTCGTCTTCGCCCCGATCGGGCTGCCGGCCTGGTACTGGCTCGTGCTCACCCGCATCGTCGGCGTCCCGCTCATCGCCGGGATCTCCTTCGAGATCATCAAGTTCGCCGGGCGCAACCGCCGCCGCGCCTGGGTGCGCACCGTCATGTGGCCCGGCCTGCAGCTGCAGAAGCTGACCACGCGCGAGCCCGACCTCCAGCAGCTCGCGGTCGCCATCGCCGCCATGCAGGCCGTGCTCGCCGTCGAGGACCCGCGCAACGTCTCCGACGAGGATCGCATCGGCATGGAGGTCGTCGCGTGATCGAGTCGCTGGTCGAGCAGGTCCAGGCGCGCTTCGACGAGCTCTCGCAGGCGATGACCGACCCCGAGGTCATCGGCGACCGCCGGCGCTACGCCGAGGTGGGGCGCGAGTACCGCGCGCTGGAGCCGGCGCACGACCTCGCCACCGAGTGGCTGCGCGCGCGCGACGACGCCGCCGGCGCCCAGGAGCTGCTGGCCGAGGACGGCGACGACGCCGAGCTGCGCGAGCTGCTGACGACCTCGCGCGAGCGCATGGCCGAGCTCGAGGAGGAGATCCGCTTCGCGATGGTCGAGCGCGATCCCAACGACGACAAGGACGTCATCATCGAGATCCAGGGCGGCGCCGGGGGCGAGGAGGCCGGGCTGTGGGCCGGCGACGTCTTCCGGATGCTCAGCAAGTACGCCGAGCGCCGCGGCTTCAAGGTCGAGTCGCTCGGGGCCGGCGACGGCAAGTACACCTTCGAGGTCAAGGGCGACGGCGCCTACTCCATCTTCAAGTACGAGGGCGGCACCCATCGCGTCCAGCGCGTGCCCAAGACCGAGTCGCAGGGGCGCATCCACACCTCGACGGCGACGGTCGCGGTGCTCCCGGAGGCCGAGGACGTCGACGTCCAGATCGACCCCAACGACCTGCAGATCGACGTCTATCGCTCCTCGGGGCCGGGCGGCCAGTCGGTCAACACGACCGACTCGGCGGTGCGGATCACCCACAAGCCGAGCGGCATCGTCGTCTCCATGCAGGACGAGAAGAGCCAGCTGCAGAACCGCGAGAAGGCGATGCGCGTCCTGCGCGCGCGCCTCTACGAGCAGGCCCTGGCCGAGCAGCAGGCCGAGCTCGCGGCCGACCGCCGCGCGCAGGTCGGCACCGGCGACCGGGCCGAGAAGATCCGCACCTACAACTACGGCGAGCGCCGGGTGACCGACCACCGCATCAAGCTCACCGAGCACAACCTCGAGCAGATCCTCGAAGGCGAGCTCGGGCCGTTCACCGACGCGCTCACCGACGACGAGCGCCGCCGCCGCCTCGAGCAAGGCTGAGCCGCCGTGGCCGGCACGCCGGTGCGCGAGGCGCTCGACTCGGCCGTGATCGCGCTCACCGCCGCCGGCGTCGACACGCCGCGCCTGGACGCCGAGGTGCTGCTCGCCCACGCGCTGGGGGTCGACCGGCTGCGCATGCTCGTCGACGCCGACGCGCCGGTGCAGGGCCCGGCGGTCCGCGCCTTCCAGGACGCCGTGCGCCGGCGCTCGGTCGGCCGTGAGCCGGTCGCCTACATCACGGGCGTGAAGGGCTTTCGCCGGATCGACCTCGCGGTCGACCCGCGCGTGCTCATCCCGCGCCCGGAGACCGAGACGCTCGTCGAGGCCGCGCTCGAGCTGCCGCGCGGTGCGCGCGTGGTCGACGTCGGCACCGGCAGCGGCGCCGTCGCGCTGGCGCTCAAGGACGAGCGCCCCGACCTCGACGTGCTCGCGACCGACGTCAGCGAGGACGCGCTGGCCGTCGCGCGCGCCAACGCCGCGCGGCTGGGGCTCGAAGTGGCCTTCGCGCGTGCCGACCTGCTCGACGGCGTCGGCGCCGTGGACGCCGTCGTGTCCAACCCGCCCTACGTCGAGGACGGCGCCGACCTGGCGCCCGAGATCGTCCGCCACGAGCCCGCGCGGGCGCTGTTCGCCGGCATCGACGGGCTGGCCGTCGTGCGGCGGCTCGTCGAGGAGGCCTTCGAGCACGGCGCGGCCTTCCTCGCGCTCGAGCTCGGCGCGGGTCAGGCGCGCGCCGTCGAGGAGCTCGCGCTCGCGGCGGGCTTCGCGCGCACGGCGCGCCGCGCCGACCTCGCCGGCATCGACCGGGTGGTGGCCGCATGGCGCTGACCGCCGCCGACGCGCAGACCTTCGAGCGCTGCATCGCGGTCGGCGGGATCGCGGTCTTCCCGGCCGACACGGTCTACGGGCTGGCCTGCGAGCCCGACTCCAAGGAGGCGGTCCAGCGGCTGTACATGCTCAAGCGCCGGCGCCCGGACAAGCCCGCCGCGGTCATGTTCTTCGCCCTGGACCTCGCGCTCGCGGCGCTGCCCGAGCTGGGGCCGCGGACCGCCGGTGCGCTGCGCGCGCTCATGCCGGGCGCCGTGACCCTGCTGCTCCCCAACCCGGCGCGGCGCTTCCCGCTGGCGTGCGGGCCGGGTGGGCGGGACGACGTCCTCGGGCTGCGGGTGCCCGCGTGGCCGCCGGGGCTGGCGGCGCTGGGCGAGGTCCGCTGGCCGGTGCTGCAGTCGAGCGCCAACGCCTCGGGCGCGGCCGACGCCCGGCGCCTGGAGGACGTGCCGGCGTACATGCGCGAGCACACCGACCTCGTGCTCGACGGCGGCGAGCTGCCGGGCACGCCCTCGACGGTCGTCGACCTGCGCGACTATGAGCGGCGGGGCGCCTGGTCGGTCGCCCGCGAGGGCGCCATCGCCACCACGGAGATCGCCGCGCGGCTAGAGTCCGCGCCGTGACGACCTCCGCCTTCGTCACCGGCGGCTCGGGCTTCATCGGTGGCGCGCTCGTCCGGCGGCTCGTGGCCGACGGCTGGACCGTGCGCGCGCTCGCGCGCAGCGACGCGTCGGCGGCCGTCGTCGGCGGGCACGGGGCCGAGCCGGTGCGCGGCGAGCTCGACGACCGTGCCTCGATGACCGCGGGCGCCGCGGGCTGCCAGGTCGCCTTCCACTGCGCGGCGCAGCTCGGCGATTGGGGCAGGCGCTCGGACTTCGAGCGCGGCAACGTCCTCGGGACCCGCAACGCCCTGGAGGCCGCGCGGCGCCGCCGGCGTGCGGCGCTTCGTCCACGTCGGCACCGAGGCGGCGCTGCTCGCGGGCGAGCCGCTCGTCGAGGTCGACGAGCGCGCGCCGCTGCGCTTCGACTCGCCCGCGCTCTACGCGTCGACCAAGGCGCGCGCCGAGGAGGCCGTGATCGAGGCCAACCGCGACGGCCTGCAGACCGTCGTCGTGCGCCCGCGCTTCGTCTGGGGGCGCGGCGACACGACGCTGCTGCCCGCGATGACCGAGATGGTCCGCGCCGGGCGCTGGGCGTGGGTCGGCGGCGGGCGCCACCGCACCTCCACCACGCACGTCGACAACGTGGTCCACGGCCTGCTCCTCGCCGCCGAGCGCGGCGCGCCGGCCGGGGTCTACTTCGTCACCGACGGCGAGCCCGTCGTCTTCCGCGACTTCGTCACCCGCCTGCTCGCCACGCAGGGCGTCACGCCGCCCGACCGGTCGCTGCCCGCGCCGGTCGCGAGCGCGGTCGCCACGGCGGGCGAGACGGCGTGGCGGCTGCTGCCGCTGCCCGGCCGCCCGCCGCTCACGCGGCTGGCCGTCTGGCTGTCCGCCTTGGAGGCCACCATCGACATCACGAGGGCGCGCAGGGAGCTGGGATACGCGCCGGTCAGGACCATCGACGAGGGGTTGGAGGAGCTGAGGGAGCCATGAGGATCGCCGTGGGGTCGGACCACGCCGGGTTCCACCTCAAGGAGCACGTCAAGATCGCCCTGTCGGCACAGGGCCACGAGGTCGTCGACGTCGGCACCGGGTCCTCCCGGGCCGTCGACTACCCGCGTTTCGCAGCCGAGGCCGCGCGCCTGGTGTCCGAGGGCGACGCCGCGCGCGCGGTGCTCGCCTGCTCGTCGGGCGTCGGCGTCGCGATCGTCGCCAACAAGGTCACAGGCGTGCGCGCCGTCAACGCCCACGACCCGTCCGAGGCCGAGATGTCGCGCCGCCACAACGACGTCAACATCGTCACGCTGTCGGGCGCCCGCCTGGGGCCCAGCGAGGCCGACGCCATCGTCCGCGCCTTCCTGCGCACCGAGTTCGAGGGCGGCCGCCACGCCCGCCGGGTGGGCCAGATCACGGAGCTGGAACGCGAGCCCGCGGTGACGACGTAGGGGCCACGCTGCGCGCGCCGCTCTGCCGCGCGCGCCGGCCGCTCTGCCGCGCGCGCCCGCCGCACCGCGCGGCGCTTAACGGCATCACCGAGGGAGGAAGCCGCGTCGGTGGCGGGGTCGCGGCGCCCGGGCGGCGCGAACTGGTGCGAGTTAGCCCCGGAAACCGACGAAAAGTCGAACATGTTCGCCCGCGGAGGCCGCGAGGGCGGGCGCCCGGGCGGACTCCCTTCCCTCGGTGATGCTGTTAAGCGCAGCGCAGAGGGCCGGCGCGCGCGGCAGAGCGGCCGACGCGCGCGGCAGAGCATCAGGCGCGCGCGGCAGATCAACCGCCGCAGACGCCGCGGACGAAGCGCCAGAGGCCCCAGCACCAGCCCCCGGCCGTGCTACCTTCGGCGGGCGTCGCGACTGGCGCGTAGGTGGAACTGACCACCGGGAAGCGACGACCACCACAGAAGCCGCAGCGCCTGGGCACGATCCGCAAGCCGCCGACGAGGAGAGCCCATGCCCGAACTGAGCCCCGACTTCTTCAACCGCCCGCTGGCGGAGGTCGATCCCGAGATCGCCGACGCCGTGCAGCACGAGCTCGAGCGCCAGCAGCGGACGCTCGAGATGATCGCCTCGGAGAACTTCGTCCCGCAGGCGATCCTCGAGTGCCAGGGCAGCGTCCTGACCAACAAGTACGCCGAGGGCTATCCGGGCAAGCGCTACTACGGCGGGTGCGAGTTCGTCGACATCGTCGAGCAGCTCGCCATCGATCGCGCCAAGGCCGTCTTCGGCGCCGAGCACGCCAACGTCCAGCCGCACGCGGGCGCCCAGACCAACGCCGCCGTCTACCACGCGTTGCTGCAGCCGGGCGAGACGATCATGGGGCTCGCGCTGCCCCACGGCGGCCACCTCACGCACGGCATGAAGCTCAACGTGTCGGGCCGGCTCTACGACATTGCGTCCTACGAGGTCTCGCGCGAGACGAGCCTCATCGACATGGACGAGGTCGAGCGGATCGCCCACGAGCGCCGGCCGAAGCTCATCCTCGCCGGCTGGAGCGCGTACCCGCGCTTCCTGGACTTCGAGCGCTTCCGGGCCATCGCCGACGCCGTCGACGCCTACCTCGTCGTCGACATGGCCCACTTCGCCGGGCTCGTCGCCGCCGGCGAGCACCCCAGCCCGGTGCCCTACGCCGACGTGGTCACCTCGACCGTCCACAAGACCCTCGGCGGCGCCCGCGGCGGCGTCATCCTCTGCCGCGAGGAGCACGCCAAGGCGATCAACTCGGCGGTCTTCCCCGGCCAGCAGGGCGGCCCGCTCGAGCACGTCATCGCCGGCAAGGCCGTCGCCTTCCGGATCGCGCAGACCGAGCCGTTCCGCGAGCGTCAGCAGCGGACCGTGGCCGGCGCCAAGGCGCTGGCCGAGGAGCTGCTCGGCGCCGGCAACGGCGTCAACGTCCTCACCGGCGGCACCGACGTGCACCTCGTGCTCGTCGACCTGCGCGAGTCCGAGCTCGACGGCCAGCAGGCCGAGGACCGCCTGCACGAGGTCGGCATCACGGTCAACCGCAACGCGGTGCCCTTCGACCCACTCCCGCCGATGGTCACGAGCGGCCTGCGCGTCGGCGCCAGCGCCCTGGCGACCCGCGGCCTGCAGGTCGACGACTTCCACGAGGTCGGGCGGATCATCGCGACCGCGCTGTCGCCCGAGTTCGAAGGCGCCAGGGCCGAGCTGACCGAGCGGGTCGCCGCGATCGCGGACCGCTACCCGTTGTACGAGCACCTCGGCACCCAGGCCGCGGCGGTGTAACCCCCTCCGCCCGGGCCCGTAGGCTGCGCGGCTGATGACCCAGGCCGACGCGGTCTACGCCTTCCTCGCCGCCTTCGCGGTCGCGGCGGTGCTCACGCCGCTGACCGCGAAGCTGGCCAGGCGCGTCGGCGCCGTCGACCAGCCCACGGACCGCGGGCTGGGGGCGGGGTCGACGCCGCTGCTCGGCGGCCTGGCGATGCTTGGCGGCGTCCTCGTCAGCTCGTGGCTGTTCCTGGACTTCGGGGGCGCCACCTCCGACCGGCTGAAGGGCATCCTCGTCGGTGCCGTGGTCATCGCCTTCGTCGGCGCCCTCGACGACCGCTTCGACCTCCCGCCCGGGGCCAAGCTCGCGGGGCAGGTCGTGGCCGCCACGATCCCGGTCGCCGCGGGCGTCGAGGTCACGAACATCACGCTGCCCTTCATCGGCGCCGTGAACTTCGGCGACGCCGGCGGGCCGATCACCGTGCTCGGGCTCGTCGCGGTGATGAACGTCGTCAACCTCTCCGACGGCGTCGACGGCCTGGCCGCCGGCGTCTGCGCGATCAGCGCCATCGCCTTCTCGATCATCGCCTTCGACCTCGACCGCAACCACGCGGCCGTCTTCGCCGCCCTCACCGCCGGCGCCGCGCTCGGGTTCCTCGTGCACAACTTCCACCCGGCGTCGGTCTACATGGGCGACTGCGGCTCGAACCTCCTCGGCCTCCTGCTGGGCTGCATCGCCGTCGAGGGCGCGGTGAAGACCCAGGCCGTCCTGGCCCTGCTCTTCCCGCTCGTCGTCCTCGCCGTCCCCTTCCTGGACACGACCTTCGTCGTCCTCAAGCGCGTCAAGTACCGGCGCCCGATCTACCGCGCCGACGCCAACCACTTCCACCACCGCCTCACGCGCATCGGCTTCAGCCAGCGCCGCACGGTGCTCTACCTCTACGCCTGGACGATCCTGCTCGGCGGCTTCGCGGTGGCCCTGCGCTTCGTGCCCTACTCCGACCACCACGGCAACTTCCACACCGGCTGGACGATCGTGGTGGGCGTCTTCGGGGCGCTGGTGGTCGCCGCCTCGGTCTACCTCGTGTACGTCCTGGAGATCCTGAAGTTCAAGCGCCTGGACACGATCCGCCTGCGCCGCATGGGCGCCACCGAGGCCGAGATCGACGAGGACGTCGAGCGCCGCCTGGGGACGGGCGAGTTCGAGCAGGTCAGTCGCGAGACCGAGGAGTTCGACGCGGTCCGCGAGTGAGAAGATGGGCCCATGAGCGATCTGGCGGCCCGGGCGCAGGCGCTGCGCGACCTTCACGTCCCGGGGACGCCGCTCGTGCTGCGCAACGCCTGGGACGCCGCCAGCGCCAAGGCGCTCGCCGACGGCGCGCCCGCGCTGGCGACGACGAGCGTCGGCGTGGCCGAGGCGCTGGGCTTCGACGACGGCGGCAACGTGCCCCCCGAGCTGGCCTTCGCGGCGCTCGCGCGGATCGTCGACGCCGTCGAGGTCCCGGTCACCGCCGACTGCGAGGCCGGCTACGGCCTGGAGCCCGACGCGTTCGTCGCGGGCCTGCTCGGCGCCGGCGCCGTGGGCTGCAACCTCGAGGACACCGACCACGCGACGGGCGCCCTGCGCGACCCCGGCGAGCAGGCCGCCTTCCTGTCGGCGGTGAAGGCGGCGGGCCGCGCCGCCGGCGTCGACCTCGTGCTCAACGCCCGCGTCGACGTCCACCTGCGCGGCAGCACCGTCGAGGACGGCCTCGCGCGCGCCCGCGCCTACCGCGAGGCGGGCGCGGACTGCGTCTATCCGATCTTCGGCTTCGACGAGGCCGACATCGCCGCCTACGTGGAGGCCGTCGGCGTCGTCAACGTCGCCGTGCACCCGAAGGGGCCGTCGATCGAGCGCATGGCCGAGCTCGGGGTCGCGCGCGCGAGCTTCGGCGCGTCGCTGTACCACGTCGCCATGAAGGCGGCGGCCGGCTATCAGCCGTAGACCGAGCGCAGCCAGATCCCGACCATCGACTCGACCAGGTCGGCCGCGGGGAAGGGATCGCTCTGCACGAGGTGCTGGTACATCGCGCGCTCGGTCATCCAGACGAGCGCGAAGGCGGTGGCGTGCGCGTGCTGGGCGACGCCGCGCCCGGCGGCCTGCTCGAACTCGATCCGCCGCCGGCTCGCGTCGACGAAGCGCCCGAGCAGCCCGCGCCAGAACTGCGCGACCTCCTCGTCGTAGGTCGAGACCTCGACGATCGCGCGCAGGAGCACCCCGTGCTCGGCGTAGAGCGCCGCGATGTTGGTCAGCGCCTCGCGGATCTCCGGCTCGGGCTCGCCCGCGCCCGAGAACCAGATGTCGGCCTGCTGGAAGAGCAGCTCGTTGACGTCCTCGGTGAGGCGCATGAGCAGCTCGCGCTTGTCGCGGAAGTAGAAGTAGAAGGCCGTGCGCGAGATGCCCGCGCGGGTGGCGATGCGCTCGATGTTGAGATCCGCGTAGGAGGCGCCCTCGGAGAGCAGCACCTCGGTGGCGGCGAGCACGGCGGCCTGGACCGCCGCGCGCTTGGCGGTGGGGGCCGGCTCCTCCCGTGGCTCGACGGACGCCATCTGCGATCAGCCTACCCGCCGCGTGTCCGGTAGGCACCACTTGACACAGTGTCAAGGTTCTGCTCCGATCCACGCCATGGCCAGCCTGCTCGACCTCACCACGCAGGGCGACGTCGCGACGATCACCGACGAGTCCAAGCTCGCGCAGATCCAGCTCATGACGCCGCGCCAGCTCTACGAGCTGTGGGAGCGCCAGAACTGGGTCTCCCACGAGATCGACCTCGCCCAGGACCGCCGGGACTGGGAGGCGATGTCCGACGAGGCGCGCGACGAGGCCTCCTGGGGCCTGGCCAACTTCTTCGTGGGCGAGGAGCGGGTGACCACGCAGTTCAGCGGGCTCGTGATGGCCTACGAGGACCAGCACGAGGAGGCCTTCCTCACGACCCAGCAGGTCGACGAGGCCCGCCACGCGCAGCACTTCAACCGCCTCTACGAGCAGGTCCTGGCCTACGACGGCAGCTTCGAGGACCGCCTCGACCGCTGCCGCGCGCAGCTCAACGAGTCCTACGTCACGCTCTTCGACGAGCACCTCGTCAACGCCAACCAGGCGCTGATCGAGAACCCCCGCGACATCGAGGCCAAGATCGACTTCGTCGTCGTCTACCACATGGTCATCGAGGGGACGCTCGCGCTCACCGGCCAGTACTTCCAGGGCGGCTGGATGGAGCGCGAGGGGATCCTTCCCGGCCATCAGCTCGGCTTCGGCAGGATCGCCCAGGACGAGCATCGCCACGTCGCCTACGGCACCTGGTTCCTGCAGCAGAAGGCCGGCGACCCCGCGCACGCCCAGCGCATCCAGGACCGGCTCATGGCGACGCTGCCCGCGGCGGCCGGCGTGCTCGTGCCGCCCGGTTACCAGCTCGGCGACGAGTACGAGTACATGGGCTACACCAGCCAGGAGATGAACGAGTTCGCCTTCACGGCGCTGTCGCGCCGGCTGAAGGTGATCGGCGTGGGCTTTCCCGCGGTCGCGGCCTGAAGTTCGTGAATACGGAGTGGGGCGCCGGGGTAAAAGCTCCGCCACTCCTCGCGATACCCGGCGCTCCCAATGGCCCCGGCGGCTCCACCGCCGGGGCCGCGCCGTTAAGCGCCATTAAGTGTGTGGTTTCCCACACTTGTGTGATTCGGCGCGTGCGGTTACGGTGCCTTGCGAATGACCCGCACGATCGACATCCAGACGCCGATGGGCGTCCTCGCCGCTCGTAGCGGGTCCGCGACTTAACGCGTCTTCAGCGTTCGGCCGCGGGCATACCGCCCGGGGCCGAGCAGCCACCTCGACTGGCTTTCTCGCAGGTCCCGGGCGGACACCGTCCAACCGCCCCCGAAGGGAGCAGTCGTGTACAGCCAGTTCCATCAGCAGCTCGCGAAGGCCGACCGGCCGATCCTGGGTCCGCGCTCCCTCGCCCCCTCAGCACGTGGGGACCGAGGACTGCGCTCGTCCCACGGGCGGCTGCGCGGCTCTGCGGCCCACGCGCTCGCCGTCACCGCCCAGCGCCTGGACCGCGAGAGCGCCCGTCGCGCCATCGCCTGACGTTGTTGTAGCTTGCGGGTCCCGCCGGTATGCGCCGGCGGGACCCTCATGTTCCTCTCGAAGCTCGACGACCTCGAGCCGTTCACGACCCTCGACGGCTCGACCATCCGCGAGATCGCCGGACCGGCCTGGACGCCGGCCCGCAATCAGTCGCTGGCCGAGGCCACCGTGCCCGCCGGCGGGCGCACGATCGCGCACTACCACCGCGTCGCCGAGGAGCTGTACTTCTTCACCGCCGGCAGCGGGCGGATGACGCTCGGCGACGACGAGCGCGAGGTGACCGCGGGCGACTGCGTCGTGATCGCGCCCGGCGAGGTCCACCAGCTCGTCAACACGGGCGACGAGCCGCTGGTGCTCCTGTGCTGCTGCGCGCCGGCCTACTCGCATGACGACACCGTCCTGGTCGAGGATCAGGCTTCCAGCGGGTAACACCCTTCGCGTCCGATGCGCTCCCGCCTGGCCACCCTCGTCCTCGCGCTGCTCGCGCTGTCGGCCGCCGCGCCCGCCGCCCATGCGCTGACGATCGGCATCGCCGACCAGAAGCCCGACATGTTCACGGACCCGCGCTTCCTGGCCAGCGGCTTTCAGTACGCGCGCCGCGCCGTCCCCTGGGACGCCCTGACGAGCCCCACGCAGACGGCCGAGCTCGACGTCTGGCTGGCCGCCGCGCGGGAGGCGCACGTCAACCCGCTGCTGTCCTTCACGCACTCGAGCTCGGACCGCCGGCTGCTGCCGAGCCCCGAGCGCCTGCTCTACGAGTTCCGGCGGTTCCGCGCGCGCTATCCGTGGGTGACCGACTGGGCGACGTGGAACGAGGCCAACCACTGCGGCGAGCCGACCTGCCACCGCCCCGAGCTCGTCGCCGCCTATTGGCGCAAGCTGCACCGCGAGTGCCCCAAGTGCCGGATCCTCGCCGCCGAGGTCCTCGACATGCCCAACATGACCTCGTGGGTCAAGGCCTTCCGCCGCCACGTGAAGGTCGAGCCGCGCTACTGGGGCATCCACAACTACGTCGACGCCAACCGCCTGCGCACGACGGGCACCAAGCGGCTGCTGAAGACGGTCAAGGGCCAGATCTGGTTCACCGAGACCGGCGGGATCGTGTCGCGGACCAACCGGCGCAAGGTGACCTTCCCGGAGTCGGCCTCGCACGCGGCCACGGCGACGCGCTTCCTCTTCGACGACCTCGTCCCGCTGAGCCGCCGCATCACGCGCGTGTACGTCTACCAGTGGAACACCTACCCGGGCCCCAAGACCTGGGACTCGGGGCTGATCGGCCCCAACGGCAAGCCGCGGCCGGCCTACCGCGTGCTGCAGCGCGTGCTCACCCAGCGCGCCGAGGCGAAGCTCGGCGCCGCCGGGCGCCGCTAGCGTCCGGAGCGTGCTCGTCGCGGTGATCTCCGACACCCACCTGCCGCGTGGGTCGCGGGCGCTGCCCGCCGCCTGCGTCGAGCGCCTGCGCGAGGCGGACCTCATCCTGCACGCCGGCGACCTCACCACCGCCGAGGTGCTGGCCGACCTGCGCGCCCTCGGGCCACCCGTCGAGGCCGTGCACGGCAACGCCGACGACGTCGAGGTCCGCCGCCTGCTGCCCTCGGCGCGGCTCGTCGCCGCCGGCGGCGCGCGGATCGCCATGGTCCACGACGCGGGCCCGGCGGGCGGGCGCCTCGGGCGCCTGCGCGCGCGCTTCCGCGACGCCGACGCCGTCGTCTTCGGCCATTCGCACATCCCGTTGCACGAGCGCGACGGCGCCGGCGGCTTTCAGATCTTCAACCCCGGCAGCCCGACCGACCGCCGCCGCCAGCCCAACGCACACGATGGGCCTCGCCCGGATCGGCGACGATGGCGCCGTGGACTTCGAGCTCGTCGATCTCGGGTGAACGTCGCCGAGCGCGTGCAGACCTCGATCCGCTCGGTCAACGCGGCGGAGCGCGAGGCGATCGGGGCGGGGCCGTTCACGCTCTACCGCAACCCCGCGTCCGACCATCCCTACCTCAACTACGCGGTGCCGGACCCCCGGGCGCGCACATGGGAGGGCATCGAGGAGCTGCGCGGCGCCTTCGCCGCCCACGGGCTGCAGCCGCGCCTGGAGTTCGTGGCCGAGTGCGCCCCGGGGCTCGAGGAGGCGCTCGCGGCGGCGGGCTTCGAGCTGCAGGACCGCCTGCCGGTGATGACGCTCGCCGCGGGCGGGCTGCGCGCCGCGCCGACGCCCGCGGACGTCGCGCTCGCGCGCGTCGCTGCGGGCGACCCGGAGGTGCGCGCGCTGCTCGAGGTCGCCGCCGACGCCTTCGGCTCGGACTGGCCCAGCGACGCGCAGGTCGAGGCCTACGGCGGGCGCGGCGTGCTCGCCCGGGCCGAGGGCGAGCCGGCGGGCGCGGCCTTCTTCAGCCCGGTCGCCGAGGGCGTCAGCGAGCTCGCCGGGATCGGCGTGCGCGAGCGCTTCCGCCGGCGCGGGATCGCGGCGGCGCTCACGGCGGCGGCCGCGACCGCCGCCTTCGGCGCCGGGGCGCAGCTGTGCTTCCTCACGCCCGGCGACGGCGGCGCCGAGCGCGTCTACGAGCGCGCCGGCTTCGCGCGCGCCGGGACGACGATGGTCCACATGACCGGCTGAGCGAGACCTTCGCGCGGGACGCCCGCGCTCTGCGAGAATGGCGCTCCTATGACTGAGGTCACACCGCTCCAGGGCGAGCTCCAGACGCAGATCATGGCGGCCATCTGGCGCCTCGACGAGGGCACCGTCGAGCAGGTCCGTCAGGCGCTCCCGTCCCATCACCAGGGTGCCTACAACACCGTCCAGACCGTGCTCAACCGGCTCGCCGAGCGCGGGCTGCTCAGCCGCCGGCGCGAGGGTCACGTCATCGTCTACGCGCCGCAGCTCACCGAGGCCGAGTACCTGTCGCGCTCGATGGAGCACACGCTGCGCGGCGCCTCCGCCGAGGCCCGCCAGGTGGCGCTCGCGCAGCTCATCGGGAGCCTGCCGCGCAACGAGGCCGCCGAGCTCGGTCGCCTGGCGGACGAGGTCGCAGCGGAGCGGATGCGATGACCCTCGCGGCGCTTGTCGCCGCTGCCGCGCTCGGGGGGATCGTCCTGCCGCATCTGCTCGCACTGCAGCGCGCGGACCCGGCCGCGGCATGCGTCCTGTGGGGTGCCGCGCTCGGCCTGCGCGCGCTGCTCGTCGTCGGCACCGTCGTCGGCGCGCTCGTCCTGCTGCACCCCGGCCACCTGCTGCGCGCCTTCGCCGAGTGGCCGTGCGCGCCGCACCACCAGGTCGCCGGCCACGCCGCCGCGGCGCTCGGGGGCCTGGCGCTCAGCATCTCGCTGCTGTGGGCGATGGTGCGCGTGGCGCAGGCGACGCTCGCCGTGCGCCGGCTCGTCCGCGCCCCGCTGGGCCGGGGGCCCGACGGCAGCATCATCATCGGCGGCGACGACGTGATGCTCGCCGCGGCGGGGCTGACGCACCCGACGCTCGTGGTCTCCGCCGGCGCCCTGGCGCGCCTCGACGACGCCGAGCTCGCCGCCGCGATCGCCCACGAGCGCGCGCACATCCGCCGCCGCCATCGCTTCGTGCTCCTCTACGCCGAATTCTGCCGCGTGCTCGGGCGCCCGCTGCCCGGGACGGTCCGCGCCGTGCGCCAGCTGCGCTTCCACATCGAGCGCGACGCCGACCGCGCCGCGGTCCGTGAGCGGGCCGACCGCCTCGCGCTGGCCTCGGCGATCTGCAAGGCGGCCACCGGCGCCACGACGCGCCCGGGGATGGCCTCCCTCGGCGGCGACGGCACCGCGGCGCGCGTGCGCGAGCTGCTGCAGGAGGTCGTGCCCGAGGCGGGCGAGCGCGGGCTGCGCGCGCTGGCCGTGGGCGCCGCGACGCTCGCCGTGGGCGCCGCGCTCTCGCTGCCGCTGGCGGTCAGCGGGCTCGGCGACCCCGTCGTGCTCTGCGGCAGCTAGCGCGCCGACCAGCCGCTGAGGCGCTCGACCGCGATCTCGACGACCGGCCCCGGCGGCGGGGTCGTGGCGTACTGCGGGTACTTGGCCGCCAACGCGGCGAGCGCCGCCCCGCGCCGCCCGCCGCCGTCGCCCTCGAGCACGGCGGCCGGCCCGTCGGCGCGCACCCACCACAGCGCGTCCCAGTCGTCCTCGTAGTGGTCGGCGAGCAGGCTCGCCCACGGGTGGGCGGCGAGGTTGGCCAGGCGCTGCAGGCGGGCGGTCGCCTTGGGCTTGGCGTCGACCGCCGTCCAGATCCGGTCGCCCTCGAGCGCGAAGCAGCAGGCCACGACGTGCGGGCGCCCGTCGGGGCGCACGGTGGCCAGCCGCGCGACGGGCGCCGCGGCGAGCAGCGCGCGGCAGCGCGCCGCGTCCATCAGCCGTGGCGCGCGGCGAGCTCGGCGTAGGCCTCGATGCGCGGGAGCGTCTCGTCGCGGCCCTGCGGCGGGAGCATGAGCAGCACGCGGTCCACGCCGCCCGCCGCCATCCGCTCGAGCTTCTCGTCGTCGGGGTCGCGCAGGCCGAAGTAGGTGACGGGGATGCGCCCGCGGCCCGCGTCGGCGGCGCGCCGCTGAAGCTCGGCGATTCGCGCGGCGAGCTCGTCGAGGTCGCGCACGTTGGGAAACCAGCCGTCGCCGTACTCGAGCACGCGGTCAAGGACGCGCGGGCCGGTGCCGCCGACCCACACGGGCAGCGGGCTCTGCACCGGCTTGGGCCACGACCAGATGCGCTCGCAGTCGACGAACTCGCCGTGGAAGGAGGCCTCGTCGTGGGTCCAGATCTCGCGCATCGCCAGCACGCGCTCGCGCATGACCGCGAAGCGCCGCGCCGGGTCGGTGCCGTGGTTGCGCATCTCCTCGAGGTTCCAGCCCGCGCCGACGCCCAGCTCGAAGCGCCCACCCGAGAGGTGGTCGAGCGACGCCGCCTCGTGGGCGAGCAGGATCGGGTCGCGCTCGACGACGAGCGCGATGCCGGTGCCGATGCGCAGGCGCTCGGTGGTGGCCGCGATGGCGCTCAGCGAGACGAAGGGGTCGAGCGTGTGCGAGTACTCGCGCGGCAGCTCGGACCCGCCGGGCCACGGGCTCTCGCGGCTGGCGGGGATGTGGGTGTGCTCGGGGACGAAGAGCGCGTCGAAGCCCGCGTCCTCGGCCGCGCGGCCGAGCTCGACGGGCGCGATCGTCTCGTCGGTGACGAACATCGACAGGCCGAGCTTCATCGCGCGCTATCTCCGGGGCTCGATCTCCAGCAGGCGGTCGCCGGCGGGGGCGTGGTCGACCTGCAGCGTGACATGCTCGATCCCGAAGCGCTCGCCCACCATCGCCTGCAGCGAGCGGCGCACGCCGTGGCAGTCGTCGCCGGGCTTGACGAGCACGTGGGCCGCGAGCGCCGGGAAGCCGGAGGTCACCTCCCAGACGTGGAGGTCGTGGACCTCGACGACGCCCGGCATGGCGGCCAGCGCATGGCCGACGGCCTGCGGGTCCACGCCCTCGGGCGCGCCCTCGAGCAGCACGCGGCCCGAGTCGCGCAGCAGCCGCCAGCCCGAGACCAGCATCAGCGCGGCCACCAGCAGCGAGGCGATCGCGTCGGCGCGGTCGAAGCCGGTGAGCAGCACCACGGCGCCGGCCGTGGCGGCGGCGAGCGAGGCGAAGAGGTCAGTGAGGACGTGGAGGCGGGCGCCCTCGATGTTCAGCGAGCGGCGCTCGGCCTTGCCCAGCGCCCCGGCGGCCCCGAGGTTGGCGCAGGCGCCGAGCAGGCCGACCACGATCACGACGCCGCCGTCGACCTCGGGCACCGTCCACAGGCGCCGGATCGCCTCGACGGCGATGACCCCCGCGAGCACGAGCAGCGTCGCGCCGTTGCCCTGGGCCGACAGGATCTCGGCGCGGCCGAAGCCGAAGGTGAAGCGCCCCTGGGGCGGGCGCGCGGCGAGGCCCGCCGCGTAGAGCGCCACGGCGACGGCGCCCGCGTCGGTGAGCATGTGGGCGGCGTCGGAGAGCAGGGCCAGCGAGTCGGCCGCGATGCCGGCCACGATCTCGACGACCATGAAGGTCGCGATGATGCCCAGGGCGACCGCGAGCCAGCGGCGGTCGGCGTCGGCCGAGGGGCCGTGGTGATGCGCGTGCGGGCCGTGGTGGGCGTGGTCGTGCGCCACGCCCTCAGCGTACTCCCGGGTCGGCGAGCCGCAGGCCTCCGCGCGCGATCCCGGGGCCCGTCGCGCGCACGGCCGGAACCTGTTCGCTCGTGACCAGCCCGGTCTCGTCGGTCAGCCCGTCGACGATCGCGAACCAGCGGCCGATGGACTCGGGGGTGTCGACGATCGAGAGCACCACCGGCACGCGGCGGCGCAGCTGCAGCAACCGGTCGCCGTGGGGCGCGTGATCGCCGTGGTAGCCCCAGATGCCGCGCAGGGCCGTCGCCCCGGCGGCGCCCGCGGCGCGCAGGGCGCGCACGACCTCGACGTACAGCGGGCCGGCGTGGGCGGGTCCGGATCGCGACTGCTCGCCGCAGTAGACCATGAGCTTCTGCCACACGGCCAGCCCCGACGGGTCGCTGCCCGCGACCTCGGCGGGCGCCGCGAGGCGGGCGCCGTCGCGCTTGCACACGCGCACCCGCTCGAGCGTCAGCGCCGGCTCGTCGAGCATGGCGTGCAGGTCGGGCAGCGCGGCGGCGATGCGCTCGCCGGCCCCGACGGCGATGACCATGAGCGGCACGCCCGCGTTGCCCGCGACGAAGCGCGCGCGCCGGCGCTCGCCGCCCACGGTGCCGTCGACGCCGAGCAGCACGGTCGCCCCCGCAACGCCGTGGCGGTGCAGGGCCTCGACGATCGCCTCGTGGGCGGAGCGGCCCTCGGCGCGCTCGCCGCGCCCGACGTAGACGGTGAGCTTGGTCTCCTCGCCGGGCTCGGGGATGGCGCCCGCGCCGGCCAGGCGCGCGCGCTCCAGCGTGATCAGCCCGTCGCCCGAGAGCGCGACGACCTCCTCGAGCGCCGCCTCGATCCGCGGGCGGGCGTCGACGGCGACCGAGACCATCGGCAGGTCCTCGGAGAGCGTGAGCAGGCGGTCGGTGTGCAGGTGGTGCTTGACGCCGAAGCCCTCGACTCCGCGCATGACGAGGCTCGTGCGCAGCCGGTGGCGCGCGTAGACGTCGACGAGCGCGTCGGCCAGGAAGCGCTCGCCGGCGCGGTCGCGCTCGCCGAAGTAGGTCGTGAGCTTGAGCGCCTCCACGCTCACAGCGCGCCTCCGATCCGGGTGCCGAGCCACACGAAGGCGACGCCTAGCGCGAGGCTCCCGAGCAGGTTGAGCGCGGCGCGCCGCAGGCGGCCGTCCTCGCCGAGGCGGTGGGACTCGAGCGTCCACGTGCTGAACGTCGTGTAGGCGCCGAGGAGCCCGGTGCCGGCCAGGCGCAGCGCGTCGCCGCCGACGCCGGCGCCGTGCAGCACGCCGAGCGCCAGGGCGCCGGTGAGGTTGACCGCGAGCGTCCCGAACGGAAAGCCGCCGGGCGCGCGCGAGGAGACGGCGCCGTCGAGCAGGAAGCGGGCGATGGCGCCCGCGCCCCCGAGGAGCCCGACGCCGACGACGACGGCGACGCTCACGCGGTCAGACGCGCGCGGCGCACGAGGTTCGAGGTCACGGCGACGGCCAGGAATCCGGCCGCCAGGCTCGCCCCGGCGTAGCCGGCGGCGAGGCCGGAGTCGTCGTGGTCGAGCATCTGCAGCAGCTCGAGCTGCATGGTGGAGAAGGTGGTCAGGGCCCCGCAGAAGCCGGTGCCCAGGAACGGGCGGCCGTAGGCCGAGAGCGGCAGGCGCTCCTGCAGGCGGGTCGTGAAGTAGCCCAGCGCCAGCGCCCCGGCCAGGTTGGCGGCGAACGTCGCCCACGGCCAGGTTCCCGGCTGCGCGGGGAACGCCTCGACGAGCCCCAGGCGCGCGAGCGCGCCGAGGACGCCGCCCGCGAAGATCGCCGCGAGCTCGCGGCGGTCAACCCGCATCTCGGCTCCGCCCGCGGCGCGCCAGGAGCACGGGGAAGACGGCGAGCAGCGCGCCCCCGGCGAGGCCGACGGCCGGCGCGCCGGTGTCCGCGCGCCCGGCGATGAGGACGAGCGCGCCGACCACGAGCCCGCCGCCGGCCAGCGCCGCGAGCGCCGCGAGCCACGCGACGACCGCCGCCGCTTCGAGCTCGCCGTCGCCCGGCAGCAGGAGGGCCCGCTCGGCCAGGCCGCCGGCGACGAGCAGCCCGGCGCCCCACAGCGGCGCCGCCGCGGGCGTGGCGCCCTGGTCGATCGCCACCGCGGCCGCCGTCGCCAGGGCCGCCAGCGCCACGGTGAGCGCGACCGTGCGCGGCACCGCGAGCAGGGCGAGCCCGGCCGCGGCGAGCACCCAGCCCGCGCCGGTCGGCGCCGACAGGGTCACGGTCAGCGCGACGACGCCCGCGAGCGCCACCGCCGCCAGCGCGAGCGCTAGACGCGCGCGGCGAGCCTGGACCCGCGCCGGGATGCCGTCACCTCCCGCAGCACAGCCTCGAGGGGACGCTCGCCGTCCCAGGTCACCGTCGTCGCGCCGAGCTCGGTGAGCCGCGCGCGCATCGCGGCGCGCCGCAGCACCCACAGCCGCGTGGCCGCGTCGCGGCGCGGGCCCAGCAGCGCGGGCGCGTCGATCTCGATCACGGCGAGGTCGTGCCCGCGCGCGCAGAGGTTCAGCAGCGCCCGCGCCCCGCGCTCGTCGAGCAGCGGCGTCACGGCGAGCACGAGCGCGCGCGCCTGCAGCATCGAGGGCGGGACGATCGCGAGGTCGCGCGCGACGTAGCTCATGAAGACCTCGCTGCTGGCGAGGGCGTCGGCGATCCGCAGCGCGTGCGCGACGCCGGAGCCCGGCTCGAGGCGGTGCATGATCCCGCCGAAGGAGACGACCCCGACGCGGTCGCGGGCGCGCAGATGGGCGTCGGCGAGCCCCGCGGCGGCGCGGACGGCCAGCGTCAGCGCGCTGTCGCGGTCGCCGGGGAGGTCGGCGAAGGCGTCGACGAAGATGAGCACGTTGGCGGCGCGCTCGGCGTGGCGCTCGGCGACGTAGGGCTCGCCGCGGCGCGCGGTCGCGCGCCAGTGCAGCCGCCGGACGCGGTCGCCCGGCGCCCACGGGCGGACCTCGGCGAGCTCGAGCCCCTCGCCGCGCGCGGCCGAGCGCCGCGGGCCGACGGCGGCCTGCGTGCGCCGCGGCGCGGCGAGCGTGCGCAGCCGCTCGATCCCGGGCAGGACGCGCACCGGCGAGTCCGCGGGCGCGAGGCCCGTGAACCACACGGCGCCGAGGAGGCCGGTGGCGCGGACCCGGGCGCCGCCGGCCACCTCGCCGCCCCAGCGCGCCGCGCGCACGGGCACCGCGAGGTCGCGGTGGTCGGCGGGCGCGAGGCGCAGCACCTGCGCGCCGGCGCCGGGCTCGGCCTCGAGCTCGGGCGGGAGGACGGCGCGCAGGTCGAGCCACTCGCACCCCGTCTCGGAGCGCACGTGGTAGGTCACCGTCGCCTCCTCGCCCTCGAGCATCCGCCCCGGGGAGATTGCCGCGGTGACCCGCACGTGCGGCTCGCGCGCGAGCGCGATGCCGGCCGCGGCGGCGACGGCGAAGGGCGCGCCGAGGGCGGCGACGGCGGGCTCGCCGAGGACGACGGCGGCGATCGCCGCCGCCGCGCCGATCACCACCCAGCTAACGAGCGTCGGCGAGGCGCTGGCGCTCATCGTCCTCCGGATCCATGGCGGGCGGGGCGGGCACCTCGGCCAGCACGCGCTCGACGACGTCGCCGGCGTCGACGCGTCGCACCCACAGCTCGGGGCGCAGGACGAGCCGATGGGCCAGCGCCGGAACGGCCACGGCCTTGACGTCGTCGGGGACGACGAAGTCGCGGCCCTCGACGGCGGCGCGCGCCCGCGCCAGGCGCAACAGCGCCAGCGAGCCGCGCGGGCTGGCGCCGACCTCGACCTCCGGGCTCTCGCGGGTCGCGGTGGTCAGCGCGACCATGTAGCGCCCGACCGCGGCGCCGACGTGCACGGCCTCGACCGCGCGCTGCAGCGTGCGCAGCCCGTCGCGGTCGACGATCGCCTTGAGCGCGACCGCGTCGGTGCCGCGCTGCGCGCGGGCCTCGAGCATCCGCCATTCGTCCTCGGCGGACGGGTAGCCCACGCGCAGGCGCACGAGGAAGCGGTCGAGCTGCGCCTCGGGCAGCGGGTAGGTGCCCTCGTACTCGATCGGGTTCTGCGTCGCGAGCACGAGGAAGGGCGGCTCGAGCGCGTGCGTACCGTCGTCGGCCGTGACCTGGCGCTCCTCCATGGCCTCCAGCAGCGCCGCCTGCGTCTTCGGCGGGGCGCGGTTGATCTCGTCGCCGAGCAGCACGTTGGTGAACACGGGCCCGGGACGGAACTCGAAGCGCGCCTCGCGCTGGTCGAAGATCGACGAGCCGGTGATGTCGGAGGGCAGGAGGTCGGGCGTGAACTGGACCCGGCCGAAGCGCAGCCCGCTCGCCGCGGCGAACGAGCGCGCGATCAGCGTCTTGGCCACGCCCGGGACGTCCTCGAGCAGCACGTGGCCGTCGGCCAGCAGCGCCAGGAGCACGCGCTCGAGCACGTCGCGCTTGCCCACGACGGCGCGCTCGACCTCGTCGAGCAGCGCCTCCGCGACGGGGGCGACGTGGCGCGGGCGGGGTTCATCGGTCATCGCAGCAGGGCCTCCAGGTCGTCGAGCACGGCGTCGAGCTGGGCGTTGGTCAGCCCGCGGGCGAAGGCGTCGTCGGGGCGCGGGCGGTCCGGGCGCACGAGCTCCCAGGTCTGCGGCGCGAGCAGCGCCTGCGCCGCCTCGGGCCGGTCGTCGAGCTCGACGCCGCGGCGGCGCAGCCCGTCGGCGGCGATCTCGCGCAGGATCGGGCGCAGGGTCACGTGGACGTCGCCCGCGTACGTCGTCGCGGTGCTCACGGCGCGGTCGAGGCGCTCGAGGTCGCCGAGGCCGGCGCGCGCGGGCGCGGGCGGCGCGGGCGGGAGCCGGCGCACGAGCGGCAGCGTCTCGACGAGCGCGCGCAGGGCGAGCGCGACCGCGACGACGGCGGCGATGACGAGGACGGCGTTCACGCGGTCGCGGCCTCCGGGGCCTCGAGGTCGGTCCGCAGCGCGTCGAGGGCGATGATCGCCTGGCGGCGGACGTCCTCGTCGATGGGGTGGGGGCTGAAGCGCGCGCGCTCGAAGAGCTCGGTGAGCAGCGCGGCGGGCGCGCGCGCGACGCCGAGGGCGCCCTCCAGCCGCGCGAGGTACTCGCGCGGGGCGTCGCTGGGCCGGCGGGCGAGCCCGACCGCGGCGAGGGCTGCCTCCATGCGCGCATAGGCTGCCAGCACCGCCGCCCGCGGGTCGGCCGGGATCGCGGCGGCCTCGGCGGCCTCGCGCGCTCCCTCGGCGACGGTGGCGCGCGGGTCGGGCTCGGCCGCGGCCTCGCGGCGGCGCGTGGCGACGAGGGCGACGACCGCGATGCCCACGACCGCGGCGGCGACCCCGGCGGCGATCGCGCCCACGGCGCGGCCGTTGCCGACGTGGTCGTCCGTGGGGCGGGCGCCGTGCTTCGCGTGCGCGGCCGGCGACTCCTGGGGGGGCAGCGCCCGTGGCCCTCCCTTGGTGGCGGGGCCGACGTAGATCGCGATGAGCGCCGCGGGCACGAGCAGCGACAGCGCCAGCGAGAGCGGGCGCGGGCGCACGATGCCGCGCACGCCCGGCGCGCCGCTCATCTGCGCGGCCGGCAGCAGGATCGCCACGATGAGCGCCACGAAGAGGACGGCGCCGGCGCCCACGACGAAGAGCACGGGCTCGACGGGGAGCGTGGGCGCGCGCGACCCGCCGCCCAGCGAGCGGTGCGAGGACGCGCCCACCACGAGCAGGAGCGCGACGACGACGCCGACGCAGACGGCGACGCGCCGGCCGCGCGCGCTCATCCGCCGTCCGCGAGGCGCTTCAGGCGCCCGGTGATCTCGGTCAGGCGCTCGCCCTGGCGCCCGACGCCGCCGAGCCGCGCCTGCTCCTCGCGCAGGCGCTCCGAGCGCCACGCGACCGCCAGCAGGTCCAGCGCGCAGTGCAGCAGCATCGCGTGGTTGGCGAAGATCTCCCCGAGCGCGACGACGTCGGCGCGCAGCGCCGGGTGCCCGATCGGCCTCAGCTCGACGCGCATCGCCTCGTAGCGGCTGATGATCGGCCCGCCGGCGCGCGCGAGCTCGCCGAGATCGCCGTCGTCGCGGATGGCCACCAGCAGGTCCTCGATCTCGCCCTGCCAGTACCAGCCCTCCTGGGCCAGGCGCAGCAGGCGGCCGAGCTCGTCGTCGTAGGCGGGCGGCGCGAGAGCCGGAGCGGGGGGTGCGCGGTGCAGCCGCACGGAGACATTGTCGCGCGCCCTCTCGGCCGCGTGTCGCGGGGGCGCGAAGGCGCCTCGTCGGCCCGCGTGATACACGTTGCGCACCGACCCGGCGTCGGACATCGAGCGGGCTGTCACAAAGTTGTTACAAAGTCCGGCGATCCGCTAGCCTTCGCGCCGCCGCCGGGAGGGTACGTCCCCCGACCCCCCTTCGAGCAGAACGCCGACCCGTCAGACGACGGCCCGTTCGCCTCCCCGCGCGCGGCCATCACCTATGCAGCGAGCGCAGCCCACGAGAGCGATGGACCCCACCGACCTTGCGATCGGCGTGTTCACGGACGCCGGAATTGGGAACGTGGGAGTGGCACGCCCGATCGGTGACCGCTGATGCTCTGGCTGCGCTACCTCGACATCGTGATCCTCGTCCTCGCCCTGCCGGTGTTCCTGGTGGCGGGCCTGCCGATGCTCGGCTACGCCGCGGCCGCGGTCGCCTGGATCGTCCAGCGCGCCATCCAGATCGTGCTCTACCGCAAGGCGCGCGCCTCGGACGACCCGCGCACCGTCGTCGGGATCGCCGCCGGGTCCATGATCGGACGTGGATGGCTCGTAGCCCTTACGATCTTCGCCGCCGGGATGGTGGACAACGAGGCGGGCCTGGCCGCCGCGGTGCTCGTGATCGTCCTCTTCACGGCCTACTTCACCGTGTCCATGATCATGCGCCCCTTCGAGAAGCCGGAGCCGACCGCCTGATGGCTCGCCGCGTCCTGAGCATCCTCGTCCCGTTCGCGCTGTTCCTCGCCGCGCCCGCCGCGGCGATGGCGCTGAACATCAACGAGAGCTATCGCCCGCAGGACGAGTTCAAGCTCGACCCGTGGTTCTCGATCGGCCCGATCGAGTTCAACAAGGCCGTCTTCTACGTGATCGTGGCCACGGCGCTGACGTGCTTCACGATGATCTACGTCGCGCGGCGCATGCAGCAGCGTCCCAACCGGATTCAGACGGCCGTCGAGTTCGCCTACACCGGCATCCGCGACAACATCACGCGCGGGAACATGGACGACCGGATGGCCAGGAAGTGGTTCCCCTTCATCGCGACCATCTTCCTGTTCATCTGGTTCTCGAACATCCTCGGCTACCTGCCGCTGCCGACCAACACCGAGCACAAGGTCGACATCTTCGGCGTGCAGGTGCCGACCTTCGCGCTCTTCGCCGCGACGGCGAACCTCTCGGTGCCGCTCGTGCTCACCCTGATGGTGTGGCTGAGCTACCACGTCGAGGGGATCCGGGCCAAGGGCTTCATCCCCTACCTGAAGGGCTGGATCCCGGCCGGCGTCGAGGGCCCGGCGCGGATCCCGATCTTCTTCATCGAGGTCATCTCGCACTTCGTCCGCCTCGTCAGCCTGAGCGTCCGACTCTTCGCCAACATCCTCGCCGGCCACCTGCTCATCCTCTTCATGGGCGGCGGCCTGGTCGTGCTGCTCAACCTGGCCGTCTTCGGCTCGGTGATCCTCGGCCTGGTCACGGGCGTCATGGCCGTCGCCTTCTTCCTCTTCGAGGTCGGCCTGGTCGCCACGCTGCAGGCCTTCATCTTCGCCACCCTGACCGCGATCTACCTCGGCGGCGCCGTGTCCGCCGAGCACTAAAGGAGCAAATCGCAGTGGACCTGTCCGTCATCACGCAGATCGCCCAGGCCGCCGATCCGGCGGAGTACGGCCGCAAGGCCGGCAAGGCCATCGCCCTGGGCATCGGCGCCGGCCTGGGCACCATCGGCCCCGGCATCGGCGTCGGCTTCATCTTCGGCAAGGTCATCGAGTCGGTGACCCGGCAGCCCGAGATGCGCGACGAGATCACCTCGATCCAGTGGCTGGGCTTCGCCCTGACCGAGGCGATCGTCTTCTACGCGTTCATCTTCGGCCTGATCGCCTTCTTCCTGGGCTAGGAGACCGATGCTCGCCCTGCTGACCCCGCTCGCGGCCACCACCACCACGACCGACGAGAGCTCCAACTTCCTCGTCAGCCCCGACGTGGGCCTGATGATCTGGACGCTGCTCGCCTTCTTCGTGGCGTTCTTCGTGCTGCGCAAGTGGGCGTGGCCGGCGATCACCGAGGCCCTCGACAAGCGTCAGCACGCGATCGAGGAGTCGATCGACACGGCCGAGCGCGCCCGCGCCGAGGCCGGCGCGCTGCTCGACGAGTACCGCGCCCGGCTGCGCGAGGCGCGCGCCCAGGCCGACGACATCGTCGCCCGCGCCCGCAAGGCGGGCGAGGTCCACGAGCGCGAGTCGCTCGAGGAGGCCAAGAAGCGCCGCGACGAGCTGCTCGAGCAGACCCGCCGCGACATCGAGGCCGAGACGCGGCGCGCGATCCAGGAGATCCGCGCCGAGGTCGCCGACCTCACGATCCTCGCCACCGAGAAGGTCACCCGCAAGGCGCTCGACGACGACGACCAGAAGCGGCTCGTCGAGGAGGCGCTGGGCGAGCTGGACTTCACCTCGCTCGGGGAGCGGCGCAACTAGCCCATGGAGGAGATCGCCCAGGTCTACGCGCGGTCGCTGTTCGAGGTGGCCGAGGAGCAGGGCAAGCTCGACGTGGTCCGCGAGCAGCTCGGCCAGTTCGCCGACGCGCTCGACGAGACGCGCGAGCTGCAGACCTTCTTCTTCTCGCCCTACTTCTCCACCGAGGAGAAGGAGGAGGGCCTGAGCAAGGCGGTCACCGACGCCGACGACGTGATCGTCAACTTCCTGCAGCTGCTGCTCGAGAACCACCGCATGCCGGTGATCTTCCGCGTGCGCCGCGACTACGAAGCGCTCTGGGAGGAGGCCAACAAGCTCCTTCCGGTCCAGATCACGAGCGCGGTCGCGCTCGACCCGTCGGTCGCCGAGCGCGTCGGCGACGAGATTGGCCGCCAGACAGGCCGTACCGTGGAGCTGACCACCGAGGTCGATCCCGACGTCATCGGTGGCATCGTCGTCCGCGTCGGGAACTCCATCATCGACGCCTCCATCCGCACCCGACTCGAGAACCTACGCAAGCAGGTCGCGAAGGCCTGATCCAAGGAGCCTTTCCCGCAATGCAGATCAAGCCTGACGAGATCACCAGCATCCTGAAGAGCCGGATCGAGGGCCTCGACGCCGGCGCGGCCGAGCTCACCGAGGTCGGCACCGTCCTCTCGGTGGCCGACGGCATCGCGCGCGTCCACGGCCTGGAGAACTGCCGCTCGCTCGAGATCCTCGAGCTGCCCCACGGCGTCACCGGGCTGGCGCTCAACCTCGAGTCCGACAACGTCGGCGTCGTGCTCTTCGGCGAGTGGGACAAGGTCGTCGAGGGCGACACCGTCAAGCGCACCGACCACCTGCTCGACATCCCGGTGGGCGAGGGCCTGCTCGGGCGCATCGTCGATCCGTTGGGCCGCGCGCTCGACGGCAAGGGCGACATCGAGTACACCGAGACGCGCCCCGCCGAGATCAAGGCCCCCGGGGTCGTGCAGCGCCAGCCGGTCTCCCAGCCGATGCAGACCGGCCTGAAGGCGATCGACTCGATGATCCCGATCGGCCGCGGCCAGCGCGAGCTCATCATCGGCGACCGCCAGACGGGCAAGACGGCGATCGCGATCGACACGATCATCAACAACAAGGACAAGGACCTGATCTGCGTCTACGTCGCCATCGGGCAGCGCATGGCGACGGTGGTCGCGCTCGCCGAGACGCTGGCCGAGCACGGCGCGCTCGAGAACACGATCATCGTCGCCGCGCCGGCCGACGAGGCCGCGCCGATCAAGTACATGGCGCCCTACGCGGGCTGCGCGATGGCCGAGTACTTCACCTACAAGGGCCAGCACGCGCTGACGGTCTACGACGACCTCACCAAGCACGCCTACGCCTACCGCCAGATGTCGCTGCTGCTGCGCCGCCCGCCGGGCCGCGAGGCCTACCCGGGCGACGTCTTCTACCTGCACTCGCGCCTGCTCGAGCGCGCCTGCAAGCTCTCCGACGAGCAGGGCGGCGGGTCGCTGACCTCGCTGCCGGTCATCGAGACCCAGGCGGGCGACGTGTCGGCCTACATCCCGACCAACGTCATCTCGATCACCGACGGCCAGATCTTCCTGGAGTCCAAGCTCTTCTTCTCGGGCGTGCGCCCGGCCATCAACGTGGGCATCTCGGTGTCGCGCGTGGGCGGCAACGCGCAGATCACCCCGATGAAGCGCGTCGCCGGCCGCCTGAAGCTCGAGCTCTCGCAGTTCCGCGACCTCGAGGCGTTCTCGCAGTTCGGCTCCGATCTCGACGTCGAGACCCAGCGCACCCTGGCCCGCGGCCAGCGCCTGGTGTCCACGCTCAACCAGAACGAGCGCTCGCCGCTGGACGTCGAGGAGCAGGTCGTCCAGGTCTTCGCCGCGACCAACGGCTTCGTCGACCGCATCACGGTCGACCGCGTTCCGGAGTTCCTCGAAGGCCTCGGCCAGCGCATGCACTCGGAGCACAGCGACCTGCTGGAGAAGATCCGCAGCAGCGAGTGGGGCGACGACGTCCAGGAGGGGCTGCGCGACGCGGTCACCGCCTTCGCCGACGACTTCGGCTACGACCTCGACGAAGAGGGCCAGCCGCTCGACGAGACCGAGGTCGGCCAGACCTCGCGGCAGGACGAGGGCATCCGCTCCTCCGGCGAGGACGGCGGCGACGACGACAGCGACGAGCAGGCCGCCGAGCAGGAGGAGGCGGCGGCCACCGCCTAGCCCATGGCCTCACAGCGCGACGTCAAGCAGCGGATCGACTCGGTCAAGAACATCCGCAAGATCACGCGGGCCATGGAGATGGTGGCGGCCGCGCGGCTGCGCCGCGCCGAGCAGCGGATCGCCCACCTGCGCCCGTATGCCGGCGCCATCCGCCGCATGACGCGCCAGGCGGCCGAGGCGGCCGGCGGCGAGGTCGGCTCGCTGCCGATCCTCAAGCAGCACGAGAGCGAGAAGAACATTGCCGTGCTGCTGGTGACCGCCGACCGCGGCCTGGCGGGCGCCTTCAACTCGCAGATCCTGCGCGCGGGCATCCGCGCCGCCGTCGAGCACGAGGGCGAGGGCCGCGACGTGAGCTTCTACGCGTCGGGGCGCCGCGGCGTCTCGTCGCTGACCTTCCGCGGCCGCGAGGTCGTCGGGGCCTACACCGGCTTCACGGAGCGCCCCGCCTTCGCCGACGCCCGCGACATCGCCCAGGACCTCATGGCCGCCTACGTCGACGACAAGGTCGACCGCGTCGACATCTTCTACAACGGCTACGTGTCGCCGCTGGTCCAGGAGGTCCGCCGCGAGACGCTGCTCCCCCTTCAGGAGGCGACGATCCTCGAGGCCGACGAGGGCTCCGAGGACGAGGACACCGGCCACCACGCGCTCGTCGAGTACGAGCCGGGGCCCGAGGAGATCCTCGAGCGCCTCATCCCCGATTACGTCGAGATCTCGGTCTACCGGGCGCTGCTCGAGTCGACCGCGTCGGAGCTGGGCGCGCGCATGACCGCCATGCGCAACGCCTCGCAGAACGCCGGCGAGGTCATCGAGGACCTGACCCTCGAGATGAACCGCGCGCGCCAGGCCGAGATCACGCAGGAGATCATGGAAGTTGTCGCCGGCGCCGAGGCGCTGGTCTGAAACGGAGACTCATGGCTGCTACTGAGACCAAGCAGAACACCGGCCGGATCGAGGAGATCCAGGGCGTCGTCATCGAGGCCGTCTTCCCCGACGAGCTGCCCGAGATCAACAGCGCCATCACCGTCGATCGCGGCGACGGGGGCATCCTCGTCTGCGAGGTGCAGCAGCACCTCGGCGACGACCGCGTGCGCGCCGTCGCCATGGACACCACGGACGGGCTGGCGCGCGGCGCCGAGGTCGTCGACACCGGCGGCCCGATCACCGTGCCCGTCGGCGAGGTGACGCTGGGGCGAATCTTCAACCTCCTCGGCGAGATCATCGACGAGGGCGAGGAGATCGAGGTAACGGAGCGCTGGCCGATCCACCGCGACGCGCCCTCGGTCACCGACCTCACCCCGACGACCGAGATGTTCGAGACCGGCATCAAGGTCGTCGACCTGCTGGCGCCCTACGCCAAGGGCGGCAAGGTCGGCCTCTTCGGCGGCGCCGGCGTCGGCAAGACGGTGATCATCCAGGAGCTCATCCACAACCTCGCCCAGGAGCACGGCGGCCTGTCGGCCTTCTGCGGCGTGGGCGAGCGCTCGCGCGAGGGCAACGACCTCTGGCTGGAGATGAAGGAGTCGGGCGTCATCGACAAGACGATGCTCGTCTTCGGCCAGATGAACGAGCCGCCTGGCGCGCGCATGCGCGTCGCGCTCTCGGGCCTGACCATGGCGGAGTACTTCCGCGAGCAGGGCCAGGACGTGCTGCTCTTCATCGACAACATCTTCCGCTTCGTGCAGGCGGGCTCGGAGGTCTCAGCGCTGCTGGGCCGCATGCCCTCGCAGGTCGGCTACCAGCCGACGCTCGAGACCGAGATGGGCCAGCTGCAGGAGCGCATCACCTCCACGCGCGAGGGCTCGGTCACCTCGATCCAGGCCATCTACGTCCCGGCCGACGACCTCACCGACCCGGCGCCCGCCTCGGTGTTCGCCCATCTCAACGCGACGACCACGCTCTCGCGCTCGATCTCCGAGAAGGGCATCTACCCGGCCGTCGACCCGCTCGACTCGACGTCGACGATCCTCAAGCCCGACATCGTCGGCGAGGAGCACTACAACGTCGCCACCGAGGTCAAGGAGACCCTGCAGCGCTACCGCGAGCTGCAGGACATCATCGCCATCCTCGGCATCGACGAGCTCTCCGACGAGGACAAGGTCATCGTCCAGCGCGCGCGCAAGATCGAGCGCTTCCTCAGCCAGCCCTTCAACGTGGCCGAGCAGTTCACGGGCACGCCGGGCATCTACGTGCCGATCGACGAGACCGTGCGCTCGTTCCGCGAGGTCCTCGACGGCAAGCACGACGAGCTGCCCGAGTCGGCCTTCTTCATGAAGGGCGGCATCGACGCGGTCGTGTCGGCAGCGAGCGGCGGCTCGGGCTCCGGCTCCCGCCGCAAGGAAGAGCCCAAGGCGGAGGCCGAGGAGCCGGAGGCCGAGGAGGCCGAGGTGCCCGAGGCGGAGGCCGACAACGGCGGCGGCGGCGACGACGGCGGCGACGAGGGCTGATGGCCCGCACGCCCTTCAAGGTCGAGGTCCTGACGCCCGAGGGCGAGGTCTTCAACGGGGAGGTCGAGATGGTCTCGACCCGCACGAGCGTGGGCTCGATCGGCGTGCTGGCCCACCACCAGCCGCTGCTGGGCATGCTCGAGCCCACGGAGCTGCGCCTGTACCGCTCGGAGTCGGACATCGAGCGCTACGCGCAGGGCGAGGGCTACATCCAGGTCGGCCCGGAGGGCGTGCTCGTGCTCGTCGAGGAGGCGGTGCCTCCCGACGACCTCAACAGCTCCGACCTCCAGGAGCGCCTGCGCCGCGCCGAGGACGCCGCCGAGAAGGCCGAAGAGGGCAGCGAGGAGCAGCGCCGCGCCCTGCGCGACAAGAAGCGCTGGGAGGCGTTCCTGAGGATCGCGGGCGGCTAGGACGTCCCGAAGGCCGCGGCCATCGTGGCCGCGCGCGGGGCGCTCGCCAGCTCGCCGGCGATCGTCTTCGCCACGCGCCGCGCCTCGCGGCCCATCAGGCCCAGCGGCGCGGGCGCCACGACGTAGCCCACGAAGCGCAGCCCCGGCGCGGCGGCGTCCGCGCCCGTCGCGCGCGGCGCCCCGTGGTCGTCGAGGACGTCGAGGTGGCCGACCACGGGCTCGAGGCCCGGGCGCCAGCCGGTGGCGGCGACGATCGCGTCGACGTCGGCGCGCGTGCCGTCGGCGAGCAGGGCGCCCGTCTCGTCGAGCGCGTCGACGGCGGCGACGACCTCGATGCGCCGCGAGCGGATCGCCTCGAGCATCTCCTTGTCGACGATCGTGGGCGCGAGCTTCAGGCGCTTCAGGCGGCTGGCGACGCCCTCGTCGGGCTGGGGCAGGCCGTACTCGCTCAGGTCGCCGATCTGGCGGCGGATGACCGAGCGCATGATCCGGTCGGCGCGCGCCGTGGGCAGGCGCAGCAGCATGCGCGCGAGGCCCGGGGCGATCGGCGAGCGCAGCAGCATGTTGGGCGGCGTGCGGACGGCGAGCCGGACGCGGGCGGCGCCGTTGGCGGACAGGTCGTAGGCGATCTCCATCCCCGAGCAGCCGGGCCCGACGACGAGGACGTCGTCGCCGCGGAAGGGCGCCGGGGCGCGGTAGGCGCCGGAGTGCAGCAGCGTGCCGGCGAAGCGGTCGCTTCCGGCCCACGCCGGGACGATCGGCGTGTGCTCGTAGCCGGCGGCGACCACGACCTGCGTGGCGCCGATGGTGCCGGCGGAGGTCTTCAGGGCCCACGCGCCGCCGACGGGGTCGATGCGCTCCACCTCGGTGGCGAAGCGGACGTCGAGCCGGTGGCGCTCGGCGTAGGCCTCGAGGTAACGCACCACCTCGTCGCGCGAGGGGAACAGGCCGGTGCCGCGCGGATAGGGCGCGTCGGGCAGCTTGGAGAACCAGCGGCTGGAGTTCAGGCGCAGCCGGTCGTAGCGGGAGCGCCAGGAGGCGCCGATGGCGTCCGCGCGCTCGATGACGGTCGTCGCGACGCCCTTGCGACCCAGCTCGGCGGCCGTCGCCAGCCCCGCGGGGCCGGCTCCGATGATGATGACGTTGTCGTTGCTCACGACGTCGACGGTAGGCGAGCGCGGCGTCCGTGACTTCGGCTGAACACACCAATCGCGGTGCGGGGGCGCGTGGGTAATTCTGTGTAGGGCGAGGGTCGCGCGCGCTCGCCGCAGCACGAGTGTCAGGTTTGTCGGCCTATAGCCGACTAAGGTGACACTCGTCGCGGGCGGCGCGCTCGGCGCGGGCGCAGCGGGCGGCTTCCCTCCCTCGGTGAGCTTTTCGCGACCAGCCGGGTATGAGGACACCGCCGCCCGGCGGCGCGGACCCAACCGCGCAGCGCGGGCGCCTACACCAGCCCGTTCTCGTACGCGTACGCCGTCGCCGCCGCCCGGCTCGACACTCCGAGCTTCGCGAAGATGTTGGCGACGTGACGGGCGATCGTCTTCTCGCTGAGGACGAGGTCCTCGGCGATCGCGCGGTTGGTCTTCCCGGCGGCCACCAGGCGCAGGACCTCGAGCTCGCGCGCGGTCAGCCCGCCGGCTCTGTCGCCGTCGCGGCGGCGCGCGAGCGCCTCGATGCGCGCGACGTCGGGCGCTGCGCCGAGCTCCTCGAAGGCCCAGCGCGCGGCGTCGAGCTCCATCGCGCCGGCGTCGTCGTCGCCGAGCTCGGACAGCGCCAGGCCGATGCGGGCGCGCACGCAGGCGGCGTCGTGGGGGGCGTTGAGCTCCTGCCATGCCGCCCACGCGCGGCGCAGCATCGCCAGGGCGGCGCGGGGGTCGCCCTCGGCGAGCAGGACGGAGCCCTGAGCGGTGCTCGCGGACGCGCGCAGCAGCGGCGCCTCGAGGCCGGCGGCGAGCCGGTCGAGCTCGTCGGCGCCCGCGCGCGCCGCGGCGAGGTCGCCGTCGGCGAGCATGATCTCGACGTAGCCCGGGAGCAGGCGGGCGCGGGTGGCCGGGTCCTGCGCCTCGTCGAGGACGCGCCGGATGGCCGCCGCGGCGGCCGGGACCTGCCCCTGGGCCAGGCGCAGAAGCGCGAGCCCCGGCTGCGGCTCGTGTCCGCGGCGGCTGGCCTCGCGGTAGTCCTCCTCCGCGGCCACGTGGTCGCCGCGCAGGCGGTGCAGGTCGGCCTGCTGGCTGTAGGCCTCGCCGATCGACGGCTGGCCGGGCCGGGCGGCGAGGCCGGCGCACGCGCGGCCGACCTCGGCGAGCGCTTCCTCCCACGCGCCGTGCAGCTGCATGATCTCGGCGCGGTGCAGCAGGCACTGGCCGCGGTAGGGGACGAGGTCGGGCTGGGCGTCGCACCAGCGCGTCAGCGCTCGTGTCCACGCCTGCGCGCGGCGCAGGTCGAAGCTCTCGCGGCAGGCCTGGATGACGCTGCAGTAGATGTCGCCCACGACGAGCGGGAGCACCTCGTCGTTGGTCAGCGCGACCATCACCTCGTCGATGAGCTCGGCGCCCTCGGCCGCGCGCCCGAGGCGGATGAGCGTGCGCCCCTGGCCGTGACGCGCGAGGGTGACGAGCGTGGCGTCCCCGAAGCGCGTGCCGATCGCGGCCGCCTCGACGAAGCCGTCATGCCCGCTCGCCGGGTCGCCTTGGAACACCGCCCGCCGCGCGATCGGGACGATGAGGTAGCCGCGCACGACGCTGTCCAGGCCCGCGTCGTCGAGGATCCGCCGGGCGCGGGCGATCCAGCCGCCGCCGCGCTCGAGCTCGCCCGCGATGAGGGCTCGGAAGGCCACCCAGAAGGCACAGCGCGCGGCGCCCTCGGGGTCCCCGGCCGCGAGGTGCGCGCGGTGCGCGCGCTGCCACGCGACGCCGCTCTCGTCGTCGCGCCCGATCAGGTAGGCGGCGGCCGCGAGGCGCTCGAGGTCGACCGCTTCCAGCGCCGACTCCGCGTCGGCGTCGGAGAGCCGGGCGTAGGCGTCGGCCCACGACCGCCCCTCGAAGGCGGCCCGACCCTGGTCGAGTGTCGTCGCCGTGGGCATGTGCCCTCCCGCACCAAGCTACCGCCTGCAAGCGGCCTCGGCGGCTGACAAGCTGCGGCGATGATCCACGGCCGCCCGTCGCTCTCCGCCGTCACCCGCACGCTCTCCGACGTGTGCATGGGCCGCGAGCCGGCCGACCTCGTGATCACCGGCGGGCGGCTGGTCAACGTCCACACCCGCGAGGTCCTCGACGGGCTCGAGGTCGCCGTCAAGGCCGGGCGGGTCGCGATGTTCGGCGACGCCTCGCACGCCCGCGGCCCCGGGACGAAGCTGCTCGACGCCGACGGCGCCTACCTCGTCCCGGGCCTGATCGACACCCACCTGCACGTCGAGTCGGCGATGGTCACGGTGGCGAGCTTCGCCGACGCGGTGCTCCCGCACGGGACGACCACCGTCCTCATCGACAACCACGAGATCGCCAACGTGCTCGGGCTCGACGGCATCCGCTGGATGCTCGAGGAGGGCAGCGCGCTGCAGCTCAAGGTCCTGCTCGCCGTGCCCTCGTGCGTGCCTGCGCTGCCCGGCTTCGAGGACGCGGGCGCGACGATCACGCCCGATGACATCCGCGAGGCGCTGGGCTGGGAGGGCGTGGCCGGGCTCGGCGAGATGATGAACATGCCGGGTGTCATCGGCTCCGACGCCGCGACGCACGAGATGATCGGCGCCGTGCTCGATGCCGGGCTCCCGGTGACCGGGCACTGGAGCCTGCACGGCTGGGACGACCATCGCCTGCACGCCTACGCGGCCGCCGGCGTCGACTGCGACCACGAGACGGTGCTGCGCTCCGACGCCCTGGCCAAGCTGCGCGCAGGGATGTGGGTGCAGCTGCGCGAGGGGTCGGCCTGGCACGACGTCGAGAAGCTCGCGCCGGTGCTGCTCGAGGACGGCGTCGACGCGCGTCACGCGCTGCTCGTCACCGACGACATGCACCCCGAGACGCTCGCCACCGTGGGCCACCTCAACCATGCGGTGCGCACCGCGGTCCGCGAAGGGATCGATCCGCTGCTCGCCATCCAGATGGCGACGATCAACGGCGCCGAGTACCTGGGGCGCCGCCACGACGTCGGCTCGATCGCCCCGGGCCGCTGCGCCGACGTGCTCTTCGTCGAGGACCTGGCCGAGCTGCGCCCGCACCTCGTGCTCGCCGACGGCGAGCCGATCGGCCGTGCGGCGCCGCGCTACGAGTACCCGGCGCGGGCGCGCGACACCGTGCGCTTGGCCCGCACGCCGACGGTCGAGGACCTGCGGATCGGGGCCGGCGGCGCGATCGCGAGCGTGCGCGCCATCGGGATGGTCCCCGGCGAGCTGGCCACCGAGCACCGCGTCGTCGAGGCGCCCGTCGTCGGCGGCGAGGTGCGGGCCGACCGGTCGCTCGACCTCGCGAAGGCCGCGAGCATCGAGCGCCACGGCGGGCCGGGGACGATCGGCGTCGGCTTCGTCCAGGGGCTCGGGCTGGCGCGCGGCGCCGTGGCGAGCACGGTCGCCCACGACAACCACAACCTGCTCGTGGTCGGCATGGACGACGACGACATGCTCGCCGCGGTGGCGCGGCTGCGCGAGACCGGCGGCGGCATGGTCGCGGTCGACGGCGGCGAGGTCATCGGCGAGGTCCGCCTGCCAATCGCCGGCCTCATGTCCGACCGCTCGGTCGAGGAGGTCGCCGACGAGGTCCGCTCGCTCGACCGCGCCTACAAGGAGCTCGGCTGCGCGCTCGAGTACCCGTTCATGATGGTCTCCTTCCTCTCGCTCGGGGTGATCCCGGCCCTTCGCGTGACCAACCGCGGGCTCGTCGACGGGCGCGAGTTCACGCTCGTGGACCCGGTCGTGACCTGAGCGGCGCGTAATCTGCCGCGTCATGGGCGCGATCAGCGGCGAGAGGACGGTCGAGATCGGCGCGACGCTCGACGTCGTGTTCGCCATCGCGGCCGACATCGAGCGTGCGCCCGAGTGGCAGGCCTCGCTCACCGACGTCGAGGTCCTCGAGCGCGACGGCGAGCGGCGGGCCACGAGCGTCGAGACGGAATCCGACGCGCGCGTGCGCGCGATCCGCTCGCGCCTGCGCTACGTCTACGACCCCCTGATCGTCATCAGCTGGGAGCAGGAGCGCGGCGACGTGAAGGACCTGCGCGGCTCGTGGCGCTTCGAGGACCTCGGCGGCGGGCGCACCCGCGCGACGTACGCGCTCGAGGTCGACCCCGGCCGGATGCTCGGCATGCTCCTGCGCGGCGGTGCCGAGGAGAAGGTCCGCGAGTACCTCGTCGGCGGCGCGGCCGAGGGGCTCAAGGCGCGGGCCGAGGCGGGGTGAGCTCTCCGGAGCCGACGCCGTCGTGGCCGCAGCTCGGCGCGGGCTACGGCACGAGCGAGCGCAGTGGGGCGCCCGGCGACGCGCTGCCGTGGGCGACGGTCGAGGGCTGGCTGCGCGACGCGCGCAACTACTGGCTGTGCACGGCGCGCGCGGACGGCCCGCCGCACGCCAAGCCGGTGTGGGCGCTGTGGCACGACGGCGCCTTGGTCTTCTCGACCTCGCCCGCCTCGGTGAGCGCCCGCAACCTGCGCGCCGACCCGCGCGCGACCGTCCACTTGGAGGGCGACCGCGTCGCGGTCGTCGAGGGCGTCGTCGAGCCGACGCCGTTCCCCGACGGCTTCGTCGAGACCTACGAAGCCAAGTACGGCTGGCGCGTCGACGCCTCCGACCCCGACACGCCGCTGTACGCCCTGCGCCCGCGGACGGTGCTGAGCTGGGACGAGGCGGAGCTCGCGGCGACGATGGTGCGGTGGTCGTTCGCGGCGTAGGGCCGGGTCGCCTTCGAGCGCCGCCCAACGCCACGGGGACACAGCACTAAGCGACCCGCGCGATCCCCGCCTCCGCGCACCCCGCCTGCAGCGCGTCGAGCCCGAAGCCGTCCACCGGCCCGAGGGCGCCCGTGCCCTGCAGGCCGCCGCCCGCCGCCGTCACCGCGCCCCAGGCCAGGAAGCCGGCGGTCAGGTCGTAGCCGTTGACGCCCTCGAGCCGCGCCTCGGCGAGCACCGTTCCGCCGGCGTCGCGCGCCTCGGCCACCACCAGCGATGTGCTCGTCGCCCGCGCCTCGGCGTCGGGTCCGCCGGTCGAACCCTTCACGACGCGCGAGAACAGCCCCTGCAGCGCGCCGCGCGCGCCGGGGATCGTGGTCACCACGGACATCCCCGCCGAGAGGACCCGCATCGGCTCGGACGCCGGGCCGAACCAGCCCAGGAAGACGTCGACGTCGCGCAGCGTCCGGTGCAGGCGCGGGAGCGTGAGGTGCTCGGAGCTGGCGACGCTGATCGCGCGCGCCCGCTTGCCCGGGCGCAGCTCGAACGTCCGCGAGTGGCGCCCCGGGCGCTCCCCCACCAGGCGCCCGCCGTGCCAGGCATAGCCCGCGGAGAGCAGGACGCCGGCGGCGCTCGCGCGCGTACCGCCGCTCATCGAGCCCGCGCCCACGCCCGGGCTGAAGTAGCCGATCGCCACGCTCGTGGCGGCCTCGCCGCCGTCGCGCAGCGCCAGCGCGCCCGCGAGGTTCCCGGGCACCCAGTCGTAGCCGAAGGCGGTCACGAGCCCGCAGCCCGCGGCCTGCGCGCCCGGGCCGAAGCGCTCGAACACCTCCCGGATGAAGCCGCCCTCGCCCGTGGAGTCGAGGTAGTGCGCGCCCGCCCCGATCGCCGCCTGCACCGCGGGCTCGCCCCAGCGGGCGAACGGGCCGACGGTCGACACGAGCACGTCGCCGCGCTGGACGAGGGCGCGGACCGAGTCTGGGTGCTCGACGTCGGCGAGCATCCAGTCCAGGTCGCCGAGCTCCTCGGCGAGCGCCTGCACGCGCGCGCCGCTGCGGGCCGCCAACACGGGCCGGGCGCCGCGCGCGACGAGCGCGCGGGCGGTGAGATCGCCGGTGTAGCCGGTGGCCCCGAAGACGACGATGCGCTCTGCCATGGCGGCGACCCTAGCGCGCCCCGGTCCCTATCCTGGCTGCCATGGACGAGCACGTCCTCGCCGAGCGCCTCATCACCTACGACACCGCCACCGGCGAGGGCCTGCGCGCGGCCGCCGGCTTCGTCAAGGGCTGGCTGGAGTCGCGCGAGCTGACCGTCGACGGCCTCGACCACGACGGCCTGCCCGTCATCCTGGCCGAGACCGGGCCCAAGGACGGCCCGACCGTCGTCTTCCATGGCCACCTCGACGTCGTCCCGGCGCGCGAGGGCCAGTTCACGCCACGCATCGAGGGCGACCGGCTCGTCGGCCGCGGCGCCTACGACATGAAGGGCGCGCTGGCGGCCATGATGTGCGCGCTGAAGGACGTCGCCGAGCAGGACCAGGTCCGGGTGCGCTTCGTCTGCGTCCCCGACGAGGAGTCCGAGGACGTCACGCGGCGCTCGACCGACGTCCTCGTCAAGGAGGGGCTGCGGGCCGACTTCGCCCTCACCGGCGAGCCGACCGACCTCCACATCGGCGTCCAGGCCAAGGGCGTGCTCGCCCTGCGTCTGCAGGTCTCGGGCACCGCCGCGCACGGCTCCACGCCGTGGCTGGGCGACAACGCGATCCTCAAGGCCCACGACGCCTTCCGGCGCATCGAGACGCTGCCCTTCAGCCGCGAGTCCTCCGACCTCTTCGACCGCCCGTCGATCAACCTCGCGCGCATCGTCGGCGGCGACGCCTTCAACAAGGTCCCCGACGTCTGCACCATCGACGTCGACATCCGCTTCCTGCCCAACCAGGACCCGGGCGACATCATGGCCCAGATCCGGGCCATCGGGGACCTCGAGATCGTCAAGTCCTTCCAGCGCGCGCCGGCCATCGTCTCGCGCCGCAACGCCTACGTGCTGGCGCTGCGCGACGCGGTCGGGCGCTCGATCGAGGGCGACGCGCTGTCGATCGGGCGCGACGGCGCCTCGGACGCCATCTCCTTCCTCGAGGCGGGCATCCCGGCCGTGGAGTTCGGGCCGGTGGGCGGCGGACACCACGGGCCGCACGAATGGGTGTCGATATCCTCGTTGGCCCTGTATCGCAGGGCTCTGGGCGATTTCGTCAAACACCTTCCGGTGTGGCTCGAGCGCCAAGAGCCGTCGCTGCGCGCGGTCGACGGCGGCCTGGCGTAGCCCGCCGCCGCCTGACGACCTACCCTCTTCCGAAGCCCGCATGAGCCCGTTCCCCGACGAAAAGCCGCCTCGCGTCGCGTTCGCGATGTACAAGCGCTTCGCGATCGCGGGGGTGCTGATCACGCTGCTCACGGCGGGCGCGGTCGCCTCCGCGGGCCTGCTCGAGGTCAACTCGCTGGTCACCGTCATCCGCGACGAGAGCGCCGGCCACGTCATCCCCGGGCTCAAGGGCGCGCTCGACGACGTCCCCGCCGGCAAGCCGCAGACGATCCTCGTCCTCGGCTCCGACCGGCGCTTCGTGGACATCAAGCAGGACAACCCGGCGCGCTCGGACACGATGATGCTCGTGCGCCTCGACCCGTCCAAGGAGGCCACTGCGGTGATGAACATCCCGCGCGACCTCAAGGTGCCCATCCAGGTGCCCGGCGGCGGGATCGACACGACGAAGATCAACGCGGCCTACTCCTATGGCGGCCCGGCGCTCGCGGTGCGGACGGTCCGCAACCTGCTCCACATCCCGATCAACCACGTCGTCAACGTCAACTTCGGCGGCTTCCAGCGCGCCGTCAACCGCCTCGGCTGCGTCTACGTCGATGTCGACAAGCGCTACTACCACTCCAACGCCGGCCTGCCCCCGAGCCAGCAGTACTCCGAGATCAACATCCCGGCGGGCTACCAGAGGCTGTGCGGCTCCAAGTCGCTGGACTACGTGCGCTTCCGCCACGCCGACGACGACCTCGTGCGCTCCGCGCGCCAGCAGGACTTCCTGCGCCAGGCCAAGGACCAGATCGGGCTCGGGCGGCTCTTCGGCGACCGCAAGGAGCTGCTGCGGATCTTCGGGCGCTACACCGACACCGACCTGCACTCGAACTCCGCGATCCTGCGCCTGCTCAAGCTCGCCTTCGAATCCTCCGGGCACCCGATCCGCGAGGTCCGCTTCCGCGGCGACATCGGGCCGGAGTTCGTGACCATCTCGCCGCAGAACCTCGAGCTGTCCAAGCAGGAGTTCCTGCACGTCAAGGCCTCGACGGGCTCACGCCAGCTCGGGCGCGGCGCGTCCAAGCCCACGAGCAAGAAGGCCCGCAAGCGCGCGGCGCGCACCTCGCCCGGCCTGCCGCCCGGCGTCATCGTCGACAAGACCGGCGGCGAGAACCACGTCGCGCAGGCCTCGCAGCACCTGAGCTTCCCGATGTACTACCCGCAGGCGCGCCTGGCGCGGGGCGGCTACTCGACCGACGGCAGCCCGCGGATCTACGACATCTACGACAACCACCACCGGCGCTATCGCGCCTATCGGATCGTCCTCAGCTCCGGGCTCGACGGCCAGTACTACGGCGTCCAGGGCATGACGTGGAAGTCGCCGCCGATCCTCGACGACTCCTCCGACACGATGAGGATGCGCGGCCGCACCTACAAGCTGTTCTACGATGGCAGCCGCCTGCGCCTCGTGTCGTGGAGCACGCCGCGCGCGGTGTACTGGGTTTCGAACAGCCTGTCGAAGACCTTGACCAACAAGCAGATGCTCGCGATCGCGCGGTCGCTGACCCGCTTCGGCGGTAAGTGATCCGCAAGCCCTACGACGGTCCCCCGCGCCTGGCGCGCGGCATGTACAAGCGCTTCGTGCTCGCGGGCGCGATCATCACCTGCCTGTGCGCGGCGACGGTCGCCTCCGCGGTGCTGCTGGAGATCGACGAGGGGATCACGATCTTCCGGCGCAACACGACGCCGCTGGACCCGCAGGTCAAGCAGCTGCTGGCCGACGTCGCGCCCGGCAAGCCCCAGACGATCCTCGTCATCGGCGACGACCGCCGCAAGGCCGAGGCGCTGCAGCGCCACCCGCCGCCGACGCGCTCGGACACCATGATCCTGGTGCGCCTGGATCCCCACCAGCGCGCGACGGCGCTCATGTCGCTGCCGCGCGACCTGCTCGTCGACATCCCCGGCCACGGGCGCCAGAAGCTCAACGCCGCCTTCGCCTTCGGCGAGGACCGCCTGACGCTACGCACCGTGCGCAACCTGCTGAAGATCCCCATCCACCACTACGTGCGGGTGACCTTCTGGGGCTTCCGCGGCGCCGTCGACCGCCTCGGCTGCGTCTACGTCGACGTCGACCACAAGTACTTCAACGACAACCACCCGCCCAATGGCGGCGGGCCCCCGTACGCGGCGATCGACGTTGGCGCCGGCTACCAGAAGCTGTGCGGCCCCGACGCGCTCGACTACGTCCGCTACCGCCACCTCGACAACGACCTCATCCGCGCCGCGCGCCAGCAGTCGTTCCTGGGCGAGGCCAAGAACCAGATCACCGTCGGCAGCGTCTTCTCCGACCGCAAGGAGCTGCTGCGGATCTTCGGGCAGTCGGTGCGCACCGACATCGACTCCAAGAACGCGATCCTCTCGCTGCTCAAGCTCGTGGCCGAATCGGCGGGCAAGCCGATCCAGGAGGTCCAGTTCCCCGCCGAGGACGCCGGCGACGGCTCGGGCAACGTCGTCATCGGCGACGGGGCCCTCAAGAAGACCGTCGAGGCCTTCCTCGCCGCGCGGGCCACCCGGGGCGCGCACGGCAGCGCGCGCGAGACGGCCACGCGGTCCACGACGGGCAAGCGCTCCAAGAAGCGAAAGAGCCGGCGCCCGGCGGCCGTCGCGGGGCTGGTCCGCAACCGCGACGCCAGCGAGAACATCGCCGCGCCGCTGCAGGTCAAGCTCGATCGGCTGCCCGTCTACTACCCGACGCTGATGTCCTCGACGGGCAGCTACCGCGTCAACGACTCGCGCGCCTACGACATCGTCGACCGCGCGGGCAAGCGCCACCGCGCCTACCGGATCGTCGCCTACGAGGGCCGGATCGGCCAGTACTACGGCATCCAGGGCACCGACTGGCGCTCGCCGCCGATCCTCGACGATCCGAGCGCCAGCGAGACCTCGGGCGGGCGCACCTACAAGCTCTACTACGACGGCAGCCGCCTGAAGCTGGTGGCGTGGCGGACCCGGCGCGGGTCGTACTGGGTCTCCAACACGCTGCTGCGCACGCTGACCAACAAGCAGATGCTCGCGCTCGCGCGCTCGGCCCGCTCGCTGGGCGGGCGCTAGCCGGGCGCGCTCGCGTTCCCGATACCCTGCGTCGCCGCTCCATGAGCACGCAACGCGAACCGATCGGCGTCATCGGCACCGGCTACGTGGGCCTCGTCACTGCGGCCGGCTTCGCCGAGCTCGGCAACGACGTCTTCTGCATCGACATCGACGCGGACAAGGTCGCGCGCCTGCAGCGCGGCGAGATCCCGATCTGGGAGCCCGGCCTGGAGGAGCTCGTCGCCAAGCACCGCGGCCGCCTGCACTTCTCGACCGACATCGCCGACGCCCTCGAGCACGCGCGCCTGCTCTTCGTCGCGGTCGGCACGCCGCCGACGTACTCCGGCGACGCCGACCTCAGCGCGGTCCACGCCGTGGTCAACGCGATGCCGGTCTCCGACGGCCACGCCCTGGTCATGAAGTCCACGGTCCCCGTCGGCACCGGCGAGGCGATCAAGCGCATCTTCCGCGAGCAGGGCAAGGAGAACTTCCGCTACGTCTCGTGCCCCGAGTTCCTCAAGGAGGGCTCGGCGGTGCGCGACTTCCTCGAGCCCGACCGCGTCGTCGTCGGCGACGAGGGCGACTGGGCCGGCGACGCGGTCGTCGACCTCTACGCCCCGCTCGACGCCCCGCTCGTGCGCACCGACATCGCGAGCGCCGAGATGATCAAGCTCGCGGCCAACGCCTTCCTGGCCACGAAGATCTCCTTCATCAACGAGATCGCCAACGTCTGCGAGGTCACCGGCGCGAACGTCATCGAGGTCGCGAAGGGCATCGGCCTCGACGACCGCATCGGGCCGAAGTTCCTGCAGGCGGGCGTCGGTTTCGGTGGAAGCTGCCTTGCCGGTGAGGAGACCGTCCTCGTTCGCCATCACGGTCGGACGACGCTGCTGCGCCTCGAGGACCTCTGGCGACGCCTGGAGAGCGAGGACGGGCCTGCCGACGACGGCGTCATCGAGCCGGCCGGCCTGGAGATCCTCTCGTGGGCGCCGGATGCGGGCGAGCCGCTCTTCCTGCCCGTCATGTGCGCGACACGCCGCGAGTACGCGGGCGAGATCGTCGACGTGCGCACCAAGACGGGGCGCCGGGTGCGCTGCACGCCGGACCACCCGTGTTTCGTCGGCGACGGAGCGGGCGGTCAGGCCGAGATCAAGCTCGCCGAGGAGCTGACCACCGAGGACTGGCTGCCGCTGGCGATGGAGCGCACGCGTGAGCTCGCGCCGGTCGGCGTCTCGAGCCTGCTGGCGGCTGCCGAGGCCGCCGAGATCGCGCCCGAGAAGCTGATCGTGCGGCCCAAGCGCGAGCACATCGACGCGATGACGGCCACCGGTCCGCGGGCGAGCGAGATCCGCCGTACTGGAACCATCCGCCTCCACGAGTTGGCGGCGGCGGAGCTGCCGCTGCGCGGCTCAACGCTGCGCACGGCGAAGAACGGTACCGAGGTCGCGAGCGAGCTCACGCTCGATGCCGCCTTCTGGCGGGTTGTCGGCCTCTACGTCGCCGAGGGGCACGCGACGCCCGAGCGCCTTCACTGGAGCTTCCACCTCGAGCGCGAGCAGCATCTCGTCGACGAGGTCGCCGCCTACTGGCTGCGCCACGGCGGCCGCGTCCGCGACTTCCGGCTCGCGACCGCGCACGAGGTGCGCGTCCAGTCGCGCCTGGCATCCGCGTGGTGGACCCAGGTCCTGGGCCTCGGACGCAACAGCTACGAGCAGCGCCTCCCCGACCTCATCTGGGACCGTCCGGCCGAGGACAAGTGGGCGCTGCTGTCGGGGCTCTTTGAAGGCGACGGCTCGTGGTCGCTGATCAACGGAGGCCCGAGCTGCATCATCGAGCTCGGCACCGTGAGCGACGAGCTCGCCGATGGCGTGCTGCGGCTGCTGGCCGACGTCGGCATCGTCGCTTCGCGCCGCATCGGCCGCACCGCCAAGTCGACAAAGGACACGCACTGGATCCGCGTCAGCGGCGCCGAGCAGGTCGAGCGCGCGATCGTGCTCGTGCCGGAGCGCGACAGGACCGGTGTGCTCGCGAGCATCGCTCGCCAGGCCAAGCGCATCGCGCCGACCGGGTCGCGGCGCTTCGAGGACGGCACCGCGTGGGTGCGCGTCACGAGCGCCGAGCGTCGACCCCTCATCGGACCGGTCTACTCCTTCGAGGTCGTGGGCACCCACAGCTTCGTGACGAGCGCGGGTTTGGCGACCCACAACTGCTTCCCAAAAGATGTCACCGCCCTCAAGCAGCTCGCCGGCAACTCCGGCTACCACTTCCAGCTCCTCAACGCGGTCATCGAGGTCAACGAGCTGCAGAAGCGCCGCGTCATGGCGAAGCTCGAGAAGCACCTCGGCTCGCTCGTGGGGCGGACGGTGGCGCTGCTCGGCCTGGCCTTCAAGCCCAACACCGACGACATGCGCGAGGCGACCTCGCTCGTGCTCAGCGCGCGGTTGCAGGCCGCGGGCGCCAAGGTGATCGCCTACGACCCGGTGGCCGAGCACGAGGCGCGCAAGATGATGCCGGGGATCGCGTTCGCCGACGACGCGCTGAGCGCGGTGTCCGGCGCCGACGCGACCGTGCTCGTCACCGAGTGGGACGAGTTCAAGGAGCTCGACTTCGGCGCCGTGGCGAGCGCCATGAGCGGCCGCCTCGTGATCGACGGGCGCAACGCGCTCGATCCCGACGCGGTGGCCGCCGCCGGACTGACCTACGAGGGCATCGGGCGATCGTGAGGGTGGCGACATGCAGGCGGTGATCCTCGTCGGCGGCGAGGGGACGCGTCTGCGGCCGCTGACCTCGACCGTCCCCAAGCCCGTCGTCCCGCTCGTCGACCGCCCCTTCATCGCCTTCATGCTCGAGTGGCTGCACCGCCACGGGGTCGACGACGTCGTCATGTCGTGCGGCTTCCTGGCCACGGCGGTGCGCAACGTGCTCGGCGACGGCTCGCAGTACGGGCTGCGCCTGCGCTTCATCGAGGAGCCCGAGCCGCTCGGCACCGCGGGCGCCCTCAAGTACGCCGAGGACCTGCTCGACGAGCGCTTCCTGATGCTCAACGGCGACGTGCTCACCGACATCGACCTCACGGCGCAGATCGCCCAGCACGACGCCACCGGCGCGGTCGGGACGCTGGCCCTCGTGCCCGTCGCGGACCCGAGCGCCTATGGCCTCGTGCGCCTGCACGACGACCAGTCGGTCAAGGAGTTCGTCGAGAAGCCGAGCGCCGACCAGATCGACACGAACCTCATCTCGGCCGGCGCCTACGTGCTGCAGCGCTCGGTCGTCGACCTCATCGAGCCCGACCGCAACGTCTCCATCGAGCGCGAGATCTGGCCGCAGCTCGTCGGCGACGGCCTCTACGGCTTCGCCGCCGACGCCTACTGGCTGGACATCGGCACCCCCGAGCGCTACCTGCAGGGGACCTTCGACATCCTCGAGGGCAACGTCGCGACCGCCGTCAGCGAGCGGCTGGGCGACTCGTTCCTGAGCGTCGCCGACGGCGTCGAGGTCGCCGGGCGGATCGTGCCGCCGGCGCTGGTGGACCGCGGCTGCGAGATCGCCGCCGGCGCCCACGTCGGCTCGCTCGTCGTCCTCGGGGCGGGCGCGCGCGTGGGCGAGGGGACGACGATCGAGCGCTCGGTCGTCCTCAACGGCGCCGACATCGGCCCGCGATGCGTGCTGCGCGACTGCATCGTCGCGGCCGGCGTGCGCGTGGGCGAGGGGTCGGAGATCTCGGGCGGCGCGGTGCTCGGCGAGGGCGTCACGGTGGGGGCGCGCAACGTCCTCACGCGCGGCGTGCGAGTCTTTCCCCAGACGGACCTGCCCGAAGGCGCGATCACGTTCTGAGACAGGAGGAGGCGATCATGTCCAGCACTGAGCAACAGCTCGAGCTCGACCGGGAGACGATCGGCCGCTTCGACCCGACGGATCAGCTCACCGACGTCCTCGCGATCCCGGAGCATCTGCGCGATGCGCTGTGGAAGGTCGAGTCGGCGGGCCTGGAGCCGTGGGACTCGACCGACGGGCTCATCGTCGCGGGCATGGGCGGCTCGGCCATCGGCGGCCAGCTTGCGCGCGCCATCCTCGGCGACCACGCCTCGCGCCCGATCCTCGGCGCCCGCGCCTACGGCCTGCCGCCGTGGACGACGGGCGACACGACCGTCCTGTGCGCCTCCTACTCGGGCAACACCGAGGAGACCCTCGCCTGCTACGAGGCGGCGGGCGTCATCGGGGCGCGCCGCGTCGTGGTCACGAGCGGCGGCAAGCTCGCCGAGCAGGCGCGCGCCGACCAGGTGCCCGTCGTGCCCGTCGCGGGTGGCTTCCAGCCGCGGGCGGCGGTGGCCTACATGACGGTCGCGGCGCTGCAGGTCGCAGCGCTCTGCGGCGTCGGGCCGGGCATGAACTCCGAGCTCGACGTCGCCGCCGACCACCTCGAGGAGCTCGTCATCGAATGGGGTCCCGAGGGGGCGCCCGACGGCCTCGCCAAGCGCCTGGCGCGCGCGCTGCACGGCACGGTGCCCATCATGGCCGGCGCCGGGCTGACGACCCCGATCGCCTATCGCTGGAAGACCCAGGTCAACGAGAACGCGAAGATGCCCGCCTACGCGCTCGAGCTCCCCGAGCTCGACCACAACGAGATCGTGGGCTGGGGCTCGGCGGGCGACTTCGGGCGCTTCTCCGCCGTCTTCCTCGACGACTGCGACACGCATCCGCGCGTCAAGGAGCGCATCGACGTCACCGCGCGGCTGATCGCGCCGGGCGCCGCCGGGGTGCACCGCATCGAGTCGCGTGGGCAGAACACGCCCGAGCGCGTCTTCTCGCTCGTCCTCCTGGGCGACCTCGTCTCGGTCTACCTGGCCGCGCTGCGCGGCGTCGACCCCGAGCCCGTCGAACTCCTCGACCGCCTCAAGGCCGAGCTCGACGGCGAGGCGTAGCCCGCGGTGCCGGGCCTGCTCGCCTTCTCGCTGCGCATCGTCCTGATCGCGCTGCTGCGGCCGGTCCGCGCCGTGCTCCAAGCGCTGGGCGGCGAGCGCGGGGAGGGCGAGCGCTTCGAGGCCGTCGTCGCCGAGCCGGCCGCGCCGCCGCCGGCGGCGCCCAAGGCGCCCGAGGCGCCGCCGCGGGCCGCGCGGTCGCCGTCGCCGTCGCGCAGGCGGCCCCCGCGCCGGCGCGCGACGCCCCGCCGCGCCGAGCCCACGCGCGGCGAGGTCGCCGCGATGCGCGAGGCGGCGCGCGAGGCCGAGACCGGCGGCGCCGACAGCGTCGGTGCCCAGGTCCACGTCGCCGAGCCGTGGCCCGGCTACGACGAGATGCGCCTCGACGACGTGCTCACGCGCCTGCAGCGCGCGTCGGACGTCGAGCTCGCGGTCGTGCGCGCCTACGAGCGCGCGCACGAGGCGCGCCAGGCGGTGCTGCTGGCCGCCGGCGAAGCGCCCTAGCGCTCGCAGGTAGTTCGGGGTGCCGGGTCGCTGTGAGGCCCGTTGCGGTGCTAACGGCTCACCGAGGAACGGGTCCGTGCCGGGGGTCGAACGTCGGTTCTACCCCGTGTGGATGGGGGAAGACCGACGTTCGGCGCGCCCCGGGGGCCGGCGGCGCGGCAGGCTGGTCTCCCTCGGTGAGCTGTTCGCGCCCACGCCGGCGTGGCGGCGACGCGGAACAACGTGACCGTCGAGTTCGAGGACCTCGGCGAGCGCACCCGAGTGGCGTTGATCCACGGCGGGCTCGACGACAGCCCGGACCCGGACGGCTACCGCATGGGCTGGGAGAGCGGACTGTCCAAGCTCGCCGCCACCGTCGAAAGGAGCTAGAACCGTGCCCGAGGCAGAGCACAGCGTCACCGTCACGCGCCCGATCGAGGAGGTGTTCGCCTTCCTCGCCGATGCCGAGAACGATCCGCGCTGGCGCAGCGGCGTCCTCGACATCGCGCGCGTCGAGGGGCAGGGCGTCGGCACGCGCTATCGGCAGGGCGTCAAGGGCCCGATGGGCCGCCGCGTGGCCGCCGACTTCGAGATCACCGAGTACGCCCCGCCGCGCGCGATCGGCTTCCGCGCCACCGCGGGGCCGGTGCGCCCCGAGGGCCGCTATGAGCTCGAGCCCGCCGGCACGGGCACGAAGGTCCGCTTCGCCCTGGAGTGCACGCCGCACGGCTTCGCGCGGCTCATGACGCCGATGGTCGCCAAGACGATGCGCAGCGAGGTCCAGGCGATCGAGCGCCTTCCCGATGCGATGAGCGGCTGATCCGGACCGCGCATAGGCTGCGCACCATGGGCGTGCAGCCGAGCGCGGCCGTGTCCACCGGCGAGGTCCTCGCGGCCCTCTCGCTCGCGACCGACCTCGGCACCGACCAGCCGCTCGAGCACGGCCTGCGGACCGCCGTCCTGTGCTCGCGGCTGGCCGAGGCCGCGGGAGGCGACGAGGCGCTGCGCGCCGACGCCTACCACCTCGGGCTGCTGCACTCGATCGGCTGCACGAGCGACGCCCACGAGGCCGCCGGGCACTACGGCGACGACCGCCGCTACCGCTCCGACTACGCGGCGATCGACGGCGCGCGCCCCAACGAGGTGCTCGCCTTCCTGTGGCGGCGCACGGCCGAGAGCCGCGCCCCGCACGTCGTCGCCTTCGCCGGCGCGGTGGTCTCCGGCGCGCGGCGGGCGAAGGCCGGGCTCACCGCCCACTGCGAGGTCGGGGAGCGCTTCGCCCGGCGCCTCGCGCTCCCCGAGGGCGTGAGCGACGGGCTCTGGCACGTCTTCGAGCGCTTCGACGGCAAGGGCCTGCCGCGTGGGATCGCCGGCGAGCAGATCCCGCGCGTGGCGCGGCTGCTGCACCTCGCGCGCGACGCCGACGTCCACTGGCGCCTCGGCGCCGCCGAGCGCGTGCGCGCGGCGCTGCGCGGAAAGGCCTACGACCCGCGGCTCTCCGAGCTCGCCTGCGATGAGCTGCCCGCCGCCCTCGAGGCCCTCGACGGCGAGCCCGCGTGGGAGGCGGCGGCGCGCGAGCGCCCGGCGCGCCCCGGTCCGCTGGCGGGCGAGGCGCTCGACGAGGCGTGCCGCGTGGTCGGCGAGTTCGCCGACCTCAAGTCGGTGTTCACGCTGGGCCACTCGCCCGCGGTGGCCGAGCTCGCCGAGGCCGCCGCCTGGCGCCTCGGGCTGTCCGAGGGCGACGTCGCTGTCGTGCGCCGCGCGGCCCTCGTCCACGACATCGGGCGCGTGGCGATCTCGACCGGCATCTGGGAGAAGCCCGGCCCGCTGACCACCGGCGAGTGGGAGCGCGTGCGCATGCACCCCTACTTCGGCGAGCGCGTCCTCGCGCGCTGCGGCGGGCTGGCCGAGGTCGCCGCGGTGGCAGCGCGCCACCACGAGCGCCTCGACGGCTCGGGCTACCACCGCGGCGCCGCCGCCGGCGACCTCGCGCTGGGCGCCCGCGTGCTCGCCGCCGCCGACGCCTGCCAGGCGATGACCGAGCCGCGGCCCCACCGCGCCGCGCTGCCCTCCGAGGCGGTCGCGCGCGCGCTCGAGCGCGAGGTGACCGCGGGCCGCCTCGACGGCGACGCCGTCGCCGCGGTCCTCCAGGCCGCGGGCCTGCGCGCCGGCGGCGCGCCGCGCGCCTTCCCGGCCGGGCTGACCGCCCGCGAGGTCGAGGTCCTGCGCCTCGTGGCGCGCGGGCGCTCGAACAAGGAGATCGCCGCCGAGCTCGGGCTGTCGCCCAAGACGGTCGGCCATCACGTCGGCCACGTCTACGCCAAGGCCGGCGTCTCCACGCGCGCCGCCGCGGCGCTCTTCGCGGTCGAGCACGGCCTGCTGGGCCCATAGGGCATTCGCCCGATGGCGGGAGCGGGGCGCGCGCCTACGGTGCGCCCATGACCACGAACGCCACCGCAGCCGACTCCGACCTCGCCTACGCGGGGCTCGCCCGCCAGGCCGAGCTCGTCCGCGCGGGCGCCGTCGGCGCCCGCGAGCTCGTCGAGCGCAGCCTCGAGCGCATCGCGCGCCACGACCCGAGCCTCGACGCCTTCCGCGTCGTGCGCGCCGAGCGCGCCCTCGAGGAGGCCGACGCCGCCCAGGAGCGCCTGCGCGCGGGCGACGCGGCGCCGCTGCTCGGCGTCCCGGTCGCGGTCAAGGACAACCTCGACGTGGGGGGCGAGCTGACGACCCACGGCACCGGGCTGGTCACCGAGCCGGCGGCGGCCGACGCCGAGGTCGTGCGCCGCCTGCGCGCCGCGGGCGCGATCGTCGTGGGCAAGACGACGATGCCCGAGCTCGCGCTGTGGCCCCAGCTCACCGAGTCGCCGACCTGGGGCGCGACGCGCAACCCCTGGGATCCGCAGCGCAGCCCGGGCGGCTCGAGCGGCGGCAGCGCGGCGGCGGTCGCCGCCGGCCTCGTGGCCGGCGCGCTGGGCTCCGACGGCGGCGGCTCGATCCGCATCCCCGCCGCGTCGTGCGGGATCTTCGGGATCAAGCCCCAGCGCGGGCGCGTCCCGCTGGCGCCCGACGACGACCACTGGCTCGGGCTCACGTGCCTCGGGCCCTTGGCCCGCGGCGTCGCCGACGCCGCGCTCCTGCTCGACGTCCTCGCCGGCGAGGGCTCGTTCGCGCGCGCCGCGGTGGCGCCGCCGACGCGCCTGCGGATCGCCGTCTCGACCAAGCCGACCCTGCCCGCCAAGCCGAAGGAGGCGGCGCGCGAGGCGGTCGCCTCGACCGCCGACCTGCTGCGCTCGCTCGGCCACGTCGTGCGCGAGCGCGACCCCGACTACGGCCAGGTCCAGCCGCTCTTCGGCCCGCGCTACGCCCGCGGGGCCTGGCTCGACGCCCAGCGCCTCGGTGGCACGGCCGGGCTCGAGCGCCGGGCCCGCGGCATCGTGCGGCTCGGTGGGCGGATGGAGCGCCTGGCGGCGCGCGCCCGCGCCAAGGAGGCCGGGCGCGCCGCGCGCATCAACGCGATCTTCGACGAGCACGACGTCCTCATGACGCCCGTGACCGCCGCGCAGCCGGCGCCGGTCGGGCGCCACGACGGAGCCGGGGCGCTGCGCACCTTCCTCGCCGCGGGCGAGTACGCCTGCTACACGGCGGTGTGGAACGTGACGGGCCAGCCGGCCGCGTCGGTCCCGGCGGGCTTCGACGCCGACAGGATGCCCACCGCCGTCCAGCTCGTGGGCCGCCCCGGCGACGAGGCGACGCTCATCGCCCTCGCCGCCCAGCTCGAGCAGGCACGCCCCTGGGGGCAGCGCAGGCCCCTCCCCTGAGGCCAGGATCGCCCTCCCGCCGGGAGGGTCTTGCTTGCGGAACCTTGACACGACCGTGGTAAGGTTGGCGCCGTGGACGCGCTGACCATCCACGAGGCCGCCGAGACCACCGGCTGGTCTCCGCGCATGCTGCGCTACATCGAGCGCGTCGGGCTCCTCGACGCGCCGCGCTCGGGCTCCGGCTACCGCCTCTACGGCGCGGCCGAGCTCCAGCGCCTGCGCACGCTGCGCGAGCTCCTGCAGGACTTCGACGTCGGCCTGGGCGAGATGGGCTTCGCCCAGCGCCTGCGCGCCGACAACGAGCTGCGCGGCGCGGTGGACGCCTGGTTCGAGGCCGAGCCCGAGCGTCCCGAGGACGTCCCCGCCAGCGACTGGCTGCGCTTCGAGCAGGACAAGCACGAGCGCCTGCTCGCCGCGGCCGCCTCCCTGACCTGACCTGAACCGCACCGTCCCCAACCCAAGGACACGATGACCACCACCGCCACGCCGACACAGCTCGACTTCAAGGTCGCCGACCTCTCGCTCGCCGAGTTCGGCCGCAACGAGATCCGCCTCGCCGAGCACGAGATGCCCGGCCTGATGAAGACGCGCGAGGAGTTCGCCGCTTCGCAGCCCCTGAAGGGCGCGAAGATCATGGGCTCGCTGCACATGACGGTCCAGACCGCCGTCCTCATCGAGACCCTGGTCTCCCTCGGCGCCGAGGTCCGCTGGGCCTCCTGCAACATCTTCTCGACGCAGGACCACGCCGCCGCCGCGGTCGCCGTCGGTCCCGAGGGCACGCCCGAGGATCCGCAGGGCATCCCGGTCTTCGCCTGGAAGGGCGAGACGCTCGAGGAGTACTGGTGGTGCACCGAGCAGGCGCTGACCTGGCCGGGCGGCGACGGCCCGAACATGATCCTCGACGACGGCGGCGACGCCACGATGCTCGTCCACAAGGGCACCGAGTTCGAGAAGGCCGGCGCCGTGCCGGATCCCTCGAGCGCCGAGTCGGAGGAGTTCCGCGTCTTCCTGACCCTGTTGCAGCGCTCGGTCGGCGAGGACCCGCAGAAGTGGACGCGCATCGGCGAGGGCATCAGGGGCGTCACCGAGGAGACGACGACCGGCGTGCATCGCCTCTACGAGCTCGCCAAGCAGGGCGAGCTGCTCTTCCCGGCGATCAACGTCAACGACTCGGTCACCAAGTCGAAGTTCGACAACCTCTACGGCTGCCGCCACTCGCTCGTCGACGGCATCAACCGCGCCACCGACGTGATGATCGGCGGCAAGGTCGCCGTCATCCTCGGCTACGGCGACGTCGGCAAGGGCTGCGCCGAGTCGCTGCGCGGACAGGGCGCGCGCGTCATCGTCACCGAGATCGACCCGATCTGCGCCCTGCAGGCAGCGATGCACGGCTACCAGGTGGCCACGCTGGAGGACGTCGTCGAGACCGCCGACATCTTCATCACCGCCACCGGCAACAAGGACATCATCACGTCCGAGGACATGGGCCGGATGAAGCACCAGGCGATCGTCGGCAACATCGGCCACTTCGACAACGAGATCGACGTCGCCGGGCTCTCAAAGGTCGCCGAGCGCAACAACATCAAGCCGCAGGTCGACGAGTGGCGCTTCCCCGACGGCCACACGATCATCCTGCTCTCCGAGGGGCGTCTGCTCAACCTCGGCAACGCGACCGGCCACCCGTCGTTCGTGATGTCCAACTCGTTCACCAACCAGACGATCGCCCAGATCGAGCTGTTCACGAAGAACGACGAATACGACAAGCAGGTCTACGTCCTGCCCAAGCACCTCGACGAGAAGGTCGCGCGCCTGCACCTCGACAGCCTCGGGGTCAAGCTCACCGAGCTGTCGGCCGACCAGGCCGCCTACATCGGCGTCCCGGTCGACGGCCCGTACAAGCCCGACCACTACCGCTACTAGGCGATCGTCCGTCCGGAGGCCGGCGATGTCCGTCAGCACGAGCTCGGACATCGCCGACTCCGCGCTCGCCGACGCGGGCCGGGCGCGGATCGAGTGGGCCGACGGGCAGATGCCCGTCCTGCGCTCGATCCGCGAGCGCCTCGGCGAGGAGCGCCCGCTCGAGGGCATCACGGTGGCGGCGTGCCTGCACGTCACCGCCGAGACCGCCAACCTCGTGCGTGCGCTCATGGCCGGCGGCGCCGAGGTCGCGCTCTGCGCGGCCAACCCGCTGTCCACCCAGGACGAGACGGCGGCGGCGCTCGTGGAGAGCTTCGGCGCCGAGGTCCACGCCCGGCGCGGCGAGGACGCCGAGGCCTACGCCGCGCACGTGGCGGCGTGCGCGCGGCGGCGCCCGCATGTGACGCTCGACGACGGCGCCGACCTCGTCACGCTGCTGCACCACGGCCGCGCGCGGGTGCGCGAGCGGCTCATCGGCGGCACCGAGGAGACCACCACGGGGCTGCTGCGCGTCCGCGCCATGGAGGCCGAGGGCCGGCTCACCTGCCCGGTCATCGCCGTCAACGAGGCCCACGCCGAGCGGATCTTCAACGACCACTACGGGACCGGCCAGTCGACGCTCGACGGGATCCTGCGCGCGACCAACATCCTCATCGCGGGCCAGACCTGGGTCGTCCTCGGCTACGGCTGGACGGGCCGGGGCCTGGCCCAGCGCGCCCGCGGCGCCGGCGCGCAGGTGATCGTCTGCGAGGTCGACCCCGTCCGCGCCCTCGAGGCGCGGATGGAGGGCTTCGAGGTCATGCCGGCCGTCGACGCGGCGGCGCGCGGCGACGTCTTCGTCACCGTCACGGGCTCGCGCGCGGTGCTGCGCCGCGAGCACTTCGAGGCCATGAAGGACGGCGCGATCCTGGCCAACGCGGGGCACTTCGACGTCGAGATCGACCTCGACGCCCTCCACACCCTGGCGGTCGACGTCCGCGACGTGCTCCCGCTCGTCGAGCAGTACGACCTCGGCGAGCGGCGGCTGAACCTGCTCGCGTCAGGCCGCGTCGTCAACCTCGCTGCGGGCCGCGGCCACCCCGCCGCGGTCATGGACATGTCCTTCGCGCTGCAGGCCCTCGTCGTCGAGGACCTCGTGGCCCGCGGGCGTGACCTGTCGCCCGGCGTCCACCCCGTCCCCGAGGCCATCGACCGCGAGGTCGCGCGGCTCAAGCTCGCCGCCCTGGGCGTGGCGATCGACGACCTCACGCCCGACCAGGCCGCCTACCGCGACTCCTGGGGATGAGCCTCGTCGCCGGCGCGTCGGGGTTCTCCTTCGCCTCCTGGCGCCCGGGCTTCTACCCGGCCGGCACGCGCAACGACGACTTCCTGCGCTTCTACTCGGGCGTGCTGTCGACCGTCGAGGTCAACTCGAGCTTCTACCGCCTGCCGAGCGCCGAGACCTTCGAGCGCTGGGCGGCGACGGTGCCCGACGGCTTTCGCTTCGCGGTCAAGCTGCCGCGGGCGATCACGGTGTACGGGCGCGTCGGCGACGCCCCGGCCTTCTGCGAGCGGGTGCGGGCGCTGGGCGACCGGCTCGGGCCGCTGCTCGTGCGCCCGGCGGACGACCGCAAGCGCGACGACGGCTTCCTGAGCGCGCTGCTCGACGGCATCGACGAGGACCTGTGGCCGGCCTTCGACCTGCGCCACCCCTCCTGGGACGGCGCCGAGTCGCTGCTCGAGGGCCGCGCCGCCGTGCGCGTCAACCAGCTCGAGTCCCCGGCGCCGTTTCGCTACGTGCGCCTGCGCGAGGGGCCCTACGACGACGCGGCCCTGCGCGGCTGGGCCGACCGCCTGGGGGCGCTGAGCGACGCGGGCGTCGCGGTGCACGTCTACTTCCGTCACGAGGACGAGCCCACGGCGCCGGCGTACGCGCTGCGGCTGCTCGAGCTCGTCGACGAGCGCTAGCGGCGCGCCCACATCCTGCGCAGATGCGTGGCGAGGCGCTCGAGCGGGCCGGGCGCGCGCCGGCTGCGCCACGGGTCGAGGCGCTGCCCGCACAGCCAGCAGCCGGCGGCATAGGGGGCCACGCGCTCGCCGCAGTTCGGGCAGCGCGGGGGATCGTCACGGCGTATGAACATCGACATGCTGGACCGCTCAGGGATATCGACCGGCGGGGCGGCCCGCCTGAGCGGCGATGTCAGCGACCGGATATCCGTCCGCTCAGGAGTCCTGCGCAGGGGCGCGGAAGGGCCGCGTCAGATCGTGTAGGCGAAGGTCAGCGACGACGCCAGGACGGCGTCGGCGGCGACGGCGAGCAGCACGAGTCCTGCGATCAGCGCCGCCCACCACGGGCGGCGTCGCAGGGCGATGCCTGCGAGCGCCACGATGCCGACCGCCGCGAGAACGATCAGCGCGGGCGACGCCCCATCGTCGATCGCTCCGCAGTAGTCGGCTCGCGGCGTCCCCGGGTCGGGGTGCCTCACCGGGGGCCCGGGGTCCGTGCAGCCGTGGTGTGCCGCCAGGGCGCAGACGACAGCGACGAACGCCGTGCACGCGGTGATCGCGACGATGGCCCGCCAGGTCAGGTCGTCAGGCAAGGCTAGGCGGAGCAGCCGAGGGCCCGCAGCCGGGCCGGATCCGCGGTGTCCCAGCCCGGGTCACCCGGGCCGGCGACCTGTAGCGGGACGTGCGCCGTGACCGTGGTTCTCGGCGGCGTGCGGAACCGCAGGGACACCTTCATCGGATCGCCCGCGCGCGGGCGCCGGAGCGACCTCGGGTAGTCCTTGAAGTTGTCGAGCGCCTTCGTGTAACAGCTCGGCGGCGTCATGCCGTCGTAGCCGGTCCCGCTCGTGTCGAGGTTCGAGACGCCGTTGAGTCTCACGAGCACCGCCTGGCGCCCGCGCGGAAGGGGATGGTCAAGGCGAAAGTACACCTCGTAGCTTGGTGCCTTCGCTCCTCGCGGCTGCGAGACGACCACGATCGGTCGCTCGACCAGGTGCCAGGCGCGGGCTGTCGCCGACGACGGTTCGTTGGCGACGCCGGCCACGCCGTCCTGCTGCCCGCAGCCCCCGATCCCCAGGGCGGCGGTCATGACCAGCGTCGCCGGGAGCCAGGGCGTACGGCGGACGGTCATCTGGCGGGTCCTGTCAGGTCGGAGCAACTGGGCGCGTAGGTTCCCTGGTTCGGCATTTCCTACGACATGTGGGATCACCGCTCCCACCCAACGGCTGCGGGCACATCGCGAGGAGTGTGCGCCGCGCGCTCCCGCTAGGGTGCACGCGATGCCGGAGCTGATCGACACCCCAAGCCGCGTCGAGGCGGCGGGCACCAAGCCGAAGCTGATCGACGAGTACGTGGGCCGGGTGAACACGGGCGAGGCGCGCCTGAGCGTAGCCCGCATGCGCTCGCCGGAGGGCTGGGTCGAGCCCGGGCAGCGGCCCGAGTTCGACGAGTGGACGCTGGTCCTCGACGGCACCCTGCACGTCGAGCACGAGAGCGGGACCCTCGACGTCCTCGCCGACCAGGCGATCCTCGTGCGCGGCGGCGAGTGGGTGCAGTACTCGACCCCCTACGCGGGCGGAGCGGAGTACGTCGCCGTGTGCCTGCCCGCCTTCTCGCCCGACACGGTGAACCGCGACGACGACGCATGACGCCTTCCGACGGGCTTCAGGCGAGCGTCGAGAAGATGCGCGCCGAGGGCGTCGGCGAGGCCGCGATCGCCACCTTCGCCCACTACTACGAGCAGCTGCGCGAGGGCGCGTCGGGGATGCTGCCCGAGAGCGACATCGAGCCGATCGAGGACCCGCCGCGCCTGGAGGACCTGCCCGCGGGCGACCCGTCGATCGTCGACTCGGCGATCGTGCTCAAGCTCAACGGCGGGCTGGGCACGAGCATGGGCATGACGAAGGCCAAGTCGCTCATCGAGGCCAAGGACGGGCAGACCTTCCTCGACGTCGTCGTCGGCCAGGTGCTGGCGCTGCGCGAGCGCTACGGCGCGCGCGTGCCGCTCGTGCTCATGAACTCCTTCGCCACGCGCGAGGACTCGCTCGCCGCCCTGCGCGCGCACCCCGAGATCGAGGCCGACGTCCCGCTGGACTTCCTGCAGAACAAGGTCCCCAAGATCGCCGCCGAGGACCTGCAGCCGGTCTCGTGGGAGGCCGACCCGTCGCTGGAGTGGGCGCCCCCCGGCCACGGCGACCTCTACACGGCGCTCGTGACCTCGGGGATGCTCGACGCGCTGCGCGAGCGCGGCTACCGCTACGCCTTCGTGTCGAACTCCGACAACCTCGGCGCCGTGCTCGACGCCCGGATCCTGTCGTGGATCGCGCGCGAGGAGCTGCCGTTCGCAATGGAGGTCGCGCGCCGCACCGAGGCCGACCGCAAGGGCGGGCACATCGCGCGCCTGCGCGAGGGCGGCCTCGTGCTGCGCGAGACGGCCCAGACGCCCGACGAGGACCTCGCCGCGCTCCAGGACGTCGGCCGCCACCGCTACGTCAACACGAACAACCTCTGGGTCGACCTCGAGGCGCTGCGCGCCACGATGGAGGCGCGCGACGGCGTCCTCGGGCTGCCGATCATCGTCAACCGCAAGACGGTCGATCCGTCGGACTCCTCGTCGCCGGACGTCGTGCAGCTCGAGACGGCGATGGGCGCGGCGGTCGGGGTGTTCGAGGGCGCCCGGGCGCTGCACGTCCCGCGGCTGCGCTTCGCGCCGGTGAAGACGACGAACGACCTGCTGGCGCTGCGCTCCGACGCCTACGCGCTCCGCGAAGACCGCCGCGTCGAGCTCGTCGCGGCGAGCGGCGAGCCGCCGGTCATCGACCTCGACTCCGACTACTACAAGCTCATCGGCGACTTCGAGCCCCGCTTCCCGGGCGGGCCGCCGTCGCTGGCGCAGTGCGAGCGGCTGACCGTCGAGGGCGACGTGACCTTCGGCGGCGGGGTCGTCGTGCGCGGCGCGGTGACGGTCTCGGGCCCGGCGCGGATCGAGGACGGCACCGTCCTGGCCGATTAGCGGTGGCGCAACGTCCGGGGACCTGGGCAGACTCTTCGCATACGCCCCCGTCCCCAGCCTTCGGCATGGCACGGGGGCGTTTGTTACCCCGGCTAGGTGTAGTTCCTGAGCACGTTGTTCGGGGTGCCGGGTCGCTGTGACGCCCGTTGCGGTGCGAACAGCTCACCGAGGAACGGGTCCGTGCCGGGGGGTCGAACGTCGGTTATACCCCGTGTGGATGGGGGAAGACCGACGTTCGGCGCCCCCGGGGGCCGGCGGCGCCCCCCGGGGGCTGGCGGCACGGAAGGCTGGTCTCCCTCGGTGAGTTGTTCGGGCCCACGCCGGCGTGGGGGGACGCGGCCCAACCTCCTCGGGTCTTACAGCTACGCCGCGTAGCGTTCGACGCGCTGCTCCTCGGCCTCGGACTCCGCCAGCGCCCGGATGAACAGCCAGGCGAGGGCGATGCCCATGACGATCGACTGCTCGAGCGCCATGATCGCGCCGGCCAACATCTGGTCGTCGCCGGGGCTGAGGCCCCAGATCTGCGGCTCGTCCTTGTAGAAGGCGTAGAGCGCGTCGGGGGCGAAGGTGATGGCGATGCCCAGGAGCCCGACGAGCAGCTTCGTCGAGAGCATGTAGACGACGGGCGCCATCCCGGTCAGCCGCGCGCGCGAGCGGATCGGGGAGATGAGGTGCCACCAGTACAGGAGCCCGGCGGTCATGAAGCAGGTGTGCTCGAGGACGTGCACGAGCGGGTGCTCGAGCGCCGCGTCGTACAGCGCCGGGATGTGCCAGGCCCACATCACGACGACGTAGAGGAAGACCGCGAAGACCGGGTGGGCGAGCGGGCCGGCGGCGTGCTCGAGGCGCTGCAGCCGGCGCGTGGCCGGCCGCAGGATGACCTTCGTGAGGCTCGCGACGAGGAGGATCGGCACGAGGTCCAGCAGCAGGATGTGCTGGGTCATGTGCATGACGAAGGCCTGCTCGCCGAGGCGGTCGATGGGCGAGACGAGCGCGGCTGCGAGCGCGACCATGGCGGCGACGAAGGCGACCAGGCGCCCGACAGGCGCCCCGCGCGCGCCGTGCGTCGCCCGGACCTGCCGCCAGCGCGGCACGTACACCGTCGTCGCGAGCCCGATCAACGCCAGCGCTCCCGGGTCGAACGTCCACGAAGCGTCCGCAGCCACTGCGCAGGATTGTCGCAATCAGGCCCTAGAGCCGTAACGCGCATCGCGCCAGCATCGTCGGGTGCCCACCGCAGCCTCCGAATCGCCCGCCCCCCAGCCCCGCGCGGCCGCGCCGCGCGGGGCGCCCGCCGCCATCGCCCCGCTCGCCGCCGCGGCGCGGGGTCTGCTCGCGGCCGTCGGCGCCGCCCTCGCGCCGCCGGCCTGCTGGTCATGCCGGGCGACGGTCGCGCCCGGCCAGCCGCTCTGCCCAGGCTGTCGCGCGCAGCTGCGCTTCCTGCGCGGGGAGCGCTGTCCGCGCTGCGCGCTCCCGGCTCCGTGCGGGCGGCGCTGCCCAGCGCCGGGCATCGCCGTGGACCGCGCCTGGACGCCGGTCGCCTTCGAGGGACCCGCGCGCGCGCTCGTGCACGCCCTGAAGTTCCGCGCGGCGCTCGGCGTCGCGGACATCATGGCGGCCCAGGTGGTCGCCGGCGCGCCACCGGGCCTGCTCGCCCCGCCGGCCGTGCTCGTGCCGGTGCCGGCCCATCCGACGCGCCGGCGGGCGCGGGGCTTCGACCACGCGCACTGTCTGGCGCTCGCGATCGGCGAGCGGACGGGCCTGCCCGTCGTGAGCTGCCTGGCGCGCCGCGGGGCGCCGGCGCGGCAGGTCGGCTCCTCGCGCGCGGCGCGGCGGGCGCCGGGCCGCATCGACGTGCGCGTCCGCGGGGACCCACCCGGCTGCGCCGTGCTGGTCGACGACGTCCACACCACCGGCGCGACGCTCGAGGCCTGCGCTTCGGCGCTGCGAGGAGCGGGCGCCTGCACGGTGTGTGCGGTCGCCTACGCACGCGCGTTGAGATGACGGTAACGCCTGAGTAACGTGCCGGGCAGCCCTGTCAGCCGATCGAGAGGATCTCAATGCAGATCGAGGTCAAGGGTCGCAACACCCCCGTGACGGACGAGCTTCGTGAGCACGTGGAGAAGCGCTTCACGAAGGTGGGCAAGCAGGTGTCCGAGTTCGCGCGCCTCGAGGTCGAGGTCTACGAGGAGCGCAATCCGGCCATCGCCGACAACCAGGTGGCGGAGGCCACCCTCGCCCTCAAGGGAGTGACCCTGCGCGCGCAGGACCGCGCGCGCGACCTTCGCCACGCGATCAACCTGTGCGAGGAGGAGCTCTCGCGCCAGGTCAAGCGCCATCGCGAGAAGCGCCGGGGACGGCGCAAGGTCGGAGCCGACACGATCCGGACGCCCGAGCCCGAGCCCGAGGGCTTCGGCGAGGGAACGGCGATCGCGACGTAACCGCCGGCCACCGCCGGCCCCCGCTGGCGACCGCCGGCCGCGGCGGGCGCTCACCGGCCCCGGCGACCGCCGGCCGCCACGCCCGCCGGTCACGCCGCCGACGCCGCGGGCTGCCATGCTGCGCGCGCCGTGTCCGGCGTCCTGCCCATCGCCGTGGTCCTGCTGGCCACCGCGACCGAGAACAGCGCGACGACGTTCGTCGTGCTCTTCTTCGCCGAGGCGCTGGCCTGGGCAGGGGTGCCGGCGATCGGCGGGGCGGCGATGGCGACCGCGGGCGTGCTCGCCAGCCAGGACGTCCTGCACCTCTGGTCGGTGCTCGTGGTCGGCACGGCCGGATCGTGGGTCGGCGGCCTCGTCGGGTGGCAGATCGGCCACCGCACGGCCAGGGCGGGGCTCGATCGCGAGGAGCGGGGGCGCTTCGCCGCGCGCCGCGAGCAGGCGCTCGGCGCCGGCGAGCGCTTCGAGAGGCGCTGGGGCCGGCTCATGGTCTTCTTCGTGCCCTCGTGGGTCTCGGGCGCGCTCGGGATGCCCTTCGGCCAGTTCGCGCTGTGGAACGTCTTCGCGGCGATGCTCTGGGTGCTGTGCGCCGGCCTGGGCGCCTACGGCATCGGCGCGGCGGCATCCGGGAGCGGGCTGTTGCACTCGCTGCTGCCGATCCTCATCGCCGCGGGCGCGGCGGCCGTGCTGGTCCTGCTCTACGTCCGGTGGCGCCGGCGGCGCGATCGCACGGCGCTCACGGCGGCGATGGCGGGCCAGACCACCGCGGCGCGCGATGCCGCCGAGGCGGGCGAGGCCGCGGCGGCGGCCGCCGACGAGGCTGGCGCGGCGGCCGTCGACGGCGCCTAGTGCCGGCGGAGCCGCTCCGTACGGGCACCCGGGCGCGCGCCGCGCCGCGGACTGCACGCTTGTGGGGGCTCTGGGCCCCACAATCGTTCAATCGGTGCCGCGCGCGCTCGAGCGGTCCCGGGACGAGGAGCTCAGGAACTCCACCTAGGTCGCCTGGGCCGCGCCGCGCTCGATCTCCTTGCGCAGCGGCTCGACCCAGGCCAGCGCGGCGCGGTAGGCCGCGTCCACCCCGTGGGTGAAGTCGCCGTCGAGGTGGCAGATCATGCGGTCCAGCAGCGCGCCGTAGGGCGGGCGGCCGTCGAGCAGGGCGTCGCAGATGTCGGCCGGCAGGCCCAGGCCGCCGAGGGCCTGCTCCATCGACCGGTTCACCAGCGAGGGAAGCATCGAGAAGAGCCCGACGGTGAAGGCGTGGTCGGTGCTCAGCCCCGGCGTCTCGGCGGCGACGAGCTCCATTGTGTGCGCGCGCACGAGCGCGTCGGTGAGCAGCTCGTCGGGCCGCGCGCCGCCGCCGGCGAGCGCGACGACCAGCGCCCAGCGGCGCGTCATGCGCTCGCCGATGAGCGTGATCGCGTCGCGGACGGTGCCGATCTCGCGGCGGCGCTTGAAGAAGGCCGAGTTGGCGTAGCGCAGCAGGCGGTAGCTGAGCTCGAGGTCGCGGGCGATGAGCGCCTCGAGGCGGGTGAAGTCGAGGTCCGGGGCGAGCAGCTCCGTCGCCGTGGCCATCGCGCCGAGCTCGACGGCGGGCGCCCGGTTGAGCTCCGGGAGCGCGCGGAACGGGCCCTGGAAGCCCGAGCAGCCGGCGTCGACGCAGGCGTCGAAGACGCCGAAGGTCTCGATGCCGACGGCGTGCACCTGCAGGCCGGCGCGCAGGAAGGGATCGACCCGTCCGGCCACCTGCACCGGGTACAGGCCGGAGACGTCGAGGCGCACGAGGCCGATCGCCGACACCGGGTCGAGCGTCGCGGGGGAGGCGGGGTCGACGGCGGCGAAGTCGTAGCCGAGGGCGCCCAGGCGCGAGACGGCGCCCACGACCTCGTCGTGCACCGGGCCGCCGGCGTCGATCTGCAGCACGACGCGGTCGGGCGCGACCGGCAGCAGGTCCATGCGCAGCAGCAGCGCCGGGGCGACGGTCAGGTAGGCGGGGTGATGGGGCGCGACGAGGTCGAGGTCGACGTCGGTGAAGGCCTCGAGGAGGGCGCGCGCGCAGTAGCGCGCCGACGCCGGAGGCGCGTCGGGGTCGCCGGTCAGGACCTCGTAGCCGATGACCGCGCGCGAGGCGTCGCAGACCGCCTGGCGGACGCTGACGACGCCGGTCGGATGGGCGCCGCGAGAGGCGGGAACGGTGGCTGTGCTCACCCCCGGAACCATCGGCCGAACGGCCCGGGAGTTGACCCATCCGCTGCTACGCTCAACGCATGGGCCTCCTCGACCGTGCGCTGAATATCGGCGAGTCCAAGCAGTTCCGCGAATACGAGAAGCGCGTCGCGCTGATCGGCGCCTTCGAGCCCGAGCTGGAGCTCGAATCCGACGAAGAGCTGCGCGAGCGCTTCGACGGGTTGCGCGAGCGCGCGCGCGAGGGCGACTCGCTCGACGACCTGCTGCCCGAGACCTTCGCGATCGTCCGCGAGATCGGCAAGCGCACGATGAGCATGCGCCACTTCGACGTGCAGCTCATCGGCGGGATGGTCCTGCACGGCGGCAACATCGCCGAGATGAAGACGGGCGAGGGCAAGACCCTGACCGCCACGCTCGCCGTCGCCCTCAACGCGCTGGCGGGCAAGGGCGTCCACCTCGTCACGGTCAACGACTACCTGGCCCGCCGCGACGCCGAGTGGATGAGCCCCATCTACGAGGGCCTCGGGCTGACCGTCGGCGTGCTACAGAACATGCAGTCCTACGAGGACAAGCACGTCGCCTACGCCGCCGACATCACCTACGGCACGAACTCCGAGTTCGGCTTCGACTACCTGCGCGACAACATGGCCACGTCGCTGGAGGAGAAGGTCCAGCGCGGCCACCCCTTCGGCGTCGTCGACGAGGTCGACAACATCCTCATCGACGAGGCGCGCACGCCGCTGATCATCTCCGGCGCCCCCGAGCAGGCCGCCGAGCTCTACCAGCAGTTCGCCAAGCTCGCCCCGAAGATGGAGGCCGGCAAGAAGCCCGAGGGGCTCGACCCCAAGTCCAAGAAGGACTTCGTCGCCGACTTCGACTACGAGTTCGACGAGAAGCACAAGACGGTCTCTGTGACCGAGCAGGGCGTCGCCAAGGCCGAGAAGTTCATGGGCATCGACCACCTCTACCGCGCCGAGAACGGCCATCTCGTCAACCACCTGCACCAGGCGCTCAAGGCCGAGTCGCTCTACAAGCGCGACGTCGACTACGCGGTGATCGACGGCGAGGTGCGGATCATCGACGAGTTCACCGGGCGCATCCTCGAGGGCCGGCGCTGGTCGGAGGGCCTGCACCAGGCCGTCGAGGCCAAGGAGGGCGTGCGCGTCCAGGAGGAGAACCAGACGCTCGCGACGATCACGCTGCAGAACTACTTCCGCCTCTACGACAAGCTCTCGGGCATGACCGGCACCGCCCTCACCGAGGCGACCGAGTTCATGAAGATCTACAAGCTCGGCGTGGTCCAGATCCCGACCAACCGGCCGATGGTCCGCGACGACCGCAACGATCAGGTCTACAAGACCAAGGACGGCAAGTGGAGCGCCGTCGTCCGGGAGATCGAGGAGCGCCACCGCGACGCCCAGCCGGTGCTCGTGGGCACGATCTCCGTCGAGGTCTCCGAGGTGCTCTCCGACCAGCTCAAGCGCAGGGGCATCCCGCACACGGTGCTCAACGCCAAGCCCGAGTACGCCGAGCGCGAGGGCGAGATCGTCGCCGAGGCGGGCCAGCCCGGCGCGGTCACCATCGCGACCAACATGGCCGGCCGCGGCGTCGACATCAAGCTCGGCGGCAACGCCGAGCACCTCACCCGCCTGGAGCTCGCCAAGCTCGGCCTGCGCCCCGGCGACCCCGACTTCGACGAGCGCTTCGCCGAGGTGCTGCCCGCCATCGAGGGGCGGGTCGAGGAGAACCGCGAGCGCGTCGTGGACGCCGGCGGGCTCTTCATCGTCGGTACCGAGCGCCACGAGTCGCGGCGCATCGACAATCAGCTTCGCGGCCGCTCAGGCCGCCAGGGCGACCCCGGCGAGTCGCGCTTCTTCCTCTCGGCCGAGGACGACCTCGTGCGCCTCTTCGCCGGCGACCGCATCTACCGCATCCTCGACCGCCTCGGCTCGGTCGACGAGGAGGGCAACGAGGAGCCCATCGAGGCGGGGATGCTGACCAAGCAGATCGAGAAGGCCCAGAAGAAGGTCGAGGAGCAGAACTTCCTCATCCGCAAGCGCGTGCTCGAGTACGACGACGTCATGAACGAGCAGCGCCGGATCGTCTACGAGTACCGCGACTCGGTGCTCGAGGGCCGCGACATGGGCGAGCAGTCGCGCCAGGAGATCGCGAGCGTCGTCGACCGCCTCGTCGACGAGTACGCGGGCGCCGACTACGTCGAGGACTGGGACCTCGACGGCCTCTTCGGCGCCCTGGCCGACATCTACCCGGTGAGCATGTCGCCGCAGGACGTCTCCAGCGAGGCCCTCGGCCGCGACGAGCTGGCCGAGCGCCTGGCGGGCGACGCCGTCGCCCTGTACGACCGCCGCGAGCAGGAGCTCGGCGAGGAGCTCATGCGCGCGCTCGAGCGCTACCTGCTGCTGCAGATCATCGACCAGCGCTGGCGCGAGCACCTCTACGACATGGACTACCTGCGCGAGGGCATCCACCTGCGCGGGTTCGCCCAGATCGACCCGCTCGTCGCCTACAAGAACGAGGCCTTCACGCTCTTCTCCGACCTGATGAACACCATCTGGTCGGACTTCTCGCGCATGATCTTCCACGTCGAGGTGCAGGTCGAGGGCGAGAACGGCGACGCGCCCGAGCAGCAGTACACGCCGTCGGGCTCCTCGACGCGCGCGGGCCGGGTCTCCTACTCAGGCGGCGTGGGCACCGCGCAGCCCAGCGCCCTCAGCGAGGCCGCCGCCGCGGGCGCCCCGGCCGAGTACGCCGAGGGCGGCCAGGAGGTCGAGCAGGCGCCCGCCGTCCAGCAGCGCCGCGTCGCCGAGGTCGAGCAGATCGGCCGCAACGACCCCTGCTGGTGCGGCTCGGGCAAGAAGTACAAGCGCTGCCACGGGGCCTAGCGGCCTACGGGCACATGACGACCGCGCGGCCCACCGACGTGTGCTGCGTGCGGCCGTCGAGGCGGTAGGTCACGCGCGCCTCCGCCACGTGGCGCGTGCCGGCCGCGAAGCGGAGCCGGTAGACGACGCGATAGGGCGCGCGGTGGTCGGTCCGCGCCAGCTGCCCGCCGTCGAAGGAGAAGCGCACGGAGACGATCCGCACGCCGCCGCGGCGCCCGCTGACCAGCAGGCGGTGCACGAAGCGCGCGCCGGGCGCGATGCACGCGTAGTGCGTCGGCACCGTGACCCGCCGCGAGCGCCCGAGCCGCCGCGACCCGATCCGGCTCCCGCGCGGCGGCGTCGCGAGCGGCGTCGCGAAGCTCGGCGAGCCGCCGAAGCCCGCTCGCCACAGCAGCCACCCGCTGCCGCCCTCGTTCGGCGCGAGCCTGAGGTACTGCGGCTGCTCCACGCCGGTGGGGAGCGGGTAGACGACGGGTCCCCCGAAGCCCCGCGGCTCGTTGCGGCGGTAGAGCAGGCACTGGCGCCCGGTACCGCAGAGGCCGGGCTTGCTCCAGGCCGCGTGGAGCCGCCCGCCGGCGTCCTGCACGAAGGCGTACGCGCCGCCCGCGACCGGCGTGTCGCCGAGCACGTTCGTCGTCGCCGTGCCGCCGATCGTCCCCAGCGAGCGCGGGCGCACGAAGCGGCGGCCCTGCAGGCGCCAGACCTTCAGGCCCGTGCCGGCGAGGATCGAGTCGTGGGTCATGGCCCAGATCCCGTTCGGACCGAACGCGGTGACGACGGAGATGCCGCCCAGGCTCGGGGCGCTCGACCACGCGCTCCACGAGCCGTTGACGTACGGATCGGCGCCCGCCTCCAGGACGCGGTAGCGGTTGCCCGCGCCGACGTCGGGCGAGTTGGCCACGATCATCGGCCGTCCGTCGGGCAGGTAGCCGAGGTTGCCGCTGAACACGAAGGACGTGTCGCGGCCGTTGGGCTCGTTGGTCAGCGAGACGATCCGCGTCTCGGCCGGACCGCCGACCGGCACGCGCTGCCAGGCCATGCGGTTCACGAAGTCCTCGAGCGTGTCCACGGCGCTGCCGTCGGGCGTGAGCGTCGCGTCGTCGATGTCGTACTGCCCGACGCCGACGATCGACGGCCCGCTCCACGTCGTGCCGCCGTCGGTCGAGACGAGCTCGAAGGTGACGTGGCGCGCCTGCGCGTCGTCGCCCGGGACGACGATGATCAGCGCGCCGTCCTGCTTGCGCAGCAGGAGGTGCGGGTGGTTGCCCACCACGATCGACGGGAAGCCGCCGAGGATCGTCGGCGTGCAGGCGGTGCCGCCCGCGGGCACGCGGCAGTAGCTCAGCATGTCCGGGCCGCCCTGGTGCTCGTAGGTGTGCCAGGCCACGTGCAGCGTCCCGGCGCCGTCGGTGACCGCGCTCGGCGGGCCGGCGGTGGGGCCGAGGCTGACGATCGGCTCGGCGCCCGCCGCGCACGGCAGCGCCAGCGCGCACGCCGCGAACACCGCGAAGAGCCGGACCGCCCTGCCCACGTGCCAAGCGTACATCGCATCCCCACGGGCGTCGCGCGCAGGCGTAGGCTCGCATCGTCGCTCGCTGTCCCACGATGAAGGGGGTTTGTCCGGCATGAGCACCCAGGCGCCGCTGGCGCTCGAGCAGCACGTCGCGGAGACCGTTGCCGCGCTCGCTCGCACCCTGTATCCGCACGTCGCGCTGCCCGATTCGGTCTACGCGCGTGTGCCGGCCAAGATCGACGAGGCGGCCCGCGAGGACGCCGGCGCGGCGAGCACCGTCAACGACGGCGTCGCCGACCTCGACGGCCGCGGCGAGCAGCCCTTTCTCCAGCGCTCCGCCGAGCAGCAGCTCGCCGACGCCAAGGCGATCGAGGGCTCGGACCTCTTCGAGCTCGTGCGCTCTACCGCGGTGGTCGAGATCTACTCCGATCCGCAGACCTGGAAGCTGCTCGGCTACGAGGGTCCGTCGTTCGCCCAGGGTGGCTACGTCAACCGCGGCTTCAACGACCTCGACTGGCTCCCCGACCCCGAGCAGGAGGGCTGAGCCATGACGCGCTTCGACTTCGACGACGGCGACGTGGTGGTCGTCGTCGGCTCCGGCGCCGGCGGGGGCACGCTGGCCAACGAGCTCTGCCAGGGCGGGGCGAGGACCGTCGTCCTGGAGGCGGGCAAGCACCACCGGCCCGACGACTTCATCGACGACGAGTGGCCGAGCTTCGGCCAGCTCGCGTGGCTCGACGAGCGCACGACCTCCGGGTCGTGGCGGGTCGCCAAGGACTTCCCGAACCTCCCGGCGTGGACGTGCAAGACGGTCGGCGGCACGAGCGTGCACTGGGCCGGCTGCTGCCCGCGCTTCAAGGAGTGGGAGTTCCGGATGCGCTCCGAGCACGGCGCCATCGACGGCACCTCGATCGTCGACTGGCCCATCGGCCTCGCGGACGTCGAGCCCTATTACGACCGCGCCGAGGACAAGCTCGGCGTGACCCGCACGAACGGGATCCCGGGCCCGGCCGCCAACAACAACTTCAAGGTCATGGGCAACGGGGGCAAGCGCGCCGGCTACAAGGACGTCAGCACCGGGCGCATGGCCTTCAACACGGTGCCGCGCGACGGGCGCCCGGCCACCATCCAGGACGGGTTCAACTTCCAGGGCGACCGCCAGCAGGCGCACTGGTCGACGCTGACCGCCGAGCTGCCGAAGGCCGACGCCACCGGCAAGCTCGACCTGCGGCCCTCCAGCCACGCCTTCCGCATCGCCCACAACGGCGGCGGCAAGGTCACCGGCGTGCACTACTTCGACGCCGACGGCAACGAGCGCGTGCAGAAGGCGCGCGCGGTGTGCGTGGCCTGCAACTCGATCGAGACGGCGCGGCTGCTGCTGCTCTCCGAGTCGCCGCAGCACCCCGACGGCCTGGCGAACTCGTCGGGCCAGGTGGGGCGCAACTACATGCGCCACCTGACGGGCTCGGTCTACGCCGAGTTCGACAAGCCGGTGCGCATGTACCGCGGCGAGACGATGGCCGGGATCATCACCGACGAGTCGCACAACAACCCCGACCGCGGCTTCATCGGCGGCTACTACATGCAGCTGCTCGCGCTCGGGCTGCCGTTCTACGCGGCGTTCCTGGATCCCGGCGGATGGGGCCCCGACTTCGCGGCGCGCATGGAGGCCTACGAGCGGGTCGCCGGCATGTGGCTCGTCGGCGAGGACATGCCCCAGGGGTCCAACCGCGTCACCCTCAACCGCGACGTCACCGACGAGCACGGCCTGCCCGTGCCCAACGTCCACTTCGACGACCACGCCAACGACCTCGCGATGCGCGAGCACGCCTACCAGGCGGGCGAGACGGTCTACGGCGCGGTCGACGCGGTGAAGACCAACCGCGTGACGCCCTACCCGTCGACGCACAACCTCGGCACCGCGCGGATGAGCGCCGACCCGGGCGACGGCGTCGTCAACGAGTTCGGGCGCGCGCACGACGTGCCCAACCTGTTCGTCTCCGACGGCTCGGTGTTCACCACCGGCGCCGCCGCCAACCCGACCTTGACGATCGTCGCGCTCGCGATCCGCCAGGCCGAGCACATGATCGGGGAGATGAAGGCGGGCAGCCTGTGACGCTGTCGCTCGTCCACACCTGCGTGCGCGTGCGCGACGTCGACGCATCGGTGCGCTTCTACGAGGCGCTCGGCTTCGAGCGCCGCGGCAAGCTCGACTTCGGGCAGGCCTACAACATCTACATGGGCCTGCCCGGCGACGGGGACCGGCTCGAGCTGACGGTCAACGTGGGGCGCGAGGCGCCCTACGACCTCGGCGAGGGCTACAACCACATCGCGCTGACCGTCGACGATCTCGACGGCCTGCTGGCGAAGCTCGCCGAGCAGGGCATAGAGCCCGAGAAGGCGCCGTACGCGCCGGGAGGGCGCGAGGAGGTCGGCCGGATCTGCTTCGTTCCCGATCCGGACGGCTACCGCATCGAGTTGATCGACGGAGGGAGCTTCCCCACGCCGCAGGACCCATGACCCGCTGCTAGCTTGGACGCCGGCCATGGCCGGACCGTCCGACGTTCTCCCCCTTCCGCAGCGCCTGCAGGCGATCCGCGCGCAGTGGGATGCCCTGCGCACGGGCTTCGACGACGCCGCACTCGCGGCGCGCGTCGCCGAGCTCGAGCAGGCCATGGGGGCGCCCGGCTTCTGGGACGACCAGCAGGCGGCCGCGCAGGTCAGCGCCGAGCATTCGCGCGCGACCCGGCGCCTGGAGCGCTGGCGGTCGCTGCGCTCCGACGTCGAGGACCTCGACTCGCTCGCCGAGATGGCCGAGGAGGACGAGTCGGTCGCCGCCGAGGTCGCGGGCCAGATGGCGGCGGTCGAGCAGCTTCTGGCCGAGCTCGAGGAGGAGCGGCTGTTCTCGGGGCGCTACGACGCGGGCGACGCGCTCGTGACCGTGAACGCCGGCGCGGGCGGCACCGACGCCCAGGACTGGGCCGAGATGGTGCTGCGGATGATGATGCGCTGGGCCGAGAGCCGGGGGATGACGGTCGAGATCCTCGAGGCCTCGCCGGGGGAGGAAGCGGGCATCAAGTCGGCCACCTTCCGCGCCTCGGGCGAGAATGCCTACGGGCTCTTCAGCGCCGAGAAGGGCGTGCACCGGCTCGTGCGCCTGTCGCCCTTCGACGCCGCCCATCGCCGCCAGACGTCGTTCGCGGGCGTCGAGGTGGCGCCCGTCGTCGACGACGTCGGCGACATCGAGATCGAGGACGACGACCTGCAGATCGACACCTACCGCGCCTCCGGGGCCGGTGGCCAGCACGTCAACAAGACCGACTCGGCGGTGCGCATCACCCACCGCCCGACGGGAGTCGTCGTGCAGTGCCAGAACGAGCGCTCGCAGTCGGCCAACAAGGACACGGCGATGAAGATGCTGCGGGCCAAGCTGCTCGAGCTCGAGGAGGCCAAGCGCCGGCAGGAGATCGCCGCCGAGAAGGGCGATGCGCAGGACGTCAACTTCGGCTCGCAGATCCGCTCCTACGTCCTGCACCCGTACACGATGGTCAAGGACCACCGCACCTCCTTCGAGGTCGGCGACGCCCAGCGCGTCCTCGACGGCGACCTCGACGGCTTCGTCCGCGCCGAGCTGCTGCGCACCGCCGGCCACGCATGACCGAGCAGCCGGCCGCGCCCTACCTCGACGCCGTGATCGGGTACGGGACCCGCGGCCCCGGGCGCTTCCACGTCCCCGGCCACAAGGGCGGCCAGGGCGCCGACCCGGGGCTGCGCTTCGGGCTCGGCGACCGGGCGCTGTGGCTCGACATCCCCCAGGACATCTGGGGCGTCGACCTCGGGCCGTCGCCGACGCCCTACCAGGAGGCCGAGCGCCTGGCCGCCGAGGCCCACGGCGCGACGCGGACGTGGTTTCTCACCAACGGCGCGACGCAGGGCAACCACGCGCTGTGCCTGGCCCTGGCGCCGCTCGGCGCGCGCGTCGTCGCGCAGCGCAACTCGCACGCGTCGCTCGTGGACGGGTTGGTCCTCTCGGGCGGCGTGCCGGCCTTCGTGCCGCCGGCGTACGACGCGGAGCTGGGGATGGCCCACGGCGTCGAGCCGGCGACGCTGCGCGACGCGCTGGCGGCGGCGCCGGACGCGCGGGCGGCCTTCGTCGTCTCGCCCACCTACTACGGGATGGCGGCGGACGTCGCGGGCTGCGTCGAGGTCGCCCACGCGGCCGGGGTGCCGCTCGTCGTCGACCAGTCGTGGGGCCCGCACTTCGGCTTCCACGAGGCGCTGCCGCCGAGCGCGCTCGCGCTCGGCGCCGACGCGGTGCTCACGAGCACGCACAAGATCGCCGGCTCGCTGACGCAGAGCGCGATGCTCCATGTCGGAAACCCTTCCCAGCCGCCCCGGATCGACGCCGACGCCGTCGGCCGCGCCATCCGCCTCGTGCGCTCGACGTCGCCGTCGTCGCTGCTGCTCGCGTCGCTCGACGGCGCGCGGCGCCAGATGGCGCTCCACGGCGAGCAGATCCTCCACGAGACGCTCGAGGCGATCGAGGCCTGCCGCGAGAAGCTGCGGACGATCGCCACCCTCGGGCTCGTGGACAGCACCTTCGTCGGCCGCCCGGGCATCGCCGGCTACGACCCGCTGCGGATCGTCGTCGACGTGCGCGAGACCGGCCGCACCGGCTACGAGTTCGCCGAGGTCCTGCGCCGTTCCTACGACGCGATCCCGGAGCTCGCCACCCAGGCGACGATCGTCTTCCTCGTCGGCCTGGCCGAGCGCCGCGAGACCCTCCTGCGCCTCGCCGGCGACCTCGAGGAGGTCGTCAAGCGCATCGGGACCGAGGGCACGATCGCCCCGATCGTCCGCCCGCCCGCCTCGCTGCGCAACGAGATGGCGGTCGCCCCGCGCGACGCCTTCCTCGGCGAGTCCGAGGACGTCGCCGTCGACGACGCCGTCGGCCGCGTCTCGTGCGAGTCGATCGCCGGCTACCCGCCGGGCATCCCCGCGCTCCTGCCCGGCGAGCGGATCTCGGCCGAGACCGTCGCCTACCTGCGCGAGCTCGTCGCCACCGGCGCGCGCCTGCACGGCGCGAGCGACCCGCGGTTCGAGCGGGTGCACGTGTTGGTGGGCTCGTAACTGCCGCACCGAGGGAGAGAGGAGCCGGCGGCGGTCGCTGCGCCTGCCGACTCCGCAGGCGAGCGCGCTTTCGGCGGAGCGCTGCGCGCGTGTCGGCGCGAACCGCGCGCATTTCGCAACACCTGTGGAGACGCGCTGGGGGGTGGGCTACCTAAACCGGCATAGTGCCTGGCTAGGTGGCCCACCCCCCCGAGGGTCGAGCGAGAGTGTTGCGAGACACGCGCGGGGGGTGGCGAATCGCGCGCGTCAGCGCGTCGCCAGGGCCTGCCGCTGCGCGCTCGCCACGAGCATGCTCAGCGCGCGCTCGTCGGCGCCGCCGACGTTGGCGAAGGCCACCGCGTGGCGCGTCGACCGGCGCTCGGAGCGGATCGGCGTCGCCGCCAGGCTCACCGCCCGCCCGTCGCCGCAGTCGATCGCGAGCGTGAGCTCGTACGGGGGCGCGAACGGCGCCGGCGTCTGCAGAAGGGCGCCACCGATCGAGAGATTGAGCGTCTGGCAGGCGACGGACGCCTTCCCGATCCGCTCGATCGTCGCGGGCAGGGCGACCGCGACGCGGAACGTCTCGCGCCGCTGCGCGTAGCTCAGGCCCTTGGCGTCGGGAACGAACCGCGCGCCGCGCTCGTCGACGAACACGATGCCGGCGAGGAGCACGCCCCCGAACGGGGCGTTGAAGGACAGCCGCGCGGGGCCGGTGCCAAGGCGCGCGCCGTGGACGTCGAGCACGACGGCGTGGCCGTCGAGGCCCAGCACGACGGCGACGAGGTTGACCGTCCCGGTGACCAGGCGCACGAGCCCGCCGACGACTGGGAGCAGGGTGCTCATCCCACGAGTATCGGCGCGCAAGGCGCTGCCAATGAGTCGCGCAGCGAAACCACAGACGCCGTGGCTACGTTGGGGGACCATGCCGCGCTCCCTGCTGCCCGCGTCCGTCGTCGTCCTGGCCCTTGCGACCTGCCCGATGGCCACCGCCGCCGCGCCCAGCGGCTTCACGCCGCCCCAGACGGTCGGCGCCGGCGTCCAGGTCTCCGGCGCGATCGTCGCCGCCGACGCGGCCGGCGGCCGGCCCGCCGCCGTCGCCTTCGCCGACCGCTCCGGCCGCGTGTGGGCGGCGCGCGTGCGCGCCGACGGGAGCGTCGGCTCACCGCTGCCGGCCGGGGGCGGCCAGATCGACGTCCGCGACGTCCAGGTCGCCGTCACCGACCGCGGCGAGCTCGTCGTCGTCTGGGCCGCGCTCATCGGCCGCCACACCCGTGGATCGGCGGTCCGCTACGCCGTGGCGGCGCCGGGCCGGTCGTTCTCCGGCGCGCGCAGGCTGGCGGCGGTCGGCTCGAACACGAGCGCGACCCCGCGGATCGCCGCGCTCAAGGGCGGGACGGTCGCCGTGATCTTCCGCGACACCCATCCGCCGAGCCAGGGCGGCGTCCTGCGCTACGCCCGGCGCGGCCCGCACGGCTCATTCGGCACGGCGCGCTCGCTCGGCCGCGACGGCGTGAGCCCCGAGATCCAGGCCAGCCCCGGCGGCGGCGCGCTGCTGGCGTGGGCCCAGGGCCCGCTGACCCGCCGGGCGCTCATGGTCGCCTCGGCGCCGCGCGGCGCGCCGCTCCCCGGGCGCCCGTCCTCCGTCGCCGGAAGCGTCCGCTCGATCACGCTGACGGCCTCGAGCGACGGCACGGCCTGGGTCACCTGGACGCGCCGCGACCACAGCGGCACGACCGGCTTCGCCCGGCGCACCCGCGCGGCCAACCGCGGCGCCGTCGGCCCCGTCCGCTCGCTGGGCACTGTCGCCTACGGCGTCCCGCGCGTCGCGCTGGGCGCCGACGGCGCGGTCCTCGTCGCCTGGAACGCCCGCGGCCCGGGCGCCATCGCGAACGTGGGCCTCGCCTCCGCCCAGGGCACCGGAACGGCGCTCGGCACGGCACGCGGTTTCGACGCGGGCGGCTTCAGCTCGAGCTCGCCGACCCCGGCGATCCACGGTGAGACGCCGCTCGTCCTCTTCACCCGCCAGATCGGCAGTACCTCGGGCGAGCAGGCACAGGCGGTGGCGGCCGACCCGGCGACCGGCGACCTCACGCTGCTCGCCGACGCCGGCTCGAACGCCACGCCGGCCGCCGCTCGCAGCGGCGACGCCGTCGTCGTGGCGTGGGCCGCCGACGGCGGCGGGGTGGCGGTCAGCGCCGTCGGCTGATGGCCCGCGCACCGCGCTCGTCATGCTGAAGGCATGAACGACACGCAGCTGCCGCGCAGCGCCCTCGTCTTCGGCGCTCGCAACCTGGGCCGGGCCGTCGTCGAGGGCCTCATCGCCGACGGCTGGGCCGTCGCCGCGGTCGCCCGCTCGGAGTCGACGCTCAAGACCGCCGAGGCCGCGGGCGCCCTGGCGATGAGCGGCGACATCACCGATCCCGACAGCGTCACCGAGGCGCTGCGCAGGACCGCCGAGGCCCACGGCGCCGTCGACCTGATCCTCAACGCCGCGTCGGCCTACGGCGGCAGCCGCAGCGGGCCGTTCGGCGGCGGCCCGCTGGCGCAGGCCGCGCCCGACGCCTTCGACGCCTGGGCCGCGGCGCCCGCCCGCGCTGCCTTCACCTTCCTGACCGCCGCGAGCCGCTTCGCCCTCGAGCAGGGTCGCCCGGCCACGATCATCCAGGTCACCGGCGGCTCGGCGCGCCGGGCGATGCCCGGCCGCGGCCTTTGGGCCGCCGGCGCCTTCGGGGTGCGCGCGATCACCAACGCCGCCGCGCTGGAGCTGCGCGAGCACGGCATCCACGTGGCGCTGCTGATCGTCGACGCCGGCATCGAGCCCTTCGAGGGCGGCGGCCGCGAGGGCGTCGACCGCGCCGCGCTCGCCGACCCGCGAGAGATCGCCGACGCCGTGGCCTTCCTCGCGACCCAGGGGGCCCGCGCCGCCACCCACGAGCTGCAGGTCACGCCGCTGGCCGAGACCTGGGTGCCGTGAAGCCCGCCTACCCGGTGCAGACCGAGCGCCTCGAGCTCCGTCCCTTTGCGCCGACGGACCTCGAGGCGCTGGTCGCGATCCAGTCGCGCCCCGACGTCGCCCGCTACCTCTACTGGGACCCGCGCACCGCGGCCGAGGTCCGCGAGGCGCTCGACGCGAAGGTCCGATCGACGGCGATCGTCGCCGAGGGCGACAACCTCAGCCTCGCCGCCGTCCTGCGCGACAGTGGCCAGCTGATCGGCGACTGCAGCCTGCGCTGGATCAGCGCCCAGCACCGCCAGGGCGAGATCGGCTTCGTCTTCCACCCCGACCACCACGGCCGCGGCTACGCGACCGAGGCCGCCGAGGCGCTGCTCGCGCTCGCCTTCGACGACCTCGGCCTGCACCGGGTCGTCGGCCGCCTCGAGGCTCGCAACGAGGCCTCCGCGCGCGTCCTCGAGCGCGTTGGCATGCGCCGCGAGGCGCACCTCGTCGAGAACGAGCACGTGAAGGGCGAGTGGCAGAGCGAGGTCATCTACGCCCTGCTCGAGCGCGAGTGGGTCAGCCGCCCCGCCGCAGCCTGCGCACGAGCGTGAACCACAGCGCGACGGGGATGAAGGCCGCGCCGGCGAGCGACCCGGCGGCGAAGCGCGCCAGGCGTGCCGGCGTGACGCGCCCGTCCTCGGCGGCGGGCGCGGCTGCCGGCAGCGACGGCGGCTCGCCCGCCCGCGCCTTGACGCCCGCGATCGCCACCGCGTAGGGGTCCCAGCCGTCCTCCCACCACTCCGGCGCCACGTGCACGCACGTGATCCCGGCGAACCCCGCGCGCTCGAACCACGCGACGTACTCCTGCTCGGTCGGGAACAGCATCCAGGCGTCCGAGAGCCGGCGCGCCAGCGGGTGCGTGCGTCGCAGCGGCCCGGCGAGCATCGCGACCCCGCCCGGGCGCAGGACCCGGAACGCCTCGGCGATCGCGCGCTGCGGATCGGGCCAGTACTCGATGCTCCCCGTCGAGACGTAGCGGTCGCGCGAGTCCGTGGCGAAGGGCAGCGCCTCGGCGTCGCCGAGCAGCTTGGTCACGCGCCCCAGCGCCGCCTTGCGCCGCGCGCGGGCGAGCTGGTGCGGGCTCTGGTCGAGCATCGTCACGCGCTCGGGGGCGACCGCCCGCACGATCGCCTCGGTGGCGAAGCCCGTGCCCGCGCCGACGTCGACGACCTCGAGGTCGGGCGAATCGAGCCGTGCGAGAACCAGCGCCGCGTCGCGCATCGGCGCCGTCCAGAAGAGCGGGTTGATCCAGCGGTCGTAGCCGAGCGACACGACGCGGTAGAACCAGCGCGCCTCGGCCTTGTGCTGGATGAAGCGCATCGTCACCCCACGAGATAGGCCAGCGGCACGAGCAGGTACTCGCAGAAGAAGAGCTGCCAGACGCGCTGGTAGAAGGCCGCGAAGGCCACCGGGTCGCCGGGGTCGAGGCGCAGCGCCCAGCGCCACAGCGCGGCCAGCCCGAGCAGCTGCCCGATCACGAGCACGGCCGCGTTGGCGTCGTCGAGCAGCAGGGGGCCGGCGACCGCCATGCCGAGCCCGCCCAGGGTCAGCGCGCCGACGCCCAGGGCGAGCACCGGCCGCGGCCCGAGCCGGACGGAGAAGGTGGCGATGCCGAAGCGCCGGTCGCCCACGATGTCCGGCACGTCCTTGAGCACGGCGATGGCGAAGGAGAAGGGGACCGTGACGGCGATGAGCGCCCACACGCCGGCCGCGACCGGCGTGCCCGCGATGTGCAGCCACACGCCGAGGTTGACCACCACCGAGCGCACGAAGGTGATCGAGCCCGCGGCGAGCGCCGGGAAGCGCTTGAGCCGCAACGGCGGGCACGAGTAGGCCCAGCCGACCGCGAGCGCCACGGCGACGGCGACGAGCTCGGCGGCCCCTTGCGTCGCCGCCATGACGAGCGGGGCGACGGCCGCCGCCCCGACGATGACGCGCGCCGCCTCCAGCGACAGGTCGCCCGCCGCGATCGGCAGCCACGGCTTGTTGAGGCGGTCGATCTCAACGTCCTCGATCTGATTGATCCCGGTGATGAAGACGTTCACGCACAGGCCGGCGAACAGCGTCCACAGCAGATCGACGGCGCCGGAGGCGCGGTCCAGCGAGGCGGCGATGACGTAGAGCCCGACGATCGAGAGCGCCGTGCCGATGAGCGTGTGCGGGCGCCCGAAGCGCCAGAGGACCCGCAGCGCCCACACCGCCGCTCGCGGGGATGCCCGTCTCACCGCGACCGGGGAGCGACTCATCGCCCGGACACGCTACCGGCCCTGTGGCAGCATGCTCGGAATGCTCGCCGCCTACCGCCGCACCGGCGCCGATCCGCCCTTCGGCGACCCGCGCGGCTACCACGGCGTCGGCATGGAGGGCCACTTCTGGCGCATCACGCAGCCGCGCACCGGCGCGGTGGTGGTCGCGATCCTCGCCGTCAGCCGCGACGCCGGCGGGCGCCCGTGGGCGATGGCCTCGCTGGCGGCCCACCCGGGCGGCGCCGTGCGCTCGGCCACGCTCCCGGACGCGTGGGCCGCGCCGCGCGGCCTCGACCTCCGCGCGGGCCACGCCTTCGCCGCCGACGAGCGCTCGCTGCGCATCGACCTCTGCGAGGACGGCCGCCTGGATGCGACCTTCGCCGACCCGCTGCCCTGGCCGCGCCGCGCCTTCGGCGCGCTCGGCTCCGCGCACGCGATCCCCGGCCTCAGCCAGTACTGGCACCCGTGGCTGCTGCGCGCGCGGGTCACCGGCGGCGCCTACATCGGCGCAGAGGCCATCGACCTCGACGGCGCCGTCGCCTACGCCGAGAAGAACTGGGGCGCCGGCGGCATGCCGCCCGCGTGGTGGTGGGGCCAGGCCCACGGCTTCGACCGGCCCGACGCGTGCGTCGCCTTCGCGGGCGGGCGCGCCGGCCTCGGCCCGCTGCGCACGACGGCGACCGCGCTCGTGGTCGCCCTGGGCGACGAGGTCTCCACCGTCGTGCGGCCGCCGCGCCCGCTGCGCGTCGCCGTCGACGAGCGCGGCTGGCGCCTGGCCGGCGGCGGCGTCGAGGTCGAGGCCCACGCCGACGGGGTCGCGCCGCACCTGCTCCCGGTGCCGGTCCCGCACGAGCGCCGCCGCCTCGACGACTGGGCGCCGCAGCACCTCACCGGCCTGCTGCGCCTGCGCGTGCGCCGCCGCGGGCGCACGCTCTACGAGGGGACGTCCACGCTCGCGGGCCTCGAGCGCGGCCGCGGCCACCTGGGCTAGCGGGGCGCGGTGGCCGCCGCGCGCTCGGCCGCGAGGGCCAGCGCCTCGCCGCCGATGTGTCGTTCGAAGACGCCGATGACGACCCACAGCGAGCGCAGCCGCAGCGCGGCGCGGCGATCGACCGGGCTCACGCGGGCCTCCGAGACGAGCCGGCTGCCGTCGCCGTCGGGGAGCACCCAGTTGGCGATCAGCACGCGCACCGTGCCCGGCTCCGACCAGGCGCGGAAGTCCTCCGGGCCGTCGAGGCGCGGGTAGTCGCGCTGCAACGTCCAGATGCGCCCGCACAGGCCCGAGACCGACCAGCGCTCGCCCTCGTCGAGCACGCAGAACGGATAGGCCGCGAGCAGCTCGCCGAAGGTCTGGTCGGCGCGCGTCCCGGGGATCCGCCAGCGCACGAGGCGCCCCAGCGAGCTGGTCTGCGACATCCGGACCGCGTTGGCCGCGTCCCACAGCTGCGGCGGCGTCGCGGCCGAGCACGCGGTGTGGCGCGTGTGGACGGAGAACTCCGGCAGCCAGGCGTCGAGGTCGGGTGATGGCACGGCCGCGCACGGTACCCGCCATTCACCGCACGGTAGCCGCCGCCCGCCGACCTACCGAAATGCGGTGCGTGGATCGCGGGTACGGGCACCGTCATGTCACGGAAGATGCTCGTCCTCCTCGTCGCCCTGCTTGCGTTCGGCCCCGCCTCCGCGTGGGCGGTCACCAGACAGGGCACACGCCTGTCCGACACCCTGCGCGGCAGCGCCGGCAACGACATCCTGCGCGGCGAGGGCTCGCGCGACGCGCTCTACGGCGCCGCGGGCAACGACCTGCTCTCCGGCGGCAGCGCCGCCGACCGCCTCTTCGGCGACGCCGGCGACGACGAGCTCGACGGCGGCTCGGGCAACGACCGCCTCGAGGGCGGCGACGGCAACGACCGGCTGCTGGGCGTGACCGGCAACGACGTCCTCGAGGGCGGCCCCGGCAACGACGCGCTCGACGGCTTCGACGGGGACGACATCCTGCGCGGCGGCGACGGCAACGACTTCCTCGGCGAGTCGCGCTTCGGCGACGACCGCGAGCTCTCCGGCGGCCCCGGCGACGACGTGATCATGGGCAACGCCGGCGCCGACAAGGTGATCCACGGCGACGACGGCAACGACCTGCTCTCGGGCGGCACCGGCAACGACGGGCTCGACGGCGGCACCGGCGACGACCTGCTCTTCGCGGGCTCCGGCCAGTACCAGGGCCTGCCGGCCATCGGCGGCGAGGGCAACGACACCCTCGTCGACACCGGCTCGGGCACCCTCGACGGCGGCCCCGGCGACGACGTCCTCTGGCAGGTCGGCTCCAGGGGCCTGGCCGTGCTGCAGGGCGGCGACGGCAACGACGCGCTCTACGTGGGCACGGGCACCGGCAGCGCCGACTGCGGCCCCGGCACCGACGTCGCCTACCTGACGCCCGCCGCCCAGGCCGCCGACGCCCGCCACCAGCTCGACCGCAGGCGCATCGGCTTCGCCGGCTGCGAGTCGATTCAGGCCGCGCCGCCCGGCGCCGAGGCGCCGACCTTCGCCGGCCAGGCCGACCGCTACAAGGCGCTCGGCGTGCCGTGGGACGACGACGTCGTCGCCAAGGACCTGGCCTACGAGGAGATGGACTCCTGCCAGCGCAAGAACGCCTCGTGCCCCGGGACCGACGGCCCCGAGCGGATCATCGGCACCAACGGCGCCGACCACCTCACGGGCAGGGGCGGCGACGACTTCCTCGAGGGCGCCGGCGGCAACGACACGCTGCTCGGTGGGCGCGGGCGCGACTCGCTCTTCGGCCGCACCGGCGACGACCGCCTCGACGGGGGCCTCGGCGGCGACGAGATCGAGGGCGGCCGCGGCGACGACACGATCATCGGCGGCGACGGCTCGGACGAGATCAACGGCGGCCTCGGGCGCGACCGGATCTTCGGCGGGCCGGGCAACGACACCATCCGCGCCGTCGGCGGCGGCACCGACGTCATCGACTGCGGCCCGGGCCGCGACCGCGTCGAGAAGGACAGCCGCGACCGCGTGCGCAACTGCGAGATCGTGCTCTGAGCCGGCCCCGGGGGCTGGCCCGGACCAGCCCCTGGGTCACTGGGTCGGTGCCCTCGGCGGCGAGAAGCTCCTCGCATCGACAGGGCGCGCGCGGAATGCGCGCCGCAAGGAGGCTCCGATGCCATCGCACACGACCACTGCTCACCTTCGTCCGCGGGGGGCGGGCGCCCGCGTGCTCGCCGCGCTCGTCCTGGCCGCCGCGCTCGCCGCTCCCTCCGGGGCGGCGGCCGACGCCCCGGCCAAGGCGACCGCCCAGGCCCACCAGGGCAGGGTGGCGCCGCGGATCCGCCCTGAGGCGCCGCGGCAGACCCCGGCGCATCTCGGCCGGCGCCCGAGGGCGAACTTCTTCCGCGCCGCGAGCGCGCTCCCGTTCACCGACTACGGCGGACGCTGCCAGATCTCGTCCAACGCGCAGTACCGGGTCATGAGCGCCTACCTCCCCCGGGTCTACGCGCAGACGCAGAGCCGCCAGTACGTGACGTGGCACTACTTCCTCGTCGACGACGTCACCGGCCAGCGCTTCTACAACAGCGCGTGGGAGACCGCTCTGGCGACAACGAGCTCGGCTGCGCCGTTCACCGGCCTGCCGGCGGTCAACGTCACCGGGCTCCACAAGACCTCGATGGGCATCGAGGTCTGGTGGTGGTCGGATGCCGCCGGCGCATGGGTCAACGGGACCTATCACCACCCGGTGACCCTCGACGTCGTCTCGCAGATCCTCATCGGCGGCATCCCGGTGCCCTACACCACGCGGATGCCGGGGTGCTGAACCCGGCGCGAGCGCTCACAGGTCCCGGTCGCTGACCAGGCCGGCCGTGAAGGCCAGGGCGACGAGCTGCCTGCGCTTCTCCTGCTGGGGCAGCTCGTCGATCCCGAAGACCTTGAAGAGCGCGCGCAGGTGAGTCTTGACCGCCGCGACCGAGAGCACGAGCTCGGCGGCGATCTGCGGGTTGGTGGCGGGGACGGCGTTGCTGACCCCGCCCTTGAACGGCCGGCACAGGGCGACGAGGACGCGACGCTGGGCGTCGGTGACCGTGGCCGCCACGTCGCGCTGGTCGGAGAGCCGCGTCGTGATGGTGGCGCGCCCGGAGGGGTGGCGGTACACGATCGCCGTCATCCCGACGCGGACGAGGTCACCGTCTTGCAGGCGGCGGCGGCCGTTGACGCGCTCGCCGCCGACGAAGGTGCCGTTGCGCGAGACGCCGTCGTCGACGACCAGCCAGTGGTCGCCGACGCGCTCGATCTCCGCGTGCAGGCGCGAGACCTCGCCGTCCCAGGACAGGGAGACGTCGTTCTCGTGGCTGCGGCCGATCGTCATGCGCCGGCGTTGCTCGGACAGCGCGACGATCCGCTGGGCGCCATCCCCGTCGCGGTAGACGAGGAAGGGGTCGCCGCCGCGCTCGGCCGCGAGCCGCTCCTTCAGCTCGGCCGGTGTGGACTGGTGCGGCCCCAACGGCGTCGCGGCCATGGCCCGGATACATACCATCCGGCGCATGGCCATCGAGCTGACCGAGCTCGAGCCGCTCGTCCGCCGCGCCCTGGCCGAGGACGTCGGCTCGGGCGACCTCACGACGCGGGCCACGGTGCCGCCGGGCACCCGCGCGCGGGCGCGGATCACGCAGAAGCAGCCGGGCGTGGTCTTCGGCCTCGACGCCGCCCAGCTCGCCTTCGCGCTGCTCGACCCGGGCGCGCGCTTCGAGCGCCTGGCCGCCGAGGGCGAATGGCGCGCCGGCGGCCCCGTGCTCGGCGTCGAGGGCGACGCCGCCGCGCTGCTGAGCGCCGAGCGCACGGCGCTCAACCTCCTGCAGCGCCTCAGCGGCGTCGCGACCCTGACCGCGCGCTACGTCGAGGCCGTCCGCGGCACCCGCGCGCGCGTGCTCGACACGCGCAAGACGACGCCCGGCCTGCGCCTGCTCGAGAAGGCCGCGGTCGCCGCCGGCGGCGGGACCAATCACCGCGTCGGGCTCTTCGACGCGATCCTCATCAAGGAGAACCACGCCGCGATGGCCGGCGGGGTGGGGGAGGCCGTGCGCAAGGCCCGCGCCGCGGCGCCGCAGGGGACGCTGGTCGAGGTCGAGTGCCGCGACGACGCCGAGGTCGACGAGGCGCTCGCGGCAGGCGCGCGGCGGCTGCTGCTCGACAACATGACGCCGGCCCAGATGCGCGCCATCGTGCAGCGCGTCGGAGAGCGCGCCGAGCTCGAGGCCAGCGGCGGGATCGACCTCGAGACGATCAGGGACGTCGCAGACACCGGGGTACACTTCATCTCGGTCGGTGCCCTCACGCACTCTGCCCCCGCCCTCGACCTCTCACTTCTCCTGGAGCCCCTGCCATGAACCTGCCCATGGCCCCTCTCGCTACCCCCGCGGCCCTCGCGCCCGACGACATCGCCGCGCTGCAGGGCGAGGTCCGCGAGCTCGCGCGCGAGCGCGACGCGGTGATCCTCGCGCACAACTACCAGCTGCCCGAGGTGCAGGACGTGGCCGACTACGTCGGCGACTCGCTCGGCCTCTCGCGCCAGGGCGCGGCGACCGGCGCGTCCACCGTCGCCTTCTGCGGCGTGCACTTCATGGCCGAGACGGCCTCGATCCTCTCGCCCGAGAAGACCGTGCTCATCCCCGACCTCGACGCCGGCTGCTCGCTCGCCGACTCGATCACGCCCGAGCAGCTGCGCGCCTGGCAGGCCAAGCACCCGGGCGCGGTCACCGTCATGTACGTCAACACGACGGCCGAGGTCAAGGCGCTCACCGACTACTGCGTGACCTCGTCCAACGCGGTCGCGGTCGTCGAGCACATCCTGCGCGAGCATGGGCCGGACACCGAGATCCTCTTCGGGCCCGACATGTTCCTCGGCGCCTACGTCGAGAAGACGATCGGCCGCGCGCTGCACGTGTGGGACGGCGAGTGCCACGTGCACGCCGGCATCCGCCCGTCGGACATCGCGCGCACCCGCGCCGAGCACCCGGGCGCCGACTTCCTCATCCACCCCGAGTGCGGCTGCTCGACCTCGGTCATGGAGTACGTGGCGGCCGGCGACGTCGACGCCGAGGGCGTGCACATGCTCTCCACCGGCGGCATGCTCACCTACGCCGCCGGCGCGCGCCCGGGCACCACGGCGATCATGGCCACCGAGACCGGCATGCTGCATCCGCTGCGCATGGCCGCCCCGGACGTCGACTTCATCGCCGCCAACGAAGAGGCCTCGTGCCGCTTCATGAAGATGATCACGCTGCCCAAGTTGCGCGACGCCCTGCGCGACGGCGTCTTCGAGGTCAAGGTGCCCGAGGCGATCGCCGAGCGCGCGCGCGTGCCGATCGAGCGCATGGTGGCCATCGGCTAGCCGGGACGCGTTGGCTTCGCCGAACACGTTCGCGGGGGAGGCGCTCGACCGCGCCGGGCAGCACCGGCGCGACGAGGCGTGGCTGGCGGCGCGGCGCGCCGACCCGGGCGCGCGCGTGGTGGCGGCGAGCAGTGAGGGCGTGGTCGTCGAGGGCGAGCTGCCGCGGATGCTGCGCGTCGACGAGCTGCCGGACGGCGCCGAGCTCGTCCTGCTCGGCGTCGACGGCGACGGCCACGCGGTCTTCGCCGCCGACGTCGGCGACGGCTTCCCCGGCGAGCGCCGCGGTCTGCGCGACCTCGCCCAGGTCGTCTCGCAGGCCGACGGCGGCCTGCTCGCGCACGCCGTCGCGCTGCTCAACTGGCACCGCCGCCACGGCTTCTGCGCCAACTGCGGCGCGCGCACGGAGATCCGCGAGGCGGGCCACATCCGCCGCTGCCCGAACTGCGGCGCCGATCACCACCCGCGCACGGATCCCGTGGTGATCATGCTCGTGACCGACGGCGACCGGGTCGTCCTCGGCCGCCAGGCGCACTGGCCCCACGGCCGCTACAGCGCGCTGGCGGGGTTCGTCGAGCCGGGGGAGAGCCTCGAGGAGGCGGTGGCGCGCGAGGTGCGCGAGGAGTGCGGGGTACGCGTGGCCGACGTGCGCTACCGGTCCTCGCAGCCGTGGCCGTTCCCGACCTCGCTGATGCTCGGCTTCACCGCGCGCTGGGAGGCCGACGAGCCCGTGATCCGCGACGGCGAGCTCGAGGACGTCCGCTGGTTCACGCGCGGCGACCTGCTGGGCGGCGGCGTCCTGCTGCCGCCGCCCGAGGCGATCGCCAGGCGTCTCGTCGACGAGTGGCTCGCCGGTTGAGCTAGCCGACGATCTCGATCTCGCGGAAGACGAGGCCGGCGGCCGTGGCCTTCAGCTCGGCCTCGCCGACCGTGGCGCCGGGGGTCAGCTTGGCCGTGGTGCAGTCGGCCTGCTGCTGATCCTCGTTGTCGTCGTCGCCCTGATCGTCGCCCTGGTCGTCACCGTGGTCGTCGCCGCCGCCGGGGCCCGAGTTGTCGCCGCCGCCGTCGTCGGCCGCGCGAGCGGACGGGGTGATCGTCACGGCGGGGGCGTCCTCGCACTTGAGCTCGGTGTTGTCGTCGACGGTGCCCTTGACGTCGTCGCCGTTGAAGAGGTGGATGGTGAGCACGCCGTCGGCGAACGACGTCACCGTGCCGGCCTTCTCATGGCCGTCCTCGATCCCGTCGTTGTCCGTGTCGGCGTCGCGGGGGTCGTCGCCGGCCATGAACTCGGCGCGGTTGCGCAGGCCGTCGTGGTCCTGGTCGCGCTTGGCCTGGTTGACCTTCAGGCTCAGGTGATGGGCCTTCTCCCAGCGGTCGGGGATGCGGTCGCCGTTGCGGTCGCCGCGATGGCCGCGGGCCATGGCGCCGGGGGCGCAGGCCAGCAGCGCCACGCAGGACGCCGCGAGCAGGAGCAGGGTGCGGATCGTTCTATGGCTCATGCTGGGTGTGACACGCCGTCGCGCCGCGCGTCACGCTCGACGGCCGGGTCAGTCGTTCCCGGAGCCGCCGCCGCCCGAGCCGTCGTCCCCGGACCCCGAGTCCGAGGAGCCCGAGCCCGACGAGCCCGAGCCGCCGCCGTCTGCGCCGCTCTCGGTCTGCGGCGCGGGGGCCGGTGCGACGGGCTGCAGCGTGGCGCCCGCGCCGGTGGACGCGGCGTCGTCGCCGCCGTCTCCCGACCCCGAGCCGCCGCCGGAGCCCTCGCCCGAGCCGTCAACGCCGTCGTCGGAGCCGCGCTTGCCGGACGTCTGGCGCCCGGAGACGCCGCTCGGCCCCGGGGCGCCCGAGCCGCTCGCGCCCTCGTCGTCGCCGGAGCTCTCGCCCGACCCGCTCGCCGCCTCCTGCTCGTCGCCCGAGCCGGGCCCGCGCGACGCGGATCCGGACGAGCCGTGGCGGCGCTTGCGGGCGGGCTTGGAGGCGCCGCGGCGGTCCTCGCCGGCGCCCGCGGACGGCGTGCGCCGCACGATCGGCTCGGCCACGCCGAAGCCGGCCGGCGCCGCCGCGGTCGCCGCGGCCCGGCTCGGCGCCGCGTGCTTCGCCCTGGCTGCAGAGGAGGCCGCGGCGGCGGCCGGCGCCTGCGAGTCGTGGCGCCCGCGCAGCGCGGGACCGCCCGCCACCACGGCGCTCGCGGCCAGCACGGCCGCGCCGGCCTTGACCGCGAGGCCGGCGCCGCCGGCGCCCGCGGCGACCTCGGCCACGCGCGCCGCGCTCGCCTCCTGGCCGGCGGCCAGCCACGACACGAGCGGATAGGGCGTGAGCGCCGTCGCCGCGGCGCGCAGCGCCGTGCGCGCGCGCAGCAGGAGCTGGCGCAGCGCGCCGTCGCTGAGGCCCAGCTCGGCCGCCACGTCGGCGTGCGGGCGGTCGGCGACCGCGACGGCGACGAGGGCGGCCCGCTGGCGCTCGGGCAGCGACTCGATCCCCTCGAGCGTCTCGCGCAGCTCCTCGCGGCGCTCGACCTCGGTCTCGAGGCTCATCGCCGGCAGCGCCTGCGCCCCGGCGGCCAGCGGCGGGGCGGCCGCGCGCAGCGTGTTGAGGGCCTGGTTGTGGGCGATCCGATACAGCCACGGCCGCAGCTCGCGGACCTCGGTGCCGGCCCGCAGCGCCTGCCAGGCGCGCACGAACGTCGCCTGCAGGACGTCCTCGGCCAGCGCCTCGGAGAGCAGCCGGCGCAGGTACCGCTGCAGCGGCCGGCGATAGCGCTCGACGATCGCCTCGAAGGCGCGATCGTGACCGCGCGCGGCGAGGCTCGCGAGACGGCCGTCGCTCTGCGTGCGCAGCAGCGGGGCGGACAGCAGCGGGGTCATGACCGTTGAGACAACGGTATCGCCACCGCGTCACGCAGCGAGCAGGTCGATCCCCTCGTCGCTCACCCTCCGCACGAGCGGCAGGCTCTCGCGCTTGCGCTCGAACTCGAGCGGCGTGTAGCAGTGCACGTCGGCGTGGTCGCCCATCTCGGCGGCGTCCCACAGCGACCCGCACTGGTAGACGCGCTCGAGCCACGGCACGCCGTCGAACATCTCCGAGACGAGCACGACGACGTACTCGGGGCCGCGCTCGCGCTGGGGCAGGGCCCCCCGGGCGTCGTCGGCGCGCGCCCCGCCCAGCAGCGCCCGCGACAGCGGCCAGCGGTCGCTGACGCGTGAGACGTAGCGGGAGAGCTCGCGCTCGTTGAGGGCCTCGGCCACCGTCACCGGCCCATTCTGACCCACCCGGCCGCCCCCGGCCAGCGGCCTTCACACGATCAGAACTCGGATGCCTCGTGGGGTCCGACGCACGCCACGGCGAGCTTCTCGGGGTCGACGGCGCGGGCGGCCTCGACGACCTCGTCGTAGGTGACCTGGTCGAGCAGCGCGATCGCCTGGTCGGGATCGATGTCCTCGTCGAAGACGATCCGCTGGTTGGCGGCGTAGCGGGCGACGGCGTTGGTGTTCTCGAAGGCCAGGACGCGGCGGCCGGCGGCGTACGCGCGCGCCCGCTCGACCTCCTCCTCGCGCGGGCCGTCGGCCGCGAGCTCGCCGACGATCTCGCGCATCCGCTGATAGGCCTCGGCGCACTTGGCCGACTCCAGGCCCGAGCCGAGCTGCAGCACGGGGACGTCGGCGTAGGCGTGGTCGGTCGCGTAGACCGAGTAGCACAGGCCGCGCTGCTCGCGGATCTCGTCGAACAGGCGCGAGCCCATCGAGCCGCCCAGCAGCGTCGAGTAGATCGTGAAGGCGGCGCGCGCCTTGGCATCGCCGACGGCGACCTGCGGGCGGTAGGACATCCGCAGGTGCGACTGGTTGGAGTCGCGCTGCTCGACGAGGATCTTCGGCTCGAAGGCCGGCGCCGGCACGTAGGCCTCGGGCGCGGGCAGGTCGGGGAAGCGCCCGAAGAGCTCGTCGACCTTGCCGTTGGCGGAGACGTGGTCGATGTTGCCGACGATGAAGGCGCCGCCGCGCGCGCCCGCCCAGCGGCGCTCGCGGAAGGCGACGATCGCGTCGCGCGAGAAGGTCCGCAGGTGGTCCTCGGGACCGAGGACCGTGCGCCCGAGCGGGTGGTCGCCGAAGTGCGCCTGGTCGATGAGCTCCTCGGCCACCGCCGCGGGCTGGTCCTTGTAGCGCTGGATCTCCTGGATGACCACGCCGCGCTCCTTGTCGAGCTCGGCGGGGTCGATCTTCGGGCGCCCGACGAAGTCGGTGAGCAGGTCGATGGCGTCCATCGCCGACTCGGCGCGGACGGTGATGTGGAAGGCGACGAGGTCGTGCGAGGTGTAGGCGTTCAGCGAGCCACCCATGCGCTCGGCGGTCTCGTTGACCTTGCGGTAGTCGTCGTAGATCTCGCCGCCCTTGAACACCAGGTGCTCGAGGAAGTGGGCCATGCCGTTCTCCTCCGGGCGCTCGGTGCGCGCGCCGGCGTCGAAGGCGACGAGGATCGTCGTGGCGCGCGTCCCGTCCAGGGCGACGCGATGGATCGGCAGGCCGTTGGCGGCGACGGACGAGGTGATCTGCGGCATCGTCAACTGACGATAGCGGGGTGCGCCCATCGGCCCGCGGCGACCTCACGCCCCGGCCGCGACGGCCGTTGGATGCCCATGACCACCGCCACGACGCAGACCATCGCCGAGCGCATCGAGGCCCTGGACTGGCCCGCGCTCACCGAGCGCCTCGACGAGCACGGCTTCGTCCAGACGCCGCCCGTCTACAGCGCCGGCGAGTGCCGCACGCTGGCCGCGAGCTTCGAGGAAGGGCGCTTCCGCTCGACCATCGACATGCGCCGCTATCGCTTCGGCGAGGGCGCCTACAAGTACTTCGACGCGCCGCTGCCCGACCTCATCGACGACGCGCGCCACACGCTCTACCCGCCGCTGGCGGCGCTCGCCAACGACTGGGCGGACCGGCTGGGGGAGGCCGCCGACCACCCGGACCGGCTCGACGACTTCCTCGTGCGCTGCCACCGCGCCGGCCAGCGCCGCGCGACGCCGCTGATCCTGCGCTACGGCGAAGGCGGCCACAACACGCTGCATCAGGACGTCTACGGCGACGTCGCCTTCCCGCTGCAGGCGGTCACCATGCTCGACCGCCCGGGCGAGGACTTCGAGGGCGGCCAGTTCGTCCTGCTCGAGCAGCGCCCGCGGGCGCAGTCACGCGCGCACGTCATCGAGCTGCGGCGCGGGGCCTTCCTGATCTTCGCCACCCGCCACCGGCCAGTGCTGGGCACCCGCGGCCACTACCGGGCGACGATGCGCCACGGCGTGGCGACGGTGCTCTCGGGCCGTCGCACGACGCTCGGCGTCATCTTCCACGACGCCGCTTGACGGTCCGCTTCAGCTCGACCTCGACGCCGTCGAGCAGGCGCGCGAGCCCGCGCTCGAAGCGCCGCTCGTCGGTCGCCATCCGCGCGAGCTCCTCGTCGGTGCGGCCCGCCGCGCGGTTGGCCTCCAGCGCGCGCTGGAGGTGGGGGTAGTCGCCGCCCGCGATGCGGGCGCGCATGTGGTCGAACATCTCCCCCAGCCACTCCTCGCCGGGCGTGTTCTCCTCCTCCGCGGCAAAGCGCAGCGTGCGGATCACGTAGCCGATGGCGTAGTCGTCGACGGCGGCGATGAGGTCCATCTGCCCCTGCGGGTCGAGGCCCGTGTCGGCCACCGCGGCCAGCGACTGCTCGACGTGGCGCAGCGCATTGGGCCCCGGGACCGTCGAGGGCCGCGGGCGCAGCGCGTCGCCCAGCCAGGGATGGCGCTCGAAGTTGCGGCGCGTCGCGTTGGCGATCGCGGTGAGGCCGGCGCGCCAGCCCTTGCGCAGCTCGGCGTCGTCGACGAGCTGGCCGCCCATGATCCCGTCGGACATCAGGTCGAGCAGCTCGTCCTTGCTGCGCACGTAGTGGTAGAGGCTCATCGTCCCGAGGCCGAGCTCGGCGGCCACGCGCCGCATCGAGACCGCCTCGAGGCCCTCGGCGTCGGCGACGGCGATGGCGGCGTGCGCGATGTCCTCGCGCGAGCGCGGCGCGCGGCGCCCGGTCGGCTCGGGGCGCATCCAGATCGGCTCGCGCTGTTCGTCGGATCGCCTTGACATCTCGTACAGTGTACGCCTATCGTACGGCGTACGAAACCCGTACACCGTACGAACGTGAGGAACTCGATGACATCCAACCACGACGCAGGGGTCCTCGCCGAGGGGCTCGGGCGCCGCTTCGACGATCTGTGGGCGCTGCGCGACGTCGACCTGGCGGTGCCGCAGGGCTCCGTCCTGGGGCTCCTCGGCCACAACGGCGCCGGCAAGACCACCGCCGTGCGCATCCTCACCACCCTCCTGCGCCCCACCGAGGGCCGCGCCGTCGTCGCCGGCCACGACGTCGTCGCCGACGCGGCGGCCGTCCGCACCAAGATCGGGCTCGCCGGCCAGCAGGCGACCGTCGACGGCCTGCTCACCGCCCGCGCCAACCTCGAGATGGTCGGCCGCCTGTACCACCTGCCGCGCGCCGTCGTGCGCCCCCGCGCCGACGAGCTGCTCGAGCGCCTGGGCCTCACCGAGGCCGCCGACCGCCTCGTCAAGACCTTCTCGGGCGGCATGCGCCGGCGCCTTGACCTCGCCGCGAGCCTGGTCGCCTCGCCGCCCGTCCTCTTCCTCGACGAGCCGACGACGGGCCTGGACCCGCGCAGCCGCATCGAGCTGTGGAACCTGCTGGAGGATCTCGTCCGCGACGGCGCCACGGTCCTGCTCACCACCCAGTACCTCGAGGAGGCCGACCGGCTCGCCGACGACATCGTCGTCCTCGACGGCGGCCGCGTCGCCGCCCAGGGCTCGCCCGCCGAGCTCAAGGCCCGGGTCGGCGGCGAGCGGCTCGAGGTCACCGTCGGCGGCGCTGACGAGCTGGCCGCCGCCGCGACGGCGCTCGGGCAGTTCGCCACCGATCAGCCCGCGGTCGACGCGCACGCCGCGCGGGTCACCGCGCCGGTCGCCGCCGGCGTCCCGCTGGCCGAGGTCGTCCGCGCCCTCGACGCCGCCGGCGTGGCCACCACCGACCTGCACCGCCGCGAGGCGACGCTCGACGACGTCTTCCTTGCCATCACCGAGCCCACCGACAAGACCATGGAGATCGCCGCCTGATGGCCGCCTACGCCGCCAACCTGCACCTCGGACTGAGCGACAGCCTCGTCCTCGCGCGCCGCAACCTCTCGCACGTCCGCCAGATCCCCGAGAAGCTGATCGACGTCACCATCCAGCCGCTGATGTTCGTCCTGCTCTTCGCCTTCGTCTTCGGCGGGGCGATCGCGGTGCCGGGCGGCAGCTACCACGAGTACCTGATGGGCGGGATCTTCATCCAGACGCTGACCTTCGGCGTCATGGGACCCGCGATGTCGATGGCCACCGACCTCAACGAGGGCGTCCTCGACCGCTTCCGCTCGCTGCCGATCGCGCGCTCGGCGTTCCTCGTCGGTCACGTGCTGGCCGAGTTCGCCGCCGCGCTGCTGGGCCTGACGGTGATGACGCTCGCCGGCCTGATCGTCGGCTGGCGCATCCACGCCGACGTCCCGCACGCGCTCGCCGGGTTCGGCCTGCTCGCCCTGCTCGCCTTCACGATGCTCTGGGTGGGCATGCTGCTCGGAAGCATCGTCCGCTCGCCCGACTCCGCTCAGGGCATCGTCTTCATCGTCATCTTCCCGCTGACCTTCATCGCCAACGCGTTCGTGCCGGCGGGGACCCTGCCCAACCTCCTGCAGCACGTGTCGGACTGGAACCCGGTCAGCGCCTGGGCAGCGGCCGTCCGGACCCTGTTCGGCAACCCCACCGCGACGCCGGCCGATGCGTCCTGGCCGCTGCAGCACCCGGTCGTCAGCGGCGTGCTGTGGTGCGTGGCGCTGCTGGCGATCGTGGTGCCGCTGGCGATCGCGGCCTACCGCCGACGCACGGACGTGTAGACGGCGCGGGGTGTGAAAGCCGGACACCTTGGGGAGCCCGGAACGCGCCCGCGGCGCGGCACACTGAAGTCATGATTTCGTTCACGCGCCTCACCGCCACCGCCCTGACCCTCACCGCTCTCGCCCCGGCCGCCGCTCTCGCCAGCGGCGTGCACTCGCACCCGCAGCTCGGCGGCAACCCGCAGATGCGGCTCGTCGACAACCACCACGCGACCCTGAACTTCGCCTCCGACCGGATCGCGCGCACCGCCGCCGGCAAGGTGGACGCGAAGATCACCTTCGTCAACGGCGCGCGCGTGACCGACCTCAAGCCGGTCGGCACGCACGGCAACGACATCCGCTACACCGCGCGGGTCTCGTCGTCGAAGCCGCTGCGGCTGCACGCGAAGTACACCGTGAGGTTCCGCCTCGGCGATTCCAAGCCGGTCCAGGTCTTCGTCAAGCTCTTCGCGCCCGGCGAGCACGGGTAGCGCCGCAGGCGCCGGCGCCTAGAACAGCGCGCTGTAGGCGTTGAGCGCCGGCGCCCCGCCGAGGTGCACGTACAGGACCGTCGCCTCGGCGGGGATGGTGCCGTCGCCCACCAGGCCGACGAGGCCGGCCATCGACTTGCCCTCGTAGACGGGGTCGCAGACCATCCCCTCCAGGCGGCCGGCGAGGAGGATGGCGTCGAGCGTCTGCTGGACGGGGATGCCGTAGCGCTCGCCGGCGTAGCCCTCGAGGACCTCGATCTCGTCGTCGCGCAACGCGCGGCCCAGCCCGATCCGCCCGGCCGTGTCGCGGGCGATCCGCGCCACGGCATCCCGCGTCTCCTCGATCCGCGCCGAGGCGTCGATCCCCAGGACGCGGCGCGGGCGCTGCCCGCCGGCGAAGCCGGCGATCATCCCGGCCTGCGTGCTGCCGGTGACCGTGCAGACGATCACGTGGTCGAAGAAGACGCCGAGCTCCGACTCCTGGCGCTCGACCTCGCGCGCGAAGCCGGCGAAGCCCAGCCCGCCGAGCGGATGGTCCGAGGCGCCGGCGGGGATCGGGTACGGACGCCCACCGCGCTCGCGGACCTCGTCGATCGCCCGCTGCCAGCTCTCCTTGATCCCGATCCGGAACTCCGAGCGCACGAGTTCTACCTCGGCGCCCATGATCCGGCTGAGCAGGATGTTGCCGACGCGGTCGTAGACGGCGTCGGGCCAGTCGACCCAGCTCTCCTGCACGAGCCGCGCCCTGAGCCCGGCCACGGCCGCCGCGGCCGCGACCGAGCGCGTGTGGTTGGACTGCACGCCGCCGATCGAGACGAGCGTGTCGGCCCCCTGGGCCAGCGCGTCGGCGACGAGGTACTCGAGCTTGCGCAGCTTGTTGCCGCCCATCCCGACGCCGGTGTTGACGTCCTCGCGCTTGGCCCAGATCTCCGGGCCGCCGAGGCGCTCGGTCAGGCGCTTCAGGCGGTGGACGGGGGAGGGGCCGTGCAGGAGGGGGAAGCGCTCGTAGGCCTCCAGGCCGGGGGCGGGGGAGGCGGCGGTCTCGGTCACGTGAAGCTCCGATCGATGAGGGTGCCCAGGGAGAGCCAGTTCTCGCGGACGGCGTCGGCGGTGGCGCTCGCGTCGCCTGCCGCGGCGTGCTCGGCGATCGCCGCGTGCTGCTCGACCGACCGCCGCCCGACGAGTGACCCGAAGCGCAGCCGCTCCAGGCGCCGCAGGCGCGGCAGCAGCCGCTCCAGCGAGCGCGCGATCTCGCCGTTGGCGGCCGCGTGGACGAGCACCGCGTGGAAGGCGTCGTCGGCGGCGACGGCGCCGTCGACGTCGGTGGCTCGGAGCGCGGCGGCGAAGCGGTCGTTGGCGCTGCGCATCGCCGCGAGCTCGGCGTCGGACACGCGCGGGACGCCGAGCGTCGCGGCCAGCGCGTGGAGCGCCGCGACGACCTGGAAGGCGTCCTGGGCGTCGCGGCGGTCCAGCGGCGCCACGCGCGTGTAGCGGTTCGGCACGCTCTCGACGAGGCCGCCGTCCTCCAGGCGCGCGAGCGCCTCGCGGATCGGCGTTCGGCTGATCCCCAGCCACGCGGCGAGCTCCGCGTCTCGAAGCTGCTCACCTGCCTCCAGCGTCCCGTCGAGGATCGCGTCGCGCAGCCGCCCGTAGGCCTCGTCGCGCAGCAGGACGCGGGTGGTGACGGCCTCGCCCGAGGGCACTGGCATGTGAAATATCACACACCACTTGTCAAGGACCCGCCCGAAGCACCACAACCCGGACCGCAACTCCCGGCGTGCAACGGCGGTTGCATGTGCGAGGATCGGGGAGGGATCGGCGCCTCGCGCCGCTAAGTTGCAGCCGGGTATGGCCACCACCGAAGCCGAGATTGCCGCGCGGGAAGCGGCTCGACCGACGGCCCCGCCGGTCGTCGAGTTCCGGCGCGTCAGCAAGCGCTACCCGAACGGGATGGGGCTCGACGACGCGTCGTTCACCGTGCGCCGGGGGGAGTTCGTCTTCCTCGTCGGCTCGACGGGGTCGGGCAAGTCGACCGTCATGCGCCTGCTCATCAAGGAGCTCGAGCCGACTTCGGGGACGATCCGCGTCGCGGGGCGCGACCTGGCCGACATCACGCGCAAGAAGGTCCCGTACTTCCGCCGCAACCTCGGCGTGGTCTTCCAGGACTTCAAGCTGCTGCCCAACCGCACGGTGCACGACAACGTCGCCTACGCGCTGCAGGTCACCGGCAGCTCGCGCAAGGAGGTCCGGGCGAAGGTCCCCGACATCCTGCGCCTCACGGGCCTGTCGACCAAGCTCCACCACTTCCCCGACCAGCTCTCCGGCGGCGAGCAGCAGCGCGTATCCGTCGCCCGCGCCTTCGTCAACCACCCGCCGCTGCTGCTGGCCGACGAGCCGACGGGCAACCTCGATCCCGAGACCTCGATCGGGATCATGCAGCTGCTGTACCGCATCAACCGCACGGGGACGACGGTGATCGTCGCCACGCACGACTCGGCGATGGTCGACCGCATGCGCCGGCGCGTCATCGAGCTCAGCCAGGGTCGCATCGTCCGCGACGAGGTCTCGGGCCTCTACGCGCCCCGCGACATGTCCACCGCCGAGTTCGGCGCCCTCCTGCGCGAGCCCGCGCCCGAGCCCAAGCGCGTCCGCGAGCCCGGCGACGAGTTCGACGAGGCCTTCCGCGACTGATGAGGATCGGCTTCTTCCTGCGCGAGGCGCTGCGCTCCATGTCGCGCAACGCCGTCCCGAGCTTCGCGGCCATGGCCTCGGTGCTCGTCACCGTGCTCGTGCTCGGCGTCTTCATTCCCGTCGTGCAGGCCACGACCGGCGCGGCCAACGACGTCCGCAGCCGGGTCCTGGTCAACGTCTACCTCAAGACCGACGCCAAGCCCGACGACGTCGCCCGCGTGAAGGGGCTGCTCGACGACAAGGTCAAGTACGTCGGCAAGGTCCAGTACCTGTCGAAGGCCGAGGCGCTCAAGGAGCAGAAGGCCCAGTACCCGGAGGCCTACGACCTGCTCGGCTCCAACCCGCTGCCCGACACCTTCCGCATTACGCCGGACAAGCCCGACAACGCGCTCAAGCTCCGCGACGCGCTGCAGCCCACCGCCCCGGGCGGCGGGCGGACGACGATCGATCCCTCGATCGAGTCGGTCAAGAACTCCAAGGACGACACGCAGAAGATCCTCGTCGCGACGCGCGTGGTGAAGCTGACGACCGGCCTGCTCGCCGTGCTGCTGATCGTCGCGAGCGTCCTGCTCGTCTCCAACACGATCCGCCTGTCGCTCTTCTCGCGCCGGCGCGAGGTCGAGGTCATGAAGCTCGTCGGCGCGACGGACTGGTTCATCCGCTGGCCCTTCGTGATCGAGGGCATCGTCCTCGGCGCCCTCGGCGGCCTGATGGCGATCCTGCTCCTCCTGGTCGGCAAGATCGCCCTGCTCGATCCGCTCATCGACCAGTTCGCCCTGCTCGCCGCGCCCAAGACGATCCACCTCGGGCTGCTCGTCGCCATCCTCCTCGGCGCCTCGATCGCCGTGAGCGCCGCCGGCTCCGGGCTCTCGCTGCGGCGCTTCCTGCGCGTGTAGGCGAGGGCGCCTCGTACCCTGTGGGGCTCCCGTGCGTCCCCGCCTCGGCCCCCGCGTCCTCCCCGCCGCCGCCATCGTCGTGGTCGTCCTCCTGCTGGGCGCGTGGCTCGGCGGGCGCCACTCCGACTGGCTGCCCGGCCCGCTGCGCGACGCGCTCGTGGGCGACAGCGACACCGCGGTCGTCCAGGAGGCGATCGACCGCGTCCACGACACCTACTACCGCGAGATCCCCAAGTCGGCGCTCGCCGACGACGCCATCGCCGGCGTCGTCGCCAAGCTCGGCGACCGCTTCTCCAACTACTTCGACCCGAAGGAGTACAAGCGCTTCAAGGATGCGCAGAACTCCGAGTTCTCGGGCGTCGGGCTGCAGGTCGCCCAGCACCCGAAGGGGCTGCGCGTCGAGGCCGTCTACGACGGCTCGCCCGCCAAGCGCGCCGGCCTGAAGCCCGGCGACGTCATCGTCGCCGCCGGCGGCAAGAACCTGGCCGGGCTCACGCAGGAGGCGTCGATCGCGCTCGTCAAGGGCCCGCCGGGCAGCGACGTCAAGCTGACGTGGATCAGCGACGGCCATCGGCACACCAAGAACGTCGCGCGCGCCACCGTGACCGTGCCCGTCGTCGCCTCGCAGCGGCGCAAGGAGCACGGCTGCCCGATCGGCGTCGTGCGCCTGTCGCAGTTCAGCTCGGGCGCGCACGCCGAGGTCTACGCGGCGCTGCGCAAGCTCAAGAAGCGCGGCGCCAAGGCCTACGTCCTCGACCTGCGCGACAACGGCGGCGGCCTGGTGTCCGAGGCCCAGCTCATCGCCTCGGCCTTCCTGAGCGACGGGCCGATCGTCACGACGCGCGGGCGCGCGGTCAAGGAGCAGACCCTGCGCGCCACCGGCGACCCGATCGTCCCCAAGGAGCCGATGAGCGTCCTCGTCGACGGTGGCACGGCCTCGGCCTCCGAGATCGTCACCGGCGCGCTGCAGGACCGCGGGCGCGCGAAGGTCGTCGGCGCCGAGACCTTCGGCAAGGGCGTCTTCCAGGAGGTCCTCGAGCTCTCCAACGGCGGCGCCCTGGACATCACCGCCGGCCAGTACTTCACGCCCAAGGGCCGCAACCTCGGCGGCAAGGGCGTCTCCAAGGGCAAGGGCATCATGCCCGACGTCAAGGCCAAGGACGACCCCAAGACGCGCAGGGACGAGGCGCTCGACCGGGCGATGGCCGTCGCCGGCGCGACGTGCCGAGCCTGAGCAACGGGTCGCCGCCGCGGGTCGTCGCGCTCGAGCAGCGCGGGCGCTTCCTGGTCGGCGAGCCCTTCTTCGAGCGCGGGCGGCGCGTGACCGTCGAGCGCTCTCGCGACGCGCGCCCCGGCCGCCTCGCCCTGCTGCGCCCCGACGGCCGCGGCGGGAGGGCGAAGATCGCGCGCGTCCTCGGGCGCCCCGACGTCGCCCGCGACGTCATCGAGGCGCTCATGCTCGACCGCGGCCTGCAGCGATCGTTCCCGCCCGGCGTCGAGCGCTCGGCCCGCGACCTCCAGCCGCCCGAGGTCGCGCGCCGCGACCTCACCGACCTGCCGACCTTCACCATCGACCCGGTCACCGCGCGCGACTTCGACGACGCGATCTCGTGCGAGGCGCTGGGCGACGACCGCCGCCGCGTGTGGGTCCACATCGCCGACGTCTCGGCCTACGTGCACCCCGGAAGCGCGGTCGACCGCGAGGCCTACCGGCGCGCGACCTCGGTCTACGTCCCCGGGGCGGTCGAGCCGATGCTCCCCGAGGCGCTCTCCAACGACGCCTGCTCGCTGCGCCCCGGGGTCGATCGCCTGGCGGTGACGGTCGAGCTGGAGCTGCGCGGCGCGGAGACCGTGAAGTCGTCCTTCTACCGCTCGCTGATCCGCTCCGACGAGCGCCTGGACTACGACCGCGTCGACCGGGTCTTCGCCGGCGACGAGCCCGCCGCCGAGCCGTGGGCGGCGCCGCTCGCCACCGCCCGCGCCGCCGCCGCCGCTCTGCAGGAGCGCCGCGAGAGTCGCGGCGCGCTGTCGATCGAGTCCGTCGAGCCCGAGTTCGCCTTCGACCGCCGGGGCCACCTCATCGAGGCGACCCCGAGCGTGCAGACCGAGTCGCACCGGCTCATCGAGCACCTCATGATCGCCGCCAACGAGGCGGTGGCCACGCTGCTCTCCGAGCGCTCGCTGCCGACGCTCTACCGCGTCCACGAGCGCCCCGAGCCGCAGGCCGTCCTGCGCCTCGTCGACCAGCTCGCGTCGCTGGACATCGCCACGCCGCCGGTGCCCGACCCGCTCTCGCCGTCGCAGGCGGCCGAGATCGTGGCCGAGTGCTCGGTACTCGTCGACCAGCACGTGCGCCGCATCGGTCACGGCCGCCAGGCGCTGACGTCCCTCGTCCTGCGCTCGCTCAAGCAGGCGCACTACTCGCCGGTCAACCTCGGCCACGCCGGCCTGGGCTCGCCGCGCTACTGCCACTTCACCTCGCCCATCCGCCGCTATCCCGACCTCGTCTGCCACCGCGCGCTGCTCAGCGCCGTGGGCGGGGGAGAGGACGCGCCGCGCGCGAGCACGCTCGAGGAGGCCGCCGAGTGGACCTCGGCGCGCGAGCGCGACGCGATGGTCATCGAGCGCGACGCCGACGACGTCGCGCGCTGCTTCCTGCTCGAGCGCGACATGTACGAAGGCGGCTGGGACACCGTCTACGACGGCGAGGTCACGGGCCTCATCGGCGCGGGCGCCTTCGTGAGCTTCGGCGCCGGCTACCAGGGCCTGCTGCCGGTCCGGCGCCTGCGCGGCGACTGGTGGGAGCTCAACGAGCAGGGGACGATGCTCCTGGGCACCCGCACCGGCGGCGTCATCCGCCTGGGCGATCCGGTGACCGTCGCCGTGCGCCAGGTCGACGCCCCGCGCGGGCGCGTCGACCTGGACCTCGTGGGCATCCCCGAGGCATAGGATCGCCGGCATGACCACGGTCGACGAGGATGTGCTCGCCGAGACGCGCGCCTTCAACGCCGAGCTCGAGCGCCAGCTCGCCGCCAACCCGGCGACGCACCAGATGGCGATCGAGGTCGCCCGCAGGCAGCGCCGCGAGGGCGGGGGCGTCTTCCCGCCGCCGGTCTTCCGCGACGACCGCGCGCGCGACATCGCGATCGACGGCCGCGCCGGGCGGATCGGGCTGCGCGTGATCGCGCCCGAGCAGGCCGCCGCCGGCGCCTACCTGCACATCCACGGCGGCGGCTGGGCGGTGAGCGCGGCCAACCTCCAGGACCCGGTGCTCGTCGAGCTCGCCGACGCCACCGGGCTGTGCGCGGTGAGCGTCGACTACCGCCTGGCGCCCGAGCACCCGCACCCGGCGGCCGCCGACGACTGCGAGGACGCCGCGCTGTGGCTGCTGCGCGAGGGCTTCGAGGAGCTCGGGCTGCCGCCGGTGGCGACCATCGGCGGCGACTCGGCGGGCGGGCACCTGAGCGCGCTCACGCTCCTGCGCCTGCGCGACCGCCACGCGATCACGGGCGCCTTCGCGGCGGCCAACCTCATCTACGGCGCCTTCGACCTGTCGATGACCCCCAGCCAGCGCAACTGGGGCGAGCGCAACCTGATCCTCTCGACGCCGATCCTGCACTACTTCGGCGACATGTTCCTGCCGGGCCTCGACGTCGAGGCGCGCCGCGACCCCGACGTCTCGCCGCTCTACGCCGACCTGCGCGACATGCCGCCCGCGCTCTTCACGGTCGGCACCCTCGACCCGCTGCTCGACGACTCGCTCTTCATGGCCGCGCGCTGGGCGGCCGCCGGCGCGCGGGCCGAGCTGCGCACATGGCCCGAGGCCATCCACGGCTTCAACGCCATGCCGCTGCGGGTGACTGCGGCGGCGCGCGCCGAGCAGTACGCGTTCCTGAGCGAGGCGGCGGCTTCGGGGTAGTCGTCCGCGCTGCGCTGCGGCGCTGCGCGCGCTTACAGCATCACCGAGGGGAAGCGAGGCCGGCGCGATCCGGGGCGCGCGTGGTCGTCCTTGGGCGTGTGCGCCTTGGTGCACGAAGCGCGCGTCTTTCGTAACACCGTGCTGCGTGTCCCGGGGGGTGGGCGCTCTTGACGGGGATTATCTACGTCAATGGAGCCCACCCCTCGACGGGCGCTCTGCGCCCGCTCAGCGGGGCGCGGGCGGCGAGCCCGGCGAGGACGACGCCGGCGGCTGCGGGAAGGCGACCCAGCCGGCGCGCGCGAAGCCGTCGAGCGCGCTGGCCAGCACGCCGCCGTCGGACACCGTGAGGAGCTGGTCGCCGATCACGATCGAGCGGGTGATGGGCGGGACGTAGCCGTCGATCGGGTCGTGGGCGACGCGTCCCGCCTCCGCGATGCCCGTGCGCTCGACCTTCAACGCGATCGCGCCGGTGAAGCCCTGAGACGACGACCCGGCGCCGGAGGAGCCGTCGACCGCGATCGGCAGGACGACGAGCTGGCGCGGCGCCCAGTACAGGAAGGCGTGGCTGTCGAACTCGACCTGCGACGACGAGGCGGCGCCGAGCGCGTGCTGGGCCAGCAGCCTGGGATGCGCCGGATCGCCGACGTCGAACAGCGAGACCTGCACGCCCTTGGTCCGCCCCTCGGGCGTGGCGTCCTGCCCGACGCCGAGCAGCAGGCCGTCGGCGATCGGGTGCAGGTAGGCCGAGTAGCCGGCGAGCTCGAGCTCGCCCAGGACCTTCGGGGCCGCGGGGTTGGAGAGGTCGATCGTGTAGAGCGGATCGACCTGCCGGAAGGTCACGACGTAGCCGACGTCGCCGATGAAGCGCACCGAGTAGATCCGCTGACCCTGGCCCAGGCCGGAGACGCTCCCGATGGGCGCGAGCGTCGCCCCGTCCCGGCGCAGGACGGTCACCGAGCTCTGCGACGAGCCCTCCTGGCGCCCCTGCCACCACACGGGCTCCGCGGTCGAGGCCACGCGCAGGTCGCCGCCCTGCTCGGACAGCGAGTACTGGTTGAGCAGGTAGCCGGGGACCGACCCGCTCGCCTCGTAGGTCGTCCGGTCGGGGTCGGAGACGTCGAAGCGATGGATGAGCGTGTTCGTCGTCGGCAGGTCGGAGGGCGCCGTCGACGGATCGATCCAGCGCTGGGTCGCCACGTACAGGTGGCTCGCCGAGCCGTAGACCGTCTGGGCGTCGGACATGACCGCGTCCGCGTCGACCTCCCACAGCCCCTTGTCGAGGTCGATGGTGAGGATCGAGACGGTTCCCAGCCCCGAGAAGGTCGGCGGGCGGCGCACGGCGCGGCAGGCGACGATCGTCCGCGTGCGATGGCGGCCGGAGATCCGCGAGGCGAAGCGCGAGCGCGGCAGCCAGCCCGACGCGCGGCCGCGCGCGCCCGCGACGGCGTAGGCCCGCGGCGTCGAGGAGAGCACGACGCGCGCCGTCGCGCCGTTCTGGCGCGCGTCGACGTACTGGCCGTCGAGCGTGAGCGTGCGCGCGATCGTCATCGCCGCCGGGTCGCGGACGTCGACCTCGGTGAGGACGGTCTGCCCCGAGCCCCCGGCGATCGCGAGCCGCGGCACGGCGCCGCCCGCGACCGGCTCGACGGCGATCGGGAAGCTCTGGCTCTGGATGACGACCAGCCGGCCGTCGTGCAGCAGCAGGTCGCCGCCGCTGCGCCCGAGCTTCAGCGACCCGGCGATCCGCGGCGCGCCCGGCCCCGTCGCCGCGACCGCGTAGAGCGTGTCGCCCACGACCGTGAAGACCGTCGTGCCGTCCGTCTTGACCACGTCGGGCTCGTCGACGCCCTCCTCCTGCACGTTGGTCGTCGAGTAGGTCGGCGCGGCGTCCTTCGAGACGGCGGCGGGCGCGGGCGGGGCGTTGGTGGCAGTCGGGGCGCGCCCGGTGATCGTCGGCTCGGCCAGCGGCGTGACGCCCCCTCCGGCCGCGCCGCCCGTCTGCGCGAAGTGCGCCCTCGCGTAGCCGACGAGCGCCGGGCACGAGGCGAACGCGCGCAGGCGCGAGGGCGCGCGCGCCGGCGCGACGCACGGCAGCGCCGCGCAGGTCGCCACAGCCAGCGCGATCGCCACGGCCAGACGCCTCCTCATGGCCGGGAGGCTACCCTCGTCTCGATGGCCAAGGGCAAGAAGCGCAAGGTGGCGCCGGGCGACGTCGCCACCAACCGGTATGCGAGCTTCCGCTTCGAGCTGCTCGACAAGCTCGAGTGCGGCGTCGTGCTCTCGGGCACCGAGGTCAAGTCGCTGCGCAACGGCACGGTCCAGATCAAGGACGGCTACGCGCAGGTCCGCGACGGCGAGCTGTGGCTGCACAACGTCCACATCCCGCCCTACGGCCCGGCCAGCCGCGAGAACCACGACCCCGACCGCCCGCGCAAGCTGCTCGCCCACCGTCGCGAGATCGAGCGCCTGACCGGCCAGATCCAGGAGAAGGGCCTGACCCTCGTGCCCACGCGCATCTACTTCTCCGGCCCGCGCGCGAAGGTCGAGGTCTCGCTGGCCCGCGGCAAGGACCGCTTCGACAAGCGCGAGTCGATCAAGTCGCGTGAGCAGGCCCGCGAGATGGACCGCGCGCTGCGCGAGCGCTACTGACGCCGGCGTGTGAGGTCGAGGAACTCCTGGCGCGTGCGCGGGTCGTCGCGGACGCTCCCGCGCAGGGCCGAGGTCACCGTCCGCGCTCCGGGCTTCTGGACGCCGCGCAGGGTCATGCACATGTGCTCGGCCTCGAGCACGACGCCGAGGCCCTTCGCGCGCAGGTGCTCGGCGAGCCAGTCGGCGATCTGCTCGGTCAGGCGCTCCTGGACCTGCAGGTCGCGGGCGAAGAGGTCGACGACGCGCGCGAGCTTCGAGAGCCCGATGATCCGCTCGCCCGGCAGGTAGCCCACGTGCGCGACGCCGTGGAAGGGCAGCAGGTGGTGCATGCACAGCGCGTGGAAGGGGATGTCGCACGCGACGACGAGCTCGTCGTAGCCCTCGTCGTTGGGGAAGGTCGTGGGGGCGAACTCGCGCGGGGTCAGCAGCTCGGAGTAGGCATCGACCATGCGCCGGGGCGTCTCGCGCAGCCCCTCGTCGTCGAGGTCGGCGCCGAGCGCGAGCAGCAGCTCGCGTGCGGCGCGCAGGGCGCCGGCGCGGTCGATCGCGCGGGTGCCGTCGACCAGGTGCAGGGCGGGGTGGGCGTCGCTCATGGCGAGCTTCGCGTCGCCCCGCGCGCGGGTCTTACGGTAAGAACGGTGGCCGCGCAGGCGCCAACCTGCCGATGGGAGCTTCCTTGACCGCCCCGTTCCTCGACACCGACTCGCGCGAGTGGCTGCGGACCCTGCGCGCCGACGACGAGCGCGTGCGCGCCGACGCCGTCGGGCGCCTGCACGCGCTGCTCATGCGCGCGGCGGGCTACGAGGTCCGTCGCCGCTCGGCCATCGCCCGGCACGTCGGCGGCCCGGAGCTCGACGACCTCGTCAACCAGAGCGCCGACGACGCGCTCGTCGCCATCCTCGGCAAGCTCGACAGCTATCGCGGCGAGAGCCGCTTCACGACCTGGGCCTACAAGTTCGCGCTGCTGGAGGCGGGCGTGAAGATGCGTCGCCGCGCCTGGCACGACCGCGAGGTCGCCCTGGAGCCCGAGGGCTGGCCGGTGCTCGCCGATCCCGTCGCCTCGCCGCCGCGCGACGCGCAGATGGCCGAGCTGCTGGGCGCCGTGCGCGACGCGATCGCCGACGAGCTCACCGCCCATCAGCGCGCCGTGCTCGTCGCGATCACGCTGACCGGCGTGCCGATCGACGTCCTCGCCGAGCGCATGGGGACGACGCGCGGCGCCCTCTACAAGACCCTTCACGACGCGCGCCGGCGGCTGCGCGCCTGCCTGGCCGCGCGCGGCCTTGATCCCGACCTCACCGACCCGGGGAGCGCACCATGAGCGGCGACCGCGAAGACCTCGAGCGCCTGCGCCGCGTCCTCGGCCCGGCCGAGCCCGAGCTGAGCTGCGAGGCGTGCTTCGAGAACCTCGACCGCTACGTCGAGCTCGAGCTGGCCGGCGACGACGCCGACGCCACCGTCCCGGGCATGGCCGCGCACCTCGAGGGCTGCCCGGCGTGCAAGGAGGACCACGAGAGCCTGCTGGCCCTCGTGGCCTCCGAGGACGGCGCCGCGTAAGACGCGCGGCGCACGCGACGCGAACTCCTCCACACCGATCACCACTCGAGGAGGAGCCGAATGTCCGCCACCACCGTCGGGGCCGCCGCGCCCGCGACCGCGCCGGTCAGCACCGCGTCGGAGCGCCTGCGCACCGATCCCGCCTTCCAGGCCTTCACGCTGCTGCGCATCGGGTTCACCGTCGCCCCGATCCTCTTCGGCCTGGACAAGTTCGCCAACGTCCTGGTCGACTGGACCATCTACCTGGCCCCGTGGATCAACGACATCATCCCGGGCACCGCCTCGCAGGCCATGCACGTCATCGGCGTCGTCGAGATCGTCGCCGGGATCGCCGTCGCCGTGCGTCCCCGCTACGGCGCCTATCTCGTCGCGGCCTGGCTCGGCGGCATCATCTTCAACCTGCTGACCTACTCGGGCTTCTACGACATCGCCCTGCGCGACTTCGGCCTGATGCTCGGCGCGCTGACGCTGGCGCGGCTGGCGAGCGTGTACGACCGCTAGGCGTGAGGATCGCCGCTGCTACCGGCACCTGGGCGTCACGGCATCGCGAATCTCGCTGCGGGCGGTGACCCCTACGGCCACACACGCGAAGAAGAGGAGGCCGGCGGCGATCCACACGCCGGTCTCTCGCGTGAAGAACGCGGCCACCGCAGCGATGATCGCTGCTACGAGGGTGGCCGCGGCTCCGATGATCTTGACGATGTCCTCCTTCTCGGTGTACGCGTAGACATCGCCCCACTTCGCCGGGCGCAGTGTTCCCGCGACCAGTAGCTCGTTCTGCTTTCCGGGCGCAAGCTCACCGAGGAGCGCCGGCGAGACCCGGATCGCGCTCTCAGCATCTCCGCCGCTGATGCGCGTGCGACCCACCAGCTTGCTGACTCCTCCGTCCGGTGCGCGGACCAGGAGGCGTTTGGGGAGCTTCACGTTCGGCAGCGCCGCTGGTGGCAGATACACACAGGTATCGCTGGAAAGACTGTTGTCGGCAGTCAGCTCGACGTCCCACAGCGATGGTTCCTTGCTCATGATGTCCTTGCTGACCGGCGGGCCTGGATCGCCCAGATCGCGTCGACGGTCACGCAGGCTCCCTGGCGATCACTCCGCCGGCCGCGACGGCGGCCGCACCGACCACGAAGCGCAGGCGAGCGTCCGGCAGCATGGCCAGCCGTTCCGGCGGTACCGGCTCACCGGCGGGCACGCCGGTCGCCCACTGCGCCACCCCGAACGCATCCGCCAACAGGTCGCTACGCAGGGTTCCGGCTGCCTGAGCGGCCTCAATGTCCCGGGCGAGCTGTTGTGCACCCTCCAGCAGGTCAGCGCGCAACGCCTCCTCGACTGGATCTGAGTAACGGTCGTATCCGACTGCGCGGTCGGTGTCCTCGCGCTTGATCGCGTCGAATGCGTAGTCGCGCGCTGTCGCAAGGAACAGATCGATGAAATCGTGGTAGACCTCCCGCGCCTCGCGCGTGTTCTCAGCCAGCCGCGGCTCGAGAAGTTCGAACTCCTCACTGCCGTTATATGGCGCAACCGATGCGTCAGGACCTCCGGCAGGCGGGCCGCTGGGCCCGCCCCCCGTTCCGCCTGGGCCACCTGGTCCTCCAGTTGGAGGCAGCCCACCGCTGGGCAACAGCGTCAGACCAGATTTGCACGACACGCAATAGAAGCGGCTGATCTTCGCCGTGCGGACCCCGCAGGTGATGCATGCAAACGCATTGCAGTGCAGGCACGCTCCGAACGGCTCGCCGCTTGGCAAGCTGAGCTCTGTACAGCGAAAGCAAGTCGCGGTCATCGCGTGCCGAGTATCTCCTTCGGTCTCGGGTGCGGTCAACCCGCGGCTGACAGGTTCTGGTTCGCTGAGCTCCTGACGAAGCGAAGGCTGCTGCGCCTCGACCCTCGCACTGGCCGTCGTCGCGCGTTAACCGGGAATCGACCGCTGCAGGTGCGTGGCGTCCATGCCCATGACGAGCAGGGCGATGAGGCCGAGGTAGACGATCCCGACGAGCACGCGGTCGCGGCGGCGGACGTCGTAGTAGGCGCGCGCCACCTGCCCGCCGCGGCGCCGGCGCGTCCAGCGCCCGTAGACGTCGAAGGCGCCGACGACGGCGATCAGGACGATGATCGGGTTGGGGAAGGCCAGGGCCAGCGCGACGATCGCGCCGAGGCCCACGAACCACATCCACGGCGCCATCGCTGCCATGGCGCGCCCGCCGTCGAGCGGCGTCACCGGGAGCAGGTTGAAGAGGTTCAGGAAGAAGCCGGTGAAGGCCAGTGCCGTCCAGAGGTCGCTGCCCGTGGCGGCGGCGATCGGCAGGCAGGCCGCCGCGCCGATCGTTCCGAGGATCGGCCCGGCGAGGCCGACGCGCGCCTCGGCCAGCGCATTGCCGCCCAGCGACTTGGCCCACACGACGGCGCCCATGAAGGGGATGAAGACCGGCGCGCTCGCCTTGACGCCCTCGCGCCGTAGCGCGATCACGTGGCCCATCTCGTGGACGAAGAGCAGGACGACGAAGCCGATGGCGAAGCGCCAGCCCCAGATCAGCGCGTAGGCGGCCACGGAGACGAGCATCGAGCCCGAGGTCGTCAGGACCTTGAGCTTGGGCAGCAGGACGAGGATCGCCTTGAGCTTCGCGACGATCACCGCGAGCGCCGCGAGCACGCTGCTGCCCGCCCGCCGCCACCAGGGCCGGCGCGGCTCGCCGAAGGGCGACTCGCCCGGCGCGGAGGGCGCCGGGGCGGCCGGCGGCAGCCAGCCACCGGGAAGCTCGTGCGTGCCCTGTTCGCTCATCCACACCGAGGATAGGGTGCGCCGATGCTCGTCGACGTCGGTGACACCCGCCTGCATGTGACCGAGCGCGGCTCGGGGCCGCTGGCGCTCTTCGTGCTGCACGGCGGCCCGGGCCTCGACCACACGATGTTCGGCACCTGGCTGGATCCGCTCGGAGACGACTGCCGCCTGCTGCTCGTCGACGAGCGCGCGACCGGGCGCTCGGAGCGGTCGGAGCCCGAGACGTGGACGCTCGAGCGCAACGCCGCCGACGTCGAGGCGATGGCGGCCGCGCTCGGGCTCGAGCGCTACGCGGTCCTCGGCCACTCCTACGGGGCCTTCATCGCGCTGCAGCACGCCGTCGACTTCCCCGGGCGCCCGGCGGCCACGATCGTCTCCAGCGGGATCCCCGACGCGCGCTTCCTCGCCCACGTCGAGGAGCAGCTCGCGGCCTTCGAGCCCGTCGAGCTGCGCGAGCAGGTCACGGACTCCTGGGCCCGCGAGGCGCATGCGCGCACGCAGGAGGAGGTCGCGCAGATCCTCGCCGACCAGACGCCGTTTCACTTCGCCGACCCGCGCGACCCGCGCATCGACGACCTGAGCGCCGCGATGGCCGACGCCGTCTATGGGCCCGACGTCCTGCGCGCGGCCGCCAACGAGGACTACGGGGCGATCGCCGTCGAGGACCGTCTCGGCGAGGTCACCCATCCGCTGCTCGTCCTCGCCGGGCGCCACGATCGCACCTGCTCGATCCCGGCCGCGGAGGCGATCGCCGCCGGCGTGCCGGGCGCGGAGCTCGTCGTCTTCGAGAACAGCGCGCACATGACCTTCATCGAGGAGAACGACGCCTACCTGGCCGCCGTGCGCGGCTTCCTCAGCCGGCTCTGACCTCGGCCGCCGCGGCCTCGGCGGCGTCGAGCTGGTCGCGCACGAGCTCCAGGCCCTTGGCCCAGAACGACGGGTCCTCGAGGTCGAGCCCGGCGATCGCGGCGAGCGCCTCGGGGCTGCGCGACCCGCCCGCGCCCAGCAGCTCCAGGTAGCGCGGGACGAAGCCCTCGCCCTCCTCGGTGAAGCGGCGGTAGACGCTGAGGGCGAGCAGCTGCCCGTAGGCGTAGGCGTAGACGTAGCCCGGCGTGCCGATGAAGTGCGGCACGTAGGACCACCACATCCGGTAGCCGTCGGTGATCTCGACGGCGTCGCCGAGCATCGCCGACTGCGACTCGTGCCAGAGCTCGCCGAAGCGGTCGACGCTCAGCTCGCCCTCGGTGCGCCGTGCGGTGTGCACGAGCTCCTCGAAGCCGTTCATCGCGGTCTGGCGGAAGACGGTCGCGATCGAGCCCTCGATGTTCTCGGCCAGCAGCGCCAGGCGCGAGGCGGGCGTGTCGGCGGCGTCGAGCAGGCGGCGGAAGACGAGCGTCTCGCCGAACACCGAGGCGGTCTCGCTCACGGTCAGCGGCGTGTGCTGCTCCAGCGGCCCGCGCGGGATCGCCAGCGCCGCGTGCAGGCCGTGGCCGAGCTCGTGGGCGAGCGTGAGGACGTCGCGCCGGCGGCCCGTGTAGTTGAGCATCACGAACGGATGCACGCTCGGGGTCGTGTAGGCGCAGAAGGCGCCGCCGCGCTTGTTGGGGCGCACCGGGGCGTCGATCCAGCGCTCGTCGAAGAAGCGCTTGGCGAGGTCGCCCATGACCGGCGAGAACTCGTGGAAGGTCGTGAGGACGAGCTCGGAGGCGTCGGGCCAGTCGACCATGATCTCCTCGTCGGCGACGGAGGCCATGCGGTCGTAGTCGGCCAGGCGCTCGAGGCCGAGCAGCTCGGCCTTCAGCCGATACCACCGCTGCGGGAGGTCGTAGTTGGACTTGACCGCGTCGAGCAGCGCCTGCACGGACTCGTCGCTGGCCTCGTTGGCGAGGTTGCGGCTCGCCAGCCAGCTGGGGTACGCGCGCAGGCGGTCGTCGGTGGCCTTGTCCTGCAGCAGCGTGTTGAAGACGTAGGCGCGCGTGCGCAGCCCGGGCTCCAGCGCGGCGGTGACCGCCTCGGCCGTGGTGCGCCGGACCTCGCGATCGGGGGAGACCAGGCGGCTGAGGGCGACGTCGAGCGGCACGCCGTCGTCGCCATCGGGGAGCTCGACGCGGACCGCGCTCGTGAGCTCGGAGAACAGCCGCGACCAGGCGTCACGGCCGGTCAGCGCCTTCTCGGTCATCAGCTTCTCCTCGGGCTCGGAGAGCAGGTGCGGCCGGTAGCGGCGCAGCGTGCGCAGGTGATGGCGCGTCGTCTCGAGGCCCTCGGCGTCGAGCAGCGAATCGGCATGGTCGTCGTCGAGCGCCGCCCACTCGAGCTCGAAGAAGAGCAGCTTGGTCTCGGTGGCCGTCGCCTTCTCCTGCACGCGCGCGAGAAGCGCGCCGTTGGCCGGGTCGGCGGTGTCGACGGCGAAGCGCAGCATCGCGTAGGAGCCGGCGCGGCCGATGAGGTCGACGATCGCCTCGAGCTCGGCCATCGCGGCGGCGAGGCCCGGACCGTCGAGGTCGGCGACGCGCCCGGCGTGCGCCCGCGCGAAGACGGCCGCGCGCTCGTCGGCCTCGTCGAGCTGGCGGTCGGCGCCCTCCGGCCCGTCGCCGTCGACCAGCGGGTCGAGGTCCCATGCGACGTCCTGCACGTCCATGACGGTCATGTCGACCAGTGTGCCTTAACGAAGGCGACGCGGTCCCGAGCCGCCTGGGGTGCTCTCCGCCACGTCGGCTCCCGAGGGAGCGCCGTGACCTCAGAGCGGCGGGCCTCGCAACCCCTGGGCCTCGCTCTCTGCGGCTCGGTTCCGCGTCTGGATCGAACCTATGCGAGGCCGTTAGCAGCGGTCAAGACGGCCCAGGTGAAAAACCCGCATCTTCCGACGAAATCTCATATGCCCACACCCGCTGGCCGGTTCCGGGCTGCAGGTGCGTGGCGCCGCGGCGCATGCCGAGCTTCTCGGCGACGCGGATCGACCGCGTGTTGGCCGGCGCGATGAGCGAAACGACCGAGCGCAGGCGCAGCGTCTGGAACCCGTGGCGCAGCGAGGCGCGCGCGCCCTCGGTCGCCAGGCCGCGCCCCCACGCCGGGCGCGCCAGGCGCCAGCCGACCTCGACGGCGGGGAGGACGGCGGGCAGGAAGGAGGGCACGGCGAGGCCGATGAAGCCCAGGCAGGTATCCGGCTCCTCGCGCGGCGCCGCGCACCACAGGCCGAAGCCGTGCTCGTCCCAGTGGGCCTGGATGGCGTCGAGGAACGCGTCGCTCTCGGCGCGCGTCATCGGCGCGCCGTCGCGCAGGTGGCGCACGACCTCGGGATCGGCGTTCAGGGCGGCGAAGGGCTCGCGGTCCGAGGGGCGCCACGCGCGCAGGACGAGGCGCTCGGTGGTCGGCATGGGCCGTCAAGGATGGCGAAATCCGGCGCCGTGGCGCGAAATGTGCGGAGGATGCGGCTTCGGCTCAGAACGGGTCTTGACCGCCGTGGGGCGCCCACCTAAGTTGCGCCTCGACGCGGAACCGAGTCGCAGAGAGCGAGGCCCAGGGGTTGCGAGGCCCGCCGCTCTGAAGCCATCGAGACTCCTCACGGAGACCGGTGGCGGAGAGCACCCCGGGCGACTCGGGACCGCGTCGTCTTCGTTAAGGCGCCGCCGCTGGACGAGCTTCTCGCGCGCGCCGATACACTGGACGACGTACATAACCCCTGGGGACGACAGGCTTCGACGTGGTCGGTTCGCAGGGGTGGTTGCGAGTCGAGGTCCCGGGAGGCCTCGTAAAACACCCGGGAAAACAATACGTGCGGACTCTCACGAGTACGCGCTCGCCGCTTAGCAATTAGCTAAGCCGTGAGCTGTGGGCCCCCACCTGCCGGCCGTGGGGATCACCTGCATCAGATGCCGGCTCACCCGGGGCGGTCCGCCTCCGCCAATCCGGGGACATCTTCAGGAGGCTGGTCCCGAGGAACCCCGCCGGCGAGGCGACCCCGGGACGAGATCAGAGCGCCGGCTACGCTCGTAGACGCCACCTCATGCGCGATTGCGGACGTGGGTTCGATTCCCACCGTCTCCACTGGTTCAGGATGAACCGACAGTTCAGGACGTACCTGCAAATCCCGCCCCTTTTTTGAGCGGGATTTGCTGCGACAGGGGCGGACGTGCCGCACAAGATCGAACCGCTTCCATGAGCAGCCCACGCACAACCGTCACCCCAGGTCGAGCCTCTTCCGGGCCATTGGGTGCGGCTGTCGTTCGGTGATGGCGCCGTTCACGAGGTTGACCTCTCGGGACTCCTCGCTGCCGGCGGCGTGTTTACTGCCATTCGCGACGATCGAGCGACGTTCGAAGCCGTCGCGGTGAACCCGGAATTCGGGACCATCGAATGGCCCGGCGAAGCCGGCCTGAGTTGCAGTCGAAACTCAGTCGCGCGGGTCCTTGGTATCTCCGATGACGGCGGCAAATGTCGCGCCGATTCTCACCCACCGTCTCCACTGTTACCCGGACACCGTTTTCTTCGCCTCGAGCAGTGACCTCAAGTAGTCCTCCAGCTTGTCGAAGCTGTCTTCCTGGCCGTCGTGCCTGGTCATGTGGTCACGGCCGGCCTGGTCGCGGAACGCCAGCTTCATCGTCAGCTTCGTCACTCCGTCGGTCTCGTGCAGATCCATGGACTCGACGGCGTCCGCATCTGGCCACCCTTCGAACAGCCACGTTGCGACAGTCCGGGTCGGCGCCTCAACCTCCAAGTAGGTTCCCCGAAACGAGCACTCGGTTCCGTCTTCGGTCACGAAGACGATGTGGTAGCTCCCGCCCACGCGCAGGTCGATCGAGCACTCCGTCACCTCACACGTGAACGGAGCGAACCATCTGCTCACGTGCTCCGGCTTCGTGAAGACGTCGAAGACCAGTTCGAGCGGAGCGTCGAACTCGCGAGTGGTGACAATCTCGAGTTCGTGCGGGAATTCGACGACCGACGTCCCGTGGCGATCAGGTGTCACTGCGCTCTCCTTGTTGTTGGAGCTGTTTGAGGTAGTCGTCCATCCGGTCCAGTCGGTCGTTCCACGCCCGCTCGTACTTGGCCAGCCACTCATGAAACGGCTGAAGGCATGCGGGTTCCAGGCGGTACAGCCGGCGACGTCCCTCCGCCCGGCAGCTGACGAGCCCCACCTCGCTGAGCACCCGTAGGTGCTTCGAGACCTGCGGCTGGGACATCGAGAGGTCGTTCACGATCGCCCCGACCGCCTTCTCGCCTGCGATCAGCGTGTCCAGGATCTCGCGGCGCCGCGCCTCGCCGATCGCGTTGAAGACATCCAAGGTCGTGGAGGAGCGGGCCACGGAGCGATCATATGCCGATATCGGCACATGTCAACAACGTGACGCCTCCCACAGTGCGCCCACGTCCGCCCGCCTATGATCGCCAGACCATGAACGCCGCCGCCCAGCCCTCTGGCGCTGTGCACCGCTCGCCGGCCGGCGAGCGCGCGTTCTGGTGGGCCGGCTAGCCGTCGGCCCGCGTCGCTTCGTTCTCTCCGGCACGCCACGCCGACTCCGCCTGACGCGGGGACGCGCTGCGCTGCGCCCACCGGTGCCTTCCCGCCCCCTTCGTCACCCGTGGGCGCGCGAAAGGACACCCGCCGTGAGCACCCCGACCATCACCCTGACCGGCATCCAGCCGACCGGCGAGCTGCACCTCGGCAACTACGCCGGCGCCATCAGGCCGCTCGCCCAGCTCGCCGCCCAGCCCCGTCGCGACACGTACGTGTTCGTGGCCGACGTGCACGCCCTCAACGGCCGGCCCGACCCGGACCGGCTTCGCGAGCGCACGCGGAGGATGGCCGCCGCGCTGCTGGCCTGCGGCCTCGACCACGATCGCGCGCACATCTACCGGCAGTCGCGCGTGCCCGCCATCGGGCAGATCAGCGCCCTCCTGTCGAACGTCACGAGCAAGGGAACCCTCAACCGGGCACATGCGTACAAGGCGCTCGTCGCCGCCAATGCCGCGGCCGGACGCGACACCGACCATGGCGTCAACATGGGCCTGTTCACCTATCCGGTGCTGATGGCCGCCGACATCCTCGCCATCGGCGCCGACCAGGTGCCGGTCGGCGCCGACCAGGCCCAGCACCTGGAGATCGCCGTCGAGCTCGCGCGTGCCTTCGCGCGCGCCTTCCGCCCCGGCGTCCTGCGGGAGCCGCGGGCGGTCGTCCCGCATTACGGCGGCGTGCTGCCGGGCCTGGACGGCCGCAAGATGAGCAAGAGCTACGGCAACACGGTCCCGCTGTTCGCGCCGCCCGAGGAGCAGGCCAAGCTCATCCGCCGCGTCGTCACCGACAGCCGCCGCCCGCAGGATCCAAAGGATCCCGACGCCTGCACGCTCATCGCCCTGCTCGACACCTTCGCCGACCCGGCTGCCGCCCAGGAGGTCCGCGGCCGCTACCGCGCCGGCGGCATCGGCTACGGCGACGTCAAGGCCCTGCTCGCCGAGCACCTGGACACGAAGGTCACGCCGATGCGCGACCGCTACCAGGCCCTGCTGGCCGACCCCGCCCGGCTCGACGCAGCACTCGAGGCGGGCGAGGGGCGCGCCAACGAGCGCGCCACCGAGACCCTGCACGCGATGTCCGCCGCCATGGGCCTGTGACCGCGCGCCGCTACTGGTGCAGGCGCGCCTTCGCCGCCTGCGCGAGCACCCGCGTCATGGCCGGGATCGCCGGGGCGCGGCGCCCCCGCAGCCACACCGCATACACCGAACGGGCCAGGCTCACGCCGCGGACCGGCCGCACCACCACGTCCGGCCGGGGCTCGTCGACCGCGAGGTCGGTGATGAACGCGACGCTCAGTCCCGCCGCCACGAGCGCGCGGCCCACGGTCACGTCGCGCACCAGATAGCGGACCTGCGGGGCGAAGCCGGCCTCGCCGCACAGACGATCGATCATCGCGCGGTAGCCCGCCGAGACGTCGGTCGGCGGCGCGATGAAGCGGTCGTCGGCGAGGTCGGGGAGGTCGACCTCCCGCTTGCGCGCGAGCCGGTGGCGCGGCGGAAGGACGATCCGGTAGGGGTCGTCGGCGAGGAACAGGCGCTCGAAGCCCTCCTCGTCGCTCAGGTTCGGCTCGCCCGGGACCTCCCAGACGACGCCCACGTCGAGCTCGCCGGCGCGCAGGCGCCGCAGCGCTGGGGCCGGCTCGAGCTGCTCGAGCTCGATCACCACGTCTGGGTGCGCCGTCTCGAAGCGGGCCAGCGCCCGGGGCACGAACGAGGTGCAGGCGCTGAGGAAGGCGCCCACGCGCACGGTGCCCGTGCGCAGGCCGGCCAGCGCGCGCAGCTCCTCCTCGGCGGTCGAGACCTGGCCGAGCACGGTGGCGGCGTGGACGCGCAGGCGCTCTCCCGCCTCGGTCAGCCCGACCGGCCGCCGCGCGCGGTCGACGAGCGTGACGCCGAACTCCTGCTCGAGGGCCGCGACGTGGTGTGACACGACCGACTGCGCGTATCCGAGCGCGTGCGCGGCCTCGGAGAACGAGCGCCGCTCGGCGACCGCGTGGAAGGCGCGCAGGCGGCGAAGATCATGCATCGATAGACCAGATACTAAGTGCGACAGCTTCTGTTGCATAGATGTTGGCGCTGCCTCACCCTGCAGGCCCTTCCTCCTCTCTCACCCGCTTGCACGAAAGGCCCGTCATGCACATCTCCGCCCGCCCGCGCGTCGTGGGGCCCTCCGACCCCGACTGGGACGCCGCCCGCGCCACCTTCAACCTTCTGATCGACCAGCGCCCCGAGGCCGTCGCCCTTCCCACCGACGTGCGCGAGGTGGCCGCGGCCGTCGCCCACGCGCGCGCGAACGGCTGGCGCGTGGCGCCGCAGGCCACGGGGCACAACGCCGGCCCGCTCGGCGCGCTCGACGACACGCTGATCCTCAACACCTCGGCGCTGACCGGCGTCTCGATCGACGCCGACGCACGGCGCGTGCGGGTCGGCGCGGCCACGAAGTGGCAGGACGTCGTGCCGCGCCTGTCCGAGCTCGGCCTCGCCGCGCTGCACGGCTCGTCGCCCGACGTGGGCGTCGTCGGCTACTCGCTCGGCGGCGGGATCGGCTGGCTGGCCCGCAAGCACGGGATGCAGACCAACGCGGTCACCGCCGTCGAGCTCGTGACCGCGGACGGCCGGCTCGTGCGCACGGACCCCACGCACGAGCCCGAGCTCTTCTGGGCGCTGCGCGGCGGCGGCGGCAACTTCGGCGTCGTCACCGCGATCGAGTTCGCGGTCCAGCCGGTGCGCAGCCTCTACGCGGGCGCCATGTTCTTCGGGATCGAGCAGGCCGCCGAGGTCCTGCACGCGTGGACCGAGCTGCTGCCGGACCTGCCCGACGAGATCACCACGTGGGCGAGCATCATGCACTTCCCGCCCGACCCGGCGCTGCCCGAGGCGATCCGCGGGCGCTCGTTCATCGTCGCCAAGGCGGCGTTCCTCGGCCCGGAGGCGGACGGCCGCGAGCTGCTGGCGCCGCTGCGTGCGCTCGGTCCCGGGATGGACACGTTCGCCGTGCAGCCGCCGGTCGGCCTCAGCGAGCTGGCGATGGACCCGCGCGACCCGCTGCCCTACCGCTTCCGCCACGCGCTGATCGACGAGCTGCCCGGCGCGGCGATCGACGACATCGCGCAGATCGCCGGCCCCGGCTCGTCGCTGGCGATCGTCCAGTTCCGCCACATGGGCGGCGCGCTGGCACGCCACGCGCCCGGCGCGGGCGCCCGCGCCACGCTGCCCGGCGAGATTGCGGTGTTCGGCCTGGGCGTCGTGCCCGAGCCGGCGGCGGAGCCCGCGGTGCAGGAGCAGGTCGGGGCGGTCCTCGCCGCCGTGGCGCCGCACCGCGCCGGCGACTACCCGAACTTCGTCGAGGAGCCGGCGGACGCGAGCGCCTTCTTCGACGGCGCCACCTGGGAGCGCCTGCGCCGCGTCAAGGCGCTCTACGACCCGCAGGACGTCTTCAAGGCCAACCACCACGTCCCACCGGCCCAGCCTGCCGGCGCCCGCCGGGCGGCGTGAGTCAGAGGCCCGTGGCGCTAGCCCGACCCGTCGGCCACGCGGACATCGCAGCCCGCGGCCGCGAGGTCCGCGAGGACCGACGGGTCGGCGCTCGCGTCGGAGACCACGAGGCTGACCTCGGCCAGGTCGCAGATCTTCGCCACCTCGACCTCGCCGAGCTTGGAGCCGTCGGCGACCACGACCGGGCGCCGCGAGGAGAGCAGCATCGCGCGCTTGACCTCGGCCTCGGGCAGGTTGATGTTCGTCACCCCGCCTGCGACGTCGACGCCGTTGCAGCCGATGAAGGCGAGCGCGGCGTTGAGGCCGTCGAGCAGCACGGTGCCCAGCGGGTTGACGAGCGAGTGCTGCAGCGGGCGCAGGGTCCCGCCGGTGACGACGACCGAGACCCGCGGCCACGCGCGCTCGAGCACGAGCGCAACCGTCAGCCCGTTCGTGACGACGGTGACGTCGCGCAGGTCGGCGCGCGCCACCAGCGCTCGGGCGATCGCCGTCGTCGTGGTCCCGACGTCGAGCAGGACGGTGTCGCCGTCGGCGACGAGCGCGGCCGCGCAGCGCCCGATGGCCGCCTTCTCGGTCGCCAGGTCGTGCTCGGCGACCTCGAAGGGCTGCTCGGAGCGCTCGACCCCGGGCGCCATCGCGCCGCCCCGGATCCGCCGCACCCGCCCGTGCGACTCGAGCGACTGCAGGTCGGTGCGGACGGTCACCGTCGAGACGCCGAAGCGGGCCGACAGGTCGCGGACGCGCACGAAGCCCTGCTCCTCGACGAGCGCGGTGATCCGCTCCTGGCGCACCTCTGCGGGCTCGGGCCCCGCGGCCATGCGCCGCACGCTAGTGGACTCCGGCGCCCGGAACCTCCAGGGTGCTGATCGCGATGAAGCCGTCGCCGGCCTTCGGGTGCGCGCTCGTCATGTCGAGGCGCACCTTGGTCGTCGACACCGGGTCGAAGGTCACCTCGCTGGGCTGGCCGGAGGCGCTCGCGAGCGTGACCTGCGGGTTGGCCACCGGCGCCCACGCCGTGCCGTTCCAGTACTCCACGGCGACGGCGGCCGGGAGCGCGTGGGTCGCGTCGACGGTGAACGACGCGCGCACGCTGCCCACCGTCTGCGCGGCCGGCCACGCGACCGAGACCCACTCGCGCGCGTGCGCGAGGCTGAACGACGGCAGCAGCGCGGTCGCGGCCTTGAGGTAGTAGTTCGACCACGCCGTGGCCGGATCGCTGTCGAGCATCGCGGCCGGGAGCGTGTCGGGCCGGCCGGAGTAGCTCGCGTCGGCGGTCGCGCCGGCGGGCGCGGCGCGCCGCGCCGCCTTCGGCACGTAGCGCGGCGCCTGGCGCTGCCCGGCCCCGTGGCCGCCCGAGGCGTAGACCGTCGTCCGCGCGGGCGCCAGCCCGGGGGCGGTCGCGCTGATCGCGATCGGCCCCGAGCGATCGCCCGACTGCACGATCGCCAGCGCCTTGCCGTTGAAGGCCTGGCGCGTGGACGCCTTGTAGTTCTCGGCGTCCTCCTCGCGGCCGTTGTCGAGGCCCGCGAGACGGCCGGCGCCGCGGACGTCGAAGGAGATCGCGTCGTCGTCATCGGGCACGAGCACGCCGTTGGCGTCGACCACGTCGACGGTCACGTAGGAGAGCGAGCGGCCGTCGGCGGTGATCCGGCGCTTGTCCGGGGTCAGGCGGATGGCCGCGGGCGGCCCGGCGGTGTCGACCTCGTCGCGGGCGACCTCGCGCCCGTCGCGGCGCGCCACGGCGACCAGCTTGCCCGGCGCGAACGGCACGTCCCAGCTGAGGTGCAGCTTGCCGGCGCTGCCGTTGGGGCTCGTGTAGCTGCCCGGGAACGCGCCGCCGGTGACGGTCTTGTCGTCGTGGGTGGCCTCGGTCGTCTCGAGGTAGGGGCGCCCGTCGGCGGTCGTCTTGTGGTCGAAGCGCCGCACGCCGAGCGAGGTGCCGTTGAGGAAGAGCTCGACGGTGTCGACGTTCGCGTAGGCCCAGACCTGCACGGGATCGCCGGGGTCGTGGTCGGTCCAGTCCATGGGCAGCAGGTGGACCATCGGCCGCTTCGTCCACTGGCTGCGGAAGAGCCAGTACATGTCCTTCGGGAACCCGGCCGTGTCGACGGCGCCGAAGAACGACGACTTCACCGGGAAGACGTTGTAGGGCGTCGGCTCGCCGATGTAGTCGGTGCCCGACCACAGGAACTCGCCCTGGAAGTACTTGCGGTCGCGGTCCTTCTTGAGGCCGTACTCGCCGCTCATCGTCCACGAGGCCAGGTTGTTGTCATAGGACGAGGTCGCCCGCTTGCCGGGCGTGTAGTTCTCGCCGGTGTTGAGCTGGTCGGGGTCCTGGTAGACGCCGCGGGACGAGGTCTCCGACGACGACTCGGACTCGAAGAGGAAGGTGTTCGGGTACTTGGCGTGGAGCGCGTCGACCGAGGCGGCGGTGTTGTAGTTGAGGCCGAGGCCGTCGAGCTGGCCGAGGATGAGGTCGGCGCCCGAGCCGGTCGCCGGGACGCTGCGGTACTTGTCCGAGCCGATGACGATCGGTCGCGTCGTGTCGATCGCCTTGATGTCGGCGACGAGCCGCTTGGCGATCGGCAGGCCGACGGTCGCCGACGTCGAGTCGGGGATCTCGTTGCCGATCGACCACAGGACGACCGCGGGCGAGTTCTTCGACGCGTCGACCATCTCGGCGATGTCGGCGTCGCTGTTGGCGTCGAAGAAGCGGCCGTAGTCGTACTGGCGCTTGGGCGTGCGCCAGGTGTCGAAGGCCTCGACCATCATCACGATCCCGAGCTCCTGGCAGACCTCGACCATCTCCGGCGACGGCGGGTTGTGCGAGGTGCGCAGGGCGTTGACGCCCATGCTCTTCATGGTCGTCATCTGGCGCATGAGGGCGTCCTTGTTGACCGCTGCGCCGAGCGCGCCCTCGTCGTGGTGCAGGTCGACGCCGTAGATCTTCATCGGGCGGCCGTTGAGCGAGAAGCCGTTGGCCGGGTCGAAGCGGAACCAGCGCACGCCGAAGGTCGTCGTCGTGCGGTCGACGGTGTCGCGGCCCTTCCGGACCTCGGTGGTCAGCGTGTAGAGGTAGGGGTCGTCGGTCGACCACAGTCGCGGGTGGCCGAGGCGCAGGTCGCTCGTCGCCGTGCCGTCGCTGCGGCGTGGCCGGGCGCCCGCGCGCGACCGTGCGCCCGCGGGCGTCCTGGACGCTCGTGACGACGCTCGTCGCGTCGCCGACGACCTTCGTGGTCACGTGCACGGCGGTGAAGCCGCTGGGGTAGGTGCGCTCGACGTCCGGCGTGGTCACGAAGGTCCCGTGGCGCGCGACGTGGGTCGGGTCGGTGACGACGAGGTGGACGTTGCGGTAGATCCCGCTGCCCGAGTACCAGCGGCTGCTTGGGAGCTTGTTGCGGACCTCGACGGCGACGACGTTCTTCGTGTGGCCGTCGGCGTGCGCGTCCTTCAGGTCGACCGCGAAGCCGGTGTAGCCGTACGGGTGGCTGGCGACCTGCTCGCCGTTGAGGAAGACGACGGAGTCCATGTAGATGCCGTCGAACTCGAGCGAGACGGCCTTGCGCGCGTCCGCGCGCGGGAGCGTGAAGGTCTTGCGGTACCAGCCCAGGCCGCCCTGGAAGTAGCCGGTGTCGCTGGTCGTGCCCTGCGGCGTCGGGTCGAGCTCGATGCTCCAGTCGTGCGGCAGGTCGACGGTGCGCCACGGCCCGTCGTCGTAGCCGGGATCGGCGGCGTGCGCGTAGGCGCCGGTCGGGTCGGTCACGTCGTTGGGGTTGGCGAGGGCGAACTTCCAGCCGCGACCGAAGTCTGCGCTGCGCTGCGCGGCGCCGGCCGCGGGGGCGAGCACCCCGATCAGCGCGAATGCGACGCACCAGGACAGCACCGACCGGCCGCGACCCGTCATGACCCTCTCCTCAGTCCGAGCGAAAGTCTCCGAAAGAAAACGACAGAGACTGAAGGCTCTGTGCCCGCGGCCCGCGGGCTTGAAACCAGCGCTCAGGCGGGCGCAACCCCGACGACCTCGAGCAGGTCCTCGAGGCCGCGGAAGTCCGATGCGTTACGGGTGTAGAGCGGCAGCTCGCCCGCGACGGCGGTGGCGGCGATGAGCAGGTCGATCGCCCGCCGTCCCCGGGCCTTGCGGCCTTGGTCGACGACGGCCGCGTGGACGCGTCCGTAGGCACGCGCCGCGGCTGCGTCGAACGGAAGCGGCTGGAAGGTCGCCTCGGCCCGCTGGAGGCGCTCCTGCCGCCGCGCCCGCTCCGCCGCGTCGCTCGTCGCGTGGGGACCGGCGGCGAGCTCGGCGAACGTGATCGCCGAGACGGCGAGCTGGGCCGGCAGTCCGCCGGGGTCCAGCCGCTCGAGCTCGATCACGATCGACGTATCGACCACGCCCCGCTCGTGGTGGGGCTCAGGCACGAGGCGCGGGATCCTGGTCGACGGCGACATCGACGTCGGCACGGAAGCGATCGGGGTCGATGGCGGGCGCGCCGCGGAAGGCGCCGACGGCGACGTCGGCGGTCACGAACTGACGCGACCGCACGGGCGTCAGCTCCCCGACGGGCACGCCGTTGCGGGTGACCACGAAGGACTCCCCGCGGTCGAGCCCGCGCATGATCTCGCCGCTGGCGTTGCGGAGCTCTCGTTGGGTCACGGAGCGGTCCATGCGAGCAGCGTAGCACGTGTGCTACTGGCTCTTTTCGACGTCCTCGAACGAGGTCCATGAGCCGAGCGAAACCGGCAGCTAGTGTTCCGCCCATGCCCACCGAGCAGTACCACGAGCCGCCCGGCGAGCTCCCCGACGACGTCCGCACGTACGCCCGCGTCTGCACCTCCCTGATCGAGGAGGCCGAGGCGATCGGGTGGTACGCCCAGCGCCTGGCGCTCGAGCGCGACGCCGAGGCCGCGGCGATCATGCGCGACGCCCAGGACGAGGAGTTCAAGCACTTCAGCATGGACCTCGAGTTCCTCCTGCGGCGCACGCCGATCTGGCGGCAGGTCGCCCGGCGGGTCCTGTTCCAGCCCGGCGACATCGTCGAGAACGGCGACGCCGCCGAGGCGACGTTCGAAGAGGGCGGCGCCAACGAGGAGGCGGCCGCGGGCGCCCCCGCGCCGGCTCCGTCGGAGAGCCACTCGCTCGGCATCGGCAGCCTGAAGGGAATGCAGCGATGAACCACCTGCTTCGCGACCTCGCCCCGATCACCGACGACGGCTGGGAGGAGCTCGAGGACGAGGCGCGCCGCCAGCTCGTCGCCTCGCTCGCCGCGCGCAAGCTCGTCGACTTCTCCGGACCGCACGGGTGGGAGCACTCCGCCACCAACCTCGGCCGCATCGAGACGATCGAGGCCGCCGTGGTCGAGGGCGTCGCGCCGACGCGGCGGCGCGTGCTGGCGCTGGTCGAGCCGCGCGCGGGCTTCAGCGTCGCGCGCTCCGAGCTCGACGACATCGCCCGCGGCGCCGAGGACGCCGACCTGGACGACCTCGCCGAGGCGGCCCGCCGGATCGCGCTGGCGGAGAACGTCGCGGTCTTCAACGGTTGGCCGGAGGCGGGCATCGTCGGGATGGCGGAGGCCTCGCCGCACGAGCCGATCCCGCTCAGCGACGACCTCACCGCGTGCCCGCGCCACATCGCGCGGGCGGTCGAGGTCCTGCTGCGCTCGGGCGTCGCCGGACCGTACGGGCTCGCGCTCGCGCCCGACGTCTACAAGGGCGTGGTCGAGACGACCGAGCACGGCGGCTACCCGCTCTTCGAGCACCTGCGCAAGATCCTCGAGGGCCCGCTCGTGTGGGCGCCGGGCGTCGACGGCGCGATCGTCGCCAGCATGCGCGGCGGCGACTTCCTCTTCGACTGCGGGCAGGACGTCGCCATCGGCTACGAGAGCCACGACGCCGACGCGGTGCGGCTCTATTTCGTCGAGAGCTTCAGCTTCCGCGTGGCGACGCCGGAGGCGGCGGTCGTGCTGCCGCCGGCGGCGAGGAAGCGCAAGCGCTAGCGGGCGGCGCCGAACGCGGCCGCCTGCTCGCCGACGACGTCGGTGAGGTTGCCGAGCGCGATGTTCGCGTCGGTCAGGTGCAGGCCCCAGGTCGCGTCGGGCGACGGCTTGGGCAGCGGCGCGCCGCCGCGGGGCGTGATCTGCAGGACGTGGGCGGGGCCCGACGTGCAGTGGGCGCGGTAGCTGCCGGGCAGCTCGACCCATGGCGTCGACGCGGTCGGGAGGGGGAAGCCGAGCAGGGCGATGCCGGCTGCGATGGTCGAGCCGGGCGCGAAGGGCGCGCTCGGGTAGACCGGGTCGATCACCCCCGAGCCGCCGCCCAGGGCCGCCGGGTTCGTGCACAGGACGCTGCGGCCGGGCTCGTTCGAGCGCCCGAAGATCGCGTTGGCGGGCACCGGCCCGTCGAAGGTCGAGAAGGCGATCACGCACCCGGTCTGGCGCGGCGCGCGGCAGGCGGGGAGGTGGCGGAAGTCGCCGCCGACGTCGCTGCCCGTCTTGACGAGCACGTTGCCGCCGAGGAGGACCGCGGAGACGAGCAGCCGGCGCGCGGCCGGCTTGCCGTCGATCTCGTCCGCGATGACCTTGCGCAGGACGAGCGTGCCCTGTGAATGGCCGATGAGGACGACGCCGCGGCCGTGGTTGTACTTGCGCAGGTAGGTCCGCCAGGCCTGGACGACGTCGGCATAGGCGGCGGGGCCGACGAAGGTGGTCCGCACCGGCCCGGCGGGGCGCTGGGTCAGGGCCTGCAGCGTGTACTGGCGGTACATGGGCGCGAAGACCCGACAGACGCGCGAGAAGCGGGCCGCCTGGTAGAGCGCGATCGAGCGCTCCTCGGGGTCGATCGCGCGCGTGGCTACGAGCCGCTTCTGGTCGCTGACCGTGGGATAGACGTAGAAGCAGTCGATCTTCGGCTTGGTCGCGCGCGGGGCGGGGGCGGTGCCGAGGCGCTTGCCGGTGGGGCTGAAGCGCGTGGTCGCCTGGCCGGGGGCGCACGGGTCGGGCGTTCGGCCGGGGAGGCACAGCCACGTCGTGGCGGGCGCGGTCGTGGCGGCGGCGGGCGCGGCCGGTGCCGTCGCCGCCGTCGCGGCGAGCGACAGCGCGGTGAGCGCGGCGAGCGCGGCGGGGAGCGGGTGGAGCCGTCGCACGGCGGCGACCCTACCGAGGCGTCCGGCGCGCCGCGTACCTTCCGAACACATGTTCGTCGAGTCGCCCACCGCCGGATACCTGGACGCGCTGAACCCCGAGCAGCGCGCCGCCGCGACCCATCCGTCCGGGCCGCTGCTGGTGCTGGCGGGGGCGGGGACCGGGAAGACGACCACGCTCGCCGCGCGCGTCGCGTGGCTCATCGAGGAGGGCGCCTCGCCCGAGCGCCTGCTGCTCGTGACCTTCACGCGGCGGGCGGCGCGCGAGATGCTCGGGCGGGCGCGCGCGTACCTCGGCCGCGCGCCGGCCGGGCGCCACGCCGCGAAGGTGGTGGGCGGCACCTTCCACTCGGTTGCGCACCGCTTCGTTCGCCGGCACGCGGCGGCGCTCGGCCTGCCGCCGGGCTTCGGCGTGCTCGACGCCGGCGACGCCGCCGACCTGATGGACCTCGTGCGCCAGGAGGCCGGCCTCGGACAGACGGGCAGGCGCTTCCCGCGCAAGTCGACGCTGCTCGACGTCTACTCACGCACGGTCAACGCGCAGCGACCATTGCGCGAGGTGCTCGTCGAGTCCTTCCCGTGGTGCGAGCGCCACGGCGAGGACCTCGCGGCCCTCTTCGTCGCCTATGGCGCGCGCAAGCGGGCGCTCGGGGTGCTCGACCTCGACGACCTGCTCCTGCACTGGCGCGCGCTCGCGTGCGACGAGGTGATCGGGGCCGACATGGGCCGCTCGATCGACCATCTGCTGGTCGACGAGTACCAGGACGTCAACGGCCTGCAGGTCGACCTCGTCCGCGCGCTGCGCGCGCAGCGCGACGACGTGACCGTGGTGGGCGACGACCTGCAGGCGATCTACGGCTTCCGGTCCTCGTCGCCGCAGCACATCCTCGAGTTCCCGCAGCACTTCCCGGGTGCGGCGGTTGTGGCGCTCGAGCGCAACTACCGCGCGACGCAGCCACTGCTCGACGTCGCCAACGCGGTCGCGCGCCAGGCCGAGCGCGCCTACCGCAAGGCGCTGCGCACCGAGCGACCAGGCGGGCGCGAGCCCGAGCTCGTCCTCTGCCTCGACGAGGCCGCGCAGGCGACCGAGGTCTGCGAGCGCGTGCTCGACGCGCGCGAGCGCGGGGCGCTCCTGCGCGAGCAGGCGGTGCTGATGCGGGCGTCGCACGACTCCGACCTGCTCGAGCTCGAGCTCGCGCGCCGCGACATCCCGTACGTCAAGTACGGCGGCCTGCGCTACCTGGAGGCGGCGCACGTCAAGGACTTCCTCGCGCTCCTGCGCCTGGCCGACAACCCCGCCGACAGGCTGAGCTGGTTTCGCTGGCTCCAGCTCCTCGAGGGCGTGGGGCCGGCGACCGCCAACCGCGTCCTCGAGGCGCTCGAGCCCGACGCGGGCGGGCTCGTCGACGTCCTCGGGCGCTGGTCGCAGGCACGGGCCGGGCTGCCCACCGCGGCACGCGAGCCCGCGGACGCGGTCCTCGCCGCGCTGGGCGCGGCGGCGGGCGAGCCGGCCGCCGGCGTTCGCGCGGAGGGCCTGCGCGACGCGCTGGCACCGATCGTCGAGACCCACTACGTGGACGGGGCGGTGCGCCTGCAGGATCTCGATGCGCTCGTGGCCGCCGCCGGCCAGGCCTCGGATCTCGGGCGCTTCGTGGCCGACCTCGTCCTGGATCCGCCCGCCACGGCCTCCGACCTCGCCGGGCCCGGGAGCCTCGACGAGGACTGGCTCGTGCTCAGCACGGTCCACTCGGCCAAGGGCCTGGAGTGGCAGGCGGTCCATGTGCTGGCCCTCTACGACGGCAACTTCCCGTCCGACCTCGCGGCGGGCGACCGCGAGGCGATCGAGGAGGAGCGCCGCCTGCTCTACGTCGCGCTCACGCGCGCCCAGCGCGACCTGCACCTCTACGTGCCGCTGCGCTACTACCACCGACCACGCGGGGCCGACGACGGCCACGGCTACGGCAAGGCGTCGCGCTTCCTGACCGCCGAGGTCCAGGCGCTGTGCCGGCGCACCGAGTGCACCGGCATCGGGGCCGACGGCCTTCCGGCGGGCGCCCCCGGAGCCGGCGCCGCGGGCGGGCGCGCGGGCGCGGGCCGGCGGATCGAGGTGTCGGTGGACGCGCTGTTCCAGTGAGTCGCCGGCGGGCGCCGCCGGCGGGCATCACCCTGTCCGGCGGGCGGCGCCACCCCTGTCCCGCGGCGCGGCGCGGGTCTATGCTCGCGCCATGGCCGAGGTAGCGATCCCCGCTCCCGCTCCCGCCGCCCCCGCCGCCGAGGCGCCGCCGCGCCCGGACTTCCAGATCGTCCCGCTGCGCGGGCTGCCGATCGTCGGCGTCGTGCTCGCCGGGCTGATCGCGGCGATCGCCGCCAACAAGCTGTGGGCGCTCGAGTTCTTCCACGTCGCGGCGGGGGCGCTGTGGACGTCGATCGACCTGTTCCTCGGGCTCGTGCTCGGGCCGATCCTCGGCCGCATGGCGATCCCGGCGCGCATCGAGCTCACGACGCGGCTGATGCCGAAGCTGCTGCTGATCATGCCGACGATCGTCACCGTGACCCTGGCGGCGGGCTGGCAGCTCGGGCGCTACATGGGGACGATCAACAGCGACTACCGCCTGCACGGCTGGATCGTCGCGTCCTACATCGTGGTCGGAGTGATGGCCGTCATCGCGCTCGGCCTGCTCGAGCCGGCGAACGTCGCGGTCCTCTTCGAGCTCAAGAAGCCCAAGCCCGACCCGGCCGTGATCCAGCGGCTCATGAAGCGCTTCATCTACACCGCCGGGATCATCGGCGCGATGCAGGTGGCGACGCTCGTGATCATGACCAAGGTCGCGACGGGATGAGCGAGCAGGCGCTGGCGCCGATCGCCGAGCCGGCGCTCGCGCCCTCCGACGACGACACGCTGCCTCCCGTGACCCAGGTGGCGATCGCGTCGATGGCGCTGATCGTCGCGGGCGGGATCTGGATCGCCTCGCACCTGCCCCACCACGTGCCGCTCGGCCCGGCGGTCGCGCTGCTGGCGGCGTCGGCGGCGCTCGTCGTGGTCAACGTCGTGTCGCTGCTGCGCGTGCCCGGCTTCAACTGGCCCGCCTTCTTCCTCGTGGCCCGGTGGGCGGGGCTCGCCTATGCGATCACGGCGGGGATCCTGCTCTGGGTCTTCGTCAAGGACGGCACGAGCGGCGGCCAGCTCGTCGTCATCACGCTCTCGCTGGTGGTCTACGCGATCCACGTCCCGCTGCTGATCGGCTTCACCGTCGCGCGCTATCAGCCGCGCCTACGCGATCGTTGACCGACCCGATCCAGCGGCGCCGTCCCGGCACCGGACCGGGCGCGGGCGCGCGCCACGCCCCGGGGCGTCGGATCCCAGGGGTTGCAGCCCCCGCCCGCGGCGGGAACACTGCCCGCCAGAGACATGGGCCAGGAAGTTGCCGCACGGGTGTTCAGCCGGGCCGACCGGCAGCGCTACCGCGAGAAGGTGCGCACCTGCCTGGACGTCTTCGCGCGCATGCTCGCCGACGAGAGCTTCGAGCCCGCGCGCGGCTCGTTCGGCCTGGAGATCGAGTTCAACCTCACCGACGACGACGGCCGGCCGGCGCTCGCCAACGCCGCGGTCCTCGAGGCGATCGCCGACCCCGACTTCCAGACCGAGCTGGGGCAGTTCAACATCGAGATCAACGTCGCGCCGCGCCAGCTCGCCGGGACCGTGTTCGGCGAGCTCGAGGAGTCGGTCCGCGCGAGCCTCAACCACGCCGAGAGCCGGTCGCGGACCGCGGGCGCGCACATGATGATCATCGGCATCCTCCCGACGATCGACGGGGCGCACCTGAACGCCGGGGCCCTCAGCGTCAACCCGCGCTACGCGCTGCTCAACGAGCAGATCTTCGCGGCGCGCGGGGAGGACCTCGAGATCGACATCCGCGGCGTCGAGCGGCTGTCGACCTACGCCGACACGATCGCGCCCGAGGCGGCGTGCACGAGCGTCCAGCTGCACCTGCAGGTCGCCCCCGAGGCCTTCGCCGCGCACTGGAACGCCGCGCAGGCGATCGCCGGCGTGCAGGTCGCGGTCGGCGCCAACGCGCCGTTCTTCTTCGGCAAGGAGCTGTGGCGCGAGACGCGCATCGCGCTCTTCGAGCAGGCCACCGACACGCGTCCCGACGAGCTCAAGGCTCAGGGCGTGCGTCCGCGCGTCTGGTTCGGCGAGCGCTGGATCACGTCGATCTTCGACCTCTTCGAGGAGAACGTCCGCTACTTCCCGGCGCTGCTGCCCGTGACCGAGGACGAGGACCCGGTCGACACGCTGGCCCGCGGCGACATCCCCAACCTCGCCGAGCTGCGGCTGCACAACGGCACCATCTACCGCTGGAACCGCCCGATCTACGACGTCGTCCGCGGCCGCCCGCACCTGCGCGTCGAGAACCGGATCCTGCCCGCCGGCCCCACGGTCGTCGACATCCTCGCCAACGCCGCCTTCTACTACGGCCTGCTGCGCGTCCTCATCGAGGACGACCGGCCGCTGTGGAGCCAGATGTCCTTCTCGGCCGCCGAGGAGAACTTCCACGTCGGCGCGCGCGACGGCATCGACGCGCGCGTCTACTGGCCGGGGGTGGGGGAGGTGCCCGTGGCCGAGCTCGTGCTGCGCCGGCTGCTGCCCCAGGCCCGCGAGGGCCTTGGCCGCCTCGGCATCGACTCCGCCGACGCCGACCGTCTGCTCGAGATCATCGAGCGCCGGTGCGTGACGCTGCGCAACGGCGCGTCATGGCAGAGCGCCGTCTTCCACCGCCTCTACGAGGGCGGCCTCGAGCGCGAGGAGGCGCTGCGCCGGATGACGATGCGCTACCGCGAGCTCATGCACGGCAACGAGCCGGTCCACGACTGGCCGCTGGACTGACGCCCCTCAGGCCGGCGCGCCGGCGACCGTCTCGAGCGGCCCCTCGTGAGCGCTGGCCTGCGCGGCGCCCGAAGGCGCCGCGCAGGCCGGGAGCGTCGCCTCGAAGCAGGCGCCGCGTCCCTCCCCCGGCGCAGTCACGTCTCCGCCCATCTGGCGGGCCAGCCCGCGCGCGATCGCGAGGCCGAGCCCGAAGCCGGCGCCTGCCCGCGCGCCGCGCTCGAAGCGCCCGAAGATCCGCTCGCGCTCGGCCTCCGGGACGCCCGGGCCGTCGTCGAGCACGCGGATGCGGGCGCGCTCGCCGCTGCTGGTGACGGCGATCGTCACCGCGCTGTCGGCCGGCGCGCCGTGGCGCACCGCGTTCTCGAGCAGCGCCCGCAGGAGGCGCGCGGTCGCACGCGGGTCGCACATCGCCCATACCGGCTGGGGCGCCACGAGCTCCATGGTCACGCCGCCGGCGTGCGCGGCGGGCGCGACCTCGCCCGCGAGCGTCCCGGCGAGCTCGCCCAGCTCGACGGGCTCGACGGCCAGCTGGGCCCCGCCGTCGAGCCGCCCGAGGTCGAGCAGGTCCTCGGCCAGGGCGGTCATCCGGTCGGTCTGGCGGCGTGCGGCGGCGGCCCTCCGCCGCACGCCGTCCAGATCCGGCGCGTCGCCGTCGAGCTCCTCCTCCAACAGCTCGACGGTCCCGCGCAGCGACGCCAATGGCGTGCGCAGCTCATGCGAGGCGGTGGCCAGGAAGGCCTGCCGCCCGCGCTCCTCGGCGTGCAGCCGCGCGCGCATCGTCTCCAGCGCGTGCGCGACCTCGCCGACCTCGTCGCCTGCGGTGTCGAGCGCGAGCGGCTGCTCGATGCCCTCCTCGGCCAGCCGCCTCGCGTCCTGGCGCAGGCGCTCCAGGCGGCGCAGGAGCCCGAAGCCGAGGGCGACGCCGAGGCCCGCGGCCAGCAGGATCGCCACGCCGCCCGCCACCGGCAGCGCGCCGCGGACGACCGCGACGGCGGCGCGGCTGTCGTCGAGCGACTTGCGCAGGACCAGGGTGCGCCGGCCGGCCCGCGTGCGCACGGGCGCGACCACGACCGCCTCGCCGTCGCGGACCTGGTCGAGGACGTCGCCGGAGCGCGCGAAGCCGGCGTCGACGAGCCGCTCGGGCGTGGCCGAGCGCGGCTCGCGGCGCTCGGGGTCGGTGTCGGCGAGCTCGATCCCGTGCGCGTCGAAGAGCGCGACGCGCCCGCCCATGCGCCGCGCGAGCTCGCGCACCACGGCGCGCTGGCGCTCCGAGCCCGCGCTGAGGTCGCGCCGGGGCAGGCGCGAGAGCCCGAGGTCGGCCGTTCGCGCCAGCGCGCGCATGTCGCGCAGGCGATCGTTGGCGAGCCGGTGCTCGAGCGGCGGCACGAGGGTGGCGACCGCCGCCGCCAGGGTCACGACGCTGACGGCCAGCAGCGCGATGACGAACTGCAGGCGCAGCCCTGGCCGGCGCCGGCGCATCGCGTCAGGTCCTCACCCGGTAGCCGGCGCCGCGGACCGTGACGATGAGCTCGGGGTCGCCGCCCGCCGCCGCGAGCTTGTCGCGCAGGAAGTGGACGTGGACGTCGATGGCGCGCGGGTCGCGGAACTCGTGGCCGCCGAAGATCGCGTCGAGCAGCTCCTGGCGCGAGAGCAGCCGCCCGTGGGCGCGCAGGAGAGCGTGGAGGACCTCGAACTCCGAGAAGGTGAGCTTCAGCTCGACGCCGTCGATCTCGGCGCGGCGCGCGTCGGCGTCGACGCACACGCCCTCGTGCGCGAGGTTCGCCTGCGGCGAGCCCGAGAGGTGCATGCGGCGCAGGACCGCGCGCACGCGGCTGCGCAGCTCGGCGATCCCGACCGGCTTGGTGACGTAGTCGTCGGCGCCCGCCTCGAGCGCGAGGACCGCATCGGCCTCGCCGTCGCGGGCGGTGACCGCCACCACGTGGGCGGCCTCGCCGGCGCCGCGCAGGCGCCGGCAGACCTCGACCCCGTCAGGCCCGGCTCCGAGCCCGATGTCCAGGAGCACGAGGTCGAAGGTCTGCGCGGCGAGCGCATCGAGGGCCGCGTGGCCGTCGGCCGCCTCCACCACGACGTGGCCGTCGCCGGCGAGGGCCCCCGCCATGACCTCGCGCAGGTCGCTGTCATCCTCGACGACGAGCACGCGACCCTCGAAGGAGCCGTGTCCGTTCTCGCCGAGCATGGCGTCAATGTAGAGCGGCGCAAGCGCTCCTCTGCGCAGCACAACATGATCCCAACATGACCCCCAGGCGGGGCGAACGGGGGCTTGGGAGGCGACTCAGGTCGGGGGTCGATGCTGGCGGCCATGGCTCGCACCGCCGCCGTCGCCTCCACCCTCGAACGACCCCACGTCGTCGGGCGCCTCAAGGGCCTCTCGGTGATCCTCCCCTGCCACGACGAGGCCCTGAATGTCGAGCGCGCCCTGGACGAGGCCGCGGCGGCGGGCGAGCTTGTAGCGGACGCCCATGAGGTGCTGATCGTCGACGACGGCAGCACCGACGCGACCCGCGAGCTGGCGCAGGCCCGCGCCGCGGCCGACCCGCGCATCCGCGTGCTCGTACACGACGCAAACCGCGGTTACGGCGCCGCGGTCCGCACGGGGTTGGCCGCGGCGCGACTTGAGTGGGTCTTCCTCACCGACGCCGACCTGCAGTTCGACATGGCCGAGCTCACGCGCTTCGTCCCCCTGGCGCAGTCCTCGGACATCATCGCCGGCTACCGGGTGCACCGGGCCGACCCGCCGCACCGGCTGCTCAACGCCGCGGCGTGGAACGCCCTCGTGCGGCGCCTCTTCGACGTCCCGCTGCGCGACGTCGACTGCGCCTTCAAGCTCATGCGACGCGACGTCGTGCAGCCGTTGCCGCTGACGGCCGAGGGGGCGATGGTGAGCACCGAGCTCGTTGCGCGCGCCGAGCGTGCCGGCGCGCGCATCGCCCAGCTCGGCGTCGGCCATCGCCCGCGCACGGCGGGGCGCTCGTCGGGCGCGAGCCCCGCCGTCGTGCGGCGGGCCTTCCATGAGCTGCGCGCGGTGCGCGCCGAGCTGCGGCGCGACGCGCCGGCGGCCGCGCCCGCCGAGGTCTCGCTTCCGCGCCCCGCCTAGTGCGCCGCACCTGGCGCGGGTGGGCGCCCGAGGCGGCCGTCCTCGCGCTGGCCGCGGTGCTGCGCCTCGTCGCGCTGGGCCGGGTCCCCACCAACCCGTACTACGACGCGTCCGTGCGGAGCATGGGGACGTCGTGGGCGGCCTTCCTCTCCGGCGCCTTCGAGCCGGGGCGACGAGTGGCGATCGACAAGCCGCCGCTCGACCTCTGGCTCCAGGTCGCGTCGACGAAGCTGCTGGGCTTCGGGACGGTCGGGCTGCTGCTGCCCGTCGCGCTGGGCGGGATCGCGCTCGTCGCGGCGCTGATGGGGCTGCTGCGCACGCTGCTGGGGCGCGCCGCCGCCCTCGCCGGTGGGCTCGCGCTCGCCGTTCTGCCCTCGGCCGTCGTGGTCGCGCGCAGCGACACGATGGACGCGGTCATGGCCGCCCTCGCCGTGGCGGGCGCGGCGCTGGTGGCGCGCGCGGCGCGCGGCGGCCGTCTCGCTCCGCTGGCCGGCGCGGGCGTCCTGCTCGGCCTGGCCTTCGAGGTCAAGCTGGCCGAGGCGCTCCTGCCGATCTGCGCCGCCGTGGCGCTGTGGCTGCTGGCCGGGCCGCGCGGCGCGCGCCCGCGGATGCGCGGGTTGGCCCTGCTGGGCAGCACCTTCGTGGTGACGGCGCTCGCCTGGCTGGTCGTGGTCACGGTCGTGCCGCTGCATCCGCGCCCGTGGGCGCTCGGCGCGTCGGACGGCTCGCCGTGGCGCGCCGCGCTGGTCTACAACGGGATCGCGCGGCTGCTGCCGGGGGGCGGCGGGAGCGGCGCGGCCGGGGCGAGCGGCGCTGCCGGGGTGGGCGCCGCCATGCGCCCGCGCGTGCGCCGCACGACGCCCGCCGAGGCCGCGGCGCTCGCCCGCCGCGCGCGCGAGCACGCCGCCGCGGTCGCACGGCGCCCGACGCCGCCGGGCCCGCTGCGGCTGCTCTCGGCCCACGCCCACCTGGGCACGTGGATCGGCTACGAGGCCGTCGCGGCGCTCGCCGCGCTCGCCGTCGCCCTCGCGCTGCGCCGCCACCGCGAGCTCGACCGTATCGGCCGCCGCGGGCTGCTCACGCTCGGGCTCTGGCTCGCCGGCGGCATCGTGCTCTGCAGCGCGATGCCGGCGCTGCGCCCGCGCTACCTGGCGTGCATGGACCCCGCGGTCGCCGGCTCGCTGGGCGCGGGCGTCGCGCTGACGCTTCGCGGCGTCGAGGTCCGCGCCCGCGCGATCGGCGTCGCGGCCGCCGGGGCGATCCTCGCCTTCCCGTTCGCCACCGCGATCGCCGCGGTCCATGCCGGCGCCCAGGCCTCGGGCCGGACCGGGGCGATCCCCGCCGCGCGGGTCGACGCGCTGTCGGCCTTCCTGCGCGCGCGCACCGCCGGCGACGCCAACGAGCTGGCGGTCAGCGCACCCGCCAAGGCCGGCCCGCTGATCGCCCACGACGGCCGGCCCGTGCTGATCCTCTCCGACGGCCATGGCAACGAGCTCGTCTCGGCCGCCCGGCTCGCCGCCGCGGTCGACGCCGGCCAGGTCCACTACGCGATGCTCGGCGACTCGTGCACCGCGGCGAGCGGCAACGAGCGGACGGGCTGCCTGCCGGTCATCGCCTGGGCGCGAGCGCACGGGACCGACGTCAGCCTCGCGGCCGGGTGGCCCCGGCGCGGCGCGATCTATGCGCTCAGCTCGCGGGCCGCGGCGGGAGGCTGCGGAAGAACTCCCACGTCCGCCACGTCGCTGCGAACGGCGCCGGTGGCGGGTCGGTCCGCGGGCCGCCGGGCCAGCCGTGCGCGGCGCCGTCGAGGCGCACGTGCTCGACGCGCGTCCCCGCCGTGCAGTTCCGCCAGGCGATCTCGGTCACGCCGGGTGCCGGCCGCAGCCGATCCGCCTTCCCATGGCAGCCGTCGATGCGCCGCCACATCGCCAGCCAGCGCGCGACGCTGCCTCCGTAGTCCGGCGGCTTCCCGCCGTAGGGCACGACCTGGTCGCCGGTGCCGTGGATCTCGAGTACGGGGATCGGGCGGTCGGGGCGGCACGGCGGCAGCGAGCGGTATCCGCCTGCCACCGCCGCTGCGCCTGCCAGCCGCTCTGACAGCTCGCACGCCATTCGCGCCGTCATGCCGCCGCCGTTGGACACGCCGGTCATGAACACGCGCGAGTGGTCGACGCAGACCGCGCCCTCGAGCGCGTCGAGCGAGCGCTCGAGGGCCTCGACGTCGTTGGAGCCGCCCGGCACCTCGCCGCTGATGTTCCAGAACGCGTTGGGGCCGCCGGCCGACGGATAGGCGACGAGGAACTTCTCGCGGTCGGCGAGGCGGCTGAAGCCGGTGTCACCCGCGAACTCGCTGCCCGTCTCGCCGGCGCCGTGAAGGGCGATGACGAGCGGGCGCGGCTTGTAGGCGCCGCGCGGCGCGTGCAGGAAGACCTGGCGCTCCCCCTCGGGCGTGTCGATGGTCAGCGTGTGGTCGCCCGGCGTCAGCGCCGGGCACGGCTCGTGGGTCGGGTCGCTGGCGTAGTGCACGGCCTTCGCCCCGCTCTGCCAGGCCACCACCACGAGGAGGGCGAGACCGGCGATGAGGGTGGCAGCCGCCCGCGCCCTGCGGGCGGTCACGCGGGCACCTTCCCGGCGAAGACCCACGCGCGGCAGAGGACGAAGCTGAGGAGCGTCACGGGGGGAAGAACAACGACTTCGCCCGCAAGTCGCGGCAGGTGCTCATGTCCTACGGCGAGTGTGGCCAACAGCGCGTCGAGCCCAGACCCCACGAGCGCCACGCAGAGGTAGCGCGCCGCCACCGCGCCCCCGCGCGCGGCGCCGCGGAAGGTCCACGCGCGGTTGAGCAGGTAGCCGTTGACCGCGCCGACGGCCCAGCCCGCGGCGCCGGCGGACGCCACCGGCGCGCCGAGCGCCACCAACGCCCCGTAGGTCGCGAGCGTCAGCGCGGTGTTCGTCGCGCCGACGAGGCCGAAGCGCACGAGCTGGAAGACGATCGGCGCGAACCGCGGGCGGCTGACGACGGTCGCGCTCATCGCAGGTAGCGCTGGGTGTAGACGTGGTTGGCCAGCCCCGCGGGCGTGCGCGTGGGGTAGTAGCCGAAGGAGTGGATGAGCTTGGGGAGCTGCGGGATGGCGCCCAGCGCCAGCCACGCGGTGAGCACCACGCAGGCGCCGGCGAGCCAGCGCGTGCGCGCGAGCGCAGCGAAGGGCAGGACCCACCACACGTACCACGGCATCGTCCAGCCCAAGGTGAGGACGGTGGCGAGCATCACGAAGCCCGCCGCGCCCGGCAGCCAGGAGCGCCGCCAGGTGACGGCCGCCATCGCGCCCACCGCGGCGAGCGCGAGCACGGCGTGGGCGATGGTGCGGTCGCCGGGAGTCATGCCGCCCTGGCCCGCGAGGGCGGCCAGCACGTTGGGCACGCTCAGCGGGTTGACGAGGCCGTCCTGGACGCCGGTCGCGGGCAGGTGGCCGCCGTAGACGAGCGCGACGACGGCGAGGACGAGTGCGCCGGCGCCGCCCGCACCCCCCAGGGCGGGCAGGCGCCGGCGGCAGGCGAGGACCACCACGGGCGCGAGCAGGAGGGCCGACGGCTTGAAGCCGGCAGCCACGACGGCGCACGCGCCCGCGCCCGCGTCCAGCCACGGGCCCGCGCTCGCGCGCCGGCCGGCGATGGCCAGTGCGACCGCGGCGACGGCGAAGAGGAGCATGAGCGGCTCGTTGTGGTCGCCCCCGATCCCGTAGACGAGCACGAGCGGGTTGAGCGCGACCAGCGCCACCGCGGCCTTGGGCGAGCGCCCGAGCGTGCGGGCGGTGTGGTCGACGATCAGCAGCGTGCCCAGCGTGGCCGCCAGCAGCAGCGCCTTCCACGCCCAGTAGGCGGTGGCGAGCGGCAGCGGCGCCAGCGCCTCGGTGAAGAGCGTGAACAGCGGCCCGTAGGGCGAGAGCAGGTGGTGCCAGTTCGAGAAGCGGTACGCGGGGTCCTGGCGGACCGTGAGCGGCAGCGACGCGTACGGGTTGACGCCGTAGGTCGCCGGCATGCGCCCGTAGTGCAGGTAGTTGAAGACGTCGGTGAGCGACAGCGGCGGCCCGAGCAGGAGGACGACGTTCGTCGCCACGACGCCGCCCCAGAGGATCACCGCGGGGATCCGCGGCGCGCACAGCACCGCCACCAGCCACGCGACGCCGAGGACCGCCAGCGCGCGCGTGACGTCGGCCTGGAGCATCGGCGGGCTGTCGGGCAGCCCCGGCACGCGCCCGGCGAAGGGGCCGACCATCCAGCGCGGGAAGCCGTGCTGCGCCGGGCCGGAGAGCGGCCCCGGGCGCTCGGAGGCCACGAGGACGAGCGCGGTGCACAGCCCGGCGCAGACGCCGAGCGCTGCCGTTCCCAGTGTCGGTAGGGCCGCCCGCGCCGGTATCCGGGCCCAAGGCCGTGCCTCGCCGCTCGGAAGGCGGGGCAGAGGGAGGGCGGCGTCCGCGGGCGGCCCCGACACGCACATGAGGGTCGGCCAGGCCCCTGAGCCCGCCCGCAGGCTGACGTTGGCAGCCGATGCGGGTCGTGTTGGCGTCGTGTTAGGCGGCGGCGGGCGCGGCCGCGCGCGACCGCCCCGCGTCGGCCGGGGCGCCGGTCAGCGCCCCGCCCGGGCACTCCGCGCACGCCACCTTGCGGCGCGGGTTGCGGATGCCGACGAGGCCCACCACGCCCCCGAGCGCGACGAGCACGGCCGCGATCCCGGCGCCGCGATGGAAGGCGGTGACGGCCGCGTTCTCGGCGGCGCCGGTGACCGCCCGCGCCTCGGCGGGCGGGAGCGAGTCGGGCTCCGCGAGGGCGAGCGTGCGGTCCTTGGCCTGCTGGACGACCTGCCGGCCCTCCGGCGTCAGCCGCACGTTCACGAGGCCCTCGTCGATCGACGCGCTGAACTGCCCGGCCACGACGGCGCCCAGCGCGGCGACGGCGAGCAGCCCCGCCACGCGCGCGATCGCGTTGTTGACGCCCGACGCGATCCCGGCGTTGTGCTCGTCGGCGTCGGCGAGCACGGTCGCCGTGAGCGGCGCGACCGTCGCCGAGAGCCCGAGCGAGAAGAGGAGGATCGCGGGCAGCAGCTCGGTGACGTAGTCGACGTCGGCGTCGACGCGCTGGAAGAGCGCGAGCCCCGCGGCCGCCACGAGCGGGCCCAGGCCCATGAACCACCGCGGCCCGTAGCGGTCGGCGAGTCGGCCCGCGCGCCGCGACAGCGTGAACATCACGATCGTGATCGGCAGCGTCGAGAGGCCGGCCTGCAGCGCGTCGTAGCCGGCGACCTGCTGCAGGAAGAGGACGAGGAAGAAGATCACGGCGCTCAGCCCGCCGTACATCGCCAGCGTCTCGAGGTTCCCGAAGGCGAAGTTGCGCCGGCGGAAGAGCCCGAGCGGGAGCATCGGGTGCGGCGTGCGCATCTCGTGGACCAGGAAGAGCGCGAACAGTGCGAGGCCGACCACGAGCGGCACGATGACCTGGGGCGAGCTCCAGCCCACGCTCGGCTGGCGGATGAGCGCGAAGACCGGGCCCGCGAGGCCGAGCGCGCACAGCACCGCTCCGAGGTAGTCGAGGCGGACCTGCGGCCCTTCGCGCGGGCGCTCGACGACGGCGATGCGGACGATCATGATCGTGGCGATCACGAAGGGGACGTTGATGGCGAAGATCCAGCGCCAGCTCGCGACGTCGATGAGCCAGCCGCCGGCGAGCGGCCCGATGACCAGCGCGATCCCGCCCCACGCCGTCCACGAGCCGATCGCCCCGCCGCGCTCCTCGGGCGGGAAGGTCGCGACGATGACCGCCAGCGCGCTCGGCGTCAGCAGCGCGCCGAAGACGCCCTGCAGCGCGCGCCCGGCGACGAGCACTTCGATCGAGGGCGCCAGTGCGCAGAGCAGGCTCACCGCGCCGAAGCCCGCCACGCCGATCGTGAAGATGCGCCGCTCGCCGTAGAGGTCGCCGAGCGAGCCGCCGACGAGGATCAGCGAGCCGAGGGTGAGCAGGTAGGCGTTGGAGACCCACTGCTGGCCCGCGAGGCCGCCGCCGAGGTCGTGCTCGATGGCCGGCAGGGCGATGTTGACCGCGGTCGCGTCGAGGCCCGCGACGAAGGTGCCGAGGATCGCGGCCAGGAGCGCGAGGCGCTTGCGGCGATCGTCCACGGACCCATGCTACGGGTGAGGGTCGTCGGGCCCGGCGAGGAGGCTCCTGGCGCCGCGGTGGCGGCGACGAGGTGGGTCGCCGCCTGACCGCGGACAGCAAGAGACGCGGTCCCGAACCGCCTGGGGTGCTCTCCGCCGCGTCCGCCCCCGAGGGGGCTTCTGCGACTTCAGAGCGGCGGGCCTCGCAACCCCTGGGCCTCGCTCTCTGCGGTTCGGTTCCGCGTCGAGGCGCAACTTATGAAGGGCCCCGATCGTGGTCAAGGCCCTCCCGGACACGATGCCGCAAACACCGAGGATTTCCCTTTGCCAGCGGGCAACCTCGTACACTGGATGCAGCTGCCGGCTCAGGCCGCCGCGGTGAGCGCAAACCGCCATCGACGGGCCACGCCGGCGCCCTGCCCGCTCTTATGAGGTCCTCCGCGCCGGTTGCGCGGCAGGATGGGCAGCGTCCGAAACGGCACGAATCAAGAGGTGAATATGGCTGTCGAAGAGAAGGTCGAGCTCGAGGGCGAGGTCATCGAGGCCCTCAAGAACCTGAACTTCCGCGTGAAGCTGGACATGGGCCACGAGGTGCTCGCGCACCTCGCCGGCAAGATGCGCCGCTTCCGCATCCGCGTCCTCCCGGGCGACCGCGTCCGGGTCGAGGTTTCCCCCTACGACCTCAACCGCGGGCGCATCGTCTACCGCTTCATCAAGTAGCGGCCCCGTGCAGTGCGTCATGTGACGCACTGCACAGTTAGCCCCGTCGCGGCGCGGGGTACGTTGAACGCGATTCAATGTAACTGACCACTCGGTCAGGAGGCGTTCTCCGTGCAGCTGGCTCGCCGCATCATCCGCTATCAGGAGCGCATCTCGGGGGTCCCGGGGCGCTTCATCGCACCCGTCCTCCTCGGCGGGATCGCGCTCCAGGTCGCCGTCCTTGGCATGTACTGGGACATCGGCTACCACATCGATCACGGTCGCGACCAGGGCGTCATCACGCCCCCGCACATGTTCATCGTGGTCGGCCTGCAGGGCATCGTCCTCGCGGCGCTGCTGCACGGCCGCCTGCGCGGTCCCGACGCGCGCAACGAGCGCCGCCTGCCGCTGGGCCTGAGCATGAGCCCGGGGGGCATCGTCATGCTCGTCTGCGGCGGCATCGCGCTGCTCGGCTTCCCGCTCGACGCCTTCTGGCACGCCCTCTTCGGCGAGGACGTGACGCTCTGGGGCCCGACGCACCTGTTCATGATCGGCGGCGCCGGCGTGAGCACGCTCGGGCTGTGGATGGTCATGCGCCAGGGCTTCGAGCTGGGGCGCCCGCGCACGGTCGCGCGCCGCGGCCACCTGCGGGTGGCGGGCGCGCTGCTCATCGGGCTGTCGACCTTCCAGGCCGAGTTCGACTTCGGCGTCCCGCAGTTCCAGCTCCTCTACCAGCCGGTGCTCATCGCCTTCGCCGCGGCGGTCGCGCTCGTCTGCGCGCGCTCGATCCTCGGGCGCTGGGGCGCCTTCCAGGCGCTCGGCATGTTCCTCGTGGTGCGCGGCGTGCTGGCGATCTTCGTCAGCCAGGTCGTCGGCTACACGACGCCGCACTTCCCGCTCTACATCGCCGAGGCCGTCGTCGTCGAGCTCGCGGCGCTCGTCTACCCGCGCTCGCCGGCGCGCTTCGCGCTGCTCAGCGGCCTGGGGATCGGCACGGTCGGGCTCGCCGCCGAGTGGGGCTGGAGCCACGTCTGGATGCCGCACCCCTGGCCGGCCTCGCTGCTGCCGCAGGCCGTCGTCGTGACGCTCGTCGCCGCGCTCGCCGGCTCGATCCTCGGCGCCCGCGTCAGCCAGAGCCTGGCGATGCCCGGCAGCGAGCGCGCCGGGCTGCCGGCGATCGCGCCGCGCGCCGTCGCGGCGGCCGGGCTCGTCGCGCTCGTGGCGATCTTCTTCCCGCTGCCGCGCACCGGCGGCGACGGCACGCGCGCCGCGATCGTGCCCACGCGCGTCGACGCCGATCACGTGAACCTCGCCGTCCGCCTGGACCCGGCCGACGGCGCGAAGAGCAACCAGTGGTTCGAGGTGCTCTCGTGGCAGGGCCGCACGCCCGGCCGGCTGCGCCAGCTCACGTCGCTGCGCGAGGTCGGCCCCGGCCGCTACGAGACCTCCCGGCCGGTGCCGGTCGGCGGCAACTGGAAGACGATGCTGCGCTTGGCCAAGGGCACGCACCTGATGGCGCTGCCCGTCTACCTGCCGCCCTCGCCGCAGGCCAACCGCGCCGGCGTCCCGGTCGCCCCGCGCGCGGGCGCGATGCAGGCCGACACCTTCATCCTGCAGCGCGAGGCACGCGGCGGCCCGGCGTGGCTGACGACCACCGCGTACGTCGTGCTCGCGATCATCGTGGCGATCTGGCTGGCGCTGCTGTCGTGGGCGCTCGGCCTCGCCGAGCCCCGCGGCCCGGCGCGTCCGCGCGCTACCGTGGCAACGACATGGCCACCGCCCGCCGCGCCCGCCTGAGCACCGACGCCCGCCGCGAGCAGCTCGTCGCCCTCGGCGTCGAGATCTTCAGCGAGCGCCCGTTCGACGAGGTCTCGATCGACGACATCGCCGCGGCGGCCGGCATCTCCAAGGGCCTGCTCTACCACTACTTCCCGAGCAAGCGCGACTTCTACGTCGCGGTCGTGCGCCACTCCGCCGACCAGATGCAGGCGGTCACCGAGACCGACCCCGAGCTCGACCCGCTGGAGCGCCTTTCGACGGGCCTCGACCGCTACCTCGAGTACGTCGAGACCCACGCGCGCGGCTACGCCACGGTCCTGCGCGCCGGCATCGGCTCGGACCGCGAGGTCGCCGCGATCGTCGAGGAAGTCCGGGCCTCGATGGCCGGGCGCATCCTCGACGACGTCGCCGGCGACGGCGAGCCGTCGCCCGCGGTGCGCATCGCCGTGCGCGGCTGGGTCGGCTTCGCCGAGGCCGCGAGCCTCGACTGGCTCGAGCGCCGCGACCTGTCGCGCGAGGACCTGCGCGACCTGCTCATCAAGGCGCTGACCGGCGCCGTGGGAGCAGCGGCGTCGCACTACGCGGTGCGGTAGGGCGCGGCAGGTCTCCGCGCGCCTTGTCCGCGGTCGCCAGCGCGGTCATTGAAGGGTTGTGCCCCCCGGGGCGGGCACAATCCTTCAATCGCTGCCCGCGCGACCCGGGCGCGCCCGCCAGAGGCGACGGCGGTCACCCTCCCTCGGTGATGCAGTTCTGCGCCGGAACCGCCGCGCGCGGCGGCGGACGAGGCGGCGCGCCTACACTCGCCCCATGCCCGAGGCGCTGCTGATCGTCGACTTCCAGAACGACTTCACGCCGGGGGGCGCGCTGGCCGTGCCCGACGGCGACGCGATCGCGGCGCGGCTCAACGAGCTCATGGCCTCGGGGCGCTTCGACCTCGTCGTCGCCACGCGCGACTGGCACCCGCCCGAGCACTCGTCCTTCGCCTCCGAGGGCGGCCGGTGGCCCGCGCACTGCGTCGCCGACAGCCCCGGCGCGCAGCTCCACGAGGGGCTCGACGCGGCGCGCGTCGACGTCGTCGTCGACAAGGGCACCGACCCCGCGACCGAGGGCTACTCGGGCTTCGACGGCACCGGCCTCGAAGCGCTCCTGCGCGTCCGCGGGATCGACCGGGTCACGGTCGCCGGCCTGGCCACCGACTACTGCGTGCGCGCGACCGCGCTCGACGCGCTGAAGGCCGGCTTCGACGTCACCGTCGACGAGGCGGCGTCGCGCGGGATCGACCCGGAGGACTCCGCGCGGGCGCTCGACGAGGTGCGCGCGGCCGGCGGCACGGTCGAAGGCGAACGAGCCGCCTGAGCGGGGGTTCGTCCGAAACCCGAACCGAAAAGCGGCCAAATGGCCGGAGTTCGTGCGCGCTCTTGACAAACCCAGGACCGATGGGGGAGGGTCGGGGCCGTGGGTCCGCTCCGCACCGGGTCGCTGGAGTCGCTCCGCGAACGCAATCGCCTGCGCGTCATCGACGCACTGCGTACGCGGGGAGCCATCAGCCGTGCCGACATCGCTCGCCAGACCGGCCTGAGCCGCTCGACCGTGTCGAGCCTCGTCGGCGACCTCCAGGCCGCCGGCATGGTGATCGAGCGCGCGGCCGACGGCGTGGCGGCGACGGGGCCGCAGGGCGGCCGGCCACCCGTGCTCGTAGCCCTCGACCAATCGGCCGGCGCGGTCGTCGGGCTCGACTTCGGCCACGACTCGCTGCGCGCCGCCGTCGCGGACCTCTCCTACTCGATCCTGGCCGAGACCTTCGTGGAGCTCGAAGTCGACACGGGCGCCCACGAGGCACTCGACACCGCGGCCAGGCTGGTCTCCGAGCTCGTCGAGGAGGCCGGCGTCGAGCGCGGGCGCGTCCTCGCCGCGGGCATGGGCCTGCCGGGCCCGATCGACCGCGAGAGCGGCCTCGTGCACTCCCAGCCGATCCTGCCCAGCTGGGTCGGCCTGGACCCCGCCGCCGAGATGGAGGAGCGCCTCGGGCTCCCCGTCCACCTCGACAACGACGCCAACGTCGGCGCCCTCGGCGAGTCGACCTTCGGGGTCGCCCAGGGCACGCACGTCATGGCCTACCTGCGGCTCTCCGCGGGCATCGGCGCGGGCCTCGTCCTCAACGGCCGCCCCTTCCGCGGCGCGCGCGGCATCGCGGGGGAGATCGGCCATGTCCTGGTCGATCCCCAGGGCCCGATCTGCCGCTGCGGCAACCGCGGCTGCCTCGAGACCTTCGTCGCGGGCCCTGCCCTGTGCGAGCTGCTGCGCCGCTCGCACGGCCCCCTCAGCACGCACCAGCTGCTCCAACTGGCGCAGGACGGTGACGCCGGCTGTCAGCGTGTCATCGCCGACGCCGGCCGCGTCGTGGGGCGTGCCGTGGCCGATCTTTGCAACTACCTCAATCCGGACCTCGTGGTCGTGGGCGGCGATCTCAGCGCCGCCGGCGACCTCCTGCTCGAGCCGATGCGCGAAGCCGTGCGGCGCTTCGCCATCCCGGCCGCCGCCGAGGACGTCGAGATCGTCGCGGGAACCCTCGGCGACCGCGCCGAGCTGCTCGGCGCGCTGGCGCTCGCGGGCCACGAGTCCGAAGACCCCTTGACCGTTCCCGTACCCCACATGTCCCATCCCACAGGAGGAGGAAGACGGTGATGCACTCACCGATCTCTCGTAGGGCGCTCGCTATCGGCGCTGCGCTCTGCACTTTGGCGTTCGCGGTCGCCGCATGCGGCTCGGACAACAACAGCTCGTCGTCGTCCAGCGGCGGCAGCAGCACCACAAGCGGCAACAAGGCGCAGAAGGTCGGCGTCCTGCTGCCGGACACCAAGTCGTCGGTCCGCTGGGAGTCGTTCGACCGTCCGCTGCTCCAGGAGGCCTTCAAGTCTGCTGGCGTGCCCGTGACGATCGACAACGCCCAGGGCGACAAGTCGACCCAGCAGCAGCAGGCCGAGCAGCTGATCACGAACGGGGCGAAGGTGCTCCTGCTCGTGAACCTCGACTCGGGCTCGGGCGCGGCCATCGAGGCCAACGCCCAGTCGCGCGGCGTGAAGGTCATCGACTACGACCGCCTCACCCTCAAGGGCCAGGCCGCGTACTACGTGTCCTTCGACAACGTCAAGGTGGGCGAGCTGCAGGGCCAGGGGCTCGTCAAGTGCCTCGGCTCCGCCGCCAAGCCCGCCATCGCCGAGCTCAACGGCTCGCCGACCGACAACAACGCCACGCTGTTCAAGCAGGGCTATGACTCGGTCCTCAAGCCGCTCTACAGCTCCGGCAAGGCCACCAAGGCCGCCGATCAGTCGGTGCCCGACTGGGACAACCAGAAGGCGCTGACGATCTTCGAGCAGATGCTCGCCAAGACCAACAACAAGATCGACGGCGTCCTGGCTGCCAACGACGGCCTGGGCAACTCGGCCATCTCGGCGATCAAGGCCCGCAAGCTCAAGCAGATCCCGGTCACCGGGCAGGACGCGACGCCGCAGGGGATCCAGAACATCCTCTCCGGCGACCAGTGCATGACCGTCTACAAGGCGGTCAAGAAGGAGGCCGACGCGGCCTCCAAGCTGGCGATCGCGCTCGCGACCGGCAAGCAGCCGGAGGCCGGCCTGGTCAACGGCAAGACGAACGACACCGCGCGTGACGTTCCGTCCGTCCTGCTGACGCCGGAGGCGATCACCAAGGACAACATCAAGGTCGTCTTCGACGACGGCTTCCTCAAGCCCAGCGACGTGTGCGTCGGCAAGTACGCGGACCTCTGCACGAAGGCAGGGATCAGCTAGCGAGAGGATGATTGGCGCGGGGCGCCGCTCCGGCGGCGCCCCTCCGCCAACGGGAACCCAGGAGGAGGGTTTGAGAGCGTGACCGATACACCGATCCTGCAGCTCCGAGGCGTCTCCAAGAGCTTCGGCGCCGTGCAGGCTCTCTACGAGGTGGACTTCCATGTGTCCGCCGGCGAGGTCATGGCACTCGTCGGGGACAACGGCGCCGGCAAGTCCACGCTCATCAAATGCATCGCCGGCATCTACTCCATCGACGACGGCGAGGTCCTCTTCGAGGGCGAGAAGGTCAGCCTCCACGGCCCGAAGGACTCGGCTCGCCTGGGGATCGAGGTCGTCTACCAGGACCTCGCGCTGGCCGACAACCTCGACGTCGTCCAGAACATGTTCCTCGGCCGCGAGGAGCTGACCGGGCCGCTGCGCTCGCTCGACGAGATCACCATGGAGCGGCGCGCCAACGACACGCTGGCGACGCTGTCGGTGACGACCATCCGGTCGGTCCGCCAGACGGTGGCCGGCCTCTCCGGCGGCCAGCGCCAGTCGGTGGCCGTCGCCAAGGCCGTCATGTGGAACTCCAAGGTCGTGATCCTCGACGAGCCGACCGCCGCGCTCGGCGTGGCCCAGACCCGGCAGGTGCTCGACCTCGTCAAGCGCCTCGGCGAGCAGGGCCTGGCCGTCGTGCTCATCTCCCACAACCTCTACGACGTGTTCGAGGTGGCCGACACCATCACCGTGCTGCGCCTGGGTCAGAACGTGGGCGAGTACAAGCGCAAGGACGTCACTCAGACGCAGGTGGTGGAGGCGATCACCGCCGGCAAGCTCTCCAAGGTGCCCGGTATGCAGGAAGAGGTGATCGCGTGAGCACCACCGCACCCGCACCGGTCGAGGGCGGTCCGGGCGCGCCCGCGGCCGCGGCCGTCGGCCCCCAGAGCCTGGGGGAGTACGCGCGAGGCTGGTGGATCGGCGTCAGGTCCGGCGAGCTCGGCTCGCTGCCGATCGTCGTCGGGCTGATCATCATCGCGGTCGTCTTCCAGACGCAGAACTCGAACTTCCTGACCGCCGGCAACTTCGTCAACCTCATCGTCCAGGCGGCCGCCTTCGCGACCATCGGCATGGGGATCGTCTTCGTGCTGCTGCTGGGGGAGATCGACCTGTCGGTCGGCTTCGTCAGCGGCGTGGCGGGCGTGCTCGTCGCCCTGCTGACCTTCCCCGACAACCACAACGTCTTCGCCGCGGGCCCGGCGCTCGTGTTGGCCCTCCTCGCCGGCGTCGGCATCGGCCTGCTGCACGGCGTGATCATCACGAAGCTGGGCGTGCCCTCCTTCGTGGTGACGCTGGCGGGCCTGCTGGCGTGGAACGGCGCCGTCCTGCTGCTCATCGGCGACAAGGGCACCGTCATCATCCAGAACAGCTTCTTCATCGGCTTCGCCAACGACTTCCTGCCGTCGGCGACCGCGTGGATCCTGGCCGTCGTCGGCATCGTGCTGTACGCGGCCATGCTGTTCTGGCAGCGGGCGCAACGCTCCCGCGCGGGGCTCGTCAGCGCCCCGGACGCGGTCCTGTTGCTGCGCATCGCCGGGTTCGCCGTCGGCGTCCTGGCGGTCGCCTACGTGTGCGACCAGGACCGCGGCATCCCGTACGTGATGCTCGTCATCGCCGGCCTGTTCATCTTCTGGACCTACGTGCTCAACCGCACGAAGTTCGGGCGACACATCTACGCCGTCGGCGGCAACGCGGAGGCCGCGCGGCGCGCCGGCATCAACGTCGACAACATCAAGATGGCCTGCTTCGCCATCTGCTCGATGATGGCGGCGGTCGGCGGGATCATCCTGGCGTCGCGGCTGCGCTCGGTGGACACCAACTCCGGCGGCGGCTCGCTGCTGCTGTACTCGATCGCGGCGCCGGTCATCGGCGGCACGTCGCTGTTCGGCGGCCGCGGCAACGTGAAGTCGGCCGTGTTCGGCGCGATCGTGATCGCGTCGATCGACAACGGCCTCGGCCTGCTCGGCCTGGGCTCGGGCGAGAAGTTCGTCATCACCGGCGGCGTGCTGCTGCTGGCGGTGTCGGTCGACTCGATCTCGAGGCGCGGACGCGAGTCCGCGGGCAGAGCGTGATGGCCGGCGGGCCCCCGCGCCCCGCTCTCCGCGGGGGCTCGCCCGGCCTCACCCCAAGCGAAGGGGGGCGGGCGTGAGCCTGCGCTGGGGCATCCTGTCGACGGCCGGCATCACCGACAAGCTGCTCGACAGCGGGAGCGAGCAGCAGTTCGTGGCCGTGGGCTCGCGCGACCTCGCGCGGGCCGAGGCGTACGCGGCGCAGAAGGGCATCGCCCGGGCCCACGGCTCCTACGAGGCGCTGCTGGAGGACCCCGAGGTCGACGCGATCTACAACCCGCTGCCCAACGCCCTGCACGTCGAGTGGTCGGTGCGGGCGCTGCAGGCCGGCAAGCACGTCCTCTGCGAGAAGCCGCTCAGCCGCCGGCCCGACGACGTGCAGCGCGCCTTCGACACCGCCGAGCGCGAGGGCCGCGTCCTCGCCGAGGCCTTCATGTGGCGCCACCACCCGCAGGTCGCTCGCGCGCGCGAGCTGCTCGAGTCCGGCGCGATCGGCGAGCTGCGCGTGATCCGCACGCACTTCGCCTTCAAGGCCGCCGATCCCGAAGACATCCGCCTGCAGGCCGCGCTCGACGGCGGCGGCCTGATGGACGTCGGCTGCTACTGCGTCAGCGGCTGCCGCGCGCTCGCGGGCGCCGACCCCGAGAGCGCCTTCGCCACCCAGGTCACCGGCGGCCACGGCGTCGACGTCGTGCTGGCGGCCACGCTGCGCTTCCCGGGCGACGTCCTCGCGCACTTCGACTGCGGCCTGGCCTACCCCGGCGGCGACGTGCTCGAGGCCGTCGGCACCGAGGGCTCGATCTTCCTCGACGACCCGTGGCACGGCGGGCGGCCCGACATCGAGCTGCGCCGCCCGGACGGCTCGGTGCAGACCGTCGAGTGCCCGCGCGAGAACGCCTACGCGCTCGAGCTCGCCAACTTCGAGGCCGCCGTCCGCGGCGACGCGCCCGCCCTGCTCGGGCGCGACGACGCCCTCGGGCAGGCCCGCACCATCGCCGCTCTCTACACCTCCGCGGAAAGGAATGCTGCATGCCCGATCGGTTGAAGACGTCCCTGGGCATCTGGGCCCTCGGCGGGATGGTCACGCGCTTCGTGCCCGCCGGCTACCAGCCGCAGCACGGGTCGGAGTCGACGGCGCAGAAGGTCCGCCGCGCGGTGGACGGCCTCGGCGATCTGATGGACGACTACGAGTTCCACTACCCGGCCGAGCTCAGCGCCGACAACCTCGACGAGGTCCGCGACGCCCTCGACGGCCACGGCATCTACTGCCTGGCCAGCGGGCTGCACCTCGATCCGCGCAACGGCAAGGGCGGGCTCTCCTCGCCCGACGACGCGATCCGCGACGCCGCGCTGAAGGTCACCATCGACGCGTGCGAGTTCGCCGGCGAGATCGGCGCGCAGTTCATCATCTGGCCGGGGATCGAGGGCTACAACTACCCGTTCCAGACGCCGTACGCGGAGTCGTGGGCGCGCTTCGTCGACGGTGTCGGGCAGGCGGCGACGGCGCTCGCCCAGCACGGGCGCACGCTCTTCCTCGAGCACAAGAACTCCGAGCCCGCCATGAAGATCTTCATGCGCAACATCGGGATGACGCTGCACGTCATCCACAAGCTGCGCGCGGAGGGGATCGACAACGTCCAGGTCAACATGGACTGGCAGCACCTGCTCATGAACGGCGAGCACCTGCCCGAGTACGCCGCGCTGCTCGCCGCCGAGGGGCTGCTCGGCCACCAGCACGCCAACTCGGGCTGGGGCATCTTCGACGACGACAACATGGTCGGCGCGACGGCGTTCATGGAGACCGTCGAGCTGGCGCTCGAGCTGCGCCGCGCGAACTACGGCGCCAACGGCGAGCGGCTCGGCTTCGACCTCTACCCGTACACCGAGGACCAGGTCGGGGCCGTGAAGCGCTCGGTCGAGCAGTGGCACTTCATCGACGAGCTCGCCCAGCGGATCGAAGGCGACGCCCTGCGGGCCGCCCAGGCCCAGAAGGACGCAGTCCGCGCCTACGAGCTCGTCTACGCGGCGCTCGGAGCCAAGGCGGGATGACCAGGCTGGTCGGGCTCGACGTCGGCACCTCGTCCGTCAAGGGCGTGGCGATCGACGACGACGGCGACGTCCTCGCCGTCGCCGAGCGCGGCTACCCGCTCTCGACGCCGCGGCCCGGCTGGAGCGAGCAGGACCCCGAGGACTGGTGGCGCGGCGCCGCCGAGGTCCTCGACGAGCTCGACGCGGCGAGCGCCGCGGGCATCGGGCTCTCGGGGCAGATGCACGGCCTCGTCTCCCTCGACGACGCCGGCCGCCCGCTGCGACCGGCGATCCTCTGGAACGACGGGCGCACGCAGGCCCAATGCGACGAGATCGAGAGGCGTATCGGCTTCGACCGCCTCGTCGAGCTGACGGGCAACCGCGCGCTCGCCGGCTTCACGGCGCCCAAGCTGCTGTGGCTGGCCGAGCACGAGCCCGACGTCTACGGGCGCATCGCGCACATCCTGCTGCCCAAGGACTACGTGCGCCTCAAGCTCACCGACGAGCACGCCATCGACGTCGCCGACGCCTCCGGCACGCTGCTCTTCGACGTCGCGGCGCGGACGTGGAGCGACGAGGTCGTCAAGGCGCTCGACGTCGACCCGGCGTGGCTGCCCGCGGTCCACGAGTCGCCGGAGGTCGCCGGGGTCACCCACGGCGGCGTGCCCGTCGCCGCCGGCGCGGGCGACCAGGCGGGCGGCGCGCTGGGCGTCGGGGTCGTGGCCGAGGGCGGCCCGGCGTCGGTCGTGCTCGGCACCAGCGGGGTCGTCTTCGCCGCCCTGGACCACTACGCGCACGACCCGCAGGCGCGGGTGCACGCCTTCTGCCACGCGGTTCCCGGGGCCTGGCACGTGATGGGCGTGATGCTCAGCGCCGCTGGCTCGCTGCATTGGCTGCGCGAGACGGTGGGCGGCACCTACGACGAGCTCGTCGCCGGCGCGGCGACGTGGGAGCCGGGCGTCGAGGGGCTGCTCTTCGCCCCCTACCTGGCGGGCGAGCGCACCCCGCACGCCGACGCCGCGGCGCGCGGCGCCTTCGCCGGGCTGAGCCTGCGCCACGACCGCGGCGCGCTGGCGCGCGCGGTGCTCGAGGGCGTCGCCTTCGGCCTGCGCGACGCACTGGACCTCGTCGAGGAGCTCGGCGGGCGCCCGCGCGTGGGCCGGATCTCGGGCGGCGGGGCGCGTTCGCAGCTGTGGCTCGAGATCGTCGCCTCGGTGCTCGAGATGCCGCTCGAGGCGACGGTCGTCGACGAGGGCGCCGCCTACGGCGCGGCGCTGCTCGGCGGAGTCGCCGCCGGCGTCTGGCAGGACCCGCGCGAGGCGGTCTCGGCGTGCGTGAAGGTCACGCGCGTCGTCGAGCCGCGCGAGGACTGGATCGCGCCATACGCCGAGGCGCGCGAGCGCTTCCGCGGTCTGTACCCGGCGCTGCGCCCGCTGCAGGCCTAGCCGCGCGGTTCCTCGAGGCCGTAGGCGACCGCGTCGGCGAAGCCCAGCGCGCGCCCCTCGCGCTCGGCCGCATCCCAGGCGTCGGCGCCATGGCGCTCGCGCGCGGGCTCGAAGAAACGGCTCCTGACGCGCTCCTGCGCCTCGTCGACGGGGTCGCTGCGTAGGCCCTCCGAGGCGCCGAGCAGGCGCGCGGCGCGGTCGTCGTCGGCGTCGACGGTGGCGAGGGCGGCGAGGCCCATGAGGCCCTCGTGGGCGAAGGGCTGGACGACGAGCTCGCGGCTGAGCCGCAGCTCCTCGCGGAACGCGTAGCGCGCCGTCGGGGTGTCCCCGGTGAACAGCGCCACGAGCCCGCGGTTGCCCTCGAGCATCATCCAGCCGTAGTAGCGGCCGAACCGGTGTGAGGCCGTGAGCGCGCGCTCGACGAACAGCTTCGCGTCCACGATGCTGCCCATGCACAGAGCGCTGTACGCGGCCGCGCCGAGGAGGTCGGTGAGGTGGTGCACGTTGCCCGCGGCGGACAACAGGCTGACGGCCCGGTCGGTGCGCTCGCGAAGGTCGGCGATCGTCGTGGCCGCCATGGCTCGCTCGAACCAGGCCATGGCGACCGCCCATTCGTCACCCGCCTGTATCGCGTACACGAGCGACTCGTCGGCCTGGGCGGTGGCCAGGTCGAACTCTCCTGTCGCCCACGCGCGATCCGCGCTCACCGCGAGGGCCTGCGAGAGCACCGCCGGGTCGCCCGCATCGCGCGCGGCGGCCACGGCCTCCTCGGCGACGATGGTCTGCTCGGCTGTGCGGCCGAGCGGCCAGAGCGACCGGGCCTTGCTGCACAACGCCCGGGCGCGCAGCGCCGGATGATCGTCCGCGCCCGGCAGGCCCATCGCCCGGTCGGCCCAGTCGACCATCTCGGCGAAGCGATTGCGCGACCGCCAGTAGAGGCCGAGTCCGGCCACCAGGCCGAGTGCCCGCCCGGCGTCCCGCCGGCCTACGGCCCACGCGAGCGCCGCACCGAGGTTGTCGCTCTCAGTGTCGAGCGCGGCGGCGTGGGCCTGGCCGTCGGGACCCCACAGCGACGGCTCGGTGGCGTGAAGCTCGGCCTCGGCGAGGAAGTGCTCGTAGTGGCGGGCGCGGACGTCCTCGGCGCCGGGCAGCGCGGCCAAGCGCTCGCTCGCGTAGTCGCGCACCGTCTCGAGCATCAGCAGTCGCGTTGAGCCGTCGGCGCCCGAGCCGCGCACGAGCAGGCTCTTGGCGACCAGGCGGGCGAGGGTGTCGAGATCGGCGCCGAGGACCGCCACGGCCGCGTCGACCGTTGCGCCGCCGGCGAAGACGGCGAAGCGCGCGAAGCACGCCCGCTCGTCGTCGTCGAGCAGGTCGTGGCTCCAGTCGATCGTCGCCCAGAGCGTCCGCTGGCGCGCGGGCGCGTCGCGGGCGCCTCCGGCGGCGGCGTGGAGCGCGCCGTCCAGGCGCGCGGCGATCTCGCCGGGGGAGAGCAGCGCGGAGCGCGCCGCCGCGAGCTCGATCGCCAACGGCAGGCCGTCGACGCGCCGGCAAATCTCGGCGACGTGCTCGGCGTCGTCGTCCTCGGGCGCGAAGGCAGGGTCGTGGGCCCGCGCGCGCTCGCCGAACAGCGCGGCCGCGTCCGGGGCGGCGAGCGGGTCGACTGGGTGGCGCAGCTCGGCGCGCAGCGCGAGCGGCTCGCGGCTCGTGGCCAGCACCGCGACGCCTGGGCACGCCGCCAGCAGCTCGCCGACGAAGGGCGCCGAGCCGAGCAGGTGCTCGAGGTTGTCGACGACGAGCAGCAGCTCCTTCGCGGCCAGGAAGCGCAGGACGGCCTGCGCCGGCGTCTCGGCGTCGAGCACCACGAGCCCGAGGGCGATGACGATGGCCTGGGCGACGTCCTCGTGGCGCTCGACCGCGGCGAGCGAGACGAAGCGCGCGCCGTCCGCGTAGGCGTCCTGCATCGCGCGCGCCGCCTCGACGGCCAGCCGCGTCTTGCCGACGCCACCGGGCCCCGTGAGCGTGACCAGGCGCGCGCCGTCGGCGACCATCCGGCGGGCGATCGCCCGGATGTCGTCGTCGCGGCCGACGGTGCGGTTGGGCGCCGCGGGCAGCGCGGGCGCCGTGGGCAGCGAGCGGAGCGGGGGGAAGTCGTCGCGCAGGCCGTCGCCGACGAGCTGGAAGAGGCGCTCGGGGCGGTCGAGATCCTTGAGCCGGTGCTCGCCGGCGTCGCGGAGCCCGATGGCGTCGTCGAGCTCCCCGGCGATGAGCTCGCGCGTCGCGCTCGAGACGAGCACCTGGCCGCCGTGGGCGGCCGCGCAGATCCGCGCCGCGCGATGGACGTCCATGCCGACGTAGTCGTCGTCGCGCACCTCCGCCTCGCCGGTGTGCACCCCGATGCGCACGCGCAGGTCCACGCCGTCGGGCCAGTCGCACGCGGCCAGCCCGTGCTGCACCGCGACGGCGGCGGCGACCGCGTCGCTCGCGCGCTCGAAGGCGACGAAGAAGGCGTCGCCCTCGGTGTGGACCTCGCGGCCGCCGTGGGCCTCGAAGGCGGCGCGCAGCGTGCGGTGGTGGGTCTCCAGCACGTCGGCGTAGCCCTCGCGCAGCCGCGCGAGCAGCCGCGTCGAGCCCTCGATGTCGGTGAAGGCGAAGGTCACCGTGCCGCGCGGCAGCGAGTCGGTGCCGGGCGGCAGCGAGTCCGGACGCGCCCTCTCGGCGCCCTTGTGCGACTTCTTGCGGTTTTCTGCGCTATTCTGCATGTATGGTCGCCGTCGACACCACGCGCGAGCTGCTCGGCGAGGAGCGCCGTGAGCTCATCCTGCGCTGGCTGGCGACCGAGGGCAAGGTCCGGGCCTCGGATTCTCGCCCTTCGGCTGCGGGTGTCGCTCGACACCGTGCGCCGCGACCTGCAGGAGCTCGCCGACGCCGGCGCCCTGCGCCGCGTCCACGGCGGCGCGCTGCCGCCGGCGGCGCCGGGGCCCGATTCGTTCGTCGATCGCCTGCCCGACGACGTCGCCGCCAAGGCCGCCATCGCCCAGGCCGCGGTGGCCCTCGTCCGCCCGGGCGAGGTCGTCGCGATCAGCGGCGGAACCACGACGCTCGAGTTCGCGCGGCGGCTCCCCGACGACCTCGAGGCGACCGTCATCGCCACCAACCCGCACATCGCGGTGGCGCTCGCCGACCATCCTGCGCTGACCGTCGACGTCGTCGGCGGCCGGCTGCACCCGGAGGCGCGGACCGTCGTCGGCGCCGAGGCCGTCGAGGCCTTCGGGCGCGTGCGCCCGGACGTCTGCGTGCTCTCGGCCTGCTCGCTGCATCCCAGCGTCGGGATGGCGCTGCGCCAGCGCGACGAGGCCGCGGTCGTGCGCGCCATGGTGCACAACGCCGGACGCGTCGTCTCGCTCACGACGGCGAGCAAGCTGGGCACGGCGGGCCCGTACCCCGTGGCCGCGATCGAGCGCATCGACACGCTCGTCACCGACGCGCCCGACGCCGAGGCGCAGGTCTACCGCGACCTCGGCGTCGAGGTCGTGCAGGTGCGGCCATGATCGGCACGCCGCGCCAGGCGCGCTCCGCGGTCGCCGCGATCTTCTTCCTCAACGGGATGCTCTTCGGCTCCTGGGCGGCGCGCATCCCCGCGGTGCGCGACCGCGTCGGCCTCTCCGACGGCGAGCTGGGCCTCGTGCTCGCGTGCGCCTCGATCGGCGCGATCCTCGCCCTGCCGATCGCCGGCGGGCGCGCCGCGCGCGTGGGCAGCCGTCGCGCCACGCGCGTCTCCTTCGGGCTCTGCTGCCTGGCCGCCGGCGTCATCGCGCTGGCGCCGACCCTGCCCGCGCTCTGCGCCCTGGCCTTCTTCCTCGGCTCGACGATGGGCGCCTGCGACGTGACCATGAACGCCCACGGCGTCGAGGTCGAGCGCCGCTACGGGCGCGCCATCCTCGCGAGCTTCCACGCCTTCTTCTCGGTCGGCGGCCTCGCCGGCGGCGCCCTCGGCGCGCTCGCCGCCGCCGCCGGCGTCGACGTGCGCGTCCACCTCGCGGTCGTCGCCGCGAGCGCCGCGACGATCGGCCTCATCTGGTCGCGGCGCTTCCTGGCCGCCGACGCCGACGCCATGGGCCACGCCGAGCCGGTCTTCGTGCGCCCGCCGCGGCGGCTGCTCGCGCTCGGCGTGCTCGGCTTCGCCTGCCTGCTCATCGAGGGCGCGTCGGCCGACTGGAGCGCCGTCTACCTGCGCGACGAGCTGGGCACGACCGCCGCCGTGGCCGCCATCGGCTTCACCTCCTTCAGCGTCACGATGACCCTCGGGCGGATCTTCGGCGACCGGCTCGTCGACCGCTTCGGCCCGCAGGCGATCGTCCGCGTCGGCGGCACCGTCGCCGCCGTCGGCTTCGGGCTCGCGCTCCTGGCGGCGGCGCCCGTGCCCGCGATCCTCGGCTATGCCTGCCTGGGCGCCGGCATGTCGGGCGTGGTCCCGATCGTCTTCCGCGCCGCCGGGCACGTGCCCGGCATGGCCGCCGGCATCGGCCTCGCGGCGGTCACGAGCACCGGCTACCTCGGCTTCCTCGTCGGGCCCCCGACGATCGGCGCGCTCGCCGAGCTCGTCGGGCTGCCGGCCGCGCTCGGGCTGCTCGTCGCGCTCGCGGCGGCCGTCGCCCTGCTGGCCCCCACCACGCGCTACGCCGCGACCGGCCCGAAGGTGGCCGGCGAGCCCCAGACGGTGCCGGCTTGATCGCGATCCTCTCCGACCTCGACGGCGTCCTCGTCGACTCCCACGCGTCGATCATGCGCGCGTGGCGGTGGTGGGGCGCGTTGCACGGCGTCGAGGCCCAGGCGATCGAGGGCGTCCAGCACGGCCGTCCCTCCGGGGAGGTCATCGCGGCCCTGGCGCCCGAGCTCGACGCCGCCGCCGAGTCGACCGCCATCGACCTGCGCCAGGCCGACGACACCGACGGCGTCGTCGCGCTGCCCGGCGCCCACGAGCTGCTCGCAGGCGCCGAGCCCGTCGCCATCGTCACCTCGTGCATGGTGCCGCTGGCGACCGCGCGCCTGCGCGCCGCCGGCCTGCCCGTGCCGGCGGTCCTCGTCACGCCCGAGCGCCTCGGACGCGGGAAGCCCGATCCCGAGGGATACCTGTTGGCTGCGCGCGAGCTGGGCGCCGCGCCGGACGCGTGCGTGGTGCTCGAGGACGCGCCGGCCGGCGTCGAGGCGGGCCGCGCGGCGGGGATGCACGTGGTTGGCATCACCACGACGCACGACCCCGCCGACCTCCACGCGCACGAGCTCCGGCCTTCGATCGCCGCCTGGCTGGAGTCGCGCAACGGCGCGCGGCGCGGCTAGAGCCGGGCGCTCGCGAAGCGCTCCAGGCGCTCCAGCGCCTCGGGCATGTTGCGCCGCCCGAAGCCGACGCGGAAGTGGTTGCCCGGGTGCTCGTAGATCGAGCCGGGGAGGAGCAGGACGCCCTCGGCCTCGAGCAGCTGCGCGGCGAAGTCGTCGATCGCGACCTCGGCGAGCAGGCGCGGGAAGCCGATCGGCGCCCCGCCCGGGCGGACCCAGTCGAAGGCGCCCTCCCAGCGCGCGAAGAAGGCGTCGAGGAGCTCGAGGTTGGCGTCCACGATGGCGCGGCTGCGCGCCACGACGTCCTCGCGGCGGCGCAGGGCCATGAGCGCGAGCAGCTCGCTCGGGGCGCTGCTGCAGATCGTGGTGTAGTCGTGGAGCGTCGCGATGCGCTCGAGCAGCGCGCGGTCGCGGCACGCCAGCCAGCCGATCCGCAGCCCCGGGAGGGCGAAGGTCTTCGACATCACGCCGAGGCTGAGGGCGCTTCCGGAGAGCTCGGCGGCGCCGGGCAGCAGCGCCTCGGGCGGGTGCTCGAGCCAGCGGTAGACCTCGTCGGAGAACAGGTGGGCGCCGGCCTCCTCGGCGAGGGCGACGAGCGCGTCGAGCGTGGCGCGGTCGACGTGGGCGCCGGTCGGGTTGTGGGGGAAGTTGACGACGATCGCGCGCGTCGCCGGGCGCACGGCCGCGCGCACCGCCTCGAGGTCGAGCGCCCAGCCGCGCTCGTGCTCGAGCTCAACGGTCGTCACCTCGGCGCCCTCGGCGCGCGCGACCTCGTAGAGCGACTGGTAGGCGGGCGTGACCACGACCGCGTGGTCCCCGGCGCCGAGCGCCGCGCTCGCGAACGCGAAGATCGCCTCCTGCGCGCCGGCGAAGACCAGGACATCCTCGGCCTCGAGGCCGTCGTAGAGGCCGGCGATCTCCGCGCGCAGGAGCGGATGGCCGGCCGTCTCCGTGTAGCCAAGGGTCAGGCCATCCCAGAGCGCGCGCGTCTCGTCGTCGGCGAGCGCCAGCACCTCGGCCTGCGTGTAGGCCTCGACGTCGGAGGACGACAGCAGGAAGCGCGCCGAGAACTCGTGCCGGGCGAAGAAGCGCTCGAGCGCGAAGGGGCGGATCCGCATCGAGCGCCCGAGCTTACGAGGCTCACTCGGGCTGGTAGGGCGGCGCCTCGCCCCAGCCCCAGTGCGGCACCGGCGCCTCGGGCGGCGGCTGGGCCCCCGGCTGCGAGTTGGCCAGCGCGATGCGCGTTCCCCACTCGACGTAGGCCAGCAGCGCGGAGCGGAACTCGGGGTCCGACGGCAGGCCGGCGTCGTCGGCGGCCGGGGTGATCAGGGCGACCCAGCGGGCGCGCTGCTCCTCGGTGAGGGCCAGCCCGAGGTGCTTGCCCATCATGTGCGGGTAGCCGCCGTGCTCCTCGGTGTAAACGGGCGGGCCGCCGAAGACCTCGCCGAGCCAGAGCGCGACGTGGTGGGGATGGTCGGGCGACATCCCCGCGAACACGGGGGAGAGGATCGCGTCGTCGTGGACGCGGCGGTAGAAGCACTCCGTCAGGCGGTCGAGCGCCTCGGCGCCGCCGGCCCACTCGTAGAGCGTCGGGGTCATGCGCCGCGGTGCTCCGCCACGAAGGCGCGCGCGTCCTCCTCGTGGTACTCCTCGCCGTAGACCGCGCCGGGCCGCCGCGGCGCCTCCATCGGCGCGGCGTCGGCCGTGCCGCCCATGTCGACCGGCGTGAACCCGGCGTCGTCGATGAGTCCGGCGACGACCTGCTTGGCCTCCTCGTCGTCGCCGCACAGGAAGAGGACCACCCGGTCGGGGCCCGTGCGCCCGGCGGCCTGCGCCTGGAAGCCCGAGGTCAGCGTGTTGAAGGACTTCGTGTAGCGCGCGCCGGGCATCCGCTCGGCGTTGATCTGCGCCGCCGTGCGCCCGCCGAGGTCCTCCCAGCCGCCGGCGCCGAACTGGTTGGTGGTGTCGATCACGATCCGCCCCTCGAGCGAGCCCGCCTCGGCGAGCACGTCGTCGATCAGCGTCCACGAGACCGAGAGCATCACGACCTCGCCGAACTCGACGGCCTCGCGCGGCGTCCCGGCCCGTCCGCCGATCTCGGCCGCGAGCGCGTCGAGCTTGTCCGGGTCGCGCGAGAAGCTCACGAGCACCTCGTGCCCCGCCTTGGCGAAGAGCCGTGCGGCGTTGCCGCCGATGCGTCCCGCGCCGATGATCCCGATCCTCATGTCTTGCGCAGCGCTCCTGAGTCCGATTGGATGGTGGCCGTGAAAAACGATACTAAACGGTCAAGGAAAGCAAGAGACGGCGGTCACGGGGCGCGGCGCCACGGCGCCGGGCGCCCGCGCTCGGCCGCCGTCGACGAGGCGATCCTCGACGCCGCGCGCGCCGAGCTGGGCGAGCGCGGGTACGCGCGGATGTCGGTCGACGCCGTCGCCGCGCGCGCGGGCGTCAGCAAGCCGACGGTCTATCTGCGCCACCCGACGAAGGCCGACCTCGCGACCGCGGCGATCGCCTCGATGCGGGTGCGGCCGCGCCCGGCGCCCACCGCCGACCTGCGCGCCGATCTCCGTCGCCCACCTGCGCCTGCTGCGCGCCGGCCTGGAGCGCCCGCACGGGATGGCGACCGTCGGCACCGTGCTCGCCGAGGAGCACGAGACACCCGAGCTGCTCGCGCTCTTCCGCGAGCGCCTCGTGGCGCCGCGCCGGCGCGAGCTGCGCGCGGTGCTCGAGGCCGCCCGCGAGCGCGGCGAGCTGCGCGCCGAGGCGAACCTCGAGGTCGCCGTCGCTGCGCTCGTGGGCGCCTTCTTCGCCCGCTACCTGGCGGGCGACTCGCTGCGCGGGCGCTTCGTCACCGCCCTGGTCGACACCGTGCTCGACGGACTGCGGGCCTAGTGGCGCATGGCGCCGCGCACGAGCGCGATGAAGACCGCCTGGAAGGGCAGGCGGGCGATGAGCGCCGCCCGTCCGCCGGGCAGCCTGTAGCGCTCGGGGTGCTGGGCCATCCACACGTTGGCCGGGAAGATCGCCATCAGCGTGGCGATCAGCCACCAGCCCGCGGCGCGCCGGGTGGAGGGGACCATGAGCCCGGCGCCGCCCGCGATCTCGGCCGCGCCGCTGGCGTAGACGATCGCGCGGTGGGCGGGCAGGTAGTCGGGGACGATCGCCTCGTACCAGTGGGTGCGCACGAAGTGCAGGGCGCCGGCGGCCACGAAGGCCGGCCCGACGAGCGCGCGGAGGGCTCGCATGGGCGCGGGACTGTAGGGCGTTAGGGTCGCCCGATGCTCTCCTACCTGGAGGCCGGCCCCGAGGGCGGCGCGCGCGGGACCCTGCTGTGCGTGCACGGCTATCCCGAGTCGGCGCACATGTGGAGCACGCTGGTCCAGCGCGCCGGCACGGGCGGCTGGCACGCGCTGGCGCCCGACCTTCCCGGCTACGGCGACTCGCCGCCGGACCCGCCGCACACCTGGACCCGGATGGTCGACGCGCTCGACGGCTTCCATCGCGAGCACGCCGGCGGCGAGCCGGTCGCCCTGTGCGTCCACGACTGGGGCGGCCTCATCGGGCTGCGCTGGGCCTGCGATCACCCCGAGGCCATCAGCGCGCTCGTCATCTCCGCGACCGGCTTCTTCCCCGACGGCAAGTGGCACGGCGTCGCCGAGGCGATGCGCACCGAGGGCCAGGGCGAGGCGATCGTCGAGGGCGCGACGCGGGAGGCCTTCGGCCAGATGCTCGCGCCGCTGGCGCCTGGGATCGCCGGCGAGGCGATCGACCAGTACTTCAAGGCCTACGGCGACCCGGTCCGCCGCCGCGGCCAGCTCGAGCTCTACCGCTCGGGGCAGTTCGAGGAGCTCGCGCCCTACGAGGGGCGCCTGGCCGCGCTCGACGTACCCACGCTGCTGCTCTTCGGCTCCGAGGACCCCTTCGCGCGGGTGGCCACCGCGCATCGCTTCAAGCGCGAGATCCCGCACGCTCAGGTCGAGATCCTCGATGGCGTCGGGCATTTCCTCTTCGACGAGGTCCCCGATCGGACCGCCGGCATCGTCCTGGACTTCCTTGGGTAGGGAAGCCACGCCAACCGTTCCCTGAGGAGGGATCCATGCGAGGACCACGTCGTCTGGCGTGGGCGGCCGTCGCCGCCTGCGCGCTGATCGCTGCTGCACCGGCCGCCGCCCGCCAGGCCCCGGCCGTACCCAAGCTCGACTGGCAGCCGTGCGGCACCGCGCCCAACGTCACGTGCGCGACCGCCACGGTGCCGCTGGACTACGACAACCCCGACGGGCAGGCGATCCAGCTGCACCTGGCCAAGTCGGCCGCCATCGACCAGGCGCACAAGATCGGCTCGCTGTTCATCAACTTCGGCGGCCCCGGCGGCACCGCCGCCGACCGCTTCGAGGCCCGCGGCCAGACCTACCGCCCCGGCCTCAACCAGCGCTTCGACATCATCGCGATGGACCCGCGCGGCGTCGGCCAGAGCTCGCCGGCGATCGACTGCAAGGCCAACCAGGTGACGCAGGGGATCTACTCCCAGCCGGTCACGACGCCCGACAACCTCGACGTCAAGGCGCTGATCGCCAAGGACCAGGGCTACATCAAGCGCTGCATCTCCCTCAACAAGGAGATCCTGGCCCACGTCTCGACCGCCAACGTGGCTCGTGACATCGACCTGCTGCGCCAGTCGCTGGGCGAGCAGAAGATCACGTACTTCGGCTACTCCTACGGCACCTTCCTGGGCGCCACCTACGCGAGCATGTTCCCGCGCAACTACCGCGCGATGGTGCTCGACGGGCCCGTGGACGCCGAGTCCTACATCAACGACCCGATGCGCGACCTCAGCGCCCAGACGAGCGGGTTCGAGCGCGCGCTCGGCCGCTTCTTCCAGGCGTGCGCGGCCGATCGCAACGCGTGCAGCGACTTCCCGAAGAGCGGCAGCGACCCGTGGGACGCCTACGACGCGCTCATCGATCAGCTCAACGCCAAGCCGCTGCCGGTGGGCGACGAGACGCTCGACGGCGACGACGTCACCACGGGCACCGCGGCGGCCCTCTACAGCAAGCTCAACTGGCCGCTGCTCGCGAAGGCGATGGCCGACGCCGAGAACGGCGACGGGAGCCTGATGAAGTCGCTGTCGGACAGCTTCTACGGCGACAACGGCGATGGGACCTTCGACCCGGGCGGCGATCGCTACTTCACGATCGGCGCGACCGAGCAGCGCTACCCGCGCGACGTGAAGACGTACCTGTCCGCCGGCCAGCGCTCGTGGGACCAGCACGAGCACTTCTGGTGGAACAACGGCTACGCGGAGCTCAACTACGGCCTGTACCCGGTCCACGACAAGGACGCGTTCTACGGGCCCTTCAAGGTCCCGAGCTCCGCGGTCACCCCGCTCGTGATCGGGACGACGTATGACCCGGCGACGCCGTACCGCGGCGCGAAGAACCTCGTCCGCACGCTGGGCAACGCCCGCCTGATGACGATGCGCGGAGACGGCCACACCGCCTACAACGCGTCGAACTCGCCGACGTGCATCAACCCCGCCGTCGAGGCCTACGTCAACGACGTCGCGCTGCCCGCCCCGGGCACGCAGTGCCGCCAGGTGGTCGGGTTCACCCGCCTGCCCGACCAGCAGGCCTTCGCGGCGCCGCAGATCGTGAAGCTGCGCCCGCACGTGGCGCCCTTCTAGCCCGGCGACCGGTCCCGCCGCGGCGCACGCGCGCCGCGGCGGGCCGCGTTGACCTCGCCTTCACACGGGTGTAGGACTGGGCGATGCCCACCGCCTTCGATCCCGGCTACGGCGAGGAGCCCTTCGCCTCGCTCGTCGCGAGCTACCCCGGAGCCGTCGCCTATCCCGCCGACGGCTTCCGCCTCGAATGGGGCCCGATCTTCCACCGCGGGCGCCTCGACGGCACCGCGCGCTTGCTTGTCATCGGCCAGGACCCCGCCCAGCACGAGACGATCGCGCGGCGGATCCTGGTGGGGGAGGCGGGCCACCGCCTGCAGGGCTTCCTCTTCAAGCTCGGCATCGACCGCAGCTACGTCATGGTCAACACCTTCCTGTACAGCGTGTACGGGACGGCGTCGCGCAACGCGGGCCTCACCCGCATCGCGACCTATCGGCACAAGTGGCTCGACGCGGTCTTCGCCCACGAGCCGATCGAGGCCGTCGTCGCGCTCGGCTCCCTGGCGGACAAGGCGTGGCTCAAGTGGACCTCGACGCCCAACGGCCAGTCGTTCTCGCCCGCCTACCGGCACATCACCCACCCGACGGCGCCCGAGAGCGGCGCCGCGAAGGACGGCGCCGACCACGCGGCGCTCATCAAGAAGATGCTCGCCAACTGGAACGACGGGCTGCAGGCGCTCAAGCCGGGGATCACCCACCCGGACAAGAGCCGCAATCTCGTCCTCTACGGCGAGGCGTTCGCCGACGGCGACAAGAAGCCGATCCCGATGGACGACCTGCCCGCGGGCTCGCCGGAGTGGATGGCGACCGACGACGGCTGGGCCGACCGCGACGGCAAGGGGAGGCGCAAGCCGCAGATCCTCGTCACCGCGCCGAAGAACGCGCTGCCCGCCTAGGCGTAGTAGTCGCGCACGCCGGTGAGCAGCCCGCCGTGGATCGGGCTGGCGTCGACGGCGTCGAAGTAGCGCTTGTCGTGCACGAGCGAGTCGGGCTTGGGGATGCGCACGACCTGCGGGAGGATCTTGACCTCCTTGCCGGTGACCTTGGGGTCGTCCCAGGGCTTGTCGGTCATCAGCCACAGCGGGCGCTTCTCGGGGTCAGGGTCGCCGTGCTGCTTCTCGAGCTCGAAGTAGCGCTTGAGCGGGTCCTTGATCGCGTCGGCGATGTCGGTCAGCACGTCCTTCCAGCCGATGTCGGCCTCGGGGACGTCGGGGTAGATGAGCTGCACGGAGCGGCGCAGGCGCCCGAGGGCGATCGGCTCGGCGCGCGTGGCGCCCGCGGCCTTCATGAGCTTCGTCGTGCCGTAGAAGGGCTGGCCGTTGATGGCGACGAGCTGGACGTCGCGCTCGACGGAGCGGATGAGGTTCTCGTAGGGATCGTCGAGGCGGTCGGTGGTGACGAGGACGTCGCCGTGGAGGTTCTTCTTCAGGCGCCCGATCTTGTCGCTCCAGTTGACCGCGTCGGCCGGGTTGGACGTCGCCATCGCGCAGATCTCCTTGGCGCTGAGCTTGCCGCCGAGGTGGTCGCGGTTCCACAGGTGGGCGACCTTCAGCTCGCCCAGCAGGTTCTTGGAGCCCGACGGCGACCAGTCGGCGCCCAGGCAGACGCGCACGCCGGCGGCGCGCGCCGCGAGCACGTCGGTGGTGGCCCGGTAGAGCCACAGGTTCGAGAACGGCGACCACACGATCGAGCCGCCCCTGGGCGCCCACTCGTCGTAGTTGGGGCGCCCGAGCGCCGTGCAGTGGATCCCGGCGAAGCCCGGTGCCAGGCACTTCTCGTCGCGGATCTTGTCGTACTCCTCGACGAGCCCGGGGTCGGTGCCCTCGGAGAGGTGGTAGACGAAGGCCAGGTGGTTGCGCAGGTGCTCGGCCTGGTTCTCGTAGGCCTTGTCGTCGCGCAGCGGCAGGGCCGAGACGTAGACGGTCTTCGTGTTGGTCTTGAAGGTCTCGTACTCGACGTTGCGCACGAGCCAGCCCTCGTAGGGCCGGCCGGTCTTGGCCGTGCCCTGGATCGCGGTGGTCCCGCCGACGACGGCCTTGACCTCGAGGTACTTCAGGTGCGCCTTGCCCGCGAGCGCGCCGAGCGCGTTGGCGGGGTCGGAGATCAGGCCCTCGTAGCTGCGGTCGCCCGGCCACTGGTAGCGCGAGGTGTAGGGCTCGGTGCGCCCCGGGGGCGACCACAGCGGCAGGCCGTTGTAGGCGATGTGGCCGTGGAGGTCGATCAGCCCCGGGTAGATGACGCCGCCCGTGCGCACGGTGCGCGCGCCGTCGAAGCCCGCGGGGGCGGCGGCGGTGCGCGGCTGCACGGCGGCGATCAGCTCGTCGGCCCCGATGTAGACGGCGCCGTCGTCGATCTGGGGCTGGTCCTCGTCGAAGGTCACGACGCGGCCGGTGAGGACGAGGGGCTCGGTCATGGGCGGCCAGCCTACGGCCAGCCGGGGTCCATGGGGAACTCCTGCTCGCCGAGCGCGATCACGAGCGGCTCGCTGCCGTCGGCCCGCGCGGTGATGGCGAGCGGCGCCTCGGGGTCGTTGGTCTCGAACTGCGCCATGGCGACGTTGCGCCCGCCGAGCGCCACCGCGAGGCCGCGGACCGCCGCCGCGAGATGGGCAACGCCGCCCAGGGGCGCGGCGATCTCGGCCTGCTCGACGTCGACGTCGAAGGGCGGGAGCTGACGGACCTCGGGCAGCGGCGGGGGCTGCACGGCGAGGTCGACCGAGTGGGGGAGGTGGACGACGCGGTCGCCGTAGTCGACCTCGATCGGGGCCAGGCGCCCGCAGTCGACGACCGCCGGGCCCTCGCCGGGGTCGCGGTCGATGACCGCCACCACGCGCACCGCACCGGAGCGGTGCAGGAACTCGCGCAGCGCGACGACGACGGTGTCGAGCGGCCCGACGGACCCGACGAGCTCGATCGCGTCGTCGTCCACCTACTCCGGCAGCTCCCCGGGCGTCAGCGTGATCGAGCGCAGCTCGCCCTCGCGCACGACGGTCGCCTTGAGGGCCGTCCCGATGCGCTCGGCGGTCATGAGCTGCTGCAGGTCGTCGGCGCCCGTCAGGCGCACGCCGTCGAGCTCGACGAGCAGGTCCTCGGCGCGCACGCCGGCGAGGTGGGCGGGCGAGCCGTCGACGACCTCGATCACCTCGACGGCGCTCCCGCGCCCGAGGCGGCCGGCGACGCGCGGCGGCAGCGGCCGCGGGCCGACCGCGACGCCCAGCCAGGCGCGGCGCACGCGCCCGTCGGCCATGAGCGCCGCGACGATCAGGCGCGTCGCGTCGTTGATCGGGACCGCGAGGCCGAGGCCGACCCCGGCGACGGCGGTGTTGATGCCCACGACGCGGCCGCGGCCGTCGACGAGCGCGCCGCCCGAGTTGCCCGGGTTGAGCGCGGCGTCGGTCTGGACGACGTTCTCGACCAGGCGCCGCGGCCCGCCACGGCGCCCCACCGGCAGGGAGCGCCCGAGGGCCGAGACGACGCCGGCGGTCACCGAGCCGGCGTAGCCGTGCGGGTTGCCGATGGCCACGACGAGCTGGCCGACCTGCAGCTCGCTGGCGTCGCCGAGCTCGGCGGGCGTGAGGTCGTCGGCGTTCGCGCGCAGGACGGCGATGTCCGAGAGCGCGTCGGCGCCGACGACCGAGAAGCGCAGCTCGCGGCCGTCGACGAACGAGGCGCCGCCGCCGCGGGCGCCCTCGACGACGTGGGCGGAGGTGACGAGGAAGCCGTCGGGCGTGATGACGACGGCGCTGCCGCCGCCGACCGCGGTGCGGTTGCCGCGCAGGCGGCGCGTGACGCGCAGGTTGGCCACGCTCGGCGCCAGATCGCGCGCGACGGCGGTGACGACGCGCGAGTAGGCGTCGAGGGCCTCGCCGTCGGACGGGCGCGCGCCGTCCGCGCCGCCGGCCGGCTCGTGGTCCGTGCCGGCCACGAAGTGCAGGGTGCTGCTCATCCGGGTGACGCTAGCAATCGGGGTCAGCGGCCCCATAGAGTCGCCGCGTCCCCACCCCCGAGTCGGAAGGAACGTCGATGGCGGTCACCAAGATCATCGAACTCGTCGGAAGCTCGTCGGAGAGCTCGGACGGCGCGGTCAAGGCAGCGCTGGACGAGGCGCGCAAGACCCTGCGCAACATCAAGGCCGTCGACGTCGTGTCCACGGGCCTGCGCGGCGACAACCTCGACGAGTGGCGCGCGCTCGTGCGCGTCTCGATCCTCATCGAGCGCGTCGAGGAGTAGCGGCGCCCCGCCTCGCCAGGGCACGCCGAACGTCGGTCTTCCCCCGTCCACACGGGGTAGGACCGACGTTCGGCGCCCTCGGCGGGGCTCAGGGCGTCGCGGCGCGCTCTGTGCGCGCCGCTATGGTCGCGGCATGGCTGACGGGCTGCCCATGCCCGACCCGCCTCTGGCCAACGAAGCCGTGGCCCTGAGGCCGTGGTCCGCGCGCGACGTCCCGTTCATCGTTGCGGCGTGCCAGGACTCGCTCATCGAGCGGTTCACGGCGGCGATCCCGTCGCCGTACGGCGAGGCGGATGCGCGCGCGTGGCTCGCAGGCCAGGAGCCGGCGCGGCGCGCGGGACGCAGCCTCGAGCTCGCGGTCCTCGACGCGCCCGCCGCCGAGCCGTTGGGCGCGGTGGCGCTCTCGAACGTCGAGCTGCGACACCGCCGCGCGGGGATGGGGTACTGGCTGGCGGCGAGCGCCCGCGGCCGCGGGATCGCCACGGAGGCGGTTCGCCTCCTCGCCGGCTGGGGCTTCGGCGTGCTGGGAGTCGAGCGCCTGGAGGCGATGATCCACCCGGAGAACCTCGCCTCTCAGCGAGTCGCCGAGCGATGCGGCTTCACACGCGAGGGCCTGCTGCGCGCGCACATGCTCAAGGCCAACAGCGAACAGCGCCGCGACTCGCTCGTCTACGGCCTGCTGGCGGGCGAGCTCCGCAGCGCGGACGCCTGAGCGGCCGCTCAGCCCATCGCGGCGCGCTCGATGCGCGCGGCGATGGCGTCTCCCCACGGGGCGCCGCCGGCGACCTCGCGGACGCGCGCGGCGCTGGCCGCGTGGTCGTAGGCGACCCGGCGGCGCTCGATGCGCCCGTCGTCGTGCATCAGCGCCCACGCGGCGCGGTGGTCGCCGTCGACGGGCATGCCGACCGAGCCCGGCGCCACGAGCTCGATCTCGTAGGCGCCGACGCGCTCGAAGGAGACGTGGAAGTGGCCGAAGACGATCCGCCGGTCGCTCACGCCTTCGAGTAGCTCGAGCTCGTCCTCGCCGGGCTCGGGCCAGAAGGAGGCCAGGTCGGTCTTGGGCGAGGCGTGCCACGCGCGCGTCTGGTGGCCGAGATCCGCGCTCTCGGGCAGCGCGCCGAGCGCTTGGATCGTCGCCGCGTCGAGCAGCGCACGGGCGCTCTCGATCCCGCTGCGCGCGGGCTCGCCGTCGGGCGCCTCGGTCGCCGCCCAGCGGTCGACGTTGCCGCGGATCCACGTCGCGTCGGGCAGCTCGCGCAGCCGCGCGACGGTCTCGGCGGGCCAGCCGCCGAAGACCGCGTAGTCGCCACCGAGCAGATAGCGCTCCGCGCCCGCCGCGTGGGCGTCGTCGAGGACGGCCTCGAGCGCCGGTAGGTTGCCGTGGATGTCGAAGAGCAGCGCCAGCATCGCGTTGCATGGTCCCACGCTCACCCTGCGCCTGCCCGTCGCCGACGACGCGCCGGCGCTGCTCGAGCTGGCGGGCGATCCCGAGGTCACGCGCTGGTTCTCGTGGGGCCCGTACACCTCGATCGAGCAGCCGCTGGCCTACGTCTCGCGTCTCGACGAGCAGCGCGAGCGCGGCGAGCAGCTCGACCTGCTCGTCGTCCACCGCGAGCGCGGGCCGGCCGGCATCACCGGCCTGAGCGAGTTCTCGCGCCGCGACCTGCGCTGCATGGTCGGCACCTGGTTCGGCCGCGACTTCTGGGGCACCGGCGCCAACGCCGAGTCCAAGGCGCTCGTCGCCCACCTCGCCTTCGCCGTGCTCGGCATGCACCGCCTCGGCTCCTACTCCAACCCCGACAACGTCCGCTCGACCAAGGCCCTGCTCGGCGTCGGCTTCCGCCAGGAGGGCGTCCTGCGCGCCTGGCACCGCCACGGCGAGAACTACCTCGACGTCAACGTCTTCGGGATGCTGCGGTCGGACTGGGAGTCGGGGCCCTTGGCCGGTGTCCCGGTCGAGGTCGAGGGCGAGCCGCCGCCGGCGTTCGTGGCGGCGGCCTGACGCGTCTCGGTCTAGAGCTGGGAGAGCCCGTAGATGTCGTAGTTCTGGTTCGTGGTGCTGTCGCCCGAGTGCACGCCCCAGATGACGGCGCGCCGCGCCTCGATCTGGAAGTCGCCTGCCGCTCCGACGGCGAAGCCGGTGCAGCCGGCGCCGACGTTGCCGGTCGTACGGGTGCCGTTGACGTAGGCCACGTAGGGGACGATCCCGACGTCGCTGCAGAGCTGGAAGCTTCCCGCCGTGCCCGTCGCGTGCAGGTGCACTTGTCCGAAGGGATAGTCGTTCGTGATGCTCGTGTCGAGGAAGTAGCTGTACGCGTTGAGGGGGACCGCGTGAGGCAGCCCGGTGCTGTTGGTCAGCGGTCCCGCCGGACCCGTGTCGCCCTTGGAGCCGGTATCGCCCTTGGGACCGGTGGCGCCGCGCGGACCCGTCGCCCCGGTGGCGCCCGTGGCTCCCTGTGCTCCCGCGGGAAGCTGGCCGGCCCTGAAGTCCTTCGCGAGCAGCGAACCGTCCTTGACCTTGCCCGAGGAGACCGCGCTCGGCGCGATGTTCCGAGCCTTGACGGCGTTGCGAGGCAGGTTGACCGCGGCGTACGCACCGCCGCCGAGCGCGAGGAAAACTGCGATCGTTGCCATCGCGTTGGCGTAGGTGAGGTGGGTGCGAAGACGCTGCATGCCGGTGCCTTTCAGAAGTGCTCTGTTCTGCCATGAGAGTCTCGCGGCGCGATCGGCCCCAAAGAAGAGACCCTTGGGCTGAAGATCGGTGAACCCTGGCCCGCTGCTCCGCGCGGCCGTGGGTTGCGCCCTGGTCCTCGCGTCGTCGGGCTGCAGCCGGTCAACGGGCGCGCCCGCCGCTGCGCGGCCGGCGGCGGGCCCGACGTACACGCTGATGCAGATGAACCTGTGCCTGTCTGGCCTCGCCGGCTGCTACCGCAAGGTGGCCTACCCGGCGGTGGTGCAGGAGGCCGTGGCCCGCATCCGGCAGGCGCACCCGGACGCGGTCACCTTCAACGAGGCCTGCCGCAACGACGTCGCCGCCGTCGCCCGGCGGACCGGCTACCAGCTGCGCTTCTCGAGGGTGATCTACCGCGGCCAGCGCCTGCGCTGCGTCCGGCCCGGCGGCCGCGGGCTCTTCGGTGACGCCGTGCTCACCAAGGCGGCCATCGCAAGGACCGACGAGCACGACTTCCAGGGACAGGAGGGCATCGAGCGGCGCCGGTGGCTGTGCGTCACCACCGCGGCCCACGTCGACGTCTGCACGGCCCATCTGAACACGAGCACGAGCGTCGAGATCGCGGGGAACGACGCGCAGTGCCGGGAGCTGGCGGCGCTCCTCGCACGTCGCGCGTCCGCACGTACCGTCATCTTCGGAGGCGACGTCAATCGTCGCCACTCGTGCGCTCCCGACGGCTTCTGGACCCGCACGGACAGGTCCGCCGAGCAGGCCCCCGGACTCCAGCAGGCCTACGGCAGCCGCGCGCTCCGCTCGCCCTCCGCCGAGGTGGTGCCGGCGACGCACACCGACCACGACGTCCTGGTGGTTCGTGCCCGTCTCACCTCGGCGGACCAGATCGGGCCGGCGGACCGCTAGGCCGCGCGCCGGGCCGGCTCGAGCTGGTGGTCGAGCTGGATCGGCAGGCCGGGGTCGTAGGCGCGGGCGAGGCCTGCCGTGATCCGTCGCAGGTCGCCGTCGTGGGCGTGGGCCAACTGGCGCAAGGCGCCGCCTGTGGCGCCGAGCGGGGCCACCGCGGCGAGCTCGCGCTCGCAGCCGAGCTGCTTGGCGTGGCCGCGGCAGGCCGCGAGGATCCGCGCGAGCTGTGCGCCGGCTGCGACGCGCTCGCCCGAGCTGCCGTCGATCAGCTGCGCGTGCATGCCGTCGCGTGCGGCCAGGAAGCGGTTCTCGGCGATGAGCTCGCTGGCGGGCAACTCCTCACCCGGGCGGTTGGCGCGCTGCGCCTCCAAGCGCGCGAGCGACTGGATGAGCGCCGCCAGCGCGGCGACGTCTTCGACGCTCGTCTGGCCGTCCATGATCCGGACCTCGACGGTGCCCAGCCGGGGTTGCAGGCGCACGTCCCACCACAGGTGCGAGGGGTCGGCGATGGCGCCGGATCGCAGCAGCGCGTCGACGGTTCCCACCCAGTCGGCGTAGCCGCGAAAGCTGCGCGGGATGCCGGTGCGTGGGAAGGCGCCGAAGACGATCGTGCGCGCCGAGGCGAAGCCCGTGGCCCGGCCCTGCCAGAACGGGGAGTTGGCCGACAGCGCTAGCAGCAGCGGCAGGTGCACGCGCAGGCGGTTCAGCAGCGCCACGGCGGCCCCGGGCGTCGCGATGCCGACGTGGACATGGGTGGCGAGCGTCGGCTCGCGGGAGGCGAGCACGCGCATCGACTCGCCGACCTGGCGGTAGCGAGGATGCGAGGAGACGACGGTGTCGCTCCACACGGCAGAGGGATGCATGCCGGCGACGGCGGCGCGCAACCCCCGGCCGGCCAGGGCACGCGACATCCTGCGGCGAAGCTGCGCGAGCTCGGCCGCCGCGGCACCGACGCGGCGATGCACCCCGGTGGCCACCTCCATCACGGCCGCATGGGTCTCGAGCGTGACGCGATGACGCAGATCCAGCGGCAGATCGCCGATCAGCTCGTCCGAGCGGAAGGCCAGCGACCAGTCGCGAGGATCGAGGAGCATGAACTCCTCCTCGATGCCGATCGTGAACTGCTCGGCGGGCGAGCCGCTCCGCCACTGCGCCCAGGCCGGGAGGTCGACGCGCGCCATGCCACGAGGATCGCGGCTGCGGGACTCCGTGTGTATTGGGGAGCACCCCTGAGATTTGCGCCGATATCATGGCGCGATGCTGCTCAGGCCGCTGAGGCGCGCGCCGATGATGCTCGGCGGCGTCGGCTTCCAGGCCGGCTTGGACGAGGCGCGACGCAAGCAGATCGAGGCCCAGAGGCACGCGGTCGCCCGTCCTCCCCAGGCAGCGGCGCCCGCGCCGGACCTCGTCGCGCAGCTCACGGACCTGAAGGCGCTCCTCGACGACGGCGTGCTCACGCCGGAGGAGTTCCAGGTGGCGAAGCGCAAGGTGCTGGACGGCTGAGCGAGGAGGCGACCGCCATCGCCCTCGGACCCGTGCAACTCCTCGTCGTCGGCTTCGACCGGCCCGACTTCAGCGGCGAGGTGCTCGCCGAGCTCGAGCGCCTGCGCGAGAGCGACGTCGTCCGCGTCATCGACCTGCTGGTCGTGCACAAGGGCGCCGACGGCGTCGTCCACCGCCTGCACCGTTCCGACGTCACCGCCGGCGAGGCCGAGGGCGCCGGCGCCGTTGTGGGCGCGCTGATCGGACTCGGCGCGACGGGCGTCGAGGGCGCTCACGTCCCGGCCGACGAGGACTACTGGTCTCTCGACGAGGCCATCCCGAACGACTCCGCCGCCGCGATCGCGCTCGTCGAGCACCGCTGGGCGATCGGCACGCGCGACGCGATCCGCGCGGCGGGCGGCGTCCCGGTCGCCGACGCGTGGATCCATCCGGCCGACCTCGTCGCTGCCGGCCTCATCGAGGCCGAGGACGCTGCAGCGCCGGACGACTGACGCGCTCGGCCTTCCCGCTCGACGCCCGCGGGCCGGTAAGGTGGCCTCGTCGGGGGTTTCGAGTCGTGACCGCCATCCGCCACCGCCTGTTCGTCGTCGCCCTGTTCGTGGCCGCGACCCTGCCGGCGTCCGCGGGCGCGGCGACGTGGACGACGCCGACGACGGTGGCGAGCAGCGCCGACGTCGGGTTCCAGCTCGCGATGGGCGCCGACGGCACCGCCGCGCTGACCTGGGCGAGCGGCGGCGCGGTTCGCGCCGCGGTGAAGCGCCCGGGCAAGCCGTGGGGCTCATCGGTGCGCGTCTCGGACGGACGTTTCGCGGTCGCTCGGCCGGCCGTCGCGGTCAGCGGCCGCGGCGAGGTGATCGTGGCGTGGGCGCAGAGCGCAACCGCCAACTCGGCGTCCATCAGGGGCCCGCTGACGATCCGCGCCCGCGCGCGAGGGACCTCCGGCGGTTGGGGAACGATCCGCCAGATCGGCACGACCGCCCACTTCATCGAGGCGGGGATCGACCTGGCGGCCAACGCGCAGGGGGAGACGATCGCCGTGTGGCGCGGGCTCCGCAGGCTGGCCAACGGGAGGAGCACCGACGCCGTCCAGTCGGCCTTCCGCCGGCCCTCCCAGGCCTTCGGCGGCACGCAGACCATCCGCGACCCCGAGAGCGGACGCCTGACGGTGGCCGGCCCGGTCGTCGCGCTCGACGGTCGCGGAGCGGCCTACGCCGCCTACACCGCGGGCCCGGGCCCGGTGGTGCGCCTGGCCACCCGTGTACGCGGCGCATCGGGCTCCTGGCATGCGCCGCGCAATCTCGCGGCGGCGCCCTCGAGCAACCCGGTCATCGACGTGACCGCCGACCGCACCGCCATCGTCGCGTGGCGCGCATCCGAGCTCGACTCCGAGGGCAACGGGATCCAGAGCGGCCTGCTCGACGCAAGGTCCCGCGCGCCGGACGGCGGGCTCAGCACCGCGCAGCGCCTCTCCACGACACCCACCCGCAACTACCGCCTCGCCATCGCGCCCAGCGGCGAGGCGCTGCTCGCCTGGGTCCCCAGCGGGTCCGGCGGTGGCGACCTGCGCTACGCCACACGGCCGCCCGGCGGGCGGTTCGGCGCCGCGCAGGTGGTGGCCGGCGTCGCCCCGGCCGGCGACTTCCACGGCGGGCCCGCCGCGCTCGGCGACGGCACCTTCCTCGAGACCTACACGACCGCCGAGCGCGTCCGCGTGATCGCCCGGCCGCCGGGCGCCGCGTTCGATCCGACCCCCGAGCTCGACACGGGCGGCCTGTACCCGCTCGTCGTCGCGGCCGGGCGGCGTGCGGTCGCGGCCTGGGTCGTCGCCAAGGGCGACGCGGTGCGGCTCGTCGCATCGGCACGCTCCGGATGAGCGACGGATAGGGGCCGGCCCCCATAGGTCGGTGCACGGCTACTCACACGCGAGGCCGTCCTGGTCGCGGTCGAGGTTGGGGTTGGCCGCGTAGTCCGGTGTACCGCGTCGAAGCGGCGCCAGCCCGGCCGCCCGAACCGCCGCGCAGTTGGCGAAGGCGCGTCCCTGCGTCGACGGCGCCGGCGTGGTCCTCGGGGCCTTGTGCGTGGGGATCACCCGAACGGGAGCGCGTCCTCCAGCAGGAAGGCGCTCGCGTGGGCAGGTGGCGAGGATCCGCGCCATCGCGTCGTGTTCGGCCCGCGTGACCCACGCGCCGTAGCGGCGCTTCACCGCGATCTGGCGGGCGACGTAGCGGCAGCGAAAGCGCTTGTTGGACGGCAGCCACGTCGCGGCGTCGCCGTCGCCCTTCTGGCGGTTGGCGCTCGCGTCGACCGAGAGCAGGTTCAGCGGATCGTTGGCCAACGCCACCCGGCGGGCTCGCGTCCACTGCTGCGCGCCCTTCTGCCACGCGTCGCCGAGCGCGACCACGTGGTCGATGTCGACCTCGGACGCGCCGCCGCGCACGAAGGTGATCGGCGCAGCCGTGTACGGATCGGTGAGGTGCCCCTCGGCGACCTCGCACGTGCTCCCGCCGACGAACGACTTGCGCGAGAGGTCGCGGCGAAGCATGCGGTCACGCGTGTCGCAGCCGCGGACCGTCAGCCACCCCTCGCCGAACTGCTCCCGGCTGTAGCCCGTCTTCGGCGCCCGCCCCTTCACCGGCAACGCCGCCAACGCCGCCAGGGCACTTCCTGCCGGCGCCGTCGAGCGTCCCGACGCGGGCGAGGCCTTGCGAGCAGAGCCGGCGCTCGTCGCCTTGGAGGTCGCCGCGGTCGAGCTCGGCGAGCCGCCCGCGCCGCAGCCGGCGATGGCCGCCATGACAGCGACCGCGCACACCCGGGGCACCAGAACCATCACGACCTCACCCACCGAACGTCGAGGGCAGATCGCCACCGTCGGCGCTCAGTCGCGCTTCGCCTGCCAGCTGAACCCACGCACCGCGAAGATCACACCGAACACGCCCCAGGCGGCCACGACGGCGAGGTCGCCGGCGGTGTCGGCCAAGGACTCGCCGGTCACGAGCGCCGCGGACAACCCGTTGATGATGTGCGTGAGCGGCAGGATCTCGGCGATGTCGCGCAGGAACTGGGGGGCGGTGTCGACGTCGTAGAAGACGCCGGAGATGAAGATCACCGGCAGGAAGACGATGTTCGTGTAGGCCGGGGCGGCGTCGAAGTTCGGGATCACGTGCGAGAAGGCGACGCCGAGCGACGCCATCGTCGCGACGCCGACGACGGAGAAGACCGCGAGCTCGAGCCAGTCCTTGGGCCACCCGATGCCGAAGAACGCCTTGCCGGCGAGGATCACGATGACGATCTGGACCGTCGCGTTGGTGACCGCGTTGGCGGCGACGCCGCCGAGGTAGGAGACGGGCGGCAGCGGCGTGCCGTGGATGCGCTTGAGCACGCCCTCCTCGCGCAGGAAGGTGATGCTCATCGCCAGCGCGTTGAACGTCGTGGACATGATGCTCAGCCCCGCGATGCCGGGGACGATGACGTCCAGCGTCTGCTGGTCGCCGCTGAAGATCGCGCCGAAGAGAAGCAGGAACAGCAGCGGCAGGACGAAGGAGAAGAAGGCCGCCGTCGGGTTGCGCCAGAACATGCGCCGCTCCAGGCGCCACTGGCGGTACGCGAGGGTGGCGGCCTCAGCCACGGTGCGCCTCCTCGGTCTCCTCGGTGGTCAGCTCGAGGTACACGTCCTCCAGCGAGGGCCGCGTCACCGACAGGTCCTGCAGCCCCGCGCCGCGCGCGAGCGCCGCGCTCGTGAGCTGGTGCAGCAGCGCCGTCGGGTCCTCGACCTCGCGCGCCTGGAGATCGCCGTGCTCGTCGCGCCATGCGACCCGGTAGCGCGTCGAGGCCGCGCCCAGCTCGCCCGGCGCCCCCTCGGCCACGATCTGGCCGTGCTTGATGATCGCCACGCGGTCGCACAGCGCCTGCGCCTCGTCGAGGTAGTGCGTCGTGAGCAGGATCGTCTTGCCGAGCTCCTGCAGCGAGCGGATGACCTCCCAGGCGTTGCGCCGCGCGGCCGGGTCGAAGCCGGTCGTCGGCTCGTCGAGGAAGATCAGCTCCGGGTCGCCGATCAGGGCCAGGGCGAGGTCGAGCCGGCGGCGCTGCCCGCCCGAGAGCGTGCGCACGTAGGCGTCGGCCTTCTCCTCCAGCCCCGTGATCGCGATGACCTCCTCGACGTCGCGCGGCCGCGGGTAGAAGTGCGCGAAGTGGGCGAGCGCCTCGCGCGGCGTCACGTGGCGGTACATGCCCGTCGACTGCAGGACGATCCCCACCCGCTCGCGCAGGTCGCGCGAGCGCTGCTCGGGGTCGTGTCCGAGCACCGACACGATCCCCGCCGTGCGGGTGCGGTAGCCCTCGAGGATCTCGACCGTCGTCGTCTTGCCCGCCCCGTTGGGCCCGAGCAGGCCGAAGACCTCGCCGACGGCGACCTCGAAGTCCAGGCCGCGCACGGCCTCGTGCTCGCCGTAGGCCTTGCGCAGGTCGCGGACGAGGATGGCAGGTGCGGAAGTGCTCACCTGTGGAGATGATGGCAACCGAATGCGCTCCGCGTGTGTCGACATCGGGACCAACACCACGCGCCTGCTCGTCGCCGAGGGCGACGGCGGCCGCCTGCGCGAGGTCGTGGCGGTGCGCCGCTTCCTGCGCCTCGTGCCCGACGAGGACGGCAGCATCCCGACCGCCACCGTCGCCGAGCTGGCCCGGCTCGTGGCGTCTCACGTCCAGCAGGCGGACGAGCACGACGCCGAGCACGTGCGCATCGTCGCCACCGCCGCGATCCGCGCCGCGCCCAATCGCGACGAGCTGTGCGCCGCCGTGCACGAGGCCACCGGACACGCCGTCGAGATCCTCAGCGGCGAGGACGAGGCCGCCCTCGCGTTCTCGGGCGCGCTGGCCAGCCTCCAGACGCCGCCCGAGGGCCTGGTCGGCGTCATCGACGTCGGCGGCGGCTCGTCGGAGCTCGTGGCCGGCACCGCGCGCGAGGGCGTCACGTGGTCGGCGTCGCTGCCGATCGGCTCGGGCGTGCTCGCCCACGGCCACCTGCACTCGGACCCGCCGGCCCTCCACGAGCTGGCGGCCGTCCGCGCCGAGATCGACGCGGCGCTGTCGACGGTCCAGCCGCCCGTGCCGCGAGCGGTGCTCGCGATCGGCGGCAGCGCCACGACGCTCGCGGCCGCGACCGGCGGCGAGCTGGTCCCGGCCACGATCGCGCGCGTGCTCGCGGTGCTGCTCGAGGAGCCCGCGGCCGAGGCGGCCAAGCGGCTGGGCCTCCACGTCGAGCGCGTGCGCCTGCTGCCGGTCGGCCTGTTGGCGCTCGAAGCGGCCTGGGGCGCCTTCGGCGGCGCGCCGCTCAGCGTGGTGCAAGGGGGCTTGCGCGAGGGCGTCGTCCTGCGCGCGCTGGCCCGCCGTAGTTGAATGGGTGGCCGCAGATGGCCAAGGCGCGCGACATCCCCGGCCTCCACGCCGACCTGACCTACCGCGAGGCCGCGGCGCGCACGGTCGCCGTGCGCGCGCAGGAGCTCTTCGAACAGGCCGAGGGCGTCCTCGACACCTCCGACATCGAGCGCGTCCACGACATGCGGGTCGCCAGCCGCCGCCTGCGCGCCGTGCTCGAGATCTACGAGCCGTGCTTCCCGCGCAAGCCGTGGCGCGATGTCCTGGACGACGTCAAGGCGATCGCCGACGCCCTCGGCGAGCGCCGCGACCCCGACGTCCATCTCGCCCAGCTCGAGGAGTTCGCCGGAGCCGTGAAGGCCGCCGACCGCCCCGGCGTCGAGATCTTCGCCGAGCGGGTCCGCACCGAGCAGGGCGCCGGCAACGAGATCCTCTCCGGCGCGCTGGCCCGCCTCGAGGAGACCGACCTGCGCGGGCGCCTCGCCGCCCTCAGCGCCGCCGCCTCGCCCGACCACGACCCGCGCCGGTCCTTTGGCCTGCAGCGGCCCGTCGCCCCGCGGCCGGAGAGCGCGTGAAGGCCCGCCCGGTCAAGCACCTGGACCCCGACGGCACGCTCGCCGACAACCTCGAGCGGATCGTCGCCACGCGCCTGGACGAGCTGCACTCCTTCGTCCCGCGCGTGCTGGACCCGTCGCGGATCAAGGCCCTGCACGACATGCGCATCGCCGCCAAGCGCCTGCGCTACATCCTCGAGGTGGCCGCCGAGCCGTGCTTCGGCCCCTACGCCCAGACCGCGATCAAGCGCGCCAAGGAGCTGCAGGACCTGCTGGGCGAGCTGCACGACTGCGACGTCCAGCTCCCGCGCGTCAAGGCGCTCCAGGACGAGCTGCGCGCGGCCGACGCGCTCGAGGCCCGCGCCCGCGCCGGGGACGCGCCCGACCTCGACCCGACGCTCGCGTCGGGCACCCCGCACGCGCCCGCCTGGCGCGGCCTCGAGACCCTTCGCATCTACGTCGAGGCGCGGCGCAGCCTGCTCTTCGAGCGCTTCCTCGAGCTCTGGCGCGAGCTCGAGCGGGAGGGCTTCCGGGCGCGCCTCGAGTACGCGATCACCGAGCGACCAGAGGTGGCCGAGGAGGCCGACATGACAACAGCGCCTTCACCGTCTGACAACGGCGACCAGCCCGCGGGGGCCGTAGCCTGGCCGGCCCAGACCGATGGCTGAGCAGCAGACCATCCGCGCGGTCCCGCAGCCCGAGCCCGAGCCCGAGCCGCCCTCCTCCGATCTCCACGATCCGCGGCTCTACAACAACCGCGAGCTCTCGTGGATCGAGTTCAACGCCCGCGTGCTCGAGCTCGCCGAGGAGGCCGACCAGCCGCTGCTCGAGCGCCTGAAGTTCGCGGCGATCTTCACCTCGAACCTCGACGAGTTCTTCACCATCCGCGTCGCCGGCCTGCACGACCAGGTCGACGCCGGTCTCAGCGACCCCGGCGCCGACGGGCGCACGCCGTCGCAGGTCATCGACGAGCTGCGCGAGCGCATCGGCGAGCTGTGCGAGCGCCAGACGCGCTGCGTCGAGCGCGAGCTGCGTCCCGCGCTGGCGGAGAACGGCATCCGCGTCGTCTCGATGGACGAGGTCGCCGAGGACGAGTGCGCCGCGCTCAACGAGCGCTTCCGCCGCCAGATCTTCCCGGTGCTCACGCCGCTGGCCGTCGGCCTCGGGCGCCCGTTCCCTTACATCTCCAACCTGTCGCTGTCGCTGGCCGTGCTCGTGCGCGACCCGCAGACCTCGGTGACGACCTTCGCCCGCGTGAAGGTCCCCAAGGAGATGCTGCCGCGCTTCATGCCGGCCGGCGAGGGCACGACCTTCGTCGCCCTCGAGGAGCTGATCGCGAACAACCTCGACACGCTCTTCCCGGGCATGGAGATCGTCGACCACGGCTTCTTCCGCGTCACCCGCGACGCTGACTTCGACATCTCCGACGAGGCCGACGACCTCCTGCGCGCCGTCGAGGCCGAGCTGCGCCGCCGGCGCTTCGGCGAGGTCGTGCGCCTGGAGGTCGACAGCGCGATGAGCGCGGCGCTGCGCCACGAGCTGACCGAGGCGCTCGAGGTCGAGGAGCGCCAGGTCTACGTCGTCGAGGGGCTGCTCGACCTCACCGACCTGTGGCAGATCGTCAAGCTGCCCGGCTTCGGGGACCTGCGCGACGCGCCCTGGACGCCCGTCACGCAGCCGCGCCTGCAGGGCGACGACGACGGCCACGTCGACATCTTCGGCGTCATCCGCGGCGGGGACGTGCTCGTCCACCATCCCTACGACTCGTTCGCGACCTCGGTCGAGCGCTTCGTCGAGCAGGCGGTCAACGACCCCAACGTGCTCGCGATCAAGATGACCGTCTACCGCACGAGCGACGACACCCCGCTCGTGCCGGCGCTCATCCGCGCGACCGAGCGGGGCAAGCAGGCGGTGTGCCTGGTGGAGGTCAAGGCCCGCGGCGACGAGCGCGCGAACATCCAGTGGGCGCGCGCGATGGAGGAGGCCGGCGTCCACGTCGTCTACGGCCACCCCGCGCTGAAGACCCACGCCAAGTGCCTGCTCGTCGTGCGCCGCGAGGGCGACGGCGCGCGCCACTACGTCCACATCGGGACCGGCAACTACCACCCGCAGACGGCGCGCCTGTACACGGACTTCGGGCTCTTCACCTGCGACGAGCAGATCGGCTCCGACGTGGCCGACATGTTCAACTTCCTCACCGGCTACGCGCGCCCGCGCCGCTACCGCAAGGTGCTCGTGGCGCCGAACTTCCTGCGCGACGCGATGATCGCCGAGATCGAGCGCACGGTCGCCGCGCACGAGGAGGGCCGGCCGGTGCGGATCGCGATGAAGATGAACTCGCTGGTCGACCGCCGCTGCATCCGCGCGCTGTACCGCGCCTCGCAGGCGGGGGTGAAGGTCGACCTCAACATCCGCGGGATCTGTTGCCTGGTGCCCGGCGTCGAGGGCGTCTCGGAGAACATCACCGTCAACTCCGTGGTGGGGCGCTTCCTGGAGCACTCGCGCATCTTCGCCTTCGAGCGCGACGGCGAGACGACCGTCTACATCGGATCGGCCGACCTCATGCCGCGCAACCTCGACACGCGGGTCGAGCTCATCACCCCGGTCGAGGACCAGGCGCTGCGCGACGACCTGCTCGACACTCTCGAGCGCTCGCTCGCCGACGACACCAACGCCTGGGACCTCGGCTCCGACAGCGTGTGGACGCGGCGCGCCCAGCGGGGCCACGAGGCGCGCTCGGTGCAGCGCGAGCTCATGCTGGGCCATCAGGCGCGCGCGGCCGAGGGGCCGGGCCACACCGAGAGCGACTGAGCGCAAGTTCGGCGTTCGCGCTTCGTTTAGGCCGGTATGTCCGGCCGATCTGTCTGCGCCCTCGCCGTCACCCTCGCGGTGATCGTCGGGGGCGCGGGCTGCGGCGGCGGCGGCACGTCCGTCGCCTGGAAGGGCAAGCCGCGCGCCGGCGCGGTCGAAGGCGGCCAGATGCTCTTCGGCACGGTCGTCAACCGCTCGGCCAAGCCGCTGCGGCTGCGCGCCGGCGACGTGCGCGTCCTCGACGCCGGCGGCCACGCGCTGCCCTCCGCGGCCGCCTTCTCGGGCGGCTACCTCGCCGGCGTCGCGCTGCGCGGCTTCGGCTCGGAGATGTTCGCCTCCGCGACCGCGGGCGCGAGCACCGGCACGAGCGCCGTCCTCGCCCCGCGCGCCACGGTGCCCCTCAGCGTCTCGTGGAAGGGCTCGGCGGCGGCGATCGAGGTCGCCGGGACGCGCCTGCCCCTGCACTGACGCCACAAATCGTGATAATGTGGCCACATGGCGCGCGAGGTCGGCATTCGACAGCTCAGGGATGAGCTGAGCGCCCTCATCGAAGCCGTCGAGGCTGGGGAGACGATCACCGTGACGCGACATGGGCGTCCGGTCGCGCGGGTGGTGCCCGCGGGCGCGTCGCCCGGCCTCGCCCGCCTGCTCGCCGAGGGCCGGGCGAACTGGAGCGGCGGTCCGCTTCCCGAGTTGCCGGAACCGGTGGCGCTGCGCGGCGACGGGCCGTCGCTCGCCGATCTCGTGCTCGAGGACCGGCGCTGAGGCTCTACGCCGATACGAGCGCCCTGGTGAAGCTGCTCGTCGCCGAGCGGGGCACGCCCGCGATGCGCGCGGCCCTGGGCGAGACCACCGAGCTGGTGTCGAGCCGGATCGCGTACGTCGAGGCCCATGCGGCGCTCGCTCGAGCGCGAGCCACGAGCAGGCTCCTCCCGAGGGACTACGACCGGCTGCAGCAGAGCTTCGACCGGCTCTGGGCGCGGATGGCGGTCGTCGCGGTGGACGAGCCACTGGTCGAGCGCGCGGCCTCGCTCGCACGAGCGCACGTGCTGCGCGGCTACGACGCGGTCCACCTCGCGGCGGCGCTGGTCGTCGCCGGGGGAGCACCGCTCGCCTTCGCGTGCTTCGATGGGGACCTGCGCGCAGCCGCCGCGCACGAAGGCCTCGATCCCTTCCCCGAAGAGCCCTGATGGCACCCGCCGACGCCCTGGCCGACATCCACATCCGCGCGCCCACGCGCGGCAACCGCCGCCTCGAGCAGCTGCTGGAGGCGGTCAACGGCGACCTGCAGGTCAAGGCCTGGTGGTACATGGCGGGCGTCAACGCGCAGCGCCTGGGCCTGACGGACCACTCGTGGGTCCACATCCAGATCGTCACCAACATCGCGCTGCGCCTCGCGCGACTGCTCTTCCGCCGCGGGGTCACGCCCGCCGTGGTCACCGACCACGGGATGAGCGAGCGCGACGCCGAGGTCACGATCGCCGCCGCGGCGCTCTTCCACTGCGTCGGGATGTCGATCCACCGCGTCGATCACGAGACCTACTCGCTCTTCCTCACGGCCGACAAGCTCGGCGGGCTGCTGGCGGGGATCTACAACGAGCCCGAGCGCTCGATCGTGGTCGCCGAGGCGATGCACGCGGTCATCTCGCACCGCTCGACCGGCCGGCCGCTCACGGTCGAGGGCGCCATCGTCCGCGTCGCCGACGCGCTCGACATGGCCAAGGGCCGCTCGCGCGTCGAGTTCGAGGCCGGCCGGCTGGACATCCACTCGATCTCGGCCTACGCCATCGACGAGGTGCGCATCGAGGCCGGCGACGACAAGGCCGTGCGCGTGGAGATCGAGATGTCCAACAGCGCGGGGATCTTCCAGGTCGACGAGGGGCTGGGAAAGAAGCTGCGCGGCACGCCGCTCGCCGAGCACATCGAGGTCATCGCCCGAATCGAGGCCGAGCACGAGAAGTCGCTCGTGCCGGTCTTCCGCCTCTGATGCGCGCGATCGCCTGGCACGGTCTGGAGGAATGGCTGGCCGAGTACGCGCAGGTCGACGTCGGCCCGGACGGCGTGCTGGCGACGGGCGTCCAGCTCGGCGTCGAGCCGGAGCCGTACCGCCTCGACTACCACCTCGACGTCCCCAGCGACTGGGTCACGCGGCGGCTGGAGATCGAGGCGTCGGGCGCCGGCTGGCGGCGCTCGCTGGTGCTCGAGCACGACGGCGCCGGGCACTGGAGCGCCGACGGCGTCCGCGTGGACGAGCTGACCGGGGCGCTCGATTGCGACCTGGCGCTCTCGCCGCTGACCAACCTCATGCCCGTGCGCCGCAGCGGCCTGCACGCGCGCGCCGGGGCGGAGGACTTCCTGATGGCCTGGGTCGCGGTCCCCGACCTGCGCGTGGTGCCGTCGCGCCAGCGCTACGAGCATGTGCGCCCTGACGTCGTGCGCTACGTCTCGCTGGACTCCGACTTCACCGCCGAGCTCGAGCTCGACGACGAGGGCCTCGTCGTGCGCTACCCGCGGCTGGCCGAGCGCGTCGCCTCGCCGAGGTAGCCGGCGGCGGCGTCCCAGGTCAGGGCGAGCAGCTCGTCGGCGCCCGCGGGCGCGCAATCGGCGACCTTGGCGGCGAGGTCGGCGGACGAGGGCGGCCGCGAGGGCGCCCCGGGCGGGAGGTCGAGCCGCGCCTCGAGGGTCGAGCCGTCGCCGAGGGCCAGCGCGATCTCGACCTCGCCGGCGAGCAGCCGGTCGCCGCCCGGCGTCGCGTCGACCTCGACGCGGCGCAGGAGCCCCTGGGCCTCGGGCCGGCGCACCGCCTCATCGGTGAAGCTCGCGATGCCGGGGCGGCCGTCGAGCAGCGTCGCGGCCACCGCGTACTCGAGGCTGAACTTGCCCTCCAGGCCCGTCTCGGGCGTGGAGTGGATGAGCGGCGCCAGGGCGCTCGCGGGCGTGCGGACCGCGACGCGCTGCACCTGGTGCGGGTCGATCGCGCCGAGGCTCTGCAGCGCGGCGATCGGGCGCTGCAGGGCGTAGCAGCAGGGGAAGAGCTTGATCGCCAGGCCGCCGGGGACGGCGGGGCCGTCGAGCGCCAGGCGCGCGGCGTCGCCGCCCACCAGCGCGAGCCACTGGTCGAGCGCCCGCGGGTCGGCCGAGGCGCCGGCGGCCGCCAGCGCCGCCGCGCGCACCCCGGCGTCGACCGCGAAGCCGACCTGGAGGGCCTTCGCCGCGGTCCCGAAGGCGCGCTGCACGCCGCCCGCGGCCGGGACCGCGAGCGCCATCGCGGTGGCGATCTCGTCGGCGCCCAGGTCCATCGCGACGGCGGCCGCCACCGCTGCGCCCGGGGCGCCCGCGGTGCACGTGGCGTGCCAGCCCGCGCCGTAGTGCGGCCAGCCGAGGGCGGCGCCGAGGCGCGCCATGACGCCGGCCCCGGCCAGGTAGGCGCGGGCGTCGCCGCCGGCCGCCAGCGCGGCGGGGACGCAGACGGCGCTGACGTGCGTCGTCGACCCCAGGTGCAGGTCGTCGAAGTCGAGCACGTGCGCGAGCGCGGCCCATGCGCCGGGCTCGCCGAGCTCGCCGAGCAGCGCGACGATCGGGTCCTCGCGGGCGGCGGTCGCCACCGCGACGGTGTCGACGAGCGCCGTCCGGGCGAGGGCCAGATCGTCGCCGGTCGGCTCGAGGCCCGCCGCCCACGCGGCGAGGCGCTCGGCGGCGCCGGTCATCCGGCGCGCTCGAGCACCACCACCGGGATGTCGCGGTCGGTCTTGGACTGGTAGGCGTCGTAGTCGGGCCAGATCCCGGCCATCCTCTGCCACAGCTCGGGCTTCTCCTCGGCCGTCGCGGTGCGCGCGCGGGCCGTGAAGCGGTCGGCCTTGACCTGGACCTGGACCTCGGGGTCGTCGCTGAGGTTCAGGTACCACGCGGGCGGCTCGGGGGCGCCGCCCTTCGACGCCACGACGACGTAGTCGTCGCCCGCGCGGCCGTAGATCAGCGGCGTCGGGCGCGCCTCGCCCGAGCGCCGGCCCGTGGTGGTCAGGATGAGGACCGGAACGCCGTTGCGCCAGTCGTGGCCCTCCTCGCCATCGGTCTCGATGTAGCGCTTGACGTGTTCCTGTCCGAAGAGCATGCACGCAACGATAGCGACGGGCCTTGGCCGTACGATGGCCTCGACGTGGGGGTCGCTCGCACCATCGCCGTCGTGGCCGTCGCCGCGCTCGCGGGCGGCTGTGGAAGCGCGTCGGACGGCGCTCGCCCGCCGCGCGCGGCGCCGCCGCTGCCCGCCGCGGTCGACCCCGGCACGGCACCGGGGCTGCGCCCACTGGCGCCGTCGGGCCCGCGCCACGCGCCGGTGGCGATCCTCATGTACCACGTGGTCGAGGCCGCGCCCCGCGGCGAGGCCTATCGCGACCTCTGGGTCTCGCCCGGGCGCTTCCGCCGCGAGATGGACGCGCTGGCCCGCGCCGGCTACCACGCGACGACGCTCGACACGGTCTGGCGCGCGTGGCACGGACACGGGACGCTCCCGCGCAGCCCGATCGTGGTCTCCTTCGACGACGGCTACGACAGCCAGTCGACCGTCGCCCGGCGTGTCCTCGACCGCCTGGGCTGGCCGGGCGTGCTGAACCTCGAGGTCCACAACGTCGGCCTCAAGGGCGGCCTGTCGCGCGCGCAGGTGCGCGCCATGGTGCGCGACGGCTGGGAGGTCGACGCCCACACGATGACCCACCCGGACCTCACGCAGGTCGACGCGGCGCAGCTGCGAGCCGAGGTCGCGGGGTCGCGCCGCTGGCTGAGGCGCGCGTTCGGCATCCCCGTCGATTTCTTCGCCTACCCGGCGGGCCGCTACGACCCGGCCGTCGAGGCCGCCGTGCGCGCGGCCGGGTACATGGGGGCGACGACGACGCGGCCCGGGCTGGCGCGCCGAGGCGGCGACGGCTACGCGCTGTCGCGCCTGCGCGTCATCCCGGAGATGACGCCCGAGCAGCTCCTGGCGATGCTCGGCGCGCTCGAGCGCCGGTGACCGCGCCCGCGCTCCGGCGCGCCCGCGCCGCGGCCCAGCTCGTGCACCGTCCGCGGCGACTCGGCGTCGCCGAGCTCGTGCGCGCGCTGCTCGCCGTCCAGGCACAGGACCTGAGCGCGGCGCGCCTGGCGCTGCGGGCGCGGATCGCGGGCCTCACCGCCGCCGACGTCGATGGGGCGCTCACCGTCGAGCGCTCGGTCATCGTCGCGTGGCTGGGGCGCGGAACGCTGCACCTCGCGGCCCGCGACGACTACCCGTGGCTGCTCGGCCTGACGGCGCCGATGCGGCTGGCGACGAGCCGCCGGCGCCTGGGCCAGGAGGGCGTGACGCCGGACGCCGCCGAGCGCGCCGTGGAGGTGATCGAGCGCGCACTGTCCGACGAAGGCCCGCTCACGCGGCCGGAGCTCGCCGAGCGCTTGGCGGCGCGCGGGATCCGCACCGACGGCCAGGCGACGCCGCACCTGCTCGCACTCGCGGCGCTGCGCGGGATCGCTGTCCTCGGCCCCGTGCGCGACGACGGCGCCCACGCCTTCGCGCTCGCGCGCGACTGGCTCGGCGCCGCGCCGCCGAGCGCGCTCGAGGGCGACGAGCGCGCCGCGGCGCTCGCCGAGCTCGCGCGCCGCTACCTCGCCGCCCACGGCCCTGCTATGGACGCCGACCTCGCCGCCTGGAGCGGCCTGCGGCTGCGCGACGCGCGCGCCGGCCTGGCCGCGATCGCCGCCGAGCTCGCACGCCTGAGCGGCGGCCTCGTCGACCTGGCCCGGCGCGAGCCCCCGCCCGAAGCGATCCCGCCGCGCCTGCTGGGCGCCTTCGACCCGTACCTGCTGGGCTGGAAGGACCGCGGCTTCGCGGTCCCGGCGCGCCATGCCAAGCGCGTCCATCCCGGCGGCGGCATGCTCCGCGCCGTCGCGACCGTCGACGGCCGAGTCGTTGGGACCTGGACGAGGCCGGGCGGCCGTGTCGAGCTCGAGCTCTTCGGCCGCGTCGGCGCGCAGGCGCGGGCGGCGCTGGGCGCCGACGCCGACGAGGTCGCCCGCTTCGCTCAAGGGCGCTGAGCGCCCGCCGATCCCTCCCTCATGGCGGCAGGGGCCGGGCCCAATCGTGCGCTGTGGGCCTTCAGGGCGCTCTTCGCGCTGCTCGCGCTCGGCCTGCTGGCCATGATCCTGCGCCCGCAGGCCTTCCAGCCCTCGCCGCCGTCGCCGTCGGTCGTGGCCTCGGGAGGGCGGACGGCGCAGGGCCTCCCGATGGTGATCCGCTTCGACCGGCCTGGCCATCCGGTCTCGTTCGACACGCGCATCGCCGCCCGCTGCACGCACGGCAACCGGTGGAGCTGGGGGTGGTGGCCGGGCGACGGCGACGGCTCGCTCTTCGCGCGCCACGGCGACGTGCTGCGCGTCGTGACCATCGACCACCGGGTCTTCGACGACGGCCCCTGGGGGCAGATCGTGCTCTCGATGCGCGCGAACGTCGCGCCCCACGGCCGCGCCGCGCACGGCTGGCTGCGCGTGTCGGCGACCTTCTTCTATCCCGAGGGCCGGGTCACGTGCGAGTCCGGGCGCGTGCCCTTCTCGGCCGGCGCTACCAGTGGACGCCCTTCATGAGGTTGGCCATCGCCACCTGCTCCATCGAGGCCTTCTCGTTGGCGTCCTTCTCGCCCTTCGACGCGGCGGAGTCGGGGAAGACCTTGTAGGCCATGTGCAGGACCTGGTCGACGGCCTTGGGCGCCAGCGCGTAGGCGACCTCGCCGAACGTCCCCAGGCGCGTGTTGATCTCCTTGGGCCTGGCCCGCAACGCCTCGCACACGAGGTCGCCCGCCTCGTCGGGCGTGATGGTCGGGAACGAGTCGTACATCTTGGTCGGCGCGATCATCGGCGTGCGCACGAGCGGCATGTGGATCGTCGTGAAGGTGATGCCGTCTCCGACGACCTCCGAGCTGACCACGCGCGTCCAGGCGTCGAGCGCGGCCTTCGAGGCGACGTAGGCGCTGAAGCGCGGCGGGTTGGTCTGCGCGCCGATCGAGGAGACGTTGACGATGTGGCCGGAGCCGCGCTCGCGCATGTGCGGCAGCAGGCCCATGGTCAGGCGGATGGCGCCGAAGTAGTTGAGCTGCATCGTGCGCTCGAAGTCGTGGAAGCGGTCCTCGCTGAGCGCGATCGAGCGCCGGATCGAGCGGCCCGCGTTGTTGACGAGCGCGTCGACGGCGACGTGCTCGTCGAGGATCTTCTTGACCAGGTCGTCGATCGAGTCCAGCGCGGAGAGGTCGGCGGAGTAGGCGTAGGCGGTGCCGCCGGCGGCCTCGATCTCCGCCTTTGCCTCCTCGAGCTTGTCCATCGAGCGCGCGACGAGCAGCGGGATGCCGCCGGCCTTGGCGACCTTGAGCGCCGCGGCCCGCCCGATGCCGCTCGACGCGCCCGTGATGACCACCGTCTTGCCGTTGATCGCGGCCTCGAAGGAGCGGTCCTTGAAGAGGTCGGGGTCGAGCTTGCGCTCCCAGTAGTCCCAGATCTTCTCGGCGTAGCTGTCCAGCGGCGGGACCTCGATGCCCGTTCCGGCCAGCGCGCGCTCGGCGTCGCGGGTGTCGAACTGGGCCGTGAACCCGAGGTGGCCGAGGATCTCCTCGGGGATGCCGAGGTCGGCGAGGATCGCGCTGCGCACGCCCTTGAGCGCGGGGAGCTGCAGCAGCAGCGAGCCGACGCCCTTGGGCAGCGCGTCGGTCAGGCGCTTGTCGATGCGGATCGCCATCTGCGGCGCGTGGGCGGCGCGGGCGAAGGTGTTGAGGACCTCGCCCGAGCGCTGCGACTTGGACGCCATCAGGTGGAACGCCTGGCCGTCGAGGCCGGGCTGATGGGCGATGTGGTCCATCGCGGCGGCGACGTAGTCGACGGGCACGATGTTCGTGTAGCCGAACTCGAGGCCGACGAGCGGCAGCCACTCCGGCAGCGCGTGGCGCGCCTTCTGCAGCGCCTTGAAGAAGTAGTAGGGGCCGTCGATCTTGTCCATCTCGCCGGTCTGCGAGTGGCCGATGACGACCGAGGGCCGGTAGACGCGCCAGGGCACGGCGGCCTCGTCGCGCACGAGCTTCTCGGATTCGAACTTGGTGCGGTGGTAGGCCGACGGGAGCTTCTGGCCCTCGTCGAACATGTCCTCGCGGAACATGCCCTTGTAGGCGCCGGTGATCGCGACCGAGGAGGCGTGGTGCAGGATGCCCGCCTCGAGCGCGTTGGCGAGCTCCACGGCGTTGCGCGTCCCGGTGACGTTGGCGCGCTCGTTGGCCTCGTCGGCCGCGGTCATGTCGTAGACGGCGGCGAGGTGGAAGAAGTGGTCGATGCCGCCGCGGTGCCCGTCGATCAACGCCTGGTCGACGCCGAGGCGCTCCTGCGTGAGGTCGCCCACGACGGCCGTGACCCGCTCGCCACCGTCCCAGCCCGCCTTGAGCTCGTCCAGGCGCTCCACCGAGCCCTCGCGCACGAGCGCCAAGACCTCGCCCTCGCGATTGGCGAGCAGCTCCTGCACGAGGTGGCGGCCGATGAAGCCGGTGGCCCCGGTGACGAAGTAGGTCAACGCGCTCTCCTCCTAGGAAACCCCTGTCTTCCGGCAGCCTATACGCCTGCGCCGGCACCGCCCCGCCCCTCGCCGCCCGCGAAGCGGGCCGCTCCGGCGACGGCGTCGGCGAAGACGCGCGGCCCGGCCCGGGCCTCGAGCGCCAGGCCGTCGGCGAGCGGCTGGCCGAGCCCCTCGATCGCCGCGCGGCGGTCGGCGAGCATCGTCTCCTGGGGGAAGGCCGCAAGGCCCTCGGCCATCTCGAGCGCGCGGGCCAGGTGGGCGCCGGCGGGAACGACCTCGGTGACGAGGCCCATCGCGTGGGCCTCGCGGGCGTCGATCATGCGGCCGGTGAGGATGAGGTCGAGCGCGCGGCCGAGGCCGACGATGCGTGGCAGCCGCTGCGTCCCGCCGTCGATGAGCGGGACCCCCCAGCGGCGCTCGGGCAGGCCGAAGGTCGCGCCCTCGGCGGCGATCCGCAGGTCGCACCACAGCGCGAGCTCGAGGCCGCCCGCCAGGCACCAGCCGCCGACGGCGGCGATCGCCGGCTTGGCGGGCGTGCGTCGCGTGAAGCCCATCGGGCCGTCGGGGTCGTCGAGCCGGCCGGCGTAGCTCTCCAGCGCCTTGAGGTCGGCGCCCGCGCAGAAGCTGATGTCGCCGGCCCCGGTGAGGACGAGCACGCGGGCGTCGTCGTCGGCCTCGAAGGCGATCAGGCCGTCGCGCAGGCGCTCGGCCGTCGGCCCGTCGACGGCGTTGCGCCGGTGCGGGCGGTCGATGGTGAGGACGGCCGCGGCGCCGACCCGTTCGTAGTGCACCTCGTCGGTCATGGCGCCGACCCTACAAACACGAACGTCCCGGGCAGGGAGAGTCCGGGACGCCGCGTGCCATCAACGAGGAGGGATTCTCGTTTCGCAGCGATCATGGTCGCCCGGGAGGCGTCGGGCCAGGTGAAGATCCCGCTAAACGCGGTTTCGGGCGCGACGGCGCGCGCCTACCAGCCGCCGCGCCAGCGCTGCTGCTCGGCCGACAGCGACTTCTGGGTCTTCTTGCGGCGGTCCTTGCGCTTCTCCAGATGGCCCTGGAGCATGCTCATCAGGAAGACGAAGAGCGGGAAGAAGACGATGAGGATGAAGCCGGCGTTGGTGACGACCTTGTCGTCGGCCGGGCCGTACCAGCCTTCGCCGCCGTCGTGGGCCAGCGCCGCGGGCGCGAGCACGAGCAGCGCGACGGCGGTGGCGGGGAGCACGGTCAGCAGGCGCTTCATCAGACCTCGCATCGTATAGAACCTGACCGCCATGACGGCCCTGCGACGTGAGCGGCTCGACGACGGGATCGAGGTCCTGCGCCTCGATCGCCCCGACGTCCGCAACGCGCTGGACTCGGCGGCGCTAGCCGAGCTCGAGGGCGCGCTGCGCGAGCTCGCCGCCGACGACGAGCTGCGCGTGCTCGTGCTCTCCACCACCAGCCCGAGCGCGTTCTGCGCGGGCGCCGACGTGTCCGAGGCGCTCGACCGCGAGGGCGGCGTCGCGCGCATGGAGGCCTTCGCGCGCGTCTACGCGGCGGTCGAGGCCTTCCCGACGCCGACCGTCTGCGTGTGCGTGGGCAACGTCGTCGGCGCGGGCGCGGAGATCGCCGCCGGCTGCGACCTGCGCGTCGGCGCCGACAACCTCAAGCTCGCGTGGGCCGGCGCCCGCCTCGGCGTGCCGGTCGGGCCGGCGCGGCTGACGCCGCTCGTCGGCCTCGCCGCCGCCAAGGAGCTCGTGTTCACGGGCCGCACGCTGTCGATGGAGCAGGCGCGGGCGCTCGGGCTCCTGCACCGCACGGCGCCGGCGGCCCTGGCCGAGGCGGCGGCGCTCGCCCTCGCGCGCGAGCTGGCGGCCAACCCGCCGGACGGCATGCGGCGGCTCAAGGCGCTCTTCCGCGAGGTCACCGGCGCGGCCGGGCACGTCGCGCGCGAGAACGAGGTCCTCGTCGAGTGGCAGCGCGGCGGCGGGCGCCTCCCGCAGGGCGGGATGCGCGGGTAGCCTCGGTCGGCGATGCCGCCGCGACCACCCGCCCCAACCGCGCCGCTGGACCGCGTCCGCGAGCTCTGCCTCTCGTTCCCCGAGACGAGCGAGCGCCTGAGCCACGGCCAGCCCTCCTTCTTCATCCGCGAGAAGAAGACGTTCGTCATGTACCTCGACAACCACCACGACGACGGCCGCCTCGCGCTGTGGCTCGCCGCCCCCGAGGGCATGCAGGAGGCGCTCGTCGAAGCCGCCCCGGACCATTACTTCCGCCCGCCCTACGTCGGCCACCGAGGCTGGCTCGGAGTCCGCCTGGACCGCGACCTCGCCTGGGACGAGATCGCCGGCGCGATCGAGGACGCCTACCTCACGGTGGCGCCCCGGAGCCTGATCGAGGCGGCGGGGCTGGGGGAGGCCGAGTAGGCCGCTGGGGGCCGCGCTCGCCGCCCGCGTCTGCGGCGGTTCGCGGCGCTCTCGCCGCCCGCGCGGCGCTCTCACCGCGGTCGCTTGCGGCGCGGCGCGGCGCTTACTGCCGCACCGAGGGAGGGAGGCCGTCCCGGCGCGGGCTCTCTCCGCGGCATCTCCGCACCGCTCCGCAGTTCTGCAACACGCCGAAAGACCGCCTCGGCTGCGTGCGGTCTAAGCGTCGACATACGACGCAAAGGCAGCACGCGCGAAACGGCGTCATCCGGGCGACCCGAAATCTGTGTCGAAAGTCGCGCGCCCGGCGCAGGAACAGCCGCGATGTGCGCAGCGACCGCGCAGCGCCTCCGCGGCCGCCGGCCCGCCCGGAGCGGCCGTCCCGCGGCCCGCCCGAGCGCCCGCCCCACGCGCCGCCGCTCCCACCCGAGCAGACGCGGGCCATACGACGCTCTCTCCCTCGATGCAGCAGTAAGCGCCGCGCACCGTCGCCGGCGCCCGCGGCAGAGGCCGCGCAGCGCCGCCGGCGTCGGCGGCAGAAACCGCGCACGACCCCTACCGCAACCACGCGCCGAGCGGCTGGGCGGCATCGCCGCGCACCCTGATCGCCGCCGCCACCATCAGGTGCTCGGCGCCGACGGGGGCGAGGAAGCGGAATGCCTTGCGACCCAGCCGCTCGGCGGCGGCGTGATCATGAGCGGCCACCAGCGCGCGGACCGTCGCCTCGACGACGCCCTCGCCCTCCTCGCCGCCAGCTCCCGGAGCGCACCGCACATGCGCTCGGTCTCCGCCAGGCGGATCAGGAAGTGGCGTCTCGATGGCTCGCGACTCATGACGGCCCCCGGGGGGATTTGGGGGCGCGCCATGCTCGGCGCTGGCGCGCGCCGGGTCGATACCGCAGTTGCGCGATCTTCGGAACCCTTACTGCAGGGCGTGGCCCTCGCCAAGCGCCTTGGCGACGAGCTGCGCGCGGGAGCGCGCCCCGAGCTTGCGCATCGCGTTGCGGATGTGCGTGCGCACGGTCTGGTGGGAGATGTGCAGCTGCTCGGCGATCTCGGGCCCGGTCTCGCCGAGCGCCACGAAGCCCACGATCTCGCGCTCTCGGGGCGAGAGGGCCGCCGCGGCCTCGGGGCTGACCTCGCGGCGCGAGTGGCGCCCCCAGCGCGAGGTGGTCAGCGCCACGAACAGCACGAGCCGGCGCCCCGTCACGACCTCGGGATGCGCCGCGTACTGGATCCTGATGTCCGACCCGTCGGAGCAGACGAGCGCCGCCTCGCCGGTGAAGTCGCCCTGGGCGATCGTGCTGTCCCACTGCGCTTCGGTCAGCTGCGGGCCGCCGTCCACGAAGTCGTACACGGGATAGCCCACGAGCCGCTCGCGGGCGTAGCCCACCAGCTTCAGATAGGCGCCGTTGACCTCGACGTGGCGACGGTGGCCGTCGATGAGCAGCATCGCGTTGCGCGAGCCCTTGAACGCGCTCCAGAACAGCGCCGGCCAGCCTTCCGGCCGCGACATGGGGCGAGTCTACGGAGGCGGCGCGGGCGCCGCCCGCTACTCGTCGGGCTGCGCGCCCGCGATGACCCCGAACGTGGCACCGTGGGCGTCGGCGACGACTGCGAAGCGCCCGACGCCCTCCATCTCCATGATCGGGCCCATGACGCTCCCGCCGAGCTCCTGGATCTTGGCCACCGATGCGTCGCAGTCCTCGACCCCGAAGTAGGCCAGCCAGAACGAGGGCACCTCGGCGGGCACGCCCGCGGGCGTCGGCATCGCCCCGGCGATGCTGCGCTCGCCGACGTTGAAGAGGGTGTAGGTCATCCCTCCGACGTCCTGGTCGTCCGGCCTCCAGCCGAAGACGGCCTCGTAGAAGGCCTTGGCGCCGGCGACATCGCGGCTCTGCAGCTCGGTCCAGTTCAGCGCCCCGGGCTCGTTGACGAGCTCGGAGCCGATCGTCCGCCCGGCCTGCCAGGCGCCGACGACCCCGCCCGCCGGGTGGTTGAGGAAGACCATCCGCCCGGCGTCCATCACGTCCATCGGCTCGACCAGCACGGAGCCCCCGGCCTCGGTGGCGCGCGCGGCGACGCCGTCTGCGTCGTCGGTGGCGACGTACGTCGACCAGACCGGCGGATGGCCCTCCTGCATGATCGGCCCGACGCCGGCGACGCGCTTGCCCTTGAGCTTGAACATGCCATAGCCGCCGGTTTCCTCGACCGGCCCGGCCGCCTCCACCTCCCAACCGAAGACGCCGCCGTAGAAGCTCGCCGAGGCATCGGGATCCGGGCTCGAGAGGTCGACCCAGCACGGAACGCCGGGCTCGTAGGAGGTGCGTTCGCTCATGGCCTCGATGCTGCCAGCTTGCGCAGGAAAGGCACAACCGTGTTGACGAAGCGATTACGCGCGGGGGCCGCGGTGAGCGGGTCGAGATGGCTCTCGTCGGCCGACGCGTCGACGAGCATCGACCGCGCGCGCGGCACCTGCGAGCTCGCGATGAAGCGCCGCGCGCCGCGCAGCACCCGTCCGTTCGTGAGGTCGGTCTGGATCGCGTACCCGGGCACCAGGACGAGCACGGTGCGGCGCTGCTCGGCCCGAACTTCGTGACGAAGACCTTGTCGTACTTCGAGGGCCCTGGCCCCGGCGCGCCGGGGACGGTGGTCACCGTCTCGGTCGCGGCGGCGGGCGCGGCGCACGCCAGCGCCAGCACGAGCGCAACCAACCCCGACCGCATGGCGGCGCGACCTACCATGGGGGGCGTGGCCGTCCTCATCGCCTCCGACCTCGCCAAGGACATGGCCGGCGAGCCCCTGCTGCGCGGCGTCTCCTTCAAGCTGGAGCGCCGCGAGCGCATGACCATCGCCGGGCGCAACGGCGCGGGCAAGACGACGCTGCTGCGGATGCTCTCCGGCGAGACCTCGGTCGACGCGGGCGAGCTCGTCTTCGCCAAGGGCACGCGCGTGGCCCTCCACGACCAGCGCCCGCCGCGAGAGCGCGAGCTGAGCCTGCGTGAATACGTTCTCAGCGGCTCGCGCGAGCCGCTCGAGCTCGAGGCCGAGCTCCAGCGCCTGGAGCTCGCGATGGCGGAGGGCGACGAGGCCGCGATGAACCGCTACGCCGACGTCCAGGCGCGCTTCGAGGCCGTCGGCGGCTACGGCTGGCGCGAGCGGGCGCGCGCGGTGGTCCACGGCCTCGGCTTCGTCGACGCCGACCTCGACCGCCCGCTGAGAACGTTCTCCGGCGGCCAGCTGACGCGCGGCTCGCTCGCGCGCGCCCTCGCGGCCCAGCCCGACCTCCTGCTCCTCGACGAGCCGACAAACCACCTCGACATCGAGTCGCTGGAGTGGCTCGAGCAGACGCTGCTTGACCTCGACGCCGCGGTCGTCCTCGTCGCGCACGACCGCTGGTTCCTGGAGACCGTCGGCACCGCGGTGCTCGAGCTCGAGGCCGGCCGCGCGCGCTTCTTCGACGGCACGTGGCACGCGTGGCGCAGGGAGCAGGCCGCGCGCGAGCTGGCACTCGGGCGCGCGATCGAGAAGCAGCAGGCCGAGATCGAGCGCATGGAGCGCTTCGTCGAGCGCTTCCGCTACAAGGCGACCAAGGCGCGCCAGGCCCAGGACCGCCTCAAGAAGCTCAACAAGATCGAGCGCATCGAGCGCGATCCGCGCGACGGCCGCGGGCTGGACTTCGCCTTCAAGAAGCCCGAGCGCTCCGGGCGCGTGATCTTCGAGCTCGAGGGCGGCCGACTGGAGGTCCCCGGCCGCGTCCTGCTCGCCGACGCCGAGCTGTGGCTCGAGCGCGGCGAGCACGTCTCGCTCGTCGGCCCCAACGGCACCGGCAAGACGACGCTCATCCAGGCGCTCGTCGGCGAGCGCGAGCTCGACGGCGGCAGGCTGCGCTCCGGCCACAACGTCAAGGTCGGCTACCTCTCCCAGCACGCCGAGGAGCTCGAGGGCGGCGGGGCGCGCACGGTCCTCGAGGCGGCCGTCAAGCGCACCGGGCTCTCGCCCAACCAGGCGCGCGCCCTGCTCGGCCAGTTCCTCTTCAGCGGCGAGGAGGTCGACAAGCCGCTCGACGGCCTCAGCGGCGGCGAGCGCCGGCGGCTGTCGCTGGCGATCCTCGTGCAGTCGGGCGCCAACGTCCTGATCCTCGACGAGCCGACCAACCACCTCGACCTCGAGTCGCGCGAGGCGCTCGAGGACGCGCTGCAGGCCTTCCCCGGCTCGCTGGTGCTCGTCACGCACGACCGGGCGCTGCTCGACGCGGTGGGCTCGCGCACGATCGCCGTCGAGGACTACGGCCTGCGCTCCTACGTCGGCGGCTGGCCGGAGTACGCGCGGGTGCGCGAGGAGCGCAAGGCGATGGGCCTGCCGCCGTCCGAGCCGCCCAAGCCGCAGGCGAAGAACGGGGCGTCGGCCTCGGCCGAGCCCGCGAGGCCGGCCAAGCCGGCCCGACCCAAGCCGGAGGGGCCGTCCAAGAACCGCGTCCGCGAGCAGGACCGCCTCGAGCGCGCCGTCGAGGAGGCCGAGACCGCGCTGGCGGTCGTCGAGGAGGAGCTCGCCGACCCGCGCGCGTGGGCCACGAAGTACGACTCGGCGAAGTCGACCGCCCGCCACACCGCGGCCAAGCGCGCCGTCGAGGACGCCTACGGCGCGCTGGAGGCCTTCGAGGCCAAGGTCTGATGCTGCGCGCCGAGCTCCCCGGCGGCTACGCGCTGCGCCTGTTCGAGGAGGCCGACGCCGACGAGCTCTACGCCGTGATCGACGCCAACCGCGAGCACCTGGCGGCGCGGATGCCGTGGGTCGCCTTCGAGCACAACCCGGAGGATGTCCTGCCCTTCATCCGCCACACGCGCCGGCAGATCGCCGACAACAACGGCCTGCAGACGGCGATCGTCGACGCCGACGGGGCCATCGTCGGCGCCGCCGGCTTCCACTCCGTCGACTGGCCCAACCGCAAGACGACGATCGGCTACTGGCTCGCGCGCGACCACGAGGGCCGCGGCGTCGTCACGAGCGCGGTGCGCGCGCTCGTCGACCACGCCTTCGGCGTCTGGCAGCTGGACCGCGTCGCCATCCAGGCCGCCGTCGACAACGCCCGCAGCCGCGCGATCCCCGAGCGCCTCGGCTTCCGCGAGGAGGGCACGCTGCGCGCCGCCGAGCGCATCGGCGAGCGCCGGATCGACCACGTCCTCTACTCGATGCTGTCCGAGGACTGGTCGCGGTGAACCGCGACGCCGGCGATCACGAGCGCCACGCCTAGGGCCTCGATCGCGCTCGGAAGCTGCGCGAGGACGACGATCCCGATCACGGTCGCCGTGGCGGGCAGCAGCGCGACCATGAGCGCGTAGGTCGAGCGCGACATGCGCGCCATCGCGAGCTGGTCGGTGACGTAGGGGATGACCGACGACGAGATGCCCACGCCGATGCCGGCCGCGAGCGCGACCGGATCGCCGAAGGCCGGGACCGCCGCCCATGCGCCGATCGGCGTCGCCACCACCGCCGCGACCAGCATGGCGCAGCCGAGCAGGTCGATCCCCGGGATCGTGGCGTGGCTGGCGGCGCGGTGGCTGACGACGATGTAGGCCGCGAAGAGCCCGGCGTTGGCGAAGGCGAAGACGACGCCGAGCGCGTCGCCGTCGAGGGCGACGTCGGTGAGCAGGTAGACCCCCGGCACGGCGAGCGCGAGCGCCCCGAGGTTGCGCGCGGTCCGCGCGCCAAGCGCCGCGAGCACGATGACCGGCAGGAACTCGATCGCCGCCACGGTGCCGAGCGGCAGGCGGTCGATCGCCAGGTAGAAGGTGCTGTTCATCACCGCGAGAATCGCCCCCCACACGAGCAGCAGGCGCCCGGCGCCGCGCACGCGCCGCCACGGCCGGCGCCAGAGGGCGAAGATCGCCGCCGCCGACGCGATCCGCAGCCACGCCACTCCCAGCACGTCGACGCGCGCGAAGAGCAGCACGGCGAAGGCGGGCCCCAGGTAGTGGAACGTCGCACTGACCACGAAGTACGCCTCGGGCGGGGTGCGGGACTTGACGGCCACGGCCATGGTCGCTGGATATGGTCGTCGGCCTCGAGGCCCGATACCATGGACGATCAAAGGAGCCCAACCCTGATGGCCTTTGAATCAAATGGACTCGACGAGATCAACCGTCGGTTGATCGAGGAGCTTCAGCGCGACGGCCGCGTCGCCTTCGCCGAGCTCGGGCGCCGCGTCGGCCTCTCGGCCCCGGCGGTCGCCGAGCGCGTGGGGCGGCTCGAGCGCGACGGCGTCATCACCGGCTACCGCGCGATCGTCGACCCGCGCGCGATCGGCTACGCGCTCGCCGCCGTCGTCCGCGTGCGCCCCTTCGCGCGCCAGATCCACAAGATCCCCGAGGTCGCCGCCGACACGCCCGAGGTCGTCGAGTGCGAGCGCATCACCGGGGAGGACTGCTTCCTGCTGCGCCTGCACGTCCGCGAGATGGAGGACCTCGAGCCGGTGCTCGACCGCTTCACCCCCTTCGGCCAGACGACGACGTCGATCGTCCATTCCGCGCCGGTCGCGCGGCGCGCGCTACCGCTCGGGTAACGGCCTCTTCACGACGCCGTCACGGCCGCGCAACAGGGTCGTGGCGCCCGTGGCGAACCATGGGGGCGGATGGACGACCGCATCGGCCTCAATCTCCACCGCGACGCCTGGCCCACGGCCCGGACGCTCGCGGCCCACGAGGAGGCCGGCGTCCGCTGGCTTCAGGTGCACACGCCGCCGCCCGCGATGCTGGCCGACCGTTGCCGCGCACGCCACCACGCGCGGGCGTTGCGCAAGGCGCTCGACAGCGGCTCGCTGCGGCTCGTCCTCCACGCGCCCGACGACCTCAGCGCCGGGACCCCCGAGCACGACCGCGCCTTCGACGGCCTGCTCGACTACGCGGCCGAGGCCGGCGCCGAGCTCGTCGCCTACCACGGCCTCAACTCGACCCGAGCAGGTTGTTCGGCGTCCCCGCCACGCCGGCGTGGGCGCGAACAGCTCACCGAGGGAGACCAGCCCGCCGCGCCGCCGGCCCCCGGGGGGCGCCGCGGCCCGCCGGGGGGCGCCGAACGTCGGTCTTCCCCCGTCCACACGGGGTAGGACCGACGTTCGACCCCCCGGGCACGGACCCGTTCCTCGGTGAGCTGTTCGCAGCGCAACGGGCGTCAGAGCGACCCGGCACCCCGAACAACGTGCTCAGGAACTACAGCTAGGCGGCCGCGCTCAGGCGCCGCGGATGCGCCGCGGCGGCCTCGACCAGCGAGGAGAAGAGCGCCGCCTGCTCGGGACGGTCGACGAGCGCCTCGGCGTGCCACTGGACGCCGAGCACGAAGGCGCGCGCGGGGTCCTCGATCGCCTCGACCGTTCCGTCCGCCGCGCGCGCGACGACGCGCAGGCCCGCGCCGGTGACGTCGACGGCCTGATGGTGGAAGGAGTTGACGTCGAGCGGGCCGCCGGCGCCCGTGACCGCCGCCAGCAGGGAGTCGTGCGCGACGTCCACGCGCTGGGTGGTCCGCGTGGCGACCTCGGACTGGCGGTGGCCCGCCACGTGCTGGTGCAGGGTCCCGCCGCGCGCGACGTTGAGGGCCTGGGCGCCGCGGCAGATGCCCAGCAGCGGGAGCCCGGCGGCGTCGGCGGCGCGCGCGACCGCGAGCTCGAAGGCGTCGACGGCGGGGTTCGTGGCACCGAGCTCGGGATGGCGCTCGAAGGCGCGATAGGCGTGCGGGTCGAGGTCGGGCCCGCCGGCGAGGCAGACGCCGTCCAGGCGCGCCACGAGGTCGGAGGCGCAGTCGAGCTCCACCGGCGCCAGGACGACCGGGATGCCACCGGCCCGCGCGATCGCGCGCGGGTACGTCGTCCCCAGCATCAGCTCCTCGTGCGCCGCCATGCCCTCGCGGCCCAGCGTGGCAAGGGTGCCGGGGCGCAGCTCCGAGGTGGTGATCCCGATGAGGGGGCGCACACCACAGTTGTCGGCCATTTGCTGGGAAAGTTGCATGTCCCGCCGGATGAAACGAGCGCCCGCCGGTTCGCCCACATGTCGAATCGCGCCGGCCCAGGGCCTGATGTGACCAACCGGTGAAGGGCGAATTCGTCGCGTGCAGCCGGGTAGCGCCACGAGCGATGAACGACTCCGGACTCCTGCTGGTGATCGTCGTCGCCACCGCGGTCGCGTTCGACTTCACGAACGGCTTCCACGACACCGCGAACGCGATGGCCACGTCGATCGCGACCCGCGCGCTACGGCCGAAGGTGGCCGTAGGCCTCTGCGCGTTACTCAACTTCGCGGGCGCCTTCATCTCGATCAAGGTCGCGGCGACGATCTCGTCGGGGATCGTCAACGAGGGCGTCCTCGATCTGCGCACGCTCTTCGCCGCCCTCGTCGGGGCCATCGCCTGGAACCTGCTGACCTGGGCGGCGGGGCTGCCCTCGTCGTCGAGCCACGCCCTCATCGGCGGGCTCATCGGCGCTGCCCTGGTCGCCGGCGGCAGCGATGCCATCAAGGGCTCGGCGATCGTCGAGAAGGTCATCGCTCCCGCCGTGCTCGCGCCGGTGATCTGCGGCCTGGCGGCGATCGTGGGCACCTTCGTGGCCTACCGCATGAGAGCGCGGGATCCCGCCGGCCAGACCGGGCGCGCCTATCGCTACGGGCAGATCGGCACGGCCTCGCTCGTCTCGCTCGCGCACGGCACCAACGACGCGCAGAAGACGATGGGCGTCATCACGCTCGCCCTCGTCGCCCACGGGACCCTCCACCAGGCCGGGGCCGACGACTTCTCCGTGCCCCTCTGGGTGAAGCTGATCGCCGCCTCGGCGATCGCGCTGGGGACCTTCATCGGCGGCTGGCGGATCATCCGGACGATGGGCCACCGGCTCACCGAGATCGAGGCGCCGCAGGGCTTCGTCGCCGAGGCCTCGGGCGCGAGCACGATCCTGGCCTCCTCCTACTTCGGCTATCCGCTCTCGACGACGCACGTCGTCTCGGGCGGCATCCTCGGCGTCGGCGTCGGCAAGCGCCTGGCGCAGGTGCGCTGGGGCCTCGCCGGACGGATGGTCACCGCCTGGGTGCTGACGCTCCCGGCCGCCGCGCTCGTCGCGGCCGGGGTCTGGAAGGCAGCCGACGGCCTCGGCAGCGGCGCGACGGGCTACGTGGTGATGGCGCTGCTCGCCGCCGCGGCGGCGACGGCGCTCTTCGCCGCCACCCAGCGCCAGGGCGCCGTGCGGGCGGGTGATGTCTGATGCTCGCCACCATCGTCGACCTCGCCGCGCTCTGGAAGATCCTCCTCGCCGCCTTCGCGGTCGGGGTGGGCGCCACGGCCCTCTTCGGCCAGGGCGCCCTCGCGGTCCAGCGGATCGAGGAGGCCCGGCGCCGCGGAAGCACCATGGACCTCGTCGTCAACGGCGCCGTGGTCACGCTCGCGGGGCTCGTGTGCGCCGCCGTCCTCGTCGTCGGCTTCATCGCGATGACCCACAAGTAGTCAGCGCGCGTCGAAGCTCACGTCGACGCGCCCGCTCGCCGACCAGCGCCCGCGGTGCCAGCGCACCGCGGCGCCGTCGGCGAGGCGGGCGAGGGCACGGCCGCCGCGCGGCTCGCCCCAGAGCGTGGCGTGCAGCGGCGCGTCGCCCTCGCCCAGGCCGCTGCGCACGCTCTCGGCCGGATGGGTGACGACGATCGAGCCCGCGCGCACCCACACCGGGATCGCGTGCAGGGGCGCCGGCGCCGGCACCTCGCGCCCGCCGCGGACGCGCGCGCCCGACCACGCCTCGATCCACTCGCCGGGCGGCAGCCAGGCATCGCGCTCGCGCGCTCCCTCCTCGACCACCGGGGCGACCCAGAGCGAGGGACCCAGGCCGAACGCGTCGGCGACCTCCCAGCCGCCGGGGTCCAGCAGGGACGCCGGGCGCACGATCGGCGGACCGCCGCGCGCCGCGCTCGCCGCCGCCGCCCGCAGGTAGGGGTTGAGCATCTCGTGCAGGAGCACGTAGCCGCGATAGAGCTCGAGCGTCTCGCGGTCGTAGGTCCACGGCTCCTGCTCCAGGCGCCCGTGGGCCTGCATGAGCGGGGTGAAGCAGCCGAGCTGGACCCAGCGCAGCAGCAGCTCCTTCGGGCAGCGCTCGAACAGCCGGTGGCCGAGGTAGCCGCCGACGTCGTGCGACCAGTTGGAGAAGCCGCTGGCGGCGGCGGAGATCGTCGCGGCCACGAGCGTGCGCAGCGACCAGAAGTCCGACGCCTGGTCGCCCGCCCACAGCAGGCCGGTCGCCTGCTGGCCGCTCCAGCCGCTGCGTCCGAAGAGCACGCCGCGACCGGCGCCGTGGGCGTCGTCGAGCGCGCGCTGCATCGAGCGCCGGTACAGGCCGCCGTAGCGCCACGCGGTCTCCGCGCCGCTCGTCCCGTCGGCGAAGCGCAGGTCCTCGGGGACGTAGTAGCCCTCGCCGTCGTCGGCCTTGATCCCCTCGACCCCCAGGCGCAGGGTCCGGACCGCCTGGGCGCGCCACCACGCCTCGGACTCGGGGTCGGTGAAGTCGACCATCGAGCCGGTGCCCATCCACCAGCGGGCGACGTACGGCTCGCCGTCGGCTCCGCGCACGAAGCGGTCGGGCTCGTAGTTGGGCGCGGGCTGGCGGTGCAGGCGCCGGGAGCCCGGGTCGGGCGGGATCTGCCCGTCGAGCGACTCGAGGTTCACCCACGGCGTCACCCACACGACCGTGCGCACGCCGGTCGCCCGCCAGCGGGCGACCATGCCGGCGAAGTCGGGGAACTGGTGCGGGTTGGGCTCCCACGTGTTGTATTGCGTCTCCCACGGCGAGTCGAGCACGATCGCGTCGAGCGGGATGCCGTGCCAGCGGCAGCCGTGGACGTCCTCCTCGGCGTCCTCCTGGTGCTCGTAGACGTCGCGCGACTTCCAGAAGCCGTAGCCCCAGTGCGGCAGGAGGGCCGGCAGGCCGGTGAGGTGCACGTAGCGGCGCAGGCGCGCGACCGGCGTCGGGTCGGTGAGCACGTGCAGGCGCAGCGGGCCCGCGACCCCGCGCGTCGAGACGCGCGTGGGCTCGTCGAGCTCGAAGCGGGTCCCGTTGGCGTAGGTCTCGCACCACAGCGCGTAGCCGCGGCTGGACTGCAGGAACGGCGCCGGCGCGTAGTCGCCCTGGGGCACGCCGCCCAGCGCGCGCAGGTCGGGCGGGCAATCGGGCCCGGTGTAGGCGCGATCGGCGCCGAGCTGGATCTCGCGGCCGTCGTGGTCGACGCGCAGGGCGTGGCGCGCCCCGAGGCCGGCGAAGCGCTCCTCGGCGCGCGCGTCCCACTCGAGCGCCAGGCGCAGCGGCCGGCCCTCGGCCGAGAGCTCGAGGACGAGGTGCTCGGGGCCGGCGAGCTCGAGGCGCAGGCGCGCCCGGCGCCCGCCGTTGAGCCGCAGGTCGATGCCGGCGCTGCGCGCGTCCTGCCAGGCCATCGTCGCGGCGACGGCGCGCTCGGGGAAGCCCAGGCGCTCCTCGGCGATGACGCCCTCCGTCACCTGCACGAAGCGGTCGCGGACCTCGCCGTCGCAGGCCCAGACCGTCAGCGCGCGCAGCAGGCGGCGGCCCGCGCGGCGCACGTGGATGGTCAGCGGGGCGAGGCCGACCTCGACGCGCAGGGAGCCCAGCTCGAGCACGCCGGTGCCGGTTCCGAGCTCGAGCACGTCTGCACCCTTCCACGCGCGCGCGTGCACCGCGCGCGGCTTCACAACCCGATCACACCATCTTTCCGAGCGATTCACAGAAAGGGTGGCTTTGCAGGGGAATCTGCAGTGACGAGATGAACGTTCGCGAGACGCGCAGGGTCGACCTGCACTGCCACTCGACCGCCTCGGAGCTCTCGAAGCTCGGGGTCCAGCGCGCGCTCGGGTTGCCCGAGTGCGCCACGCCGCCGGAGGAGGTCTACGAGCTGGCCAAGCGCCGCGGGATGGACTTCGTGACGATCACCGATCACGACACCATCGCCGGCGTCCAGCAGATCGCCGACCGCCCTGACGTCTTCGTCTCCGAGGAGCTGACGACGTGGTTCAAGGGCGAGCCCCAGGCCGTGCACGTCCTCTGCTACGGCATCACGGCGGGCGACCACGAGTGGCTGCAGGCGCACGCCGACGACGTCGAGCAGGTCGCCGAGTACCTGCACGAGCGCGAGATCGCGTGCGCGCTGGCGCACCCCTTCTACGCCGTCGAGGCGCCGCTCACGCCGCGCCACCGCCGGCGCCTGGCGCAGCTCTTCGGCGTCTGGGAGACCCGCAACGGCTCGCGTGCCCGCGAGCTCAACGCGCCCGCGGCGGTCTACATCGAGACCCACGGCGGCACCGGCGTCGCCGGCTCCGACGACCATGCCGGCGTCGACATCGGCCGCACCTTCACCGAGACGCCCGTCGCCCACACCTGGCACGAGTTCCTCGGCCACGTGCGCGGCGGCCGCGCGACCGCGCGCGGCGAGCAGGGCAGCGCCGCCAAGTGGGCGCACAGCGCCATGGCCCTCGCGGTGCGCGCCCTCGGGCACGGCGAGGACGACGGTGCCGCGCTCGACCCGCGCGCGGTGCTGACCATGATCGAGCGGCTGATGCGCGAGGGCGATGCGCGGAAGGGCGCGATCGGCTCGGACCTCGGCCCCGACGACGCCCGCGCCCTGCTGCGCGCCTGGCTGGAGGCGATCGACCTGCGCCTCGGCGAGCGCGACCTGCTGGCGCTCCTGCAGCACGAGGACTTCAGCCACGCCGACCTCTTCCGCCGCGCGCGGCGGGCCCACGAGCGCAAGCTCGCGGTGGCGGTCGACGACGTCCTGGCCGCCACGACCACCGGCGGCGACCTCGGCGCCGCCGCGGCCGGCCTCTTCGACGCCTGCGTGGCGGCCATCCCGTACGCCCCCGCCGCCGCCTTCCTCGGCCGCGAGAAGGGCAAGCTCGTCCAGCGCGAGGGCGACCCGCTGCGCGTCGCGCTCGTCGCCGACGCGGTCGGCGGCATGCACGGCGTCACCCACACGCTCGACGAGATCCGCGAGCGCGGCGTGCCCGGGTTCGAGGTCGAGGTCGTGGGCACCGACCCGAACGTCGACCGGCGCCTGAGCGCGGTGGCCGAGGTCGACATCCCCTTCTACGCGGGGCTGAAGGTCGGCGTCCCGTGCCTGCCGGCGATCGTCGAGGCGCTCGCCGAGGGCCGCTACGACCTCGTGCACCTCTGCAGCCCGGGGCCGGCCGGCGTCGCCGCCGCCGTCATCGCCCGCGTCATGGAGGTGCCGGTGCTCGGCTCCTACCACACCGAGCTGGCCGCCTACGCGGGCCTGCGCGCGGCCGACCCGAAGCTCGAGTTCATCGCCCGCGCGGCGATCGCGGCCTTCTACGGCCAGTGCGAGGTCGTGCTCAGCCCGAGCCCGGCGTCCGACGAGGTCCTGCGCGGCATGGGCATCGACGCCGGGAGCATCGGCCGCTGGGACCGCGGTGTCGACGTGGCGCGCTTCTCGCCCGCCAAGCGCGACGCGACCCTCCTGCCCGGCGAGCTGAGCGTGCTCTACGCCGGCCGCCTCACCCGCGAGAAGGGCGCCGACCTGCTGGCCGACGCCTTCCTGGCCGCGCACGAGCGCGACCCCCGGCTGCACCTGTGCCTGGCGGGCGGCGGCCCCGAGGAGCACGTCCTGCGCGAGCGCCTCGGCGAGCACGCGAGCTTCCTCGGGTGGCTGGAGGGCGAGGAGCTGGCGCGCGCCTACGCCAGCGCCGACCTCTTCCTCTTCGCGAGCCGCACCGACACCTTCGGGCAGGTGCTGCTGGAGGCGCAGGCCAGCGGGCTGCCGGTGGTCGCCGTCGCCGAGGGCGGCCCGTGCTCGATCGTCGAGGACGGCGTCACCGGCCGCCTCTGCCCGCCCGACGCGAGCGCCCTCGCCGACGCCGTCGTCGAGCTGGCCGGCGCCCCGCTGCAACGGAAGCGCCTGGCCCAGCGGGCGCTGGAGGCGGTCCGCGAGCGCACGTGGGAGCGCTCGCTGGCGAGGCTCGGCGACGGCTACCGCCGCGCTCTGGGCGAGCGTGCGGCCGCTGGGGCGCGGCGTGCCGCGTAACGCGGCGTCACTGCGCCCGATCGATGGGCCGGCTGCGCAGCCGGCCGACGGTCTCCCGCTCGGCGCGCCGGCAGGCGACCGGCGGCAGGCCGCGGAGCACGAGCTCGAGGTCGGCCACGGCCAGGCGGCCGATGGCCAGGAAGGCCTCGGGCATGCCGCCGGTGCGATGGGGCGAGAGCAGCAGGCCCTCGACGGCGCGGGCCGGGTGGTCGTCCGGCACCGGTTCGCGCGGCCAGACGTCGACCGCGGCGCGCAGGCGCCCGGCGGCGACGATCTCGACGAGGGCGTCGAAGTCGACGACCGCGGCGCGGCTCATGACCAGCAGCGCGGGGACGTCGCCGCGCGCGGCGAGCAGCTCGAGCTCGCGGCGCCCGAGCATCGCCTCGTTCTCGGTGGTCGGCGCGGCGAAGACGAAGACCACGCGCGACGCGCCCAGCAGCTCGTCGAGGCCGGAGGGCTCGGCCCCCGCCGCGCGCAGCGCGAGGTCGGGCAGCCACGGGTCGTGGGCGCGCACGCGGCAGCGGAACGGCGCCAGCAGGCGCACGAGCTCGCGGCCGAGGTCGCCGAAGCCCACCACGCCGACCTCGGCGCCGGCGAGCAGGAAGCAGCCGCGGTTGGCCTCGAGCTCGTAGGCCTCCGCGCCGGCGCGCATGGCGCGATCGGCGGCGGTGATGCCGCGCACGAGGTCGATGGCCATCCCGAGCGCCGCCTCGGCCACCGCGGGGGCGAAGGCCGGGCTCGCGACGAGGACGTGGATGCCACGGGCGAAGCACGCTTCGTAGTCGACGTTGCGCAGGAAGTTGCCCTCCACGTTGACTACGGCGCGCAGCCGCGGCGCCCGCGCGAGGCGGTCGGCGCCCAGGTCGGTCTGGCCGACGATCGCGACCGCGTCGGGCAGGTGGGCCTCGACGAGGGGGTCGGGCATCCGGCCGGGCCCCTCGTGGACGACGAGGTCGCCCAGCGCTTCCAGCCGCGCGCGCGTGGGGGCGTCGAAGATGCCGTCCACCGTGCGCGGCCGCGGGTCCACGAGGATCGTCGCCATCTGCGCATTGTCGACGTCGCGCTCTTCTACGGGGAGCGCTCGGGCGGCATCCGCACCTACCTCGACGCCAAGGCGGCGCACGCCCGTGCCACCGGCGCCTTCGACCACCACGTCGTGGTGCCCGGGCCGCGCGAGCGCCACGAGGACGGGCGCCACGAGCTGCCGAGCCTGCGCCTCGCGGCCGCCAACGGCTACCGCGTCCCGCTCGGCGCCCGCGCCCTGCGGCGCACGCTCGCGGACCTGCGCCCCGACGTCGTCCTCCTGCACGATCCCTTCTGGCTGCCGCTGCGGGTCACCGCCGCCGCGCACGAGCTGGGGGCGAAGGTCGTCGCCGTCCACCACGGCTCGGCCGCGCTCGACGCCGCCGGCATGCGCGGCCCGACCGCGGCGTGGAGGGCGATCTTCCGCCACTGGCTGCGCCACGCCTACGCGCCGGTCGACGCGATCGCCTCGGTCGTCGATCCCGAGCCCGACTGCGGTCGACCGGCCAGCTTCCCCCTGCGCCTGGGGCTCAACGGCGCCTTCCGCCCGCAGGCCGGGGTCGCGCGCGGCGACCACGTGCTCTACGTCGGAAGGCTAGCGCGCGAGAAGGGCGTCTTCCGGCTGCTCGAGGCGACCGCACGCAGCGAGGACCGGTGGCCGCTGCGGCTCGTGGGCTCCGGCCCCGCCGAGGACCAGCTGCGCCGCCGGGCGCGGGCGCTCGGGATCCAGCGGCGCGTCTCGTTCCGCCCCTTCGTGAGCGATCGCGAGCGCCTGGCGCGCGCGTACGCGGGCGCGAGCTGCGTGGTGATGTCGGGCGAGCACGAGACCTTCGGACTCGTCGCCCTTGAGGCGGCGGCAAGCGGCGCCTCGGTCGTGGCGTGCGACAGCGCCCCCAGCGCGGTGCTGCTCGGCGGCGCGGCGCACACCTTCGCGATGGGCGACACCGACGGGCTGGCCCGCGCCATCGCCACCGCGCGGGCGGCGCGACCCGACCAGACCCGGGCCGCCGAGCTCGCCTGGCGCCTGCGCTGGGATCGCCTCTTCGCCGACGAGCTGGGGGACATGCGGGAGCTTGCGGGATGAAGCGCACCCGCACGATCGCCGTCGCCGTCCACGACGTCGAGCCGGCGACCTTCGAGCGCTGCGCCCTCATCCGCGACTGGCTCGACGACCACGGCGTCGAGCGGGTGACGCTCCTGGTCATCCCGGCGCCCGACCTCCATCCCTTCAACGAGCGCCGTCCCGAGATGGTCGAGTGGCTGGCCGACTGCGCGTCGCGAGGCGACGCCATCGCCCAGCACGGCTTCCAGCACCGCGCCTCGGCCGCGGCGCCGCGGCGCAGCAATCCCGCCGCCGAGTTCCTCGGCCTCGACGCCGACGAGACGCGCCGGGCCGTCGAGGCGGGCCGCCGCGTGCTGCGCCTGGCCGGCGTGCGCCCGCGCGGCTTCGTCGCGCCCGCCTACGCCTACACCGACGCCCTGCGCGAGACGCTGTCGACGTCCTTCGAGTGGTGGGCCGGCCTCGTGCGCGTCCACCACGCCCCGCGCTCGAGCCTGGCCGCGCGCTCGACGCTCTCGCCCGCGCTCACGCTCGGGACCTCGAACGCGGTCAAGCGCCTCGCCTCGCCGTGGCTCGTGCGGGCCGGCGCGCTCGCGGCCGGCGACCTCCTTCGCCTCGACCTCCATCCCGCCGACCTCGACCATCCGCGCCACATCGGCGCGGTCGAGGGGGTGCTCCAGCGTGCGCACCGCCACGTCCGCCACGCCGTCACCTACGACGACCTCGCTGTCTGACGAGGCCGAGCGCGTCCTGCGCGCCAACTGGCGCGAGGGCGTGCATCGCGACGGCACCCCGTACGCGTTCACGTGCCCGGCCACCCCGCGCTATCGCCACCAGTGGCACTGGGACTCGTGCTTCCACGCCATCGCCTGGTGCCGCCACGACGTCAACCGCGCGCGCGAGGAGCTGCGCACGGTGCTGCGCGGCGGGCGCAGCGACGGCTTCGTCCCGCACACGGTCTTCTGGCACAACCACCCGCGCTGGCGGCGCGCCCCGCTCTACGCCACCCAGCGCGTGCGCGGCAACCGCCACACGACGACCATCGGCCCGCCGCTGCTGGCCTTCGCCTGGGAGCGTGTGGCGGCCGCGAGCGCGGGCGAGCCCGGCTTCGCGACCGAGGCGCTGCACGCGCTGGAGGCGCACCTCGACTGGCTCGACCGCGAGCGCGACGTCGACGGCGACGGTCTCATCACGATCATCCTTCCCGACGAGTCCGGCCTCGACGACAGCCCCAAGTACGACCCCGTCTACGGGTCCCACGCGCACTACAAGCCCGGCTACTTCAGGCTCATCGCGCGCTACGGGAGGCTCGGGTGGAGCGCGGCGGAGATCGCCGCCGCGGGCGACGAGCACGTCGAGGACGTGTGGATGAACGTCGCCTACGCGATGAGCCTGCGGGCGATGGCGCGCCTGGCCGGCGACCAGGCGTACGCGCGTCGCGCCGAGCGCGTGGAGGCCGCGCTCCTCGAGCGCTGCCTGGATCGCGCGACGGGGCTCTTCTTCGACCTGGCCGGGCGCCGCGAGGAGCCGATCCGCGTGTCGACGTGGTCGGCGCTCTCGCCGCTGATCCTCGACACCGTGCCCGAGGACGTCCGTCGCCGGCTCGTCGAGGAGCACCTCCTCGATCCGCGCCGCTACCGGGCGCCCTTCGGGATCCCGTCGGTGGCGATGGACGAGCCGTCGTTCAAGCCCGGCTTCGACGTCTGGCGCACCTGGCGCGGGCCCTCGTGGATGAACGTCGCCTGGCTGCTGCTCCCTGCCCTGCGCGAGCTCGGCTACGAGGACGACGCCGACCGCATCGCCACGGGCATGGCCACGGCCGCCGCGCAGGACGGCCTGCGCGAGTACTACGACCCGCTCACGGGCCGCGGCCTGGCGGCGCGCGGCTTCTCGTGGTCGTCGCTCGTGGCCGACATGGCGACCGGCAGCCCTTCGGCCTCGGCCTCGTAGGCCGCGGCGACGCGCTTGGGGACGACCATCCGCCAGGCGTCGAGCACGAGCTCGCGCATCTCGTCGACCTCGAGCGCCTCCAGGCGCACCTCGACCCAGTTGAAGCGCAGATCCGAGACGCGCTGCGGGAGCATGAACTTCTCGGGGTCGGAGGCGACGAGCGCGTCGCGCCCGTCGCTGGGATAGCCGAAGCCCATCTCGGTCTCGTCGCGCGAGAACGCGACGTAGACGATGGCACCGACGCGGAACTTCACGCGGTCGTGGATGAGGACCTCGGTCGTCCGCGGCAGGCGCTGCGCAAAGGCGCGGACGTCCTCGACGGTCACCACGGCGCGCTCAGGGGCCCTTGACGCCGTGCTTGCGCAGGTAGTCGAGGTAGAACGGCCGCAGCATCTCGCCGACCTCCCCGCGGCCCGAGTCCGAGATGTCGTCGAGGTGGGCGCTCATGCGCTCGATATCGGCCTCGGCCTCGAGGTTCTCGCCGGCGGCGACCTCCGCCGCCGGCAGCACCTGCATGAGGTGAAAGAAGAAGGCGACGTCGAGGTGCCGGCGCGCGCGGCGCACGGCCATGTCGTGGAGCTCCTGGGAGGAGAGCGCGTCGAGGGTGTCTTCCTGGTCGGCCATGTCCAGGTGGACAGTACGTCACGATGCGTCGATGCGCAGGCACGACACGGTGCGCATGTGGCGGGCGGATGTCGGCGGCGGCGCGATCTGCATGCACGGCACGACCGCGCGCTACGCGGTCGACCCGATGGGCGAGTACGTGGTGGGCATGGTGCTGGCCGGCGGGATGCAGGTCCGGCGCGGCGGCGAGCGCTACCGGTTCGGCCCCGGCGACCTGTGCGCCTGGGATCCGTCGGGCCGTCACGAGGGCCGCCCGTGGCGCTCGGGGTCGTGGGAGGCGCGGCTGATGGTGCTCGAGACGCCGCTGGTGCAGGAGCTCGTGGGAGCCGCCGCCTTCGCCTCGCCGCGGGTGCGCGACGGCTCGCTCGCGCGGCGCTTCCTGGAGCTGCACGCCGCGCTGGAGGCGCCGGCGTGGGCGCTCGAGCGCGAGGTGCTGGCGTACGAGTGGCTGCGCGACCTGGCCGGCGCGGCGACCGCGCGCCGTGGTTCGGCCGCTCCGCGCGCCGCCCTCCGCGACCCCGCGCTGCGGCGCGCCTGCGAGCTGCTCGCCGACGATCTCGCGCGCAACGTCACCCTCGCCGAGCTCGCGGACGCGGCCGGCACGAGTCGCCACCGGCTCGCGCGCCTGTTCCGCGCCGCCTACGGCCTGCCGCCGCACCGCTTCGCGCTCGCCCTGAGGCTGAGGCGCGCGCGGCGGCTGCTCGAGCGCGGGCTGGCCCCGGCCGAGGTCGCGCAGCTCACGGGCTTCTTCGATCAGAGCCACCTGCACCGCCACTTCGCGCGGACGCTCGGGATGACGCCCGGCGCTTACGCGGCCGCCGTGCGCTCGAACGTACAAGACGCGCACGCCGCGGCGCCGTAGCGTGGGGGCGGTGAAGCTCAGCGTCCATCTCGTCGTCCCCGACGCGGGGCGAGCCGCCGACTGGTACGCCGAGGCCTTCGGCGCCCGCGAGCGCAGCCGCATCCCGCTGCCCGGCGGCACCGTGATGGTCGTCGAGGTGCAGATCGGCGACGCCGTGGTCCACGTCGCGAGCGAGTTCCCCGACGCCGGCATCGTCTCGCCGCTGACCATCGGCGGCACGGCCACCGTGCTCCAGCTCAACGTCGAGGATGTCGAGGCGGCGTGGGCCCGGGCGCTGCGGGCCGGCGCCACGGCCGAGCACGAGCTCGCCGACGCCTTCTGGGGCGAGCGCCACGGTCAGCTGACCGACCCCTTCGGCCATCGCTGGAACCTCGCGCAGCGCCTGCGCGCCGTGCCTCACGACGAGCTCGTGGCGGCCGCCGCCAGAGCCTTCGGCGGCTGAGGCGCCGCGGCGGCCACGAGCGCGCCGAGGACCTCGGCCACGCGGCGGCGGAAGAAGAAGTGCCCGTCCTCGGCGTCGTACTGCGCGCGGCAGCGCGGCAGCGCGGCCGCCAGCGCGCGGGCGTGCTCGACCGGGACGAAGCGGTCGCGCTCGCCGTGCCAGACGTGGACCTCGCCGAGCACCTCGCGCAGGTCGAAGCCCCACGTCGTGCAGCAGGTCACGTAGTCGTCGATCATGCCGTGCACGCCGCCGGCGGCGGCCGCGAGGAAGGACTCGATCGCCGTCGAGCCCATCTCGCCGTCGGCGAGCAGCCGCCGGTCGGCCGGGGTGGCGCCGAGCGTTGCGATGCGCTCGAGCAGCTGCGGGTGGCGCTCGAGCAGCCGCACCACCCGCGCGCCGCCGCGGGCGGCGAGGTCCGGTTGGCGGGCCAGCGCCCGCAGCGCGAAGCGGATGTGCGCCGGCATCCAGCGGCCGGCGTGCGGCGGGCACAGCGGCGACAGCGAGCTGACCGCCGCCGTGGCGATCACCCGGTCCTGCAGCGCCCGGGCGCAGGCGATCGCGTACGGCCCGCCGGCCGAGACGCCGACGATGGTGAAGCGCCCGAGGCCGAGGCGGTCGGCGAGGTGCTCGAGGTCGGTCGGGAAGTCCGTGATGCGCCGTCCCGGGCACGGGTCCGAGCGCCCGAAGCCGGGCCGGCTGACCGCGAGGTAGCGGATCCCGAGCTCGGCGATCAGGAGGTCGAGCTCGATCGTCCGGCGCACCGGGGTGCCGATCGCGCCGTGGAGGTAGAGGACCGGGACGCCGTCGTCGCAACCACCCGACGACCACGCCAGACGGCGTCCGTCGGGGAGCGTCACGGTGCCTTCGCGAGTGGCCTCTGCCATGGCGAATTCCCTGCAAATCGCAGGGTAGGGGACGGTTGCCGCGCGCTTGTTGCCGTCCCGTTAGCGCGCGAGGCGGCCGAGGACGTCCTCGAGCGCGGCGCAGAACGCCTCGGGGCGTTCGAGCATCGGCGCGTGCGCGGTGTCGGGCACGACGCAGAGCGCGACGTCGGGGTGCGCCGCGCGGATGACGTCGATCCGCCGCGGCGGGATCACCGGGTCGTGCTCGCCCCAGACGAGACCGATCGGCCCGCGCAGGTCCGCGAGCGCCGGGCGCAGGTCGGCGGTCGCCGCGCTCGCCAGGCCGGGGCCGATGCGCGTCGCGCCGGCCGAGCTGGCGAGCACGGCGCGCGCGTGCTCGACGGGGACGCGGGCGCCGTCGCGGGCGACGCCCGCGAGCGCCAGGCGGCGGACGAACGGGCTGCCCGCCAGCGGGGTGGCGAGGACGCGGCGCGCGATCGCGAAGGGCGCCGCGACCACGCCGAGCGCCCGCGCGGCGATGTGGGGCAGGGCGGCCAGGCCCGCGGGCGCGACGAGCACGAGCCGGCGCACGCGCTCGGGGTGGCGCGCGGCGAGCAGGATCGCGACGGCGCCGCCCATCGAGTGGCCCACGAGGTCGTAGGGCGCGGCCACGCCCGCGTCCTCGAGGCCTTCGGCGAGGTGGTCGGTCACCTGCTCGAGCTCGAAGCCGGGGCCGGCGGCCGGCGAGCCCCCGTAGCCCGGGAGGTCGGGAGCGACGACGCGCCGGCCGGGCGTCAGCAGCGGCATGGCGCGGTGCCAGATGGCGCCGCTGGTCCCGGCGCCGTGGACCAGGACGAGCGGCTCGCCGCGGCCTTCGTCGCGGATCGCGAGCATGGCGGGGCAGCGTACAGGCGCGGCTATCCGCCGCCGGCGAAGTCGCGCGTGCGCCAGATCCGCCGGCCCATGTAGTCCTTGACGGCGGCGACGTACTGGTCGCTGCCGCCGTCGTGCCAGCGGCCCGAGAACCACGCCCCGATCGAGCCCCAGAGGTCGCCGGCGGCATAGTGCGCGCCGTTGCCGGAGACGGTGTTCAGCCACGCCTGCCTGCCGTCGTAGTAGGAGCGAACGATCGAGGCCCAGTAGTCGGCGTTCAGCGCCGCGTCGTGGCGGAAGAGGCCGCACACGGCGGCGCCGCGGCAGTGGTAGGGGCGGCGGACCTGCAGGAGGCCGAAGCTGTCGCCGTTGTCGCCGACGGTGGTCATGCGCCACCACGACTCCTTCGCGGCGACCGCGCGCACGAGGTCGGCGGACAGGCCCCACTTCGCCGCCGCCCATTGCAGGACCTCGTCGGTGGTGCCACGGAAGCGCCCGGTGACGTACTTGGAGTACGGCTGGTCGCTCTGGCGTCGGAAGGCGCGCAGCTGCGCGGCGCTCGGCACGCGGTGGGTCGCGCCGCGGTTGCGCGGGCGCGGCTCGAAGGACGAGCGCTTGACCTTCGCGGCCGCCGCGCGATCCGACAGCGGCCGCTGGCCGACCTTGGCCGTGATGAGGCCGGTGTCGTCGGCGCGGGCCGCCGGAGCGAGGACGAGAGCCGCTGCTGTGGCGAGCAGGAGGCGACGGACGAGCACGGCATGGAGGGTACCCGTACTTGACGCTTTGCAGAGATTGTGGAACAAATGCACTATGCCTGCCCGCCTGCAGGTCCTCCTCGCCGCGGTCTGCTTCGGCACCACGGGCACGGCGCAGGCCATCGGGCCGCAGGCGTCGGCGGTCGCGGTGGGCGCCTCGCGCATCGTCCTCGGCGGCGCGCTGCTGGCGCTCGTCGCGCGGGTCATGCGCGTCGCGATCCCACGCCGCGCGGCGCCGCTGCTCGCGATCGCCGCGGCGGTGGCGCTCTACCAGCTGTCGTTCTTCGCGGCCGTCAGGCTCACCGGCGTCGCCGTCGGGACGGTCGTCGCCATCGGCAGCGGCCCCGCCGCGGCTGGCGCGCTCGGCCGGATCGTCAACGGCGAGCGCCTGAGCTCGCGCTGGGCCCTCGCCACCGCGCTGGCGGCGGCCGGCGTGCTCCTGCTCGTGGGCGGCGGCGGGGCGTCGGTCGACCCGACGGGCGTCGCCCTCGCGGCGGCCTCCGGCGTCGGGTACGCGAGCTACACCGTGGTCAGCAAGCGGCTGATCGAGCAGGGCGAGGCCCCCGAGGGGGTCATGGCGGCCGGCTTCGGCGGCGCGGCCGTCCTCCTCGCCCCGGCGCTCGCGCTCGCCGGGCCGGGCTTCCTGGCGCGGCCGGGAGGGCTGGCCATGGCGCTCTACCTCGCCGCGATCCCGACGGCGCTCGCCTACGTGCTCTTCGCGCGCGGCCTGCGGCGGCTGACCAGCGGCGAGACGGCGACGCTCGTCCTCGCCGAGCCGCTGACCGCCTCCGTGCTCGGCGTCGTGGCGCTCGGCGAGCACCCGTCGGCCGCCGCCGGCGTCGGTGCGCTCATGGTGCTCGGCGGGCTCTTCGTGCTCGCGGCGCCCCGGCGCCGGCGCGTCGTGCCTGCCATCGTTCGCGCATGAGCGCGACGGCCCTCGAGCGCACGTCGACCGTCGACCAGCTCGCGGCGCTGCTGCGCGAGCGGATCCTCGAGGGCGACCTCGAGCCCGGACGGCGGCTGATCGAGCGCGAGCTCGTCGAGACCTACGCGGTCGCGCGCCACACGTTGCGCGCCGCGCTGCGCCAGCTGCAGGCCGACGGGCTCGTGACGGTGCAGGCCAACCGCGGCGCGCGCGTCGCGTCGCTCTCCGGCGAGCAGCTGACCGAGCTCTTCGCGCTGCGCCTGGCGCTCGAGCGCGAGGCCGCGTACCTCGCCCTCGGGCGAGGCGGCGGGCGCCTGCCGGGCGCCGTCCACGACGCCGCCGAGCGCCTGCGGCGCCTCGCCGCCCGGCGCCGCGTGACCTGGAGCGAGCTCTCGCGCGCTCACCAGGCCGTGCACAGCGGGCTCGTCGAGGCGGCGCGGGCGCCGCGGATCGCGCGCGCCTACGCGGCGCTGAGCGCCGAGCTCGTGCTCTTCACGAGCCAGCTTCGCCCCGTGTGGACGAAGGAGCGCCTCGGCGACGACCACGTCGCGCTGGTGCACGCGATCGAGCGCGACGGGCCCGACGTCCTGCGCGAGCACATGGACCAGGCGCTGCGCGCCCTGCGCGCCGGCGGCTGAGCCGTCGCGCAGGGCACAGCATGCGGTAGGCCTATTCGGGCGACTCCTCCTTCTCCTGCGGGATGCGCCACTTGCCGTTCTGAGCGGACTTGGGGCAGCCGTGCGGGCGGCCGAGGTCGAACGGCCCGGCGATGGCCTGCGTGACCGTGGTGCCGCTGCGCGTGGCGTAGACCACGGTCAGCAGCGGGTCGACGCGGGGCTCGTCGCACAGCTTCGGGTCGATCGAGAACTGTCCGGAGACGATCTCGTAGTTCCCGCCGTAGGTGCCGACGCAGTTGATCCCGTAGCTGGGGATCTCGCCCTGGCACGAGAACGAGTCGGTGGGGACGACCTGCTTGCTGGTGCGGTCGAGGGCGAAGACCTCGGTGTCGAGGCTCTGGGCCGGAACCTGGGGCTGGATCTGGTAGCCGGTGATCGGCCCCGAGCACGCGAACACGTACTTCACCTGCGTTGCCGACGGGTCATCGGGCGAGGGCTCGCCCTTCTCCAAATGCCCGCGGCAGTCGGTGTTGTTCGCGTTCTGGTCTGCGCTGGCCGGCTTCGTGCCGCTGAGCAGCAGGAGCAGCGACGCCCCTGCAACGAGCAATGCGGCCAATACGACGAGAAGCGGCTTGCGTCGCAAGGACGTTGCGGCGGTGATCAATGGAACCTCCATCGTTGATGAACCGCGCGGCATCCTCTGCGGGGCGCGAGGACCCACTCGTTACGAGGGCGTTGCCTCACCGTGAAGGCTTTGTGATCGAAACCGCGTGGACGTCCTTCGCCCGCGCGAGTGGATCGAGGGTGAAGAGGTCCTCGAAGGTGCGCAGGAGGTTGGCCGGGCGGTAGTCGCCCTCGTCAGTGCCGCCCGCCTCGACCGCGTCGGAGACGATCAGCGCGCCGAGGGCCTTGGTCAGGTCCGGGGCGGTGTCGAAGAGGACGACGACCATGCCGCCGTCCTTGTAGGCCTTCGAGGCCATCAGCGGATCGAGCTGCTCCTTGAGCCACGCGTCGGCCGCGCCCGCGCCGGCCGGGGCGCCGGGGGCGCACGGCTGGTCGGCGCCGTCGTGGCACGCGTTGGGGATCACGAGCGAGAAGGTCGGGGCGCTGTCGGCGTCCTGCGCGTCGGGGGCGATGCGCGAGACGCCGGCGATGTTGGCGGCGCAGTCGGTGGTGTCGACGATCGAGTGGAAGAAGAGCAGCGGGTTGCGGGCCATGACCGGCTCAAGCGCGCCGCCGGGCGCCGGGTGGCGGCAGGTGTCGGGCGGCTGGCCGGCGTCGGAGTCCTCGACGTAGGCGCGCCACGTCTTGCCACCCGTCGTCAGCTGACCTTGGATCGTGTCGACGTCCTTGGCGTAGACGCACCCGGTCCGCGCCTTCGGATCGAGGTCGTTGTAGGCCGGGCAGTTGCCGCGCAGCTCGGGGGTGACCTTCTGGCCGCTGATGAGCGCCGCGAGGTTGGCGGCGGCGCCCGGGCCGGCGACCTTGTAGTTGGAGAGCAGCAGGCCCTTCGGGCGCAGCGTCCCCGACAGGTAGGGCATGGGGGAGGGGTCGGCGAGCGCCTCCTGCATGTCGTGAGCGGTCAGTGCGACGAGCCAGACGTGCTTGACGTCCGCCTGCCCGGTCGTCGCGGACGTGTCACCGTCGCCGGTGGTCGAGGTGTCGCCGCCGCCGTCGGCGGTGGTCGATCCGTCGCCCGTGTCGCCGCTGGAGTCACCGCTCGTGTCGCCGGAGGTGTCGGTTCCCGAGGTGTCGGTTCCCGAGGTGTCGGTTCCCGAGCTGTCGGTTCCCGAGGTGTCCGTGCTCGCCGAGACGTCGGGGGACGTCGACGTGTCGGTGCTCGAGCTGTCGGTGCTCGCGGAGTCGTCGGGCGTGGACGTGCTCGTGTCGGGCGGCGTCGACTCGGTCGAGGCCGGCTGCTGGGCGACGGGCGCCGCCGCCGGCGGCGGGCCCACGACGATCGTGCGCCGCGCGGAGGCGAGGGTCGCGTCGCTCTGCGGCCCGGCGGCCGCGCCGGCCACGATGCCGAAGCCGAGCACGAGCAGCGTCGCGACGCCGGCCACCCGAGGCGAGGGCAGCGGCCAGCCGCGCGGCGGCGAAGGCCGGGCGGCGGCGGCGAGGGGCGGCCCCGCGGGGTTCGCCGAGGTCGGGGCCGGCGGCGCGGCACCCGCGCTCCCGCGCCCGCCCGCATGCGCGTGCGGATCGAGCCGTCGCGGCCCGCGCCGCTCGCCGCAGTTCAGGCAGTAGCGCTGGTCGGCCGCGAGCGGCGTGCCGCACGAGGAGCACGGCTCGCCCGGGGATCCGAGCACCGGCGCGTGGATATCGATGGCGGGCATGGCGGCGGGCCCGCGGCGGGCGGGCGCGGCCATCCTCGCGCCCCGGCGCGAACGCCCGTGTGAACCCCTCGTGACCGGTGCGCAGCGCCGAACCGTGCTTTCACGGCATTTTCACCGAGCGCCTACGAGCGGTTCACATCTGCTCACACGACCCCGGCGAGACTGCCGCCGCCATTCGCCCGGGGCCCCCCTGTGCCGCCGGGACAGTTCCCTGTGAAAGGAGTCCTATGTCTCGTCGCCTTCGCCTCCTCGGCGTGAGCGCGATCGTGGCAGGTGTTGCCGGCGCAGCTATCCCGGCGAGCGCTTCAGCCATTCCCGTCATCACGATGAGTGGCTCGACGTCGGTTGCCCCGCTCGCATCGCTGCTCGCCAAGGCCTACCTCAAGCAGTATCCGGGCCGCGTGAAGTTCAAGCTCGCCCAGGGCGGCTCCGACGTCGGCGTCGCCGACGTGGCGGCCGGCCGCGTGTCGATCGGCAACTCCTCGCGTGACCCCAAGAGCTCCGATCCCGGCGGACTCGTCTTCAACAAGATCGCCAAGGACGCGATCTGCATCGTCACGAACCCCAACAACAAGCTGGCCAACCTCTCGACGGCCCAGATCCAGGCGATCTTCTCGGGTCAGGTCCGAAACTGGGAGGACGTGCCGGGGGCAGGAACGACCGGCTCCATCAACCTCGTCGTCCGCACCGCCGCGTCGGGCACGCAGGACGCGTTCCAGAAGATCTTCATGGGCTCGAAGACGGTCTTTAGCGGCGCGTCGGCCAAGGCCTCCAACGGCCTCGTCCAGCAGACCGTCCAGAGCGACAAGAACGCCATCGGCTACGTGTCCCAGGACTTCGTCAAGGGCACGAACTCGGTCGCCTTCCAGGGCGTCGGGTGCACGTTGGCGGCCGCCAAGTCTGGCGAGTACGGCGGCGTGCGCAACTTCTGGATGGTGACCCGCGGCCATCCGCGCGTCGCGAGCCCGCTCCAGAAGTGGATCCACTGGGTCCAGACGTCGTCGCGCGCGCAGAAGATCGTCGCGACGCACTGGGTGCCCCTGATCTAGATGCTCGAACGGCTCCAAGAGCCGTGGTCTGACCAGCGCGCCGAGCGGACGCTCGGCGCGCTGGCGTCTCTGGTCCTGCTCGTGATCCTGCTCATGATCGTCTTCGTGGCGATCCGGGCGTGGCCGTCCTTCCAGCACAACGGCCTGTCGTGGTTCACCGGCAAGGGCGACGTCGACGTCCAGATCGGCCGCCAGGTCAACACCGGGGCAAGGCCCACGAGCGCCGACTACCAGCTCGGGGCGTGGCCGCTCATCTGGGGCACGATGCTGACGACCGGCTTCGCCGTCGCCATCGGGCTGGCCTTCTCCGTCTTCTCGGCGATCTTCATCGTCGAGTTCGCCCCACAGCGCCTGCGACGGATCGTCGTGCCGGTCGTCCGGCTGCTGGCCGCCGTGCCCTCGGTCATCTACGGGCTGATCGGGATCCTCGTCCTCGTGCCCTTCGTCAACGACCACCTGGTCTCCGAAGCGCGCAAGAAGTCGGTGCAGTACGTCATCAACCTGTCCGGAACCGGGCTGGTCGTGTCCGTGGCGATCCTGACCGTGATGATCACGCCGATCATGATCGCGATCATCGTCGACGCCCTCTATGCCGTCCCGCGCGGCTGGAAGGAGGGGGCGGTCGCGCTCGGCGTCAACCGCTGGCGGGCGATGTGGACGGTCTCGGTCCGCGCCGCGCGGCCGGCGATCATCGCCGCCGCCGTCCTCGCCTGCGCCCGGGCCCTCGGCGAGGCGATCATGCTCTCGATGGTCTCGGGGTCCAAGGGCTTCGCGCCCAACCCCGCCGACGGCATCACCTTCCTCTTCGAGCCCCTGCGGCCGCTGGCGTCGACGATCGTCGAGGACGCCGAGTCGCTCAACGCGCCCGCGGTCCAGGCCTCCGTCTACTCCTTCGCCCTGCTGCTGCTCTTTTCGAGCTTCGTCATGTCCTTCTGCGCGTGGCTGGCCAAGCAGCCCATGAAGAAGTACGGGATCCGCGTCTGATGGCCGTCGCGCCGCACACCGACACGCTGCGGCCGCTGCGCCCACCGCGCAAGCGCAAGGTCAACGAGTCGCTGAGCACCTGGCGCTGGGGCGACCGGATCTGCTTCGTGTTGTGCTGGGCCTCCGGCATCGCCCTGTGCCTGATCGCGGCGGGGATCGTCATCTACATGGGCGCCAAGGGCCTGCAGTACCTGAACTTCCACCTGCTGACCTCGCGCCCGCTGCCCTCGGCCGACCAGAAGGGCTCCGGCGGCTTCCTGGACCCGATCCTCGGGACGGTCCTCCTGACAGTGGTCGGCATCGTGATCGCGACTCCGATCGCGGTCGCGACGGCGATCTGGATCGTCGAGTACGGGCGCCCGGGATGGCTCGCGCGCGCCGTCGAGTCGGGGATCGAGATCGTCGCGGGCACGCCCGACATCGTCATCGCCATCTTCGGCCTGGCCCTCTTCCAGCAGGGCGTCTTCACGCTGCTGTCGTTCACCGCCCAGGGCGGCGCCGTCTTCGGGCGCTCGTTCCTGACCGCCGGCGCGATGATGTCCCTGATCGCGCTGCCGATGGTCTTCGGGGCCACGCGCGAGGGCCTGCAGTCGATCCCCTCGCATGTCCGCGAGGCCTCCTATGGCCTGGGCAAGACGAAGATCGCCACGATCCGCCGCGTCCTGCTGCCCAGCGTGCGGCCGAACATCTCGACGGGCGCCGCCCTGGGCATGGGCCGCATCGCCGGCGACACCGCCATCGTCGTCATCCTGCTCGGCGCCTCGCTGCGCATCGACCCCGAGAGCTCCCTCCCGGGCGTCGGGGTCCTGCGCGGCACGGGCGGCACGCTCACCAGCTACGTCTACAACAACTCCCCCGCGGGGGAGGGCAACGCTCCGCAGAAGGCCTACGCCGCCGCGTTCGTGCTCCTGTTGGTCGTGATCGGCCTGAACTTCACGGTCGACGCGATCGCCAAGCGCGGCGCGCAGACGGGCCTCGAGTCCACGAGGTTGGGTGCATGATCGAGGAGACCGAGGAGACCCGCGAGCACCCGGCGCGCCCGCGCCCGGCGCGCGAGCCGGAGGAGCTCGGCCCGATCGGACCGCCGCTGCCGCCGCCGGTGCGGCGGATCGTCGTCGACGCTCCGCCGACGGTGGCCGCGCCGACGGTGAGCGACCACACGGTCGTCCGTGCGGACCGCGCGCCGGCCGGGCCCGAGCGGATGACGCTCGACCAGCTGAGCGTCTTCTACGGCTCCAAGCAGGCCGTCAAGGAGGTCTCGATCCCCATCCGCCAGGGCGAGGTGCTCGCGCTCATCGGCCCCTCGGGCTGCGGCAAGACGACGCTGCTGCGCACGCTCAACCGCCTGACCGAGCTGACGCCGAGCGCGCGCCGCGACGGCACGATCGCGCTCGACGGGCGCGACATCGACACGCTCGAGGTCACCGAGCTGCGCCGCCGCGTGGCGATGGTCTTCCAGCAGCCCAACCCGTTCCCGATGTCGATCTTCGACAACGTCGCCTACGCGCTGCGCGAGCAGGCGATGCGGCGCCCGGGCAAGTCGGTGCTGCAGCCGCTGGTCGTCGACGCGCTCAAGCGCGCGGGCCTCTACGACGAGGTCGGCGACGAGCTCGACCGCCCCGCGCTGCGCCTCTCGGGCGGCCAGCAGCAGCGCCTGTGCATCGCGCGCGCGATCGCCACGCGGCCCGAGGTCCTGCTCATGGACGAGCCGTGCTCGGCGCTGGACCCGCGCTCGACCGCGGTCATCGAGGAGCTCATCGGCGAGCTGCGCCAGGAGCTGGCGATCGTGATCGTCACCCACAACCTCCAGCAGGCCTACCGCGTGGGCGACCGCGTCGCCTTCATGTACCTCGGCGACCTCGTCGAGTACGGCGCCACCGAGCAGGTCTTCGGCGCGCCCCGCGCCCAGCGCACGCGCGACTACGTCGGGGGTGCCTTCGGGTGATCCGCGCCGTCGCGCCCCTGCTGGTCGCCGCGCTGGCGCTGTCGGCCTGCCAGACGACGCAGGAGCTCAGCGCGCAGAAGGCCAAGCAGGCCAAGAAGCTCGTCAACGCCAAGGGGCTGACCGTCAGCAAGGAGAACCCGAACGTCGCGGTCGGGACGACGAGCATCGTCCAGGACGCCAACGGCATCGCGGCCGTCGTCGAGCTCAAGAACACCGGCAAGGAGGCACAGGCGGCCCTGCCCGTGTCGATCGCCGTCACCGACGCCAAGGGCAAGCAGATCTACAAGAACGACGTCGCCGGCCTGGAGGACTCGCTCGTCTCGCTCTCCCTGCTGGGCAAGGGCGAGGACGCCTTCTGGGTCAACAACCAGATCACCGCCACGGGCAAGCCCGCCAAGGTGCAGGCCAAGGTCGGCGCCGCCAAGGGCAAGGCGCCCGCCCAGATCCCCGCCTTCGTGCTCTCGGGCCTCACGCTGCAGTCCGACGCCGGCAGCGTCTTCGCCAAGGGCACGATCGTCAACCAGTCGAAGGTGGCCCAGAAGCGCCTGACCATCTATTGCGTGGCGCGCAACGGGTCCAAGGTCGTCGCCGCCGGGCGCGGGATCCTCGACGTCCTGGCGCCCGCGGGCGCGAAGCCCATCAAGTTCACCGTCTTCTTCATCGGAAACCCGAAGGGCGCGAAGCTCACCTGCACCGCACCTCCGACCGTTCTGCAGTGATCGAGGAGATCCGCTGATGGCCACGACACAGGAATTCCACCCTCCCACGCTCGGCGCCCAAGGCGAGCCGTGCGCGAGCTGCGGCGCCCCGCTCGCGGGCGACCAGCGCTACTGCCTGGAGTGCGGGGCGCGGCGGGCCGAGGCGCGCCTGCCCTTCCGCGACATCCTCGCCACGGGCCCGGCGGCGGCGCCGCCGGGCGGGCTGCCGCCCGCCACCGCGGTCGCCGTCGAGGAGCGCCCGCCGCAGCGCGGCAGCGGCGTGGGCTTCCTCGCCGGGCTGCTGTGCCTGCTCGTCGCCCTCGGCGTCGGCGTGCTGATCGGCAACGCGGGCGACAACAAGACGGCCGCCGCGCCGCCGCCGCAGGTCATCACCGTCGGCGGCGCCGCCGCGGCGCCGGCCGCGGCGGCCGCGGCGACCTCGACGCCGACGACCTCGACCGACGCGTCGGGCGCGGACTCCAGCGCCAGCGGCTCGGCGTCGAAGTCGAGCAAGGACTCGGGCTCCTCGCCGTCGAAGAGCAGCGGCTCGTCGGCCGACAAGAGCAAGGTCCAGTCGCTCGACAAGAGCAGCGGCTCGGACTACCAGAAGAAGTCCCAGAAGCTCCCCAAGCAGGTCGGGACGTCGGGCAAGCCGGCCAAGAAGGACAACAAGCCCGCCGGCGGCGGCAGCTCGACGGAGACGATCGGATGAGCTCGCTCACGGACCGCTTCCGCCACCGTGGCCACGCCGCCCCGGCGGCGACCGCCGGGCCGCCGCCGCTCTCGCCGGCCCACGCCGAGCTGCGCGCACGCCGCGACGCCCTCGCCGAGCAGGTCGCCGAGCTGACGTGGGACCTCGGCGGGCTGACCTACGAGATGGCGATCCGCGACCACTTCCGCCTCGACGTCCTCATCCGCCGCGCCGCCGCGCTGCAGGAGCGCGACGCCGAGCTGGGGGAGGTCGAGCGCCTGCTGGCAGCCGCCGACGACGGCGTCGGCGGCGGCTGCCGCTCCTGCGGGGCGCCGCACAGCCGCGGCGCCGTGTACTGCTGGAAGTGCGGCCAGCCGCTGATGCCCGAGGTCGCAAGCGCGTCGCTGATCGAGCCGCTGACCTCGAACGGGGCCTAGGGCCGGGGCGACTCCGGCCTCGCGGCGCCGCACGCGACCGCGGATGACCACAGAACCTCAGCGCAGGTCGAACACCAGCGTGTCGGTCTTGCCGTTGCCGCTGCGGTGCATCGTCCCCTTCGCGCCGAGGTAGGCGCCGGTGCCGCCCGTGACCGCGTAGAGGTCCCCGCTCGCGGCGCTCGCGCCCGGCAGGCGCTTGGAGAGCGACGCGCCCTGCAGCGTGATCGAGCCGTCGGCGAGGACGGCGGTGAGCGAGCACTGCAGGCCCTGGTACTTGAGGTCGATCGCGGTGCAGTCGCCCTCCATGCGCCCGGCGAGCGCCTTGCCGTTGCGCAGCGTCGAGGCGAAGACGAACCCGTCGCCGACCGAGTCGCCGCGCGGCGGCAGGTCGATCGAGCGCTCGGCGCCCTTGGCCTGGACGCTCGTCAGGGTCAGCGTCCGCGCGGCGGGCGCCTCCTGGCCCGTTGCGGGCAGCGCGGTGGCCGCGGCGACGGCGGCGCCGGCGGTGACGGTGGCGAGCAGCAGCTTCATGGTGTCCTCCCGGTGATCGTTGGAACCGACGGCGCAGACGGTCCCAGCGGCGGGCCGCGCGCACATCGGCGGCGCGGGCCATCTCGCCTCGCTCGCGCGAGCGATTCGCCGGTCGGACATCGCCCGTGCGAGCGATGGCGCGGCGCGGGGCGCGGCGCTACGGTCGCCGACGATGAAGCTGCGGGAGCTCACGTCGCGCCACCTCGATCGCCTGATCGCCGCGGCGCTGGCCGCCGCCTACTGCATCGAGATCGCCACGGAGTCGCACTTCGCCGGCGACCGCGCGGTCAGCTTCCCGACGGCGCTGGCCTTCTGCGCCGCGCTCGCGTGGCGCCGGCGCTTCCCGCTCATCGCGATGGTGCTCGCCGTCGTCGTGATCGAGGTCTCCAACCTCGCGGCGCCGGCGCTGGCGGAGACCGGCGCCTTCCTCGTCGGGCTGCTGCTGGCGATCTACTCGGTCGGGCGCTACGCCGACGGGCGCGCGCTCGTGGCCGGCGTGGCGCTCGTCGTCGCCGCCATCCCGCTGGCGGCGATCGAGCCCGGCGATCCCGTCGCCTTCACCGACATCGCCTTCTTCGCGGTGATGCTCGGCGCGCCGCTGCTCGTCGGCCGCTACATCCGCCACCGGCGCGAGCACGAGGAGGTCCTCGTCGTCGAGCGCGACACCCGCGCGCGCGAGGCGGTCGCCGAGGAGCGCACGCGGATCGCGCGCGAGCTGCACGACGTGGTGGCGCACGCGATCAGCCTCATCGTGCTGCAGGCGCGGGGCGGGCGAAGGATGCTCGACGACGACCCGCAGGAGACGCGCCGGGCGCTCGACGTCATCGAGCACGCGGGCGAGCAGGCGCTGGGGGAGATGCGGCGGCTGCTCGGCCTCCTGCGCCAGGGCGAGCCCGAGCTCGCGCTCGCGCCGCCGCCGAGCCTGCGCCGGCTCGACGAGCTCGTCGAGGGGATCCGCGCGTCGGGGCTGCCGGTCGAGGTCGCCATCGAAGGCGAGCCGGTCGAGCTGCCGCCCGGCGTCGACGTCTCCGCTTACCGCATCGTGCAGGAGGGGCTCACCAACGCGCTCAAGCACGCCGAGGGCGCGCGGGCGTGGGTGACGGTCACCTACGGCGCCGAGGCCGTCGACCTCGCGATCGTCGACGACGGCGGCGGCCACGGCTCGGTCAACGGCGGCGGCTACGGCCTGGCGGGCATGCGCGAGCGCGTGGCGATCTACGGCGGGCGCCTGGAGTCGGGGGCCAGGCCCGAGGGCGGCTACGCGCTGCGGGTACGCCTGCCGCTGCCGCGATGATCCGCGTCCTGCTCGCCGACGACCAGGGGCTCGTGCGGGCCGGCTTTCGCATGATCCTGCGCGCCGAGCCCGACATCGAGGTCGTGGGCGAGGCGAGCGACGGGCGCGAGGCGATCTCGCGCGCGCGCGAGACCTCGCCCGACGTCGTGCTGATGGACATCCGCATGCCGGGCGTCGACGGCGTCGAGGCCACGCGCCGGATCGCCGAGGACGGCGGGCCGCGCGTGCTGGTGCTCACCACCTTCGACCTCGACGAGTACGTCTACGAGGCGCTGCGCGCGGGCGCCAGCGGCTTCCTGCTCAAGGACGTCCCCGAGGAGCAGCTCGTCGCCGCCATCCGCGTAGTGGCGGCGGGCGGCTCGCTCTTCGCCCCCGCCGTCACGCGCCGCCTGATCGAGGAGTTCGCGCGCCGCGCGCGGGCGCCCGAGCCGCCGGCCGCGCTGGCCGAGCTCACCCCCCGCGAGCTCGAGGTCCTGCGGCTGGTCGCCCGCGGCCTGTCGAACGCCGAGATCGCCGCCGAGCTCGTGGTCAGCGAGCACACGACGAAGACCCACATCGCCAGCGTGCTCTCCAAGCTGCGCCTGCGCAACCGCGTGCAGGCGGTGGTGCTCGCCTACGAATCCGGGCTCGTCACGCCCGGAGCGTGACGCGCGCCGCGCTCGCGGGTCACAGGGGCATGCGAACGATCGTGACGGCAGCGGCCGTCGTCGCCCTGGCCTGCGGTGCGACGGCGGCGAGCGCGAAGCACGGCGGCGGCCACGGCGGCGGGCACCACGCCGCCGCGACCGAGGTCTACACCCTCTCCGAGCCCCAGCACGGCAACCCCGAGGGCGTGGCCGTCGACAGGCGCAGCGGCTTCTTCTTCGTCTCGGCCACCGGTGACGGCGCCATCTACCGCGGCAGGCTCGGCGACACCGCGACGCCCGTGCCGGTCTTCATCCCTGGCGCCCCCGGGCAGTCGGCGACGGGCCTGAAGGTCTGGCGCGGCAAGCTCTACGCCGCGGGCGCCTCGACCGGCACGATCAAGGTCTATGACCTCGCCGGCGGCGCGCTGCTGGCAACCTTCGACACCAAGGGCGGCGACAGCTCGTCGACCTTCGTCAACGACCTCGTCGTCACCCGCCGCGGCGACGTCTACGCGACGGACTCGTTCCGCCCCGCCATCTACCACCTCGGCGCGGCGGAGATCGCGGCCGGGACACCCGTGCCCAAGCCCATCGACCCGGCCGACGTGATCACGACCACGCCCGAGATCCCGTTCAACGCCGGGCAGGGCGTGTTCAATCTCAACGGCATCGTGTCGCGCGACAGCGGCCGCCGCGACCGGCTCATCGTGGTCAACAGCGACACGGGGCAGCTCTTCACCGTCCACGTCCGCCAGGGCGGGCGCACGATCCGCGAGCTGAAGGTCGCGGGCGCGACCGGCTTCAAGGGCGGCGACGGCCTGCTCGTCGACCGCGGTCGGCTGCTCGTCGTCCAGGGCTCCGCGGACGGCTTCCCCAACGGCGTCGTCAACGTCGTGGCGCTGCGCCACGACGGGCGGCGCGGGCGTCTCGAGGACCGGCGCGGCGACGACTCCTTCCAAGGGCCGTCGACGATCGCGCGAGCCGGTGGCGAGTACCTCGTCGTGAATCCCGACTTCGCCACGAGCACGCCGCCCTTCACCGTGAGCGGGATCCCCCGGTAAGCCCCCGCCGGGGTCCCGGTCCGGCGACGGGCTCCACCGCCTGGCTACCCTCCCGGCGGTGGAGCCCACCTTCTTCGCGACGCCCAAAGCGTTCCGCGCGTGGCTCGAGGAGCACCACGAGACCGAGCGCGAGCTGCTCGTGGGCTTCCACAAGAAGGGGTCGGGGCGGCCGAGCATCACCTGGCCGCAATCGGTCGACCAGGCGCTGTGCTTCGGCTGGATCGACGGCGTGCGGCGCAGCATCGACGCCGAGAGCTACTCGATCCGCTTCACCCCGCGCCAGGCGCGCAGCACGTGGAGCGCGGTCAACGTCAAGCGCGTCGGCGAGCTGACCGCCGAGGGGCTCATGCACCTGGCAGGGCTTGCCGCGTTCGAGCGCCGCACCGACGACCGCACGGCGATCTACTCCCACGAACGGCGCAAGGAGGCCAAGCTCGACCCCGAGCACGAGCGCGCGTTCAGGGCCGACGCCGGCGCCTGGGCGTGGTTCCAGGCCCAGCCCCCGTGGTATCGGCGCGCCGCGACGCACTGGGTCGTCAGCGCCAAGCGCGAGGAGACCCGCCTGCGGCGCCTGGGACAGCTGATCGAGGACTCCGCGGCCGGGCGGACGGTCGGGCCGCTCACGCGGCCAGGGTCCGCCGGCGGGCGACGGTGAGCGCCCCGCGGCGACTGCTACGGACGCCGGCGCAGGCTGATGCCCTCGAGCACGTGGGCCACGTGCTCGCAGGCGTCGACGCTCGCCTCGAGCGAGGCGAAGATGTCCTTCCAGCGGATGACCACCATCGGGTCGATGCCGTTGGCGAAGAGCGACGCCACGGCGTCGCGGCTGATGCGGTCGCCCTCGTTCTCCAGGCGGTGGATCTCGACGAGGTAGGGGGCGAGCTCGGCGCCGGTGCGCAGCGAGCGCAGCGCGCGGGCGACCTGCTCGCCGGCGCCGACGAGCACGTCGCCCATCTGCGAGGCCTGCTCCATCGGGGCCTCGACGCCGAAGAGGCCCATGTTGTCGGCGGTCTGCTCGGCGAAGTCGACGATGTCGTCCAGCGCGGTCGCCAGCTGATAGCCGTCGATCGGGTCCATCGGCGCGCGGCGCCCGTCGTCGCTCTTGAGGCGGTGGATGATGTCGTGGGCGATGCGGTCGCCCTCGTGCTCGCAGAGCACCAGGTCGCGCGCGAGGTCGGCGCGTTCGGGATAATCCACGAGCAGGTCGCGCAACAGGAGCGCGGCGCGCTCGACGTTGCGCCCGCTCTCCTCGAGGAGGGCGAGGACCTCGTTATCGGGATCCGCGCGACGCAACCGGGGCATCCCGGTCAACCCTAGCCAGGCCGCCAAGCGGCGCAGCGCCGCGTTCACGGGTCTTTCACAGGGGCTTTACGGTCGGGTAACGAGCCCGGGGGCCGCCGCCGAGATGCTGATCGCCACCATGGAAGCGGCAGAGCGTCCCATGGACGATGTCCTCTACGTCGGCGCGCTGGAGATCCGGCCCGTCGACGGCTTGGTCCTCGCCGGCGGCAGGGCCCTGAACCTTTCGGTTCGCGAATTCGGACTCCTCGTCGCCCTCGCGCGCAGCGGGGGCGGGATCGTCCGTCGCGAAGATCTCTATGCCCGGGTCTGGGGCGGATCGCTACGTGGCGGCGACCGCTCCATAGACGTCTACATCCACAAGCTGCGCGTGAAGCTCGAAGAGGCCCTGCCCGACTGGCGCTTCATCCACACGCACGTCGGGTTCGGGTACCGCTTCTCGCCCGAGCCTTCACACGCTTTTCACATTCCCGCCACGGGTCGGTAACAGGCTGCTCGATCAGGCGTTGCAGCCTGCGGCCCTTGCAAGGCAACGACAGCAATGAGGTGTTCACTCGTGAGGTCTAATCGATGGCTCGCCGCGGGGGCCGCGGCCGTGCTCGCGCTCGGCCTGGCCGCGTGCGGAAGCAATGACTCCAGTCCCAGCGGAGGCGGCTCGAGCTCGAGCTCGTCAGGCGGCGCCAAGCAAGGCGGAACCATCAACGGCGCGGGCGCCACCTTCCCGCAGCCCGTCTACACCGAGTGGGCGGCGCGCTTCAAGGACCAGACCGGCACCACGGTGAACTACCAGGGCGTCGGCTCCGGCGGCGGCATCGCGCAGTTCACGGCCGGCACCGTCGACTTCGGCGCCACCGATGCGGCGATGAAGCCCGAGGAGGAGGCCGCGGCCAAGAAGAAGGGCGACCCGGTCCACGTCCCGACCGTCCTGGGCGCCGTCACCGTCTCCTACAACGTCAGCGGCGTCGACAAGGGGCTCAAGCTCGACGGCGCCACAATCGCCAACATCTTCCTCGGGAAGATCAAGAAGTGGAACGACCCGGCGATCGCGGGCCTCAACAGCGGCGTCAAGCTGCCCGACAAGGACATCACCGTCTGCCACCGCTCCGATGAGTCGGGAACGACGAAGAACTTCACGCAGTTCCTCGCCGCCTACTCGCCCGATTGGAAGAGCGGGCCCGGCGTCGACAAGACCGTCAAGTGGCCGGTCGGCACGGGCGCCAAGGGCAACGACGGCGTCGCCGGCTGCGTCAAGCAGGGCGACGGCGCGATGGGCTACGTCGAGCAGGCGTACGCCCTGCAGAACAACTTCACCACGGCGGCGGTGAAGAACAAGGACGGGCAGTTCGTCGAGCCCAGCCTCGCGGCCACGTCGGCCGCCGGCGAGGGCGCCGAGGTCCCCGACGACCTGAAGTTCTCGACCATCGACGCCCCGGGCGCGAAGACCTACCCGATCACGGCGGTGACCTTCCTGCTCGTGTGGGCCGACCAGTGCAAGTCGGGCATCAAGCCCGACACTGCGAAGCTCGTCAAGAGCTGGCTGGACTACGCGCTCGGCGACGGCCAGAAGGTCGCCCCCGAGCTGCAGTACGCGCCGCTGCCCGACGCCATCAAGCAGAAGGCGCAGGCCAAGGTCGACGCCCTGCAGTGCAACGGCTCGCCCATCGGAAACAGCTAGCAGTCATGGAAGCCGGGAGCGTCACAGCACCAAGCGGCGGCCGCTCGGCACTCGAGCGGTCGTCGCGCTCCCGCGCGCTGGACCCGCTGCTGCGCTGGACGCTGACCGGGATGGCCGCGTTCATCCTGCTGCTGATCGCGTTCTTCTTCATCCGGCTGTTCATCGAGGCCAAGCCGGCGTTCGACAAGTTCGGCTACATCGGCTTCGTCTTCGACAACAACTGGGACGTCTCGAAGGAGATCTTCGGCGCCTGGCCGCTGCTGGTCGGGACGATCATCACGTCGGCGATCGCGCTGACCATCGGCGTGCCGGTCGCGATCGCGACCGCGCTGTACATCACCGAGCTGTGCCCGAGCCGCTTCCGCCAGCCGGTCACCGTCCTGGTCGAGCTGCTGGCCGCGGTGCCCTCCGTCGTCTACGGCCTGTGGGGCATCAAGGTGCTCGCCCCCAAGCTCCAGCCGGCCGAGCAGTGGTTCTCGGACAAGTTCTCGTTCCTGCCCTTGGTGGGCGGGCCGGTGTCGATCCCCAACTGCTTCATCGCCGGGCTGATCATGGCGATCATGATCCTGCCGATCGTCTCGGCGATCTCGCGCGAGGTGATGTCCACGGTCCCGTCGCAGGACAAGGAGGGCGCGCTCGCCCTCGGCGCCACGCGCTGGGAGATGATCCGCCTGGCCGTGCTGCCCTACTCGCGGGCCGGCATCTCGGGCGCCGCGATGCTCGGGCTCGGCCGCGCCATAGGCGAGACGATCGCCGTGACCATCGTCATCGGCAACGCGCCCAACGTCCCCGACACGATCTTCAGCCAGGCCTACACCCTTGCCGCGGTCATCGCCAACGAGTTCAACGAGGCCGCGTCCGATCCCACCCACCGCGCGGCGCTCATCGCCGCCGGCCTCGTCCTCTTCGTCCTCACCCTGGTCGTAAACGCCATCGCCCGCTACTACGTCAATCGCGCCTCGCGCGGCAAGCGCGACGTGCCCACGGGGATGGCGGGATGAACGTGCTCGTCCCCGTCAGCGCCCGTCGCCGGTTCACGGACCGGTTCATGCGCGCGCTCGCGCTCGTCCTGACCCTGGTCGCCCTGGTCCCGCTCGTCCTGATCATCTACTACCTGATCAAGGAGGGCATCGGGGCCTGGAACGTGGACTTCTTCACCACCGACCCGACGGGCCGCTTCCTTGGCGACCCGGGTGGCATCAAGTCCGCGATCTGGGGCACGATCGAGATGGTCCTGCTGGCAAGCGTGATCGCGATCCCGTTCGGCATCGGCGTCGCGCTCTACCTCGTCGAGTACGGCAAGACCGGGAAGTTCGCCAACCTCGTGCGCTACTTCGTCGACGTCATGACCGGCGTGCCGTCGGTCGTGTTCGGCCTCTTCGTCTACATCGTCCTCGTGGTCACGAAGATCGGCGGGACCTTCGCGGGCTGGAAGGGGTCGGTCGCGCTGGCGCTGCTCATGCTGCCGGTGGTCACGCGCTCGGCCGAGGTCGTGCTCAACCTCGTGCCCAACGACCTGCGCGAGGGCGCGCTGGCCCTCGGGGCGCCGCGCTGGCGGGTCGTCTTCCGGATCGTGCTGCCGACCGCGCTGCCGGGCCTCGTCACCGGCTCGCTGCTCGCCGTCGCTCGCGCCGCGGGCGAGACCGCCCCGCTGCTCTTCACCGTCGCTTTCGTCTACGGGACGCAGTTCGACCTCAGCCAGCGGATGAACTCGCTGCCGATTCAGATCTTCAACGACGTCAGCCAGGCCCAGGACCGGCTCGTCCAGCGCGCGTGGGGCGCAGCCCTTACGCTAGTCGTGATGGTCCTCATCCTCAGCCTGGCGGCGCGCCTCGTGGCCCGAAGGAGCCGCCTGACATGAACCCCGACGACGTGACCGAAGCCCCGACCGAGACCGAGCAGACAACCATGCCCGAAGCCCGTCCCACCACCCAGGCGGGGGCGCCCGCCGTCTCCACCCCCGAAGAGCAGCCGCCCGGCACGGGCCTCGGGATCTCCCTTCGCAAGCTCAACGCCTTCTATGGCGAGGTGCACGCCGTCAAGGACGTCGACCTCGACTACGCCGCCAACCGCGTCACGGCGATGATCGGCCCGTCGGGTTGCGGGAAGTCGACGCTCGTGCGCTGCCTGAACCGCATGCACGAGGAGATCCCCGGCGCCCGCGCGACCGGCGAGATCCGCCTCGACGAGCTCGACCTGTACGGCACCGAGATCGACGTGGTCAGCGTGCGGCGCGCCATCGGCATGGTCTTCCAGAAGCCGAACCCGTTCCCGACGATGTCGATCTACGACAACGTCGCCGCGGGCCTGCGCCTGAGCGGCGTCAGGGGCGTCGACACGCGCGACCGCGTCGAGCAGTCGCTGCGCGGCGCCGGGCTGTGGGAGGAGGTCAAGGACCGCCTCAACCGGCCGGGGATCGGCCTGTCGGGCGGCCAGCAGCAGCGCCTGTGCATCGCGCGCACGATCGCCGTGTCGCCCGAGGTGATCCTCATGGACGAGCCGGCGTCGGCGCTCGACCCGATCTCTACGCTGAAGATCGAGGAGCTCATCCACGAGCTCAAGAAGCGCTACACCATCGTGATCGTCACGCACAACATGCAGCAGGCGGCGCGCGTGGCCGACACCACCGCGTTCATGCTCAACGGCGAGCTCGTCGAGCACGCCCCGACCGACAAGATCTTCTCCACGCCGAGCGACAGCCGCACGGAGGAGTACGTCACCGGGAAGTTCGGCTGATGGGCGGCGAGGGCCGCCAGCACTTCCAGGAGGAGCTCAAGCGCCTCGAGGAGTCGGCCCTCGGCGGCATCGACATGGTCCTCGAGCAGCTCGACCGCGTCCTCGAGGCGCTCGAGCACCAGGACATCGAGCTCGCGACGATGGTCATCCTCGACGACGACCGCCTCGACGGTCGCTATCTCGAGGTCCACCAGGGGATCCTCACCCTGCTCGCCCGCCAGGCGCCGGTCGCCGGCGACCTGCGGCTCGTCGCGGCGCTGCTGCACCTCATCAAGCACGTCGAGCGCATGGGCGACCAGTGCGTGACGATCGGCAAGCTGATCCCGCTGTCGGGTCACGAGCCGCCGGTGCGCCCCGAGGTGCTCGAGCTGCTCCTGCGCATGGGGCGCGCGGCGCGCTCGGAGGTCGTGCAGTCGCGGGCGGCCTTCGCGGCCCGCGACGTCGCGCTGGCCGAGGACCTCGTGCGTCAGGACCGCGAGATCAACCGCCTCAACCGCGAGATCTTCCAGCTCGCGATCGAGATCGGCGAGGACCCCGACACGCGCGAATGGGCCATGCACATGACGATGGTGGCGCGGGCGCTCGAGCGCGTCGGCGACAACGCCGTCGACATCGGCGAGGTGACCGCGTTCATCGTCACGGGGCTCTTCCGCGAGTTCTCGGACTCCTCGGCGCCCACGCTTAGCTGAATTAAGTCAGCTTCGTGTCAGCGGTTCTGTACGTCATCTGACGGAGACTCTTCCCGGTCCGGCCTGGCGCGCTACTGTCTCGCCGACACTGAGTAGTAGTCCTGCGTAACGCGCAGGCGGGCTGACGGGAGGGTTGCCTTGCGCCGAGGAACGCTGGCGCTGTCTATCTTGGTGGCTGTGGTGGCGAGCTTGGCCTTCGTGCCGACCGTCGCCTCGGCGACCACCGCCTACTGCGGGATCCTGGTGCAACCGTTCTCGCGCTGCACGAGTTCGGTCTTCGGGGTCTTTCACTACAACGAGGCTCGTTACCCGGGCAGCGGCACGGTCAGCGTCTGCGAGCGCGCCGATGCCCAGAGCGGCGTGCTTCTCAGCCGCTTCTGTCATGACAACGTCGCAGGAAGCGGTGGCGACCTGACGAACGTGGGCAGCCCGTCCAGCCTCTACGTCGGGAACAACAGCGATCACCAGCACACCGTCGACGGCTCGGCGAGCACGTGAGACGCTCCAAGCTCCCGCTCGCCGTCGCAGCGATCGCGGCCAGTGGTGCTCTCGCCGCCGTGGCAGGGGTCGTCAACGCGAGCCGCGACGCGCCAGAAGCCATCTACGCTGCTCCGGCGACGCCGCGAGAGGCGGTGCGATCCGTCGACGCGAGCGCAGCCGAGATGCTCTCCGTCTTCCGCAGGCAGGCGGGCGCGCAGGATCACCTGCCGTCAGCGGACCTCGAGCCCGGTGCTGTCGAACGCGGCGCGAACCCCAACCTCGCGCGTTATGCCGGGGTCCTCGCGACCGGCGGCCGCGCCTATCTCGTTCCCGCTCCCGGCGGGATCTGCCTGGCGAGCGATCCGGCCCGCCTGAGGGGCTGTAGCTCATATGCCGACGTCCGGGCAGGGCGGACCTCCGGCGCGATCATATGCTCGCCCGCGCTTCCGAGTGATCAGGTCGAGGTCTTCGGGTTCCTGCCCGATGGTGCGAGCGGCGCCGTGCTGACGCTCAGCGACGGCACGAGCATCGGTCTGGATCTCGTGGGTGGTGTCTACTCCGTACGGGTTCCTCGTCGCCAGCCGCTTCCGGTCAGCGTGGAGTGGCAGTCACCCGACGGACGTCACGCGACTTCCGCTCAGGTACCGACTGATGCGGTGCTGGACAAGTGCACAACGGCCTCGGGCGGCTAGCGCGGGCCCAACGTGGGAGGTGAGTCTTGTACCACCAGCTAAGCGGGCGGACGATGATGCGTCTGCCTTACAAGAAGACGACGCTCGTCGGGTTCCTCGGCGGTGTGGTGATCGCTGCGATCACCGCAACGAGCGGAGCAGTGACTGTCTACTACTACTGTGGATATGACACTGCGCCCCGGACTGCGTGTGTCCAGGGGTCGTCGAGGCACAGCTGGAACGACAACAACGCCACAGGCAAGGGATCCGGCGGGAATCGATACCTCGACAAGTGCGAGCGTATGCACGCGTGGGATGACCACTCGGCCATCTTCAGTCGAAACTGCGGCACCGGCATCCAGCAGACCGGCCGGTGGTCGGACACCTGTGGTTGCGGAGGCCCCGGCATTCCCAACCCCGGCTACCTCCTCGAGGCTGTGGTCGGCAACAACGAGCCGTACGAGAATCAGATCATGTACGGCGCAGCGAGCTACGGGACATGAAACGGACAGCCATCATCATCATCGCGGCGGCCGTCGGCTTTGCCGTCGCCACAGCGCTCGCCGCGGCCATGGTCGGCCCGCGCCGGTCCGAGCCGCCCGCTCGGCGCGCGGTTGCGTCGACCGTTGACGCGCGGCTTGCGAATGCGCTCGGCGCCTTCAGGCGCTCAGAGAGCAGTCATGACGCCTTGCCAGGACCGGCCGGCCAGCGACTCGCGTCGGTATCGGCGCTCGGCACCAATGTGGCGCTGGCGCGAAGGGCGCGAACGGGCCCGGATGGCCTGGGGTACTTCCTGGTGGCGGGCCAGAACTCGATCGCGCTCGTCAACGAGGACGGCACCGGCTCGATCGACGACATCGACCATGCTCTCAGCGGGCAGGCCGTGGGCTTCCAGGACTGCGCTGCGGGCGGCACCAAGGTGCGCGTCGTCGGCTTGATGCCCGACGCGGCGACGAACGTCGTGGTGAGGCTGGCGAACGGCACTCAGCAGGCGGTCGACGTCGTGGGCAACGTCTACGTGGTCCTCTTGGACCGCGCCGCCGAGACGCTGCCGATCATGCTCGAGTTCGACTTGGACGGCGCACACCGGACGGCGCCTGTTCCCGTCCCCGGCGACATCCTGAGCACAAGGTGCGCGTCGGCCGCCGATCTGGCCGACCGTTGAGCGCGTAGCCCCCGCCGTCCGTTCGGCTCCGGGCCCACCACGCGACGGTGGGCCCGGACCGGCGCCGTTGCGGCCCCACGCTTAGCGAGCCGGGCTGCGGGTAGCCGAGGCGTGATGGGACGCCGATGGCTGACTGTGGTCGTCGTCTGCCTTGCGTCCTTCGGCGCCGGGGTGACGGCCCTTGCCTCGCTGCGGCTGGACCGCGAGCTGTCGGTCGGGACCGTGCGCATCTTCAGCGACCCCGGCCACCGCGGCGCGCTCGACCTCTACGTCCCGCTCGTGGACTGGGGCGTGCGCTTCGGCGGCGTGCGGATGCCCGTGCGCCTGCGCGTCGACGTGCAGCGCATCGACCGCGACGCCGCGGTCTCGGTGGCGCGCGAGGGCGCCGGGGCGCCGCGCGTGCTCGCGCGCGCCAAGCACGACGCCCGCGACGCGATCGCCTCCTACCTGCGGATCCTGGTCGCGGTCGTGTTCGGCTGCGCGCTGGGCTTCGGGCTGGTGGTGGCGCTCGCCCTGCGCGGGCTCGGCCTCCCGCTGCGCCCGGGCATGATCGCCGCCGGGGCGACCGCGCTGGGCCTCGCGGTGGCGATCATCGTGCTGCTGCCGCCGCGCGGCGACCTCGGGACGCCCGAGTACTACGCCCACGGTCCCGACATCCCGCGCGCGCTGCGCGCCGTCGAGTCGGCGGAGTCCAGCGCCAACACGCTCACCGAGGAGCTCGACGGCCAGATCGTCGGCCTGGCGCGGCTCGTGGTCGAGCCCGGCGATCGCGCGCCGCTGGGCGGGCGCCCGCAGATCACCGTCGCCTCGGACCTGCACAACAACCTGCTCGCCGTACCGGCGCTGCAGCGCGTGGCGCGCGGGACACCGCTCTTCTTCGTCGGCGACCTCACCGACCGCGGGACGCCGCTCGAGTCCCAGCTCACGCGCGGCGTCATCCACGCGGGGACGCGGATGGTCTTCGTCACCGGCAACCACGACTCCGACTCGGCCGCGCAGGAGCTCGCCGACGACGGCGTCGTCGTCCTCACCGAGCAGGGCCGGCTGCTGCCCGGCGGGCGCTTCGGACCGATGGTCGTGCGCGTCGCCGGGCTGCGCGTGGCCGGCTACGGCGACCCCTTCCGCCGCCGCCGCGCGCGCGGCTACGTGCAGCAAGGCACGCTGCCGACGCCGTCGGTGGCCGAGCAGAACCTCTTCGCCGAGTGGCTGGCCAAGCTCGAGGGCAAGGTCGACGTGGTCATGGTCCACGAGCCGCAGCTCGCGCAGAAGGGGATCGAGATGCTGCGGCGCGACCCGCCGTCGCACCCGATCGTGATGCTCGTCGGCCACACGCACCACGCGGCGATCGAGGTCGACCGCGACTTCACGGTCCTCAACGGGGGGACCGTGGGCGCGGGCGGGACCGGCAACCTCGGCGAGGGCGCGAAGATCGGCGTGGCGCGGATGACCTACTCCAGCGGCGGCGGCTTCGCGCCGCTGGCGGCCGACCTCGTGGAGATCGATCCGGGCGACGGATCGGCCACCGCGAAGCGCTATCGGCTCGACGTTCCGCCCGGCGCAGAGGGCCGCAAATAGCGCTAAACGCGCCGCCGGGCGGCTTGTGAAGATGCTGTGACCGTTGGGCGGAAACGCCCCTTGGGCGTCGCGATGTACCACTAGACTGGCGGCGCCATGACGGAACGGTCCACCGCCGCCGACGTCGCGCCCCTCCGGCTCGCCGTCATCGACACCGATTCGGGCTTCCTCCAGGTTCTCACCAAGCGCCTGGAGCGGCTGGCATGGGAGCATCGCGTGCTCGCCAGCGCGGTCCCGGTCGACACGGTGGTCGCCATGCGCCTCAACGCGATCGTGGTCGACCTCGCCGTCCTCGGGCCGCAGGCCTGGGAGTACCTCGAGAAGCTCTGCTCCGCGCTGCCCGGCCTGGGCGTGCTCGTCTGCACGGGCCAGTCGACGGTCGCCCAGCGCGTCCGCGGCCTGCGGCTCGGCGCCGACGACTGGCTGACCAAGCCCTGTCACCCGGAGGAGCTCATCGCGCGCGTCGAGGCCGTCGTGCGCCGCCGGCGCCGCGCGGAGGCGCGCTCGTCGGGCGGGCCGATCACCGCCGGCGAGATTGAGATCCGCTCCGACCGCTTCCAGGCCTTCGTGAGCGAGGGCTCGATCGACCTCACCCGCCGCGAGTTCGAGCTCATCGAGCTGCTCGCCGGCGCCGAGGGCCGCGTGCTCGAGCGCGAGGAGATCTACCAGCGCGTCTGGGGCTACGCCATGGCCCGCGGCGACCGCTCCGTCGACGTCTTCGTGCGCAAGCTGCGTCAGAAGCTCGAGAAGGCCTCGCCGGGGTGGCGCTACATCCACACCCACTTCGGAGTCGGCTACCGCTTCGCTCCCGAGCCCGCGGTCGGCGAGGGCACCGCGCCCGAGCCGGTCGTGGCGGACATGCCGGCCGCCGCTCGCGAGGGCGCCGGACCGGGCGCCCCCGTCGATGCCTCGGCCGAGGCCTCGGAGCACGTCGCGCTGCAGTGAGCTCCACCACGCGCAACGTCGCCATAGTCCTCGTACTGGCCGCGGCGGTGGCCTTCATCCCCGGCGGGGGCACGACGGCCGCGCTGGTCGGTGGGATCCTCTCGACGCTGATCCTCGTGTCGCTCGTCTTCTTCGCGGCGCGCTTCTACCGCGACCACCGCGTGGACCTCGACACGCTCGGCGACCGCTGGCGCGCGCTGCTCTACGGGGCGATCGCGGCGGTCGTGCTGGCGCTCGCGGCGCGGCCGCGGCTGTCGGACTCGTCGGGCGGGACGCTGGTGGTCATCGGGCTGCTGGCGGGCGCGGCCTACGCGCTGTACCTCGTCTGGCGGCACTGGCGCGAGTACGCCTGAGGGGCGTCGCGCCGGGCGCCTGGGCCCGGGCCCAGGGGGGAAGATGAGCCCTGCGGCCCATGGTGCGCGGGCCTGGGGCGGGCGACCATGCCGTGCATGCGATCGTGGGGCGCAGAACGCGGTCAGTCGACGCTCGAGTGGCTCGGCGCGATGGCGGTCGTCGTCCTCGTCGTGGGCGGCGTGGTCACCACGGCGCCGGCGCTCGCCTCGAAGGTCGCGGGGACGGCGCGCGCGATCATCTGCGGCGTCGGGGCGGCCGGCGGTCTCGGCGGCGGCTGCGCGGCGCCCCCCGCGGCAGCGCCCCCGGCCCCGCCCAAGCCGCCGCCGGTCGCGTCGGCCAACCCCGGCGACCCCAACGACGTCGGGCCGCCGAGCTTCCAGTCGCGCTCGTGCGACAAGAACGGCAAGTCGCTGAACGTCACCTTCCGCCTCCAGCACAAGCGCGACCCCGACACCGGCCAGGTCTTCGACGTCATCGACGGCGTGAGCTATCGGCTCACCGGCCCGAACGGGCCGGAGAGGCTGTGGGTCTTCCAGCGCGGGATCACGACCTACGTGGACACCGGCAAGCGCCCGGGCGGCGAGCTCCCAGGGCCGAACGAGCTCAACGGCGCGGAGCTGCTCATCGGCCAGCAGACCATCACCCGCGACGGCCAGGTCCACCAGCTTCCGATCGGCGAGTGGTCCCACCACGACGCCCCCATCGGCACCTACGGCCTGCCGAACACCAAGGGCATCCTCCAGGTGCACTACGACTACGTCTTCGTGATCCCGGGCGGGGGCGGCTGCAACTTCCATTTCGACGGCTGAGGACGCTCCGCCGTCTCGCCTGAGCCGTTGCGCGCTTTCGGCACGCTTCGGGCCTAGAGCCGTCACCACCTTCACGGGACCCTCCCGTCATGGCGGCCGGGCGGGGAGACATCGGGCAGGCGAGCGTCGAGACGGTGGCGCTCCTGCCGCTCGTGGCGGTGGTGGGAGGCCTGCTCTGGCAGGCCGTCGTCGCCGGGCAGGCGCTGTGGCTGGCGGGCGCGGCCGCCCGCGCCGCGGCCCGCGCCGCGGCGGTTGGCGCCGACCCCCAGGCCGCCGCCCGCGGCGCCCTTCCGCCACGGCTCGAGCAAGGGATGCGCGTCCGCGCGCTCGCGCGTGGCGGCGGCGGGGTGCGTGTGGATCTGCGCGTGCCCGCCGTCCTCACGGGCGGCACGGTGGCGACGGTGTCGGCGCGGGCGGGATTCCCGGAGCAGCGCGGATGAGAGGCGGCGCGTCGGCGCGCGGCCAGGCGACGGTCGAGGTCGTCGCCCTGCTTCCGCTCGCCGCCCTGATCGCGCTCGCGATCGGCCAGCTCCTGGCGGCCGGCTCGGCGCGTGAGCTGGCCTCGGGCGCCGCCGAGGCCGGCGCCGCCGCGCTGCTGCAGGGCGCCGACCCCGCGGCCGCAGCGCGCGACGCGCTGCCCGGTTGGTCGCGCGAGCGCGCGGACGTGCGGGTCACGGGTCGCCGCGTCGAGGTCCGTCTCCGACCGCGCACGGTCGTTCCCGTCGTCGCCGCCGCCCTCGAGGCCTCGGCGTGGGCCGACGCGGGGCCGCCATGAGCCCGCTACGCGACCTGCTCCTCGCCCCGCGTCCGGACGAAGGCGCCGCGGTGGGAGACGCGCCGGAGGTCACGCGTGCGGCGCGCGCGGTGCCGCAGGCCGCCGCCGCGGCGCCGCAGGGCGCCTCCGCGGCGCCGTCGCTCGGCCTGCTCGCGCCCGCCCGCGAGCTGCCCGCCGTCGCCGCCGCCGTCGGGCTGGCGCTCGCCCGGGCCGCGCCCGCGGCGCTCGTGTGCGTCCGCGCGGCGGCCGAGGCGTCCGACCGGTCCGCTCCTGGTGCCCTTGCCGCTGCGCCCGCCTTTTCAGCTCCGCCCCGCGGCGCGGCCGCGCGCCTGGTCGCGTCTCTGGATGCGCGCGGGCTGCAGGCACACGGCCGCGGGAGGATCGCGGTCGTCGGCCTGCCGTGCGGCGGCGACGGCGACGACGACGCCGACGCGCTCGCTGCCGCGGCGGGGCGGGCGCTGGCCGCGGCGGGCGTTCTGCCGACCGTCCTCGCCGTCGCGGCGCGCGACGCGGAGGTCGACGGGCTGCTCGCCTCGCGCGACGCCATTCTGGTCGCTGCGGGGCCGGCGTCGACGCCCGAGCTCGCCCGGCTCGCCCTGGCCGGCGCCGCCCGCCTCGGGCCGCCGGCCGCGGCCATGACGGTCGCGCTCGACCCCGTCCAGCGGGCGCTCGCGCTCGCGGGGGTGCGGGCGCCGAGGTCGATCCGCGACGCCGTCGCGGGGCTGGTCGGATGACGGGCGAGCGCGGTCAGGCCGGGATGGTGCTCCTCGGGCTCCTGCTTGCCGTCGTCCTCGGCGCCGTCGTCCTGGGCGGGATCGCGCGGGGCGTCGGCGCCCGCGGCGACCTGCAGCGCACGGCGGACCTCTCCGCGCTCGCCGCCGCGCGCGCGATGCACGACGCCTACCTGCGCGTGTTCGAGCCGGCGGCGATCGGCGGCGCGCCCGATCCGCGCCACCTCGAGCGTGCGGAGTACCTTGCGCTCGGCCGCCGCGCGGCGCGGGCCACGGCGGCGCGCAACGGGGCCGACGACGTCAGCGTTGCGTTCCCGGGCGGCGGCCTCGCACCGGTCCGCGTGCGCGTGACCGTGCGCGACGCGATCGCGATCGACGTCGGCTCGGGTGCGCGCGTGCCCGCCGTCGCGACGGCCGAGGCGCAGCTCACCGCGCCCGGCGCGACGGGCGCCGGCGGGCCCGCGGGCGCCGGCGAGTACCGCGGGCCGTTCGCGTTGCGGCAGGGCAAGCCGATGCGCCCCGACGTTGCCCTGGCCTTCGACCGGATGGCGGCGGCTGCGCGCGCCGACGGCGTCGAGCTGCTCATCACCTCGGCCTTCCGCAGCGACGCCGAGCAGGCGGCGCTCTTCGCCGCGCACCCCGACCCGAAGTGGGTCGCGGAGCCCGGCCGGTCGCTGCACCGGCTGGCCACCGAGCTCGACCTCGGGCCACCCGGCGCCTACCGCTGGCTCGCCGCCAACGCCGCCCGCTTCCACTTCGTGCAGCGCTACGAATGGGAGCCCTGGCATTTCGGCTACGCGCTGAACGCGGGCTCGTCCTCGGTGGGGTACCGGCGGCCAAGGGCCGGCGACGGCGCCTCGTCCGGGACGCTGCCCGCCTTCGTGCCCGCGCGGTTCGCGCCGGCCATCGCCCGGGCCGCCCGGCGCTGGAGCGTGTCCGGCGCGCTGCTCGCGGCGCAGCTGTATCGCGAGTCCGGCTTCAACCCGTTCGCGCGATCGGGGGCGGGGGCGCTCGGGATCGCGCAGTTCATGCCGGGCACCGCGGCGGCGTACGGGCTCGCCGACCCGTTCGACGCCGACCGCGCGATAGACGCGCAGGCGCACCTGATGCGCGACCTCCTGCGGGCGTTCGCGTCCGTGCCGCTCGCGCTGGCCGCCTACAACGCGGGCGCCGCGCGCGTGCGGGCCTGCGGCTGCATCCCGGCGATCCCCGAGACGCAGGCCTACGTGGCCGACATCCTCGGCCTCCTCCACGGCGCCGGCGACCCGGCCGGCGCGGGCGCCGCCGCGCTCGAGGTCCGCCTGGTGCGATGACGCGTCATGCATGCACAACGCATTGTCGACATGCATTTTGCTATCATGAGTGGTCATGGCCAACGTGCAGGTCCGCGACCTCCCCGATGACGTGCATCGGCGGCTGAAGGCCCAGGCCGCGCTCGCGGGCCAGTCGCTGAACGAGTTCCTGCTCGCGCGCATGAGCGAGATCGCGAGCGTCCCCGCGGTGCCGGAGCTCGCCCAGCGCATCCGCGAGCGCACCCCCTACACCGGGCCGTCGAGCGCCAAGCTCATCCGCAAGGAGCGCGACCGGCGGTGATCGTGGTCGACGCGAGCGTCCTGACCGACTTCCTGCTCGGTCGGCCGCCGACGCTCGACGCGCTCGACGCCGAGCTCGCGGGGCACGAGCACGAGCCGATGCACGCGCCGGAGCTCGTCGAGCCGGAGACGCTGAACGCCCTGCGGCGGCTCGCCGGCAGCGGCGCGATCAGCGACGCGCGGGCCACGGAGGCCGCCTTCGACCTCGCCCGCGTGCGGCTCACGCGCCACCCGCACGCGCCGCTGGGCGAGCGCATCTGGGAGCTGCGCGCCGCCCTGACCGCCTACGACGCCGCCTACCTCGCGCTGGCCGAGGCGCTCCCGGACCCCGTCCTGCTGACGAGCGACGCCGGCCTCGCCGACCGCGCGCGGGCGTCGCTCGGCCCCGCCCGCGTCCGTCTCTTCCGCTGACTGACGACGCCTAGCGTGTCACCATCCGCCCGATGAGCCCGACGGGCTCGAGGTCGCCGCCCGCGGTCACGCGCACCGGCGCCTTCGCCGGCCGGTGGAAGAGCCTCCAGCGCAGGCGGTCCAGGGCGCGGGCGGGGGCGAAGACCGCGGGCTCCTGGAGCTTCCAGACCGCGCACCGCGCCGCGCTCGAGCGGGTGGCGTCGAGGATCCCGTTGACCGCTCGCCGCGCGGCCTCGTTGGCGCCCTCCATCGTCGCGAGGTCGGTGTTGGTGCGCACGAAGTCGGAGGCGACGAAGAGGTTGGGGATCCGCGTCACCGCCTCGGGCCGGTTGTCCCACGAGCCGGCGATGTTGACCAGCAGCGGCTCGGCGTTCGCCGCGGCGCTCGGGTTGGGGAAGGTGATGTCCTCGTCGAGGAACCAGCTGTGGAGGTTGTCGTCGGCGAGGACCGGGGTGGGGCCGTCGTTGAGGTGGTCCTTGAGCTGGGCCCAGCACTCGTCGGCGATCTCCTGCGCCGTGCACGTCGAGGCCACCTTGCCGAGGCGCCGGGCGACGTGCTCCCAGTCGGAGACGTCGACCGACAGGATCCCGGCGACCTGGCCGTCGCCGAGCGCCGCGAAGTCCACGCGCGGCCAGAACTGGCGCTGGGAGATCGAGGTCAGCGCCCACTCGGAGTCCGTGTAGATCGTGTGGCCGGCCACGACGGGGACGTCGCGGCGCAGGTACAGCATCAGCCCGTTCATCCAGCGCGTGCGCAGCAGGTGCAGGCCCGCGAGGGCCGGCTCGGCGGCGATCAGCGACGGGCTGAGCAGCTTGACGAGCTGCTCGACGGGCATCGCCGCCACGTAGTGGTCGGCCGTCACCGCCGCCGGCGTGCCCGCGCGCTCGACGGTCACGCCGGTGATCCGCCCGTGCTCGCAGCCGATGCCGACGACCGCGCTCCCGTCGCGCAGGTCGACGCCGGCGGAGCGCAGGTGCTCCACCCACGGGTCGATCCAGGCCTCGCTGGTGGGCGCGTCGAGCAGGCGGTCGGCGCGTCCGCCGACGCGGGCGAGGTCGAAGAAGAGCTGCAGCAGGATGTAGCCGCCGGTGCGGGCGCTCATCTCGTGCGCCTGGGCGGCCACGAGCGTGCGCGTCAGGCCGTCGGCCAGGAACTTGCGAAAGCCCACCGAGTGGTGCTCGGCGTCGACGAACGCCCACCACGACTGGCGCTCCCACTGCCCGAAGCGACGCTCGTCGCAGCTCGTGAGCAGCACGAGCAGCCGATCGACGAAGAACGCCTGCTCGTCGGGCCGGATGCCCAGCTCGGTCATGCAGGCGACGATGAAGCGCGTGACCGAGGCGAAGTCCTCGAGCGAGGCCGGGGCGTGGGCGGGGGCGATCAGCTCGTTGGCGCCGTCCTCGCGCGCGATCATCAGCATGTCGGCGGCGACGAGCTCGTCGAAGACGTGGCCGCCGGGGCGCGGCCCGGGGATGCGCCGCATCGTGTCGGGCAGGTGGCGGTAGAAGCCCGGGAAGAAGCGAAAGCCGTGCTCGGCCGGGAGGTCGGCGCGCCCGCCGGTGCCCGTCCCCGGGGCGCCGTAGCTGCGCGCCTTGCCCCCGAAGCGGTCGCGGGCCTCGTAGACCGTCACCGAGAAGCCGCGCTCGGCCAGCTCGTGCGCGGCCGAGAGCCCTCCCACGCCGCCGCCGAGGACCGCGACCGTCCCAGCCATGTCCCGACGCTACGTGGGCGCCACAGGCTGCGTCAAGCACGATCGCTTGCGCACGCGAAGCTGAACAAAGCCTGCCACGTCGTACCTCGTGCGCCCCGCCGGGCTCCACGATCGCAGAGGGAGGTCCAGCAAACCGGCAGGTCATACGACCGAGGGGGCAGCGATGCAGCACGCCGAGCACCATCCGAGCGTCGAAGGGGGCACGGGCCATCCGCCGTGCTGCTTCATAGCTCCACCTGACCTGCTCGCGAGAGTGGCGATCGAAGGGACGCCCGAGCAGCGCGAGGCGGCCGTCAACGCGCTGGGGACGTCGGCCACGATCCGCGCCCGGCGTGCCCTGGTCGGCAAGGTCATGCGCGAGCTCAACGTCGGCATCCATGACATCGCGTTCGTGGCGCCGCCGGCCGGCGAGCGCCGGACGGTGTACGACATCCACCACGGCGGCGAAGGCGACCTGCCGGGCGACAAGGTCCGCGGCGAGGGCGATCCGGACAGCAGCGACGACTCCGTCAACGAGGCCTACGACGGCGCCGACAAGACCTACGACTTCTACAAGGACATCTTCGACCGCGACAGCCTCGACGACCACGGGCTCGAGCTGATCTCGACCGTCCACTACGGCGTCAAGTTCGACAACGCCTTCTGGAACGGCGGGCAGATGGTCTACGGCGACGGCAGCGGTCAGATCTTCCAGGAGGGCGCCCTGACGAAGTCGCTCGACGTCATCGGCCACGAGATGACCCACGGCGTCACCCAGTTCACGGCCGGGCTGCAGTACCGCGGCCAGTCGGGGGCGCTCAACGAGTCGATGTCCGACGTCTTCGGCTCGCTCGTCAAGCAGTACTCGCTGGGGCAGACCGCCGACCAGGCCGACTGGCTCATCGGCGAGGACACGCTCGTCCCGTCGCTGGGCAAGGCGCTGCGCTCGATGAAGGCGCCGGGCACCGCGTTCAGCGGCGACAACCAGCCGGCGAAGATGAGCGACTACGTGGACCTGCCCAACGACAACCTCCCGGGCCATGACAACGGCGGCGTCCACATCAACTCGGGCATCCCCAACCACGCCTTCTTCCTCGTGGCGACGGAGCTCGGGGGCAACGCCTGGGACAAGGCCGGACGCATCTGGTACGTCACGCTCACCCAGCAGCTCAAGCCGACCTCGGAGTTCAGCGACGCCGCCGCGGCGACGGTGACCGTGGCCTCCGACCTCTTCGGCGACGGCAGCCCCGAGCACGAGGCCGTCCAGAAGGCGTGGCAGACCGTCGAGGTCGAGGTCAAGGCCGCGGCCGGGACCGGGAGCTGACTACGATCGGAGGGCGATGAAGCTCTCCGTCACGCGCGGTGGCGGGTTGCCCGGGCTGGTGACCCGCACCGAGCTCGCCTCCGACGCCTTGCCGGCGGAACGGGCGCAGGAGCTGCGAGCGAAGGTGGATCAGGCGGGCCTGCTGGGCACGGCAGGCTCGCCCCCGCCTCCCTCGGCCTATCCTGACGAGCTCGCCTACCAGCTCGAGGTGCAGGACGACGACGGCGCCACGCACACCTACCACGCGACCGAGAGCACGCTGCCCGAACCGGTCCGCAAGCTGATCGCGTGGGTGGACTCGGCGCCGGAGAAGGCCCAGTCCGTCGCGCCGCCGGGCGCCTAGCTAGCCCCGGCGCACCGGCGGGTTGCTCCCGGGGCGCACGAGGCCGCACTCGTAGGCGTAGATCACCGCATGGACACGGTCGCGCAGCCGCAGCTTGGCCAGGAGGTTGCTCACGTGGGTCTTGACCGTCGCGTCGGAGACCACGAGCTCGTCGGCGATCTGCGCGTTCGAGCACCCGGCCGCGAGCAGCCGCAGCACCTCGACCTCGCGCGGGCTGAGGTCCTCGAGGTCGGGCGCGGGCTCGGGCGCGGGCAGCGCGACGAAGGCCTCCACGATCCGCCGCGTCACCGCGGGCGCCAGCAGGGCGTCGCCCTGCGCGAGCACGTGGATCGCGCGCGTGAGCTCCTCGGCGGGCGCGTCCTTGAGCAGGAAGCCGCTGGCCCCGGCGCGCAGCGCCTCGAAGACGTACTCGTCGAGGTCGAAGGTCGTCAGCGCGAGCACGCGCAGGTCCGGCCGCTCGGCGATCAGCTCCCGCGTGGCCGAGAGGCCGTCGAGCTCGGGCATGCGGATGTCCATGAGCACGACGTCCGGCCGTCGCCGGCGGACCTCGTCGATCGCGGCCAGCCCGTCGGCGGCCTCGCCCACCACGCTGATCTCCGGGTCGGCCTCCAGCAGCGAGCGCAGGCCTGCGCGGACCATGCCCTGGTCGTCGGCGAGGACGACCGTGATCACGCGACCTCGCCTGCCTGCACGGGCAGCACGGCGTGCACGCGGAAGCCGCCCTCGCGCGCGGCCCCGGTCTCCAGGGTCCCGCCGTAGAGCGAGACCCGCTCGCGCATCCCGAGCAGCCCGTGGCCGCCGTTGCGCCCGTCGCCGTTGGGCCCCGTCCCGTCGTCGGTGACGGTGAGCGCGATGGCGCCGCCGTCGTAGCGGACCTCGACCGTGGCGCGGGCGCTGCGCGCGTGCTTGATGGCGTTGGTGAGCGCCTCCTGCACGATCCGGTACGCGGCGAGGTCGACGCCGGGCGGCAGCGGCAGCGGCTGCCCCGTCACGCTGACCTCGACGTCGAGGCCGGAGCCGCGCACCTGCTCGACGAGCCGCGGGAGCTGCGCGAGCCCGGGGTTGGGCGCGAGCGGCAGCCGCTCGCCGTCGGCGCGCAGCACCCCGAGGAGCCGGCGCATCTCGGCCATCGCCTGGCGCGCCGCCGTCTCCACGCCGGCGAGGTCGGCGGCCTCGCGCTCGTGCTCGGGCCCGAGCCGGCGCCGGATGGCCTGCGACTGCACGGCGATGACGCTGATCGAGTGCGAGACGACGTCGTGCAGCTCGCGCGCGATCCGCGCCCGCTCGGCCTCGGCCGCCTTCGCCTCGCTGCGCTCGCGCTCGGCCTCGAGCCGCTCGGCCCGCGCGGCGAGCGCGTCGGCGCGGTGCCCGCGCGTGCGCAGCGCCTGCGCGAGCGCCCACGGACCGACGTAGATGACCATCACGAAGACGAAGTCGCCGCCGTCCTGGCCGAGGACGACGATCGCGAAGAGGTCGGCCACGACGATGAGCACGGGCGCGACCCACGCGCGCCGCGGCGGCAGCTCGTAGCCCGCGGTGAAGCTCGCGAGCGCGAGCGCCAGGATCAGCGTCTGGTGCGAGCCCGCGTCCTCGACCTCGCCGTAGACCACGACGGTCGCCACCGCGATCGCCAGCACGGGCAGCGGCGCCCGCCGGCGCCACGCGAGCGGGACCGTGAAGCCGAGCACGACGAGGCCGTCGACCCACCGCGCGACGCTGACGGGCTCGAGGATCGCCTCCAGCTCGGCCGCGACGACCAGCCCCGCGGCGATCAGCGCGTCGAGGAGCGGCGGGGCCAGACGCGACGCGCTCGCCTTCATCGCGCCAAGCTACCGCCGGGCGCGGCGCTTGAGAATCGGCCGAATGGGGGATCGTCCAGGGCCGGACATCGGCCGTGCGGCCGAGGGCGAAGATCGCCGTCGCGGCCGAAGTCGCGGCGCGGCGCGCTCTCCACACTGCGCCGCCATGAGCTACCGCATCCGCACCGCCGCCGCCGCGCTCGCCCTGAGCGCCGCCGCCGCGACCACCGCCGCGCTCGTCGTGACCGACGGCGGACAGGCCCAGCAGCCCGCGGGCCGGACCCTCGTCCTGAAGAACGCCGACATGAGGATCACCCCGGTCGACCTGCCGCCGCTGGTCCGCAGCAGCCGCTCGCCGGAGACGCCCGGCGACGAGGTCATCGTCACCTCGAAGGTCGCCGGCGGCGCGTCGGGAGCGCGCTACCTGATGTGCGCCGCCGCCAAGCGCGGGGCGAGCATCGAGAAGGCCCTGTACTCGTGCCAGGCGACCTACGCGCTTGCCGACGGCACCATCACCGCGGCGGGCGTCGGGCGGATCGGCGGCAGCGCGTCGGTCACCGTCGCCGTGACGGGCGGCACCGGCGCCTACGCGGGCGCGCGGGGGACGCTGACCTCCCGCGACGGCACCGACACGCTCACGCTGCAGTAGCGGGCGCCAGCTCGACCGGGATGCCGTTGAGCACGGCGGTGCCGGAGAGCGGCTCGAGGACCAGCTCGTCGCTGAGCACGTTGGAGTTCGTGCCCGCGTGCTCGGCGGCGACCGCCAGGTCGACGCCGGGGAGGTCGTGGCCCCAGCCGTGCGGGATCGAGACGACGCCGGGCATCACGTCGCCGGTGACCTCGACGGGGATCACGACCGCCCCGGCGCGCGAGCGCACGACCGCCGGCTCGCCGTCGGCGAGGCCGAGGCGCTCGGCGTCGTCGGGGTGGACGTGGGCGGTGCAGCGCGGCTTGCCGCGCACCAGCGTCGGCAGGTTGTGCATCCACGAGTTGTTGGAGCGCAGGTCGCGCCGGCCGACGAGGACCATGCCGCCGTCGACCGGCTCGGCCAGCGCCTCGTGCAGGCGGGCGACGTCGGCGACGAGCGGCTCGGGCGCCAGCTCGACCTTCCCGCTCGGCGTGCGCAGGGCGTCGGGGAGGCGCGGCTCGAGCGGGCCGAGGTCGACCCCGTGGGGCGCCGCCTCGAGGTCGGCGAGCGTCAGGTCGTACGGGCCGCCGCGCAGCCGCAGGTCGAGGAGGCGCTCGGGGCCGACGCGCGGCTCCACGGCGGCGAGCAGCTCCTCGGGGTCGCCGCCCATGCGGCCCGCGACGTCGAGGGCGACGAGCCGGTCGAGCGCGGCGACGTCGGCATCCGGTCCCTGCCCGGTGACGATCGCCGCCAGGCGCAGCAGCGTCTCCCACTCGCCGGGCACCTCGGGGTCGAGGCCGAGGGCGGGCGGCGAGTAGTTGGCGACGTTGCGCACCGCGAAGCCCAGCAGCGCGAGGTCGTAGTGCGGGCGCTGCAGCGGCGAGGGCCCGGGGAGGATGACGTCGGCGTGGCGCGTGGTCTCGTTGACGTAGACGTCGACGCTGACCATGAAGTCGAGCGTCTCCATCGCCGCGGCGAGGCGCTCGCTGTTGGGCGTGCTCACCGCCGGGTTGCCGCCGACCGTGACCAGCGCGCGGACCCGGCCCTCGCCCGGCGTCTGGATCTCCTCGGCCAGGCAGGCCGCGGGCAGCTCGCCGAAGACCTCGCCCATCTCGCGCACGCGGCTGCTCCAGCGGCCGAAGGCCGCGCCGCGGCCGCGCCCCGGCTCGCCCGAGGTGTTCGACGAGCCCGTCGCCGGGCGCGGGAACATCGCGCCGCCGGGGCGGTCGAGGTTGCCGGTGAGGACGTTGAGGATGTCGACGAGCCAGCTCGCCGTCGTCCCGAAGCGCTGTGTCGTGGTGCCGATGCGCCCGTAGACGGCGGCGCTCGGCGCCGCGGCCAGCTCGCGGGCCATGCGGCGGATCTCCGGGGCGGCGATCCCGCAGGCGCCGGCGGCGTCCTCGGGCGCGATCCCGGCGGCCAACTCGCCGACGGCGTCGAGGCCGGCGACGTGGTCGGCGAGGGCGCCGGGGTCCACGAGCGCCTCGTCGAAGAGCGTATGGACCATCGCGGCCAGCAGCAGCGCATCGGTCCCGGGGCGGATGAAGTGGTGCTCGTCGGCCTCGCGCGCGGTCCGCGTGCGCCGCGGGTCGACGACGACGACCTTGCCGCCGCGGGCGCGGATCGCGCGCAGGCGCCCGCGCATGTCGGGCGCCGTGAGCAGGCTGCCCTGCGAGGCGAGCGGGTTGGCGCCGAGGATGAGCAGGTGGTCGGTGCGGTCGACGTCGGGGACGGCGACGGTGGCGCCGCTGCCGAACATGAGCGCCGAGGCCACCTGCTTGGGGAACTGGTCGACGGTGCTCGCGCTGAAGATGTTGCGCGTCCGCAGCGCCTTGAGCAGCACCCGCCCGTAGAGCAGCGACGCCAGGTTGTGGGCCGTCGGGTTGCCGATGTAGACGGCGACGGCGTCGTGGCCGTGCTCGGCCTGGATCGCCGGCAGGCGGCGGTCGATGGCGGCGAAGGCCTCGTCCCAGCTCGCCGGGCGCAGCGTCCCGCCGGCGTCGCGGACCATCGGCGTGCGCAGCCGGTCGGGGTCCTCGTGCAGCTCCTTCAGCGACGCACCCTTGGGGCAGATGAAGCCGTGGCTGAGGACGTCCTCGGCGTCGCCGCGGATCGCGGTGACGGCGCCGGCCTCGACGGTCAGGCGCAGCCCGCAGGTGGCCTCGCAGAGCGGGCACGTGGTGAAGGCGACCGCCATCGGTGCAACCTACTGCAGCGCCTGGGCGGCCACCGCCAGCGCGCGCTCGATCCCGGCGTCGTCGACGTCGAGATGCGTCACCGCGCGCACGCGGGTGGGGCTGAAGTGGCTGACGGCCACGTCCTGCGCCGCGAGCGCCGCGGTGAAGGCCGGGGCGTCGGGGACGTCGAAGATGACGATGTTCGTCTCGACCGTCGGCGGGTCGATCGTCACGCCCGGCAGCTCGGCGAGCCCGTCGGCCAGGCGCCGCGCGCGGGCGTTGTCCTCGGCAAGGCGCTCGACGTGGTGGTCGAGCGCGTAGAGGCCCGCCGCGGCGACGATGCCCGACTGGCGCATGGCGCCGCCCATCATCTGCTTCCAGCGCCAGGCCTCCTCGATGAAGTCCGCGGGGCCGGCCAGACAGGCGCCCACCGGGGCTCCGAGCCCCTTGGTGAAGTCCAGCCACGCGCTGTCGAAGCCACTCGCCCACTCGGCGGCGGCCACGCCGCTCGCCACCACCGCGTTCATGAGCCGCGCGCCGTCGAGGTGCGTCGAGAGCCCGTGGCCGCGCGCGACCTCGAGCACGCCGCTCACCTGCTCCAGCGGCCAGACGCGCCCGCCGCCCATGTTCGTCGTCTGCTCGACGCACACCAGGCGCGCCCGCGCGCCGTAGCGGCCGCCCGGGCCGCCGCCGGCGATCGCGGCCTGGAGGCCCTCGGGCGTGAACATGCCGCTCTCGCCGTCGACCTCGGTGATCACAGCGCCCGAGAGCTGCGCCGGGCCGCCGGCCTCCGCGATCAGCGGGTGCGTGTCGCGCCCCAGGAACATCCGCTCGCCGCCGGGGCGGATGTGCAGGCGGATCGCGATCTCGTTGCACATCGTCCCGCTGGGCAGGAAGACCGCCGCCTCGTGGCCCAGCAGCGTCGCCACCCGCTCCTCGAGCGCGCTCGTGGTCGGGTCGGCGAAGCGCTGCTCGTCGCCGACCTCGGCGGCCGCGATGGCGGCGCGCATCTGTGCCGTGGGGCGCGTCTGGGTGTCGGAGTAGAGGTTGACGAGGGCCATGGCGGCGGGCGCGACCCTACCTGCTCGTATCGTCTAGGTGGATGGCCACGGAGACGTCAGAGGGTCGCCGCACCCGGCTCGCCGAGCAGCGCAAGGCGCTGCCCGACGGCCCTGGCGTCTACCTCTTCCGCGACGCCAAGGCCAAGGTCATCTACGTCGGCAAGGCCAAGTCGCTGCGAAAGCGCGTCGCGAGTCACTTCAGCAACCCAGTGACGCGCGGCGCCTACGAGATGGTCGACGCGATCGAGTCGGTCGAGTTCGTGCTCGTCGCCTCCGAGGCCGAGGCGCTGCTCGCCGAGCAGAACTTCATCAAGCAGTACCGCCCGCGCTTCAACATCCGCCTGCGCGACGACAAGTCCTATCCGTTCATCGCCATCTCGATGGACGAGGAGTACCCCCGCGTCTACTTCACGCGCGAGCGCCACCGCCGCGACCGCGCCTACTTCGGGCCTTACTCGAACGCCAAGCGCGTGCGCGGCACGCTCGACCTGCTGGGCAAGGTCTTCCTCTTCCGCTCCTGCCAGGGCACCGAGCCGGGGCGGCGCTCGGGCTCGCCGTGCCTGGACTACTACATCAAGCGCTGCGGGGCGCCCTGCGTCGGCTACGTGACCGCCGAGGAGTACCGCGAGTCGATCGACGGCGTCGTCGCCTTCCTCTCGGGCCGCTACCGCGAGATCGAGCGCGACCTCGAAGCGCGGATGAAGGCGGCCTCGGCGGCGCACGAGTTCGAGCAGGCGGCGCTCGAGCGCAACCGCCTGCGCGCCGTGCGCTCGCTGCTCGAGCGCCAGCGCGTCGCCAACGAGTCGATCGGCACCGTCGACGTCGTCGCGGTCGCGGTCGACGGGACGGACGCCAACGCGCAGGTCTTCCAGATCCGCGACGGCGTGCTCTCGGACCGCCAGTCCTTCTACCTCGAGAACGCGGCCGAGCGCGAGGTGGGGGAGGTGGGCGAGGAGTTCGTCCTGCAGTACTACGGCGACCAGATGGCGATCCCGCCGCAGGTCATCGTCCAGGAGGCCGTCGAGGGCCGCGAGGCGCTCGCCGAGGCGCTCGCGCAGCGCCGGGGGGCGAAGGTCGAGGTCCGCGCCGCCGAGCGCGGCGACAAGCGCCGGATCCTCGAGCTCGCCGAGCGCAACGCGATGCTGGCCCTCGACCAGGAGCGCCTGAAGGCCGAGCGCCGCCGCCAGCAGCGCGTCGAGGCGCTCGACGGGCTGCAGGAGGCGCTCGGGCTCGATGCGCTGCCGCTGCGCATCGAGTGCTTCGACATCTCCAACCTCATGGGCACCCACACGGTCGCCTCGATGGTCGTCTTCGAGGGCGGGGCGCCGAAGAAGTCCGACTACCGCCGCTTCACGATCCGCGGCCTGCAGGAGGGCGTCCCCGACGACTTCGCCGCGATGGAGGAGGTCCTCTCGCGCCGGCTGGCGCAGTGGGAGACCCAGCAGGACATCAGCCCCCACGACCCCAAGCGCAACGAGTCCTTCGCCACGCTGCCCAACCTCGTCGTCATCGACGGCGGCCCGGGCCAGCTCGCCGCCGGCCTGCGCGCGCTCGAGGGCTTCCGCGAGCGCGGCGTCACCGTGATCTCGCTGGCCAAGCGCATCGAGGAGGTCTTCGTCCCCGGGCGCGCCGAGCCGATCGTCCTCCCGCACGACACGCCCGCGCTGCAGCTCCTGCAGCGCGTGCGCGACGAGGCGCACCGCTTCGCCATCACCCACCACCGCACGCGGCGCGACCGGGCGATGACGACCTCGATCCTCGACGACCTCCCCGGGATCGGGCCGGCGCGCAAGCGCACGCTGATGGCGCACTTCGGCTCGCCGGAGGCCGTCCTGGCCGCCACGCGCGAGCAGCTCGAGGCCGTCCCGGGCCTGCCCGGCAAGACCGCCCGCGACATCTGGGCGCACCTGCATCGCACCGGCGACTGAGGGCTGAGAGCATTCACGTCGGGATAACTGCAATGTCCGACGATCCCGAGAGACTGCAGGACATGGCCGTCAAAGGCCCGCCGCGGCTTTCTCGCCTGCGCCTGGGGCGCAGGCCCCGCGTCGACCACGCCGAGGTCGGCGCCGACGGGCACGAGCCGCGGCCGTACGCCGAGTCGCGGCTGGAGGACCTGGTCGTCATCACCGGCTACTCGGGTGCCGGCAAGTCGACGGCGATGAACGTCTTCGAGGACGCCGGCTACTTCTGCGTCGACAACCTGCCGCCGGAGATGATCCGCGCGCTCGTCGAGCTCTTCGTCCACGAGGGCTCGAAGGTCGAGCGCGCCGCCGTCGTCTCCGACGTCCGCGGCGGCGACTACTTCGAGGCCCTGCGCGCCGTCCTCGAGGACCTCGAGGCGCTCGGGCTGCGCCACCGCGTCCTTTTCCTGCACGCCTCCGACGACGCGCTGCTCACGCGCTTCCAGGAGACCCGCCGCCGCCACCCGCTCGCGCCCGCCTCCAGCGTCGAGCGCGGCATCGCGCTCGAGCGCGCGGTGCTCGAGCCGATGAGGGGCCTGGCCGACGTGGTCATCGACTCGACCGGGCTGAAGGCGCACATGCTGCGCCGGCGGATCGCCGACGAGTTCCTGCCCCGCGCGCCGACCTCCAAGCTCGCGGTCTCCCTGGAGTCCTTCGGCTTCAAGCACGGCCCCGCGCGCGACGCCGACGTCGTCCTCGACGTGCGCTTCCTGCCCAACCCGCACTACGAGCCCGAGCTGCGCGCGCTCACCGGGCACGACCAGCGCGTGGTCGACTTCGTCGGGCGCGACGGCCAGCTCGAGTCCTTCTTCGAGCGCCTCGAGCCGCTGCTGGACTACCTGCTGCCCCAGTACGTCGCCGAGGGCAAGGCGCACCTCACGATCGCCGTCGGCTGCACGGGCGGCCGCCACCGCTCCGTCGCCGTCATCGAGCATCTCGCGCGCCGGTGGGGGCAGCGCGACGACGTCTTCGTCGAGGTCGCCCACCGGGACATCACCCGCGCGGACCGCCGCGACAGCGACCGCGCCGCGAGCTGATGCTCGACCACGTCGGCTTCGAGGTCTCCGACCTCGCCCGCTCCGCCGCGTTCTACGACGCGCTCTTCCATCCGCTCGGCGGGCGGCGGATCTTCGACTCGCCCGAGGCGATCGGCTATGGGATCAACGACGCGCGGCTGTGGATCGTCGCCCGCGGACGCACGCCTTCGCCGGGCTTCGGCCACGTCGCCCTCAGCGCCCACGGCCGCCCCGCGGTCGACGCCGCCTTCGAGGCGGCCGTCGCGGCCGGCGGCACGTCCGACGGCGCCCCGGGCCCGCGCCACCAGTACGGGCCGCGCTACTACTCCGCCTACCTGCTCGATCCCGACGGTCTTCGCGTCGAGGTCGTGTCCGGCTCGCACTGAGATGGAGAGCGAGGCGCCCACCGTCGCGCTGCGCCGGCTGGTCAACGGCTACCAGGTCACCCAGGCGATCCACGTCGCCGCCGCGCTCGGGATCGCCGACCTGCTGCGCGACGGGCCGCGCGACGGCGAGGACCTCGCGCGCGCCACCGAGACGCACGCCCCCTCCCTGGGCCGCGTGCTGCGGGCGCTGGCGAGCGTCGGGGTGCTCCACGAGGACGCCGACGGGCGCTTCGCGCTGACGGACATCGGCGCCTGCCTGCGCTCCGACGCGCCCGAGCCGGTCGGCGCCTGGGCCGCCTTCGTCGGGCGCCCCTACCACTGGCAGGCATGGGGAGCCCTCCTGTACGGCGTCCGCACGGGCGAGAACGCCTTCGCCCACGTGCACGGCACCGACGTCTGGGACTACCGCGCCGCGCATCCCGAGGAGGGGGAGATCTTCGACGCGGCGATGACCGACATCATGCGCCGCGCGAACAGCCACCTGCTCGCGGCCTACGACTTCGCGCGCTTCGCGACGGTGATCGACGTCGGCGGCGGCCGCGGCGCGTTCCTGCGCGCCGTCCTCGACGCCAACCCGTCGGGGCGCGGCGTCCTCTTCGACCAGCCCCACGTCGTGGCGGGCGCCGAGGTCGGCGAGCGCTGCGAGGTCGTCGGCGGCAGCTTCTTCGACGCCGTGCCCGCGGGTGCCGACGCCTACATCCTCAAGGCCGTCATCCACGACTGGGAGGACGCCGACGCGCGGCGGATCCTCCAGCGCTGTCGCACCGCGATCCCCGACCACGGCGTGCTGCTGGTCGTCGAGCGCGAGCTCGGCGCCCCCAACGAGAACGCCGACGCCAAGCTCTCGGATCTCAACATGATGGTCGGCGCCGGCGGGCGCGAGCGCACGCGGGAGGAGTTCGCGGCCCTCCTGGGCTCCTCCGGCTTCGCGCTCGAGCGCGTGACGCCGAGCGCGATCGGCCTCAGCGTGCTCGAAGCACACCCCGTCTAGATCGGCGGTTGGGGTAGCCTTGGGCGCCCCCGTCGGGCATCCCGCGACCGTTGCGCCCGGCGCTGATTTCTCGCCACGCCAAGGAGGAAGGACCGAGAGCATGCCCGTACGCGTCGGGATCAACGGCTTCGGCCGCATCGGCCGCAACGTCTTCCGTGCCGGCCAGGCCGCGAAGGCCGACATCGAGTGGGTCGCCGTGAACGACATCACCGACAACGCCACGCTCGCGCACCTGTTGCGCTACGACACGGCCTACGGGCGCTACCCCGGCACCGTGGAGAGCAACGACGACGGCCTCGTGGTCGACGGCGCGGCGGTCAAGGTCTTCGCCGAGCGTGACCCGGCGAACCTGCCGTGGGCCGACCTCGGCGTCGACGTCGTCCTCGAGTCCACCGGCTTCTTCACCGCTCGCGACGACGCCGCCAAGCACCTCGAGGCCGGGGCCAAGAAGGTCGTCATCTCCGCGCCGGCCAAGGGCGAGGACATCACCGTCGTGCTCGGCGTCAACTTCGACAAGTACGACAAGGCCGAGCACGACGTCATCTCCAACGCGTCGTGCACGACCAACTGCCTGGCGCCGTTCGCCAAGGTCGCCAACGACACGATCGGGATCAAGCACGGCCTGATGACGACGATCCACGCCTACACCGGCGACCAGCGGCTGCAGGACGCGCCGCACTCCGACCTGCGCCGCGCCCGCGCGGCGGCCATGAACCTCGTGCCGACCTCGACCGGCGCGGCCAAGGCCGTCGGGCTCGTCCTGCCCGAGCTCAACGGCAAGCTCCACGGCTTCTCGATCCGCGCGCCCGTCATCACGGGGTCGGTCGTGGACCTCACCTTCGAGGCGGCGCGCGAGACGAGCGTCGACGAGCTCAACGCCGCCTTCAAGGCCGCGGCCGAGGGCGACATGAAGGGGATCCTGCGCTACAACGAGGACCCGATCGTCTCGACCGACATCATCGGCGACGACCACTCCTCGATCGTCGACGCCCCGTTGACGGCGGTCATCGACGGGACGCTCGTGAAGGTCGTCTCCTGGTACGACAACGAGTGGGGCTACTCCAACCGCTGCGTCGACGTGCTGCAGAAGGTCCTGTGAGAACGCTCGACGACCTGGACGTCGCCGGCAAGCGCGTCCTCGTGCGCGTGGACTTCAACGTCCCGCTGCACGACGGCGCCATCACCGACGACACGCGCATCCGCGCCGCGCTGCCGACGCTGAAGGCCCTGCGCGAGCGCGGGGCGCGGCTGCTGCTGACCTCACACCTCGGGCGCCCCAAGGGCCGCGACGAGGCGCTGTCACTGGCGCCGGTGGCGCGGCGCCTGGGCGAGCTGCTGGAGGTCGAGGTCGCGCTCGCGCCTGACCTCGACCACGTCCCCGACGGCGATGTCGTCATGCTCGAGAACATCCGCTTCGAGCCGGGCGAGACGAAGAACGACCCCGCGCTGGCCGAGCGGCTCGCGGCGCTCGCCGACGTCTACGTCAACGACGCGTTCGGCTCCGCGCACCGCGCCCACGCCTCCACCGAGGGCGTGGCGCGCCTGCTGCCCAGCGCCGCCGGGCTGCTGCTGCAGCGCGAGGTGGAGACCCTCACGGGGATCCTCGAGGACCCGGCGCGGCCGCTCGTGGCGATCGTCGGCGGCGCCAAGGTGACCGACAAGATCGGCGTCCTGGAGGCCTTCCTCGAGCGCGCGGACGCGATCCTCATCGGCGGCGCCATGGCCTTCCCGTTCCTGTCGGTCCAGGGGCACACGATCGGCTCGTCGCTGTGCGCCGACGAGGACCTCGAGCCCGCACGCGAGCTGCTCGCGCGCGGGAGCGACAAGCTGCGCCTGCCGGTCGACCTCGTCCTCGGCGAGGCCTTCGACGCGAACACAGAGCGTCGCGATCTCGACGGCGTCGACGTGCCCGACGGCTGGATGGGCCTCGACGTCGGTCCCCGCACCGCGAGCGCGTACGCAGAGGAGATCGCGTCCGCCGGGACGGTGTTCTGGAACGGCCCGATGGGCGCCTTCGAGCTCGAGCCCTTCGCGGCTGGGACGCGCGCCGTCGCCGAGGCGGTGGCGAGCGCTCCCGGCATCACGGTGGTGGGCGGCGGCGACTCCGCCGCGGCCCTCCACGAGTTCGGCCTCGCCGACAAGGTCACCCATCTGTCGACCGGCGGCGGTGCGTCACTGGAGCTGATCGAGGGCAAGACGCTCCCCGGAGTGGAGGTGCTGTCGTAGATGTCCCGCACGCCGTTCATCGCCGGCAACTGGAAGATGCAGAAGACGGTCGCGGAGGCCGAGGCCTTCATCCAGGGCCTGCTCCCGCGCGTCTCGACCGCCGACGGCGTCGACGTCGCGGTCTGCGTGCCCTTCACCGACCTGCAGGCGGTCGTCGACTCGACCCGCGGCTCGCGCGTGGAGGTCTACGCCCAGAACATGCACCAGGCGCCCTCCGGCGCCTTCACGGGCGAGGTCTCGGCGCCGATGCTCACCGAGCTCGACGTCCACGGCGTCGTCCTCGGCCACTCCGAGCGCCGCCAGTACTTCAACGAGACCGACCGCGCGCTCTCCGAGAAGGTCCCGGCCGCGCTCGACGCCGGCCTCAAGCCGATCCTCTGCGTGGGGGAGACCGAGGACGAGCGCGACAACGGCGACACCGAGCGCAAGCTGCGCCATCAGGTCCAGGAGGGGCTCGAGAAGCTCGACACGGAGCGCCTGGGCGACGTCGTCATCGCCTACGAGCCGATCTGGGCGATCGGGACCGGCCGGGTGGCGACGCCCGAGCAGGCCCAGGACGCGGTTGCCTTCGTCCGCGCCCTCGTCGCGGACCGCGACCGCGAGCAGGCTGAGCGCGCGCGGATCCTCTATGGGGGCTCGGTCAAGCCCGACAACGCAGCCGAGTTGCTCGCCCTGCCCGACGTCGACGGCGCACTGGTCGGCGGGGCCTCGCTCGAGGTCGCCGACTTCGCGGCCATCGTCGACGCGGCACGGACATGACCGTCCCGTCGGTCTGCCTCGTCATCCTCGACGGCTGGGCCATCGCCCCGCCGAGCGCCGGCAACGCCGTGACGCTGGCCTCCACGCCCGTGTTCGACGAGCTGTGGGCGCGCTACCCGCACAGCCAGCTGACGACCTGGGGCAATGCGGTCGGCCTGCCGGAGCGCCAGATGGGCAACTCGGAGGTCGGCCATCTCAACCTCGGCGCCGGCGCGGTGGTCAAGCAGGACCTCACGCGCATCGACGAGGCTGTCGCCGAGGGCACCCTGGCCGAGAACGACGTCCTGCGCGCCGCGGTCGCCGACGCGCCGCGCGTGCACCTCATCGGCCTCGTCTCCGACGGCGGCGTGCACTCGGGCTGGAGCCACCTCGAGGCGCTGATCGCGATGGCCGGCGAGGCCGCGCCCGACGTCGTCGTGCACGCCTTCACCGACGGGCGCGACACCCTGCCCGACTCTGGTGCCGGCTTCCTGGAGCGGGTGCAGGGGTGGTGCGAGCGGACCGGCACCGCGCGCGTCGGGTCGGTCGTCGGCCGCTACTGGGCGATGGACCGCGACAAGCGCTGGGAGCGCACTCAGAAGGCCTATGACATGCTCGTCCACGGCAGGGCCGAGCACCACGCCGACAGCGGCGTCGAGGCGGTCCGCGCCGCCTACGAGCGCGGCGAGACCGACGAGTTCATCGAGCCGACCACGGTCGGCGACGAGGCCTGCATCCGCCCCGGCGATTCGGTCATCGCCTTCAACTTCCGCCCCGACCGCATGCGCGAGATCACCCGCGCGCTGTCCGAGCCGGGCTTCGACGAGTTCGATCGCGGGGGCACGCAGCGCATCGAGCGCTACGCGACGCTGACTGAGTACGAGGAGGGCTGGCCCTACCCGGTCGCCTTCCCGCCCGAGCATCCCGCGACGACGCTCCCGCACGTCATCGCGCGGGCCGGCGGGCGCCAGCTCCACGTGGCCGAGACGGAGAAGTACCCGCACGTGACGTACTTCTTCGGCGGCGGGGAGGAGACGCCCGAGGAGGGCGAGCGGCGCGAGCTCGTGCCCAGCCCGCGCGACGTCCCGACCTACGACAAGAAGCCGGAGATGAGCGCCCGCGAGGCCGCCGCCGCCTTCGTGCAGGCGTGGGAGGAGGAGGACTTCCGCTTCGGGATCATCAACTTCGCCAACTCCGACATGGTCGGCCACACCGGGGTCATCCCGGCGGCGGTGAAGGCGGTCGAGACGGTCGACGCGTGCCTGGGCGAGATCGTGCGCGCGGTGCAGGGCTCGGGCGGGGCGCTCGTGATCACCGCCGACCACGGCAACTCCGACGTCATGCTCGAGCCCGACGGCGCCCCCAACACCGCGCACTCGCTCAACCAGGTGCCGGTCATCGTCACCGTCGACGGCGTCACGCTCGAGCACGGCGGGATCCTCGCCGACGTCGCGCCGACGATCCTCGAGCTGCTGGGCATCGAGCAGCCCGAGGCGATGACGGGCGCGTCGCTGCTGGCAAGCTGACGCGCATGGCACAGGCGCCCGACGACGCCGTCGACCGGCTCTACGGGCTGGCGCGCGACGAGTTCATCGGCGAACGCGACGCGCTGGTCAAGGCGCTGCGCGCCGACGGCCGCCGCGACGAGGCGACCGCGGTCAAGGCGCTCGCCAAGCCGACGGTCGCCGCGTGGGCGGTCAATCAGGCGGTGCGCACGCAGCAGAAGGCCGCGCGCGCCCTGTGGAAGGCGGGCGACGCGCTCGCCGCGGCGCAGGAGGCCGTGCTCGCGGGCAAGGGCAAGGGCGCCGACCTGCGCAAGGCGACCGAGGCCGAGCGGGCGGCGCTCGATCCGCTCGTCGAGGCCGCCCGCGGGCTGCTGACCTCGTCCGGCGCCGACCTCTCCGAGCAGACGATCGACCGGGTCCGCGAGACGCTGCACGCGGCTGCCATAGACCCCGACGCGAGGGAGGACGTCGCAGCGGGGCGGGCGGCGCGCGAGCGCGCGCCGCAGGGGATCTTCGGCGCGGATCCCTTCGTCGCGCCGGCTGCGAAGCCGCCGGCCGCGAAGCGGGCGGCCGCGAAGGCGGCCGGCGGCGGCAAGGGCGGCAAGGCGGCGGCCGCGCGTGAGGACGCCGCGGCCAAGCGCGAGGACGCGGCGGCCGAGCGCGAGCGCAAGCGCGAGGAGGCGCAGGCGCGCAAGCGCGAGCGCGAGGAGGCCGCCGCCCGCGAGCGCGAGCGCAAGGCGGCCGCCGACCGCGTCGCCAAGGCGCAGCGCGCGCTCGCCCAGGCCGAGGAGCGCACAGCCAAGGCGGCCGAGGGCCTCGAGGACGCGCGGTCCGCCGAGCGCGAGGCGGTCGAGGCGCTCGCCCACGCGCGCGCCGACCTGCGCGCGGCCGAGCGCGGCTAGGGTGGCCGCCATGCCTCGGCTCGTCGCTCCGCCGCCGTCCGCGACGCTGGCCGCCAACGAGCGCGTGCAGGCGCGGCTCGCCGCCGGGGCGCCGGTCCTGCACCTGGCCTTCGGCGAGGCCGGCCTGCCCGTCCTGCCCAGCGTCGCCGAGCGCCTGAGCGCCGGCGCGGCGTTGAACGGCTACGGGCCGGTCGCGGGCTCGCTCGCGGTGCGCGAGGCGGCGGCCGGCTATTACGAGCGCCGCGGCCTGCCGACCGGCCCCGAGCAGATCCTGCTCGCGCCCGGCAGCAAGGCGCTGCTCTACGCGCTGCTCACCGTCCTGCCCGGCGACGTCGTGCTTCCGCGGCCCTCCTGGGTCAGCTACGCGGCTCAGGCGGCGCTCGCCGGCAAGCACGTCATCGACGTCCCGATCGCCGAGGAGGCCGGCGGCGTCCCGGAGCCCGTGGCGCTGCGCGAGGCGGTCACGAGCGCCCGGGCGCAGGGACGCGAGCCGGCGATCCTGGTGCTCACCCTCCCCGACAACCCCACCGGCACCGTCGCGCCGCCCGCGCTGATGCGCGAGCTGTGCGCCATCGCCGAGGAGCAGGCGCTGCTCGTCGTCTGCGACGAGATCTACCGGGACCTCGCCTACGACCCCGAGGCGCTCGTCAGCCCCGCCGAGCTCCTGCCCGAGCGCACCTTCCTCACCAACGGCCTGAGCAAGGGGATGGCGCTCGGCGGCTGGCGGATCGGGTTCTGCCGCCTGCCGCGCGGGCCGCACGGCGAGGACGCGGCGCGCGCCGTGGCCGGGATCGCAAGCGAGGTGTGGTCGAGCCTCGCCGCGCCGATGCAGCACGCCGCCGCCTACGTCCTCGGCGAGCCCGACGACGTCCGCGCGCACGTCGCGCGCAGCCGCCGTCTGCACCGCCTCGTCAGCGTGGCCGCCCACGAGCGCGTGGTCGCCGCGGGCGCCGCCTGCCGCCCGCCGACCGGCGCCTTCTACCTCTACCCGGACCTCGAGGCGCTGCGTCCGGCGCTGGCGGCGCAGGGCGTGCACGACGGCGCGGGGCTCGCCGAGCACCTGCTCGAGCGCCACGACGTCGCCGTCCTCCAGGGCGCCGCCTTCGGCGACGACCCGGCGGCGCTGCGCTTCCGCATGGCGACGAGCCTGCTCTACGGCTCGGGCGACGACGAGCGCTGGGAGGCGCTCGGCGCCGAGGACCCCGTGGCGCTGCCGTGGATCGGCGGCGCGCTGGAGCGCCTCGGGGAGGCGCTCCGCGCGCTGGGCGCCTAGGGCGTCGCGGCCTTGGCCGCGTCGGCGGCGCGCGCGACCCAGTCCGGCAGCTCGGCCAGGATCCGCGGGTCGACGTGGTGGGCGCCGTCGTGCTCGCGGTACGTGAGGTCGACGGGCGAGGCCTCGAGCTGCTCGCGCGCGGCGCGCGCGAAGCTCACGTCGATCACCGGGTCGCGGCGGCCGTGGGTGACGAAGACCGGCAGGCCGGGGCGGTCGAGGTCGGCGCTCCAGCCCTGCACCGAGGGGATGAAGCCGCTCATGATCAGCAGTCCGGCCGGGGTCGGGCGCTCGGCGCCCAGGCCGAGCGCGTAGGACATGACCGATCCCTGCGAGAAGCCGCCGAGGATCGTGCGCTCCCACGGCACGCCGGTGAGCTCGGGGATGTCGCGCTGCAGGAGCTCGTAGGAGGCGCGGAAGCTGTCGGGGTCCGGGTAGCCGACGCGCGGCACGACGTACCAGTGCCGGCCGCCGGGCGGCAGGAAGAGCGGGCCGCCGGGCGTGAGCCCGACTAGCCGGCGCTTGGGGTCGAGCATGTCCAGGAAGGGCGCGAGGTCGTGCTCGTCGGCGCCGCGGCCGTGCAGGAGCACGAGCGCGCCCTCCGGCTCGCCGGCGGCGGGGCGGATCTCGTGGACGAGGTCCGTCATGCCGTCGTCCTGGCGCGCGGGTTGGTCAGCGGCGTGAGCGCCTGCTCGAGCTGCTCGCGGCGCGCCTCGTACTGCGGCGGGAGCTTGAGGGCCTCGCCGAGGGTCTCGAGCGGCTCGTCGTACTCGAAGCCGATGTCGCGGCTGGCGAGCTCAAAGAGGACGCCGCTGGGCTCGCGGAAGTAGACCGAGTGGAAGTACTGGCGGTCGATGATCTCCGTGGCGCGGGCGCCGGCCGCGGCCGCGTCGGCACGCACCGCGGTGAGCTCGGCGTCGTCGGCCGCCGACCACGCGATGTGGTGGACGGTGCCGGCGCTCGTGCTCCCGCGGCCCGCGGGCGGCGCGTCGTAGCGCAGCGTCGCGCCGCGCTCGTCGCCGCGCAGCGTCCACTGCGCGCCGCCGTCGTGGCGGAAGCCCATCGCCTCGAGCAGCTTTGTGCTGTCGTCGGGCCGCGAGGCGTAGGCGCGCACCCCCTGGAAGCCGAGCAGCGCGTGCTCGGAGGGGATGTCTGGTGCGTGGGCGGCCAGGGGGGCGTCGGGGACGGTCACGGCGAGCAGCTCGTGGCGCAGCCCCTCGAAGTCCTCGAAGGCGAGCGCGCCGTCTTCCGTGCGCTCGGTGGCGACGCTCTCGTCGGCGAGGCGGGCGGCCCAGAAGTCCAGCGAGGCGTCGGAGGCGACGCGCCACTGGATGGTGTGGACCATGCCGTCGCCGGCCTGCCCGACGGCCGCGCCCGGGAACTCGAAGAAGGTCAGGATCGACCCGGGGGCGCCGCGTTCGTCGCCGAAGTACAGGTGGTAGACGTCGGGCTGGTCGAAGTTCACGGTCTTCTTGACGAGCCGCAGCCCGAGCACGCGCGCGTAGAAGTCGACGTTGCGCGGCGCGTCGGCCGTGATCGCGGTGATGTGGTGAAGGCCTTCTAGTGCCATGTCCTCATTCTCCTCTCCTCCGCGGGGGCCGCGATACGGCTTCTCGACCGGCCGGCGGGGTGCCAAGTGATTGCGTGTGCAACAATAGCAGTCGTTGCGCACGCAAACAAACTGTCCCGAGCGCCGAACGCGCTGCTAACGTCGTTGCACGCTCAAAGGTTCGTCTCTGTCGCCATGGCCACCACCGCAAAGCCTCTCGAATCCCGCCGGCTCGACGAGCGCGAGCTGCGCGCGTGGCGCGGCATGCTCCGTGCCCACGCCGCCCTCACCAAGGCGCTCGACGCCGACCTCGAGGCCGCCCACGGCCTCCCGCTCAGCTCCTACGAGGTCCTCATGTACCTCAACGACGCCGAGGGCTGGCGCATGCGCATGCGCGACCTCGCCGCGTCGGTGATCCTCAGCCGCTCCGGGCTCACGCGCCTCGCGGACCGCCTGGAGCGCGAGGGCCTCATCCGCCGCGAGTCGTGCGACAGCGACGCCCGCGGCGCCTACGCCGTCCTCACCCCGGCCGGCGCCGAGCTGCTCGCCGTCGCCCGCGCGACCCACCTCGCCGGCGTGCGCTCGATGTTCCTCGGGCACTTCTCCGACGCCGAGCTCGACACGCTCGGCGATGCCTGGGACCGCGTCGTCCCCGGCGCCGCGTCGGCGCCGGGCCCGGCCTGCGGCTGACCTCTCCGCGCAACCTGCACGGCGCTGTGCGGCCGGGCATCGAGGGAGAGGGCGCCCCGCCGCCCGCGGCGGCCCGCGTGGCGCGTTGCCGCTCGCCCAGGCGACGAGTGTCGACTTATGTGGCCTATAGCCGACTAAGGCGACACTCGTTGTTCCGGTGAGTGCGAACGCGCCCACGCGCCCACGCGCCCACGCGCCCGCGCGCGGCGCCGCGGGCTAACGCCCGGCATTCCCTCGATGCCTCGCCACGCAGCGCCGCCGGCTTGTCTGGCTTCGCGGCGCCAAGACTTGACAGTGATACACTGAGATTTCATACTCGAACCCTGTTAGGTAGCACCACTCTGGAGGCATCAATATGGCACTAGTGCGCTGGGAGCCGGTTCGGCTGTTCAACACCTTCTTCGACACCCCGACCGCTGGCAACGGCGGCAACGTCCTCCGTCGCTGGATCCCCGCGATGGACCTCGTCGAGACCGACGAGAGCTTCGTCCTCAAGGCCGACCTGCCGGGCCTCAGCGAGGGCGACGTCGCCATCGAGGTCGAGGACAACGTCCTCACCGTCTCGGGCGAGCGCACGTCCGAGAACGAGGACAAGCGCAAGGGCTACGTGCGCGTCGAGCGCAGCTACGGGTCCTTCCGCCGCTCGCTGACCCTGCCGAAGGGCGTCGACCCCGAGTCGGTCACCGCCTCCTTCGACAAGGGCGTCCTCGAGGTCCGCATCCCGAAGCCCGAGGAGCGCAAGCCGCGCCGGGTGAGCATCGCGGTCGGCGAGGCCCCCGCCCCCGCCGCGATCGAGGGCGACGAGGCCGCCTAGACCTTCCCCCAACGCCAAGAGGCGTCTCCCCCCCAACGCCTCTCCGGCGACCAAGCCTGCGGGCCCGCGCTCAGCGCGGGCCCGCGGCCTTTTCCGGTGGCAACTGCGATGTTGCGATGATGTTGCGGCCTTGTTCAGCGAGGAGACCGCCACCCTCTCGCTTGCGCCGGCCGCGGCCGCCCGCTGGCCGCGCCTCGGCCGCCTGCTGGCGATCGGCGCGCCGATCGTCTACGTCGCCGCCCTCACGCTGACCATCGTCACCTGGGGCCTGCCCGTCGCCCGCGATCAGCTCTTCCTGTGGCTCGGCCTCGGCATGGCGGCCTTCAGCGTCCCGGCGTGGCGCAGCTGGGGCGGGATGCTGCTCGAGTGGCTGCCGTTCTACGGGCTGCTCGTGGCCTACGACTTCCTGCGCGGCGCCGTCGCCGTCACGCCGGCGCAGGCGCACGTCAACGCCCAGATCGACGTCGACAAGGTCATCGGCCTCGGCGCGGTCCCCACCGTCTGGCTCCAGCAGCACCTCTGGCACGCGGGCCATCCGCACGTCTACGACTTCGGCGTGTGGGCGGTCTACATGACGCACTTCTTCGCGGTCTGGGTAGTCGCCGCCGTGCTGTGGCGCGTGTCGCGGGCGCGCTTTCGCCGCTACGTCGTGCTCACGCTCCTGGTCACCCTCGGCGCCTTCCTGACCTACTGGCTGTACCCCGCCCAGCCGCCGTGGCTGACCTCGGAGGCCCTGCGCATCGGGCCCGTCGACCGGATCGTGCCCGAGGTCTGGGGCCAGCTCGGCGTGCAGACCGTGCAGTCGGCCTACGAGAACGGCAGCCTGGTCAACACGGTCGCCGCGATGCCGTCGCTGCACGCCGCCTACCCGTGCATGCTCCTGCTCTTCTTCTGGCCGTCGGGCTGGCTCGTCCGCGGCGTCCTCGCCCTCTACACGCTCGCGATGGGCTTCGCGCTCGTCTACGGCGGCGAGCACTACGCGATGGACATCGTCGCCGGGTGGCTGCTGGCGGGCACCGCCTTCGCCCTCTTCACGCTCGCGGGGCCGCCTCTCGCTCGGCTTGGATCTCGGCTTCGATCTCGGCGTCGACCAGCCGCTCCGCCCGCCGCCGCCGAAGCGTGAGCACGATCCACAGCGCGGCGCCGCCCACGATGACGGCCGCGGCGCCCCCGATCCCGGCGAGGTGGATGATGCGCTCGGCGCTGTGCCCGATGAAGTAGGCCGCCAGGCCGATCGACGTCGCCCACGCGATCCCGCCCAGCGCGTTCCAGAAGAGGAAGGTCGGCCAGCGCATCTGCGTCACGCCCGCCATCCACGCCGCGGTGATGCGCAGCCCGGTGACCCAGCGCCCCAGGAACACCGCCTTGGGCCCGTGACGGTCGAAGAACGGCTCGCCGACGGCGATCACGCGCCGGCGGTGGTGCAGGAGCGGCCCCGGCGCCGTGAGCACCCGCCGCCCCAGCCGGCGGCCGATCGCGAAGCCGACGTTGTCGCCGATGATCGCCGCCGCCGCGGCAACCGCGATCACCGCCTCGATCGGCAGCCGCCCGCGGCTGGCGACGATCGCCGCGGCGATGAGCGCCGTCTCGCCGGGGACCGGGATCCCCATCGTCTCGATCGCGACGAGGGCGAACACCACCGGCAGGCCGACGTTCTCGGCGATGTCGAGGAAGGTCGCAAGCGGGACGAGCACCCATCGCTTCTACCATGCCGCGGTGGCCGCCCTGACCATCACCGCCCGCGACGCGGACACGCGGGCCCGCGCCGGGGTCCTGCGCACCGCCCACGGCGAGGTGCGCACGCCGGCCTTCGTCCCGCTCGCGACGAAGGCCACCGTCAAGGGCATGCTGCCCGCCGAGGTCGCCGCGCTCGGCTACGACATCGTCCTCGGCAACACCTTCCACCTCTTCCTCGATCCCGGCCACGAGCGCATCGCGCGCTTCGGCGGGCTGCACGACTTCATGGGCTGGCAGGGGCCGATCGTCACCGACTCGGGCGGCTTCCAGGTCTTCTCGATGGGCCACGGCACGGTGGCCGACGAGATCAAGGGGCGCACGCCGCACGGCGCCCAGCGCCAGGGCGGGATCGTCGCCATCGAAGAGCGCGGCGTGCGCTTCCGCTCCTACCTCGACGGCTCCGAGCGCTTCATGGCGCCCGAAACCTCGATGGAGATCCAGGCCGCGCTCGGCTCGGACCTCGCGCTCGTGTTCGACGAGTGCACGCCGCTGAACGTCCCGCGCGACTACACGGCGCGCTCGACCGAGCGCACGCATCGCTGGCTGCGGCGCTGCCTGGACTGGCACCACGAGCGCGGGCCCGCGGGCCAGCTCGTCTACGGCATCGTCCAGGGCGGCGTCTTCCACGACCTGCGCATCGAGTCGGCCCAGGCCGTGGCGGCGAGCGAGTGCGACGGCATCGCGATCGGCGGCTCGCTGGGCGCCGACAAGGCCGAGATGCACACGGTGGTCGACTGGACGACGGCCGAGCTGCCCGAAGATCGCCCGCGCCACCTGCTCGGGATTGGCGAGATTGACGACCTCATCCGCGGCATCGAGCTTGGGATCGACACCTTCGACTGCGCCATGCCCACGCGCCTGGGGCGCCACGGCATGGTCCTCGTCCCCGACCCCGAGCACCGCTGGCGCGTCGACCTCAGCCAGGCGCGCTGGAAAGACTCCGACGAGCCGCTCATGGAGGACTGCCCGTGCCCGGCGTGCGCGCTGGGCCTCACGCGCGGGTACCTGCGCTACCTCGCCCACGCCCGCGAGCTCACCGGGATGCGGCTCTTCACGCTGCACAACCTGGCCTTCGTCGAGCGCGTCGTGCGCCGGCTGCGCGACGCGATCGGGGCCGGGACGCTCTCGCGCGAGGCCGCGGCGCTGCGCGCCGGCGCCGCGCCGTAGCGCGTCTACTTCGTGTTGTCCTGGACGAGCTGCTTGACCGCGTCGACGCCCTGGTTGACGTCGTCGTAGACGACGCGCCGCAGGCGCACCGCCTGGTCGGAGTTCGAGGTCGCCACCACGGCGGCGGCCCCGCCGGCGGCGAGCAGGAGGAAGACGAGCATGCCGCCGAAGAAGCGCTTGGCGCCGCCGCTGCGGCGCTGCGGGCGGGCCGGCACGGGCGCGGTCATCGGCGCCGAGGCAGGGGCGGCCCGCGGCGTGCGCGGGGCCCGCGGCTGGCGCGGCTGGACCGGCCGGCCCGCGACGTTCGTGGCGCTCGTCTGCGGCGACTGGACGCTCGTGGCGCTCGTGGCCGGCCCGGCGACCCTGGTCGTCGACGGGTCCGGGCCGATCCCGCGGGCGCCGTCGGCGAGCGCGGCGCGCAGGTCGTCGGCGCTCTTGGGCCGCGCGCGCGGGTCCAGCGCGAGGGCGCGGTCGACGGCGAGCGCGAGCTGCGGCGAGACGTCGGGGTTGAGCTCGTCCAGGCGCGGCGGCAGCTCGCGCTGCTGCTTGAGCGCCAGCTCGGTGAGCGACTGCGCCTCGTAGGGCAGGCGGCCCGAGAGGAACTGGTAGGTGACGACGCCGAGGGCGTAGAGGTCGGCGGCGGGGCCGGCCTGCTCGCCGGCGGCCTGCTCTGGCGCGAGGTAGGCCGCGGTGCCGAGCACGGAGCCGACCTGCGTGATCGAGGACTCGTCGCTGAACGCCTTGGCGATGCCGAAGTCGGCGAGCTTGACCACGCCGTCCTCGCCGCGCAGCAGGTTGCCGGGCTTGACGTCGCGATGCACGACGCCGTTGCGGTGCGCGTACTCGAGGCCGCGGCAGGCCTGCGCCACGATCGAGAGCGCGGCGCGGACCTCGAGGACGCCCTCGTCGCGCAGGATCTCGGCCCCCGACTGCCCGCGGACGAGCTCCATGACGATGTAGTGGCGGTGCGTGGCCTCGTCGAGGCCGAAGTCGAAGACCTGGACGATGTTGGGGTGCACGAGCCGCGCCGCGGCCAGCGCCTCGCGGCGGAAGCGCGTCACGAACTGGTTGTCGTCCGCGAGGTGCTCGGCGAGCAGCTTGATGGCCACGTCGCGCTCGAGGCGGTCGTCGAAGGCGCTGACGACCGTCGACATGCCCCCGACGCCCAGGCGCCCCCCGAGCTCGTAGCGGCCCGCCAGGACCTGACCGGACATCATGGCGACGTGCCTCCGGTCGACGAGGTGCCGCCATCGGTCGTCCCGGTGCTCGTCGTCCCCGTGCTCGTGGTGCCGGTCGTGGTGGTGTTCGTGCCGGTCGTGTCGGTGCCCGTGGTGTCCGTTCCGGTGGTGTCGGTGGCGGTCTGGTCGGTCGAGGTCGTGTTCTTGTCGGTCTGCGTGTCCTGCGTGGTGGTCTGCTGCGTGGTGGTCTGCTGCTGGGTCTGGGTCTGCGACGCCTTGCACGTCGCCGGGATCCGGTCGCGCAGGTTGCGGATGCCCGCCTGCAGGCGTTCGCGGAGCTTGGCGTCGACGGAGGTGGGGAGGTCGACGAGGTCGCTCTGCGCCCTGGTCACCGCCGCCTCGGCGGCCTGGCAGTGCCCGGCGTCGAAGGCGACCGAGATTCGGTTGAGCGCGCTGGTGAGCCGCGAGGCGTCGCCGGCCGGGATGCGCCCGTCGCTGCCGCCGCACGCGACGAGGAACGCGGTCGCCACGCCCAGCGCGAGGGCAGCGAGGGGCGGGAGGACTCGCATCCTCATTGACCGTACTCCAGGCGCTCGGCGAGCGAGTCCGGTAGCCGCGCGGCGCGGATCGCCGCCGCGGCGCCGCCGATGTCGTACTCGGTGCGCCGCCACTGGGCCGTCCACGCGTCGGTGTCGATCAGCAGCCAGGCCGCGCGCGGATCGCCGTCGCGGGGCTGGCCCACGCTGCCCGGGTTGAGGATCCACTCGCCCTCGGAGACGTCGAGCTCCTCGCCGCCGCGCCGCGCCGAGCCGGTGGCGGGCTCGCCCTCCGGGCGCACGAAGGAGAGCGCCACGTGCGAGTGGCCGACCATCGACAGGCGCTCGGGCTGGGCGTCGAGGCACAGCTCGGCCAGGAGGGCGGAGAGGACGTACTCCCAGATCGGGTCGCGCGGGGAGGCGTGGTAGAGGCCGATGCCGCGTACCGACTGCGACGGCGACAGCGACTTCAGCCAGTCGCGGTGCTCGTCATCGATGACCTCCTGGGTCCAGCGGGCGGCGAGCGCGGCGCCGGTGGAGAACTCGTTGAGGTCGAGATTGCCGGTGACCGCGAGGTCGTGGTTGCCGGCGAGGCAGAGCGTCGCGTTGGCGCGCGCCAGGCGGCAGCAGTCGTTGGGGTCGGCGCCGTAGCCGACGACGTCGCCCAGGCACCACAGCTCCTGTGCCGGGCTGCTGCGGACGTCGGCGAGGACCGCCTCGAAGGCGTGCCGATTGCCGTGGATGTCGGAGACGATGGCGACCTGCATGGGTCTCAGGGCCGGTCGGGCTTGCGGCCTCGGGCATTCTTCACAACGTGGAGCGCCCCCGCCGGGTTGCCGTGGCCGTCGTCGCCGCCTTCGTGGTCGCGGAGACGGCTGTCCTGCTGTTGCGGCCACGTGACGGCGTCATCGCGCCCGCGCCGGTCGACCCCGGATCGTACTTCACGTCCGCCCAGCTTCAGCGCGCGCGGGACTACCGCCACGGGCAACTCGTGCTCTTCGCCACGAGCACCACGATCGAGGCGATCGCGCTCGTCTGGCTCGTGCGCCGGCCCTCGCGGCGCCTGCGCCGCCGCTTCGGGCGGCCGGTCCTCGCCGGCGCCGGCGCCGGCGCGGCCCTCTCGGTGGGGCTCGCGGTGGTCACCCTGCCCGTGGGCGCGATCAGCCACCATCGCGCCGTCGACGTCGGCCTCTCGACCCAGGACTGGGGCCCGTGGCTGGGCGACGCCGCGAAGTCGACGGCCATCGGCGCGGTCTTCGCCGGCGTCGGCGCCGCTGCCGCGCTCGCGCTCATGCGCCGCCTGCCGCGCGCGTGGTGGGTGCCGGGGAGTGCCCTGGCGGTCGGCTTCGCCGCCGCCACCCTCTACCTGAGCCCGGTGGTGCTCGACCCGATCTTCAACCGCTTCACGAGCCTGCCCGAGGGTCGCACGCGCAGCGACGTCCTCGCGCTCGCGCGCGACGCGGGCGTCGACGTCGGCCAGGTCTACGAGGTCGACGCGAGCCGGCGCACGACCGCCTCCAACGCCTACGTCACCGGCCTGGGGCGCACCAAGCGCGTCGTCCTCTACGACAACCTGCTCAAGGACTTCAGCCGCGACGAGGTCCGCCTCGTGGTCGCCCACGAGCTCGGGCACGTCCACTACCGCGACGTCCCCTACGGACTGCTCTACATCGCCCTCGTGGCGCCGGCGGGGCTCTACGCCGCCTCGCTGCTCACGCGGCGCCTGGCGCCGCCCGAGCCGCGCCCCGGCCCCGCGGCGCTTCCGGCCCTCGCGCTCTCGATTGCGGTGGTCAGCCTCGGCGTGTCGGTGATCGCCAACCAGCTCTCGCGGCGCATCGAGGCGCGGGCCGACAGCTACTCGCTGCGCCTGACCGACGCGCCCGAGCCGTTCATCGGCTTCGAGAAGGGGATCGCGGTGCGCAACGTGGCCGACCCCGACCCGCCGGGCTGGGTCACCTTCCTGCTCGCCACCCACCCGCCGACCGTCGACCGCATCGGGATCGCGAAGGCCTTCGAGGCGGGCGCGCGCTGACGGCGGCTACTCGGGGTCGTCGTCGTCGTCGCTGGGCGGCGGCCCGTCGTACTCGGGCAGGCTCTTGATGCCCTCGCGGGTGCGCCACTTGGAGTAGTTGTCCTCCATGGCGTCGAGCAGCTCGCGCATGAAGCGCGGCGACAGGTTGATCCGCGCGACGACGACGCCCGGGATCTCGTCGTCCTCGACCTCGTGGTCGACGCGGGCGAAGGTGAGCGTGAACTCGTAGTCCGAATGGCTGACGTTCGCGAAGTTCGCGTACTTGCCGGCCATGTGCTTGGGCTCGAAGTGGATGTTGATGTGGCGCTCGGGTCCGTGCTGTTCGTCGGCCATGGTCGGCCCTAGTATCGCAGCGGTGAGGATCACCGTCGTGGCGGTCGGGCGGCTCCGTCCGCCGTTCGCGGACGACGTGGCGCACTACGCGAAGATGCTGGGAGGGCACGCCAGGATGGAGCTCGTCGAGGTGCGCGAGGACGACCGTGCGCAGCGGCGGGTCCCCGCCGACGCCTTCGTGTCGCTGCTGGCCGCCGACGGCGACGAGCTGGACTCCGAGGGCTTCGCGCGCTTCATCGCCCAGCGGCGGATGTCGCGCCGCGACCTGTGCTTCGTCATCGGGGGCCCGTACGGGCTCGAGCTCGAGCGCGCCGACCACCGCCTGTCGCTCGGGCGGCTGACGCTGCCCCACCAGCTCGCGCGGGTCGTGCTGCTCGAGCAGCTCTACCGTGCGCACAAGATCATCGCCGGGGAGCCCTACCACCACTGATGCGCGAGCGCACCGAGGTCCGAGCCTTCCTGCGGCGGCTGCGCCAGCTCGCGCTGATCATCTTCGTGGTCGTCGCGGCGGGCACCGTCGCGCTGGCGCTGACCGAGGATCGTGGCGTCTGGGAGTCCTTCCAGTGGGCCCTCGACACCGTCGCCACCATCGGCTCGCACCCCAACCCCGAGACCGTCCCGGGGCAGATCGTGAAGACCCTGCTGATCGTGCTGGGCGTCGGTACGCTCTTCTACGGCCTGGTGACGGTGACGGAGGTCTTCGTCGCCGGCCATCTCGCCGACCTGCTCGCCGAGCGCCGGACCCTCAAGGCCATCGAAGCCACCAGCGACCACTACATCATCTGCGGCTTCGGTCGCGTGGGCCGCCAGGTCGCCCGCGACCTGCGCGCCGCGGGCGCGCGCTACGTGGTCATCGACTCCGATCCGGAGAACCGGGAGCTCGCCGCCGGCGTCGGCATTCGCTTCATCGAGGGCGGGGCGACCGAGGACGAGGTGCTGCGCGCCGCGGGGATCATGCGCGCGCGCGGCCTCATCGCCTGCGTGGACTCCGACGCCGACAACATCTTCATCACCCTGAGCGCCCGCGAGCTGCGCCCGGACCTCGCGATCGTCGCCCGCGCCGCGTCGGAGGCCTCGGAGTCCAAGCTGCTGCGTGCGGGCGCCACGCGCGTCATCTCGCCGTACAAGACCAGCGGCTCGGAGATGGCGCGCCTGGCGCTGAACCCGCAGGTCTCCGGCGTGGTCGACGTGGCCCCCGAATACCGCATGGAGGAGATCGTCGTGGCGCCCGGCTGCCAAGGGGAGGGCCAGCCGATCGCCGACGTTCGGGGAGGTGCGATCATCGTCGGCGTGCGCAACGCGGACGGCAGCTTCCATCCCCAGCCCGCCACCGAGACGGTGCTGTCGGGCGGCGACGTCGTGATGGCGCTGGGGACCGTGCGGACGATGGAGCGACTCGAGAAGCTCTTCGCGCCCGCGCGCACGGAGTCGCGCTCGTGACCCCGGTCACCGACCTGCGCGCCGCGGTCGAGGCGGTGGCGAGCGGCATGGCCGACGGCGGCGGCGCGCCCAAGTCGCGCCCGACGCTCGAGCGTCCCAAACAGGCCGACCACGGCGACTACGCGACCAACGCGGCGCTCGTCCTCGCGCCCGTGCTCAAGGCGCCGCCGCGCGAGGTCGCTGAGCGCCTGAGCGGCGCGCTGCGCGACCGCCTCGGCGATGTCCTCGACCGCATCGAGGTCGCCGGCCCCGGCTTCCTGAACCTCTTCCTGGCCGACGCGTGGTACGTCGGCGCCCTGGACTGGGTGCTGGCCGCCGGCGAGGGCTTCGGCGGCGCGACCGCCGCCACGCCCCTGCGCGTCAACGTCGAGTTCGTGTCGGCCAACCCGACCGGGCCGCTGACCGCCGCCAGCGGGCGCCACGCCGCCTACGGCGACGCGCTCGCGCGCGTGCTGCAGTTCGCCGGCCACGAGGTCGTGCGCGAGTACTACTTCAACGACGCCGGGACCCAGATCGAGAAGCTCGGCGAGTCGATCCGCGCGCGGGCGCGCGGGGAGGACGTCCCCGAGGGCGGCTACGAGGGCGACTACGTGCGCGACCTCGCGGCCCAGATCCCGGGCGCGGCCGAGAGGGACGCCCATGAGCTCGCGGCGCTCGGCGTCGAGCTGATGTTCGACGCCATCAAGGCGACGCTGCGCGCCTACCGCGTCGAGTACGACGTCTTCTTCAGCGAGCGTGCCCTGCACGAGGGCAGCCCCAGCGCGGTCGAGCGGGGCATCGAGCGCCTGGCGGAGGAGGGCCACCTGTACCGCTCTGAGGGCGCGCTGTGGCTACGCACCACCGACTTCGGCGACGACAAGGACCGCGTCATCGAGCGCTCCACGGGCCAGACGACCTACTTCGCGGCCGACGTCGCCTACGCCCAGCACAAGCTCGAGCGCGGCTTCGACCTGCTCATCATCCCGCTGGGCTCCGACCACCACGGCTACGTGGCGCGGCTGAAGGCCAACATGGCGGCCCTCGGCGCGGGCGCCGACCGGCTCGAGGTCCCGATCCTGCAGTTCGTGCACATCGTCGAGGGCGGATCGCGCGCGTCGATGTCCAAGCGCCGCGGCGACTTCATCACCCTCGACGACCTGCTCGCGGAGATCGGGGTCGACGCGGCGCGCTACTTCATGCTCTCGCGCTCGCAGGACTCGACGATCGACCTCGACCTCGACCTCGCGCGCCGCCAGACTGCCGAGAACCCCGTCTACTACATCCAGTACGCGCACGCGCGGATCTCGTCGGTGCGCCGCAAGGCCGGCGAGGAGCGGGTCGCGAAGGCGCTGGCGGCCACCGGGCTCGACGTCGACCTGCACCCCGCCGAGCGCGCGCTGGTCCAGAAGCTGCTGGCCTTCCCGGAGGAGGCGGCCGAGGCGGCCGAGCGCTACGCGCCGCACCGGATCGCCGCCTACGCGCTCGAGCTCGCGCAGGTCTTCACCGCCTTCTACCGCGACTGCCAGGTCGTGGGGGCGCAGCCCGCGGCGCTCGAGGAGTGGCGCCTGCGGCTGTCCGTCGTCGCCCAGCGGACGATCGCGCGGGCCCTCGCGCTGCTCGGCGTCACGGCCCCGGACGAGATGTGATCCGCGTCGTGCGCCTGCGCGACGGCGACGGCCGCGTGCGCACAGGGCTCGCCGACAGCGCCCGGATCGAGGTCCACGCCGGCGACGACCCGCTGGCGCTGCTGGCCGGCGACGGCGCGGGCGGCGAGCCGATCGCCACCGTCGAGGCGCTCGATCCCGAGACGCTCGAGCTGCCCGGGCCGTGGCGCCTGCTCGCGCCGCTGGTCGCGCCCGAGACGTGGGCGGCGGGCGTGACCTACGAGCGCAGCCGCCAGGCGCGGATGGCCGAGAGCCGCATCGAGGACGTCTACGAGCTCGTCTACGAGGCGGAGCGCCCCGAGCTCTTCCTCAAGGACGCCGCCGGCCGGCGCACCGTCGGGCCGGGCGACGCCATCGGCGTGCGCGGTGACGCGAGCTGGAGCGTGCCCGAGCCCGAGCTGGCGCTCGTGCTCGGCGCCGCCGGCGAGCTGCTGGCGGCGACGATCGGCAACGACGTCTCCTCGCGCGACATCGAGGGCGAGAACCCGCTCTACCTGCCGCAGGCCAAGGTCTACGCGGGGGCGTGCGCGCTGGGCCCGGCGCTCGTGGTGCCCGAGGACTGGTCGGCGCCCTTCGAGATCGAGCTCACGGTCCGCGCGGCGGACGGCTCGACGGCGTTCGAGGGGCGCACCTCGACGGCCGCGATGCGCCGCTCCTTCGAGGAGCTCGTCGGCTACCTGCGCCGCGACAACCCGATCGCGCGCGGCACCGTGCTGCTCACCGGGACCGGCCTCGTGCCGCCCGACGAGACGACGCTCGAGCCCGGCCAGCGCGTCGAGATCCGCGTGCCGGGGATCGGCGCGCTCGTCAACTCCGTGGCCCGCGCCGGCGAGCTCAGGCCTTCGGCGTAGCGTCCCGGACGGCCTGCGGCGAGGTGCCGGCGGGCAGGAACTCACGCGGCTTGCCGGTGCCGTCCGCGTTGGCCTCGAAGGTCGTCTCGTCCAGGCCGTAGATGACGTGGCGGTCGTCGAGCCACGCGATCTGGTCGTCGATCGTGCGGTCCTCGGCCAGCGGCGTCTCGCGCATGGTCTTGAGGTCGAGGACGTAGAAGTGCCAGACCGCGGGCGGCCCGCCGACCTTCTTCTTGTAGGCGATCCGGGTCTCGTCGGGCGAGAGCGACGGGCACTCGACGTTCTCGTGGATGGTCTGCATCGCGTGGCCCTTGATGCTGCCGCGCAGGAGGTAGGTCGTGCCGCCGGTGGCCAGGGTGGCGTAGAAGGTGTCGTCGTCGCGCGAGAAGGTCAGGCCCCAGAAGTTGAAGTCGACCTTGTGGAAGGGCTCTCCGTCCTTCGTCACCGGCCACTGCTCGAGGTTGCCGAGCTGCTTGCCGTCGCGCAGGTCGACGATCTCGGTGGCCGTCGAGAACTGGCCCGGGATCCCGTAGGAGTGGCCGCCGACGAAGGTCGTGACCCCCGCGTAGTGGCCGGTGGGCGAGACCCGCGTGCGGCTGGGCACGCCGCCGATCTTGAAGCTGCGGATCGTGCGCAGGGAGCCGTCGAAGGCCGTGACCTTCGTGACGGCGCCCACGCCGCCCGCGGAGAGCAGGCACATGCCGTGGCCGGCGGTGAAGGCGACGCGGTCGCAGCGCATGCCGCTGACCACGCGCGAGCCGCTCGGATCGTCCAGCCGCGCGAAGCCGAGGTTGCCGTAGCCGCTGGGGTGCTCGCGGTCGAGGCTGCGGAAGAGTAGGACCGGCTGCCCGCTGTCGAGCATCCGCTGGAGCTTGCCTCCGGCCACCGTCGAGGCCTTGCGGTTCGAGGTCGCGGTCTTGCGGGTGTCGTGCACCGCGCCGGCGACCGCGAAGATCGCGACCCCGGCGCAGGCGAGCGCGATGACGGCGAAGACGAGCGCGCGCTGGCGGTTGACGGTCACGCGGCGACGGTCCTGCGCGCCCGCGTCATGACGATCGCCGCGGCGGCGACCGAGATCACGAGGCCGGCGGCGAAGCAGCGGAAGGCGGCCTGCGGGCCGAGCGTCGCCCACAGGGTGCCGAGCACGATCGAGGCGCCGAGCTGGGCCAGCCCGGTCGCCGTGGCGAGCATGGCCAGGCCGCTGCCGCGCAGCTCCTCGGGGAGCACCGCGCTGCCCAGGGCGGCGAGGACGCCGTCGGTGGAGGCGTAGTAGACGCCCATGAGCACGAGCGTGGCCACGAGGCCGGCGGTGCCGACGCTGGGCGTGAGCACGAGCGCGTAGACGCCGAGCAGCAGCGCGTAGCCGCCGACGAAGACCTTGCCGCGCCCGATGGCGTCGGCGAGCCGGCCGATCGGCATCGCGAGGGTCATGAACACGAGCGCCGTGCCCACGTAGAGCAGCGGGAAGACCTCGGCGCTGATGTCGACGTTCTCGCGCAGCCCGAGGTAGATGAAGGCGTCGCTGGCGGTCATCAGCGCCAGGGCGGCGCCCGCGAGGACCAGCGCGCGGAACTGGCGCTCGGTGAGCAGGCCCGCGGCGGCGCGCAGCGAGGGCGCCTCCTCGGTGGCGGGCCGCGGCGTCCCGCGCGGGACGAAGAGCACGAGCACCGCGACGCCGATGACGGCGAAGCACAGCGAGACCATGAAGAGCGAGTGGAAGGCCAGTGGGGCGGCGGCGAGGATCGCGAACGCCAGCAGCGGGCCGATCATCGCGCCCGTCGTGTCGAGCGCGCGGTGGACGCCGAAGGCGACGCCCAGCGACTCGGGCTTGGTCGACAGCGAGATCATCGCGTCGCGCGGGGCGGTGCGGATGCCCTTCCCCGTCCGATCGGCCAGGACGATGCCGCCGATGGCGGTCAGGCCGCTGCCCGCGGTGAGCAGCCCGATGCGGCAGATGGCCGAGAGCCCGTACCCGGCGACCGCGACCTCCTTGTAGCGGCGCTTGCGGTCGGCGAGGAAGCCGCTGCCGACGCGCACGAGCGCCGAGGCGCCCTGGTAGATCCCGTCGATGATCCCGAACTGCAGCGGGCTGAAGCCGTGGACGTAGACGAGGTAGAGCGGCAGGACCGTCGCCACCATCTCCGAGGAGATGTCGGTGAACAGGCTCGTGAGGCCGAGCATGATCACCGTGCGGCTGACGAGCGCCTCGCGCCCGGCGGCCTTTCCGCGCGCCCGCGACAGCAGACGGCGGTGAACCTGCAGCAGGGTGCCTGAGCTCTGAACTTGGTACACGGCGGGCCTCGCGAGCAAGGCTAGGTCCGCTCCGCCCGATCCCGCCTGACCGGACGGCTAGGTCCGTCCGCCTCGTGGACCACCGTTCCGATCGCCGGTGAGGAGTGCTTATTCCGCGGCCCCAGTGGGAATCACGGGGGGCCAACATGGAAGGTTTGGTGATGAGTGACGAGCAGGTGAAGGTGGCGCTGAGGGAGGCGGTGACCTCCGGGATCATCTGGGGCTGGTACCGCCATCTGCCCCTCAAGGGGCGCGAGTGGGTCGTCAACCCGATGGCCGGCCCGTGCGTCTCCTACGACAGCGACGGCATCCGCTCCTTCTGCGCGATGCTGGCCGCCGTCTAGCCTGCTCGCCTAACCCGTGAAGCTCGGCGCCGTTCGCGCGCCAAGGACCCGCGTGTCGGCCCGGTCCGTCGCGAGCTGCGCGTTGACGGCGGTCGCGAAGGCGAGGTTGAGCTTCAGGCCGGGGGTGCCGGCCCGGATGACGACGCTGCCGCGAACGGTCCGCCGGGCTCCCGGCGCGAGCGTCCCGAAGCGCCACTCGACGATCCCTCGGACCCTGCGCGGACTGCCGCTGGCCGTGAAGCTGGTCAGCTTGAGCGCCGGCGACGGGACGTCGGCGACCCGCACGTCGGTCGCCGCGACCGATCCGACGTTGGCCACCGTCAGCGTGAAGCGGACGCGCTCGCCGACGCGGGCCACCAGCGCCGCCGTCTTGACCACGCGGATCTGAGCCGCCGAGAGCGGCGAGAACGCCCCCGCCGCCTCGACGGCCGCCGGGGAGGGCGGCGTCGTGCCGGGCGGCGTCGGGCCGGGCGGCGTCGGCGTCGGCTCCGGCGTCGGCCCCGGCGTCGGCTCCGGCGGCTCCGGCGGGACGGGGGGCTCGAGCTGCTGGTCGTCGTACCTGCACACGACGGCGCCCTCGGGCGCGAGCGTGATCGTCACCTGCCCGCCGGCGATCGTGGCGGCCGACGCGGGGATGCAGGTCACGCCGGTCAGCTCCCAGTTGTCGGGGACCGTCTCGCTGACCGTGTAGGTGCCGGGCGGCAGCGGGCCGAAGACCTTCGAGGACGAGCTCCCGCCCGCCTCGTCGACGAGGTTGAAGGCGCCGAGCGAGCCCGTGAAGCCGAACGCCTGCGAGCTCTGCGGGTTCGCGCGCTTCTCGATCTCGATGGTCCCCTGGCGAATCTTGTTGCGCACCACGCACGTGGCGTACTGGCCGGGGCCGATGGTCGCCGTCGCTCTTGGCGTCGTGCTCGTCGATCGGCGGACGACCCGCCTGCGGGAGCCGCTGGGGCTGATCGAGTTGACCTTGCAGACGGCGTCGATGAAGTCGAAGTTGGGTTTGAGCTCCTCCTCGACCGTGACCGTGCTCGTCGCCGTCGAGTTGGTCGGCTTCCACTGGAAGCTCGCCACGCCGTCGGCGTTCGTCGCCGCCGATCGCGAGTCGCCGATTCCGGGCGTGGGCAGCACCCACGTGAAGCCGCCGGCGCTCGTCGAGACCGTCGTCGTGAAGTTCCAGCCCGGGTCGGGCCTGTAGACCCCGTCGCCCTCGTCGACGAGCTTGGTGACCGTCACGGACGCCTGGCAGAGGTCGACCGCGATCCGGCGTAGGGCGGCCGCGAGCAGGTCGAAGTTCTGGATGAGGGTGTAGTCGGCCGTGGAGAAGTCCGCCGGCGGGGCCTGGTTGAAGCCCGAGATCGCGGTCAGGCGCCGTGCGCTTGCCTCCTCGGTCACCGCCGACCCGACGCCCAGCGCCAGGATGTGCGAGCCCTGCTCCTGCCCGCCTGGATCCTTGACGAGGTCGGCCTCGGTCGCCGCGCCGCGCATCGCGTCCACGTCGCCGTCGGTGAGGTTGGTGATCGGGCTATGGGGCGGGTTGTTGCGGGCCGTCGGGTCGCCGTCGGTGATGAAGACGACGAGGTCCGCATGCGTCCCCTCGGTGTTCGCCTGGCGCACCTTCTGGAAGGCGGCCTCCCAGTTGGTGTAGCCGCTGGGCCTGTAGACGTTCCTGAGGTAGGGCTCGAAGCGGTTCGCGATCGCCTCGTCCGTGACCGTGAGGTACGGGACCTGCTGGGCCGCCGTGCTGCTGAAATCCGTGATCGAGACCTTCGCGCCGGTCCCAGAGAGGGCGTTGAGGAAGGCCCTGGTCGCGTTGCGCACCGTCTCGGTCTGGCCCGTCGAGGCGATTGAGCCCGACTTGTCGAGCACGAGCATGACGTTGATCCCGCAGTGCGGCGGGAGGTTCGGGTTCGCTGCCGGCTGGGTCACGGTCAGGCCGTGCTGCAGCGTGAATGTGCTGAGCGCCGTGTCGTCGCACGTGCTCGAGTCGTGGGGCGTGAAGTCGACGTCGTAGGAGCCGGGCGTCCCGGGCGCCGTCACGTCGAAGCTCGCCCGCCGTGCGCTCCCGGTTCCCAGGTCGGAGTGGTTGATGCAGTCCGAGGGCTCCGCCCCGAACCGCACTCGGGTCGCGCTCCAGTTCCCGACGACGGCGGCCGTCACGGTCGCGCCCATCACGCTGCCCGGAGGCGCCGAGGCGCTCGTCACGCCGTCGATCGTGGCGGCACTGGGCTTGATCGCCGCCCCGGCCGCGCCCGGGCCCGCCGCGAGCGCGGCGACGCTCGCCACCGCCGCGAGGACGGCGACCTGGATTCGTCGGAGGCTGCGCGGAGCCACGCGCTGCACGGGCTCACCCTCCCAGCCGAACGGGTGAGCGGGCATCACCCACGTGGGGTGACGGGGCCTAGTGGCCGGCGCTCTGGCCGCCGTCGACATGCAGGATCTCGCCGGTTACGAACGGCGCGGATTCGAGGTACATCACGGCGCCCACGACGTCGCTCACGTCGCCCACGCGCCCCATCGGATGCAGCGCCCCGAGCCCGTCGTACTCCTCGGGCGCATGCTCCGGGGTCCTGATCACGCCCGGCGAGACGGCGTTGACGCGGATGCCGCGGGCCGCGTACTCGGTCGCGAGCGACCGGGTGGCCGCCGCGACGCCGCCCTTGGTCAGCGCCGTCAACGCGGCCGGGGCGCCGGCGTTCGCGTGCTCGACGAGGGTGGTGGTGAGGTTGACGACGTGGCCGCTGCCGCGCTGCGCCATGTGCGCGATCGCGCGGCGGGTCATGTGGAAGAACCCGTCGAGGTTGACCCCGGTGACGAGCGCGTAGTCCGCGTCGGTGTACTCGGTGAACGGCTTGGCGACGAACACGCCCGCGTCGTTGACGAGCGTGTCGACGCGGCCGAACCGCGCGATCGCCTCGCGCATGACCCGCTCGGCCGTGTCGGGCTCCGCGATGTCGCCCTGCACCGCTGCGAGCATCGGGTCGCCTGAAGGCCCGACTGTCCGCGACGTGGCCACGACCGCGTAGCCGCGGTCCCGGAAGGCGCGCACGAGTCCCGCGCCGATGCCCTGGGACGCGCCGGTGATGACGGCGACGGGTGGCTCCATGGACGCGCAGTCTCGCGCTCCCAAACGTCGTCCGTCTTCTCACCCGACGCCCCGTTCCCGGCGCGGCGTCGCGCACTAGCTTCGCCGGATGGACGCCACTTCGATTCGCAACCGCCCCCGCGGCATCACCGGCCTGCTCGCGTTCGGTGCCATCGGCGCCGTGCTGGCGGTCGCGGCAGTGACTCCGCACGCCGAGCTGCGCGGGTCACAACTTCACCCGATACCTCACCGGTCGGCCGCTTCTCGCGAGACCAGCCGGGACCTAGCCTCGACCTCGTCAACCTCAACAGTCAGGAGGATCCGATGAAGCAGATCGGCCTGTTCGCCCTGTCCCTCGTGCTCGTCGCAGCGCTTCCGGCCAGCGCGCTGGCAGGGGGCGTGTCGGGCGGCGTGCTGTAGCGATACGAACACGGAAGCCCCGCCTGCAGGCGGGGCTTCTCTGAAGAGCGGCGGACGAGGCTCGAACTCGCGACCCTCAGCTTGGGAAGCTGATCGCCATTGGCAAGCTCAAGGGCCGGAGCCGCTCGATGAGACCAGGATGGCACCACGAGACGTCATCCGATCGCCGTCCGCACGTGCTCGGCGCTTTGCTCCAGCGCCTGCACGTACCGGGCGCTGGCGGTCTGAAGGACGGTGAATCGGTCCGATCGTCGCAGCCCGCGCTATCGCTACCGCGGTATCTGCAGGGGGGACGCATGCTTCCCGGCGGTCGCCGCGTCGCCCTCGGCGCCTGCCCGCGCCCGCCAATCGTCGTGCGCGGCAGACCGCGTCACCCGGTCCATCTGCCGGGCCTAGGCGGCTGCGAGCGCCCGCGCCCGGGCGTGGCGCCGGTATCGGCCCGGGGCGATCCCACGGTGGCGCGTGAATGCGCGGGAGAACGAATACTCGGACCGGTAGCCAACGGCGGCCGCGATCGCGCCGACGGTGTCCTCCGTGTCGCGCAGCCGCTGGGCGGCGAGATCCATCCGCCAGCGCGTCAGGTAGTCCGGCGGCGTTTCGCCGACCAGGTGGGCGAAGCGGCGGGCCAACGTCGCGCGCGACACGCTGACCTCACGGGCAAGCGACTCGATCGTCCACGGCTCGCCGGGCCGCTGGTGGATGGCGTTCATCGCGCCCGCGACCACCGGGTCGCGCAGCGCGAGCAGCCACCCGTCGGTTGCGTCGGCGTCCTGCAGGCGCAGCCACGCGCGCATCACGTGGATCAACATCACGTCGATCAGCCGGCCCACCGCGGCGCGCGAGCCGGGCGGGTGGCCGCCGAGCTCGAGCGCGAGCAGCCTGAGCGTCGCTGCGACGGCCCCTTCGTCGCCGGGCATCCCGGCCGGGACATGCAGTACCGGCGGCAGCTGGGACATCAGGGGGTGGGCGACCTCGTGGTCGTAGTCGTACGCCGCGCAGAGCACGCGCGTTGCGGCGCCCGGGCCCTGGATGATGATGTCGCCGTCGGGCGTGCGGCGGGTGTCCTTCTCGAACTGCGCCAGAGACTCCGTGCGCCCGTCGACCGACGACACGAGCTCGTGCGGCGTGTTGGTGGGCAGGAGCACGACGTCGCCGGGCATCAGGCGCTGCGGCGCGCGGCCGGACATGCGCAGCCAGCAGCTGCCGGCCACCAGAGCGTGAAAGACGGCGCCGGGCACCGGGTCCACGGCCACCCCCCACGGCTCGCAGGCGATGAGCTGGGCCATCATCGCGCCCGAGACGCGGCTGAGGTCGAACACGTCGGCGAGCGGGTCCATCAATGTCGCAGTCTATCGCCGTCCGACTCATGCATTGGAGCGAGTTGAGCTGAACGGCTATTGATCCGCGCTTCTGGCGCATTGTTGTGTCAGCCGGGCGCTCCTAGCCTGCCTGGCATGTCCACCAAGACCCCCTCCACCTCCCTCACGGCGACCACCACCGAGATGCGCGCCGGCCTGCTCAGCCAGGTCGGCGAGGAGATCCTGTCGGTCTACGACCGTGACGCCGAGGCGATGGGCGCCGGCGACACGATCGCGGGCGCGCTGCGCGCCGGCGATCGCGCCCCGGCGTTCCGGCTTGCGGACGCGCGCGGCGGCGAGATCGCGCTCGACGACCTGCTCGCCGACGGCCCCGTGGTACTCGTCTTCTACCGCGGCGCGTGGTGCCCGTACTGCAACCTCCAGCTCGCGGCCTTCCAGTCCGCGCTGGCCGACATCCGCGCCGCCGGCGCCGCGCTGGTCGCCGTTTCGCCGCAGACGCCCGACCAGTCGCTGACCCTCGCCGAGCGCCACGCGCTGGAGTTCCCGGTGTTGTCGGACGTCGGCAACGCCGTAGCCCGCGGCTACGGCCTGGTGTTCAGGCAGAGCGAGGCCGTGACGGCCACGTCGCGCGGGCTCGGCATCGAGCTGGCCGACTTCAACGGCGACGACAGCAACACGCTGCCGGCCGCGTCGACGTTCGTGATCGGCGAGGACGGTGTGATCCGCTTCGCCTCCGTCTCCGGCGACTACCGCTGGCGCGTCGGGCCCGACGAAGTCCTGGCCGCGCTGCGCGTTTGAACTGTGGCGAGCGTCCTCGCCGTCCGGGCCACGGCGCCGGCGGTCACCAAAGCGCGGCACGCGCTGGTGCGCGTCGCACTGGCGGCGGTGCTGGCCAACTCGACATGGTTCAGCGCCACGGCTGTCGTGCCTGCGCTGGAGCGCGACTGGGGCTTGACCGCGGCGGGAGCGGCGTGGCTGGTCGTCGCGGTGCAAGCCGGGTTCATCGCCGGCAGCATCGCGGCGGCCCTCCTGAACCTCCCCGACCGGATCGAGCCGCGCCGCCTGATCGCCGGCTCGGCGATCGCGGCCGCCGCAGCGAACGCGCTGCTCGTGCCGGCCGGGGGCCTTGCCGCCGCGATCCCGTTGCGCTTCCTGGTCGGCGTCGCGCTGGCGGGCGTGTACGCGCCCGGCGTGCGCCTGGTCGCCACGCACTACGTGCGCGGCCGCGGCGTCGCGACCGGCGTGGTCGTTGGAGCGCTCACGCTGGGCTCGGCCACGCCGCATCTCGTGCGCGGCCTGGGCGACGTGCCATGGCCGGCGACCATCCTCACCACGTCCGTCCTCGCGCTGCTGGCGGCCGCGGTCATCCGCCCGGTCACGCCGGGTCTCGACGCCCCGCCGCCGCCGTCGCTGAACGTCGTCGCCGCGCTGCACGCCCTGCGTGCCAGGCCCGTGCGCCTCACCACGTTCGGCTACCTGGGGCACATGTGGGAGCTGTACGCCTTCTGGGCCTGGCTTCCGACGTTCTTCGTCGCATCCCGCCACGCCGTCGCCGGGGACGATCCGGCGCGCCTGCAGACGGGCGCGATCGTCTTCGCCGCCGTGGGCGTCGCCGGTCTGTCGGGCGCAATTCTCGCCGGACGCCTCGCCGACCGGGTCGGGCGCACGATCACGACCAGCGCCGCGATGGTCGTCAGCGCAGCATGCTGCGTCGCCAGTCCCTGGGTCTACCTCGCACCCACAGCGGTGCTGGTGGCGGTGCTGCTGGTGTGGGGCGCGTCGGTCATCGCCGACTCGGCGCAATTCTCCGCGTCGGTGACCGAGCTCGCCGAGCCCCGCTACGCCGGCTCGGCGCTCACGCTGCAACTCGCCCTCGGGTTCGCCTTGACCATCGCCAGCATCCGCCTGGTGCCGGTGGCGGCCGACGCGATCGGCTGGCGCTTCGCCCTGGTGCCGCTGGCGGTGGGGCCACTGGCCGGCACAACCGCGATGGTGCGCCTTCGCGCCCTGCCGGCGGCGCGCCAGCTCGCGCACGGGCGCCGCTGAGCGCTCGGTCGCGCCGCTGATCTCGGGTCGCGTCGGACCGCGGCAGCGGCGTGGAGTGGAGGAACGCGCTGGGGATTCGCACCTGTCGCGAGCTACTGGACCGTCTGGTACAGTTGACTGGACCGATCAGTACAGAGATGGCCAAATCGCGAACATCCCCAGTCGCTCTGCTGCTTCTCGCGGCGCTGTCGTGGGGGCTGTCGGCAGCCCTCACAAAGGTCGCGCTGGAACAGGTGAGCCCGCTCGACCTGTTCGCGGTCGAAGTAGCCGTGGGAGCGCTGGTCTTGTGCGCTGCGGCGCTGGCCCGCGGCGCGCGCCCCTCCCGCCCCAGCCTCCCGGTGTTGGCCCTCGGCGTCCTTGATCCGGGGCTCGCGATCCTGCTCTTCGACTTCGGTCTCGTGCACACGGCCGCCACGCATGGCGCGTTGCTGCTGGCCACCGACAGCTTGTTCACCGTGGCGCTGGCCGTCGTGCTGCTGGGCGAGCGCGTGGGCGGCCGGGTGGTCGTAGCGCTCGCGGCCGGGTTCGCCGGCTCTGCTCTGCTGTCGCTTGACAGCGGGGGAACCATGAGCACGTTCAGCGGCGATGCGCTCGTTGTGGCCGCGGCGCTCAGCGCCGCCGTGTACGCCGTGCTCGCGCGCCGGGTCGTGGCGGGCCGCAACGCGCTCTCGCTCACCGCGGAGCAGATGCTCGGCGCCACCGTGGTCGCCCTGCCTTTGGCGGCGGTGATGATCGCAGCCGGCCACAGTCACCTGACGCACGCCGACGCCGGGCACCTACTCGTCACGACCACTGTCGCGCTGCTGTCCAGCGTCGTGCCGTTCGTGCTCTACAACATCGCGATCGGCGGCGTCAGTGCGACCTCCGCGGCGCTCGTTCTCACGCTCGTTCCGCTGTTTGGTGCATTGGCGTCGGTCGTGCTGCTCGGCGAGCATCTCGCGGCGGCGCAGCTGGCGGGAGGCGCGTTCGTGGTCGTCGCGGCCGGGGTGGCGACGATCGGAGTCGATGCCGAGCGGGCCATCCCTGCATGACTGTTCAGCCGACCACCGATCGTGGCCGGGCCACGCGCGAGCAGATTCTCGAGGCAGCGAGCGAGCTCTTCTATCGGCAGGGCGTGACCGCTACGGGGCTGGATCAGATCGTCACTGCCTCGGGCACGGGCAAGGGGCAGCTCTATCACTACTTCGGCGGCAAGCGCGACCTCACGCATGCCGTGATCGAGCGGCAGGTCGCGAGCATCATGGCCGATCAGCAGCCGCGGCTCGATGCCCTCGCCACGCGAGCGGACCTGCGCGCGTGGGCGGATGCGCTCATGGATTCCTACGCCGACGGCGACCACCCATTGCGCTGTCCGATCGGCGCGCTCGCGGCGGAGCTCGCCGAGAACGACCCCGAGGCCCGCGACGCCCTCGAGCGCGGCTTCGGTCGCTGGTCTGAGGCGCTGGCCGGGGGTCTTGCGCGCCTGCACGACCACGGCGAGCTTGCCGGCTCCGCCGACCCGCGACGGCTCGCGACCGCGCTGTTGTCCGCCTACCAAGGCGGCCTGCTGTTGGCGCAGGTGCGCGGCGAACTGTCACCGTTGCGTGACGCTCTCGACGTCGCGCTGCGAGGGTGCGGTGCCTGAGGGCGCGAGCGCCCCGGCTCGCGGTACGCAGGCGGTCGGATCGGGCGTGTCTCGCGATCAGCTCGGAGGGTGAACCGATGACTTCGCTGTTCTGCGATACGGCGCTGGCCGCGCGCGTCGAGTGGGCCGAGGCGCGGCTGATCGCGCTCGTCGGCGCCGCCACCCGCCGGCGCACGGGCTCCGCGGACGGGTTCGCGATCCCGATCGCGGGCGGGATGGCGAGCTTTGCGGAGAAGGGCTCGCCCTACAACAAGGTCGTCGGGCTCGGCTTCGGCGGCGTACCCGACGTTGCCGCGCTCGACGAGATTGAGCAGGCCTTCGCGGGGCGCGGCGCGCCGACGCAGATCGAGCTCTCCCACCTCGCCGATCCAGAGATCGGTGAGCTGCTGACCGGACGCGGCTACCAGCTTGAATCGTTCGAGAACGTGCTCGGGCGCGCGCTCGCGCCCGGGCTCGAGCGCGCGACGCCTGCTGGGATCGAGGTTCGGCCGAGTGGGGAGCTGGAGCTCGACTCGTGGATCGACGTGGTCGTCGACGCCGTCGCGCATCCCGACACACAGGGGCTGCCATGGCATGAGGAGTTCCCGCGGGAGATTGTCGAGAACGCGGAACGCGACTCGGCGTCCGCCGGCCTCGCGCGCTACGCCGCCCTGCGCGACGGCGTGTTGGCCGGCGGCGCGAGCTTGCGCATTGACGAGGGCGTCGCGCAGCTCGCCGGTGCCGCGACGGCACCGGCGCACCGGAGGCGGGGGATTCAGAGCGCGCTGCTCGCGGCCCGCCTGGCGGACGCCGCGGTCGCCGGCTGCGACGTCGCCGTGATCACGACACAACCCGGATCGCGATCGCATCAGAACGCGCAGCGACAGGGCTTCGACCTGCTCTACACGCGGGCCGTGCTGGTCAAGCACCCCTGATGGTGACCCGGGGTGAGCGGCCGGCTCGTGATGGTTTGGCCCCGGCTTGCAGATGCTGCGCTGACGTTCGAGGCCACGCTCGTGCCGACAGGACGCGCCATGGGTCGGCGTCGCTCGGCACGGTCACCCGGCGACCTCCTCGGTTGCGATCGTGGTGGCGCTGAGACGGCGGATCCGGGCGTCGGATCCGCCGTCTTGGCCGTGGTGTGGAGCGGCTAGCGCGGGGGGAACTGCGAGTTGGCGACCGGGTCGGCGAGGTTGGCCGTGGGGGCCTTGTCGATGAATCCGATCACGGCGCAGTTGATGTCCACGCCGACCGCGCCGTATGGGGCAGGCTTGCCGGTCGCCGGGTCGACGCCGGTGAGCAGGTCGGGGCGCCTCGCGGCGAGGTTGAAGACCTGCACCTCGTCGATCTGACGCTTGTTGAGCCCCTGCTGGACGGCCTTGTCGGTCCACAGGCCGAGCTGGGCGTCCCACAGGGGGCTGTAGGCCTGCGAATGACGCGGGTCGTCGAGGGTCGGGAAGTCGCCGAACACGTTGAGCAGGTCGCCGCCGCGGCGCAGCGCGTCGATCAGCGCCGTGTTGCCGGCGCTGGCGTCCTCGGAGGCGTGCCCGTCGTTGACCAGATGCACGAATCCCTGGGACTCCTTGTTGTTCGCGCCGGTCTGGCCGTTGATGAAGCCGAACAGCCGCTCACGGGCCGAGCCGAGGAAGTCGTCGCCGCCGTTGTAGGCCGCCTTGTCGAGGGCCGGGACGTACGTCGAACGCTCGAGCACGGAGGTCAGGGGCTGACCGGCGTCGGTGCTGATGTAGACGATCGGCTGGCCGGCGTCGAAGCCCTTGACGAAGAGCAGGTCGACCCATGACTCGGCGTACTGGCCGGGCGCCGACGGCCCGGCGATGTGGATGCCGAGCACGCGGTCGCCGGTGTCGGTGTGGTGGACGACGTCGAATGGGCCGTCGCCGGTGGCGACGATGGGGGCGCTGTAGACGGTCTGCGACCCGGCGATGCGGATGAACGGGCTGTACCCGTTGCCCGCCACGGCGCCGGGCTGGAACTTGGCGAGCGGGAATCCGCCGGGACCGGGGGTGGCGATCCGGGTCGGGCTGAAGTCGGGCGCGCCTTGGAAGTTGACGAGCGCCTGCCCGAATTTGTTCTGGTCGGGCGAGGGTGAGTCGAGCGTCACCGTCTGCACGCAGTCGGGGCAGCCGATGGCGACGTTGCTGAGCTTGGGCGCGTAGTTGACGCCGAGATCGTGGGCGATCCCCTGATCGGAGGCGTCGAGGAGCGTGTACCAGACCGTCTGGCCGTTGGCCTTGCCCTTGTACAGCGGCAGGCGCACTGACTCCTTGCTGAGGTCGACCTGGATCGCGCTCTCCTCGGTGAGGTGATCGCGCGGCAGCAGGCCGCTGATCGGCCCCAGCCCGCCGGCCCGCGCCGAGGCCTTCGTCGGGCCCGCGAGCGCCTGACCCCCGGAGCCATCCAACGCCTGACTGCCAACCACCGCCGCCGCGGCGACGATGGTGAAGGCGGCTGCGAGCAACCACCGCTTCGACATGGACTTCATCGCTGCTCCCTTCGGCGGGCGAGGCGCGACGCGCGCCAGACCCCATCGAAATAAGTGGACGAAACGGTCCAGTCTCGGATCGGGCGCGCGCGTTACGGCAAGCGACTGGACTCGTTGGTCCGGCCGCGGCTAGGGTCGGAGACAGTGATCGCTGCCCCTAAGACCTCCAGAGGACGCGCGACGCGCGAGCGGATCGTTACCGCCGCATCGGAGCTCATCCACGAGCGCGGGGTCGCCGAGACGAGTGTCGACGACATCATCGAACGCGCCGGCGCCAGCAAGAGCCAGCTCTATCACTACTTCGAGGACCGCGGCGCGTTGCTGCGCGCCGTCGTCGCCCACAACGCCGATGGCGTGCTCAGCGACCTGCCGCCGCTCGACGGGTGGAAGGCCATCCGCTCGTGGTTCGACGCCCTCGTCGCGCTACAGGTCGAGCGCCGCGCCTGCGGCGGCTGCCCGATCGGCTCGCTCGTCGGCCAGCTGGCCGAGAGCGACGAGGACGCGCGCGTCGCGCTCGCAAACTCGTTCGAGCGGTGGCATGCGCGCCTGCGCGACGGCCTGCGTTCGATGCAGCGATCCGGCAAGCTCGACCCGACCGCAGACCCCGACGGGCTCGCGACGGCGACCCTCGCGGCAATCCAGGGCGGTCTCCTCCTCACTCAGGCCCAACGCGACCACGCCCCGCTCGCGACGGCACTCGACGCGGCCTACGCCAACCTTCGCGCGAATGCTTCGACGGCGCGCGCGCGTGTTGTGTAACGCAAGAGCGCACGAGTGGACTCAACGGTCCAAATTCGACCACGCTGCTCGCCGGCATGGCGGGACGGGCACCATGCATTGGTTGTGGTCGTGCTCGCAGTCAGGCGCTGCGAGGTAGCGCCTCCTCGATCGCGCATGGCACGTCCGATCGTCACGTGATCGAGGGAGTCAGATGCGCAAGATTCTGATGCAAAGCTGATGCATTTAGGCTACGCTACGGGACGATGGCCCGATCTGCAGCAGCTCCATCACCATTCGTCCGCGAGGCCGCCTTCGTGAGGGAGGTCGGCCACCTCAGCGACGCTGACATCGCGCGGGCCACCGGGGCGGCGGCCAGTACCGCGCGCGCTTGGCTCGGCGGGACCCGAGCGCCGACCGGCGAGCGTGCCGAGCGCCTGGTCGAGCTGTCGGCCCTCGTCGAGCGGCTCACGAGGGTGATGGATCCCAGCTACATCGCCGTTTGGCTGCGTAAGCCTGTCCCTGCTCTGGACGACGACAAGCCGCTCGAGGTCATCGCGCGGGGTGATTATCGCCAGGTCGCCAAGCTCGTCTCGGCGCTCGAAGAGTCGCCGACGACGTAGTGGACGTCGACGCTGTCGTCGTCCAGGGAGAGTGGTGGCGCCACACGCCGCACGGCGGCGACCCGTTCTTCCGCGGCGATCCGCCGAGTGACGGCCGGTGGCAGAGGGGCGAGGTCGTCGGCGCTCTCTATTTCGGCGACGACGAGGACACCGCGTGGGCTGAGTGGTACCGAGCTCTCGCCGAGTTCGCGATCCCGCCCGACCGCCAGATGCCGCGAGACCTTTGGCGCTGGGACATCGACGCGAGTGGCGTGGTGGACCTCTCCAGTGTCGATCGGCTAGGCGGCTGGTGTGGTCCGCCCGAACCGGCGCGAGGAACGTGGCCTCCATTCCAAGAGTTCGGCGAGCGGTGTTGGCAGGAGGGCTTATCGCCAACCGCCGGCACCGCCAACGGGCATGACGACCTGATCGGTCACCCCTCACGCCAGCTGCATCGAAGGGCGACCGTCGGATCGCCTCCGGGGCGCCGCGCGACCCGATCGCAGACCCGGCCGCGGACCGGACCGTTGCTGCGTGCAACCGATACACCCACAAGGCCCTCAACCTGGTGCCTCGCCGGTTTCGCAACGTCCCATCGTTCCATAGATCCCGTATCCATCGGGATTTTCGGAAGCATCGGAAGGCCCGAGCGGGGCGGGAATCCCGCGATGCTTCTCACAGTGCTTCTCACGGCTCCGGTTACCAATCCTGCTCTTGCGGGCCTGGCATTCGACGTGGACGCGCGGCTCGCCGAGCACCTCTCGGGCGCCGGCTCGCCGCTCGTGCGCGCTGCCGTCGCCGCCGCCGTGCGGGTCGAGCTGGCTTAGCGTTGGAGCCGGGCGGGAGCTGGTCGGAATGCATCAAGCCCGTCCCCGGTACTGAGAGCTGTCAGGCTCGCCACGTCGGCCTTGTCCAGTCCGGCCGGCTGGCTACCAAGCACGCGGACGGGACCGAGACCGAGATCGGTCCGGGCGACGCGTACGTGATTGAGCCCGGCCACGACGCGTGGGTGGTCGGTGACGAGCGGTTCGTCGGATTCGAGTTCGAGCCCCGGTCGGCTGAGGAATATGCCAAGGGCTAGGGCGAGGATCGCGCTCGCCTGACTCTCGCGACGGACAGGGACGCGACGGCCGCGCCGCGGCGGAGCACGCGGCTCGTCGTCGTAGGAGGTCGCCCGGCGGAGGGGCCGCTTGTGGGGGCGGTCAGAGTCGTGCGATGAGGTAGTGAAACTCGTTGTGGAGGCTGTAGCCGCCGCCGGGGGTGCGGTGTGCGGCGAGGCCGGCGACGAGCGCGTTCTCGACTTCGGCTTGTGCGGTGGGTCCGATCAGCACGGCGAGCCCGGCGGGGGCGAGGAGGCTGCGCCGGAGGGTTTGCTCGTTGGGGTACTGGTAGGCCCAGGTTGTGTCGAAGGCCAGCTCGGGCGTGAGTCCGGCGCGGTCGGCGAGGTCTTCGAGCACGCCGGGGAGCGCGTAGTCGGGCTCGGGTGGCGCGTCGTGAGGTCGGGGTGGCAGGAACGGCCTGACGATCTCCTTCATCGCCTCGAGGTCGTTGTGCTCATGCGGCCCCCACACCTGGATGACCACGGGCGCGCCGGGCTTGGCGACCCGGCCGGCCTCGCGCAACGCGGCGACGATGTCGTTGGCGAAGAAGAACGAGTTGAAGCCGGTCACGAGGTCGAAGCTGTTGTCCTCGAATGGAATGGCCTCCATGTCGCCGAGTCGCAGATCGGCGTCGGGCAGACGCCGACGGGCGATGCCCAGCAGCGCCTCGGAGGCGTCGAGTCCGACCGGGCGCGCGCCTCGGTCCGCGATCAGGCTTAGGAACACGCCGGCGCCGCAGCCGATGTCGAGCACCGCGTCTCCGGGCTCGAGGCTGACGTGGCGCAGCGCCGCCTCGTACGTCGGGGACCTGCTGGTCCTCGATCAGCGCCCAGTCGTCGGGCCGGGCACCCCACAGCGGTCCCCATCGCTTCGCGCTGCCCGTCAGTTCGGCCGGTCGGGTGTCGGAGGTCATCTCCGCTCCCTTCGCGATAGGTATAAAGTATAGCTATTGTAAGCTTCAAGATATAGCTTTGTCAACCGAGCAGCGCACCCACGACATCCCGCGCGAACTGAGCCTGTTCTCCTACGAGATCCTCGGACTCGTGGGCAGCGAGGGCGCCGCGCCGCACGACCTGCTGCGCCTGGCCAAGCGCGGCCGAATGCTGGCGTGGGCCGGCGAGAGCCGCTACTACACCGAGCCCCAGCGCCTGGCCAAGCTCGGCTACCTGTCGGCTCACAAGAAACCGGGCAAGACCCACCAGCGCACGGTCTACACCCTCACCGACAACGGACTCCAAGCGCTGCGCGCCTACGCCCACAGCCCGGTCACCTTCACGCCACTCAAGAGCGACGCGCTGCTGCGCCTGCTCATCTGCGACCTCGTCGGAGAGCCGATCACGCGCCAGAGCATGGCCACCCTGCGCGACGACATCGCCGACCTCCACGCGCGCCTCACCGACGCCGAATGCACCGCACACACCCTGCCCCACCGCAAGAAATACCTGCTCCTCGCCACCCGCTTCCTGCGCCAGCTCCTCGACCTGCACACGGAGCTGATCGACGAGATCGAGCGCGACTTCGCCGACAGCGCCAGCACAACGAGATAGGCCGGCCACCCACATCGCCGCGCGCGAGCGATCTCGGGCCGCCTGCTCCGCGGCCGTCGCCACCACCGACCGCCCTGACATGGATAGAGCGGTGCCGATCCGGGAGACCGCGGCTGCCTGGTAGGTCACTGCGACAGCCGGTAGCCGACGCCTCTCACCGTTTGGATCAGATCTGCGTTGTCTGCGAGCTTCTCGCGTAGCCTGTGGATCACCGCGTCGACGACGTTGGATCCGAGGTCGTCGTCGAAGCCCCAGACGGCATCGAGGAGTTCGCTGCGGGGGACGGTATGACCAGTGCGCTCGCGCAGGAAGTGCATGACCTCGAACTCCTTCGGCGTGAGGTCCACGCGATCACCGTTGATCAGCAGCTGGCGTTGCCGCACGTCGAGGAGATCGTCCTCGGGAGGCCCGAACTCCGCGGCCGCCAGGTCGGTCAGCCACCCGTCCACCGATGACGGGCCGAATTCGAGGTACAGCCCGTGGTACTCACGACCGTCGATCTCCACCACGCCTCGCGGAATGAGCCCACCGCGGATCTGTTCCATGACCGGGCCGTAGATCTCGGGATGGTTGGTGATCCCGTAGTTGCGACGCAGGCGGGGACGGAGCTGCATGTAGATGCGCTTGAGGTCGAGCCACATGCTGGCCTGCGCCTCGCACGGCCCGTCCCCCGCGTCCCAGGTCAGCCAGCGGCGGATGAGCAGCACCTCTTGGCCGGGACCGATCGGGTGCTCGGCGAGGTGGTCGAGCCACATCGCGACGACCGGATCGTGTGCGAACCGGCGCGGGTCGGTCTGGCCGCTGGTGGCGATGATCGAGAACCCGGCGACATCACCGCGCGCGTTCCGAGCGACGCGGAACGCGTCCGGGGACCGGGACCACCACGCGCGCAATAACCTGGCGGCCGTCGGGGGTTCGTGTCGTTCGATGAGCGCGCCGATGGCGGCCGCGTCTGCCGGCGTCGCCGTCTCCACGGCGAAGTTGTGCGCGCCGCTGGGAAAGTGGGCCTCCCGGACCTCTGGATGCTCGACCAGGTAGATCATGTCGGCGGTCTGGCGCCATAGCTGAGACCTCGGCGCGCTGCGAAGCTGGTCACGGACATGAGCCCAGGCCCGCCGCCGCAGCTCGAGGCACCGGGACGGATTCAGCGCCCGCAGCCGCGCCGCGATCGTCTGCTGGAGCGCCTCGTGGAGCGCGAGCCCGTCGGCGGCGATGTCGACGAAGGGCAACTCCGCCACAGCCTGCAACGCCTGCGACGTGTCGAGACCGGGCAGCATGGCGTCAAGCAGCGGCGTGCTGAGGCGCCGGACGACCGCCGCCGCCTCGAGGACGCGCTGTGTCCGCTCGTCCAGGTCGTCGAGATAGGCTCGCGTGAACTCGTCGAGCAGCCGGCTGAGCGTCACGTCCTGGATCTGCGAGGCGGGACGTTCCTTGGTGGCCAAGGCGCCGAGCACGAGCGTCAGGGCGTGCCCTCGGGAGAAGCGAATGATCGGAGCGACGTCGTCCTGCGGGACGCCCAGCGAGCGCACGAGCTCTGCGCTCTCCTCGGCTCGCAACGGTCCGAGAAGCCTCGCCTCGAAGCCGCCCGCGGGAAGCCGACTCCATGCCCGGTTGGGCGCTTCCCGCCCGGCCAACAGCATCACCACGTTCTCCGGCAGTGCGGGAGTCACTGCCTGCCGCAGCCACGTATCGAGCAGGCGGAGCAACTCATAATGATCCACGCAAAGCACGACCCGATCGGCTACATCGCCCAGCCACTCGAACAGGTCAAGCCCGAGCTCGCGTTCGTCGAGTGATCCGGCGGCGTGAGCCACCGCCAAGAGGAAGCCCTGCTCCGTCGGCTCGACCTCTCGGCCGTCCATGAGGAGCACCAGCGGATGGCCAGACGGGACGTCGACGGCGAATCGACGCAGGAGCGTCGACTTTCCCGAGCCGGCCAACCCGTGCACGAAGAACACTCGCGGCACCGGCTCGACCGCGAGGCGCCGCAGACGCAGCAACTCCTCGTGGCGCCCAACGAACGCTCCAGCGCCCAATCGCACGGTGCTCGAACCGGTCTCGACGACCATTCGTTGCTCGAGGCTACCGCGCCCGCCGCGCGGCCGTCATCGTCTTTTCATCGTCGTGTCATGCAGCGGCGCCCTGGCCCGCCTACGCTGCGGCGAAACCAGTATTGACGCGACTAAGGAGATCGAGATGAGCAAGGTGATCTTCGTCATCCAGCGACGGCCAGACCTGACTCGCGAACAATGCCTCGCCGAGTGGAGCGGTCAACGCCATGTCTCGGTACTCAAGGAGCTGCCCGGGCTGACGAAATGGCGCCAAAACCACGTCACCGCCGACTCCGAAGAACCGATCTGTGACGGCATCGGCGAACTCTGGTTCGACGACGATCAAGCGATGACCGCTGCCCTCAACTCACCCCAGATGGGCGCCGCCGTCGAGGACGCGAAGAACTTCCTCGACATGGATCAAACCGGCATGATCATCGTCGACGAGAAGACGATCATCGGCTGACCAGGGGCTCCCCATCGCCCTCTCGCAGCAGCCCTACGGAACGCTATCGGTCAAGGCCGGGCGGTTCAGAGCCGGGCGTCCGCGGCGCACAACCGGCGCTCGGACCTCCACAATACGCAGCGTAATGCGGTCCGCGAACCGACTAGCACGGTGACGCTTCGTCGAGCCCTTGGCCAGGACTCCCTCTCCGAGAACCCGAACGCGGTGGGCCGGATCCACCACGGTCCCTCGAGCCTGATGTGCCTCCCGTCCTCGCTCGACGGGGAGTTCGGCCTGGGCCTTGGCGCCCAGGCGGGGACCGGCGCCTGCGGGAGGCTTTACCCCTTTTGCCGTGCGACCGAGACGGTCGTGCTCGAGTTGCGGCCGTAGGCGAAGCTTCGCGCGGTGAGCATCTTCCTCGCGCAGCCCGATCGCGTCGACGAGGGCGTCAGGCTAGCCGTGAAGGACCTCTTCGACCCGGCCGGCCTGCGCACTACCTACGGCTCGATGATCTTCGCCGACCACGTACCGGAGCGCACGGCGGAGGCGGTTCGCCGGCTCGAGGCGGCCGGATACGTGAACATCGGCAAGGCGAACTGCACGAGTTCGCGTACGGCATATCGAGCGACAACCCGCACTTCGGCGCGGTCGCGAACCCGCTCGCTGCCGACCGGCCGGCCGGCGGCTCGAGCGCGGGCTCCGCGGCTGCGATCGCCGCCGGGCTGGCCGACGCGGCGCTCGGCTCGGACTCGTGCGCGCGCAGGTCGAGACGGCCGCCAAGCCCGTCCCGCACCATCGCACGGTCAAGTTCCCGCTCGTTGACGGCATCGCGCCGGTATTCATGCGCGAGGCCGCGGAGTCGCGCCACGGCCTCTTTCCGGAACATGCCGACGCCTACGGCGACAACGTGCGCGCGAAGCTCGAGCGTTGCCTGGAGGTAGGTGACGCTGACTATGAGGCCGCGCTGCGGCGCCTCGAGGAATACCGCGAGCGAGGAGCCGAGGCGTTTGACGGGCTCGACCTGCTCATCACGCCGACGCTGGCGTTCGTCGCTCCGCTCGCCTTCGAGGACGACCGCGAGCTGCGCGATCCGATGATCCGGTTCACCTCCGTTCAACGCGCTCGGCTGGCCAGCGCTCGCGCTGCCCTGCGGCCCGGCAGAGCACGGCCTCCCGGCGTCGATCCAGATCGTCGGGCGAGCCGGGGCCGACGCGCACGTGCTCGCGGCCGGCGCCCTGGTCGAACGGGCGCTCGCCGGCTTCTGAGCCCGTCGTTGCTCTCTTCGCCGCCGGCAGGCTGCGTCGGCAAAGGTGACGCCGACCCACAGGGGGTCGAGCGCCCACGGGTCGCTGCCGAGTCGCCGCGCTAGTCGGACAGGGTCCCGATCTCGCTGGGGCGCAGCTCGTCGAGACGGTGCGCGTCGAGCGGCCGCACCGTGGCTGTGTAGCCCCACGAGCCTCTGCGGTCAGCGCTGGGCGAGCTCTAACCCCGCCTCGTTCAGTTCCGTGCGGTCACTACGAGGTACTCGCCGGCGAACGACACGCCGCCGTTCTCGGACTGGTTGTGACGCTCGAACATGGCGGCGAGGTCGGCGCGCAGCGCGGCCCAGCGGCCCTGTGGCTCGAGCAACTCCCGTGCCTTGACCACGGGGCCGAACTTCGTTTCATACATGGCGACCGCCTGCTCGATCGAGTCGAAGCGCAGCGTGGCCAGCTCGCGCTCGAACGACAGAGCGAGCCGAGCCTCTGCGAACAGCCCGCGGACGTGTTCCTCGGACCCCCAGAGCGTCGGCGGCACGCCGGGCGGTGGTGGCACGTGTGCCGCCATCAGCGCGAAGAACTCCCCGACGTTACCTTCCGGCGTCCAGCTACAGAGTCCCAGCCGGCCCTCGGGCTTCAGCACGCGCACGAGTTCGGCCGCCGCGGTCTCGTGGTCGGGGGCGAACATGACGCCGAACGTCGAGACGACCACGTCGAAGCTCGCGTCCGCGAATGGGAGCTCTTCGGCGTCGCCTTCGACCCAGTCGACGTCCACGCGCGCCCTCGCCGCGCGCGTGCGCGCAGCCGCGAACAGCTCGGGCGTCAGATCGATCCCGACGACGCGGCCGCCTGCCTGCGCCGCGGGAATGGCCGCGTTCCCCGTGCCGCAGGCCACGTCGAGGACGTCCTCCCCGGGCCTGATCCCGAGTCGGCGCACGACCCGGCCTCCCACGTCCCAGATCAGGCTCGCGATCGCGTCGTAGTCGCCCGCGGCCCACATCGCCCGGGCGGCCCCCTTCAGCTCGGCAAGCTGGCTCATCTAGATCTCCTTCCCACGATGCATGTCACTGGCCGGTGGTCTACGCGCGCCGACGGGCCGACTCAACTGCAAGATGTGAAGCTGGGCCGGGTAGACTCCGCAACGGGAGCGATGCCCGCCAGCTACGGACAGTTCTGCCCCATCGCTCAGGCAGCCGAAGTGCTCACCGAGCGCTGGACCCTGCTCGTGCTGCGCGAGATGTTGGTCGGCAGTACGCGGTTCAATGACATCCAGCGGGGCGTGCCGCTGATGTCCTCCTCGCTGCTCAGCAGGCGCCTGCGGGAGCTCGAACGATCCGGGCTGATCACCCGACGCCCGCTTCGTGGCCAGCGCGGTCACGAGTACCGGCTCACGCCGGCGGGCGAAGCGCTCGGCCCCCTGCTGCTCTCGCTCGGCGTCTGGAGCCGGGAGTGGCTGCAGCGAGAGGTCACCGACGACGATGCCGATCCCGCCCTGCTGATGTGGGACATGCAGCGCAACGTCCGGCTGGACCGGCTGCCGCAGGACCGGCTCGTGACGTTCTTCCGCTACCGCGGCGTCCCGGAGAAGAAGCGAGCCTGGTGGCTGGTCGCCCAGCGCTCCGGCACCGACCTATGCCTGTCCGATCCCGGCTTCGGGGTCGACCTGCACGTCGATGCAGAGCCACGCGCGATGGCCCAGATCTGGATCGGCAAGCTCGAGCTCGGAGCGGCGATGCAGTCCCGGAAGCTCCGCGTCCGCGGGCCCGATCACCTCGTGCGCAGCCTGCCGCACTGGCTGGGCCTCAACGCCTTCGCGTATCCCAACCCGGCCGCGGTACTCGCCGAGCGGCAGAGCCCACGACCAAGCAGCTGATCCGCGACTCGCTGAACGTGCTCCCGGCGCCGATCCGCGAGCCGAATCGGCCGCCCAACGAACGCTTGCCGGTGCCTCGCCCCATCTACGCGGTATGTACGACGACATCATGGCGCCGCCCGGGGGCGCCGGGCCTCGACGGCAATGCGTCCACTCCTCATAGCGATCGCCGGGAAGCAGCCCACCGCCGCACAGATCAGGATCGGCAGCCCACTCGAAACGCTCCACATTCTCGTAGACGCGACCCGGGCCACCTCACACGACTGCTCTGAGCCGCCGAGGGCCGCTCGGGCTCGATCCCACGCAGCCACGGGTGCCGCCATGCGAGCGCGAGGCGGCCACGGGCGGCCCGGCCGGTACGCCGGCCAGTTCTCGACGCTCGTGAAGTAGTCGTAGCCCTCTCGAACGGGCACGTCGAAGCGGTGCTCGATGTCGACGCGCATGGCTATCGCGCCAGGAAGCTGTCGATGTGGTCGGCGACCGTGCGGGGGTCGTCGAGCCAGGGCAGGTGGCCGGCGCCGTTGACGAGTTGCAGCTCACCTCTGGGCAGCAACTCGGCGACCCGAGCGAACACTTCGGGCGTTCCGGTCGGGTCGGCGGCGCCGTATACCAGCAGCGCTGGCCGCTGGACAGCCGCGAGCTCCGCGTCCGCGAAGGTGACGCCCGGCCGGAGCCGGCCCCGCCGCCAGCTGACGAGCGCACGGACCATGTCGCGCTCGTTGCGCGGGGTGTCGGTGTAGCGGTCGAAGGCGACTCGCCAGTCGATGAGCTCGTCGGGGATGCGCCCCGACGCGAGGCTTGCGCCGTGGCCGATCTGGCGCAGGAGCGCGTGTACTCCTCGTCGGGTTGGCGGCAGGCGCACCATGATCGCGCCCATCGGCGAGGCGATGACCCTGAGGATGCCCGGGACGCGATACCCGTCGGGCACCGGTCCCGCGCCGAGCAAGACGAGGCGTTCGACGCGGTGGGGGTGGGCTGTGGCCAGCCGCAGAGCCGAGACGTTGCCTAGCGACGAGCCGATCACGTGTGTCCGTTCGAGGCCGAGGGCATCGAGGAGGCCGCCCAGCACGTCGGCGATCGCGACCCCGTACCGACGGCCGGCGTAGTCCAGGCGCGAGCTGAGCCCCGAGTTGGGCGGGTCGAGCAGCAGGCAGCGCACGCCGCCGAGCTCGCGCAGGAGTGCTCCCCAGCTCGGACCGCTGCCCCCAGAGCCGGGCAGGAGCAGGACCGGCGCGCCCGCTCCGACCTCGAGCACGCGTAGCCGGACCTCCGGGCGCTCGAGCTCGACGAACCGTTCGGTCGGCTCCAGCTCGTAGTGCTCCCATAGCGCGCGCTCGGCCTGCCGGTAGCGACGCGTACGCGACTCGGCCGGCGCCGCGGCAACGCTCTCGCTCGCGATCGTCGCACACGCTTGCATCATCTCGCTACTTCCGCTCAGCTCGCGGCGACCGCACACAGCACGACGCCGGGGAGCTCGTAGCCGTCCGCGGTGGCGAAGCGCTCGAAGGAGTCCTCGACCTGCGCCTTGACGGCCGCCCGTTCGCCGGCGGACAGGGCGCGCAGCGCGAGAGCGATCGGGCCGGCCGTGTCCGCGATGATGGCCAGGTACTCATCGACGTCGGGCAGCGAGATCCGCACCGGGACCTCCTCGGCGCGCACGCTGGCGAAGCCGGCGCCATCGAGCAGCGCGGTCGTGCGTTGCGCATCCGCCATGCTGAAGACCCCCGGCGCCGGCGGCGGCTCGGGCGGCGGGATGTGGCCGTGACCGGCGAGGCTCATCGCGATCACGGCGAGGAAGGGGTTGCGCTCCGGCGCCCCCCAGACCGCGAGCGCCAGCCGGCCGCCAGGACGCAGCACACGGCACGTCTCGGCGAGCGCCTCCGCCGCGTCCGGCATCAGCATGTACCCGAACCGGCACAGCACGCCGTCGACCGAGTCGGACTCGAGATCGATCTGCTGCGCGTCGATCAGGCGGTAGTCGACGTTCTCCCGGCCGAGCGCGGCGCCGCGGCGCCGCGCGACCGCGAGCATCGCGGGCGAGAAGTCGGTCGTGATCAGCCGGCCGCGCTCACCGATCACCGCCGCCGCCTCGAAGCCCGTGTCGCCCGCCCCGGCGGCGAGCTCGAGCACCGTGTCGCCCGCTTCCGGCGCGAGCGCGCGGATCAGCCAGGCACGGACCGGGGCCGAGAGCTCCTCGATCTGCGCACGCCGGCGCTCCCAACCCGGGGCGATCGCCTCCGCGATCTCGTATATCGCACGGCGGGCCTGCAGCGTCGTGTCGGTGGTCATCGCGTCGCTCCTTCGTCGTGGCTCGCCCGACCGGCGGTCGAGCTAAACCGGACGCTAGGAGCGGGCCGTCGCGCGCACCATCGGGAGTTCTCCCCACGCGACGAGCCCGTGCTCCATCGCGAACAGCGTCGCCGCCGCTCGCGTCGAGACACCGATCTTCGCGTACGCGTTCTGGACGTGGCGGTCGGCCGTCTTGACCGAGATCCCGAGCGCGCCGGCGACCTGCTTGGTCTGCAACCCTCGCGCCAGCATGCCCACGACCTCGGCCTCGCGTTCGGTGAGCCCCGCAGGCCGCTCGATCCGGGGGATCCGCTGGCCCGCCGCCTCGGCAACGGCGGCCACCGCATCCGGATCCAAACGCCCGGCGCTGGCTTGCGCGGCAAGGATGTCGGCCGCCGCTTCGGGCGCGAAGGCCGGCCGGTGAGGCCGCGGCTCGGTCATCGCGTGATAAGCGTCGGCTGCGGCGAGCAGGCGGAGCGGCATCGTTAGCTGGGCGCCCGAGGAGCCGCGGTGATAGCCCGACCGATCGAGGCGCTCGTGATGTGCGCCGGCGATCGGCGCGAGCTCGGCGAGAAACGGCGAGCGCGACAGCACGCGTTCGGTGTGGTAGGGGTGCAGCCGCACCTGCTCCCACTCCGCCGCGCTCAGCGGCCCGGGTGTCTGCCAGGTCCCCGCGGCGATCGCCACCCGGCCGAGGTCGTGGACCAGCGCCGCGCGGCGAACCGCGACGCCATCGGGGGCATCCAGCCGGCACTGCCGCGCCGCGCCCGGCGGCGACGAACGCTTTGCGCGATCGCTTCGCCCTCCAGGGCCAGATGGGGTCGCGGCTCGCAGGCGAGCGTCTCCTCCCAGGCCGAGACCTGCTCGTCGATCGAGAGGATCTCGCCGGCGTCGCGCACGAAACAGGCCGCCACGTCCGGGTCAAACGCGTGTCCGGCGCGCTCGCCGATGAGGTGCGCGGCACGCTCGGCGCCGCCGAGCGCGGACTGGAAGGCGGCATCGACGGCGACGTGCACGATCCGCATCGGCAGCGGGATGTCGTCGGCCTTGGCGCGGCGCAGCGGGCCCTTGCCGTCCCAGCGCTCGAGCAGGTGGGCGAGGACACCGTGCATGGACGCAGAAAGGCCGACCCCGTCGGACAGCATCTGCGCGACCTCGCAGTGGGCGGTGAGAGCGGGACGCTGCTCTCGCGCCATCCTGGGCAGCCGGCGGGCCGTCTGAACCGCACGCGTGAGCCCCGGGGCACCCGGGTCGGGCAGCGCGCGCAGCAGCCCGGTGAGCCCTTCCCTCGCGGACCCGTACATGACGGGATGGAAATGGGTGGTGAGCGAACCGCCGAAGACCTCGGCAGCGACGTGCGCATCGGTGGTGCAGCCGGCGTGGGACAGCAAGCAGGCGTAATAGGTCTGCGAGGACATCGCGTCACCGAGATCGAGCCTTTCGGCGACGCGGATCGCGATCAGTGCGCTGCGAAGCCCGTGCTCGAAGGGGAAGCCCATCCCGAGATCGGTCGCCAGACACAGCGCCGCGATGACTTCGACGGCACGGACGCGCTCCGGGCGCTGGGATGCCTCGATGCGCACCCCTCGACCGTACCCCCAGGCTCATCCACCAGGCCGTCCCTGGTGCGCAAGATGACCGCCGCAGCGTCCGGAATGCACGGACCGCCACGCGGCCGCCACTGCGCCACCGAACAGCCTGGCGATCAAGTGGGGCCCCGTGATCAGCAGTCGTGCGCGGCGACCCCGACCAGACCGGCCATTAGCTCGATCGCTTCGGTCCGGGTCAGGCGCTGCTCTCGGACGAGTGAGCGCCAGGTCTCGAACGCCAGCGCGTGGCGGACCGCGGCCCGCACGCGGCGCCGTCGCGCGCCGCTCTCCGCTCTGAGGCGGACGATGGCGTCGGCGGCCGAATCGAACCAGGCGGCGAACGCCTCCATCGAGGGCCGCAGCGCCGGGACCAGCGCGACGTCGCGGGTCGTCTTCTCGAGCATGTACTCACCGCGCTCGTACCACTCATAGAGCTGGCGGAGGGCGGTTCGAAGCCGCTCGTCGGGATCCTCGATCGCCCCCCACGCGTCCGGATCGGGCAATGGGTGCTGGGTCATCCAGTGCGATGAGCAGGCATCGAAGAGGGCCTGCTCGTCGGGGAAGTGGCGGTAGACGGTTCCCCGCTGGACGCCGGCACGTTTGGCGACCGCGCTGATCGTCGTGCGCGCCGGGCCGATCGACCCGTGGAGGTCCACCGCCGCCTCGGTGATCTGCAGCCGAGTCTGTTCCTCGAGATCGGCCCGGCGCCGCTTGCGGTAGGGGCGCCGTTGCTCTGTCGACTTTTGCGTGGACATATGTGTGCGACGAATCTTGACAGATCGAGGCGATGCTTGGTAGCTTCGTCGCACACTACTGTTCGATGAATGAGGTTCTCCGATGAACGCCACACAGCTCACCGAGGCGCTGCGGCGCTTTGACGCCGCGCAGGGCCCGCGCAAGGTCGGCCCGCACGAGGGGCACTACGCACAGCTCGGCGGCTGCGACGCCCGCTTCCTCATTTGGGGCGAGGAGTCCGGCGGAGGGTTCTCGCTGGTCGAGCACCCCATCCCGCCGCGGTCGCTGTGCGCGCCGTTGCACCGCCACGACGGCGTGGACGAGTACAGCTTCGTGCTCGAGGGCCGGATGGGCGCGCTGCTCGGCGACCAGGTGATCTACGCCGAGGCCGGAGAGCTCGCGTTCAAGCCGCGCGAGCAGTGGCACACCTTCTGGAACGCCGGCGACGAGCCCTGCCGGATCCTGGAGATCATCTCTCCCGCGGGCTTCGAGCACTTCTTCCGCGAGTGGGATGCCGGGATGAAGGACGGCACGCTCGATCCCGACGAGCTCAGCGCCCGCTACGGGATCGAGTTCGACATGGACAGCGTGGGGCGCATCTGCGCCGAGCACGGCCTCGTCCACCCGCTGCTCGGATAGCGGCGCAACCGGGGCGGCGGGAGGCTCATGTGGCGTCCCGTCGCCCGAAACTGCATCTAGGACCAGCCACGCGGCAGGCGACGCCGTTCGCACCGGCCGTGACCGCGTCCAGCATGTCGGTGCCGTCGCCGCACGAGTTGCTTGGCTCGCGTTCACGTCGTTGCGGCGGGCGGCACGTTGGCGGCGGTGCGAAACACGGTGCCCGGGTCCCACTCGGCGTTGACCCGGGCGAGGCGCCGGTAGCTCGCGGCGTCGAACTACGCGCGCACCCGAATCTGGTCCTCGTCGCCGGTGAAGTTCAAGTACGCGCCGCGGTGCCGCGCGAGGGGTGCGTCGTCGCGTTCAGTGGTCGTGCCGGCGGGCGGCGTGGGCTTCCGAGTTCGGCGCGGGACGCTCATCGTCGGGTGCGCGAGGACACGGCGGGTGAGCAGGGTGATTGCGCGTCGGTGAGGGCGGCGGCTTGGTCGTAGTCGCCGCGCTCGGTGGCCAGGACGGCGAGGTTGTTGAACCGGATCGCGCGTTCGGGATGGCGGTCGCCGAGCAGGTTCCTCGGTCGCGACCCCCCGTTAGTGCAGCTCCGCTCGGCGGCGCGGTCGCCGGGGTGCGCGATCACGGCGAGCTGGCGAGCGTGCAGGTGACCCAATGGTGTGGAAGTCCGAGGACGCGCTCGAAGGTGGGCAGAGCGCAGTGCGGCAGCGCCTCGGCCTCGTCGCGGCGCCCGAGCCCGTCGACGATCGCCGCCAGCGCAGCGTGGTCGGCGCCACGGGCGACGTGGTTCCCCGACGGCGCGCAGGCGGATCTGTACCGCGGGGCGCAGCCGACGCCTCGGCGCCGACGTAGACGCCGCGCGCACGGCGGCCCCGCCGAGGTTCTCATGCACCGTCGCCGCCTCGGGGCGTGTCCGGCCCCAGGTGGACACGGACGATGCCCGCGGCGCGCGTAGTAGCGCTTGGCCTCGTTCGGATCCGCCGCTGTAATTCAGCGTCGCGCCGAGCTCGCTGGGCGCGACGGTGACGTCCCGGCTCACTGCTTACCGAGTAGCCGCGCCGGCTCGGTCGCGCAGGCCGAGTCGCGCGAGCGAGCGTACGATCCGGGGATGGAGGCGGAGGAGCTCCTCGTCGCCGGTCGCGAGGCGCTCGCGGCCGGCGAGTGGTCGTCGGCGAGGCGCTTGTTCGAGGCGGCGCTCGAGCGCGAGGAGGCCGCGGAGGCGCTCGCGGGGCTCAGCGACGCGCTGTGGTGGGTCGGCGAGAGCGAGGCCGCGGTGCGCTCCGGGGAGCGCGCATACGCGCTGTTCCGCCGGCGTCAGGAGCCCGTCCAGGCCGCGCTTGCCGCGCTCGCACTCTACTTTCTCTACCGCATCAGCTTCGGCAACACCGCCGCGTCGCGCGGCTGGCTCGGGCGCCTCGCACGGCTCGTCGATGAGTACGGGCTGGCACCCCTCGCGGGCTGGGTTCTGCTCGTCCGCTCTCACGACAGCGACGATCCTGCGGCCGCCGAGAGCTGGGCGCGCGAGGCACGCGAGCTGGCCCGCCGGTTCGCCGACGCCGACCTGGAGCTGTGTGCGCTGAGTCAGCTCGGCGCCTCGCTCGTCGCGTCGGGCCGGCTGGCGGAGGGGGCGGCGCTGCTCGACGAGGCGATGGCCGGATCGCTCGGCGGCGAGTGCGAGCGGCTGCAAACGGTGGTGTACGCGTCCTGCAACATGATCAGCTCGTGCGGCCAGATCGCCGACCTGGAGCGCGCCGGCCAGTGGATCCGTGCCGCCGACCAGTTCACGCGCCGCTACGGCTGCCCGCATCTCTACACGCACTGCCGTACGTACTACGGAGCCGTGCTGTACGCCACAGGCGATTGGCCCGGCGCGGAGCGGGAGCTCGAGAAGGCGCTGCGCATGGGACGGTCGGCGGAGCGCGCGCTGTACGGCGAGGCGCTGGCGCGGCTGGCCGAGCTGCGCCTTGCGCAGGGACGGCTCGAAGAGGCCGAGCGGCTGATCGAGGGCTTCGAGGACCACTTCACGAGCGCGTGGGTGCTCGCCGCGCTGCGGCTGGCACGCACCGAGCCCGGCGCGGCAGCGAGCATCCTTCAGCGCCGCCTGCGCGAGGTCGACGAGCACGAGCGCGAGCGGCCTGGCTCGTACCGGGCGGGGGCGGCGCCGCGCCTCGAGGCGGCGGCACTGCTGGAGCTGCTGTCCGAGACCGAGATCGCGCGCGGCGACCGGCAGGCGGCGCTCGCGTACGCGCGGCGGCTCGAGGAGCTCGGCGGTGTCGCGGGCTGCGCGTCGATCGTCGCGTGCGCCGAGCGGGCGCTCGGGCGAGCACTGGGGGCGAGCGGCGACGCCGAGGCGGCGCGTCGGCACCTCGAACGAGCGCTCTCGCTCTTCGGCCGACTCGCGATGCCGTTCGAGGCAGCTCGCACGCGACTGCAGCTATCGAAGGCTCTGAGGGCCGGCGAGCGCGAGGCCGCGGTGGCGGAGGCACAAACCGCGCTGGCGGGCTTCGAGGCCCTGGGCGCCGCCCGCGACGCCGATGAGGCAGCCGCGCTGCTGCGCTCGCTCGGGGTACGGGCGGCCCGCCGCGGCATCCGGCAGACCGGCGAGCTGACCAGGCGCGAGCGCGAGGTGCTGGCGCTGCTCGGCGAGGGACTCTCCAACCGCGAGCTCGCGGGCCGGCTGTTCTTGACGCGCAAGACGGTCGAGCATCACGTCCGCAGCGTGCTCTCCAAGCTCGGCCTGCGCAGCCGTGCCGAGGCCGCGGCCTACGCGGTCCGGCACCTGGAGCGCGATTCGGCCACCAAGTAGGTCCCTGCGGCGCGGATTGCGCCGCGACTTAGGGGTTTTCGCCGTCGCGACGCCACACCCGCCGCGGCAGGCTGCCCCCGTGAGCATGAGCCGAGCATCCGAGACCACGCTCGCCAAACGCCTGCGCGGCGCCATGATCGGCCCCGACCACCCGGACTACGAGCGGGCGCGGCGCTGTCACAACCAGTCGATCGACTGCCATCCGCTGGTGATCGTGCGCTGCGCGGACGCCGCCGATGTGCGTGCGACGGTGGAGCTGGCCCGCCGTGAGCGGTTGGAGCTCGCCGTCCGCGGCGGCGGCCACAGCCTGCCCGGGTTCGGCTCGGTCGACGGGGGCGTGGTGATCGACCTGACGGCGATGCGCTCGGTACGGGTCGACCCCGCGGCCCGCACCGCCACGGTCGCGGGCGGCGCGAGCGCCGGCGATCTCGACCGCGCGACGCACCGCTTCGGGCTGGCGACGCCGTCGGCAACCGTCTCGACGGTGGGCATCGGCGGCTTCACGCTCGGCGGCGGCATCGGCTATCTCAACCGCGCGCATGGGCTCGCGGCCGACAACCTGGTCGGCGCCGAGGTCGTGCTCGCCGACGGCCGCCTGGTCCAAGCCAGCGAGGCGAACGAGCCCGAGCTCTTCTGGGCGCTGCGCGGCGGCGGAGGCAACTTCGGCGTCGTCACCCAGCTGCGCTTCGCCCTCCATCCCGTGCGCGAGGTCGTCGGTGGGCCGATGCTGTGGCCGCTCGAGGAGGCCGAGCGGGTCCTGCCGCTCTACCTGCACTGGCTGCGCGAGCAGCCCGAGGACGTCTACGCCTTCTTCGCCGTCCTCACCGTGCCTCCGGCCGACCCGTTCCCGGAGCCGCTCCGCCTGCGCCGGGCGTGCGCGCTCGTGTGGTGCAACACCGCGCCGCGCGAGCGCTCGACCGCCGCCGTGGAGAGCTTCCGCGCCGCCGCGCCGCCGCCCCTGCTTGACGCGGTCGCCGAGCTGCCGTACACGGCGCTCCAGACGGCCTTCGACCCGATCGCCGCGATCGGCACGCACAACCAGATCAGCGGCTTGTGCTTCGCGAGCTTGCCCGCGGCGGCCGCGGCGGACTTCGTTCGCTTCGGCGAGAGCGCCCCGGGCTGGCTCTCGCTCGCGCATCTGTACCCGCTCGACGGGGCCGCCGCGCGGCCCGGCAGCGCCGACGCCGCGTGGCCCTGGCGAGACGCGGCGTTCGCGCAGATGTGCCTCGGATGCAGCGACGAGCCAGGGCACGAGGAGGAGCTACACGAGTGGGCGTCTGGCTTCGCGGCTGCGCTGCGCCCCCACGCGATGGGCGGCGCGTACTCGAACTTCCTGATGGACGAGGGGCCCGAGAGTGCCCGCGCCTCGTACGGCGACAGCTACGAGCGGCTCGCGCGGATCAAGGCGATCTACGACCCCGACAACGTCTTCCACCACAACCAGAACATCGAGCCTGCGGAGAGGAACGACCCATGGCAGCCAACGTCGAAGCCAGCGTGATCGTCGAGCGGCCGTTGGAAGAGGCCTTCTCCCGGCTCGCCGACATGCGGCCCATTCCCCACTTCGACGCGGATGTCAAGTCGGTGACCAAGACGTCGGCGGGCCCGATCGGCGAAGGGACGACGTTCCGGCTCGTCGAGCGCATGCCCCCGTTCGGGCGGCTGTGGACCTCCGACTGGCGCTACCACGTCTACGAGCCGGACCGGCGGATCGGCTACGAGTACAGCGGTCCGCCCGGACCGATCGCGCCGTGCGGGATCCTGAGCTTCGAGCGCACGGCAGCCGGCACCACGCTCACGTATCGCGGCGACCCCTACCCGCGCGGAGTCGCCCGGCTGCTCGCACCGCTGATCGCCCGCTGGGGCACGTGGGTCTGGAAGCGGCGGCTGGCCGTAATCAAGGACTGGCTCGAGTCCGAGCGTACGGACGCGCCCGCAGGGCTGTCCGACCCGGCGCCGGAGGTCCCGGCTTGAGGCGGCGGGGCACACCGCCAGTCAGACCCAAGGCCATCGAGACTCGGCACGCCGGTGTCCACGTCGGATCGGGTGCTCGCTTCGGTTACGAACTGACGCCCGCTCCTCGTCCAGGCTGAGCTGTGAATCCCTGAGTTGGCGACCGCGTGTGGCAGGCGCGATCGGGTCGGCGGGGGCCGAGGCCAGATGGGTGGCGGTTGTGGCTGGTTCAGGCGCCTTGCTCGGTCTGCCCGGCTTGCTCGATGGTGACCTTGTAGCCGAGCGCTCCGAGGTGGCCTTGGAGTCGGCGGGTGTTGCGCAACATCCAGACAGCGGCCGTCGGTCGCTTTGCGGAAGGTCGACCAGATCGATGCTTCCGCCAGCCAGCCCGCTGGCGATGCCCGCCAGCATCGAGCACGCCCGTGGGCGTGCGGGCGGCGAGATCAGGGTGTAGAAGCTCTCGCCGGTCTGGGCGGAGCCCGATCCCCGGCCAGAGTCGCGGCGAGGGTGATGCAGCGAGCCTCGTCGAGCGGCTGGCCCGAGGCTCCGAAGCCGGCGGCGGCCGTTCGGAAGTGGTTGCATGCGGCGACGGCCTCGCCGCTGGCTTGTGCGCGGTGGCCCTTGACCTCGTCGAGCGCCGCATGCCAGGCGGGCAGACGCATCACGACCGTCGCGAGGAACTCTGCGGCCTGTCCCCACTGGGCCGCGCGCTCGAGGTCCCCGGCGCGGGCGGCGGCGATCGCGGCCGGGACGGCAAGCGTAATCCTGCAGCCGGGACAGGTCTCCACGGGGCCGCGCACGGCGGCCTCCGCCTCCTCCACCGCGGCCAGCGCGGACGCCGGGTCGAGGGCGGCGCCAACCCGCGTACCGTAGATGCGATCGAGCAGGTGGAACCCGACGTCGGACTCGCGGGCGACCGCCAGCGCCTCGTCGAGGAGCGCGATGGCCTCTGCCTGAAGGCCGCGGTGGAGCGCGACCTCGGCTCGCCGCTGCAGCGCAAACGATTCGCCCGTTGCGGCCGCGATCTCCCTGTGAAGCTCCGCACCCGCGGCGAGGTCGGCGTCCGCCTCGTCGAGCTGTCCGGCGAGCAGCTTCGCCTCGCCCCGAATCGTCACCGCGAACGCGCGCCCGCGTGCGGCACCGAGCCGCTCGGCCTCCGCGGCAAGGGAGTCCGCGAACGCGATCACGTCGGGATAGGGCCGCGCTCCGTAGAGTAGCCTCTGCGTGATGCAGAGCTGGCCGTCGAAGACGCTGACAGCCAGCTTCGGCAGCGCGTGCGTCTCCTGGAGGTCGGCTCGCACGCTGTCGCGCAGATCGGCCCGCGCGTGAGCGGCGGCCGCCTGGGCCCACGAGGCGACGGCGACGGCGGCGGGGTCGCCCGACTGCAGGGCGAGCCGGCGGGCCTCGGCGGCCTTCGCCGTGCCGAGCTGGGGATCGCCGAACCCGAGCGCCGCGGCGCCGCTGAGCGCGAGCGCGAGCGCCAGTCGCCCGTCGACCGTCGTGGGCTCGACGCCCTCGAGGACCCGGAGGGCGCCGGGCGGATCGCCGAGCTTGACCTGAGCGAGTGCTTGCTTTGCCCTGACATCATGCGCTGCCGGCTCGCCGACCACCCGCGCCGCGGCGGCGTAGGCCGCCGGTGCAGCGCTGTCCCCGAGCGCGTCGAGTGCTTCCGCTCGCACACAGAGCGCGTTGCTGTGGTCCGGGCTGTGATCGAGCAGGGGTTCCAGGTGAACGAGCGCATCGGCGTACGCCCCGAGCGCCACCGCCTGCTCGGCCGCGGCCAGGAGCCAGTCGATCGCCTCGTCCGGACGGCCGCCGGCGAGCCAGTGACGCGCGATCAGTCCCGGCGCCGCATCGGCTCCCGCCAGGCGTCGCGCCGTTTCGCGATGGACGGTGAGCCGCCGGTGCGGCGGGAGCTGCTCGACCAGGGCTTGGCGGACCAGCTCGTGACCGAACCGGTAGCGCGCGCCCGAGACGACGAGGACCCCGGCGCCCAGCGCGACGTCGAGCAGCGCGAACGCCTCCGCTTCCGAGGCTCCGGTCAGCGCCACAACGCTCGCGGGATCGAGATCGTCGCTCGCCAAGGCCAGCCGCCGCAGCATCGCCACCGTGCCCTCGCCGAGGTCGAGGAACCTGGAGGTGATGGCGTCTCGGGCCGTCCCGATGAGCGCGGGCACCCCCGTAACGGCGCTTCGGGCCAGCTCGAGCGTGATGAAGGGATTGCCCTGCGCGAGATCGACAATCCGATCGACGACCTCGGCAGGTCGCGGCGTCCGGGCGCCCGCCGCCACGAGCGCGGCCACCTCCTCACGATCGAGCGGCCCGAGGTCGATCTCCAGGGCCTTGCCGCCCCGCGCAAGCCTCGCCACTCCCCGGGTCAGGACGTCGGGTGCCGTCTCCGGGCGATACGCGAGCACTGCCAGGACCGGGGTCCCGCCGGCGGAGCCGAGGTGGTGCAGCACCTCGATCGTGGCTTCGTCTGCGAGGTGCGCGTCGTCGACGACCAGCGCGACCGCGGCGCCATCGGCGGCGGCCACGAGCAACCGGCGGAACGCACCGATCACCTGGTGGCGAGTGAGCCGTCTCTCCAGCGGGATGGCCGGCGCGGGCAGAGAGGTCAGCTGGGCCAGCACCCAGCGCGCTCGGCTACCGACGGCGTCGAGTAGCGCCCGGTCCCGGGCTACGAGCTGCTCGGCCACGCTCGCGAGGGGGTCATATGGGCCGCCCGCCTCGGTGGCCCCGACAGCGATCACCATCCAACCGTCGGCCCGCGCAACTCGCGCAACCTCCCGGCAGAGCGCCGACTTGCCAATGCCGGCCGGGCCGCGCACGACAAGCGCGCCGAGCGCGCCGCCCGGCTCCGAGCGCAGCAGGGCGCTAACCCTCGCCAGCTCGAGCTGGCGGCCCACGAAGGCGGGCTCGCCGACTCCCAACCCCGCGACGCACTCGTCGTAGATGGCTTGGGTGTCGCCGCTCGGCAAGATCCCCAGCTCGCGTCGCAAGGCGGTCCGCAGCCGCCCGTACCAGCGGATCGCGGCTGGGCGGCTGCCGGCCGCCAACTCACGCCGCATCAACGCCCGGTACGCAGGCTCGTCGGTTGGCTCAGCCTCGACTAACCGCTCCCACTGGCCACTGCGTCGCAGCAGCTCCACGTACCCTGACCGCAGGCGCTCCCGCGCCGCCTGGGTCCACTCCTCATACAGAGCCCCCGGGAGCAGATCGCCGGTGTAGGCAGACGCGGCGACGGCACACGCCGCCGCATCGCCGCCGGCCAACACCACACGTGTTTGAGCTTCGAAGTGGCCGGCATCGGTCTCAACCGACCGCGAAGGGAACAGGGCGACCTGCCCGCCGCGGAGAACGACCGCATCCGGGCTGGCGAGCGCCTGCCTGGCGTGGTGGGCGGCCTTGCGCAGGTTCGCGGCACCGGCGGCGACTCCCAGGTGGGGCCAGAGCGCCTCGACCACCTGGTCGCGCGTGAGGCGATGCCCGTCAGCTAGCGCCAGAAGCTGCACGAGCTCGGCGGCGCGACGACCCGGCCACGCATCCGCCACGACCTCGTCGCCGACGGCGACTTGGAACCGGCCGAGCAACTCGATACGGACGCCGTCGTCCTGCGCTTCAGCTGCCATCGCTCTCAGCTCCCCGGGCGCACGCTACACGAGGAACGTTCCGGGAACACCGGTCGGTCACCCTCACACGAACTCGAGGCAAGGAGGAATCATGAAGGCGATTTCACGGGCAGAGGCATCGCTCGCGATCGCGGGCGATGGCGTCGAGCTGCGGATGCATGAGCTGGGCGGCGGCATGACAACAGCGTTCGTGCGCCTGCCCAAGGGCGCCGACCTCAGGGCCGCCCTCTCCGGACTCCCGAACGACCTCTGCCAGTGCCCGCACTGGGGCTACCTGCTCAAGGGTCGCGTGAAGATGCACACGCGGGACGGCGAGGAAGTCTACGAGGCTGGCCAGGCCGTCTATTGGGCGCCCGGCCACGCGCCCGAGGCGCTCGAGGACTCCGAGTACGTGGACTTCTCACCGACTGACGAGTTCAACCACGTCATCGAGCACATCAAGGCGCAGGGATGACCGCCCCGCGGCACACCTCGGGTACTGTGCCCGGGCGGCCGGCTCGTGATCGCGGGCATCGTCAGCGAGCAGCAGCCTCGCTCCTAGTAGTGCGAAAGGAGGGCTAACCATGCCAGCCAACGACCGCGTTATCGTCGGCTGCACACACGGCGAGGAGGACCCCGACGGCGTCCTCGTCTCCTACCTCACCGCCGGCGCCGCGCTCGACCAGGGCAAGCAGGTCGTGATGTGGCTCACCAGCGACGGCGTCCGACTGGCGCTGCGCGGCTACGTCGACCCCATCCGCGCCGATCTCGAGCCGCCCGTCAAGCGCGTGCACGACCAGTTCATCGAAAAGGGAGGACGCTTCTACGTCTGCCCGATCTGCTTCAACGACCGCGCCCTCGACGACGACAACCTGGTCAACAACGCCGAGCTCAAGGGCGCCAGTCCGCTCATGGAGTTCGCAGCCGACGGAGCGACGACATTCACCTACTAGTTCCCCACGCCGACGCGCCCACCTGCGCCGCCTCCCACACCCGCTCCAGGACCACCAATCCGCGGGCGCGCACCGCGGCCCCAACCACCCGCTTGTACGGGTCCTCAATAGACGCAGAACCTTGCTCGAGCAATCACGCGTTGTCGCAGCGCTGCTGGCCGCAAACGTCATCGCGCTCGCCGACGGCGTATCAGAATTCGGCTCGTAGGCGGTCGGCTCGTAGATGCGGCCAGCCGCCCAATATTGGACGGGACGACGCCGACGGTCGGCCTCTCCGCTGCCCGGTACGTTGAAACCTTCACACACAGATCGAAGAGCGGAACCACAACACCCGGTCTCCGTGGAAGCCAGCCCGCCTCAGGGGGCCTGAACCAGGCCCCCACACGGTCACAGCGCTCCCCACACGGACACGGACACAGCTTCCCACCCACCGCCGTCGCCCTCGCCTAGGGCAGCCGACACCTTTGAGCGACAGCCTCCGTCCGGAGCAGGCGTCTTGTAGGCGTCGGCGGAGACGATCGCGACCAGGCGATTGCGGCAGTGGCGCGGCTCCGCTGGCGCTCGCGCAAATCGTCGTCCTGAGCAGGCGTCCGAGGCACCCCACCGAGGAGACGCTCGCTCGTTGCGCGCTGAGCGGGAGTCGGATCGGGCGAGCTCGCGCAGCGGCGCTCGCCCAGCTCCCCTCGCATCGCGATCGCTAGGTGCTGATCGTGCTGACCTCGCGCAGGGAAAGGCCGGACGACCTGTGCGAGCTCGCGGGGATGATCGTGATAGGCCGCGTGCGTACCGGGTGTGCTCGCGACCTCCAGGCCCAGGCGTTCGCCGAGCCGGCGGGCCATCTCGGTGAAAACGGGCAGGCTGGCCTCGCTGACCAGCAGCCGCACCGGCGCGGTGGTGGCGGCCAGGGTCTCATCGTCGGGTAGGTACCGCTCGTAGGTTCCAAGCTCGATCTCGAACAACGTGTCGGCGCTCTCGACAAGCTGCTTGCGTAGCGCGGGGGCGAGCGTCGTCCAGCCGTGGTCTCCGACTACGTAGCGCCACAGTCGCTCGACGGCGGCGGCCGGCCCGCCGGCCTCCATGGCATCCCGCACCAGCGCGCGTACGGGGGCTCGCGCGGCGTCCAGGTCGTCGACTAGGCCGTACAGCCCGGGCTCGTGCAGGATCGCCCCGCGGACCGCACCCGGATGACGGATCAGCAGACACAGCGCGAAGGTGCCGCCGCTGCTGGTGCCGAATATGGCGGCGGGGCGGACCCCGAGCGCGTCGAGCAGCGCCGCCGCGTCATCGGCCTGCTCCTCGGGTGAGGTCGTCTGCCAGCCCGCCGGCACGGGACTGCGCCCGTTGCCGCGCCGGTCATAGGTCACGACGGTGAACTCGTCGGCAAGCAGGTCGGCGAGCGCGTCGAAATGGCCTCCGTCGCCGGTCGCCCCCATGATCAACAGGACCGGCGGCCCCGTGCCGCGGATCTCGTGATGAAGCTTGGTCCCGTTGACCGTGACGGTCGGCATCGGCGTCCCCTGGACGGCCTCTCAAGGAGGCATCCTCTCGCTCTGAGCGCAGCGACACAAGCTCCTCGATCCCGCCAATCGACAGATGATCCGGATCCCGCCGCTAGGGGCTTTCGAGCACCTCGCGAACGAAGGCGAGTACCTCCGCACCCGCCGGATCGACCAGATGGCCGCCGCCGACCAGCAGGGTGCGAGCATCGAAAAGCGCGTCTGCCATCGCTGCGCTCGCCTCCCGCTGACCGGGCAGCGAGTCGACTCCGTTCACCAGCAGCACGGGCTGCTTGATCGTGGCGATCGTGCTGGCGTTCGTCTGCACGCCACCGCCCCGCAACTCCGCAAGGATCGCGGGGCCGTTATGCGTGAACATCCGCGTACCTCGTCGGGAAACGAGCGCCAGGCGCTCTCCCCTGCCACCTCGCCGATTAGCGTCTCGCCAACCGCATCGACACCAGCGTGCACGCCCACGGTGCGCATGCGCTCGCCCAGGGCATCGACCCATTCGATCGCCGCGGGCGCGAGCTTAACCGCTGCACCCTCCAGCAGGACCAGTGCCCGCACCCGGTCGGGATAGCGCAGCGCGAGGTCGATCGCCACCTCGCCTCCGTAGCTGCGGCCGATTACTGACCTCGCCTCCGTAGCTGCCCGATTACTACCGCGGGCGTGGCCCCAAGGACGTCAAGCAGCGCCGCCGCGTCGTCGGCTGCTCGGTAACGCTCGTGCGCTCGTACGGCCTCGGGCGCTCGCTGCGCATGCACCCGCGCCGGTCGTACGCGATCACGCATCCAAGCCGCGCCAGCTCCTGGACCGCGTCACCCCAGACGAGCGCGGAACTGCCAATGCCATGAACGCAGGCGATCGGCGCTCCCTCGCCGCGCATGTCGTAGTAAAGCCGGATCCCGTTGACTCGGGTCTCAGGCACACGGCTACCCTACCCCGCCCACGAGGCCACGCCGACAGGCTCCACGGGACGGGACGGGCAGCGACTCCGTGCCCGACAGCGCGCTTTCGCCTGGGTCCGGGCATCTCGACCGCACTGCAGAGGCCTGCAAGGGACGGCCGCGATCGCTGGTGGCGGGGCGAGCACGGACGACCGTAGCGGCAGACGAAACAGCCGCCGGCCGGCTGCCAGGTCGGACTTTCCGGGTCGTCGGGTCCGGTCGTCCCGCCGCGTTGCGGCGAGGGCCACTGCATCGAGGCACGAGCGACAGCGCCACGGCGTCGGTCGCGGAGTATTGAGGTGGACGAGCAGCGGCGGTCCAGGGCAAGGCTCCTGCTCCGCGACCAATGCGACACTCCGTGGCGCATGGTACGACACCCGGCTAATCCGCCACGCAGGAGAAGCAGCAGCGGCGCTGCGGCCGGCGACCGCCGATAACCGGCATCGGGAAGCAGGAGCGCGGCGTCTCGGAAGGATCCGCGGGCGGCCGTTCCGAGCAGATCGCCCCGCCCTTGCCCGCCGGCGTTATCGCGGGTGCGATCGTCAACCTCGAGTCGGCCGGCGCCGGCGCGAGCAAGCGTCGCAGCTGATGGCCAAGTCACCAAGCCGACAGCGCTGGGGCTGGCGGCGCCTGCGGATGCCGCGAGCGGCATAGCGTTGGTCGCGATCGGGATCGCGGGATGGTCGGCGGCGGCATCTTCTCTGTGCTCGGCCCGACCGTGCGGGTCGCCGGCGGGGGCGCCTTCCTGCGTTCGTCGTCGTCGGCGACGTCGCCGCCTTGACCGGCTGACTCCTACGCTCGGTTGTCGGTCGTCGTCCGCAGCCGCGGCGGCACGGCGACGTTCCTTGACCGCCCATTCGGCATCAAGATCGCTGGCTCGCTGAGTACGGAGGACGGACATCGGCGGTGCGGGCTAACCGGCAGGATTGGCACCGTGGCCGGCGGGGCCCGGTCGCGCCAGCATGCTCTTGACTGCCGCTCCCGGAAGTGGCAAGTGCCGCACGAGCAAGTGCGGGTCATCGCCGGTCCTCTGTGTGGCCGTTCGGCCCGGGGGGTCTGAGCTGCCCGTCAGCGGCGGTGGATGGTGATGGTGGTCCGACGGGGCGTGGACTGGTTGCCGGCCTCGTCGAGGGCGACGACGGTGAGCCGGTACCGGCCGCTGCCGAGCGTGCGCTGCTTGAGCCGGCGCGGAACCGTCAGCGTGACGGCGCCCGCCTTCGTCGCTTTCGCCTCGAAAGCGCCGCGATCTATGGCGCGCGCGCAGGCGGCCCGCGCGCGCAGCGTCGCCGCGCGGCGGCGACGCGCTGCGCCGTGCAGGCCGGCCAGTTCGCTGTGTAGCCGCCGGGACAGCGTGCGTCGCGCTGAGACCGATGCCGCCCGGCAGTTGCCCGAGCCCAGGGGCGGGCCGAGCGCCAGGCCGGTGACGAGTTGCTCGACGCCGACGGCCACGATGCCGGGCTCCGACACGTCGACCCGGATGGTCGCCAGGCTCGACCCGCTGCGGCGGGCGGTCGCGCGCAGGCCCGTGAGCGATGGTGCGGTCCTGTCGATCACTGCTGGCTGGCTGGAGCTGGCGAGATCGTTCTGCAGGTCCAGCGGAGACCCCTTGGTCAGCGTCGCGGTCAAGGCCGCGTCGTAGATCACCGGCGGGTACGGCAGGATTTGCACCAGCCCGTTTCCCGGGCCGCGGACCTGGCCGGTGACCGCCGCGCCGTTGACCTGCAGCACGACCGTGGTGCCTTGCAGGAAGTAGAACTGCTCGGCCGGGGAGGTGTCATAGACGCATAGCAGCGGCGCTTGGGCGCCCTCGACGATGTTGCACACGTTGGGAGCACTGAACTGGTTGCCGTTGACCGCGGTCGTGCCGGCGCCGGTGTCGACCACCGTCCCGGTCAACGTGTTCCCCGCCACCGAGAGCGCGATCTGCTTGATGGTCAGCGCGAACGGCGGCGGGATCCGCGACGCGCTGGTCATGAATAGGTATCCCGGTGTGAGGCTCGCGTCGACGTTCGGCGTCCCCATGGCGAGCGTCAGCGGGTTCTGCTCGCCGGGCAACGGCGGTGCGAAGGCCAGCGACACCGGCAGCTGGAACGCCTGGCCGAAGACCGTGCCCGTGATCGTGCCGGCGTAGTCGACCTCGCGCGTGAGCGCGGCGCCCGCGCTCCGCGGAGCCGCTAGGCCCACGACGAGCGCCAACGCGACGGCAACCGTACCCATACACCAGCGCGCACGTGAGGCGACGGCAGGAGCGGTTCAGCGCACAGCGACATCTTCGACACAGCGAGACGCTCGCGTCCTAGCCGAAAGCCGAGCCTGCGTGCACGTCGCAACGATCGCCAACACGCGGCGGCGAACGAGCAACTCCCGAGGAGGTCACCGCCGCCCAAACTGGCCACCACCGGGAACCTGGGCAGCGGCGAAGTTACGGCAACTCAGGGACGCGACCTGGCCTGGCCCAGCGCTGCCCCGGGGGCTCCACGGCGGGAGCGCGGCGAGCGGTGGCCCGGCAATCGATGGATGCTCGCGGCCGTCGCGCCGTTGGGGGCGGGGTCTGCGGCTGCGAGGGCGATGAGGAAGAGCGCTCGTCGGTCGCCATCACCGCCGCGTCGGTACGCGCGCAAGGCCGCCGAGGGCCGCGGGCGGTTCGCGTTGTTCGTGTGGGCGCCGAGAGGGCATGCGCGCTGCTCGTGGCTGTCCGCCTCGAGGTCACTGCGGCCGGCGCTCGCTGCAGATCTCGCATGGCCGAGCGGTGACCGGGTGCTCTCCCTCGTGGCCGGGCGCCAGGAGCGGCGCCTCCGTCGGCTCAGAGCCGGTCGCGCTCAGGCCACCCGACCGCTAGGCCATACAGGGCGAGAGCCAGCAGCGCCACCATGAGCGTGTACCACGCCCAGCCGCCGCCGACGTCCTCGGCGTGCAGCAACGGCAGTGCGAGCAGAAGCAGGCACCATGCCGCGAGCGTCGCGTAGCCGATCAGCCCCTCGACGCGGCGCCGCTGGGCGAGCGCGAACGTCACCAGCATCGTCCCGAACAGCGCGTACCAGGAGGCGACGGCGCGCGCGAGCAGCGGCGTCAGCGGCCACGGCCAGTGCCGGCCGAGGCCGACGGGAGCGAGGTACAACGCGGCCGCTCCGGCGATCAAGCCCGCACCGATGATGCCCGACAGGACGCTCAGGACACGCAGCGCCGGGTCCGCCGCTGGCAGCGTCTCAGCCACCCGCTGCTGACGCGCAACCAGAAACGGGATGGCCAACGGCACGCCCGCGTAGACGAGCGCCCATACCCACGTGAGCGCGTAGTGCCACTTGAAGCGGTCGTGGTGGATGATCGTGGCCGCGAGCAGGGTGGTGGCGAGCACCCACAGCGCCGGCGGCAGCAGCGAGAACGAGCGCCAGCGCGTCGCGCGCCAAAGCACGAGGCCGGTGGCGAGCGTGCCGGCCAGGAAGCCCGCGCCGATGAACGCGGCGTTCACCGCCGGCTTGATCGACCACGCGTAGTCCGTGTCTGCGCGGCCGGGAACGAAGTAGAGGAACAGCCCGTTGGCGGCGGCGAGGACGAACAGCACCCAGACGCCGGCGCGGGTGAGCGCGAGCACGCGGCCCTCGCGCACAGCGGGGGCAGTGGCGGCGTCAACGGGACGCGACGCGCTCGGCACGGCCAGACCCTACCCCGCCCGGCCCGACATCAGGGACCTTCCGCTGACCGGCGCTCACAGAGAAGTCGCAGACGCCCGTCCTCAACAGCGTGCTCGTCAAGAAGCCGCAGGCTCTCATCGCCGACCCGGCGGACGCGACCGGCGTGTCCGCCGCGGTGAACCAGTTCACGGCCAAGGGGATCGCGATCTTCACGATCGACAGCACGCTGAAGGACACGAGCACGATCAAGGCACAGATCGCCTCGGAGAGCCGCAATGGCGGCAAGGTGGCCGCCGACACGCTTGCCCAGCTCATCGGCGCGCAGCGCACCGTCGTCGTTCTGTCCTCGACCCCAACAACCCGTCGGCCTGGACCGGACCGGCGGTTTCGCCGACCAGATGAAGGCGAAATATCCAGGGATCGAGTTGCTGCCGACGCAGTTCACGGGGATCAACTCGGCCAAGGCGCAGACCGTTGCGCGTGCCGAGCTGTTGGCTCATCCGGAGATCAAGGGCATCTCCACCAACGGCGGCGTCGTCGGCCAGGGTACGGCGGCGGCGATCGCGGCGCTCAAGAAGGCCGACTCGGTGCAGGTGGTCAGCTACGACACCTTCCCGCCGGAGATCAAGGCGCTCCAAGCCGGCACGCTGGACGGGATGATCTGCAACCCGCTATCCGACATGGCCGATCTCGCCTCAAGTACGTCGAGCAGTACCTCAGCGGCGACACCGGATCCGTTCCCAAGACGACGTTCCTGCCGAACAAGGCGATTACGAAGGCCAATTTCAACACGCCCGACGCCCAGCGCTGCCTCGGCACGTCCGAAAGTCTGCGTGAGGACATTGTGAGCGTCCGAGACAGGCATCCAGTCCCGTGCTGACCGCCACGGAGCACTGATGGGCCGGGCGCCTGTTGCCGCAGCTCGCGATTAGTCGGACGAAGGCGCGACGTCCGAGCGCTCGCCTTGGTCAGGCCAACTCGCCCGGGCGGGCGTCGGCGCACCGCGCCGACGGTGGCGATGCCTGACGCCGGGGCCGTCGGGGGCGCCCGGTCCGACCGCGGACCGCGGCGTGATCGCGAGTGGGCGCCGGGCCCTAGGTTGGCGACCGGACGGATCCGATGAGTCGGGGGAGGTCGATCAGATGAAGGGGCTGCTTGCGGTGGTCGCGACGATCGTCGCGCTTGGGGCTCCCGGAACCGCGCATGCCGCGGTGTGCGCCGATTACGCCAACCAAGCGGCCGCGCAGAAGGCGCACGACACCGTCGATGCCGACCACGACGGCATCTACTGCGAGGCGCTGCCCTGCCCGTGCTCGACCGCGAGGCCCGGGTCTGGATCGACGGACAAATCAACAGGCGCGTCTCGCCCGAAGATCGGTCGCTCCGTCAACCTGCGACGGCGCACGCGTGGCTCTCACTGCCGCCTGCGCGGGCCGCTGCCCGATCGCCGCTGCACCCCGGGCAGTGTGTTCAGCAAGTCCACCCCCAGGCTGTTCTGCAAGAGCGGCTATACCAGGCTCGTCCGGCACGTCACGGCGGCCACCAAGCGCAAGATCTATGCCGCCTATGGCATCACGTCCCACCACGCTGGTCAGTACGAGATCGACCATCTCGTGCCGCTCGAGCTCGGGGGGTCCAACTCGATCGCCAACCTCTTCCCCGAGGCCGCCAAGCCCCGCCCGGGCTTTCACGACAAAGACCGCCTGGAGAACGAGGTCCACGACCGCGCCTGCGCCGGACAGAACGGCTTCCGCAGCTTGCAGAAGCGCATCGCGTCGGACTGGACAGCGCTCTACGTGGATTTGATCGGCCCGCTGCCCGCAGCGTAGCCCTACGTCGAGCAGCCCAGGTCCCGCGGCGTTTGGCAGCGGGTCATGCCGCCGTCCGCCGACCCTGGCGCGCGAGCGCTGTCGCGTGAAGAACCCGCAGTATGTCCGGAGCGTTCAGACGAGCCGGATATGGAGGTTGCAGCAGGCGAGAACGTGGACCACCTTTACGTCGCCTTTGGCGCTGTAGCGGTCTCGGCGCCACGAGACCATGATTCCTCGGCGCGGTGCTGGTAGTTCACACAGCGTCGCCCGCCGCGCGGCCGTCCGGGATACGAGAGCGGGACCTGCTGGCGCTCGCCGCTGGTGCCAAGGCGGCCAGCGATTGTGTCATTCACGCCGCAGAGGAGGCATCTCGCCGCCGGCTCGGGGCCGCCGAGTTGTGCTTGCAAACGCGAAAGCAGCAGCGCGCCGGACAACAGCCGCCGTTGTCGCCCGGCCGCCGAGTCGTATGGAGAGCACAGCCAGCCCGTCGCTGCCGCCCCTATGGAGCGAGGCGGGTTTCGATCGCGCCCGAGGGACGCTCGGGGCTCGCCCGATGCGATGGATCGCGCGTGTTGGCAGACGAAACGAGACCCGGCGCTGCAGGTCGGCAGCGCCCACATGGGGATTCACCTCCCGCTCGATGGCGAGCGTGCCGACGGCGACATCGCTCTTGCGCGCGTCCGACGACAGCGACGGCACCCGGCTGGACGTCGTTCGGTGGTGAGCCCAAGTGGGACGCTATGGCCATGCGCCTGGACAGCACGCTGATCGCCGCCGCTCTGAGTGCAGCGGCGACAATCGCGGCGGCGTGGATCGCTACGCGGTCGCGCGGACGCGGCGCGCCGACAGAGAACCGGGGACCGGAGATCTGGCTCCCTGGCCCACGCCCGGAGCCTCCGCCGCCGACTGGCCCGTTGCAGCGCGCGGGCCAGCGCATCAGATCGGTCGCCGGCGCCATCGACGCGAGTTTATGGAGGCTGCTGGAGCGCCTCCCTCCGCTCAAGCGGCGCAAGAAGCCCTGGCTGGCGGCCGTGCTCGGGTTTCTCTTCGGCGGCTTCGGTGTCGCACTGTATCTGCGCAGGTCGGTGGACGTCGTGATCGGGATCGTCCTTCTGATACCGCTGAGCCTTGGCGGAAGTCAGTTCGACACCGGCGAGCACGCCGCGGACCAGTCGCTTCCCGCATGGATCTGGCTCTTCCAGGCGTTGTCCGGTCTCTACTGCTTCCTGCGCGCCACCGACTCCAACCGTCGGCTCGGAGCCGGCGAGACACCGGCCGGCCGATCCCTGTAGAGCAGCGGACGCGCGTCGCGTCCTGAACCCCACCCGGCCAAACCAGCTCCCCCACCCGCCACCGCCCGCCCGTCGCCCGCGACCACGACATGCCGAATTGTGGACACGGTCTCGAACGAGGCGGGCGTCTACCTGCCGGTGAGCGCACGCCCGCTGCCGACCAGGTGCGACACTCCTCCTGGGCTCCCGGCTCGCTCTCGCATTCGACGCTAGAGCAGTAGCAGCGGAGTGATCGCCAAGCCCATGAATGCGCGCGCAACAGAGATCGCCACGTTCGGTTGTTTGGGACGTGATACGAAGGATTACGTCCGAAACAGCTGGGGACAGGGACGCTCGGATCTAGCTGAAGCAGACGTGAGTTCAGTGCTGGCGCGGACGAGTGCAATTCGTCCACTCCGAGGGCGTGCCGCATCAGGCCAGACGCCTGGTTCCCGCGCATGGGAGGCGCGCGCCGACCGTCACTGCTGCCGGCCTGAGCGGCAGCGAGCTGGCACCAGTCGAAGGCGTTCGCGTCTCGCGTAGAGGAGCCCCATCGAATCGCCTCGTCCCGCCCGCGGGCGTGCCGCGCGGAGTTCGCTCAGACCTCGATCCGTTGGGTGGGGGCTCCGTCTGGATAGGCCTCCGCACGAATCCCTGCACGACTCGCAGCCGTCGCCTTGCGACCGGCAGCGGGAACCAGCGTCGCGACGGTCCCGAGACCGGTGGGCGGCATGTTGTTGTAGATGCATTCGTAGGCGCCGGCGGGGACGAGGTAGGTCTCGTGCCAGATGCCGACATCCCCGCTTGACCCGACGCGCCTGTTGAAATCGACCCAGGCGGGCCAATGGGCCGCGTCGCGGCTGCGCGCATAGGTCTCCAGGTGCTCGAAGGAGCGCCAGAACTGGACGAGCATCGGTCGCCGTGGGCTTCCGAAATAGCCGCTGGCACCAAGGAACCCGGCTTCCGGTCTCTGCTCGAGCTCACGCAGCATCCTCGGCATCGCGAAGAAGATGGGCAGCCACTTCCACGCCTTCCAGAACTTGTTGATCCGCATGCCGATCAGGAAGACGACGAAGGCGCCCTCGATCTCCGCCGTTACGCGCTTGTCAATGACCTGTGCCATGGCGATGCCCTTCCCCTCGACCGCATCATGATCACCCGGCTCGGAAGTCCTCGGCGCTCCGCTCGAGCGCGGCCGGACCGCCAGCCGCGAGAGCCTCGACGGAGCGGGCGCGATGGGCTTGTTCTGTCCGGATATGGTCCTCCCGGCCTCCGCGTCCCGCGGACGTCGTTGCCCGGCAGGACGGTTCGATTCCCGTCGTGGATCTTCGTGGATCAGGCGGTGCTCGGCTCGGGCAGCTGTCCGATCTGCGCCAGCAGGCTCATGACGTCGACGATCTCCCATTCCTCCTCGATCTTGCCGTCGCGACAACGGCTGATCGTGAGGCCGGTGATCTCGACGTCGTGGCCGGTCACGTGCCGGCCGCGGATGGTGGTCCGGGTCGCGACGTAGTCGCCCTCGGTGAACTGGTGGTCGACCGTGACGCTGAGATCGGGGATCTGCGAGCGGTAGCCCTGGACCATCTCGGCCAGGCCGTCGGCGCCGCGGACGCCCTCTGGATGCAGGACGTAGCCCTCGGCGAGCAAGCCGGGGAGCGCGTCGAAGTTGCCGGCGGCCGCCTGCGAGAAGCAGTCGCGGACCGCGGCCTTGTTCTGTTCGTGTGTGCTCATGACGCCAGCTTTGCGGCGGCGGAGCCGCACAGCATCGGTGGAACTACCTAGACCGCTACGGGTCTTCGGAGGTCCGGCGTAGCGCGTACGCGGCGGCCTCGGAGCGGCTACGAAGGTCGAGCTTGGAGAGGATGCTCGCGACGTGGTGCTCGGCGGTGCGCGTACTGATCACCAGCCGCTCCGCGATCTGGGCATTCGAGCAGCCTTCTGCGAGCAGGCCCAGCACCTCGTCCTCGCGGCGTGTGAGCGACGTTGCTCCCCTAGGCCACGCGCGTGCGGCGGCGGCACCGAGCCCGCGAAGCAGGCCGGCCGCCGCGTCCGCGTCCGGGAGTGCGCCGAGCCGATCGAACGTCGCGAGCGCGAGCTTGCCCTCGCGCACCGCCGCCGCTGATGCAGATGCCGTGAGCGAGCGTGCCAGCTCGAGCTGCGCCCGAGCCGCCTCGAGCGGCAGGTCCAGGGAGGCGAACAGCTCGACCGCGCGCTTGAGCTGCCCCACCGCCCGGCCGTCGCCCTGTGCCGCCGCGACGCGCCCTTCGGCCAGTGCCGCGCAGGCCTCGAGGCGCTCAAGTCCCGACTCTCCCGCGACCGTGGCCAACCGGTCGGCGGCCTCGTGTGCCGCCGCCACGTCCCCGATCGCGAGTCGGGTCACGATCAGCAGCTCCAGGGCCGGCGCACACGTCGGATCGGCGAGCGCCGACCCTTCGACGCACAGCTCTCCGAGTTCGGACGCAAGCGAGGCGTCGCCGCGCGCGAGTGCGATCGTCGCGGCCAGACGCCGCGCGGTGGGATGCCACTCGCCGCCCTCGAGCAGGCGTTCGGCCTCTTGCACGCGGCCCTGGCGCACGCGAAGGTCGGCGAGGCGCAGGGCGGCGAACATCCGGTCACCGCGATACCCGCGGTCGAAGCCCTCGATGGCCGCCAAGAGCTCGGCCTCGGCCTCGGCCCACCGGCCAAGAGCGACGAGGATCCCGCCGTAGTGGGTCCGGCAGGTCGGCCGCACGAAGTCGGTCCACACGACGTAGCGATCGAGCATCGACAGCCAGTCCGTCGCGCGGCGCACGTCGAGTGCCGCCTCGCATGCACTCAAGAGTCGGCAGTAGATCTCGCCGAGGGCGAAGTGATCGCGGACGCGGCCGGCCGTGACGGCGGCCATCGCCTCGTCGAGCAGGCGCATGCCTTCCATGACCCGACCGTTGACGACGTGCGCCTCGCCGAGGAGGGCGAGCGCCTCGATCTCGAGGTCCACATCTCCGAAGCGGCGTGCGATCGCCAGCGCCGACACCGCGAGCTGCTCGCGTTCTGCAGGGTCGCGCGAGAACGGTGCTTGCAGGAGTGCCAGCCAGCCGTGCGCAGCACTCTCCTCGGTGCCGTCGAGCACGCTGGCCGCACGTTCCTTCCAGCCGAGAGCCGCGCTGAAGTTCCCATGGTAGGTGACGTACATGAACGTCAGCCAGATCGCGCTATCCGACGCGCGCGCGACCTGGCCGGCCGCCTTGTACAAGTCGAACGCCCGCTCCCTGAGCTCGATCGCGCGCTCGTACTCGCGCTCGATCATCGCGACCTTGCTCAGCCCCGTGAGCGCGTCGGGGCTGTCGCCTTCCTCAAGCACGCGCTCGAGACACGCTCGCGCCGTCTCCCAGTCCGCGGCGGCGATCGCGCGCTCACCCCCACGCAGCAGGTCTTCCCGTGCCTGGACCCCCATCGTCGCCGATCATCTCATCCGGCCCACCGATCAGCCAGCGAACCCGACACCCTGGGCCAGCGGCCGCGCCCGATACCTACGCGACAGCCTCACGCGCAAGCAACACTCTCGGCTCCGACCGCCCGAAAGTGTTGCTTCGCACTGGGAGCGGTCATCTCACCGAGGCCGACGAAATGCTCGCTCGGGACGAGGTGCGAGAGTCCTGCTTGGCTCTCGGCTCGCCCTCGCATTCGTCGCAAGAGCAGTAGCAGCGGAGTGATCGTCAAGCCCATGAATGTGCGCGCAGCAGAGATCGCCACGTTCGGTTGTTTGGCACGTCATACGAAGGATTTCGTCCGAACCGGCTGGCGCCCTTGAGCCCGATCGCGTCGCGCGCGCCGTCGGTGGCCACGCCAGTGTCACGTGCTCCCGTCGTCACGGAGCGGAGGCTCGACGCGCCATCCTGCTCGTCGCACGAGAGCGGGCGCGCGGCGTCCTGCTTTCCGCGCATAACAGGACACTGGCCAGCGCAAGTGAGATGCGCGTGCGACGAGCAAAGCAGGTGTCAGAGCTGGCTGAACCCTGACTCAGCTCGGTTGTTGCGGACTCGTTGGTCAAACTAGACGCGTGCGGCACGCATGCCCGCACGTGGCCTGCTGTTGTGCCTTCAGTCTGCGGGTCTTGCGTTAGCGAGGTGTTCGTTGAGCGAGCGGCGCGCTCGATCCTCGTTGAGGCGCTGTCCGGCGGTGGCGTAGCCGGCGATGGCCTTCCGTAGTGCGTGGGTCGCTGCCTCCGTGTCGCCGTCGGCGGCGAGCACGGCGCCGCGAGACTCGGCCGCCGCCGGGGCCCACGGCCCGCCGTTCCAGAGTCCAGCGGTCGCCTCCACTCGAGCAAGGAAGGCGTGAGCACGCGTGCTGTCGCCCGCCCGAGCGCATGCGGTGGCGGCGGCGAGGGAGTACTCCATGGAGCAGAACAGGCATCTGGGGGTCTCGTCCAGCAGGGCTTCGGCGCGGTCGACGAGGGCGAGCGATTCAGCAGGATCGTCGGGGAAGCGCAGCAGTTGGGCCTGGACGATGAACAGCAGATGGCCGGCCAGGGGCGAGGCGTGGGCGAGGGCGAGCGCGTCGTCGAGCTGTTCGCGCGCGGCGCTGCGCTCGCCGAGGTGGACGAGCGCCTCACCGAGGCGCGCTCGGGCGAGGGCTTCGCCGCCGATCGCGCCGGCCTCGCGGCTGAGTGTGGCGGCTTCGAGCAGGTGCGTGCGCGCCGCTTGGAGATCTCCCGTCAGGAGCTCGATCTCGCCGAGCAACGTGGTGCTGAAGGCCTCTCCGCGCAGGGCGCCGCCGGTGTGTGCGTGCTCGCGCAGGCGACGCGCGAACTCGGCCAGGCGGGGATACGGCTCGCCCGCGTGCAGCACGTACTCGGTGACGCACGTGTAGACGTCGAACACACGCCCGGCGAGCTCGGGCACGTGCCAGACCTCGGCGAGTTGCCAGTCGGTGTGCTGCTCCCAGGTGCCGGCGGCGTGGGCGATCAGTGCCTGGAGGTCGGCGAGCTCTCCCCGTTCGCTTTCGGCTTCGTGGATCAGCGCGGCGGCGTGTTCAGCCTCCCGGCGCGCCTGGTCGAGTTCACCGGCGTACCACGCGACTATCCCGCACGCGACCGCAAGGCGGGCCTGTTGGGCGCCAGGGGCTGCGGTGAGGTCACGCAGGATCTCCAGCCCGGCGGTCGGCTCGCCGGCGGCGGTGAGCGCACGGGCTTGTTTGATGCGTAGATCGGTGAGGCGGTCAGCGGGCGCCGCGTCGGCGGCGGCGGCGAACGTCCGCGCGGCGCGCCGGTCGCCGGTGGCGTGGCGCAGATCGCCGAGCAGCTCCAGCAGCTCACACCGGTCAGCGGCCGGAGCGTGCACCAGGGCCTGTTCCGCCCACCGCTGACCGTCGCGATATGCGCCGACGGCAGCCGCTCGTTGCGCCGCCGCTGTCAGCAGCGGCACCGCCTCGCCGCCACGCCCCGCCGCGAGCAGGTGGAAGCCGACTCGCTCGGGCGCGCCGCCGCTCTCGCGAAGGCGCGCCGCCGCCCGCAGGTGCGCGTCGATGAGCTGTGGGGGATCGAGCTGCCGGCGGGCGGCATCGCGCAGCAGTGGGTGGCGAAAGCGCAGCCCGAAGGCTCCCCGCTCCAGGACACCCCGGCGCAGCGCAGCGCCGACCGCCGCGTCGGCGCTCACCTGCTCGACGCCGGCGACCGCCGCGAGATCGGCGACGGCGAAACCATCCTGCAAAGCGGCGGCGAGCAACACGACTGGCCGCGCCTCCCTGGGCAGGCGGTCGAACCGGACGTTGAGGATCTCGCTGACGTGCTCGGGGACGCGCACATCGCCGTCGTCGACCGACGCGGCGATCTCCTCGGCGAAGAAGGGATTACCCGCCGCGGCGGCGGCGATCGCCTCGAGCGTCCCCGCTTCCAGCCGGGTGCCGGCGGCGCGCTCGGCGACATTGGTAAGGGCAAGCGTCGACAGGGGGCGCAGGACGATCTCGACGCCGGCCCGCTGCTCGCTCAGGCTGGCGCGCACGCGCGCCAGCTCCGGACCGGCCTCGCCATGGCGCGCGGTGAGGACGATCAGCACCGGCTCCTGGCGGGCGGCGCGAGAGAGGTAGTGGGCGAGGACGAGTGTTGCCACGTCGGCGGCGTGGAGATCCTCCAGCGCCATGAGCACGCAAGCCTCATCCGCGGCGGCGTGGATGAGCTGCGCGACAGCGGCGAAGACCTGATGGCGTTCGGCGTCCCCGGGCGAGACGGCGTCGCCGGCCGGCGCGGAGGGACACAGCAGCCCCAGGACGCGCTGCGAGGACTCGTTCAGAGACTCCAGCAGGTCGGGGCGAGCCGCGACCAGCGGGTCGATCGCCTCGATGATCGGCCCGTACGGTGGGCGGCCCTGCTCCTCCCGGCCGGCGCCGCGCAGCGTATGCCAGCCGCGTGCCCGCGCATCCTCGAGCACTGCGTCGACCAGACGAGTCTTCCCCATCCCGGCGTCACCGAGGATCAGCAGGGCGCGCCCGCCCTTGCGCCCAGTCGCGTCCAGCGCCCTCCGCGCGACGGCCAGTTCGCGGTCCCGGCCGACCATCGGCGGACTCGACCTCGACGGCGCGTGCACCGGATCCCCGCGCGATACCTCGCGGTACAGCGACAGGCTCTCCTCGGACGGTGTCAGACCGAGCTTGGCCAGCGCCTCGCGCAGGCGCCGGAACTGCCGGACCGCCGCAGCACGGTCACCGGCGGCCGCGCGCTCGCGCATCAGCGCACGAGTGATCTCCTCGTCCGCCGGGTCGGCGCGCAGCAGCTCCGCCCACCGCCCCTCGCGCCGCAGCGCCGCCATACGCAACTCGGCGAGCCGCTCGCGGTGCTCGGCGGTCCATTCCTCGTAGCGGTCCTCGGGCAGCAGCTCGGGCACCTCGCCGTCCCAGCCATCGTCCGTCTCGAGCCGCTCGACGTCGGTGTCGACGCGGTGCTCGGGCGCGAGCGCCACCACGCCGTGTCGCACCACGATCGCTTCCGGCCAACCCAGCGCCCTACGGGCGTAGTGCGCGGCCTTGTGCAGATTCGCGACACCGGCCTTGGCGCCCAGGTGCGGCCACAGCGCCTCGACGACCTCGTCGCGCGTCAGGCGGTGCCCGGGCGACAGCGCGAGCAGCTTGACGAGGTCCTCGGCGCGACGGTGCTCCCATGCCGACCCGGCCACCCGCCGCGCGTCCACCGCGACCTCGAACCGGCCCAGCAGCCGGACGTCCAAGCGTCGCATCGGCCGGATCATCCCATGGCCGGGAAGGGAAGATTTCGGGAAGCGGTCGCGATCTACGGTGCCTCCACACCGGCCGAGACCGGCTCGGCCACAACACAAGGAGCTCACCTTGAAGGTCACCAACATCATCAACGGCGTCGACGTCGATCGCCTCTTCGGAACGATCGACCACGTCAGCGAGAATCCCGCGCTGGCGCGGTTTCAGTTCCGTGCGCGGAACCAGTGGATCGACGGCGGCCACAACCGCACGACGATCCAAGGGTTCTACGGCGCCGGCCAGGAGGACACCAGCCGCAGCGAGCCGTTCGTCCTCGACGCCGACGAGCCGCCGGTCCTGCTCGGCGAGAACCAGGCCCCCAACGCGCCCGAGTACGTGCTCCACGCCCTCGCCGCGTGCCTGACGGGCACGCTCGTCTACCACGCCGCCGCCCGCGGGATCGCGCTCGACGGCCTGGAGGCCACGATCGAGGGCGACGTGGACCTGCGCGGCTTCCTCGGCCTCGACGACGCGGTTCGCCCGGGCTACGAGAACATCCAAGTCGCCTTCAAGGCCACCGGCGACTTCGACGACGATCAGCTCGCGGAGCTGGCCAGCCTCGCGCGCTACTCGCCCGTCCGGGACATCGTCAGCAACCCCGTCCCCGTCGGGATCGACGTGGCCCGCGGCTGAAGCGATCCAGGCGACGTCCGTGCCCGCCGTTTGGTCGGCGCGGACGTCGCGGCTTCAGCGCATGCTCGGTATCCGCCCTAGGGCGCGTCAAATCGAACGCAGGTGCTGGCCACGATCGCGGTCGCCCCTGCTCGTCGCCAGAAGCAGGGAGCCGGTCCGGCCGGCATCCAATGGAACCGGCCGGGAGATGGCGTCGCGCTTCCCGTGCTCGCTCTCGCCCGCGTGCGAGCGTCCGAGCGTCGGCCGGGTGGCGCCTGCTCCGGACGAGGTGCGAAAGTGCTGCTCGGCTCCCGGCTCGCTCTCGCGTTCGACGCTAAAGCAGTCGCGTCGGAGTGGTCGCCAAGCCCATGAATGCGAGCGCAGCAGAGATCGCCACGTTCGGTTGTTTGGGACGTGATACGAAGGTATTCCGTCCCAAAAAGCCGGGCCGCATCAGCGGACCGGTCCTCGGCTTTTCCGGCGTTCCACGGACCCCAAGGTAAGGCGTCAGGGACGCATCTCGCCTCAAGACATCCACGACCATGGCAGAGCGAGCGGAGGCGGCCTCGCTCGAGGTCGCGGCCGCGACGAGGTTCCGGGCTGGCTTATGGTGCTGATCCAGGAGCTCGTCGAGCTCAAGGCTCGCGTGGAAGACCTGGAGGGCGCCCATCGCACATAGGACCGGCTCGGTGTCCTAGTGAGGGCCGACGTAACTCCCTATAGGAGAACACGTGTTCGCATGATGGCGGCATGGTGCCCAAACCGTGGGTCATCCCTCCCGAGTCCCGTCGACCGGCGCGCAGGTGCTGCCGTTGCGCGCGGAGCTTCGCGCCTGAGGATCTGAGCGCTGCGGGTCCCGGCTGGTCTCCGCTGCGCGATGGCTGGCGCTGCCCCAGCTGCACGCGCGCCTACGAAGCGCGGATCGATCGCTTGGCCCGCCGGTTGATCGCCGACCACGAGCAGCGGCGCTGGCTGCACGCCCACGAGCACGCACCCTCCACCGAGTGCGTGTTCTGCGACGTCATCCGCCGCGCGACGGCGCTCCTGCTCGAGCGCACGCGATGACCGCCGACTGCGACCAGGAGCCCCGCGCAGACGACGCCATCAGGGCGGCGCGCAGCTTCTCGCCCCGGCACGGAGCCCGGGAGATACGACGACCCATAAGGCGATGGCATCCGCGGGCACGCGCTCCGAAACCTCGGAGCCCGGGGTCGTTCGGGGGCCGGATTGCCTGCGCTTCAGCATCGCCGGAGCGGGTGACATCCGCCACGCCACCTTCGCCGGCTGCGCCGAACGGCGGCTCCTGCGTCGCCCTGCCTCGAAGGTGGCGCGTGCGTTGTCACCCATCCCGGCACGCCTGCGCTCCGTCAACCAACCCCCGAACGGCCCCGCACCGCCGGGCCAAGGAGGAGCCACATGAACGCCATCGACCTCACCGGCCGCCTCACGCGCGACCCCGACCTGCGTGCCCTGCCCGACGGGGCCAGCGTTTGCAAGATGCGCCTCGCCGTCGACCGCATGGGCCGCGGCAACGCCACCGGCTACATCGACGTGGCCTCGTTCGGCAAGCCCGCCGAGGCCGCGGCCAAGGTCCTCACGCAGGGCTGGCTCGTGGCCGTGAGCGGGCGCCTCGAGTACGCCGAGTGGGAGACCGCCGACGGCGCCAAGCGGTCCGGCCACCAGGCCGTCGGGCACGTCGAGTTCCTCGCCGCACCCAAGGGCGCCGGCGACGCGGTCGACGATGCCGGCGAGGCGCAGTCGCGCCCCGCGGACGACGACATCGCGTTTTAGCCCCGGCGGATGACCGCCGCCGCAGTGCGTGACCGCCTGTGCATCTGCGCTCACCGCGCGAGCGGTCACGCGGAGCCAGGCAGCGGGGACACCCGCTGTCTGGCCGTCGAGGCCCCCGAGGAGCTGGTCTACGTCCTCGACGACGGCCGTGACACCGAATACGCCTACTGCGCATGCCTGCGCTTCGTCGACGCCAAGGAGTCCCGATGACGACCAACGTTCAGACCTCGGCCGGCGCGCACGGCCAGACCCCCGACTGGCTGCTCCACGACCCGATGTGGGAAGAGCAGAAGGCGCGACTGTGGGCGATGACTCCCGACGAGCGCGTGCGCGCGATGCACGCGGGCGAGTTCTCCATGCGCCTGTGCTTGCACTGGGCGAGCCGTCGGCCGTCCGAAGTTCCGCTCGTGAACGGAGAGTTCGCGTTCGTTGCGCTCTACACGCCCGAGGTCGCTGACCACGGCGGACAGCGCGAACTCGTCGCCGAGTCGCTCGTTCGCTGCCCGCCTCGTGCGGCACGCGGCGAGCACCGCGCGCGCGGCGGCTGAAGCGAGCCACCGCACGAGTGTCTCGGGCGCCCTGTAGCGTCGGGGCGCTCGTGCGGCGAGTCCTCGACGACTTTACCGTGGCGATCGCCACCACGATCGAGCGCAGCTCGACAACGATCGCCACCGCAGGCGGCTACGTCGTCGTCATCGCCACGACGCTCCCAGACCGCGTTTACGGCTTGACCTCCTGCTATCTCGGCGCTCTCGACGGCGACACTGCCGTCTCGCACCTGCATCTCGGGCCCGAGCGCCAGGACCGGCTCGCCCAGCGCGTCCTGCCCGGCGAGCAGCTGGGCCTCACACACGCGCGCGCGTGCCTGCTCGATCATGCTGGCGAGCTCCAAGCCGCGCTCAGCGACCTAACGCAGCACCACGTGAGCGTCGACGTCAGCCCACGCGCGCTCGAGCAGGCCGTCGGCGCCTGGGCCGAACCTCCGTAGCCCGAGCCACCGCCAGGCGCGCTTTGCGCGCCGGCTCTAGCGCCCTGCGCTGGACTCTCTGCCCAGCCTGCCGTCGTCGCCGGAAAGGCTCCCCGCGTCCCTCGCTTCGCTCGGCGACGCACACATTTGCACCAACGGATGCTTTGACGGTAGTTTGCAACTGTATGAGGCGGTTGAACTTCGCTAGAGGCGCCGAAGCAGCTGCTGCTGCCTCTCGGGGTAGCGGAGCCTAGGCGGAGCGGACGCGGTGTTGTCGATCGGCAAGTTGACGGTCGAGCAGTCGCGCTATTACGAGCGTCAGGTCGCGCAGGGGCGCGATGACTACTACTCCGGCCGCGGGGAGTCCCCGGGCCGCTGGACCGGCAGCGGCGCCGAGGCCCTCCAGGTCGGCGGCCGGGTTGACGACGACGGCTTCATGGCGCTCATGGATGGTCGCGACCCCGGGACGGGCGAGCGGCTCAAGCACGTGGGCGGGCGTTCGAAGGTGGCGGCGTTTGATCTGACGTTCTCGGCGCCGAAGTCGGTGAGCGTGCTGTTCGCGATCGGCGAGCCGGCGCTGGCTGGCGCGCTGGTCGACGCGCACGAGTCCGCGGTCGACGCGGCCCTCGGCTAGCTGGAGCGCGAGGCGTGCCGGGTGCGACGCGGCCGTGGCGGGGTGCGCCACGAGGCAGGGGGAGGGTTCGTGGCCGCGGCGTATCGCCATCGCATGAGCCGCGCTGAGGACCCGCAGCTGCATACGCATGTGGTGGCGGCGAACATGGCCCGTGGCCCCGATGGGCGGTGGACGGCGCTTGACGCCACCCCGATCTATCAGCACGCCAAGGCCGCGGGTTTCCTCTACCAGGCGCATTTGCGCGCCGCTGTGCGCGAGCGTCTGCCGTGGGTGCGCTGGGGGCTGGTGCGCAATGGGATGGCGGAGATCGAGCAGCTCGCCCCGGGCGTGTTGCGGGAGTTCTCCACGCGTCGGCGGCAGATCGTGGAGCGCGAGCGCGAACTGGTGGCGGCGGGCGTCCAGGTCGGGGATGGCGGGCGTGAGGCGATCGCGGACGACACGCGCGGTCGCAAGCGCTATGGGATCGACACGGCGCCGTGGCGGGACGTCGTGCGCGCTCGGGCGGCCGAGCACGGACTCGGCGTCTACGAGCTCGCCGCGCTGGTGCTCGGACCGGCGAGGGCGCCCGAGATCCCCGATCCGCGGGTGGCGAGCGTCGAGCTGGTCGGGGCGGGCGGGCTGACCGAGAAGCAGAACACGTTCGCCAGGCGCGAGGCGGTGATGGCGTGGGCGGCTGCGCATGGGCAGGGGGCACCGGTCGACTCGGTGGAGCGCGCCGCAACGGAGTTCCTGGCTCGTGACGACGTGCACCGTGCAAGCGGTCTGACTGAGCGGCGATTTACGACGAGCGATCTGCTGGCCCATGAGCAGGCGATCGTGCAGGGCGCGCAGGCGCGCCGCGGCGAAGGCACGGGCAGGCTCAATTCTGCGCTGGTCGAGACCGTGCTGGCCAACGCGCCGCACGCGCCGACCGCAGAACAGGCCCGGGTGATCCGTGGGCTGACGTCCAGCGGTCACGGGGTGGAGACGGTCGAGGCGTTAGCGGGGACGGGCAAGACGTTCACCGCCGGTCTGCTCGCCGAGGCCTACGCGGCCGCGGGCTATCGAGTCCTGGGCACCGCGCCGACGGGACGAGCCGTCCGGGAGCTCACCGAGCAAGCCCGTATCGGCCACGCCTCGACGCTGACGCGCCTGACGCTCGACCTCGAACGGGAGGGCCTCGGCGCTGACCCGGCGGTGTTGATCCTGGACGAGGCGGGGATGGCGAGCACCCGCGAGACCGCGCGCGTCATGGCGCACGCCCGCACGGCTCGGGTGAAGGTGATCGCGATCGGCGACTCCGGTCAGCTTTCAAGCGTCCAGGCCGGCGGCTGGCTCGGGTCGCTCACCGACCGGCTGGGCTCATACGAGCTGCGCGAAGTCATGCGCCAGCGCGATCCGCGCGAGCGCCAGCTGCTGGCCCAGGTGCATCGCGGCGACCCCACCAACTACACCGCCGAGAAGGCCGCCCGCCGCCACGTGCACCTCTACATCGGCGAGGCGCAGGACGCAAGCGCGGGGGAGCGCGCCGCGATCGCCGCGTGGCGCGAGCACCAGGCCGAATGCCCCTGGGGGCAAGCCGTACTGGTGGTGCGTGACAACCAGCGTCGCGAGCGCCTCAACGCCCTCATCCGCTCCGAGCTCAAGCGTGACGGCCGCCTGGGTGAGAGCGTCCACATCGGTGGCTGCGACTTCGCGGTGGGTGATCGGGTCGTCGCGCGTCGCAACGACCACGAGCGCGCAGTCGACAACGGCATGCGCGGCACGGTGATCTCCGTCGACCCGACCGAGAAGGACCTCGTCGTGCGCACCGACGCCGGCGCCCAACGCCGGCTGGATGCGCCGTATGTGGCCGAGCATCTCCAGCACGCCTACGTGCTGACCGCGCACACCATCCAGGGCGCCACGGTGGAGTGGGCGGGCGTCGTCGGTCGCCCCGAGGACTTCACCCGCAACTGGTCCTACACCGCGCTCTCGCGCGCGCGAGAACCCACCGAGCTCTTCCTCCTCGACACCCCGACCGAGCGCGAGCTCGACCGAACTGAGATCGCGCCTGGCCAGCACGCCGAGCTGAGCGACCAGCGATCGCTCATCGAGCGCCTCCAGACGGCTATGCGTTGTCGCGACGACGAGGACCTCGCCCTGGACCGCATCGACGCCACGCGCAACCACACCCCATCCCACCTCGAGCCCGTCCGGCTGTCCGCGGAGCGTGCCATCGCGCCGCCGTCTGTCCTCGAGCTGCAGGCCGACCTCGCGCAGCTTCGCGCGCGCATCGGCCAATACCCCGAACACCTCGTCGACCAGCTGCACGCCGCCCGCAGCGCCCGGGCAGAGGCGCAGCGCGCCGCTGACAGTGCTCGGGCGCGCATCGCCGAGCTCGACCAACCGGCCCTGGGCAAGCTGGGCCGCTGGCGCGCCGCGGACTCCGCCGAACGCGCGCTGGAACGCCAACGCCTCAAGCTCGCCGAGGGGGAAATCGCGGCGGCTGTCGAGCGTGAGCGCAACCTCTCAAGCAGCCTCCCCGACCGGACGGCATGGGAGGGCGAGCGCCGCGCGCTACGCGAGCGCGCTGCCGAGCTCAACGCGCAGCTCTCAAGCCGCCACCGCGCGCATCTGCGCATCGCGCTCGAGCAACCAGCTCCCTACCTCACCCAAGCGCTCGGCGCTCTCCCCGAACAGCCGCGCGCTCGCAGCACCTGGCAGCAAGCCGCCACGCGCATCGAGGCCTACCGCTTCGACCACGCCATCACCGACGACCGCCACGCGCTGGGGCCGCCACCGAGCGACAGGCCAGGACGCGCGCACTGGCAACGCGCCCACCACGACCTCCAACGCGCTCAACGAGACCTCGGGCATCACAACGCGCGTCGACACTCGCACGAGGTCTGAGGCGCACATTCACGAGCCTCCCGTCGCTGCGCTTCGTTTCGTCCTCTCCCGCCATGTCGTGAGCCTCAACCGAGACGCCTCGTCCCACGCGAGAGCAGGCGCGAGTGACCAGCTCGCGGCGCTGTCGCTTCGCCACCGAAGCAGGCGCGAGCCCACGGCGCCTCGAGGCGCTCGCTGCTCGTCCAGAGCAGGCGCTTCAGGCGTCCGTGCCGGCGCGCTCGCTCGTCGTGCAGTGCGACAGCGTTGGTCGGCCGTGACCAAGCGAGAGGCGCGGGGCTGCCACGGCGGGGGAGCATGGGTCAGCGCCCGCACGGCGGGTGATAATCGTCGAGGTGAATGCCGTGGCGGCGCTCGAGCGGGGACGTGAGGCCTATTTGCGGGAAGCCTGGCTGGACGCGTACGAGTCGCTCTCGCGGGCTGACCGGGAGGTCTCGCTCGCGCCTGACGACCTTGCGCTCCTCGCCACCTGCGCGTACATGGTCGGTCGCGAGTCCGAGTATCGCGACCTGCTCGAGCGCGCGCATCGCGTCCACCTGGAGGCGGGTGATGAGCTCGCCGCCCTGCGCTGCGCGTTCTGGATCGGCGTGACTCTCGCGAGCCATGGGGAGATCGGGCGTGCGAGCGGCTGGCTGCGACGCGCTCGTCGGCTGCTCGAGCGCCAGGAGGGCGATCGAGTCGAGCACGGCTACCTGCTGCTGCCGACGGTGTTCGAGCAGGGGGCGAGCGACGACTGGGAGGCGGCTGCCGCTACCGCCGGCGAGGCCGCTGCGATCGGAGAGCGCTTCGGCGACCCCGACCTGTTTGCCCTGGCCACCCATGAACAGGGCGAGATCCTGATCAGGATCGGCCGTCTCAAAGAGGGCCTGGGCCTGCTGGACGAGGCGATGGTGGCTGTGACCGCGCGCGAGCTCTCCCCGATCGTCGCCGGGATCGTCTACTGCGGCGTGATTCTTGCCTGCCAGGCTGCTCACGACGTCCGCCGCGCCCGGGAGTGGACGGCTGCCCTCTCGGCCTGGTGCGCGCGCCAGCCCGACGTCATTGCGTTCACCGGCCGCTGTCTCGTGCATCGGGCTGAGATCATGCAGCTCGAGGGTGAGTTCTCGGATGCCCTGGCGGAGGCGCGCCGGGCCGCCGAGCGCTGCCTTCGGGGTGAGAACCCCGGCGCGGCGGGGGAGGCGTGTTTCCGGCAGGGCGAGATCCACCGACTGCGCGGCCACTTCGGCGCAGCCGAGGCGGCCTATCGGGAGGCGAGCCGGCTCGGACACGAGCCACAGCCGGGCCTTGCTCTGCTGCGACTCGCCCAGGGCGAGCCCCACGCGGCAGCGAGCACGATCCGCAGGGTGGTCGCGGAGATGCAAGAAGCCGGCGAGCGGACGGGGATCCTCCCGGCCTTCATCGAGATCATGCTCGCTGTCGACGACATCGAAGCGGCCCGCGGCGCCTGCCGCGAGCTCGAGTCGATCGCCGCGGGTCAGGAGAGGGGCGCCCTCGGGGCGCTGGCGGCGCAGGCGCGGGGCGCGGTCGAGCTCGCTGCGGGCGACGCCGTCAGCGCGCTGGCATCGCTTCGCCACGCAAGGGACGTATGGCAGGAGCTCAAGGCGCCCTACGAGGCGGCCCGCGTGCGTGAGCTCGCCGGCCGTGCCTGCCGTGTTCTCGAGGACGAGGACACGGCGAAGCTAGAGCTGGAGGTGAGCCGCGCGGCGTACTCCGAGCTAGGGGCGTCGCCGGATCTCGCTCGGCTCCGGTCGCTCGGCGGTGGTCCACGGGGCGACGTTCACGAGCTCACCGATCGCGAGCTTGAGGTCCTCCGCCACCTCGCCGCCGGCGACACGAATAAGGCGATCGCCAGCGAGCTGGTGCTCAGCGAGCGCACCGTCGATCGGCACGTCAGCAACATCTTCGCCAAGCTCGGCGTCTCCTCACGTACCGCAGCCACCGCCTACGCCTACGAGCACCGGCTGCTCTGACCGCCGGTGGGTGAGATCACCCACGCCGCCGAGGCGCGGAAGTTGGGTGGCTTCGCCGATGCGCGGTTGGGGGCGACGGCCCTACCGTCGGTCGGCCGTCAGCGCACAAAGGAGGCCCGAGATGCCGAGCGTGTCCAAGGACAAGGCCGCGACTAAGGTCACGTGGGATGGCGTGGACATCGACCACGCCGATCTCGAGGGCGGCTACGCCGTCTGCTTCGAGAGACACACCGCCGACGCCGACCTCGCCCCGCTCTTCCGTGGTCTGCCCGAAGACCGTGCACAGCTTCCTCGCTGGGGCTATGTGATCCAAGGCAGGATCGGCTTCCGCTTCGCCGACCGCGAGGAGACCTATGAGGCGGGTGAGGCGTATTACGTCGGGGCTGGCCACACGCCCGTCTATTACGCGGGCACTGAGATCGTCGAATTCAGCCCCTCCGCGACCTTCAACGAGACCATCCCGGTGGTGTTGAGGAACCTCGACGCCAACGGGATCGCGGTCGAGATGCGCGAGGCCGGCGCCGATGTGGAGGCCGGGCGATGACCGACGGAGGCCCGGGAGTGGCGGTCGGGCTTCACCCGCCGACGCCGGACGCCGGGGCGCGCGAGCGCGTGCTCGCCGGGCTTCCGGTGAGCCAACGGCAACTCGATGCCGCCGGCGTCTCGACCGCGTTCCTTGAGGGGGGCGCCGGTTCGCCGCTGGTGCTGCTGCACGGCGGGATCGAGTGCGGCGGCGCCTACTGGGCGCCCGTAATCCCGCGCCTGGTCGAAAATCACCGCGTCGTCGTGCCCGACGCGCCCGGTCTTGGTGAGTCGGAGCCCCTCGGCCGCCTCAATGACGAGAGCTTCGCCCGCTGGCTGCGAGAGCTGATTCGCCTGACCTGTGACGCGGAGCCGACCCTAGTGGCGCATTCGCTCGTCGGGACACTGGCCGCCCGCTTCGCCGCGCACGGAGATTCGCTCTCGCGGCTGGTCGTCTACGCCGCGCCCGGGATCGGGCGCTACCGGATGCCGCTTGGGCTTCGGATCGTCGCGACGCGGTCCGCGCTGCGCCCGAACGAGCAAAACAGAGAGCGGTTCGAGCGATTCGCACTCCTCGACCGCGAGCGGACCCGTCGGCGGGATCCTGCGTGGTTCGATTCGTTCAGCGCCTACACGCTTTCGTGCGCACGCGGCCCGCGCGCCAAGCGGACGATGAGCGCGCTGGTCAGGGCCGGGACGACGCGCGTCCCGGACGCTGAGCTGCAACGGATCGCTATCCCTGCGGCGCTGCTCTGGGGACGCCACGACCGGATGACTCCGCTGTCCCTCGCCCGGGCAGCGAGCACGCGACTCGGCTGGCCCTTGCACGTGGTTGGCCACGCGGCGCACGTGCCTCACATCGAGCAGCCGGAGGGCTTCGTCGATCTGCTCACAGACGTGCTGAGAGGGGACCGGAACGCGGCTGTGGGCACGAGGGAGGCGGTTGGATGAACTACAGGCTCGCCTACGCGATCGGCTTCCATCCTTGGGAGGAGCTCGCGGAGCATCCTCCCTTCGCCGGCAAGCTCCTCGAGCTGGTCGCCCGCGAGGAGGACCGGCACGGGCCGCCGTACGGCCGCGCGCTCGATCTCGGTACCGGTAGCGCGGTGTGGGGCGTCCGGCTCGCGCAGCGCGGCTGGGACGTGACCGGCATCGACATCGTCGAGAAGGCCCTGCGCCGCGCCCGCGCGCGGGCCGACGAGGCGGGCGCCGAGGTTCGGCTCGTGCACGCCGACGTGACGGCACTGCGAGAGGCCGGCCTCGGCTGCGGCTTCCGATTGCTCCTCGACACCGGCACCTTCCACGGCCTCAGCGACGCCCAGCGCGAGGCGATGGGCAAGGAGGTGAGCGCCGTCGCCGCCCCGGACGCCACTCTGATCCTCGACTGCTTCGCGCCCCGGCGCAGGGGCCCCCTGCCGGTCGGCGCGAGCCGCGCCGACGTCGAGCGGGCCTTCCCCGGCTGGGAGATCGCCGACGTCGAGGTGGCCGACACCGAGCCCGACGCGCTCGCGCGGCTCATGAAGTTCGACGAGCGCTTCTATCGCCTGCGCCGCACGGTCGAGCAGCCGCGGCGCGCCAGCGCCGACCAGGGCTACGCCGAGCAGCTCGAAGCGATCGCTCCATTCGTCGAGTCAGTCGCAGTGGATGGGCGGTACGAGGCCGTCGAGGACCACGCTCCGATGACCGGCAAGGACGCATCCTCTTCCTCCGCGGCTGGCCCCACAGCCAGCTGTGCTAGGTCCGGCAGCTCGAAGGCCATCTCGCCGAGGATTCCCACCTGGGCCGATCGATGACGCAACCGGTTCGCATCGAGGTGAACAGGCGCTTCGGTGTCCCGCTTCGGGAGGGATTCGACTACATAACCGATCCGAACAACTGGCCGCAGTACTGGCCCGACCTCGTGCGGATCGAGCCCGGGTCGCGCTGGCGAGAGCCCGGGGACCGGGCGCGGCTCGTACTGCGGCTCCTCGGCAGGCCGGTGGAGCTGGAGATGACGCTTGGCCGGCTCGCTCCATACAGCGCGGTGGAATACACAAGCGTGCAGCACGGGCTGCCCGATGCGCGTCACGAGCGCCACTTCGAGGACGCCGACGGCGACCTGGCCTTCCGGATCGTCGTTTCGTACCAACCGCGCCCCGGCTGGCGCAGCGTCTTCGACCGCCTCGTGGTCCGGCGCGGCATCGCGCGTGCGGCGCGGAAGACCCTCGCCAACCTCGACCGTCGCTTCAGCGAGGCGGGTGCCGAGTTCCAATAGGTGCGAGCACGTCATGGCGGGCCTCGCTGCCCAACCGAACGGCGTTCGACCAGTCACGCCGTGCCCTCCGATGCGTGTCAGGCCGCTCTCTCCGCCGGTCGCGGTCTTCTGCGACTCGCGCGTGCCCGAGGAGGACCGCAACGAGCTCCGGCTCGAGTGCTCACGCCGCGCGCTCGATGACGGTCGTCAGCGCCGGCGTCCCGGGAGTCCGGAGCCGAGCGCCACGCAGTGGGCAGGCGTCGGTGGCCAAGATCGACGCCGACCCGCGCGGCATCTTCCGGGGCTGACGTCTTCTTACAGGTCCGGAGATCGTGCTGCTGCCGATCCGCCGCCGGCTGATGGGGCTTCGCCGACGCGGCTCTCCTTGCTGGGCACCGTGACGCCGACGCATGCGAGCCGACAAGCACGAGCTCTCCGCGCATGAGGCGGTCGTCCGGCGCGAGCCGTCGGCATGGCCTGTCAGCACCATCCGCGGCTTGATTCACGTCTACGACGACGTGGCGCTGCTCGAGATCACCGATCCCGGCGAAACCACCCTGGATGCGATCCGGGTCCCGGCCGCAGGCTGAGCGCTAGCGCGCCCGACACATTGCCGGCGAGCAATGCGCCCGCTCTCGTCCGCAAACAGGCGTGTCGGTTCACGCTCACGAGACTGTCGCTCCCGACGAGCAGCCAGCGCCTCGAGGCGCCGTGGGCGCGCGCCTGCTTCGGTGGCGAAACGACAGCGCCGCGAGCTGGTCGCTCTCGCCTGCTCTCGCGTGCTTGCGGCACTCTTGGCCGCGACGGCTCGCTGCGCCAGCGTTGCCCGAGCTGCGTGCAGGTCGCGTTACTCGCCTGCAGCCTGTAGCGCGTCGGCTAACTGCGAGGCGGCGTGGGCTACCGCGGCGTAGGCGCCGACGATGTCGGCCAGGTTGTCGCCGGCGCCGGCGTGGTTGAGCTGCTGTACCGCCGCGTCGAAGCGCGTCCAGAGCTCGTGGGGGCCGCGGCGCCCGGTTCCGGGTCGCAGTTCGTAGGGCGGACGTGCCCGTTCGGAGTCGGCGACGGGCCGCCATGCCAGTCCCGCCTCGAGCGCTCGTGCGTGCGCGTCGTGCATCGCGGCCGCGGCGTCGGCCAGTGCTCGTAGTCGATCGCGGAAGCCGGGGTCGGGCGGAGCTTGCTCGTGGGCGCGCATCGCGCCGGCCCAGGATGCCCGGGCTTCGTTGACCGACGTCCACGCGTGCTCCTTGGCGCCCCCGGCGGGTGTCCCGGCTCGCTCGTCCGGCAACTCGCTCACGCAGCGGTCCTATCGCACCCGAGGATCGTCACGCGGCGCGCTTCGCCATTCAAGCCGCTCCTTGCGGGCGAAACCACGCGGTCGCCAACAGCCACACACGGTCGCACACGGACGGTTGGTGTAGCTTCAGAACCTGGACCGAGGGAGCACGATGACGCCGACGCCAGCACAAGACGAGCCCGAGTACCTCAAGGTCGAAGAGGTCGCCGCGCGTCTGAAGCTCAAGGAGAAGACGATCCGCGACTGGATCCTGCGGGGCGAGCTGCCCGCCTACAAGCTGGGCAAGGAATGGCGCATCCGCCGCGACCACTTCGACGAGGCCATGAAAGCGCGACTCGTCACCGGAGAGCCCGCCCGAACCGGTGGACTCTGGGATCCAGAATCTCCATATAGTCTCTAGCGGTAGTTTGCAACCGTTGAGATGCGTATGTATCCTCGTGGTTCGCCACGAATGATCGGAGGGATGGTCCGCATGGCCGTGATCGACGCGACCTACGAGCCCGAGCTGCTGCGCCCCGCCGAGGTGCTTCGCATCCTGAAAGTGTCGAAGACCTGGCTGTACGACGCGGCCAAGGACGGCCGCATCGCGTGCGTGCGGCTGGGCGGGCCGGATGGACCGCTGCGATTTGAGCGCGCGGTCATCGAGGCGCTCATCCGCGACTCCAGACTGGGCGACGACAACCGGGAGTAACGTCGCGTTCAGCTCGGCTCAAGGCCTAGGAGGAAGGCGGATGGCAAGACGGACGGTCACCGACCACGCGCTGCCCGATGGCGTTTACCCCTACGCGATCGGCCCAGGCGACGACACGCAGCCGCCGCGCTATTACGCGAAGCTCGCCAATGGCGCCACCAAGCGCGGCTTCATCACCGCGCGCGCGGCATCGCGCTACAAGAAGGCCAAGGACTCCGCGCCTAGCACGCCCACGCAGACGCGCGGCACGCTCAAGGCGCTGTGGCCCGAGTACCTGCGCGCGCGGCGGCCCTACCTCGTGCCGGGCACCTACGAGGACTACGAGCGCCACGGGAGGCTGCGGTTGGTTCCGTACTTCGGCGATGAGAAGGTCACGGCCAATCGCCAAGTCCGACGTGCAGGACTGGCTGACCGAGCTCGACGAGGAGGAGGAGTTCGCGTCGAAGACGATCAACGACGCGCTGCGCGTGCTGCAGTCGTTCTTCATCTGGCTGGTCGACGATCGCGAGCTGCTGTTGCGAAGCCCTGCGCGGAAGGTTGATCCGCTGCCCGAGGATCTGTTCGAGGCCGATTGGCTGCGCCCGCCCGAGATTCCGGTGTATCTGGAGGCCTGCACGCTCGAGTACCGGCCTCTGGCCGAGCTTCTGATCGGCGGCGGGCTTCGTATCAGTGAGGCTCTCGCCGTCGAGATCGATGACGTCGACGAGGACCGCCAGCTGATCTACGTCCGCCGTCAGGCTCGCCGCGGCGCGAAGGCCAAGCGTGGCGGCCGGCAACGTGGCGATATCGCGCGCACCAAGGGCAAGAACTACCGCCAGGTCGCCGTCAGTCGCCGTGTCATCAGTGTGTTGCTTGACCACATCGTTCGGCTGTCAGAGCAGTTCCCGATGCAGGGCGACTCGCGCGTGTTCGTGCGCCACCACCCCGCCCCGCCGCAGGCGATCGCCATGACCCCGGCGGCGCGCGCGCGCCGCGAGGCGATCGCCGCCGACCTGATCGCCGGCGGGCTCTCCCAGCGCCAGGTCGCCGGGCGTCACGGCGTCAGTCAGCAGCTGGTGTCCCTCGTCGCCCGCGCGCTGGCCGCCGAGCGCCCCGAGCCGCTGACGCGTCACGTGATCAGCAAGGAGTGGCACAAGCAGACGCTCGAGGACGCGGGGCTGCGCAGCTCGGTGCGCCTGCACGACCTGCGTCACACCGCCGCGACCTACTGGCTCATCCAGGGTGAGCCGCTGTACTTCGTCCAGAAGCAACTTGGGCACCGCGACTCAAAAAGACCACCGAGCGCTACGAGCACATGGCCGCCAGCTACCTGACCGAACGCGTCGACCGCCACGACGATGCCCTGTGGCTGCCTCGGCCCAGCCGCCACGAGGCGCCCGCTTGAGCCTGGGAATGCCGGGCTCCCGCTCTGTGGTGACCCCGGTCAGCACCGCTGATACGGGGAGGATCTCGCCGCCGCCGAAGCTCGGTTGGTTCTCACAGCGCTTCTCAAGCGCGGTATTACCAATCGTGCGCTCGCGAGCCCTGATGGCGCGAAAGCCCCGCATTTGCGGGGCTCTCGTCATGCGCCGAAGAGGACTCGAACCTCCACCCGGGAATCCCCGGACAAGGCCCTCAACCTTGGACGCGGCTGTCCGCTGTGTGCGCCAGCGAGGATATGGAGCGCGGCGCGTGCGATCTCGCGTGCTGCGGACGCGGGGGACGATCCGGACGTTCTCAAAGCGTTCTCGGGATGCCGCGAGTTGTCGCTGGGCCGGCTAACGTCGGCACCGCCCCGGCATCCAGGTCTCGCGCATGACGTCACTAGCGCGGATGGCTGAGCCGGAGTCCTCTCTCACGCTTGACACGACGTCGTCCTCGCGCTAATTTGAACTGAAGTCATGTTGGTTCGACGCCCCCGATCGACCACCCTGCGAGCTCGCCAAGAGCGGCACGGCGAGGAACTGGCCGTTCTGGTCTACGAGCTGCTCGACGCTCATGACGACACGATGCGCCTGGGGGAAGGGCTCGAGAGCGATCTGCGCTGGCGAGCGCATCTCGACTACCTCCGCGGTCTGCAGCGCGTCGGGCGCGAGGCGTTGGCCCGCGGTGCCGGCGATGAGCGGGGACGCTGGTCGCGGCGAGCGGCAGATCTCTCCAGGCGACTCCGCCGACCGCCGGTCGGCAGCGAGGTGGTGCTCCCATGACCCATTCGTTCATGTATCCGCGGGTCACGCAGATCGCGCCGCGTGCGCACAGCGTGCCCGCCTCGTGGCTGGAGATGCGCCTCGTGCGGGGCCCACGCCATCGTCCCAGCGCCCCGACGGCGTCCGGAGGCGACGCGCCTAGATCGCCTCGCCCGGACGCTGGAAGATGATCTCCGGCACGACGCACGCCGGCGAGACGCGCAACAGGAAGCGCAGGGCCTCGACGATGTCCGAGGTGCGCAGCATCTCCTCGGCGGGGATCGTGCCCTTGATGAACTCGCTCATGTCGGTGTCGACGAAGCCCGGGCAGAACGCGACCGACTTGATTCCGTCGGCGTTGAGCTCCTTGTTCATCGCCGACGTGTAGGCGACGACCGCAGCCTTGGTGGCCGCGTAGACGGACAGCCACGGCTGCGGCGACTTGCCCGCCAACGACGCCATGTTGACGACGAGCGCCTTGCTGTGCTCGGCCCCGGCGGCACGCAGGAGCTCCAGGCTCTCGCGGTACAGCAGGACGATCGCCCGCAGGTTGACGTCGAGCTGCATGTCCACGAACTTGGTCTGATGCTCGGCCGCGCCCGCGCCGATCCCTACGCCCGCGTTGTTGACGAGCACGTCGAGGCGCCCGAAGCGATCTCGGTGGCGCGCGACGACCTCGCGCAGCGCCTCCTCTTCGGCCATGTTGGCGGGGACATCCTCGACCTCGTAGCCCTTGGCGCGCAGCTCCTCCGCGGCCTGGACGAGCGTGTCGGGCTTGCGCGCGGAGATCGTCAGGCCGTAGCCCTCCTCGGCCAGCGCCTCGGCGAGCGCGAAGCCGATCCCGCGGGAGGCTCCGGTGACGATGGCGGCGCGATCGGGCATGGCGAAGGGACCTTTCGGACGGGGACGGCGCGCAATCCTTCCAGGTCTCAGCGGCTGAGCACGGTGCAGGCGCTGACGCCCGGGGCGCCGTAGACCTGCGTGAAGCCGACGCGATGCGGGCCGCCGATCTGGCGGTCGCCGGCCTCGCCGCGCAGCTGCAGAACGACCTCGTGGACCTGCCGCAGGCCGGAGGCGCCGATCGGTTCGCCGTTGGCCAGGCAGCCGCCGTCGGTGTTGACGGGCAGGCGTCCGTCCAGGCGCGTGGCACCGCTCTGGATCAGCGCCTCCTGTTCGCCGTGCCGGCACAGACCCGTCTCGGCGAGGTGCATGACCTCCGCGCCCGACTCGGTGTCCTGAAGCTGGGCGACATCGACATCCTCGGGCCCGATCCCCGCCTGCTCGAACGCGGCGGCGGCGGCCTCGGTCGTCGGCGAGGGCGCCGATTCGATCGGGATCGAAGGACTGAAGACCTCGAAGGAGCCGAACCGGCGCGTTCGGAAGGCGACCGAGCGCAGGTGGATCGGGGTGCGGGCCAGGGATCTCGCGCGCTGCGCCCGTGCCAGGACGAGCGCGACGGCGCCCTCGCCCGGTGAGCAGAACATGTACTGGGTGAGCGGGTGGTTGACCATCTTGGAGGCGAGCACCTCATCCTCCGACAGCGGTCGCCGGCGCCATGCGTTGGGGTTGCGCGCGCCGTTGGCGAACGCCTTCGACGCGACCTTCGCCAACGTCGAATCGGTGATGCCGTGCTGGGCCATGTAGCGCTGGATCTTCATCGCGAAGAACTGCGTCGTGAGCATCAGGCCGGTCTCGCCGTACCAGGATCCGAGCCCCCAATCCTCGGGGAGCGGGTTGAACGCGCCCGGCGGGTGCTTGTCGAACCCGACCACCAGCGCGACCTCCGCCGAGCCGGCAGACAGCATCGCGTGGGCCGTCGCGAGCGCCGACCCTCCCGTCGCGCACCCGTTGCGGACGTTGATGAACGGCACTCCTGTGAGGCCAAGCACCGACACCGTCGTGTCGGCGTTGCCCGCCGCGTCCGAGCCGCCGGCGGCGAAGTCGACCTGCTGCCAGCCGATGCCGGCGTCCGCCAGTGCCGCGCGCGCCGCAACCGCCGCCATCTCGAGGCCCGACACGCCCGGATGGCGACCGAAGGGATGGATGCCGGCGCCGACGACGGCGACGCCGTCGCTCGCGCTCATGCGCCGTCCTCGGCCGGCCGGAAGGCGAAGGTCACGGCGCCGACGTCGCCGGGCGCCGGGACGAGCACGAGCTCCATCGGCATGCCGATGCGCAGCCGCGCCGGGTCGGCCACGGTGAGGCGCGCCTCGACCCGCACCTCGCCGGGGAGCTCGACGTAGCCGACGCCGTAGGGCTCGAAGTCCTCGGTCGTCCCGGCGTACGGCGGCGACTTGGGCGCGAAGCATTGGATGGTCCACGTCCACAGCGCCCCGTGACGCCCGAGTCGGTGCTCCTCGACGTCACGTGACGTGCACGCCGCGCACGACGCCTGCCGAGGGAAGGCGACGACGCCGCAGCGCAGACACCGCGAGCCGACCAGCTGCGGGGCGTCGGCGGTGCCCGCGATCAGCCCGTCGGCGACCGCGACGAACTCAGCCTGACCCGGCATCGATCCGCAGGCCGGATGCAAAGGAAATCGCCGGCGAGCGGGCCACCATGTAGCGCGCCATCTGGCCGCCCGCGTCGAGCTGCGCCACCGCCAGGAAGGTCCCGATCCGCTCGCCGCTGTCATCGTGGCGGGTCTCCCCAAGCGCGAACTCGACGTCGCCGGCGGTGCCGCCGAAGAGGATGTGGTGGGCCCACCCGCGCGTGTCGCCGGCGTCGATGAAGGCGCGTAGCTCGTCGATGCCTCCGACGAACTGGCGGCTGCCGCGGTCGGCCCCGGCCGCCCACTGGATCGAGAACTCGACGTGCTCGGCGACCAGCTCGAGCGAGGAGTGCGGGTCGGGCCCGTCGAGGGCGGCGAAGTAGCGCTCGAAGAAGCTCATGCAGCCGCCCTCGCCCGCCCGGCCGCGTCGGGCGTGACGCCGATGAGCGCGAGGCACCGGTCGGTGAAGAACGCTGCGACGCTGCGCAGCGTGACGATCCCGTTCGGGCGGTACCAGTGCCAGACGCTGTTGTAGAGCCCGAGGATCGCGCGCGTCAGAAGCCTCGGGTCGTTCTTGGGGATCGCCTCCTGCGCCATCGCACGCGCCAGGAAGCTGGCCCAGGCGAACTCGAGGTCGCGCGTGCGCGACCTCGCGGCCTGGCGGGCCTCCTCCTCGCGCGGCGAGTCGCTGCGCCGCGACAGCAGGCCCTGCTCGGCGACCAGGACGCGGTTGCGCTGGACGTCGTGCTCGGAGAGCTCGAAGCAGTCCTCCATGACCGACACCAGCGCCTGCAGCGGATCGGCGCCGTCGGTGCTCAGCAGCTCGAAGCGCGACCGGAAGCCCTCGATCGCCTGGTCCATGATCACGTAGAGGCAGTGCTGCTTGGACTCGAAGTAGTGGTAGAGCGCGGTGGGCCCGACGCCGACATCCGCGGCAATGTCGGCCCACTTCGTGTCCTCGTAGCCGTTGCGGCCGAAGCGCTCGGTCGCAGCGGCGAGGATCTCCGTGCGCTTGGCGCCCTCCACCCGCGCACGTCCGCGACGGGCCGGCGTCTGGTCGCGGTTCGGATTGTGCTGATCCGAATTCATTTCAATTCAGCCTACCAGCCGCAAACCGGGCAGACAAGGCATCGTCGCTTGCCGCCCGCGGTGACGCGGGCTCAGGCTGGGACGCCCGTACGCTCGAGGATCTGGCGGACGACCTCCGCCTTGATCACCTTCAGCGACGGGGTCCGCGGGAACTCCTCGAAGATCTCGACGAACTCGGGCCACGTGTACTTCGCCACGCCCTCGCGATCGAGATACTCCTGAAGCTCCGCCAGGGTGGGTGCGCGCTGGTCGGGCTTGAGCACGAGGGCGGCGCATGCGCGCTCTCCGAGGCGCTCGTCCGGCAGCGGGACGACGGCCACGTCATGGACAGACGGGTGGCGCAGCAGGACCGGCTCGAGCTCGGCGGGCACGACCGTCACGCCGCCGCGCCGGATGATGTCCTTGCTGCGCCCGACGTACACGAGGTGCCCGTCCGCGTCCAGGGAGCCGAGGTCGCCCGTGCGATATCCGCCCCAGGCCGTCAGCGAGTCCCCGGTGAGGTCGTCGTTGCCCAGGAAGCACAGGAAGCGGCTGGGCCCGTTGACGACCACGGCGCCGACCTCGCCGGTCGGAAGCGGGACGTCGTCGGCGTCGAGGATGCGGATCTCGGTCCCGTCGTAGGGGCGCCCCTCGGTCGCGATCATCTTGGCCTCCGTCTCGCGCAGGCCGTGCGCAGCGTGCCCAGGGACCTCCGAGAGGCCGTAGTCGGCCAGTGGCGCGATCCCGAAGGCCTCTTTCATCGCCATGCGGCGCTCGGGGGTCAGCCCGGGCGCGGCGAGCACGCGCATCGAGGACAGGTCGCGCCGCGTCGCCTGCGCGGCCTGCAGGGTGTCGGCCGCGTGGGTCGGCATGAGCAGTACGTAGGTGCAGGCGTGCTTCTCGATGAGGCGCAGCGCGTCCTCGGCGTTCCAGCGGTTCACCAGCACCCCGGTACCACCCTTCAGCAGCACCGGGAAGTAGCCGAAGACGAGGCCGCCCACGAAGCCGAACTCGCACACGACGAGCGAGGTGTCCGCGCCCGAGAGCTCCCAGCGCCGGCAGATGCCGTCCGTCGCGTAGCGGAGCGTGTTGCTCGAGTGCACGATGCCCTTCGGCGCCGAGGTCGTGCCGGAGGAGTGCATCACCAGGGCGAGGTCGTCGGCCTCGCGGGGAAGCCGGTCGTCCGGCGCGTCCTGCGCGATCAGCTCGTCGATCGTCTCGGGGCGCAGGGTGATCAGGTGGTCGATGTCGTGCGCGACGAGCTCGCACTTGGCGATCTCCTTCTCGCCGCCGAAGCAGACGATGCCCTTGGCACGTGTCTGATTGCTCAGGGCCGAGAGCTGGGTGACATTGAACATCGGCGGCAGCGGTGCGAGCACGACGCCCCGGTGGAGGCACCCGAGCAGGGCGACCGCGGCCTCGATCGAGTGGCGTCCGAGCAGGATCACCACGTCGCCGGGCTCCACCGACCCGCCGGCGAGGCGTGCGGACAGGGCGACGGCCGCGCGCCGCAGCTCGCCGTAGGTGACCTGCCGGTCGTCGAGGATCAGCGCCACCTTGCCCGGCGCTGCCTCGGCGCGGGCGGCGAAGTCCTCCCAGAGGTCGCCGGCCCGCCAGTGGCCCTCCGCGTAGTAGCGCTCGGCCTCGGGCTGGAAGCTCAGGGTCGACATCGGTTCATCGGTCTCCGGTATCTCGTTGCGCATTGTGCTCCGTCGCCGGCTCGGCGTGTGGAAGAGCACGACAGAGTACCTGAAGTGAGGTCAAATTGAAAGAGGAAGAGATGACGAACAGGCGCACAACGCGGCGCTGTCGGGACGGTTGTCGGTGTCGTATGAAATCGATATGATTTCACTTCATGCGCTTGATCGCCACCGACTCAGAACGCGGGCTGCAGGAGGAGATCCGGGCCTTCCTCGCCGCCGAGGACATGGACGCGACGCAGCTGCCGCCTTCGCTGGAGGACCGCATGGAGGTCCTCCGCGGGTGGCAGGCGCGCTGCTACGAGGCCGGGTACGTCGGACGCGCGTGGCCGCGCGAGTTCGGGGGCGGCGGAGGGCCGGCCGCCGAGCAGATCGTCATCGACCAGGAGCTCGCCGCGGCCGGGGCACCGGAGTTCGTCAACGTGGTCGGGCTCGACGTTCTCGGCCCCTCGCTGCTGCGCTTCGGCACGGACGAGCAGCGCCGCCGCTACGTCCCGCCGATCCTCTCGGCACAGGAGATTCTGGTGCCAGGGGTTCTCCGAGCCCGAGGCCGGCTCCGACCTCGCATCGCTGCGTTCCAGGGCCGTCGAGCACGACGACCACTTCGTCGTCAGCGGCCAGAAGACCTGGGTGTCATGGGGGCAGTTCGCGCGCTGGTGCGGTGTGCTGGCCCGCACGCACGACACGGGGCCCAGGCATCGGGGCATCTCGATGCTGATCGTCGACATGCGCGCGCCCGGCGTGGAGCTGCGGCCGATGACCCAGATCACGGGCCACGCGGAGTTCTGCGAGCTCTTCCTCGACGATGTCGTCGTACCCAAGGAGAACCTCCTCGGGGAGCGCGGCGACGGATGGAAGATCGCCATGCACACCCTCGGACACGAGCGCGGGACCGCCGCCCTCCCGCGCCAGGTCAAGCTGCGGACGTGGCTGGACCGCGCGGTGCGCACCGCGACCGAGCGCACGCTCGACGGCGAGCCGCTGATCGAGGATCCCGAGGTCCAGGTCGCGCTCGCACGTGCGCTGATCGGGATCGAGGTCCTGCGTCACCACGCCTACCGGACGGTCGGGGAGTTCCTCAACGGCGGCGCGGTCGGCCCCGACAGCTCGAGCGTCAAGCTGCTGATGGCCGAGGCCGAGCAACGGCTCGCGGCGACGGCCCTCGAGGTCCTGGGAGCGGCGCTGGAGCACGGCGAGCCCGCGGAGCGCGAGGAGAACGAGTTCTGGCAGGAGACCTACCTCTACTCGCGCGCCGCGAGCATCTATGGCGGGACGCAGCAGATCCAGCGCAACATCATCGCCGACCGCGTCCTCGGTCTGCCCAAGGAGTAGGACATGGACCTCGAGCTGAGTGACGAGCAGACCTGGCTGGCCGAGTCGATCGCGACGCTGCTGGCGCGGGAGTGGAAGCCCGCCCCCGACGCGCCGTCCGGCGATGCAACCGCGCGCGCCCGCCTGTGGCGCAGCCTCGTGGACCTCGGCGCGCTGACCGTAGGCGGCGATGAGGGGCTCGGCGCGGTCGAGCTGTGCCTCATCGCTCGCGCGCTCGGGGCGCACCTGGCGCCCGTGCCTTACCTGGGAAGCGCGGCGGTGCGCTTCGCTGTCGAGCCGCTTGCCGGCGGCGGGCGCGCCGTGGCGCTGGCGCTGCTCGAACCGGGATCGGGGTGGGCGAGCCCCACGCCGCGCACCACCATCGACCAGGCCCCGGCGGGCAGCGCCCTCACCGGGCGCAAGGTCGCCGTGGAGCATGCGGATGTGGTCGAGCAGTTCGCCGTGTCCGCCTCAGGGCCTGACGGCACGGGCCTGGCGATCGTCGCGGCCAGTGCGCCCGGCGTCGCCGTCACCGAGCAGCCCGCGTTCGACGCGACGGTTCCCATGTACGCGGTCGACTTCGCCGACGTCGAAGTGGTGGCGGGCCCGTTCGCGGGCGGGGCGCTCGAGCGGTTGGAGACGATCGGGGCGCTGCTGGCGGCCGCCGACGCCGTCGGAGCGGCGGGCCGCATGCTCGACGACGCCTGCCGCTATGCCGGCGAGCGGCGCCAGTTCGGCCGCACGATCGGCAGCTTCCAGGCGCTGCGCCATCTGATGGCGGACATGTATGTCCGCCAGGCGAGCTCGTGGTCGTCGGTCCTGTACGCGGCGGCCGCGCTCGACGACGACGCGGGCGAGGCCGGCCGCACGGCGTCGATCGCCAAGGCGTACGTGGCGCGTGCCTCGCGGGAGGTGGCGCACGGAGCGATGCAGGTCTTCGGGGGCGTCGCGGTGACGGCCGAGCATCCCGCCCACCGCTTCCTGCGGCGCATCGTCGTCCGCGACCAGCAGTTCGGCGACGCCGCTCATCACGAGCGCGCGCTCGGCCGGGCCCTCGCGGCCTCGGCCGTCCCCGACCCCGTCCGCTGACGACAGGAGCGCCCACGATGCCGCCGACGACCGCCACCGGATTCAACGACCCCACCGCCCAGCGGCTGGAGGCGATCGCCACGGGCGCCGAGCCCGACGTCGTGGGACCGCTGCTCGCCGACGCTCTCCATGACCCGCGCTGGAAAGGGTGCGACGTCGCGCTCATCTCGGGTGGCAAGTCCAACCTCACCTACCGCGTGGCCTGCGATGCGGGCGAGGTCGTCCTGCGCCGCCCGCCGCTGGGGCACATCCTTCCCACGGCGCACGACATGGTCCGCGAGCATCGGGTGCTGAGCGCATTGGACGGCACCGCCGTCCCCGTGCCGCGCGTCCTGCACCTGGGCGGCGCGGACAGCCCGCTCGGGGCCCCCTTCTACGTCATGGAGCGCGTCGTCGGCCACGTGTGCCGCAACGCGCTGCCCACGGGGTACGCCGACACGCCGCCCCTGCGCAAGGCGATCGGCGAGGCGCTCGTCGATGTGCTCGCCGACCTGCACACCGTCGACCCCGCCGAAGTGGGGCTCGAGGAGTTCGGCCGGCCGGCGGGCTTCATGGAGCGCCAGCTGCGCCGCTGGGGTAAGCAGTGGGAGGCCTCGAAGGCGCAGGACCTACCGGCCCTCGATGCCCTGCGCGACGGACTCGAGCGCAGCCTGCCGCCCCGCCGCGCAGCGGCGATCGTCCACGGCGACTATCGACTCGACAACACCGTGCTGCACCCGACGGCGCCGGGCCGGATCGTGGCCGTGCTCGACTGGGAGATGAGCACGCTGGGGGACCCCTTCACCGACCTGGGCGCCCTGCTGGCGTTCTGGAGCGAGGAGGCCGACGACGCTGTCCTGGCCGCCGCGCGCATCGTCGCGCCCGTGACCGCCGCTCAGGGCTTCCCGAGCCGCGCGCAGGTCATCGAGCGCTATGCGGCGCGCACGGGCTTCGACGTCTCCGACGCCGACTGGTACCAGGCGTTCGCCTTCTTCAAGCTCGCCGTGGTCTGCCAGGGGATTGCCGCGCGCGCGGCCGGGGGCGCCATGCTCGGCTCGGGGTTCGACGATGCGCAGCGCCTCGTCGCGCCGCTCGTCGACGCGGGTCGACACCTGCTCGGGTGAGCGCAGGGTCAGGCGGGGGAGGGGGTCATCGGACCGACATCCCGCCGTCGACGCTGAGCACGTGGCCCGTCACGAAGCTGCTGCCGGCGCCGAGCAGGAAGAGTACGGCTTCGTCGAGCTCGCCGGCGCGGCCGCCGCGGTGCAGCGGCGTGCGCGCGAGCAGGAACTCCGGGAAGGCCTCCGGGTCATCGCCGAGCTCGGCCGTCATCTCGGAGGCGAAGAAGCCCGGGGCGACCGCGTTGACGCGGATCCCGTGACGGCCCCACTGCGATGCGAGCTCGCGGGTGAGGCCGATCACGCCGGCCTTCGAGGCGACGTACGCCGCGTCTGGGATCTCCGCGATCGAGCGCAGCCCCATCACCGAGGCGATGTTGACGATCGATCCACCGCCAGTCGCGCGCATGCGGGCCGCCGCGAGGCAGGAGAGCGCGAAAGGCGCGGTCAGGTTGAGGTCGAGCACGCGGGCGAAGGCCTCGGTGCTCGACTTCAGCGCGGGGCCGGTCGCGCCGGCGCCGGCGTTGTTGACGAGGCCGTCGAGGCGCCCGTGGCGCCCGACCGTCGTCTCGACCAGGCGCTCGCGATCGGCGGCCTCGGTGACGTCGCACGTGACCGTGTCGGCGACGGGCATCTCCGCGCGCAGGGTCGCGAGCCGGTCCGCACGACGGGCGGCTAGAACGGGGGTGGCGCCGGCGGCCGCCAGCGCGCGGGCGAGCTGCTCGCCCAGCCCGGAGCTCGCGCCGGTCACGATGACCACGCGGTCGGCCAAGGAACGGCCGGCGTATATAGCGTCCCTCGTACTCATCTGAAGTCACTTCAATTTATCAGGCGTTCCCTGACGCCGCAAGAGGACAGGTGCGGAAGTCCCCGGGCGCGCTGGTATCGTTCATTCGACTTCAACTGAGGAAGAGATCCCTTGCCGCAAGCACGCCAAACACAGAGCACCCGGGTCGACGGTGCGCCGGTCCCGTCGACACGGAACAAGCGCGCGGCGATCCTCGAGGTGGCGACCGAGCAGTTCGGTCGCGAGGGCTACGAGCACAGCAAGTGGGCCGATGTTGCCGCCGCGGTCGGCATCGGCTCGACCGCGCTGTATCACTACTTCGAGTCCAAGCTGCACTGCCTCTACGAGATCATGGCCGAGGCGCTCGAGGCCGATCGCGAGAAGTTCGAGCGCATCACCAACGAGCACGACGACTTCGTCGGCGCGCTCGCGGCGGTGCTCCAGGGCGCGTTCGAGCTCTCCGAGCACGAGGTCCAGCGCAACCGCCTGCTCGTGTCCGAGCAGGTCCTCGTCGGGGTGCACCGCACGTCGGCCCGCGAGGAGTCGGCGCGGCAGCTCGCGCGGTCACGCACGCGGGACCTGGAGTTCGTGTGGGCGACCTTCCTGACGCGGGGGATGGAGCAGGGCGCGATCCCGGAGGCCGATCCACGGCTGCTCGCCCGGGCCATCCTCGGCCTCTACAACAGCGTCTTTCACTGGTACCGCCCGGGCGGCGACCTCGCGCTCGCCGACGTGGCGGACTTCTACGTGCGGCGCTGCCTGGCCGTGGCCGGCCTGCCCATGGACGTCGCGGATCCAGGCGCCGTGACGACGAGGCCACCGAAGGCCAAGGCGGCAGCGTCGCGCTCGCGGTCGTCCGGGCGCTGAGCGTCAGGCCGCGACCGACTCGCGGTAGCGCCGGCTCTCGCGCCGCGCGATCGCCATGTGGTGCACCTCGTCGGGTCCGTCGGCGATCTGCAGGATGCGCGCGACCGCGTAGAGCTCGCCGAGGAGATGGTCCTGCGACACGCCGGCGCCGCCGTGGGCCTGGATGGCACGGTCGATGACCCACGTCGCCACCTCCGGCGCGGCCACCTTGATGGCGGAGACCTCGATGCGCGCGCCGCGGTTGCCGACCGTGTCCATCAGCCACGCGGTCTTGAGCACGAGCAGGCGCACCTGCTCGATCTTCACTCGCGCCTCGGAGATCCAGCGCTGGACGACGCCGTGCTCGATGATCGGACGCCCGAACGCCGATCGCGACGCCGTACGGCGGCACATCATCTCGAGCGCTCGCTCGGCCATCCCGATCGCTCGCATCGCGTGGTGGATGCGGCCGGGGCCGAGGCGCTCCTGGGCCAGACGGAAGCCTTCGCCCTCCTCGCCGAGCAGGTGCGACGCCGGCACGCGCACGTCCTCGTAGACGATCTCGGCGTGGCCGCCGTGGGGCCCGTCGTCGTAGCCGAAGAGGCTTGTGGAGCGCTCGACCCGGACGCCCGGCGTGTCCTTGGGGACGAGGATCATGCTCTGGCGGCGGTGGCGCTCGGCGTCGGGGTCGGTGACGCCCATGACGATCAGCAGCTCGCAGCGCGGCGACATCGCCCCCGACGTCCACCACTTGCGGCCGTTGATGACGTAGTCATCGCCGTCGCGCTCGATGCGCGTTGCGATGTTGGTGGCGTCCGACGAGGCCACGTCGGGCTCGGTCATCGAGAAGGCCGAGCGGATGGTGCCTTCGAGCAGCGGCGCCAGCCAGCGCGTCCGCTGCTCGGGCGTGCCGAAGAGCGACAGGAGCTCCATGTTCCCCGTGTCCGGGGCCGAGCAGTTGAGCGCTTCCGGCGCCATCCACGGGTTGCGGCCGGTGATCTCCGCCAGCGGCGCGTACTGCAGATTCGTCAGCCCGGCGCCGTGCTCGTGGATCGGGGGCAGGAAGAGGTTCCACAGGCCCCGCTCGCGCGCCTGCACCTTGAGCGCTTCGATGACCGGCGGGGTGCCCCACCGGTCATCGGCCTGCTCGACCTCGTCGCGGAAGCGCTCCTCCGCCGGGTAGACGCACTCGTCCATGAACGCCAGCAGTCGCTCGCGCAGCTGGAGCGTCGTGTCGTCGTAGGCGAAGTCCATGGTCCGGCTGCGCCTAGCGGTGCTTCCACACCGGCTCGCGCTTCTCCAGGAAGGCCTGCACGCCCTCGCGGGCGTCCTCGGACTGGTGCGCGACGTTGCAGGTCATGCTCTCCAGGGCGATGAGCGTCTCGGTGTCGCCGTCGAGGCCGCGGTTGGCCGCGAGCTTGGTGATGCGCATCGTGAAGGCGCTCTTGTCCTTCATGGGAGCGACGAAGTCGGCGATCGCCTGCTCGAGCTCCTCGGTCGGCGCGGAGACGTTGGCCAGGCCCCACTCCTCGCACTCCTTGCCGGAGAGCAGCTTGCCGGTGAAGAGGAGCTCCTTGGTCTTGCGCAGGCCGATGTAGCGGGGCAGACGGTAGATCGGGCCCGCTCCGCCGAAGAGCGCGCGGCGGATGTGGAAGTCGCCGATCTTCGCGTCGTCGGCCGCGATCGCGAAGTCGCAGGAGATCATGAGCTCGAAGCCACCGGCCACCGCGTGGCCCTCGACGACCGCGACGGTCGGCTTGCCGAGGTTGAAGGCGCGGTCGAAGGTCCGCGCGGAGACCTGGGCGATCTTGACGGAGTTGTTGGTGGTGCCCAGGAACTCGGAGTCGAGCATGTTGAGGTCCGCGCCGGCGCAGAAGGTGTGGCCGCGCCCGCGGATGAGCACCACGCGCGCGTCGTCGTCGTCCTCGGCACGGTCGAGCGCCGCCCCGAGCTGGGTGAGCAGGCCCCAGTTGACGCAGTTCTTGACCTCGGGGCGGTTGAGCCAGATCGTCGCGACTCCGTCGGCCACCTCGTACTGCACGAACTCGCCGGTGGTCGGGCGTCCATTCGTCTGTGCCTGCACAGTCATGTCAATTGCTCCGTCCCAGGTAGAAAAAACTAAATCGAATTCAGATCATATACGCCTCCGCCGAGGATGGCAAGTCATCGCGCGTCCGACCGGATGCGGTGGTGTGGCCCTCGAAGGTCTGCCATACTGAAGTCAATTCATGGCTGGCATCGTGGACATCCCGCTCCCGCTCGCGCACGTCGGCTCGGTGAACGCGTGGCTGCTGCGCGGCGAGCCGTTGACCCTGATCGACACCGGTCCACGCGACGACGGCGCCCTCGCGGCGCTCGAGGGCGGTCTGCGGCGCGAGGGGCTGTGGCTGGAGGACATCGAGCTCGTGCTCGCGACCCATCACCACCTCGACCACGTCGGCCTCGCCGCGACGATCCAGCGCCGCTCGGGGGCCACCGTCGCCGTGCTCGACCGCGTCGCCGACTACGGAGAGCGCTACGCCGCCGAGGTCGAGCGCGACCGGACGTTCGCGCACGCCCTGATGGCCCACCACGGCGTCCCGGACCAGGTCGTGGCGGACGACGAGGGCTTCTGGGACTTCATCCGCGCGACGAGCGAGGACTTCACCGCGGACGTTCGCCTCGTCGACGGCGACCTGATCCGCGCCGGCGGGCGCAGCCTGCGCGTCGTCGCGCGACCGGGGCACAGCACGACCGACACGCTCTTCGTCGACGACCGCCAGGCGCTGGCGTTCGGCGGCGATCACCTGCTCTCGCGGATCTCCTCGAACACCGAGATCAACGCGCCCGACCGCGCGCACGACGGGCGCGCGCGCTCGCGCATGCGCTACCTGGACAACCTCCGCCAAACCGCGCGGATGCCGCTCGCCCGCCTGCTCACCGGCCACGGCGCCCCGGTCACCGAGCACGCCGCCCTGGTGCAGGCCCGTTTCCTGGACCACCGGCGGCGCTGCGAGCGGATCGCGGCCATCCTCGAGGACGGGCCCGCCTCGGCGTTCGCGATCGCGAGCCGCCTGTGGCCCGCCCGCACGGTGGCCGAGCAGCCCCTGCTGGTCGTGTGGGAGGTGATCGGCCACCTCGAGCTGCTCCTGGCCGGCGGCCACGTCGCCGAGCGGGCCGGCGGTGGAGGGTCCGTCTTCGAGCTCACCGGCCCCGGACGCCGCTCCGCGCGCGGGCCCGCGACGAGCTCCGCGCGTCGCCGTGAGCGCGGGCGTCCGGCTGCCATCCGCGCCCGCCGGGGATGATCGGCGTGCACGAGACCGCCGAGACCAGCCCGAAGCGATCCGAAGACGCGCGCGCGCTCTTCGACCTCTCCGGCCGCGTCGCGCTCGTCACCGGCGGCACGCGTGGGCTCGGCCTGGCCATCGCGCGCGCCTTCTCGTCGGCGGGTGCCGACATCGTCGTGACCAGCCGCAAGGAGGACGCCTGCGACGCCGTCGCCGCGGAGCTGCGAGCCGGCGGCGGCCGGGCCTTCGCCTGCCCGTGCCACGTCGGTCGCTGGGACGACCTGGAGCGGCTGGTCGAGGCCAGCTATCGCGAGCTCGGGCGGATCGACGTCCTCGTCAACAGCGCCGGGATCTCGCCGCTGTACCCGACGCTCGGCGCCGTGACCGAAGAGCTCTTCGACAAGGTCGTCGGGGTGAACCTCAAGGGCCCGTTCCGGCTGTCGGCCCTCGTGGGTGAGCGCATGGCCGCCGGCGATGGCGGCTCGATCATCAACATCTCGAGCACGGGCGCCGTGCGCCCGACCGGCGACATCGTTCCCTACTCGGCCGCCAAGGCCGGACTCAATGCCATGACCGTGGGCTTCGCCGACGCCCTCGGCCCGAAGGTCCGCGTCAACGCCATCATGCCCGGACCCTTCCTCACGAGCATCTCGCGCAACTGGGACCTGGACGTCCTGGCCGAGCGCACGCGCACGTTTCCCATGCGCAGGGCGGGACTGGCCGACGAGATCGTCGGCGCCGCGCTGTACCTGGCCAGCGACGCCTCGAGCTACACGACCGGTTCGATCCTGACCGTGGACGGCGGCGCGCAGTGGAGCATGCCCGGGGGGCGCGGGGCTCGCGACGACGCCACATGACTTCAGATCATCGGCGTAGACAGGCTCCGAAAGGGCCGCCGCGGGAAGCTGCCTACGTACGGCGAAGAAGTGACTTGACTTCTGCTCGTGGGTATGACTACGATGGCTAATCTGAAGTCAGTTCAGGCGATTCCGAAGTTCCATGAACATCGGAGTCCTCGGAGGAGAGACCGTGTTGAAAGAGATGCACGCCACGAGGCCGGCCCCGGGCTCGGTCGCATCGGCCCAGCGGCCGGTGCTGCGGCTCGAGAAGCTGTCGAAGACCTTCGGCGGGACCCGTGCGCTGCGCGACGTGGCGCTCGAGATCGCGCCCGGCGAGATCCACGCGCTGGTCGGCCAGAACGGCTGCGGCAAGTCGACGCTGATCAAGACGCTGGCCGGCTATCACGACGCCGACCCCGGCGCGCTCGCGTGGCTGGACGGCGAGCCCTTCGACCTCTCGGCGACCACCGAGGCGCGCCACGATCGGCTGCGCTTCGTCCACCAGGACCTCGGGCTCGTCACCGAGCTCAGCGCCGTGGACAACCTGGCCCTTGGCCGCGGGTACGCCCGCACGCGCCTTGGGTCGATCGACTGGTCGGCGCAGGAGCGCTCCGCTCGCATGCTCATCGGCCAGTTCGGCATGGACATCGACGTCCACCGTCCCCTGATGTACGCGTCGCCCGTCGAGTGCACGGTGGTGGCCATCGCCGCCGCGCTGGAGGGCTGGGAGGGCGGCCGCGGGGTGCTGGTGCTCGACGAGCCCACGGCGGTGCTGCCCCACACCGAGGTGGACAGGCTGCTGGAGATCGTGCGCGAGGTCCGGCGCAGCGGCACCAGCGTCCTCTACGTCTCGCACCGCATGAACGAGATCTTCGACATCGCCGATCGCGTCACGGTCCTGCGCGGCGGCCGGCTCGTCGGCACGCGCGACGTCGCCGACCTCACGCCGCAGACCCTCGCAACGATGATGGTCGGCACGGACGTCGACATCTCGGTCCGCCCCGAGGCGGCCACGAGCGAGCGGGCGGCGCAGCTCGAGGTCCGCGATCTACGGGCGGGCGTCCTGCGCGGCGTCAGCTTCGAGCTTCGCAAGGGCGAGGTCCTCGGCATCGCCGGCCTCCCCGGATCCGGCCGCGAGACGCTGCCCTACGCCATCGCCGGGGCGTGGGACGGCTCCGTGAGCGGCGCACTCCGGCTACCGGCGCAATCCGAGGCCTGGATCGACCTGGGCGACGACGGCGCACCGCGCTTCCCGCTCGTGCCGGCCAACCGGACGGCCGAGGGCGTCATCAGCGCGTTCACCGTCAAGGAAAACCTGACCCTGCCCCTGATCGGCCGCCTGCGCGGCCGCGCGGCGATCAGTGCCGGCCGCGAGGCCGAGCTGGTGGACGGCTGGATCGAGCGCCTCGGCATCCGGACTGCCGGCTTCGACGCCCCGATCACCACGCTCAGCGGCGGCAACCAGCAGAAGGTCGTGATGGCACGGTGCCTGGCGCTCGACTCGGCCGTCGTCGCGCTCTGCGAGCCCACCGCCGGCGTCGACATCGGCACGCGCATGCAGATCTACGACCTGATCGCCGAGCAGGCCCGAGCCGGCCTCGGCGTGATCGTCTCCTCATCGGACGAGGGCGACCTGCTCGGCATGTGCACGCGCGTCCTGGTCCTGCGTCGCGGGGTCATCGCGACCGAGCTGGCCGGCGACGAGATCACCGAACCCAAGCTGCTCCACGCGATGGAAGGAAGCGACTGACATGAGTACCGGCACGACCGCCGCTCCCGCCGCCGCCGTCTCCGAACGGCACGTCCTCGCCGACGTCCGACCGGCCCGGCCGACGCCCCGCTGGCGGCGCTCACTCTCGTTCAGCAACATCGGCGCGGTCTACGTGTGGCTGCTCATCATCGTGGTCTTCGCGATCTGGGTGCCGAACACGTTCCTCACGCACACCACCTTCAACCAGATCCTCAACAACAACGCGGTCACGGGGCTCATGGCGCTGTGCGTCGTCATCCCGCTCGCCGCTCGGGTGTTCGACCTCTCGATCGCCTTCACGATGACGCTGAGCGGCGTCACTGTGGCGCACTTCGCGGCGACTACCGGCGTCCTTCCGGCCGTCCTCCTCGCCCTCGGCGCGGCGCTCGTGATCGGCCTCATCAACGGCTTCGTCGTCGTGGGCCTGGGTGTGGACTCGTTCATCGGCACCCTGGCCACGGGCTCGCTCATCAAGGCGTTCATCACGATGGTGACCAACGACCAGTCGATCACGAGCGTGAAGCTCCTGCAGAAGCCGTTCTCGAGCATCGCGCAGACGGACATTGCCGGCCTGACGCTGCCGGTCTTCTACCTCCTCGCGATCGCCGCGGCGATCTGGTTCGTGCTCGAGCACACGGCGACCGGGCGGCGGCTGTACGCCACCGGCTTCAACCCCGACGCGGCGCGCCTGCAGAACGTCACGACCGATCGGCTGCGCTTCCTCTCGCTCGTCACCTCGGCGCTGCTGGCCGGTGTCGCCGGCATCGTCTTCACTTCGGCCATCGGTTCCGGTTCGCCGACCGCGGGCGACCCCTACCTGCTCGCTGCCTACGCGGCCGCCTTCCTGGGCGCGACGCAGCTGCGCGGGGGGCGGTTCAACGCCTGGGGCACCGTCATCGCCGTGCTCCTGCTCGGCACCGGCACGACCGGCCTGTCGCTCGCCTCGACCCCGCAGTGGTCGACCAGCGTCTTCACCGGCGTCGTGCTCATCGTCGCGCTCGCCGTGACCTCAGGTCGAGTCCGCCTCCCCAAGCGGCTGCGCCGGCGCGCCGTTGCAGCCGCTTGACCTCGCGTCCACCGGACCACAACCCACAACCCCCACACGGAGGAGAGTCCCATGACATCCATCATCAGCCGCGCGTCGCGACCCGTTCGGCTCGTTGTCCTTTCTGCGCTGCTCGCCGTCGCCGCGGTGGCGGTCACCGCCTGCGGCAGCAGCGGCGGCTCGTCGACCGGCAGCGGCAGCGCATCATCGAGCGCCGAGCTCACGACGGCGGACAAGCTCGCCGCCCAGTGGGCGCAGCGCCCGACCCAGATCCCCGTCAGCCAGCCGGTCGGCAAGCCGATCCCCACGGGGAAGCGGATCGACTTCATCAACTGCGGCGTGACGGCGTGCACGTCGCTGTACAAGAACCTGAGCGACGCGGCAAAGACGCTCGGGTGGACGGTCAAGCAGATCAACACGCAGGGCACGCCTGAGAGCGTCCAGGCCGCCTGGAAGCAGGCCGTCACCGACAAGCCCGACGCGGTCGTCGCAAGCGGGTTCCCGCGCGCGGTCTTCGCGCAGCAGCTCAAGCAGCTCCAGCAGATGAAGATCCCGGTGGTCGAGTCCTCGACCGACGACGTCGAGGGTGGGGGCATCGACCTGATCCTGTCCAAGCCGAACGACCTGGGACCCGAGGGGCAGATCCTCGCCTCCTGGATCACGAAGAACAGCGGTGGCAAGGCGCACACGCTCTACGTTGACCTGCCCGTCTACAACATCCTCAAGCCGGTGCGCCAGTACTTCGAGCAGAACTACGCGAAGCTCTGCGCCGGCTGCAAGTTGGACAAGATCGACATCCCGATCACGGCGATCGGCAAGGACGTGCCGGACCGCGTCGTCTCGTACCTGCGCGCCCACCCGGACATCAACTACGTCGCCTACTCGCTGGGCGCCCTCAACGTCGGCGTGCCGGCGGCGCTGCGCCAGGCCGGGCTGGCCAACAAGGTCAAGCTCATCGTCAACGTCGGCGACGCCGAGAACTACCAGTACATCGCCTCGGGCCAGACGCACGCGGCGATGGCATTCAGCAACGTGGACCAGACCTGGGTGTGGGCCGACGCGCTCGCGCGGCTGTTCACGGGGCAGTCGATCGACGTCGATCGCAAGGCGCACCTGCCCTACATGCTCATCACCAAGGACAACCTGATCTCCACGGGCAGCGAGTTCCCGCTGGTGGCGAACTACCAGGAGCAGTGGAAGAAGCTCTGGGGCAAGTAGCCCTCTGCCGGCGTCCGGCGCCGGTCTCTGCGATGAGACCGGCGCCGGCGGTTGAGTAGCGCGAATCCCGCGCGAGGAAGCACAGCCGTGAGCAACAGCATCGCCCAGCCCGTCGAGCTCGCGATCGACGTCTCCGCTGTCCTGCCGTTCGCCGACGAGACGAACACGTTGTCGGCAACGGTCCACGTGCCCTCGCCGGAACATGGCGGGCCCCCGCGCGCCGTCCTCGTCTGCTGGCCGGGCGGCTCATACAGCAGGGCCTACTGGGACATGCACGTCCCCGGCCATCCGGGATATAGCTTCGCCGAGCACATGAGCGATCGCGGCTTCCTCGTGATCGCCGTCGATCCCCTCGGCGTGGGCTCCAGCTCTCGGCCGGCCGACGTGGGTGCGGTGACCCTCGAGACGATGGGCGCCGCGGCCGCCGAGTTCGTTCGTCAACTGCGCACGCTCCTGGCCGCGGGCAGGCTCGACAGCCGCCTTGCCCCGCTGGAGGACGTCCCCTTCGTCGCCGTCGGCCACTCGCTCGGCGGATGTCTTGCGATTGTCGAGCAGGCGCTTCATGGCAGCTACGACGCCGTGGTGAACCTGGGGTTCACGCACGGCGGCAAGGAGATCATCGAGGGTGGTCCGCCGAGCGGCCCTGACCAGGGTGCGGCCGCCCCGATGCAGGTCGCCATCGATCAGGCGAAGGCCTTCCTCGCCACCGGGTGGGACGCTGGCTACGGCCTGGCTCCGCGCGCCCCGCACCATGGTTGGCTGCACGCGGCCGATGTCCCGGCTGAGGTCATCGCGGCCGACGACGAGAAGGCCTGCGCATGGCCTCGGCAGTCGTACGTCGGCGCGCTTCTGGCCGGCCACTCGGCGGCCTATGCCGGGCGCCTGACCTGTCCCGTCCTCGTCGCGTTCGGCGATCGCGACGTCCCGGAGCGGCCGCACGACGACGTCACCTTCTACCGCGCGAGCCAGGACGTGACGCTCCTGGTCCTGGCGGGGAGTGCGCACAGCCACAACTTCGCCGCGACGCGGGCCGTGCTCTGGGACCGCCTGGCCGCCTGGGCCGCGGTCGTCGTCGACAGCTGAGCCGCTCAGGCGCCGTGACCGACGGCCAGGAGCTCGGCGACGCGCGTCAGCTTCACGCGCGGACGGCCCGCCGGCGTTCCGAGCCGGCGCTCATGGGCGTCGATCGTCGCCCAATGCGCGCCCGTCACGAGCCGCGGCTGACGCTCGAGCAGCCAGCCTCCGGTCGCGTGTGCCGAGGGGATCTCGCACCGCGGGTCGCCGAGGTCGGCGACGAGGTGCTGCACGGTCGCCAGGGCGCACTTCTTGTTCGTGCCGATGATTCCGCTCGGACCGCGCTTGATCCAGCCCGTGACGTACTCGCGCTCGCGGCCGACGACGCGGCCCTCGCGATTCGGAATCACGCCGCGCGCGTCGTCGAACGGCAGTCCCGTCACGGGCCGGCCGCGATAGCCGATCGAGCTGAGCACGAGGCCCGCGGGGAGCGTCTCCGTCGCGCCCGTCGGGCGGGCGCCGAGCGTACCGTCCTCGCGCAGGACGAGCTCGTTGACGGCCACGACGACGCCCTCGACGCGGCCGTCGCCGACCAGCTCGACCGGGGAGCGCAGGAAGCGCAGCGCGATCTTCCGGGCCCGGCGCGTGTCGTGACCGCGCGCGGCGAAGTCGTGCAGCACCCCGAGGTTGCGCTGCGTCGTGGGTGACGCGCCGTCCTCGAGCGCCGCGCGGCTGTGATCGTCCAACGTGAGGTCCGTGGGGTCGACCACGACGGCCGCGGACCCGAGGTCGCCCAGCTCACGGAGCTCGGGCGTCGTGAAGGCGGCTTGCACGGGACCGCGCCGGCCGAGCAGCGTGACGCTCCTGAGGCGGCTCGCGCGCAGGGTGTCGAGGGCATGATCGGCGATGTCGGTGGTGCGCAGCTCGTCGTACGAGAGCGACAGCATCCGCGCGACGTCCACCGCGACGTTGCCGTTGCCGATCACGACAGCGTGCTCTACGGAGAGGTCGAAGTCGTGGTCGCGATGGGCCGGGTGGCCGTTGTACCAGCCGACGAAGTCGGTTGCCGGGGCGACGCCCGGCAGGTCCGCACCGGGGATGTCCAGCGGCTGGCCGGCCTCGGCGCCGACGGCGTAGACGACGGCGTCGTAGCGCTCGAGCAGCTCGGCGCGCGAGACGTCACGGCCGACGTCGACGTTGCCGTACCAGCGAAAGCGCGGGTGCTCGGCCGTCTTCTCGTAGACGCGCGTGACCGATTTGATCTTCGGGTGGTCGGGCGCCACGCCCGAGCGCACGAGCCCCCATGGCGTCGGGAGCCGCTCGAGCATGTCGACCTCGACGAGGGGGTCCTCGTGGGCGAGGAGAAACCCTGCGGCGTAGAAGCCCGAGGGCCCCGAGCCGACGATGGCCACGCGCAGGGGCCGCTCGATCATTGACATGAATTGAGTTTAGTAAATCTGCGAGGCAGGCTCAAGACCTTCGACAAGTGGACATCCGGGAATCGAATTGGTAGTCTAAATCGACTTCAAGTCGATTACGTAACGTGGAGGCACGAGATGACGGAGACCACGTCCTCGGAAGCGGTCGGGCGCGAGCTGGGCGGCTGTCCGGTCATGCACCGGGACTTCTCGGGAAGCCAGGCCGCCGGGTGCCACTGGGAGCTGGCAGAGGAGCTGCGCGAAGCGAGCCCGCTCCACTTCAACACGTTCGCCCAGGGCTACTGGGTCTTCACGCGCTACGACGCGGTGCGTGACATGTACAAGAGCCCCGAGATCTTCTCGAGCGAGTCGATCACGCCGTGGCAGCCCGATCCGATCTACCGCTTCGTCCCGACCCAGATCGATCCGCCCGACCACATCCAGTACCGGCGGATCCTCAACCCCTGGTTCTCGCCCCGGGCGATCGACGATGCCGAAGCGAGGATGCGCACGTTGTGCCGGCGGCTCGTCGAGGAGGTCGCCCCGACCGGGGGATGCGACTTCGTCGGCGAGTTCGCGCTGCGCTTCCCCACCGAGGCGTTCCTGAGCGTGATCGGCATCGATCCCGCGGACGCCGACCTCTTCGTGCCGTGGGTCGAGGACTTCTTCAGCGGCTTCGGCGGCGATCCGGCCGGGATGGAGCGCATGGCGAAGGCCCTCGAGGGCATCCGCGAGTATTGGGTCGCCGCGCTGGCCGACCGTCGCGGCGAGGCCGAGCCCCGTCCGGGCGACCTCGCCTCGCACCTCCTGCAGGCGACCTACGATGAGCGCCCGCTCACCGACGCCGAGATGCTCGACATGCTGACGGTCCTCGTGCTCGCCGGGCTCGACACCACGCGCGCCGAGCTCGGGTACATGTTCAGGCATCTCGCGACGCACCCGGAGCACCGTCGGATGCTCATCGACCAGCCCGAGCTGATCCCGTCTGCGGTCGAGGAGGTCCTGCGCTACTACACGATCGTCTTCGGCGACGGGCGCAAGGTCACGCGCGACATCGAGTTCCACGGCGCGAACCTGAAGAAGGGCGACATGGTCTACGGGCTCGTGTCGGGCGCCAACCGCGATCCGCGAGCCTACGAGCGCGCCGGCGAGTTCGTCATCGATCGCAAGCGCAACCACCACATGGGCTTCGCCAACGGTCCCCACCGCTGCCTGGGCGCGCACCTCGCGCGCCGCGAGATGCAGCTGGCGGTCCAGGAGTGGCTTCGGGTGATCCCTGACTTCCGCATCGCCGGCGACGACGAGCTGGTGGAGCGCGGCGGCGGCTCGATGATGACGCTGATGCGCCTTCCGCTGGCGTGGGAGGTGACGTCGTGAGACTCAGCGTGGACGGCGCGAGCTGCATGGGCCACGGTCGCTGCTATCAGGTCGCCCCGGATCTGCTGACCTTCGACGACGAGGGCTACGTCACCATCCGTGACCAGACGATCGACGTCTCCGCCGACCTGCTGGAAGCCGCCGAAGATGCCGCGGGCACCTGCCCGGAGCAGGCCATCACGTTGATCGCGGAGTGAGGCGGGTCACCCGGGCAGCGCGGGCTGCGCCGCGTCCGGGCTCTCGATCGGCTCCTCAAGCACGCCGCTCGCGACGAGGCGATCGACATCGTCGGGCTCCATGCCGAGCAACCCGGTGCAGATCTCTCGTGTGTGCTGTCCCGGCTCGGGTGCCGGGGAGTTGGCCGGGGCCGGGATCCGCTCGGACCGAAACGGCGCGGCCTCGATCGCCATCGGCTCCAGGCCCGGCTGCTCGAACGTGCGCAGGAAGTCGCGCGCCTGGAGCTGAGGGTCGTCCTCGTACTCGGCCGCTCGCTGCATGAAGCCCGCCGGCACTCCCGCGGCCTGCAGCGCCGCCGTCACCGCGCGGGGCGCGCGCTCGCGCGTCCACGCCGCCAGGCGCTCGTCGATCTCGGCACGCCGCGCGAGGCGACCGGCCGTGGTGGCGAGGTCCTCGGTCGCCGCCCAGCCCGGGTCACCGAGCGCGCCGCGCAGGCGACGCCAGTCGTCATCGTCGCGGACAGTGACCACGCACCACTCGTCGTCGCCCGCGCACGGGTAGACCCCCCAGGGGGCGGCGTGACGGCCGGTGTTCCCGGTGGCCCGGACGGCGCCGGGAAGCAGCGACTCCTCGACCAGCAGCTCGCCGATCTGCATGAGGATGGCCTCGGCCTGCGAGGTGGCGATCTCCGCGCCGCGCCCCGATCGCCGGCGACCGATGAGGGCCGCGAGCGCGATGATCGCCGTGACGCGGGCCGCGTAGTGGTCCGGATGGATCGTCGTGCTGTCGCTGAAGCCCTCGTCGTCGTCGGGATAGCGCCACAGGCTGGTCAGCCCCGAGGCGCAGCGCACGAGCGGCCCGTAGCCCATCCACGTGCTCCACGGGCCGGTCGCGCCGACCGCGCTGCTGTTCACGACGACGATCCCCGGGTTGATGGTCCGCAGCTCCTGCGCGCCGAGCCCCAGCTTGTCCAGCGTGCCCGGCTTGAAGTTGGCCAGCACCACGTCGGAGCGCGCGACCAGGCGTCTGATCACGTCGACCCCCTCCGGGCTGCGCAGGTTCACGCCCAGGCCCCTGCTTCCGCGGTGACCGATCGCGAAGTGCACCGGGGAGACGCGGGCGCCGTCGGGGAAGGCCCGGCTCTCGATCTTGATCACCTCGGCGCCCTGGTCGCAGAACAGGCGGGCGGCCTCGGCGCCGAGCACGATGACGCCGAAGTCGAGCACGCGCAGGCCCTCCAGCGGCCGGCGCGGCGACCGGCGGGCGTCGGCGACCACCGGGGCCGCCCGTCGCGGCGGCTCGGCGAGCAGCTCGCCGTCGTGCTCGCCGAGCTCCGGCGCGCGGCGGCCGGACCGCACTCTGCGTCCGTCGATCTCGGCGAAGCCTGTCGGCGCGTCAGCCGTGATCCCGCTCGCGAGCTCGGTGCGGGCGATGGCGCCACGGGCACGGAAGTGCTCGGCCGCGAGCACGTCGGCGGGCGTCAGGACGGGCGCGATCGGCACCCCGCGCCCCTGGCCCTCCAGCGTGAGCTCGTGCTTGTCGCGCTCGCGGAAGTGCCGCTCGAAGGCCGCATGCACGCGGTCGGACGCAAGCGCCCGGCCACGAATCGTCTCGAGCTCGGGATCCTGCAGATCCTCCGGCTCCCCGAGCCACGCGCGCATCGCATGCCACTGGCGCGGCGCCAGCAGGACGACCCGCACGTGGCCATCGCGGCAGCGGAAGATCGGATAGGGGCCGGGCGCGGGACGGTCGCGCGTCTCCGCGTAGCCCGCGACCTGCGCGGTGCCCACGGTCCCCATGGCCGGGTCGATCGCCTGCGCGGTCGCCTCGTACAGCGAGAAGTCGATGTGGTCGCCCCGGCCGGACTCGAGCCGGTTCCAGTAGGCGACCAGCGCTGCCCACGTCGCCTGCATCGCCGTGACCTGCAGCGCCATGTCTCCGGGCGGCATCAGCGGCTCGCGGCCGGGCAGGCCGGACCGGCTCAACACGCCGCCCATCGCCAACAGCGTCCAGTCCGTCGCCACCCAGTCGCGGTAGGGACCGGTGAGGCCGAAGTCGGTGATGGACAGCACGACGAGGCCGGGGTTGCGCGCACGCGCGACGTCGGTTGGCAACGGCGCGCCCGTCTGGATCCAGATGTCGGCGCCGTCGAGCAGTCCCAGCAACCGCGCACGACCATCCGCGCTCGCGGGATCGATGACGATGCCGCGCTTGCCGGCGTTCCGGGTCGCGAAGGGCAGGCTCACGCCGTCGACCAGCGGGGCCTGCGCCCGCGACGCGGCGCCGCCCGGCGGCTCGACGCGGATGACGTCCGCCCCGAGGTCCGACAGCAGCCGCCCGCACATCTCGCCCCTGCCATCAGCCATGTCGATCACTCGCACACCGTCGAGTGGGGTGGGGCGATGCGCAGACACGGCAGTCCTCTACCCGAGCACCAGCTCCGCGGCCTGCCGCAACCGCTCGGGCGGGCCCGGTTCGATGAGCAGCGACGTGACGCTCGACGCGCGCCAGGCCTCGAGGTCGTGGCGAATCTTGTCCGCGGGGCCGATGAGCGCGAGCTGCTCGACGAGCTTCGTCGGCACCGCGGCGGCCGCCTCGTCCTTCTTGCCGTCCAGGTAGAGCTCCTGGATCTTCCTGGCCTCGGCCTCGTATCCCATCCGCACCGGGACCTCGCGATGGAAGTTCATGCTTCGAGCGCCCATCCCGCCGAAGTACAGGGCGAGCCGCGGGCGGATCGTGTCGGCGGCCCGCTCGACGTCGTCATCGACGACGAACGGGATCGACGCATGGATCTCGAAGTCGTCGTGTGGCCGATCGCGGCGGGCGAACCCCTCCTCGAGGCAGGGGCGGTAGAGCTCAGCGTCATGGTGGGGTGAGTAGAACAGCGCGAGCCAGCCGTCGGCGATCTCGGCGGTCAGGGCGATGTTCTTGGGTCCCTCGGCGCCGAGGCAGAGCGGGATCCGCTCGCGCAGCGGGTGCAGCGTCGACTTGAGCGGCTTGCCCAGGCCCGTGATGCCCTCGCGTCCCTGCGCCGGCAGCGGGTAGTGCGCCCCGTCGGAGCTCACGGGCTCCCGCCGGGCGATGACGTCGCGGACGATCGACACGTACTCGCGCGTGCGGGCGAGCGGCTTTGCGAACGGCTCGCCATACCACCCCTCCACGACCTGCGGGCCCGAGACGCCCATGCCGAGGATGAAGCGGCCCCCGCTGAGGTGGTCCATGGTCATCGCGGCCATCGCGGCCGCGGTCGGCCGGCGAGCGCTCATCTGCATGATCGCCGTGCCGAGCCTGACCTTCTCGGTCTGCGAGCCCCACCAGGCCAGCGGCGTCAGCACGTCGCAGCCGTAGGCCTCGGACGTCCAGATCGAGTCGAAGCCGAGTCGCTCGGCCTCCTTGACGGCCTCGAGCGCTGCGGGCGACGGTGCACCGGACGCCCAGAAGCCGGTGTTGAGGCCGAGCTTGAGGCTCACGGGTTCAGCTCCCCGTCCAGACCGGCTTGCGCCGCTCGGAGAACGCCTTCGGCCCCTCGACGTAGTCCTGCGATGTCAGCAGCCGCGGGATCCGATCCTGCCAGTCACGGTCGATCGCCTCGTCGACCGGCCGGCCGAAGCCGTCGTGCGCCGACTCCTTGGTGAGCTGGACGAGCAGGGGGGAGCACTCGAGGATCTCGCTCGCCCATCGCTGCGCCGCCGGCATCAGCTGCGCCGCCGGGACGACCTCGTTGACGAAGCCGAGGCGGTAGCCCTCGTCGGCCGACACGAGGCGACCGGTCAACAGCATGCCCATGGCCTGCTTGAGCGGGATCTGTCGCGACAGCCGGTGGATGCCGCCGGCGCCGGCAATCAGCCCGACCCGGGGCTCGGGCAGCCCGAAGCGAGCGCCATCGGCGGCGACGACGATGTCGCAGGCGAGGGCGATCTCGAATCCTCCGCCGGCGGCCACGCCGTTGACCGCTGCGATCAGCGGCTTGGGGCAGTCGTAGGCGCGTGTGATGGCGGCGAAGCGCGAGCTCGAGTCGACGCGCTGCTCCCCGTCGGCCGACGCCTGGGCCGTGGCCTTCAGGTCGTTGCCCGCGCAGAAGGCGCGCTCCCCGGCACCTGTGACGATCGCCACCCACGCGTCGCCGTCGCGCGCGAAGTCGTCGAAGATCTCGATCAGCTCGACGTGCGAATGGCGGTCGAGGGCGTTCATCCGCTCGGGCCGGTTGAGGGTCACATACGCGACGTGCCCGCGCTTCTCGTAGATGACGTGGTCGTAGCTCATGACCGGGGCCTGAACTTCGGGACCGCTACCTCGTCGCTCATCCGCTCGAAGGTGACGTCGAGGGCCATGCCGATCTGCAGCCGCTCATTGGGGCAGTCGACGACCTGGCTGGTGAGGCGGACGCCCTCGTCCGTCTCGACGACGGCGATGTTGTAGGGGATCTCGGCCGCGAAGGCCTCGTCGTAGAGCTGGTGCATGATGGCGAAGCTGTAGAGCGTCGCCCTGCCGCTCGAGGCCGCCCACTCGAGGTCGCCGGAGAAGCAGCGCAGGCACCGGGGACGCGGCGGGACGCCGAGGTAGGCGGTCGGCGACATGAAGGTCGCGCAGGCCCGGCAGCGCAGGAGCATCAGCTCGCCCCGCAGGGCGCCGTCGAAGAACGCGGCGCTCGCCTCGTCGGGAACCGGGACCGGCTTGGCCGGCGCAGCCGTTGTCGTCATCCGCGGGCCTCTCCCTCGTGCGTGCTCAGGATCGTGGTCGAGTGGAAGTTCAGGGCGCCTCCGTTGCCGGAAACGAGCACGTGGTCGTGCTTGGCGAGCTGGCGCTCGCCGCCCTGGCCGCGCGCCTGGATGACGCCCTCCGCCAGCGGCGTGAAGCCCCACATGTAGTACGAGGAGAGCTGGCCGCCGCCCGTGTTGCAGGGCAGCGAGCCGCCGGGGCCGAGCTTGCCGTCGGCGACGAAGGCGCCGCCCTCGCCCTTCTCGCAGAACCCGTAGTCCTCGAGGGTGACCAGGACCGTGTAGGTGTAGCAGTCGTAGAGCTCGAGGACGTCGACGTCCGAGAGCTCGATCCCCGCCTGGCGCAGCGCCAGCTTCCCGGACGTGGCGGCGCCCGTGTGCACCGCCGGCTCACGCTCCGCCCGCGCGGTGTCGCCCGGCGCGCACTGCCCGAAGCCGCGCAAGTACACCGGCGGCTGGCGCAGGTCCCGCGCCCGCTGCGCCGACGTCACGACGACCGCGATGCCGCCGTTGGAGACCAGGCAGCAGTCGAACAGGTGCAGCGGCTCGACCACCCAGCGGGAGGCGTGATAGTCGTCCATCGTCATCGGCCTGCGCATCTGCGCCCGCGGGTTCATGAGCGCCCACTCGCGCTGGCCGACCGCGATCGTCCCGAGCTGGTCGTGGTTGGTCCCGAAGAGGTGCATGTGGCGCCGCAGGGCCAGCGCGTACATCGAGTTGGCGGGTCCGTAGTCGCCGTAGGCGAACCGCAGCCCGGCGAAGCCCGGGGCGCTGAAGCCCCTCCCGCCATAAGCCGACTCCGAGATCGAGGCGCCGTTCGTCAGCGGGGCATCGGCGTACACGCACACGACCACGTTCGCCTGGCCGCTCTCGATCGCATGGGCCGCGTACTGCAGCATCGACCCGGCGGTCGACCCGAAGGCGCTCATCGCGTTGAGCAGCGTGAGATCCACGAACCCGAGCGAGAACTGCAGGGTGGGCGCCATCTCGTCGGAGTGGTTGGCGTTGATGAGCAGCCCGTCGACGTCGCTCGCCTCCAGCCCGGCGTCGTCGAGCGCCAGCGCGATCGCCTCGCCGGCGAAGTCGGAGGGCTGGCGCCCGTAGACCTTCCCCATCTCGGTGATGCCGAGACCGGCGATCGCGGCAGTCGCGCCCATCGCTTGACTATACAGTCTGTCTAGCGAGCAAGCAAGTCGTCTGGCAAACAGTTCTACTGTCTCGCGCGAGTGCGCTTCCGGGCGCCCGCGCCCAACACCGCAAGCCACTGGTCGGTCAACGTGGCCAAGGCGCGCTCCCGGTCGAAGGTGAGGCCGCGGATGACCCACAGGTCGAAGAAGCGATCCATCTGTGCGAGGAGCAGCGCGGCACGGACGCGGGCGTCCTCCTCGTCGCCGCCGCTCCACCGCTGGATCGACTGGGCCATGACGGCGATCGTCTCCCGGATGCTGTCCAGCCGCACCGCGGCGACCTCGGGCTCGATCGCGACGGCTTGGTTCATGGCGTCCAGGCTCGCGCGGTTGGTCTCGTAGTTGCCGACCATGGCGTCGAGCCAAGCGTGGAGCTCGTCGCGCGACAGGCGCTCGCCGGAAGTGAGCTCGACGTACAGCTCGCGCCAGCGCCGGCCGAGCGTCTGGGTCACGACGAGGACCACGTCCGCCTTGCTCTTGAAGTGCAGGTAGAAGGTGGCGCGGCTGGCCTTGGCCTCGGCCACGATGTCCTCGATCGTCGTCGCGGCGTAGCCCTTGCGCTCGAACGCGGCGAGCGCGCCCTCGACGAGGAGCCGACGCGTCAGCCGCTTCTGCTCGTCACGGAGCGACAGGCCCTTTCCGTCTTTGCTGTCATCATGTCTCATCGTTAGCGCAACGTTAGACTAACTAGTCAGCATGTCTAGTTGATGGGCATGACACGATGAAGATCAAGGCCGCCCTGTCGAGCAGCGCCGAGGCGCCGTTCGAGATCGCCGAGGTGGAGCTCGACGACCCACGACCCGACGAGGTGCTCGTCGAGCTGACCGCCGTGGGGGTCTGCCACACCGACCTGACGATGAAGGCGGTGTGGCCGGAGGCGATGTCCCCGATCGTGCTCGGCCACGAGGGCGCGGGCGTCGTCGAGGCCGTCGGCCGGGACGTGACGGGTGTCCGCTCCGGCGACCGCGTCCTACTCAGCTATCGCAGCTGCGGCGCGTGCCCGCAGTGCGCGGCCGGCCACCGAACGTACTGCCACGACTTCAGGACGCTCAACGCGACCGGTACGCGCCCGGACGGCTCGACGACCATGCGCCGCGGCACGTCGCCGGTGTACGGGTCGTTCTTCGGGCAGTCGAGCTTCGCCTCGCACGCGCTGGCCTACGAATCCAACGTCGTGGTCGTCGGCGACGACGTCGATCTCCGTGTCATGGCGCCGCTGGGCTGTGGCGTTCAGACCGGCGCCGGGGCCGTGCTCAACGTGCTTCGCCCCGGGCGCGACGCGTCGCTCGTCGTCTTCGGCGCCGGCGGCGTGGGCCTGTCGGCCGTCATGGTGGCCAAAGCCGCCGGTGTGGGCACCATCATCGCGGTCGACCCCGTCGCGGCTCGCCGGCAGATCGCCACGGAGCTCGGGGCGACGGCGACCGTCGATCCTGCGAGCGACGACGTGGTCGACGCGATTCGCGCGCTCACTGGCGCCGGCGCCACGCATGCCCTCGACACGACCGCGATCGGCGCGGTCATCAACCAGGCCATCGCCGCGCTGACGGCGCGTGGGACGCTGGCGCTCGTCGGCGTGGGCACGCCGGAGGTCGCGATCGATGTGCAGAGCGTCATCGGCGGCGGCAAGACCATCCGCGGCGTGATCGAAGGCGACGCGGTGGCGCAGCAGTTCGTCCCGCGGCTGCTCGACCTGCATGCCGAGGGGCGGCTGCCGCTGGAGAAGCTGATCCGCACCTATGAGTTCGACGACATCGACACCGCGGTCGCCGACGCGCGGAGCGGCGCGACGATCAAGCCGGTCCTGGTGCTCTGACCGGCAGCTGCGACGAGTCCGCTGGGCCCGACGCCTCACGGCAGCAGGGTCGCCGGCCAAGTGTCATCGTCCCAGTGTGACTTCAGTTCGACCAATCGGCGCGCTCATTTGCCCTCTTGACGAGCCTATTCATCACCACTACCTTAACTGAGATCGATTCTAGTACCTTTCGTGGAGTCCGAACTCGAGCTTGGAGGGACGTCGTGCCGACACAACATGAGGGCGCACCGACCGTGGAGCAGGGGACGCGTCTGAGCATGGTCCCCGTAGAGGCGTTCGATCCTGAGCTGCGCGACCTGGTGGCGGCCGACGAGAGGACTCCGCTGGAGCTCGGGCTGATGCGCGTCCATGCCCACCGGCCTGGGCATGCCATGGCGTTGGCCCACTTCCACGCCGCGCTATGGACCGACCGGCTGCTCCCCGACCGCCTGCTGGAGCTCGTCCGGCTCCGCATCGCGTACTTCAACCAGTGCCGAACGTGCATGGCGGTCCGCTATCCCGATGCGATCGCCGACGGCCTCACCGAGGAGCTTGTCTGTTCGCTCGAGCGACCCTACGAGGCGCCCGATCTCACGGAGGCCGAGCGAGCGGCGATCCGCTATGGCGAGCTGCTCGCGACCGATCACCTGGCGATTGACGATGCCGTCTATGACGACCTACGCCGTCACTTCAGCGAGGAAGAGATCGTCGAGCTCGGGACGATCGCCGCCTTCTGCGTCGGGTTCGGCCGGCTCGGGGCGACGTGGAACATGATCGAGGAGCTGCCGGACCGCTTCAAGGACGACGAGCGCGCCACCCCATGGGGCGGCGACGCCATCGCCCTTCGGTGATCGACCGCAGCGCCTCGCCAACCGCGCGCGGACCACGGAATTCTGAGCCGCAGGCGGCCAACTCGCGACGTCCGATGCGGCGCATTTTCGGCGACCTCAACCAGGTTCAGCCCACGCAGATCAAGTGGCTCGGCGCGTTGGTCTGCGAGCAGCAGAAGCTTGCGTACACCTGCGACCGGTATGGAACCGTGGCGAACCCCGCTGCGCCGGCCGACCTGCGCGACCTGATGCACCACTTCGCCGACCTGTTGTTCCAACGCGACGGCCGCTACCCCAGGTGGTGGCGAGCGATCGACGAGCAGCCTGACCACTGAACACCGGGCAACGCCGCCGCTCGGCCTGTGCGCGAACTCCGAGCGAGACGCTAGGCGATGCGCACCACCGTCTTGCCGGTCGTATCGCCGCGCAGGAGACGGCCGAGTGCCTCCGGGGCGTGCTCGAGCCCGTCGACGACGGTCTGCCGGCAGCGGATGCGTCCCTCGCGCATCCAGGTCCCGATGTCTCGCATCATCTCGCCGGTCCGGTCGACATGGCTGCTGCCACGGAAGCCGCGCAGGGTGAGGTCGTTGGCGACGGCGAGGAACAGGTTGCGCGGGCCCGGTGCCGGGCGCGAGGCGCCGTACTCGGAGATCGCTCCGCACAAGGCGACGCGGCCGCCGCGTCGCAGCGCCCCGATGGCCGCCTCGAGGTGGTCCCCGCCGACGTTGTCGAAGTAGACGTCGATGCCGTCGGGCGCCGCCGCGCGGAGCAGCTCCGCGACCGGCCCCGCCCGGTGGTTGAACGCGGCGTCGAGGCCGAGCCTGTCCCGCAGGTAGGACACCTTGTCGTCCGATCCGGCGCTACCGATCACGCGGTGGCCGCGGATCTTCGCCATCTGCGCGACGAGGCTCCCGACCGAGCCGGCGGCGGCCGAGACCCAGACGACGTCGCCCTCGCGCAGGCCCGCGACGTCGAAGAGGCCCACGTAGGCGGTGAGGCCGCTGCCCCCGAGCGCGCCGAGATAGGCCTCCGGCGCAGCGGCATCGGTGTCCACGCGCATCAAGGTTCCGATGCCGCCCAGCTCGGGCCGCCCGGCCTCGATCAGCGCGTAGTCGCGCCACCCGGCCGCGTGACGCACCGTCGCGCCGGCCTCGAATCCGTCGGCACGCGACGCCACGACCTCGCCGACGGTCGCGATCCCGTCCATGGCGCGCCCGAGAGGGAATGCCGCGAAGTAGCCGGGGGGTGCCTTCTCGCGCAGCCGCAGCCGGTGTGCGGCGTCGACCGATGTCCACGTATTGCGCACGAGCACCTGGCCGGGCCCAGGGTCGTCGATGTCAACCTCGACGACGCGGAAGTCCGACTCGCGCACCTCGCCCCGCGGATAGCGGACGAGGTGGACCTCGCGCCCGGTCAGCGGGTGCCGATCCACGCGAGGGCTCCTCCGTCGACGGGATAGACCCCGCCGGTGATGAAGGCCGCGTCGTCGGAGGCCAGGAAGCACGCGAGCTTTGCGACCTCCTCGGCGGTCCCCAGCCGGTCGACGAGCTGGGGTGCCACGAGCTTGCGCATCGCCGCCTGCGGGTCCTCGGCCGCGTCGACGTGGCCGCGGGCGAGTGGGGTCTCGATGACGCCCGGGCAGAAGCAGTTGCAGCGCACCGCCGGCGCGAGGTCGACCGCCGTGACCTTCGTGAGCTGCACGACCCCGCCCTTGGTCGTGCAGTAGATCGGGCCGAGCGGGAAGCCGGTGAGCCCCGAGACCGAGCCCGCGTTGACGATGCTCGGCCCGCGAGTCGAGCGCCGCAGGTGCGGCGCCGCGAACTTCGTCGCCAGCCACACGGCGCGCAGGTTCACCTCGTAGACGGCGTCCCAGACCTCTTCGGGCAGGGTGTCGACGGCGCAGTTCTCGGTGAGCGACGTCTCGATGATCCCGGCGTTGTTGACGAGGACGTCCAGTCCGCCGAACCGCTCCACGGTCCCGGCCACCATGGCCTCGATCTGATCGCGGTCGCGCAGGTCGCACACGATCGCCTCGGCGTCCGCTCCCGCCTCGCGGACCAGCGCGGCCGTATCCGCCGCCGTCCGCGCGCTGCGGTCGACCACCGCGACGGCCGCGGCGCCCTGGCGGGCCATCTCGAGCGCGATGGCGCGGCCGATCCCTTGACCGGCACCGGTGATCAATCCGATCTTGCCCTCGACCATCCAGGGAGCATATCGGACGAAGTGAAGTCGTGTCGATTGGATCTTCCTTGTCATTCTCGGCCCAGTTCATATAAACTGAAGTTACTTTAGGCAAAGCGAGAGATGGAGAGAACGATGCAACTTGGCCTTGAGACGAGGACCTACGACAGCCTCTTCGTCGACGGCCGCTTCGTGGCCGCGCAGTCCGATCGGCGCGCCGAGGTCATCTCGCCGCGCAGCGAGGAGGTCATCGGGCGGGTGCCGCTCGCCGGCCCGGCCGACGTCGACCGTGCGGTGGCCGCCGCGCGCGCCGCGTTCGACGAGGGCGAGTGGCCGCGCTGGTCGCCCGCCGAGCGAGCCGCCGGGCTGCGCCGGCTCGCCGACCACCTCGACCGCCGTTACGCCGACCTCGTCGAGCTGGGCGTAGAGGAGAACGGCTACCCGATCGCCTTCTCCGAGGGCTACATGGCGGTCATGCCGTCGATCAACCTGAGGTCCTACGCGGACCTGTGCGAGACCTACCCCTTCGAGGAGGAGCGCCTGAGCCCGGCGGCCTGCTCGCTCGTCCTCCGCGAGCCGGCCGGGGTGGTCGTCGCCATTCCTCCGTTCAACGGCCCGCTCACCCTGGGCACCCAGAAGGCGGCGCCCGCCCTCGCCGCGGGCTGCACGGTGATCCTCAAGGCGCCCGTGCAGAACGGCCTCGCCTGCTACGTGTTCGCGGAGGCCGTCGAGGAGGCGGGCCTCCCGCCGGGGGTGGTCAACGTCCTCGTCGCCGACGTGCAGGAGAGCGAGCGCCTCGTCACGCACCCGGGCGTCGACAAGGTGAGCTTCACGGGCAGCACCCCGGTCGGCAAGCGCATCGCCGAGCTCTGCGGCCGCGACATCCGCCGGGTCACGCTCGAGCTGGGCGGCAAGTCCGCGGCCATCATGCTCGACGACGTCGACCTGGCCAAGGCCGTGCCGGGGATCGTCGCGAGCAGCGTGGCGATGCTCCAGGGCGAGATCTGCACGGCCCAGTCGCGGATCCTCGCGCCTCGCGCGCGCTACGACGAGATCGTCGACGCGCTCGCGGAGCAGATCGCCGCACTGCCCGTCGGCGATCCCGCCGACCGCGACATGGCGATCGGCCCCATGATCACGCGCGCGCACCGCGAGCGGGTCGAGGAGCACATCCGAATCGGCGCGCAGGAGGGTGCGACCGTGAAGGTCGGCGGCGGCCGCCCGGCCCACCTCGATCGCGGCTGGTACGTCGAGCCCACGCTCTTCGCCGGCGCCACCAACGACATGCGCATCGCGCGCGACGAGGTGTTCGGTCCCGTCGCGGTGGTGATACCGCACGATGGCGTCGAGGACGCGATCGCGATCGCCAACGACTCTCCGTTCGGGCTCTCCGGCACCGTGTGGACCGAGGACGAGGACGCGGCGTTGGCGGTCGCGCGGCGCGTGCGCACCGGCACCTTCGCGCTCAACACCTATACGGTGGACCCCAACTCGCCGTTCGGCGGCTACAAGGAGTCGGGCATCGGGCGCGAGATGGGTCGCGAGGGGCTTGACGCCTACGTCGAGCTCAAGTCGATCGCGGTCTCCGGACCGTCCCTGGGCTGAGGAGGTCCAACGATGTCGCGCCATGTCGTCATCGTCGGCGCCGGCTCGGCCGGCGGCGTCCTCGCCGCGCGGCTGAGCGAGGACCCCGGCATCTCGGTGCTCCTGCTGGAGGCCGGGCCGGACTACCCGTCCGTGGAGCAGATGCCCGAGGACGTCCGCAGCGCCTGGACGTTCGGCGGGATGGACCACGACTGGGGCTACGAGTCGGCCGGCGTCGTCGCGACCGCGGCGACCGAGCCGCGCTTCGGCATCGCCACGCCCGGCGTCGTGCCCGTTCCGCGCGGCAAGGTGGTCGGCGGCTCCTCCGCGGTCAACGGGAGCAACGCGATGCGCGCCTACCGCAGCGACTTCGACCGCTGGGTCGGCCTCGGCAACGACGACTGGTCATGGGACGCGGTCCTGCCGTACTTCCGCCGCGCGGAGGACGACGCTGCCGGCGGCGACTGGCACGGCACCGGCGGTCCGGTGCCGATCCGCCGCTTCACCGGCGAGCACCTGCGCCCGGTCATGCGCGCGTTCCTCGACGGCTGCGCGCAGGCCGGCCATGAGCTCGTCGAGGACCTCAACGCGCCCGGCGCCGTGGGCGCGGGGTCGCTGCCCGTCAACCAGGTCGACGGGGTTCGCCAGAGCACCGCGATCGCGTATCTGGCGCCGGCGCGCGGGCGCGCCAACCTCGAGATCCGCGCGGGCGTCACCGTCGATCGCGTCGAGGTGACCGACCGGCGCGCGCGGGCCGTCGTGCTCACGTCGGGCGAGCGGATCGACGCAGACGCCGTCGTGCTCTGCGCGGGCGCGATCGGCAGCCCGACCATCCTGCAGCGCTCGGGCATAGGACCGGCCGAGCAGCTCGAGCGCCACGGCATCGGGCTCGTGTGCCCGCTGGAGGGCGTCGGTCGCAACCTGCGCGACCACCCGATGCTCTATCCGACCTGGGCCGCCGACGTCGAGGCCGTCGGGGCGCTGACCCCGCCGCTGCAGGCCTTCCTGGCCTGCAGCGCGTCCGGGGCGCACGTGCAGGACCAGATCGACCTGAACTTCGTGCCGTTCACCCTGCAGCCGGGCGCGATCCTCGTCGGCATGGGCCTCGTCCGGCCCTACTCGATCGGGCATCTCGAGCTCGCGTCGGCCGATCCCGACGTTGCGCCGCGGATCTTCCTCAACCTCTTCGATCACCCCGAGGACCTGCAACGGATGGTCACCGGCGTCAAGATCATCCGCTCGATCGTCGGGTCGGCCGCAATGGAGCCCTACGTCGACGAAGAGCTGTGGCCCGGCCCGGACGTGACGGGCGACGGGGCCATCGCCGCGGCCATCCTGGGCACGCCCACGACCTACGCGCACGTCGTCGGGACGTGCGCCATGGGAAACGCGGGCGCCGACTGGGCGGTCGTCGATCAGCGCGGCCGCGTGCACGGCCTCGAGGGCCTGCATGTGATCGACGCCTCGATCATGCCGACGATCCCGGCGGTGCCGACGAACATGACGACGATCATGATCGCCGAGCGCTGCGCCGAGGCGTTGCGGATCTCGCTCGCGGCGACGGGGTCGGCGGCGGCGGCGGTGGCGGCTTCCGCGATGGCATGACGGCGCCTGCCCGCCTGGCCGACCCGTTGGACCTCACCGCCGACGTCCGGCTGCGCAACCGGATCGTGGCCACGGCGCATGGCAGCGGGGCGGTCGGCGACGGCCTGCCCGTGGCCGGCGACGCGGAGTACTGGGGGCGCGTGGCGGCCGGCGGCGCGGCCATGGTCATCACCGGCGGCACCGTCGTGTCCGCCGACTCGACCGTCCGGCGCGGGAACTTCACCGAGGCCTGGCGGCCCGAGGTCGTGCCGGGCCTGCGGCGGCGCGCCGACGCGATCCGCGAGGCTGGCGCGGTCGCGCTGGCGCAGCTCGTGCACCTCGGTCGCGAGACCCTCGGCGCCGAGCGCTACTACGCGCCGGTCGCGCCGTCGGCGGTGCGCTCGCGCCGCGAGCCCACGGCCCCGCGCGCCCTCGGCGACGCCGAGGTGGCCGCGCTGGTCGACGCGCACCGTGTCAGCGCCGAGCACGCGTTCGAGGCCGGCTTCAACGGCATCGAGCTGCACGCTGCCCACGGCTATCTGCTGGCGCAGTTCCTCTCCCCGGTGGCCAACCGCCGGCCGTCGGCGCGCGACGCGGCGGGACGCGCCGAGCCGGCGTGGCGCATCGTGGAGGCGATCCGCGCTGCCGAGCCGTCCACCGTCGTCGGCCTGCGGCTGTCCGTCGGCGACGCGCACGACGCCGGACTCGATCTCGAGCACCTCGCCGAGCTGCTGGCCCTCCTGCCCCCGAGCGTCGACTACCTGAACCTGACGGTCGGGATGCGCGGGAGCTACGTGCGCGACATGGCCACCGGCGAGCCGCCGCTGCTCGCCGAGCTGGCGGCGCTGCGCGCGCTCACCGACCGGCCGCTGCTCGTGTCCCAGGCGTTCCGCACGCCGGACGCGATGGCGCGGGCGCTCGCCGCGGGCGCCGACCTGGTCGGTGTGGCCCGGGCGCTGATCGCCGACCCCGACCTGCCGCGCAAGGTCCTGGCCGGCAGGGCGCAGGACGTGCGGCCGTGCGTCGCCTGCAACGAGGACTGCCGCACCTTCGAGCCGACGCTGCTGTGCACCGTCAATCCCGACCTGGCGCCGCCCGGCCGGCCGACGCGCCCGGCCGAGCCGCTGCTCGTCGGCGCGCCCGCGCCCGGCAGGGCGACGCGGGTCGGCGTCGTCGGTGCCGGTCCGGCGGGTCTCGAGTGCGCGCTGACGCTCGCCGCCGCCGGGGACTGCGACGTCGTCGTCTGGGAGCGCGACGCGGACGTCGGCGGCGCGCTGGCCACGGCCGGGGCCGCCCCTCACCGTCAGGGCTGGCTCGCGCTGCTTCGGTACTACCGCGACGGCCTGCGGGCGGCCGGCGCGACGCTGCGCCTCGGCGTGGAGGCCACGGCCGAGGATCTGCACGCCTGCGACGTGGTCGTCGTCGCGTGCGGCGCCGAGGAGGTGCCGCCCGTCGCCGGCGACCCCGGCTTCGCGTGGAGCTCCACCGCCGCGCTCGCCGCCGGGCCGGAGGCGCTGCGGGGCGCGGCGCACCTGCTCGTCATGGACGACGGCTTCGGATGGTGGCCCGCCGTCAGCGCGGTCGAGCTGGGCGTCGTCGCCGGCGTCGGACGGATCACGCTGGCCACGCCCGGCGTCGCCTTCGCCATGGGCATCCCCGCCGACAGCCGCACCCAGCTTCTCCCGCGGCTGGCGGGGGTCAGGCTCGACATTCGCCCGCTGACGTCGCTCGCCGCGATCGCGGACGGCGCCGTCGAGTTGCTTCGGGCCGGCGACGACACCGCGGAGCGCGTCGAGGCCGACGCCGTCGTCGTGGTCGGCGAACGGCGCGCGCGCGACTGGCGGGCGCTCGTCGCCGACCTCACGGGGGCGATCGTCATCGGCGACGCCGTCGTGCCCCGCCGTGTGGCGCACGCCATCGCCGAGGGCCGGGCCGCCGCCCGCGCCCTGGGTCAGACGGCCGTGACCAGTCCGCCGTTGGGGCTCAGCGTCGCCCCGACGAAGTAGGCGGCGTCGTCGGACACCAGGAAGGCGACCGCCGCGGCGATCTCCTCGGGCGCGGCGAGGCGGCCGGCGGGCGTGCTCGCGGCGACTGCACGCCGGCTGGCGTCGAGCTCGCCGCGCAGGCGGCGCGTGTCGACGTGGCCGGGCGCGAGCGCGTTGACCCGGACACCCTGGACGATGAGCTCCTTGGCGACCGAGCGGGTGAAGCCGATGATGCCCGCCTTGGCGGCCGAGTAGTGGGGGTGCCCCGTGCATCCCTCGATGCCGCAGACGGACGCCATGTTCACGATCGCGCCGGTCCCGCGCGCCGCCATCGTGCGTGCGGCCGCGCGCGTGCCGTGGAAGGTGCCGTTGAGGTGCACGGCCAGTAGCTGGCGCCATTCCTCGTCGGTGATGCGCACGAGCGCCTCCACGGGCGTCTCGACGTGTCCGGCGGCTTGCTCGGCGCGCTGGATCTCGAGCAGCGGCGTGACGCGCCGCAGGTGGGCGCCGCCGACCGCGCCGGCGTTGTTGACGAGGATGTCCAGTGGGCCGAGCGAGCGCTCGACCTCGGCGACGGCGGCGTCGACGGCGCCGCTGTCGCTCACGTCGGCGACCACGGCGAGCCCGCCGCCGGCGGCCTCGACGGTCTCCTGTGCGCCGGCCAGGTCGACGTCGAGGACCGCGACGCGCGCGCCCTCGGCGGCGAGTCGCACGCAGATCACGCGCCCGATGCCGGAGGCGCCGCCCGTGACCGCGGCGATCCTGCCCTCGAGCCTCACGAGCGATCGCCCGCGTCGGGAACTGCGACGAGCCGTCCGCGGACGGTCCCGGACTCCAGGCGCTGGTAGGCGGCCGGCACGTCGGCGAGCGTCACGCGCTCGACGTCGACGTGGACGGCGCCGGAACGGGCGAGGGCCACCACGTCCGCGAGCTCCGAGCGCGTGCCCCAGTTCGACAGGACCACGGACGTCTCGAACGGCACCGCGCCGAAGCGCATGGGGAAGGTCCCGCCGCCGACGCCGAGGATGGCGACCTGACCGCCGGGCGCGACGATGCCGGCCGCGAGCTCGAGCGTCGGCCCGACGCCCACGCAGTCGATGACGAGCGCCGCCCCGCGCCCGCCGGCGGCCCGGCGCGCTTCCCGCGCCGTCAGGCCGTCGGCCGTGAGCGTGACGTCGGCGCCGTCGCGCGCGGCGAGCTCGAGCGCCTCGTCGCGCCGGTCGACGGCGACGATGCGACACGACGTGAGCGCGCGCAGGAGCTGGACGGCGACGTGGCCAAGCCCGCCCACGCCGATGACCACGGCGCCGGCGCCCGCGCGCAGGCCCGGCAGCGCGCGGCGGATCGCGTGGTAGGGCGTGAGCGCGGCGTCGGCGAGCGGCGCCGCGGCGACCGGGTCGAGGTCGCCGAGGGGAACCGTCAGCCGCGGTGAGGGGACGATCATGTACTCGGCGAGGCCGCCGTCGCGGCCCAGGCCCGCGCCCCGGCCGCGCAGTCCCTGTGCCTCGCACAGGTGCTCCTCGCCGAGGGAGCAGCGCATGCATCCGCCGCATCCCCACGGCCCGTAGACGATCACCGAGTCGCCGACGTCGACGCCCTCGGCGCCCGAGCCGAGCGCGGCGACCCGGCCGGCGACCTCGTGGCCGAGGGTGAACGGGAGCTCGTAGGGCACCGTCCCGGCGGGCCAGTGCATGAGGTGCAGGTCCGAGTGGCACAGGCCGGCGGCGTGCACCTCGAGCAGGACCTGGCCGGGGGCGGGCTGCGGCCGTGGAACCGTGCGTAGCACGGCGGGCCGCTCCCAGTCGGTCAACCGGACGGCCTGCATGACGGGGGCGTCGGGCACCGCGCCACGGTATCACCTAAATTGAAGTCATGTCAATTTCACGCTACGATGCGGCCATGAGCACCGCAGCACCGACATGGCTTCAGGTCGTCCACCGCGTCGAGCGCGCCATCGGCGGACCGATCGAGTCGGCCGTGCACAGCGATACGTACTTCGACGTGGTCGCGCACGCCAGCCGCGCTCGCGCGCGGGCGATTGGGGCCGTGGAGGGCGTGTCGCGCCGCTGCCTGCACCTCGTCAACCTGCCGGCGGGCACCGACGTCCGCCGCGTGCGCGAGCAGCTTTCGCGCATGGAGCGCCGCCTCAACGCGCTCACCGACGAGCTCGCCGCGCTCCACGAAGCCGGGGACGGGGCCCGTTGAGCCCGGCGATGGCGCCGCCCCTGCATCCGGCCGACCTGATCGCGCGCGTCAATCGCGACGTCGAGCGGTCGATCCTCCGGGCCCGCAACGGGCTGCGCTACGTGCGCGGGACGCACCGCCCCAAGCTGGGCGCGACCCCGAAAGACGTCGTGTGGCGCAGCGGCAGGGCGCAGCTGTGGCGCTACCGCGGACCCGGGGTGCGCTACGGGCCGCCGGTGGTGATCGTCCACAGCCTCGTGAGCCGCAGCTACATCCTCGACCTGCGGCCCGGCAACAGCACGGTCGAGTACCTCGTCAACGCCGGCCTCGACGTCTTCATGCTCGACTGGGGCGTGCCGGACGAGCGCGACGCGGAGAACGGCCTCGCGACCTACGTCGACGGCTACCTGCCGCGCGCGCTGGCCGCGGTGCGGCGCGAGACGGGCTGCGACGAGGTCACCCTCGCGGGCTACTGCCTGGGCGGCGTGATCGCCGCGCTGTACGCGGCGGGCCGCGACGACGCGCGCGTGCGCAACCTGATCCTGATGGCGACGCCGATCGACTTCGACGAGATGGGCGCCATGGTGGCCGTCCTGCGCGAGGGCCGGCTCGATCCGGACGACCTCATCGACGACACCGGCAACGTCCCGGCGGACGCCCTCTACAGCGGCTTCTACATGCTCGCTCCCACGACCGAGATCGCGCAGAAGGCCACGCTGCTGGAGAACCTCTGGAACGACGAGTTCGTCGAGGGCTTCCAGGCGATGGCGCAATGGTCGCGCGACCACGTCCCCTTTCCGGGGGCGGCGTTCCGCGAGCTCGTCGAGCTGCTCGTCAGGGAGAACGTGCTCATGCGCGGCGCGATCCGCGTCGGATCCCGCGAGATCAGGCTCGACCAGGCCCGCGGCGAGGTCCTCGTCGCCATGGCCCAGCGCGACAACGTCGTGCCCTCCGGGGCGACCGAGCCGGCCCTGTCGCTGGTGGGCGATGCCGCCCGGCGCCACGCGCTGCGCCTGCCGGGCGGCCACGTCACCTTCGGGACCGGCAAGTCCGCCTTCAAGCACACCATGCCGCGACTCACCGAGTGGATCACGGCCCATAGCGAGGAATGTCCCGACGGCGAGGAGGCATGATGGAGATCCGGCGGATCGAGGCCCGCGACCGGGCAGCGCTCGAGCGCTTCCTGGACGACATCCCCGACGCGGACCGCACCTTTCTGAAGGAGGACGTGGCCGATCCCGACGTCGTCGCCGCCTGGGTGCGCCCGGGCGACGCGCGCTCGATCGCGGTCGACGGCGGCGACGTCGTCGGCTACGTCGCGGTGATCCCGCTACATGGCTGGTCGAGCCACGTGGGCGAGGTGCGGATCGTCGTGGACCCCGACCATCGCGGCCGCGGCGTCGGACAGGCGCTCGCCCGCCACGCGGTGCTGGAGGCGCTCGAGCTGGGCGTGGCCAAGCTGGTCGTCGAGGTGATCTCCGACCAGGAGGCGCTGATCGCCATGTTCGTCGCGCTCGGCTTCGAGCCCGAGGCGCTCCTGACCGACCACGTGCGCGACCGGTCGGGCGAGCTGCGCGACCTGCTCGTGCTCGCCCACTCCGTGGCGGACCAGTGGGCGTCGATGGCGGCCGCGGGCGTCGTGGACGTCGGCTGAATGCAACCGCCATCCGCCCATCTCGAACCGGTCGCCGATGCCGTGCGCGCGGTGGTGGAGAGCGTGCTGCGCCCGTGGGGCGGCTCGGCCGCCTGCATCGAGGCCTACGAAGCCGCGATCCGCTCTGCGGCGGACGCGCAGCTCGGCGTTGCGCACGCGGTCCACGTCCAGCCTGCCCGCACGATCGTCGCGATGTGCGCCGACCTGACGCGCGACGTCGGAGCGGTCCAGGTCTCCGCCGCGCGCTGGATCCTCGACCAATGAGCGACGCGTCGGGGATGGCCACGGCGCCCGACGGGCGCACGCGCCTGTATTGGGAGAGCACCGGCGCGGGGGACCCGGTCCTGCTCATCATGGGACTGGGACTGAGCGGGGGCGCGTGGTGGCGGACCGTCCCGGTGCTCTCGCGCCGCCTGCGCGTGATCACGTTCGACAACCGGGGCGTCGGGCGCTCGCGGGCGTTCAGCTATGCCTACACGACGGAGGCGATGGCCGACGACGCTGTGTCGGTCCTCGACGACCTGCGCCTCGAGCGAGTGCACGTCTACGGCCTCTCGCTCGGTGGCATGGTCGCCCAGCAGCTCGCCCTGCGCCACCCCGAGCGCGTGCGCTCGCTCGTGCTCGGCGCGACGAACGCGGGCGGCCCGCGGGCGGTGCGCGCCGACGACGAGGTCGCGGCCTTCTTCCGCCGGCGGCTGCGGATGCGCGCCGACGAGGCGGCCTGGGCCTCGGTCCCCTTCAACTACGGGCCGCGCTGCCGCAGCGAGCACTTCGAGCGCATCGAGGAGGACATCGCGCAGCGGCTCGCGCATCCGTTCGCCGAGCGCGCGTACCGCGCGCAGATGTTCGCCGCCGGCGTCCACAACTGCTACGGCCGCCTGCCCGGCATCGAGGCGCCGACGCTGATCGTGCACGGGCACCACGACCGCATCATCCCGGTCGCCAACGCGGAGCTCATGGCCGAGCGCATCCGGGGAGCCCGCCTGCGGATCCTCGAGGACGCGGGGCACCTGTACGCGACCGAGGAGCCGGAGGTCGACGACGCGATCGGCACGTTCCTCGAGGGCGGGTGGGAGGGGGAGCGGTGAGCGTCCCGATGGCACTCGGCGACGAGCTGCGCGTCGCCGACGTGATCCGCCGGCAGGCGCGGGAACGTCCCGAGGTGGTCGCGATCCGTCACGGCCGCCGGGCGCTGACCTATCGCGAGCTCGACGAGCGCTCCAACCGGCTCGCGCAGGCGCTGCTGGCCGCGGGCGTCCGTCCAGGCTCGCGCGTGGCCCACCTCGACCGGACCGGGCCCGAGGTGATCGAGCTGCTCTTCGCGACGAGCAAGGTCGGTGCCGTGCTCGTGCCGCTCAACTGGCGCCTGGCGGTGCCCGAGCTCAGCCGGATCGTCGCCGACGCCGGCGCACCGGTGCTGATCGCGGGCGGCGCGTTCGCCGGCGTCGCGGCTGCGCTCGCCGGCGCGCTGCCGGATCCCCCGAACGTGGTCGAGGTGGGAGCCGCCTACGAGCGGTGGATCGCCGCCCACGACCCGGTCGATCCGGGCGGACGCGGCGCGTCCGGCGACACGGTCGTGCAGATGTACACGTCCGGGACCACGGGAGTGCCCAAAGGCGTCCTCACCACGCACCGCAACCTCGCGGCCGCCGCCGAGACGTCACCGATCTGGGGCTTCGACGCCGACACCGTCAGCCTCACGCCGCTGCCCATGTTCCACATCGGCGGCATCGGCTGGGCCTTCCTCGGCCTCTGGAACGGGGCGACCACGGTCCTCGTCCACGAGTTCGTCGCCGAGGCCGTGCTCGATCTGCTCGAGGACCGACGGGTGACCAACGCGGTCTTCGTCCCCACGATGCTGCAGATGCTCGCCGCCGTGCCGGGCGCCGCGGGGCGCGACTTCTCCGCGCTGCGCTCGATCGCCTACGGCGCCTCGCCGATCACCACCCCGGTCCTCAAGGCGGCGCTGCGCACCTTCCGCTGCGCGCTGTTCGGCATCTACGGCCTCACCGAGACGACCGGCGCCGCCGTGCAGCTCGACGCAGCCGACCACGATCCCGACGGGCCGCGCGAGCGCCTGCTGCGCTCGGTGGGACGTCCGTATCCCTGGGTGCAGCTGAGGATCGTCGATCCCGACACGCGCGCGGCGCGCGGACCTCACGAGGTCGGCGAGATCTGGCTGCGCGCGCCCAATGTCATGGCCGGGTACTTCAACCGGCCCGACGAGACGGCGGCCGCATTGACCGCGGACGGCTGGCTGCGCACGGGCGACGGCGGGTACCTCGACGACGCGGGCTATCTCTTCCTCACCGATCGCATAAAGGACATGATCGTCAGCGGCGGGGAGAACGTCTTCCCCGTCGAGGTCGAGGAGGCGCTCTCCCAGCATCCGGCGGTCGACCAGGTCGCGGTCATCGGCGTGCCCGACGAGCGCTGGGGCGAGACGGTCAAGGCGCTCGTCGTCCAGCGTGCGGGCACCACCGCAAGCGCGGACGAGCTCACCGCCTTCGCGCGCGAGCGACTTGCCGGCTACAAGCTGCCGCGCTCGATCGCCTTCGTCGACGACCTCCCGCGCACGCCCTCGGGGAAGGTCCTGAAGAGAGAGCTGCGCGAGCGCTTCGGGTCGCGCGCCGTATGAGCGCGGTTGCGTTCCTTGCCGCCTCGTCGTCTTCCCCGCATAGATGAATTGACATCAGTTCGTTTGCTGGCTAGCATGTAGCCAGCTAATCAGCTAACCGTAGCCCCATCGATCGACAGGAGGGCCCATGGCCACCCAGACCAAGACCGATCCGGTCACCGAATCCGTCGAGACGGCCGCAGAGCGCGTCGCCGAGCTGAACGAGAAGGCCGTCGCGAACGGCAAGAAGGCCGGCGCCGCGTATTTGAGCTCCTACGAGAAGACCGTGCTGTCGCTCGCCGACTCCTATGAGAAGGCTGCCGGCGCCACGAAGGTCGAGTGGCTCGCCAACGTGGCGACGGCACAGGCGGACTTCACGCGTGACGTCACCAAGGCGTACGCCAGCGCCGCCCGCGAGCTCGTCTCCTAGCGGAGCGCACGGGGCCGCGACGTCCCTCTCCTCGCGTCGCGGCCCTCAGCGCTCCGATCTCCGGCGCCCGGGGCCCCGTGCCGTGAACGCGCCATATACCTCCAGGAGCGCCTGTCGCTGACGCGCGCTCAACCTCGGATCGGCGCGAATCGCCGCAACGACCGCCGGCTCCTCGGCGTCGTCGTCGCTCGCGCCGCGGCGGCGGCCGCCCTGCTCGTACAGACCCTCGGCTGAGAGCTCGAGGTTGCGCGCGATTGCGTCCAGGACCTTCTCCGACGGTTCACGCAGGCCGCGCTCGATCTGCGAGAGGTACGGATTGGAGATGCCCACCAAGTCGGCAAGCTGTCGCATCGACAGCTTCTGCAGCTCGCGCTGGCGGCGGATGTACTCGCCGAGCGAGGAGTCGGGCGCCAACGCCATCAGTCCAGCCTATGGCGGTGCGGCATCCTCGCGACCTATCCCTCCGGGGCCGGGGGATCGAAGGCCTGACCCGCAAGCCGGACACCTGTGGCCCAGCCCGCGAGGTCCAGGAGCAGGAGGCGCACGAGCTGCGCCGGTTCGGGGGCGGACGCGCCGGCGCGACCGGGCGAGAACTGCTCGTTGAGCGCAAGGACCTCATCGCGCGATGCGACGGTCGGAAACAGCGCCTCGAATTCATCCTCGGTGGCCCACGCGTGTTGCGCGTTGAGCGCCCTCGCCTCCGCGCGCAGGCTCTCGTATTCCGACTCGGTCCAAGACAGCCGCGCCGGCGTCGAGGCGTCCGCTGCCGACTGGGCGGATGTGGCGAGCCTCTCGAGAGCGAGCAGCGTCGTGGGTTCCATGCAGGACGGAGCATGTCAGGCACCGCGGTCGCCGCCACCGATCCGGGCGGCGAGCCTCTATGGGTCTACCGGCGAATCGTCTACGTCGAGCGCGCGGAAGGCGGATCGCCTGTGTGCGAGCGCGGAGATCGAGCGCCCGGGCTGACAAACGGGCACGTCACGCACAGTGCGGGCGCTGCGGATGTTCTCAAAGCGTTCTCACGCGGCGACGCCGCGAGGCATCCGCGGAGCCCTTCACTTCGATGAGGTGTCGCGCGGATGCGGGCACAGCGCACGGCCCCCGACGCCCCCACGGGCGCGGGTGCTGCTGGGCGGCCGGTACTCGTCGCTCAGCTGGTGTAGCCGGCGGGCTTCTGCGTGCAGGCGACGCCCTCGAGGTGCCGGACCGCCTGAACACGGCGATCTCGTCGGTCGCATCCAGCAGCCGCGTGGTCAAGCGCACGTTCGCCTGCTTTCCCTCGGCCGTCCCCGCGCTCGAACTCAGCTCGACGCGGTGGCGAGCGAGCGTGTCAGCTCTTGGCGTGAGGAGATCCCGAGCTTGCCGTAGCTGCTCGTGAGGTGCGCCTCGACCGTCCGCAGGGTGACGAAGAGGGCTTCCGCGATCTCGCGGTTGGTGCGACCCTCGGCGGCGAGCAGGGCGACCCGGAGCTCGCTCGCGGTGAGGGCGTCGCGGCCTCTCAGCGCGTCGCGGCGGGGCCGTGCGCCGGCGATGGAGAGCTCCTCCCGGGCGCGGTCGGCGACGGCGACGCCCCCGAGCTCGTGAGCAAGGTCGAGGCTCCTGCGCAGCCCGTCGCGAGCCTCGGCCCGGCGGTTGGCCCGGCGCAGGGCCGAGCCGAGGTCCGCGAGGGCTCGAGCGTGCTCGAGCGGGGCTGACGAGGACTCCAGCACGCCGACCGCCTCCCTCAGCAATGCGATCCCGCGCTCACCGCCGTGGGCGATGCCGGCGGCGCGCAGTGCCACGCCGATGGCCCGCGGGGCTGCCCAGCGGCGCGCCAGCTCGATCTCCTCGTCGGCGAGCCGCGTGGCGCGCTCGCGCTCGCCCAGGTGGGCCAAGGACACGGCGGCGCTCGACCGCCAGGGGTGCATGGCGGGGTTGCGCACTCCCCAGGCCTCTGCTCGCTCGCCGGTGGCCATGAGGTCCTCGACGGCGGCTGCATGGTCCCCCGCGGCGGCCTTCAGACGGCCGCGCGCGAGCAAAAGGGGAGTCGTCGCCCAGGCGTAGGGCAGGTCGGCGTCGAGGCCGCGCTGCGCCAGCTCGGATTCCGCTTCGACGATCTGCCCCCGCTCTACGAGTGCCTCCACGAGGAAGGCGATGGTCACGGGCGCGAGGCGGACCTCCATGCCCGGCGACACGGCGCCCGACGCGCTCGCCGCCGCGTCGCTGACCGCTCCGCGGTACAGCGAAGCGAGGGTCGCGACGGTGGCCCCGAGCACGGTGGCAAGCGGCCACGCGCGGCTCCTGGCCAGCGCGAGCCAGTCCTCGATGGCGTCCCGGGCCTCGTCGGCATGATCGGCGAAGACCAGCACCAGCATCGCCTCGGGCAGCGCCGAGGTCGCCGCGCCCGTGGGTCTCTCGGGCGCCGTCAGGGTCGCGCGGGCGTGGCGCACGGCCGTGGCGCGATCGACGCCCTCGGCCGCGGCCTCGATCGCGAGCTGGCTGTGCAGGCGGGGGTCGAGGCGCTCGCCGGGCGCCTCCCGCATCCGGATCGCGTCCACGAGCTCGTGGCGCAGCATCTGTGTCGACGGCTCCCAGCGCGCGGCGCCCAGGCGGGCCGCCTCCAAGGACGAGCGCAGCTCGGACGGGCCATCGCCTTCGAGGTCGTCGATGCCCCTGCTGAGTGCGGGGATGGCATCCGCGAGCCGTCCCACGAAGGTGAGGGCGTCACCGAGAGCAAGCGCAACCTCTGCACGGCTCCGCGGCTGCTCCATGAGCGGCAGGGCGTCGCTCAGATGAGGGATGGCGGCGGCGGGGTCGTGAACGAGCTCGACCTGTCCCAGCTCGAAGAGCACCGGGCCGCGGGACTCGCTGTCGGGGGGCTCGGCGAGGGCTCGTCGGAGATAGTCGGCGGCGACGTCGGGGGCGCCGCGCGCCCAGGCCTCGGCTGCGCCGAGGCGCAGCTGGTCGACCGTCCACTGCTCGCCGCGCGGGGAGGACTGGACGAGGTGCGGGGCGATGCGCTCGAGCGGCGCCGCCTCGTCGGCGAGCAGGCGAGCGGCACGATGATGCCAGCGGCTGCGCTCCGGGCCGGGGAGGTCGCCGTACACGGCGGAACGGACGAGCGGGTGCCCGAACGCGAGCGCGTCGTCCTCGGTGAGGATTCCCGCGCGGATCAGTGTGCCGGCGGTCTCCGCCCCGTCGTCTGCGGTGAGCCCCGCCAACGCCGAGGCCGTGTGCAGCGGCGCCTTGGCTCCGAGGATCGCGACGGCGCGAGCGAAGGGCAGCGCCGCTGCCGGCAGTGAAGCGAGGCGCAGCAGGACGCTGGCCGAGACGGCCCCGGGCGTCATCCTTCGGACGTGCTCGACGGTCGCCGTGCCCGGCTGCCCGTCCTCGTCACGCAGTTCGGCCGTCAAGGCTCCGAGCAGGAACGGGTTCCCGCGCGTCAGCTCGAAGCAGGCGTCGCAGACCTCCGCGCTCACCTCCTGCGCGAGCTGCCCGCGCACCAGCGCGGCCGAGGCTGCCGGGCTGAGCGCCGCCGGGCGCAGAGTCGTCATCCCCGGCTCCGCCGCGACTCGCGCCAGAGACTGGGCGCCCGGCGCCGGCTCGGAGCTGGGTGGCCGGCTCGCCAGCAGCAGCAGGATCGGGAGGTCGGCGATCCGGGCGAGCAGGTGCTCGATGTAGCGCTGGGAGGGCGCATCGGCCCAGTGCAGGTCGTCGACGGCGAGCAGCACGGGCCGCCCCTGGGCCAGGTTCACCGTCAGCCAGTAGAGGCCGTGCAGGGTCGAGTAGGACGCGTCGACTGTGGCATGTGCGGCGTCGAGCCCGAGCGCCGGCCGCGCCAGCGTCGCCGCTCCGTCGAGCAGCCGGGAACGCTCCGGGGCGGGGGCGCGCGCGACCGTACCGTCGAAGAGCTGACGCACCACGCCCCACGCGAACTCGGCCTCGAGCTCGCCCGCGCGCGCGGAAAGCACCGTCATTCCGGCCTTTGCCGCACGTTCGCGGGCTGCGGCCAGCAGCGCCGTCTTGCCGATCCCGGCCTCGCCCTCGATCAGCGCGGCGCCGCCCGATCCCTGGCCTGCGGAGCGGATCAGTCCGGCAAGGGCGTCGAGCTCGCGCGCACGTTCCTCCAAGGTCCCCGCCACGGTCGCCACCGTTGCACCTTAAAGGCGACCGTGGCCGGCCGCCATCACTCCTTGGGGTGGGCGACGCAATGTTTGTGGTGGTCCCACAATGCGAATCCCGCCGCCGGGCCGCATCGTCGCTCCATGCCCACCACTGAGCCTCTGCGGCTGTCCATCGACGTGGATCGGGGAGCGAGCCCGGTCACAGGGCGGCTGACCACGGGCGGCGGCGCCGAGCGCAGCTTCGCCGGGTGGACCGAGCTGTTCGCAGCCCTGCAGGTTGCGATCGCCGCCGACCAAGACGAGGAGGAAGCAGATGCCGAGGCTCTCTGACCTGCGGCTCACGGCCGCCCTTGCCATGACCGTCGCCCTGGCCGCGTTGCCCGCGCCGGCGTCCGCCGCCACCGGCTGGCACTTCGGGCCGCTGGTCAAGACCTGGATCAACGACTGCTACACGTCCGACGTCGTCAACGGCGTCGGCGAGTACGCAGGCGCCCTGTACGACGCCGACGCCCCGCCGAAGACGGGAGACGTCTTCTACGTCAACGTGGTGGTCTCCGGCATCGATGCCTCGTGCGCCGAGATCACGTTCCCCGAGATCAAGCTGCCGGCGGACGTGGCGCCGGCGATCAGCGCCGCCAACCCGATCCTCTGTTACAAGGTCGACAACGCGACGGCGACCGAGACGCCGGACGCCGCGGACTGCCCGCCGTCGCTCGGCGCCCCGCTGTACGGCGGCACCGGCTCGATCCGCGACCCGAACGGACCCCCTCCAGGCACGTGGGACACGCGCGCGCCCAGCGCCTGGGAGTTCAAGATCCCGGTCACGGCGAGTGCCGCCGGGCTGAAGCACATCTCCTTCCCGACCCAGGTGATCAGCGGGTCGATCACCCAGATGCTCGAGCCGGACGTCTCGGTGCCCGTCGACCAGGGCGCGCAGGCTCCGCCGCCCGCGACCTGCTGCGCGCCGGCGCCGGCGCCGGCCCGGAAGGCCTTCGCGATCGTCTCCAAGACGAAGAGCGCGAAGCTCACGCGCCGCGGCACGCTGACGTTCGCGCTCGTGTCGCAGGAGAGCGCCAGCGCAACCGCCACGGGCACGATCAGCGTGCCGGGGGCGGCCAAGGTCGTGCGCTTCGCCAAGCGCAGGGTGACGTTGAGCGCGGGGAAGCGGACCACGGTGACCCTGAGGCTGTCGAAGAAGAGCGCTCGCGTCGTGCGCGCCGCCCTGGGTCGCGGCAGGCGCCTCACGGCGAAGATCGCCCTGCGAGCGACGGCGCCCAGCCGCGACACCGCCAGCACGAAACTGTCGATCCGACTGAAGGGCTGACCCATGCCGGTCCGGCGAATTGTCCTTGCGGCGTGTGCCGTGCTTGCCGTCTCGGTCGCCTTGAGCGCGCTCGGCTGGGCCAGCCCGGGCGACCTCGTGGTCGTCTCCCAGACGAGCGGCGGCGCCAACGCCGACCACACCTCGCTGGAGCGCGACATCTCGAAGGACGGGCGCTACGTCGCCTTCATCTCGAACGCCACGAACCTGGGTGCTTCGGTCAACCAGGCGTTCGTACGCGACGTCGCCAGCGGCACGACGACGCTCGTGAGCGTGGGCAGCGACGGGTCGACGCCCGCCAACGCCGCGGTCGACAGCGTCACCGTGTCCGATGACGGCCAGCACGCCGCGTTCCACACGCGGGCCACGAACATCGTGGCGGGCGTGAGCACGCCGAGCATCGACCGCTCGTACGTCCGCGACCTGGGCACGGACACGACGACGCTCGTGGCGGGCGCGCCCGACGACGATGCGGTGAACCCGGCCATCTCGGGCGACGGGACCGAGGTCGCCTTCGCCTCCCATGCCCACTACGACGGGCTCAACTCGGTGTCGCTGCAGACCTACGTCCGCGACGTGGGAGCCTCGACCATCCACGCCGTGTCGGTGGGCATGACCGTCGCCGACCAGCCCGCGATCTCGGAGAGCGGCCGGTATGTCGCGGTCCGCGGCCAGCAGAACGGCGTCAGCGGCAGGCAGGTCTGGCTGCGCGATCGCACCGCCGGCACGACGACGCTCGTGAGCCGCGCCTCCGGCGACGCGGGCGCGGCCGGCACCGCCGACTCCGACACGGCCGCGATCTCGGCCGACGGACGCTTCGTCGTGTTCCGGTCCGGCTCCGAGAACCTCTCGACCGACGACGATCCGGCACACGGCAACACCGACGTCTACGAGCGCGACATCCAGGAGAGCACCACCACGCTCGTGTCGCGCGCCGACGGAGCCACCGGCGCCTACGTGCCGTTCCCGGACGATTCGGGGACCCCCACCGTCTCAGACGACGGCCGCCTGGTGCTCTTCGTCTCCACCGACGACGCTCTTGCGTCCGTCGCGGGCAACGGCAACAACGTCTACCTGCGCGATCTCGACACGGGCGCCACCACGCTCGTCAGCGCCAAGGACGACGGGACGGCTCCGCCCGTCGGCTCCGTGGACGGTGCGTCGGTGTCGGGCGACGGCCTGTTCGCGGCGTTCGCCACCAGCGCCGCGCTGAAGGCGGGCGTCACGGGGAACGTCGAGGTCTATCGCCGCGAGCTCGCCTCGGCGGCGCCTCCGCCGCCCCCGCCGGTCGTCTCGATCGGCGACGCCGGCGCGATCGCCGAGGGCGCCCCCGGGCAGGTCACGCAGGCGCTCTTCTCGCTCACCCTCGACCACGCCTCGCCCAAGCCGGTCTCGGTCCCCTGGAGCACCGTCGACGGCAGCGCCACCGGAGGATCGGACTTCCGCAGCGCCGCCGGCCAGGCGCTGTTCGACCCCGGCCAGACGACGGCGACCGTCGCCGTGGACGTGCTCGGAGACGCCGACTTCGAGGGGGACGAGACCTTCCAGGTCGCCATCCACGACGCCGTCAACGCGGGCATCGGTCGAGGCGCCGGGACCGCGACGATTCGCAACGACGACGCTCAGCCGTCGCCGCCCCCGCGCTCAACGACTCCTTCCGCGCCGCCGCCGGCGGCGAGCCTCCCGGACGTGAGCGGCGCCCCGGTCGCGGACTGCCAGACCAGGATCACCCGCGGTCAGGCTCACCTCACCGGCTGCTTCTCGGGCGACACCGCGCACGGCAAGGTCGCGATCAACGGACTGCTCGTCACGCCGGACTCGGCCGGTACGTCGATCAGCGCCACCGAGTCGCGGATCTCGAGCTCGAACAGCGTGACGGTGACCGCCGGCGACGTCGTCGTCTCCCGCGGCGACCTCGACCTCGATCCCCGCAGCACGGGTGTCGCCGGCGTGCTCACCCCCACCGACGGCAGCTCCCTCTACGGGCTCGGGCTCGCTCCCAAGCTCTCGCTGTCCTGGGCGCCGAACGCCGGGGTGGTGCTGAAGGGGGGAGTCTCCCCGCGCTTCGGCACGGTGCTCGGCACGCCGCTGCAGGTGTCGTTGTCGGCCGACGCATCCGCGGGCATGCACCGCGACAGGCTCACCGCCGGGGCGCCGGCCTCGATCGTCGGCCGTCTGATCACCACGGACCTGCAGTTCACGTTCGTGCCCTCGGAGGATCGCTGGACCGGGTCGCTGCTGGTGACCAGCCCGTTCTTCTCCGCCATCAAGGTCGTGACGCACATCGCCGGAGCAACCGGCGTCGTCACGGGCGTTTCGCGGATGGCGAACGCGATCGTGAACAAGGTCGTCAAGGTGCGGACGTTCGACATCACGCTGCTGACGAACCCGCTGCGCATCCAGGGGACGCTCGACGCCGTCGGCGGCCCGCTCGACATGTTCGCCTTCAACGGCACCCTGACCGACGATCTGAGCACCAGTGCCATCAAGCTCAACGGAAGCGCGCGCCTCTACGGCATCCCGATCAACCTCCCGAACATCAACCTCACCGCTCTCGCGGCGAGCTTCGCGAGCCAGGGCATCGGCGGCGTGCTGTTCCACGTCGGCGGCGGGATGAGCACGAGCCTGCCGGCCGGCAGCTCCAGCCCGGCGGTTCAGGTCCCGAACTTCCCGCTCCAGATGGAGGGCGGCGTGCTCTCAGCGTTGTCGGGGGGCCTGTTCATGCGCGGCGCGGGCTCGGGCCACGCCACCGTCCTCGGGGTCGACATCTCCGGCCAGTGGTTCTTCTCGGAGCGGGGGTTCGGAGCCTGCGGGCAGGTCGGACCGCTCAACGTGGGATTCGGCGTGGCCTGGAACCCTTTCAGCGTCCAGGCGATGGGCCCGTTCGTCTGCGACATCGGCGCGTTCAAGAGCGCGGCCGGCGGGCGGGCCGCCGTGCGGGCCGCCGGCCAGCGCACGGTGCGCCTGGGCAAGGGCAAGCAGCTGCTGCGGCTCACAGGTGACACCGCGCCGCCACAGGTGGTCCTGGCCGGGCCCGGCGGGCGCACCGTCACGGTCCCGGCCGCCGATCAGCCGCCGCTCGTCTCACACGACGTCGTCGTGATGAGAGAATCCGGCGACGAAGAGCACCTACATCGGGCTGGCCGACGGCGGCAACGGGACGTGGACGATCGCACCTCAGGCCGGGTCGGCCAACATCACCGCGGTCGCTGCGGCGACGATCCTGCCCAAGCCCCAGGTCAAGTCGCACCTCAGCGGACGCGGCTCCCGCCGTCAGTTGAGCTGGACCGCCAGCGCACAGCGGGGCCAGCACGTCGTCTTCGAGGAGCACGGCCGCGCTGGGGCCGTTCAGCGCCTCGGCGAGGTGACCGGCCGGCACGGCAGGCTCCGCTTCGTCCCGCTCACGCCGGGCGGCGCCCACACGATCACCGCGACCGTCCTGCAGAGCGGCACCCCGCGGGCCACGATCACCGTCGCCCGCTTCACCGCACCGAACGCCCCGAGCGGCAAGGTCCACTCGCTGGCCGTGAAGGTCAAGGGCCGCAGGATCGCCCTGAGGTGGACCCGGGTCGCCGGCGCGAAGCACTACGTGATCTCAGTGCGCACCTCGTCCGGCACGACCGTGCGCATGGCCGGCGGCAAGCAGCGCTCGCTTACGCTCACGGACATCGCCACCGTCAAGTCGGCGACCGCAACGATCATCGCCATGGACGCGGCCGGCCGACGCGGGCCCGCGCGCAAGGTGAGCGCGCGGCCTCGATGACCTCTACGCGCGGCGCTTCTGGGCTGGGCTTGCCCTCGCCACGGGCGTCTCGGCTGTGCTCGCGACCGTGTTCCTGGCCGTCGGAGGCGTCGGCCTGCTGGCCCTCGGAGGCGCCGGGGCGCTGGCCGGTCTGTGGCTCTATGAGGACGCCTGGGTGCGCGCCGGCCAGAGCGTGCCGCTGAGCTGAAAGGGAGGGCGCGTGGCGGGAGGCATCGATCGCAAGGGCGCGCGACGCCCGACCGGGTATGGCCGCCAGGACGGGCGCCTGGAGAGCTACCCGCCGCCGGAACGCTGGGATCACTGGCGCGAGCTCGATGCCGAGGCGTGGCCGCGTCGAGTCGAGCGCGCCTACACCCTGGTGCCGACCGTCTGCTTCAACTGCGAGGCCGCCTGCGGGCTGCTGGCCTACGTCGACCAAGAGACCTTCGAGGTCCGCAAGCTGGAGGGCAATCCGCACCATCCGGGCAGCCGGGGGCGCAACTGCGCCAAAGGGCCCGCGACGATCAACCAGATCCACGACCCCGAGCGGATCCTGCACCCGCTTCGCCGCAGCGGGCCGCGCGGGTCCGGCGCGTGGGAGCGCGTGAGCTGGGACCACGTGCTCGACGCCTTCGCCGAGCGCATGCACGGCGCGTTCGCGGCCGGGCGGCCCAACGACGTCATGTACTTCGTCGGACGCCCCGGCGAGGATGGCTTCGCCGACCGCTTCCTGGAGACCTGGGGCTGCGACGGGCACAACTCGCACACCAACGTGTGCTCGTCGCGCGGTCGGACGGGCTACGGGTTCTGGATGGGCACCGACCGCCCATCCCCCGACTACGCCAACGCCAAGTTCACGCTGCTGATCTCCTCGCACCTGGAGGCGGGCCACTATTTCAACCCGCACGCCCAGCGGATCGTCGAAGCCCAGCACCGCGGGGCGAAGATCGCGGTGATCGACCCGCGGCTGTCGAACACCGCGTCGATGGCCGACTACTGGCTGCCCGCGTGGCCCGGGACGGAGGCCGCGATCCTGCTGGCCATTGCCAAGGTGCTCCTCGACGAGGACCTCATCGACTGTGAATTCGTCCGGCGGTGGGTCAACTGGCGCACCTACCTGCATCACCGCGCACCCGGTGCCGAGCCGACGCTCGCGAACTTCTTCGTCGAGTTGCGGCGCGAGTACGCGTCCTACACCCCCGAGTTCGCCGAGTCCGAGAGCGGGGTGCCGGCCCACGCGATCGTGCAGGTCGCGCGCGAGATCGCCGCGGCCGGTGGTGCGTTCTCCTCGCACATCTGGCGCGCCGCGGCGGCTGGGAACCTGCACGGCTGGCAAATCACCCGCGCCCTTTGGCTGCTCAATGTCCTCACCGGGGCGGTGGGCACCGTCGGCGGCGTGTCGGCCAACGCGTGGCACAAGTTCATCCCTGCCCCGTGGCGCAAACCGCCCGCCAACGAGCACTGGAACGAGCTCAACTGGCCGCGCGAGTACCCCCTGGCCCACAACGAGATGAGCATCCTTTACCCCCACTTCCTGCTCGACCGCGATCGCGGCTCGCAGCCGGTCCTCTTCACGCGGGTGCTCAACCCGGTGTGGACTTACCCCGACGGCTACAGCTGGCTGCGCGCGCTGCGCGACGAGGAGGCAGTCGCCCTGCACGGCGCGATGACGCCGACCTGGTCGGAGACGGCATGGTGGGCGGACTATGTGCTGCCGATGGGTCACGGACCCGAGCGCCACGACACGCATTCCTACGAGACCCACGCCGGGCGCTGGCTGGGCTTTCGCCAGCCCGTCCAACGGGTCGCCATGGAGCGCGCGGGTCACGACATCGAGTTCACCTACCAGGCGAACCCGGGGGAGGTGTGGGAGGAGGGCGAGTTCTGGATCGAGGTCTCCTGGCGCGCGGATCCCGACGGCTCGCTCGGGATCCGCCAGTACTACGAGTCGCCCTACCGGCCGGGCGAGAAGATCCGCTTGGAGGAGTACTACCGCTGGATGTTCGAGAACTCGGTGCCCGGCCTGCCTGAGAAGGCCGCCGCCGAGGAGCTCGACCCGCTGGGCTACATGCGCCGCTACGGCGCGGTGGAGATCTCGCGCGACGACTACGCCACGCACGAGCAGGAGGTCGAGAACGTCTTCGACGCCGAGCCCCGCGGCCTTGAGCAGACGCTCACGTCGCCGTCCTTCAACCCGGCCCACCTGCCGCTGACCGGGCGTCCCGACACACCAGCCGTCATGGTCGACGGCATCGCGCGTCGCGGCTTCAACACACCCTCGCGCACGCTCGAGCTCCTGCAGCCCGAGCTCGTCGACTGGGGCTGGCCGGAGATGGCCACGCCGATCTACGCCCGCAGCCACATCCACCACTCGCTCATCGACCACGAGCGCGGCGAGTACGTGCTGCTGCCCACCTACCGGCTCCCGACGCTCATCCACTCACGCTCGGGTAACGCCAAGTACCTCAACGAGCTGTCCCACACCCATCCACTGCTCATATGTCCACAGGATGCCGAGCGGATCGGCCTGCAGACGGGAGACCTCACGCGGGTGGAGACGGAAATCGGTTACTTCGTCATCAAGGCCCTGGTGACCGAGGGCATTCGCCCCGGCGTGGTGGCCGCGTCGCACCACATGGGCCGCTGGCGGTTGCGCGAAGACAAGGGCAACGAACGCTGGTCCTCGGCGCTCGTGGACATGGACGAGAACGGCGACACCGTCCGCTTCCGCCAGATCCACGGCGTCTCGCCGTGGGAATCCGAGGACCCGAGCTCCAGCCGCGTGTGGTGGAGCGACGCCGGCGTGCACCAGAACGTCACCTTCCCGGTACACCCCGACCCGGTCAGCGGGATGCACTGCTGGCACCAGAAGGTCCGCGTGCGCGCCGCCGACCCCGACGACCGCTACGCCGACATCCACGTTGATCACGCCAAGGCACGAGCGGTCTACCGCAAGTGGCTCGCGCTCGCGCGCCCCGCGGCCGGTGCCCTGCGACGCCCGATCTGGCTCTTCCGGCCCGTCAAGCCGGTGCTCGACGCCTACCTCCTCCCTGAGGACGAACGCACCGAGACGGCACGCCGCGCACGCACGCAGCAGCCTCCGCCCAGCGCGCTCGACCTCGCCGACCTGGTCGACTGGAGTCCCGAGCGCGTCTGGGGACGGCTGGCTGACAGCGGCAGGGAACCCTCCAATCCTCACGTCGGCTCGGCCGACTGAATGCGCGACCGGCGGACGCCGCGCGCCCCGGCCGGCCCGGGGGCACGAGCATGCTCCTAGCGATCCCGTTTGGCCTGGTCATCGGCCTGATCGTCGGCGGGGTCGGCGGGGGAGGCGCGATCCTCGCGCTGCCCGTGCTCGTCTACGTCCTTGGTGAGCCGGTGACTCCCGCGTCCACCTCGTCGCTCATCGTCGTCGCGCTCGCCGCCGCCGTCGGAGCCGGCTCGCTGGCACGTCACGGCCACGTCTGCTGGCGCCTCGCACTCACCTTCTCGGCTCCGGCCGCCGTGGGCTCGCTGCTCGGCGCCGTCGCCAACAACGCCGTCAGCGGCACGGTCCTGATCCTCGCGTTCATCCCGGTCATGCTCGTCGCGGCGGGCGCGACGTGGCAGCGGGCCAGGTCGGGACGCGGCGACGAGGCGCTTCCGTGCCCGCGCATCGAGGCTTGGCGACTGCTTGCCGCGGGCCTGGGTGTCGGCGCTCTCACCGGCTTCTTCGGAGTCGGCGGTGGCTTCGTGATCGTCCCCGTGCTCACGCTCTGGTTCGGGGTGACCTTCCGGCGAGCGGTCGCGACCTCGCTGGTCATCATCACGCTCACCGGGATGGCCGCCCTGGCCAGCCACCTCGCTGCGGGCGGGACGCCCGACCTGCCGATCACCGCCGCCCTTGCGGGGTCCACCGCCATCGGCGCCCTGTGCGGCACGCTCGTCGCCCAGCGCCTGCCGCAGCGTGCCCTCGGGCGCGCCTTCGCCCTCGTCGTCGCCGCCGTCGCCGTCTTCCTGCTCGTGGACACCGTGGCGTTGGGCGGCCCTCCCGGCCATTGAGGCCTCGGAGCCATCGACCCCAGCCGGGGTCTCGCTCAGCGCGTGACAGTATGCGCCTCGGGCCGCCCGTCCGACCGTTCTTCTCGTGGCAAGTCCGACCGACATCAGCCACCCGCTCTTCGCCCGCATGTGGACGCTCCTGCTGAGCCCGGGCGCCGAGCACGCGGGCGCCGCCGAGCACCGCGATGAGCTGCTCGCGGGTCTCAGCGGCCGCGTCATCGAGGTCGGCGCCGGCAACGGTCTGAACTTCCGCCACTACCCCGCGGCGGTGACCGAGGTCGTCGCCCTCGAGCCCGAGCCCTACCTCCGCGATCGCGCCGAGCAGGCGGCCGCCGAGGCGCCCGTGCGGGTGACCGTCGTCGCCGGCCTAGCCGACGCGCTCCCGGCCGACGACAACGCGTTCGACGCCGGGGTGGCATCGCTCGTGCTCTGCTCCGTCCCGGACCAGGCCGCGGCGCTCCACGAGCTGCAGCGCGTCATCCGGCCCGGGGGCGAGCTGCGCTTCTACGAACACGTCGTCGCGCGCGACCGCACAGCCGCCGGCGTGCAACGAAGCCTGGACCGGTTGGGCATCTGGCCCCGCGTCGGTGCCGGCTGTCACCTGTCGCGCGACACCCTGACGGCGATCGAAGACGCCGGATTCGCCATCGAGCGCTGTCGGCGCTTCAGCTTCGGGCCACGGCCGTTGCAGATCCCACACGTCCTTGGCCGCGCGCGTCTGCACCCGTCTCATACTGCGGCCTGATCAAGCGCGTCGACGAGCTGGCTGGCACCGACGACGCCGGCTGCGGTACCCAGCAGCTGACCGTCGCGCAGCACCGCGAGCGTCGGGATGGACTGCACGCTGAACGCAGCAGCCAGGTCGGGCTGCTCATCGACGTTGACCCTGGCGAAGCGATACTGCGGACGCCGTTGCGCGGCGCGTTCCAGCTGCAGAGCCATCAGGTGGCAGGGGCCGCACCATGGCGCCCAGAAGTCGACGACGGCGATCCCGGTCGCGGCGACGGCGTCGTCGAAGGTGTCGCTGGTGAGGTCGGTGATCGTGCTCATGGTCTTTCGTGCTCCGTTGCTGTCCGTGTAGGCGATCAGAGGGCGGCCAGGCCGCGCTTGCGCCTCGATTGGGGCGTGGCGGGTGGTCTCGGGGACGCGCCGACTCGCGCGGCGAAGTACGGATGACGGTGGTGGCGTGGCGGCGTAGATCTCCTCGACCATGGGCGAGGGCTCCGGGCCCTGGTTGGTGTGTGCCGCGTGCGGTGGCGCGATCGGTGTCTACGAGCGCTGTCTTGTCGTGCGCAGCGGTGAGCCCGTCGAGGTCTCCTGGGTATCACTCGCCGGAGACGAGCGCGATGCTGCCCGCGCCAAGGGCGCCTATCACCGCGCCTGCTACTCGCAGGGCCCCGCTGGGCAGGTGCCATGAGTGTCGGGTGCCGGGGCGGTATGCGCTCTGAGACGATGCGCCGCGATGAAGATCACCGCTCTGCACACCGCTGTCGTCGAGGGCAACTACGACTGGACCTTCGTCCGGATCGACACCGACGCGGATGGGCTGTCGGGGCTCGGGGAGTGCTACACCGCGCCCGGGCTGACCGGGATCGTGCGCGATCTCGCGCCGCTGCTTGTCGGCGAGGATCCCCGCGACGTCGACCGGCTGTGGAGCAAGCTGCGGTGGGGTGCGTCCGGCGCGGGCTCGTCGGCGGGCATCGTCTACAACGCGATCTCCGGCATGGAGGCGGCGCTCTGGGATCTCGTGGGCCGGGCCTACGGCGTGCCGATCAACAGCCTGCTCGGCGGGCGCTTCCGTGACTCCGTGCGCATGTACGCCGACTGCCACGCGGGCGAGGCGCTCGAGTCGATGGACGCCACGATGGTCGCGCGCCCCGCGCGCTGGGGCCAGGAGCCGCCCGAGGCGGTGAAGGCCGGCTCGATCCGCGCGCCCGAGCACGGCCGGGCCTACGCGCGCGCGGCGCCCGACGAGTTGTTCACCCCCGAGCTCTACGCCCAGCGCGCGCGTGAGGTCGTGGCCGAGCTGGGCTTCAGCGCGCTGAAGTTCGACCTCGACGTGCCGACGCCCTACATGCAGGACACGGCGTCGGGGACGCTCAGCCGAGCCGAGGTGCGCGCGATGGTGGACCTCGCCGCCGCGGTGATCGATGCCGTCGGCGACGAGGTCGACGTGGCCTTCGATTGCCATTGGCGCTATCAGGTCGCCGACGCGCAGCGCCTCGCTCACGAGCTCGAGCCCCTCGGCCTGCTGTGGCTCGAGGATCCGGTGCCACCGGAGAACGTCGCCGCGCTGCGGCGCGTGACCACGTCGACGAGCACGCCGATCGCGACGGGCGAGAACGGCTATCTGCGCCACGGCTTCCGTGAGGCGTTCGAGAGCGGCGCGATCGACATCGCCGCGCCCGACCTGCAGAAGACCGGCGGGCTGCTCGAGGGTCGCCGGATCGCCGACTACGCCGACACGCACTACGTCTCGGTCGCCCCGCACTGCATCGCCAGCCCGATCGGCACGATGGCTGCCGTCCACGTCGCGGCCGCCGTCCCGAACTTCCTCGCGCTGGAGTGGCATGGCATGAGCGTGCCGTTCTGGGAGGACCTCGCGGCGGGCTGGGATGGCAAGGTGATCGAGGGCGGCCGCATCCGTGTGCCGGATGCCCCGGGGCTCGGGGTCGAGCTCAATCTCGAGGTCGCGCGGGAGTACGCGCGCGAGGGCGAGCCGTTCTTCGACGAATAGCGCTACGACGGGGGGCGGACGGGCGGGCTCGCTCCAGCGCCTTCAGGGATCCCCGCCGACACTGTGGGTGCCGGCCAGCCGCCGGTGAGCCAGAGCGCGCGCTGCCAAGAGTCGGTTTCGCCTCCCGACTCGTTGCTGTGTTCGGCGCGTTGCTTTCGCAGGTGCTCGTGAACGTCAGCGAGCAGTGATCGCACGGCGTCGAGCTCGGTGTCTCGCAGGAGGGTCCGCTCCTCGGTCGTGCGCGACGCGTCCCAGGCCAGTTGGAAGTGCGCCACGCACAGGCCTGGCGAGGCGCGGAATCGTTCGCGGAACTCGGCGTTCTCTCCCAGTTCGTCGAGGAGGTAGCGCGCGTTGCGTTGCACGCCGTGCTGGCGGTTCGCGCATGCCGGGCATGCCGCGGCGGCGAGCCGATCATCGTCGTCGAGGGCGGCGAGGTCGGCCGCGAGCTTGCGCAGCGTGTGCTCGTAGACGTCGCTGATCGCGATCGTGGACTTCAGGCCGTCGACCTCGATGCGCCGCAGCTGCTCGGCGTGCTCGGCGCAGAAGCCGCGGGCGGCGCTGACCTCGTCGAGCGCGTCCTCGTCGGAGCTGCGCTGGTCGAAGAAGTTCCACACGTACTCGCGGTCGAGCTTGTGGGCGGCGCGACACAGGGGACAGATGCCGCGCGCGAGGCCCTGCTTGAGCCAGCGGGTGAGCGCGCTGTGAGGCATCGCGGGCGCTCAGCGCACGACCATCACGGGACAGTGGGCGTGGTGGGCGACCCGGTCGGCGGTCGAGCCGAGTAGGTAGTCGCCGAGGAAGTGGCCGCGATGACCGACCACGATCAGTTCGTGGCTGTGGGCCTTGGCGTAGTGCGTGATCACCTCCGCCGCGTGACCGGGAATGAGGTCGGCCTCGATCTCGACGCCGCGGGCGTTCGCCTGCTCGCGCGCGTCGTCGAGCACCTTCGAGAAGAACGTGTCCTTCTCGCGCTTGACCTCGTCGACCTCGCCGATCGACCCGGCGTAGGCCGGGAGCTTGCCCTCGACCGCGAGGACGGTGAGCTCGGCGCCCACCGCCTCGCAGATCGACAGCGCACAATCGAGCGCCTTCTGCGCCCCGTCCGAGCCGTCGATGGCCACCAAGATGCGCTGGAAACGGTACGGGCTCATCGCTCATCTCCTACTGGAACGGGACGCGGTCTCGGACCGTGGCTGGGGCGCGCAGCCTCGCGCTCGGCCTCGACATCGGGCGAGAACCAACGTTGGGCGATCGCGGTGGGGACGATCGCCGACAGGACCACCACGGTGACCAGCAGCGAGAACTGCGTGCGGTCGATGATCCCCGCGTTGAGGCCGTAGAGGGCGCTGATCGTGCCGAAGGTAAGCCCGGTGCTCATCAGCAGCGTGGTGAACGGGGCGTGCTGCGGCACGTAGCGCCGCGCGAGCGGGAGGATGAGCCCGATCTTCGGAACCATCTTCGCGGCGACGAGCACGGCCAGGAGCCCGAGGTTGGCGAACACCGCCCCGAGCGAGACATTGAGTCCGCCCCGCAGGAAGAAGAACGGCGTGAGGAAGGCGAAGGCCACCACGCGCAGACGCTCCTGCTCCTGACGGTGCTGTTGGTAGTGACGCGCCATCACGAGGCCGAGGATGAAGGCGGGCAGGACGGCGTGGCCGTTTGCCTGGTCGGCAAGGACCATCAGCACGAACAGGACGGCGAAGACGAGCTTGATCTCGGGCTCGATGACGCGGTCGCCGTAGCGGCGGAAGAACCACGGCGCGATCTTCGGCAGGCCTACGATCGCCGCGATCGAGACGGCGAGGAAGGCCGGGAACCACGCGTTCGGGGTGATGAAGATCGCCGACAGCGCGAGCGCGGTCGCCATGTCGGTCACGAAGCACGCGCTCATGATGAGCTTGCCGATGCGCGTGGCATTCAGCCCGCTTTCCACGAGCACCGCGTAGACGACCGCAAGCGAGGTGGTCGAGAGCGCGGTGCCGGCGATCAGCGACGCCTTGAGCGTCCAGCCCAGCACCGTCCACGACAGCAGCCACGCGACGATGAACGGGCCGGCGAACGACACGAGGCCGATCGTCATCGATGCGCCGAAGCGCGCGCGGAAGTCCCCGGGGTCCACCTCCGCGCCTGCCAAGAACGTCAGCACGATCGATGCGAACTGCGCGATGAACACCAGCCACGGGGTGTTGGCGTTGAGGTCGAACAGGTTGCCGACGACGACGCCCAGCCCGAGCTCGATCAGGGCAACGGAGATGCCCAGCTCGACCGAGATCATGCTCGCAAGGACCACGACGGCGGCGAGCACGGCAGCGAGTTGGACCGGATCCATTTGGCTCTCCACGACAGGCGTCGGTAAACAGGACGTCGGTGGTAGAGGCCATCAGCGGCGGCGGCCGCGGTCTATGGAGCGAGCCTCATCGCTCGGCACGGCAGTGTAGCGGTGGCCCCGGGCACCCTGGACAGGTCACCGACGCCGTGGCCGTCGTCGGTAGGGTTCGGTGTGAGCGATGAGGCTCGCTCCGATTGCGGCTCGGTGCCGCTGATGGCCTCTATTTGGTGACGATCCCCGGGGGCCAGCATGAAGCGAGCTGTAGACCAGTGACCATCGTTCTCGTCGTGCCCGGAGGGCCGACGCTCGAGCTCGAGTATTTGCTCCTGGATGTCAACGGCACGCTCTCCGACCGCGGCGCGCTGAGCGACGGCGTCGCGGCCCGGATCGGCCGGCTGCGCTCGGTCGTCGACGTGCAGCTCGTCACCGCAGACACGTTCGGAACCGCGACGCAGATCGCACAAGCCCTCGGCGTCGGCTCGCAGCGGGTATCCGACGGTGCCGAGAAGCGCGCGCTGGTGGAGCGCCTGGGACCCGATCGCTGCGCGGTGATCGGCAATGGCGCCAACCACATGCTCGCCCTCCAGGCCGCGGCGCTCGCCATTGCAGTCGTCGGGCGGGAGGGTCTGAGCGTTCTTGCGCTGCGCAGCGCGGATGTCCTGTGCGCATCGATCACCGACGCCCTCGACCTGCTCTTGGACGTCGAGGCGCTGGTCGCGACCCTGCGGCGGTGACGCGGCGGCATGGGCGTCATCGGTTCGTCCAACCGTCTGAGCGCCTGGCGCTTCGTCGTGGGCTTCGGCGTCGTGAGCCTGCTCGGGGACTTCGTCTACGAGGGCGCGCGCAGCATCGTCGGGCCGTTTCTGGCGACCTTGGGCGCGAGCGCTGGGCTCGTGGGGTTCATCACCGGCGCGGGGGAGGCGGTTGCGCTCGTGTCGCGCCTGTGGACCGGGAGGCTGTCCGATCGCACGGGCCGTCATTGGGCGCTGAGCATCCTCGGCTACGCGGTCACGGTGGTCTCGGTGCCGCTCCTGGCCGCAGCGTGGGCGCTGGGGCCTGCCGCCGTCCTCGTGGTCGCCGAGCGCTTCGGCAAGGCGATACGCAGCCCGGCCCGCGACACGATGCTCGCGCAGGCCAGCAGCGGCCTCGGGCGCGGGCGCGCCTTCGCGGTGCACGAGGCGCTCGACCAGAGCGGCGCGGTCCTCGGCCCGCTCGTCGTCGCGGGCGCCGTGGCCGTGAGCGGGTTCCGGCTCGGGTTCGCGATCCTGGTGCTCCCGGGTCTCGCCGCGCTCGTCGCGCTGGCGTGGCTCCGGCGGGCCGTTCCGGTGCCGGCCCGCTACGAGCGCCGGAACATCGCCCACCAACAGGACGACGGTGACGCCCGGCTTCCGGCGCGCTTCTGGTGGTACGCGATCTTCACCGCGCTCAACATGGCCGGCTATGCGACGTTCGCCGTGCTCGCCTACCACCTGCAGGTGCGCCACGTTGTCAGCGAGGCAGAGATCCCGATCGTCTACGCGCTGGCCATGGGCACGGCCGCGCTCGCCGCACTGGGCTCGGGGTGGCTGTACGACCGTGTCGGCCTGCGTGGGCTCGCGATCGTCCCCGTGCTCACCGCCGCGGTTCCGTTCCTTTCGTTCTCGACGCAGCCCACGTTGGTCTGGATCGGCGGCGCGCTGTGGGGCGCTGCGGTCGGCGTGCACGAGAGCACGATGCGCGCGGCGGTCGCCGATCTGGTCCCCGCTGCGCGCCTCGGCGCCGGCTACGGGACGTTCACCGCGATCTACGGGCTTGCGTGGTTGGCAGGCAGTACGGCGATCGGCGTGCTTTACGGCCGATCCACCGGGAGCGCGACGACCTTCATCGTCGTGCTGCAGCTCCTGGCGCTCGCCGCGTTCGTACCGGTCGCCGCCCGGTACGATGGTCGCAGGCGATGAGGCCCGCCTGAACTGCCACTGTGGCTGATGGCTTCTACCGCGTACGACCGGTGGAGGCCGATGGCGATTTCTGACGTGTCCGGACCTGGCTCGCCGTCGACGGCGGACCGTACGTCCTTCGAGAGCATCCTCTTCGAGCGACCGGCGGGGGCGGCTGGCGTGGACGAGCTGCGGCAACCGGACTACTTCGCCGACCTCAATCTCGACCAGGTACTTGCGTCGATGACCGCCGGCCGCGAGCAGTACGACCTGCAGCCGTTCTTCTACGAGCCGCTGCGTGACGCCACCGCCGTGCGCTACCGGCACGAGGTGTTGCGCGACCTCGAGACGCCCGAGGTGCGCGAGTCGATCCAGCGCTTCGCGCTGGCGATGGAGCGCATGCGCGAGCACCTCGCCCAGGTGCAGAAGCTCCACTACCCGCTTCAGCAGCAGGCTTGGGTCCTGGATGCCGTCGAGATCTACTGCCAGGCCGTCCGCTCGCTCGCGGACGACCTCGCGGAGGGCGACGTGACGTCGCGTGGCTTCTCGGGGCTCCGCGAGTTCCTCGTCGCGTACGCCGCCTCCGAGCGCTTCACCTCGCTCGTCGCGGAGACGCGAGCCCTGAAGGACGCGCTCGCAGAGGTGCGCTATGCGCTGCGCATCCACGGGGCGAAGGTCACGGTCAGTGCGTACGACGGCGAGGCGGACTACAGCGCCGAGGTGCAGCAGACGTTCGCCAAGTTCCAGCAGGGGGCCGTGAACGGCTACCTCGCCAAGCTGCCCGACTACGTCGAGATGGACCACGTAGAGGCGCAGATCCTCGCCCGTGTCGCGCAGTTGCATGCCGACGTGTTCGGCGCGCTCGCCGACTACTGCGCCCGCCACCGTGGCGATTACCTCGACGCCACGATCGGCAGGTTCGACCGCGAGGTCCAGTTCTACCTGGCCTACCTCGAGCTGATCGAGCGCTTCAGGGCCGCCGGGCTGCCGTTCTGCTACCCGCACGTCTCCGCGCGCTCGAAGGCGATCGCCGTGGAGGACGGCTTCGACATCGCGCTGGCGAACAAGCTCGTACCTGACGGCCGGACGGTCGTCTGCAACGAGTTCCATCTCGAGGAGCCGGAGCGGATCTTCGTCGTCAGCGGCCCGAACAACGGCGGTAAGACGACGTTCGCTCGCACCGTCGGACAGCTGCACCACCTGGCCGGCCTCGGTCTGCTGGTCCCCGGCAGTCGAGCTCGGCTGTTCCTGCCCGATCGCATCTACACGCACTTCGAGAAGGAGGAGGACATCGAGACGCTCCGCGGCAAGTTCGACGACGAGCTCGTCCGGGTCCACGAGATCCTCGAGCAGGCGACCTCCAGCAGCGTGATCGTCATGAACGAGAGCTTCAACTCGACCACGCTCAACGACGCGCTGTTCGTCGGGACCGAGATGATGCAGCGGATCGTAGAGCTCGGCGCGCTCGCCGTGTACGTGACCTTCGTCGACGAGATCGCCTCGCTCGGCGAGGCCACGGTGAGCATGGTCAGTCAGATCGCGCCGGAGAACCCGGCGGAACGGACGTTCAAGGTTCTGCGCAAGCCCGCCGACGGGCTCGCCTACGCCTGGGCGATCGCCGAGAAGTACGGACTCACCTACGAGCGCCTGAGGCGGCGGATCGGCGCATGAAGGTCTTCCTTCTGCACCGCGACCAGGACTTCGACGTCAAGCCGGTACTACGCGACGAGGTCTACGACGCGATGACGAGCGGCAACCTGTTCGCGGTCACCAACGCCAGACGCAACCTCGAACGCGCGCGCAAGCCCGGCGCGAGCGCTGCGCCGACGACCGTCGACGTGCTCACGCAGGACCTCGAGCTGACCACGCTGTGGAACGCGATGGCGGCCGGCGACGAGTTCCTCTTCGAGATGGCCAAGCGCGGCATCCTCTCGAGCCTGCGCGACCCCGAGGCGATCGCCTACCGCCAGCAGGTGCTCGAGGACTGCTTCGCACATCCGGCGATCATCCGCCAGATCTACGCCCTCGCGATCGAGGCGCTCGAGAGCGAACGGCGAGCCGGCTCGCTGTGGCACAGCGACAGGCCCGGCACGATCCTGCACCGCTCGGTGGAAGTGCTCAAGCGCCACGTGGACGTCCTCAAGCGACTGCGGCAGATCGCTGGCGAGGAGGCGGCGAGCTTCCGCTCGGAGGGCTTCACGCGGTTCTTCGCCATGCTCACCGACGAGCTCTCGGACGAGTACCTGCAGACGCTCGACCAGCATCTGCGAGAGCTCGAGTTCAAGCGCGGCGTGCTCGAGAGCGCCGAGCTGGCCAAGGGCAACAAGGGTCGCCGGTACACCGTGCGCAGGTCGCCCCAGCAGCGGTGGTCCGAGCGGCTGCCGTTCGGCAACCGCGCCAGGAACTACAGCTTCACGATCCCCCCGCGCGACGAGAACGGCTTCAGGGCGCTCGAGGAGATCCGCGGACGAGGCATCAACCAGGTCGCGAACGCCGTCGCGCAATCAGCCGATCACGTCAAGAGCTTCTTCGCGATGCTCCGGCTCGAGCTCGCGTTCTACCTGGGATGCCTCAACCTGCGTGAGCGCCTCGACCACAAAGGCGAGCCGACATGCTTCCCCGAACCGCTCGTCGACGGTCAGCTCGCGCTCGCCGCGCACGGCATCTACGACGTCTGCCTGAGCCTCCACGTCGAGGACAGGGTCGTCGGCAACGACGTGGACGCGGACGGCAAGTCGCTCGTCATCGTCACCGGCGCCAACCAGGGTGGGAAGTCGACCTTCCTGCGCAGCCTTGGGCTTGCCCACCTGATGATGCAGAGCGGCATGTTCGTCGCCGCGCGGTCGTTCCGGGCCGGCGTATGCGCGGGCGTCCTCACGCACTACAAGCGCGAAGAGGACGCCACGATGCGCAGCGGCAAACTCGACGAAGAGCTCAGCAGGATGAGTGACATCGCCGACGAGATCACGTCGCACGCCCTCCTGCTCTGCAACGAGTCCTTCGCCTCGACCAACGAGCGCGAGGGGTCCGAGATCGCACGCCAGGTCGTCCGCGCGATGCTCGACAGGCGCATCAGGGTTGTGTTCGTCACGCACATGTACGACCTCGCCCACGCCTTCCACGCCGAACAGCTGGACACCGCGCTCTTCCTCCGCGCCGAGCGCGAGCCGGACGGCCGGCGCACGTTCAAGCTCCTCGAGCGCGAGCCGCTGCGGACCAGCTACGGGGAAGACTCCTACCGACGCATCTTCGGCGCCGCAGCGTCTGAGCCCGCCGCGCGGACGGCGTCGCGGTGAGCGGGACCGCCCAGGAACGTCGCGCCGTCGAGCAGGCCGGCGAGCCGCAGCCGCGCCGTCTGCTCCGCGCCGGGGCGCTCGTGCCGTGCGTCCCATCCCTGCTTCCTCGCCGCCTCGGCAATCTCCCAGTCGATGACCGCGAGCCGCGCTCGCAACGCGCCGCGCACGAGCGTCGCCGCCGCTCCCTCGCCGGCGGCGATCGCGTGGCGAACGCAGACGCCGTGCGTCGCCTCGTAGGCCTCGGCGTACGGTCGCTGAGCCAGGAGCCGGATCAGGAGATCGAGGTGACGCCGCTCGGCACCGTCCCGGGCGCGGCAGGCCGGACAGAACGGGACCTCGAAGCGGCGCGCCGGCGCGTGGCGCTCGCGGCGCACGAGGCGCCGACCCCGCGACGGTGGCGGCGGCCAGCGCTTCAATGCGCCGCTGAGCTCCTGTAACCAGCGCTCGCGTGCGCGGGCCACGGCGCGATCGCCGGCATCCGCGTCCACGGCGCCGAGATCGTGCAGGTGCACCGCGCACAGCACTCCCGGCTCCTGCTGCAGATCGACGGCGTCGGCGCGCTCCTCATGTCGGCGCCAGTCGAGATAGCGGCGTTCGGCGCGGCCGCCCGCGTGACAGACCGGACACGCGTCGAGCTGCCACGCTGCGCGCTCGGCGTCGGCACTCGTTGGTTCGTCCGCGAGCGGGGCGCCGGGCAATGCGGCGCGGAGCGCCGCGCGGGCAGCGGCGTCGCGGTCTCGGCCGGCGACCAGTTCGAGCGTCTGGTTGACGGTGAGATCGCGTCGCAGCTTCTCGGCCAGGACCCGGGCCCGCGCGACGTCGCCGCTTGCGATGCTCGGCGTCAGGTGCGGCACGCAGGCTCCAATGTCCCGGGCGGCGTAGCGCGCGCGCAGACGCGGCGCCTCGAGCACGGTGCTCAGCATCGCCTGAGCGTGCTCGCACGCTTGGCGCACACTTGCGCAGGCCGGACACTCGCCGCGCTCTGGACGCGTGCCGGAGAGCTGTTCGACCGCACCGTGGATGATCGCGGGGATCGGCGCCAGCTGCTGGACGCGCAGCCCGCGCCGCTCGTGGGGTGCGCAGAAGCCGGCCGACCGTCGCAGGCGTGCATGCACGACCGGATCGGCGAACGACTCGATCTGAAACCAGCGGAAGAACTGCTCCTCGGCTTCGAGGCAGTACGCACACACCGGGCACCCCGGCAGATCGAGGAACGCCTCCTCCTGCGAGCGAACCAGAGCGGCGAGCGGAACGCGAGGCTCGACGGCGCTGCTGACGGTCTGCTTCACGGCGGGCCTGCTGAGGCCCGCACGAACAGGTCGCAGTCTCCGAGGCGCCGAGCGAGATCGCCCCGTGAGACGAACAGCTCCATGCCGATGCGGGGATGGGCGCACGCCCCAGGCAGCTCGTAGCCCCGGTCGTCGTGCGCCGCAGGATCGAAGGCGCGGAAGTACCGGCAGCGCGGGCACTGGTGAGGCAGGTAGGGCCAGCTCATCTCGGGGTTGCCGAGGGATGGTGTGCACAAAAAGGGCCGCGACGGAGTGCCGACGTTCCAGGAAAGACGGCATGTCGGTAATGAGTGCGGAGAGTGGATGGGCTCCCGGCAAGGGGAGCCCATCCGACAGGTGTGCCGCCGGGACGCGTGACTATGAGCCCGCCTCGGCGTCCGCGGTGCGAAGCCCGAGCGCGAAGTCGCCCGGCACGACAGGGGTATGCAGACGTGCGCGGACCCCGGCGGCGAAGTCACCGGAATGTCGCGCGCGCGGTTCCGTCGTCCCGCGCGCGCCGGTCGCGAAGTCGCCTCGGACGGCGAGCGGGCTCGAGTCGCGCCTCAGGCCGGCCGCGAAGTCGCCCTCCAAGGGCAACAGCGACGACACGGCGCGTTCAGGCGATGAGGGATACGCCTCCATTCCAAACCTCCACTTGATGGGACTGGGAATAGAGGCCATCAGCGGCAAGAGAGCCGCAGTCAGAGCGAGCCTCATCGCTCCAGCCGGTTTATAGCAGAGGTGTCGGACAGGGCGTGCTCGCCGGTCGGGGAGCCGACGCGCGGAGGGAGTCGCCAGTTGTCCTCGCGTCGGCTCCCCCGCCGGCGAACCAAGTTGGCGCGTGGGTCCAGCGGGCGCGTCGAGCGAGCTCCTTTCGTCGGTGAGTACCAGCGAAAGAAGCCATCAGCCGTCGGTGTGGCGGTTCGGGAGGAGGCCTCCGCGCCAGAGCTTCATCTGGCGCTCGCGATCATAACCAGACGCGAACCCACCCGCCCGTTAGCGCGTCCGCGGAGTGTGCCGAGAATGAGCGGGCCTGATCGTGACCGCCTGACAGGTATCCTGCGACCACGCAGGCGATGAAGCTCGCCTTGGACCGCGCCGCGGCGCTGATGGCTTCTACCACCGAGCATCGGAGGCCGTCGTCGAGGTTCGCTATCACCCGTTTCGCGCAGTCCTCGCTCCCACCGCCGTGGTCGCGTTGCTGGCGGTGGCGGGCGCGGCCGGCCAGCGCCCGCTCGGCGGCGGGAGCACCGTCCCAGCACTTCCGGCCTGGCCCCTGTTCATAGTCGTCGGGGTGGGCCTGGTGGCCAGCGTGGCGATCGTGGCGACCGCGCTGTGGCCGCCGCCGGGTCGGCGCCGCGGACTCGAGCGCGTGCCGATCGTCCCGGTACGCGCAGGGCCGCTGACCGTCGCGCTGGCCTTCCTCGTGCCGGTCACCATCGTCGCGCTGCTTGCCGCTCCCGGAGCGCAGCCGCGCCATCGAGGCGCGCCCACGCTGCCCGCCATCCCACAGGTGCGTCCCGGGACCGGACATCCGGCCGCGACGGGTGGTCGAGGCGGTGCAGACGACGCCGCGGCGCTGGCCGCCGGGATTGCGGCCGGCCTCGTCGCGCTCGCGCTGATCATCGCTGCCGGTCGTCGAGGTCGGGCGCGTGGGTCGCCGGACCACGCCCGCTTGGCTGTCGCCGTCGGAGCGAACGAGGCGTTGGCTGCGTTGGCGATCCCGTCGGATCCGCGTGCCGCGGTGCTCGTCGCTTATGCGCGGATGGAGGCGGCGCTCGGCGCGGCGGGGCTCCGGCGTCGCTCCAGCGAGGCGCCGCGCGAATACCTGTCGCGCATCGCTGAGCGTCTCGGTGTGGCGAGTGAGCCTCCGGCGCGGCTCACCCGCCTCTTCGAGCGGGCTCGCTTCAGCACCCATCCCGTCGACGAGTCGATGCGGCGGGAGGCCGTGAGCGCGCTCGAGCGCATCGCGGATGATCTGAGGGCCGACGGAGCGTGATCGTCGTGCTGGCGATCGCCACCGTGCTCGTCGCAGCGTCGGCGGCGCGTGCCGTGCGCCGCTGGCTCCCCGCGAAGTGGCCTCGGACGCCGCAGCCTTCTCCGCTCGCCGGCGGGGTGGCGGGCGAGCTCGAACGGATCGCGCGGACGGTGGCCGGTGCGTCGCATGCCGGGGAGATGCATTGGCGCCTGCGCCCGGTGTTGCGAGAGGTCGCGGCTGCCGGGCTGCGCCGCTCGCGCGTGGAGCTCGACGGCGACACCGACGCTGCCCGGGCGCTGTTGGCGCCGCGGACGTGGGAGCTCGTGCGCCCCGGCCGCCTGCGCCCGGACGACCCGTTCGCGCCCGGCCTCGGTCGTGAGGAGCTGCTGGATGTCGTCGCCGACCTGGAGAGGCTGTTCTCGTGAGGGACGCCGATCCGCGCCATGTCGCCGCGCCGGCCGAGGCGATCCTCGACGAGGTCTCGCGCGCGGTGGTGGGCAAGCGCGACGTGCTCGAGCTGGTGCTGCTGGCGGTGCTGGCCGATGGGCATGTGCTGTTGGAGGACGTGCCGGGGGTGGCCAAGACGTTGATCGCGCGGTCGTTCGCGGCGGTGACCGGGTTGCGCTTCGGGCGGGTGCAGTTCACGCCGGATCTGCTGCCCTCCGACGTGACGGGGTCGTCGGTCTTCGATCAGCGCTCGGCGAGCTTCGAGTTCCGTCCGGGGCCGGTGTTCTGCAACCTGCTGCTGGGTGACGAGATCAATCGCGCGCCACCGAAGACGCAGGCGGCGCTGTTGGAGGCCATGGAGGAGCGCCAAGTCACCGCTGACGACGGCACACATCCGCTGCAGGCGCCGTTCCTGTTGCTGGCGACGCAGAACCCGATCGAGTACGAGGGGACCTACCCGCTGCCCGAGGCCCAGCTGGATCGCTTCCTGGTGCGCCTGCGCGTCGGCTACCCGTCACCGGAGGACGAGTGGCGGATGCTCGACGCCCGCGCCCGGCGCGGCGCCGACCCGGTCGCGCTGAAGGCGATCGTCGATCGCGACGGGCTGGTGGCGCTGCAGGGGGCGGTCGAGGCCGTGCATGTCGGCGCGGCGGTCGGGCGCTACATGGTCGCGCTGCCCACCGCGACGCGCGCGAGCGCGGAGGTCGAGGTCGGCGCCAGCCCGCGCGGCTCGCTGGCCCTGCTGCGCATGGCGCGCGCCCGCGCGGCGGTCGACGGCCGCGACTTCGTCGTGCCCGACGACGTCAAGGCCGTCGCCGTCCCCGCGCTCGCCCACCGGCTCGTGCTGCGCCCCGAGCTGTGGGTGCGGCGCATCGACGCCGGCGACGTCGTGCAGCGCGTGCTCGACGAGGTGCCGGCGCCGCCGCCGATCGAACGGCAGGACGATGAGCGCGAGCGCGTCGCCGACGCTCGCTAGCTGGGTGCTCATCGGGACTGCCGGCGCTCTGGCCGGCGTGATTCTTGGCGAGCCGGCGCTGATCGCCCTCGCAGCGCCCTTCGCGCTTGCGGCAGCCGCGGCGCTCGCGCTCGCGCGGGAACCGCGCGTGGAGATACGCGCGTCCGCCACATCAGACCGGGTCCTCGAGGGCGATCGCGTCAGCACGAGCTACGAGCTGTCTGCCGCCGGTGGCGCTGCCTGGCTGGAGTTGCGCGTACTCGCGCCGCCGGGGCTGCGCGCCGAGCGCGACGCGACCGCGCGCATCGTCCGCCTCGCGCCCGGCGACCACCGACAGGTCGAGGTGTCGCTGCGCGCCGAGCGCTGGGGCGGCTACCGGGCCGGCGCCGCGCGCATCTGGGTGACAGGACCGCTTGGCGGCGTCTGGCACTCGGGCAGCGTCGAGCCGTATGCCTCCGTGCGTGTCCTGCCGGCGGTCGAGCGGCTGCGCGCGCTCGTGGCGCCCGCGCGGACCCAGGCCGCCGTCGGTACGCGCCGCTCGGCGATGCGAGGCGATGGGCTCGAGCTGGCCGAGCTTCGACCATATGTGCCTGGCGATCCGCTGCGGCGGCTGCACTGGCGCGCCACGGCGCGGGCCGGGGTCCCGTACGTCGCGGACCGCCACCCCGAGCGCGGCGCCGACGTCGTGCTGTTCATCGACGCCTATGCCGAGCTCCCCGCCGGCGCCCGCGAGCAGACGCTGACGCTCGCGGTGCGCGCGGCCTCCGCGCTCGCCGAGGCGCACACGCGCACGCGTGACCGCGTCGGCGTCGTCCGCTTCGGCGGCGCCGTCGAGTGGCTGCCGCCGGGCTCCGGAGTCCTGCACGCCCTCCGGATCGCCGATGCCCTCGCCCGCAGCGAGATCGTCATGACCTATGTGGCGCGCGACGTGGCCGTCGTGCCGCCCGCGATCCTTCCGCCGCGCGCGCTCGTCCTGGCGATCACGCCCCTGCTGGACGACCGCGGGGCGAGCGCCCTGCTCGACCTGGTCGCCCGCGGCCACGACCTCGCCGTCGTGGAGATCGACGCCCCGTCGCTGCTGGGATCCACCAGCGATGTGGCGTTGCGTCTGTGGGCGTTGCGCCGTGCGGCAATCCGCGCGCGGCTGGCCGAGCTTGGGGTAGCCGTCTCCACGTGGGACGGCGACCGTCCACTGGAGTCCGTGGTCCGGGAGGTGATGGCATCTCGTCGCGCGTCGCGACTGCCCATGCGCGCCTAGCCGCGGGGCTCGGTGCGTTCGCGTTCGCGCTCGCGGTGGCTCTGAGCGCATGGCTGTCCGCGCCCACCGCGGGCGTCGCCGTGCTGGCCGGCCTGGGCCTTGCGCTCCCGGCGTCGCGCCGTCCGGCCACCGTCGGCATCGCGCTCATCGCGCTCGCGAGCGCGGCCGGCGTCGCCATCGACCGGGGCGCGGCGCCGGCCGCAGCGCCGGTCTGGGGCGCGGCACTGCTCGTCGCCGGAGGTCTCGCCGAGCGAACGCTGACGCTGCCGGCGGCCGGGGAGGTCGAGGCCGGGGCGCTCATCGGCTGGCTCGCCGGGCTCGGCGCCCTCGCGGGCGCCGGGCTCGCTGCGGCGGCCGTCGTGCTGCTCGCAGCGGGCACCAGCCTCGGCAGCTCGGTCGCCGGCCTGGTGGCCGGCGCTCTGGTGGCCGTCATCCCGGCGGCGCTCACACGGCGCTTTCGTCTCAACGGGGCCGAGCGAGCATGAGGTCACGGTCCTCGCAGCTTGCCGCCACGCCGGGCGTCGCGCAGGCCGTCGCGTTCGTGGTCGACGCCTACGCGACGCGGTTGTGGCGCCCGGGGAGGACGCCCGATCACCCAATGGCGGTCGCAGGCCTGCTGGCCGCGTCGGGCCAGCCGCCCGAGGTGGTCACGGCCGGGGTGCTGCACGACGTGCTCGAGGACACGGATGTCACCGTCGCCGAGCTGGTGGGCCCTTTCGGCCCGGAGGTCGTCCGGCTCGTGGAGGCGCTCACGCAGGACGCCGCGATCGACGAGTACCGAGACCGCAAGGCCGCGCTTCGACAACAGATCCTGGACGCGGGACCGCACGCAGCAACGGTCGCGATGGCGGACAAGCTCGCCAAGCTGGAGGGCGCGCGACAGCGCCCGCGCAAGCGGCGCCTGGCTCACTACCGAGCGACCCTCGACGGCATCGAGGAGCGCTATGGCCGCAGCCCGCTCAGCGAGCGTCTGCGCGAGCAGCTCGCGCGCTGGTAGCCGCCTCAGACGGCGACGGCCGCCCGGCCGGCGAAGCGCGCGCGGTCGCCGAGCTCCTCCTCGATGCGCAGCAGCTGGTTGTACTTCGCCACCCGCTCGCCTCGCGCGGGGGCACCGGTCTTGATCTGGCCCGCGCCCGTCGCGACCACGAAGTCGGCGATGAAGGCGTCATCGGTCTCGCCCGATCGATGCGAGACGAAGCAGCGGTAGCCGGCCTCGCGGGCGAGCGCCATCGTCTCGAGCGTCTCGGTCAACGTCCCGATCTGGTTGAGCTTGATCAGGATCGAGTTGGCGATGCCGGCGTCGATGCCGCGACGCAGGATCGCCGGGTTGGTCACGAAGATGTCATCGCCGACCAGCTGCACGCGGTCGCCGAGGCGCTCGGTGAGGCGCGCCCAACCCTCCCAGTCGTCCTCGGCCATCCCGTCCTCGATCAGCACGATCGGGTAGCGGTCGACGAGCTGCTCCCAATAGTCGACCATCTCCGCCGACGAGAGCACGCGGTCCTCGCCAGCCAAGCGATACGCGCCATCGCTGAAGAACTCGCTCGCGGCCGGGTCCAACGCGATCGCGATCTCCTCCCCGGGGCGATACCCGGCCGCCTCGATCGCCGCCACCAGCAGCTCGAGCGGAGCCGCGTTGTCGTGGAGGGCCGGCGCGAAGCCGCCCTCATCACCAACCCCGGTCGCCAGCCCGCGCGAGCGCAGCGTGCCCTTAAGCTGCTGGTAGGTCTCCGCGCCCATGCGCAGCGCCTGCGCGAACGAGCCGGCACCGAGCGGCGCGATCATGAACTCCTGGAAGTCGACCGGGTTGTCGGCGTGAGCGCCGCCGTTGAGCACGTTCATCATCGGCACCGGCAGGAGGTTCGCCTGCTCGCCGCCCAGGTAGCGCCACAGCGGCTCGCCCAGCTCGGTCGCGCGAGCGCGGGCGACCGCGAGCGACACGCCGAGGATCGCGTTCGCACCGAGCCGAGCCTTGGTGTCGGTCCCGTCGAGCTCGATGAGCGCGCGGTCAAGCCCCTCCTGGTCGCCGGCCTCCCGGCCGCGAACGGCATCGGCGATCTCACCGTCGACGTGCTCCACGGCGTCCATGACGCCCTTGCCACCGAACGGCTCGCCGCCGTCGCGCAGCTCGACGGCCTCGTGCTCGCCGGTCGACGCCCCGGACGGAACCGCCGCCCGGCCACGCGCGCCCGATTCCAGGCGCACGTCGACCTCAACGGTCGGATTGCCGCGACTGTCGAGGATCTGGCGGGCGTGGACATGCGTGATCGCGCTCATGGCGGCGAGCGTAGTGCCCGAGCGGGGATGCGCCGTCCGTCGAGGTCCGCCGCTTGCAGCGGGGAAACTACGGTCGTTGCGAGCTCGTGCAGGACGTCGCCGACGTGCTCGCAGAACAGCGGGTGACGACCGCGTCGGCCATGATGAGCTCAGCTCCGAGCAATGGCCAGCCGCTAGAGTTCACGTTGAGCGATGAGGCTCGCTCCGACCGCGGCAGAGCCGCTGATGGCCTCTACGTCCCGGCACCGTCCGACGTGGAGGTACCCATGGCCCAGAGCACTGTCGCGGTAGCACCCAGCGCGGGTGTCCGTGAGTATCTGGTCGAGTTGCGCGCCCTCGCGACCGAGTTGCTGTCGCCGGACTCGCTTGGCGACCTCGACGACGCCATCGCCAGGCTCGACGACATCCGCTGCAACGTGGTGGTGCTGGGCGAGTTCAAGCGGGGCAAGAGCTCGCTCGTCAACGCTCTTGTCGAGCACGCGGTCCTGCCGACCGACGTCCTGCCGTTGACGTCCGCGATCACGGTGGTGTGCTACGGGGCGCGCCCGCGGCTCGTGGTCGGCTTCGCCGACGGTGAGGAGCAGGAGCGTCCCTTCTCGGAGCTGACCGCATTGGTCACCGAGTCCGCAGACCGCCTCGGCCGCGACGATGTCATTTCGGTCGCGGTCGAGATTCCGGACGGCCTACTGGCGCGCGGGATCCAGATCGTCGACACGCCCGGCATCGGCTCGATCCACGCCCACAACACCGCGACCACGGAGCGCTTCCTCGGACGGGTCGACATCGCACTCTGCGTCCTCGCGGCCGATCAGCCGCTCAACGCACCCGAGCGCGAGCTGATCGCCGCGGTGGCCGACGGCGGCGGTCGCCGCCTGTTCGCCATCAACAAGATCGATCAGATCGACGCCGGCGACCTGAGCAGGACGCTGCAGTTCGTCGCGCGAGGCTTGGGCGGGGTCGTCCCCGGTGCCCACCGAGAGGTCTTCGCTGTCAGCGCGCGCACCGGCGAAGGCGTGAGCGCGCTTCGCGAGCACCTGATCGCGATCGCCGACTCCGAGCTCGGCCATGTCGTCGCGCACTCGAGCAGCGCGCGCGGCGCACGGATGGCGCAGCACGCCTCGCAGGCCGCCCGGCTGCAGGCCGCGGCGCTGCGCCTCCCGCTCGAGGAGCTCCAAGAGCGGGCGCGCGAGCTCGAGCAGCGTCTCAGCGAGCTCGAGCGCGCCCATGAGGATGCCCGGGATCTCCTCGCTCGCAGCGTCGAGCGTTCGTTGCGCGAACGGGTGGACGAGCCGCTCATGAGCCTGGCCAGGGACCAGCGCGCCGCCCTCGAGGACCAGCTCTCAAGCGCGGCAGCGGCGAGCCAAGGAGGCTCGCGGACCCTCGCCGCTGACCTCGATACGTGGATCAACGAATACACGCGCGAGAAGTTCGCCGCGCTGGTCCCGAGGTTCGCGCACGAGCTCGGCGACGAGCTGCGCATGCTCCAAAGCCGCTACGGCGCGCGCCTCTCCGAGATTCTCGGCGCTGTGCGGATGGCCGCGGAGTCCGGCCTCGACACCGACCTGACGAGCTTCCCTGCTTCCGCCGGCTTGCGGCGCCCACCGGCCTTCACCTTCAAGCTCGAGGATCCCGACGACACGCTCGAACGGCTTGTGGCGGCAGGGCGCGCCCTGGTGCCCGGAGCGCTCGGACGGCGGCTGGTGATGCGGGCCGCGCGCGAGCGACTGCTTGCCACGACGGATCGTCACGCCGGCAGGTTGCGGACGGCCCTGGTCGATCGTGCGCGCGAGACGACCACCGAGTTCGCCGACGAGCTCGACGCCGCCGTGGACGCCGCATGTGCGGCGATCCGAGGGGCGGTGCAACACGTGCATGAAAGCCACGCCAACCAGAGCCAGCCGGTGGAGCTCCAGCTGCGAGACCTCGCCACGCGCGAGGCGCGGTGTCGCGAGCTTGCCGGCGCTCTGGAGGAGGCCACTGGATGACCGAGACCGCCGGCTCGATGCGTGAGCGCGTGTGCAGGGCTTTTCCCTATGCGCCGAAGAGGACTCGAACCTCCACCCGGGAATCCCCGGACAAGGCCCTCAACCTTGTCTCAGCGCGTCCGATGCTCTCGCCGGGCGTCGAATCGGCAGCATGGTCGGCCCGGGCGGACGGATCGGGCCGATTCGAACTGGCCGTCTGTTGTCACGGTGTTGTCGCGGCCTACCGAAGACGCGTCCTGCACTGGCGGGCACTTCGCATGCGGACGCAACTTAGGGTCTCGTCCTCGGTCGGCTTGATGACGTCGCGCGGCTTCGTCCCTGGTGCCTCCTCGATAGGCGGTCTACGCTGGCAAGGCACGTGAGCGCCGGTGTTCTCCGCCGGGCTATCGGAAGGAGAGGGCGATGACTGGACAGCAGACCCCCGACGGCACGGGGGTGCGCCTCTGCCCGCCTCCGTCGAAGGACTTCGATCCGTTCACCGCCAGCGAGGCGGACCTCATCCGGCATGGGCTGCCGTTGCGGCCCGACACCCACGGCCAGCCGGGCATGGCCGCGCTGTGGGAGCGACAGGCACGCCGCTACCGCGACTTCGAGCATCTCGAGCCGCGGCCCGACCCCGCGACGGCGGCCAAGAAGCCGGTCGCCGCTCCCGCTCTGGGTCCGTCCCCCATCGAGTCCTGCGGCTACCAGCTCTGGAGCACTTCGGCTCCGTTCACGGCGCTCTTCGTCACCTGGACGGTGCCCGACCTGTGGTACAGCCCCGGCCAGTTCGACCCCATCAACCACTTCCACATCTTCGTCGGTCTCGGCTTCCTCGACGTCCACGTGGAGATGACCGTCGACCCCCAGGAGAGCGTCACGGCTCACATCTGGGCGCTCGGCGTCGGGACGGTCAACCTGCCGGTCCGCCCCGGGGATGTGATCAGCGGCGCCCTGTGCCTGAACACCAACCCGGCCGGCACAGCGGCCTACTTCCTCGCCAACGAGACCACAGGTCAGACGATCAACTTCGCGTTCGACAGCGGGCTGCCCCCTGCGGTCACCATCAACGCGGGGGTGAGTCGCTCCGGGGACCCCAGCCAGCCGCCGTTCTTTCACCCGCTCGCGCGGTTCGGGGTCGTCTACTTCGACGAGATCAGCGCCTATACGACGAGTGGCAGCCGGTCGCTCACGTCGGGCGACGCCATCACCCTGGTCGACCAGAACGGCAAGATCCTCGCCAGCCCCGTCAGGCTCACCGACTACACCTTCAAGACTGTGTTCGTAGCAGCCGCCTGATCGCCAATCGCGCCGAGCCGCCTCCGTTGGCGGCGACCGCCGTCCACGTCGCGCAGGAGGGCGGGCACGTACCGCGGGCTCGCGGCTCAGCTCGCGGCGATCCCGGCGACCGTATCCGGAACGCGGTCGAATGCGCCGAGGCGAGTCTGCCCGGGTCGGTCACGTGTCGATCGGGGGCTCACGCGGCCGCGGCGCCCGAGAGGGCGCGTGCGATGGCCTTGGGGTCGCTCCACCCGAGCTCTATCCCGCCTCGGCGTTGGGGTCCTCCTGGTCCGCGGCGAGGCCGTCGAGCAGGCCCGCGGCGATTCGGCGGGCGCGGTCAGAGGAGTTGCTGGGCCGGGCGCGGGCCGGTTCTGGTCAAGTCCGGCGGTTGAAGCGCCGCATGGTGAGGGGCGCGAACGTTGCGGTGAGCGCTGCGGCGGCGGTGATCACCCAGAGGATCTCGCTCGCGCTGGCCGTTCCCTGCATCAGCCCGCGCTCGGCCGTGGCCAGATGGGAGATCGGGTTGATGTCGGCAAACGAACGCAGCCAGGCGGGCATCGTGTCGGGGTCGACGAAGACGTTGCTCATGAAGGTGAGCGGGAACATGATCACGAAGCCGACGCTCATCACCGCGTTGGGCGTGCGCAGGATCAGTCCGAGCGCCGTCCACACCCAGGAGAGGGCGAAGGCGAAGATCAGCACGAGGCCGACCGCCGCGACCACGCCGGGCACGCCACCCCCGGCGTCGAACCCCATGATCAGGCCGAGGCCGATCACCAGCGATGAGGCGAGCAGGTAGCGGCCGGCGTCGCCGATGAGGCCGCCGACGATCGGGGCCGGGCGCCAGATCGGCAGCGAGCGGAACCGATCGAAGGCGCCGGTGGAGAGGTCGCGATTGAGCGTGACGCCGCTGTAGACGGTCACGAAGACGACCGCGAGCACGAGCGTGCCGGGCAGCAGGAACTGCAGGTAGTCGCTCGTCGATCCCGCGATCGCTCCGCCGAAGAGGTAGGTGAACATCAGCGTGAACAGCACGGGGATGCCGATGACGTCGCCGAGCTGTTCGGGAACGTGTCGGATCTTCAGCAGCGAGCGCCAGGCGAACGCGAGCGATGCTGCGAGCGGCCCCGCCGGCGACGGCGATTGCGGGCGGCGGCAGATGAGCTCGGCCATGAAGTCGCTCATGCTGCCTGCTCCTGGTCGACCGGATCCGGTTCGGCACGGCTGCCGGTCAGCGCGAGGAACACCTCGTCGAGGCTCGGTTGGCCGAGGGAGAAGTCGGTGACCGCGATCCCCGACCGCGAGAGCGCGCCGAGCGAATGTGCGACGCGCCCGGCGATCCGCGCGGCGTCTTCGTCGGTGGGAAGCCGCACGGTCAGGCTCGCCGGGTCGCGCTCGGCGTGTACCGCCACACCGAGCTCGGCGGCAAGCAGGTCGGTGGCAGTCTGTCGCTGGGCTGGGTGGAGCAGACGAAGCGAGACGGTGCCTGCCCCGACCGACGCCTTGAGGTCGCCTCGGGTCCCCTCGGCGATCACCCGACCGCGATCGATCACCGCGATGCGGTCCGCGAGCTGGTCGGCTTCGTCGAGATACTGGGTGGTCAGCAGCACCGTGGTGCCGTGGGCGACGATCGTGCGGACGATCTCCCAGACCTGCCGGCGGCTGCGGGGATCGAGGCCCGTGGTCGGCTCGTCGAGGAAGAGCAGATCCGGTGTGACGATGATGCTCGCGGCGATGTCGAGCCGGCGCCGCATCCCGCCGGAGAACCGCTGCACCTGGCGCTTGGCGTCATCGCTCAGGCCGAACGCCTCGAGCAGCTCTTGCGCACGCGCCCTGGCCCGCCGCGCGGAGAAGCCGAGCAGCCGCGCGAGCAATACGAGGTTCTCGGCTGCGGTCAAGTCCTCGTCGACCGACGCGAACTGGGCGGTCAGGCTCACCCGGCGGCGGACGGCGCCGGCCTCGCGTACGACGTCGTGGCCGAGCACCTTGGCACTCCCGCCGTCCGGGCGAAGCAGGGTGGAGAGGATCCGGATCGTGGTCGTCTTGCCGGCTCCGTTGGGGCCGAGGACGCCGTAGACGGTGCCGCTCGGGATCGCGAGATCCACGTCGTCGACGACCCGCCTGCCGGCGAAGACCTTCGTCAGGCCTGAGGTCTCTACGGCGAGCTTCGCCGGATCTGGATGCGACGTTTCATGCATACCTCCGACGGTAGCAATAATCTGTCCAAATGGACAGTTCACCTGGACAGACCGGGGGAGACGATCCCTCCCGCCGCCGCGGACCGGCGTCGGAGCCGACCCGACGGCGGCTGATGAGCGCTGCCGCCGAGCTGATCGCCGAGGTCGGCTGGGGCCGCGTCACCACGCGGGCGGTCGCCGAGCGTGCCGGCTTGCCGCACGGCGCGGTCAGCTACCACTTTCGTGGCAAGCAGGAGTTGCTGATCGATGCCGCGCTCCACGCCTTCGAGGAGGCGGTCCCGATCGCCGAGTTCGAGGCGCTGAAGACCGTGGACGACCTGATCGACCTGATCGCCGCGGAGGTTGGCGATCACGAGGCCATCGATCCGCGGCTCGCGGGGCTGATGATGGAGGCGATGCGCGAGGCCGAGCGCGACGCCGTGCTGGGCGCCCGACTGGGGGAGATGCTGCGCGCGTATCGGGCGCTGGTCGTTGACGTCGTGCGCGCCGATCAGGCGCGTGGAGCGGCGTTCACCGGCGCATCCGCGGAGGCGATGGCGACCCTGCTCGCGGCGCTCGGCGACGGGCTGCTCCTACATGTGCTGCTCGATCCCGGGATCGATGTGAGCGCAGCGATCGGAGCGCTGCGGGCGATCCTGCGGACGCGAGACGGTTGAGGCTGCCGGCCCGAAAATGCGAGCGGGCGGCTCAGCTCGCCGCGATTCCGGCAACCGTGTCCGGGAGGCCGTCGAAGGCGCCGATGGCGATGAGCTCGCCCTCCATGCCGACGGTCCAGCCGAAGACCTTCTGCGCGTCGGCGTCGACGGCGTAGAGGTAGCGTCCGTCGCGGGTGAGCGCCTCGTCGCGGACGCCCTTCTCTCCCAGGCGCGTGGAGGCGGCCACGGCTTCGCGTAGCTCGAGGCTGCCGTCGCCGCCGATCTCGTAGCTGGAGATCGTCCCGTCGCCGAAGTTCGTGACGAAGGCGAAGCGGCCGTCGTTGGTGACGGCGGCCCAGCAGACCTCGCTGCGGGTGTCGCCGACCGAGCCGCTCACCGACGACAGCCTGCCGGGGTCGGTGAGCGCGTAGGAGGAAGCCGCCGCGGCGCCGACTGCGCCGCCGAAGGCCTCCGTCACGACCAGCGTGCCATCCGCGGTGAAGTCGAAGCCGTATGGCGTCTTGCCCGATGACGGGATCGTCGTCGGGCCGTCCACGAGCCCTCGCTCGTCGACGGCGTAGGCGCTGATGCTGTCGGTGCCGCGCTCGGTGACCGCCAGCGTGCGGCCGTCGGGGCTGAAGGCGATCTGGGCGGGGTCGGCGTCGTCGGCGCTCAGCGGCCGTGCCGAGCCTTCCAGCGCGACGAGGCGACCGTCGTCGATCGTGAACCCGACGATGTTCGGCGTCGCGTTGTTGAGCACATAGGCAAGCGCACCCCTCACCGCGACGCTGGTCGGCCGACGGCCGCCGGAGTCGACGCGGTCCGTGAGCCCCAGTCCGTCCGGCTTCACGGCGAACAGGGACAGCTCGTCGCTGCCGGCGTTCACCACCAGCAGCCAGCGGCCGTCGTCGCTGAGGACGATCGAGCTCTGCGAGGGCAGATGGGGCGCCCCGGTCCCTCGACCTCCGGTTCCGAAGCGGCCCAGCGGTGCGAGGGCGCCGTCCTCCAAACGCCTGAAGGCAACGACCTCGTTGTCGTTGGCGTCGTTGGTCTGCACGTAGACGGCGGCGTTCATGGCGCTTCTCCAGGCTCGAGGGGGTCTGGCTCGGTCCCCGTTGCTTGCCGCCCGTTACGTGCTTGGCGCGCGGTCCGTTGGGCTCGCGTCGTGGATCATGGGCCGGCACTCGGTGAGGTAGCGGATGCGGCGCAGCTCCTCCCGCAAAGGCCGTTCGTCTGGCCCGTAGAGCGCCGAGGTCCCGTCGACGAGCAGGCGCTCGGTGGCGGCCACCCCGCGAAGGCGGGCTTCGCCGGTGCGCAGGTGATCGGCGAGCAGTGCGAGCTCGGGCGCGACGGCGAGGATGACGCGACGCGTGTAGATCGGGCGGACGCGGACCGGCTGCTCGGCTTCGTGGCGCATCGCGTCCAGCCAGCGGGCCAGCCGCAGCTGGTGCGGGGCGCTGGCCAGCCGACGACGCGCGCGCTCGACGGCGCGGAGCGGGAGCCCGCCGCGTCCCTCGCTGATCATCTCCAGGACGCTGTCGCGTCGCGTCGACACGTGGGCGCCGGCAACCGCCACGACGACCAGCTCGACCACAAGACCGGCCGCGACCAGCACTCGCGCCGCATGAACTCCCTCGAGCTCCGCGATGGCGCCTGCGCAGAGCACGACGGCGACGGCGATCGCCTGCTCCACCCGGGCCCTGAGCCGCCCGAGCGTCCGGACGAGCGGGTGGTCGTCTCCGAGAAGGGCCCGGGCCGCGAGATCCTCTCGAGGCGTGTGCGGGAGGTGTGGTGTCGCGTGCAAGGCCAGAGCTCCAAAGAGCCGACCAGACTTCCCGGCACACCAGGACCGGATCGTACTCCCGTCGTGGCCCCGCGTCAGGACGTGACCGGCGTGCCGCCGTCGGCGGGCAGCCTGAAGCGCACCCGTGTGCCGATGGTGGCGTCCTCGAGCCAGATGGAGCCGCCGTGGGCCTCGACGATCGCCCGTGAGACGGCGAGGCCGAGCCCCGCGCCCCCGTCGGTCCGCGCGTCGTCGGCGCGATAGAAGGCATCGAAGACGCGGGCGCGGTGCTCGCCGGGGATGCCGCAGCCGTTGTCGGCGACCTCGATCTCGACCGCGTCGCCGGTCTCGTGGGCACGGACGGTGATGGTGCCGTCGGGCGGCGTGTGCCGGATGGCGTTCTGGATGAGGTTGAAGAGCACGCGCTGCAGGCGCTCCGGGTTTCCGCGTGCCGGGCCGAGTGAGGGGTCGACGTGCGCGCTGACCGTCACGGCGCCCGCCTCGGCGACCGGGCGCATCGCCTCCACCGTCTCGTGCAACAGCAGGTCGACGGGGACGTGCTCAACGGTCCAGCTCAGGTCGCCGCTCTCCAGGCGGGTGAGCTCGAAGAGGTCGTCGATCAGCGCGCCGAGGGCTCGGACGTGGGTGCCCATCCGGCCCGCGTACTCGCGCCGCGTCTCGGCGTCGACGATGTCGTCGTCGATGGCGTCGGCCAGCAGCCGCAGCGAGGTGATCGGCGTGCGCAGATCGTGCGACACGGCCGCTATGAGGTCGCGGCGCGCGCGCTCCTCGCTCTCCAGGCGGGCGACCATGAGGTCGACGTCGGCCGCCAGGCGGGCGATCTCGTCGCGCCCGACGACACCCGTGCGCACGTCGCGGCGGCCCTCGCCGACCTGTGTGAGCGTCGCCCGCACCGCGTCGACGTCGTCGAGGGCGCGGCGGCCGAGGAGCCGCACGGCCACCGCCGTGACCGCCGTCGCATAGACCGCGGCGAGGACGGCGAAGAACGCGTCGTGCCCGGAGACGAACATCTCGTCGACGAAGAGCAGGACGGCCGTCGCCAGCACCACGATCGCCACGAGGGCGACGACCGCGAACTGGCGCCGCAGGCCGCCGATGCGGTCGCGCACGAGCGCGAGCCCGTGGGCGACGACGACGGCGGCGCACCCCAGGGGGGCCAGAATCCTGAGCGTCGCGAGCGCCGCGTGCTCGCCGTAGCGCGCGAGCACGACGCCCGCCGCCAGCGCCGCGACGCCGGCCGCGATCGCGAGGCTGCCGGCCAGCCGCGTCACGCCGCGAACCGGTAGCCCACGCCCCACACGGTCTCGATCCATCGCGGTCGCTCCGGGGTCTCCTCGAGCTTGGCGCGCAGGCGGCGGACGTGGACGGTGACGGTGGAGGTGTCGGTGTAGAACGAGTACCCCCACACGTGGTCCATGAGCTGGTTGCGGGTGAAGGCCTGACCGGGATGGCGCGCGAGGAAGAGCAGCAGCTCGAACTCGCGCTGGGTGAGCGTGACCTCTTCGTCGTCGACGTGCACCCGTCGCCCGCCAGGGTCGACGACCAGCGCGTCGAAGCGCAGCGGCGGCTCGTGGTCGGGCACCGTGTCGACGCGCCGCAGGACCGCATCCACGCGCGCCACGAGCTCGGCGGGGGAGAAGGGCTTGACGACGTAGTCGTCGGCGCCGAGGCGCAGGCCGATCACGCGGTCTGACTCCTCGCCACGCGCGGTGAGCAGGATGATCGCCGCGCGCCGGCCGTCGAGGGCGCGGATCCGGCGCATCGCCTCCAGGCCGTCCAGGCCCGGGAGCATGAGGTCCAGGACCACGAGGTCGGGGGCGTGCGCCGCCGCCGACTCGACCGCCTCGAAGCCGTCGAGGGCCACGCGGGTCTCGTAGCCGGCGCGCTGCAGGTAGCGGCAGACTATCTCGCCGATGGTCGGCTCGTCGTCGACGACGAGAACCGACCCACGCGCGGTCTCGGCGCTCATGTGGCGATTCTGGCAGGCGCGTGGCCGGTTCCCGCCGGCCCGGCGGCCGCGTTCACACGATGTTCATCGGCCAGCTCCCTCATGCCGGCGGCGAAGTCCTCCCGCGCTTCGAACCCCAGGCGGGCGGCGGCGAGCGCGGGGGAGGCGAAGACGTGGCGCACGTCGCCGAGGCGGTACTCCCCGGTGACCATGACCAAAGGTGCCGCCTCGCCGTGGGCGCGGCGCAGCGCATCCGCCATCTCGCCGACGCTGCGCGGGCGGCCGGAGCAGACGTTGAACGTGCCGGGGACGGGCTCAGGCCCCGTGAGGGCGAGGAGGTTGACGCGAGCCACGTCGCGTACGTGGACGAAGTCGCGTCGCTGCCCGCCGTCCTCGAAGACCTGGGGCGAGCGGCCGGCTCCCAGGGCGCTCGCGAAGATCGCCGCGACGCCCGCATAGGACGTGTCGCGCGGCATCCGCGGCCCGTAGACGTTGTGGTAGCGCAGCGCCGTGACTGGCACCCCGGTCTCGCGGGAGAAGGCGGCGGCGAGGTGCTCTTGGTGCAGCTTGGTCGCCGCGTAGACGTTGCGCGGGTCGGCCGGGGCGTCCTCGGCGATCGCCTCGGGCTCGAGCGCCGCGGCGCAGCGACCGCAGCGCGGCTCGAACCGGCCCGCATCGAGGTCGGCGGCGCGCCGGGGCGAGGGACGCACCGGGCCGTGCTCGGCGCATCGGTAACTGCCCTCGCCGTAGACGACCATGCTCGAGGCGAGCACGAGTCGCCCCGCGAACCGCCGCTGCGCCAGCGCGCGCAGGAGCACCGCCGTGCCGAGGTCGTTGTGGGCGACGTAGTCGCCGATGTCGAGGAAGTTCGTGCCCAGGCCGACCATGCCCGCCTGATGGCAGACGTGGTCGACGCCATCGAGGGCGCGCTCGACGGCGGCTGCGTCGCGCACGTCGCCCCCCTGGCTCACGTCGAGCACGCGCGCATCGTGGCCGGCCGCGCGGAGCGCCTCGACGACGTGCGAGCCGATGAAGCCGGCGCCTCCGGTCACGAGCACGAGCACGTCCGCCAGCGTACGACGGCCCGCGGGACACCCAGAGCGCGTTCAGCGAGTCGTAATGGGATCGCGGCGGCGGCGTGCCTAGCCTCGGCGCCGTGATCGACGTCATCGTCCCCGTGCTCGACGAGGCCGCGGCGCTCCCACGGCTGCTCGAACGGATGCCCGCCGGCCACCGCGCCATCGTCGTCGACAACGGCTCGCGCGACGGCTCGGCGGCGATCGCGGCGGCGCACGGCGCGCGCGTGGTCACCGAGCCCGTCCGTGGCTTCGGCGCGGCCTGCTGGACGGGCCTGCGCGCCGCGCGCTCGGAGGTCGTGTGCTTCATGGACGGGGACGCCTCGCTGGACCCGCGCGACCTCCCGCGCGTGTCGGGCCCCGTGGTCGCGGGGGACGCCGACCTCGTCCTCGGCGCGCGCCTGGCGCAGCGGGGCGCATGGCCGGCGCACGCCCGCCTGGCCAACCGCGTCCTCGCGCGCGAGGTGCGCCGCCGCTCGGGCGTGGCGCTCACCGACCTCGGTCCGATGCGCGCCGCGCACCGCGATGCGCTGCTCGCGCTCGGCATCGCCGACCGCGGCTTCGGCTGGCCGCTGGAGATGGTCGTCCGCGCGGCGCGGGCCGGGTGGCGCATCCAGGAGACGGGGGTGCCCTATCGCCCGCGGGTCGGGCGCTCGAAGGTCACCGGAACCGTGCGCGGCACCGCGCGCACGGTGCGCGACATGGCACGGGTGCTCGCGTGAGCGCGGCGCTGCTCGTGCTGGCGAAGGCTCCGCGGCCGGGTCGCAGCAAGACGCGGCTGACGCCGCCGTGCACGCCGGTCCAGGCGGCGAGCCTCGCCCGCGCGGCGCTGGCCGACACGCTCGACGCGGTCCTCGCGACGCCCGCCGCCCGCCGGGTCGTGGTGCTCGACGGAACCCCCGGAAGCTGGCTTCCCCCGGGGATCGAGGTGGTGGCGCAGCGCGGCGACGGTCTCGACGAGCGTCTCGCGCACGCCTTCCACGCCGTGGGCGGCCCGGCGCTGCTCGTCGGGATGGATACGCCCCAGGTCTCGCCCGGCGATCTCGCGCCGGCGCTCGCGCGCCTCGCCGCCCCGGCGACCGACGCCGTGCTCGGGCCTGCGCCGGACGGCGGCTATTGGGCCATCGGTCTGCGCGTGGCCGACCCTCGCGTGTTCCTCGGCGTGCCCATGAGCACCGCGGGCACCTGCCGCGCACAGCGAGCGCGCCTGAGCGCCCTCGGCCTGCGCGTGGGAGAGCTTCCCGCGCTGCGAGACGTCGACCACATCGCCGATGCGCGCGCGGTGGCGGCGCTCGCGCCCGCCGGGCGGTTCGCGCGCGCGCTCGCCCTCACCGGAGCGGCATGAGCGCCGCCGAGATCTACGGCGCGAGTCTCGACCGGGGCGGCGCCCTCATCCTGCGCGACGAGGCCGGCCTCGCACGCTCGCTGCCGCTCGAGGTGTGGCTCGGTGCCGCGGGCGCCGTCGACGAGCGCGTGCTCGAGCGCGCCCGCGGGCCGGTGCTCGACGTCGGCTGCGGCCCCGGGCGCCACGTCCACGCCCTCGCCCGTCGCGGCGTCCTCGCGGCCGGGGTGGACGTCTCGCCGGTCGCGGCCGCGCTCGCGCGCCGCGGCGGCGCCGCCGTCGTCGAGGCCTCGATCTTCGGCCGCGTCCCGGGCGCCGGACACTGGAGCACGGCGCTGCTGCTCGACGGCAACATCGGGATCGGCGGCCACCCGGCCGCGCTGCTGCGCCGCCTCGCCGAGCTGCTGGCGCCCGGCGGGACCGTCCTCGCCGAGCTCGAGGCGCCCGGCACGGGGCTACGCGACGGGCGCGTGCGCCTCGAGGACGGCGAGCGCGTGAGCGAATGGTTCGCATGGGCGCGGGTCGCCGCCGACCTCGTCCACGAGCCGGCCCGCGCCGCGGGCCTGCGCGTGGTCGAGCGCTGGCGCGACGGCGGGCGCTGGTTCGCCCGGCTGGAGGCCCCGTGACGCCGTGGCGCAGCCCCCTGCGCGGGCCGTGGCTGACGACGACGCTCGGCTCGCTCCTGCTGCCGCTGGTGCTCGTCGTCGGTGCGACCGGCTTCGTCTCCAATGCGGCCTACGAGCCCGCCCTCGGACGCAATGCGATCCTGCCGGGCGGGGGCCCGCAGCCCTTCGGCTTCGGCTGGCCCGCGTCGCCGTCGTGGCTGTACGCGCTCAACCAGGGCCTCCACGTGACGGTAGGCGTCGTGGCCGTCCCGCTCCTGCTGGCCAAGCTGTGGTCGGTGGCGCCGCGGCTGTTCGCCCGGCCGCCCGTGCGCAGCCCGGCCCACGCGCTCGAGCGCCTCTCGCTGTTGGCGCTGGTCGGAGGCGCGCTGTTCGAGTTCGTCACGGGGATCCTCAACGTCCAGCTTTACTACCCGTGGCACTTCAACTTCGTCGTCGCCCACTACTACGGCGCCTGGGTCTTCGTGGCCGCCCTCGCCGTCCACGTGGGCGTCAAGCTGCCGGTCATGCGGCGCGCCTGGCGCGAGCGCGGCGTGCTCGCCCCGCTGCGCGCCGGCCTCGAGGCCACGCGGCCCGAGCCCTTCGAGCCCGACGGGCTGGCGCCGCGCGAGCCGGCGGCACCGACCATCAGCCGCCGTGGCCTGCTCGCGCTCGCGGGCAGCGCGTCGGCCGGGCTGCTGGTGGTCACGGCCGGGCAGTCGATCGGCGGCCCGCTGCGTCGCGTAGCACTGCTCGCTCCGCGCGGGAGCGACGCCTTCGGTGCCGGTCCGAACGGCTTCCCCGTCAACAAGACCGCCTCCACCGCGCGCATCGCCCGCGAGGCCACAGGCGCCGCGTGGCGACTGACGCTCGCCGGGGACGCGCGCCGGGAGCTCTCGCGCGCCGACCTGCTGGCCATGGAGCAACACGACGAGGAGCTGCCGATCGCGTGCGTGGAGGGCTGGTCGACGACCCAGCGCTGGAGCGGCGTGCGCCTGGGCGACCTCGCCGCGCTCGCCCAGGCGCGACCCGGCTCGCTGCTGCGGGTCGAGTCGCTGCAGGCGCGCGGCGCCTTCCGCGCCACCACCCTCGGCGTGGAGCAGTACCGCCACGACCGCGCGCTGCTGGCGCTGCGCGTCAACGGCGCCGACCTGTCGCTCGACCACGGGTTCCCGGCCCGCATCATCGTCCCCGCGCTGCCCGGCGTGCACTGCACCAAGTGGGTCGCGCGGCTGACGTGGGAGCGGGCATGATCGCCGCGGCCCGCCGGCGGTACGGCGCCTCGCCTTGGCATCTCGCCGCCCACCTCGCGGTCTTCGCGATCGTGGCCTACGCGCTCAGCCGGGTGCTCGACCCGCGCTTCTCGCGCGGCCTGAACTACGTCGTGTGGCTCGTGGGCGCCGCGGTCGTGCACGACCTCCTGCTCGTGCCGGCCTACTCGGCGCTCGACGCGGCCGTGCGGCGCCTGCCCGCCGCGGCGGTCAACCACGTGCGCTTCCCGGCCGCGATATCTGGGGCGATGCTCCTCGTCTACTGGCCGCTGATCCTGGCCAAGGGCGACGCCAACTACGTGCGCGCGACCGGTCACCACGCGACCGGGTTCGCGGCACGCTGGCTGGCGATCACCGCGTGCGCGTTCCTCGTCTCGGCGATCGCGTACGCCTTGCGGGTCAGGGCGTCACGCGCTCGAGCACGCCGTCGGCCCGTCCGGTGACGAAGACGGTCCCCGTCCGCTCGTCGACTGCGACCGAGTCGGGCTGGCGCACGGTCGGCCAGCGGCGCAGGACGTGGGGCCGTCCGTGAGCCGGGAGCTCGACGAGCTCGTTGCGCGCGGTGAGGGTGACGTAGAGGCGCCGGCGCACCCGATCCAGCGCGATGCCGTACGGCGCGCCGGGCAAGTAGACGCGGCGCGTCGGCTCCAGGCCGGACCCGACGCCGAAGACCAGCAGCGCGCCGCCCGCGGTGTCCACCACGTAGCAGGGCCCGCGATCCAGGCACGCGACATGCGTCGGGCCGACGCCGGCCGGGGCACGCCCGACGCGTCGCAGCCCCGGGGCGTCGAAGAGCTCGAGCCGGCGCTCGCGCACCGACACGACGGCCACGCGACGGCCGCCGTCGAGCGCCGCGAGGCCGCCCGGCTGCGTCGCCACGCGCCGGGTCGCCACGGCGCGTCCGCTGCGCACCGCCGTCAGCGTGTTCCCGCGTTCGTCTCCCACGACCACGATCGCGCCGAGCGCGGCGACGTCGTGGGGGAAGGCGCCCACGCGCACGCTCCGGCGGACCGCGCCCGCGGCCGGCGCGACCTCGAGCAGCCGGTTGACGGGCTCGGCCGGGACGAGGACCGGCCCGCCGGGTCCGGCGAGCGCGAGGTGGCGCGCGGCGCCGGGCAGCGCCACGCGATGCCGAACGGCGCCGGTCGCCCCGTCTACGATGACGAGCCGCGCCGGCTCGCGCGTGGCGACGGCGACGAGCCCGGTGACCGCGTCGGCCACGATCCCCTCGGGGTCGCGGCCCACCGGCGTCACGACGCCTGCCGGGGAGCGTGCCAGCTGCGGGGAGCGCGCCGGCTCGGCGGCGGGCGGCAGCTCGTGCACCGTGGCCGAGCCGCAGCCCGCCACAAGGGTGGCCAGGACGGCGACGGGAGCGCGTAGGCGCATGGCGCGAGCATCCCAGCCCATGGCGCTCGTTCCGCGGTCGGGCGCTGTCGTTTCGAGAATCGTCATCATCGCCGCCGCCGCGATCGTGGTGGCGGGCCTCCTCATCCGTCATCTCCACGGCGGGCTGGGGACGGCGACGCCGCCCTTCGTCATGGTCTGGGGGCCGCGGCTTCACCCGCTGGCCGCGATGTCGATGGCCGTGGTGGCCGCGGCGCCGCTCGTGGCCCCGCGGCTCGTTGCGGCCCGCGCGGGCGGGGCGGCCTTCGCGGCGGGGGTCCTCGGCCTCGCCCTCGCGGTCGGCCTCTCGGTGAACCTCGCGCGCAACGGCGCGCGCGGCTGGGATGCGATCTTCGACCTGCGCCCTTCGGGCTCTTTCGAGGCGGCCAACGAGTATCTCCCCGGGCTCCCGGCGCTGTCCTACGGCACGCGCTTCTACTTCGACCACTTCGCCGAGCTCGTCCCCGCTCTCCCTGCCAACGTGGCCGGCCACCCGCCAGGGCCCCTCCTCGTCCTGCATGCGCTGGGCCTGACGACGCCGGCGCGGGCCGCCGCGCTGTGCATCGGGGTCGGCGCCCTCGGCGCGCCGCTGACGTACGCGCTCGGGTGCAGTCTGGGCGCCGAGCGAGACGCCCGGGTCGCGGCCGTCCTCTTCGCCTGCTCCCCGGTGGTCGTCCTCTTCGGGGTGACGTCGTTCGACTACCTATTCGCCACCTGCGGCCTGGTGGCCGCCTGCCTGCTCGTTGCGCGGCCCGTCGCGCTGCGTGCCGCCGGTGCCGTCGCGCTCGCGCTCGCCGCCCTGCTGTCCTGGGCGCTCCTCGCGATCGGGGCGTGGGGGGCGGTGCTGGTCTGGCGGCGTGACGGGCGCCGGGCGGCAGCCTGGTTGGCGCTGGCGTGCGCCGCGGCGTGGGTGGCGCTCAACAGCGCGCTGGCCGCCGTCTACGGCTACGACCCGATCGGGACGCTCCGTGCGACCGAGCTCGTCTATCGCCACAGCGTGGCCTCCGTGCGTCCCTACGCGTTCTGGGCGCTCGGCTCGCCCGTGGCATGGGGGATCATGCTCGGCCCGCCCATCGCCGGCGGGGTGCTGCGCGCCCTGCGCCGCCACGCCGACGCGGCCGTGGCGCTCGCCGTCGTCGTCGCCGTCGCCGCCGCCGCCGGCTTCACCAAGGCCGAGACCGAGCGCATCTGGCTCTTCCTCGTCCCGCTGGCGTGCGTGGCTGCGGCGCCCGCGATCGGGTCGCGCAGGCTGCCCGCCGTGGTCGCCGTCCTGCTCGTTCAGGCCGTGGCCATCGAGGTGCTCTTCGACACGATCTGGTGAGGGTGGGAATTCTCCCCACCACCCATGCGGCTCCGGTGACAACCACCCAACGAGCTCGCCCGCCCGCCGAGGCGATCATGGACAGTGTGCGGAGGGGGCGATTCGAGCGCTGGGGATCGATCCGACGCCGGGGCTTCCCGGTCGGCCGATTCACGGCGCGATCGATCAGTCAGCGGACGTCCGAGCGCGCGATCACTCCGCGCGAGGCGGCCGTGACGTCTTCGTGTAGTCGGGCGCGGGCCGCACGACGCTGATGTGGCAGGCCGACGCAGGCGCGTCGGTCGGGCCGCATCCGCCGCGGACGTTGGTGGGCATTTCCAGCGTGCCGATGTAGGAGACGCCGAACGCCGCCAGCTGGGTGGTGTCCGGTGCCTTGGACCATTGCCCGGTGCTGTACCGGTAGCGGTAGGCGCCGCCGATGCCCTGGACGCAGCCGCCGCCGTCGCCGCGGCAGGTGAAGTACGTGTACAGCCGCCCGGCTCGGAACGACGGGCCGATGAACGCCTGGCCGCTCTCGCCGGTCCCGCGCGCGCCGATCTGCTGCGACCGCCCCGAGTCGACGTTGACCAGACGCAGCTCGGTCTGACGGCGGTCGTAGCGGACGTGCGAAACGGTGGACGCCGTCTGGGCGAGGTAGTTGCCGTAGAGCTCGAGCTCGTCGATGGTGCCCGTCAGCGGGCCGCAGCCGGCGTGCTCGATGCACCGACGGTCGGGCAGTCCGGGCAGCCGCCGCGAGGGCCCCGACGAGCGCGTGCGCCGCGTGTACACGACGGGATGCGGGTGGTCGGCGGAGCCGTAGTACCGCACGAAGGCGAGCCGGCCGTCCCAGTAGGTCGGGTGGAGTTCGCTTCTGGCCGAGTCGGCGCCGTCGATTCGCTGCTCGCGGTGGTCGGTGACGTCATACGCATAGATGTCGCATCCCCGCGGGACCGGTGTCGCGCGGCTGCGACAGCGCGAATAGACGAGATAGTCGTGGCCTGCCGGGGTCGGGCCGACATCGACGTCGAACGGCGTGGCGCTCGGAGCCACATCGGCGCGCACGGTCTTGCCCAGCCGGTCGATCATCAACCGGTAGCCATGGACCGCCGGGTCGTAGGCGCTGTAGGCCACGAGCCCCTGGCCGGTGGCGATCGTCGTCGGACGCGGGGTTGTGGCGATCGTCTGATCCGCGCCCGCGACGCCGACCGTGCAGGACAGGCCGAACGCCGCAAGCACCACGATCATCAGTGGGGTCAGTCGATTGAAGTGCATTCCTGAGGCGTAGGCCAGCGCGGCGACGTTGACGCACCCTCTGTCTGCTCGGTGACGGGCTCGCCGCCCGACCAGACAGCACGCCGTCGTCATCACCGTCCTGCTCGCGCAGGCCGTGGCCGTCGAGGTGCTCTTCGACAGGATCTGGTGAGGGCTACGGGATGGGGGCGTAGCGCCCGAGGTCGGCGTCGAGTGCCCGCTGCGTGGCGTAGTAGCCGACGTGGACGTGGACCTTTCGGCCGTGAGCGTCGAGGTAGAGGGTCGTCGGGATGCCGGCCGTCGATCCGAAGGAGCGGGCGAGCCTGCCGGTGGGGTCCGCGTAGCTGGGATAGCCGACGGGATGGCGGGCGAGGAACGCGCGCGCCTGCGCCGCGTTGTCGTTGACGTCGATGCCGACGAACGCGACACGGCCGCGCAGTCGCGCCGCCGCGCGCTGCAGGAGCGGGAACTCGGTGCGGCACGGCAGGCACCAGGACGCCCATTCGTTGACGACGACGGGGCGTCCGCGCACGGCGGCGAGCCGCGCGCGCAGGGCGGCCCGCCTGCCGCGCCGCAGGGCGCCGGCACGAGGCGACGCGCTGTCGCCCCGAAGGGCGAAGAGGTCGTCCAGCGCCTGCTTGGCCGTCCACGGCTGGTCGGGATGGCGGAGGTTGCGGCGGCCTTGATCGTTGAGGAGCCTGCGCAGCTTCGCGGGGAGAGTCCCACCGGTCGACGGCATCCCGAGTACCGCCACGCGCCAGCGGCCGCCGGGGTCGACGATGAGGAGCGCGTCGGTGTGCTGGACGTCGAAGGTCTCGACGCGATGCGTGAGCCAGTCGCGGTCGGGAGGGTCGTCCTGCGGCACGCGCCCGTAGTAGACGCCGAAGAACCTCCACAGCCGCCGAATCTGCGCGGGCGACCCGGTCAGGGTCTCAAAGCGCGCGCCGATCAGGCGGCGGTAGGCGCGCAGGCGCGCGGGCGAATCGCGCCACGGATCGACGGTCGCCTCCGCTACCGCCACTCGTCTTGCGAGCCCGTCGCGGCGCACGGCGGCCTGGATCTCGCCGAGCACAGCCGCGGTCATCGGGCACACCTCGTGGCAGAGGGTCATGGACGGGGCGAGGATCAGGTAGCGGCCGCGAAAGGACGCGAGCGAAACGCGGCGGCCTCGCTCGTCGGTCAGCGCGATGTCGGGCACCGGTCGATCGACGAGCGAGCCCACGGCCAGGCGAATGCCCCGCGGCTGCGGCGCACCCGCGCGGTGCCGCGGCGGCGAGGCGATCAGCGAGGTGACGATGCTCGCCGCGAGGAGGACGGTCGCGGTGCCGGCCGCTAGGGCGAGCAGGAGCGTGCGCTTCGTGGGCGGCACCGCACCTCACGCTAGGCGACGCGATGGGCCGCTGTCGCAGCTCCCGGTTCGCACGCGGACCGTCACGACGTCGTCGTGACCGGGCTCGGCGCGGGCGCGAGCCGGCGCTTGGCTCGGCGCAGCGCGACCCGCGGCGAGCGCGTTCCCAGCTCGGGACCCACCAGCGCGAGCGAGATCGAGAGCGTGATGAGGAACTGGACCGCGCTCACGCCGACGGTGAACGCGGTGACCGCACCGGGATCGATCGCTCGGCCGGTGATCTCGACCAGGCCGTAACTGAGCATCGCGATCCGGATGCCCGCCGCAACGGGGGCGAGCGGGACGATCCGTCCGCCGCCCTGGGCGGCCATCACCAGCAGGATGGTGCCGAGCGTGACAGGGAGGGCGAACGCGGCGAGCAGGCACGCCAATGAGCCCAGCCGAACGATGCGCCCGGCCGCCTGCCAGCTCGCCACGCCCGTGACGAAGCGCACCGGCGAGCCGAAGATCGCCAGGCCCTGGCGCAGGCGGTCGAGGAGCCGGGCACAGCGCCTACGCACGGCCAGGACGACGCCGCCCGCGGCGACCAGGACCGCCGCCGTGATCAGGGGCGCCGCGAGCGGGTGGCGCAGGTAGAGCGAGACGTCGGGGGTCGGGATCTCCCCCCGGACGACGGGCACCGGCAGGAAGCCCTGCGCGAGCACCCACCCGACCAGCGCTGTGCCGCAGAGCGTCTCGAAGGCGCCTTCGGGGATGAGCGTGCAGAGCAGCGTCGGGTAGCTCGAACCGGGGATCCTGCGGTGCAGGACGGCGAGCTTGACGATGTCACCGGCCCTCGCTGGAAGCAGCCCGTTGAGCCCGGCGCCGGCGAAGTAGGCGCGAGTGACGTGCGAGGCTCGCAGACCCGTGCACTCGGGATAGGCGGCGCGCAGGATGTTCCACCACCCTCGAAGGCGCACGACCTGGGAGACCAGGTGCAGCCCCATGCCCGCGGCCAGCCAGCCCACGTCGATGCTCGCGGCGGCGTCGAGCACGAGGTGCGCCGCGAGGCGGCCGCGATCGAGCGATGCCTGAAGGATCTCCATCGAGCGGCTCGCAGCAGACGCTGCTAGGGGCGGGTTCGATCTGTCGCGGTCGCGCTCAGCAGCGACACCGAGAAGACGATCGCCCCGACGGCGAGGTCGTTGCTTGCGGCCTGGGCGCTGTGGTCCAGCCAGAACGCGGACACGAAGATCCAGGCGCCGGCGATGATGCTGATCCTCCGCAGCGCGGTCGTCGGGGCCGGTCCACCGATGCGGATGAAGGCGATCGCGGCGATGAGCGCGCCGCAGACGATGTCGTTCCAATACGCATCGGCGGTCGTGTAGCTCAGCGCGAAGGGCGCGAAGATCAACCAGATCCCGGCCAGCGCGCTGACGCCGTTGGACGACACGAGGTCCTGGCGCCAGTCGGGCCATTGCTCGGGGGGCGGGGTTCGGGTCGTGGGTGCGGACACGGAGGCTGCTCCTTCGGTGACGTTGAGCGTTGGCTCGTCGAAGCGGGTCTCTCCGGTCTACGGCGCTCGGTGCGTGGCTGCGTCATCGGACGGACCGTTTCGGATCGCGAGCAGCGCTGAGGAGGTACCCCAACTGCATGCCCGTGTCCGAGACGCCCAGCACGGCACCGACGCATCTCGAGGCCGAGGCCAGGATGGTGGTTCGCGCCCTGCGTTCCTACGGGCCCCTGCCCGAGCGGACGTTGCGTCTGCTCGTCGGAGGAGAGCACTGGCGCGATGGGGACGTCAGGCTCGCCCTCGCGGTCGCCGTGGAGCGCGGCCTGGCTCGCCGGCTCGGCGCAGGATTCTATGCGCCGGCCGAGCGCGGCCGCAGGGCTTCGTTGGGCGCGGCGCCCGGCAGCTCGTAGAGCTCGCCGGGGGGTTCTCCATGGAGCACGATCATGTGACGCCGGCGGCTCAGGAGTCCCTGCCGCTCGAGCGTGCTCAGGCCCGTGGTCACCGATGGACGCCTGGCGGCGACGAGGTCTGCCAGCACGGCGTGGGTCAGGTGCAGTGGGATCCGGATGCCCTCCGGCGTGACTCGTCCCCAGCGGTCGGCCAGGTGCCAGAGCAGAAGCAGCAGCCGGCGGTCGATCCGCGGGTAGTGCGCTATCGCCATGGTGACCGCGAGCATGCGCGAGCGTTCCATCGCGCGCCCGACGAGCGCACCCAGGACCTCGGGATACGGCGCGGCCCGAGCCGCGAAGCGCAGGTCGAGGAGCGCGATCCGCGCGCGCTCGAGGACGCGAAACTCGGTCTCGAAGGGCAGGGAGGCATCCTCACCGCCGTGCTGCCAGGGTCTCAGGAGGTCACCGGGCCCGAGCAGCTCGACGCCGTAGCGCCCATCACGTCCGACGCGACGCACGACCAGTCCCTCGAGCAGCAGCAGGCCGATGCCTCCGCGCACGGCGGCCCCTTCCGTACGCTCGGGCTCCCAGACTCCCTGGTCGACGATCACGTCCGCTGCGGTGCAGGCCCGACGGGCGTGCTCGAGCCGAGGGCCTTCGAGGCCTTCGGCGAGAGAGGGGTCCGCCACGAGGACCTGGCACGGAGCGGATGGCACGGAGCGGACCGGGCTTGTTGGGCGGCGCACGTCGCGCCACCCGGACCAGACAGACTCTAGCCAGGCACGGGCAGGACGGACGCAAACACTCGCCCGCGGTGGAGCTTGCCGGGCGTCTGGCCCTCGCGCTCGATCCCGGTGCTGAAGCGGCCCGCGTGCGCCTCGTCGGTCACCGATCCCCGCGCGGTGCGCTGGCGGCTCAATCACCGTCGAGATCGTTAGGCCCGGTCAGCGTGAAGGTCACCTGGTTGTCGCTGGTCGTTGCCTCGAGCATGCGATCGTCGAGGTCGTCGGTGAGCACCGGGTCGACGAACACGTTCGCGGCGCCATCCTCGATGACCTGATCGTCCGCCGCCGGAGCCTCCCGGAAGCGGATGACGATGTTCGGGTCGCTGACGTCGCGCGAGGCCGGTTCGAGCCGGACGCCGGCGCTCTCAGGCAAGCCGCTCGTCGTCACCAGCAGGGTGATCGCGTGGGCCGCCGACGGGGCGATGGTCAGCATGGGGTGCTCCTTATCGGGTCGGTCATGGGTCCCTGATCGGTACCCCCGCCGTGGCGGGCGGTGGCTGCCGTGTCGGTGCAATGACCGCTTCGACGATGCCCGGTCAGCCGCGCGCGACGGTCCGCAGGGGCGGCGTGGCCGTGTCCGGCGCCGGCGAGATCCGCTCACGGCCACGGTGGTAGGCGCGCAGGACGTCGCGGTGCGTCAGCCAGCCCACCAGCTCATTGGTGCCCGCGGCCATCACCGGAAGCCCGGGCTCGTCGCTGCGGCCAAGGGCACGCACCGCCTGCTCGAGGGCGTCGTCGGTGTGCAGCTCGGGCGTGGCGTGCGCAAGGTCGGCCGCGGTGATCTTCGCGACAGGCGCGATCGCCTGCTCCTCCACCGCCAGTGCGTCGACGACCCCCAGGAACCTGCCACCTGGCGTGACGACGGGCAAGGCCTCGGCACGCTCGGCCGCGAAGCGGGCGACGAGCTCAGCCAGCGGCGTCTCGGGCATGACCGCGGCGGGTGTCCGGGACATCGCGTCGCCGACCGGCACCGCCTGCATGACGCTGACCACGCGCGGTCGCAGCGTGATGCCGCGGCGCCTGAGCTTGAGGGTGTAGATCGTGTCGGCCGACAGACGGCCGCTGAGGCTTGCGGCGACGACGATCGCGAGCATCAGCGGGAGGATGATCGAGTAGTCGTTGGTCAGCTCGAAGATGATGATCACGGCGGTGATCGGCGCGCGTGCGGCTCCGGCGAACACGGCGCCCATCCCCACGAGCGCATAGGCCCCGGGGGGAGCGGTGACGCCGGGCAGGAAGCTGTGGGCCGTCTGGCCGAAGGCGGAGCCCAGCATGGCCCCCATGAAGAGCCCCGGCGCGAACACTCCTCCCGAGCCGCCGATCGCGATGGTCAGGCTCGTCGCCACGATCTTCCCGGCCAGCAGCACGAGCACGAAGGCGATCACGTAATGACCCTCGACCGCGCGAGACAGCACCGGGTATCCGACCCCGTACATCTGCGGGAGGGCGAGTAGCAGCAGCCCGAGCAGGAGGCCTCCGGCGGCGGGTCGCGCCCACGCCGGGCCACGCCAGAGCCGGTCGGCGAGAGCCTCAGCGCCGTACAGCACGCGGATGAAGACGACGCCGACCACTCCGGCGAGAACGCCGAGGGCGGCGTAGAGCCCGAGCTCGACCGGCGAAATGAGCGTGAAGGTCGGGAGGTGCAGGAAGGTCTCCGAGCCGAAGACTGCGCGGCTGACCGCGGCGGCCGTCACCGAGCTGATGACCACCACGCCGAAGGACTGGGTCTCGAAGTCGCGCAGGATCACCTCGAGCGCGAAGAAGACGCCGGCGATCGGCGCGTTGAAGGTCGCCGAGATCCCGCCGGCGGCGCCGCAGGCGACAAGCAGCCGCAGCCTGCGCTCGGGCGCGCGCGCAAGCTGTCCTACCAAGGAGCCGAGGGCGGAGCCGATCTGCACGATCGGGCCCTCGCGCCCGACCGACCCGCCGGAGCCGATGCACAGCGCCGATGCGAGCGCTTTGACCGTCGGAACCTGCGGGCGGATCCGTCCGCCGAGCTCGGCGACGGCCAGCATCACCTCCGGCACGCCGTGACCGCGGGCCTCGGGGGCGAAGCGGCTCACGAGCGGGCCGTAGATCAGTCCGCCGATCACCGGGGCCAAGACCACGAACCACATCCCCAGGCCCGGGACGTGAGGGTTCGCGGCGTGCCCGACGGCGCTGTAGTCGTCGTGGCCGCTGAACAGGTTCGTGAACCCCTGGATCAAATACCGGAACGCGACCGCGCCCGCACCCGCGCCGAGGCCCACCGCGATCGCCAGCGCGACGAGGCCGTGGCTGCCCATCAGCCATCTGCGCATGCGCTGAGCGGGCGCAGCGGCCGGCGCGGGACGCGACGAACGGGATGTGCGGGTGAGCGCTGCCATCGGGCGAGTGAGATGGAGATGCCCCGCCGGACCACGTTCGAACTGGACCGGAGCAAGGCTCGAGGACACGAGCCCGATGGAGCGATGTCTCAGCATTGCCCCGAGCGTGGGAACCCGGGTCGGTTGTCGGTCCGATCTCGGACCATCACGCGTCTGTTGGCGTCGCGGCTCGCTAGTAGCTTGCCGCCGTCGTGTCGCCAGACCGCATCTCGCCAGGGGTTCACGAGCTCGTCGCCGACCACATCCATTCTGTGACGCAGCTCGAGCTGCTCCTGCTCCTTCATCGAGACCCCGCCGTCGAGTGGACCGCGGAGCGCGCTGCCGCCGAGATGCGCTTCCCGCCCGCGTGGGCAGAAGAGCAGCTCGGACGCTTCGCGGCACGCGGGCTCTTGGCTTCGAGCGGTGGCCCCATTCCCGTGTACCGCTATCGGACGGAGGGCGATCACGCGGCCGTCGTGGAGGAGCTGGCCGACCTGTACCGCCGACGCAGGCAGTCTCTGACGAGTCTGATCTTCAGCCCCGGACGGGACGAGGTGCGGCTCTTGTCCGATGCCTTCCGCATCCGCCGTCGCTCGGAGGAGGAGGAGGAGTAGATGGCGACGGTGGTCTACCTGCTGTGCGCGGTCACGAGCATCGTGTGCGCGGCATTGCTGCTCAGCGCCTTCTGGCGATCACGAGCGAGGTTGCTGCTCTGGACCTTCCTGTGCTTCGGCTGGCTCGCGGTCAACAACATCCTGCTCGTGGTCGACCTGGCCGTGGTGAAGGACGTCGACCTCTCGATTCCCCGCGTGGCCACCGCACTCGTCGGGCTGCTCGTGCTGCTCTACGGCCTCATCTACGACACCGGACGGGAGCGGCGATGACGTTCGAGTTCCTCGCGGGTGCCAGCGCCGTGGCCTCTGCCGCGATCGCGCTCTTCTTCCTGCGCTTCTGGCGCGACAGTGGAGACCGGCTCTTCCTGATCTTCGCGATCGCGTTCGCGGTGTTCTCGCTCAACCACGTGCTGTTGAGCGCGCTCGGCGACGAGAGCGACGCGCGCACCATCGTCTATCTGGCCCGGGCGCTCGCTTTCGGGCTGATCGCCGCCGCGATCGTCGACAAGAACTGGCCTCGCAGACGCGCGCCCTGACGAGGCAAGGTCCTCTTGAGCAACAGAGGTGCCCGGTCATCGTCGTCGCGCTCCGGTGAGCGGCACCGGAGCGGCCAGCAGGGGCTGGCCTCGCACCACCTCGGCGGACGGCTCGCCGCAGAGCAGCATGCCGCCGTTGTCGCGGCGCTCGAGGAGCCCGCCGTCCACCAGATGGCCGATGGCGGTCGTCACGCTCGGCCTCCGCGCGGCGATCAGCGAGCCCAGGACCTGGTGGCTGAGGCCCGGCAGCCGAAGCTCGACTCCGTGGGGCCCAACGGTTCCCCAGCGATCCGCGATCTGCCAGAGCACGAGCCACAGCCGCTCGTCCACGCGCTTGGATCGCTGAGTGGCCAGGTTGTACGTCAGCCGCCTGGTCCGGTCCGTGATGCGCTCGAGGATCGCGTCCGTGATCTCGGGCCAGCGTCCGACACGTTCGGCGAACCCGCGATCGAGGACGGCCACGCGCGCGTCGGCGAGCACCCAGTAGCTCGCATGCACCGGAACCGACGAGAGGGCCTCGACCTCGGTGGACCACGGACGCAGCAGGTCGCCGGGTCCCAGGAGCTCCGCGCAGGGTGCGCCGCGCACCCGGACGCGTCGCAGCAGGAGCCCGTCGAGGACGAGCAGCCCGAGGTCGCCGCGCGCGCGGCCTCGCCCGATCCGCGGTCGCCAGCTGCCGCGGCTCAGCCAGCGGACGCCGGCAGCGCTCGCGCGGGCCGCGGCGGGCAGTTCGCGCGGCGCGATGCCATCCCCGAGCGCAGGGTCCTCGTGCAGGACGCAGACCCAGCTCTCCTCGGGTCTCGCCGTGACGGCCTGGGCGCTCACGCGTCGATCTCCGGCACGTCGACGCGCAGCCGCGCGATGATCTGGTCGATCCGCCGCTCGACCGCCGTGGCGTCCTGATGCACGAGCGTGGCGATGTCGCGCGTTGCCGTGTCGTGGAGCAGCATCCCGAGGATCGGCATGTCCTCGGGGTCCAATCGGTGGGTCGCCTCGCGCATGAGCTCGGGCGGGATCGGCGGGAGCACGCATTCGCCGGCCGCGACGCGCCGGATCGCGTCGTACAGCTCGCGGGCCGGGATGCCCTTGCCGATGACCCCGTCGGCGCCTGCCACCGTCGCCGGTATGGAGAGCGAGCTGCCCGCGTAGGCGGAGTAGAGGAGGACCTTGGGCGCGAGCAGCCGCGCCTTGATCCGGCGGCAGACCTGGAGTCCGTCCTCGCCGCCGGGCAGGTGGTAGTCGAGCAGGACCACATCGGGCTTGCGGGCATTGAGCATCGGCCACAGCTCTCGCGGGCTGCCCGCGGCGCCGACGGGCACGAGGCCGGGCTCGCCCGCGAGCACGGTGTCCAGCCCGGTGCGCAGCGCGGGGTGGTCGTCGACGATGACGATCCGGATCATTGGGCGCCCTCCGTCTCGCGGGCGATGGGGAACTGGACCGCGACGACGGTTCCGTGACCGCCAGGGCCGCGTCCGACCGTCAGTTCGCCGCCTATGGTCCGTGCCCGGTTGCGCATCGCAAGCAGGCCGGTGGAGCCAGGCCTCACGATGCTGGGCATGCCGCGACCGTCGTCGATGATCGTCAGGGCTGCATGTCCGGGGCGGGCAGAGCCGAGGTGCACCTCGATGCTGGACGCCCTCGCGTGCCGGACGGCGTTGGTCATCGCCTCGGCGGCGATCCGGTAGGCGTGGGCCGCACGCACCTGGTCGAGCGCCGGCGTAGCGCCGCGGACGCTGATCGAGGGTCCCGCAGCCACCTGCAGCTCGGCGGCGCGCTCGCGCAGGGCCTCCTCGAGCGGGCTGCCCTCCAGCGGGGAGCGCAGCTCCGCCAGGCTCGTGTCCATGTCCGCGGCCGCGGCGCGGACCTCGCTGAGTGCCTGCCGGACCGCGCGGGAGCGGGCGGTGTCGGCGCCGTCGTCGACGGCGCTGAGGATGAGGTGCGCGGCATGGACGCGCTGCTTGGCAGAGTCGTGCAGCTCCCAGGCGATGCGCCGGCGCTCGGCCTCGATCGCCAGGCGCTGAGAACGCTGCTGCTCCTCGTGCAGCCGCCCGAGGGTCTCTGCCGCGTACCCGACCCCGAAGGTTCCGAGCACCGGCAGCACCAGGTGGGTGGCGAGGGTCTCGACGGTCGATTGGGAGCCTCGGACGAAGGGGTCGGGGCCTACGACATGGGCGATCAGCGCGTAGGCGGCCGCGTAGCCGAGACCCACGAGCACGCCTCCCTCGACGCCGAGGGCGGCGGCGGGCGCGGCGAGGGTCGTGAGCGACAGCAGGTAGAAGGGGCTGCGCCAGTCGCCCGAGAGGGCGATGAGCGCAAGGGGCACAGCGATGTCCGCCACCCAGGCGGCGGGATGGAGCGTCACGCGCGGGAAGCGCACGGCGATCACCGAGGTGACCACGGCGTAGGCGATGACGATCGCAATGAGCGTTCCGTCGTCGTCGGTGACGTGGTGGGCCGCGAGGAGCGCGACCGCGGTTGCGGTCGCAACGGCGCGCGTGATGAGCACCAGCGCCATCCAGCGGCTCGGCATCCACCGAGGCCTTGCCGTCACAAGTCCGAATGCGCGTGAGCGCGAGCCGGCGGCCGCGCGAAGGCCCGCCGATCGACGCCGCCCGAGCCCGCTGCCGGTGGGTCGGTCCGTGGTCGATGATCCGCCCACGCCTGGCAGCCTGCTCGACGGTCGGGACGCGGACAATGGGGAGTGGACCCCATGCCGCCGCGGTCAGGGGTCGACGAGCCCGCGGCGGATGGCGTAGCGCGTCACCTCGACGCGGTCGCGCATCTCGAGCTTGGCGAGGATGTTCTCGCGATGGCGCTCCACGGTCCTCGGGCTGATGCTCAGGACGTCGGCGATCTCCTCGGTGTTGTGCGCTTCGGCGATGAGCTTGACGATCTCGAGCTCGCGCGGCGTGAGGGTCTCGCGCGGGGCCTCGTCGCCGCGGGCGGCCCGCCCGAGGTAGTCGCGCACGAGGCCGGCGATCGCGGCCGGGTACAGGAACGGCTCGCCGCGCATCGTTGCCCGACAGGCCTCGACGAGGTCGTGCGAGGCAGACGCCTTGAGGACATAGCCCGACGCCCCTGCGCGCAGCGCCTCGAAGAGGTAGTGCTCCTCGTCGTGGACAGAGAGCATCAAGACCCGCAGCTCGGGCCGTAGCCGTGTCAGCTCGGCCGCCGCTTCGAGTCCGCTCATCTTCGGCATGGCGACGTCGAGCACGGCGAGCTGGACCTCTTCGTCGAGCGCGCGCTCCAGGGCCTGGGCGCCATCGGCCGCCTCGGCGATCACCTCGAGGTCAGGCTGGGCGTCGAGGATGAGGCGCAGCCCGCGGCGGACCAGATCGTGATCGTCGGCGAGCAGAACCCGAGTCCGCAGCGGCGTGGTCACGCGCCGCTCCCCCGCCGCGGGAGCACGAGCCGGACGCGGGTGCCGCCCTCGCCTCGGGCCCCGACCTCGAGCCGGGCACCGATGAGCAGGGCGCGCTCGCGCATCCCGCGGATCCCGTTGCCGCGACGCCCGTTGGCGTCTGGGAGGCCGGTACCGTCGTCGTCGACCTCGAGCATGGGCCTGCCGTCGCGCGTCTCGAGGACGAGGCCGACTCGGCGAGCGCCGGCGTGACGCACGACGTTGGTCAGGCTCTCCTGTGCGACACGGTAGATGACGAGCTCCTCGTCGGGGGTGAGGTCCTCCAGCCCATCGCCGAAGCGGCGCTCGATTTCGATGGCGCCTCGCCGGCTGACCGAGGCTGCCAAGGCGACGAGCGCACTGCGCAGGCCGAGGTCGTCCAGCGCGAGCGGCCGTAGGCGGCGGGCGATGTTGCGCACCTCGTCGAGCGTGCTCTCGACGAGCGCCCTGCTCGCCGCGATGTCCGCCGCGGGCTCGCCTGACGTCCGATCGCCGGCGCGGTCGAGCTGCAGGAGCGCGGCCGTGAGCAGCTGGCCGACCTCGTCGTGAAGCTCGCGCGACAGCCGGCGGCGCTCGGCCTCCTGCGCCGCGAGCAGGCGCTGGGCGCTCTCGCGCCGCTCCCGCTCGAGGCGCTCGAGCATCTCGTTGAAGACGTGAGAGAGCTCGCGGACGTCGGCGTCGCCCTGCAGGACCTCGGCGCGGCGGCCGGGTCGCAAGGGATCGACGGTGCGCATGAACGCCACGAGGCGCTCGAAGGGCGAGAAGGTGCGCCGAAGCACCAGGAGGTCGACGCCGAGCATCAGCAGCAGACCGGTGCCCAGCACGAGCGCCTGGACCGGTCCGATCGGGAAGCTCACCGTCGCCGGCGAGAGCGCGAGGACGACGGTGGCCGCAGTCAGGACCGCGGCATTGGCGAGGAACACCCGCCAGAACAGGCGCATGCTCGAAGGCTAGGGCGCCCGCCGCGGATGCGCGGCGGGCGGATCACCCGCGCGCGTAAGAACGGGTCGCGGGGCCCACGTAGCGCGCTCCGTCCGGGTCCGTCCAGCGCACGCGGTAGGCGCGGCCGCGGCGCAGGCTCGTGGTGGTCGACCAGTAGCCGCGGGCGTTGGTCGAGTCGTGCTCGAGGCGATGCCAGGCCGTCGAGCCATGGTTGCGGTAATCGATCCACACGCGGGTCCTGCCGGTGGCGGGGCGGACGAGTCCCCACAGCGTGGTCCGACGCGGGCCCCGGGTTGCCACGAGCGGAAGCGGGAACGCGTCGTATGCGAGCTTGCGCCTGCCGTCGCTCGTGCGCAGGCCCGATTCGAAGCCGCCGTAGCGCGCGAAGACCGAGCGTGCGTCGGTGCGCGGGAGGTCGTCGCGCATGAGGTACTGCGAGAAGGCGCGCACGCGGGCGTTGCGGTAGGCGATGTGCTCGGCGATCGAGCGATACTCGGCCTGGCGCGTCTGGCTGACCCCGGCGAGCACGTCTGGGTAGCTCTGGATGCCGAACTCGGTCAGGTAGATGGGCATCCCCCGGCGGATCGCGCCGGCGCGGCCCGCGCGCGCGAGCGCCGAACTGAGGCGCCCGAGCACGCCGATGGTGACGTCGTTGCGGCTCTGTGGGCGGAAGAACGGTCCCGCCGCGGTCGTGTACGCGTGATGGGCCCAGCCGTCGCCGGGGAGGCGGTGGCACGCGGAGCGACGGTGATAGCCCGAGCTCAGGCACAGCGCGCCACGCAGGAAGGTCAGCGGCGCCACGACCTTGCCTGTGCCGCGGGGCGCCGTCTCGCCGATCCAGAGGCGGTCGTGCGCGTTGCCCGAGGCGCGCAGCCCGCGGTCGGCCGCCTGCACGAGGCGGCGGTAGATGGCGGGGGAGAGCGGGCGGTTGTGGCTGGAGTACTGGGGCTTGAGGAAGTCGGGATGGTTGGGCTCGTTCCAGACCGCCCACGTCGAGATCTCGTCGCGATAGCGCCGGCCGACCGCGGTCATGAAGCGCGCGAACCGCGTCGGGCTGGGGCGCGTGACGTGGTCGTGGTGGTCGCGCGTCGCCCAGCGGGGGACCGGTCCCGACACCGTGAGCATCACGTGCAGGCCGCGGGCGCGAGCCTCGGAGATCAGGCGGTCGTAGCGTCCGAAGCCGGGATAGGCGTTCGGGTTGCGCTCGTCGAAGGACGGCACCGCGCGGCTTTCGGGATCGGGCGCGACCGACTGCCAATACAGGACGACGCGCAGCCAGCGCACGCCGAAGCGCTGGACCTCGTCGAAGGTCTGCGTGCGCATCGCGGCATCGTCGGACAGCAGCTCGCGCGGCGCCTCGAAGAGGGTGAACTGCGAGGTTCGGGCCTGCGAGACGCCCGGGAGGGCGAGGAGGATGAGGAGGGCGAGCAGTAGTGTCGTCTTCTGGAAGGGCATCGTGTCAGCCAACCGCTCGCGTGACGGAGCGGTTGCGGTAGGCGAGGGAGGACTGTCAGTGCGACGACCAGGGTGCTATCCGCAAGTCGCCGCGCGAGGCGGGGGCGGTCTTCTCGCTGACGTTCCCTCGCGCTGCCCGAGCCGCGTCAGCTCGTCGCGCAGATCGCGGAGCGTCCGTGAAACGGTCATCTGGGAGACCCCGACGCGCCGTGCGATCTCGCGCTGGGTGAGGTCACCCACGAGACCCAAGCGCAGGATCCGCCGCTCGTGCTCGCAGAGCCGCCGCTCGAGGGCCTCGAGCAGAAGGCGCAGCTCGGCGCGTTCGTAGCCGGGCTCCTCGCAGCCGACGTGGGCCACCATCGGCTCGGGGTCGTCGGGGCCCTGGGACGAGGCGGGCGCGTCGAGCGACTGCGCGCGGCGCGCCGCGACGGCATCGAGGGCCTCCAGCACGGACGCGGCGTCGGCGCCCAGCGCGTCGGCGATCTCGTCGACCTTGGGCTCGCGACCGCGCGAGCGACGGAGATCCTGACGCGTTCGCTGCACGTCGAGGACGAGCTGCTGCAGCTCGCGCGGCACGCGCAGCGACCACGAGAAGTCGCGGAAGTGGCGCAGCACCTCGCCGGTCATGGTGGGGATCGCGTAGCTCGAGAAGGCCGAGCCGCGTGCTGGATCGAAGCGGTCGACCGCCTTGACGAGCCCAAGACATGCGACCTGGAAGAGGTCGTCAGCGGACTCGGTGCTGCCGACGTAGCGCAACGCCACGCGACGGGCAAGCGGGAGGTGATCCTCGATGATGGCCGCGCGCAGGGCGGGATCGCGCGTTCGCTGATAGCGGGTGAGGGCTGCGGCCTCGGCGCGAAGGCGCTCGGCCGAGGTGCCGCCGCGCGGGACGTCGGAGGCGGGCATGGAGCCAGTGTCGAGCGTGCCCCCCGCCACGGGAATGTGGGGTGCTCCCCATTCAGGGGCGGTCTCGCCCCCACCGTGTGCCCAGCGAGCGCGCCAGGCTGCCGGCCACGGCTCCCGCGCTGGCCGCCACTGCAGCCGTCAAGAGGATCGACCGGTGGGTGCTCGCCCACAGCTGCGACGGCGCGCCGACGAAGATCTCGCGGCGGCGGTGATGGGCGGCCCAGTGCACGGCCTCCGCGGCGATCTCCGACTCGTCGCACGCGTGCTCGAACTGCGGCGCGTCGAGCCCCGGGAGGTGGACCATGGTCAGGTGCACGTGGCTGCCGCGATGGCGCAGCTCACCTCGAACCGACTCCTGCAGCCCCTTGATCGCGTGCTTGGCGCCGCAATAGGGGGCATGGAGGGGGATGCCCTGATGGGGCAGCGCGGAGCCGACCTGGACGATCGTGCCGCGGTCGCGGGGCATCATCCGTGCCAGCGCGGCGCGGGTGCCCCACACGGTCCCGTGGTAGGTCACGTCGGTCGTGCGTCGGAACTCGGCGGGCTCGAGGTCGTCGAAGAAGCCGAACGCCGTCGTCATCGCGTTGTTGATCCAGATGTCGATGGGGCCGTAGGCCTCCTCCACCGCCTCAGCGACAGCGTCGAGCGCGTCGGGATCGGCTATGTCGCAGGCCAGCGTGAGTGCGCGGCCGCCCGCCGCCTCGACCTCGCGCCGGGCGCCCTCGAGCCCATCGCCGCCGCGGGCCACGAGCCCCAGCGAGACCCCGGGACGCGCGAAGCGCCGTGCGACCGCCCTCCCGACGCCGCTCGTGGCACCGGTGATGACGACGACCTCCTCGGCGGACATGTGCTCCGGCTACCCCGGCCGTATGGCGTGAGCCGCTCGCCGGTCAGTAGAAGGACCGCCGCGGTGCCCGCAACTCCGCGCGGGAAAGGTGTGTTCCACATCGCCATGCCCGCCGTCCCGCGCTCCACGCTCGCCGTCCTGCTGGCCTGCGCCTGCGCGCTGGTGGCCGGCGCTCCCGCGCGCGCCGACGAGGGCGACGTGCTCGTGCGCTTCAAGCCGGGCGTCGCCGCGGCCTCGCGCGCCGAGGCTCGCCGCCGTGCGGACGTCCGCCGCGAGGCGAGCCTCGCGGTCGCAGCGCTCGAGCGCGTCGACCCGGAACCCGGCGTGAGCGCACGGGCCGCCGCGGACGCGCTCGCCCGGGACGCCGACGTTCTCTATGCCGAGCCCGACCGGACGCGGTCGGCGGCGATGCGGGCCGACGACCCGCTGATCGCCTATCAATGGGGGCTCGCGCGCATCGACGTGCCCGACGCCTGGGACGTGACGACCGGCTCGCGCGACGTGCTGGTCGCAGTCGTCGACAGCGGGGTCGACCTCGAGCACCCCGACCTGACGCCGAACCTCGTCGGCGGCTGGGACTACGTCGACGGCGACGCGCTGCCCGACGACGAGAGCGACGTCGGGCACGGCACGCACGTGGCGGGCACGATCGGCGCTCGCGGCGACGACGGCGTCGGCGTCTCCGGGGTCGCCTGGAGCATGCGGCTCATGCCGCTGCGGATCCTCGACCGGGCGGGAAACGGGAGCGTGTCCGACGAGATCGACGCCTTCGCGCGGGCCGCCGCATCCGGCGCCCGGGTAGTCAACGCGTCGTTCGGCGGCGCCGGGTTCTCGCAGGCCGAGCGCGACGCGATCGCCGCCGCCACGGGCGTCCTCTTCGTCGCCGCGGCTGGCAACGACGGCGCCGACGACGACGCCGCGCCGGTCTACCCGTGCGCCTACGACCTCCCGAACGTGATCTGCGTCACCGCATCTGATCGCGACGACGGGCGACCGGGCTACGCGAACGTCGGAGCGCGCAGCGTCGATCTGGCGGCACCTGGCGACCACATCGCGAGCACGCTGCCCGGGGGACGGTGGGGCTGGCTCTCAGGGACGTCGATGGCGGCGCCCCACGTGGCCGGCGCCGCCGCGCTGCTGCTCTCCCACGAGCCCCGTGCGCGGCCCGCCGACCTCGTCGCGGCTCTCGACGGCACCGCAGCGCCGCTGACCGCCTTCGCCGGACGTACGGTCAGTGGCGGGCGCCTGGACGCGGCGGCAGCGCTCGCGGCGGTGCGGGCGACCACGGCCCCGGCCGTCGCCGCCGCGCCGGCTCGCGGACGGCCGGCCCCGCCCGCTGCAGCGACCTGGCCTGCGCCGGGCGTCACCGCGATCGGTCCGGCGCCGCACCCGGCGGACCCCCCGGCGCCGGCGAAGCTCAAGGTCCGCCGGGCAGCTGTGCGGCGCGGACGGCTCGACGTGCTGGCCGAGATCACCCGGCGCGCGAGCGGGCCCGTCCAGGTCGTCTTCCGCTCCCACGGACGCACTGCGCGCTTCGCCGAGCCCATACGCGACGGTCGGGTCCGCTTCACACGCCATCTTGCGGGCCGTCAGCGTCGCGGGAGCGGGATCGTCTCGCTGCGCTGGCGCGGCGATGCCGCCGTGCGCGCCGCGTCCGTGCGGCTGCGGGCTGCCGACCAGCCCGCGCGACTGCGGGTCGGCGAGGCTGCTGTGCGCCGCGGACAGCTGGTCGCCGACGGGACGGTGTCGCCCCGGGCGCGTGGGCTGGTCCATTTGCGCCTCGCCTATCCCGCAACCGGGGCGCTCCAGGTTGCGAGCTTCTCGGCGAGGATCGACCGCGGTCGCTGGCACCTGACGGCGCGCTTGCCGCCGGCGGCCGGCGAAGGCAGCTACCTGACCGTCCAGTTCACCGGCTACCGGCGGGCGCGCGGAGGCGCGATGCGCGGAGAGCAGGACGCGCGGCAGATCGCCTCCGGCTGACTTCCCGCGGCCCGGTCAGCGGGGTGGGCGAGACATCGCGCGATAGCCCGGCGGCGGCCGGCGCAGCGCGATGGCGCACGGTGCCGGCGCGGCGTTGTCGATCGGCCCGCCCGCTGGCGGTCCGCGCTCGGACCGCCTCGCCGAGCGTGCCGACGCAACTTCCCGCGGGCTTGGCGGTTGTGATCGGCCAAACCCAGCTGAACCGCTCGTGGCCGCCCGGCCGCGGGCGGGCGGGGGATCCACGATCACGGGGCGAATCCCGCCTGCGGGCGGGTAGCGCGTCTCTTTCCGCGCGAGCCCGACAGCTAACCCCGTAAGCACGACCGGAAGAGGGGTGATCGATGCCATCGACCATCGTGGCCGCCTGCTCGCGGCCCCTTGCCGTGCTGCTCGCGGCGGGCTCCTGCGCGGCGATCGCGCCGAAGGCCCACGCCGGCTTCGGCGACCGGCCGCTGCACCGCGGTTCGCATGGCCACGACGTGCGCGTCCTGCAGAGCTGGCTGACGCGCGTGGGCCTGCGGACGCACGTGGACGGCTTCTACGGCATGGGCACGGCGCGCCATGTCCGGAGGTTCGAGCGGCGCAGCCACCGCAGGGTCGACGGCCGGATGAGCCGCGGCGACGCCGGTGCGCTGCGCGCGCTGGTGGAGAGCGCCGTCCCACGGACGGCGACCGCCACCGGCGTGGCCAGCCTCGCGGCCGACGGGCGAACCGCGATCCCGCCCACCGACGCGCCGCCGCCGGTGCAGGCGGCCATCGCAGCGGCCAACCAGATCACCCAGAAGCCCTACAAATGGGGTGGAGGCCACGGCCGCTGGGACGACGACGGCTACGACTGCTCGGGAGCGGTCAGCTACGCCCTGCATGCGGCCGGCCTGCTCGACGTCGCGTTGGACTCGACCGGCCTCGCCGGCTGGGGCGATCCCGGCGCGGGCACGTGGATCAGCGTGTACGGACGTTCCGATCATGCCTTCGTCGTCCTTGCGGGCCTGCGGTTCGACACCTCCGGCGGGGGCGAGGACGGTCCGCGGTGGCGCCCCGAGCGCCGCTCAGCCCCGGGCTACGCGGTGCGACATCCGGCGGGGCTCTAGGAAAGCGGTCCAAGCGCTGACCAGGCGACCCACATCGGTGGGCAAGTGGGCTGAGATTTCGGGCGTGAGCGCATCGGGGGCGAATCAACCGCGCGCGCCACACGTTCAAGGGACGCGGGCGCATGGAGGCGCAAGCGACCGGGGGGTGGAGGCGCGGCGGCGCGTCGACGCAGATCTTTGCCGGCCTCCGCTGGACGAGATCGGCGAGGCGCGCCGCCGTGTCCGCCACGCATGGGCGCACTACCGGATCTGTCACGGCTCGACGAGACCGTGACGGACGGCGTAGCGCGTCAGGGCCACGCGGTCGCGTAGTCCGAGCTTGTCCAGCACGTTCGCCCGGTGTCGTTCGACGGTGCGCTCGCTGATCGAGAGGATCGAGGCGATCTCGCGCCCGGTATGGCCCTCGGCGATCAGCTTGACCACCTCGCTCTCGCGCGCGCTCAGCGGATCTTCGGCCGCCGACGTCCCGTGCTCTGGGCGATCGAGGAAGTGGCGGATCAGCGAGCGGACCGCGCCGGCGTAGATGAAGGGCTCGTCGCGCATCGCCGCGCGGCAGGCGGCGACGAGATCCTCGTCGGCTGCCGTCTTGAGGACGTAGCCAGTTGCGCCCACCTTGAGCGCCTCGAAGAAGAACTGCTCGTTGTCGTGGACGGAGAGGATGACGACCCTCAGGTCGGGGCGATGCTCGCGCAGCTGGCGTGCGGCCTGCAGACCGGTCAGACGCGGCATCGACACATCGAGGATCGCCAGATCGATCGGCGTCCGCAGCGCCACCTGCACCGCCTCGGCGCCGTCGCCCGCCTCAGCGACCACCTCCAGGTCGGGCTCGCGCTCGAGGATGAGCTTCAGCCCGTCGCGGACCAGGGCGTGATCGTCGGCCAGGAGGACCCGGATCGTCTCGCCGGCCGTCACCGCATCGCCCCGCCGGTCGGAACCCACAGCGTGATCGCCGTGCCGCCGCCGGTTGCGGTCCCGAGCCGCAGCTCGCCGCCGATCAGCAGCGCACGCTCGCGCATGCCCCGGATGCCTCCGCGGCTCGACGCGCCGTCGCCGGCGAGGCCTACGCCGTCGTCGGCGACGGACAGCAGGACCCCCCGCCCGGCGTCGACGCTCAAGGTCAGCCGCGCCTCGGTGGCGTGCGCGTGTCGTACGACATTCGTCAGGCTCTCCTGCGCAACTCGATACAGCACTGTCTGGACCTCCGGACCGAGGGCGGGCAGCTCGGCCGGAAGCTCGCGAACGATGCGCACACCGGCGCTCTCGGACATCCGCTCGCACAGGGTCGCCAGCGCGGCGCGGAGCCCGAGCTCGTCGAGGAGATCGGGACGCAGCTGGCGCGCGATGCGGCGCACGTCGTCGACCGTGCCGAGCGTCGACTCCCGCGCCGCGCGCAGCCTGCCGGCCATGACCTCGTCGCTGTCGTCGGCGAGGCGGGTAAGGACCATGGCGAGCGCGGTGAGGTTCTGCCCCACCTCGTCGTGGAGCTCCCGCGCGATGCGCGCGCGCTCTCGCTCCTGGGCGGCGAGCTCGCGCCGAGCGCTCTCACGCCGCTCATGCTCCAGGCGATCGAGCATCGCGTTGAACGAGCGGGTCAGGAGCGAGACCTCCGACTCCGGCCCGAGGTCGGGCAGGCGATCGCCAGGGTGCAGCGGGTCGATGCGCTCCATCAGAGCGGTCAGGCGGACGAGCGGCGCGAACGCGCGGCGCAAGAGCACGACGTTGACCAGCACCATCGCGAGCACGCCGCCGGCCAGGGCGATGAGGCGTCCGTTGGGCGGCTCGATCCAGAGCACGGTCCCGGCTGCGAGCAGCACGGCGACGTTCGGGATGAACAGCCTCCAGAAGAGCGACACGAAGCGCTCGTCGGCGCGGCGGCGGTCTGGCAGGGCGAGCGAGGGCATCGCAGGTGCGCGACGCACTATAGGAACGGCGCCCTCGCGCCTGGAGCGATGGGCGTCACCCGCCACGGCCAATGGGTGTTGGTACCCAGGCTGAGGTGGACGCGGGCGGGCATGTCAGTGGCATGACAGCCACGACGATCCGCCATCCGGGCACGCAGGCCTTCGACCGTGCCGTGAGGGTGTTCGAGGCCCATCCCGATCTGCTCGGTGAGCTGGCGCCGCGGGAGGCGGCGATCGCCTGGCACGTCGGGATTGCCGACAGCACCATCCTGCCCGAGGGCTGCTGGACGCCGCCGGGCCCGGACGAGCTGGGACGCGGGGCGCTCGGGCTCCTCGTCCTCGACGGCCTGCTGACCCGCAGCGTCGGCTTCGATGGGCGCCAGACGCCCGAGCTCGTGGGGGCGGGCGACCTGCTGCGTCCATGGGAGTCGGACTCGATGGCAGGGCTTGTAGAGCTCGAGGTGAGCTGGCGGGTCATGGAGCGTGCGACGGTGGCGTTCCTCGACGAGCGGTTCGCGGCTCGCGTCTGCCGTGTGCCCGGTCTGTGTTCGGCGCTGCTGGCCCGTACCGTGCAGCGGTCACGCTGGCTGGCGTTCCATGCCGCCGTGACGCAGGTTCGACGAGCGGAGCCTCGCGTGCTGCTGCTGCTCTGGCACCTGGCGGACCGCTGGGGTCGTGTGACGCCGCGCGGCGTCCACCTGCCGCTGGCGCTTACCCATGCCTTCCTCGCGCGGTTGGCATGCATGCGGCGCCCGACGGTGTCGGCGGCACTCGCCGAGCTCGCCCGCGCGGGCGAGCTCGAGCGCAACCCGGACAGGACATGGATCCTCACCGGCGCCCCACCAGATGTCGAAAGGCTGCGAGAGGGCACGGCCGGCCGGTTACGCCTGTGCCCGAAGGCCGCGTGAGCTAGGGCCATCCCTCCTCGTAGCGCGACAGGATGTAGTCCCAGCCCTCGGGGCCGTCCATCGCCGCTTGGTACTCGGCCGCGCCGGGGCCGTGGCGGTCGAAGCCATGGTGCAGGAGGTCGACACGGGTCGCGCCGCCCTCCGGCTCGAACCAGACGTCGATCTCGCTGGCCCACGCGGGATCCGGCTGCGGGACCCGGGTCGGCCCGACATGCCAGGCCAGGGTTAGACGGTCAGGCGGCTGCCAGACGAGGACGCGCCCCCAGTCGCAGCGGAATCCGTATGGCCCAAATTCGAAGCACAGCCCGTCCGGGCGCGGCTCGATGCCCACGTCGCGCAGCGCCTCGCCCGACCACGTGTACTGGCGCGGCCACCAGTCCTGCAGGCCCGTCGTGAACCGCGCGAAGGCCGCGTCGGGCGTGACGGGGACGGTCGCGTGCGCTCTTGCGCCGTCGATCGCTTGCTCGCTCATGGAGCCTGGTGTACCGCGCGAACCCGAGCTACGCGAAAACCGGTCCGAGGCATGACCAGCCGACCCGCCAGCGCGCACGGGATCGCCATGATCGTCGTCCTTCCTGGTTGGAGGGCATCGTCGAGGCCGGTGAGCCTCCCCGCGATTGGTCTCGACCAGCGACGCTGCGCGGCGCGCCAGCCCCCTGTCCACTCGCCGGCTTGGCCGGTACGCATGGCGCGCCGCCGCAGCGCTCCTCTGCGCTGGGCGCGTCATCCGGATGACCGTCTTCGCGCCAGGCGCGGCGTGGACGGAAATGCGGGCGGGATGCACATGCACCCGAAGGAAGGACCCACCATGAATGGACTCGGAGCCCTCCGCCGTGCGGCGGACGCGCTGCGCGCCGCCGGCCGGCGCAGCCGCCGCACCCGGCATGTCGTGATGGCCGCGACGGTCATCGGGCTCGTCGGCGCGCCGCTGGCGGCCGGCGCGGCCACCGACAGCGCGCTCGACGGCGGCCAGCGCAATCCGAGCAACAACACCTCCTCCGGCTATCAGAAGGAGACCGAGATTGTCGGCACGATCGCCCAGGGGCAGGGCGGCGTCGCCGCCAACACCGGCGGCTATACGACGCGTCAGTCCAACAAGTCCGACACCGGCGGGGGCGCCATCTACGGTTGCCGCGCCAAGCCTGGGACCGAGTCCTGCGTCGCGGCGAACAACCTCAACAACGGCGACGCGTTCCGCTTCCAGAGTGGCATCAACGCCGGCGCTGTCGGGCAGATCCGCTTCGGGCTCGATCTCACCAAGCCGGTCGACAAGCCGCCCTTTGCCACCAACGGGACCGGCCTGGTGAAGAACCTCAACGCCGACCAGGTCGACGGCAAGTCGGCCGACGACTTCGTGGGCAAGGGCAGCCTCCTCTTTGGCGTCGTCGCGGCGGACGGGACGATCGGCGCCAATCGCGGCGTTCCCGCCAACGGGACGGCCGCGGTCGCTCCGGGCGCCGACACGGTCTACACGGTGCCCTTCTCCGGCGACCTGAGCCAGTGCTCGGCCACCGCCACCCCGACTGACCCGCCGACCGGCGCTGTCACGGTGGCCACGGGCACCGACAAGAGCACGATCGTGGTCACCGAGCACGCTACGAACCCGGGGGTCGGCTTCCACCTGCAGGTCGTCTGCTGAGGGGAAGGCTCGCGCGCGGCGTCGGTACCCGGGGCGCCGCGCGCGAAGCCCCCGACCGGTCGGAGCGCGGCCCTGGGCGCGAGAGCCCGCGCTCAGCCACCTGCTGTCGGCCGACCGCCTTCGGGAGCTGCTCGTCGCGCTCGGCTTCCGCCCGCTCGCGTGGCACGACCAGTCCGCGGAGTCGCTGGAGTTCAACCGCCGCCGGCTTGCAGCCGCGACGAGCGCCACGACACCGCCCCCGCTCGGGCTGCATCTGCTCCTTGGCCCCGAATACCGCACGATGTTCGCCAACCAGGTCACGAACCTCGAGGAGGACAGGACGCGGGTCGTGATGACCGCATGGGAGCGTCGTCGAGAGCCGCCCGGCTGAGCGCGGGGATCCCCGGCTGAGCGCGGGGATCGTTACTCGCGCGCGCGAGGAATCCAGGACTAACCCGCCGATGGGGGCACGGGCCGGACGAGAAGCACGTGGCACGGCGCGTGGTAGGCCACGTACGTGGCGAAGCTCCCGAGCGCGATGCGCTCGATGCGCCCGCGATGGGCGCCGGCCACCAGCAGGTCCGGCACCGCCTCTCGCGCCCACGCGGACACGGCTTCGCCGGGATGACCCGAGAGCAGGACGGGCTCGGCGTCCTCAATAGGCCGGACCGTATCGGCCAGCCAGCCCGCGGCGACCCCGGCGATCTCGTCCTCGGGCGGCATGCCGAGGCTCTCCCCGTACACCACTGGCGACGGCGCGACGTGGATCACCGTGAGGCGGCTCTGCCCGAAACTGCCCAGGCGCCGCGCCTCGTCGAGCGCGCGGCGTGAGCCGGGGGAGTCCTCGATACAGCAGGCGATGTGCTGGTATGGCGCGGGGCTCATGAGACGACGTTCCGATCGCGCAGTCTCGTCGCGGGCCGTCGCATTGCACGGCGAGTCGCGGGCTCACGCTCTGTCGGACGTCGGCGCTCAACGCGGCCATGGACCTACCTCCTGGCTCGTGCCTCTGCCGCGGCGAAGGCGAGCGCGGTCGGCGCAGCGGCAGTGTGGGAGCGGATCTGCCGTTGACGATGCTCCAAGCCGGCGCTCGGTCGCGGCCCTTCTCTTGCTCTCCGATCCGATTGACGCACGCCGTCGCCTGGGCGGCAGGGCTGTCGTCCGCCCTCGGACCGTCGACTTGCTGACACCCGCCGGCCTCCGGTCCTGAGCGCATCACTCAGCCGCCCTGAACAGCTGCGCCAGCGGTTCGTGGCGCGCGGGCTCGGCGAGCACGAAGACGCGATCGCCTGCGGCCAGCCGCGTGGCGGCATCGGGCGAGAGCGGGCGGCCATCGCGGACGATCAGGCTCACCCAGTCGCCCGGCTCGAGGCCAAGCCCGGCGACGTCCCTTCCGTCGGCGAGCGCGTCGTGTGCGACGTCGAACTCGTGGACGCCGCGGGGCTTCTCGCTCAGGCCGACCGAGAGCTGCCACGGGCGCGCGGCGTGCTCGCGCATCGGAATGCCGAGCCGCCCGGCCACCCACGGCACCAGAGTGCCCTGCCCGACGACCGAGAGCAGGACGACGACGAAGACGAGGCCGTACACGCTCCGGGCGCCGTCGACGCCTCCAAGGATGGCGAAGGCCGCAAGGAGGATCGGCACGGCACCCTTGAGCCCGCTCCACGCGATGAATGAGAGCTCAGAGCGCGACAGCGACGAGCGCCCGAGGGTGAGCGCCACGGTCAGCGGCCGGGCCAGGATGGCGAGGACGAGCCACAGAACGCCGCCGTGCAGCCACGTCTCGCCGGACAGGTGCGAGATGTCGATCGTCAGCCCGAGCGCGATGAACACGACGATCTCGGCGAGGCCGGCCAGCGAGCCCTGGAAGCGTTCGATCTCGGTCTTGTACGGGATCGATGCGTCACCGAGGAAGAGCCCCGCGACGAAGACCGCGAGGAACCCGGAGCCGCCGGCGAGCGACGTCGCTGCGTACAACATGGCCGCCAGCACCGCCACAAGCACCGGGTAGAGGCTCTCGCTGGGCAGGTGCACCCGCCGGAACGCGGGCGCGGCGCGAGCGGCCGCCAGTCCGAACGCGAGCCCGATCGCCATCTCGACGGCGAAGTCCTGGACGATGACGAGCGGCGAGGCGTCGTCGTGGGTGGCGAGCTCGATCACGCCGATCATGAGGGCGATCCCGGCGGGATCGTTGACGCCGGCCTCGCCCTCCAGCGTGGTCCCGGACCGCCCGGCGATCTCTCGCCGCCCGAGCACCGAGAACACCACCGCCGGATCGGTGGGCGCGAGCGCAGCCCCGACGACGCCCGCGAGCTTCCAGTCGAGGCCCAGCAGCCAGTGGGCGGCCGCGGTCAGGACGATCGCGGTGATGAAGGTACCCGCGATGCCGATCGCCATGATCGGGCCGGCGGCAGCCCGGAACCGCCGCCAGCCGGTGTCCATCCCGCCGTTGAGCAGCACGAGGATGAGCGCCACGACCGCGATGCGCTCGACCGTCCGCACCGAGATGTCGTGGCGCACCGCCGGCCAGGCGTCGGAGGCGATCGCGGCGGCGACCAGGAGGATCGCGGGCGCCGGGATGGGCACGCGGTTGCCCAGCTGCGTGGCGAGGATCGCGAGCGAGAACGCGCCCGCTACGAGCAGGATTGTGGTCGCGAAATCGGTGAGCTCGGACATGGCGGCATGGCGCCGACCAGTCTTCCCGGCTCACCGCGGCGGACAGTAGCAACCGCCGCCGCTGCGCCGGCGACGCCGGCCCATGGCCATCGAGCAGTACGCTGCGCCCAGCCCTCCAGTCCGGGCCGCCACCGAGTCGATGGGAGCGACGGACCGTGGAGACGTTGAGATCGATCGTGGTGCTGGTGGTCGAGGACGACCCTGGTGACGTCTTCCTCATCAGGGAGGCGTTCGAGTTCAACAAGGTCCACAACGAGGTCCACGTCGCGACCGACGGAATGGAGGCGCTCGACTTCCTCCGCGGGCGCGGCCGGCACGCGGGCGCCTCGCGTCCGGATCTCGTGCTGCTCGACCTCAACCTTCCGCGCATGGGCGGTCGTGAGGTGCTCGCGGAGATCAAGGCCGACCCCGACCTCCACACGATCCCGGTCGTGGTCCTGGCGGCGTCGGAGGCGGAGGAGGACATCTTGCGCTCCTACGAGCTCGGCGCGAACGCCTACGTCGCAAAGCCGGTCGACTTCGACCGCTTCATCGAGATTGTTCGTCTCATCGACGACCTGTTCGTGGCGGTGGTGAAGCTTCCGGGCCAGCTGGCTTCCGCCGGCTAGCGCCGGCCTTCCACGGTGCCAAACGGCGCCTGGCGCTGGAGTACGGTCACGGGAATGCCGATGCCGGAGTCGCAGCCGGTCGAAAGCGTCCGTACCGCCGAGTTGATCGCGGCGCTGTGCCTGGGCACCGACCTCGGCATGGGCTTCCCCTTCGAGCACGGCCTTCATACGACCCTGATCGCCATGCGGCTCGCGGACCGACTCGGCGTCGAACGGGTGACTGCGGCGCAGACCTATTACGCGTCGCTGCTGTCGCATGCAGGGTGTACGACGGATGCGCACGTCACCGTCGAGGTGTTCGGCGGCTCGCTCACGACCCATCTGAACCCTGTGATCTACGGGTCCGGACGCGAGGTGATCGCCGGGCTGGTTCGCGCCTTGCCGGAACCGGACGGGCCGGCGTTCATTCGCGCTGCCCAGACTGCGCGGCGGTTGCCGCGAATGGTGAGAAAGCAGCGTCCGCAGCTCACCGCACATTGCGAGGTTGCGCAGATGCTCGCCGACGGCGTCGGCGCTCCCCCGTCGGTACGCGGCCTCCTCGCCCACCTGCTCGAACGCTGGGACGGCCGGGGCCCACTCGGCCGCGCAAAGGGGGAGGAGATCCCGCTGCCGATGCGGATCGTCCATGTCGCCACCGACGCGGCGCTCCAACGCGTGCTGGGCGGCGAGGAGTATGCAGCTCGCCTCGTCCGGGAGCGCGCGGGGCAGGGGTTCGACCCGGAGATCGCCGCCCGACTCGCCGACGACGCTGCCGAGGTCCTTGCCCTGGATCGCGAGACGTCGGCCTGGGACGAGGCCCTCGCGTCCGAGCCGCAGCCCCGCCTGACGCTCGAGGGGGACGCGATCGACCACGCGCTCGTTGCGATGGCCGGATTCACCGACCTGATCTCGCCGTATCTGACCGGCCACTCCGCCGGGGTGGCCGAACTCGCGAGCGAGGCGGGACGGCGATGCCGTATCGATGCTGCGGGCGTGACCGCGATCCGGTGGGCAGGTCTCATCCACGACGTCGGCCGTGTGGCCGTCCATCCGAGCATCTGGCAGAAGCCCGGGTCGCTGACGGCCGACGAATGGGAGCAGGTGCGCCTGCACCCATACCACACGGAGCGCGTCCTCTCGCGCTCGCCGTTCCTCTCGACGCTCGTTCCGATTGCGGGCGGGCACCATGAGCGCATCGACGGCTCCGGATACCACCGCGGCTGCCCCGGCGCTGATCTGCCGTTTCCGGCCCGTCTCCTCGCCGCCGCCGACACCTACCGCGCGATGTGCGAACCACGGTCCCACCGCGATCGGCTCTCGCCCCAGCAGGCGGCCCAGGCCGTCGCCGATGAGGCAAGCGCTGGGCGTCTCGACGCGGACGCGGTCACCGCCGTGATCGAGGCGGCCGGGCAACCCTCGCCCCGGCTCGAGCGGCCGGCCGGGCTCACCGAGCGCGAGGCCGAAGTCGTGGCCATGCTTGCCCGCGGCCTGCAGACCAAGCAGGTCGCGCGCGAGCTCGGGATCTCCGTGAAGACCGCCGACCGCCATGTCCAGAACGCCTACGGGAAGATCGGGGTCTCGACCCGCGCTGCGGCGACGCTGTTCGCGATGCAGCATGGCCTCGTCGCATGGGGAGAACTCCCGATGGTGCGGTCGCCGGGCCGGTCGTAGCTTCGGCGGCGGCTCGACAAGTCCGCCGAGCTCGACGCGAAACCAAGGGAGTACGGCATGGCTACCAACACGCTCGAAGCCTTCAGAAGTGCCAGCTACGAGATCGCTGAGGCGATCGCACCGACCTGGGAGCGCCGCCGGGCCGACATCGAGGAGGTCGCGGCGCCAGTCCGGGAATGGATGCTGCGGGAGCTGGACCCGCGAGAGGGCGACACGGTGCTGGAGCTCGCCGCCGGCGTCGGGGAAACCGGATTCCAGGCAGCCGCGACCGCTGGCCAGCACGGCCGGCTGATCACGAGCGACTTCTCCCCGGCGATGCTCGACGCCGCCCGCCGTCGCGGCGCCGAGCTCGAGGTCGCGAACGTCGACTACCGGGTGATCGATGCCGAGCGGATCGAGCTGGACGACGACTCAGTCGACGGTGTGCTGTGCCGGTTCGGCTACATGCTGATGGCCGATCCCGGGGCCGCACTGACAGAGACCCGACGCGTCCTACGCCCCGGCGGGCGGTTGGCGCTCGCGGTCTGGGGGCCTCCGGAGCGCAACCCGTACTTCGGCGTCATCGCGGTCAGCCTGATCCAGCGTGGACACATCGATCCGCCGGAGCCCCCTCCGGCCCCCGGGATCTTCAGCATGGCGGCCGCGGAACGCACCGAAGCGCTTCTTCGCGGTGCCGGCTTCGCCGAGCTGCGCACCGAGGAGGTGGCGGTACGGTTCGTGCTGCCGGACGTAGACGAGTACCTGAGCCTGATCGCCGACACCGCCGGCCCGATCGCGCTGGCTCTGAGGTGCCTGCCCGACTCCGAACGCGCCTCGATCAAGGCAGAGGTCGAGGAGTCGTTCGGCCGCTTCGCCGTCGACGGCCGCTACGAACTGCCCTGCGTCGCCTTGTGCGCAGTAGCGAGTTGAGGACCGCCAAGTCGTCATCGGGGTGAGCGAGGGTCTGCTTGCCAGCCCGAACGAATCCGCCGCGGACCTGGGCGCGCTGTGTTGCCAACCGTGTTGTCACGGATCAGATCTGAACGGACCGTCTGTTGTCACGGTGCTGTCGCGGTGCGGTCCGAGGAGCCGGAACTCCATCGCTGCAGCCAACGCTACGCCGCGCCGCGAGCCGCTACTCGAGGTCGCGTGGCTTCACGAGCTCGACGAGGTCTGTGGTGCCGTGGCCGAGCCGGCTCCAAGTTGACGCCGTGACCGTCAGCACCGCGAGCGCGGCGGTCGGGTATCCGGCCTCGAGCTCGCTCGGCGTGGGCGATGGGCGCGCGAGGTCGATCGCGAGCTCGTGGATGGCGGGGTTGTGGCCGATCAGCATCACGGACTCGATCGCGTCCGGGACGCTTCGAAGCCGCTGGAGCAACCCGCGCGCGTCAGCGACGTACAGGTCGGGCTCGATCTCGACGGCCGGCGTGCCGAGCGCCGGCGCGATCCGATCGAGCGTCTCGCGAGCACGGCGCGCCGTGGAGCACAGGACGAGGTCCGGCTCAATGCTGCGATCGCGCAACAGCCGAGCGATCGCCTTCGACGCCCGGCGGCCACGCCCGGCGAGCGGACGATCGTGATCGGCGAGCGACAGGTCCTTCCAGCTCGACTTTGCGTGACGCAGGAGATACAGCCGCTTCATCGGGTGCTCGTAGGCGACGCACGGAGGCTACGCGTCCACCCTGCCGAAGTTGGCTTGCCACCCGTCACGTCCTCCCTCGTCGCTCCCAGCCAAAGAGCGCCTCAAGATGCGCACCGATCCCACCTAGCGCACGTCGAAGCGCACAAAGGCCGCTCGCGCCCCCAGCGCGGCGGCGATGCCGGCGCCGAGCAGGACCGCGAAGGAGTCGAGCCCGGCGCCGGTCGCTAGCTGGTTGTTGCCGACCGCCCAGTAGAAGAGAGAGGCGAAGCGCAGCGGCTTGACCCAACTGACGACCGGCGCGAGCGAGCTGATGAGGTAGGACGCCCCCGCGAGCGCGGAGGTAATGCCGATCGCGGTCCCACGGCTCCCGGTGACCGCCCCGACGGCGAGCGCCACCAGGCCGACGTCGAGGCCGAGCAGCACGACCGCAAGCGAGGTGGTGGCGACGTCCCAGGCGTCCAGCGACACGTCAAATGCGCGGCCGATGTAGACGCAGGTAGCGACCGCGACGATGAGCAGGAGCGCCTGCACGGCCATGGCCGCGATCTTCTGCGCGAGGATCGCCGGCCGCCGGACGGGAAGCGTGACCATGAGGCAGAGGGTGCCGTTCTCGTCCTCGCCGGCGATCGCGGCGGCGCCGTAGCCGATCGTCAACAGAAGCATGATCAGCGGCAGGAAGTTGGTGTAGGCGTTCGCGTTGATCCAGCCGGCCGGGGACGTGAGCGTCCCACTGACGCCGAACAGAGCGGCCACTGTCGAGTTGCCCGAGGTCAGGTCGTTGAGGTCGGTGGAGTCCTTGAAGGCCGGATAGAGGACGACGATCACCAGCATGTAGAGCGCCATGCCGGCGACGTAGCCGATCGTCAGGCGACGGCGGTTGAAGAGGTCGAGTCGGGCGATCTCGGTCCGCAAGGCGCGCTCTTCAGTCCCGGTAGTAGGTCAGGAATAGCTCGTCGAGGTCGGCGTGGCGGGCCACGACGTCGACCGGGTCGTGGTCGGCGATCGCGCGCAGCACCGGCGCCAGCTCTCCGTTCGCCTGAAGGGTGACGCGATTACCATCGACGACGACGTGCTGGACGCCGTCCAGGCGTTCGAAGTCGGCGGCCGCGACCGGCGCAGCGAAGCGCAGCTCCATCGTCTGCGGCGCCTGCTCCCGCAGCTCATCGACCGATCCCGTCACCACCAGGCGCCCGTCCTTGATGATCGCGACGCGATCGGCAATCCGCTGGACCTCGTCGAGCTCGTGCGAGGACAGAAAGACAGTCCGACCGTCCGCCGTCGTCTCACGCAGGAGCCCGTGGAACTCGTCCTGCATCAGCGGGTCGAGGCCGGATGTGGGCTCATCGAGCACGAGCACCTCGGGCCGGTGCATGAAGGCGATCACCAGGCCCAGCTTCTGCCGGTTCCCCTTGGACAGCACGCGCACGCGGCGGTCGAGGATGACGCCGAAGCGCTCGACGAGCCCGTCGCGGAGGCGCTGGTCGACGCCGCCGCGAGCGTTGGCGAACCACTCGAGGACGCGCGCGCCGGTCATCCGCGGGTAGAGCTCGAGATCGCCGGGCAGGTAGCCGCAGCGCGTGTGAATGGCAACGCTGTCGGCCTCGCTGTCGAGGCCGAGGATGCTCGCCGTGCCGGCGGTCGCGTGGCAGAGGCCGAGGAGCATCCGGATCGTGGTCGTCTTGCCGGCGCCGTTCGGGCCGAGGAAGCCGAACACCTGGCCCGGATCGACGCGAAGGTCGAGCCGGTCCACCGCGAGCGTTGAGCGGAAGGCCTTCGTCAGCGCGTTGGTCTCGATCGCTGCGTTCACGTGCTCGGTCATTCCATCATTCGACGAGGCGAGGGCGAATCTGCGCGCGTTGGATCCGCCTCGAGAGCCAGCCGGGAACGCTGCTACCCACAGCACGAAGCGGCCAGGGGTTCAACGTCGGAACCCGGACTGTTCGCCGCTGGAGTCGCACACGAGCGGGCTTCGATGCGCGCAAGAACACGAATACGTCGTCGGGCCACGCCGCGTCCCCGCCCACGTCGCCGGCGCCGCGCCGAGCGCGTGCGTCGTCGAGTACCGCGGCGCGACGTGCTCATCAAGCTGGGCATCACCTCACGCGCGGAGCTGATGCTCCACGCGCCGACCGGGACTGAAGCGCGCTCGGGTCAGGCCGACCGCGGATGCCTCGAGGGGCATCGCTCTGCGGATCGAGGTCAGAGGCTCGCTCCTCCCGGGCGTGCTCTCGCACGTTCAGGAGCAGGACCGAGTACGCGGCCGCCAGCAGCAGCTGCGAGCCCTTCGGTCCGAGCATGCCACCGACCGTCCAGCTGAATGCCCAGAACCACAGGGCTCCACGCGGCAGCAGCCCTGCCCGCGCCGCGTCGGCGCAGAAGAGCCCGATCCCGATGATCGACCCAAGCGTTCCGAGGATGTACGTCGGGCCTCCCTGCACCTCCTCGCCCGCCGCGACCGATGCGCCGAGCACCACGATCAGCGCCACGAGCGACACCGACGCGATGACGACACCGATCGTCGCCCTCCTGCCGACGCGCTCGCCGTGGAGCTCGAGCAGCGCCCACAGCAGGACGAGCGGTGCGGCGCCGAACGGCACGCCGTTGCCGGTGAAGAGGTAGGCGCCGACGTCGTGGTAGGTCCCGCCTGCCGAGCTCTGCGGCGAGACGAACCAGACGGCCGTGAGGAAGAGCGCTGCCGCGATCCCCACGTAGAGCGCAACCTCTGCGGTGCGCAAGAGCGCATGTCGTCCCTGTCGGGTCGTGCGAAAAGCCGGAATGACTGTGCTGTGCATCTCGATCCTCCATGCTCGATTGCGCTTCGCCTCGACGGCGTTGCGAGGACGCTAGGTCCAAATCACGCCCGTGTCGTCGGGCACGAGGGCGAACGCGATCCACCGAGAAGCTGATCCAGGAGGCGCTTCACTCAGCCCATAGGCGGATGTCGCCGTCGGGATTTGGCGTTACCTTCGAGTCGTGCGCAAGATCGGCGCGATCGCGGTCACCGACGTCGCCTTGGCGGCCGGGCTGTTCTCCATCAAGCTCGTGACGCTGGTGGCCGGAATTCAGGAGAGCGCGGGACCGATCAGTTACGTCGTCCTGCCGCTGTGGACGCTCTCCCTTGCCTGGCGGCGCGTGTACCCCGCTCGCGTGGCCGTCGCGGTGGCGGCAGCGGCGCTGCTGGAGGTCGGGATCGGCGGCTACCGCGACTCCATCGTCGCGCTCGCCTGCTTCGTCATCGTGCCGTACTCGCTTGCGGCTTATCACAAGAGCCCGCGGGAGCTTTTCGCCGGCCTCGCCGTGTTCGTCCCGGCCGGGATCGTCTCGGCGCTCGCGCAGAGCGGTGGAGTCGTCGCGAACGTCGTGGCCGCGATCTTCCTGCTCTCCGGAGCGGTGCTTGCCGGACTGTGGATCCGGCAGCTGCGCATGCGCGCTGAGATGCTCGAGCGGCTCGGCGAGGATCGCGTCCACGCGGCCGTTGCCGAAGAGCGGGCCAGGATCGCACGCGACCTGCACGACGAGGTCGCACACGCGATGAGCGTGATCGCCGTCCAAGCCGACGCCGCCGACGGCGCGCTCGCGCACGATCCGGAGCTCGTCCGTACGCCGCTGGTGGCCATCCGCGACACCGCCCGCGTCGCGCTCGCTGACATGCGCAGGGTCCTCGGCGCGTTGGGCGGAGGCGACGCGGCGTCCCACGAGGCATCGGAGCCGGGTCTGGCCCGTCTCGATTCGCTCGTCCAGACGGCGAGGGCGGGCGGCCTGTCAGTCGAGGCGACCATCGAGGGCGAGCCGCGCCGGTTGCCGGCACCGCTGGATGTCGCCGCCTACCGTGTCGTGCAGGAGGCACTGACCAACGTGCGCAAGCACTCCGGGGCGCGCCGGGTGCAAGTGATCGTGCGTTACCGCGATGAGGCCGTCCATCTCGAGGTCGTCGACGACGGTGACGGCTCGGGACCGGGTGGGGGCAGCGGCAAGGGCCTCGCCGGCGTCCATGAGCGGGTCGCCGTCCTTGGCGGCCACGTCGTGGCCGCGCCTGGTCCTCGCGGGTTCGCTCTACGCGCGGTCCTGCCGCTCAGATGATCCGGGTCCTGCTCGTCGACGACCAGGAGTTGGTCCGCTCAGGGTTCAAGCTCATCCTCGACCTCGCCGACGGCATCGAGGTCGTCGCCGAGGCGGCCGACGGGCGCCAGGCCGTGAGCCTCGCCAAGGAACTCGACCCCGATGTCGTGTTGATGGACGTCCGGATGCCAGAGCTCAATGGAATCGAGGCGACCGAGCGCCTCCAACGCGCCGGGGTAGACGCGCGCGTCTTGGTACTGACGACCTTCGATCTCGATGACTACGTCTACGGTGCGCTCAAGGCCGGTGCCAGCGGGTTCCTGCTCAAGGACGCACCACGCGAGCAACTCGTGACGGCGGTGCGCACCGTCGCTCGCGGCGAGGCGCTCTTGGCGCCGACCATAACGCAGCGCCTGATCGAGCGGTTCGTCACGCGGGCGCCGACCGCCGACGCCTCAGCCGCTCTGGCGGAGCTGACTCCGCGAGAGCTCGAGGTGCTCCGATTGATCTCCCGTGGGCTGAACAACGGCGAGATCGCGGGCCAGCTGATCCTCGGTGAAGCCACCGTGAAGACGCACGTGGCCAGCATCTTGCGGAAGCTGTCCGTGCGCGACCGCGTACAAGCGGTGGTCTTTGCCTACGAGCACGGGATCGTCGAGCCCGGCCACTCGACATCGTCCTAACACACGAAAAGCCGCGGCGGTCGACGTGCCGGGTCAGCATCCGGCGCCCGCTGCCTTGCCTGGGTGGGTCGCTCAACAGGGTCTCCTCACCTCGTTGAGCGGCCCATGCTCGAAGGCGCGCCGAGCACTGTCGACGCCCGTGAATTCAGGAGCCACCTTACGAGCTACTGGCTGTTTCCGAGGCGGCGGCGGCTGCGGATGATCGCGGTGGCGCTACCGACGACGAGGAAGAGCAGGCCGAGGAGCATCCCGGTCCAGGCGACGTCGCCGATCGCCATGACGAAGCCGTGGCGGTGGTTGCCGATGATGCCGGCGACGGCGAAGCAGACGAGGGTGAAGATCGCGAGCGCGACGAGTGCCTTGCGGGTGATCATGGTGCGCCTCCGTGTGGATTGCAGCGGATGGGGAGAACGTACGCGCCGGTCGCGCCTTGCGCGTCTGCCCGGGGATCGGTCTTGCTGTCGCTCTCGAGGCATACGTCGGCCGTGTCCAAATCCGCCTTGAGAGCTATGGTCGTGCGCGGCTCTGGCCGGTTACCGTGCGCCTGTGAGGCGCCTTCTCGACATGCCACAGGCGTGGTTTGAGCTTGCGTTGGCGTTGGTCATGACGGTCGGTGTCGAGCTCGAGCTGGTCGCCCACGATCTGCTCGACACTCCGGCGCAGGGGGTCGCGGCGGCCTTCGTGGCGATGCCGCTGGCTGTGCGCTTTCGCTGGCCGTTGGCCACGCTCGCGGCCGTGGTCGGAGGCTGGATCGCGGCGACGGCACTGGGCATTCATTCCGGGGAACCGATCCTGCCGGTCGTGTGCGTGGTGCTGGCGATTTACGCGGTCGGGTCACGCTGCGAGGGCTGGCGCTTCTGGGCGGGGGCGGCGCTCGCCGTCGGGGGTATGGCGACGCAGCTGTTGCTGCGTGAGCCCGTGGGCCCCGATCTCGCACTCGCGGTCGCCCTGCCGGCGGCGGGGCTGCTCATCGGTCGCGCGCTCGGCGTCCTGGACTTCGAGTCAGACGTGCTCGAGCGTGACCGGGACGAGCGGATCGCGGCGGCGCTCGCCGCCGAGCGCGGCCGCATCGCACGCGAACTGCACGATGTTGTCGGGCACTCGATCAGCGTGATGGGCATCCAGGCGGGAGCGGTCCGGAGGCGCCTGGGGGACGACCAGGACCGCGAGCGCGATGCGCTGCTCGCCGTCGAGCGTACCGGCCGCCAGGCGGTTGGCGAGATGCGGCGCCTGATCGGGTTGCTGCGGACGGGTTCGGACGACATCTCGAGCCCGAGCCCGTCGCTGCGCCGGGTCGAGCAGCTCGTCGCCGTGACGCGCCATGCTGGCCTATCAGTCGACCTGCAGGTCACGGGGTCGGTCGACGCGCTTTCCCCGGGCGTCGATCTCGCCGGGTACCGCATCGTCCAGGAGGCCTTGACCAACGCGCTCAAGCATGCACCCAGCTCCCACGTGTCGGTCGACATCCGCGCCGAGGGCAACGAGTTGCAGATCGAGGTCCGCGACGACGGCGGCCCAGCGTCCGGCCCACCGAACGCCAACGGGCACGTCGGGCACGGACTGATCGGCATGCGCGAACGGGCCTCGCTCTACGGCGGAAGCCTCACCACCGGCGCGGCGCCCGGCGGTGGCTTCCACGTTCACGCGCGCATACCGCTCGAGGAGGGCTGATGGCAATCCGCGTACTCATCGCCGACGACGAGGCGATGGTCCGCGGCGGGTTCCGCATGATCCTCGAGTCCGAGGAGGGCATCGAGGTAGTCGGCGAGGCCGACGACGGCGAGCGCGCCATCCGGGAAACCGAGCGGCTACGCCCCGACGTCGTCGTCATGGACATCCAGATGCCCGGCAAAGACGGCGTCGCGGCAACGCGCGAAATCCTCGGCCGCCTGGGCGACCCGCCGCGGGTGCTCGTCGTCACGACTTTCGACGTCGACGAATACGTCTACGAGGCGTTGCGCGCCGGCGCCTCGGGCTTCCTGCTCAAGAACTCGCCGCCCGAGGAACTCGCGCGAGCCATCCGCGTCCTCTCCGCAGGCGAGTCGCTGCTCTCCCCGTCCATCACGCGCCGCCTGATCGAGGACATCGCCAGCCGGCCACGCGCGCCATCCGCCCCACCGCCTGCAATCGCCGAGCTCACCGACCGCGAGCGCGAGGTCCTCATCCTCGTGGCGCGCGGCCTCTCCAACGCCGAGATCGCCGAGCGCATCGTCGTCTCGATCGGAACCGTCAAGACCCACGTCGCGCGACTGCTGATGAAACTCGGCCTACGCGACCGCGTCCAAGCCGTCGTCCTCGCCTACGAAAGCGGCCTGATCACGCCCGGCGACCACCGCGGATGACACCTCGATGCACTGCTCTGCAGTGGAGTTGCGTCGCCCTCCGCAACCCCTGGCATCGTTGCGCGCGTCAAGCCCGGCCGGCGTCAGAACCAACAGGCTCGCGAGCGAGTGACCGATCGGGTCCCCGCCTCCGGTCGGCGGGAACCAGGAGTCTCCCCGGTTCGCCGACCTTCTCTACTCGTCGAAGCCGCCTGCGGGGCCTGCCCCGATCGCATGCGCCCGCGCCTACGGCGCCAACGACCTGCCCACGGCGTGGCCCGCCGTGCGCCGGCAACTCGTCGCAGCGAGCGAACGGGCCCTCGCCCGACTCGACGCTAGATCCCGCGGCCTTGTCGCGGCGAGCTACGCCCACAGCGCCGGCAACGGGACGGCAAGCGAGTCGCGCGCGCTGGCGTCAGCGTCCGCCGCCACGCGAGTCGCGTGACGATCGGCGGCGTCCGCGACCGCGTCCAGGAACGATCGAACCACCTCCGCTTCCTTCGACGACATGTCGTCGACGAGCGCGTCGATCTCCGCCACGAGCGGTGCCCACGCGTCCGCTGCCCATGTCTGGATCTCGGGGGTCAGGCGCACCAAGACGCAACGCGCATCGCGCGGGTGACGGTCGCGCGTTATGTGCCCGGCGCGCTGCAACCGATGAATCAGCCCTGTCGTTCCCCCTGAGGACAGCTGCAGCCGCGCGCTGAGCTGGCCGGGTGTCAACTCACCCGCGCGCGCGAGATGCTGCACCGTGAGCACTTCGTTGTCGGTCAGACCGAGTCGCCGTGCCAGCGCCGCGCGCTGAGCTGCGTCCGCGAGCGCCTTGCGCAGCAACGCTGCGCGGATCAACGCGGGCGACTCAGGCTGGACGGCCATCGCTTCCGCCTTCCGGTCGCTTCAGCGCGAGGCTCAGCGCGGCGGCGGCCGCGACCACGCGCTCGACCGGCGCGTCGGCGACGTCCACGACACCATCGCGCCGTCTCACGAGTGCGAGCGCGGCGGGTACGTCGTCCCGTACGAAGACGGGGGCAGCGATCCCAAGCGTTCCGGACCGGTACTCGCCGTTGTCGATGGCGTAGCCGCGCGTCCGGATCTCCGCGGCGGCGCGCTCGATGTCGAACGGCGCCGTGATGGTCCGCTCGGTGTACCGGGGCAGCCTGCCGGCCAGGACGCTGTCGCGCCACGGCTGCCGGAAGGCGAGCAGCACCTTGCCCGCAGCGGTTGCGTGCGCGGGCAGCAGCTCGCGCAGCATCGGCTGCCCGATCTGCTGCGGACAGGGGTCGTCGCAGTGAAGGACGCAGGCCACGCCGCGGTAGCTCGGGATCATGAGATGTGGGATGGCGCCCGTTGCGGCGTGGAGCTCCGCGACGTGCGGCGCCGCGATGCACGGCAGCTCCGCGTGCGCGATGACCTGGCAGCCCAGCGCGGCAAGGCGCAGGATGGCGCGGTAGCGGCGGCGGCTGTCGAATGTCTGGTCGATGTAGCCGTCGGCGGCAAGGCGCAGGAGCCCGCATGCACGGTCAGGTGACCCTCGATGACGATGTAGCTCTCGTCCTGAGGATGGGTGTGCGCGGCGGCGAGGAGAGTGTCGCTAGTCGTCGCGGGCGCCGGGGTGGCCTTCCCCAGGCCAGGGGGCCAGTACGAGCAGCAATCGCGCGTCCGTTAGCGCCCGCACGGCGTGGCGCTCGGCGGGCTCGAAGACCGCGGCGAGCCCGGGTCCTCCGATGGCGCCGGCGAGGTCGACCTCACCGGCGATGACCACGACGTAGGCGCGCTCGTGTACCTGGTGATCCTGCAGCCCCTCGCCGGCGGCCAGCGCGATGAGGATCGAGCGCGCCTCGCCACGCGCGGAGTGCAGGATTCGCGGCTGACGCGTCTCTACCTCGAGCGTGTGCAGATCCCAGTGCTCCATCGGGCAAGCCTACGCCGCGCCCTCGCTCCCGCGTGAACCCAGCACGAAGTCCACGTCGGCCGCGGTCAGCCCGCCGCAGGCATCCGTCCCAGGCATCGTGTGGCCGCGAGGCCGGCGGACGTGAGCCGCTGGTCCGGGGTCGGGTACTCGCTATTCGCCCGCTTCGAGCGCGTCGGCGAGAACGCCGGCGGCGTCGGCCACGGCCGAGTACGCGGCGACGACCTCGACGAGGCTATCGCCGCCGCCCGCGACGTTCAGCTGCTCCACCGCCGCGTCGAACTGCGCCCAAAGCTCGTCTGGCCCACGGCGACCGGTGCCAGGGCGAAGCTCGTACGGTGGCCGTGCGCGCTCGGAGCCAGCGACCGGCTTCCATGCGAGGCCTGCCTCAAGCGCCCGGGCGTGCGCGTCGCGCATCGCCGCGGCGGCCTCGGATAGCGCGCGAAGGCGAGCACGGAACTCCGGATCGGGCGGCGCCTGCTCGTGTGCGCGCATCGCATCTGCCCAGGACGCCTGTGCGTCTCGCGCTGCATCCCAGGCGGCCTCCTTGGCGGCACCCGCGGGGCGCTCTGCTGCTCGGAAGCCTCCACCACACCTGTCCTATCGCATGCCGGCGCACTCAGGCCCGAACGCTCGCGGGAAGCTCATCTCCCAAGCCGCTCGTTGCGTCGAAAAATCCGAAGGTCGCCAACACCCATCGACGAATTCATACGACCATACTCGTGTAGTCTCGGCCCAGGAGCAAGGAGCCCCCGATGCCAGCGAACCCCGGATCCGACGAGCCCGAATACCTCAAGGTCGAAGAGGTCGCGGCGCGCCTGAAGGTCCAGGAACGGACCGTCCGGGACTGGATTCTGCGCGGCGAGCTTCAGGCCTACAAGATCGGCAAGGAGTGGCGGATCCGGCGCGACCATTTCGACGCCGCCATGGAGGCGCGGCTCGTCACCGCGGAGCCCACTCGTACCGGCGGCCTGTGGGATCCCGACGCGGCTTGACGAAGCTGCGCTGATCGCCCCGTGACGCTTCGGCGAGGGCGACTGTCGCGCCCGCCGAGGCAGCAAAGGATGCGACCAAGATGCGACTATGACCCTGTATGCGAGGCGGTGCGAGGGGGTGCGATCCTGTCCCGCGAGCTGACCCGCAAACGCGAAGATCCCTGCGCATGCAGGGATCTTCATCGTCCTGCAGGCTGTCGCCGAGAGCGGCGGACGAGGCTCGAACTCGCGACCCTCAGCTTGGGAAGCTGATGCTCTACCAACTGAGCTACCGCCGCCTGCCTCGCCAAGCATAGCCGCCGATTAACCTGGGGGGCCGTGAAGCGCTCGGCCGTCCCCTTCGTCGTCGCCGTCCTGGCGGCCGCCCTCGTCGGGCTGCTGGCCTACGGCGTCGTGGCGCGCCGCGACGACACCTCCCTGGACTCTGCCGTGAAGAAGGGCCAGCGGCCGGCGGCGCCCGGCGCCGGGGTCGCGCTGCCGGAGCTCGACGGCACGGGGACGCGTTCGCTGGCGCAGCTGCGGGGCAAGGTCGTGGTCCTGAACTTCTGGGCCTCGTGGTGCGGACCGTGCGAGAACGAGGCGCCGGTGCTCGAGCGCGCCCAGCGGCGGCTGGCGCCCAGCGGCGGGACGGTCCTCGGGGTGACCTACAAGGACGACGCGGGCGCGTCGCGCGACTTCGTGCGCAAGTACAAGGTCACCTACCCGAGCCTGCGCGACGACCGCCTCGACCTCGCGCCCAAGTACGGGACGACGAAGCTGCCGGAGACCTTCGTGCTCGACCGCAGCGGGCGCGTGGTGGCGATGTCGCGCGGCGAGGTGTCCTCGGACTTCCTGCAGCGCGCGATTGACCAGGCGCAGGCGAGCTGATGGGTCGGGCGGGGGTCGTGGGGCTGCTCGGGCTGCTGGCGGCCGTGCTCGCGCTCGCGTGGGCGCCGGCGGCCTTCGCCGCCCAGCCGCGCGCCTCGTTCAACGACGTCGAGGACGAGGTGATGTGCGACACGTGCAACGTGCCGCTGAACATCGCCGAGTCGCCGCGCGCCGACCAGGAGCGGGCGGCGATCCGCCGGCTCATCGCCCAGGGCCTGACCAAGCAGCAGATCCTCGACGAGCTCGAGCGCACCTACGGGCCGAGCATCCTGGCCAAGCCGCGCGACAGCGGCTTCAGCCTCGCCGTCTGGTGGGTGCCGGTGGCGGTCGTCGCCGCGCTGGTGGCACTGCTCGCCGCGCTGCTGCCGCGGTGGCGGCGGCGCTCGGGGGGCGGCGGGGGCGCCGGCCCGGGCGGGGGCCCAGGCCCGGGCGTCCCGGCCCTGAGCGCCGCCGATGCACGGCGCCTGGACGAGGACCTCGCGAGGTACGACGTCTGATGCTGGTGCTAGCCCAGGCGCAGGCCGATACGACGGTGATCGCCGCCTTCGCGGTCGGCTTCGTGTCCTTCGTCTCGCCCTGCGTGCTGCCGCTCGTGCCGGGCTACATCTCGGCCGTCTCGGGCGTGAGCATCACCGACATGCGCGAGGGCCGCCACCGGCTCTCGCACGTGCTCGGCCCGGCGATCATCTTCTGCCTCTCCTTCACGCTCATGTTCGTGGCGCTCGGGATGACGGCCACCAGCCTGGGCTCGACGCTGCGCGACTCCAAGGCGACGCTCGAGAAGGTCTCGGGCATCCTCATCATCGCCATGGGCGTGTTCTTCCTGCTCACGCCCTTCGTCCCGCGCCTGAACCGCGAGTGGCGCCCGGACGCCCTGATCCGCCGGGCCGGCACCGGCGGGCCGATCATCGCGGGCCTGGCCTTCGCCGTCGCCTGGACGCCCTGCGTCGGCCCGACGCTGACCTCGATCCTCGCGGCCGCCTCGACCGCGGACACGGTCGCCCACGGCGGCGTCCTGCTCGCCTTCTACTCGCTCGGCCTCGCGGTGCCCTTCCTGCTCACGGCGGTCGCCTTCGACCGCGCCACGACCGCCTTCGGCTGGATCCGCGACCACTACCTGCTCGTCACCGCGATGTCCGGCGTGGTGCTCATCGCGATGGGCACCCTGATCCTCACCGGCGAGCTCACGCAGCTCAACGTCGAGGCCCAGAAGACGCTGAGCAACCTCGGGCTCGACTTCCTCTACCAGATCTAGGCGTCCGGCACCCGATGGGTTGACCGCCCGCGAACGCGGGTAGCGGAGGGGCGTCCCACTCTGGAGGAAACGGTCCATGCGCCCCTTGTCGTCCTGGCGCCGCGGAGGGTCCGCGGCGTTCGTCGCTCTCGCCATCATCGCCCTCGCGCCCGCCGCCGCGGGCGCCGCGTCCACCGGCGCCGCCCCCGGCGCGCCCGGCGCCAAGGCGTTCTGGACGCCGGCGAACAAGCAGGGCTTCGCGACGGCGATGAACACCCGCAGCAAGGTCTGGCACACGCTCCAAGGCGGCGAGCTGACCGAGGTCTACTACCCCGACCTCAGCACGCCGGCGCTGCGTGACCTGCAGCTCATCGTCACCGACGGCAAGACCTTCACGGACCGCGAGACCGACGACACGACCCAGCACGTCGAGCTCGTCGACAAGCGCAGCCTCACCTACCGCCAGGTCAACACGGCGAAGTCGGGGCGCTACCGCATCACCAAGACCTACGTCACCGACCCGGCGCGCAACGCGCTGCTCGTCGACGTGCGCTTCCAGTCGCTCACGGGGCGTCCGTACCAGGTCTACGCCTACGTCGACCCGGCGCTCAGCAACCAGGGCGACGACGACTCGGGCACGACGTCGCACGGCGCGCTGCTGACCCAGGACGCCGACGCGGGCAGCGCGCTCGTGGCCGACCCCTCCTTCGGGCGCACCTCGACCGGCTACCTGGACGCGAGCGACGGATGGGTCGACCTGCGCGACGACCACCGCATGGACTGGCAGTACCGCTCGTCGCCGGCCGGCAACGTCGTGCAGACCGCTCAGACCCAGCTCGACGGCCGCCGCCACCAGCACCTTCGGCTCGCGCTCGGCTTCGGCGCCAACGCCGGCGCGGCCCTCTCGACCGCGCGCGCGTCGCTGCAGCGCGGCTTCGGGCGCGTCGCGGGCGCCTACGCCGACACCTGGCACCGCTACCTCGGCTCGCTCAAGCGCGAGCCGGCGAGCGCGAAGCCCTACGGCGACGAGTACGACATCTCGGTCATGACCCTCGCCGCCCACGAGGACAAGACCTACCGCGGCGCCTTCATCGCCTCGCCGACGATGCCGTGGTCGTGGGGGACCGGGTTCGAGCAGCCCAAGTCGGGCGTCTACCACGCGGTCTGGTCGCGCGACCTCTACCAGATCGTCACCGGGATGATGGCCGCGGGCGACCGCGGCGCCGCCGAGCGCGCGCTGAGCTTCGTCTTCGACAAGCAGCAGCGCCCCGACGGCTCGGTCCGGCAGAACACCTTCGTCGACGGCACCCCGCACTGGGACGGCACCCAACAGGACGAGGTCGCCTTCCCGATCGTGCTGGCCTGGCAGCTGCACCGCGACGACGCGCAGACCTACGCCCAGCACGTCAAGCCGGCGGCCGACTGGCTCGTCAAGACCGGGCCGCGGACCGACATGGACCGGTGGGAGAACCAGTCCGGCTGGTCGCCGGGCACGATCGCCTCGGAGATCGCCGGCCTGATCTGCGCGGCGGACATCGCGCGGCGCAACGGCGACGACGCGAGCGCGACGACCTACGAGCAGACGGCCGACACGTGGCAGAAAGGCGTGGAGAGCTGGACGGCGACCACCAACGGCCCGTACTCGGACAAGCCCTACTACCTGCGCGTGACCAAGGACGCCAACCCCAACGACGGCAGCACATACCCGATCGGCGACAACGGCCCGGAGGCGGCCGACGAGCGCACGGTCGTCGATCCGAGCTTCCTCGAGCTCGTGCGCCTCGGCGTCAAGCGCCCCGACGACCCGACGATCCTCAACTCGATCGCCGTCGTCGACAAGGAGCTCGCCGTCGACACGCCGAACGGTCGCTTCTGGCACCGCGCCAACTTCGACGGCTACGGCGAGCAGCTCGACGGCAAGCCGTGGGACTCCTTCGAGCCGCCCGGCACCCGCGCGACCCGCGGGCGCGCGTGGCCGATCTTCTCCGGCGAGCGCGGCGAGTACGACCTCGCCGCCGGTGCCGGCGAGGACCAGGCCCAGCTCGCCGCCATGGCCGGGGCCGCCAACGAGGGCGGACTGATCCCCGAGCAGGTCTGGGACGACCAGCCGCCGTCCGGGCAGCCGGGCTTCCCGCCCGGCGAGGGCACGCTCTCGGCGACGCCGCTGGCGTGGTCGCACGCCCAGTTCGTGCGCCTGGCGTGGTCGATCGACGCCGGCCGCCCGGTCGAGCAGCCGAGCATCGTGGCCTGCCGGTACGCGCGGACCTGCTAGGCGGGGCCCGGGTGTCGCACCAGCGGCGTGATGGTTCTGCGCGGCCGGGCACTGCGGGAGGGTGAGCCTGCGCGCTCGCGGAGGGCGCCGGGGTCGCGAGCTGCTTCGGGTTTTCCCCGGAAACCGAGGGTTAACCGATGCAGCTCGGCCCACCGTCGTCCGCGCTTGGCGGCGCCGCCCGATCGGCGACTATCCCTCGCTGCAACGACCGTGAAACGGCAGCCGCGCCCGCAGCCGCCAGCGTTCTCCGTCGAAGACGTACAAGCAGGCCTCTGCGAGCCGTGTACTGATCGGCAGCCGACGCAGGACATCGGCCTCGATGTCGTTCAAGACCTCTTCGCCGGCGCCGTGCGCCACCGTCAGATGTGGGATGACCTCGCCGAACGCCCCACCGTACGGAGGAGCCTCAGGCCACTGCTCGGAAATGACAGCGGTCAGCGCCCGGAGCGTGCTCGCCGGCTCCGGGTCGAGATAGAGCACGTCGGGAAATCGCGCAGTCCGCCGGAACCGCACGTCGAGAACGGGGACTGCCGCGCAGAGCTCGCGTAGCCGTGCGACGACTTCGCGGGTCAGGCGCGCCTCGGGCAGGAACGGATACAGGGCGGTGATGTGCGCCGGCATCCCCTGCGCCGCGGAGCTGTCGAACCGTTCCCGCCACATCGAGACCACCGGCTCGGCGGCTGGTGCAGGGACGACGACAGCCGACTCACCTTTCCCGGACGGCACGCGCCCATCTTGCAGCACGCACGGCCTCGGCTTCCGCATGCATCACACCGCTATGCGACACCGGGGGCACGGGTCCGTGCCCGGGGGGTCGAACGTCGGTCTTCCCCCGTGTGGATGGGGGAAGACCGACGTTCGGCGCCCCCCGGGGGCCGGCGGCGCGGCGACGATGCCGAACAACCTGCTCAGGTCTTACAGCTAGGTCGGCAGGCTCGAGCCCGCGAAGACGAAGAACCAGACGCCGAAGCAGAGGAGCGCCAGCGAGACGCTCCAGACCATGACGACGTCGAGGACGGTGCGCGGCCGGCCGCTCTCGCGCTCGCCGCGCATCGACTTCATCCACGGGTTGCGCATGCGCACGGTCGGCGCGGTGCCCGTGATCTCGCCGTAGACGCGGTTGAGCTTCGACAGCGCCTTGCCCACGACGATCATCGAGACGGGGATGCCGACGAGGACGAGCACGTAGGGGCCCATCGACGGCTGCGACGAGCTCACGAGGCGCGAGACGAGATACAGCCAGCCCACGGGGATCCCGAGCCACAGCAGGACCGAGCCGATCGCCATGAGGGCGATGAGCAGTGCGGCGAGGAGCTTGCGGCCGACGACCATCCCGGCCTGAGTATTCCCGGCCGGCGGGTCGGGAAGCGCGGTTCGCGCGCTGCGGCGGCTACCAGGCCTGGCCGGTGCCGCAGTGCGGGCAGGTGACCGACGTGGAGACGTCGGCCTCGAAGACGTAGCCGCAGGAGCAGGTGTACATCGCGCGGTCGTCCGGGCCGCCGGACTCGCGCATCCGCCGTTCGTCCGCGAGGTCGTCGCCGTGGTGCGGCTCGGCCGCCGGGGCCGGAGCGGCCGGGGCCGCGGTCGCCGCCTCGGCGTGGGGGCGGCGGAGCAGGCCCACCCGCTGGCGGGACTCGGACGGATTGCGGTTGGAACGGACGCGCATCAACATCTCTCCCATACAGACGCACGAAGGCGCCGAAGGTTTCTCGTCCGACATCGGCTTTGTGTTAGGAAAAGTTGAGACGGGATGTGGGCGCATCGACCTATGGGGCCTTCCCGGGCGGGTGCTCAATAGACTCCAGGCAGCGCATGGATCCCTCTCGCAAGCGCCGCATCCGGCTCGTCGTCGCCCTCACGGCCGCGGTCCTGCTGGCCGGAGCGCTGGTCTATACGAGCTTCTCGGCCTCCAGCGCGGCCGTGAAGCCGTCGCGCCTGCTGGCGAGCGCCGACGCCGGGCGCTCCTACCAGCTCACGGGCAAGGTCGTGAACGGCTCGATCCACCACGCCGGCAACGAGACGCTCTTCCGCGTGCGCGACCGCGACGGCTCGGCCTCGGTCCCGGTGAGCTACGTGGGCGCCGTCCCCGACCCCTTCAAGGACGGGCGCGAGGTGATCGTCACCGTGCGCAAGCAGGGCGGCGTCTTCGTGGGGGAGAAGGACTCGCTCGTGACGAAGTGCCCCTCGAAGTTCACCGACAAGCCCGCCACGCCCACCTAGCGCCATGGCTCCGGTCGGCCAGGCCTGCCTGATCCTCGCGCTCGCGACGTGCGCGTACGGCATCGGCGCCTCGCTCTACGGCGCCCAGACCGGGCGCCGCGACTGGATCGACTCCGGCCGGCGCGCGGTCTATGCGCTGGCGCTGCTCACGTCGGCCGCGTTCGCCGTCCTCGAGGTGGCCTTCCTGCGCTCGGACTTCCACTTCGACGTCGTCGCCACGCATTCCTCGACCACGACGCCGACCTTCTACCGCGCGGCCGCGGCGTGGTCCTCACAGGAGGGCTCGCTGCTGCTGTGGGTCTGGCTGCTGTCGGTGTGGTCGAGCCTCGTGCTCTTCCTCGTGCGCCGGCGCCTGCGCGACGTCGCGCCCTACGCGACCGCGGTCCTGCTCGGCTTCGGCGCCTTCTTCACCTCGCTGCTCGTGTTCGCCGTCTCGCCCTTCGGGACGGTGGCGGCGGCGCCGCCCGAGGGAACGGGCCTGAACCCGCTGCTGCGCCACCCGAGCATGATGATCCACCCCCCGATGCTCTACTCGGGGTACACGCTGTGGGCGGTGCCCTTCGCCTTCGCGATCGGGGCGCTCGTGGTGCGGCGCGTGGACGCCGAGTGGATCCGGGCGACGCGGCGGTTCGCCCTGGCGGCCTGGTTCTTCCTCGGGGTGGGCATCCTGCTCGGCGCGCGCTGGTCCTACGCCGAGCTGGGCTGGGGCGGCTATTGGGCCTGGGACCCGGTCGAGAACGCCTCGCTGCTGCCGTGGCTGACCGGCACGGCCTTCCTGCACTCGGTGATGGTGCAGGAGAAGCGCGGGATGCTGAAGGTCTGGAACGTCTCGCTCATTCTCGCGACCGGGACGCTCGCGGTCCTCGGGACCTTCCTCGTGCGCTCGGGGATCCTCGACTCGATCCACGCCTTCGGCGCCTCGACGCTGGGCGTCCCCTTCGTGTCGCTCATCGCGGCGATGGTCGCGGGCTCGGTCTACCTCGTCGTCTCGCGCCGCGACGCACTGCGCACCGAGCACCGCCTCGACTCGCTGCTCTCGCGCGAGGCGGCCTTCCTGGGCAACAACCTGGTGCTCGTCGGAATGGCCTTCGTCGTCTTCTGGGGCACCTTCTTCCCGCTCATCTCCGAGGCGCTCACCGGCACCAAGGCCGCCGTCGGGCCGCCCTGGTTCGACCGCTACACGGTCCCGCTGGCGCTCCTGCTCGTGCTGCTCTCGGGCATCGGGCCGGTCATCGCCTGGCGGCGGGCCACGCTGGCCAACGCGCGGCGCAACTTCCTGGGGCCGGCCGTCGCCGCCCTCGTCGCGCTCGTGGCGCTGCTGGCCCTCGGCGTCACCCAGAGCGCGACCGCGCTGCTCATGTTCGTCTGCGCGACCTTCGTGATCGCCGTCGTGGCCCAGGAGCTGTGGCGCGGCATCGGCGCCCGCCGCGCGATGACCTCAGAGGGGCCGGCGCGGGCGCTCGTCAGCCTCGTGCGCCGCAACCGGCGGCGTTACGGCGGCTACACGGTCCACGTCGGGATGGCGGTCCTCTTCGTCGGCGTCGCCGCCTCCTCGGCCTTCCAGCACGCGCGCGACGTGCGCCTCAAGCCCAACGAGACAGCCACCGTCGGCGGCTACCAGGTCACCTACGTGCGCCCGACGGCGCGCGTCGACTCGCGCGACGGCGGCGTCGAGCGCGTGGCCCTGGGCGCCGACCTGCGCGTGCGCAAGGACGGGCGCAGGGTCGCCGACCTGCACACCGAGCGCGGCTACTACCCGTCGGCCGCCCCGTTCGCCAACGGCGGCCTGGTGCGCGGGCTCTTCGAGGGCGACGCGACCTCCGAGGTGGGGATGAGGGCCGGCCCGCTGAAGGACCTCTGGACGGTCATCCAGCCCGACCCCGACTACCTCAACAAGGTGATCGACGGGATCGCGGCGCGGACGGCGGACAAGCCCATCGCCCAGCAGGAGAAGGCGGTCGCCGGGCTCATCGGCGTCTACCAGCGCGGCGTCTTCCCGGCCCAGTTCCGGCTCATCGTCTCGCCGCTCGTGGCCTGGATCTGGATCGGCGGGCTCATCGTCTTCGCGGGCGGCCTGATCGCGCTGTGGCCCGCGCCCGATGCCGCGGGCCGGCGGGTCAGGGCCGGCTACGCCGGGCGCGTGGCGCAGGACCTGGACCGCGCGTAAGCGCCGAGTGGCCGCGTGGACGTCCTGGCTCCGCTGATCGTCATCGTGCTGCTCGGCGTCGTCGTGTGGCTGGTGAGCGGGCCGCTGCGCACGGCGCCCGCGGCGCAGGAGGCCGACGACGTTCGCCGCGACGACCTCGAGGCGGCCAAGGAGGCCAAGTACCGCGAGATCCGCGACGCCGAGCTCGACTACCGCACGGGCAAGCTGTCGGAGGCCGACTGGCGTGCCGTCGATCGCGAGCTGCGCGCCGAGGCGATGGAGCTGCTGCGGCGCCTGGACGAGCTCGGCTGACCTTCCAACCTGGCCCGCCCCGGCGCGTTGAAACGGCCATGAACGCCAAGACCAAGATCATCTCGCTGGCGTGCGTCGCGCTGCTGGCCCTCACCGGGACGGCGAGCGCCCACCACGGCGCCGGCACATCGAAGCTCTACGCGGGCAAGCTGACCGCTCCGGCGGCCACCACGGCCGCCCCGGCCGATCCTGCGACCGCGATCCGCGGCAAGGCGCTGCTCTTCGACGGCCAGAGCAAGAACGTGCTCGCCGTCAAGGTGCGCAACCTCAAGCCGAACACGGTCTACACCTTCGCCCTCGACGGCGTGGCCGACTTCGCGCCGACCACGGCGACGACGGACGAGAACGGCAAGCTGAAGGGCTTCGTGAAGTCCGACACCTTCAACGCCACTCCCGGCACGACCTACACGGTCGTCGTCAAGGAGGGCGACGCCACCGTCGCCTCCGGCGTCCTGGAGGCCGTCAGGCACAAGCACTTCGGCCATCGCCGCGGCCACAAGCACGGCTTCGGCCAGAAGCACGACGTCAAGCAGGCCCGCGGCGCCGAGAGCGGCGACGCCGGCCACGGCTGCAACGGCGACAAGAGCGGCGCTGAGACCACCAAGGCCTAGCGCCCTCGCAGCACCCCGAGTAGGCAGGAACGCGGCCTGGCGGCGGAGCGGTCGGTACCATCAAGCGCGATGGAACTGATCTTCTCCGTCGTCCAGGTTGCGATCTGCGTCGTCCTCATCTTCCTCATCCTCATGCACTCGGGGAAGGACGCCGGGCTCTCCGGCGCATTCGGCGTCGGCAGCGGCCAGGGCCCGCTGGGAGGCGGCTCGCTCGTCGAGCGCAACCTCAACCGCTGGACGGTCGGGTTCGCCATCGCCTTCGCGCTCAACACGATCCTCCTGATCAAGAAGCCCTGGTAGGGGCTTCCCGGCGCTCAAGCCGAGCGTCCGGGCGCCGAATTACGCGGGGGTGAACCCCCTTCGCCTCGTGCCGCTGGGCGCACGCCTGGCCGCGGCCTTCGCGGTCCTGTCCGCCGCGCTGGTCGTCGTAGGCCTCGTCGGCGTGAGCGCGAGCCGCTCGCTGGACCTCTCCTCGACCTCGTCGACGCAGGGCCAGCGCTCGCAGGCGCTCGAGCTGGTGTCGGCGTTCGCGCTCAACGCGCAGGCCGCCGCGCACGAGGTCGTGACGCATCTCTACGTCTACGACGGCGACCTGCGCAACCAGGACGTCATCGCCTGGCGCGTGGACGAGCGCCGCGCGCAGATGGCCGGCGAGCTGCGCAAGCTCGGGCCGCTCGTGAACGACCCGGCCGCCCGCAAGCGGCTCGCCGCCCTGGCGACCGCGCGCCTGGCCTACATCCACGGCATCGGCAAGGCCGTCCGGCTCTCGCGCGCCGAGACCGTCCGCCACGCCGCCGACCGCAGCGGCTCGCGAGACGCGTACACGACCGACGTCATGCAGGGCCTCGACCAGGTCGAGGCGGCGCGCTCGGCGCTCGCCCGCGAGCTCGACGCCGAGAACGCCCGCGCGCTCGCCGCGACGGCCACGAAGGCCTCGCGCGGGGAGCGGACGATCCTCGTCGTCATCGCCCTCGCGCTCCTGCTCTCCGTCGCGATGGCCGTCGTCATCACGCGCTCGATCACGAAGCCGCTCGCCGTCCTCGGCGCGCGGCTGCACAGCGTCACCACCGTCTGCCTGGCGCGCCTGGGGCGCGGCCTGCAGGCGACCGCCGCCGGTGACCTCACCGTCGCCGCCGACCCGGGGACCGAGAAGATCGGCTCGTCCGCGCGTGACGAGATCGGCGCCGCCAGCGCCGTCGTCGACGAGCTCATCGACGGCGCGCGCGCCTCGATCGCCGCCTACGAGACCACTCGCGCCAACCTCGGCGCCATGATCGGGCAGGTCTCGCGCAGCGCCCGCGGCGTGAGCGCCGCCTCCGAGCAGGTCGCGGTCAGCTCCGAGGAGACCGGCCGCGCGATGGGCGAGATCTCGCGCGCCGTGGGCGCCGTCGCCGGAGGCGCGGAGCGCCAGGTGCGCATGGTCGCCTCGGCCAGCGACACGGCCGCTCGGATGGCCGCCGCCGTCACCGATACGGCGCGCACCACCGAGGAGACCGCGGGCGCCGCCCAGCAGGCGCGCGCCGTCGCGCGCCAGGGCGTCGACGCCGCCGCGCAGGCCAGCGCCGCCATGACCAGCGTGCGCGACGCCTCGCGCGAGGTCGGCGCCGCCATGCGCGACCTCGCGGGCAAGTCGCACGAGATCAGCGGGATCGTCGAGACCATCACCGGGATCGCCGCGCAGACGAACCTCCTCGCCCTCAACGCGGCGATCGAGGCCGCCCGCGCCGGCGAGCAGGGCCGCGGCTTCGCCGTCGTCGCCGACGAGGTCCGCAAGCTGGCCGAGGAGTCGCAGGCCTCGGCGACGCTGATCACGCGCCTCATCGACCAGATCCAGGAGCAGACGCGCCGCGCGGTTGACCTCGTCGACCACGGCGCGCAGCGCACCGAGGACTCGGCGACGACCGTCGAGCAGGCGCGCGCCGCCTTCGAGGCCATCGGCGGCTCGGTCGACGACGTCAACGCGCGCATCGAGGAGATCGCCTCCGCGGCCCAGCAGATCGCCGCCGGCGCCACGCGCATGCGCGACGACGTCGTCGAGATCGCCTCGGTCGCCGAGGAGTCCTCGGCCACCACCGAGCAGGTCTCGGCCTCCACGCAGCAGACCTCCGCCTCCTCCCAGCAGATCGCGGCCTCGGCCCAGGACCTGGCGCGCACTGCTGAGGAGCTCGAGCGCCTCGTCGGGCGCTTCACCCTGGCATGACCGCGGCGAGGCACATCCGGTGATCCGTCAGCTCGCCCTCCTGCGCGACGTTCCCGCCCTCTGGCGGCGCCACCCGCTGCTCGCGGGGCGCGTCGGCGGGGCCCTGTTCCTCGGCGCCGGCGTCTACGCCCTGCTGCTGCTCGTCCTTCCGGGCACCGCCCTCACCCACGCCTCGCTGCTGATCCCGCTGGGCGTGGTCTGCGTCGCCTACGGCCTGCTGAGCATCTGGCTGCTGGACTGGCGGCGCCTGCCGGGCTGGAGCCTGCCCGCCGGCGCGCTCTCGGCCCTGGCGTGCACCGGCCTGGCGATCTACGCCACCGGCGGCGTCGACTCGCCGCTCGAGGCCGTGCCGGTCTTCGTCGTCGTCTACTCGGCGTGCTTCCTGTCGAGCGGCTTCACGGCGGCGTGCGTCGCGTGGGCCGTCCTCGTCCACGAGGCGCCGCTGCTCTACGACGCCCAGGCGCGCGCCCAGAGCGTCGTCGCCGACTCGATGAGCGCCGCGCTCGTCTTCGCCGCGCTGGCCGTGGTCATCGTCGCCGGGCGCGCGCTGCTCATGCGCGTCTCCGATGAGCACGCGGTCATGCGCGAGCTCGCGACCGCGGTGGCCGCCGGCGCCCAGCCCGCCGAGGTCTTCGTCCTCGCCTCCGAGCGCATCGCGGCCCTGCTCGGCGTCGACGGCTGCGGCGTGGTCGAGTTCTCGAGCCCCGAGTCGGCGGTCGTCGCCGGCGCGTGGGCCAACGGCGACGGCCCGGCGCTCGCGCCCGGCACGGTGCTGCCGCTGACGCCGCGCGACGACCTGCACCGCCTCTACACCGAGGGCCGTGCCGTGCGCGTCGACCGCCACGCGTCGACCAAGCGCGCCGCGCGGATGGGCTACGGCTGCTCGCTGACGACGCCGGTCCCGGTGCGCGGGCGCCTGTGGGGCGCGATCGCCGTCGCCTCCGTCGCCCCCGACTCGCTGCCCGCCGACGCCGAGCGCGTGCTCGACGACTTCGCCGAGCTCATCGGCCTCGCGGTCGCCAACACCGAGACGCACGCGCAGCTCGTCGAGCAGGCCGCCACCGATCCGCTCACGCGGCTGGCCAACCACCGCGCCTTCCACCAGCGCCTGCGCGAGGAGCTCTCGCGCGCGCTGCGCCACGACCGCCCGCTGGCGCTCGCGCTGCTCGACGTCGACCACTTCAAGGCGATCAACGACGCGCTCGGCCACGAGCGCGGCGACGCCGTCCTCGCCGCCGTCGCCGCGACGCTGGGCGACATCGCGCGCACCGAGGACGTCCTCGCGCGCCTGGGCGGCGACGAGTTCGCCCTGCTCATGCCCGAGACCTCCGAGCGCGACGCGCTCACCGCCGTCGAGCGCGCCCGCGAGGCGATCGCGGGCATCGACCTCGCCGGCGGCCTGCGGGTCACCGTCTCGGCCGGCGTCTGCGGCCTCGAGCACGCCTGCGAGGCCGACGCGCTCGTCCGCCTCGCCGACGGCGCGCTGTACTGGGGCAAGGCCCACGGCCGCGACGCGGCGTGGGTCTACGACCCCGAGGTCGTGCGCGAGCTGTCGATCTCCGAGCGCGCCGACCAGCTCCAGCGCTCCCAGGCGCTGACCGGCATCCGCGCCCTGGCGCGCGCCATCGACGCCAAGGACCAGTCGACGCGCGAGCACTCCCAGCGCGTCGCCACCCTCGCGTGCCGGATCGCGCGCCACCTCGGCTGGAGCGACGAGCGCGTCGCGGCGCTCGAGGAGGCCGCGCTCGTGCACGACGTCGGCAAGATCGGCGTGCCCGACGCGGTGCTGCTGAAGCCCGGCCGCCTCACCGACGACGAGTACGAGCAGATCAAGCGCCACGCCGCGCTCGGCGCGCAGATGGTCGAGGACCTCCTGCAGCCCGAGCAGGTCGCATGGATCCGCGCGCACCACGAACGCCCCGACGGCCGCGGCTATCCCGCAGGGCTGGCCGGCGCCGCGATCCCCGCGGGCGCCGCGATCCTCGCCGTCGCCGACGCCTTCGACGTCATGACGGCCACGCGCATCTACTCCTCGGCGCGTACGCCGCAGGACGCGCTGGCCGAGTGCGAGCGCCTCGTCGGCGCCCAGTTCGCGCCCGAGCCCGTCGCCGCGCTCGTCGCGCTGTGCGCCGCGGAGCCGGCGGTCACAGCGTCTGCCCGGTGACCCGGAAGCCCCGCGCGCGCAGCGCCGGGGTGACGACGCCGGTGGCGAAACGCCGGCCGTAGAACTCGGCCTCGGAGACGAGGCGCTGGGCGGCCGTGAGCGCCTCCGTGGCCTCGAGCAGGCGCAGGATCGAGTCGGTGAAGCGCACGTCCTTCAGCGGGCGTCCGAGGCGGCCGTCCTCGATGAGGAAGGTCCCGTCGCGGGTCGTCCCCGTCATCTGCGTGGACTTCTGGTGGACGGCGTTGAGGTACCACAGGCGCGTGACGTAGAGCCCGCGCTCGATCGGCGCCATGAGCTCGCTCTCGTCCACGGCGCCGCCGCCGATGAGCACGAGGTTCGTGGGGACCGGACCCCACGGCGAGCCGCCGGGGGCGAGGGCGTGGCCGGTCGAGGTCGCGCCGCCGCCCGCCCGCGCGGCCGAGCGCGTGTCGTGCACGACCGCGTGGGCGACGCCGTCCTGGATGAGCGGCAGCGGCGCCTTGGGGACGCCCTCGGCGTCGAAGGCGCGCGGCAGCGTGCGGGAGAAGCGCGGCGAGTCGGAGAGGTTGATGCTCGAGGCGGCCACGCGGGTGCCCAGCCGCCCGACGAGCGAGCCGCGGCCCTCCGCGTGGGCGAGCCCGTTGAAGGCCAGCGAGCCCAGGAAGTCCAGCAGCGCGCCGACGGCCTCGGGCTCGAGCACGACCGGGTACTCGCCGGACTCCAGGTCCGCGGGCTCCTCGAGCGTCACCTTGGACGCCGCGCGCGCGGCGAGCGCCCGCGGGTCGAGCTCGGCGATGGAGCGCCCGGCGCCGCTCGCCCAGCCCGACCGCCCGCTCTCGTGGCGGGCGATGACTTTCATGAAGGCGTCGGTGACCGCGTCGCGTGCGCGCACGCCGGTCGAGGAGGCGACGGCGGTCTCGACCGCGCCCGCGGTCCAGATCCCGAAGGCCTGCAGCCCGTGGACGGCGCAGCCGTCGAAGGCCGCGCGCAGCGCGGCGCCCGCCGCCGCCGGGTCGAGCTCGGCGGTCGCCGCGTCGAAGCCGTCGTGGGCGCGGGCGGGGGCCGGGGCCGGCGCCGGGAGGCCCGGGTAGTCGCCCGGCCCGCTCGCGGCGTCTGCGGCCGCACGGGCGGCGGCGTCGGCGCGCAGGGCGACGTCGCGCAGCGCCTCGTCGGTCGTCTCGTTGGTGTCGGCCGAGCCGGTGTGGCCGTCGTGGACGCGCAGGATCGAGACCGTCACGTCGTCGACCGCCGTCGCCTGGGTCGGGCGCGAGACGGCGAAGCGCGAGACCAGCGAGCGTTCGCACACGACGGTCGCCTGGGCCTCGCCCGACGCGTGGCGCAGCGCGCGCTCGGCGAGCTCGAGGGCCTCCTCGCTCACGCGACGCCGACCTGGACCTCGCGGAAGCGTGCGGGCGCGGCGCCGTGCGAGACCTCCATGATCTGCCCGGGCTCGCCCTTGCCGCAGTTCGTCAGGCCCCAGAGCCGCCACTCCTCCGGCCCGCACACGGCGTCCAGGGCGCCCCAGAAGCGCGGCGTCACGCCCGCGTAGGAGCCGTTGCGGTACAGCCGCCCGAGCTCGCCGCCGCGGATCTCCCGGCAGACCTCGGTGGCGAACTGGAACTGCAGGCGGCGGTCGTCGATCGACCACGAGCGGTTGGTCTCGAGGTAGAGGCCCTCGTCGGTGTCGGCGATGAGGTCGGCGAGCGTCGGCACCGTCCCAGGCTCGAGCGAGACGTTGGTCATACGCACGATCGGCTGGCGGGCGAAGCCGTCGGCGCGCGCGCAGCCGCCCGACCGGTCGAGGCCGACGGCGGCGGCGCTCTCGCGGTCCGAGAGGGCGGCGCGCAGCACGCCGCCCTCGACGAGGTCGGTGCGCGCGCCGGCGACGCCCTCGTCGTCCCAGCCGAAGGAGCCCAGGCCGCCGGGCAGGGTCGCGTCGGCGGTGACGTGCAGCAGCTCCGAGCCGTAGCGCAGCGTGCCGAGGTCGCCCGGCGCCACCCAGCTGGTGCCCGCGTACGACGCCTCGCCGAGCAGGATCCGGTCGAGCTCGAGCGCGTGGCCGATCGACTCGTGGACCTGGAGCGCCACCTGCTCGCCGTGCAGGACGACGGTGCTGGTGCCCGCCGGGCACGGGGGCGCGCCGAGCAGCTCGATCGCCTCGGCGCCGACGCGCGGCGCGTGGCCGGCGAGGTCGAGCGCGAGGACGTGCTCCCAGCCCGCGGCGGCGCTCCCGCCGCCGCCGTGCGCGGTCGGGAAGCTGCGCACCTGCAGCTCGGCGTCGTCGCTGGCGTAGGCGACGACGCCCGCGCCCGTGGCCACGACCTCCTGCGTGCACGCCGCGCCCTCCGTCGAGGCGAAGGCCTTGCGCACGCGCCAGGCGCGGCTGGTGGCGGCCGTCCGCACCAGCCGCTCGTCGCCGTCGCGCAGCGCCGCCTCGGCGGCGAAGAGCAGCGCGAGCTTGTCCTCGAGCGAGACGGAGAACGGGTCGACCTCGTAGGGCGAGGCCCAGTGCCCGGTGGCCGGCGCCACGGGCGCGAGCGGCCGCGCCGGGCCGGCCGGCTGGGCCTCGGCGATGGCCAGCGCCCGCGCGAGCGCGGCCTGCGCGCCCTCGCGGCTGACCTCGCGCGTGGCGGCGAAGCCCCACCCGCCGCCGACGCGGACGCGGACGCCGATGCCCTCCGAGGTCGAGCTGTCGACCGCGTCGATGCGCCCGCCGAGCACGGCGAGCGCCTCGTCGCGCGCGTCGACGTGGCGCGCCTCGGCGTAGGCGCAGCGTCCATGCGCGGAGTCCATGAGGTCGGTGAGGAGGTCGAGCACGGCCATCGCTCAGTAGGCCGCCTCGTAGAGGGCGCGAACCTCGGGCTCGCCCGCGGCGGGCGGCGTGCCCGCGAGGTCGCGCTCGCGCTTCATCGCCTCGCGCACGCAGGTCTCGAGGTCCTGCTCGGTCACGCCGAGGTCCTGCAGCTGCTGCGCGCCGGCGCGCGAGGCCATGCGCCGGGCGAGCGCCTCCATCTCGACGCCCGCCGCCGCGTCGAGCGCGGCCAGGCGCTCGGGCGCGCGGCGGCGCAGCGCGACGGTCGTGTGGGGGAGCATCGCCGCGTTGGCGCGGCCGTGCCAGACGCCCGCGAAGCGCGCGAGCGTCTGGGCGAGCACGTGGTGCAGGCCGTAGCCCGAGCAGTCGATGACGTAGCCCGAGAGCAGGGCGCCGAGCGCGAGCGCGTCGCGGTCGGCCTCGCGCGCCAGCAGGCGCGCGGCCTCGCGGGCGGCGAGGTCGGGCACGACCGAGGCCCGCGGCGTCAGTGTTCCCTCGATGGCGTGGCCGAGGGCGTTGGCGGCCGAGGCCGCCAGGTCGTGGTCGGGCTGCGAGGCGCTGAGGGCCGGGTCGTTGATCACGATCCGGGGGCGCACCCGCGGCGTCGAGGCGTCCACGCCGCGCGCCTGGCGCCCGCCGCGCGTCATCTCGGCGGCGCTCAGCGTCGTGGGGATCGCGGCGGCGTCCTCGCCGCGCGCGCCCGCCAGCGCCTTGGCGACGTCGACCACGCGCCCGCCGCCGAGCGCGACCATGAGCCCGCCGTCGACCGCGTCGAGCAGGTCGCCGGCCACGTCGTCGACGCGGCCCGTGGGCACGTGGTGCACCGCGGCCGCTCCGGCGACCACCGCGGGCGCCGCCGCCGCGGCGCGCTCGGTGGTCAGCAGCGTGTAGCCCTCGCCGAGGAGCGCCGGCGCGTCGGCGAGCGCGCCGCGGCCGAAGCGGACGATCCGCTCGCCGTCGCGCCAGGTGAAGTCGTGCGTCACCCGCGGCAGCATGGCAAACGCCAACCGCGTCTTGACCTCGCGCAAAGGATCGGCTGGCAGGGTCGGCGCCATCGTGTCGGCCTCGGCTTCCACCGCGCGACCCCGCGGCGCCTCACCCACGGCGCCCCTCGGCGACCTGCACGCGCGCATGATCGACGCCGTCGCCGGCGGCCACGGGCTCGCCGGCGTGGCCGAGCTGGCGGCCGCGGCGTCCGGCGGCTGCGTGGCCATCGTCGTCCCCGGCGCGGGCACCACCGCGGTGGCGCCGCACGCGGGGACGGTCCATCTGGCCGAGGTGGGCCGCTACGTGACCGACCGGATCGCCGAGCGCCCCGTACGCGTGCCGGCGGCGCTCGTCGCCGAGGCGGCGATCAGCGCCGGGCCCGTCGCGCTCGGCGCGGTCGTGGTCCTGCGCAGCGGCGACGGCGCGTCCCCGCTGGCGGGCGAGGTCGCGCGCCTCGCGGCGCTCAGCGCGGCCAGCGTCCTGGCCCTCGACCCCGACGGCGGCCCGGCCCTCGGGCGCGGCGCGGCGCTGGTGCGCGCGCTGCGCGACGACCCGGCGGCGGCCGTCGACGGCCTCCCGACCCACGGCGCGGTGGCGCTCTGCGCGCGCGAGGGCGACCGCCGCGGCTGGGTGGTACCGACCGTGGCAGAGCACTTCCCCGGCGCGCCCTCGCTGCGCGAGGACGGCCTCGTCTGGGCGCTGCTGCCCGCGAGCGCGGGCGAGGACGCCGCGCGCGCGACGACGACCACGGCGCGCCGCCTGGCCCGCCGGCTGGCGGCGCGCACCACGGTTGGCCTCTCGCCCTTCACGGCGCGCGCCGACCGCCTGCACCGGGCGCTGCACCAGGCCCGCGTCGCGCTCGAGCTCGTCGACGAGGGGCGCCTCGACGTCGAGGAGGCGACGACCGGCACCTGGCGGCTGCTGCTCGCTGCGGCGGTCACCGACCCCGAGGACCTGGCGGCGATGGTGGCCACGAGCATCGGGCCGGCCCTCGACCACGACGCGCGTCTGGCCACCGAGCTGGTGCCGACCTTCCAGGCCTACCTCGACCACGCGGGCAACATGAACGCCACCGCCGCGGCGATCTACGCCCACCGCCACACCGTCGCGGCGCGCCTGGACCGCCTGCGCGCGCTGACGCGCCTGGACCCGCTGTGCCACGAGGACCGCGAGCGCCTCGGCGTCGGGCTCAAGGCCCGCCACGCGCTCGACGCCCTCCAACGAACCTGACCGCGCAGGTACGGTACGCACTCGGTCATCCCAGGAGGAGAGCGAGTGCCATGTACGACTACGTGATCGTGGGCGCGGGCTCCGCGGGCTGCGTCGTCGCCGATCGGCTGGGCGAGGACCCCGACGTGCGGATCGCGGTCCTCGAGGCCGGGCCGCCGGACGACGCCCCGGAGATCCACATCCCGGCCGCTTTCGGGCCCAACCTGACGAGCGAGTGGGACTGGGCGCTCTTCAGCGAGCCCGAGCCCGGCCTCGACTACCGGCGCAACTACCTGCCGCGCGGCCGCGTCGTCGGCGGCTCGAGCTCGCTCAACGCGATGATCTACATCCGCGGCAACCGCGCCGACTACGACGAATGGGCGGCGATGGGCTTCGACGGCTGGGGCTACGAGGACGTCCTGCCGTACTTCAAGCGCGCCGAGGACAACGAGCGCGGCGCCAGCCGCTACCACGGCGTCGGCGGCCCGCTGAGCGTCAGCGAGAGCCGCTCGATGCACCCGATCGTCGAGGCGTGGGTGCAGGCCGCCGGCCAGGCCGGGATCCCGCACAACGACGACCTCAACGGCGCCACCCAGGACGGCGCCGGGCGCTACCAGGTCACCCAGCGCGACGGCCGGCGCTGCAGCGCCGCGGTCGCCTACCTGCACCCGGCCGTCGCCCGGGGCAACGTCGACGTCGTCACCGACGCGCGCGTCTACCGGCTGCTCTTCGACGGCCCTCGCGCGGTCGGCGTCGAGTACATGCGCCACGGCGCCCTCGAGCAGGTCCGCGCCGAGCGCGAGGTGATCCTCTCGGCCGGCGCCTACCACTCGCCCCAGCTGCTGATGCTCTCGGGCGTCGGCCCGTCCGAGGCGCTGACCCCGATCGGGATCGAGACGCGCCACGAGCTGCCGGTCGGCCAGAACCTGCAGGACCATGTGATGCTCAACTTCGTCTGCCTGACCGACAAGGGCAGCCTGATCTCGTCGCTCACGCCCGACGCCTTCGCGCTCTTCGAGACCGAGGGCCGCGGGCCGGTCAGCTCCAACGGCGGCGAGGGCGGCGCTTTCGTGCGCACCCGCGACGGCCTGCAGGCGCCCGACGTGCAGTTCCACATCGGCTGCCTGCTCCTGCACGAGGAGTTCCTGGGCGTGCCCTTCGACGACGCCTACACCTTCGGGCCGGCGGTCGTGAAGCCGACCAGCCGCGGCATGGTCACGCTGCGCTCGCCGCTGCCCCACGCGCGGCCGCGGATCGTCCACAACTACCTGACGACCGACGAGGACCGCGCGAGCATGATCGCCGGGACGCGGCTGAACTTCGAGATCTCCGGCGCGGCCGCGCTGAAGGAGTGGCGGCGGGCCGACTTCCTGGTGCCGAAGTCCGACTCCGACGCCGACATCATGGACTTCGTGCAGCGCCGGGCGCACACGCTCTACCACCCGGTGGGCACCTGCGCGATGGGCTCGGTCGTCGACGACGAGCTACGCGTCATCGGCCTGGAGGGCCTGCGCGTGGTGGACGCCTCGGTGATGCCGACGATCCCGCGCGGCAACACCAACGCCCCGACGATCATGGTCGCCGAGAAGGCCTCCGACCTGATCCGCGGCGCGGCGCCACTGCCGCGCGAGCCGGCGCAGGAGCCGGCGCCGGCCTGAGCCGACGAGACGGCGGAGGGCTCGCTCCCAGACGAGCCCTCCGCCGGCGTACCTCGCTGAAAGCTCTAGCTGACCGGCTGGGCCTCGAAGGACGCCGCCTTCTCCTCGTTCCAGGAGTAGGCGTAGGCCGGGTTGTCCACCGACCGCCACAGCGTCGTCAGCTTCAGCGGCCGGAAGGTGTCCCACATGACGGCCAGCTCGCTGGTCGACTTGGCGCCGAGCGCCTTCTCGACCGTGCCCGGCTGGGGGCCGTGGGGGAGGCCCGAGGGGTGCAGGGTCAGGCAGCCGATCTCCACGCCCTTGCGCGCGGCGTAGTCGCCGTCGGCGTAGAACATGACCTCCTCGGACTGGATGTTCGAGTGGTGGTAGGGGATCGGCACCGCGGTCTCGTCCCAGTCGAGCATCCGCGGGGCGAACGTGCAGATGACGAAGTTCGGGCCCTGGAAGGTCTGGTGGGCCGGCGGCGGGAGGTGGAAGCGCCCGGCGCGCGGCTCGAAGTCCATCGCGTTGAACGTGTACGGGTAGACGTAGCCGTCCCAGCCGACGACGTCGAAGGGGTGGCGGTCCAGGGTGTAGCTCTGGAAGCCGTCGCGCACCCGCAGGGTGAGCTCGAACTCGCCGTCGGCCTCGATCGTCTCGAGCTCGGCCGGCCCGTGGAAGTCGCGCTGCGAGTACGGCGCGTGCTCGAGGAGCTGGCCGTAGCGGTTGCGGTAGCGGTTGGGCGTCTCGATCTCGCCCGGCGTGTGGAAGCAGACCCAGAACTGCTCGACGCCCTCGTCCAGGCGCCAGCGGTGGGTGGTGCCGCGCGGGATGACGACGTAGTCCTTCTCGCGGAAGGGCACCGCCCCGAAGATCGTGTGCAGGACGCCGCCGCCGCGGTGCACGTAGACGACCTCGTCGCCCTCGCCGTTGCGGTAGAAGCCCTCGTGGGCCTCGGTCGGCTTGCAGATCGAGGCCTCGATGTCGCTGTTGAACATGAGCAGGCGCCGGCCGCTGATCGCGTCGCCGCCGGACTCGACGGGGTTGGCGTCGGCGAGCCGGTGGACGTGGGCGTCGGGCACCCACTCGTCGCGCACGATCGGGGTGAAGTCGCCGACCTCCGAGAGCCGGCACGGGGAGTGCAGGTGGTAGAGGATCGACTCGTTGCCCGAGAAGCCCTCGTAGCCGAGGACCTCCTCGGTCAGGAGCGTCCCGTTGCGCCGCGTCTGGGCGTGGCGCTTGGCGGGGACGTCGCCGAGGCTGACGTAGCGCATCGCGTGCCTCCTACAGGTTCCCGCGCCGCTCCTGCTCGCGCTCGATCGCCTCGAACAGGGCCTTGAAGTTGCCGTCCCCGAAGCCGCGGGCGCCGTGGCGCTCGATGACCTCGAAGAACATCGTCGGACGGTCGCCGACGGGCTTGGTGAAGATCTGCAGCAGGTAGCCCTCGTCGTCGCGGTCGACGAGGATGCCCTGCTCGCGCAGGTCGGCGAGCTGCTCGATGACCTCGGGGACGCGCACCGGAACGTCCTCGTAATAGGCCGGCGGGATGGTGAGGAACTCGACGCCGCGGCGGCGCAGCTCGGTCACGGTGCCGACGATGTCGCGCGTGGCCACGGCGAGGTGCTGGGCGCCGGGTCCCTCGTAGAACTCGAGGTACTCGTCGATCTGCGACTTGCGCTTGCCCTCGGCGGGCTCGTTGATGGGGAACTTCACGAGACCCTTGCCGTCGCTGACGACCTTGGACATGAGCGCCGAGTACTCGGTCGAGATGTCCTCGTCGGAGAAGTGGATCATCTCGGTCATCCCGAAGACGTCCTCGTAGAACTTGACCCACGTCTCCATCGAGCCGAGCTCGACGTTGCCGACGATGTGGTCGAGGGCCAGCAGCATGCCGCTGTCCTGCGTGCCGTCTTCGACGGGCTCGAAGCCGGGGAGGAAGGGACCGTCGTAGTCGCCGCGCTCGACGAAGGTGTGCAGCGTCTCGCCGTAGGTCTTGATCGTCGCCAGCCTGACCGTGCCGTGGTCGTCGGAGGCCTCGTGCGGCTCGGCGACGCTCTCGGCGCCGCGGCTGGTGGCCTCGCGGTAGGCGTGCTCGACGCTCGGGACGCTCAGGGCGATGACCTTCACGCCGTCGCCGTGCTTGTGCTGGTGGGCGGCGATCGGCGAGCCGGAGTCCAGCGCGCCGGTGAGGACGAGGCGGATGCGGCCCTGCTGGAGAACGTGGGAGACGTGGTCGCGCGTGCCCGTCTCGAGGCCCCGGTAGGCGACGCGCTCGAAGCCGAAGGCGTGCGCGTAGTAGTAGGCGGCCTGCAGCGCGTTGCCGACGTACAGCTCCACGTGGTGGATGCCGTTGAGCGGCATGAAGTCGTGATCTGGGACCGGCGTGAGGCCGGTCGAGGGGGCAGCCTGCTGAGCCAACGCTCCGCTCTCCTCGGTCGGTCGGGGGCCCGGTGAATGATTCTCCTGTGCAGCGGTCGCCTCAATGCCGATCCGTTGCGCCTGGACGCCGTAGCATGCCGGTATGGACGACATCGACCGGCAGATCGTTGCGCAGCTACGGACGAACGCGCGCGCGTCCTTCCAGGCCATCGGATCGCGGGTCTCGCTGAGCGCGCCCGCGGTCAAGCGGCGCGTCGACCGCCTCGAGGCCGAGGGGGTGATCCGCTCCTATGCGGCCGTCGTCGATCCCGGCGCGATGGGCTGGCGGACGCACGCGCTGGTGTCGCTGTTCTGCGAGGGGCGGATGGCCGCGGCGGAGGTGCGCGACGCGGTCGCCGACCACCCCGAGGTCGCCGCCGCCTACACCGTCGCCGGCGAGGCGAGCGCGATCCTCCACGTCCGCGCCCGCGACACGCCGCATCTCGAGGAGGCGCTCGAGCGCATCCGCGACACGCCCGGGATCATCAGGACCCAGACGCAGGTGGTGCTGTCGACCCTGTTCGAGCGTCCGGTGGCAGGATGAGCAGGCTCGCCGTGCCGTGGGCGAGCAGCCGGTCGCCGGCGGTCAGCCGGGCCTCGGCGGTGGCGAGCGTGCGCCCGCGGTGGACGACCTCGCCGACGCACTCGATCCGGCCCGTGTCGCGGGTGATCGCGCGCACGAAGCGGACCTGGAGGTCGGTCGTCGTGTAGCCGGTGCCCGCGGGCAGCGTCGTATGGACGGCGCAGCCCGTGGCCGAGTCGATGAGGGTGGCGGCGAGCCCGCCGTGGACGGTCCCGATCGGGTTGTAGTGCTGGTCGCCGGGCTCGGCCGCGAAGACGACGCGGCCCTCCTCGACCTGCACGAGCTCGAAGCCGAGCAGGGTGGCGATCGGCGCCGGCGGGAGCTCCCCGGCGATCAGCGCCCGCATCGCGGAGAGGCCGTCGAGCCGGGCGGGGTCGTCGACGACGGTCACGCCGCGTCGCGCATCGGCGCGGGGGCGGGCTCCTGCGGCTTGGGCCGCAGCGGGCGCGGCTCCTGGGCCGGCGCGATGGCCGCCAGCCATGGGAAGAGGGAGTCGATGGTGACGAGTGTGCCGGGCACGTCCTGGGGGGTCATGGTCGCTGCCTTAGCTCGAGAGTTGTGTCAAGAAACTGAGTCTAAGGCAGCGGGTTGCTTGATGCAACGGTGTTCGAGCGGAGCGTCCGGGTCGGCGGCCGCCGCTTCGGCCGGGGCCGGCTTCGGCTTCGCCGACTCGCGCGTGACGATCGCCGCCACGGACGCGACCACGAGCACGGCGCCGGCGGCGGTGCCCGCGGTCAGGCTCTCGCCGAGGATCGCCCACCCGAGCAGGATCGCGACGAGCGGGTTGACGTAGGCGTAGGTGGCGACCTGCGAGATCGGCGCGTTCTGCAGCACCCACGCGTAGGCCGTGAACGCGATCCACGAGCCGAAGACGATCAGGTACAGGAAGCCAAGCAGCGAGCGCGTCGAGACGTCGGCCAGGTGCAGGTCGCCGGGCTCGCGGGCGACGAGCGCGCCGATGACGAGCGCGACGCCGCCGACGGTCATCTGCCACGCGGTCGAGACGAGCGGATCGGAGGGCATGCTCAGGCGCGGCGAGAGGAAGGACCCGGTCGCCCACGAGCAGGCGGCCACGAGCACGAGCAGGACGCCGCCGAGCGTCGCGTCGGCGGGGCGGCTGCCCGGCACGAGCAGCACGGCCAGGCCGACGAAGCCGATGCCGACGCCGACGAGGGTGCCGGTCGCCACCCGCTCGCGGGCGACCGTGAAGCGCAGGATCACGACCCACAGCGGCACCGAGGCGATGAGCAGCGCCGCCATCCCGCTCGGGACGTGCTGCTCGGCGACGCTCACGACGCCGTTGCCGCCCGCGGGCAGCAGCAGCCCGACGAGCCCGGCGGCGAGCAGCGCGCGCCGCGGGACGCGCACCCGGTGCCCGCGCACGGCGAGCACCCCGAGCATGAGCGTGCCGGCGACGAGGAAGCGCACGCCCGCCCCGAGCAGCGGCGGGACGGTCTCGACCATCACGCGGATCGCGAGGTAGGTCGAGCCCCAGATGACGTAGACGATGGCGAGCGCCGACCACACCCGCCATGAGGGAGCGGCGGGGTGGCCGGCACCAGCCCTTGAGGAGGGCGCGCCTCTCACGGACGCGCGGGAAGCGCGCGCAACCAGGCGGACGGGCCGCGGTTGCGCTTCGGGCGCGCTTCACGCAGCGGCGCCGCGCGCGCCTCGAGCAGGGCGACGAGGTCGGCGGTGGGGACGAAGGGGTCGGCGATCGCGCGCTGCTCGCCGATCGAGTACGCGGCGCGGACGACGCCGGCGCTCTCGGCCACGAGGACGTCGCCGAGGAGGGCCCGCGCCGAGTCGAGCGCGGCGAGGCGACGGAGGGCGTCGAGGTCATCCGCCGTGGCGCGGCGGATGACGAGGGTGTCAGGGCTCACGGTGGACATGACGCTCAGGATGGCACTCGCGTGATATGAGAACAAATGGGATTTCTTGCACCCACTGATAAGGTCGTCTAATGCTTGACGTCCGCCGGATGCGGGTGCTGCGCGAGGTCGCCACCTACGGCTCCTTCTCCGCCGCGGCCGACGCCCTGGCGTACACGCAGTCGGCGGTCTCCCAGCAGATCGCGGCCCTCGAGCGCGAGGCCGGAACCACGCTCGTCGAGCGCAGCGCGCGCGGCGTGCGCCTGACCGACGCGGGCCGCGCCCTCGTCGAGCACGCCGACGCGATCCTCGCCCGCCTGGCCGACGCCGAGGCCGAGCTCGAGGCGATCGCGGGCCTGCGCGGCGGGCGCCTTCGCCTCGCGGCCTTCCCGAGCGCGGGCGCCTCGATCATGCCCGAGGCGATCGCCCGCTTCCGCGAGCGCCACCCGGCGGTCGAGCTCACGCTCGAGCCCGCCGAGCCGGGCCCGGCGCTGGGCAAGCTGCGCGGCGGCTCGATCGACATCGCGCTCGACATCACGGTCTCCTTCCGCGCCCTGCCCGAGGACGGCATCGACCGCCTGCACCTGCTCGACGACCCGATGTACGTCGCGCTGCCGCTGAGCCACCCGCTCGCGCGCAAGCGCGGCCTGAAGCTCGAGGAGCTCGCCGACGAGAGCTGGATCCTCGGCACGACCGGGTCGTGCCCCGACGCGTCGATCTTCCTGCGCTCCTGCCAGGTCGCCGGCTTCGAGCCGCGGATCGCCTTCAACTCCGACGACTACTTCGCCATGCAGGGCTTCGTCGCCGCGGGCGTGGGCGCCTCCTTCATCCCCGACCTCGCGCTGATGTCGGTGCGCGAGGACATCGTCATCCGCTCGCTCGGCCCGCGGCCGCCCGTGCGCCAGATCATGGCCGCGACGCTGAAGGACTCCTTCCTCTCGCCGGCCAAGCAGGCGATGCTCGACGTGCTCGTCGAGGTCGGCGACGAGTTCTCCGGCAAGCACCGCGGCCTCGCGCTGGCCTCATAGCCGGCAACGCCGACATCGTCCGCCGGGTCTTCGACGCGTGACCGCGGCCGCTCAGCCCGCCTCGCAGCGCATGCGGTACAGCACCGCGCCGGCGTAGCGGTCCGCGCCGGCGCGCCCGGCGATCAGGATGGTGCCGGTGCAGATCCGCCCGCCGGGGGCGTCGTCGGACCACGGGCAGTACCAGCGGTGGTACGCGCGGCCGTGCTGCGCGCGATCCAGCGAGGGCAGGTAGCACCCGATCGCCGCGTCCGCCATGCCGTGCCCCGCATACCGCTCGACGAGGTAGGCCCGCGCGAGCCGCGTGGCGTCGGGCTTCGTGTAGGACCAGTCGGCCGGCGCGCTCGCGGGCAGCGCGAGCGCGGCCGCCGCGAGGGCGGCGCCGAGGGCGCGATGGGGGCGCGGGAGCTGCACGCCCTATGGAGGCGCGAGGGTCGGGCAGTGATACCCCGCCTCACTCCGCGAAGTCCGGCACCGCTCCGCGCACCGCGGCCGCCCGGCCCTTGGGCTCCTCCCAGTCCTCCTGGCGCCCGAGGGCGGTCAGGTCCAGGAAGTAGTAGGAGCCGCCGGTCGACTCACCGCCGCGACCGTACGTGGAGTAGGTGTGGAAGACGGTGTCGCCGTCGCGCAGGAAGGCGCTCGTGCCCGGCAGCTCGATCGGCTGCTCGCCCTCCACGTAGTACGCCGAGCCGGCGCGCTCGTGCTCGTCGGGCGTGCGGTAGTTGTATTCCACGGGCGCCACCGACTCGTCGAGGGTGACGTGGAAGTCGTAGTTGAAGTCGCTGCCGTGCGCCGAGTACCAGGGGAAGGTCCAGCCACGGCGCGCCTTGTAGTCCTCGAGCTTGGCCAGCGGCGCGCGCGAGACGTAGACCATCCGCGTGTCGCGGATCAGCAGGTGCTCGCGCAGCCCGGGCGCCATCTCGTCGGCGGCGGCGGTGCAGCTCGGGCAGCCGTCCTCCCACTCGGGGTTGAACATGAAGTGCTGCACGATGAGCTGGTGGCTTCCGTCGAAGAGATCGACGAGCCCGACCTCGCCATCGGGGCCCTCGAAGACGTAGTCCTTCTCGATCCTGACCATCGGCAGCCGGCGCCGATCGGCGCTCAGCGCGTCGCGCGTGCGCGTGAGCTGCTTCTCGCGCTCGAGCAGCGCCTTGCGCGCGGCGATCCATTCGTCACGTGACACGACCTGTGGAAGAGTCATGCGTCCAGGACGATCGGCCCCGCGAGAAGTCATCGGTAGCTTGGGCGAATGCGCCAGGACCGCTACAGCCGCGCGATCGCCGGCGGGATGACGAAGGCCTATCGCGAGGCCGAGCGGGCCTCGGCGGAGCTCTCCGAGCTGCGCGTCGTGGTGCTCAGCGACCACCACCGCGGCAAGGGCGACGGCGCCGACGACTTCCGCCGCTGCGAGCAGGCCTATTGCGCGGCGCTGGGGTGGTACCTGGAGCAGGGCTACGAGCTGTGGCTGCTCGGCGACGTCGAGGAGCTGTGGGAGAACCGGCCCGCACACGTGCTCGAGCGCTACGCCGCCGTCCTCGACCTCGAGCGCCAGTTCGGCCCCCGGCTGCGCCGCTTCTACGGCAACCACGACCTGCAGTGGCGCAACGAGGAAAAGGTCCGCGACCAGCTCGCGGCCCACCTGCCGGGCACGCCGGTGCGCGAGGCGCTCCTGCTCACCGTCACCGACTCGGGCACGCCGCTGGGGAGGCTGTTCTTCGCGCACGGCCACCAGGGGACGCTCGGCAGCGCCAACCTCTTCGTGGTGCCCTTCTCGCGCTTCGCGGTCCGCTACGTCTGGGGCACGCTGCAGCGCACCGAGGGCTTCGCCAGCACCTCGCCGGCCGGCGACGCCGTCCTGCGCACCAAGCACGACCGGGCGATGGCCGAGTGGGCCGACGGCCATCCCGAGCGGCTCGTGCTCGTCGCCGGCCACACCCACCGGCCCGTCTTCCCGGGCACGCTCCCGCGCGACTACCGCGCCGAGCTCGCCGACCGCGAGCGCGAGTACGAGGCGGCGGTGCAGAGCGGCGCCGGCGTCGACGAGGCGCGCGCCGACCTCGAGCAGGCGCGCGTCCGCGTCGCGCGGATGGACGCCTACTCGCCGCCGCAGCTCGACCGCCCGTGCTACTTCAACACCGGCTGCTGCTCCTTCGGCGACGGCGACGTCACCGGCCTCGAGCTCGCCGGCGGCGAGGTCCGCCTTGTGCGCTGGTTCGACACCACCGGCGCCGCGCGGCCCTACGCGCTGGCCTCCGCGGCGCTGCGCGACGTCTTCGGGAAGGTCAGCGGCACGCTGCCGGCCGTCTGACGCCGGTCACGGCGCCCAGCCCAGCGTGCCCAGGAAGACGCCGTGGTTCTCGCCCGGTGCGTCGAGGTCGTAGATCCTCAGCGCCGACCACTGGCAGCGCGAGGCCAGCGCGGCGAGCGAGCGGCCGACGACGTTCTCGTAGACCTGGACGGCGATCAGCACGTCGCGGCCGGCGAAGGTCTCGGCGACGAGGTCGACGACGTCGGGCACCGGCGGCGTCGTGCGCGTGAGGTCCAGTCCCTCGAGCTCGTCGAGGGCGTCGCCCCACGGCGGCGCGAGGAAGACGACGAGCAGCTCGTCCTCGTGGACGCGCAGGGCCTTCAGGCCGGTCTCGTGGTCGAGGCGCTCGAGCTCGAGCGTGTTGTCGAGGTCCAGGACCGCGAGGTTGCCGCTGGTCAGCTCGAACACGCCCGGGTCGAGCTCGAAGCCGACGGTCCGCCGCGGCGCCGCGTGGCGCGCGATCCAGTGCAGGGTGTTGGCCGACCCGGCGAAGGGATCCACGACCAGGCAGCCCGAGTCCGGCGCCGCGGCCGCGGTGGCGGCGACGTCGCGGGCGATCAGGTCGGCGAGCGCGTCGCGCGTGCACTCGACCGCCGTGCGGGCGCGCACGCGCACGCCGCGCGCGTGCCACTCGGCGGGCCGCAGGCCGTAGAGCGCGACGCGATCGGGGTCGCCGAAGGCGTCGGAGCCGTATCGCTCGACCTCCCAGAGGTCGAGGACCTCGTCGCGCTTGCTCGCGCCCAGCAGATACCCGCGGTCGATGACCACGCGGCGCCAGACTAGGCGATCGCCAAGTCGGCAAAGATCGCCGCGTGGTCTGAGCCCTGCTCCCCGGCCGCCGTGATGGTGGGGAAGAACGGCCAGCGGTGGCCGGCGCTGAAGACCCCCATGCGGAAGATGCCACCGCCCGTGACCGTCGCCATCAGCGCCGGCGAGAGCAGGATGTAGTCGATCTTGTCGCGCTGGGTGCCGAAGGTGCCCGCGAAGCCGCCGTCGTCGAAGCCGGGGGCCGTGCTGATGTCCCGCAGCGGCGTGCCCGCGAGCAGCGGCGCCAGCGTCTGGGAGTCCGGGGTGTCGTTGAAGTCGCCCAGGACGACGAGGTTGGGGTGCTGGGGCAGGCGCTCGTTGACGATGTCGCGGACGCGCTCGGCCTGCGCGCGGCGCTTGGCGTCGCCGCCGCCGCGCTTGCTCTTGAAGTGGTTGACGAGCACGAGCATCTCCGTCCCGGCCTGGGTGCGGACCGCGTACTCGATGCAGTCGCGGCTGAAGATCGGCTCGCCGTTGGGCGCGAGGTCGAAGATGTGGGTGCGCACCACGTCGAAGTCGAAGTGGTCCTTGGTCATCATCCCGACGTTGATGCCGCGGTCGTCGTTGCCCTCGACGAGCATCGAGTGCGCGTAGGGCGTGCCGCCGACCTTGCGCAGGATCACGCGCGAGAAGTCGCGCAGCGAGTCGCGGGTCTCCGTCTCGACCACGCCGATGATGTCGGCGTCGAGCTCTTTCATCACCCGCCCGGTGTTCTCGGTCGCGACCTCGTCGACGGGCTCGGTCTTGAGCTCGACCCAGCCCAGCCAGGACGAGCGCCCGCCGGCGACGACCTCGACCTGCCCGTTCTGGTGGCGCCGGACGAGCTGGCCGCGGTTCTGGCGCAGGACGACGAGGTCGCCCTCATCGTCCTGCAGCAGGCCGAGCTTGCCGAGCAGGTCGAGGATCTTCGCTCGGTCCTCGGGGCTGTAGACGGCCTTGCGGAACACCTGGTTGATCTCGGCCTGGTGGACGAGCACCGGGCCCCCGCCGTTCGCGGCCGACGACATCGCCACCGCCCGCTCGAAGAGATTCTCGACGTTGTAGGAGGCGATCCGCATACCTGGAAGGAGCCCCCGGGGACCGGGGCTGATACCGACCAGCCGCGCCGCTCAGAACCCCAGCGACTCGATCGCCTGCTCGCGGCGCGGGTCCTCCTCGTAGCGGAAGCGGTCGGGGCTGACGGCGCGCGCCTCGGCCAGCTCGACCGCGATCCGCTGCACCCAGACGGTCAGGGGGAAGACCGACAGCGCCTCGCCGAGGTCGGGCTCGGCAAGGCGCACGACGCGGACGCCGATCGTTTCCATCGCCCCGGCGATCGCCTCCGTGCGCGCCGCGCCGGGGCCGCCGCCGTCGAGCGCGACCAGCGTGTCGCGGCCGTCGAGGGCGACGCTCGGGCCGTGCAGGAACTGCTCGGAGGACAGGCCCTCGGTCGCGACGTAGGACGCCTCGCGGACCTTCAGCGCGCCCTCCTGCGCGGTCCACGCGTTGGGCCCGGCGCCCATGAGCTCGAGCAGGCGCTCGGGCAGGTCTACGACGGGACCGGGCGCGGCGAGCACCCCCGCGACGGCATCGGGGATCGCCGCGAGATCTCCGAGCCGCGCGCCGAGCGCCTCGGCCATCTGCGCGAGGCGCAGCAGCGCCCCGGTGTGGCTGGCGGTGTAGGCGTAGGAGGTCTCGGGCGCGACGGTCTCGAGGTCGCCGCCGTTGCCGATCGCCGTGACGTGGACGACCGTGGCGCCGGCCGCGCGCGCGTCCTCGCGCGCCTGCGCGGTGTAGCCGGTCCTGCCGGTGTGGCTGAGGACGATGACGGCCTCGCCCGCGTCGAAGCCGCGCCCGTACTCGGCGACGTCGGCGGCGTGCAGCGCGGCGGCGTCGACCCCGGCCTCGCGCAGCAGCCACGCCCCGTGATGGGCGGCGTGCCAGCTCGTCCCGATGCCCACGAGCCACGTTCGCCGCCCGGCGATCCGCTCCGCCGCCGCGCGCGCCGAGCCGGGCTCGGCCAGGAGGCGGCGCAGCTCGTCGGGCTGGGTCTGCATGGTCGTGCGCATGTGGGACATGCGCCCAACTATCCCTGAGGGCGGGCGCTAGGTCTGCGCGATCACGAGGACCACGGTCATCACGGCGAGCAGCACGCCGCCGACGGTGAAGGCTGCGACCAGCCCGAAGGGCAGCGGGGCCTGGGTGCCGGCCTCGACGGCGCGCGCCAGCTCGCGCTGGCGGACGGCCCCGACGATGAGCAGGGCGACCGCGAGCGTCGCGTAGCCGCAGCCGAGGACGATGTAGGGCCACGGCGCGACGTTGAGCACCTCGGGCGCGAGCCGGCCGACCCCCAGCGCCCCGGCGCTCGCGCCCAGCGCGGTCCGCCACCACGCCAGCCACGTCCGCTCCGCGGCCATCCCGGTCCGGTTGGCGGCGCCCTTGTCGCCGGTCTGCGGCGTGTCCACCACGGCGGGAGGATCTTCCCATGCGGCGGCGCTACGCTGGCGATCCCATGACGATCGCCACGAGCGCCGGGTTCACGCGGGAGGAGGTCGGGCTCGCGCTGCGCAACCCCGGCATGCCGCTGGAGGCGCTGCGGCGCCCGGTCACCCCGATCGGGATGCACTACGTGCTCGTGCACTTCGACATCCCGGACCTCGACGCCGAGCGCTACGAGCTGGTCGTCGACGGCCGCGTCGGCACGCCGCTCGCGCTCGGGCTCGAGGCGCTGCGCGCGCGGCCGGCGGTGTCGATGCCGGTGATGATGGAGTGCGCGGGGACCGGCCGGGCGCGCCTGGAGCCGCGGCCCGTGTCGGCGCCGTGGCACGACGAGGCGATCGGCTGCGCGGAGTGGACGGGGACGCCCCTGCGCGGACTGCTCGAGGAGGCCGGGCTGCTCGACGACGCCGTTGAGGTCCTCTTCACCGCCCACGACCGCGGCGTCGACCGGGGCGTCGAGCATGACTACCAGCGCAGCCTCTCGATCGAGGAGGCGATGCGCGAGGACGTCCTGCTCGCCTACGCGATGAACGGCCGGCCGCTGCCGCCCCCGCACGGCTTCCCGCTGCGGCTGCTCGTCCCCGAGTGGTACGGGATGGCCTCGGTGAAGTGGCTGCGCTCGATCACGGCGATCGCCGAGCCCTTCGAGGGCGTCCAGCAGACGCAGCTGTATCGCTACCGCCGCTCGGAGGACGAGGCGGGGACGCCGGTGACGCGCAAGAAGCCACGCGCGCTCATGGCGCCGCCCGGCATCCCGGAGTTCTTCTCGCGCATGCGCCACGTCGCCGCCGGCCCGACGCTCGTCGAGGGCCGCGCCTGGTCCGGGGCGGGCGCGATCGCGCGCGTCGAGTTCAGCGACGACGGCGGCGCGACGTGGGCCGACGCGCGCCTCGGGGAGCCCAACGGCAGGCACGGCTGGAGCGCCTGGTCCTACGAGTGGGCGGCCGAGCCGGGCGACCACGAGCTCTGCCCCCGCGCCACCGACGCCGCCGGGAACGTCCAGCCCCTCGACGGCGGCGCGGCGTGGAACGTCGGCGGCTACGGCGTCAACCAGGTGCAGCGCGTGGCGGTACGGGTCGCGGAGCGCACCTGACGCGCAGCGTGGGCCCGCCGGTCGACGAGGACGCCGTGAGGGCGATGGTCGCCTCGGTGCGGACGCTGCTCGGCCGCCCGGCGACGTGGAGCACGCCGGGCGGCCACGCGTCGGTGGGGCTGGCGTTGATCGACGCGGTGTGGTCCATCGGGGTCCGCTACCAGAGCGTCGACAACGTGATCGCCCGCTATCGCGAGGGGCGCCGGGCCGCCGGCGACGATCCCGAGGCCGACCGCCCGGCGGACGTGCGCGCGTTCATCGAGGCGTGCGGCGGGGCCGAGGCCTTCGCGGAGCTCGTGCGCAACCGCCAGCGGACGTCCACGCGCAACGGCATCCTCAAGGCCGAGGCCGTGCTGCTCGAGGCGCGGATCCTCGAGGACGAGGGCGTCGCCGTCGCGGCCGACGTCGCCGGGGCCGGCGAGGAGCGCCTCGCCCACCTGCGGGCGCGCTGGTCGACCGTGGCGGGGCAGCGGTCGGGCGTCTCGTGGCACGCCTTCGCGATGCTCGTCGGGGTCGTCGACGTCAAGCCCGACCGCATGGTCCGCCGCTACGTGGCGGCGGCCCTCGGGCGCCCGCGGGAGACCGCGGTCGGCGCCGAGGAGGCGCGCGAGCTCGTCATGGCCGCGGCGGCGCGCCTGCGCGTCTCGCCGCGCGCGCTGGACTACGCGATCTGGGCCCATCAGAGCGAGCGGTGAGCTTCGGTCGCCATGGCGTCGACCGGGACCGGCGCCGGGTCCGGGCGCGGGGTCAGGCGGATAGCGGCGGGAAGGTGGCGCTCCAGCGCCAGCGCCGAGAGCCGGCCGCGAGCGCGACGCCCGCGGCCGTGAGCATGGTCGCCGGCGGCGAGACGCTCATGATCCCGCTCGCCGACGAGGCCGCCGCCGCGAGCGAGCTGCTCGCCCGGGGGTGGGCCGTGAGCCCTGGCGAGCGCTACCGCTTCGACAGCCCGCCGGGGCTGCGCGTCACCACCGCCGCGCTGGAGCCCGCCGACGCCGAGCGCCTGGCCGAGGCGGTCGCCGCCCTCGGGCGCGCGCCGGCGGAGACGTACGCCGGCTGACCGCACGATGTCGAGCCGCTGTGGTCGGCTCCGACTCCAACGCGTGACCACGAGAACGCAAGGGAGGCCGCAGATGCAGATCCGCGCCCGCATGAGCATGAGCGCCGACGGCTACGTCACGACACCGGGCGGATGGCCGGCGCTGACCGCCGACCCCGCCTTCGTCCCGGGCGAGAGCCACGGCATCCGCGAGTTCCTCGACGGCTGCGAGGCGGCGCTCATGGGCCGCACGACCTTCGAGCCGGCGCTGGCCAACGCGCGCTGGCCGTGGCCGGACCTCGAGGTCTTCGTCCTCGCCTCCCAGCGCCCCGCGGGGACGCCCGACCACGTCGTCGTCGAGGGCGATCCGGCGCGGCTGCTCGAGCGCCTGCGGGCCGTCAACCGCGGCGGCGACGTCCACCTCGTCGGCGGCCCGCGCACGATCGAGGCCTTCCGCGCCCTCGGCGCGCTCGACCGGCTGGAGCTCGTCGTGCTGCCCGTGCTCTTCGGCGCCGGGATGCGCCTCACCGAGGCGCTGAGCCCGGAGGCCGACCTCACCTTCGAGAGCGAGCGCGCCCTTCCCGGCGGCTCCGTCGAGATCGTCTACGCGGTTGGCGGCGCGAGCGACGTGCCCGGCCGCGAGGCCGGCTGGTCGCCGGCGTCGCAGCGGCCCTAGGTGTAAGACCCGAGGGGGTCGAACGTCGGTTCTACCCCGTGTGGACGGGGGAAGACCGACGTTCGGCGCCCACCGGGGCCGGTGGCGCCCCTCGGGGCCGGCGTCGCAGCGGCCCTAGGGCACGAGCACGAGCTTGCCGCTCACGTGGCCGGCCCGCCCGAGGCGGTGGGCCTCGGCGGCGTCGGCGAGCGCGAAGGCGCGGGCGTCGACGGTGAGCTGCCCCTGCTCCACGAGCGCCGTGAGCTGCAGGCGCGCGGCGGCGCGCAGCTCGGCCCCGGGGTCGGCGCCCGGGGCGCCGCCGAGGACCTTGAGCCCCGCCTGCAGGCCGCGGGCGAAGGCGGCGATCGTCGCGATCCGGTCGCGGTCGGCGACGAGCTCGAGCGAGACGTCGATCGCCTCGTCGGTGCCGGCGCAGTCGACCGCGGCGTCGACGCCCTCGGGCGCCAGCGCGCGGACGCGCTCGGCGAGCCCGTCGCCGTAGGTCGTGGGCTCGGCGCCGAGCGCGCGCAGGCGCGCGTGGTGGACCTCGCTCGCGGTGCCGATGACGCGGGCGCCGCGCGCGCTCGCGAGCTGCACGGCCATCAGCCCGACGCCGCCGGCCGCCGCGTGGACGAGGACGGTGTCGCCCGCGCCGACGCTCGTCGCGGTGAGCGCGTGAACCGCCGTCGCCCCGGCCAGCAGCAGGCCGCCCGCGGCCTCCCAGCTCATCGCCGCCGGCTTGGGGACGGCCGCGCTCGCCGGGACCACGACCTCATCGGCGTAGCCGCCGTCGATGCGGTAGGCGATCACCTCGTCGCCCACGGCGACCGGGCCCGACGGGCCGGCCGCGCCGGCGCCGGCCTCGGTGACGACGCCCGCCGCCTCGAAGCCGAGCCGCATGGGCAGCGGGGGCGGCGTCCCCGCCGTCCCCGCGTAGCGCTTCCAGTCGACCGGATTGACCCCGGCCGCGCGCACGGCGACGCGGACCTCGCCGTCGCCGGGCGGCTGAACGTTGCCCTCCTGGACGGCCAGGACCTCGGGTCCTCCGAAGGCGGTCGCCACCACGACGCGGGCCATCCAGCCACCCTAGATCACGCATTTGAGCTATGGCGTGCGCCGCGCCGGTCAAAGAGAGTCGCGCGCCGTGGCAGACGAGCTATGGACGGTCTCTGGCGGCCTGGATGGCACGCGCTGGGCCGTCTCCTACAAGGGGCGCCTCGTCATCGACGGCTATGAGCGCGCCTCCGAGGCGACCTGGGCGATCACGTACCTGAGCCGCGGGCACCTCCCGCCCTACGTGCCCAACGGCGCGGAGGTCAACTGGCCGATCGACTCGCCGGGCTCCGACCCACCCGAGGAGTGAGCCGCATCCCGGATTGGCGCGTCGTCCATGATGGGCCTCATGGACCCGCGCCCGCCCCTCGGATCGCTGTCGGTGCGCGGCGGGCGCCTGCGCGTCGAGGGCTGCGACGCGACCGAGCTGGCCCGGCGCCACGGCACGCCCTGCTACGTCGTCTCCGAGGCGCAGCTGCGCGCCAACGCGCGGCGGATCGCCGCGGCCTTCGGGACGGCGTGGCCCCACGGGCCCGTCGAGGTCCTGCCCGCGTTCAAGGCCGCGCCGTCGCTCGCCGTCCGCGCGATCCTCAACGACGAGGGCCTGGGGTGCGATGCGTTCGGCGCCCACGAGCTGCGCGCGGCGCTGCGGGCCGGCGTCCCGGGCGAGCGGATCTCGCTCAACGGGCCCCGCAAGGACGCCGCGACGCTCGCGGCGGCGGTGCAGGCGGGGGCGACGGTCACGGTCGACGACCCCGGCGAGCTCGAGGCGCTGCGCGCGGCGGTCGCGCGTGCCGGCCGCCCCGCGCGCGTGCACCTGCGACTGCGCCCCGACTACGCGCGGATCGCCGCGCCGTCGGACTTCTCGGCCGCGGGCGCCTCGGTCGCGCGGGCCGCCCACGCCTACAAGCCGGGCGTGCCGCCCGACCAGGCGGTCGCCCTGGCGAAGGCGGTCCTCGCCGACCCCGGCCTCGACCTCACGGGCCTGATGGTCCACCTCGGGCGCCACCGCGCCGACCTCGAGACGTGGCGGCTGATGGCCGGGTGCGTGGCCGACGCGGTCGGCGCCCTCGTCGCCGCGCTCGACGGCTGGGCTCCGCGCGAGCTCGACATCGGCGGGGGCTTCCCGGCTCCGCGCGACCCGCTGCGGCGCACGCCCGCCGACGACGGCTCGCTCGCGCCGTCGGCGCCGCCCATAGAGGCCCTCGCCGATACGATCGCCGGCGCGCTGGGGCCCGGGCTGGCCGCCGCCGGCGTCCGCACCGACGGGCTCGTGCTGCAGGTCGAGCCCGGCCGCTCCCTGCACGCCGACGCGGGCCTGCACCTCACGACGGTCCTCGGGATCAAGCGCGCCTCGGAGCCCGAGCCGCGCACGTGGGTGGAGTGCGACACGTCCGAGCAGTTCCTGCTCGACACGCTCATCGAGGGCAACCGCTGGCCGGTCGTCGCCGCCGCGCGCGCCGAGGCCCGACCCACAGGGCGCGCCGACCTCGTCGGCTGCTCGTGCGGGTTCGACGTCCTCGTCGCCGACGCCGCGCTGCCCGAGGTGGCCCCGGGCGACGTGCTCGCGCTGCTCGACACGGGTGCCTACCAGGAGAGCCTGGCCACGAACTTCAACGCCCTCCCGCGGCCGGCGACCGTGCTCGTCGGCGGCGAGCGCTCCGAGGTCATCCGCCGCCGCGAGCGCGAGGACGAGGTCTTCGCCCGCGACGTCGTGCCGGCGCGGCTGGCGGGGCCGCAGCCGGCGGGCGCCGCGCGCGGGATCGACCACGTCTCCGTGACGTGCGCGTCGATCGAACGCTCGCTGGCCTTCTACCGCGACGGCCTCGGCCTCGCGGTCCGCGAGCGCGGCGCGGAGACCGACGAGCGCATCGGCGCCGTCGTCGGCCTGCCGGGGGCGCGCCTGCGCTTCGCCGATCTGTCGCTGGGCGACGGGGGTGTCGTGGAGCTGCTCGAGTACGAGGCCCCCGCCGGTCGCGCGCTGCGCCCGCAGCCCAACGACGCGGGCGCGGCGCACGTCGCGCTCGTGGTCGACGACCTCGACGGCGCGCTGCGCCGCCTGCGCGACCACGGCTTCGCGAGCCGCTCGGCGCCGGTGACCCTCGACGACCACGACGGCCGCTGGCGCGACGTCAGGATCGCCTACGTCGACGATCCCGACGGCTTCGTCGTCGAGCTCATCCAGCGGCCCGACGCGGGCTGACGCTCACGCGGCGGCCGTCGCCTCGTTCGTCCACAGCCGCGCCGGCGCGCCGTCGGGGCGCACGAGCAGGCCGCCGCGGCCGCGGACGCCGATCGCCCGCGCGGCGACGGCGTCCAGGCGGTGGACGGCGACCGGCGGCCCGCCGCCGACGCGCAGCTCCCACGGGGCCGAGTCGGGTCCGGTGAAGAGCGTGAGCCCGGGGCCGAGCAGGTCGAGGGTCGACACGCGCCCGTCGTCGCAGTCGACCCAGACGTGGGGGATGCGCCCGCCGAGGTCGACGTGGAGCTCGTCGCCCGCCTCGCGCACCGACCCGTTGGGGTCGGCCGAGCGCGCGACGTTGTGGGCGGCGACCGGGCGGCGCTCGGCCTCGTAGCTGTCGAGCAGGCCGGGGCCCGACCAGCCGCGCAGCACCCAGCCGAGCTTCCAGCCGAGGTCGTGCGCGCTCGCGATCGCGGTGTTCATCCCGGTGCCGCCGCGCGGGGTCACGCGGTGGGCGGCGTCGCCGGCCAGGAAGACGTGGCCGGCGCGGAAGCGCTCGGCGAGCTGGGCCGCGAAGCCGAAGGAGCCGAGGCGCTCGATCTCGACCTCGAGGCTGGGCACGCCGGCCCCTGCGCGGATGCGCTCCGTGAGGCGCTGCGGCGTGTAGCCCTCGGCCTCCTCGGGCTCGACGAAGGTTCCGTAGCCCCAGCGGTCGCCGCGCCCGGCGACCAGGAAGGTGCCCGCGCCGCGCGGGTCGGTGACGCTGTAGATCGGGTAGCGGTGCTCGCCGACGACCTGCCACAGCGGCGCGCGGAAGACCGCGTGGACCACGTGGCCGAGGCCGTCGGGCCCGCGCATGGCGATGCCCATGGCCTTGCGGATCCGGCTGTGGGCGCCGTCGGCGGCGACCAGGTAGCGGGCGCGGACGGTGCGCAGCTCGCCGGTGGCGCCGTCGCGCAGGACGACCGCGACGCCCTCGGGCAGGTCCTCGACGCCGACGACCTCCGTGTTCAGGCACACGCGCGTGCGCCCGAGCGCGCGCAGGTGGTCGAGCAGCACGGGCTCGAGGTGGTCCTGGGGCACGCACGCCGGCGCCGTGGGGCTGAGGGTGGCGGCCTGCTCGCGCGTCGGCAGGCCCAGCGGCCACATGGAGCCCTCGGCCGCGCTCGCGAGTGTGGGCGCCAGCCACCCCTGCCACTCGACGTCGACCGCGCCCGCGCGGACGGCGTCGTCCAGGCCCCAGGAGCGCAGGAGCTCCATGGAGCGCAGGCTCACCGCGGTGGCGCGCGGGAGCGAGGACGTGTCGGGCCGGCGCTCGACGAGCATCGTCTCGACGCCGAGGCGGGCGAGGGCGATCGCCGTCACCAGACCGGCCGGGCCGGCGCCGGCGACGATGGCGGGAACCTCTTCGTGATGCATGGTCTCTCTCATTTCGTCGGACATGTTGTCTTCTATGAGACGTCCTGTCCAGCGAATATCCTGTGAGCATGGCCACACGCCGCTACGAGCAGCGCATGCGCGCGCAGACGGCGCAGGAGACGCGCCGGCGCGTGCTCGATGCGGTCTACGACCGGCTCGCCGAGGCGCCCGCCCAGCCGGTGAGCGTCGACGCCATCGCGCGGACCGCCGGCGTCGCGCGCTCGACCGTCTACGTGATCTTCGGCTCGCGCGCGGGCCTCTTCGACGCCCTCGCCGCCGACCTGTTCGAGCGCGGCGGCTTCCAGCGCGTGCTCGACGCCATCGCGGATCCCGACCCGCGCGTGACGATCCGCGACGGTATCGCCGGCGGCGTGCACACCTTCGCCGCCCATCGCGACGTCTTCCGCGCGCTGATGTCGATGGCCGCGGTCGATCCCGAGGCGGTCGGCGGCGCCATGCAGCGCTCCGAGGAGCGGCGGGCGAACGGCATGGCGGTCGTCGCCCGGCGCCTGGCGCGCGGCGGCCACCTGCGCGAGGGCCTGACCGCGCGCAAGGCGGCCGACCGCCTGTGGGTGCTCACCAGCTTCGAGGCGTTCGACCTGCTCTACGCGGGCCGCCGCATGCCGCCCGCAGAGGTCGCGCGCGTGCTCGTCGAGATGGCCGACCGCGACGTGCTCGCGCCCTAGCTGTAGTTCCTGAGCACGTTGTTCGCGGTGGCGGGTCGCTGTGAGGCCCGTTGCGCTGCGAACAGCTCACCGAGGAACGGGTCCGTGCCCCCGGGGGGGGTCGAACGTCGGTTCTACCCGGTGTGGACGGGGGAAGACCGACGTTCGGCGCCCCCCGGCGGCCGGCGGCGTCCCCCGCGGGCCGGCGGCGCGGCGGGCTGGTCTCCCTCGGTGAGCTGTTTGCGCCCACGCCGGCGTGGCGGGGACGCCGAACAACCTGCTCAGGTCTTACACCTAGCGCGTCCTCGAGAGGAAGCTGCGGATCGCGTCCGTGATCGCTTTCTGGTCGCCGGTCCACCACAGGTGATCGGGGCCGGGCAGCTCCAGGTACTCGGAGTCCGCGATGCACTCCGCCAGGGCGCGGCCGTTGGCGACGGGGACGATGACGTCGCCGCGGCGGTGGATGACCAGGCAGGGCGCGCGGATCGTCCGCAGGGTCTCGCGGAGGTCGACGTCCGCCATCAGGTCCAGCCACGCCACCGCCGCGGTCGGCGTCGCGCCCAGCCGCAGCGCGCGCGCCCACCATGCGCCCAGCCGCTCGTCGTCGACCGAGGCGGGCGCCCAGTAGCGCAGGAGGTACTCGGCGTCGCCCCAGTGCTCGCGGACCTCGCCGGTGAGCCGGGCGAGCTGCTCGGGTGTGCCGCCGGCGGGGTAGTCGGGGGTCCGCAGGCTCTTCGGCCAGCCCCCGTAGAGGACGAGGCTGCTCGTGCGCTCGGGATGCATGGCCGCGAAGAGGGCGGCGAAGTGGCAGCCCTCGGAGAGCCCGAGGAGCGCGGGCCGCGTGAACCCGGCCGCGTCGATCACGGTCTCGAGGTCGCCCACGCGCTCGGCGAGCGTCGGCCGCAGGCCGGGCGCGATCCGATCCGACAGGCCGGTGCCGCGCTTGTCCCAGAGCAGCACCCGGGCGAAGGCGCCGAGCGTGTCGAGGAAGCGGGCCAGGCGCGGCTCGTCGCGGAAGAGCTCCATCGGCAGCACCCACCCGCTCGTGACCGCGAGCTCGAGCTCCCCATCCCCGAAGACCTGGAAGGCGATGCTCGTGTCGCCGCGCGACGCGTAGCGGGTCGCGCCCTCGGGGTGCGGGGCAGCCCACGGCCACGGTGCGCCCGCCTTGCGGACGGCCGCGTCGAGCGCCGGGTCCTGGGCGAGGATCCGCTGCTCGAGCTCCCGCAGCTCGCTGGACGGCTGGATGCCGAGATCCTCGTCGAGCTCGCGCCACGCCTCGCGGTAGGAGGCGAGCGCCTCCGCCTGCCGTCCGGACCGGTACAGCGCGACCATGTGCTGGCCGCGCAGTCGCTCCCGATGGGGATGCAGGCGCACGAGGCCGTCGAGCTCGGTCGCAACGCCGGCGTGGCGGCCGAGGGCCAGCTCGGCCTCGACGCGGTCCTCGAGCGCGGCGAGCCGCAGCGCCGCCAGGCGCGCGCCCTCGCGCACGGCGAACGGCTCGCGGAACTCGTCGAGCGCGGGCCCGCGCCAGAGCGACAGTGCGCCGGCGAGGCGCTCCAGCCCGACTGCGGGATCGCCGTCGGCGAGCGCCGCGCGCCCCTCGGCGACGAGGCGCTCGAAGCGCGCGAGGTCCAGCGCGTCGTCGACCACCGCGATCGAGTACCCGGCCGCGTGGGTCTGCAGGAGGTCGGGGCCCGAGCGCCTTGCGCAGGCTCGAGACGTGGGCGTGCACCATCTTGCGCGCGCTCGCCGGTGCGCCGGCGCCCCACATCTCGTCGATCAGCCGCTCGGGCGAGACGACGCGCCCGGCGTCGAGCAGCAGGAGCGCCAGGAGCGCGCGCTGCCTGGCGCCGCCCAGCTCGGCGGTGCGCTCGCCGTCACGCACCTCCAGGGGGCCGAGCAGCCGAAACTCCATCGGCTGCCGATCCTAGTCGGCGACGCCGAGGCCCCAGCCGCCATCGATGACGATCTCCTGGCCGGTGATGTACTCCGAGGCGGGGGAGGCCAGGAAGAGGGCGAGCGCCTTGATGTCGTCGGGCCAGCCGACGCGGTGCATCGGGATGACCTTGCCGAGCGCCGCCTGCTGGGCCGGGTCGTGGGCGTGGCCGCCGCCGATGTTGGTGACGAAGAAGCCCGGCGCGATCGCGTTGACCGTGATGCCGTCGGCGGCGAGCTCGAGCGCCAGGCAGCGCATGAGGTGCTGGGCGCCGGCCTTCGCGGTCATGTAGGCCGCGCCGATGGCGGGCTCGACCTTGGTCGCGGCCAGCGAGGTGGTGACGACGATCTTGCCGAAGCGGCGCGGGCGCATGTGCCGCGCGGCGGCACGGGCGGTCGCGAAGATCCCGTTGAGGTTGATGTCGATGACGCGGTTCCAGCGCTCGTCGCTGTAGCGCTCGAGCGCGCCGTCCTCGATGCGCGGGCGGTCGTCGCCGGCCCAGGCGCCGACGAAGCCGACGCCGGGGTCGATGCCGGCGTTCGCGAAGGCGACGTCGAGGCGGCCGTAGGCCTCCGCGGCCTCGTCGACCGCGCGGTCCAGCGCGGCGTGGTCGGTGACGTCGGCGACGGCGCCGCGGACGTCCAGCCCCTCGCCCTGCAGCCGGGACGCCTGCTCGGCGACCGCGCCGGCGTCGACGTCGATCAGGGTCACGCGCGCCCCGTGCGCGGCGAGCACCTCGCCATAGGCGAGCCCGAGCCCACTGGCACCGCCGGTGACGACCGCGCCGAACCCGGCCACATCGAACCGCGAGGAAACGTCCACGCCCCAACCTCCCCTGATCTCGAGTGAGCGGCGGGAGCCTAGTACGGCCGATACCCGGCGGCCTTGGGCGCCGCGGCGGCCGCCGGCGCGCGCCCGGCGCGCAACTGCACGTTGAGCTCGCCGCCCACGAGGATCGCGACGCTCGCCAGGTACGCCCACAGGACGGTCGCCACCACGGCGTTGACCGCCTGCCCGATGATCGCGACGGTCGGGTCGTCGGCGGCGACGCCCGCCGAGCTGTGCAGGCCGAACGACGCGGCGAGGCGGAAGGCCGCCGCCGCGAGGATCCAGAGCACCGCGCCCGCGCAGGCGCCGGGGAGGCAGTCGGCCCAGCACTGGCGGACGTTCGGGCTGAAGCGGTACAGGCACATCAGGAAGCCGATCACCGTCAGCAGCAGCACGGGCCAGCGCACGATCGACCACCCGACCGAGTAGAGGTGCCCGATCCCGAGCCGGCGCGCCAGGATGCCGTCGGGGTCGCCGAGCGGGCCGGTGACCATGAGCTCGACGGTCAGGGCGACGACGGCGACCGACCCGAGCGCGAAGCCGAGGGCGATGAAGCGCTGGACCAGCGTCGGGCGCCGGTAGCGCACGCCGTAGGCGGAGTCGAGCGCGTGCGAGGTCGCCATGAAGAGGTGGCTGGAGAGCCACCACGCGGCGAGCAGGCCACCGACCGCGACGCCGCCCTTGGGCTGGGCGAGCTGCGCGTGGATGAAGGGCGCGATGACCTTCTCGGAGAGGTCGGGCCCCATGAGCGTGCGCACGACGCGCACCGACGCGTTCTCCGCATCGGCGACCGCCCCCGGTCCGACGACGTTGCGCAGGAGCGCGAGGACCGAGCCCACGGCGACCGTGGACGGCACGAGCGTGAGGACCGCGAAGAACGCCATCTCCGCCGCGTGCCCGGTCGTGCGGTGGCGCGTCGAGGCCCGCACGACGCGGACGAGGACGCGCCATCCGTCGGCGAGCTGCAGCGTCGGGCCGGCGCGGGCCTCGGTGCCGACCCGCCCTATGGGGCTCGGCAGTTGCATGCGGCAGTCCTATTCCCCGTGGGGAGCGCGATGACGCAGGGGCTGGCGTTCTGCCGCGGCCGCCGACCCTAGGCGCCCGCGGCGATTCGCGGCCAGGGCATCGAGGGAGACGAGCGGGCGGCGCGCCGCGCGACGAGTGTCAGGTTTGTCGGCCTATGGCCGAAGAAGGTGACACTCGTCCCGATCGCAAGCGCTCGCGTGCCCTCGCAGGCGCTGGCGGGCGATCCCAGCCCGGGCACCTGCGGCCGCCGTCAGGCGGCGCAGGCCGGGCCGGGCGCTCGTTCACCGGACGATCGACGAAGTGTCCGGGGAATGAGTGACCTTGCCCCCGCCTGACCACCGACGCACGAAGGTCCTCACGACCCGCCGGCCGCCACGGAGGCGCGCGCCCGGTTGACGAACACGTTGTCCAGCGCCGACGCGACCCCGACCGACAGCGCGCCCGTGAGGACCGCCGCCTCGCCGAGGCCCGAGACCTCGACGCGCGGGGGGTAGGGGACCCAGTCCGCGAGCAGGGCGCGGACGGGGTCGAGGAGCAGGTCGCCGTTGGCGCCCACGCCGCCGCCGAGGACGACGAGCGCCAGGTCGGTGACCGCCGCGAGCGGGACGATGTGCAGCGCGATCCGCCGGGCCTCCTCCTCGACGATCGCGCGCCCGACCGCGTCGCCGCTGCGGGCCGCGGCGAAGATGTCGCGCACGTCGTACGGCGGCGCGAGCGTGGTCGAGGCCCCGGCGGCGCCCGCGAGCGAGCCGGCCAGGCGCGAGACGGCCGCGGCGCAGGGGTCGATGTCGAGGCCGGCGCCCGCGGCGACGAAGTCGAGCTCGCCCGCGGCGCCGTGGCGGCCGCGGTGCAGCTCGTCGTGCAGCACGAGCCCGGCTCCGAGGCCGGTGCCGATCGAGAGGAAGGCGAAGTCGTCGACGCCGCGGGCCACGCCGCGCCACTGCTCGCCGAGCGCGGCGAGGTTGATGTCGTTCTCGAGCTGGACCTCGAGCCCGAGGCGCTCCTCGAGCTCGGCGCCGAAGGCGCGGCCCTCGAGCCCCGGGACGTTGGCGGCGAGCTCGACGTTGCCGGTGTGGCCCTCGACGACGCCGGGCACGCCCACGATCGCGCCGTCGATGACCGCGTCGGGGACGCCGGCGGCGGCGACGAGCGTGTCGCGCAGCCCGGCCACCGCGGAGAGCGCGCTCTGCGCGTCGGCGCCCTCGACGTCGTGGCGGGCGCGGACCGTCCCGTCGAGGTCGCACAGCGCGCCGCGCAGGAAGCGCGCGCCGATGTCGATGCCGAGCACGAGCGCGGCCTCGTGCACGGGCTCGAAGAAGACGGCGCCGTAGCTCGGCCCGGCCGGGTCGTGCGAGGCCTCGCGCACGAGGCCGGCCTCGAGCAGCGACTGCAGGGCCAGCGACACCGTCGGCTTGGAGATGCCCGCGCGCCGCGAGATCTCGGCGCGCGAGATCGGCGCGCTGCTGCGGATCGCCTCGAGCACGGTGCGCTCGTTGAGATCCTTCAGCAGCGGCGCGGTCGCCCGTTGCGGGACAGAGCTTCGGGGCATCTCGTCAGGGAGCCTAACCGACGTCAGAGCAGAATCGCCATCGGCTCGGTCTTGACGGCGGGCGTTCATGAGGTCTAGGGTGCCTTTTCGTAAGTCTGTCTAACCAGACGGGGAGAGAGGGCTCATGAGACGGATCGCGTTGGCGTTCGCCCTGATCGCGGTCACCGCGCTCGCCGCGTGCGGCGGCGGAGGCGACTCGAAGTCGACGAGCGCGCCCGCCGGCGGCTCGACCACGGCGGCGAGCCACAAGCCGGTGACCATCACCCTGTGGAACGGCTTCAGCAACCGCGAGCTGGGCGTCGTCAACCAGGCCGTCGCCGCCTTCCACCAGAGCCACCCGTGGATCACCGTCAAGAGCGTCGGCGGCGTCAACGACGACAAGATCATCGCCGCCATCCGCGGCGGCAACTCGCCCGACGTCGCGCAGTCCTTCACCGCCGACAACACGGGCCTCTTCTGCTCCTCGGGCGGCTGGGTCGACCTCAAGCCCTACATGGACGCGAGCAAGATCGACGCGAGCATGTTCCCGCAGGCCGTCCAGACCTACACCGAGTACCAGGGCAAGCGCTGCGCGCTGCCGATGCTCGCCGACACCTACGGCCTCTACTACAACAAGGACCTCTTCAAGAAGGCCGGCATCGCCGCCCCGCCCAAGACGATGTCCGAGCTCGCGGCGGACGCCAAGAAGCTCACCGTCCGCGACGGCAACTCCTTCAAGGTCGTCGGCTTCGATCCCGCCCAGGGCTTCTACGAGAACGCGCCCGCCCACTACGGCCCCGCCTTCGGCGCCCAGTGGGTCGACGCCAACAACAAGTCGATCCTCTCCAAGCAGCCCGGCTGGGCGGAGTTCATGAACTGGCAGAAGGGCCTGATCGACTTCTACGGCTACGACAAGCTGCGCCGCTGGCAGGCCGGCGCGGGCGAGGAGTTCTCGGCCTCCAACGCCTTCGAGCGCGGCAAGCTCGCGATGGCGATCGACGGCGAGTACCGCACCGCCTTCATCAAGGCCGAGCACCCGAGCCTGAACTACGGCACCGCGCCGCTCCCGGTGGCCGACAGCCAGCCCGACCTCTACGGCGCCGGCTACGTGACCGGCAACATCGTCGGCATCCCCAAGGGCTCCAAGAACAAGGACGCCGCCTGGGAGCTTGTGAAGTACCTGACGACCGACGAGCATGCGCTGGCGCTGCTCTCCAACGGGCTGCGGAACGTGCCGACCACGACCTCGTCGCTGAAGTCGAACGAGCTGACCCCCGACGCGAAGTTCAAGGTGTTCCTCGACATCTTCGCCAACCCGAAGACCGCGACGACGCCGATCACGGCGGCCGGGAGCGCCAACCAGGAGCTCTTCCAGGACTTCGTCGCCAAGTGGCAGGCCGGGAAGGTCTCCGACCTGCAGGGCGGCCTGGCGAACGTCGACAAGCAGATCGACGCGCAGCTCGCCCAGTCGTCCGGGACCCAGGTCCCATAGCCGTGAGCGCGACGCCGCTCGCGCCGGGCGGTCCCGTGCCCCGACTCCAGGCGCGGGACCGCCGAGCGGCCCGTCGCAAGGCGGCGTGGCGCCGCCGGCGGCTCGTCCTCGGGCTGATGAGCCCGTGGATCGTCGGCTTCACGGTCTTCTTCGGCTATCCGCTGGTCGCGAGCGTCTACCTGTCCTTCACGCACTACGACCTGATCTCGCACCCGCGCTGGGTGGGCACCGCGAACTACGCGTTCATGCTCCACCACGACCCGCAGATCTGGAACGCGGTCAAGAACACGCTGTGGCTGATGGCGATCGCGGTGCCGCTGCAGGTCCTCTTCGCCTTCGGCGTCGCGGGGATGGTCGTGCGGGCCAAGGCCGGCGTCGGCTTCTTCCGCACCGTCTTCTACCTGCCCACGCTCGCCCCGCCGGTCGCCGCGACGCTCGGCTTCGCATACATCCTCAACCCGGCGACGGGCCCCGTGAACACCGTGCTCTCGTGGCTCGGGATCACGGGCCCGCTGTGGTTCGAGTCGCCCTCGTGGTCGAAGCCCTCGCTCGTCCTGCTCGGGCTGTGGGGCATCGGCAACGCGATGATCATCTTCCTGGCCGCGCTGCTCGACGTGCCGCGCCACCTCTACGAGTCCGCGCAGCTCGACGGCGCCGGCGCCCTGCAGCGCCTGCGCTGGGTGACGCTGCCCGCGATCAGCCCGGTCCTGCTCTTCGCCGTCGTCATCGGGGTCATCGAGGCGCTGCAGTACTTCACGCAGGCCTACGTCGCGAGCTCGATCGTGGGTGGCGGTGCCGGCAACGCGGCCGATCCGGCCAACCGCCTCGGCTACCCCGAGGGCTCGACGATGTTCTACCCGCTGCTGCTCTACCAGCAGGGGTTCCGCTTCTTCAACATGGGCTACGCGTCGGCGATGGCGATCGTGCTGCTGATCGTCGCCTTCGCGGTGACGCTGTTGATCATCCGCCACACGCGGCGCTTCGTGCACTACCAGGCGGGGATGCGCTGATGAGCGCCGGGGTCGAGCTCGCGCCCGCGCCCGCGCCGGCCACGACGGCCGCCACGCTCGTGCGCCGGCGCCCGCCGCGGGCGGTGCGGCGCAGGCGCGCGCTCGTCGCGATCGCCGACCACAGCATCCTCATAGCGCTGGCGATCGCCTTCCTGGCGCCCTTCGCCTTCATGGTCCTCACGGCGCTGATGACCAACGACCAGGCGCTGTCCTCGAAGCTCTGGCCGCATCCCTTCCACTGGAGCAACGTCACCGAGATCTTCGACAAGGCCCCGCTGTGGCGCTACACGGCCAACACGATGCTCTACGCCGGGCTCTCGACGATCGGCGTGCTGGTCTCGAGCATCCCGGTCGCCTACGCGCTCTCGCGGCTGCGCTGGAAGGGGCGCGACGCGGTCTTCCTGCTCGTCCTCGCGACGATGATGCTGCCCGCGCAGGTCACCGCGGTGCCGCTCTACGTCATGTGGTCCAAGCTGCACCTCGTCGGCTCGCTGGCCCCGCTGATCGTCCCCAACTTCTTCGGCGACGCCTTCTCGATCTTCCTGCTGCGCCAGTTCTTCCTCACCATCCCCGAGGAGTACTCCGACGCCGCGCGCGTCGACGGCTGCGGCGAGCTGCGGATCCTGCTGACCGTCGTGCTGCGCCTGGCCAAGCCGGCGATCGCCGCGGTCGCGCTGTTCTCCTTCCTCTACGCCTGGAACGACTTCTTCGGCCCGCTGCTCTACACCGGCGAGAACGCCGCGCACTGGACGCTCTCGGTCGGCCTGTCGCAGTTCCGCACGCAGTACCAGGTCGAGTGGAACCTGACGATGATGGCCACGATCCTCTTCATGGCGCCGGTCATCGCGATCTTCTTCGCGGCGCAGAAGGCCTTCGTCGAGGGCGTCACCCTGACGGGGGTGAAGGGATGAAGGTCGCGGTCATCGGCGCCGGCTCGACCTACACGCCCGAGCTCGTGTCCGGCCTCTCGCGCGAGTCCGCGCGCGTCGCCGTCGACGAGCTCGTGCTGCACGACATCGACGCCGAGCGCCGCGAGGTCGTCGGCGGCCTCGCGCGGCGGATGCTCGACGCCCAGGGCTTCGGCGGCGAGCTGGCCGTCACCGGCGACCTCGACCGCGCCCTCGAGGCCGCCGACATCGTGCTCATCCAGATCCGCGTCGGCGGCCAGACCGCGCGCCTGCAGGACGAGACCGTGCCGCTCGCGTGCGGCTGCATCGGCCAGGAGACGACCGGCGCCGGCGGCTTGGCCAAGGCGCTGCGCACCGTCCCCGTCGTGCTCGAGATTGCCCGCCGCGCGCGCGAGCTCGCCGCCCACAGCGCGTGGATCGTCGACTTCACCAACCCCGTCGGGATCGTGACCCGCGCGCTGCTCGACGACGGCCACCGGGCGATCGGGCTGTGCAACGTCGCGATCGGCTTCGAGCGCGCGATGGCGCCGATGCTCGGCGTCGAGCCGGAGCGGCTGATCGTCGACCAGGTCGGCCTCAACCACTTGACGTGGGTGCGCGCCGTCTGGCTCGACGAGCGCGACGTGCTGCCCGAGCTGCTGGCGGCCCACGGCGACGAGCTGGCCGAGATGGGCGGCGGGCTGCCGCGCGCGCTGCTCGACGAGCTCGGCGCCGTGCCCTCCTACTACCTGCGCTACTTCTACGCCCACGACGAGGTCCTGGCCGAGCAGCTCGCGGGCGCCACCCCGCGGGCGGCGACGGTGGCCGAGATTGAGCGCGAGCTGCTGGCCATGTACGCCGACCCGGCGCTGCACACCAAGCCCGCCCTGCTCGAGCAGCGCGGCGGCGCCTTCTACAGCGAGGCGGCGACGCGCCTCGTGGCCTCGCTGGCCAGCGACGACGGCGCCATCCACGTCGTCGACGTGCGCAACGGCGCCGCCATCCCGCGCCTGGCTCCCGACGACGTGGTCGAGCTGCCCGCGCGCGTGACGGCGTTCGGCGCGCGGCCGCTGCCCCAGCGCCCGCTGGCGCCCGAGCTGCTCGGCCTCGTCGCGCACGTCGCCGCCTACGAGCGCCTCGCCGTCGAGGCCGCCGTGACCGGCAGCCGCTCGGTGGCGCGCCGGGCGCTGCTCGCCCATCCGCTCGTCGGGCAGTGGGGGATGGTCGAGCCGCTGCTCGACGGCCTCCTCGGCGCCACCGCGGGGGCGCGGCCGTGAGCGCCCCGATCGTCCTCGCCGTCGACGGCGGCAACTCAAAGACCGACCTCGCGCTCGTGGGGGCCGACGGGGCGCTGCTCGCGCTCGCGCGCGGGCCGCTGAGCTCGCCCCACCACGTCGGCCTGCACGGCTGCCTGCGCGTGCTCGAGGACCTGCTCGCCGAGGCGACGGCGCGCGCGGGCCTGCCGGGCGAGCACCCGGTCGCCGAGGTCGGCCACGTGATGCTCGCGGGCGCCGACCTGCCGGTCGAGGAGCGCGCGCTGCAGGACGCGATCGCGGGTCGCGGCTGGGCCGCGCGGACCGCGGTCAGCAACGACACCTTCGCCATCCTGCGCGCCGGCACCGAGCGCGGGTGGGGCGTCGCCGTCGTGTGCGGTGCGGGGATCAACTGCGTGGGCGTCGGGCCCGACGGCGCCCATGTGCGCTTCCCCTCGCTCGGCCCGATCACGGGCGACTGGGGCGGCGGCCACGACGTCGGGATGGCGGCGCTGTGGGCGGCGGCGCGCAGCGAGGACGGCCGCGGGCCGAAGACGACGCTCGAGGCCGGCGTGCCGGCGCACTTCGGGCTGCCCACGCCGTCGGCGCTGGCCGAGGCGATCCACCTCGGGCGGATCCCGGCCCAGCGCGTGCTCGAGCTTGCGCCCGTGGTCTTCGCGGCGGCCGACGAGGATGCCGTCGCGGCCGAGATTGTCGACCGCGTGGCGGCCGAGATTGTCGCCTTCGCGCGCGTGGCGCTCACGCGCCTGGACCTCGCGGGCGGGCCGGCCGAGGTGCTCCTCGGCGGCGGGCTGATGCGCGCCGCCAACGGGCGCCTGGAGGGCGCGATCGCCGAGGGGCTGCGGGTTGTCGGCCCGAGGGTCATCGCGCGCGTGGTGCCGGACATGCCGATCGTCGGCGCGGCCCTGATGGGCCTCGACGACCTCGGCGCCGACGAGGCGGCCCACGCCCGCCTGCGGCGCGAGATGGCCGCCGCCGGGGCGACAGACGAGCTGGCGACGACGGGGAGCACGAGCCATGGCTGAGGTCCGTTTCGAGCAGGCGACCAAGCTCTACGCCGGGACCGACGCGCCCGCGGTCGACGCCCTCGACCTTGGCATCAGCGACGGCGAGCTCATGGTCCTCGTGGGTCCCTCGGGCTCGGGCAAGTCGACCGCGCTGCGGATGCTCGCGGGCCTCGAGGAGGTCGACGCGGGCGCCGTCTTCATCGGCGAGGACGACGTCACCGACATCCCGGCCAAGGATCGCGACGTGGCGATGGTCTTCCAGAACTACGCGCTGTATCCCTACCTCGACGTGGCCGCGAACCTCGCCTTCCCGCTGAAGATGGCGCGCGTCAAGGCGACCGAGCGCGAGCGGCGCGTGCGCGAGATTGCCGAGCTGCTCGAGCTCACGCAGTTCCTGGCCCGCAAGCCGGCCCAGCTCTCGGGCGGCCAGCGCCAGCGTGTGGCGATGGGCCGGGCCATCATCCGCGAGCCGGCCGTCTTCCTGATGGACGAGCCGCTCTCGAACCTCGACGCGATGCTGCGCGTGCAGATGCGCGCGGAGATCGCCTCGCTGCAGTCGCGCCTCGGCGTCACGACGGTCTTCGTCACCCACGACCAGGTCGAGGCGATGACGCTCGGCCATCGCGTGGCGGTGCTGCGCGACGGGCGCCTGCAGCAGTGCGACACCCCGCGGCGCCTCTACGACCATCCCGCCAACGTCTTCGTCGCCGGCTTCATCGGCTCGCCCGCGATGAACCTCTGCCGGCTGCCGGTGGTCGAGGGCCGCGCCGAGCTCGGCGGGCGCGAGCTGGCGATGCCGGTGGGCGTCAACGGCTCGCGCGAGGTGGTCGTCGGCCTGCGCCCGGAGTCGCTCGAGCTCGCCGACGACGGGCTGGCCGGGCGCGTCGAGGTCGTCGAGGAGCTCGGCGCCGACGCCTACGCGTTCTGCGTGGCGCAGCTCCCGGGAGGCGAGGCGCGCCTCGTCGCCCGCGCCGACGCACGCCATCCGCCGGTCAGCGGCGACCGCGTCACGCTGCGCCCGCGCCTCGACGAGGCGCACCTCTTCGACCCCGAGAGCGGGGCGCGCCTGGGCGAGTAGGGTGCGCGCCATGTTCCGCGCCGAGGTCATCGGGTCGATGCTGCGGCCCTCGTATCTGAAGGACGGCCGCGAGGCCTTCCAGCAGGGCAGGCTGTCGGTCGCCGAGTTCAAGCGCCTGGAGGACCGGGCCGTCGACCAGGTCATCGCGATGCAGGAGGGGGCCGGCGTCGACGTCGTCAGCGACGGCGAGATGCGCCGCTTCCTGTTCATGGGGCCGATCACCGAGACGGTCGAGGGGATCGAGTTCGTCGACCACGACAGCGCGATGCCGTGGAGCACGCCGGAGGGCGACATCGAGTGGACGTCGCCGGCCGCGGTGACCTCGAAGCTGCGCAAGGTGCGCTCGATGGTCACCGAGGAGTACAGCTACGCGCGGGCGCGCGCGCGGCTGCCGCTGAAGGTCACGGTGCCCAGCCCGCTCGTCCTCTACGGCTTCTGGAGCCCCAAGCACTCGACGGGCGCGTACTCCGACGCGTTCGCGATGTTCGCCGACGCGGCCGAGATCGGGCGCTCGGAGATCCTCGAGCTCGTGTCGCTCGGCTGCGAGTACATCCAGGTCGACGCGCCCGAGCTCGCGACGCTCGTCGACCCGCGCGTGCGCGACTGGGCCGAGGGCCTGGGCTTCAGCGCCGAGCGCATGCTCACCGAGGGCATCGACCTCATCAACGCGATGGTCGAGGGCATCTCGGGCGTGCGCCTCGGGATCCACCTGTGCCGCGGCAACAACGCGGGCATGTGGATGGCCAGCGGCGGCTACGAGTACATCGCCCAGGCGCTCTTCGAGCGCGCCACGGCCTTCGACGCCTTCTTCCTGGAGTACGACGACGCGCGCTCGGGCTCCTTCGAGCCGCTCGCGGGCGCGCCCGACGACAAGCAGGTCGTGCTCGGGCTCGTCTCGACGAAGAAGCCGGCGTTGGAGACCCCCGACGAGCTGCGCGGGCGGATCGAGGAGGCGGCCAGCTTCTTCCCGCACGACCAGCTCGGGCTCTCGACGCAGTGCGGCTTCGCCTCGATCGTGGCGGGCAACCCGATCACCGAGGCCGACGAGGAGGCCAAGCTGCGCCTCGTCGCCGACACCGCGCACGCCGCCTGGGGCTAGCGGCGTCAGCGCTCTGACGCTGAGCCTGGACGTTGGGGCAGTACTTTCGCCGCGCCCGCGCGCTCCTTGCTTACCGTGAGCGCGATGACCGGTCCAGGCATGCGGGGAAGGGGGGCCGTTGCGGTTGTCGTCGCCGCCGTGCTCGTGGCGGCGGCGGCGCCCGCGGGCGCGCTGACCAGCCATGACGGCTGGCCGAAGATCAACGGCATGCTGCTCATGAACAAGCTCGACCAGAGCCGCGCACTCGACGCCCGCGTCGGCTCCGATCCCTTCGACGGCCAGGACGAGCTCTACCAATGCGACGGGCTCCACTACAGCCAGGCCTGCTTCGAGGGCGAGGCGACGTGTGAGACGGCGCAGGCGCCGCCGGAGGATCCGCAGGCGGAGGAGCCGCCCGTCGAGCGAAGCCGGGGCGGGCGGTCCGGCCCGTGCGACAAGCGGACGATCATCGCCACCCGCCACCACAACGAGCTGCTCGGCGGCCACGGCAGCGACACGATCCATGCCGGGCCCAACGGCGACGTGCTCTGGGGCGACTACAAGGAGGACAGCGTCCAGCCGACGAGCCAGCACGACGTCCTCGTCGGCGGCGCGGGCCGCGACTTCGTCTACGCCTCGCACGGGCGCAACGAGATCGACGCCGGCGGCGGCAAGGATTACGTCAAGGCGCACTTCGGGCGCGGCACGATCGACTGCGGCGGAGGCGAGGACGTCCTCTACATCAGTCGCAAGGCTCAGCGCCACTACAAGATCCGCGGTTGCGAGACCGTCAGCCACAAGACGCTCGGCCGCTGAGCTTGCTTGACTGCGGGCGGTGTCCCGCCCGTCGCGCGCGGCGGCCTCGCCTGAGGCGCCCAGGCTCGAGGAGGCCGAGGTCGTCGTGCTCGCGGCCGACGAGCTCGAGCCCGGCGCGGCGCTCAGCGAGGTGCGCCTCGTCGACGCCGAGCTCGGCGGCGCCCGCGTGCGCGGCCTGTCGCTCATCGACGTCGCGGTCGAGCGCGGCAACCTCGCCAACGTGGCGGCCTTCGAGCTGTCGCTGCGCCGCGTCGCCGTGACGGGCGCGCGGCTCACCGGCGTGCAGTGGACCCACGGCGCCATCACCGACGCCGTCTTTCGCGATTGCCGCATCGACCTGGCGACCTTCGCCGGGACGACCCTGGAGCGGGTGACCTTCGACGGCTGCGTGCTGCGCCAGAGCGACTTCCGCGAGGCGCTGCTGCGCTCGGTGCGCTTCGACCACTGCGACCTGAGCGAGGCCGACCTCACCGGCGTGCGCATCGACCGCTGCGAGCTGCGGGCCTGCACGCTCGACTCGATCGTCGGCCTCGAGCGCCTGCGCGGCGCGGCGATGGCGTGGGCCGACATCGTCGGCAACGCCGGGCTGCTGGCGGCGGCGCTGGGGATCCGGGTGCTCGACGAGGACGAGCGCTAGCGTCCAGCTGATGGACCTCTGCCTGATGATCGAGGGCCAGGAGGGCGTCACCTGGCCCCAGTGGGTCGCGCTCGCGCGCGCTTGCGAGGAGCACGGCGTGCCCGAGCTCTTCCGCTCCGACCACTACGTGCAGCTGGTCGGCGACCACCCCGAGCGCGGCTCGCTCGACGCGTGGACGACGCTCGCGGCGCTCGGCGCGGTGACGACGACGCTGCGCCTCGGCACGCTCGTCTCGCCGGCGACCTTCCGCCATCCGTCGGTGCTCGCCAAGGCCGTCGTGACCGCCGACCACGTGTCCGGCGGCCGCGTGACGCTCGGGATCGGCGCCGGCTGGCACGAGCGCGAGCACGAGGCCTACGGCTTCGCCTTCCCGCCCACGGGCGAGCGCGTCGACATCCTCGAGGAGCAGCTGCAGGTGATCTTCGGCGCCTGGGCGCAGGGACCGTTCGACTTCTCCGGCAGCCACTACGCGCTGCGCGGGCTCGACGCCCAGCCCAAGCCCGTCCAGCGCCCGCGCCCGCCGGTGATCATGGGCGGCAACGCGCGGCCGCGCAGCGCGGCGCTGGCCGCCCGGTACGCCGACGAGTACAACACGCCGTTCCCGACCCTCGCCGACGTGCGGGAGCGCCGCGAGGCGATCGAGCGCGCGTGTGAGGAGGCCGGGCGCGAGCCGCTGCCCTTCTCGGTGATGACCGGCGTGCTCGTGGGCCGCGATCGCGCCGAGCTCGCCGACCGGGCACGGCGGCTGCTCGAGCTCAACGGCACCGACGTCCTCGGCGACCCCGGCGCGGCATGGATCGCCGGCACGGTCGACGAGGCCGCGGAGCGGCTCGGCGCCCTGCGCGACGCCGGCGTGGCGCGCGTGATGTGCCAGCATCTGCTCCACGACGACCTCGACGCGGTCGAGCTCATCGGGCGCGACCTCCCGGCCGCGGTCTGAGGGCCATGTCGAGAACGTGAGGCCGGCTCCGACTTACTGCTGCTATGACCACCATCACCGCCGACGTCTCCATCTCGCTGGACGGCTTCGCCGCCGGCCTCAACCAGCGCCTCGACGCGCCCTTCGGCGACGGCCTCCTCCACGAGCAAGTCCACCGCTGGATGTTCGAGGAGCCCGAGAAGCACAGGGCCGTCCTCGACGCCATCACCGCCGCGGGCGCCTTCGTCATGGGCCGCAACATGTTCACGGCCGGCCGCGGCGCGTGGGACCTCGATTGGAGGGGCTGGTGGGGCGAGAATCCGCCCTACCACGCGCCGGTCTTCGTGCTCACCCATCACCCGCGCGAGCCGCTGCACATGGAGGGCGGCACCAGCTTCACCTTCGTCACCGACGGGATCGAGTCCGCACTCGCGCAGGCCCGTGAGGCCGCCGGCGACGGCGACATCGCCATCGCCGGCGGCGCCGCGACGATCAACCAGTACCTCGCGGCGGGGGCCATCGACGAGCTGCGCCTGCACGTGGTGCCGTTCGTGCTCGGCGCCGGAGAGCGCGTCTTGGAGGGCGTCGCGGGCCTGGAGCTCGAGCTGCTCGACGTCTCCGGCACCGACCGCGTGACGCACCTGAGCTACCGAGTCCCGCGTCAGGTCAGCACACCGCGATGATCGAGAACGGGATCGAGAAGTACTGGCTGAGCGCGCTGTTGTAGTTGGTCACCCAGAGCTGGTCGGGGTGGTTGGCCACGCGGGTGATCGAGAGGTGGTTGGCGGCGTTCCAGCCCGAGTAGGGGTTCTCGTTGTAGTAGCTGGCGGTCGCGACGCAGCCTTCCAGCGAGCGGTCGAAGGTGACGGTGTAGCTGCCCGCGGAGGTGTACGAGACGGCGGTCACGCCGCTGCCGTGGACCAGCTTGCCGTCGACCTGAAAGGCGCCGAAGAGCTTCGTCGCCGAGGCGCCCTGCGGGCCGGCCGGGCCCTGCGGCCCCGCGTCGCCCTTGGGTCCCTGCGGCCCGGCGACGCCGGCGCGCAGCTGGCCGGCCCGGAAGTCGGCGGCGGTCAGCGTGCCGTCCCTGACCTCCGCGCCGGTGACGGCGTTCTTGTGGAGCTTGGCGTGGCTGACGGAGCCCTTGCGCAGCTGCGTCGAGCCGACGGAGTCCTTCGGCAGCACCGTGGCGGCGTAGCTGACGCCGCCGAGGGCGATGACGAGAGCGGCGCAGGCCACGATCATGGCCGGCGAGAGGAGACTGCGGATCGTCGTGATCATGGCGCGCATCCTGCGGCGCGGGAGCGCGCGCGGACAGGGGCCCCAGCCGCACTCTCGGCGGCGGGTTTCCGACGCTTGGTGGCGGTGACCCGCCAGACGTCCTAGGACGTGAACGCGCGGTAGTAGGGGTGGCCGGAGAGGACGGCGCGCTGCGCGTGGCCGTCGAGGACGGTGTCGAAGCGCAGGCGCTCGGGCGACCACGGCTCCTCGCCGGCGCGGAAGAGGCCGGGCTCGATGGGGTGCAGGACGATGCGCCGGCTGCCGTCGACCCAGTCGGTGCCCATCGTCAGCACGCCGTCGCGCGCGGCGATCGCGAAGGTCGGCAGCCACGGGTTGTGGGCGCGGTAGCGGCCCGGGAGCGCCGACCACTCGGGCGGGCAGCTGCCGTCGTCTTCGAGCGGCTCGGCGTGCGCGAGCGCGGGCTGCTCCGGCTCGCGGCCGGTCGCGAGCGCGAGGGCGCCCTCACCGAGCCAGTACGCACCGCGGAAGCCGTTGGCGAAGGCGACGACGCCTCGTCCGGTGGTCGTGTCGGCGCGCATGTACGCGACGTAGCCGAGCATGTCGCCGGTGTGGCTGAAGCCGTCGGCCTCGATCGTGAGGCCGTAGCCGTAGTCGTAGTCCTCGTGAGGCGGGTAGGGGGTGCGCAGCGCGGCGAAGCCCTCGGTGCCGAGCAGCCTCGGGTCGTCGTTCCACAACGCGCGCAGGAACGCGGCGAGGTCCTCGACGCTCGCGCACAGGCAGCCGTCGGCCTCGGCGGACTCGACCCACGGCGCGGGCGCCAGGCCGTGCTCGGCGCGCCACGGGCGGTCGTCGTAGAAGGGGACGTGGCCGCCGGGCAGGCGCCGCCTGGTCTCGTTGAGCATCACCGGGACGGTCTCGGTCAGGGCGAGCCGGTCGAGGATGCGGCGCTGGAGCAGGTCGCCGTACGGCTCCCCGGTGACCGCCTCGAGCACGACGCCGACGGCGCGATAGCCGATGTTCGAGTAGTGGCGGTGCTCGCCGGGCGCGAAGCCGAGATCGAGCTGCGGCAGCGTGACGACGTCGTAGGTCGAGGCCGGCGCAGTGTCCAGCGACTCGACCACGCCGGCCGTATGCGTGAGCAGGTGGTGGAGGGTGATCGGGGCGTCGGGGGTGCCGAACGTCAGCCACGGGACGTAGCCGGGTATCGGGGCGTGCAGGTCGAGCGCGCCCTCCTCGGCGAGCTGCAGCGCGACGATCGCGGTGAACGCCTTGCCGATCGAGGCGACCGGCCAGAGCGCGTCGGGCTCGGCGGCGCCGTACGTCCTCGCGGTCAGCGTGCGCTCGGCGTCGGTGATCGCCACCGCCAGAGCGGGCGCCGTGCCGACCGCCAGCACGCTTGTCGCGAAGGCGTCGAGCGGCTCGGAGGCCGTCATCGGCCCACGCTATCCGACCGCCGCGGCGCTACCGTCGCGACTGGCTGCCCCACGCCGACTGGATCGAGCTCGAAGCCGTCGGCCACTGCCCCCAGCTCGACGTCCCGCTGGAGACGACCCAGCTGATCCTGGGCTTCACGGCGCCCTGAGCACGGCGCGCCGCGGCTACAGCCCGTGCCGGCTGTCGTTGGCTCCCTTGCCGCCGTAGTCCCCGTGACCCTCGCCGTGGTACGTGTACGAGGTCACGGTCCCGGACCGGTTGGCCGCCACCCACACGAGCGCCAAGCCGATGAACCCGACGAGGGCCAGGACCGGCTTCACCAGCACGGCGAGCACGATGGCGATCGCAACGATCGCGACACCCGCCCATGACATCGGAGATGAGACCATGGCGGGAGCGTAGGGTGTTCGAGGCGGCGCTCCAGAACGCTTGTCAGCGAACCTCCACTTTCCGACATGAGCACGAGCTTCAGCGACCTGTCGCCCCGCCAACGCGTCGCGGCGCTCGCGGTGGGTGCCGTCTCGGTGGCGCTCGTCGTCACCGCCGAGCGCGACCTGCATCACCGTTCGGCCGACGAGATCCGGGGCGGCAAGTGGCTGTGGCGCGTGGTGTGCCTCAACGCCCTGGGCGCCCTGGCGTACTTCGGCTGCGGGCGCCGCCGCTGACAGAGCTGAAACCGTTCCGAAAGCGGGCGCACCCAGTCTTCTGGGTGTGCGCCCGCTCCCGCTCCTCACCGCCGTCACCGCCGCGCTCGGCGTCTCGCTCGCTCTCGCCACCGCAGCCGGCGCGGCGACCGACCAGAGCCCCGTCCGGCTGTGGTCGGTGAGCAAGGTCGAGCAGGGGGCCGGCGCGGTGCCCGCGGGGAGCGGCGCTCAGGTCGGCGGCAAGCTGGAGAAGCACGTCGACGTCGGCCGGACCGTGTTCAACCTGCCCCTGCACGCGCCCTACTGGTACTACCTGCCGCGCGACCGGGCCTTCGGGGCCGTGTCCTCGAGCGCCGACGGCAGGCACTACTCCGTGCTCGCGCAGGCGCCGCCGCCCAACCCGCTCCGGCTGGGGGCGGCGAAGGGCGCGATCACGCACCTCGACGAGTATCAGGCCTACGAGAAGCGGGCGACGGACGCCTCGCTGCGCATCACGCTCTCGGACCTGCTGCTGCAGACGATCGACGACAACAACCGCCTCGCGGCGTGGGAGTGCCCGCCGAACACCAGCTGCGACCCGGTGCGCGCGATCGTGCGCTTCCATGCCCGCGCGTATGCGGCGTCGGCGGGCGGCGACTTCTTCGACTTCGGCGGCGTCGCCTACCTCGAGGGCCATCAGCACTCGTGGCACCCGGGCGCGGCGACGTCGGCGGACTCCCCGCGGCGCCTGTGGGGCGAGGACGACTTCGACGTCGACGGCGACGCCGACGAGAGCGGCACGGGCGCAGCCGGCGTCATGTACATCACGGCTCCGAAGAGCCTGAAGGTCCCGCTGGCCTCGGTGCGCCCCGGCGAGCTGTTCGCGGTCCACGTCAGCCTGGAAGCCGAGGCGGTCGACGATCGCGGCGGCGAGTCCGCGGCGCAGGCCTTCATCCAGGATCCGCAGAAGCGCGAGCCGCTGCTGCTCACCGCGCGCGGACTCACGCCGCGCGGCAAGCCGAGGTTCAAGGAGCCGCACGCCAAGCCGATCCAGCCGGCCCGCTGCCCCGCGGGAACGCCCCACCACGCGGGCGTGCTGGCCCTCAGCGACTCCGGCTACGCGGCGAACGAATCCGAGCGCGCGCCGATGGTCCTCGTGAACCGCAGCGGCGGGTCGCGCGGCGCCGCCAGCGTCACCGTCACGGCGCGCGCCGGGACCGCCCAGGCCGGGCGCGACTTCAAGGCCACGACGACGACGGTCCGCTTCGCCGACGGGGACACCGGGCCGCGCCTGGTCGAGATCCCGCTGCGCGAGGACGTCCAGGCCGAGCCGGCGGAGCAGTTCACGGTCGAGCTCGGACACGCCCGCTGCGGCGCGCTCGGCGCCCGGCACCGCGCCGCCGTCACCATCGTCGACGACGACCAGGAGCCGCCGTCCCCGCCCGCGCCGGCCGCGTTCACGCTCGGCGGGACCGTCGACGGCCTCCAGGGCAGCGGGCTGGTGCTCACGAACCGCGGCGCCGACGTGCCCGTGCCCGCCGACGGGCGCTTCGCCTTCCCCGGGACGCTGTCGGACGGCGCGTCCTACGACGTCGAGGTCAGGTCCCAACCGCGGACCCCCGACCAGGTGTGCACCGTGCAGCATGGCATCGGGACCGTGTCGGGCGCGGACGTCGGCGACGTCACCGTCCACTGCGCGGCCCCGCTCGCGGCGCCCACGCTCGACGACACCTTCGGCACCGGCGGGCGCGTCTCGACGCCGGTCGGGGCCGGCCACGGCGAGGGCGTCGTGATCCAGCCCGACGGCGCCATCGTCACGGCCGGGTGGCGCACCACGGCCTCGGGGGTCGACTACGCGCTCACGCGCCACGACGCGTCCGGCCACCTCGACCAGGGCTACGGCTCCGGCGGCATCGCCACCACCGACCTCGGGGGATCCGACGACGAGGCCTACGACGCCGCGCTGCTCCCCGACGGCGGCGTCGTCGCGGTCGGGCGCACCGACGCCGCGGGCTTCACGAAGCTCGACTTCGGCGTCGTGCGCTACACGCCCGGCGGCACGCCCGACCCCGGCTTCGGCTCCGGCGGGATCGTCAAGACCAACGTCCTCGGCGGCGGCGACCAGGCCAACGCCGTGGCGGTGCAGGGCGACGGCAAGATCGTCGTCGCGGGATACGCGGCAGGCCCGACGAACATCGACACGGACTTCGCGCTGGTTCGCTACAACGCCGACGGCACGCCCGACGACGGCTTCGGCACCCACGGGATCGTCACCACCGACCTCGGCACGCGCTCCGACGACGCCCGCGCGCTCGTCATCCAGCCGGATGGCGAGATCGTCGTCGTCGGCACCGCGGGCGACGACCTCGCCCTCGCTCGCTACACGTCGGCGGGCGCGCCCGACGCCGGCTTCGGCCAGGCCGGCATCAGGATCACCGACCTCGGCTCCGAGGACGTCGCCACCGGCGTCGCGCTCACGCCCGACGGTCACATCGCCATCGCCGGCTACACGCTCGGCCCGCACGTCAACCGCGACTTCCTGCTCGCGCGGTACACCGCCGCCGGCGACCTCGACACCGCCTTCGGCGACCACGGCGCGGTCAAGACCGACGTCGGCGGCGGCGACGACTTCGCCGAGAACCTGCTCGTCGACCCCAGCGGCCGCTTCGTCCTCGTCGGCCGCGCGACCAGCTCGACGATCCTCGACATGGCCCTCGTCCGCTACACCCCCGACGGCACACCCGACCCCACCTTCGACGGCGACGGCATCCTCACCGTCGACTTCCACGGCCGAGGCGAGTTCGGCCAGGACCTCGCCCTCGACAGCGCGCGGCCGGATCGTCGCCGCTGGCTACACCGCCAACGGCAGCGACACAGAGTTCGCGCTGCTCAGGACCAAGCCCTGACAGCGCCCGGGCGATTGAACCACGCCCCGCTCGGTTAGGATCAGGAAACCTGAGATAGTCACAGGAGGAGAGGTCATGGCCGGTCGGAGTCTTCAAGAGCTGCTCGGGACCGTCGAGAGCCCTGTCGAGCTGCTGCGCAATGCCCAGGTCGGGCCGAACGTCTACCCCGGCGTTCCCGCGGAGTTCACGAACTGGCGCGACGAGCAGCAGGCATGGCAGCAGACGTGCGTGCTCTACAACCAGTCCTTCCACATGGCCGAGCTCATGGTCGAGGGGCCCGGCGCGCTGAAGCTGCTCGAGAGCCTCGGGGTCAACAGCTTCGCGACCTTCGAGCCGGGCAAGGCCAAGCAGCTCGTGCCGGTCACGCCCGAGGGCTACGTCATCGGCGACGTGATCCTCTTCGGGCTCGCCGACGGCAAGTACAACCTCGTGGGCCGCGCCCCGGTCCTCAACTGGGTCACCTACCACGCCGAGACCGGCGACCACGACGTCGCGGTGACCTTCGACCAGCGCACGGTGCTGCGCAATGACGGCCGTCGCCGCCACTACCGCTTCCAGATCCAGGGGCCCAACGCGATGGCCGTCATCGAGAAGGCGCTCGGCCACGCCCCCGAGGACCTCAAGTTCTTCAACATGCGCAGCGAGCAGATCGCCGGCGTCGAGGTCACCGCGCTGCGCCACGGCATGGCCGGCCAGCCCGGCTGGGAGCTCTTCGGCCCGTGGGAGGACTACGAGGCCGTCCACGAGGCGCTCGTCAGCGCCGGCGACGGCCTCGGGCTCGCGCTCGTCGGCGGCCGCGCGTACGGCTCCAACGCGATCGAGTCGGGCTGGATCCCGTCGCCGCTGCCTGCCGTCTACACCGGCGACTCGCTGAAGGGCTACCGCGAGTGGCTGCCCGAGAAGGGCTACGAGGGCTCGGCCTCGCTCGGCGGCAGCTTCGCCTCGCCGGACATCGAGGACTACTACCTCACGCCGTGGGACCTCGGCTACGGCCACCTCGTCAAGTTCGACCACGACTTCATCGGCCGCGAGGCGCTCGAGGCGATCGCCGACGGCGAGCACCGCAGCAAGGTCACGCTCGTGCTCAACGACGAGGACGTGACGCGCACGATCGGGACGATGTTCCAGGACACCGACCGCGCGAAGTTCATCGAGTGGCCCAACGCCGTCTACGCGATGCACCAGTACGACGACGTCCGGGCCGGCGGCGAGAACGTCGGGGTCTCCACCTGGATCTGCTACAGCGCCAACGAGGGCAAGCTGCTGACCCTGGCGATCCTCGACGCCGAGCACGCCGAGCCCGGGACCGAGGTCACGCTGGTCTGGGGCGAGGAGGGCGGCGGCTCGGCGAAGCCGACCGTCGAGCCCCACGTGCAGACCGAGATGCGGGCCGTCGTGGCGCCGGTGCCGATCGTCGGCGCCGTGCGCAGCTCCTACGCGCCCGAGAGCTGGCGCGCCGCGCACGCCTGAGCGTCCGCCCGGCGAACGACGGGACCCGGCCGTATCACCCGCCTCGGGTGATGCGGCCGTGGCGGCCCGCACCTACGGTGGGGTGCCGTCCCCAGAGGAGGTCCCCACATGTCGTTCACCCAGAACCCAGGCGAGCTCGCGACGCACGCGGACGGGTCGCTCAGCCGTGAGCTCGACGCCCTCGCACGGGAGTACGGCAACCGCTTCCTGCTCGAGCCCTCCCCCGACCACGCGCTGCCCAAGAACGGCATGCGCGCCGTCGACGCCATGCGCCTGGTCGGCGAGGAGCTCGTCCTCGACGGCATCCCGATGCGCAACCTCGCCACCTTCGTGACCACGTGGATGGAGCCCGAGGCGCAGCGGATCATCGCCGAGAACCTGCACCGCAACTACATCGACCACGCCGAGTACCCGCAGACGGCCGAGATCGAGCAGCGCTGCATCCGGATGCTCGCCGACCTCTTCCACGCGCCCGGCCCGACGACGGGGACGCGCACGCAGGGCTCGTCGGAGGCGATCATGCTCGGCGCGCTCTCGCTGAAGTGGAAGTGGCGCGCGCGGCGCGAGGCGGCCGGCAAGGACACGTCGCGCCCGAACCTCGTCTTCGGCGGCGACGTCCACGTGGTCTGGGAGAAGTTCTGCCGCTACTTCGACGTCGAGCCGCGGATCATCCCGCTGCAGCCCGACAAGTACGTGATCGGGCCCGATGACGTCGAGCCCCATCTCGACGAGAACACGATCGGCGTCGCGGCGGTTCTGGGCACGACCTTCACCGGCCACGCCGACGACATCTCCGGGATCAACGACCTGCTCGTCGGCCTCAAGCACGACCAGGGCCTCGACATTCCGCTGCACGTCGACGCGGCGAGCGGCGGCTTCGTGTGGCCCTTCCTCTACCCGGAGACCGCCTGGGACTTCCGCCTCGAGCAGGTCCGCTCGATCAACGTATCCGGCCACAAGTTCGGGCTGGTCTACCCGGGGATCGGGTGGCTGGTCTTCCGCGAGACGAGCGACCTGGCGGAGGACCTCGTCTTCTACGAGAACTACCTGGGCAAGCGCGACGCGACCTTCACGCTGAACTTCTCCACGGGCGCCTCGATGGTGCTGGCGCAGTACTACAACTTCGTCCGCTTCGGCCACGACGGCTACACGTACGTCATGGAGACGATGCAGGCCAACGCCCGCCACCTGGCCAAGCGCATCGCCGACATCGGCGAGTTCCGGATGATCGGGGCCGCGACCGACGAGCAGCTCCCGCTCGTGGCCTTCCAGCTCGAGGGTGAGCACAACTACGACGAGTTCGACCTCGCCTCCCAGCTCTCGGCCGAGCGCGGCTGGATGGTGCCGGCCTACACGCTTCCGCCGAAGGCCGACCACGTCACGATCATGCGCGCGCTGGTGAAGCTGACCCTGGGCCACACGCTCGTCGTGACGCTGGCCGACGACATCGGCGAGGCCTGCGGGGTGCTGGCGAAGAAGGGCCGGCTGCACGAGCACGACCGCAAGCGCGTCAAGACGGGCGTCGGGTACTGATCGGGGTATCTCCGGCGTCCGCCGGCCGCTCTCTCAGAGCAGGAACAACCTGCCACGAGACCCAGGAGGTCAGGCCTATGACGGACATGCTGTCGGCCGAATCGCATGCGTCCGCGCTGAGCGCGACCGTGAGCGACATCGCCCACGAGCTGACGGAGAGCGCGAGGGCGCAGGATCACCCGATGGTCGAGGCGGCCAACGCGATGGGGCTGACCTTCGGGTTCGGCACCATCGCCTTCGTCGGCCGCAACGCCTCGGGGCAGTACCTGGTCCAGTTCAACGACACGGCCAGCAACACCGGCTACTCCTCGATGTGGCCCGAGTGGGCCTACGAGGTTGCCAAGGCGGCGCTGGAGAACGCCAAGAACGTGTGGGTCGAGTCCAACGGCCCTCCGTTCGGCGACAACCTGGTGTTCGTCCTGGAGATGGCGTAGCCGAAAGGGCGCCCCTCGAGGGTTGGGCGGTCAAGCCCTAGGGTCCCTAGGCGCGGGTGGGGGCGGCGGTCATGGTCGTAGGCCATGAGCTTCGACCTTCTGAGCAAGCGGCCGTCTCCGGCCATGATCGTCGCGCTGCTCGCGCTCTTCGTCGCCCTCGGCGGCAGCTCGTACGCCGCCGTCAAGATCAGTGGGCGCGACATCAAGAGCGGCGCGGTCGGCACCCGCGCGATCGCCAACAACTCGATCCGCTCGGGCGACATCCACAACGCGACCGTCACCGGCGCCGACGTCCTCGACGACTCGCTGACCAACGCCGACATCGACAACTCCAGCCTGAGCGCGGCGACGGCGAGGAGCGCTGACACGGCCGCCCGCGCGACGAGCGCCACCACAGCGACCACCGCGACGAGCGCCGGCAACGCCGACAAGCTCGACGGCCTGGACTCCTCGGACTTCACGCGCCCGTCCTGCACGAGCCAGACCGGCGCGCTGAAGGGCTCGGTGACCATCGCCGCGAGCTCCGGGTTCTCGGGCTCCTTCACCCCGGTCCCCGGCTACAACTGCAGCGGCCAGTCGATCGAGGCCAGGCGCCTGAGCATGGGCCGCTACGAGGTCCGCTTCAACGGCTCGCCCGCGACGCAGGCCGTGGCGACCGCGATCGTGACCGGCATCAAGACCGACATGGTCTCGCTCACCAACCAGGGCGCGGGCCTCTTCACGATCTACGTCCTCGACCCGCTGCCCGCCCCGGGCGCGTTCATCGACGACTCCTTCACCGTGATCACGCCCTGAGTCACCGCCGCGGGGCTCGCGGCGCTGATCGCCGCGTCGGCGGCGCGGAAGGTCAGAGCGGCGAGAGAGAGGCGCTCGGTCGAGGGCGGGCCGGGCATCGCGAGCCGACTCTACGGCGATGCGCGGCAGCCGCCCGAACAGCTCGCGTGACGCGCCGCCCGTCGCCCCGAGGTATCTCCGCGGCGGCCCAATGGCTCGGGCCTGGGTATGGACGACGCCGCCAACGACCCGAGGTTCGGCCTGCGCGCCGCTGGGACGCTCGCCGTCGCGGTGGTGGCGGCGGTGCCGGCCGCGATCAGCCAGCTGCCCATCCGGCAGATGGCATGGGCGCTCGCCGTCGTGCTGCTGGCGGTGGTGACCTACCTCATCCGCTACGCCATGTACCGGCGGGGGGAGCGGCGCGCGCGCCAGGACCGGCGCGACAGGGTGGGAGATCTGCTCGCGCTCTGGCCGCTGCCGACGGCGGCGGAGGTCGATCCGGCGGCGCTGGGGATCGGGGAGTGGTCGAACGGCCCCTCGGAGGACCCGCAGGGGGCGCGCTATGAGGCGCGCCCCATCGACGACGTGCTGAGGACGGCGGTGACGACGGGCAAGATCGTCGTCGTCCTCGGGGCGCGCGGGTCGGGCAAGTCGCGCTCGGCGCTCGAGGCGCTGCGCGCGGACGACCAACTCGGCGCGGCGGGGCTCGTCGTCCCCGCCGACGCCGGCGCGCTGCGCGACCTGCTCGCGGCGCGCGCGGACGCCGTCCGCCCGGACCAGCGCTACGTGCTGTGGCTCGATGACCTCGACCGCTTCCTCGACGGCCTGCGCCTGCGCGACCTCGACCGCCTGGTCGCCTCGGACCGCGTGACCGTCGTCGGGACCCTCGACGACCGCGCCGCGGAGGCGGTCCACGCCGCCGGCGGCGACCGCGCCCACGCGCTGCGCGGCCTCATGGCGCGCGCCCACCGCGTGACCATGCCCCAGCAATCGAGCGACGACGCGCGCCGCCCCGACTGGCTGTGCTCGGGCCCGTCGGCCTACCGGCCCGCGCTCCCGGCCGAGCAGCCGCCGTCGGAGAGGCCGTCCGCCGTCGCGCTCTCCGCGACGGCCCTCGGCGCGCTGCTCGCCGCCGGACTGGCCTTCTACGCCTTCAGCGTCGGCCTCCTCAAGCCCGCGACGCTCTCCGACCGCTTCGGCCAGATCGAGGCCCAGCGCGACGACTGCGGCGGCGTCGGCCTGTCGCCGCACGGCGTCGAGGACGTGCGCTCGGACCTCGTCGTCGTCCATCACCAGTCCGACGGCTGCGCGCGGTCCGACCTCATCCAGGTCTTCGCCCGCAGGGACGGGACGCTCTCCAAGCACCCGGCGCTCTCGCTGCAGCCGCCGTCGCGGCCGCGCGAGCAGGCGCGCTGCATCGGCCCCGACGGCCGCGACCCGTGTCACGTCGACATCCAGGGCGGCCAGCGCGTCGTCGTCGTCGCGCTGCACAACGCGACGACCGGGCACTGGATCCCCGTCGCGATCTATCCGTCGAAGCGCGGCTACGCCGTGCAGCCCGTGCCCCTGCCCCCGCGCTCTCGTAGCACGACGATCCAGGCCGCCGACGTCGAGCTGCAGGACATGCGCCGCGACGGCGGGGCCGGCACGATCGTCAGCGCGCGCTCGGTCGCGGCGGTCGCGGTCACCCGGCCGCGCCAGTTCCGCGGCGCGATCCTGCTGGTCGGCTACACGAAGGCCGTGACGGGCGGGCGGCGCACGCTCGAGCTCGCCGGCGTCGAGCTGCGCGTGCGCGGGGGCGTGCTGAAGGCGGGCCCCGCCTGCCACGCGACCGAGCCGGGGACGTCGTCGCCGTGGGCGTTCGACGTCACCGACCAGGACAACGTGGTGGTCAGCCTGCAGCGCGAGTGGCGCAAGGCCTCGCGGCTCAGCCTGGCCAGCTGCGAGCCCGCCTGAGCGCGCCTACGTCGCGACCGCGACCCCGCTGATCGCGGTCTCGATCAGGCTCACAACGTCGTCGGGGTGGGAGACCATCGCGACGTGGTTCGACGCCACCTCGACGGTCGTCGCCCCCATGCGCGCGGCGAACTGGCGCTCGGCGTCGGGCGGGATCGCCTGGTCGCCGTCGGCCACCAGGTACCACGACGGCAGCGACCGCCAGGCCGGGACGCCCATCGTCTCGGCCAGCGCGTTGGTGTGCAGCGGCTGCTGGACGGCGAACATCGCCCTGGCCTGCACGGGGTCCACGTCGGCGGCGAAGTGGCCGACGAAGTCGTCCTCGGGCAGCCACGCGAAGCCCTCGTCGTCGATGATCAGGTGCGCGAGGGCGGGCGTCGGAGGCGCGGCCTCCAGCAGGGCGCCGATCGACTCGCCCTCGTCGAGCCCGAAGGCCGCGACGTAGACGAGGCCGACCACGTTCGGGGCGTCGGTGCCCAGCGCGGTGATGATCTGGCCGCCGTAGGAGTGGCCGGCGACGATCGTCGGGCCGCTCTGCATCCGGAGCACGCGGCGCAGCTTGGCGACGTCGTCGGCGAGCGAGGTGAGCGGGAACTGCGGCGCGGTGACGCCGTAGCCCTCGGCCTGCAGGCGCTCGATCGCGGCCGTCCAGCTGGAGCCGTCGGCCCAGGCGCCGTGGACGAGGACGAGATGCGGGGAGGCGGGCACGAGCGGGTTCCTCCTTGGAGTTCGCGGGAGCGGCGAACGTACATGGCTCCGGTTCCCTGCCTGTGAATCAGCCGTAGCGCAGCTGCTCGTCCCACGTCGGCGGGCGGCCCTCGGGCGTGAGGTCGAGCAGGTTCCACAGCGGCTCGATCGTGCCGACGTGGCGCGGGTCCTGGCCGGGTTCGCTCGGGGCGTAGAAGAGCTCGGAGGCCCAGAAATGGCGGATCGTCTCCCCATCGCGGTGGAAGACGTTGAGCATCGGCCGCTGATTTCCCTCCGGCGTCTCGGCGAGGTAGTCGCGGTTGTAGGTGGTGGCGCGGGAGGAGAGCAGCCGCAGGCGCCGCCACCCGCGGTCCGCGCCCATCGCGAGGACGCGCTCGATCGGGGCCTTGGCGACGATCGCGAGGTTGAGGTGCTGCGCAGCGTGCTCGGCGGCGCCGTCGAGCTGGTCGAGGAGCGAGACGCACGACGGGCAGGGCGCCTCGGCGAGGGGCAGCGCGGCGAGCGGCCCGCGGTCGGGACCCGCCCGCTCGTCGCCCGGATCGCGCGGGAACATGAAGCTGTAGATCACGAGCGTGTCGAGGCCGGGGGTGAAGAGCTCCGAGAAGCGCACGTCGGCCGGCGTGCCGTCGGCGCCCGCGCCCTGGAAGACGTAGTCCTGACCGACGACGCCGCCCGGCGGCAGCGCGCGGCGCGCGGCGGCAACGGCCTCCGTCGCCCGGCGCAGCTCGATCTCCTGCTCGAGGAGCCGGTCGCGTGCGGCTCGGTACTCGGCGGACTCTCCTGGAAGGCGCATGACCTCCAGACGGGCCGCGCGCCGTCAACTCATCGGCGGTAGACCGAGACGTGGCTGGTGCTGTCCGAGGCGAACGGCCGCCGGTCCCAGCCGGCGTAGCGCGCCTCCAGCCGCAGGCCCGCCTGCGACGCCATGAGGTCGAGCTCGCTCGGCCAGCAGTAGCGCAGGGCGACGGGGTGCAGGTGCACTCCTCCCGCGTCGAAGGTGACCTTCTGCGTGCGCACGCGCTGGGCGACCGCGTCGTGCGCGACGACCTCGATCGTCGCGGAGTCCTCGCTGACGTCGAGCGCCTGGACCAGCTGGTCGCGCTCGAAGCGCGTGAGGTCGGGGACGAAGCACTCGAGCACGAAGGCCCCGCCGGGCTCGAGGACGCGCGCCACGTTGCGAAAGCAGTCGGCCTGGCGCGCGCCGTCGGGGAGGTTGAAGAGGGTGTTGAAGACGAGGTAGACGAGGCGGAAGGGCCCGTCGACCTCGACGTCGGCCATGTCGCCGACCACGACCGGGATGTCCTCGCCGCCGGGCTTGGCGCGCATGAGGTCGACCATCGCCTGCGAGGCCTCGATCGCCTCGACCGCGACGCCCTGCGCCGCCAGCGGCAGCCCGACGCGGCCGCTGCCGATCGCCAACTCGAGGACGCGCCCGTCGCCGGCCAGCGCAGCCAGGAACTCGACCGCCGGGGCGGGGTCCAGCGGCGTGCGGTGGTCGTAGACGTCCGCCCAGCGGTCGCCGAAGAAGGCCGGATCGTCGAAGCTCGTCATGCCCGGGAGGAAAGCAAGCGGGTGGCCGCGCCGGGAGGCCGGCGGTTCGTCTCAGGACGTGCCTGGAGGCGCCCGCCATCATCAGGGTTCCTGCGATTAAGCTGCGCCCTGTGGCGCCACTGACCGTCGCCCTGCTCGGCCTCGGCGAGGCCGGAAGCGCCCTCGCCGGCGACCTCGTGGCCGCCGGCGCGGCCGTGCGCGGCTTCGATCCCGCCGGCGGCGCGGTCGACGGCGTCGAGGTGCTCGGCGCCGCGCGCGACGCCGTGGAGGGCAGCGACGTCGTGCTCAGCGTCACGGCCGCCGCGGCCGCGCTCGACGCCGCCGGCAGCGCCGCGGGCGCTCTGCGCGAGGGCCAGGTGTACGCCGACCTCAACTCGGCGGGCGCCGCGCTCAAGCGCGCCGTCGCCGAGGTCGTCGCGCCGACGGGGGCGCAGTTCGCCGACGTCGCGATCATGGGCATCCTGCCGCGCGACGGGCTGCGCACGCCCGCGCTCGTCTCCGGCCCCGGCGCGCAGGCCTTCGCCCAGCGCTTCGGGCCGCTCGGCATGCCGGTCGAGGTGCTCGGCGAGGAGCCGGGCGCCGCGGCCACGCGCAAGCTGCTGCGCAGCGTCTTCATGAAGGGACTGGCCGCCGCCTGCGTCGAGAGCCTGCGCGCGGCGCGCGCCGCCGGCTGCGAGGCATGGATGCGCGACGAGATCGCCGCCACGCTCGCGCAGGCCGACGAGGCGCTGCTCGAGCGCCTGGTCGCCGGCAGTGAGCGTCACGCCGCGCGACGCGTGCTCGAGGTCCGCGACGCGCGCGAGCTGCTCGGCGAGCTGGGCGTCGAGCCGCGGGTCGCCGAGGCGGCGGAGGGATGGCTCACGCAGCTCGAACAGGAGGGAGGCGACCATGGCTGACGAGCCCACGCCGTCCGCACGCGCCCGCGAGCTCGTCCGCGGCGCCTACGACATGCACGTCCACATCGCGCCCGACACCGTCGAGCGCATCATCGACGACGTCGGCCTCGCGCGCCGCTGCCAGGAGCTCGGCCTCGCGGGCTTCCAGCTCAAGTCCCACTACACCTCGACCGCCGAGCGCGCCCGCGTCGTGCGCGGCGTGGTGCCGGGCATCGAGGTCTTCGGGGCCGTGACCCTCAACGGCGCCGTGGGCGGCATGAACCCGCTGGCGGTCGAGATCGCCGCCCGCGAGGGCGCGCGCACGGTGTGGCTGCCGACCGTCGACTCGCTCAACGAGATGCACGGCGCCCACGAGATCGCCCCCGGCGCCAAGCCGCCCGTCTGGATGCGCCTGCAGCAGGAGCTGCGCGATCAGGGCGTGACCCTCGAGCCCGTGCTCGTGGTCGACGAGGACGGCGCCCTGCTGCCCGAGACGCTCGCGGTGCTCGACGCCGTCGCGCGCCACGAGCTGGTGCTCGCCACCGGCCACCTCAGCCGCGACGAGATCTTCGCCGTCGTCGACGCGGCCGTCGAGCGGCGTATCGCCACGATCGTGATCACCCATCCCGAGTTCCCCGCGCAGGACATCGGCGTCGCAGACCAGAACGCCCTCGCCGACAAGGGCGCGCTGCTCGAGCGCTGTTTCACGACGCCGCACACCGGCAAGGTCACGTGGGAGCGCGTCTTCGACGCGGTCCGCGAGACCGGCCCCGAGCGCTCGGTGCTCTCGACCGACCTCGGACAGGTCTTCAACCCGCCGGTCGAGGACGGCCTCGCGCTGATGGCCGACCAGTTCCTGTCCGCCGGCTTCGACGAGGAGGAGATCCACACCATGGCCGTGACGAACACGCGCAGGCTGGCGGGGCGGGGTGAGCCGCAGGGTCCAGGTCATCGGCGCGCACTCCGCCGACTTCGTCTGGCGCGCGGGCGGCGCCGTCGCCGTCGCGGTGCAGAACGGGGGCACGGCCGAGGTGATCGCGCTCTCCTACGGCGAGCGCGGCGAGTCGGGCGAGCTGTGGAAGCAGGAGGGCCAGACGGTCGAGAACGTCAAGAAGATCCGCCACGCCGAGGCCGAGGCCGCCGCCGGCGCGCTCGGCGCGAGCTTCCGCTGCCTGGACCTCGGCGACTACCCGCTGCAGATCGACGCCGACGCGCTCAACCAGATCGCCGACGCCATTCGCGCCTTCGCGCCCGACGTCCTCATCACCCACACCGACCGCGACCCCTTCAACCCCGACCACCCGGTCGCCTCGGTCGCCGTCGACCGCGCCCGCGGGCTCGCCGCCGGCGCCGGCGTCGAGAGCGGCTTTGCCACCGTCTCGCCGCCGGCGCTCTTCCTCTTCGAGCCCCATCAGCCCGAGCTGTGCAACTTCACCCCGACGACCTTCGTGGACATCACCTCGGTGATCGAGAAGAAGAAGGCGGCGATGGCCGAGATGAAGGCCCAGCAGTACCTGCAGACCTACTACGCCCAGCGCGCCGAGCAGCGCGGCAACCACGCGCGCCGCGCCTCGGGCGACAAGTCTGTCCAGTACGCGGAGGCCTTCCAGCGCGTGATCCCGCAGGTGGTGAGCGAGCTGTGAGGGCCGAGGATCACGCCGAGCTCGCCCGCCTGGGGACCGCCACCGTCTACGAGGGCGGCGGCCGGCGCGGGCTCATCGACGCGCCGCTGACCCAGGTCGTCCCCGGCTCGCGCGCCGCGGGCCCCGCGCGGATCGCGCGCTGCGCCCAGGGCGACAACCTGATGGTCCATGCCGCGATGGCGGCGCTGCAGCCCGGCGAGGTGCTCGTGCTCACGATGCCCGAGCCCGCCCCGGTGGCGCTCGTCGGCGACCTGCTCGCCACGCAGGCCAAGGTCCACGGCGCCGCGGCGATCCTCGTCGACGCCTCGGTGCGCGACTTCGAGGAGCTCGTCGAGCTCGGGCTGCCGATCTGGGCGCGCTACGTGCGCGTGCGCGGGGCGAACAAGCAGACCCCCGGCGAGCTCGACGTCCCCGTCGAGGTCGGCGGGACGACGATCCGCCCGGGCGACATCGTCGTCCTCGACGCCGACGGCGCCGCGGTCGTCGAGGCCGAGCGCGTCGCCGAGGTGCTCGAGGGCGCACGCAAGCGCGAGGACAACGAGCGCGTCAAGCGCGCCAAGCTCCAGGACGGCGCGCTCTCCTACGACCTCGACGGCCTGCGGGCGATCGTCGAAAAGGACTCCACGGCGTGAGCGGGGTGGGCGAGCCCCTCCACGAGGTCGCGCACATCAGCCACGCCGAGCTGCTCACGCCGCGCGCGGAGGAGAGCCTGCGCTTCTTCGTCGACGTGCTCGGGATGGAGGTCGAGGCGACCGAGGGCCAGTCGGCGTTCCTGCGCGGCTGGGGCGACTACCAGCGCTACTGCCTCAAGCTCACCGAGTCCGAGACCTCCGGGCTCGCGCACATGGCGCTGCGCACCTGGAGCCCGGAGGCGCTCGAGCGCCGCGTCGCCGCCGTCGAGGCGACGGGGCTGGGCCTCGGTTGGACCGACGGCGACCTCGGCCACGGCCCCGCCTACCGCTTCACCGACCCCGACGGCCACGTCTTCGAGCTCCTCTACGAGGTCGAGCGCTACGAGCCGCCGCCCGAGCTGCGCCCGGCGCTGAAGAACCAGCCCCAGCGCTACGTCGGCCGCGGCGCCGCGATCAAGCGCCTGGACCACGTCAACATCCTCGCCGCCGACGTCCGCGCCAGCCGCGTCTTCTGCCAGGAGCGCCTCGGCTACCGCCTGCACGAGCGCATCGAGCTCGACGACGGCACCGAGTCGGGCGCCTGGATGAGCGTGAGCATCGCCGCCCACGAGCTCATCTACACCTCCGACGCCTACGGGGCCCGTGGCCGCCTGCACCACCTCGCGTTCTGGGTCGACACCCGCGAGGAGTGCCTGCGCGCCGCCGACCTCTTCCTCGACAACGACGTGCCGATCGAGGCCGCGCCCTCCAAGCACGCGATCGCGCAGGGCTTCTTCCTCTACGGCCTCGAGCCCGGTGGCAACCGCGTCGAGGTCACCACCGGGGGCTACTTCGTCTTCGACCCCGAGTACGAGCCCGTGGTGTGGACCGAAGCCGAGCGCCGCAAGGGTCAGGCCTGGGGCGTCAAGACCGTGGAGAGCTTTCACACGTACGGGACGCCACCGGTTCCTGAGCCGGCGTGAGCATGACCGCCGCGCCGAGCATGTCGGCCGCGGCCGCCTCGCGCTCGGACGCGGCGACGTAGGACGCGAAGCTGTCGGCGGTGTGCTCGGGGCCGGCCTCGCGCCAGTCCAGGTAGGCCAGGCGCACGTCGGCGCACGCGTCGCGCCACGCCATCCGCAGGTCCTCGAGCCTCGCCTCGCCGTGGATGACGAGCGGCGCCTCGCACACGAAGGGATCTGGCCGCAGCATCAGCTCGCCACCGCCCGCGCGAGGTCGGGGTCGTTGCGCAGCCGCGCCAGGGCGCGGTCGCGGGTCGGACCGATCGACCCGACCGGCATGTCGAGGCGCTCGGAGAGCTGCTCGTAGGTCGGGGCCGGGATGGCGAGCATCGAGGCCAGCAGGTCGCGCTGGCGGCCCGAGAGCCGGTCGACGGCGCCGCGCACCGCGGCGCGGCGCTCGCGCTCGATCACCAGCACGTCGGGACTGGCGGGATCGGGATCGTCGAGCGCGCAGACGTCGTCGGTGAGGACCTCGCGGACGCCGCGCTGGTGCGTGCGCATCGCCTCGCGGCGCGTGGTGACGATCAGCCAGCCGGCGATCGCGCCCGGGTCGTTGAGGCGGTCGAGGTGGTGGACGGCGCGCAGCCAGGTCGTCTGGACGACGTCCTCGACATCCATGGCCGCGAGCCGGTAGCGCCGGGCCACCGTGCGCAGCACGCCGTCGAGGCGACGGACGATCTCGTTCCACGCGCTCTCGTCGCCGGCCGCGGCGCTGCGCGCCAGGCAGGAGAGCTCGACGCGGGCGTCGAGGGCCATGTCAGCCATGACGCGCCTCCAGGACGTTGCGGCGCGCGGGCGCGAGCAGGAGCGCCCGCAGGAGCCGGCGGCGCATGACGCGCCGGCGGGCGCGCGTCTCGAGGACGCGAACCGGTGTGAGAGAGAGCTGGACGAGCATGGTGGTCTCCGAGAGCGGTCGGTGGGGATGGCAGAGCGCAGTTCGGGGGCGCCGCGCGCGGCGGCGCCCCCGATGCCTGCGCCCCCTTACGCCAGCTGCTGCCGGCGAACGGCCGTGACGCGCTTGCGGCGCGCGACGCCGAGCCCTGCGACGCCGATGGCGGCGGCGCCGCCGATGGCGATCAGGACGCCCGCGTCGATGCCGTCGTCAGACGGCGACGCGGTCGTCGCCCGCGGAGGCGTCAGGGTCTGCGGGTTGGTGGGCCAGGTGGGCGGGCCGGGCGCCTGGCGGCCGGCGGTGGAGCCGGCGACCTGGTCGGGCGCACGCCAGTCCTGCTGGGGCGTGACGGTCTGCGACGCGCCGGGGGCGACGGGGCCCCCGACCGGGATCGCCGCGGCGGACGCCGGCGCGAGCGCGGCGACGGCCAGACCGGCGGCGGCCCACCGGTTGATCTTGCTGAGCTGGGGCATTGCCTCTCCTCGAGAGATGAAGAGCGCCGAGTGCGCGCTTGCTGTTGAGAAGCAAGGTCCCAGCGGGGGGTCGCCGTCACCGCGTCGTTTGACCCTTTCGCGGTGTGGTGGTCGTCACAGTTGCAGCGGGTCCCCGGCGCCTGGGAGGATCGCCGCGACGTGCTCGACACCGGGGTCGACCCGCGGTTCCTCGATGCTCTGACTCAGGAGCACGCCGACGCGCTGCGCGCGCTGGGGCGCACGCGGCGCTTCGCGGTCGGCGCCCCGCTCTTCCACGAGCGCGCCCCGGGCGACGCCGTGCTCGTCCTGCTCGCGGGGCGGGTGAAGCTCAGCTGCGTCACCGAGTCGGGCCGCGAGGCGCTGCTGGGCATCCGCGAGCCCGGGGATCTCATCGGCGAGATGTCGGCCATCGACGACTCGCCGCGCCTCGCGACCGCCACCGCGCTCGAGCCCGTCGAGGTCCTGAGCGTCTCGCGCGAGGCGTTCGTGGCCTTCCTCGAGCACACGCCCGCCGTCGCCCTCGTGCTCGTGCGGATGCAGACCCGTCGCCTGCGCGACTCGGATCGCAAGCGCATCGAGTACCTCGCCCAGGACACCGTCGGGCGCGTCTGCTCGCGGCTCGTCGAGCTCGCCGACCGCTTCGGCGAGGCCGACGGCGACGGGGTCCAGATCGAGCTGGCGATCACCCAGGAGGACCTCGCGGGGTGGACCGGCTCCTCGCGCGAGGCGGTCATCCGCGCGCTGCGCACGCTGCGCGAGCTGGGGTGGATCGAGACCCGGCGCAGGGGCGTCACCCTGCTCGAGGTCGATGCGATGCGCCGGCGCGCGGTGTGATCGCGGCTCAGGTCATTGGGAGATCACATAGGCGAAGTAGAGCGGCCTGCGTACCGCGAAGTCGTGGCGCATGACGGCGCGGATGACGGTCTCGTCGGTCTGGAAGTGTCCCTCCACGGAGATGTCGACGGTGACGAGGCTGCGATCGACCCCGATCCATGCCTCGCTCCAGTCAGAGCTGAAGTACATCCTGGGCGCCCCGGCCGGATCGGTTGCCGCCCCGGTGACCATGTAGGGGAAGCCCAGCAGCTCGCCGCAGTCGTCGCCGTCGAACTTGAGCAGTCCGACGGTGTCCAGGGTGAAGGCGAGGCCTGGCATTCCCGCCGGAGGCGGCGGCCCGACCCCCGAAATCAGGCCCTGGATCGTCGGGACATTGGTCAGGACGTCGAGCGTCAGGGGGTCGAGCACCCACCCGGCACACCCCCATTGCGCCAGGGGTCCCTGCAGGCGAACGGCCCTGACGAGCTGCCTGGCGTCCGCGATGGCGTCGGGAGCCGGGACTCCCGGCGCCGGAGCCATGGCGGGCAGCCCAGGCACGGCGAGCGTGTTGTCGATGCCGACCGGCTCGTTGCCACCGCTGCCGTGGAGGAAGGCCTGGTCGGCGCGGAAGGCGAGCGACCGGGCGAGGTCCTGCTTGAGCGCCCATGCGAGCTCGTCGTACTCGAGCAGGTCACGGCAGAGCTCGTTGGGCACGACGGCCTTCACCGCCAGCTCGTGGAGGTTCGGGCGCAGATCGCGCTCGCTGAGGCCGGCGACCGGCTTCTCCTCGCTCTCCTTGATCACCGGGGACTCGTCCTGCTCGGGGTCGGTGGCCCGCGGCTTGGTCAGGTACTGCGGCGTCCCGACGACCGGCTCGATCGCAGGGATCGGGACCTCGCGCTCGTCGAACACGACCCGGGCCCCGAGCTGGATCAGCGCCGAGCAGCTGCAGAACAGCTCGGCGACGTCCTCGCTCCACTCGTCGGGGTCGAGCCAGTCGGGCGCGTCCTCCTTGGTGCCGTAGGGCTTGGTTCCGTACGGCTTGGTTCCGTAGGGCTTGGTTCCGTAGGGCTTGGTTCCGTAGGGCTTGGTTCCGTACGGCTTGGTTCCGTAGGGCTTGGTTCCGTAGGGCTTGGTGCCGTACGGCTTGGTTCCGTAGGGCTTGGTGCCGTACGGCCGGTCGTCCTCGTCGTCGGGGCTATCGCCCCTGCTGAAGTCAGGGCACACGGCTGCCTCCGGCAGTGGTTGCGGTTTGCGTTTCCGCGAGGAGCTCGGCCTCGCGGACGTACGGGGTCGCGCCGACCTTGCGATGGAACGTCAGCGCGCCCTGCAGCTGACGGCGCGCCGCGTCCGCGCGGCCGGCGCCGAGCAGAGCGTGAGCGGCGCGCAGGCGCGCGAAGGCCTCGTCCGGCCGCGAGCCGATCGCGGCGAACTCGTCCGCGGCCGTCGCGAAGTCGCGGGCCGCGAACGCGAGCACGGCGCCGAGCCAGCGCGTCCGAGCGCGCGCGGTCGACGCCACCTCGGCGAGCTCGACGCCGCGGCCGAGGGTCTCCAGCGCACAGGCCAGGTCGACCGCCCACGACGACGCCGGGTAGCTGTCCACCCGCCTCGCCCAGGTCACCAGCAGCTCCTCGGCGAGCGAGGCGCCCGCTTCGAGGCAGTTGAGCTCGAGCTGGGCCCGGGCGGCGAAGGCCAGCGCCGGGTAGAGCATCTGCGGCGACTGGTCGCGGCGCGCGAAGTCGACGCTGCGGGCGGCGTCGTCGAGGGCGCCGTCGCGGTCGCCGCGCGCCAGGCGGATGCGCCCGCGCACCGTGCGGCAGTAGCCGGACATGAAGTTCGGCGTGCCCTCCTCCGCCTCGGCGATGATCTCGTCGCCGGCGGAGACGGCCGCGTCCCACGCGCCGGTCCAGTAGCCCTCGCCCACGCGCTCGGCCGACAGCCAGCGCACGAACGGCGCGTGGCCGAAGCGCTCGGCGTGCTCGCGGGCGCGCGCCTGCAGCGCGAAGCACGCCGGCAGGTCTCCGAGCTGGGCCTCGAGGTCGGCGAGCTTGCCGCAGCAGTCGGCGCTCAGGTGCGAGCCGAGCTTCTCAGCCAGGACGATGCTGAGCTCGAGGTCGGCGCGCCCGCTCGGATCGCCCGTGAGCCCACGGGAGATGCCGATGATCGACAGCGCCCGCGCCTCGTGCTCGGGCAGCCCGAGCGCGCGTGCGACCTCCACGGCCTCGGCGCCCGCCGCGATGGCACGTTCGTGCTCGCCGGCCAGCGACGCCTCGTTGGCGACGTCGACGAGCACCTCGGCCTTCGACCGGCTCGGGCCCAGGTGGCGCACGCGCGCGGCGGCGCCGTCGAGCAGCTGTGAGAAGCGCTCGTGGTCGCCGCCATGATGAGCGAGGTACGCCAGGAACGACTCGGCCTCGGCCGCCGTGGCCGCGTCGCCGGCTGCGAGCAGAGCGTCGCGGGCCTGCTCGAGCACATCGGCTGCGCCCGCCGTCTCGGCGTAGTAGATCGACAGGCCCAGGCGGAAGAGCAGCCACGGGCGCTCGCCCTCGTCCGCCGGCCAGCGCGCGAGCGCGTCGCGGAAGAGCCGATCGGCGGCCGGGAACGCGTGGAGCGCGAGCGCGCGATCGCCTGCGTCGCGCAGGGCGCGCCGGGCTCGCTCCGCGAGGTCGCCCGTGTCGCCGCCGCTGTCGCGCGAGAGGTCGTACGCCTGCACGTAGTGATGCGCGAGCATCTCGGCGCGATCGGCGGCGCGGTCAGGGCTCAGCGACTCGAGCCACTCGGCGGTGCGCCGGTGGATGTCGCCGCGGCGCCGGCGCGGGATCTCGCTGTACGCGACGTCGCGGATGAGGACGTGGCGGAAGCGGTACTCGCGCTCGTTCTCGATCGACGAGCGGCTGACCGAGCGCAGGAACTCGCGGTCCTCCAGCGTGCGCAGGCGCCGCGCCACCGTCCGCCGCGACAACCCGGTGATCCTCACGAGCGCCCCGGGCCAGACGACACGGCCGATGACGGCCCCGGCCTGGAGCAGCGCCTTGTCCTCGGCGTCCAGCGAATCCAGGCGCGAGGCGATGATGCCGCGGATCGAGGCAGGGACCGGGAGCTCCGCGAGGCTGACGAGCGGGCCGCGGGCGTCGCCGGGCGCCAGCAGACCGCGGTCGGCCAGCATGCGGATGAACTCGACGGAGTACAGCGGGTTGCCCGAGGCACTGTGGACGATGGCCTCGGTCACGCCCTCCTCCAGCACGGCCTCGCGCGCGAGCGATCGCACGAGCGCCCGGCTCTCGGCGTCGGAGAGGGGCGGGAGCGGGAGCGCCGTCGCGAGGTCGTGGCGGCCCCAGTGGGGACGGCGGCGCAGGAGGTCGGGCCGCGCGCTGGCGAGGATCAGCATCGGAACTTCGCGCGCCCAGCCGACGAGGTGCTCGATGAAGTCCAGCAGCCCGTCGTCGGCCCAGTGGATGTCCTCGAAGACGACGACGAGCGGGCGGCGGCGCGCGAGCGCCTCGAGGAAGTGCCGCCAGGCGGCGAAGGCGGCTCCGCGCTGGTCGCTGTGCGTCTGCGCCGACTCGCCGAGGCCCACGAGCGTGCGCAGGTGGCTCTCGATGCGGATCGCCTCGGCCGTGACCGGTACGAGGTCGCGGACGGCCGCGCGCAGCTTGGCGGTCGCGGTCGCCGCGCCATCGGACTCGAGCATGCCCGCCTGGCTCTTGACGATCTCGCCCAGGGCCCAGAAGGGAACGCGCCTGGGGTAGGGCGGCGACCGGCCCAGGCGGAAGGCCACCGGGTCGGGCGCGACCTCGGTGCGCCGACGCAGCTCCCCGAGGAGCCGGCTCTTGCCGATCCCCGGCTCGCCGACCACGGTGACGAGCTGCGGCGTGCGGCTGTTGCACACGCCGTCGAGGATGCCGAGGAGCAGCGCGAGCTCGGGGCGGCGGCCGACCAGCGGCTGGCTCGCCGGATCGCCGTGGTGCGAGCGAAGGCCGAGCGGCTGCCAGACCGCGACGGGCTCGGCCTTGCCCTTGGCGTGGATCGGCTCGACGGCCGCGTAGTCGAAGACATGACGGGTCGCGCGGTACGTGGGCTCGTCGACGAGGATCGCGTCCGGCCCGGCGGCCGTCTCGAGCCGCGAAGCCGTGTTGAGCAGGTCGCCCCACGCCAGGCCGCCGCTGGCGTCGGGGTCCGGGCCGAGGGTGATGAGCACCTCCCCGGTGGTGATGCCGATGTGGACGTGGAGGTCGAGCACCGGCCGGGCGGCGTTGAGCTCGGCGACGGCCGCCAGCGCCGCGAGCGCGCCCCGGACCGCGCGCTCGGGATCGTCCTCGTGCGCGCGCGGCGCGCCGTAGAGGACGTGGATCGCATCGCCGATGAACTTCGCCACCGTCCCGCCGAAGCGCTCGAAGGCGTCGCGGACGCCGCCGTAGTAGGCGCGCAGCAGGACGTGGACGTCCTCGGGGTCCATGTCCTCGGCGCGCGTCGTGAACTCGACCAGGTCGCAGAACACCGCCGAGACGACTTTGCGCTCCTGCTCCACACCCGACGCCACGGGCTCTGCTATCGCCGCGCCGCATGCGCCGCAGTACCGGAACCCGTCCGGGTTCTCCAGGCCGCAGCGTTCGCAGACCATGACGTTCAATATCCGCGCCGCGCAGCGAAGTCAACCCGTGCAAAAGCTCTGCATCGCTTTTTGACCGGCCCGTGACGAGGTGAGACAGTTGGCCGGCCGTGAACGGGCGCGAACCCATCACCCGCATCAGCGCGGTCCTGGTCGGGATCGACACCTACGAACGTGCTGACGTCCCTGCGCTGCAGGGCTGCGTCAACGACGTCGCGCTCGTCCGATCGCTGCTCAAGCAGTACTTCGCGGTTCCCAACGAGCAGCTGCGCGTCCTGGTCAACGCGCGCGCCACGAAGGCGAACATCATGGAGCGTCTCGCGTCAACCATCGCGGGCGCCGAGCCCGGCGTCGTCGTCGTCTTCTACTTCTCGGGGCACGGCTCGCAGATCCGTGACCGCAACGGCGACGAGCTGACCGACGGGCTCGACGAGGTCATCTGCCCGTACGACATGGACTGGGACAGCGGGACCTTCATCATCGACGACGAGCTCGACGAGCTCTTCGCCGACCTGCCGCCCGGCGTCCTGCTCGAGGCCTTCTTCGACTGCTGCTTCTGGGGTGCCGACGGGCCCACGCTCGTGCCCGACCCACGGCCCGAGGTCCTGCGCCGCGACGTGCGCTACCTGCCACCGCCCTTCGACATCGCGGCGCGCGCGGAGGGCGACGACCGGCTCGACATCCACTACCTGCGCAACAGCGCCTTCACCGAGACCAACGTCCTGTGGGGAGCCTCACAGGAGGGCCAGCCGGCGGCCGAGGACTACATCGACGGCAGGCCCAACGGCATCTTCACGTACTGGGGTTGTCGCTTCATCGAGGAGAACATCGAGCGCGTGGACCAGGACAGCTACACGCGCGAGGAGCTGTTGACCGACGTGCGCGCCTACCTGCACACGCTCGGCTACCTGCAGACGCCGGAGCTCTCCGCGCCGGGCGAGCTGCGCGCGGCGACGCCGTTGCTGCCCGCCCCGGAGTGGGGCGCGTGGGTCGAGGTCGGCGCGCTGCCACCGCGCGCGGCGGTCACGGGCGGGCGACGGCCAGGTCGCGCTCGATCGCCTCGGCGGTGACCCGCAGCGGCGGGACGAGCGAGCGGCGCAGCTTGTCGACCGTGATGCGCCCGGCGTGGGCGCCGACGTTGGCGGCGGCGACGACGCGGCCCGTCGTGTCGCGGATCGGCGCCGCGGCCGAGCGCAGGCCGCGCTCGAGCTCCTGGTCGACGAGCGCGTAGCGCTGATGGCGCACGCGGTCGAGCTCGCGCCGCAGCGCGGGCTCGTTGGCGAGCGTCGCCGGCGTCAGCGCCTGCAGCCGGACGCGCCCGAGGTAGCCCTCGAGCTCGTCGGCGTCGAGGCCGGCGAGCAGGACGCGGCCGACGCAGGTCGCGTAGGCGGGCAGCCGCGTCCCGACGGGCATCGCGACGTTGATGATCCGCGAGGGCGCGACACGGGCCACGCACAGGGTCTCGTCGCCGTCGAGGACCGAGACCGAGCAGAACTCGTCGGTGGCCTCCATGAGGTCCTGGAGGTGCGGGCGCGCGATGTCCGGCAGCGCGAGGTCCGAGCGGTAGCCGTGGCCGATGGCCAGCAGCTTGGGGGTGAGCGAGAAGTGGCGCTCGTCGAAGCGCAGGTACCCGAGGCGCTCGAGCGTCAGCAGCGTGCGGCGGGCGCTCGCGCGCGTGACCCCGACGGCGCGCGCCACCTCGGCGAGCGTCAGCCCGGGGCCCGGGCGCCCGAGCGCGGTGATCACGGCGAGCCCACGCTCGATCGAGCGAACGAAGTCCGCGTCGCGCCCCTGGGTCTCGTCGGCCGCCATCGTTGCCCGTCGAGCGTATACGTTGCCGAGCATGGCGTACGTGGTGTCGGCTCTGTGGCGGGCCAAGGAGGGCTGCGAGGGGCGTGTGGCCGAGATCGTCGGCGAGCTCATGGGCCCGTCGCGCGCCGAGCCGGGCTGCCTCCTCTACCAGCCGCACCGCGCGCCTGAGGATCCGCGGCTCTTCTACCTGTACGAGCAGTACGTCGACGAGGGCGGCTACGAGGCCCACATGGATTCCGAGCACTTCACCCGCCTCGTCAAGCAGGAGGCGATCCCGCAGCTGCTCGAGTCGCGCGAGCGCGCCTTCTACGAGACCGTCGACTGAAGGCCCAGCAGCCGCGCCGCGTTGTCCTTGAGGATCAGCGGTCGCACCTCGGGCTTGATCTCGAGCGTGTCGAAGTCGCGCAGCCAGCGCTCGGGGGTCAGCGCCGGGTAGTCGGTGCCGAAGAGGACCTTGTCCTTCAGCAGGGTGTTGGCGTAGCGCACGAGCTGGGGCGGGAAGTACTTCGGCGACCAGCCGGAGAGGTCGATGTAGACCTGCGGCTTGTGGACGGCGATCGAGAGCGCCTCGTCCTGCCAGGGCACCGACGGGTGCGCCATGACGATCGGCATGTCCGGGAAGTCGGCGGCGACCTCGTCGAGGTGCAGCGGGTTGGAGTACTTCAGGAGGATCCCGCCGCCGCCGCGCTGCCCGGTGCCGACGGCGGTCTGGCCGGTGTGGAAGACCGCCGGGAGGTTGTGCTCGGCGATGACCTCGTAGAGCGGGTAGGCCATCCGGTCGTCGGGGAAGAAGTGCTGCAGGCTGGGGTGGAACTTGAAGCCGCGCACGTCGAACTCGTCGATGAGCCGGCGCGCCATGGCGACGCCCTCGGCGCCGCGGTTGGGGTCGACGCTGGCGAAGGGGATGAGCGTGTCGCGCTCGGCCTGGGCGAGCTCGAGGATCTCCTCGTTGGAGACCGGTGCGCCCCAGCGCACGGAGTCGACCATGAAGGCCACGCACGCCATCTGGCGCTCGCGGTAGTACGCCGCCAGGCTCGGCACCGACATGAGCGCGTCGGAGCCGAAGACCTTGCCCACGGCGGCCTCGGGGGACTCCGGCGGGAAGCTCCCTCCGTGGATCGAGACGTGGACGTGCGTGTGCACGTCGATGGCCACGAGCGCGTCGAGGTCGATCACGGGCGCCAGTATGTCGCATCGGCATTTGATTGCGCGTGCAACGACCTTGCTATCCTGCGGAGCATGGAACTCGGACTCGCGACCTTCGCCGACCTGAGCTCGGGCATCAGCCCGCAGCAGCGGATGGCCAACCTCATGGAGGAGGTCAGGCTCGCCGACGAGCTGGGCCTCGACGTCTTCGCCATCGGCGAGCACCACCGCGAGGACTTCCTCGTCTCGGCGCCGGCGATCCCGCTCGCCGCGGCCGCCGTGCTCACCGAGCGCATCCGCCTGTCGAGCGCCGTCACCGTGCTGAGCTCGGACGACCCGGTGCGGGTCTTCCAGGAGTTCGCCGAGGTCGACCTGCTCTCGGGTGGGCGCGCCGAGATCATGGCCGGGCGCGGCTCCTTCACCGAGTCCTTCCCGCTCTTCGGCCACGACCTCGAGGACTACGACGAGCTCTACGCCGAGAAGCTCGACCTGCTGCTGCGCATCCGCGACGACGTCCACGTCACGTGGGCCGGGCGCCATCGCGCGCCCCTGCACGAGGCCGGCGTCTGGCCGCGCCCGGTGCAGGACCCGCTCCCCGTGTGGGTCGCCGTCGGCGGCTCGCCGCAGTCGGTCGTGCGCGCCGGCGCGCTGGGCCTTCCGCTCGTGCTCGCCATCATCGGCGGGCAGCCCGAGCGCTTCGTGCCGCTCGTCGACCTCTACCGCGAGGCCGTCACCGCCGCCGGCCACGACCCGTCGGTCGCGCGCGTCGCCATCAACACGCACGCCTTCGTGGGCGAGACCGCCGCGCAGGCCGACGCGGCCTTCGCGGCGCCCTACCTGGCGATGATGAACCGCATCGGGCGCGAGCGCCGCTGGCCGCCGTCGGGCCGGCCCGAGTACGAGGCGCTGCGCTCGCCGCGCGGCGCCGTCGCCGCCGGCTCGCCCGAGGAGGTCGCCGAGAAGATCCTCTTCGAGCACGCGCTCTTCGGCCACCAGCGCTACATCGCGCAGATGAGCGTCGGCGCCGTCGAGCACCGCGACGTGCTGCGCTCGATGGAGCTCTTCGGCACCGAGGTCGCGCCGGTCGTGCGCGCCGAGGTCGCCCGCCGCGAGGCGTCAGCCGCGGCGCAGGACGAGGTTGCCGCGGTCGCGGACGCGCTCTAGGTCGGGGTGCGCGCGTAGGAACTCGTCGGTCGCCGTCCGGCAGCCCTCGTAGTCGTGGTAGTCGTCGAGGACGACGAAGGCGCCGGGGGAGAGGTGCGGGTAGGTGCGCTCCAGGCACAGGCGCACGGGCTCGTACCAGTCGGAGTCGATGTGCACGAGCGCCAGCGGCCCCTCCGGCGCGAGCGTGTCCTCGAAGAGCCCCCGGTGCAGGCGCACGCGCTCGTCGAGCGCGACGCCGTGGGCGCGAAAGCTCTGGGCCACGCGGTCGTAGAGGTCGTCGACGTAGCCGTAGTAGGGGTCGCCGTCGATGCCCGTCGACCCGCCGGCCGCGATGACCTCGCAACGCTCGTGGGCGTCGTCGGCGTCGTGCTCGGAGGGCGGCGGGATCATGCCGAAGACGTCGTAGCCGTCGAAGGCGCGCTGCGGGGTCAGCTGGGCGGCCAGGACGATGGCCGAGCCGCCCATGGCGACACCGGCCTCGACGACGTCGCCGGGCACCTCGCGCCGCGCCACCTCGCGGGCGCACCACTCGAGGTTGGCGAGCTTGTCCTCGGAGAGGTAGGTCAGCCGCTCGCCGCGCACGCGACGCGCGAGCGGCGACAGCCCGCGACGGCGGCGGGCGTGGGAGAGGCGGGCGAGGGCGCGATGCAGGAGCGTCATGGAACCTCCCCTACCCGGTCGGGTTCGGATTGCTCGCGCTTCCCTGCTTGATCACGCGCAGGTCGGCCCAGGGGAAGCTCTTGAGCTGGTCGTAGGCCGGCAGCCCCGCCCACCACGCGGTCTTCTGGCAGCCGGGCTCGACGCGGATGTTGAGGCTCGAGAGCGTGCGGTCGTCGACGATCAGCCCGTAGCGGCGCGCGGCGTCCCACAGCGCCGAGCCGACCGCGGTCATGCCCGGCGGCTTGGTCGCGTCCGGCGCGAAGGTCAGGCGCATCCCCTCGGTGATGACCTTCGAGCCGGCGCCGCCGTCGCCGCGCTGGGCCGGCCACCAGCTCCCCGAGTGCGCATCGGGCACCTCGACGCCGACGGCGTGGTCGATGACGCCGCGCCGGCACTCGTCGAGCGAGACCTCGGTGCCCAGGAGCGAGAGCGAGGTGGCGCTCGCGCCCCAGGAGTGGTCGCGCGCCTGGCTGTCGGGGCGGCCCCAGACGTCCTTGTCGACCGAGCTGTCGGCCTGGTATCCGCAGCCGCTCCACCAGCAGTCCGTCCAGTAGCCGAGGCCCTGGCTCTCGGTGCCGATGAGCTTGCCGCCCCAGGCCGCGCGCCAGCGGGCGTTGGTCGGCGAGACCGGGCGCGCGGGGTCGAAGTCGGGGTTGGGGCGCATGCCCCACAGCTCCCAGACGCGGCCGCGCTTGCCGTCGGGGGCGACGTAGTCGGGCTGGTAGAAGATCGCCTCGGCGTCGGTGTCGGTGGGCGGCCTGAAGCCGTCGGGGACGGGCACGCCGCCGCCGAGGTAGGTGCCGTCGCGCCCGACCCCGCGCAGCATCATGTCCAGGCCGACGCCCCACGAGGGCACGCAGTCCGACGGGTAGCTGCGGCACAGCCGCACCGGCTGCAGCGGCGTGCTCATGGGGACCGTGGTGATCGGCGCGGTGAAGTCGCGATAGCTGACCCACGTGTTCGAGGACCCGTCGCTGCGCTTGGCGTAGGCCGCGAGCTCCTGGCCGACGGTCGGGTTGACCGCCTGGGTCACCGCGCGCTCCGCCGAGGAGGCGATGGCGACGTTGTCGCCGGCGAAGGCGACGTTGCTGGGGATGCGGGCGTTCCAGGGCGAGGTCGGCGCGAAGATCGAGCGCCCGCCGGACTCCGGCGTGGCCGGGGAAGGGGACGGCGCGGCCGGCGTGGAGGGGGCGGCGGCCGACGGCGTGGGGGCCGGCGCCGCCGGCGCGGGCGACGGGCCGGCGGGCCTCGCCGCCGCGGGGGCGGGCGGGGTCGGCAGCGGCGCGAGGGGCCTGGGCGCCGGGACGCCCGCGGGCGCGCCCTGCGGCGAGGCAACGGCGCGCGGACAGGCCTTCGCGCCTGCGCTCACGCGCGCGGTGCGGGCACCCAGCCGCCAGGCGGCGCGGCGGGCCGTGAAGCGAACGCGCAGCACGGCGTGCGTCGTCCCCGGGGCGAAGGTCACCGGCAGGCGCCCGACGACGCGCCCGCCCGTCACGCGGTTGCGCGCGCCGGCGTGGACGTGCAGGGGCTTGCGCCCCGGCACCCTGACGTCGAAGACGGCGATCGGACTGGCCCCGGGCTGGACGCACGACGCGCGCGGGAGCGGCGCCGCGACGGGGGTCGCCGGCGGGGGGGAGAGAGCGAGCACTCGTAGGCTCGCTACCCAGCCTCGCGACGGGCACACGGGGCCCTTCGAGCGGCGGGGGATCGCGGTCTGCGAGCGGCGGCAGGCGCGCTACGAGCGGCTCACCGCGGCGTACTCGACGAACGCCTCGATGGCCGTGGGCACGAGCAGCGCGTCGAGGCTCGCGACCTCCTCGGCGCGGGCGCCGAGCAGGATCCGCTTGACCGGCGCCTCGAGCTTCTTGCCGGTGAAGGTGCGCGGGATCGCCGGCACGGCGACGATCTGGTCGGGCACGTGGCGGGGCGAGAGCTCCTTGCGCAGGGCGCCCTTGATCCGCGCGCGCAGGGCGTCGTCGAGCTCGGGCGCCTCGGCGAGGACGACGAAGAGGATCAGCTCGCCGGCGCCGCCCTCGTCGTCCTCGATGTGCACGATGAGGCTGTCGGAGACCTCGGCGACGTCCTCCACGACGGCGTAGAGCTCGCTCGTGCCCATCCGCACGCCGCCGCGGTTGAGGGTCGCGTCGGAGCGCCCGGTGATGACGCAGCTGCCGCGCTCGGTGAAGAGGATCCAGTCGCCCTGGCGCCAGACGCCCGGGTAGAGGCCGAAGTAGGAGGAGCGGTAGCGCTCGCCGCCCTCGTCGTTCCAGAAGCGCACGGGCATCGAGGGCATCGGCTTGGTGACGACCATCTCGCCCAGCTCGCCGACGACCTCGTTGCCGTCGGCGTCGTAGGCCTTCACGTCGGCGCCCAGGCAGCAGCCCGAGATCTCGCCGTCGAAGACCGGCTGCATGAAGGAGCCCGACACGAAGGCCCCGCAGATGTCGGTGCCGCCGCTGCCGTTGAGGCACAGCACGTCGGGTCCGAGCTGCTCGTAGACGTAGTGGTAGCCCTCGCTCGGCAGCGGCGAGCCGGCGAAGCCGAGCGCGCGGATGCTGCTGAGGTCGAAGTCCCTGCCGAACTGCATGCCCGCCTTGCGGCACGCCATGAGGAAGGTCGGGCTGACGCCCATGAAGCTCGGCCTGACCTCCTCGGCCAGCCGCCACTGGAAGGACGGGTCGGGCCAGTTGGGATCGCCGTCGATCATGACGATCGAGGACCGCACGAGCAGCGCCGAGACCAGCGCGTTCCACATCATCCACGCGGTGGTGGAGAACCACAGCAGTCGTCCGCCGGGCTTGAGGTCCCAGCCGAGGCCGACGCCCTTGAGGTGCTCGACGAGCTGGCCGCCGTGGCCGTGGACGATCGCCTTGGGCAGGCCGGTCGTGCCCGAGGAGAAGAGGACGTAGATCGGGTGGTCGAAGGCGACGGGCTCGAACTCGAGCGCGGGCGCGTCGCCCCGGGGGAGGAGGTCGTCCCAGGAGGTCGCGTCAGGGAGCTCGTTGTCGCCGTAGGGGACGTGGACGACGTGCTCGAGGCTGGGCAGGCCGGCGCGGATCTCGGCGACCTGCTCGCGGCGGTCGACCGGCCGGTCGCGGTAGGTGTAGCCGCCGACGGCGAGCAGCACCTTCGGCGCGATCTGCCCGAAGCGCCCGAGGACGCTGCGCGCGCCGAACTCGGGCGCGCACGCGGCCCAGGTCGCGCCGAGGCTCGCGGTCGCGGCGAAGGCCACGAGCGTCTCCGGGATGTTCGGCAGGTAGGCGGCGACCACGTCGCCGCGGCCGACGCCCAGGCGCTGCAGGCCGGCGCGGGCGCGCGCGACCTGGTCGCGCAGCTCGCCGAAGGTGAGCTCGATCGGCTCGCGCGTCTGCGAGCGCGCGACGACGGCGACCGCGTCGGCGTCCTCGTCGGTGCCGAGGAGGTGCTCGGCGTAGTTCAGCCGCGCGCCCGGGAACCACTGCGCGCTCGGCATCTGGGCCGAGGCGAGCACGCGCTCGCGCGGCGCGTGCTCGCGGACGCCGAAGAAGTCCCAGACCGCGCCCCAGAAGCCCTCGAGGTCCTCGACCGACCATCGCCACAGGGCGTCGTAGTCGTCGAGCTCGCGGCCGCGCTCGCGGCCAAGCCAGGTCAGGAAGCGGCCGAGCTCGGTCGTCTCGCGGACGTCGGCCGGCGGGGTCCACAGCACGTCGCCGATCACGGGGCGGCATGTTCGCACGTGGGTAGCCTGGTCGCAGGAACCCGAACACGCCGAGGAGGCGATGGAGTTGAAGGCAGCGCGGCTGCACGGCTACCACGAGCGCCTGAAGCTCGACTCGATCGACGAGCCCGCGGTCACAGGCCCGCTCGACGTCGTCGTCCGCATCGGCGGCGCCGGGCTGTGCCGCACGGACCTGCACATCATCGAGGGCCAATGGGCGCAGAAGAGCGGCGTGACGCTGCCCTACACCCTCGGCCACGAGAACGCCGGCTGGGTCCACGAGGTCGGCTCGGCGGTGAGCAACGTCGCGGTGGGCGACGCGGTGATCGTCCACCCGCTCATCACCTGCGGCTTGTGCCGCGCGTGCCGCGCGGGCGACGACATGCACTGCGAGGCCGGGGCGTTCCCGGGCATCGACACCGATGGCGGCTTCGCCGAGCTCCTGAAGACCAACGCGCGCGCGGTGGTCAAGCTCGACCCCGGCATCGAGCCCCAGGACGTCGCCGCGCACGCCGACGCCGGGCTCACCGCCTACCACGCGGTCAAGAAGGCGAGCGCGCTGCTCGATCCGGGGACGCGCGCCGTGGTCATCGGCGCGGGCGGCCTCGGGCACATCGGCATCCAGTGCCTCAAGGCGCTGACCGCCGCCGAGATCATCGTCGTCGACCCGCTCGAGCCCGCGCTGGCGCTGGCGCGCGAGCTCGGCGCCGACCAGACCGTCCAGGTCGGCGAGGGCTACGTCGACACCGTGCTCGAGATGACCGACGGCAAGGGCGCCGAGGCGGTCATCGACTTCGTGGGTGAGAAGGGCGCGACCGCCGACGGCGTGGCGATGCTCCGCGACGCGGGGTCCTACTACGTCATCGGCTACGGCGAGAACGTCGACATCCCGACCATCGACATCATCTCGCGCGAGATCAGCTTCGTCGGCAACCTCGTCGGCACCTACAACGACCTCGCCGAGCTGATGACGCTGCAGGCGCAGGGCAAGGTGACCCTGCACACCAACGCCTATCCGCTCGACGCGATCAACGACGCCATGGACGACCTCGACCACGGGCGCGTGCGCGGGCGCGGGATCCTCGTCCCCGAGGCGGCCGCGGCGTAGGACGGAGGCGCGCGATGGCCACGGTCGGCGGCCTGGAGGTCGAGGTCGCCGAGCTCCCGGGCGACCCGGCGCGCCGCGCGCTCGTGCTCCTGCACGAGGGACTCGGGTCGGTCGGGCTGTGGCGCGACTTCCCGCGCGCGCTGGCCGGCGCCACGGGGCGGCGCGTGGTCGCCTACTCGCGCTTCGGCCACGGGCGCTCGGACCTGCCGCCGGCGCCGCGTACCCCGGCCTTCTTCCATTCCGAGGCGCTCGAGGTGCTCCCTGAGCTGCTGGAGGCGATCGGAGCGCCCGAGCCGCTGCTCGTCGGCCACAGCGACGGCGGGTCGATCGCGCTGATCCACGCCGGCCGCCACCTCGTCGCCGGCCTGGCGCTGCTGGCGCCCCACGTCGTCGTCGAGGACGTCACCGTCGCGGCGATCCGCGAGACCCGCCGCGAGTTCGAGGACGGCGCGCTGCGCGAACGCATGGCGCGCCACCACGACGACCCCGACGCCGCCTTCCGCGGCTGGTGCGACGTCTGGCTGGACCCCGCGTTCGGAGCCTGGAGCCTGGAGGACGACGCCGCGCTCGTGACGGCGCCGGCGCTGCTGATCCAGGGCGCCGACGACCCCTACGGCTCGCTCGAGCAGCTCGACCGCATCGAGGCGCGCGTCCGGGGCTCGGTGGAGCGCCTCGTGGTGCCGGGCGGCCACAGCCCGCACCTGGAGCACCCTGACGCGGTGGTGGAGGCGATCGCGGCGTTCGCGGCGCAGCTGCCCTAGGCGCGCTCGCTGCCCTCGGCGGCGAGCGTGCGCAGCTTGAAGCGCTGGACCTTGCCGCTCGGGGTGCGCGGCAGCTCGTCGACGAAGTGCACGACGTGCGGGTACTCGTAGCGGCGCAGGCGCTCCTTGCACATCGTCCGCAGCTCCTCGGCGAGCTCGTCGTCGGGCGTGCCGTCGCTGCGGCGCTCGACGAAGGCGGCGATCCGGCTGGCGTCGTCGAGCATCACGCCGACGACGCCGGCGGCGGCGATTTCGGGGTGGTCGACGATGACGTGCTCCATGTCGATCGGCGAGACCCACAGGCCGCCGACCTTGAGCATCTCGTCGGTGCGCCCGATGAAGACGTAGGCGCCGTCCTCGCGGCGCTCGTAGCGGTCGCCGGTGGTGAACCAGTCGCCGCGCATGCACGCCTTCGTCTTCTCGTGGTGGTGCCAGTAGAAGGCGGCGCACGAGTCGCCGCGGACTTCGAGGTTGCCGACGGCGGGGCCGTCGAGCACGCGCCCCTCCTCGTCGGTGATCCGCAGCTCGTAGCCGGGGACCGCCTCGCCGGTCGTCCCGCGCCTGACCGCGCCGGGGCGGTTGGAGCAGAAGATGTGCAGCATCTCCGTGGAGCCGATGCCGTCGACGATCTCCAGGCCGAAGCGCTCCTGCCAGCGGTCGAAGGTGTGCGGCGGCAGCGCCTCGGCGGCCGAGACACACAGGCGCACGGAGTCCAGCGCGCCGTCGGCGGCCTCGTCGCGCACGATCGCGCTGTAGAGCGCGGGCACCGAGCAGAAGACTGTCGGCCGGTGCTCGCGCAGCTTGGCGAGGATCGGGTCGGGGCGGCTCGGCCCGGTCATGAGCACCGCCGTGGCCCCGAACCACAGCGTGAAGGAGAGGCTGTTGCCCAGGCCGTAGGCGTGGAAGAGCTTGGTCGTCGAGAAGACGACGTCGTCCTCGCGGATACCGAGCACCTGGCGCGCGAAGGTCTCGCACGTCACCTCGATGTCGTGGTGCAGGTGCACGACGCCCTTCGGCTTGCCGGTCGAGCCCGAGCTGTAGAGCCAGAAGGCCATGTCGTCGCGGTGCGTCGGCCATGCCTCGAGCTCGTCGCCCTGCGCCTGCAGGCCGGCGTCGAGCTCGGCCACGTCGACGTCGGCGACGCCGCGGACGAGGTAGCGCACGTCGAGCCCGTCGAGCGCCTCGCGCAGGCGCGGGAGCATGGGCGCGTCGGTGACGACGAGGCGCGCGTAGGAGTCCTCGGCGTAGTGGCGGTAGTTGTCGAGGCGGTCCATCGGGCCCACCGGCACCGGCACGGCGCCGATCTTCATCGCCCCGAGGAAGACGGTCGGGAAGACCGTGGTGTCGTCGAGGACCATCAGCACGCGCTCCTCGCGGCCCACGTAGAGCTCGCGGAGCAGGTGCCCGGCGCGGTTGACCTGGCGTCGCAGGCCGTCGTAGGTCAGCGTCGCGTCGGGGGCGAGGTAGGCGGGCTTGTCGCCGCGCCCGGCCTCGACGTTGCGGTCGACCAGCAGGCCGGCGTTGTAGCGCTCGGGCACGACGGTGCCCACGCTACCCCTCCGCGTGTCGCACGACCACCGACTTGAGGTCGCTGTAGTGGTCCAGCGCCTCCGAGCCGTGCTCCTTGCCGTAGCCGCTGGCCTTGACGCCGCCGAAGGGCAGCTCGTCGTAGACCTTCGTCGGCGCGTTGACCCACGTGTAGCCGCACTCGAGCTCGGCGGCGGCGCGCTCGGCGCGGTCGAGGTCGCGCGTCCAGATGCTCGAGCCCAGGCCGAAGATCGACGCGTTGGCCCGCGCGAGCGCCTCGTCGAGGTCGGCCACGCGCCAGATCGGCAGCACCGGGCCGAAGACCTCCTCGGTCGCCATCGGCGAGTCGTGGGGCGGGTCGACGACGACCGTGGGCTCGTGGAACCAGCCGTTGGCGAGCTCGGGGTCGCCGGGGCGCCCGCCGCCGGCGACGACCTCGCCCCCGCCCGCGAGCGTCCGGGCGAGCTGGTCCTCGAGCAGCGCGCGCTGGCGCTCGGAGTGCAGCGGGCCGAGGTGGACGCCCTCGTGCGTGCCGATGCCGACGCGCAGCCTGGCGGCCTTGGCCGCGACGGCGGCGATCACCTCGTCGGCGACCGCCTCGGAGACGTACAGCCGCTTGATCGCCAGGCACGCCTGGCCGCAGTTGTAGAAGCGGCCCATGCTCGCCGCGCTCGCGGCGCGGGCGAGGTCGGCGTCGTCGCAGACGATCATCGGGTCCGAGCCGCCGAGCTCGAGGGTCACGCGCTTGGCGTCGCGCCCGGCGAGCTGCGCCACGCGCCGGCCCGTCGGCGTCGAGCCGGTGAAGGCGACCTTGCGCACGAGCGGGTGCGTGACGAGCGCCTCGCCGGCCACCGGGCCGGTGCCGGGGACGACGTTGAGGACCCCGGGCGGCAGCCCGGCCGCGGTCAGGATCTCGGCGACGCGCAGCGTCGTGAACGGCGTCGTGTCGGCGGGCTTGGCGACGACGGTGTTCCCGCACAGCAGCGCCGGCCCGAGCTTGTTGGCCAGCAGCGTGGTGGGGAAGTTCCAGGGCACGATCGCGCCGACGACGCCCAGCGGCCGGCGCAGGACGCGGCCCTCGACGCCGGCGTCGAGACCGTGGACGGCGATCCCGCGCACCTGCTTGGCCAACCCGGCGTAGTGCTCGAGCGTGTCGGCGCACTTGCGCAGCTCGATCTTGGCCTCGCGCAGGGTCTTGCCCTGCTCGGCGACGAGCCCCGGCGCGAGCTCGTCGACGTGCTCGAGCAGCGCCTCGGCGCCGTCGTGGAGGACCGCGCCGCGGTCGGTGATCGCCCGCGCGGCCCACGCGGGCTGGGCGGCGTGGGCGCTGCGCACGGCGCGGTCGACGTCCTCGGCCGACGCGCTCGCGACCCGCCCGACGACGGCGCCCGTCGCCGGGTCGGCGATCGTGAGCGTCTCGCCGGCGATCGGCTGCAGCGCGCCGTCGACGAAGGCGCCGCGCTCGAGCGCCGCCTCGACGGCCATCAGCCGAGGCCTCCGACCACGACCGACTTGAGCTCGACGTAGCTGTCGAGCGCCTCGAGGCCGTGCTCCTTGCCGAAGCCGCTGGCCTTGATCCCGCCGAAGGGCAGCTCGTCGTAGCCGTAGTGGATCTGGTTGACCCAGGTCATGCCCGCGTCGATCTCCTGCGCGGCGCGGTGGACGTTGCGCACGTCGTGCGTCCAGATCGACGAGCCCAGCCCGTACGGCGTGTCGTTGGCGCGGGCGATCGCGTCGTCGAGGTCCGAGAAGCGGAAGATCGGCAGGACGGGCCCGAACACCTCCTCGGTGACCAGGCGCGAGCCGGCGCCGGGCTCGGCCACGACCGCGGGCTCGAGGAAGAAGCCCTTGTCCTGGCCGGCGGTCCCGCCGCCGATGAGCAGCTCGCCGCCCTGGGCGACGCCGTCCTCGATCTGCTCGAGCAGGGTGTCGCGCGCCGCGCGGGTGTGGATCGGGCCCATGCGCAGGCGCGGCTTCTCGGCCTTCACGGTGCCGTCGCCGGGCTCGTAGCGCCCGACGCGCTCGACGAGCTGTGAGGCGAAGGCGTCGTAGACGGCGTCGTGGACGAACACGCGCTTGCAGCCCAGGCACGCCTGCCCGGCGTTCCAGTAGCGGCCGATGATCACCGCCTTGACCGCGGCGTCGACGTCGGCGTCCGCGCACACGATCACCGGGTCCGAGCCGCCGAGCTCGAGCGTCACGCGCTTGAGCGCGGGGCCGGCGATCGACATCAGGTGGCGGCCTGTGCCCGTCTCGCCGGTGAAGGCGATCCGCCGGACGCTCGGGTGGCCGACGAGCGCGTCGCCGATCGTCGCGCCGCGGCCCGTGACGACGTTGAGCACGCCGTCGGGGACGCCCGCCTCGGCGAACAGGCGGGCGACCTCGAGGGTCGCCAGCGGCGTCGTCGACGCCGGCTTGGCCACCACCGTGTTGCCGGTCGCCAGCGCCGGGGCGACCTTCGTCCCCAGCAGCGTGAGCGGGAAGTTGTAGGGCGTGATCGCCGCGCAGACGCCCATCGGCCGGCGGATGACCATCCCGTAGGCGGGGCCGAGGGTCGACGGCAGCTCCTGGTGGGCGCCGCGGACCTTGGTCGCGGCCTCGGCGTAGTAGCGCACGCCGTGGGCGAGATGGGTGACCTCGCCGCGGGCCTCGGCGATCGGTTTGCCCTGCTCGGAGGTCAGCAGGGCCGCGAGCTCGGCCGCGTGCTCGTCGATCAGCGCCGCGGCCCTGCTCAGGACGTGCGCGCGCTGCTCGACGTCGGTCGCCGCCCAGGCCGGGAAGGCGCCCTGCGCGGTGGCGACCGCGAGCTCGACGTCGGCGGAGCCGCCGCTCGGGACGCTCCCGACGACCTCCTCGGTGGCCGGGTTGACGACCTCGATCTCCTCGCCGGCGGACGCCTGGCGCCACTCGCCGCCGATGAGCATCGCGGCTTCCATGGTCAGCTCCCTTCGATTGCGGCGCTCGCGGACAGGTAGCGCCGGCGGTAGTGCTGGTACTCGTCGGCCGCGGTCTCGCTCCACGCCTTCGCGGAGCCCGAGAGCTCCTTCTTCTCGCGCGCCGGGACCCCGGCGGCGAGCATGCCGGGCGCGATCTCCGAGCGCTCGGAGAGCACCGCGCCGGCGGCGAGCATCGCGCGCGCGCCGAGCCGCGAGCGCTGCAGGACGATCGCGCCCATGCCCACGATGGCGCCGTCCTCGACGACGCAGCCCTCGAGCAGGGCGCCGTGGCCGACGATGACGTTCTCGCCGACGACGGTCGGAAGGTCGCGGGCGCAGTGGATGACGGCGTTGTCCTGGACCGAGGTGCCGGCGCCGATGCGGATCTGCGAGCTGTCGCCGCGCAGGACGGCGCCGAACCAGATGCTCGCGTTGTCGCCGACGTGGACGTCGCCGATGAGCACCGCGTTCGGGGCCAGGAACACGTCGCGGCCGATGGTGGGGGACTTGCCGTCGAGCTCCATGAGCAGAGCCGTGCTTGACGACATGCGGGCAAGACTATACGTTGTCGGTCGTTAGTCAAGTGTCACACGTGGAGGGGACGCCCGATGACGTCGAGCGTCGAGGAGCCGGCCCCGCGGTCCGAGGACGAGGTCCGCGCGCACCTCGCGGCCGGCAAGCTGGTCGAGGGCCTGCAGCACATGTCGCCGGAGTACCTGAAGGGGATCCGGCGGATCCTCACCGTGTCGGCCGACACCGAGCTCGTCAGCGCGCCCGCCTACCTGCGCGCGGCGCAGCACGCGCCGGCGCTCAACAACTTCGGCTCGGCGGTCTCGATCATCCAGGACGAGCTCGCCCACGCTCACATCGGCTATCGCCTGCTCGGCGACCTCGGGGTGGACATGGCCGCGCTCATCTACGAGCGCGAGCCCGCCGCCTTCAAGTACCCCTACGCCTTCGACGTCCCGCTCGACTCCTGGCACGAGCTCGTGATGGCCAACGCGCTCTACGACCAGGCGGGCTTCGTCCTGCTCTCCGACGTGCACCGCTCGAGCACCTTCGGGCCGTGGAAGCGCGCGCTGGCCAAGGTCGACAAGGAGGAGACCTTCCATCTGCGCCACGGACGCACATGGGTGCGCAAGCTCTGCGCCGATCCGGTGGAGAAGGCGCGCATCCAGGCCGCGGCCGACTGGATGTTCGTCCTTACCCTCGAGTGGTTCGGGCTGCCCGACGAGCGCAAGCGCCACGGCATCCAGCTCGAGTACGGGTTCAAGGGGATGACCAACGACGAGCTGCGCCAGGCGTGGATGGCCGAGGTCGTGCCCTTCATGGAGGAGGTCGGGATCGCGGTGCCGGCGCACCGCGAGGACGACCGCTACGTGATCGACTGCCCGTTCCCGGCGGCCTTCGACGCCGAGGCCAAGCGCTGGCTGCTCGACGACGGCGCGATCAGCTGGGACGCGGTCATGGAGCGCTGGAAGGGCCGCGGGCCGATGAACGTCGACTACGTCGGACGGTTGCAGCGCGGGTACCGGTCGCGGATGGCGGTGGCGGCATGATCGCGGCCGAGCTCGTCGAGGCCCGGCTGTGGCGGGCGCTGCAGGAGGTCGAGGACCCCGAGATCCCGATCTCGGTCGTGGGCATGGGGCTGATCGTGTCGCTGGGGTACGTCGCCGCCGAGCGCGCGGTCGACATCGAGCTGACCTTCACCTCCATGGGCTGCCCGGCGATGGACTTCATCGAGGACGACATCCGCGCGCGGCTGCTCGCGGAGCCCGACGTCGACGACGTCCGCATCGAGGTCGTCTGGGACCCGGTGTGGACGCGCAGCCGGATCCGCGAGGACGCGCGCGCGACGATGCGCCGGCTGGGGATCGTGGCGTGAGCGCGTCGCCCGACCACGTCTGGGAGGTCTTCGCGCGGGCGGCCTACGAGGAGCCGCTGCACCACGTCGGCGCCGTCACCGAGGAGGACGAGGACCTCGCGCTCGTCAGCGCCCGCGCCATCTACGACGAGCACCCGTGGGTGCACATGGTCATCGTCCCGCGGGCCGCGATCCGGGAGGCGATCCGCGCATGAGCGCCGGCTCGCCGTCCGGCGGCTCGCCGATGGCGGGGCTCGTCGCGTCGCTGGCCGACAACAAGGCGGCCCTCGGGCGTCGCTACGCCGAGTGGGCGGTGAGCGCGCCGACGCTCGAGTCGGCCGTGGCCGCCGCCGCGATGGCCCAGGACGAGCTCGGCCACGCGCGCTCGACCTATCCGGTCCTCAAGGCCCTGGGCGCCGAGGCCTCCGAGCACGGCGTCGAGGGCGGCCCGCGCCGCCTCGCGCTGCTCGACGACGAGCTGCCCGACTGGACGTCGTTCATCGCCGCCAACCTGCTCGTCGACGGCGTCTTGGCCACCTTCGTCTCGGCCTGCGTCGACAGCTCGGTGACGCCGATGGCCCAGCGCGCGCGCAAGATCCTCCAGGAGGAGGGCTCGCACCGCGTCCACGCCGAGGCCTGGGCGCGGCGCCTGTGCCGCGCCGGCCCCGCCGAGCGCGACGCGCTCGTCGCGCGCCTGCGCGAGACCTGGGAGCACGCGGGCCGCTGGCCGGGCCCCGCGGATGACCCCGAGGCGGCCGCCGCCCTCCGCGACGGGGCCATCCGCCACGCCCCGGCCCACCAGCGCGAGCGCGTGCGCACCTGGCTCGTCGACCTCCTCGCGGCCGAGGGCGTGGCGATCGAGCTCGACGAGCCGGCCGACTGGTCACGCTGGGACCCCGAGCTGCGGCGCTACGCGCCGTGATGGGCGAGCCCGCCTGCCCGTTCTGCGAGTCCGAGGCGGTCGAGCGCATCGGCCTCTGGGGCGGGCAGATGATCACCTCGCAGTGGCGCTGCCGGGCGTGCGGGTCGTACTTCGAGGCGGTGCGGGAGGAGCTCGATTCAGCGCCGGACCACGGCCACCCGGCCGCCGGGCGCGGCGAGCCAGAGGTCCGAGCCGACCAGGTCGAGATCGCTGGGCTGGAAGACGCCGCTGACGCGGACACTGGAGACGGTCGCCCCCGTGCCGGGGGCGATGCCGACGAGGTGTACGTCGGGCGTCCGCCCGTCGACCGTCGGGATCCATAGGAGGCCGCCGGCGGCGACCGACGGTCCCACCGCGCGCAGCGACCGGTGCCACAGGACCCTCCCGCTGGTCGGATCGAGGCGGACCACCCGGTGGGTGACGTCGTTGTTGCGCACCATGATCACGGTCCCGCCGACCGTCGACAGCTCCCCGCCGGCGGGCGCCCGCAGCGCGGGCTTCGTGGCGCCGGTTCGCGCATCGAAGCGCAGGATGTGGCCGTCGCTGCGCGCCAGCCACAGGTCGCCGCCGACTACGGCGCTGCCCCGGATCTCGTAGGCGGAGCGAAGGGCGACGGCGTCGGTGATGTGGTTGGTCCGCGGGTCGACCCGTAGCGCTCCGTAGGCTCCGACGATCCACAGCACACCGGGGGCCGCGACCACGCGGTCCGCACGGAAGCGGGCGCCACCCGGGGTGCGCAGCGGAATGCGGGCGACGATGCGGTTCGTGCGCGGATTCACGCGCGACAGAGGCCCGAGCAGCCCATATTCCGAGCTCGGGGATTCGAGGACCCACACGGAACCGTCGGCGACGCCGATCCCCACAGCACCGCGCACGGGGATCCGCGCCGTCACCTCGTGGCTGCGGGGGTCGACGCGCAGCAGTTGGCTGCGCGTGGTGTCGTCCATCCACGCTGACCCGAAGCCGCTGGCCATCTCGCCGAGACTGTCCGCCGCCACGAAGCGCGTCACCACCTTCGCGACCGCCGGCGCCTCGGGCTGGGGCCGAAGCCTGGCCACGGTGAACCCGGCCGCGACAAGGATCGCGCCGACGATGAGGGCGACCACGACGGGGGTCCACTGCGCTTGCGGAGCGCCTGCGCGTGCCGTCGCCGCCGCACGCGCCCATGCTCCGCGGCGTGTCTTGCGGTGGTCTGCCTCGCGCAGCTGGAGGGCCAGGACCTCGATGAAGTCGTCGCTCATCGTTGCGCTCCCATGCGTCGGCGGACGACGGCCAGGCCGCGGCTGACCCGCTTGCGCACGACCGCCTCCGAGGTGTGAAGCTCATGGGCGATGTCGTCGTAGCCGCGCTCCTCGACGACGTGTGCGGCGATCGCGTGGCGCTGCTCGGGAGCGAGGCGCTCGACCAGGACGGAGGCGACGACCGCGTCGCCCAGGCTCTCGATCCGGGCGAGGTTCTCGTCGTCGAGCGCGATCCGCTCCATCCCGAGCCGCCGCCGTGCGCGGCGCTCGGCGTATCCGCGGCGCTGGGCGAAGGCGAGCTTGTTGGCCGCGATGCCGAACAGCCAGGAACTCGCGGCGCCGGCAGCGGGGCGATAGCGCTCACGGGCGGCGAGGGCCGCAGCGAACGTCTCGGCCGTCAGGTCGGCGGCGAGCTCGGGGTCACCGGTGCGCCGTGCGAAGAAGCCCAGCAGCGGCCTGACCCAGCGACGGTAGAACACCTCGAACGAGTCGGCGTCGCCGGCCACGAGCAACTCGTCATCGGTCTGCCTCGACGTGTCCATTCGCTTGGTCTTTGCGCCCGGACCGGGGTTGTGACCCGAACCTACTCCTGTCGGCGACGTCGGCGGGAAAGCGGTCACAGCTTGGGGGCCACGCGCAAATGGCCGGCCATGAGCACTCACCACTCCCTCCATCGACTGGGCGCCGCCCTGCCCGCGCTATCCGTGGCCGCGGCGCTGGCGGTCGCCCTCGCCATCGCAACCCCGGCCGCCCCGGCGGTCGTGGCCGACTCCGGTCAGACGACGACGGTCACGCCCGGCCCGCCCACGTGGCCGTCTCATCCGCGGCCAATCGCAGAGTCATCTGCCGCCGCGACCGCGCCGGGCTCGAACGTGAGCACGACGTCCTCCGGCTTCGACTGGGGCTCGGCGGGCATCGGCGCCGCCGTCGCGGCTGCCGGGCTCTTCGCGGTCGCCTTCGGCGCGTCGCGGATCAACCGCCGGCGGCTGCAGCGGCTGCGTTCCGCCCCCACCCACTGAGCGCCCTACGCCCCCAGGCCGCGCGCGCCCAGCCAGGACACGACGTCCCTGACCCAGGCGGCCAGGGACGCGTGCACCTGGAACAGGTGCCCGGTGTCGGGCAGGAGGATCTGGGAGACGTCGCAGCCGCAGTGGGCCTGGTAGTAGGCGAGGTCGGCGCGCGCTGCTGACGGCGGGGCCGTGGTGTCGTGGTCGCCGGACGTGAGCAGGACGGGCGTTCCGGGCCCGATCTGGCTGATCGCGACGTCGTTCTCGGCGTACATGGCGCCGAGGTCGGCGATCTCGCCGTAGGGCGAGTCGAGGAAGGGGGGCGTGCAGGCGGTGTCGACGGCCGAGGGCACGGCGCCCACCGGGTCGACGTTGAAGTCCTCGCAGTTCTGGCGCGTCTGGAAGAACTGGAAGTAGTCGGGGTGCGTCGGATCGGGTGTGAAGCCGCCGCCGCTGGAGCCGCCGTCAGTGCCGTCGCCCTGCGCGGAGGAGCCGGTGATGTCGGTCTGGATCATCGCCGCGACGTCGTGGTAGGTGCCGGGGTAGCCGGCGACGATCCAGCCCCCGGCGCTGTGCCCGACGATCACGACGGTCCGGTTGGACATCCCGCCCGGCTGCGTTGCCCCCGAGCAGTCGGCGCCCGCCGTCGTGGCATAGCTGCCGGTCTTCACCGCGTCGACGACCTGGTGCAACATCCGCCGGTGCTCGCGCGTGGTCAGCGAGTAACCGTCGCCCGGAAGGTCGAAGTACGGGCTCTTGGCGTAGCCGAGACGGTCGTAGGAGTAGACGACGTAGCCGGCGCTCGCGAGCGCGCGTGCCGTGGACCACGTCGGCGTGAAGTCCCAGTTGGCGGTGGAGGACGCGATGCCGTGCACGAGCACGATGGCCGGCGTGCGCGCCGAGACCGCGCCGTCGGTGTAGCGCTTGCCATAGAGCACGCTGGAGGTGCCGCGCGGATTGGTCACCGTGAAGCACACCGAGCGCACCGCCATGCGCTTGTCGAAGTGCATCTGCGGCTCGGCGGCCGCCCCCGCGGCGCTCGCGAGCGTGAGCACGACGGTGAGGGCGACGACCACGAGCCGGGACATGGCTCGGCAGGTTCCCGCCGGGGCCGCGATCCATGCTCGATCCAGGCGAGACGTCGCGTCCGGTGGATCAGGGCGTGGGATCAGCAGGAGGGCGTCCCTCCGCTCCCTCGAGCCCCGCGAAATACTCCCGCGCCGCCGCCTGCCACTGCGCGTGGCGCTCGCCGAACAGGTCGTGGGCGCGCTTGCGCGGCCAGCCCGACGGGAGCATGTCGGCGGGGAGGTCGGGGTCGAGGAAGGGGAACTTGCGCCACTCGTGGACCAGCTGGGTCTGCGCGCGGAACCGCGCCTCGGGCGAGGCCGGGCGCAGGCGGCCGAAGCGGGCGATGAAGTCGCGGTAGGCGGCGGCGACGGCGGCGAGGTCCCAGGCCTCGGCGACGACCCTGGCGGGATCGCCGACGGCGCCGATCTCGGCGCGGAAGGTGACGAGCTCGGCGACCGAGCGGTCGCCGGCGGCGTCGTGGAGCTCGTGCTCGCGGTCGACGTGCGGGCTGATCCACAGGCCGCCGCCGAGCGAGCCGAAGCCGGCCCAGGCGAGCTGGGTGCGGACGCGGTGGCGGACCTCGCGGCGCTCCTCGGGGACGCGCAGGACGACGAGCAGCCAGCGCCCGTCCCACTCCCACGGGTCGCCGAAGGAGTAGATGCGCTCGGTGCCCGCGCGCAGCATGTCGGCGGTCGCGGGGGTGAGGTGCACGCGCGAGCGGCGGCCGTGGCGCTCGGTGGCCAGCCAGCCCGCGGCGACGCTGCGGGCCAGCGCGCGGCGGGCCGCGGGCGCCTTGTGGTCGAGGGTCTCCAGCGCGGAGATCAGGGTCTCCTGCCACGCGCTGCCGGATGCCGGGAGGACGTACTCGCCGAGCAGCGTCAGCAGGACGGAGCGGGCGGCGGGGGCGCCCACCGAGCGGCGGCGCAGCTGCTCGTTCACGGGCGGCACCGCGGCTCGTTCACGCGCGGGACGTTACCGCCGCGCGCGCGACGAATCTGATTGCATCGTCACCGAGATGTCCCACGACGATCCGCTGCCCGACCCCGCCCGCATCGTCCTGCAGCGGCGCATCGAGTGGATGGACACCGACGCGGCCGGCATCTACCACTGGACGACGGCCTTCCGCCTCGCCGAGGCGGCCGAGGCGGTGATGCACACCGCGCTCGGGATCGCCGACTTCACCTTCGGCGCCACGCCGCGCGTCGCGGTGTCCGCGAGCTTCGCCCAGGCGCTGCGCTTCAACGAGCTCGTCGACGTCGAGCTGGCGGTGCAGGCGCTCGGGCGCACCTCCGTCCAGTATCGGCTCACGATCACGACGAACGGGACGCAGGCCGTCGACGGCAGCCTCAAGGCCTGCCTGATCGACCGCGAGACCGGCCGCGCGACGCCGTGGCCCGACGCGATCCGCGACCGGCTCGCCGCCGGGGGGCTGCAGGATGCTGGTCGCTGAGGGCGTCGGGCGCGCGCTGGCGGACCTGGGCGTCGACGCGGTCTTCGGCGTCATGGGCAGCGGCAACCTCGCGGTGACCAACGCCCTGCGCGACGCGGGCGCGCGCTTCGTCGCCGCCCGCCACGAGGGCGGCGCGATCTGCATGGCCGACGGCTACGCGCGCGTCAGCGGCCGGCTGGCGGCGTGCAGCGTCCACCAGGGGCCGGGCCTGACGAACGCGATCACCGGCCTGACCGAGGCGGCCAAGAGCCGCACGCCGCTCGTCGTCCTGGCGGCCGAGATGCCCAGCGCCGCCGTGCGCTCGAACTTCCGCATCGACCAGGCCGGGCTCGTCGAGGCCGTCGGCGCCACGCCCGAGCGGGTCCACGGCGCCGCGAGCGCGATGGCCGACGTCGCGCGGGCCGTGCGCCGCGCGCGCGTCGAGCGCCGGGCCGTGGTGCTCATGCTCCCGCTCGACGTCCAGGCGGCCGAGCTTCCCGGCGACGCGGTGCCGCCGGCGGCCGGACCGGACCTCGCGCCCCCGCGCCCCGCCCACGACGCGGTCGCCGAGCTGGCCGACGCCCTGCAGCGCGCGCAGCGTCCTGCGCTCATCGCCGGCCGCGGGGCGGTGCTCGCGGGCGCCGGCCCGGCGCTGCGCGCGCTCGCCGAGCGCGCCGGCGCCCTGCTGGCCACGAGCGCCGTCGCCAACGGCCTCTTCGCGGGCGACCCCTTCGACCTCGGCATCTCGGGCGGCTTCGCCTCGCCGCTGGCGGCCGAGCTGCTCGGCGATGCCGACGTCGTGATCGCCTTCGGCGCGGGCCTCAACCAGTGGACGACCCGCCACGGCGCGCTCCTCGACGCCCAGGCGACCGTCGCCCAGGTCGACCTCGACGAGGAGGCGATCGGCGCCCACCGGCCCGTCGCCCTCGGCGTGGTCGGCGACGCGCGCGCGACCGCCGAGGCGCTGCTCGCCGAGCTCGAGGCGCGCGGCGTCGACGGCGCCGCGCGGCGCACGCCCGAGCTCGCCCGGCGGATCGCGGCGCGGCGCTGGCGCGACGTGCCCTACGCCGAGAGCGCGGCGGACGGCGTCGTCGACCCGCGGACGCTGAGCATCGCCCTCGACGACCTGCTCCCGCTCGAGCGCACGGTGGCCGTCGACTCGGGCGCCTTCATGGGCTGGCCGTCGATGTACCTGCGTGTGCCCGACGCCGCCGGCTTCGTCTTCCCCCAGGCCTTCCAGTGCGTCGGGCTGGCGCTGGGCAACGCCATCGGCGCCGCGATCGCGCGCCCGGACCGGCTCACCGTCGCAGCGCTCGGCGACGGCGGCGCGCTCATGTCGCTGCCCGAGCTCGAGACGCTCGGCCGCCTGGGCCTGCCGCTGCTCGTCGTCATCTACGACGACGCCGCCTACGGCGCCGAGGTCCACCACTTCGCGCCGATGGGCGAGGCCGTCGACCTCGCCCAGTTCCCGGACACCGACTTCGCGGCGCTGGCGCAGGCCGCCGGCTGCCACGGCCACACCGCGCGCTCCGTCGCCGACCTCGGCCCGCTGCGCGCGTGGCTCGCCGCGCCCGATCGCCCGTTCGTCCTCGACGCCAAGGTCGACCCCGCCGTCTGCGGGGAGTGGCTCGAGGAGGCCTTCCGACACTGAGCAAAGGAGACCCATGCCCCCGTTGAGCGATCTCGCCGGCGCGCTGCACTCGGGCGCCGTGCGCGTCGTGGACCTCACCCAGCCGCTGAGCGAGCGCACGCCCGTGCTCGTGCTGCCCGAGCCGTTCGCCAACACGCCCGGGCTCAGCCGCCGCGAGCTCAGCCGCTATGACGACCGCGGCCCGGCGTGGGCGTGGGACGTCCTGGAGATCGGCGAGCACGTCGGCACGCACTTCGACGCCCCGATCCACTGGATCACCGGGCGCGACGGCGAGGACGTCGCCAGCGTGCCGCCGGCCAAGCTCGTCGGACCGGCGGTCGTGATCGACAAGTCGGCCGAGGCGGCCGCCGATCCCGACTACGTGCTCACGGTCGACCAGGTGCGCGCCTTCGAGGCCGAGCACGGCGCCCTGCCCGAGGGCGGCTGGCTGCTGCTGCGCACGGGCTGGGACGCGCGCGCCCACGACCAGGCCGAGTTCCTCAACGCGCCCGACGGCCAGCCGCACACGCCGGGCATCGACGCCGAGTGCGCGCGCTGGCTGGCGCAGGAGAGCCCGGTGGTCGGCGTCGGGGTCGAGACCGTCGGCACCGACGCCGGCGCCGCGGGCGGCTTCGACCCGCCCTTCCCGGTCCACCACTTCCTGCTGGGCGCCGGCAAATACGGGCTCACGCAGCTCGCCAACCTGGCGGAGCTGCCCCCGGTGGGCGCGATCGTCGTGGTCGCGCCCCTGAAGCTCGTCCGGGGGACCGGAAGCCCGTCGCGGGTGTTCGCGCTCGTCTAGCTGTAGTGCGTGAGGACGTTGTTCGGGGCGCGGGATCGCTGTGACGCCGTTGCGGTGCGAACAGCTCACCGAGGAACGGGTCCGTGCCCGGGGGTCGAACGTCGGTCTTACCCCGTGTGGATGGGGGAAGACCGACGTTCGGCGCCCCCGGGCCGCCGCCGGCGGGCTGGTCTCCCTCGGTGAGCTGTTCGCGTCCACGCCGGCGCGGCGCGGACGCAGAAGAACCTCCTCAGGTCTTACATCTAGCGCGACGCCCAGGCGGCCTCGTCGGGGCGCGCGGGGAAGACCCGGGGCAGGCTGCCCATGCGCCCGCGCGCGGCGCGCTTGGCGTGGCGCGCGCGCTGGACGAGGCCGAAGGCCAGCTCGCCGCTGGGACGGAAGGGGTCGGCGACGAGATGGGCGTCGTCGAGCGAGATCGCGGCCCACAGCTCCTCGCCGACCTCGGCCAGGAGCACGACGCCGCGCGGCGGTCGGCTCGAGTCGAGCTGGGCCAGACGGGTCAGGGCGCCGGCGTCGTCGGGGGTCGCGTAGCGGACGGTGAGGCGCCGGCCGCCGCCGTGGGGGGCGCGCTCCGCGCCCGTGGAGGGGTCCTTCTTCGGGCCCGTGAGGAGTCGCCACCAGGTTTGCGTTGCGGACATGCCGACCATGATCCGCCGGCCGGCCGCCCGGCACATCGGGCGTTTGGAGCCGATCGCCGGGGGGCGGGGCCTTAGGCGCCCGAGGGCACCCCTTACCCCCGCTCAGACCTCGATCAGGCCCGTGTAGTTCTCGGCCAGCGAGGTGGCCATCGCCTGCGAGCTCGTCACGTAGCGAAGCTGCGACTGCTGGAGCTTGATCGTGAACGGGTCGGCGTCGGGCGGGAGGTGGAGCATCGTCGTCATCCACCATGAGAAGTGCTCGGCGCGCCACACCCGGCGCAGGCATTCGGCCGAGTAGGCGTCGAGGAGCTCGCGCGAGCCGGTCCCGTAGAAGGCCACGAGCGCCTCGGCGAGCACGCGGACGTCGTGGATGGCGAGGTTCAGGCCCTTGGCGCCGGTGGGCGGGACGATGTGGCCCGCGTCGCCCGCAAGGAAGAGGTTGCCGTGCTGCAGCGGCTCGCACACGAAGCTGCGCATGCCGGTGACGCCCTTCTCGACGATCGGCCCGTCGTTGAGCGTCCACCCGTCGAGCGCCGTGCGCCGCTGCAGCTCCTCCCAGATGCGCTCGTCGGGCCACGCGTCGATGTCCTCGTCGTGGGCGACCTGGACGTAGTAGCGCGAGAGCTCGGGCGAGCGCAGCGAGAGGAGCGCGAAGCCGCGGTCGGAGTGCGTGTAGACGAGCTCGTCCATCGACGGCGCGACGCGGGCGAGGATCCCGAGCCAGCCGTAGGGGTAGTCGCGCATGAAGGTGCGCAGCACGCCGTCGGGGATCGTCGGGCGGCACACGCCATGGAAGCCGTCGCAGCCGGCGACGACGTCGCAGACGAGCTCGTGCTCGGCGCCGTCGTGGGCGAAGGCGATCCGCGGGCGGTCGCGCTCGACGTCGTGGACGGCGACGCCGTCGACCTCGAAGTGCAGCGGGAGCCCTTCGCCGACGCGGGTGGCGATGAGGTCCTTGACCACCTCGGTCTGTCCGTAGATGACGATCGAGCGCCCGCCGGTGAGCTCGTCCATCGGGATGTGGTGGCGCTCGCCATCGAACTGCAGGTGGATCCCGCCGTGGACGATGCCCTCGCGGTCCATGCGCTCGCCGACGCCGGCGTCGCGCAGGAGCTCGACGGTGCCCTGCTCGAGGACGCCGGCGCGGACGCGCTTCTCGCAGTACTCGCGGCTGCGGCTCTCGAGTACCACCGACTCGATCCCCGCGCGCGCCAAGAGCTGCGCGAGGGTCAGTCCGGCGGGCCCTGCGCCGACGATTCCCACCTGCGTCCGCATCGGCCGCCGAGCCTAACGCTCAGCCCTGAGCCGTCGCCCGCAGGTAGGTGAGGACGGCCGCCACGCGGCGGTCGGCCGCGGGCTCGTCGGCGAGGCCGAGCTTGACGAAGATCTCGCCGGCGTCGGCCTCGACCGCGTCGCGCGTGGTCGACAGGCGCTCGGCGATCGCCTCGTCTGAGAGCCCCTCGGCGATGAGGCCGAGGACCTCGCGCTCACCGTCGCTGAGGCTGGCGAGGGGGCCGGTGGTGGTCGCGTTGGCGCGCGCGACGAGGCCCTCGACGATCGCCGGATCGACCACGGTGCCGCCGTGGGCGACGCGGCGCACGGCGTCGAGCAGGGTCTCGATCTCGCTCACGCGGTCCTTGAGCAGGTACCCGCGGCGCGCCTCGCGGTCCTCGACGAGGCGCAGCGCGTAGGCGAGCTCGAGGTACTGCGAGAGGACGAGGACGCCGACGCCGGGGTAGGCGCGGCCGATGTGCTCGGCGGCGACGAGCCCCTCGTTGGTGCCCGTCGGCGGCATGCGGATGTCGACGAGGGCGACGTCGGGCTGGTGGCGCTCGATCTCGCGATACAGGGAGTCCGGGTCGGTCGCGAGGCCCGCGACGTGGACGCCGCACTCGCGCAGCAGCGCGGCGACGCCGTCGCGCACGATCGCCGAGTCGTCGGCGATGACGACGCGGATCGTCCGCTGCTCGCCGGTGTGCCAGTGCGCCGAGAGGACGAGGTGGCGCCCGCGCAGGCCGCGCAGCTCGACCGAGCGCTCGTCCTCGAACCAGAATCTCCTCCTCGAGGTCGGCGTCGGTCTCGGCGAGCTCGCGGACGATGCCCGAGACGACCACCTCGCCGCCGTGGGCGAGGTCGGCGATCCGCGAGGCCTTGACCACGGTGCGCCCGTGGAGGTCGTCCTCGAGGGCGACCGGCTCGCCGGTGTGCAGGCCCATGCGCACGCGCAGGTCCGGCGCGCTGTCGAGCGGCAGCGAGCGCTGGACGTCGACGGCGCAGCGCAGCGCGGCGTTGGCGCTGGGGAAGGCGAGCAGGTGGCCGTCGCCGAGCGCCTTGACGAGCGTGCCCCCGTGGCGCTGCAGGCGGTTGTTGAGCAGCTCCTCGTACTCGGAGAGCGCGCGCAGCCAGCGCGCCTGGCCGAGGCGCTCGAGCATCTCGGTCGATCCTTCGACGTCCGCGAAGACGACGGTGACGGTTGCGCCGGTGGTTGCAGCCACCCTTCCATCCTGACGGGCTGTGCGAAGGTTCGCGAATGACCCTCCTGGCCTCCGGCGTGGCGCGGCTCGGAACCGAGACCGCGTTCTCCGTCCTGGCGCGCGCGAAGGCGATGGAGCGCGCCGGGCGCGACATCATCCACCTCGAGATCGGCGAGCCCGACTTCGACACGCCGGCGCACATCACCGACGCCGCGGTCGCGGCGCTGCGCGCGGGCGAGACGCACTACTGCCCCGCGGCGGGGATCGCGGAGCTGCGCGAGGCGGCGGCGGCCGAGCTCTCGCGCACCCGCGGCGTCGAGGTCGCACCCGGGAGCGTGCTCGTCGCCAACGGCGCCAAGCCCTTCCTCTTCTTCACGATCCTGGCCACCTGCGAGCCCGGCGACGAGGTGGTCTATCCCGATCCCGGCTTCCCGATCTACGAGTCGGCGATCCGCTGGGCGGGGGCGACGCCGGTGGCGCTGCCGCTGCGCGAGGAGCGCGACTTCGGCTTCGACGTCGACGAGCTGAGCGAGCGGCTGAGCGACCGGACCCGGCTCGTGATCCTCAACTCGCCCCAGAACCCGACCGGCGGGCTGACCCCGGCCGCCGACCTGGGCGCCGCCGCCGAGGCGATCCTCGAGACGCCCGCGTGGGTGCTCTCCGACGAGGTCTACTCGCGCCTGGTCTACGGCGACCCGTTCGCCTCGATCGCGAGCGAGCCGGGGATGCTCGAGCGCACGATCCTGCTCGACAGCTTCTCGAAGACCTACGCGATGACCGGCTGGCGCTGCGGCTACGCCGCCGTCCCCGAGGAGCTCGTCGAGCCTCTGACCCGGTTCTTCGTCAACTCGACCTCGTGCGTGCCGCCCTTCGTCCAGCACGCCGGCGTCGCGGCGCTGACGGGCCCGCAGGACGACGTCGAGGCGATGGTCGCGGAGTTCGCGGCCCGCCGCGACCTCGTGGTCGCGGGGCTCAACGCGCTGCCGGGCGTGTCGTGCCGCGTCCCGCGCGGGGCGTTCTACGCGTTCCCCAACGTGGGCGCCACGCCCCTGGAGGCCGACGTCCTGGCCGACCGCCTGCTCGAGGAGGCCGGCGTCGCGGTGCTCGCCGGGACGGCGTTCGGCGAGGTCGGGGTCGACAACCTGCGCCTGTCCTACGCCAACTCGCAGGAGAACCTGTCGCGCGCGCTGGAGCGGATGGGGGAGTTCCTCGCCGCGGTGGGCGCCTGATCCTCCGCTGGCGCGCGCGGCGCCACGCGGCGCGGCAGCGAGGGAAGGAGGGCGCAAACCGTGCGCCTTTCTTCGCGACTCGGCGGCCCGCCGAGGGGGGTGGGCTCCATTGGGGGTCACTATGACCCCCAAGGTCGCCCACCCCCGGGCGGCGCGGCCGGCGCGCGCGCCAGCGGCCGCCCTACGCGCCGGGCTGGGCCGCCGGCGAACCGACCGGCCGCCTGGCCACCCCGCTGCGCGTCCCCGCCTCGGCCACCGCGGCGGCGACCGCCTCGACCACGTCGCGGTTGAAGACGCTCGGGATGATGTAGTCGGCGTGCAGCTCGTCGTCGGCGATCACGCCCGCGATGGCGCGCGCGGCCGCGAGCTCCATCGCCTCGTTGATCGTCGAGGCGCGGATGTCCAGCGCGCCCCGGAAGACGCCGGGGAAGGCGAGCACGTTGTTGATCTGGTTGGGGTAGTCCGAGCGCCCCGTGGCCATGATCGCCACGTCGTCGCGGACGTCCTCGGGCGCGACCTCGGGGATCGGGTTGGCCATCGCGAAGACGACGGCCTCGGGCGCCATGGTGCGGATCGCGTCCGCCGACACCGCGCCCGGGCCCGAGACGCCGATAAGGACGTCGGCCCCGCGCAGGACGTCGTTGGCCATCCCGCGCTCGCCGCCGGGGTTCGTGCGCGCCGCGAGCGCGGCGCGCTCGGGGTCGAGCTCCGGGCGCCCGGGGTACAGCGCGCCGTCGATGTCGCACACGATGAGGTTCTGCACGCCGTGGGCGAGGATGATCTCGGCGCACGCGACGCCCGCCGCGCCCGCGCCCACGACGACGACCTTGATCTCGCCCGGCGTCTTGCCGACCACCCGCAGCGCGTTGACGAGCGCGGCCAGGACGACGATCGCGGTGCCGTGCTGGTCGTCGTGGAAGACGGGGATGTCGAGCTCGGCGCGCAGCCGGCGCTCGATCTCGAAGCAGCGCGGCGCGGCGATGTCCTCCAGGTTGATGCCCCCGAAGCCGGGCGCCACGGCCTTGACGAAGGCGACGATCGCGTCGGCGTCCTTGGTGTCCAGGCACAGCGGGAAGGCGTCGACGCCGGCGAACTGCTTGAAGAGCATCGCCTTGCCCTCCATGACCGGCATGGCGGCGGCCGGGCCGATGTCGCCGAGGCCGAGGACGGCGGTCCCGTCGGTGACGACCGCGACCGCGTTGCCCTTGATGGTCAGCGTCCATGCCTTGGCCGGGTCCTCGGCGATGGCCGAGGACACCCGCGCCACGCCGGGCGTGTAGGCCATCGAGAGGTCGTCGCGCGTCGTGATCGGGATCTTCGGCTCGACGACGAGCTTGCCGCCGCGATGCATGAGGAAGGTCCGGTCCGAGACGCTCTGGACCGAGACGCCCTCGAGCGCCTCGATCGCCGCGACGACCGCCTCGCCGTGGGCGACGTCGGCACACGCGACGGTGACGTCGCGCACGACGCGCCCGTCCTCGACGCGCACGAGGTCGATGGCGCCGAGGATCGCGCCGGTGTCGCCGATCGCGCCCGCCACGCGCGCGAACGAGCCCGCGGTGTGCGGGAGCTGGACGCGGATCGTGACGCTGTAGGACGCCGAGGGCTGCGGGCCCGCGCTCACAGCGCGGCCAGGAGCTTGGGGGCGACCTGCTTCTTGCGGCTCATCACGCCGGGGAGGTCGAGCATGCCGTCGGCGGCCGGCTGGGCGAAGACGCGCTCCAGCGGCGTCACGTCGCCCGCGACCAGCATCTTCGTGCTCTTGCTGAGGATGTCGGTGACCATCAGGGCGCAGAGAAGGTAGCCCTTGGCCTCGCGCAGGCGCGCGAGGGCCTCGAGCAGCTCGTCGTGGCGCTCGAGGATCCCCTGGCCGACGGTCTCGATCTGGGCGATGCAGATCGTGTGCCCCTCACCGACCGGGTACTCCTTGGCGTCGCGGCGCACGATCTCGTCGGCGTCCACGCTCGACACGTCGGAGGTCGCCTCGAACATCGCCCGCCCGAACTCGGTCGCGTCGACCGCCAGCACGCGCTCGAGGTACTCGACCACGGTGCGGTCGCGCTCGGTCGTGGTCGGCGAGTTGAGGATCACGGTGTCCGAGAGCACCGCGCCGAGGAGCATCGTCGCGGTCGAGGGCGTGGGCTCCATGCCGTTCTGGCGGAAGCGCTCGACGACCAGCGTCGCGGTCGAGCCGACCGGGTCGAAGGTCGCGGTGACCGGGACCTTGGTCTCGATCGAGCCGATGTGGTGGTGGTCGAGGATCTCGACGATCTCGGCCTGCCCGATCCCGGACACGCTCTGGGCCTCCTCGGCGTGGTCGACGAGCAGGACGCGCCGCGGCGTCGGGTCGACGAGCTCGGCGTGGGTGATGACCCCCAGCGGCCGGCGGCCGCCGTCGACCGCGATCGCCGCCCGGTAGTCCATCGCCTTGATCTGCTCGGCCACGTCGGCGAGCAGGTCGTCGGGGCGCACGGTCAGCGGCTCGGCGTTCATCAGCGCGCGGCAGGGCGCCGAGAGCGTGACCATCCGGCTCGTCACGTAGCTGTCCAGCGGCGAGGAGACGACGATGGTGCCGCGCTCGGCGGCGAGGGCGAGCACGTCGTCGGAGGGCACCGTGTCGTTGCTCGTGACGAGCAGGGCGACGCCGAGCTCGATCGCGCGCCGCTGCGCGTCGGGCCGGTCGCCGACCACGACGACGTCGCCCGCGCCGATCTCGCCGGGCAGCGAGTCGACCGCCATCGCGAGCACCCAGACGCGGCCGTCGATCTCGCGCTCCTCGCCGGCGACGAGGCGGCCCTCGGTGACCTCGACGATCGCGCGCACCGAGGCGGCCGCGTCGGCCAGGCTGGTCGGCTCGCGCGACTCGCGGACGTAGCGGCGGGCCAGCGTGCGCTCGGTCATCACGCCCACCAGGGCGCCGTCGTCGTCGACGATCGGCATGAGCTCGAGGTCCTCGCGGGCCATCGCGCGCCCGACGCGGCGGATCGGCTCGCGGTGGCTGGCCGACGGGAAGCTGGCGCGCATCACGTCGCCCACGCGCAGCATCACGTGGTCCAGCGGCGCCGGCGCCTCGGCGCCGCTGCGCTCGAGCACCCAGGCGGTCTGCGCGTTGACCTCGCCGAGGCGCACGGGGACGTAGTCGTGGCGCGGGTCGAGGCGCCGCTTGAGCTCGGCGTAGCCGATCGCCGACGCGATCGAGTCGGTGTCGGGGTTGCGATGGCCCGTGACGTAGATGACCGGGAGCGCGTCCACGGCTCAGGGCTCCACGAGCCCGCGGCGGATCGCGTAGCGCGTGAGCTCGACGCGGTCGCGCATGCCGAGCTTCTCGAGGATGTGGCTGCGGTGGTGCTCCACGGTCTTCCTGGCGATCACGAGGGCCTCGGCGATCTCGTCGCTCGTGTGCCCCTCGGCGACCAGCTTGACGATCTCGAGCTCGCGGGGGGTGAGCGGGTCGGTCGGCGTCGCCTCGCCGCGGCTCGCGCGATCGAGGTAGTCGCGGATCAGCGCCGCGACGGCGGCGGGGTAGAGGAACGGCTCGCCGCGCATCGCCGCGCGGCAGGCCTCGACGAGGTCGCGGTCGGCCGCGCTCTTCAGGACATAGCCCGAGGCGCCGGCCTTGAGCGCCTCGAAGAAGTACTGCTCGCTGTCGTACATCGAGAGCATGAGCGTGCGCAGCTCGGGCTTGCGGCGCTTGAGCTCGGCCGCCGCCTGCAGCCCCGTCAGGTGCGGCATCGCGACGTCGAGCACCGCGAGGTCGACGTCCTCGGCCAGCGCGATCCGCACCGCCTCGCGGCCGTCGCCGGCCTCGGCGACCACGGTCAGGTCGGGCTCGGCGTCGAGGACCATCCGCAGTCCGCGGCAGACCATCGGGTGGTCGTCGGCGAGCAGGATCCGGGTCTTCAGGGGCGCGGTCACGCCGCCGGGCCCTCCGGCAGGGGGACGTCGAGGCGCACCTCGGTGCCGCCCGCGGGCAGGGAGGCCACGCTCAGGCGCCCGCCGACGTGCAGGGCGCGCTCCTGCATCCCGGCGATCCCGACGCCGCCGTTGATCCGGGGCGGCAGGCCGCGACCGTCGTCGCGGACGACGAGGCGCAGGCCGCCGCCGACGTGGCGCAGCGCCACGAGCACCTCGGAGGCGCCGGCGTGGCGCATGACGTTGGTCAGGCTCTCCTGGGCGACGCGATAGACGACGAGCTCGACCTCGGGGCTCACCGGCTCCTCGAGCTCGAGCTCGCGCTCGACGTGGAGGTCGTCATGGGCGGCGGCCGCCGTGCACAGCGAGCGCAGCGCGCTCTGCAGGCCGAGGTCGTCGAGCGCCTCGGGGCGCAGCTCGCGGGCGATGCGGCGCACCTCCTCGAGGCTCCCGCGCACCGCCTCGCGCGCCGCGGCGAGCTGCGCGGCATCCTGTGGGCTCGCCCGCCGAGCGGCGTTCTCGAGCTCGAGGACGACGCCCGTGAGCACCTGGCCGACCTCGTCGTGCAGCTCGCGCGCGACGCGCTGGCGCTCGGCCTCCTGCGCCTGCAGCGCCCGGCGCCCGCTCTCGCGGCGCTCGTCCTCGAGGCGGTCGAGCATGTCGTTGAAGGCGCCGGTGAGCGCTCTGACGTCGGCGTCGGCGTGGCGGATCGCCAGCCGCCGGCCGGGGCGCCGCGGGTCGATGGAGCGCATCGTCTCGGTCAGCCGCCGCAGCGGCGCGATGACGCCGCGCAGCAGCACGATGCTCAGCGCCACCGAGACCAGGAAGCCCGTGACGAGGATCAGGGCCTGCGAGTCGGTCACCGGCGCGCTGACCTCGACCGGCGAGAAGATCAGCAGCAGCGTGGCGATCGCGAGCACGGCCGCGTTGGCCAGCAGGACCCGCATGAACAGGGACATCGCGCCCACAGCATGCCGGATGGGGAGTGCTCCGAACCGAAGATCGGGGGCGGCCCCCATGGTGGACCGGGCGCCCAAGGCCGACGATGTGGCCATGATGAACGCAACCGCCCTTCGGCTGCGCACGTGGTGGCGTCAGGCCGACCTCGAGGAGCGCCTCGCCCACGGCGCCGATCCGGCGCACGACCCGCGCCTGTCGCTGCGCGCGGAGCAGCTCTGCTCGCGGGCGTCGCGCCGGCGGATCGCCGAGGCGCTGGCGATCGCCCTCAACGAGACGCGCAAGACGTTCTCGATCAGCGCGCGGCTGCCGCTGCGCCGCTCCGACGTCCGCGCCTGCGCGGACGACATCGTCGCCCTCGCCGCCCGCCTGGGCGACGACCGGCCCATCGACCCGCAGGGCGCGGCGATGGCCTCCCGCCTGGTCTTCGACGGCATCAGCCCCCTCTATCGCGAGGGCGCCGTCTCTCTGCGCTACGCGGTTCGCTCCGCGCGGCTGGCCCTCGATCCCCTCGAGGAGCCGGTCGCCTTCGAGCTGTCCCACGCGGCGTAGTCCCAAGTGCGCGAGCGGGGGCGGCGGCTCGGGCCGCCGCCCCCGCAGCGCCGGGAAGCGGAGTGGCCCGGGCGCGTCTCTTGTCCGCATGCCCCCCGAATCCGCTCCCGCCACCTTCCCGCTCGCCTACGACCGTGGCCCCCGCGACGTCGCCCTCCTCGACGAGACGATCGGCGCCAACCTGCGCCGCACCGTCGAGCGCTTCGGCGACCGCGAGGCGCTCGTCGTCCGCGACCAGGGCTATCGCGCGACCTACCGCGAGCTCTGGCACCAGGTCGGCCTCGCGGCCCGCGGGCTGCTCGCCCGCGGCGTGCGCAAGGGCGACCGCGTCGGCATCTGGTCGCCCAACCGCGCCGAGTGGGTCGTGACTCAGTTCGCGACCGCCCGCCTCGGCGCGATCCTCGTCACCGTCAACCCCGCCTACAAGGCGGCCGAGCTCGAGTACGCGCTGACCAAGGCGGGCGTGAGCGTGCTGCTGCACATGCGCTCCTTCCACGGGACCGACTACGCGGCGATGGTCGAGGAGGTCGGCGGGCGCTGCCCGGCGCTGCGCGAGGCGATCGACCTCGACGACGGCTGGGAGCGGCTGCTCGCCGACGGCCGCCACGTGCCCGAGAGCTCGCTGGCCGCCGTCGAGGCCGCGCTGCGCCCCGACGACCCGATCAACGTCCAGTACACGTCGGGCACCACCGGCTCCCCGAAGGGCGCGACGCTCTCGCACCGCAACATCCTCAACAACGGCTACTTCACCGGCCGCGCGCTGCGCTTCACCGAGCGCGACCGGCTCTGCGTCCCGGTGCCCTTCTACCACTGCTTCGGCATGGTGGTCGGCAACGTCGCGTGCACCACGCACGGCGCCTGCATCGTCGCCCCGGGCGCGGATTTCGACCCGCTCGCGACGCTGGAGGCCGTCGCGGCCGAGCGCTGCACGGCGCTGTACGGCGTGCCGACGATGTTCATCGCCGAGCTCGAGCAGCCGCGCCTGGCCGAGCTCGACCTCACCAGCCTGCGCACGGGGATCATGGCCGGCGCCCCGTGCCCGGTCGAGGTGATGACGAAGGTCCGCACTCTGATGCACATGGACGAGGTCACGATCGCGTGCGGCATGACCGAGACGGCGCCGCTGTCGACCCAGACCTCGCCCGACGACGACCTCGACAAGCAGGTCTCGACCGTCGGCCGCGTGCATCCGCACGTGGAGGTCAAGATCGTCGACCCCGAGACCGGTGAGACCCTTCCGCGCGGCGTGCCGGGCGAGCAGTGCACGCGCGGCTACAGCGTGATGGTCGGCTACTGGGATGACGACGAAGCCACGCGCGCCGCGATCGACGCCGACGGCTGGATGCATACCGGCGACCTGGCGACGATGGACGACGACGGCTACGTGCAGATCGTCGGGCGGATCAAGGACGTGATCATCCGCGGCGGCGAGAACATCTACCCGCGCGAGGTCGAGGAGTTCCTGCTCACGATCCCCGGCGTCAGCGACGCCTACGTCATCGGCGTGCCCAGCGATCGCTACGGCGAGGAGGTCATGGCCTGGGTGAAGCTGCGCGAGGGCCACGAGGCCGGGCCCGAGGAGCTGCGCGAACGCTGCCGCGGGCGGATCGCCTCCTACAAGATCCCCCGCCGCTGGCGGGTCGTCGAGCGCTTCCCGATGACGATCACGGGCAAGGTCCAGAAGTTCCGGATGCGCGAGATCGCGGCGGCCGGGGCATGAGCGCGCCCGCGCCCGCCGTCACGGTCCGCCTCTCGCTCGCCGAGGAGGCCGACGACGTCGCCCGCCTCGCCGCCCTCGACGGCGCCGCGGCGCCGTCGGGCCTCGTGGCGATCGCCGACCTCGACGGCGAGCCGGTCGCGGCGCTCGGCATCGCCGAAGGCGACGCGGTCGCCGACCCGAAGCGCTCGACCGCCTCGATCCTGGCCCTGCTGCACCTCCACCGCCTCGCGGTGCGGGTGGTGGCGGGGGTGTGGGGCGCCTGAGGGCGGTCTGCGACCCGACTAGCCTCCAACGCCGTGGCCATCGCCCTCGCCGACCTCGAGGGGCCCGGCGCGCACGCGGTGCTCGCGGGCCTGCGCGAGCGCGAGCCTGTCGCGTGGGTCGACGCGCTCGGCGGCTGGCTCGTCACGCGCCGCGACCTCGCGCTGCGCGTCGCCAACGACGCGGCGACCTTCACCGTCGACGACCCGCGCTTCTCGACCGGGCGCGTGGTCGGGCCGAGCATGCTCACCCTCGACGGCGCCGAGCACGCCCGCCACCGGGCGCCCTTCGCGCGCCCGTTCCGCCTCGAGGCCGTGCGCGAGCGCTTCACGGCGATGGTCGGCGCCGAGGTCGACCGCCTGCTCGACGAGCTCGAGCCGGCCGGCCGCGGCGAGCTGCGCCGCGGCTACGCCGGCCCCCTCGCCGCCGCCGTCGTCACCTACGCGCTCGGCCTGCCCGGCACCGACATCGGCGCCGTCCTGCGCTGGTACGACGCGATCGTTGCCGCCGTCACGACGGTCACCGGCGGCGGGCCGGTGCCTGCGTCGGGCCGCGCGGCCTTCGATCAGCTGCGCGCCGCGATCGAGCCGGTGCTCGCGAGCGATCCGCAGTCGTCGCTGCTCGCCGCCGCGGCCGCGGACGGCGGCCTTGCCGACGCCGAGGCGATCTCCAACGCCGCGGTCATGCTCTTCGGCGGCATCGAGACGACCGAGGGCATGATCGCCAACGCGATCCTGCACCTGCTCGAGCATCCCGACCAGCGCGCGCTCGTCGAGGCCGACCCGGGCCTGCTGGCCGGCGCGATCGAGGAGTCGCTGCGCGTGGAGCCCGCGGCCGCGACGATCGACCGCTACGCGACGGCCGCCGTAGAGCTCGGCGGCGCCTCGGTCGGCGCCGGGGACCTCGTGACGATCTCGATCGCCGCCGCCAACCGCGACCCGGCGACCTTCGCCGACCCCGATCGCTTCGACGTCCGCCGCGACAACGCGGGCCGCCACCTCGCCTTCGCGCGTGGCGCGCACGTCTGCATCGGGATGCACCTCGCCCGCCTGGAGGCGCACGTCGCGGTCGGCCGCCTGCTCGACCGCCTGCCCGGCCTGCGCCTGGACCCCGAGCGCCCGTCGGCGGCGCGCGGCCTCGTCTTCCGCAAGCCGCCCGCGCTCAGCGTCGTGTGGTCATGAGATGGCCTGCCAGCCGTCCATGACCTCGTTGGGCACCGTCCCGAGCACCGGATGGAGCTCGAGCGCCGGCGAGTAGCGGCTGGACGGCGTCACGCGCCCGAGCGCCTCGGCCATGGCGCGCACGTGATGGGGCGCGCCGCCGCAGCAGATGCCGATGTAGTCGACGCCGAGGTCGCGGGCGCGGACGGCGAAGTCGGCCATCTCGAAGCGCGTGGACTGGAAGGGCTCCAGGGCGATCGGGAAGGCGCGCGCGCCGTCGGGCGCGGTCAGCGACTCGAAGGCCGGCACGGCCGCCGAGGTCCGGTAGGGCACGGGCTGGGCGGCCACCGCAACGTCGACCGCGGCGCGGATGCGCTCCAGCAGCGGGAGCATGGTCTCCGGGCCGCGCGAGCAGTTCAGGCCGACGATCGTCGCCCCGTGGGCCTCGAGCACCCGGCACGCCTCGACGTAGTCGTGGCCGTCGTAGGTCGCCCCGGGCTGCACGCTGGCGAAGGTCACCATCGCCGGCAGCGCGAGCTCGTGGCACACCTCGAGGCCGATCAGCGCCTCGCCGAGGTAGTCGTTGGTCTCGGCGATGACGAAGTCGACGCCCTCCTGCACCGCCCAGCCGAGCTGCTCCTCGTATTGCGCGCGGACCACGGCGCCCGACGCAGCGGGCTGCGCCGGGTCGTAGGACCACGTGTTGCAGATGTTGCCCGCCACGAGGGCGCCGTTCTCGGCGGCGACCTCGTTGGCGATCCGCACCGCCTGGCGGTTCATCTCCTCGAGGTCGTCGGCGCGCCCGATGCCCGCGAGCTTCTCGCGGTGCGCGTAGTAGGTCAGCGCGACCATGACGTCCGAGCCGGCGCGCAGGAAGTCGCGGTGCAGCTGGCGCAGCGCCTCGGGCGCGTCGAGGATCACCTCGGGGACGAACGGACCCGCCTTGACGTAGCCGCGGCGCTCGAGCTCGAAGACGTAGCCCTCGGCGCCGAGGACGACGCCGTCAGACAGACGCTGCTGCAGGGTCCGCTGCGACGGGCGTGCCATCCGCGCGACCTCCTTCCGCGGTGAACCGGGCCGGGTCGAAGCGGCCGATGTCGTAGACGGTCCCCTGCTGCAGGGCGAGCTCGGCGAGCACGCGCCCGACCCACGGGGCGAACTTGTAGCCCGTGCCGCGCCAGCCGACGCCGACGAAGGCGTTGGCGAAGCCGGGGACCGCGCCGAGGACGAAGTCGTCGTCGGCGACGAGGTCGTAATCGCACTGGTCGACGTCCTCGACGTCGCGGACGGTCGCGGTGCGCAGCCCCGGCATGCACTCCTCGACGAAGCTCGCGATCCCGTCGATGCCGGTGGCGGCGCGCGGGAGGTCGGGCGGGTTGTAGTAGCCGATCTTCACCGCGTCGACGAGCCCGTCGACGATCGGGTGGCAGTAGATCCCCGTGTCGAGGTAGGCGATCGTCGGCATCGCGCCGGCGGTGAAGCGCTCGCGGACGTCGGCCGGCGGGACGAGGTACTTCGCCTCCTTCGGACGGTCCTTGGTGATCGGCACGTGCAGGCGGTTGTCCGGGAGCAGCTCGAGGACGTCGTTGGTGCCGTGGCCGGCGGTGACCACGAGCGAGCGGGCGAGGATCTCGCCCGCATCGGTGACCACGCGCAGGCCGGCGCCGTCGCGCTCGATGGCCATCGTCTCGACGCCCTCGCGGACCTCGACCCGGCGCTCGGCCAGGACGCCAGTCAGCGTGCGGGTCACCGCGGGCAGGTCGACGACGCCGCCGTCGAGGTCGAGGTAGCCGAGGTCGGCGCTGAGATACGGGTAGCGGGTTCTCAGCGCGGCGTCGCTGAACGCGGCGGTCCGCAGGCCCAGGCCCCTGAGCGTCTCGTAGCTGAGCTGGGCGTAGGTGTCGGCGAGGTTGGGGGTGACCGAGCGCTTGGCGATGTTCAGGCAGCCGCAGCGGACGAGCACGCGCGCTGCCGTCCGCGCCTCGAACTCGCCCCACAGGCGGAAGGCCTCGTGGGCGAGGCGGGCGTAGGCCGGGTCGAGATAGTCGTTGCGGAACGAGCGCGTGCGCCCGTACGACGCCGTCGCCGGATCGCCGATCCGCCCGCGCTCGAGGACGGTGACGCGCTCGAAGCGCTCGGAGGCGTGGTAGGCGGTGAAGAGGCCCATCACGCCGCCGCCGATGACGAGGAGGTCGCAGCCCGCGCGGTCCACGATCCGAGGGTGTCGATGGCGATCCATCAGCACAAGTCGGAGTACTGTTGATGTCCATGAAGGAACCTGATCCTTGGCTCGGCGTCGAGGTTCGCCACCTGGCCGCGCTCGAGGCGATCGGGCGCGAGGGCTCCTTCAGCGCCGCGGCCCGCGACCTCGGCTACACCCAGTCGGCGATCAGCCAGCAGATCGCCCTGCTCGAGCGGATCGCCGGCGCGCGGCTCGTCGAGCGCCCGGGCGGCCCGCGCCCGGTCTCGCTCACCCAGGCGGGCGAGCTCATGGCGCGCCACGGCCGCCGTGTCGTCGACCAGCTCGCCGCCGCCCGCGCCGACCTCGCCGCGTGGTCGGCGGGCGCCACGGGCGAGCTGCGCGTCGGCACCTACCACAGCGTGGGGGCCAGGATCCTGCCGCGCGTGATCGGCCGGCTCGCCACCGCGGCGCCCGACGTCCGCGTCGAGCTCGTCGAGGCCGCCGACGAGGGCCGGCTGCTGCGCCGCGTGGCACGCGGCGAGCTCGACCTCACCTACATGCTCTTCCCGCTCGCCGAGGGCCCGCTCGAGGCCGTCGAGCTGCTGCGCGATCCGTTCCTGCTGCTGGTCGCCGAGGACTCGCCGCTGGGGGCCGACGGCCGGCAGCCGACGCTCGCCGAGATCGCGCGCGAGCCGCTCATCGCCTACGGCCGCGTCCGCGACGTGACCCGCCCCGAGCTGCACCTCGGGCGCGTCGCCGACGTCGTCTTCCGCTCCAACGACGACGCGACGATCCACGGCCTCGTCGCCGCCGGCATGGGCGCCGCGCTGCTGCCGCGCCTGAGCGTCGACCCCGACCACCCGGGGCTGCGCGCCATCGAGCTCGGGTCGCGCCTGCCGGCGCGCATCATCGGGCTGGCGTGGCACGGTGACCGCGACCTGTCGCCGGCGGCGCGCGCGTTCGTCGCCATGAGCGAGGAGGTCTGCGCCGAGCTCGGTCACGAGGCGGCCGCCTCCATCGGGCGCAGCTCCTCGGCGTAGGAGATCGATCGTCGCCGCAGGGTGCCGTCGGGCTCGACGGCGTAGGCGCCCATGCGCTGCAGCGGCGGCGAGTACGCGTGGATCGACACGGCGGGCGCGGCGGCGTCGTGGCGCATGCGATGGACGTGCGAGGCGTCGAAGTCGAAGACCTCGCCGGCGCGGTGGCGGAACTCGCGCGGCGCGCCGCCGACCACCAGGCGTTCCTCGACGACCTCGCCCTCGACCACGGCGACGGCCCCGCCCGAGACGTCGTGGTCGTGGAACCCGGTGTCGTTGCCGCTGGCCCACGAGATGACCCAGACGCCGACGTGCTCGTCGCTGAGGAGCTCCTCGAAGTGGCGGTCGGGCGTGTCGCGCCGCACGAGCGGGCGCCAGCGCTCGGGATCGGCCGCGATGCGGCTGACGAGGTCGCGGAGCTCGACGGCGTCGAGATCGCTTGTGAACCGGTTCACAATGCCTCCTTGTTAAGCGGTTCAGTGAACCGCTTCACGAGTATCGCCCGCGGCGTCGCGGCGTGTCAAGGCCCGAGCGCTGCAGCGGGTGATGCGCGGCTGTCGCGCCGCGTCGGGGCGAGTACGCTCCGCCGGTGGCAAGCCGCCCCGGCCGCCGCACCACGATCCGCGAGCTGGCGGAGTACACGGGCCTCTCGCCGGCCGCCGTGAGCTACGCGCTGCGCGGCCTGCAGGTCTCGGCCGAGACCGAGCGGCGGGTCCGCGAGGCCGCCGAGAAGCTCGGCTACGAGGCCGACCCGATCGCCCGCGCCCTGGCCGGCGGCTCGACCGCGGTCGTCGGCCTGCTCGTCGGGAGCCTCGCGGACTTCTGGAACCAGGAGCTCGTGCGCGCCGTGCAGCGCGAGCTCTACGAGGCGGCCCGCAGCACGCTGGTCGCCGACGCCGACGGCGAGCCGGCGCGCGAGCTCGAGCTCGCGCGGCGCCTGGTCGACCAGCGCGTGGACGGCCTCGTGGTCGTGCCCATCGGGCCCGCCAGCGGCGGCTGGGCGTCGATCGCCCGCGAGGTGGCGACCGTCACCGTCGGCGACGCGCTGCCCGGGGTCAGGCCCGCCGGCGAGGTCGTCTTCGACAACGAGCGCGGCGTGCGCGAGAGCCTCGAGCACCTCAGCGCGCTCGGCCACCGCCGCATCACCGTGCTCTCGTGGGCCGTCGAGACGTCGCCCGACCGCGACGCGGAGCGCGCGGTCGAGACCTCCGCGGCCGCGCTCGGGCTGGACTGCCGCGTCGTCGCCTGCGCGTACTCGCTCAACGGCTCGCGCCCGCTGGCGCTCGAGCTGCTCCGCAGCGACGAGCGCCCGACCGCCGTGTTCTGCCTGTCGGACTCGATCGCCTACGGCGTCTACGCCGCGTGCGCGGAGCTCGGCCTCTCGATCCCCGGCGACGTCGCGGTCGCCGGCTTCGGCGACCACCCGATCTCGCGGCTGCTCACGCCGCCGCTGACCTCGACGGTCTGGGACGTCGACCGCGTCGCCGAGCTGGCGACGGGCTTCCTGATGAAGGCGATCGGGGCCGAGGGCCCGCAGGCCACCCTGCGGGAGATCGTCGCGCCGGTGCTCGTCAAGCGCTCGTCGACGGCGCCGAAGCCCGGCTGACCGGGCCCGGCGCCGCCGGCGGCTGCACTCAGGTCACTGGTTGGCCTGCAGGAACTGCTTGGCGACGGTCGCCTCGTCCTGCTTGTCGATCGCGACCGCCTTGTTCATGGCCGTGATCGCGTCGGTGGTCAGCAGCTTGTTGACGCCGTTGATGACCGACATGAACTGGTCGCCGCCGAGCTGGGCGAGCTTGTCCTTGTCGATCACGAAGGCGACGTTCTGGAAGCCGAAGACGCCCTTGGGGTCCTTCAGCACCGTGTACTTGCCGCTGGCCAGCTGCGCGTCGGTGGTGAAGATGTTCGCCGTGTCGACCTTGCCGCTGTCGAGCGCCTGGTACTGGACGCCCAGCGCGAGCTGGCGGAACTTGGCGTTGTCGATCCCGTAGACCTTCTTCATGCCGGCCAGGCCCTGCTGGCGGGCCTTGAACTCGGGGCGCGCGCCGAGCGAGAAGGACCCGAGCTTCTTGAGGTCCTCCATCGTGGTCAGCCCGTGCTTCTGCGCGTAGGCCTTGGTGGCGGCGATCGCGTCGACGTCCTGGAAGGGCGTCGGGTCGCTCACCGTCTGGCCGCGGCCCTCGTAGAACTGCTTGGCGAGCTGGTACTCCTCGTCGGCGGTCTTGGCGGGCTCGTTGCGCTTGGCCACGGTCGCGACCGACTCGCCTGTGTACTCGGGGTAGGCGTCGATCTTGTGGCTCGTGAGCGCCGTGTCGATGATCTCGGTGGCGCCGATGTTCTTCTTGAGGTTGACCTTGTAGCCCTTGGCCTCGAGCGCGTCCTTGTAGAGCTCGCCGAGGATGAACTCCTCGGTGAAGTCCTTGGTCCCGATCGTCACGGCCGGCTTGCCCTGGCCCGGCTGCGCCGAGGAGCCGCTCGTCGACGACGACGCGGCCGGCGTGCTCGAGCTCGAGGTCGAGTTGTCGCTGCTGCCGCAGGCCGCGACGCCGAACGCCGCGGTCGCCGCCAGCAGCAACCCGATCGCGAGTCGTCTCATGGTCCCTTGCATCTCACTTCCTCCTCCTCGTTGCTCACGTTGGTTCGATCATCGGGGCCAGCAGATCGGCCGCGCTCTCCTGGTGGCGCAGCGCCCTCGGCGTCAGCAGCCGCTGGATGACCGCGAAGACGCCTTCGACCAGGAAGGCGAGGGCGGTCACGAACAGCGCGCCCGCGATCACGCCGGCCGTCCCGTAGCTGGCCTGGTTGACGATGACATCGCCGAGGCCGCCGCCCCCGGCGAGCGCCGCCAGCGTCGCCGTCGCCACGACGTACACCGCGCTGGTGCGGATCCCTGCGAACAGCAGCCCGAGGCTGAGCGGGATCTCGACGTCCCACAGCACCTGCCGCGGGGTCATGCCGGACGCCCGAGCGGCCTCGACCGCGTCGGGATCGACACCGTCGACCGCGACGTAGGCGTTGGTGACCATCGGCGGCACGGCCAGGATGACCAGCGCGACCATCACGTTGATGAAGCCGATGCCCAGGAAGCCGAGCCCGATGGAGATGACCGCCAGGCTCGGCAGCGCGCGCCCGATGTTCGAGACGTTGATGGCCAGGAAGGACCCCTTGTGCAGGTGGCCGAGCGTCACCCCCAGCGGGATCGCGATGACGACCGCGACGCCGATCGCCGCACCCGACAGCGCGAGGTGCTCGAGCGTCTTGGTCAGCATGAAGTGCTGGTTGTCGCCGATGAACTGGAAGGCGTCGATGATGGCGTGCATCAGCCGGCCCTCGCCCTCGCCCACGGAGTGAGCACTCGCTCGAGCACGACGAGCAGCGCGTCGGTCACCAGGGCCAGCAGCACGGCCAGCACGCCGGCGGCGACGAACTGCGTCTTGAAGCCGGTCTGGATCGCGTTGAAGATCGGCTGGCCGAGCCCGCCGACGCCGATGAACGCCGCGACGGTGGCGAGGCTGATGATCGTCACCGCCGCGATCCGGATGCCGGCCATGATCGCGGGGAGGGCCAGCGGCAGCTCGACACGCATCAGTATCTGGCGGCGGGTGAGCCCCATCGCCTGCGCGGCCTCGAGCGCGTCGGGGGGCACCTCGCGCAGGCCCGTGAGGATGTTGCGAAACAGGATGAGCAGCGTGTAGGAGACCAGCGCGATCTCGGCACTCAGGCGCGTCAGCCCCGTGAACGGGACCATCAGCTGGAAGAACGCGAGGCTCGGCACCGTGTAGAAGAAGGCGAAGAAGGCGGTCGCCGGTGTGTCGGCCCAGTCCCAGCGGTAGGCGATCAGCGCCGAGGTGAAGGCGATCACGAACCCGATGCCGACCGCGATCGCGGTCAGCTCGATGTGCTCGATGAGCCGCGGCTGGAACGTGCTGCTCCAGTGGCTGGTGAACCAGCTCCAGCAGAACTGGCCGTTCTGGCGCACGCAGTCCGAGCCGCGTTGGAAGGTCGGGATGACCGGGCCGCCCTGCGCGACAGGGAGCGCGACCTGCGCGAGCATCGCGGCTAGGCCTCGACTTCCGCTTCGGGGCGGTCGGCGTCGGCGAAGTGGGTCAGCGTCTCCATGCTGACCAGGCCGCGACGCTCGCCGGCCGCGTCGACGACGAGAAGCGACGAGACGCCGCGGGTGATCATCAGCGACAGGGCGTCCCGCAGGGAGGTGTGCTCGTCGACCGCGGGCAGCTGCGCGGCCTCGCCGTTGGGCGGCGGGGCGAGCTCGATGTCGGCCAGCTCGCGCAGGCGCAGGCGCTTGAGGCCGCGATCGGCCCCGACGAAGTCGGCCACGAAGTCGTCGACCGGGGCGGCCAGGATCTCGTCGGGCGTGCCGTACTGCACGAGCTCGCCGTCCTTGAGGATGGCCACCCGGTTGCCGATCTTGATCGCCTCGTCGATGTCGTGCGTGACGAAGATGACCGTCTTGCGCACCTCGGCGTGCAGGCGCAGGAAGTCGTTCTGCAGGCGGTCGCGCGCGATCGGGTCGACCGCTCCGAAGGGCTCGTCCATGAGCATGATCGGCTGGTCGGCGGCCATCGCGCGCGCCACGCCGATGCGCTGACGCTGGCCGCCGGAGAACTGGCCGGGGTAGCGCTTCGCGTCGGATTGCTCGAGGCCTACGAGCTCGAGCAGCTCGCCGACGCGGTCGCGGATGCGGGCCTTGGGCCAGCCGAGCAGCCGCGGGACCGTGCCGATGTTGTCCTCAACGCTCATGTGCGGGAAGAGCCCGATCTGCTGGAAGACGTAGCCGATCCCGCGGCGCAGCTCGGTGATGTCCAGGCTGAGCACGCTCTGCCCGCCGACGGTGATGTCGCCGCCCGTGATGTCGACCAGGCGGTTGACCATCTTCATGGCCGTCGTCTTGCCGCTCCCCGACGGGCCGATGAGCACGCAGATCTCGCCGGCGGGGACGCTCAGGCTCAGCTCGTGCACGGCGGGCCTGGACCGGCCCGCGTACTGCTTCGTGACGTCGCTGAACTCGATCGCCGCGGCGGCGCCGCCTGGATCAGCGGGTTGATCCATGCGCGCAGACGCTATCGAGAAACGTCATGTCGAGATTCGGGTGGCGGCTTCGACTCAGCGATGAGTTCCGCCCTTGTACCCCGTCTCATGGCAGACGACGCGAAACCGGAGGCACCGTGACCATGACCCAGACCGACCGCTCCCGCTGGACCGCCCTCTACGTCCTGTGCGTGGGCATGCTGATGATCGTCCTCGACGTCACCGTCGTGAACGTGGCGCTGCCGTCGATCCAGGACGACCTGGGCTTCTCGACCTCGAGCCTGGCCTGGGTCGTCAACGCCTACCTGATCGCCTTCGGCGGCCTGCTGCTGCTCGCCGGGCGCATCGGCGACCTCGTCGGGCGGCGCACGGTCTTCCTCGCCGGCCTGGCCGTCTTCACCGGCGCCTCGCTGCTCTGCGGCGCCGCGCAGAGCCAGGGCGTGCTCGTCGGCGCGCGCTTCCTGCAGGGCGTCGGCGGGGCCATGACCTCCGCCGTGATTCTGGGGATGATCGTCACGATGTTCCCCGAGCCGCGCGAGCAGGCCAAGGCGATCGGCGTCTACGCCTTCGTCGCCTCCGCCGGCGGCTCGGTCGGCCTGCTGGCCGGCGGCGTCATCACCCAGTCGATCAACTGGCACTGGATCTTCTTCGTCAACGTGCCGATCGGGATCGCCACCGCCGTGGTCGCGCGCCGCGTCCTGCCGCGCGACGCGGGCCTCGGGCTCGCCTCCGGCTCCGACCTCCCGGGCGCGCTGCTCATCACCGGCTCGCTGATGCTCGGCGTCTACACGATCGTCAAGCCGGCGGCCGAGGACGGCTGGGGCGCGGGCCGCACGCTCGCCCTCGGCGCCCTCGCGCTCGCCCTGCTGGCGGCCTTCGTGGCCCGCGAGGCGACGGCGCGCAACGCGCTCATGCCGCTGCGCATCTTCCGCTCGCGCCAGGTCACCGGCGCGAACCTGATCCAGGTCCTGAGCGTCGCGGGCATGTTCGGGATGTTCTTCCTCGGCTCGCTCTACCTGCAGCGGATCCTCGGCTACGACGCGCTGCAGATCGGCCTGGCCTTCCTGCCCGTCACCGTCGTGATGGGGACGCTGTCGCTGCGCTACTCCGAGCGCCTGATCACGCGCTTCGGCGCGCGGCGGTCGGTCCTCGCGGGCCTGACGCTCGTGGCCGCCGGCCTGGTCGTCTTCGCGCAGGTCCCCGTCCAGGGCGACTACGTCACGCACGTGCTGCCGGCCGTGGTCCTCATCGGCGCGGGCGCCGGCGTCTGCTTCCCGGCGCTGATGACGCTCGCGATGTCGGGCGCCACGCCGAGCGACGCCGGCCTGGCGTCGGGGCTCGTCAACACCGCCGCCCAGGTCGGCGGCGCGCTGGGCCTCGCCGTCCTCGCCACGCTGTCGACCTCGCGCAGCGAGGCGCTCGCCGCCGACGGCCGCGACGCCGCCTCGGCGCTGACCAGCGGCTATCACCTGGCCTTCTGGATCGCCGCCGTCCTCGTCGGCGCCGCGATCGTCGTCGCCCTCGCGGTCCTGCGGCCCGAGGGCGAGCGCAGCGCCGCGATGCCGCGCGTCGACAGCGCCTGCCCGTCGGCGAGCATGGTCAGCGCCTCGTAGCCGGGCAGGGTCGCCGTCCACGCGGGGCCGTCGAGGCCCATCGCGAAGGCGGCGGTGGCGTAGGCGTCGGCGGTGCCGAGGTCGGGGCCGACGACGGTGACCGAGAGGACGCCCTCCGGCGGGCGCCCGCAGCGCGGGTCGATCACGTGCGGCCCGCGCTCGTAGGCGCCCGAGGTGGCGGCGGCGAGGTCGCGGCTCTGAAGGACCGCGGCCGTCCGCAGGCGGTGCGCCGGGTGCTGGACGCCGATCCGCCACGGCAGGCCAGGGGCGCGCTCGCCGCGGACGCGGACGTCGCCGCCGGCGTGGATCGCGAGGTTGCGCGCGCCGGCCTCGACGAGGATCGCCGCGGCGACCTCGACCGCCCAGCCCTTGACGTGGCCCGAGGGGTCCAGGCGGCCCGTGGCGCGGACGTCGAAGGCCCCATCGGTGCGCAGGCACAGGCGCTCGCAGCGCGCGAGCACCTCGCGCACGACGGGCGACGCGTCGGCGAGGGCGAGGGCGCCGGCGTCCAGGCGCGAGATCTCGCTCTCGGGGCGGTAGGTGCTGAAGGTCGCATCGACGCTGCGCAGCCAGGCGAAGGCGCGGTCGAGGACGGCGGCGCCCACGTCCGCGTCGCGGACGTCGATCCCGACCGGGATCCCCATCACGTGCTCGACGCGCCGCTCAGCCACGGGCCCGGTCGATCGCGGCCTGCAGGGCGTTGCGGTAGCTGCGGCTCGTGTACGTCGCGCCGGTGACCAGGTCGATGTCGGCGCTGCCCGCCTTGATCGCCTCCGCGCGCAGGATCGGCTCGGCGCGGGCGTTGATCGCCTGGGTGCGGGCGCCGTCGCCGGTGAGGTCGACGGTCTCCACGCGCGTGAGCCGGCCGCCGGTGAGCGTCGCCTTGACGGAGATCACCGAGAACGGGGTCGTCCGCGTCTCGGTGGCCGAGCGGACGGGGCCCTTGCGCGTCGCCTTGCGGGTGCTCACGCGCCGGGTCGGGGCCCGCGGCGCGGACGCCGGCGGCGCGGCGGCCTCGTCGGGCGGGGCCGCGATCGCGGGCGGTCGCGAGCGCACGTTGGCGAGCAGGACGGCCACGGCGGCGGCGGCCGCAACGGCCGGCGCCGCGCGGCGGGCGGCGGTCCGCGCGGTCATCCGAACGCCTCGCTGATGATGTGGCGCGCGGGCACGCCCGCGCGGCGCAGGCTCGCGCGCGTGGCGTCGGTCAGGCTCCGCGGCCCGCAGACGTAGACGTCGCGCGCGGCGATGTCGGGCACGAGCGCGCGCAGGTGCTCGGCGGACAGCAGCGCGTCGGGGTCGCGGGCGCCGAGGACGTAGTGGACCTCGGCGCCGCGGCGCGCCGCCAGCTCCTCGAGCTCCTCGCGGAAGAGGACGTCGGCCTCCGAGGCGGCGCGGTAGATGAGCGCGATGTCGCCGGGCTCGCCCGGCGTGTCCTCGAGCAGGGCGCGGATCGGGGCGATGCCCACGCCCCCGGCGATGAGCGCCACCCGCGGGTGCCGGCGGGCCGCGCTCGTCAGCCGTCCCGACGGCCCCTCGACGATCACGCGGGTGCCCGGCGGCAGCGAGGCCAGGCGCGCCGTGTAGTCGCCCAGGCGCTTGACCGTGATCCGCAGCCGCCGCCCGTCGGGGGCCGCCGAGAGCGAGAACGGATGGACCTCCCACCAGTGGCCGCGCGCGAGGAAGCGCCAGTGCAGCGACTGCCCGGCGCGCACGCCCAGCTCGTCGAGGCGCTCGCCGCCGATCTCCAGCGACACGACGCCGGGCGCCTCGTGCACGACGCGCTCGACGCGCAGGCGGTGGCGCAGCGTCCGCGCAACGGGGACGACGACGCGCAAGCCGATCAGGGCGGCGAGCGTCGCGGCGTAGAGCGCCCACCAGTACGCGCGCGCGACGGGCTGGCGCTGGAACTCGTTGCCGGTCGCAAGCTGGTGGCTGAAGCCCAGCGCGATCGCGGCGTACGCCATCACGTGCAGGGCGTGCCAGACCCCGTGCGAGAGCCGCCGGCGCGCGGCCACGACCGAGGTCACCACCACGACGACGAGCAGCCACAGCGCCACCGTGGCGAGCAGCACGCCGGAGTAGTTGCTCAGGAGCTCGTCGAACTCGCGCGTCAGCGTCACCCCGTCGGTGAGCGCGTAGCCCGCCGTGATGAGCACGGTGTGGGCCACGATCAGCGCCAGGCACGCGGTCCCGTTGACGCGGTGCCAGCGCCCGACGCGGTCCAGGCCGACGTCGTCGAGGACCGGCAGGCGGGCGAGCAGCAGCAGCTCGACGAGCGCGAGGTAGGCGCCCAGCAGCCCGGTCACGCGGCCCAGGCTGGTCAGCGCCCCGGCCGTGTCGTGGACGTCGCTCAGCCCGCCCTGGCGCCACCACAGCCCGACCACGGCGACCGCGTTGGCGGCGGCGAGGATCAGGAGGTCGGAGCCGGTGATCCGGCGCCGCTCCCCGCGGCGGGCGATGTGGTCGAGCGCGGCTATGGCGCATGGCATAGCAGGCCGCCGCCGCAGGACGGACACCAGAGCTCAAGGCCGGCTCCGGCGCGCCGACCATCGCCCTGACGACGCCCATGCCCGATCGCCTGCCGCACCGACGGCCACCCGCCGACGACGGACCGCTGCCCGACCTGATCTCCGGGTTGATGTGGCTCGCCACCGCGGTTGCGGCCCTCGCGGTGCTCGCGATCCCCGGGACGCCGAGCCCGCACCTGATCTGGAGCTTCGCGCTCGCCGGCTTCGCCGCCGGCTGGGGGATCTTCTCGCTGTGGCTCGGGATCACCGCGCGGACGATGACCATCGCCCGCCGCGCGGCGGTGACCGCCGGGATGATGCCCGTCGTCGCCGCGGCCCTGTGGGCCACCGGCGGCGCCGAGAGCTACCTGCAGACGGTGCTGCTCTTCACGGCGCTCTTCATCGCGTACTTCTTCCCGCCGCGCCTGGCGTGGCCGCTGATCGCGCTCTTCGCCGCCGCCTACTTCAGCCCGCTGGCCTACGACCCGCGCGCGGTCTCCGTCGGCTACCCGGCGCGCGGGGTCATGTTCCTGGTGGCGGTCGCCGGCCAGGCGATGATCCTGCACTTCCTCAAGCAGCGGCTGCTGCAGGCCGAGGCCGCCCAGCGCGTGATGGCCGAGCGCGACCCGCTCACCGCCCTGCACAACCGCCGCAGCTTCGACCACGCGCTCGCGGCGGTGCCCGCCGGCCGCCCGGTCGCGCTCGTGGTCTTCGACTTCGACAACTTCAAGGCGATCAACGACGGCCACGGCCACCCGGCCGGCGACGCCGTCCTGCGCGCCGTCGCCGCCGCCTGCTCGCGGGTCGTCCGCGACGGCGACTGCCTGGCGCGCATCGGCGGCGACGAGTTCGCCGTGGTCGCCCCGGGCGCGTCGGAGGCCGGCGTCACGCGGATCGTCGAAGCGCTCGGCGCGGCGGTCGCCGAGGTCCGCATGCCCGGCTCGCTGACGCCGGTGCGCGCGACCTTCGCCTGGGCCGTGTCGCCGACCGACGCGACCGACGCCGCCGGGCTCTTCCGCCGCGCCGACCAGCGGCTGCTCGAGCGCAAGCGCGAGGCCAAGCGCCGGGCCGCCGAAGCGCAGCGCGCCGCCTAGCCTGCGAGCATCGCGCCATGACGAGCCACGCCGCCGGCGAGCACTCCGCGCGCGCGGTCTACGGAACGATCCTGGTGCTCGCGGTCATCGCCGGCGTCTCTGGCGACGACGACGCGACGGCCGGCTACATCCTCGGCGGCGTCCTCGTCACCGCGCTCGTCTTCTGGATCGCGCACGTCTACGCCGAGCTGCTGACCCTGGCGGTCGGCGACCCCACGCGCGGCTGGCGCGAGCTCTGGCAGGCGGCGGCCCGCACGGAGTGGCCGCTCGTGGAGGCCGCGCTCGCCCCGGCGATCCCACTGCTCCTCGGCGCCCTCGGCGTCTTCTCGCGCAACACGGCGGTCAACCTGGCCTTCGCGGTCGGCCTGCTCGACCTCTTCGCCTGGGGGATCGCGATCGGCCGCGCGCTCGGCCAGCGCCCGTGGGGGATCGTCGGCACCGCCGTCGTCAACGTCGCCCTCGGCGCCGTCGTCGTGGCCCTCAAGGCGCTCGTGCACCACTAGGCCGGCGCCGCGCATGGGCGGCCGCGCGGGGCTCGGGGTGCCGGGTCGCTGTGACGCCCGTTGCGGTGCGAACACCTCACCGAGGAACGGGCCCGTGCCCGGGGGGTCGAACGTCGGTTTTCCCCTGTGTGGACGGGGGAAAACCGACGTTCGGCGCCCCCCGGGGGGCCGGCGCGGCGGGCTACGTCAGCGGCAGCGCCTCGCCGGGCGCGAGCACGCGGACCTCGACGTCGGGCGCGAGGGTCGCCGCCTCGCGCGCGAAGACGCGCGGTGGGTCGACGAGGGCGTCGCCGCGCCAGCGGGCCAGGCCGGTGGGGAAGAGGGTGCCCCAGTGGATCGGGACCGCGAGCCGCGGGCGCAGCAGCGCGGCGGCCTGCGCGGCGCCCAGCGGGTCGAGGTGGCCCGGGCCGAGCGACGGGCCCCAGCCCCAGACGGGCAGCAGCGCCACGTCGAGGCGCCCGGCCAGGTCGCGCATGTCGTCGAAGAGCTCGGTGTCCCCGGCGAAGTAGACGGTGCGCCGGCCGGTGACGACGAAGCCGAGCGTGTCCGCCTCGGGCCCCAGCGGGTGCCTGCGCCCGTCGTGCACGGCGGGCACCGCGCTGACCTCGGCGCCGCCGATCGTCACGCGGTCGCCGACGACGAGCTCCTCGGCGTCCGCGAAGCCCAGCTTGCGCAGGATCGGCGCGGCGCCGCGCGGCGCCAGGACGCGCACGCCGGGCTCGAGCGTGCGCAGCGAGGCGGCGTCGAGGTGGTCGAGGTGGACGTGGGAGATGAGCACGGCGTCGAGGCGCTCGGTGACCTCGGGCGCCGGCCGGGCGCCGTGGCGCACGAGGTGGCCCAGGCGCGAGCGCAGGACGGGGTCGGTGAGCAGGCGCGCGCCGCCGACCTCCAGCAGCACGGTGGCGTGGCCGATCCAGGTGAGGCGCTCGTCGGGCACGGCGACACGATCCTCCCACGGCGAACGCGCGGTCGGAGATGATGCGGCCATGGCACTCGACGAGGCATCCATCAAGTTCCTGAACGTGCTCGTGGAGGGCGGCGGGCCGCCCCTGCACGAGATGACGCCCGAGGAGGCGCGCGGGCTCGGACCGGTGCTGCGATCGATGTGCGCCGACGGCCCCGAGGTCGCCCGCGTCGCCGAGCTCGAGGCGCCCGGCCCGGCGGGGCCGGTCCCGATTCGCCTCTACGCGCCCGAGGGGGTCGCCCGCGGCCTCGTCGTCTTCCTCCACGGCGGCGGCTGGGTCGTCGGCTCGCTGGAGGAGTGGGACCCGCTGGCGCGCGAGCTCGTCGCCCGCAGCGGCTGCGCGGTCGCGCTCGTCGACTACCGCCTGGCGCCCGAGCACCGCTACCCCGCCGCCGTCGACGACGCGTGGGCCGCGCTGACGTGGGCCGCCGAGCACGTCGAGGAGCTCGCGGGCGGCGCCGTCCCGCTCGTCGTCGCGGGCGACAGCGCCGGCGGCAACCTCGCCGCCGTCCTCGCGCGCCGCGCCCGCGACGCCGGCGGGCCCGAGCTGGCGCTGCAAGTGCTCGTCTACCCGGTGGCTGACTGCGACTTCAACACCGCCTCGTACCTCGATCCCGCCAACGAGCTCTTCCTCAACCGCGACGGGATGCTGTGGTTCTTCGACCACTACGTCCCCGACGAGGCCGCGCGCACGGACCCCGACGTCTCGCCGCTGCGCGCGGCGGACCTCTCGGGCCTGCCGCCCGCGGTCGTGCTCCATGCCGAGCACGACGTCCTGCGCGACGAGGGCGAGGCGTACGCGGGCCGCCTGCGCGACGCGGGGGTGCCGGTGCAGGAGCGCGTCCTCGAGGGCCAGATGCACGCCTGCTTCAGCCTCGTCGGCGTCGTCCCCGGCAGCTACGCCGGGATCGACTACGTCGCCGAGGCGCTCGCGAGCGCCCTGCCCGCGGCGCGCCCCGAGAACATGCAGCCGCCCAGGAACGTCCCCTCCAGCGCGCGGTAGCCGTGCATCCCGCCGCCGCCGAAGCCCGCGACCTCGCCGGCGGCGTAGAGGCCCGGCAGCGGCTCGCCGCCTGAGCGCAGGACGCGGCCCTCGAGGTCGGTCTCCAGGCCGCCGAGGGTCTTGCGCGTGAGGATGTGGAGCTTGACGGCGATGAGCGGCCCGGCGGCGGGGTCGAGCAGGCGGTGGGGCGCCGCCACGCGCGCGAGCCGGTCGGCCAGGAAGCGGCGCGCGCCGTGGATAGCGACGACCTGGAGATCCTTGGCGTAGGGGTTGTCGAGCTCGCGGTCGCGCGCGACGACCTCGGCCTCGACCTGGGCGGCGTCGAGCAGCGGCTGGTCGGTGAGGCGGTTCATGCCCGCCACGAGCGCGCGCAGGTCGCGCTCGACGACGAAGTCGGCGCCGCGGCGCAGGAAGGCGTCGACCGGCGCGGGGGCGCCGCCGCCCAGCCGCGTGCGCAGGACGCGCCGCAGGCTCTTGGAGGTGATGTCGGGGTTCTGCTCGGAGCCCGAGAGCGCGAACTCGCGCTCGACGATCTTCTGCGTGAGCACGAACCAGGTGTGGTCGTGGCCGGTGCGCGCGATGTGCGCGAGCGTCCCGAGGGTGTCGAAGCCGGGGAAGAGCGGGACCGGCAGCCGCGCGCCGGTGGCGTCGAGCCACAGCGACGACGGCCCGGGGATGATGCGGATGCCGTGCAGCGGCCAGATCGGGCTCCAGTTGCGGACGCCCTCGGTGTAGTGCCACATGCGGTCGGGGTGGATGAGGCTCGCGCCCGCGTCCTGGGCGATCTCGAGCATGCGCCCGTCGACGTGGTGCGGGACGCCCGACAGCATCGCCTTCGGCGGCGTCCCCAGCCGCTGCGGCCAGTTGCGCCGCACGAGCTCGTGGTTGGCGCCGATGCCGCCCGACGTCAAGAGCACGGCGCCGGCGCGCAGCTCGAAGGAGCCGACCGCCGTGCGCGAGCTCTCCTGGCCGCGGACCGCCGCGCTGGGCTCGAGCACCTCGCCCGTCACGCCGTCGACCGCGCCGCCGGTGACCGTCAGCGCGTCGACCTTGTGGCGGAAGCGCAGCTCGACGAGCCCGCGCTCCACGGCGGCGCGCACGCGGGCCACGAAGGGCTCGAGCACGCCGGGGCCCGTGCCCCAGGCGATGTGGAAACGCGGCACCGAGTTGCCGTGGCCGATCGCGCCGTAGCCGCCGCGCTCGGCCCAGCCGACCGTCGGCACCAGGCGCACGCCCTGCTGCGTCAGCCACGCGCGCTTCTCGCCGGCGGCGAAGGCGACGTACGCCTCGGCCCAGCGGCGCGGCCACGCGTCCTCGGGGCGGTCGAAGCCTGCCGTGCCCAGCCAGTCCTGCAGCGCGAGCTCGTGCGAGTCGCGGATGCGCAGGCGCCGCTGCTCGGGGCTGTCGACGAGGAACAGGCCGCCGAGGGACCAGAAGGCCTGGCCGCCGAGCGAGGCCTCGGGCTCCTGGTCGACGACGATGACCCGCCGGCCGGCGTCGGCCAGCTCGGCGGTCGCCACGAGGCCGGCAAGGCCGGCGCCCACGACGATGACGTCGGCGTGCGATGCGGTCTCGGTCGTCACGGGCGCGGCATTTGACCAGAAGCCGGGGGGTCAATGCGCCGCACGCGCCCGCGCCAGCTCGACGAAGGCGTCGAGCGCGGCGGGGTCGGCGACCGCGCTGCGGCTGATCGTCGCGTCCGGATCGGCGCCCATGAACATGCGCTTGATCGGGACCTCGAGCTTCTTGCCCGTCAGCGTCCGCGGCACGGCGCGGACCTGCAGGACCTCGTCGGGGACGTGGCGCGGCGAGGTGGCGGCGCGGATCTCGGCGGCGATCCGCTCGCGCGCGTCGTCGTCGAGCTCTTCGTCGCCCTCGAGGGCGACGAAGAGCGCCATCCAGTAGCCGCCGTCGGGCTGCTCGACGCCGATGACCAGGCTGTCGGCGACCTCGGGCATGCGGTCGACCGCGGCGTAGATCTCGGCCGTGCCGATGCGCACGCCGTGGCGGTTGAGCGTCGAGTCCGAGCGCCCGAGGATGACCACGGCGCCGTCCTCGCTCAGCGTCGCCCAGTCGCCGTGGCGCCAGATGCCGGGGAAGTCCTCGAAGTAGGCGGCGCGGTAGCGCTCGCCGTCGGGGTCGTCCCAGAAGCGCACGGGCATCGAGGGCAGCGGCGCGGTCATCACCAGCTCGCCGACCTCGCCGCGCAGCGGGCGCCCCTGCTCGTCGAGGACGTCGATCGCCGCGCCCAGGCAGCGGCACTGGATCTCGCCCGCGCGCACGGCCAGCAGCGGGCAGCCGCTGACGAAGGCCGAGCAGACGTCGGTGCCGCCGCTCGTCGAGACCGGCCAGACGTGGGCGCCGACGGCGCCGGCGATCCAGTGGAAGGTGGCGGGCGGCAGCGGCGAGCCGGTGGAGGCGATCGCGCGCAGGCCGGTGAGGTCGTGGCGCTCGCCCGGGCGCAGGTCGGCCTTCGCGCACGCGGTCAGGTAGCCCGCGCTCGTGCCGTGCACGGTGGCGCCCGCGCGCGCGACGACCGCGAACTGCTGGTCGAGCTCCGGGTGGCGCGGGCTGCCGTCGTAGACCGCGATCGACGCGCCGGTCAGCAGGCCGGCCACGAGCCAGTTCCAGATCATCCAGCCCGTGCCGGTGTAGAACGAGAAGCGGTCGTCCGGGCCGAGGTCGAGGTGCAGGGCGTGGTGGCGCAGGTGGTCGAGGAGCTGGCCGCCGTGGCCGTGGACGATCCCCTTCGGCGGTCCCGTGGTGCCCGAGGAGAAGAGGACGTAGAGCGGGTGGTCGAAGGGCACGGCCTCGAAGACGGGCTGCGCGGCGTCCGCCGCGAGCGCGGCCCACGGCTCGCGCGCGGCGTGGGCGCCCAGCCCGAGGCGCTGTACCTCGACGACCGGCACACGCAGGTCGGGGAGGCCGGCGGCGAGGGCGTCGACCGCCGCGCGGCGGTCGTGGGCGCGCCCGCCGTAGCGGTAGCCGTCGCACGCGATGAGCGCCGCGGGGCGCAGCTGACCGAAGCGCTCGAGCGCGGCGGCGGGCTCGAAGTCGGGCGCGCACGAGGACCACGTGACGCCGAGGCTCGCGCACGCGAGGTAGGCGATCGCGGCCTCGGCGCAGTTGGGCAGGTAGCCGACGACGAGGTCGCCGGGCCCGACCCCCCGCTCGCGCAGGCCCCTCGCGACGGCGCCGACCGCGGCGCGCAGCTCGTCCCAGGTCAGCTCGGCGCGCACGCCCTCCTCGTCGAGGTCGACGAGCGCCGTGCGGTCGCCGGGCACCGGCTCGCCGGGGCCGCCGCGCAGGGCGTGCTCGGCGTAGTTGAGGCGCGCGCCCTGAAACCAACGCGCGCCCGGCATCTCGCGCCGTGCGAGCGCGGGCCCGCGCGGCGTCGCCGAGCGCACGTCGAAGTGCTCCCAGACCGACTCCCAGAAGCCCTCGAGGTCGTCGACCGACCAGGCCCACAGCTCCTCGTAGCCGTCGAACGCGCGCCCGGCTCGTCCGTTGTAGCCAGGCCATGTAGCGCGCCAGGTTCGACGCCGCGGCGGCGTCGTCGGGGGGCGACCACACGACCTCCCCGCGGCTCATGCGTGCGCCCAGTAGACGCCGCCGAACTGGCGCGCGCCGTCGCTCCAGGTCTGCGCGCACGGCGCCCGGTAGCCCGCGGCCTCGAGCGCCGCGAGCCACTGCGCGGGCCCCAGGAAGCCGGGCCGCGGGCGCGCCGCGCTGGTCGGGGCGTTCCACCAGCCGTCGAAGAGCGCGAGCACGAGCGACAGCGGGGAGGGGACGGCGTCGGAGTAGTGGGCGCCCTCGCCGAGGACGAGGACGCCGCCGGGCGCGAGCAGCGCGCGCAGCCCCTCCAGCGTGCCGCCGACGTCGCGCGCGACGTGCAGGCAGTTGGTGGCGTAGACGACGTCGAACTCGCCGAGCTCGGGGTCGAGGTCGTCGACGTCGACGATCGCGGTCGCCACCGGGACGCCGGGCAGGCCGGCGACGATCCGGTCCAGGAAGGACTGGCGCAGGTCGGAGACGACGAAGGCCTCGCTGCGGCGCAGGGCGCCCGCGAGCAGCCGCGTCGTGCCGCCGGTGCCCGCGCCCACCTCGAGCACCCGCCGGCCCGGCACGCGCGGCGCCACGGCCGCGGCGGCCGCCCGCGCCCACGCCGCGCAGATCGGCTCGTGGGCCTGGAAGGCGACCCACAGCCGCGCGCCGCCGCGGTGGATGAGGTCCGAGGGCGTCCGCTCGCCGGCGACGTAGCGCTCGAGGTCCTCGTCGAGGATCTGAAACCAGGTCAGCGTCGCGCTGAGCTCCGCGCCCGTCATCCCCGCCGGGCGCTCGCGCCGGTAGCCGCCGCCCTCGACCACCTCGCGCGCCACGCGCACCAGGTAGGCGCGCTGCTCGTCGGCGGGCTCGAGCTCCGCGGCGCGCCGGGCGATCGCCCATGCCGCGGGCTCGACCTGGTCGTGCAGCCACGGCAGCAGCCGGCTCATCGCTCGCCGGTGAGCTCCTCGCGCACGACCTGCGCGCCCGCGGCGAGCGAGCGCAGCTTCTCCCGCGCGACCGTGCGCGGGAGCTGCTTCATCCCGCAGTCGGTGGTGAGGGTCACGCGCTCGGCGTCGACGTGCGCGAGCACCGCGCGGATGCGCTCGGCGACCTGGTCGGGCTGCTCGATCTCGAGGTTGCGCACGTCGATGACGCCGGCGTGGATGCGCTTGTCCTTCGGCAGCTGCGCGAGCACGCCGACGTCGGCCATCTCGCGACACGCGAAGTCGAGGACGAAGGCGTCGACGTCGACGTCGAAGTAGTGGGGCAGGACGTTGCCGTAGCCGCCGCGCGTCAGGCCCTCCGCGCGCGAGCCCCACGCGTTGCCCAGGCAGAAGTGCCAGCAGCGCTCGACGCCGCCGTCGAGCCCGCCGAAGAGGCGGTCGACGGTCGAGGTGACCCACTCGAAGTCGCGCTCGGAGCGCGTGACGTTGGGCACCCAGGCGCCGAGGTCCTCGAGCTGGATGTGGCGGCAGCCTGCGGCCACGAGGTCCTCGATCTCGGCGCGGAAGACATCCGCCAGGGCGGCGGAGAGCGCGAAGCGGTCCTTGACCGGGCCGCCCTCGAAGTGCGCCATGGTCGAGAGCTGCAGCGGGCCGGCGCCGACGCACGCCTTCACCGGCCGGTGCGCGACGGCGTCGGCGATCGCGTAGAGCTCGGCCAGGCGCACCGGGCCGCGCTCGATCGGCCCGCGCACGGCGACGCCGCCGGACTCGTCGAGCGTGAAGGCGTCCTTGCCCTCGGTCCGCGAGCGCGCCGGGTGCTCGAGCTTCTCGTGGCCGAAGCCGTGGATGCGCTCGAACCAGTACCAGAAGAAGGAGCCGATGCCGGTCGCGTAGTCGTCGAACCACATCTGGCCGTCGGTGACGACGTCGAGGCCGGCGGCCTCCTGCTCGCCGATCACCGTGCGCACGGCGTCGCGGAAGGCCTCCTCGTGGTGCAGCGACTTGAAGGCCTCGCGGACATCGCGGCCGTCGAGTTGGTAGGTGAACCAAGCCGGCCGCGGATAGGCACCGACCATCGTCGTGGGCAGCAGCTGTGTGGGACCCATGCGAGGGAAGATCTCAGGCGCCTTGACACCCTCTGGCGAAATGTGCAAATTACACCATCGGTCGTGGGAGGGACGACCAACGAGCGGTGGGCGACTCTTCGAGGCGCGATGAAGCGCGCCCCCCGGTCGGGGTCAAATCGGAGGAGACGAGGAGAGGGGTGCCATGCACTTCGCAAGCATTTTCGATCATGCGCGAGGGCGGCTTGCCGCGCTCGCGATCGCAGCAGCGCTGCTCTGCCTGGGCGTAGCCGCCTGCGGCAGCAGCGACAACAGCAGCTCGAACACGTCATCGGGAGGCGCGGCGTCCAGCGCGAGCACGAGCACGCCGAGCACGAGCACCGCGGCCAAGTCGCCCAGCGACAGCGTCACGGACTACGTGAAGTACCTGGGCGGCAAGGCCGGCGCGGCCGACAACAGCAAGTCGCCCATCGTCATCGGCTACGTCAACCAGCAGGGCGGCGCCAACGACGTCGGACCCAACTCGACGATCGGCGCCCAGATGGCGGCCGACTACGCCAACAAGTACGCCGGCGGCATCGACGGCCATCCCGTCAAGCTGCACACGTGCTTCATCTCGACCTCTGAGGAGCAGGGCCAGCAGTGCGGCCAGAAGATGGCCAACGACAAGGCCGTGGACGCCGTCGGCGTCGGCGCGGTCGCGGTCGGTGCCCAGCCCCTGAACTCGAGCATCGCCGGCGAGAAGCCGATGTTCTGGGGCGTGTCGGTCAACCAGGTCGACACCAAGAACAAGAACGGCTACATCCTCTTCGGAGACTCGTTCCACATCCTGGCTCCGTGGGGGACCTTCGGGCGCGACGTGCTGAAGGCCAAGACGGCGGCGGTCGTCTACCCGCAGGTGCCGGGCATCATCGAGGGCGCCAACGCGATGGTGGCGGGCCTGGAGAAGGCCGGCATCAAGGTCAAGCGCGTCGGCTATGAGCCCAATGCGACCGACCTCGTCGGCCCGCTGACGGCGGCCGGCGCCCAGAGCGCGGACATGATCGTGCCCCAGAGCGACGCCAAGGGCTGCATCAACCTGGCCAAGGCGCTCGAGCAGACGGGCGTCAAGGCACCCGTGGTCTCCAACCCGCTGTGCCTGTCCCCCGTGGTCTCCAAGGGCCTTGGCGGCGACGTGCCGAAGTGGTACTACGGGATCGCCTCGAGCCTCACCGCCGATCCGACGGATCCCGGGGCCAAGGCGATGGTCGACGCGATGACCAAGCTCGGCAAGGCCGACCTCGCGGCGGACCCGTGGGTGCCGACGAGCATGGCCACCGTGCTCACGATGATCAAGTTCTACAACGAGGTCGGGGCCGACAAGCTCACCTCGCAGGCGATCGCCGACAAGGCCAAGGTGTTCAAGGGCCCGCTGGTCTTCGGCGCCCCGCAGGTGCAATGCGCGAAGTACCCCGACGCACCGGCGGTCTGCAACGACCAGACGCAGTTCTTCAACTACAGCGGCAAGGGGCAGTTCAAGAACGCGTCCGGCTTCGTACGCCCGCCCGAGTGACCTTGGCGGACGGCTCGAGCAGCGTCAGGATGGTCTGACCCGTCATGGATCAGATCATCCTGTTCGCGCTGCTCGGGCTGGGGACCGGGGCCCTGATCGCCGGGATCGGGCTGGGCGTCGTCCTCACCTATCGCGGCTCGGGCGTCATCAACGTGGCGACCGGCGCGATGGCGATGGCGGCCGGCTACGCCTTCTACTCGCTGAAGACGGTGGTCGACACGCCGGTCGCGATCGTGGGCACGCTGGCCTTCACCATCGCGCTGGGCGCGGCGGTCGAGCTGCTCTGCTTCCGGCCGCTGCGCACGGCGTCGCCGCTGGCGCGCCTGGTCTCGTCGCTCGGCGTCCTGCTCACGCTGCAGTCGTGCGCGACGCTGATCTACGGGACGGGCTCCCTGCCGGCCCCGTCGTTGCTGCCGCGCGACACGGTCGAGGTGACCGGCGTCGCGATCCCGGCCGACCGCTTCTGGCTGACCGGGATCGTGATCGTCATCACCATCCTGCTGACCGTCGCCTATCGCTACACGCGCTTCGGCCTGGCCACGCGCGCCGGCAGCGAGAACGAGGTCTCCGCCATCCTCGCCGGCCTGCCCGCGGGCGAGCTGTCGCTCGCCAACACGGTCCTGAGCGCCGTCATCGCGGGCGGCATGGGCGTGCTCGCGGCGTCGCTCGCCCAGCTCGACGCCACGACGCTGCCGCTGCAGGTCGTGCCCGCGCTGGGCGCCGTGCTCTTCGCGCGCTTCACGTCGTTCGCGATCACGTGCGCGGTCGGGCTCTCGATCGGCGTCCTGCAGTCGCTGCTCTACTACGCCTCGACGCAGAGCTGGTTCCCGACCGACAAGGGCGCGGCCCTGCCCGGGATCAGCGCGCTGCTGACCTTCATCATCATCGTCATCGCGCTCTACGTGCGCGGGTCGAGCCTGCCGACGCGCGGCGAGCTCATCGAGCAGCGCCTGCCGGCGGTGCCCCGGCCCGAGCGGCTCGGCTCGTCCGCGGCCGTCGCGGCGGTCGTCGGCGCGATCGCGCTGGTCGTCCTGCCCTACGACTACCGCAACGCGCTGATCATCTCGCTGGCGGCGATGACGATCTGCCTGTCCTACGTGGTCATCACCGGCTTCATCGGCCAGGTGTCGCTCATGCAGATCGCGCTGGCCGGCGCGTCGGGCTTCGTCGTCTCGCACCTCTTCAAGGACGCGAACGTCGGCTTCCCGCTGGCCGCCATCGCGGGGGTCCTGGCCGCGACGGCGCTGGGCTTCGTGGCCGGCGCCTCGGCGCTGCGCGTGCGCGGCGTCAGCCTGGCGGTGGTGACGCTCGCGGCGGCGGTCGCCATCGAGCAGTTCGGCTTCGCGAACTCGACGTGGGGCGCGGGGGCGACCGGGTCGCCCGTGCCGGAGCTGAAGTTCCTCGGCATCGACCTCGGGACGCGCGCCTCGTTCCGCGGCCTCGACGGCGACGTGCCGAGCCCGATCCTCGGCTTCGTCGTCCTCGCCGCGGTGATCGTCCTCGGCTTCCTCGTGGCCAGGACCCGCCGCAGCGGCCTGGGCCGGCGCATGCTCGCGGTGCGCTCCAACGAGCGCGCGGCGGCGGCCACGGGCATCAACGTGCGCAACACGAAGTTCGCCGCCTACGCGATCTCGTCGTTCATCGCGGGCGTGGGCGGCGTGCTCTACGGCTACTCGCTGGGCTCGGTCAGCGCCGAGCGCTTCGGGATCCTCATCGCGCTGGGCTTCGTCGCCTTCGCCTACGTGGGCGGCATCACGATGGTCTCCGGCGCCGTCTTCGGCGGCCTGATCGCCACCTCGGGCGTCATCCCGCACATCTTCGAGGCCGAGCTTGGGATCTCGGGCACGTGGACGCTGCTCGTCGCCGGCGTCACGCTGATCCTCAACCTGATCCTGTTCCCCGACGGCGTGGCCGGGTCGCGCTACCAGAAGAAGAAGCAGAAGCTGGCGGCCCGGGCCCGGCCCGAGGCGGCCGGCGCGGGCGGCGGGCAGCGCTCGGCGATGGCAGGGACGGCGAGCGAGTCATGACGGCGCTCAAGGCGCAAGGCGTCTCGGTGAGCTTCGGCGGCGTGCGCGCGCTCGTCGACGTCGGGCTCGAGGTCCCCGAGGGGACGATGGTCGGCCTGATCGGCCCCAACGGCGCCGGCAAGACGACCTTCATCGACGCCATCACCGGCTTCGTGCGCTCGACCGGCCGCGTCGAGCTGCACGGCCGCGAGCTCTCGCGCCTGGCGCCGCACGAGCGCGCCCGCAGCGGCCTGGCGCGCACCTGGCAGGCGACCGAGCTCTTCGACGACCTCACGGTGGGCGAGAACCTGGCCGTCGCGTCGGAGCGCCCGTCGCTGTGGTCGACGCTGCGCGAGGTCCTGTGGCGCACGCCGCCCGGTGAGGTCGCGGCGCACGACGCGCTGGCGCTGGTCGGCCTCGAGGACGCCGTCGACCGGCTGCCCGAGGAGCTCTCGCAGGGCGAGCGCAAGCTCGTCGGCGTGGCGCGGGCGCTGGCCGGCTCGCCGCGCGTCGTCTGCCTCGACGAGCCCGCCGCCGGCCTCGACACCACCGAGAGCGAGCAGATCGGGGCGCAGCTGCGCAAGGTCGTCGACGGGGGGACCGCGGTTCTGCTCGTCGACCACGACATGGGCCTCGTGCTCGGCGTCTGCGACCAGATCGTCGTGCTCGAGTTCGGCGAGGTCATCGCCACCGGCACGCCCGACGAGGTGCGCCGCCACCCGCGGGTGGTCGAGGCCTACCTGGGCGGCGCCGGCGCCCGCCGCGCCGCCGACGCCCTCGACATCGAGGCGTCGTGACCGACGCCGTACTGAGCATCGAGGGCCTGACCGCGGGCTACGACGGCGCCCCGGTCATCCGCGAGGTCACGCTGCACGTCGGCGGCGGCGAGGTCGTCGCGCTGCTCGGCCCCAACGGGGCGGGCAAGACGACGACGCTGAAGGCGATCTCGGGGCTCGTGCGGCCGCTCCGCGGGCGCATCGTCTTCGACGGCGACGACACGACGAAGATCGCGCCCGCGGTGCTGGCGCGGCGCGGCATCGCGCACGTCCCCGAGGGCCGCGGGCTCTTCTTCGGGCTGACGGTGGCAGAGCACTTCCGCCTCGGCCACCGCGGCGAGCGCCTCGACGCCGACCGCGCCTACGAGTACTTTCCCGCGCTCGGGCCGCTGCGCTCGCGCCGCGTGGGCCTGCTCTCGGGCGGCGAGCAGCAGATGCTGGCGGTCGCCCGCGCGCTCGTGCGCGAGCCGCGGCTGCTGCTCCTCGACGAGCTCAGCCTCGGCCTCGCGCCGATGATCGTCGAGCGCCTGCTGCCCGTCGTGCGCACCTACGCGCTCGAGAGCGGCTGCGCGGTGCTCCTGGTCGAGCAGCACGTCCAGCTCGCGCTGGAGATCGCCGACCGCGGCTACGTGCTCTCCCACGGCGAGGTCGTCCTCGACCGCGGCGCCCAGGACCTGCGCGCCGACGAGCAGCTGCTCGTGGCGAGCTACCTCGGCGAGCGGCGCGCGGCGGACGCGGCGGGCTGAGGGCTGCGGCGGCGGCGGCGCGCGGCGTCCGCGCGCGGCTCTCTCCGCGCGCCCATGCTGCTCGGCGCGGCGCTTACAGAATCACCGAGGGCGACGAGCGCCCGCGGCGGCGCGGCCGCGGGCGGCGCCTTTGTGGCCCGTCAGCGACGAGTGTCACCTTGTTCGGCTATATGCCGACCAAGGTGACAAGCGTCGTGCGGGCGAGCGGTAACGCGCCACGCCCGCGGCCTCGCCGCCGGCGCCCGCGGGTGTCTCTCCCTCGGTGATGCTGTAAGCGTGGCGAGGCGCTGCACGCGCGAGCGGCAGGCCGCAACGCGCCCAAAGTGGTGACGGCACCCTTGTGCCGGGAGCCGCTGCGCTGGAGCGTCAGACGCATGGGATTCCTGCGTAGAGGCCACGAGGTCGAGGGGACGCGGTACCGGATGCGCGAGAAGGTCTTCTCGATCGGCGAGGACTTCTGGATCGACACCGACGAGGACCGCCACGCGTTCAAGGTCAACGGCAAGGCGCTGCGGATCCGCAGCACCTTCGTCCTGGAGGACCCGTCGGGCGGCGAGCTCTTCAAGCTCCAGGAGAAGAAGCTCACGATCCGCGACACCATGCGCCTGGAGCACGACGGCAGGACCGTCGCGACGATCAAGAAGGCGCTCGTCTCGCCGCTGCGCGACCGCTACGCCATCCACCTCGACAATGGCCGCGAGCTGAGCGCCAAGGGCAACATCCTCGACCACGAGTACGAGATCGAGCGCGACGGCCACAAGATCGCCGAGATCTCCAAGCGCTGGTTCCGGATCCGCGACACCTACGGCATCGAGGTCCTCGCGGGCGAGAACGACGCCCTCATCCTCGCCGCGGCGATCTGCATCGACGAGATGGCGCGCGGCTAGGGCGCGCCCGCGTCCGGGGCGCTCCGGGCGCCCAACGCGACCAGCCGCTCGGCGAGGTCCGCGGCCCCGCTGCGCCGTGCGGCGTCGAGCGGGGTGAGGCCGTCGTGGCCGACCCAGTCGAGGTCGGCCCCGCGCTCGAGGAGGTACTCCGCGGCGGCCGCCTGCCCGCCGTGGCAGGCGCACCAGAAGGCGTTGGTGACCTCGTCGGCCGACGCACCCTCGGACGCCGCCCGCACGCGCTCCATGAGCCCCAGCGCTGCGGCGTTCCAGAGGTTGGCGTGCGCGCCGCGCTCGACCAGTCGCCGGGCGGCCGCCCACTGCCCGAAGGCGACCGCGTCGTCGAGCGGCGTCCCGCCGTCGATCACCGCGCCCCGCACGTCGATGTCCGCGCCCGCGTCGAGCAGCGCGTCGAGCGCCTCGACGTCGTCGGCGCTTGCCGCCCAGTGCAGCGGCGTCTCGCGATGGCTGCCGCCCGAGGCCGCGTCGACGTCGGCGCCGGCCGCCGCGAGCGCCGTCACCTTGGCGCCCGCCCCCGGGACGTGCCCGGGCCAGTCGGTGACCGCGTGCAGCAGCGTGCGGCCGTCCCACGCCGAGGGGGACCCGCCGACGAGCCGTCCGGCGGCCAGGCCGGGATGCCCGTCGAGGAGCGCCTGCAGCTCCTCGGGCGAGCCGTGCTTGATCGCCAGCACGACCCGCTGGGCGAGCGGATCGTCCGGGCGCAGCGAGGTCACGCGACGGACGCTACCCCCAGACCGCGGTCGAACACCCGTCCAGAGCAATGCGCCGCGGGCGCCCCGGGCCGATCTCGCGTGCATGCGCCGTCGCTCCACGATCCTGATCTTCGCCATGCTGCTGCTCGGCGTCGTCGCCCCGACCGCCCAGGCCGGCTGGACCCCGACCGCGGGCGGGCGCCTGGGCCTCGACTCCTCCAAGAGCGCGACCTCGGCGTCGCCGGCGGTCATCGGCGGCGTCCCGTGGGTCGCCTGGCGCGAGGACAGCGGGACCGGCGCCTACGACGTGCACGTCGCGCGCTGGAACGGCACGGCGTGGACGACCGTCGGCGGCGCGCTCAACGCCAACGCGTCGCACAACGCCTACCTGCCCCAGCTCGTCGACGTCGGCGGGACGCCGTGGGTCGCGTGGGTGGAGGACAACGGGGGCGGCATCGTCTACCAGGTCCGCGTCAAGCGCTGGGACGGCTCCGCCTGGACCGCCGTCGGCGGCGTGCTCAACGTCGACGCGACCAAGCGGGCCAACGAGCCGGGAATGGCGAACGTCGGCGGCACGCCGTACGTCGTCTGGAACGAGAGTGACGCGAGCAACGTCACCCAGGTGCGCGTCAAGCGCTGGGACGGCTCGGCGTGGAACAGCGTCGGCGGTGCGCTGAACGTCGATCCCACGAAGGCCGGCGTCAACACGCAGATCGCGAGCATCGCCGGGACGCCGTACGTGACGTGGGGCGAGACCTTCGGCGTGGCCGGCAAGCAGGTCCGCGTCAAGAGCTGGGACGGCTCGGCGTGGAACGACGTGGGCGGCGTCGTCAACGTCGACCCCTCCAAGATCACCAACTCGCCGATGCTGACCGACGTCGCGGGCCAGCCGTGGATCGCCTGGGAGGAGTACGGCGCCGGCTTCATCGTCCAGGCGCGCGTCGCGCACTGGACGGGCTCGGCGTGGGCGAGCGCCGGCACGCTGAACCTCGACGCGACCCACCACGGCGAGGAGCCGAGCCTCGTCGACGTCGGCGGGACGCCGTACGCGGTGTGGGAGAACGAGACCGGCAACGGCGGCGAGGTGCACGTCGCGCGCTGGACGGGCGCGGCGTGGAGCACGATCGGCGACGCGCTGAACCCCGGCACGACCGGCTACGACCCGCGCCCGCGGCTCTTGCTCGCCGGGGGCGTCCCGTACGTCGCGTGGGCCGAGACCGGCAGCGCGATCCGCCAGCTGCGCGTCTCGAGCCTCGCGGTCGACGTGCTCGACGAGCAGTCCTCGGCGACCGCGACCGGCGCGACCCTGACGGCGACGGTCCGCGACTTCGGCATGGCGCTGCCGGTCGCCTTCCAGTACGGCGCCGGCGGGGCGCTGGGCGCGCAGACGGCCACGCAGACGACCCCGGGCACCGGCACCGCCACGATCACGGCGTCGCTCGCGGGGCTCGCGCCGGCGACCGGCTACTTGTGGCGCGCGCTCGGCCTGGACGCCCTCGGCGCGGCGACGCCCGGCGCCACCGCAGCCTTCACGACGCAGCCCGCGGGCACGCCGGCGTCAGGCGACTCGCCCTCGCCGGCGCCCTCGCCCGCGCAGTCTCCGGCGCCGACCACCGCGCGCACCGCGATCGGCTGCAAGGGGAGCAAGCCGGCGCACGGCAAGGTCAAGATCACCTGCACCGTCAAGCTCGCCGTCGCCCGCAGCGGCGCCGTGCGCGCGACCCTGCGGCGCGGCTCGCGCGCCGTCGCCTCCGGCGCCGGGCGCCTGAGCCGCGGCGCCGCGACGCTGAAGCTGTCGGCCCGGAAGGGACTCAAGCCCGGGCGCTACACGCTGGTCATCAAGGCCGGCAAGGCGACGGTCGCCACCAGCGCCGTGCGCATCGGGCGCTAGCCCCAGACCTCCCGCGCCGTCTCGACGATCAGCGCGAGCTTGGCCCACTGCTCGTCGGGCGTCAGCGCGTTGCCCTCGACCGTCGAGGAGAAGCCGCACTGGCCCGAGAGGCACAGCTGCTCGACGTCGACGAACCGCGAGGCCTCCTCGATGCGGCGCTTGAGGTCGTCCTTGCTCTCCAGGGCGCCACGCTTGGTGGTGACGAGCCCGAGCACCACGAGCTTGCCCGGCGGGACGAAGCGCAGGGGCTCGAAGCCGCCCGAGCGGGCGTCGTCGTACTCCAGGAAGAGGCCGTCGACCTCGAGGTCGTTGAAGAGCGCCTCGGCGACGTAGTCGTAGCCGCCCTCCGCGACCCACGAGGACTGGAAGTTGCCGCGGCACAGGTGCGCGGTGACCGCCATGCCCTCGGGGCGGCCCGCGAGCGCCTCGTTGATGTGGCGGATGTAGTCCTCGTGGAGGTGCTCGGGGTCGCCGCCCCGCTTCGTGACGTCCTCGCGCTGGTTGGGGTCGTTGAGATAGGCGAGGCTCGTGTCGTCGAACTGCAGGTAGGTGCAGCCGAGGTCGCCGAGGACGCGGACCTCGTCGGCGTACGCGGTCGTGAGGTCGGCCCAGAAGTCGTCGAGCTCGGGGTAGATGGTCGCGTCGATCGCCGCGCGCCCGCCGCGGTAGTGGACCATGCTGGGGGAGGGGATGGTGAGCTTCGGCGTCGCCGTCGTCACGCACGACTGCAGGAAGGCGAAGTGGTCGGCGAAGATCGGCTCCTTCAGCGTCACGCGATCGGAGACGCGCATCGCCGTCGGCTCCCAGGAGATCGTCCCGTCCTCGTTGTGGAACTCGACGCGGATGCGCTCCTCGGCGTGGCTGATCCCGCCCAGCGAGTCGATGAAGTCCATGTGCCACGTCGCGCGGCGGAACTCGCCGTCGGTCGCCGATTGCAGCCCGACCTCCTCCTGCTCTCGGACGACCTCGCGGATCGCCTCGTCCTCGACGGCGCGCAGGCCCTCGGCGTCCAGGCGCCCGGCCGCGTGCTCCTCGCGTGCGCGCGTGAGACGCTCCGGCCGCAGCAGGGAGCCGACGTGGTCGGCGCGGAACGGGGGGCTGGTCCGGGGGGTCATGCGCTCTCCTGAATCTCGGAACGGTGGGCCGCGAGCACCGCGCGCAGGGTGCGCGGCTCGCGGCCGGTCAGGTCGTGCACCGCGGTGCTCACGGTCTGCAGCAGACCTTCGCGGATCGCGGTGCCGAACGACGAGTAGGCGCGCGCGAGCTCGGGCGGCAGGCCGACGTCGGCGAGCGCCTGCGCGGCGGCTCTCGTCGTCGATCTCGACGACCTCGATCGCGCGGCCGGTGATCTCGGTCACCAGGGCGGCCAGGTCGGCCTGCGAGACCAATTCGGGGCCGGTGATGTCGTAGACGCGGTCCTCGTGGCCGTCGGTGGCGAGCACGGCGGCCGCCGCCGCGGCGCAGTCCTCGCGCGAGACGTAGGCCGTGCGCCCGGCGCCGTTGTTGTGCACGAGCTTGCCCGAGGCGAAGGCGCGCGCCGCGGCCGCCACCTGGAACTCGGCGTACAGCCCGTTGCGCAGCGCGGTCAGGTGCAGGCCGCGGGCGCGCACCGCGTCCTCGGTGCCGCCGTGCTCGCGGGCGACGATGTAGGGCAGCTCGCCGCCCGCGTTCTCGCCCGAGGTGTAGACCACGTGGCCGACGCCGGAGGCGGCCGCCGCGTCGATCGCCGCCGTGTGGCGGGCGATGCGGTCGCCGAGCACGTCGATGCTGATGAGCAGCACGCGGTCGCAGCCGTCGAAGGCGCCCTCGAGCGAGGGCGGATCGGCGAAGTCGCCGTGGCGCACCGTGGCGCCGGCCTCGGCCAGGTCCGCGAGCGCCTCGGGGCGCCGGGTCACGAGCACGAGCTCGGACGCCGGCAGGCGCTCGAGCACCCGCTCGGCAGTGAGCCGCCCGAGATGGCCCGCGGCTCCGGTTATCGCAACTGTCATGTCCGCCTCTGCCGCGCCCAGGAGTCGATGCCCACCGCCGCGAGCAGGATCACGCCGAGGGTGATCTGCTCGTAGAGCGGGTCGAGCCCGAGCAGGTCGTAGCCGTTGCCGATGAGGGCGATGAAGAGCACGCCCAGGAAGGTCCGCCAGACGGCGCCCTCGCCGCCCATGATGCTGGTGCCGCCGACGACGATGCCGGCCAGCACCGTGAAGGCGAGCGCATCGCCCGAGGAGGACTGGGCGCTGAGCACGCGCGAGGCGTCGATCACCCCGGCCAGGCCCGCCGCGCCGCCGCTGATGACGAAGGTCAGCACGCGGATCGCGTCGACGCGCACGCCCGCCAGCCGCGCCGCCTCGGCGTTGCCGCCCGAGGCGTACATGTAGCGCCCGGCCGTCGACCGCGCGAGCAGGATGCCGATGACCACGACCGCGACGAGCGCGATCCAGATCGAGCTCTTCGCGCCGAGGATCTGCGTGCGCGCGAGGTCGCCGAACTCCTGGTGCTCGAAGAGCACGACGAGGTTGCCGTGCGTGATGAGCGTCCCCAGGCCGCTGACCACGAAGGACATCGCGAGCGTCGCGATCAGGGCGTTGATGCGCAGCCGCGTGACCACGAGGCCGTTGACGAGGCCGACCGCGAGCCCGACGGCGATGCCCAGCGCGATGGCGACGACCGGCGTCGTGTGCTGGGCGACCTCGGCGGCCGTGACGCCCGCCAGCGAGTAGACGGCGCCCACCGAGAGATTGATGCCGCCCGCGACGAGGACGAGCGTCCCCGCCGCGGCGATGGTGAGGATCGCGGACTGCTGGTCGAGGATGTTGAGCAGGTTGACCTTGGTCAGGAACGACGAGCTCGCGATCGAGAGCGTCACGAAGAGCGCCGCGAAGGGCAGCGCGATGCCGGTCGTCCGCAGCCGGTCGGCGACCACGGCGGTGTCGATCGTGCGGCGCGGCTCGGGCATCCCGGCGGCGGCGCTCATGCCGCGAAGGCGGCCGCCAGCACCGCCGACTCGGTCATCCGCTCGCCCTCGAGCTCGTCCACGATCCGCCCCGCGCGCATCACGAGCACGCGGTGCGCGAGCCCCAGGACCTCCTCGAGCTCTGAGGAGATGAGCAGCACGCCCATGCCCTCGCCGGCGAGGGCGACCAGGAGGTCGTAGATCGCGCGCTTCGCCCCGACGTCGACGCCGCGCGTGGGCTCGTCGGCGACGAGCACCTTCGGCCCGCACAGCAGCACCCGCGCGAAGAGGACCTTCTGCTGGTTGCCGCCCGAGAGCGAGCTCACGGGCGCGCCGTAGCCGGAGGTGTGCACGTCCCAGCGCTCGAGCGCCGCGCGCGTGCGCTCGCGCTCGGCGCGGCGGCGCACGAAGCCGTAGCGCGAGACGGTGCCGAGGCTCGAGAGCGAGACGTTCTCGGTCACCGAGCGCCCCAGCAGCAGGCCGTCCTCCTTGCGCGACTCGGGGATCATCGCCACGCCCGCGCGCAGCCGCCCCCGCGGGCCGCCGCCGCCCAGCTCCTCACCGCCCGCGAGGACGACCGACCCCGCGACCGGACGCGGAGCGCCGTAGACGGCGCGCGCGAGCTCGGTGCGCCCCGCGCCGACGAGGCCCGCCAGGGCGACGATCTCGCCCGCGCGCACCGAGAAGCTCACGCCCTCGACGGGCGGCGCGTGCAGGTCGCGCACGGTCAGCACCTCCGGCGCGTCGGCCTCCGGCGGCCGGCGCTCGGGGAAGGCGGCGGTCAGCGGCCGGCCCAGCATCGCGCGGATGAGCGAGTCCTCGGTCTCCTCGGCCGCCGCCGCGGTGCGCACCACGCGCCCGTCGCGCAGCACCGTGACCTGGTCGGCCAGCGCGAGCACCTCGCGCAGGAAGTGCGAGACGAGCAGCACCGTGCGCCCGGCGGCCGCCAGCGAGCGGACGATCTCGTGCAGCTGGGCGGTCTCCTCGCCGCCGAGCGCCGCGGTCGGCTCGTCCATGACGATCAGCTCGGCGTCGCGCGAGAGCGCGCGCAGGATCTCGACCTTCTGCTGCTCGCCCGGGCGCAGGCGCCCGGCCGGCGCCGTGGCGGGCAGGTGGAAGCCGGCGGACTCGGCGAGCTCCTCGTAGCGCCGGCGCAGCGCGCGGCGCGCGACGAAGCCCCCGGAGCGCGGCTCGGCGCCGAGGAAGACGTTCTGCTCGACCGTGAGCTGCCCGACGACGTTGAGCTCCTGGGCGATGGCGGCCACGCCGCGCTCCAGCGCCTCGCGCGGCGAGCGCAGCGTCACCTCCTCGCCGTCGAGGCGCAGGCTGCCGGCGTCGGGCGCGAGCACGCCGGCGACGATCTTGCCCAGCGTCGACTTGCCGGCGCCGTTCTCGCCGACGAGCGCGTGGATCGACCCGCGCGCGACGCTGAGCGACACGCCGTCGAGCGCACGGACGGCCCCGAAGGACTTCGAGACGTCCGCGAGCTCGACGTGCGTGCGGGAGTGGTCGGCTAGCCCGGCCACTCCCCGGTGAACTGGTCGGCGTTGTCCTTGGTGACCACGCCCTCGGCTGGGAGCTCGGCGACCGGGTTCTGTCCGCCGGACTTGGCGCCCGTGCGGACGGCCTTGATCGCGGCCTGGGTGGCCAGGCGGCCCTCGGAGGCCGGCAGCTGCGCCACGTCGCCGTACCACGTCCCGGCGGCGACGCCGTTGATGCCGGTCGCGCTGCCGCCGTAGCCGACGAGGATGACCTTCTTCTTGCCCAGCGCCTGGATCGCGCCCTCGATGCCCTGGTCGGAGCCGACGATGAGGTTCATGTCGGGATGCGCCTGGAGCATGTTCTGGGCGGCCTTCAGGCCCAGCGCCGGCGTGAAGAAGCTCTCGCCCTGGGCGACGATCTTCACCGGGCTGCCGGCGACCGCCGCGTCGAAGGACTTCTTGATCGCGACGTCGAGCGCGGAGGCCTTGATGTCGTACAGGTAGCCGATCTTGCACGGATCGAGGCTCTTCTCCTGGCAGGCCTGCGTGACGAGCTTGCCGAGCTTGGTGCCGATCTCGGTGGGCACGAAGACCACGTTGCCCGATAGGCCGTCGACCTGCGGCTGATCGGTCGACATGTCCTTGCCGAGGATCTGGTCCATGTTGACGACCTTCTTGCCGGCCGAGATGGCGTCCTGGACGCCGGTGATCAGGCCGGTGCCGAAGATCGGCTGGACGATGATCGCGTCGTAGTCGCCCGAGCTGGTCGCCGTCTGCAGCTGCGCAAACTGCTTCTTGGGGTCGTTGTTGGCGTCGAAGACCTTGATCGTCGAGTTGTTCTCCTTCGCCACGGTCTGCGCCGCCGCGAGCATGGGGGCGTCGTAGCTGTTGGCCACGGCGAAGGACAGGTACGCGATGCGCACCGGCTTGTTGGCGTTGGCCGCCGCCTTGCTCGTCGAGGACGACGAGCTCGTCGAGTCACCGCTCGAGCCGCATGCTGCGACCGTGAGCGCCGCGGCGAGCACGGCTAGAGCTGCGCCGGCGCTCCGATGGCGCCGGGCATAACGAGAGATGTCCACGTCCCTCCTCCTGGGTTCGGGAACTGGCCCAGGAGCAAATTTGCACATTCGACATTTTGCTGTCAAGTCGCCTGCGGCGTCGCCGCGGCGACCTCGTCGCGCACGAGCGCGGCGCCCGCCACGAGCGCCTGCAGCTTGGCGAAGGCCGCCTCACGTGGCAGGTACTTCATGCCGCAGTCCGGAGCGGCCACGAGCTCGTCCAGCGACTTGTGGGGCAGCGCGCGGCGCAGCCGCTCGGCCACCGTCTCGGGCGTCTCGACCTCGGCCGAGTCCAGCGCGATGACGCCGAGGATGATCGTCTTGCCCGCGAGCTCCTCGAGGACCGAGACGTCGAGGTTGGCCTGCGCCGTCTCGATCGAGATCTGGTCGACGGGCGCCGCGGCGAGCTCGGCGAGGAACTCGTACGACGGCCGATGGTCGGGCACGAAGGACGGGTAGCCGAAGCAGATGTGCAGCGCCGTCGTGCCCTGCACGCCGTCGAGCGCGCGCGCCACCGTCTCGACCGCGTAGCGGCGCGCCGCGTCGGGGCGCGCCTCCATCCACGGCTCGTCCATCTGCACGATGTCGGCGCCCGCCGCGAAGAGGTCGAGGATCTCCTCGCGCACCGCGTCGGCGTACGCGAAGGCGGCCTCCTCCTCGTGCTCGTAGTAGTCGTTCTGCGCCTGCTGGGCCATCGTGAACGGCCCCGGCACGGTCATCTTCACGAGCCGGTCGGTGTTCTCGCGCAGGAAGCGCAGGTCGTCGACCTGCACCGGCCCGCGGCGGCGGATCGGGCCGACGATGCGCGGCACGGGCGTCGGGTTGCCCTTGCGGTCGGCCGTCGTCCCCGGGTTGTCGACGTCGATGCCCTCCAGGGCCGTCGCGAAGAAGTTCGAGTAGCTCTCGCGGCGCATCTCGCCGTCGGTGAGGATGTCGAGGCCGGCGCGCTCCTGGTCGCGGATGGCGACGAGGACGGCGTCGTCCTGGGCCTCCTGCAGCCACTTCGGGTCCACGCGCCACAGCTCGCCGGCACGCACGCGCGGCGGCAGCCGGTGGTGCAGCGCCTCGCGGTCGATCAGCCAGTCGGGCTGCGGGTAGGAGCCGACGAGGCTCGTCGGGAGATGGGTCACGCGGGTTCCTCCAGTCGTGAGGCGACGTGCTCGACGGTGTTCTGCAGGTGCTCGCGGGTCGCGACGGCCGCCTCGCCGGCGTCGCGGGCCACGCAGGCGCCGAGGATTCGCCGGTGCTCGGCGTCCAGGCGCTCGACCGGGAAGTCGGCGGCGGCGCGGTAGATGTGCAGGTAGGCGCTCGACGCGTCGCGCAGCCCGGCGATCATCTCGACCAGGCGCGTGCGCCCGCAGTGCTCGTAGAGCTGGGTGTGGAAGCGCTGGTTGAGGGCGATGTAGCGGTCCGCCGCCGGACCGGTGCTCATCTCGTCGAGCAGGGCGGCCAGCGGCTTGGCCCAGTGCCCCTGGAAGCGCTCGGCCGTGCGCGCCGCGGCCAGCGACTCGAGCGCGGCGCGGATCTCGTAGTGCTCGCGCAGATCCTCGACCGTGGGCACGAAGACGACGGCGCCGCGCTGCGGGTGCAGGCGCACCAGCCCCTCGCGCTGCAGCGCGGCCAGCGCCTCGCGGACCGGCGTCGTGCTGACGCCGAAGCGCCGCGCGATCTCGACCTGGCGTAGCTTGGAACCCGATGCGAGCTCGCCGGCGACGATCTGAGCGCGCAGCCGCTCGGCCACCAGGCCGGCGACGGTGCGGGGCGCGTCGAGGGTGTCGGGGTCGGCGGACATAGGCGCGGGAGTATGGAAGCTTGACAAGCGGACGGTGAAATGTGCAAATTCTGCTCTGGTCACGCGACGAGGAGGAGCAAGATCGATGAAGCCACTCGGTGGGCCACACCACTTCACGGGCGTCACCGCCGACGTCCAGACCAACGTCGACTTCTGGTGCCGCGTCATGGGCCTGCGGTTCGTGAAGAACACGCTCAACTACGAGACCACGTTCCGCTACCACACCTACTTCGGCGACGAGGACGGCAACGCCGGCAGCGTCGTCACCTTCCTCGAGTTCGAGGAGGCGCCGCGCGGCGTTCCCGGCCGCGGCGACATCCACCGGCTCATCCTGCGCGTCGGCTCCTACGACTCGCTCGAGTTCTGGATGGACCGCTTCATCGCCAACGACGTGTTCAGCGAGCTGCTGCGCCTGGACCCGACCCAGCCCCAGAGCATCGTCTTCCACGATCCCGAGGGCCACGAGGTCGAGCTCATGGTCTCCGACACCAAGGACGCGCCGCTGACGGCGGACGCCGACGACATCCCGGCCGAGCACCGCATTCGCGGCATCGAGGGGGCGCGCTCCTACACGACGCTCGAGGACATGCTCCCGTACGCCGAGTTCATGGGCTTCCGCGTCGACGGCACCCGCCTGGTCTTCGACGGCCAGGAGCGCAGCGGGCGCTGGTACTTCAGCCCGCCGCCGGACCGGCCCAGCAACGACGGCCACGTCGGCGTCTGGCACCACATCGCCTACGACGCCGGCGACCAGACCCAGCTGCAGGCCGCGCGCGACGAGGCCAACGGCGGCCCGCTGCCGTGGACGGCGGTCTTCGACCACTACTTCTTCGACTCGTGCTACACGATGACGCCCGGTGGGCGCATGGAGATGTGCACCACGGGGCCGGGGTTTCTGATCGACGAGGCCTATGAGGACCTCGGCAACCGCCTGTGCCTGTCGCCGCGGGTGGAGCCGCTGCGCGCCAAGCTCGAGCGCGAGCGCCCGCTGATCACCAACCCGCGCCCGCGCGGGAAGGGCGCCAAGCGCAAGGGCGGCAAGCGCGCCGCGAGCGCCGCGCAGAGCAACGGCGCCCCCGCGGAGCCGGCGAAGCTGGCCTAGATGAGCGCTGCCGAGCCGCTGCGCCTGGCGTCCTACGAGCGCGCCGGGCGCTGGGCCGCGGCCGTCGGCGTCGCGGGCGACCGGGTCGTCGACGCGCAGGCGGCCGCCCTGCGCGCCGGCCTCGACGACGGGGTCGCGTGGGACAGCGTGCGCTCGATCGTCGCCGCGGGTCCCGAGCGCCTCGCGGCGCTCGGCGAGGCCGCGGGCGCGCTGGCGGGGGAGGAGGGCGACGCCGTCCTCGCCGTGGCCGACGCGCGCCTCGGCCCGCCGGTCCCCGACCCGCAGAAGATCCTCTGCATCGGGCTGAACTACCGCGCCCATGCCAGCGAGGCGAGCATGGACGAGCCCGCGGTGCCGATGGTCTTCGCCAAGTTCCCCAACGTCCTCATCGGCGCGGGGGCGGCGATCGAGCTGCCGGTGTCCAACAGCGAGCGCGTCGACTACGAGGGCGAGATCGCCGTCGTCATCGGCCGGCGCGCCTACGGCCTCTCCGAGGACGAGGCGCTGGACGCCGTCGCGGGCTGGATGCCCTTCAACGACGTCAGCGCGCGCGACGTGCAGACCCAGACCTCGCAGTGGACGGTCGGCAAGTCGCCGGACACCTTCGGCCCCTGCGGACCCTTCCTCGTCCTCGACCGCGCGCTGCAGGACGGCGCCCTGGAGATCGAGACCCAGGTCAACGGCGAGCGCGTCCAGCACGCCCGCTCCAGCCAGATGATCTTCTCGGCCGCGCGGCTGATCTCCTACCTGACGACCTTCATCACGCTCGAGCCGGGCGACATCATCGTCACCGGCACGCCCGAGGGCGTGGGCGCCCACCGCGACCCGCCGCGCTTCCTGCGCGACGGCGACGTGGTGGAGGTGCGCGTCAACGACGAGCGCCTCGTCAACCCGGTGCACCTGCGGGCCTAGCGCCCCGTGGACGGGAGGCGCGGGCCGGTACCGTGAGCACAGATGTCCGAGACCCTGCGCCAGGGCGAGCGGTCCCGCGAGGCGATCCTCGACGCCGCCGAGCGTCTCATGGCCTCGGGTGGCTTCGCGGCCACCAGCATCACCGCCATCCGCGTGGAGTCGGGCCTGCCGGCGAGCTCGATCTACTGGCACTTCGGCTCCAAGCAGGGACTGCTCGCGGCCGTCATGGAGCGCGGGGCGCGGCGCTGGTTCGCGGCGGTGCCGACCTGGGACGACGTCGACGTCCCGGAGGAGCGCAAGCTCGACGCGATGATGCGCGTGTGGGCGCAAGCGCTGCGCCAGGAGCCCGAGTTCCTGCGCCTGTCGTTCATGCTCTCGCTCGAGGACACCGACGACCCAGAGGTCGCCGCGATCGTCCGCCGCGTGCGCGACGCCGCGATCGGGCGCTTCAACGAGGGCGTGCGGCGCCTGATCCCGCCGGGGGTCCCGCCGCGCCGGGCCAAGCGAGCGGCCGCCGAGCTGACCACGATCCTCGTCGCGCTCTCCGACGGCTTCTTCATGGCCTCCCACCTCGAGCCCGAGACGACGGACCTCGACCGCCTGTGCCGGCTTGCCGGGCGGATCATCGAGACGCTGCTCCCTGACCTTCTGGAGGGTTGAGCTTGCCGGTCCTTCCGACTGTATGGAATGATCGTTCCAGTGGACGGGCGGACGGCGATCATCACCGGGGCGAGCTCCGGGCTGGGCCTCGAGTGCGCGCGAGACCTCCTGCGCCGTGACGAGGACTGGCGCGTCGTCCTGGCCGTCCGCGACCGCGGGCGAGGCGAGGCGGCGGCGGCAGCGCTTCATGCCCCCCGGCGCTGCACGGTGATGGCGCTCGACCTCGCCTCGCTCGCGTCTGTAGGCGCCTTCGTCGCCGCGCTCCCCGAGGCGGGCCTGCCGCCGCTGCACGCGGTCGTCTGCAACGCCGCGGTGCAGGTCGTCTCGTGCACGCGCTGGTCGGCCGACGGCATCGAGCTCACCTTTGCGACCAATCACCTCGGGCACTTCGCCCTCGTCCTTGGCCTGCTCGACCGGCTGCGGCCCCCGGCGCGCGTCGCCGTCGTCTCCAGCGACACGCACGACCCCTCCAAGGGCCCGGGCATGCCGGCGCCCGTCTACGTGACAGCCGAGGCGCTCGCGCACCCGGCGGTCGACCCGGGGCCGCCGGCCGAGGTCGGGCGCCGGCGCTACACGACCTCCAAGCTCTGCAACGTCCTCTTCGCCTACGAGCTCGACCGCCGCCTCGACCGCGGCGCTCGCGGCATCGCGGTCAACGCCTTCAATCCCGGCTTCATGCCCGGGGGCGCCTCGGGCCTCGCGCGCGACTACACCCCGCTGCAGCGCTTCGCCTGGCGCCACGTCCTGCCCGTGATGCGCCTGCTGCCCAACGTCCACAGCCCGCGCACGTCGGGCCGGCGCCTCGCGGCGCTGGCCGCCGACCCCGCCCTCGACGGCGCGACCGGGCGCTACTACGACGGCGACCGCGACATCCCCTCCTCGCCGGAGTCCTACGACCTCGACAAGGCCGCCGACCTCTGGCGCACGAGCGAGCGGCTCATCCGCGACGCCGGTTGAAGGGCCCGGCCGTGCCTACGCGGCGTCGTCCTGATCGCCGTCCTCGGCGAAGGCGCGGAAGGCCTCGGTCATCGCGCGGTCGGCCTCGGAGCCCTCGTCGTCGCCGTCCGGCTCGTCGGGCTCGGCGAAGTCGGCGTTGACCTGCTGGGCGGCGCTGTCGAGCAGGTGGCGCAGGTCGGCCTCGGAGCCCGCGGCGACCGCCGCGACCTTGACGCGCTTGCGCGTGACCTTCACCGACTGCCACCCGCGGCCCGGGCGGTCGAGGCGCTCGACGACGTCCTGCAGGCGTTCGCTCCACGCCTTGCTCGCGTCGCCGGCGAGGTCGACCGTGAGGTCGCCGTCCTGGACCGACGCCGTGGACCAGTCGATCGCTGCGTGCATGTCCCGCGCTCTACCCGCCGCGGGGCGCGACCACGCCGCCGCGCTGCCGGAGCAGCGCGGCGGCCGTGTCGTCCGGGCTAGTTGTCGGCGCCGAGGTCGACGTTGGAGTTGATCAGCGTGCCGATGTCGGGCGCGACGGTCACGCTGTCCTTGCCGGCCAGGGTCTTGACGAACAGCGTGTCGTTCTGCACCTCGCTGCCGCTGATCCGCGTCTGCGCGGCCAGGCCGGTGGTCAGGACCTGCGAGCCCGACGTCGTGACGGCGACCTTGTCGGCGGCGTCGGTGCCGTTGACGGTGACCGAGTCGACCGCGCCGTCGCCGTTGCCGTCGAAGGCGCTGAGGTCGGCGTCGACCGTCTTGAGGCCGGTGCCGGCCAGGCTGTCGACGATGACGTTGTCGGCGCCGCCCAAGGCGCGGACGGTGGCGCCCTCGATGCCGGCGAAGTCCATCGCGATGGCGGCGACGTTGCGCGTGAGGCGCACGCGCGAGCCGTTGGCGCCGAGCTCGATGTCCTCGCCGATGTTGGAGCCGTTGAAGGCGAGCTGGTCGGTGCCGGCCTCGCCCTCGACGGTGTCGTTGCCGTCGCCCGGGTCCCACTGGAACGTGTCGTTGCCGGTGCCCAGGCGCGCGGTGTCGGCGCCGATGTTGCCGTCGACGAGGTCGTTGCCGGTCCCGCCGAGCAGGAGGTCGGCGCCGTCGCCGCCGGCGACCGTGTCGTCCCCGGCGCCGCCGTCGAGCGTCAGCTGCGTCAGCGCGCCGATGCCGTTCTGGCCCCGGAGCGCGTCGTCGCCGCCCAGGCCGAGGACCTTCAGGCTCTCGGTGTTGGCGTCCATGAGCGCGCCCGTGGTGGTGAAGGCCGCGACCTGCGTGCCGTTGCGGGCGATGCCGATCGTGTCGTCGCCGGCGCTGCCGTTGTAGACGGTGGCGTCGGTGCCCGGGCCGCCGTTGGCGTTGACCGTGCCGGTGCCCGGGATGGTCACGCCGCCGACGATGGTGTCGTCGCCGTCGAGGCCCTCGACGTCGACGTTGTCGGAGGCATCGGCCGTCGTGACGAGCACCTGCGCGGCGAGCCCGTTGACGGCGACCTTCGTGCCCGAGGCGCCGACGGTGACGCTGTCGGCCTTGTCGGTCGCGTTGGCCACCACGTGATCCTCGGCGCCGTCGGTGGTGCCGTCGAAGGCGGTCAGGTCGGTGTCGACCGTCTTGAGCTGCGTGCCCTTCAGGTCGTCGACGGTGACCGTGTCCGCGCCGCCCAGGACGCGGACGTTCGCGGCCTCGATGCCGGCGAAGTCCATCGTCACCGCGGCCACGTCACGGGTCAGCCGGACGCGCGAGCCGTTGGCGCCGAGCTCGACGCGCTCGCCGATGTTGGAGCCGTTGAACGCGACCGCGTCCTTGCCGTCCGAGCCCTCGACGGTGTCGCTGCCGTCGCCGGGATCCCATTCGAAGGTGTCGTTGCCGGTGCCGAGGTCGGCCGTGTCGGCGCCGATGTTGCCGTCGACGAGGTCGTTGCCGGTCCCGCCGAGCAGGGTGTCCGCGCCGTCGCCGCCGCGCACCGTGTCGTCGCCGGCGCCGCCGTCGACGGTCAGGTGCGTGATGGCGCCGATGCCGTTCTGGCCGGCGAGCGTGTCGTTGCCGCCCAGGCCGAGGACGTTGAGGCTCTCGGTGTTGACGTCGACGAGCGTGCCGGCCGGCGTGAAGGCCGCGGCCGCGGTGCCGTTGCGGGCGATCCCGATGTTGTCGTCGCCGCCGCTGCCGCGGAAGGTCGTGGTGTCATTGCCGGTGCCGCCGTCGACGTCGACGGCGCCCGGGCCGGGGATGGTGACGCCGCCGGTGACGGTGTCGTCGCCGCCGAGGGTCTCGACGCCGACGTGGTCGGAGGCCTCGGCGCTGGTGACGAGCACCTGGGAGCCGAGCCCGTTGACGGCGACCTTGGCGCCGGAGGCGCCGACGGTCACGCTGTCGGCCTGCTCGGTGCCGACGGCGAAGACGTGGTCCTCGGCGCCGTCGGCGCTGCCGTCGAAGCTGCCCAGGTCGACGTCGACCGTCTTGAGGTCGGTCGCGCCGAGGCTGCCGACGGTGACGTTGTCGGCGCTCCCGAGGGCGCGGATGGCCGCGGTCTCGATGCCGCCGAGGTCCATCGTGATGGCGGCGACGTTCCGGGTGAGCAGCACGCGCGAGCCGTTGGGCTCGACGTCGATGTTCTCCGCGGCGTTGGAGCCGTTGAACGCGAGCGCGTCCGTGCCGCCATCGCCGTCGACGGTGTCGCTGCCGTCGCCGGGATCCCACTGGAAGGTGTCGTTGCCGGTGCCCAGGCGCGCGGTGTCGGCGCCGATGTTGCCGTCGACGAAGTCGTTGCCCGTGCCGCCGATGAGCGTCTCGGGTCCGGCGCCGCCGATGAGCCTGTCGTTGCCCGCGCCGCCGTCGACGGTGAGGGGCCTTGCCGCGAAGAGGCTGACGGCGTTGTCGATGGCGACCTCGTCGTCGCCGCCGCCGGCGGCGACGTTGATCGCCGTGATGGGCGTCGGATCGAAGCTGAAGTCGACCGTGCCGTCGTCGCCGACGTCAAGCAGCAGCGCCGTCGGCGTCGCCGCGAGCCGGAGCTTGTCGCTCGCCTTGTCGCCGGTGATCTGGAGGGTGCCGGCCTGCACGCCGGCCGTGTAGGAGGCGCTCGCCTGATGGACGCCGATGGCCAGCGTCCCGATGGCGCAGGCTGCGGCGACGGCCGCGGAGACGAGCAGCCTGGACCGCCTCGTGGCGGTCTCGGGGGGATTCGTGTCGATCATGCGCGCCAGCTTGGCGACGCTCCGGACCCCGGACAATCGGGGCGGCACCCCGGACTTTTGCCCCGAACCCCGGGGTTCGGAGCGGCTCGGGGTCCAAGCGCCAAAGTCCGGGGTGGGCGCCCGATTGTGGGGTCGCCGGCCGGCGTGTTCCCTGGAGCCATGCCTCGCGCCGCCATCACCACCCTCGCCCTGCTCCTCTGCCTCGTCGCCGCCGGATCGGCGTCAGCCGCCACGCGCTACGCCAAGCCCGGGGCGCCGCCGAAGGACTCGCAGTGCTTCGACGTCAACGACCCGTGCCCGCTGACGCAGGCGCTCGACAAGGCCCAGGCCGGCGACACCATCAGCCTCGCCAACGGCGTCTACGAGGACCAGGCCAACCCGCTGCCCGCCCTGGCGCTGCACTGGGTCCCGACCGACCGCCAGTCGCGCCCGATCCTCACCTCGGGCGGCGCGCAGCCGACGGTGGCCCTGGCCGCCGGGCAGTCGGGCTCCTCGTTCGACGGGATCGAGATCGACAAGACGATGGACATGGTCGAGACCAACGGCGTCCCCGCCGTGCAGGTCGCCGCGGGCGTCGACGCGAGGATCACCTCGACCGTGATCCGCGGGCCGGTGTGCGTCGACGCGCCCGACGCGGGGGCGCTGACCATCGAGCGCTCGTCGCTCTCGAGCTCAGCGGACTCGACGTGCGCGCGGCTCGGCGCGCGCTCGACGCTGCGCGCCAGCGTCGTGCGCCGCGTCGGCGTCACGCTGGCGATGGCGCCGCCCGCGTCCGTCGTCACCGACGGCACCGTCGAGGACACGTCCATCGACGGCGGCCTGCGGCTCATCGGCCCTGACGCCGTCGCCCGGCGCGTGCGCGTCAGCGGCTGCCCGGCGATCGCCGGGCAGGGGCTCGTCGTCGATTCGCTCGCCCGCGCCGTCGGCGGCGGCGACGGCGCCGCGATCGCGGTCGACACGCCGCAGGGCGGGACGCTGCGCGTCGTCAACGCGACGGCGATCGCCGACCAGGTTCCGGCCCTGCTGGCCAACCCCGTGCGCTCGGCTACCGGCCCCGTGACCCCGAACCTCCTGCAGGTCTCGAATACGGTCGCCCGCGGCGGCCGCGGCGACGTGGTGGCGCCCGCGCTCATCGCGTGCGCGCTCGGCCAGTTCTGCGCCTTCGGCAAGGTCGAGATCGACCACTCGAACTTCGCCGTCCGCGACCCGGCCGCGGGCGCGACCGGCGCGGCGCTGATCGCCGAGGGCCCGGGCAACCAGGCGGGCGACCCGCGCTTCGTCTCCGCCGACGACTTCCATCTGCGCGCCGGCTCTCCGGCCGTCGACGCGGGCGCGGTGCCTGGCCCCGCCCTCGCCCTCGACCTGGACGGCCATCCGCGCGTGCAGGGCGCCGGGCCGGATCTCGGCGCCTACGAGACCACCCCCGCGGGCCTCGGAGCGGGCCTTGCGGGGGTGGGCTCGTCCTCGGCGCGGCCCGTCGACCGCGTCGCCCCGGTCCTCGGCGCGCTGCGCCTGCGCCACGTCCGCTTCCACGTCGGCCGCGGGGCGACCGCCCTCACCACGACCACGACCGAGGCCGGGCGGCTGACGATCGCGGTGCAGCGCCGCAGCGGCGGGCGCTGGGTCACGCGCCGGCCGGCGCTGACCAGGCGCGTGGCGAAGGCCGGCCGCGTGACGATCGCCTTCGACGGGCGGATCGGCAGGCGGGCGCTGGCCCCGGGCCGCTATCGCTTCGCCGTCACCGCGATCGACGCCGCGGGCAACCGCTCGCGCACGAAGCGCATCGCCTTCACGGTCGTCGCGCCCGCGCACGGGTGAGGGCGGCGCGTGTGAGGGTGGTCACAGAGGGCCGGTGAGTCGGAAAGCGAATCGGCCTCCCACGCGTCACAGCGGTCATGAACCGCACTGTGACGCACACCGCAGACGCCCCGAACACGCTGAGCGGGCTGTGACGCCCGCCGCGCTGCAGCAGCGCTCGCACGAGGACTACCGCCGGCGCGGCACCGCGCGCCATCTGCGGCTGCTGGGCTCCGACGTCCCGGCGCTGCACGGCGCCGTCGCGACGCCGCTGATCGAGCGCACCGTCGAGCTCGACGTCCTCGGCGCCGCCGCCTCGCGGCTGGCGCAGGGCCGGGGCGGCGTCGTGCTCCTCGAGGCCTCCGCGGGCCTGGGCAAGACCGCCCTCCTCGAGCAGGTCGAGCGGCGGGCGAGCCGCGCCGGCTGCCTCGTGCGCCGTGCCGCCCCCGGCCCGCTCGAGCGCCACTTCCCCTTCGGCGTCGTGCGCGCGCTGCTCGAGGCGCCGCTGCGCGACGTCTCCGAGGCCGAGCGCGCCCGGCTGCTCGACGGCGCCGCCGCGGCCGCGGGCGCGCTGCTCCTCGACGGCACCGTCGCGGGCGGCGACGTGACCATGCAGATCGCCCACAGCGTCCTGTGGCTGCTCTCGGCGATGGGCGACGACCGGCCGCTGGCGCTCGTGGTCGACGACGCGCACTGGGCCGACCGCCCGTCGCTCGAGGTCCTGGCCTACCTGGCGCGGCGCATCGACGACCTTCCGCTCCTGATCGCCGTCGCCGCGCGCTCCGACGATCCCGACGGCCCCTCCGACCTGCTCAGCCTGCTCGGCGGCGTACGCTCGGCCACCGTCCTGCACCCCCAGCCGCTGACGCCCGCCGGCGCGGTGTCGCTCATCCGCCGCCTCGCGCCCGCGGCCCCGCTCGGCCTCTGCCGCAGCTGCCACCGGGCCGTCGCCGGCAACCCCTGGCTGCTGGGCGAGCTCGGCCGCCAGATCGCCGCCCACGGCCCGGCCGCGCTCGACGCGACCGAGGCGCAGGCGCCGCCGGTCAGCGCCGTGGCCCGCAACGTCGTGCGCCGGCGCCTGGCCGCGCTGACCCCGCGCGACCGCGCGGTCGTCGAGGCGATCGCGGTGATCGGCGAGGGCGCGCCGGACCACGTCGTCGCGATGGTCGCGGGCGTCCCCCTCGATCAGCTCGGGATCGCGCGCGACGCCCTCGTCGCCGCCGGCCTGCTCGATCCGGCGGGCACCCGCTTCGCCCACCACATGATCGCGACCGCGATCGGCGAGGACCTGCCGCCCGCGCGCTGCGAGCACCTGCACCGTGCGACCGCGCACGCCCTGATGGCGGTCCGCGCCGACGCCGACGTCGTGGCCAGCCATCTGCTGCGCTGCGGCCCCGAGGCCGACCCCGTCGTCAGCGGGCTGCTCGTGCGCGCGGCGGCCGCCGCCTCCGAGCGCGGGGCGCCGCACACGGCCGCGGCCTACCTCGAGCGCGCGCTGAGCGAGCGCGCGCCCGACGACGACCGCGGCCGCATGCTCTCGCAGCTCGCGATGGTGGCCTTCGACGCCGGCCTGCCCGACTCGCGCCGGCGCCTGCGCGAGGCCCTTCAGGAGGACGGCGACCGCGACAGCCGCATCGACGTGCTCACGCGCCTGGCGGCCCTCAACGTCGTCGACATCGACGACCCCGAGCTCAGCCAGCTCCTCGAGCGCGAGCTGGCCGCCGACCCCGACCCGCAGACGCGCGCCGCGATCGAGGCGGCGGCGCTCGACGCCCTGATCACGATCCCGCACCGTCACGAGGAGCGCGCGCGCCGCCTGGCGGCGATCGAGCTCGATGCCCTCGAAGACCCGGTGCTGCGCCGCACGATCCTCGCCCACCGCGCGTGGCTGGGCACCGAGCGCGGCACGCCCGACGCGGCGGCCTGCGCGGCCCTCGCGCGCGAGGCCCTTGCAGGGCGACGAGCTGCTGCACGATGCGTGGCGGCGCTCGGCCTACCACCTCGCCACGCGCGTGCTCGTGCTCACCGATCGCGTCGACGAGGCGCAGCGGGCGATCGACCGCCTGCGCGACCACGCCGCCCAGCGCGGGTCGCTGCGCCTGCGCGCGGCCGCCTACTGGTACGCGGCCGACCTCGCCCTGCGCACGGGCCGCGTGGCCGACGCCGAGAACGCGGCGCGGATGGTCCTCGACCTCGTCGACGACGACGTCAGCGTGCTCACGGGCGGTGCGGCGGGCGTGCTCGTCTGCGCCCTCGCCGAGCGCGGTGAGCTGCAGGAGGCGCGCGAGCTGCTGGGCGAGCGCGGCCTGGACGGCCCGCTGGCCGGGATGCCCTGGGAGAGCGCCGTGCTCCACGCCCGCGCCCGGCTCGCGCTCGCCGAGGGCGACTTCGAGCTCGCGCTCGCCGAGGCCACCGAGAGCGGCCTGCGGCGCGGCGACCGCGGCCGGCCCAACCCGACGTGGACGCCGTGGCGCTCGACCGCCGCGATCGCGCTCGCCCACCTCGGGCGCCGTCAGGAGGCGGTCGCCATGGCCGACGCCGAGCTCGTGCTGGCCCAGCGCTTCGGCGCGGCGGTGCCGATCGCGTCGGCTCTGAACGGGCGCGCCGTGGCCGAGGCCGACCCGGCCGCGCGCGCGGCGCTCTGCGAGCGCGCCCTCAGCATGGCCGCGAGCACGTCGGCGGCGCTGGAGGCGGTCCGTGCGCGGCTGGAGCTCGGCAGCGCCCTGGCCTACATGGGCCGGCGCACCGAGGCCCGCGACGCGCTGCGCCCGGCGCTCGCCGACGCCGACGAGATCGGCGCCGTGCTGCTGGCCCAGCGCGCCCGCCGGGAGCTCGTGGCGACCGGCCTGCGCCCTCGCCGCGCCGCGCTCGAGGGCGCCGCGGCCCTGACGCCGCGCCAGCGCCAGGTCTGCGAGCTGGCGGGCGCCGGCAAGGGCAACCGCGCCATCGCCCAGGAGCTCTTCCTGTCCATCAAGACCGTGGAGACCCACCTCGCGGCCTGCTTCCGCAAGCTCGGGGTCGCGACCCGCGCGGAGCTCGCGCTCCAGCTCGCGGGCTAGAACGCCATGTCCCGTCTGCGAGCCGTCACGACCTCCACCGACGCCGTCCCGCGGCGCGTGGCGCTGGTGACCGCCGGCTCGCGCGGGCTCGGCCGCGCCATCGCGCTGCGACTGGCGCGCGACGGGTTCGCCGTCGCCGTGAACCACGCGGGCGACCGCACCCGCGCGCAGCAGGTCGTCGACGCGATCGAGCGCGAGGGGGGAGCGGCGGCCGCCGTCGTGGGCGACGTGACCGATGAGGACCAGGTCACGCGTCTCGCGGCGGCGGTCGCCGCCGACTTGGGTCCCGTCGACGTCGTCGTCCTCAACGCCGACGGCCGGCGGACCGAGGCGCCGCTGGGCGAGCTGTCGTGGGAGGAGCACCTCGCGCCCCTCGGCGTGGCCGAGCGGCGCTCGGGCCGGATCGTGCAGGTCGACGCCGCCGACCGCCGCGCCCAGGCGGGCCTCATGCGCAGCTGGGCGCGCGAGCTCGCGCCGCTGGGGATCACCGTCAACACGGTCGTCCCCTCGGTCGTCGTCGAGCCCGACGCCCACGAGGACGTCGCGCACGCGGTGAGCTTCGTCGCCTCCGAGGCGGCGCGCCTGATCACCGGGCAGCGGATCGTCGTCGACGGCGGCCGCGGCCTCGCCGCCTGACGCGCCCGCCGAGGGAGAGGGGCCCGGCGCCCGCGGCGCCCTCGCAGGTCGAACGTCGGTTCTACCCCCTCCTGACGTGGGAAGACCGACGTTCGGCGCCCGGGCGCGGCCAAGGCATCGAGGGAAACGGAGCGACCGGCGGCGCGGACCGCGAGCGGCTCGCCGGCGGCCGCGGCCACCGATTGAACGATTGTGGGGCCCAGAGCCCCCACAATCCTCCACTGCCCACCCGGACCGTTCCGGAGCCTCGAGCCGAGCCAGTCGCGCCCCGCACCGCCGCTGACTCCTCCCTCGGTGAGCTGTTCGTGCCGGCGTCGCCGGCGACCCCGACAACCGTTGTCCAGGAACTACACCTGGACGACCGGCGCGGCCATCTTCGCCGGCTTGCGCGCGTAGACGCGACGGCCGCGCTTGATCGCCTTGCGCTGGAGCTTGGCCCGCCGACGCGCCACGAGCGCCTCGAGCCGCTCGAGCTCACCCGCCGCGAGCGTGTCCGAGCGCTCGCGGGCGCCCTCCATCAGGACGGCCAGGTCGTGATCGTCGCCGACGACATCGGAGAGCGCGTGCGCGCGCTTGGCGAGCTTGTGCATCTGCTCGGGCGCGACCGGGCGCAGGATCTGCGCGGCGTGCCACAGGTCCTTGGCCCGCTTGCGCAGCTCGTGCAGGCGCTCGGTGTCGGTCTCCTTGCGCGCGGCGCGCAGGGCCTTGCGCCCGCGGCGGTAGATGCGCTCGAAGCCCGGGGCGAGCAGCTCCTCGTCGCCCTCGGCGGGCAGGGGCCAGCGACCGACCGCGTTGCGCCGGGTCCGCAGCGTCCGGACCACCTCGTCGAGCGCGCTCGAGTCCACGGCCATGCGCGCGCGGGCCTCGCCCGCCTCGTTCTCGAGCGCCGTGCGCAGGCCGGCGAAGGCGGCGGGGGACAGCTCGTCGGCGTAGCGGTCGCGCAGGTCGTCGAGCGTCTGCACCATCACCGCGGCGTCGCGCACGCCGGACAGCCTGCGGCCGGCGTCGCGGAACGCGACGTTCTCGCGCCGGTAGGCGGTGTCGCCGAGCGAGTCGCGCGCCAGGCGCACGAGCGCACGCAGGCGCTTGAACGCCTTGCGCGCCTCGTGGACGGCCTCGTCGGCATCCGCGCCGCCGTCGAGCCGCTCGCTCGCGAGGTCGATCTGGCCGCGGGCGACGCGGCGCACCGCCGCCGCGGCGTCCTCGTCGCCGTGCAGCTCGTAGTCGCGTGGCTTCTCTGTGGTCGATGCAGCCATGCGCCGGGGTTGCCCGCCCGGGGCGCAATGGACACGTCTGGCGTAGGCCGGGAACGTCCTCCTCGCGGGCGGCTCGGCGGCGCGCGTTGTCAAGCCGCGCGCCGCCGCGCCAGATGTGTTCGCGTCGTTACGAGCGGGAGGTCATCCGGTGACCGCTACGAGCTCGGCGGCAGGCCGAGCCGCTGCGCCCATTGGACCTCGCGCTCGTGCGAGGCCCGGCACTGGGCGATGAGCGCGCTCGCCACCGGGCCGGGGGCGCCGCCGCCCGCGACCTCCCCGGCGGCCTGCGCGAGCGCGTCGCCGGGCTCGGTGCCGTGCAGCGCCGGCCAGCCGGGCAGCTCCTGCACGAGCTGCGCCGCCACGGCGGCCTGACGGCCGTCGGCGAGCGCCCGCCACCACTGGCACGCCGCGTTGTACTGCGTCACGAACGCGACGTCGTCCTCGGTGAAGGCGCCGCCGGCCTCCTCCCAGCGGATGCCGTTGAAGTTGGCGCCGTCGGGCAGGGTGGTGGAGGCCTGCAGCGCCGCGGCCCGAGCGCGCGCCTGGGCCGGGGTCAGGGCGTCGGTCGGGTCGAGCGCGGGCACGGCCGCGGCGGCGCCCGCCGGCGCCTGCGCGCCCGCGTCGCGCGAGACGCCGAGGGCGAGGCCGCCCAGCGCGGCCAGGACGGCCGCGGCGAGCGCGAGCCTGCGCAGGTGAGCCATCGCGAGCGCGCTCATCGCCGCAGGGTCCCGTCGTGGTTGACCATCGACCCGCCGCCGGCCGCCACGCGCCCGCGCAGCGCGAAGCACGTCCCGGCCGGGTAGCCGCCGAAGAGGCCGTGGTAGGAGGTGTCGTGGGCCGGGATCGTGGCGGGCCCGCCCAGCAGCGACAGGTCCGAGCAGTTGTTGCCCGAGATGATCGTCGTGTGGTTGGGGTCGTCAACCCACTGGTACGCGGCGCTCCCGTCGCCGCTGGAGCTGATCGTGTAGTTACCGTAGGTGCTCGTCGTCTCCGTCAGGTTGAAGTCGACGATGCTGGTGAAGACCCAGGCGCCCGCGGGTGCGGCGCCGAGGGCCAGGAGGGCCAGGAGGGCGGCGATCGCGGCGCACGCGATCCTCCCGGCTCGGAGGGCGTGGGAGACCCTCCCCGAGCAGATGGGCATGTCCTCTCCTTGAGTCGAGTCGGCAGCGGGTGGGTGCTGCCGTGCTCAGGAGAGCCGCGAGGCCGTTTGCTCGTGACAGTTGAGCAATCGTCGACAATGCCCGTCGATGTCGTGGGGAAGTCAGCGGCCCGGCCGCGCCACCTGCCTCCTCCAGGCCGCCAAGAGCGATCCGGACGCGTTCGCCGCGTTCTACGACGAGCACATCGATCGCGTGATGGGCTACTTCGTGCGCCGGACCTTCGACGCCGAGCTGGCGCGCGACCTCTCCGCGGAGACCTTCGCCACCGCGCTGCTGCGTCGCGGCGACTTCCGCGGGCGCACCGAGGAGGAGGAGCGCGCGTGGCTGTTCGCGATCGCCCGCACCCAGCTGTCGCACTACCACCGCCGCGGTCAGGTGGAGCGGCGCGCGGTCCAGCGACTCGGCATCATGACGGCACAGATGGAGCCCGACGAGATCGCGCGCGTCGAGGAGCAGGCCGGGATCGCGCACATGAGGCCCCGGCTCGTCGGGGCGCTCGCAAGCCTGCACTCCGAGCAGCGCCAGGCCGTCGAGCTGCGCGTCGTCCACGAGCTCGAGTACGCGAGCATCGCCGAGGCGATGCACTCCAGCGAGGAGCTTGCGCGGGCGCGCGTCTCGCGCGGGCTGCGGGCGCTGGCAAGGGTGCTCGACGACGACGGCGCGTGGTCGGAGGAGGTCGCGTGAGCCCGCGCGAGGATCTGCCCCCGGCGCTCGCCGACCTGCGCCGCCAGCTCCACGACGCAGCCGTGCGCGAGATGTCCGCCGCGCCCGCGGCGGACGCGGCGCCCGCGCGGCGGCGCCGGCGCGTGCGCTGGCGCCGCGCGGCGATCATCGCGATCGCGATCGCGGTGGCGCTCGCCGGCGTGGCGGGCGCGGCGCGGCTGATCGGCGTGGGCGAGCCGGTGAAGGACACGAAGGGCACGCCCGCGCGCCTGCGCCCGACGACGCAGGCCGAGATCGCGGTCCGCGCCCAGGACCCCAGCGGCGGCCCGGCCTGGGCGGCCGCGGTGTACGTCGCGAAGGACGGCCAGGAGTGCGCGCTGGCCGGGCGCGAGCGCGGCGGCGTGCTCGGGCTGCAGGTCTCGCGCGACGAGTTCCGCCCGTTCGCCGCGGGCACGACCGGGATGTGCGCGCGGCTGAACGGCTCGCGCGTCGCCTTCACGACGGCGCGCCCGCGCGACATGTTCCCGCGCAGCCTGGTCTACGGCCGGGCGGGGCCCGGGATCAAGGCCGTGCGGATCACGGTCGACGGCCAGACGCAGGTGGCGCCCGTGGGCTCGGGCGCCTTCCTGGCCGTCTACGAGGGCACGGTGACCGATCGCGACGTCCGCTTCGAGGCCATCCGCTGACGCGCTGTCACAGGATCGGGGGCTCGCGGCTCTCTTCGCCGTGGACATCTCAACCGAGCTCACGGCTCTCCACGACGCGGTCGGCGCGCGCTGCGCGCCGCGCGGGTGGAGCGTCGCCATCGACGACGCCGGATTCGAGGCCAGCTGGTGCGACGGCGCCGGGCGCTGGGCGTGCCTGACGGGGCGGGTCACCGCCCGCCGGCCGCGGCGTCCCTTCGCCGCCGTGTCGACCTACCACCGCCTGGGCCGCGCCTGGCTGGAGCTGACGTGCCGCCTCAGCGACGCCAGTGACCCGGCGGTGATCGCGCCGGTCTACGCGTTGCTCGAGGTGCTGCCGGGGGCGCGGGCCGACCGCGATCAGGCCGCGGCGGCGGTGGGCGCCCGGACGTAGCGCCCCCGGCCCACGCGCGTCAGCTCGCCCGCCTGCACGAGGCGGCGCAGCTGCTGGTAGAGGTTGTCGGTGCTCGTCTTGACGCCGCGCTGGGCGAGCGCCTCGCGCACGTCGTCGGCCGACATCTCGCGGTCGCTGCTGGCGAAGGCCGCGATCAACCCCTCGCGCACCGCGCCGCGCGCGCGGCCCGGCCGGCGCCCGCTCGCGGCGCGCGGGGCCGAGCGCGCCCGGCGCGCCGGCGCGGCCTTCGCCTCGCCGCCGGTGGTCAGCTTGAGCTCGCGGATCACGATCCCGACGTCGGCGCCGAGGACCTTGAAGGGCTCGCCCTCGGAGGAGAGCCGCCCGATGGCGGCCTCGACCGCGCGCTGGGCCTCGGCCTCGAGCATCTGCTGAAGCGCGACGCGGAAGGCGTCGAACGCCTGGTTGAGCTCGCGCTGAAGGTCGGGTCGTGATGAGGTCGCCATGGCCCGTCATCCTAATGTGAAACTGACTGTCAGCGTTGCGGTATGGCTGCCGTTCGGGCGCGTCTTGCATCGGTCCGGGAAGCGGCGCGTCGGGGGGTCGGGAGATGCGAGCGCGTGGGCGTGAGCGGCGCTGCGCGGCCAGGCATCGAGGGAGTGAGAGCTGGCGGTGGCCTTACCGTCGGCGGCTGTGCCGGGGCGCGGGCGGCTCGGCCGGGGCGCGGGCGGCTGCGACGGAGCGCGGGCGGCTGTGCCGGGGCGCGGCTCGGCCGGAGCCGCCGCTCCACCCGGAGACCGCTCCACGCGGAGGCCCTGCTTTGGCCGGGCGCGGCGTTTCGCGCGCGTTCCTGCGCGAGCGGCGCGCGTTGCTGCGCAGTGCGCGCGCCTTTTGCGACACGCCGGCGAGCGGCTCCAGGGGGTGGGCTCCCTTGACATGCATAGTGACGCTCAAGGGAGCCCACCCCCTTCGGGGCCCTCGCGACGTGTCGCAAGAGACGCGCGGAGTGCGGCAACTCTGCGGCGCAGCGCCGCGCCCCGGAGGCGGCGCCCGCGGCGCGGGGTGGAGCGAGCGCGCTGGCGCGCAGCAAACGGGCGCGGACCGAGCGCCCCCCCGCCGAAGGCGACCGAGCGGGCGCATCGGCCCCGCAACGAGACGCGTCCGGCCGGGGCCGGACGCGCTTGGCGGTCCGGCGAGGTCCACCTGGGCCGGACCGCGACGAGGAGGGGGGCGGGGGATATGTGTGCCGAGCCGACCTCGTCGTGGAGTGGGGTGTGTTCCCACCACGGGGGCGGACCATGCACCGGTAAACGGAATATTGTCATCTCGAACGTGGCGCGGATTCGGTGACTGCCCGCCACGAGGGCGGGTAGCGCCCGGGACATGGCCGACACCAAGCGGATGAAGAAGAAGGCGGCGCCGTACGTGCGCCGCACCCTGCACGACGAGCGCGTGCACCGCCACGTCGCCGACGCGGCGGGCGGACTGCGCAAGGCCTATCGGCGTGCGTCGCGCAAGGGCGGCGGCGCCGTCGAGGATCGCCGGCTCTACGGCCACGTCCGCCAGGCCGCGGCCTCGGGCGCCGCTGCGCTGCGCATCGTCAGCGCGCCGCCGCCCAAGCCCAAGCGCCGCGGGCGCAAGCTCCTGGTCGCGCTCGCCGCCGCCGTGGCGGCCGTCGCCGTGGTTCGCAAGCGCCGCGCCGGCGCACAGGGGCCGCGCGACTACGCCGACAGGCCGGCCGAGCCGGTCGAGCCCGGCCGCGAGTCCCACGGCGCCGTCCCGACGCCGAGCCACGCCTGAACGGTTGAGGCGCGCGGCCGTGGGGAAGTGCCTGCTCATGAGCCCGCCCCTCGTGCGCCGCTTCGCGGCTCGTGCCGCCGAGATCGGCCCCGCCCGGCGGGCCGTCGCGGCGTACGCGCGCGAGTACGCCGTCGGCGACCCCGACGCGGTCGCGCTCGCGGTCTCCGAGGCGGTCACGAACGTCGTCCTGCACGCCTACGTCGACGAGCCGGCGCCCGGCGAGGTCGAGGTCGTCGCCCGCGGCCTGGACGACGGCGGGCTCGTCGTCACGGTCAGCGACGACGGGCGCGGGATGATGCCCCACCCCGAGGGCCCGGGCGCGGGGCTTCGGGCTGCCGCTTGTCGGCGCCGTCGTCCAGCGCCTCGACGTGCACGCGCGCAGCGAGGGCGGCACGCGGCTGTGCATGGTCTTCGCGGCGACGGCCTAGGCGCCGTCAGGGCGAAGGCGAGCGCGATCCGGCTCTAGGTGTAGTTCGTGAGCACGTTGTTCGGGGTGCCGGGTCGCTGTGACGCCCGTTGCGGTGCGAACAGCTCACCGAGGAACGGGTCCGTGCCCCGCGGGGGTCGAACGTCGGTCTTACCCCGTGTGGACGGGGGAAGACCGACGTTCGGCGCCCCCCCGGGGGGCCGGCGGCGCGGCGGGCTGGTCTCCCTCGGTGAGCTGTTCGGGCTCACGCCGGCGTGGCGGGGACGCCGAACAACCTGCTCGGGTCTTACACCTAGGGAGCCGAGGGGACGACCACGAGCGGGCCGTCGCCGGCCGGCAGCGCGTCGAGGTCGAAGGCCGGCGAGTCCAGGCGCTGCACCCGGGGCGCCCGCTCGACGAACGCGTCGACGGGCTCGAGGAAGTCGATGCGCTCGGTGCGGTAGTGCATCGGGACGATGACCAGCGCCTGCAGCCGCGCCGCGATCTCGGCGGCCTGCTCGGCGCCGATCGTCGCGCGGCCGCCGACGGGCACGAAGAGCACGTCGACGCGGCCGAGCGCCTCGGCCTGCTCGTCGCGCAGCGTTCGCTGGCCGAGGTCGCCGAGGTGCGCGATCCGCCGCCCGCCGAGGGCGAAGGCGAACAGCGTGTTGGGGCCGCGCTCGGTGCCGGCCGCCGCGTCGTGCTCGGAGGCCACGGCGAGCACCTCGCCCACCGGCGACTCGAGCCGGCCCGCCGTCGAGCGCAGGACCACCGGATCGCCGCCCACGGCCCCGATCCCGTTGTGGTCGAGGTGCTCGTGGGTCACGAGCACCAGGTCGGCGCTCACGCCGGAGATCGCCGGGTACTCCCAGCGCAGGCCGCGCTGCTCCAGGGGACCGAGGTCGTCGAAGGGGTCGATGAAGACGGTCGTCGCGCCGTCGGTGAGGCGGAAGGCCGACTGCCCGTACCACTCAAGCTGCATGCTGCTCCTCGAGGTCGGTCATGCGCGGGCGGGTGGGGAGAGCGAGCTCGTCGTGGACCATGCGCCCGCCGCGCAGCAGCGACGCGGCGGCGGCGATCAGGCACGCGACGATCGCGAAGAGAAAGGCCGCGTGCAGCCCGTGGCGGAAGGGTGCCGAGATCAGGTTCGGGAAGAACGAGCTGCCCGTGACCGCCGCCTGGTCGTGGGCCGAGAGCCCGGCGAGGACGTGCGGGCCCAGGAGGTGCTGGATCGGGTTGTAGCCCAGGAAGGCGGCGAAGAGGATCGAGACCGGCGGCAGCGCCGCCACGTGGTGGGCGGTCGCGGGCGGGACGCCGTGGGCCTGCAGGCCCGCGCTCATGGTCTCGGGCAGGGTCGAGGACAGCCCGATGATCATCAGCGTGAAGAAGATCCCGATCGACAGGACCTGCGCCGAGTTCTGGAAGGTCTGGTTCATGGCCCCGCCGACGCCGCGGTCGCCCTTCGGCAGGCTGTTCATGACGGCGGCGCGGTTGGGCGAGGCGAACATGCCCATCGACGCGCCGATGAGCAGCAGGATCGCCCCGAAGACGGGATAGGAGAAGTCGGTCGGCAGGAGCATGAGCAGGGCGAAGCCGCCGGCGGTCAGGACCATGCCCGCGGTCGCGAACGGGCGCGCGCCGAAGCGGTCGGAGAGGTAGCCCGAGGTCGGGCCCGCGAACAGCATCCCGACGGTCAGCGGGAGCATGTAGATGCCCGCCCACAGCGGCGTCTCGGTGAAGTCGTAGCCGTGCTGGGGCAGCCAGATGCCCTGCAGCCAGATGATGAGCATGAACATCAGCCCGCCGCGGGCCACGGCCGACAGGAAGGTCGACAGCGTCCCGAAGGTGAAGGCGCGGATCCGGAAGAGCGGCAGGCGGAACATCGGGTCGGCCACGCGGCGCTCGACGACCGCGAAGGCGACGAGGCTCGCCACGGCGCCCGCGAGCAGCGCCAGGACGCGCGGGCTGCCCCAGCCGATCGGATGGCCGCCGGCCGGGCGGATCCCGTAGGTGACCGCGGTCATGATGAGCACGAGGCCGAGGGCGAAGGTGACGTTGCCGGCCCAGTCGACGCGCGCGCGCCGCGGGGTGCTGAGCTCGTGCAGGGCGACGTAGGCCCAGATCGTGCCGAAGAGGCCGACCGGGACCGAGATCAGGAACACCAGCCGCCAGTCGATCGGGGCGAGGATCCCGCCCAGCACGAGGCCGATGAACATCCCGCTGACCCCGACGATGTTGTTGATCCCCAGCGCCATGCCGCGCTGGCGCGCGGGGAAGGCGTCGGTGATGATCGCCGCCGCGTTGGCCAGCAGGCAGGCGCCCCCGATGCCCTGGACGATCCGGAAGACGATCAGGAAGGTCGCGCCCGCGCGGCCGGTCATCCAGTCGACGGCGAGCAGCAGCGAGGCCGCGGTGTAGATGACGAAGCCGAGGTTGTAGATCTTCACGCGCCCGACCATGTCGCCGAGGCGCCCGAGGCTGACGATGAGCACGCTCGTCACGACCAGGTAGCCGAGGATCATCCACAGCAGGTAGAAGGAGTTCGCGGGGACCAGCGGGTCGAGGTGGATGCCCCGGAAGATGTCGGGCATCGCGATGATCGTGATCGACGCGTCGAGCGTCGCCAGGAGGACGGCGAGCGTCGCGTTGGAGAGCGCCACCCACTTGTAGCGGTCGGAGTCGATCGAGCGCACTCCCGTCCAATATACAGGCGACCTGTACAGTTTGCCTGTAGATCTGCGAGCTACACTCCCGTCATGAAGGCCACGCCGGCGACGACCGCGGAGATCGCCCACGAGCTGCGCGAGACGATCGGCAAGATCGTCCGGCGCCTGCGCGCCGAGCCCGGCCCGCCGGTGACGCAGATGACCGTCCTCAGCCGCCTGGACCGCGAGGGCCCCGCGAGCGTCAGCGACCTCGCCGCCGCGGCCAAGATGCGCCCGCAGTCGATGGCGCAGACCGTGCGCGAGCTCGAGGACGCCGGCCTCGTCTCCCGCCGCCCTGACCCGGGCGACGCGCGCCGCGCCTTCGTCGAGCTGACCGCCGCCGGCCTGGAGCTGCTGCTCACCACGCGCGCCGCGCGCGAGGACTGGCTGACGCGCACGCTGGACCGCGAGCTCGACGCGCGCGAGCGCGAGGTCGTGGCGCGGGCGCTCGCGCTGCTGCGCCGGGTCGCCGACGCCTGACGCGGGCGCCCTTGACGCGCGGGGTCCCGGGCTGGCCTACTAGGGCCGTCCGCGACGAGGAGAGACGCATGATCGAGCCCTACCAGGCCATCGGGCTGGTCCCCACGATGTGGGGCATCCGCCGGCGCGAGGACATCCGCCGCAACCTCGAGCACCTCGACCACCTCATGACCGCGTCGACGTGGCTGGCCGGGCTCGACCTGCCCGTGCGCCTCGTCGCCGTCCCCGAGGGCGCGCTGCAGGGCTTCAACGACGAGGTCCTCGACCTCGACCACGAGACCTTCGCGCGCGACTGCGCGATCGACATTCCCGGCCCGGAGACCGACGAGCTCGGGCGCCTGGCGCGCAAGTGGAACGTGTTCGTCATGGCGCAGGCCAAGGCGCGCCACCCGGAGTTCCCCGGGCGCTTCTTCAACGTCGGCTTCGTGCTCGATCCCGACGGCCAGGTCGTCCTGCGCCACCACAAGCTCGTGCCGCTGCTGCCCGTCGAGCACTCGCTCACGCCCCACAACGTCTACGACCGTTGGGTCGAGCTCTACGGCGAGACGCTCGACGCCTTCTACCCGGTGGCCGACACCGAGATCGGGCGCCTGGGGATCATGATGGCCAACGAGGGTTCCTATCCGGAGAACGCGCGCGGCCTGGCCATGAACGGCGCCGAGGTCGTCTACCGCGCCTCCTTCCCGCATCGCGCCAGTGACGCCTTCGAGGTCCAGACGCGGGCGCGCGCCCTGGACAACAACCTCTACGTCATGGCGCCGAACGTCGGTGCCTACTACCTGACCGCCGACGACGACACCCCGATCGACACCTTCGGCGGGCACTCGCTGATCGTCGACTACCTCGGCCGCGTGGTGGGGGACCACGCCTACAGTGGCGGCTCGTCGTGGGTGGCGGGGACGATCGACATCAACGCCCTGCGCCACTTCCGGGCCAACGCGAAGTGGGGCAACTGGATGAAGGACCTGACGACCGAGCAGTACCGGCTCATCTACGCCGAGTCCATCTATCCGAAGAACCTCTACGCCGAGCGCGCGCCCTACGATCACGACGAGTACCGCCGCGAGGTGCTCGAGCCGCAGGTGCGCCTGCTGCAGGAGCGCGGCGTCTACGCGCCGCCGGCGGCCAGCACGGTGAACGAGATCGTCCGCGAGGGCGAGCGGTGGCCCGCGGAGTCGAGCGCGGTGACGACGAAGCGGTAGCGGCCGGGGGACAGCCGTCGCAGGGTCGAGCGGGTCAGGATGAGCTTCACCACGCCGGCGCGCGGGACGCGGCGCTCGAGCGTCGCGCCCACGGCCTTCCAGCGGTTGCCGGCGCGGCGCTGGACGACCACGCGCAGCTCGCCGGGCAGGCTCGTGGCGGCCGTCAGGGTCGTGCCCACGGCGGCGCGGAAGCGCGCGTGCGAGAGCTTCAGGCGCCCGAGCCGGGGGGCGATGACGTCGCGCGGGGCGCGGGCGCCCGTCGCCGCGGCGCCGGCGCCGGGGCCGGGGCCGGGGCCGGCCGCGCTCGCCGCGCCCTGGGCCGTCGCCGCCGGCGGCGAGAACTCGTAGGCGCCGAGGTCGATCGCGGCGCCCTGCACGCGGGGGTGGCCGTCGGCGTCGGCGGGCAGCGAGCGGCCCTGCGGGTCGTCGCCGGCGTCGATCGCCGACGAGCCGGCGCGCAGGTGCAGATCGCCGGCGCTCGCGTTCACGAAGCGCGGGTCGCCCGACTGGTTGGCGGAGCGCACCTCGATCGTGTCGCCCGGAGCCCCGACCGCAGGCTCGCGGGTGACGAAGTTGGAGTGGTCGATGCGGATGAGCCCGATGTCGCAGAAGCTGCCGGTCGGACACGGGACCGGGGGCGGCACCACCCGCAGGTCGGGCGTCCCGCGGGCGATCGAGTTGGAGACCTGCAGGATGTCGAAGTCCACGAATCCGGGCGAGACGCTGGGCAGCGCTTCCAGCGCCGGGGCCGACGCCGCCACCGCGGTCGCGTTGACGACGCGCAGGGTGCCGCCGTGCGGCGCGGCGGCGGCGATCGCCGCGCCGTTGCTCCCGATGGCGCGGGCCACGGAGTCGACGATCAGCCCCTCGCCCCAGATGCCCGTCCAGCCCGTCGCGTCGACGCGCCGGGCGACCGCCCCGGTTCCGAGGAGCTGCAGCCCGCCCTGGACCTTCACGTCCTCGACGAGGCTCTGGCTGACGACCGCGGCGGGCGGCGTCTCGGTCGCGATCCCGGCGGTCTGGCTGACCGTGCTGCGCCGCAGGACCGATCCGATGCCCATGAACGCGCAGGTGCGGCCGACGGGCCCGGAGAGCACCGAGTCCTCGACCGTGACCTCGCCCACGACCGCGTCGCCGCTGGCTGCCGACAGGCAGCGCGGGCCCTTGATGACCGCCCGGCGCACGATCGCGTCCCAGTGGGACTCGACGTCGAACGCGATGCCGTTCGCAGACGTGTTGTCGATCTCGAGGTCGTCGAACGTCGATCCCGACTGCCCGCCCCTGATCGAGATGGTCTCGGCCCCGGTGGAGGTCAGCACGGGGCGCGTGCCCGCGGTGCTCGCCACCCAGTGCAGCGGCACCTGCGGGAGGGCCAGCCCCGTCATGTCGTAGCTGCCGGCGGCGAGCGAGAATCGTGTCGTCGGCCGTGGTGCGCGCGAGCGCCGTGGGGAGGGCGCACGGCGCCGTGGGGTCGGCGCACTCGGAGGGGGTGGCGGTGCCGTTCGGCGCGGCGTAGCGCACCGTGGCCGCCGACGCGGGCGCCGCCGCGAGCGCGCAGACGGCGATGGTCAGCAGGAGGGCGTGGCGGGGGCGGAGGGCGCAGGGCAGGGGCATGGGCGACCCCCGAAGCTACGGACGCGCCGTCGCCCCCACAATCAGGGCGCGACCCTGGACTTTCGCCCCCCGGCCCCCGGGAGTCAGGCCGCGGCGGCCATCGCGTACGGTGCCGGGCGCGTGAGCGAGTACCTCCTGTGGCGCCACGGGCTCGGCGACGGCGAGACGACCACGGTCTACGCCGTGCGCCACCCGCTCGGGCGCGTCGTCGTGCGGCTCGTGTACTTCCCGCGGCCGGCGCGCCTGGACGTCTGGTGCCGGCGCGCGGGGGTCGAGGAGGCGGTCGTCGGCGGCTTCTTCGTGCGCGATCCCTACCGCCCGCTGGGCGAGGTCTGGGTCGACGGGCGCCAGGTGCGCCACGAGCCGGCGCCCGCGGCCTACGCGCCGCGGCGCGCCTGCGTCGTGTCCGACGCGGACGGCGACGGCGTGCGCATCCTCGCCCGCGGCGACGTGCCCGAGCGACCGGGCGGCCACCTCGTGCAGGCCGGGCCGCTGCTCGTCGCCGCGGGCGCCGTGGCCTACGACCCGCGGACCGACCACGAGGGCTTCAGCGCGGGCGCCGAGCAGTTCGACTCGGACATCACCCAGGAGCGCCATCCGCGCGCCGCGCTCGGGCTCTCAGACGGCGCGCTCGTCGCCGTCGCGTGCGACGGGCGGCGCACCGGCGTCGACGCCGGCCTCTCGATGCTCGAGCTCGCCGAGGTCATGGTCGGCCTCGGCGCCGAGCGGGCGATCAACCTCGACGGCGGCGGCTCGACGACGCTCGGGCACCGCGGCCACCTGCTCAACCGCCCGTACTCGACGCAGGACCAGCCCGGGCCCCAGAGCCGCCCGGTGGTGACGGCGCTGGCGTTCCAGCCTCGCTGACGCCCTCGGCTCGCCCCGGCAGGGAGCCCGTGAAGAGGAAGGCCCCGCAGGCGAGCAGCGCCGCCACAAGCAGCCCGGTCTTGAGCGCCCGCAGCTGGGCGTCGGCGTAGTCGTCGGTGATCTCGTCGGTGGTCGCCTCGTCGAGCCCCGCCTTCTCCGCGGCGGCGCGGACCTGGTCGGTCGAGACGAAGCTGACGCCACTCTCGAGGCGCACGCCGACCTGCTGCTTGGCCGCGTCGGAGATCTGCGTGTTGGCCTCCACGTTGGAGAGGAACGACGTCGCCAGCCCGGTGATGACGATCGCGCCGATCAGCGCGGTCCCGAGCGAGGCGCCGAGCTGCTGGGCGGTGTACTGCAGGCCGCCGGCCTCGCCGCGGTCGTCCTCGCCGACCGCGGACTGCACGACGTTGCCCAGCTGGGAGACGATGAGCCCCATCGCGACGCCGAAGACGGCCATCGCGATGCCGAAGCTCAGCGTGTCGATCTCGGGGTCGATCGTCGCCAGCAGGAGCACCGCGGCGACAACGAGCAGGATGACCCCGGCGCGCACGACCGTCCGCGGCCCGCGGCGCCCCGCCAGGCGCGAGCCGAGCAGCGCGGTCACGAAGAGCGCGACCGACACCGGCAGCATCCGCACGCCCGTCTCGAAGGCGTCGAAGCCCTGGACGATCTGCAGGTACAGCGGGATCGCGAAGAAGATCCCCATGAGGATCAGGTTCTGGAAGAGGAACATCGTCAGCCCGGCGCGCAGCGGCGGGACGCCGAGCAGCCGCAGGTGGACGAGCGGCTCGCGCCCGCGGGCCTCGCGCCGGTGCTCCTGCACGCGGAAGAGCGCGAGAACCCCGATCCCCGCGGTGACGAGGAACGGGGTCAGCGAGAAGCCGAACGGCGTGATCGGCGAGTCGTTGGGCTCCAGCCAGCCCCACGTGCTCGCCTTGAGCACGCCGAAGACGATCGCGCCCAGCCCGAGCGCCGACAGCGCCGCGCCGAGCCAGTCGAGCTCGGCGCCCTCGCGGCCCTTGTCGGCGGGCAGCAGGCGCAGGCCGGCGAGGATGCCCAGCACCACGACGACCTCGCCGGCGAAGACGACGCGCCACGACAGGTAGGTCGTGGCCCAGCCGCCGAGGATCGGCCCGACCGCGATGCCGGCGCCCGAGACGCCGCCGAGGACGCCGTAGGCCAGGGCGCGGTCCTTGCCCTGGTAGGTGCGGGCGGTCAGCGCCGCCAGCGCCGGGAGGACGAGGGCGGCGCCGATGCCCTCGAGCACCGACCACCCGAGCGTCAGCACCGGGACGCTCCACGACACGGCGGTCAGCAGCGAGCCGGTGCCGTAGATCACGTGGCCGATCCCGAACGCCTTGCGGCGGCCCATGATGTCGCCCAGCTTGCCGCCCGCGACCATGAGCGCGGCCATGACCAGCGAGTAGAGCGTGATGACGCCCTGGATCGTGGTCACCTCGGTGTCGAAGTCCGCGACGAGCTGGGAGATCGACACGTTCATCACGGCCTGGTCGAGCACCATGAGGAACTGGGCGGCGCCCAGGACGACGAGGACCTTCCAGCCTCCGTTCGCCACGGCCCCTCAGGTCCCGCAGAAGCCCTGCAGGTCCGTCGTCACCGCGACGATCCCCAGCAGGCGCCCGTCGCCGTCGACGACAGGGACGCGGCGGGCGTCGGTGAGCAGCGCCACGCGCCGGCCCTCGGCCGCCGTGGCCTCGGGACCCACGGTCGGGCCCTCCTGGGCCACCTCGCGCACCGGGCGCGCGGGGTCCAGGTCGCCCGCGACGTGCTCGGGCGCGAGCGCGCCCGCGAAGCGGCCGTCGTCGGCGAGCAGCGCCAGCCGGTGGCCGTCGCCGGCCGCGAACCACGCGCGGACCTCGCCGATCGTCGCCTCCGGGGAGAAGGTGGTGCAGCGGCCGTGCAGGACGTCGGCGACGGTGAGCTCGGCCGCGTCCTCGATCGGGGTGCGCGCCATCGCCGACAACCGTACTGATCCGAAACCGCCTCTTGTGCGCAATGCCGGTCGGCCCTTACGTCAACCACCCGAGGGGAGCCTTCGAGATGAGTGTCCTGATGACCATGCGCGTCGGGGGCGATACCGACCAGTTCCGCCGCTTCGTCGACGGCGAGGCCGAGCGCCTGCGCGCGACCGCCGACGCGGCCCGCGCCGCCGGCTGCCTGCACCACCGCTTCGGCGTCGGCGACGGCTACGTGATCGTCGTCGACGAGTGGGAGAGCCCGGAGCACTTCCAGCGCTTCTTCGACGGCAACGAGGAGCTCGCGAGCCTGATGGCCGACGCGGGCGCCCGGACCGAGCCCGAGATCACCTTCAGCGAGGCGATCTCCTCGGCCGACCAGTTCTGAGACGCCTCGCCTGGGTACATGACCGGCCGTGCAGCCAACCGCCACGGCCACCGACCCGGACGAGCGCGCCCGCCAGACCGAGGCGCAGATGACCGACGAGGAGCGCCTGTCGCTCCTCGTCAGCGTCATGGGCACCAACGAGGTCGTCACCGAGCGCGACGCGCGCATCCCCGCGGGGACGCCGATGAGCGCGGGCTACGCGGCCGGGGTGGAGCGCCTCGGGGTCCCGGCGCTGCTCATGAGCGATGCCAGCCTCGGGGTCACGAACCCCGGCTACCGCGAGGGCGACACCGCCACCGCGCTGCCGGCGGCGATCGCGCTGGGCGCGAGCTTCGACCCCGCGCTGGGGCGCGCCTCCGGTGCGATGGTCGGGCGCGAGGCGCGCAGCCGCGGCCTCAACGTGATGCTCGCCGGCGGCATCAACCTCGCTCGCGACCCGCGCAACGGGCGCAACTTCGAGTACCTCTCCGAGGATCCGCTGCTGAGCGCGACGCTCGCGGCCGAGTCGATCGCCGGGATCCAGGGCGAGGGCGTGATCTCGACGATCAAGCACTTCTCGCTGAACTGCAACGAGACCAACCGCCACTGGCTCGACGCGATCATCGACCCGGCCGCCCACCGCGAGTCCGACCTGCTCGCCTTCGAGATCGCCATCGAGCGCGCGCAGCCGGGCTCGGTGATGAGCGGCTACAACAAGGTCAACGGCGTCTACGCGGGCGCCAACCGCCAGCTCCTCGAGGAGGTGCTCAGGGGCGCGTGGGGCTACCAGGGCTGGGTGATGTCCGACTGGGGCGCGACCCCGAGCTGGGAGTACGCGCTCGCCGGGCTCGACCAGGAGTCGGGCATCCAGATCGACACGATGATGTGGGGCGCCCAGCCCTTCGTGGACGCGCTGCCGGGCGCGCTCGCCGACGGCGCGCTCCCGCGCGAGCGCCTCTCGGAGATGGTGCGCCGGATCCTGCGCTCGATGTACGCCGTCGGCATCGACGCGTGGGACGGCGCGCCCGAGGTCGACCTCGCCGCCCACGGCGAGATCGCGCTGCAGGCCGCGCGCCAGGGCATCGTGCTGCTCGAGAACGACGGTCTCCTGCCGCTGGCGCCCGACACGGCCGCGCGCATCGCGGTCATCGGCGGCTACGCGCAGCTCGGGGTCCCGATCGGCACGGGGTCCAGCGCGGTCGTCCCGCCGGGCGGCTTCGCGGCCGAGATCCCGATCGGCGGCCCCGGGATCATGGGCAGCGGGCGCAACCTCTACCTGCTGCCCTCCTCGCCGCAGGCCGAGCTCGAACGGCTGCTGCCCGGCGCGCACGTCGACTTCGACCCGGGGATGACCCCGGCCGAGGCCGCGCTGCTGGCCGAGCGCTCGGACGTCTGCGTGGTCTTCGCCATCCGCATCGAGGGCGAGGGCTTCGACCTGCCCGACCTCTCGCTGCCGTGGGGCCAGGACGCGGTCATCGAGGCCGTCGCGGCGGCCAACCCGAACACGATCGTCGTGCTCGAGACCGGCAATCCGGTCGCGATGCCGTGGCGCGACGACGTGCGCGCGATCGTGCAGGCGTGGTACCCCGGGCAGGCCGGCGGGCGGGCGATCGCCGAGGTCCTCACCGGCGCCGTGAACCCGTCGGGACGGCTGCCGATCACCTTCCCGGCCTCGCTGGACCAGACCCCGCGCCCGGAGCTCCCCGGCCTCGGCGAGCCGTGGGGCACGCCGACCACGATCCGCTACGACGAGGGCGCCGAGGTCGGCTACCGCTGGTTCGCCCAGCGCGACGAGCGCCCGCTCTACGCCTTCGGGCACGGCCTCAGCTACACGAGCTTCGAGCACGGCGACCTGGCCGTCAGCGGCGGGGACACGGTCACGGCGACCTTCACCGTCACCAACACCGGCGAGCGCGACGGCGCCGACGTCGCCCAGCTCTACCTCACCGAGGCGGCGGGCGAGGCGCGCCTGCGCCTGCTGGGCTTCGAGCGCGTCGCCCTCGCCCCCGGCGAGAGCCGCCGCGTGAGCCTGACCGCCGACCCGCGGCTGCTCGCGCGCTACGACGCCGCCGCCGGCGAGTGGCATCTCGCGGGCGGGACCTATCGGGTCGCCCTCGGCCGGGCGGCCGACGACCTCGGGCCCGCCGCCGAGGCACGGCTGGACGAGCGCCGCTTCGGCCGTTAGCGGCCCGCCGGCGCCGCGAAGGCGCGCTGCTCGACCGCCGTCCGCGCCGGCTCGGCGAGCGTGGCCTGCAGGCGGCGGGCGGCGTCGAGGTGGTCGCCGGTCCAGATCATGCGCACGGCGGTGGCCGTCGCGTTGCCGTCGTCGCCGCGCAGGTCGTGGTCCACGGCCTCCACGAGCCGGGGGTCGGCGCCGTCGTCGTGCATCAGCGGGTCGGGGACGGCGCCGCGGCCGGTGAGCGCGCTCGCGAAGCCGCCGTACCAGTCGGCCATCTGCTCGGTCTCGGCGACGAGCGCCTCGCGGGCGGCGGTGCGGTCGCCGCCCGGCGTCTCTCCGTCCTGGCTCCACAGCTCGAGCACGGCGTCGCCCGCGAGCCGCAGACCGACGACGCCGGTGACCAGGCTCGTGACCTCGCTCATCGGCACCGGCTTCTCGCCGCGCTCGGCGAGGTACGAGCGAAAGGCGTCGTCGAGGCGGCGGGCGGCGGCTGCGGCGCGGACCGCCTGGTCGCTGGGAGCGGGGACGGCGGCGGCGAGCGCGTCGCAGCGCCCGACCCCGAAGCGCACGGCGCCGGCGAGGTAGGCGGCGCTGTCGGCGTAGGCGTCGGCCAGCGCGCGGCCGAGGACGGCGCCGGCGCCGCGCGGCCACAGCAGCAGCCCGACGGCGAGGCTGACGGCGCTGCCGAGCGCGACGTCCTCGATGCGCACGAGCCCGATCTCCCAGCCCGCGGGCGCGAGGATGTTGAAGAGGATCAGCAGCGTGATCGTGAACGCGGCCTGCCCCGCGGCGAAGCCGATCACGGCGGGCGCGAGGCCGGCGACGAGCACGGCGGGCGGCAGCAGCACCCACAGCACCGTCGTGTCCGTCCCGATCAGGGTCACGAGGGTCGCCCCGATCGCGAAGCCGACCACGGTGCCGAGCAGTCCGCGCAGCACGCTCTGCCCGGTGCCCAGCGCGCTCGAGCGCAGGACCGAGAGCGTGCCCAGGACGACCCAGAAGGCGTGCTGGACCCCGCTGAGGTTGGCGACGAGGACCGCGAGCCCGAGGCCGGCGGCGCCGCGGACGCTGTTGCGCAGCCACACCGAGCCGCGTCCCACATGGGCGCCGGCGCGCTCCTGCGCGGCCGAGAGAGCTCCGGGCAGCCCGGCCGGCTGGCGGCCGAGGAGCTGATCGAGCCAGGTGCGCCGCTCGGCGGCGGCCGCGCGGTCGACGTTGAGCGCGATCTGCGAGACGACGTAGCCGAGCTCCTGTGCGCGGAAGCTGGGATCCAGGGCGGAGACCGCGTCGTCCACCGGCGCCGTCACCGTGGCCGCGCGCTCGAGCTCGCGCAGGTTCGCGCGCAGCTCGTCCAGCGCCGCGCGCAGCGCGGCGGGCGAGCGCCGAGGGGCGTCGAGCAGGGCGGCGCTCTCGTCGAGCGCGGCCGCGGCCGCCTGCCGCACCGCCTGCGGGCGGCCGTCGGCCGCGACGCCCGGCTGGTCGGGCGGCATCTGGCTCGCGATCGCGTTGAGCCAGCGCAGCTCGTCCACGAGCCGGACGACCGCCCGCGCCGCCGTGCTCAGCCCCGTCGGGCGATACGGCGTCGCGAAGAACACCGCGTGCAGCGACTGCAGCGCCTCGTCGGCCTGCGCGGCGTCGGAGCGCAGCCGGGCCGCCACCGCCCGGCAGCCCGCGATCGCCGCGCCGCGCACCGGGTCGCGCGCGGGCGCGGGCCACAGCAGCGCGACCGCGAGCAGCGCGGCACCCGAAGCCAGGCCCCATCCGGCGAGCCGGTCCGGGATCTGCGACGCCGGGCCGGGCAGCGAGACCGGCAGGATGAAGGCCAGCAGCAGCGAGGTCGTGGCGCCGGCGAGCACGGAGCTGACGACCCCGGCGAAGAGGACGCCGAAGGCGACGACCGCCATCGCAATGGCGGCCAAGGCGGCCGAGCGCGAGGCGAGCGTGCCGACGCAGACGAAGACGGCGCCGGTGAGGGCGAGCGCCGCCTGCGCCTGCAGCCGCGCGCGCATGGGGCCCGCGAAGTCGACGAGCAGGAGCATCGCGAAGGATCCGAAGGCGGCGAAGGTGGCGACCGCCGGGTTGCCGATGACGACGTCGCCGACGGCGAACATCGACGGCATGACGAGCGCCGCCCGCCCCGCCCGACGCAGCGCGGCCAGCCCGCGGTCGCGCTTGCGCAGCCAGCTCAGTCTGGATCCTGCGAGCTGTAGGGGCTGTCGTCGCCGCGCAGGTCGCGGTAGCGGCCGTCGAAGAGCTCGAGCGCCGCAGTCACGTCGGCCGGCCCCTCGACCGTGTGGCGCACCGTGCGGGAGTCGGGCGCGGGGTCGGCCGGCTCGGCGTCGCCGTGCTCGACGAGCTCGTCGCGCTCGGCCAGCGACACGCGCACCTCGGCCACGGCTCGGTCACGGTCAAGGACGCCGAGCTCGAGGTCCTCGTAGCGCACGACCGCGGTGCCGTCCTGGCGGCGCTCGATGCGCACGCCCGGCCAGGTGTCGAGCTCGTTGGCGATCTCGTCGATGAGGACGGCGCCGTGGGCCATGCCGCGATCCTACCCCCGCTCCTCCTCCGCGACGGTGCGCTCGGCGGTGGGCACCGCCTCCAGACGCGCGTCGGGGATCGGCTCGCCGCTCTCCACCGAGAGCCCGTACGTGCCGCCGGCCAGGCGCGCCTCGGCGCGCTCGACGGCCCCGAGCTGCTCGCGCAGGTCCGTCGCGCGGGTTGCGTCGAACTCCTGCTGGTAGAGATCCTCGGAGTCGCGGTCGCCTGGCTCGTCGCGGTCGGCTTCCGGGTCCGGGCCGAGCTCGGCCAGTTCGCTCTCGATGCGCTCGCGCTCGCGCGCCAGCAGCTCCCGTGCCCGATCGTCGTCCATGGCGGCCAGCCTAACGAGCGGGTGGAGCTCACGCGGCCGGGCCGCGGTGCCGGCGCGCGTCCGGGGAGGCATCCCAGAAGTCGTCGATCTTCGTCGCGTCCGAGCCGCGGCCCGCGCGCGAGATCGCCCACATCTCCACGGGCTCGTCGCCCTCGTTGCGGTGCGAGCGCGGCGTTTGGGCGCCGACGCGCACCGCGCAGCCCGCGGGGACCTCGTGCACGTCGTCGCCCAGGCGCATGGTCAGGGTCCCGCGGGTCACGAGGTAGAGCTCCTCGGTGGCATCGTGGTAGTGGCCGGTGCCCTGCTCGAAGTCGGAGTGGGGCGGGACGCGGATCAGCGTCATCGCCACCTGATCGGCGCCGAGCGCGTCCGTGAGGGGCCGGAACTCGCCGGGGACGTCGGTGCCCTCGTACAGGTCCTCGACGTCGTCGGCCGAGACGATCGCGTAGTCGCTCACGGTCTCAGGCCGCGACCGGCGTCGTGTCGGTCAGGCGCTCGCGGGCCTCGGCGTGCTCGCGCAGGCGGACCAGCGAGGCGCGCAGGATGCGCGAGACCTGCATCTGGCTGATCCCGATGATCTCGCCGATCTCCTGCTGGGTCAGGTCGCGCTCGAAGCGCAGGCGCACGACCAAGCGCTCGCGCGGGGCCAGGACCTGCGCCAGGGCGCGCAGGTCAGCGCGCTGCTCGGCGCGGGCGAAGCCCTGCTCGCGCACGCCGAGCAACTCGCCGACCGTCGCGGCGCCGTCGTCCTCGCCGCGGGCCGGCGCGTCGAGCGAGGAGGCGAACTGGGCGTGGCCGGCCTGCAGGGCCTCGACGACGTCCTCGTCGGCGACGTCCAGGCGCTCGGCGATCTCGGCGGCGGTCGGGCTGCGGCCGAGCTCGGCCTCGAGCTGCGCCCGCGACCGGTCCACCATCAGGGTCAGGTCCTGCAGGTCGCGCGGCACGTGCACGCTCCACGTGCGATCGCGGTAGTAGCGCTTGATCTCGCCGAGATTGTCGGCACCGCGAAGGACGAGAAGGCGCGGCCGATGCTCGGGTCGTAGCGATCGATGGCCTTGACGAGGCCCAAGCAGGCGACCTGGAAGATGTCCTCGAACGGCTCCGCGCGGCGGCGGTAGCGCGCGGCGAGGCTCCGCGCGAGTGGGAGGAAGCGCTCGATGAGCATCTCGCGGTCGAGCGGGTCCCGCTGGTCGCGCAGGCGCTCGAAGAGCGCCTGATCGGCTTGTGCGCGGTCCATGGCCTCGTCCTACCCGGATACGGGCGCGAATGCGCGACTTGAACGGGACGGGCGGCTAACCCGCCCTCGGGCCTGCGGCTGTCTTCACCCGCGGAGGCGAGGTGCCCCCCGTTGGGCAGAGCGGTTGCGCGTGCAACCGTGTCTCCAAAGCTCTCGCACCCGTCATGACCACCGCCGTCCGCACCCTGCCAGCCCTCCTCCGCCGCCGCCCCCGGTTCGCACGCGAGATCGCGCTGGCCGTGATCGCCTACGCGATCTACGAGGCGGCGCGCTGGGTGGCGGCGGGCTCCGAGCCGCTGGCCCTCGCGCACGCCCAGCAGGTCGTCGCGCTCGAGCGCGATCTGCACCTCGACGTGGAGGGCGCCGTCCAGCGCGCGTTCCTGGACTCGCCGCTGCTCCCGGTCCTCAACTACGTCTACCTGGCCGCGCAGGACCTCGTCCTGCCCGCCGCGCTGATCCTCGTCTACCGCCTGGACCGGGCGATCTACCGGACGCTGCGCAACACGCTGCTGGCGACCTGGGCGCTGGCGCTGCCCGTCTACGCCCTCTTCCCGACGGCGCCGCCGCGGCTCGCCGGGCTCGGGATCGCCGACACCGTCTCGAACGGGAGCCCGATGCGCCTGGACTCGGGCGCCGCGACGGCGCTGGCCAACCAGTTCGCCGCCGTCCCGAGCCTGCACGTCGGCTTCGCCTTCGCGATCGGCATCGCGGTGGCGGCCGCGCTGCGCGCCCCGCTGCTGCGCGCCGCCGCGCTGCTGTGGGGGCCGCTCGTCCTGCTCACGGTGGTGGCGACCGGCAACCACTTCGTCTTCGACGCCGTCGCGGGCCTGGCCATCACGGCCGCCGGCTACGCCATCAGCCGCGCCGTAGCGACGCGGCGGCAGCGGCCGGTTCCCGCGGTCGCGTGCGTGCGCCCGCTCCCCGCTGCGGCCTGACCCGCCGGCTTTTGCCGGCCCTTTACCGGGCCGTCGCGACGATGCGGCGATGCCGCACCTGTCCGAGCTCCACGGGGCCGCGACGCACCTGGCGGTCGTGGCCATCCCCACGTATCTGATCGTCCTGCTCGTCCGTCGCGCGGACCGCGGCGGGCCGGCAATCGCGCAGGCCGAGCCGTGGGTGGTCGGCGCCGCCGTGGTCGGCACCCTCGCCGCCGGGGTCACCGGGCTGCTGGTCTGGGGCCAGGCGCAGACCACGCTGCGCGGCAGCAGCTTCCGCATCGGAACGATCCACTTCTGGCTGGGGATCGCGACGACGGCGATCGTGCTCGCCGTCGCGGGCTGGCGCGCCCGCCGCGCCATCGCCGACCACCACACCCACGGCCGCGAGCTGGTGCTCGGCGGGGTCCTCGCGCTGGTGGCGGTGCTCGCGCAGGGGTACCTCGGCGGCCGCATGACCTACCACCACGGCGTCGGCGTCTACGGCGGCGGCGCGCTGGCCCAGTCCGCCAGCGGTGCAGCCCAGCTCGACGTTGCGCTCGCGCGCGGCGTCAAGCCCGCCACGGCGGGCGCGCAGGCGTTCTCGACCGACGGCCTGGGCTGCGCGAGCTGCCACGGCGACCGCGCGCAGGGCCTGCGCGGCCCGCGCCTGGCCGGCGGGGTCGAGCTCGAGGAGTTCCGCCACGTCCACGCCAGCGGCCTGTTCCCGCCCTCGGTCGTCACCGACCGCGACTTCGCGGCCATCGACGCGTGGCTGCGCACGCTCGCGGCGCGCGGCGGCGGCGACTGACGCCCGCGTGCCGGCGGACGGTCGCGACGGCCCCGATACGCTGCGCGACGTGCCGTCGCTGCTGCTCGTCGAGGACGACGACGCGATCGCCGAGCCACTCGCGCAGGCGCTTCGGCGCGAGGGCTACGAGGTCGAGGCGATCACCGACGGGCCGACGGCCGCCGGGCTCGGGGCGCAGGGCGCGCACGACCTCGTGCTCCTCGACCTCGGCCTGCCCGGCATGGACGGCGTCGAGGTCTGCCGGCGCATACGACTGGCGCGGCCCGACGTCCCGATCCTCATGCTCACGGCACGCGCCGAGGAGGTCGACGCCATCGTCGGGCTCGACGCCGGAGCCGACGACTACGTCGCCAAGCCGATGCGCGTCGGCGAGCTGCTGGCGCGCGTCCGCGCGCTGCTGCGGCGCGCCGCCGACGTCGCCGAGGAGCCGGTCGTCGAGGTCAACGGCGTGCGCGTGGACCGCGCCTCGCGCCGCGCCTGGGTCGACGGACGCGAGCTCGAGCTGGCGCCCAAGGAGTTCGACCTGCTCGCGCTGCTCGTCGGGCACGCGGGGCGCGTCCTGCGCCGCGAGCGGATCATGTCGGCGGTGTGGGACGAGAACTGGTACGGCTCGACCAAGACTCTCGACATGCACGTCTCGTGGCTGCGGCGCAAGCTCGGCGACGACGCGGCGAGCCCCCGCCTCGTCACGACGATCCGCGGCGTCGGCCTTCGCTTCGAGCGCGAGTAGGCGTGCGCCGCCGGCTGCTCGCGTCCACGACCCTGATCGCGCTCGCGGCGGTCCTCGTCCTCGGGATCCCGCTCGGCCTCGTCGGGTCGCGGCTCGTGCGCAGCGACGCGAGCGCCCGCCTGGAGCGCGAGGCCGACGCCGTGGCGGCCGACGTCCAGGGCCGGCAGGCCTCCGGCCAGGCGCTCGACCGCGGCGCGCTCCTGGCGCTCGTTCGCCACGGCGACCGGATCGTCGTCCAGATTCCCGGCCGCCCGCCCTTCAGCGCCGGCCCGCCCGTCGGCGGGCGCACGCTACAGGTGCGCTCTGGCGCCTCCGCGGGCCCGACGGTCACCGTCGTCGCGGCCGCCCACGACGTCGACGAGCGCAGCCGCGACGTCTGGCTGCTGATCGCCGGCCTCGGCGTGCTCGGCATCGTGGTCGCCGTGGCGCTGGCGCTCGTGCAGAGCGGGCGGGTCATGGGCCCGCTGCGGCGCCTGGCGAGCACCGCCGCGCGCCTGGGCGCGGGCGACTTCTCGGCGCGCGCCGGGCGCTTCGGCGTGCCGGAGATCGACGCCGTCGCCGAGGCCCAGGACCTCTCGGCCGCGCGCATCGCGCGGCTCGTCGCCCAGGAGCGCGCGTTCTCGGCCGACGTCTCCCATCAGCTGCGCACGCCGCTGACGGCGCTGCAGCTGCGCCTGCACGCGATCCGCGACGCGCCCGACCTCGAGGCCGCGCGCGTGGAGGCCGACGCCGCGCAGGCGCAGTCCGAGCGCCTGGAGCGCACGATCGCCGATCTGCTGGCGATGGCGCGCGACGAGCGCCGTGCGGCCGGCGGCCCGCTGGACGTCGCGGCGCTGGCGATCGAGCACGCCGACGCGTGGCGCCCGATGTTCGCCCGGGCCGGCGGCGCGCTGTCCTGCCACGTCGACCCGGGCCTGCGCGTGCACGGGACCTCGGGCGCGATCGGCCAGGCCGTCGACGTCCTGCTCGACAACGCGCTGCGCCACGGCGGCGGGCGTGCGCGCGTCGAGGCCGTTGCCCGCAACGGGTCCGTGGTGCTGGCGGTCAGCGACGAGGGCGCCGGCGTGCCGGTCGAGGCGCGCGAGGAGATCTTCGAGCGCCACGTCTCGCTCGCGGGCGGCAGCGGCCTCGGCCTCGCCGTTGCGCGCGCCCTCGTCGAGAACGAGGGCGGCACGCTGCGGCTGGCGACGGCGCAGCCCGCGCGCTTCGAGATCGCGCTGGCGTCGACGGCCCCGCCGCCCGCCTACGGGGCCACGTAGTCGCGGTGCAGGTCCGCCTGGACGGGCAGCCCGCCTGACTGCGGGAGGTGGTCGGCGACGGCCTCCTCATCGCGCGCGGCGAGCCACGGCGCGAGGTAGCGGCCGTTGACCTTGCTCGGCGGCCACCACAGGGCGTGCGCGCTCGCCTCGCCGTGGCCGCCGCCGCCCGCCGCGTCGTAGCGCAGGTAGCGCGGGCCGCGGCTCGTCAGGAGCTGGCCGCGCAGGACGGGGTGGAACGGCGCCCGCTCGACGCCGGCACCCGCCTCGGCGGCGATGTCGGCCGCCGCCGCGTCGGCCTGCTCGGCGGCGAGGCCGCCGAACTTCACGGGGAAGGCGATGCCGTCGCCCGCGGCCCACACGCCGGGGGCGCCGGTGACGCGGCAGTGCGCGTCGACCGCGATGAAGCCGTCGGGATCGGAGGGGATGCCCGCGGGCGTGCGGCCGCGCAGGCGCGGCAGCGCGAGGACGCGGCCGACCTCCAGGCGCCGGCCCGAGGGCCGCATGACGATCGCGCGCGGCGGGCCCTGGTCGAGCTCGGCGTAGGCGCCCAGCTCGAGCTGCACGCCGGCGGCCTCGAGCTCCTCGGTGACGACCTCGACGGCGCGCGGGCCGAAGATCGCCAGCGGCGCCTGCTCGGGCGTGACGAGCGTGATCTCGGGCTCCATGCCCATGCCGCGGGCGTCGCCCGCGATCAGCAGCGCGAGCTCGTAACCGGGCAGCGGCCAGCCGGGGCCGGGCGGGATGACGACCGCCAGCCTGCGGCTGTAGCCCTCCTCGAGGTCGCGCAGCAGGCCGCCGACCTGCTCGACCTCGCTCGTGTCGTTCCAGTTGAAGACGTTGGCGGTGCCGAAGGCGGGCTCGGCGGCGGCGCCCGTGGCGAGCACCAGCGCGTCGTACTCGAGCGCCGAGCCGTCACCGAGGGCGACGCTGTGGGCCGCGACGTCCACGGACGCGATGGGCGCCTGCACGAAGGTCGCTCCGGTCGCCTTCGTCGCCTCGGTGAGCGGCGTGTGCCGCGCGCGGCCGCGGGCGAAGGGCTCGGCCACGGCGAGCGGGCGATAGACGAAGTCGGGGCTGGGGGAGACGAGGGTCAGCTCGACGCGCTCGCCGGCCTGCGCGTGCAGCGCCAAGAGCGCCTCGAGGCCGGCGACGCCACCGCCGGCGATGACGACGCGGTACGGGGTGGAGGTCATGGCACAAGGCTCCCGCTGGTCCCGAATGCGGGCAAGGGTGCGTGCCCGTGCATGGCCTGGATCGCCTCGATGTCCGGCTCGTGGGCGCCGCGCGGCAGCACCAGCACCGGGCAGGCCGCCCGGTGCACGAGCCGCGAGGACGTGCTCCCGAGCAGCAGGCGCCGCAGCGGCCCGTATCCCCGGGAGCCGACGACGAGCAGGTCGAGCTCGGTGCTGCGCTTCACGAGCTCGTCGTGGGCGAGACCCTCGACGACGTGCGCGGTGCAGCCCTCCGGGCCGTCGGCCAGCGCGCCGGCCGCCAGCGCCTCCACGCGCTCGCGCTCGGCCTGTTGGAGATCCTCGGTCCCGTCGGTCGCGATCGCCCACTCGGCAACGGGAATCGGGCGCGCGGCCACGCACACGAGCTCCAGCCGGGCGCCGGTGTGACCGGCGATGGCCCGGGCGAGGGCGAGCGCCTGCTCGGACTCGGGCGAGCCGTCGTAGCCGATCCCCACCGTCCGCAGCGCTTCGCCGCGCCCCGCGAGCCCGGGGGGCGCGACCGCGACCGGGCACGGCGAGCCGTAGAGGGCGCCGGTGGTCACGTCGCCGGTGAGGATGTGGCCGACGGGCCCCTGGCGGTCGGAGCCGACGACGAGCAGCGCCGCCTGCTCGCGCTCGGCCACGCCGTGCAGCGCGCGGGCGGGCGAGCCGTCGGGCACGGGCATGGCGAGCGCGTCGACGTCGGCGTTGCGCAGCTCGGCCGCGAGCATCATCGCCGCCTGGCGGGCGACGATCGTCTCGGCGGACAGCCGCGTCGCCCGCGCCGGGAAGGTGTCATGCGGGTGGGCGGTCACGGCGAAGACGCGGCCGCCGAACGTCCGCTGTAGGAAGCCCGTGAGGGCCAGGGCATCCCGGCCGCCCTCGCGGCCGTCGACGCCGACGACGATTGGATCGAACATGGCGCGCAGCATCCGCGCGCGCCGCGGCCCGCGCATCAGCATTCGGCTGCACCTCCGCTGCGGGAAAGCCCGGAGCTGACGGGACCCCCGCGCATCCGAGAGACTGCCCGCGGTGCACGACATCGCCGAGTTCCTGCGCAGGCACGAGCCCTTCGCCGAGCTCGGCGAGCATGCGCTCGATGAGCTCGCGGCGCGCGCGGAGGTCGAGTACTTCGCCGCGGGCACGGTGGTCTTCCGCCAGGGCGACCCGCCGCCCGGGCACGCGCGGATCGTCCGCCGCGGGAGCGTGGAGCTCGTCGATCGCGGGCACGTGCTCGATCTGCTGGGGGAGGGGGAGTGGTTCGGCCACCCCGCGATGCTGTCCGGGCTGCCGACGGGCTATGCCGCGCGGGCGGCCGAGGACACGCTGACCTACCGCCTGGCCGCCGAAGACGTCTTCCCGCTGCTCTCGCGACCGGCGGGCGCGCGCTTCGTCGCGCGCACCCTGCTCGAGCGCGCGCGGCTCGGGGCCGGCGACGAGCCCGGCTACGGGGCGTCGCAGCCCGAGCTTCCGGCCCGCGCGCTCGTGCACGAGCAGCTCGTGACCTGCGCCCCCGACACGCCGATCCGCGAGGTCGCGCAGCGCATGGCCGGGCAGCGCGCGAGCTGCGCCGTGGTCGAGCTCCCCGGCGGCGAGGTGGGGATCGTCACCGACCACGACCTGCGCGTCCGTGTGGTGGCGGCGGGCATGGACCTCGACGCGCCGGTGAGCGCCGCCATGACGGCGCCCGCGGTGACCGCGGCCGCCGGCGAGCTGGCCACCGAGCTGATGCTCGCGATGGTCCGCCGCGGCGTGCGCCACCTGCCCGTGCGCTCCGAGCGCGGCGAGGTCGTCGGCGTCGTGACCGACGTCGACCTGCTCGCGGCCCAGGCGCGGGCGCCGCTGGTCGTGCGCCGGGCGATCGACGCGGCCCGCGACCTCGACGAGCTCGCGGCTGCCGCCGCGCGCCTGCGGCCTTCGGTGGTGGCGCTCCACGACAGCCAGGTCGGCGCGGGCCAGATCGGCGCCGTCATGGCCGCGGTCGTGGACGCCCTCGTGCGCCGGCTCCTCGAGCTGCGCCGCCCCGAGCAGCCGCTGCCGCCGTTCGCGTGGCTCTCGCTGGGCAGCTACGGGCGGCGCGAGCCGGTGCTCTCCTCCGACCTCGACAGCGGCCTGGCGTGGGAGGGCGAGCGCTCGCCGGCGCTTGCCGCGCTCGTCCGCACCGTAGTCGACGACCTCGACCGCTTCGGCCTCGCCCCGGACGCGAACGCCGCCAACGCGTCCGACCCGCTCTTCGCGCGCTCCACGGCCGACTGGCGCGCGGAGATCGCGCACTGGCTCGAGCACCCGCAGGAGGACAAGGTGCTCATCGCGGTCTCGCTGCTGGCCGACGGCCGCGCGATCGGCGGCGCCGGCGCGCCGGGCGACGTGCTCGGCGTCCTCGCGGAGAGCCGCCGCCATCCCGGCCTGCTGCGCCTGCTGCAGCGCCTGGCGCTCGCCTACCGCCCGCCGACCGGCTTCCTGCGCGACATCGTCGTCGAGCACGACGGCGAGCACCGGGGCCACTTCAACATCAAGCGCGGCGGGCTGCTGCCGATCGTCGACATCGCCCGCTACGCGGGGATGGCCGCCGGGGCGACGTCGACCGCCACGACCGACCGGCTGCGCGCGGCGGCCGCTGCGGGCGTCCTGCGGGAGGGCGAGGCGGAAGCGCTCGTCGAGGCCTTCGACCTCTTCGCCGAGCTGCGCCTCGAGCACCAGGTCCAGGCCGTGCGCGCCGGCGGGGCGCCCGACGACTTCGTCGACCCGGCCTCGCTCAACGCGCTGACCCGCCGCTACGTGCGCGAGGCCTTCCGGGTCGTCGCCTCGGTCCAGCGCTCGCTGAGCAACGAGCTGGTCTACCGCTGACGTGCGCCCGCGCTCGCCGGCGGCGGCCGACTACGCGCGCGCGGCGCTCCCCACGGCCTCGACGCCGTGGCGGGCGGCGCCCTTCTGCGTCGTCGACCTGGAGACCACCGGCCTGGACCCGCGCGCCGACGAGATCGTCTCCTACGCGGCGATCCCGGTCGACGAGGGCCGCGTGCGGCCCGGCGGGCTCGTGGCGGGCCTCGTGCGCCCGGCGCGCATGCCGCGCGCGGACACGATGCGCATCCACGGGCTGCGCCCCGCCGACCTCGAATCCGCGCCGGCCCTGGACGAGGCGCTCGACGGCCTGCTCGGCGCGCTCGCCGGGCGCGTGCTCGTCGCGCACGTCGCCTCCATCGAGGAGCGCTTCCTGGACCGCGCGCTGCGCGGCCGCGGCGTGCGCCTGCGTGGCCGCGCGATCGACACAGCCCGCCTCGCCGAGGTCGTGCTCGGCCGCGCTGCGGGCGGCCGCCCCTTCGGCCTGTCGGCGGCCGCGACCCGCCTGGGCCTGCCGGTCCACCGCCCGCACCACGCCGACGGCGACGCGCTCACGACCGCCCAGCTCTTCATCGCGCTCGCGAGCCACCTGGAGCGCGAGCGGGGGGCGCAGACGGTGCGGTCGCTGGCGCGGCCGTCGCGCCGGCGGTGGCTGCGCCCTCAGCCGCGGACGTAGTCGACGGCCAGCAGCGGTACGTGGCCGGGCGACTGCGCCGCCCGCTCGTGGGCCGGGAAGTCGAAGACCGCGACCATCATCTGCATGGGGTAGTCCGGCGCCTGGTGGACCGTCTTGACGTGCTCGCCGTCGACCAGGAAGTCGACGCGGCCGGGGCGCCAGTCGGCGGCGTAGACGTGGTGCTCGGTGACGTCGATGGGCAGGCGCGGCGCCTCGAACTCGTCGGTGATGGCCGGGTCGCGGAACGGATGCACGCCCATGCCGACCCCCGCGCCGCGGTTCCCCTCGAGCGCATCGCCGAAGACCTCGAAGACGCAGATCTCGGCGCTGCGCTGCGGCTCGTTCTCGAGGCCGGCCATCCACACCGCGGCCATCGACCGCGGCGTGAGCTCCATCCGCGCGCGGATCTCGAGGACGCCGTGATGGGGCGTCCAGCCCCACTGCGGCGGCTGGTGCTCGCGCACCACGGCGCCCTCGCGGAACGGCTGCTGGCCGACGGTGCTCCCGACCGGGCCCGAGAAGATGCCCGACTGGATGCCCGAGACCCGCAGCGGCGGGTCGTGCTCGGATTCGCACCAGAGCCCCTGCTCGGGCGGGATGGTCAGCCGCAGCTCTGAGCCCGCGACCGCGTACGTCGCCGCGCTGCGCGCGCGCGAGCTCCACTGCGGCAGGTAGTGCGGGACCCAGACCTCGGTGTCGAGCGCCGCGCCGTCGAAGTGGTCCTCGAAGGGCGAGCCGCCGAGCGGCGTGCGGGCGGTCACCGGCGCACTCTCGCGCCGAAGCGTAGGGTTGGCAACCGGGGAGGCTGCCGCGACCCCGACACCAGGAGGACCCATGGCATTGCAGCTCGGCGACACGGCCCCCGACTTCGAGGCCGACACGACCGAAGGGCCGATCCGCTTCCACGACTGGATCGGGGACTCCTGGGCCGTGCTCTTCTCGCACCCGCGCGCCTTCACGCCGGTGTGCACGACCGAGCTTGGCTACATGGCGAGCATCAAGCCCGAGTTCGACAAGCGCAACGTGAAGATCATCGGCCTCTCGGTCGATCCCGTCGAGAACCACACCCAGTGGGCCGGCGACATCGAGGAGACGCAGGGCCACGCCCCGAACTACCCGCTCATCGGCGACTCCGACTTCGAGGTCTCCAAGCTCTACGGCATGCTGCCGGCCGATGTCTCGGGCGACCCCACGGCGCGGACGCCCGCGATGAACGCGACGGTCCGCAACGTCTTCGTCGTCGGTCCCGACAAGAAGATCAAGCTCATCCTCGTCTACCCGATGACCACCGGGCGCAACTTCGACGAGGTCCTGCGCGTGATCGACTCGCTGCAGCTCACCGCCGATCACAAGGTCGCCACGCCGGTCAACTGGAGGCAGGGCGACGACGTGTTCATCTCGGGCTCGGTCTCCGACGACGAGGCGCGCGCGGCCTACCCCGACGGCTGGGAGTCGCCGCGGCCCTACATCCGGATCGTGGCCCAGCCGAGCTGAGCCGCCGGGCGCGGCGCTAGCCGCCGCTCTGGAACCACGCGTAGGTCAGGCATCCGAGGCCGACGACGGCCGCGGCGATGCCGTGCTTGATGTGGTGGTGCGTGGAGCCGGCCTCGTGCCCGGGGAGGAAGGACGGCAGCGCCGAGGCGCTGTCGATCCAGTAGAGCATCGCGAGGGCGAGGAAGACGATGCCGAGGACGATGGCGGGCGCGATGAGCGAGCGGCGCTTGGTCATGTCGGCGCCGAGGATGGAGCGCTCTCATGAAACGTCGATGAAACCGAGAGCCAGACGTCGGCGCCCCCTTCCGGGAGGTTGTCGGCGTGCGCGCTGCCGCCGTGGGCCGCCGCCACCGCCGCCACGATCGCCAGCCCGAGCCCCGAGCCGGGCTGGCCCTCGCCGGCGCCGCGCGCGAAGCGGTCGAAGGCGCGCGCGCGGAAGGACGCGGGGAACCCCGCGCCCTCGTCGCGCACGTGCAGCTCGACGTCGCCGTCCGCGCGGCGCGCCTCGAGGCGGACCGTGCCCGCCCCGTAGCGCAGCGCGTTGTCGACGAGGTTGTTGAGCGCCTGGTGCAGCCGCGCGCGGTCGGCCGTCGCCACCACGCCCTCGGCGTCGACGACCACGAGCGCCCGGCCCAGCTCCGCGGCCCGCGGCAGGTGCGCGGCGGCGACGGCGTCGAGCAGGTCGCCGACGTGGAGCGGACGCGCGTTCACCGCCGGCGGCTCCTCGTCCAGGCGCGCCAGGGCCAGCAGCTCCTCGGCGAGCGCCACCAGGCGGTCGGTCTCCTCGGTGGCCGAGCGCACGACGCGCTCGAGCTCGGCGCGACCCGGTTCGCCCAGCGCCGCGAGCTCGAGCTCGCCCTTGAGGATGGCCAGCGGCGTGCGCAGCTCGTGGCTGGCGTCGGCGACGAAGGCGCGCTCGCGTCGGCGCGCCTCGGCGACGCGCTCCAGCAGGGCGTTGAGCGTCTCGCCGAGCCGGCGGATCTCGTCCTGCGCCTCGGGCAGCGGGAGCCGCGCGTCGGGGTCGGCGGCCGAGATCGAAGCCGCCCGGCTGCGCATCGCCTCGACCGGGCGCAGCGCGCCGGAGGCCAGCGCATAGCCGAGCAGGGCCGCGAGCGCCAGCGCCAGCGGGCCGCCGATGAGCAGGGCGCCGGTGAGCTCGTCGAGGCTCTCCTCGCGCTGGGGCAGGTCGGCGGCGACGACGACGACGCGGCCGCCGGCGCCCACCGGCTCGGCCAGCACGCGCAGGTTGTCGCCGCGGTCGCGCATGAACCGCCCGCGCCGCGCGGCGGGCAGCTCGCCGGCGCGCAGCAGCGGCTTGGTGGCCGAGGGCGTCGCGGCGACGATCCGGCCGCCGGCGTCGAGGACCTGCGCGTGGTCGCCGATCTGGCCCGGCGGCGGCTGGCGGGTGCGCAGCAGCGTGGCGGGGTCGCCGCGGCGCGTGACCGCCGCGATGTCGCGCGCGCGCAGCACGAGCGCGTCGTCGATGCTCTGGTCCAGGCCCGACTTGGTGTGGAAGTACAGGAAGGCGCCCACGATCGCGAGCACGATCGCCATCGCCGCCGTGTAGGCCAGCGTCAGGCGCGCGCGCAGCGGCAGCGCGTTCAGCCGCTCTCGGAGGGCGTGCACAGCCGGTAGCCCACGCCGCGCACCGTCTCGATCGAGTCGGTGCCGAACGGGCGGTCGATCTTGTCGCGCAGCAGGCGCACGTAGGCGTCGACGACGTTGGAGCGGTGCTCGTAGCTCTCGTCCCACACCTTCTCGAGCAACGCGAAGCGCGAGAGGACCCGGCCGGGGCTGCGCATGAAGGCCTCGAGCAGCGCGTACTCCTTCGCCGACAGCGCGATCGGGCTGTTGGCCCGCCAGGCCTCGCGCCGCGCCGGGTCCAGGCGCAGGTCGCCGACCGCGAGGACGGCCGGGCGCTCCGGCGTGCCGCGCCGCACGAGCGCCCGCAGCCGCGCCCCGAGCTCGGCGAACGAGAAGGGCTTGACGAGGTAGTCGTCGGCCCCGACGTCGAGGCCCTCGACGCGGTCGGCGATCTCGCCGCGGGCGGTGAGCATGAGCACCGAGGCCCAGACGCCGTCGGCGCGCAGCCGGCGGCAGACCTCGAAGCCGTCGAAGTCCGGCAGTCCGACGTCGAGGACGATCGCGTCGTACTCGACGGCGCCCGCGCGCCAGACCGCCTCGGCGCCGGTGGCGCAGAGGTCGACCGCGTGGCCCTCGCCGCGCAGCGCGCGGACGATCAGAGCGCCCAGCTTCGGCTCGTCCTCGACGACCAGCACGCGCATCGCCGGCACGAGTATGCCTCACCCCCCAAGCGCGAAGATCAGCGTGCAGGCCAGGCCCGCGACGATGCAGTAGATGCCGAACGGCGTCAGGCGGTTGGTCTCGAAGTAGCGCAGCAGGAAGCGCACGGCGAAGTAGGTCGCGACGGCCGCGCAGACCGCCGCGACGGCGGCCGGCCCGCGCACGCCGTCGCCCTGGTGGCCGAAGAGCTCGGGGAGCTTGAGCAGCGCCGCGGCGCCGATGATCGGCGTCGCGAGCAGGAAGGAGTAGCGGGCCGCGTCCTCGTTGGAGAGCCCGACCAGCAGGCCGCCGCCCATCGTCACCCCCGAGCGCGAGATGCCGGGGATGAGCGCCGCGGACTGCGCGGTCCCCACCGCGGCCGCCTGGCGGAAGCTCATGCGCGTCGGAGGCCGCGCGGGCGCGCGGCGGCGGTAGCGCTCGAAGATCAGCAGCAGCACGCCGTTGGCGGTCAGGAAGATCGCCGCCGAGGTCGCCGAGGCGAAGAGCGAGCGGAGCTTGTGCTCGAGGAGCAGGCCGAGGATCCCGGCCGGGATGGTGCCGACGATCAGCAGCCAGCCCAGGCGGGCGTCGGGGTCGTTGTCGGAGATCTCCCGAGCCCGCAGCGAGCGCACGAGGCCCGCGGCGATCCGCCGCCATTCGTCGAGGAACATGAAGAAGAGGACGATCGCCGTGGCCAGGTGCGTCGCCACGAGGAAGCTCAGGAAGTAGTCGTCGTTCTGGTGGATGTCCCAGCCCAGCAGGCGCGGCAGGATGACCGCGTGGCCGAGGCTCGAGATCGGGAACGGCTCGGCGACCCCCTGCATCAGCCCGAGGACGATCGCCTGTCCGTAGGAGATCGGATGCACGGGCGGCGACGCTAGGCGGGCTTCATGAAACGGCCGTGAAAGGTCGCGTTCAGGTGGCGATCAGGCGTCTGAAGCCATACTTCCGTCCACGTGACGGTGTTCCGACTGCTCGTCGTCGAGGACGACCTCGAGCTGCGCTCGCTGCTCGTGCGCGGGCTCGGAGAGGAGGGCTTCGACGTGGAGGCGGTGGGCGACGCCGCGGCGGCCATCGCGCGGGCCGAGCCCGCGCCGGACGCCCTGGTCATCGACGTGGGGCTGCCCGACGCCGACGGCCGCGACCTCTGCCAGGCGCTGCGGGCGCGCGGCGTCGACGCCCCCGTGCTCTTCCTCACGGCGCGCGACGCGGTGACCGACCGTCTCGCGGGCTTCAGCGCCGGCGGCGACGATTACGTGACCAAGCCCTTCCACTTCGACGAGGTCGTGGCGCGGCTGCGCGCGCTGCTGCGGCGCTCGGGAGGCGACGCCGCCGCGACCGTCGGGGCGCTGCGGCTCGACCCCGTCGCCCACGCGATCAGCGGCGAGGAGGGCGAGGCGCCGCTCACCCCGACGGAGTTCCGGCTGCTGGCGGCGCTCGTGGCGCAGCCCGGGGCCGTCGTGCGCCGGCGCGACCTCGTGCGGGCCGGCTGGCCCGACGGCGCCATCGTGCACGACAACACGCTCGACCAGTATGTCGCGCGCCTGCGCCGCAAGCTGCGCGAGGTCACCGCGCAGGCCGCGATCGAGACCGCCCACGGCGTGGGCTACCGCCTGCAATGAAGCGCTTTCGCACCCTGCGCGGACGCCTGACCGCGCTCGCCCTGGTCGCGGCGCTGGGGGCGGTGACCGTGCTCACCGTCGCCTTCAACATCGTCCTGGACCGCAGCCTCGACGCTGACGCCAACAGCCGCGTGCGCTCGCTGGCGTCCGCGGCGGCGGCGACCGTGAGCTACGAGAACGGGCGCGTCCGCGTCCATGAGTCCGTCGACGACGCGTCCGTCGACAAGCGCGTGTGGATCTACGACGGCACGCGCGCGGTCGAGCGCCCGCCGGCCTCGCGGGACCTGCAGCGCACGGCCGACGCGCTGGCCGACCGCGCGCACGTCTTCGACGACGTCCCCGAGGCCGACCTGCGGCTCTACGCGGCGCCGGTGCGGGTCAACGGGCGCCAGGTCGGGACCGTCGTCGCGGCCGAGTCGCTGGCCGCCTACGACCGCACGACCGACCTCGCGCTGCTCGGCTCGCTCGTGCTCGGCGCCGTGCTGCTCGTCGCCGTCGGCGTGCTGACCTGGGTCACCGTCGGCCGCGCGCTGGACCCCGTGCGCGAGATGACCGCGACGGCCGCGGACTGGGGCGAGCACGACCTCGGGCGCCGCTTCGGATCGGACCCGCGGCCCGACGAGCTGGGCGAGCTCGCCCGCACCTTCGACGCCCTGCTGGACCGGGTCGCGGCGAGCCTGCGCCACGAGCAGCGCCTGTCGGCCGAGCTCTCCCACGAGCTGCGCACGCCGCTGGCGCGGATCGTGGCCGAGGTCGAGCTGCTCGCCCGGCGCGAGCGCACGCCCGAGGACCGCCGCGAGGCCTACGAGGTCATCGCGCGCAGCGCCGAGCAGATGAGCGCCATCCTCGAGACGCTGATGGCCGCGGCGCGCGCCGAGGCGCATCCCGACCATGGACGCAGCGAGGTCGGCGGCGTCCTGGATCGCGTCGCCGAGGACTGGGCGCCGGCCGTGGCCAACCGCGGCGTCGCGCTCGAGGTCCGCCACCCGGACGCCGCGATGGTCGCCGGGGTCGACGCGGAGGTGGTGGAGCGCATCGTCGCGCCGCTGATCGACAATGCGCTGCGCTACGCGCGCTCGCGGATCGTCCTGAGCGCCGCCCGGCGCGACGGCGCCATCGTCGTGGGCGTCGCCGACGACGGGCCCGGCGTCGTCGCGCAGGAGAGCGAGCGGATCTTCGAGCCGGGCGCGCGCGGGCCCGGGGTCAACGGCCACGGCGGCGCCGGCCTCGGGTTGCCCCTGGCCCGCCGGCTGGCCAAGGCGATCGGCGGCGACGTGACGATCGCGCCGGCGGCCACCGGCGGTGGCGCCGCCTTCGAGGTGCGCCTGCCGGCCTGACGGCTCAGCGCAGGATGCCGGTGTGCCCGATCGAGTAGCGCCCCGGCTGCGGCCAGACGCAGAGGCCGTGCGGGCCGCGGCCGACGCGGATGCGGTGCAGGAGCCGGCCCGTGGCGGTGGAGATCGCGTAGACCTCGCCGTCGTAGCGGCCCGACAGCCACAGCACGCGCCCGTCGGCCGACACGCCGCCCATGTCGGGCGAGCCGCCGCCGGGGATCCGCCACGTGCGCACCGGACGGCGCGTGCGGAAGGAGATCAGCGTGATCGTCCCGGCCCCGCGGTTGGACACGTAGAGGACCTTCGAGTCGCGGCTGGGGTAGAGGCCGTGGGCGCCGGCGCCCGTGGGCTGGAAGCGCAGCCTGCGCATGGCCCTCGCGTCGATGAGCCAGACGCCGTTCGACGCCATGTCGGCGACGTAGAAGGTCCGCCCGTCGGGTGAGAGCTTGACGTCCTGGGGCATGGCGCCGGCGCGCAGGCCGACCATCTTCACCAGCCGCTCGCGACGCAGGTCGACGACCGCCATGCGCCCGGCGAACTCGCACGAGACGAGCGCCAGCCGCGCGTCGGCCGTGAAGTCCATGTGGTCGGCGCCCGCGCAGGCCGGCAGGTGCAGCGCCTTGACGAGCCTCATGGAGTGCGGCGTGCGGAAGTCGAGCTCGCGGTGGGCCTCGGCGACGACGATGGCGCGGCGCCCGTCGGCCGTGAAGTAGAGGTTGTAGGGGTCCAGGACCGGCACCTGGCGGCCGTGGCGGCCGGTGCGCGGGTCGATCGGGGTGAGGCTGTTGCCGGCGTCGTTGGTGACCCACAGCGTGCGCAGGTCCCACGAAGGGGTGACGTGCTGGGGCAGCGCGCCGACGGCGAAGTGGTCGACGATCCGCGCGCTGCGCTGGTCGATGACGTCGACGGTGTTCGACTGCGAGTTGGGCACGTAGACCCGCGCGGGGTCGTGGCGGACCTGCGGCGCCAGGAGGCCGGGGCGCGTCGCCGCGTACACGTCGAGGGCCCGCGCCGGGCGGGCCGCGGCGCGCGCGACCGGGGCCGCGCGCGCGAGCTCCCACAGCTCGCCGTGCACGGCCCCGCGCGCGTCGCGGCCACCGGCCACCAGCAGCCGGTCGCCGACCGCGACGGCGCCGAGGTCCGAGAGCGCGAGCGGCAGCCGTCCCGCCGGGCGCACGCGGCCCGAGGCCGGGTCGATCGCCCAGATCGCGCGCCGCTGGCTCGTCGTCGCGTCGCCGCGCCCGCCGAGCACGTAGAAGACGCCCCCGAGCGCCGCGCCCGCGGCGTGGGCCAGCCGCGCGGGCAGGTGGCCGATCACCCGCACGCGGTGGTGTGCGGGGTCGACGCTGAGGATCTCGTCGCGCGCGCGGGCGCCGTCGGTGCCGCCGGCGATCAGCAGTCGCCCGCCGACCGCCGCGGCCGCCGCGTAGCGCAGCGGGTGGGGGAGGGCCGCCGCCTCGCGCGGCGCGCCGCCCGGGCGGAAGGCGAGCACCGAGCGCAGCGGCGTCGTCGTCGTGTAGCCGCCCACGACGTAGGCGGTGGCGCCGATCGTCACCGCGGCGGTGTCGGACATCGCGACCGGGAGCCGCCCGGCAAGGCGCGTGCGGCCGCTCGCCGTCAGCTCGGTGATCGCGTCGGTCGGCCCGGAGGCGCTGCCGCCGCCGAAGACGTACGCGCTCGAGCCGAGCGCCGCCGCCCCGACGTCGTGCACCGCGCTGGGCAGCGCGCCCACGCGCCGGGGGGCGCCGGGCGCCAGCCGCAGGACGTCGGCCACCGAGCTGTCGGCGCGGTCGAGGCCGCCGGCGGCGAGCACCGCGGTCCCGGCGCGGGCCAGGGCGGGAAGCTGCACCGGCGCGGGCAGCGAGCGCGCGCGCACGACGCGCAGGCCGACGCCGCCGCCGCCGCGAGCCGGGCGGGGCGCGCCTGCCGCGGACGGAGTCGACCCGGTCGGCGGGCGGTGCGGCGCCGTCGGAGAGTGCGCGTGCCCGCCGCATCCGGTCGTCGCCCCCGCCGCCAGCGCCGCGAGCACGACGCCTCCTGCCCGCGCGCCGCGGCTCACGTCCGTACGCGCCTGCGCCGCAGCACGAGCAGCGCGATGACGAGCGAGACGACGCCGGCCACGGCCAGCACGTCGACGTAGCGGAAGGCGTGGTGGACGCTGTCGTAGCTCGAGCCCAGCGCCCAGCCCGCGGCGGCGAAGCCGAAGCACCAGATCGCCGAGCCCGCCAGGGTGAGGACGGTGTAGGGCCCGATCGGGCTCTCGAGCGCGCCCGCGGGGATCGAGATGAACGACCGCACCACGGGCGTCAGGCGCCCGAGGAAGACCGCCGCGCGCCCGTGGCGGTCGAACCAGCCCTCGGCGCGATCGAGGTTCTCGGGCGTGACGTGCAGCCAGCGCCCGTGGCGCTCCAGCAGCGGCCGTCCGCCCATGAGGCCGATGGCCCAGCCCACGAGCGATCCGAACAGGTAGCCGAGCGTGCCCGCCAACGAGAGCACGAGGAAGCTCTCCAGGCCGGTCTGCATCTCGTGGCCGAGGATCACCGGGTGCGCCCCGACGATGGCCCCGCCGGCGAGCGCGCCGGCGAAGAGCATCGTCAGCTCGCCGCCCACGGGCAGGAGCGCGTCGACGGCCATGATCGCGAACACGGCGTAGGCGCCGTGGTGGCCGATCCAGGTCGTGAGCGCCATGCGTCGTCCCAGGATCCCCGCGCGCCCCTGAACGGCGCCTGAACGCTCGCGGGTCGCGCGGGCGGCTAGCGCGTGGCCACCGGGCCGCGCACGCTCAGGAGCGCGTCGAGCGACCCGTTGGCGGGCTGCGCCGCTCCGCCGAGCGCGGGCAGCCCCAGGGCGTGCTCGACGGTCCGCAGCACGCCGTAGTGGTCGACGGGCCGCGCGCTGCGCACGCCCCGGCGCGCGCCCGGGCCGGCCACGATCGTGGCGATCCGGCCGCCGCGGGCCACGCCGCAGCAGCCCGCGTCGGAGCTGCCCTCGTCCCACGTGAGCACGAGGAAGCCGTGCGGACCCAGCTCGCGCAGCAGGCGGGGGACCAGACCGCGCAGGAAGCGGTCGCCGGTGGCGACGTCGCAGTCGTGGGTGTCGTGGCAGAGGTTGGGCGAGATGAAGGCGAAGGTCGGCAGCGCTCCGCGCCTCAGGTCGGCGGCGAGCCGCTCGAAGCCGACCACGTTGCGGCAGCGGCGCCGGTCGCGCGCGACGTCGTCGTAGTACATGAAGGGGTCGTGCTTCTTGGCGTAGCCGCCGGCCGCCGCGACCTGCGAGCACGGGCTCGGGATGTCCTCCATGTAGGCCTTCCACGATCGGTGGGCGCGCTCGAGCTGGTCGACGAGGTTGCGCCCGGCGACGTGGCAGTCGGTGCAGTCCGACGCGATCCCGTGCGTCGAGCCGCTGGTCAGCGCGAGGTAGTTCGGCAGCGACGGGTGGGTGACCGCGTAGCTCGACGTCGCCACGGCGTAGCGGCGGGCGAGGGCGCTCACGTAGGGCGAGGACGGCGAGCCCAGGACGTCGCCGCGCTCCTTGTTCTCCATGACGAGGACGAGCACGTGCGACGAGGCCGAGGTGGGGAGCGCGGTGGCCGGGGGCATCGCCACCGTGCGGTCGGTGGCCGAGCCGCCGCACCCGGCGCCCACGAGGAGGCCGGCCGCGAGCAGGGCCGCGATCGGGCTGCGGGCGCTCAACGGGCGGGACCCTCCTCGCAGACCGTCGTCATCGGCAGGCCGAGATGAGCGAGGCGGTGGGGGAGGTCCATGTGCAGCCGGCGCTGGAGGCCGTGCGGCGCCATCGAGACGATGATCTCGTCGAAGGGCTCGTCGTGGAGCATCTCCTCGACGGCGGCCATCGGGTCGTGGCGGCGGCATCGTCGGTGACGACGAGCACGCGCGCGGGGCGTTCGGACTCCACTCAAGCTCCTCTTAGAGACCGGCGCCTACCGTGGCGACCGTCTCCGATCATCCCCGAGGAGGACGAGCATGCGCAAGAAGCTCACCGCGATCGTGACCGGCGCCGCGGCTGTCGTGTCGGCCGCGGGGGCCGCCGGCGCCGCCGGCGCCGCCGACGTGCCGGCGCGGGCGGTGAAGGCCGGCTTCACCGCCCGCGTCACCAATCCCTATTACCCCCTGCGCGCCGGCATGCGCTGGGAGTACCGCGGCGCCAAGGATGGCCGCGTGATGCGCGACGTGGTGCGTGTGACGGGCCGGGTCGTGGTCATCGACGGCGCCCCGTGCGCCGTGGTCGAGGACCTCGCCTGGCTCGACGGCCGACTGGCCGAGCGGACCACGGACTGGTACACCCAGGATGGCGATGGGACCGTGTGGTATTACGGCGAGAGCACCGAGGAGCTCGACCGCCACGGTCGCGTCACCAGCCGCGAGGGCTCGTGGCGCGCCGGGGCCGACGGAGCGCGACCGGGCGTCTTCATGCCGGCGCACCCGCGCGTGGGGGCGGCCTTCGTCCAGGAGCACTACCCCGGCCACGCCGAGGACCACTTCCGCGTCGTCGGCCTGCACGCCACCGTCCGCGTGCCGTACGGACGCTTCCGCCGGCGCGCGCTCATGACCCACGAATGGACCCCGCTCGAGCCCGGCGCCCTCGACGGCAAGTGGTACGTCAAGGGGATCGGCGAGGTGCGCGAGGCCGCGCTGAAGGGACCGGCGGAGCATGCTGAGCTCGTCGCCTTCAGCCGCTGAGGAGGTGAGGCGCGCGCGGTGAGGGTCCTGCTCGTCGATGACGATCCCAAGCTCGCGCGCGCCGTGGCCCGCGGGCTGCGCCACGAGGGCTACGCCGTCGACGTCGCCCCCGACGGCGAGGCCGCGCTCCTGCAGGCGGCGGTCTGGGACTACGACGCGATCGTCCTCGACGTCATGCTCCCCCGGCGCGACGGGCTCGACGTCTGCGCCATGCTGCGCGAGCGGGGGTGCTGGGCGCCCGTGCTCATGGTCACCGCGCGCGACCGGATCCCCGATCGCGTCCTCGGCCTCGACGCCGGCGCCGACGATTACCTCCCCAAGCCGTTCGCGTTCGAGGAGCTGCTCGCGCGCCTGCGCGCGCTGGTGCGCCGGGTGCCCGCCGAGCGCCCGGCGCGGCTGGAGCTCGGCGACCTCGTGATCGACCCGGCCACCCGCGCGGTCACGCGCGCGGGAACCGCCGTCGAGCTCACCGCGCGCGAGTTCGCGGTGCTCGAGTACCTCGCCCGCCACCACGGCCAGGCCGTCACGCGCAGCCGTCTGCTCGACCATGTCTGGGACGAGAACCACGTGGGCTCGACGAACGTCGTCGACGTCTACGTCGGCTACCTGCGCCGCAAGCTCGAGCAGCCCTTCGGGCGCCCGCTGATCCGGACGCTGCGCGGGGTCGGCTGGACCCTGGAGCCCACGCCGTGAAGCTCCCGATCCGCGCGCGCATGACGATCTGGTACGTCGCGCTGCTGGCGCTCATCATCGCGGCGGTCGGGAGCTTCCTCGTGCTCCGGCTGCGCGCCGACCTGATGGCGTCCATCGACGGCCGCCTGCGCTCGGCCGCCGAGCAGATCGCGCTCGGCTACCACGCCGAGGGCGCCCCGGAGGCGCGCGACGTCTCCGCCACGGTCCTCTCCGGCGAGCGCGCGGCCTCGCAGGTCCTGACCCCCGCCGGCCGCGTCGTCGCCTCCTACGGGGACCGCGCCGCCCGCGCGCCGCTGCTCGGACCGGCGGACCTGCGGCGCGTCGCCGCCGGCGCGCGCGTGCGGGGCACCGCGGCGGGCGGCCTGCGCGTCGCGGCCCGCGCCACCACCCGCGGCGCCTACCGCCGCGTCGTCGTGGCGGCGGCGTCGACGGCCGGCGTCGAGCGCACCGTGCACCGCCTGCTGGTCCTGCTCCTGCTCGCCGGTCCGGCCGCGGTCGCGGCCACCGCGCTGGGCGGGTGGTGGCTGGCGCGCCGCGCGCTGCGCCCGGTCGACCGGCTGACCGCCCAGGCCGCGGAGATCGGCATCGACCGCCTCTCCGAGCGCCTGCCGGTCCCGTCGACCGGCGACGAGGTCGAGCGCCTGGCCGCCACGCTCAACGCGATGCTCGCCCGCGTGCAGGCCGGCGTCGACGAGCAGCACCGGCTCGTCGCCGACGCCTCGCACGAGCTGCGCACGCCGCTCGCCGCGATGCGCGCCGAGCTCGAGGTCAGCCTGCTCGCCGACGAGCTCGGCCCCGATGCGCGCGAGGTCCTGGGCAGCGCCCTCGACGAGGTGGTGCGCCTGAGCGCCGTCGTCGACGGCCTGCTCACGCTCGCGCGCGCCGACCGCGGCGCGCTGGACCTGCGGGCCGAGGACGTCGACCTCGCGGCCGTCGCGGCGGCGACCGTCGAGCGCCTGCGCCTGCTCGCCGCCGTGCAGGGCGTGACCATCGACGCTGAGCTCGAGCCTGCGCGGGCGCGCGGCGACGCCGCGCTGCTCGGCCAGGCGGTCGCGAACCTCGTCGACAACGCGGTCAGGCACAGCCCGGCGGGTGGCGCGGTCACGGTCACCACCGGCGCCGCCGGCGAAGAGGCCCTCATCCGGGTCCTCGACGAGGGGCCCGGGATCGGTCCCGAGGACCGCGAGCGCGTCTTCGACCGCTTCCACCGGCTGGACGCGTCGCGCGCTCGCGAGACCGGCGGCGCCGGCATCGGCCTGTCGATCGTCCGCGAGGTGGCGCGCGCCCACGGCGGCCGCGCGTGGACCGAGCCGGGTGACCGCGGCGGGAGCGTGTTCGCGCTCGCGCTGCCGCGGGCCGGTGCGCAGCGCTCCCGGTCACCGACCGGCAACACCCGCGACCGCGGCGACAGGCAGGGTGGCGCGACCATGCGCAGAGTCATCCTTCCGCTCCTCGCGGCGCTCGTCGCCGCCGCCACGACGGCCGCGCTCGCCGTCGCCCACAACGACGGCCCCGGCCGGTCCTACGGCCACGAGGGCAGCTACGCCATCGGCCTGTGGGGCGACCTGCCCTACAACGACCTCCAGAAGACGGTCGGGGTCCCCAACCTCATCGCCGACATGAATCGCCAGCGGCTGGCCTTCACGGCCCACGACGGCGACCTCAAGGCGGGCAGCGGCCCCTGTCCCGACAGCCTCTACACCGACGCCAAGGCGTCGTTCGACACCCTCGACGCGCCCGCGGTCTTCACGCCCGGCGACAACGACTGGACCGACTGCGACCGCAACCCCGGCGTCAGCTCCAGCGAGCGCCTGGACTTCGAGCGCAAGGTGCTCTTCTCGACGCCGTTCACGCTCGGGCGCCATCGCCTGCGCCAGGAGGTCCAGGCGGCGCCGTACGTCGAGAACCGCCGCTGGACCTACGGCGGCGTGACCTACGCGACCCTCAACGTGCAGGGCTCGTGCAACAACCTCTGCGACACGGCACCCGACCCCGCCGAGTACGCGGCGCGCAACACCGCCGACATCGCCTGGCTGCACGCGACCTTCGCCGAGGCCAAGACGCGCCGCGCGGCCGCGGTGATGATCATCTGGCAGGCCGATCCCGGCTGGGACGCCACCGACGCGACCCGCGCCCCGGCGCGCGACCCCAAGACGCTCGTGCAGGCGGGCACCGACCCCGACGGCTACCACGACATCCTCAGCGCGCTGCGCGACGACACCATCGCCTTCCAGCGGCCGGTCGCGGTCGTGCAGGGCGACTCGCACTACTTCCGCATCGACAAGCCCTTCCTCGACGCCCAGGGCCGGCGCCTGGAGAACTTCACCCGCGTGGAGACCTTCGGCGACCACCAGGAGAACGGCGACAACGACGTCAACTGGCTGCGCGTGGAGGTCGACCCGCACAGCCGCGAGGTCTTCTCCTACCAGCCGCAGATCGTGCCCGGCAACCGCACCGCGGTGCCCGCTCCGACCCGCTGAGTCCGACGCCCGACGCGGTCCCCGCGCGCGGCGCGGGGACCGCTAGACTCGGCTCGCCGTCGCGCCGGGACACCGGCGCGCAGTTGGGAAGGGAGGTGGTGCCAGGGCCAGGATCTGTGCCACGGACGGCTGTCTCGATGCTGCTTTCACGTTCGGGTGGGTCACCCGCTCCGGACCCAGTGACGAGGCACGCCTCGAGGTGCGTTGGGGCTACGCCCGCGAGGCGAGCTTCGCCGGTCGAAGAAAGGACCGATCGATGAAGCGATTTCGTCCAGCTGCGCTGGCGCTCACGGGCCTGCTCGCCTTCGCGGTGTGCATTGGCCCCGTCGGCGCCGCCTCGGCCGCCGGCTCGACGCCGACGGCCCGCGGCAAGCTGAGCTTCGGCGGCTATCAGGAGCCGCTGTGCACGAGCCGCGCCTCGCTGTGCGCGGACGCCTATGAGAACCCGGAGGGCGAGTACGTCGGCCACGACGAGCCCTCGGTGGAGTTCAAGTCGCACGTCCCGGGCTCGGGCAACGACATCACCTACCTGATGACGCTGCCGACCGAGCCGCGCGCGTTCCCGACGCAGAGCGGGGTGGGCTCGACCTGGAACTTCCAACTGCGGCCGACCTTCTGGTTCGGCCTGACGCTGTGCGACACCGAGTCGGCGCCCGAGTTCACCAAGGTCTGCAAGGCGGACTCCGACAAGAACGACCTCGTCGGGACGAACCCCAAGGCGAGCAACTACATCGGCAAGCACCCCGGCAACGCCTACATGGAGCTGCAGTTCTACGGGCCGGGCTACGTCCCGCAGTTCGAGGGCTTCGGCTGCACCGCGCACCAGTACTGCGCGGCGATGACCATCGACAGCCGCACCGTCGACCAGAACACGGGCGTCGAGAACACGAAGGCCTGCAACAACTACATCCTGGGCGGCCCGGAGCCCATCAACTGGGCCTACATCACGCACGACGGCAAGTCCCAGGCGCCGGCCAACCCGCTGTTCACGGGGACGTTCGCCGCGCCCAACTTCAGCGCGGTCAACCCCGACACGACCAAGGACCTGCTGATGAGCCCGGGCGACCGGATCCTCATCCACATGCACGACACCCCGGCCGGGTTGAGGATCGACCTCAACGACCTCACGAGCCGCTCGAGCGGCTCGATGACGGCGTCGACGGCCAACGGCTTCGGGCACATCCTCTACACGCCGACGTCGAGCACCTGCCAGATGGAGCCCTACGCGTTCCACCCGGAGTACTCGACCGGCGATCCGCGCGGCAACACGTGGTCCGCGCACACCTACAACGTGGCGATGTCCGACGAGATCGGCCACTTCGAGAACTGCGTCCAGCTCGACGCGACCGGCGTCAACTGCGCCGTGCCGGGCACGCAGGACCCGGGCGGCCTCGACGAGGACGACGACAACGACTTCTGCGTCCCGGGGTCGGACTCGACGCTCGTCATGATCAACGGCTGCTTCAGCGACGACGCGGACTGGGACGGCCAGTCCTACCGCAACGACTGGCCGGGGACGTTCCGCAACGCGTTCCTGGACCGGCTGCTGCACCCGTCGCCGGTGCTCTTCACGAGCCCGCTGGCGAACGGCAGGACGAACTACTCGACGGTCGCCTTCGAGACCGACCTGCCGCGCATCGAGGCGGCCGACGCCCAGGACAACCCGCCGTTCTGCGACCGCACGACCGGCGCCAACTGCGTCAACCCGCCCAACGGCGCGCAGTTCTACCCCTTCTACACGACCGGGATCCACGGGGGGACCTGCACCTGGCAGGAGGGCGGGAACTTCATCCCCGGCACCATCAACCACTTTGGAGGGAGCTCCACGACTGCGTACGGAGGCCTGTTGCAGACCGTCTATCCGACGGTCGGCTTCACGACCGTGCGCTTCTTCAACAACTTCAACAGCGGCGACATGCGCAACCCCTGCCCGGTGAGCTGAGCAGGGGGACGTGAGGGGAGCGGCCTTCGGGCCGCTCCCCGGCCGTGCGCGGCAGAATCCCGGCCGTGGGCGAACTCCAGATCGTCATCGCCGCACTCTTCGTGTCGGCCGCGGGGCTCAACGCGCTGGCCAACTGGGTGCAGGTGCCCTATCCGATCCCGCTCGTGCTCGGCGGGCTCGTGCTCGGGCTGCTGCCGGGGATCCCGGACATCCAGCTCGACCCGCAGCTCGTCCTGCTCGTCTTCCTGCCGCCGCTGCTGTACTCGTCGGCGTTCTTCGCCGACCTGCGCGCGCTGCGCAACGACGCTCGGGTCATCGCGCTGTCGGCGATCGGGCTCGTGCTGGCGACGGCGACGGCGGTGGCGGTCATCGGCCACGAGGTCATCGGCCTGCCGTGGGCGATGTCGTTCGTGCTCGGGGCGATCGTCTCGCCGACGGATCCGGCGGCGGCGACGGCGATCATGCGCCGCGTCGGGGCGCCGCGGCGGATGGTCAACATCCTCGAGGGCGAGAGCCTGTTCAACGACGCGACCGCGCTCGTGGCCTACAAGGTCGCGCTGGCCGCGGCGGTCGGCGAGGCCGTGTCGGCCGGGCACACGTTCCTCGAGTTCGGCGTCGACGTCTTCGGCGGGATCGGCATCGGCCTCGTCGTCGGCTTCGGCATCGCTGAGGTGCGCAAGCGCGTCAGCGACATCAACACCGAGCTGACGATCTCGCTCTTCAGCGCCTACGGCGCCTTCGTCCCGGCCGATCTGCTCGACGTCTCGGGCGTGCTGGCCGTCGTCACGTGCGGCGTCTACCTCGGCTTCCGCGCCCCGGAGATCGCGACGCCCGAGAGCCGCATGCAGGCCGACGCCATGTGGTCGATCCTCACCTTCCTGCTCAACGCGACGCTCTTCATCCTCATCGGCCTGCAGCTGCCGGCGATCGTCGACGGCCTGAGCGGCCTTCCGGCGGACCAGGTCGTCGGCTACGCGGCGGCGGTGTGCGGGACGGTCATCCTGGCCCGCTTCGTCTGGAACTTCGTAGTCACCTTCCTCATCCGGGCGATCGACCGCCGGCCCTCGCAGGTCGCGCGCCGCGCGGGCTGGCGCACGCGCGTGATCGGAAGCTGGTCGGGCATGCGCGGCGCGGTCTCGCTGGCGGCGGCGCTGGCGCTGCCGCTGAGCACCCACGCCGGCGACCCGCTGCCGGGGCGCGAGCTCGTCCAGTTCATCACCTTCTCCCTGATCCTGGTCACCGTCGTGGGGCAGGGGCTGACGCTGCCGTGGCTCATCCGCCGCCTCGGGGTCATCGACGACGGCGGCGAGGAGGAGCACGAGGAGCTGCGCGCGCGGCTCGTGATCGCGCGCGCCGCCCTCGACCGCCTCGAGGAGCTCGAGAGCGAGGACTGGACGCGCGACGGCACCGTCGAACGCGTCCGCCGCCTCTACGAGTTCCGCCAGCGGCGCTTCAAGATCCGCGCCGGCAAGATCGAGGACGAGGACGGCCTCGAGGAGGGCTCGCTGGCCTACCAGCGGTTGATGCACGAGATCTACACGGCGCAGCGCGCGGCGCTCGTGGGCCTGCGCAACGGCCGCGAGATCTCCAACGACGTCATGCGTCGCGTCGAGCACGAGCTCGACCTCGAGGAGTCGCGGCTGGAGGTGTGAGGGGCGCACGCGCGCGGCGCCGACCTCCGCCGGCGCTCGCAACACTGCGCGGCCAGGGCACCGAGGGAGGGTGGGTCCGCAGGTTGGCGCGGCTCCCGCCGCGAAGCGCGCGTATTTCGCAACACATGGGCGAGCGCTGCGGGGGGTGGCATGCAAAACCCTTGAGAGTCATGGGTAACGCTGACCACCCCCCGGCGCTGCCGGCACCATCGCAGCAGGGCGGCCCCGACGGGCGGGGTGGGCTCGATTCGAGGTCATAGTGACCCCCAATGTCGCCCACCCCGGCGGGAGCGCCCGGCACACGCCTGGGCAGCCGCCTCTCCCGCGGCGCCTCATGCGGCCCGCTGCGCGCAGAAGCGGTCGCGCGCCGCGGTCGAGCCGCCGAGCACCGCGTAGGAGGTCGCGACCTGGATGAGGCGCGCGCGCTGGGCGGCGTTGGCCTCGATCGAGGCCGCGACCCGGCGGCGCGCCGCCGGCGTCGGGGCCGCGATCAGCCGCTGCGCGTTGCGGTAGGCCTCGGTGCGCCAGATCCCCAGCAGCGCGCCGAGGTCGAGCGAGCTGATGCCGAGCACCGGCGCGGTGAACGACCGCACCGACGGGTCGAAGCGCTGGGCCTGCTCGTCGATCATCGGGCCCGCGGTCCGGTTGAGCAGGGCGTTGACCGCGTCGAAGTCGGGCCGGGCGCTCTCTCCGCCGGTCCCCTGGAGGCCGGACGCCTCCAGGGCGAACGGCAGGTCGCGGCTGATGTGGGCGTTCATCCCGAGCATCAGGTCGCCGATGCCGCTGACGACCTTGCGCTCGCCCGCCTCGAAGGCCAGCCGCCAGGCCGCGGGCACCTCGCGGTCGCGGCCCGCGCGCCAGGCGTCGAAGGCGCGGAAGTAGTAGCCCGCGAAGACGGCGTCGAGGTGGGCGAGGTAGGGGAGGTCGCGGAAGCGCTCGCCCCGGGCCTGGGCGTCCTTGACGCCGGCGGTGACGTCGAGGTACATGAGCGCGAAGGGGGCGAGGTGGCTGCACCCGCGCGCGAGGACGTCGAGCCGGCGGCGCATCTCGTCGACCACGAGCGGGACGCAGGCCCTGGCGCCGCTCACGCACGGGTTGGCGCCGCCCTGGTCGAAGCGCGGCTGCATGGTCTGCTGCAGCTCGCGCCAGGGCGCGCCGCCCTGGTCGATCGCGGCGAAGCGCGGCCGCGTGTCGCGCGCGTCGCCCGATCCGCCGCAGCCCGCGGCCGCCAGCGCGGCCGCGACGGCCACGAGCGCCACGAGCGCGCGCGCGCCGCCAACGCGCGTCATGCCCCGACGTCCATCCGCCGCACGGCGGCGATCGCCCCGAGCAGCCCGGCCGCCGTCAGCGCGACGAGCGCGAGCAGGTCGAGCAGCCAGGCGCGCGGGGTGTGCTTCCAGCGCGCGTCCACCGACGGGTCCGAGGTCAGGGCCTCGAGGACCGGCGTCGGGTCGCTGAGGTCGACGACCGGCACCTGCCGGGCGAGGCGGTCGATGGACTGCAGGCGCCCCATGTCGATCGTCGACGCGCCCGCCGAGAACGCCCACTGGGTGCCGGCCACGTAGGAGGCCTGCTGGAGCACGGGCTTGTCGATGAGGTCGGGGAACAGGCCGCCCATCGCCAGCAGGAGCTGGACGATCAGCGCGATCGGCAGGATCGTCATCGCTCGGTCGGGGGTCCGCGCCAGCGACGAGATCAGCAGCCCGAGCGCCATCCCGGCGAGCCCGGCGAGCGCGGCCGCGACCCACAGCTCGGCCAGCGGCCAGCCGAGCAGGCTCCCGGACTCCGGGCCGCCCTCGCGGGCCAGCGCGATCGGGACCAGGATCAGGGTCTGCACGACCGTGAGCACCGAGAGCACGAACGCCTTGGACAGCACGTACGCCGACGGCAGCAGCCCGATCGCCCGCTCGCGCTGCACGATCGCCCGCTCCTTGACGATCTCGCGGATCGCGTTGGAGGCGCCGAGCCACGTCGTCGAGAGCATGACGACGAGCAGCACGAGGCCCGCGCGGGGGAGCAGGCGGATGTGGCCCTCCGCCGGCGCGCCGAGCTCGCCGGCGGGCATCGTCAGCAGGATGAGCAGCCCGAGCACGGCCGGCTGCAGGAGCAGCAGCGCGAGGTTGCGCCGGTCGCTGCGGATCACCTTGGCGTAGCGGCGCGACAGCGTCGAGAACTGCCTGAGCCAGCCCAGCGGACTGGGGATGCCCGACCAGATCGGCTCGCGCGCCCGCGCGGGCTCGGGCGCCGGCACGGAGGCCCCGGCGCGCTCGACGTAGCGCTCGTAGTCGGCGGAGGCGCGGAACTCGCTCGCCCAGTCGCGGGTGGAGTCGAAGGACAGCGTCGCGAAGACGTCCTGCAGGTCGGCGGCGCCGAAGTGCGCGGGCGCGAGCTGCGGCGGGCCGAAGTAGGCCAGGCGTCCGCCGGGCGCGAGGAAGAGCACGCGGTCGCAGAGGCGCAGCGACTGCAGCGAGTGCGTCACCACGACGACCGTCCGTCCGCCCGCCGCCAGCCCGGCGAGGAGCTCCATCAGCGTGCGCTCGTAGCCGGGATCCAGGCCCGAGGTCGGCTCGTCGAGGAAGAGCAGCGACGGCTTGGTGATGAGCTCGAGGCCGACCGAGACGCGCCGGCGCTGGCCGCCCGAGAGGTCGTCGACGCCGACGTCGGCGGCCTCCGTCAGGCCGAGCTCGCCGATGACCTCGTCGACGCGCGCGACGCGCTCCTCGGTCGAGACGTCCTCGGAGAAGCGCAGCTCGGCGGCGAACCCGAGCGCCTCGCGGACGGTGAGCCCGCCGTGCAGGATGTCCTGCTGGGGGACGAAGCCGATGCGCCCGCGCAGCTCGTCGTAGTCGGCGTACAGGTCGCGCCCGCCGTAGAGGACGTCGCCGTCGGTGGCGGGGCGAAAGCCGGTGAGCGCGTTGAGCAGCGTCGTCTTGCCCGAGCCCGACGTGCCGACGATGGCCAGGAACGAGCGCTCGTCCAGCGAGAAGCCGATCCCGTCGAGCAGCACGCGGCCCTCGGGCGTGCGGACCCGCAGCTGCCGCGCCTGGAAGGAGACCAGCCCGTCGTCGACATAGGCCTCGAGCTCGGTCCCGACGAGGCGGAAGAGGTGGCGGCCCACGGAGACGACGTCGAGCTGGTCCAGGACGGCCGGGGCCTCGATGCGCCGGCCGTTGAGGAAGGTGCCGTTGCTCGAGCCGAGGTCGACGAGCTCGTGGCCGCCGGAGGCGATCGGGCGCAGCTCGGCGTGGTGGCGCGACACAAGCAGGTCGTCGACGACGATGTCGTTCTCCGGCGCGCGGCCGATCGCGACCGTCGCCGACGCGGGCGCCCGGGTGCGGTCGACCTGGCCGCCGGGCGGCGGCGCCAGCGTCCCGCGCGCGATGCCCAGGCGCGTCGCCTCGGCGGGGATCCGGGTGCCGTCGATCCCGTCGAGCGTGGCGGGCTCGAGCTCCAGCCGCGGGCCGTCGTGCGCGTCGCCCAGGCGCACCTCGACCGGCTCGGCGATCGGCAGCATCGGGATCGGGAAGCCGTCGAGGAAGAGCGCGCCGCCCGAGCGGTCGACGAGCATCCAGACGCCGGGGTGGCGCTGGAGCACCGCGTGCTCGGCGAGCACCCGCTCGTCGGCGATCGCCACCCCCGCGCCCGGATCCCGGCCGACGACGACCTCCGCCTCCTCGGAGAACGTGATCTGGGCATCTCCGAAGGTGACGCGAACCGCCGGGAGCGGCATGCGCGCGATCGTACAGTCAGCCGCCTGGCGCGTCCGCGCTTTCGGCGTACGCCTTCAGCGCGCGCACCATGCGCTCGTTCTCGGCCACGAACTGGCGCCGGATCACGGGTCGCGCGAGCCACACCGCCGCCGGGAGCGCCAGCTCCAGCGTGCGCCGCACGTGTACGCCGTCGCCCGTCGGCGTCAGGGTGTGTGCGAGGCGGATCCCGATCGTGCCGAGCGCCGACGGCTTCAGGGTCATCGGCTGCTCGAAGCCCAGCCGCGTGGGCCGCACGAGCTCGGTCACGCGGCCGCGGCGCACGCCCTGGGGAGCGCGCTCGACGTACGTCGTCCCCACGGCGATCGGGCCATCGGAGATCTCGACGGTTCCGTGGAAGGCGTCGGAGGTCGGCAGCCAGCGGTCGTAGTCGCGCAGGTCGGCGAGGATCGCGAAGACCGCCTCGGCGCTCGCCCGGATGTCCGCCTCGAAGGCGAGGTCGATCGTCGAGAGCCGCCGCAGCAGGGAGGTCATGGGCCGGGAGCGTAGGCGCGCGGCCGGGCTGACGCGGACCTGACGGCGCCGTGACCGCAAGCTGACGGCGGCCTTGCCACCGTGCCCGCATGCCCGCCGAGCTCACCCCGCACGCCACGGCGCGAATAGGGCGCTGGCTGATCGCCCTCGCCGTCGACGACACCGCGCCGCCGTGGAACCCGACGCTGCCGGGCAGCACGCCCGAGTCGCTGCGCCGCGCCGCGCGATGGCTCATCGACCGCGGCCACGCTCCCGACCTCGAGCTCGAGATGGTGTGCGTCCTGCTCGCCCTCTTCGTCGTGCGGCTCCCCGGTGGTGGGCCGTCCGCGCTCAGCGGATCGGCGGGGGCGTCCCCTCGGCGCTCGCTGACAGCCCGGGGTCCCATTCGCAGACCGTGCAGGCGTGGGTGAAGGCCGAGCGCGCGAAGGCCAGGGCCGCGCCGTGGGGGTCGGGGTCGGCGCACACGTCGTCCCAGTCGAGCAAGTACTCGCCGATCGCGGCGTCCCAGCGCGCCGCCGCGGGCGCGAGCGTCGCGTCCGCGAAGCCGTCGGGCGCCGGGTGGGCGTAGGCGTAGAAGGCGGCCCGGCCATGGCGCCCGTCGCCGGGCCACCAGCCGACGGCGACCTCCTGGGAGTCCATCGCGTTGCGCATGATGAAGTCGCCGGAGGGCGGGTCGGCCGGAGCGCCCGAGAAGAGGTTGGTCGAGAGGTCGAAGGACCCCCACCAGGCGTTGACCGGCGTCGAGCGCCCGCGGTAGGGCGCGCGGAAGGCGGCGAGGACGAGCGCGGCGCGGGTGGCGGCGGCGAAGTACGTCGCGACCTGGCCGGTCTCGTAGGTCGCGTGCTCATCGTCGGCGTCGAGCGCGACGGTCCACGCCACCTCCTGGGGCGTCGGGTCGATCGCGACGCTGCCCGCGAGCTCGTGGACGGCCCCGAGCACGTCCCGCGTGACCTCGCCCACCGGCCGGTGGGGCGTGAGCGCCACCGTGCGCGCGCGCCCGTCGGCGTGCTCGATCAGCGCCTCATGGCGATGGAGGTCCAGCGCGACCGCGAACGCGCCGGACCCGTCGGGCGCGGGCAGCGGCAGGGTCTCCCAGCCGCGTGCCGTCAGCCGCAGCGCCGCGTGCTGGAGCTGGGGCTCGGCGGGGGCGAGGACGGCGGCGAGCTTGCCGAGGACCTGCGTGTGCGCGTGCAGCGTGTCGCACGTGGCGCTCCACTCCTCGTAGGGGGGCAGGGTCGGCCAGCCGGCGGCCATGGCCACACCGTACCGCCGCGCGGACCCGGCCCTTACGCGCGGCTCCCCGCCAGGCGCATGATGAGCCGCAGGCTCCGCTGTGGGCCCGGCCAGTGCTCGCGCACCGGAGCCTCGCCCGCGCCGCGCAGGACGGCGCGCAGCACGAGGCCGACGACGATCGCGTCGTCGAGCTGGCCGGCGGTCGGGATGAAGTCCGGGACGAGGTCGAACGGCAGCACGAGGTAGCCGAGCATCGCGACCACCAGCAGCTTGTGCCTGCGCCGGACACGCGGGTCGCCGAGCAGCCGCTTGAAGAGCACGAAGCAATCGGGGATGAGGCCCGCCAGCGCGCGGGCGTCGCGATGGCGCCCCGCGGCGATGAGGCCGACGACGAACACGACGTACACCAGCAGCATCGCCGCCAGAGCGATCCAGGCCCAGTCGGGCATTCAGGGCACGGCCTCAGGAGGTTCCAAGCCAACCTCGCGGCGGTGGACGGTGGCGCGGTCGGGAAGGCCGATGGTGATGCCCTCATCCCGCGGGCGACAACGGCACGGTAGCGCGCCGGCCGACCGCGCGCCGTCAGTGTGTGCTTGCGCGGATGTCGTTCGCGACGCCGGCGAGCTTGACCGCGTACTGGGGGTCGGCCGCCCACGTGCGGGCCAGCTTGCGCAACGTCGGCGCGGCGCCGCGCAGATGCCCGGGAAGCGGACGGAAGGCGAGCGCTTCGTGGATCAGCTGGCGCTGCGCGGCGGTCTCGTGTCCGCTGGGCATCGCGTATGCCAGCAGGCGACCCGTGTGAGCGCGTACCGAGGTCCGCCAGTCGGGGAAGCTCAGCCCCTCGCCGGCCTTGCCCGTGACGCCGATCCCGGCCGGGTTGCGGCGCGGCCGTTGCGACCAGAACGACGTCAGGTGGCCGGTCTCCTCGGACATCTGCGCCACGACGAGCAGCGGATCGAGCCCGACGGTCGGGGCGGTCGCGTAGTAGTGGCCGACGATCGTCCGCACGTCGGCGTCGGTATATTCGCCATGGGCCCGGTGCAGCAGGTAGGCGATCGCGTGCTCCTGCGTCGCTCGCGCCGCCGCCACCAGCGCGCTGTCCCGCGTCACGGCGCCATTCTGACCGGGCATCACACGAGCCCGAAGAACCGGCGCAGGGCGGTGAACTCGGCGTGCGCGAGCTGATCGATGTGGTGGTTGAGCCAGTCGTGCTCGTCGGGGTTGGTCACGAAGCCGTGCTCGACGAGCACCTCGGGCCCCGGCGTCTGGGTGTGGCCGAACCCGTAGTACTGGGCCATGTCGTCGGTGTTGTTGTCCGCTCGCCGATGCGGATGGCCCGGGATCTTCTCGATCTCGTCGGCGATCATGTTCGCGAGCCGGCGGTTGACGTGCTGAGGGTCGCCCTTGACCGGAAAGCCCAGCGAGTAGCCGCTGGCCGAGTGGTTCGCAGCGCCATCGGCGTGGAGGAAGATCGCTCCGTCGACGTGCACCTTCTCGTCGATGAGCCCGGGCATCGGCACGCCGTGGAAGTGCTCGTCGTGGTCGAGCAGCGCGACGAGCTTGCCCTGGATCTTGGCCACGAGCGCGGCTTCCCCCGGCGCTCCCGTCTGTGACTCGTGGTGGGGCTGCAGCGGTCGCATGTGACCGGCCTGCACCATGATGCGCTTCATGATCAGCTCCTCGCTGCGGATGTTCTGCGTGAGACACAGAGAGCTGACTGGGCGCTGCTGATACATGCGGGCGACCCAGGCCCGCAGCCCGGTCACCCGAAGCGCGGCAGCACCTCGGTCGCCCAGGTCTGGAAGAAGGCGTCCTGGTCGGGGCCGATCTGCTGGACGAAGAGCTCGTCGACGCCGGCCTGCTCGTACTGGCGCAGCGACTCGACGTGCTGGTCGAGGTCGGGGCCAACCGGGGTGACGAGCATGTCGGGCGTGACGAGCTCGCAGGCCTGCTCGAAGTGCGCCGGCGTCGGGAGGACCTGGGCCAGCTCGCCCGGGAGCGCCTCGTTGGGCCACAGGCGGTGCGCGGTGGCGCGGGCCTGCGCCTCGTCGGCCATGAAGCAGACCTTGGTCCCGGCGTGGACGGGTCCCTTGCCGCCCTCGGAGCGGTAGAGGTCGATCGCCTCCTTGTCAGGAGACGTCGTCACGTAGCCGTCGCCGATGCGCGCGGCCGCCGCGATCGCCTTGGGCCCGAAGCCCGAGACGAGGATCGGCGGCGGCTCGTCCGGGAGGTCGTAGACGCGCGCGTTCTCGACGGTGTAGTGACGGCCGCGGTGGCTGTGCTGCCCGCCCTGCCACAGCGTCCGGATGACCTCGACGGCCTCCTCGAGCATCTCCAGGCGCACGTCGATCTCGGGCCAGCTGTCGCCGAAGATGTGCTCGTTGAGCGCCTCGCCGGTGCCGACGCCGAGGTTGAAGCCGCCGTCAAGGAGAACCGCGCTGGTCGCCGCGGCCTGGGCGATGACCGCCGGGTGGACGCGGACCGTCGGGCACGTGACGGCGGTGGTGACGGGCAGTCGCGTGGCCTGCGACAGGGCACCGATCATCGACCAGACGAAGCCGCTGTGGCCCTGCTCGTCGTTCCAGGGGTGGTAGTGGTCGGAGATCCACAGGGCGTGGAACCCGGCCTCCTCGGCGCGACGCGCCTGCGCGACGAGCGAGACCGGGGAGAACTCTTCGGAGGCGAGGAAGTAGCCGATGCGCATGCCGTGCGCGCTACCCGCCATCCACGGCCGGTACGCCGCGGATGACCTGCGCCAGGTGCAGCGCATGGCGCCCGCCGAGCTGCTCGATCTGGGTCTTGCACGAGAAGCCGTCGGCGACGAGCAGCGTGTCGGGGACCGCGTCGCGGATCATGCCGGCCAGCCGGTTCTCGTAGACCGCCTTCGAGAGCTCGTACTTGGCGGCCTCGAACCCGAACGAGCCGGCAAGGCCGCAGCAGCCCGAGTCGAGCTTCTCGGCGTCGAGGCCCATGGCGCGCAGCACGTCGAGCTCGGCGTCGAAGCCCATGACCGCCGCCTGGTGGCAGTGGACGTGCAGCAGCGCGCGGCCGCTGCGCGAGGGCGGGCGCCAGTCGGGCGTCTCCTGGCGCAGGTACTCGGCCAGCGTCAGGGTCTGCAGCGACAGGCGCAGCGCATCCTCGTCGTGCGGGAGGAGGCCGGGCAGCTCGTCGCGGAAGACCGCCACGCAGCTCGGCTCGGCGCCGACGACGTGGACGCCGGCGCGGATCCACGGCCGCAGCCGGTCGACCACCTGCTTCAGGAAGCGCTCGGCGGTGTCGAGCATCCCGTAGTCGTAGAGCGGGCGACCGCAGCAGACGAAGCCCTCCGGCACGACCACGCGCCGGTCCGCCGACTCGAGCACCTCGGCCGTGGCGCGCAGCACCTCGGGGTGCAGGAAGTCGTTGAACGTGTCCGGGAAGAGCACCACGGGCGGCGCCTGGGGGTTGACGGCGCCGCGCCGGCGCCACCCGTCGCGGAACGTCTCGCGCGCGAAGCGCGGCATCGGCCGCTGCGGCGCGATCCCCGCGGCGCGCTTGACCACCCCGAGGCCCGCGAGCGCGTTGGCCAGCCGCGGCGCGCGCGACGCCACGCGCGCGTGGAGCATGATCAGCCCCATCGAGTACGCCGCGCGCGGGCGCAGCCTGCGCTTGTAGTGATGGGAGAGGAACTCGGCCTTGTAGGTCGCCATGTCGACGCTGACCGGGCAGTCGCCCTTGCAGCCCTTGCAGGCCAGGCACAGGTCGAGGGCCTCGTGGACGGCCTTCGAGCGCCAGCCGCCGGTGACCGTCTCCCCGCGCAGCATCTCGAAGAGCACGCGGGCGCGCCCGCGCGTGACGTGCTCCTCGTCGAGGGTGGCCATGAAGCTCGGGCACATCGTCCCCTCGGAGGTGTCGCGGCACTTGCCCGCTCCGACGCAGCGCAGCGCCGCGTGGGCGAACGAGCCGCCGTCGAGCGGGTAGTCGAAGTGGACCTTGGGGCTCGGGGGGTTGTAGTCCACGCCGAGCTTGAGGTTCTCGTCGATGCGGTGAGGATCCACGACCTTGCCGGGGTTCATCAGCCCGTCGGGGTCCCAGATCGCCTTGAACTCGCGGAAGGCCTGCACCAGCTCGGGGCCGTAGAGCTTGTCGAGGAACATCGCCTTGGACTGGCCGTCGCCGTGCTCGCCGGAGAACACCCCGCCGTGGGCGGCCACGAGCGAGGTCACCTCGTCCATGAACGCGCGGTAGTCGGCGAGGCCGCCGGGGCTGCGCAGGCCGAAGTTGATGCGGCAGTGCACGAGCCCCTGGCCGAAGTGGCCGTACTTGGAGGTGTCGTAGCCGTAGCGCTCCAGCAGCTCCTGGAAGTCGCGCAGGTAGACGCCGAGGCGCTCCGGCGCCACGGCGGCGTCCTCCCAGCCCTCGTAGTGGTCGATCGCCCCGGGGAGGTACGCGGTGGCGCCCAGGCCGGCCTCGCGCACCTTCCACAGACGGTCCTCGTCGGAGGGGTCGTCGTACATGTGCGACGACGGAGCCCCGAGGGCTTCACGCGCTGCGCACGCGCGCTCGTCGGCCTCCTCGCGCGTGTCGGCGCCGTATTCCACGATCAGCCACCCGTGCCCGTCGGGCAGCATCGGGATCTCGCGGGGGTGCAGGCCCTGGCGCTGCATGTCGTCGACGAGCACCTGGTCGATCGCCTCGCAGGCCATGCAGCCGGTCGCCATCACCTCGGGCACGTGGTCGGCGGCCTCGAAGATCGACGGGTAGCCGAGGATCAGCAGCGACTTGGCCCGCGGCCACGGGTGCAGATGGACGGTCGCCTCGAGGATCGCCGCGCACGTCCCCTCGCTCCCCGAGAGCGCGCGGGCGACGTGGAAGCCGTTCTCGGGAAGCAGCTCGTCGAGGTTGAGCCCCGAGACCCGGCGCGGGATCCGCGGATAGCGCTCGCGCACCAGGTCGCCGTAGCGGTCGCGCAGGTCGCGCAGGTCGCGGTAGATCCGCGCGCGCCGGTCGTCGCCGGCGCAGATGCGCTCGAGCTCCTGCTCGCTGGTGGCGCCGACGCGCATCCGCGTGCCGTCGACGAGCGCGATCTCCATCTCGGCCAGGTTGTCCGAGGTGCGCCCGGTCATGACCGAGTGCGCCCCGCAGGAGTTGTTGGCGATCATCCCGCCGAAGGTCGCGTAGGCGTGCGTCGAGGTGTCGGGCGGAAAGGAGAGGCCGTGGCGCGCCTCCAGCGGCTTGGCGAGCTGGTCGCGCGTGACCCCGGGCTGCACGCGCGCCAGCCGCGCCTGCGGATCGACCTCGAGGATCGCGCGCATGTGGCGCGACGTGTCGACGATGACCGCCGCGTTGGTCGTCTGGCCCGCGAGCGCGGTCCCGGCGCCGCGGAAGGTCACCGGGCTGCCGTGGCGGTGGCAGGTGCGAAGCGCGGCGACGATGTCGTCGGCATCGCGCGGGCAGACGACGCCCAGGGGCGGCTGGCGGTAGTTCGAGGAGTCGCACGAGTAGACGGCGCGGTAGGCCTCGTCGAAGCGGACCTCGCCCCGAACCGAGTGGCGCAGCGCGGCTTCGAGGCTCATGGCCGGACCTCCAGCCCCAGCCCGGGGCGATCGGGTGGGGCGAGCGCGCCGCACTCGGGTTGCGGCGCGCCCGCGAAGACCTCGTCCTCGACGCGGACGTGGTCGTGGAAGTGCTCGAGGTGCAGGACCGTGCGCATGGCGACGCCCGCGTGGGCCGACGCGGCCGGCGCGCAGTGCAGCGAGGTCGGCACGCCGTGGGCCCACGCCAACGCGTCCACGGCCAGCGCGCCCGTGATCCCGCCGCAGCGCGTCACGTCGAGCTGCAGGACGTCGACCGCCCCGGCCTCGAGCAGCCGGCGGGCGTCGAAGGCCGACCAGTTGTACTCGCCGGCCGCGATCGCCAGGCCCGGCGGAGCCTGCTCGCGCACGGCGCGCAGGCCGTCGACGTCGTCGGAGCTCAGCGGCTCCTCCAGCCAGCGCACGCCCGCCTCGGCGAACACGTGCGACCACGTCGCCGCCTCGGCCACGGTCGCGTAGGCGCCGTTGGCGTCGACCATGAGCTCGGCGTCGCGAGCGGCCTCGCGGGCGACGCGCAGCCGCTCGCCGTCGCGCTCGGGCTCGCGCCCGACCTTGATCTTCACGCGCCCCGTCGCCGCTGCCTTCGAGCACCACGCCCGCAGGCGCTCGAGGTCCCATGAGCAGAAGCCGCCGCTGGCGTAGATCGCCACCGCGTCGCGCGCCGGGCCCAGCAGCCGGTGGGTGGGGGCGCCCAGCAGCCGACCGCGAAGGTCGTGCAGCGCGAGGTCGACCGCCGAGAGGGCCATCGCCCCGGCGCCTGCCTGGCCGGCGTTGCGCAGCGCGGCGTGCATCGCCTGCCAGCACTCCGCGGTGGCCAGCGCGTCGCGGCCCACGATCGCCTTGGCGAGCGTGTCCTCGATCAGCGACGCGACCGAGGCGTCCGCGTAGGTGTAGCCGATGCCGGACTCGCCGCCGCAGCGCACGCGCGCGAGCACGATCGTGGTCGCGTCCCATTCCAGCGTCCCGTCGGACTCAGGGCCGTCCGTGGCGACGGTTCGCGCCTCGGCCTCGATGCCCTCGACGCGCGCCATCGCTAGCGCGTGACGAGGTCCTTGACCTTCTCGCGGATCGACTGGCGCACGACGTGGCCGCTGTCGGGGTCGCCGTGCAGGAGCGCGCGGGCGAAGCCCTGCGCGTGCTCCATCCGGATGTGGGGCGGCAGCGGCGGGACCTCGGGATCGGTGACGACGTCGAGCACCGCGGGCCCGTCGGCCGCGAGCGCGCGGTCCCAGGCGGGCCCGACGCCGTCGGGCGACTCGACCCGGATGCCCTCGAGCCCGAGCTGGCGGGCGTAGGCGGCGAAGTCGAAGGGCGGCAGGTCCTGCGTCGTCTCCATCTTCGCGTCGCCCGCGAGCACGCGCTGCTCCCAGGTCACCTGGTTGAGGTCGCCGTTGTTGAGCACGACGATCACCAGCGGGCCCGACCAGCGGTCGCGGTACCTGGCGATGTCGATCAGGCCGTTGATCCCGATCATCTGCATCGCGCCGTCGCCGATGCTGGCGATGACCGGGCGCTGCGGGTAGGCGAGCTTGGCCGCCAGCGCGTAGGGCACCGCGGGGCCCATGGTCGCCAGCGTGCCGCTGAGCGCCGCGTCCATCCCGCGGCGCAGGCGCAGGTGGCGCGCCCACCAGTTCGTCGCCGAGCCGGAGTCGGCGAGCACGATCGCGCGGTCGGGCAGGCGGCTGGAGAGCTCGTGGAAGACGAGCTGCGGGTTGACCGGATCGGCCTCGACGTGGGCGCGCTCGTCGAGCAGCCGCCACCAGTGCTCGACGCCCTCCTCGATCTCCTGGCGCCAGGAGCGGTCCTCCTTGCGCCGCAGCTGGGGCGCCAGCGCGCGCAGCGTCTCGGCGGCGTCGCCCGTCATCGCCACCTCAACCGGGTAGCGGATGCCGAGCTTGCGCGCGTCGATGTCGATCTGGACCGCGCGCGCCTGGCCCGGCTCCGGCAGCCACTCCGAATAGGGGAACGCGGTGCCGATCATGAGCAGCGTGTCGCAGCCGTCCATCATGTCGGCCGAGGGCTTGGTGCCGAGCAGGCCGATCGAGCCCGTGACGAAGGGCAGGTCGTCGGGCAGCGCGGCGCGGCCGTTGAGCGCCTTGGCGACGCCGGCGCCGAGCAGGTCGGCGACCTCGATCACCTCGTCAGTGGCGCCCTTGGCGCCCTGGCCGACGAGGATCGCGACCTTCGTGCCCGCGTTGAGCACCTCGGCGGCACGCCGCAGGTCCTCGTCGCCGGGGCGGACGACGGGGTCGTGGAAGCCGGGCTCGCCCGCGTAGATCGCGCCGTGGGCGCGCGGCGGCTCCTCGTAGTCCATCTCCTGGACGTCGGAGGGCACGATCACCGCGGTCACCGTGCGCTGCGAGCGCGCGATGCGCACCGCGCGGTCGATGAGGGTCGCGGCCTGGCGCGGGTCGTTGCACTCGGCGACGTACTCGCTCGCGACGTCCTTGAACAGCGAACGCAGGTCGACCTCCTGCTGGAAGTCGCCGCCGAGCGACATCCGCTTCTGCTGGCCGACGATCGCGACGACGGGAGCGTTGTCGAGCTTGGCGTCGTAGAGGCCGTTGAGCAGGTGGACCGCGCCGGGCCCCGAGGTCGCCATGCAGACCCCGACCTCGCCCGTGAGCTTGGCGTGCGCGCAGGCCGCGAAGGCGGCGAGCTCCTCGTGGCGGACCTGGACGAACTCGATGTCGTCGCCGACCTCATGGAAGGCGAGGTTGAGGCCGTTGGTCCCGTCGCCGGGGTAGCCGTAGATCCTGCGCACGCCCCAGGCCTGCAGGCGTCGCAGCATGAACTCGGAGACGTTGGGCTTGCTCATGCAGCGGCGCTACCCGCTGCCCCGGGGGACCCATGCCCGACCTTGCGTGGGACCTGGGTCAGGACGCTGACGGCTCGAGCGCGAAGGCGGCGAGCACGTGCGAGAAGTGCGTCAGCGCCTGGGGCACGTTGCCCAGCGGCTCGCCCGCGCCGACGTCGAACTCCTCGCTGAAGAGCCCGAGGTCGTTGCGCGTCTGCAGCGCGCGCTCGAAGCGCTCGCAGGCCTCGTCGACGCGGCCCTGCTCGGCCAGGCACTCGACCAGCCAGAAGGCGCAGGGCAGGAAGGCGCCCTCGCGCCCGGGCTGGCCGTCGTCGGAGTCGTAGCGGCGCACCAGGCGGTCCTCGCCGAGGGTGGCGGCGATCGCGTCGGCGGTCCGCACCATCCGCTCGTCGCCTGCCTCGAGGAAGCCGACGGCGCTCAGGCGCAGGAGCGCCGCGTCGAGGGCGGGGTCGTCGAAGGACTGCGTGAAGACGCCCTGACACGCGTCGTAGCCGCGCGCCTCGATCGCGGCGCGCAGCTCGTCGCGCGCCGCACGCCACCGCGCCACGGGCGCGTCGCGCCCGATGTCCTCGGCGAGCCGGATGCCGCGGTCCAGCGCCACCCAGCACATCACCTTCGAGTGGGTGAAGTGGCGCGGCGCGCCGCGCCACTCCCACAGCCCGCGATCGGGCAGGCGCCACTCGCGCGCCGCGCGGTCGACGAGCGCGGAGACCAGATGCCAGAGGTCGTCGTCGGGCGAGTTGCCGCGCTCGTGCCAGTGCCAGGCGAGGTCCAGGAGCTGGCCGAGGACGTCGTGCTGGCGCTGGCCGCCCGCGCCGTTGCCCACGCGTACCGGCCCGATCCCGCGCCAGCCGCGCAGCGACGCGAGCTCGATCTCGGGCATCCGCCGCTCGCCGCCGACGCCGTAGGCGATCCGCAGCTCGTCGGCGTGGCCGGCCGAGGAGCGCTCGATGAAGCGCCGGAAGCCGTCCGCCGCGTCCTCGAAGCCGAGCGCCGCCAGCGACCGCACGCTGAACACCGAGTCGCGCACCCACGAGTAGCGGTAGTCCCAGGTGCGTCCGTCGCCGGACTCGGGCAGGGAGGTCGTGACCGCGGCGGCGATCGCGCCGGTGAGCGGATTGGTGAGCGCGCGCAGCACGAGCGCGGAGCGCAGGACGCCGGCGCGATCGGTCTCGGGCAGGGTCGCCCGCTGCGACCAGTCGCGCCACCAGGCGACGGTCTCCTCCAGGCGCGCGTCGAGGACATCGGGTTCGCACGGCACGGGGCGATCGTCGCCGTCGAGCGCGTGGGGAGGGACGTCGCGCAGCTCGAGGCGCACGCGCTCTCCCTGCGCGACGGTGAAGCGCGCCGTGAGCTCGTGGTCGCCGTGGCGCCGCGCGCTCGCGCCGCAGGCCACCAGGAGGGCGTCGTCGCCGGCGAGCGCGAAGTGGGTGCCGTCGCCTGCGTCGTACAGCCACGGCGTCGCCGCGCCGTAGTCGAAGCGCGGCGCGACGTGCGCCTCGAAGGCGACCTCTCCGTCGAGTCCCTCGACGATGCGCACGAGCTGGCGCCGGGCGCGGCCGGGCTGCTGGCGGTCGACGGCGAGGGCGTCGAGCACGCGGGCGCGACCGCCGTCGCACTCCCAGGTCGTGCAGAGCACGAGCGTGCCCTCGAGGTAGTCGCGCTGCGGCTCGCCGCGCGGCGTCGTGGGGGCGAGCGAGCAGTGCCCGCCGCGGCGCTCGTCGAGGAGCCGGGCGAAGACGCTGCCGGCGTCCAGCCGCTTGGGGCAGTACCAGTCGATCGAGCCGCGGCGATGGACGAGCGCGGCGGTGTGGCCGTCCGCGATCAGCCCGTAGTCGTCGATGCGCGGGACGGCGCTCACCGGCGGACGAGGACCGCGGCGCCGGCAGCGGCCGCGCCCGCGGCGCCCGCCGCGGCCAGCGCCCGGCGGTGCTCGGCCAGCCAGAGCTGCGGGCTGCGCGCCTTGGCCTCGTCGTCGAAGGCCCCGTGGCTGCCGTGGTCGCCAGGCAGCGGCGCGTCGACGTAGTCGGTGTGGCGCCGCTCGGGGCCCGCGGGCTCGTCGGTCTGCTGGCTGTCGTAGCCGGTGCGCGCCAGGTAGCGGTCGGCGAGCCAGGGCGCCAGCCGGTTGCCCACGATGGTCAGGACGGTGGAGGCGCCGACCCACAGCTCGCGCCGGCGCGGGTGCCGGGCCGCCCAGACGATCGCCTCGGCGGCGACCTCGGGCTGGTAGACCGGCGGCACGGGCCGCGGGCGGCGCGGCATCCGAAGGCGGACCATCGCGAACTGGGTCGTGTTGAGTCCCGGGAGGTGGACGCTGATCACGCGGACGTTGCGCTTCTCGTGCATCAGCTCGGTGCGCAGCGAGTCGGTGAAGCCGCGCACCGCGTGCTTGGCCCCGCAGTAGGCCGCCTGCAGCGGGATGCCGCGATAGGCCAGCGCCGACCCGACGTTGACGATGGTGCCGCGGTCGCGGGGGAGCATGTGCCGCAGCGCCGCCATCGTGCCGTGGACCTGGCCGAGGTAGGTGACCTCGGTGACCCGGCGCATCTCGGCGGGCTGGATCTCGCGGACCGGGGCGAAGATGCTCGCCATCGCGTCGTTGACCCAGACGTCGATCGGCCCGAGCTCGGCCTCGGCGCGCGCGGCCGCGGCCATGACCGCGTCGGCGTCGGCGACGTCCGCGGGGAGGACGAGCGCCTGCCCGCCCGCGTCGCGGATCTCGCGCGCGGCCGCGTCGAGGCCGTCCTCGCCGCGCGCGAGGAGCCCGACGGCGGCGCCGCGCGCCGCGAAGGCGCGTGCGGCTGCACGCCCGACGCCGGCCGACGCGCCGGTGATCACGACGACCTGCCCGTCCATCCGCCCGTTCGTTGCCCTGAAAGCCATGGCGAGAGGGTTCCCCGACCGCCGCGTGGGCGAAGCGTGCGCTTGAGCATCGGCCGAAAACGGGAAAGCCACGCCCTGGTTGACCGGGACCCGGCAGGACTTCGCTCACGTCCAGGATCTCTACCTGCCGATCGCGGCGGGCGTCTTCGCGATCGTCGTGGTCGCGCTCGCCGTCGTGGTCGTGCGCTTCCGCGCGCGCCCGGACCGGGTCGCGCGGCCCACGCGCGACCGCTACGCGCTCGACGCGGGGCTGGCAGCGCTGCTCGCCGCCGTCGTGGCGGTGCTCGTCGCCGTCACCCTGCACGCCAACGACACCGAGACGGCCCTCGCCAAGCCGGGGTTCCGCGTCGACGTCGTGGCCTTCCAGTGGGGCTGGCAGTTCACCTACCCGTCGCTGCCGGGCGTCGTGGACCGCTCGGGCCCCAACCGGCCCGCGACGCTCCACGTTCCGGCGAACACGACGGTGCAGATCTCGCTGCGCACCCGCGACGTCGTCCACGCCTTCTGGATCCCCGACCTGCGCTTCAAGCGCGACGCCTGGCCGCGGCAGACGGCGCGCTTCGACCTGCGCTTCCCCGCCGGGACGGCCGCCGGCGTCGGCCACTGCGCCCAGTTCTGCGGGCTCAAGCACTCCGACATGGTCTTCTTCGTCGAGGCCATGGACCCGGCGCGCTTCGCGGCGTGGTCGCGGGAGCGGGGGAGGCGGGCGTGAGCGCGACGGTCGTCCCGCCCTTCGCTCCCATGCGCGGGCTCGTCGGCTTCGTCGCGGGCACCGACCACAAGCGCGTCGCGCTGCGGCTGGGGACCGTCGCCTTCGGCTTCTTCATCGCGGGCGGAGTGCTGGCGCTGCTCATGCGCTCCGAGCTCGCCGCGCCTGGAATGCAGGTCACCTCGCGCGGCGGCTACGACCAGCTCTTCTCGATGCACGGCTCGACGATGATCTACCTCTTCGTCACGCCCGCCGCGCTCGCGCTGGGGACGTACTTCGTGCCGCTGCAGGTCGGCGCGTCGGAGATCGCCTGGCCGCGGCTGAACCTCGCCGGGCTGTGGCTGCTCGTGCTCGGCGGGCTGGTCATGTGGTCGGGCTTCCTGACGCGCAACGGCGCGGGATCGGCGGCGTGGACGGCCGAGTACCCGCAGTCGGCGGCGGTGAGCACGCCGGGCACCGGGATGGACCTGTGGTGCGCGGGCGTCGCGCTCGCGGGACTGTCCGGGATCGCGCTGGCGGCGGCGCAGCTCGCCACCATCGCGGGCCGCCGCGCGCCCGGGATGACGCTGCTGCGGATGCCGGTCTTCACCTGGTCGATGCTCGTGACCTGCCTCATGACCGTCGCGAGCTTCCCCGCGCTGGTGCTCGCGATGGGGCTGCTGCTCGCCGACCGCCACGGCGCGGGCGTCTTCCACCACGTGGGCGGCCCGGCCGCCTACCAGAACCTGTTCTGGTTCTACGGCCACCCGGTCGTCTACGTCATGTTCTTCCCCTTCCTCGGCGCCGTGCTCGAGGTGGTGGCGGTGTTCTCGCGCCGGCGGGTCTTCGGCTACCGGGCGATCGTCATCTCGCTGCTCGTCTTCACGGCGCTGTCGATGAGCGTGTGGGGCCATCACATGTTCACGACCGGGCAGGTGGCCAACGGCTACTTCTCGCTGACCTCGACGTTGCTCGCGATCCCGGCCGGCCTGGAGTACCTGGCGATGATCGGGACGATGGTCGGCGGCGCGCTGCTGCTGCGCACGCCGATGCTCTTCGCGCTGGCGTTCATCGTGCAGTTCCTCGTCGGCGGGCTGAGTGGGATCTACGTCGCCTCGCCGCCGCTGGACTACCACGTCCACGACTCCTACTTCGTCGTCGCGCACTTCCACTACACGCTGCTGGCGGGCAGCGTCTTCGGGCTCTTCGCGGCGGTCTACTACTGGTGGCCGAAGGTCACCGGCCGGCTGCTCTCCGAGCGCATCGGCAAGGTCCACTTCTGGCTCTTCGTCATCGGGACGAACGTGACGTTCATCCCGCAGTTCGTCCTCGGCTACGACGGCATGCCGCGCCGGATCGCCGACTACTCGCCCGCGTACGGGTGGGAGACGCTGAACACGATCTCGACGGTGGGCGCGGGGATCGTCGCCCTGTCGGTCGCGGTCTTCGTCGTCAACGTCGCGATCTCGAGCATCGTGGGCACGGTCGCCGGATCCGACCCGTGGGAGGCGCACACCCTGGAGTGGGCGACGACCTCGCCGCCGCCGCGCCACAACTTCACGGCGGCGCTGCCGGCGGTGCGCTCCGAGGCGCCGCTGCTCGACCTGCGCCGCGAGGCGATCCTGTGAGGCGCGCGGCGCCGATCCTGGCCTGGGCCGCGCTGCTGGCGGCGCTCGCGGTCATGCTCGCGCTCTGGACGAGCGATCTGGTGGCGATCGCGCTGCTCCCCGGCGCCGTCGTGATCGTGCTCGTCGTCGCGCTCGGCGCCGCCCGGGCGCGCGAGCCGGCCGATCCCCTGCTGCCCGAGGCGAGCGCGAGCGCCGTGCTCGGCGCGTGCGGGGTGGCGGGCCTGGCGCTCGGCGCGGTGGCCGGGATGTGGGCGGCGCTGGTCGGCGCGGGCCTGCTCGTCCTGGCGGCCGTGGCCGCCATCCGGGAGCGGTGGGGATGAGCGCCGCGATCCTGGGCTGCGAGCTGCTCGCCGCCGCCGCGCTCTACCGCGCCGGGGCGCGCCGGGTGCGGGGCTGGCCCGCCTGGCGCGAGGGGTGCTTCGCGGGCGGCCTGGTCGCGCTCGCCGTCGCGCTGCTGGCGATCGACGCGGGGCGCTCGCTGACCGCCCACATGGCCCAGCACCTGACCCTGGTCTTCGTCGCGGCGCCGCTGCTCGTGCTCGGCTCGCCGCTGGCGCTCGCCCTGCGCGCCACGGGCGCGCGACGGGCGCTGCGCGCGGCCTGGATCGCACGCCCCGGCGTCGGCTGGGCGCTGCTCGCGGCGCTGATGGCGGCAAGCCAGGCGCCGGCGGTCGTCGCCGCCGTCGACCGCCATCCGCTCGTGCACGTCGCCGAGCACGTCGCGTGGCTGGCCGCCGCGGTGCTCTTCTGGCGCGTCGTCGCCGGCGCCGATCCCGTGCCCCACCGCCCGGGGCCGACGGGGCGACTGCTCTACCTGCTGCTCTTCTCGGCGCCGATGGGCGCGGCCGGCGCGTGGCTCATGTGGAGCACCGCGCCCTGGTACGCGGGGCACTCGCTCGCCGACCAGCGCGACGCCGGAGTGCTCATGCTCGTGGGCGGCGGCTTGGCCCTCGCCACGATCAGCGTCCTCGCGGCGTGGGCGGCGATCCTGCGCGAGCACCGCCGCCAGGTCGCCTACGAGGAGGCGCTGCGATGAGGCGCCGCGCGGCGCGCGCGCTCGTCGTCCTGGCCGTCGGCTGCGCCGGGATGGCGGTGTGGTCCGCGGCCGTCGGCGGGCAGGGGCCGTCGGGGGCCACCGGCGCGGCCGCCGCCGACCCGGCCGCGCTGCTCGCCCGCGGCCGCGCGCTCTTCGCCCAGGGCTGCGCGAGCTGCCACGGCGAGGACCTCCGCGGTCGCCCGGGGATGGGCCCGGCCCTGCGCGGCGCCGGCGCCGCGGCCGCCGATTTCTACCTCTCGACCGGCCGCATGCCGCTCGCCGACCCGACCGACGAGCCCGAGCGCACGCAGCCCGCCTACCCGCGGGCGGACATCGACGCGCTCGTGGCCTTCGTCGGCTCCTTCGGCGGGCCGGGCATCCCGCGCGTCGACCCCGCGCGCGGCGACCTCGCCGAGGGCATGGAGGCGTTCACCGAGCACTGCGCCGGCTGCCACCAGGTCGTCGGGCGCGGGGGGATCGTCACCGGCGCCGCGGTCCCCGCGCTCGACGACGCCACGCCGACGCAGGTCGCGGAGGCGGCCCGTGTCGGCCCGTACCTGATGCCGAAGTTCTCCGCGCGCCAGATCGACCCGGCGACCATGGACGCGATCGCGCGCTACGTCCAGTCGATCCGCAGCCCCGACGACCGCGGCGGCTGGGGGATCGGCAACCTCGGGCCCGTCCCGGAGGGGATGGTCACCTGGTTCGGTGCCATGGTCGTCCTCCTCGGCGTGGCGCGCCTGATCGGAGAGCGGGCCTCGTGAGCGACGAGCCGCAGATCGTCGAGCGCCGCCCGGGCGCCGACCCGCGCGCCGAGCTGGCGGTCGCCGTCCTGCTCGTGCTCTGCGGGCTGGCGGCGGGCGCCTTCGCCGTCCTCGTCGTCGCCGACCCGCAGACGCAGCTGCTGGGCGTCACGCTCGGCGCGGCGCTGGCGTCGCTGGCGGCGGCGCTGCTGCTGGCCTCCAAGCGCGTCGTGGTCCAGGAGACCGCCGTCGAGGACCGCGAGATCGAGGCCACGGCGCGCCCCGAGGACGACGCGGCGCTGGCGGCCGAGCTACGCGCCGGCGGCGAGGGCATCACGCGCCGACGCGCCCTGGGCGCCGCCGCCGGGGTCGCGGGCGCGGGCCTCGCGGGCGCCCTCGTGCTACCGGTCACCGCGCTCGGGCCGGGGCTCGGCGACGCGCCGAACGAGACCCCGTGGCGCCGCGGGCGGCGCCTCGTGACCACCGACGGCGAGCCGCTGCGCGCCGACGCGCTCGAGGTCGGCTCCTTCTCGTCGGCGCTGCCCGAGGGCGCCGACAAGCGCGAGCTGGGCTCGCCGGTGGTCGTGGTGCGCGTCGATCCGCGCAGCCTGCGCCTGCCCGCGGCGCGACGGGCCTGGGCGCCGCTGGGGATCCTCGCCTTCTCGCAGATCTGCACGCACGCCGGCTGCGCCGTGACGCTCTTCCGCTACCCCGTCGACGAGCAGACCTCGGAGGGGCCGGCGCTGGTCTGCCCGTGCCATTACTCGACCTTCGACGTGCGCCGCGCGGCCAAGCCGGTCTTCGGCCCCGCCGCGCGCGCCCTCCCGCAACTGCCGCTGAGCATCGCGGCCGACGGGACGCTCGTCGCCGCCGGCCCGCTCTCAGGCTCCGTCGGGCCGGCGTGGTGGAGCGTGAAGCGATGAGCGAGCGCGACGTCGACGCCGTCGCGGCGATCGACCGGCGGCTGGGCGCCGCGCGCCTCGCCCGCAAGGCGCTGCGCTACGTCTTCCCCGACCACTGGGCGTTCCTGCTGGGGGAGATCGCGCTCTACGCGTTCGTGGTGCTCATCGCCACCGGCGTCTACCTGGCGCTCTTCTTCTCGCCCGACGTGAGCGGCACGGTGATCTACCACGGCCCCTTCCGCGCCCTGGAGGGCGCCGAGGTCACCCAGGCCTACCGCTCAACGCTCGAGCTCTCCTCGACCGTGCCCGCCGGCCTCGTCGCGCGCCAGACCCACCACTGGGCGGCGCTCGTGTTCGTCGCGGCGATGGTCGTGCACCTGCTGCGGGTGTTCTTCACCGCCGCCTACCGGCGCCCCCGCGAGCTGACGTGGCTGCTCGGCGTCGCGCTGCTCGCCCTCGGCGTGCTCGAGGGCTTCGCCGGCTACTCGCTGCCCGACGACCTCCTCAGCGGGATGGGGCTGGCGATCGCCTACGGGGTCGCGCTCTCGATCCCGCTGCTCGGCGGCTCGATCGGCGCGCTGCTGTGGGGCGGCGAGTTCCCCGGCCCGGGCGTGATCGAGAGCCGGCTGTACATCCTGCACGTGTTCGTGCTGCCCGCGGTGATGGCCACGGTCATCGCCGGGCACCTCGCGCTCATCGTCCGCCACAAGCACACGCAGTTCGCCGGGCGCGGCCGGCGCGAGGACAACGTCGTGGGAACGCCGATGTGGCCGGGCTACGCGCTGCGCTCGCTCGGCCTGCTCTTCGCTGTTGCGGCCGTGCTCGTGCTCCTCGGCGGCCTGGTGCAGGTCAACCCGGTCTGGCAGTGGGGCCCCTACGAGCTCGACCGCGCGACCAACGGCGCCCAGCCCGACTGGTACCTGGGCTGGCTCATCGGCGGCCTGCGGCTGATGCCCCCGCTCGAGATCCGCGTCTGGCACCACACCCTGGTGCCCAACCCGTTCTGGGGCGGCATCGCCTTCCCGGGCGTCGTCTTCACCATGCTCGCGGCGTGGCCCTTCCTCGAGCCGCGCCTGCGCCGCGACCGCTCCCGCCACGACCTCCTCGACCGCCCGCGCGACCACCCCTGGCGCACCGCCTTCGGCGCGGCCTTCTTCAGCTGGGTGGCGCTGATCTTCGTGGCCGGGGCCTCGGACCGGCTCTTCTACCAGTTCGGGATCTCCTACACGAGCCAGGTCCACATCTTCCGCGCCCTGGTCCTCATCGCCCCGCCCGTCGTCTTCGTGCTGGCGAAGATCGCCTGCGACGAGCTGCGGCGCACGCAGGTCCGCCCGGGGGTCGGCGGGCCGGGGCGCCGGGTCAGGCGCCGCGAGGACGGCGGCTTCGACGTCCTGGGCCCAGGCGCTGCGCCACCGCCCGCAGATCGTCGGTGAAGGCCGCGCGCTGCGCCTGGCGCGACGCGTCGTCGCGGGCGCGCAGGATCGCGGACGGGTGGATCGTCGCCACCACGAGCTCGGCGAGCTCGGACTCGATCGGCTGCCCGCGCGCCTCGGTGAGCTTGAAGCCCGGCCCGAGCAGGGCCTTGGCCGACGTGGCGCCGAGCGCGACGATCGCGCTCGGCCTGACGACGTCGAGCTCGGCCCGCAGCCACGGCAGGCAGGCGTCGACCTCGCGCTTGCCCGGCTTCTGATGGATGCGGCGCTTGCCGCGCTCCTCGAACTTGAAGTGCTTGACCACGTTGGTGATGTAGACGTCGCCGCGCTCGATCCCGACGGCGTCCAGCGCCTTGTCGAGCTCGCGCCCGGCGGGCCCGACGAAGACCCTGCCGGCGCGATCCTCGCGGTCGCCGGGCATCTCGCCGACGAGCATCAGCCGGGCGCGCTTGGGGCCGTCGGAGAACACGGTCTGCGTCGCCGGGCCGTAGAGGGGGCAGCCCCGGCACTCGGTCGCCGCTTCGCGCAGCGCCTTGAGGCTCTTGCGCTCGGGAAGGAACGGCGTGGCGTCGCCGCCGGACCGCGTCGGGCTCACGGCCGGCGTCGTACCCGGGCGCCGCAGCGGGTATCCCGAGCGCCATGTCCGGCGATCACGGACCGCGCGGCGGGGGCGGGGCGCCGGGCGCGCGGCGCGCGTGGCTGGCGTGGTGGGTGCTCCTCACCGGCCTCTGGCTCGCGCTGGCGGACTCGCGCCGGCTGGAGGAGGTCGTCGCCGCGATCCTCGTCGGCGCGTTCGGCGCGACGGCGGCGGTCCTCGTGCGTGCGCAGCGCGACGTCGTCCTGCGCCCGCGGCCGCGCTGGGTGCTCGACGCGCTCCTGCCGCCGCTGGCGCGCTGGCCGCGCGACCTGTGGGCGCTGACCCGGGCGCTGGTCGCGCGGCCGCGCGGGCGGATCGTCGAGGAGCCTTTCGAGGCCACCGGCGAGGACCCGCGCTCGGCGGCGCGGCGGGCGCTCGCCATCGGCGGCGGGACGCTCGCGCCCAACTCGATCGTCGTCGAGATCGACGCCGACCGCGGCGTCCTGATCCGCCACGAGCTCGTCGAGGGCGACCGGTGACCCTGTGGCTCGTCGCCGCGGCCGCCCTGGTCGCGATGCTCGTGCCGCTGGCCGCGCTCGCCGCGCTCGGGACGCCCGACGACGGCCTCGTCGCGCTCGAGCTCGCGGCCGTGCTCGTCACCGTCGCGATGCTGCTCATGGCCGTGGGCCTCGGCCGGGAGATCCTGGGCGACCTCGCCGTCGTCCTCGCCGTCGGCGCCTTCGCGGGCTCGCTGGCCTACGCGGTGCTGCTGGAGCGCGAGCCGTGAGCGGCGTCCTCGTCGTCGCGGGAGTGGTCGTGCTCGCCGTCTCGTGCCTCGGCGTGCTGGTCATGCCGGGCGCCCTCGCGCGGCTGCACTACGTCTCGGTCTCCCTGCTCGGCGTCGTGCTCGTGGTGGCCGCCGTCCTCGTGCGCGACGGCGCCTCGCTCATCGGCGTCAAGGCGCTGCTCACCGGGGCCTTCCTTGCCGCGACCGGGCCGGTGCTCGCCCACGTCACGGCCCGCGCCATCCACGCCCGCGCGGAGCGCCGCCGATGACCGTCCTGCAGGCGACGTGCCTCGTCGTGGTGGCGCTGCTCGGGACGCTCGTCGTCGCCACCCGCGACCCGCTGCGCCAGGCGGCGGTGACCGGGATCTTCGGCCTCTCGCTGGCCGCCCTCTTCCTCGCCGTGCAGGCGCCCGACGTCGCGCTCTCGCAGATCGCGATCGGCGCCATCGTCGTGCCCGTGCTCGTGCTCCTGGCGATGGCCAAGATCCGGGAGCACGACGAATGACGCGGCGCGTCCGCGGGGCGCTCGCCGCGGCCGCGCTCGCGGTCCTCGGCGCCATGCTCGTGGTGGCCGTCACCGGCCTGGAGCCGTTCGGCCACTACCCGGGCCCCTACGGCGACGTGCTAGCGCGCGTCGTCCCCGGTGAGCGCCACACCGGCCAGCTCGTGGCCGCCACCGTCTTCGACTACCGCGGCTTCGACACGCTCGGCGAGGAGATGATCCTCTTCGCCGCGACCTGCGGCTGCGCGGCGCTGCTGCGGTCGCGCCGGCGCGAGCGCGAGGACGCGGGCCGGCCGGCGCGGCCGGTGCCGAGCTTCGCGGCCCGCGCCCTCGGCGCGGCGCTCGTCGGCCCGGTGATCGTGCTCGGCGCCTACGTCATCGCGCACGGCCACCTCACGCCGGGCGGCGGGTTCTCGGGCGGCGTCATCGTCGCGGGCGCGCTGCTGCTGGCCTACGCCGCGGGCCAGGCCGTGCGCCTGCGGCGCGTCGGCTCGATCGCGCTCCTGGAGGCCACCGAGGCGCTGGGCGCGGCCGGCTTCCTGGCCCTCGCCCTCGGCGGGCTGATCGCGGCCGGGAGCCTGATGCAGAACGTCCTGCCGCTGGGGACGTCGGGGATGCTCCTGTCGGCGGGGACGATCCCGGTCGGCAACGTCGCCGTCGGGTTCGAGGTCGCCGGCGCGGTGGCGCTGATCCTCGCCGAGCTGCTCGAGCACACGCTGTTGGAGGACCCCGGGTGAGCGTCCTCGCCTACGTCGTGGCCGTGTGGCTGTTCGTCGTCGGGATCTACGGCGTGGTGACCAGCCGCCACCTCGTCCACCTCGTCATGTGCCTCTCCGTCGCGCAGGCGTCGACCTACGTGCTGCTGCTCGGCATCGGCTATCGCAAGGGCGGCCAGGCGCCGATCTTCGGCGAGGTCCCGACCTCGACGCGGGTCGTCGACCCGCTGGTGCAGGCGCTGACGCTCACCGACGTCGTCGTGGGCGCGACGGTGACCGCGCTCCTGCTCGCGCTCGCCGTGCAGGCGCACAACCGCTTCGGCTCCGTCGACCCCGACGAGCTCAACGCGCTGCGGGGCTGATGGCCCCCGCGAGCCTCGCCGTCGTCGTCCCGCTGCTTACCGCAGCGCTGCTGGCGGGCACGACGTCGCTGCGCGCGCGCAGGGTCGCCGACGTCGTCGCGCTGGCGGCCGCCGCGGTTGTCGCGGGGCTCTGCCTGGCGCTCGTCGCCCGGTCCTCCGACCACGCGGTCGTCGCCTGGCTGGGCGGCTGGCACCCGCGCGACGGCGTGGTGCTCGGCATCGACCTCTACGCCGACCCGCTGAGCGCCGGGCTCGCCGCCTTCGCGGCGCTGCTCACCGTCGCCGGGCTCGTCGTCGCCTGGCACCAGGTCGACACCGCCGGCCACCTCTTCCACGCGCTCGTGCTCACCTTCCTGGCCGGCATGGTCGGCTTCTGCCTGGCCGGCGACCTCTTCACCGCCTTCGTCTTCTTCGAGCTCATGAGCGTCAGCGCCTACGCGCTGGCGGGCTTCCGCGTCGAGGCGCGGGCGCCGCTGGAGGGCTCGCTGAGCTTCGCCGTGACCAACTCGGTCGGCTCGCTCATGCTGCTCGTCGGCATCGCGCTGGTCTACGGGCGCACCGGCGCGCTGAACCTCGCGCAGATCGGCGCCGCGCTGGGGTCCCGCGCGCCCGACGCGCTGGTGGCCGTCGCCTTCGCGCTCATCGTCTGCGGCTTCTTCGTCAAGGCCGCGATCGTGCCCTTCCACTTCTGGATGGCCGATGCCTACGCGGTGGCGCCGACCTCGATCTGCCTGCTCTTCGCGGGCGCGATGAGCGAGCTCGGCCTCTACGGTGTCGCGCGCGTGTACTGGACGGCGTTCGCCGGGCCGCTCGGTCCGCACGCCGACACCCTGCGCGACGTGCTGCTCGTCCTCGGTCTGCTCACCGCGCTCGTCGGCGGCGTGATGTGCGCGGCCCAGCGCCACCTCAAGCGCCTGGCCGCCTTCGCCACCGTCGCGCACATGGGCATCCTGCTCTGCGGGGTCGCGCTGCTCGCGCACGGAGGCCTCGCGGGCGTCGCCGTCTTCGTCGTCGGCGACGGGCTCGTCAAGGCGTCGCTCTTCGTGTCGATCGGCGGCCTCGAGCACCGGCGCGGCTCGGTCGACGAGCGCGCGCTCTACGGCCGCGGGCGCGACCTCAAGGCGCTGGGAGCGGTCTTCGCGGTCGCGGGCCTCGCGCTCGCGGCGCTCCCGCCCTTCGGCCCCTTCCTGGGCCGCGCGATGATCGAGGACGCCGCGACCCACGAGGGCCGCGGCTGGATCTCGCCCCTGCTCGTCGTCGCGAGCGCGCTCGTCGGCGGGGCCGTCCTGCGGGTCGTGCGCACGGTGTTCCTCGGCCGCGGCCCGGTGCCGCCGGCCCATCCGGCGTGCCGGGAGGCCGACGAGGACGAGTCCGAGCTCGAGCGCGGCCGCGCCCCGTGGGCCACGGTCGCCACGGGCACGGCGCTGCTCGTCCTGGGGCTCGCCTGGGGGCTCGTGCCCGGGCTCGTCGACGCCGCGACGCACGCGGCGGCGCGCTTCACCGACCACCCCGGCTACGCCGCGACCGTGCTGCGCGGAGCGACGGCCGGCGCGCCCGCGCCGGCGGGCGAGGCGCCGACCACGCTCGCGTGGCTCTATGGCCTGACCTCCGCCGTCCTGGCGGTCGGCCTGGCCATGCTGCGCACGATGCCCGAAGGCCCGCTGCGCGCGCTTGCACTCCGGGCGGATCGGCGACTACGTCGCGTGGACGGCGGTCGGGGCCGCCGCGCTCGCCTCCGTGTTCGCCCTGACGCTCGGGTAGTCGCTCCGCGAGGGCATTGATCGCGCATGGGGCCGCCGGGTGGCCGGGGAAGCATGCCTGCGTGGCTGCACAACATCCGACCGACCGCGGGACCCCGGGCCGACGCGGGCTCTTCGACCGCTTCGCCCAGTCCGCCTCGAACTTCACGAGCTCGCCGAGCTTCTTCGCCTTCTGCCTGCTCGTCGTCGGCGCTGTGGCTGGCCACGCACGCGCTCGGCCTCAGCACGGAGTGGCAGCACCTCTCCGGCGACGCCATGGCGGCGATCACGCTGCTCCTGCTCGCGCTGCTCAAGAACTCCGAGCTGCGCGCCGAGCACGCCGTCCAGCGCAAGCTCGACGCGATCGCCGCGGCGCTCCTCGAGCAGCGCAAGGGCAGGAGCATGGATGCCCACGCCGCCCTCGAGGAGGCCATCGGCATGCACGAGGAGATTTGAGCGCCCCGCTCGCCGGCGAGTCCTAGCCGACGGCGTCCTTGGCCTTCTGGCCGACGCTGCCGTTGCCGTTGTTGGCCACCACGCCCGTCGGCTCCTTCGGCAGTCCGGCGGCCTGGCGCAGCTTGGCGGCGATCTCGGAGATCTCCTCGGGCTCGGGACCGGGAGCGAAGAGCGCCGGCTGGGCGGGCAGGTCGAACGGCGGCGCGCCCTCGGGCTGGGGCTCCTCGGCGACCTCCAGGTCCTCGCCGGTCTCCGGGTGAGGGCCGTTGAACACCGCGGCCACCTCGCGGAAGTCCTCCACCGAGAAGCGGTAGAGCCGGCGGTGCTCGCCGCGCTCGATGTGCGGCCGGCACTCCGGGATCTTGTCGGTGGGGATGCGCGGCGCGGGGAAGAGCTTCATGAGCTCGGCGCCCGTGAGCTTCTCGATCGCCCGCGCGTAGGCGACCTGGTGCACGCCGCCGCGGACCAGGAGGTAGCCGGTCAGCGCGCGCGCCGCCGGGTGGTCGACCATCTCGTAGACCTTGAGCTTGTTGTTGCGCGCCCCGGTCTCGAGGAAGAAGTTGTGCGTCAGGTCCTCGATGAGGTCGCCAGACGAGAAGACGTAGTCGCCGTTCCACGGCTTGCCCATGGAGTCCTGGACGAGCGCGCCCGCCCCGCCGGCGATGAAGTGCTGGGTGTTGCGCGTGGCCTTGATCTCGTCGGGGAGGGTCGAGCCGGGGTCGCCCTCCGCGGCACCGGTGAGCATGGTGTTGATGGCCGCCGAGACGAGCTCGATGTGTCCGAACTCCTCCGCCGCGATGCTCGCCAGCAGGTCGTAGAAGGGGCGCGCTCCCTGCCGGTTGCGGAAGTTGAACGACTGGTAGGTGTAGTTCATGAAGGTCGACATCTCGCCGAACTTGCCGCCCAGCAGCTCTTGCACCGCGGCGGCGCCCACGGGGTCGGGGTCCGACGGCGGTGGCAGCTCGGTCTGAACTCGATCGACGCGCAGGATCATGGGACGGTGCCTCCAGGGGTGGTTGGGTCCTGCCGTCGTAGCCGGGGCGCGGACGGACGCAAACACCGCTTCGAGGCGACGTTCGCGCGCGCACCCGCACGGCTGCCGCGCGCCCGGCTCGGGTATCGGCGCGGAATGTTCTTCGCCGGCTTCGCGCTCGAGACGGTCGACTGCGGGGAGGTGGCGCTCCGGGTACGCCACGGCGGCAGCGGCCCGCCGGTCGTGCTCCTCCACGGCCACCCGCGCACGCACGCGACCTGGCACCAGGTCGCCGCGCGCCTGGCGGCCCGCCACACGGTCGTGTGTCCCGACCTGCGCGGCTACGGGCGCTCGACGGTCCCGCCCGACGCGCCCGGCCACGCGCAGGCCTCCAAGCGCGCGATGGCCGCCGACGTCGCCGCGCTCATGGCGGCCCTCGGCCACGAGCGCTTCGCCGTGGTCGGCCACGACCGCGGCTCGCTCGTCGCCTTCCGGGCCGCGGTCGACCACCCCGACCGCGTCGCGGCGCTGACCACGATCGGGCGCGCGGTGCCGGTGAGCGAGGCCCTGGCGCGCCTCGACCTGCGCTTCGCGCGCGAGTGGTGGCACTGGTTCTTCCTCGGGCAGACCGGCAAGCCCGCCGAGCAGGTCATCGCCGCGATCGGGCCCGACGACTGGTACCGGATCAACGGGCCCGAGGTCATGGGCGCCGAGGCCCACGCGGACGTGTGGGCGGCGCTGCGCGACCCCGCCGTCGTCCACGGCATGTGCGAGGACTACCGCGCCGGCCTGGCGATCGACCCCGAGCACGACCGCGCCGACCGCGAGGCCGGCCGGCGCATCCGTTGCCCGGTGCAGTCGCTGTGGCCCGCGGGCGAGGACGAGGGCCTGCTCGGAGGCGACCCGGTCGGGCTGCTGTGCGGCTGGGCCGACGACGTGCGCGGCGCGTCGATCGACAGCGGCCATCACGTCGCCGAGGAGGCGCCCGATGCCACCGCCGAGGCGCTCGCCGGCTTCTGGGCCGAGGTCGGCTGGAGCGCCGGCTGAGCGCTGGCGAGCGGCCGTTGGCGGTCGTGTGTGTGCTCGACCCCGTTCCGGGTAGCGCCGAGCGTCATGAAGGCTCTCACCTGGCATGGCAAGCGCGACGTCCGCGTCGACGACGTCCCCGATCCGACCATCGAGCATCCGACCGACGCGATCATCCGCGTCACCTCCAGCGGGCTGTGCGGCTCGGACCTCCACCTCTACGAGGTCCTCGGCCCCTTCCTCGAGGAGGGCGACGTGCTCGGCCACGAGCCGATGGGCGTCGTCGAGGCGGTCGGCCCTGAGGTCGGCGACCTCCAGGTCGGCGACCGGGTCGTCGTGCCCTTCAACATCTCGTGCGGGCACTGCTTCATGTGCGAGCACGGTCTGCAGACGCAGTGCGAGACGACCCAGACGCGCGAGGAGGGGATGGGGGCCGCGCTCTTCGGCTACACGCGCCTCTACGGCCAGGTCCCGGGCGGCCAGGCCGAGCTCCTGCGGGTCCCGCAGGCCCAGTACGGGCCGATCAAGCTCCCCGACGGCCCGCCCGACGACCGCTTCCTCTTCCTCTCCGACGTCCTGCCCACCGCCTGGCAGGCCGTGCAGTACGCGCAGATCCCGGCCGGCGGAAGCGTCGCCGTGATCGGCCTCGGTCCGATCGGCGAGATGTCCACCCGCATCGCGCAGCACCTCGGAGCCGGGACCGTCATCGGCCTGGACCTGGTGCCCGAGCGCCTCGCGCGCTCCAAGGCCCACGGGGTGACGACGATCGACGTCAGCGCCGTCGACGACGTCGCCGAGGCGGTCCGCGAGCTGACCGACGGCCGGGGGCCCGACTCGGTCATCGACGCGGTCGGGATGGAGGCCCACGGTGCCCCGGCCGCGAAGGTCGCGCACACGTTGGTCGGCCTGCTGCCCAGCGCCGCGGCCCGCAAGGTGATGCAGACCGCGGGCGTCGACCGCATGACCGCGCTGCAGTTCGCGATCGAGATGGTCCGCCGCGGCGGCACGATCTCGGTGTCGGGCGTCTACGGCGGCACGACGGACCCGCTGAACATGCTCCAGCTCTTCGACAAGCAGGTGACGCTGAGGATGGGGCAGGCCAACGTGCGCCGCTGGGTCGACGACATCCTGCCGCTGCTCAGCGACGGCGAGGACCCGCTTGGGGTCGACGGATTCGCCACCCACCACCTGCCGCTGAGCGAGGCGCCGCGCGCCTACGAGATGTTCCAGAAGAAGCAGGACGGCGCCTTCAAGGTCGTCTTCCGTCCGTAGACACGCGGACGACCTGGCGCGCATGCATTCACCCCGGGCGCCACGGGTAGCGCCCGGGGGAAGCGATCGACTCCTCAGGAGGACCATCATGGCCAAGGACCACGGATCCAGCGTCAAGGACGACAAGCAGTACGAGGGGCTGCGCAAGAAGGGCATGAGCAAGGAGCGCGCGGCCCGCATCGCCAACGACCCGAAGTCGTCGAGCAAGGGCGGCAAGGCGTCGGGCTCCGGCAAGCGCAACACCGACTCCAGCCAGGGCGGGACCAAGGCCCAGAAGTCCGCTGCCGGGCGCAAGGGCGGCAAGGCCGCCGCCGCCAAGAGCTGACATGGCCGGGAGCGTCTACTTCATCGTCTTCGTCGCGATCGGCTGTAGCGCCACCGCATGAGCCAGACATTCCAGGACATCGAAACCCTCGAGGACCGTTCGCCCGAGCAGGACCGCCCGCTGCGCGGCTACGCGGTGCTCGTGGGAGCCTTCACAGCGCTGGCCGGCGGCTTCGCGGCGTGGTTTCGCGCCTCGAGGCGCGAGCTGCCAGAGCGCGTCGACGGCCGCGACCTCGCGCTCATAACGGTCGCCACGCACAAGGCCTCGCGGCTGGTGGCCAAGGACCGCGTGACGAGCGTCGTGCGCGCGCCCTTCACCCGCTACGAGGACGACGCCGGCCCGAGCGAGGTCGCGGAGGCCGCGCGCGGGCACGGGGTGCGGCGCGCCATCGGCGAGCTCATCGTCTGCCCCTACTGCGTGGGGATGTGGATCGCCGCCGCGATGGCGGCCGGCCTGCTCGTGGCGCCGCGCTTCACGCGCTGGTTCGCGGCGGTCCTCGTCGCGCTCTTCGGCGCCGACGTACTGCATATCGCCTACCGGAAGGCCGAGGATTCGCTCTAGCGCGCGCCGACGCCCCGGCGGATTCTCGCGCGCGCGGAAGCGCCCGTCGCCGCCGGGCTGCAGCGCGGGCGTGGGCGCTCCGGCCTCGACGCGGATCCCCTCCAGCAGCTCGAGCAGCGCGCTGCCCGCATCGTGGCGCGGCCGCCAGCCCAGCTCCTCGCGCGCCCGCGCGCTGTCCATGAGCGGAACGGCGAGGGCCATGTCGACCCAGCCCGACGGCGTCGGCGTCAGCCGAAGGTGGAACGCGGCCGCGGCGCCGTAGCGCAGCGCCGGCGCCGGGACCGGCAGCGGGCGCGCCCCGAGCAGGCGCCCGAGCTCCTCGCCGTCGAGGACCGGGTCGGCGGCGACGTTGAAGGCGCCGCGCGCGTCGCCGACGATCGCGCGGCGATACGCGTCGGCGACGTCGTCGGCGTGGACGGCCTGGAAGCGCAGCCGCGGGTGGCGCGGGACCACCGGGATCCATTTCGGCGCCACCAAGCGGCTGGGCAGGAACGGCCCGGCGAAGAGCCGGCGGATTCCCGACGCGGCCCCGCGCTGGAAGATCAGGCCGGGCCGCAGGCGCACCACGCGGACCTCGGGGCGCTCGCGCTCGAAGGCGTCCAGCAGCCGCTCGACCTCGGCCTTGTGGCGCGAGTAGAACGAGCTCGGCGTGCCGCCCGCCGGCCAGCTCTCGTCCACGAGGCGGTCCTTGGGCCCGCGCGAGTAGGCGCCCACCGACGAGGCGTAGATCAGCGCGGGCACGCCCGCCGAGGCGACCGCCTCCATCACCCGCCGCGACCCGCCGACGTTCACCGCACGGCAGCGCTCGACGTCGCGCGCGGGCTGGATCAGCCACGCCAGGTGCACCACGGCGTCGGCGCCGCGCACGACGGGCTCGAGCGGGTCGACGGCGACGTCGAGCGCCCGCCAGGCGACCTTCCGCGACCGCCACTGGGCGGGCGGGCGCCGGGCCACCGCGACGACCTCCTCCACGCCGCGCTCGGATTCGAGCGCGCGCAGGAGCGCGGTGCCCGCGTTGCCCGTAGCGCCCAGGACGACGACCCGCATCGCTCAGGACCCCGCCCGGACCTTGTCGAGGCTCGCCTTCAGCGCCTCCATGATGTCCGGCGGCGGGCCGGGGGACTTCGGCGACGGCGGCGCCTTGATCGTCTCGCCAGCCTCCTTGTCCTTGACCACCTGGCGCAGGCGGCGGCGATAGCGGTCCTTGAAGTCGGCGTGGTCGAAGTCGGCGCCGAGCGCCTCGACCAGCGCCACGGCCTGGTCGACCTTCGCCTTGCCGGGGCGCTTGCGCGTGGGCAGGTCCAGATCGTCGGTCGGCCGGAATCTCGTGCTGGAAGAGCATCGTCGTGAGCGCGAGCAGCCCGTCGCGGGCGCGCACGGCGGCGAGGTACTCCTTGGTGCGCAGCACGAACTGGCCGATGGCGACCTTGCCCTCCTCGTCGAGGACGTCGACCAGCAGCCGGTAGGCGCGCAGCGGTCCCTGGCCTTCGCCCGCGGGCAGCAGGTAGTAGGGGTGGTCGAAGAGGATCGGGTCGATCTCGTCGAGGTCGACGAACTTCGCCACGTCGATCGTGCGCGTCTTCTCCGGCTGGGCGACGGCCAGCTCGTCGTCGGTGAGCATCACGTAGCCGTCGCCGGTGTCGTAGCCGTGGGCGATCTCGCCGTAGTCGACGGGCCGGCGCTCCTTCGTGCACACGTAGGAGACGTGCAGGCGCTCGTGGGTGCGCTTGTGGATCTGGTGGAAGTGCAGCGACTGGTCGCGGACGGCCGAGACGAGCGACACGGGCACGTTGACCAGGCCGAAGCTCAGCGACCCCGTCCACAGCGAGCGAGCCCTGGCCATCAGCGCTGGGACCCCTTCAGGCTCGCCTCGAGCGCGGCCATGAGGTCGTCGGAGGGCTCGGGCGGCTCGGCGGCCTCGGTGTCGATCTCCTCGCCCTTGGCCTTGCGCTTGACGAGCTCGAGCACGCGATCGCGATAGGTGTCGCGGTAGCGCCCCGGCTCGAAGCGGCCGGACAGCCCATCGACGAGCTGGGCGGCCATCTTGCGCAGCCGCGGCTCGGGCTTGCGTCCCAGGGACGGGTGGTCGAGCTTGGAGGCGTCGACGAGCTCGTCGGCGAAGCGCATCGTGTGCAGGCGCAGCATGCCGTCGGCCTCGAGGACGGCGGCGAGCTGCTCGCGCGAGCGCAGCACCACGCGCCCGACGCCGACGCGGCCCGTCCGCTTCAGCGCGGCGGCGAGCACCGCGTAGGCCTCCTCGCCGCCGTTTTGGGGCGCCAGGTAGTACGGGCGGTCGAAGACGTCGGGGTCGATCTGCTCGCGCGGGACGAACTGCTCGACGTCGATCGTCTTGCGCCGCGTCGCCGCTGCGGCCTTGAGCTCGTCGTCCTCGAGGATCACGTACTCGCCCGAGCGGACCTCGAAGCCCTTGGCGACCTGCTTGCGGTCGACCTTGCGACCGTCCTGGTCGACGAGCTCGTGGGCGATCTCGGCGCCGTCGGGCTCGTGCAGCTCGCGGAACTGCACGCCCTGCGGGTCGGTGGCGCCGAAGACCTTCACCGGCACGTCGAGGCCGGCGAAGGACACGGCGCCGTTCCAGATCGAGCGCGCCATCAGCCGTGGCTGGAGGGCCGGCACGTGCGAATCGTCGTCGCGGTCACCCTCGCGGATTACCCGGTCGCCTCGGCGCCTCACCCTCGCGCTCCCGACGTCACCGAGGTCTTCCTCGACCCCACGCCGGGCGCTGCCTGACCCCGCGTTAACGACACGCGTCCGGCGACGGCCGGACGCGCGGACGGCCCGGCGCTTTTCCACCGTGCCGGACCGCGGGCGAGGTTGGGGGGCGGGGGATATGGCGCCGATCCCGGCCTCGCCGTCAGGGTGGTTGTCTCCTGCACGCGGCCGCGCCATGCGGCGGGTGTTGGCCGGGTGACGCCGGTCGACGCGCGTCGCGGCCCTAGGCCGCTTCGGCCTCGATGGCGAAGCCGGTTGCCCGGGCGCCGAGCGATGCGCCCGTCTGCGTCGCGCCGCATTGACACAGCCAGATGTCGTCAGCGGCGCGGTAGCGCATGGGCTGGAGGCAGAAGAACTCACTCATCCACTGCGTCATGCCGCCGCGCAGGCCGAAGTTGCGCGCTTCCCCGATCTGCTGGCGCCTGGCCCTGCAGCGGGGCGTGGCTGCCTCGATGTCGCCACGTGTGGGCATCACGGTGATCCTTTCCGCTCTTAATCGGCCGCGTTCGTGCAGCCTTGACCGCCGCAGATACCCCTGCAGCCCGACCTCCATGCCTACCTGCGGCCGTCCAGCGCCTATCGAGCTTGCCGGCGCCGTCGTCGATCAGCGAACGGAGACGTTATGCCCGGCCGTTAGGTTCATCCACGTGGGTGCGACGACCGCCTTCGCGGGCCACGGCGCCGGCGGCGTCGTCGCCACGCCCGAGGGCCGGCTCTACTACGAGCTCGAGGGCGAGGGCGGCCGGCTGCCAGTCGTCGTCCTGGGCGATGGTCCAGGGGTCGGCCACTCGCACTTCCACCCGTGGTTCTCGGCCCTCGCCGACCGCTTTGACGTGGTCTACTTCGACTACATCGGCACCGGGCGCTCGAGCCGTTTGGAGTCAGGGACGTACTCGATCGAGCTCTTCGCCGAGCACCTCGAGGTCCTCCGCGGCCATCTGGGCTTGGACCGTTGGTCGCTCGTCGGGCACTCCTTCGGCGGGATGCCCGCGCTCGAGTACGCCCTGCGACATCAGGGGCGTGTGTCGGCGCTCGCGCTCAGCAACGCCCAGCTCAGCGCGGCGACGTGGCAGGAGGGCAACATCGATCACGTCAATGCCGCGCTCCGGGCGCACTTCCCCGAGCGCTGGAGCGAGCTGCTGGCCCTGCGCGACCGCGGCGTCCGCTCGCTGCACCCGGACTACCAGGCGCTCCTGGGCGACGTGGTCGAGCGCCTCGAATGGTTCGATCCGGCCGGCCATCCGAGGCTCGAGCACGACGAGCACAACGGGGTCCGCGAGGACGTCTACGCGGCGATCGTCGGTGACGATCCCGAGTGGCGCGTCACGGGGACCATGGCCGGCTTCGATCCAATGCCGCGCATGGCCGCGCTCGACGTGCCCACGCTCGTGCTCACCGGCCGCTGGGATCGCACGACGACGCCGCAGATCGCGCGCCTCGCCGTCGACGCCCTCCCCGACCGCGGCGCCGACCTCGTCGTGTTCGAGCGCAGCGCCCACCGCCCGTCGGCAGAGCAGCCGCTCGAGTACTTCGCGGCGCTGTCGGCCTTCCTTGCGCGACACGCCGGGGACGCCTGGTCCCAGGCCTAGGCCGGGGCGGCGGCGTACTGCTCGTCCGTGGCTGGTGTTCTCCTGGTGCGGTTTGGCGGGTCAGTCGCGCGCAAGATCGACGATGAGGGGCGAGTGATCGCTCAGGCCGGCGAGCCGCCAGTCGTGCGCGTACGCGCCGGCCGTCGGGCGCAGGTCGCGCACGAGGAGGTGGTCGAGCCGCCAGCCGCCGCGGTTGCGCGCGAACGTCCAGCTCGCGTCGCGCTCACCGTAGCCGTGCAGCGCGCGGAAGCCGTCGACCCAGCCATGGTCGCGCAGTCCACGGACGAGCGCGCGCTCGGCCAGGTGCCAGCGCTCGCCGCGCTCCTCGCGCAGGCGGCCGGCGCTGTCGTGCGCGAAGGTCAGCACCTCGCCGTCGGCCAGCTCGCGGCGCGGCGTGTTGAGATCGCCACAGAGGATCGCCCGGCCTTCGGTGCCGACGAGATGGTCCGCGACCGCCTCGTGCGTGCGGACCTTGGCGAGGTCGGGCGATGGGGAGATCGGCGAGTGGAGGTTGACCACGTCGACGTCGCCCAGGCGGCAGCACAGCACCCGTTCGGGCCAGGGGACGCCGCGGGGCAGGGCGAGGCGCTCGAGCGGCTCGCGGGCGGCGATGAGCACGCCCAGCGGCCGGCGCCCCGGCGTGGCCGCGAGGCCGTCGAGCGCGCTCTCGCAGTTGACGAAGCCCGCGTCGGCGAGCGCCGCGCGCCACAGCGGGAGCGTCCGAGCGCTCACCTCCTGCAGCGCGACGAGGTCGGCGCCCACACCGGCCACGGCGCCGGCCTGTTCGCCCTGGCGCGTGACGCGGCCCGCCACGTTCCAGGTGATGACGCGCATCTATCCCCGCTCAGCGTGCCGATCAGCGCCGCGCCTGCGGTCGAGGCCGGCTCGGCTCAGCGGCCCGGATAGGGATCGTCGGCGGAGTCGCCGCCGCTCTGGGTGCTCCACTCGCCATTGGCGCACTGCGGGCACGGCGGAAGGTGCTGCGTCGAGCCGACGTCGAGCTGGTAGCCGCACTGGGTGCACTGATACGTGCCGGCGGACACGTCGCTGCCGGCGGGAACGGGTTCGGCCATGCTTGCCTCCTGGCGCTTGCGGGGAACGAATCCAATCCGCCGTACCCGGTCGGCGCGCCTTCCGACGCCTCTCTCTCCTGCTACCCCTGAGCCACCGCACCGCCCGCCGCAGCAGCCGCGCGATCCGGAGGGAGTCAGCGCGGCGAAGCGGGTACGGCCGGGAAGACCCTCGACCGCAAAGGCGGTGCCGTGCTCCCCATCGTGCTGATCGTCCTTGTGCTCCTGCCGCGCTGAGCGCGCGGTGGACACCGCCGGTCACGCCTTCGGCTGGGGGCCGGCCTACACGGTCGGGGTCGAGGAGGAGCTGTTCCTCGTCGACCCCGTCACCGGTGAGCAGGCCAACGCGTCGACGACGGTCGCCGAGCGCGTCGAGGTGGCCGCCGGCACGGTCGAGCGTGAGCTGCATGCCTGTCAGGTCGAGCTCATCACCGAGGTCTGCGCCGACACGGCGGAGGCGATGGCGATGCTCGGCGACCTCCGGGCGGCGGTCACGGCCACGGGCGCCGGGCTGCTGGGGTCGGGCACGCATCCGGCGGCCGAGGAGGGCGCCGCCGAGATCACCGACAAGGATCGCTACGAGCGCATCCGCTTCCTGCTCGGCGACGCCGTCGCCACGCCGGTCGGCGGCCTTCACGTCCATGTCGGGATGCCCGACGCCGAGACGGCGATCCGCGCCTTCAACGGACTGCGCCGGCACCTGCCGTTGCTGCAGGCGCTCGCGGCCAACTCGCCGTTTCGCCACGGCCGCGACACGGGCCTGGCCTCGGCGCGCGAGGTGACGCTGCGCGGCTGGCCGCGCTCCGGCGTGCCACGCGCGATGCGCGACTTCGACGACTTCTGCGGGCTGGCGGCGCTCCTCACGCAGGCCGCCGACGTGCCCGACTACACGTGGTTCTGGTGGAAGCTGCGGCCCCATCCACGGCTGGGCACCGTGGAGATCCGCGCGCTGGACGCGCAGGCGTCGCTGGAGGACGCCGCGGCGCTCGTCGCGCTGACCCATTGCCTGGCCGTCGACGCCGCCCAGGGCGATCCGGGCCCCGACCCGCCCGCCGAGGTGCTGGAGGAGGCGGCCTTTCGCGCGGCGCGCTTCGGCGTCGAGGCGCAGCTCCCGGACGCCGAGGGGCGTCTGCGGCCGGTCGCCGAGCTGCTCGAGGCCGCCTTGGCGGTGGCCGCCGACCACGCGGGCGAGCTCGGCTGCGGCGCGGAGCTCGAGTCGCTGCCGGCGCTGTTCGCGCGCGGCGGCGGCGCCGGGCGTCAGCGCGCCATCCACGCGATCGCCGGCATGGGCGCCGTCCTGCGCGAGCTGACCGAGCTCACCGGCGAGACGGGTCGCCTCACCCGGGAACGGCGTGCTCACGCGGCGCCACGTACTCGCGTAGCCGCGCGATCGCCTGGCGGATGATGCGCGACACCTGCATCTGGGAGAGGCCGACGTGCTCGCCGATCTCGGCCTGGGTGAGGTCCTCGCCGAAGCGCAGCCGCAGGACCTCGCGTTCGCGTGGGGTGATCACCCGCATCAGCGCCGCGATCGTCGCCCGATCCTCGGCGCAGTCGAAGCCACGCTCCTCGGTGCCGAGCATCTCGGCGAGGCCGTCGCCGTCGCCGTCGTCGTTGTCGAAGCACGGCTCGTCGAGCGAGTCGGCGGTGCGCGCCCTGCAGGCGTCGAGGGCCTCGAGGACGTCCTCCTCAGGCGCGCCGACGTGGGCGACGAGCTCTGGGACGGTCGGCTCGCGGCGCAGGGTTGCACGGAGCTCGGTGACCGCGCGATCGACCTTCAGCGCGAGCTCCTGCAGGTCCCGCGGGACGCGAACGGCCCACGTCCGGTCACGGAAGTAGCGCTTGATCTCGCCGAGGATCGTCGGCACGGCGAAGCTCGAGAAGGCGATCCCACGATCCAGGTCGAAGCGCTCGATCGCATTGATGAGCCCCAGGCACGCGACCTGGAAGAGGTCGTCGAAGGGCTCGCCGGGGCGCTGGTAGCGGCGCGCGAGCTGGCGCGCGAGGGGCAGGAAGCGCTCGACGAGCATCTCGCGGTCGACCGGGTCGCGCTGGTCGAGGTAGCGCGCGAAGAGGGCGCGATCCTCGACGGCGCGACCGCTTCCGCGGAGCCGGGTCCGGGTCACGGCCGCAGCTCCCCTGCGACGATCGAGACGCTCTCGAGGTAGGGGCCGAGGCCGCGCTCGTCTGCGGCCTGGCGGACCTGCTGGCTGATCGCTTGGCGCAGCTCGGGCGTCATCGAGGTGTGGGCGACGAAGCGCAGCTCGACCAAGTAGCCGCCGGCGGGAAACGCGGAGACGGTCACCGCGGTGAGGGCGCAGCGCGCGCCCGGCAGGCTCAACGCGGCGGCGCGCGCCGCACGTGCCAGCCTCATGGCGCGGGACATCTCCCCGCGGCCGGTGGTCGCCCGGAAGGTCTCCAGGACCTCCCCGAGCGGGTCTTCAGCGTCGACGACGACGCGGGCTTGCTGGTCGGCCATGTGTACCTCGCCTGTACGTACCGGCGCCTGTCGGCGCCAGCGATCGTCTTCCAGGCGAGAGGCCACCTTGTCGGCGGCGTCACGACCCACCCGTTGCACCCCATGGCCCCCGGTCCCGCGCGCGGCGCGTCACCGTACGACCGCAGGCGATGATAGCGCCGCCCCCGGCGCCGGCCGCCTCAGGCCTCCGCGGCGGAGACCTCGCCCTCCCCGTCGGTCGGCTCGCTGCGGCGCCCGTCGCCGAGCACGAAGATGAGAAACAGCGTGTCCGGGTCGTAGACGAGCTGGGTCTCCATGGCCACGACCTGGCGCCCGAGCAGCCGGGCGACCTCGGCGGTGACCACGGGGCGCACCAGCTCGCCGAAGCGCACGCGCAGCTCGCGCACCAGGTCGGTCTCACCGGCCTCGACCAGCGTGCGCTCGACGGTGGTGAGGACGCCCTCCAGCGCACAGAAGACGTGCTGGTCCGCGATGAACGTGCGCGTGCGGGCGGCGCCCTTGCCGTAGAGATCGTTCATCAGGCGCACGACGGCATTGGAGACCGCGGCGCGCGTCGCGGCGGGGCCTCCCGGCGACCCCTCCGGCTCGCCGCCCGTCGCCGGTTCTCCCCGCTCGCCGGGGGACGGCAGCTGGTCTGCGTCGCCGACCTTGCCGGGCGGTCGCAGATGCGCGGCCTCGACCGGCTCGGTCTCCTCCTCGGCGCGCCCGTCGCCCGCGTCGTCCTGGCCGGGGTCCAGCACGAAGATCTCAAAGCCGCTGGGTGGTTCGAGGACGACCTGGCTGTGATACGCCACCACGGTGCGGCCGGTCAGGCGCTCGACCTCGCCCACGAAGGTCGCCGTCATGATGTCCTCGAAGGTCAGGCGCACCCGCTGCACGAGCTCGCCCGCGCCGCCGTTGCGCAGCGTCATCTCGGCCGTGGTCAGGATGTCCTCGAGGACCACGAAGACGTACTCGTCGAAGAGCATCGTGCGCGAGCGCGCGGCCCCCTTGCCGTAGAACTCGCGCATGATGCGCACGACCGCGTTCGACAGCGCGGCCTGAAGCTCGCCGCCGGTCAGCCGCTCACCCTCCATGCCGTGGGCCTACCCGCGGTCAGTCGTCGAACGCGCGCGTGTCGCGCGGCTCGACGAACGGCTCGACGTCGGCGGGATGGCCGCCCTCGATGCGCCGGCCGCGCTCGAGCTCGGCGTTGAGCTCGGCCCCCAGCAGCACGGCGACGTTCGAGAGCCACAGCCACACGAGGAAGATCACGGGGCCGGCGAGCGCGCCGTAGGTCTTGTTGTAGGAGGCGAAGTTCGCCACGTAGAAGGCGAAGGCGGCCGAGGCGATGATCCACAGGACCACGGCGAGGATGCCGCCCGGGCTGACCCAGCGGAACCCGGGCTGCTTCACGTTGGGCGTGGCGTAGTAGAGGATCGCGAACATCAGGCTGACGATGAGCAGCAGCACCGGCCACTTGGCGATGTCCCAGACGGTCACGAAGGTGCTGCCCACGCCGATCACATTGCCCGCCTGCTTGGCCAGTGACCCCGTGAGCACGACGGCCACCGCGCTGATGGCCAGCATCAGCACGAGCACGATGGTCACGGACAGGCGCACCGGGACCGTCTTCCAGATCGGGCGGCCCTCGTCGATGTCGTAGATCGCGTTGGCGGCCTGCATGAAGGCCGCCACGTAGCCCGACGCCGACCACAGCGCGACCAGGAGACCGACGAAGAACATGAGTCCGGCCGACCCGCGGCTGCGCTGCAGGTTCTGCAGCGCGCTGGTCAGGATGTCCTTCGCGGGCCCCGGTGCGACCGATCCGAGGTTGTCGAGCAGCGGCTGCGTGGCCGAGGTGCCGACGAGCCCGAGGATCGAGACGAGCGCGATGATCGCCGGGAAGATGGCCAGCACGCCGTAGTAGGTGAGCGCCGCCGCCCACACCGTGATGTTGTCGCGCTTGAACTCGCGCACGGTGCGCGTGAGCACTCCGCGCCACGCCGCGGCGCGCAGATCGGTCGGGGTCTCGGGCGCCTCGTTGCGCCCGTTGCGGGCATCGAACGCGCCTTCGTGGCCGAGTCGGTCGGGTTGGGTGGTGCGGGCCATGGCCGTCTCCTCCAAGCGGGTTGCGCACGCCGTACCCGCGCGCCGACGCGTTCCACTCGGCTCATGGCGCGCCAACTTCGCCGTGTCGCGGCGGCCGCGCGCTCACGGACGCGCCGGCGCGTCGCTGACGCGCGGCAGCCAGCTCAGCCGCCTGGGCAGGTACCAGTTCCAGTCGCCCAGGAGCTTCATCGTCGCGGGGAGCAGGATGGCGCGGACGATCGTCGCGTCGATGAGGATCGCGACGCAGAGGCCGACGCCCATCTGCTTGAACTCCAGCGAGCTCAGGCCGGCGAAGATCGCGAAGACGGCCACCATGACGACCGCGGCGCTCGTGACGGTGCCGGCGGTGGACTTGATCCCGTGCGCGATGGCGTCCTCGGTCCTCATGCCGCCATCGAAGGCCTCGCGGATCCGGGTGAGGATGAACACGTGGTAGTCCATCGAGAGGCCGAAGAGGATCACGAAGAGGAACATCGGCAGCCAGCTCACCACGCCGCCGTTGGACCGGTACCCCAGCAGGCCCTGCAGGTGGCCTTCCTGGAAGACGAGCACCAGCGCTCCGTAGGCGGCCCCGACGGAGAGCAGGTTGAGGACGATCGCCTTGACCGGGATCACGATCGAGCGGAAGGTGACCAGCAGCAGGACGAAGGAGAGCGACAGCACGAAGGCGAAGACGATCGGGGTCCGTGACCCGAGCAGGTCGTTGAAGTCCTTCGTGCCCGACGCGACGCCGGTCACGTAGGCGTGCCGGACGCCGGGAACGGCGCCGACGGTGTCGCGGACGATGCCTCCGCGCAGGGCGGCGAGCGCATCGATGGACGCTCGGTCGGTGCCGGTCCCCACGGTCGGGATCGAGACGGCGAGGACCCGGTGGTCGGGGCTGACCTCGGTGGCGAGGGGGCCGTTCATGAGCCCGGTGGCGAAGGCCCGGTCGCCGAGCTTCTTCGTCGCGGCGGTGAGCGCCGGCGTCGTCACGTCCGGCGCCTCGATGACCACGACCGCCGGGATCTGCCCGCCGGGGAACGCGGCCTGCATGCGGTCGTAGGTCCGCATGACCGCGAGCTTGCGCGGCAGGTCGTCGGTGCCGGTCAGGACCGTGTGCATGTGCAGGGCCGGCCATGCCAGGGCGACGAGGATGCCGGCCGAGATGACCGTCGCGGCGAGCGGGCGCTCGAGGACCCGGGTGAGGATCCAGCCCCAGGCGCGGCTGTTCCCGTCGCCCCGGCGCAGGCGATGCAGCAGCGGGATGCGGCCCTTGTCGACGCGGTCGCCGAGCCACGCGAGCACGGCGGGCACGACGGTGACCGAGCCGATCATCGCGACGGCGACGACCATGATCGCGCCGACGCCGAGCGCGGTGAAGGTGTGCACGCCGGCGAGGAACATCCCGGACATGGCGGCCATGACCGTGAAGCCCGAGACGAGCACGGCGCGGCCCGAGGTCGCCGCGGCCGTGTGGACGGCCTCGATCTTCCCGGCGCCGCGGGCGCGCTCCTCGCGGGCGCGGCGCAGGTAGAAGAGCGTGTAGTCGACGCCGACGGCCAGGCCGACGAGCAGCACGATCGAGCTGACGGTGTCGTCCATGGGGACGAGCTGGCTGGGGATCGCGACCAGCCCGAGCGTGGCCATCACGGCGGTCAGGCCGAGCAGCAGCGGGATGCCCGCGGCGACCAGGCCGCCGGAGGCGAGGACGAGGATGATCAGCGTGATCGGCAGCGAGAGGAACTCCGCGCGGTGGAAGTCGTCGGCCTGGGCGTCGGAGACCGCGTTGTCGGCGCTCGCGCCGCCGAACTGGCCCACGAACACCTTCGGGTTGGCGGCCTGCACCCGGTCGACCTCGGCGAGCACCGGCCCGACGAGGGAGCTCGCCTGGCCGTCGTCGTCCTTGACCTCGAGCTCGACGAGCACGGAGCGGCCGTCCTTGGAGACCTGGCCCTGGTTGCCCTTCGCGTAGGGCGACCTGACGTCGGTGACGCCCGGCTGGCGCGAGACGCCCGCGATGACGTCGTCGACCGCCTTGCGCACGGCCGGGTCGGTCGCGCGGGCGCCCTTGGGCGCCTGGACGAGAACGCTCTCGTCGTCCTGATGGCGCGGGTGGTCGTTGAGCAGCTTGTCGCCGCGCCCCGAGTCGCCGACGTAGTCGCCGGCGTTGGCGGGCGACTTGACGCCGATGGCGTTGCCCGCCACGAAGGCGACGGCGACGAACGCCAGCCAGCCCCAGATGGCCGTCTTGCGGTGCTTGGCGCTCCACCGTCCGGCACGCGCCGCGAACGTCTTCGATTGCATGCCGGCAATGTCTCCGCGCCCGCGACGGTGCGCCATCCGGCCGGCTGGCGTCGTCGCTCGGGGGCTAGCCCCAGCCGGTGACGGCCCCGTCGGACCGCGATCCCCGTGGTCACCGGGGATCGGCCCGATCCTCCGTCGCGACCGCATCCCCCCGGGCGGGGGGTCGGTCTCGGCGGAGGTCGAGCTCGGCGATCGCGACGCCGCGCGGGGCCAGCGAGACGGTCTCGCGCCACTCGTCCGCTGCGAGGTCGCGCAGGCCCAGGCCGGCGGCGAGCTCGGGGAGGATCACGAGCGCCTCGTCGCAGTAGGAGACGAACCACGTCAGCACGCGGCCGTCGTCGCGGACGAGCCGATCGACGTGCACGTCGGGGCGCGCGACGCGGACGGGCGGGCGGCAGTCGGCGCGCGCCGCGAGCGCGTCGTAGAGGCGCACGATGTCGTTGGGGTTGACGGCCCCCGAGCGCGCGGCGAGGTACTCGACCGGGTAGGTGCTCAGGACGATCGCTCCGCGCCCGACCCGCCGCTCGAGCAGGCCGGGGCGCCCGGCGCCGTCGCGCGCCACGACCTGTGCCCCGTCGGGCTCGACGGGGAGGAAGGCCCGGCCGTGCTCGTTGCCCGCGACGGCGAAGCGAAGCTCGTCTCCCGCGCGCAGGTCGCCGAGACCGAGCTCGAGGCGCCACACGACCTCGTCGCCCTCGATCGGGTCCACGAGGCCGTAGCGCAGCCGGTGGCGCACGCCGAAGAAGCCCTCGAGGTCGGGATGCCAGAGCCCGCGATGGACGGGGGCATCGCCCGCGAAGTAGGAGACGAAGACGATCGCCCCCGCCGCCGCGTGCTCGGCGAGCGCGCGCCACCCGGGCCCGGTGAGGGCCTGGGTGGAGGGGACGACGAGCAGGTCCGCGTAGGGGATCCCGTCGAGCTCGCGGACGAGCGCGGGGCCCAGGTCGGCGGCGCGGGCGCTCACGTAGGACTGCAGCGCGACGTCGCGGATCGTCGCCCGCGCCGCGTCGACGGTGAACGGGTGGTCGGCCTCGAGGTAGGAGCTGACGACGATCCCCACGCGTGCGACCGCGCGCCGGCAGCGCGGCAGGTCCACAGCGTCCAGCACGCGCCGGAAGGCGGCGAGCTCGGCGAGCGCCGGCTTGGGCCTGCCCGCGGCGTCGGTCAGCCCGAAGCGCAGCTCGAAGGCGTGATGGCGATAGGGGTCGGAGTCGACGAGCGCGAAGTCGGTGTTGTTCCAGCCCAGCCAGCCGGTTGCGCCCGCGAGCAGCGAGGTGTGCAGGACGTGGCGGTAGTACGCGGCGATGTTCTCGTCGTCGGCGAAGGCCGAGGTCGCCCCGAACTCCTCCAGGATCACGGGCGCGCCGAAGTGGCTGAGCTCGCACGCGAACGCCGGCGAGAGCAGCTGGCGCCACTCGTCGCGCTCGAGCGGGTAGCTGTGCGGCCCGACGAAGTCGACGACGCCGGCCAGGCGCCGCAGGCGGAAGCCGTTGTCGGCCCCGGTGGTCTCGATGCCCCAGGCGCCGTCGCCGGTGGAGACGGGCTGGCGTCCGCCGCCCGCGCGGACCGCCTGGACGAGCAGCTCGGCCCAGGCCCACGCGGAGTCGGCGTCGGTCTCGCCGCCGTAGAGCGGCATCTCGTTGGAGAGCAGCCAGCCGGCGACCGCGGGATGGGCGTGGAGGCGCTCGGTCATGCGACGTACGAACCACGCCTGCTGGGCGAGCATGAAGCCGTCGCGGTAGAGGTCGCGGCCGGCGCGCCATGGCAGGTCGCGGTTCTCGCCCGACATGTGGCCCACGACGAAGGTCGGGATCGTGCGCAGCCCCGCCTTCGTGCACAGGTCCAGGAAGCGCGCGAAGCGCTCGACGAGCCGCCCGTCGAGGGACTGCGGCTCGGGCAGGAAGCTCGGCAGCTCGAAGAACGACCGCACGACCTCGACCCCGTGGTGCGCCAGGACGTCGAGCTCCTGGGCGACGAGCGTGGCGTCGAAGCGTCGCCACATGTCGGGACCCCCGGCCCGCGACCAGAAGTTCACGCCGAGCCAGGGGTCGGGCCCGCCGGGACCGACGAGGACCGGGTTCGGGCGTTCGATCAACGGGAGCGGGCGATGGCCGCGGCAGCGCGTCCGGGTCTGGCGCGCTGCCGCAGGACCACCGATTGCCCAGGCACCTCGGCAACGTACGCGGCGCTCGATCGCTCGGTCGCCGCCGGCGGGGCAACACCCCCCGGGCGGGGGGCTCAGTCGCTCCCCGTGGCCAGCGCCAGGGCGCCCGCCTGCGCCGCGTTCGCCGGCGCCTGGCTGGTCTGCACGACGCGACGGCGCCGCGGGGCGAGCAGCGCCGCGACGATCCCGAGCGCCGACAGCGCCGCGCCGACCCACAGCGCCTGCGTGAAGCCGGCGACGAACACGTGCGGCGAGCCGTACGCCCCCGGGTGCGCGAACACCGCGGCGAGGACCGCGACCCCGAACACGCCCCCGAGCTCGCGCAGCGCGCTGTTGGCGCCCGAGGCGACACCGGCCAGCTCGGGCGGCGCCCCGCCCATCACCGCGTTGGCGACGGTCGGGAAGCAGAACGACGTCCCGACGCCGGCGACGGTGAACGCGAGGCCGAGCTCGGCGTAGCCCATGCCCGGCGCGACGATGAGCGCCACCCACGCGTAGCCGGCGGCCTGCAGCGCCAGGCCGAGGACCATGAAGGGGCGGTTGCCGTAGCGGTCCGCGAGCACGCCCGCGATCGGGGCCACGATCATGGGCGGCGCCGTCCACGGCAGCAGGCGCAGCCCGGCGTCCAGCGGGCCGTAGCCGAGCCCCGTCTGCAGGAACTGCGACATCAGGAAGAGCACGCCGAACAGCCCGGCGTACATGAAGAAGCTGACCGCGTTGGCGCTCGCAAGCTCGCGACGGCCGAAGAGCTCGAGCGGCAGCATCGGCTCGGGCGCGCGGCGCTCCCAGGCGACGAACGCTGCCACCAGCGCGGCGCCGAGGCCGAGCGCGCAGAGCACCTCCGGGCTCGTCCAGCCCGCGCCGTTGCCGCGCACCAGGCCCCAGGTGAGGGCGAGCAGCCCGGCGCCGGCCAGGCCCAGGCCGGGGATGTCGAGCCGCGCGGCGCTGCCGCGGCTCTCGCGCAGCCGGGTCGCCGCCAGCGGGATGACGACGAGGCCGACCGGGACGTTGATCCAGAAGATCCAGTGCCAGTCGAGGCCGCCGACGACGGCCCCGCCGACGACCGGGCCCGCGGCGACGGCCAGGCCGGCGATGCCGCCCCACAGCCCGATCGCGGCCCCGCGCTTCTCGGCGGGAACCGCGGCCGAGATGAGCGTGAGGGTCAGCGGCGTCACGATCGCGGCCCCGGCGCCCTGCACGGCGCGCGCGGCGACGAGCGCGCCGGCGGTGGGCGCCAGCGCCGCGGCCGCCGAGGCGGCGGTGAACACGCCCAGCCCGATGCAGAACATCCGCCTGCGCCCGAAGCGGTCGCCGAGCGCCGCCCCGGTCAGCAGGAGGCACGCGAAGCAGAGGTTGTAGGCGTTGACCGTCCATTCCAGGCTGGGCAGGCTCGCGTGCAGGCTCTCGCGCAGCACGGGGAGCGCGGTGGTCACGACGAGCGTGTCGAGGGCGGTCATGAACACCGCCACCGACGCGAGCACCAGCGTCCAGGCGGTGCGCGTATCCGACGAAGGATCGCCCTGCGGTGCTGCCGTCTTGTCCCTGCGCATGACTCTCTCCTGTGGATCGTGGGGCGCCGCGAAGGTTGCGGCTCGCACGATCGACGCCGCACGCGACGCGGTTTCGACAGGTCAGTCGAGCGCGAGCGCGCCAAGTCGCCGCTCGAGCTCGCGGCGCTCGACGGCGTTGGCGGAGAGGGCGATCGCGCGGCGGTAGGCGGCCGCGGCCTGCTCGGCGTCCCCGGCGCGCCGCAGGAGCTCGGCGTGCGCGGCGTGCAGGGGCTGGTAGTCGCGCAGGCGCGGGTCCGCGAGCGGCTCGCAGAGCACGGCGAGCCCGGCCCGCGGGCCGTCGGCGAAGCCGACGGCGACCGCGTGGTTGACTGCGACGACGGGTGACGGCGCGACGGCGGCGAGCGCGCGGTAGAGGTCGGCGATCTGGCCCCAGTCGGTCTCCTCGACGGTGGTCGCCTGGACATGGAGCAGCGAGATAGCGGCCTGCAGCTGGTAGGGCCCGGGGCGGCGCAGCGAGAAGGCGCGGTCGAGCGCCGCGCGCCCCTCGGCGATCCGCTCGCGATCCCACAGGGACCGGTCCTGGTCGCCCAGCGCCACGTAGCCCCCGGACGCGTCGACCCGTGCCCCGCGGCGGGCGTCGTTGAGCGCCATCAGCGCCAGCAGCCCCCACGCCTCGGCCTCCTGGGGCATGAGCTCGACGACGAGGCGTCCGAGGCGGATCGCCTCGCCGCACAGCTCGCCGCGGACGAGCCGCGCGCCGGCGGCGGCGCTGTAGCCCTCGTTGAAGATCAGATAGATGACGGCGAGGACGCCCTGCACGCGGTCGGCGAGCACGTCCTGGGAGGGGACGACGTAGGGGATCCGGGCGCCGGCGATCTTGGCCTTGGCGCGCGAGATGCGCTGGCCCATCGTCGTCTCCTGGACCAGGAAGGCCCGCGCAATCTCGTCGGTGGTCAGCCCGCCGAGCATCCTGAGGGTCAGGGCGGTGCGCGCCGGCAGCGCCAGCGCCGGGTGACAGCAGGTGAACATGAGGCGCAGGCGGTCGTCCTCGACGGCGCTCTCGGGCGCGTCGGCCTCGTGCTCCTGCGCGTCGATCCTGGCCAGCTCGGCGATCCGATCGGCGCGATCGGCCTGGGCGCGGCCGCGGCGGAGGCGGTCGATCGCGCGCCGGCGTGCCGTCGTGGTCAGCCATGCCGCGGGGTTGGAGGGCACGCCGTCACGCGGCCACGTCGCGACCGCCGCGACGAAGGCGTCCTGGAGCGCGTCCTCGGCGAGCTGCAGGTCGCCGAGCTGGCGGATCAGCGTGGCGAGGACGGCCGTGCGCTCGCGGCGGAACGCGCGCTCCGCCGCCGCGGTGGGGCCCTCCGGGCGCGGCGGCCTGGCGCCGACGCTCACTCGGGATCGCGGCCCGCGATCGGCCGCACCTCGACCGTCCCGTAGTCGATGTGCGGCACGCGCCGGGCATGCTCGAGGACGGTGTCCATGTCGGGTGCCTGGACGAGGTAGTAGCCGGCCAGGAACTCCTTCGTCGTCGCGAACGGGCCGTCGGTGATCTGGGTCTCGCCACCCCGGACGCGGAGGGTCCGGGCGGCGTCGACGGCGTGCAGCCGGTCGGCGCCGACGAGCAGCCCGGCCTCCTGCAGGCTCGCGGTGAAGTCCTCCCATCGCGTCATCTGCTCGTCGAGACGCACCGACGGCGGCGGCCCCTCGGAGGGCGCGTAGATCAGCATGAGGTAGTGGGGCACGGCGCCTCCCGGCGGCGGGTTGCGATGGTCACGTCACGAGCCCCAGCCGCTGGGCCTGGCGGACGGCCTCCATGCGGTTGCGCGCGCCCAGGCGGCGGTAGAGCGAGCTCGTGTACTCCTTGATGGTGTGGCGCGAGAGGTGCAGGGCGTCGGCGATCTCGGGGTTGGTGGCGCCCGCGGCCATGAGCCCGAGGACCTGGCGCTCGCGCTCGGAGAGCCAGGTCACCGGCGCGTCGCCGCGCTGGAAGACCGTCTCGCCCACCCCGATGCGTCCGACGGCGTCGACGATCCGGTCGGCCGCGGTGTCCTTGGCCAGGAACCCGCTCGCGCCCACCGCGCGGGCCGCCGTCGGCGAGATCGTGCCCGCGCCGGAGATGAGGAGCACCCGCAGCCAGGGCACGACCGCGCGCAGGCGCTCGCACAGGTCCATGCCCGACTCCTCGCCGACGAAGAGGTCGATCACCGCGACGTGGGGCTCGTAGCGGTGGCTGAGCGCCTCGGCCTGGGGCCCGTCGGTGGCCACCACGCAGCGCTCGACCCACGGTTGGCGGCCGAGCATGAGCCGCAGGCCCCATTGCACGACCTCGTGGTCGTCGACGACGAGCACGCGCAGGCGCCGGCCGTCGCGGATGCCCAGCTGCGGCGTGGGCCGTCCGGCCGTCCCGAGCGCCATCAGCCCTTGCCGCCCACGGGGACCGAGACGCGGGCCTGCCAGCGATCACCCTCGTGCGGCCCCAGCTGCAGGACGCCGCCGGCGCGCAGCGCGTCGAAGGCGGCGAGCCGCAGCCCGGTGCCCGCTGGCGCCGGCCCCGGCGCCGCTCCGTCGTTGGCCACGCTCAGCTCGAGGGTGTCGTCGGCCAGCGCGACGCGGACGTCGGTCCGCGTCGGGGTCGCGTGCTTGGCCACGTTGCGCACGAGCTCGCAGAGGATCGACTGCAGAGGAGCCTCGAGGGCGGGGGGGATGCCGACCTCCGCCGGCCAATCGAGGGCGAGCGAGAGCTGCGGGTGGCGCGCCGCCAGGCGCTCGGCCAGCTCGCGCAGGGTCGATCCCGCCGCGGGCGGCGCCGCGACCCCCGCGGGCCGCGCGAGCGCCGCGCGCAGGTCCGCCAGCGCGGCCTGGACCTCGTCGGCGCAGCGCCGCCGTGTCGCCCCCTCCAGCTCGCCGTTGGCCCCCAGGGCGAGCGACACGCCGAACAGCCGCTGGATCACGCGATCGTGGAGCTCGCGCCCCAGCTCGACGCGCTCGGTGGCTCGGCGCAGCTGGTCGCGGCGGGCCGTCGCGATGCGCGCCGACGCCGCCAGGGCCGCCGCCCGGCCGATCCCCGACAGCAGCGCCCGGTCGGCGACCGAGAGCGGGACGGCCGGCGAGCCGCGATCGGACACGATGACGCCCACGGTCCGGCCGGCGGCGACCATCGGCGTGCACACCGCGAGGGCGCCGCTCCCGCCGGCGCCGGGGACCTCGCGCACGCCGCCATGGGCGAGCGCCGCATGGGCGGACGCCGCCGACGGCCACCACGGCGCCGCGGCGGCGCCTTCCGCGTCGGGCCCGTGGGCGCCGACCCGGGTCAGGCGGCCGAGGATCTCGTCGTGGCGCAGGACGATCGCCGTGCGCATCGGGGCCAGGTCGCAGACCGCCTCGGCGATGCGGCTGTAGAAGTCGTCGGCGCCGGCGTCGGCGCGGACGACCGCCTCGACGAGCCGCTCGAGGACGGCAGCGGAGACGCCGATCGCCCGGGCATCGCCAGACACGGGCGAGAGACTGCGCGAGGGCGCGTGAAATTCGCGTAAAGGCTTTTGGCCAACGGTCACCTGTCGCACGGCCACGATGAAGGCCCTCAAATCGGGAATGCCGCTCCGGAACGATCATTCCAGCACCTTTCACCGGAAATTCCCACTCGGACTTCCAAAAACGTTTGTCCCCCAGGTGGGGGGTCTTGTCATGCCGGGACGCCATCGGGCACGCGGGGCCGTCCTACGGTGCGCCGCGGATGGGTGCCGTCGGCGCCCGCGACACCCCAAGACCCTTGTCGCACGCTCCCAGGCAAAGGATCGACATACGCCAGCTCGCGCGCCTCAGCGGCGTGTCGATCGGCACGGTGTCGCGGGCGCTGAACGGTTACGCCGACGTGCGCCCCGAGACGCGCGAGCGCATCATGCGCCTCGCCGCCGAGCTCGACTACACGCCGGCGGCCGCCGCCCGCAGCCTCGTGACCCAGCGCTCCGGCGTCGTGGGCGTCTTCCTCGAGACGGGGGAGGGCCATCCCGACCTGCAGCACCCGTTCTTCCTCGAGGTCCTCGTCGGACTCAAGAACGCGATCGGTCCCGGCGGGTACGACCTGCTGCTCTTCGCGCGCGAGCGTCTCGGCGGCCCGGGCGAGCACTCCTACGTCAGGCACGCTCGCCATCACAACGTCGAGGGCGTCGTGCTGATCGGCGTCGACCCCGACGATCCGGAGGTGCGGCGGCTCGTGCGTGCGGAGGTGCCGTGCGTGGGCATCGACGTCGAGCTGACGGGCGGGCGCGCGAACTTCGTGATCTCCGACAACGAGGCCGGGATCGCGGCCGCCATCCACCATCTGCACGCGCTCGGCCATCGCCGGATCGCGACGATCACCGGGCTGCTGGAGACCAAGCCGGGCGCCGATCGCCTGCGCGCCTACCGCGCCGAGGTCCAGTCGCTCGGGCTCGCCTATCGCGACGAGTACGTCGCCTACGGGGACTTCTACGTCGACAGCGGCCACGACGCGATGGCGCGGCTGCTCGCGCTCGCCGAGCCGCCCACCGCGGTGGTCGCCGCCTCGGACCTCATGGCCCTCGGAGCGATCCGCGCGGTCGCCGAGGCCGGCCGCGCCGTGCCGGGCGACGTCTCGATCGTCGGCTTCGACGACATCCAGCTCGCCGGCTACGTCCACCCGCCGCTCACGACGCTGCGCCAGGACAAGGCCGCGCTGGGCGGCGCCGCGGGCGCGGCGCTCATGGCCCTGATCTCGGGCGAGGGCGACCTGCCCGGCCCGCGCGAGATCCCCGTCGAGCTGATCGTCCGCGACTCCACCACGGGACCGCGGCGGGCGCGGAGAAGGGGGTGATCGCGGGGCACAGACCAGCAGTCCGGGAGCGACGGTGAACCCGAAGTCGTTGGCGTAGGAGGAGACAAGAATGCGCAAGAAGCTCGCGGTCGCGTGGCCGCTTGCAGTGGTGGTCGCCCTGGTCGTGGCGGCCTGTGGCGGAAGCAGCAACGACAAGAAGAGCTCGTCGACGTCCTCGGCGTCGACGGCCAAGAGCCTGAAGGGGCAGACGATCACCTACTGGGCCTCCAACCAGGCCAAGGACGTCCCCACGGATTACAAGCTGCTCAAGCCCGAGCTCGACAAGTTCACCAGCCAGACCGGCGTGAAGGTGAACCTGAAGGTCATCGGCTGGGCCGACCTGTTCAACAACATCACGGCGGCCACGACGAGCGGCAAGGGCCCCGACGTCCTCAACATCGGCAACACGTGGTCGGCGTCGCTGCAGGCGACGGGCGCGTTCCTGTCCTTCGACGGCGGGACCCTGGGCGAGATCGGCGGCAAGGACAAGTTCGTCGGCTCGTCGTTCTCGGCGACCGGCGCGGAGGGCCAGACCCCGACCTCGGTGCCGCTGTACGGCCTGGCGTACGCGCTCTTCTACAACTCCAAGCTCTTCAAGCAGGCGGGCATCGCCTCGCCGCCGAAGACGTGGTCGGAGTTCGTCGCGGACGCCAAGAAGCTGACCAAGCCGACGGACCAGTACGGGGTCACGCTCGAGGGCGGGTCGATCAGCGAGGGCGCGCACTTCGCCTTCATCCTCGGCCAGCAGCTCGGTCACAACCTCTTCGACGGCGACAAGCCGCAGTTCGACTCGCCCGAGGAGGTCAAGGCGGTCAAGGCGTACGTGGACCTCATGGGCGACAACAAGGTCGTCCGTCCCAACGACGCCACCTACGCCCAGGGTCCGGAGGCCAGCGACCTCTTCGCCAAGGGCAAGACCGGGATGCTGATCTCCCAGAACAACACCGAGAACAACCTCAAGGCCGCCGGCATGAAGGACTTCGCGGTCGCCGACGTTCCGGTGCTCGACGGCTCGAGCAACCCGATCATGACCCACGTGGCCGGGATCAACGTCTCGGTCTTCCAGAACACCCAGCACAAGGACGCGGCGCTGGCCTTCGTGAAGTTCCTGACCTCGCCGGCCGAGCAGGTGATCCTCAACCAGCAGTTCAACAGCCTGCCGGTGGTCAAGGAGGCCCAGAGCGACCCGGCCTTCAGCTCGCCGAACCTGAAGACCTACAACGGGATCCTCGCCGACCACGCGGCCCCGATGCCCGAGATCGCGCAGGAGGGCCAGATGGAGCAGTTCATCGGCGCGGCGGTCAAGGGGCTGATCGCCACGGCGGCCAGCAAGGGCAGCGTCTCGGAGGCGCAGGTCAAGGCCGCGCTGAGCGACGCCAACGAGAAGATGGCGGCCGCCGGGTAGGCGACGCGCGCTCGTGGCTTCGATTCGCGGGAGCGCCACGACCGCCAGGACCTCGCGGACCCGGAGCCGCCGGCTCCGGGTCCTGGAGGGCCGCTGGCTGCCGTACCTGCTCGTCCTGCCGGCGTTGTGCTTCGAGCTGCTGATCCACATCGTCCCGCTCCTGGCGGGCGTCGGGGTCAGCTTCCTGAAGCTCACGCAGTTCTACATCCGCGACTGGAGGCGGGCGCCGTGGGCGGGGCTGGACAACTACCGCCTCGGGCTGTCGTTCGGCTCGCCGATCGGTCGCGACGTCCTGCACTCCTTCGAGGTCACGATCGCCTTCACGGTCCTCGTGGTGGGGCTGTCGTGGGCGCTGGGCATGGCGGGGGCGCTGCTCGTCAACTCCGAGTTCCGCGGCCAGCGCTGGTTTCGCACCCTCTTCCTGATCCCCTACGCGATGCCCGTCTACGTGGCGGTGATCGCCTGGAGCTTCATGCTCGATCGCGACAACGGGGCGCTCAACACGCTGCTCGTCGACGACCTGCACGTGACCGGCCACCGCCCGTTCTGGCTGCTGGGCAACGACGCCTTCTGGAGCATCGTCATGACCACGGTGTGGCGACTGTGGCCGTTCGCGTTCCTGATGACCCTCGCGGGGATCCAGAACATCCCGAGGGAGCTCTACGAGGCGGCGGCCGTCGACGGCGCGGGCCCCTTCCGCCAGTGGCGCTCGATCACGCTCCCGCTGCTCGCCCCGGTGACGGGCGTCCTCATCCTGATCCTCTTCCTCTGGACCTTCAATGAGTTCAACACCCCGTACGTGCTCTTCGGGCCGGCCCCACCGCACGCCGCGGACCTGCTCTCGCTGCACATCTACGTCAACTCGTTCGTGAACCTCAACTTCGGGCTCGGGTCCGCCATGTCGGTGCTGCTCCTGGTCTTCCTCATGGTCGTCTCGATCCTCTACATCCGGGTCTTCAGGATCGGCGGGGGCGAGCGCCATGCGTGAGGGCGTCCGCGCCAAGCTCACGCGGGCCCTCGGCCTGGCGATCCTGACCTTCGTGACGCTCTTCCCGCTGTACACGATCGTCGTCTCGTCGATCAAGCCGCTCGGCGACGTGCGCGGCCACTTCACGTGGATCCCGTCCCACGTGACGCTGCGGCCGTACGTCGACATCTGGCACACGATCCCGCTGGCCCACTACTTCGTGAACAGCCTGGTCGTGTCGGTGGCCGCGACCGTGTGCTCGGTGACGCTCGCGATCTTCGCCGCCTACGCGATCAGCCGCTACCGCTTCCGCGGCCGCAGCGCCTTCACCCTGACCGTCCTGTCGACCCAGATGTTCCCGGGGATCCTCTTCCTGCTGCCGCTCTTCGTGATCTTCGTCAACCTCGAGCGCAGCACGGGCGTGGCCCTCTACGGGACGCGGCTGGGTCTGATCATCACCTACCTGACCTTCTCGCTGCCCTTCTCGATCTGGATGCTCGTGGGGTACTTCGACTCGATCCCGCGCGAGCTCGAGCAGGCGGCGCTGGTCGACGGCGCGACCCCGCTGGGGGCGCTCTTCCGGATCCTCATCCCGGTCAGCCTGCCCGGCATCGTGGCGGTGGCGATCTTCGCCTTCATCACGGCGTGGGGAGAGGTGCTGTTCGCCTCGGTCCTGACCACGGACGCGACGCGGACGCTGGCCATCGGGCTGCGCAACTACGCCTCGCAGAGCAGCGTCTACTGGAACCAGCTCATGGCGGCCGCGATCGTCGTCAGCGCGCCGGTCGTCGTGGCCTTCCTGGCGCTGCAGCGCTACATCGTCCGCGGGCTCACCTCCGGCGGGGTGAAGTAGTGGCCGCCGTCGAGCCCGAGCTCCGGGCCGGCCCCGACGCGACCGGCTTCCCGCGGTCGGTGCGCCTGGGCGCGGCGACGGCGGCCTTCCAGATCGAGGGGGCGGTGGGCGCCGATGGTCGCGGCGAGTCGATCTGGGATCGCTTCTGCGCGACCCCCGGCGCCGTGGCCAACGGCGACACCGGCGATCCGGCGTGCGATCACTATCACCGCTGGGAGGCCGACCTGGACCTCATGGCGCAGCTGGGGTTGGAGAGCTATCGCTTCTCGATCGCGTGGCCGCGGGTGCAGCCGACGGGCCGCGGGGCGGCCAACGCGGCGGGGCTGGACTTCTATCGGCGGCTGACCGAGGGGTTGCTGGAGCGGGGGATCGAGCCGATCGCGACGCTGTATCACTGGGACCTGCCGCAGGCGCTGCAGGACGCGGGCGGCTGGGGTGAGCGCGACACGGCGCTGCGCTTCGCCGAGTACGCGACGATCGTGGCCGCCGAGCTCGGCGACAGCGTGTCGCAGTGGATCACCCACAACGAGCCGTGGGTCGTGGCCTTCCTCGGTCACGCGTACGGGACCAAGGCGCCGGGGATCCGCCACTGGCCGACGGCGCTGCGGGCCTCGCACCACCTGCTGCTCTCCCACGGGCTCGCCGTCCGGGCCCTGCGCTCGCAGCTCGACGGCCGCGCCGCCCTGGGGATCGCGCTCAACCTCTTTCCCGTCCACCCGGCGGCGGCGGGCGACGCCGACCGCGACGCGGCGCGGCGGATGGACGGCCACCTCAACCGCTGGTTCCTGGATCCCCTGCTGCGCGGGGCCTATCCCGAGGACATGCTCGGCCTGTACGAAGCCCTGTACGGGCCGTCGGAGTCGGTCCGCGAGGGCGACCTCGCGGTCATCCAGGCGCCGATCGACTTCCTCGGCGTCAACTACTACAACCCCCAGCGGGTGGCCGCCGCCCCGTGCGGCCTGCCGCTCCGAGCAGTCCAGGTCGACCCGGCGCCGCCGACGACCGCCATGGGGTGGGAGGTCAACCCGGACGGCCTGTACTCGGTCCTGACGCGCCTGCGCCGCGACTACGGCCCGCTGCCGGTCTACATCACCGAGAACGGCGCCTCCTTCGACGACCCGCCCGCGTCCAACGGCCACGTCGAGGACCCCGAGCGCACCGCCTACCTCCAGGACCACCTCGCGGCCGTCGCGCGCGCCGTGGCCGACGGCGTCGACGTCCGCCGTTACTGCGTCTGGTCGCTGCTGGACAACTTCGAGTGGGAAGCGGGCTACGACAAGCGCTTCGGGATCGTCCACGTCGACTTCACCACCCAGGCCCGCGTCTTCAAGCGCTCCGCGCTGTGGTACCGGGACTTCATCGCGCGCGTGCGCGCGCGAGGCGCGCGGTGATGGAGACCGGGAGCGCTCGACTTCGACACCCCTGGCGATCGCGGGACGGCGATCGCCTCTCGAAGCGGCGGTGAACCCGCGGCGGCGCGCTAGACCCGGACGCGCCGTCGCGGTCGCCGCCCGAAGCGACGCTAGGCCCGGGGGGTCGAACGTCGGTTATACCCCGTGTGGATGGGGGAAGACCGACGTTCGGCGCCCCCTGGGGGCCGGCGGCGCCCCCCGCGGGCGCGGCGGCGCGGCGGGCTGGTCTCCCTCGGTGAGCTGTTCGCGCCCACGCCGGCGCGGCGGGGACGCCGAACAACCTGCTCGGGTCGTACAGCTAGGCCCGCAGCGCCTCGGTCGGTGGCAGGCGCGCGGCGCGGAAGGCGGGGTAGAGGCCGGCGACGCCGCCGATCGACATCGCCGCGAGGATCCCGGCGAGGGGGATCGACGCGGGAAGCGCGGCCGGCCAGCCGCGGTTGGCGGCGTAGGTGGTGGTGAGGAGCGCTCCGAGCACGACGCCTGCCAGGCCGCCCAGCGCGGAGAGCAGCAGGGACTCGGAGAGGAACTGGGCCGCGACGTGGCGGCGCGTGGCGCCGAGCGCCCGGCGCAGCCCCACCTCCGAGCGGCGCTCCAGCACGGAGATGACCATGACGTTGGCGATGCCGATCCCCCCGACCAGCAGGGCGACGGCGCCAAGCCCGACGAGCAGCGCCGTGAAGGCGGTCTTGGCCGCCGCGCGCGCTGCGAGGACGTCGGACGGGCGGCTGACGCTGACCTCTTCGGGATGCGCGGGGTCGGCCGTGCGGGCCAGGAGGCCGCGAACCGCCCCGACCCGGTCGGTGTCGGCGCGCAGGTAGATCCTCGAGGGGTTGACCTTGACGTGCAGCTCGTCGCGGGCGACGGGCAGGCCGATGAGCGCCGCCGCGTCGAGCTCGGGCGTCAGCTCGACCGGTCGCAGGATGCCGATGACGCGGAAGGCGCGGTCGCCGACCAGGACCTGGACGTCGGGCCGCGAGATCCCGAGCCGGCGGGCGGCCACGGCGCCGAGCACGATCGTCGGGTAGCGGCTCGTGGCGGCATCGAGGAAGCGCCCGGCCGCCAGCTCGCCGCCGACGGTCGCCGCGAGCGCGGGGTCGGCCGCCAGCACGCCGATGCCGTTGGTGTCCTCGGGCGCGATGTACGAGGAGGTGCGCACCGCGAGGTCGCCGAGCTCGACGGTCTGGGCGGCGTGCAGGACCCCGTCGACCGTCGCGATGCTGGGCCGCGAGTGGCGCGGGAGGACGGCGCTGCGCCCCAGCGTGGACTGCCCCGGCTGGACGGTCAGCAGGTTGGTGCCGAGCCGGTCGAGCTGGGCGATGAGGTCGGCGCGACTGGACTGCGAGATGCCGAGCACCGCGACCATCGAGGCGATGCCGATCGCGATGCCGACGGCCGAGAGCGCGGCGCGCAGCGGGCGGGTGCGCAGGCCGATCGTCCCGAGGCGCACGACGTCGGTGGCGAGCAGGCGGCTGCGCGCGGGGGCGGTTGCGGTCACCGCGTGCCCTCGCGCTCGTCGGCCTCGATCGCGCCGTCGCGGATGTGCACGCGCCGCGGGAGCTCGTCGGCGACCTCGCGGTCGTGGGTGATGATCGCGATCGTCGCGCCCTGGGCGTTGAGCTGGCGCAGGAGCTCGAGGATCTCGTGGCTGGTGGCCGTGTCGAGGTTGCCGGTGGGCTCGTCGGCGAGGATCAGCGCGGGCTCGCCGATCACCGCGCGCGCGATCGCGACGCGCTGACGCTCGCCCCCCGACAACGCGCTCGGGACGTGCCCGAGACGGTGACCAAGCCCGACCCGCCGCAGCGCGGCGGCGGCCAGCGCCCGCCGGCGCGACAGGCCGACCGCCCGGTAGAGCAGGCCGTCGGCGACGTTGTCGAGCGCCGACTGCCCGGCGAGCAGGAAGAACTGCTGGAAGACGAAGCCGATCGTGGCGGAGCGCAACCCGGCGAGGGCCGAGTCCGTCAGGCGCTCGACGTCGTTTCCCTCGAGATGGACCGCGCCCGCGGTCGGTCGGTCGAGCGTGCCCATGATCTGCAGCAGGGTCGTCTTCCCGGACCCCGAGGGCCCGACGATGGCCAGCAGCTCGCCGGCGTGGATGTCGAGGTCGACGCCGCGCAGGGCATGCACCGCGCCGTAGGACTTGCCCACGCCGCGCAGCGAGAGGACCGCGTCAGATCGTGTCACTGGGAACGAGCACCTTCATCCCGGCGCGCAGCCCCGGGCCGCTGATCGCGACGTAGCCGCCCGCGAAGCGCCCGGGGACGACGGAGACCAGTCGGGTCCTCGCCCCGCCGCCGGGCACGAGGACCGCGTAGCCGCGTCCCGGGCGCGCCCGGAGCGCGGTGACGGGGACGACGAGCACGTCGCGGGCGGCCGTGCTCGTCAGCGCGACACTGACCGGCGCCTCGTCGAGACCCGCCAGCCCGTGGCGGGAGGCCAGGCGCACGGTGACGTCGACGACGGTGCGCGTCGACTGTCCCTGCGCCTGCTCGCGCGCGACGCGTCCGACGGTTGCGATCCGTCCGCCGCGCGGCGCCCCGCTGGGCAGCGTGACCGTCACCCGTTGGCCGCGGTGCACCGTCGCGCGATCGGCGGCGTCGATCGTCAGGCTCACGAGGCGGCGGACCGAGGTCGTCTGCATCAGCGGCGTTCCCGGGGCGACGCGCGCGCCGAGCGACACCCTGATCGTCCCGACGCGCCGCGGTCCCGCGGCGAACACGGCCTCCGACGGGCCGAGGACACCCGTCTGCGTGACGCCGAGATGGCGCTGCAGGCGCCGCACCGCCTGCGCGGTGGCGCCGGTGTAGCGATCGTCGACCGTGAGCGGGCGCTCGGCGTCGTAGCGAAGCCGATGCAGGTTGCGCTCGAGCTCGAGGACGTCGGGGCCCCTGCTCCCGACGCTCAGCGTCCTGTACATCGGGACGCCGCCGCTGAGGAGGACGACCGGCTGGCCGTCGACGCGCAGCAGCACGCGCCCGGCGGCGACGACGGCTCCCTCCGACGGCAGCGCGGTGACGACGCCGGCGAGCGGCGAGGCCATCGTCCGCGGGTCGGCGTAGCCCAGCTTGCCCGGCACGGACTGGCTGCTGAGCAGGTCGCGGCGCTCGACGCTCACCGGGACGAGCCCGGCCGACGTCGCCGCCCGCGGCGTGCGCCCGCCGTCGTCGCGCGAGAGCACCCAGCCCGCGGCGGCCAGGACGAGGACGGCGCCGGCCGCGGCCAGCAGCACGCGACGGGCCCGGCGCCTGCGATCGAGGGAGACCGGCATCCCCGGCTCCTGTGCGTGATCTGACATGACGCGCCGAACGTAGGGCGCCCGCCGTCAGACGGCTGTGAGCGCGCCGCCGTCCGGCCCCCTTTTCTCACGCGAATCTCACATTGCCGTGCCTATCCTGCGCGCGGGTCCGTGCGCATCCTGATCGTCGAAGACGAGCCACGACTGGCCGAGCTGATCGCCCAGCGGCTGCGCCGCGAGGGGATGGCCGTCGACGTCGCCGGCGACGGGGCCATGGCGCTGGCGAAGCTGCACGTCGCCGTCTACGACGCGGTCGTCCTGGATCGCGATCTCCCCGAGGTCCATGGCGACGTCGTCTGCGCGCGCCTGGCGCAGCGCGAGCAGCGACCGCGCGTGATCATGCTGACCGCGTCCAGCGCCGTGGCCGAGCGCATCGTCGGCCTCGAGCTCGGAGCCGACGACTACCTCGGAAAGCCGTTCGCGCTCGCCGAGCTCGTCGCCCGGCTGCGCGCCCTGGTGCGGCGACCCTCGGTCGGCGCGGCCCCGGTCCTCGTGTGGGGCGACGTCACCGTCGACCAGGCGCGGCACGTCGCGCGGCGCGGCGACCGCGAGCTCGCCCTGCGCCCGAAGGAGTTCGGCGTGCTGCGGGCGCTGCTGCTCGCCGACGGTCGCGTGCTGAGCTCCGAGGAGCTGCTGCACAAGGTCTGGGACGAGAACGTCGACCCCTTCACGACCATCGTCCGGCAGACCGTCATGACCCTGCGGCGCAAGCTCGGCGACCCGCCGATCGTCGCGACGGTCCCGGGCGCCGGCTACGTCATCCGCTAGCCGGGCGCTCACCGTCAGCTCACAGCTCGCTCCCTACCGTCGCTGCGGTGCATCCGACGACAAAAGGACGGGACTCGATGACGTGGCGGGGATCGAGGTCGGGCGGCTCGCGGGCGCTCGCGACGGCGTTGCTCATCGCGGCGTGCGCCGCCGTGGCGGCCGGGTGCGGCAGCGCAGCCAAGGACTCGGGCGCCACGGGCGGCGCGAGCACGCAGGCCAAGGTGAGCGACCAGGACCGCGGGCTGCTGCGCTTCGCGCGCTGCATGCGCGAGCACGGGATCGACTTCCCCGACCCCCAGCGCGACGCGAACGGCCAGCTCGTGTTCGACGCCCCCGCGGGGGGCGACCAGGCGGCTCTTCAGGCGGCGCAGAAGGCGTGCCAGAAGTTCGTCAAGGGCGGCTTCGCCGGGGGCCCGAGCGACGGCCCTGCCGCGGGCGGAGCGCCGAGCCAGGGCCAGATCCAGAAGCAGCTCGACCAGGCGGTGAAGTTCGCGCGCTGCATGCGCCGCAACGGCGTCAAGACGTTCCCGGACCCCAAGATGCAGGGCGGCCAGGTGCTCATCGATCCGGGACCGGGCTTCGACCCCAACGACCCGACGCGCAAGAAGGCCGTCAGCAAGTGCCGGTCGCTGCTCGATCTCGGCGGCTCGACCCAGGCCCCGTGAAGCCGGCGGGGAGCCTGACCTCGACGACGAGCCCGCCCTCGGCCCGCGGTCTCGCCGTCACGTATCCATCGTGCGCGTCGGCCACGGCGCGCACGATGGAGAGGCCGAGGCCGAAGCCGCCGTTGGCGCGCGAGCGCGAGCGCTCGAGGCGCCGGAACGGCTGCCAGAGCTCCTCGACGCGATCGGCCGCGACGACGGGACCGCTGTTGGCGACCACGATCCGCACGAGGCCGCGCTCGTCGAGGACGACGACCTCCACCCAGCCGCCGCGCGCGCGGTTGTAGCGCAGGGCGTTCTCGAGCAGGTTGCGCAGCATCTGCTCGAGCAGGACGTGATCGCCGTGGACGACGGCCGGCGCCGCGTCCACGTGCAGGGCGATGCTCGCCTGCGCGGCCCGTTCGCGCAGGCTCTCGGCCGCCATGCTCGCGACGGCGCCCACGTCCACCGGCGTCGGGTTGTGCAGCGGGGTCTCGCTCTGGGCCAGCGTCAGGAGGCTCGCGATGAGCTGCGTGCTGCGGTCCGCCGGCACCCGCAGCTCGCGCGCGAGCCCGCGCACGTCCGGCGAGGAGGCGGGGTCGTCGAGCGCCTCGTCGAGCTCGGCGCGGATCACGGCCAGCGGCGTCTGCAGCTCGTGCGACGCGTTGGCGACGAAGCGCCGCTGGCTGTCGAAGGCCGCATCCAGGCGCTCGAGCATGTCGTCGAAGGTGTCCGCCAGCTCCTTGAGCTCGTCGGGCGGCCCGACCAGGGCGATCCGCTCGTGCAGGCGCTCGCGCGAGACGCGGCGCGCGGTCCCGGTGATCCGCTCGATCGGCGCGAGGACCCGGCCGGCCACCACCCAGCCCGCCCCCAGCGAGGCCACGGTCAGGGCGGCGAGCGCGAGCAGGAAGTCCGTGAGCACACGATTCAGGCCGCGGCGGGCGCGCTCGCGCTCGGCGGCCTCGAAGGCGCGCTGCGCCGCGAGGACCGCGTGGTCGCCGGTGCCGGCGCGCAGCGTGAAGGTGGCGTCGTCGCCGCCGGTCCGCGTCTCGGTGGCTGGAGCACCCGTGATGCGGTAGACGATCGGCGTGTGGCTGGCGTCGGGGCCCAGCGTCCGGCTCACGACCGCGTAGCTGACCGCGAGCAGGGTCATGCCCAGGACGAGGAAGATGGCGGCGTACCAGGCCGTCAGTCGCCAGCGGATGCTCGGCCTGCTCCAGCGTGGGAGGTGCGCGCGCGGGCGCGACCAGCGGCCCATGGGCCGCGACCGTAGCCGACCAGGCGTCAAATCCGCGTGACGGCGGGGCCGTCTGAGGCCAGTCACGCGCGACGACCGGCCCGGCGCCGAGGGCCGCCGGGCCGGAGTTCGGGGCGCAGCGTGCTACGAGCCTGTCGTCGCGGGCTTGCGCTCCCGGTGGAGCTTGGACTTCAGCTCCTGCACCTTCGCGTGGGCCTGCGCCCGCGTCTTGTCCTCGCGCTGCTCGCGCAGCGTGGCGCGCGCGTGCTGCTTGGCCTCGCGCTGGGCCTCCTGCGCCCGGGCGATCTCGTCCTCGATCTCGTAGACGGGGCGGCGGACGACGGTGCCCGTGAGGTTCGCCATCGCCGTGTCGAGCACGGCGGGGTCGCTCTCGACGACCTGGGCGAGCACGGAGTTGTGCCCGACCTGCACGGTCTTGGAGACCTGGCCGAGGGCCGACTCGGTGTCGTCGGCGTCGGTGACGTCGTAGAGCGAGCCGAGCAGCACGCCGGTCGCACCGCCGATGAGGATGCCCAGCGGGCCGCCGAGAATGCCGATCACGAGGCCGATCAGGCCTCCGCTGGCGGTTCCGACGAGGCCGTCCTGGCCGAAGTCGTCCTTGACGCGGACGTGGCCGTCGTCGTCGCGGGTGACGAGGGCGGCCTCGGCCACCTCGATCCGTCCGTCGCCGGCGAGCTGCTTGAGGGTTGCCAGCGCCTCGTAGGCCTTGTCGTCGTCCGCGAAGGCGACGACGACGACCTTGTCGGGGCTGATGCTGTCGGGGTCGGGCATGAGTCCGGAGTCAGTCACGGTGAACCTCGTCAGGTGGTGGGTGTGTTGGAAGGGGGCGGGGCCAGCCGGCCGTCGCGCTGAGCCTCATGGACCTCCCGGGTCAGCGTGAGGATCTGCTGGGAGAGGTCGAGCAGCTCGACGTTCTGGTGATCCTCCTCCTGCACCGTGCGCCACTGCTGGTCGGCGATGACCTGCTGCTTGGCGGCGGCCCGGTTCTGGCTGATCATCACGAAGGTCGACAGGAAGATCGCCTCGAGCGAGACGATCATCGTGAGCAGGCCGTAGGGGTAGTCCTCGACGCCGAATCCGATCCAGCAGCCGAACCAGAGGACGTGCAGGTAGACGAACGTCATCGAGCCCGCGAAGCGCGTGATCGCGTCCGCCACCCGGGCCTGGGCGTCCTCGGCCTCGTGCTGGGCGTGCTTGAGCAGTGCGGGGTTGATCGGCGGGGGGAGCTTCGGCGGGGGGAGCGCGAACCGCCTGATCGCGTGCAGGCGACGGTGCGACAGATGCGGCATGTCGGTCACGTTGAGCCGACGTATGGCCCACCCAGGGCGAGCCGTCAGACGTTTCGCACGCGGCCGCCATCACCGATCGGTCTGGGGCGCGCGACGAGCTACCCGCGGTCGGTCAGCCGCGCCAGCCGGAGCGCGACGAGCAGCTCCGCGACGCGCTCCTCCGGCGGACGGCCGAGCAGATCGCGTACCGCCCGTACCCGGTTCTTGACCGTGTTCTCATGGACGCCCAGCCGCTGCGCGGTGCGCCGCGGGCTCGCGTGCTCCTCCAGGTAGACGCGCACGGTGGCGGCCAGCCGCGCTGTGTCGTCGTCGTGTGCGGCGAGGGGACCGAGCTCCCGCGCGACGAACTCCCGGGCGAGGTCGAGGTCGACGCTCGCGAGCGCGGCGAGCGCGACGTCGACGTAGCGTGTGACGCTCCCGCCACGGCGGCCGCCCAGCCGGGCGACCCGCCGCGCCTGCATGGCCTCGCGATGGCTGGCGCGAAAGCCCTCCACGCCGGGGGCGGCGGAGCCGAGAGCGACGCGCGGGGCGCCCGCGACCCCGGCGACCACCAGGTCGAACGGCTCGGGGGCGCCGGCCCAGGCAGCGACGAGCTGTCGTCCCAGCGACACGACGAGGGGGCGGCCCGCTCCGGCCCCCGCGGCGAGGTCGTGGGCGACGCCCTCCAAGGCCGCGTAGTCGCCGCCCTCGTCATCATCGGTCCAGACGACGTGGGCGACGTGGTGGCGGTCGAGCTCGTAGCGCAGCCGCTGGGCCGCGAGACGGCGATCGATGGGCTCGCCGTCCAGCAGGGCGCGGACCGTGTCCGCGCGCAGCGCCTCAGCGCTGCGCACCCAGCGCTCGCGCTCGTCGGTGTAGTCGCCGACGAGCCCGCGGTTGAGCGCCTGCACGTACTCGAAGGTCCAGTTCGCGCCCAGCTCGACCGCACGGGCCAGCCACTGCGGGTCGTCGACCTCGTCGTGGACGCCCGCCACCCAGTTCTCGAAGAAGGTCGCATGGCCGGCGTGGTAGGCGCGCAGCAGGGCATCGACCGTCAGTCCGCGATGGACGAACTCCCTCGCGTACGCGGTCGCGTCGGGCGGCGGCACGCCCTCGGACGGCGGCCGCCCGAGACGGACCATGTCCGCCATCAGCGTCAGCACGCTGCGGGTGCTGGCGAGCGTGCCGGCCCGCAGCTCGTCGTCGTCGGCGACGTCGGCCAGCTCGCGGTGGATCGCCTCCGTGATCTCCTCGGAGACCCGCTCGATCCAGATGGGATCAGATGCCACGCGAGCGAAGAGCGTCTGGAACCTGGCGCCCTCGACCTGCCCGTCGGTCGCCATGGCGCGACACTATCCCTCGGCCGCGTTGTCGAACAGGGACAATGCGGCGACGGTGCGCTGATGGTCGGCGCCATCGAACCATCCTCGGGTCGTCCGTAGCGTGACGGCCATGCTGACCGCTCCAGCGCCTGTGCCCCACCCGGCGCTCAACGAGGGGGCCTGATCGCCATGGAGCTGCGTCACCTGCGGTACTTCGTGGCGACCGCCGAGGAGCGCTCGATCACGCGGGCCGCCGAGCGGCTGTGGATCGCGCAACCCGGCCTGTCGACCCAGATCCGGCGCTTGGAGTCAGAGCTCGGCATCCGGCTCTTCGAGCGCCACACCCGAGGGGTCGACCTCACCGCCGCCGGGGAGCTCTTCCTCTCGCGCGCGCGAGAGACGCTCGCGGCCGCCGATCGTGCCCTGTCGACCGGCCGCAGCCTCGAGGCGGGCACGATCGGGACGGTTCGGCTGGGGCTCGCCGCGGAGACGCCCGCAGCCGTGGTGCCCGCGCTGCTGGCGGCCTTCTCCCGCGACCGCCCCGAGGTCGACGTCACCGTCCTCGAGTCGTACGCGGGGACAGTCCTGCGCGACCTGCGCGACGGGCGCCTGGACGCCATGATCGCCCCATCGTCCTTCGCCTCGGCCGAGCTGCTCTCGGTGCCGCTGGCGTCCGAGCCGTGGGTTGTGCTCGTAGGGCCGGGGCACCTGCTCGCCGCCCCGGGCCCGATCGCCGCGCACGACCTCCACGGCGTGCGGGTCGTCGTCACCGGTCATCGCGACGGTGCCGGCTACGACCGTGCCGTCGCCCGGACGCTGACCGAGCTCGGGGTGACCCCGGTGCTCGACCGCGTCGGTCCCGGGCCGGCGCTGCACGCCGCCGTCGCCGACGGCTCGGCCGTGGCGCTCAGCACGGCGTCGGCGGCCAGCGGCGACGAGATTGTCCGGACGCTCGAGCCCACACGCGCCATCTCCTTCGCGCTCGCCAGGCGCGACGAGACTGCCGCGCCTGCGCTCAGCGCCCTCATCGGGATCGCGGAGGCAGGGCTCGTGCGCTCCCTGGCCGTCAGTCGGCCCACGCTCGTGTCAGCGGCCTGAGGAGGCGCCACATGACACCGCAACAGCGTCGGCGGGTCCTCACCAACGCAGAGGAGGTGGAGCTCGCCAGGCGCATCGAGCGCGGCGACGCGGCGGCCAAGGAGGAGCTGATCGAACGCAACCTCGGTCTCGTCTGGACGATCGCCGAGCGCTACCGCGGCCGCGGGCTGCCCTTCGAGGATCTGCTGCAGGAAGGGGCCGTCGGGCTCGTTCGGGCCGTCGAGCGCTTCGACCATCGTCGCGGCGTCAGGCTCTCCACGTACGCCGTCTGGTGGATCCGTCGCTCGCTGGTGGATGCGCTCGCCGACGCGCGCCCGATCCGCATCCCGCCGGCTGCCCGCCGGCAGATGGCGGCGATCCACCAGGCCCAGAGCGAGCTGCGACGGCTGCGCTCGAGGGCGCCGACCGCCGACGACGTCGCCCGGCGGGTGCAGCTCAACGCCCGCACCGTGCGCGCGCTCCAGGTCGCGCCGCACGTGGGCGCCTCGCTCGATGCGCCGCTCGGGGACGGTTCGACTCCGCTGAGCGAGCTCATCTCCGACCCCTCCGCGCCGGACGCCTCCCACACCGTCGAGGAGCGGGAGGCCTCGCGACAGCTGTGGTCGATGCTGCGACTGCTGCCCGAGCGCCAGCGCGAGGTTCTGGTGCGCCGGTACGGCCTGCGCGGCGACGTCGCGCAGAGCCACGAGGAGATTGGAGCGTGGCTGGGCGTGGGGGAGGAGCGAAGTCGCCAGATCGAGCGCCAGGCGCTGCACTGGCTGCGAGAGATGGCCGTCCCCGCCCCCCGGGCGGCCTAGCCCGAGACGCGGCGGAGATGTCGCACGAGCACGATCCCGCCCGCGCCGTCCCAGCCCCGCTCATGGCGCCACGCCCCGCTGAGGCTACGATCTCGCCATGACCGAATGGGGTGGGCCGACGCTCTTCTGCTTCGACGGCTCCGAGGGCTCGCGAGCGGCCCTGGAGGCGGCCGCGCGCCGGCTGCGGCCCGGCCCCGCCGTCGTGCTGACGGTGTGGGAGACGGTGGCGCTGCGCATGGCGAGCCAGGCCTTCGCGGTCAGCGCGCCGATCGACAACGAGGTCGAGCTCGACGATCAGGAGCAGGCGGCCGCCCGGGCCGCCGCCGAGGAGGGCGCGCGCCTGGCGCGCGAACACGGATGGGACGCGCAGCCGCGCCTGGTCATGGCCGGGCGGACGACCTGGGCGGCGATCGTGGAGGTCGCCGACGAGCTCGACGCCAGCCTCGTCGTCTGCGGGACGCGCGGCCTGAGCGGCGTCCGTGGCCTCGTGCTCGGCAGTGTGTCGAGTGCCGTGCTCCACCACGCTGGGCGCCCGGTGCTGGTCGCACCCGAGCCACGCCCGCCGACGCACGAGGCCGGGGGCGGCTAGCGCACCCGCGTCACGAGCGCGCCGCCGCCAACGGCGCGTCCTCCTTCGTCGTCCCGTTGTTGGTCGACACGTTCCACGCCTCGTCCACGTCATCGGGCAGGCGCTTGACCTCGAAGGCGAGGACGATGCGCATGACGCCGATGGCGACGGCCCAGATGCCCGCCACCGTGACGAGCGCCGCGAGCGTGGCGCCGGGGTTGGCGAGCGCGAGCACCCCGAGCGGGATCTCGAGCAGCCCCAGGATGAGCAGGAGCCACCAGTCCGGGAGGATCCGGCGGGCCGCGAAGGCACCCGCGATGACGATGGTGCCCGAGACGATCAGCCACGCGCCGAGCACGACGGCGACCGCCACGAGGCCGGGCTCCGGCCAGACGATGATCAGGATGCCGGTCGCGATCGACAGCAGCCCGGTGAGCACATTGGCGCGTCGCACCCGCGCGTCGATGCCGGTGGTCAGCGCGTAGGAGACGCCCTGCACGATGAAGAGCACGCCGATGAAGGTGGCGAGGCTCCGGACCGTCCAGTCGATGCTGAAGATGAGGACGCCCGCGACGACGAGCAGCGCGCCGTTCAGCAGGAGCATCCACCAGTTGCGGGCCACCTGCTCGGCGGCGTCGCGGGTGAGCTTGTAACCAAGGGCGGGCCTGGTGCCCGGTGCCACGAACATGGCGTGTCCTCCGATCGGATGTGCGTGCTCCGAGCGTGCACGCGATCGGTGGCGTCCCGTAGACGTGTCGCGCGCGCCGCCCATCGGACTTGCGTATGGCCCGGGGCATCACTGCGAGCGATGGCTGGGTCGTGCAGGCGCTCTAGGTCGGCGCTAGGCCGCGCGTACGGTCGTGCCATGCCCGACCCGGCATCGATCCGCGCCAGGCAGCTCCTCGAGTCCTCGTGAGCGCATGAGCGCCGAGGACTCGGCGAGCGCCATCGCCTACGGCAGCAAGCCGGGTCGCTGGGTCCTCGCCGTCGCCATCGCCGGCTCGGGGATGGCGTTCCTCGACGGCACGATCGTCAACGTCGCCCTGCCCGACATCGGGCGCGACCTCCACGCCTCGACGAGCGAGCTGCAGTGGATCCTCAACTCCTACCTCCTGACGCTCGCCTCGCTGATCCTGCTCGGGGGCTCGCTCGGCGACCGGTACGGGCGCCGTCGCGTCTTCGTGATCGGGGCGGGGCTGTTCACGGTCGCGTCGCTGCTGTGCGCGGTCGCCTCCGGCATCGAGCTCCTCATCGCGGCGAGGGCGGTCCAGGGGATTGGCGCCGCGCTCCTGACGCCCGGCAGCCTGGCCATCATCGAGTCGAGCTTCCGGCCGCAGGACCGGCCGCGCGCCATCGGCGCGTGGTCGGGCCTGACCGGCGTCGCCAGCGCGATCGGGCCGCTGGTCGGCGGCTACCTCATCGACGCGGTGTCGTGGCGGGCCGCGTTCCTGATCAACCTTCCGCTCGGGGCCCTGGTCATGGCGACGGCCCACCACGTCCCCGAGACCCTCGACCCGACCGCAACCGGGCGCCTGGACCTCCGCGGCGCGGCGCTCGGGGCGCTCGCCCTGGGGGCGACGACGTACGCGCTGGTCGAAGGGCCCGACCGCGGCCTCACGGCGCCGATCGTCGCGATCGCGGGCGCCGGGGTGATCGCGTTCGCCGGCTTCCTGCTCGTCGAGCGCCGCAGCGAGAACCCGATGCTCCCGCTCGGGATCTTCGCCTCGCGCCAGTTCAGCGCTGCGAACCGCGTGACCTTCGTGGTCTATGCGGCGCTGGGCGGAATGTTCTTCCTGTTCGTGTCCTTCCTGCAGATCTCCATGGGCTACTCGCCGATCGCCGCCGGCGCCGCCCTCATCCCCCAGACGCTGCTGATGCTCGTGCTGTCCGCGCGCGCGGGTGCTCTGGCCCAGCGCATCGGGCCGCGGATCCCCCTCACCGTCGGTCCCCTGACGATCGCCGGCGGCATGCTCCTCATGACCCGCATCGAGCCGGGCGACAGCTACGCCGCGGCGATCCTGCCGGCCGTCGTCGTCTTCGGCCTCGGGCTGACGCTCGTCGCCTCGCCGGTCACCGCGACGGCCCTGGCCGCCGTCGACGCCAGCCACGCCGGCCTTGCGTCCGGGGTCAACAACGCCGTGGCGCGCGTCGCCAACCTGCTCGCCGTCGCCGTCCTGCCCCTCGTCGCGGGGATCACCGGCGACAAGTTCTACGACCCCGCGGCGATGACGCACGGCTTCCACATCGCCACGCTCGCGTGCGCGGCGCTCGCCGCGACCGGCGGCGTGGTGGCCTGGCTGACCATCAGCGACAACGCGCTCGCGGCGCCCCCCGAGAGCCGCGGCGAGCCGCCCGTCGCCGTCTCGACCGACTACGCATGCTCGATCGCGGGGCCGGGGTGGCGAGGCGGGCCTGCCGTTCATCGAGACACCCCGGGACATCAGCAGGGTCATTTGACTCAAGACGAGGCGGTCGGCGCGGCGCAGACTGCTTGCACTGCCCAGCGTCCCTGATGGAAGGAACCCTCGATGACCCCTGAGAGCCCGAACCCGACCGTGATCCTCGTCCACGGCGCGTTCGCCGATGCCTCGAGTTGGGCGCGCGTGCTCGAGCGGGTGCGGGACGCCGGCCTCGAGGCCGAGGCGATCCCCAATCCGCTGCGCGGGCTGACGTTCGACGGCGAGTACGTCGCCAGCGTCCTCGGTCAGCTCGAGGGCCCGATCGTGTTGGTCGGTCACTCCTACGGCGGGGCGGTGATGACGTACGCGAGCTCCAAGGCCCCCAACGTCAGGGCGCTCGTCTACGTGGCGTCCTTCGGCCTCGACCAGGGCGTCAGCGCCAACAAGTCGGTGGCGGACTACCCGCCGCCGGAGCTCGCAAGCTCGGTCGAGGTGCGGACCTTCCCCAACGGTGACGAGCCGGCGCTCGAAGCGCTGATCCAGCGCGACAGATTCCACTCCGCGTTCTGCGCCGACGTGCCCCCCGAGGAGGCAGCCGTGTACGGCGCCGGCCAGCGCCCGGTCGCGGTGAACGCGCTCGACGAGCCGTTGTCCGTGCAGCCGGGCTGGAAGACGATCCCGAGCTGGTTTGTGATCGCCGGCGCGGACCACTCGATCAACCCGGACTCGCAGCGCGCGGCGGCCGCGCGGATGGGTGCGACGACGCTCGAGATCGAGGGCGGCTCGCACTCGATCGCGCTCTCGCAGTCGGCCCGGGTCGCCAACGTCGTAGTCGACGCCGTCAATGCGGTCGCCGGCCAGGGCGCCGCGACGGTCGGCGTCTCCTGATGCCCAGCGCAACGGCTGAGGAGATCTCAGCCTATGACCGTTTGGGGGAGCCGACGCCGGCATCCACGTGGCAGGCGGTCGCGGGCAGCCCAATCGGGGATGAGCTGCTCGAGTGGCCGCCCGATGTGTTCGCGCTCACCGACGTGATCCTGGAGCGCGCGGAGGCGTATCGGTTCGTCCTGTCCCCGCCGGACGGAGTGCTGTGGCCGCCGGGTGGCGACGCAAGCTGGAGCGAGGCGGTCGGGCAGGCAGCGCGACGGTGGAGTGCGTGGGCCGAGGACCGGGACGGTGCCCTTCCCCAGCTGGTGGCCGACACGTGGCGGGTCTTTCGGGAGCGGGCCGGGACCCCGCTGGAAGAGCTGGCGGATGGCCGAGCCTGGGAGGTCTGCGAAGCGCTCCTGACGCTTCACGCGATTGCGGACGAAGCCTGCGCGGGCTTGTTCGCGTCGCTTGACCGTTCCGACGGGGAGGGGTGCCTCTATCGCGCCCGGGGCCGGGAGCTCCTGGCGAGGACGGGGTCCCTTGCTCGAATGCAACTGCATTTCCTTCGCGTGCTCCCCAAGATCCGCACGCCACCGAACGGAAGAGCGTCGTTCTCGCGCTACGCCTGCGTCCTTCGTCCGGGCTTGGAGACTCGCTGGCACAAGCTGCCCGCTCGTCATCGCGGTACCGACCCTCAGTCCGAGCACGCCCAGTTGCTGCTGCTGCCGTGGCCACTGCGGGTCCGGGAGTCGGACTTCCGGGCCGTGGAGGGCTCGGTCAAGAGGCTGACAAAGGAGCCGTTCGGCTTCTTCGAGTTCGCACCGGAGGAGCGGCTCGACCTGGATTTCGTCGACCGGATGCTGCTCGCGGCCCGAGAGGAGGTCGACCGCGTCGACGTCGTCCTGCTGCCGGAGAGCGCCGTCGAGGAGAGCGAGCTCGAAGCGCTCGAAGCGCTGCTGGACCGCCACGGCGTGATCTACCTTCAAGCGGGGCTCCGCAGGCCCTCACCGCGACCGGGCGGGCTCGGCAGCAATCAGATGCACATCGGCGTGAACCCGAGACTCGAAAAGGGCGGGCCGTATCCGAGCTCGCCCGGTGGGCCGTGGTTTCACATCCGCCAGGACAAGCATCACCGCTGGTCGCTCGACGAACGCCAGGTCTACCAGTACCACCTTGGCGGCGCGCTTCACCCTCACGTGCGCTGGTGGGAGGCAATCGACGTCCCTCGCCGGTCGATCCAGATCGTGGAGCTCGGCGAAGGCATCACGATCGTCTCGTTGGTGTGCGAAGACCTCGCGCAGAACGACGATGTGGCGGAGGTCATCCGGGCCATCGGCCCGACCATCGTCTCGACTGCGCTCCTCGATGGTCCGCAGCTCGCATCGCGCTGGTCGGCGCGGTACGCGAGCGTGCTGGCCGACGACCCTGGCTCGGCCGTCATGACGCTGACGTCGTTCGGCATGGCACAGCGCTCCAGGCCGCCCGGGCTCGATGCTTCGCCGGTGATTGCTCTGTGGAAGGACCCCGCGCGCGGGACCCGCGAGATCTCGCTCGAGCCGGGCGCCCAAGGCGTGCTTCTGACCGTCTGCGGAGCCCGCGCGACCCGGCGTAGTGCCGACGGCCGCTGGCCCGTCGAGACCGGGACGAACTACTTCGACGTCGCCGTCCACCAGATCCGGGCCTCGGACGCGCGCTCGGACCCACCGACTACGGTCTCCGGGAGCCCGATTGCGCGCGTGATCGACGTCGACGATCTCACGATCCTCAGCGGCTGGGCCGAGGCAGTGGCAGAGGCGCTCGCCTACACGCCGGCGCGGGCTCGGGCCGTGCTCGCCGACGCCCGGCCCGGTGCTCCGTGGCGGCGCGACCTCGGCATCGCGGAACCGCCCCCGCGCCTGGGCGACGCGATCGACTCGATCGAGCGAGCAGTCGACGCGGCCATGCCCCCGGGGGCCGCGCCATCGCTCGACGCCCTGCTCCTCGCGGTCCGAGACCGTCAGCCCGGCGAGTCCGCCCTCGACGCACTGGCACGCCGCGTGCTGCGCTCGACGCTCGAACAGCTCTGCACCCGACAGGCCGAGGAAGCCGCCGCGCCTCACCGATCCGCGCCGTCGCTCTGACCGCCGCTCTTCATTCGCTCGGCAGCGCATCGCGCAGCGCGGCCCGCGTCGTGATCCCCAGCTTGGGGAAGATCCGATACAGGTGACCGCTGACCGTGCGGTGCGAGAGGTACAGGCGCTCGCCGATCTGCTTGTTGGTCAGTCCGGCGGCCGCGAGGCTGGCGATCTCGTGCTCCTGCGGGGTGAGCGGCTCGGCGGAGCCGTTCGTGCTCGCCAGAGCCGGAGCCCGGCCGGTGGCCCGCAGCTCGGCGGCCGCGCGACGGGCCCAGGGGGTCGCGCCGAGACGCTCAAACGCATCGTGGGCGGCGGTGAGCTCGACGCCGGCGGCGCGCCCCGCGCGCGCGCGGCGCAGCCGCTCGCCGTAGGCCAACCGCACGCGAGCGAGGTCGAACGGCCAGCGATCGACTCCCGGGATCGCCAGCGCCTGCTGGAACGCCGCCAGCGCCACCTCGTCCTCCCGCGCCGCCAGGCCGGCCGAGCCCCGGGCGAGCAGGGCGATGCGCGGCGAGATGCGAGCGATCCCGTAGCGGTGCATCGCGCCGACATGGGCCTCAGCCTCCGCATGACGATCGGTGCGGACCGCGGCCTCGACGAGATCCATGCAGACCCACAGCGCGTGGTGGTCGTAGGGGGCGAACTCGCCCGGCGGACAGACCGCCGACGCGTGGCGATACGCCGCCTCGAAGTCCCCGCGCCCGAGCGCCGCCAATCCCCGGGTGTGGCTGGCGAACTGGGCGATCAGGTGAGCGCCGCGCGGCTCCGCCCAGCCCGTGATGGCGTCGGCCAGCTCGCGGGCAAGGACATCGTCGCCGCGCGCCGCCGCGACGAGCGCGCGCTCGTAGCGCAGGACCGGCACGTACAGCCGCAGGCCGGCGTGGTCGCAGATCTCGAAGCATTCCGCCAGCTGCCGCTCGAGCTCATCCCACTCGCCGGTCAGGAAATAGTCCAGGCACAGGAAGTTCAGCGCGGAGACGACGAGCGTCCACGCGCCCGCCTCGCGCGAGCTCTCGACCGACCGCCGGATGGCCTGCCGGCATCCGCCCAGGCGGTCGATGAACACCGCGGCCAGCGTGACCTTGCGCAGGTGCCACGAGTCGGACTCGTCGTCGAGCTCCGCGATGACCTGTTCGAGGCGATCGAGGACGGGGACCGCGTCGCGGACCGGATCGGGCATCGTCGCGCTGGCCAGGAGCAGGTCCTCGGGGACGCCTGGCCGGAGCCGGTCGAGGATCGCGAAGTACCGGGCCCACAGGTGGGCGCGGCCGGCGAAGCCGCAGACGAGGAGCAGCAGGTAGACGGCAGCCGCGACATCGTCGTCCGTCGCATCGAGCTCGTCGCCCTGAGCCTCGATCGCCCTCACCAGCAGCCGGTGGACCGTCTCCAGGTCCGCGTCGCCGTTGAGCAACACGAAGGCGGCGGTCGTGACCGCTTGCGGCGAGGCGCCTGACTCGGGCTCGCCTTCCAGCGCGTCGGCGACGATCTCCTCGCTGTCGCCGAGACGGCCCGCCATGTTCACGCCGACGAACGCCGCCTTGGTCAGGCGGCGGTTGCGGTCGAAGTCGATCGGGCTGAGCTCCGCCGCGCGGGTCAGCGCGGTCGCCGCTCCCACCGGGTCGCCGCGACTGAGCATCTGCCGCGCGGTGGCCTCGAGCTTCTCCGCCACCCGCTCGTCCGGCTGGGTGCTCGCCTCGGCCAGGTGCCACGCCTGTCGCTGCGGCTCGTCTGCCCGCACGTCGGCCAGGGCGCGATGCGCTTCACGACGCTGCTGTGCGGTCGAGAGCTCGACCACCGCCGAGCGGGTCAGGGGATGGCGGAAGACCAGCCGGCGCGTCTCCGGATCGACGTGCAGCAGCCGGATTCGCTCGGCGGGCCCCAGGTCCCGCAGCTCGGTGTCTCTGGTGGCACGCTGCAGCGTCGCCACGTCACCGGTGCCGTCCAGCGCGGCGAGCAGGAGCAGGCCTCGCGTCGTCGGCGGCAGCTCCTCGACACGCGACGAGAACAGCTCGGCCAGCCGGGAGCTGAGCGGAAGGGGCGCGAGCGAGTCCTGGGAGGCGAACGGCCGGCGCCCGCTCAGCGCGGCCGGCAGCTCGAGCAGCGCGAGCGGGTTGCCGGCCGCTTCGGCAAGCAGGCGCTTGCGCATGTCCGGACCGAGGATCGGGAACCGCGCTCGCACCAGGCGGTCCGCCGCGTCGTGGTCCAGCGGCTCGAGCTGGTACCGAGGCAGAGCGCAGCCCTCGATCGCGACGCGCAGCGCAGCCAGGAAGCCGACGTGGCTGCCGGCGAGCCGCCGAGCCACGAACCCCAGCACGTCCGCGCTCGGGCGATCCATCCACAGCACGTCGTCGAGCACGATCAGCAGCGGCTGCTCCTGGCCTGCACGTCGTACGAGCTCGAGTGCCGCGCCCCCGACGACCAACCGGTCCGGGGGGCGGCCCTCGCCGAGTCCGAGCGCGACCGACAGAGCTTCGCGGTGCAACGGGCGCAGCTCCTCGAGCCCGTTCAGCAACGGCACCAGCGCCTGGTGGAGCGCCGAGAAGCCGATATCCGCCTCGAACTCCGCGCCGGCCGCGCGGACCACGTTGACGCCGAGCGAGACGGCGCGCCGCGCGGCGACGTCCAGCAGCGCCGTCTTGCCGACGCCCGCGTCCCCGATCAGCAGCAGTGCCTCGCCGTCGAGCGCCGCGCACTCGATGAAGGACTGCAGTACCTCGATCGCCGCGTCGCGTCCGACAACGCCGTCGGGCTCTGCGGGCCGCCCCGGCGTCATCGGCCGGGCGGGATCAAGTGGACAGTCATGTACGATGAAATCTGGACTTGGCCTGTGTGCGGCCGGCGGAGATTCATAGTACACGCATGTCATCTGAAATTCGACCCACGAGACGCCGCTACGAGAAACGGGTCCGCGCGGCCCAGGAGCAGGCGACCCGCGCGCGCGTCGTCGAGGCGGCGATCGAGCTGCACGGCACCGTCGGGCCGGCGCGGACGACGATCTCGGCGATCGCTGAGCAGGCGGGCGTGCGCCGCGCAACCGTCTATCGACACTTCCCCGACGAGCGCTCGCTGTTCATGGGCTGCTCGGGCGCCTGGCGAGACCGCCACCCGGTGCCCGATCCCGCGACGTGGTCGGCGATCGCCGATCCCGCCGCTCGGGTGGAGGCCGCGCTCGGCGCGCTCTACGCGTGGTACGAGGAGGCGGAGCCGATGCTGAGCGCGCTGCTGCGCGACATCGAGGCGATGCCGATCATCGCGGAGCTGCAGGCCGGGCGCCTGGCGTACCTCGCCGAGATCGAGGACGGCCTCGCATCGGGCTGGGGCGTGCGCGGGAAGGCGGCCAAGCGGCTGCGCGCGACGATCGGCGTGGCGCTGGACTTCTTCACGTGGCGGACTCTCGACCAGCGCGGCCTCGGTCGCGCCGAAGCGGTGACCGTCATGTCCTCGGCCGTCCGCGCCGCGGCCGCGACGACCTGACCGCGCTCGGTCTTCCCCGTGAGCGTTCGCCCGCCGGGACCGCCTGAGCCCGTCCAGGCGGCCGCGAGGCGTTCAGGCGCTGGTCAGGCGCGCCGCCACACCATCAGGCGGCGATGATCGAGGTTCGCAACGTCACCAAGCGCTACGGCGACAAGGTCGCGGTCGACGACCTCTCGTTCACGGTGCACCCCGGGATCATCACGGGGTTCCTCGGTCCCAACGGCGCCGGCAAGTCGACCACGATGCGGATCATCCTCGGACTCGACGCGCCCACGTCGGGGAGCGCGGCGGTCGATGGGAAGGCCTACCGCGACCTGCCCGCGCCGCTGCACGCGGTCGGCGCGATGCTCGAGGCACGGGCCATCCACACCGGCCGCTCCGCCTACGACCACCTCCTCGCGGTGGCGGCCACGCACGCCATCCCTACGCCACGCGTCGACGAGGTCCTCGCCCTGGTCGGGCTGCAGGAGGTCGCGCGCCAGCGCGTCGGCGGCTTCTCGCTGGGCATGAGCCAGCGTCTCGGTATCGCCGCCGCGCTGCTCGGTGACCCGCGGACCCTGATCCTCGACGAGCCCGCCAACGGCCTCGACCCGGAGGGGATCCACTGGATCCGGACGCTGCTGAAGGACTTCGCCGCCGACGGTCGGACCGTCTTCCTCTCATCGCATCTGCTGAGCGAGATCGCCGTCACCGCGGACCATCTGGTCGTCGTGGGGCGCGGCCGGTTGATCGCCGACACGAGCGTCGCCGACATCGTGGCGCGCGCGTCCCAGAACGCCGCGGTCCGGGTTCGGACCCCGGATGCCGACGCGCTCGTCGCGGTGCTCACCGGGGAGGGCGGCTCCGTCGTCCGTGACGGCGTCGTTCTCGAGGTCCATGGCGTGGCGAGCTCTCGGATCGGAGAGCTGGCGGCGCGCGAGCAGCTGGTCCTCCACGAGCTGACGCCCCTGCAGGCGACGCTCGAGGATGCGTTCATGGCCCTGACGGGGCCGACCGTCGAGTTCCAGGCGGCGGCCCCAGCGGTGCCGGCATGAGCGTCACCGCAGCTCGCGTCACCCAGGGCGCGGTGGTTCGCTCGGAGTGGATCAAGCTCAGGTCCCTGCGCTCGACGCGGTGGTCCCTGCTCGCTGCCGTGGTGTCGATGGCGGGGCTCGGCGCCCTCGTCGCCGCGGTGCAGATGAACCGCTGGGCGCATCTCGAGGCCCACGAGCGTCTGACCTACAACTCGCTGGAGCCCGCCGTGGGCGGCTGGCACCTCGCTCAGCTCGCGATCGGCGTGCTCGGGGTCATGGTCATCACCGGCGAGTACACGACCGGGATGATCCGCTCGACGCTCCTCGCCGAGCCGCGCCGACTGCCGGTGCTGTGGGCCAAGGTCGGCGTCTACGCCGTCGTCACCTTCGGCCTGATGCTGGTCGCGAGCTTCATCTCCTTCTTCGCGGTCCAGGCGATCGTCACGCAGCGCCATCAGCAGCACGCGCTGGGCGACCCCGGGGCGCTGCGCGTGGTCATCGGCGCCGCCCTCTTCCTCGCGGTCCTCGGCGTGTTCAGCCTCGCGCTCGGGACGATCGTCCGCAACACGGCCGGCGGCATCGCGTTGTTCGTGGGCCTGCTCTTCGTGCTGCCCGGGATCACAGCGATCCTGCCGGCCTCGACGGCCGATGCGATCAGCCCCTACCTGCCGCTCAACGCCGGGAGCGGGCTCATGACCGTCGTCTGGGAGAACTCCCACCACCTCTCGCCGTGGGGCGGGTTCGCGGTGTTCTGCGGCTACACCGCCGCCGCCGTCGTCGCGGCGGCGGTCGTCCTGCTGCGGCGCGACGCGTAGCGGCAGGAGCTCTACGTGGACAGGTCGGCGAGGCGGGCCGCGAGGAACCGCTGCTCCGGGCCCGGCCGGGTCAGCTCGAGGGCGCGCGTGTAGGCGACGCGCGCATCGTCGTCGCGGCCGAGGCGTCGCAGGAGGTCGGCGCGCGTCGAGTGGTAGTAGCGGTAGTCGTCGAGCTCGAGGCGGTCGAGGAGGGCGAGGGCTGCCGCGGGGCCTTCGAGCTCGGCGACGGCGACCGCGCGGTTCATCGTCACGACCGGCGAGCTGGTGATCTCCTCGAGCCGCCGGTAGAGGAGCGCGATCTCCTCCCAGTTGCGTGGCTGCCGGAGGTGGAGGTCGGCGATCACTGCCTGGATGACGTACGGCCCGCTCCCGTGGAGGGCGATGGCGCGGTCGAGCAGCCGGCGGCCTTCGTCGATCATGGGCTGGTCCCAGAGCGAGCGATCCTGGTCGTCGAGCAGGACGATCTCCGCCGTCCCGGAAGCGTGCGGCGCTGCGGGCGTGGCCCAGGAGCATGAGCGCGAGGAGGGCGTGCGCTTCGGCCTCGTCGGGCATGAGCTCGACGAGGGAGCGGCCGAGGCGGATCGCGTCTGCCGACAGGTCGACGCGGCCGCCGCCCCAGCCCTCGTTGAAGATCAGGTACACGACCGCGAGCACCGCGTCGAGTCGCTCGGGCAGCAGGTGGCCGGGCGGGACGGCGAACGGGATGGCGGCGTCGCGGATCTTGTGCTTGGCGCGGGTCAGGCGCTTGCTCATCGTCTCGAACGGGACCAGGAAGGCGCGTGCGATCTCCTCGGTCGAGAGGCCGCCGAGCGTGCGCAGGGTGAGCCCGACCTGCGCGTCGAGCGCGAGCGCCGGATGGCAGCAGGTGAAGATCAGCTCGAGCCGCTCGTCGGGAAAGGTCGCCGTCTCGTCCATCGCTTCCTCCGACGTGTCTCGCAGCTCGCGCTTGAGCAGTTCGGTCTTCGCGGCCAGCGTCCGCTCGCGCCGGATGCGGTCGATCGCGCGGTTGCGAGCAGTGGCGATCAGCCACCCGGTCGGGTTGGCCGGGACACCGTCGCGCGGCCAGCGCTCCGCGGCCAGCGCGAACGCTTCCTGCGCCGCGTCCTCGGCCAGCTCGATGTCGCCGAGCCAGCCGACGAGCGAAGCCAGGACGCGGCCCCAGTTCTCGCGGAAGACCTGCTCAAGCACTCCCGAGCTCCTGCTCGAGGACAGGACGGACCTCGATCGCCGCGGTGACGTCGAGCTCCTGCAGCGCTGAGGCGACGGCGAGCGCGCCGTCGAGGTTCTCGGCCTCGACCAGGATCAGGCCGGCGAGGAACTCCTTGCTGTCGACGAACGGGCCGTCGGTCAATAGCACCCTCTGCGACTCGAGCCGGAGGGTCGTCGCCGACCCGGCCGAGTGCAGACGGACCCAGCCGCTCACAGCGGACTGCTCCAGGACCGCGGCGACGGCGGGGTCGATCTCGCCTGGCCCGCGTTCGCCGGCCCTTTCCGCCTTGGTGTAGTTCAGCAGGACGTACTTCATCTGCGTCTCCTTCTCGAGCTGCCGGCTTCTCTCTCCAGACGAACGGCGGCCGCCCAGACGGACAGCTCGGCGCGTTCTCGATCGCGATGTCTGTTTGGGCGCCGGCCGTTCGTCATCGGATCAGAGGGCCGGCATCCGCGCCGGCCGCGACCGAAAGGGTGCACGAGATGGCGAAGTACGTGTTCGCGTACAGCGGCGGCAAGGGTGTGGCCGCCGACGAGGCCGAGCGCAACGCGCAGTATGCGAAGTGGGGTCGGTGGTTCGCAGAGCTCGGTGCGGCCGTCGTCGAGGGCGGCGCGGCGATGGGGACCGCGAAGACGGTCGGCCCCGGCGGCTCGGTCGGCGATGGCGGCTCGTGTGGCCTGACCGGCTACTCGATCGTGTCGGCCGACAGCCTCGATTCGGCGGTCGAGCTCGCGAAGGGCTGCCCCGTCCTCGAGATTGGCGGCGCGGTCGACGTCTACGAAGCGATCGCGATGTGAGGGCGCAGAGATGAACGACACACCGCCAACGAAGCGCCGCCTCGGCTGGGTCCTCGGCCTGACCTCGACCGGCTACTTCATGGTCGTTCTCGACTCGGTCGTCGTGATCACGGCGCTGCCGCGCATGCAGCGCGACCTGCACGTCAGCCTCACGTCCCTGCAGTGGACCTTGAACGCCTATGGCATCGCCTTCGCCGCGGGGATCATCACCGCCGCCGCGCTCGGCGACCGGTTCGGACGGCGGAGGGTCTTCACCGCCGGGCTCGCCCTGTTCACGGCGGCCTCCGTCGCGTGCGCCCTGGCGCCGAACGCGTCCGAGTTGATCGCCGCCCGGACGGTGCAAGGGCTCGGCGGCGCGATCGTCCTGCCCCTGAGCCTCACCATCCTGACGACGGCCTTCCCGGCGCAGCGCCGCGGGATGATCGTCGGGATCTATGGTGGCCTCGCCGGCCTCGCGGTCGCTATGGGACCGATCGTCGGCGGCGCCCTCGCGCAGAGCATCGACTGGCACTGGATCTTCTGGATCAACGTCCCGATCGGCGTCGTCGCCGTGCTGCTCGGCCTTCGGCTGCTGCCCGAGAGCTACGGGGCGCCGGCGCGCCTGGACCCGATGGGAGTCGGGCTCGTGACCGCCGGCGTCGTGTCCCTGGTCTGGGCGCTCAGCCGCGCCAACACCGTCGGCTGGTCGAGCGCGGAGGTCGTCGGCACGCTGGTCGCGGGGGCGGTGCTGCTGCTCGGCTTCGTCGGGTGGGAGAGCTCGGTCGCCGAGCCGATGGTGCCGCTGCGCATGTTCTCGGTCCGCGACTTCGCAGTCGGCAATCTGACGACGTTCTTCATGTCCGGCGCGATCTTCGCCGCCGGGCTCCTGGTCACGGAGGAGTTCCAGCTCGCGCGCCACTACTCGCCCGTCGGCACCGGGGTGCGTCTGCTCCCGTTCTTCGCGACGCCGATGCTCGTCTCACCCATCGCCGGCGCGCTCTCCGATCGCATCGGCCGCCGGCCGATCATGGTCGTCGGGCTGAGCATGCTCACGGCCGGGTTCGTCTGGGTCGCCTGGCGCGGCTCCCTGGCCACGAGCTGGATCGAGCTCGTGATCGCGCTCCTGATCGCCGGGGTGGGGATCTCGATGGCCCTCCCGACGGTCCCGACCGCGGTGTTGAGCGCCGTCGCGCCGCACGAGATGGGCAAGGCCTCCGGGATCAACTACATGGCGCAGCGCTTCGGCGCGGTCTTCGCGATCGCGATCGGCAGCGCCGTCTTCTCCGCCAGCGGCGACCTCGGCAGCCCCGCCGCCGTCACCGCCGGCTTCAGGCCCGCTCTGTGGGCTTGCGCCTGCTTCGCGCTCCTGGCGGCGGTGAGCGCGCTGTGGATCAGCTCGCGGCGCGCAGAGGCGATCGTCGCCGTCGAGGCCGCCGAGCTGCCGCTCGCCGCCTGAACCGCCCGACCGTCGAGATGCGAACGGCGGGATGCGAGTGCGTGGCTACCGCACGAGCAGCGAGGGTAGGCGCATTCGAAGACCCAAGACAGGAAAGGACGATCGATGACCACTACAGCCACCTCCCAGGGAACCGTGTCGCTCGAGGACGCACGCCGGGTGATCGCCGCCGGTGAGGACCGCGCGCGCGAGATCGGCCAGCCGCAGAACATCGCCGTCGTCGACGCCGGTGGCAACCTCGTCTCCCACATTCGCATGGACGGCGCGTGGATCGGAAGCGTGGACATCGCGATCAACAAGGCGTTCACGGCGCGGGCGTTCGATCTGCCGACGGCCGACCTCGCTGCCAACTCCCAGCCCGGAGGCCAGTTCTACGGCATCCAGGAGTCCAACAAGGGCCGCGTGATGATCTTCGCCGGCGGTATCCCGCTCAAGCGCGATGGCCAGGTCGTCGGTGCGGTCGGAGTCAGTGGCGGAGAGGGCGACCAGGACGCGACGGTCGCCGAGGCCGCGGCCGAGGCGTTCTGAGGGCGGTCACGCCGCGACGAACCCGGCCTCGCGCAGACCTGCGGTGTCGTGGACCTGGCGGATGCGGGCGATCTTCCCGTCGCGCACCGTGAAGTGCTCGGCCACGCGCATCGCTCCGAGCCCGTCGACCTCCATGTCGTAGAGGAGCATCGCCTCGTCGCCGCTTGCCATCTCGGCGAGGAGAGCGACGCTGCGGGTGATGGAGCCGAAGGCCGCCACGGCCGCGGCGAACGATTCGGTGGTCGGGTACTCGTTCACCGGCACCTCGACCTGGAGGCCGCGGTCGAGCAGCTCCGCCGCCCGCGCGAAGTCCTTGCTCGTCCAGGCGTCGTGGTACCGGCGGGCGATGGCGAGGCCGTCGTTGGTGGTCATTGGGGGATGGTACAAGGCATAGCTTGTACAAGTCAACCTTGGTATTATCCGCGCATGAGCGACGCCGCCTTCCACGCCCTCGCCGAGCCGCGGCGCCGCGCGATGCTGCGGCTCGTGCAGGAGCGGCCGCGGTCCGTCAACGAGATCGCCGAGCACTTCGACATCACGCAGCAGGCGGTGTCGCAGCACCTTCAGGTCCTCCGGCAGGCCGGGCTCGTGGCCGTGCGTCCCGAGGGGCAGCGGCGGCTGTACCTCGTCCGCGCCGAAGGTTTCGAGGGCGTGCGGGACTTCCTGGCCGAGTTCTGGCCCGAGCAGCTGCAGAGCCTCAAGCGCGAGGTCGAGTCGCGTCGATGATCGGCGCGCCGGTCACCGCATCGGTCCACATCGACGCGCCGCCGGAGCTGGTCTACCCGTACTTCGTCGAGCCCGAGGCGATGGTGCGCTGGATGGGCGACTACGCGCTGCTGGAGGCCTCGCCCGGCGGGCGGTTCGTCGTCGACATCGGTGGCGCGCCGGTCCGCGGGCGCTATCTCGAGCTCGAGCCACCCCACCGCATCGTGTTCAGCTGGGGCTACGCCGGCTCCGGACGCCTACCGCCCGGAGCCAGCGCCGTCGAGGTGCGGCTCATCGCCGACGGCGGCGGCACGCGGGTCGAGCTCGAGCACCGCGACCTGCCGTCGGCGGAGGTGCCCGGCCACGCGAGCGGCTGGCAGCACTACCTCGTACGCCTGGCGCTCGCCGGCGCGGGCGGCGACCCCGGTGCCGATCCGGGGATGCCGTCGCAGGTGACGTGACCCCGCGCGGGGCCCTCAGCCGCCCGCGCGGTATGGGATCCCGGCGCCGAGCTCGACGAGCTGGCGCACGCTGCGGCGCAGGAAGAAGTCCCAGCCCCCCGCGCAGACCCCGTAGCACTCCAGCCGCGGCACGAGGCCTCGGTGCTCGAAGCGCAAGAGCGTGCCGTCGGCGTCGGCCTCGAGCGTGAACGAGAGCGCCGTGCCCACCCACTCGTCCGCCCGTGGGAGGTTGCGGTCGCGCTGCGCGACGCACGTCCAGAGCATCCTCCGCGGCGCCCGCGCCGCGTCGATCCGGAACTCGACATAGTCGGTCTCGGACCAGTTCAGGCGCACGCGCGCCCCCTCGCCGCTCACGACGTCGCCGTCCGCGCTCCACCAGCCGTTGTCGCCGCCGGGAGCGGCCAGGGCCGCGTACACGGCCTCGCGGTCGGCGGCATAGCGGACGTCGGCGCGGAAGCTCTCTGCCTCGATCATCGCCATGGCCGACATATACCATCCTAGACTTGTACAAGTCAAATCTTGTGATGGCGCGGCCGGAGTGGGGGGCGAGGCGTGCTCGTCATGGGGCCGTCGTCGCGGGCTTGCGGTGCGGGTGAAGCTTGGACTTGAGCTCCTCGATCTTCGCGTCGACCTCTTCGCGGTGCTGCTCGTGGCGCGCCTCGCGAAGCTCGTGGCGCGCCTTCCTCTTGGCCTTGCGCTGGGCCTCCTGTGCCGCGACGATCTCGCTCTTGACCTGCAGGCGCTGACGCTCGACTCGCTGGTCCCGTCGTCGATCGACGCCTCGGTCACGGACGGGGTCGTCACGCTCACCGGCATGGCCCCGCTGCACTACCAGCGCGCCGAGGCCGAGTTCGTGGCCGGCAACGTCCCCGGCGTCATCGCCCTCGACGACGAGGTCGAGCTGACCGTCGACGACCCCACGCCCGACGACGTCAGGCACTCGATCAAGAAGGCCTTCAAGCGCGATGCCAGCCTCGACGCCGAGGCGCTCTCGATCGACACGTTCGACGGCACCGTGACGCTGGCCGGCCACGTCGAGTCCTGGGTCGAGCACGACGCGGCGGTGAACGCCGCGTGGGCGGCGCCAGGCGTTCACAACGTCGACGACCGAATCGTGGTCGACTACTGAGCATGATCGCCGAGCTCGAGCGCCGCCAGGACGCGTCCTGGCGGCGCTGGGGGCCCTACCTCAGCGAGCGCGCGTGGGGCACCGTCCGCGAGGACTACAGCGCCGACGGCGACGCGTGGGCGTCGTTCCCGCACGACCACGCGCGCTCGCGCGCGTACCGGTGGAGCGAGGACGGGTTGGGCGGGATCTGCGACGACCGCCAGCTCCTGTGCCTGGCGTTCGCGTTCTGGAACGGGCAGGACCCGATCCTCAAGGAGCGGGTGTTCGGGCTCACCGGACACGAGGGCAACCACGGCGAGGACGCCAAGGAGTACTGGTGGTACCTCGACTCGACCCCGACGCACTCGTGGATGCGCTGGCGCTACGTCTATCCGCAGGCGGAGTTCCCCTACGCCGAGCTGCTGGCCGAGAACGCCCGACGCGACCGGCACGCGCCCGAGTACGAGTTGCTCGACACCGGCGTCTTCGACGGGGACCGCTACTGGGAGGTGACCGTCGACTACGCGAAAGCCAGGTCCGACGACCTGTGCGTGCGCGTGCGCGTCCGCAACGCGGGCCCCGACGCGGCGACGCTGCACATGCTTCCGACCCTCTGGTTTCGCAATCGCTGGTCGTGGGATCCGGAGGTGGCGCGGCCGGAGATCCGCGCGAGCGCCGGCGGGCTGGTGGCTGACGACCCCGCACTCGGCAGCATGACCCTGACCGCGAGCGGGACGCCGGAGCCGCTGTTCTGCGACAACGAGACGAACACCCGCCGCCTGTGGAACCAGCCGGGGCCCGCTTACCCCAAGGACGGCATCGGCGACCACGTGGTGCACGGCCTGCCCACCATCAACCCCGAGCGCGAGGGATCGAAGGCGGCGCTGTGGTACCAGCTCGACGTGGCGCCCGGCGAGACGGCCGAGGTCGCCCTTCGTCTCGCGCCCAAGCGGCGCGGGCTGGGGAAGGCCTGGTCGGAGGCGCTGACGTCGCGGGAGCGCGAGGCCGACGCCTTCTACGCGTCGCTGGCGCCGGAGGCGACGCCCGAGGAGGCGCTCGTCATGCGCCAGGCCTTCGCCGGGATGCTGTGGAGCAAGCAGTTCTACAACTACGACGTCCAGCGCTGGCTCGACGGCGATCCCGGCGAGCCGCCCCCGCCCGACTCGCGTCGCGCTCCGAAGGCGCGCAACGTCGCCTGGCGCCACCTCTACAACCACGACGTCATCTCGATGCCCGACAAGTGGGAGTACCCCTGGTACGCCGCCTGGGACCTCGCCTTCCACTGCGTGACCCTCGCCCACGTCGACCCGGAGTTCGCCAAGGCGCAGCTGCGCCTGATCACCCGCGAGTGGTACATGCACCCCAACGGCCAGCTGCCCGCCTACGAATGGAACTTCGGCGACGTCAACCCGCCGGTGCACGCGCTCGCCGCCCTCGCCGTCTTCGAGCTCGACGGGCGCCGCGACCGCGACTGGCTCGCGCGCATCTTCCACAAGCTGCTGCTCGGCTTCACCTGGTGGGCCAACGTCAAGGACCCCGAAGGCGACCACCTCTTCGGCGGCGGCTTTCTCGGCATGGACAACGTCGGCCCGTTCGACCGCTCGGCCCCGCTGCCCGAGGGCCAGGTCCTCGAGCAGGCGGATGGCACGGGGTGGATGGCCCTCTACTGCCTGAGCATGCTCGAGATGGCCCTCGTCCTGGCCGGGGAGGACGACGCCTACGAGGACGTCGCCATCAAGTTCTTCGAGCACTTCACGCTGATCGCCGAGGCGATCAACGACCGGGGGCTGTGGGACGAGGCCGACGGCTTCTACTACGACCGCGTGCGGCGGGAGTCCGATGGCGAGGCCTGGCCCGTGCGCGTACGCTCGATGACCGGGCTGATCCCGCTGTGCGCCGTGGCGGTCGGCGCGCCGGACGTCACCGCGCGACTGTCGGAGTTCACGACGAGGATCGCGGAGTTCCTGGAGGCGCGCCCGGAGTACCGAGCCGCCGTACAGCCCCCGCGCGACGGACGCGGCGCCACGATGCTCGCGCTCGTTGGCGAGGATCGCCTGCCGCGGATCCTCGAACGGCTGGCCGACGAGTCCGAGTTCCTCTCGCCGCACGGCCTGCGGTCGCTGTCGGCGATCTACCGCCACCACCCGTTCGAGTTCTGGGGCTCGGGGGAGGTCGCGGCGACCGTCGACTACGAACCCGCGGAGTCGACGATCCCGTTGTTCGGCGGCAACTCCAACTGGCGTGGCCCGGTCTGGTTTCCCGTCAACTACCTCGTCATCGCCGCGCTCGAGCGCTTCGCGCTGCACTACGGCGACGACCTCGTCGTCGAGTTCCCGCTGCACTCGGGGCGCCGGCTCACGCTGCGCGAGATCACCACCGAGCTCGCGGAGCGGCTCGTGCGGATCTTCCTCGACGCGCCCGACGGCCGGCGGCCCGCGTTCGGCGCCCTCGAACGCTTCCAGCGCGATCCGGCCTGGCACGACGCCCTGCTCTTCCACGAGTACTTCCACGGCGACGACGGCGCCGGGCTCGGCGCCTCGCACCAGACCGGGTGGACCGGACTGGTGGCCGACATGATCGTCCGGCTCTCGAACGCGCGGGCGGCGAGATGAGGGACGGCGCGCACCTCGAGGGCGACGGCGTGCGCTTCGCCGTGTTCAGCGGCGTCGCCGACGGCGTGGACGTCTGCGTCTTCGACGAGGCCGGCGACGAGACGCGCCATCCACTCGAGCTCGGCGATGGCGGCATGTGGAACGGCCACGTGCCCGGCACCGGCCACGGCACGCGCTACGGCTTCCGGGTCCACGGTCCGTGGGACCCGGCCGCCGGCCTGCGCTGCAACGCGGCCAAGCTGCTCCTCGATCCCTACGCCCGCGCGGTCCTGGGCGGCGTCGAGTGGCACGCGGCCGTCAACGGAGACGATCCGGCCGACTCCGCCCCGTACGTGCCCCGCTCCGTGGTCAGTGCCGAGCCATTCGACTGGGGCGACGACCGACCGCCGCGCACGGCGCTCGCCGACTCGGTCATCTACGAGGCCCACGTCAAGGGGCTGACCTACCTGCACCCCGACGTGCCCGAGCCGCTGCGCGGCACCTACGCGGGCGTCGCGCATCCCGCGGTCATCGAGCACCTCCAGCGCCTCGGCGTCACCGCCGTCGAGTTGCTGCCCGTCCACCAGTTCGTCCACGACGGCGCGCTCGTCGCCCGCGGCCTGCGCAACTACTGGGGCTACCAGCCGATCGGCTACTTCGCGCCGCACAACGAGTACGCGGCCTCGGGCGACGGCGTCGCCGAGTTCAAGCAGATGGTCCGCGCGCTCCACGCGGCGGGCCTCGAGGTCCTGCTCGACGTCGTCTACAACCACACCGCCGAGGGCAACGAGGACGGGCCGACGCTCTGCTTCCGCGGCCTGGACAACGCGGCCTACTACCGCCTGGCCGAGGACCGCCGCCATTACGTCGACGACACCGGCGTCGGCAACACCCTGGACACCCACCGCCCCGCGGCCCTGGGGCTCGTCATGGACTCGTTGCGCTACTGGGCGCAGGAGATGCGTGTCGACGGCTTTCGCTTCGACCTCGCTTCCACCCTCGGTCGCGGCGCGAGCGACTTCGACCCGGCCGGTGCCTTCCTGAACGCCGTCGGCCAGGACCCCGTCCTCTCCGAGGTCAAGCTGATCGCCGAGCCGTGGGACTGGGGCGGCTACGACCTGGGCGAGTTCCCGGCCGGGTGGAGCGAGTGGAACGGCCGCTACCGCGACACGGTGCGCGACCTCTGGCGCGGCGCGCAGGGGACGCTCGCCGACTTCGCCACGCGCCTGACCGGCTCGTCCGACCTCTTCGGGCACGGCCGCCGGCCCACCGCGTCGATCAATCTGGTCACCGTCCACGACGGCTTCACGCTCAACGACCTCGTCAGCTACGACGCCAAGCACAACGAGGCCAACGGAGAGGGCAACCGCGACGGCAACGACGACAACCGCAGCTGGAACTGCGGCGCCGAGGGCCCGACCGATGACCCGTCCGTCCTCGAGCTGCGCGCCCGCCAGCGGCGCAACCTCCTCGCCACGCTGCTGCTCTCCGAGGGCGTGCCGCTGCTGCTCGGCGGCGACGAGCTCGGCCGGACGCAGCGCGGCAACAACAACGCCTACTGCCAGGACAACGAGATCAGCTGGGTCGACTGGGCGGCGGCCGATCGTGACCTGCTCGAGTTCGTCGCACAGGTCTGCCGGCTGCGCCGTGAGCACGAGGTCTTCCGCCGCACACGCTTCTTCGCCGCCGGCGAGCTGCGGTGGCTGCGCCCGGACGGGCAGGAGATGGCGCCCGCCGACTGGAGCGACCCGGGCGCGCGAGCGGTCGCCGTGGGAGGCGCGGACGGCCTGGTGCTCGTCAACGCGTGGTGGGAGCCGCTGAGCTTCCGGCTCCCGGACCACAGGACGTGGTCGGTGGAGCTCGACACCGCGGACCCGAGCATCGGCCGCCGCGCCTCGGGGACGATCGAGCTTGCCGGCCGCTCCCTGGTGCTGGCCGCCGCTCCCGGCGTCACGGACGTCCACGACGAGATGCATGTGGCGGGCCGGCGTCCGGTCCGGCCAGCTCGTTGAGCACGTCCAGCGACGGCGCGAAGTAGTAGGCGCCGCTGACGGGACGCGAGAAGTCGGTGAGGCGGTCGCGCACGCCGTCGCCGGCCGTCCCGAACATGCGCGCGAGCATGCGTCGTAGCGCGAGCGCTGCGCGCTGAACGCGACGAAGTACAGACCGTGCTCCTCCGCGGTCCCGAAGGGCACGCCGCGCCGGAAGATCTCGAGCTCTTCGCCGTCGACGCTCATCTCGACCCGGGCGATGTGGGCGTTCGCCGGCTTCTCTGCCGGCTCGGCGCCGCTGATCCACAGCCACCACGGGCCAGGGCAGCAACGGCTTCGGCGCCCCCTGGTGGATCGTCACCCCGGCCGGCAAGGCCCTGCAGAACTAGCGGTCAGCCCCGAGCGACGAGCCGCGCCGGGTTGACGCGTCTGGACGCGCGCTGGAGAATCGACCCGGTCGAACGAGAGGCGGTGCGTGATGGCTTGGAGCCTGAAGGGAAGCTACGCGGAGACGTGCTCGTGCGAGCTGATGTGCCCGTGCAACCTGTCGTTCGACCACGGCGCGACCTACGACTTCTGCCGTGCGACGCTCGCCTTCCACGTCGGCGAGGGGGAGATCGAGGGCACCGACGTCGCCGGACTCAATGCCGTGGTGATCATCGATACCCCGAAGGTGATGACCGACGGGAACTGGCGCCTCGGGATGTTCATCGACGAGCGGGCGAGCGACGAGCAGGCGGACAAGCTCGCCAAGGTCTTCGGCGGGCAGCTTGGCGGTCCGATGGCGGGCCTCACCCCGCTGGTGGGTCAGGTGCTCGGCGTCGAGCGGGCGCGGATCGAGCTGAGCGACGACGGCCTGCGTCATGAGGTACGCGTGGCGGACGCGATCGACTTCGAGATCGAGGACATCGTGCCCTTCGGCGTCGAGACCGGCGAGCCGGTCCGGTTCGCCGGCATGTTCCACCCGGTCGGCTCCGATCTCACGATGGCCGAGGCGAAACGTTCGCGGATCAGCGCGTTCGGGATCGAGTACGAGGGCAAGACGGGGCTGTCGACCTCGGCGTTCTCCTGGGCCTCGTGATCGACTCGGCGGCGGATCGGTCGGCCGGCGCGAGGCCGGCGCTCACGGCCGTACGCGCGCGCCTCGGTCTCGTAGGCCTGCTCGCCGCGCTCGCTGCGATCGCATGGTGGTCGACCGCAGAAAGCATGCGCGGCATGGACGACGGGCCGTGGACCGCGCTCGGAACGCTCGGCTGGTTCCTCGGCGTGTGGGTCGTGATGATGGCCGCGATGATGTTCCCGTCGGTCGCGCCGACGGTCGCGCTCTACTCGCGCATGACGAGGGATCGCACGGCGCCGCTGCTGTTCAGCGCCGGTTACCTGGTGGCCTGGGGGGCCGTCGGGGCGGCCGCGTTCGCCGTCGCGTGGGCCGGTGGCGGGATCGCCGGTGACGTTCTGGCCTGGGACGGCGCGGGGCGCTGGGTCGCCGGCGTGACGCTCCTCGCCGCCGCGGCCTACGAGCTGACGCCGCTCAAGGACCTCTGCCTCGAGAAGTGCCGCAGCCCTCTCGGGTTCCTGGTCGGCTCATGGCGCAACGGCCGGGCCGGCTCGGTGCGGATGGGCGCCCAGCACGGCGCGTGGTGCGTCGGCTGCTGCTGGGCGCTCATGGCCTCGCTCTTCGCGCTGGGGGTCATGAGCATCGTTTGGATGGCCTTCGTGGCCGCGGTCATCGCGGCCGAGAAGACGCTGCCGTGGCCGCGCGTCGCGACGTACGGGACGGCGGGGATCCTGCTCGCGCTCGGCCTCCTGCTGCTCGCCGCGCCCGATGCCGTCCCGGCCCTCACGATCCCCGGAGATGACCCGATGGGACACATGACGCAGATGGGCTCGTAGCTCGCCTGCCCCGCCGCGGCGTGGGCAGCGATGAGTTTCACCGTCGCCGCGAGTCTCATGCCGTAAGCACAACCGAGGAGATGACGATGCCCGAGCACACGGTGGGAACCCGGGACGAATGGCAGGCAGCACGCGGCGAGCTGGCGAAGCTCGAGGCCCAGCACGCCGAGCTCAACGAGGAGATCAAGCGCAAGCGGGTCGAGCTCCCTTGGGTCCCGGTCGAGAAGGAGTACGTGTTCGACACCGAGGACGGCAAGAAGTCCTTGGCCGAGCTCTTCGACGGCCGTTCGCAGCTGCTCGCCTACAACATCATGTACGGGCCCGACTACTCGCTCGGTGCGTGCCCCGGATGCACGAGCCTCGGCGATGAGTTCTCCGGTGGGCTGATCCACATGAACAAGCGCGACGTGACGTTCCTCTGCTTCTCGCGCGCGCCGATCGATCGGCTCGCCGCCTACAAGCAGCGGATGGGCTGGCAGTTCCCGTATGTCTCGACCTACGACACCGACTTCCCATGGGACTTCGGGCTCGCGCTGACCGAGGAGCAGGCGAACGAGATCCCCGAGGTGAAGGAGATGATCGACAACCCGCCCGACTGGCTTCGGGAATGGGGCGAGCAGATCGGGGCGGAGCTCAAGGACGGCCTGCGCGAGGGCCCGGGCTACATCGCCTTCGCGCGCGAGAACGGGACCGTCTATCACACGTACACCGTGATGGCGCCCGATCCGTTCGTGGCGCCCCACTTCAACATGCTGCTCGAGCGGACCCCGAAGCCCGGGCCCGAGGAGCCGCGCTCGTGGCGCAAGGACGAGTATCCGGACTGAGCACACGGGTGCCTGCGCGCCGTGCACATGCCGCCCCTGGACGGCGCCCGCGCCGTGCTGGATGCTGCGGATATGAGCGTTGAAGTCATCCTGCAGACCCACCCGCGGCCGCTCGTCGTCGACGCGGGCGTGCTCGCTCGGTGCATCGACGAGTGCGGCGAGTGCGCCGCGCACTGCACGATCTGCGCGGACGCATCGCTCGCCGAGGACGACGTCCGCGACCTCGAGCGCTGCCTGCGCCTCTGCCTCGACTGCGCCGACGCCTGCGTCGCGACGGCGCGCATCCTCGCCCGCCAGACCGATCCCGACCCGGGGATCCAGAGCCACCAGCTCGAGGCCTGTCTGATCGCGTGCGGTACATGCGCCGAGGAGTGCGAGCGCCACGCCCATCACCACGAGCACTGCCGGCTGTGTGCCGAGGAGTGCCGGCGCTGCGAGCGCGCGTGCCAGGACCTGCTCGCCGCGCTGGCGCCGGCGTAAGGGGCACCCCGACCCCATGTCGATCTGCCGCTGTTCGACTGCTACCCGTCGGGAACGGTGATCCTGGGCCAGCTCGGCGTGCTGGCGAACCTCGCCGACGCCCTCGAGCAACGTCGCGTCCATGCCTAGCGCCTCTCGCTCGTCCGCGGGCACACCAGGGGGCGGGCTGCTCGCGCCGCTCGAGGCGGGCATCGATCACGTCCGAGGGCCCGACACCGCCGCGGTGATCCTCGAGTACGGCGACTACGAGTGCCCGTACTCACGGCTCGCCTTCCGCGAGATCGAACGCGTCGAGCGCGCCCTGAACGGAGAAGTCCGCTTCGCCTACCGCCACTTCCCGCTGGTGCAGATCCACCCGCACGCGCTTGCCGCTGCCGCCGCGGCAGAAGCGGCCGCGAACCAGGATCGCTTCTGGGAGATGCACGAGCTCCTGTTCCACCGCCAGAAGCAGCTCGAGGACAGCGACCTACGGCGTTACGCCGGAGAGCTGGGCCTCGAGGTCGCCCGCTTCGACGCAGACCGTTCCGGCAGTCGCGTCTTGAGCCGTGTGGGTCGCGACGTCGACAGCGGCCTGAGATTGGGCGAGGTACACGGCACGCCGACGCTCTTCATCAACGGCGTCGTCCACCGCGGTGGCCACGACGCGGCAAGCCTCATCGAGGCGATCAACTAGTTGTAGTTCCTGAGCACGTTGTTCGGGGTGCCGGGTCGCTGTGAGGCCCGTTGCGGTGCGAACAGCTCACCGAGGACACGGGTCCGTGCCCGGGGGGTCGAACGTCGGTTCTACCCCGTGTGGACGGGGGAAGACCGACGTTCGGCGCCCCCTGGCGGGCCGCGGCGCCCCCCGGGGGCCGGCGGCGCGGCGGGCTGGTCTCCCTCGGTGAGCTGTTCGCGCCCACGCCGGCGTGGCGGGGACGCCGAACAACCTGCTCGGGTCTTACAACTAGTCGGCTCGCTCACGTTACGTGGCGACGATGTCCCGGTGCAGGTCGGTCTGGACGGGCAGGCCGCCGGACTGGGGGAGGTGGTCGGCGACGGCCTCCTCGTCGCGGGTGGCCAGCCAGGGCGCGAGGTAGCGGCCGTTGACCTTGCTCGGCGGCCACCAGAGCGTGTGGGTGGTGGCCTCGCCGTAGCCGCCGCCGCCCGCCGCGTCGTAGCGCAGGTAGCGCGGGCCGCGGCTGGTCAGCAGCTGGCCGCGCAGGACGGGGCGGAAGGGTGCGCGCTCGACGTGCGCGCCGGCGTCGGCGGCGATGTCGGCGGCGGCGGCGTCGGCCTGCTCGGCGGCCAGGCCGCCGAACTTGACCGGGAAGTCGATGCCGTCACCGGCGGCCCAGACACCGGGGACGCCGACGACCCGGCAGTGGGGATCCACCGCCACGAAGCCGTCGGCGTCCGCCGGGATGCCCTCCGGGGCGCGACCGCGCAGGCGCGGGAGCGCCAAGACGCGGTTGACCTCCAGCCGCCGGTCGGAGGGACGCATGACGATCGCGCGCGGCGGCCCCTGCTCGAGCTCGGCGTAGGCGCCCAGCTCGAGCTTCACGCCGGCGAGCATGAGCTCTTCGGTGACGACCTCGACGGCGCGCGGGCCGAAGATCGCCAGCGGCGCCTGCTCGGGCGTGACGAGCGTGATCTCGGGTTCCATGCCCATGCCGCGCGCGTCGCTGGCGATCAGCAGCGCGAGCTCATAGGCGGGCAGCGGCCAGCCGGGGCCGGGCGGGACGACGATGGCCAGGCGCTGGCTGTAGCCCTCCTCGAGGTCGCGCAGGAGCCCGCCGACCTGCTCGACCTCGCTCGTGTCGTCCCAGTTGAAGACGTTGGCGGTGCCGAAGGCCGGCTCGGTGCCCGCGCCGGTCGCGAGCACGAGTGCGTCGTAGGGGAGCGCCGAGCCGTCGCCCAGGTGGACGGTGCGCTGCGCGGCATCGACGCGGGTGATGGGTGCCTGCACGAAGGTCGCCTGTGCGGCCTTCGCCGCCTCGGTGAGCGGGGTGCGGCGCGCGCGCCCGCGGGCGAAGGGCTCGGCGACGGCGAGCGGGCGGTAGACGAAGTCGGGAGTGGGGGAGACGAGGGTCAGCTCGACGCGGTCGCCGCCGAGGGCACGGAGCGCGAGGAGCGCCTCGAGGCCGGCGACGCCGCCGCCGGCGACGACGACGCGATGCGAGGTGGAGGTCATGTCCCAAGGCTCGCGCGCGTCCGGCTTCCCGACATCGGGGTCGTGCCCCCGATGGCCTGCGGGCGATTACGGAGCGCCTCGGCGGCCTCAGCTGCCGACCGACCAGCTCAGCCCGCCGGACGGCAGCCGCCGCGGCGCGGGCAGCGGACTGGCCTCGACATCGCGGGCCGCCAGCCACGGGGTCAGCCAGCGTGCGGCGACCTTGCTCGCCGGCCACCACAGCGGCTCGTCCGACACCTCGACCGACCTGGCGCCGCCGGGCGGCTCGGCGCGCAGGTAGAGCGGGCCATGCGAGGTGGGCAGGAGACCGCGCAAGACCGGACGGTAGGGCCGCGGCTCGTGATCGGCTCCCAGGCGCCAGGCGATCTCCTCGGCGACGAGATCAGCCTGCTGGGAGGCGAGGCCGCCCTGCTTGTAGATGCCCGCGGTCGCGTCGCCGATGGCGAAGAGATCGTCGCCATCGCGCACGCGGAAGCCATCGTCGACTTCGATGAAGCCGCCCTGGTCGCAGGGGATCCCGGGGCAGTTGGGCCCGGCGAGCAGCGGCAGGTGCACGACCCAGTCGCACTCGAGCTTGGCGTCGTGGGAGAGCTGCACGACGGTCGACGCCGGGACCGAGGCGTCGACGCCGGCCAGCAGCGCGACGCCCGCGGCATCGAGCTCCGCACGCACTCGCTCGGACGCCGCGGCGCCGAAGGCGCTCAGCGGTTCGTGCTCGGCGGTGACGAGCGTCACCTGGTCCGGGCCCGCTTCGGCCGCGACCCTGAGCGCGAGCTCGTATGCGGGCAGCGTCCACGGGCAGCCCGCGGGCACGACGATCCCGACGCCCCGCGCCTGGCCCGATCGCACGTCCGCCACGACACGATCGAATTCGTCGGCCTCGTAGCCCGGCTCGAAGCACACCCCGTGGTCGTAGGCGCGGTGCTGGAAGGCGCCGATAGCGACCACGAGCACGTCGTAGGACAGCTCGGCGCCCGACTGCAGGTGGACCTCGCGGTCGTCGCGCTCGACGCGCGCGAGGGCGTCGCGAACGAACCGGGCATCGAGGTCTTCCGCAACCTCGCGGAGCGGATAGCGCTGTACCGGGCCGAGTCCGAACGGCTTTCCGACCTCGAGTGCCCGCACGGTGAAGTCGTCCTCGGGAGCGACGAGGGTCAGCGCCACCCGGTTTCCCACGATGCCTCGGAGCGCGACGAGGGTCTCGAGCCCGCTCACGCCGGCGCCGGCCACGACGACGCGCAAGGGGTCCTGATCGGGATGCGGATGGCGCGCCATGGCCGGAACGTTGCCGGTTGCGGTCTCGCGAGCCATCAGGGCTCAGGCGCAGGTCACGTCCGTAGGAACTACGGCCGCCGCCGGCGCCTCCAGCTCCGGCTCCCGGCCCCCGCGCGTGAGCACGAGCACGGGGCAGGGCGCCTCGTGGACGAGCTTGCTGGACGTGCTCCCGAGCATCAGCCGGCGGACCGGTCCGAAGCCCCGAGAGCCCGTGATGAGCAGGTCGAGGTAATTGGCTTCGAACGCCAGCTCACGCGCCGGGTCGCCGAACGCGATGTCGCCGGTCGCGATCTCGCCGAGGTCGGCGATGATCGCCTCGATCCGCTCCTCGGCCTCCTCGCGCCGGATGCGGGCCTGCTCGGTCCAGTCGGGCCGGTAGGCGGAGAAGGGGCCGCCGGGCTCCGGAGACCCGACGACCTCGATGACGCGCAGGCGTGCGCCGGCGGCCGCGGCGATGCCGGCGGCCAGGTCGACGGCGGCCTGCGACTCGGGGGAGCCGTTGTAGCCCACCCCGATGGTCTTCAGCTCGGGGGAGCGCTGGGCGTAGCCGGCCGGTGCGACGAGGACGGGGCAGGGGCTGCCGTGCAGGGTCCCGGCGGTCACGTCGCCGGCCAGCACGCGGCCGATGCGCCCGCGGTGGGCCGACCCGACCACGATGAGGTCCGCGTGATCGCGCTCGGCGGCGAGGTGCAACGCGCGCGCCGGCGAGCCGTCGGGCACCGCCACCGGGCGAGCGTCGATCCCGGCGCGCTGGAGCTCGCCCTCGAGCGCCTCCAAGGCAGCACCGTGGATGACGGCCTCGAAGTCGCTGTCCGCGCCGCGGCTGACGTAGTAGTCGTACGGATAGGCATGGAGGGCGACGAGGTCGCCGCCGAAGGCCGACGCCAGCCTGGCGGCCAGCGCGAGGGCATCGCGACCGCCCTCACGGGCGTCGACGCCGACGATGATGGTCTTGAACATGGTGTGCTCCTTCAGGGTGACCAAGTGATCCGATCGTCGCGTGCGAGCGTCGGCGCGCCATCCGGCGCAACCACCCGCAGGCGTGCGGCAAACCACGGAACGCCGAAGCCCCCGCAGAGCGGGGGCTTCGTTGTCATGCAGGTCGTGTCGGCGGGCGATCAGCTCGAGAGCACGGCCTCGCCCGGCGCGACCGCAGGCTCGGTCTCCTTCTCCTTCTCGAAGACGCGCAGGACCCGGAGCGTCAGCACGAGGAAGCCGCCGCCGGTGATCATGAGGGCGAAGCCCATGACGATCGCGAAGGTCGCCACGCTCTCGGCGAAGTAGGACGAGTGCAGGGCGGTCGTCAGCGCCGTCTCCTGGACCCAGAGGTTGCGCAGGGGGTTGTCGACGGGCTTGCCGCTCTTGGGATCGACCGCGGCGAGCTTCTCGTCGTTGGTCGCCTTGCCGTTCTTGCCCATGTAGCGGCCCATCTGGGCGTAGGTCTGGCCGCCGGTGGCCTCGAGGGCGTGCTTGCGCATGACCTTGGCGAACGCCTCGGCCTTGCTGCCGTTGTTGACGAGCTGGTTCGGGATGCTGGAATCGGGCGTCCCGACGATCTGCTCGCGGGCCAGGTCGTTGTGGACGCGGTCGCGCCCGTTGTACCCGGTGACGATGGACCCGGCGCCGAACGCGATCAGCACGATGCTCGCGACGATGCCCCCGTACTGAAAGACCTTGCTCATGACCATTTCCTTTCCTGCGGTCGATTGATGCGGCGAGTCTGCAGTCCATTGAAAGCCGCGAAATCCGCGCACGGGACGGCTTTGCCTAGGTAGCCTCCCGGCGTCCCGATCCGCATTCGCCCGCAGCGGCGCCGCGGGTCCGCCGTCAGGTCACGGTCCCGACAAGCGCGCCGATTCCCGCGGTGATCGCCATCGCGACCGCTCCCCAGACGAGGACCCGGAACCCGGCGCGGCGCGGTGACGCCCCGCCAAGGCGGGCTCCGAGGTCGCCGAGCCCACCGAGGGCGACGAGCGTGATGACCACCGCCGCGGCGATCCGCTCCCCGGCGGGCACCAGTGCGATGGAGAGCAGCGGCAGCGCCGCCCCGATCGAGAACGAAAGCGCCGAGGCCCAGGCGGCCTGCGACGGCCGCGCGAGCCGCCGCTCGTCGAGCCCGAGCTCGTCTCGGAGGTGCGCCTGCAGCGCGCCGCGGCGCGAAAGCGCGACCGCCACCTCGCCGGCCAGCGCCGGCGGCAGGCCCCGGGCCTCGTAGACGCCCGCGAGCTCGCGCAGCTCGCCCATCGGGTCGCGGCGCAGCTCGCGCTCCTCGAGGCGGATGTCGGCCTCCTCGGCGTCGCGCTGCGAGCTGACCGAGACGTACTCGCCCGCCGCCATCGACAGCGCGCCGGCGACGAGCCCGGCGATCCCGGCGGTGACGATCGCGGCGCTCGTCGCGCCGGAGGCGGCGACGCCGAGCACGAGGCTCGCGATCGACACGATGCCGTCGTTGGCGCCGAGCACCGCGGCGCGAAGCCAGTTGGAGCGGTGGCTGAGATGGACCTCTCGCCTCGACAGGGTCGCGGACACGGCGCGCCCCTACCGCGCCGTCGGCGGCGCGCCGGCCATCAGCTCGGCGGCGACCGTGGTGTGAGCGCCGCGCGGGGTCACGAGCAGCGGACACGCGGCGTGTCGCGCGAGCCTCGTCGACGTACTGCCGAGCAGCAGCCGGCGCAGCGGCCCGTAGGCCCGTGAGCCCACGACGAGCAGGTCGAGGTCGGCGCTGCGCGCGGCCAGCTCCTTCCACGGAGCTCCGACCATCGTCTCGGGCGTGACGTCGGCGGGGAGCCGCGCGGCGCGGCCGGCCGGCAACCGGTCGTCGGCTCGCAGGGCCGACGCGTCCTCGCCGGACCACGGGGTGCTCCACGTGGCCGCGGCCCACAGCGGCACGGACGCAGGCACCACAGTGATGGCGCGCACGTCGGCCCCCGCGCGCTGGGCGAGACGGCGGGCGAGCTCCAGCGCCGGCCGGGACTCGCCGGCCGCGTCGAGCCCGACCCCGATCCGCCGTAGCGGCCTCGGTGCGTCGGCGAATCCGCGCGGGGCGACGGCGACCGCGCACGGCGCCCAATGAAGCGTCGCGGCCGCGTCGTCGCCCGCCAGGACGCGCTGGGCGCCGCCCCTCCGCGAGGACCCGACGACGACGAGCTCGGCGGCCTCGCGCCCGGCGATCGTGCGCAGCGCGTGAGCGGGCGATCGGTCGCTGACGACGAGCCCGCGACCGGTGCCGCCGGCGTCCGCCAGCTCGACCTCGACCGCGGTCAGGACGTCCTCGCGCGGCAGCGGCTCGGTCGCGCAGGCGTGCACCGCGATCAGCTCTCCGCCGCCGACCGCCTGCAGCAGCGTGGCGAGCGCGAGGGCATCGCGGCCGCCCTCGCGGGAGTCGACGCCGACGACGATGCGGGTGAACATCGGGTCCTCCTTCAGTCGACAGGACCGACGCTACGCCCGGGCAGCCACACCGCCATCGGGGAGCGCCCGCGAACCGAGGTGGGAAACCACCGAGGCGCCGGGGCCTCGCCGCTGCTCCGTGCTTCTCCGCAGCGTCAGGCCGACGAACCGACCACGTAGCGCGCCGGCACGTAGTTCTGGTCGCGCTGCGGCGGGCGGACGTAGGCGCGCTCCTGGCGTGGCGGCAGCTTGACCTTCTCGCGCGGGACGTCCTGGTAGGGGATCAGGCTCAGCAGGTGGCTGATCAGATTCAGCCGCATGGTTCGCTTGTCGTCGGCCTCGACCACGTACCAGGGCGACTCGCGCGTGTCGGTGTAGGCGAACATGTCATCCTTGGCCTCGGCGTAGTCGACCCACCGCCTACGGGCCTCGAGGTCCATGCCGCTCAGCTTCCATTGCTTCGCCGGGTCTTGCAGGCGCGCCTTGAAGCGGCGCTCCTGCTCCTCGTCGCTCACCGACAGCCAGTACTTGATGAGGATGATCCCCGAGCGCAGCAGGTCGCGCTCGAACTGCGGGCAGGTGCGCATGAACTCCTCGTACTCGTCCTGCGTGCAGAAGCCCATGACGTGCTCGACGCCGGCGCGGTTGTACCAGCTGCGGTCGAACAGGACCATCTCTCCGGCGGCCGGCAGGTGCGGCACATAGCGCTGGAAATACCACTGCGAGCGCTCACGCTCGGTCGGGGTGCCGAGGGCCACGGTGCGGACCACGCGCGGGTTCGTCTTCTCGGTGATCCGCTTGATCGTGCCGCCCTTGCCGGCGGTGTCGCGGCCTTCGAAGATCACGACCACCTTCAGGCCCTCGTGGACGATCCACTCCTGGAGGCGCGCGAGCTCCACCTGGAGGCGCACGAGCTCCTTCTCGTAGCCGCGCTTGCCCAGCCGCCGGGGCTCGATCTCCTTGCCGGCGTCGAGAGGGGGCCGTCTCCATGCCGGCTCGACCGTTGCCACGAGTCGACGGTAACGCACCAGCGACCGCGTGGGGCGGTTACGTGAACGCAATATCGCAGTCGTCGAAGCTGACCTGCACCTGTACGCGGGCCGGATCGAGGTCCGCCACCTGAAGACGCTCGGTCCTGTGCCGGTGCTGTGGGATCGCTGGACGCTCGCCGCGCCGTGGGCTCCGCGGCTACGGCTCGACCGGGTCCTGGCCGCCATGCGGCCCGGGACCGAGCTGATGCTCGACCTCAAGGGCCGCGACCCGCGCCTGCCCGCGCTGGTCGCCGCGGCCCTCGGCGAGCACGCGACGGGTGCACGGGTGATGGTCTGTGCGCGCCACTGGCCGCTGCTGGACCTGCTGCCCCGGGTGCCGGTCGTGCGCCCGGTGCACTCGGTCGGCGGCGGCGCCAGCTCGAGGGCCTGCGCCGTCGCTTCGACGGCCGGCGGCTGGATGGCGTCTCGATCCATCGCAAGCTCCTCGATGCGCGGGCGGTGCAGGACCTGCGCCGGCGCGCGGACGTCGTCATGACGTGGCCCGTGCAGACCCGTGAGGACGTGCGCGAGCTCGTCGGCTGGGGCGTGCAGGGGCTCATCACCGAGTCCCCGCAGCTCGTGGCCGCCGAGCTCTCCGACATGGGAGCGGGCGCGTGATCAACCTCTTCGCTGCCGTCGTGCAGCGCTTCGGGCAGGTCGACGTCCGGCTCGCTGCGCTCGCCGTGTGCTTTCACCTCGCCAACCACGTGCTGCGCTCGGTGGCCTGGCGCAACGTGCTCGCCGCCGCCTATCCGGACCGCCGCGTGCGACTGCTCGACGTCGGCGCCGCATACGCGATCGGCGTCGCCCTGAACGCGGTCCTGCCCGGGCGCGGTGGCGACGCCGCGAAGGTGCTGCTCGCCCGTACCCGCGTGCCGGGTTCGACCGTCCCGACGATCGCGGCGACGATGTCGGTGATCGTGCTCTTCGACATGGTGGCGGCCACCGTGCTCGTCTTGGTCGTGTGCCTGACCGGAGCCATCCCGTTCGCCCCCAGCGTGCCGTCGCCGAGCGCCACCGCGCTGCTCGCCGGTGGCGTCGCCGTCGGCGTGGCCGTGGCGGTGGCGCTGGCGGCGCCGCGCGTCGCGTCGCGCCTGCGCACCCTCCGCCGGCACCTGGCGCAGGGCGGCGCGATCCTCAAGACGCCGCGCCGCTACGCCCGCCAGGTGGTGCTGGTGCAGGCGGGCGCCTGGACGTGCCGCATCGCGGTTGTCTTCTTCCTGCTTGCCGCCTTCGGGCTGCCCGCCTCCGTCTCGACGGCAGGACTCGTGATGGTCGTCGCCGGACTCTCGACGCTGGTGCCGTTGACCCCCGGCGGGGCCGGGACGCAGCAGGTCATGCTCACCTACGCGCTGCACCAGACCGTCGCGGCGGCGGCGGCCGTGTCCTTCTCGGTCGGGATGCAGGCCGGGGTCACCGTGGTCAACGCCCTGCTCGGCGTCGCTGCCGCGATGGTGGCCTTCCGCACGCTGCGCCCGCTGGCCGCGGTGCGCTCGGGCCTGGGCCTGCTCGGCGCCCGCGACCCCGCCTGACGCGCGAGGCCGGTGCGTGCTTTCCCGCAGGCGAGACGCGGGAGCGGCCGGATGCGCTGCCCGTTGCGGGCGAGTTCGATGGGTCCTAGCGAAAGGAGCGATGCACATGCCAGCCAAGACCACTCCCGGCCACCCGGGAGACCGCATCGAGATCGCCAGCATCGGCGGCGCTGCGGCGCGCCGCGGCCGGATTCTCGAGGTCCTCGGAGGACCGCATCACGAGCACTATCTCGTGAGCTGGGAGGATGGGCGCGAGTCCATCCACTACCCGTCGGACGGCACCAGGTTCGTCCCGGCGACGCGCTCGGCCGGCAAGGCCTGACCCCCGCCGCGTCGCACCGCCGCACGGGGCCAAGTTGTCCCGTGCGGCGAGACGTCAGCGCTTGGTGCCTGCGGCGATGCGCAGGAGCTTTCTGAGGGCCGGCGAGAGCCCCACCTCGGGGATCGGCATCTCGATCTCCACGGTGCCGACTTCGCGATCGGCGATGCGCAGCGGGCCGAGGCGCTCGAGCAGGCTCATCATCTCCTGGTTGGTGGCCAGCATCAGGGCGGTGAAGCTCCCGATGCCCTCCTCGCGCGCGCGAGCGCTGGCCACCTCCAGCAGCCGCGTGCCCAGACCTCGTCCCTGCCAACCGTCGACGACGGTCACGGCGACCTCCGCCACGTCGGGGCGTCCGCCGTTGCGCACGTAACGCGCCACCCCGATTCCCTCGCCGCTCTCTTCATCAAGCGCGACGATCGCCTCGTGGTCGTGGTGGTCGACCTCGGTGAGGTAGCGCACCGCCGCCTCGCTCAGATGCGTTGTCGGCGTCAGGAAGCGCCGGTAGCGGGACTCCCTGCTCAGCCGTTCGAAGCCGCGCAGCAGCAGTTCCTTGTCCGAGCCGTGGATCTGGCGCAGGCGCACGCGCGAGCCGTCGCGCAAGGCGATCGGCGCGCCGAGCGCAACGAGCTCATTGGTCGAGGGAGTCCGGGACACCTCATGCGGCCTCTGCGAGGGCCTGCAGCTCGCGACGCAGTGCCAGCTGCTCGAGGGCACGCCTCTCGATCGCGCTGACGCGCACGGGGGAGAGGCCGAGCCGACGGGCGATCGTTGCGTAGGTCTGCGGCTCGGCGTCCCCGTCGATGCCGTAGCGCAGTCGGATGACCTGGCGCTCGGGCTCGGGCATCTCGTCGACGATCCTGCGGACCGCCTCCCCGGAGAGGCTGATGTTCAGCTCCTCGCCGGCGTCGGCGGCCGGGGCGGCCACCAGCTCGCCGAGCGTTGCTCCGTTGCCGCCTCCGACGGGACGGTCGAGGCTCGTGGCGACCCTCGCCGCCTGATGGATCTCGGCGACCTGCTCGACGGTCAACTCGGCGGCGGCCGCGATCTCCTCGTCGGTGGGGTCGTGCCCGAGCCGGGCGGCGAGCTCGCGGTGGACACGCGCGATCTTGCGTTCGCGCATCTCGACCCCCGCTGGCAGGCGGATGATCCGAGCCCGGTTGGCCAGCCCGCTCTGGATCGCCTGTCGGATCCAGAGCGTCGCGTAGGTGGAGAACCGGAATCCCTTGCGCCAGTCGAACTTCTCGGCGGCGCGGATCAGCCCGAGCGTCCCTTCCTGGACGAGGTCCAGGAGCGTCATGTGCGAGCTGACCTGGTAGCGCCTGGCGATCGAGACGACGAGGCGCAGGTTGTGGTTGATGAGCCTCTCCTTGGCGGCGAGGTCGCCGCGCTCGATGCGCTTGGCCAGCTCGAGCTCCTCGGCACCCGTCAGCAGCGGGAAGCGCCCGGCCTCGCTGAGGAACTGCCCCATCGAGTCGATCGTGTGCTGCACGAGGTCGTCGTCGGCGTAGCTGGTGGGCGGGACCCCGACCCTGCCGCAGTCGTCGTGCACCGTGATGCCGCGCTGCGCGACCTGGTCGCGAAGGTCCTCCAGATCAGTGTCGCCGAGCTCGAGCGCCTCGGCGAGGCGATCGATCTCCGACTCCTCCAGGCAACCTCGTTCCTCGCCTGTCGCAAGCAGCGCTTCGATGGTGGGCCCGGCTCGTGTGTCGTCCTGCATGGCAGCCCTCCAGTTGGTCGGGACGCCTGAACCACATCGTCGCGCGAGTCGGGGGCCGTTGCATACGTAGTTGGCTGCAATCCGGCGTGGCAGCCAGCGGAGCCGCTGTAGTTCCCCGCAGTCGCGCCCGTGGTCCTCCGCCGATGCGCGCGGGCCGCGCACGGAGCACGCTGGAGATATGCATGTGGACGTCACCGTAAGGGGCAAGTCGCACCGGAGGCGGTGCAGACCGCCCGCGACGAGGTGGGGGCGCTCGAGGAGATTGTCAAGGGCCCGCTGACGCACGCCCGGGTGGTTCTCATCCAGGAGGAGAACCCTCGCATCGAGCACGGTGCCCGGGCCGAGGGGGAGGTCCTGCTCGCTGGGCGGCCGGTGCGCGCCCACGCGGCGCGGGCGACGATGGCCGCGGCAGTGGACAAGATGGCCGAGCGCCTGCACGACCACCTGCGCCGCCACGTCGAGCGCATCATCACGCATCAGCGCCAGCCCGCCGACGCCCACGCGGGTAAGCGCGCGGGCTGAGAGCGTCAGCCCTCAGGCGGCGTTGCGCTCGCGCGGCAGGTGCTCGTCGAAGACCATGCCCGCCTCGATCGAGCGCCGCACCGGGCAGGCCTCGGCGACGCGCATCAGGCGCCGGACCTGCCCGGGAGTCAGGTCACGTGGAAGGTTGACGGTCACGTCGAAGTGACGCGGCGTGGACGTGTTGTCGTAGACGACGTCGACGCTGAGCTCACCCACGGCCCAGCCCTTGGTGCGGGCATACATCCGGATCGTGACCGCGACGCAGGCCGCCAGCGCCGCCGGCACCAGCTCGTGCGGCGCGGGCCCGGTGTCGGTGCCGCCGAGCTGCGCGGGCTCGTCGGTGGTGAGGCGGTGGCGGCCGTCGACGAGCACCTCCTGCCGGAGGGTGTCGCCGGACGAGTGGGCGGTGGCGGTGAGGCTCATGCCTTCAGTCAACGACGGCGGAGCTCAGCGCGCATCCGCGGGGGGACGGTTCCCGGCGCATGTTCGCCGCGAGGCTGCTGCGGGTTTCCCGCACCCGCGCGAGCGCGCGTCGCACACCGCCACGTGTCCTTTGCAACTCGCGCAGCACGTCGCCGCCTGGCAGCTCGGGCATCGTCACACCGCCGTGGGGACCCGTGGCTCGGGCTCGGGCTCGGGCTCGGGTTCGGGAGCGGGCGTGGCCGGCGCCGCGTGGCTCAGGTGCGGCAGCCACTCGAGCCAGCGCGGCAGGTACCAGTTCCAGTCGCCCAGGAGCTTCATGGTGGCCGGCAGCAGCACGGCGCGGACGATGGTCGCGTCGACGAGCACGGCAACGGCGAGGCCGACGCCCATCATCTTGAAGTCGAGCATCCCGAGGGTGGAGAAGATCGCGAACACGGCGACCATGACGACGGCCGCGCTCGTGATGACGCTCGCGGTCGCCCGGATGCCATGGGCCACGGCCTCGTCCGTGCGCATGCCCGACTCGTAGCACTCGCGCACGCGGCTGAGGATCAGCACGTGGTAGTCCATCGAGAGCCCGAACAGGATCACGAACAGGAACAGCGGCAGCCAGTCGGTCACGCCCCCGACCGACTTGAAGTGCAGCAGCGACTCGAGGTTGCCCCTCTGGAAGATCAGGACGAGCACGCCGTAGGCGGCGCCGACCGACAGCAGGTTGAGCACGATCGCCTTGATCGGGATGACGATCGAGCGGAAGGTCAGCAGCAGCAGCACGAAGGCCAGGCCGAGCACGTAGGCGAAGACAATCGGCGCGTGCGCCTTCATCGTGTCGTTGAAGTCCTTGGAGCCGGCCGTCCAGCCGGTGACCTTCGCGTCGGCGCCGGGCACCTTGCCGATCGTCGCGGGGATGACGTCATGGCGCAGGGTGTCGAGCGCGCGGTTGGACGTCGCGTCGGTCCCCTTGCCGGCCAGCGGCACGATCACGCGGGCCGCCTTGCGCGACGTGCTCGCCTCGACGCTGATCGGCTCGTGCATCTGGCCGGTGGCGAGTGCGGCGCGCCTGAGGGCGGCGATGGCCGCCACGACCTGAGGCCGCGTCACGTCGTTGGCGCTGACGACCACGACCGCCGGCCCGCCGCCGCCGGGGAAGGTCTTCTGCAGGCGCTCGTAGACCTTCATCACCTGCAGGTCGCGCGGCAGCCCCTGCGCGCCCGAGTCGACCGTGTGCAGGCTGAGCGCGGGGATGGCGAGGGCGACCAGGAGAGTGAGCGCCGCGCCGCCCCAGACGATCGGCCGGCGCATCACGGCACCGATGATCATGCCCCAGAAGCGCGACTCGCCGTTGGTGGCGCGCCGGCGGGCCAGGAACGGGATCCGGCCGCGTTCGACGCGATCGCCGAGCTTCGAGAGGACGGCGGGCAGGACGGTGAGCGACCCGACGAGCGCGATGGCCACCACGAGCACGGTCCCCACGCCGAACGACGCGAAGATCTGCGAGCCCATGAAGAACATGCCGGACATCGCGGTCATCACGACGAAGCCGGAGAACAGCACCGCGCGGCCGGAGGTCGCGGCGGCAGCCTGGAGCGCATCGGCGCTCGACAGCCCGCGCGCGCGCTCCTCGCGCGCGCGCCGCAGGTAGAACATCGAGTAGTCGACGCCGACGGCCAGGCCGACGAGCAGGATCACCGAGTTGATCGACTCGTCGACGCGCATCACGTGGCTGAAGAGCGCCGTGAGCCCGAGGGCGGCCGCCACCGCGGTCATGCCCAGCAGCAGAGGGATGCCGGCGGCGACGAGCGCGCCGAAGGCGACGACGAGGATCAGGAGCGTCACCGGCAGCGAGGTCACCTCGGCCTGCTGGAAGTCGTCCTGGATGCGCTTCATGATCGCCTTGTTGGCGCTCGCGTCGCCGAACTCGCCGACGAACAGGCCGGGGTGGGCGCGCTGGACGGCAGCCGTCGCCGCCAGCGCGGGGCCGACGCGGTCCTTCGCCGTGTCGGGATCCCCGGTGATCTGGAAGGTCAGCAGGACCGCGGTCCCGTCCTTGGACAGCTGGCCCTCGTTGCCGGGCTTCATCGGCGACTCGATCTGCGCCACCGCGGGCATGCGCGACAGGCGCGCGACGAGCTCGTCGACGGCGGCGCGGTACCCGCTGCCGAGCAGCCCGCCGTCGCGGCTCTGGACCAGGATCTGCTCGGCGGCGCGCTCGCGCGCGAACTGCTGGGCGAGCACCCGCTCGGCCGCGCGGGAGTCGCCGTTGCCCATGTCCTCGTGCTTGAGCGCCACCGTGCCGGCGGCGCCGCCGATCATGAAGGCGACGACGACGAAGGCCAGCCAGCCGAGCACCGCGGTCTTGCGATGCGTCGCGCTCCAGTGCGCCGCGCGCGCCGTGAAGGTGTCACGGGCCATGGATCGAAGGTATGGCGCTCTTCGGCGCACTGCATCGGTAGAGCTCCGGACCGCCACTGCGGGAAATCCACCGCCGCCACGGCGGACCTGCCGGTCGAGGCCTACGCCTGACCCCCATGTCGCGGCCCAGCTCGGCGATCGCGCAGCTCGCGCATGGGGCGCCCGAGCGCCGCAACCGCCCGGATCTCAGCTGTCCGGCCGACGCGAAAGATCGAACAGGTGCTGCGCTTCGGCGCCGCGCAGTGCCCGAAGCGTCCGGCGGACGTTGATGCCGCCCTGCGGCGGCTCCTGGCTTGCGGGCGGGGCGACGCCATGCTCGGCGAGCCAGCGCGGGAGGTACTCGCCGGCGATCTTGCCCTGCGGCCACCACAGCGGAGCGCCCTCGGCGTCACCGCGTCCGCGCAGGCGCCGCCTGCGGTGGCCGACGAGGAGCTGGCCGTGCACGACCGGCTCGCCGGGGTCGGGCACGTTGTCGGCCCCGGCGAGACGTGCGATCGCGGTGGCTGCGCGCCGGGCCTGGTGGGTCGCGAGGCCGCCGAACTTCAGAGGCGAGACGACGCCGTCGCCCGCCGCCCACGTTCGCTCACATCCCTCGACGAGGCCGTCGTCGTCGGCGCGGATGAAGCCGTCCTCGTCGCTCGGCACGCCCTCGAGGCCCGGGCCGAGGAGGCGCGGCACCGCGTACACGCGCTGGACGTCGAGCTGGTCGCCCCCCGGGTCGAGCAGGAGGCCGCTCGGCCCCCTACGCGCGACCACACCGGTCCTGGGTTCGACGCCGGCCCAGCGCAGCTCCTCGGCCAGCGCCTCGCCGGCCTCCTCTCCGAAGAGCGCCAGCGGCGTGCGCTCGGGCGTCACGACCGTGACCTGCACGTCGTCGTGGCCCATCGCGCGCGCTTCGCCTGCGGTCATGAGCGCGAGCTCGTACGCGGGCAGCGGCCACACTGCCCCCGTCGGCACGACGATTGCCAGCCGCTTCGTGTAGCCCTCGTCGATGTCGCGCAGGAGCCCGCCGTAGGCTTCCGGGTCGCCTTCGGGCCACCACGTCGTCGCACCGTCCACGCCGGCGACCGGTCGGCCGCCTGTCGCAAGGAGCAGCGCGTCGAAGCCCTGCGTGCCGCCGTCGCGCAGTCGCACCTGCCGGTTCGCGTCGTCGACGCCGACGGCCGCATCGATGACGAGCTCAGCGCCGGTCTCTTCCGCGAAGCGCTTGAGCGGCACGTGGTGGGCATGACCCAGGGCGAAGGGCTCAGCCACCGCGAGCGGGCGGTAGGAGAAGTCGGGGTCCGGGGCGATGAGGCGCAGCGATACGCGCTCGCCCGCCAGGGAGTGCAGCGCAAGCAAGGCCTCGAGGCCGGCAACACCGCCGCCGGCGATGACGACGTCCATGGTTCGGACCATAGGGCACCGCCGTCATATGGCGCCAGGTGGGCGGCCAAGGCGCGCAGGCCTCCGCGGCGGCACGCTCCTGCTGAATGCGCATTGCAGGCGCGGCGTCCGCCGACTACGTTCGCGTCATGACGACGACTGCCGGGTTACCGCTTGCCGCCATCGAGGCGCACACTGTCATGTCGCCCGGGCTCGTGACCTGCCCGCCGGGTGCGGCGCTCAGCGAGGTAGCGACACTCATGGCCGTCCACCAGGTCCACGCGGTGCTCGTGGACCCCGGCGCCCCCCGCCTGATCACCGCACGCGACCTCGTTCGCGCGACGCTGGGCGGCGCAACCACCGCCGAGGAGGTCCTCGCGCCGGAGGCACCATCGGTGGGTCCGGGCGACACGCTGCTCGCCGCGGCGTTGCGTATGGTCGACGCGGGGGAAGGGCACGTGGTCGTCCGCGATCGCGGCGAAGGTCGTGTCCGCGGTGTCCTGTCGAGCTTCGACGTCATCGCCGTGCTGGCCGGTCACCAGCCACGCCTCGCGCGGATCGTCCGCCCAGCGCCGGCGCGCCCGGCCATCAGCGGGCCGCTGAGCGCCCACGTGGTGCGTGACGTCATGCACTGGGGCATCTTCGTCTGTGCGCCGCTAGCGCCGCTGGCCGACGTGGCACGCGTGCTCGTGGAGCGCCGCGCCCACAGCGTGATGGTCTGGCGCGACGGTGACATGGCGTTCGTCACCGATATGGATGTCGTGGCGGCCGCCGTCGGTGGCGGGCCGCGCCCGACGGCGGGTGAGCTCGCCAGCGCCAGCGGCGGTCTCGCGCTCGTGCGGGCGGACGCCACGCTCGATCGCGCCGCATCCCTCGTCGCCGAGACCGCAGTCGGCCACGTGGTGGTCGTCGACGGCGATGGCTTCCCGGTGGGAGTCCTGTCGACGCTGGACATCGTCGGGGCCCTGGGATCGCAGTGACAACGCCAAGCTGTACGTGCACCCGCGGCGGCGGTACGTTGGGCACGCG